>CAVTJP010000001.1:0-29871 GCA_963735085.1 uncultured Gammaproteobacteria bacterium
ACGGTCTCTTCGTGGAGCGCCGCTTGACGCTGTTGGTGGCGAACCGCGACATCTCGGCGGTGGTCGTAGCGCCAGTTCCTCGAATACCTGGCGGGTACGCGCGATTTCGCGCCATTCCGCGCGTCGAGCAACGCCACGAATTGCAGGTATTCCATCCGCGATTTTTGACGATTCCGGGGCTCGGTCGATTCATCGCGCCGTTTTCGATGATGCTGTCTTCGCTTCGCCTGGTTCGACGGCTCGTTCGCGAGAACGACTTCGACATCGTCGATGCCCACTATTTCTATCCGGACGCAATTGCCGGTGCGCTCCTGGCGCGGATAATCGGCAAGCCGCTGGTCATTACCGCGCGGGGTACCGATGTAAACGTGTTGCCGAATTATCTATCTTCTCGCGTTCTCATCCGGTGGGCGGCCCGAGCTGCCGCTCGAATTATCACAGTCAGTGAAGCGCTTCGTGAACGGCTGATCGAAGTTGGTGTTGATCGGGCCAAGATCGTCACGTTGCGCAACGGAGTCGATACGTCGGCGTTCTCGCCACGAGATCAAGCCGATGCCAGAAAACGTTTGGGCCTGCCCGATGGCATGGTCCTGTTGTCGGTTGGAAGCCTGATCGAACCGAAGGGGCACCACCTCGTGATCGAGGCATTGTGCGCCATGCCCGAAGCCTATCTTGTGGTTGCCGGTGAGGGGCCGTATGGAGACGCTCTGCATGCGCTCGCCGTGGATCTGGGAGTGATAGGTCGCGTTCGATTTGTTGGGGTGATAGACCAGAATCAGCTGGTGGATTACTACAACGCCGCCGACATGCTGGTCCTGGCAACGCTGAGGGAAGGCATGCCGAATGTCATCCTCGAAGCGGTCAGTTGCGGTTTGCCCGTCGTCGCGACGAATTGTGGCGGCATCGCAGAAGTAATCGACCGACCGGTGCTGGGCCAGTTGATGCACGAGCGCAGCGCCAGTGCGGTGACCAAAGGCGTCCGCGACCTATGGGCCCGCTACCCATCGCGCAGCGACACGCGCGCCGCTGCACTACCGTTGGGATGGGCGTGTACGATTGACGCACAATCCGCGTTGTATCGGTCGATGGTCTCGGGTTCGCGATGATCCGCATCCAGCGTGCGACGTTGAACACGCTGTCCGGTCTGCCGGGGCGGCGGCGACTCATGATCTTCACCTATCACCGAGTGCTCAGTGAAACGGATCCTCTGTTGCCCGGTGAACCTTCGGCGTCGCGCTTCGAGAATCAACTCCAGTGGATTGCCGACTATCTGAATGTGTTGCCGCTTCCAGACGCTGCGCGGCTGTTGGCTTCGGGCGGATTGCCGGCGCGGGCCGCCTGCATCACCTTCGACGACGGTTATCGAAACAACTATGAGATCGCCCTACCGCTGCTGACCCGGCATGGTTTATCCGCGACGTTCTTCGTAGCAACCGGCGCATTGAACTCGGGCGCGATGTGGAACGATCTGATCATCGAGAGCGTGCGCCGCTGCGGTGTGCGGTTCGACCTGCGCCGCTTCGGCCTCGGCGACCAGCAGATCCGTTGCGATAGCGAACGCGTAGCCGTCGTCGACCGGACTCTGGATGCGCTGAAGTACGAACCCGTAGAAGAGCGCGCCGAACTTGCACGCGCGATCTACGAAACGATCTGCGGCAAAGAACTTCCGAGCCTGATGATGACGCCCCAGATGCTGCGCTCGCTCACCGAGCTCGGACACGACGTCGGTGCGCATACCGTTACCCATCCGATTCTTGCGAAGGTGGACGACAAGCGTGCCGTCGACGAGATTCACGCCAGCCGGGATTGGATTGCGCGCGCCACGGGGCGATCGCCGACGAGCTTTGCCTATCCGAACGGGCGTCCGGGAGCCGATTTCGACGAGCGGCATTGCAGAATGGTCAGTGATGCAGGTTTCACCTGTGCCGTCTCTACGAACTGGGGGTGTGCGTCTTCGAAATCCGACCGGATGTCGCTACCTCGATTTACGCCGTGGGAAACGACGCGAAACGGGTTCCTCATGCGCCTCGTGAAGACGTACGTCGAATCGTATCTCCCAACGCGCGTTGGTGCTTGAGCCACTCTTCCAGGATCACCAGATCCCAGATCACATACCCGTAGTAGCCCGCGTCACCGCGACGGTGCTCTTCGATCAACCGATCAATGAACGCCGATCTCACGATCGACCGCTGTTTTAGATCCGAAAGACTGTCGTAGACAAGATCGGCCAACGGCTTGTCCGTCTTCAGCCACTCACCAAATGGCAACCCGAAGCCGTGTTTCGTCTTCGTCAGCACTTTATCCGGCAAGAATGCCCGCATCGCATCTTTGAAGAAACTCCGCAACTCCAAACGGTTCATTTTCTGCTTACTGGGCACAGCGATGGATGCATCCACCACGCGGTTATCCAGAAATGGAAACGCCACTTCGATATCGGCCGCGCTACACGCTGTTACCACTTTGCGCAGGTCGTTGTCGGCGAGCGTGAACTTCCAGTCGTACGCCAGCATCCGATCCAGCAGATCATTCGACTGTGTCGACTCGTACACAGCCTTCATATGGTCGATCGGCCTAGCAGTGTCGATTGCGCTCATAAAGTCTTCGCGAAACATCACCGCCGCGCCTTCCCGATACACGAAGTTCCAGCTTTCGTAGCGTTCCGGCAATGGAATCGATGCCTGATCGATGTAGCTGCGTAGCTTTCGGAGCGGCGATATCGGATGTTCCGCGTCGATTGTGCGGGCCACGATGCTGCGTATGGAATCGCGTATGGGTTTGGGGATTCGGCCGAACAATTCGAACACCGTTTGCCTTGCGTATCGCTCGTTGCCGCCAAAGAGTTCGTCACCACCGTCGCCCGCGAGGAGCCGGTGCATTCCTAGAGACTTTGCGTAGCGCGCACAGACGTACGTTGGAATTGCGGATGAGTTTCCGAAGGGCTCGTCGAACGCGGACGCGACGAT
This sequence comes from uncultured Gammaproteobacteria bacterium, assembly GCA_963735085.1. Taxonomy (GTDB): domain Bacteria; phylum Pseudomonadota; class Gammaproteobacteria; order Pseudomonadales; family Azotimanducaceae; genus DATJGR01. The sequence continues at coordinate 2,964 of CAVTJP010000001.1, forward strand.
GGGAATCGCTTCTACGATGTCGTGTGGTGTCACTTCGTATTCGTGCGCCGCGCAGCCGAAGTGCCTGTTCGTGGTCCGTGCATATTCGAGTTCGTTGAAACTCTCCACGCCGAATCCGATCGAGAATGTGTTCGCTGGAATCGCGCTGATCTGAGAGAGGAGGCCGGTGACGGTAGAACTATCCAACCCGCCGCTGAGGAATGCGCCCGTGGTGCCGATGCCTGCGCTTTGTGTTTCCACTGCATCACGCAGCCCGGCTCGAACGCGTGACTTTAGCTCGTCGGAGTCGAGTCGTTCAGATCGGCTAAATTCGGGATTCCAGTACGTCCACGTTCGCGCGCCCGAGCGGTTGAACGTGACGGCAGAGCGGGCACCCAGTTTATTGACCTCAGCGAACGCCGTTTCCGGACTCGGCACCATGTGGAAGAAAAAATACTCGTAAATAGCTTGGTTGCGAATTTCCGCCCGAACGGTCGAACTGTTCGCGACGCTCGCCGGAGACGTGGCAAAGACGACGCGATCCTTGTGAAGCGACCAGGCCATCGTCGATATGCCCATCCGATCGATTGCCAGCGTCAGTTCGCGGGTGCGTCGATCAAACAGTGCTATCGCGAATGAACCATTGAGCTGCCTGAGATAGGCCTGACCCGCCTGCAGATACGCATTGACGATGCTGTGTGCAGTGACCGGACTCGAGTCCGCAGACCAGTAAGCACGACCGTCGAGCAGGACGGTGATGGACGATAGCGTTGCGCTGTTATCGGCGCCGCCGACACAATCGTCGGTCAATTCCGCGCTGCGCATTGAGCGGATCATCGATTCCGCATAGTTGCGGTGGGCACCATCGCCCGCATTGTTCGCGGCGATATCGGCGTATCCAAACACGGGCGGCGGAGTCCTCGATGAACCAGCGGCACGCAGGTTAGCATAGACACATCAATCGACCCCGGCCGTGTACTGTAAGCGATGTGTAGCGCGGGATTCACACATGGTCGGCACACCCTCAGTAGACAACCCGCTACAATTCGGCGTCGCCGTGTGAGTTGAATTGTTGGCGAACTATCGTGGAGGCGTGGGCTTGATCGAATCTGTGAAACGGATATTGCGTGACTCGCTACAGCTCGGGGCGCGCGCGGACGCACTCGACGCAAACAGCGCTCTGCTCGGGGAGATACCCGAACTCGACTCGATGGCGGTGGTGACGATACTGACGCTGTTCGAAGAGGAATTCGGAATCGAAGTGAACGACGATGAGGTGTCGGCGGAGACATTCTCGACCGTAGGTTCGTTGACTCGCTTTCTCGAGGAACGTGTCGCGTCGTGAGCCGACTGTGCTAGACGCGACGTTCATCGATGGCGCTCGGGGCAGGCTCTTTTGTGTTCTGCGAATGCCGACGAGCCCGCCACGCCACGCGGTGATGATCGTTCCGGCGTTCGGCGACGAAATGAACAAAACGCGCAGAATGATCACCGAAACGGCCAAACGTCTGAATGGGGCGCAGATCGCGGTATTGATACCAGATCTGTTTGGAACGGGTGACAGCGAAGGCGCGTTCGTGGATGCGGATTGGGACGGATGGATTGAAGACCTTGCGGCGGTCCGCAATTGGGCGACAGAACGCCGGCTCGACTTGAAAGGGCTCATTGCAATACGCACCGGCGCGTTGCTGGCGGCGCAGTTCGCGCGAAAACCACCGCGTGGTGCGATACGCGAGACGGTGTTCTGGCAACCCGTCTTGTCGGGTAGAACGTTCGCGCGCCAGATGCTGAGACTTCGCACGATGGCGAGCGCTGTGAATTCCGGCGTGCGCGAGTCGGTGGACGAATTGACAGCGCGGATAGCATCGGGCGAGATTGTGTCGGTGGGCGGCTACGAGCTTACGAAACGGCTTTTCGAGCCGCTGATGTTGGCCGAACTGACGGCCTGTGAGGGTCTCGGCTCCCTGCACGCGATTGAAGTTACACGGGTCGATGAGAAGTGCGGTGAATATGCCGAGCAGCTAGGTGACGCGCACCTCGCCGGTGTTCGATATCTTGGTGAGCCATATTGGAGTTCGGCGGAGACGGTCTGTGATTTGAACGTGGTGGCCGCCACTGCAGAGCTATTGCGGTGACGTGCGGTGACTCGAACGCATGAACACCCGGTTATGTTCGATTGTCACGGTTCGCGGCTGATCGGGATCGTCCACACCGGTGTCGATCAAAGCGATGTTGCGTACGTCTTCGTGGTGGGCGGACCGCAGTATCGGGTAGGCAGTCACCGAATGTTCGTCGAATTGGCGCGCTCACTTGCGGCGGTGGGATACCCTACACTGCGATTCGATTGCCGCGGTATGGGCGATAGCGACGGCGTGTTCACTTCTTTTGAACAGCTGTCTGACGACATCCGCTGTGCGGTCGACTGTGCGCTAAAGACCACCGGTGCACGCCGCGCTGTGCTGTTCGGATTGTGTGATGGTGCCTCCGCAATCGCAATGTACGGCCATCTCGACCCGCGGGTATGTGGATTGGTTTTGTTGAACCCGTGGGTCAGAACGGAAGCGGGGGAGGCGAAGGCTCGGGTTCGGCACTATTACGGTGTGCGGGTACTGCAGCGAGAGTTCTGGCGGCGCCTAGTCACTGGCGAGATCAAGATCATGGAGTCCGCGCTCTCGCTTTGGCAAAACCTTCGTTCAGCTGGCCGATCCGTGGAGGCTGATGCGAGCTACGTAGACAAGATGCGCATTGCCTTGTCGGCGTACCGGGGACGGATACTGTGTCTGCTGAGCCAGCACGACTTGGTGGCCCAGGAATTTGCTGCGTTAGTTCGATCGTCGCGCCGGTGGAAGCAATTGATGGCCGCCGGGGACATTCAACAAGAGTCGTTGGTGAACGCTGATCATACGCTCTCCGGCATCGGGCAAATGAGCGGTGTTGTCGCCACGATAGGTCGATGGTGTCAGGGTGAGTATCGTCATTGACGCTGACACCGCAGAAGTGCCGATCAACGTGAACCCGCCGCCGTCTCTACCGCAGCTTCAATTGTCTGATCTTTTTGGTGTCGCTTCGGTGCCCTCGTGGCAGGACTTGGAAGGATCGGATCGCGTCCGATACGCGTTCAACGGGCGCGCTGCAATCTATCAGTACCTTGCGATGCTTCGCTCGCAGCCCACGACTGAAGGCAGGCGAAACGTCGTCTTGGTACCGTCTTTTCATTGTCCTACCGTGGTGGATCCAATCCTTCACGCGGGATACGAGATTCGCTTCTTTAGCGTCGATCACACGATGAAAGTCGTCGCGGCGGACTTTTTGAACAAGTTAGAAAAGGATGTCGCTGCCGCGTTGTTCATCCAGTACTTTGGATTTGATTGCTTGGACGATCGACTCCTCGCCGCGTGCAAGGCCGAAGGAGTTTGTGTAATCGAGGACCGCTGTCACTCGTTTCTGTCGGCCAATCCGTTGCGGCTCGCGAGGGGAGACTCGGATGCCGTGATCTACAGCTTCTGGAAGCTGGTTCCGAGCTTGGTCGGCGGAGGCGTGTTGGTTTCTTGCGATGTCGCCAACGGGTGTTGGCCGAGAACTGCGAGACCCACCATACGAGATTCGGTGGCTAGAATCAGACTATTAGGAGGGCAACTCCTTCAAGAGTCGTTTGGATTCTCAACTTTCCCAAAGTGGGAAAGAAGTGACGCTTCTGACGCCTCTGTGGCCCCAGTGCCTGCGATTCGAAAGATCGCATCGGAGGCGTACCCTTATGACGCGCGCGCGGCGCGGTGGCGTATCCCACGCACTGCAAAGCAGATTCTCGTTTCAATCGATCTGGAGCAGTTAGTCGCGGCGCGACGCCGTAACTACGAGACATTTTCGTCACTGCTCGTATCGTCGCCAAACTTTTGGCCGGTTCGCAGGATGTTGGACGAGGCGACATGCCCTTGGGGATATCCGGTGATTCTGACGCGACGCAGAGAACGGGATTACCTAATTCGGGCGCGAGGTGTCCCGGTGTTTACGTTCGGTGAAGTGCTTCATCCGCTCTTGTTCGAGCGGCGAGCAACGGAGCCAGCCATGGTTGGTTCTGCGGAATATCTGTCTGAGAATCTATTGGTCCTTGCGATCCATCAGCAAATCCAGCAAACAGACATCGCAGCGTTTGCGGATACTATCAATGGATTCATTGATGTTCTGTAGAGTTGGAAAGAATCGCATGCGTCACGCGTTCTCCATCATTGTTTAGCTGTCGTACCCGCAAGCCTTCGCCCTGCGATGGCTCGCAGAAACGCAAGTCGACCACGAAACGTGGTGTTGTAGAGCGCTAGTGTTAGCGTTCTGTACGTTTTCGTGGTCCAGCGCATCTTGTATGGTTCGCACGCTCCCATGAAGTCGTATGTAGTGATACCACGAGTCATTAGAAGTTCGATCGCAAATCGTTTCAAAACGTGCCCCGGGGAATACTTCGAATAGTCGGAGTCAAAACTCTCCTTTAAATCTAAGAACGCATGGTCACCAGACTGAATTCCGAGAATGTATGCAATTGGTTTGGTGTCTAACGTGAGGACGTGACCGCTAAGAACGCCACTTGAAGCTGCCAGTTCAATAAGTGAGCGATAGAGTGTCGTTTGTTCGTGGTGAGCAGTTATGGATGTGCCGGACGCCTCTTTCCAAGATTTCCTTTCAACGGTATAGATTGACTCGATCAACTCATCGGCGTCCGCTGGTTTCTCTAAATGCCGATGCGTGATGCTGCCGATAGCGCTTAGCTCCTTTTCTGCTTTCCGGATTGTCCAACGCGTCTTCTTCGGAAGTGTCGACAACAGATGCGTCCAACTCTCACCTAACTCGATATAGGGGGACTCGTTCGTTTGGATCACACAACAACGCAGTTCCGTCCCTTCAATTGCGTCCAACATCGCCTTATGTGACGGTGAGTCGTCGACCGTGCGCACGAGCAAGACGTCCCAGGGTGGCGCGAGCCTTCGGAAGTCGTTGAGTAGGACGCGCAGAGTGCCAGGGTCGCTGTTCCGAACTAGTGGGCAGGACCTTCCGGAGTAAGCTTCAGCGATGTCGCGACGCACTCGAATAAACGAGGGTGATCCGTGTGTGGCATCGCCGAAGGTGGGCATTATCCCTAATACCAGTCCGTTGGACTGGGTCGACACCGTTGTGATCTGGCGGTCTGCGAGGATCGATTGCGATAACGCCTTTGCCCACATGAAGGAGCGTGTACCGTCGGGACCGTAAACTCCACTTGCGCACGATCGAAGAATTTGGTTCCAATCGCCTTCGAGGTCATCGATTTCGCTCCAGCCGTGATGAACTTTCGAGGACAACATACATACACTCATGCGTGTGATATTGAATATATCAATCGTAGAATTTCTTTAGCCTCGACCACCTGATACTTGGCGTGAATTGACTGGAGACGATGTTGCGGTTGATGTCTCAGCACCATGTTCAACACCCCGGTTCGCACGTTCCGTGAATCAAACACTGCTCCGAGAGTGGCCATCGTTCGATCTACGCGCGAACGATGGCTGGGACCGCATCGTTTCTCAAGCGGGCCTTAATCCTAGTATGTTACGCGAATGGTGCGAGCTTACGTGGAAATCCGTTGGCGTATCGACAAACAATGCACACCTCTTTGTACACCGTGACGATGAAGGCAAGGTTTCTGCGGTGCTGCCCTTCTTCTATTCCCTAACCCGGACTCTCGGCATACCAATTGTTTTGATTCAGCCTATGACCAATCTCGTCTCGTATCACGCTGAATTGGTCTCACTCACTGATGCGCCTCGACTTCTCAATCAGTTTCTCCTTTCGATACCAAGATGGGACTGTCTGCACTTTGCAAATGTCAACGTGGCTGGGGTGACGGCGCAGGCGATCCGCTCCGCGGCGCTGGAACTTGGCGCTCCAGTCCAAACGATCGCAGGTGACGTGTCCCCATACCTACCCATTGATAGCAGTTGGGAGGACTTTCTCAGCACAAGGAACAAAAAATTTCGGTACAAGCTCCGGCGCCGATGGGAGTCGATGCACGACTCAGCTACGTTGAATCTCGTCTGGTACGAGCGAGGTGACGATATCGAGACACTCTTGGAAAGTATCCTTCATGTTGAACGGCGAAGCTGGAAAGCAAAGGTTCGTGTGGCCATCACCGACGATCCGCGTGAGATTGAGTACCACCGAGGTTTGCTCCCGCTTTTGGCAGCGAAGAACATGCTGACGGCATGTGTTCTCTATTCCGATCAGCAACCGATCGCTTACAGCTTGTGTTGCTATGATCGCGAGACTGGGTGGTTCGGTCAGTTGAAGACTTCATTCGATGAAGCCCACTCCCAAGTCTCGCCTGGGGCGATTGTGATTGATGCATCAGTAGAGCAAGCTTTTCGAATTTCGGCGAAGGAGTTCGACTTCTTGGGGAACCTCGGGGAACACAAGCTTTATTGGACGGCAAAGACGCGAACTCATGCGGACTTTTTTCTTTATGCTCCTCGAGTGGTGCCACGGTCGCTGGAGTGGATGAAACGAATGAAGAGGTATGCCAACGATTGGATTGAAGCGAAAAGATCGGATCTAATTGTTCCGGCAGGTAAGAGGCTTAACAGCTTATGTTGAGGGTCCCTTGTCGCATCGTTTCGCTGTTCATCGTGAACATCGCGGCCTTATTGCCATTGGTGCCGGTCGAGACGCTAGGGGCCGGCCGGGAAGGGACAGTCTGTTCTCTTTCTGCGACAGGCACCGATTATCGCACTCGAGATTCCATACCGTGGAAAATCCAAGACATAACAAGGAATCACCTCGATCTTGCTAACCAGCGAATGAAAGTCGGGGAATACACGTACCGTGTTTTGGCAGATCTTAGGTACATACTTGACCGTTACCCCAATTTCTACCCCGCGCTGGAGGCTCTTCTCAAGTACGACTTGTCGGGTGGGAAATTTGAAGGTTCCAACGACACATTGTGTTACTTGGAGAATGCGCGCCGATTTGTTCCCGACGATATCAACGTTCTGCTATACGAAGGCTATTTCTTCTGGAAGAAGGATGAGTTAGATCGTGCAAAGGAATCGTACACGAGAGCACTCGCTTTAGATCCGGATTCGGCCGATGCGCACTACAACATCGGATTGCTGTACTACCGGATGAAGGATTTCGATGCGGCCAATGCTCACGCGCAGCGAGCATACGCGTTGGGTTACCCTCTGCCGGGACTTAGAAACGAACTCAAACGATCGAAGCACTGGGAGCAGACCTCCACAAGCGGGCATTAGCGAGCAGTCTGCTCCATCCAACACGTTTCTGACCTAATTCAGACACACCTGATCGAGGATGCGCGCAAGTTTTGCAGTCGACTCTTCTCGCGAGAACGCTGCCATCTCGTCAACGAACGGCAGAAAGCGCGAGTCCCCCTCTTCGATCCACAGCCTTATGACGCCGTTGATTGACGCAAAATCATCGAGTGTCGCTATTGTCGTTACGCCGAGACGCCTTAGAAGGCTGAATGACTCACCGTCCGGATGCACAAGTCCAAGGATCGGGCGGCGAGCGCGGATGTATTCGTATAGTTTCGCTGGGATAGCTGGATTAGACGTATATCCTTGGAGTAGTAGTAGTCCGTCCGCGGACAACATCTCCGCTAAGGCCTCCTTGTAAGGGAGGGGGCCGAAGACGGTCACGATGTCGCTAAGGTCGAATCGTTCGGCAAGTTGAATGAAGTATTGTTCGTTCGAAGGGTCGCGCAACCGAAGCTCGAAGTTCTCCGGTGAAATCAGCCCGTCACGTCGGAGCGACTGTAGCGCATTCATCAAAGCGGTCGGGTCTCTATCGGCTCCTGGATAAATAGTTCCGCTGTGAAGTAACAATCGCCTCGGAGAGCCACCGCCATGCGGCAATCTCTCGGCCGCTTGGAAGGCCGCTTCTTCGAACCCATTGGGGATAACTGCTAGCTGCGTCGCATCGATGGACGCATAGCGCTCTGCAACAATCGTGCGCGCCGAATCGGTGCAGAACACCAAACGTGCTGCCTTCGCCACCGTGCGCGCCTCGATTGATAATCTTGCTCGTCTCAATGTCGGATCCCTCGGATGCACTTCGCCGGTCTGGAGGACGGTCTCGACCATTGGGTCGCGAAAGTCTGCTACCCAAGGAACCCGGGTCGCGCCAGTAAGCGTCCCCGCGACTACATGGGCGGTGGCAATAGGGTATGTAGACCAAATTGCGGAAATTCCGTGCCGGTGGATCAGGCGCAGCGCAATCGGTACGGCCGTCAACCACCAGGTTTTCCAGCGATCTGGCAGTGCAAGTCGGGACCAGTATCGTCCGTTCAGCGAGAGGTGCCGGGCCGCGTCGAGGGCGAGTCCGCGAGCAACCGGAACACTGTTTGGGATGTCGTCGAGCAATGCCGAGCTTGTTCGCTCATACGCGGCATTGTTCGCAGTGAGAACCACGGGATCCCAGCCGAACTTTGGAAGGTGGATCGACAACGCTAGTGTACGTTGCACGCCACTACTGATTGCGCACGGTGGATAATGGTACGCGATTAAAAGAACTCTGCGTCTCTTCGACATTGGAAAAACCGATGGGATGCCGCTAACGCCGATCCGAACGCGCGCGCACCCGAAGTGTAACTGAGAGCGTCGGTTCAGGGCGTCGGATCAGCCTCTTCGGGATCGGGTCGAACTCAAACGTCAATTGTAGTTCCTCGGGCCATGCATGGCTTCCGTGGAGGATGTCGGGGTGGGCGAGGTCTTGTGAAGTTTCGACAATCCAGTCATGGGAGTTTAATCACGTACGCGGGGCCCGAAACGCTTGTCGCGAAGCCGATCGCTCGAAAAGAGTCCATGAAGACGAAGCGTCCAAAAGATCCCTGATAACTGCTTCCGCCGGAAAGTATCGGGTCACCGGACAGCGTTCGTGTGGTAACAACCCACGTCGATGGATCTATTTCATGAAGCGCGGTGCCGCCGCCTGTGCCGCCGCCCCAGGAGATAAAACGATCTTGAAGCGGGTCATAGAAACAGCACGGCGCACCCGTCGCAACTGATCCTAGTGAGCGGGATGTTTGAGCAATCGCCTCCGCTCGCCAATCGATTGAAAACGAGATGGCTTTACCTTCGCCGACTACTAGCCCTGTGCCAGTGGCGGGATTCGCATCGGGCCGGTACGCTGCGCAGCCCCCGTCGGGCCATTGCAACGTCCCTGTCCTTAGGGAACTCCATGTATCTGAACCCACTCGATAAAATGCGTAGCCAAAGTAGCTGGTTTCGCGTTCGAGGTAGAGAATTTTTTTGGACGCCGGATCCGCAATGCAAAAGCCACGGGAGGATTCCGTTGGGAGATTGGCAAGCCGCGACCATGTTGCATTCGCGGGGTTGAATCGCCACACGGCGTTGTTGTTGTTGCCGCCTTCGTAGTACGCGCCCGTAATCCGATAAATCATTCCATCCAGTGTACACATCACATCGTAGCTGTGGACGGACCGTGGCACGCCGTCAGCGTAAGCAGCGGAGGTGCCGCTTGTAACCGCAGATGTCGCGCTGATCTTCGCCAAAGACCAGCCTGTGGGTTTCGTAGTACCAGCGTAGTCGAACAGGTACATTCCGTTGTTGGCGGAATCAGTGTGACCGCCCCCGTGCACGTACATCTTTGAGCCCGATAGAGGCTTGGCGCCACCCGACCAAGGCACCATCACGTTGTCGCCATAGGCTGCCGTCCAATCGCCGAGAGCGCCGCCCGTAGGTGTCGTCGAATGCAGGCTTTCAAAGCCATTTGCGGGGCCAAAATTCCCGGTCAACGCCCGTACCTGGTAACTGGACATAGAAGAGATATACGAGGGTGAATCGGTGGCGCAGCCGCTCTGAATTGAGTCGGAGCCATCTAAGGTCAACGACGGTGGAGCGCAGGGAAGGGTCGCTACAACAACTCGGGGAAACGCAGCTGCAAGTACGCTGGCTGCACTAATGAGGAATTCGCGGCGCTTGGTCATGTCCGTCTCCCTTTTTGGGTTCTCTGCGTGTTCGCCGCACATTGGAATCACATTGTGCGACCGGAAGTGTGGGGCTCAGCGCCACTGTCAAGCCCACGATTTTTGTCCAGCGGTCAAGTTGGGAATCTCTGTTTCGTCGTTGCTGCCTTTCGGCGCTCTGTGTGATAGTCATTGAATCCGGAAGAATTGTATTACGATCCAGACTTTTAAGGGTCGCGAAGGGACGGCTTCGCGGTGAAGCCAGTCACAACTTCACGAGGTTCTGCGCCTCTAAATATTTCGTCGCTATCAGATTTACGTGCGTAAAATATGCGAAGTGCCTCTTGCTTTCGACAGTGTCTCGAACTGAATCGACGGCAATTGGGTAGCATCGCGTGAATCCTGAACATAAGGACAGTCATGGTGAGGCGCAGAGACATACTCGTTGGAGCAGGTGGAGTCGCGGGAGGATTGATTCCCCTTGTTGGTAGGGCCGCTCCATGTCCACCTCCGCAGGTGAACCTGGACGGTGATGCGGCGAACAGCTCCTGTTCGTCCAGCACTGCTGCGTTAGATTGGAATACGCGTATCAGCGATCCCGGAGTTGTCTGGTACCACAACTTCGATAGTGCAGCAGAGGTAAACGCGTTTCGATGGACGGGCGCTTATAGGGGCGGCAACGACCCCTTAGCTGTTGGCAATTCCAACGCCAAATATGTCGCGTGGGTCCCGACTGGTGGTGCGGATGGTGGCGGATACATGCAGCTCACCCGCAATAATTCAGGCATGGACAACGACTATTGGTGGCGCCCCTTCAGCCCTCTAACTGGCGACAGCAACGGACGTGGGGTTGACGATCCGGGTGCGAGTGGGTCGCTTGCTCCGGGAACGTTTGTTGCAACTGATGGGGGGAACCAACTACTCAATTGGGGGGCATCGAACAACCCAAAACCGGGATGGTACGGGAATGCTTCGTATCAGAATTCCTTCTCTGATGGGACCGACTTTTACGTTCAAGTTCGAGTCATGGCAGACCCTAGGCGCACCGCCACAGGAAACATCCAAGTTGGAAAGTTCACATCGTTTTCAACGACAAACAACAGCTACACCAGCCAAGAACTCGTTACGTATGCAGGCTACTTTCCGAAGGCTAGCGGAGTAGGTACTGCCAATTATCACAATGTGTATCAAGGCTACAACTATGCGCCGCTGGCTGATGTTGCCACTACTTCGTCGGGGACAAGGATTCAGCTCGGGTCGGCTATTGGCGGTGTCTGCGATCCTTATAGTGGCGTCAACGCTGGGTGTTGGGCATATTCATTCGGATGGGACACGCTGCTGTATCACGTAACTCCTGGTCATAATGGAACTGCTGACACTCGCTACGAAGTTTGGGCTGCTCATGAAGGCGAGACGAGCTATCGGAAGATCTGGGACGTAGTGTTTCCCGCGTACTTCGATTCAGGCGGAAACACGATCGGCGGGGTCGCCCGAAACGGTTGGAATGCCATGCTGTGCTGGATCTATCACAATGGCGCGAGTATGAGCACGTTCTGGCAGCGCTTCGATCAGATCATTTTTTCGAAGGCATTCATTGCATGTCCGACAGCATAACCTGTCGGAGTCGCGCCAACGCGCGTGTCATCGACTACGGGCTCGCGTCCGAAATTACTTCGGTACGGGCGAAGCATGAGGCAGAACTGATCTTGAGATGGGGTGAGTGCGTTCTTCGCGGATTAACCGAAGAAGAACGATCGTGATACCGACGAACCATATCCGTGCTTCGAGCTTCAGATAGTCTACAAACATGTCTCCGATCATGATGGCGATGAGACTTGCTCCAACCCCAGGGACCAACTGGGCGAGCAACCCATCTCCGCTTTGAGACTCTTTATGTAGCCGCCTGATGATGGTGACGGTCCACCATACCATGGCGAAGTAGAAGAGCGCTCCAGGGAAACCTTGCTCGACCAGGAGCGTCATGAAGGTATTGTGTGATGCTCGTCCTCGTGTTGGTCCTGAACCAGTTAGGAACTTGTCATCTAGATAGTGGGGACTCAACGTTACGGTGCATCGATGCCCGCAGCCGGCGGGGTGGTGGACGAACATAGCAAACTGGGCGCGTATGATCTCGAGGCGTCCCCCGCCTGTGTCAACTCCCTGAATTTGTTCGCCCGCGTACTCGATGGTGTTCATTCGCTTCCAGAAAGTTGGTCCGGTCAAAATCAATAGCAGGACAAACGCGAGAGCGGAAAGGCCCCGGACATATAGTTTGCGACGACGAGGTGCCAAATGGTTGAAAACGACGCCGCCGCCAACCAGCGCAAGGAATCCGCTCCTGCTAATCGTAGTGACGAGACCGTCAATTATTATCGGTATGACGATCAACAAAGCAACCCGCTCGCGGGTCTTGCTTGCCAAGAAAAGCGATGAGGCGACTAGGATTCCGGTCACGATCTGTATCGCCCCCGCGTTGGCTTCACCGAGACCCGGCCCCCCGAATCCTTCGAATCTGCCACCGTTGTACTCCGTGTATGCGAGCCATCCGAAGTAGAAGCAACCTAAAACATGGGTCCAGAGAAAAGCGCGCAGGTGTGGGGCTGAGTCGATGCATGCCAGCACCAAGTACAACACGAGCAGATATTTCGCGCTCAGTGTTATCAACGTCATGTGCATTTCGCGGTCCAATGCCCATGACATTTGGATCACACACCAGATGACGAAGGCCAGCAGGCCGATAGCGAAACGCTTTCCTGTGGCCGTTACACCCTGTCTTCGTGTCGCGCGGAACGCGAGACCACATACGGTTGCGGCAGCTGCAATCAACGACCAACGCAGGTCCGGCAGGAGATCGCCCCACCATCTCGAAGGAGGATGGAGATAGAACTCCCCGACATACGTAAGAAGTCCGTATATTGGATGACGGGAAATCGCTAGGAAGCATCCCAGTGCGAAAGCCGCCGCAAACAGAAACGCAGTTAGCATAGGCCAGCGATCCGCTGAAGGTGGCTACGTCCGGAGCGAGCCCGATCGACGTTGGCCAAAGTCGGTCCGGAAAGGTCCCTTCGTTGCGCGCCAGCAGTGACACCGTTCGGCTTTGAGGAATCGTTACGCAATGCTCACCGCGTCGAGGTAGTCTGGAAGCGCATTGCCTACAGCAGCACTTCAGTTGACGGGGGATGACTTAGGAAACCGCTCGGGCTAGCACTGAATCCATAAGCCCCAGACTGAAACACCACAACAAGATCACCGATCTCGGCGCGCGGCAGTATCACCTTGTCGGCGATGATATCGAGCGGTGTACAAAGCGGCCCGACGACGGTCGTTGACTCCGTCTCGGTAGAATCTACGCGGTTGCCGATGAGGACGGGGTAATTGCGCCGTATCACTTGTCCGAAGTTTCCGGACGCCGCGAGATGGTGATGTAAGCCGCCGTTCGTTATGAGAAACGTATGGCCTCGCGACATCTTCCGGTCCACGACCTCGCAAACATAGATTCCAGCTTCACCAACGAGGTAGCGGCCTAGTTCAACAACTAGGTCGCAAGATGGGAAGCGTCGATCGAGTTGATCGACTAGCGAGTAAAGGTGCGTTCCGATCAGCGCAACATCGAGTGGCTTGTCGCCTGGAAAATACGGGATCCCGAACCCCCCACCGATATTGATGAATCGGGGCGGTGTGGGCGCGTGCGTCGCGAGTTCCATCGCGAGTTCGAGACTCTTGGTCTGACTTTCGCATATGGCCGCTGCGCTAAGGTTCTGCGAGCCTGGAAAGATGTGGAAACCGGTGAACTCCAGGTCTCGGGTCGTAAGGCCCCGCAACAATGCCGGAACGCGTTCCGCATCTATGCCGAACGGCTTCGCCCCGCCGGACATCCGCATGCCGGACCCCCTGAGCTCAAAATCCGGGTTCACTCGAACGGCGACATTTGCGCGTCGATTGAGTCTTCGCGCCGCGTCCGATGCGCGCGCGAGTTCGGTCTCGGATTCGACGTTGAGGACAATGCCGGCGGCCACCGCGAACTCAATCTCTACAGGCCGTTTGCCAGGCCCCGCGAAGCTGATTTCAGAGTGCGCGATATTCGTTTCGAGCGCAATTTCGAGTTCGCCTTGCGACGCGACGTCGAGGCCGTCAACGAGACCTGATAGCGATCGCACGATGCCTCGATGCGGGTTTGCCTTGATGGCGTAGTGGATCTTCACGCGTTTCGGAATCATCGAGCGCAGCTTTTCCACGCGAGCCTCAATCAGCGCACTGTCGTACACATACAGCGGCGTGCTATCGGCGTCGTTGACGATGTCGGTGAGCTTGCGACGAGCGACGCACAGGCAGTTGTCGCGCACGTCGAATCCTTCGATTGACGTATGCAGCGGAAAATCGATCATTGGTCGGACGCCTCCACTCGTTCTTTGATTAGCAGCGCAACGACGGTTCTTCGGTCGATCTTGCCATTCGGATTTCGTGGCAGTGCATCACGCCACTCGATGCGGTGCGGCACCATGTAAAGCGGCAGCTTTTGTCGATACCAGTTTGCTAGCTGCTCCGTTGAGGTCGAGGAGTTCAATGGACTTGCGAGTACGACGATAGCTTGGCCAAGCGTTTCGTGAGGAATGCCTACTGCGATTGCTTCGCTAACGAGGCCAGATTCGAAAGCCACTTCCTCTACTTCGGTTGGACTCACCCTGTATCCGGATGTCTTGATCATGTCGTCGCGTCGACCGATGAAGTAGAGGAAGCCGTCTTCATCGATCTTGACAGTATCGCCCGACCAAACACCTATCTCTGGAACCGATAGCTCGTCCGGGAGGCCCGGGACCGGGCGAAATCTCACAGCGGTGGTTTCGGGGTCGTTCCAGTAACCCAGCGATACCAAGGGGCCACGGTGTACTAATTCGCCGGGTTCATCGACATTGCACGGCGTGCCATCGGACCTGACCACTTGAATCTCAACATTGGGAATTGCCTTACCAATTGAATCGGGACGCCGGCTGGCTTCTTCCGGCGGAAGATAGGTGCTACGGAACGCTTCTGTCAGACCGTACATCAGGTAGGGCTTTGCGCGCCCGAATGTGCGACACAACCGCGCCAACGTCTCTCGCGGCATCTTGCCGCCGGTATTCGCGAAATAGCGGATGTGCTGCGTTGAATCGGGTGTCCAGCGTTGGCCGACAAGCTGCATCCATAGCGGCGGCACGCCGGTGATACCGGTAATGGCTTCGCGCTCGCACACCCGTACGACGTCGCGTGGTAACAGATAGTCCAACAACACTGCGCATGCACCGACGCTGAAGGCGGTTGTCAGTTGGCTGAATCCCGCATCGAAGCTGAGTGGTAGTAACGCCAATATCCGATCGTAAGAATCGTTCTCAAGGTACTGTGCGACGCTCAACGCGCCCGTCACGATATTGCGATGCGACAGTACGACGCCTTTCGGTTTGCCGGTGCTGCCAGATGTGTAGAAGATGGCCGTCATGTCGTTTTCGAGACTGTCGGCGCACCGCGCGGTATGCGCGATCTGTAGTTCGGACCACCTCAGTACAGATTTGGCTTTTAGAGAGGGCAGCGGAGTGTTGTCTTCGACGAGTATGATGGATTGCAGATTCGGAAGCAGCGCAAGGTGCGCTGCCAAGACCCCGAAACGTTGCAAACTGGTGACGAGAAATTTCGCTGAGCAGTCGCGCAGTATGTGGGTTACTTGATCTGGCTTTAGGATAGGATTGATCGATACAAACGCTCCCCCCGCAGCCGAGGTCGCCACGAGTGATACCACGTGCTCGATCGACTTTGGAAGATAGATGCCCACCCGATCGTACCGACGCAAACCTACTGATTTCAGTCCACCGGCGGTCGCTTGCGTGACGTCTGCAAGGTCGGCATAGGTAATGGACCGGTTGTCAATTGCCAGCGCAATGGACTCTCGATGGCTGTCCGCGGCATCGAATACGAGTTCGGCGAAGAGGCGTGGTGGTTGTGAAGTGCGTTTCACGTTGCGGACATCGATGTCAACTGGAAGGAGACCTGGGGGCATGTGAGTGAAGCTGGTGAAGTATGACGTGCGGCATCCGTGATTCCGAAGCACGGCTTGTAAGGTGATTGTCGGTTCAGTTTTCGGGCCGACATGACCCGTCATCTGGCACGGACTCACTTCTCGGATCGATGTTGACGAACTATCTCGCTGATGATCCCGGTCCCGTGGTTTGGGGGACCTCCTTCGTCTTTCTTATGAGTTCCCAACTGCCGTCTTGTTCTGATATAGCCTCTACCGATATGGGCCACTGAATGCCGATTGTGGGATCATCGTACCGGATCCCAGCCATGTGATTCGGCGCATAGTCGCCGGAAGCCATGTAACAAACTTCGGTACGCTCTTCTAAGCTCAGACTGCCGAGTGCACATCGTTCCGGAATGTATAGGGCCTTCCCGTTTTCGGCGCTCAAAGATGTCCCGTACCAGGCCAGGTAGGATTGCGATTCAGGACGCAGATCGACGACAACGTTGAACGCCGAACCGCGGGTGCAATGCACCACCCTGGCTTCAAACGCCGGCGCTACCTGATGATGCAGCCCTCGCAGTGTGCCCTTGGCCTCGAAGAATACGAAGTTGGCCGCTAACGGCACGAAGTCGATGCCGTGTTCGGCAAAATCCCGTGCGCACCACGCCCTTGTCAAACTACCGCGTTCGTCAGCGAGAGGAACTGGACTCAGAATACGCGCGCCCGCAACGGTGCACTCGTCGTACTTCATGTTCGTGTCTCTTCGGGAGAAATGTTCTTCAGCATTCCGCTAGTCCTTGCAGGTCAATACCGCGATCGTGTCGAACTGGTCCTCAAGTAGCTTGCGTTGGGCGCTCAGCGTTCGGGCGACTTCCGGAGCCGCCTCGTCCCACTGTGCAAGCAAGCGAAGGTAGCATTCACGCAGATGCTCCCATGTGAGCCCAACGATGTCGATGCAGTACGTATCGCATCCCATCTGAGCCATGGCTGCGCGTGTCTTTTCGTGGTAAGCGATACCGAGCGTTGGACACAGCGACCCCAATGACAGAATGACACCGTGGAATCGACTTGCGACTGTTACGTCCGCGACCGCAAATAGATCGAACAACGACTCGAGCGAATCGATCTGTGGAGTCGCTACATTGGCATGGACCCGCGACGCGTCGTCAGAGCTTGAAAGCATAGCGTCGAAGATGTCGCGAATCACGGGCGGGTCTAGATTGAGCTGAGTTGGAAACAGCGCGACCTTGATGTCCTGTTGGATCAACCATAGTGAGAACGCCGCGAGGGCTTCCACATAGCGTTGATAATTCGTCGAACCGCCGCCAACCCAATAATCGGCGTCTCCGAACGGCACGGGATTGATCGCGACCACTCGCACACCACGGGTCAACGAAACACGGTCCTTCGGGTGTGGGCAAATGCTGTAGGCAAGATCGGGGGCGAGGTGGTTTGCGCCAGCGACTCCGAGGGTCTCGACCAGTTCGATCGATGGTTGGTCGCGAAACGAACGGTAGGCCGCCGGGCGCAATGCTGAAGCTGCGAAGCGTCTACCGAGCAACGTCTGGATTGGTCCCGCCCCGCAACTCAAGAACGCGACCTTACTGCCCCCCAGCCTGGCTAGGAGCGTCCATTTTAACAGCGTATATAGATGTCCCCATGGACCATTGATGTAATCGATCAGTTGCTGGGAACCTGCGACCAGCAAGATGTCTAGGCCACGCACTCGCCTGAATGACCTGAAGAGAAACGGAGCTTCCAACACTGTCCCTTGTACGGACGACAACAACGATCGTCCGAGTTGTGCGGTTCGATACATCCGGGGAGAGCGTTTGATCAGGCGTTTCAAAGGCGCAAAGCGGGCATTGAGTATGCTCTGCCCGTTGCCTGAGTTCTCGGCGTCCTTCGTCGCACCATTGTCGCGACGCAGATCGCGCTGACGAATGGCTCCGGATGAAGATACTTCACCAGAGCGCGAAAGCGGGTATGCCGTCAGGTTGTGGCGCAACGCAGTGTCGCCGGGATTGGCCGTGTAGGCGCGAAGAGTTGCGTTTGGTAATCGATTGCGTAAGGCGACGATTGTGGCAGCGATCAGCGCCTCATCGCCCAAGTTGCGGTTACCGACGTGCCCGAGGATGCCAATGTCTAGGCTGGTATCGAGAGGCTTGTTCACTTTGGGGGTTTGGTCTCTCTCGGGTAGGTTGATTTCAGGTCCGAGGAGTTGCTGAGGTCGGCCCAGCGAAATATCGCGCTGCTTCCACAATGTCGCGTCCCAAGTTCTCTTTGTTCCAATAGGCCATCTTCGTGAGGTGTTGCAGTAGCCACCAGCGTTCCCTTCGTGAAATCGGCGCAGCCATCACGATGCGAAACAGCCCCAGATGGTATCTCCAACTGGGCACCAGGGCAGATAAATTGGGATTTGGATGATGGAATCGCTGCACTTCTTCGCGCGACATCAAGTGGGTCGACGATGCTGGATCCATTCGTCGGTAGAAGAGAGCACTCGGTACGAGGAAAAATTTGCCAAGGAGCGCGAGATGGCTAAAGAGGACCAGATCAGCTCCTCGATAATTCTCCACCAACCTCGTCTGCCGTAGTGCACGCAAACGAATCAATCCGTTCATCGGATTGTTCAATGCAAGTCGGGACGCGAGCAGTTTGAATCGTTTGGAAGGAGAATCCCCAGCCAAGCCGAAGTCCTCTTCGTAGGTGGTCGCGTTCTGCAAATCACCGGAGAAGAGTTTCGTCTTTGGAAATGCCAGAACCGCATCGTCATGTTGCTCAAGCGCGGCTACGCACTCCGACAAGAACGTTGGAGCACACCAATCATTCGCTGACGCCCACTTCAGATAGGTCCCAGTCGCGGTCTGTGCAACGAAACTCCAGTTCGGATTCGCACCGATGTTTCTTGATTGCCTTTCGACACGGATACGACGATCACTGCGTTGATACTCCGACAGGATGTCTATGGTGCCGTCGGTAGACGCGTTGTCGCTTAGGATGATCTCGAAGTCGCCGAATGACTGACCGAGCAACGAATCCAGTGCTGTCTCAATCGTTGTGGCGCCGTTGAACACGGGCATCCCAATGGTGACCAACGGATATCGAGTGCTCATAGTTTGGTGTTTCGACGGTTTGCCGCGGGACGCGCTGACAGCGACTCAACAGTTGGTTCTGGCTGTCGTGTTACCGCTTCAATCGAGCCAGAACGATCAGGCAATATCCTAATCCCATTCGCTCCTTTAGCCGCTCAACGCGGTCGTGGCCCATGGTGCTCGCGAGTAGTGCGTTCAGCTTGTAAGAATTGATGATTCGAAGTATGCCCTTGTCGCCGAGAACGATCTTAGAGCCTGTCCTCAGAATTTCGAATTCAGGACGCAACAGTTGCTTCAAACCGACCATGGTCAACCATTTCTTTATGTGAGAGTCCGGATCGCTTTCCTGCTCCCATCGATCGACTACGAACTTGTTGGCGGTCGAAATGACGAGGTAGCCTCTCGGTTTGAGCACATTGACAATGTGATTGAGGTAGTCGTGCTGATCTTCCACATGCGCGACGACTTCCTGCGACACCACAACGTCGAATCGCTGTCGATCGATCGAGGTTTCGTAGAGATTTCCCGCGATGAACTTGACGTGCGGATACTGTTGCTGCGCCCTCGCGATTGCCGCATCGGATAGATCAATGCCGGTTGCGATCCCTAGATGCGATAGCTGTTCGGTGAACCAGCCGGTTCCACAGCCGTAGTCGAGGATTTCCGGTTGTGTCAAATTCAACGATTCTATCAATGACAGGATCTCGTTTCCGCGGCCGATCTGATAGCCGTTGGGCGACGCATTTTTGTTCCATCTTTCGTTCCAATAACTGCGCTGCTCGCTGACTGACGGAGTGTGTTCATACTCCGCTGATTCCAATCTGGAAGATGTCATCGGAATTCGTCCGTTCCAGTACGTGCGTAATCGTAGCCCCCGAGTCTGTGTAGATTCAAACTTCCGGATCGAACGTTACGTCACATCGCGTTGGACTCCCGTGGCGGGCGGATGCGATGCAGTGCGCTCTGAACGAAAACCTGCAGATGTTTTTCTGGGCCGTCCGGTCTGCCACGTGCCCACCACGAGAGCGCGATTAGAGAGACGTATATCGCTGCGCCGGCACCAACCTCAAAGAGTAGCCGCACCGCGGCGTCAGAAATGGGCATGGAAGCGGGATCGATGGGTGAAATCGTTCGGATCAACATGACCATCGCGATGGAAGCAGCGGTTGGCCCGATCATGGCTCGAACGAATGTGGAGAGGGGTACACCAATGCGGTGCTTCACCTGACGCAGGTACAAAGGCGTCGTCAAGATTGACGTCGACAGCGCCGCGTACGCGGCGCCTTCCACACCATAGATTGGCGTCAGCGACACCAACAACGCGATTAGAATGATCACGTATATGGCGCTGGGCAGCATCGTGTCCCGTGGGTGTCCGCTCGCGACCAGCTGCGTGCAGATCGAAGAATGAAAAAGGAGTAGAGCGCCATTGAACGCGAGAATCTCGATGAGGGGCGCGCAATCCAGCCAGCGGTCGCCGAGCATAACTGGCACCAGCAGTGGTGCAATCGCGAAGATTCCGGCCGCGGCGGGAAGTGCGAGCACTGCCAGAAGACCGACAGCGTTCGTATAGGCAGCTTTTGCGCCGGGCTGGTTCGCCAGTCGGGCGAACCCTGGAAGAAGCGCGCGGTTGATAGGTGCGGACAATTCGGTTGTCGGAAGATTCGCGACCTCAAAGCTGACGTTGTATTTCCCGAGCAGTTCAACGCCACTCAACCGCCCAATCACAAAGTCGCTGGAACGTTCCTTTAAGAAGCCGGTGATGTTGTTGATTAGGAGCCATTTCGAGAAGGTGAAAAGATGGGAAGCACCCGAGAGCGAGAGATGCGGCCGAAATGGATGTACGGCGTAGCTCAACGCTGTGCCTGCAAGTCTTGAAATAAGTATGCCGGCAACCAACGCCCAATAGCTGTGCAAATAATACGCGAGTGGAACCACCACTGCGAAGCCGACTAGCTTTTTCGTGATCTGGAATGCGAACTCGCGCCGAAAGTGCATCTCCTTCCGAAACGCCACCACGCCGATATTCTCCAAGCCGGCAATCGTTGGGCCTAGAGCGAGGGCGCATACGACAAGATGTACGTTCGGCTGGCTGTAGTAAGTTGCAATTGGCCCTGCACAGGCCAACATCAGCAGCGTGATAACGACTCCCAGCGCGACGTTGCAGGTCCAAGCGGTGTGATATAGATGGTCAGGTGCACGCTGGTTCTGAATGAGTGCGACGTCGAAACCAAACGCGCTGAGGAGCGCTGCCATCGCGATAAATGAGCCGGCCATGGCGACGACGCCGAAGTCGGCCGGCGCCAGTAGGCGCACGAGAATCAATGTGCTGAGAAGTCCAAGACTGCGTTCGAGCAGCTTGAAGGCGACCATCCAGACGGCCCCGTTCGCCATTTGGGCTTGTACGTTTGACATTCAGCGGTCCCGAGCTAAACGGACTTACAGCACAAGATGTGGAAGTGATGCAGAGGCTTCCCAGTCACAGAAGCTCCCGAAGAAGACCGATCCGAGTAAGTGCCTCTGCCGCCTCGGCGAGCAAGCCAATGGACAAGCCGGACTTTGCGGCGGTGTCTAGCAGGGAAGCGTCCCCATCCGACTGATTCAACATCCAAAGCAGTGCCATTTGGTATTCAGCAACGCCTGTGTAATACCCGCCGGTCGCGCGATAGAGTCCACGTCGGCCCAATTGGGGCTCGCCTTTGGGTTGCAGATTCATATAGCGAACATCGTTCTCGAGTGCCTCGAAAATCCTCAAGCAAGCGAGCCACGCGTCATCCAGTGATGCCGGGCAGATTGCATCTGGACTGTCGGCGGAGGTGTGATTTTCGATCAAGGTTGCATCCGGGCTACGCGATAGACCACCGACGGGTAAGCTGATTCCCGGTGACCCGAACTGACGTTCGTCGAAACCCCATGGCGAGAACTCCAGAATCTGTGAGCCGGCAAATTCGCTATTCAGGATGAGCATGGCGGCTTGGTCGATCGCGAGGTTGCCCTTTCGGGTTTTCTTGTAGCAGAGTGGATCCTTGTTTCCGAGCAGTGCCAGCACGATGCCATGCCGAATCTTGGGAAACCGCGATTCGTTCAGCGCAAGCCACGTGATGGAGCCGATCGTTGCAGGTGCGAACACGAAGCGATAGGTAAAGTGGGTATTTTTGTCGCGAAGAAAATCCGCGAGATATGTGGCAACCACCACGCCCGAGAGATTGTCGTTTGCCAAGGACGGGTGACAGTCATGCGTGAAGATGAGTATTTCGTCATCGCTCGCGCCTTTGTGGACATGTTCAGCCAGCGTGATACTGCCGGGCTTGATTGCGGAACGAATCACGGCGCGATAGCGCCCTGCGGGTAAATTCTGTAGCACTCGATCCGCCAGGCAGAACCCCCACGCGGGAGTGTAAAACGAATTCCGATATGGCACCCAGCCCGGGTAGTCCGGAAGCGAATGGAGATGTGGCCGCAACTCATCCAAGGAAAGCGTCACGTCGATTGGCGTGCTGTACCCGACTACATGCAGGTTCGATTCACTGTAGGACGCGAAGCGTTGACCGCTCTCGTGTTCGATGTAGGCGTCATCGATTGACCACTCGTTGGGAACCGCCCAGTCGAACACTGGCGTTCCGCTGGGTACTTCGGTGATGTTGAGACCGATTAAGCGATCGATGTGACGTACCGTGGCACGCAGTCCTTGGCCGGTGATCGAACGCGGCAGCGGATACAGTTCGCGGATCAGCGCGAGCATTCGAATGCCGGCCTCCGACGCTTGGTCCGACATGTCTTGCGTCAGGCGGAGGCGCTGAATCTTGTCCATTACATCAGCAACTTGCGGGCATGAAACGCTTCGGCAAGTCCGCTCGCCGATCGGCATTCGAGCCCGCGCAAACGCATGATGGCTTCGAATGTGGAGGAGTTGAACCAGTCTTTGCTGCGCTGCGACGCGAAATGACGCTTCAGATGTGCCACCTTACGCCGCGCGACAGAAGTGGAGATCTCCACGTAAAAGTTCGTGGGCTTCAGGTCGCCCTCATACTTCGGAATTTCGTATTCGAGAATCATCTGATTTCGCCACGTATTCCATGTCAGCTCCGACACTAGGCGATGGTCCTGATGACGATCTTCGAGCCAGTGCGTGAGCACCACATCGGGCGTCACGTGTCCCTTCAGCTTCTCGAAGAAATCTTTGACCTCGGCGTACTGCGCATTCAGATAGCCATCCTTGAAATCGCCGACGACGATTTCGCTACGTTGTGCTTTCCGCAGCAGCGCCTTGGCACTGCGATGAGCTTCCTTGTTCCGCTCCGTTAACGCACTCAACACCACCCAGGTGATAGTGACTGCCGGATATTCGGTGAGCCACGCCAAGATGGTACCGCCACAGCCGATTTCAAGATCGTCACTATGGGCGCCAATGCAAAGCACGTGCAACGGGGTCTTCGAGTCATTTGAGATGCGTAGTTTCAGCATTTGGGCGCTACAGCGATGGGTCGACGCGGTTCATCATCCATGGGCACTCGCCGCGAGCTTCCATGCGGTCGAGCTTGATCTTGTCTTTGAATGTGTCCATCGCGGCCCAGAAACCAGAGTATTTGAGCGCGAAGAGACGGTTCTCTGCGATCAGTCGTTGGAAAGGCTCTTCAACCAGTTCTTCACCTTCCTGTAGGTAGTCGAAGATTTCGGCCTTTAGGCAGAAAAACCCAGCGTTTATCCAATAGTCGGACCGACTGACGTCTTCAATGCGGTTGACGATGCCCGCCGCGTCAGATTGCACCGCGTGGAAGCTTTGCGACGGACGTACGGTGACGATGCCCGCGATAGCGGAGCTCTCTTGAACGCGACGGACGTAGTCATCGAGTGGCAGATCGGTAAGCCCGTCGGAATAGTTCGCCAGGAACATGCTCTCGCCGCCGAGCAGATGCCGGACCCGCAGCAACCGTTGACCCAGATTCGAATGCATACCTGTGTCCACGAACGTGATTTTCCAGTCGTCGATGTTGCGGCCATCTCCCAGTAGTTCGATGTTGCGCCCGCCGTTCGTCATGGTGAAGTCGGTCGACATTGCTGCCCGGTAGTCGAGGAAGTACTGTCGAATAAGATCGCCCCGGTAACCGAGACAAAGGATGAAATCATTGTGACCAAAGTGTGCGTAGTAGGACATCAGGTGCCACAGGATCGGTCGGAATCCAACGTTCACCAGAGGCTTGGGCATGGTTTCCGAATGTTCTCGGAGTCGCGTTCCAAGGCCGCCGCAGAAAATGACCACCTTCACGGTGCAACCTCTGTGACTAGCCATGTTTGACGTTTCATAGTTCAACGCAGCGCATTCAGAACACTCTAATCTCGGGAATCGGGACGACAAATTGGCCACCCCAGTCGCGGATGTACGCCGCGGCGTTCGATATCTCGTCCTTGAGGTTCCAGGGAAGAATCAGCACGTAGTCGGGACGTGCAGTTCGAATATGCTCCGGCGCGAGAATGGGAATCCGGGTTCCAGGTGTGTATTTGCCTTGCTTGTAGGGATTGGCGTCGACCGTGAAATCCAGGAAGTCGGTTCGAATCCCGCAATAATTCAGGAGTGTGTTGCCTTTACCGGGTGCACCGTAACCGACGACGGTTTTTCCATCCTGCTTCGCTCGGATCAAGAATGCGAGGATATCTCGCTTGATCTCCTTCACTTTCGTGTCGAAGCCCTCAAAGACTTTCAGCGAACCGAACCCCTGCTTGAGTTCTCTCCGATGCAATTCGCCAACGCGATCCGTGATTGGCAGTTCGCTGTTCTCCGCGTGCCGCCCGAAGATACGCAGCGAGCCGCCATGTGTTGGCAATTCCTCTACATCGAACAGGGTGATGCCATGATGTGCGAATACTCTTTCGGCAACGATGAATGAGAAATAGCTGAAGTGTTCGTGATAGATCGTGTCGAATTGGTTCTCTTGAATCAGACGCAGCAGATGGGGAAACTCCATCGTGATCACGCCGCGCGGTGCCAACAGGGTCTTCATGCCGCTGACGAAATCGTTGAGATCGGGTACGTGTGCGAGGACGTTATTGCCCAACAGCAGATCCATTCTGCCGTGCTCGCGAGCGATGTCTGAAGCAGCCACCCGGCCAAAGAACCTCATTATAGTGGGGATGCCTTTTTTGACGGCGACCTTGGCGACATTCGCTGCTGGCTCGATTCCTAGAGGCGTGATACCTCGCCCAAGAAAATGCTGCAGCAGGTACCCGTCGTTGCTCGCGATTTCTGCGATCTTGCTGGTGCTTGTGAGACGAAAGCGATCGCACACCATTTCAGCATATTGCCTGGCGTGCTCGACCCAACTCGTCGAATAGGATGAGAAGTAAGCATATTCGGAAAAGATGTTGTCGGGCGAAACGAACTCCTGGAGTTGGACCAACATGCACTGATCGCATACGAACGCATGCAGTGGATAAAACGGCTCCATTTGATTCAGTTGATCTGGATGAATATGTGTCTGGCACAGCGGGGACATGCCGAGATCAACGAATGAAACGGTCAACGGTGAGTGGCAGAAACGACAACGGGATGCGTTGGCGATCGATATTTGATCAGGACTTGTGACCTGGCTATCTTGCACGGTTACCCTCAAACACAGGCACGGGGGACAACTGGAGAATCAATTCGCATTGTGGCGCACCCATGTACCTTCAGGTGGACTCACCTTGTAATGGGGTTGTCACGGCGGCAATCCGGATGGCTTCGAGTTGCTTGGAAACTTATGCCTTCGGATGCCTGAAGCTCTGTTGACGTTACTCCACCTTCACGTCGGTCGGCGGATTGGGAACAACCGGGTCATTCGAGTCCGTGTACAGGGTGGGGCGTGTAGAGCTTGCCCAGGTTGGATTGTGGCCGCGACCGCTTTTGTCGGTGATGTCCGACGGTGTCGGATTGATGTTCATATACCAAATGTGATTTTGCCCGTTGGTCGTAGCCAGTGATTCCGAATCTGCCTCGGCCACGATATCGGCTTGACTCAAGGATTTGTCGAAGATTTTGATGTGACGGATGACTCCGGACATTCGTTCGTGACCGTATTGCGGATACCACGGTGAATCACCAAAAGTGATCTTGGCCTGTCGCGGTTGCGAGGTGCCGTAGTCGACTGGCGAAGTGGATTCGATCCAGTTGCTGGCTGTGTTCGGAGCCGAAAGGTCGATGAAGAATCTCGCGGTTTTGGTCCCGTTGGCGTTGTAGGTGATGCGGAGTGCCTGCGTATACCAACGATCGGTCACTAATGAGTGAACATTCCCGCCACTCTCCGGTTCTGCACCGCCCCCCGTTCCCAGCCAGTCTGATCCGTCGTTCATGCCAGCCAATTCCCAGACGTGGGTGGGGTTGCTGGTCCCGCCGCGCGGTGGATAGGGGTAAGGATGTCCGCCGTAGTAGGCGTCATAAGCTGGGGTGCCTTGATTGAAGTATCCATCACCTCGCGAATACCACATGGTCACGTAGTATCCATTTTGTTGGTGCGGAAGATATTTCCAGATGTAGGTTGCGCCGGCGTTGTTCGGCCCCCAAATCGGAAGTCCCTTGTTTTGGGGGTCAGACCATTGAAACGCTACAAAAGCATCGGCGGGCGCATCGCCATTGGACGGAAAGTTCAACCCGGTCGCCGAGTAGGCGTTGAATGTCAACGCGAGGAGGGCGCAGGAGATATTGAATCTGTGCATTCCTGACAGGAGGGTAGATCTCATGTTCGTCCTCCAAAAGGCCATACTAAAGGATTCGATGCAGACGGTTCGACTAGATCCACCGGATTTGAATTGGATCACGAATCGGCTTCTCATTGGTGCGTGTGCCGAGAGCGCTCAAGGATTGCAGTCCACCAACCATCTAATCAAGGGGTGAGAATTCCATCA
>CAVTJP010000002.1:0-1470398 GCA_963735085.1 uncultured Gammaproteobacteria bacterium
GTTTTCATGGGGCCAGCGTACGGAAACTATACGGAATTGCACGCAAGGCACTCTGTTCAAGAAATGCCGATTCTCTGGCATCCGCGCCTTGCGATCTGTCGCACAATCCCCAGTGTTAAGATCTAATCGTTCAGGCAGCGAACTTTAGGGAGACACGCACGTGACCAAGGAAGAAATGGATCGAGCGCCGCGCAGAAGGCGGCTGCCACTACTTTTGAATTCGTCTACTGCAACGGCTTAACTGCGCATGACAAATGCCGACGTTGTGTTGTCGCTGATGCTCGACAACGTTGAGACGCATCAGGTCCATATGTCGTTCACACTTGCGAAGACAATGTCCCAAATATTGGGTGAAGCTAACACGATGTTAGAGACCAAAGGGAAAGTGAAAGTCAGTACGACGCGTGAAATCGACGCCGCACTTCAAGGATCAGGCGTGGTGAAAGAGTCATGATTCGCTGGGAGAGTAATCCACCTCGGCCGATTCTCGCCAAGTTCGAGAGCTTACGTTCCTACAAGAACGGTTGGCACTTTGGACAGGGCGAGGCGTTTGCGTCCACCGTGATCGAGCGAGCGCAATACCTTTCCGAGGTTGCGATCGTTATGGGTTTTGGAGACCAGGATGTTCACCCGGGCCATCACGGAAATCTCTTGCTGTCGATCTACATGCGCGAGCGAACAATAGAGATCAACGTGCTTGGGGACGATACGTATGATTTCGATGTGACGCGCTGCGCGCCAGAGCTTGAGGTCAGCTACGAATCGATCTCAATCGATCAAGTTCTAGAGTTCCTTAGGGAGCAGACCAACGTATGGACGTCGTCAGAATCCTGGGGCACGATGATTTTAACTTTCGAGATGGGTGGTTCCAAATCACTGCATTCGAGCCAGATCGACGCCATTGCAAATCAGTATCGGTCTTCGAAACGGGATGCGCTACGCAAGCAAGCGGGACTGTTTGCGACCATGTTGCGGCGTGGTACCCCAGCCCGAAACGGGAACGTTTTGTTCTCTGGCGATTCGAGACTGCCGAGCTTGAAGCCGATTGCAAGTTAGATCGCGTCCCCAGCGAGTCTGGGGACGACTGTCATCTGAACATTCTAGGGATGAGTAAGAACCAGGCCCGCCGCGATTTGAACAAGTCGGCAACCGGACAGCTTGGCACGTTCAGCGTGTGTGAACCCGACGCGAGCCCAATCGCTCCGGATCAGATTGCCGCCTACTTTCAATCGGGGAGCATTACCCCGGTCGTTTGACGACTCCCAGAACAGGTGAGCGAACCGAAGTAGCACCATCGGCGCGTCGTCACCATGAGGCGCGCCACTTTGACCGACACACTACCTCGCCCCACCCGTCGCCGTGCTCGCCGCAAAGGCGAGCGCAGCGTCACGCTGTACGGAACGCAAGAATTGTTGGCCATGTTCGAGTGCAGCGACGTGCCTACGTTGCTGGCAAAGCTCGACGCGATTGGCGTCTACCCGCATGTGTCCGGCCCCGATACGCTGTCGCCGCAGGTGTTTGTGAGCGACTACCAGTTGCCCGATCGCGGCTGACCAATTCGCGAGGTGAGTGCGGCATGTGGACCTTCGATATCATTTTCCAACTCGCTCCAAACGACGTTTGGCTAGAGTTCCCCAACACTGACAGTCAGATCGTGTTGTTCGATGGGCGAGCGCTAGCAGTCCGCCCACAACAGCCTGGGAAGATGCTCAGCGCGTCGATCCCGCTCACGTTGAGCCCGGTCGAACCTCTGACGAGCGAAGCAGAGGCAAACGATCTCGCGCAGGCACTCCGCGACGCGATCTGGTATCTCGGAATCTACTGGAGCGTAGGGATTCGCACACTAAACCACCGCACCTACGCGATCGATGCCGCATCGAAGCCGCCGTTCGATTTTGGAGTACTGCCGCCGACCTTCGCGCAAGCCGGAACGATCAACGGTGACTTTGATTCGGCATTCGCAGCGATTCCAAGAGCCGTCGCTCTTTCAAGCAAGCAGGAGTTGGCGGTCGCCTTGTACTACGAGTCCTTCCGGCACGTTCAATTGAGTCTTCAACACTGGTATGCGGTAAGCGCCCTTGAGATGTCGATAACGCAGTCGAAGCGTGAAGAACGAATCGTGAACGTGATCGAGGAACTGAGGAAGCATGCGAAAGCAATGAAGCTCGAGGCGGACCTGCGAGAGATCGTGAAGGCGACGCTCGACAACGATCTGAGGGAGTCCGGCTTAGAGTCCATCATGCGCGAAGTAAAGGGTTATCTACCCGACCTGGGGATTTCGGAGGCGCAAGTGGAGGAGATGTGGAAGTTGCGGGCAAAAGTCGCGCACGGATCACGGCTCGACGGAAACGATCGAGGCGTGAGAAGTGCGATCGTGAGAACTCGGCGGCTTGTGAGGGCGCACCTGTGGCACTGCATCGGAAGCGAAAGCCCACCTGCGGTGATTGGCAAGGCACCTAACTTCATTCGGAGCCGGTCGTGACCTGCGACGCCAGGGGAGTCACCGACGAACAGGCGGAGGCTCCCCAATGCGAGGCCGCGACGATTCTCGAAGATTGGCATCGCAACGACCCTCTGTAGCGCCCCAGTCGCTACACGGCACGCGCGCTTGGGTAGCTGGGCAGCCGGCGCCAACGGACGTACGCAGCCGCACGCTCGACACGAGTAACAACCGCCACCTCACGCCACCGCCAGGCGCGGCTTTTCGGCGACAGGCGGATAATTTGCCGCGTCCAGCAACATGATCGTTGGATCCTCGTTGTGGTCGTACATCAAAACCGCGATCGACGATCCATCCGGGTCCTGGGCGATGACAGGCAAAGTCTGGCCGGTGATGCCGCGCAGCTCGGATAATCTGTTGGCAACAGCGGTATTCATTTTGTGTGTCTCCTCTTTCATCGCGGCGTCTTCACGGCGAGTGTCCAGCCCCTCGCCACGCCGGGCCTGTCGCCGACATTCGTCGGTTGGTCGCAATGCCACAACGCGCCGGCCAAGGTGACGAAAGCGCCGCGCTCATAGCGTCTTGAATCGCTCCACACACCTTCGTAACCCAGGGTGACGCCCTTTTTGTCCTGCGATTCAAGCTGCTCAATTCGCGCAACTAACGGATCGACTCGTTCTCGCAGAACCTCGCCTATGTACTCGTGGACAGCGTCTAGTGTTGCTGTATCCATTTCACGGTTTGCTCATTTCGATTTGCCTTTTTTCGCCTCGAGTTCGGTAATGCGCGCCTGCAGCTCGACCATGAGCTCGGCAAGTTTTCCGATGTCACTTTGCAGGTATGCAATCGGGTCGGTTCTGAGAACATTCAGCCCGAGTTCACGGACGGCGGCGACCTGCTTTGCTGTTGGTTTCGCGACCATTTACCACTCCACTGCCGAAATTACGCAGACACTCGACCGAATTCGCTCAGCGCCAAAAAATCGCATCGCCCTGATGGCCTTGCTGCCAGTTTGAAATAAACTCGTCATCGTGGTCGCCGTCGTCGTTTGCGGGCTGCCGGTGAGCAGCGGGCTGTTCGTCGGATTGTCGAGAAATTCGAGCGCGGACTCGCCCGACACGTCCAACGTGATGACGTCATTGCCGACCGCGAGACCGTCTGCGTCTAACAGAACGGCAACGTCGCGGGCAGTTTCCGGCGATCCGGCGACCGTTTGCGTCAGGACATCGACCGGCAAAACGCGAATGCCGGCAATCGTGCCGGAGGTCGGCGTCAGGTCCGGAAATGCCCGTAGGCCGTCGGTGGTCGTGATGGTACTCAACCGTGCAAGTCGCGCAGCAGGGACCGCGAGGAACAGCGTCGAGGTTGCGCCGAGTTCCAGTTCGGCGAGCGCCAGGCGAATATCGGCGTAACTCTCTGCCGGGCTCGTGCCGGTCGATACGACCGTTGACGCACCATCGCGGATCGCGTCGAAAAACGCGGTGTTGGTTGTCGTGCTGACGGCACCGCGGAGCTCGCGTGACACCAACGCCATCGCGGCGCCGGACGGATTGCGAAGCAGCGCGTCGGTCAACACAACCACCGACAGTGCCTTCAGCACTTCCAGCGTCGGTGCGCTCAGCGCTAGTTTTGTGAGGAGTGTTGGCATGCCCGCGCTGACTGCGCCACCCACAGCGCCGACCGTCACGGCGGCGATTTGCGTGCGCAGAGGCATCGATCTCGCGAACGGCACGATTGCATCGAACGCGGAGATTGATTTCAGGCTTTCGATAAACCCGTTGCTGATACTGCGATACGGCGCCAGCGCGCCTGCCCATGTCGCGTCCGATGTCGTTCCACCGCCAACGGCAGCTTTCAGAATTTCGTGCGCTCGCGAGCAGCCGAAACTCAGTAACGCGCGTTGCTGAGCTTGTAACGGATCACCGTCTGCCAGCGCCAGCGCTCTCGCCAAGGCGACGAATTCACCCGCACCAGATGATTGCTCCGCAGCACCGCCCGCGGCGATGTTCAGTGCCGCTTGCGCTCGCGAGACCGCGCTTCGTTCTAACTGGTCCATCTACCGATTCCTACGTTGATTCACATCGAGCGTACTCGTGTCATCAAAAATGCAACGCAAAGCTTCGATTTTCTCGGGCATCTGTTGAATCTCGGCGATCTCGGGGCACCGAATGCGCAAATGATCGAGCAGTGCATTGACCGTCAGATACCACGCAGTTGCCAACGGCAGCGCCAGGCCGCGCTTTTGCGGTCCGTTTGCTGCGGTGAAGGTTTCGTAAACCGCATCGGCGACCAGCTCGGGAATCACTCCGGCAAGCTCCAGCGTCTGGCGCTCGGCCAACTGGGAGCGCCGCCACGTTGCGATCGCGGCCGGATCGACCAACGTTGCGCAGCCCCGCCCCTTGCGGCCGCGCACAACGACAGGCGCGTTGTGATCGCGTATCCAGCGTGCGAGCGTCGCCGGCTTCTCGCCGATAACGACGGCCGCCGCGGCGATCGGGAGCGCGTCAGTCACCCAAAAAATCCGTAAATTTTGATGCGCGGCAGTGCGCGAACAGGAGCTGCGCCGGTTTCCAATCCATCGGTCTCAAACCTTCACCCAACCCCCCGCGTCTCATTTTTTTTCGGTCTCTCCGAAGGGTCAAAAAGCTGCGACGTAGCGAACAAAAAGAGCTGCGCCGGTTTCCCGGGTAATTGTCTTCAAGCTCGACACTCCCCCCGATCGTTACCATTAGTCTGTCGAAAAGAGCTACGCCGGTTTCCACTGTGATGGTGTTCAATCGCGCTGCACCCCCCGGTCATCCAATGGTGTTGTCAGGCATTGTTTTGAGCATGGCCTATGGCTAGATCTATAGAGGTGTCCCATGAGGGGACATCAAAAAGTGCTGACCATGTCCCGTGAGGGGACACGGTGGGCCGCAATTGGGGGTCCTTTCGTGCGTTCCCGTGTCCCTTCATGGGACATGGGTTGTCCCTTCATGGGACATGGGGAATCTGAGATCCAGGCTCGGTAGGCATGCGTCGGTACGGGTGTCTCCGCCAAGTCGTGGCGACCCTCGTCAACTGCGTGCCAGGTCAGTGCGTACAGGTTGGGGCGCGGTGGCGTTCTCGATCCTGGCTTGGCCAACACCAGCAAGCCGCGTTCCACGAGCGTCTGTTGTGCCCGCATCAGCAGATTCTTTGAGATACCGCTGCCTTCCTGCGCCTGAGTGCGCGTGAGTCCGAGTGAGCCGTTGTTTTTGCCGTTGTAGACCGACGCGTATGCAACGAGAACGCGAAACTCGCCATGCGATAGCGATATCACTGCGGGTGATTCGAGGACTCGCAACGGCATCATCGCAAATCGGCCGGTAGTAGATCGTCGCTTGGAGTTTCGACGTGTCCCCATCACGCTTCCTCCAACTTATCGAGCAGGCCCGATAAACCGTCTTCATCAAGGTGACGGGCGAGCAGTTGCATTCCGTCGCGTTCGTTCTCTTCCGCGACCATGGCAATTTCGAGTGCCCGTTTCGGCAGGTAGTGTTCGATCGAATCACGAAGCAACTGGCGCAACGTGCCGGCCGGCAACGCTTCAGCTTCGACGGTCTCCAGAACATGACGGGCACGGATGTCGCCTGACTTGCGCGGCTTTCGCGGCAGGTCGTACTCGTCGATCTGCGCTTCGTTGATCGCGATACGGTGGAATTCGAGCGGGAAATCGTCACCCAGGTGATGGCGTAGTTTCCGTTCAATGTCGAGGTCGATCAACACGCCGGCAGGGTCGTAGTCGCCGACGTAGATGACGTTCGCCGACATCTTGTCCGTCGCTTCGATCTCGTCCCTGATGAACTCCGCCGCCTGATACGCGAGCGTGATCGACGTGAATCCACCAGCGGGATAGAGGCTGACGGCCAGTTCCCGGCAATCGTGCTCGATGACCCCGGCAATCGATCGGCTTTCGCACCAGACTTCGACATAATGATCCGCGTGCGACCACAGATCGGCGCGATACAGCGAGTTCATTCGTTCTAGAAAGTCGCCGGCATTCCGAAACGTGTTGACGTGATATCCGCGTCGGGTCGCGTCGGTAATCCAGCCATACGGAAGCACACGACGAAGACGGAGTTCAGCGATTCGATGCTGAACTTGGTTGTAGCCTTGCTCGGATTTATCAACCGGTTCAGGGAGTCGCGGATCGGTCATGCGGTAGAAGACGTGTCGCACGCTCTGCGGATGATCGGCGCGAAGAACATCGAGAATCTGTTGCTCGA
Organism: uncultured Gammaproteobacteria bacterium; assembly: GCA_963735085.1. GTDB lineage: Bacteria > Pseudomonadota > Gammaproteobacteria > Pseudomonadales > Azotimanducaceae > DATJGR01. The sequence goes on from CAVTJP010000002.1 coordinate 6,688, forward strand.
GTTGTTCGACTGCGGCCTTGGTGCGTCGTTTCCTCACGTCGGCCGCACGCTTCTGATCGCGTCGAGCACCGCCCGATAGGTCGGGCTCAAAAGCGCTTCGGCTTCGCCCTTCGAGATCACCAGTTCGTTAGCGAGCTCGTCGACAAGATCTGAGATTTCGGTATCGAAGCCAGTGGCTCGGACCAGCACTGCGCGAAGCACACCGAGTCGATATTGGCGAATGATGCCGGCGTCGATCGTACCCGGCTTCATTCGTTGACGACTTCGCGCAGTCGGGCGCGGCGGATGCGGTAGTAGCGAGCGAGGTTCGGATGCACTAAGATTTCGGCCGTCCCGCCGCACTTCGTGTGCATCGCCCCCTCGCCGTGTTGTCGGCGAGCGGGGTGTTCCATCATGCTGCGGCATCTCCCTGACTTCGAGCCGCGATCATGCGACCGGCGACGTAGGTTCGGCGACCATCCTTGATGACTTGAAGCACGCCAGCTTTGATGTCGTCGTACGTTTTCGCACGCGACTGGCGCAGATACGCGCCGGTTTCATCGATGGTATAGCGTTGCAGGGGATCGAGCGGGGGCAGTGTGCGTGGATCGATGCGCGCCGGGGCTTTATGTCCCTTTGTGCCGTCGTTGGGGTCCGACATTTGCCAGCCTCATATGTTGTGAGTCCGGCAGTTAATATAAACAGGCATCCGGGAATGTCAGTCAATATGCGGTGACAGTAAGTACCCTACTTCTTGTCACGTCGCGCGGAGTCGATTGCGCTGAGCCAAAGTTGCGCCGTTTGATCACTGAACGTAGCAACGCGGTCGCGTCCTTCGGGATGCAGCTTCGCGGCTCGTGCCACGGTCCTGCTGATATGGGTCTTGGCGTTGACGGTCAAACCCCAGGCCTTCGCGACTTCGCAATTCGCGGCCGCCGATCCGCCTTTGCCGTTCGTACGAACCAACAGAAAGTAGTGCAATGCCATCCACCAACTGCTCGCATCATCCGCTGAAGGCCTGTTCGCCGCCTTCGTGGTGCCGGCAAGCTTTCGCGGATCTTCGCCACGCCGCAACAGGTCGAGCACATCGGCGAACCATGCGCGCGCATCCTCTGGTAGTACCAGGCGATTGCCATCGCGAATCAGCGCGATCGTCCACTGCCAGGCTTCATCATCGAAACGTTCGGGCTTCATGACGCCGCCTTGAGCTTGTCGCGCATGGCGCTCGGAATGAATTTGAAGTACGCCTGCTCGATCATCTTGACCGACGTCCCGGTCTGCATGGCGACCGTCAGGGGATCGATGTGGTGGACCTGGAGCAGTTCGCTGATGCGTGCGTGTCGGAACGAGTAGGCGGATGCATCGACCGGCAGGCGTTTTGCGCCACGCGCCTTGGTGTTGTGTTTCTTGATCGCGGCCCGGATCTCGTCGGCCCAGTCGTGACGCTCCCACGGTCGACCGTTTGCCATGGTGAACAGATACGCATCTGGCAACTTGCTCTTTGCCTGCTTCTTGAAGAATTCCACGCCGTCGAAGATATCGACGGCACGAGGGCGCAACTTCGGCGGGCGTCCTTTCCGGTGGCGCAGAATCAAGATGCCTTGCTTGGTGTCCAGATCGGACACCTTCGCCGCGGCGACTTCACCCGGCCGGGCGCCAGTGAGTTCAAGGGCGCGAAAGAATAGGGCGGCTTCCGGTATGGCAGCGCCGATCAGCGCCTTGCGATGTTCAGGCGTTAGGATGACCGCGGTCTCGCCGCCATCGGCTACGTCGTCCGCCAGCTTTTCGAGTTTCCAGGCGAGCGGGTTGCCAATGTGTCCGAGTTCGACGGCTTTGTTGAGTCCGGCCACAACGGATCGAACATGCCGATCGACGCTGCGATTCTGACGACCGACCTGGAGGCGACTCCGCCATGCGGTCATGTCCTGACGGACCAGTGCGTGCAACCGGATGCTCGCGAGTTCGTCCGGCCATACGATCGCCTTGAAGCGCTGCTCAGACGTCTTTGCGGCCGCGTCTCGACCTTGCTGGCGCAGGTGGTCTAGGTACGCCTCCAGCGCTTCCCTGACGGTGCCACGGCGCACCGTGCGCACGGCCGATCCCATCTGTTGCAGCCAGGTCTCGGCGGCTTTCTTCGCGTTGTCGTATTCGAGTGCGCCGTGTAGCGCTTGATACACCTGCTTTCGATCGCGGTCACGATAGCGGCCAATCCAGGTATCCGGTCCGCGTCGAATCCAAGGTAGGCGCCTTCGGTGAGTCGTTGCCAATACGGCTCGCGGCGAATCTTCAAACGCTCGCGGCTGCTCTTTCGGGTCAGGTCCGGCATGTCTGCCCCCAATGGCGCCCAAGGTTGGAGTCGGTGGCCCGTACGGAATCAGACGGAAAAAAGTGCGCCAACCTTTTCGTTTGACGGTGGCCGTACGGAACGGTACGGAAACACTATGGCAGACAGTAGCCGACGCTACAATACAGATATCAATGAATTTACTGGTTTTTTGAAACGCTGGTGGACGCCAAAAGACGCCGATTCAGCCTTGCCAAGGTTGGGGTCGGGAGTTCGAGTCTCCTTTCCCGCTCCATTTCGCACCTTCGGCTTCCACCACGACGAACTAATCGCGGATCCGCATCTCGTAGTAAACCTCGTCCTCGACCGTCCCATCCGGCCACGCGTGACTCTCGCGCCGAAATGTTCTAAACGGGTAGTGCTGGTTCGCGCGCCGCGATGGTTCATTCGATAGCCGATGGCCGACCACAACGCGTTTGAATTGGGGGCGCGCGGTAATCCAATGAAGGCGCGCGTCGTAGAGCATCCGTGACAGTCCCCTTCCGCGGTGCGATTCGAGAATGAACGAACTCGCGAGAATCGCCGTTTCGCCGGTAGGATCTTCAACCCAGGTAAATACCGAAGTGATCGCAATCAGGCTGCCGCGATCGAAAATCCCGAACGACTGGTTCGAGGTGCCGCGCACGGTGCTGCGCCATTGCGATTCTGGCCGGGTGACAGCCTCGTCATAGCGAGTGCCGTAGACGCCGGGCGTCGCCTGCAGTGCCGCCAATCGAAAATCGCGAAACAGCGCCCATTCGTCGGGGTGCAGTTCACGGATCAGCAGGTCCGTGCCGCGGACATTTCCGTCAACCAGGCGATCGGTGCTCAACCACGTCCACCGCTGCCCTGAGCAGATCGCGCCGACTGATCTGGCCCACCAGTTCACCGTCCTGCAATACCGGAAAACGTCGTCGATGCGAACTGCGGAAGCGCTCGGCCAATGAATAGATGTCACTGGACCAGTCGACTGTTTCCACCGGCGACGTCATGAAATCGGCGACCAGCCCACCGGGTGCGTCGTAGTAGCTGTCCTGCACCACCACTTCAAGCAGATCGGTTGCGGACAATACACCGACCAGGCGGCCGAATTCGTCGATCACCGGGGCACCCGATATCCGGTGTCGCAGCAGCGTGCGCATCGCATCCACAACCGAGTCGTTGGGTTTCAACGTCACGACGTGCTTCGACATATAGTCAGCAATCTTGACCGATCTCATGCGAACCCCTTCCCAAGAGTCCCTCAGTGCTTGATACGCGCGGATTTGCTTAGCGTCAACTGCTCACGTGATGAGCGGGAGAGGTCGCGGTTGTGCCGAGCGGTTATATTCGCCGGTAACCGGATACTGGCGCAGCACCATGACGACCCAATTCGATCCGTTGCGATCGCACCTCCCGCTGATCGCCTACATCGATTTCAAGAGCCCCTATGCCTATCTCGCGAAGGATCCGGCATACGCGCTCGAAGACGAACTCGCGATCGAGATCGATTGGCGCGCGCTGACGCTCGACATCCCAAGCTATCTCGGCTCAGCGCGCCTCGACGCAAAGGGCAAGGTGGTTGAAAGCGAGCGCACGCCACAACAGTGGAGCGGTGTGAAATATGCGTATCGGGACGCGCGGCGCTATGCGTCGCTGCGCGGTCTGACGATTCGCGGTACCGAGAAGATCTGGGACTCGTCGCTTGCCGGCATCGGTATGGAGTGGGCGAAGCAGCAAGGCCGCGCGGTATTGCGCAGTTATATCGATCGTGTCTACGAACCGTTCTGGAAGCGCGAACTCGATATCGAAAACCCGGTCGTCATCGAGCGCGTGCTGGCGGAGTCCGGGGCGGATTTGGACGGATTCTCCGATTATCGAACCGGCGATGGGCGCGCCATTCACGATCGAATCCAGCAGCAGATCTTCGAAGCCGGCGTGTTCGGCGTGCCCAGCTTCGTCGTCGACGGTGAGTTGTTCTTCGGCCGTGAGCACCTGCCGCAGATTCGCTGGCTGCTGACCGGAAGACGCGGCGCACCGCCGGACATTGCCTACCGGCATTTTCCGCGAGGTGCAGCTTGAGCAGTCAGGGGGAGGTGTCAGCCGATGTGGGGCCGTCGGTGGGTGTTGATTTCAAGAATCCGAAGGCATATCTCGCATTGCGGCCGACGTTCGCGCTCGAAGACGAACTCGGCATCGCCTTCGACTGGTTGCCGCTGATCGTATCGCCGATTTCGCGGCCTCACGTTGAGCGACCCGACGAAGATCGAGGTACACGCCACCGCCGCATGCGCGCCGAGTACAACGAACGCGATTTGCGACGCTACGGGCAGGTCTATGGTCTGGAACTCGGCGATCTGTACCGTAATCCGGATGTGTCGGTTGCGAGCATTGCGTTGCTGTGGACGCGGCAGTATGCGCCACGCAAGATCCGCGAATACCTGACCACCGTTTTCGATCGCTACTGGCGCGCGCAACTCGACATTGAAGACGCGGCGGCTATCGAGCGACTGATGGGAGAGGTCGGCATCGACACATCCGGTTGGATCGGCTATGTCAATGGAACGGGGCGGCACCTGCTCGATCAAACGTCGGCAGAGTTGCGTGAAGCGGGCCTGTTCGATGTGCCGGCATACCGGGTTGCCGGCGAGATTTTCTTTGGCCGGCAACATCTGCCGATGATTCGCTGGCTGCTGAGGGGCAAGCGGGACGAAGTGCCCATCTAGCGCAGCGTAGTATTGCGGTGTAACAGGTTCAAAACGGAGCAGACGATGCACGAGACGGGCACCATTCCAGATGTCCTGGCGGTCGCCGACCGGCTTGCCATTCACGATGTGTTGGTGCGCCACAGCCGGGGCGTGGACCGCGCCGATACCGAGATTCTGAAGTCCGCGTACTGGCCCGATGCGGAGGTCGCGTACGGCGGCTTCAACGGTGCGGCGCATACGTTCTGCGAACGGCTACCGAAGATGATGCGAGTGTTCCAATCGACTCACCATGCAATCGGCAATGTCGCGATCGATATCGAAGGTCCCGACGCACGTGTCGAAACGTACGTGACGGCGCGGCACTACATAGCGGACGACACGCGTTCAGATCGGGAGATGACATTCTTCGGCCGCTATCTGGATCGAATGCAGCGACGCGGCGAGGTGTGGAAGATCGTTCATCGGCGGGTCGTGATGGACTGGAATCAGAATTGCGACGCATCGGCAGAATGGCAAGGTCCGCCATTCGACGGCCTCACGCGTGGCACGCGGGGCCGTGACGATCCCGCGTATCGGTTCTGAGATTCGTAACCTGGGTAACGGTACGTCGGTCCGGCTGGAGCAGGTGTGATCCGACCGGTTGCGATCTTGCTGGCGTTGTCGATGTGGCTGGCCGTGGTTGCGCCCGCGGCCGCCGAAGTCGTGCTGGACGGTGTATCGGCACCTGAGGCGACCAACATCCGGGCGTTCCTCAGTCTCAGCGATCTCGAATGCGATGCGCCACCGTGGCTGGTGCGCTGGCAGGCGCGTTCGGCAGACGAAGAAATTTCCTCTGCGCTCGAAGCGCTCGGCTACTACAACGCGCACATCGTTGGCTCGCTGGATTTCCCAACGGATGGCTGCTGGCGCGCGAAGTTTCAGATCACGCCGGGTGATCCGGTAATGGTGCGCGAAGTCAACGTCAACGTTGACGGGCCGCTGGCCAAGGAGGCGTCGATTGCGGCGTTGCTGGCGCGCGCGCACAACCTGCAGAACAAGCAGTTCGATCACGCGAGCTATGAGGACGTGAAGAGCGGGCTGCTCGAAGCGGCGCGGTCGCTGGGTTACTTCAGTGCCACGTTCAAGACCAGCGTCGTACGGGTTGACGCGCGAAAGCTGAGCGCCGCTGTGACACTGAATCTAATCGGTGGTCAGCGCTACAAATTCGGCAATATCGAGGTCGTTGGCGATTTCCTGGCGCGCCGCCTGATCGATAGCTACATACCGTTTCATACCGGACAACCTTACGATGCGGCGCTGGTCGCGCGCCTGCGCCGTAACCTTGCCGACAGTGGTTATTTCGGTCGCAGCTTTGTCAGCGCGGACCCGGATACCGCGGTAGACCATGCGATTCCGATTCGCATCGAGCTGTATCCGCAGCGGCGTGCGTGGACGTATTCGGTTGGTGCCGGCTATGCCGACGACACCGGCCCAAGAGTCCGTCTGGATGCACAGAACGATCTGCTGAACGTCGACGGCCACCGGGCGTCGATCAAGTCGGTGATCTCGACGCAGCAATCGTCGCTCGACATGCAATACCGCATTCCACACATCACGCCGCTGAACGACTGGTTCATCTTCGATGCTGGCCTGGCGCACCTCGAGTCGAACACCTCGTCGAGCGACATCAAACGTGTCGGTGCCCGGCACACTTACGAACGCGGTAAATGGGTAGAGACCGATTTTGTCGATTTGACTTACGAGGATTACAAGATTGCGAATGAGTACGGCCAGAGCCGGCTGGTGCTGTTCGGCACGACGTTGAACTGGCTCTGGCGCAATCAGCCCACGCGTCCCACCGAGGGTTATCGCATCGACCTGACGCTGCGCGGCGCGGCACAGGACCTTGGATCGGATACCGATGTGGCACAGACGATCGTCGGCGGCCAAATCATCGAAGGCCTGACCGATACTGTCAGAGTGATTCTGCGCTCGAAGGCCGGCTACACATGGAAGCAGAAATTCAGCGACCTGCCGCCAACGATCCGCTTCTTTGCCGGCGGCGCCACCAGCATCCGCGGCTATGCATATCAAGGCGTGGGACCGGAACAGGACGGCAACGTCGTTGGTGGCAGCCGCTTGCTGACCGGTTCGGTGGAATTCGACTATTCCTTTCGCCCCGATTGGGCGGCGGCGTTGTTCGTGGACAGCGGGTCCGCGTTCGACAACGATCCGCACTTCGTCACCGGCGTCGGCGCGGGTATTCGCTGGTATTCGCCGGTAGGCCCGATCCGTATCGATGTGGCGCATCCGCTCGATGATCCGGCCACGCAGTGGCGCTTCTACATCACCATTGGGCCGGACCTGTGAGGCGCGTTTGGCTGGCTGTGTTCGGCACGCTGTTCGGCGTCCTGACATTTACCACGGTATTCCTTGCGGTGCTGGCGTTGAGCAACACCGGTACCCGTTGGCTGATCGAACGCACACTCACGCTGTCCGGTCTCGAGGTCGAGGCGACCGGCATTCACGGCACGTTGCTCCACGGGGTGCGCGTCGATTCGCTGCACCTGAAATTCGGCGATACCGTCGTCGATGTGGGTACGTTCGAGATTGCACCGGCCTGGGCCGCATCGTTTTTCCGTGACGCGCTGGTGCTGGAACGGCTTGCGGCGTCGTCGATTCGAGTGGTGACGTCCGGCGAGTCGAAGCCGGAACCGCTTTCGTTCGAACTGCCCGCACTGCCCATCGCGGTCGAGGTGCGTGCGGTACACGTGGGTCGCATCGATGTGGATGACTTACCCGCAGACGAGATACCTGGGCTCGACGGTCGTGTCGGGTTTGATGGCAACATCTATTTGTTGCGTGACCTCGACCTGCGCACGAAGTCATATCAAGTGGCTGGGAACGTCATGCTGACGCCGGGTACCGACGTGCCGATCCACGGCGCGTTGGCGTGGCAGTTCGGTCAGCCGGCGACGCCCGACAGCGTCGAACTCGCCGGCAACATCGAACTGTCCGGCACGCTGCGCGTGCTTATCGCGCAGGCGCGTCTCAACGATCCAGTCGAGGCGGCTGCGAGCGGGCGTGTGTTCCTGTTGGGAGAAGTCGAGCCGCGATTCGATCTGAGCGCGACACTGGCGCACTGGTTGTCCGGTCAGACGCACGTGTCGGACGCGAAGCTGCATTTGGTCGGCACGTTGCAGCAATTTGAAGCGCGCGCTGAAGCAGGCCTGGTTTCTGGCGATCTGCCGAGCGCCCACATGACGGCGGATGTATCGGGTTCGATCGACGCGCTGCGGGTGAATAATCTTTCGTTGACGACGAAACAAGGCCGCGCTGTTGCGCGGGGCCGCATCGAGCGGGCGCCGCAATTGGCCGCAGACCTGGCCATCGATCTGACCAATGTCGACCCGGGTCTGGTTGCGCCGGCGCTGTCCGGTGCAGTATCGGGACACGTTGACCTCGGTGTGCGCGGTGACGATCTGACGATTTCAGTCGATGCGTTGTCCGGGCAACTCAACGACGCGCCATTCGACGCCACAGGGCACGTCACTCGAACGGGGGGTAATTGGACAGCACCGGATGTGCAGCTGCGCGTGGGCACCAACCGCGCGACGATGGCGGTGAACTGGAAGGGAGAACGGGTGGAAGGTAGCGCGCAGTTGGATCTGCCGGACCTCTCCACGCTGCTGCCCGAGTTGCATGGCGATGTAACCGGCAAGGTCGTCGTGATGGGCACGCGCGACGCGCCCAACGTCGAAATCGCGGCGAACTCTCGCGCATTGAGCTTCAACGAGTGGTCGAGTTCGAGCACGCGCATTGTTGCCACACTGAAAGGCAAACAGTCGCTGAACGGACACGTATCGGTCGCTCGGCTGTCGCGCGGTACATTGCACGTCGACAATGTCGAACTGGCCTCACGCGGTTCGCTCGACGCGCTCACGGCGACGCTTGGCTGGAATCTCGCCGATCAGCGCGGCTCTGTGAATGTGTCGGCAAGTCACGTCCGCGATCGATGGAAGCTGGCGATCGCCGAGGGCTCTGAACTTGCGTTGCCCGGCGCGTTGTGGCGCCTCGACCGGCGCGTAAACGCGACCTTCGGCAACGGAACGTTCGATGTCTCCGCGCACTGCTGGGCGCATTCGGCCGGCAAAGGCCGCATCTGCATCGACACCGCGCAAGGGCATGACGATGTGATGAATCTGGTCGGGACGATCGATGCGTTGCCGGTCGCGACATTGTCGCTTCAGTTCGAAGATGCGCCTCAACTGAGAGGGTCTGTTTCGGGGCACTGGAATCTGGATTCCAGTGCCGGCCAATGGCGCGGTACCGCGGCGCTTCGCACGGATGGTTTGAGTCTTGTGCAGGACGTTTCGCAGGACACTGTGCAGGATGCTTCTCGGCAGCAGAGCCGTGGTCTGAAACTGCCCCAGTTGAACGCGACGGTAGACCTGCAGAACGACCGCGCAAAGGTGCGGATATTGGCGAACGATGCCGACACACAGGTACTCGACCTCGAGCTGACCGTGAACGGATATGATGCGGCCGCTAACATTGACGGGCGCGCGACGCTCGCAATCCCCGACCTCGGCTTCATGTCGACGTTCACGCGACGTATCGGAAAACTGGACGGCGCATTGAATGGCGCGCTCGATATCCACGGTACGCTCGGTGCGCCGGATGTGGCCGGCGCGTTGACGATCGCCGATGCTGTTGCGGAGTTGACGGAACCACGCATCGAACTCACTGCGCTGAATCTGTCTCTACAGCTGGACGGTCTGCGGCAGTGGAAATTGCACGGCACCGCGAAGAGTGACAAAGGGCGTGTCCAGATCGACGGCGCGCTGGTCGAACCGCTGAGCGATACACGTCAGTTTCACGCGCACATCGATGCGACCGATATACCCGCGAGCATGCCCGACATTGACGTTCACATCGGCGGCGGCGTCGACGTCGATTGGCATCCAGGCCTGTTCGCCGTGAAAGGGCACGTCGTGATTCCGCGCGCCAAGATCACGCTGAGCGAACTGCCACCTGGGGCGGTGGAGGTGAGCCCCGACGTCATTGTCGTCGACCGCGTCGAAAAGCACCCGAATGCGTCGCGGCTGCAAGCGGACCTCGAAGTGGAGCTGAAGGACGACGTCCAGTTCGCAGCCTTCGGGCTCTCCACACATCTCGCCGGCACGCTGCGGCTGCGGCAATCGATAGACGGCGTCGTCCGCTTGAACGGCACGCTTAAGTTGATCAATGGCACGTATACGGCATTCGGCCAGACCCTTGCCATCGATTCTGGCCGACTGATTTACACCGGGTCGCCGCAAAACCCGTACGTCGACGCGACGGCGTCACGCACGATTTCGGAAGCCACCCGCACGGTGAAGGTTGGCGCTCGGATTCAGGGGCCGGCGGATGCGATCGAGACAACTCTGACTTCAGACCCGGCGATGTCGGATGCGGAGACGTTGTCGTATCTGGTGCTCGGACGACCGCTGAGCGGAGCGACCGCGCAAGAGGGCAACAACGTGATGGGTGCGGCGATTGCGCTGGGACTGAAAGGTGCCGCACCGGTCGTCAAGGAAGTAACCAACGCGCTCGGCCTCGAAGAACTCACCGCTACCGGCGGCAGTACCGAAGATTTGACGGTGATTGCTGGCAAGCGCTTCAGTAATCGCATATTCGTGCGCTATTCGTACCAGACGTTTACGCGGATGAGCGCCATCCTGATCGAACTGATTTTGAGTCGGCGTGTGTCACTCGAAGCGACCGCGTCGGAGATTCCGGCGATCGACATCATCTACAAGGTGGGCGAGGGCAACTGATGCGTGGTGAAGGCGTGCTCAGGTGGTGCGATTGGATAACGCGCGCCGCTCGAGTTCCTCCAACACCATGTCCGCGCACTCTTCGAGGAGCAGTTGATCGTCCTTGTACAGCAGCAGCAGGCGGACGAAGCGCTTGACGCGGTCACGCCCCAAAGCGTGAATGGCGGCAACTAGTTCTCTGTCCTCTACTTGCGTAGCCAAGCGGATCATCGCAGCTCACCGCTCCCGATCGTCCCGACCATACCCCGGTGCCAACGCAACGTAAACCGCCGCACCGCGCGTTCGCCATCCGTGGAAGTACGCAATGCCGCCGCCGTCCGGACGCCTTTGGTGACCGCTCATCGGCTTTAGTTGACTGGTGTTTGGGCGTCGGCTGTAGTGGAGCGTTGGCAAATGGTCCGCGAATTTATGCCTGGTGCCACCGACAGCGATCTCCCGCTCGGTAAAACGTCCGCCTACGTGACGACGTATACGCCGTCGCTCCTGCGCTCGATCGAGCGCGCGCCGCTGCGCCAGCCACTCGGTATCGCCGAGCCGCTGCCGTTTCACGGCGAAGACACGTGGAACTGTTACGAGTTTTCGTGGTTGAACCCGAAGGGACGCCCTCAGGTCGGCATCGTCAAAGTCAAGGTGCCGTGCGGTTCCGCAGCCATCGTCGAAAGCAAATCGTTGAAGCTGTACCTGAATTCGTTCGCGCAGACTGTGTTTGCAACGCGCGCGGAGGTGATCACGACGTTGAACTCCGATCTGTCGGTTGCGTTTCGCGCGCCGGTCATCATCGACCTGCTGGATGCGCAGCAGACGCCGGAGCCCATCGCACAATTGCCGGGGCGCTCACTGGACGAATTGGACGTTGACGTCGACGTATATCACTGGTGCCCCGATCTGCTCGAAGTGGAAGCGGGCGCGGTGACGGTGCGCCAGACGCTGCACACGCACCTATTTCGCAGCCTCTGCCCCGTCACCGGCCAACCCGATTGGGCCAGCGTCGTAGTGCAATACGTCGGACATCGAATTCCGCCGGAGGCGTTGCTGCGTTATCTCGTCTCGTTCCGCCATCACGAGGCGTTCCACGAAACCACGGTTGAACAGATCTTTCTCGACCTCATCCGGCGCTGCGCCCCCGAACACCTCACCGTGTACGCGCGGTTTCTGCGCCGCGGCGGCATCGACATCAATCCGTTTCGCTCCACCAACGAGACAGCCGCGCCGTCGATGCGGCTGGCGCGGCAGTAGATTGAACGATCGGTCCACCTCGCCTGCGCTATCCACGATAGGACCCCTCAGGTAGGATACCGCCCCTCGATGGCGACCCACTCCGGTCCCCTCGCGACGATAAGTTGTGAACCCCGTCAGGCCTGGAAGGGAGCAGCGGCAGCAGCGGACTCGAGCGCCGGGGTGTGGCTGGTTTGGGTTGCCACCCTTTAATTTCGAGCGTGATTGGAGAGGTGTCCGAGCGGCTGAAGGAGCACGCCTGGAAAGTGTGTATGGGGTAAAACCCATCGAGGGTTCGAATCCCTCCCTCTCCGCCAAAATGCCGTGTAACCATCTGAAATATAAGAATATTATTTATATTCGTTCGATCCGTGCACAATCACAGGTACAAACCTGGTCCCGATGATACCGAACGCCGCTTGGTGGACTTCGGATCTGATTTGGATCGTTTTGCGATCCCAAGATGTCTTGGCTTCGACTTCGACCATAAGCAACCCGCGACGTCGTCGGCCCGCTGAAGTTAGGCAACGACGGCAGTCGATAGGTCGCACAGCCCGACGTCCGCTCCCGACCCGAAGCAGTCACCGCATGGAAGTCGCTTCTACGGACGCCGTTCTGTCGATGCAGATTGCTGGGCCGCCACAGTGGGGTCATTGTCGGACGGCGCGGCTTCCGGGTGCCGAGCCACCCCGGCCTGAACGAGCCTGTCGATCATCTGCGAAACTGAGTGAGGCCATGCCGCATCAACGGTCATGCCAGCCGCCGCTCTCGCACGTTGATGGGCTGCCGCGCCCTCACTCCAAACACGATGGGCGGCCGGGTGCTGCAACAGGAAGCGTGCCCAGGCAAGCGCGGGGACTTGCTCTTCCGTCCCGAGGAGCCTGCTACGTCGATAGTGTAGAAAATAATTGAGGCCTCGATTTTCGACGAGCGACTCGAACGCTATTCGATCAGCATCACTCAACGGTTCCCCCGCATTGGCTCGAACCAACAGATCCGAGTTTTCGATCATCTGATTGAACATGAGCTGGTTGTTAGATTGGGTCACGCTTATATGGTCGGCTTCCATCGCAATTCGCGCTGCACGCACTTGCACGGCTAGATATGCCAAGGTCACAAGGATGGCTATCGAACTAACGAACTCTCCGATGTTTCCAAGCAGCTGAACGGTTGAATTCAGATCCATTGTTCCCCTCACAACGCACCCACGGCTGCGGCGAAGTTCGCAGACTCTTGCCGGGACATCAATGGTTGGACCTAATGGCCGTTCCTGGCCGATAGCGGACGTTTCGACGCGGCTGCAGCAACGACCGCTTCCGACCCATATGCGGATATCAGCTCATGTTTCATCGCATCCCCTCCTATGTGGATGGGGAGAGCGTAGAACTCAATGCGCCATCAGCCAACGGTCAGACGAGTCGAGGCCCATCGGGCGATGCGCACCCGAGCGTCCGCTCACGACCCCAAGAAGACATTGGGCTGCGCACTGTTCGTCGGTACGCTGAGACGGGCACCAATGTCGGAGGGAGCGATGGACTGGGATGCAATTGGCGCGGTTTCGGAGGCGCTCGGGACGTTGGCCGTCGTGATCACACTGATCTATCTGAGTACGCAGATCCGTCAGAATTCGAAGGTCATCTCGCTCAACGAAACTTCGTTTGCTCTACAGAACGTGCGCGAACGTATTGGTTCTTTACGCGAATTGAATATGAACGCGATGAACTCGAGCTGGCTGTGGGCGGTCTTCGAGAAGCTGGTTCACACACTCCCTGACGGCGACGTCCAGTACACGACGATCTCAATCGCCGGCGCGACCAGTGCCGATTGGGAGCGAGCGCTGAACGAACTAACCGTTGAAGAGCGTGGTCGGTTCTTCTTCTTCAACCTCACGGCGTGGAACAACTGCCAGCAGATGTTTTACGAGGCGTGAAAGCAATACCGGGCGCTACTTCCTCATGCCCCGGTGGGTTCCTCCATCCCCTCCAGCACGGCCACCGATTCGTCCACGGCGCGCGTCCATCTGTCGTCCCATGGCGTACCGAGCCGGCGCCGTGTCAGCAACACCGATTCCTGATGGCTACGCCAGCTTCGGTACGCAGCGGGGTACTGGTGAAAGAAGCGCGCCATCTCAGAAACTTGAACCCTCTCCCGACCAGTGCCACGGGCCATGAGTCTGCGGAAGGTGAAGAAATGTTGGGTACTCTTCACTGCCACAAGCTCGTCGAATATAAAACGCTCCGACGGGCTGAGTTCATCACCCGCATTTCCCTTTATCCAGACGTCGGCGTGCTCCATGAACCGACTTCTCATCTCGCTTTCCTGTCCTGCATTGACCGAAAAGTGATTGGCCTCCGACTCCATTGTTGATGCCCTGATCTGCACAGCCAGATAGACCAATGTCACGACGACGGCCAATGAGCCGATCATCTCCCCAACCGCCCCAATCGCATCCCAGTTCATCGCATCCTCTCCGGTGTGGATGGGGAGAGCGTAGAACGGGGTGCAGCATGAGGGAATGGTCAGCCGGGCTTTGCCAGCAGCGAGTCAACATAACGAACGGCATCTGGGGGCGCGAACGGCTTGATTTGAGCCTCGTAAAACACTCGGGGTATCCCGGGAGCGCCATATGCACGCTTGACTGCCGCCTCAAACTCAGCGCGGTCGATAGTCGGTAGTTCATCTACATGTGGAATGATTGAGATACGGTAGCTCCACCAGGATAGGTGCGACCAAAACAGGAGGTTCGCCTCGTCACGAGTCAGACCAGCCTGCTCCATCATTAGCTTGGTGAAGGGGCTGGGTTCAAAGCGAAGCGCAACCGACGCCTTAGTCGCAGCGCGATTGATTCGCTCATCGACGTTTAGAAGGAATAGGTCGCGCACGGATTGCTGTCTTCCTTGGCTGAGCGCGCGCCGCGCCTCTGATCGAGCATGCCGAACCTGCACTGCCAGATAACCGAGCGTCACGATAACCGCGGCTCCCCCGACAAAATCCCCAATCGCCCCAATAGCATCCCAGTTCATCGATTCCCCTCCTGTGTGGATGGAGAGAGCGTAGAACCGAATGTGCTTTCAAGGAATGCGTCATCAGGTTGCCTGTCCATACTCGCGGGCTAGGATCGCTACGCCATCGGCGACATCGCGCTCCCAATCCTGATTGATGCCTTTCGCCGTCCAATCGCCTACGAGAAGCCGTTGTGTAGAGAACGAGCGCTCTCGAACGGCCTGCCAACGCTGGTACGCAAACGGATGCTGATACAGAAATTCGGCCAGTCGCATGGAGTGAATTCTCTCTCGACCACTTCGGAGCGTCGCGCTGCGCCGGTAAGCGTGGAATGAGTCGGATGACATCATGCGCACAATCCGATCAACGCGCAGGTCGTCGGCGGCGCTCAGCTCAACGCCGGAGTTCGCCCTGACCCAAAGTTCGGCATGTTCAAGGAGGAGGCGATCGCATTCGAAGGAATTGTCACGCGCCCGGTCGACGAGGTTTGCATCGGTTGCTGTCCGTGCAGAGCGCACCTGCACGGCCAGGTAAATGAGCGTTATCACGACTGCTGCCGCACCGACTATTTCCCCAACCGCCCCAATCGCATCCCAGTTCATCGCATCCCCTCCCGTGTGGATGGGGAGAGCGTAGACCCTGATGCGGAACCAGCCAACGGAAAGCGGCGGCTAACGGCCGCAAGCTGACGCTTCCACGTTGCTGCGCTAACGGCCGCTTCCGACGCGGGCGCTAAGCGGGTCGATCCTATAGCGACCAGTGGCGGCTACTACTGATTGGGTGTTACGGGTTTGCGGTCCGTCCTGCGTTCCCTGGCCAGCTGCTGCCACTTCTGTATCATCAGGAACGAATCCCCTTCGTCGATTTCATTGATCAACTTATCGATCAGTTCGCTAAACGCGGGAGAGAATCCTTCACGAGTAATCTCCCATACCATTTGAAATCCCGGAAAAACCAGAATTTGATCCTTGCAGGCCCGTTCGTAGCCGACATAAATATCTCTATCCAAGGCGCCGTTTAGAAACTGATAGTGCTGAGTTTCCCAACTAACCATGATTGCTCGCGCAATTTGAACGAACTGAAGGAAATGCGCCGCACTTATGTCTTCTCTTCCCACAATGCCGCTCAGATAGGCTTCGGACTTTCCAGCATCGGCCAGATTAACCAGCATTGAACTCCAGTTTGTCGTGTTTGTGGCGAGCGTGGAACTTTTGACTGATTGGGTATTCTGTCGGATCTGGATCGCGAGATAGATTAGCGATGCGATGACCGCAATCCCGCTGATAAATTCGCCGATATTTGCGAGTTGCTCAAGGTTCATGATTCAACTCTGATGGTATTCGTTACCGAATCAACCCATCTAAGGGAGTATCACTTGAGTTCGCCAACAATTTCTTGATGTAGCGAACGGCGTTCTTCTCCACATTCGCCGCTCGCTGGTAGTCCCAGAACAGCTTTCCGTAGCTCTCCGTGTACGACCTCTCAATAGATGCATTCATCCTCGCCAGCGAATCCGGCGATTGATCGTCGAGGTTGTTGATCGCCGCAATCCAGTTCTGCCAGTTGACGACCTGGTCGCAGAAAATCAGATACGCCTCGCGCGGTGTGAGTCCCATTTGGTCGATCAGCGCGCCAACGAATCCCCGTTGCAAGAATGTCGAGTTCGAAGCCCGCTCCACCTTGATCATCGCATCGACCAACTCCGGATTCTGCAGACGCGCCAGCCATTGATCCCGTACCCCTTGCAGCCGGGCGTTCTGCACACTCGTCCGCAGCTCCGACCGAGCGTGCCGAACCTGCAACGCGAGGTAGATCAACGTGATGAACACAACGACAGCACCAAAGAACTCGCCGAGTGCGCCCAACTCCATGATTGTCATTCGATTCACCCTCAAAGTGGTCAGCGCAGGCTATGTCTGAACCGACGCGACCCTGCCGCGAGCCGCCCATCCACCTAGCGCAAGAAATCCCTCATCGCCGAGATTGCGTATATCGCTTAGCGTCATTAAATCACCCGCTGCATCAGTCACACGATCACCCTGCAGCAGCCGATGCGGCGAACAAGGTTTGCAGAAAAATTCATCGGACCGGCGGCCAGTTCGTGATATCGCGCAGCCGCGATGCCCGGGAACCAGCGATTCCAATGACGACCTCAACGACTGAGCAAAGGAAAGATTCAGCTGACAATGAACCGTCCGCGCCTGCGAGGCCGTCCGATTGTAGTCGTCGAACTACTCGTGAGGCACCCGATCTTGAGCTAGTCTCCCAACCAGCCACCGCAGGGGGCATGGGCATGTCGATCGTGGAGTTGAGTGCGCGAAGTTCGGACGAGCCGCATCGAGAGTCATCGTGTGGGCTTTCGATCATTTCATCAGCGAGGCTGTCTACCAGGCTGTTCACAATGGTGTGGGGCCTGCAAGTGTGGCTTTAACGCTCGAGGATCTCGGCAACATCGGCGAGATTGTTGGATCCGTTGGAGTCGTCGCGTCGCTGCTCTATCTGGCAATGCAGGTTCACCAGAACACCAAGGCAGAGCGCACCCGGGCTGTCTATTCCTACATGCAGTCCTATGGGGACGCGATTCGTTCCGTAACGACCTCGAAGGAAACCTCACACATATTTCGAGTAGGCGGTGAGGATCCCTCCGCGTTGGATGATGACGAGCGGCACCTCTACTTTTACCAGGTTGGTCAATTCATGACCAACTGGGAGGGCCTGTTCAGCCTGTACGAGAATGGAACGCTTGGCGAACGTCGCTGGGGCGCCGTGCGCGCGGATATGTCGTCGGTTCTCACCACACCAGGCGGGAGATCGTACTGGATTGAAGCCCGCCAGTCGTTCGATTCGTACCCGGAGTTGCAGAGACTCATCGATCAGATCGTCGCCGCCGATTCGGCCAAGTGGAACGCGACAATGAGGCACTCAACATGAAACACAAGTTACTCATCGCCCGCCGAAGCCAACCGCAAGGATAGCGTTGGAAGCGCTCCAGACAGTTGCGGAGATAGCGATCACGCTGATCGGGTTCGTCGGCATGTTCATCGCATTGCGTTCCGAACGCGCCTCCACATCGAGGGCCGAACTAACGGACTTTCTGCAGTCGGCCATTGGCGCCGTCGTATTTGCGTTTTTGCCTCTCATTTTGAACGGAATTCTGCAGGAGCAAGCTCTGTGGCGGGTTTCGTGTGGACTCTTCGGAGTCTTCCATCTTTCCATCTGGGTGCTTTCAACTCGTGCGCATCTGTCCGTGCGCCGCTTTTCTGGTGCAGAGTGGTCATTCGCCGGCGTTTCGCTTCTCGTAATCGCCCTGAAGTTGGCGGTTGGTGCCGGGTTCTTCGTTGGCTACGGTTTTCAAATCTATTTGCTCGGCCTGGTCTGGCTCATCCTGAACTGTGTGGTTGGATTCTATGGGTTCATGGCGAAGTCGCTTTGGGGAAGTTAACGGGTCGGCCCAACGGCGACGCCAGGCGGCGCCGCCGCCGGACGTTCGCGCCGCGCAACTCGGACGATATTTGAGGCGATGATGAACTGGGACGCGGTTGGAGCAATTGCAGACCTGCTCAGCGCGATCGGCGTGCTGGCGACTCTTCTTTACCTCGCCCATCAGATCAAGCTGAATACCAAGGAAGTGCGGGACTCCGCGCTGCAAGCCATTCAGGAACAGAACATCGCGTTGTTCGATTCCGACTTGCAGACCGACATTGTCAATATCCTCGACAGGATACTGCTCGGAGAGACGGTCACTGCTTCCGAGAAGAGGAAGGTGAGAGTCTGGTTCGTACGGGGCATGAAGTTTTCCGAACACGTCTTCTTGCAACACCAACGGGGCAGAGTGGACGACCAGGTCTTCCAGACGTACCGAACTCGCCTGGCAACCTACATGAGCCAGCCATGGGCGCAGGAATACTGGCCGACGTTCAAGTATTTGTTCACACCGGATTTCGTTGACCACGTTGCACGAGTAGGGGCGGCGCGCGAGGAAACATGACAAACGTCGAAGTCATCTCGGCCTTGGGCAGCATTGGCGAATTCGTCGGTTCGATCGGCGTGCTGGCGACGTTGGCCTACCTGGTCGCGCAGATACGCGAATCGCGCAAGGCGGCCGAGTCCGTCGTGGTGTGGGAGCGCGCCAAGGCCATGCGGGACATGGGCATGATCTGGTCGACGAATGCGCAGGTTGCAGAACTCATGCAAGAGTACGGTCAATCGACTGAGGCCGATTTCAACGCTAAGTTCGAAGCGTCTCCCGCGCGTAGTTTTCAATATCTCGTGCTCAATCGAAGCACGGTCGAGAATATGCAGGCGCTCTACCTCACCGCGAAAGATGATTCAGAGCGGTTGGCGATTTGCGCCCGACTGACGGATATGCTGGAACGGATACCGGGATTTCGCTGGAGCTGGCGCCGCATGAATACACCGGGCGCCTTCAATGAGGCGTTTGTGCAGGAAAATGAGGCTGCGCTCCGCTCGTTCGGCGCTGGCCTTTGAAGCCCCGCGATAGGTGGGGATCGAATACGCTCAAGCTCGTTGGGGCGTTGTGCCTCGTTGCGTTCATCGCCTGCGCAAATGCGGTCGACTCAGATCTCACGATCGAACGCATGCCTGATCGGGTCGCGCGTGGCGAGTATCTGTTGACCAGCGTCATGCAGTGCGTGGGTTGCCACAGCGAGCGTGATACGTCCGCCTACGCTTATCCGCCAAAGCCCGGCAGGCGATTCGCCGGTGGTCTGATGTTCCGCGCGCTGGGTGACAAAGCCGTGTCGCCCAACATCACACCTTTCGCGCTCGCTGGCTGGACCGATCGGCAACTGTACGACGCACTGACGCTGGGCATTCGGCCCGACGGTCTCAAGCTGCACACGGAGATGCCGTGGCCAACCTATCGCGCGCTCGAACGCGAAGAGCTATACGCGATCATCGCGTATCTCAGATCATTGCCGCCGATTCAGGCCGGTCCCTATCCGTTCGAGACCAACGTCGAGCGCGCGGCTGTTCGGCTGAAGCCGAATTCGCTGCAGCGACCGCCGCCGGACGCCGCCACTGAAGCGCGCGGCGCGTATCTTGCGGCGCTGGCTACTTGCAACGGCTGTCATCGCGGCGCAGCCGGGTCGTCAGCGGCTGATAAACCGTTCGCGGGCGGCGGAGAATTTCGTATCCCGGGCGTGGGCATCATCCGCGTGGCGAACATCACGCCGGATCTCGAGACCGGTATCGGCACGTGGAGTCGCGATGTGTTCGTTGCGCGATTCCAGGCCGTGCGCGATTCGCCTGGTGCGCCGGTACCGGATCACTCACCGAATACGCTGATGCCGTGGTGGCTGTACTCGAAAATGACCGCACCCGACCTCGGAGCGATCTACGACTACCTGCGCACGATTCAACCGGTGAAGCATGCGGTCATCCGGTTCGCGTCGTTGCCGAAAACCCAACGACGTGTCATCAACTGGAGTGAAAACGCGTCGGCTGCGAGCGTCGTGCGATGAGCATCGCCACCAACGTCGCATCGGCGACGTTGCATCTAACAAGCGTGACACCCGAGCAACTGGCAACCAATCATTTGTCGCGGCGCATCACTCAACTGCTTCCTCGACAAAGGCAACGAACTCCTTCCTGAGATTGAACTGTCCCGACTTGGCGATATTCCAACACTCACGAACAATCGGATCCTTCAGACGCTGGATCAGGAATGATCTGCGAAAATCCAGATCAGAGGTCGAAGTGGCGCTCAACGCGGCCTGATTGAAACCGAGCTGTTGGTGATTGAACATCGAAAACCACCAGAACTTCAGCCGGTGTGTATCGACCTCGTTGAACTCCGCCAGACTCGCAGCGTGCGTCGACCGCACGAGCAATGCAGCCAAGTCTGTGTCGGTAACCACCAGCAGAAGCCTCTCCTGAATCCGATTCCCGATGGATTCCATCGTCGCGGCGCGTGTAGCGTTGGTCGCTTCCCGAATCTGCCGAATCAACAAAAGCAGCGTCAGGATGACGGCGATCGAACCGACTATCTCGCCGAGCGCACCAACCGCATCCCACGTCATGGTGAAGTTCCCCTGCAGAGAGCTTCGCCGAGTATCAGACGTCGCTTGCCGTTTGTCAGTCTTTCATCCCTTCTGGGTCGGAGTAGTTGCTCCGATCCCATCTATCGCTTGGCGATACGGTCACCGTCCGTCGCGTCGAGCCGTAGCAGATGCTACGAAGCTTCGTCCACAATCCGCTGCACTTCCGTGGCAAACGCCTTCCTGCGCTGATTGAGGTCGATCCCCATTGCGCTCCACACGGGCGCCGCGCGGCGGATCGACCCGAGCGCCCCCAGTTCAAAATATGTTCATCCCCAACGTCTCCACTCTGCTCGATTACGAGTATAGCGAGGCATAAAGTGAATACCCGGCTTGGGGAAAAGGACCCTCGACGCGATACTCAGCCCGATTCGCCGACGCGTGATTGACGCTAAAGAGAACCGATGATGCCGACGGCTTTTCGGCGACCCGCTTCAACGTCCTGCCGGGCGGCAAATTCACGCGCCGCGGCGAACATCTGCTGATCCGCGAGTGCATCCGCAATCGCCTCGCGGAGTTGCTCGGCGGTTGCGTCCATCGACGCCACACGGGCAATTCCCGCTCGTTGCGCGCAGCGGCTGACGTCGAACTGGTCGCGTCCCATCGGCAGGCACAGCAGCGGCACACCGAACGTCGCGGCCGCGATAACCGTCCCATGTCCAGCGTGCGTTACCACGAGGCTCGCCTTCGGCAGCACGGCTGCGTGAGGTACGAACGGCACAGCATGCACGTTCAATGGCAAGCGCAGGTCACTGGCCGCTATCGCGCCACCCAGGGTCAACAACACGCGCACGGGCAGATCGGCAACCGCATCACCGACACGCTGCAGAACGTCAAGCTGGTTCTGGAAACTGGTGCTGAAACTCACGAGCAGCATCGGTCGCGTGTCGGATTCGGGCCACGGCAATGTGAAATCTGCAACCGCATCGCGCCGCAATAGCGGCCCGACGAAGTGCAGATTCGGTAGCGCTCTCCTTGGTGCGTCGTCCAGATCGGCGTAGGTGAACACCAGGTTTGCCGCGACGGAGTTCACCCGCGCTCGACCGAGTCCGGTACGCGCATGGGCGTCCGCGAGCGCTGGGAGCCCGAGCGATTGCCGATGCGCGTTGATCGCCGAGAGTATCTCCGGGGGCCGTTCAAGCCTGCGAGCTGCCGTCCCCCAATAGACCGAGTGAAAAAGCACTGCAGTCGGGATTCCGCTCGCCTCGCATGCCGAAATCGCCAGCCACAACACATTATCCACGAGGATCACATTGGGCCGTTCGCGTTCCACGGCAGCGAGCAACTCGTCGGAGTAGGCCGGATTGAGGAGTACTTGTCCGAGGACGATCTGGCGTTCTTCCGCCGCCGTGCGGGCTGGCCGTGACACTGCGGTATCGCGTTCCGGCGCGAACCGGTAGTTGCAGAATCGCGCGCCCGCCGCGGCGACGGCGGGACCGTGGTTCGCGGTCGAAATCACGCTGACGTCGTGTCCAGCCTCAACCTGCGAGCGAATCAACTCGAGCTCAGGCGGCCAGTTGCCGGCCATATCGAGCGTCAGCACCAGAATTCTTCTTGCGTCAGCCATGTGCCTCCTCCTCGATGAGCCGCACCTCAGCACGGTCAGTCGAATGTTCCAGCGCGCCCAATTCCAATATAGTCATTCGACACCCCCCCGTTTCGTTCGATGGAGAGTACACCGATGTGTTTCGGGCTGCGGGGGAGGGGAATGGGGGAATGCGGGAGAGGGGGCGCGCGATGACTCTGAGCGACAGCATCCAGCTGCTCGGCAATCTCGGTGAGTTCTTCGGCTCGATTGCGGTCGTCGTCACGCTCGTCTACCTGGCGGTTCAAACGCGCGGCGCGCGCGCGCAAGCCGAGTCCGAACTCTTCAACGCTGTGCTGTCGAACCGCGTGCGAGTCGAGGCGATTCTGCTCGACCATGTCGATTTCTGGATCGATGCGAACACCGGGCGCGCGCTGAATGCTGCGGAATCGTTTCTCTTTGATCGATTGATCATGCTGCTTGTCGACGAGCATTTCTTCGGCTATCGCCGGACTCAAGCGTTGGGTACGGGGCGTGAGAGCATTCACTCAATCACTCTCGCCATCATGTTCAACGAACACCCCGTTGCTTTCGCGCGATGGCAGGCGCGGCAAGCGCGTGTCGCGCGCGCGCGATCGGCGGGTGGCCGGGCGCTTGAAACCGAATTCAAGACGGCAGTGATCAATGCGGTGAACGCGATGGCGCCGGTCTTCGAGAAGAACCCGACGTGAATTGGGATGCCGTCGGCGCCATCGGCGAAATCGTCGGCGCGGTCGCCGTGGTCGTGACACTGGTCTATCTCGCCAAGCAGGTGAACGACAATTCGAAGCAGGTGAAACTCAACACCACGCAAGACTTTGCGGGTCTTGTGCAGGATGCGTTTGCGCCGATCTACAACAGTGTGGATACGTTGCGGATCTTCAACGTAGGTATCGAAAATCCCGCATCGCTTGATGCGGCGGAGCTCGCGACGTTCTACTTTTTCATGGACAGGCTATTGAACAACATCGGTCCGCTCATCACGCACCACAAGGCCGGGGTGATGTCCGATACGGAATTTCTGCACTACAAGGCGCTGTACCTGGAGTGGGTAGACTCGCCAGGCGGGCAAAGCTGGATACAGGCCAGGCCGCGACTCTACTTTCGACAGATTCTGCAAGATCTGAGCGCACTGCCCTGATTTGACAAGGAGGTAGCACATGTCCTCATTCGCCGAAATGGCGCAAATCGCTGGCAATCTGGGCGAACTGCTCGGGGCGATTGCCGTCTTCGTGACGCTGGCCTATCTCGCGGTGCAGGTTCGGCAAAGCAACATCGCTACACGCGCGCAGATCAATCAGGCGCGCTCGACCGAACCCAGAAGCTTGAAGTCGAAAATTCGACACGAGGAGGGGCGATGAGCGAGCTACCGCAACGCACACAAATCCACCGACACGCGATATTCGATTCGACGCGATGGGACGGCTTTGCGCATCGCGCCGGTGATACGTTCGTTTGCACGCCGGCAAAGTGCGGCACAACGTGGACGCAGGCAATCTGCGCAATGTTGGTCCACCGCACGCCGGACCTGCCAGCGAGCCTCGGGCACATTTCGCCGTGGCTGGACGCGACGCTCCGTCCGCTCAGCGAAGTGCTCGATTCACTTGAAGCACAAGCACACCGGCGCGTCATCAAGACACATACTCCGCTCGATGGCATTTCGTACTTCAGCGACGCGCACTATGTCGCGGTGTATCGCGATCCTCGCGACGTGTTTTTCTCGGGCCGCAGCCACCTGCTGAACCAACAGCACCTGGGGGAGGGTGAAGTGGTGCAGGACGACCCTGTCGAGGATTTCCGACGTTGGGTAGCGGATCCGGTAGACGGGCTTGATTTGCTGGTTCATCACTATCGTACGTTCCGCAAGTTCGGCGGCCTCAACAACATCACGTTGCTGCACTACGCGAACATGAAGCGTGATCTTCCAGCGACCGTGCGGCAGATTGCCGCCGCCTTGCAGATCGACGCCGATGAGCGCCTGTTCGATACGGTGGCAGACGCTGCGAGTTTTGCGACCATGAAGCAGAGTTCCGATCTATTTGTGCCCCTTGCGGGGAAGGGCTTCTGGAAGGACGATCGAGCTTTTCTCAGCAAAGGCACGAACGGACAGTGGCAGGGTGTGCTCAGCGATGACGCACTCGAAGTGTACGACGCGAGAATGCGCGAACTGTTATCCGACGAAGAGATCACCTGGCTTCAGTCTGGCCGTTAGCGCTGCTATCTAACAAATTGGTTATGTAGCGAACGGCGTCTGGATGTGCGAACGGCTTGATGTGAGCTTGGTAAAACAGTTGGGGTATGCCAGGAAATCCATACGTGCCCTTGATTTCCGCCTCAAATTCAGCCCGCTCGACGATTGGTAGTTGATCGACATATGGATCGCATCCCAGTTCATGGTATCCCCTCTGGTCGACAGTTGGCGCGAGACTATTAACGGATGGGATTGCAGACAGCTATGCGTTCAGGCCAGCGCGGGTCAGCAATTCGCGTGCCTGTGATAGCCTCTCCGATTTCCTGAAGGGCGTGAATCATGGATCTCGTCTCTGCATCGCAGGTGTTGGGTAACCTGGGAGAGTTCCTCGGCTCGATAGCAGTTTTTGCGACGCTCATCTATCTGTCGATTCAGGTGAAACACAGCAAGCTAGCAACTGAAGCAAACACAAAAATCGCGCAGCAAAATCACTCACTGGCGTTGGCTCAAAACCAACTGGCACGGGTAGATCTGATAACGAAGCAAATTCGCAGCGTGGTCTTATCCGGAGAGCTTGCCGAAATTCTTGTCAAGTATGACAAAGACGGTATCGGCAGCCTTAGCAGTGCTGAACATCGGCGGTTTCACACGTGGCACCCTGCCAGCACTTCCAGTACACACTGGGTTTGTTGGACGAAGACAGTTGGCACGAGGCCCAACGCAGGATCAAAGCCCAGGTTGACATATGGGATCAGCTGCAAATGGACGTCGTCGGGCGCCAGGCGTTCGTTGAAGAGGTTGCCCGAATTCGAGCAGCTAAACACCAGGCAAAGGAATCACCGGTTGAATCCGCGGCTTCGGGTGGCCCGCCGATTAGATGAATCACTGAACATCGTTTCGCCAACCGCAAGCGTATACTCGGCTCCATGACGAAATTTGCCAAAGATGTGGTCGATTCCGTGAAACGCCTACCCCCCGCGGAACGGGCCGCTGTGATTGAGGCACTGCTTGACTCGATGGACGCCGCTGATCCATCCATCGACGCGAAGTGGGTGCGCGAGGCCGAATCCCGTCTTGGCGCCTTTAAGGCTGGTGAACTCCAGTCGGTCGATGCCGACGAGGTACTCGCAAAGCTCCGCGAGTGAAGGCCCGGTTCCTCACCGTCGCCGCCCGAGAACTCGCAGAAGCGCATGATTATTACGCCGCTATCTCGCCTGACCTGGCCCGGCGCTTCGCATCAGAGATCAATGCCGCGCTCACGCGGATTAAATCCAACCCTCTAGCGTGGGCGCCGATGGGCGACAGTCATCGCCGATGCCGCACGAACACCTTTCCTTTTGGTCTCATCTATACGGTGCTGGACGACGGAGTTCTCATCGTCGCGGTATCACATCTCCATCGCGATCCGGAGCATTGGCGTGATCGAATCGGAACCTAACACGCTGAAAAATGCGTCATGCCTTGGTGGGTTGCCGCGCGAGACACGCCAACGTCACGACCACCGCACGCCAACGCGCATCGTCGAGCCCTCCAGCGCGATCGAAGTGTTGACCGCTGCGGGCGAGTCGTTGGCGATCACCAACATCGCCGCCGGTGACATTGGCTGGGTCGCTGTTCTGGCGGCGGGACTCTGTGGCATGGCGCCGAAAGTCGGCGCTGTCCGTTGCAGCTGCGGCTCGATCCGTTCGGCGCCAGTTTTCTTTGGCGTACAAACTCGTTGCAGATTTTTCAACCATTGCATTGAGGGGTCGCCATGCAGCTCAGCATAGGGTCCGCGAGAGACGACGATGGCCGCTGGCTGGCAGAAGTCCCGGAGCTCCCAGGGGTTCTGGCTTACGGCGCGAGTCGCGATGAGGCGCTAGCGAAGGCGCAAGTTCTCGCGCTGCGCGTTCTCGCGGAACGCATCGAACACAATGAAGGGCGTCCGGAGGCGATCTCCATTTCCATCGCCGCATGAGCGCCTCATGCCCCGGGTTCTTCCATACTCTGCAGCGCGGTCACCGCTTCAGTGACCATTCGACGCCATTCGTGATTCACATTTATACTGAGGTGTCTCCGCGACTGAGCCAACGATTCCTCCGCAATGCGCCAACACGTGTAGGCAGCGGGATTCTGGTGCAGGAACAACGCCAGGCTGGAAACACGAATCGGCTCGCGACCACTGCCGCGCACCCCGGCTCTCATGAACGCAGAAAAATGGTGGTCGGCCCGAGACATCACAAGTTCGTCAAACACAATACGCTCTGACGCGCTCAATTCAGTTCCGCAATTTCCTTTTGCCCAAACGTCGGCGTGTTCCATGAACCGACTTCGGATATCACTGCGTTGCCCTCCAGTCACGGTAAAGGCATTGGCTTCCGACTCCGCTCTCGCACCCCTGATCTGCAGTGCCAGATAGCCCAACGTCACGACCACCGCCAACGCACTGATGATTTCCCCGACCGCCCCAATCGCATCCCAGTTCATCGCATCCCCTCCTGTGTCGATTGGCAGAGTGTAGAGCGCCACGACGCCTGCATTCGACCCACTGCAAACTGAAGACGTGGTGTGCGATTGCTGACTTGCGCGTGCTGGTGGCGACCGCGACACTGGTCTAATAAATGGCGGGAATAATTCGTGGACGTCGATCGCATCCGTTTGTATGCATCGTTGCGCTCGACTCTGACAGCACTCAACGATTCCTCGATTCGCGAACTGCTTCGCCGCGTACCTCGTACGGGAATATGGGGAAGTAGTGGCTCAATACGAATTGACGGGCGACGAGTATTCGCGAAGCGAATTCCGTTGACTGAACGCGAGTTCGACGAACAGCTTGCGACCAAGAACTTTGGCCGCATTCCTACGTACTACAGCTACGGTGTTGGCTCGATGGGAACCAACGCTTGGCGAGAAGTCGTGACTGCAACTAAAGCAACGAACTGGGTACTCGCCGGCGAATGCGAGAGTTTCCCGATGATGTTCCATCATCGCGTTCTGCGACAAAACGGCAGGAGACAGGCGCCACCCAGGAAGTGGTTGGATGATTACATTCGCTACTGGGGGCGAAGCAAACGCATTGGCAATCGGGTCATCGACCGTGCGTTGGGTCCTGCTGAGCTTGTCCTGTTCTTCGAGTATTTCCCTTCGATTTGGGCCGACGATTGCCGCCGAGATCTGACTCGCGTTGCCGACGGTGTCGATGCGATCACCAATATCGTGGAGTTCCTTCAGGTCAACGGGATTACCCATTTCGACGCGCACCCTCACAACGTCCTTACGGACGCAAACGGTTACTACCTAACTGATTTTGGCCTTGCGATGGATCGGGACTTCGACCTCAACGATTCCGAAAAACGTTTCCTTCAGCGTCACATTCGCTACGATCGCGCGAATGTGCTGGTTCATGCGGCAGGTTTCCTGACAGAACGATTCAGGCGATCGAGCAAGAGACGCCGCGCTTTGGTACTTGATCAGCTCGGTATTGAGGAGCCGGAAAGCGGCTTAGTACTTCAGAAACACCTTGTCGATAGCCTCCAGATCATCGCTCAACCGCTGCAGCTACCGGAATCATACTCTCGGTTCTTGAATCGCTTCCGCCAGGTCATCAACCTGGTGAGCGAATTCGATCGATCGATCATTCAAAGCCGCTCGAAAAGCGAAAAGTTCCCGCACCGACGCGTAGGCACACTGTTGAAACACATCGATAGGTAGACCCCGAGTGACCGGATCTGGCCGAAAGCGGGCGGTCGCGCGTTCGCCTGCATCACCATCACCGAATGCAATGCCGGGCGCTACTTCCTCATGTCGCGGCGGGTTCCTCCATCAGACGGAAACCCGAAAGCGGATTCGCGCGGCGCATGAAATCTCCGTATTTGCTCGGAACTACGATACGAACCACCTGAGCCAACTGCTACGAGACTGGCGGTGTCGAAACCGATTGAGCGTTGGATCGCTGAGCCGATTCACGCGCAAGACCATCGACGAACTCGACGAAAGCGCGGTCGTACGCTTCTTTCTGCCTCGACCACGCCCAAGCGCACACTGGCTCGGCGATTGAGGTTGCCTGGCCGTACGCGCGGTTTAGGATCGCGACGCCCTCGGCGACGTCGCGCTCCCAATCCTGATTGACGCCTTTCGCCGTCCAGTCGCCTACGAGAAGCCGTTGTGTAGAGATCGAGCGCTCTCGAATGGCCTGCCAACGGTGGTACATAGACGGATGCTGATGCAGCAATTCGGCTAGATGCGCGGAGTGAACTCGCTCGCGACCACTTCGGAGCGTCGCACTGCGCCTGTACGCGTGAAACGAGTCGGATGACAGCATGCGCACAATCCGATCAACGCGCAGGTTGTCGTCGGCGCTTAGCTCAACGCCGGAGTTCGCCCTGACCCAAAGTTCGGCGTGATCAAGGAGGAGACGATCGCATTCGAAGCGGTTGTCTCGCGCCCTGTCGACAAGGTTTGCGTCGGCTGCTAGCCGTGCAGCGCGCCACTGTACAGACAGGTAAATGAGCGTTATCACGACTGCTGCCGCGCCGAGTATCTCCCCGACCGCTCCGATCGCATCCCAGTTCGTATCCCCTCCTATGTGGATGGGTAGAGCGTAAAACGGTACGCGCCTTCAGGGAATGGTCAGGCGGCTCCGACCAACACGATCAGGACGATCTTCGTAACGCGCACGGGATGCCTCCCTCGTGCCTTTGCTCCCCGGCCAGCGCGTCCGCCTTCATCGACCGGCGTAGAGCTGATTGAGATTCGCCAACCGCTCCGGGTCAAGCCGCCTGCCGGCGATGGCCGAGTGATCCGGGCCGTAGCGATGACCTCGGAACACCAGGTTCACCCTGCCGCCCAGCCGTGGGTTGTTGACGAAGAACGGATTGATGTACTCCCAGACCACCTTCTTGTCGCGAGTCACTTCGAACAGATGTCCTTTGGCGGTTTCGCAGATCAACACGTTGCCGTTTGGCAGCACTTCCACGCCGCCACCCATGACGGTGTAGAAAGAAAACGGCGGATTGTCCTGATATTCCCAGAGAATCTCCTTGGTCTTGGCGTCGATCTCGAGGGCCCTAGAGTACTCCACGCCCTTGCGATGCACGCCGTTGTCGAAGATCGTGATCTTGTTGTCGCTGGAGTACTTGACGTCGTGCTGGTGCGTCGCGACCCCGTTGGCGAGTTTCCATTTGAATTTGCCGGTTCTGGCGCTGACCTCGGCAACCAGGTTGATGCGCCGAAAGCTCAGCAGCCAGTCACCTTTTGGCGACAGCGAGATCGAGTTGCAGTGACTCCACTCGAGGCGATGATCCAGTGGACAGATCACTTCGGTCTTCGGATCGAAGTACTGCCATGACTTCCACTCCCTGACGATCTCGCCCTGCGGCGTCACTTCGAACACGATGTCGCCCAGCATCTCCTTGGGATCGTCGTCAGGTTCGTGGTAGCCGCCTTTGACGCGTCTCACCACGCTCGGCGGAATCCGCGACCACTTCACGAGCAGCGTGTTGCCGTTGGGCAGCCGCTGATAGTCGTGATGAAGCATCGGGTCCTGGTATTCCCAAACCACGTTGCCGTCCCAGTCCATCTCGTAACAGCCCGAGGCGTGACCACCCATGCCGCGCTTTCCGAGTTCGTCCTGCGGTGCCGCCGCCAGCGCCATGAGGTTTCCGTTGGCCAGCAGCTCCGGATTCAGGATGCCCCGTGCGTTCTGCCATTCATGAACGAAGCGACCCTCCATATCGATGAGGAACGCCTTGGTGCGATCGGCGGGAAACAGCGTGTAGCCGCGGTAACTGAGTTGCGGGTTGTAGTGAATCAAGCCGTTTGGATGGTGTTCGGAACGTGCCACAACTCCCCCTGCGCTTGTTCTTCTTGCACCAACCTTACAGTGGGGCGCGGATCTGTCAACGAATCTGTTATTTGGCGAGGTGTCGGTGAATCTGCACTTCAGCGATCCGTCGAAGCAGCACCGGCGACGGCGTACTTGCTGCACACGCTCGGGTGCATGTTGCCTTGTTCGCCCGCACCTCCGGGAGTATGGTCAGAGGTCCTTGGGGGAGGGAAGTAACCTGTCGTTCTGACCTTTGTGAGTTCGCGTCATGTGTGCTCACTGAGTCTTGAAGGCTGCAGTACTGCCGCCGGCTAATTTGCGATCAAACAAAACGCAGAGGAACGACTCATGAAAGGACTGATTCTGTTGTTGGCGACGCTGTGCGCGTCATATACGTTTGCGGATGTAGCCGTGGTACGTGAATTTCAGCCCACGCTGGCCACGCGGCCGAAATGTTCCAGCGCGCCACAGAGGCGAAGGCCATACAGGAAAAGCTTGGCGCCGCGGTGAACATTTACACCGATCAAAACAACCACATGAACTACGTGTTGGCGTTTTCCGATTGGGCGGCGTGGGCAAAGTTTTCTGCCGCGGCGGCGGGCAGTAAGGAATGGACGGCGTTTGTGGCGAAGCTGAACTCAGGTACGCCGTCTGCAACCAGTGTTGACGTGTTGTTCCTCGATCAGCCGCTCCTCGCAAAAACGACGCCCGTGACGGTGGTCTACAAGTGGGAAATCATACCCGGCAAAGGTGCGGCGTTCATGGCGTTGGCTAAGGAAGCTGCCGGCATTCAGACCAAGCTTGGCGCAAGCCCCGGCATCAATGTCGATGACCTCGGCAACGTCTGGTACGAGACGGCGTTCGACAGCTGGGCGGCATGGGCCGCGTTCGACGCCGCCATGGCAAAGAGCGCTGATTGGGCCGCCTTCCTTGCGAGAGCGAACAAGGATCCATCGGCGAAGCTGACGCGGGTACTTCGCCTGCAGCAGTATAGTCCGCCCCAGTAGGCAGTCGTTCGGGCTGCTGGCACCGTGGCCAGCGGTCCCGCAGTTTCTGTTTCGCTGTTGTTGCAGCAGTGCTGCACGCTGCGCGTTCGCCACCTGCCCCGAGAGGTCGCATGAAGATTCTCGTCAACGGCGTTCGACTCTTCTTCGATGTCGAGGGAGCCAAGCTGGTGCCAGATGGTGCGGCAATGGCGGAGCGACCAACCCTCATTCTGCTTCACGGTGCACCGGGCGTCAGCGACCATTCCAGCTTCAAGCCGTTGTTCGGGCGCCTCGCGGACACCGCGCAGGTGATCTATCTCGACCTGCGAGGCTGCGGGCGGAGCGAGGCAGGACCTCCGCATGATTGGACTCTGGAGCAGTGGGCCGATGATCTGCGAAGCTTCTCGGAAGCGCTAGGGATTGATCGCCCGATCGTTCTCGGTCAGTCGGGAGGTGGTTTCGTAGCAATTGTGTACGCTGCGCGCCATCGCGACCACGTCGGCAAACTCATTCTGGCGAGCACGCAGGCGCGGGTCACTCCCGAACGAATCGTCGACGTGATTCACCGGCGCTCGACGGCGGAGGCGGTGTCTGCAACAGAACATTGGCTGCGCCACCCGTCCGATCCCGTTGCGAGCGTTGGCTGGCAGAAGCATGGATTGCCGCTGTACAACCACCGGGTACAAGACCCCGATGCGGCAACTCGGGTGACTCGCCAACTCGACACGTGGCGGTCGTTTGCCAAACTTTGGTATGAGGATCGCCGCGACCTGCTGCCACTCATGAAGCAAATCTCCTGTCCAACCCTGATCCTCCATGGGGACGACGACCCGATCTGTCCGATCGATGATGCGCACGGCATGCTGGCGGCACTACGTCCGGGCATCGGCCGACTTGAACAGTTCGAACGCTGCGGTCACGGTGTCTGGCGCGATCACCCTGAGGCTGGGTTGCACGCGATCCGGACATTTATTTCTTGAACTCAACTGCTAGCCCGCCCGGCTCGATGCCGTGAATGGCTTCGATTCGGAAGGAGGTGGCTGATGTCGTTTGCAGAGTTCGCGCAGATCGCCGGCAATCTGGGTGAGTTTTTCGGCGCGGTTGCGGTGTTCGTGACGCTCGCGTATCTGGCCGTTCAGGTTCGCCAGAGCAACAGACTCGCGATCACCCAAACAAACTATGCAAGCGCGACGGCGCTGCGGGATGAACTGGCGGCATTTCTGGATCCCCTCACGTTGTCAGGCGCATTGCTCAAGTCCAGTCTGCGTGGGCGCGCAGCTGGTGGAAATCGATAGGGCGCGTGTCCAAATCCAGAGAGTTTGCCGAATACGTCGACGCGTTGATCAAAAACGAATCCGTGGCGCGCAGTTATCAGGAACTGATCCACGGCGGACAGGCCGGCGATTAGCTGCGTCGATTGCGCCGATGCAACCGCGCACGCTGCAACCGGCGGTGAATTGTTTACCACGGACGCGGCCTGCCAGATGCGCGTTCATTCTCGCGCAGCGGCCCAGTCACTCACATAGCGCCATATGCCGTCGTCGTCCTTGTGCCAGATGATCACGTAATCGTCGGCGCCACTCGCCCATGTGCCGTCCTCGCGTAGCGTCTGGTAACTCATGTGGCCCCTTTCGAGAGCGTGATTGGCCGCGAGCGGTTCGACGGTCTCGGTCGTGAGAGATGAATCCTTCAGAATCGGGAAGGAGCGGTTGAACAGCGCTTCTATTGCCGCGCGCCCGACGATTGGCTTTGCGCCAGGGGCAATGAGCACAGCGTCAGGCTCGTAATTCGCGGCCAGACGGCCCGCGTCGTGTGCGTTGTAAGCAGCAGCCCATTCGTTTTCGCGCGCCTGAATCACTTTGATCAGCGATTCGTCCGCCAGAGCCGGCGCTGCAACCACGGTCGAGCACAGCCCGATCAGCAATGCGAATTGGTGGTGTTTCATACTGTCCCTCCCCGGACGTCCAGCCGCCACCGAGG
This sequence comes from uncultured Gammaproteobacteria bacterium, assembly GCA_963735085.1. GTDB lineage: Bacteria > Pseudomonadota > Gammaproteobacteria > Pseudomonadales > Azotimanducaceae > DATJGR01. The sequence goes on from CAVTJP010000002.1 coordinate 40,276, forward strand.
TTACTTGCGTGAGGAGCGCCGAATCAAGAATGCGAAGATGGCCCATCGGTCGTAGGGGATGCGGCCGCCTCGCGGTCGAGGTTCCTGCTTTCATCGAGAATCTTTCGTGTGGCGTGCTCGGTAAGAGCGGGATCAGTTCCATCGAGTTCGGCATCAATTGCTTTGACGAATTCCGGCTCGAAGGAGAATTGCCCGGCAGTCTTCCACCAGATTCGCCCAACGCGGAAGCCAAGGTTGCCCGCGGCAAAACGTTTTGCGTAGGCCCAACTTTCTTCGGACGCCAGACCTGCATCATGGGCGCGCCAAGTGCTCTGTGCGGTGAGCATAACGTTGTTGAGGTAGGACCACAGCTGGCCGATCTGCGCTTCAGTCAGCTTCGCCGGATGGAACAATGCCGTTGCGTAGGCGATGTGGGTTGTGTCGCCCATGTTTGCGAGCTCTCCGGCGTCCATACCGCGATCCAGTTCAATCGCGTTCTGGAGCCGGATGGTTTCGGTGTTGAAGTTGATTTGAAAGGCGACCAGCAGCAGCCCGCCGATCACACCGAAATTTGCCAGGAGCGTCAGCCACTTGTTCACAGCATCGAGATTCATCGCGTCCCCCTCGGTTGATGGTCTAAGCGAGGCTAACATTGGATTGAAGCGGCGGTGCTGGCTCGTATGGCGTGAGCCGAGATGTGCACGCTCGATACCATCGGTCGTTCGCGACTCTCCGCTGAGATAACCTGTGTGCGCAACGAGGGGGCAGGGGTATGGCCTGGACGATTCAGGACCTGGGTGCGCTAGGAGAATTCATCTCTTCGTTGGCTGTCTTGATCACGCTCATTCTGCTTGTGGCTCAGGTGCGGCAGACGAAACAGGCAATCCGGGACAACAGTTACCTCCTGAGCGCCCAACTCATTTATGAAACCTTCGACCTGGCCGCGACCAGCGAATACTTGTCCCGCGCCAACGCTAAAGATCATGCCGGGCAGACGCTGACGGCGGATGAGGAGCTCGCGTTGATCAACTATTGGCGATCGCTGATCCGCCGCGCCGAAGCGTTCCACTACCAAAGCCACAGGAGTTTGGTGTCTGCCGATCGACTGGCTCAATTCGGCGAGCGCTTGGCGAGAACGCACGACGCAAGCGCTCGGTTTCGCGAGGCGTGGGCACGGGATTTGCCGACGATGACGGAAGACTTTCGCGTCTGGGCCGAGTCCTATTTCGCGGAACAATCAACAGCCCAAAGCTGAGGGGAGCGCACATGGATCTGATGGATGCGGCTAATCTGTTGGGCGACCTCGGAGACTTTGTTGGTGCGGAATTACTCGCAACGTTTCTAGCACCACGGCGCTTGTTGGCGCCGCGAAACGGAAAATGTCATCGCTGGCCCCGGACGGCTCTTCATGACCGTTCTCGTTCGGCCAATCTCGCTTCGTTCCACGCAATCAATTCGCTCTCGACCCACGCCACGGCGCGGCTGCCATAGAGCTTGACCGGTTTTGGGAACTTGCCTTGCTTCATCAGCAAGTAACACGTCGATGTCGGTACACCGGTCAACCGTCGACGTTCGGGATCGCGAACGAGGCGCATTGTTTTGAGAACCTCGATATTCTGGTGAGGTCCATACAAGTACTACGACGCCTAACGTCTCGCAAAAGGGGAACTGCGGGAGCGGAAATCGTTAGCCCAAGTCCCCGACGATTTTGCGCACGATCTTTTTCGTCACCGGTTTCAGGCCGGCTGCGGAGAGCGCGACGCGAACGATCGACAGGAACTCACTATTCGAATCGGGCTTAGATTCTTTGCCGTTCACCCAGAACATCGGTTTGCCGACATGGCGGTGATAGGCGAGGGCGATGTTCACGAACCAAATGATCACGCGTGTAAGCGGCTTGGGTTCGCGTGGGTTCCAGGTAGACGCGTCCTTTCGGAACACCTTCCAACTGGCTGTCGCTCGCCGATCTCGATCAGCAGCTGACCCTTCAGGCAGTAACAGTGCTCAGACATCTGCGAATGGCGGTGCCAGAGACCATCTGTTCTGGGCTGCAGCTCGAACTCCGCGACACGCACCCCACGGGCGTGGATGAGTTCAATCATCGACCAGGCGAGCATTTGGATCGCAACGAGCTGGCACGCAACAGATCAAGCCCTGGCCGCCGACGCATGTTTCGGCGCGATCGCGAACGGACTCAGCCCGAGCCACGACTGCATTTTCCCGGCAATGTTGCGACTTCCCGAAAAGGTGATCATGGAGCCTGCCTTGGCAACAGTTGTAAGTCCCATCCAGATGGCGGTCATCGTGCGCAGGTCGGTTGAGACGTATAGATCGACATCGAAACCTGGATCGGACGAGCAAAGATCTACTTCGCCACCTGACTCGACGACCAGCCACCAGTTCCGCTTCGACTGAGGGAGTTCACGGTACAAGAACTGAATCACGGTGCGCCGATCGGGCAACGGCAAGGGCTTGAAGTTACGGCGCATGTCCCACATGAGCAGCGACGGGTCGAGGTTTTCCAAAGACAGCGTCGCGTCAACCCACTTCTGACCCCAAAATCCCATTGCGTTGACGACTGCCCTAAGTTCCTTGCCGGACTCGGTGAGGTGGTACTCGAACACCCCCCGCTCAGCCTTGAGCGCCCGGCGTTCAATGATCCCCGCCGCTTCGAGTTCTTTGAGCCGTTGCGACAGCAGCGTAGGTGACATCCTCGGAACGCCACGCCGCAAGTCGTTGAAACGCGTCGAACCCGCCACGAGTTCACGCAGCAACACCATCGTCCAGCGCGTGCACAGCAGCTCAGCAGCCATCGCCACAGGGCAGAACTGCTTGTATCCGGGTTGGGTCATTTGTTTCGCCGCGGGAGGCATTGAGCGCGCGATTGTAGCCAGTGGCCTGATGCACAACTAGTACAGAGTTTGTACCGCCCGCTACAGGTTCTGCACTAGCTGGCTGTCTTGCCGGCTTGCGAAGCTGTGCGTACGGCGCCGTGAGAGAAACTCGGCGCCGAGTATCCCAAACACTGGAGACAGACGATGGCGTTTTATTTGATTGCAGATATCAAGGTTACGAACGACAAATGGATTCCGGCATATGCCGAATCGGTGCACGTTCTGGTGCACAAGCACGGCGGCAGGTATTTGTCTCGCAGTGCCAACGTGAGGACGCTGGAAGGGAAGCCCCGCGAGACGACGCTGATCGCGCTCATTGAATTCCCTTCAGCAGAAGCCGTCGAGGCGTTCGCCACCGATCCGAAATACGCGCCGCATCTCGCTGCACGTCAGGAGGGTAGCGACAGCCAGTTCCGATTGATCGACGATTCCGATGTGGCTGGAACCATCCCTTATCTGGCCAGGGGATGACTGGCGGCCCGCGGCGGGAGTCAGATCGGATGGGTCGCCGCCGCGACTATCACTGCGGAGCATCGACGCGACTCGCCCCTGGTGGTCGCGGTCGATGTTCCGTTCCGCTTCGCTTTCTAGCGTCGTCGCGTAGTCACCTCACTTCACGCTGCCGAGCCATCGATCGCGGCTCATTCGGACTCGTCGAGCCTCGCGAAGTGACGATCGCAGCGACGCTCGCATTGCCTGCGAAATCGCGCCGCTTATCGTTCACATGGCACCTCATCCTGCCCTGCGGCCTGCGATCGGGGACGATTTCGCTTTTCAAACCCGACCCCGTGCAACGGTGCCGACCCGCATTGTGTGCATTTAGAGCATCACGGCGACCGCGAGTCACTTGTACTTAAGTATTGCTAGATATTTCTGGTGCCATTCGTCGCGATGCGAGGATCGCCACGCACTGCTTCGCGGCGTGGCGCACAAGCGTTTCCGTCTCGCGATACCAAGTGCAATTGCAATAGATGCCAAACACGCCGACCGGCGCCAGGTAAATATCTTCGCCAACGACCGATTTACGCCGCGCTGAGCGATGCGGGTTAGTCCCTGAAATCGGGAAGCCTGGCTCGAACGAGCCGTTGGACAACCGCAAAAATCATCGCGGTCGTGACACCGAACATGAGCATGCCGTCTGCGGCTTCCAGCGGACCCAGCAACCTCCACGACGGCGTCATCACCACGTTGCCGTAGCCCAGCGTAGTGTAGTTCACGGCAGAATGGTCGAAAGCGGCTCCGAAGGCCGTGAATTCTCCGCAGATCACGAACACGCCGGCCCAGAGGGCGATCTCGATAAGGTGGGCCGTAAACGCGATCAAGATCGCCGCGACCACGATGGCGAGGTCGGTCCAGAAGCTCGCGCCTGCGTGGCCAATTCTCTGCTCGCGCCGAACGAGGCTGATCGTCGCACCCAAGGGCAGCGCGTGAATCACGATCGTCCCGAGTACGACGGCGATGCCGACCGCTAGTGGACGCAGGGTCGCGATTTGATCGGCTTGAATCGGGAGCCCAGGCGCCATGAACCATTCAATGCTTACGCAACGATTCAATTGGACGAGAGATGTGAAGGTAAGACTATCGGACGAAGGTATCGGCGATACGTTGGAACGAGGGGGAGCTTCCGAGAGGATGTCGCTTTGCTTATGAAGGCGCTCGGTCTCAAACTGAAACCCGAGGCATTCGAAACAACCGTTCAGTCGCTTCATCCGCCGGGAAAAAACTCTCGATCCGCAACTCGTCGGCGGTGACGTCCTGCGCGGTTCCGAACGTCGCGATCACCGTGAACAGCGAAATCAGCACACCGTCTTTGACGATTTCGAGCGGCAACACCGGAACCAGCGCCGCGCCTTCCGCAGACCACAGCGTGTCGTCGTCCTGGTACTGACCGAGCTCGGCGAGCACGCGCTTCATCTCCTGTCCACCCAACGTCTCGGCTTCGCGCTGCGCGCGATGCCACAACAATGGCGCAACCGATTTCCAATTCGCGACAAACGGCTTGATGCCGTTCGGATGAAAAAACAAACGCATCAGATTGCGATCTACACCGCCGACGCGGGTCCACACATCGGCGCCGATCATCGTGCTCAACATGTCGAACGGCGCGTTCGCCACACGAATGTTCCAAGCGCGATCGATGGCCACCGCGGGAAACGGTGCGTGGTTGCCGAGCATCATCCGCACGGCGGCCATCACCTGCGTCATCTGCGGATCATCGAGCGGACGCGCTTTGAACATCGGCGCAAAGCCGGCCGCCACCAGCCAATTGTTTCGTTCGCGCAACGGCACTTCCAATGTTTCGCTCAACTGCAGAATCATGCTTCGGCTTGGGTTGGCGCGGCCCGATTCGAGAAAGCTCACATGCCGCTGCGAAACGCCCGACGACAGTGCAAGGTCGAGTTGCGACAAACGGCGCTTTTGCCGCCAGGTCTTCAGCAGAATCGGAAACCCGGTCTCTGCGCTGTCCTGCCGCGTCACGGTGGATACAGACACGATTCGATACTCCCGTTTGCAATGGATTGTGGGTGACGGGATGCGGCTGTTCAATGACCTGCAGAGTAATTGCCCGCAGTCGTGCGCGGCAGCAAATTGGCGCTGTCACTCACAGGAGGTTCACATGTCCGCTCGACTCATCGTTCTCGTCGCCGTGATCGGCGGTTTTACTCTTCTGACGGCGCTTGCGCTGATGGATGTGGGTTACTTCGGCATTCTCAAACCCCACTTCCTCAGTTGGGGTGCCGCTCAGGTGTTCGCGGATCTCGTGATAGCACTGATGTTGGTTTGCATCTGGATGGTCAACGACGCGCGGGTGCGTGGAATGTCGGCGTGGCCGTTCATCGCAATCACGTTGGTCATGGGTTCGTTCGGACCGCTGCTGTATCTGGTTGTGCGGGAGATGCGGTCGACGGGACCGCGTCCGGGTGCCGCTACCATTGAATCAATTGGTTAGCGCTTGGCAACGACGCACCACCAAAACTCTCGCCCGCGCAACTGCCAGCCGCGCGTGCAATGATCGAAGCCGAAGTCGCAGCGGGGCGGTTCTCCGGGGCAGTGCTCATCGCCAAGGGGCACGCTCGATTTGTCCAGTGCGGCCTACGGTTTGGCGGATCGGGCATCGGGCACACGCAACGCAGTGACGACCCAGTTCCGCTTTGGCTCCATCGGCGATGTTTACCGCGCTGGCGGTGATGCAGCTGGCGCAAGCGGGCAAGCTCGATCTGTCAGCACCGCTCGGCCGGTACCTTCAACAATGCGTCTTTGCGCCGGTGCGTATGACTCAAACGGCCATGCAGCCAGAGGATTTGACGTTGCCGAATCGGGCAACGGCGTACACTCGCGTCAATGGGAAACTACAGGCGGTCACCGCCGAGGCGCTTCGGGCGCGTGGGGCGGCGAGCGACTGAATACCGCGGGGGGCCGGCAGGGGGCGGTTAGCCCTGGCGTTCATAGAAGAGCGGCTCCCGTGATCTGGCGCGCCACACCGCGGCGTCGTTTGGCGGGGTGCCTTCCGGTGGTCTTTTTGGTTGCAGTGCTCACCGGATGCTCGCCCGATCTCGGCGCGCCGTTCGTCGTCGATCGGGATCGCGCGCAGCCGGGTGCGGTCACGTCCATCGAATCCATCGGCGGTTATCCTGCGTGGATGTTGCGCGCGCTCGTTTGGTGGCGCGACCTGGCTCGACAGTTCCCGGTCGACTGCGGAGTCTCGCTGTATCGCGTCGGCTATTGGACGACCGACGCCGATGGAACCTTGACGCAGGTTTCGGGTTTGATCGCATTTCCGCGCGCGTCGCACCTGCGTGGGGTCGTCAGCTTCCAACACGGCACTGCGACCGATCGGGCGTCGTCACCGTCGACGCCCGATGCATCGAACGGCGTGCTCGCGGCGGCGGCGTTCGCGGCGCGTGGTTACTTATTGGTCGCGCCTGACTACATCGGCCTCGGCACGTCGGCCAGGCCGCATCCGTATTTGCACGCGAAAACAGAGGCGAACGCGGTGATCGACTTGCTTCGCGCGGCGCGGACCGTCGTCAGTGCGAACGCCTATGCGTGGCCGTCGCGCGTCATGCTGGTCGGCTTCTCTCAGGGCGGTCATGCAACGCTTGCGGCACAGCGCGCGCTCGAGGCAGCGCCGATCGACGGCATCGAAATCGCCGCGTCGGCGCCGATCGCCGGCCCGTTCGATCTGGCGGCGATGTCGTTCCCGAATGCGCTCGACGGCGCGTCGACAGCGGCGAGCACGTACCTCGCGTACCTGTTGAACGCCTATTCCGCGCTCTACGGCGAACCGCTCGATTCGGCGCTCAGGCAGGCGTTCGCGGCGACCGTGCCGGCGCTTTTCGACGGTTCGCACGGCAGCGACGACGTCATGGCGGCGCTGCCGCGAATGCCGCGCGAGATGTTTCGCAGCGACTTCCTGACGAGCTATGCCGACGGTTCACCGAATTGGTTGCGCGACCGTCTCGCCGAAAACAGCCTCTACGATTGGAAGCCGCGCGCGCCGATTCGCTTGTATTTCGGGTCTCGCGACGTCGACGTGTCGCCGCGCGAGGCGACCGTGGAGGCGGAGCGCTTGACGCGGCGCGGCGGTAGCGTCGTCACGATCGACGTCGGCCCGTTCGATCACGACAGGTCGGTGTTAGCCGCGGCGCCGCGCATCGTCGCGTGGTTCGACTCACTGACGAGTGCCCCGCAGTGAAGGCGTTGGCAGCTGCGCGGCGTGCCTCGAGGCGGTTGTTGCAACCGCGACAGCGCGTGCCGATGCGCTCGACGATGTGCAGGCCGCTTCAGCAGGGCTACGAGGAAGCGCGTGCGCGGCACGTACGAGATTGCGGAGTATTCGCCGGAGGCGTCAATCCGAATTGTCCTTGTCGGCAGTCCGGTGCGACGCGTGCAAGACCGAATCGATCAACGCCTGCTTGAGCGCCGCGTATTCGTCGGCGGAAATGGCACCTGCCTCGCGCGCAGCCTTCAGTTCGGTGAACTGCTGACCTGGCGAAACGTTACCGAGATCGAGCGTCGGCCGATCGCCGTTCCAGCATCCGCCCAGCAACAGCAACGACAGCAACGGCAGTACCCGCATGGTCGCCTCCGTCAACGCTTGCCCACTGAAGGCATTGCCGCAACCGCGACGTCAGATCGATCGCGGTGCGCGGCACGAGTCTCGCTCGCATCGCCGGGCACCGTCAACGCGACTTTAGCCAGAATCGCGGTCATGCGGCACTTCAACCGAGGCGCGCGAGTAGCGCATCGTCGGACGAGAAATCCAATTCATATTTCGAGCGGCCTTCGTTATCCCACCACGCGTACGAGTCGCGATAGCCGTCCTCGATGCCGAACTGCGGCGTCCAGTCGATGTCGCGCAGCGCCTTGTCGATCGACAGCAATGCCGTGCCGGCGATCGCTTCGCCCCAATGCACGAGCAGTGGCCGCTGCGCGCGTGCGATCTCCATCGGCACTTCGACAACGCGCGCCTGTACGCCGATCGCCTTCGCGATCAAATGCACGACGCCGACGATGCTCGTCACTTCCGATCCGGACACGTTGTACGCTTCACCGGGTACGCGATCGTTACCGATCAGCGAAGCCATCAGACGGGCGACGTCGTTGATGTGTACCAGCGAAAGCGCCGCGAATCCGTCACCCGGGATCAGGATCGGTCGACCTGCTTCCAGACGCGCGAAGAACGCCGGATCGCGCGTTGGTTGAGGACTGCGCGGCCCGAGCGTGTGACCGACTCGCAGCGACGTCGCCGGAAAGCCATTGTGCGTCCACTCCTGCTGCAGCAGATCTTCGATCTGCACCTTGCCGACGCCATATGCCTTGCGTGGGTCCGCATCGTCCGGCGCGTGACGACGGAAATGTTCCCGAAGCGGCTGTACGAAGCTGCGCCGATATACCGCCTGTGAACTCGTGAAAACGTAGTGCCGCAGCCGCCCGCGGAACAACTCGATCATCGGCTCGACATCGGCCGGCACGAAGGCCGTGTTGTCGAATACGACGTCGAACGCATCGCGATGCGGCCGCAGCGCGCGCTCGAACTCACCGGGAACGCGCCGATCGGCATGAATGCGACGGGCGCCATCCGGCAATGGCGCCACGTGACTGTTTATGACCGTTACGTCGTGACCACGCCGCGCCAACTCGAACACGAGGTCGAGTCCGATGTAGCGATTGCCGCCCGTCACTAGAATCTTCATCGAACCACCCAACAGCCACTTCGATGCCGGATTGCGGCCAGACGGCCGCGACCTCCTCGGTGTCCTTACGTTAATCTCGTCTGCATTCGATCGCACGCAGTGAATATTTTGCCCGCGAATCCGTATCTATGAGGTCCACACACTATTTCTTCGCAGGTGACCTCTATGCCCACCCCTACCAACACGCCATCCGATCCGGTACACGCCGCGTATGACGAAGGTCGCCGAATGGGGCTGGCCACGGGGGCGCTGGCGCTCAGCGTCGTTGCGTTCATCAATTTGCTCGGGCTGGAAAAATCCATTCTGGCGATCGTTCTGGCGACGCTGGCGTTGTATGGCGCCGGACCTGCCGCGGCGGTGCTTCGCCGCGGCCGGGTGGCCTTGGTGATCGCGGCCGTTCATGCCGCCACAGTCTTGGTCGTACTTGCGGTATTCCACGACAAGCTGGCGCGTCTGATCGAGCTACTCCAACAGTTGAGTTGAGGCACGCGCGTGGAGCGTGAGTACGCTCAAATGCTTGCGCCGCTACTTGGGCGGACTGCCGCTTATGCACGATCGATTCTGCGGAACAGGCACGACGCAGGACGCAGAAGATGCCGTGCAGCAAGCGGCCCTGCGCGGCCTGGAGCGAATCGGCACGTACGATCCGACGCGGCCGTTCAAAGCGTGGTGGTTCGCCATATTGCGCCACTGTTGCGTCGACATACTGCGCGCTGCAAAGGCCGAGGCCGTCAAAACGGCCAGCTTGGGACCTTACGACGCCTGCGTCGATTCGCTGTCAGAAGGCGTCGACTGGGAGCACCTCAGCAACGCGTTGGATCGGCTTTCCGCGGATCACCGCGAGATTCTGCGTTTGCGCTACTTTGCTGAAATGACCTACCAGGAGCTCAGCGAGACGCTGGCGATACCACAGGGAACCGTGATGTCGCGACTGCACCTCGCCAGGCAAGCACTTGCACGGCGAACTCGCGAGGAGGAACGATGAAGCTCGTTGAACCAGCCGAACTCTCGGCTTACTTGGATGGCGAACTGGACCCGACGCGTGCGCGGGAGGAGCAGGCGATACTCGCAGATGACGCCGCATTGCGAGCGCAGTTCGATGCGTTGCAGGCGGCGGATCATGATTGGCGCGGCGCCGCGGACTCTGCGATCTTCGCGCCGGATGTTCAGTTTACGCGTACGACGTTGTCGAGCGTGGCGTGGCTGGGAATGGCCGCCATCCTGGTCGCGCTGGTCACGTTGCGGATGCTTCCCAAAATCGGTGACGCCTTGGCATGGGGTGTCGCACTCCATGGCATCGCGCTTGCGGTCATGCTGGGTTGGGTGGCGAGGATGGCTCGGGAGCGTCCTTCGCGGTGGCGTGGGTGATCGTTCTCGTCATCTGTCGGATAACGCGCAACTGTCACGCGGTGTGACGATGAGGGAACCGTGTTCTGCGATCGCACGCAGTGAATATTCTGCGCGCGAATCCGTATCTATGAGGTCCACACACTATTCCTTCGCAGGTGACCTCTATGTCCACGCCTTCGCTGCTCCGCTTCGAGCATCCAGCGGCGCTAACGATCGATTCGCGACACCGCGTAGTGCATCGGCGCGCCCGACACTTTCATAACGCCGCCGAATGGATCGTTCATTTCCAGAATCAGGAAAATCGATGCCGCTGCCGATAGCGCGCAGATCAGGAGCGAGCCGATCACGGTGCCGTTGCGCGGCGCGAATAGACTGAAGCTGCCGAACAGCACCGACAACCAAAAGATGACGATGACGAGGAACAACATTGGCACGGAAGCACCAACCGCCTCGAGCACGTCGCTGCACAACGCGAGTGCCGTCGTCTGATACCAGCGCTGCGCAGTGGTGCCGGGATCGAGTGCGAGGATTCGTTCGACGATTCTTTCGCTGGCGATGCTCGGTTGAAGCCGCCCGCTGGCTGCGGCACCACCGGCTGGCCAGATCTGCTCGGCTTTGTCCGCCACGATATCCCGCAGCGCATCGCGGATCGACTTCGTCTCGTCTCCGTAGTCGGCGAGCATTCGGTCCAGCGTCAGCAACGATGCGGCCGTATGTCGGATTGCACTGTCCTCGGTGTCGAAGGCGTTTTTCGCCGACGCTGTCACGAGACCGAGCACCAGCGCGGTGAGGGTCGCGATCATTGCCATGGCGAGGCGAACGACGTCCTTCGTGTTCGCATCGAAGTGGTGCGGTGGCAGCGAGCGATTCAAAAGAATTCCCACGCTGACGCCCGCGACCATACAGACGAACGCAACCGCAGAGATGCCAAGCGGCGTCACGGATGTGCGCTCCGGTAGTCAGAAGACCGGCTCGGTAGACCATTCGCTCGCCGAATTGTTCCGCTGTGCCTGGCGGAGCAGGCGCCGCTGCGTGCCGTGTCCTCCGAGGGCATCAATGAGTTCACACGTAACGAGGAATCGGTCCGTCGTGCGGGGTTATGCGATCGGATAAGTCGAACGCCACTTTGTCGATGTAACACCAACCCCAGCCTTCCGGTGGATCGTAGCCTTCGATGATCGGATGGCCGGTGGCATGAAAGTGCTTTGTCGCGTGACGATTTGGCGACGAATCGCAGCAGCCCACGTGACCGCAGGTTCGGCAGATGCGTAGGTGTACCCAGTGCGAATGAATCGCCAGACACTCTTCGCACCCCCGGGCACTGGGTGTCACGTCGCGAATCGCCGCTGGATGCCGGCACGCGTCAGCCACCGTGTGTCACCTCCGGATGACGCACAATGGGACTCGATAGCCCTCGCGCCTGGGCGAGATACACATGCAGCGCGGCGACCACTTGCGCGCCTTCGCCCACCGCCGCGGCGACGCGCTTGATCGACCCCGCGCGGACGTCGCCAATGGCGAACACACCGGGATGGCTCGTCTCAAATGGCAATCGAGCGATGCCAGATAGCGACTCGGCGTGGATGAATCCTCTCGAGTCGACGTCGATGCCAAACCGGGTGAGCCACGCGGTATTGGGTGCGGCCCCGATGAACAGGAAAAGCTGGTGAACCGGACGGCGTTCGATCGCGTCGTTGCCGCGACGGCGCAACCCGATCTCATGCAGCGCGCCGTTCTCACCGTGCAGTTCCACGACCTCCGTCTGGCACAGTATTTCGACGTTGCCGAGCGCGGCAATCCGCTCGCACAAATAGCGTGACATCGTCGCTTGCAACGAAGCGCCACGAACGATCATCCACACCTTCTCAACCTCGTTGGCGAGATACACCACCGCTTGCCCGGCGGAATTGCCGGCACCAACCAATGCGATCTCGCGTCGGCCGCACAGGCGCCGTTCGAGCGGCGATGCCCAGTAGTGCGCGCTGATTCCTTCGAACTGGGCAAGATTGTCGACATCCAGACGACGGTACTGCGCGCCGGTGGCAATGACCACGGCGTAGGCTCGGATGGTCTCTCCATTCTGCAGTCGCAATTCGAATCCACCGGCCATCGGCAGCACCGCGTCGTCCAGACTCGATACTTCGTTGGGTATGGCCGTTTCGGCGCCGAACTTCTGAGCTTGGTTGTGTGCGCGTGCCATCAGTGCCATACCGCTGATGCCGGTCGGAAAGCCGAGGTAATTTTCGATCCGTGAAGATGCCCCTGCCTGCCCGCCGAATGCCCGGCAATCGATTGTGATTACCGACAAACCTTCCGATGCGGCGTAAACCGCGGCCGCCAAACCGGCCGGACCCGCGCCGACGATCGCGACATCAAACGGCGTTGCAGAGTTCGTCGCGAGATCGAGGCCGATGCAACGGGCAAGTTGACCTTCGGTCGGGTTGCGCAACAGCTGACCTTGTGGACACAACACGATCGGAATGTCTGCGGTGGTCAACTGGAAACGCTCAAGCAATGTTTTGGCGCAATCGTCGGTGTCTGGGTCGAGGCGCTGGTACGGATGGCCATTGCGCGCGAGAAATCCTTCCAGGCGCAGCACGTCGCGATGCTCGGCGTTGCCGACGATCACCGGGCCGCCGACGCCACGCTCGAGCAGCCCCACCCGGCGCAGGATCAACGCGCGCATGATTTTTTCGCCGAGGTCGGCTTCTTCGACCATCAGATCGCGCAGGCGTCGCGGCGCGATGATGATTGCGTCGACGTCGCCAACCGCGGTCGCATCGATGAGCGAAGGACGACCAGACAGTTGCGCGAGTTCGCCCAGAAACCCACCCGAACCCAACGTGACGATGGGTTGATCGCGCAAGTGTTCTTCGTGCGGTGTGACCAATAGTTCGCCGCTCAGAATCACCTGCAGCCCCGGTGCGACATCGCCAGCGCGCGCGGCGTGTGCGCCGGACCGATAGTTCTGCACGTCGCCGAAGCGACGCAGCCGGCCGACTTCGGCATCGCTCAGTATTGGAAACATTTGTTCGCGCCGAGACTCGATGATCGGCCGGGTATCGCGATTCACGCTCCGTTTCTCGCTTGTATGAGGTTCGTCAGACGCGGCTGAGGGCCGCTTCGGTTGCATCGAACAATAAATGCAAACCGAACGATACGTCCTGTCGCGCGCCGTTGATGAAAAAGCCCGGCGTGCTGCGCACACCGCTGCGCCGGGCGCTGTCAATGTGGCCGCGGATTCGTGGCAGATGTACATGACCGTCCATTTCCGCGGCGTAGCGGGTCATGTCGAGGCCGAGGCTCTCGGCATAACTGCGCAGGTCGTCCAGTTCCAATGCGAGTTGGTTGTCGAACAGCATTTTGTGCATGTCCCAGAACCTATTCTGGGCGGCCGCGCATTCGGCCGCTTCCGCCGCCTGAACGGCATGCGGATGGACCTCCTCGAGCGGGTAGTGCCGGTACGCGAAGCACACTCGCCCTTCGAATCGTCGCAGCAGCATCTCAACCGCCGGCGCGGCCTGCTTGCAATTGGGACATTCGAAATCGCCGTATTCAACGACGACCGTTGCTTTCATGTCACCAATATGGTGATCCGCTTCGTTCACCGGTTCTAGCAAATCCATTGAGTGGTCCTCTCCTGCCGGCCTAGATTCGGTCAGCCGTTGGTAACACGCCGTTCCATCGTGCCATACACGCATCCAAGTGTCGGTCAGATCAACTTCGAATCCAACGTGATCGTTGCGTTGAGCACCTTGGAGACCGGGCAGTTTTTTTCCGCGTCGCTGGCCATTCTGGCTAACGCAGACGCGTCGAGGTCCGGCACCTGCGCGCGCAACGTCAGAGCCGACTGGCTGATCCGGAATCCGTTGCCTTCCGGCTCGAGTGTGACTGCGGCTTCTGTGCGCAGTTCGGTCGGTGTGAAGCCGGCAGCTTGCATTTGAAACGCCAGCGCCATGGTGAAGCAGCCTGCATGCGCAGCGGCGATCAACTCCTCCGGATTTGTCCCCTTTTCATTTTCGAAGCGCGTTCGAAACGAATACGGCGTCTGCGCGAGAACGCCCGAATCGGTTGAAAGGCTGCCGTTGCCCGCGCGTCCGGTGCCGCGCCAAACCGCTTGTGCTTTGCGAATCATGTGACGGCTCCTTGTTGTCGCGTCTTCAGCGCATTCGAATCGATGGGCAGCCTGCGTAACCGCACGCCGGTTGCTGCAAAAATCGCGTTGGTGACGGCGGGCACAATCGCTGACGTGCCGGGTTCGCCCATGCCACCGGGTGGTTCGGCGCTTTTGACGATGTGAACGTCGATCCTCGGCGCCTCGTTCATGCGCAGGATCTGATACGTGTCGAAATTGGTTTGCTCGACACGTCCATTTCTCAACGTGATCTCGCCGTACAGCGCGGCAGTAATGCCGAAGATGACCGCGCTCTCGATTTGCGCGCGGACTGTATCGGGATTCACGACGGTGCCGCAGTCGACCGCGGCGACGACGCGGCGAACTCGGGCTTTGCCATCCTTAGATACCGCGACTTCGGCGACCAGCGCCAGATAGGTTGCGAAGACGAACTGGACGGAGACGCCGCGACCGACGCGTTCGGGCAAGGCATGTCCCCAACCGGATTTTGCCGCAGCGAGTTCGAGAACCGCCTTCGCGCGACGCGATTTGTCGAGTAACGCGACGCGATAGGCAACGGGATCCTGTTTTGCCGCGGCCGCGAGTTCATCCATGAAGCTCTCAGTGACGAACACATTGTGCGACGGCCCCACGCTGCGCCAGAACGCGGTCGGAATCCCGGGCGGTTCCACGCGCACGTATTCGACGTGCAGATTCGGCAGGCTGTAGACCAAATCGATTGCGCCTTCGGTGGTATCGGAATCGAGACCGTTGTTGAACGCCTGGGGCAGCCACCTCGATATGACCGACGAGCCGGCGAACCGATGGTTCCATGCCACCGGCATGCCTTTTGCGTCGAGACCTGCCGAGATGCGGTCGAAGAAATACGGACGGTACATGTCGTGCTGCGTGTCTTCCTCACGCGTCCAGACGACTTTCACCGGCCCGTCGACGTGTTGTGCGATCTGGACGGCACGCGTAACGCCATCCACTTCGAGGCGCCGGCCGAACCCGCCGCCGATCAGATGGTTGTGTACAACGACCTTGTCGAGGGGCAGGCCGGCAACTTTCGCCGCGGCCGCTTGCGCGCGCGCGATGACCTGAATGCCGACCCACACTTCGCAGCCATCCTTGCGCAGATCAACTGTGCAGTTCATCGGCTCCATCGTTGCGTGCGCCAGGAACGGGACCTGATAGTTCGCTTCGACGCGGCTAGCGGCGCCCGCGAGACTCTTGTCGACATCGCCGACGTTCTGCGCCACCGGTCCGGATGCGAGCGTTGCCTGTTCGAGTTCGTGCGCAATCGCATCGGTGTCGAGTCTGGCGTGCGGGCCGTCATCCCATTCGATCACCAGCGCGGCCAGGCCTTTTTTCGCAGCGCCCATGTGGTCGGCCACAACGGCGACCGCATCCTCGAGGCGTACGATCTGACGAACGCCCTTGACACCTTTTGCTGCCGAATCATCCACGCGCTTCACACGTCCGCCGAAAACGGGCGATTGAGCGAGCGTCGCGATCTTCACACCAGGCAGTCGGACGTCGATGCCATAGATGGCCGTTCCGTTGACCTTCGCTGGTGCATCGAGACGTTTTGCCGGTGTGCCAATGAGTTTGAAATCTTTCGGTCGCTTGAGTTGGACGTGTTCGGGCATCGACATACGCGCGGCGTCGGCTGCGACTTCGCCGTATTCAATGCGCCGCTTTGTCTGCGGGTGAAGTACTTCACCGTTTCGCGCGCGACAGGATCCGGGGTCGACGTCCCAGCGCTTCGCCGCGGCCGCCACGAGCATCGTTCTGACGATTGCGCCAGCTTCTCGCAACGGCTGCCACGATGCGCGAATGGCCGTCGAACCTCCGGTCGCCTGCACACCAGCCAGCAACGGATTACCGTAGAGCTTTGCGCTGGGCGGCGCGTGTTCCAACTGCACCAGGTTCAGATCGATCTCGAGTTCTTCGGCGATCAACATCGGAATTGACGTATACGTGCCTTGGCCCATCTCGACGTACGGCATCGTGAGGACGATTTTTCCGTTCGTTTCGATGCGGATGAAGGCGTTCGGCGCGAACTCACCGGCACCGGCTGCATAGGCTTCATCGACCGCGAAGGGCAGGTGGATGCTCAGCATCAAGCCGCCGCCCACCGCCGTACCGGTCTTCATGAAATTGCGCCTGGAGACAGTGCTGCCTGACGATCGATTCCGACCCGCAAATCGAGGAAAGAGCGTTTCGAGGACCATGATCAACCTCCTCGAGCGGCGGATTGCGCCGCGGATTTGATCGCTTCGCGCATGCGTGAATAGGTTCCGCAGCGGCAAATGTTGCCGGACATCGCGGCGTCGATATCGGAATCCGTCGGATGCGGATTGCGCGCGATGAGTGCCGAGGCGGACATGATCTGTCCCGATTGGCAGTAGCCGCACTGGACGACTTCACGGTCGAGCCAGGCCTTTTGAATCTTCGCGCCCGCGGCGGTCGCGCCAACTGCTTCGATCGTTGTGATCTCAGAAGCGCCGACGGCGTCGACCGGTGTGACGCAGGAGCGAATCGCAACGCCGTTCAGGTGCACGGTGCATGCGCCACACAGCGCCATGCCGCAACCGAATTTCGTGCCGGTCAGGCCGACCACGTCGCGCAACACCCACAGTAGTGGAGTGTCGGGATCGACGTCGACTCTCTGCGTCGTTCCGTTGATCTTGATCGCGTACGTCATGGGTGTCTCCGAATGCGATGGATAAGAGTGAGCGAATTGGAACGTATTGCGCGCAAGTGAAACCATTGAACGATGGTATCGGCGACAGTCGAACGACGTACATGATCTACTGGCGAATCACGAAGGCGGCCGACGTTGAGTTGGTAAGAGGATCGAGGCGACGTGCTGGTTCCTTGTGACTGGTCGATGGCATTGGTGTCTCGGATCTGCTGAACAAACAGTTCGGCGACGAACTCGGCATCAGCGAAATCACCGTGAAAGCGCACCGTGGTCAGGTGAAGCGGAAAATGAAAGCCGGCTCTCTTGCCGGCTTGGTGACCATGGCGGCTACGCTCGGCCTCTCGTCTACTCGAAACCGATTTGCGTGCTTGCTCAGCGTGATCTGTTCAGCGCGTCCCGTATTCCGTAAAAACGTAGTCTCTTGCCTTCGCGATCGTGTGGCACGCGGCCCCGCACCTTGCGTCGTGCGCCTGTGGCGGCGTGTCGGTTGCGTTGCCCGGCTTGAACGTAGCGGACGTAGCGTCAAACCTGAACGCCGCATATCCCCACCCACCGCCATCCGCAAACCGCTTCGCATCCTTCACCATGAAGTCCACGTCGTGCAGGGCGCCCGGTACCGTCGTCGGGCCTGGTGCCCTCTCACTCTGTTTCGGTTCCCAATGGATCTTCGCCATCTTGGCGCCGTCGGGGAACGGTCTGCCGTTGTCGGGAATCCCAGCTTGGAAAGCGTCGATCATCGCGGGATTGCCGAGGATGACGGCGAGTAGCGCTTCACTGTGACTGACAGAGATGACCTGCCAGCCTTCGTATCCCTTGAACTCCGCGAACGCGAGCCCGCCCGGCACTTTCAAGGTGTACTTGTCCTGTATATCAGCTGCGGAATCGGCAACGAATGCAAAGGCGGTAGCGAGAACAGCGCAGCTGCCCAAAGCGCCAAAATATTTTAGATGCACGACAAACTCCCTGGTCAGGAAATGAATTAACGACAGGGTCTGCAACAACAAGCCGGATGGAATCACAGCAGACGCGGCGATGGGTTTGTATTGGACCATGGTGTTGGTCGTATCGAGCACGAACGGCCAGTGGCGGGAGCGAACGTTGGCACGATGCTAACGACCGCATTGCGTCGCCGAGGATCTGAACAAGAGTTCTCCCCCACGGCACCCAGTTATCGTGGAACAACCGCCAAAACCAATACCTTGGTCCAATCGTCTCGCGGTTCCGTTCCTGTTGAGATGCATGCGTCATCGCGAAGATGACCTGACAGGCACAGTGTCACAGTGTAAGGAGGAGACGATGAGCGACGAGGATTTACTGCAAGGTTTTGGTTCCCTTGCATCGAGCCGGATCGGTCTCTCTGCCGAGGTTCGTCATAAGAGCGTCGCGGCGCTGAATCGCATGCTTGCTCACACGCTGAGCTTGCGTGACTTGTACAAGAAAAATCACTGGCAGACATCTGGCGCGACGTTCTACCAACTGCACTTGCTCTTCGACAAGCACTACACGGAGCAAGCAGAGTTGGCGGACACGATTGCCGAGCGCGTACAAACGCTCGGCGGCGTCACATTTGCGCTCGGTGCCGACGTTGCGACCGAGAGCCGAGTCAGCCGGGCGCCACGTGGTCGTGAGAGCGTTCGGGCCGAACTCGATGGGCTGTGCGCCGCGCACGAGCTGATTCTGATCGAAGCGCGAACACTGGCGCGAGAGGCTGTCGACCGCGGCGACGACGGCACGAACGATCTGCTGGTCAGCGGTGTGGTCCGCACGAACGAGTTGCAGAGCTGGTTCGTCGGCGAGCACCTGAATACCTGAACAACGGCGTGTGGCATCCACGATTGCCTCTCAATTGACGAATTTCCTTTTGCTCGTGGGCAACGCGTGTCGCACGTTGGCGGCTCTACGGGGTGGCGGCTTTGGCGATGATTGAAATCTACCCGACGCGCATCAACGCTCTCGTTGGCTGCGCTCGTAGTGCAGGTCCGACGGGTGCGCGTTCGTCCAATCGTGGTTTTCAGCACAGAGTTGGCTGGCGTTCATAGTTGCTCGCTCGCTCGTTCCTCGGGTCGTCGCGAGGATCAAGATATTCCAGGCCCAACGGACCGACCGCGGTCACTTGGGTTACGTACTCGCCGGATTTGGCCCAATGGAAGTGGGCGGTATTACCTGGCAAAACGATCACGCTGAGGGGCGGAAATGCCGTCATCGCCTCGCCATCGAAGTCATCGCCAAGGCCGATGTAGAACACGCCCGACATGACCGTGTAGATCCGGTCCTCAGGATGCCTGTGCGGCATCAGCTTCACGCCGGAAGGTACTTTGACTCTGATCACGTAGGGACCGGGCTGCGAAGGGTAGCCGACGAGCTGGGCGAGGCGAACCGATGTGGGGAACGCGTCGAACGGCTTCCAGTCGATGTCGTCGGGCAGGATCGACCGAAAAACAGCTTGGTCCGGCAGGTGGGTTCGAGTCGCCACGGGGTCCTGCTTGGCGTTTGTCGTGGGGTTCATATTCCTCTCCGGGTCGAGACTTGACGAAAACTGAAAACGCACCGAGTCGGTGCAGGATCGATGCGCAAGACGTAGCTGCGATGAAACCCGATGGACGCAGGTGAATCCATTGAACGATGGTATTGGCAAGACTTTGGCATCGGTCGAAAGTCGGGGTCGTCCGACACAGCGGGTGGAGGGATTTACGGCAGCAACCGAGTTGAGTTATTTTTCCCGGCTACATGCGGCCGTGGTGTGACCGCCTTGCGGGAGAGAAGAAGGACAGATCCCCGCCATGAACCAGACCGCAACACCCATTCGCCTCGCGGGCTCTCTACTCAGCCCACCACGTCATGTCTGCGCGTTCTTCAACAGTCTCGACGAGGAATATCGCGTGCTGCTCCCGTTCGTCAGGGAGGGGTTCGAATGTGGCGACAGAGCAGTTCATGTGGTAAGCCCCAACCAGCGCGATAGCCATCTTCGGCGTCTGGCTGAAGCGGGAATAGACTGCACGGCGGCCGATCGCAGCGGTCAGCTCGAAGTTCGAATCAACACCGAAACGTACCTGCAGGATGGCCGATTCGATCAGGACCGCATGCTGGGAACATTCGAGCAGTTGGCCGGTGACACGGCTCGACGAGGTTTCCCCCTCAGTAGAATTGTGTGCCACATGGATTGGGCAGCGAACGATCGCTCATACGTGGACGATCTGGTCGAGTTCGAGTCGCGGGTAAACGATGTTTGGCGTCGTCACGACGATGCGGTGATCTGCACGTACGATCTTGCGAAGTTCGGCGGCGACACGGTCATTGACATCATGCGGACGCATCCGATGATCATCATCGGTGGAATCCTCCAGCAGAATCCGTTCTTCGTGCCGCCGGCGGAGTTTTTGCTCGAACTTCGCGAACGACGGGCCAGAAGCCACGGGAGACCTTCGACGGCCGAATAACATGTCGCGCGAATATTCCACCGAAGACGAAATCAAGCGCCTTCGGCACGCCCTCAGAGACCTCGCCAGCATCCCCGCGCTCTCTGCGGTTTGGGCCGGTGCGGAGCCGATCCAGATCGCGGGCACGTTGCTCGACGCGCTCACGCGGATGCTTTCGCTGGAACTCGTCTATGTGCGCCTGAGCAACCGAGTGGGCGGGGCGCCGATCGAGATGGTGCGGGTGGAGCAAAATCCGAACGTTCGGGCGCAAGATATCGGGGCGGCGCTCGATCTGCCCCTCGACGACGATCCCCGCAACTGGCCCCACTCGATACCGAATCCGGTTGGGGACGGGAACCTTTCGATCCTGCCGCTTCGGCTTGGGCTGAACGATGAGGTCGGACTCATCGTGGCCGGCTCGCGGCGTGAAGATTTTCCCCAGCAGACGGAGAGACTGCTTCTCAGCGTCGCCGCAAATCAAGCCGCCATCGGGCTCCATGAAGCCTGGCTTCTCAGCGAACAGAAACGGGTCGCAAACGAACTCGATCGTCGGGTTGCGCAACGCACCGCCGAACTCGCCGCGGCGAACGAGGCGCTGAAAAAGGAAGTTGCCGAACGCACGTCCGCGGAGGAGAAGCTTCGTCTCGAAGAGCACGAACTGAAACGTAGTGAAGCACGCAATGCGGCAATCCTGGACTCGGCGCTGGATTGCATCGTGACGATCGATCACGAGGGCCGGATCACGGAGTTCAATCCGGCCGCGGAGCGTGCGTTGCGGTATCCCGATCTGACGGGGCGACATCTATCCGACATCGTCATTCCCTCCCCACCGAGCGAGTTCGCGAATTTTCTGGAAACGGGTGATGAAGTTTACATCCCCGGCAAGCGCATCGAGATGCAGGCAATCCGAGGCGACGGCAGCGCGTTCCCGGTCGAGGTCGGGATCACTCGCATCCCGTTGGATGGACCGCCGACTTTCACGGCCTACCTGCGCGACATTACCGAACGCAAACAATCGGAAGAGGAGTTGCGACGTGGCCAGGTATTTCTCGAGGAGGCTCAGCGCCTCAGCGTAACTGGCAGCGTTTCTTGGTCGGTAGCGACGGACGAAATCAAATGGTCGGAGCAACTCTATCGCATCTTTGAATTCGATCAGGATGTATCCGTGACATTTGCGTTGATCGCTTCTCGAGTGCATGCCGACGACGTACCGAGGTTGGAAGAAATGATCCGAAAGGGCCGCGCGGGTGAGAGCAGGCTGGATTACGAACACCGTCTCGTGATGCCCGACGGCTCGATCAAGTATTTGCATCTGTTGTTTCATCGGACCCGGGACAAACGCGGTGAGCTGGAATACATCGGCGCAGTCCAGGACGTGACCCGACACCGGGTGTCGGAGGACGCGCTCAACATCGCCCGGTCAGATCTCGCGCACGTAACGCGGGTGACCAGCCTCGGTGTGTTGACGGCGTCGATCGCGCACGAACTCAATCAGCCTCTGTCCGGTGTCATGACCAACGCAGGTACGGGATTACGCATGCTGATGGCCGATCCGCCGAATGTGGATGGCGCGCTCGAGACCATGCGGCGCACGATTCGAGATGGCAACCGTGCCGCAGAGATGATCACCCGATTGCGCAATCTCTTTACGAAGAAGTCGGCTGCGACCGAGTTGCTCGACCTGAACGAGGCGACCCAGGAAGTCGTTGCGCTTTACGCACGCGAACTCGAAAGGAACAAAGTGGTGTTGCGAACCGACTTTGCCGAGGACCTTCCGCAGGTCGACGGCGATCGTGTCCAGCTGCAGCAAGTCGTCATGAACCTGGTTGTGAACGCTTCCGAAGCAATGCGCGAGATCGACGATCGCCCGCGTCAGTTGGTGATCAGAACCGAACGGGACGATGATGACCGGGCGAGGTTGATGGTGCAGGATTCAGGTGTGGGATTTGAATCGCATGCCGCCGACCGACTTTTCGAAGCGTTCTACACGACGAAGCGCGAGGGGATGGGAATCGGTCTGTCGGTGAGCCGTTCCATCATCGAGCAGCATCGCGGTCGCCTGTGGGCGGCAGCGAATGAGGGTCCCGGTGTCACGTTTTCGTTCGCAATCCCACGTGCGGCGGGAAATGAGAATGCGCAACAGGCGGGAGATCCGTGAGCTGGGCACACCGATACCAAAGTTCAATGGTTTCGGCATTAGGGCTGATGTTCAATCGAGAATTCGGCAGATGGTAGCGTCGCATGCTTCAGACTACTCAGCGGGGCCGAGCTGTCACGGGCGATTTACGCAGCCTTGGGAATCAATTGGGAGGGCGCAGCATGTTGCTGGATGCGAGGAAATACAATCTTGCGGGAAGCGCTGATGCTCGAGACGCGAGGTGGTCCGCAATGTCGCAACCAACACCGATCGTGTTCGTGGTCGATGATGATGTTTCTATACGCGAGTCGCTGGAACTGCTGATTCTCGACGCCGGTTGGCGACCAGAGCTGTTCGCATCCGCGCAGACGTTTCTCGAACGTCCGAGCATCCGCGCGCCGAGTTGCCTGCTGCTCGACGTCAATCTTCCGGACCTGAACGGGCTCGACCTTCAGGAGCGTGTTGCCGGCGAGCGGATCGATATGCCGATCATCTTCATGACGGGCTACGGCGACGTACCAATGACGGTCCGCGCAATGAAGGCCGGTGCTGTGGAATTCCTGACGAAGCCGTTCGACGAAGAAGTGATGCGCGGCGCCATTCGCGGTGCGATCGAGCGGAGTCGCGCTGCGTTGAGCCAGCAGGAGAAGATCGAGAAATTGCGGGAGTGCTATGCGTCGCTCAGCCCGCGTGAGCGGGAGGTGATGGCGTTGGTCGTCTCCGGGCTGTTGAACAAACAGGTCGGCGGAGAACTCGGCATCAGTGAGATCACTGTGAAGGCTCACCGCGGTCAGGTGATGCGGAAAATGAAGGCCCGCTCGCTCGCGGCTCTGGTGAAGATGGCCGCGCTGCTGGGTCTCTCATCGACTGGGAACTGACGGGCCTGTTGTGGCGCAACCTCTGTTAGATCAAACGAAAGAACCTGCGGACCCTAGCTTGCCGACACGCGGACCCTAGCTTGCCGACACGCGTGGCCGCGTCTTGCGAATTGCCTTGAATTCGACCTCGCCCGGAATCTAACAAGACGCGATCTGCCGATCGAGCGCCTTCAGCGCGTCGAGATAGATTTCCGAGAACGTCGGAAACGGTTGGATGGTGTCACGCAGCACGTCGAGCGGCACACGCGCGTGGATTGCAAGCGTTGCCTGCTGTAGCCATTCGCCGGCCTCCGGGCCGAGTGCATGGGCGCCTGTCAGCCGCGTGCCGTCGCTGAGCAGCGTCATGAACCCGTTCGATTCGGCGTATGCGTGCGTGTACGTAGCGGTTTTCGCGATCTCCGACACGCGTGTTGTCGCGCTGAATCGGTCTTGCGCCGCGCCGACCGACGCGGCTTGTGGATCGGTGAAGACCACACGCGGCACCGCGTCGTAGTGAGCCTCGCGCACCTCACCTAGAATGTTGGCTGCGGCGATGCGCCCCTGGTATTTTCCGACGTGCGTCAGCGGCCAGATGCCGGTGACATCGCCAATCGCCCACAGTCGCTCGCCCGCGCGCATGCGCGCATTCACTGGAATCCCACGGCCGTTGGTTTCGATGCCGACCGTTCTCAGGCCGAGGTCGTCGACGCGCGCACGTCGTCCGGTAGCGACGAGCAGCTGATCGCCGCTCAGCATCCGGCCGTCGTCGAGTTCCAACGTGTAGTGATCGCCGTCGCGTCGCGCTGCGGTTGCATGGACCCCTAGCGCGAGTTCGACGCCGTCGCGGCGCAAAACGTCACCGAGCGCTTCGCCTAACGTCCGGGGTTCGCGCGCGAGCACGTGTGCGGCGCCCTCGACGAGCACGACCTCGGCGCCGAAGCGTCGAACGGCTTGCGCCATTTCGACGCCGACCGGTCCACCTCCGAGCACGAGTAGTCGACGCGGAATGACCTTCATGCCGGTGACTTCACGATTCGTCCAGATGCCTGCGAGGCCGCGCAGGCCCGGCACAGGTGGGATGATGGGCTCGGAACCTGTCGCCAGGACCACGTGTTCGGCCGCATAGCGAACGCCGTCGACGTCGACCACCCCTGTACCGTCGAGCCGGCCGCGACCGCGAAGCAGGTCGATGCCGCGCCCATCGAGCCAGCGCTGCGCACCGGCGTCGGAGTAGTTCGAAACCATGAAGTCGCGCCAAGCCAACGCCGCCTCGATATCGATGCGCGCTATTCCCGCTGCGTTGTTCGCCGCGTGTACCGCTTCGCCCGGCCGCAGCAGCGACTTGGATGGGATGCACGCCCAGTAGGAGCATTCGCCACCTACCAACTCACGCTCGACGAGTGCAACCCGCAGCCCACCCTCCGCAAGCGCGGCCGCACAGTGCTCTCCTGGCGAGCCGCCGCCTATGACGATGACGTCGTAGCTTCGTCTCATTGGCTGAATATCCCGTCGTGGCTGTCTACACGCCCTGGTAGCCCGCCAGTGGTTCTAGAGGGTTTCTTGGACATGACGTTCTCCAGTTGAATGAGCCTTCGAGAAATCGGCGCGGCTTCAGCAGATACAGCATCCGACCAGAACCGAAGAGAAGCGGGTATTGGACCATCGTATTGGCGATACCAACGTGCAATGGCGAGAGTCGGTTACGGGCGCGATAGTCCGATACTGCGAAATGTGTCGCAACATTGGAGGCTCTCATGAACTCACTTTCGAAGACTGCGCAGGTACGGCTGAATCGGGTTTCGCCGGATTACTGGCGAGTCACCTTAGACAACCCGCCGCTGAATCTCATGGGTGCGGAGATGGTTCTGCAATTCAAAGACATCATGGCCGCGATCGAGTACGACGAGCGGCTGAAGGTGGTGGTATTCGACAGTGCCGTGGAAGGCTTTTTTCTGAATCATTCCGACTTCCTGGCAAAGATGGAAGATTTGACAGCTATTCCTCAAGGCCCGACGGGGCTCGAGGCGTGGCCGGATATCCTCGTGCGCCTGACGCGCGCGAAGGTTGTTTCGATCGCCTGTATTCGGGGTCGCGCAACCGGCAACGGCAGCGAGCTTGCGCTCGCCTGTGACATGAGTTTCGTGAGCCGAGAAAAAGCCATTCTTTCGCAGTGGGAAGTAGGAGCGGGCTTGGTAGCCGGCGGCGGCCCGATGGCGCGATTGCCGAGACTCATTGGTAGAGCACGCGCTCTGGAAGTGCTTCTGAGTGCAGACGACATTCGAGGCGACCAGGCTGAGTCGCTTGGCTATGTGAACCGTTCGTTGCCCGATGCAGAACTGGATGACTTTGTCGACGCACTCGCACTGCGAATCTCCTCGTTCGACAAGTGGGCGATCGCGAATACCAAACGGCTCGTCAACGAGGCCAGTTTGCCGCCAGACGTCGAAATCGCGGCCGGATGGGATGCCTGCATGACTTCGATCAGGCGGCCTGCGGCGCAGGCAAGAATCAAAGCGCTGCTGGAACGGGGGTTTCACAACCCCGGCGAGGCGGAAGATCGATTGGGATTCTACGTGGGACAACTTGGCAGGTGACGATATCCGCACGTAACGTGGACGCGGTTCTCCAGACGACCATACAGAGGGGACCGATACGATGGTCCAATTGTTGCTCGCCGGGCTCTCTGTTGAACTCGCGCTTCGACCAACGGTTCCATTCGGAACTCAACAAACCAGGAGAGGATAGATGAAGATATTGATGGTACTGACGTCGCACGATCAGTTGGGCAATACGGGTCGCAAGACTGGTCTTTGGCTCGAAGAATTTGCTGCCCCTTACTTTGTCTTTCGGGACTCTGGTGTGAGGCTGACGCTAGCCTCACCGAAAGGCGGCCAGCCGCCGATCGATCCGAAGAGCGACTTGCCTGAAAACCAGACCCCCGCGATGGCGCGCTTCAAGAATGACTCGGTCGCGCAAAAGGCGCTATCCCAAACGGTGAAGCTCGCAGACATGAAGTCCGCAGACTACGACACCGTATTTTATGTCGGCGGACATGGACCGATGTGGGACCTTGCTGAAAGCGCCGCTTCCATCGCGTTGATCGAGTCCTTCTATAATTCCGGCAAGCCGGTGGCTTTGGTGTGCCACGCTCCGGGAGTGCTTCGTCACGTAACGTATATGGGCGCGCCGCTGGTGAAGGGAAAACACGTGACCGGCTTTACGAATGGCGAAGAAGAGGAGGTGAAGCTCACCCACGTTGTCCCATTCCTCGTCGAGGATGAATTGATGCGGCTCGGAGCGATCTTCGAGAAGGTCGCCAACTGGCAACCGTTTTCAATCGTCGATGGCCGTTTGATTACCGGCCAAAATCCGGCGTCATCGACCTCCGCGGCCGAGGCACTCCTGAAGCAACTCAACGCGGAAAATGCCGCGTAGTTCGCTCTGCGGCCTAAAGGTCGACTTCAATGTCGCCGCGCGGCCGCGAACAGCACATCAACACGTTTCCGTTGGCGGGCGACTCGAGAGGCTCGGGTCGATAGTCGACGGCGCCGTCGATCAAGGAACACTCGCAGCTATGGCATACCCCGGTTCGGCAGGACCATCTCACAGGCACGTCGCATGCTTCGGCGAGTTCGAGCAGGCTCTGGTAGTCGGGACGCCACGCCACGGTCAATCCACTTCGAGTAAACGAAACTCGATGACCGGGGCCGGCCGTTCCGGTAGGCGGGTGGACTGGCCGCGTTTGGGCTGTGGCGATTCCAGGGCGCAGGGGCTGGCCGGAACCGAAGATTTCGGTAAACACGTTGCTGGCTGAAACGCCCCGCGCTGCGAGCGCAGACGTCAGGCTCCGCAAGAACTCGATGGGTCCGCATAGAAAAAAGTCGGCGTCGTGCGGCACGTTCAGCTGCTCGAGTACGGGAAGGCCGAGCCGTCCTGCTGCGTTGAAGTCGCGCCCAAGTCGATCGGTATCGCGTGGCTGGCTATAGCAGATGTAGCTATGACCGAGCGGCAGCGACGTGATCAGCCTGTGTGATTCCGCTGCAAACGGGTGCTCGTCGCGATTGCGGGTTCCATACAGCCACCAGATCTCTCGCTGCGAAGCCGTGGAGCACAACTGGTGAAGCATCGCGAGCAAAGGCGTTGCGCCAATCCCCGCGCCGAGCAGCACTACCGGTCCCGTCCCATGTCTTGTCGTGAAATTGCCCCGCGGCGCACTGACCTCAAAAACGTCGCCGACTTTCGTCTGGTTGCACAAGAACGTGCTCCCGAGTCCGTCGGCTTCTTGTTTGATGCTCACACGATATGTGCCTGCTGCGGGTGCACCAGACATCGAGTAACTGCGTCTGATCGGAGCCGCGCCAGATCTCGGTCGGAATCTCAACACCAGAAACTGCCCCGGCCGCGGGGCAGGCAACGGGATTTCATCCGCGCTCTGAAATGACAGCGAAACAACGCTGGCGCTTTCCCGTTTTACCCGCGTAACGCGTAACGTCCGGAATCCGGACCACGCCGGCGACGGAGTAGTAACACCGGTGAGTCCCGCGTTTCCTGTGGATACGTGACTCGTTTCCTGCGCGAGCAATGCCTGCAATGAGGCCTTCCATCCCAGACTCAACGCTGGAATGCGCAAGCAACGTTCCAACAGTTCGCGTGGGTGACCGGGCAGGTATAACAGCGCGTCGATTTCCGCGACGGTCACGCGCTCCGGTCCATCGGTAATCTTCACGATCTCGTCGCCCGAGCCGACCTCGCCTTCCTCGAGCACACGCAAATAAAACCCTGGACGGTGGTGCGAAACCAGCAGCGCTGCCATCTGCGGTTCGTCCATCCGCATTCCTACGCGGTAGCAGGTCACGCGCGGTTGCGTCACTTCAAACAGCGCGCTGCCAATTCGATAGCGATCGCCGACGCACACTTCGCTGTCTGGCAGGCCATCGACTGTGAAGTTTTCGCCGAACTGTCCGAACGTAAAGTTGCGGCGGCGAAGTTGGCGCTCCCAGTATCGGTACGAATCGATCTGGTAGAGGAGGACCGCTCGTTGCTCGCCGCCATGCCCGGAGATGTCACCTTGACCGTCACCGTCGACATTGAGCCGCCGGACCATGCGTCGGCCTTGCACGGGCTCTTTCCATACGCTCGTAAAAACGTTCTCGCCGCGCCACAAAACATCGCGCGGCAGACCGACATTCACTGACAACAGACGAGCCATACCTTCAGTTTCATCGACCCGGTTCAATGAACCCGGGGTTACCGGTTCTAACGACATCGTTGAGTCGCTGTCTGGTCTGAATTTGGTCGATTTCCTCGATCGCGTCGTCCGGAAGGGCGGAGATGTTGAAATTCTCTTGCGCGTGAGCCGCGGTTTTAGGCGTGGTCAGTAGCGCTGTACCGCGCTGCACGGCCCAGGCCAACAACACCTGTGCCGGAGTCTTTGCAACTCGCGCGGCGATTGCCGAAATGACAGGGTCTTCGAGCAGCCCCGGCCTTTGCCCATGACCCAACGGTGCAAAGGCCAACAGAACAATACCCTTGCGTTTGCAAAACTCGAGAAGCTCGGCTTCCGGAAGATACGGATGCGCTTCGACTTGGACCACTGCGGGCTTGATCCTCGCAGCATCATACAGGGGCATCAGCTCGCTCAAGCCGATGTCAGACAGCCCGATAGCCCGGCATTTGCCACGATCCACGAGACCTTCCATTGCCTTCCAGGTGTCGAGCAACGTAACGCCATGGTCGTACAGGACGTCGCCGTCGTGATCGCGCGGGTCCTGCTCGTCTCCTGGGTGAAAGGCAAACGGGGTATGAATGAGATAGAGATCGAGATAGTTGAGCCTCAGTCTTTCGAGACTCGCCTCGAACGCGGGTTCAACGCGGATGGGCCGATGATTCGTGTTCCACAACTTGGTGGTCACAAAAATGTGCTCGCGCGAGAGTCCACCCGCCGCAAGACCCGCGTGCAGCGCCTCGCCGACCGCTCGCTCGTTCCGGTATCGCTCCGCGCAATCGAAGTGCCGAAATCCGGCTTCGAATGCCACTCTGGTTGCGGCTGTTGTGGCGTCGCCCCCGACAATGAGTGTGCCAAACCCGAGCGCGGGAATGTGGCCGGTCCCGTCGTTGAGCGGCATTTGTCTCATGCGAAGATCAGAAGCTTCGATCAAGGTCGCCTCCCGTTGATTTCGACGCCTCATTGCAATATCCCCTATACGCAATGCAGGATGAATTAAGCCGCGACTAAAATGATTGCGACTGCAAGCGCAACCGCGGCCAGCGTCGCGAGAACCCCCGCTACGTGCTTTAGAGCGACTCGATCTTCGGCGCTGAATGTGGCCCTTCCAAGGCGATTGAATTCGGCGGCGCTGCGATTGGCATGCTCGACAAGCACGTGCACTTCGGGTGCGCGAGTAAGGTCACGGGTTTGATTGGCTACCTCAGAACTGTAGTGGCTGGCGGTATCGGTCATTTGGATGTTCCTTTCGATGGAAGAAAGTGCCTACTTGGCGGCAACCCCGGGAACCAGGTGGACATGCTGCGTTCGCAACGGAAGTTGGTGCCGAGGTCGCTGTCGCGCGGCATCTTTGGCGCCATCGAGCGTCTGTTTATCTGCCTCGGCTGCTGGTGGGCTGCGCTTCAGCAGAACGGTTGCGCCAACGGCGACAAGCAGCGAAATGCCGAGCAGGTAGAACGCGTCGCTGAACGCGAGCAGGTACGCCTGGTGCTGAACCGCGCGACCCAACGCGACCGCCGCGAGATGCCTCGCCTGTTCGGGTCCGACGGTGCCGTGGGTCATGAAATAGCCGGTCAGTTCGTTGACTCGAGCACGTGTCGCTTCGAAGAACGGTGAGACCGCCTGCGTCAACACGTTCGAGTGGAACTGTTCGCGCCGGGTAACGAATGTTTCGAGTGTCGCGATGCCGATTGCGCCACCCAGGTTGCGCATCATGTTGAAAAGGGCGGAAGCCGAGCCTGCGTTCTCGGCTTCGATGCCCGCGGTTGCGACTGCGGATATGGGTGAGAAGACCAGCGCCTGGCCTACGGCGCGCACGACGTTGGGCAGGAACAACTGGTCGGCGGCATAGTCGGGTGTGATGCCGAGATTCATGAAGTTGCTCAGTGCGAACAGCCCAAATCCGACTGCAATCAGCAGCCGCGCATCGATGTACCGCATGAGCCTCGGCACCAGCGGGATGAGCACCAGCTGCGGCAATCCGGTCCACGCGAGCACGGCGCCGATTTGCTCCGCGTTGTAACCCTGTGTACGCACCAGGTACACGGGCAACAGGAACACGGAGCCGTACAGCGCCATGCCGAGCAGAACGTTGGCAACGACGCCGAGTCCGAAATTGCGCCGTGCGAGCAGGCGCAGGTTCAGTAGCGGCCGTTGCGATCGCCACTCGATCCAGAGGAACGCCGCCAGGCTCATACAGGCGATGATCGACAGCCGCGTGATGAACGTCGAACCGAACCAGTCGTCGCGGTTACCTTCTTCGAGCACTGTCTGTAGCGCGCCGAGGCCGACGGCCATCGTTGCGATGCCCGCCCAGTCCCCCTCTCGAAGACGTTTGAGTTGCATCGGCGCTCGATCCAGCGAAAACCACAGCATCGCGAGCATGACGGCCCCCGGTACCAGGTTCACGTAGAACGTGTACTGCCAGCCCCAGTTCTCGGTCAGATAGCCGCCGATGGTCGGACCTATGGCCGGAGCAAATGTGGCCGACAGTGCGAACATCGCGAGTCCGACGGGCTGTCGCGCCTTCGGCAGCTTGGTGATGATGATCGTGAAGGCCATTGGAATCAGGACGCCGCCGGTAAAGCCCTGAAACGCACGCAGCACGATCATCTGCGGCAGGTTATGGGCAAATGCACACGCCGCCGAGAACGCGAGGAACAGCGACGCGCTGACGAGCAAGTAGCGGCGCATCGAGAACACCTGTGATAGCCAGGCGGTCAATGGAATCACGACGATTTCCGCGATCAGGTAGGCCGTCGAGATCCAGCCGCCTTCATCGATCCCGGCGCCGATTGCGCCCTGGATGTCGGCCAGCGAGGCATTGACGATCTGGATGTTCAGAACCGCCATGAACGCGCCGAGCGTCGAGCCGGATACCGCGAGCCACGTTTTGAGCGATACCGCGTCGTTCATCTTGCGATCGTCCATCGCAACACTCGCTATTCGTGCGGTGTGGAGCCGCGGTCGTACTGCGCGACTTGCGTCAGCATCTGCTTGCCAGGCCGAGACGCTCGCGTATCGACGGTGGGCTCGACCGACATGCCGGAACGCAGCACGCCGGGAGGTACGTCCGCATCGAAGACGATTCTGACTGGAATGCGCTGTACGACCTTCGTGAAGTTGCCGGTCGCGTTGTCGGGCGGCAGTAGAGAAAACTCGAGACCGCTCGCAGGCGATATGCTGTCCACGCGGCCGCGAAACTCGCGATCGGGAAACGCGTCCGCACGAATCGTGACGGACTGACCCTGTTGCATGTGAGTGAGCTGCGTTTCCTTGTAATTCGCGACGACGTACACCGCGTGCAGTGGCACCACCGCCATCAACTGCGTGCCGGCCTGGACGTACTGGCCAATTCGTACCGAGCGCGCCCCCACCGTGCCGTCCAACGGTGCCAGGATGCGCGTGTACGACACGTTCAGACGCGCCTGTTCCAACGCCGCCGCTGAGGCGCGGCGCTGTGCCTCTGCCCGAACGCGCGCGGTAGTCAGAACAACGATCTGTTTCTGTGCGGTCACGAGCGCTGCTTCGTCGCGCTTCAGATTGGCGCGGCTCTGATCCAGCACCGTAGCGGCTTGCTCGGCACCTCGTTTGTCCACGGCGCCTTTGAGGATCAGCGCGCGATAGCGCGCGTCGTCGTCCCGCGCAAGTTTCAGCGCTGCGATGGACGCGGTGACGGACGCCTGTCGCTCGAGGACCACCGACGTTTGTTGCTGTCGCTGCGCATCGAGATTCGACACGTTGGCTGCCGCCGCGGCTGCGTCGGCCGCAGCATGGTCGAGCGCGGCACCGTAATCGCGATCGTGGATTCGCGCCAGCAGCTGCCCGGCGACAACGTGCTCGTTGTCGGTAACGGCTACTTCGGCGATGTACCCCGAGACCTTCGGCGCGATGGTGCTGTAGTCGGCCTTCACGTAGGCATCGTCCGTTTCCTGCAGAAAGCGTCCCACCGTCCAGTAGTGATAGGCGAAAACGAGAACGCCAATGGCAGCAACAAGCAGCCCAAGGGAGATCGCCAGCCTTCGAGCTATCGTGCGGAACGACCAAGCGGTACGGCCATTCGCTTGGGCAATCGCCACTTGATCAATGGGTGTGTCTTTCATTACTCATCGCCCTTCAATGGGTTCCTTCGACACTGTCGATGACTACTCGCTTGCCATCCTCGATCCACGGCGCACATCACAACAGGTTCCGCGCGTCGGATCGATTGGACGAAGGTATGGGCTGTCAGTAACACGACGGTTCAACACCAATACGATCGTCCAATAGCGCCGCGTGGCCAGTCCCGTCAGATTGACGTCGCCTTGCCGCGCAATATTCGGGGGTTCCAATGGTGAGAGAGATCGTGGAGATGGCATCGACATCGGCGCTGACTTCGAAGCTCGGTGACGCGAACGGTGCATCAGGCAATACGTGGGTGATCGTGCTCGCAGCGGGTGAGGGCAGTCGTCTGCGTACGCTGACCACCACTGAACTCGGCGTTGCGGTACCAAAACAATTCTGTTCGCTCAACGGCGGGCTTTCGCTACTGCACGAGGCGCTGCATCGGGCAGCGTCGATTGCGCAAAGGCGACACGTCTGCGCGATCGTTGCCGAACAACACCGACGCTGGTGGGATGGTGCGCTTGCCTCACTAGACGACAGAAACACGATCGTACAACCCGCCAATCGCGGCACCGCGAACGGGGTTCTGTTGCCGCTGTTGCACATCATGCGCCGCGATCCCGAAGCGCGCGTCGTGCTGTTGCCGTCCGATCACTACGTTCATGACGAAGCCGTGCTCGCGGGTGCGGTACACAGCGCGTTGGGAACGATCGAGACGCGCGACGAGGACATTGTGTTGCTCGGCATGGTGCCCGACCGCGCGGATCCTGAACTGGGATACATCGTCCCGGGATCGATCGACTCAGCCAGCACGTCGGCAGTGGAACGATTTGTCGAAAAACCCTCGGTGGCCGTCGCGCAATCGCTGATCGATGCCGGCGCATTGTTGAATGCGTTCATCGTAGTCGCACGCGCGCGCGCGTTGCTCCGATGCTACGTCGCTCGGTTACCACAGATCGTCGCCGACTTATTGGCAGTCGTCGAGGCCGACGCAGACCGCCCAGACGACCCGGTTGAGGCGCGAAGGCTATACCGAAGTCTTCCCGACATCGATTTTTCGCGGCACATCATCGAAGAATCTGGGACGACGCTTCGAGTATTGCCTGTGCAGCCGTGTGGCTGGTGCGATCTAGGGACACCAAAGCGGGTCGCTGAGACACTCGGTCGAATTCCAGCGGCGTCGCGCGGTCGTGCAACGCGATCGCTTGCATCGTTCGCGGGTATCGTCAATCTGGCTGCACGGCACGCAGCGCTACATCAGTGGGTCGACTAGATGGATCCTTCGGCCCCACGGTCCTCTTCGCTCGCCGGATCAAGGCCGTATCCGGCTGCAATCCACGCATCCAGTCCGCCGTACAGCGGGCGGACGCGCGTAAAACCGCGATCGATCAGCACCTTGGCGACGCGCGCCGCGGATGCCTCGTTGGGCAGGTGCAATACAGCACGATCTCGCGGTTTCGCGGTAGTGCGCTCGCATGACGATCGATCGCGTCGAGCGGGACGTGCACAGAGCGGGGGATCTGACGGGGCTCAATCGCCCGCGCCGTTGCCGATCGCACGTTGACGATCAGCGGGTCCGTTGCCGAGTTCATCAGCCGATACAGTTCGTCGACACTGATCCGTGCCATCCGCAGCGTTCGCATGAAGCTTCGACGTTGCTGCCATTTGAACGCAATGAAGAGCAGCAGCGGGACTCCGATGACGCCAAGTGCAACCCAACCGAGGCTGCTGAGCTGCGCGAGTGCCTCGCCGATCTGCGTGTTGAAAACCGCTCCGGTGCCGAGGGCCGCACCCACCCATAGCGCAGCGCCCGGCGAGTCGAAGTACAGAAAACGCGGCCAGCGGATGCGGGCGGCGCCCGCCATTGGGCGTGCGATCGTGGCGAGCCCCGGAACGAACTTGGCGAACAGGAGCGCGTTCACGCCCCAGCGTTCGAAGCGCGTCTGCGTCTGGCCGACGCAAGAGTCGGGCGTGAGAGACAAGCGACACAGCGTTCGCATCACGCGGGTACCGAAGCGCCAACCTGCCGCGTACCACAACGCGTCGGCAATCACACTGCCGATGAGTGCAGCCGAAAACAGCTCGATGAGGTCGAGCTGCGCGCTTGCGGCGATTGCGCCGGCTACCAACAGGGTGGGGAATGAAGGAATCGGCAGCCCCAATTGGTCCAGCAGCACGTTGACGAAGACCATCATTGCGCCGTATTCCGCGATGAGTTGAATGAGTTCGTGCGTCACTGCGCGGCGGACTCCAGTTGAACGTCATGAACGCGGCGTCGGCGGTGCGCCGTCAACAGGCACCGTGAACTGGAACACGGCACCGCGGCTCGCACTTGTTGTTGCCCAAAGTCTGCCCCCGTGTGCCTCGATGATGGAGCGGCAGATTGATAGTCCCATTCCCAAACCGTTGGGTTTGGTGGTGTAGAAAGCATTGAAGATGCGTTCGATGTCCATCGGATCGATGCCGGATCCTGAGTCCTGCACGCAAACCTGCACGTCGCCCGAATCGGACTTGGCGGTGCTGATCAGGATTTCGCGCGCCCCGTTATCGCAACCGTTAAGGGCATCGAGCGCGTTCATGATCAGGTTGAGCGTGACCTGCTGCAAATGAACCCGATCGCACTCTATGAGAGGCAGTGCTTCTTGGAGCTGGGTCCTAAGCAGTACTTGGTTCTTGGCAGCTTCGCCGCGAGTCAGTCCGAGGATGTCGAGAATCACTTCATTGATATCGAGGCGCTCTTTCTGTGGGGGCGCCTTCTTAATGAGCGCGCGAATCCCCTGGAAGACTTCGCTGGTCCGATTGCCGTCTCGAACAACTCGAGCGAGCGCCTTTTGAGCTTCCGGTACATTCGGCTGATCGCCCGACAGCCACAGCAAGGCGGTTTCGGCGCTCACGAGCACGCCCGACAGGGGCTGATTCAGTTCATGGGCAATCGACGCAGACAGGTGCTCCACTGTCTTGACCCGATTTGCGTGCGCCAGCTGCAACTGGATTTCGTGATATTGGCGCTCACTATTGCGCGCGCCTTCCTCGGCTCGCTTGAGCTCCGTCAGGTCGACGACGAAGGCCACACCCTGGTGCCGGAGTTCGCCGAAGGTCGCCCCACCTACCAGCACGGGCACGCGGCTGCCGTCTTTCCGAAGAAGATTGTTCTCGTAAGGTGTGTAGGTTCCGGTGGTAACCAGATCTGCCAAAGCCCGCTCGTCGGCTTCCCTCGATTCGGGAGGTGACAAGCTGGTCCAGCTCAGGCGACCCGATATGACATCGTCGCGGCTATATCCCACGATGCGGAGAAAGGCCTCGTTGGCCTCCATGATGCGACGGTCGAGATTGAAAATGCATATTCCGATGATGTTTGAGTCGACCAGCCGGCGCACTCTTGCTTCGCGCTCTTGAAGCTCCCGATAGAGGTGAGCGTTCTCCAGCGAAATCGCAGCTTGCGACGCGAGAATGCCCAGCACAGCCACCCGGCCAGGGGTGAAAGCGTGCGCCGTCAGCCTGTTCTCGAGATAGAGGGCGCCAATGACCGTGGATTGTTTGAGGATCGGCAGGCACAGCAAGGACCTGGGTCGATTGTCACGAATATATTCATCATCAAGCTGGCCCGGTTGTGAACAAGCATCGCCGTGCAACACTTGTTCGCGAGTTCTCAAAACGAACTGCAGCACCGATTGGGGTAAATCCGTCGGCTTTACGCGCTCGTGTCGAATCACGATCTCCACACGTTCGTCGCCAGATTGAGCCTTCGCCTCAACATGTGGTTCCTCATCATGCAGCAGTATCAGTAATCCCCGCTGCGCACCGGAATGTTCGACGGCCAGGCACAGAAGCTTCTCAATGAGACTTGGCAGAGTCATCTCGCGTGAGAGTGTCTGAGAGGCACTAATGACGGTTTCTGCATCCATTCGCGCAACGGGTGTTTCGATTGTGGCGCCGACGACGGAAGGGGTTGATAGCGCTTGCAGATGTGGGAAGCGGGCATCGATTTGATTCACCTTTCCCTGCGCCCCCCATTGCTCGTATGCCGCACGCGCATTCCTCACGTAAGCATTGGCGATGATGGTGAAGCCTCGCGCCTCGTAAAATTGCGCGGCGACCTCACTGGCGACGGCTTCATTGTGTATGAAACGATTCGCTTGTGATGATTGGATGGCCTTTTCGTAAAGCCGTTCTGCCTCCAGCAGCTGGCCCTCGATGCGCGCGATCTCCGCGCTCACCAGTGCAGCCCGGTTCTCAAAGTTGGCGGGGCAATGCTCCGCCCAGATCTCGAGCTGCCGGTGGTGCTCGATCAATGCTTCGAAATGCAGCTGTTTCTCCGCAGCGGATGCCGAATTCCAAGCGGCTGCGTGCGCGAGCGCGCCATAGAAGCGAAAATCACCTGTTTCGACTTGCGATGCCGCGGGCCAAAGTAACGAATGGGCTCGCCGCGAAGCGCCCACAGCCGCCTCGTATTCTCCAGCAAAAAACCGACCCTGAAGCTTTCGCGTCCAGTAAAAGAACTCGGCCAGTGCCAACCCTGGGTTGCTGGCCAGATAGCGTTCGGATTCTGACTCGTTATAGTCTTGGTCGTCGAACCTGCCAAAGCTTCGTGTCACGCCGCGGAGCGTCCGGATGAGACCCAATTGTGCCCCGCAATTGGCGGCCACCAAGCCGAAGCCTTGCTGCTTGGCGAAAGCCAGACCCGTTTCCGCTTCCGCTTGCACGACCTCGAGGTGATCTCCCACCACCAGGTAATTTGTGATCAACACATGCCAGCTATAGGCGGAGAAAGTTAGATCCCCGACTCGGTACGCAATGTCGAACGCCCGGCGTACGAGTTCGCGTGCGTTCGACGCATGTCTTGCCCATGGCGTGAGCGTGCTGAACGTAATGTACGTTCTCGCTTGATAGCGTGTGATTCCGCGCGTCTCGACGAGATCGTAGCCGACCTGGCCGAACCGGAATCCGTCTTTGTAATTATTGAAACGCGGCCCCGCGAACATCGCAAACCATACGTAGCCGAAACAGGATCCATCACCGTTGCCGTGCTCCAGGCTGAGATTCACCATTCGACAGACGGCGAGTGACGATAGATTTTCATCGTAGAACATCGCCGGATGCACGATTTCCGTGAAAACATCCAGCATGTCGATGACATCGGGATCTGTCAGGGGGGGCAATTCCACAAGGTCCTCGATCTGCCGCTTTCCGACCAAGGACCATATGCGATCATATTCGCTGATCACCTCGTGGCGAGTGGGATGTTTCGACCAATCGGTTCCACACCGCCTCAGATAATCGAGGAATGCTTCGATGGCCAATTCACTGCGATCCAACGTCGTGTATAGAGTGAGCTTTAATCGCGTGACGGCCGCGAAATCATGACCGGGTTTGGCGCGGCCCGACAACATTGTCAGGCGCTTTTCGGCCTCGACCATTTCCGCGGCAAGCAACTCGCACTCGGCCATGAGGGATTCGATCGAGAAGATGAGATCGTAGTTGATCTCCCAAGTCTTCTCCGTCAATAACGAACGACCCGCCTCGAGGTATTTCAGCGCCGAGACAAGCGCCGTTGAGACCTTCGCGCGTCTTGCCGCCGCCAAATTCAGCGCTGCCACCTGCTCACGCTCCTTGGTGGAGACAATGAGGTGAAGACCGCGATTCAGTTGATTGACAATTTCGAAAATGGACTCGTCCCGTCGCCCCGGCGGAGTGTTCTTCGCGAGAAGGTTGCCTATGCGCAAATGCGCCTGGGCGCGGAGTCCCTTCGAGATCAAAGAATAGGCTGCTTCTTGGACTCGGTCGTGGAGGAACCGGTATGACGTTTCTGATCGAAAGATGAGACCGGTCCGAACCGCTTCCCAAAGCTGGCCGTGCATGTCTTCGATCGAGTCCTCATAAACCACCTGCAACATGTCGAACGTGGCGCTACTGCCCAAGCAGGCAAACTGCTGGAGAGCCTTCTGAGTATCGACGGGCAGGCGGTTCAACTTCCCGACCATCAGATCCACGACGTTGTCGGTGTAACCCCTGGCTTGGATGCGGTTTAGGTCCCAAGACCATTGCACCTGATCGTAGTCGAAGGTGAGCAAGCCCTCATCCGCGAGCGTCGAAATGAATTGAATGGTAAAAAAGGGATTGCCAATGGTTTTTGCGTGGATCAGTTGGGCAAGCGGGGCAACGCGATCCAGTTCGCAACGAAATGAATCTGCAAGAAGTTGCCCCAGGTATTCAGGGCCCAACGGAGCGAGCACGATATCCTGCAATACCGATCCGGCCTGGCGCATTGCGTCCAGCTTTCGCATCAACGGATGGGCGCAGTTGACCTCGTTGTCCCGGTAGGCGCCGACCAAGAGCACATGCTTCAAATCCGTTTGCGCCAACAGATCTTCGAGCAAATCGAGTGTGGCTGCGTCGAGCCATTGCAAGTCGTCCAGGAACACTGCAAGCGGATGGTCAGCGCTTGCGAAGACGCTTATGAATCGCCGAATTGTCAGCTGCAAACGGCCTTGTGCATCCTGCGCGGGAAGCTCCGGCACCTGCGGCGGTTCACCGATGATGTGCTTCAATTCCGGGACGAGTTCGACAATGAGCAATGCATTTGGATCCAACGCCTTGTGAAGGGCATCGCGCCATTGATGCAAATCTTCCTCGCCCTTGCTCAACAGCGGTCGGATCAGGCACTGGAATGCCTGTGCGAGCGTAGCGTACGGAATATCCCGCTTGTATTGGTCGAACTTGCCGGATGCAAACAACCCGCGCCGAGGAACAAGCGACTTGTGCAGCTCATTGACTACAGCGGACTTTCCGATACCGGCATATCCCGATACCAGCACCAACTCCGGCTTGCCGCCGGCAACGATGCGATCGAAGGCGGTCAGAAGTGCGTCAATCTCGCATTCTCGACCATACAGTTTCTCGGGAATCATGAGCCGGTTCGGGATGTCGTGTGCGCCGAGAGCGAAGTCACCGATACGGCGTTGCGTTTCCCATTCGGAAAGGCAGCGCCGAAGATCGCTCTCAACGCCAACCGCTGACTGGTAGCGTTCCTCGGCGGTCTTGGCGAGCAGCTTCATGATAATTGCAGAGACCGTGGGCGGTATGTGGTCAATCCGCTTGTCCGGCGACACCGGTTGTCGCGCGATGTGGCAATGCACCCACTCCATCGGACCATCTGCTGTGAATGGAAGACCGCCAGTCAGCATCTCGTAGAGTGTGACCCCAAGTGAGTAAAGGTCGCTCCGGGAATCGATCGAACGGTTCATCCGACCAGTTTGCTCGGGGGCCATATAGGCGAGCGTACCAGCGATAATTTCGGGGGGATTCGGTGCTGGGCGTTCCCGCAGGAGCCGGGATGCAATGCCAAAACCCGTGAGCCAGACCTGGTTGGTCGCTGGATTCACCAATACATGGGGCGGTTTTATGTCTTTGTGAATCAGGCCACGTCCGTGCAGCCGGCCGATGGTTGCCGACAAGGCCGCCGAGAGTCGCAGGAACTGCCCCATCTCCATGGGTGCGCTGATGAGCCTGTCGAGCGGTTCGCCCCCAAGGTAGTCAACAATCAGCAAGATTCGACCGCGTTCGCGTATGAGCTGCAGCGGCCGCACCGCCCATGCACTATCGAGGTAGTCCTTCAGTCCGTATTCGCGGGTCAGACGATTGATGGCCTCGGGCGAAGGGTTTTCTCCAGCGGAAAGAGCGGCCATGAATCCGTATCGCGCGGCATGCGCCCCGTCGCTCAATATTTTGCAGAAGATGCGTTCGCCGTCGTCCCACAAGACTTGGTGCGAGTCGATGTTCTCAGCGTCCATCGATTCAGGTATTTGAACGTATAGCGCGGCGCCCAATGTCTTCGTCACGCATTGGGGCGAGTCGCGGATTGCACGGCGGAGCGGACACAATCGATCAAAGCGCCCGTATCAAGGGGCTTGCTGAGGTAACAAATCACGCCGTCGGCGAGTGCGCGAATCCGGGCCTGGTCATCCGGATACGCTGTAATCAGGATGGTAGGAACGTTGTATCCCAGTGTCCTCATGCGACTGTGCAATTCAATGCCTGTCATGCGCGGCATTTGCACATCCGCAATAATGCACGTGCTTTCCGGCAGTTCGGGCGAGCCGAGGAATTCGATGGCAGATGAGAACGTATTGACCCCGAGCCCGAGCCAGCGAATGAGACCGGCGACGGATTCGCGAATCGATTCGTCATCATCGACTATAGAGACCAACTGTTTCATTTCTCGGTCACCTCGCTCATCGCTGTGCTTCATCCGGTGTCGCCATTGATGAAAGCTGGGAGGTGAGTACCGTCACCGCCTGCCACTAGTAGGTGACATCTCTGTGGCTGTGACTGACCGTACTGGCAATCGCCTCGCGCAACCGTTGGCGACGCCGCAGATCATCATTAATCAGTTCCCTGAGCTTCAAGGCACACGCCCCGCACCAACTCTACGCAGAGGAGGTGCAACGGTCGATTGTACTTAGGTATCAGAGCCCGCAAATGCGGCGGGTGCCGGCGACATCACTCCATCCGCTCAACCCAACGCGCGCGCGACGGCCCCGGCTCGAACGGGTCGCCAAAGTACTGAGTCTCGCGGACCACCTTGCCATCCATGAACTCCATGATGCTCACCGAGTAGGACGGACGTTCGTCATAAGCCAGGATGAATTCCGTGATCCACAGGTCGCCTCTGCCGACGATGCGGCACACCTTGAAGCGCTTGGAATTCGGCTGCGCCACGCGCGAGGCCTGGATGTTGTGCCTGCCTTTGATGCGCTCTCCCGATTGCGGATATTCGAGCAGTGCGTCGTCTCCGTATATGTCGTGCTCAACCTCGAAGTCATTTGCGTCCGAGGCTGCCCAGTGGACATTGAGTGCCTCTCGAATCTCATTTTCGTCCATGGAGCTACTCCCGGCTCCGGTGATCGGCGCCGGGCCCTGGCTGATCGTGACCTCGCGTGAAAACGTCAACGCTCATGCAAAGGTCCTCCAGCGTGGGAAGGGCGCTTCCGAATTCCGGAGATTGTCAGCTTGCTGACTGAGAAACGTCGCCGACGACGCGGCACCCTCAATCGCAAGGATGAGCGAGAAAAGCTCGTGCTGATCGGTCCAATCTGCAACCGGTGTCCAACCGCCGGCCCGAAGGAGCACGCTCGCGTCTCTCGGGCCATATTTCAGGCTGTTCTCGGTATGAATCGTCTCGCCGCTGGCCATCGAGAAATACCGACCATCGACTTCAAATTGGACGTCGCGTGTCGTTTCGAGATGCATCTCGATGCGTGCTTCGGCGTCATTCCAGCGCGCGGTATGCCGAAATGCATCCATTGGCACCGAACCCGCAAGCTCTCTGTTGATTCGGTGCAGGAGATTCAGATTGAATGCCGCCGTGACCCCCTGCGCGTCGTCATATGCGGGCACGAGGATATCCAAGTCCTTGATTCGATCGATGCCGACGAGCAGCATTGACCCGCTTCCCAAGGTCGCTGCCATCCCCCGTAGCAGGTCGACCGCCTCCGGAACCAACAAGTTCCCGATCGTCGAACCCGGAAAGAAACCGAGCATCGGCACACCTGCAATGGCGGCCGGCAGTCGCAGCGTTTGGGTGAAGTCTCCTGCGAGAGGAAACATAGGCAAATCCGGAAATAGCGTCTGAAGCCTTTCGGCCGATTCCCAGAGGAAGTCTCCGCAGATGTCGATCGGGACATACGCAGCCGGGTTCAACGCTGAAAGGAGGATCGGCGTCTTTGCGGAAGAGCCCGAGCCGAATTCGACAACCGCGCGCGCTGGGCCGGTCAACGCGGCAATCTCGCTGGCTACGTTGGCCAGTAGCGACCGCTCAGTCCGGGATAGGTAGTATTCGGGTAGTGTCGTGATCGCTTCGAACAGTTCGGAGCCGGTGCGATCGTAAAACCAACGGGGCGGGATCATCCGAGGGCGCGCTGCGAGACCGCTCAGCACGTCGCGCCGAAAAGCGGGAACAATCCCAGTATCGCGAAAGCCCTGCTCATGCGGTGCCAGTGCATCGTGGGATGTGCTTTGCAGGATGCACGCCGGTGAATCGCCAGCGGACGGAGTGCGCACGTCCACACTGCCGCCGCCGTTTCCCAGCCGTCCTGCTCGTTCCATTCTGTGTTGGTGGGTCATCGGAGGTGACTCGTATTCGGTTCGCCCAAATTGCGCGTGTGCCGACGGCTACGCTATTGCACGATGGTATTGCCGACGCTTCGGTACCTGTGCTCATGCGGCATGACCGTTCGCAGAAACAGCCGCGAGCGTTTGCTGGAATGTAGCGCGACAATTCGCGTTGCTACCGAAACGCCTCCCCGGAGGTTCAGCATGCCGTGTATCTTCGCTATATCCCGACTGATCGTCCTGGCAACGTTGCTTGCAGGACCGGCGTTTGCCGATGACCCGCAACCCACCCACACCTGTCTGCAACCAACCCGCCCGCCAGATAAAAACGACACCGCCGTGTGGAATCATTTCGTCGATCAGGTGGATGCGTATCGCGCCTGCATGAGCGCGTTCATCCAACAGAACAATGAAGCCGCAGACCGTCACCGGGCGGCCGCGAACGCGGCGACCCAGGAGTGGAACGCGTTTGTGCACAGTTCGTTGAACGTTCCAGAGGATTTCCCGTGGCCGCCGCCGGCCAAGGCGGCGCCTGGAGATCGGCCGAACTAATCGCGGCCGTTGACGTGATGGCTCAGAGTGGCTTGTAGTTGAACTTCTGGCCGCCAACGGAGGCTTCGTACATCAACCCGCCCTTGGCGATGGTGAAGATTGCCATGCCTTTGTAGTAACCGGCGCTGGTGGTGGTTGCATTCTTGCTGCCACCGCTTGCGCCCGCCGAAGTACCCGTCGTGCTGGTTTCCGCCGATGCCGCTGCAGTGATCGCGACCGCAGCCACCTGCGCGCCGAACTCGAAATTGCCGCCCGTGAACTCATCGAACGCGCGCTTGTCCTGAAAGAAGATGATCTGACTGAATGCCTGGCCGCCCAGCTGAAATCCAACGGTCACCTGGGTCATCGTGGTGGTACCGGTCTCCTTCCCCTGGGCGTATAC
This sequence comes from uncultured Gammaproteobacteria bacterium, assembly GCA_963735085.1. GTDB lineage: Bacteria > Pseudomonadota > Gammaproteobacteria > Pseudomonadales > Azotimanducaceae > DATJGR01. Next base: position 84,302 of record CAVTJP010000002.1, read on the forward strand.
GCGCCCCGACCCGTGTGCGGCGCCGACACCGATTCCGCCCTTGCCGATGGTTGGAAAAACGGCGTAGCCATACGAATCTTTGAAAAACTTGCTGCTTTCGCCGGCGCTCTTGAACACTTTGATCGTTTCGCTGTATTGGTCGGCCAGGGCTGTGGTGCTGAGCAGGCCGAGCACGATGACGCCGAAAATAGACCTGAACATGTCTCGGTACGCGTTGCGAAGTGAAACGCGATTACGGGTGAGATCGGTGCTGATGTCAATGACAGCGAAGACGCGATCCCGTCGCCGGCTCAATTCTGTGGGCGGTCGCGTTTGGCGCGCAGGTTGCGCATGGCCACTTCGAGGATGTCGTCACGCGCCTGATCAGAACTGTACAGCGCGTAGCTGGTGTTGCTGCCGTGCAGGCGGCGGTGCACCAGCACGTCGGAGAGCATCTGTTTGACGACACCGGCGCGTTCGGCGCGGCCGAACCAGTCGGTGTCCTCGCTCATTCGCAGCGATTCATCGAAGAGGCCCACGCGATCGAATACGTCGCGTCGCGCCATCAGACACTGGCACACGTAGCCAGGTTGTGCATCGGTGAATTTCCGATCCAGTTGCGCCGCGGGCTGAAACTCCGGTTCCCAGAAGTTCTGCACGTACGTCATACATATGGTCAGTTCCGGCCGTTCGGTAAATGCGTCGAGTTGCCGTTCGGTCTTGTCCACTGCCCAGATGTCGTCTGCGTCGAGGAATGTGATCAGGTCACCGCTTGCCAGCCGCAAGCCGTGGTTGCGCGCGGCAGCGGGGCCGTGGTTGTCCTGGCTGACGAGCGATGCATGCTGCGAATATCGAGCCGCTACGGCGCGCGAGTCGTCGGTCGAGCCGTCGTCGATCAGGATGATTTCATCGATAGGCACGGTCTGCGCGAGTATGCAGTCCAACGCCTCGGCCAGATATGGCGCTGCATTGTAGATGGGGACGATGCAGCTGATCTTCGGTCGCGCTGTCGAAATCATCGCCGGATTGCGCCAAAGTGGAGTTGTTAGGGGGCAGATTGCTCGCCGAGCGCTGCGGCGCCGAGCCCAGGCAACGGTGGATCGAGCGCGAACATTTCGGCCATGTCGGTAAATTTTTCCAACGTAGGCGCCGAGTAAGGCAGGCGTGTTTTTGGTGGCGGTGGAAGTGCAGATTGCGCGCCCGCCGCGTCGGATACAATCACCAACCCTTCTTCATGGAGTTCTCCGCACAAACGCAGCACATCGGCTTCGGCCTGTTCGCGTTGAACATCGTAGTGCGCGAGTACCGTACTAACAATTTCATCGAGGCAGACGTTGGCTTCGATTACGCTCCATATGAAGCCGCCGGTCGCGGGGATGCTGTAGTACGCCCCGGTCGTCAGATTGATCAGAATGGCCTCTCCGTCCATGACTTTCGCGGCAACGTGTTGTTCGTTTGCGGTGACAACGCTCGACAGTGCGAGAGTGGGTAGTGCGGGCATGGCAGGATCTCCTTCCAGGTCTAGAGTGATTGTGGCAGTGGGGGACCAGGCAGGCTTTGCGCCAGCGCGCAAACCGCCTCCGGAATCGCCTCGATGCGGCGGCCGAGTTCCAGCCAATAGCCGGGCGTGGTCTGTACCAGCTCTACCAATCGTTCGAAAGCTGCCCGGTTGGGACGCGGCAGCATCATCACGGAGGTCGGCGCAATAGCTTTCAGGGTTTCCACTGGCGTGGCTCTGCGGAACGTCGTGGTATCTGAATCGACGACCTTCGGCAGCACCAGCGCATCGATGGTACTGCGCTGGCACAGGCAATCAGGAAACGCGTCAGTCAGGTAGAGCACGCATTTTTGCTCGTAGCTGTGATTCGGCGCGTGGCCGAGTGGCCGCAAATCGGGGAAGCGCTCGATGTGGTGAACGTTGAGCAGGCAGGAGGCGTAGAAACCGTGGCCCACGAAGCGACCGTCCTCTTTACCCAAGCCGATGAAGTCATCGCCGAGGTAACGCATTCCGGCGCGCAGACATGCGATCGAAGACGTGGACTTACCCGCGCCGCCATTGCCCACGAACAGGATGCCACGGCCCGCGTGGCGAATCAGGCCGGAATGAACGAACTGCACGCCGCGATCTTCGAGCCACGCCGAGAGCATCTTGTGAAAAGGTCTGGCGCGTTCGTCGAGATTGAGGCGCGTGGCGCATTCGCTGAATCCGACGATACGATTGTTGCGCCGATCCAGCCATGTCATGCCGTGGTGTCGCTCCTCGCCAACGAAGCGGCCGTCCCGGGAGCCCTTCATCAGAATCGGTGGTGCGGCAGGATCGGCTGCCGCGCGTTTCGATACGGCGACGCCCGTTGCACGAACATCCCACACATCGATGTTGAGTTCCGGTCGCGGTGCATCCGATGCGGGACGTTCCAAATGACCCATTGCGGCGGCGACCGTGTCCGCCCAGGCGTCGCCGACGACGCGGATACGGATGTCTCGATCCGCAATGCGCAATGCGAATTCGCGCGTGCGATGCGCGCGGGTGGCGCACTCGAAGTCATTTGCCAGATCAGCGAATGGCACCTCGACGGGCGCCAATATCTGGCGATGGGGATCGACTGCCGGAGCGGACATGGCGTTCAATGTGGCGACAGGTGGCTGAGTCTGTCACAAAGACGAGCGCAGAAAATGCCCGATTACCAACGTCTTACAAGAACCGGTCGTCTTCCGGATACCAACTGGTCAAAGTGGTGCCATGCAGAACGATGCGCTCGTTAGCTGTGTGATTCCGGTCTTCAACGGGGAACGCTTCCTGGCCGAGGCGATCGACTCGGTATTGGCACAAAGCTACGATTGCGTCGAAGTCATCGTCGTCGATGACGGCTCGACCGATGCGACTCGAACTGTGGCGGCATCCTATGCGCCTCGGGTCAGCCATGTTTATCAACGTAACGCCGGACCCTCCAGCGCCCGCAACGCGGGCATACGACACGCTGCTGGCGCATATATCGCGTTTCTCGACTCGGACGATATCTGGCGCGCGGACAAGCTGACCATTCAGATGAAATGCTTCGCTGCGCGCGCCGACCTGGCGATCTGCACGGCCTTTATGCACAACTTCTGGAGCACCGACCTGGGCGCAGAACGTGATGCAGCGGACGCGACCGCACTGATCGCCGACCAACCGAATCTGGGGTCGACATTCATGGTGCGCCGCGCGTTGTTCGACGCGATCGGGTTGCTCGATCCATCCCTCAAACACCGCGATCTTCACGAATTTGTGCTGCGTGCGACGGACGCGGGTCATGCTGTGCAGGCGTTGCAGGATGTGCTGGTCGATCGGCGCATTCACGATGCCAACATGAGCCGCACGCGCAGTTCTGACGGTGAACTCGAACTGATCGCGATCGCCCGCGCGCGTATCGCGCGGCGCGGTTCGCAACGCACATGACGGCTGCACACGGGCTCACACAGTCGCGAGCGCACGCCTATGCGGCGGCGCTGCAAAACATGGCGCCGACGCACGCCGAAGCGTCGCTGTTGGCGGCCTGTTTGCGCGCGCCGGACGTCGCGGCACCCGCATGGAAGGATTTCATTGCAGTCGTTGGCGATGCGAAGCGCTATTTCGAATCCAACAGGACGGGTCTGAAGGCGCTGCTGCCGTTCGTCGAGTCTCGATTGGCCGCCAACGGCATCGATGCCGGCAAGGCGTTTCACACATATGCGCGCGTCGCATCGGTGCGCGAGGAATTGCGCGGCAGAATCTATCTGGAGATTCTTGCAAGCACGTTGGCAGCGCTCGATGCCGCCGGTGTTTTCAGCATTCTGCTGAAGGGTGGAGCGGCATCCATCAGTGCGTATCCGCAACCTTCGTGGCGCCACAATCACGCAATCGATCTATGGGTCGATGCAGCGGGGCTGTCGGCAGGACAGATGGCGCTGCTCGATCTGGGATGCACAGCCGAGCCAATGCTCGCTGGCGTCGCCGATCACCGAATCTTCCGTCATATCACCGGTCTCGCGATTGGCCTGCACTCGAAGCCGTTCTACCTGCCGCATTTCGAGGCGTCGTTCGAAGAGCTCGGTGGCCGTACGTTCACGGTGCGCGTGGGCGAGGCGCATGTACGGGTGCTGTCGGCCGAGGACGCTCTGGTGCACGTATGCGGACACGCGCTGTACTCGCGCAGTCGCGCGAACCTGCGCTGGGTATGCGATGCGTACTATCTGATCGGGCATCGACGCACGTTCGACTGGGATGTTGCGGTGCGAACCGCGGTGCGTGCGCGACTGGCCCTGCCGATGTGCGTCGTTCTGCGCTGGCTCGCGCAATCCCTGGCGGTAGAGGTATCGGCCTATGCGTTGAATGAACTTGCCACGCGCAGCACGCATTTGGACCGTATCGACGTGGAAGGCGTCTATGCCTCGATGCTGCATAGCGCCGCGTCGCCGCGCGTCGTGTTGCGATGGACGCGCGGTCACCTGAGAACGATGTGTGGTTTCTTGAAGTTCGGCGCGATGCCGTCGTTTGCCTATGCGAAGTGGCAGCACGACACGCTGCAACGCTGGATGTTGCCGTACTACTACGTCACCCGCGTGTTGAAGTTCGCGACGGGTTTCGTGCGGCGTCGGGCGCGACGCATACGATTCGCCGATCACGATGCCGATCGTTCATCCAGTGCGGGTGGTGTGATTTGACCACCACAGGCAACCAGCTGATCCGCCTGGCCGGGCCGGAGTTTGAAACGATGTGCCTCGGCGCGCGTGTTTCGTTGAATGAATCGGTTCTACTTCGGATGAGCGCGTTACTCCGGGCCGGATTGGACTGGCCAAGATTTCTAGCAATGCTCGAACGCAACTATGTGGCGCCGTTGGTACATCGCGCCCTGAGCCAAATCGATGCCGCGGACGCTGCGTCGGTCCCGGTGAAGATTCGCGAAACGATCCGGGTACGTTCACGCATCACGGCGTGGAAGAGTGAGTCGTTCGCAACCGAATTGGTCAGGCTGTTCGAACTGTTCGAAGCGAACGCGATTCAGATCATCAACTACAAGGGTGCGGTCGCAGCGGGGCAGTACTATGGATCCGTTGCACTGCGCAATTTCAACGATCTCGACTTTCTGGTGCGCCGCCGCGACATCGCTACGGTCGTGAAGGTGTTGGAAGCGGACGGCTATGCACTGTCGGGTGAGTTCACACCGGAACAAATGCAGCATTTCATCGCCGAGTACAAGGAATTCGTGTTTCTACGCGGTGAATTCTCGTTGGAGCCGCACTGGTCTCTTGCCGGCCGGCGATATCCTTTCGAGACGGACTACGAAGGCTTCTGGCAGCGCGCGCAGAGCTGGAACCTAAGAGGGGGCAACCTTCGGGTACTCTCTCCAGAGGATGCGGTGCTCGTATATTGCCTGGTGGGCGCCAAAGGTCGGTGGCAACGGTTGCAGATGGTCTGCGATGTTGCCGAATGTCTGCGCACCAACACCCGTCTCGATTGGCAATCCGTCATCGAGATGGCGCGCGAGACGGGCACGATGCGAATTCTGCACGTCGGGCTGTTGCTGGCGCACGCGTTGCTGGGCTCGACGTTGCGGCCTGATCTGGACAGTCAGGCGCATGCGTCTGCAAAGGTCTGCGGTCTTGCGCGCGCCGTTGTCGCGTCGTTGGTGGACGGCCCCGCTGTGCGACGATACCTCGCGGATTCGCCGAGCATCTTTTCGCCGATGCTGTTCCGCCAGCGCGAGCGGGCGCGCGACCGCTGGCGATATTTGTGGCGTACGACCACGACGGCTTCCGTGCTGCACATGCAGCGCGTCCCGCTGCCAAAATGGCTTCACCCCGCTTATCGGATTGTCGTGCCATTGCACGACTATGTAGCGATTCCTGCATGGAAGCTGCTGGTGCGTGGCAGCGACGCGCGGTTGCGCCGATGAAACCGACGAAGTTTGTGATCTATGGACAATCGCGATCCGGCAGTACATTGCTCGTGGAATTACTGAACACGCATCCGGCGGTGTGCTGCGACGGGGAACTGTTCAACGAAAAGGCCACTCAACTGCCGAGCAGGATGCTGCTCACGCTTTTCAAAGCGTTTCCGTTTCCGTATCTGAGCTACATGCGGCAACGGGTCGGCGTTTGCTCGTACGGGTTCAAGCTTCTCTTCTATCAGGTGCCGAGGGCGCGCTACGTGATGAAGGCCCTGGCGCTGGCCGGTTGGAAGTTCGTTCACGTCTACCGGCGAAACATCGTGCACCAGGCTTTGTCCAGCCTCATTGCACAGGAAACTCAACGTTGGCATCGTCGAGAGCATGACGTAACGCGTGACATTCGCGTTCATATATCGATACCGCAGTTGCAGCGCGAGCTCGACGCGCGCAGGCGTTGGCGGGAACGGGAAAATGATCTGATCAAATCGATTGAGCACATCGAGGTATGTTACGAAGATGGCTTGGAGCATGAAGAAAACTGGACCGACACGGCAGATAAAGTCGCCGGATTTCTGAATCTCGCGTCGTTCGTTCCGGGGCACGTTGCTCTGCAGAGAATCGTCGATCGCGGCTATGAAGACCTGATCGAGAACTTCGCCGAGCTCGAACGCTATCTGGCGTCGCGCGGAGACTTCACCGATCACATCTGACGAACTCGCGTAGCCGTAGCAGAGTCTGTTTCCTTGACGGGCTTGGACACCTTCCAGATAATGCTAGTCTCGTGCGTCCGTAGCTCAGTTGGATAGAGCACCAGGCTACGAACTTGGGGGTCGGGCGTTCGAATCGCTCCGGACGCGCCACTTGTTACCGGATTAGGAACGAAGATGCCGCACGGCGCGACGTTCTTCATCACCACTGCCCGAGCTGGCACGCAATGGCTCGCAGCGGCGTTGGCGCACAACTACTCCGATGCGATGGTCGTTGCGCACGAACCCCTGGATTATGCATACCGTCCCAAGCAATACCTGCGCGCCGACGATCGGCTGGATGAGTTGCGCGAACGGCCTGAGATTGCGGCGCATCTCGACGCGATTCATCGCGTGCTCGAAACGAAATCGTACGTCGAGGTCGGGTTTCCCTGTTTTGCATTGGCGCCATTGCTGTTGTCGGAATTCGGCAGTCGCGCGCGTCTTGTCCAACTCGTTCGGCATCCGGTGCAGGTCGCAGCTTCGTCGGTTACCCATCGCTGGTACCAAGGCACGCGCGGTGACACGCTGCCGCAGGATATTGAACTCGAGCCGACGGATCCGGGCGTGCTACAGAAACACTACTGCAATCGTTGGGACTCGATGAGTCCGTTCGAGAAGGGGCTGTTCTACTGGTCGGAGGTTCATCTATTCGCGCAGGAAGCAAATGCGCGTTTCTCGGAGGTACCGTTCCACTGCACGCGGTTCGAGGATCTGCTGTCGAAACGCTCAGCACGCGCGCGGCTCGCCAGGTTTCTTGGTGTGCCGTATCGGGACGGCTGGGAAGAGTTCGTGCATACCTATGTCGACGAGTACCGTCTCAGAACGGCACAACCGATCGACATTTCCACCGCCAACCAGCATCTCAATGTGGTCGCGCTCGGCGAACGTCACGGCTACGACCTTGCCGGCGTAGATCCACGCGCGATTCGATCGCGTTACGAAGTCTCGGCCCGCGATCGATTGGCCAAGCGTGTCCGCAATAGGGCAGTTCGAGCTGGCCAGTTCCTGATCAATACACTGACTTAGTCGTGTAAGGCCTGGAGAAACGCGACCACATCGTCGGCATCGCTTTCAGACATCGCAATGCGAGGCATATTCGTGCCGTGGGCGAACGCCTGCGGGTCGAGCAGAAACGATTTGATGCGCTGCGGGGTCCAATCGGCGCCTACCGCGCGCAGGCCTTCCGAATATTCGAAATCGGCGCGCGCAGCAACCGGTCGTCCCACCACGGCCCACAGATTCGGGGCCAGGCCATCACCTTTACCTTTGACCATCGTATGGCAGCCCGCGCACTGCGCGACGAGCGCTTCCTTGCGCGAAACGTTGGCGCGCAAAAAAATCAGGCCACTCGGAAAGGTCTTCAGCACGATGGTCCCATCGTTTAGCTCAGCGATGTCGCGTATCCGACGGGTGCCTTCATATATAGGCTCCACATAGGCGACGTGTCCCTCGTCGAGGCGAACGCGAAACACGGTGCGCGCCTTGAGCGAGGTGATCAGTAGATCGCCAGCCCATTGGTGGAACTGCGTTCCCCGAACCATGATCAGGTTCGATATACCGATCGATGGCAACCACGCGAACAGCGGCTTAGTGAAACCGTTGTGCGATCCGAGATGCTGGTTCAGCGGATTGCGCAGGTAAAGTGCGTCCTCGTCGGTGCAGACATTCACATCGTCGCAGGTACGGCCGTAGCTGGCGAATGGCCAGCCATAGTTGCGCCCTTCGACGATCAGGTTCAGTTCGTCGCCGCCGTTGGGGCCGTGTTCGGTCTCATAGAGCTTTCCGTCCGGCGCTCGCGCGAGTCCTTGCGGGTTGCGATGACCTTTGGTAAACGTCCGCGACTGTAATGTGCGCAGATCGATGAGAATCGTCTTGCCGTAGGTGTTGTCGTCCTGCTGTGCAATTGGCTGACCGCTGACGATGCCGGTGTGGCCCAGATCGCCAACTGTAACCAGCAGGTGATCGTTGTCGATCTGGGCCATCCGTCCACCGGATTCTTCCGCCATGATCGGCGTGTCATGTCGATCGAGCGCAACGCACGGAGACGTTTCGAATACCTGCTGCCATGCATCGGTTGTGGCAACGGCGCTGTCCGATGTCGCCGTAATCGGAATGCGCCCGACGCGCACCGTCGCGCAGGCATCCTTCTCGTCCCAGAACAGATACGACGCGTACAGGTCGTAGTGGCCGCCGCCGTGTGCGATGGCGAACAGATCCTTGACACCGAACCGGCGTGACACGCCTTCGAACCTGCCGGGCCAGCGCGACATTTGACGCTTGGCGACCGCGCTGGCGGTCAGTTCTGCCGGATTCGCCGGCACCCGAATGGCCAGATCCACGAAGCGATTCGAAGGCAACAGCAACCAGGTGCGGCCAGCGCGGTCGGCAACCAGCAGATTGTCGCCAAGCGCCTCGATCGCGCCGTAGGTGCCGTGAAACGGCGTGTCGAGTTCAGAGACCGTAATGTTCTGAAAGATCGTGTTGACCGGCGCATAGCGATCCGCCGTCTTACCTTTGATGGCATCGATCCACCTGGATGGCAGGATCCGTTTTGCGGTCGGCAATGCAACGACGCCCAGCAAACCGATCGCCACCACGATGACGAGCAGCGCGGGAATGCTCAGCGAAATACGTTTGCGCATCAGTTAGGGCGCGGCGCGGCGATACCAAACAACAGATCGCGCACCGAGATCACTCCGAGCGCTTTGCCATCCTCGACCACCGGCAGGTGACGAATGTGATGCGCCTTCATCAGCGCAACGCAGTGGTCAACCGAATCGGCGCGGGTCACGCTGACGACATTGCGGGTCATGATTTCCGACACCTTCGTCTTTTGCGGCGGCGAGTGACCGAGGATGACCTTGATGTAGTCCCGCTCCGAGACGATTCCGACGATGTACTCATCGATCTGCACCAGCAGCGCACCGCATTTGCGGTCGTGCATCATTTTGGCGGCGGCTTCGACGGGTTCGAGCGGATCGATCCACCAGACGGACGCGCCTTTGCGGTCGAGAATGTCTTGTACCGATGTCATTCATCCCCCATGAATTTTCCCCGGCAGCCGCATTGTAAGACGAAAGTCGCGTCAGCGAGCGATGGCGGCAGAGTCATTTCGTGAACACCTCGCGCACGCCCCCGGAGATCAATACTGTCGTGTCGATCAGCACGGCGGTCAAGCCGAAGCCGCCGGGACTGGCCAGATAGCGAGGCTCCCATTCCGGCAGGAATTTCGATTTGTAGCGGCGCAGGCCTTCGAAGTTGTAGAAATTGTCGCCGAATCGAAACAGCAGATTGCCCAGCTTGTGCCACTGCGTTGCGAGCGGATGCTGACCGAGGCCGGAGAGCGGCGCCATCCCGAGGCTGAACCACCGGTAGCCGCGCGACTTGGCGTAAAGCAGCGTCTCGGTGAACAGATAGTCCATCACCCCTTTGGGCGCCTTGTCGGTAAACCGCATCAGGTCGACGGTGAGTTCCTCGCAGCCGGCACTCTGCCAGATAGTCGCGAATGCGACGATCGCGCCCTGCACGCGTACCACGGCGCAGTCGAAGTTGGTGATATAGGCTGGAATGAATGCGCCCAGCGAAAACCCCTTCTCGTGCACGTTCTTGTCGGCGAGCCAGGCGTCCGACACCACGCTGAGTTCGTCCATCACTGCGGCGACGCAATCGGCTGGAATCATTTCGAAGCTGGCGCCGTCGCGCTTCGCGCGGTTGCGTGCATGGCGCATCTCGGCCCGTTCGCTGGTGTCGATGTTGAACGTCTCGAGGCGCACGCGCGCTTCCTCGCCGAGTTTCAAGAGCGATAGGCCGAGGTCGACATACAGTGGCAGTTCGTCATCGGACACGTGATAGAACACACAGCGCGCGTCGTGCCGGTCGGTCGCTTCGCGGAACTGCCAGGCAAGCTCTTCGTGACGCTCGGGATTGCCGATCGGTCCCGACAACGCAATCCAGCTGCGCCCGGATACCTGGAACATGATGAAAGCATCGCCCGCCGGATGAAACAGGAAACGTTTGTCACCGAGCAACGCCACGTTGGCAATCGTACGTGTGGAAGCCGCGACGATTTCCTTCACGCGCGCCATATCGTGCTCGCTGGGCATTGGCGGGTCACGCGGTGCCGGCCGCAGCAGGCGCGCAAGGCCGAACACCGTCAGGATGACGGCCGCCACGAGGCTCGCACGCAGCATGCGGGACACGCCGGCGTTGAACTCGAATTGCCACCACAGCGAATTCGAGTATTCAACGTGACGGTACGCGAACAGTCCGAGGATCAGGCCGCCCGCCACGACCATGCCGAAGCTGAGCATCCAACCGATCGTGAACGTCTGATCGAGCAGTTTTGCGCCGCGATAGAATTCATCACGCGCGATCCAAAGCACGATCGCGGCGATGGCAACGATGGCGATGTATTGCGTCGTCATGGCCTTTGCGAACGACAGCACGAGCGCAATCAGCATCAGCACGATGGTGGCCTGGTATGCGCCGTGCAGGCGACGAAACAAGCCCCGCGAGACGATCAGCAGCGCAACACCGATTGCACTGCTGACGGTATGCGACAACTCCAGAATCGCCAGCGGCACCAGATCGTTGAGGAATTGGAGCCGCTGTGCCGCGATCGGCACTGAACCACCGAGGATCAGCGCTGCGCCGCTGAGAAATACTGCTATGCCTGCGGCCTGGGGCGCCAGCCCGCGCAACCAGCCGCCGCCGATACGGGTGACGCGGCGCAGTCGATGGCCGTGCGTCGACAGTGCCTGGGTTGCGATCATCACCAGGGCCAACGCCAGCGGGGCGACGTAGTAGATCAGCCGGAAGGCGAGCACCGCGCCGAGCAACGTTGCGGTCGACTTCGATTGCAGCAGCAGCAGCAATACCGATTCGAACACTCCCAGCCCGCCGGGTATGTTGCTCAATGCACCCGCGCCGATCGCGAGCAGGAACGCGCCGAGCAGTGGAAAGTATTCGATGCCGAGTTCCGGCGGGATCAGAACGTAGAGGATCGTCGCGAGCAGCGACAGGTCGACCACCGACAGCAGCAGTTGCGTGGCGGCCAGCGCCGGTGTCGGTGATGTCAGCGTCCAGCTTCGAATCTGTATCGGTTTCCTCGAGACGCGCGTCCACAGCAAATACAGCAGCGGCGCCACCACCAGCACGGCCGCGATCACACGCAGAAACGGATCCGGCAGGCCGAGGGCCGCGAGCGTCGAGTCGGGTGCGATGAACAGTGACAGGCCCACCAGCAGCGAGGCGCCGATGCCGAACGTGATCGACACGAAGCCGATCACAGTCGCGATCTGCACCGTCGACAGGCCGGCCATCGAATAGGCGCGATAGCGGATCGATCCGCCCGACAGCGACGGCACGCCGAGGTTGTGGCCGATTGCAAACGCGGAGAACGAGATCAGCGCTACGCGTGGATATGGCAGTGTCAGACCGAGATATCGAAGTGCCAATACGTCGTGCAGCGTCAGCAACGCGTAGTTGAGGACGGTCAGTCCCACTGCCAGCAGAACCGATGTGTGGTTGATGCGCCGCCAGTGATGCAGCACATCCTGCAGTGCGATGTGGTCGATACTGTGGCGAAGCACTAGCATCGCCAGAATGAAAATGACCACGGTTGCCGCGGGGCCAATGAAGGTCCGCAACAGATACGACCAGCCCTGCAGAGTGCGAACGTCAGTCACGAATTGCTACGGGTCGCCGAAACGTCGGGCGCTTGAGAGGTGCGCAGAATACACGGGACGCGCTGGTTCGTCGCGGCGACCGAAGCTGTGGATGTTGCTGACGGCGGTGCTGCTGCAATTGCCGCAGGCGGCGTCCGCCGCGACGCCGGCGGCGCACACCGAAGCGCGAGAACGCTCGCCGGTGGCCGGGCTGCCGTTGATCGTGCGCCCGATCGATTCCAGCGCACGCACGCTCGTCGTGATGCTGTCCGGCGATGGCGGTTGGTCGACGTTGACGGTGAAGGTCACCGACGCCTTGAATGCCGACGGCTTTCCGGTCGTCGGTTGGAACATGCTGAAGTACTTCTGGCGGGCCAAGACACCGCAACGCGCCAGCGACGATCTCGCCAGGATCATGCGTTACTTCACGGCAACGTGGCACACGGACGACGTTATTCTCGCCGGCTATTCGATGGGCGCCAGTGTGTTGCCGGCGATCGTGAATGGATTGCCGGCTACCGAGCAGCGGAAGATCCGCTCGGTGGTACTGATGGCGCCGTCGCGCGCCACCGATTTCGAGTTTCATTTGAGCGGCTGGTTGCAGCACATTCCGAAGCACGCGCGACCGATCGCACCGGATGTTGCCGACATGCCGTCCGGTGTCCGTGTTACGTGCATCTACGGCAGCGACGAAGGCGATGATTCGCTGTGCACACAACTCGGTGCGGGCACAGCGACGTTGACATTGAAAGAACTGCCGGGCGCGCATCACTTCGATGGTGACTACGAAGCATTGGCGCGCCTCATTCGCTGAGCGACAAGCCACCGTAGGATGGTGACCGGCGCGGCCCGGGGTAGTTCCGGCAGCAGTGGTACGATGCCTGTACAGGCGTGCCGAGAGACCGCTTCGATGAACAATCCGATGGGTACCGATGGCTTCGAATTCGTTGAGTACGCAGCGCCCGATCCGCAATTGCTTCGGTCGCTGTTCAGCCGGATGGGCTTCCCGGCGGTCGCGCGGCATCGTTCTAAGAACGTCACATTGCATCGGCAGGGTGATATCAACTTCATCATCAACGCCGAAGCCGACAGTTTCGCGCAGGGTTTCGCAAAACGGCACGGACCGTGTGCGTGCGCGATGGCGTTTCGGGTCACCGATGCACGCGCCGCGCTCGACCATGCGGTGAAAGCCGGCGCTACTTTGTGTCCGTCCGATCCAGGACCGATGGAGCTGAATATTCCGGCCATCGAGGGCATCGGCGGCAGCCGTCTGTATCTGGTGGACCGTTATGGCGACGAGACGATCTACGACGTCGACTTCGATTTCGAACCCGGCTGGCAACAGCGTGTGCGCGTCAGCGATACGGGTCTGACGTACATCGATCATCTGACGCACAACGTGCGGCGCGGCAACATGGCGACGTGGGCGGAGTTCTACGAACGGCTGTTCAATTTCCGTGAAGTGCGCTATTTCGATATCGAGGGCCAGCAGACCGGGCTGGTGTCGAAGGCGATGGCGAGTCCGTGCGGCAAGATCCGGATTCCGCTGAACGAGAGCCAGGACGCCCACAGTCAGGTGGAAGAGTTTCTCGAAGACTATAAAGGCGAGGGCATTCAGCACATCGCGCTGGGTTCGAATGACATCTATCGCAGCGTCGATCTGCTGAAGGCCGCCGGCGTCGAGTTGCAGGACACACCCGACACTTACTACGACGGCATCGACGAGCGCGTCGCCGGGCATCAGGAACCGGTCGACGCATTGCGCGCGCGGCGCATTCTGATTGACGGCGCACCGGCACGGGGGCAGGGCGTGCTGCTGCAGATATTCACGCGCAACGTGATCGGGCCGATATTTTTCGAGATCATTCAGCGCAAAGGCAACGAGGGGTTTGGTGAGGGCAACTTTCGCGCCCTGTTCGAATCGATCGAACGCGATCAGATCGCCCGCGGCAAACTCGACCCGAACTGATTCATCATCACTGCACCCGCTTGATCGACGACTGGAGTAGATCATGGCAGCCGACGGTTACCTCCATGGGTTCGGCAACGAGCATCAGAGCGAAGCGCTGGCCGGCGCGCTGCCGGTAGGTCAGTTCAGTCCCCAACGCACCGCGCATGGGTTGTACGCCGAGCAGTTCAGTTCCACTGCGTTCACCGCACCACGCGCAGCCAACCGTCGCACCTGGCTGTATCGCATTCGTCCGTCGGTGACGCGCGGCGACTTCGTGCCGGCACCGAACGTCGCGCGCGGCGTGCGCAGTGCGCCGATCACCGAAGCAGCCGCGCCGCCGAACCCGTTGCGCTGGGATCCGCTGCCGATGCCGGTTGAACCCACCGACTTCCTCGACGGTTTGGTCACCTATGGCGCCAACGGCGACGTCAAGGGGCAAGCCGGCATGGCGGTACATCTGTATGCGGCGAACCGGTCGATGGGCGAGCGCTTCTTTGCCAGTGTGGACGGTGAACTATTGATTGTGCCGCAGAGCGGTGCGCTGATATTGACCACGGAATGTGGCGTGTTGGCAGTCGCACCAGGCGAAATCGCGGTGGTGCCGCGCGGGTTGGTGTTCAACGTGTCGTTGGACGGTGACGATGCGCGCGGTTACGTCTGCGAAAACTATGGCAGCGCACTCGAACTGCCGGAGCGTGGGCCGGTCGGTGCGAACGGATTTGCGAATGATCGCGACTTCCAGTACCCGGTCGCGGCGTTCGAAGACCGCGCCGGTACGTTCGAGCTGATCACCAAGTTCTGCGGCAGCATGTTTGCGCAGCCGCTTACGCATTCACCGCTCGACGTCGTTGCGTGGACGGGCAACTCGGCGCCGTACAGATACGACCTCGCGCGCTTCAATGTCATCAACAGCGTGAGCTTCGATCACCCGGATCCGTCGATTTTCACGGTACTGACATCGGCGTCTGCGACACCAGGTATCGCAAACGTCGACTTCGTGATATTCGCGCCGCGCTGGAGCGTCGCCGAGCACACGTTCCGGCCGCCTTGGTATCACCGCAACGTGATGAGCGAATTCATGGGGCTCGTGCGCGGCGTCTACGATGCGAAGCGGGCGGGGTTCGCACCGGGCGGGGCGAGCCTGCACAACTCGATGACGCCACACGGGCCCGAGGCGGCGGTGTTTGAGCGGGCGAGCACGCAGGCGCTTGCGCCGGAACGCATCGACGGTACGCTTGCGATCATGTTCGAGTCGCGTTACGTGATCGTGCCGACCGGGCATGCACTGGAAGCGCCGACCTTGCAGAAACACTACACGGATTGTTGGCGGGACATCACGTCGAATTTCGTCAACGACTGATGCATCTACTGAAGCGCAGCGCATGCATCGAGTACTTCGCGGGCTCGCCGCTTCAGTTTGCTGCGTAGTCGCAGCGGCTTGATCAGCGTGGCGTCGCGGCCGAGTTCGAACAGCGTGTTCAGAGCAATGTCTTCGCGCTCCAGGTCGAGCTTGACGCGGCAACGGTCAGCACGGTCGTCGAAATTCGCGAGCGCGTCAGCGTGCCACGCGCCGAACCGTTCCAGCAGCACGCGCTTTCCGGTTGGTGTGAGCCACAGTTCCACGTAGTAGCGCTGTCCGGTGTCGGCTTCGAAGCGTTTGCACCAGGCTTGCCAGAAGTTAGCCAGATCGAAAGACGCAGCGCGCTTGAACGACGCTTCGGTCACGGCGACGCGCCGTATTCGTGCCAGGCGAAACACCCGCATGCCGCGCGGCGTGTCGCCGACGAGGTACCAGACGTCGAGCTTCGCAACGAGCGCGTACGGCTTCACGCGATAGCGGTTGGCGACCTTGTCGGCACGCTCATAGTCGAGGTGGCAGATCTGGTCGGCCCAGACAGCGGCGCGCAACTGATCGAGCACCGGTGGCGCGGTTGCGTCGCCGAACCATGGCGTGGTGTCGAACAGCAGCCGATGCCGGGCATGTTGGGCGCGCAACTGGTGCACAGCAGGCACCGCCGCCGTGAGTTTCTGAAGCGCGGAGGCCAACTGTTTCTCGAGGCCCAGCCCGCCGACGATCGACGGCGCGCCCACCAGTGCGATGGCTTCGGCTTCGACCGGCGACAATGCGCTCAGCTGCGTCGTATAGCCCCGGTGCAGGCGAATGCCGCCACTTCGGCCACGTTCGGTGTACACCGGCACGCCGAGTCCTGAGAGCGCGTCGACGTCACGCAGCACGGTGCGCTTCGAGACTTCCAGGCGCGCGGCCAGCTCAGCGACGGTGGTTCCACCGTGATTCTGCAGGCGCAGCAGCATTGCGATCAGCCGGTCGGCGCGCATGGAATATATGACACTGGATGACGTCTTTGAGCGCGAGGATAGGTGCGAACCTGGAAAAGAGCCAGTTATGCAACGACGAGATCAGGCACGCGAATTCATCTACGCCAACGCGCGGCGAATCGACCGCGCGGTGTTCGAGGTGGTGTTTGACGGTACGGCACCGGACGCGTTGATCACGGCATTGAGCGCCTATCGCAATGCCGATGGTGGCTTCGGGCATGCGCTCGAACCGGACCTGCGCACGCCGGACAGCCAGCCGCTACACACCGAAACGGCGCTGGCACTGCTGAAGCAAGCCAACCAGCGATGTCCGGATATCGCGCACCGGTGTGCCGACTATCTCGCGAGCGTCGCGCGCGCCGATGCCGCGTTGCCCGCGTATGTCAGCGGTGCGCTCGATTACCAGGCCGCCGGACATTGGCGGGCTGGTTTCGGGGCGGAACCGACGCTGGATCGAACGCTGGGATCGGTGGCGCTACTCGACTGGCATGGCGTGTCCCACCCATGGCTGGATCACGCCAGAGCGCAGTGCATGCGCCACCTTGAGACCGCGCACATCGATGAAGCGCATCACCTGCTGTACGCGGTCCAGTTCGCCGCAATACTGCCGTCCGGTGAGTTTCGATCAGCCGCGCTGGGGCGGCTGCGAAGGGCTCTCGACGATGCCCCATTCTTCGTAGCCGAGACGCCTGTGAAACGTTACGGCGTCACGCCACTGCATTTTGTGCCACATCCCGATCACCCAGCACGCGAAGTCTTCGACGATACCTTGCTCGAACGCCATCTGGATGATCTGATGGCCAGCCAATGCGCCGACGGCGGCTGGCCAGTTCGCTTCGAACCACCGAGCGAAGGGGCGATGATCGAATGGCGGGGCCGGTGGACGTTGGATGCAATGACGACGTTGCGTGCGTGGAAACGTCTGTAGCGGTGTGCAATGGAGAACGCGACGATGAATTGGACCGAGTTTCAGCGCGTCGCCCCGGACTTCGCGGCCGCGGGTATCCGGTTGTTGACGCAGCATGACGGCATCGCAATCGGATTCATCGCGACGGTGCATCAGGCCCTGCATCTGGCGCCGGTTTGCCCGATTTTCTGCGCGCCTGGCGTCTATCTGAGTGTCGGTGCGTCGACGCCGAAACGCCGCGATCTCGATCGCGACGGGCGTTATGTGCTGCATGCATTTCTTGCGGCGAACGACGAAGAGTTTCGCATCGCGGGTCGCGCTGAACGCATCGACGATTCACAACTGCGTACTCGCGTTCATCGGGCAATTCGATTCGGCGCATTCGATCTCGACGACCCGATCTATCGCTTGGGCATCGAATCGTCGATGTGGGGCTATTGGAAACAGGTCGGGCGACCCGGGACGCGACCCATTCGACGGCATTGGGGCATGCCGGCAGGCGTTGTCTGAGGGTCGTGGTCGTCTTGGACCGTGCATTTGCCGAACGTCTGTTCTATTGGCGCCAAGCACGGCATCATTCGAGACGTACGCCGTCGTCCGATCGATGGGTTCCGCTCACGCTGCAATCGAAAGACCACTGCCATGGCCCGTCCTGCATCCGTTCCGATGACTCGCCTGCGATTTTGCGGTCGCGGCGACACGCTGAAAACGCTGGTGAATGCGTTTCGCGAACACCCCAAACAAGCGCTGACTGCAAGCCTGCTGGAGGAGTACACGGGATTGTCCTTTCAAAATGTCTATGATCGTCTGAAGGAAACACCGGAACTGTTTTCGGTGCTGCCGAAGCGACCCGATGCCAACACGCGCTACAGGCTTACGTTGGCGGTAGAACGCATGAGCGCGGCGGAGACGCAGGCGTTCATCGCGCGACACACCCGTGCCGAGAAGCAAATGTTTGCCAGCGTAGCGCTGATCTTTCTGAGTCTTGCGGTGCTGATTGGCTATTTGAGTTGGAACACCTGAAAGGTCGACAGTCATGACCGATTCGAGCCTGATCGAGGGTTCTCTGTGGCGTGCGCGCAACTGGTCTGCCGACGCCGGCCGCGGCAGCATCCACGACGATGCGACCGCGGCGAAACTGGGTTTTCGGGGCGGCACCGTCGCAGGCAACATTCATATGGACCAGTACGCGTCTGCGCTGGTCGATACTTTCGGCCCCGAGTGGTTCGAACGTGGCGCGCTGTCGCTCTACTTCATCAATGCCACCGTGGACGGTGAAGCCGTGCGCGTCGCGCTCGCGGCACCGCGGCCACGGCAGAGCCAGATCGAGGTCGCGATGTTCCGCGACGATGGTATGCAGGTGTCGGCCGGCACCGCGTCGATGTACGACCACAGCCGCTCGGCGCTGAACGTTCGCGATCTGAAGCCCGCAGACCCTGCGTCACTGCGCATCCTGAAGCCGCTTCAGATCGGTCAATCGTTGGGCGAATACACGCTGGCGGTCAACGCAAAGCAGTTCCGGCAACGGCTCGATGCTGGCCTGATCAGCGCGCCGCTGCCGTGGTACGCCGATGAATCGCCATGGGGTGGGCCAATCGCGCCGCCGTCGCTGCTGGTCGAACTGTTGTGGGGTCCGCCAATGCGCGGCGTTACCGAAGCGATCGGCAAGACAGGTGGCGTCGGTCTGTTTGGTGCGATCGAGGTCGCGCACCATAACGGACCTGTTCTGCAGGACCGCACCTACGTGGTGTCGGCACGGGTGGTTGCACTCAGCGAGAGCCCGAAGACCGAATCGATGTGGTTCGATTCAAGCGCGCACGACGCATCGGGCAAACTCATCGTCACGCAACGCATGATGCTGCGCTTCATGAAGGACTCGTCGCCGCTCTACCAGTGAGTTCCTTCTTCGCGCGCTGACCTTCCGGTCGGTCTCACTCAGGCTCGCGTCTATCTCGGATGCACTCGCACCGGCAGATCGGTAATGCCGCGAATGAAGCTCGAATTGAGATACTTCGGTTCGCCGACAACCTCTACCTTGGAAAAGCGCTTGGTGACTTCTTCCCAGATGGTCTTCAGCTGCATTTCCGCCAGACGATTTCCCACGCAGCGGTGAATGCCGAACCCGAATGACAGATGCTGGCGCGCGTTTGCGCGGTCGATGACGAGGGAGTTCGCATTGGGAATCGCCTCCTCATCGCGATTGCCCGACACATACCACATGGCGACTTTATCGAACTTCTTGATCTTCTGACCGCGGATCTCCGTGTCTGCCATGGCTGTGCGACACATGTGCGCGACGGGCGATTGGAATCGAATGATCTCGGCCACCATGTTGGGAATGAGGCCAGGATCCCGCCGCAGCTTCTCGTATTCCGACGGGAACTGGTTGAGCGCCAATACGCCACCCGAGATCGAATTGCGTGTGGTGTCGTTGCCACCCACGATCAAGAGCAGCATGTTTCCCAGAAATTCATTGGGCGCCATGTTCTTGGTCGACTCGCCATGCACGAGAAACGAGATGAGGTCCTGCCCCGGTTCATTGCGCTTGATGCGCTCCTTCCACACCGCATCGAAATACTGCCAACACTTCCATAATTCCTGGAATGCCTCTTGCGGCGTTTCGAAGTAGTCGGGGTCGCCGATGCGCTCCACCGTATCCGACCAGTGGATGAGCAAGTGGCGATCTTCCTGGGGAATGTCGAACAACGTGGCGAGCATCTGTCCCGTGAGTTCGACGGACACATGCCGCACCCAGTTGAAATCTTCACCCACCGGTAACGCATCGAGAATCTTTCCCGCCCGCTCACGAATGAGGGTTTCCAGCGTTTGCAGGTGCCGAGGCGTAAACATCGGCGCGATCACTTTGCGCTGATCGTCGTGCTTCGGCGGATCCTCCATGATGAACATCGGCAGATAGAACATCGGATCTGGTTCGCCTTCCAACGGCCGGCCGCCCAACCGAATGCCGCCATTGCGGATGTCAGAAGAAAACAGGTCGTGATTCGAATCGACGTACTTGATGTCGTCGAATTTGGTGATCGACCAATACGGGCCGAACTGACTGTCTTCGCAGTAATGCACCGGCGCTTCGGCGCGCAACCGTTCGAAGTACGGCAACGCCGCGTTCGCTTCGAACAGGTCGCCATGGGCGGGATTCAACTTCGGCAGCGGAATGGAATGCGGATCCTGCTTGACGTCGATGCGCCACGCATCGCGCCAGTCCTTGTTGGTGCGTTCGTTGTCCCACTTGATACCCGAATCGGACTCAGACATCGCACTGCTCCGTGAATGATCGCGACGTCATTGTAGCCTGCGCCGCTCGGGCATCGGTGGAAACTCCGGGTAGCGCGGAAGTACGTTCGCCGTTCGCTACGGTACGAGTCGGCGGATCTGCGCAGGCGTCGGCCCGCCGGGCAGGAACATCACCACTGCATCGTCGAATCCCGCGGCTGCAAACCGGTCGAGCCTGGCTTTGAGTTCGCCGAGATCGGAAATTGCCGGCAGCTGGATCGTGGAGACGATCGCACGTCCGCCCCCGGCCGTGCGATATCGCGCAAGCGCCGCAACTACCTCGTCGGGCGTGCGGTAATTCGCCGATGCAATCCAGCCATCGAACGATCGCGCGGCACGTTCCACGCCGTTACCCCACGAACCCAGGAACAGCGGCGCGCCTGTTCGGCGAGGGATTGCGGTTGCGTGGCATCCGCAATCGGGCCCAGCAATGCGCCCAGTCTCATGGCGCCCCTCTCCCAATACCGAAAGCTCTCAACATTTTTTGGAACATAAATATATTAATTATCAGTATCTTACTTAATTTTATTCAACACGTTTGTCCAGCGTGATCACGACCAGCACGCCGTTCAACCAGTCCGGCAACCAGGTCGGGGTCGCCGGACGCAGCCGCGCAAATATCTCGTGTGTATAGGCGGGATTGCCCAGCACCGCGGTGGCGTGCCCGGTGAGCGTTTCACCGCGCACGTACAACGTGACGGGCGCGCCGGGATCACGAAAGCGTCGCCACCAGCCGCCGTCTGCGCCCAAGTAGACACGCGCGCCTTCGCGCAGATAGTTCACAGGAATGCGCGTGCCGTTTGCGAACGTCAGCAGCAGCACGTGTTGTGCGCGTGCGCCATTCGGATCGCTGCGCAGTTCGCGTATCACTCGCGGGTTGGCCACTTGCGTTGCGTAGAACACATAGCTGCCGGCCAGCATCGCCAGCACTATCCCTGCGCCGAGGGTTAGCTTCAGCCAACGGCTCATACCCATCTCCCGTGATGCCCCGTCGGCTCGTCACTACGACGGATTCGGTCGACCAATTCGGGTGTTCGTCGCATCGACGCACCCAGCGTTCGGATGCCGCGTAGTCTGGAGAACCTATTGCAGGAGACCACGATGAAACGCGTTATCGCAACCGATGCTGAAGCTAAAGCAGCATCGCAAAGCGTGGCCCATGAGCGCGGCCTACGCGACGCTGTTTCGTCAGATGTAGCCTTGCGCAGCGCGCGCCGACACGCGAACCTGCACATCCTCGCCACCTCAGGCAGTGCCATGGCAGAACTCGAGCGTTTGCCCGCATCGGATCGCACCGGGCTGTTGGCAGCGATGGAACGCGACGGCGGTGTGATCGCACTGGATATGCTGCCGTGCGCGACGATTGCGCAGCTGCGGGCAGATTTCGAGCGCGCCATGGCGGGCATGGTGTGGGGCCATAACGACGAGGCACAACCGGATGCGTTCACGGGATTCACCACCAAGCGCTTCCATGGTCTGCTCAAATATTCCGATGTCGTGGTCGATGTGCTGAGCGACGTCCGGTTGCTCGACCTGGCACGTGCACGGCTGGGGGATCGGGTGATCGTCTCAACGGGCGAATTGATGGCGATCGGCCAGGGGGAAGCGAGGCAGCGTTTTCACCGCGACGGCGATTCCTGGCGCCGGGCGCCGATTGCCGGCGACATCCTCTTCAGCGCCAACATTGCACTCACCGATTTCCATCGCAATAACGGCGCCACGGTGGTCGTTCCGGGCAGCCATCGCTGGGAAACACTACGCGAGCCGCGCGCGGCAGAAGTCGCGTACGCCGAAATGCCAGCAGGATCGGCCCTCCTGTACAGCGGACGCGTAATGCACTCCGGCGGTGCCAACAATACATCTGAGCCGCGGATCGGGCTCTATTTCGGCTACGTTCCCTGCTGGCTGCGCCCCATCGAGAACTTTGCGGTGTCGGTGGGTA
The DNA here is from genome assembly GCA_963735085.1 of uncultured Gammaproteobacteria bacterium. Classification (GTDB taxonomy): domain Bacteria; phylum Pseudomonadota; class Gammaproteobacteria; order Pseudomonadales; family Azotimanducaceae; genus DATJGR01. The sequence goes on from CAVTJP010000002.1 coordinate 107,030, forward strand.
CGCAGCGCCTCGCTGCACTCGATAGGGACACTGCCAATCTGCTGTGCTACCGCAAGAGCGGCTTCCACGTCGTCCTGTGAATACGCCCGGCACGACCATCTGCACGGCTTCAGATAGCGTGCCTTCTGTGATTCGGTGCTGAACTCCACGGGTGCTGGTGGCTACCGTACAGCACGCGGCGGTGAAGCAGAACGTTGGTCTTCTGCACTATCCATCGACGTCATATCTGATCGGCTCCGATCATTCCTGCGAAGCGCGGTGATTCACGCGGCACGGCGCTGACGGTAGAATAACTGGGCGCCGAATTGGGGAGGTTGCGTGAAGATTCTGATAAATGTGGCAACGCTCATCCTGCTGTCTCTTACGATAGTGGGCTGCTGGAACGGTGAGAGTGTCGCAATTCGCCTTGGTGATGTGTCGGTTGGACAGCAGTTGATCGACCTGAAGGCGGCCCTCGACGGCGGCGCCATGACGCAGGAAGAATATGTCAAGGTGAAGACCCAGCTGATGGCTCTGACCAATCTGTGCGCGCACGACGGTGACAAAGACGAGAATCACGACTGATCGACGCGGTCATTGCTGGCCGCGCTGGCTGGTGCTGTCCACTGCGCGGTCTTCAGTGCATAAACCACCTGGCCGGCAGCGTTCTGGCCCAGGCGTTCCAATGCCAGTGCCTTGCGGCCCGCGTTGGGACCCAGCGCAATTCGATATTGGATCGAGGCTGCGCGGAAGTGATCGACGGCGTCGCGGCCGTCAAGGTCGAGCCAGGGCTGCTCGACGTTAGCTTGGCGGCATCAATTCCTAACGACTTGGTAAAGGGGCTGCCACAAGAGGCGATGTAGTCTGCGGTTGTTGTGTGGGCGCCATATAACGCTCCCACGTCAGGCTCGGAGTCGATCGACCCATGTCAGCGAAGCTGCCGTTGAGCACGTAAGATCAAGCGCCCGGCTCGCTGACGTTGCACACTGCGCCGATGAAGGAACGCAGCCACAAGCGCATGCAGCGCGCGCTGGACGCCATCGAAGCGTCGCTCGGCGGGTCCATCGACCTGGCATGTATCGCGCAGGCGAGCCATCTTTCGCCCTACCACTTTGCCCGGCTGTTTCGCGCGACCTTCAACGACAGCGTGATGAGCTACGTTCGCAAGCGTCGGTTGAGCCATGCCGTGCAGTTGCTCGCGACAGGCGGAGATTCGATTCTCGACATCGCCCTCGCGTGCGGTTTCGCATCGAACGAAGCGTTCACCCGCGCCTTCCGGAAACAGTTCGATATTTCCCCGACTACCTACCGGCGCAACGCCCAACACTTCCACCTGCCGCTGCAAAGGAAACTGATCATGCGTGAGAACCCGAAAGCAGAATCGTTGAACGTCACTTTCAGGCAACGCGCCGCGCTGCTGGCCATTGGCTGCGCCGGCGAGTTCGCGCCCGGCGCGACCAGCGATATCGGGCAACTGTGGAGCCGATTCGCACCGCGAATCGCAGAAGTGCCCAATCAGCTGGGCACCGCCACTTACGGCATCTGCTGCCTGCCGGAAGAAGGCCCGCGCGATCCGGACCGGTTCACCTACGTTGCGGCCGTGGAGGTGACGAGCCTAGACGATATTCCCGAGGGGATGATCGGCGTGACGTTGCCTGCACATGAGTACGCCGTATTTGCGTATGACGGCGGCATCGGCCCGAATCTGCCCAGGATGGTGCAAACCATCTTCGGTGAGTGGCTGCCCAATTCGGAGTTCGAGCAGGATGGCGCGGACTTCGAGTACTACGACGATGCCTTCGATCCGCACACAGGCATGGGTACGTTCTACATCTACGTGCCCATCAAACCCAGGATAGCCGGGCGCCCGCATCGAGTCAGCAAAGAAGGGGTTTAGCTAACGCTCTACGCCAAAGCGAAGACCGATAACCTCACCGGTCGAAAACTGAAGGAGATTCGCCGTGTCGTCGAAGAGTAAACCCATTGGCAAAGCCGAACTCGCGGCCTACGACGCCAAACGTGATCTCGCAGCCGAGTTGCCGCAGTCCGTGCGTGAAATGAAAGCGGGGCGAGTGCGCGCTGTTTCCACCCCGGCCATCGAGGGCTGCCCGACAGTCATGCCACTGTACTGCCGGCCCGTTGGCGACTACGGTCTGCCCGCCTGACGTCGGGCGGGGGCCGCCATGTACCGCAAAAGCAGGTTCGATCTCAATTCCAGGACGACAGGCAGCACTTTCAGGGTTCACGTCGGCCTGCCCTTGGAGCTACCCGGACGCCATGGTCGGCCTCAGCGACAGCCCGAAGACCGAGTCGATGTGGTTCGATTCGAGCGGGCATGATGTTGCGCTTCATGAAGGACTCGTCGCTGCCGTACGGGTGAATACAGGGTCAGAGTGCTTCACTCCAACAACAAGCCGCGGCTGTATGTTGAATGAAGCACTCTGACCCTCTGCTCACGCTTTGAATTCAAGCCCTTCGAAGTCCCCTGAGTTGCGCCACTGATCGATGTGCTTGAAGAAGGCCATCGCGCCACCAGGATGGCCCACGTGCAGCCGTGCCGCGGGTCCGGGGTCCTGACCTTCGTTGTTGTAGTAACCCGGTGTGCAATCCGGTGACCCAATCATGCGACCGGCGCCGGTCAACAGCAGCTCGATCCACGCCTGCTCGGCCGCTTCGGTCACTTCCACCTCATTGATTCCGCGATCGAGCGCGTGCTTGATCACGGTTGCGATGGTCCTGCCCGACTCGGTCAGGTTGTGCGGTACGTTGGAGATCAGATTGGCACCCTGTGTGGGTTGCACGATGAATGCGTTCGGGAAGCCGTGAACGTGGATGCCGTGCAGGGTGCGCATCCCCTCAGCCCAATAGTCAGAGAGCTTCAGGCCGTCGCGGCCCACCATGTCGTAGCCGGCGCGCCGCGCATAGGCCGTTCCCACTTCGAAGCCCGATGCGTAGATGATGCAGTCGACCGGGTATTCGTGACCGGCCACCATCACGCCGTTCTCGGTGATCGCCTCGACGCCTTTGCCGTCGGTGTCGATCAGATGTGTACCCGGGGTGTTGAAAGCCTGCAGGTATTCGTCGTGAAAGCACGGTCGTTTGCAGAGTTGGCCGTACCAGGCTTTCAGCTTGTCGGCGGTATCGGTGTCCTTCACGATGGCATCCGCGCGGTGACGGATCTCCTCCATCTTTTCGAAGTCGGCATCCTCGTACGCGGCGAGCATGTTGCGCGGCGTCATCTGATCCGGTGCCAATGACGAAATGCGCTCGCGGATCCGACGCGACAGATCGGTCCAGCCATCCATCACGAGGTCCTCGGCCGCGTGTCCACCGGTCTGGTTGGCGGTGAAATTTTCGAGCCAGCGTGCCTGCCATCCCTCGGTGGCAATCGAATCGAACCACTTCGGGTCGGTGGGATGATTGCTGCGCACGTCGACCGACGAAGGCGTGCGCTGAAACACATACAGTTCCCGGCACGACTGCGCTAGATGCGGCACGCACTGCACGGCGGTGGCGCCGGTGCCGATGATCGCGACGCGCTTGTCCATCAGGCCGACCATCGGTTCGCCATGCGGATCGCCGCCGGTGTAGTCGTAGTCCCAGCGGCTGGTATGGAACGAATGCCCCTTGAACGTCTCGATGCCGGGAATTCCGGGCAGCTTGGGGACATGCAGCGGGCCGGTGCCCATGGCGACGAACCGCGCAGTGAATTCGTCATTGCGGTTGGTACGGATGATCCACACGGAGCGCGTGTCGTCCCATTCGAGACCCGTGACCTGCGTGTGAAACAATGCGTTGTCGTACAAGCCGAACTGCCGGCCGATGCGCTGGCAGTGCTCCAGAATCTCCGGCGCGTGTGTGTACTTCTCTGTCGGCATGTGGCGCGTTTCTTCGAGCAACGGCATGTACACCATCGCGGCGGTGTCGCACTGGGCGCCGGGGTAGCGGTTCCAATACCATGTTCCGCCGAAGTCGCCGCCTTTCTCGATGACGCGCACATCGGTGATACCGGCTTCCACCAGCCGTGCACCGGTGACGAGCCCGGCGAAGCCGCCGCCGATGAACGCCACGGTAACGTGATCGTTGAGGGGCACACGGTCGCTGCGCGGCGTGTACGGATCCTCCAGGTAATGCGCCAGCTGTCCCTTCAACTCCCGATATTGGCCATTGCCGTCCGGGCGCAGGCGCTTCGCGCGCTCTTGTGCGTATCTGGCGCGCAACGCCGGCTTATCGATGCGTAAGGTGTTTGCCGAAGGCATCGTCGTGGCGGGTCAGTCGGGCAGGCCTAGCACGCGTTTGGCAATGATGTTGCGCTGTACTTCGTTGGTGCCGCCGTAGATCGTCGTGGTGCGGCTCCACAGCCATTGGCGGGTGGCTTCCAGTTCGTCGGGTTCGAATATGTCGCTGTCCCAGCCGACACCGCGCGTGCCCATCAGATCGCGCTTCAGATCGGCGCCGTCGCGCTGCAATGTGGCGCCGACCAGTTTGAATATCGACGTTGCATCACCAGGCGTGCGGTTCGATTTATTCTCTTCGGTAACACGCTTGACGGTGAGACGAAACGCAGCGCTGTCGACGTTGAACTGCAACACGCGCTCGCGCGCCGCGACATCGTCGATGCGGCCCTGCTTGTCGGAACCGAAATATTTGCGTGCGACGTCGACGAGGTCACTCCCAACGCTGCCGCGTTGCCCGCCGCTCAAGCCGCCGATCCCGGAGCGCTCGAATTGCAGCAGCCGTTTGGCAACCGTCCAGCCTTTGTTCAGTTCACCCACCAGATCCGCTTTGCTGGCAATCACGTTGTCGAGGAACGTTTCGCAGAACGGCGAGTTGCCGCTGATCAGACGGATCGGACGCACGCTGACACCGGGCTGGTCCATCGTGAACAACACGAAGCTGATGCCGTCGTGCTTCGGTGCATCGGGGTCGGTGCGCACCAGCGCGAACATCCAATCGGCGGTCATGCCGCCCGACGTCCAGATCTTCTGGCCGTTGATGACGAATTGATCGCCGTCGGCCTGCGCGCGGGTGCGCAGGGACGCGAGGTCCGAGCCGGCACCCGGTTCTGAATAACCCTGGCACCACTGCACTTCACCGCGGACGATCTTCGGCAGGTGGCGCTGGCGCTGATCGGCGGTGCCAAATTCCAGCAACGTCGGACCGATCATCGCAAGGCCCATGCCCATCAGCGGCGTCCGCGCGTGGATGCGCGCCATTTCGTCCTGCAGCACGCGCGCCTCCGTGGGACTCAAGCCGCCGCCGCCGTATTCGGTGGGCCACGTCGGCGCCGTCCAGCCGCGTTCGGCCATCCGCGACAGCCATTGTGCAACGTCGGGTTCGAGCTTGATCTTGGTGCTGCCGCTGGCGATCTGGCCTGGGCCGCGCGCGCCTTCGGGGCAATTCGCCTGCAGCCAGGAACGGGTCTCCTTGCGAAACGCGTCGAGGTCGGACATTCGTTGTCTCCGCATACTGGATTGGACGAGTCTACCTGCTCCGACGTGTTCATCGTTAAGCCTCTGCCGCGCAAGGCCCTCGATGATGGCGCGGACACACTGTCAGGTCGCGTTACTCGCCTCGCGTGCCGCGTGCGGACCGTGCTCGTGAACCTGCTGATGAACCGTATTCAGCGCGTCGTAGATCATCCGGGTTGCGTCGGGCACTTCGGTGCCGGGCGCGAAATGGATCGGCTTCAGAAAATTGACGCTGCACGGCGCAGGCGACATCTCGCGCGAGCCTTTCGGTTTGATTTTGTTGAAGCCGGTCAGATAGCAGGGCACGACCGGCACGTTTTTCTCGAGCGCCAGGATCGCCACGCCGTGACGGAACTTCGCCATCGTGCGACTGGTGGAGCGCGTCCCTTCGGGAAAGATGATCAGATTGCAGCCCTTGTCGAGCAGCCACTTGGAGTAATCGAGCGCACGGGATCCACCGCCGCGCTGAATGGGAAACGAACCCATCGCCAGCGACTGATACCACGGTTTCAGAATCAGATCGGGCTTGTCGGTGCGCTTCACGAACCAGCGGTCGGCGGCGGCACCGGAGTAAACGTTCAGTTTGATGCGTTGTGGCAGCCCCCACAGGATGCCCATGCTGTCGGCAAGGCTGGTGTGATTGCCAACGACGATGCACGGTCCGTCGAGCGCCTTGAAGTGATGGCGTCCGTGTACGGCGATCGGTTTACAGTATCGCCGTATGTACTGCGCGTACGTTTTGTAGCGAAACATTACGCGCAGCGCTTTTGCCCACCAACTGATCTGCCACGCGTGCGGACCTTCGATGTGAAAGTTGCGCTCCAGCAATTCCTGGAACAGCGGCAGATCGATCGCCGGCAAGATGCGGGTATCTGCCGTCGCACTGAGCTCGTTGGCGAGCGCCGCCTGATACGGCTTGAGATTATCCGGCGCGTCGACGATCAGACATTGATCGTGCTCGCCGATCAGGTAGAAGTTGCTGACCACTTTGGCTTCCCAACGCGCCAACGTATCTTCAACGGCGCGCAGCGCGCGCGGATCGTTTTGCACGGCCCTGAAGCCATCGACGTTGTAGTTCAGCAACATGACGTAGTGGACCATGTCGTGTCCATCCCCCTTCAACAGCGCGTCTAGGAGTTCCCCTGCAGCACACCAACATATGCGTCGATGCGCATGGCCACCAGGGTTTCGATGCGAATGGTTCCGCGCGCACCCAGTTCGATCGAGATGCGCATCATCGCGTCATTGCTGGGCGCTTCGATGATGTTGACGAAATCGAAACCGCCGAGGCACGCATGCTGCGCATGAATTCGCGCGCCCATCGCCTCGACCTCGGCGTTCACCTCGCGCAGCCGCTCGGGGCGATCCTGCAGGGTTTTGCGGCCCTCGTCGGTGAGATGACTGATCATCACGAACATCGGCATCGGCGCGGCGTCCTGTCAACCGAGTACGGAACCGATTGCGCATCGCCGTTTGCATTGCGGCACAGCGACTCTTGGCAGATTGCGCCTCTGAGGTGGCGATCGCAACGTTGTAGCGCGCAGCATTTGGTGTTCGGATAAACGTCTTCGACGCGCGGAGGAAGCCATGCAGCAACTGAGTGCGCAGGATGCTTCATTCATCTACAGCGAGACGCCGAGTGCGCATATGCATGTCGCGACGCTCTCGTTGTACGACCAATCGACAGCGTCGGGAGGGCGCGTACTGTTTCGCGACATCCTCTCCAATATCGAACGGCGCTTACACTTGGCCAAATGTTTTCGCCGAAAGCTCGTCGAGGTGCCGGGCGATACCGACTATCCGTACTGGATCGAGGATCGCGACTTCGATCTGGAATACCACGTGCGCCATGTGGCGCTGCCGCCGCCGGGCGACTGGCGGCAGTTCTGCAGGCAGGCGGCGCGGTTGCATTCGTATCCGCTCGATCGCAGCAAGCCGCTGTGGGAACTGACGGTCATCAGCGGCTTGCGCGCGATCGACGGGATACCGCCGGGTACATTCGGGTTACTGCTGAAGATTCATCACGCAGCAATCGACGGCGCGTCCGGCGCCGCGCTGACCGAAGTGCTGCATGATCTCACTGCGTCGGGCGAATCGATCCCCGCGCCGCTAACGCCGTGGCACGGCGAGCCGGAACCGGCGCCGTTCGAGTTGATGTCGCGCAGTGCGCTGAACAACTTCATGCAACCATTTCGTGCGGTCGAGGTCTGGTCGCGGGCGGTGCCGGCGATGCGGCGTGCCGCGGAGCGGTTTCGCGACAAGCCGCCGACGCCGATCGGTCCGGTGCCCCGCACGCGTTTCAATGGTCGCGTCACACCGCACCGTGTATTCGATGCCCGGCGCTACGATCTCGGCGACATGCGGCGTATCAAACAGGCGGTCAAAGGGGCGACGGTCAACGATGTCGTGTTGGCGGTCGTGGGTGGCGCGCTGCGAAAGTATCTGTCGGATAAAACCGAACTGCCGGACGAGTCGTTGATTGCGATGGCGCCGATCAACGTACGCACACAAGACGAGAAGAACACCGAAGGCAATCGGGTCGCCGCGATGCTGGCGTCGTTATGCACGCATATCGACAGTCCGGTCGACCGTCTGGCCGCGGTGCGTGACAGCACCCACAATTCCAAGCTGTTCACCAGCGCGATCGGTGCGCGTCTGATGACGGATTACGACCGTTTCGTGCCGCCGCGCGTCGCGGCGTTGGCGGCGCGTTTGTACAGCAACTCGGGCGCGGCGGCGGCGCGGGACGCACCGGCATTCAACTGTGTCGTCACCAACGTACCGGGTCCGCAGAAGCCGCTGTACATGTCGGGTGCGCGGCTCGATCGGATGTTCGGCATGGGGCCGATCTCCGATGGCGTCGGGTTGATCTTTCCGGTGTTCAGCTACTGCGGCGGCATTACCGTGTCGGTGTGCGGCTGCCGCGAAACGCTGCCCGATCCCGAACGTTTGGCCGAGGCGCTGGACGATTCGTTCGACACGCTGAAGCACGCGACGATGTAGACAGACAGGAGGCGAGCATGCTGCGCCAGTTGACTTCACAGGATGCGTCGTTCCTGTATCAGGATTCGCCTGCCACGCCGATGCACGTTGGCTCGGTTGCGATTCTCGATCCGACGAAATCGCCGTATGGTCCGTTGACGCTGGAGATGATGACGCGTTTCTATCAAGAGCGCCTGCACCTGATGCCGACCGCGCGGCGGCGTCTCGTCAACGTGCCGTTCAGTCTCGATCGCCCGTATTGGATTGAGGACGGCGACTTCGATCTCGAATACCACCTGCGCGAAGTCGGCTTGCCGGAACCGCACGACTGGCGGCAGTTCTACACGCTTGCCGCGCGCATATTGAGCCGCCCGCTGGATATGACTCGACCGCTGTGGGAGGCCTATTTGATTCATGGGCTCGACCGGCTCGAAAACGTGCCGAGCGGCTGCATCGGGCTGCTGATGAAGATGCATCACTGTGCTATCGACGGCCAATCCGGCGTGGAGATGGCGATGGCCCTGGCGGATCTCACGCCGGAGATGACCGAAGTAAAACCGCCCAAGCAGGCCTGGCGACCGGATGCCGTGCCCGGTGACGTTGAATTGATGATGCGCGTGTATAGCAACAACCTGCTGCGCCCGATTCAGCTCGCCGAACTGATCAGCGCCTCGGCGAACTCCCAACGACATCTTGCGGGCGCGCCGCAACCGCCGCCGGCACCGCCGCAAGCACGGCCAGTCCCGAAGACGCGTTTCAACGGGCCGGTGTCCGCGCATCGCGTTATTGGATTCAAACGATTCGTGCTCGATGAAGTCCGCGCGATGAAGAGTGCGGTGCCCAACGCGACCGTCAACGACGTGGTGCTGGCGGTTTGTGGCGGTGCGTTGCGTGCCTATCTGGATGCCAAACAGGAACTGCCGGCCGACCCGCTCGTTGCGATGGCGCCGATCAGTACCCGCAAGGACAAAGCTGATTATTCGATGGGTAATCAGGTCAGCGCGATGTTTGTTGCGATCGGCACGCATATCGCCGATCCGAAACAGCGCCTCGAGGCGGTGCGCGACGTGACGCGAAACGCGAAAGTCATGGCGAACGCGGTCGGTGCCGAACTGATGACTCGCTATGGCGACTTTTATCCTGCGGCGCTGCAGAATCTCGCGGCCAGGATAACGGCGGAGTACGCTCGCGGCGATGGCACCGCGCCGCCGTTCAACTGTTCCATCACCAATGTGCCGGGACCGCTGGTGCCGCTGTACACGATGGGCTGCGAGACGATCACGACGGTGGGCTACGGTCCGATCGTTCACAACATGGGGCTGATCATTCCGGTGATGAGTTACTACGGCGAATTGACGATCAGCTTCACGTCGTGCCGCACGATGGTTCCGGATCCCGATTTCTTCATGGAATGTCTGCAGCAGGGTTTCGATGCAATGAAAGCCGCGACGTTGGGCGAAGACGCCGAAGCGAAGGTGGCGGCCATCTCGAAGAACTACGAGCAGTTGGCGGAGAAGGCATTGGAGGGCGTACGCCAGGCGCGAGCACGCGCCGAGCAGGCGGGGTAGTTCGACGGTGCGAGCCACGTGAACAGCAACATCACCGTGCGCGGTACATAAGTCGGGCACAATACGCACTTCGATAGGGCTTCGAACATCATCCGGCACCAGAGGAAGTTCACATGGTGTGGCGCGTCAGCGATCTCGACAAACAAACCGGCCGCACCATCGTCGTGACCGGTGGCAACAGCGGAATCGGTCTGGAAGCGGCCAAAGCACTGGCTCAGCAGGGCGCGCGGGTCATCATCGCCAGCCGCGACGTCACGCGCGCGGCCGAAGCGGCCGATGTCGTGCGTATAGCCAGTGGCAGTCAGTTGGTTGAGACCGCAACTTTAGATCTTTCATCGCTGGCGTCGGTGCGTGCCTGTGCGAAGGATCTCAGCCGGCGCTGCGAGCGCCTCGACGTGCTCGTCAACAACGCCGGTGTCATGGCCATTCCGCGGCGCGACACGGAAGACGGTTTCGAAACACAGTTCGCTACCAATCATCTGGGACATTTCGCGCTGACGGCGTTGCTGTTTCCGAGACTGGCGGCGACACCCGGCGCCCGCATCGTCACCGTATCGAGCCTTGCGCATCACTTCGGCTTCATCAATTTTTTCAACCTCCACGGCAGGCTGTTCTACGACCCGTTCCTCGCCTATGCGCAGAGCAAGCTGGCAAATCTGCTGTTTACGTATGAACTGGATCGGCGCTGCCGCGCTGCCGGTGTAGACGTCATGGCGGTTGCCTGCCATCCGGGCATCGCGGCGACCAACCTGCCGTATGCGAGTTCGCGGATGCTGAACTGGCCACTCGGCGAGTCGCTGGTTCGAACACTGAGTTCGATTGTCAGTCAGTCGGCTGCCGAAGGTGCGCTGCCGACGCTCTATGCAGGTTTCGCCGCACACGTACAAGGTGGCGATTACATCGGACCGGACGGTCCCGGCGAGACGCGCGGTAGCCCGCGCAAGGTGCAATCGAGTTTTGTGTCGCGCGCGGAGAGCGTCGCGAGACAACTGTGGGACGTGTCCGAAGAGGCGACAAAAGTCAAATTCACTGTGGCGTCGTTGCCCGACTAACGGGCAAGCGTCGGGCTTCCTTCACAGGGCGTCGAGCAATCCGTAGGCTTCCATCTGTGCCTGAAACTTCGCGACGTCGTGGCTCAAGATGACGATGTCGTGCTTCACGCCGTTCGGGTCGCGCACATGGTCGCGCAGCAGCGCTTCGACGCGAAACCCCATACCTTCGAAGACGCCGATCGCACCGCGTTGGTCGGCCGTCATATGTGCTACCAGCTTTTCCAGACCCAGACTCAATGCGGCGAGAAAACTCTCCTGAATCAGCACGCGGCCCAGGCCGTTTTCGCGCATGCGCGGTGCGACCACCACCCGCAGTTCACCGACGTGCGGCGACCACGACTGCGTATCGCAGACCACACCGGTACAGCCGACGATGTCGCCGTTGTGGCGCGCCAACAGGCTGGTGATGGCGCCACTTTCGATTTCGTTGACCCACGCGGTGAGCACTTTCGGCTGCGAGATGTCCCGCCGCATGAACAACAGGTCGTGCGGCGGCAGATGCCGGGCGAACGACAATACCGCGGTGTGGTCCGCGCCGTTCATCAGCGAGAGTTCGATTTCGGCCTCGCCGCACGTGACGGTGCGGGGATAACGATCGAGCGTTCTCTTGTTCATACAGAGCGCTCCGCGAGCCAGTTCGAAAGACGCGGCCACATCCGCTTCACGGCATTCGGTCCTGCGATCAGGCTGACGTGGCCGCCCTTCAGCATGATCTCTTCCTTGTCGGTTGAACCAATGCGTTCGAGCAGCGGTTTGCTCGCTTCATACGGGCAGATGTGATCGTGTTCGGCGATCGCGTGCAACACCGGCACTTTGATGTTGGCAAGCTTGACGGGTTTGCCGCCGACGACGAGTTCCGACGTGAACAGCTTGTTGCGCCAGAGCAGTTCCTTGGTCGTCTCGCGAAAGTACTCGCCCGCCAGCGGCAGCGTTTCGTTACCCCAGCGCTCGAAGGCCCGATACGATTTGACGAAGTCATCGTTCCACATCTGCTCCCACACCCGCGCGCGACCGGCGGTGCGGCTCGCCGGGCGCAGCATCTCGAAACCGTTGGCGATGAAGTCGGCTGAAATAATGCCCATAGTGTCGACCAGCTGATCGACGTCGAAGTAGCGTTCGTCCGACCAGATTCGGTTCAGTTCCATGCCGCGCCAGTCCACCGGCGTCGTCAGGCACGCGAGGTTTTTCAAGGGGCCGTCGGTGTGGGTAGCGGCATAGATCAGCGACAGCACGCCACCCATGCAATAGCCCACGATCGACACGTCGGTTTCGCCCGACCGCGCCTGCACCGCACTGACGCACGCGGGAATGAAATCCTGCGTGTAGGTTTGCAATGTCAGGCCGCGTTCTTCCGGCGTCGGCGCTTCCCAATCGATGACGTAAACGTCGAAGCCAGCCTTGAGCAGGAATTCGACCATGCTCTGACCCGGCGCCAGATCGAACAGAAAAGCCTTGTTCGTGGTCGCCATCACGATGAGGATCGGTACCCGGTAGATCTCATCCGACATGGGGTGGTAGTGATACAGCCTCAGCGTGCCGCGGGTGAGCACGACATCCTTCGGCGACAGTCCGACCGGAATCGGCGATGCGGTCAGAAATTCCAGCCCCTTGAGGTTGCGCTGCATCGCGCGCTGAACCATATCGCGTACGCGCTGCGCGGTGCCCGGGTCTTCACGCTGGGTTTCGCTCATGGTTTGTCCTCCGGTTTGGGGGTACCGGCCATCGAAGGCGGGCGTTTGGTGCGGGGCGGCCCCGGCACGGGCGCATTCGGCGCCACGCTGCCGGCCTTGTTCGCCATTCGTTCGAGAAGCATCTCCAGACGTCCGAGTCGCGCATCCATCGCGTGAACGGTCTCGCCCAACCGAACCACGTCATCACGGCTGGCCACGTTGAACTTGGTGAGCTGCTGGCCCATGAATTCGTGGAATGAACGCTGGAAGGCCATCTGGGTGCGCTGCAACTGATTCATCGAGCGGCTGAAGTCCTCGGTGCCCATCACCCGATTTGCCAGCGAATCGAAATCGCGCTCCCACTGGGTGGTGAATTCTCGAAAGAACTCCGCCAGGTCGAAGGGTCGTTGTTCCGCCACGGTTTGGTCACCTCGTGATGTAGCTCGCCCGTCGTTGTTAGTATGGCTCGCGAAGAACGCGGCTGGCTACGCCTTACTACTCCTGCGCATCCACCCATTTGCCGTACAGCTCATGGAAGTGCCGCAGTTTCAGTTCGTTGTAGTCCGCCAGCCGAATGTGTTCGCGTGCGGTGGCTTTCATGCCCTGGTAAACGAACGGCAGATTGCGTAGATCCTGGTTGAAGATTCGGGCCAACGAGCCGAGTTCGGGTGCGTTGGTCCAGTCCTCGTCGACGCCGAGCCAATGGATTTTCGATACCGGCGCATAGACACCGTCTTCCGGAATGGGAGCCAGGAACATGCATTCCATGATGCATTCTTCGTGGTTGTCGCCGTTCGGCCGGAAGCGGTAGTTGATCTGATTGAACGAACCCCACGGGTGCCAGTTCGGAAACACCGTGAGGAAGATCGATGCCGATAGCTCGATGTCGGCAATGGTGTCGGCGATCGATGGGACGATGTCCTTGAGCACGTGCCGCTGTACTTCGGCGGCGAGCGCGCGAGGCGATGCATTCGGGCCGAGCCTGGTTCTGATTTCGTCGGTGATCGCAAAATCCCGCATGCGCAACGAACCTGTTTCCGGCAGTTGGCGCCCGCCGACCCACAGGCACAGGTGTGGATTCGCGTCGGTCAGTTCGCCGTCGAGCCATTCCGCTTCCGACGTGAACGTGCCGGTTACGCCTTTCGGTGTAGTGACGCGCACCTTGCCGTCACCGATGTGTTCGTACACCCAACCGTTCAGCGGATGCCGCAAGCACGTCGCCCCGTTTTCGTTCGGCACCGACTCCCACGTCGGCATGGCCTCGCTTTCCAGCGCGCCGCAGCGGATTGCACGTGAGTAGTTGCCGAACGCGTCGTACTTCGTGCACCCATCGTTCGCGCCGCCGGTGAGAATCTGCGGGTGCGTCATCAGTACGTGGTACGACTCCATGAAGGCATCCTGCACGGCCTTCCAGTTGGCGCGGATCACTTTGCCGACGTGCGCCTGCTTGTAGCGCTTGTCGTACGGCACCGTTTCGAATTGCGTCGCGAGATCGCCGAGGTGCGCCTCGAGCGGTGCGCAGTCGAGATCGGGATTGATGAAAATGAATCGGCCCCAGCGGCCCACTTTGACTTCCGGCAGCGATTCTTTCGAGCGGTCCAGGCCCGCAAAGTCATACGCGCACGGAATCTGCTTCAGCGTACCGTCCAGGTTCCACGTCCAGCCATGAAATGGGCATCGCAACTCAGCCAGACCTTTGGCGCGGTCTTCGCGCAGCTTTCGGCCGCGGTGCAGGCAGGCGTTGTAGTAGGCCTTGTATTCGTTCTGTGCAACCCGCACGACCAGATAGGAACGCGTTGCGATGTCGTAGGGGACGACGTCGCCGACGTTGGGAAAATCATCCTCGTGCGCAGCGACCTGCCAGACGCGGCTCCACAAGTGTTGTTTTTCCAGTTCGTGGTATTCGCGGGAGATGTAGCGTTTCACCGGTATCAATGCCGGGCCGGGCGGCAGCGGCGCGTTGCGGCGAAACGTCGCCGGGATGTGGTCGGGGTGGGTATCGGCGTCTAACAGTTTCTTGAAGGCGTCGTCCATCGTACGGACGGATGACTCGGGGGCAACGGTCGCCATGACGTATTTCCTCGCTGCTCATTTCACGTCATCATGTCGAAAACCGGAATCCGGCACAAATCGAATCGCCGCGGATTCCGGCCACACGATCAGCGGCGCGACAACGTGCCGCATACCGAGATAGCCGCATACCGAGATGGAGGAACGCAATGCAGCAAACGGCACCGATCGAGGCGGGTATCTGCGTTGCGGATCTGAGTCGCATGCTGGCCTTCTATTGCGATGTGCTGGGCTGCCAGGAGTTTCGCCGGGCGGAGATTCCCGCTCAGTTGAGCGGCCAATTGACGTTGGCACCCAATGGGTATCTTTGCGTCTGGCTCAGAACGCCGAACGGCGAGTGCATCAAGCTGATGAGCCCGCCTGACGAACCTGAAGCCGAAGCCGCGCCAGGTTATCTGACGCAGCGCCGGGGCATCGCCTATCTGACGTTCTATCTGAGCGATTTGACCGAGGTGCTGCGTAAGGCGGAAGCGGCCGGCGCCACGCTGCGATCGGAGCGCTCGCTGGTGGCGCCCGGTAGACCTCTGCGGCTGTGCTTCTTCAGCGATCCTGAAGGCAACATCATTGAACTGGTTGAGCCGCAGGCGCCGCCAGCTTGAACAGGGCGCCCTCAGGCTGAGCACTTCGAACCTTATTGCATTGCGTCGATACTGTCGCACCTTCCTGCGCAGCGCGTTATTTGGGTAGAAGTTGCGCCATGAAACGCTGCTGTGCGGCGACCCGTTCCGGGTCCGCTTCACCGAACGCCGCCAGCATTTCGCTGGTCCGCACCTGCGCTGCTTCTTTCATCTCCGGATGCGGGAACAGATAGAGCTGGTTGCTCTTGATGCCTTGCACGACGAGGTCGGCGACCTCTGCGGGATCGATGCCGGTATTCATCGCCAGATTCATGAGTTCACTGTGCGCGGCCGCGGCTGCCTGTGCGCTGTCCGCCTGCACGTCGAACAGCGCCGGCCGCGTGCGTTCGCTCTCGAGAATGCGTGTGCGCACCATCCCCGGACACAGTACCGAAACGCCGATGCCATGCGGTTCGAGATCCTTGCGCAGTGCTTCGCTCAACCCCACGACGGCGAATTTGCTCGCGTTGTAGACGCCGAGGCCAGGCGACGTGGTGATGCCGGCCATCGATGCGGTATTGACAACGTGGCCACCTTCGCCGTGCTGCTCCATGCGTGATAGAAACGTCTGCAGCCCGTTGATCACGCCACCGACGTTGACCCCCATCACCCAATCCCAATCTGCGTAGGTGACCGCGTCCAGCGGACCACCGCGGTAAACGCCGGCGTTGTTGCACAACACATGAATGTTACCGAGTTCCGTTTCCACCCGACGTGCAACGTCCTCGTACTGCGTGCGATCCGTCACGTCGAGCTGCACCGCCAGAACCCGCGCGTTGCTGCCCGACAACGCCGTTTGCGCTTTGGCGAGCGCCTCAGCGTCGACGTCAGCGATCGCGACGTTCATGCCTTCGTTCAGAAACGCCTGCGCCATCGCAAACCCGATGCCGCTGGCGCCGCCGGTGATGAAAGCATTCCGACCAATGAGATCACGCATCATTTCTTTCCTCCCAAGATTCTTCCAGTCTACTCATGAACTTCGCTATCGCCACCAAGGCATCATTCGACGGGCACCGGCTCCGGGTACGTGGATGTTCTCCTGGTCGTAGTGCCAGTGCGGGATCTCGCCAAATGCCGAGCCGTCAACGCAGATTCGAATTTCTCGCTACGCGTCTCAAAAATGCCAGAATTCCTCTACACGAAATTTCAGGAGCTTCCGATGACAGCCCAACAACCTTCAGCCTACGAGCGCATCCGCTACGAAATGCCCGATCCACAGATTGCGCGCGTCGTGCTCGCGCGGCCCGAGACGCGCAACGCGCAGGATCGCAAGATGCTGTACGAGATCGATCATGCCTTTCAGGTGGCGGCGCGTGATGCCAACGTCAAGGTGATCATCCTCGCGGCGGACGGCCCGCACTTCTCGTCCGGCCACGATCTGAAAGACACCTCCAAGACGCTCGATTTCGATCCGGTGGTGCAAGGGGCGGGCCATCACGAACCGGGTGCCGCCGGCATGTACGCGGGCGAGGAAGAATATTTCGTGGGCCTGCATTGGCGCTGGCGCAATATCGCCAAGCCGACCATCGCGCAGGTGCAGGGCAAGGCGATGGCCGGCGGGCTGATGATCGCCTGGCCGATGGATCTGATCGTGGCGAGCGAAGACGCGCAGTTTTCCGACCCGGTGGTGGCGTTCGGCGTGAACGGTCACGAATACTTTCTGCACGCCTGGGAGTTCGGTCCGCGCCGCGCGAAGGAAATGCTGTTTACCGGGCAGATCCTGTCGGCGCAGGAGTGCTACGACCTCGGCATGGTGAATCACGTCGTGCCTAACGATCAGCTCGAGGGGTTCACGCTCGATCTTGCGCGGCGCATCGCGTCGCGTCCGGCGATTGGTCTCAAGCTCGCCAAGCAGGCGATCAACTTCAGCATGGACCTGCAAGGGCAGCAGCAGGCGCTCACCGGCGCGCTGGCGATGCATCATGTCGGCCACGCGCACGCCCGCGTCCAGTTCGGCATACCTGTTGATCCTTCCGGGCTCGCGGTGATTCGCAACGACTCGAAGGCGGCGATGAAACAGGGCAAGGGCGACGCGAGTTGACTACAAGAAGCGTGTGAGTGAGCCGTATTGGCGCGATCACAAGACCCGCATCGTTTAGCAAGCCGCTTAAAAACGGCCTGCTACTCCGAGTCAGTTTTATCGACACTATTATGGAGGCAGGAGCATGACGGAAGTCAAAGGCAGAACCGCGTTCATCACCGGCGGGGCCAACGGCATTGGGCTCGGCATCGCGCGGGCATTCGCGAATGCGGGTGCCAAAGTTGCGCTGGCGGACCGGGATACCGCGGCGCTGGATCGGGCGCAGAAAAGAACTCGGCGCGATCACGTCGGTCGCGGCGGTGGAACTCGATCTGCGCGATCGTGACGCGTATGCGCGCGCTGCGGACAGCGTCGAACGCGAACTCGGCCCGGTCTCGCTGCTGTTCAACAACGCCGGCGTCGCCGGTGGCGCGCCCGCGGCAAAGCTCACGTACGAGTTGTGGGACTGGGTAATCGGCATCAACCTGAACGGCAACCGACATCATCGCCCGCACGGCGGAGATGCATCCGGGTACCGGCGAATCGCTGACCGACGAGCAGCGCAAGGCGGTCGCGCAACGCACGGCTGTGATGACGCAGTGGCTGAAGCAGGGCGTGAGCGCGGACAACGTCGGCGAGATGGTGCTGACCGCAGTGCTTGCGAATAGTCTGTACATCCACACCGATCGGGTGATGGCGGAACCCATACAGGCGCGCACGAAGGCCCTGTTGGATGCGATGCCGGCCGCGTGACCGATGCTTGGGGTTTGCCTTGGAACGAGTCTTCGAACAGGCTGCTATCGGTTGATTCAACGGGAGTAGTCGATGACCAACAGCCAAATCGACCTGCGCGGCGGCATCATCAAGTCGGGCAAGGACGCCTTCATCGCGCGGCTTCACGAAGAGTCGCCACTCGCCAAAGACACATCCGGGTTCTGGGTCGCAAGCCGCTTCGATGACGTGCGCGAAATTTTGCTCGACCATGCGAACTTTTCCTCCTCCGCAATGGGCGGCGGAACGAATGGCATCGGTTTCCCGCTGCTCACCGACGATCCGCCACGCCATTCGGTGTTGCGCGGTCTGCTCGCAAAGGCATTCACACCGAGCGCGATGGAAGCGCTGCGGCCCTACATTGAGGGTCTGGCGCACGAACTTGCGGGCGCGATTCCGAAACGGGAGGAGGTCGACATTGTCGAACGTATGACGACGCCGCTGCCGGTTGCCGTCATCGCCCGCATGATGGGTGTGCCGAGCGATCGCGCCGCGGATTTCAAGCGCTGGTCGAACGCGGTCGTCGGCATTCAGGACAATCCGTTCGACGGCAGCCGCCTCAAAATGTTGATGGAGTTGCGCGCCTACTTTGCGGGAGTCGCGGTCGAGCGTCGCGTCAATCCGGGCAACGATCTGATCAGCGCGTTGACCGCGGTTCGCGACTCAACCGAGACGTTGTCCGATGATCAAGTGGTCGGCTTTTGCGCGCTGCTGATGATTGCCGGCAACGAGACGACCACAAACCTGCTCGGCAATTTGATAAGTCGCCTGATGGACGAGCCGGAGCAGTGGACGAAACTGCGGGGGGATCCGAGCCTCATCGACTTGGCAATTGAAGAAGCGCTGCGTGTCGACTCACCGGCTCAGATGGTAATCCGCCGCGCGACCAAGGATGTCGTTGTCCGTGGTCAGACGATCAATAGCGGCGAACTGGTGATGGTGTATCTCGCGTCGGCCAATCGTGATCCGTCGAAATGGGACGATCCGGTCAACTTCGAACTGGCGCGCGAACGCAAGCGCCATGTCGCATTCGGACACGGCGTACACAGCTGTATCGGCGCGCCGCTCGCGCGAATGGAAGCAAAGGCCGCGATGAACGCGCTGGTCGGCCGATTCGAGTCGATCGCGCGCGGTTCGGAGCGCGGCCGGCGTTTACCCGGCGGATTGTTGTACGGATTCCGTACGCTTCCGGTCGTATTCGGCTGAGCGACGCAGGGAGGCGCCAACGACTCAGGCGAGGCGGAGCGGAAAGGGGATCGTCACGAGAATGTCGGCCACTGCAGATCTCCCTGTCTGCGCGGCTAGAATAGCCGATCGCAGCGCGTTCACCACGCGTCCCGGGCCAGGACCTGAAATTCCGATGGCGCGATGCCTACACGATGTCGTCCTCGTCGTCATCCATCACGGTTCGATCCCGCTGCAATCGTCTCTGTGTGCCGTCTGGCGAATTCCCTCACGAACGCTTCGGCAACATTCGCGTCGTCCACGTCCTGAAGCAATTCGCCGATCTGCTTGGCCGCATCACTCGCACCGTCGAACGATGAAAACGGACCGATGTAGTTCGATCCGCGCGTCGTCACGTACCAACGCGAGTTGATCTGGAAGCAGCGTGTATCGCGCCTTGGATGCAGACTCGGCGGTTCACCTTTTCTTCGGCTGGTGTGCGACATCCAGCCATGATCGCCCGATCGACGCCCTGGGTCTGTTCGGTGTTCGTCAATGGCCTGTGTTCGTGGTGCGGGTACTCACGTGGCTAATCCGAGTGTTAAATCGGCTGCGATCTCGAGTTCACCGAGCCTTGTATCGAGCGACACGGGAACTCCACCTACCTCAACACGGCCGAAGTGCGGCGGTTTGACGAGCGCACGATATAACTCGCTCCCGACACGAATACGCGCGGGAGACTCTTCATGCGTCAACTCAAATGCGCTGACGCAGTCATGCACTATGGTCTTCGCTTTCACAGGATCAAAAAACATTGGGGCGCGCCTCGCAAAATGATTGATCCATTGGAATCGACGCACGCGGGAAGGCGCGTAGGAAATTGGCTAAAGAGTTCGTGAGGAAAGGCCGTCAACCGCGTGCGCGGCGCGGTCAACATTCGTCTAGGTCGTCGCACAACGCGGGCACAACTGATCTATCGCCACCGCCCGTGTAACCGCCAGACCCCGTGTATTTCGTTGGCGCGCCGGACAGGATTCGAACCCGAAACGCGGGTATGACCGGGTACAGTAGGGTATCTAACGCTTTGGTGGGTACGCGGGCGTTATGGTCTGCGTACGGGAAAGTGTGCCGTGGCAATGGATGATGATATCGACGACATAGCCAATCGCATCTCGCGCTACCGCCGAAGAAGCGGATTTGCACGCGCGATCTTCGACGCAATCCAGAGAGATGCAGCCGGTACGACAAACGGCAAAGCAGACCGTGTCGTCGAGCGCGTACGCAGCATCAAGCCGCATATCGACGTTGTTCAGCGAAGACGAGGATCAGGGCCATGTGCCGGGACGTGTGAACCGACCTGGAGCGGATTAGAACTCCAAAGGAAAACCCGCCACTAGGGCGGGTCTTCACCACACAACGAGGTTGTTAGGCGGTGCGTATGCGGCGCAGCAAGCCGAGGCACAGCAGGCCAGCACCGAGCAGCGCAAGGCTTCCGGGTTCCGGAACTGCTTGGACCAATTTGCCGTCAATTGCGATATTCGAGACCGTGACGACAGCAGAGTTCCCCGTCGCGCCGAAAGTGTTGGCCGTGAAGGCGAGGTCGTGAATTGTGCCGAAGCCCGAGGACGTATCGATGGTTCCAGAAAGCAAGCTCGTGTTGGTCGGTTTGTAATCATTAAACTGGCCGATCGGAGAAGTTCCTAGCAGCGGATTGATCACGGACGCGTTGAATCCGATCCACGGACCGGACGCATAGGTCACGTCCGAGTACATGTAATTGAACGAAATCGAATTTCCCAACGTCAGCCCGGTCAACGATTGGGTGTTCGACCCACCAAATCCCGTCGAGAGGATGAGATCGGCACCCGCGTTCGGTGCAATCCCGAGCATCAGGGTGGTGAAGCAAACGGCAAAGAGCTGTCTCATTTCGGGTCCCTTGAAGAAGAGGTGCTGCCACGACATAGCAAGAATGACGCCAATAAGAATGCCCGCAGAATTAGCTAGTAAAATCAATCCGTTGGGTTATGGGACGGCCATACCATTCTCTCGCGTCTTGTTGCGAGTGTAAGCAAGTCCGACGATTAGGCGCTCCGCCCGCTGACTTGTGTAAAAGAAGTCGACAGGCAAATGCGGGCCGCGTGTGAGATATGGGGGACGCCGTGGAAAGACGTGGAGCGGTCGGCGGGGTCGCGGCTGGAATTGTGTAATGAAATCCGACACAACCCGCTGAAGAACCGCCCGAAGGACGCTCGCGCGAATCGCCACCTTCCACGGCACCGGTCAATTCGACGGCGCCACTACCCCACCCAGCCACTCGATGCTTCGGCAATCTGCACCGCGCGCTCACGCAACTCGACATCGACGCGCAGCCGATCCAGCGTCCCGAGTAGCACACCTGCGGTGCCGAGTACGGCAACGCTTCGCTCACCTTTGCGGCGACTACCGCGTCGACGTTTTGAAATGACCCGAATCATGTGATGAAGCGTACTCTAAACTTTACGTCAGTCGGCGCCAGTCCTCGTGTCCTACGACAACGCTAGGCGAATCGCACACCACGAAGCCGGCCAGGCCGTCGTCATACCTACGCGTCGATCGGGCTCACGAACGGCGCGAAGCCTGCGTTCCTCGCGAAACAGCTTGACCACTCCCTGCAAATGCTGTTCACGACGTATGCGAAGTGGATTGACGGGGAAAGGGACAAGGCCGAATTGGACTTCGCCGTTGGGAAATGTGCCAAAGGTGTGCCAGAGGTAGATGCGGGAACTCTAACGGCTTGATTCAAAAGCGCTGCATTGGCGCCCCGGACAGGATTCGAACCTGTGACCTGCCCCTTAGGAGGGGGCCGCGCTATCCACTGTGCCACCGGGGCGAGGCTTATAAATCAATAACTTACGATCTGTCCTCAATTGATCCGAAAAAATCCGAGCGCACATTTTCGGAGAATTTCGATGCCAGGATGTCTGATCGTGGGCCGCGGCGCCGAGTCTATCAGCGAACGCGGCCGAACGTGTGAGAGTGGACCATGCTCGGTCGCGACGGCGAACGGGATGAGCCAGCGCTCGTGCGCAGAGAGGTGGGGTACGGGGTACCATGAAATAGCCCTCCCGGGCAGGGATGTTCACCGTCCCTAAGAAAGCAAACATGACTCTCAAAGTTCTACGCACGTCGCTCGGTCAAGTCGCTGAACGGCGATGTTGTTCGGAACGGCTCCGTCCAACTCTACGAAGGACGAAGAGAAGGCAAATGTCTCGGGAAAGATTGCAAGACATCTGCCCTCTGATTTGGCGGATCTGTAGAGAATTGCCTCGATTCCCGCACGTCGAACCAGATCGCCGAACGCTTGTGAGTTCGACGGCCGATTGAATTGAGCGGGTTCGATGCGCCAGTCCGTCTTCATGAACGTCTTGAGCAGTTCTTTCGAATTGCGTATCAAATATGGCTTTGGCAAACCCGCGACGTCGGCCGCGTGTATCACCCACGATGCCAGAGTGAAGCTCTTTGTTGCGCGAACGAACGGCCGCAGGGAGGCATCATCAGTAAGATCGAACACTGATTCCAATGAACCTTTCAGTCTCACGTATGCGTAGCTGCGAACGTTGGCGAGCGCGAGTTCTTCTACGCTCATCCCGTTCGTGTTTGAGGGCGCTCCAAATGTCTCTGCGCGTGCGGTAGCCTCAGTCTCGGCCAAATACAGCGCTCCGAATGATGGAAATAGCCCTGCATCGATGTCCTCGCCGAAGTTGAATCGTCCGCCTATGAATTTGCGACTTCCAATCGACGAGAGCGGATTTAGGCAGTATTCGTATGGAACGATTCTCCCCCAACCGTCCAGATCCAGTTGAAGGAGTGGTACAGACTGAATCGCATCGAGTAGTTCGGCGCGATGAGAGCGGCGTTGTGCATCGAGATCGTCAAACAACCCGCTCGTATACATATCCAACGCGTTGGCTTTGCGGTGCCAGGTGTTGAGGTCTGCGCGAGAGAATTGATCGAGGTGGAGCAGTGATGGCGTGATGCGTCGTCGCGGCGCCGCGCGATGAGGAGGCGGCGACGGTGGTCGCCCCGATCCTCGCGGACTCTTACCCAAGTTGCGCTCGGCGCGCCTCAGTCACGTAGTTCAGCAGCTTCGCGAATCGGCCATGCCGAATCATGTCGCGCGGTGCCACTTCGCCGAACTGAGGATTTGGAGTGATGAACCACAGCCTCACCTTGTCGGGATTGCCAGGAAAGAAATCGGCGACAAGGTTGCAGATGTTTGCGATCTGAAGAAGCCTGTCACGAACATCCGTCGGAATTCGATCGTCGTAGCGAACAGAGTCTTTGCTCACGTTGGCTAGCCGCGATATTTCGTGTTTTTTGAGGTCCAGAAAATCTACGACGTCCTTCGCCTTCAGCTGCTTAGCCTCGTCGAAGAAATGGAGGTGGTCGGTCTCGTAGATGTGGTTGATTGCCGCGGCAGTCGCCATTGTGCCCTCAGAGAAATACGATTGATTCAGCCTAGATTGGACCACTATCTAGCCATAGTCTAGCCATGGCGTCCAATACCCATTCGACAAAGGAGATGTGAGGGTGCGCAGATCGTGAGGGTGCCTTCCGCACTCACAGATAGTCTTTGTAGATGGGTACGTCACTCATTCAACACTTCAACGGCTTCTCGTAAATGCTCTGGCGCAAGGTGCGCATATCGCATGGTCATTTTCGGATCGGAGTGCCCAAGCAGCATCTGAACTGTGTGCAGGTCGACGCGACGCATTACCAAGGTGCTGGCGTAGTGATGACGCAGATCGTGGAATCTAAAGTTGCTGATCTCTGCACGGCGCATCAAGTCGCTCCAGCTCTTGGCGATGCTGGTCATGCGTCCGCCACCGTGAGGTGATGGGAACATTAGCCCGGAATCGGTTTGCAACTGCTCGCGCCATGCTTCGATGACACCAGCAGCAGAGGTAGGAACCGGCACACGCCTCACCTTGATGCGCGCCCCTTTTGTCTTTCGCGTTTGTGCCGCAATGAAACCGTCCGCGTAGTCAGCCCACGTGAGGTTGAACAGTTCGCCCTGCCGCAGGCCGGTGTTCATGGCCGTTAGGATCAGCGGTTTCACAACGTCTGCATATTTCAGATTGGAGGTACTCGGACGCCACGCTCTTATCGCGACCTCGCGCTCGTCCAAGGCGGCGAGAAACCGTTTGCGCTCATCGGGCGTCAGGTAGCGAATGCGCGCGTACTCGTCCTCCGATAGCTTGGCCAGACGCGCGAGTGGATTGACCGTAAGCCAGCCTTCGCTGACAGCGTGATTGAGTACCGCCTTCAGCGCAGTCACGCCGCGATTAGTAGTGGCTGGTTTTTTCCCCGCGCGAAGTCGGTCGTCCACCCAAGTCTTTACCAGTTTCGGCGTGATCGCAGATAGGAGCGTGTCATCGAGTCGTAGTTGGTTCAGATTGTTGAGACCCTTTTCAGAGGTATGGCGCAATCGATACTGTGGGGCGTAGTGCTCCTCGACATATTTCTTCAGCGTGATTTTCGGCGATACGACTACAGGCTCGAGGAGGTGTTGCCGCAGTTTCTCCTTGGCCCGCTCACGTGCATCCGAAGAAGTCAGCGTCGGTCCCCACGTTCCGACCCTCAGCGTGTGATTCTTATCCGTTCGGATGCGAAACGTAATCTTGCCGCGTGCACATTGGACTGCAATGAATCCCAACAGGGCTGTGTCCGAGTGCCAAACGTCGCGGCCGGGCGTCTTCGGCAGTGCGCGAAGGTAGGTATCTGTCAGCTTGATTTTCGGCATAGGAGCATCTCAGCAGATTGGAAATCCTAGCGCAATCCTAGCGCCAGAGACGCCCTAAACGGGACTAAACGGAATTGAAGGGGAGGGGAAAACCAATGAAAAAGCGGGTACTTACGTTGCAGCTCAGTCAAGTCGTTGGGGCTCATTGCGGTTAAGTAGACCGTTCGGCTACGTTTTACTCCGCGAACGAACAGGAATGCGATTAGCCGTAACCGCAGCTATTTTGGGCGCGGCCACTAACTCAAAAGCAAGTCATGAATCGGCCTGGACCGGTGCCCAGTCGTAGACGACATGTCGATCAGCAACGACGTGCTGACTAACAGACCAGCAAAGGTGACGCGAAGAAGCGTTAGCGATGCGCAAGCACTAGGAAAGCTCTGCACAGGTTACGCAGGTGCGCCTTTGCGAAACGGCGTGTGTAGTTCGATGTTGCGGCTCACCAGCTTGCAATCATCACCCTGGATGTATGCGAGCGCTCGGAAGCCACCGTGATTCTTTCGTATCTTCTTCAGTCGAGCACTCTCCTGCTCGAGTTCCTTGAGCCGCTTTGTATCCGGAACTTCCAGCCCGCCGTACTTCGACTTCCAGCGATAAAAGCTCTGTTCCGAAAACCCATGCTTGCGTACGAGATCGGGGACCTTCGCGCCAGCTTCATGCGCCTTCAAGAAACCGATGATCTGTTCCGTCGAATACTGCTTCTTCTTCATCTCGAGACCTCCCTTGAATCAATTTATTGACGTTCCCCCAAAAAACTTGAGCCATTTGGAACTGGAGTAGGCTGTCGTCCGAGGCCCCGCAAAGAGGGCGAGGAGACAGCAGTGAAGAAGTCGAGATACACGGAAGAGCAGATCGCGTACGTCCTGCGCCAGGCGGAGTCAGGCACACCGGTTGCCGACGTCTGTCGCAGCATTGGGGTATCGGAAGCGACGTTCTACGTCTGGAAGAAAAAGTACGCGAGCTTAGGTGTCAGCGAGCTGCGGCGGCTCAAACAACTCGAAGATGAGAACTCGCGTTTGAAGCGCCTGGTCGCCGATCTGACGTTGGACAAGCACATCCTGCAGGAGGTCATCAAAAAAAAGATTTGAAGCCGTCACGCCGCAAAGAGCTCACGCGCTGGATTCACGAGCGATTCGATGTGAGCTTGCGCAGGGCGTGTCGGCTGGGCGGGATCAGCCGTGCAGCGGTCTACCGCACGAGCACCGCAAAGGATCAGTCGGCGTTGCGCATGCGGATCCGCGACATCGCACTCAGCCGACCTCGATTCGGTTGTCCACGGATCCACATCATGCTGCGTCGGGAGGGCTGGCAGGTGAATCACAAACGGGTACATCGGCTGTATCGGCTCGAGGGTTTACAGGTGCGGATGCGTGGGCGACGACGCAAGCGGTTGAGTCTGCATCGGGGACCGGCGCCACGGCCGGTTCGAGTCGACGAGCGCTGGAGCATGGACTTCGTGCACGATCAGCTGATCGATGGACGATCGTTTCGGACGCTGACGGTCATTGACAACTGGAGTCGCGAGAGTGTGCTGCTGGAGGTGGGATTGCGACTGTCGGGCGAGAACGTTGCACAGGCTCTAAACAGGGTCTCAGAGGGGCGCAGCCTGCCGCGCTCGATCACGGTCGATCATGGCACTGAGTTCACATCGAGAGCGCTCGACGAATGGGCCTGGCAGAACAGTGTATCGCTGGACTTCACACGGCCGGGAAAGCCGACCGACAATGGACTTTGCGAGTCATTCAACGGTAGGTTGCGTGACGAGTGTTTGAACGTCACCGAGTTCACGTCGATCGAGCACGCAAAGGCGCACATCGAAGCCTGGCGGATCGACTACAACGAGCATCGACCACATGGCGCACTTGGTCATCTGACCCCAAGTGAGTACGCAAATCGAGGTCAGCAAGCGGTCTTGGAAGCGGCCAATCTCTAGATCAAAACGGTCTCACTAAGGGGCCAACGTCATTATCGGGAAATCTCTCAATGGTCTTGGCTACCCTGGCGGGGCGAAGGTCAAATCCTCGGAGCTGATGGAGGCGGGAATTCTCGCGCGGGATTGATGGACTTTCTTTCCAGCTGACTCCCGTCGTGCTTCCTCTTTGGATGATCGACACCTACAACGGGGACGCGAAGGGGCGGCCGAGGGATCAGGTCTTTTGGGATCTCGCACTCGCGCCCAGCGTCAACTGGATGAGTTCAGCGTGCGGCGACGAGTCGCTCCTCGTTGCCCCTTGGCAAGGGGTCGAGAAAATGGCCTGCCGTTCTTGCAGATCAATCGGGTCACCCGTGTTTATCGGTCAAAGCTGGATTCGCGGCCACGCCAGCGACGATTTTGTGGGGTCTTTGGTTCAGCGGTAGCCGCCGTTCAATCCGAGTCGACCTGATCCGCAGGAGCTTCGCTTAGGACCTTCTTGCCCGTGACCATTGCGGAAAGGAGGTTGCCGCCTTCGCGCAATTCGGTGAGCGCTACCGCAACGATGTGGATCACGCTGAAAGCGAGCAGTACATAAAAACCATAATAATGCACAGTGACTACCGGTTCGCGTAGGGTGCGCATGGCATCGTAAGCCGCCTTGTCGTATGTGTCCGGGCTGTATGGGACCAGCGTTGCAGGATCGATCCCGGGCGCGGCGACCCATTGGGCGATCAGCCAGCCAATGGGCGGATAAAAGAGATCTGTGCCGGCGAGGATCAAGCCGGTGATCGTTTGCACCAGCAACACACAGAGCAGCAGCGTCACTGCGATGCGACCGACCGGATTGTGCCCAAGGTACTGGCGCGGCCGCCGACCGACGAAATCGGCGACGTAGCGGCGGACATCGGCCGTGTAGCCGTGTCCGCCGGGGAGGATGGCTCGCCAACGTGCGTGCCTTCCTCCGATGAAGGCCCAAACCAGACGCCACAGCAGATTGACGGCGAGCACGTAGCCAATCCACACGTGCACCGTCTTCAACAGGATCTTTCCGTCGTTCGTCACACCGAGTGCTTTGTCGTTCAGAATCGCAACACCCACTGCGATCAACCCGACTACGCACAGCACGTTGACCCAATGGAACAACCGGACGCTCACGTCCCAAACCGGATAGGTTTTCAGGGTTGTCATTCGAACCTCCGTGGACAATACGTTCGGAGCGCAGCGCGCTCCGCCGATCCGATCCACGACACAGGCAATCCGTTGGCGGGGGCGGAAAGAATCACGAAGATCGGAAGCGAACTCGCCGCGGCGCTTCGAACGTCAGGTGCCAGATCCTGACGGATTTGTCGAGCCGCGGCCCTCTCTGGTTCCGCTTGGATTGCATCAAACAGCATAGTCAGCACGCTCGCTACAGAGGTTCGGAGTTGGCGTCGGCTCGAGCAGTTCGATCTGTTTGAGTCGGATCAGTCAATCAGGTCGCCCGGCGTCGGCGGTAGCCGCGGCATTTGTTGCGTCGGGAACGGACCGGAGAGGACCTCGAGGAACGCTACGATATCGGCCACCTGCGCGTCGCTCAGCGTCTTGTTGAGCTGCGTGCTCGCCATGATCCGCACGGCCTCATCGATCGTGTGAACCTGACCGTTGTGGAAATAGGGTGCCGTGTACGTCAGATTCCTCAATCCAGGCACGCGCCAGATGTTCTTGTCCGCGTCGTTCTTCGTCACGCTCGCGCGGCCGGTATCGCTGAGAAAATCGTACTTCGCGACGTACGGGCTGTCGGGATACGTCGGGAACTTCATGAAGAACCCGGTACCCATGGGCAGCGCCGGCCCACTGAAGGTCGGCCCCTGATGGCAGGTCGTGCAGCCGACGTCGGCGAACGTCGCCAGGCCGCGGGCCTGCTGCGCAGTCAGTGCTTTCGTGTCTCCTTTTGCGTATAGGTCGTATGCATTGTTCGGTGTGATCAGTGTGCGCTCGTAAGCGGCGATGGCCTCAGCAGCGTTGTCCATCGTGATCACGCCGCCCGCACCGAATGCCTTCTCAAAGTACGGTTTGTAACCTGGAATCTTGCGGATGCGATCGATGACGGCATCGAGATTCGCCATCCCCATCTCGATCGAATTCGCCGGCGGACCTTTCGCCTGATCTTCGAGTGTCGCGGCGCGACCGTCCCAGAATTGGCTCGACAGGAAGGCAGCATTCCAGACCGTGGGCGGATCGCGACCGCCGACGCGCCCGTGTACGCCGATGGACGTCGGCCGATGATCGTCACCGCCTTCCATGACGTTATGACACGAGAAGCACGAAATCGTACCGGTCGAAGATAGAGGGATCGAAGTACAGCATCTTGCCGAGTTCGACCCGGGGGGCTGTCGTCGGGTTGTCGGCAGGCGCGGGTGCGCTCTCCGGTAGCGGCTCCCAGTTTCCAGCTGCGACGGCTGAATGCGGCGAAGCGAACAACATCGAAGTCAGCACGGCAACGAGGCTTGTATGGAGACGCATGATCGATTGGCCGGATTGATAGAGACTCGGAGAGCGTAGGTTGACAGGGGTGTTCACGGAATCGGGGAAAGTACTCAGCGCCTGCTCGGTGGCTGGCCGCAGGGAGAGCTCGGTCTGTTAATTCGCGTGAAGCACCCGAACAGCGGTCAAGCCAGACGCGTCACGACAATAGTCGCTGGTGCCAGAATCGTTTCAGGAGTTCGAGTGAAACCAGCACTACCGTGGCGGCGGTGAACGTCAACGCGAGATCGTCCGGGTGCAACGGACCGAAGCCAAACAGTCCGCTTATGGGCGGCCACAGCAACGTTAGACACAGGATCGTCGACACGCTCATCAGCACCCAGACCAACGCGCGATTCGGACGCAACAGTGCTGTCACCAACGACGCGCTGAAGGAGCGATTGACGAAGATCAGGCTGACGATCGTGAAGACAAGTGCGAAGAATGCCAGCGCACGCACTTCCGCTTCGGGCATGCCCTGGAGCGAGGCCGTGACGAAGATCGTGGCAACCAGCGCAAAAGCCAGTGTCCCTTGCACAATGCTCCAACCGATCAGAGATCGGGAGAACAACGGTTGATCCGGGGACCGGGTGCTCGCCGCATCACGTCGTCTTCCTCGGTCTCGGCCTCGAACACGAGGGAACACACCGGATCGATGATCATCTCCAGAAACGCGATATGAATCGGCCCCAGCACGATCGGGAAGCCGAACAGCAGCGGCAGCAGCGCGAGGCCGGCGATCGGCACATGCACCGCGAAGATGAACGCCATCGCCTTGCGCAGGTTGTCGTAGATGCGCCGGCCGAGCCGGACCGATTCGACGATCGAGCCGAAGTCGTCGTCGAGCAGCACGATGGCTGAGGCCTCGCGCGCGACGTCGGTGCCGCGCCCGCCCATGGCGATGCCGATGTGCGCGGCCTTCAGCGACGGCGCATCGTTGACGCCGTCGCCGGTCATCGCGACGACCTCGCCATCTGCTTTCAGCGCATTGACGATCCGCAGCTTCTGCTCGGGCATGATCCGCGCGAAGATGTTCGCTGTTCGCACGCGTTGCATCAGCTGCGCATCGTCAATTGCCGAGTCTTCGCCCGTTACGAGATCGTTGGCGTCCAGGCCCGCTTGACGTCCGATCGCCCTGGCCGTCGCCGGATAGTCGCCGGTGATCATCACGACCTTTATCCCGGCGCTTCGACATTCACTGATGGCTTCCGACACGCCGGGCCGAAGTGGATCGGCTAGACCGACCAGCCCCAGAAATTCGAACGCGAAATCGTGCTGCGAACCAGGCCACACGGAGCCCTCGAACGTCGCGCGCGCGACGCCCAATACGCGTAGTCCTTCACTCGCCATCGCCTCGACGGCGATCGTCAACGGCCTGGCTTGGTTGGCGTCGAGGTGGCAGAGATCGATGATCGCTTCTGGTGCCCCTTTAGCCGCGATGACGAACTCCGCCCGGTCGTCGTCCGCCCGCCAAACGTGCGACATGGCAAGCAGCCCGGGACGAAGTCCATAGGCCTGCACAAGCTCCCAATCGGGGCCGTGCAGATGTTCGGTTTCCGCCAGATGGTTCCGACCCAGTTCGTCGAATGCCTTGTCCATCGGATCAACCGGATTTCGTGCGCTTGCGAGCAATCCAAACTCGACGAGGCAGTGGAAATCCTCGGGCATCGTCCCGCCGACCGATTCGTCGGGCCGGAATGTTGCGCCACTTTTCAGTCGAAGCTCGGCAATCGACATTCGATTCTCTGTCAGTGTCCCGGTTTTGTCGGTGCACAACACCGTCGCGGAACCGAGGGTTTCGATCGCGGCGGCGCGCCGGGTCAGGACGCGTGCCGCGGAGATCCGCCAGGCACCCATTGCCATGAACACGGTCAACACGACCGGGAATTCTTGAGGCAGCATCGACATGCCAAGCGCAATACCGGCGAGCAGCGCATCGAACCACCCACCACGCAGTGCGCCGTAGAGCAGCACCGCAATGACACTCACAGCGCCCCCGACGGCACCAAACAGCCGCACGATCTGACGGGTCTGCACCTGCAGGCGAGGCGACTCGGTCTCCATAGCGTTCAGCGACTCACCGATTTTTCCGATTTCGCTGTGCGCACCGATGGCGATCACTTCGCCGACTCCCGTGCCGCGCACGATCAACGAACCAGCAAATACATACGGCAAGTCATCGCCGCCAGGCCGGCTCTCGCCCAACGCGACGCCGCCCCGACGCGCAACCTTGCGTACCGGTACAGATTCGCCCGTCAGCAGTGATTCATCGGTCTGAACATCGTGACTGCGCACAAGAACCGCATCGGCCGGGACGCGATCGCCCTCCACGAGTTCCACGATGTCGCCGCGCACGACCTCGCGCCCTGCAATTCGTTTGCGCGTACCGTCGCGAATTACCAACGCGCGCGGACTGGTCAGGTCGCGCAGCGCCTCCAGCACCCGTTCGGTGCGCGTTTCCTGGATGACGGTGAT
Organism: uncultured Gammaproteobacteria bacterium; assembly: GCA_963735085.1. GTDB lineage: Bacteria > Pseudomonadota > Gammaproteobacteria > Pseudomonadales > Azotimanducaceae > DATJGR01. The sequence goes on from CAVTJP010000002.1 coordinate 139,065, forward strand.
CGCGATGGCCATCAGCGCGAAGGCGAGCAGAATCAGGGCGTCCTTCGGCTCACCCAGCGCCAGGTAGATCGCGCCGCCGCCAAGCAGCAACGCCAGCATCGGCTCACGCAGTACTTCGAGCACGATTCTAAAAGCCGTTCGCCGGTTCGACTGCGGGAGCTCGTTGTACCCTTCGGCCTTCAGCCTCGCTTGCGCCTCCGCCTCGCTGAGGCCACAACGAACTGCAGCGCTTCGCTCATCTGCTGACCCATTTCGGCTCGACGACAACGCTAACGAGTGCGTTGCAGCGCATAAGCACGAGCTTCGCCTCGACGAGGTCATCCGCATCCCTGCGATCCGTCGCTGGATATCTTCCTGCCACTAAAACACCTGCATTTCATTCATAGCATGGTACCTCTCGCTGGCGGTGCATGACGATGCAATCGATCGTGTCTATGACGCCGATTGTGGCTCACCTCGGCACTGGCAACGAAGTCGATGCGGTCATTACGTATTTCAGTCCCGTACCGTTTCCTTCAGTCTGCCGGCGGTCGATCTTGGGGAAGAAAAACGATTTCGTGAAGGGGCGCGACTGGTCTCATGCGTACGCTGCCGCACCGACCGTATTGCCAGGGTGGTGTAACGAGCGTGGACATGCTGAAACGATCAGGGCTTTTCTGCAGAAGCGAACCATGTTGCAAGGCGAGTTTCTCGCCGGCCGGCTTCCACATCCCGCCCGAGGAATGATGGCTTGAAAGGTAGCGTGCTAAACCGCGAAGTTCTGCCATTTCTGCTGGCTCTCTTTGCGCTGGCATTGACAGCCTTGCTCGTCGACGCGCTGTTGCATGTGTTCAATGTCGTTTGGGTCGGTCGCTATCTGGGTATTCCCGGAACGCTGCTGATACTGGGTTCGTTCGGCTATTCGCTGCGCAAACGCAAACTCATTCACTCAGGAAAGCCGCTACAACTGCTGCGCGTGCATGAGCGCATGGCCTGGTCAGGCTCGCTGCTGGTGCTGGTTCATGCCGGCATTCACTTCAACGCCGTACTGGCCTGGTTGGCCGTCGGAGGCATGCTGATTAATGTCGGGAGCGGATTGACCGGCAAGTACCTGCTGCAACGCTCGCGGAAGCGGCTGGAAGAAACGCGGGAGCGACTGCGCCATGAAGGACTCTCCGCGGAGGAAATCGACGACCGTTTGCATTGGGACAGCCTGACAGTCGCCGTGGTCAAGCAATGGCGAGTGGTCCATTTCCCAATCACACTTGCGTTCGCCGTGCTCGCGGCGGCACACATCGTGAGCGTGTTTGTGTTCTGGGGCTGGAAGTGAAGCGCTGGATTCTGGTCGGGCTCACCATCGCGTTGTCGTTGGTGCTGGTGTTGACGTTTGTATATCCCCATCTGATGGTGAGCCCCGGTCCGCTGACGTCGGCGCACGTCGAGCTGACTACGGACTGTTTCGCTTGCCACGTACCTTTGCGCGGTGCGACTTCCGACCGCTGCGTCACCTGTCACGCGGTGGCTGACATCGGGCTGCGCTCGACCAAGGGCGTAGCGCTGGTGAAACCGGCGGTAAAGACCTGGTTCCACCAGGAACTGATCGAAGACAATTGCATCGCATGCCACAGTGAACATCGGGGACTGCAGTTCAATCGACGTGGGCAGAACGCGTTCTCGCACGAGCTGCTGCGAACCTCATCGCGAGATCGCTGCGGTGCTTGCCATACCGCACCTGACGACGAACTCCATCGGAACCCCACCGTCAATTGCGGGCAGTGCCACAGCCAGCAAAGGTGGGAGCCTGCGACGTTCGAGCACGACAAGTTGTTCGTCCTGGATCGGGAGCACAACGCGGCTTGTACGACGTGCCACATAAATGGCGACTACAGTCGTTACACCTGCTACGGATGCCATGCGCACCAGCCGGACGCGGTGCGCGCGGAGCATCTCGAAGAGGGCATCCGTGACTTCGCCAACTGCGTAGAGTGCCACCGCAGCGCAAGCGAGGAACTTGAAGGATCAGGATCTCGTGAGCGCGACTGAATCGGGTGGCATTGGCGCAGCTGAACGATGCGTTGCAGTCGGGGTCCACATGGGTGTAGGTCCAGCCGCCGTGTGCGGGCGGATGGGTTGCGCGCATACCGTCAATTACGGACCTGGCGTATGGAAAGCCGGCCCACATCCCAACGACGCAACTCAGCGGCACACTCGAGCAACGGCTCCGCAGCCGGCGAGAGGTCAAGTGCGAGAATTGCGGTCTTGTTCATAAGCCTGGCAGGTTGGGGTTCAGTTGCGCTAGCGCGGCCTCAAGCAACCAACCACGCCCGGACCTCGGCCTGGGTCGGGATGCGGCCGCTACTGACCAGTTTTTCATTGATCACCAGCCCGGGTGTGGCCAGCAGGTCAAAAGCCATGATGGCCTTCATGTCGGTAACCTTGACGAACTCGGCCTCCAAACCGGCGCTGGTGGCTGCTTCTCGCGCCACGGCTTCGAGCTTTTTGCAGTTCGCGCAGCCGGACCCCAGAATCTTGACGGTCAACATGGTGGACTTCTCCTTTGAGTGATCATGAGGGTTGAACCGCATCGTGCTGACGGCGATGCAGCCAGGCGAGGGCGCCTGAGAGCACCACAATAAAGGTGGCCATAGCCAAAGCCAGCCACCGAAAGTCCACGCCATCCACCCAGGCGCCATACAGCAGGCCCGCCATCATGCTGAAGACCGCGACCAAGCCCACGTACGTAAAAGTCTTGGGGCGGCCGATGACCGCCGCAACCATCAGAATGCTCTGCAGGCTCAGCTCCGGGTCGGCCATCAGATAAGCCAGTAGCGGGCCGGGGTGCATGCCTAGATCCAGGAACATCCGCGCCACCGGCACTTCCACGAGAGTGGGAAAGTACATGAACACACCAAAAGCCACGGCGACGGCATTGGCCGGCACGCTGTTGCGCCCAGCCAGGGCCTGAATCCACTCGGGCTGGATCAACTGGCGAACAACGCCGACGACAAATACGCCCACGACCAACAACAGGAATATCTGTTTCACAAACCGCCAGGACTCCCACAGCCAGCTCTGCCAGTCGGCGGAGTCAAGACGTCGTGCATAGCGGCCCACGGCCCACAGCGTCATGCCGACGGCGAACACGCGGCCCGTGAAGGCAATCTCCAGACCGCCAGCCTGCGGGGTAAGCCGCAGTGCCGCCACCAGCAACGTGGTGGCGGCTAGACCGAGGGCAGTCCAGGTCCAGCGGTTGGCGCCTTCGATGATGTTCTCCATGCCCTTGAATGCGCTCACGCCGATCAGCACCAGTAGGACGATCAGCAGCGAACCCTGCACACTCACACCTTCCTCGCCCTTGGCCACGTCGAACGGCACCCATTGAACCAGGGTGGCCTGCCAGGCCTCGGCCCAGGGCAGCGGCAAGTTCACCGCGGTCACCGTTGCAGTCAACGGCCAAAGCTTGAGAGTGCCGGCGATCAGCAGAGCGACGAGCGACAGCAGCACGCCGACGGCGGCAGGGTTGATACTCGCCTTGTCGGCAAACAACGCATCGGTCTGCGCATCGTGGCTGGCATCGTCGCGCCAGAACAGCAGAGCCATCAGCAGGCCGATGCCGGTGCCGAACAGCAGGCACAACAGAAAGCGCGCCACGGCGAAATCCGCCCCAAGGATGCTGCCGGTGTAAGCCAGTGCCATGACGTTGCCTGCGGGCGCGAAGAACAGGAACGTAATCGCCGGTCCAATGCCCGCGCCCTTGCGATAGATGCCCGCGAACAGCGGCACGATCGTGCAGGAGCAGACCGCCAGCAGCGAACCTGCGGCGGCCGCGGCGGGATACGAAACATAGTGTGGTCTGGTGCGCCCGAGCCAACGGGTGATGCTGGCCTTCGGAATGAGAGCCGCCATGGCGCCTGCAATGACGAAGGCCGGCAGCAGGCAAAGGAGCACATGAGCGGCCAGGTAGGCGGCTAAGTTGCCTGCACCGCCATTCAACAACTGCAGGACATAGCTCATGGACAGACACTTCTCCAAGAATGCGGCGGTACCAGCGATTTTCTGACGTTAGTTGCTTGGTATTGCGTCGTTTCCGCCCATCGGAAATCGAGACGCAAGACTAGACCTAAAACCCCTTGGCCGCAGGAACGTCTGTCGAAGCTGCGGACAGACGGTCCAGTAACGCTCGAGCGCGTCGGCATCGGCGACGCGCACGGTGCCTTTTGAGGTGACCTCTCCGATGTTCGGTTCGCTAACGATGGCAGCATTGCGCGCAGGCCCAGCGATCTGAGGCGCTTCGCGAAGGACGCCACGGCCTGCGTCCGTTTGTGAACGCTGTAGTTGCCATTTTTTTTACGATGCAGGGGGTCGATGCTATCTGCGAGACCGTGTCTGTCCCGCCGCCTCGTGATCGTTGCACAACCTACTGTCGAATGCGGGTGAGGTCTGTCATAGCGCGCAGTCAACCGCCAAGATGACGTCTCGTTCGATGTCTACGAAACGCACACCGTCTTTGATCGGAGGCCGGATGTCCCACCAAGACCCGCAATCGACCGCTTCACGCAGTACTGTCATGTTCCGTCGCGTGCTCATTGTCGGGGGTGTAGCGGCGGCGCTTCCTGCGCGGCGCGACTGAGGCGGCTCGACGAGTCCGTCGAGATCGTCTTGATCGACCGCGGTCCGTATGTCTCGTTCGCGAACTGCGGACTGCCGTACTACGTCGGCAACGTCATCTCTGATGAGAGCATCCTACTGGTGGCGTCGCCAGAGATGTTCCATGAGCGGTTCAATATCGAAGTGTGCACCGAGACTGAAGTCACTGGCATCGACCGGAACTCGCACACGGTCAGTGTGCGCGACGCGCGCACGGGCAACACCCGGCTGGAGCGCTACGATGTGCTCGTCCTATCGCCCGGCGCCGCGCCGATTCGACCACTTCTCCCGGGCATAGACTTGCCCGGCGTATTCGCCGTCCGCACGATCCCCGACTCGCGCCGTATCCGCGCATGGATTACTGACCATAGCGCCAAGGCTGCCGTTGTGGTCGGCGGTGGGTTCATCGGCTTGGAGATGGTTGAGAATTTGATCCATCGCGAGCTGACCGTCACCGTGTTGGAGAAGCTGCCCCAGGTCATGCCGCCTCTCGACCCTGAGATGGCGGCACCACTGATGGAGCACCTTGCCGCCAAAGGCGTAGAGCTCCATCTGGGCGACGGACTTGCGCGCATCGAAAAGCGCAACGATGCCGGCTTGATTGTCGTCGCAGAGAGTGGTGCGCGCTTGCCTGCGGATCTCGTCATCCTGGCTATCGGCGTGCGGCCCGAGACAGCGCTTGCCAAGGACGCCGGTCTAGAGATTGGCCCTCGCGGCGGCATAGTCGTCGACACGCAGATGCGCACTACCGATCCCCGTATCTGGGCTGTGGGTGACGTCGTTGAAGTGCAAGACGTGCTTACGGGTCAAGAAACGGTGCTGCCTCTCGCGGGACCGGCCAATCGGCAAGGACGCGTTGCCGCCGAATCGATCGCCGGGCGTGCGACGCAGTTCCGCGGCGTGCAGGCAACTGCGGTGGTGGGTGTGTTGGGTCTGACCGTCGCATCGACCGGTGCGAGCGAGAAGGGGCTGCGACGTGCCGGAGTCACGAGCTTCGAGAAAGTCTACCTCCACCCGGGCCATCACGCGGGGTACTACCCGGGTGCACGGCAGATTCATCTCAAACTCGTATTCTCCGTACCCGACGGCCGTATCCTCGGTGCACAAGCAGTGGGGTTTGAAGGTGTGGAGAAGCGCATTGACGTCATCGCCACGGCCATTCAATTCCACGGGACGGTCCACGATCTCGCTGAGGCCGAACTCTGCTATGCGCCGCAATTCGGCGCCGCAAAGGACCCGGTCAACCTCGCCGGCATGCTTGCCGAGAACGTTCTGAATGGCGACATGCCCGTGGCGGATTGGTTGGTGCTCGACCGCACGGACGCTTTGTTATTGGACGTGCGCGAAGGCGACGAGTTTAGCCGCGGGCACATACCAAAGGCGATCAATCTACCGCTCTCACAGCTGCGCTCCCGTTACGTCGAGCTGCCAAAGGACCGCGACATCTGGGTGTACTGCGCCGTGGGACAGCGCGGCTATTTCGCAACGCGATTCCTGACGCAGCACGGATATCGATCGCGGAATCTGTCGGGAGGCTATGCGACTTACAAGGCGCTCAGGGTCGCCGGCCTTGCGCCGTGATCCCCGAGAAACGTTGCAACCCGCGCGGATCGCTCTTTGTTGGTCATCCACGCGCCCCTCAGCCGTGTCGGCTAGGCAGACGACGCGCACACAAGCGCCAAGCAAAGCGACCGAACTTTAGTGACACCATGGCCGTCACGCGAATCGCCAACAGCACACAGAGTGCATTGCGCGGGGCGGGCGGAGGCGCTGCTGCGATTCGTATGTGCGTTGCCGGACCGACGAACGGTTAGGACTTCGTTCTACTGGTACGAAGGACTTCTTGTTACTCGTTGGGAAAAAGGCGAAGTGTCGATGATGACAAAGGAACTGGTAACCGTTCGTAATGCGTTGATTCTCGTTGGAACGATCGGTGCGCTCATGGTCATGGTGGTGATCATCGCGCGTTCCCTCGGTGGCTCGGGCCCGTTCTTCCAATGAAACGCATATGTTTTCTGTCGCCCGATGTCGTGCATACACGCCGGGTGGTGAATCTCCTTAGGGAGAAGGGAATCCCCGAGAAACATATCTACGTGGTCGCGAAGCATGGTGTGGAGTTGGAGGATCTCCCCGACGCTGGGCCGGAGTCCAACGACTTTCTTGCTGCATACGCGCGAGGCGTTTCCATGGGTGCTGTCGGCGGCTTGCTCGCTGGCGTGACAGCACTGGCGTTTCCACCCATGGGCATTGTGATTGGCGGCGGTGCTGTACTGCTTTCGACGCTTGCTGGAGCGGGGTTCGGCGGATTCATGTCAGGACTCGCCGGCGCGGCGTTTACGAACTCTCGGTTGAACGAATTCAAGGAAGCCATCGACCGCGGTCAGCTATTGGTTATGGCGGACTTGCCAAAGCAGCGCATTGCTGAGTTTGAAGCGTCGATCAGGCAGGCGGATCCAAGCATTCTGCTCATGGGTGTTGAGCCGCCGGTGCCGGCCTTGGGTTGACTGATTGGATCTTTCGGCGGTTTTGGTGCAACTCTCTGGAGGGACCAAGTCGTGCCAAGCGAGCCCAACGACAACGATCGGCGACCGCCCACCTTCTGGGAGGTGTTTGGCAGCACGTTGGCCGCGTCGGTGTGCAATCAAGGGCGAACAAGGTGCGGGACTTCAGCAGGGGAAACGCTGTTCATTTCATCGTGTGCTCCAGGCGCTCGTGAAACCCGTACGCGGTGTCGGGCGCAGAATTCAGCTACACGGAGCTACTCCAAGTGATGCAGTTTCAGCGGCGTTTGCCAGACTTCACCTTTGTTGGCGCGTTAGATCTACTCCGGGGTGCGCAATACACGCCGTGCAGCGTTTCGATGATCTGGTGTACGGGACCGTCAGCGAGTGCATAGAAGATTACTTGCGCATCCCTGCGTGTTGTTACCAGCGCCTCGGCACGCAACACGGCCAGATGCTGCGAAAGTGCAGACTGACTGAGATCGATGCGTTCATTGATCTCGCCAACGCTCAATTCACCACCGACCAGTAGGCAAAGAATGCCTAGTCGATGTTCGTTTGCCAGAACCTTCAGCAGGTGTGCTGCATCCGCGGCATGGGCCTGGAACTGACGGGCGGCGAAGGCTATTGATTGGACCACGGTCGTTGACTTCAGCAGTTGATGAATTGCGAGCCGCGATTAGATCGTCGGCAGCGGATTGATGTTACTCATTGCTAGCCTTGTACGGATCAACGAATTGATACCAATCAGAGCCATCTGGCAACATTAAATGTATATTAGCATAATCTAACATAACGAATGAGCGGTCCGAGTGCTGGGACATCTTCTTCTCCGCCGGCGGGCAACAATGCCGCAACTCTCCTGCCCGGCGTATGCGCTGCCTGTCGCATTGCTCTTGGTTCTTGTCGCGGCGTGCGGCCGTGAAGCGCCGTCAGTCGTACCTGTGTCGGCGGTTCCGCAGCTGGCGACTGTGGAGGTCGCGCTGCATCCGGCGCCGCGCGAACGCGTGTGGGACGGGGTCGTGGAGGCCGTCAATCAGGCAACGGTGTCGTCAAACCGCAGGCCGCGTGGTCGAACTGCCCTTTGACGTCGACGACAAGGTGCCCGCCGGTGCCGTGATCGGCGCTTCACCGATGTCGAACAGCAGGCGGCACTGCGGCAGGCGCAGGCACAGTTGCGCGCGGCTACTGCAGCGGCGGACGAGGCGGAAGCTGACTACACGCGCACGCAGAACATCTACGAGCGCAAGCTCGTGGCACGGGCGCAGTACGATCAAGCGGTGGCTCGTCGTGATTCGGCGCGCGCCGCGTTGCAAGCGGCAAATGCCGCGGTGCGCGCGGCAGCTCAACAGTTGGACTACACCGTTGTGCGCGCTCCGTATGCCGGCGTGGTCACGCGCCGTTACGTCGAGGTCGGTGAGTCGGTGCGGCCCGGTCAGCTGCTGATCTCCGGTATCGGTATCGGTGCGAGCGTGTGAACGTCGTCGTACCGCAGAGCGACGTCGACGCAATACGGCTGCACCACAGTGCGGCGGTCCTGCTCGATCCGGATGGAACCCGGCGATTGCCGCCACGAAAGTCACGGTATTTCCATACGCCGATCCGCAGACGCATTCGTTCCAGGTGCGGCTTGCGCTGCCCGAAGAGGGCGCGACGCTGAACCCGGGCACCATGGTCAAGGTCGCGTTCCTCGTCGGACGGAACTCGTTCGCTGGCACTGGCGAGCGCAGTGTTCAGCGAGCGAGGTAACCGCAGCGACGCGCTGCGACGGACTGCGTGGTGTTGCGGCAGGTGAGGCTGGGTCATCGGCATGGTGATCAGTTGGAGGTGCATGCCGGCCTGCGCGAAGGTGAACGCGTAGTCGCGGACGCGGCGGGGCCATCGCATGGCTGGGCGTGGCGCTGCGCCTGCGTCGGGTCGTCGAGAGAAACCATGGTCGACTCGACAGCGCAGTCCCTTCCTTCCGAGCGTGCGCCTTCGTCCGACGATCCGGGAATTTCCGGGCGGCGGCGCGCGATTTCAGAAATGCTAACGCCCATCCCTGCGCTGGCCGGTCTGCTGCTGGGTTCGTCGCTGCATCGATCACGCTGCGGGAAGAGGAACCGCAGATCGACGTGACGTTCGCCGACGGATCCGCCCCGTTTGCGGGTGCAGCGGTTGCGGACGTGGAGAGCCTCGTCGCGTTCCCGCTGCAGCAGAAACTTGCTGCGGTGGAAGGCGTAAAGCATGTCGACGCCGTCAGCCGTCCGGCATGGCCGTCGTGACGGCGGAGTTCGAAGTCGGTCTGCCGCGTCGCGACGCCATCGTGCGGCTCCACAACCAAGGGTATTCGAACCAGGACTTCTTACCGCCCGGGCTCGGAGTCGGTCCCGTGCTGGTGTCCGATGGGAATCGACGATGTGCCCGTGATGAGCGTGACGCTGTGGCACGACGACGTGGAACGGGGCGCCACCGAACCGGCCGAAGTCGCCGACAGTCTGGAAGCCGAGCCGAAGCGCATCCCCGGCACCTGCGACGTGTACATGATCGGTGCCGGAGCGGGCCGTGCTGGTGTCGTCGACGTGCTGCGCCTCGCTGCCGATGGGCTGACCATCGAAGAGCTGAAGCCGCGCTGCGGGCGACTAACGGTGTCACTGAAGGGGGGAGAGCGCGTCGTCAATGGCGAGGTCGTGCCGCTCACGGTGGCACGTTCCTCGGCGATGCCGAACAGGTCGCGGCGCTCGTCATAGGACTGGACAATGGTGAGCCCGTCTAATTGTCGGATGTCGCGCAGATCAGCAGCGGCGGCGACCGCCGACGCAATACGTGTGGCACACGGCCCCTCACGGGAACCTTATCCGCGGCGGGCATCGCACCGCGGTAACCATCGCGGGTCGAAGAAACCGGGCAGCAATGCGGGAACATCACAGAAGCGATCGCGCAGCGTCTGGCGGCGCTGGGCAACGTGATCATCCGCAGGGGGTGCATGTCGACGTCACCTGGGACTATGGGGCCACTGCCACGGGAAGGTGAACAAGCTATTCAAAAGCTTATCTTTGCGACGCTGTCCGTCGTGCTGTTGGTGTTGTTCGTGCTCGGACGTCGTGAGGCTGTGGTTGTTGGCAATCGCTGTTGTGCTATGTTGGTGCTTATGCTTGTGGCTCTTATTCTTCATGGGCTTCACGATCAACTGCGTTCTCGTCGTCTTCGCGCTCGTTTTTCTCCATCGGCATTCTGGTGGACGAGACGCCATCGTGATCGTGGCAGTGCATCCAGCGGGATCGGGGGCCGGGACCGGCGCCGTCTCCGGCGGGAAGCGATCCCCCGCGCCGCGACGAAGCGGCGGGCCGATGCCTCACCGGAATGCTTGATGGTCAGATCGTGGCGTGACGACCTGATGGCGTTCGTCAGAGCTGGTCTGATGGGCCCAGACATGCGGCCTATTCTTGGATCAATGTGTCGGTCGGCATGCTGCTCTCGTCTTATGGTGGCGTTGGTCGTCATGTTCTGGTCTGCATTGTGATGACTCGTTTCTTGGCTGACACACCGGAGGTGGACGATGTGATCGGCCCCGAGCGGAGTTCGTTGTTGCTGAACTGAAGAAATTCTTCTAATCGCCTGATGTGTTTGTGTCCTGGCTGGGTGCGCGTGCGCGCAAGCGCTGTGGTGCCACTCGTCGCGGGGATCGCTCGCTGTGAGTGGTGCCGTCGCTCGGACCAGCGGCCGTGCAGGCGGGCGACGATGAAAAATGTCGTCGTTCGAGAAGACAAACGAACTTCAGGTCGTGGTCCAGACTCCGGAAGGGCACGGCGTTGGAAGACATTGATGTGCCGCTCGAAGGCGCTAAGCGAACGAGCTGGTGAAGGTGCTGGAGGCCATCGGCGTCCAAGGTCACGAGATGGTATGGTCCGCGCCTGTGAACTCGGACGGACTGGTGCGCCAATACTACCTGTGAAATGCCTCGAACCAGGGCGATCTGCAGGTGAACCTGGTCGGGAAACACGGTACCGGGATGGCGAAAGTCATGTTACCGTCTGTTCGATCGTGAGGAATTGCTGCGGTTCGAGATTCGCGAGACCGTAGGACGCCTCGCGCCAAGGGGTGGAGGTGCGCCCGGCTGTGCCGAGGCTCCCATGCTGGTGGCGGAGGTGTACGGGCCGGACCCGAACAAGGTAAACAGTGTTGTACTGGCGCTGGAGGGGCTGTCTGCCGAGACGCTGGTGCTCGGTGGACATCGTGACATCCTGTTGAAGCTGATGCGGAGCGCGACGCGCCGATTGTTTAACTGCAGCTGTGCTGTCTGACTCGGCGTCTACTGGTAGACGAACGCCAAGACCTCCGCGAATGGTGGTGGCCTGCAGCGACGCTCGACTTACCTGTACTATGCCCGTATCGCATGTATGTGGCGCCGAACGAATTGCGCCTGCCTGCGGGAGACCAGGTCCTCCATGGGCACCGCTGAAATGTCTGCAGGCGCGCGCGGGTCCGACGCCCAACTGGTGCCCTTGAGCCGAGCTGTGCGGGAGCAGCTGGTGCGCTGGCAGCAGATGTGAGGACGAGTAGGATCTGCGTGCCGCGGAGCCACGGTACCCGCCGATGAAGCTGGTACTGACGATCTGACTGCTTGACGGGGTAAATGTCCGATGTGGCTGCGAAGCCGCGCGTGCAGCCGTTGCCGGTGAGCAGCTGGAACAGAGCTGTACTCTCCAGGCAGCTCGCTGAACATGACCTGCGACGGCATCAAATGGGACGGTGAAGCGGCAGATCATGTTCGAGATGTTTCGCTACATGGGCTTCGTGTACTCGGTTAGGCCTCCTGCCCCATCACCACCTTGATTGTTGGGAAAGCTTTTGCAGCGATCCGACGCCGTCTGCCTATCATGGCTCCGATACCGTCGACGGCGATCGGCGTCATGCCTGGAACAACGCCGCCGCTGGGCGTGCATCCACCGTGATCAGCATGAGCGGCATGATCCGCACTGGCTGGGGATCATCGCGCTCAATTGGATCCTGCTGGTGGACTTCATCGAGCGAGTGTGTGCCCAAGGTCAGGCGGTAGGCGATGCGGTCGTCGAAGCCTGTGCCTGGCGGGCCAAAAGCCGATCGCGTCGACGGTGCTTGGCGGAAATCCTTGTGCGCACTGTTCATACTCGACAAACCTATCTTCAATCTGGCTGGGCGATCGCGTTGATCCTCTTCAAACTGCTGGCGAGCAATCTGTGCTTACGCTTATCGTCGTGCCGTCTGCTCAATGCGTCGCTAACGCAGTGTGCTCGCTCTGGGACGATATTCCGGCCTCGACAGCCTGCGCTGACAATCATCGGTTCAGGTCGGCTGACTTAGCCATCGCGCTTCTCCAGAGGACATAACGTCGCAGTCACGAAGATCATCGCGGCAAACAGGACGACGATAAGCCCCGGCGTAGCGGCGAACCGCTTCGCGGCTCGTCGCGCCGACGAAGCCGCGGGCCAGTTGCCAGCGATGAAGACGGCAATGCCAGCTGTGAGTCCACGAGGCTGGAGAAAGTGTAGTCGAGCGACGTCGTCAGGCCGAATGCGGGAACGGTGATGAGCGAGGAACCGATCGCATTCATGATCGGGATTCCGGGTCGACGGCGACCAGCCCCGGAACGAACATCAGGAACTGATTGCTCGATGCCGAAAAAGTTGGAGACGAGTCCGGCTCCCATGCTGAAGCTCAGGCTCCTCCGGGCGTTCGAATCACATCGGACTGCGCCCCGAGATCGCCTGCAGGGGATCGCGGGCGCGCAAGCATCATCGTGCTGACTTTGAAGATCACCACCGCTAACAGGAACAGATAGCTTCCGCCCGTCGAAACGCCTCTGCCCGCTGTCGAGCCTATGAGCGCATCGACTACACCTGCAGCTAAGAACATCAGCGTAGAGGCGCTATTTCACTGTGCGAGTACGCGCGTGACTTCATGAGCTGCTGGCGGCGTTCGCTGGCGACCTGCGCGGGCCTGGTGCCGATGGCCACGCGGGCGCTCTGGCACGCCCACGTGGTACACCATCAGTGGGACCGCCAGGATTTAATCTGCCGCTGAAAATGAAACCCAGCGAAAAGCTGACAAGGCCTCCGGAAGAAGGCGCTGAACATGCAACCGCAGGTCATCCAGCGTCACTCCGCGCCATGTTCTGTCAGGTCCCCTGGACTTCCGACGCGCATCAATGACCTGGCCCGAACCGCCAGTCGTGCGAAGCGTGGCGCCTCAGCCGGGAAAGTTAAATTGCACATAGTTGTCGCCATGGTCCGGATTCTTGGACGAAAAATCGGCTGGCTCAATGGGTCGTTACTCTGAAAGCGGTCGTCTTGCGAAGGCTGATCGGTGTATCTTTAATGACTACAAAATTAAAAATTCTTAAGCTGACATACGAACGCGGAACAGGGAGCGGTAGCCATGGGGAAAACGTGGTCGTGATGGGCGCGGGAAGCGGGAAGTGCTTTGTGCTTCCTACTATCTTCATGCTGTGCTTGGGTGGGAGCATCGTGGTCACTCGCATCGGCGCGCGATGGATCATTTTCGAGTTCATGCTGTTGTATCTTTTGGGAGCTGTGGGCTCGCGCAAGAACGTCAGGGTGAGAATCTGTGTCGTTAGTGCTGCGTCTGGAGAACAAAGGACTGAGTTTCATTGTGCAGCTTGTCACGCGTGATTTGATCGGGTGAGTAACAGACTGATGCTGGTGGAAACTGATCGGATCGCTTACGACTACCTGATCATCGCCACCGGCCCCAAACCCGCCTCCCACGAAATTCCTGGCCTCGGCCCCGAGGCCAACGGTGTCTGTTTGCACCACCCCCCACGCCGGACACGCACGGCCGCGCGTACCAGGAATCCTGAAGAATCCCGGGCCAACCGTGGTGGCCGCGGCGCAGGGGGCGAGTTGCGTCGGCCCCGCGTACGAATTCGGCCATGATCCTCGATGCGGATCTGCGCAAGCGTAGAATCCGCGACCGGGGGCCGATGACATTCGTCACCAGCGGGCCGGACATCGGCGACATGGGGCTCGGCGGCGTCGGCGACTCCAAGGGGCTGCTGGAAGCGGAGCTCTGGCAGCGGCACATCAAGTGGATCACGAATGCGAAACGTTGGAGGCCAAAGGTCGGCGTGCGCGTCGCCGAGCACGAGACACGGCGAGCCGGGAACCGAGCACGACCTGCCGTCCCGCTTCACCATGTTCATCCCGCCGTTCAAAGGTGTGGATGCGGTGGCGGCGGTGGAAGGTCTGGTGGAATCCCCGCGGCTTCGTGTTGATCGACGAGTATCAGCGCAACCCGACCCACCGCAACATCTATTCGGCTGGGGTGTGCGTGGCCATTCCGCCGGTCGAAGCGACGCCGATCCCCACTGGGGCCCCCAAGACCGGCTATATGATCGAGTCCATGGTGACGGCCCTCGTGCACAACGTCGACGACGCCATCGCTGGCCGCGAGCCGGGCAGTCACCGGGCGACCTGGAACGCCATTTGCCTCGCGGACCTCGGTGACGACGGCGTTGCCTTCGTGGCGCTGCCGCAGATTTCGCCCGCAACGTCACCTGGGCGAAACAGGGCAAGTGGGTCCACCTGGCGAAGATCGCGTTCGAGAAGTACTTCATGCGCAAGATGCGCACGGGCAGCACCGAGCCGGTGTACGAGAAGTACGTGCTGAAGGCGCTGGGCATCCTGCGGCTCAAGGAGCATTCGTGAACGTGCTGCGCGCCTGCGAAAGCTGCGGCCGGTCGAATCGGATCCCGGTCGGTCGCCTGTCCGATACTGGACGCTGTGGTGCGTGCGGCGCTGCGCTACCACCACTTTCGAAGCCTCTCGAAGCGAACGAGAGTGAGTTTGACAGCATCGTCAAAGAGGCGCGTGTGCCCGTGCTCGTTGATTTCTGGGCGCCGTGGTGCGGCCCCTGTCGTACGGTTGCGCCTGAAGTACAGCAAGCGGCAGAGCATCTCGCCGGTGCCGCGATCGTGTTGAAAGTCAATACCGAGGAGCAGCCGCGCTTGGCCGCACGCTTCGCTGTCCGGAGCATCCCCAACTTCGCGGTGTTCAGTGGCGGCGAACTGGTTTGGCAGCAGCCGGGCTCGATGGGGCATCGGCAGCTGGAAAGCGCGGTTCGCCACGCGTCCAGTGCGTAGTTGTCATGACTGCGCGACGTGGCGCGGTCCAATGATTCGAAGAATCACGTAGCTGTCGCGCCCAAGCTGATTGCGCTGGGTCATGACCGGCCTTGCGCGGCGGATGTCTTGAAGCTTGAATTACGTTGGACACTAACTGTATGCAAGAAAGGATGACACGTGATTCATTCAGTACTTCAACGGCTTCGCTCAAGTGTTCCGGTGCTGGCGTAGTGATGCCGCAGGTCGTTATCGGAAATCGCTGATCTCAGCCCGGCGCATCAAGTCGTTCCCACTCTTAGCGATGCTTGTCATCCTTCCGCGGCCGTGCCGTGACGGAAAATCAGCCCCGAGTCAGATCGTTGCTGCTCCCGCCATGTCTCCAGGATCGCACAGCCAGCCGCCGGTACCGGAACCCTCCGAACCTTGAGACTGGAATTCCTCGTCTTGCGAGTTCGTGCTGTGATCACAGCGTCTGCGTAGTCCTCCCAGGTCAGATTGAATAGTTCGCCTTGTCGCAATCCAGTTCATGGCGGTCAAAATCAGCGGTTTTACTGCGTCGGCGAACGCCCGGTTGGAGGTGCTTGGCAGCTTGGCTTGCGTGCCCCTTCCATCTTTTCCACGATGACGTCGAAGCGATCGAACTCGATTCGTTGACCTTGATGTGGCAGCGTCTCGAGCTTCTGCAGGATCATTTCGCTCACACTACGGTTTGGGCGAGTGAGGAAGGCAGCACACGCAAGCTGGTGTTCTCCGGTGAATGCCTGAGTTCACGCAGTTGCTCAATGCAAAGGCGATAAAGCTGAACCAGCACTCAGCACGACTGTCTCGCCGGGCAAGTTGAGGTCGCTCAGAAACGATGTGACGTCGAGAACGCCTTCATTCCCGTGACCGCGAATGCAGTCGGCTTGCCATTCTCCATCAAGTGTACGTGCGCAAGCGATGCCTGACGTCAGAAAGTGCAAGCCGCTTTTGTGATCACCCGCCTTCTTCATCCAGCCCATTGACAGAGAAACGGGTTCGAAATGAGGCCGCAGACGCTCGTATTCTTTCCGCGGCAACGCCGCGAGCAGGCGCCTACTCAGGGAAGAAATACGCTCGGCTCTTGACCGAGCTCGTGTGTCTGTCCAGACACGTATGATCTGAGTGGCAACGTAGCATCGAGTCCTCTCCCTTCCTTGACCTTTACTCACGTCTTATTTGTGTACGCTAACGCACCGAAGGTTCGGGATGTCATCCGTATTTTCGCGTTACGGTTGATCGGTCATTGGACCTACGAGCCAATCGTCAAGCGTCGCCCAGATCCAATCAATAGGGAGCAATACACGTGAGATCACCCAACCGATTCGTCGCATTCAGTTTTGCCATCCTGCTCGCTTCCTTGCTCGGATGCGCATCGACGGCCAAGCATGAGGGGACTGGCGAATACATCGACGATTCCGTCATTACGACCAAAGTGAAAGCCGCGATCTTCAACGAACCTTCGCTGAAGTCGGCTGAGATCAATGTCGAGACCTTCAAAGGCGAGGTTCAGCTCAGCGGGTTCGTCAGCTCCAGTGGCGACATCAGCAAGGCGGCTGAACTGGCACGCGGCGTCCAGGGCGTGAAGTCAGTCAAGAATGACATGCGAGTGAAGTGACCCGACAGACAGAGAGGGTAGTGAGAGTTCGAGTCGGCGCAAGGCGCAGGCAGGTAACTAGCAAATCAAATCAGGAGAAGTGCAATGAACTGGGATCGTATTGAAGGTAACTGGAAGCAGATGAAGGGCAGCGTCAAGGAAAAGTGGGGCAAGCTCACTGACGATCACCTCGACGTGGTCGCCGGCAAACGGGACAAACTTGCCGGCAAGATCCAAGAGACGTATGGAATCTCGAAGGACGAAGCGGACAAACAGATATCCGAATGGGAAAAGACGCTGAAATAGATCGCATCACCCGGATTCATTTGGTGGGATGAACTGATCGCCATGCCCGCGTCGCGCGCCACGTTAGGTTGATGACGTCATTTTTTGGAGGTGAATCGTGCTCAAATGCGCAGTTACATTTCTGATTGTCGCTATTGTCGCGGGCCTTCTCGGATTCTCCGGAATCGCGGGCGCTGCGACGCAATTCGCATGGATCCTCTTCGTGGTCGGGCTTGTCGTCGCCGGCGTTTTTTTTCTCACAGGGCGGCCCGGCCTGACTTCGCAACTGTAGAACGGAGTTCTCATGACTATGACTGCCATGAATACAATCGAACTGAAGGGTCGTGCAATGGCGAGGAAAGCCAGGTCCATAAAAGGACGCGCGGAACGCGAGGCTACGGAGCACGTTGATAGCTTCTTCTACGAGGTAGAAGAGCTCCTCAAAAAAGTTGGAGAAAGTTCAGATGCTGAGATCGTTCTCATCCGCTCTAAGGTAGAGAACGCTATGCGAGACGCCCGGAAGGCCCTCGACGATGGAGCGAAGAAGGCTAGAAAGTCAGCGCGACGCGGTAGCAAAGCCGCGAACAAATATGCGCGAAACAACCCATGGGTTGTGGCCGGCGTCGCGATCGGCATTGGCGCCCTGATTGGTCTTAGTCTAAAGCGTTAAAAAAACTGGAATGAGAAGCCTCGCGGTCGCTGAGCTCTCTGTTGGTTCGGTTTTGGCGCGGTGACCATGGTTTGCCCTGCGATTGGAGATCAAAGAAGGCGAAGGCCCCACGAAACCCACTTCCACGATCCATCATCGCCTCCGCATTTGCAGTGCCAATGGCACAGTCGGCGACCCTCAGTAAGACCGAATACGACGCGACTACGACCCACCTCGCCGCGGACTACAAAGCCGAAGAGAAGGCGTGCGCGACGCTAACCGGCAACCCCAAGGATGTCTGTATTGAACAAGCCAAGGGAAAGGAGAAGGTTGCACTGGCGGAGTTGGAGTACCGATACACTGGCAAGCCTGACGACCAGAAAAAGGTGCGGGTGGTAAAGGCTGAGTCGGCCTACGCCATCGCCAAGGAGAAGTGCGATGACAAGGCAGGCAACGCTAAACGTTTGCGTGAAGCAGGCCGACACTGTTCGGACCACGGCGCTGGCGGACGCAGAGATGGGTGGAGCCCGTATGGATGCCGCTCAGAACAAGCGCGCTGCAGACTACAAAGTTGCAGTAGCGAAGTGCGACGCGATGTCTGGTGATGCAAAGAGCAATTGCATTGCCGCAGCCAAGTCAGAGTTCGCCCCGACAGCGACGAAATCTCAATCCGAAGACGCTGCCGAGGCGCGAGTCATTGCGAACTACAAAGCCGACGCCGCGACGTGTGACTCGCCGCTTTCACGAAGCGGAACCACGGTTGTCCCGTTGGCTGCTGACACATACAGCATGGAGATGATTGCGGTCGTGGGGAAGTAGGCGTACCGGAACTTGATACCAGGCTCGTAGAGCACGTCGCCGAGGTTTAACCGAATCAGTTCTACGTGCGACACCGACTCCGACGCTCTCGCGAAGTGTGGACCACTTCTAGCTCTTACGATTCCTTAGCGGACCGCGAACAGCGTTGGGGCAGCCGCGGCGGTACTTTGTGCACGTGTCACACAGTAGGCGAAAAGGTGAGCCGCGCGAGCGGCATTCGCTAGGCGACCGAGTCGTGCTGGCACGAGGGCGCTGGTACGTGACGACGGGTGATCGTGTCGATGTCGGTCCCTACGAAGCGAAGGAAGCGGCGTTTGTTCGTCGTCGGGACGCGGCTGGGTGCTTTTGAATTGGGGTAGTGGCTCTCCTGGCGGCACGTCCAGCACAAGTAGACCCGAGTAGACACCGTCGTTCATCGTTGCGTGTCGTACTCATGAATCGTCATCGAGTACGTCGCCTCGTCGCCAAAATGCAGGCATGTTCGCGTCGGTTCCACCATCGCGCATACCTCGCTCGGGTTCGGATCGTATCGACGAATCTGAGGAGGAACTATCGGCAAATCCCCGTACGCGCGTCGGCAATCTCAGCCAGGTTTATGCGCTCCTTACGGCGGAAGCGCGTCTACTGAATCGACTGCTGGCGGTGGTGTTCGTTTCGCTTCATCGCGAGGTAAGCGTCGCGGTCGACTTCGTGAAGTTGGCGTGGGTAGCGTTCGCTGGCGATGAACCATTGCTCAAGGCTTTGTTCGAAGCGATCGCCGGCGGGTGACGCGAGCGCGCCGAGATACGCTTCGATGGCGAGGTAGTAACGCATGGCGTTGCGCTCGATCGCACCGCGGACACCGCTGACGAGCTTCGGTTGAGCATCGTTCGGGTCCCCGATCATCGTGAAACCGACCTTGCTGCTGCCCGACGTCGCAAGGTACGCCTTCATCGCGACGCGACCCACGAAGCCATAGGTACAGGAATAGTGAAGGTGCATGAACGATCGCTCATTCTCGAGGCTTACCGCTTCGAGGGCAATTCGGTATTTCCTGGTGCCGTAGGGCCCTTTGGGGGCCGCGAGCTCTACCTCCAGATAATCCGGCTGGGACGCCGCGACGTGGTAAACGAACTCGAATCGGTCGGTGCTGCGAAGCGGCTGTTCGGACTTCTTGCCGATCGCGACCGAGAGCACGATGCGATCGTCGTGTGCCGCGGGATGGCAGTACTTCACATTGAGGTGGAGTATCAGCGCGTCGCACCAGGCTGTCGGGCTCGTAAACGCTTCGCTGACCGTGGCGATAGAGTGGTTGACGATGGAATAAATGTCGCCCCCCGCGGCACGAGCGTCTTCAAAGGATTCGACTTCGAGCTGCTGCAGAAACGGGCTCTGTTCGAGCCGCTCGTAAAAGGCCGCATACCTAGCCCGCAGGGCCGGAGCAGGGTTTGTTTCCCGCTCTGCGGCCGCGGCACCTGATGCGATCGCCCATGCCGTCGACGCCGAAAGAAACAGCGCCGTTCGCAACCAGTAAAGAGTGAGGGACGGCTGGCTCATTCGCTGGTCACTCGAGACTCGACGGGGAGGATAAGGGGACATAAACCACTTTCTTCGTGAACCGGTTGAGTGTCACGCGACTGCGCAGCGAAACGTCCAGTGTTGATGCATGACGCGAACGGCTGATGGCTAACGTGGCGGAACACGCACACGCAATTCGCGTGGAAGGCAAAACGGATTGACAACAACCGCACCCGATCCGGACGGGGAGAGGGCCGAGTGTAGTTGATTGCTAGAAAATAGTTCGCCAGGATCGGTTCGTTGACGACATGAACCAGCCGCACCGAGGCGCCGCACAGTTTGGCGAGCGAAATCGCCTCTTCGAGTGCGCGCTGCGACGTGCTGCTTCCATCGAGTGGAACGAGGATTTTCTTGTACTTGCCAATGCCCCTCTGAAGCCGTGTTATGTCTGGCAAGCGATCTCGGCCAGACTGTAATCTGGTTAATATCCGGTTCACGTCGTCCGATTCGTATTCCGTTTGGGATAGGATCCCGGCATGACGCTGCTGCTTGAGCTCGGCGCAATCCTGGCAGCTTTGGTGCTGGGACTCTCCCTGTTCCTGCTGCTGTTCGAGCGCGGCACGTCGTACCAAGTCAGCGTGCCGGTTCATCACCTCGACGATGCAGACCGGATGCGATTGCTCGCGTCGATGCTTGCAACACCCGTGCTGACGATCAAATCGCTGCTTGTGCTGCGAGAAGCAAGCGAACTGTACGAAACGCAACTTGCTGCCATCCGCGCTGCGAAGCGCTCAGTGCACTTGGAGGCATACATCTTCTATCCCGGCCGCGCTGCCGACACTTTCCTGGCTGCACTTTGCGAACGTGCACATGCCGGAGTAACTGTGCGGCTGCTGGTCGACGCTGTCGGCAGCTTTCGAACACCGAAGAAACAATTCGACGCGCTCGTCGCGGCCGGCGGGCGTGTGCACAGATACCACCCGCTCCATTGGCACACGGTGCGGCGTTGGAACAGTCGTACCCACCGCAATCTTTTGCTGGTCGACGGTTGCACGGCGTTCATCGGGGGCGCGGGAATCGCAGATCACTGGAGTCGATCGGAACCTCTGCCGTGGCGCGACTGCATCGTGCGCGTCACAGGACCGATCGTCAGCGGGCTTCAGGGCGTCTTCGTCGAAAACTGGCTCGAATGTGCCGGAGAGATGCTGGTCGGTCCGGAGTCGTTTCCTTCCGCTTGTGCCAATGAGTCGATCACAGGCGAGCCCGCGCTCGGCATCGCAGTCGGAAGCACGCCGACCGCGGGACGTTCGACGCGCGCACGGATGCTCATACAGTTGTTGCTTGCCACGGCTCGAGACAGCATCGATCTCTGCTCACCGTATTTCGTTCCGGACTTCGGAATTCGTCGGGAACTGCTGGCGGCGCGCGCGCGGGGTGTACGCGTCGGATCCTCGCGGGAGGGCCATATGGCGATCATGGGATCGTGCGACGCGCGGGCCGCAGGCGGTATGGCTCACTGTTGAGGCCGGCATCGAAATCCGGGAATACGCTTCCCATATGCTGCACGCAAAGGTGCTCGTGATAGACGGACGCTGGTCAGTCGTCGGTCGACGAACATCGATCATCGTTCGTTCGGCCTGAATGACGAAGTGAATCTCCTGGTATTGAGTAACGATCTCGGTTCGCAACTGCGAACGAGCTATGAAAGCGACATTGCCGGCAGCGAGCCTTTGGATCTTGCGGGCTGGCGACGACGCTCGTTGAGCGAACGCTTCCTCGCCACGCTAGGGCGGGTATTGGAGCGCCATCAATAGCCAGTGCCGCATGTGATCGCGACTCCAGCGGCACGTAAACCGGAGCACGAGTAAGGGGAGGGGGGCCTGACACGCGGATTGGTAAGAGACACGTTGGTCCTAAGTGCCAAATTCGAAAACGACGCTTGCCCAACTATTCCGTTGAGGTGCTGAGAGCGCAGAAGGCGCGTCACTCATTCAGCACTTCAACGGCTTCGCGCAATCGGAGTGTCCGAGTAACATCTGAACCGTGTGAAGATCCACGCGCCGCATCACCAAGGTACTCGCATAGTGATGCCGAAGGTCGTGGAATCGGAATTCGCTGATTTCGGCTCGACCGATCAAGTCGTTCCAACTCTTGGCAATGTTCGTTAACTTGCCGCCACCGTGAGGCGACGGAAAGATCAGCCCGGAGTCAGAGGGTTGTTGCTCCGCCAGGCTTTGAGCGTGCCAGCTGTGACGGCCGGGCCTGGAACTCGCCGAACCTTGAGACGGGATCCCCGGTCTTCCGAGTTTGCGCGGTGATCACACCATCCGCGTAATCTTGCCACGTCAGGTTGAACAGTTCCCCTTGTCGTAAGCCGGTGTTGCGATCAGAACCAGCGGTTCACAACGTCCGCGAATGTCCGATCTGACGTACCGGGTCGCCACGCTCTGATGGCAATTTGGCACTCATCCAATGCGGCCAAAAACCGTTTGCGTTCATCGGCTGTTAGGTAGCGGACCAGCGTGGATTCGTCTTCCGATAGCTTGGCTAAGCGCGCGAGCGGATTTGTGGCGAGCCAGCCTTCCGTGACTGCGTGATTCAGCACTGCCTTTAGTGCAGTAATCGCCCGATTGATGGTTCCAGGTTTCTTCCCGGCGCGAAGTCGCCGGTCAACCCAGACCTTCACGAGTTGCGGTGTGATGGCGTTCAGAAGCGT
The DNA here is from genome assembly GCA_963735085.1 of uncultured Gammaproteobacteria bacterium. Lineage (GTDB taxonomy): Bacteria > Pseudomonadota > Gammaproteobacteria > Pseudomonadales > Azotimanducaceae > DATJGR01. The sequence goes on from CAVTJP010000002.1 coordinate 161,874, forward strand.
GTCGTCGAGTTGAAGGTGGTTCAGATTATTGAGCGATTTGTCGGAGGCATGGCGCAGACGGTATTGGGGTTCGTAGTGCAATTCGAGGTACTTGCCGCGCGGGATTTTTGGACACGCTACTGCGGGCTCTACGAGATGCTCACGGAGTTTTGCCTTCGCCAGCGCGCGCATCTGCTGACGTCAGTGTTGTGCTCCACGTTCCGACTCTCAGGCTGTGGTTCTTATCCGTGCGAACGCGGAAGGTGATCTTTCCCTGTGATCGTTGGACTGCGACGAACCCTAAGAGCGCGGTGTCGGAATGCGAGATGTCTCTCCCAGGAGATTTCGGTAGTGCGCGAAGATAGGCATCTATGAGCTTTATTTTCGGCATTGCCGCATCTCAACAGATTCAAAATCCGAGCGCAATCCGAGCGCGCCGTCGCATTAAAGCGGGACTAAACGGAACTGTAGGGAAGAGAGCCGCCAATGAAAAAGCAGGTACTTACGTCGCGGCGCAGTCATCTCGTTGGGGCAGGTACCGGTTAGGAGGAGGCTGCGCTATCCACTGTGCCACCGGGGCAAGGCTTATAAATCAATAAGTTACAGGACTCTTGCGAAAGTCCGAACGTAATCCGAGCGCGATTCTTCTGCGAAATTAGCACACGGATCCGGAAATGTACGAACGGACGATGGCAATGTCTGCGTCGCGTGGGCGCGATTGTCGAGGACGAGGCTGGCCTGATCTTGGCCAGGTCTGCGTGGATCGGATGCGCAGCATGAACCCCGTTAGGCAGCTGCCGCAGATCTTCATCTCCGACGACTTCTTCCAGGCCAAGGGAGAATTCCATCTAGTTCGGCAAGACCTTGTTCCTCGAAGTCTCGATTGCGCGCGCCGTCGTCTCGGCGCATCGGGGGCAACTCCTCGTCTTCAAACCAAAGCAGCGTTGATGTCTGATCCCACTGTTTGAAATGGCGAGCCTCTTCGAGCAGTAAGCCGCCGCGTCGCCAGCTTTCGAACCAAATGTCCGCCGCCACTTCCGATGGTCCATCGCACGGTTCGCCAGCGCGAACTCGAAAAGAAGTCGTACCTTGCGGCAGTGCCATTTTCGGTGTGATCCACGCAAACGCCTCCCGTAGGCTTGCGGATCGTGACGCGTAGCGGACCCTGCCACCCTCCGAGAATACAAATGCGCACGGCGCGGCGACCGACGCCGCAAGTCGCGAACCAGTTGCTAATCGGGACGCTTTGAACTTGGTGGCCAGTTCATCGACGGCAGCGAGCCCGATTTCAGCTCGCTCGGCTAATGGCTTGAACAGCTTTATCGGAAGCAGCAATTCGGCGGCGAATACATCGCATGCGATTTCGTCCTCGGATCGACGCTCATAACTCCACGATGGAGAGTCTTTGTGATCTGAGGGAAGGCCAAGAACGATGTGTGCGATTTCATGACAAACGGTGAACCGACGCCGCTCAGGGCGGTCGTTGGCGTTCACAAATATGTGCCACTTGTCTTTCACGCGAACGGTGAATCCGGCTTCGTTCGGTTCCATCTCCTGCTCGTATCGAACTACTGCAGCGAGATGTGCCGCGTATGCTTCTACTGGAACCGGGATCAGTCCGGGATCTACGCGCGCGACGAACTCCCTCGCCTTGAGTGCGACACCCAGTTCATCCACCGTCGTTTTCGTCCTCAAGAATCCGCCGAACTCGATCGATTAGCTTTGCGTAATCCGGGCGACCTTGACCTCGGAACACCGCTCCTGCGGCTGAAGCGAATACCTCGTAGGTAACCGTAGGATCTTTGAGGACATGCTCAACAAGCGCAGGGTCAGTCTGTCCGTGCTCCGCAACGAATTTCAGAATGTCGGCCGCGCGCTTATCGAGCTTCAATGCGCGTACCAGTTTTCCGATCACATCAGCAGAAGGTGATTCTTTAGCGCCCGTTTCCAGGCGATAAATGTAGGCATGGTCGATGCCCGCGAGCGTTGAAAGCTCACGCAGCGAAAGCTGTCTCTCCTCCCGCATCATCTGCAGCATTACTCCTAACGCGGTTCGCGCCATCGGGTGTCCTTGACTGGGGAATTCATCTCAGGTAGGCTGTTGTCTGTATGGACAACTGTTCTAGCGGGCTCAAATAATATATTGAAATCCATGCCGTATTTGAATTTGAGCCCGTTGTTCAGACGGACATAACTATGGCATTAACATCCCGCCGCGGCAAGCCCGGGGGCATTGATAGATAGAGAGGCAATATGGATATTTTTGTTCACACCCAAAGCGCAAAGCCGAAAATCATCAGCGTCTCTGCGGGCGAGCTTCTACAAGACGTTCTGATCCGAGAGGACATCCTGAAGCACGGTGACGGCGATGTTTTTATTTTTGTCGGTGAATGCGCGGAGGCGCAGAGCGAACCTCTAGACGTCGAGGAAGGAGTCGACCAACAAACTCCAACCGACCCGTCGAAATCCATCGATGACCTTCAACTTGAACTGCATCGTCATGTTCATGTTCATCGGTGTAGGCGCGTCGCCGTTGGAGTGAACTTCCTGGATAAGACAAAACAGCACCGCTTTTCGCCCGCCACCACGATTGGTGTCGTGACCGATTGGGCGCGGCGCAAGTTCCAACTTGATCCAGCAACGTCCGGCGAATATGTACTTCAAGTTTGCGGGACCAGCCAGCAGCCCCGCCCTGATGTGCATCTCGGTGAGATGGTTCAACCGTCGGAATGCGCGGTTTGCTTCGATCTCGTCAAGGAGGTTACGCCGCAGGGGTGACGCATGAAGTCGCCGGACGAGCGCTTGTTCGATGACGATCTTCGATCTGGTGAGTTTCAGATCGGCGCTGAGAGCGGCGCGTGGGGCGCAGCTGACCCAGCGTTCGCGCCTGCCGATTTGGCTTGGCCGCACAGGGTTTTATGGATCTCGCCGGCTGCGCGTCCAAATTCGCCAGAACGGTTCTACATCAAGATCGACGTTGCAGGGTACCCAGCCGTATCGCCGACGGGTGCCTTCTGGGATTCGGTCAAGCTGATGCCGCTCGAAACGGCAAAGTGGCCTAAGGGAAAAGAAGGCAGTCGTTTCGCACGGATCTTTCGAACGGACTGGATGAATGCGGTTGCGTTCTACCATCCATACGACCGTTTCGCATTCAACGGACATCAGAGCTGGGTAACCGACCTGCCGCACTTGGTGTGGACAGCCGAACACACGATTGTGGATTACCTTTCAGAATTTCAAGAGTTACTCAACAGCGAGGACTATCTTGGTGTCGAAGTGTGATGGCAGGCGGATAAGAATTCCCATTTTTCTTTGGAGACGAGTCCTTCGCGAGTTGCGTCGACGAGGTGCCGGAAGAGGGGAAAGCGGCGCGTTCCTGCTCGGACAAAATAGCGGTCGAAGTGACGTGGCCCATTCGTTCGTCTGCTACGACGATCTGGATCCGCACGCGTACAGATTCGGTGCTATCGCGTTCCACGCTGCTGGGTGCGCCGCACTTTGGTCGTTGTGCCGCGAGCGCGGGTTTGAAGTGCTTGCCGACGTACACACTCATCCCGGTAGCTTCGTTCTGCAAAGTTCCATAGATCAGAGAAATCCGATGATCCCCATTGCGGGGCATACGGCCATCGTTCTTCCGCACTACGGGTTTACCCCATGGTGGTCTCTAATGTCTGCAGGCATCTACGAGTATCTTGGCGACTTCCGATGGCATGCCCATCTACCTGCGCATTCGCGCCGCGTAGCCCTTACCTTTTGGTAGGTCGTCAGTGAAAAACATCCAGCTCTCGCGGATAGACAAGCTCTTCGTCGATCGTGACCGTACGGATGCCGGGGTGTCATCCGCGCGCCGGCGCGAGTTTTCGGTAGCGTTGCATTGCGGCAACGATCTCGCGACTTCATACACGATGCAGGTTGCCGTACTCACTGCGGCGCAGATCTTGATTCGGTGCTTCCCGGGCGCGGTTAGGGTCGTTGTTGGTGAAGGCTTCAGCTCCGTACCTCTTCTGATTTGGCGAGCGCTTCCACTTAAGCTGATTGACGCGATCGCTGAGATAGTTGGAATCAATGCGCTGACAGACCGCGATGACAATCCTGCACAAACACTTGTGTTCGGTGACGCAAATCCGCCCACCGGCGCCCTGCGCGTCACTTTCGACGGTTGGATCGCGAAGGTCGGTCCGGCCAGTTGCACAGATCGTCTGCCTGAACGCGACTACTGCCCCTTAGCAGGCGTGTTGGCCGCATCAATCGGAGCTTCTGAGCTGTTTCTCTCTTTTGCGGGACTCTCTGTCGAGGCACGTCGCCGCCAGGTCGCGGTATCGTTATGGGAACCGGATGCCGACGCGACAGCACCGGCTTCGATTGGAGTCCCTGTAGAGTTTCTGCCGAGCGAATTGTGGGTACTCGGCTTGGGACATCTTGGCAACGCCTACCTGTGGTCCCTGGGCATGCTGCCTTATCCCGACTTCACAGATCTCAGAGTGTTCCTCAACGATTTCGATAAGGTTGAGTCGGAGAACGTCGAAACGGGTCTGCTGTTCGCTGCACCAGATGTCGGTGCGCTCAAGACTCGCACATGCGCGAGATGGCTAGAGCGGCTTGGGGTCGAGGCGCGATTGATAGAGCGGCATTTTGACGATAGCTTCCGCTGTCGTCCTGATGAGCCAGCCGTTGCACTTTGTGGATTCGATTCGAATCCGGTACGCCGGTCGCTTTCTACGGCGGGCTTTCGTTGGCTTTTCGAAAGCGGTCTGGGCGGCACACCGGGCAACTTTGACACTGTGAGCCTACACGTACTTCCCAACTCGCGGACCGCGGAGTCATTGTGGCCCGACCCTTCTCAAGCGCAACAGGCGCTTCAAATCAAAGAGCGCGAACGAGCGATTCGAGAGAATTCAGCGTACCTCGGCCTTGCAGCCGATGAATGCGGGCGGTTTGAACTTGCGGGCAAATCGATTGCTGTTCCGTTTGTCGGTGCCGCGGCCGCCAGCTTTGTTCTTGCTGAGATGCTGAAGCTGTTCCACGATGGACCGTCGTACACGGACATCAAGTTCTCCCTTTGTGTCCCGCGGCGGCTCAGCGCAATTGGATCCGGCAAATACAAGGCTCACGATAGCAGAGGCATCCGACACATCGCTGTGAAGCGACCGCGCTAATTCGCCAGGGTCAAGTCATCTGACTTGGCTTGACCTCAATGCTTAATCAGATTCCGTTTCGCACGTCCGCCGGCGCGGTATCTCGCAGCGCGGTACGAACCTTGTAGTCAGCAAATGTCCCATGCTATGCCTCACGATTGAACAGAATCGATGCTTTGTTCGCTCGCGCACGGCACTTCGGCGTCGGCCGGATCGAAATTTGATTCAACGCGGTGAAGGCCCATCTCCCTTTGTGCGCGTGTTGCGCAGTGGGGGATCCGTTAGTACTGCGATGGCGACCTGCGCCTTGCTGGATGGTTTCGATGTCTGTGGTTGGCGTCGATCTTAGGATGTCCCGAGCGACTGGCCGTCACGAGTCCGTTCCGTCCTTGGCGTTCGCTGGGGCGCTGCGGTGCGGCGGTGCACGCGCCGGCTTTTTTCGTCTATCCGAGGCGCTGCGCAAGAGCTTTGGCCTGTTCAGCGAATTTCCGCGGATTGGTGCGTTCCAGTTCCGCGAGGTTGTGCAGCTTCCAGCGAATTCCCGGCAAATGCTCGGCATGCGCGATCTCTAGTAAGGCCCATTCCGGACGGCCGGCGACGAGGGACATCAGAAACCGGCGTTCATCCGCGTCCAGACCGTCCTGGAGTTCCTGCAGCATTCGCTCGCGTGTATCCAATAGCGCGGCGAGGTCAACAGGCGCCGCGGTCATTCCCCTGAAGTTGTGTTCGTATTCTTGGCCGATGTCGCGCATGGCCGGGAACAGCACTTCGTGAACGGGACGATTGTGGCTGGCGATGTAGATGACGAATGCACGTCGGATACCGCGTGTGATGCCTTCGTTCGCGAACAACTGCATCACGTCGAACAGGTCGCGGGGGTGTTGACGATCCATGGCTGCGACGAGCTTGCCACCATAGACGTCCTCCAGCGATACCACCGGAATTTCCAAATCCGCCAGCAAGGTATCGCGGGCGGTGGGTGTCAACGCTGCGGACCGTGCCGGATAGACAGTGCCGCGGATGACGACATTGACTTCGATCTTGACCTCGATGCGGCCGCGTCGTACGAGTAGCTTGGTTTCGCCGGCATCAGCCGTCGTAGGTGCATGGATTTGAAAGCCACTCGTCTTGAGCCGCTCTGCGGACTGGCGGAGAGTTTCGTTGATACGGGCCAGCGCTTCGTCGCGAGGAAGGCTGTGGTCGAGAAACACTAGATCCAGGTCGACTGAGAGGCGCGGCATGTCGCGGATGAACAGATTGATTGCGGTGCCACCCTTGAGCGCGAACGTGCCATCCAGAAAAACAAACGGGGCGACCTGGGTTAACAGGCGAGCGGTATCAAGGTAGACCTGGTTCATGGCTTGAGCACCAGCAGCCCGTTGACCGAGCGCGATACCCAAGCTCGTGTGCTGCCGGTGGGGAGTCTTGCGGGGTCCAGCTTCGTCGCCCAAGGCAGGGAGAGTTCGCGGCCAAACTGCAGGCACAGGCGCACCGTCTTAACGCTCGAGCAACGCTGCAGCAAATCGTCCAACACGTTAGGGCGCAGGTTGTAGGCACTTTCGGCGAGTTCACGCGCTTCCGTAAGGGGCTGACGTACGCCCACCTCGCTGAACACCTCAAGTAAGGCGCGTTCGGGCGCCGAAACTCGGGGGGCGCCGCTAACGTTTTCGAACGGTCCAGCATGAAGCGGCTCATCCGGCAATTCGTGGAACAGCCGCTTGCGGTGGTATTGAGCCGGGAAGCGCTCGGTGAACCATTCGGGCAGGTGGGTCGATGTCCAGCCAAAGAGCTGAAGTACCGACTGTTGTGATGGGTAGTGTCTCATCCCATACCAATCGAGGGCCGATTTGGCGCCAACGTGCAGACCATCCACAGTCCTCTGCAGCAGAGTAAGGCAAGGGTATAGCGCCAACTTATCGTTGGGCCGGCAGTACACACCGCGGGCGAGGCGGACAACCCAACCGGCGCGTGCATAGTGGACCGCTAAATCACCAGAGATGCCCAATGCCGCCAAGTCTTCGGTCGTCAGGGGGGTTCCTGGCATCCATTGGGCGTAGAGGTGGTTTAGTTTATTTCTTTGAGTCGTAGCCATGCTACGACTTGTAGCATTATTTCAAGCTCACGCCAAGTGCTAATCGGTTGCGGCAATCGTAGCCAGGCTACGACAGGACGCAACATTTTAAGCGAACACATCGAGGTCGGTAGCCGGAGTGAGTAAGAGTCAGTCTCCTCTGCAGGGCCTTCGACAGCGTAAAGCTAGCGTTTTTCAGCATTATTTTCGGTATTGCCGCATCCCAATAGATTCAAAATCCGAGCGCAATCCGAGCGCGCCGTTGAATTGAAACGGGACTAAACGGAATTGAAGGGGAGAGCGAAACCAATGAAAAAGCAGGCACTTACATCGCAGCTCAGTAAACGCGTTAGGGCCGATACCGGTTAGGAGGGGGCCGCGCTATCCTCTGTGCCACCGGGCTGAGCTTATAAATCACTAACTTACAGAATGCGGTCCAAGGGCAGTAACGAATTCATCCATATCGACGCTCGGGTTCAGGCGTTTCTTGAAAACTGCCCGTTTCTCGGAGCCAAGATCGATCTTGCAGAACACGCATACAAGTCGCCTCGCTAGTGCGCGACGAGAAACTTAGCCAGAACGAAGAGCGCTGCGTGTTTGCCACCGTTCAGGACATTCTCTACGACGGTCTCAACCGGCTCACCAGTGTGGCGGGATCGGCGCCGCTGTCGCTGAGCTACGACGGTCTCGGCAACGTCACCTCGAAGCCGGATGTCGGCAGCTACACATACGGTGCGACGAAGCCGCATGCAGTGACCAACGCCGGTGGCGTGGGCTATGGCTACGATGCCAACGGCAACCTGACCTCCGGTGCCGGCCGCAGTAACGCTTACACGGTATTCAACAAGCCCTACTCGATGAGCCAGGCCGGTCACTCGGTCAGCATTGCGTATGGTCCCGAGCGCGAACGCTTCCGGCGTATCGACGTCAGTGGCGGCAGCACCACGACCACCTACTATCTCGGCGGTTTCGAGCAGATCTGGCGGCCCAACGGGATCAGTGAAACCACGCTATCTCGATGGTGAAGTGATTGGCCGTCGAGCAGCGTAAAGTCCTCGACGTCATCGAGCCGCCGCTCAATGCGCTCGGCAGCGATCAGGACCACGAAGTGGGTGAGTGACCCTCGACCCTCCACAACGAAGGGTCGGGTCGACTGGCGCTAAACCCCCATGGTGGTCTTGATTGAGCGCACTGTTGCGGCAGGCTGATCGGTCTTTCGACGGCCGCGTGTGTTGCGTCGCTCAGCAGCGAGGTAGATTTGGCCGGCGATTCCAGCATCGGCGTCGCGGCGACAATCCTCGCGTCGATCTTCGTGATGTTGGTAGACGCACCTGCAAGCCGCAGGGTTCTCGCAGCCGGCCAACGGCAGCTGCGGTGTCTCCTGACAGAAATATCGGACGCCGTCGATGGCTTGGGCAGCACCACAGCGAGAACCGCCGCTCTTGGCCACTATCGAAACCGCATGGAACGGTGTTTTGTTCATCCTAATTGCTCCCGCTACGCTGCCGCGAACTCCGCACCGATCGCGAACTCAAGCACCACCTCGCGGACGGTGCACTGCGAATCCAGCCGCTTCAGGATCTGCGCGAGCTTCACCGCCTGAGTCTGCGCGGTACGTTCCGAGTCGTAGCGCCCCACAGCTAAACCGTCGGGCGACAGGAAACACCAGCCGCTGTTGCGCTCGAAGAACTCGATTGTGCGGAACCACCTGCGAATCAAGTTGCGGACCCTGATGTGTAACGAGGCCGATTGTTGATAACGTCGAGTTCGAATGCTGTCGCCAAGGAGTAGTGGGTTGTGTCGGAACTGTGAGGGTCAACGTCCGGAGGACCTGCCCACATCCGCTCGGCATCTGTTGTAATGAGTACTGGCGAATCGCATACCGGCAGTTGTGGTCACCGTGACGGTTGCGTTTACCGTACTCGCGTGTTCGAACCACTCGTCGGACGGGTCAAATGAGCGCCGCGCCGCACGCGCCGGTCTCTATGCTACGACTTGGCCGGTGCCTACCGCCGACTCGTGGCGCACCAGCTCCATCGCGGCGGGCGGACTACCCGATAACGTGACCAGTAGCGACTTGGTCACCAAGACCGTCGAGCTGGGACCGGCTCCGATCTTTGGTATCACCTACGACGACGCGCTGTTCGTACTCGGCGGTGCCACCCACCTGCTCGATCTCTTTACGCTGGCTCAGGGCAACCACCTCCCCGCCGATGCCGAGGCACTCCTGGCCGCTGCGGCTACCCGTCCGGACGCAGACGCGTCGAACGCGTACGTCGCCAAAATTGACCCCACGACGATGACAGCGGTGCTCGATCTGCCTAAGGGGACGACGCCCAACTACCCTGGCAGCCTCGTCGCGCACGCCAACGGAATGTTGTACGCGATCGCCACGGCCACGTTGTTCGAGATCGACCCCCACACGCTCGAGATCACCCGTTCGCTGGATCTCCCCCTCAATCCGGAAAATCCGGATGCAACCATCTACAACACGCTGCAAGTCTCCGCCCGCAACGGCGACCTGCTCGCCAAGACCGCGCCGCAGCAGGGTAATGGCGTGCTGGTGGACATCGATGTCGAGCGGATGGCGATCCGCAACAAGCTCGAAACGGCGCTGTCCAGCGCCCGAATGACGGCCCTCGTGCAAGGCGACACTGAGTACGTCTACCTTCCGGGCAATACCGACACGCTCCGCTTTCGCGTGACCGATGACGGTTTCATCCCCGACCCGGCCTGGTCCGCCCCGTACCGTATGCCCAAAGACGGCACACAGCCGGGTGTCGCCATGACCCCGACCGGTAACCACAGAACTGTTGTGTTTCCCAACAACAACACCGTGCTCGTCGGCGTCCGTTCCCCACTCGAGGTGCTGTGGCAGTCGACCACGGACAACCCCGCCTCCGTCTTCAGTGTGAACGCCACGATGACCGACCTGCCCGGTGGCAGTTTCGCGCCGCCTCCGGTGGACCCCTTCCTCAACTCGATCGTGATCGCTGCCGACGCGGTCAATGGCGGCAGCGCCGCGTGGCGCATCACCGCCGATGGCACCCTCCAGAACCTGTGGACCACCGACGCATACGCCATATCCGTCGGCGCGGCGATTGTCGCCAACCAGCACCGCCTCTACACGGACGATCGGCAGTGCGACGCGCAGGGTACCAACTGCACGCTCTATCTGGTGATTGCCGATCTGCTGACCGGGGCCGAAATCGCCCGGGTAGAGGTCGCCGGCTCGCAGCCGAGTATCGGCCGCATCTTCGTCAGCGCGAATGCCGTCTACTACATCGCAACCCAGGGCGAAGGTGGTCCCGGCTACGTCACGCAAGTCACCGCGCTTTGACTCGAGAGGTGCACGCGGATTGCTGAGAAACGCACCACGCACAAGAGTCCGATTTCGAGGGACTTCATGCTAACGATGCCGTAATGGTGCCCATCTCAAGCGGGCACGATGATCGCCGTGGCCGTGAACTGCTTGGTGATCGAGCCGATCCGAAAGACGGTGTCTTCGAACCCACCTTGCACGCAGCGCCATCGACCCGCATTCTTGAGCACATCATCGGGGAGACATCAGGGTTTGGCCCCGATCGGGCCCAAGGCGGATTGACCTCATTCCAGTCGTGCCCAGTCATGCTCAGCGTCCCGGTTCTGATACGAGGTGCACGACATGAAATCGAGACTGATTGAACTTCGCCGCAACCTGGCCGGGCGCCTGGCCCGGCAGATTCGCAACCCGGGGGTTGAGGCGAAGGAACTGCAAGCCTTCGACCTGATAGTCGGCCGCCGGCTCTTCCTGAAAGGGGCGGGGCTGGGCGCCTTGGCTGCGCTGGTGAATTCATCGCTTCCGCCGACGGCCTGGGCAAAGGCGTCGCATAACCGCCATTCCATCAAGCCCCGTGATGTCGGCCTGACGCGCGCGGAGATGGCCACGGTCACGCAGGCCAGCGGCATCGACTTCGGTACCGAGTTGTTCCAGGACACGATCTATGCCCAGCCTGTGGTGGCGCCGACCCAGATCAACAAACACTGCCTGATCGAGGCGGCACGATCACGCATGCGCGTGCAGAGCCAGATTGATGATCAAACGCCGCTCGAGGAGACCTTCTTCGACAGCGGCTTTCACTTCGGCCCTTCGGAGTTGATCCAGCTTGAGCAGGACAGCAAAGGTGTCTGGCAACTGGTTCACTACTTCCATCCCTGGACCGCGCGCACCGATGGCGCACGCACCGATGGCCTTATTCGCTATGTGATCTCGTCTTTTCCGTTGGTAACGCCAACGAGAATTTTCTGCATCACCGGGTCACATACCAACGAATTCATCACCACCGCACAGGGCCAGCAGGTTGCTGCCTCCTATCTCGTTTATGTCGAGATGAACAACGGCAAGTCCGATGGATATATCGCAATAGGCCATGCGCTGTCATCGGTCGCGTCGGGCGAGGTAACCGATGCGCCGGCATATCCGCTGACGTGGGATGTGATGGACACCGCCGACCTGGATCTGCCTCCCGGAACCTCCGACTACCGGTTTGCCGACAAATACGTCAACGCGGGATTGGATCTTGCCGTACCCGGTGACTACGCGCCGGCGCAGGCGACAGAACACATCGTTATCTACCTGAAAAACCGCATCAAGATCATCTCGCTGGACGATATCACGACGCCGGGCAAACCCATTCTGATCGTCACCGCCGTGCCCTTTCCGAATGGCGTGACCGATATACCGCGTATCGCTCACATTGAGTTCAACCCGGTTCCCGGCGCGACCGGAGCGTTCCTTCAGTTGAGCGACTATGCGTTGTTGTCCACCGAAAGCACTGAGGGGAATGCAGACACCAACTATTGCTACTCGAACCAGTCGAGAAACGCGACCATCAACTCGGGCGGTTACAAGAACTTCGGGTCGGGCGGGCTCAAGTGGCTCGACGTCGCATACGCGAATTCGGACTATGGATTTACGGCGCGCAGACATGTCACTGATGACGACCGACCCGACATCACCACACTGCAGAACGTCAACGGGCTTGCCAGCACCGGAGTCGACTGGCCCGACACCCAGTTCACGCAGACGATGCATCTCAAGATTGGCAGTTATCCGGGCGCGTCAGGTACGAGTAACCGCGGGCTGAGCCAGTTCGCAATCTCCAGACAGGTCGGCGATGACGATGGCAACGATCCCGACCTTGTCCTGTACGCATACGAGGGTGATTTTCCACTCGCTGTACCCGATGACGCGGGTATCGGTACGGTTACCGGTATCAGTGGCGGCAGCAGCAAGTTCGGCGGCCTGAGACTGTTCGCGAGTGACGACATCGGCAACCTGTTCATGTTGCGCCAGCAGCGCCTCGCCGGTAGCTCAACCCCGTACTCGCCGCCAATCTATGTTCAGAACGACGCCGAAGGCGAGCCGGCTACGTTCTCGTCGACCGGTCTGATGCCCGTGCCCTCCGCGACGGCGGCCGGTTCGAATCTGCAGGGCTTCACCGAATGGATGACGTACTTTTACAGTGGTAACTCGCTGTCGGACTTGGATCCCAATCAGGTTGTCGCATACAACTTTCTGCTGAGTGGCGCCCTGGGATTCGGCACCAGTGACGCCAACCTGGCGCAGGCCACCTGGCTCGGCAGCGGTGCTCAGGCCGTCTACGCACCGAAGCGCTTCGCCCACGATGCCGAGCACATGGTTGTCCGTGAAGTCTCCGATGACGGCACCACGGTCCAATACAACGTCTACAACGTCTTTAACAACATCGTCGAGAAGACCTGGGTGAGCCGCAAGATCGCCAGCCAGGCCGCGGCGGAGACACAGGGCGTACGGGAGAGCGGTGACTTCTACCAGGCATTGGTCTACGCCACAAACCTGTACGGCGACCAGGTGGCCCTGAACGATGCCACCAACCCCAACATGATGATCGAGGTGCGCGGAGATGCGCCGGCCACGGTCATTGATCTGACCAACAACAACTACTACGACGTGGACCGCTACACGTCTTTCGTTGCGCTGCCTGATTCCGCCAGCAATCAGTTGCGGCTCGCCGTCAAGGCGGAGAACTTCTCGCAGATCCTCTACGTACGCCTGCTGCAGACGGACGCGCTATCACCGTCTGCGTCAGATTCGGCGATGCTCAGCGCCGATACGGCGGCGGTTGGAGCGGCTACTGATTGGGTGGCGATCAACATAGCGGCGGACGGGCAGGCGCGCATGGCGGCCAGTTCCTCCACAACCGCCGCAACACCATCGGGCAGTTGCGGCGCGTGCGGTGACCAGGAGTATGTCTGCGGTCAATCGTTGTGTCAGAGCAATGCGGACAACAACTGGCAGACCAAAGGGGGCTACGAGCCCAACACCGGCAATCTGGACAGTCTGTCGTCGTATCTGAACCAGTCGGGCCAGAATCTTGCGGATGCGTCGTCCAACAGCGCGAATTTCGGGCTGGGTACAACGTCGGTCGATCCGCTGACGAGCACCACTTCACTCACCGCGAATGCCAACCGCACGGCCTTGAAGACGACCTTCGATTACAAGGGCGGCACGATCTCCGTAGCGCCGGTGAGCACGCAAGCGGCCGCTCTGCCGGGTGATGTGTTTTCCTCTGTCAGCAACGCCCTGCACGACGCTTTGCATTGGCTGCAGCATGTCGAGGGCAAGCTCTACAGCAGCCTGTCCAACGGTGTCGACGTCGTGATCGACGATACCGAGAACATCTCGGTGACCGTGGCGGCCGACATCATGAAGCAGGTCAACGGCATCGACCAGGACCTGAACGAAGTGGTTTCCACGGTCGAGGAGTACGGCAGTATCGTCGTGAACGTCGTGGTCACGGTGGTTGAATCGACCTTTATCTACAAATTCATCGAGTTGTTGATCGCCCTGATCTCGCTGTTCATCTATCTCGAAGACATCAAACAACTGAGCAGCAGCCTGAAGAGCCTGATCAAAGGGCTGCCGAACCCTGCGTCGTCCATCTCGCTACCGCCGCTTGATGCCAATTACCCCTGGGAGGACAAGTTGACTGGCTATGTCGGCAGTCCGAATAACATCGACAGTGAAATGAGCCAGGGAAACACCGATTCGGTCGTCGACGAGGTGGTCGACGGGTTGCTCAATACCGTCCTGAAGAATCCTCTGACGAAAAAAATCCTGGACGAAGTCGTCTCCGCACTATCCCGTGCCATCAAAGCACTGGATACGTCATCTCCCGTGAAGTTCAGCATGGATTCGACGATCGTCGATTCGCAGATCCAGCTTCTCGAGGATTTTTCCAACGACGTCGACAGCCTGTACGTGGATGTCACCGATGATGCGGTGAACTTTCTGATCAACGAGGTCGTGGATGACGTCGAAAATCCTCAACAGACCTACACGAATCTCGCGTCCGGTCTCGATCAGTTCATGGGGCAGGTGGAAACGGACACGATGAATACGGTGTACACCGCGCTCGGCCAGTTGGTCGCGACCGATACGAATCTGATCGACGAAATGATGAGTCAGAGCGGCTTCCTCGAACTCGATATTGCGCTGCTCGCCGATCTGTTCCAGTTGTTCGGGATCGGCAGCGGTTCGGGCAACAAGGTAACGGTGGGCTCCGGGGATGCGATCTGTTTCCCGATGGCGCTGGTCATCTGGGTGGCGATTTTCGAAGCCACCGGCAAGAGCATCAACAACATCAACGACCTGATATCCGACTCGACCACATTGCCCGGCGGCCTGGCACCGGGGGCCAACGCGGCAGACAAGCTGGCCTACGTAAACGCGATCGTTGCGGCGGACATGGCGACTGTGAACGGCATTGTCTGGACGGCCATGCAAACGGTCGATAGTGAGGTGCGCGTTACCCAGCCTTATAAGAGCCTCAACATTGCGGGCGACCTGGCATTGTTGATCCGTTGGGGCATGGCGCTAACCACTTCGGCTATCCAGTATGCGCATTCGGATCTGACCGAACCGTTTGCGCCTACGTTCTCGTTTTCCCGGCTTGTGATGGCGATAACGAGCCTGGTCACAAAACTCACGTCATCGAACATTTCGCCACTCTCGATCCTCTCTCTCAACTCGTTCCTGAATCTGGTGGCGATCACCGACTCGATCGCAGAACCCATTGCAAATGGAACCAGTCTTACGCCAGAGCAGTGGGCAGTTCTGGTGGGTAACGATGTGGGCCGGGCGGGCACATTCGGCAAGCTGGGATACACCAAGCTATATGGATCCGACTACAAGGCCGGGCTCGATTTCCTGCCCTATGTCAGCCTGTTCGTGGTCGGTACCGCCGCAGGCGGCTTCGGGGCGGCTGCAGTGGCAACGGGTGTCGAGAAGAACGTAGGCGCAACGGCACCGACGGGGGGCTGCCTGCAGCCGCCCCGCCATGTCATCAATCAACTGATTGACCAGATCGATGCGTTGAATATAAGGCTGCCGAAAAGGGCGCAACGCAAGCTGCAAGCCCGAGCGACCCGTTTTCTTGAACAGGCCCGGCGCGCATACGCACGCGGTGACAAGCGGGATGGCGCTGCATACCTTGGACGATTCGCGCGTACCGTTCGATCGCTGAAGCAATCGCGACGGATACGTGCAGCCGATGCCAGGCTGTTGCTCACGCAAGTTCGGGGTCTACGTGCCTGCCAGCGGTAACGGCGGCGCCGGCACATGTGGCGTCACGGCTGCGGCTGTCGCCTGACGGACCTGAGAATTGACAACACATCGTCGCAGCGCCAATTGCGTTGCAAACGATGCGGCTGTCGCCGGGGATTGACCGCCCGCGAATGAACGGCCTCACTCAATAGAAGCGGATGTCGACGGTCCGAACCGTATCATCCACCATCGGTAACGACAGCCGACGGCATTGGTTGCGCCATCGTCCGTTGGTCGTCCAGGGTTGGATATACTCGTCCTGCGCATCATTATAGCGAAGCTGCGAGTCGTGTCTGCGCCCAAAAAAGCCGCGGCCGTCGACTCGAATCTCTCTCGGCTTGCCCGTAATTTCACCGGTCCTGCAGTCGATCCGGGTCGAAGTCGGTGTCGCCGTCATGACATCCAGACCCTTGTAGCCATCGGTCGTGAATTCGATTTTGATTCGTCGACCCGCCTTGAGCCACGCCTTGCCACGTTGCGTCGCCAATGTGTCGACAAAACGGAATGGATACTCAACGTGTACGTTGAACTCGCGTTGCACGCCATCGCCGTCCAGGTCCGTAGCGGAGCAGCGGACGTAAGTAATGCCCAGCCCCAGTGCTTTGTCAGACGGCGGAAAGCAATGCGGCTGCAATACACCGCGGTCGGGATCAGCAGCGGACACGAGGGACGCGTAGTTCACCGGTTGCCTGACGTTGAGATAAGTACCATCGGGCACCTCGTATTGATCCACCCGTACCACAAGCGTTTCCTCCGGCACCGTCAGTGTCGGTACCGCACCAGTTGGGGCCGGCGGTATATAGGCGTTGACATAGGCATCGAGCAACGGTCCACAAATGCTCGGCAATACCCCGGTGTCGCTACGGTTGGTGGATTGGGCGGTGCATGTCGAATCATGACTTTGATAGTAGGCGTCGAGATTGATGACCGGCCACCGGTACTGGCTATTGACGGGGCTCGTTACTGTCCCCGTGTCATTCGGCCCCCAAGCGTCGGTGTTGGTCATGTTTGACCGGTAGCTGAGCAGCCAGCCGGGCGGCTGCCCGGGCGGCTGGTTGGAGAACGGGTCTTCCCAACCTTGCACGTGTTTACCGCTGTCGCATTGCTCAACCATCTGGTAGCGCCCGCCCATGAAATTGCTGATCAGCGCGTCGGTCTGGGTTTCCGCTTCTTTGTCGTTGATCAGATACTGGTCGACTTCGAACGTGGCGCAGGCGTTCTTATTGCCGCTGTTGCCGTGGTTAATGTCTATGTATTCGAGGTCGACAAACGTTTGCTTGTCGCAAAAGGGCTGCGCTTGCACGAAACCGTTGTATTTGTGCGGCGATTCCGGTGATACGAAACACGCAAATTCCAGGTTGTGGAAATGCGCATTCCCGTTCAGAAATATTTTGGTCACTTCGAAATCACCGGGGATGGTGTCGCCGGTATAGAAGAATCGGTTCGCGAGGCTGGCCTTGTCGAAACCCAGGCCGCTCAGATAGTCCACGAGATGATCGGAACTCCAGTTTCTCAACAGGTCTGTCCAGTCGGACTGATCGGCGACGCTCCATGCCGTCACATAGTCGCCATAGCTGACCTCATCGGTCGTCGAATCCAGCTGATAAAATTTGGACAACGTGGCCTCGCCAACCCCGGCCCCACAGGGCGTACCGCCACTCGTCTGCTTGACGCACGTCGATGAGTAGCCGCCGCCCGTCTCCATGAAATCATTGTAGTTCACCACCCAGAGCGAACCCCGGCCGTTCAGCAGCCACTGGTCGTCGGTGGAATACGGTGCGCCGCCATAGTTGAGGATCGCAACGACGTTGCCACGGTATTGTGTGTAGTAAATCGCGGCGGAAGCGCACGCGCCCGCGCGCGGCGTATTCGCGGGCGGATTGCCACAGACCGCAATCGGCAGATTGTCGGTGGTGGTACTGCCCGCAGTATTGCCTTCGGTCAGCCAGGCCTGATAAGCCTGCAGATGAAAATCGTCAGCCAGGATTGCCACGCCGAGAATCTCGGTATCCGCGTAATAGTCGATCAGATTGCTGGAAAACGCCCACGCATCCCGATCGTCAAGCGTGTCTTTTTTGGGCGGCTCCACGTTGCTGGCCGTCTCGCAACTCGCCAGCAGCGACTGACCGCTGCCTTGCCCGGTGAAATCATTGGATATCAGTTGCAGATCGGCGGTCAGCGAGTTGGTTCCGGTGCCGCGCACATAATTTGTCCAGCCGGTGAGTGTCGTCGGATCGATGTAGCTGGCCTGCACCGCGAGCTGGTAGGTGTTCCAGGCATCCTGAATACGGGCCGCCGCTTCCTGAGCGTCAGTCGCATTTTCGATGCACTCCAGACCCGCAATTTCCTGCTCGATTGCCGCCAACTCTGCAACGACCTCTTTGAGCAGGCTGTCGAGTTCTGCGGTGCTGTCTGTGCTGGGAAAGCCCAACTGAGCCATGCCCCAGGAGGTCAATTCGCCAGCGGCTTGCTTCGCGACGCCCTGCGCCGTAGAGGTCGCCAATTGGGATATCGCGGACGAATCGGAACTTGCTGCTACCTGCGACGTTGCCGGTACATGCGCAGCCTCTCGCAAGCGCGAGATTCCTGGTCCGTGCGAGACTGCCGATACGTGCGAGACTCCTGGCACGTGCGCGACCGCCGCCGGCATTGCAATCGAAAAAGCCGCTGTCGTCAGCAATATCAGGCTGGCCTTAAACTTTCGCACGATCGCCCCCCTTCGCGCCGATGTCAGGCGGTCCATAAGTAGTACATCGGGACCATACGCAATTCTGTTCCGTCGGTGCAACTTTGACGGCGTGGGCGAAACGTAATGACTTGCCTGCTCTCATTTCCTAGCGGGCGACAGGTCGCGGGGGGTGCTGACGATCCATGGCTGCGACGAGCTTGCCGCCATAGACGTCCTCCAGCGACCACCGGAATTTCCAAATCGGTCAGCAAGGTATCGCAGGCGGTGGGTGTTAGCGCTGCGGAGCGCGCCGGATGGACGCTGCCGCGGATTACGACATTGACTTCGATCTTGACCTCAATGTGGCCGCGTCGTACGAGTAGCTTGGTTTCGCTGGCATGAGCCGTCGCGGGGAGCTGCTGGAGGCGATGGGCGCAAGAACGCTAGGGCGATGTCTGACGGCTTTTCTAGAGGGTGCAGTGCACAGGCACGCGCGCGCCACAGAGTCGACATCAAGACATCCATGAACAGTACATTTCATTCAGCCGCCTGCGTTGCTGCAGCCGGCGGCTCGACAACCTCTTCCTCGCTACGCGGATCGAGTTCGAACGCCTGTTGCGTGGTGTGAGTCATCGATACAAACGCCTGGGCGTGCTCGCGCGGCACCTCGTGCTGGCCGATGCGGAAGGCGGTCCACGCGGCGACGGCGAAAAAGCACACGCCCGCAAATGCGAACAACGAGCCTGGACCGAATGCGCCCATCGCTTGCGCGGCGAGCAATGGGCCGAACACGGACCCCACGCTGTAGAGCATCAGAATACCGCTCGACGTCTCGACGAATTCGTCCTGGCGCGTGTTGTCGTTGGCATGGGCGACGCACAGCGCGTACAGCGGCATCGCGGTGGCGCCGAACAGAAACGCGAGGCCGCTCAGGATGCCGCCGCCGAGTCCGCCGAACGTCGCGGTCGCCATCGAGACGAAGCCGCCGGCGATGGCCAGGCCCAGCACGACGTTGCGCCGGTCGAAACGGTCCGAGAGATAACCGAACGGGAATTGGAGTGCCGCGCCGCCGAACACGGCGGCGCTCATGAACAGGCTCACGTCGGTGATGGGCAGTCCCACGCGTCCGGCATAGATGGGTCCGAGCCCCCAGAATGCACCATTGAGCATCCCGGCGCCGACTGCCCCGGCGAACGCGACCTGCGAAGTACGGAACAGCTTGCGCGGACGAAAGCGCACGCGCCTCACCGGCGGCGGCGCTGCGGCGCGCGTGAGGCCCACGGGAATGATGCTCAAGCTGATGAGTATGGCGCCGAGCACGAATGGCAACGCTGCGGTCGGGGCTGCAATCCGGATCAGAAACTGGCCACCGCCGATCGCGAGCAGGCTGATGCTCTGGTACAGCGCCATGATGAGCCCGCGGCGTCGCGAGGGCGCCCGTTCGTTGAGCCAACTCTCAATCACCATGTACAGGCCGGACAGTGCGCAACCGGTCAGGAAGCGGAGCATCGCCCAGGCACTCACCGAGTCGACTAGAACGATCCCCAATAGTGCAGCGGTGGCGATGGCGGCGAGCACGGCGAACACGCGGATATGGCCGACGCGGGTAACCAGCCGCGGCACTGCCAGACATCCCACAACGAAGCCGAGAAAGTAAGCCGAACCGGTGACGCCGATCTCTGACGCCGACCAACCCAGCGCTTGCCCGCGCAGTGGTAGCAACGTGAGCTGCAACCCGTGGCCCACCAACAGTATGGCAACGGAGAGCAGCAAGCTCGCGATCGGAAGCAGAATCGTGGTCATGAATCTCTCTACGCACCATTAGCAATTCGTTAGGTCCGGAATCGGCCGTTCACTGTCTGCGACCGAGCGCTAGGGTACCGGAATGTCGATATACTGACGCCGTTGATCACCAACTGAAGGCTGGAACTGATGGACAATCGATCAGCCATGAACCCGATCGCCGCGCGGGCCGATGTAACCATCGACAACGCGATGGCGGGTTGGCTTGCGTCGGGACTGCGCGTTACGGCCGGCGACGAGGTGACATTATTCGCAGACGGCGGCCTCACAGTCGATGGTGTCGTTTTCGAGCCGCGTCACCTGCTCTGGTATCGCGTGGGAGAGGACGGCGATGCGACAAATTACGCTGCCAATCACGAGACGTTCAGCGCGCCAGCGGACGGCGAAATATATCTGACCCTGCGCCCGTCCGGGTTGTACTGGCCCGATCGACGTGGCACTTACCCCGAAGGCTTCAGTGCGGTGTCGCCAGTACCAGTGGATTTTCGCGTCCGGTTGATTCGCTTCATCGGCACCGCTGTGAACGGTTTATCTGCGCTGGCGGCCGCTGGTGACTCCGCCGCCAGTGCCGCGCTCGCGATGATTGCGGCGCGCAAACCGCTGCCGGCGAACTTCGAACCGTTGTGGTACCTCGCGCGTTCGAACGTCTGGCGGGACGGCGCGAGCGATGGGCGACCGGGTATTACCGCGGAGACCGACGATGATTTCGGCATCGTGAAGAAGGCGCTGGATATTCCGCTCACGCCGTCCACCGAAATCACCTTCCAGTGGCGCTACGATGCTGTTCCGGCGCGCGGCCCCGAAACGGAAGCCGGGTTCCACGACTATGTGAGCATCGCGGTCGAGTTCGATAACGGCCAGGACCTGACGTGGATGCGGTCCGTCAACTTGCCGGAAGGTAGCCATTTTCACTGCCCGCTACCCTGGTGGGATGCGCGTGAAACGCATTTTGTGCTGGAAAGCGGCAAGACGGGGCTGGGCGAATGGTCGAGCCACACACGCAATGTGCTTGCGGATTACAAGGCTGCCGTGCAACGTGATCCGCCGTCTCGCATCGTGGGTGTCTGGTTCATCGGCAACAGTGTATTCGGCCGCAAGCGTGCAGCGGCAAGCTTTGCCGATGTGGCAATCATCGATGGCGGTCAACGCGTGAACGTGTTCTCGAGAGACAGCTGACGACTATTCCCAGGGGCGAGGTGACGGCCGCAGGTGCCGATGACGCTGCGTTGCGTAGCAGCGTGGAGGCGATTTGCGCGCGCCACGGGCTCGTAGCGGAATCTATCCGACGCTACACTACGGGTTCGCTGCCGGTTTACGCGGTGGGCACACGCTGGGTGGTGAAATTGTTTCCGCCGCACGACCAACAGGGTGCGCTGATAGAGGAGCAGGCACTCAATGCGGTGGCTGGGCAACTACCGATTCCAACCCCGCAGGTACACGAGAGCGGCCAAATGGAAGGCTGGCGCTACGTGCTGATGACGCAACTCGCAGGACGCCTTCTGTCCGAAGCCTGGCCTGAGATTCCCGCCGCGGATCGCGAACGCTTTGCCAGCGAACTCGGCGCGACCTTGGCGGCGCTGCACGACATTGATACATCGAAGCTGGACCTGCTGCGTTGCGACTGGACTGCGTTCATCGAAGGTCAACGCGCGTCGGCGGTCGAGCGTCAGCGGGCACATGGTCTGGATGCGCACTGGCTGGAACAGATTCCGGACTATCTCGACAGATGGATGCCACCGTTGAAAGGGCCGCGCGCGCTACTTCACACGGAAGTGATGCGCGAGCATCTTCTGGTTGCGCCTGTAGGAGATCGTTGGCGTCTGACCGGACTCTTCGACTTCGAACCCGCCACCGTGGGCGCCCCGGAATATGATTTTGCCTCTGTCGGCCTGTTCGTCTCGGCCGGCGATGCGCGGTTCCTGGGGCGAACACTGCGCGCGTACCACCGACACGATGTAATCCAGGACGAGACGTTTTCGCGGCGAATCCTCGCGTACGCCATCCTGCATCGGTACAGCAATCTGGCGTGGTATCTCGAGCGACTGCCGCCAGCGCGCGATGTTCTCGATCTCGACTCGCTTGCGGAAAGTTGGTTCGCGGTCGGTTCAGCAGGCCGCTGACCACGATAGCCGGGCGGTGTAATGCAGCTGGAATCGCTTGCTTCGAGTACCGCCGCGGCCGTATCTGAGTTTGGCCCGGGGTGGTAAATTCGATCGACTTGGCGCGATGGAATGGTGCGATGGAAGATGTCTGGCTTACGTGGGCGAAGCGCCTGCAAGGCATCGCGTCCACCGGTGTTCATTTCAGCCGCGACGAATATGATCAAGAGCGGTATCGCGAGATCGCGACGATCGCCAACGAAATGCTCGCCAGCATTGGATCCGTGCCGCTGAGCAAGATCGAAGGCCTGGTATCCGACTTCGCGAAGGGCTACGCGACGCCAAGGGTAGATGTCAGAGGTGCCGTGTTCTCGGGCGACAGGATCTTGCTGGTGAGAGAAGCGTCTGACGGGCTCTGGACATTGCCCGGTGGCTACGCTGACGTGGGGATCTCTGCCAGCGAGAACATCGTGAAGGAGATATGGGAAGAGGCATCGATCAGAGTGACGGCAACGTCGCTGTACGCAGTACGTCACAAGGCTAAGCACGGCTACGATGCGGACGCGCGCGACTTCTACAAGCTGTTCTTTCTATGCGAGCCAATTGGCGATTTGTTTCCTCGCGCGGGTGGCGAGACTGTTGACGTCGGATTCTTCGATCGTTGCAAACTGCCGCCCCTCTCAATGGGTCGCGTCATCGTAGAGGACATTGCTGCCGCCTACGCTTGGAAGGCGGGCGGTCAGCGTGAAGCGACGTTCGATTAGGGTCGTGCCGGCTTTCGGCGACAAAGGGACCGCAGCGTTTTCGGAAAGGGCGTACTAATCAGATGGCACAGGAGGGTTGAGTCATGAGTCAGAAACCATTTGTCGTCAAACCGAGCGATCGCAGTGCCGCTCTAAATGTGATCGGCACTAAGGTAACGGTGTTGGCTTCGGCGGCAGACACAGCAGACCAGCAGATTACGTTGCAGTCCGGTGATGAGGGCACGGGTCCACCGCCGCACAGCCACGGTTGGGACGAGTCGTTCTATGTGACCAAAGGCCAGATTGTGTTCACATGCGGTGGCCAGACCACCACGTGCATACCCGGCACGCTCGTCCATGTTCCGATGGGAACCGTGCACGCGTTCAGCTATGGCCCAGGTGGTGGGGAGATGTTGGAGATCACAGCGGGCCGAAACAGCAAGGCAGTTCAGATGTTCACCGCCGTGGATCGCCAGATACCTGCGGGCCCGCCGGACGTGCCCAAAGTGATCCAGGTGCTCGGCGAACACGGCGTCAAGGTACACGTGTGATGCCTGTGCGTCGCCCAGCCACAGCCGCACCTTCGGGCTCCGGCGCGCCTGAACACCGTCGTTGAGGGGTACGACGAATTGGAGCCGTTAGATCGTAGGAGAAGTCGATGAAACGCACGTGGACAATCATTGGTGTGGCGGACGTTGCCCGCAGTTTCAGATGGTATCAGTCGCTGTTCGGTCAAGCGGAAACACGGCCCGCCCATGACTATTTCGGGCAAATCCTCGACGCGGATGGGACGGTTCTGCTTTGCCTGCATCAATGGGGTGCACATGAGCATCCATCGCTAACCAGTCCCGAACACTCGGAACCCGGCAACGGGCTACTTCTGTTCTTTCGTGTGGATGATTTTGATGCGGCGCTACCCAGGGCCCGTTCTCTTGTCACTGCACTTGAAGAGGAGCCCCAGGTGAACCCCAATACTGGAACGAAAGAGTTTGCGCTGCGTGATCCTGACGGGTACTACGTCATGGTCAGTGCGCTCACTGCGGCCTGACGGGTGCTGCGGGATTCTCCGGTTGATCGAGCTTCCACTCCAAGGGCGGTGCCAATGCGGATCAGTGCGCTTTGAATGCTCCGCTCAACCGTTTGTTGCCTACACATGCCACTGTGTCGAGTGTCGTCGATTGTCTTCCAGCGCGTTCAATACCTGTATGCAGGTTCCGGCCGAGTCCGTTTCCACTTCGGGTAGTCCAGCCAAACGCGATCGTGTGGCTGACAGCGGCAACGTCATAACGACCTGGTTTTGCGAGGACTGCGGCTCAGCTCTTTACACAAAGAACTCCGCGCGGCCGAGGGTAACGACTATTTACGTGGGCGCTCTCGATGACGCCGAATCGGTCGAGGTCAGCGCGCACATCTGGGTGAATCGAAAGCTGCCATGGGTCGTATTGCCGCGGGGACATCGCGTGTTCCAGATGGGCGGCGACTGGAGTTCCGACTACGCTGGCGACATTTCGAGGTACAAGCCGCAATGACTTGCGACTTTCATTGCTCCGCGGAAGCTTGCTATGGCAATAGATAGCGAACCGATCGGCTACGTCAACGCAGATCGACAAGATGCGGACGACGACTTCTGGGGTGAAACCGAATCCTGCATTGCACTGACCGACGCGTTTCAATCCGATGCGTTGGATCGCCCGATCGAAGGTCTGTTGTTCTCGTTGATGCCAGCGCGCGCAGATACAATCCACAGCTTGCATCGTTCTCGAGAATCTCGATGGCTGAAATGCTGGCGAACAGGCTCGACCGCGCGGTCGATGTCGGGCGCGATCATGTTCTAGGTAATCCCAACGCCACGATCACGCTCGTGGAATACGGTAGTTATGCCTGTCCCTACTGTCATGCCGCGCATGAGGTGATTGCGAATCTGCGCGATCACCTGGGTGATCGGATGCGATATGTCTTCCGACACAGGCCACTCGCCAACCACGCCGATGCACAACGCGCCGCAGAGCTTGCCGAATACGCGGCGGCGACAACGGATCGTTTCTGGGGCGTACACGACGCATTGATGACGCGCGGACCGAACTTTGCGCCGAATGACTTCGCAGATGTCGAGGCAGAGTTTGGGCTGCCACCGCTGGATGACACCCATGCTCCAGTGTGGCGCGATGCGGAAGAACGCGTGCGCATCGACCGCGAAAGCTCCCAGCGTAGCGGTGCACTGTTGACGCCAACGTTCTTCATCAACAACCGGCGTTACGAAGGGGCGTGGGACGAAAGCACGTTGATGGAGGCGATGCTGGGTTCGCTCGGCCACCGTCTGCAATCGGCGACGCTCGACTTCGTGCGGTGGGGTCCTTCCACCGGGTTGCTGCTGCTGGTGATGTCGATCGTCGGCATCGCCATTGTCAACTCGTCGGTTGGCCAGGCATTCGAGGCGTTCTGGAATTTGCCATTTGGTTTTCAGTTCGGTGGCTGGGCGTCGACTTTGCCGCTGCATGATTGGATTGACCACGGCTTGCTGACGATTTTTTTCCTCGTCGTCGGATTGGAGATCAAACGCGAGTTCACCGTTGGCCATCTCGCGACGCGGCGTGCCGCGATGCTGCCGTTGGCGGCCGCGTTCGGCGGCATGACGCTACCCGCATTGATCTATCTGCTGCTGATCCCTCCGGGTCCGCTCGCGGCCGGTTGGGGCGTGCCAATCGCCACCGATACCGCATTTGCGATTGCATTGATCGTATTGCTACGCGATCGAGTGCCGGTCGAGTTGCGCGTGTTTCTCACCGCGGCGGTGATTATCGACGACCTCGTGGCGATCGCAATTGTCGCGCTGTTCTACTCTACCGCGATCGATACGCACTATCTGCTCGCGTCCATCGCGGTGACCGCAGCGCTCGCGGCGCTGAACTTCGCCGGCGTATATCGACCGCTACCGTACGCGATACTGGGCGTTGTGCTGTGGGCGTGTCTGCACCACGCCGGTATTCATGCCACGCTCGCGGGCGTGATTCTGGCCATCGTAACGCCGACGCGTCCGCCGCCGAATCTGCGCGCGCTCGTTGCGCAAGCCGATACCGTTATGCATGGCGAGATGGATTACGCGAACGATGGTGTCCTGCGGCATGGGCTTTCGGATCCGGCGATGCGCGCGCTGGATGCCATTCACGATCGAATCGAGTCGCCGGCCGACAAGCTGTTGCGCTCGGTGCAACCGTGGTCGAGTTATGTCGTTCTGCCGTTGTTCGCGCTGGCCAACGCCGGGGTCGTGCTGTCGTTGGACATCGTCGATGGTCACGTCGAGCTGATCGTGGCGATCGTTTTGGCGTTGGTGTTGGGCAAACCGATCGGCATCCTGTGCGGCGCCGCGCTCGCGGTGCGACTCGGCATCGCTACCAAGCCCGCCTCGTATACCTGGCCGCAATTGTTTGGCGCCGGCGCGCTCGGCGGCATCGGCTTCACGATGTCGCTGTTCATTGCGGGCCAGGCGTTTCCGGTGACTTCGGACTTTTCCGCAGCAAAGATCGCGATTTTCATTGCATCGCTGCTCGCCGGGTGCGTCGGCACGGCACTGTTGTGGCGCAAGCCATCCGCATCCCACTCAGCTTGTTAACGGGCAAAACGCCGCGCGCGCGGCATCTTCAGCAACCCGCCAACGAGCGCGACCGCGTATCTGAAACCGCTCAGATGCGCCCGGTGATATAGCCTTCGAGTTGCTCGATAACGAACTGCTTCTGCGAAATCATCGAATTGACGATGTCGCCGATCGATACGATGCCTACCATCTTGTCGAATTCGACCACGGGCAGGTGGCGTATCCGCCGCTCGGTCATCAGCGCCATACACTCATCGACGGTATGCTCCGGCTGCACATAAACGACGTTGCGCGTCATGATCTCGCCGACGGTCGTCGTCGCGGCCACTTTGCCTGCAAGAACCACCTTCCTGGCGACGTCCCGCTCCGAGACGATGCCAATGATGGCCTCGTCGCGCATGACCAACAGCGCGCCGATGTTGTATTTGATCAACTGTTGAACGGCATCGAAAACGCTGTCGCTTTCGCGCACTGTCGTAACGCCGCCCTTCTTTCGGCGCATCAGATCGCGGACTGTGTTTTGCATCGTGTTCCCCCAAACACCGACTTGGGGCGAGTGTGGCACCGGCAAAACGTCAGGTAAACCCCGCAAAACCCGAAGGAGAATTGAGCGATAGCAGGATGCTGAAAAAGCATCCTGCTATCCGGCGGATGGATCCGCCGGCATTTTTCGAGCATGTAAGTGTTTGAAAAATGGAGGGGCTCGCAAGCCATGGATGGCTGAGAGCCCGAAAAACTCCGCGAATGCGGAGTTTTTCAGCGATCTGTTAGCGCTCGGCCTCGCCGCCTTCGGGACACTTTTTGGGGTTGCCGCCGCAAACCTGGCACGACTGATCACCGCCGGACAGCGTGGCCATGCCGCCACACGAGCCTTTGATCGGCTGACGGCCGAACACGATCCCAATGCTCATCGCGCCGAACACCAGCAACGCAATCACGATTGTCAGCAGTAGGGTGGCCATCGGACCTCCTCGATTTACCGCGCCACGAGCAGCGGCGCGAATACGGCATTGTAACGCTCATTGAGCGTGCCATTGACGGCGCGAATGATCATGTAGACCCCGAGGCCGTGCGCGTTTGCCCACGCCATGCCGCGGTCCTCGCCCAACACCATCAGCGTTGTCGCATAGCCGTCGGCCGCCAGCGTGGTGGGTGCCACGACGGTTACAGATGTCAAATGGTGTTGCGCGGGCCACCCTGTCGTCGGATCGATCGTGTGGGAGTAGTGCTTGCCGTTGATTTCTTCAACCGCCCGGTAGTCGCCGGACGTGGCAACGCCGCAGTCGGTCACGGCCATCACCTGCTCGATGTCGCCCTTCGCGACGATCGGCCGTTCGATGCCCAGCCGCCATGCGGTGCCGTCTGGCCGATGACCGTCCACGTGCACCTCGCCACCGATCTCGACGACATGATTCGGCAGCCCGCGCCGGGTAAGCCAGGCGGCGATCACGTCGGCGGTGTAGCCCGGTGCGATCGCATCGACGTCGATTTCCACGTCGGCGAGTCGGCGAATGCGCGAGCCGTCGGCGGAGATTTCGATGCGGTCGCTGCCGAGGCGGGCGAGGGCGGCTGCTATCTCGGCATCGCTCGGCAATTGGGTACGTGGCTGAGCGGCACCGAATCCCCATAGATTAACCAGCGGTTTCACCGTCAGATCGAACGTGCCGCCGGATTCATCGTGCAAGTGCTGACCAAATCGAATCACGCCTGCCAGATGCCTGGGCAGCGCACGCCACTGGCCCACCGGCTCCCGGTTCAGTTGCGCGAGTTCGCCGGATTTGCGATAGGCACTGAGCTGCCGATCGAGTTCGCCAAGTTGCGCTTCGATATCAGCGCGCAATGCAACGACGTTGAGTCCCGGTGGCCCGACGATGCGCGCGCTCCACGTCGAGCCCATCGTAAAGCCGCGGAAATCGTGCAGCTGCGGTTGCTGCTGGCGTTGCCACAGTGCGACGGCGGCGCAGATCAACAACACCAGCGCGATTAAAAATCGCACCAGCGCGTTGCGCGTCATGCCCAAAAACAAAGGGCCGGATGACCGGCCCTGTATCGACTGCTGTCCGATGTCAGCCACCGAAGTCGTCGAACAGAATGTTGTCACGCTCCACGCCGAGGTCCGCGAGCATCTTCAGCACTGCGGAGTTCATCATCGGTGGACCGCACAGGTAGTATTCGCAATCCTCTGGTGCGGGGTGATCCTTAAGATATCGCTCATACACCACGTTGTGGATGAAGCCGGTATCGCCGGTCCAGTTGTCTTCCGGTTGCGGTTCCGACAAGGCCAGATGCCACTCGAAGTTTGCGTTGTCCTTTGCAAGTTGATCGTACTCGTCGTCATAGAACGATTCGCGAACCGACCGTGCACCGTACCAGAACGAAATCTTGCGATCGGACTCGAGGCGTTTGAGCTGATCGAAGATGTGCGAGCGCATCGGGGCCATACCTGCACCACCGCCGATGAACACCATCTCGGCACTGGTGTCCTTCGCGAAAAACTCGCCGAACGGCCCATACACCATGACTTTGTCGCCGGGTTTCAGGCTGAACGTCCAACTCGACATGATGCCGGGCGGCAAACCTTCGGTGCGCGGCGGCGGCGTTGCCACGCGGATGTTGAATTTCAGCACGCCGCGCTCGTCCGGA
The DNA here is from genome assembly GCA_963735085.1 of uncultured Gammaproteobacteria bacterium. Classification (GTDB taxonomy): domain Bacteria; phylum Pseudomonadota; class Gammaproteobacteria; order Pseudomonadales; family Azotimanducaceae; genus DATJGR01. Next base: position 191,233 of record CAVTJP010000002.1, read on the forward strand.
TAATTCGCCATCGAATAGGCGCGGGTGACCATCTCGTCGGATTTCGAGCGCAGATTGAAGAACCCGAACCGTTCCCAATCCGGGCGATATTCGGGGCCGATGTCGAAATCGCTGTATTTGACGTCGTGCGGCGGGCATTCGAGCTGTACGAAACCGCCTGCGCGAAAGTTCACGATTTCGCCCTCCGGTAACGCAAGCACCAGTTCTTTGATGAACGTCGCGACGTTGTCATTCGAAACAACCGTGCATTCCCAGCGTTTGACGCCGAGAAATTCCTGTGGCACTTCGATCTTCAGGTCTTGCTTCACGGCCACCTGGCAGCCGAGTCGCCAGCCGTCGCGCACCTGGCGCTTGTTGAGGTGGTTGCGCTCGGTCGGCAGTACGTCACCGCCGCCTTCGAAGATCCTCACCTTGCATTGCCCGCAGGTGCCGCCGCCACCGCACGCCGACGACAGGAATACGCCGCGCTCGGCGAGTTTGAACAAGAGCTTGCCACCGGCGCTGGTGTCGAGCCCGCGTTCGGCTTCGTTGTTGATGTCGATGTGTACGTTGCCGGCGCTGACCAGTCCGGCGCGCGCGGTCAGAATGATCGCAATCAGCGCCAGCACGATCGCCGTGAACATGCCGACACCGGCGAAAATGAGCGAGTAATCGATCATGGCGCCTCCGACGATCGCTACAACTGCACGCCGGCGAAGGACATGAAACCCATTGCCATCAGACCGACGATGATGAAGGTGCTGCCGAGTCCCTGCAGGCCGGGGGGTATGTCACTGTACTTCAGTTTCTCGCGAACGCCCGCCAGGAACACGATCGCGATCGCCCACGACAGCCCCGACGCGAAGCCGTATACGACGCTTTCGGGAAAATCGTAGTCGCGCTGGTCCATGAACAGCGAACCACCCATGATCACGCAGTTAACGGTGATCAACGGCAGGAAGATGCCAAGCGCGTTGTAGAGCGGGGGGAAATACTTATCGAGGCTCATCTCGAGAATCTGCACGATCGCTGCGATCACGCCGATGTAGGTGAGAAAACTCAGGAACGTGAGGTCGACGTCGCCGAGCCCCGCCCACGATAACGCGCCGGCTTTCAGCAGGTGGTTCAGCACCAGGTTGTTTGCCGGGACGGTGATCGCTTGAACCACGATCACCGCGATGCCGAGCCCCAGCGCTGTCTCGATCTTCTTCGACAAGGCGATGAACGAACACATGCCGAGGAAGAACGACAGCGCCATGTTCTCGATGAACACGCTGCGGACGAACAGGCTCAGATACAGTTCCATACATCAATTCCCCATCTATACCCGATCGCGATACCGGTCAGTGAGCGGCCGCGCCGCGACTTGCCGGCGCGATCACGAACTCCGGCTTTTCCTGTTGGTTGGTCTTCCAGGTACGCAATGCCCAGATCGACAGGCCGATCAGGAAAAATGCCGATGGTGGCAGCAGCAGCAATCCGTTCGGAACGTACCAGCCACCGTCCTTTGCGAGCGGCAGAACGACGTGGCCGAGCAGTTTGCCGGACCCGAACAGCTCGCGGAACGTTGCCAGCGACAGCAGCAACGCGCTGTAGCCGAGGCCGTTGCCGATGCCGTCCCAGAAACTGATGATCGGCGGATTCTTCATCGCAAACGCCTCGGCGCGCCCCATCACGATGCAGTTGGTGATGATCAGGCCCACGAACACCGACAACTGTTTACTGATCGAATAGGCGTAGGCGCGCAGCAACTGATCGACGAAGATCACCAACGTGGAGATGATGACCATCTGGACGATCATGCGAATGCTGGACGGCGTGACATTGCGCACCAGCGAGATGAACAAGTTCGAAAAGCCGGTTACCAAAGTCAATGCAACGCCCATCGCGATCGCGGTTTCCAGTTTTCCGGTAACGGCCAATGCAGAGCAGATGCCCAGGATCTGGAACATGATCGGATTGTTGTTGAAGACCGGCTCGATGAGCGCTTGCTTCGCAGTGGGGGTGCTTGCCATGATTTTTGCCTGCTACGCTTTGTGTGCTTTCAGATTCTTGAGAAACGGTCCGAAGCCTTGATCCCCCAGCCAGTACTGGATCAGATGATTCACGCCGTTGCTCGTGAGCGTTGCCCCGGCCAGCGCATCGACCAGGTGATCCTTGTCGAACGCGTTAGACGGATCGATGCCGCCTTTCTTGAGGCCCGCAACGACCTTACCGTTCGCATCATAAATCTGTTTGCCCGGCCATAGGGCTTTCCATTTCGGATTGTCCACTTCGCCGCCGAGTCCGGGCGTTTCGCCCTGGTCGGTGAACGTGATGCCGACGACGGTATCGAGATCATTGGCCAGTACGAGGTAACCATACAACGTGGACCATAGACCATATCCGGAAATCGGCAGCACGATTTTTTCCTTGTCACTGTCGGGTTCCTGGATCAGATAGATCTTGGCGTAAAAGGCCTTGCGCTTGAGCCCCGCGATGTCGAGATCGGCCGGGATCGGCGCGCTGAGCTTCGGGTCTTTGGTCGCCACGCGCTGATCGTATGCCACCACATCGGAGATGCCGGCTGCGGCCGGATCGACGAACTCGCCGGTGCGCAAGTCGACCAGTTTCACCTTGATGCGTTCTTTGAAGATCTTGCTGACGTCCATCTTCGGTTCGTACAGGCCGGACGCCATCAGGATGTTGCGTTGCGTGTCGAGGTTCTTGTTGGCGGCCTGCAGTGGCCGCAATGCGACGACCGAACCGGCGACGAAAATCGAACACACTAGACACACCGAAATGGCGACGATCAGCACGCGCTGAATGGAATCGGGATTGGAAGGTGTCTCAGACGACATGTTCGCGCGCCAGCCTCCGTCGTATGTTTGCTTGCTGGACGCAGTAGTCGATGATCGGTGCGGACAAATTGCCAAACAGCACGGCGAGCATCATGCCCTCCGGGTATGCCGGGTTTACCACGCGGATCATCGCCACCATGAAGCCAATTAGAATGCCGTAGATCCACTTACCCGTGTCCGTCATCGCAGCCGAAACCGGATCGGTTGCCATGTACACGACGCCGAACGCGAATCCACCCATCGTCAGATGCCAGTACCACGGCAGTGCAAACATCGGATTCGTCGTGCTGCCGATCGAGTGAAACATCAGGATCGATCCGACCATGCCGACGACGACCGCTGCCATGATCCGCCACGAGGCGACCTTCAGCAGCAGCATTGCGACGCCGCCGATCAGGATCATCAACGTCGAGGTCTCGCCGATCGAACCGGGAATCGCGCCGAAGAACGTATCCGACCAGTGATAGCCCGCCTGTCCGAGCGCCGCGACACTACCTTGCGCCACGTTCGCGCCTTTGGCGATTGCCAGCGCCGTGGCGCCGGTGTAGTTGTCGACCGCGGTCCAAACGGTTTCACCGGTCATGTAGGCCGGATACGCGAAGAACAGGAACACGCGCCCCACCAGCGCCGGATTCAGGAAGTTCTTGCCGGTACCGCCAAACACTTCTTTGCCGATGACGACGGCGAAGCTGATACCGAGAAACACCAGCCATAGTGGAATCGTTGGCGGCAACGTCAGCGAGAACAGAATCCCGGTGACGAAGAAGCCTTCGTTGATTTCGTGACCGCGTTTCCAGGCGAACAGACCTTCCCAGATGAATCCGCCGACATAAGTCACGATCACGATCGGCAAGTAATACACGAGGCCGTGCAACACGTTCGACGCAAGGCTGTGCGGGTCGAATCCGGTGAGGTTTGCGACCAGTTCCGTGCGCCAGCCGGGAATGGGTTCGGCGCCGGTGCCGGCAGCGATCAATGTGTTTGCCTGCAAGCCGACGTTCCAGATGCCGAATAGCATCGCCGGCCACGCACAGAACCATACCGTCATCATGATGCGTTTGAGATCGACCGCATCTCTGACGTGGGTCTGGCCGTGGGTGACGTTCGACGGGCTGTACAGCATCGTGTCGAACATTTCGTAGAACGTATACAGACTCTCGAAGCGACCGCCCTTATGGAAGTGCGGTGCGATCTTCTGATCGATGTAGCGGCGCAGATTCATGCTCAACCTTCGATTTCGATTCGGGTCAGTGCATCGCGCAGGATCGGGCCGTACTCATACTTGCCGGGACACACGTAGGTACACAACGCGAGATCTTCCTCGCCAAGTTCGAGCGCGCCCAACAGCACTGCGCGATCCGTATCGCCGACGATCAGATAGCGCAGCAGCGACGTTGGCAGAATGTCCAGTGGCATCACGTCCTCGTAGGTGCCGATCGGCACCATCGCGCGTGCGCTGCCGTTGCTGGTGGTGGTCAACGGGAAGCGGTGTCCGAAGCGGAACTTGCCGGTCACCATGTTGGTGACACTGTGCATATCGCTGCCGGGCTGGATGTAGCGCAACAGAAACCGTTCGCGGCCTTCGCGCAACACGGTGATCTGCATAGCGTAGCGCCCCAGGTATGCAACGTTGCCTTCGCAGACCGCGCCGTGCAGCGCGGAGCCGGAGACGATGCGATTCTCACCCGGTACCAGTTCGTCACGCGTCAGATCGGCTGTCGCCGCACCGAGAACGGTGCGCAGTAAACGTGGCGAGTTCACCTGCGGCCCCGCCAGCGAGATGACGCGACTGCAATCGAGATTCCCGGTGGTAAACAACTCGCCAACCGCGATGACGTCCTGATAGTTGATGTGCCAGACCGTTTTATTCGGGCCGACCGGGTCCACCATGTGGATGTGGGTGCCCACCAGGCCGGCAGGGTGAGGGCCGTCGAATTCCTGCTCGGAGACGCGTTCCAGGTCGGTGATGCGGCCAAGCCGGCTGTTGCGGTGGCGGCATACGTAGGTGAGCCCGTCGGTCAAACGGCTGAGTGCGATGACGCCGTGTCTGAAAGAATCTTCCCGGCCCGCCATCACGGTGTCGGGTTCTGGTGCCAGTGGATTGGTATCCATTGCATTCACGAATACGGCATGCGGCGCGGTCTGTGGATTGGGGACTTTGTCGTACGGACGCGTGCGCAAAGCGGTCCACAACCCGGATTCGAGCAGGTTCTCCGTGACCTCGTCGCGGTCAAGCGTTGCCAGCGCGGCGGATGAGTGCGCATGGAATGCGACTGCGTCCTGCGCCGCGGCGTCAACATCGATTTCCAATGAGATGAATGCACGCCGCTCGCCGCGATTGATCGCTGCAACCGTGCCCGCCATCGGTGCCGTAAAGCGAACGGACTCGTTTTTCTTGTCCGTGAACAGCACCTGGCCGCGCTTGACACGCTCGCCTTCAGCGACAAGAAGAGTTGGTTTCAGCCCGGGATAGTCTGCCCCGAGGAGTGCGACCCTGCCGATTGTCTTCGCGTCTTCGATCTGTTGGACAGGCTCGCCCGCAATGGGCAAATCGAGCCCGCGCCTGATACGAAACATAACTCGTCCTCTCCCCCGAGCCGTTCGTTATTGTTCAACTTTATAACAAGGGGCGGGCTATCCGCTACGCATCAGTCGTGCTGGATCGTCCGACAAATCACTTGACGAGCGTGATTGGCAGGTGCGCCAAGTGCAATGCCTGTTGCGCCACTGACCCCAGCAACAGACTGTCGAGCGCCCCCATACCTTTAGTGCCCATGACGATCAGATTGCAGTGCGAACTGCTTGCGAAATCCGTCAACACATGCGCCGGATCGCCGAATTTCCAATCGAAACTGCAGGCAACGTTCGCGTGTTCGGCCATCGATTTCGCCGCCGCAGCGGCTCCTGACGCAAGCGTTTCGCGATGCTTGAGAATGGCCTCCTTACCCAACCCATGTGTCTGTGATTCCTCCACGGGATCCTGCACGTTCAAGAGTTGCAGGTGGGTATCGCCGATTCGCTTCGCGAGATCGATCGCGAATTGGGCGGCGCGGTCCGCGCGTTCCGAGCCATCCACTGCTACGAGGATTCGAAACATGACGAACTCCATCGGCTGATGGCGCGAAGTCTAACTCAGACAGGCGTTCGTGCGGAATCGTCAGAGGGTGCGGTCCTCAGCGGGTGCGACTCTCAGTGAGTGCGGCTCTCAGCGAGTGCGATATCGCGGCGCACTGCATATACTCGCGGCAGTCCGCAACGGACTACCGGGGAGAATACAGTCGATGCCAAGTCCTGTCATGCGGGTGTTGTCCCGCGAACGCGGCCTCTTTGTGCTTGCGGGCGTCATCGCGATCGCAGTGGTTCATTTTCTTGGCGCGCCAATCGAGTTCGCGCTGTTCGCGATGACGTTGGTAGGCGTGGCGTTGTTTCATCATGGAACGTTATACGTTGCGTTGACCGGCCTTGCGGTGGTGACGCTTTACAAGCTTGCATTCACCGGGTTCAAGACCGGCACCGGCCTGATGGGGCTGGCCCTGCATCTGGAGCACGAGTGGGTGATTCTGACAAATCTGTTCGGACTGCTGATGGGGTTCGCGCTGTTGTCAAAGCACTTCGAAGAATCGCGCATTCCCGCCGAGTTGCCGAAGTTCCTGCCTGACGACTGGAAAGGGGGGTTCGCGCTGCTGGTCATCGTGTTCGTGCTGTCGTCGTTCCTCGACAACATCGCGGCGGCGCTGATCGGTGGCACCATGGCGAGCGTGGTGTTTCGCGGCAAGGTGCACATCGGGTACCTCGCGGGAATCGTCGCGGCATCGAACGCAGGCGGGGCGGGCAGTGTCGTCGGGGACACGACGACGACGATGATGTGGATCGACGGCGTGAGTCCAATCAACGTGGTGCATGCGTACGTGGCGGCGTTCATCGCACTGCTGATCTGCGGGGTTCCTGCCGCGATCCAACAACACCGCTATTCACCGATCAACAAGGATGCACCGCCGGGACTGGCAGTGGACTGGGTGCGCGTCGCTATTGTGGTGACCATTCTCGCCGCCGCGATCGCGGTCAACGTAGGTGCCAACGTCGAGCTCCCGGACCTGCTCGATCACTTCCCGTTGCTCGGCGCGACCGTGTGGGTTGCGATCCTGGTGACGGCGCCACTACGCAAGCCGGATTGGTCGCTGTTGCCGGAGACCTTCAAAGGTTCGATCTTTCTGCTGTCGTTGGTCACCATCGCATCGATGATGCCGGTGGAAACCTTACCGCCCGCAGCGTGGCACACGGCGATGGGTCTTGGCTTCATCTCGGCGGTTTTCGACAACATTCCACTGACGGCACTGGCACTGCAACAGGGCGGCTACGATTGGGGCATGCTGGCATACACGGTGGGGTTCGGCGGTTCGATGGTGTGGTTTGGGTCGAGTGCGGGCGTTGCGCTGTCGAATATGTACCCCGAGGCAAAATCGGTTGGCAACTGGGTTGCGAGCGGCTGGCATGTGACGGTCGCTTACGTGATTGGATTCTTCGTGCTGCTGTCGGTGATGGGTTGGGAGCCTGCCGCCAGGCGTGGTGAAGTATTGCCGACCGGCGTTGTCTCGCAGCTTGAGCAACATCAGCTAGAGCAACACCGTTAGCAGTTTCCTGGTGGGTATGTTTGGGGCGCAGGCTTGTCGATGTCGTCCGACGCAAGGACAGTTCAGATTGCCTGTAGGTGCGGGCAACGCTAATGTCACAGCCTGCGTCGAGATGGTCCAACGCACGCGCTGCCGGTCCGCGCGCGAGCGGAGCTTTATCGATTGTAGACGGCGGTCACACCTGCCGATGGCGTCGAATCCGTCAACGTTTGCGTTGGGTCGGACGGCTAACATCATCCGCCAGGTTCATTGCGTCTCGAGGCAGGCTCCGGTGCGACCGGAAGAATCACAACTCAAAAGGATCTGAGCGTGTTGGGCTCAATGGCAGCGTTTGACGAAAAGCAGGCAACCGGATCACCAACCGGCAGGTGGTCGCTGGGCAAGCTTCATCGGCCTTTCGGCGTCGTGACGCTGATCGCAATCCTGCTGGTTGGGCTCGATTCATCCGATCGCGCCGATGCCGGCGTCAGCACCACACCGCAACTGAACTATCGACAGCTCGTCTCGCCGATGGCGGTGGTCGCAGCATCCGGCCTCGCGATCAACCGCTTGATTGCGCCGGATGGCGACGCTGATGAACCGGCACCGGTGGCAGTGGAATTGGACGTCCAATCCGGCGACACGCTGATCGTGTTGCTCGCACGCCTCGGCATTGTGGTTTCGGACGCCTACGCGGCGGTCGATGCGCTCAAAGAGGTTTTCAGCCCGCGCGATGTACGCCCCGGTTGGACGCTGCGAGTGATGCTGCAACCGCAGACGCCACCGAGACTCGCAACGCTGCGGTCTCTCGCCTTCCAGCCGAGCGTCGACCGCGAGATCAACGTGTCGCGGCGCGACGCTAACGATGCTGATCCGTTTCTTGCCACGACAATCTCGCATCCGCTGCATCGTGTCAGCCGCGTAGCGGGCGGAACCATCAAGGGCGGACTTTTCGATACCGCGTTGGCAGCCGGTGTGCCGCACGATCTGCTGGCCGATGCGATCGCGCTGTTCAGCTTCGAAGTGGATTTCCAACGCGACATCCACGCCGGCGATGCATTCGAAATGTTCTACGACACACTGAACAACGCGCAGGGCGAGATGGCGAAGTCTGGCGAACTGTATTACGCAAAGTTGGTGCTGAATGGCAAGGACATGCAGTACTACCGATTCACGCCGCACAACGGGTTCCCGGATCTGTTCTCACCGGACGGTCACTCGATTCGCAAAGCGCTGTTGCAGACGCCGGTCGACGCGACCCGCATCTCATCGGGGTACGGGATGCGCCGGCACCCGATCCTGGGATACACGAAGATGCACAAGGGCGTCGATTTCGCGGCGCCTTCGGGATCACCGGTACATGCCGCGGGTGACGGCGTCGTTGTCATCGCAGGCAGGCGCGGCACATATGGCAACTACGTGCGCATCCGGCACAACAAAACCTATAGCACCGCGTATGCGCATTTGAAGAGCTTCGCACGGGGCATATCACCGGGCGCGCACGTGCATCAAGGTCAAGTGATCGCGTATGTCGGCATGACCGGACGCGCGACCGGTCCGCACCTGCACTACGAAGTGCTGGTTGCTGGAAAGCAGGTCAACCCAAGAGGCGTGCGCCTGCCGGCGGGCCAAACGCTGGCGGGTGCAGACCTGCGCCGGTTCAAACAGCGCGTGCAGGAAATCGACGCGATGCGCGCGAGTCGTGAACTCGAAGGCGCATCGACCGTTGCGGTATCGCTGGGTTGCAAGTCACCGACGCAGGATATAGCAGCCGCCTCGCCCTCGACTCACGCGGGCTGCTGATGCGGCGGTGACTTGGCGAGCGTGATAATGTCGCGCTCCACGCCAATTCAGTCGGGAAGGCAATCATGGCAGATGCATTCGGTTGGGCATCGACAACTGACGAGGTGCTCGACGGCATCGACCTGGCCGGCAAACGCTTCCTGGTAACGGGTGTATCGGCGGGTCTCGGCATCGAAACCGCCAGGGCGCTGGTTGCAAGGGGTGCTGCCGTCGTGGGCGCCGCGCGAGACTTGAACAAAGCCCAGCGGGCTACCGAAGTGGTACGAACCGCGGCGGCAAATGGTGGCAGCCTGGCGTTGGTGGCTGTCGACCTGGCGTCGCTGGCTAGCGTGCGCGCCTGCGCGGATGCGCTGGTCGACGCCGGGCAGCGTTTCGATGGTGTGATCGCCAACGCGGGTGTGATGGCGTGTCCGCAGGGAACCACCCGTGATGGCTTCGAAACGCAGTTCGGTACCAATCACCTTGGGCACTTCGTGTTGATCAATCGACTGGTGACGCTGCTCAAACCTGGTGCGCGCGTGATCTGTCTGTCGTCGGCGGGGCATCGCCGTACCGATGTTGACCTCGACGATCCGAACTTCGAGCGCACCGACTATCATCCGTTTATCGCATACGGTCGTTCGAAAACGGCCAACGTGCTATACGCGGTGGCGTTGGATCGTCGCTTGGCGGCGCGTGGCGTGCGTGCCGCGGCGGTGCATCCCGGCGTGATCCAGACCGAACTGGGTCGGTATCTCACCCCTGAACTCATCGCACAGATGATGCCGTCGGGCAGCGCGCAAACGGGGTTTGTGTTCAAGACCATTCCGCAGGGTGCTGCCACATCCGTTTGGAGTGCGGTCGTTGCACCGGCAGACGCAGTCGGAGGTCACTACTGCGAGGATTGTCATGTCGCGGACATCAACGACGATCCGGACGCACGCCATGGCGTACGCGCGTATGCGCTCGATGTGGCGCGAGCCGAGGCGCTGTGGCAGACGAGCGAGCGGATGGTCGGCGAACGCTTCAATCTGGTTTCGTAACGACATGACGCGCCGATAGACTCTGCGCGATCTGGTTTGGACACGATGTTTCACGGGTGGTTGCCCGGCCCGCGACACTTGCGCATCGTATGAGCCAATCTATTTCGATTGTCGTCCCGGTGCTCAACGATGTCGCGGCGTTGCATACGCTGTTAGATGATTTGGATGCGATAGCGGGCCTGGATGCTCAGTGCGTACTGGTCGATGGCGGCAGTGACGACGGTTCGTTCGAATTGGCACAGCGCCGCGGCGACGTCGCATTGCGTGCGGCTGCGGGTCGCGCGCGCCAACTGATCGCGGGGATCACGGCTTCGGCCGGCGACTGGGTGTGGATGTTGCACGCCGATGCCCGCGTCGATATGCGAGCCTGGCAGGCACTCTGTGGTGCGATCGCGCAACGCGGCGCTGCGTGGGGTCGATTCAACGTGCGTCTGCAGGCGACCGGCGGCGTATTCCGGCTCATCGAATCAATGATGAACCTGCGTTCCAGATGGTCCGGCATCTGTACCGGCGATCAGGGTATCTTCGTGCGTCGTGATCTGCTCGGCCTGATCGGCGGCATTCCGGACCAAGCGCTGATGGAAGACATCGAACTGACAAAACGACTGCGGCGCTATGCGCGCCCCGTTTGTCTTCGTGTCCGGCTTGGCGCGTCGGCGCGCCGCTGGCAGCGGCACGGTGTCGCGACAACGGTACTATTGATGTGGCGCCTGCGGATGCAGTATTTCTTCGGGGCGTCGCCCGAATACCTCGAACGCGTCTATTACAGTGAGCACTGAAGGACGAATGCCGCCACTGATTGCGGTGTTCACGCGGGCACCGATTGCCGGCCGCGTGAAGTCGCGCCTCGCTCGCGCTGTTGGTGAGGTGGCCGCACTGGACATTCAACGCGCGCTGCTCGAGCGGACCCTTCACGCCGTAAGCGCCTGCGGCATTGCCGGCGAGATCTGGGTAGATGGCGATCCCGCCGCGTTGCCGGTGCATTCGTTTGCGGTCCGGCATCAGCGTGAAGGCGACCTCGGCGAGCGTATGCTGGACGTCATTGGCGATATCAATGGCCGCGGCCATTCGGCGATCCTCGTTGGCAGTGACTGCCCATTGCTGGATACGGCGTATCTCAACAGCGCCGCCACGGCGTTGGCGGATGGATCCGATCTCGTGCTGGGACCCGTCGAGGATGGCGGCTATGTCCTGATCGGAATGTCGCGTCCGCAAGCCGAACTGCTGCTGGACATGACCTGGAGTACATCGAGTGTTTTCGCGGAGACGATGCGTCGCGTAGCAGCCATGGGGCTGGATGTTACGGTGCTCGACCGGCTGTGGGATGTCGACGACGAAGCAGGCTGGCGGCGTTTCGAGCAATTGCGGAACGTGCCTACAGCGGTTCGGTGACTCTGGCTATCCGTTGAATGAACTGTTCGAGGTGACGCCGATCGCGTACCTGCATTGAGACGAATTCGACGCCGCATGCGAGGCGCCCGATCTTTTTGTTGTAGTCGTGGTGCCGGATGATGGTGCGCGCCGTTAACGCGAGCACCTGTGGAATCTCGATGTCGGTGCGTTCAACGACTTCGTTCTGTTGCAGTTGTGGGTCGGACCCGATGTCGATAACGACGCGACAACCACCCGCGGAAATGTCGACGAGATAACCGACCAGGTTTCGATCGGCGCGGTGCAGCGTGATACGTGCACCATCCTTCGTTACGTTCAGCGGCAATCGGAATCGGGCTGCTCGCCGCCGCTGTTGATACAACACTTCGGTTGGCAGGTTCAATACGAAGTACGGGACGCCGCGGTCTTCGGCCGCTTCTACGACGCGCAATTCGGCGACGTGCGCGTAGACGCCGTCGACGCGTCCGGCGAGGCTGAATGGTTCGCCGTTGCGCATCAGGCGCAGGCCGTTACGTGGCCGGATATCTTCGAGCAGAAACGTTTTTGCGGTGACTTCCAATATGCGTGCCGTGTACTGGTCTTCGGCTGTACCGAAGCGCAACTGCACCGGCGAACTGCGATCGCGGAAAATGCACAGAACGCGCTCGATTTCGGAGCGATCAGTCAGGTATGTGCTCGACTGAGGACTCGCTGCCACGTGGGTATCGGTCACCGACGAAGCCCCCCATGAGTTTGACCGTGCGTGCACACTCGGTCGGGCCTGGCCAAATGGGCGCATGGGTATGTGCGCCGGATGGATCGAATCCGCTTCGGTACCACTTACGAATCCTTGCGAGTTCAGAAGCGATTCTCGTCATCGGCGCGCGACGGAACCGTTAACTGCGTTGGGTGGCGGCGTTGCCGCTGCACGACGTCCGCGAAATGTGAAGCGGGTCAGATTCGACGGGCGCGTTCGCCTATGACGTTAGCGGAAGCGCCCATGTGTGAGACGCCGCGTCGGGTCGCGCCGGTCGAGGCGTTTGGCGCGTTGATGCTGCAACGTGAGGCGCAGGCGTTCAGCAGCCTTGTCAGCGTCGCGGATGGGTTCAGTTGCTTGCGGATTCGATTTGGCTGGTCCGTTCATCTTCAATGCTCGATCGGTCGGCTGAATTTGCCGCGGCATCATAACGACGTTAGCGCCCGTGTTCCGTGATGCGCGCACGGTTGACCGCCGGCTCGGACGCCCGCCGGGCCTCATCGGTCCTCTGGCGCGATTTCGCTGAAGGCATAGCCAAAGGTTTCGATCTCACGGGCGCATGCTGCATCGATCACGGCGCGCTCCGCCGGACCCAGCATGGACGAATAGTGCGCCTCTGCCGCAACATTCCCTGCCGGTAGCGACAGGCGCTGTGGCAGGTTCAACAAATTGCCAACCGCTTCGAGTTCCGCGGCGAGGTGTTCGAAGCGGATCACGCGATCGACCGCGAGCGCGCCATCGATTGAATAGATCGAAAAATTCGACAACATTTCCGGTGTCGCCCGAGCAATGAATTCGGCAATCGATGGTTTGGGGTCGAGTCCGCGGGTGCTTGCTCCGTACAAGGCGACGGCTTTGTGCCAGGGGTCGCGTTCGACGCAAAACTTGAAATAGCTGTTCCATATCGGCGCACCGATGAGGTCGCGAATCTTCGACGCGGGCATGTGTTTGTCGAGCCGGGCGCGACGACCGCGGAACATCAGTTGTAGCCAGTCGGCAGGCCGATATTGCGCCAGCCCGACGGTGTCGTTGGTGGCTTGTGTGGCGCCGTACTGTGTTCCCGGGACCTCGTGGGTAGCGTGCCTGCCGGTGACGACGTCACCGGCGTCGCAAAACGTCGCAAGCGCGGCCTCGATAGCCGTGCCGGATGTGTGGTGGGTCGTGACGAAGATGAACCGATGGCGGTGGCAGACGATCATGGGGCGCGAACCACTTCGAATCGAACGTGCGAACTCATTGCGTGCGTGGTCCCGGCACAGCGGGTTACGTCAACCGGATCGCGTCGCCCACGCGTATTGCGCCCGGACTCGTGACCAGCGCGTAGACTCCGGCACACGGCATCTCACCCAGATTGCCGACCGCAATTCTATTGTGGGCCACGAGCGTGCGTAGCACGTTGATATCGCGCGGCAAATCGTCTTGCGCAAGCGTTGTCATCACACAGCGCGGGTCAGGCATCACTACTTTCAGACGCACCCGTTCGCCGATCTCGAGCGTATGGCTCACCCAGGCGTTCTCAGGAAACGCACACGATTGTGCACGCACGATGACATTCATTCGAAATCTGCGTTCATCGAATCGGCTCTGCGGACTCAACACGTTGAGATGCTCGAGCGTCGCCGTAGTCAATACGGAAACGGGAAACGCGTCGACGAACGCGCCTTCGGGAACCGGTGACGGTGCGCCGATCTTCGCGAACAATGCAGAACCCAGTTGTGCTTCAGCGACCGGTCCGAGTTCGTCTTTGTCGAGGTCCGGGTGATGCTCGTCGATGGTGTAGTTGGGCGGTGCACTGCGCGCCAAAGTCACGTTGCGGCCGAAGAACTGTGAGAGCCTGGCGTCGCAGTCGGCAGAATCGCTTACGATCGTGCGGCCGTCGGGCAGGCTGATCTGCACCGGCGGCGATGATTCGCCTAATCGTGGCGGTTCGACGAACGCGGCCCGACACGTGAACAGCTGCGGAAACGCTTTCACGTTCTTTGCGCTCACCACTTTGCCCGTTTCGGTTTCGATCAACCCGTACGCGCGATCGCCGAGAACGCCATGCTCGGTCAGTGTCGCGTCGCTGCATTGTTGACCGAGCATCGACTTCACCGGGAAGCGCCACAGATTTGCCAGTTCACCGACCGACGTACCCATCCGTGTTCCTGTATGCGACTGTGGCGGGGGACTCTAACTCGGTGTTCGCAGCAATCAAACAATTTACGCAAGAGGTCGCTGCCGTGATCGAACCTGTACGATGGGGCGGCGACCGGATCGGATGAGGACACGAATGCCGTTGGCGATGGTATCGATGCGTCGTGTGTGTGCCTGGTTCGTCGTATGCAGTGCCTGCGCCTGCACGCCCTCGGCACCCGAACAGTTCAGTTGGCGCCTGGCGTTGGATTCGACAGGTGGAAATGGGGGCGGCGGGAACGGCAACGTCGTGGTGAAGTCCGACGGTGAGGTCGAGTCGTCACGCATGGGGCGCAGTTGCAAGGTAACGCTGGGGCGCGACGAGCTGAGTGCTGTTCAACAAGCGGTTGGCGCGATTGCTCCGGGCAAATGGCAGGCCGAATACCTACCAGCGAGGCGCGAGATCTGCTGTGGTCGGACCACGTGGCGGCTCAACGTGACACTGCGAGCGGGCGATGGTACCGAGCGTACCGCGCATACGGAATGGCACGAATCTGCGATCGATCAATTGCCCCCTGACCTCGGGACGCTGGCGACGGTGGCGCAGCGGGTTCTGGACTTCAGCCTCAAACAGTGTGAGCGCGGCTGATGATCGCGAGAGCCTGATTGATCAAATCGTCGCTCGGGCGCCAGTGGTGAGCGTGTTTCAAATAGCGACGGAGGAATGCGTTGCGTGCGTCGAGTAAGGACGGAACCTGCGGCAACGGGCGCATCCCGGCGTCCAGTCTCATCAGATAGCCGTTCTCGTCGAGCGTCAGCGTGATCGCATCGATTTCTTCGCAAACCCCGTCGCGCAGCGTCATCAGCAGCAGATCGACTCGGCCCTTGCCGCGTATGTTGTCGCCCAGGTCGGCGCGCAGCAGCGGTGTACCACCACGGCAGAACTGTTCCCACGTTTCGGACGCGATGAGATCGACGTGATTTGGATCGATGCGTTGCAGGGCAATGGTTTGGACCGAGTGCATGGGATGTCGTCGACGTCCGGCAGGTGGCGAGAAGATAGCTGGATATTTATCCAGTATCAAGCGTGAGCGTGTGGGGTATAGATATATCCGGCGAAAATTATCCGCGCCCCCGTGCCCGCGGACGCAAGCCTCCCGGGCCACGCTGACGCACAGACGTACTGTTCAGCGGGATTGGTGGCTCGAAAGGCGCGTGTCAAAGACAACGCCTGCAGCGCCCAAGCCGGCCGTTGACCACGGGATCGAATCGCAATGAAGATCCCGGCAGCTTTCCTCGAGTTCCCGGGTCATGGATGCAGAGCTGCTGACATCGGTGCTACGCGAAAACGGCCATCTCGGGAACGCAGCCGTGATGGCTGTCGAGCTGACCAAACTGGTCACGAACGGGCTCGGCTCGGAGTTCTACACGGCAGAGCTCCGCTACTCGTCCGACCGTCATCGACTGCCGAATAGAATGGTCATCAAAAGGCCGCTACAAGGTGATCGAGGACGAGGAGAGGCCAATGTCTATGAACGCATACTTCGCCAGGCACCAGGTTTGCCGACCATGGCTTACTTTGGCGTGGTCGATGAAGCACCAGATAAGCCACTATCGCTGCTATTTGAAGATCTATCGGATTCTCACGCGCAAACAACCTGGCCGATCATCCCAAGCCTGTCGAACTGCAAGCGAGCCGTAGCGACTCTCGGAGACATCCACGCGTATTGGTGGGGTCGAGCCGTGGCCCCGCCGGTTGTGAATCACTACGATGCAGCTCGTTTTGATTTGGCGAGCAACTTTTCACCGTTCGTGGATTTCGTGGGCGAGTACCTGTCACCCACTCGCCTCGCGCAGTACGAGCGCGTTCTGGTGGGTGTTGGCTCTCTACTCGCCAATAGACTCAACGTCGAGAATACGACGCTTCTCCATACGGATTCGCATTTCTGGAACTTCTTCTACCCTAAGGACGAAGGGCAAAATCGGTGCGTCATCTTCGACTGGACCCTCTGCAGGACTGGTCTCGCCGGAACTGATCTCGCCTACATGATTGCGCTGCATCTTTATCCAGAGCACCGTCGTCGTTTTGAATCATTGCTACTGGATCATTACTGGGAGGTATTGCAGGAATCGAATGTTTCCTACAGCAAGGCGGATGTTCATTTGGATTACCGCATTGGTATCGTCGTCGGATTACTCATGCCGGTCATTGAATTCCGCTGGAAGATCCCGCCGCTTGACTGGATGCCAAAGCTCGAAAAAGCGTTCTCTGCTTTCGACGATCACGATTGCCAGGAGCTTCTGAGGTCGATTGGATGAAGCATCAACACATATCGGAGCAGAGTGTTGGTCCACGTGGGAGACGTAAATTGGGCTTAAAGAGGCAATGCGGCAGAATTTTTCGTTAACGTGATGGACCTATCGCTTGCGGCGAAAGAGACCGCTGCCTGAGTCGTTACTAGCTCGCGTCAGTTGCGTGCAGTGTACGCGACTCATTCCATTCAGCACTGCAAGTCGAAATACCTAACTTCCGTAGATCGCAGAAGACTTGGCGGCACGTAGGTCGCGGCGCCTATTGGCGCTCCACCTCGAGCTTCCTATGATGTACGCCGTCACAGGGAACACGAAAGTGAACCGCAGATTCGAAGCAGCGATGGACAGCTTGGTCGATCCTAAGGGTCCCGGTGCCGCCATCGCTGTGCACCATGGTGATCACGCTCCATACGTCGCAGGCTCTGGGCTCGCAGACGTAGAGTGGGGTGCGCGGATCACTCCAGAAACCGTCTTTCAGATTGCCTCGATCACCAAGCAATTCACGGCTGCGGCGATCATGTTGCTCGTAGAGGAAGGAAAGCTGGGGCTCGACGACACGATCCAATCCGTGTTCGCCGTCTGTCCCGCTTCGGCGCGCGGCGCCACGATCCGGCACCTCCTGAACCACACCTCAGGGATCAAGAGCTTCAACGAGTTGCCCAGCTTCCCAGAGAAGAATGATTTGACGTTGAACGAGGTCATCGGGTTGTACAAAGACCTGCCGGCCGACTTCGCTCCGGGCGAGCGCTACGCTCCAACAAATTGGGGCTACATCCTTCTTGGCGCCATCATCGAAGCGTTGTCCGGAATGGCGTACAGGACGTTCTTGCTCGAGCGATTCTTCCGGCCGCTGCAAATGCGGCAGACTCGCTGTCTCTTTGACGAACCGATCGTTGCCAAGCGTGCCAGAGGCTACGTGGTCGGCGCCAAGGGCATCCGAAACGCGGGTGCGATGTCTCAGTTCACGCTCACACAGGCGGCATACGGATTAGGTTCAACGGTGAGCGATCTCTTGACCTGGACACACGCGCTTCGAAGCGGTCAGGCCGTATCGGCCAAGTCGTATGCAACCATGATTGAGCCAGTTCGACTCAACGACGGATCGTTCAGCGAATACGGCTTCGGGCTCATCAGTTTGGATTTCAGAGGTCGCACGGCGATCACACACGGGGGCGGTGCCAATGGTTTCCGGGCGGTGATGACGCATTTCCAAGAGGATGATCTGACGGTCGTTGTCCTCTCCAACCTGGAGAGCTTCCCTGTCGAACGAGCGCACCTGGCCCTTGCGCGCCGGGCGCTCGATCTGCCGGACCTCCTCTCACGTCCACGCATTGCCGTTGCAGCAGCCGACCTCGGACGCTGCGCAGGACCGTATCAACTCGACATGGGGCCATGGATTATCGTGGCCGATGACGGAGTGCTCATCGCGCCGTTTCCAGTTCCGCACAGCCGATACGAGCCGTTCACTCAGACCGAGTTTCAATGCATCGACGATCCGGAGATGACGCTGCGTTTTGACCAACCTGGCGAGGTCGGCTATGAGCGCGTGACTGTCGAAGGCCCCATGCGATGGAAGTGGCGTACCGAGAGCGGTAGGCGAACGCCTTCGCCTTGAAGCTCGGATTGAGGGTCTCCGGTTGCAATGTCCTCGCGACGACCGGAGACCATCGCGCTTTCTCTGGCGCGCCATCTAGGGACATCCAACGGTCGTACTGAGGGGGTAGTCTGCGCAGCGCGAACAGCCACCGATGCAATTCGCGTATCACGCTTGACATGAGGCAGGTGCGCTAACAACGCGTTGACTTGCGCAGCAAAGGCGAATCGTCAGCTGTCGGCAGAAATAACGCCTCGCTCTGTCACTCGAATGCCGTGGAAACGTCCGATATGGACTGCCGGGAATCCATCGGAATGATCTTGACCTCGCCGCCCGCCGCGCCCAATGCAGTTCGCACGTCGACGCTGCGAATCGACTGATCGTTGTACGTCCTGAATGCCCAGCGAATGTTCTTCAGGTCCGACACGGTGGTCCAAACGGTGTAGTCATAGTGGACTTCATCATCGTGCACGTCGCGCACGGCACCCACGGGGATGTCGAAGGCGTTCATGATGTGGAACACCTGCAGAACGGTCTCTTTTGCGGTCGGCAGCTTCTGCGCCGACTGAGAGTATGCGACTGCGCGCACGAATCGAGACGGTGGTGAGAAGTCGCCCGGGATGCCATGTAGCCCAGAGCCTTGTCCGAACTGAGTCAGCTTGATACCAGCCATCGCCACCGGAGGTGCATTGGTGACGGTCAGGTTTGCGTAGTTGCGAAGATTCGTCACGTGCCAGTCGAAAGCAGGAGAATTGGACATCGCGCCGATGGGGTTGTCATAGATCTTCAAGGTCTTGTCGATCGGCTCGATCACCACCGAGGTGCCGGTACTATCGTGAACGATGAAATGACCCGGAAAACTCTCGCCGCCGATTTCCTTGATCGGATTGGGCACGATGATGACTTTGTTGAAGTTGGCTTTGACCTCGGCGACGCTGGCGAAGTTGGCGAGAAGCCAGGTGCCGTAGTCCTCAGGTGCCAGCGTGATGGAAGCCTTGGCGGGGTCAGCGGCACCTTGCTTGTCTGGGCGAACCCCTTCACGTCGCTGCGCGTGCCGAAGATCTTCAATCTGCGGACCGATCCGTACGAACGGGCGGACATCACGTCGAACACGTACTACGACTGGCTGCTGGATCACGTCTTCCTGCTGGTCCCGGCTCAGGACTACGTCGCGCAGTTTCTCGCTTCGTTCAAGGAGTTTCCGCCACGGCAAAAGGCGGCCAGCTTCAACTTGGACGAGGTCATGCAGAAACTGCAACAGAGCGGCGGAAGCGAGTAAGGGCGGTTGGAACACCGGGCCGCTTCGTAAGCGGCCCAGGTGTCGTTGGGGCTGCTTCTTGAGGTCCAACTCGAGCCTTCACAGACATTCAGCTACGTGGTGTCCTGGGCGGTCTTGAATTCGTGACCGTCGAGTTCACTGCGCGCTGGGCTGCCCTCCTGCATCAGCTGACGCGCGCGCGAACCGCGTCGCGCGCTTGGTACAGTTCCCAGAATGTGTTCGCGACCGTCGATCCTTCGATGCCATTGCCGGTATCCGACGGAGTGCCTTTGATTGCTCCGGCGATCATGACCTCGCCGACGTACACGCCTTCACCCTTCAAGCGGTGTGCGAGCAAACCGACGAGTTTGTGCTTCGACGCGTTCGCGAGCGCGAGCCCCATGAGCTTCAGGTTGGTGGCGAATTCGTCCATCAGCGGATTTACTTCGCCGAATGCGCCGTTTGTGACGAGCACGGCGCCTGTCTTGGCGTTCGTCAAATCGGGGAGCGCTTCCTGGACGGCGGCAAGCAACCCAACGATAGCGACGTCGAAGACGCCCCGAACGGCGGCGGGGTCGGTGGTGACGACATCTCCCACGTCGGTACCGCCAAAGGCATTCCAATGAACGATGGTGATGGGACCGAGTTCTGCACGGGCCTTTCGTATGCTTGCGCGAACGGCATCGCGATTTGCAGCGTCAGCCGGGAACGCCGCAGCGGCGATGCCTTTCGCTTTCAGCGCTTGGATGCCCGCAGCAAGACGTTGCTCATTGCGGGCGACGAGTGCGACGGCGAAACCCTCCGCGCCGAATTTCTCGGCGACGGCTGTCGAGACGCCCGGACCGAAGCCTACGACGACGATAGTTTTTGACATGATCCCTCCAACGAGACGACCAGCTTACTGCGTCTTGCGTTTCGGCATCGAAAACCGCTACGTTCCGCAGCGCAGAAATGCACAAGAATTGCTATCTCAGTGTGTTCAAAGCTCAAACGGAGTAGTTCATGTTCAGTCACGTCATGCTTGGTGTCGACGATCTCGAAAAGTCGAAAAAGTTCTACGACGCGGTGCTGGGTACCATTGGTATCGGTCCCGGCTTTGCGAACGGGAACCGCTATTTCTATCGCAGTCCGACTGGCACGTTCGCGATCACGAAGCCCATCAATGGTGAGCCCGCCACGCACGGCAACGGCAGTACGATCGGCTTCGCTGTGGATTCGGCCGAGCAGGGGAATGCGTTCCACGCCGCGGGTGTCGCCAACGGCGGTGAAACATGCGAAGACCCGCCCGGGTTTCGTGAAAACGCCGCCGGAAAAATCTATCTGGCTTACTTGCGCGATCCCGACGGCAACAAGCTCTGCGCGCTGCATCGGCCGAAATGATCGGGCTTGTGCGCGTAGCCTTGCGGCGGCGAGGCGAGGCATTGATGGCATCAACTGGCGCGTGGGCCGCGCCGAAGAGGTGTCGCTGGCTGGGAACTCGATCGAACTGATCACGATCGGCGAAGCGTTTCACCGATTGGACTAGACGTTGCTGGCGGAGCGCGCGCTGGGCTGGTTGAAGCCGGGCGGCTGCATGGTCACGCTCGGAACAGAAGGCATTCTCGATGGGAATGAGCCTTGGCAGAAGACCGTCGCAGATGTTGCGCGACTGTGGATGAAGCGCGCGTTTCCTACCGGTCGGTCCCGGGGCCCCAGAACGTGTGATGCGCGCGGCCGGGTTTGTCGAGTTGGCGAGCTATTCTTTCGCGGAGCCCCGCGACTGGTCCTTCGAGGAAATCGTCGGATATTTTCAGTCCACATCCGTCTGTTCGAAGAGGGCTTTGGGCGAGAGATTCGCGTCGTTCGAGGCAGACCTGAGCGCTGCGCTCGGGGTAACTGAACCATCGGCGCATTCGTTTCACGAAGCACTGAGATGCGGCTACACGCTTGGCCGCAAGCCGACCTGACTAGCTTCAGTGACGATCGCTCGAGGCGTCCGCGTCGTGCCCCGAAGTACCGGACGCGCGCGAAGCAATCTCCCGCACGCGCCGAACCAGAGCAGCCAGTCCATTGCCGCGCGTCGGACTCAAATGGCGCAGCAGATCGAGTTCCTTGAACAGGCCATCGATGTCGTAGCCGAGAATCTGTGCCGGCGAGAGCCCATCGAACGCGGCCAATACGATCGCGATCAACCCGCGCACGATCAGTGCGTCGCTGTCGAGCGTGAAGTACAACCGGCCGTTGCTCAGACGATGGTCGATCCAGACCTGGCTTTGACAACCGTGCACGATGTTGGCTTCGATCTTGAGCGCGTCGGACATCGGCGGCAGTTCGCGGCCGAGATCGATGATGAAACGGTACCGGTCTTCCCAGTCATCGAAGAACGCGAAGCTGTCGCGGATCTCGTCCGTGGTGGTGGCAGAGCCTGCTTTCGCACCGGCGTCGGTCATCAGAACAGCCCCATCAGAACAGCCCCAGTTCGAGCTGCGCCTCCTCCGTCATCATGTCGCGGTTCCACGGCGGATCGAACACCAGATCGACATCGACGTCGCTGACGTTCGGCACGCGCGACAGGCGTGACTTGATCTCTTCGACGAGCACCGGACCCATGCCGCAACCCGGGGCCGTGAGCGTCATCGTGATGTTCAGCCGATGCAGATCATCGGCATCGATCCCACAGTCGTAGACCAGACCGAGATCGACGATGTTCACCGAAATCTCCGGGTCGTAGATCGTTTTCAAGGTCTCGTGCACTTGATCCATGTTGACACTGCCGTCGGCATTGCCTTCATAGCTCTGACGTTCCACTTCGAAGCCGAGCGCATCGGCATCGGCGCCGTCGATACGCGCCATGTTGCCGTTGTAGACGATTGTGTACGTGCCCCCCAGTGTTTGCGTTAGCGTGACGAACGTACCGCCGGGCACCATCACCGGCGTGCCCGTTGGAACCAGTCGCGCCGGGCAATCGCGCTTGACGGCAACGAGACGACGTTCCATCAGACCGTGGCCGCTTTTGCGACGGAGAAGCTTTCGCCGCAGCCACACTGCGCTTCTGCATTCGGGTTGTTGAATTTCAGCGCCGCATTGATGCCTTCGCGTACGTAGTCGATTTCAGTGCCTTGCACCAGCGGCAGGACCGCAGCAGCAACGAGAATGCGCACGCCGGGTGCGACCTCGCAGACGAGATCAGTATCCGTGGCGGCATCGGTATAGCTGAGTTCATACATATATCCGGAGCAGCCGCTCTCGGTCACTGCCAATCGCAGCGCGTCGCGTCCGGTTGCCGCGAGCTGGCGGCGCAGGTGAACTCCGGCAGCCGCTGTCATCGTGATGACGGATGTCGTCGGGTCAAATGTCTGGATGCTCATGGCTCGGTCTCCAGTGGCAGCCGATGGCTACAAAAATTCGCGTACCTTGTCGATTCCTGCAACCAGTCGGTCTGCATCACGTTCGGAATTATACAGACAGAAAGAGGCGCGCACGGTTCCCGGCACGCCCAGGCGCCGCATCAACGGCATTGCGCAGTGATGGCCGGAGCGCACCGCGATCGATTGTTGATCCAGCAATGTGCCAACGTCGTGCGGGTGGCCGCCGTTGACGAGAAACGATGTGACGCCGATGTGGCTGCGCGCGTTGCCGACGATCTTCACGCCCTCGAGCTGACCAAGCCGCGCCCGTACGTAGCTATCTAGTTCTGATTCGTACGCGCGCAGCGCATCGGCATCGATGCCATGCAGATAGTCGATCGCCGCACCGAGGCCAACAGCACCGGCGATGTCTGGCGTACCGGCTTCGAACTTGTACGGTAATCGGTTGAACGTGGAGCGCTCGATGGTCACCGTCTCGATCATTTCGCCGCCGCCTTGCCACGGCGGCATTGCATCGAGCAGTTGTTCCTTGCCGTACAGCACACCGATGCCAGTGGGGCCGAACATTTTGTGCCCGGACAGCGCATAGAAGTCGCAATCCAGATCGATCACATCGATGGGCAGGTGTGCTGCGGCCTGGGCACCGTCGATGACGACGATTGCACCGACCGCATGCGCCGCCGCAATCATCTGCTTGATCGGGTTGATGGTGCCCAGCGCGTTCGACACATGGCCGATCGCTACCACCTTGGTGCGCTCCGACAGCTTGCGCGCGAAGTCGTCGAGATCCAGTTCGCCATGTTCGTCGATATCGATCGCTTCGAGCGTCGCGCCGCAACGCTGCGCGGCGAATTGCCACGGCACGATGTTGGAATGGTGTTCCATCACGGAGATCAGGATCTGATCGCCGGCCGTCAGATTGGCCAGCGCATAGCTCTGCGCGACGAGATTGATCGATTCGGTGGTACCGCGCGTGAAAATGATTTCGTGCGCACTACGCGCACCGACGAAATGTTGTGCCTTTTGCCGCGCGCCCTCGAAGGCCGTGGTCGCGCGATCCGCCAACGCGTGCGCGGCGCGGTGCACGTTGGCATTGTCGTGCAGATAGTAGTCACGAATCGCGTCGAGCACCGATTGCGGCTTTTGTGTGGTTGCGGCGCTGTCGAGATAGGTGAGAGGTGGCTCACCGGATGCCTGCGCGATCAACGGAAAATCGTTGCGTAGCGCGGCGATGTCCGTGGTGCCTCTCATGACGAGAACAGTTCCTGGTAGATGCGCAACACGCCTGCGTCGATCAGCCACGGCGTCAGCCGACTGGCGAGAAACGCGCGCGTCAGCATCGCACGGGCGGTCGTTTCGTCGATGCCGCGGGTACGCAGGTAAAACACCTGCGTTGGATCGATCTGGCCTACGGTTGCACCGTGGCTGCATTTCACGTCGTTGGCATAGATCTCGAGTTCCGGCTTGGTATTGATGCGCGCATTGCGATCGAGCAGCAGATTCCTGTTGGTCAGCCGCGCATCACTGCGCTGCGCGCCCGGATGAATGTGAATGCGACCGTTGAACGTGAGCTCGCTGGAGTCTGCCGCAATGCCGTGAACGATCTGCCTGCTCACGGTATCCAGTCCAATGTGTTCGACCACGACCTGTTGATCGAGCTTGTCGCGGTTGCGCGTTGCGCAGGCCAGATCGATGTGGGTGGTCGCCCCTCGATCCTGCAGGCGCACGTGAATGTCGCTGCGCCGCGTCGCTGAACCCATCGCGTGACCGGTGAGCGAGTACGTGGCGTGCGCATCCACGCGAACCGACACCAGCTGCCAACTGGGCAGCGCACTCGGTGGCAACACCCTGATGTGCTCCAGATTTGCCTGCCCCGACACGCGAACGTCCAACACAGAGTTCGTTGGCAGATCCTCGTGGCGCTGCTCGACGAGGCGTAGCCGGCTGCCAGCGCCGAGTTCAATCCGCACGCGTGAGACGTTGGCAGCGCCACTTCCGGACGCAAAGCGCAGATCCAGCGTACCCGCGTCGACGCCGGGGTCGACCTCGATGACCAGCGCGTCTTCCAGCAGGACGGTATTCAGATGGACGAGCGGGTATCGCTCGAGATCGATGTCCGCGTTGAGCGACGAATGCCGTGGCGATGCGTTACAAAATGTCGATACACGTACGCCGTCGGCGAGCGAGGCAGCGGAAAGGTCCGCTCGCGCACCCCGAAACGGAATCGGTTGCGCGCCCGCGAACGTGAGAAATTCGGTCTGCCGGCGGCGCTGTTGTGTCGTTGGTGCCTCTGATGGCGCGTCTGATGGCGCTTCAGTTTCGGCTGTATCGTTCGCAAACGGAGCGGCGAAAAATGGTTGAATCGACGTGTATTTCCACGTCTCCAGTTTGCCATTTGGAATACCGCGTCGAGCCAGCTCGGCAACGCTGAGATTGCGATCGCTTGCGAGCTGCGGCGTTCGTGTGTCGAGTTGTCGCGCGCGCGCGCGCGCGGCATCGATGAAAGAACTGGCGGTCTGCACGGCACTCACGCGGCGTCGGTGATCCAGCCGTAGCCGTTCTCTTCGAGCAACAGCGCCAGACTGTGATCACCGCTCTTGACGATGCGACCATCCGCCAGCACATGCACGGTGTCGGGTTTGATGTAATCGAGCAACCGCTGATAGTGCGTCACGAGCAGGATGCCGTTGTCGGTGCTGCGAAAGCGGTTGACGCCTGCGGCCACCGTCTGCAGTGCATCGATGTCGAGACCGGAATCCGTTTCATCGAGGACCGCGAGTGTTGGCTGCAGCATCAGCAGTTGCAGGATTTCGTTGCGCTTCTTTTCTCCGCCCGAAAAGCCCTCGTTGACGCCACGCTTCAGGAATTCCGGATTCAGGTCGAGCGATGCAGCAACGCTGCGCACCGTCTTCATGAACTCCATCGTCGACAACGATGCTTCATCGCGTGCGGTGCGTTGCGCGTCGAGCGCGGCCTTCAGGAATTCCATGTTCGACACGCCGGGAATCTCGACCGGATACTGGAACGCGAGGAAAACCCCACGCCGGGCGCGTATTTCCGGTTCCAGATCGGTTAGCGAGCTGCCCTGATAGCGCAACTCACCTTCGGTGATCACGTAGTCCGGTCGCCCTGCGATCACATTAGCCAGCGTGCTCTTGCCGGAACCGTTCGGCCCCATGATCGCGGCAACCTCGCCGGCTGCGATGCGCAGGTTCAATCCCTTCAGGATCGGCTGGCCGGCCACTGAAACGTGCAGGTTGGTTGCTTCGAGCAGCAGCGCAGAGTTGCTCATCCGACCGCACCTTCGAGGCTCACTTCGAGCAGCTTGCCAGCCTCCACGGCGAATTCCATCGGTAACTCGCGGAATACGTCCTTGCAGAAGCCATTGACGATCATGCTGACTGCATGCTCGGAACTGATGCCGCGTTGCTGACATAGAAACAGCTGATCGTCGCTGACCTTCGACGTCGTTGCTTCGTGTTCGACGATTGCATCGGGATGACTCGCCTCGATGTACGGGAACGTGTGGGCACCGCAGCGATCGCCGATCAACAGCGAATCGCACTGCGTGTAGTTGCGCGCACCGGTCGCGCTGGGTGAGATGCGCACCAGACCGCGATAGCTGTTCTGGCTGTGCCCGGCGCTGATACCCTTCGACAGAATGGTGCTGCGCGTGTTGCGGCCGAGGTGAATCATCTTCGTGCCGGTATCCGCCTGCTGGAAATTGTTGGTCAGCGCGACCGAATGAAATTCGCCGATGCTGTCGTCGCCACGCAGCACCACGCTGGGATATTTCCAGGTGATCGCCGAGCCCGTTTCAACCTGGGTCCACGAGATCTTCGAGCGTTTGCCGAGGCACGCGCCGCGCTTCGTGACGAAGTTGTAGATGCCGCCGCGGCCGTTCGCGTCGCCCGGATACCAGTTCTGTACCGTCGAATATTTGATCTGTGCGTCATCGAGCGCGACCAGTTCGACGACCGCTGCATGCAGTTGGTTTTCGTCGCGTTGCGGCGCGGT
This sequence comes from uncultured Gammaproteobacteria bacterium, assembly GCA_963735085.1. Lineage (GTDB taxonomy): Bacteria > Pseudomonadota > Gammaproteobacteria > Pseudomonadales > Azotimanducaceae > DATJGR01. Next base: position 218,259 of record CAVTJP010000002.1, read on the forward strand.
GCAACCTTCGAGATAGCTCACGTAGGAACCGGCATCCGCGATGATCAACGTGCGTTCGAACTGCCCCGTGTTCTGCGCGTTGATCCGAAAGTAGGTCGACAACTCCATCGGGCAACGCACGCCTTTGGGGATGTAGACGAACGAGCCGTCGCTGAACGTCGCCGAATTCAAGGTTGCGTAAAAGTTGTCGCGAACCGGCACCACGCTGCCGAGGTATTTGCGGACCAGTTCGGGATGGTCCTGCACCGCTTCAGAGATGGAACAGAAGATCACACCGGCGTCAGCGAGTTTGGCTCTGAACGTGGTGCCGATCGACACGCTATCGAATACGGCATCGACGGCGACACCGGCCAGCATTTCCTGTTCGTGCAGCGGGATGCCGAGCTTTTCATAGGTGCGCAGCAATTCCGGATCGATTTCGTCGAGTGACTGCGGCCGATCTTTCTGCTGTTTAGGTGCCGAGAAGTACGAGATCGACTCGAAATCGATCGGCGGAAATTGCAGATGCGCCCACTTTGGTGTCGGCGCGTTGCGCCAGTGCCGGTATGCACCGAGCCGCCATTCCAGCAACCACTCGGGTTCGCCTTTGCGCGCCGAGATGAAACGCACCACCTCTTCGGTCAGGCCGGGCGGCAACGTGTCGGATTCGATGTCGGTTACAAAGCCTGCGCTGTATTCGCTGCGGACCAGAGCATCGATCGTGTTGCTGGTTTCGTTCATGGACCAAAAGTGCCGGATTTGTTACGGGAACAGGCATTTTAGCGTTCGCGTGAGCTGTAATACCAGACTAATTTAGTCGGGTATTCGCCACGTGTCGATTCCCAAAGCAGAGGGTCAGATCGACTCTGACCCTCTGCTTTGGGTGCGAGCCATTATTTGATGGGTGAATGGTGAGCCGGTAACATCGCGCGACTTTTTTTCTGAGGTCTCTAAACCGCGATGCCGAAACTGGAGCGATTGCCCGAGCCACACATCCAGCAGGCTTACGGTGTCTATCTGCTGCAGTCACAGCACCGCCTGGTGAGGAGTCTGAAAAGGCTTTACGAACCGTCCGTGCATGGCCACAAGGCGTGGCAATCGAGTTTCATTCTGATGGACTACCTGCTGCATCGACCGTTTCGCCGCGGTAGCCGCGTGATGGAGATCGGCTGCGGATGGGGGCCGGCAAGCGTCTTCTGCGCGAAGAAAATGAATGCGCGCGTGACCGGCGTTGATATCGACAAGGACGTGTTCCCGTTTCTCGACGTATTGGGCGCGATCAACGATGTGAAAGTGCGCTCACTGCAGAGCCGCTTCGAAGATCTCACGGTGCGTCGTCTGGCCGAGGAACGCGTGGTGATCGGTTCCGACATCTGCTTCTGGGATAGCCTGGTCAAGCCGCTGTTCAATTTGATTCAGCGCGCGATGAAGGCAGGCGTCGGGCGCGTCATCATTGCGGACCCCGGGCGCCCGACGTTCTATGAACTCGCCGAACTGTGCCGGGAACGCTTTGAAGTCGAGTTGCAGGAGTGGTACGCCGTGGAGCCAAATCACGCGACCGGCGAAGTGCTTGAAGTCAGAAATAGATAAATAAATTCAGCTAGTTACGACTTTTTCGTCAGAAATTGCCTTAGCTGTGACGCCATGCTGCTGCAGGCACCGGCCTGGACCCGTGCGATGAATGGAATTGGCACCACAACGGCAGGCATGAAGCTGGTGCCGTTCGCATCGGAACTGACTTTGCCGACTGATGTGCCGCGCTTGATATCCCAGATGGATGCCTCGTAAGACGAGTCGTTTTCCCAGGTCAGGAAGCCGAAGCAACCGGCGCCCGCCACTGAAGCACTGCATGTCATCGCACCGGCCTGCGAGGTGCGATGTGTATTGCCTTCGATCCAGATCACGTAACGCACCCCGATGGAATGGAGCTTGTTGGCAAGGATCGACTGGTTGACGAACTGGGGTAGATCGGACGTGCTCAACGGTGCGGTTCGCGGCTCGAACCAGGGGTACATCGCGTTGACAAAGGTTGCCTCGGGAATCACGCCGACATGGTCAGAGCCCCCCGACAGGTCGTTGCTCACGCAATTGATGAAGCCGTCCTCGGACTCGTTCGCTGCATTATTGTGGCGTCCGAGCACCACCACCGATTCTCCATGCGAAAGACCTGTCGACGCCTGGCGGATCTCCTGCACGGTGGTTGTTACGCAACCTGCGCAGTACGCAGCGCTCAACATCAGCGCGGCCCATCGCAATCGCGCGATGACGATTGGGTGAAACTTCATGTAGCTCCCCCCTCGGACGACGGTTTATGCGCATCGAGCCAAGCCTTGACTTTGGGCTCCGTGGCAAAACGGATCGACAGAAAGGCGCCCGCGTCGCGTAGTGCCGTCATTGTTGCCTGATGGATCGCGAGCTTGTCGCTGTTGTCCATGAAGCCGAAATCTTCCTTATTCGCCTTACCGTACGCCGTGAGTGGCCACTGGGCAATCAAGCCGCCATGGGTGTCGTACAATCGCATCTGGTACTTGATCCAGACTTCGTAGAAGTCGCTGCGCGTCTCCGTTGGTATCGAAATCTGAAAATCCGCGATGCTCGGCGCGAGTACCGCATCGAGATGGGTTTCGGTCGGCGTCACGGACTCCACTCGCACCGCTTTGGCAAACATCGCCGAGGCGATCTTTTCAAACAGCTTCGCTTGAATCGGGCCTACTTCGATGCGCCAATCGCCGTGATTCTGAATCTTTTCCTCGAACACGTACTGGATGAGCGCGGGTTCGAAGTACAAACCGACCCGTACCGGCAACCGATTCACCAGCGGCGTTGGAATGTCGCCTTGGATCTGCACTTTGGCGCCTGAACAGCCGCTGAGTATCAGCGTGAAGAACACACCGGCGATCCAGACAAGGGGTCGCGCCTCTTTGTATCGTGCGCGAATGGTCTTTGGGCTAGTCGACACGGTCATCGGAACTCCGACAGGCCGACAAAGGTGCCGCCGTTGCGATACGTCAGTTCGCGCATCAGTGCGGCGAACCGGTACAGCGAAGCGGGTGGCGACGACGCATGAAACAAGGTCGGCATGCCGACGGCGTTGATCCGCACCGGTCGCTTGCCGCTGGCGTCGGGTGCGTTGATGCGATCCACCGTATCGACGACTTGTTCGATGGAGTTGCCGCTGAAGTCATCGCCGAACACGTACACGCTGATGCGCTTGTCCGGAGCCTGGAAGACCCGTATGGCTTTTTCGATGCCGGCGACGGGGCTCGACAGACTGAATGGGTTGAAGGAGCGCATGCGTTCCAGAATGGCGCGCCGCCGCGCGGGTGAATCCGGAATCCAACGTCCGCTGTACCCGGGGAACATGTATTCGCCCTGGTCGCTCATCACCTGGATGCCTTTGAGTGCCGGGTAGATCGCCAACGTTTCGCTCAGCTTGCGCATGACCATGTTCCACGCATAGTTGAACATGCTGCCGGAGGTGTCGATGACGAACACGACATACTCGCTGTCCACGGCGATGCCGGCGACTGTATTGTCGCTGCGCTGGAAGCCGGCACCGAGCAGACGTTCCATCTCATCCGATAGCGACTGCTTTGCCTGTGCGAGTTTCTTCTCTGTCGTAACCGCCTCTTCGGCCTCGCTCTTCGAAGTCTGGTATCGACCGACGATGCTGCTCAGTTCGCGCTCCAGCTGCGCGAGCGATTCCAGATCGGTGTCCAGTTCCTGCTGGCGGTCGGACAGTTCGCGGCTCAGCTTCGTCGTTTCGCCACGAATCGCGAACAGTTGCGTCTGGCGAGCCGCGATCGTGCCGTCGAGATGCGTTTGAGATGCCTCGAGCACCGTCGGTGGAATGAACTTGGTGGTCAGCAGCAGCAGAATCACCGCGCCGAATCCACAGCAGATGACGTCGAGAAACGACATCGACATTTCCTCGACGGGCCGACGCGGTCTCATGGCCAATCCTTTGATGGCACCAGATACGCCCCGGTTGTCGATTGCGCGAGGTCCCAATATGCGGCGGAGGCGATTGGATCGCCTTCGAGCGGAAACATAATCACGTTGATCGGCGTCTTCGGAGGGAAATGTTTCGTTGCTTCGTGAAAGAGATCGACGCGCTCCTTACCGGTGATCGTCGTGCCGCGAGCTGGTTTATCGCCGAGTGTAGGCAGTCCGTCGGTAATCAGATAGATATTATCCGGCGCCGGTGAAAGCGCCGCCGCCGCGGTGGCAAGCTTCACAAGGCTGGTTCCCTTTGCCGGGGCGATTGCCTTGACCGAATCGATTGCACGCTCGAGGTCTTTCGAATTCGACACGTCGATCCATTTACCGGTGGTGCCGTCGACGACGGATTTCGCGTCTTCGCTGAACGTATAGATCTGAAACTGACTGTCGAGCGGGAACTGTGCTACGAGCCATTCCACTGTGCGGACCGCACGACGCCACTTCGGTGCCTCACGCTTGCGGTCATCACTCATGTTCCGCCGCCGGATCACGTTGACGATGCTGTCGTCGAGCATGCTGGCGGACGTATCGAGCGCAAGCAAGATGTGTTTGCCGCCAATCTTCAAGCCGGTGAGGTATTGGCGGTCGCCTTCGCCGACAAAGCTGCGCGCCTTCGTGCCCTCGCTGGCCTTGGCCTTTGCTTCCAGGCGCTTCACGTCTTCTTCGCGGCTTTTGACGTCGGCGCGAAGCTTGGCCAGATCCGCCTTCTGCGCGAGTGTCTGCCCCTCCTGAGCCGCCATCGCGTCACGTCTTGCGGTCATCTGCGACAGAATTGACAAGCGGCGTTTGGTCGATTCGGCCAGATGCCGTTGCGTTGCGTCGAGCGACTGTCGCAGTTGCGCGAGATTCTGCTGGCCCTGATTGACTTCGTAATCGAGCTTACGAACCTCGGCAAGCTGCTCGCGTTTGGCTTTCACCACGCCCGGCTCCTGTACCTGGATCATCATGATGTACAGCAGCACGATCGCGCCGAACCCGCACGACATGACGTCGAGGAACGACATCGAAAAAACATTGATCTGGCGGCGCGGTCTCACGGGCCCGAGCGGGTACGGATAAGCTGAAATCGAGCGCTGCCCACCTCGAGGACCGAGCCTTTACTGATCGTCGCGCCGTTCTGCGCGGTGTCGCCGTCGAGTGAGGCATGCACGCCGTCGCGCAGGCTCAGATGAACGGCATTGCTGCCTACGACGATCTGAACGGCGCCGTGCGGAAACTCCGCCGGCAATTCCGGAAATGCCTCGGCGCCGAGTGCCAGCGTTTGACCAATCGCCACCGCGTCGCTGCCCAACAGGATATGGGTGGGGCGCTCCGGTGGCAGGCGCAACGTGGTGGGTGGCGCCGTCACCGCTTCGCGTTCGAAGCCGACGCTGGGCTGCGCAGGCAGTCGGGTAACGAGGCGCAGCGCCTGCGGGTCGGAATGAATCAGCAGCTGCTGCTGGGCAATACCGCGAAACAGATCCATTCGATCGAGTGTCACGACCCGTCCGGCGACCTCACCGAGATGGTCGAGCAAGCCGGGCAGCTGCGCAGCACGATGCGAAACGAACGTCGTGGCTGCGTCCACATGCCGATCCAGCATCCGGTAGCGGGGTGCCGCCTTGTCGATCAGGGCCTCGATGCCGAGTTCCGCGCGGCGCAGAGAGCCCTGGTGGTCGATGTCGATACTGATTTCTCGCGAAAGCGGGATTTGTTGCAACCGTTCGCGCAACTGGTTGTAGAGTTGCTGATCAGTTGTGGCAATGCTGAGCGGGTCGAAGCGGGTATCGCGTACGAACCGATCGGCGATGACATTGGCCCACGCGTCTAACAGATTCGTAAAGCCGAGCTCCGCGATTTCTTCGACGCGCTGTCGTGCCAGTCCATCTGTCTTCGTCATCTCGGTGACGACCGCGCGATGCAGAAACACATCGATATGCAGCACCCGTCGCGGGCAAGGATGCGTAATGCATGCGACGAGTGCGCTGTCGACGAGGCCGGTGACGGTGATACCGGCCTGGGCGGCGATGCCGAGCAACAAGCCGAGCTGTTCGTTCGACGTCGTGCCGGGCGTGGCAATGATGAATGAGTCATCGGCACCAGCCGCCGCTTCGGTGACCAGTTCGACGAAGTGACGGTACACCAGGTCTGCGTGATTGGCGGTGTTGGGGCCGCGTATCGCAAGCGGATCGGTACTGAGCCGGTTCCAGTATTGGTTGTTGATTTGCCTTGGATGCAGCCGGAACTGCTGCATGGCCGGTTCGCCAAATCCGATCGTGCGGCTATCGATCAACGCGAAGCCGCTGGAACTGGCAACCGTCTCGATGGCATCCCACTCCAGTCGTGCAACGCGCAGCTCGCTGTCGTTCATGTCGAGTACGTACGTCGCCATCGATTCAACTCCGCGTATCAGATGTCGACCGGATAGGCCACGGACATGTCTTCGGAAATGTGTTCGGACGGCTTGAAGTCGCCGTCCGATGCATGCTTGTCTTGCGCTTTGGATTTCGAATCGGGCACTGCCGTTTTGTCCACGGTTACAGGCTGTGTGTCGTCTGCGGCATCACCAGGCGTAGCGCCTGATTTGGTTTGTGTCGGCGGCGATGCGGCGGCAGTCGTCTTCGGCTGGGTTTCTCGCGTCGTCTCCACGTCCGCCGCGGCTGCAGCGCAGGATACGAACAACAGCGCCAGCGCTGCGACGCAGCGTATCGTCATGTGTTACTCCGCAAAGCGCGCGATTCGAAAGCCCAGATCGGCGCGGCCATCGGTTCCATAGTCTCGGAAAGTCAGTCTAAGTTCCGTAATCGTGCCGCTCATCCAGCTCGCGCCTCGAATGACGTGGTATTCGCCCGTGTTCGGACCCATCGGATCACGTTGCGGCTGATTGTTCGGGATCTCGTAGAAATCGTTGACCCACTCGGCGACGTTGCCGCCGATATCGAAGAATCCACGCGCGTCGGCGGCAAACGTCGCCACCGGTGCACTGACGATCTGATTGTCGTTGTACCCGAATATGACGCGCCCCACCAGATTGCTCGCGGCGCGATCTGCGTAGTTTCCGGATCGCTCTTTGGGTGGAAAGTCGTTGCCCCACGGGAAGCGCCTCTCGGTGGCGCCGCCGGGGGCGGTCCGCGCGGTCCACTCCCACTCGGCTTCGGTGGGTAGCCGATAGCCTGTTGCGTTTCGATTGACACCCACGACCTTGCCGTCTGATGTCTTGTAGAACGCCGGCAGGCCAGCGCGCCTGGACAGATCGTTGCAAAACAGCGCGGCGTCGAGCCACGAGACCTTGGCGACCGGCTGATCGTCGTTGTCGAGCTTCTGGTCTTCGTACACGCCGGAATTGTGTTTGGCGTCGTACTGCTTGAACTGTGCGTTGGACACTTCGGTTGTCGAAAGATAGAACGCGCGGGTCAACGTGACCTCACGCAGCACTTCGTTCGACCGCCGGCCAGGTTCGCGGCGCGAACTGCCCATCGTAAATTTGCCGGGCGACAACAGCACCAGTTGCTGGCCATCGGGCGCCTTGATGCGCGGCTTCATCGCGGCGCGACGCGCCTCCTCGATAGTCAGCAGCTTCACGTTGATCTGCTGGGTGAAACCGGGTTGCGGAGTGACTCTGGTCGAGTACGGCGCGTAGTTCGCCAAGCGTATTTCGAGTTGTTGTGGTCGTGCCGGCAACATCAACGTCTGGCTGCCGGTACCGCGCGACACACCATCGATGACGATCTCGGCAGTTTTGGGCACGGCCTGAATTGACACACGACCCATCAATGGCGCGAGTTCGACGCGGATCGACTGCTCCTCACCCGAACGCAATTGGAACTGCCGCTTCGCTGTCTCGAAGCCTGCCCGCGTTACTTGCATGCGATAGCTTGCACCGGGTTTCAGCGCGAGTTCCAACGGCGTCTCGCCACGGTAGGTGCCGTTCACGGAGACACCGGCGCCGGACGGCTTCGATGCAATCGTGACCAGGCCATCGGCGGCTTCCAACGCGACTTCAGGCAATGTCTGAGCTTGCCCCGCAACGACATCGAGGCGGTTGCGCCAGGCTTTGTAGCCGGCCAGCTTCAGGCGTACTTCGTGCGTGCCGGCGATGACCTCGATGGAACCGGGCGTGGTACCCACCGGCTGATCATCGACAAATATCGAGGCGCCCGATGGTTTCGACGTCGCGGTGATGTTGGCCCAGTTCGGTAGCAAGGTCGCCGAAAAGCTCTGTTTCACGCGTTTTCCCTGGATCGTGACGCTCAAATCCTGGGGCTGGTAGCGTGCATTGCGAAAGCCGATCTGGTGTTTTCCGGCGGGCACGTCAACGGCCTTCAGCGGCGTGGTGCCAATCGATTTTCCGTCCACGAGCACGTCTGCGAAAACGGGCTTGGTATCGAAATCGATGCGGCCGGGTAGCGGTGTCAGTACGAAACGATACGTCTGACTGCGTGCCTCGCCGATGATCAGCGGTGCCAAGAGCGGTTGATAGCCGGTCGCCTCGGCGTGGACCTGGTAGCGTCCCTCGCGCAGCACGAAGATGTCACCCAATGCGATATCGAAGCCGCCTTCGACGGAGCTGCTCGCATCGGGCGGGTCGAACACGAGCTGCACCGATTTGGCGGTGAAGATGAACCAGACGAACCACGCGATAGCGAGCAATACGACAGTCGCGACCAATTGAACCCGATGCGCAATGATCCACGACCGACGTTGCAGGTCGTCGTGGGTCGGTACGAACGCGGCCGGTCGGATGAGCGGTTCTTCAGCGGACACGGTGCTAAATCGTTTCGCGGCAGATGATTTCGATTGGCGCCATGCTCGGCGTGACGACGATGCTGCGGCGAATATCGCGGCGGCCGTCTCGACTGCCCATGACAACGTAGCGGCCCGGACGCAGCTCCAATTGCTTGCGGCTGAATTTACCCAACTTGCCGAGTTGCGAAATCGTCACTTCCGTCTGTGAATCGGATGTCAACGTGACCGGGACCGGATTGCCCGCCACAACGAGCAACGCGTGCAGACGGCTCAACTGAGCCGTCAAGCGTGGTCCGGGGTCCTTGACCTGCATCGCGTTGTTGTACAGCAACTGGGCTGCGCTGAACGTCGTATCCGCCGACAGCGCGCCCGGATCGGCGATGGCAGCCACGAGCTTCTCGTCGAGCACGGCTCGCGATCCGGCGCGTGCCCTGCCTTCCATCGCGAACTTGATCGATGCATCGACGGCGAGCACCTTGCCATATGCGGCCGCGGCATCAGCCCAGTGTTCGTCGGCTTCGGCCTGAACCGCCGTGCGGCGATACATCTCGATGTTGCTCAGCGTGGAGCGCTGATCCACCTGGTTGATACCGTCACGCGCTGCGGCATCGTCGGGTCGCTGGTGCAATGCGGTCTCGAACGCGTGCCGGGCAGTGGTGTAGTCGCCTGCGTCCAGCGCGGCGTATCCGGTCGACAAAATTCCACGATAGTCGAGATCGGCGACTCGCTTTCGCGCGTCTTCCAGCGGCCCTTGCAGGTTGTGCGTCTTCGGATCGAGCTTCTCGATCGAACGGTAGTCCGCAAGTGCGCTACGCCAATCGTTGCGTTCGACGGCGCGGTCGGCCTGGTCGAACAGATCGATGATCTGCGGCAATCGTCTGGCGCGTTCGTGGCCCGCCTTGATTCTCGGATCGTCCGGATACACGGTCGCGGCGCGCGCCAACGCCGCTTCGGCCGCACCTGCGTCGCGTGTGTCGATTGCGCTGGTGGCCTGTGCGAGCGCGTCGTTGAAGCGCGCTTCACCTTGCGCACGCAGCTTTTGCAACGCAGCGACGCCCTGCTCGTAGTGACTCATCGCCTTGTCGAACTGTTGCTGAGTGAACAGCGCATCGCCGTCGTTCGCGAGTTGCTGAGCCGCATCGAAGGCGTCGCCGGCCCAGGTTTTCACGTGCATGCTTTCACCCAGTTCGATCTGCAGCTTCACGAAACGGGCCAGCATGTCCTGAGCAAGCTTGCGCTGCCGATCGATTTGAATCGCCGCGTACGGCGGCGTGCCAATGACGGGTGGCGCAGTCTTCGTAACGGCAGCGGTGCTAGCCGCCGCTGGCACGGATGGCTCGGAAGATGCGTCCGTCGCCGGTGCTGACGTCAACTCGGCTTGTTCGTGTTCGGGCAGATACAGGAAGACCCACACGGCGATCGCGATCAGCAGCGTTAGCGACGCGACGACCAGGATCATTGCGATCGATATCCGCTGCCGCGTCCCGGCGCCTTCCTGCGCATGCGTCAGCGTGACCTGCCGCGGTCGAATCGTGACGAATTCGTCTTGGACGTTGGTCATACGCTCAGTATATCTATGACCGAAGGTACTAAGCGCCGGCGGCGGGTTCGACGCTGGCAGAGGTCGCTTTGTCTGGACTCGCATCCGGCGTGGCTTCAGAAGGTGCGTCGGGTAACGCCAGGCCGAGTTCCTTGTAGTAGATCTGTCGCAGGATTCGTCGTAACTCCGCGTACTGGGCATCAACCGTGCCGGTGAGGCGGACGGTTTCGTTTTCCAGTTGGATGGTGTGCGGTGTGATTTCGGCTTCGGCAGACGTGCCAAGTTCCTGCAGCACCTCGGAGTGTAACTTCGCTTCGGCGCGCTTGTTCAGCGCGCTCTTGATGATTGTTGCGCCAGCAATGATTCCGACTATGCCGGCGGTCTGAGCGGTGTTGTCGCCGCTGAATTCACCGGCGATGCCGGCGCCGACGGCGGCGATGCCGGCGATCATGCGTGCGCGCGATTGGGCTTCCAACTGACGAAACGCGATGGCTTCCTCGTAGGATGCGCGGCGCCATCCCTGGTACGGCTTGTACATGGACCTCTGATACTCGGCGAAGTACTCGTCCAGCGTATCGACGAAGGCATATTCGCGCTCACGAACCTTGCGAACGCGCGCCAGCATCGGGTCGTTAGCTGCCGGCAGGCGTTTGAGCGTAATCTGTCCTTTCTTGTCCGATTCGACATAGTTCGAAAACGCATCCGGCGCGAAGTCGCGCGCGAACACCATTTCCGATACCGTCCGGATTCTGGCGACATCGGCTGCAGTGAGCGTGAGCCGATATGTCTGCATGTCGTCGGCAATTTGTTTGTAGATCGACTGGAATGGATCGATATTCGCCGGCACGCTGGGATCGTATGCGTATTTGCTCGCAAGGGATTCGTACTTGCGTTTGAACCACGTCTTGCCGCTCGAATCGACGACCGTCACTTCGAGTTGCAGCCGGGCACCATCGGAATTGAGGATTGTCCCGTGAACCATCACATCAACGGCGTTGGTTGTTTTCGGTACGACGCGGACCGCGCCCCAGTTGCCGGTGCTCTGTAGCATGGTCTTGAGGGTGTAGGCGATGAAGTTGCCCTCCGCGCGGCGGACATCGGGTGAAATGTTCTCTTTGATCTGATCGTCGTAGTTGTCTGGAATGTTCGCGTCGAAGACCGCGACGCCGACGTCGAGCAATAGTGCCTCAGGTACCGATGATGTCGCCTCCTGTGGCGGCGACATGTCGACGGTGCGCACCGTCTCGCTGACACAGGCGCTCACGACGGCCAGCACGCCAACGAGCCAGAAAAGGCGCGTGGGTCGGCTCACCGCCAGCCAGCCTTTACTTGCCGGCTTTGTAGCGACGGTATTCATCCCAGAGCTTCTGTTTCATGACCGGGTCCGTCTCGGCCATCGCTGCCTCACGCAGCTGGTGCGCAACGACATCGTCATCATGCGAGTCGGCAACATCTGCCGGCATGCCGGCGACTTCCGCGTTCGTCACCGATGGCATTGGCGGGGCAGGGCGCTCCGCGCCACCCGGAATCTCGGCCGCGTCCGGTAGTCCGCCACCGCCGCCGCCCGAACTGCCATGGCCGCCGTTGCCCGTCCCGCGACCGGCCGCGCCGGACCCGGAACTGGCCCCGCCAGTCTGCCCGGCGGCGCCCGCGGCACCTGAAGTATCCGCGCTCGGGTCTTCGATCGTTCCGGCGTTTTCGTTTGCACGCGCGAGGATGGTGCCATGCTCGGCAAGAATCTGACCGTCGAATTCCTTCAGCGCTTTATCCAATTCACCGTCGCCGGCGCCGGTACCGCCTTTGTTGTTGCCAGTGCCGCCGGATGCGTCCGCGGTAGCGCCACTGGAGCCTCCGGTTCCGTCCTTACCCGTGTTGGTTCCCGCATTGCCGGCGCCACCTGACTGGCCTGCGTTGGTTGCCGAGTTACCGGCGCCACCTGACTGGCCCGCGTCGTTGCCGCGTCCGCTACCCGTGGCCGTGCTATCGCTGCCATTGCCGGCGGTGCGTTGACCATCCGCGCCGGTTCCGGCTGTACCCGCGGTGTCACCGGTGCCGCCTGTGGCGGTACTGCCCGTTGCGCCGCCCGCTTGGTCGCCACTGCCGTCGGCGCCACTGCCGGTTGTGCCACCAGCAGTTCCCGTGCCGTCGGAATTTGCGGTGCCCTGTTCGGTGCCGCTCTTACTCCCTGCAGCACCTGCGTTCGGGTCGAACGATGGCTGGCTCTGTGCACCGCCGCCGGCCTGGCCGCTGCCCTGAGAACCGGCGGAACCCGATTGGGATCCGGCGGAACCTTGTTGCGATCCAGACGACGACGCGGTCGATCCCGATGACCCTTGACTGCCCTGACTACCCTGGCTGCCTTGGCTACCCTGACTGCCTTGGCTACTTTGACTCCCCTGGCTCCCCTGGCTTTGTGAGGAACTGGATGATTGTGATGACGAAGCACCGCCGGACGCGCTCGGCGTGCTGGGCTGTGATGGGCTGCTGCTAGATGACGACTGACAGCCGGCCAACGCCATCGCACCCGCAAGCAGTGACACCGAAATGATCAGCCGGTACGTGCTCATTGTCGGACTCTCCTGGTCTGGAACCACAAAGACCGCATCACAAGGATGTACTTGCCGCAATGCGTTGCGCTCAAGCGCCTCGCCGTACAAAGCATAGTGTATTCGAACATCGATCCGACACCGAGTTCTTCCGATGAACGCGTCATCCAGACGGGCTACTTTCCGTTTTGGGTAGGGGCGTGGTCCGTCGATTTTTGGGTGTTTGTGGAATCGGGTTTGGGATAGTAAGTAAACGTGCGCCGATACACTTGATTCGGTGTAGCGACCGGCGTGTCGCCGTCGAACCTCGGTCGGAAGCGCGCCACCCGCATACCGCGTCGGACTTTCATGTCCATGAGGCCTTCGGGTTTTGACGAAAGCGTCTTCAGATCGGTCACCTCGCCTTCATCCGTGACGGTGTAGCCGAGTTCGACGTAACCCTGGGTTGGGTTGACGCGCAACGCTTCAGAAGGTGCCGAGGGATTGGATGGCATCGGCCGGTACAGCACGGTTGGTTGTCCGAAATAGACTGCGATCTGGTTGGCATCCATCGCGGCCCGATCGCGCATGATCTGCCGGGCATGCACGTACACTGGCATCGCGCGGGTCGGTTTGTCGAACAGCAGATACCAGTCGGCGAGATCCACCTCAGCCAATGCGATCGACAACGGTGTCGCTTTGGGGTCCGCCGAAATGATCTTCACGACATCCAGCAGCGCGGCTTCGCCTGGTCCAAAGCGATTGACGATCGGCATGGGTTCGCCTTGTGAGCCGTACAACGCATTCGGTGGAAGTGCGCCAAGATGTGGTGTTTCCGGCAATTCGAACGGGGGAAAGCGTTCTTCGCGATAGGTATATGCCAACCCGCGCAATGCGCGAATGAGGTCCGGGTCTGCTGTGGCGCTGTTGTTCCGCGAAAGAATCTGGACTGCGCGTTCATACAGGCTTCGCGCCGCAAACACGTTGGTGGTGTGGTCGTACCAGGCCGCAAGACGAAACAGGCCGGGTATCAGGCCCGGCGCGACCGGGCCGTAATTGCGCAGCAATACCTCATACGCGTGCTCCTCCTGGTCGTTCGCCTTGCTGATATCTCCCATCGACGCGAGGGCGTTGGCTTCGCGGTAGAGCAGTTCGACCTGATCGACGGTGTGCAGCCCGTTTGTGACGCGCGTGATGTATCGCGCCTTCTCGTAGGCCTTCAGTGCGGGCTTGTATTGCGCCGTGCCGCTCAGTGCATCACCCAGCATCGTCAATGGCTCGACGAGTGCCGGGTCGTAGCGCGGTTTGGTTCGTTCCAGCTCGGCAACAATGTTTGTGAGCAACGGCTCGGCGTCTGTGTATTCCTTCATTTCCAGCTGATGGCGGGCGATGCCGAGTTGCTCGTCGATGGTGTCTGTCGGCTGCGCGCTGCCCGCAGCAACAGCTGGAGCCGGTGCGATTGGCGGACCGGTCGCTGTGGGCGCATCGTCAGCGGCGGGTTGTGGTGACGCGATGGAAGCGGGCGCACCGATGCGGTCCGGAGGCGCGGTGTCGGTGGGCGCTTCGTCGGCAGCCCGCACGGCGGCACTCATCGCCGCGAAGCCGACTACGATTGCCCACCAGACAAATTTCCACATGCGCAGAATGCTCACGTTCGACGTTTCGAATGCCCGCGACGGTCCTTCGTTCCTGCGCGAAAGTGTCAGAGCCGTCCCCGATAAGTCAAGCTGTGGCGAGCCCACAGGGTGTGCCGCGCGAAGCATTGCTCCGCGTTTGATGAGCGTGCTCATGCAGTCGTTTTGAGTGCCTGATACCATCGCGCGAACACGGCGAGTTGACCATGGATCACGCTGACGATTGTTTGGATGCACGCGGGCTGATCTGCCCGGAGCCGCTGATGCTGGTGCGAAACCGCGTGCGCGAGATGCGCTCCGGGGAAGTATTGTATGTAGTTGCAACCGACCCATCCACCGAACGCGACCTCACCAATTTCTGCCGGTTCATGGGGCACACAATGGTGAGTCACGAATTGCGCGACGCGACGCATCACTACCGTCTTCGCAAAGGCTGATGTCGAACATGCCGCTGCGTTTCTATTTCGCCTATGGCAGCAACATGAATCCGGCACGGGTGACCGAGCGTGGATTGCGTTTTGACGTAGTCTGCGGCGCCGTGATGGATTCGGTTTGTCTGACTTTCGACAAGCAATCGCGCGCCCATCCGCAATCCGGTCATGCCAGCCTGAGTTACCAGCGAGACGCTCGGGTTGAAGGCGTATTGTACCGGCTCGAATCCAATGCGGAGATCGAGCGCATGGATACGTTCGAGGCCACTCCCATCAATTACAGTCGCGACGTGGTTTGCCTGCGCACCCCGCGCGGCGAGATCGCTGCGTGGACGTACTTTGCCAACGCGGCCGTCAGGCGCTGCGGCCTACATCCGGAGCGGGCTTATCTGAACCATCTTCTGGCCGGACACGACTATCTGTCGGAAGCCTATCTCGACTGGCTACGCGGCATTCGTTGCGTTGATGACTGACAAGACCGCTGCGCGCATTGTCCGTGTGTTCAACGCGGAGTTCTTCAAAAGTCACCGCACGCTGATGGCGGGCGGCGCGAGCGAACCGTTGTACGAACCCGCTGTCGGCTCGAAGCCGGCGCGGATCGCGTTCACGTACGACTACCCGGCGAGCGCGCTGCATGAAGCGGCGCATTGGTGTATTGCCGGAATCAAGCGGCGGCGGCTGCGCGACTACGGCTATGCATATGTGCCAGGGCCACGCGACGCACGGCAGCGTGAAGATTTTTTTGTTGCCGAGGCCGATGTTCAGGCGCTGGAGGCGATCTTCGCGCAGACATGCGGTGTTCGGTTCGTCGTCAGCGCTGACGATTTCGATGCGCCGCCCGCCGAGTTGGTGCGATTCGCGGCTATGGTCGCCGAACGTGCCGTCGTACGCGCCGCGAAATTACCGGCGCGCGCGCAGCGTTTTCACGATGCACTCGCCGCGGCGTTTCACGCGTGAGCGAACGCGTCGACTGTGTCGTCATCGGTGCCGGCGTCGTGGGTTTGGCGTGCGCCAGCGCTTTGGCGCGGACGGGCCGCGATGTTCTGGTGCTCGAACGTCACGGCCAGATCGGCACCGAGACCAGCAGCCGTAATTCCGAGGTGATCCACGCCGGCATCTATTACGACACCGGCAGCCTCAAGGCGCAGTTGTGTGTACGCGGCAAGGCACTGCTCTACGCATACTGCGAAGCGCACGGTGTCGACTTTCGGCGCTGTGGAAAACTGATCGTTGCGACGGATGCAACGCAGTTCGATACGCTGCGCGCGTATCAGGCGCGCGCGATTGCTAACGGGGTTGGTGAGTTGCGCTGGCTCTCGCCTGCAGAAGTTGCCGAATTGGAGCCCGCGGTGAGCTGTGTCGGTGCCGTCATGTCGGAGACGACCGGGATCATCGATAGCCATGCGTACATGGAGAGTCTGGTCGGCGATCTCGAAGCCCACGGCGGCATGATCGCGTTCCACGCCGACATCCTGGCGGGTCGTGCGGAACGCGGAAGGATATGGCTGGAGACGCAGCAGATCATGCTCGATGCCGCGCTGGTGGTGAACTGCGCGGGCCTCGCTGCACCGGTTGTCGCGCAACGAATTGCCCGCCATCCACCGGCGCTGCTGCCGAGTGCGCACTATGCGAAGGGCCAGTACTACACGCTGAGCGGCCGCTCGCCGTTTCGACGGCTCGTCTACCCGGTCGCAGAGCCGGGCGGACTTGGCGTGCACGTCACGCTCGATCTGGCGGGCCAGGCACGCTTTGGTCCCGATGTGGTGTGGATCGATGGTATCGATTACGCGTTCGATGAGCGCAATCGCGCGCGGTTCGTCACTGCCATTCGTCGCTATTACCCGGCGCTCGATGAAAGTCGCCTGCAACCGGGTTATACCGGCATCCGTCCGAAGATTTCCGGGCCAAATGAACCGGCGGCGGATTTTCGTCTGCTGGACGCGAAGGCGCATGGCATTGAAGGTTTGATTCATCTGCTCGGCATCGAGTCGCCAGGGTTGACTGCGTCGCTCGCACTGGCCGAGGAAGTGTGTGCGCGCGCGGACGCGCGACACTGATGCTGCGGCTTGGGGTCATCGTCAACCCGGTGGCCGGCATTGGCGGTCCGGCGGCACTGAAGGGCAGCGACGGAGTCGAGGTTCAGCGCATCGCGAAGCAACGCGGCAGCGCATCGCGCGCCGCGGAACGATTGCAAGCGGCGTTCGCACCTCTGTTGAGTCGTTCAAAGGAACTGGATTTGGTCACCTGGGGTGGCGCGATGGGTGCGGATGCACTCGGCGAACTCGGTTTCGACGTCAGTGTGCTCGGCTCGCCTGAAATGGCGCCTGTAATGGCGCCCGCAATAAAGACTAGCGCTGCCGATACGCGTCTCGCCGCGACTGCGATGATCGCGGCAGGCATCGATATTCTGGTTTTTGCCGGCGGCGACGGGACTGCGCGCGATCTTACTGAAGTGGTACCCCGCGAGATGCCGGTAATCGGTGTGCCGGCGGGCGTAAAAATGCATTCGGGGGTATTCGCGGTGCGTCCACGCGATGTTGCCGAGCTGATCGGGTTGCTGCTCGATGGTGGTCTGGTCGCTGCCGAGGTTGCACAGGTGCGCGATATCGACGAGGCCGCGTTGCGTGAGGGTCGTGTTGCGACACGCTACTACGGTGAAATGAGTGTGCCGCGCGTCGGCGGGTTCCTGCAGCACGTCAAATCGGGCGGCCGCGAGGTTGAATCATTGGTTCTCACCGAAATAGCCGAAACACTGGTCGAACGCATCACCGGACACAGCGGGTCGATATTTCTCGGACCTGGCAGCACGGTAGCTGCGATCAAAAGACGGTTGGGCATCGAACCCACGTTGCTGGGCTTCGATGTGCTGCGCGCGGGCCGGCTCGTCGTCGCGGACGCCGATGCGGCGATGCTCGCAGCCTGCGCTGACGCGGCTACGCTGGTCGTGCTCAGCTTTACGCGTGGCCAGGGATTTCTGATTGGCCGCGGCAACCAACAGCTGACCCCGGCGATCTTGCGGAAGATTCCGCGTCAGCACATCTGCGTGGTGGCGACCCGCACCAAATTGCTGTCGTTGCAAGGCAGGCCGTTGTTGGTCGATAGCGGCGATGACGAAGTCGATGCGCGCCTTGCCGGCATCGTCGAGATCGTCGCCGGTTTCGAAGACACGCTGCTCTACCGCGTCGCCGGTTAGCGCCGATCGATATGGGCACTCAGTATTACTGACGGTATCCCGACAGGAATTCGCCGAGGCGTCCGATCGCGTCGATCAGTTCCTCTTCGCGTGGCAGGAAAACGATACGGAAGTGGTCCGGCTCCGGCCAGTTGAACCCGGTGCCTTGCACGACGAGGATCTTCTCCTGACGCAGCAGGTCGAGTGTGAAGCGTTCATCGTCGCTGATGTTGAAACGCCGCACGTCGAGTTTCGGAAACAGATACAACGCGCCCTTCGGCATCGTGCAACTGACGCCCTCGATCTGGTTCAACAGTGAATGCGCCAGGATGCGCTGTTGATACAGACGCCCGCCCGGGCGGATGAATTCGACAATGCTCTGATACCCGCCCAGCGCGGTCTGGATCGCGTGCTGGCTCGGCACGTTCGCGCACAGGCGCATCGACGCAAGTATGTTGAGCCCCTCGATATAGTCGGTAGCGCGGTGTTTCGCGCCGGACAACACCATCCAGCCGGTACGAAAACCGGCCACACGATATGTTTTGGACAAACCGTTGAACGTCAGCACCAGCAGATCGGGTGCGAGTTGCGCTAGTGGCGTATGCACCGCGTCGTCGTAGATGATTTTGTCGTAGATCTCGTCGGCGAACAGGATCAGGTCCTTCTGCCGCGCTGTTTCTACAATGTCGTTGAGCAGTTCGCGCGAGTACACAGCGCCGGTCGGATTGTTCGGATTGATCACGACGATGCCGCGCGTCCGTGCGCTGATCTTGCGCCTGATGTCGTCCAGATCGGGCTGCCAGTCGGCGCTTTCGTCGCAGCGATAGTGCACGGCCTTGCCGCCGCACAATGTGATCGCCGCGGTCCACAGTGGATAATCCGGCGCCGGTACCAGAATTTCGTCACCGTTGTTCAGCAGCGCCTGCATCGACATCACGATCAGTTCGCTGACGCCGTTGCCGATGTAGATATCGTCGATCTCGACGTTCGGTACCGGCAGTTGCTGGCAGTACTGCATGATCGCCTTGCGCGCGCTGTAAAGACCTTTCGAATCGCAGTAACCCTGCGATTCCCGCAGGTGATGGATCACGTCGATGACGATCTCTTCGGGTGCTTCGAAGCCGAACGGAGCAGGATTGCCGATGTTCAGCTTGATGACGCGATGGCCTTCCTCTTCCAGGCGCGCCGCTTCCTGCAGCGCTGGCCCCCGGATTTCGTAGCAGACGTCGTTGAGTTTGGTCGATTTCGCGATCGAGCGATGCGGCGCCGGGGTCAGCGGCGTGACGCGTTCGGTGTCGTGTTGGCCTGCCATGGTGTGATCTCGACGTGACAGCGGATTGTAGCCATTTTCCAAGCTATTGGCGTATCCGAATGCCAGGCTGAACTAAACGGCGGACGAAAGGCCCGACGATTTTGCGATACTGCGTGTCTATCGAAATTCGTTGGAGACTTCATGACCCAACCCACCGGGCACCAGATCGTCGATTCGCGAATCGCTCGCGACCGCGGCTGCAAAAAAGAAGGCATGACGTTCGATCGATGACCCCGTATCTGACAACCGCCGGCTTGCTGGTTCTCAGCAATCTGTTCATGACGTTCGCGTGGTACGGGCATCTGAAAAATCTGGCAGATCGCCCCTGGATCGTGGCAGCGCTGATCAGTTGGGGCATCGCAATGTTCGAGTATCTGTTGCAGGTACCGGCGAACCGGATTGGTCACAGCGTGATGAGCCTGGGTCAGCTGAAGATTCTGCAGGAGGTGATTACGCTGTCGGTCTTCGTGCCATTTGCGACGTTCTACATGAAGGTGGAGCCGAGCTGGGATTACCTGTGGGCGGGTCTGTGTCTGTTCGGTGCGGTGTACTTCATGTTCCGGCGAACCTGGGGGCTTTGAGCTTCAGCGATGCTCTGCGATGATGCGTGTCCGGTGCTGAACAGGGTGATGTGGTGGCAACGCTCAGCGGATTGATTTTGACCCTGACCCAAACCGAGGCGCAGCAAGTGCTGAAGATCGTCGATATCAGTTACGGATACACGTTGACGTGTACCGACGGCGAGGTTGAGCAGGCGCCGTCCTTTGATGTCTGCGTCGACATTCTCGGCGACGACCTGTTGCGTGATGAAATATTGGCGAGTGACGTCGACCGGCATCTGATCGAGTGCGGCAGTACCGACCCGATCGAGACGCGCCGTAGCCTGCTCGTTGGTCAATCGCTGCTCAACGAGGATATCGGCACCGACGAAATCAAACTGCACATCCGCGTTCGCGACAGTTCCGGTGCAGAGATATCTGCACTCACTGGCATCGTCCGCGGGAACTTTTGAGCTGGTGCAGTGCGCCGGAATACGCGGCGCACTACACTAATAGCCGAGCGCAAGACCTTCCTTGCGATGATCGGATGCGCCGCAATAGCCGTCCGCCAGCCGATAGATCAGTTGCGCGCCGCCGAACGTAGATTCCTGGTCGTCGTAACGCACGCGATGGCCACGCTCGGCAAGTCCCGCTGCCACATGTTTTGAAAATCCGTGCTCCAGCCCGACGCTGAAGTCTGGATAGATGTGCCAGCGCGGTGCGTCTGACGCGGCCTGAGGATTCTGGTGGTGATCGAAGACCCGATGAATCATCTGCACGTGTCCCTGATGCTGCATGTGCCCGCCCATGACGCCAAAGCTCATGCGCGGCAGACCGTCTTCGGTGACGAAGCCGGGGATGATCGTGTGATAGGGGCGCTTGTTGGGCGCGACGCTGTTCGGGTGTGCCGGGTCCAACACGAAACCCGAGCCGCGATTCTGCATCGAGATTCCAGTACCGGGAATCACGATTCCCGAGCCGAAACCGCGGTAGTTTGATTGGATCATCGACACCATCATGCCGTCAGCGTCCGCCGTTGTGAGATACACGGTGTCGTGACCCACCGGCAACCGCATCGGCGGTAGTCGCGACGCGTTGTGGTCGATTGAATCTGCGAGTCTCGATAGCGTCGCGGCGCCGAGCAATTGTTCAGGTGTGACACGCATCGCGAGCGGGTCGGCGAAGTGCTCGAACGCGGCGCGGATCGCAATCTTCATCGCCTCGATCTGCAGATGTACGCTGCGAACATCGTCGAGCGGTAGTGATGCGAGATCGAACCGAGCCAGCACTGCCAGCGCAATCTGCGCGGCAAGACCTTGCCCGTTGGGCGGGATTTCGTGCAATTCGATGCCACCATATGTTTGCCGGATCGGTGCTACCCAATCGGCGCGATGGTCGGCGAGGTCGTCGCAACTCAGAACGCCGCCAGCCGCGTTAGAGGCCGCTACGATGCGTTGCGCGAGTTCACCGCGATAAAATGCGTCTCCGTGAGACTCGGCGATCGCCGTGAGCGTTGCGGCAAGATCCGGGCGCCGAAACAGTTCACCGGTTCGAGGCGCGCGCCCATCGACTAGGAAATGCGCCCGCCACTCAACAAATTCGTCGAAGTGGGGGGCTGATAGATTCCAGTAGTGCGCTGTTTTCGGTCCAACGTGAAAGCCATGTTCCGCGTAGTCGATTGCCGCCTCGAACAGAGTCGCAAATGGCAGGCGACCAAAGTGTTCTGACAACGCAACCCAGCCGCTGACTGCACCGGGAACCGTGACGCTGTCCCAACCGAGCGTTGGCATCGTCCGGTACGACGCGAAGCGCGTTGCCGTCCAGCCGGCGGGCGAGCGGCCCGACGCGTTCAGGCCAAAGACGCCATCCGAACTGCCGACGATCGCGAACGCGTCGCTGCCGACGCCGTTGTTGTTGGGTTCGACGACGGTCAAAGTTATTGCCGTTGCGATAGCGGCATCGACGGCATTGCCGCCACGCCGCAATGCGTCGAGCCCTGCAGCCGCCGCCAGCGGCTGCGAAGTCGCGACAACGTTTCGCGCGATCACCGGCATGCGTTGCGAAGGGTAGGGGAACCGCCAATCGAAGCCGATCACGACACGCGCTCAGTTACGGTGAAACGAAGGCCCGGCTTGCCAGATGCGGCTGTTGGCGGACGTGCGTATCGATGTGACGCAGGCAATGCAGCGTATTGGCGCGCGTTGCGCCTTCCATGCGGAAATCGATGTCGTAGTAGTGCTTTTCGTCTGCGGCGCTGGCGCTGCGAACGACACCAGCAAGTTCTTCGACGCGCAGATCGTTGACGATCAGATCCATAACCACGTGCTGACCGACTTTGAGCTGTGCCGGTGTCTCGACTTGAATACCGGAGATCGAAAAATGGAGGCAATCAGCTGAGATGGGCCGACGAAACATGCCGAGCACGCCGGTTCGATGGAGTTGTACGTTCAGCTTGCCGCTGCAGACGACGTTGAATTGTCCGGTACTGGCCATGTCGACGTCGTGGTAGACCTCTCTATTCCGAGTCTGATTACGTAGGTTTGCGTAGTGTGCTAGATATCTTCGAAGATTATGCGCCTAACTGGTTGGCCGCAAGGTAAAAGATGTTTCTCACGTGTTTCTTGCGATCGATGCGTGCCTGATTGCACGCCACTTGCGGACGCCATAACTTGCACAGGTCTTCGTTTTGAATAAGGGGAGGGTCGATGATCGCGAAGGTGCCGCCGAACAAGGTCGCCTATGTGATGGCCGAGACGGGCCAGGAGATTACTTTTGGTGAACTTGAGAGGACCTCGAATCAGGGTGCGCAACTGTTTCGCGCACTGGGATTGTCGCCCGGCGATCACATTGCGTTGATGCTGGAAAATCACCCGCGCTTCCTGCAAATCTGTTGGGCGGCGCAGCGAGCAGGACTGTACTACACCGCGATCAGCTGGCGCCTTCAGCAGCACGAAGTGGAGTACATCGTCAACAACTGCGAAGCGCGTGTCTTCATCACCTCCGCACAGCGCCGCGACATTGCTGAGGCGTTGCAGGGACGCATTCCCAACGTTGCGCACTGCTTCATGCTCGACGTGATGCCGGAATCGACTCTTGATTCAACGCTCGATTCAGCGCTCGATTCAAGGGTACCCGGCTACGAATCGTGGGAGATCGCGATCGCCGCGATGCCCGGCGAACCGATCGACGATGAGACCGAAGGTCAATCGATGCTGTATTCGTCGGGCACAACGGGTTTTCCGAAAGGTATCAAGCGGCCCCTATCGGGTGCCAGGTTCGGCGAACTCGACGCGTTGCCGGTAATGACCACGCTGTATGGTGCCGACCAGGATTCCATTTACCTGTCGCCGGCGCCGCTGTATCACGCGGCACCGCTCGGGTTCTCGATGGCATGTCTGCGCAACGGTATTCAGGTCGTCGTCATGGCGCACTTCGAAGCCGAGCACGCACTACGTTACATCGAGCGTTACCGCGTTACGCACAGTCAGTGGGTGCCGACGATGTTCGTTCGCATGCTGAAACTGCCGGCGGAGGTGCGCGCGCGATATGACGTATCGAGTTTGCGTTGCGCCATTCACGCGGCAGCACCGTGCCCGATCCCCGTGAAGGAACAGATGATCGAGTGGTGGGGTCCGGTACTGTATGAATACTACGCAGGTACCGAGGGCAACGGTTTCGTTCAACTCAATTCGCAGGAGTGGCTCGCACACAAAGGCTCGGTCGGGCGCGCCCTGAACTGCACGCTGCATATCTGCGACGACGAGGGCAACGAGTTGCCGGTTGGCGAGCCGGGCACGATCTACTTCGCCGGCGGCGGCCAGTTCGAGTACTACAAGGACCCTGACAAGACTGCTCAGTCGCGGCACCCGCAAGGGTGGTCGACGCTGGGCGATGTCGGCTTTCTCGATGACGACGGCTTCCTGTACCTGACCGACCGCAAGCACTTCATGATCATCTCGGGTGGCGTGAACATTTACCCGCAGGAAGCCGAGAACGTTCTGATCACGCATCCGAAGGTTTACGACGTCGCAGTCTTCGGTGTGCCAAACGAAGACTTCGGTGAGGAGGTGAAAGCGGTCGTTCAACCGATTGATATGGCGGCGGCCGGGCCGGAACTCGAGCAGGAACTGCTCGAGTTCTGTCGGTCCCAGCTGTCGCATATCAAATGTCCGCGATCGGTCGATTTCGATGCGGAACTGCCGCGGCACCCGACCGGCAAGCTGTACAAGCGACTGCTGAAAGACCGCTACTGGCAGACTCGATGAATTGCGCGGCTATCTGATATCTAAGTCAGGGGCGCCCCTTCAACAGATTGGCAGGCGAGTACTGATCAGTCAGCACACGCGCGTGGGGAT
This sequence comes from uncultured Gammaproteobacteria bacterium, assembly GCA_963735085.1. Classification (GTDB taxonomy): domain Bacteria; phylum Pseudomonadota; class Gammaproteobacteria; order Pseudomonadales; family Azotimanducaceae; genus DATJGR01. Next base: position 242,473 of record CAVTJP010000002.1, read on the forward strand.
CCCAATCTTGTGTGGTAGCCATCGCCGCGGGATACGTGGTAATCGGAACACCGTAAGACCCCAGCGTGCGTGTCAACGGCCGTGCGGCTTGCAGCAGTGCTGCTTCGCTGGCCAGTGGCCCGCGTCGGGCAATGATCACGCGATTTGCCGTATCGGTTGATTTCAAGTTGTAGAATGTTCCGAAGACACTCTCATAAGTAACTGATTCATTTTGATAAAGCTGGCTGATTGCGAACGTATTTGATGCGATCACCCCGTCTTCGACCAACAGTTCGCGGGTCTCCTGCAGATACTCTCGGGTCATCAGGTGTTCGGGAATATAGTCGCCGTTGAACGCGTCGAGCATGATCAAGTCATAGCGCCTTGGCGCCGCCGCCGCGCGCTTGCCCCACACTCGGGCATCCTGCACGAAGAGCCGCATGTTCGCCGTTGGCGTGAAGCCGAAGTAGCGCCGGGCAACGACAACCACCGCTGGATCGATTTCCACGACGTCGATGTGCGCACTTGGATATAGCTGTGCGATCGTCGTCGGCAACGTGCCCCCGCCAAGGCCGACGATGAGTACATTGACGGGGGACGGATCGAGCAGCAGTGCGGCGAGCATCATGCGGGTATAGGGAAATACCAGGCGCTTGGGCGCGCTCCGGTCGACGCACGATTGGTTGCGTTGATCGTGGCGCACGGTGAATTGCATGCAACGCAACGTGCCGGCCTGCATCACGATGATGTTCTGATACAGCGACGTTTCGGAATGGATGACGCGCGCGTGGATGTGAGGCGCGGCCAGTAACGCTGTGACCAGCAGCATCCACGAGCGCGTCACGCGCGGCGACCTGCTATGTAGCCGATCGCAGCAAGCGCCAGCAAACTACCGGTCAACAGCATCAGGATGGTGTTGATCTCGAACCACAACACCAGATAGAACGATGTCGCCAGCGTACCGAGTGCGCTGCCGAGCGTCGAAAGGAAGTACAACGAACCGGCGACATGTCCGGCGCGGTCAGTCTCGGTGACCATCAATCGCACCGCATACGGGCTGATCATGCCGAGCACGATTGTCGGCAACATGAACAGCGACGCGCCCGCAACAAGCGAACCGTATCGCGGGTCCTCGATTCGGTCGAATACGGCGCGCATCAGCGCGTCGCCATACAGGATCAGCGGGTACGTCAACACCGCACCCACCACGAACAACAATGCAAACCGGCGCAGCGAAGGGTGGCGCATCGACAGACGTCCGCCGATCAGATAGCCGAGCGCCAGCGACAGCATGAAAATCGTGATGATGCTGCCCCAGACGTAAATGCTGCTGCCGAAATACGGTGCGAGCACACGACCACCGAGCAACTCCAGCGACATGACCACGAAGCCACCGCCAAAGGCGAGGAGGCTGACAACGTTGCGCTGCATGGCGCCGGCGTGAATCAGTCTCGTTTCGTGACCGCTTCAACTGGCGCGCCTGCAGATTTCCAGTCCTTGAACCCGCCACCGATGTGAGACACGTTGGCCAGGCCCATGTGTTGCACGGTTTGCGTCGCCAGCGCCGAACGCCAGCCGCTCTGACAATAGAAAATCAGCCTTTTGCCGGACGAGAACACGTCCTTGTGATACGGACTGTCGGGGTCGACCCAGAACTCGAGCATGCCGCGCGGGGCGTGGAACGCGCCGGGGATCTTGCCTTCCCGGGTGAGTTCTCGCGGATCGCGCAGATCGACGAACGTAACGTTCGGGTCGTTCAGCAGCGCGCGCGCAGCTGATGGATCCAATGTTTCGATCTCACGCTCGGCGTTTTCGATGAGCTTTTTGTAGCCTAGTTTCATCACGTACTCCTTGCACGGTTCTGTCTACTGTAGCCGAGGTGCGCGCTACATTCGCAATCCGCCACTCGCCACCAGAATCTCGCCGGTGACGAAATCAGACTCTGGTTGGCAGAACAGGAATATGGCGTTTGCCGCGTCCTCGGGTGTGCCGGTTCTATGTAGTGGCGTGAGTGCCCGTTGCTGCGCGATCTGATCGTGGCTGAGGCCCACACGATGGCTGCGACCAGCCACATCTATCTGCGGTGGCTGGTCGTCGTATGGTTGCGTGAGTCGTGTGGCGATGTGGCCGAACGCAACTGCGTTGACGGTGACGTTGTAGCGGCCCCATTCCTTTGCGAGTGTACGCGTCAAACCGATCACAGCCGCTTTGCCGGCGGAATAGCCCACCTGTGTGGCCGCGCCGAACAGACCCGAAACCGACGACACGTTGACGACCTTGCGGCAGGGCATCTCTGTGACCGTCTTGTGGACCGCGCGCAGCCAGCGGCCGTATGCGCGCAGGATACGAAATGGCGCGCTGATGTGAATGTCGAGCATGGCTTCCCACTGCGCGTCGCTGTGATTGTGCAGCGCGCCGTTCCAGATATAGCCCGCATTGTTCACGACTATATCGAGTGATCCGCTGTGTTCGATGACAGCGTTGACGAGTGCATCCGGTACGCTGGGGTCCGTGAGATCCCCAGGCTGCGCATGACCGCCGATCGACTGTGCGGCGAGCGCGAGTTCTTCTGCGTCGATGTCGTTGAGAAATACAGTTGCGCCTTCGGTGGCCAGTTTTGCAGCAGTCGCGCGACCGACGCCGCGAGCGGCTCCTGTGACCAGCGCGACTTTTCCTGAGAGGCGTCCTGACAACTGCCCGGAGTGCGGCGCTGACGAATTCGCTATGGTGCTCACAATGCATTTCCTCGCGAGTGACGGGGCTCGGGGACGTAGCGTGCAACGACGGCGCCGCCGAGAATCAGGAAGACAATCGATGTCAGGAACACCGATTGATAGCCGGCGACCGCCGCGAGCAATCCTCCCAACAGCGGTCCAATGGTGCCGGCTGTTTCCGACGCGGTGTTGGCGATTGCGATACGCACGGGTAGATCGTCACGTGAACCGAACTCGAGTGTCATGTTCTGCGATGCGTTTTGAAAGCCCTGCACCGCGGCACCGATACCCGCGAACACGAGCACGGTGACTGGCAGGTTGCCGGACACGAGCATCAGCAATAGTGTCGATGCGACCCACAGCGAAATCGCAGTCAGGAACGAGAAACGAAACCCGCGCCGATCGCCAAGGGGTCCCCAGAGCAGGTTCGAAAACGTACCCGCCAACGTGAAGGCGAACGTGAGGATCCCCAGCGTCGCACCTGACAGCGTTGCCGCCCGACCCTCGTGCAGGATGTAAAACGGCATTGCCATTCGTCCAATTGTCGCGATCGCTCGTGCGACGAAGTATGTCGTAAAGGCGCGGTCGCTTCGCAGCAACGAGGGTACCTGCGCAAGTCGCGTGCGCAGGGCCTGTTTGGGCCGCACGGTCGGCGGCTCCGGTTCGCGCACCGCGGTCAAGGTCGACAAGCCGATGCTGGTGAGCAGAAACGCCAGCAGGAACGTATAGGAGTAGCCGGCGGCGGTCGGCGTGCTGCCGAGCAGATACTCACCGCTGATCCATGCGACACCGGCCGAGACGATGCCGGCCAGAAAGTTGCGCATGCCGGTCAACCGACCGCGTTTGGAAGTGGGGATCACCTTCGCCATCAGGAAGTTGAAGATCACCCCCTGCATGCCCTGAAACAGTCCGAATACGCCGAGGAACACCATCAGCGCCCACAGCGACCACGGCGCCGGCAGAACCAGCCCCGACAGCGAAATCGCCAGAATCATGCCGCGCATACCCCATCCGGTGGAGAACGCAACCGGCAGCACGCGCTTGCGATGCTCGATCAGGTTGGCGCCGACCAACGGCGTCAGAGTCATGCCGAAAGACTGCAGTGCGCTCGACAAACCCACTGCCATGTTCGAACCGCCGGACAACAGCATGATGTAGGCGGGCATGAACGTGGGTGCATTGAGCAGACGGAAGCCCGTTTGACTGAGCATGCCGTGCGCCAGATGCGCCATGAAGTTTCGGGTCAGATTGCGCTGAACCTGGATCTGAAAGCGGCGCTCAGCCCTTTCGTCGGCTTTGTCGGTGCCGTTAGCCACGTGTGACGTACATCACCCGTGACCGCGACGGTGCCTGACGCCGACTGTCAGGCACTGCACTACATCGTCAGTAATCGACCGTATGATGCGTTCTCTCATAAACCTGTAAATTGTTCAAAAACAATATATTGCATTTCATTTCTAATCTGGCATGAAACCTGAAATGTTCACAGGAACCGCAGTAGTAGCAGGGCAACACCACGATGAAACGCACGCTGAGTCGTTATCCCGGCCAGTTCGACCAATCGCCGGATCCGTTGTATGTCGCGATTCCGCGCGTTGAGATCATTTCGGAGATGGCTCGCCGCGGCGATGATTGTGCGCTCAACGACGTGTGTCTGGCCGTTGCGATCGTTGCCGAGGCGATGAATGCGGCGTGGACCTCAGCCCGCGCAAACTGATCCGGGACATCGATCTTGAACGTAGTGCGCCACCAATTCGCGGCGCACTACACGCGTCAGCGTCCTTGCCAGTTCGGTGGGCGCTTCTCCGCAAAGGCCTTGGGGCCTTCGACGAAATCCGCGCTGGACACCATCGCACGTACTGAATCGTAGCTTTGCGCCATCGCGCTCTGTAGCGAATCGACGTCGAGCCCGCGATATACGACATCTTTGCTCGCGCGGATCGATAGCGGCGCGCACTCGCAAATCTGCCGCGCCCAGCGCTTCGCCGCATCGAGCAACTCGGCCTGGGGAACCACTTCATTGACGAACCCCAGCGCCTGACCTTCGGTGGCGCCCACGCGCCGACCCGTCAGGATCATGCCGAGTGCCTGCTTGGTGCCGATCTGTCGCGGTAACCGATGCAGTCCGCCGGCCAACGCCGCGAGACCCACGCGCGGCTCAGGTAGCGCGAACACGGCCGTGTCGGATGCGATGATCAGATCGCAAGCCAGTGCAATCTCGAAACCGCCGCCCATCGCCACGCCATTGACCGCCGCGATCACCGGTTTGGCGAGATCGAATCGGGATGTCAGGCCGCCGAAGCCTTTCGGTGTAGGCACGCGTTTGCCGCCCTCGGCCTGGTGACGCAGATCGTTGCCGGCGCTGAACGCGCGTTCACCTCGACCGGTGATGATCGCGACCCAGGCTTCATCATCGGCCGCGAACTCATCGAAGACGACACCGAGTTCTGCGTTGGCCTGCGGGTGGAGCGCATTCATCCGCTCGGGCCGTTCGATCGTTACGATCGTCAGATGGCCGTCTTTTTCGACGCTACAGAATTCCGGCATGGCTCCTCCTTTGATTGATTGGGTGATCGCGCGCGCTTTCGCATTCAATCACAGGTGTTCCGTATTGTTGAACATCGCGATCAGTGGTTCGGGTTCGAGCAGCAGTTCGGTGACGCTGCAGTTGTCGAACTGATAGTTCGTCCAGTGACTTGCATCTGCATCGAGCAAGCTTGCCAGCGCGATCGCCAACGCCGCGCCATGGCCGATCACGGCGACCGGCCGTGGCGGCGCATCGGTTGCATGGATGCGCCTCAGCGCCGGCACGATGCGTCGTGCGACGCTGCCGACCGAATCGCCGCCGGGCGGTGCGAAATTCTGATCCTGCCGAATTCGCTGGAAGAAGGCATGTTCGTTCTGCAGCACCGCAAAGCTCGTGTCTTCGAGTTCGCCAATGCCGTATTCGCGCAGATCGTCGTCGATGTTGACCGCCATGCCGAACGCCTGGCCGATCGTCTGTGCCGTGTGCAGACACCGTTGCATCGGGCTGGAGTAGATGGCCGCGAGATCGCTCCAATGATCGCGCATACGATGCGCGACGCGGACCGCCTGGCGTCTGCCCTGACGGGTCAACGGACTGTCCGTTGCGCCATGCCACCGACCGCGCACGTTCGCCTTGATCTGGCCGTGCCGGATCAGCAGTAGCGTGCGCAGATTATCGTGCGATTGGACAGGACGTCGATCGGGTGTCACCGATGAGTACAGCCGCGACGAACATATCGGCTGATCATGCGAGGCATTCAGCCAGGAAATTGAGCGTCGTTTGCCACGATCGCCGATCGGCATTGGCATCGTAGTAGGCCCCGAACGAGCGATCTTTTGCTGCCGGATTGGTGAACGCGTGCAACGTATTGCCGTATGCGTGAATCTGCCAATCGACGCCGGAATCGGTTAGTTCCTTCGCAAGTGCCAGCACGGCTGACGGCGGTACCATCGGATCGTCGTAGCCATGCAGTGCCAGCACCCGCGCCTTAACCTTTGCGTTAGCGATGCCCTCCGCCGGAGTGAATAGTCCGTGGAAGCTGATGACGCCGCGCAAGTCGGCGCCGCTGCGCGCCATGTCGAGTACGCAAAGACCGCCGAAGCAATAGCCCATCGCCACCATTCGACTTGCGTCGACGAGCGGGTGATCGGCGGCGAAACTGGTTCCGGCGCCGAGGCGACGCCGGAGCATTGCTCGGTCATCGAGAAACGGTTGCATCAGTGCAGCGTTCTGCTGCGGATCGGCGCCGCATCGGCCGCCGCCGTAGACATCGAGCGCGATTCCTGTATAGCCGAGTCCGGCGATGACGCGGGCCTTTTCCCGCACAAATTCGTCGCAGCCATCCCACGCGTGCGCGATCAACACTGCCGGTGTCTTGGTAACGCCGTCCGGGCGAGCCAAGTAGCCGACGCACTCGGTCGCACCATCTTTATAGCGAATCACTTCGGTTTGCACGGCGTGACATCCTTGCTTGCGCAACAGGCGATGAGGGTAGGGGAGCGCGCCGAGGTGCGTCAAGGCGAGGAGGTTTGCGACGCTGACACCGCAGCAGCGGTGGCGCGATCATCTGCTACACTCGCCCCGTTTTTTCCTGCCGTAACGCTGTGTTTTATCCGTTAGCCGTGAACATCGGTCTGCGCTATGCCAATTCGCGCAGGAGTTTCATCTCGTTCATCAGCATCGTGGCAATCGCCGGGCTGGTCCTGAGCGTTGCCGTACTCGTGTTGGTCACATCGGTGATGAACGGGTTTGAGCGCGAGTTGAAGACGCGCGTATTGGGCGTGGTGCCGCATCTGATGGTGCGCGGGCTGACGCCCCTGTCGGATTGGCGCGGCGATGCGGCGCTGCTCAAAAAGCTCCCGGGCGTTGTGGGCGTCGCACCATCAATCGACGGCAATGGGCTGCTGGTCGCACACGGGCGATCGTCCGGCGTTACGTTCAATGGTATTGACCCGGCACGTGAAGCCGAGGCGTCGCAGCTTGGCAGATACGTTACCAGTGGCAGCATCGCGGCGCTGTCCGACGGATCGTTTGGCGTACTGTTGGGCAAGCGAATCGCCGAACATCTCAAGGTCGTGAAAGGTGATTTCGTGACAGCGGTGCTGCCGGACGCCAGCGTTTCGCTGTTCGGGCTGATCCCGCGCCAAAAGAAGTTGAAGGTCGTGGGTGTCGTTGATACGCAATCGGAACTGGATGAGCGCTCCGCATATCTCGCGTTGGGCGACGCTGCGCGCCTGTTTCGATTGGGCGATCGCGTGAGCGGGCTGAACGTGCGCCTTACCGATCTGTTCGCCGCATCGGAGGTGGGTGCGGAAGCGGTCGCGGAACTGGGTTCCGAGCGCGTCTATGCGATCACGTGGATGCGCATGCATGGAAATCTCTATCGCGCGATCGAGTTTCAGCGCGCCATGATGTTTCTGCTGTTGTCGTTGCTGGTGGGTGTCGCGGCGTTCAATCTGGTTTCGGCGCTGGTGATGGTGGTGCATCAGCGCCGCGGCGACGTAGCAGTGCTGCGCACGCTCGGCGGCACTACTGGAACGATCGTTGTGACGTTTCTGGTGCTCGGGGGCATCATTGGGTTTGCCGGCGTAGGCTTAGGTCTGTTGTTGGGAACTGGCGCCTCACTGATCGTGCAGGATGGTTTTCGCTGGCTGGAAAGCACCTTCGGCCTGCATCTGATGAGCCAGTACTTCATCTCGTATCTGCCGTCTCAAGTCCGCGTTGGCGACCTCGCCACCGTCGCTTCCGTTGCGCTGCTGCTGAGTCTCGGCAGCACGCTGTATCCCGCCTATCGCGCCGCGAAACTGAGACCGGCGGAGGTGCTCAAACATGAGTGAACCCGCAGCGATCGAATGTCGCGCATTGGTGAAAGCGTTCCGCCAGGGACCTGTCGTGTTGCCGGTGCTGCGCGGCGTCGAACTGGTCGTTCCGCGCGGTGAGCGCCTGGCGATTCTCGGGCGCTCGGGTTCCGGGAAAAGTACGCTGCTACACATTCTCGCCGGGCTTGCCGATCCCGATTCGGGCGATGTGAGGATTGATGGCACGCGTGTCGGCCCACTGAATTCCGAGGCGCGTGCGCGCCTGCGCAACCGGCGCATGGGCTTCGTCTATCAATTCCATCACCTGTTGCCGGAATTCAGCGCGATGGAAAACGTTGCGATGCCACTGCTGTTGGGCGCGCATCGCGTTGCCGACGCGCGCCGGCGTGCCATCGACGTACTGGAAGCGGTCGGGCTCGGCAGTCGGCTCGATCATCGGCCCAGCCAGTTGTCGGGCGGGGAACGGCAGCGCGTCGCGATTGCGCGCGCATTGGTGGCCGACCCGGCTGTCGTGCTGGCCGATGAGCCAACCGGAAATCTCGATCAGGAGAGCGCTGATCAGGTGTTCTCGGTGATGCTGAGTCTGGCGCAGCGCAGCGGTACCGCATTCGTCGTCGTTACCCACGATGAGGATCTCGCGCAACGCATGCAGCGACGTCTATATCTCGTCGATGGACAGTTGATCGAAGGCACCAGCTGATGAGTTTGCCGATCGCGGGCGCGACCTCGCTGTGGATCGGCTGGCGCTACCTGGCGATTCGCGGTCGCGCATTCGTGTCGCTGATCACTTGGATATCGGTGCTCGGACTGGGCCTCGGCGTGGCTGTGCTCGTGGTCGTAATCAGCGTGATGAACGGCTTCGATGAAGAGTTGCACCGTCGCATTCTCGGCACTGTTCCGCACGTGGTGCTGACGCCTCCAACCGAATCGACAGCGCTGGATCTGGCGGGGTTCAAATCGATTGGACAGGCGTTTCGTTTCTTCGAAGCCGAGGGCATGGTGGCGCGCAGCAGCACCGTCGAGGCCGTTCAGATCTACGGCGTCGACAAGGCGGGCATCGACGCGATGGATGCCGTGACCAAGAAGGTGACGAGCGGTTCGATCGACGACCTCGTTACCACCCCCGGCGGTATCGCGATGGGCGCACCGTTGGCGATGCACCTTGGTTTGAGCGTTGGGGATCCGGTGACTTTGATCATGTCAACGCCGACACACGATACGGTCGTGCCGCGGTTGGAGCGATTTACGCTGGTCGGGACTTTCGAAATCGGTGCAGACCTCGACTACGGGCTCGTGCTCGTCGGGTACGACGATATATTGTCGCGCGGACTCGCCTCGACGGGGCGCGTTGGAGTTCGCTTGAAGCTCGCCGAACCCCTGAACGTCGACGCGGCGGTCGCAGCGCTGAAGAAAATCGTGCCGGCGGGTTGGCGGATTACCGATTGGCGCTCCAACTACGGTGCACTGTTTCGCGCGGTACGCATGGAGAAAGGCATGATGTTCACGTTGCTTGTGCTGATCGTTGCGATTGCAGCTTTCAATATCGTTTCGGCACAGACGATGCTGGTCAATGAAAAGCGCTCGGATATCGCTATCCTGCGAACGATGGGTGCGTCGCAAGGACTCGTGCTGAGGCTGGTGCTGGTGCAGGGCATCCTCGTCGCGCTGGCGGGTATTGGGTTCGGGCTGGCTTTGGGGCTGGTACTCGCGCACCACGTCACGGACACCATCGCGTTGCTGGAGTCGCTGATCGGCGCGCGGCTGCTCGATGGAACCTACTTCGATACGGTACCGTCGCTGGTCCTGCCGTCGGATATCGTCACGATTGCGGTGGTGTCATTCGTGTTCTGTCTGCTGTCGGCGCTGCATCCGGCCCGCCGCGCAGCGGCGTTGAACCCCGCGGATGCGCTGCACGATGGGTGACACCGCGTCCTGCTAACAATCTGGTGATGCCGCGCGCGCCGGATCGCTTGCACGCCTTGCCCGTCGCCGTTCGCGCCAACGCCGTATCACTCGAATTCGCCAGACGACGCGCACGATGATGAACGCCGTGATCCCTGCCACCCAGGCACACAATAGCGATCCGAGCAGTAGCGGCCGCCAGACCTCTTCCAAGCGTTCCCCGAGCCAGCTCAGTGTGATGTGGACCTCGGTCACCGTGATCTCGCTGTTCAACAGCCACGCGCCGAGCTTGTAGGCGAAAAAGAATACCGGTCCCATCGTCAGTGGATTGTTGACCCAGACCAGCGCGACGGCGACCGGCAGATTGCATCGCGTGATGATCGCAATCGCACCCGCGATCAGCATGTGGCCGGGCATCGGCAAAAACGAAACGAACACGCCTATGAACGCAGCGCCTGCGACGGCACGGCGATGGAAGTGCCAGATCTGCGGATTCTGCAGCCATTTGCCGAGCGGTTTGAGCGCCCGATGCTTACGCAACGTCTGGGGATCCGGCAGGTAACGCCTGAACGAGCTACGTGGCATAACCCTGTGACTACATTGCTGGGTTTGAAACGCGGGTTGAGCACGGGCTCGTCTGCGATCGGAAGACGATTATGCCCGTTTCGCACACGCTGTTCATCGCGCCGTTGTTGGCTGGCTATGTTGCAGCCATGCTCGCACCGCGTCTGTTACCTGCTACGCCGTCTGCGGTGTTGATTTTGCTGGGCCTCATCGCGGCGACGCTGCTTGCGTGCCGCCGGCGACCCTATCTGATCAGTGCTGTGATTGGCGCGGGGGTCGGCGGGCTGATCAGCATCGCGGCGGCCCGGGATGCGCTCGACCGCCGTGTGAGTGATTGCGTCGCCGGAGCCTCCGTGGAGGTTACAGGTGCCGTTGTCGGTTTGCCGAAAACGTCACCGTCGGGCGTGCAGTTCGAGCTGGCGCTCGGTGCGGTCGAGCCGTGGCCATCGTGTGCGGGGGCGACGCCGCGGCGATTGCGGCTGGCGTGGTTCGGGGGGCCGAATATGCTGCCGGGTGAGACATGGCAGCTGCGGATCAAGTTGCGCAGCATTCACGGTTACCAGAATCCGGTCGGCTTCGATTACGAAGCGTGGAATCTGGCCAACCGAATCGACGGCGGCGGCAACGTCCGCTACGGCCAACGCCGCGCAGGCGTCGATAGCTGGAGCTGGGATCGGCTTCGATTTGCGCTGCGTCAGCGATACGCGACGATTCCACTCGCCCACCGCGGTGTCCTGTTGGCGCTGTTGACCGGCGATGGCGCGCTGATGAGCGAGAGCGACTGGTCGCTGTTTCGGGCGACCGGAACGGTGCACCTGATGGTGATATCGGGATTGCATCTGGCCATTGTTGCTGCGCTGGGCATCTGGCTTGGACGCCGATTGGCGCGATTGAGCCCGCGTCTGCTCGGCCGCAGTGGCTGCGTGTGGCCCGAAATGGCTGCCGGTAGTGTGCTGGTAACCCTTTACGCGAGTCTCGCGGGGTGGGGCATCCCAGTCGCTCGTTCGTGGCTGGCGATCATGCTGGTGCTGTTGCTGGTGCCGCTCGGTCGGCGTTTGCCGCGACCGACGATGCTGCTGTGGATTGCGGCCGTCGTGTTGACTTGTGACCCGTGCGCGCCGTTGCAGGCCGGATTCTGGCTGTCGTTCGGCGCCGTCGCGATACTGCTGGCGCAGTTTGCGCCGCGTATCGGACCACGTTCGCCAGGGCGCACGCTTGTCGATGCGCAGGTCGTACTCGCGCTCGCGATGCTACCCGCGCTGATCGCAACCATTGGCGGTGTTGCGTGGATTGCTCCGCTCGCCAATCTTGTTGCGGTGCCGTTGATCGGTGCCATCGTCGTGCCGCTCGATCTGATGGCCGGGGTGGTCGTGGCAACGGGAATGGGTAACACCAACTCCGTCTGGCTCGTCCACGTTGCCGATGCAGTCGTTGGCTTCGTTGCCGCATATCTGCGCCTGCTGGCTCATCTGGATTGGATCGGCTGGCGCGCTGCGCGTGGCGTGTCGGCGATTGCGCTCAGCGCAATCGGCGGCTGCCTCATGGTGTTGCCTCTCACGCGGCGCCATCGAATTCTGTTGCTGCCGTGTGTACTGCTGCCGGTGATTCCGGTGCAGGCACAGTTGCCGAGCGGCGAGTTCGAGGTATCCGTACTGGACGTGGGCCAGGGCCTCTCCGTTGTAGTTGCGACGGCACGACACCGATTGCTCTATGACGCCGGTCCGCGCTTTCCGTCGGGGTTCGACCTGGGTAGCGCGGTGGTCGTGCCAAATCTGCGCCGCAGTCCACGTGCGATACTCGACGCGGTGATACTCAGCCATGCCGATACCGATCACGTTGGCGGCTATCCGGCGGTGGCGCACGCGTTGCGCGTGCGCGCGCTGCTCGGCGGCGAATCGGTGCGCGGTTTCGATGCGTTGCGGGCCTGTCACGCGGGCCAGGGATGGCAGTGGGACGGCGTGCGTTTTCGTGTGCTGCATCCGTCGCGAAAGGTCTCGTCCGGCAAGCCGGCTTCCGACAACGATCGTTCCTGCGTGTTGTTGATAGATAACGGGCGTCGCCGCGCGCTGTTGCCCGGCGACATCACACGCAATGGCGAAGCGGAGTTGCGTGGGGAACCGGGTGCCGAACGCATCGACTTTCTCGTCGCGGCACACCACGGCAGCCGGACTTCATCGACGCAGCCTTTCATTGTGGCGGCACGACCGCGCATCGTCGCGATCAGCGCAGGGTTCATGAATCGCTTCGGGCATCCTCATCCAGACGTGGTCTGCCGTTTCGAACGCGCCAATGCGCGGCTCTATCTCACCGGCGATTCGGGTGCGCTGCTGTGGCGCTCGGACCATCCTGGCGACGTCGGGCAGTGGCGATATCACGCACCGCCTTACTGGCGTGCTGGCTTGCGACACCGTCCTGACGGCCAGCCGACGGTTGCGAACTGTGCAGCCAACGGTGCGATTCGGTAACTGCTCAGGCGAACCGGTTCACCATCAATCGCAGCTGCGTGACAAGCCGCGCCTTCTCGTCGGGCGTCAGAAATCGCCCGATCTCGACGTGTTCCTCGCGTGCCCGGACTTCGATTCGGTCGCGGTACCACGGATGCGGTGCCGGTTCGACGAAGAACCGAGCAAAGAACCGCGAGAACCGATAGACCCGCTCAGGGTGTCGGTGACCACGCTCGAGGACAAGTTCCTCTACCGAAAACGTCAGCACCTCCTGCTGGTGCGTGCGCCTGACGCAATAGTAGAGGCACGCAATCAGCGCGCTCATTTCGAGCGTGCTGAACGGCAGTATCAGCCAATATCCGCGCAACGCGAACGACGCGGCAATAGCCATCGAGATGCTCAGCATCGTCGCGATGAAGTAGGTATTGGCGCGCCATGTCCAGGAGCGGTTGGGCCGCAGAATAATCCGGCCGATGCGGTCGTCTTCGTCGTAGTGCGTCGCAATCATTCGGTCAGCCGCGGCTCGACAGCTTCGCGTTCGCCGTTACGCGCTGTGCCTCTGCACGCTCGAGTGCGAGGGCGGCGTATTCCCGCAGCAGCGGGTGGGAAAACGTCAGTTCCTCGAGACTGAAAGTCCGGCTGACCCACTTCGCGTGCCGATAGCGCGAATCGTCGCGCAATCTGACGCGGTCGGAATTCGACGCGTAGCGGTGGAAAACGCTGAATGTTGCGTTCTCACCTGCGAGCGTGCCGGGCGCACTGTCCACACCCAGGATATCCTCGAGAACGAGATCGTCGAGGCCGAGCTCAGTCGCCAGATATTCGGTCAGCGCTTCCTGAGATGCGGTGCCGACCGTCAGGTAGTCGCCGGGGAACAGCCATTTGCCGTGGCGCTGAACGACCAGCAGCTTGTTCTGGTGATTCACGATGGCCGCACCCTGGAAAACCTGGAAGTAATCCTCGCCCAGGCGCAGCTCCTGTCGCAGACGATCGACGCTCTGCCATAAATGGCGACTGGTCCGATTCGAAAATTTCAGGCCGAGACCCTCCTCGGTGATGCGGGCCACCTCCATATCGACCGTGGGCGTCGGGTTCGATTCCACCAACGCCGCGTCCAGCACCGTGATCTTGACCTTCGCGCCAGTACGCAAACCGGTTGGACTGAGGCGCACGAAGATGCCGGTCTCAGAAATATCCCGTGCAACGCTGCGGATTCGGCCGAGACTGGGGTGGCTCAGTTCAACCTCGAACGGCAACTGAATACGCCGGCTCTCGCGTTCGTCGTTGGAGAGATCCTGCGAATCGGTCATGGTTCGAGTTCGGCAAACGGATGATGCGCGAATGTAGCGCGGGTCGACCCGAGTTTCCAGAAACGCTTGTGCGGGCTCGGGCGAGTCTCCAGGATGTGTTGTCCGGAGGTTGAAAACCTCGGTCTTGGACGCATCTATTTGCGCAGATCAACTTAACGAGCGGATCAACACATGCGTATGGATCGGATGACGAGTCGCTTGCAGGCCGCACTGGCGGATGCACAATCGTTGGCGGTAGGCCGTGACCACAACTATGTGCAACCGGTGCACCTGCTCAGCGTGCTGCTCGACGACAAGTCCAGCGGCATCGCGCAGCTGCTGCGGCAGGCCGGCGGACGTGTCGAGGATCTCGAAAGATCATTGGCCGTGGAACTCGAACGCCAGCCGCGCATCACCCAGCCGACTGGCGATGTCGGGATCGGTCCGGAGCTTGCCAGGCTGCTGAACCTGGCGGATCGTCAGGCGCAAAAGCTGGGTGACAAGTTCATCTCGACCGAGATGGTCTTGTTGGCTGCATGCGAAGATTCCGGCAGTGTCGGAAGCGCGCTGCGCGCGGCGTCGGTCGAGCGCAATGCGCTTGAAAAGGTCATCAACGAGGTCAGGCAAGGAGAAGCGGTGCAGGATCAGAACGCAGAGGAGAACCGTCAGGCGCTCGACAAATACACGGTGGATCTCACCAAGCGCGCCGAGGAATCCAAGCTCGATCCGGTGATTGGGCGTGACGACGAGATCCGCCGGACGATCCAGGTGCTGCAGCGGCGCACCAAAAATAATCCAGTGCTGATCGGCGAACCCGGTGTTGGTAAAACGGCGATCGTCGAAGGTCTCGCACAACGGATTCTCAACGGCGAGGTGCCCGAGGGATTGAAGAACAAGCGGATCCTCGCGCTCGACATGGGCGCGTTGATCGCGGGTGCTAAATTTCGCGGCGAGTTCGAAGAGCGGCTGAAGGCTGTGTTGAACGAACTTGCGAAGCAGGAAGGCAACGTCATTCTGTTCATCGACGAACTGCATACGATGGTCGGCGCAGGAAAAGCCGAAGGCTCAATGGATGCCGGCAATATGCTCAAGCCAGCGCTGGCGCGTGGCGAACTGCACTGTGTCGGCGCCACGACACTGGACGAGTATCGCCAGTACATCGAAAAAGATGCGGCACTCGAGCGGCGTTTCCAGAAGATCGTCGTCGACGAACCCAGTGTTGAAGACACGATCGCAATTCTGCGCGGCTTGAAAGAGCGTTATGAACTTCACCATGCAGTCGATATCACCGATCCGGCGATCGTTGCGGCGGCGCGTCTGTCACATCGGTATATCACGGGCCGCCAACTGCCGGACAAGGCCATCGACCTGGTCGACGAAGCCGCCAGCCGCATTCGAATGGAGATGGATTCGAAGCCCGAAGAGATGGACAAGCTCGAACGTCGGCTGATCCAGCTCAAGATGGAACTCGAGGCGCTGAAGAAGGAGAAGGACGAAGCGTCCCGCAAGCGGACCGATGCGCTGAAGGAGACCGTTGGGGAGTTGGAACGGCAGTACGCTGATCTGGAAGAGATTTGGAACGCCGAGAAGGCCACGCTGAAGGGCGCCCAGCACATCAAGGAGGAACTCGACGCCGCGCGTTCGGAGTTCGAGACCGTGCGCCGCGCGGGTGACCTCACGCGCATGTCGGAATTGCAATACGGTCGCATACCCGAACTCGAAAAGAATCTGGCCGATGCGATGGCCGCGGAAGGTAAACAGACACGGTTGCTGCGCAACAGCGTCACCGAGGAAGAGATCGCCGAAGTCGTGTCCAAGTGGACTGGCGTACCGATCATGAAACTACTCGAGGGTGAACGCGAGAAGCTGCTGCATCTAGAAGACGAACTACACCGGCGTGTGATCGGGCAGGACGAGGCCGTAACGGCGGTTTCCGATGCGGTCCGGCGCTCGCGTGCCGGGTTGGCAGATCCAAATCGTCCCAACGGTTCGTTCATGTTTCTCGGCCCGACCGGTGTCGGCAAGACCGAATTGTGCAAGGCGTTGGCGGCGACGCTGTTCGATACTGATGACGCGATGGTGCGCATCGACATGTCGGAATTCATGGAGAAGCATTCGGTGGCGCGGATGATTGGCGCGCCGCCGGGATATGTCGGCTACGAGGAGGGCGGCTTTCTGACCGAAGCAGTGCGGCGTCGACCCTACTGTCTGGTGCTGCTCGATGAAATCGAGAAAGCCCACCCGGACGTGTTCAACGTGTTGCTGCAGGTACTCGATGACGGCCGTCTGACCGATGGTCAGGGGCGCACGGTCGACTTCCGCAATACCGTACTGGTGATGACGTCGAACCTCGGCTCTGAAGCCATCCAGACGTTGACGGAATCGGGTCGCTACGATGCGATCAAGCCGACCGTGCTCGGCGTCGTCACCAAGCACTTTCGCCCCGAGTTTCTCAATAGGATCGACGACATCGTGGTATTCCACCCGCTTGGGCGTGAACACATGACAGCGATTGCCGAAATTCAGCTCAACGCGTTGCGAACGCGCTTGAAAGATCAGGAGTTGGGCCTCGAGATCAGTGCCGAGGCGATGGAAAAACTCACGGAGCAAGGTTACGACCCGGTGTACGGTGCACGACCGCTGAAACGCGCTATTCAGCGCAACATCGAAAACCCATTGGCTGGGCAGTTACTCAGCGGTCGATTCCATCCCGATGATACGGTACGCGTGGAACTGGATGGCGAGGCGTTCGAGTTCGAACGGATTGCCGGGAGCGGCTAGCGTGGTCCGCCGCGCACAACTCCCAATGGACTGGACTATTGGATAAATATCCAGTAGTCTGTATTGCGAGTCATTTGAGAGGTGTGCGGTAGGTGAGTCAGACGTCGCTCCCGTTGTTCGATGAGTCGCCGCCGGTTGGAGCTGCCGCAAACGTTGCGGCCGCGCCGGGGATCAACGCGCGTCAACTCGAGGCGCGCCAGGCGCATCTGCGTGCGGCACGTCGGCTTGCGCGCCAGATGAGGCGTTTCGCGGATCGGTCAGCAGAACAGGTGCACGCAGGCCGGGAGATTTGCCGACATCTGGTGGCGATGCTCGAGGACGTTGACCCTCCGCCGGCACGCCATTCTCGGCACTGAGCGCGCGCTGCTTTCTACACCGCGCTATATGCAAGTCGCTGTGCGCGGTGCCTCCGATTCGCAATCCATTGCTTGCTGGTCGAGAGTGGCGTTGGCTACCATCCGTTGCTGCTCAATCGATCAGGGACGACGATGGTCAAGAAGTGTCTATTCCCCGTTGCCGGATATGGCACCCGCTTCCTGCCGGCAACCAAAGCGATGCCGAAGGAAATTCTGCCGATCGTCGACAAACCGCTGGTGCAGTACGGCGTGGAGGAAGCGGTCGAGGCTGGATTGACTGATATCGGTTTCGTCACGGGCCGCACCAAGCGTGCTATCGAAGATCACTTCGACGTCAGTTTCGAACTCGAACACCAGATCGCGGGCACCGGTCGGGAGAAGCAACTCGAAGGCATCCGATCGCTGATTGACCGCTGTACCTTTTCATATACACGTCAAATCACGATGCAGGGTCTGGGTCACGCCATCATGACCGGCCGCACGCTGATCGGCGATGAACCATTCGGCGTGGTGTTGGCAGACGATCTCTGCTTTGGCGAAGGTACCGGGGTACTTGCGCAGATGACGAAACTGTTCCGCCAGTTCCGTTGCAGCATCGTGGCGATCGAAGAGGTACCCGCCGACGAGACGAACCGGTACGGCATCATCGCCGGCGAAGCATTGTCGGATTCGCTGTTTCGTGTCACCGATATGGTTGAGAAGCCGGCACCCGAAAAAGCGCCGAGCAACCTGGCCATCATCGGCCGTTACGTGTTGACCCCCGACATCTTCGACATCCTGGAGCAGACGAAGCCGGGCAAGAACGACGAGATTCAGATTACCGATGCACTGCTGCGGCAGGCGAAAGATGGCTGCGTCATTGCATACAAATTCAAGGGTCGCCGGTTTGACTGCGGGACGGTCGACGGGTACGTCGCAGCGACGAACTACTGCTACAAACGCTTTTTCGGCGACGAGGCGACGCGCGAAGTCGTACCGATCACGCGACACTCTTAGGCCGTGTGCGCATGACGGATGTCACGGAACACCTGCTCGCCAATCGCCCGCTGACCCCGGTCGAATTCGACGCGCCGCTACCGTTGGCGGATGTGCCAACCCCCGCGCTGCTGCTCGACGAAGATGCGTTGACGCGCAACATCGCGCACATGGCGGAGTTTCTCGCCAGCCGCAACAAGGGATTCCGTCCACACGCCAAAACCCATAAATGTCCGCAGATCGCGGCGCGACAGCTCGCCGCCGGGGCCGTCGGCGTTTGCGCGGCGAAGGTATCGGAGGCAATCGTGCTGGCGCGCGCCGGCATTGAGCCGATTCTGATCACGTCGCCGGTGACTACGCGGGGCAAAACCGACGCCGTCGCGGCGCTGGCTGCGAGCGGCGCTAAGATTCAGATCGTCGTCGACAGCTTGCTTGGCGCGCAACTGCTCGATGCTGCAGCGCGCGCGCAGCGCACAGTGATTGATGTGTTGATCGATCTCGATCCACGACTAGGACGTACTGGCGTGCGTGAACTGAAAGACGCAGTCAAACTCGCGGATTGGATTGCGGCTGATCATCGCGACGGCGGCGCATTGCGACTGGTGGGTGTACAGCACTACGCGGGGCAGGTGATGCACATCGCCGGCCACGCGGCGCGGCGCGACAAATCGCTCGTCTGCTGGAAGAGTGCGATCGCGATCTGCGACGCATTGCGCGAAGCCGGCCATCGTCTGGAGATCATATCCGGCGGAGGCACCGGGACCTACGACATCGATTGCGAAGTGCCCGAGATTACAGATCTGCAGGTCGGCAGCTACGTATTCATGGACCAGCAATACATCGACGTGGGTGGCCGCAGCGGTAAGCGGCTCGAGGATTTCGAGGTTTCGCTGACCGTTGCAACCACCGCGATCAGCCAGCCGGTGAGCGGCATGATCACTGTCGACTGCGGCTTCAAGGGTTTCGCTTCCGAGTCGATCGCACCGACCGCAATCGATTTGCCTAATGTGCGCTATCGTTTTGGCGGCGACGAGCACGGCATCCTGCTGCTGGGCGACGGCGCGCAGGAGCCGTTGTTGGGCCAGCGAATCGAGTTCGTGACACCGCATTGCGACCCGACGGTAAACCTTTACGACTACTACTGGGTCCATCGGGACGGCTATGTGCACGCGCTGTGGCCGGTATCGGCGCGTGGTTGCTCATGGTGAGATCGCCGGCCGAGGTGGCCGTCAACGACAGGCAGGGACAGGGGGTCGAGACGTGTTGGATTTGATTCAAGCCGGCGGCTGGATGATGCTTCCGATCATCCTGTGTTCGGTGGTTGCCGCGGCGATAACCGTGGAACGGTTCTGGACCCTGCAACCGCGCCGCATCGTGCCCCGTACGTTGCTCGCGCAAGTATGGGGATACGTCAAGAAGAACGAGTTGGACCGGGAACGTCTGCGCGATATTCGTAACAGCAACGCGCTGGGGCAGATATTTGCAGCTGGCCTCGGCAACGCGCGACATGGGCGCGAAATCATGAAAGAAGCGATGGAAGAAGAAGCCACCGTCGTGATGCACGAACTCGAACGCTATCTGACCGCACTCGGTACGATCGCGTCCATAAGCCCCTTACTTGGATTGCTGGGAACCGTAGTCGGCATGATCAAGGCGTTCACGGTGTTGATGGCAGAGGGCACCGGCAACGCGAGCAACCTTGCCGGCGGTATCTCGACGGCGCTGATAACGACCGCGGGCGGATTGACGGTGGCCATCCCTGCGTTGGGCTTCTATCGCTACTTCTTGCGTCGGGTGGACGATCTGACCATCTCGATGGAGCAGGAAGCCAGCAAGCTCGTCGAGATCATGCACGGCGAGCGTGAGCTCGATCCTCGCCAATGAAATTTCGTCGGCGAACCCGCGCCGAGGTCACCGTGGAACTCGTACCGCTGGTCGACGTAGTGCTCGTTCTGTTGCTGTTTTTCATGGTCTCCACGACATTCGTTCGACAGTCTGAATTGAAAGTGAACCTGCCCGAAGCCAGCTCCAAGCCACATCAGGTCGACGATTCGGTTGTCGAGGTGGGCATCGGCGCCGACGGTGAATACGCGGTCAATGGACGGTTGCTGGTCGACAAGCAACTTCCGACATTGATGCGCGCGATGCGGGAAGCCGCCGCTGGTGCGCCGAACAAGCGCCTCATCATCAACGCAGATGCGAATGCGCGACATCAGGCGGTGGTCCGCGTGATGGACGCCGCGGGCCAACTGGGGTTGATTCATCTGAGCATCGAGACGCGTAGCCCGGACCAGGCTCACTGAGGAAGCCGACCAATGGCCGAGTCGAGGTCCCCCGGCCCCGCCGCAGTCGCACAACCCAACGATTGGCGTATCTATCGCCGGCTGCTGGCTTACGTGGTGTCGATGTGGCCGTATTTCCTGATCGCGCTCGTTGGCTTCGGGTTGGGGAGTGGCGCCGAAGCATACTTCGCGCGGTTGTTGGGCGACATCGTGGAAGCGTTTGCGCACCCGGGTCCCGCCGATTGGATTCGCTTTCCATTGCTGATGCTGGTCATCGCGCTGGCGCGCGGATTCGGTGATTTTGCCGGCGAGTTCTTTCTGTCGCGCGTGTCCTACCGCGTCGTGCATCGCTTACGCATGCAGTTGTTCGAACAGTTGCTGCAAATGCCCAGCGCATATTTTGACCGCAGCGCGAGGGGGCACCTCGTGTCGCGCATCACGTTCAATGTCGTGCAGCTGCGTGATACCGCAACGGATGCGCTGAAGTCGGTGATTCAGGACGGGTCGAAGGTGCTGGTGTTGCTTGGTGCGATGATCTGGGCGAACTGGCGGCTGACAATGATTTTTTTGATCATCGCGCCTGTGGTTGTGTTGGTCGCTTCGTATGCCAGCAATCGATTTCGCAACATCTCCCGGCGCATTCAGAACTCGATGGGTGATGTCACCCATGTTGCCACGGAAGCGGTCAACGGCTACCGCGTCGTCAGAACGTTCGGCGGCGAAGCATACGAGCGCAAACGGTTCGAGAAATCGAGCCGAGCGAATCAGCAGCAGAATCTAAAATTGATTGCGACCAAAGCCTGGAGCACGGAGATCATCCAAGTGTTTGTCGCGGGCGCGTTGTCATTGCTCGTCGCTCTGCTGTTCCAGCCCCGCGTCGCCGGTGCGATGTCGCCGGGCGACGTTGTCAATTTCCTCGGCCTCGCCGGTCTTCTGGCGCGGCCGATCAAGAAGTTGTCGGAATTGAATTCGCGCCTGCAGCGGGGACTCGCGGCGGCAGAGGATATCTTTTCGCAACTCGACCAGGAGACAGAACGCGACGACGGGACGTTCTCCATAGCGCGAGTGAATGGTCGGATCGAGTTTCGCAACGTCTCATTCGGCTACGAGTCCGGTGGTGCCAATGTATTGAACGACATAGATCTCGTCGTTGAACCCGGACAACGCGTTGCGCTGGTTGGGCGGTCGGGGTCCGGAAAATCGACGTTGGTCAGTCTCATTCCACGTTTTTACGATCCCACCAAAGGCGTCATTCTGCTCGACGGCAGGCCGCTGTCTGACTACTCGCTGGAGTCTCTGCGTGACCAGATTGCACTGGTGACTCAGGACGTGGTGCTGTTCAACGATACGCTCGAACGTAACATCGCCTACGGCAGACTCGCCGAATCGGGTGCCCAGGAAATATCGGATGCGGTCTCGCGCGCGTACGCAAACGGTTTCATAGAGGCGCTCGACGACGGCTTGGCGACCATTGTCGGTGACGACGGCGTGTTGCTGTCGGGCGGTCAACGACAGCGCGTCGCTATTGCCCGCGCGCTGTTGAAGGATGCGCCGATTTTGATACTCGACGAGGCGACGTCGGCGCTGGATACCGAGTCGGAAAAGTACATTCAATCGGCGCTGGAAGAGGTGATGCGCGGCCGGACCACACTGGTGATCGCGCACCGACTGGCCACGGTTGAGAACGCCGATGTGATTGTCGTAATCGACTCGGGGCGCATTGTCGAACGCGGCCGGCACCTTGACCTGCTTGCGCGCGGCGGCACGTATGCTGAACTCTATGCATCGCAGTTCGCCACCTACGCGCCGGTTGAGCCGAAACTCGGCGCAGTTGAAGCTGTTGGTGCGGCAATGGAGGCGCCATCGCTGGGCATGCTAAACACCGAAGACCCGACGCCGTCCGCGGCGATTGTGCGCGGCTGGTACGGTGACGCCGCGTGGCCGCGGTGGTTGACGCCGCTTGCGCGCCTTTATCGGGCCGTTGTGGAAAGACGCCGCTTTCACTACCTGGCAGGCCGCACGCAGCGCTGGCGAGCGCCGGTGCCGGTGATCGTCGTCGGCAACATCACCGTCGGTGGCACCGGCAAGACGCCATTTGTCATCTGGCTCGCACACTGGCTGATTGCGCGCGGGTTTCGGCCGGGCATCGTATCGCGCGGCTACCGCGGCAAACGTTCGGGTGATCCATTGCTGGTCGTGCCGGACAGCGATCCGGTGCAGGTTGGCGATGAAGCACCGCTGCTGGCTGCCCGCACCGGGTGTCCGGTCATGGTCGCAGTCAACCGAGTGGAGGCGGTGCGCCGGCTGCTGGAAACGCACCCGTGTGACATTGTGATCAGCGACGATGGCCTGCAGCATTACGCGCTGTCGCGTGATGTCGAAATCGTGCTGATCGATGGAGCACGCGGCTTTGGAAATGGTCGTTGTTTACCAGCGGGGCCATTGCGTGAACCGATTTCGCGGCTTGAATCCGTGGACCTGATTATCGCCACGGGTCGATCGTCCGGGTGTGTGGCGGGCGAATGGGTGATGCAAATCGTACCGCGTGCGTTCGTCAACGTGCGCAGCGGCGCGCGGTGCGCGGTGGAAGCGTTTCCGCCGACCCGCGTGCATGCGATCGCGGGAATCGGGAATCCGGAGCGGTTTTTCGATACGTTGCGCCAAATGCAATTCGACGTCGACCCGGTTGCGCTCGAAGACCACCATCGATTCGAAGCGGGCGATCTGCGATTCGACGATGGCGCGCCGATCGTCATGACGGAAAAGGATGCCGTAAAGGTGCGTTGTATGCCCGACGGCGACGTACCCGAGCACTGCTGGTATCTCGAGATCGACGTGACGCTGCCGGAACCGGCGCAAACGGTGTTGGCGGATTGTCTCGCTGACCGTGGTATCACTGCGGCGGGTCCGAACATGAATGGGACACATTGACGATGCAGCAGGATTTTTCGGTGGTGATTCCCGCACGCTATGCATCCACACGGCTCCCCGGCAAGCCGCTCGCGGACATTGTCGGTTTGCCGATGATCGTTCGCGTGGCCCGGCAGGCGTCATCGAGCGGTGCGCGCGATGTGGTGGTTGCAACGGACGATCCGCGGGTTCATGCGGTAGCACGCGATCATGGACTCGATGCGATGCTGACACGCGGCGATCATGTCTCGGGATCCGACCGCGTGATGGAGGTGGTCGCCGCGAGAGGCTGGCCGGCGAATCACATCGTCATCAACGTACAAGGCGATGAACCACTGATTCCGCCGCCCGTCATCCGTCAGGTCGCGCGGCTGCTGATCGACCACCCCGGTGTGTTGATCGCGACATTGTGCGAGTCGATCATCGAGACAGCACTGGTCTTCGATCCTAACGTCGTCAAGGTGGTACGCGACGCGGCGAACCGCGCGCTGTATTTTTCGCGAGCGCCGATTCCGTGGCGCCGCGAGGATTTTGCCGCAGCCGACCTGCGCACAGCATTGCCCGGCGCCACCTGGTGGCGCCATATCGGTATCTATGGATATCGCGTTGCCGGGCTGGCGCGCTTCTGCGAACTTCCCGCGGGTAAGCTCGAGCGGATCGAATCGCTCGAGCAACTACGGCTCATTGAAAACGGCGTCGACATCATTGTCGGCGAATCAATCGAAGCGGTACCGGGTGGTGTCGACACCCCGGGCGACCTCGAGCGAGTACGCGGCTTGCTCGCGCCGCAGCATGGCTGAGTTGTCGGTAGCGGCGTTCACGCCGCCGGCCGATCTGATTTCTGCATATGGGCTGACGGCCTGCGATGACGTCCTTTACGTTCCATGTTTCCTCGAGGCTGCGAATGTGATCGAGGCGGCGCTGCAGGCTGAACTGGAATGGCGGGAGGAGTCGATTGTGATGTTCGGACGTCGCGTGACGGTGCCGCGGTTGTGTGCGTGGTGCGGAGACGAGGGTGTGGCGTATCGTTATTCACGGACGGTTCATCGTGCCGGCGGCTGGTCGAGCGGTGTCGGGACGCTGCGCGATGAGCTACTCGTCCGGCTCGGCATCCGATTCAATTTTGTGCTGGCAAATTGGTATCGAGATGGGGCAGATGCGATGGGCTGGCATGCCGACGACGAACCAGAACTGGGCGAACACCCTTGTGTCGCGTCGTTGAGCTTTGGTGCACCAAGACGATTCACAATGCGCGCGCGCGACGGTAAGGCTCGCCGAATAGCGTTGTTGCTCGAACCCGGATCGTTGCTACTGATGTGGGGTCGTTCACAGCACGACTGGCAACATGCGCTGCCGAAGACGAAACGCACTGTCGGTTCCCGCATCAACCTGACGTTTCGGAACGTGATTCCGCCCGCCTGATGCTGCGCGCCGACGTACAACTGCAGGATTTGAATACGCTGCGGCTCGCCTCGACCGCGCAATATTTTGCGAGTCCGAGCCAACTGAACGAGGCGCGCGACATCGTTGCCGAAGCGGTCGCGAGGAACCTGCCGATCACCGTGTTGGGTGGCGGCAGCAACGTTGTCCTGCGACGGCGCATTCCCGGCTGCGTGATCGTGCCGGCGTTTCGCGGTATCGATGTGCGTCGTGATGACCATGGGTTCATCGTGACTGCTGGCGCTGGCGTGAGCTGGCACCACCTGGTGCGGTACTGTCTGGGTCAGGGCATCCCGGGTCTGGAGAATCTGGCGTTGATTCCGGGGTCTGTCGGTGCCGCGCCGATTCAGAATATTGGCGCATACGGTCTCGAACTACGCGAGCGGTTTCATTGCCTGACGATGCTATCGTGGCGCGATGGGGCGGTTGTTACGATGGACGCGAACGCTTGCGGTTTTGGATATCGCGACAGCGTGTTCAAGCGAACGCCGGACGCGGCGGGATTGATCATATCGGTATCGCTTCGATTGCCTGCAGCATTCGATCCGCGCATTGAATATGCGGACGTGCGCCGCGAACTTACGACATTGGGGATTCCGCCGAGTCCGGTTGCGGTCGCCGAAGCGGTCACCCGCGTGCGTCGCCGTAAGCTGCCCGATGTGCGCCGGGTGCCGAATGCCGGAAGCTTCTTCAAGAACCCGGTGCTTGCGGGGGATCGGTTGGACCGGTTGCGCGCTATGCTGGTCAACCTGCCCACCTACAATGACCCGGGCGGCGTCAAAGTCGCGGCGGCCCGGTTGATCGATGCGGCTGGATGGAAAGGTAAACATTTGGGGCGTGCTGGCGTGTGGTCGCGCCAGCCGCTGGTGCTGGTCAATCGTGGCGAGGCGGAAGGCGCCGACATTCTGCGTCTCGCACAGGCGATTCGATCCGACATCGTAGATAGATTTGGCGTCGAACTCGAGACCGAGCCGGCGGTGTTAGGCGTCGACGAATAGGGCCGGCGATCGCCGGCCCTTACACCCGTTCATTCTGGACTGCGCTCGCTGATCACGCCCTCTTGGCGAAGGCGCGCCTCGCGCTCTCGCTTGCGCACTTCGCGTGGGTCGTTGGCGGCTCTACCAGCAGGTGGTTCAGGTTCAGGTTGGAATGTAACCGCTGCTGGCGCGACGATTGAAACGGCAGGTGCATCACTCACCTGAGACTCCGCACCGGTTGCACTGGATGGGGATGGCATGCCAGCGCTCATGCTGGCCGCGTTTTCAACGTGCCGTTGATCCGCTGCGAGATCAACTCGCGCGGGCAACGAATCCTCGCCAGACGCGGGAATTGCTGGCGGTACGCTTTCGCTGGTCTGCAGTTCGGCTGGTCTGCTGTTGGTTTGTCCACCCTGGCTGCGCGCAAGCGATGCCCTGTCTCGCCGGGGACGGCGCTTGCTCTGTTCGAGGTCTGTCGGTGTGCGATCTTCGTCGATATCCCGTGTGCGGCTGCCTCGGGGACCATCGCTGCGTTCGCGCCGTGAATCGTCCCCGCCGTCCGGCCCTGCCGTGCGAATCGGATCTCGAACTGGCTTGTGGCCCGCTTCCTGAGCATCTGTTTCAGCAGACGCGATCGGTGCGCGCGCTTCACGGGATTGCTGTGATCGTGGCTTGGGCACCGAATCATCATCAGTGCGTTGGCGTCGCTCGCGGCCGCGCGCAGGTGCCGGCTTGGCTGAAGACGCATCGTCCTTGGCGTTGTCCTGGCGCGATCGGGGACCGCGGTTGCCTGCTTCGGAAGGCGCTGAATTGGACGAACGATCGGCACGTTCGCCCGATCTTGGCCCGGAACGCGATCGTCCGCCGCGGCCGCGCCGCGACCGTTCGGCGGATCGTGGCCCCGAGGTACCCACGTCGGAGTCGGTGTCGCCAGATCTGGGCGATGCGGAGTGACCAGCGTTACGCGGTGGGCGATCGCTCTGGGTCGGTATCGGCATCGGAGGCGGCGGGGGCGAGTCCTTCTTGAACAGCGAACCGAAGATTCGCGTCAACAGGCCCGATTCTGCCGATGCCGGGGCCGCAACCGGGGCCACTGGCGGCGGCGCTGTCTGAGGTTGGATCGGCTGCGGAGGCGGCGGAGCCGCGGGCCGCACGACCGCTTCCTGCCGCCGCGCAATGCGCTGCGGTTCAGGCAATAAAGAACTGTCGTCGTCGGCTTGCGGCGCTTCCGCCAATTCGTAGCTCGCGACACTCGCTTCCGCGTCAGCCAGGTCGTCGCGAATGCGCTGAACTTCGTAATGTGGCGTTTCGAGTCGGTCGGTTGGAACGATCACCAGATGGGTATTGGTGCGGCGTTCGATCTCGGCAACATCGCGACGCTTTTCGTTGAGCAGGTATGAACCGACACTCAGTGGAACGATGGCGCGAACGATAGAACTGCGCTCCTTCAATGCTTCCTCTTCCATCACCCGCAGGATACCCAGCGCAAGCGAGCGAACATCGCGGATGCGCCCCTGACCGCTGCAGCGTGGACACAATTCCGTCGTCGTTTCTTCGAGAGACGGACGCAGCCGTTGGCGCGACATCTCCATCAGACCGAACCGCGAGATGCGGCCGACCTGCACCCGCGCCCGATCGGATTCGAGCACCTCACGTATTCGATTTTCGACCGCGCGCTGGTTCTTGACGCTGGCCATGTCGATGAAGTCGATGACGATCAACCCACCCATGTCGCGCAGTCGCAATTGGCGCGCCACTTCGTCGGCGGCCTCGAGATTCGTGTTCAAGGCGGTTTCTTCGATGTCGGCGCCCTTGGTTGCACGCGCCGAGTTGATGTCGATTGAAACGAGCGCTTCGGTTGGATCGATCACCAGACTTCCGCCGGACGGCAGACGCACGGTGCGTTGAAACGCAGACTCGATCTGGCTTTCGATCTGATATCGCGAGAACAGCGGAATGTTGTCGTTGTAGAACTTGATGCGCTCTTTGAAGTTGGGCATCACCTGATCGATGAATGCGTGCGCTTCATCGTAGGCTTCCTTCTGATCGATCAACACTTCGCCGACATCGGTGCGAAGATTGTCGCGGATCGCGCGCAGGATCACGTTGTTTTCCTGATACAGGAGCGCCGGCGTTTTCTCTGTGTCGGCGGCTTTGCCGATTGCTTCCCAGAGTTGGACGAGATAGTCGCAGTCGGATTGCAACTCTTCGGGGCTGCGGCCTATGCCGGCGGTTCGCACGATCACGCCCATGCCTTCCGGCAGGTTCAGTTGTGAGAGGGCGTCGCGCAGTAAATCGCGTTCGTCGCCCTCGATGCGGCGTGATATGCCGCCGGCGCGCGGGTTGTTCGGCATCAACACCAGGTAACGGCCGGCAAGGCTGATGAACGTCGACAACGCCGCGCCTTTGGTGCCGCGCTCTTCTTTGTCGACCTGCACGACCATTTCCTGGCCCTCTTCGATCAGGTCCTGGATGCTGCGTTTGCCTTCGGCGCCTTTCTTCGTGAAATAGCTGCGTGAGATTTCTTTCAGTGGCAGGAAGCCGTGTCGCTCCGAGCCGAATTCGACGAATGCGGCCTCGAGGCTGGGTTCAACCCGTGTGATGCGGGCTTTGTAGATGCTGGATTTCTTTTGTTCGCGGCCACGGTTTTCGATATCGAGATCGTAAATTCGTTGACCGTCGACGAGCGCAACACGGACCTCTTCGGCCTGTGTTGCGTTGATGAGCATTCTCTTCATGTTATGCGTTCCATTGTGAGCCTGATCGCCACAACGGTGCGCTGACATTCGGAAAGCAGGGCGCGCAGCGCAAAGCGCCGCGGGCTTCAGTTCAGGTGATGGTAAGGCAGCGAAGACGGCGGATGAACGGCTGCGTCTGCTTGATGCTCGGGAACTGAGCTATCGCTGTACTGATACTGAATCGCTCCGCATTTATGCGGAACCCCTTCTTGTTGCAACGGTATGCGACGGTGATGAATGCCGTCGCAGTCGATGTTCTTTCCTTTCGTCAACGCACCCGTTATGGATGTTCGGCGCGTTGTCGTAATGGCGGGGACAGATCGCTGTCAATTGCCGCCGCATGATGCAGAATGCCGGCCTAAACCAAAGGCATCCTGCGTCAAACCCATATATAAACCACGTCTTGCCGCGTATTCCGCTGCCAGGAGCAGCGGACGGCAAAGCGGATGGAATATAGCAGCGCCTTCTAAGTACTTCAATCGTCAGGGAAAGCATTTGTCGGAACCAGGCACAGAACCTACTGCTCATGGCGCGCGAAGCGCGCGTCATGTCGAGGTCGGTGATGCCGTTGGCCAACGCATCGACAACTTCCTGATTGGCGAACTGGATGGCGTGCCACGCAGTCGCGTATACGGAATGCTTCGCAAGGGAGAGGTGAGAGTCAACGGCGGTCGGGTCAAGCCCGCGTATCGTCTCAAGGCGGCGGATGTCGTGCGGATTCCGCCATGGCACGGACCCGTGCCGGGTCAAGCAGTGTTGCCCAAACGGGGACTGCTCGATCGCCTCGCCGCGTGCATCATCTTCCAGGACGCAGGCGTCATCGTCATCGACAAGCCTGCCGGGATCGCGGTGCACGGCGGCAGCGGTATTGACCACGGTGTCATCGAAGCATTCCGGGTACTTTTTCCGAACGATCATGGCCTGGAACTGGCACACCGCCTGGATCGCGACACGTCCGGATGCCTGGTGCTTGCGCGCAACCGCACCGCACTGCTGACGCTGCACGCCGCGTTTCGCGAAGGGGTCGTGGCGAAGCGTTATGACGCACTTGTCTATGGGGGCTGGCCGCAAAAGCTGCGCAGCGTTCGGGCACACCTCGAGAAATTCGTCACCCAAACCGGGGAGCGGCGGGTGCGTGTGCGCCCGGACGGCAAAACCGCGCGTACCGAGTTCAGCATTGTTGAGAGCGGCGAAGGCGTGAGTTGGGTCAAGGCGCATCCGCACACTGGCCGCACACATCAGATACGGGTCCATAGTCAGGTCTCCGGACACCCGGTCGTCGGTGATGAGAAATATGCGTCGCAACCACAACTCGCGCTGAGTCGGGCCGCGGGTGTGCGGCGACTTTGCCTGCATGCGGCCTCGGTGACGGTGCCGGTCAACGGCCGGCTGCGTCGATTCGATGCGCCGGTGCCTGACGACTTCACCGAGGCGTGGCGGCTGCTGGGTGATTCGAGGCGGAATGGTCTGCGCTGACGGCGGCGCCAAAGCAGATACGAGCCGTAATGAACCCCTCCGAGCCCCGCACAAAATAATGCCAACGATTCCCGATAGTTAGCGTTTTTCGGGTAATCGAATTGCTTTGACACCTCAAAATCGCGTCCCTATCATGCGCGCCTATGTCGAACCTGGCCCGCACGGATGCGGTCTCACCGCACGAGTTGGCCCGTACGCGTGGCCTGTTCGTCGGCGAGATCCCCATCACCGCCTTCCCGCGACTCAATGAAATTGTGCTCGCTGATGGCAGCGTGCGGATCAACCTGGCGTTTGCGCGGGACGACGAGGGTTTCAGTCGTGTCCAAGGCGTCGCGGTGTTTGCGCCTACGTTGGAATGCCAGCGGTGTCTCGAACCGATTGAGCGCGCACTCGAGGTCAAAATTGACTTATGCATCGTCAACTCGCCGGAGCAGGCCGCTGAGTTGGCCGAGGAACTCGATACGTTCGAGTTGACCGAAGACGACGTGTCGATCGTAGACTTGCTGGAGGATGATTTGTTGCTCGCGTTGCCGAGTCAGGTTTGTGAGGCGTACGACGCATGTCCGAATCGACCGGATTTGAACTATCCCGCTAACAAACCGGCGGCATTGCAGCAGCCCCCGCGACGTAATCCGTTCGGGGTGCTTGCGGGATTGAAGAAACGAGACGATTGAACATTTGCGGAGAATTGAGTCATGGCGGTACAACAGAATCGAAAAAGCCGCGCGCGCCGCGATCAGCGCCGTTCGCATGATGCGTTGAAGTCACCGACGCTTTCGATCGACCCAACTACTGGAGAAACGCATCGTCGTCACCATGTGACAGCTGATGGTTTCTATCGCGGCAAAAAAGTTCTCGATCGATGAACTGTCAGTCGGCGCATCGCGCTGCCTGTCGAATCTGATCGCGCGCGCCGAGAGCCGGGTTTGCGTCGAATGAGCGTAGCAGCATGACGAACGGATTCGTTTTCCCCGGTCAGGGCTCACAGGAAGTCGGTATGCTGCGCGACATCCTGGACCGTGAATCCGTTGCGCGCGCGTGCTTCGCAGAAGCAGAAGATGCAATTGGAGTCGGCCTGCGTAAGATCGTGCTCGACGGACCGGACGCAGAACTCAATCGCACCGAGATCACCCAGCCCGCGTTGCTGACCGCAAGCGTTGCGCTGTGGCGATGCTGGGTTGAGCACGCTGGCGCAGCGCCGACCGTGATGGCCGGCCACAGTCTGGGCGAATACTCCGCGCTGGTGGCCGCAGGCGCCCTGTTCTTTGCCGACGCAGTGAAACTCGTGCATTTGCGCGGCCGCCTCATGCAGGCAGCCGTACCCGAAGGCACTGGCGCGATGGCGGCGATTCTCGGCCTTGACGAAGGCGAAGTCAGCCAGTGTTGCGCCGCAGTCGATGGGGTCGTGGCGCCGGCAAACATCAATGCACCGGGACAAGTCGTCATCGCCGGTACGGCGCCGGCGGTGGACGCCGCGATTGAGAGGTTGGTCGCGGCGGGCGCGAAGCGCGCCATCAAACTCGCGGTCAGCGTACCGTCACACAGTCCCTTGATGGCACCGGCAGCAGCCGAATTCGCGGAGGCGTTGGCGATAGCAACAGTAAACGCACCCAACGTGCCGGTTGTGCAGAATGTCGATGCGACATCCAGCAGCGATCCGGATCAGATTCGGCGCAACCTCGTCGCACAACTCTCTAAGCCGGTGCGCTGGACGCAATGCGTCGAGACGATGGTTGCCAATGGCGCCACAGCACTCGTCGAATGTGGCCCGGGCAAAGTGCTAAGCGGCCTAACCAAACGGATCGATCGCTCGATCACCACGTTCGGCCTTGCGACAGTCGATGCATTCGACGCCGCGCTCGCAGCGCTCGGCCATGGCTAACGCGTCGCGCAAGTTCGCGCTGGTCACGGGCGCCAGCCGTGGAATCGGTCGCGCCATTCTGGAACGACTGGGTCGCGATGGGCTGTTCGTGATCGGTACGGCGACCAGCGGCGAAGGTGCCGCGGCGATCGAAGCGCACCTCGCGCACGCGGGTATCGAAGGACGTGCATACGTTGTGCGCGTCGACGACCCGGCGTCGGTCGAGGAACTGAACGATCGCCTCAAAGCAGAAGGCATCGTCCCGCTGATCCTGGTCAACAATGCCGGCATCACGCGCGACAACTTGCTGTTGCGCATGAGCGAAGTCGAATGGAACTCGGTGATCGATACCAACCTGTCGGGCGTATATCGCCTCTGCAAGCCGCTCTTGCGAGGCATGACGCGAGCGCGCTGGGGGCGCATCGTGAATGTCAGTTCGGTGGTCGGCCGCATGGGCAATCCCGGACAATCCAACTATGTCGCATCCAAGGCCGCGATCGAAGGATTTACGCGAGCACTCGCGCAAGAGGTAGGCTCGCGCAACATTACCGTCAACGCAGTCGCGCCGGGATTTATCGCAACCGATATGACGCAGGCACTGACAGAAGAACAGAAACAGGCGATGCTCGCGCGCATTCCATTGGGACGCATGGGCAACGTCGAAGAAATTGCGCATGCCGTTGCGTTCCTTGCGAGCGACGCGGCTGCGTATATAACAGGGGAGACGATTCACATAAACGGCGGGCTGTATATGGCCTAAGCGAGTAATGAGTAGGCACGTCGTGAGCTTGCTTGAAGCATGTATCCACCCTCTATAAACTACGCGCTGCCCTGCTGCAGCGCATTCGAACATTTGGGAGAAGGCTTAACCATGAGCAGTGTTGAAGAACGCGTAAAAAAACTGATCTGTGAGCAGTTGGGCGTCAAAGAGGATGAAGTCAAAGACGAAGCGTCTTTCGTTGAAGATCTCGGTGCCGACTCCCTCGACACAGTGGAGTTGGTGATGGCGCTCGAAGAAGAATTCGAGACGGAAATCCCGGATGAAGAAGCCGAGAAGATCACTACCGTCAAGGACGCCATCAATTATATTCTGGCGCATCAATAGGTCTTCACTTTCGCTTCACTTGTCACGATCAACAAAGCCGCATCTACTACGTAGTGCGGCTTTATCTATGCACGTTCCGCAATTACCAAAACCTGTCGATGTAGAGTTGGGGGTTTCGCTGAATGAGTAAACGACGCGTCGTCGTGACCGGCGTCGGCATGTTGACTCCTATCGGCAACACCGTGGCGGAGTCCTGGGCAAACGCGCTGAACGGTGAGAGCGGTGCGAGCCCTATTCAGAGCTTCGATACGAAAGACTACGCGGTGAAGTTCAGTTCCTCCGTGAAAGGTTTCGATGCGGCGCTGTATATGGATAAAAAGGAGGCGCGTCGAGTCGATCCGTTTATTCGTTACGGTATGGCTGCGGCGGTGCAGGCAATAGCCGATGCCGGCATCGCGGCGCATCCCCCTGACGGCGATCGATACGGTGTTGCCATTGGCTCCGGCATTGGTGGCATTCTGACAATCGAAGATACTCACTCGGTGCTGCTTTCGAGCGGGCCGCGGCGTGTGTCGCCGTTCTTTGTCCCGGCGAGCGTGATCAACATGATCTCCGGCAATGTTTCTATTCGTTATGGTTTTCGTGGCCCGAACATCGCGATTGTCACCGCGTGCACCACCGGAACTCACAATATCGGGTTCAGCATGCGCATGATCCAATACGGCGAAGCGGATGTGATGGTTGCGGGTGGTGCGGAGATGGCAACGTCACCGGTGACGCTGGCGGCATTTTCGTCGATGAAAGCGTTGTCGACGCGCAATGACGATCCCGCAGCTGCGAGCCGCCCGTGGGATCGCGATCGTGACGGTTTCGTGCTCGGCGACGGCGCCGGCGTGTTGATACTCGAAGAATATGAACACGCCAAAGAGCGCGGTGCGAAGATCTACTGCGAGATCGTTGGCTTTGGCATGAGTGGTGATGCGCACCATATCACCGCACCTCCCGACGACGGTGCAGGTGCGGTGGCGGCGATGCGCAACGCGTTGAACGATGCGAAGCTCGCGCCAGACGGCGTGCAATACATCAATGCGCATGGCACTTCGACGCCGCAGGGTGACGTTGCTGAAACGCGCGCGATCAAGACGCTGTTCGGTGCCGACACAAAGGTGGCGGTGCACTCGACGAAGTCGATGATCGGCCATCTGCTAGGTGCAGCAGGCGCGGTTGAAGCAATATTCTCGGTACTTGCGATTCGCGATCAGCGTTCGCCGCCGACGATCAATCTGGATAATCCCAGTGAAGGCTGTGACCTGGACTACGTAGCGAACGTCGCGCGCGATATCGCGATCGATGCCGTGCTATCGAATTCGTTCGGGTTCGGCGGCACCAACGGGACGTTGATCTTCCGCAAACTGCATTGACTCGGTTGTCCAATCGCGCGCTCGTGGGTCGTCTGTGGCCCTTAACCCGGTAGAATCGCGTTCGATATTGGCCGTATCGGAGGCACATCTTGGCTTCGTTCGTCCGGCGCCGTCCCGCGAAGAGCGCCGCGAAGGCCGCGGCAATCGGACTGTTGTTGTTGCTGACCGCTGGTGTGGGTTGCATTACGTACCTGCGTCATTGGGCGGAGACACCGTTGGCGCTGCAACAACCTGTTGTCGTGGAACTGCACCCCGGCGGCACGTTCGCGGGGTTTGCCGCGGAGTTGAAATCGGCCGGTGTTGTCAACGAAACCTGGATGTTTACCACCTACGCCCGTTGGCTGGGCCGCGCGCATCGAATTCAGGCTGGTGAGTATCGGGTCAGCGTAGGAGAAACCCCCGCAGGTCTGCTGGCGGACCTCGCGTCCGGTGCGGTTGTGACGTACGAAGCACGTATCGTCGAAGGTTCGACAATCATGCACGTCTTCGAACAACTCGCGCAGACCCCGAAACTGATCAACGACGTTGGGTCGACCTCGGCCGAAACCCTCATGGCGCAACTTCGGCTCGGTGCCGGTAACGCGGAGGGACAATTCTTTCCGGACACGTATAGCTACAAGAAGGGCACTCGTATTTCGGACGTTCTGCGGCGCGCGCACGCGCGCATGCAGCACGTGCTGGCGCGTGAATGGTCTAGTCGGGGTGCTGGGTTACCCTACGTGACAGCGCAAGATGCGTTGATCATGGCGTCAATCATCGAAAAGGAAACCGGCCGTGACGCGGATCGCCGCAAAATCAGCCGGGTCTTCGTGTCGCGTCTGCAGCGCTCGATGCGGCTGCAGACCGACCCAACGGTGATCTATGGTTTAGGTGATCGATTCGACGGCAACCTGACGCGCGCGGAACTTGATGCGGACAATCCGTACAACACCTACAAGCTGCTGGGATTACCGCCTACACCGATTTCGCTGCCGGGTCTGGCGTCGATTCGTGCGGCCCTGCATCCCGACGAAGGGGACTATCTGTATTTCGTCTCCCGTGGCGATGGCAGCAGCGAGTTCAGTGCAACCCTGCAGCAACATCTCGCCGCAGTGCGACGCTATCAACTCGATGGGAGAGGGCCTTGAAGGCGGGCCGGTTCATTACCTTCGAGGGAACCGAAGGTGTTGGCAAGACAACCAACATGGATTTCGTTGCGTCGGTGTTGAAAGCGCGCGGTATCGCTTTCGTGCGGACCCGGGAGCCCGGTGGAACGCCGATGGCGGAGCGCGTGCGAGCGATTTTGTTGGACCCGGAGTCGGAGCCGATCGATTCCGAGGCGGAGTTGCTGCTGATATTCGCAGCACGTGCGCAACATCTGGCCCGGGTTGTGCGTCCCGCGCTCGACGCCGGAACGTGGGTGCTGTGCGATCGTTTCACCGACGCAACGTTCGCGTATCAAGGTGGCGGTCGTGGTGTGCCGGCGAATCGAATTGCAGCCCTCGAGCAGCAGGTTCAGCGTGGCCTGCAACCGGATCTGACGATCTATCTGGATTTGCCCGTGGCGGCCGGACTCGCGCGCATCGATGCGTCTAAGCGCGATCGGTTCGAACGCGAACAGCAGGCATTCTTCGAACGCGTCCGCCAGGTTTACATTGAACGCGTGCGCGCCTACCCGCGTTTTCGGATGATCGATGCCGCACGTCCGCTCGAAGACGTGCAGCGCAGTATTGCCGGTGTGTTGGGCAACTTCATCGACGGCGCGCAATGAACCCGTTGCCGCCGTGGCTCGATAAGCCGTATGCCGAACTCGTTGCGGACCTCGAACATCAACGCTTGCCGCACGCGCTGCTGATTCAAGGTCCCGGTGGGTGGGGTGAATCAGTGCTTGCCGCGGCGCTCGCACTGCGGCTGATCGAACAGGACACCAATCGTCCCGACGCCACGCTCGGTGCAGCAGCGATTGCGCATCCCGACCTGCGTTGGGTCGTGCCGGAAGATGACAGCCGTCAGATCGTGATCGATACCGTTCGCGCTACCGCAGAGTTCATTGTTAGAACGCCGCAGATTGCGCCCCGCAAGGTCGCTGTCATTCCGAGTGCAGACGTGATGAATAACCAGTCGGCAAACGCGCTGCTGAAGACGCTGGAAGAACCTCCGCCAGACAGTTACGTCATCCTGGTCAGCGATTCGGCGCGTGACCTGTTGCCGACCCTCCGCAGCCGGTGCCGACTGGTGCCCGTGCGGCCACCGGGCGACCAATCTCCGCACACCTGGATCTCCGAGCAGGTGCCGGGTGCAAGTGCCGCGCGCATTGCGGCGCTGTACTTCGAGTACGGTGGCGCGCCGTACCGTGTCGTTGCGGCGCTCGAACGCGACGAACAACCGATCTCTGAGCTCTTGCACGCTGTTGCTACAGGCAAAAGCAGTGCGTTGCGCGTCGCCGAAGCGTGGCGGAAGATCGCGTCCGCTGAATTTTTCGAACGCTGGATGCGCTACGTGACCCAGGCGATTGCTACTCGGCTTTCTCGCAGGGAACATTTTGATAATTCAGTCTCGAAAGTACTGAAAGACGTCAATGAGCATCAGCTTTTTCAACTGTGGGAGCAGTTGGCGCGGAATCGGCAGCTATTGCGCGGCACGACAAATCCGAATGCACAACTGCTGCTCGAATCGAGCTTGCTGGCGTGGCGGGACCTCACGACATCGGCGTGATCCCGCTCACGTTCGCTGCAATTGACTTGGCCGACTGAGAACATGATCATCCGCGCCTTCTGACCTCGGTGTACATTTACCCGGTCTCGGCTGGATTGACGACGCAATGGAAGCTCGACGCGGCACCCGAAACGGAATTCTCTCGCTGGCAATCAAGGACAAGGCTGTTCTCTATGCCGCGTACATGCCGTTCGTTCGCAACGGCGGCCTGTTCATCCCGACGAAGAAGGAATACGAACTCGGCGATGAAGTCTTCATGTTGCTCAACCTGATGGACGAAGCCGAGAAAATCCCGGTCGCCGGCAAAGTGGTCTGGATGACGCCGAAAGGTGCTCAGGGCAATCGAGCAGCCGGAATCGGAGTCCAGTTCAACGATCAGGATGATGTGGCGCGATCGAAGATCGAGACTTATCTTGCCGGCGCACTGCAATCGGACCGCAACACGCACACCATGTAGGGTGTCCGCTTTTGCTCACGCCTCTTGTCACGAGCGTGGAAACTCTTCCTCGTACAGTCGATAGTGTGTCTCGACCATACCCATTTCGACATACGTGGCTTGTGCGCCGCTGTTTTCGCGCTCGACGTACAGGCGTAATCCGCACGATTCAGGATCGGCGCGCGCCGCATTTCGAACGTGCTCATGCAAGGCCCGGTACACCCCACGGCGACGATACTCCGGACGCACGTAAACGCTCTGAATCCACCAGAAGCGGCCGTTGCGCCAATCGCTCCATTCGAACGTCAGCATCAGCGCGCCCGCGGGGTCGTCGTGGGCATTGTCCGCGATCAGGTAGTAGCCTTCGGCGGGATGCTGCAACAAACTGTCGATGCCGGCTTTGATGCGATCGAAATCGAGCGGCTTATCTTCGCTCTCCTGCGCCATTGCCTGATTGAAGCGCGCCAATATGTCGATGTCGGACCGATTCGCGCGACGTACCTGATAGGTCATGCGAGCAGCTCCCGTTGCAGGAAACGCAAAATCGTTTCATAGCGGTGGATGGCGACGTCGCGTTCCTGCAGCGCGTGTTTTGCGCCCGGATACAACATCAGTTCGAACGGAAACCGCTGTTCCTGCAACTGCTTCATCAGCGCGGTGGTGTTGCCGAACAACACGTTGTCATCGGCCATGCCATGCATCAGCAGCAACGCGCCCCGCAGTGACCCGACGTGAGTGGACACGCAACTGTCTCGGTAACCATCTTGATTGACCGCAGGTGTACCGAGATAGCGCTCCGTATAGTGCGTGTCGTACAAACGCCAGTCGGTAACGGGTGCCGTACTGATACCCGCACGGATGTAACCGCCACCGCGCGCCATCAGCATCAGCGTCATGAAGCCGCCGTAACTGTGCCCAATAACGCCGATGCGATCGGGATCGATCCATGGCTGGGCCTTCAGAAAATCGATGCCGGCAAGCTGATCGGCCACTTCGATATCACCCAGCCGGCCATAGATCGGGTCTTCGAATGCCTTGGCGCGATTGGTGCCGCCCCGGTTGTCGAGTTCGAATACGGCGATGCCCATGCTGGCGAACAGCTGATTCGTCAGCGGTGCCCATTCGTCACGAACGCGTTGCACGCCCGGACCGCCGTAGACGTTCACCAATGCAGGGCAACGTCGTGACGCGCTGGCGTTAGCCGGCAAGGTGAGCCGATACCAGAGATCCTGTCCGTCGATTGCACTGATGCCGCCGAACGTGGGGGTCGCGTGATTGGCGAGATAGGGTAGGTATGGGTGCCCCTCGATCAGCGCGTTGGGCATCAGCGGGCGTGCGACCGCCGTTTCGGTGAGAGACCGAAGGACAAGGCATGGCGGCTGCTCGACACTGGAATAGCGGTCGATGAACCATTGTCCAGTCGGATCGACGATGGCCTCATGCCAGCCAGATGGCTGCGTGAGGCGCTCGATGTGTTCCGGTACGTCGTACTCGATCCGAAACAGATGCTGTTCGGTGGGCAGATCGGTCCAGCCAAGTACCAGCGCCTGCGAAGCATCCGCGTGCACGACCGCATTGACCCGACCTCGATCACCCAGCGCGCCCCGGGTCAATGCAATGACATTGCCGTCGGCGCGATACAGATACGCTTGCGACGATCCGCTGCGCTCTGAAGTCCAGACGAAGGCGCCGTCGCCGACGAAACGAAAGTTGTCGTGCAGGTTGATCCAGGCGGATTGGCGTTCGGTCAGCAAATTCCTCGGTGCCGCGCCATCGAATGGATGGGCCGTGACGCACAGCGTCCGCTGATCTCGGCTCTGCGATTGAACGACGACTGCATCGACGCTGACGTTGACCCGCGCGAGATAGTCGTCGGCGTTCGTCCGATAGTCGATCCATCGAACCGCGCGGGTCTGTGGGTCGATGACGCCGAGTTCGACCTGCGCGTTGCTGGCGCCGGCGTACGGATAGCGTTGCGGCACGGCAACCAGTTCGGACGCAGTGAACTCATAGCGGTGCGTCACATCGACCAGCGAGTTGTCGACGCGCGTGAAAATCAGCCATCGGTCGTCTGGCGACCACCAATGTCCGTCGAACCGATGCATCTCTTCTTGCGCGATGAATTCCGGCAGGCCGTTTGTCACGCAGTCCGATGCGTCGTGCGTGAACCGCTCTTCGCATTCTCCTTCGAAGTCGTAGGCGTAAAGATCACCGTCGCGTACATAGCTTGCGTAGCGGCCACGTCCCGACACGGTCAGGTTGGTCTGTCGAAAGCCTTTGGGTGTGACCGCGCGCAATGTCTTTGCGCTGCAGTCGAACACGTAGACGGCTCCGCCGATCATGCAGCAAATGCGCAGGCTATCGGGCAGCCATCGGTAGTGCGTGACGCCCCCGCTGAACTGCCGGCGTCGCTCTCGGTCGGCCTTCTCGGCTGCGGTCAACTCGCCGTTTGCATGAACCATGCTCGCGTCGATCAAACACACCGTGGTGTCGTTTGCGATGTCGTAGCTGTACAGATCGAGTCGTTCGCGGTCGGTCGGTGGATTCGCCAGATAGGTCACCCGCGTGCCGTCGGGCGCGAAATGTATCTGCATCGGAACGCTGCCGCTCAGCGATGGACTGCTGAACAGTCGCTCGACGGTGAGTCGGGTCACTGCGCCTCAGCCACCGCGAATGTGTCTCGTGTCAGATTGACGATTCCGCTCTGCGTGACATGAATGTTGTCTTCGATGCGGATGCCGCCATAGCCCAGGTAACGTGCCACAACGGACCATTTGACATGCTTGCCGGCCGGTCTCGTGCGCAGTTCGTCGAGCAGCATCGGAATGAAATACAAGCCCGGCTCGATGGTGAACACCTGGTCCGGCGCCACCTCGCGCGTCAACCGCAGCGCGCCGTAGCGTTCCGGCGGTGGACGCATACCGCCATCGGGAGACACCATGTGCCCCGCGACATCGTGCGTCTGCAGACCGATGAGGTGACCGAGTCCATGCGGCATGAACGCATCGGTGATGCGCAATTCGAATGCGTCGCTACCACTACACGTAACGAGTCCAAACTCGGCTAACAGCTCACCAATGTCGCGGTGTATCGACTCATGAAGGGCGAGATAGTTCACGCCCGGTTTGATCGATGCGATCAATCGCTGCTGCGCACGATCGAGTGCCGTGATGAGTGTGGCGAAATCGCTGCCGTCGTCCGCCGCGTAAGTGCGTGTGATGTCGCTTGCGTAGCCGTGGTGGCGGCCGCCGGCATCGATCAGAAAGCTCGAACGCTGCGCAGGCGGTGTGCGATCGTAGTGCTGATAGTGCAACACTCCGGCGTGTTCGTTCTGCGCAACGATATTCGCATACGGCAGTTCGGTCTCGTTCTGCTGAGATGCGAGCAGGTAAGCCTGGTGAATCGCGTACTCGCTGCCACCGCCGCGGTAAGCTTCACGTGCTGCGATATGACCACGCACGCCGATCTGAGTCGCGCGCTGCATGCAGCTGATCTCGAATGCGGTTTTGAACGCGCGGTGATAATGCAGGTGGTTGAGCAACTGCTGTGGATTGGTGTCGGTAACCGGCAGGTTCGTTGGCCGCGCGCTCGAATCGCCGATCAGCGCCGCGCGATTCTCACGTTCGACGGCGCGGCACGCTGCATCGACGAGCGCGTCCAGCGATCCAAACACGTCCACATCGATGGCATCGCCGAGCGCAGGCGGGGCGGGCGGCTGATGCCAGTAGTCGCGTTGTTGATGGAAGAACAGTCTTGGCTTATGCGCCGGTCGAATCAGCAACAACGCATTTTCGCAGCCGCTTGCCTCCAGCCACTGACTGAAGTGTGGGTTGGCGCGAAATGGTGGTGCCTGATCGTCGAGGAAATAATTCTGCCGCGCGCCGGCGGCGACCAGCACCGCGTCGAATCGAGTCGCTGCCAATGCCGCTTCCCAGCGTTGCTGGAGCGTGGTGATGTGTTGTCGATAGGCGTCCATCGCGACGGGAATTCTAGCGTGTACAATCCCAAATGTAGTGCACACTACGTTCATACATTTTGCTCGATGGAGGATTCATGCAGTCATTCGCCTACGCTGCGCCCGAGACGGTGGAGCAGGCACTCGAAGTATTGGGGGAGCATCATAAGGCCGGATGCCGTGCCCAGGTGCTCGCCGGCGGCACCGATCTGATGGTGCAACTGCGCGGCGTGGATCCGTCACCGCGCATGATTGTCGATATCAAAAAACTGGCGGAAACCAATCGGCTCGACGTCGGCGCAGACGAGATTTACATCGGCGCGGCGATTCCGGGTGCCGTGCTGACCGCATCGCAGTCGCTGGTGGCATGCCTTCCCGGCTTGGTGGAAGCGGTCGATCTGATCGGCTCCACGCAGATTCAGGGACGCGCATCGCTCGGCGGCAATCTGTGCAACGCTTCGCCCGCCGGCGATACGATTTCCGCGCTCATCGCCAACGCGGGCACATGCGTGATTGCGACTGGCGGGGGGCAACGTGAGCTGCCGGTTGAATCGTTTGTCGTCGGCGTCGGCAAGAACGCGCTGAAACCGGGGGAATTTCTGCTGGGCGTCAAATTCAAACGCCCGGCGAAAGGCACTGCAGATGCGTATCTGCGCTTCATTCCTCGCACCGAGATGGATATCGCGGTGGCCGGGGCCGGTGTCAGCGTATCTATCGACGGTGGTGGTGTCTGCACGGCAGCGCGTATCGCGATCGGGGCCGTCGCGCCAACGGTACTGCTGGTGCCGGCCGCGGCCGACGCGCTGATCGGATCGAAACTCGATGACGCCGCGCTCGAACGAGCCGGACAGGCCTGCAGCGCCGCCGCCTCGCCGATATCGGACAAGCGTGGTACTGCCGACTACCGGCGCACGATCGTTGCGGTGCTGTGTCGGCGCGCCGCCCGAATTGCCGCGGACCGCGCCAAGGAGACCTTGTGATGACGAAGATGCATGTCGAAACGAACGTCAACGGCGAACGCATGGAGTTCCTGTGCGAGCCGCAGCAGTCGATGCTCGATGTACTGCGCGACAATCTGAGATTGACGGGCACCAAGGAAGGTTGCGCGACCGGTGATTGCGGCGCCTGTTCGGTACTGCTGGACGGACGTCTCGTGTGTTCGTGCCTGATGTTCGCGGTCGAAAGCGGCGGGCATCAGATCACGACGATCGAAGGCATTTCGCGCGGCGAAGCGTTGCACCCGCTGCAGCAGAAGTTCCTCGAGCACGCGGCGCTGCAATGCGGCATCTGTACGCCGGGTTTCGTGGTCGCCGCGAAAGCGCTGCTCGACGAGAACCCGAATCCGACCGAGGAAGAGATCCGCTATCACCTGGCGGGCAACCTGTGTCGTTGTACCGGATATGACAAGATCATCCGTGCGGTGCAGGA
Source organism: uncultured Gammaproteobacteria bacterium (assembly GCA_963735085.1). Classification (GTDB taxonomy): domain Bacteria; phylum Pseudomonadota; class Gammaproteobacteria; order Pseudomonadales; family Azotimanducaceae; genus DATJGR01. The sequence continues at coordinate 285,486 of CAVTJP010000002.1, forward strand.
CGCCGCGCAAACGTTGCGAGGAGAAGCATCTTGAGCGAAGCGAGAGATTTCAAATTCGTGGGTACACGCGTCGTGCGCCCGGACGGCGTCGACAAGGTCACCGGCCGGGCCAACTTTGGCGCGGACTTCAGTCTGCCGGGCATGCTGGTCGGCAAAGTGCTGCGTAGCCCGCACGCGCATGCGCGCATCAAACACATCGACACCGCCGCTGCCGAGGCGCTCGAAGGCATCTATGCGGTGGTCACCGGAGCCGATTTTCCGCGTGTCGGCCATGAAGAGATTACCGGCGGTGAAGGTGCCGGCGATTTTGCGGATCTCGCCAGCAACGTGATGGCGCGCGCCAAGGTCGTCTACCACGGGCACGCGGTCGCTGCCGTTGCCGCCAAGTCGGCGGCGATTGCCGATGCGGCGCTTGCAGCCATCAAGGTGGAATACGAGGTGTTGAAGCCGGTGATGGATCTCGATACCGCGATGGCGGAGGGCGCCACCTTGATCGACGAAAAGCTGTTTACCGCCGGCTTGCCTGAGAAACCCACGAAGCCCAGCAACGTGGCGGCCTACATGGAACTCAAGCGAGGCGATGTGGCAGCGGGCTTTGCAGAGGCGGACGTCGTCGTCGAGGGCACCTATCGCACCCCAACGGTACACCAGGGCTACATCGAGCCGCACGCCTGCGTTGCCTCGATCAATCAGGGTGGCCAGGCGACGATCTGGTGTTGCACGCAGGGTCATTTCGACGTGCGTTCCATGACGTCGAAAGTGCTCGGCCTGAACGTCGCTGACATTCGCGTGATTCCGAGTGAAATTGGCGGCGGGTTTGGCGGCAAGACGACGATCTATCTCGAACCGGTTGCGATGCTGCTGTCGAAGAAGTCGGGTCGTCCGGTGAAGATGACGATGACCCGCGACGAGGTGTTTCGCGCATCTGGCCCCGCATCGGCCACCAAATGTACGATCAAGATCGGTGCAAAGCGCGATGGCACGATCACGGCGATGTCCGCTTCGCTCGCGTACGAGGCCGGTGGCTACAAGGGTTCGTCGATGGCCCCGGGGGCGATGTGCGTGTTCGCGCCCTACAACGTGCCGAACTTTCTGATTCAGGGCTACGACGTGCTGGTCAATAAACCAAAGGTGGCGGCGTATCGTGCACCAGGTGCGCCGCAGTCGATGTATGCGTGCGAGAGTTTGATCGACGATCTCGCGCGACAACTCGAAATGGACCCGATCGAATTGCGCCAGAAGAATGCCGTCAGGCAGGGTGTCCAGGCGGCATATGGCCCCAAGTTCAACGCGATCGGATTCGAAGCGTGCCTGGAAGCCGCAAAGAGGCACCCGAACTACAAGATTAAGCTCGGACCGAACGAAGGACGTGGCATCGCTGCCGGATTCTGGTTCAACGCCGGCATGCAATCCAGCGCCGAGGTGCACATCAACGAAAACGGCACCGTTACCGTCGTCGAAGGCAGTCCCGATATCGGTGGCTCGCGCGCGTCGATGGCATTGATGGCTGCCGAGGAATTGGGCGTGCCGTACGATCAGGTGCGGGTACTCGTCGCCGACACCGAGAGTGCGGGATACAGCAACACGACCGGTGGTAGCCGGGTGACGTTCGCGACCGGCATGGCAGTGATTCAGGCAGCCGGCGACATCATTGCGCAGTGCAAGCAGCGCGCAGCGGCGACCTGGGGCATTGAAGCAGACATGGTCGACTGGCAGGACGGCCAGGCGATTCCGAAGCCAGGCGTCAATGCCGACGTGAAGCCGCTGACCTTGGCTCAGATCGCTGCCAATTCGGGGCGAACCGGTGGGCCGTTGCTCGGCCGTGCATCGCTGAATGCGCGCGGGGCGGGTCCCGGATTCTCGATCAACATGGCCGACGTGCGCGTCGATCCCGAGACGGGCAAGGTCGATGTGCTGCGCTTCACCGCCATTCAGGACGCCGGCAAGGCGATTCACCCGAGCTACGTCGAAGGTCAGATGCAGGGTGGCGCGTCGCAGGGAATTGGCTGGGCGTTGAATGAGGAATACATCTACGACGCCAACGGCGTGATGCAGAACTCCGGATTTCTCGACTATCGCATGCCTGTGGCGTCCGATCTGCCGATGATCGACACGCAGATCATCGAGGTGCCGAACCCCACCCATCCCTACGGAGTCCGTGGCGTCGGTGAAGTGCCCATCGTCGCGCCGCTGGCGGCGGTCGCGAATGCGGTGCGTGCCGCAACCGGCGTGCGCATCCACGATCTACCGTTGTCGCCACCACGGGTGCTCGCGGCATTGGAGGCTGGCAAAGGCTGAGAGCGGTGCGGTGGCAAAAGTGTTCTTTCCGGATCACCTGGCACAGTACACGGACGGAGTTCGGGAGTTCGACGTGAAGGCGGAGAACTTCCGCGACCTCGTCGCGCAACTCGAAGTGAAATATCCCGGCATCACTGACGTGCTGATTGGCAAAGTCGCCGTCGCGATCGACGGCGACATCATCCACGACCCGTATCTCGACCCGGTCCAACCGGAATCCGAAGTATATTTCCTGCATCGCATCGACGGCGGCTGACGTAGCCGTTCGGCCGCGTATGATGCGGTTCTTCGGCCATGGCACACCGGGGTGATAGGTATGACGCGAGTGGCAATCATCGGCGCCGGGAGCCTGGTGTTCTCGAGTCGCCTGAGCGCAGATATCCTGAGCTATCCGCATCTGCGCGACGCACATTTCGCGCTGGTCGACGTCGACCCGGAGCGCCTGGCGTATGCAGGACGCATCATCGAGCGAATCTTTCGCGATGGCGGCTATATGCAGGCGAGCCATTCGCTGCACGAGGACCGCGGCGCAGCGTTGTCGGGCGCGGACTACGTCATCATCAGTGTACTGGTGGGCGGCTACGAAGCCATCGAGCGGGAGATCGATATTCCGCGGCGTTACGGAGTCGATCAGGCGATTGGCGACACGCTGACGCCGGGCGGCATCATGCGCTGCCTGCGCACCCTGCCGCAATTGTTGGCGATCGGCCGGGATGTGCTGCGGCATTGTCCGGATGCGTGGGTTCTGAATTACACGAATCCGATGGCGATGCTGTGCTGGGGCGTGAAAGAAGCGCTACCAGACATCAAACTGGTTGGATTGTGTCACTCGGTGCAGCACACCACCGCGCAATGGGCGCACCGCCTCGCGGTTCCGCTCGAGGAAATCGACTTCGAGTGTGCAGGGCTGAATCATCAGGCCTGGATCTTCCGATTCGAACACCGGGGGCGCGATCTGTTGCCGCAGATCAGAGAACTCGCGATCACCCCCCGGCTGTGGCGCAAAGACACGTCGCGGATGGAGTACGTCAAACATTTCGGTTATCCGGTGACGGAGGCGAGCGGCCACAATTCCGAATACTCGGCCTGGTTCAGAAAACGACCCGAACTGATCGCCGCGTATTGTCCCGGCGGCGGTTGGAACGGCGGGTCTGGCTTCATCAAGGAATTGTACAACCGCCCGGATTGGCGTGATGTCATGGAAAGGATGGCCAACGGCAGCGAGCCGGTGTCGCTGGAACGCAGCAACGAGTATGGCAGTCAGATCGTCAGTGCACTGGCGGGCGGCGAGCCGGCCAAAATATACGGCAACGTCATGAATGCCGGCCACATCGACAATCTGCCTTCGGATGTGTGTGTCGAAGTGCCGTGTCGTGTCGATAGCGGTGGTATTGAACCGCTGCCGGTCGGCCGCATTCCGGACCATCTCGCTGCGATCAATCAGACTCAGATCAACGTGCAACGTCTTGCGGTGAAGGCTGCGCTGGAATCCGATGCGGAGAGTGTGTTTCAGGCCATGGCACTCGATCCCCTCACCGCGGCCGTTGGTACTCTCGATGACATCCGCGCGATGACGGCAGAACTGATGACGGCGCATGCGCAATGGCTGCCAGCGTTCGCGGATCGGCCGTTGGAGGCGAAACCGCGTTTGGCCAGCCATGCCTGAGCTGGTCAATCTCGGCTCGTTGTGCATCGACCATGTCTACCACGTTGCAGCGATCGTGCGCGTCGGGGAAACGCTGCTGGGCAGCATTCCAACTCGCCATGCCGGCGGAAAAGGGCTCAATCAATCCCTTGCTGCGGCGAGGGCCGGTGTTCAGGTGGCGCACTTTGGCTGCGTTGGGCAGGACGGGGTCTGGCTCAAGGACTTGTTGACGGACGCAGGTGTCGACGCGAGCGGTGTACGCGTTTGCGATGCACAGGCGACGGGTCACGCGATGATTCAGGTGGGTCCGGGCGGCGAGAATGCGATCGTCATCGTTGGCGGTGCTAATCGCACTATTCAACCGGCCGATGTAGATCAAGCGATCGCACGAGCAGGTGAAGGTGGGTGGCTATTATTGCAAAACGAGATCAATGACATCGAAGACGTACTATGCGCAGCACGTCGGGCATGCGTTCGCGTTGCGTTCAACCTCGCACCAGTCGATGGGTGTGAATCCGGTTACGGTCTCGATGCCGTGGAGTTGCTGCTGCTCAATGAGATCGAAGCGTCCGCGCTCGCGCTCGAGACGGATCCGTTGCGCGCCCTCGATCGGCTCACCGGCGCGCGCCGTGATCAGCATGTGGTCATCACGCTTGGTGCAGGCGGTGTTCTGTATGGCCGAGGCGGCCAGCGCATTCGATTGCCGGCGTTCAGCGTGGCGGCGGTTGACGAAACCGGCGCAGGTGACGCATTCATCGGACATCTGCTTGCCGCGTGGTTCAATCCGACAGTGTCGATACACGAACGTTTGCTGCGCGCCAGCGCGGCCGGGGCATTGGCGGCGTGTTGCCCCGGCGCCGCCAGTGCGATTCCCGACGCAACGCTGGTACGTGACTTTCTCGATTGCCATGCGCTCCCGACCTCGAAATGAACAGGACTGGCAAGCACCTCGCTGGCCAATTCGTCGACCGCTTCGGTGCCAGTCCCGTTGGGATGCAACCGACGAGCTGCTGGGCCCCGGGTCGCGTCAATCTGATCGGCGATCATGTTGACTATTGCGGCGGCCCGGTGCTGCCGATGCCGATTCAATTTGGTACGACGGTAGTCGTTCGCCTGACAGACAACGGGCGAGTGCGTGCGATCAGTACGAATGTGCCCGACCGGATCGACTACGCGTTTGGCAGCGAAGCCCCAGACGACTCGTGGGGCAGACTGCTCTGGGGCGCGATTGCGGTACTGGCCTCGGAGAACATTGAAATCAGGGGAGTGGATGTGCTGGTCAGCGGTGATATTCCCGGGAGTGGCCTGTCGAGTTCGGCGTCGCTGTGCGTTGCGCTTATCCGCGCGCTAACGACTGCGGCCGGGTGCGCAGCCTCTCCGCTACAGCTCGCGCTGGCGGCGCAACGCGTTGAACACGAATATTTGGGCGTCCAGTGCGGATTGATGGATCAAGCGGTGATCACGCTAGCCGTGCCCGGCAGCGCGCTGTGGTTCGATTGCTTCGATCATCGACATCGGCCGATCGTCTTCAATGCTGCAAACGTGTGCATGGTTGTCGTCGATACAGGGCGTACGCGCCAACTTCTACACTCTCCGTATAACGAGCGACTGAACGAGACGCGCGCCGCGGCGAGCGCATTGGGAGTTGCGCACAACGCGCTCGCGCGAATCGATCCGGAGGTTTTCAGCGCGCATCAGGAACTCATCGATGATTTGACGATTCGCCGCCGCGCTCGTCACGTCGTTTACGAAGCGGCGCGCGTTGGGCGTGCAACGCAGGCGCTCGAAGATGGCAACTGGTCGGAACTGGGTGACTTGTTGCGCGACAGTCATAGATCTTTGCGTGACGACTACGAGGTCAGTTGTACCGAACTCGATGCGCTGGTCGATGCGCTGAATAGTCAGCCGGGTTGCTACGGCGCGCGCATGACGGGCGGCGGGTTCGGTGGCAATGTTGTCGCATTGATCGATGCCGCGCGCGTTGAATCCGCTACGGCGGAAGCTTCGACCATCTATGCGGATAACCTGGGGATAACGCCACGCTGGTTTGTTGCGCGCTCGTTGGGCGGTGCAAGGATTGTCGCGTAGTGTCTGAGCGGCGCCGCAATGCACTGACCGGCGAATGGGTCATCGTCTCGCCGGGACGCGTCAAGCGTCCTTGGCAAGGCGGCCAGGAGACCGCGACCGCAATCGAATCGGACAGTTGGCGAAGCGACTGTTACCTGTGTCCGCGCAACGCGCGTGTGGAGCGCATCGTCAATCCCGATTACGCGGGCACCTTTGCATTCGATAACGATTTCAGCGCGCTCGATGATGTGCCACACGTCGTTCAGACGACAGACCCACTACTGCGAGCGGAATCGATTGCAGGTAAGTGCCGCGTGCTGTGCTACTCGCCGCGCCACGACGCGACGCTCGCCACACTGTCAATTGCAGAACTCAACGGCGTAATCGATCTCTGGCGGACCGAGTCTGTTCAACTCGGCAAGCAATATCCGTGGGTGCAATTGTTCGAGAACAAGGGCGCACTGATGGGTTGTTCGAGCCCGCACCCGCATGGCCAGGTATGGGCCACATCGTCGATTCCGACGATTGCGCAGCGCGAGGATCGCAACCAGCGGGACCATGGCCAATCGGTATTGCTGCTCGACTACGCGAGGCGGGAGTTGGCGCTCGACGAACGCGTTGTCGTGCGCAACGATCGATGGCTGGTGGTGGTGCCATATTGGGCAGCGTGGCCATTCGAAACATTGCTGCTGCCGCTGCGACATCGCAGTGGATTTGCCGAACTCGACCCAAGCGACATCGCCGATCTCGCGTCGATTCTGGCGCGATTGCTACCCGCCTACGATCGATTGTTCGGTGTGCCCTTTCCGTATTCGATGGGCTGGCACGGGCGGGGCCGCAATCACGGCAGACACTGGCAACTGCATGCACACTTCTATCCGCCGTTGCTGCGCTCCGCCAGCGTGCGCAAATTCATGGTGGGATTCGAGATGCTCGCGGAGGCGCAGCGAGACATGACACCCGAAGACGCCGCCGGGCGGTTACGCAGCGGCGTCAGACTTTAAAAGTTGATCCGCAGCACGTCGGACAGCTCCGCGATTGCCTGATCTTCACTGGCGACTTTGATCGTTGTCATGCCGAGTTGTTTCGCCGGCTTGAGATTTACGCCGAGGTCGTCGAGAAAGACCGCTTGAGCCGGCTTGATCCGAAGTCGTTCGCACGCGCGCAGATAAAACGCGGGATTCGGTTTGCGAATGCCTTCTTTGCTGGATTCCAGCACGAGGTCGAACAGACTCATCACCACCTGAATCCGCGCCGCACGCTCGCTCGTTCGCGCCATGCCTGCGCCTTCGCCGGATTTGACGTTGTTTGTCAAGCACGCGACCTTGTAACGCTGTTTGCATGCCTTCAGCACATCGACCATACGTGGTCGCAGATCACCGGAAAGCAGTTCGAGCACAGCCTGCCCCGGGATGGCATGCCCCGCAACACGGCTCTCGGCTTCGAATTCGGCATCGAACTGCGCCGGCGTGATCGCGCTCGATTCGAGCCGTGCCCAGGCATTGTGTTCAGCGTTGGTTGCATTGATACCGCGAATGAAGTCTCGTGGATATCCGTGCTCGGCTTCGAAGCGATTGAATGCGTCGAACGGGCTCGTCGTCAAAACACCGCCGAAATCCCACAGCACCGCCTCGATCATTGATGTGACCTCATATTCATTGCGTCCTTGGAACCTGTAGTCGTTTAAAACGCATAGTAGCCGCCGTCGATCAAAAACGTATCGGCGGTGTGGTACGCGCTCGCGTTGCTCATGATGTAGACCGCGATACCGGCGAAGTCCTCTGGTTGACCCCAACGCCGGGCCGGAATGCGCTTCATGACATTGTCGACGAACTTGCCGTAGCCGAATGCGGGTGCCGTCATGGCAGTCTCGATCCATCCGGGCAGCACCGTGTGAGCAGTAACCCCATAGCGGGCATATTCGACAGCAAGCGCTTTGATCATCGACACCAATGCACCCTTGCTTGCTGCGTAGTGTTCGCCGCGCGCCTGCCCGGAAATCGCTGCCAGACTGGCCGTAGCGACGAGGCGACCACCTGGATCGCCGTTCTGCGCGCGTTCACGCATGTGCGCAGCCGCGTGTTGGAACGTGTGATAGGTGCCATCCAGGTTTACCGATAGCACCCGACGCCATTCATCGAAAGACATTTCGTCAAAGGATTCGCTGCGCCCCCCGACTCCGGCGTTGGCGAAGCACGCGTCGATACGACCGTGTATCTCGAGCGTCGCCGCGAAGGCCGTTGCGACGGCGGCGGCGTCCGACACATCACAGGCGTGCGCCGATACCTTGGTTCCGTAATCTGCGAGCCGTTCGATCGCAGCGTCGTTCTTGTCACGATTCGTGCCCCAGATACAGATATCGGCGCCCGCCTGGGCCATGCCTTCTGCCATTCCGAGGCCGATACCACCGTTGCCGCCGGTAATCAGCGCAACTTTGCCTGTCAAGTCGAAGGGTGCGAATGCCATGTTGTCCTCAGTGTTGTTGGTCCATCAACAGTATTCGGGTCCGTCGAGATACTCGTGATAGTGTTCGCACACGCGAAGCCGAGGCGGAATGTTAGAACATTCATCGCGGGTCAACCAACGGGGGTCATGTGGATATTCAAGGTGGAGTCGCAATCGTTACCGGTTCGTCGTCTGGCGTTGGTGCCGCATGCGCGCGGCAGTTAGCCGAGCGCGGTTGCAATGTCGTCATCAATTACTCGCGCAGCGAAGCTGGCGCACGTGAGACGGAAGCTGCCTGCGTGGCGCAAGGGGTCGAAGCGCTGGTCGTGCGTGCAGATGTTGCACAGGACGCCGATTGTCGCGCAATGGTCGCGGCGGCCGATGCGAAGTGGGGGCGTATCGATGCGTTGATCAACAATGCAGGCACCACCAAGTTTTGTGCACACGACAATCTGGAGGGGCTCGACAAGCAGGATTTCCTCGACATTTATTCGGTCAACACGGTCGGCGCATATCAGATGACCCGCGCGGTGCGACCAGCGATGAAGCGCGGAGGTCGAGGCAGCATCGTCAACGTGGCATCGATTGCTGCCGTTATGGGAGTAGGCAGCTCGATCGCGTATGCAGCGTCGAAGGGCGCATTAGTGACGATGACTCTGTCGCTTGCGCGCGTGCTTGGCCCGGAGATTCGCGTGAACGCCGTCTGCCCAGGATTCATCCAGGGTGAATGGTTGAAGGCCGGTATGGGTGTGGAGAATTACGAACGCACCAAGAAGTACCTCGAGGATACGTCGCCACTGCGTCTGACGACGACGCCGGATACGGTTGCTGAAGCCATACTCTATTTCGTTGCCGGCGCAGACGTTGTAACGGGTGAGACGCTGATTCTGGATGGTGGCCAGCATCTCAGTCTCGCCCCGTTGGGACGACGCTAGTACGCTGCGGCGAAGCTATTCGGAGGCGTCTTGCTTCGCTGTTGACAACGTACCCTTTGGTAAATGGCGAATATCTCTGCCTTCCACCAGATAGAGCACGTACTCGGAGATGTTCTTGGCATGATCGCCGATTCGCTCGAGCGCGCGTGCAACCCAGATCAGATGCAGATCGCGTTCCACTGAATCCGGGTTCGCGGTCATCGACCTCGCCAGCATTTCGATGACCGAGCGATACTCCTCATCGACTTGCTTGTCGGCTGCAATCAGATCGAGTGCTTCGCGGGTGTCGAGGCGCGCGAGTGCGTCGAGCGCGCGTGAGACCATTGTGGTGGCGAGTTCGCTCAGGCGCGCTGTCTCGCCGTAAATGTTGTTCTGATAGTTCAGCTTCGAAAGTTCACGAGCCATTTTCGCAATGCGGTTCGCTTCGTCACCAATCCGCTCGAGATCGGTGCTCGACTTCATCACCGTAACGAGCAGGCGCAGATCGGTCGCCGTGGGTTGCCGACGCGCGATGATGTGAATGCACTGCTCATCGAGCGTGACTTCGAAGCGATTGACCTCATGATCGCGCTCGATCACCGTTGCGGCGAGTTCCGCGTCATAGGTTGAAATCGCAGTGATCGCGTCGCGCAGTTGCTGTTCGACCATGCCACCCATTTCCATCAGCCGACGACGAACAATCTCCAATTCGGCGTCGTACTGTTCTGAAATATGCCGACTCAATTCATGCGTCTCCGCGTCGTGCGTCTCCGTAGCGTTGTCAAACTCTACTAGCTTGATTGATTTGCGTCACGCTGTGACGCCGGCGTGCGGCGAAAACAGGCAAAAGAACTGACTTCCCTTGTGCAGTTCGCTTCGTACGCCAAGCGTTGCATCGTGGCGTTTCAGAACGTGTTTGACGATTGCCAGCCCCAGGCCGGTACCGCCACGAGCGCGCGATCCGGACAGATCCACCCGGTAGAAACGCTCAGTGATGCGGGTCAGGTGTTGCGCGGGTATGCCCATGCCGTGATCTTCGACTTCGAACCTCGGCCCCGCATCGGATGCCAGCCAGCGCACGAAAATGTCGCCGCCGTCCGGGCTGTAGCGCACGGCATTGTCTACCAGATTGGAGAAGGCACTGCGCAATTCGAATTCGCTGCCGCGCAGGCGCAGCCCCGCGTCGGCTTCCACCGTGATCGTGTGACGACCGCCGGATAGTTGCCGCGCGTCGGCGGCGATTGCCTCGAGCATGGGTGCTATCGCGACTACACGCACTTCGGCATCCGATGGCTTCGGGCTCGATTCCAAACGCGTCAGCAGTAGCAAATCGTCGACGAGTACCTTCATGCGCTGTGCTGGCGGCACCAGACGTGTCATCAGCGTGCGCAACTGCTCCTGGTCGAGCGAGGTGTCATCTAGCGACTCCAGATAGCCGAGAATCACAGTCAGTGGCGTGCGCAGTTCATGGGACACGTTGGCGACGAAATCCTGCCGCATGCTGAGCAGGCGGTTGAGCTGTGACACATCGCGCGCGAGAATCAGCATACGCGATTCGTCGATATCGATACGGCGAACTTCCAGCTGTAGTCCCGAATGCCTCGCGGTGATTTCGACCAATCCTTCAGCGGCTTGTCCGTTGACGAGGGCGGCGATCTCTGGATTACGCACAAGCGATACAAAATTCTGACCTACGTCGGCGGCCGATAAGCCGAGCAGGGTCTGTGCGGCGGTATTGAACATTTCGATTTCGCCGTTGTGCTCGACCAGAATCGCGCCGTCAGGCAGCGCTTCGGTTGCAGAGCGCACGTAATGCAACCGCGTGAGCAAACGGCGCATGCGCGCTCGAGACTGACGCAGCGCGCGGAACACCCGCACCGCAGGTTCCTGCCATAACTCCATGGTAATGTCCGGACGCCGTATCGGATGCCGGGACCATTCGTGCAACCGCAACATCTCGCGTGCGTGCGGGTAGACCCAAACCAACAACCCGATGATGGTCGCGACGGCCCATAGCTGCGTAGCCCAGCCGACACCGAGAACGATGACTACGAGCCCAGTGGTGCGAATCAGTTGAGCTCGCAGGCCAGCGATCACGTGAGCGATACGCTCGCTGCGGCTGCGAGGCGATAACCGACGCCGCGCACCGTTTCGACGAGGGCGTCGAGACCGTATGGTTTGAGCGCGCGCCGCAGACGCAACACGTGGACATCCACGGTGCGCTCTTCGACGTACACTGAGCGACCCCAGACACGATCAAGCAACTGCGCACGATCGAACGCGCGGTCGGGATGCTGCATCAGGAACGTAAGCAGTCTGAATTCCGTCGGGCCAAGGTGAATTGGCGTATCACCGATCGTGATGCGGTGGCTCTTCAGGTCGATCTCGAGGGCGTCAATCTTCAGAATTCCGTCGACGACCCCGCCGGCACGTCGCTGTAGTGCACGAATCCGCGCAACCAGTTCACGCGGAGAAAACGGCTTGGTCAGGTAGTCGTCGACACCGGCATCAAAACCTTTCAGCTTGTCCGCCTCCTCGCCGCGTGCGGTCAGCATAATTATCGGCAGATCGGTGAATAATTCATCGCGCCGCAGTCGCATTGCGAGATCGATGCCGCTGGCGCCAGGCAACATCCAGTCGATAACCAGAACGGCGGGCAGCGGCCCATCGAGCAATCGCAGCGCTTCTTCCGCACTGGCGGCGCCAATGGCGTTGAACCCCGCGCGCGTCAGCGCGAAGGTGAGCATCTCGCGAATCTCCAACTCGTCCTCGACCAACATGACTGTCTGCGTTTCCATCGTTCTATTCTCACAGCTGGCTCACGCGGAATCGACCCTCGCAAAGCGTACCGACACGTAGGAGCCAACAGCTTGCACCAGCAACATGATGGATTGATGACAATCGCATGAAGGCGCCGACAACCATGGACGTGTGTCCATGCTCTGTATAGGCTTTTACCCGAATTCTGTAGCAGTGGAGCAAAGCGTGGGCCAGACCAAACAATTGCGTGCCGTCGACGGCTTCGCCTTCGGCACCTACGAAGCGATGCCGGCCGCGAAACCGCGCGGTGGAATTGTGGTTATTCAGGAGATTTTCGGCGTCAATTCGCATATACGCAGCGTCGCGGACGGCTATGCGGCAGCGGGCTACGCGGCGATTGCTCCGCAGATCTTCGACCGGGTCGAGCGCAACGTCGAGTTGGGCTACGAACAGCAGGATATGGGCAGAGGCGTCGAGATAGCGCGCGGTAAACTCAAAATGGAACAGACGCTGCAAGATCTGCAAGCCGCAGTCGATGACGCAAAGCGCTTCGGCGCCGTTGGCGTCGTTGGCTATTGCTTCGGCGGGTTGCTGGCGTGGTTATCGGCTTGCCAATTGACGGGTCTCAGCGCTTCGGTTGCCTACTACGGTGGTGGTGTAGCGGGGCAGTTGGATCATCAGCCGAGTTGTCCGGTGATGATGCACTTCGGCGCGAAAGATGCGCATATTCCGCTGTCCGATGTGGAGAAGGTCCGCAAAGCGCATCCCGAGGTAGCAGTACACGTCTACGAAGCCGACCATGGATTCAACTGCGACCAACGCGCGAGCTATGACGCGGCGGCGGCAAAACTGGCGTTGAGCCGCAGCCTGGATTTCTTCGCCAAGCACGTCGGCTAACGGAGTTGCCCGGTGTTCACGGGAATCGTCCAGGGTCTCTGCCGTGTAGCAGCTGTCGCTGATGAGTCAGGTCTGCGGCGGCTGCGGATAAGTCTCGGTAGTCTCGCCGACGGGCTGAGCATCGGTGCGTCGGTGGCCGTGAACGGCACATGCCTGACTGCAACGTCGATTGCGGATGGGCAGGTAGACTTTGACGTCATCCGCGAATCGACCGCGAAATCGAATCTGGGCTCACTCCAGCACGGTGATCTGGTGAACGTTGAACGGTCGCTTAGATTCGGGGACGAAATCGGCGGGCATGTCCTTTCGGGTCATGTTGCTGACGTTGTTACGGTGGCGCAGATCGACGTGGGTGAGAATGAGCGGACGATCTGGTTCGATGTCTCGCGGCAATGGCTCAGGTTTCTGTTTCACAAAGGGTTCGTTGCACTCGATGGCGCGAGTCTTACGATTGCTGCGATCGATTCGTTGCAGGGCAGATTTTGCGTCAGCTTGATTCCGGAGACGATTCGTCGAACCACGCTTGGCAGCGTCGTCGTGGGTCGTCGGGTGAATCTGGAGATCGATGCGCAAACGCAAGCGATCGTCGCAACTGTGGAACGTTTACTCGCTGATCCGCAGTGGCGCAGCCAGCCGTTGGCCTAGCAACACGGGTGACAGTTCGCCGGTTTTTCGGCGTCACTACGCTGCTAGACCGGCTGGCGGTGTAGCTGTCGCAGGTTGCCGATGACTGCTTCTAGTGCGCGGTCGAACACTTGCGATTCGTCGAGTACGACGATTGTCTTGCGCTTCAGTTCAACGGCGAGCGACATTCGGTTGCGCTCGGCGACCTTCATACCTCGCCTGTTCACGAAGATGTACTTGCTGCCGGGTTGCACGATGGCTGCGACCTTCGCCCGCAGCTTCTGCCCGTCTTCCTGCGTCAGTTCGACCCAGACGCCTTCCGTCAGGCGATTGATTTCGCGCGCCATCTCCGGTTCCGGCTCGACGGCCTCAACTGGCTCGATCTCACTCGGACTTCGCAGCACGATTTCTTCCATGACCGGCAGGTCAGCTGCCTCGGTGTGTGGACGATCGTCTTCCAGGAACGCTCGATCAGAGTTCGCAATATCGGCGAGCCGGTCGCCCAGTGCCGTCAATGCGTCCTCAATTTCGCCGCCAGCCAGACCGAGCAGTTCCATTCCTTGCTCGACACGCTCCAGCAGGTGCGGCCGCGCGCGATCGCGATCCTCGATGTCCGCAAGCGCATCGAGTGGCTGAACCGCCCATAGGAGATCATCGAATACCTGTACGGTGTCACTCCACTCCACACCTTCGTCACCGTGACGAACACACACGTAGACCAGGACGCGGCTCCACGTATCGCTGATGAAACGGCCAATCTCCGGTGGTAGCCGCAATCCGCTGGCCTTCTGGTTCAGCAGGCGTTCTACGATTTGTTTGGCGGAGATGGTCTTGGCGCGTCCCGCTTCGACCTCTTTGACCCGTTGCTCGACGATCTGGACGCGATGATGGTCCTGCTGAACGAAGTTGCGTAATTCGGCGACGAGCGTGCCGAAGATCTCCGGATCATCGCTGAAATTGTTCAGCACCCGAAGAATTACTGATTCGATCTTGTTGTACAGCGCGTCTCGTTTCAGTTCGGCGGCACTGCTCCAACCAATTCCGGCACTCGACAGTTCGTTCAACAATTGCCGAGCTGGATGGCTGGTACGATTGAAAAACGTTTTGTCGAGGACGGCGACCTTCAGCATCGGGATTTGCAAACGGCCAATCAATGCTTTCATCGGAATCGCAAGATTGCGATCGTTGAGAATGTAGTCGAACAGCATGCCGACGAGATTCACGGTGTCCTCGTCGGTGCGACCCATCGAACCGACGGGCGCGCCGGTCACGTCGGATGCGCGCGCGAGCACCAACTGACGAAGGTCGATTGCGACCGGCGCCCGATCGATATCGATCGGTTCGTGACCGGCAGCGCTCTGGACTGCTGACAACACATTCATCAGCTCGGGTGTTGTGATGACCGGTCCTACTGGGCCGGCATATTGCGTATGACCGGCACTGGAGCCGTGCGCTGGACCGTCGTCACCATAGCCGCCGCGGCCGGGCTGCGAAGCCAACAGCTGCTGCAACACTGTGAAATTGTTGTCGGGAACTGCGCCGTGGGCAGCGGGGACGGTGGAACCGCCTCGTCGTGCAGAACCCGCGGGACTTCCGCTACCGTCTCGTCCGCCGTGGCTGGGCTGTTCGGTTGCCTCCAACGCCTGCGTAGGTGCGAGGTGGCGGGTGTTTGCTTCGCGTTTGAGCACATTGCGCAGGTCGGTCAGCACGCCAGCTTCGGCGAGCAAGCGATTTGCATCTTCATATGCCTGCCCGAGATGTTCCATGACAAATCGTTCGAATAGCTTCAGCAGCACGATGCGAACGCGTATGTCGATCTCGATGCAGTCCGTTGCCGCGACGAAGGCAGCGCCGAGTTGGTGCGGTCCCAGCGGATTTAAACGTTCCGTGACCGTTCGGTCAGGACACAGCGAATCGATGCGGCGCGTCAGTTGCATCACCGGCAACGAAAACTGACTGGTGACCTTCGAGACGATTCCCGCCACGGCGACCGATATCTCCAGCTCGTCGTTTTTAACCAACGACATGCTATCGACGGCCGTTTCGAAGTCGGGAACTTCGGCGTCCTCGGTCGGAGGTGCTTCGAATAACGCGTTGAATCTCGCGTACAGATGCTGGCCGAATTCTGTCGTGATGCGTTTGCGCTGGACGCGTATCTCACGCATCGAGTCGAAATACATGTGCTGGTCGGCGTCGTTGCGCGAACGATCCGCCATTTCGAACAGTACGTCGTCGGCGTTGTTGAACAGGGTCGACAGCAGTCCGCTCAGCGTGCGTCTTGCCGTTTGTCTCACCGAGTGGAGGATCGGCGGCACGGTGTGATTGCTGCGTCCTGCAGCATGGTCAGGCGCGTTCAACGGCACCACTTTTGAGGACTGCGTCACTGCTTGTGTCTCCCACATCTATGCGCCGCTGTGTTCTGAATTACAGCATTGGTGTACTCGAAGGGGCGGGATGTGGGTGGTGGAGTGGCTGCGACTCCCATCACAGAACCCGGGCGCCCGCTTCGCGAGGTGTTGGTCCAGCGTCGGTGTCTGACGCGGACCCAGTCTACTCAGCGTGCGCTGGCCTGTGCGTGGTGCTCGCGCCAGTCCATGATATCGGTGGCGGCCCCTGACTTGAGCTGGACACCGATCATCCAACCATCGCGGCCGTTCTCGTCCGGATCGTTTGCCGGTCGTGTCCAACGGACTTCACCGGCGAGAAAGAACTTGCCGGGACGGCTGCGTATGTCCACCCACAGATCGAGCAATGCGCCCGTTGGGATGACCGCGTTGGTACGGAACTGGATGCCGCCCACCGACAGGTTGATCGCGGTACAGGACACGGTGGTGCCCACGAGTTCCGGGTCCGCCGCTGACAGCACGACCTGAACGAAGAGGCGGTCGTCGCTCTCGATACGCGCATGCATCCGCTTGTCGTCGCGATTGCGCGACGGGCGATTGCGCAGCCGGTCACGGGCGCTGCTCAGCTCAATCACGTTGTTTTCTCTCATCATGTCGGTTCGGGATTGGTTGCACATTTGATCAGTGAGCCAGAATCGTGCCAACTAATGAGTATCACTTTTATCATATAAAAATCAGTCGCTTGTTACAGATACCTAAATTCTTCAACAGCGTACGGATATCCTACTTGCTGGCCCTCGACCGGGGGCAAGTGACGAAATTTATCACCGTGACCCGTATACTCGCGCCGCCATAATCTGAGCGGCCATCATCATGCCCCGACCTTCTTTTGCCGAGCAACTCGGAACTTGTGAGCGAATTAATGGGTCGCTGGTCTGCGTCGGACTTGATCCATTGCCCGAGTCGATGCCGGCGGCATTTGAAGGTGGTGACGGCGTGCTCGCGTTCTGCTGCTCGATTGTCGATGCAGTCGCTGATCAGGTGTGCGCGTTCAAGCCTCAGATCGCTCACTTTGCCGCGCTCGCTGCAGAGAATGAACTGGCGACGCTGATCGCATACATTCACGAGCGTCACCCCGACGTTCCGGTCATTCTCGATGCCAAACGCGGTGACATGGGCGCGACCGCCGAACGGTATGCGGTCGAAGTCTTTGATCGGTACAAAGCCGATGCGGTCACAGTGAACCCCTACCTTGGAGCAGAGAGCCTGCAGCCTTATCTAAGGCGTTCCGATCGTGGTGTCGTCATCCTCTGTCGCACCAGCAATCCGGAGAGCGGTTGGCTGCAGGACTATCCGGCAAACGATCCGTTGTACCTGCGTGTTGCGCGGGCGGCTGCCGGATGGAACAAGACCGGCAACGTGATGTTGGTTGTTGGCGCGACGTATCCGGAGGAACTTCGCCAGGTTCGTCGAGTGGTCGAAGATATGACGCTGCTGATTCCAGGTGTTGGCAGTCAAGGCGGCGACGTCGCTGCGGTCGTCGATGCAGGTCTGAATTCGCAACGATCCGGACTGATCATCAGCGCATCGCGCAGTGTGTTATACGCATCCAAGGGCACAGACTTTGCTGATGCGGCACGGGCCGCGGTCGCGGCATTGCGCGGCGAGATCAATCAGTTGCGTGGACGCGCGTTGTAAGCGACGGACGTGGCGAAGTAAATTTGCATACATTTGCTTGCTCTGAGGAACAGTGGCCAATTACAAAACGCTCCAGCTGTCGCACATTGGCTACGTTACACTGCGAACCTTCCGGGGAGACAACGATCCGGGTCAAGTGACCGACCCATTCCTTAGGCTTCATCGTGCGCAGGGAGTCGCAATCTCTAAGTCGATTCCCGGATGACGCGTGCGCCGCCAAAAGAATAACGAGCGACGTACACAACGCAGATGCTTGGGCAGGAGGAGATTCACGGGGTGACGCCAGATGCCGTTCTGCATCGATACCAGCAGGTAGTATCCGTGCCCGCAGTCGATACTGCGGCACTCTTCCGGCTGATCGCGACCGATGCGGACTTGTTGAATCGTTGGGTCACGAGCCTTGGAACGCAGGTCGAACCAGACGCAATCGTTCGCGCGATGCACCACCTCGAACCGGACTCGCTCGCGGCGATGGCTCGCGCGCAAATCTGGTCAGTTGTGCCGCTCGGCAATGCCGCGCGACTGGGGTTCGATCAGTGGCGCGGTGTATTGCTCGCATCTTGCGTTGCCGAAGTCCTCGTTCGTGACGTTGGCTATCCATACGCAGATGCGGCGCGGCTGCGGACACTGCTTGCGAGCTCCGGTGTGCAGGTGGCCGGCGACGAATTGATGAGTGAACTCAGTGCATTTCGCGGCGTTTCAGCGGAATTGTTGGTCGACGCGCATCCGCTGTTGAGAGCCTTTGCCGTTGCGGAATCGCTTGAGCATCATAGTTCCGGCGCGGCCGCGCGGGTCGCAGCATTGCTTTTTGGTCTCGATGGCGTTGGCTTCGATCGGGTGCTGAATGCGGCCGAGCAGCGCTGCGCGGTGTTGATCAATGCAGCCGGCGTCTCTGATGACGTCGACGACAGCTGGCTCGAAGCGCTCTGGGTACAGGCGCAGCTCGCCGCGTTTTCGAACGTTCTCGCGCAGCAGGGCGATGAGACATCGCTGCACGAACTCGCCGCGCTGATTACGCGCGCATTGTTCCGACATGTCCCACGTTGCTTCTTTTGCAGCGCAGATATGCTGGTGGCAGTCGGCGACGACGACCTCGCGGCATTGAAGATTCCGCTGCAGTCGTCGAGTAGCGTGGCGCGTGCGTGGCGCGAACGGAGGCCGATAACAGTCGAGGACGAAGTCAGCGCGACCGTGGTGGATCGTCAGATCCTGCGGCGCCTGCATACCGATCGGATGTATGTATCACCGCTCAGTGACGGCGAATCACAGGTCGGGGTGCTGGCGTTTCGGCTGAGTGACGAGGACCCGGCCGAAGCGTTGCTTGCGATGAACGGCTACGCCATTGAGCTGGGTCGTTGGCTGGGCGCATTGCAACGCGACGACGAGCGCCGCTTGCGTCTCCTCCGTGATTACCAGTCCAGTCACGAGAAGCGCTTGCGTGAGATTGTCCACGAGGCGAACAACCCGCTGAGCATCATCCACAACTATCTGCACATTCTGGAATTGCGCCTGAAGGACTATCCCGAAACGCATGAACAGTTGCGCCTGATTGCCGGGGAGATCCGTCGCACCGCGGCGATCTTCCAACGCGTTGTCGAGTTTCCTCCGCTGGCAGTCGCCGCGGTCGACAAGCCCGATGTCAACAGGCAGCCAGTTGATCTCAACGATATCGCGCGCAATGTCATTGAACTCAGTCGGGGACGCGCCGAAGCAGCGGGAGTTGCCACAACATTGGCGTTGTTCGACGGTGGGGTGCCGGTGGTGTCCGACCGCGATCGGATCATTCAGGTGATGACCAACCTTGTACGCAATGCCATCGAGGCGATGGGTGGGGGGGGGGCGCTGCATGTCGCGACGTTCAGCGGTGTATACCGAGCTGGACGGGCTGGCGTCGAATTCAGCGTCCGCGACGAGGGGCCGGGGCTGCCGCAGAACGTTCTCGAGCGTCTATACGAACCCAAAACGTCGACGAAAGGAGATGACCATGCCGGCCTGGGGCTGCACATAACTGCTCGACTGGTAGCGGAACTCGAAGGCGCCATCGACGTCCGCACCGCGCAGAATAAGGGTACCGCGTTTGCGGTATTCCTGCCCAATCTCGAGGCCTGAGGTCTCTACCTTCGGCTAGTTTGCTCGGACCTCATTCGAGCGCATTACGAATCATGTTGCGCGCGATCAATGTTTGCTGGATTTGGCTGGTGCCTTCATAGATTCGGAACAGCCGTACGTCGCGATAGAAGCGCTCGATACCGTACTCTTCCATGTAACCGGCCCCGCCGAAGATCTGAACCGCACGGTCGGCGACACGGCCAACCATTTCGCTCGCGAATAGCTTGCAACATGATGCCAGCATCGTGACTGACTCGCCCGCATCTCGACGCTTCGCGGCGTCTAGCACCATGCAGCGGGCGGCATACGCCTCAGTGCGGCTGTCAGCGAGCATCGCTTGAATCAACTGGAACTGCGCGATCGGTTCGCCGAATTGCTTGCGTTCGAGCGCGTAGTTCAGACTGTCTCGGATCAAACGTTCTGCGCAACCGACCGCGAGCGCACTGATATGCAGACGTCCCCGGTCGAGTGTCTTCATCGCAGTCAGAAATCCCCTGTTGAGGTGCGCAGGTCCGCCGAGTAGCGCGGACTCGGTTACCCGGCACGCATCAAAGATGACGTCGCATACGTGTGCGCCTTGCTGTCCCATTTTGCGATTTGCCGGACCGAGCGAGATGCCCTTCGACGTTGCGTCGACAAGGAACGCCGATACCCCCTTTGACCCTGTCGTGCTCGGGTCCGTGCGTGCAAAGACCGTGAACAACTGTGCGTGCGGCGCGTTGGTGATGTAGCGTTTGGTGCCATCGAGGATGTAGCCGCCGTCGATGGCACGTGCCGTGGTCGATAGCGAACCTGCGTCGGACCCGGCATCGGGTTCGGTGAGTGCGAAGGAACCGATGATTTCGCCGCTCGCCATCTTCGGCAGATAGTGTGATTTTTGCTCCGGAGTGCCGTCCATGATCAGGCCCTGCGATCCGATGCCATTGTTGGTACCGATGATCGAACGAAACGCTGGCGAGGTATGGCCCAGTTCCATGACGACGTGACATTCCTCTGTTGTCGTCAGACCCAAACCGCCGAATTCTTCCGGAATCGTCATGCCGAATAACCCCAACTCGCGCATCTCGGCGATGATCCGCTCGGGAATCCGATCCTCGCGCGCAACCTGTGCTTCCAGCGGCACCAGACGTTCGCGAACGAATTTGCGCACCGTGTCCAACAGCGCATCCAGTGTCGTCTGATCCAATGCCATCGGCGCCTCCACGGGTGCTGGGGTAGTCGGCCGGGCAGTCTAAACGTTGCTACACCTCGGTGCCTGCATTAGCCTTCCGTTCACCCCACGCCCATCCAACACGAGGATTTCACGTGAGTAACAGCCGCGCCGGATTTGTCTGGGACGATCCGCTCCTGCTCGAAGACCAGCTGACCGCCGACGAGCGGTTGGTGCGCGACACCGCGCGCGACTACGCGCAAGACAAGCTGATGCCGCGCGTCGTGAGCGCCAACCGGCAGGAACGTTTCGATCGCGAAATCATGAATGAATTCGGCGCGCTGGGCATGCTCGGTGCCACGTTACCGGCAAAGTACGGTTGCGCAGAGGTGAATTACGTCAGCTACGGTTTGATCGCGCGCGAGGTCGAACGCGTCGATTCCGGCTACCGGTCCGCGATGAGCGTTCAATCGTCTCTCGTGATGCATCCGATCCACGCCTATGGAACCGATGCACAGCGCGACAAATATCTACCGAGACTGGCTACCGGTGAATGGGTGGGTTGCTTCGGGCTCACCGAACCCGATCATGGTTCGGACCCCGGCAGCATGATCACGCGCGCCGAGCGTGTTGGCGACGGATTCGTCTTGAATGGCGCGAAGATGTGGATTACGAATTCCCCGATTGCCGATCTCGCCGTCGTCTGGGCCAAACTCGATGGTGTGATTCGTGGCTTTGTGGTCGAGCGAGGCACCGAAGGATTCAGCACGCCTAAGATCGAGGGCAAGATGAGTCTGCGTGCGTCGATCACAGGCGAGATCGTGCTCGACAATGCGCACGTTCCGGCGGATGCATTATTGCCGAATGCGAAGGGGTTGGCTGGCCCATTCGGTTGCCTCAACCGCGCCCGCTACGGTATCGCGTGGGGTGCGATGGGCGCGGCGGAATTCTGCTGGCACGCCGCGCGGACGTATACGTTGGAGCGCAAACAATTTGGCCGGCCGCTGGCGGCCAATCAACTCATCCAGAAAAAGCTTGCCGACATGCAAACCGAGATTACACTCGGCCTGCAGGCGTGCTTGCGCGCGGGCCGTCTGCTCGACGAAGACCGTCTCGCCGTTGAGATCATTTCGATGATCAAGCGTAACAACTGCGGCAAGGCTCTGGACGTGGCACGCATGGCGCGTGACATGCACGGTGGCAACGGCATCTCCGATGAATATCACGTCATCCGACACGTGATGAACCTGGAAACCGTCAACACATACGAAGGCACCCACGATATTCACGCATTGATTCTCGGCCGGGCGCAGACCGGCCTGCAGGCGTTCACGGGCGGTTGATTCGCTGTTGATGCCTCCGCACCGGCGTCACAGTGCGAAGGTGCGTGATTCGTGCGATGTCATGGCGACATCGCAAAGTGGAACGTTCGTGGAATTGCGTGGGAATGTACGATGTTGGGTTGCCCTGTCCTACACCCCGACATAGCTTGATCTCCCCCTGCTGAAAAACAGGGACCAACAATTCAACTTGGGGGAGAGCAGATGATTAGAGTCCTGATTGTCGATGATCACCGCCTGATCCGGGTCGGTCTGGCGCGCATGCTGGCAGAGGCAAAGGGCATCACGCTCGTCGGCGAAGCCGATTCAGGTGAGCGCGCGTTGACGCTCACGCGCGAGACCAGGCCGAACGTGATCCTGATGGATCTGCGCATGCCCGGTATTGGCGGGCTCGAGGCGACGCGGCGCATACAACGCATCGATGCCGGCATCCGCGTGCTCATTGTGACCGCCTGCGATACCGAACCCTATCCAGGCCAGGCCATGAAGGCCGGTGCGGCCGGATACATCACCAAAGGCGCGACCGCCGAGGACCTCGAGTACGCGATTCGCCGGGTGTTCCTTGGTCAGCGCCACATGTCGGATGACGTAGCGCAACAGGTCGCGCTGCGTTCCTTCGATACGGCGCCGGAGTGTCCATTCGATCAGCTGTCGAATCGGGAAATGCAGATCACATTGATGGTCGTTGGCTGCCGCAAGGTACAGCAGATTTCACGCGATCTGCACCTGAGTCCCAAGACTGTCAACAGCTACCGATACCGCATATTCGAAAAACTCAGCGTCGCCAGCGATGTGGAACTGGCGTTGCTGGCCGTGCGCCACGGTGTCATTGAAAGCAACGGTAACGTGCCGACCCCGCAGGCATGCGGACGGATCGAAACTGCGGAAATGATGCTGGCTTGACGCGTGGGTGGTCCGGTGCTTAGGGTCGCCGCATGCGCGATCCCGGAGTCCTCTTCGAAGCCGAACCATTTCTGAAGCGCCTGCCACAGAAGCCTGGCGTGTACCAGATGCTCGACGCAACAGCAGCGGTGCTGTATGTCGGTAAAGCGCGCAATCTGAAGAGTCGTGTAACGAGCTATTTTCGTGCCTCGGGGCTCAGCGCAAAGACGCTCGCGTTGGTCGCACGAATTGATGCTATCGAGATCACGCTAACCGCCAGCGAAACCGAGGCATTGCTGCTCGAACAGAATCTGATCAAGCGACTGCGCCCGCCGTACAACATCGTGCTGCGTGACGACAAGTCATACCCTTTCATTCGTTTGACCGATCACGACTATCCGCGCCTAGCCTTTCACCGTGGTGTCAAGAAGAAGGGGCGTTACTTCGGACCATTTCCGAGCGCGAGCGCAGTGCGCGAGAGCATCAATATCCTGCAGAAGCTTTTCCAGTTGCGCCAATGCGAAGACAGCTATTTCAAGAATCGCTCAAGACCGTGCCTGCAACATCAGATTGGCCGTTGCAGCGCGCCATGCGTGAAGCTGATCGCGCCGGAAGCCTACGCAGAGGACGTCCGTCATGCGGTGATGTTCCTCGAAGGCCGTAACGACGCGATACTGGAGGAGTTCAAGGCCGCGATGGAACACGCGGCAGCGTCGCTCGAATTCGAGCGGGCAGCGAAATATCGGGATCAGATCACGCAGCTACGCAAGGTCCAGGAACAGCAGTACGTGCACGCGGCCAGTGGTGATGTCGATGTGTTTGCGGTTGCAATAGCGTCGGGCGCGGCGTGCGTGCAAGGCATGTTCATTCGTGGTGGCCGGTTGCTGGGGCATCGTACGTGGTATCCCCGCAATGAACTTGCGGTGGAGGGTGCCGAGTTACTCGACGCATTCCTTGCGCAATACTATTTCGGCGGTGGTGAGCGTGAGATTCCGAAGGCGGTCGTTGTAAGCCATCCAATTGCGAATGCGCCGTTGATCGAATCTGCGTTGCGCGAGCGAGTGGGGCACCGCGTCGAACTGACATCCGGCGTTCGGAGTCAACGTGCGCGCTGGCTGGAGATGGCGCAACAGAACGCGCAACTGTCTCTGGATTCGTATCTGGCCGATAAGAAGAACATTCTGGCGCGCTTCGTCGACCTCCAGGAGGCGCTCGGTCTCGAAGATGTACCCGCGCGCCTGGAATGCTTCGACATCAGCCACTCCAGCGGCGAAGCGACCGTTGCATCGTGCGTCGTCTTCGATCGAAACGGTCCGCTGAAATCAGACTACCGGCGCTTCAACATCGAAGGCGTGGCGGCCGGTGATGACTACGGTGCGATGAATCAGGCGTTGCGGCGACGCTACGAGCGTCTGAAATCGGGTGACGGGCAATTACCGGATCTGCTCGTCATCGACGGGGGTCCGGGCCAAATGAACCAGGCCCGTACTGTACTCACTGATTTGCAGGTCGACGGCGTGCAGATTCTTGGCATAGCGAAGGGAACGAGCCGCAAGCCCGGTCTCGAGACTATATTTCTAGGCGATCAGGGCGAAATTCCAATGCCCGCCAACAGCGGCGCCATGCATCTGTTGCAGCACATTCGCGATGAGGCGCATCGATTCGCGATCACCGGACATCGTTTGCGCCGCGGCAAGGCGCGCCGGCAGTCCGAGCTCGATGGCATCTCCGGTGTAGGTGCCAAGCGGCGGCGCGAGTTGCTGCGTCACTTCGGCAGCGTTGCCGCTTTGCGTGGCGCAAGCCGCGAAGAGATCGCAAAGGTGCCGGGGGTCAGTCGACGTCTGGCCGAAGAGATTTATGCAACGTTACACGTTGAGTGAACTGCACCTTAGAATGTGCGTCCTCGCTTAGCGCGCTAGTGCATGAACACGCCGATACTCATCACCGTTCTGCGCATGGCCTTGATCCCGGTCTTTGTCCTGATTTTCGTGCTGCATGGCCGGTGGACACATCTCGCCGCCGCAGCGGTGTTCGGCCTGGCGGCACTCACTGATTGGCTCGATGGCTATCTGGCGCGGCGACTGAAGCAGACCACGCGCTTCGGTGCTTTCCTCGATCCCGTAGCCGACAAGCTCGTGGTCGTTAGCGCAATCGTGATGATGGTTGGAGACCGCTCCAGTATGTGGTTGACGTTGCCCGGTCTGGTGATCGTCGGCCGTGAAATAGTGGTTTCAGCATTGCGTGAATGGATGGCGGAGATGAATCGACGTGGCGTCGTCGCGGTGAGTCGTTTCGGGAAGCTCAAAACCGGCGTACAGGTAACAGCAATCCTCGTGCTGCTGGCGTTTCCGCCGGGCTCCGACACGCGGGTGGTGGTGCTCGGCTATGTGCTGATCAATTTTGCGGCGGTCATGACCCTTGGCTCGATGATCGTGTACCTGCGCGCCGCCTGGCCGACGTTACGCGCGGGTCTGGAGCGCGACTGATCGCGCGCGGCGCTGGTTCCGGGTGTCGATGCGATCGAGTAGAATCCGCCGCTCCCAACGGCTGGGTGGCAGAGTGGTCATGCCCGCGACTGCAACTCGCGTTACATCGGTTCGATTCCGTTCCCAGCCTCCATTCGAGTGTCCGCCAACGTCCGGCGACATCCACGAGCGGGCGCGCCTCGCGTAAATCGTTGTCAGCTTCCAAGCATTCGCTTTGCGCAACGCCATCCGTAAAATCCGAAATCACCTCTCGATCACATTCGGTCCATACTCGCAGCGCTAGTAGTAGAGCGCCCGGTCATGTCCCATCAGTTGATTGTTCTCCCTGACGACACGTCGAAGCCACTGCTCGACGCAATCAATGCAGCAAAGCGTTCCCTTAACATTCGGATGTTCCTGTTTACCGATGAAACGTTGCTCGATGCCGTGATCGCCGCCAAGCGCCGCGGCGTCAACGTCAGAGTTATGCTCAATCCGGCGCGTCGCAGCGGCGAAACGGAAAACGAAGAATCGCGCGATAGGTTGACGGACGCCGGCATCGAGGTACGCGACAGCAGCCCGAAATTCGATCTGACCCACCAGAAGTCAATGGTGATCGACAACGAAGTGGGCTACGTCGAATCATTGAATTGGGAGCCGAAGGACCTGACCGAAACGCGCGACTATGCCGTCACGACGACACACGGTCTCGAAGTGCAGGAAATGGTTGCGTGTTTCGACTCAGATTGGGAGCAGAAGGTCTTCAAACCGCACCCCGATTCGCGACTGATCTGGTGCCCAGACAACGGCCGCCAACGCATCGCGGCGTTCATCGATGCGGCGGAACATTCGTTGTACCTGCAGAACGAACGTTATCAGGACACCGTGATCATCGAACACCTCGTACGTGCCGTGACGCGCGGGGTCAAAGTGCATATCCTCGCGAAGCGGCCGCATTCACTGAAAGCCGCGAAGCTCGTCGAAGGCGTCGGCGGATTGAAGATCCTGCACGACATCGGCGCGAAAGTGCACACTACGCACCACATGAAACTGCACGCGAAGATGATGCTGGCCGACGGCACGCGCGCGATCATCGGCTCGATCAACCTCGCACCGGGCAGTTTCGACACGCGCCGCGAACTCGCAATCGAAACCGACAATCTGCACGTCATCAAGCGACTCGAAGAGATTGCGCACTCGGACTGGGATAAGTCGAAGAAGCTCGACCTCAGCGACGAAGGTTTGATCGCCGATCTCCAGAAGCGCGAAGGTCTCGACCCTGCAAAGCTCGGAATCGACCCCGGCGCCGGCAATCTACACAAGAAGAACTGACGGTCCGCGTGGCGCGTCGATACGCGCCCCGCGCTGTATCGTCGATCGTCTGGGGTAGACGAGTCCGCGGTCTGGGTGACTGGCTAGTCGTAGATCAGATTGAAGGTAGCCGTAGCAACCACCGAGCCCGCCGTGACGGAACCGGATGTCGCGTAGTAACGCGCTGCGAACGGAAGCGTCATGGCACCAGCATGGGTGCTTCCGAGCGTGATCAGGTTGGATGTCTCGTTGTTCGGACTGTTGTTGTTGAATGTGATGGGATTGCTGCTCTGATCCAGCATCTGGACACCGACGTTTCTGGCGTTGCCGGTGTTTCTCAACACATTCGAGTACCTGCGCGAGTCTCGCGTGCCGGAGAAATTGATCGATAGCGCGGCGGATCCGCTTGGGCAGTTCAGCTGGATGTCGAACGCGGTGGTGCCCGCGGTGGAACCCGCACCGGAAAAGGTTTGCGTGGAGACGGTGGGCAGCACCACCGCAATGGGATTGATCGTGACCTGGCAGGCCGAGGCCACGAACGTCACTGTATTGGACAGCACGAAATACTCGGGTACGACGGAGCCCCATTGCCAGTTGGCGAGCCGCGTGCCGCCCGCCAGCTGGCTTCCATTGGCGATCGGACCGGTCTGCACCAGTTGCAGGGCTGTGGTGACGCTGAAGCTCGACGTGGCGGCGGCGCCCGAATCGCCATCGGGATAGGGGAACATGTAACCGGCAGACGTGCTGGTACCGGCCTCGTGGTACAGCTGATAGCCGACGCCGGGCACGTTGGTGGGATAGATGTAGTTGTTCCCTCCGGTCGGTGTGTTCGATCCGATCAGGTTGACGATCCCGTAGGGGACGTGGGACGTACAAGTCAATGTGGGAGGGGAAGACGGTGCGGACGGCCCGGTGGTGGCCAGCGTGGTGCCGCTGGTCGGCGCGGGCGGAATGCTGATGGGACTGGCTATCGTAAAATTCACGCTCGACGATGATGAACCGTTGTTGAAGGAGCAGTTCGCCCTGGCGGCTACGGAAATCGACAGCAGGGCAACCAGCGTCAGCAATGCGCGCCCGATGCGCAGAAGAATCATTAGGCTGCGTCTGGCCGCCGCACGGGTCATGTGGTGTCCGTGATGAAGGTGGTGATCGCGCGCCATCATGGTCCATTGCTCACCAGCGTGCCCATCGGGCTGCAGGTGGCGTCGACCTCGTCGTAGGTGGTTGCGTGCCTGCCCTTCGCCTGCGGTCCGATCTGATAGAGGAAATCACAGGACTGGGCGGTTCCGTCCTCGTCGTGCCAGCGTGCGGTCAACGTGCCTCCCTGGTCGACACCGCGCACGAGAATCTGCCCCGCCTGCCCGACCACGCCCAGTACGACACCCTTGTCATTGAATACCTCCGCGCCGAACGGCAGGGCATCTCCGTTGCCCAGGCGCGCGCGCACGATAATCGTTCGGCCGCTTTGAGTGTTGAATTTCAGCATCACCACCGCGCCGGCGTGCGGTGCGACCTGGGCGCTGGTCGCGTCGAGTTGCACGTCCAGCGGCAGTCCCTTGGGATCGATCTGGATCGTGTTGAAGTTGTACGGCGTCAGGTAGGGCACCAGCGTGTAGCCGAAGTGGTCGATGCGCGCGCCGGCGGCATTCAGCAGTCGCGCGCCGGCCGCGCCTGGTACGTCCACGATGGCCACGGTGTCGCCGGATGGTTGGCCGAAGGTAATCCCGCCCGGATGCGCCACCACGGCACCGCTGACACCCATCGAGGACTGCGAATAGCCGTCGCCCGTGCCATAGCTGGTGTTCAGGACTGCGTAGGGACTGCGATAACCTGCATTGACGGAGCGGGAGCTACCGTCCGCGGCGCTGCTGTGCGCTACTGTTGCGCCATAGTTGAATTGGTTATCGGCACCCAGCGTGCCACTCAGCGTGGCCTGATCCTGTACACCATAGTTGCTGTCGTGCGTCAGGTTCGCGGAGAAACTGGGTGCGTGCGCGCTCACGCCCACCGGGAGGCTGAAGGTGAGCATGTACTGGTTGTCGTAGTGTCCGTACGCGTCGCGCATGCGCGTTGCGGAGACGCCGTAGCTCAGGCGCCGGAAGCTGTTGTTGTAACCCAGCTGGAACTGCCTGTCGGTGCCGGAACGGTTCCAGTAGTCGCTGGTCAGCGCGTTGAGATAGAGCGAGCCGCCGCGGCTGCCCAGTTGCTGGTTCATCGTGATGGAGAACGTGCTGCGTGGACGTTGCAGCCCGTTGTCGTTGAACAGCGTATTGCTGAAGCTGCTACCGGACAGCGCTGCACTCTGAGCCGGGTCGAGCAAGCCTTGTTCGGGCGTGCCATCGATCGAAGGAATCGTTGTTGGCACATAGTCGAAGGCAGCCAGTCCGCCGCGCGCGTATTCGCGTGCGATTGCAGCGTCGGTCAGGCTGAAATAGCCGCTGCTCGAGTAGCGATAGGCGGCCACCGTCAGGGAGGTGTGAGTGTCGGGAATGATCTTGCTGTAACTGAGGCGGACGCTCTGTCCAAATTGCGCCGACTGACTTGGGAGGTGGGTATCAGCCTGGGTCACGTCCAGCGCGAACGCGCCATAGCGTGTGTTGATCGCGCCGCCGATCAGCACTGCCGCATAGCCTTCCGAGCCCACCACGCCGGCATAGCCGGTCAGCAGGTTGCTGAAGCCGTGCTGCAGGGTAGCCTGGACGACGTTGGGCTCGTTGGACAGTGAGGCGTTGCGCAGCTGACCAGCGACCAGGCCGAAGCGTGTGGTACCCGACCGCAACAATTGCGCCACGGAGGCGTACGGCACCGAAAAGGAGTGCGTGCGACCGTCGGCTTCGGTCACCGTCACGACCAGGTTGCCGCCGTAGCCGGTCGGGTAGAGATCGTTGATCGTGAACGGGCCTGGCGCCACCGTAGTCTCGTAGATCTGCTGTCCGTTCTGGCTCACCGCCACCCTGGCGTTGGTGGTGGCCGTGCCATGGACCACTGGGGCATAGCCGCGCAACGATTCCGGCAGCATGCGGTCGTCGGTCGCGAGTTGCACGCCGCGCACGCCGTAGCTGTCGAATACCGAGCCGTCGGTGTAGCTGTCGCCGAGTGTGAGTTGAGCCTGCAGCGTCGGCAGGTCGCGTTGCGCGTAGGTCTGGATGTTCTCCCAGTGAGAGCGCGAGGGCGTGTCGCCGGTGGATGATTGCCAGTTGAAGGTGGAAACCTGGCGCAGATGCCACGGGCCGACATTGACTCCGCCGTTCAAACCCAGGTACGAGGTGGTCTGGTCGAATCCGTGGTTGCTGCTGCGATAGCCGTTGAAACTGTAGTTCAGCAGGGCGGCCGGCACGCCGGCATCCCAGTATTCCGGGCTGACGTAGCCGCGCGGCAACTGACCGAGATAGGCCTGCGGCACGCTGACTTCCAGCCGCAGGTCGCTGACGTCGAAGTTCATGCTGGCGCCGGGAATCAGGTCGCCGATGGCTACGCAGGCGGTGGCGCTTTTCAACTGCGCGACGGTGTCCTCCGACAATCCCTCCGGGTGCAGCCCGAGCTGGTCCAGCAGGCGCTGGTCCACGCACGGCGTCGCGCTGGCCCTGGCCGATTCGGCCGCGAAACGCACATTGCTGCGCCCGACCCAGCTACCGTTGAGGGAGATGTCTGTACTGTAGTCGCCTGGCAGCACCGGATTGCCATGCGCGAAGCGAGCCAAATTGGCGGTATTGATACCGCCACCGGCGAGCAGGTTCCGGTCGAAGTCGGCGAAGGTACCGAGAGGTGCGCTGGCATTGCTGGTTTCGGTTGGCGTGGCGGGCGTCGCCGCTGCTGCGCCGGCTGTCGGTGTTGCGGCAACCGCCAACCCCGCCCAACCGCTCAGTGCGGCGGCAATTGCCACGCCTAGCAACCTCGCTCGACCCGCACCACGCCGGGACGAACGCGCCGCCCCCGACGGTGCGCGCCGCAGGGTCACGGCGCCAGACTGCCCTTGAGCGTGGTGACCGCGCCGTAGTCGTTGACGATGTCGTACGCGATCGACGTACCCGGCGCCGGTGCCGTGCTCAGGCCCTTCACCGGCATACGCAGGCTCCCGAGCGGATCGACCATGCCGGCTTCGGCACTGTATGCCTTGCCATCCGACGTCAGCGACGCCTTGACGATGGTGACGTGATACGGGGTGGGGTTGCGGACCTGCAGCGCATAGCCGTGACCATCAGTGACGACGTGCCAGGTCACCTCGCTGGGTGCTTTCAACGGATCGCTTGTGAGATCGGCTGGTCGATAGAACAGCTTGAGCCGCGAGCGGATCGCAAGCTGCAGGTAGTTCTTGCCTTTGAATGCTTCGCCGCTGGGTTTTGGCGGGATTTCCAGCGCGTTGAACCAGAACAGCGACTCACGATCGGTCGGCAGCGGCTGCTTGGCATGCGTGAACAGAATGCGCAGGCTCTGATCTTTGTGCGCCTCCATGCGGAACACGGGCGGCGTGATCAGAAATGGCGTGTCTACCTTGTCGGGCGTGGAGTGCGGGTTACCGCCGTCGATCCAGGCCTCGATCAGCGCCGGGTGGGAGTTGTCGTTGGTAAGCCGCACGGTGACTTCACCATCTTTGGCAGGAAAGATCACCCGGGTTCCGGCGATGATGACACTGGCCCGTGTGCCGCCTGACCCGAGGCAAACGAGCAGCAGACCGACGCCCAGTGCGCGGGTTGTCTTCGTCATCGGGGCCTCCTTGCTCCGAATCCGGTTCGAGAGGACGCGATAGATCGAGCACGCAGTCCTTAGCTTACGGCCTGGTCCGGCAGCCGGTTATCGGCCGGCTGCCGGAACTGCAGGCTTACGGGTGTTACTGATAATTGATGGTGTACTGCTGAGTCCCAATCACAGTGCCCGCGGCGGATTGGCCGGTGGCGAAGTAGCGGACGTAGTAGCTCAGCGTGCCGCCACCCCCATTGGCAACCGCGGCAGTGGTGTTGTTGCTACTTGCATCCAACAAGTCGATTGGCGAGCTGCCGTCGTCGTTCAGTAGTTGCAACTGGACGTTGGTTGCCGTGCCGCTACTAATCAGGTTGCCGGTGCCGGCGTCGACGTTGGCGCCTTGCTCGAAGAAGGCCGACGCCGTCGCGCCCGCGCTGCATCCGGTCAGGACGATGTTGAACTGAGTTTGGCCGGCGGTATCACCGCTATCAGCGAGGGTGGTGTTTGCGACACTCGGAAGCGCGACGCCGAAATCCCCGCCGCCGGTGATGTTGCAGCTGGTCGCGGTGACCGCGCCGGTGAAGGTGATGGTGCCGTCGTACGCCAGCGCAGACTGCGGCACCACGGCGGCGACGCCGAAACCTGCAATCAGAGCAGCGGAGAGTAGGTTCTTGTTCATTCGTGTTTCCTCATCCTTAAGTTGAATAGCTGATCGGTTGAACGCACTGGGAGACACCTGTTGCCGCGTGATGGCATCACGCGGCTGCAGCCTTTGCGCGGTTGTTCGTCGAACAAGTGAGCAAGCGGTGTGCCAAGTGTCCATCTCGACTCATTTGCGGCTGGCGGTCGCCGCGATTCGGGTGATCTACCGATGAAACCAAACGCGCTTGGGCACGTGGTCCGACGAAATATGCCAAATTTTTGTAAGTTGGATCGCGAGTTGCGTCACTTTTCTAACAGGGTTGTCACACCGCGAATACACAAGTGCGGTTTGCGGGGAGTAGGCGATGGCCTTCGATCTTCCTGGTCGTACAGCGATTCTTGTCTACGAAACCAACAGCCGGCGCGCGACCGAGGGGAAGCCGATGAGTGAAGTAGCGACAGGTAACTGTGCTATGTTCGTGAGTGTTTCTGCCGACCGCTGCGCGCTCGAACAGATCCGGACGATCGGCACTCGAAGGAAACACAGTGCTGAACCAGGTCGCCAACGGTTTCTAGAAGGCGCGATTCTCGTGGCGTGGTCGAACACCGTTTGATCGTAGATCTCGGCGAAAATGTCCGATTTTCCGAACGTGCCGGAAGCCAAGCGGAACCACTTGCGCGGATTCAGCACGATGCGTTCCGCCAGTTCGCGCTCGAAATTGCGCGACAACACTTTGGGTTCGAACTCATCGAACGTTTTTTCGCCGCGCAGCGCGTAATACGCTGCGGGCAACGTTCCCCCGGACACCGCGGAGATAACGTCTACCTCGTCGAGCAGCCGGCGCTTTGTGCCGTTCACGGTCACTTCGGTGCGGCGCAGCTCTTCGAGCACGCCGTATCCGAGCGCCGCCGCGTGTGTACCGCCGCCGGAGATTGCGAGTACCACCATCAGATCGTCGGATTGTGCGGGACGCGCGGCCTCCGCCAGGCGATAGCCGGATGCTCCGGCAGTTTCCAGCGGCGGTGTGGCCGGCCAGGCGCTCAGCCGCTTGCAATCACGCAGAGCGCCGTCAGCCCACCCGCCAGGATCGAGTTGCCTTTCATGTTGGGCACCCGCCTACGCCGATTCCAACAATTGCGTCAAGGTGCGTGCGACAAGTCGATGCACGGCAGGCACACCGACCTTGTCGAAGTAACCCTGGTTGATCTCGAGTTCGATGCCCGTGTAACGATCTTTCGGATAGCGACCCCTCAGCCACGTCGCGAAGCCGTCCGTTGCACCGATATACGGATAATTGCGCCGCACTTGCACTTCGCCGTTCGCGGCTTTGAACAATTGCTGCCACCGCTTACACAGCGCCCCTTCGACAGTTCGTCTGGAGTCGTACAAGAGGGCGACGTCTGCGTTGCGCTCGACCCCGTCCACCGCCGGCGCGAAGCTGTGTACGGCGACGTGCAACACGCGCGCACCGGCGGCGAAGTGTTTGTCGATCAGAGCTTCAACGTCGCGCCGGTGTGGCCACCAATAGCGTTCGATAATCCGGTGCTTTTCGGTTGGCGACAGGTCCTTCGTATACGTGGACCAGATGCGCGGATTGGTCGGCGCGCGATTCGATTCAACGAGCAGGCGACACCAGGTGACCGCCGGCAGCGGCACGTCGAACGATTTCGCTAGCCGGCGGGCCAGATCGAGCGCGCCGGGGTCCCAGCCTCGGTGCGACTCGAGCACATCGTCGGCGCCATCGAATAGCTTGCGGTATTCCTTGGGCACACGATTGCCACCATGCTCGCAGGTCAGCACGAGCCGAACATCCTTCTTCTGGGTCTGCGCGCGCGCCACGATGGCTATGCCGGCCAATTCTTCGGTCGAAACACGAGACAATTCGCATCGTCCGACGATGCGCCGACGAAGATCGAACCGATCAACCGGTGCACGCTCGCGCGGTAGTACTTCGTACCGTGTGCGGGGTTGTCCATCAGCGGGTCGGCGACGCTGACCGACTGATCGCGTTCGCGATAGCCGGACACGACGATGAAGTGTCCGTATCGATAACGTGCCGCTCGTTCGCTGACCACTGTTTCGCTTTGAACTGCGCGCGCAGCGTGGCGAGCAGATCGGTGTCCAGTTGAAACCAGGTCGGATCCCAATAGTTGACGATCGATACCCCAATCGTCGAGTCGTGATCAATCTGAACGGGCAACTCGAAGACGGTGCGCGGCGACATGCGTTTGAGCTTACCGAAACCGCGAACGTCCAGCCAGGAGCGGCTTGGCTGTGCTGAGAACGTCCGCGTCAATCGGCGGGATTTATTCATTGTTGTGACCATTTCCGTGACGCCTGTGGTTCGGGGAAGGTAGCGCAATGGGTTCGTTCCCACCGGGCATGTGGTTCATTGGGACATGCGATCGGCGGGTAACGTCGCCGATCATCGCTCGGGGCCAATTGTCGTATTTGGGCCGCTCGGCCTTATGGCGAAGAGATCATGCTGGAAGGCAAGTTCGAACCGCTGCGCGTTTGCGTGCTCGTTGTTGACGACGAGCTGCGCGACGACACCGCCGAGGGCCGCGCCGCACGCGCGCTCGTCACCGACATGCGCGAGCGCGATCTCGATGTCATCGAAGCGATCTCGGCCGACGACGGCACGGCGGTGATCACATCGGACGCGGCAATTCACGCCGTGCTGATGGACTGGACGCTCGGCGACGACGACGCCAAGACGCACGCGAAGGCGAAAGCGCTGCTGTCGTATATCCGCAGCCGCAATGAACATATTCCGATCTTCCTGATGGCCGAGCGCAGCGTGTCGGGTACGCTGACGATCGAAGTGATGCAGCAGATCGACGAGTTCATCTGGACGCTCGAAGATACCGCGCCGTTCGTCAGCGGTCGCGTTGAAGCGTCCGCGCGCCGCTACGTCGAACAGATGCTGCCGCCGTTTGCGGCCGCGCTCGGCAAATTCGGCCGCGCGCACCAGTATTCATGGCATACGCCGGGGCATGCCGGCGGTACGGCGTTTCTGAAGTCGCCGGTCGGCCGGGTCTTCCACGACTATTTCGGCGAGAACATGTTGCGATCCGACCTGTCGATCAGCGTCGGCGAACTGGGTTCGCTGCTCGATCACACCGGCCCGATCGGTGAATCCGAAAAGTACGCGGCGCGGGTATTCGGTGCGCACCGCACCTACTGCGTGACGAACGGCACGTCTACCGCTAACCGGTTGATCTTCACCGCGGTGGTCACGCGCGATCAGATCGCGCTGTGCGATCGCAATTGCCACAAGTCGATCGAACACGGTCTGGTGATGACCGGGGCGATCCCGACGTACTACGTCCCTCTGCGAAACCGTTGGGGCATCATCGGCCCAATCCATCCGGATCAATTCAAGAAGGCCTCGATCACCCAGGCGATCGCGTCGAATCCGCTTGTTCACGACGGTATCGACAAGACTCCCGTCTACAGCGTCGTGACGAACTCGACCTACGATGGGCTGTGCTACAACGCGGTGGCGGTGGAGAAACTACTCGACGGCACCGTCGATCGTGTGCATTGGGATGAAGCGTGGTACGCATATGCGCGGTTCAATCCGATCTATCGCAACCGATTCGGCATGCGCGGCGATCCGAAGGACCACACGGGGCCAAC
This sequence comes from uncultured Gammaproteobacteria bacterium, assembly GCA_963735085.1. Lineage (GTDB taxonomy): Bacteria > Pseudomonadota > Gammaproteobacteria > Pseudomonadales > Azotimanducaceae > DATJGR01. The sequence goes on from CAVTJP010000002.1 coordinate 321,401, forward strand.
GGTGTTCACTACGCACTCGACGCACAATCTGCGACGGATCGGAGGGCCCCGCTGTAGCCGCCGCCGATGGCGACCCAGGTGAGGATCAATGGCACGTTGCAGATCCGGTCGCGGCTCGAGTTCCGCGAGCATGTGACGCGTGTCGTCCGACAGCCACTTCGCAACTTCCCCTTCGCCTTGCGGAGAGAACGAGATCGAACCGCCGACCTGCACGATCATTTCGGGCACCGCGGCATGCACGCCGGCGAGCAGTTCGTTGAAGCGCGACAAGTGCTTCGAACCCTTGCCGTCGTTTTCGCGGGCGTGCAGGTGTAACACCGTGGCGCCGGCGTTGTAGCAATCCACCGCCTTCTGGATCTGCTCATCCATCGTGACCGGGATGTCTTCGGGGAAGTCCTCGGGACTCCATTCCGGACCATACGGTGCGGCAGTAATGACCAGCTTCTGCTGGTTCTCGGGAAACAGGGAACCGTCCAGGAAATTCATCTCATTGCTCCGTCAGGTGAATGACGGAACCACTCTAGAAGGACCGGTGCGTGCCGGCTTCGCATTCAACGACACATACTTGCCAAATGGCGACGCGCATTTTGATTGGGAGGAGCGCTTCGTGTTGGAGTGCTGCAGGGTTTGCGTTCCCTGGCAAGCCGACGACAATGTCGCGCCGAATTGCCGAATTAATGTTGAGGAGTATCGAGGAGTGGCTGTGAATCGAACCTTTCTTCCGGTCGCCGCGGTTGTGTTGGCGAGCCTGTTGCTGGGTGCATGTCAGACGACGAACCCTTACACGGGCGAGCAACAGACCAGCAAGACGACCAAAGGTGCCGGCGTGGGTGCCATCGCAGGTGCGCTCATCGGTGCGCTGGCCGGAGGCTCGCGTGAAAGCGCGCTGATCGGTGCCGGCGTTGGCGCGTTGGCCGGCGGTGCGACTGGCAAATACATGGACAAACAGGAGGCAAAACTGCGCCAGCAACTGTCCGGCACCGGGGTCAGCGTCACGCGCAGCGGCGATAATCTGATCTTGAACATGCCGGGCAACATCACGTTCGCGAGCAATCAATCCGACGTGATGTCGCAGTTCTATCCGGTGCTGAATTCCGTTGCGCTGGTGCTGAAGGAATACGAGAAGACGTTGGTCGACGTCGTCGGCTTCACGGATAGCACCGGCTCCATGGAACTCAACATGCGACTGTCGCAGGCGCGCGCGGCGTCTGTCGGGCAATATCTGCAGAACCAGGGCATTTTGCCGGCACGCCTGCAAACCCAGGGTATGGGTCCGCAGTACCCGATCGCACCCAACGATACCCCGGACGGCAGGCAAGCGAACCGTCGCGTCGAACTGGTGCTGAGACCGTTGACTAAGCAAGGCTGATGTTGCGAAGGGCGACGCCATGGCTATGCTCGAACTCACGCGCGCTGAGGGTCAGGTGAGCAGACGAATACGCTGGGCCATTTGCTCGGGATCGTTGCTGGTGAGCTGGAAGCAGCCGACGGCGATCAGCCGGCGTAGCACCGCTTCGAGGTGCGGTCGGTCGGCGTCGACGGTCCAGGCGTCCACGTGTGCGCCGGCGAGGCCGACCTCGGCGACGAGGTCGACGCCGCGCTCGTGTGCGGCGAGGATCAAATTCGCTTCCAGGTAATAAAAGGTGGCGGTCGGCGCCGTTGCGCGGGTACGCGCGGCGAGGCTGCGGAAGCCATCTGCGTCGAGTGCGTAGTCGCGCGGATAGAAAGCGAGCGGATCGAATCCGGCATGCAACTCAGGCGCCGCTTCGACGAAACGCTGCACGGTGTCCCATTCGTACGCGCTCGCAATGAACGTGTCGGCGTATCCATCGAGCAATCGGGCTACGCGGTCGAGTCCATCTCGGGTCAGCGCGTCGGCACGCGTCTTCACGTCGAGTTGTACGAGCGCTGATTCGTCGACCACGACACCGGCGACGGTGTCGACGATCTCGTCGAGAAACAATGGCGCATCGGCGAGCGGCGCACCATTGGAGCCTCGTTGGCGCAGACGCTCCACTTCGACCCGCGTCGCCGCATCGACCCGGCCGGTGCCGGTTGTCTCGCGATCGAGCCGCGCGTCGTGCAGGCATAGCGGGTGCCCGTCCCGGGTGAAGCGGATATCGACCTCGCACGCGGCACCACTGTGCAGTGCGGCGACGAGGTTGGCGCGTAGGAACGGTGGGTCCGACTTGCGTCTACGCAGCATGTGCCACTTCAGGCGAATCCGGTTTTGCGTGTCGATTAGTACTGGCTCTCTAATCTATTTCTCGTTGGAGGATCTTTCTACGCGCTGGACCGGTGGAAGGCTACGCCCAATATGGGGATCATCGCCACGGGTGCCGGGAACGGCGATCGACGGAGGACCAAGCGATGTACCTCGACAAATTCAGCCTCGACGGCCGAACCGCCGTGGTGACAGGTGCGGGCCAAGGAATTGGTCTCGCTTGTGCTGAAGCCCTGGCCGAAGCGGGGGCCAGGGTGGTCATCGCGGAACGCGATGGCGACACGGCTGAGATGGGTCGCATCGCGCTTGCGACCAAAGGCTACGATGCCGACAGTATCGTGATGGACGTGACGGATTCGACGCGTGTGTCCGAAACTGCCGATCGCCTGACGGCTCGCTATGGGGGCGTAGCGATTCTCGTCAACAATGCCGGCATTGCCCGAAGTGAAATGCCGGCCGAAGACGTTGCCGACGAGCATTGGCTGAACGTCATCGACGTGAATCTGAATGGCACCTTCTGGTGCTGCCGCGCGTTCGGCAAACACATGCTCGCTGCGCGGTCGGGCGCCATTGTGAACATCGGTTCGATGTCTGGATTCATCGTCAACAAGCCGCAGGCGCAGAGTTACTACAACGCATCGAAGGCGGCGGTACATCATCTTACGAAGTCGCTGGCGGCGGAGTGGGGCGGCCGCGGCGTGCGCGTGAATGCGGTGGCGCCGACGTACATCGAGACGCCGCTGAACGCGTTCGTGAAGGAAAATCGCGTGATGTTTGATGCGTGGATTGGCGGAACGCCGATGGGCCGCCTCGGCCGCGTCGACGAAGTCGCATCAGTAGTTCTGTTTCTCGCATCCGACGCAGCAAGCCTGATGACCGGCAGCATCGTGCTCGTGGACGGTGGGTACACATGTTGGTAGGGCGCCGAGTGCCTCGCACTCGGTGTCAGTGGGCGGTCGCTGGCGATCATGTTTCCTGTCCGCACGAACGCGAAAAAGCGTATTCAGCCGCCGGCGGACGGTACCAACGGAATCATCCGCGCGATCGTGAATTCCTGCATCGCGTCGAGCTTCTGCTCGGTCTGCAACGCGCGCGCGACCAATATGGGGGGCAGTACTTTTTCGAACTTCCTGGCGTATTTTTTCTTCAGATCGAGCTTTTTCTGTGCGATGTCGAGATAGGTCGACGTCAGCGATTTCGCCTCGGAAGCGGTCATGTGGTCGAAGTCGTTCGAGTAATTCTTGACCAGCTGCACGAAGCGACCGTTCTGCACGCCGACCTCAGCCCGGTATTCGCGGTACACGGGCCAGAAGGCCGTTGCTTGTGCGTCGGTCAGTGGGAGGTTCGCGACCATGGTTGCCTGCCGCGATGCTTCGGTTTGCGATCCGGCGATCTGAATGTCGCGTTGCAGCGTGGCATCTGCTGTGGCGTTCGGCGCGTCTGCGGCGAGCGCGAGCGACGCGCCGAACAGTAGAGCGATACCGCAGGTGATTGTCGTCTTCATCATGGAAATGAGTTCCTCCGCAAAGGCTCAGCGCCGCCGTCCGCCGCCGCCGCGCATCCCACCGCCGCGCATGCCGCCACGCATCCCGCCGGCGCTCTGCCGCTGCTGATAGCGCTGCGTGCCGTATTGGCGCGCGCTGTAGTCGCGGTTGAGTTGCCGCATGTCGTTCGAGCGGTTGTAGCTACTGCTGCCCAGGGAGTTGTTCGAACGGGTCTGCGCAGAGTTACGGCGATTCGCCGAATTGGCGGCCGCGTTTGCGCTGCTGCGGGATGGCTTGAGTTCCTCGGTTTGCACACCCTGCCAACCATTCTTCGGGTCGTACTGTTGCCAACCATTGTCGGACTTCTTGTAGACGTCGCCGTTGCGACCGGCGTAGACGTCGCCCGAGCCGCTTTGGCCGATCGTCGTGCGATTGCCGTTGTTCTTGATTGACGAGCCACTTGCGCCGCCGGAGGTATCGAAATCGGTCTTGCTCGACGTACCGCGCCGGGTCGTATCGGTATTGAGCGTGTCACCGTTGGCGTTTGTGTAGCTGCCCTGACGGTTCGCACCGGCGGCGGTATTCTCACGATTGATCGTGCCGCTGCCGCCTTCTGATCCGTTGATCGTCGTCGTACCGCCGGCGAGGTTGTGGTCTCCGGAAATCGTCGCGGCCCGGCCGTCGCCGCTGGTGATCGTGCCGGACGAGGTCATCTGGCCGTTGTCAAACGAACGATTGATGACGCTCGATCCGCCGCCGGAGCCTGCGCGCTTCACCTGCGAATTGCCGGTTTGGAAGTCGACCTGGCGATCCATTGCCGTCCAGCCACCGTTCGGGCCGGCCTTCTGACGTTCCGCGTGATATTCGTCGGAGTGGTAGTTGTAGTTCCGATTCGTCTCGGTGTAGACACCGCTACGCGGGTTGAACTTCTCGCCGTACTGGGCCCAACCGTTACCGTTCCAGGCTGCCTCGCTGAAGCCGTAGCGCCCCGTTCGCGGGTTGTACCCTCGCGTGTACGAGTAGCCGCCGTACGGTCCATACCACACCGAGCGTGAACCGAAGCCGCCGGTTACCGGGTTGTACCAACTGCCGTGCCCGTACGACCCCCAGTACGGATAGTAGTAGCCACCATATATATAGGGCGGGTAGTACCAACCGGTGCCGTAGTAAGGTACGCCGTAGACGACCCATATGCTCGACGTGTAGGAGGGCGGGTACGTGTAGACGACTTCGGTCGGGGTCGATTCCGCCGCGGTCACTTGTGTGACTGCATACGACGGCGAACTCGGCGGGATCTGGTAGATTTCTTCCGGCACCGACGCTGTCACGGTGAACGGTCCGGTCGGTGACGATCCGAGATACCAGACGCCTGCATAGCAGAGGTAGTACTGGCCGTTGAACAGAATCACGTCGCTGGACGAATTCACCGCGCGCGACACCTGGGTGCCGCCGATCGGTTCGAATTTCGGCTCCTCTGAATAGCTCACTTCGACCGGCGCCTTCGCGCCGACTTTCGTGCGGGTCTTCGTCGGCAGCAACGATTCGAGCGCGGCGAAGCGTGCTTCGACGGTGTCCGGTACCGAACTGCGTACGGCCGCGACGGGTGAGTTAGTCGGAATTTTCGCGAAGCCGGCCGGCAGATCCTTCACGAACGTCCACGGCCCCTTCGTCAAGTTGCTGGTGGTGAACCAGCGACCGGAGACCAGGTAGTACCACGCCTTACCATTGCGGAACAGCGGGCTCAATGTGTTCGTGACGTATTCGAGTCCGTCGGTCTCAGGGATGGTTTGGAGGTTTGGCGCGCCGCCGGTGACGATGAGTTCGGCCGGTTCGTTCGCGAGGATCACCGCCGGTGCCGGCGTGTCCGATTTTCTGGGTGGCAAAGCTTTCCGCACCGACTCGAAGCCCTTGTCGTTCGGCAGCTTGTCGAAACCGGCCGGCAGCGAGATCGTGGCTGTCCACGGTCCGGCGAGCGATGTCGCCGTCAGCCATTGCGTATCGTTGAGGAAGAAATAGGCGCCCGATGCGGTGTCCTGGAACACCGGCCAGTTCGCGTTGACGACGAGCTTCAGGCCGGTGCCGGCCAGATCGTTGCTGACCGGCTTGCCGTTGACGAACAGCAGCACCGTTGGCGTTTCGACAACGACGATCTTCGGCGGTTTGATGCTGAAGCCCGGCGGCGGCGGTTTGTCCAGCACATCGTCGGTGAGGTAGGCGAGGATCAGTTCGACCGGCACTTCGATCTTCTGTCGTGTCACCATGTCTTTGACGGCTTCGGTCTCGGCGGGCGTCGAAGTGCCAACGAACACGACGTCTTCGACTCTCGGTTTGGTGATCGTAACGAGGTGCTTGTCGAGGTCGATGTCGGTATCGCCGCTGATCGCAGCAGTGCCGTAGCGGATGGTCTTGCCGTCCGGCGACGTCACCTTGACGGCGGTCCAATCCTCGATCTTTTCGAAATTGTCCCAACGACGGAACTGCGGTGCATAGATCACGATCGTGTAACCGTCCGAGATGCGCCGTTGAGGGTAGACAAAGCTGGGTGGATCGCTTGGTTTCACCAGCGGGATGCTGTCGTCGTCGGTGGCCGCCATCGCAGATTTGGCGGCGGCCGTCGGCGCTGTCGGCGCCGCCGTGGTCGCGTCGGGGGCTGCGCTCGGGTGTTCGCAACCCAACAGCGCGAGCGTGGCGGTCAGAACGATCAGAGATTTCCGCGTGCTCATGAATGCTTTTTTCTTGCCTGGCTACAATCCGAGTCGGCCGACAGCTTCCCCGAAGGGTCGCCGACATGCAAATTGATTCGCCGCTTCATCATTTGCATCTTCATGTGTGCACGAGCGACTTGCCAATGTGGGTGTGATAAAAACGCCGGCCTGATCTTTCGGCGCGCCTGCAAGACCCGGGTTCACACGGATGACCAACTACGCCCACTTCATACCGAATGGCCCTGTGCCGGTTGCCAGCGCCTATGGCAACCGATCGTTTCGATGGCGGGGCAGACCACTGGTTGCGTTGCTCGACGGTTGTCGCCGCGCGCTGCTGGCGGCCGTCGCCGTGCTCGGATTCGTGGTGTCCGGCGTATCCGCCGCCGCGGCGCCCGACCCCGGCGCAGTTCAGCACCGCCTTGATGAGCTGACTTCGGTGGGCGCCGTAACGCCGGTGTCGTTCGCGGCGCCGGACGTGCTGCTGCACTTCTATCAGCAGCGCGGCTTCGCGCTCGCGTGGGACGACGCGCGCGCCGCCGCGTTCATCCAAATCGTCCGTTCCGCCGGCACCCAGGGACTCACGCCAGCCGATTATCTGGACGCGCAATTGACCGCACTGCCGCCGCTGTCAGGCTTGTCCGGCACCGCGCGCATCGACGCTGATGCCGAGTTCACCGAAGCGTTCTTGCGTTACGCGTACGACTGTCGCTTCGGCAAAGTGAATCCGCAGCAGCTCGATTCGTCGTGGAACTACGCGCGCAGCGTGTCGAATGGCGGGCCGTATGCAGCGCTCGAGCGGATTCTTGCAGCGCCGGATCTGGCTGCGCAACTCGCGGTCGAAGTCGGCCACGGCGCGGTGTACAACGCGATGCGCGTGGTGCTCGCGCGCTATCGCGGATATGCCGCCGCCAGCGGTTGGAAAACGCTTCCGGCCGGCGCGACGTTGAAGCTCGGCGTTGTGGACCCGCGTGTGGCGGCGTTGCGCGCGCGGCTCGCCGCCGAAGGCTTCGAATCCGACACGGCCGGCGATCCCAACACATTTGATGAGACGCTCGCGAAGGCGGTGAGTGCGTTCCAGACACGCCACGGACTCGGCGCCGACGGCGCGGTAGGCGCGAAGACGCTCGACGCGCTCAACGTTCCGGCCAGTGCGCTGGTCGATCGCCTGCGCGTCAACCTCGAGCGGTTGCGCTGGGTGCTCGTCCAACTCACACCGCGCTTCGTCGCGGTCAACATTGCCGGCTATCGCGTTTACTACACCGAAGACGACCGCGTGCGCTGGACCGCGCGCGCGATCGTCGGCAAGCCGTACCGGGCGACACCGACCTTCCGCGCCGAGATGACATACCTCGTCGTCAATCCGGACTGGACGGTGCCGCCGACGATCTTGCACGAAGATAGTTTGCCCGCGCTGCGCCGCGACCCGAGTTATCTCACCCAAGAACGCATGGACGTTGTCGACCGCAACAGTGGGCGCGTCGTCGATCCGTCCACCATCGACTGGCAGCACGTCACGGCGAAGAACTTCCCGTACATGCTACGGCAGCGCCCCGGCCCAACGAACGCGCTGGGCCGCATCAAATTCATGTTCCCGAACAGCCATTTCGTGTTCCTGCACGACACGCCGTTGCGCGACCTGTTCAATCGCAACGAACGCGCGTTCAGTTCCGGCTGCATTCGCGTCGAACACCCGTTCGAACTCGCCAACATACTGCTCGAAGGCGATCCAAAGTGGACACCCGCGGCCCTGAAGCAGGCGCTCGACAGCGAACAGACCGAGAAGATTTCGTTGCGGCGTCCCGTACCCGTGCTGATTGTGTATCTGACGACGGTGGCATTCGACGGTGGTCGCGAGTACACGTTCTTGAACGACATCTATCACCGCGACGATGCGGTGCTGCACGCACTGAACGCCGGCTTCGTGTATTCGCCGCCGTCGGGGCTGTAAGCCCACCAACCGCGGCGCGGTATGTCGCTATTTCTGGCTGCGCCGAAGCGGTCGAGTGAATTAGGCTAACGCCCTCTGTCCCCATCAAGTCGAGGTGCAACGCGTCGTGGCATTTCAAACGGACGATTCGTCATCGTTCATCGAGTCGGTGGTTCACGCGACCGACTTTTCCCCTGCAAGTGAGCGCGCATTCGCGCACGCGCTCGCAATCGCGGCGATCCGTCGCGCAAGCCTCACGATCCTGCACGTGGGCACAAACCACGACACCGATTGGCAACGCTTTCCGCATGTGCGGGGGGTCCTGGAGCGCTGGGGCTTGCTGGCGCCCGGCAGTTCTCAAGCAGACGTCGGCGACCAACTCGGCGTACAAGTTACCAAGGTGTCGATTGCGAGCCGCTTTCCAGCGGCTGCCATCGCGACCCATCTCGAAGACGAACCGGCCGACCTGCTCGTCGTCGCTACCGAAGGACGTGAGGGCGCGGCGCGCTGGTTGCGAGGCTCGGTCGCCGAGGCCATGGCGCGCCGGTCGCGGACGATGACGCTGTTCGTGCCGAACGAGGCAGATCGCGACATCGTATCGATCGCCGACGGCCACCTCACGCTGAACAACATACTGGTCCCCATCGATCATTCGCCCGACCCGAGTACAGCGATCGAATTCGCGACGCGTGTCGCCACGATCGTTGGAGATGGAGAGGTCCCGATCACCCTGCTGCACGTCGGCGAGGAACGCAACGCGCCGAAGGTTCGCACGCCGGCCGGTGAAGGGTGGTCGTTCGCGCGAATGCATCGCGACGGTGACCCGGTGGTCGAAATCGCCGCGGCGGCGGAGTTCGTCAAGGCGGAACTCATCGTGATGCCGACGGCGGGACGATCGGGCGTTTTCGAAGCGCTGAACGGCAGCACGACGGAGCGCGTGTTGCGGCGTGCCGGATGCGCGTTGCTCGCGGTGCCTGCCGGCCCCGGCTAGCCGATTGGTTTAGCCGGCTATTGTTGCAATTCCGGCTACAATGACAGGGGTCCTTTCCTCCAATCAGAACTACGGGAGCCATCTTCATGACCAGCCAACACGTACGTGCTGCCTTCGGCCTGTTGTTGTTCGGTGTGATCTGTGCGGTCGCTACCGGTTGCGGCAGCACCAAGGTGTACGACACCCGCAAGACGATCGTCTACGGCGACCAGATGTACAACGTGACCGATACCAAGCAGTTCAGCGCCACTGAAGAAGGCAGTTTGCCCGACGGCACGACCGTCGACCTGAAGAACGCAGACAAGAAAAAGCTCCAGGAGCTGCTGAAGCAATACAAGAACATTCCCGTACTCATGGCTTTTCACTTCGACGACAAGGTACTGCTCTACCGCCAGGTGACCGCGACCAGTTGGAGTGATTTTGACCGCGCGCAAAGCGACTTCCAGCGCGCGGGCAAGAAGATCAGAGAAATGATGGAAGACGAGCGCTCGACACAACTCAAGCTGAAGTGAACCGTCTGTATGGCGTGTGATGGATAGGTGCCGGCTGCGCCGTAGAACTTCGGAAGAAGCCGGCACCCTGAGTACCCGCCAACGATAAAGGCAACCTGATGAACGCAGTAGTGGTGACGCTGGACGGCGAGCAGACGGAAATCGCCGACGACACCGTGATGGCGCTGCGCGCGTCACTGCGAGGAACCTTGTTGCAGCCTCTGGATGACGGCTACCACACCGCGCGGCGTGTCTGGAATGCCAACATCGACCGCAGACCTGCGCTGATCGCGCGCTGTGCCGGTGTCTGCGACGTGCAACGGGTGGTTGGCTTCTCGCGACACCATAATCTGAAGCTGTCGGTGCGTGGCGGTGGACACGGCGCACCCGGTTACGCCACCAACGACGGCGGTGTGGTGCTCGACCTGTCGATGATGAAAGGCATCCGCGTGGATCCAACGACGCACATCGGGCGCGCTGAAGGTGGCGCGTTGTGGCGTGACCTGGACCATGAAACACAAGCCTTCGGTCTCGCGACGACCGGCGGCACCGTCTCCAACACCGGGATCGGTGGATTGACGCTGGGCGGCGGCCTGGGCTGGTTGCATGGTCTGCACGGCCTGACGATCGACAATCTCTTGTCGGTAGACCTGGTCACCGCGGACGGTTCGTTTCTGACCGTCAGCGAAGCGCTGAACCCGGACCTGTTCTGGGCGTTGCGCGGCGGCGGCGGCAATTTCGGCGTGGCGGTATCGTTCGAATACCGTCTGCATCCAGCCACGGACGTGTTCGGCGGCTTGCTGCTCTATCCGCTTGCGCGCGGACGCGATGTGCTGCAGTTCTATCGAGACTTCTGTGCAGAGTTACCGGATGCAGCGGGTCTGGCCGCCGGCTGTCTCACTGCTCCGGATGGTAGTCGTGTGGTCGCGCTGATCCCCGGCTACACCGGCAATATCGATGCGGCGGTGCGAACGTTTGCGCCCATCACGGCCGCGCTCGGTGAGCCGATGGCCAACCTGACCGGGCCGATGAACTATTGCCAGCGCCAGTCACTCCTCGATGATCCAGCCGCAGTGCACGGCCTGCATCGTTACTGGCGGTCTGCGTTCACGCGGCGTCTCAGCGACAAATTCATCGATGCAATGATCGACGGCGCCGGTGACTTCGGCTCGCCGCGCGATACATTTCTGCTGTTCTATCTGAACGGGGCGGCGACGCGCGTGGCACCCGATGCGACTGCATTTTCGGCTCGCGAACCGCAATGGGATTTCGACGCGATCGGCTGCTGGGAGCACGCAGACGAATCGCCCGCGCGTATCAGTTGGGTTCGAGAATTCTGGCAGCGTTCAGAAGGCGAACTGGACCAGACTGTGTATCTCAATCACGCGTCCAGTGACGACAATCCAGAGAAAATCCGCGCCTCGTTCGGCAGCAACTACGCGCGATTGCGGCAGATCAAGCGACGCTACGATCCCAACAATCTGTTTCGTCAGAATGCGAACATACTGCCCGCGTTCGAGCAGGCGTAGACGCGCCTTAAAGTCGTGGTATCGGTTGGGGTTGAGTTGAGACGAGCAGGTTAACGTCTTCGCCGACGCTGCTGCCAAGTCAGCAACTCACCGACGAAGCCGCGCCGGAACGCCACCACGCACACCACGAATATCACGCCGATGATCACGCTGACCCACGAGCCGGCGCGGTCGGCCAGGAAATCCTGCAGTCCGCTGATCGTGAATGCGCCAAGTACCGGCCCGGTGAACGTACCCATGCCCCCCAGCAGGGTCATCAGTACGACCTCGCCGGACAGCGACCAGTGCGCATCGGTGAGTGACGCGAAGCCGAGCACGACGGCCTTTAGTGCCCCGGCGAGACCGGCAAGCCCTGACGACAGCACGAAGGCGAGCAACTTGTACCGATCGACGTCGTAGCCCAGCGATACGGCACGCGGTTCGTTTTCACGGATCGCCTTGAGCACCTGCCCGTACGGCGAATGGACGATGCGTACGATGAACAGGAATACCCCGACGAACACCGTCAACACGAAGTAGTACATCACCAGTGGCTCGGCCAGTGGCAGCACGCCGAACAGCATCCCTCGTGGCACACCCTGCAAGCCGTCCTCGCCGCCGGTGAACGGCGCCTGCAGCCAGACGAAGTAAATCATCTGCGCCATTGCCAACGTGATCATTGCGAAATAGATACCCTGACGGCGAATCGCGATTGAGCCCATCACCAGCCCGAGTGTTGCAGCAAATGCGGTGCCTGCGAGGATCCCGAGCCCCGGCGGCAGACCGGCACTGCGCACCAGCCAGCCGGTCGCGTACGCGCCCGCGCCGAGGAACGCAGCATGGCCGAATGACAGCAACCCGGTAAACCCCAACAACAAGTTGAAGGCGCACGCGAAGATCGCGAAGCACAGCGCCTTCATTACGAACAACGGATACAGACCGATGAACGGCGCCACCCCGAGCAGAATCAGGCCGGCGAGCCAGACGCAGCGCGCACGCCGGTTCGCCTGTGTTACGTCGTTGGGCGTCACTGCGTATCCCGGCCGAACAGACCGGACGGGGAAACCATCAGGACGATCGCCATAACGACGAACACGATCACGTTCGCCGCTTCGGGGTAGAACACCTTGGTGAGCCCCTCGATCAGGCCGAGCGCCAGCCCGGTGACTATCGAACCGAAAATCGAGCCGAGGCCGCCAATCACGACGACGGCGAAGACGACGATAATCAGGTGGCTGCCCATCAGCGGCGTAACCTGAATGACCGGTGCGGCCAACACCCCGGCCAGTGCCGCAAGGCCGGTACCGAACCCATAAGTGAACATCACGATCAACGGCACGTTGATGCCGAACGCCTGCGCCAGCGCAGGGTTCTCTGTGGCGGCGCGCAGGTTGGCACCCAGCCGCGTGCGCTCAATGAAAAACCAGGTGCCGAGGCATACGCCAAGCGACACCAGCACAATCCATGCGCGATAGTTGGGCAGGATCATGAAGCCCAGATTGGATGCGCCGCGCAGCGCGTCCGGCACCGGGTATGCCTGACCGGACACGCCGAACTGTTCGCGCATCACGCCTTCGGCGATCAACGCCAGACCGAACGTCAGCAGCAGGCCGTAGATCGGATCGCTCTTGTACAAACGCCGCAACAACGTGCGTTCTATCAGCATGCCCAGGACACCGATCAGCAGCGGCGCCAGCAGCAGCGCCTGCCAGTAGTTGATGCCGAAACGGTCCAAGCCGATCCAGGCGACGTACGCGCCCAGCATATACAGGGCGCCATGCGCGAAATTAACAATACCCAGCAAACCGAAGATCACGGCCAGGCCAAGGCTCAGCATCGCGTAGAACGAGCCGTTGACCAGGCCGAGCAACAGCTGGCCGAGGAACGCCTGGATCGGTATGCCGAAGATGTCCATTGAAGCCAGATCAGGGATGAACGTTTTGCCGTTTTGTCGCCCGGTCGCGTTGAGACGACGAAGCAGCGCAGCGGCTCCCCTTCGCTATCTCGTTATTTCCACAGTTTGCAGGTCGAGTCCGCCTTGGTTGTGAACGCGTCTTCGCCCTTGATGGTGGTGACCACGTTGAAATAGTCCCACGGCCGTTTCGATTGCGCCGGTGTCTTCACTTGCATCAGGTACATGTCGTGCACCATGCGGCCGTCGGGCCGTACATAGCCGCCTTTGGCGTACATGTCGTTGATCTTGTGTCCGTGCAGATAGCTGTTGACCTGTTCACCGTCATCGCTGCCGAGTGCGGCGACAGCCTGGAGATAGTTGCGCGCAACCGAATAGTCGGCCGCCTGCAGCGACGACGGCATGCGCTTCATCGTGGCATAGAAGCGCTGACTCCAGGCGCGCGTCTCGGCGTCGTGGTCCCAGTACCAACTGGTCGTCAGGTACATGCCCTGCGTAGCGTTCAGACCAACTGCGTGGATGTCGTTGATGAACAGCAGCAGTCCGGCGAGCTTCATCGTCTGGTTGATGCCGAATTCGTTAGCACCTTTGATGGCGTTGACGGTGTCGCCGCCGGCGTTGGCGAGGCCGAGAATCTGCGCTTTGCTGGATTGTGCCTGCAGCAGGTAGGACGAAAAGTCGCTGGTGTTCAGCGGCGCGCGCGATTCGCCGACCACGGTGCCGCCACCGGCCTTGATGACCTTGGCCGTATCGGCTTCCAGCGCATGACCGAACGCGTAATCCGCGGTCAGGAAGTACCAGCTCTTGCCGCCGGCTTTAACGACCGCACTGCCGGTACCCTTGGCGAGTGCGACCGTGTCGAACGCGTAATGAATGGTGTACGGAGAACATTGTTCGTTGGTGAGTGCCGAGGTACCCGCACCGACCACCATGAACGGCTTTTTCTTCTGCGCCGCCACCTTGGCCATCGCCAGGTTGACGCCCGAATTCGTGCCGCCGATCAGCATGTCGAGATTCTCGGTGTCGAACCATTCGCGTGCTTTCACCACACCGATGTCGGGCTTGTTCTGATGATCGGCGACCAGCAATTCGATCTTCGCACCGTCGATCGCGCCGCCTGCGTCGGTAATCGCCATCTTGATCGCCGCGACACCCCCTGCGCCGTCGATGTCGGCATACAGCCCGGACATGTCGGTGATGAAGCCGATGCGAATGACGTTGCCGGAGATCTGCGCCTGCGCGGGGCCGCTGAAACTGAACAGGCTCAGCGCAGCGATGCTGCCCATCACGATGATTGCTTTCGGATTCATGCGGGACTCCTGTAAATCGGAAAAGGATAGCCGATGCCGGGTTTCAGATGCCGAGGTACTCGTGCAGCGTGTCGCGGCGCGCCGGCAATTCGTCGCGCGTGAACGCCTGGACCACCTGGCCGTGTTCCATCACCAGAAAGCGGTCGGCGAGTTCCGCCGCAAATTCAAAATTCTGTTCGACCATCACAATCGTGTAACCCTGCGTGCGCAAGGTCATCACCATATCGGCGAGCTTGCGCACGATCACCGGGGCGAGACCTTCTGAGATCTCGTCGAGCAGCAACAGGCGCGCGCCGGTGCGCAGGATGCGCGCGATCGCGAGCATCTGCTGCTCACCGCCGGACAGGCGCGTACCCTGGCTGGATGCGCGCTCGCGCAGATTCGGAAACATGCGATAGATCTGCTCCACGCTCATGCCACCGTCGCGCAGCACCGGTGGCAGCAGCAGATTTTCCTGCGCCGACAGGCTGGCGAAGATGCCACGTTCCTCGGGGCAATAACCGATGCCGAGGCGGGCAATCGTGTGGGTGCGCCTGCTGATGGTTTCGACTCCGCGCACCTTGATCGAGCCGGTTCGGTTGCCGATCAGGCCGAGCACCGCGCGCAACGTACTCGTGCGTCCGGCACCGTTGCGCCCCAGCAACGTGACCACTTCGCCTTCGTCGACGCGAAAATTGACGCCGTGCAGCACGTGCGATTCACCGTACCAGCCATGCACATCAGCGACTTCAAGTAGAGCCTGCGTCATCAATGAGCGCCTTGCAGCGCTGCGGTTGCGCTACCCATGTACGCTTCGATCACAGCCGGATCTTTCGACACCGTCTCGTAGGAACCTTCGGCCAGCACGGTGCCGGCCTGCAGCACAGTGATGTTGTCAGCGAGGCTCGACACCACGCTCATGTTGTGCTCCACCATCAATACCGTGCGGCCATCCGCCGCTTGCCTGATCAGATGGCGGACGCGGTCGACGTCTTCGCTGCTCATGCCTTGTGTGGGTTCGTCGAGCAGCATCAGGCTCGGTTGCATTGCCAGCGTTGTTGCAATCTCCAGCGCGCGCTTGCGCCCGTACGCCAGTTCGACGGCGGGGGAGTGCGCAAACCGCTCTAGGTCAACCTGCCTCAACAACTCCATCACGCGGGCGTTGAGTGTGTGCAGACTGCGCTCCGCGCGCCAGAAATGAAACGACGTGCCGAGCTTACGCTGCAGCGCCACGCGCACGTTCTCGAGCACCGACAGATGCGGGAACACCGCTGATATCTGAAACGAGCGGATCACGCCGCGGCGGGCAATTGCCGCGGGCTGCTCGCGCGTGATGTCGTTGCCTTCGAACAGGATCTCACCCGATGTCGGTGCCAGAAATTTCGTCAACAGATTGAAGCAGGTCGTCTTGCCGGCACCGTTCGGGCCGATCAGCGCATGAATGCTGCCGCGGCGCACGCGCAGGTCGACGTTGCTGACGGCGACGAAGCCTTTGAACTGCTTGGTCAGCGCGCGGGTTTCCAGGATCAACTCGCTGCCAGGCGGGCGAACATCGCGGTCTAGTGCATGCATGACTAAAGCATCGGCTCGATCGGTAGCCAGCGCGCCAGCATCGCCTCTATGCGGCGCATGAAGCTGGCTTGCGGGTCGTGACGGAACGTCTGCGTTCCGTCGCTCCAGCGCAGTGCGCCATCCGCGTTGCGTTTCACACGCCAGGCGCTCGACGGCGCGATCATCTGGTTGAACAGCTTCGTTACCTGGGCGGCGATCACCGGGTCGCTGACCAGCACGCCTTGCTCGCAGTTCAGTGAAATCGAGCGCGGATCGAGATTGAACGAACCGACGAATGCGGTGCTGTTGTCTATCACCGCCGCCTTCGTGTGCAGGCTGGCCCCCGATGAACCGAACAGGCTCACGCTGGCCTTACTGGACTCGCTCCCCTCCGGCTTGAGTTCCCACAACTCGACACCGCCTTTGAGCAGCTTCTTGCGGTATTTCGCGTAACCGCCGTGCACCGCGACAACGTCGTTGGCGGCCAGCGAATTGGTCAGGATTCGCACGCTGCGGCCCGATTGCGCTTCGCTCACGAGTTGCTTCGTTCCACCGCGTCCCGGAACGAAATACGGCGAGATCAAAACCACGTCCCGTTGAGCGGCATCGATCGCCTTGCCCAGGCCCTGTAGCACGGCCGAACTTTGACGCGGTGGCTTGTGCTGACCGGTTTTGTCGGGCATGTCGCTCAGCAGTTGCCAGTTCGTCGTCCATTGCATCGGGACGAGGCTGGTGCGTGCCGACTGCACCGCATCGTCGGCCTCCAATGCCTGGACGTAGGGCGCGTTCTTCGCGTCCGAGAGGTACGCATTCGCCTCTTTGCGCAGCTTCGCGAGCGCCTCTGCGTTGACACTGTTGGGGCTGAGGCTCTGGATCGGCCAGACCATGTCTGAGTTCCAGTAGCGATCGAACGAGTTGCTGAACTGCTGTACCGCCGGACCGACGATTGCGAGATCGAGATCGACGAAATTGACGGCGTCGCCGGCCGCGAAATACTCATCTCCGATATTGCGCCCCCCGGAGATCACGAAGCGGTTGTCTGCGATCCAGGTTTTGTTGTGCATGCGATGGTTGATGCGCGAAAAACTGGTCAACGCTTCGATGCCTTTGTTGAGCAATCCACGACGCGAGGCGAACGGATTGAACAGGCGCACGCTGATGTTCGGGTGTGCGGCCAGCGCAGCCAACGTGAAGTTCTTGGCGCGCGCGTCCATGTCGTCGAGCAGCACGCGCACCCGCACGCCGCGATCGGCGGCATCGAGCAATGCGAGCGCGAGCAGCCGTCCGGTCAGATCGTCGTGCCAGATGTAGTACTGCACGTCGAGGCTGCGTCCGGCGGCACGCGCGGACAGACCGAGCAGTGTGAATGCGTCGACGCCGTTGGACAGCAGATGGAAGCCCGACTGGCCGCTGTGTCTTGCCAGCACTGGAGCAATGGTCCGATCGAGCCGGGTGCTATCGCAGGCTGGCAATGCCCGCACCGGCGGAGATTGAGGATGCGGCGGCAGCGATGCGCAGCCTTGCAGCAAGATCATGATCGCCAGCAGTCGCAGGGTTGCATAGTGGTTGCCTATCCAGTGTATCGGATCAAACGATTTCATTAATGAATTGTTTCAACTCACAGTAGTGCAATCGCGAAAGCACGAAGAGCAGATCGGTGAACACCAAACAAAGGCGTCACCATTGGTGCCGACGGCCCAACTACCTGCGAAAGGCGGTGGCGCATTCGGACACTTTAAAGTGACTCATGACGTGAGCCAATACACGAAGGCTGCGGTGTTCCAGCCTTCAAGCGCAACCGATACGCTGATTCGCATTTCGACTGTGGCGCGCAGAAGGTGAGACGCTCTGGGTGAAGTACCACTTCAAGACCGATCAAGGCATCGGGTGCCTGACTCAGGCCGAGGCCGACCGCCTGGCCGGCCTCGATGGCGATTACCATCGGCGCGATCTGTACGTGTCGATCAAGCAGGGGAATTTTCCGAGTTGGACATTGAAGGTGCAGATCACGCCGTATCGCCGGTCACCTGAAGGCGCGTATCTCTAAACCGATACTGGATCGGGCATTCGCATACTGGGGCAACGTCGTTCAGAATCGCGGCGACCGCGTAGCGGAGAGCGTGAAGAGGAAATCACATGTGCGTGATGATCGGTTGGACGGAGTCGGCTCGTTGATCTGGCTTCGATCGACCGTCGCCTTGGTCGGACTGTTGGGACTGGTTGCAACGATGCTGGCGGACGCCGGCGTCGGGCGCGGCGATCGTTATGCGGGTGCCGTGTGGGCGTCTCGCTCGCCCGTTCTCGCGCAACACGGCATCGCCGCCACCGAGCAACCACTGGCATCACAGATTGCCATCGATGTCCTGAAGCAGGGCGGCAGCGCTGTGGACGCGGCGATTGCGGCGAATGCCGCGCTCGGCCTGATGGAGCCGGTGCTCAACGGCATCGGTGGTGACTGTTTCGTCATCGTATGGGATCCGAAGACACGCAAACTCTATGGTTACAACGGCTCGGGCCCCTCGGCCAAAGGCCGCGATCTGGCGCGCATGAAGACGCAGGTCGAGGCCGCGTACGCGAAGGCTGGCATGACCAGCATCGATCACATCCCGAGCGTGGGTTCGTTGCCCGTGACGGTGCCCGGTACCGTCGATACCTGGTTCGCGCTGCACGAGCGATTCGGCAAGCTGCCGATCGGCGACGATCTGGCGCCCGCAATCGCATACGCGACGAACGGCTTCCCGGTGACGCAACTCGTTGCGAAATACTGGAAAGGTAACTTTGCCGCGTTCGACAAACGCAGCGCACTGATCGAGGAGAGCGCAAACGCGCGCAAGACGTATCTGATCGAGGGGCATACGCCGGCCGAGGGCGAGGTGTTCCGCAATCCGGATCTGGCTCACACGCTGAGTTTGATTGCCAAGGGCGGGCGCGATGCGTTCTACAAAGGCGCAATCGCGCGCACGATCGACGCGTACTTCAAACGCATCGGCGGTGATCTGCGCTACGCGGATTTTGCGGACTATCACGGTGAGTGGGTGACGCCGCAGTCGGTGAATTATCGTGGCTACGACGTCTACGAACTGCCGCCGAACGGCCAGGGCTTCGCCGTATTGGAAATGCTCAATCTGCTCACAGGATTCGATCTGAAGCAGATGGGCGTCGGCAGCGCCGATGCGATCAACGTGATGCTCGAAGCCAAGCGCCTGGCTTATGAGGATCTCGCGAAGTATTACGCCGACCCGCGCTTCGTAGACGTGCCGATGAAGGGCCTGCTCTCCGAAGGATATGCCGCTGAGCGTCGCAAACTGATCAAAGTAGGGCGCGCCAATCCCGATATCGGGCCGGGCAATCCTAAACTGTTCGGCGGCGACACCACGTATTTCACGATCGCCGACAAAGACGGGATGACGGTGTCGATCATCCAATCGAACTATCGCGGCATGGGGTCGGGGCTGGTCGCAGATGGGCTCGGCTTCATGTTCCAGGACCGTGGCGAGCTGTTTTCCCTCAACCCGAACGATGCGAATGTCTACGCGCCGGGTAAACGACCATTTCACACCATCATTCCGGCGTTCGTCATGAAGGACGGCGCGCCGTGGATGTCGTTCGGGCTGATGGGCGGAGACATGCAGCCGCAGGGACACGTGCAGGTGCTGGTGAACATGATCGATTTCGGCATGAACGTGCAGGAGGCGGGTGATGCGGCCCGGTGGCGGCACTACGGCAACGCCGAACCGACCGGCGAAGCGTCGCAGGGCATCGGAATGGTGGAGATGGAGTCCGGATTCAGTGCGTCGACGAAAGCCGAACTTGCGAGGCGCGGCTACAAGATCGTGCCGGGGACCGGTGCGTTCGGGGGCTACGAAGCGATTCGATACGACGCGAAACAACACGTCTACTGGGGGGCGACGGAGATGCGCAAGGACGGTGAGGTGGTTGGCTATTGAATCGCGCGCAGCGTGTTCATCCCATTCCACCGCCGGTTTTGCCGCCCCATTTGCGACTGTCGGCGGTACCGCTCCACAGCGCGATTGCGGCGAGCGCTGAAACGTACAGCGCGCCGATCAACAGCACAATCTCACCCGGGATCGGGCCGACATCGGCACGCCGGAACAGCGCTTCGAGCGTCGTTGGCGAACCCGGGTGAACGAGGAGCTTGCCGACGAATGCGAACGCCTGAATGGAGATAATCCACAGGTAGTTTCGGCGAATCCGGCGGCCCAGCGCCGCCATGAACGAGACGTGGTAGCGCGGCCGACGATAGTCGTTGGCGAGCACGCTGCGCCAGTTCGGGTCCGGCGCTTCATCTTGATCCAGCATCGGTACGTAGAGGTTGTTTTCCATCCAGCGGCACCGCGCGCGCCAGACGTTGAAATAGCGATACCGTCGCGTCTCGATCATCAGGAACAGCAGAATCAGAACGCCCACCAGCAGCAACGGCAAGGGCGAGGCATTGGGTGACGAGAAGGCGATAGACAACGCGACGCCGAGGGTGACGACCGACCAGTTCGTCGTCGTGTCCAGTCGCGTGCGCCAGACCGTCGAACGATATACTTCGCTGCGATAAAGATGCGCGATCGCCGCCATCTCGGCGTTGGAAAAGTCCGACTGCCCGGGTCTGCTACCGTCGCTCATCGTGATTTTGGCGCTCCTCCCCCGTCATTGATCCGCGCTAGATCAACGGAGTCATGATGAACAGTTTGGAGGCCGTAGCGCAACGCTCAAATCATCGACGGCGTTCTGAGATCATCCAAGCTGGCTTTTGCGACACCTTGAAATCGTTGGATCATCATCATCTGCCAAGCGGCGAAACGGCTACGATTTGGACGCGACGACGTGACGGTCGTAAGATGCCCGGCTGTCGTTAGGCGCGCCCGGGTGGCGAAACTGGTAGACGCAAGGGACTTAAAATCCCTCGGCCGTATGGCTGTGCGGGTTCGATTCCCGCCCCGGGCACCAAACGAAATTTCGTGACATCGGATTTGACGAGGCCGAAGGGGAAGCGCTGAAACGCAAAGTGCAAGCGATGATTGAGATCGATCGGGCAATCAAGCGGCTCAAGCTATCGTAGGTCAGAGCGCTCAAGCTAATGGCAGTCTCAGCCAGGCAGCTTGCCGCCCGTATGCGCATAGGTCTTGTTGACGATCTTCCACTGCCCGCCGATTCGCGCCATCGAGAAATAGTCGACGAAGTCGCAGCCGAGATAGTCCTCCTCGGCGAGCACGGCGACACCCGCATTACCCACGACGTCGATCGATACGATGCGCGCCTTGTAACGGGGACCCGCGAGTGGTGCCTTCGAATTGGCCACCATGTCGAAGAAATCGGTAATCGGCACCGCATGCTGTACGTCGCCGATGTGTCCGTACATCCGTGCGTCGGGATGGAACGCGTCACGGAGCTTGGCGACATCGCCCCCGGCGCCGTCGATATACAACTGCACGACCTGCGTGATTTCCTCGAGGTCTGCGATGCGCTGGCCCATGTGCGTTCTCCACAGGTTGATCGGTCACCGGAGCATGTCACCAATGCACCGTGGCTGCCATACTCGCGGGTGCCGTCGAATACAGGTCGCCTACGACCTTGCTCGTGCCGAAAAGAAGCGGCGGCCGAAAATCGAACCTCTCGCGGCGGCGCAGCAGTGCCATCACCGCTGGTATCGCTGATCCGGTCGGCGGATCATGTCGGCGGAGGTGCAAATGAACGGCTACCAGATCACTTTCTTCACGCAGCAGGACCGGCACTTCAAACGGAAGCCGATGGCGGAGTGGCTGATGCTCACGGCGCGCGAGCTCGGCGTGCGAGGCGCGACGATTTTTTCCGCCAGCGAAGGCTATGGCCAGCATCGGCGAATTCATTCGGCGCACTTCTTCGAATTGGCCGACCAACCGCAGGAAGTCGTCATGGCCGTCACCGAAGAGGAGGCGACGCGTCTGTTCGACCACCTGAATCAACAAGGTGTGCACATCTTCTACGTTAAAACGCCGGTCGAATTCGGCGTTCTCGGCGAACCGGATGCATAGGTGCGCGACGAGGTGAGCCAGTCGGCGCGCGTCCGGGGACGGCCAATCAGGAACAGCTCGCCCAATCGTCTGGCGCCCCAACAGTTCCTCTGAACCGTGCATTGGACGAATTGGTTTACAGCGCTGCCGGCCACGGCTAGTATTGCGGATAGGGAGATGGCATGCCTCCCGCAACAATAACCGCCGCAAGGCTAATGATGCCTACGTGACACGGCCGATGAGGGCGTTATCGTAGGTTTTTTTATGCTCCTCTCCGACGTGTCGACGGCGAACAACAAGTGTCGGAGGTTGCCGAATGTTGCGACGGGTGCTGGACGTGACGGTTGATCACGCCCGACGATCGTACTGTGCCGCACAGGTGCTCATATTCAGATGAGCGATCGGATCCTTTTCAATATCCTGCAGGTCATCGTCGTGCTTGGCTTCGCGCCGCTCGTGTCCGGCGTATTGGCGCGCCTCAGGGAAATCGTTCAGTCCAAGCGCGGGCCGAGCATCTTTCAGCCGTACCGGGACTTGTGGAAGCTGTTCCACAAAGACGAGATCGTCTCGGAAGACAGTTCGTGGATATTTCGGTTCACGCCGTATGTGGTGTTCGTAGCGCCAGTCTTTGTCGCATTGCTGATTCCGGTGCTCACCAGCTATCCACTGTTCTTCGCATTCATGGGCGACATGCTCGGCGTCGGCTTCGTGTTGGCACTGGCCGGATTCTTTGCGGCGCTCGCCGCCAGCGACACCGCTAATCCCTACGGCGCGATGGGCGCCAGCCGTACGCGCATGGTGGGTTTTCTCGCCGAACCGGTGTTCATGATCGTGTTCTTCACAGTCTCCTTCGTTGCCGGATCGACGATTCCGTACATCGTCCAGCAACACTGGGTAACGCCGCTGGCGAACTTTTTCGCGCCATCCCATGTGCTGCTGGTGCTCGCGTTTCTGATGCTGATGCTGGCCGAAGGCGGCCGCATACCGGTGGACAACCCGAGCGGCCACTTCGAACTGGCGATGATCGATGAATCCAAATCGCTGGAATATTCAGGCCGCGGCTTCGCGCTGATGCGTTGGGGCGGGCAGATGAAGTTCTTCGTACTGTTGTGCATCTTCGTCAATGTGCTGGTGGCGCCGTGGGGTCTGGCGGCCGATCAATCTTTCGCTGCGGTGCTGCTGGCGATACCGCTCGTGCTGCTCAAGATTCTGTGCGTCGTGCTGGTGTTCGTCGTCATCGAGTCGTCGCTGTCGAAGCTGCGGCTTTTTCGTATCTCGGAATTTCTCGGCACGGCGTTCATCACCGCGGTGGCCGCGATGATCGCGCAGATCTTCCTGACAACGCCATGAGTGCAGCGACCATTCAGCTACTCGACAACCTCAACGCGCTGACGGCGGGGCTGTTCCTGCTGACCGCATTCGGTATCGTCGCAACACGGCAGGCAAGAAGCTGCCTGCGTATGTTCATCGCGCAATCGTTGCTGCTCGCGGTGTCTGCTGCGCTGCTGGCGCTGCGCTTCGATTCGGCACATCTGTACGGCGTGGCGCTGGTGAATCTGATCAGCAAGCCGATCATCGTGCCGTGGCTATTGCGGCGAACCGCGCCCGCCGGAGTGTATACAAGGCGCGAGATCGACCAGGTTCTGAATATCCCGACAACGTTGCTGATCGCGCTTGCGCTGGTCATTGCGGCGTACGTGTTCAGCGTTCCGTTGAGCGATGCGCTCGGCAATGCGATCGGCGGCGGCTACCACGCGCCGAACCTGCCGATCGGCATCGCCGGCATTGCGCTGGGTGCCTTTACGCTGACGGTACGGCGCGAGGCGCTGCCGCTGCTCATCGGCCTGCTCGCGATGGAAAACGGCGCATTCCTCGCCGGCGTCTATATCGCGCACGATCTGTCGATGCTGGTGGAACTTGCGATCGCCACTGACGGACTCGTCATCGTGTTCATCGTCGGCGTGCTAATGCGCGCGGTCCAGAACGAAGCGGGCACCACAGTGGTTGGTGATCTCGCGACGTTGCGCGAACGGCCGGGCACGCCGTGAACCTCATCTGCATTCTGATTCCACCGTTGGTTGCGGCGATGCTTGCCGCACTGCCGTTGCGACGCGGCTGGGCATCGGCTGCCACGGTGGTATCCAGTTTGATCGTGCTGACGCTTGCGTCGCGAATCGCATGGCGTATTGCCGGTGGCGGTTCAGTGACGAGCGAACTGGATGCGCGCTGGTTGCACTGGATCGCTGTGGACGGCTTGAGTGCGCTGATTCTGTGGCTGATCGCGGTGGTCAGCACCACGGCGGCGATCTATTCGGTGGGTTATATGTCCCACACCAATCGCGCCCCCTCGTGGCTGCGTCTGTACTACGCCAACTTCAACCTTTTCGTGTTTTCCATGTTGGCGATCCCGCTGTTCGCAGAGCCGACCCTGATCTGGATCCTCGTGGAACTGACGACGTTGTGTTCTGCGCTGCTGGTTGCATTCGACAATACGCGCGAAGCGCTCGAAGCCGCGTGGAAATACGTGGTGCTGTCGTTGATGGGCGCGGGCATCGCGTTGTTCGGCTTCCTGGTGTTGTACGCGGCGATGCAAGCCGGTGGCGACGGCACGTATACCTGGGCCGGCCTCGTTGTGGCGGCACCGCGGATGCCGCCGGTTCTGATGCAGACCGCGTTCCTGTTGATCCTGATCGGGCTCGGCACCAAGGTCGGCCTGGTGCCGATGCATACGTGGTTGCCGGACGCGCACAGCCAGGCGCCGTCACCGGTTTGCGCACTGCTGTCGGGCATAGAGACGACATCCATTCTCTATGTGATCCTGAGACTGTTTCCGGTGATGCAAGGCGTACCCGGCGCGCACGCAGAAACGTGGGCGATGGTGCTTGGGCTGCTTTCGGTCGGCACCGCGGCATTTCTGCTGTTACAGGTGCGCGACTACAAACGGCTGTTTGCGTTCTCCACCGTCGAGCACATGGGTGTCATGCTGACGGCGGTAGGTTTTGGCAGCCACGCCGGCTACGGCGCCGTGCAGCAGATCGTCAATCACGCCATGACGAAATCGTTCTGCTTCTATGCGGCCGGTGCGGCGCTGCTTGCCGTCGGCACGCGCGAGATTGCCGCAGTGCGCGGTCTCATTCAACGCGCTCCGCTGGCGGGCGCTGCACTGATCTTCGGCGGCCTCGCCATCGCCGGCGCGCCGCCACTCGCCATCTTTCTCAGCGAATTTACAATTCTCAGAGCGGGACTGATGCAGGGCCAGTACACCGCAACCGCGCTGCTTGCGCTGTTCATCGTCGTCGCGTTCTTCGGGGTCATGTTGCATCTCAATCGCATGGTATTCGGCGCGCCGGAAAGCGCGTCGCCAACGCATCCAGCGGACGCATCTGAACATGCCGAGGCGTTCCAGCTGCCATTCAGTTGCGCGCTGGTGTTGGTTGTGACGGCGATACCGGTGCTCGTTCTTGGCGTCTACGTCCCCAAACCGCTGCACGATCTTCTGGTGCTGGCGGCCGCGGCCCTCTCCAGATAAAGAGCCAGATGAAGGGCCAGAT
The DNA here is from genome assembly GCA_963735085.1 of uncultured Gammaproteobacteria bacterium. Taxonomy (GTDB): domain Bacteria; phylum Pseudomonadota; class Gammaproteobacteria; order Pseudomonadales; family Azotimanducaceae; genus DATJGR01. The sequence continues at coordinate 347,036 of CAVTJP010000002.1, forward strand.
GAACAGCCAGGTGGTGTATCAAATGATGTGGATGGGCGCATGACGGACCAGCCGATGTCGATGGATGGCGATGCGCTAGCGAGGCAGCTCGAGCGCGACTGGGCGCTGGAGTGTCGCTACGATCGCGCGACGCGTATCAACGCAGTGACCTGCGAGCCGATGCTGCTCGGTGCGCTATGCAGCCGAGTGTTCCACGAATGGGCGTTCAGCTTTGCCGGCCTGATCGTCGAGGAATGCGCGGATGCGTGGCATCTGCGGTATGTGTTCCATGGTCCGCACAACTCGGGTTCGATCCACGTACTGGTGAGCGCGCCGCTGGCGGAACGTACGTTCCCGAGCCTTGTCGTGGAAGCCCGCATCTATGCGGCGGATTGGCACGAACGCGAGGCCGAAGACCTATACGGCTTGCATTTCGAAGGCCACCCACGCCTCGGCGATTTCGTGCTGCACGACGACGTGTGGCAAGAAGGTGTCGAGCCGATGCGGCGTGCATTCGATGCCGAAGCTGCGATGCGCAGCCGCGCTGGTGATCCGGACTGGCGGCCGCCCCGCATCGTTCACGAGTCGGGTGCATTCGTCATGCCGGTCGGCCCCAAATTCTCCGGTGTGACAGAGTCCGTCCACTTCCTGCTCGAGACCGTCGGCGAAGACGTGATTCGCACCACTACGCGCCTGTTCTACAAATGGCGTGCAATCGAGAAGCTGGCCGAAGGCAGGATTGCCGCCGATGCGCTGCTGATCGCCGAGCGATTTGCCGCCACCACGGCATTCGCGCACGGGCTTGCTTTTTGTCAGGCGGTCGAAACGATCGCGGCCACCGACGTGCCACCGCGTGCGCGTGCTCTGCGCGTGTTTCTTGCGGAACTCGAGCGGCTGCGGAGCCACGCGGGCGCCATCGAAGGTATCTGCGAATCAACGGCATTGGTGGTCGCCAGTAGCCAAGCGGGCGTATGCGAGGAGGATTTGCTGCGGATATCCGGCGAACTGACCGGGCATCGCTACCTGTTCGGCGTGCTCTGCGTCGGGGGACTGCTGCGGGATCTCTCACTCGAAGCGTGTGCACAGGCGCTTGGGCAGGCACGTACCGTGCTCGCACGAATGCTCGAAATCGAAGCGCAACTGCGCATCACCAGCAGTTTTCTCGACCGCATAGAGGAAGTGGGCATCATCGCGCCGGAGACTGCTCGTGCATACAGCCTGGTGGGTCCGGTTGCGCGCGGTTCCGGATTCGCCCTCGACGTACGGCGCACCCAACCGTATTCGGGCTATGAGGCGGTCGAGTTCGAGGTGCCGCAGGAAACCGAAGGCGACGGCTATGCGCGCCTGCGCGTTCTGTTCGCCGAGGCCCGCCAGTCGCTGCGCATCATGGAACAGATTCTCGCGCGACTCGAGCCTGGGCCGGTTTGCGAAACAGTCTCGCTGCGCGCCGGCGCTGCGCTCGGTGTGGTGGAGGCGCCGCGGGGTGCGACATTTCATTGGGTGAGGTTGGGTGCAGACGGTCGCGTCGTCCGCTATCGCCCCATAACACCGTCGTTTACCAACTGGCACAGCTTTCACCTGGCCGCGGAGAAGTTCGCCTTCCAGGATTTCCCGATCATTCTTTCGACTTTCGATCTGTCGGTTGCGGAGAGCGATCGATGACTAGCAGGATGCTGAATAAGCATCCTGCTATCCGGCGGATGGACCCGCCGGCATTTTTCGAACACGTTAGTGTTTGAAAAATGAAGGGGCTCGCAAGCCATGGATGGCTGAGAGCCCCAAAAACTCCGCGAATGCGGAGTTTTTCAGCAACGTGTTAAACGCAGGGAGTGCAGATGAGCGGCTGGGTCATAAAAGGTCTACGCGCCGGTATGAAGAGTACCGTGTATCCAAGTGCGCCGGAGACCGCGCCAGGTGTCAGCCCGGGTTTGCCGGTGGGCGGTGAATTCGGCGCTGATGCTGCCGCGATTACACAGCGCTGTCCGACGCATGCGCTGGATCACGCGGGTGGTCGGGTCTCGGTAGACTATCGGCGCTGCATTCACTGCTTCCGGTGTGCGCGTGGCGAGGAGCCGGCGCTCGCATGGCAGACGGGCTATGAGTGGGCCGCCAGATTCGAAGGCGGACAACCGTTGGATGCACCATTCAAAGGTTCGCTGCACGTGCTCGTCGTCGATGCCGGTGACTGCGGTGCGTGCCTCAACGAGGTCAAGCAACTCAACAATCCGTACTACAACATGCACAGGCTCGGCTTCTTCGTCACACCGTCACCGCGCCACGCGGATGTGCTGCTCGTGGTCGGTCCCGTCACCGATCACATGCGGGTGGCATTGACGAAGATTCACGCCGCCATGCCAACGCCGAAGCGAGTTGTGGCGGTCGGTGCGTGCGCGTTGTCCGGCGGTATTTTCGCGGACAGCTTCGTGTGCTGTCGCGGCGTGCACGAACACTTGCCGGTAGACGTGGAGGTACCCGGCAATCCGCCGCCGCCGCTGGCAATCCTGCATGGGTTGCTGGTAGCGGTCGGTCGCGCTGAGCCGGCCGCTCTACGATCTTCTCCGCCTGAATCCCTCGCAGCGAAGCGGTAGCACGATGCTGACGACGATACTGAGTCTCGTACTGCTAGCGCTGTTCGCGGCATGCGGCATCGGTATCGTGTTCGCGATATGGCTGCGCCCGTCACGCCAGAGCGCCGTACTCGGCGTGTTCGGCTGCGCGGCCGGCGCCGCTGTGGCGATCGCGGGGGGTATCGCGCTGATCGGTCACGGTCGCTTCGCGCAAGCGCTGTGGAGCATACCGGGGTTGACGACATTGACGTTGCGCGTCGATGCGCTGTCGGCGGTGTTTCTGTTGGTGACCGGTCTGGTGCTCGTGCCGGCCTCGATTTACGCGGCTGGTGAAATGCGTACCGGGCTGCGCGGCTACGAACGCGCCTTTACGGCCATGTTGCTTGGGCTGTACGCGTCCATCGCGGCCGTGCTGATTGCCGGTGATGCGCTATCGTTTCTGCTGGCGTGGGAAGTGATGTCGATCCTGTGCTACGTGCTCGTGACCAGCGGTCCGCATGCCGAGAACGGCAGCCAGGTCGGCGCGGGCTACCTGCTGCTGGCAATGGGTGAAGCCGGTACGTTGGCGGCGGCGATCGGCTTTCTGCTGCTGTCGCTGCGCGCGCACTCGCTGGAATTCGATGTGTTGAAGTCGGCCGCGGCCAACCTCGATTCACACACAGCATGGATTGTCTTTCTGCTCACGTTCTTTGGTTTCGGCGTAAAGGCCGGACTGGTGCCGGTGAACTCGTGGCTGCAACGCGCCTACGCGGCGGCACCGCGCGCGTTTGCGCCGGTGCTCGCCGGCGCGACGTTGAACCTTGGGCTGTACGGCATCCTGCGCGTGAATGCGGACCTGCTACCACCCACCAGCATGATGGCAGGTTTGGTGGTGCTGGTCGTCGGCACCGCATCGGCGTTGATCGGCATTCTGTACGCCACCACGGACAACGACTTGAAGTCGGTGCTGGCGCACAGTTCGATTGAAAACGTCGGCATCGTCGCCGCCGGCATCGGTGCTGCGATGGTTTTCGTCAGCGCGGGTCATCCGAACCTCGCCGCGATCGCGTTCGTTGCCGCGTTGTATCACCTCATCAATCACGGCGTGTACAAAACGCTGCTGTTCATCGGTGTGGGTGAAGTGGAGGTGCAGACCGGCACGCGCGACATGGATCAGCTTGGCGGGTTGATCAAGCTCATGCCGTTGGCTGCGGCCGGGTTTCTGATCGGTGCGTTGGCGATCGCAGGCCTGCCGCCGCTCAACGGATTCGTTAGCGAATGGCTCACGTTGCAGGCGCTGCTGCGCTCGACGGAACTCGGATCGGTCGGCAGCGAGATCGTGTTTGCGTTGTGCGGCGCCGGGCTCGCTTTGACGGCGGCACTCGCGGTGACGTGCTTCGTAAAGGTGTTCGCGCTGTCGTTTCTCGGTATGCGGCGCCTCGATCCGGCGCGGCGCGTGCGTGAAGCGGCGCCTGCCGCGCGGCTGGCGATGGCGATTCTGGCGCTGCAATGCATTGCGTTCGGCGTATTGCCGAGTTTCGTCGTGCCGATGCTCGACCCGGCAGTTGCGCAACTGTCCGGCGCGAGCGCGGCCGAACAACTGGTGCCGCCGTTCTTTGCATCCAACCCGGCACACGCGACGTTGCCGGGCGCCTTCGCGGCAGACTTCGCCGATATCGGTGCGCAAGTGGGGCAGGGTGTCGTACCCGGACGCGGGCTGGTGGTGCTGCATCGTGGCGGCGCTGCAAACCCGGTGGTGTTCGCGATGTCGACCAGCTACATGGCGGTCGTGCTGCTGCTGTTGCTGGGAGTGACGTATGCGGTGCTGCGGCTGTGGCTGACGCGTAAACGGCGCCGCGTGCGTGGTGAACGCTGGGACGGTGGGGTCAGGCAGTTGTTGCCGGAGATGACCTACACGGCGACGGGCTTTTCGAACCCGGTACGGGTGATCTTCGATGCGGTGTTCCGGCCGACGACGGTCGAGGACACGCGCGAGACGGTCGCCGAACACTTCGGCATGGCGATCCGCCGCGACCGGTTGGCCGTCCCCATCGGTGAACGGCTGTTTCTGCGCCCGTTGAAAAAGGCGAGCCTGGGAATTGCCGGCGTGCTTGCCGGTATGCACCACGGGCGGCTCAATGCGTACGCGACCTACGTTCTGCTGATGCTGCTGATTGTGCTGTTGGTCATGTTCGTTGCGGGTTCGATCCAATAGCGCACTCACAACGCCATCGGCATCGTCATCCGTGTCGCCAGGTTGCTCATGATCCAGATGGTGCCGGCCACCATGATGAGCAGCAACAGCGCAGAGAACAGAATCAAGTGCAGGTCTTCGCGCCTACGCCGCAACCCGATGTGCAGGAAGCAGCGAAAGTGAACGAGCATCTGCGCCAATGACAGAACGCCGATGACAATGAGCGACGCAGAACGCGCGATGCCTTGCCCGTGCACCAGTGCGAAGGGCACCAGAGTGAGCAACAGTGCCAGGCCGAAACCCCACACGTACGAGCGAAACTCCCGGCGCTGTTCCAGTTCGCGCTCCGTCGGATTCGAATCTTCATGCGTACGTTCGGTCACGCCAATCCCGCCAGATAAACCACCGAAAAAATCGCGATCCAGACGATGTCGAGGAAATGCCAGAACAGCGCCAGCCGCAGGATGCCGAGCTTGGTTTTCGTGTCGAGACCGTAGCGCGCAATCTGGCCGATCATGCTGATCAGCCAGATGCAGCCAGCGGTGACGTGCAGGCCATGCAGCGGCACCAGATCGAAAAAAGCAGACAGGAAACCGCTGCGGCTCGGTACGCCGCCTTTCGCAAACATTGCGCCGAAATCGTGTAGTTCGAAACTTAGAAACGCCACGCCCAGCGCCAGCGTCACCAGCAGCCAGCCAACCAGGCGCGCCGTGTCGCGCTGATATTTCATCGCCAGCGACGCCATGCCGAACGTGAAACTGCTCGTCAGCAGCAGTAGCGTTTCGATTAACACGCTGCGTATGTCGTACAGATCCTGCGGGCCCGGCCCGCCGGCAGTGGCGTGCACGGACGTCGCATACGTGGTGAATACCATCCCGAACAGGATGGCGTCGCTCATCAGGAACACCCAGAAGCCGAACACCATTTGCTCGGCGGCGCTGTGCGCATCGGGATGCGCGCTGCCGAGGTTCAAGCCGGGATATTTGAAGGTTTCGTAGTCCATCACGCGGCCTGTACCGCAGCCGGTTCGGCGAGGCCTTGATTGACGGCATCGCACTCGTCGGTGCGCGAAATAGCCGTGGCGTGATGTACGGCTTCGAGCCAGCGGCGATGCGCCTGTCTGACCTCGTTGGCGGATAGCGTTCTGGTTGTGTCGCGTGCGAAGCCGCGCAGGATCATCGCCGTCAACGCGGCGAGCACGCCAACCATCACCAGCCACCAGATGTGCCAGACCAGCCCAAACGCGATGACGAAACCGATGGCGCCGAATGCTGGACCCATTGCACTGTTTCTGGGCAACACGATGTCGACGTACTGATCGGGCTGCTGATAGCCCTTGCCAAATTCCTTGGCGGCCGTGAACGCATCGCGGTCGTTAACGACGGGGATGACCGGAAAGTTGTATTCCGGCGGCGGTGCCGAGACTGACCACTCGAGGCTGCGGCCGTCCCACGGATCACCGACGAACACGCGGTTCTGGTTGCGGTGTTTGATCGATGTCGACAGTTGGATGATCAGTGCTGCCAGCGCGGCGACGATGATCAGCGCGCCGACGAACGCAAGCATTTCCAGCGGCACGTAGGATGCTTCGCTATAGGCCACGGTGCGGCGCGGCAATCCCATCAGCCCCAGCACGTAGAGCGGGAAGAACGCCAGCATGAAGCCGACGACCCAGCACCCGGCCGAGATCATCCCCCAGCGCTCGTCGAGGCGGAAACCGAACGCCTTCGGAAACCAGAAGTGGTAGCCGGCCAGCATGCCGAACAGCACACCAGGTACCGCGACGTTATGAAAATGCGCGACCAGGAACACGGTGTTGTGCACCTGGTAGTCAATCGTCGGGTTCGCCAGCAGAATGCCGCTCATGCCGCCCACGACGAACAGCAGAATGAAGCCAAGCGCATATACCATCGGCACCGTGAATCGCACCCGGCCGCGGAACATCGTCCACATCCAGTCGTAGATCTTCACGCCGGTCGGTATGCCGATCAGCATCGATGCGATACCGAAGAACGCATTGATGTCGGCACTCTGTCCCATCGTAAAGAAGTGATGCAGCCAGACGGCGAAAGACAGCACCGCGATGGCCATCGTCGCCATCACCAGCGACCGATAGCCGAACAGCACCTTGCCGGAAAACGTGGAGATAACCTCGGAGTACACGCCGAACGCGGGCAGGATCAGGATGTAAACCTCCGGATGGCCGAACAGCCAGAACAGATTGGCGAAGTTCATCTGGTTGCCGCCGAGGGCGTTGGTGAAATAGTGGAAGCCGAGGTAGCGGTCCAGCGCCAGCTGTGCGGTGGCCACCGTCAGCGGCGGCATCGCGAAGATCATCACGATGCTGGCGCACAGCGCCGTCCAGCAGAACAGCGGCATTCGCAGCAGGGTCATGCCCGGTGCGCGCTGCTTGTAGATCGTCACGGCGAAATTGATGCCGGTGAGGGTCGAACCCAGTGACGACAGCGACAGCGCCCAGATCCAGTAATCCGGTCCTACACCGGGGCTGAAACTCGCCTCCGTGTACGGCGGATAACCGAACCAGCCGCCGGTCGAAAACGTTCCGATGCACAGCGAGATCATCACCAGCGCTGCGCCCGCCGCTGTGAGCCCGAGACTGATGGAATTGAGCACCGGAAACGCCACGTCGCGCGCGCCGATCTGCAGCGGCATCACGTAGTTGATGAGGCCGATCAGAAACGGCATCGCCATGAAGAAAATCATGATCGTGCCGTGGGTACTGAACAGTTGCGCAAAATGGTCGGGCGACAGGAAACCGCCACCGAGTCCGAACGCCTGTTGCGCACGCATCAGCGCCGCCTCGATCAACGCCCGTGCCAGCATCACGAAGGCGAGCACCACGTACATGATGCCGATATTTTTGTGATCGGGGCTGGTCAGCCACTCCGACCAGAGCAGGCGCCACTTACCGTACTTGGTGATCAACGCGACGGCGACGAGGGCGCCGACCACGACGATCGCCGCGGCAAACGTTGCGATGCCGCCGTTGATCAGGTTCGCTTCGGTGGGGTGCTGCAGCAGCTGCCAGAACGGTAGCGCCTGCGGACCGAGGCGGCCCAATGGATGTTCGAAGATCGCGGCGAAACTCATTGTGGTTCCGCCACGGTCGGTTCGGCGGGCTGTGAAAGCGCTGTCGCCTTTGCGCTGCTGGGTGGAGCGGCGAACGCGACTGGGGTGCCGTTGCGCGTCGCTTCAACCACGGTGGGAAACAGCCTGGCCGTCACATCGGTCAGGTAGACGTTGCCGTCCGGCGATTTTGCGTGCGGCAGTGCGGCGACCAACTGCGTCCGGGTACTGCGCTGCGAAATGGCGTTCAACGTGCGTGTGTCCAACGCGATGCCTGCGGTGCGGACTTTTCGCACCCATTCATCGAATGCGTTCGGCGTCATTGCGATGGCGGTGAACTGCTGCTGATGAAAGCCGTTGCCGTTGTACATCGTGTTCTCACCCAAGAAGCGCCCGGGTTTGGCAGCTTCCAGATGAAGCCGGGTGACCATGCCGCCCATTGCGTAGATCTGGCCGCTCAGCGACGGAATGAAGAACGATTGCATCACCGTTGCCGAGGTCAACTGCAATGCCACCGGCCGCGCGGCCGGGAACGCCATGACGCCGATGCTTGCGATGCCCTGGTCGGGATAGATGAACAGCCATTTCCAGTCGTAACCAATCACCTGTACCGGCAGCACCGGCTTGTTCGAGGCCAACGGCTTGTACGGATCCAGCTTGTGCGTGTCGCGCCACACGATGATCGACAACATCGCCACGATCAGTACTGGCCCCGTCCAGGACATGATTTCCAGCAAGCGCGAGAAGCTCCACTTCGGCGTATACGGTTTGTTGGCACGATAGCGATAGCGCCATGCAAACCACGGCGTGAGCACGAATATCGGTAGCGCGACAAAAGTCACCAGCACCGCCAGCGCCTCGTAGAAATGCCACCGCTGGGCCGTCGCGATCGGACCCTGCGGGTCGAGAAAACTCAGGTGCGTGCCATCGCTGCAACCGCCGAGGGTCAGCACTGCGCCGGGCAGCCACGGCAACCCACGCGGAATTATCTCCAACCAATCCTTGGCGATGCTTTTGTAGCGCGCGAACAAACGTCTAGGCCTTTTTCTGCAGCAGTGCCATCGCCGCAGCGCCGAGCGCCATCAGCACGGCTGCGAATCCGAACCCCACGGCGGGCGTTGCCGCGGTCCATAAGAATCCCACAGCAACGCTCGAGACGAGATCGCCGACCCCGTTCACCGATCCCAACGCGCCATAGCTGGTGCCGCGGATGTCTTCGGCGACGTAGCTGGCGGTCATGCTCGACTCTAACGATTCCTCGATGGCGATATAGAGCCCCGCAAGCGCGAAAACCGCTGTCAGCACATAGAGACTGTCGAGTTGCAGCGCGAACGCGTACGCCATCAATGCGGCCGTAGCAACGCCTAACACATAACCGACCACCAACACGCGCTGGTGACCGAATCGATCCGCCAGCACGCCGATCGGAAACGACGCCAGTGTTTCGACGACGTTGCGGCCCACGTAGAGCAGACCGGCGAGTTGTGCCGCATGCACCACGCCGAAGCGCGGCGTCAGCAAATGTGTGGCGCCGAGGATCAGCAGAGTCGGTGCAAAATCGCCCATGCCGAACAGTCCGACGGCTGCCAGGTAGCGGCGAAAATCCGCGGGCAGCGATCGCAATGTGGCCCAGAACCGCAACGCAGGATTCGGCGTACCGCCGTTGTCGATCACCAGGATCGCAAAGCTCAACACCGACGCCACACCCGGAATCAGCATCAGCCAGAACACGATACGAAATGCGCCCGCGGGATCGTTCAGATGCAGGTTGCCGGCCCATGCGAGCAGTGCTACGCCGAGGAGGGGACCGATCACCGCGCCGAGCGAATCCGCCGCGCGATGAAATCCAAACGCGCGACCGCGCGTCTCGGGTGTAATGGCCTGCGCCATGATTGCATCGCGTAACGGCCCGCGAATGCCGCGCCCGAGCCAACCCACGACGCGACCGATGAGCACCGTGACCCAACTCGTTGCCAGCGCGAAGAACACCAGCATCACGGCGGTCAGCGCATAACCGACCGCGACCAACGTCTTGCGTTGCCCCACACGATCCGCTGCGTAGCCGGCACCCAGTTTCGTAAAGCTGGACAGCGCATCGGCAACGCCCTCGATCGCGCCCAGCGTGGCCGCGGGCATGCCCATTACGGCGAGAAATCCAGGCAGGATCACGCTGGCCGATTCATGCGTGACGTCGCCGAGCCCGCTGGTGATGCCGGCGCCGACCACCGTCCTGTTCAGCCAGTTGGGTGACGACGGGCGAACGGAGTCGGTCATCCAAATACCGCCGCATCACCCAGTTCAGCCTCGATCTCCAGCAGCCGGTTGCATTTCGCGATGCGCTCCGAACGACACAACGACCCCGTCTTGATTTGTCCGCCGTCCATTGCAACCGCGAAGTCGGCGATGAAGCTGTCCTCGGTTTCGCCGGAGCGATGCGAAATCACATAACCCCAGCCGGCATCACGGCACAGTTGAATTGCTTCGATCGTCTCGCTGACGGTTCCGATCTGGTTCAGTTTGATCAGTGCCGCGTTGCAGGTGCGCTCGGCAATCGCCCGGGTAATGTAACGGGGGGTGGTGACCAGAATGTCGTCTCCGACGATCTGGATCTTCTCGCGCAGCGCGGCAGTCTGATCGCGGAAGCCGGCCCAGTCGTCCTCGGCGAGACCGTCTTCAATGGACACGATCGGATACCTTTGAATCCATCTTCGGAACATTTCCGTCATCTCGGCGGCGGTCTTGTCGCCCTGACGGCTACGGCGCAGGCGATAGACTCCGTCCTCGTAGAATGACGACGCGGCGGGGTCCAGTGCGATGGCGATGTCGTCGCCGGGACGATATCCGGCGCGCTCGATGGCATTGACGATCAACTCGCGGGCCTCTTCGTTGCTGCGTAGTTGTGGCGCAAAACCCCCTCGTCACCAACAGACGTGCTGCAACCTTTCTCGTGCAGGATCGATTTCAGTGCCTGAAAGGTTTCCGCACCATAACGCAGCGCTTCGGAAAAGCTCGGTGCGCCGCGCGGCACGATCATGAACTCCTGAAAATCGAGACTCGAATCGGCGTGCTTGCCGCCGTTGATGACGTTCATCATCGGTACGGGGAGGCGGGTGGCCTTGGCATTACCAACGTATTCGTAAAGGGGTTTTGCCAGCGACACAGCCGCGGCGCGTGCCACCGCCTGAGACACGCCGAGGCTCGCATTGGCGCCGAGCCGTGATTTGTTGTCGGTTCCGTCCAGCTCGATCAGCGTTCGGTCGAAGGCCGCCTGCGCAGTAGCGTCGGTTCCGATCACGGCGCTGGCAATCTCGCCGTTGACGTGGCTCACCGCCTTACGGACACCGCTACCGCCATAGCGCCCGAGATCGCCGTCGCGCAGCTCTACGGCCTCGTTGGCGCCGGTAGAAGCCCCCGAAGGCACCGAACTGACACCCATGCTGTCGTCCGCCAACGTGACAAACACGCGCAACGTGGGTGTGCCGCGAGAATCGAGAATTTCCAGCGCGTGGATCGATCGAACTCGATTGACCATCTGTCTCCCACTCGATTGCGACTGTGGCGGTAGTGTAATTGCCTCACGATGCCGGCCATCCCCGATGCAACCGATTATCTGCTCCGAGTCAACGTAGACCACGAGGCTTGAGTGGATGCCATTTCATAGCATTCTGTTCGACAGTTCGACTGGTATCGGAGTCTGCGAGGCGCCCGATACGCTCGGCGCAATTAATGTCTGGTGTTGTCCGTTCAGGCGATCGTTTTGAGGAGCTTCAGTAGCATTGCTCTGATCGGTACCTGCGTCGATGCCGCAATCATCAACGGCAGCAGGATCGGTACCAGCACGAGCACCAACGACGACACCGCAATCGGGACCGCGCGAATTTTGGTGACTGCGTCGTACATCGTCGCAGTGTCCGCGACGGCACCGAGTTCGGCGGCGTTGAGCACTGCATCGTTGTCGAGCTGTTCGCCGAGAATCCACCGCTTGCGCGTCAGCCGGCCATGCTCACCAACCAGCGCGCCGTAGTTGAGCAGTGCATCCCGCTTCATCGCCGAGAGCCGCGGCAGAAAGACGAACAACGGCGCGAGCACGAGCACGCACATCGTGATCACGAACACCACGAGCGGAACCTTGAACGAATCGATTGTTGCGCCGTGGTACAACAGTTGGTGCGCCCATTGCGATGCGATCACCGACGCGATTGCCATCGTCCATAGCGCGAACGCGGCTGGCAAAGGTACGAGAAATCCCATACCGCCGGTACGATCGGGATGTGTTGGAACCAGCGACAAATCGAGCTTCGAGATTCGAAACAGCAACACGCTGACGAGCGCGAGGCGCCACAGCCAGCCGAGCACCAGCGCGATATAGATCGGCCGCGCCACGCACAGAAACCACCAGCCGCCAAATCCCAGATGGTTGCGGTCCTCAAGCGCCCAGGAGATCGCATGAGAGGCGGACGGCGATCCTTCGGCGCTCAGCGCAATTGCCGCACCCAGCACGAATGCCCACGGCAACGACGCATTCCGCAACCGTGCGACGTTGCGGATGATTTCGGCAAACTGCTCGCGCTGCGCATCGATGACCAAACCAGAGCTCAGAAACTGGCCGCCGATCCGTTGGGCAATGGTGTGCGTGACTGCTTCACAGAGAATCATCAGCGGAATTGCAACGAGGCAGATCACCTGCACGCTGAAGTGTTCCAGCAATGGTTCGGGAGATACTCCGGGCAGCGCACGTCCAACCATTGCCCCCCACACCACGATGGGTAGCCAGGTAAACAGCGCGAAAAAAACTGCGCGTCGACCGACGCCAAGCCCGACTGCAGGCGCCAGCCGCAGCTTGCGTTGCAAGCGCATCGGCAGATCGTCGCGTACGGGTGAGAAGTCGAGTTCGGGCCGTTGATCGGCGGGCATCGAGGTTGCCTGTGTCATGGCCATCTCGTTGAGGGTGACCGCGTGATTATCTGGCACATTGGTGCGCAATGCATCTGCTGGTGTCGGCCGCTGAACGTCGCGAGCGCGTGCAGTCGTTGGGACGTGACTCAGCGTTGGGAGTCGCGTCGTTGCGCGCGCGTTGAAAGTGTCGCCGAAACCATCGCAGCGGTTATGATCATTCCGAGTAGCTCAGGCTCGAGTTCCGCGAACCTTCGACGGCAATACGGAGAAACGACGATGAACGTTCGAATGTTGCGTTTGCTCGCGATGATCGCATTCGGAGCGCTGTTTGGGCTCTCGGCATGCGCCAGCCGGCAGCCGTCCCACGAGGCCGCCCCGGAAGGATTGCTTGCGGGTACCGCGTGGCGCCTGCAACAGTTGGGATCAGAGGGCGCACTGGAAGGTCATCAGCCGACACTGATATTCGGCCAATTGGACCGTGTCAACGGAACCGGCTCATGCAATCGCTTCAACGGCTCGGTGGTCGTGGACCGCAAGTCGATTACCTTCGGGCCTCTCGCTTCCACACGAATGGCATGTGAAGCCGCGATCAGTACGCAGGAGGCGAACTATTTCAAGGCACTGCAACAAGCAGAATGGTTCACGATCTCGGGATCTGCACTGACGATCTACACCAAGGCCATGGACCTGCCACTGGTGTTCGTGAGCATGACGACGCCCGAGGCAACGACGAAGCCGAAGCAAAAGACGAAGGAATAGCTGCCGTGGATTAAACGAAGATTCAGCTCGGGTACAATCGCGCGGCGCCGCCCAGGTGTTGGAATTGGTAGACAGGCAGGATTTAGGTTCCTGTGTCCTTGTGACGTGTGGGTTCGAGTCCCACCCTGGGCACCATCGGACTCGAACTGACGTTTTCCGACCACGTTCACGGATGTTCGAAGTCTTCTAGATTACCCGTGTAATACTCTGAAAATAATCGGATTATTTATATTTTAAGACGAACATTTTGTTCGTCCTCGTCTAGGAACGTCCGTTGACAGCCGCAACTTCACGTGGGTACGTTTGCGGGTACCGGCAAATTGCTTCAGACCGGTACCCACAAAAGAGGGGTTCGGTTCCCAATGCTCACGGTCACGAAGATCCGTAATGCCAAGGCACGAGAAACACCTTATAAGCTCGCCGACGGTGGCGGGCTGACTCTGCTTGTCAAACCTAACGGCGCAAAACTGTGGCGCTTCCGGTACCGCTTTCAAGGTCGAGAGAACATGCTCGCGGTGGGCAGCTATCCCGACACGGATCTGGCACTCGCGCGCGATAACCGCGACGAAGCACGCAAGTTGCTCGCACGCGGTATCGATCCGAGCGCAAAGCGCAGTGAAGCGAAACAGGCCAAAGGCAACTCCTTCGAAGAGATCGCGCGCGAGTGGATGCAAAAGCAAAAGCTCGCCGAGGTGACGATCGCCAAGGCCAAATGGATCCTTGAAACGTTCGTGTATCCGAGTATCGGTCAACGGCCGATCAGCGAGGTGACGGCATCGGAGATCCTGCGGGTGCTTCGCAGCATCGAGTCAAAGGGATTTCACGAGACGGCCCACCGCGCCCGACAACGCATCAGTCAGGTGCTTCGTTACGCGACTGCAACCGGTCGTGCAGATCGTGATGTGACCCATGATCTTCGTGGTGCGTTGACTGCAGTACCGACGAAACATCGTGCCGCGATCATCGATTCAAAGAAGGTCGGCGAGTTGCTGCGGGCGATCGACGGCTACGAAGGACAACCCGCCGCCGCGTATGCGCTGCGACTTGCGCCATTGCTGTTCGTCCGTCCCGGCGAACTCCGCACGGCCGAATGGAACGAGTTCGATGTCGACGCGAAGGAGCCGGTCTGGCGGATTCCCGCGGCAAAGATGAAAACGAAGGTGCAACACATCGTGCCATTGGCAACGCAGGTGGTTGCTTTGTTGAGCGAACTTCGACTACTGACGAGCTACAGCAAGTACTTGTTTCCCGGTTTGCGCACCTCGGATCGATGTCTATCCGATGCGGCAATCGGCGCTGCGCTTCGGCGGTTGGGTTTCAGCAAGGATGAAATGTCGCCGCATGGATTTCGAACCACGGCATCGACGCTACTGAACGAACTCGGATACAACGCGGACGTCATCGAGCGACAACTCGCGCACGTGCCCAGCGACAAGGTGAGGTCGGCATACAACCGCGCCGAACGCCTCGCCGAGCGACGGAACATGATGCAGGCTTGGGCCGACTACCTCGACGGCCTCAAGGCCGATCAGGATGGCAATGTTGAATCGTTGAGGCAGCGCGCCATAGTCAATTAGTTGGCATCTGCAATACCTACCAGAGCGGCGATCTTGGCCCTGACCTCGCGCAGTTCGGCGCGCGATACCTTGCCTTTGTGTCGCGCCTTGCGCGCAACCCAATCCAGGCTTTTGACCTGATCTGCCAAAGCCACACCTGCGCGAGCGCCAGCGATCGTCACCTCAAAGGGATAACCCTTCAAGTGCGTCGTCATGGGGCAACAGAGCATCAGTCCGGTCTTGCCGTTGTAGGCCGAGCCGCTCACAACGAGTGCCGGCCGGTGGCCGGCCTGCTCGTGTCCGGTCTGTGGATCGAAGTGTAGCCACACAATATCGCCGGCTTCGGGCACGTAGCGACGAGCCACTTAGAGGGCTTCTTTGCCCATGGGTGCGCCGAAGTCGACTTCGGCGTGCAGGTTTTCCGGCGTAATGCCGGCCAGCAGTTGCGCAAGGTCATATTCGCGGGGGCGGATCGGTTCGATGACGATGCGGCCGCCTTCTTCGCGGACATCCACCGTTTCGTCGAGGCTCAAACGTGCCGCCGTCATGACAGCGGAAGGGATCCGCACCGAGGCACTGTTGCCCCACTTCTTAACGGTCACACGCATGTTCTCTTCTCCAACGTATCATCAATGTTGATACATTATCCTGGGAGCGGGCGCAATGCAACACTGGCCGTACTTTCCAAATCTAGGCTCCGTTGCAGAAATGCGGGTTGTAAGCTCAATCACGTTGTCACGCTGAGAGCGGCTCAACTGACCGGATAACACATTAATCACGCTGCAGTGTGGTGGGATTTTTCGTCGATCCAACGCCGCGTGAGTCCTAGCATGCCTGGAGCTGTTCAGCAGGAGACTGGCATGCGGCTCATCAGAGAACACGATCGACGAATCAAGACCGGCGTACCACGCTCCACCTGGTATGCACTCATGGCCGAGGGCATCGCGCCCAAACCCGTCAAGCTGGGTCCGCGTTCTGTCGCGTGGGTCGAGGATGAGCTCGAGGCCTGGATGCGTGAGCTCGAAACTAAGCGAGAACGGACCGCGCGGTAGTGGGTTGTCGTTGGCTTCACGGGCGCCTTTGTTCGGGCAGAATGGCCATCGCTTCGTCCTTCGCGCTTGAGTCGGGATCGGGATTGAAAACTTCATCGGGTGTCACGGAGCCGGTCGCCAGATTGTTTTCGAACGCGGGGTACGCCGGCAGCGGTGCAAGGGGCAGCGGCCGCACTTACGATGTTACGCACGACGGGCACCGCTTCCTGATGATCAAGATGGAGTCGGCGCCGACCGCCGCGACGACACCCTCCATCGTAGTGGTGCTCAACTGGTTCGGAGAGTTGAAGCGCGCTGTGCCGTGAATGCGGATCGGGGGGGGGAATTGAGGACGTGCATCTGGTTGCTATCAAGGAGGACGTGGCTGTCGAGCGTGAGATGCTGACACTCAACAGTTGGCCGCTGGTCTCTCGCTCGAATATCCTGGCTGTCCCCACCCCCACTGAATCCCCACCCCGCTGAACCACTGGGCCGCCATGCGTATTATCAAAATTGCTGGACTCATCTTTGCAGGCATTGTTGTGCTGCTTGGAGTGGCGGTCATCGCTGGTCTCGGCTACCGGGCGCACTCGCCGTTCATCAGTTTCTACACTCCGTTTGAGAAGGATTTTGTTTTCGTCCAGTGGGATCAGCCCGGAGCCGGCAAGACCTATATCCGAGCCGGCAACCATCAACCAACGCTGGCGACAGACCGGATGGCAGCCGATGGGATAGCCATCACTGAATACTTGAAAGCCGAACTACACAAACAGAAAATTATCCTGGTCGGACAAGACTGGGGCGGCTTGCTCGGTGTACGCATGATCGAACAGCGACCGGAGCTATTTTCAGCATTCGTGGGGACGGGCCAACTCGTCAGCATGTATGGCGGACAGAGCGCTCAATATCAGACTGCCCTGAGCCGTGCGACTGCCAACCATGACCCGAAGATGCTTGATGCGGATTCGAGTTTCCCCTGCCCGGGTTGGGGCTGATTCGATCCGCGAACCTGACACCCGACCAGCAGACCGGCATTGGCGCCTGGACTCGCGATGCGTTTGTGGCGCGGTTCAAGAGCATGCGGGGACAGGAGAAGGTCAAGGTCACGCCAGGCGAGAACAACACGGTCATGCACTGGTGGTCGTTCGCTTATATGAAAGACGCGGACCTCGGTGCTATCTACAGCTACTTGTGCACACTCGCGCCAGTCAAAAACGCGGTCGTCCGGTTTGAGCCGCTGCCTGGAGCCATGGTGAGCCCGAATTGGAGCGACCGAACGGCTACGCAGCAGACCGCGGCTCAATAGGGTAGTCAGCGGTTGGTGAAACTGCTAAGCGAACGCAGCCGGATTGATCTCTCCCGACAGTTCCACGATGGCGTCGGCGGGAATGTTCGCCCGCTGCGCCGCCTCACGGAGGTCATCCGGATTGTTCGCTTCGTACAGACAGTAGGTCTTGCGCTTGTCGGCTGACAGAAACGACGTCAGCCACTTGACCTTGCAGTTCGCATTAATCTCGACGATCGATCTGACCGCCTCTGGCTGTACCTCCAGTGCCTCTGCGAAATTGCGTTCGATGATAAACAGTGCCATGAGTCTTCCTCCGTTCAGTTCAATTGATGGCGCACCGCGTAGTTGGCTGCTTCGGTGCGGTTCGCGCAACCCGCCTTGGTCAGAATACTGCGCACGTGTGTCGCAACCGTACTCAGGCTGATCGACAGAACTCTCGAAATATCTTTGTTACTGCGGCCGATCGCGAGCAGTTTCAGCACCTCGACTTCGCGCGGCGTCAAGCCGTCCGGGAGCATTGCTGTGCCGTCGTTCAATATCTCACCGATCTCTGCCAGCAGTCCGCCCATCTCGAATCGTGTCGCGATCTGTTCGGCTTCGGCGATCGTTTGCCGGCCCGCGTCGCGCTCAGTTTCGGTTTCACCCCCCAGCAGCAATCGCGCGAGATGCAAATATGTTCGCGCCAGCGCGGGCCAGGCGCCCATGTTCCGGTTGAACTCGATCGCGTGTTCGAAGTGGCCCCGGGCAAGCTCACCTTCACCGATCACGTGCGCGAGCATGCCGAGAAAGGTCGCGACAGATCCGAAGCACACCGCACTAGGGTGATTCGCTGCCTGATCAGCGTACGGGAGCAGCAGCGAATGCAATTGCGTCGCGCGATCCACGTCGCGCAGCCGCACGCACGCCTCCGCGCAGTAGACGACGGAAACCAGCCACATGTCGTCGCGCGGCAGATCGGCGAACCCGTTTGCCGCGAGGTCTTCGAACACGGCGCGCGCCTGATCGAGGAGGTCCACTTCGCAACACATGATCATCAGCCCAGGCGCCCAGAGATTCGCGCGACCGTCTTCGATCACCTGGCGCATCAGCGGCGCCATTGCGCGCAAGCGCCCGAGTTCGCGATTCAATAGGAACATCTGCGTGCCGTAGGTCCCTTCTGCGGTCTGTCGGTTGTCCCCGGCATTGAGCCGCTGCCCGCTCTCATAGGCTCGTTCGATACGCGCTTCGGCGTCGGTCCATTCACCGCGCAGCAGATTCGACAACGCGCCCAACAGTTCCGCGAGGTACTGTTGACGCGGCCAGCCGTACCTTTCCGCGTGTTCCGCAAACTGCCGCAGCGTGCGTGCGAATTCGTTCGTATCGCCGGCTTCGATCAGGTTCAGCGCGTGCCAGTAGAGGCACTCTCCGACCTCTTCCACGTTGCGGCATTGCGCAGCGACTTCGACCATTTCCTGCCCCAACTCAAGCCGCGTTGGCAACGTCTCGGCATCGCCGCGCAGCCCCATCGCGGTCAGGCGGAGAATCCGCACCAACAGATCCGGATCGCGGAGATCACGCGCCAGTGCGACAGCGTCACGACCGATACGCTCAACCTCGCCAGGGTCTCCTTTGCTGCGAAGCGCGAAGGCCAGGTGCGCGAGCAGCAACGCCCGCGGTTGTTTGCGGTCCGCGGGCAGCATGCGCAGCGCCTCCTGGACCAGGGGCGCCGCGTGTCGCTGCGGTCCGTACGACGTGAGCAGCACAAGCGCTGTCACGTAGTCGACGAACAGATCCACGTCGCCGAGCCGGCGAGCCAGTTCGATCCCTTGCGTCAGGCTCTCGAGTGCCTCGCTGACGCGCATCGTTGGGATGCCCAGACGGCCCTTCTGCAGCAACGCCAACGCTACCCGGGGATCGTCCGCTCGACCATTGGCCCTCAGTACGCGAAGCACTTCATCGTAACGGTGCATGGCCTCTTCGACGGCGTACACGCGGACGTCACGTTCGGCGGCGCGCAGCGCGAATTCGGCAGCCTTTTCGTAGTCGCCGAGCGCCGATGCTTCGCCATAGTGGTGCGCGACCTCGGACAGCACGGGGTCCAGGTCATCCGCAAACGAATCAACTAAGGCGTCGCCAACCGATTGATGCTGTTGCAAGCGCTCCAGGGTCGGAATCTCTTCGTAGAGCGTCTCGCGAATTACCGCATGCGCGAAGCGGTAGCGGTTCGTTGCGCTGTCCCGCCGCACAATGCCGGCGCGCTCCGCATGATCGAGTTCCTGCAGACAATCCGAAGCACTCCGGCCCAGAACTGTCGCGACGATCTTCAGATCGAATTCGCGCCCGAGCACCGATGCCACGGCAAGAATCTGGTTGCACGCTTCGGAGAGCCGGTCGAGGCGTCTGCCGATGGCCTCGCGAATGCCGTCGGGCACCTCGACCGCGATGATGGGGCCGTGAGAAGTACGCTGCTCATCGGCCAAAACCTGTGCGACTTCCTGGACGAACAGCGGGTTGCCATCGGTCTGGTGGTAAATCGCCTCGACAATTGGCCGACCGATGTGCAGCCCGCACACCCTCGCGGCGAGTTCACCGGTCTGCTCGACATCGAGTCCAACGAGTCGAATGCGTTCCGCGCACCCGCTACGGGTCAGTTCGCCTAACGTTGCAAGCAGGGGGCTCTTGCGTGTCACTTCGACGTCGCGGTACGTGCAAACCACCAGGCAACGCTGCCGTGCGACTTCGTGCGCCAGGAATTCGAACAGCGCGAGCGACGAGCCGTCGGCCCAGTGCACGTCATCGAGAATCAGCACCAACGGGACCGTGCTGGCGGCACGTACCAGAATGCGCGCCACGGAATCGAACAAGCGAAAGCGGTTGTCGGTCAAATCGGCGGCGGTGCCGTTGTCGCTCGCACCAATGCGATCGCCGATTTCCGGTACCAGCCGCGCGACTACTTCACTGCTGCGGCCTACGGCGATGCGCAATTCGTCGTCGGAGTTTGAATCGGCGTATTCGCGCAGGATCTGCACCCAGGGCCAGTACGGCGGCGCACCCGGCTGTTCGTAACAGCGCCCCCACAGTACCAGCGCGCCATGGTCTTCGGCGCAACGTGCGAACTCTTCGGCGCAGCGCGTCTTGCCGATGCCCGGCTCGCCGCAAATCATTGCCACACCGCCGCGACCGTCAATTGCATCGGTGAGCTTGTGTTGCAGCACCTGCATGGCGTCGGCGCGACCGACGAATAGGTGCCCACTGCGCGGGCTGCGCGCTGCGATCGACACCACCAGCCGCTTTGCTTCGGCATCCGATCCTGCCGGCCACTCGCGCAGATCGGCCACCTGCAATGCACGCAGCGACAATGGCACCGGCACGTCGTCGAGCAACACCGGAATCAACTTGTTGTGCTGCTGACCCATCGCAGCCTCGGCGCGCACCCAGTCTGACTTCGCGGCATGTTCGGTGAGTGCAATCACCACGCACGCTGCCCCGGCGAGGGCTTCTTCGATCTTCTGCTCGAAGGCAGCTCCAGGTGCGATGTTGCGGTCCCACCAGACGCCGCAGCCATTTGCTTCGAGGTAAGCAACCAGTGGCTCGACGCGCGCAGCGTCTTCGCGGGCGTAGCTGACGAATGCGTCAATCATGGCAACACCGTAGCCCGTCATCCGGCCCGAGTGAATCATCAATTTGGACGATGGCCGCTACGGGTCTCGTCGACTAGGTTCTGACCCGATGCAGTGAGTCGCACTCACTTGCACCCAATTCATCGAGGAGGAACGTGTCATGAAACGAAAAATCGGAGGATGGGTATCGGTCGAATGCCTCGCACGCACGACAGCCACGGCCATCGTCGCCGTGCTGGTGTTTGCGATGCCGACGCTGAACGCATGGGCTGGACACAGTGACGAGCAGCTAGAGGGGACCTTGCTTGCGTCCGGCCTGATGGGCTCGGTCGGCGGCACCATTGGGCCCGACCGCGCGCTCTACGTACCGCAGGGCGCCATCGGCGAGGTGACACGGATCGACGTGTCGACCGGCGACATGTCGACGTTCGCCCACGATCTGCCGACCGCGATCGCCCCAATCGGTGGTCCGATCGACGTCGCCTTCATCGGCAGGACCGCTTATGTGCTGGTCACGCTGGTCGGCGACCCCCTCCTGGGCGGCAGCGACAAGGATGGTATCTACCGCGTCAACAGCGATGGCAGTGGCGAGCTGGTTGCGGATCTGGGTCAGTTCAATCAGGACAACCCACCGCCGCGCGGCTCGGTCGAGCAGCCGCCTCCGGCCGGCAAGTTCAACTACTACCTGGTGAACGGCGTGCAGTACGCGTTGCAGCGCGCAGGCCTAGGGTTTCTGGTCTCTGACGGACATCTGAATCGGGTGTTGCGCGTAACGCGTCGCAGGATTTCGGTACTGCGCGCGTTCGGCGACGTGGTGCCGACCGGCATGGCGATCGCCGCTGGCCGACTCTATCTGGCCGAAACGGGTCCGATCGTCGGGGATCAGGAGATTGGTGGAATCGTGTCGTTCCATCAGTACGGCTATCACGGCGTTGACAGTGTGGCGTCCAACGTCAGCATGGCCGTCGACGTCGAGTTCGGTCCGCGCGGGCAGCTCTACGCACTCTCCCAGGGTGTTTTCGGTGGTGGTGACCCCGGCGCACCGGCCGCGCCGAATACCGGCCAGTTGCTAAAGGTGAACGACGATGGCAGCACCACCGTGCTCGCGGATAAGCTCAATCTGCCGACATCACTCCACTTCCTCGGCAGCACCGCGCTTATCGTTTCACTCGCCGGCGAGGTGTGGAAATTCGATGTGTCTGATCGCGACCGAGGCCGGCGAGGTCACGAGGGCCAGTTGGGCTGGGGCCACCGGTAGCGAGCGGGGCCCGTCGCGCCCGTATCCGCTGCTCGACCGCGTCAATTGGCGCGGTCGGCGCGGCACGATACGCCTCGGCGAACCAGCGCGGTCTTTTCAATCTCCGGGCCGACCATGATGCCGGGCGTATCGCAGAGGTAGAGCAGTGGAATGTCGAACGCGTCGCACAGTTGCATGAAGCGCGCGGCTTTGTCGGCGGCATCGGAATCGATTGCGCCGCCCAGATGCGATGGATTGTTTGCGATCACACCCAATGGCATGCCTTCGACGCGAATGAAGTACGTAATCGAACCCAAGCCGAATCCCTTGCGAATTTCCAACGCCGAGCCGACGTCCGCCAACGTTTCGATGACCGACTTGACGTTGTAGGCGCGCAGCCGATTCTCCGGAATGATCCTTCGCATCACGCGTTGATCGGGTGAATCCCACGCTTTTGTCGCACCTTGGAAATAGGACAGGTATTGCTTGGCGACTTCGACCGCGTGGGTTTCGTCGGTGACCGCGATGTCTACCACGCCGCTCGGCACCTGGATCGACATCGGCCCGATCTCTTCCGGCGCAAACACGCCGAGACCGCCGCCTTCGATCATCCATCGCCGGCCCCCCCATGCCGATGTTGGCGTTTTCGGTTGCGATGATCACATCGCAGCAGCCGAGCAGCGAGGCGTTGCCGGCGAAGCAACGGCCGGTGGTAATGCCGATCATCGGCACGAGTCCGCTGAGTTGCGCGAACCGCGCAAACGTCGTGGTGCTCTCGCCGCCGATGCCGTCGGTGTCGCCCGGGCGTCCGCCGCCGCCTTCAGCAAACAGCACCATCGGCATCTGGCCGCTTTCGGCGACGCCGATCATCCGGTCGGTCTTGCGGTGATTCTGGCCACCCTGGGTACCGGCGAACACCGTGTAGTCGTACGACATCACCACGCAGCGGCAATCGGGATCGCCGAACAACGCGCCGTTGATCGAACCGACGCCGGTAATCATGCCGTCGGCCGGGCTTTTGTCGATCAATTCGTCGAGTGATCGCCGACGCCGTTGCGCAGCGAGCACGAGTTGGCCGTATTCGACGAAGGTGCCGTCGTCGCACAGGTGTTCGATGTTTTCGCGCGCGGTGCGCTGGCCCTTCGAATGGCGGCGTTTGACGGCGTCGGGTCTGTTTTCGTCCAGCGTGGTCTGGCGCCGTTCGACCACTTCTTTCAGGTCCGTGCGGATTTCGTCGAGATCGACGTCATCCTGGATGGCGTGAGCCGCCCTCGAAATCGCCATGGCTTCGATCGACAGCAACGGGTGCTGTTCGTAAACGGTGTCGCCGACCCTGACATGGATATTCGAAACGATGCCGCTGACACGGGCAGCGATCTCATGTTCCATCTTCATCGAATCCATGATCAGCAGCGTCATGCCCTCGGGCACCTCTTGTCCCACCTCGACATTGATCGCGATGACGGTGCCCTGCATCGGTGACAGGATCCACGAGTCATCCATCGCTTCGTTGGTGGTTGGCATGGCACTGGCACTTGCTTTGGTCTGTCCATAGGACAGAACCGCAAGCGGATCGTCGCCATCGATTCGAGCACCGGCCTGGCGGCCCGTCGAGTGTGACGACGCGGCAGAAGCAAAGTGTTGGCGGTGCGACGTTTCGGCGAGCAGTGCTACGACGTTCTCGTCGATGAATCGCGTGTGGAAGTCGGCTTGCCGGACATCCTCGCGCGCCAGCAGATTCTGCAGAAAGCCGATATTGGTCTGAACGCCTTCGATCTGAAATTCACACAGCGCTCGATACGCGGCGGCAACGGTGTCGGCAAAGCGACTGCTGCGCGTGTGAATAATCAGCTTTGCAAGAAGGGAATCGAACCTGGGGTTGGTGCGATAGCCCGGGTACGCGTACGTATCGAGTCGAACGTCCGGTCCGGACGGCGGGCTGAATATCTTGATCGTGCCACCACCTGCAGACGGGCGTTGGCTTCGAGGAACGCGAAAGTCTTGTTCGTTGTGTCAACCAGAAACTCGATCGTGCCGGCGCTGCGATAGTCTGCAGCCTTGGCCAACACCACCGCCGCTCGTGCAGTTGTGTACGCAGCGGGGAATCGAGTGCCGGAGCCGGTGCGATCTCGATGATCTTCTGGTGACGGCGCTGCAGGGAACAGTCGCGCTCGCCCAGGTGCATCGCGTTACCGGCTGCGTCGGCAAGGATCTGCACTTCGATGTGACGCGCTCTCGGCATGAACTGCTCAACGTACAGTGCGTCGTCGCCAAACGCGGATTTCGCTTCGTGCGCGCTGCGCTCGAATGCGTCTGCAAGATTTGATTTCGACTCGACGATGCGCACGCCACGGCCACCGCCGCCGGCGATGGCTTTGATGATCATCTGCTCGCCCGGATCGAGGGCGTTTAGAAACGCGGTCGCTTCAGCCAACGACGTGGCCCGCATCGTACCCTTCAAGACCGGGACCCCGGCATCGATCGCCAGTTGTCGCGCAGCACCTTTGTCGCCAAGGCGCGCCAAGGTCGCAGGCGTCGGGCCGACGAAGGCAATCTTCGCGACTTCGCACGCCGTCGCGAACTGCGCATTTTCGGAAAGAAATGCGTATCCCGGGTGGATGGCATCGCAACCCGCGGCGCGTGCCGCGTCGATCAGATTTTCGATGCTGAGATAGGCGGCCGCACCTTCACCGGGCAGTTCGAGTGCCTCGTCGGCGCGATAGACGTGCAGTGAATCCTTGTCGTCCTGCGAATACACGGCGACTGTCGAAATACCGAGGTTGGCGGCGGTGCGCATCACGCGAATTGCGATCTCGCCACGGTTGGCATGAGTAACCTTCTGAACATAGCGGTCTCGGCGACAAAATATTCGCTTCAAACTATGCCGATTTGTCGATTGGCTGTCTCCTGTGCGCCCGTTTGGGGGGCGTTTCTGATGCGGTAGCTCGCGCGACGCGTTATCGTTTTCATGAACGATTCCCGCGACGCATTTGCCAGCGACGCATTGAAGGAGCAACGCCATGAAACTCGTTAGTACAAATCCCGCAACGGGTGAGATGGTCGCCGAATACACGCAGCACGAACCGCACGAGATCGACGCCGTCTTGAAAGCGGTGAGTGACTCGTTCGACGGATGGCGCAGGACGTCGTTCGAGCATCGAAGCGGCCTGATGCACAAGCTATCCAGTAATCTACGTGAGCGTGAGACGGAACTGGCGCTGCTGATGGCACGCGAGATGGGCAAACCGCGCGCACAGGGTGTGGCTGAAGTACGCAAATGCGCTTCGGTGTGCGACTACTACGCCGAGAACGCGCAGACATTCCTCGAGCGGATGCCGATATCAAGCGACGCGCGCAACAGTTTCGTCACGTTCGAACCGCTCGGTCCGGTGCTGGCGGTGATGCCGTGGAATTTTCCACTGTGGCAGGTGTTTCGCTTTGCAGCGCCCGCATTGATGGCGGGCAATGTCGGTGTACTCAAGCACGCGAGCAACGTCACAGGCTGTGCCCTGGCGATCGAGGACCTGTTTCGCGGCGCGGGCTTTCCGGAGCATGCGTTTCGTGTGCTGCTCGCGAACAAGGATCAGATCGGCAAGGTCATCGAGGACGATCGCATTCAGGCCGTGACATTGACGGGGAGCGTCGCTGCGGGGCGCGCGATTGCGGCGCAGGCCGGCGGCGTGATCAAGAAGACGGTGCTCGAACTCGGCGGCAGCGACCCGTATGTGATTCTCGCGGATGCCGATATTGATGCAGCCACGCAAGCCTGCGTGACGAGCAGACTGATCAACACCGGCCAGAGTTGCATCGCGGCGAAGCGATTCGTGGTGGTGGCGAGCGTGCTCGACCGATTCACCGATGCGTTCGTCGAACGAATGCGCGCGAAGCGAATCGGCGACCCGGTAAAGGATGAAGTGGACCTCGGCCCAATGGCGCGCGTCGACTTGCGCGACGAATTACACGATCAGGTGCAGCGCAGCGTTGCCGCGGGGGCGCAGTGCATTCTCGGCGGTGAGCGGCCAGCGGGGGCGGGCGCTTTCTATCCCGCAACCGTTCTGACAGACGTGGCGCCCGGTATGGTGGCGTACGCTGAAGAACTGTTCGGTCCGGTAGCATCCATCATTGCCGCCAACGACGAAGACGATGCCGTGCGCATCGCCAACGATTCCTGCTTTGGTCTGGGCGCGGCGGTGTTTACCCGCGACGTACAGAAGGGCGAGCGGATCGCCGCCACACGACTCAATGCCGGCTGTTGTTTTGTCAACGATTTCGTTCGCTCCGACCCCCGGCTGCCGTTCGGTGGCATCAAGCAATCCGGCTACGGTCGCGAACTTGGCAGCTTCGGGATTCGCGAATTCGTCAATACGAAGACAGTGTATATCGCATAGTTCCGGTCATGCATCGCGCCGTGCCAACGCGCCGGCACGGTGGCGCTGCATCGATTCCCGTCACATGTCTTCCGAGTCGTCTATTGCGCGGGACATTGTCCGATTGCCGCACGATGTCGGGAGCGTCGCTGTTGGCACCACTTACGCCGGGTGATTCACCGCAACATGTTCGATGCCACGGGCGCGTCCATATGGAATAATCGTCTGCGGTGAATTGCGCATACCTGCGTTCAGATCATTTGATAGGAGATGAACCGATGTCAGTTGACCATCGCCCGGAGTTTTCGCTGTCGCGTCGTCGGCTCGTAGGCGCAATTCCCTTGATGCTGTTGGCGCCGGCGAGTGTTTGGGCCGCAACCGGCGCGCTGACCCCGCTGCCGAGCACGAATGCGACGGCGATAGCGTTGGCGTATGTGGATGACGCGAAAAATGCCGATCCCTAAACGTTATCCGTCCGGCTCGAACGATGCCTGTCGCA
This sequence comes from uncultured Gammaproteobacteria bacterium, assembly GCA_963735085.1. Lineage (GTDB taxonomy): Bacteria > Pseudomonadota > Gammaproteobacteria > Pseudomonadales > Azotimanducaceae > DATJGR01. The sequence goes on from CAVTJP010000002.1 coordinate 374,074, forward strand.
ACTGTCTGCACTACAAGGCGGTCGATGCCCAGGGAGGCAGTTGCGTTCTCTTCCCGGGTTTCGAAGTGAAGGCGGCAGGCTGGTGCGCCGGGTGGACCAAAATGGCTGCCGGCGCTTCGTAGGCTTCTCCGCGACGGTGCCTGCCGGCCTCCAGCGGCGGTCACCAGATTCACGTTGCGGCGGCGGGCCGATTCAGCCGAGCTTGCGTGCAAACGAATTCGGCCGTAGCGGCGCGCCGCGAAACCGGGCAAACGTACGCGTGAGCGCGGCGCCAAAGAACAGGATCAGGCTCGCATAGTAGGTCCAGACCATCAACACCACGGCCGATCCAGCGGCGCCATACGCGGAACCCACACTGGAATGACCTAAATACAAGCCAATCGCAGATTTGCCAACGCTGAACATCAGCGCGGTAAGTGCGGCACCAAGCCAGGTATCACGCCAATCGATCAGGACGTCGGGTACGAACTTGAACATCAACGCGATGAGCAGGGTCAGCAATGCAAACGGAATCAGGAAATTGATTGCGGACCAGAGCATCGTGATCCCGGGTACTGCGCGGTCGAGATAGTCGTGAAGCCCCACCAGCACTGCGCTGACAACCAACGAAACGAGCAACAGAAACCCCAACCCAAGCACCATGGCGAACGAAATCAGCCGTGCCCTGACGAACCCGGTCAACGCGTTGCGCGGTGTCGCTTCGACGCCCCAAAGACGATTGAGCGCTGACTGCAACTGCGCAAAAACCGTAGTCGCGCCGAGCAACATCAGTCCAACGCCGAGAATCATCGGGACAATGCCGCGCTCGGGTTGATCGGCGTGAGCAAACACGGTCCGCATCAGGTCGGCGCCATCGTCGCCAACGAGATGCTGCATTTGGGCGATCAATTCGCGGCGTACGGTCTGCTCGCCGATCAGATATCCCGATAGGCCGGTCAGCACAAGCAGCAATGGAGCCATCGAAAGTAGCGTGTAGTATGACAGCGCGGCCGCCTGCTGAAATGGCGCGCTGTTGGCGAATTCGTCCGCGGCGTCGCGCACCATCTCGAACAGATTCATCGTGGGTTCTGCCAAACTTCAATTGTCGTCTGTCCGGGTATGCAAACTTTACGCCCTGAACTCGCCGAAAAATCTGAAGATCGGACGCATCCTGGCTGCCGCCAGCGTTACGCCTTTCGACCTGCGCTTCGATGTGCGGTCTTCAGAAACCAGATAACCGGTAGCACCAGCATCACGCCCCACATCAGTGTATGGAACACGTCCAGGTAGCTGAGCATCTCCGCCTGCCGCTGAGCTTGGCGGTACAACGCGGCGAGCGCGTGTTGGCGACCGCCGAGCGTCGCATTCAGATGGATCAGCGCGTTGTCGAAAATCGGATTGAGCGGATTGAGACCTCCGGCAATGCGCGCCTGATGGAATTGATCGCGCCGCACGCGCAGCGTCTGAATGCGACAAACAGCAGCGCCCGCGTGTCCACGCGCGACGTAGCCGCACCGCTCACCGGCATCATGACAATGGAGATGGCGCCGCCGATCGTCAGCGCCAGAAGTGCCGCGTGCGATCGAGATGGCGAGCGCCGCTATAAGTGCGATCCAGAATAAGGGGCACCGTATCAGAGGACGCCGTTCCGCAGATCCGGCTTCCTCTTTGTCAGACTCGGCTTATTCCACCTGTCGCTACGGCATCGTTCTACCGAGAAAAGCCTTGAGACCTTTGTTGGACTTGATGATCCAATACGGCTGTCCGCTACCGACGCCCACCAACTTCATAGAGGGGTGTTTCTGCACGGCGGTATCGACGACGTTCTGCTGTTCGGCGGTCACATCGATGTACAGTATGTGGCGCCCGGCACTCAGCGCGCTCTCGAATTGTCTGAATTCATGGTTCAGCGTTTGGATGCCCCAGAGCCCGCCTTCCCAAGTGCAGAACCCGAGCACGACGATGGCGAGAAAGATGAACGGGACCCAACCCGCTGCTGTGGATGTCCAACCGGTGAGCGCCGCAACGAGCAGCACTACGATTGCAGCTGCGATGCCGACGGCGAGACCGATCCAGCCCGAACGAAGCACGTCTTTTTTCGTCAACGAGACGACCTCGTTCAAATTCGCGCGCCGGTCAACGGATCTGTCGTCGAAACTCAGCGCATGGATTTGTTCCCGTGCAATGCCGCTGCGCTCCAACGTTTCCTCGAAGGCTTCCATTTCGTCCAGCTTCGCGCAGATGAAAAACTGACGATGCAGCATTGTGCTTCTCCCAAGTTGATCTGAGCCGACATGCGGCGCCGTGTTCCGTTTCAGACATTGAATATATTCGGCGTCAAACGCCTCCAGAGTCGCCCAGCGTGCGAGACATTTGCCTCGCTTTTGCCAACACCGCGTCACCGAGCATCGAACTTTTTTCCGCGAGCCTCGGGATGTCCGTGGCTTCGGCAAGCCCGTAGAACATTTGCGCGAGTCCGTCATTCCACTTGAGGACTTGCGCCCCGATCTCCGGCAACGACTTGCCTTGTAGCCGTCGCGGGCCTGCATTCAGGTCGATGTCAGGTACCGATTGGCAACGCGTCTCGAGCAATGCTCTCGGTGCGTGATCCAAATGGGCTTCGAATATGCCCGCGAGTTGCCTCTGGTGCTCGCCGAGTGGCTGCAATAACAGGCGCGTGCGCTTGTCATGCGCGATCCCGCCAATGATTGCCAGCGCGCGCGCGATCTGATGGCAGTGATCTACTGCCATCTCGACGATTTCGCCATAGCACAGGAACGTTTCACGCGATCGTAGTGCGTTGCGCATCGGCTGTATCCTCCGTCGAGTATCTGGTGTGCTTGGTCAAGCTCAGCAAGATTCGGGCCGACGGATTGCCCGCCCACATCGGCAGCGCACGTGCAGCTTGTCGTAGTTTTTACGAGACGCTTGTAGCTTTTGCCACAGCAGGACAGCGCGCCAACCGAAACCGCTCGATCAGGCCAGGTAACGAGTTGCGCGTTCTGTGATCGCTCCAACCCGGACACTGCAACGCCGCCGGCATTGCTCGCTTTGCCGGGAGCGATGCACACATCGCCTTTGCGCAGCACCGCGTGCGCCGCCGGCGTGCACGGCATGTTCGCGCCCTCTGCCAGATAGCCGCAACCATGTTCGACCAGATGTCGCGCGCACGTCTCGTCGAGTTCATTCTGGGTGGCGCACGGCAACGCAATGTCGCACTCGATGTGCCAAGGCGTCTGCCGTGCGGTGAAGGTATCGTGGCGATCCTTTGGTAAGTCCTCGAGTGATGAGTCCGTATCCGGTGGCTTCTTTGCGGATCGGCGAGCCGCCGAAGCTCATACCCTTACCGGTGACCGCGCCGCCCACGTTGCTCGCGAGTAACTTGTATTGTCCGAACAGATAGCCGATTTCGCGCACGCCGACACCCATGTCGCCCGCAGGCACGTCCTTGTGCTCGCCGATCTCGCGAAACAGGCGGTTCATGTAGGCCTGACAGAATCGCATCACCTCGGCTTCCGATTTGCCGTGTGGATCGAAGTCGGCGCCACCTTTGGCGCCGCCCATGGGCATGCCCGTGAGCGCATTCTTGAAGCATTGCTCGAATGCAAGAAACTTGAGCACCGACAAATTGACGTGCGGATTGAATCGAAGGCCGCCTTTGTACACGCCGAGTGCATTGTTGAATTGAATGCGCCAGCCCCTGTTGATGCGCTCGTGTCCCGCGTCATCGATCCACGCTACACGAAACGACAGCACACGATCCGGCTCGGTCATGCGCTCCAGCAGCAATGAGCCTCGATAGCGTTCTCGTTGTTTCAGGAACGGCACCACGATGCCGCGCGAGTTCGTCGACCGCCTGATGGAATTCAGTCTCTCCCGGATTGCGTTTGATCAGCCCGCGCATGAAGTGCTGCGTGTCGAGGTGCTCACCGACAGACCGGTAACGCGCATCGCGCATCGCATGTTGTTCAATCGTCATTCCGATGCTGCCCGCCGATCCGCTCGTCATCAATCAAGGAATCAAGGCGGGCAACATCTGTGCCAGTCATTCGGGCGATCCGCATTGCCGGTGAAATCGGTACGTATTCTGCGTCGCCTGGTATGCATTCTGCATTGTGGGAAGGCGACTATCGGTTGAATGAGGCGCGCGTCCGTGACTGAACATACCTACAAGACGATCGAGATTACCGGAACATCGCCGAAATCGATTGAGGCCGCCGTCGAATCGGCGTTGCTGCGAACGGGCGAAACCGTCACGAACCTGCGTTGGTTCGAAGTGGACGGGGTACGCGGGCACCTCGTCGATGGTCGCATCGATCACTGGCAGGTGACGCTGAAGATCGGCTTCGCATTGAATTCAGGCTGAGCGCGCGCATACGCGCCGCCAGGCCGCACGGATGCGGCGCGATTCCTGCAGAGTCTTGCGGAGATGCTGTCGACACCCGCCGCATACGTCGCGATGGCTGACCGGTGCGAATGGAATGGCGAAATGCCGAATGGCGAAATGGATGATTACCTTAGGAGATCGAGATGGAATTCAAACTGATGTCGTTGCCTTTCGAAGCCGATGCCCTGCAACCCTTCATTGGTGCGCGCACCGTGCAGATTCATTATGAAAAACATCACGCAGGCTACATGAAGAAGTTGGATGCGGAGCTTACCGACGAACGCAGGAATTGGTCACTGGAGAAGATCGTCAAGAACAGCAACGGCTCGGTGTTCAACTTCGCGGCACAAGTCTGGAACCACGATTTCTACTGGCGGTCGCTGTCGCCCGACGAGACGGATGGACCGACCGGACAACTGGCGCAATTGCTCGCACGGGACCTCGATGGCGTCGAACCGTTCAAGCGTGCTTTTTCCGAAGCCGCCGCTAGCGAATTCGGCTCCGGTTGGGCATGGCTCGTGTACAACGACGCCACCAGTCGTCTGGAAGTATTCAGCACGACGGATGCGGTCAATCCACTGACCAGTGGCCGGATACCGCTGCTGACACTGGACGTCTGGGAGCATGCCTATTATCTGGACTACCAGAATGAACGCGCGCGCTACATCGACGCGTTTCTCGACGGACACATCAATTGGTCGTTCGCGTCTAAAAATCTGGACGCTGCATTGCGCTGAGGTTTGTAGATTCTACGCGTGGCACCGGAACGGCTTGTAGCGTTTACACCATATCGCGAACACGGGACTCGATAACTATGGCGAGCGATCGATTTCATGAAGACCGTGCAGAACTGTCCGACGCAACCATCGAGATGCACCGTGCAATCACGTCTCTGATCGAAGAGTGGGAAGCGGTGGACTGGTATCGGCAACGCGCCGATGCATGCAGCGACGATGAATTGAAGCAAGTGCTGTTGCACAACATGGACGAAGAACTCGAGCACGCGGCGATGGTGCTGGAGTGGCTGCGACGCCACGATGCTCGGATCGATCATCACCTGACGATGCGCCTGTTCAACGACAAGCCCATCGTGACGCTGGAGGAACCTGCCGAAGACGAGACGAAACCGGCCTACGATTCTACGGATCGTTTGCGCATCGGTTCGTTGATGTCGCGGCCATGACGAGGAACTGTGAGTATGGATCACTTATTGCGAGAGATTGCGCCGGTTACCGGACACGCATGGAAATATGTGGATGCCGAAGCCTGCGATGCGTTGCGCACTACACTGACCGCGCGCAAGCTGTTCGAAGTCACCAATCCGCTCGGTTGGGATACATCGTCTGTAAATGGAGGCGGCGCAAGAATCGTGAGTGGCGCGTTGGTGCCGGGTGCCAACGTGTTCGTGCGTCAAGTACACCGCATGGTCGAAATCAGAGTTCCGTTCGAGCTTGAACGCGCGCAGCTCGATGCGCTTGCGCGCGGTGCCAAGGGTGTGAAGCTCGATGCGGTCGGTGCCGCAGCGCGGACGGCGGCGTTGACCGAGGATACGTTGATCTTCAATGGGCTTGCGGCTGCCGACATCCACGGCGCAATCGATCCCGACGAAGCGCTGCAACTGCCCGACAATGTCGAGGACCTGCCTCGAGCCGTGTCACGCGCATTGGCGACGTTGCGAGATCGCGGCGTGGAGGGCCCATACGCCGCAGCGTTGGCGCCGCATTTCTTCGAAGCACTCGGCAACGCAACGAAAAGCGGCTATCCGGTTTCGAAACATGTCGAGCGGCTGGTGGACGGCCCGCTGATCTGGGCGCCGGCATTGGATGGAGGTGTGGTTGCGAGTCGTCGTGGTGGTGACTTCCGGATTTGTCTCGGTGCGGATTTTGCGGTTGGCTACACCGGCCACACCAACGAATCGGTTGAGTTTTACATCGAAGAGTTGCTCAGCTTTGCATGCCTTGGCCCGGAGGCGTGCATTGGTCTGCAACGTGCAGCGCAATGAATGCCGCGCTTTGGATGATGGTGTAGTTGCGTTCATGATGACGCATTCGGGCAGGCCAGGCGCAGCCACGCATAGCCGAGCACGCCCGCGAGTAGCGATGTGCCGATCACGCATTGCTTGGTGATCGCGAGCAGTTCAACGTGATCGGAATAGCTCAACGTCGCGATGAACAGCGACATCGTGAAACCGATCCCGCCGAGCATCCCCAGGCCGATTAAATGTCGCCAGGTCAGTGCCGCTGGCAATGCGGCAACGCCAGTCAGCTTGCCAAGGGCGATGCCACTGATGATGCCGAGCGGCTTTCCGACCAGCAGCCCGAGCACGATCGCGGTGCTCAGACTGCTCGCCCAGGCAGCCTTCAGTGTTTCGCCGGATACGACGACGCCCGCGTTCAGCAATGCGAACGTCGGCATCACGACGAAGCTGATCGGCTTCTGGAGCCGAGTCTCCCAACGGCGTAACGGAGCGGTGGCTTCCGATGCCACGTGCAGCACATCGCGCGCGATGTCGTGCTGCGCGGGCTGTTCGAGAATCGTGTCGGTATCGGCGTCGTGCTCGCGTTCGAAGCGCTTGATTTTCTGTCGGACGTTCTCGACAAACGATCGTCGCGCAATCGCTGGGCGCACCGGCGCGGCACATGCGACGACGACGCCTGCCAGCGTCCCGTGCAGACCCATCCGCATGAACAGCCCCCATAGCACTACACCGACGACAAGATACCCAACGCCGTTTCTGATGCCACCGAGATTCAACGCGATGAGCGCCACGAGGCATCCAGCGACAGGAATCAAAGGCCCGGTATCGAATTGTGGCGTGTAGCCGATCGCGATCACGATGATTGCACCGAGATCGTCGACCACGGCCAGACCCACCAGAAATGCACGCGCCGCAGACGGGATTCTGTCGCCCAGCAGTACCAGCAGCATCAGCGCGAACGCGGTGTCGGTTGCCACGGGGATGGCCCATCCTTTGCTGATCTCTTGCGTGTTCGCTGCGAGCAGGAACAGCAGCGCGGGTAACAGCATGCCGCCGCCCGCCGCGCATAGCACCGCTGACGCATTGCGTAGCGCACGTAACTGGCCAACGATCAGCTCGCGCTTCAGTTCGAGCCCAAGCAGGAAAAAGAACAGCGCCATCAGTCCGTCGTTAACCCAATGTCGCAGCGTCATCTCGAACGTTGCACCGGCCAACTTGAAGCCGAACTGGATTTGCAGCATGTCGAAATATGTTTGGCTCCAGTGCGAATTGGCGACTGCAACTGCCGCGAAGGTAGTGCACAGCAGCAGCCAGCCGGACGAACTTTCTGTAGCGATGAAATCGCGAAACGGTTCGGACAATCGATTGGCGGCGTGTTCGAGCGGGGCGCGAATAGATTCCGGCGGCGTATCCATGGGTCCAGCCAGCGTTCCGTATTGGTCGAAATTGATCGGGATTGAGCAAGATGTGTTCCAGCCGGTGCGTTCGCGGGGCCGACGAAGCCGTGTGGCACGATCACTGCTTGAGGATTGCGATGAATGAGCTGAAAAGGGCGATGTAACGATGAACACCCAACTCCAACGTGCTCTGGTGATCGTGGATCCGGATCGCGTCAACCCCGCCGCGCCAATGGAATCCGTTTTGATTGCGCGTAGCGTTGCGCTTGCGAAGGCGACCGGCTGCGAACTGGAACTGTTCCATGTGTGCTATGACGGCGCGCTCGATCAGAAGCTGTTCGCGTCGGACGAGACCGTCGCGCAGGAAAAAGAACGTTTCGCGAATCACGCGGCGACGCGGCTATCCGAAGTCGCGATCGCGCTCCAGTCACAAGGCGTTGCGGTGCGCTGCGACGTGCGTTGGGACAGTCCGCGGGTGGACGCGATCCTGCGCAAGGTCAACGCGTACGGAGCGGACGTCGTGTTGAAAGAGTCCGGTGAACACGGCTATGTCTTGGGTTTGATCTCGAATACCGATTGGGACCTGATTCGCCACTCGCCCGCGCACGTCTGGTTCGTGAAGCCAGACCGTGCTGCGATCAATCGCCTGGTCACCGCAGTTGGTTGCATCGCGGGCACCGACGAGATTATCTCCGAATCGGACTATGCGGTCTTTCGTGTTGCGCGAACGATAGCCGCGGCGTTGCAGGCGGAGAACCTTCCGGTTCACGCGTATCAGGTCCCGCGAACGCTGCCGGCCTACTCGACGTATGCACCGAACCTGGGTGGTTTGAGCTTTTCCGGCGGCGAGATACTGGCGTTGGAGCAAACCCGCCGCGAGGTCGAGCATCGACACGGTCAATCGATACGCGCGTTCGCGGATTCCTTTGAACTGGATCCGGATCGGGTAACGCTATTGCAGGGCGATGCGAGCCGTGTGTTGACCGAGTTTGCTGTCTCGTCCGACGCTGATCTCATCGTGATGGGTGCGCGCAGCCTGAATGATTGGGAGCGCGCCATGAATTCGGTCACCGCAGAGCCGGTGCTCGCTCGTGCCTCGTGCGACGTACTGTTCGTGCGTGATGGTGGCGGAGCCAACGCCGATCAGCGCGAGCGACCGATTCGAGGTGTCCCGGCATTCGACCTGGAGCAAGCCATTATCGATCCGCAACGTGCATTCGGTACGCCGAACGCTGTTGCCGACGCGCATGACCTCAGTATCGGGATGCGCAGACGCATTCTGCAGGCCTGGGAACAAGACGTGCGCGCGCAGATGGTGGAAGAGGACGAGGGCGGGCTGGTTCAGCGGGTGGATGCCGGCCTGCTAGGGAAGATTGACGCCGCGAGGTCGCGACTATCCACCGAAGATGCGCAGGTGCGGCAGACTGCGGCTGACTGACGTTGTTGGTTCACCAATCGTCGATTCGCTGCGACGCGGTCGATGTGCAGCTCTGAGGCGCCTGACGGGCGGCGGTTGGGGTTCCTTCACCTTGGGCGATTTCGGCCGCGGATCCTTCACCGGCGTCGGGGGCTTCTCGGTGTCGGGAACCGGCGGTCGTTCGCGTTCGCATCCCGACGATTTGATCGGCTCTGGTTTCGGGTCGCCAATTCGGCCGGGTGTCGGGCGTTTCGGTGGAATGGGGGGCGCCGGTCGTTCCGGGGGAATCTTCTCCCGGTCCGGCTGTTTGCCGGGTAGCGGTCGCGGTTCTGGCGGGTTGTCGGGTTTGGGCGGCTTACGCTGAGATCTAGTGGCGGTCATTATGTACGCAACCATTTTGAGCTTCCTCGACGACGTTGCTGTCTGGCCATTCCTGATACTCGAGCACTGCGGGCGCCAACTATTGGCGCACTCTGACTCTGATTGCAGCAATATCCGTACCACCCGTTTATTTCGCAGGATCGGAGTTTCGTCGCACGGCAGTGGGGCGCCCCTTAGTCGAGCTGTTTTTCGATGACGAACGTGCTCTTGGCTGGCACAGCCGTTGTCCTGACAGTGCCGCATCGTCAAATCGAGCGACTGCTCGAGCAGCGCCCCCGGTGCAGCTGAAGTTCGCGTAGTGGCGATCGCTGCACGAGCGCATTGACGATCACCGACGAATTCAGGCCACGGCGTGCAGGGTCATGATCGCTTCTGGTAGTCGCGCGTGACTGCGGGGTCGTGCTCGGCAGCGCGCTTACTCGCCTTCCGCTCAGCGGTGCGCAGCTCCTTCTCGATGCCTGTATCGTCATCTTTGGCTGCATCTGCGGCCGCGCGGCGCCCGCGCCGCGACTTTACAAACGCGCGTTCTGTCGCGTTGAAGCGGCGGGCGGCGTCGCGATTACCTTCGCCCTGATTCTGTTCGGACGCATCGTCGGATTGTACGCGACGCTGTTTCGAACCCGCGTTGCCTTTGGTGGAACGGTTGTCTTTATCTGCCATGATCTGTCTCGCTTGTGATCGGTTGCTGGAAGAACCTGCCGGGAGTTGGTAGATCGTGCAGTCGCGCTTGCAGGATTTACACACGCCGGCCCTGTTTGCGGTTTCGCGCGACACCGAAGGCGCGCGTGCGGATCAGTCAAGGACGTGAAGCAGAATGCATGCCAGGAACAGGCGCGCTGCGGCACAGGCATTGCAGGTCGTGTCAAGGTACGCTTGAGTATCCCGGCGGTGTGTCGCGTCGCGCGAGCCGCGACCGCTCTGGACTGTTGGCAATTGCCGTCGACCTGATTGAGGGGCTCGGATGACGAATTCCATGCGCAAACGTTTCGTTACACGCTATGTGTTCAACTGGGCGCGCGGAGTTCTGCCGAAGCTGTCGCAGACCGAACGCGAGGCACTCGAAGCCGGTGAGGTGTGGTGGGATGCCGAACTGTTCACTGGCAATCCCGATTGGCGCAAGCTGCTCGCCACACCGCCTGCGCGGTGCAGCGAGGAAGAGCGGCGATTTCTCGATGGTCCGGTTGCGCAACTATGCGGCATGCTCGACGACTGGCAGATCAACTGGGAATTGGGCGACCTGCCGCAACCGGTGTGGGCGTTTCTGAAGCAGCACAAGTTCTTCGGCATGATCATCCCCAAGCAATACGGTGGGCTTGGGTTTTCGGCCTACGGACATTCACAGGTCATCCGGCGGATCTCCACGCGATCGACGACTGCGGCGGTCACGGTGATGGTGCCCAACTCGTTGGGGCCAGGCGAATTGTTCATGCAGTACGGCACGCCGGAGCAGCGCGAATACTGGTTGCCGCGTCTCGCCGACGGGCGTGAAATTCCCGCGTTCGGATTAACCAGTCCGGCCGCCGGCTCCGATGCGTCGGCGATGACCGACAGCGGCGTCGTCTGCAAAAGCGAATGGCAAGGCGAAACGGTCACTGGTATCCGTCTGAACTGGCATAAGCGCTACATCACGCTCGGGCCGGTCTGCACCGTGCTCGGTCTCGCGTTCAAGTTGCGCGATCCGGATCGTCTCCTGGGCAGTGTCGAGGACATCGGCATCACCGTTGCACTGGTACCGACGGACCTCGACGGCGTCTCCATCGGCCGGCGCCATCTGCCGTGCATGCAGATGTTCCAGAACGGGCCGAACTGGGGCACAGACGTGTTCATCCCGATGGATCACGTCATCGGCGGGCAAGCGTGCGTCGGCAAAGGCTGGGCGATGTTGATGAGTGCGCTCGCCGCCGGGCGCGGCATTTCATTGCCATCGCAATCTGCCGCGGCAGCGGCGCTGTGCGCGCGGACCACGGGTGCATATGCGCGGGTGCGGCGCCAGTTCAACATTCCGATCGGAAAATTCGAAGGTGTTGGTCGTCGGCTGGGACGCCTCGCCGGCCGCGCCTATCTGCTAGATGCGGGGCGCAAACTGACCTGCGCCGGACTCGATGAGGGGCGCAAGCTCGCGGTGATCTCCGGCTTGATGAAAGCCAACGCAACCTATCGGATGCGAGAGTCGGTGGATGATGCGATGGACGTGCACGCCGGTAAGGCGGTAATCGACGGGCCGCACAATTATCTCGGCAATGTGTACCGCGGTGTGCCCGTCGGCATTACCGTCGAAGGCGCGAATATTCTCACCCGCAACCTCATGGTCTTCGGCCAGGGTGCGATTCGGTGTCATCCGCACCTGCTCACCGAAATGCTCGCGCTGGAGCAAACCGATGATGCGAAGGCACTCGATGCGTTCGACGATGCGTTCGCGGCGCACGTCAGCCACAGCGTCAAGACGGTGTTTCGCGCGTGGGCGCGCAGTTGGACGCGCGGCCGTTTCGCGCCGGCACCGCAGGCGGGCCTGGCAACGCCGCTTTACCGCCAGCTGTCACGCTATTCGGCGGCGTTCGCACTGACTGCGGACTTAGCGCTGGTCACCTTGGGCGGCGCGCTGAAGCGAAGGGAAATGCTCTCGGCGCGGCTGGGTGATGTGCTGTCAGAACTGTATCTGTTGTCGGCTGCATTGAAGCGCTGGGAAGACGAAGGACGTCAAGTTGCGGATTTTCCCGTGTTGCAGTGGTGCATGCTGGAAGGCTTCGGCACCATCGAACGCCGTCTCGACGAGGTGCTGACGAATCTTCCCGGCCGCGCGGTGTCGTGGTTTCTGCGCTTCATTACCTGGCCGCGACGGAACGGTGGGGCGCCCGATGAACTGACGCTCGAAGTCGGGGCATTGTTGATGGCACCGTCGGCGACGCGCGAGCGACTGACCGAAGGGGTCGATCGCGGTGTTGGCGACGACGGCTTGTCGCGGCTCGAACGTGCGTTTGATCTGATCGTGGAAACACAAGCGATTCGCGACAAGATGCAGCGTGGCGGCGCCGCGGATGCGCACGCAGCGCACGAAGCCGGCCTGATTACCGCGGCCGAGGCGGAACACTGGAATCAGGCCGAGGCGGCGGTGGATCGGGTGATTGCGGTCGATGATTTCGAGCCGGGCGCGTTCGCACGCGCTGCAGGCAACGAAAGCAGCACAGCCGATTCATCGGCTCGTTCGTCGCAGGCCGTCGGATGACGACCGACAACAACACCGATCGTGACGTCTACATCGTGGACGGCGCGCGCACGCCGTTCCTGAAAGCGCGCCACGGACCCGGCCCGTTTACGCCGGTCGATCTTGCAGTGCAATGCGGCCGCCCGCTGCTGCTTCGCCAGCCGTTTTCGCGCGACGCATTCGATCGCGTGGTGCTGGGTTGCGCAAATGTGATTGCGGATGAGATGAATCCAGGGCGCGTTGCGGCACTGCGGCTTGGCATGGGCGCCGCCATGACGGCGTTCACGGTGCAGATCAACTGCGGCTCCGGCATGCAATCCATCGACACCGGGTGTGATCTGATCCGCGGCGGCCGTGCCGATCTGGTCCTCGCGGGCGGAACCGAGGCACTGAGTCATGCGCCATTAGTCTATCGTCAGGAAGCGGTGCGTTGGTTTGCCGACCTTGCGGCGGCGCATGGGGTCGTCGACAAAACGGTGGCGGCGGCCGGCATCGGCCCAGCGCGTTTGAATGCGTTGTTGAATCCGGTGTTAGGCCTCGAACGCGGCCTGACCGATCCGATCACCGAACTGAACATGGGGCAGACCGCGGAACTGGTCGGCTATCTGTTCGATATCACGCGCGCAGCTGCCGACCAGTACGCGGTCGGTAGCCATCTGCGTCTGGCGCACGCGCAATCGAACGGCTGGCTCGATGGCGAAGTGGAAGCGGCGATTACGCGCGATGGTGAAGTGTTCGAGCGCGACAACGGGGTGCGGCCCGATACGTCGATCGACGCGCTTGCGCGACTGGAGCCGGTGTTCGAGCGCCCGTGGGGCAACGTGACCGCGGGGAACAGTTCTCAGATCACCGACGGCGCGTCTTGGCTGATTCTGGCGTCGGCGCGGGCCGTTGAGGAGCATCGGCTCGAACCGAAGGCGCGGATCGTCGATCGTACGTGGGCCGCGCTGGATCCGTCGATCATGGGCCTGGCTCCGGTGCTGTGCGCGCATACGCTGCTGCAGCGCGCGGCGTTCGACATCGACGATATTGACCTGTGGGAACTGAATGAAGCGTTTGCTGCGCAGGTGCTTGCCTGTCTGGCGGCATTCGAGGATGACGATTTCTGCCGGCAAACGCTCGGCCGCGACGTTGCGATGGGGCGCATCGATCGGACGAAGCTGAATGTGGACGGCGGCGCGATCAGCCTCGGTCATCCGGTCGGCACCAGTGGCAACCGGATCGTGCTGCATCTGGTCAATGCGTTGCGCCGCAGCGGATTCAAGCGCGGCATTGCGACCGAATGTATCGGCGGTGGCCAGGGCGGCGCGATGTTGATCGAAATCGTATGAGCACGAGCATGGTTGCGACATCAGGCAATGTATTGGCGGTACTCGCGGATCGTTCATTGGCACTCGGCCCGGTTGGACCACCCGACCATGCGCTGGCGCATTGGCGCCTCGCGCGTGCCGCCGACGGAATTGCATGGCTGCTGTTGGATCGTGCCAACGAGTCGGCAAACACGCTGTCCGAACCCGTCATGCGTGAACTCGATGCGATGCTCACGAAGCTGCAGGACGCTCCGCCGCGCGCACTGGTTATTCGTTCGGCAAAAGCATCCGGCTTCATTGCCGGCGCCGATATCCGCGATTTCGAAGATTCCGCCGACGAAGCGGCCGTGCGAGAACGGATGCAACGCGCAAACCGCATCACCGATCGACTGGCGTCGCTCGAGTATCCGACGATTGCGGTCATCCACGGCTTTTGTCTCGGCGGCGGTCTCGAAATCGCGCTGGCATGTGACTTCCGCATCGCGGTCGATGGTGCAAGTTTTGGCTTCCCGGAGGTCACACTGGGACTCCATCCGGGCATGGGCGGCACCGTGCGTCTGACCAGGCTGATCGACCCGCTGGATGCCCTGACGATGATGTTGAGGGGTTCGGCGGTGCACACCGCGCGGGCGCGAGAACTCGGCATCGTCGACGCAGTCACGCAGGAGCGCCACGTCGGCAATGCGGTGGCCGCGGCCGTTGCAGGCAAAATACCGCGGTCGCAACGCAGCTTGCTCGATGCTGCGCTAACGACGGCTCCCGGCCGCTCGATCGCCGCGCGCCAGATGGAAAACCGGGTAGCCGCGCGGGCGCCGAAATCACACTATCCGGCACCGCACGCGTTGATCGATCTCTGGAAGACGCACGGCGGCGATGCGGATGCGATGAAACAAGCGGAAATCGATTCGTTCGCAAAGCTGATGCGCAGCGACACGTCACGTAATCTCGTTCGCGTCTATTTTCTGCGCGAGAAGCTCAAAGCACTGGCCGGGCAGCGCAATGAACGCATCGACCATGTGCACGTGATCGGCGCCGGTGCGATGGGTGGGGACATTGCCGGCTGGTGCGCGATCAACGGGTGCACGGTAACGTTATCCGACGTATCGCTGGCACCGATTGGGGCAGCGTTGCGGCGCGCCGCCGAACTCTGCGCCAATCGGCATCTGACGGGCATCGAGACTCGTGACGCGCTCGATCGGCTCATGCCTGATCCCAACGGTGTTGGCGTGGGGCGCGCCGATGTCGTGATCGAGGCTGCGCCGGAACGGCTGGACGTGAAACGCGCAATCTATGCCGATGTCGAACCGCGAATGAAGGCGGGAGCACTGCTGGCGAGCAACACCTCGAGCATTCCACTGGAACGTCTTGCAGGTGAACTGCGCGACGCGACGCGCTTTGTCGGCTTGCATTTTTTCAATCCGGTGGCGCGAATGGATGTGGTGGAGGTGGTCAGCCACGCCGACGCCACGGCTGACGCTCTGGCGAGGGCGCGTGCATTCGTCGGACAGATCGACAAACTACCAGCACCTGTCACCAGCGCGCCCGGCTTTCTCGTCAACAGAGCGCTGATGCCGTATCTGATGGAAGCCTTGATGATGATCGACGAAGGTATTGCAAAAGAAACGGTCGATCTGGCCGCGGAAGCATTTGGAATGCCGGTTGGTCCCGTCGAGTTGGCCGATCGCGTCGGTCTCGACATCTGCCTGGATGTGGCGCAGACGCTGCAGGCTTCGCTGGATGCACCAATGGCGGAGATTCCAGCGTGGCTGCGTGAGCGGGTCGAGGCGGGTGAACTCGGTCGCAAGACCGGCAACGGACTCTACGCGTGGAAGCGCGGTGATGCGCAGAAGTCCGGCCACGCCGCGTCACCAACGCCCGCAATGTCCGATCGACTGATGCTGCCTTTGCTCAATGCGTGTGTGGGCTGTCTGCGCGTGGGTGTCGTTGACGATGCCGATCTTGTCGATGGCGCAATCGTCTTCGGTACCGGTTTTGCGCCGTTTCGCGGTGGTCCGATGCATTACGCGCAGGCGCGCGGCATCTCCGACGTCATCGGCTCGCTGGAACATCTCGCTGAACAATACGGACCACGCTTCGAACCCGATTCGCACTGGCGCAGTCTGACGTAGTGCCGCCGACACCGTCGTACCACTCCGATCCAGCGGCGCTGGCCGATGCGATTATCGAGCGGACGCAGGGGTCTGTCGTGATGGCGATTCCGCTTGGTCTGGGTAAGCCCAACCATATCGTTAATGCGCTGGTCGCGCGCGCCACGGCGAATCCGTCGATCAGTTTGAAAATCTTCACAGCACTGACGCTGGAGCGGCCGTCATTGTCCGGCGAGTGGGATAAGCGATTTCTCGAACCCGCCATGCAGCGGTTGTTCGGTGACTATCCGCCGCTGACCTATGCCGCCGCGCTACGCAACGGGTCGCTCGCAACGAATATCGAAGTTGCCGAGTTTTTCTTTTTGGCGGGCCGCTGGCTCGACGTGCCGCAAGCTCAACGGAATTACGTTTGTGCCAACTACTCCGATGCGCTCGGTTACATTCTCGAACGGGGCGTCAATGTGGTCGCGCAGCTTGTTGCGAAGCGTACGACGCAGCAAGGTGTGCAGTTCAGTCTGAGCTGCAATCCAGATATCACGCCGGACCTCATCGAAGCACGTCGCGAGGGCCGCGCCCACTTCATTCTGGCGGGCCAGGTGAACAGCGAACTTCCGTTCATGACCGGCGTGGCGGCGGTGATCGATGCGGATCGTTTCGATTTCATGCTCGATAGCCCGGCAACGGACTTCGAGCTTTTTTCCACTCCGAAGCGTCCGGTGAGTCTTGCCGACCACGCAATTGGTCTGCACTGCGCCGGGCTGGTCGTCGATGGCGGCACGTTACAGATCGGCATCGGTTCGATCGGCGATGCGGTGGCGTACGGTTTGTTGCTGCGCCACCGGCGCAACGACACATTCGTGCAACTGATGCGCGATGTCCGCGTTGCCCATTCGCCCACACGGGCGGAGACAATGCCGTTCGACGCAGGCTTGTATGGCGCCAGCGAAATGCTGGTCGACGGATTTCTGGCGCTGGAAGAAGCGGGCGTTTTGAAGCGGGAAGTCGATGGTGCCTTCATTCACGCAGGCTTTTTTATCGGTCCGCGCGACTTCTATACCGCACTGCGCAATATGTCGGACGAACGCCGGGCGCGCTTCACAATGATGCCGGTGAGCTTCACGAACTCTCTGTACGGTGACGTGCAACCGCGCCGCCGTGGCCGCGTTCACGCGCGCTTCGTCAACAGCGCGATGATGACGACACTGTTGGGCGCTGTCATCTCTGACGGTACAGACGAGGGGCAGGTGGTCAGCGGTGTGGGCGGACAATTCGATTTCGTCCAGCAAGCATTTGCGCTCGATGGCGCACGCTCGATAATCACGCTCAACGCCACTCGCCGATCGCGTGGCAGGGTAGTGTCGAACATCGTCTGGTCGTACGGCCATACGACGATTCCGCGGCAACTGCGCGACGTCGTGGTCACCGAATATGGCGTTGCTGAGCTGCGCGGCCGCAGCGACGCGGATGTGGTTGCGGCGATGCTGTCGATTGCGGATTCGCGTTTTCAGGACGCGCTGCTCGATTCGGCGAAGGCGGCCGGCAAGATCGACAGGGCATATCGAATTCCGGCCGAATTTCTCGACAATACGCCGGCGCGGATTCAGCGCGTACTTGGTACTGCCAGCGTCGATGGTTTGCTGCCCTCGTTTCCATTCGGAACCGACTTCACCGACGATGAGCAGCGCCTGTTGCCCGCGCTCGAGGTGCTGAAGAACGCATCGGCTTCGAAGCGCGCATTGGCGCGGCTGGCATTTCGCGGCGCGCTCGCCCGCAAGCCTTCCGATGTCGACCGGCAGGCGCTCGCGCGGATGGGGCTACTGTCCGTATCGGGTCCGAAGGAACATCTGTACCAATGGCTGTTGCGCGCGGCCCTGCTGGAATCGTGAGGCACGCTGTCTGAGCATGAACGGACTTGTTGGCACATCGAGGGAAAATCTGCGCCGTTGCGCGGCGGTGGTGCTGCCGGGTGGCGGGGCGCGCGGCGCGTATCAGGTCGGTGTACTCAAGGCAATCGCTGCATTTGGCGTCAGCGACAACCCTTTTCAGATTGTGGTCGGGATGTCGGCAGGCGCCATCAACGCCGCTTCGGTTGCAGGATCGGCCGGCCGCTATCGCGATGGCATCGCTCGCCTCGAGACACTGTGGGGAGGTCTGAGAGCAAGCGACGTCTATGCGACGGGTTTCGTCTCGGTTACACGTCGCGCGATCCGGTGGCTGGCGGCAATCGTATTGCACCTGGCCGACATCGATCAGCCGCATTCGTTGCTCGACAACACGCCGCTCGAGAAGCTGTTGCGCAACAGTGTCGATTTCGACCGAATTGCGGAGTCGATCGATAACGGCCTTTTGCGGGCGGTTGCAGTGTCTGCATCGGGTTACGCCGATAGCCGAGTGGTAACGTTCTTTCAAGGCGCGGCCGAGTTGACCGGTTGGCAACGCGCCAGACGCGATGGTGTCGCCGCGCGATTGACGGTCGATCATTTGATGGCCTCGACGGCGCTACCGTTTCTGTTCCCGGCACGACTCGTGAACGATCAATACTTCGGTGACGGCTCGCTGCGCCTGACGGCGCCGCTCAGCCCGGCCATTCGGCTCGGCGCGGATCGCATTCTCGTGATCGGCACGCGCGATACGTCCCGCGATCCGATACCGAGGCAGGCCGCCTACCCGAGCGCGGGTGATCTGGCGGGGCATTTGCTCGACATCGCGTTCAACGACAATCTCGACAACGACATCGAACGCCTTCGCCACGTCAACGACATCTTCAAGGCGATGTCCGTGGAGGCGCGCAGCAGCGTTGGCATTCGGCACATTGGTATCATGACCGTCGCGCCGTCGCGGGATCTGCGCGCCATCGCCCGGGAGCATGCGGACGCGTTGCCGTGGACTATTAAATCGATGCTGAAGGGTGTCGGCGCATGGCGCAGCAACTGGCGCCTGGCGAGCTATCTGCTGTTCGAGCGGCCGTACGTCGAGGCATTGATTGAATTGGGTTACCAGGATGCGTTGATGCGCAAAGATGAGATTCTGGAGTTCCTCAGCCCGTAAGATCTGCTCACCACGCGAACACAAGATCGATTTTGATGACAACACCAATTTGGTCAAACGCCATTCGTCGCAATCGTATGCTGGGGGCGTGGCTGTTGTCGTTCCAGATGTTGTTCCAGATGGTGTTACAGATTGCGTTGATGCAACCATTGGACGCGTGCGCGGCTGCATCGAGCAACGGAGAGAACTCGCCTGCGCGCCAGCTGTCCACCACCACGAGGCCGGCACCCGAAACCGATCGTCAGATCCGTCAACATATCAACGCGGTGTTTTCGCAGATCGAATCGCTTGCGGATGTCGAGGTATCGGTGCGGGACGGTGTGGTCACGCTGTCCGGTACGACGCCGAACGACAGTCAGGCGCGCCGCGCCGAGGCGCTGGCCGGCGGCACCGACGGTGTGGTCACCGTTGAAAACAAGATCGAGAGCACGCTCGATCTGCAGTCGAACGTGACACCGCTGCTGCAGGGGATCCAGGCCGACCTGAATCGCTGGATAAGGGCATTGCCGCTGTTGCTGTTGTCGCTGCTGGTGTTTTTGACAATCGGCTTCGCCGGACATCGCCTCTCGAAGTGGACCTCACTGTGGAATCGTGTGGCACCGAATCCGTTTCTTGCGGAGTTGCTTGGGCAAGGTGTGCGCGCGGCAGCGATCGTGTTTGGGGCGGTCATCGCACTGAATCTGGTGGGCGCGACAGCGCTGATCGGCACGATCCTGGGTGGCGCCGGTGTGTTGGGTCTTGCAATCGGATTCGCGGTGAAGGATTCGCTCGAAAACTATGTGTCCAGCATCATGCTCAGCCTGCGGCAACCGTTTCGCGCCAACGACCACGTGCTGATCAACACGCATGAAGGCAAAGTGGTGCGGCTGACGTCGCGCGCGACCGTGTTGATGACGTTGGATGGCAACCACTTGCGCATTCCGAACTCGACGGTGTTCAAAGCCGTCATCGTCAACTATACGCGCAATCCGGAGCGGCGCTTCGAGTTCAAGTTGGGCGTCGATGCGGCCGATGATCCAATCGCGGCGATGACGACCGGGCTCGGTGCCATCCGCGCTCTCGAGTTCGTGCTTGGAGAACCGAAACCGAACGCGAACATCGATACGGTTGGTGACTCAAATATCGTGCTCAGCTTCATGGCGTGGGTCGACCAGCGACATACGGATTTCGCCAAGGCGCGCAGTCTCGCGATACGCGCCGCGAAACTCGTGTTGGAAGAGCGCGGCTTCACGCTGCCGGAACCGATCTATCGTTTGAAATTCGATGCGCCGGGTGGCGGGGCGGCCGAAGAAGCTTCCGCTGCTGGTGTGGCTGCTGAGAAACGCAAGTCCAATAAGAGGTCGGTTGCCGCCGACGTTCAACCGTCGGATGCCGTTCTGGATGTCCGTCCCGATACCCATCTCGCAGAAAAGGTCGACGAAGAGCGCGCACAAGATCGCGGCGCCGATTTGCTGGATTCGGCGAAGCCGATTGAGTGAAGCGCGCGTCGGAAGAGCACGAAGTAAGCGTCACCACCTGCCAGGTTCGCTGATCGCGGATCGACGCTCGGTTTGATCTGTCCCAAAGGCCAACGCATACTCGTTGCGCGATTCAACTCGGAGACGTCAGCGATGCTCGAATGGAAAGTCGGCGAGGTGAGGATCACGCGCGTGGTCGAGTTGGAAATGCCCGTTCCGTACACACCGGAAGCGGCGTTTCTGCAGGAAGCAACGCCGGCCGCGCTGCGCGACATGCCGTGGCTGTATCCGCACTTCGTCACCGAAGAGGGACACTTGAAGTTGTCGATCCATGCGCTGCTGGTGCGGGCGCCGGGCTTAAACCTCGTCGTGGATACCTGTTTTGGCAATGACAAACCGCGCGCGCTGTTGGGTGGCGAGCCGCTGCAGACGGCGTTCCTTGCGAATCTCGCCGAAGCCGGATGGGTGCGCGAAGCAGTGGATACCGTAGTGTGCACGCATCTGCACGTGGACCATGTCGGCTGGAACACGATGCTCGACGGCGGCAAGTGGGTGCCGACGTTTCCGAACGCGCGCTATCTGATGGGCCGTCAGGAATACGAACACTGGAGCAGTGAGGGCGACGAAGAGCAGCAGGCGATTCTGAGCGACTCCGTGAAGCCGATCTTCGATCACGGTCTGGCGACGCTGGTGGAAATGGACCATCGGATCACGCCGGAGATCCGCCTGACTCCCACGCCGGGCCATACGCCGGGACACGTGAGCATTCTCATCGAATCCAACGGCGAACGCGCGATGATCACCGGTGACATGGTCCATCATCCGTGTCAGTTCGGTCATCCGGACTGGTCACCGAGTTTCGACAGCGATCAGCTCGCCGCGGCAACGATGCGCCGCGAAGTGATGGAAGGCATTGCGGAGAAGCCGGTTCTGGTAATCGGCACACACTTTGCGGCGCCAACGGCGGGACGCGTGCGGCGCGACGGTAATGCCTTCAGATTCGATGTCGGCTGAACGGGGTCTCGTTCAGCCGCACCTCGAGACGCTCGTTAGGCGCCTTTGGGAAACAGGAACGTCATCTGCAGGCGCAGCGTCCAGTCGGCGCCGTATTTCGGCTTTTCGACGTTGTAGTAGGCGCCGGCCGAGAAGTTGATAGGTTGCCTGCCGAAGCGCACGATCTGCCCGATCTGGGCGCCCAACGGAACCGTCCAGGTGTCGCTGTTGCTGGCTTCCCAGTTCGCGGTGATGATTGGCGAGAAACTCAGGTAACGTCCAGGGCTGTGCTGGAAGTTGTAGTTGACAAAAGGCTGCATCAGAAACTGATTGACACTTGCGCGGTCGTTGTCACCGGCGAAGTCCCAAACGTTCTGGAACAGCGCGCCGATCACCCAAGAACCCTGCATCTTCAACACGACGACAGACGGCCCCGCCGACCACTTGCCGGAACCGAGTACTTTGTCGGATGCGGTGTCCATGACGATCACCGGTCCCGCACCCCAGATCAACCCGTCTGCTGTCGGCTTCTTCGGCGAATAGAACGCGGTGAATTGCACGTCACCCAGTCCGTCCTCGCTCTGGCCGCCGGGGAACAGCTTCGGCTGCGAGATGATCGGCACAATCGTGCGCGTGATGATGTTGGTGTCGGCGTTGAGGCTGATCGGCCAGACCGGCTGAATGTTCAATACATTCTGCGTGTCGTCGTCCGGCCCGAGACCATAGTTGGTGTTGTTCTGGAACGGCACACTGATCAAATCAGCGACCGGGTTCTGCACCGCGCGCGCAAGATCGCCTGCACTCTGGTCGGCGGCACTGCTCGACGCGAGTAGCAGCGCAACGACGAAGGTCAGCGCATGGTCGACTCGGGGCCAATGTTCGAAACGCACGGGATTGGAACGCATGTGGAACTCCGTTTTCAGGGCGCGTGCATGGTACTGAAAGCGTGATGAGCGATCTACACTGTCAAACCGTTGACGCTGCACACTCACGCGTCCATCCGGGCTTGACTAATGACTGAACTGACCCTCGAACCGCAACGCATCTGCATTGACACGTTGCAGGAGAAATACTGCGTCGAAGGCGAATCGCGTGTGATCGATGTGCAGCGCCGAGTCGCCCGCGCACTGGCGCGCGTCGAGAAATCCCCGGCCCATTGGGAGTCGCGATTTCTCGATGCGCAGATACGTGGCGTGGTGCTGGGCGGGCGAATCAACGCATCGGCCGGCACGCTGCGAGGCTCGACGTGGATCAATTGCTTCGTGCAACCGGTCGCCGACTCGATCTCGCACAGTGACGCGCAGGGCCGGCCGGGTATCTACGTCGCGTTGCAGGAGGCGACCGAGACGATGCGGCGCGGCGGCGGCGTCGGTTATGACTTCTCGCAGTTGCGGCCGCACGGCGCGACCGTTGCCACGACGCAATCCGAAGCCAGCGGCCCGGTGTCGTACATGCGCGTGTTCGATCGCTCCTGCGAAACGGTGGAGTCGGCCGGTGCACGCCGCGGCGCGCAGATGGGCATCCTGCGTATCGATCATCCAGATATCCTCGAATTCGTTCACGCCAAAGCGACGGCGGGCGAGTTGGTGAACTTCAACATGAGCGTGGCGGTGACCAACGAGTTCATGCAGGCGCTGGCGGCCGACGAAGAGTTCGAGTTGGTTCATCGTGTCGCACCTGCACCCCGATTGATGACGCTAGATGTCTATCGGCGCAACGACGGTGCGTGGGTATATCGGCGTGTGAACGCGCGCGTGTTGTGGGACGAAATCATCGCCTCGACATACGATCACGGCGAGCCGGGCATCCTGTTCATCGATCGCGTCAATGCGGACAACAATCTGTTCTATTGCGAACGCATCGAGGCCACCAATCCGTGTGCGGAACAGCCGCTGCCGCCGTATGGCTGCTGCTGTCTCGGCAGCATCAACCTGACGCGGTGTGTCGAGGCGCCATTCACACTGCAGGCCCGCTTCAACTTCGACGAGTTGACTGAACTCGTGGCGGTTGCCGTGAGAATGCTCGACAACGTGCTCGATGCGACGCCGTGGCCGCTGGAAAAGCAGCGCGCCGAGGCACACGCGAAGCGACGCGTCGGGCTGGGCTTTCTGGGCCTGGGCGATGCGCTGGTGATGCTCGGCCTACGCTACGACACCGATGCGGGGCGCGCGGTCGCACAGCGCATCGCTGCCGCGATGCGCGACACCGCATACAGTACGTCGGTGGAGCTCGCGCGTGAGAAGGGCGCGTTTCCGTTGTTCGACGAACGCTTCGTCGAATCCAAATTCGTGCAGCGATTACCGAAAGCGATTCGAGAAAAGATCGCCGTGCAGGGCATTCGCAACAGCCACCTGCTGTCGATTGCTCCCACGGGCACGATCAGCCTCGCGTTCGCCGATAATGCGAGCAACGGTATCGAACCCGCATTCGCGTGGCGTTATCAGCGCAAGAAGCGCGCGGCCGACGGCACCTTCGAAACGTTCGACGTGGACGATCACGCTTATCGACTGTATCGCCAATTGCACGATACGTCGGCGTTGCCAGCCGCGTTCGTCTCGGCGCTCGAAATCGATGTCCTCGATCACGCAAAGATGGTGGCGGTGGTACAGCCGTTCATCGACTCGGCCATTTCGAAAACCGTCAACATTCCGGTCGACTACCCGTTTGCCGACTTTCGAAACCTGTACTGGACCGCATGGGAACTCGGGGCGAAATCGCTCGCGACGTTTCGGCCGAATGCGATTACCGGAACGATGCTGACGCCAACGTCGGCGTCGCCATCAAATGCGGCCGCGGATTCGAGTTCAAGCACGCTGGTATCCGATCGGCGCATCGAACTGGCCGCACCGTCCGTCGCTGCGCTGAGCAGTCTGCGGTGGCCCCGACGGCCGACCTTCACGGATGGCAACCCGGCGCACTGCTACATGGTCAAGCACCCGCACGGTCATAAATTCGCGCTGTTCGTCGGCCATTTCGAGGAGGCGGGCCGTGCGTATCCATTCGAGGTATGGGTCAACGGCATCGAACAACCGCGCGGCTTGAACGCGCTGGCGATCAATCTCAGCTACGACATGTACGCGCGCGACCGCGGCTGGCTGCGCCACAAACTCGGCGCGTTGAGCGATGCAGTTGCCGACGATGAAGCCTTCGATCTGCCGATGCCGCCAACGGGTGAGCTGTGCCGCGCACCCAGCCTGGTCGCCGCGATGACGATGTTGATCGAATATCGTTGCGAACAGTTGGGCGCTTTCGAACGGATCGATTCGACGCCGGTACTCGATGCGCTGATTTCGCGCACCGAGCCGCGTACCGATGCGCGCGGTACGCTGTCGTGGACCGTCGATATCGCGAATCCGGCGACCGGCGACAAAATCATCCTCGGCTTGAAGGAATTGCAGATGCCGCTGGGCGATGCGGTTCAGCGCCGGCCGTATGCGATGTGGCTCGCTGGAACGTATCCACGCGCGCTCGACGGCCTGTGCAAGGCACTGTCTCTGGACATGCGCGTGGTCGATGTCGCGTGGATCGCGAAAAAACTTCGCGAACTGTTGACGTATGCGGAACCGAAAGGCGACTTTTTCGCCCCGGTACCCAACGAGACGCGTCGGCGCGTGTACCCGAGCACGGTGGCGTACATCGCGACGCTGGTGCTGCACCGTTTTGCGCAGCTTGGCCTGCTGGATGCCAATGGATTTCCAGTGGCACCGATGGGACTGGTTCAGGACCCGGTGAAACGCGGCCCGGACGATGACGCATCGCCGCGCCGGACCGGACGGCAGTGCGAGGAGTGTGGTTCGAGCGAATTGATCCGCAGCGACGGCTGCGACCGCTGCACCGCTTGCGGTGCCATTGGAGTGTGCGGCTAACACGGCATCGCGGTTGCTGGTCATGCTTCAGAACGTTTCTATTGATTGTTGCCTAACTTGCTGTTATCTATTCCTATTAGGACAAATCATCTATTTCCAGGGGAAGGAAGAAAGATGACTCACCCAGACCTGCAAGGACGCGCATTCAAGCTTGGCGATATCCGCTACGTGGTGGCTCGACACCAGCCCGATGCGCATCGGGTCCGCTGCTACCGCATGGAAGGCAAACTGGTCAGGATCGTGAAGCTGCCGCTCGCGTTCGTGCTGGAACAGGTCGCCGATAAGATCACGCTGGATGCGCTCGCATAGCGGCTGAAACCGCCAGCGCCATATCGGCATGGTTGATTCCGTCGGGCGCGTCGATCGACGCGCGCTGGGTGCTCGCCGCACGCTCGATTCGCGCGTTTGCCGATGGCTTCGTGGCGCTGCTGCTACCGATCTATCTACTCGAACTCGGCTTCGGGACGTTTGCAATCGGTTCGATCATCACCTGCACGCTGATCGGTTCCGCGCTGCTGACGTTGTCGATCGGTCAACTGGCGCATCGCTTCTCGCGCCGCGCGATGCTGCGCAGCGCGTGCTGGCTGATGATCGCCACCGGCATTTTGTTTGCACTATCGACGCAGTACTGGCCGATTGTCATCGTCGCGTTCATCGGCACGATCAATCCAACGGCGGGCGATGTCAGTTTGTTTCTGCCGCTCGAACAGACGGTGCTCGCGCAATCGGTTGAACCCGCGCAGCGCACGGCCCTGTTTGCACGTTACAGCCTCGTCGGCACGCTGTGCGGTGGCATCGGCGTGCTGGCGGCGTCGGCACCGGAATGGATCAATCACCGCTGGGGTATCAACCACCTCGGTGCAATGCAGTGGATGTTCGCACTGTATGGCTTACTCGGCCTGGGCGCGCTCACGTGCTATCGGAGGTTATCGGGCGCGGTGGAGGCGCCGACCGCCACGCCCGTCGCGCTAGGCCCTTCGAAGCGCATCGTCTACAAACTGATGGCGCTGTTCGCCATCGATTCGTTTGGGTCGGGGTTCTTCGTTAAATCGATGCTTGCACTGTGGCTGTATCAGCGTTTCGGTTTGTCGGTATCGACGGCGGCGGCAATCTTCTTCTGGTCGAGCATCGGCTCGGCGATTTCATTTCTGATTGCGGTACCGACCGCGAAACGCTTCGGTCTGGTGAACACCATGGTGTTTACGCATCTACCGGCAAATTTCTGTCTGATCATGTTGCCGTTTGCACCCAATCTGCCGGTTGCGATCGCGCTGCTGCTCGCTCGCTCGCTGCTGCAGTCGATGGACGTACCGACGCGCACGTCGTATGTGATGGCAGTGGTGACGCCGGAGGAGCGTCCGGCCGCGGCCAGTGCGACTGCCGTACCGCGCAGCCTTGCCGCCGCAATCAGTCCACTGTTCGCGGGCTATCTGTTCGCGCTGTCGACGTTCGGCTGGCCGCTGATCATCGGTGGGGTTCTGAAGGTCGCCTACGATATATTGCTGCTGGTTCAGTTTCGCCGCGTGCGGCCGGACAACGAAACATGAGCACCATCGTCGCAACGGCTCAGCGGTTGGGCCCGCGGTTCATTGGATAGGGTTGCCAACGTTGTAGCGACGTGCGCGGCAGCACGGTCGGGTTGACACAACTCATCGGCCATTTTCCTTTCAGCACCAGCGCAACTTCACGACCGACGCGGCGTCGCGTCTCCGGACGCATCCGCGTGGTGGCGGAGGCGACGTGCGGCGTAATGATGACGTTGGGCATCAGCAGCAACGGATTGTTCGGCGCAGGCGGTTCGTGCTCGAGCACGTCGAGGCCGGCCGCGGCGATCCGTCCGGATTGCAGCGCCTCAATCAGCGCGGCTTCGTCGATGGTGGGGCCGCGACCGGTGTTGACCACCACCGCGGTCGGCTTCATCGCGGCGAATGCGTCCTTCGACAGCATATGGCGCGTCTCGTCGTTCAGCGGCGCATGCATCGACACATAGTCGGAGCGTTCGAGCAGTTCGCCGAACGATACCGGCTCAACACCGTCTGCGCTGATTGACAATTCGCTGACGTATGGGTCGTGCGCGATCACGTGCAGGCCGAACGCTCTGGCGCGCCGCGCCACGCAGCGGGCGACGTTGCCGTAGGCGATCAGCCCCAACGTCTGACCCATCAGTCGTGGTACCAGCGACAACAGTGGACGGCCCTTGAACCAGTCTCCGGAAGCCGCCATCTGATGCATCTGCTTGGCACGACGACCTGCCGCCAGCAGCAACATCATGGCGTGATCGGCGACTTCTTCGATGAAAACGTCCGGCACGTTGGTGACGACGATACCGGCCGCCGTTGCCGCATCGACATCGACCATGTCTACGCCGACGCTGCCCACGCCAATGACGACGCAGCGCTGCAGGCCAGCGATGATCTGGCTGTCGATACGAATGCCCCAGGACGTGATCAGCGCATCCGCATCGGCAGCACCCGCAAGAAATTCTGCCGGCGACGAGCCCGGCACTTCCACCAGATTGGCAACGCTGTGCAACGCTTCGAGTTCGAGCGCATAGCGCTGCGCGATGTCACCCGCGCTGGCGATGGCCGGCAGTTGGATAGCGACTTTCTTTCGGGTCATGCGGATTCACTCCGTTGCGAGGCTTGTAGAGCGGCGATTGCTTCTTCGCGCAAGCCGCGTTTGTAGATCTTGCCCGATGCGATGCGCGGCAACTGATTTGAACGCACCCAGACGTGTTCGGGGACTTTGAAACGTGCCAGGTGCGCTGCGACGTGCGCGCGTACGTCGTCAGGCTGCAATGTCGTATTGGGTTTGACCATCACGACCGCGGCGATGGCTTCGCCGAGGCGTTCGTGGGGCACGCCGAACACCGCGCATTCCGATACTGCGGGATGGTCGTAGATAACCGCTTCAACTTCCTGGCAGCCGATGTTCTCGCCGCCGCGGATCACCATGTCTTTCGCGCGGTCGGTGATGAAGACGAAGTCTTCTTCGTCCATGTGGCCGATGTCGCCAGAGCACACCCAGCCGTCACGCAGCGTTTCGCGCGTTGCGTCCGGTTTGTTCCAGTAGCCGCGAAAGTTCATCGCGCCGTGGATCCAGATTTCGCCGGTTTCGCCGCGCGCCACTTCGTGGCCGTCGGGGTCGACGATCTTGATCGATACGACCGGCGGAATCGGGCGCCCGCAACTGACGCTGCGTTGCAGCAGATCGGTACCGGCGATGCTGGTGCCAAGGCCATTGGTTTCGGTCATACCGTAGCCGGTGCCGGGTACGCCTGCCTGAGTTTGCTTCGCGATCTGACGTGAATGCTCCGGCGCCATCGCCGCGCCGCCGCCGCCCATCGATTTCAACGAGTGTGTGTCGTACTTGCGGAAGTTGGGCGACTGCACCATTTCCCACGACATCGTCGGCACGCCGTTGAACGCGGTGATTCGTTCCGCTTCGATCAGCCGCAACGCCTCCTCGGGGTTCCACTTGTACATGCCGACGAGTTTCCGCCCGCTACGGAACGACGACATGAACTGCACGTTCAGACCGGATACGTGAAACAGCGGTACCGTCAGGATCATTGCCGGTGGAAACTCGGGCGTCGCCTCGACGAGTGCCGGATTCAAGTCGATGGCGATGACCGCGCCGCATTCCCAGCCCATGACCGCGTGGATGATGCTGCGATGCGTTGCCAGCACGCCCTTTGGATGCGCGGTGGAACCGGAGGTATATAGAATGGTCGCGTTGGCATCGGGTGCGATCGGCGGCTCGGGCATGTCGTTGGATGCATTGGCGAGGAACTGCGGCCAGGTGGACACGTTGGCATGCGCTGCGGCCAACTCATCGGCGCGAATTGCAACCAAATCGAACTCGCGAGAATTCAGCAGCGGCAGCACGCGCTCGAGTCGCTCGGCATCGGCGAACAGCAGCGTCAGGCCGCTGTCGTCGATGCCGTAAGCGAGTTCTTCACTGGACCACCACGCATTCATAGCCACCGCGACCGCACCGATCGACGTGATGCCCATGAACGCGAACAGCCACTCGGGATAATTGCGCGCCGCAATGCCCACCCGATCACCGGGCAGGATGCCACGACGCCGCAACCCATTCGCCACGCGCGCCGCCTGGCGCCAGGTTTCGCCGAACGTGTACCGCTCATTTTGGTAGACGTAGAAATCTTTGTCGGCGTGCACCAGGCTCGATCGATACAGTTCGCGCAGGTTTGACGGTGCGTGTTTGAATACCCCGAACGCGACGCCGTCGATCGTCTCGTTGACCATTTCGTATGGCTGGCCCGGTGCAGTCAGGCGAGTTGACGCCGCGCGTATGGATTCGATGTTCATCTATGCTCTCGATATGCTCGTGACGTTCTCGCAACATGCGGCGGTGCATGGCGAAATTCTGACACGCGGAGCGGCGAGGTGTCAGCCACGAACGGGAGTATCGGCAGCCCGGCGCGGGACAGCCGGCGGCTTGCGCGTTGACGCAGGCGATGGCTCGCTGCAGTCTGCCGTCCATCATGTGCCATGCGGCGCCGAAGGCGTTTCTATAGACCGGACATTCAGAGGGGACATCAATGCGAGAAAACAAAGCGTTGCGCGCGTGGCGTGACAAGCAGGCCACCGTTGGCGCATGGCTGTCGATCGGCAATGCATACACCGCCGAAGTGATGGCCAATCTCGGCTTCGACTGGCTGTGTGTCGATCTGCAGCACGGGCTGATCGACTACCCTGATTTGACGGCGATGTTGCCGGCGATCTCCACGACACCGACGACGCCGATTGTGCGTGTGCCGTGGAACGAGCCGTACGAAATCATGAAGGCACTCGATGCCGGCGCATACGGTGTCATCGTACCGATGGTCAACAATCGCGAAGAAGCACTGCGCGCCGCGAGCGCATGCCGCTATCCGCCACGCGGTCTGCGATCGTTCGGACCGATTCGTGCGGCGCTATACGGGGGGCGCGGCTACTCGCTGGAAGCGAACGATGAGATCGCCTGCATCGTGATGATCGAAACGGCCGAGGCGCTCGAGAATCTGCAGGACATCGTCACGACGCCGGGTGTCGACGGCGTTTACATCGGACCAAGCGATCTCGCGCTTGCGCTGGGCTTACCCGCGATCGGCGACAACGATCATCCCAGACACGTCGCTGCGGTCGAACGCATCCGCGCAGCGTGCGCCGCGGCCGGGACCGCCGTCGGCATCCATACGTCGAGCGTCGAATACTCGCAACGCTATCTGAGGGGCGGCTTTCAGTTCGTCACCCTGGGCAGCGACGCCGGATTCATGTCGCGTGCTGCGAGCGCCGACCTTCGGACGGTACGCGGCACCGCCGCGGCCGCGGTCGAGAAAACCGGCTACTGATGAGCGAGCACCTGACGCAGTTGTTGCTGGCGGGAATCGGCGGCGCCGTGCTGGCGATGCTTGTCTGCGTCTTGTTGTTCAAACGCCGCGTCCGCGCCGCGTTCGAGGACGGCATACAGCGTCAGGCCGAACGCGCGAACGCCGATCAACATCTGCTGGAGGAACGGCTCGATGCGCGGACGCGCGAGAACATTCGGCTTGACCAGGCCGTGAAAGCCGCGGTGCAGGCACTCGACGCGAACCGCGACGATCACCGCCGTTTGATCGCGGAGAACGCCGCCACGCTCGCGCGGCTCGACGAAACGAATCGAGCGTTTGCCGAGAAAGAAGCATTGTTCAACCAGACCAGCGATGCGCTGAAGCTGGAATTTCAGAACCTCGCCAACAGGATATTCGAGGAGCAGGGACAGTCGTTCGCGCGCAACAATCGAACTCAACTGGATGGCTTGCTGACGCCGTTCCGTGAGCAGATCGCGGAATTCAAACAGCGCGTCGAGCAGGTGTACCACACCGAGTCGAAGGATCGCGCGTCGCTGCTGACGGAAGTGCGCAACCTGCATCGCGCCAGCGACAAGATTAATCAGGAAGCCGAAAATCTGGCGAAGGCGCTGAAAGGCGACAAGAAAATTCAGGGCAACTGGGGCGAACTGGTGCTCGAACGCGTGCTCGATGAATCGGGATTGCGCAACGATCACGAGTACACCCTGCAGGCGACCCACCGAACCGAATCCGGTGACGCCAAGCGCCCGGACGTCATCATTCACCTGCCGGACGACAAGGACATCGTCATAGACTCTAAGGTGTCGCTGGTCGCGTATGAGCGCGCGGTTGCCGCCGAGGACGATACGACCCGTGACACCGCGCTGCGGCAGCACGTCAACGATCTACGCGCCCAGGTGAAGCGACTTTCGGAACAGGAATATCACCGGTTGCTGGGCGTCCGCTCGCTCGATTTCGTGCTGTTGTTCGTGCCGATCGAATCGGCGTTCATGCTGGCGATGGAATACGACCAAGGTTTGTTCACCGAGGCGTTCAATAAACGCATCGTCATCGTCAGCCCAACGACGTTGCTGATGACGTTGCGGATCATTCACAACGTCTGGCGCTACGAAAAACAAACCAAGAACGCGCAGGAGATCGCGCGGCGCGCCGGTGCGCTGTATGACAAGCTGCGGCTGATCATGGAAGACATGGTCAAACTCGGTGGGCTGTTGCGCAGCGCCGACGACAGCTATCAGACCGCGATGCAGAAGCTTGCCAGCGGCAAGGGCAATCTGATACGGCAAGTGGAACACTTTCGCGAACTCGGCGCGAACGTCCGCAGGCCATTTGCGAAGGAGCTGCTCGAAGTGGCGCAGGACGCACCGGACGATGACGCCCCCGCGGAACTGACGGCGCAGGACGCGCTCGATGAGGGCGACGAGTCCGACTATTCCTGATAGCTCCTGATTACTCCTGAATGCCGCCTTCGGTGAGCTTCTGCGGGTCGAGCAGTCGTTCGAGGTCGTCGCGTGAAAGATCGGTCATTTCTGCGGCCATGTCGATGACGGGACGGCCTTCCTTATAGGCGCGTTTGGCGATCTCGGCGGCCTTCTGGTAGCCGATGATCGGATTCAGCGCGGTCACCAGTATCGGATTGCGCGCGAGCGCGAGTTCGATGTTGTCGCGACGCACGTTGAAGCCCGCGATCGCTTCATCGGCCAGCAGGTGTGAAACATTCGCCAGCAGTTCGATGCTCTGCAGCAGATTCAGCGCGATCACTGGCAACATCACGTTCAGTTGAAAGTTGCCCGATTGGCCGCCGATCGTGATCGTTGTGTCGTTGCCGATCACTTGCGCCGCGACCATCGCGGCCGCTTCGGCAATCACCGGATTGACCTTGCCCGGCATGATGCTGCTGCCGGGCTGCAACGCGACCAGTTCGATCTCGCCCAGGCCTGCAAGCGGACCGCTGTTCATCCAGCGCAGGTCGTTGGCGATTTTCATGATGCTGACCGCGACCACCTTGAGCTGGCCGGAGAGTTCTACCGCGGTGTCCTGCGACGACAGCGATTCGAAGAAGTTGCTGCTCGGGCGCAGCGATAAGCCGGTCTCCTGTGACAACTGTCTGGCGATGCGCGTTGCGAACTCGGGATGCGCATTGATACCGGTGCCTACAGCAGTGCCGCCTTGCGGCAGTGCATGCAGCCGAGTCTGCACGGCGCTGACGCGGGCGATGCCGCTGCGGATCTGCGCGGCCCAGCCGCCGAGTTCCTGGCTCAGCGTAATCGGCATCGCATCCATCAGATGCGTGCGACCCGTCTTCACGACACCCGCGACCGCGCTGGCCTTCCGGTCGAGCGTCTCGGCCAGATGCTCCAACGCCGGCAACAGCAATTCGGACACGGCCAGGGCCGCCGACAGGTGAATAGCGGTCGGAATCACGTCGTTGGAGCTCTGGCCCATGTTGACGTGGTCGTTCGGATGCACCGCAGTGCCCGCGGCGCGTGAGGCGAGGGTCGCCAGCACTTCATTGGCATTCATATTGGTGCTGGTGCCGGAACCCGTCTGAAACACGTCGATCGGGAACTGCGCATCGTGCGCGCCGCTGCGTACCTCGCGCGCGGCGGCTTGAATTGCATCGCCGATGGGCCGGTCGAGCAGGCCGAGCCCGACGTTCACCTCGGCCGCGGCGCTTTTGATCTGGCAGACGGCGTGAATGAAGCGGGGCGGCAGCGGCATGCCGGAAATCGGGAAATTCTGCACGGCCCGTTGTGTTTGCGCCGCATACAGGGCATCGGCGGGTACTTCGAGTTCTCCCATGCTGTCGCGTTCGATGCGTGTCTCTCGCTGCCGGGTTTCTCGCTGCATTGTCACGGGGCGGATTCCTGCTGTTTCGAGGGCGCCAAATTTAGACCAGCGGGCCGGCGAAAAACAGCCTCGCGAAAATCGGCCTGGAGAGCCTGACGAGGCGCGCGCCGGCTTGCGCCATAGGAAAGCCGTTGGACCGTCGGACCGGCAAACGAGACGATCATCACAGAACCCTCCGGGGTTCGGCCGATACGGCGCCATCGAGGATTGATCTGTAACGAAGGTCTTACCAAAACGTACATGGGTTTCACAGAACATCCGGGCATCTCCGGAGTTAAATGGAGCCCGCGAGAAAGGACATCCACGCCACTCAACGAGGGATATGCGATGCTGGTGTTAACCCGGCGTGCTGGTGAGTCGATCATGATCGACGATGACATCGAGCTGAAGGTGTTGAAGATCCGGGGTAGCCAGGTTCATCTGGGCATCGATGCGCCAAAGCGTGCCGCGGTGCATCGCAAGGAAGTATGGTTGCGGATTCAGGACGAACACGACGACCCGGAGCCTCAGGTCTCGCGCGCCACCAACGAATAAGCCTCACTCGCGCCGGCGGTCAGCCGACCCCGGCCAGATATTCAAATCTCTATCCCTTCTCACGCACCTCGACATCTATGAACGCCGGCGTTTCGCAGATTGCGTAAGGCCGAATGTGTCGTTCGTCGAGCGCATGACGCCACGGACGCACGCCCTCCAGCCGTTCCCGTCGTAACGCATCATCACCCGGCTTCAGCATCAGACTGTCGAGTGCGATGAAGATAGCACTGACCTCACGCATCGATTCGAACTCGCAACGACTCTCCCAACTGCCCTTGTGCAGTTCGTCGACGTCGATGTCGCGGATCACCGCCCAATGCGACAGTTCGAGCGGCGTATCCGTCGCGAGGATCAACGCCAGCACGGCGTTCTGAGCTTGCGCCGCCTGTAGCAACTCCGCGGCGAGCAGCCACGGATGTGCGTCTCGATATGAACCCCGCCCACCGTTGTCGAGGATCGCCGTCAGCGCTTTGGTCGAGACCGGTACGGCAATGCAGTAGGGGAACGCGTTCATCTGCCGGCACTGCTAGCCTGAGGGGGCCGGCCGCCCATGTCGCTCGATCGCCTCAATACTGTAAATCCATACATATCTGTCTCTATAATGCTGTGCAACCCTGCTGCAGCGATCGGCCGTGCCTGTACTGCGCCCAAATGCGCCTCCACCACCCGACTACTACGCGAACAATCTGCTGCGGGTTGTCGAAACGGTGTCGCGGCAGTATAGCGACATCCTCGAGGATCGAGAGCGCAACTATCTGAATCAGGTGCGGTCGCTGTCGACTGAAGCTCGTCGTCTTTACGCGCGTTTGCTGATGCGCAAGGGACCGTTGATCCGCATCGAATCGCTCAGCTACCGCGAATTGACCAGCCTGCCGCGTGCACTCGAAGAACTCGAGATTGCCGCGCTGGTGCAGCGAAATCCGCCGGTTCCGGCAGATCAGGCGCTTGCGACCTTGAAGCGAGCCGAACTCGACGCCGCCTTCCCGCACGCGCGGCGCGGCGCGGCGCGGAAAGATACGCAGATCGCCATGATTGCGGCGCGCTACCTGGATTGGAGCATTCACGCGCGCGTCGGCAACGCGCATCCGGTCTGTAGCGTGATCGATCGCGAGGTCATCGAGACGTTGCAGATCCTGTTCTTCGGTGACGCGCGCACCGACCTCAGTACGCTGGTACTCGAAGACCTGGGCATGCTCCGCTTCGAATGCTACGACCTTGATCCGGACCGACGTCAGTTCAGTGATCGATCGGAACTCGACGATTATCTGGCGATGCAGTCGCTGCGCGACGCGCTGCGCGCGTTGGAAACGCGCTGGCAACGCAACGAGGCAGAGGCCGTACTCGACACGTTATGGCCAATTCGGTCGCCGCGCGCACTCGAACGGCTGCGCGGCGGCCTGATCAATAGGCTTGGCCGCTGCGCCGAACGCGCCGGTGATGCCGACATCGCGACGCGGGCATATGCGCGTGCATCACGCGCGCCTGGTCGGGAACGTCACGCGCGTCTGCTGCGGCGGCTCGGTGACGATGCCGCGGCGACGGCGCTGCTCGATGCGATCGAGGGCGCACCGTTGTGTGCGGGCGAGCGTTATTTCGCGCAAGGGTTTCGTGTCGGTCGGCGCGCGCGGCCGCCCGCAATCCCCGAGCGGGTGTTGCGCCTGCCGGGTCCGGTGGAAACGAATGTCGAAGCGGCGGCATTGGCGGCGCTGACGCGCGACGGCGGTAGTGGACGTCACCTCGAGAACCTGCTGCCGCTCGGCATGTTGGGGTTGGCGTTCTGGGATGTCGTGTTTGCGCAGGTTGACTCTGCGTTCGTCAATCCCTATCAGGATCGTCCGGTGGATTTGTACTGGCATGATTTTCGAGCCGCACGCAAACAACTGATCGAATCGAGAATGACCGAGCTGTGTGGCGAAAGTGCGGTTGCGCAAGCGGTATGCGCGACGGCGCACGCGAAGCGCGGCATCTGCAATGCGTTGGTCGATTGGCGCGCGCTCGATCTGCAATTGATCAGTTGCGCGAGCGCAGCGGTACCGAATCAGACATGGCTGGCGTTGTTCGACTACATGCTCGACGATCTCGAACAGACGCGCAGGGGCTTCCCGGACTTGGCGCTGTTCTTCGGACGAGGACGCTATCAGTTCGTCGAAGTGAAGGGGCCCGGCGATCAACTGCGCCGCGAACAACGTTTGTGGTTCGATTTTTTTACGAAGGCAAATGTGCCCGCATTCGTGTTACGCGTGGAATGGTAGTGTCCGTCCCGCCGGTGCGACTCAAGCTGGCCATTCGGACGCTCGCCGAGTTGACCTGTCGCGACGGTGACATTCATTTTCGCTACGACGAGGCGACGCAGAGCCGGGAAGGCATCGACGTTCAAAAGCGTCTGCAGCGTCATCGCGACGCGAGCTATCAGCGCGAGGTTCCGGTCGCCTGTATCTGGCGTGACGGCGATGTAGAACTGGAACTGGGCGGCCGCGCGGATGGCTGCGATATCACCGAAGGCGTCGTTGAGGAGTTCAAAACTACCCGCACCGATCCTGCGCGGCTGTTCGCGCACGCGGGTAGTGTGCATCGCGGTCAGTTGAGACTGTACGCGGCGCTGCTGGCGCGCGAGCAGGCCGAACGGGAATGGTTGCTGCGGCTGCTGTATTGCGACGCCGATACGGATGCGGTGACACCGTTCGACGAGCGCATGACGCGGGCCGAACTCGAAGCATTTCTGCAGCAATGCTGCACGCGCCTGGCGCAATCGCTGCGCGCACTGCGCGCGCATCGTCTGATGCGCGACGCGCACCTCGCGCAGCTGCAGTTTCCGTTTGCGACGTTTCGCCCGGCGCAACGATCGCTGGCTGCCGCGGTGTATCGCACTGTGCGTGACGGTGGCGCGCTGTTGTTCGAAGCGCCAACCGGCAGCGGCAAGACGCTCAGTGCGCTATTTCCCGCGTTGATCGCGATGGGCAAAGCGGCCACCGATCGCATTGTGTTTCTGAGTTCGCGAACCACCGGACAGGCGGCTGCACAGGCGAGCATCGATCTACTCGGCGCCGACGACGCAATCCGGCGGATCACGGTGACCGCAAAAGCGAAGATTTGTTTCATGCCGGAACCGGTGTGCGATCCAGCAATTTGTCCGTACGCCCGTGGCTACTACGATCGCAGTGCAGCGGCCGTTGCCGAATTGCTCGATGTCGGAACCATGAGCCGCAACGCGATCGAAGCAGTCGCACGAGCGCATCAGGTGTGCCCGTTTGAACTGTCGCTCGATGCGGCGGTGTGGGCCGACGTGGTGATTTGCGATTACAACTACGTATTCGACCCCGTGGTGCGCCTCAAGCGGCTCGCTGGCGTGACCGGCGACCGTATCGCACTGCTGATCGATGAAGCGCACCAGCTCGGGGATCGTGTGCGCGAGGCATTGTCCACGACATTTTCGCGCAGCCTGATAGCACGCGCCCGCGGCAGGCTGTCGAGCGTGCCGGCGAAGCGCGCCGCAGCTTTGGACCGCCGCCTGACCGCATTGCGACGTAGCGCGGTCGCTGAGAAGGGTTTGGACCGCGATGCATTCGAATGCCGTGTAGAACGGCCGGATGCACTGTTGCGCACCGCGGAGACTTTATTCGAAGCGTTGGCCGCCGAAGGCGACCATGGGCCATCGGATCCCGCGATCACCGAACTTCTGTTCGGGCTGTTCCGCCTGCTGCGGGTGGCGGGCTGGTTCGATCCGCAGCGCTATGCGATCTTTCTGCGCGGCCGACGCCACGAGATCGAACTCGATGTGCGCTGCCTGGATCCGAGCGAATCGATTGCCGAGACGTTGAAGGAGTATCGCGCGCATGTTCGCTTTTCGGCGACGCTGTCGCCATTCGATGCGACCGGTCGCGCGCATGGTCAACCGGATGCGCGCACGCTGCGGTTGCCGTCACCATTTCGGCCGGATCAGCTCGGGGTTTTCGTGGTACCGGACATCGGCACGCTGTATCGGCAGCGCGAAGCTTCGTTGCCTGAATTGGTGCGCGTGTTGCGCTGTGTCGTGACAGCGAGAACCGGGAACTATCTGATCGCGCTGCCGTCATTCGAATATCTCGACCGTGTCGCGCGTGCGTACACCGAGGCGTTTGGCCAACAGTCGATCGTGCGGCAGTCGCGCGGTATGTCGGATGAATCGCGCGAGGCGTTCATTGGCGCGTTTGTCGAAGGCAGCGGCGTCGTCGGATTTGTCGTACTCGGTGGCGTGTTCACGGAATCCATCGATCTGCCCGGGGATTCTTTGACCGGCATCGTGGTGGTTGGCATCGGTTTGCCGCCGCCAAGCCTCGAACGAAACGAAATGGCGCGTATGTTCGGTTCGTGGGGTCGCGTGCTCGCGTTCGAGCAACCCGCGATGACCCGTGTGGTTCAGGCTGCCGGCCGACTCATCCGACGTGATACCGACCGGGGCGTTGTGTGTTTGATCGATCGGCGATTCGCAACCAGCGAGTACGCTCCTTATCTGCCGCGCCATTGGCAACCCGTTTGCGCGACGAGCGACGAGTTGGCTATGAAGCTGAAAGGGTTCTGGCAGGCCACACCGATCTGACACCGCAACCGTGTGCTAATCTGCCGCCTGAATTTTTCTGGCTCCATTTCTTTCGGTAACTCTTCTGGCAACATCGCATGATATTTCGCCGCACGAAGATCATCTGTACGATCGGGCCCGCGACCGCGAGCTACGACATGCTCGAGCAGCTTCAGCGTGCCGGCATGAACGTGGCGCGATTGAATATGTCGCACGCAGATCATGCCGGCGCTGCGAAGATCGTCGGCTGGATCCGCACGCTGAACCGTAAGGTGCAATATCCGGTCGCGATTCTGCTCGACACGCAGGGCCCGGAGATCAGAACCGGTGTGGTTGCGCAGCCGATGCTTCTCAACGCGGGCGATGTCGTGTCATTGACGGTGCGTGGCGAAGTGGATGTCGAACATCGGTCGATTCAGGTCAATTACGAAGATCTGGTGACGTCGGTCAAGGTCGGTGACCGCGTCACGATCGATAACGGTCTGATCAATTTCGATGTGCTCGAAAAGGACGGTCCGTATCTGACATGTCGTGTCGTCGACGGCGGCACGCTTGGCAGTAAACGACACGTCAATCTTCCCGGTGTCCGCGTCAATCTGCCGTCGATCACCGAGAAGGATGTCGCCGATATAGAGTGGGGCGTGGCGAACGACATCGATTTCATCGCATTGTCGTTCGTGCGTTCCGCTGAAGACATCGCCCAGTTGCGTCGGCTGCTGGGCGCGAAGGTTCACGGCATCAAGATTATCGCGAAGATAGAAGACCGCGAAGGTGTCGCCAACATGGAGGAGATTGCACGCGCCGCAGACGGCATCATGGTGGCGCGCGGCGACCTTGGCATCGAGACGAATATTGCCGAGATGCCCAACCTGCAGCGCACGATCATCCGAAAATGTGCGATGCTCGGGCGTCGCAGTATCGTGGCGACACATCTGCTCGAATCGATGATCGGCAACCCGATTCCCACGCGCGCCGAGGTAACCGACGTTGCCAATGCGATCTACGAAGGTGTCGATGCGGTGATGCTGTCTGGCGAAACAGGCATTGGGCGGTATCCGGTGCGCTGTGTCGTACAGCTGGACGAAATCGCGCGGACCAGTGAAAAGCTGCCCAGCCTGGGTTTCGAACGCGAACTGATTGCGATGTCCGACAAACAGCATCTGGCGACGTCTGCCGCGCGGCTGGCTGAATCGATCGACGCGGCCGGGATCGTCGTAATCACGCGACGCGGTATCATGGCCGACCTCGTAACGAACTGCCGGCCGCGCTCTGCGCCGATCTATGCGTTCACGAACAACAGCCAGACGCGTAGGCGCCTGATGCTGAATCGCGCCGTGATCAGCTTCCGTACGCCATTCTCGACGGACCCGGAGAAAACGTTGGCAACGGCATTCACGACGCTGATGCAGCGGGAAGGGCTTGCTGCCGATTCCAAAGTGGTGGTTATTTCGGACGTGCTCGCACAGCAGAGAGTGGACGCCATCCAGATTCGTTTGCTGAATTCCACCGCGGACGTGGTGGTATGAGCGGGTTGCGCTAACTGGTTGCTGCTAACGAGCGAACGCGGTCCAAATCATCCGTAATGAAACGATGATCAGCAGCGCGCCGAACGCTCTCCTCAGCGGTAACGGTTGCAGCCGGTGGGCGAGGCGGACACCGACGGGTGCAGCCAGCATCGTTGCGGCGGCAATGCACACGAGCGCGGGCAGGAAGACATAACCGAGCAACCCGTCATTGAGGTGCGTGACGTTCCAGCCGCGCGTGATGTAGCCCAACGAACCGGCGATGGCGATCGGAAATCCCAGCAGGCTCGCAGTGGCCGTCGCCCGATGCATCGGGACGTTGTAATAGATGAGAGTGGGCACGATGACGTTGCCACCGCCGATGCCCGCGATTCCGGAGACGAGCCCTGCGCCGGCGGCGATGCCTGCCGATCCGGCCGAGCCGGGCAGGATTCGGTGTGCGGCTGGGCGCCAGTTTGTCAGCATCACGATCGACACAAATGCCAGAAACATACCAATGGCAGTGCGAAGCGCGGTGAGGGAGAGCATGGCGGCGACAAAGCCGGCAGCATAACTGGTCAGTATCAGCATCGGCGTAAAGCGGCGTGCAATCTGCCACTCAACCATGCCGGCACGTGCCTGCGTCATCGCGGCGGCGCCGCTGGTGAAGATAATGCTCGCCAGCGACGTGCCGACGGCAACGAGGGTAGGACCATTGCCGCCACCCGCGTGACCGGCCAGGGCGCCGGTGCGGTCGAACAGAAAAACGAGCGCGGGTACCACAATGACGCCGCCGCCGATACCCAGCAGGCCGCCTAAAGTTCCTGCTACGACGCCGACAAGCAGGCAAACAATGGTGAAAAGCAGGCTGGGCAAGTAGAGTAGGCCGTCCGCGGGACGACGAGTCTATGAGATCCGCGACACCCGGGCAATTCCGGGCCCAAATGACGAGTGGCTGATGGCTAATCTATTCAACGCAATGAAGCGTGTGGCAGAAACACGCCGCAGCGCGATCGCGTTCGATTGCGGCGTGTCCGCCCGATACACCTTTTCGGATCTGTTGGCACGCAGCGCGCAATTTTCAGGCGCGTTGACGTCGATGGGTGTCCGCCCGGGTGACCGGGTGACGGTGCAGGTCGACAAGAGCATCGACGGGGTCTGGCTGTACCTGGCGGTGCTGCGAACCGGCGCGATCTACATGCCATTGAATTCCGGCTATACCAGCGCGGAGATCGAATACTTCATCAGCGACGCAGAACCCGCATTGATTGTAGTGGAGCCTTCGCGACTCGAATCCGTCGAACAGATTGTGGCCGCAACGGGCGTGTCTGCAACGGTCACGACGTTGGCACACATCGGCAAGCGCACTGAGCCCTTCCGCGAAGGCGCCAAGATCGAAGACGTCGTCGAACGAGCCGACAATGAGACCGCCGCGATTGTGTACACCTCCGGCACCACTGGCCGTTCCAAAGGCGCAATGATCAGCCACGGCAATCTTGCTTCGAATGCCAACGCGTTGATCGAGATATGGGGCTTCACATCGGACGATGTGATCGTTCACGCATTGCCGATTTATCACGTTCACGGTTTGTTCGTCGCGCTGCACTGCGCGCTATTGTCGGGTGCGGCGACCCGGTTTTTGCCGCGCTTCGACATTGACGCCGTGCTCGACGCGCTGGTCGGCGCAACGGTGTTCATGGCTGTGCCGACCTACTATACGAGGCTGCTGGCGGCGCCGGACTTTCCGCGCGCGAATACATCGCTACGGTTGTGGGTATCCGGCTCCGCGCCGCTGCTGCCGGAAACGTTCGCCGCATTCGAAGATCGTGTCGGTTCGAAAATTCTCGAACGCTACGGCATGACCGAAGCGGGCATGATCACATCCAATCCACTCGCCGGACCGCGCCTGCCTGGAACTGTTGGAACGCCATTGCCGGGAGTGGTTGCTCGTGCGCGGCGCAGCGACGGTTCTCTGGCGGCCGCTTCGGAACCAGGTGTTCTGGAGATTTCCGGACCTAATGTTTTTGCGGGCTACTGGCGCAACGTGGACAAGACGCGGTCCGCGTTCACGGCCGACGGCTATTTCGTTACCGGCGACGTCGTCACGATCGATGCCGCGGGCGTGGTTTCGATTGTCGGACGGCAGAGCGATCTGGTGATCAGCGGCGGTCTCAATGTCTATCCGAAGGAGATCGAAGAGCACATCGACGCACTGGATGGGGTGGTTGAATCCGCGGTGATCGGTGTGCCGCATCCGGACTTCGGAGAAGGCGTTGTTGCCGTAATCGATCGCGCGTCGGCGGCATTGGATGAGGCGGATGTCATTGCGGCGCTGAGGACTGAACTTGCCGCATTCAAGTTGCCCAAGCGCGTCGTGTTCGTCGACGCGTTGCCTCGCAATGCGATGGGCAAGGTGCAAAAGAAGGCGCTGAGAGAAACGTACCGGTGTCTGTTCGAGACATCGCCGTGATGTGGCGGTTGCGGGCAATGGCCACCGGTTTCGGATTCGCGCTGTTCGTCGGCGCGCTGTTCGTTGGTACATTGTGGGTCACTCCGGGCACTGCAACGGCCGCTGCTGAGCCCGCGACGCAAAGGCATGTCGAAATGCCTAACGGAGATGTATACGACGGCGAGATGATCGGTGAGGACCGCGACGGACAAGGCACCTATACGTGGGCCGATGGCAATCGCTACACGGGCCAGTTCGTACAGGACCACATCACCGGGCACGGCATTTTCGTGTGGGCGAATGCGGATCGTTACGAAGGCGATTTCATCAACGGCAAACGAACCGGACAGGGGACATATACCTGGCACAACGGTGAACGCTACAAAGGTCACTTCGAAGACAACCAATTGCAGGGGCAGGGCGAATTCTTCTGGCCGGACGGACGGCGCTACAAAGGCAACTTCGTCGCCGGCAAGAAGAGCGGTGAGGGAACTTTCGAATGGCCCAACGGCAACCGCTACGTGGGTCAGTTCGTCGATGATGCAAGAGCGGGACTTGGCGTATTCGACTGGCGCGACGGAACTGTCTACGAGGGTAACTTCGCGCACAACAAAATGGATGGCTTTGGGGTCAAGAAGACGCCCGATGGCCAGGCAGAATTTCAACAATGGCGCGACGGTACGTTGGTGTTGGCGCAACCTCTCATTGCGGTGAAGAACTGCCAACTGACGATCGACGGCCGCCAATGGATGTTCCGGTCCAACACCTGCATCAACGGTCTCGCTCAGGGACGTGGCCCTGCCGTCAGTCTAGACGGTTCGCTGTATATATCCTCCGCTCACATCGTTCTAGGACATCTCGTTGAAGGCGACATCCGCTCACTTCGATCCAATGGCTGAACCGCGGCTCGAGATTCCCGGCTACAGCATCGAGCGGGAAATCGGTCGCGGCGGTATGGCGCGCGTCTATCTTGCCGTTCAGCGCAAATTTGGGCGGCTGGTCGCCATCAAAGTCGTCTCGCCCGAATACACCGCCGACCCGAGCTTTGGTAAACGTTTCGTCCGTGAAGCGCGGATCATCGCGCAACTCAGTCATCCGAACATCGTGCAGGTCCACGATGCCGGCGTGAACGAGCAGTGCTACTACCTTGTGATGGAATACCTTCGGGGCGGCGATCTGAATCGACGATTGAAGCGCGGCTTGCACATGCAGGCGGCGATTTCAGTCGTCAAGGACATCGCTCGCGGCCTCGACAACGCCCATGCAAAGGGATTCGTTCATCGAGATATCAAGCCGGAAAACATTCTGTTTCGGGAAGACGGCTCGGCGGTACTGTCGGATTTTGGCGTGGCGCGCGTCATCAGCAGTGGCGTCAGTCTCACGCAGCACGGTACGGTCGTTGGTACGCCTCAGTACATGAGCCCCGAACAGGCTACCGGAAAGCCGCTCGACGGCCGGTCCGACATCTACAGTCTGGGCGTCGTCTTTTTCA
The DNA here is from genome assembly GCA_963735085.1 of uncultured Gammaproteobacteria bacterium. Taxonomy (GTDB): domain Bacteria; phylum Pseudomonadota; class Gammaproteobacteria; order Pseudomonadales; family Azotimanducaceae; genus DATJGR01. The sequence continues at coordinate 418,338 of CAVTJP010000002.1, forward strand.
GAATGCTGACCGGAGACGTGCCGTTCAAAGCAGACTCGGCAGTGGCCGTCGGTATTCGCCATCTGCAGGATCCGATTCCGCGATTGCCCGGGCATTTGAGTGCGATGCAGAGTGTCGTGGACCGGTTTCTTGCCAAACACGTCGATGAGCGCTTCCAGACCGGCGCGGAGGTGATCGAGGCGCTGGATGGTGTCCGCTCCGCCGGCCTGGTCCCCAATACGGTGATCAAGACCGAAGTCGTCAATACTGCAGAAATCCGGGCAATCGGCGACAGCGTTTCGATGCCCGTGCAACGCGATACCAGATCGATCAGGGCGGAACCGGATCAACGCCGAAAGAGGCCGCGGACGCGACCGCGTATCTGGCCGTGGGTTGCGCTGTTTCTGGTCAGCTTCACGGCTATCTGGTCGTATCTGTATCCGTGGAACCGGGATCATGCGATCGAGAAATTTCTTTACACGACCGGCATCACCGAAAAGCCGGCGCTGGTGGATGCGTGGCGACAAGCCGAGTCTCTGCGTGGTGATCCGAATCAGAGCCTGGCCGCAGTGGTTGCCGGCTATCGACGCGTGCTGGAGGTCGATCCGGCTTACGCGCAGGCGCAGACCGCGATCGCCGATCTGGCGACCCAGTGGAAAGCGAGCATCTCGCATGCACTTGCGACCGATAATCTTGCGCTGGCAGAGGCGAAGCTGACCGAATCGCTGGCAGTGTTTCCGAAAGATAAGGAACTGACGTCGCTGTTCGACAAGTTATCGGATCGCAAACGAGCCGATTCGCTGGTTACCAGCACGGAGGCGATGCTGCGTAGTCATGGTATCGACGACCAGCCGTCCGCGACTGCGGCGATTCAGGCGTATCAGGAAGCGCTGCGCTTGAATCCCAATCAGACGGTTGCGAAATCCGAACTGGATCGCCTGGCAAAACACTACGCGCAGTTGGCCCGCAGCGCTGCCGACTCTGGAGACATCACCGGCGCGATGAATTTCCTCGAGCGCGCGACGACGGCAAATGCCTCCAGCGCCGACGTCGTAGCGGTACGCGACCGGGTTCAGCAAGCCGCGAGTTCTCACCGGGAAATTCAAACACTGTTGCAGCAGGCATCCGCGTACCGGGCGAGTGGGGCGCTGATCAACCCGCCGGGCAGCAACGCGGCAGAGATTTATCACCGCGTGCTTGCGACGGATCCAAACAACGCGATTGCCACGCAGGGGCTATCAGAAGTGGTTGCCCAGGTGTTGACGCACGCAACCGAAATGCTGGCCGCCGGGCAGATCGACGCGGTACGCGCGTTGAATGCGCGCGCGTCGGAAATTGGTCTTTCGGATGCCGCGATACGCGAGTTGAAGTCGAAGCTCGGCGCCGAGGAGCAACGTATCAGCAACGTGACGCGGTTGCTCAACGAAGCACAGCAGATGATGGACGAAGGATTCATCACGGAGCCGCCGGATCAGAATGCCGTCGCGCGCCTGCTGGAGGTTCGACGTCTCGATCCGAACAACGCGCGCGCCCGCGACATGCTCAACGCCGCCGCGCACAGGCTTGCGGATGTCGCGCGCGAGGCTTACGCCGCGGGATTGAAGACACAGGCGCAGCACTATCTGGAGTTGGCGCTGACCGTTACACCGGACGTGGCTGAATGGCGCACATTGCGTGACAACTGGGCCGCTGAGAGCGCGCAAGGACCGGCATCGTGAAGGCTGTGCAATTGCCCAAGGCACATCGCGTGGTCGCGTTTGTCGATGTCGTCGACAGCGTAGGGCTGTACCACCGCGACGGTGACGAGATTGCTCATTCGCGCATCGACGAGGCATTGGCGCTTGCCGGTGCGTGTGCTGTGGAAGGCGGTGGACACTGTATCAAGCGCAGCGGCGACGAACTGCTGTTGCTGTTCGAAAGCGCCGCCGCAGCCTGCAAGGCGTTGCGCACGATTCAGATCGACGCGCAGTTGCCACTGCGTATCGGCGCGCACGCCGGTGCGTTGATTCGCAAGCGAGGCGACGTATTCGGCGACACTGTGAATATCGCCGCGCGAATGACGGCAATTGCGTGCGCGCGAGAGATCGTCATCTCGGAGAAAATACACAGCGGCCTGGTGGGCGAACTACGTGAGTCCTGTCGCCGTTTCGAACAGGTGCGGTTGCGGGGTACCGAGCGAAGGATGGCGATCTATCACCTGTGCTGGGAGTCGGCAACCGCAACGCGCTTCAATTTTTCGGTGCGAATTACCGACGCAACCCGACGACGGCTGCTGTTGAAAACGAAGTCGGGGCCATTGGCGCTGACACGCGAGCAGGAATTGACGTTCGGTCGCGATCCTCAATGCGACGTTGTCATCGACGATCCGCGTGTCTCGCGGTTTCACGCAACGCTCGAGTGGCACCGCGGCGCGGTTGTGTTGCGCGATCACAGCACCAACGGCAGTTTCGTTCAGCCGGACGATCAAACTCGCCCGCATTTTGTGCGGCGTGAAATGCTGCGTATCCGCGGTGCCGGCGAATTGAACTTCGGCGGACAGACCACCGACTGTAGCGTCCAGTTCAGCTTCGAATGACGGACGCACGCTACGCTCTCGTATTGCTCGATGAGCCGGATATGCGCTTCATGCTGGCGGGCAGCGTTACGTTGGGACGCCATCTCGATAACGATCTGGTCATTGCCGGCGAAGACGTCCGCGATTTCCACGTGCGCATAGAGATGTCCGAGCGCGGGCCCCGTGTCATTGTCCTCGATGGCGCTACCGCACACATTGACCGGACGCCGATAGACGGCTCGATTGGCATGCACCCTGGCGCCGAACTGATTCTGGGGCAGCATCGGTTGCGGCTCGAGGTGGAGACATCTGCGCCGAAATGCGGTTGGAAGCTGCACCGGATCGGTGATGGTGTCGGCGTCGAAATCAATCCAACCGTGAGCATCGGTCGGGCGACCGACAGCGATCTGCAATTGGTCGAGGGTCACGTATCGCGACACCATGCCCGGCTCAGCACATCATGCGGCTTGGTCTGGCTGGCGGACCTGCAGTCGGCCAACGGCACCTTCGTCAATGGAGAGCGTGTGGCGGGCGCGTGGCGATTGTTTCATGGCGACGAGATCGCGTTCGATACCACGCGCTATCAATTGATCGGTGACGCGCCGGACCTGACGCCAATTCGAACCCCCGGTCAGCCGCCGGATCAGCTCGAGGCATCGGAACAGATCCTCGCCGAACCGGCGCGCGCTCAGACCGCCGAAGTCGCGTCAACGACGTTGGATCCCGGTGGGACGCCAACGCCCTCTGCAACAGCGGTGACCGCCGATGGTCCGGCATTGATCGGCCGCAGTCCGCCGGTGCTCGGACGCACATTTACGCTGGCATTCGGCCGCCACCTGATCGGCAGGGCACCTAACGCCGACATCCATCTGCCCGAGCCAAGTGTGTCGCTGCGCCACGCGGAACTGGAACTGCGCCCGGACGGCGCGCAACTGGTCAATCTGATCTCGACGAACGGAACACTGGTCAACGGCAATGAGATTCATACGACCCGGCTCGCCGACGGCGATACAGTGCGCATCGGTCGGGTGACGCTGGTGTATCAGGCGTCTGCATCACAACGGCCGCGACGTCGGGTTCAACGCACGGGCTTGATCATCGCAGCCGTTGGCCTGCTCGTAGTCGCGCTTGCGCTGGTGGCGGTGTGGCTGCGGTAATTCAGGGGGGCGGGCGTTGCGTTACATTGCGTTTCGCAGTGCAGCAAATTATGCTTCAGCGCCTCTGGGGTGACGGATTTCACGATGCCTGTGAAGATCCCTTTTCGGCGTGAACTCAAGTTCGAATATGGCGCGGTCGCTGAGCTTTCGCCGCTGATTCGACGCGTGATAGCAAACAACCCGAGCCCATTCACACTGCACGGTACCGGTACGTACATTCTGGGGCATGGCGATGTCGCGGTCATTGACCCCGGCCCGGCGGATGAGGCGCACATTGCGGCGATTCTGGCCGCCACGCGAGGCGAACGCATCAGCCACGTGCTGGTGACGCACACGCACATGGACCACTCACCCGGCTGTGCGCTGTTGCGCGAATATACCGATGCACCGACGTATGCGTTCGGTCCACACGGATCGGGAATTGAGACCGATGACGACAGTGTGGTGAAGCTCGAAGAATCCGCCGATCACGATTTCGAACCGACGATTCGCGTACGCCACGGTGAGGTCATCGCGGCGGACGGGTGGTCGGTTGAATGCGTGTACACACCGGGTCACACATCGAACCACACCTGTTATGCGCTGCGCGAAGAGCGCGCGCTGTTTACCGGCGATCACGTCATGGCGTGGTCGACCAGCATCATCTCGCCCCCGGATGGCGACATGCACCGCTATATGTCGAGCTTGGAGCTACTGCTCGATCGCGACGACGCGCTGTACTGGCCCACGCATGGACCCTCGGTGCTCGATCCGAAGGCGCTTGTCAAAGCATTCATTGCTCACCGCCGCGAACGCGAGGAACAGATCATCGCGTGCATCGAACAGGGCCAGCACCAGATAACAGCGATGGTGCCGATGATGTATACCGATCTGCCGGAATTCATGTACGGCGCTGCCGCGCGCAGTGTGTTATCGGCGGTGGTGTATCTGGTACAACGCGGCGAACTCCGCTGCAACGGTCCCGTTGCGCTCACCGCGGAATATTTCCGTGCGTGACGCGCACCGCTGAGCTAACTCGGGGTCGAGGCGGCCTCACCGTTTGTTTTCGCGGCTGCGGCAACCGCACTTTCCAACGGCAACTGTACGATCACCACCACGCCCGACCCGTCTGGCAGATTCATGCCGCGGACACTGCCGCCGTGATATTCGGCGATCACCCGGACCACGTACAAGCCGAGGCCAAAATGCAGGCGATTGCGCGCTTCGATGCCGCGGTGGCTCACCATCGAATCGAACAGCGTGTCTTCTGCTGCAGGCGGCAACGTGGGCCCGCGATTGGCGACGGTGATCCGCAGCAGGTCCTTGACGGTATCGAGCTGCACCTTGATTGCGCTGTTGGGGCGATGAAAGTCGATGGCGTTGTCGATGATCTTGTCGAGCAGTTGCTCGATCCGATAGTCGGAGACGCGGGCATAGACCGGATGACCGGTGCCGCGGAACGCAAATTCGCAGTCTTTGTGCACGACGCGGCAGTTTGCGACGTAGTTTTCCATCAGCTGCTCGATATCGACGAGTTCGAGTTCCTCCGCGCCCAGCGACTCTTCCAGATTCGCCGCATCAGCTAGATTCTGAACGATTGCACCGATTCGCAGGACGCCGCGCTTGGCACTGTCGAGGTATTTGCTGTCCTGAACGCCTGGATTTTCTTCGGCGAGGTTCTGCAACGACGTACTGAGCGTGTTCAACGGGTTGTTGATCTCATGACGCAATGTTCGCGGCATGTTCTCCAGGAACTGATTGTGTTGCTGCAGTTTCGACAACATACCCGACACACTGCGCGCCAGATCACCGATCTCGTCGCCGGAGTTCATTGCGCTCTGCAACGCATTGGCCCGCAGCCGTCCACGCGGGTCGATTGCAGCACTGGCCTCGCGGCGCAACTGACGGATGCGCCACGCCAAACGTCCGGCGAAGGCGACAAGCACGATGAACACCACCAGCAGACTGACGATCGACAGTACGATGACCTGCTCGAGCGCCGCGCGCTGGAATGCGAGAATGTCCGCGATGTTCTGCTCCACGACAACGCCGCCGAGCACTTTGTTGCGCGACACAATCGGGTGCGCGGCCATGATGATCTCTTCATCGTTCACCCGGCAGCGCAGCGCAATGGGATTGCCGTGCAACGCGGACTCGATCGCTTTGTTGATTACCGCCTGTGAATCCGATGGCAGTTCGTCATCGCCCCAGCGCTGCCACATGACCAGTCGATGCACGATCGGTCGGATGATGTCGAACCAGCGCCGCGTTCCGAATGGCCAACTCGAGTCGGTTTCCTCGTGGTCGTCGTTCAATGTAAAGCTGCCGGTTTCGGCGCGAACGCGATTCTGCGCATCAATGACGAGAATGCGCGCACCGGAGTAGCCGAGGCCCTGAATGATGTGCAGCACCTCGGGAGAGCGCAGCACGACGAGGTTGAAACTCGCTTTGCCGGCGGATGGAAGCGTTTGAGTGATCGCGCGAATCGCGCGGGTGACGGGGTCGTCTACGTCGACATAGGACAGGCCGAAGAATTTCCGAGAGCCGAGCATACTGAGGGGCATGCGAAATTCCACGTCGATGCCGTCGGCCGTCGGCTGCATGTTGCCTTGAACCTGATTCTCCGGTGTGCCGGTTTCGGCGCGTTTCCAGTCTCTGTCCACGCTATAGGCCGTGGTGACGCCGGGCGCACTGAACGTAATGTCGATGCGGCCGTCCTCGCCATCGTCCTGAATGAAGTTCAGGCGGACCGAGTCAGCGTTGTCCAGACGCAGAGATTCGGAGTTGCGATAGACGATCTTGTTGTCCTTGATCCGCATGAAGGCGTACAACTGGCCACCGCGCTCACCCAGCAGCAACTGAAATCCGCCATCCACGAGGTTGTGCTGGCTGTCGACGCCGAACTTGAGAAATTTTTCTGAGACCTGGTCCCAATCGGCGTCTTTGCCGTCGATGCGTATCGGGTTCGGCAACGGTCGCGCGTATAGCGATTCGTAGTCCTGAATCCGCACCGGCAGGTCGTTGAACAAATCCTCGCGCCCGTTGAACAACGTCGAGATGCCTTCCGCAGTCAACAACTGTGCCTGCGATTGACCTTGAATCAACAGACTTTCCATGCCGATCAGTTGCCGATAGCTGATCCATGGCACGATCAACAGCACCAAACCCCACATCAGCAACTTCGTGCCGAGGCGTGGACCGCGAATGCGATTGCCGACCTTCATGGCTGTTTAGTGTAGTGCGCCGTATATACCGGTACGCGTCGAGCTACGGAGCCGTCCAACGATAGCCGTAACCATACTCGCTCTTGATGCACGCGAAATCGCCATCGACCTTCTCGAATTTTTTGCGAATGTTGCGCATGTGCGTGTTGATCGTGTTGTTCGTTACCAGGCTTTGCATCGTTGCGTTCATCAGTGTTTCGTAGCTGACGGCATGGCCCGGTACGCGGACGAGCTTGGCGAGCATCCGGAATTCCGTTCCGGACAGATTGAGCGGCTGATTTTTCCACGACACGAGCAACGCTTCCTGGTCTAGGGTCAGGTCGCCGATACGTCGTGCCGTCGTGCTTTCGTGCGAACTGCTTCGCACCTCGTTGATTCGCAACAGCGACGAAATGCGTTCGGCGAGATAGTCCAGCGAAATGGGCTTCGGCAGATAATCCCACGCACCCAGCCGCAATCCGGAAATCTTGTCGATCTCACCGATGCGCTCGGTCAGAAAGATGACCGGCAACGTCGGGGCGCGAACCAGCAGATCGCGGCACAGCTGAAAGCCGGCGTCCACTTCGTCGCCGAGGATGATGTCGAGAATCGCGAGATCTGGCATCTCCCGTTCGATGCCGGCGAGTGCCTCTTCGCGACTGCCATAGGCGGCAACGTCGTAACCCTTCTTCGTGATCGCGTCTGAATAGTTGGCCCGCTGATCCTGATCGTCTTCGACGATCGCAATACGCTTTGCCATAGTGCGTCCAGCTGACATGCGAAGCCGACATATTAACGTGGCAAAGGGTCAGAGTGCTTCATTCGACGTGGTGCCGCGGCTGCCAGTTCCGGTGAAGGCGCTGACCAGCTCTGACTCTGTCGCTGTCCTTGCAATGCAAACAGCCGCGCGGCAGGCTTCGCGACCAAATCGGGACGGCCACGCGTGGAATACTTTACAGGCGCCTTCTGGGTGCAGAACTGGCTCGAAGCAACCGGGCTCGTATCGGGCCTGCTATGTGTTGCGCTGCTGATCCGCCAGAACATCTGGAACTGGCCGATTGGGCTTTTGTATTCGGCGGTGTCGATCGTGGTGTTCTACCGATCTCGGCTCTACGCCGATCTCGCGTTGCATGTTTTCTATGTGGTCATGAACGCATACGGCTGGTACTACTGGTTGTTTGCGAAACGACCGTCGCATGTGGATGAAGTGCCGGTCAGCCACACGCCGCTTGGCTACGCCGCAGGGTTGCTGGGCCTGGTGGCGATATCTGTTCTGGGCTTGGGTTGGTTCCTGACGCATCATACCGACGCGGCGGTTCCGTACTGGGACAGCGCAACGACAACGATGAGTTTTGCGGCGATGTGGATGACGGCGCGCAAGTACATCGAAAACTGGATCGTGTGGCTGATCGTCGACGTGGTCGCCACGGGCATCTATCTGTACAAGGGCATCGAGATGTACGCGCTGTTGTATTGTGTCTACATCGGCATGGCGTTTGCGGGATGGTGGGCATGGCGCAGGTCGATGGAAACAGCAGCGGCTTGACGGTCGCGGTCGTCGGCGCGGAGTGCGCCGGAAAGACAACGTTGACCGCCGGGCTCGCGCAGCGCTTCGATGCGCCATGGGTACCGGAATACGCTCGCGAATACCTCGCCAGCCGGACCCGCTACGACACGGACGACGTTCTCGCCATCGCACGAGGTCAACATCGTGCCGAAGCGGCAATCGCGCGCAACGCAGACCTGATATTCGCCGACACTGATCTCGTCGTCATCAAAATCTGGTGGCAGGTTCGTTTCGGCGGCAGCCATACGCGCATCGACACGCAATTGAACGCGGATCTCTCGAACTCCCGATCGCGCTGTTATCTGCTGCCGACACCCGACATTCCATGGATTTTCGATCCATTGCGCGAGAATCCGAAAGACCGCCTGGCGTTGCACGCACGTTACCGCGCGCTGCTCGATTCGCTTGGCGTGCGATATCTGGAAGTGTCGGGTTCGCCCGATCAGCGGCTGGATCGGGCGGCAGCCGCGGTCATTGATTGGCTCAACCGTTGATTTCTATCAACGCCTCAATACTGCGTACGCGCTGCGCTTCGATCTCGGCACGGCGATTGCCGGACGCAAGTTGTGCCAGCGCCCACGCATATTCGCGTAGAAAGTAAGCCTTGCGAATCGTGCGCCGTTGCAAAGCCGTTGGCAGACGCGTCGATTCGATCAGTTCCAGATACATGTCGATCAATGCATCGGTTTGATCGAGCGACCAGCCGAGACCTTCCGTCAAACAGATCAGGTCGAACAACGGGTCGTTGTCTGCCGCAATTTCCCAGTCGAGCGTGCACCAGCGCGTTGGATCCGTTGAGCTCACGACGATGTTCCATGGGTTCAGATCGTTGTGGCACGGCCTGACCTGCAGCGCCGTGCGCGACAGCGACTCATATTCCTTTTCGAACTTCTTTGAACCACGGCGGCGGCAGTTCACCGTGTTGCGCCGCAACCCGCAGATCGCGACCGATCGTCTGCACGAGGTCGTAACGGCGTCCCAACGGAGGTATGCGCAGATGCAACCGGGCCAGGTATTGCGCGAGCGCACTGCTGTCGGGTTGCGTATCGACGAGCAATGGCCCCGCGACGCGGCGCGTCAGCATGTGTCCGTCAGGCAACGAATAGGCCACCAGCGGCGCAGTGAGCAGCGCGATCGGGCCCGAAAGCAGACGCTTTTCGAACGCGCGGTCGATACGCAACGGTGACGGTCGGGTGAGTCTCAATACATATTCCGCGTCGCGATATCTCAGCGCGTAGTTGTCATTCGTGTAGCCGCCGGCGAGGTGCTCGACGTTGTCGATCGCGTCGAGTCGCCACTGCGGGCGCAGTTGCCGCAGTATCTGGGCTGCGTCATGCGACAGTTCAATGATCTGATTCATACGTGATCCGCGTGGCGCCGGCGGCGTCCAACAGTTGAGTTCATTCGCCTGTTCAATTTACTCAGCGTCGCCTTCTGAAGCTCGTTGGCGAGCGGCGCGTCCAGCGCAGGAAGGCGCGACGGAAATTGGTCGCCTCGCTGAATCCCAGGAGTTCGGCAATCTCCTGCGTAGACAGATGTGTACTGACGAGATAGTCGGTTGCGAGGTGGCAGCGAACCTCGTCCAGGGTCGACTGAAACGTCGTGCCTTCATCGGCGAGGCGCCGCCGCAACGTTCGCTCACCCAGATGCAGGCATTTGGCCGCGGCGGCCGCGTCCGGGAGCGAACCGGGTGAGTCCAACAACAGCTGACGCAGCGTGTTTGTGAGGCTGTCACGTGCCTCGATCTCCTGCAGCAACTGCCGGCACGATCGCTCGAACATCACCGCGGAATCGGCGTCCGCCTGCGCCAGCGGCAAAGCCAGCGCGTCGGCGCCGAGCACGAACCGGGTATCTGGGGCGTCGAACCGGACCGGACAATCGAATCTGGCCGCATATAGATGCGCAGTCGGTGGCGTGACGTAGCTGAAGTCAACCTGCTGCGGCGCAACGGGTTTGCCAACGAGCACGTCGAGGAGCAACGGAAATGCCGTGAACAGTTGCTCGGTGGCCAGGATGAGTTGCGCGGTGTCGAGCGAAAACACATTGGCCACGCCGATGACCAATCGTTGGTCGTCCATCTCGAAGCTCAATTCCAGAAGTGGACCGGCGGTGCGGTAGTACTTCAATGCGATCTGGATGACCTGCCGCAACGTTGCGCATGACATCATCGCGTAGCCGAGCATGCCGTAGGACGCGATCGAAAATGGCTGGCGGATGAATCCAAAGTCGGCTGGCAACGGGTGCGCGGCTAAATTCCGGTGCATCCGGAGATACGCCCGATAGGTGATGCGCGCCGCCGGTACCCGAATGTCGCTCTCTTGTAGCCCGGTGCCACACAGCACCGCATCACTCGCGATACCGACGCGCCGCGCCGATTCCAGCATTTCCTTGGCGTTGCGCACCGGCACCGCGGGAACGTCCAGATTGGGTCGAGAGCCAGGCCGCATTCGGCACCAAAAACCATGACGGGTAACGACTCGACTGTCCGAAAATGATCATTCAAAGTCAAGATCGGACCTTTCCGATTACGTTACGGACAGTAACACTAGATCATTCTCATACCAGGCTCGTACTTGGGGTTTGTGTTGGGGGCTCGTACTAAGGAGAGGCACCATGACCATTAATTACATCGATTCCGCACCTCGCAAGGTGCGTTTCTTCGAAGCTGCGCCCGCGGCCGACACCATGACCGAAGCCCAAGTCACTCATGTCGCCGAAATCTTCAAGACCCCGCTGACCGGCACCTACAACTGGGACTATCGGGTTGCCGACGACCGCATCAACAAACTGTACGAATTGGGCAAGCAACTGAACTGGAATGCGAGCCTCGATGTGCATTGGGATCAGACACCCGATTGGCACGCGGCACCGCCAATTCCACCAGCGCGGCGCCGTGAAATGATCGAGTCGTCGCCCTGGGTGGGCTATGCGCCGTGGGATGCGATGAGCGACGATCGGAAAATCGAGTTCTGCATTCACGATCAGGCTTGGTCGCTATCGCAATTTCTGCATGGTGAGCAAGGTGCATTGCTGGTGGCCTCGCAACTCGTATCATGCGCGCCGAGCTTCAACGCGAAGATGTATGCGGCATCGCAGACGTTCGACGAAGCGCGCCATGTCGAGGTATTCAACCGCTATCTGCAGCGCAAGATGGGTTTGAGCTATCCCGTCAATCGTGGCCTGAAGGACCTGCTCGACAAGATTCTGACCGACGCACGCTGGGACCTGAAGTTCATCGGGATGCAGATCATCCTCGAAGGACTCGCGTTGGCGGCGTTTCATTCGGCGAAAGATGACACACAGGATCCGGTCTTGAAGGAACTGTTGTACCTGGTGATTCGCGACGAAGCGCGCCACGTCACCTTTGGCGTCAACTATCTCGAAGAATACGTCAAGACACTGTCCGATCAGGAGCGTGAAGACCGTGCGCAGTTTGCGTACGAGGCGTGCATCGTCAGTCGCGACCGGCTGATTGGTACCGATGTATTTCGCTATTTCGGCTGGGATGTCGACGAATCGCGCAAACAGCTCGTTGACCGCGGCTTGAACGCCGACTTCCTGAATCTGTTGTACGCTCGCATCATCCCTAATCTGAAGCGCATCGGCCTGTTGACCGACCAGATTCGGCCGAAGTTCGAGGAAATGGGCGTGATGGATTTCGAGAACCTTGCCACCGACGGCGATATCGACTGGCGCGAACTCGAAAAACCGTTGGAGTACGACCAGACGGCCTGAGCCGCGCATGGCGGTATGCGGGGTCGCTTCGGCGGCCCCGTTTTGTTTTGGCGGTGCCTATAATGCGCCGCTATGGATGTCACGCTTGCACGATTCGTTTCAGCGTTGCGACACGCGGAACTGCGCGTTTCTCCCGCCGAAACGCTCGATGCATTGGCGGTGGTGAATTGCATCGGCATTTCGGATCCAACCCGCTTGCGCGACGCGCTCTCATTGGTCCTGGCAAAAACGCGCGAAGAGAAGACGCATTTTGCTGAATGCTTCACCCGCTTCTTCGAGCAACTCGCGTTCCGCGCGCCGGTCAAGCAGAGCTTTTTTCGAGGCATCGATCGCGATCGCGCACTGGATCAGGTTGCGACTCAGCTGAGTATTGCCACGCGAGAAATCGTCGCGGCGATCCTGCGCGGGGATCGCAGCACTCTGGTCATCGCGGTGGAACGCGCGGCGCACTCTGCCGGTATCGACGCGATGCACACATTGCGTGACAAGGCTGCGCTCGCGGGTCACGTTGCGGATGCACTGGGCGCACGCGAACTGGAAGCGCTGCTGAGTTCGCCGCCCGACGAACTGGGCGGTGACGTCATTCACGCGCTGCGTTACCTGCGCCACTACATCAAGCAGGAGGTGCAGCAGTACGTCGATACGCAGTATCGCCTGAACGTGGACGCATCTGGCAAACGCGCAATTCTGGAAGCTGCACTGACCGCAAACCTGACTCAGATCCCGACCGAGTATCGCGCTGAGGTGCGCCGCGTAGTCGAGCAACTCGCGAGGCAACTTGCGCGCGATCACCGCCGTCGGCGGCGCAAGTCGCGCCGCGGTCAACTGGACATCAAGCAGACGTTGCGTGCCAATGTCGCTTTCGACGAAGCGCTGTTTCATCTGAAGTGGCGCCAGCAGAAGCGTGAGAAGGCGACGGTATTCGCGCTGTGTGATGTCAGCGGTTCGGTCAGTCGCGTGGCGCGTTTTCTGCTGTATCTGCTCTATGAACTGACCGATGTGCTGCCGAGCATTCGCACGTTCGCGTTTTCGAACCGGCTCGGCGAAGTCAGTAGCCAGTTTCGCGACAAGCCGATCGAGGTGGCGATCGAAGAAGCGTTGTTCGATTGGGGTAAGGGCAACACCGACTATGGGCGCGCGCTGCTCGACTTTCGCGATCTGGCATTACGCGACGTCGATCATCGTTCGACGGTGATCATCCTCGGCGACGCGCGCAACAACTACTACGAGCCGCACACCGATCGTCTGAAAGCTATTTCACAGCGCGCCAAGCGCGTGCTGTGGCTCAATCCCGAAGCGCGCGAAAACTGGGGGGAGGGTGACTCCGAAATGTTGCGGTTCGCGCCGTATTGCTCGCGCGTGACGCGCTGCAATTCGGTTACCGATCTGGAGCGTTTCGCCGAAACGCTGATTGCGGCGCAGCGATAGTACCGGTGGCGGCGCTCAACCTGGCTGTTCTGCTCGGACTCACCGTGCTGGTCACGTGGATGGGGCACCGGCTGGCCGGCGCCGCGCGGAACCGCCACGATTTCTTCGAAGGCGGCGGTGCAATGCCGTGGTGGGCGGTCTCGGCGTCGATTATTGCGACGGTCATCAGTTCAGTGACGTTCGTTGCCGTGCCCGCAGCTGTCTTCAAGCCCGGCGGCAATCTGGGCTATTTCCAGGTACTGCTGGGACTGATGTTGGGCAAGATTCTGACGGCGCTGGTGTTCGCACGGCCCTTCTACGACAGTGGCGGTATCCGCACGACATACGACTACATCGGCGCGCGCCTCACGCCGGCCGTTGGCCATTTCTCACTGGCGCTGGGTATCGCGCTGTCGGTTGTGTCGACCAGCATCAAGGTGCTCACCACCGGGCTGGTTCTTTCGGTCGTCACGAACTGGTCACTGGCGATCTGCATCGCAGGCGTCGTGGGTTTTTCGATTCTATGGAGCGCGATGGCGGGTTTGAAGACGGTCATCTGGACCGACCTCATCTTGTTCGTCGTCTTCACCGCCGGCGCGTTGTTCGCGATCGGCTGGACGGTCAGCGGGCTGGCGCTAAACGCGACCGAGGCGTTCGCGATACTCGACGCAAAGGCCAAACTGGTGCTGTTCGACCCATCGATCGATCCGAAGAAAACCTACACGCTGTGGGCGGGACTCATTGGTGGTTCGCTGTTGAGCCTGGCGATGGCGAGTTCGCAGGCCACGCTGCAGCGGATACGCGCCTGCCGCAACGCGACCGAAGCGCGCAAGGCCTACCTGTTTGCGGCGTTGTTCTATCTCACGCCGGTGTGCATGCTGGGCGTCGGCCTGATGTTGACGTTGTTCTACACATTGCATCCGTTGCCGGCAGCCGTGCTCAGCGAACTTGCGGCGCAACCGGATCGGATCTTTCCATATTTCATCGTCACCGAAATCCCCGCGGGTGCATCGGCAATCTTCATCGCCGCGATTTTCGCCGCCGGCATCTCCACGTTGGATACGGCATTGACGGAGATCGCCGACGTCAGCGTCACCAACATCTACACGCGCATCGCCGGCGAGCTATCAGCAACGCACTACGTGCGCGTCTCTCGCATCGCATTGCTGTTCTGGGGTGCGATATTCGCGGCCGGCGCACTGTATCTGCAGCGATTCTCCGGCCGCGGCCTGCTGGATCTCACGTTCCAGCTACCGAACTATCTCAATGGACAATTGCTCGCGACCATTCTGCTGGCGCGCATCGCGGTTGGCGGATCGGCCAGCTATCTGGCGGGATCCTGCGTCGCGATTGCGACCGTTGCATGGCTGTCCGGCGCCGGTGTCGGATTCTTCTGGTGGTGTCCTGCCTCGGCGCTGACGATGATCGCGACGGTTCGCGTGCTCGATCGTCGCACGCCGGAATGGAGCGGAATCGTCAGTTGATGCCGACGGCGAACGCGAGCGTTGCACCGATCTCGCGGTGCACGACGAGATCCGCAATCGAATCGAGCGGCGTGGGTTCCCGATTGATGATGACGAGCTTTGCGCCCATTTCTTTCGCCAGTTCCGGAAACCCTGCGGCGGGATACACCACCAGTGACGAGCCCACGACAACGAACAGGTCACAACGCAGCGTGTGGTCCTGGGCGCGCTGCATCTCGCGCTCCGGCATCGACTGGCCGAACGAAATAGTCGCGCTCTTGATGATGCCGCCGCATGCGTCGCACGGATCGATTCTGCCAGCCTCGGCGAACTGTCGCTGCAGATCAACCATCTCGTAGCGTTTGCGACAATCGAGGCACGTCGCATAGCGCGAGTTGCCGTGCAACTCGATGATCTGGTCCGAATCGATTCCCGAAACCCGATGCAGGTCGTCGATGTTCTGCGTGATGACGGCCGCTGCCTTGCCGGCGTTCACCAACTTCGCGATGGCTTCGTGGCCCTTATTGGGCTTGGCATTCTCGATGGTTCGGTCTCCGCTGAAGCGACGGCGCCAGGATTCCTGACGGATCGAGTCGGACGCGACGAAATCCTGGAACTGGATGGGTCGCATCTTCGTCCACAAACCGGTGCCAGGACTGCGGAAGTCCGGAATACCCGATTCTGTGCTGATGCCGGCGCCCGTGAAGAACACGATTCGTTGCGCGGATTCGAACAGTCTCCGCAACATGTCCAGGTCATCGACGGCGGGTTGCTTCATCGTGCGGCCAGCGTTGGCGCGTCAGTTGTGCAGCGTAGCCAGGCCCGCAAGCACCGCGTCGGTCTGTTCATACGGCACCATATGGCCGGCTTGTTCGATCATCGACAACTTTGCGCCCGAAATCGCGGCAACAAAATGCTCCGCATAGACCGGCGGGATCAGTTTGTCAGATTCGCCCCAGATAACCCGGGTACGTGCCCGGATGCGGTACAGACGTTCGCCGAGGCCGCGATCGGGAATCGGAAACAGAATCTTGCCGGCGGTGCCCATACGACGCGCGTTGCCCACAACAAAATCCGTGAGGAATTCCGGATCGTTGAAGTCGCCACCGGCGGACAGCAGCGCCGCGAATTTCGCGGGCTCGTGGAACAGCAGATCCGGCAACTCGAATGGCAGCTTCGAGAACAAATCGGGGATCGGATAGTCGTCCAGCCACAAGCCGGCGGGGCAGATCAACGCAAGTTGCGTTACCGCTGCGTTCGACACCGCAGCCATCTCCGCTGCGATCATGCCGCCCATCGAATGTCCGACGAGGATCGGGTCTTCTAGCTTCAACGCCTCCCATACATCGAAGCCGAACAATGTGAAATCCAGCATCGTGCGCAGCGGCTCGGTACTGTCAGAGTCTTCGTAGCCTGGCAGCAGCGGCGCAGTTACCCGGTAGGACTGCGCGAGTCGCGCCAGAAATGGATCGTTGGGAAGCAACCCGCCGGCGCCGTGCAGGAACAGCAACTGCGGGCCATGGCCACCTTCGTATACGCGAACCTGGTGGCGCCCGGCGACGTCGATGAGGCGTGAATCCATGCGTCAGCCTCCCACCGCCGCAACGGCCGGCCGATCGGCCTGAGTACCGAGCGGATGAATCCAGAAGCGGTCGTCGTTGGCATATTCCGGCCACATGTCGCGCAGTTGCGGCATCACTTCTTCGGCGAACAACTTGCTCGAGCGCATGCACTTGTCCTTCGGCATGTTGCCGACGTGAATCAGGCAGAAGATGTTGCCAACGCGTAAACCGGTAATCAGTTCCTTCATCTGTGCCGCAACCGTGTCGGGACTGCCGGCAATCACGTAACCATCGTGGACGAGCTGATCCCAGCTCATGCTGCTGACATCGCCGATGGCCTGCCGCGTCATCTGCGATGTGACGTTGGCCTTTAGCGTTTTGATGGTTCGATAGCCGGGTGCGTCTGCAAAGCCTGGATAGACGTGCAGGCAGCGGTTGTAGAAATAGTCGATGTGCTCCCGATAATCGCGCTCCGCCTCGGCATCGGATTCGGCGACGACGATCGTCTGTGCGAATCCCGCGCGATAGGGTGACAAATCCTTGCCGCGATCCGCGACGCGCTGCCAGTAGCCGTCCATCAACTGTTTCGCCCGCTTGTAGCCACTGAAACTCAGGTAGCAGTAGACGTAGTCGAAGTCGAGACAGAAGTCGTACGTTTCCAGCGAACCGCCGCCAGGGATGAAGATCGGAGGCGGTGATTGAATTGGTTTCGGCCAGCAATTCGCATAGCGCAATTTCGTGTAACGTCCATTGAATGCAAACGGTTCCGGTTCGCGCCAAGCCCGCATGATCAACTCGTGCGCTTCCGCGTAACGCTCGCGTGTCAGCGCAGGGATATCGCCGTAAACATAATTGGTATCCATCGAAGTACCCACCGGAAATCCGGCGAGCAGGCGACCGCCGGAGATCACGTCGAGCATCGCGAACTCTTCGGCGACCCGTATCGGCGGGTTGTACAGTGCGATCGAATTACCCAGCACCACCAGCGCGGCACGCGATGTGCGGCGCGCCAGCGACGCCGCCATGAGGTTGGGCGACGGCATCATGCCGTATGCGTTGGCATGGTGTTCATTCACGCCGATGCCGTCGTAGCCGAGCGTCTCCGCGTATTCCAGTTCGTCGAGGTAGACGTTGTAGACCTCGTGCCCTTTGACGGGGTCGTACAACGAATTGGGAATGTCGACCCACACCGAGCGGTGCTTCTCGCGGAAATCGTCGGGCAGATGCGGCCACGGCATCAGGTTGAACCAGGTGAATTTCATGCTACCCCCGTTTCCCGAAAGAAGGTCATGTCACCCGCTTTGCGAACGCCTGTCAACAATTTAAGCTGGTCGCATTACCGAACCCGAGTCAACGCATGCATACGCTCGAATTCTTTTTCGATTGTTCGAGTCCCTGGACGTATCTCGCGTTCGAATCGCTGCAGAAGCTCGAGCATCGTTACCAACTCGAACAAAGCCAATCTCTCAACGTGGTCTGGAAGCCCATTCTGGTTGGCGGTGTTTTCAATCAGGTAAACCCGAGCGTGTATGAGAACCGCGCCAAGCCGGTTCCCGCGAAGGCGCGTTACTACCAGAAGGACCTGCAGGATTGGGCGCGCCATGTCGGCATCACAATCGGCGCGCCGCCTGTGTTTCCCGTTAACAGCGTAAAGGCGATGCGGGGCGCATTCGTCGCGCTCGAGTACGACTGTCTACAGGCGTACGTTCGGCGCGTGTTCCATCGCTACTGGGGTGACCTTGCAGACATTTCACAGGACGATGTGCTTGGCGGCATCGTTTCGGCGTGTGGTATGCCGGTGGAGAGTTTTTTCGAAAAGATTCAGATGCAGGCATACAAGAACCGGTTGCGGATCAACACCGAGGAACTCATCAATCGCGGCGGCTTTGGATCGCCAACGATGTTTCTCGATGGCGAGGACATGTACTTTGGTAACGATCGCCTGCAACTGATCGAGGCAAAGCTTGGCTAGGGCTCACCGCTTGTTCACGCCAGCGCATTTCGGGCTGGTAATACGTTGGCGCCTGAGGCAAAGTTCCGACCGGATTGGTCATCAAACAACGCAACACTGGTAAGGGGAACGAGGAATGAAAGTGCGATTCGTATTGGCTGCGATGGTCGTCATGGCAGCCGGATGTCACTCGACATCGCCGAACATGAACGCCGTGGCAGCACAGGAAGCCGCGCCGATCAATTGCGCAACGGCCGAAGGCGATCTGCGGGTTCTGAACTCCGAGAAGGTGAGCACTGCAAAGATGATCGAAGACGGCGTCGAGTCGGTCACGCCAGTTGGCATGCTTGCAAGTGCCGCAACGAAAACGGAGGGAGGCAAGCTGAAAATTGCGTCGGGCGACTACAACAAGCTGCTCGACAAGAAGATCGCGGAAATCAAATCCACTTGCGGCATCAAGTAGATCGACAAACGCGTTACCACCAACTCTTTCGGCTCGCGTAACGCTGGTCGGCCTCCGCCACTGCAGCCGCGCACGGACCTTTCTTGCGCGATGCTCTGTCCCACAGAGTGGTTGCCAGTATCGACAGGCCGCCGGTTGCAAATGCTGCGCCGCCATTGACCAGGGTGCCGGTTGCGTCCACGGTCAGGTGCGGCTTGGAGAGGGTACCCGAGACCTTCACATAGTTGTTGAGCAGTTCGCCGGCGCTGATGCCAAGGCCGCCGCGCGCAGCGGTTTTGAAATTGAAGTCGATGGCTTCATTGCGCAGGTTGACACTACCGTTGCTGACGATATCGACGCCGGAGGTGCGTAGCGCGATAGCCGGGTCCGTCTGTAACCGCCCGTCGCCGGCATCGAACAGGTACGCCTGGCACACGACGTCGGTATACGCCTGGTGTTTCGACAAAGGGTTCAACGTGCGGCCGAGTTGGCTCAGAAAATCCGACGACAACGCAGCATTGATACGCGAATTGGGGATCCGTCCGCCTTCACCGATCAATCGAATCTTGCCATTGAGCGTCGCAACGAGATCACGCAGCTTCAGGCCGGTGCCTGCAACGTCGATCTGAACCTTGTACACACTTGCGGCGGTTATCCGCGGAACGCCTGGGACGCGATCGAGCCGAATTTGATCACCGTTGGCGGCGAGGCGGACGTTCGGTGCTGACAGATCAGATCCCACCGCCAGGCGCACATTCAGGTTTCCGTCGGCGCCATCGAATGCGACTGGATCGAGCAGCAAGTGCCCGTCCTGCAATGAACCGTGCAATTGCAGATGCTGGTAGGTCCGGCCAAACAGATCGACCTGCGCGGACTGGATTGCTACGCGTGCATTGACGCGATCGAGCAACTTCGTTGGCAGTTCGATATCTGGGATAGTCCGTGAATCTGACACCACCGGACTCGGTACGCTCCAGCGATCGGCCACTGCGTCGAACAGCGGCGTCAGATCGAGCAGGTTCGAACGTATCTGAATGTCGAACGTCGGTTTCGCGTGGAGGTCGAGTTCGACACTCCCGGCAAAATCTGATCGGCCGAAATGCCCGCTCGATATCGCAGCGTGAAACGCATCGAAGGTTCCCGAGATCACCGCGGTGAAGTCCAATGGCTGGGCCGGCAGATCGATGCCGAACAGTGCACCAACGACATGTGGATCCGCTGTGCGCGCCTGAATCCGCATGTCCGTCGCAGAGTGGTCCGGCGCCCGATCGAGCTTGCCTTGAACACTCACGAAACCGATCGGCGTATCGAGATGTAGCGTACCGAACGACCAGAATTCCCGATCAAACGTTCCTGTCGCCTGTAGATCGAATCGCTGCTGCGCCGCGGTGTGCGCCAGGGCTGGAAATAGCCGACGCAGAACGGCGCCGCTGGCACGAATGTCGAATCGATTCGGACGATTCCCGACGGATGTTCCGAGGGGCAGCGCCACATCCGTCTCGACGGTCGCCTGACTACCTGCAACTTCGACGCGCAGGTTGCTCAGACGCAGCCGATGATTGCCCAAACGAACGCCACCCTGCGCGCGGAAGGGTCCTGAGGGCAACGCCACGGGTTTGGCGAGCGCGCTGAATGGCTGAAGATCGCGGCCAACCAGGTTGAATGCCAGCGCGGTATCTTGCTGGGGAGACCGCGCGAGGGTGCCGCTGAGTTGGACCCTGGCGCCCGCGGCGCTGAGTTCAATGCCTTCGAGCTGGATTTGGCCATTGGTGTGCCGCAGTCGCCCGGCGGCTTCGTAAGGTTGTGCCGGCAACCCAGACCATCCGGCGTAGGCTGCGACCTTTGCGAGGCTCTTGCCGCGCAATTGGAATTTCGCGTTGGTTTCGAAAGCGGGCGCCTTGCCGAACGTGCCATCGAGATTCAGAGTATCGTCCTGGACCTGCAACGACGCAGCGTTCAACGCGATACCCGATTCCGTCCAATCAAGCGTGCCCTGTCCCGAAAATCCCTCATGTGTCGAGATGCTCAAGCCAAGCTGTCGTGCGAACGGAACGAAATCTCCGCCGCTAACGGTGAAGCGCAGGCGCGTGCCGAAGTAGTCGGGATAGGCGCCCAGCGTGCCGACCGCCGATAACTTGCCGAGCGCGGTGGTCGCTGCCAGATCGAGCTGATCGCCGCCATCGCCTGGACGTGTGGTGGCAGTGATGTCAAACGGCCCCGTGGCAAACCCCGGCAGGTTCAGCAGCTTGCGGAATTTTTCGATGGACGCGCCTGCGAGATGGATTGTCAGGTCATCACCTGAGGGATTGTCGATGTGTTTGATCGAGCCGCGTACACTCAACTGGCTATCCGGTAGTTCGAGTTCCGCCTCATCGATCTGCAACAGGGTTCCGCTGCGTCGAACGGTTGCAGCGAAGTGAAACCGTTCGGGCGGCAACACGTCATAGCCGATGATTCCGGCAAGCAGACCCGCATCGGGCCCGGACATTTCGGTACGTAGCGTCAGCTTTCCCATACCAGTCGGTTCAGACAACTCGCCGTCGGCCGACAGATCGAATTCGCCGATGTGGCCTTCGAGCGTGCCGCGCACCCCCTGGCCGCTAGCAGAGCGTGAAACGGACAGCGCGAGATTGAATGGACCATCACCAAGATTGCGTACACTGAACCTCGATGTGACATAGGCGGCGTCCGGTCCGCTCAGCACGACGTTCACCTCGCTGTCCACCGGGCGCGCGAGACTATCGATGCGCGCCTTCGCCGACAGACTCAGTTCGCCAACGCGCGCATCGAGCGTTGCGCTGAATGCTTTTGCGTCGATCAGGTTCTCGAACGGGCCGACCTTACCGGATAGGCTCATATCGGTTTCGTTCGCGCGACCCTTTGCAACAAAATCGAGCATGTCGTTCGCGCCGCGGCGTTGTTCGAAATCATCCAGGGTCAGTAGCAACGGACGATCGAGCCGGGGCCCGTTGAATTCGATCCGAGCGCCAGGCAGCGAAATCCGCTGGACGACGAGCGGCAATGCCGGATGCCAGACGGGGCCTGGATCGCGCTTTGACGTGGCGAACTGCCAGTTTTCGTCACCGTCGGGTGTTCGTTCGAGTGACACATCGAGGCCGCTGACCCCAATGTCGTTGACGATCAATGTTGGTGAGCGCGACAGCAGTGAGCGCGCGTCGAGTTCGATCGTCACCTGGCGGGCGACCACCATGTCGGCACGGCTCGCCCAGGATGGGTTCGCCAAACGCACCCGCCTCGCGCTGATTCGAATGTCGCGCCCGAGCGCGATTCGTAGATCGCCATCGATGTGTAGCGCGCGACCGAGTCGGCCACTGATCCAGGACGCGACTTCGTCACGAACGATCTGCTGACCGAACGGCGAGTACAGTGCCGCAGCGGCGACCGCGCCAGCGAGGACCAGCCCAATCGCGAAAACTATTGAAATCCAGCGTACGACCTGCATCCTCGATTGGATCTCGCAGTGTGCCGTGAATCGAAAGAAGCACGACCACGCGCGGCGGCGATGGTAGCGTTGTCGTGCAAACCTGGATAGTACGAATCGGAGAATCTGATGCGACGCGTGTTCACCATGCTATGGAAGTCGTTGGCGATCGTAGTGCTGGTGATATTGAGCGCAATCATCGGCTGGGCGTTTCAGTCACGCACGATGCTGCCGCTCGAGGTCTGGCATACCGCGACCCTCGACGGTGAATTCACTGCAAGCGACGCGGCTGCCGAGCCTTCACTGGCCGCCTACCTCGCGCGTGAGGATGCGCTCTTCAAGGCGCTGCACCGCGAAGTCTACGACCACGTCGTTCAAAACGACGCCACACTGTTCAGCCGTTACAGATCGGGCGGGGTGCAGGACCCAGATTCGCAAGCACAAAACTGGAACCGAACCTTCGAGATGGTACCCGAGCACGTTCGCGGTGGCGTGCTGCTGATGCACGGGCTGACCGACTCGCCGTATAGCTTGCGACGTGTCGGAGAGATTTTTCGCGCGAAAGGATTCTACGTGCTCGGCTTGCGTCTTCCCGGCCACGGCACCATTCCCGGCGCCTTGACACGAGTGAACTGGCAGGACTGGGTGGCTGCGAGCCATATCGGCGCGCGTCATGTGCGCGAGCGCATCGGGCCATCGCGGCCGTTCTTCCTGGCCGGCTACTCGAACGGCGGCGGCCTGTCGGTGAAGTACGCGCTCGACGCGACGCTGGACTCGAACCTTCCCAAACCTGCTGGGCTGGTGCTGTTCTCGCCCGAGATTGGTATCGCGCAGGCGGCTGTCATTTCCAACATCGGCCACCTGTTGACCTATCTGCCGTACTTTCGCCAGTTCCGATGGCTGTCGATCGAACCCGAATACGATCCGTACAAATACAATTCGTTTCCCAAGAACGCCGGCGAGCAGGCGTGGCATGTGACCCATGCGGTACAGACAGGGCTCGCCGCAGCGCGCGAGTCCGGCCGCATCAAGCACTTTCCCAACGTGCTCACGTTCCTGTCCTGGACGGATTCGACTGTAGATACCTCCGCCACAATCCAGCAGCTGTACGACGGGCTACAGAATGCTCACAGTGAAATCGTGATATTCGACGTCAACCGCTCGGCGGTCTTCTCAGGCTTCCTCCCGGAGGCGGAAGACGACGCGCTCAAACGCCTGCAAACAGGCGCCGAACTGAATTATCGGCTGACGGTAGTCAGTAACGTCGGGCCGGGTTCTTCGGCCGTTGCCGCCTATACGCGGCCCGCGCACCAGCGCGGCACCGTCACGACGCCGTTGGGTCTCGACTGGCCGCCGAACGTCTACTCGCTTTCGCACGTTGCAATTCCGTTCGCGCCTGACGATCCGGTCTACGGAACCGGCATCAACGTTTCGGGCGACTATCATGGGTTGCACTTGGGAGCGCTGCAACCGCGGGGCGAAACCAGCGTGCTAACGGTTTCGTTGAGTCAGGTCATGCGGCTGCGCTACAATCCATTTTTCCCGTACGTCGAACGGCGCATCAATGAGGCAATCGACGCTGCGATCAAGGATGGGGGCAGATCGAACCGTTAGCGATTTGCGATGCGCCTTAGATGGAGCGCGCACCCTGCCCGCGTAGCCCCAGTCCGGGTGCGATGGGATGCATTGGGCCTGTGGCACTCGCAGGCATTTCGAGCAACGGATATGCAGCCGACCATGAAGGTCTGCAAATCGAGCTGCAACCCTACGTCTGGGCGACCGGTATCGACGGCAAGATCACGGCGCGTGGTCAGACGGTGAACTTCGACAAGAGCTTCAGCGACCTCGTCAATAACGTCGACATGGGTTTCATGTTCAGCGGCGCGCTGAGCTATAACCGCTTCGTCGCCTATGCCGACTACAACTACATCTCACTCAGCGACAAGGCGCACGCCAAGGGAATCGGTGGTTTCATTCCGCCGGGTACCAAGCTGACGGCCGACATCAACACCGATATCACGACATTTGCGGGCGGTTATCGATTCGATACATTCGGCGAGAACTGGGTGGACGTGCTGTTCGGGGCGCGAACAATCAGTCTGGACGAGTCCCTCAAGGCCCTGAACACTGGCCATGTCTCGAACAACTCCAGCATCACCGACACCATCGTCATGCTGCGGCCATCGTTCCGCATATCGGATCATTGGACGTTGCGGCCGACATTTTCCTACGCGATTTCGGGCGACTCCGATACGGCCTATGGACTCGAGCCCAACATCCGTTATCGGTTCTCGGATTCGTTCGCGGTGGGTTTCGGCTACAAGAAGCTGTACTACAAAGAAAGCAACGGTAGTGGCGCGAACAAGCAAGGGTTCGACGGGAACCTATCGGGACTCACGCTTGGCGTAGGCTGGACCTTCCCGACACGTCATCACGAGGTAGCCGAAGCGCCGGCACCGGCCGAGATGGCCGCACCGGAGGCTGTCCCCGCTGCTCCGCTGCAGTAGCAGAGTACCTCCGGTCCAAAGGCGTGCCGACGTCTGATCGGCTCGTAACCGAAGGGTTTGGAGAGACCCAGCCAATTGCAGACAACAACACTGCAGACGGGCGCGCGCAGAACCGCCGTGCGATCATTCGTCGAGTGGACTGCACGGCGGCCAGATAGACAGACCCGCCCGGGAACCACCACTAACGAAAGGCCGGCGTTGATTTCCAGCGCCGGCCTTTTCTTGTTTTAGGGCGCCACAGTTGTTGATTCGAACCGCGTCCGCCCGGATGCATCAGACATCCACGCGCACCGATCCTACCCAGCGCTGACTCGAAGTTGATCGAACGCATCGGGACGCGGTGCTGCGTTCAGGCGCGCGATGATCAACTCGGCGCACTCGGGTGGTTTCGCGCTACCGGTATCGACTTCAATGTCGTAGACGCACTCACGATGCACCTGATCGAAGTGTGATGTTGCAGTACCTGGAAAGCGGCCCGGTCGCTTGGCCTCGCGTGCGTTCACCACATCGATCGGACACCGCACGCCGACAAACAAAACGTCGAATTCCTTCAATGCTTCGACGTAGTCGAACAGAAACCCTGGTTCGAACATCAGGTCGTCGATGATCACGTTGTTGCCTTCGCGCGCAAACGCGGCGATTGCACGGCGCATGCCGCGCAGCACCTGCTTGCCGAGATCCCCAAACTGGACCTCGGTGACGAGTTCGTTGCTGCGCGCAACCGGTACCACATTGAGCCCCTGCGCACCCGGCGTGCCAGGTGGCGAATTGAGCCCGCGATAACGTCCACCGAGACCGTCGCGAAATTGGTCGAGCGCAATGTGGTGCCACGGATCGGGCAACAGTTGCTGCAGCGTGATGGCGAGCGTCGTCTTACCGGCACTCGATGATCCGTTCAAAAGAATGATTCGGCCCGCTTGCATATTCGGTCCTTGCGATGGCGTCGCCATGGTATCGGCAGAACGGAAGGCGCTCAAACGCTCGGTGGGCAGTGTCGTCGCGCGCGACTGAAGTACACTAGCGCGTTTTTTTCAGGAAGCCGCGACGTGCAAGGGTTGTTGGGAATCCTCGTTCTGATTGGGCTCGCTTGGGCGCTCAGCGAAGACCGGCGCGGGGTGAGTGCGCGTGCGATCGTCGGCGGTCTCGCGCTGCAGTTTTTGCTGGCCGTTGCGCTACTGCGTTTCGCGCCGGTGCGCAACACACTGCTGCTCGCGAACCACTTAGTCTATGCCATCGAAGCTGCAACGCGGGCGGGAACAACGTTTGTGTTCGGCTTCCTCGGCGGCGGCGATCCGCCGTTCGACTTGACCAACGACGGCGCGATGTATGTGTTCGCGTTTCGCATCCTGCCGCAGATTGTCGTGTTCAGCGTGCTCGTTGCGCTGGCATGGTATTGGCGCATCCTGCCGCTGGTGATCCATGCTTTTGCCTGGGTGCTGCGTCGCACGCTTGGCGTCGGCGGCGCGGTAGGAGTTGCCGCGGGGTCGAGTATGTTTCTCGGCATGGTCGAAGCGCCGCTGGTAATCCGCGCGTATCTGAAAAATCTGTCGCGCTCGGAGCTGTTCATCGTGTTGACCGCCGGCATGTCCACGGTAGCCGGCTCAATCATGGTGCTGTACGCGAACGTTCTAGGACGCATCATCAACGGCGCGCTCGGACACATTCTGATCGCCTCCGTTGTCAATGTGATCGGCTCGATCGTGGTCGCACGCGTGATGATCCCATCGACGGAACAGACTCAGGGTGGCGATATCGCCGATGCGTTGTCATATGGCAGCTTGATGGACGCAATCGCCCGTGGTACCAGCGACGGACTGCGCCTCGCAGTCAACGTCGGCGCGATGCTGATCGTGCTGGTGAGTTTGATTGCGCTGGTGAACGCCATCGTCGCGTCGTGGGTCGTCGGTGGTGAGGCGCTGACACTGCAGCGGATGATGGGCTGGATGTTCGCGCCGATCGCGTGGTTGATCGGTATTCCCTGGGCCGAAGCAACCCAAGGTGGCGCATTACTCGGCACCAAGCTGGTGCTCAACGAACTCGTTGCCTACATCGAACTGGCTGCGATTCCGGTTTCGGATCTATCGGCTCATAGCCGCATCATTCTGACGTACGCGCTATGCGGATTCGCGAACTTCGGCAGCCTCGGCATTTTGCTGGGGGGTGTCGGCGCGTTGATTCCGGAACGCCGCACGGAATTGTTCCAACTCGCGCCGCGTGCGTTGATTTCCGGAACCATCGTCAACTGTGTGACCGCCGCCATCGTCGGAATCGTCTATGTCCCAACAGGCCTATGGGCTGATACTGGCGTGCTGCGTCGACGATGCGCGCGATGTCGACATCAGTCGACATCAAGATGCATTACCCAGCGTGGTCCGCGGATGCGGATGTTGGATTTTTCCAGATGCTTTCGACAGATGGCTCAGCTCGCGCGTGCCGAGGTCGACGAACATCATGTTGGTGGCGCTGCGAACTTGCCCTCTGAATACGTCGAGTTCGCTGAGTGAAGAGGTCAATTCGGCCGCGCGTCGATGATCCTGCGCAAGTCGGTCGACGTGCTCGTTCAACGCATGAATGCCCGCAGCGGCAATCACGCCGGCTTGCCGCATACCGCCGCCGAGCATCTTGCGCCAGCGGCGCGCGCGATGAACGAAATCTTCACTGCTGCACAAAACCGAGCCGGCTGGTGCGCCCAGGCCCTTCGACAGGCAAACCGACACGCTATCGCACTCCCGCGTTAGTTGAGTCACCGGGACCCCTTGCGCGACCGCCGCATTGAAAAGACGCGCGCCGTCCAGGTGCAGCGATAGGCCATGGCGGTCGCACAGCATGCGCAGGCGCGGCAGATAGTCGACCGGCAGCGGCAGGCCGGCGAGGGTGTTCTCGAGGCACACCAGCCGCGTGCGCGCAAAATGGAAGTCGTCCGGCTTGATCGCTTCCTCGATCGAGTCGAGATCAATAGTTCCATCCGATTGAAATGGAAGGGGTTGTGGTTGAATTCCGCCGAGCACCGCGCCACCGCCGCCCTCGTATTTGTAGGTGTGCGACTGCTGCCCGGCGATGTATTCCTCGCCGCGATCGCAATGGGTCAGCAGTGCCAGCAGGTTCGACATCGTCCCGGTCGGTACGAACAGCGCGGCCGTAAAACCCAGGCGCTGCGCCGCCAGTGCTTCGAGCGCGTTGACGGTCGGATCCTCGCCGTACACATCGTCACCAAGTTCAGCGCGCGCCATTGCATCCCGCATCGCCGCGGTCGGTTGTGTGACGGTATCGGAGCGCAGGTCAATCCATTTCATTTGTTTCGGGTTCGTCGAGGTTCAAAGTTGCGCGAGAAACTGCACGACCGCCGCATTGAATTCACGTGGCCGATCGATGTTGGACGCGTGTCCGGCGCCTTCGATCACGACCCGGGTAGCATCCGGGATCTTACCGGCCATGTAGGCGGTTGCCCCGAGAAACGGTTGATCGAGCGCGCCGACCAGAACCAGCGTTGGCACCTGAATCGCGGGCAGGCTCGCCATCACCCGGCCATCGGTCTGTGCGAGCATGCCGCGCGCGGCGTGCGCAAGACCCTGCGCAGATTTGTGCCGGCTCACGCTCACCTCACCGCTGCTGCCCAGCGCTGCCAGACCATTCTGTTCCAGATCCTTTGCGCGCTTCTGCGCAACGCGGTTCCAGTCGTGGCGGCCCGAATCGCTGCGATAGCCTGGCCCGGTATCGAACAGCATCAGTGCGCGAACCCTTCCAGGATAGGCCACGTTGAATGCCAACGACATGTAGCCACCCAGCGACAACCCGCCGATCACGGCCGTGGGTGCGCCGACTACATCCAGCAATGCCGCCATGTCGCCAGTCGTCAACGCCTCGGAGTAGTCCGCCGGATCAGCAGGACTGTCGCTGTTTCCATGGCCACGCATGTCCCAGAGGATCAGTTTGTGTGAAGCGGATAGTGCATCGATCTGCGGTGCCCACATCGCAGACGTGGCGCTGTAGCCGTGGCTGAGCAGCACCGCGTCTCCGCTGCCGTGCACTTCGTAATAGATGCGGACGCCACTGCGGTCCAGATATGCCATGCCGATCTCCCATTTGTGCCAGTCAAAGCCGGCAAAGGCTTGCGATACGACGCAACGTTATCCGAATTCGCCGTGAAGAGGGAGCCACAAGCCTGATGGCAACCGAGGCGATCCTCTGATCCATCTTGTGCCCCGATCCGCGCCAACGCGTTGAAGAGAGCTACCGCTCCTCCGCGCTCCCCTTGACGAATTTGTTAGACCTGAAGGGCAACTATACCAAAGGCTAGTTCTCTCACTAACGGCAGCGGCGTACAAGGATTGTCGCTGGGAACCATCGATTATTTAAGGGGACGCCAATGAAACGCATCCGAAGTCGAGTGACGCAGTTGAGCTTAGCCTTGCTAAGCGTTGCCGCTATCGCGGCGAGCAGTGCATGCAGCGCCGCTGACAAACCCAACGTTTTATTCATCATGGGCGATGACATCGGCATCATGAACGTGGGTGCCTATCACCGTGGGCTGATGGTCGGGAAGACACCCAATATCGACCGCATCGGGCAGGAAGGCGCGATCTTTATGACCGCATACGCGGAGCAGAGCTGCACAGCCGGTCGCACCTCATTCTTTACCGGCATGAATCCGCTGCGCGCAGGCATGATCATGCCGCAGTTGCCTGGCTCTACAAGTTCGCTGCTGCCCGGCACACCGGCGCTGGCCAAGTTTCTCCACGATCTGGGTTACAACACTGGCGAATTCGGCAAGAACCACCTCGGCGACAAGACGAACTCCCTGCCGACGGCTCACGGGTTCCAGGAGTTCTGGGGCTACCTGTATCACCTTGACGCGATGCAGGGCGTCAGTTTCCCGGATATCAACAAGTCACCGACCGATCAGGCCGCCGTGCCGCCGTGCAAGAACACGCCGGTGCCAGGACTTTCCGATCCGCCGGACGCGGTCGACCCGAAGACTGCGTTGTGTATGACCCCGCCGCGGCCGGTCATCTCGTGTACCTCCTCGGACGGGACGGAAGCGAATCAGAGTTGCAAGGACGAAGGTCCACTGACGCTCGATCGCTCGAAGACTGTGGATGAGGAAATCTCCGCGAAGGTCGTCAGCTACCTCGACCGCAACAACCCTAAGAAGACCGGCAAACCTTTCTTCGTTTGGTACAACCCGGCACGCATGCACATCACAACCATGTTTTCGCCGAAATACGAAGCCATGCTGGGCGTGAAGGGTGGTATGGACTACGGCATCAACGAAGTCGGTATGGCGCAGTTGGACGATAATATCGGAATCGTGCTGAAAAAACTGCAGGACATGGGTCAACTCGATAACACCATCGTGGTCTTTACCACCGACAACGGCGCCGAGGTCATTACGTACCCCGATGGTGGTATCACGCCGTTCCGCGGCGGCAAGCTAACGACCTGGGAAGGTGGCATGAGAGTGCCAATGCTGGTCCGTTGGCCTGGGCACATCAAACCGGGCATCGTCATGGACCAGATGTTCTCGTTATTGGACTGGGTGCCCACTTTCGTTGACATTGCGGGCGGCCCGAAGGGCGATGGATTGAAAAAGCAGATCGAGGCGGGCAACTATCCCGGCATCCGCAAGACGACGCTCGATGGCTTCGACCAGCGTGCCTATCTGGACGGCAAGGGCGACTCCGCGCGCGATCACATCTTCTACTACAGTGGCACACATCCCTCGGCGGTCCGCTACAAGAACTGGAAGTTCTACTACTCGATGGCGCCCTCGACAGCCACGGGCGGCCTGTTAGGGGTTCAGAACTTCCACTGGACCCAGGTCGACAACATCAAGCGAGACCCGTTCGAGACCGCGGTGGGCGCAGAACAGTTGACCTTATTGGGCATGGGCGGCGCACTGGCGGCGCCAAGTACGGCCTACATCTACGACTGGAACCTGCTCCCCATTGGGCAGCTTTTGTGGATGAAAGAACTGATGAGCTACAAACAATTCCCGGCGCTTCAGTCTCCGTCGAGTTACAACCTGGATCAGATTATTCAGGAAATGCAGGAGACGAGGTCGATTAGCCACGCAGGCGAGTAGCATCACGGGCGCCCTTCGGGGCGTCTTCTCTTTCGATCAGTAGCTGTCTCGGCTGGGCGATCGTTCAAACCTGAGCATTCACAGACACGTCACACCATTGATGGCATAGTCCACCCCGGCGTCTTTGACATATGGGACCGGGGAACTCAGCAGTTCACATCGGCCGCGTGGCGACGCTGGGGTTTGGCTGCGAACGTAGACGTGGCGGACATGAAGGGACACATCGTCATCCTGTTTCTGTGCATGTGCCTTGTGCGGCCAGCGATCGCCACCGTCACCCGCAGCGTGCTCGTCCTCTACTCTGACGATCGCATGTTGCCGGCAAACCAGGAATTCGACGGTGCGTTCAACGCATCGCTGATGGCAACGGAAGATCCGCCAGTCACGGTCTTCTCCGAATTTCTGGATCGCACGCGATTTTCCAGCGACAGCCACCACGCGACGATTATCAGGTATCTGCGCGAGAAATACGCCGTGCAGCCACCATCGGTGCTCGTTGCCGCCGGTTCGTATGCGATGAGGTTGCGCGCGCAGCATGTGTTCGCAGGGGTGCCGACAATCATTGTCGGAGTGACGACTGATCAGCTGGAATCGATTCGACCCCTGCCACCCGAGGTGATCGGGTTCCCGATCGAGTACGACCCGGTCGGCACGATAAAGCTGGCGCTGCGGCTTCAGCCTGACACGAAAACGGTCGTTCTGGTGACCGGCGCCGGCGAGGACGATCGCATGAACGCACAGGCGCTGCGTGCATCAGTCGGCGTTCGCTACGAGCTTGAATTCCTGTCGGGCCTGCCGACGGCTGCGTTGCTACGGCGGGTGGCGCGCCTGAAACCGCACTCGATCGTATTCACCCCAGGCTATTTCGTCGATGGCATCGGACGGCACTCTTCTCCACGCGAAGTGGTCAGCGAGATTGCCGCGGTGTCCAACGCGCCCGTGTACGGGCCGTACAACACGTTCATCGGCACCGGAATCGTCGGTGGCGTCATGCCGAACTTCGCGGAAATAGGTCGCCAGACCGCGGCTGTTGTCGTCAGCTTGCTGCACGGGACGCCGCCGGGCGCGCTTAAGATTGCGGCGAAGGCACCGGCGACCAGCCAGATCGACTGGCGAGCCGCGCAGCGCTGGGGCATCGCTGATAATCGGATTCCGGTAGATGCAGTTATCCAGTTCAGAACGCCTACGTTCTGGGAGGCGTATGGCATCATCGCCCTGGTCAGTGGGGCCGTTGTTGCGGTGCTGGTTGCCTTGATTGTTGCCTTACTGTACGAACGGCGACGGGAGCACCGAACTGCCGCGGCGCTCCTCGCGAACGAGCGCCGGATGATCCTGGCTGCACGTACCGCACAGGTTGGCAATTGGGTTTGGAGTCTTGCGGCCAATGGCGCCGCGACCGCAAACGGCGGCGAGCAACCCCATGTTTATGTGCCGTTGTCGTTAGAACCACCGGTGATGCAGTTCGAACGCGTGCTCGAGACCACTCACGTGGCCGATCGAGATATGCTCAAGAATGCGGTGCGTCGCGCCGTCGCAGCGGACGAGGAACTCGATACGGAGTTTCGGGTGGTCCAACATGGCAACGTGCGCTGGCTGCGTGCACGCGGGCGCACCGAGGCGACTGATTCCAATCTGGTGCGCGGCGTTGCTTTCGACATTACGCAGGCCAAAGAAGCGCAGTTGCAGTCGGAGCAGGATCGTGTCGCGCTCGGCCGAATGACGCGCGTGTCGCAGCTCGGTCAATTATCGACGGCGATCGCGCATCAACTGAACCAGCCGCTCACCGCCATCCTGAGCAACGCCGAGGTGCTACAGAAGTTGCTGCTGCGCAACGCGCTCGACCGCGACGAACTCCGCGAGATCGTCGACGACATCATTGCCAACGATCACCGCGCGGCAGAGGTTATTCGCAGGCTGCGTGTGCTGTACAAGAACGAGTCGCGTGCACCGGCACCTGTCGACGTCAACGAGCTGATTCATGAAACGTTGACGTTGCTGAGACCAGACCTCGACGTGCGGCAGGTGATGGCGTCGACCGATCTCGCGAGCGCGCTATCGGCAGTCTCGGGAGATCGCGTACAACTGCAGCAGGTGTTGATGAACTTAATCGTCAATGCAGCCGATTCGATGGTCAATGTCGACGTCGAGCACCGTACTCTGAGAATTCGAACCGCGATGACCGGTGATGGTGTACGAATCGACATCGAAGACCACGGCCATGGCATCGACGCGAGGAATCTCGACCATCTCTTCGACATGTTTTTCAGTACCAAGCCCGGGGGCATGGGAGTTGGGCTCGCAATCTGTCGATCGATCGTGGCGGCACATGGAGGCACCCTGACGACTCAGAACAATCCCGATGGCGGTGCCACGTTCACGACCGTGATCCCGGTGTGACCGACGTGACTTTCCGCTACGCGGACTACACGGTGTTCGTCGTTGACGACGACGCTGCCCTGGCGCGTGCGCTCGCGCGACTGTTGCGCGTGGGCGGGTGGACCGTCGAGACGTTCGATTCGGCAGAAGCATTCCTGCAGCGATGGCGGTCAGCCGTGCTCGGGTGCCTCGTGCTCGACGTTGACTTGCCAGGACTCGATGGGCTTGCACTGCAGCAACGGCTGCAGGATGCGGGAGAAATTTGCCCGATTGTGTTTC
Organism: uncultured Gammaproteobacteria bacterium; assembly: GCA_963735085.1. Taxonomy (GTDB): domain Bacteria; phylum Pseudomonadota; class Gammaproteobacteria; order Pseudomonadales; family Azotimanducaceae; genus DATJGR01. Next base: position 452,023 of record CAVTJP010000002.1, read on the forward strand.
TGACAGGACATGGCGACATTCCGATGTCCGTGAGGGCCATCAAAGCCGGTGCCGCTGACTTTTTGACGAAACCCGTAGCAGGCGACGCGCTGACCGCCGCGATCGAGACTGCGATCGACCAGCACATCGTCGCGCGCCAAAATCACGCCGATACGGGCGTTTTGCGCCGGCGCCTGGAACAGTTGACCCCGCGCGAGCAGCAAGTGCTGGACGCGATGGTTACCGGCAAGCTGAACAAGCAGATCGCATTTGACCTTGGCATCGTCGAACAGACGGTCAAATACCACCGCGCGCGCATCATGGCGCGGATGGAGGCTAAGTCCATGCCGGAACTGATGCATATCGTCGCGTGCGCACGCGTTGGGAAGTAGTGGGCTCGACCAAAGGCTAGTTATGCACGGGGGCGCGAGCGAGTACCGTTCCAGCGTGGAGACCGTCGAGATTGGAATAGTCGATGACGAGCGCCCGGTGCGAACGGCGTTACGCCGATTGCTGCGCCTGGCCGACTACACCGTCTCGGAATTCGCATCAGGAGAGGAATTCCTGGCGTCGCTTGACGTGCAGCGGCCGGCTTGTGTGGTTCTGGACGTGCATATGCCGGGATTGAGTGGGTTCGATGTCTGCGCGAGGCTGCGCGCCGTGCGCCTCGACATCCCCCGCGTGTTCATTACTGCCAGCGATGAGCGCGAACTCGAGCAGCAGGCGGCGCGAAACGGCGGACAACTGTTGCGCAAACCGTTCGCCGGCGACGCACTGGTGAACGCCATCGAAGCGGCGCTGCACAGCCAGCGCTAGCCTCTAGAGGGTTTGGAATCGACTTCCTCTAAGGAAGGCGGTTTCAGCGGTTCAGAAAATTGAGTGGTAAACCGGGGTTCTCCCAGTTCATGACCAACAGTTCTCCGAGCGACGATGCGGTGATGTAGGCCGTCTTCAGGTCGGCGCCGCCGAAGCAGATATTGGTCGTCAGCAAATCGTGCACTGGCACGAAGCGTGGTTCGAACCCACCGGGCGATAAGATCGATATGCCGCCATTGATCAAGGTCGCCACACACACGTTGCCCGCCGCATCCACCGCAAGCGAATCGTACATGTAAAAGCCGGAGATGCCCTCCAACAGGCGGCGTTCGCCCACCTGGCCCGGCGCGGTGATCTTGTATGCCCACAAGCGTCCCGGCATGGTTTCCGCGACGTAGAGCTCGTCTTCATCGCGCGACAGGCCGATTCCGTTGGGCCCTTCGAGTGGGAAGATGGCTTCGGCAATGGCGCTGCCATCTGCCTGCGCATAGAACACGCCGGTGCGGTCGCGATCGCGCGGGCGCGTCTTGCCATGATCGGTGAACCAGAAGCCGCCGCTGCGATCGAAGACGATGTCGTTGGGGCCGCACAGACGTCTACCGTCGCAGGACTCGTACAGCGTTTCGAACTTCCCGGTTGCCATGTCGACGCGCTGGATGCTGCCGCTGGTGTAATCGTCGGGTTGCTCACCGGGATACAGCCGGCCGTCGCGCTCGATCCACTTGAAGCCGCCGTTGTTACACACATAGCATTTGCCTTCGGGGCCGATTGCGCCGCCGTTCGGTCCACCGCCCAGTTCGGCTATCACCTCGATGGAGCCGTTTGCGGTTACCCGGGACAACGTGCCGCGCGCGATTTCGACAAGTACGACGGAGCCGTCGGGCATCGCAATGGGCCCTTCCGGAAAACGCAGACCTCTCGCAATCGTGCTCATACTCATCTGGGGCTCCCGGCTGCATCACAAGTGGAGGCGATATGGTTGCAACCGATGTTAACTCGGATGCGCAGGCTACCCGCGGTCGCTGCTGACCGTTATGCACAGGGGGCTTGCATCGCTTCATCGATTACATTACCTGTTGAAATCTCTTGAAATACATCATAAGTATATGAAATATAACGACTAATTCGACCATATTAATCACATTGAGATGAACGGGTAAGCGCGTCCTTCGGATCACCTGATTTAATCCCCAGACTTATCCACAAGCGATGGGGCACCCACCCACCATTTCGTTGGCAGATAACGCGCGTACAGATCGGCTTCGGGGCTCCCCGGCTCGGGGCGATAGTCGTACCGCCAGGATGCGAGCGGCGGCAACGATGCGAGCACGGATTCGACGCGCCGTCCCGACTGCAATCCGTATTGCGTGCCGCGATCTATCGCCAGATTGAATTCCGCGTAGCGGCCGCGTCGATACAACTGAAAGGCGCGCTGACGATCCCCATAAGGCGTGTGCATGCGGCGTTCGAATATGGGCGCATAGGCAGGCAGGAACCGGTCGCCAACCGAGCGTACGAAGGCGCAACTCTCGGCGAATCCGCCGCGCGTCCAGTCGTCGAAAAAGATGCCACCGACGCCGCGTGCTTCATCTCGATGCGGCAGGCGGAAATACGCATCGCATGCCTGCTTCAATTCGGCATACACGGTCGCTCCGAATCGGCTGCACGCATCGTGCGCCTGCTGGTGCCAATGTACGCAGTCTTCATCGAAACCGTAGTATGGGGTCAGATCGAAGCCGCCACCGAAATACCAGACCGGTAACTGCGCCGCCACGCTGAAGAAACGCAAATTCATATGCGTGGTCGGCACATATGGATTGCGGGGGTGGACGATCACTGAAATGGCAACCGCCTGAAATCTCAGCCCAGCCAATTGAGGGTTGCGCGCCGTCGCCGCACTCGGCAAAGACGTACCGATACTGTGGGTGAACTGCACGGCGGCTTTTTCAATGTGCTCGCCGTCTTCGAGCACACGCGGACGGGCCAATCCGCCTTCGGCGGACGCGATATCGTCGCCGCGAAATCGACCGGCCGTATCGAGCTGTTCGAAGCGGGCGCAGATCGTGCTCTGCAATGCCGCGAAGTAGTCGCGAACGATTGTAACGCTTGGAAGATCAGTCATATTTTCATCACGGTGTCATGTGAGCCGGTGTGCGATTGTAGCCGGGTACTTGAGTCGTCTCGTTTGGCGCGGCTTGCCAAGCATTATGCCGTGGATGTCTCCGCGCGACTGCTCTGCCGGGTTAGAATCCGCTCGCCTTGGGAATAATTGGATGGGGGATGCTTACAGTGGACCTGTCGTTCACCGACGCGGATCGAACGTTTCAGCGCGAAGTGCGCAACTGGCTCGCGACCGCGTGGCCCAAAGACCTGCGTCAACGGCAGGCGCGCAGCGCGCTCGGCCGGTTGTCCAAAGATGATCATGTGCGCTGGCAGAAGGCGCTCGCCGCGAAAGGCTGGGCCGCAGTGAACTGGCCGAAAGAGGAAGGCGGCGCGGGGTTCACTGCTACCCAGAAGTACATCTTCGATCTGGAACGGGCTCGTGTCGGCGCGCCCGCCGTGATGCCGTTCGGCATGACGATGGTGGCACCGGTCATCATGAAGTTTGGTACCGAAGCGCAGAAGCGCCGTTTTCTGCCAGATATCCTCAATACCAACGTCTGGTGGTGCCAGGGCTATTCGGAGCCAGGATCGGGTTCGGATCTCGCATCTCTGCGCACAAAAGCCGAAGACAACGGCGACCACTTTCTGGTCAATGGCGTAAAAACCTGGACGACCCTGGCGCAATACGCAGACTGGATCTTTTGCCTGGTACGCACGAGCCAGGAAGCGACGCGGCAACAGGGGATCAGCTTTCTGCTGATCGATATGCATTCGCCTGGTGTCAGTGTGAATCCCATCATCACGCTCGACGCGCCCGCGGTCGGATCGCAAGAGATCAACATGGTCTATTTCGAAGACGTGGTCGTGCCGAAAGAAAACCTGATTGGCGAAATGGGCAAAGGGTGGACGTGCGCGAAGTACCTGCTCGAATTCGAACGCGGCAACGCGTACTCGCCTACGCTGAAAGGTGCGCTCCAGCAGATCAAGCAGATGGCCGAAGCGGAATCCAACGGCGCCGACACCACAATGATGGACGACGCGGCATTCAAGGCGCGCGTCGATGAAGTTGAAGTACAGGTCCTGGCGCTGGAGTTCACCGAGTTGCGAATTCTCGGCGCGCTGGCCGCCGGCCAGAACGTCGGCCCCGAGTCCTCGCTGCTCAAAACGCGCGGCACGGAACTGCAACAGGCCATTACCGAACTCGCGCTCGAGGTCGGCGGCTATTACGTGAATGCATTCGACGCATCCACGTCGCTGGAAGGAGACAACTTCCAACACGTCGGACCGGCATACACCAACGGTGTGGCGCAGGACTACTTCAACACCCGCAAGGTGTCGATCTATGCGGGCTCGAACGAGATTCAGCGCAACATTATGGCCAAGCTGGTGCTCGGCCTGGGGTGAGCGCCTCAGCGCAGTTTCAGCAGCAGCATCAGCAGCAGCGGCGTGCCGACCGCCTGCAGCAGCATGAAGCGCACCAGCACCTGTGTGTTCGACCAACCGAGGTTCTTGCGCATATGGTCGTGCAGCGGATAGCGCACATTGCGAAAGATCGGGATGCGAAAAAATCGCAACAACGCGACCTTCAACAAGCCGGTGCCGCCGTTGACCAGCACCACCGTCGCAACGACGAACACGAGAAACGGATTTCCGCAGGCCAGCACCAGCACGCCCAACAGCAATCCGATGGGGCGAGACCCGGAATCGCCCATCAGCACCAGACTCGGATTGCAGTTGTACCAGAGATAGCTTGCCAGGCAACCAATCATCGAGAACGCGAGCATCGCCCATGCCGGTCCGTTCTCGTAGTGAGGCAGCAGCAGGTAAGCCGATACCTCCTTGTGTCCGACTACGCCGTACAAAATCGTACCGAGGAACACCAGCGCCATCGCCGAGAGACTGCCGGACAGCCCATCGACACCATCGGTGGCGTTGGTGGAATTGATCGTCACCCAGATGAGAATGGAACCGGCAGCCACGAACAGCCACGGAGAAACGTGCAGCGGTACCTTCAAGAACGGCAGCCACACATCGAAGGCGGTCATTCGACATACCGCCATCGCAGCTGCGATGCTGATCGCAAGATCGCACGCACCCAGTGCATATTCGCTCCAGCCGCCGCGGGCGCGATCGTCGAGATAGCCGATATACATTGCCACGAGCATGCACCCGATGACGACGAGATACGGCCATTGCAGCGGCACAACCAGCAGTGCAACCAGCGCGAAGATCGGCACGAAGATTGCGCCAGCGGACATCGGCTTGCCGAGGCTCATCTCCGAGTGGACAGCGTGCGCTCGACCCTGATCCTTGGGGAGCAGGTACCAGTACTTCGGCAGCAACCAGAACACGAGGATTACGGACAACCCATTTGCGATGCCGGCGAGGAAGAGGTAACTGCCGAACAGCCGGAGCGGGCCGAACAGGTGCCCGTACTGTTCTGCAATGGCCTGAAGGATGATCGGATCTCCACGCTCGGGTCAGCGAAGTATACGTCACGATGTTGATCGCACGAGCTAAAATGCATGCGGTCCGAACGCTTCCGTGTTGCGTGCGGAGATGGCGGCGATTGCGACACGCAATCGCGTTGGGCGCGGTGTGGTTTTTGAACGGTTGTGTGGCGACACCCACCGAGCACACTGAGGCGCTCGCGAACAGCGCAGGCGCGACCATTACGCGTATCCAAGGCGAACAGTTCGAACACGTCGTTGTACTGCACGTGGTCGCGAACGATTCGACCCTGCACGTCTATTTCCCGGGTGACGGCACGCCGTGGATCCGGCACACGACGATCTCCGACGACCCCACGCCCAAAGATCCGGTGGCGCTGCGCCTGATGCTGGAAGATTCGGAGAGCTCGATCTACATTGGACGACCTTGCTATCTGGGCCTCGAAAGCACACGGGGATGTAGCTCGGCGTTGTGGACTGGGGCGCGTTACTCGCAAGCAGTGGTCGACAGCATGGCGAGTGTGGTTCGGACGATGCTCGACAGGCTTCACGCGAAACGTGCGGTGCTATTCGGCTACAGCGGTGGCGGAGTATTGGCGGTACTGGTCGCCAATCGGGTGCAACGCGTAGAGATGGTCGTGACAATAGCCGCGAACCTCGACACTGCGGCGTGGACCGGTCTGCATGGGTACTCGCCGCTGTCGGAGTCACTCAATCCAATGAATGTGACGATGTGGCGCAAGTCCTTGCGACAGATTCATTTCGTTGGCGAGAGTGACTCGAACGTGCCGCCTGTGATTGCGCAGCACTTTGTCGGCGCGGCACCGCAAATGGAGGTTCGCGTAATGCCCGGATTCGATCATCATTGCTGCTGGGTCGAAGTATGGCCGACGCTACTGGAGAGTCTGGGTAGCGGTGCTCACGTCGATCGTGCATCGTTGCCCCCTCAACACAGCCGTTGACCGAATATGCATAGACGCGTGTCACCGTGAGCGATCAAGCACTTTCAATCGATACGCAGTTGGACGACTTCAGGATCACGTCGGTGCTTGGCGAAGGTGGCTTTGGAATCACCTATAAGGCTGTCGACGAGCGTCTGCAGCGCGATGTTGCGGTCAAGGAATACCTGCCACGGCAATTCGCCTTTCGCGACGAAACGGCATCGGTGCGCCCACGTGGACCGCAAGACGAAGAAGTCTTCAAGTGGGGCCTGACGCGATTCATCGACGAAGCGCGCGCGCTGGCGCTGTTCAAACATCCCAACATCGTTGCGGTGATCCGCTATCTGGAGGCCAACGGCACTGCCTATCTCGTGATGGAGTACGAAGAAGGCAAGGATCTCGAGCGCTGGCTGCTGGGCCGTTCGGAAACGGTTCCCGAGGCGCTGTTGGTCGATCGGATCCTGCGGCCGCTGCTCGACGGTCTCGCGCGAATTCACGACAAGGGCATGCTGCATCGGGACATCAAGCCGGAGAACGTCTTCATCAGGCGCGACGGCAGCCCGGTGCTGATCGACTTCGGTTCCAGCCGTGCATTGGAGCAGGGTCAGAGCAACGCGTTGACGAGCATTGTTTCCGCCGGTTATTCGCCGTTTGAACAGTATGGCGGGGCGCAGAAGCAGGGACCGTGGAGTGACCTGTATGCGTTGGCCGGAACCGCATATCGGGTGATTACTGGTACCGCACCGACGGATGCCATTGCACGGCATCAAGGTGTCGAGCAACCCAGCGCAGTGCAGCTGGGCGCAGGCCGCTACACTGAGCCGTTGCTGCGTGCCATTGACCAGGCGCTGTCGCTCGACCCCAAGGACCGGCCGCAATCGGCCGCAGCGTTCGCAGCCTTACTACCCGGACATGAATTATTGCCGGGACACAAATCGGCAGCGCAAACCGATCCGTCGGCGACACAGGTCCGTCCGGCATCGGTGACGCCAGCGAAGCGGCGTTGGCTTCCAATCACGATCGCAGGTGCAGTACTCGTGATGGCCGTCGTCGTCGCGTTTCTGTTCTACACAAACCAACTACCCGGGTTCGCGGCGCCATCGTCGACGCTAACGTCAGCCACCGTCGAACCACCCCAGCCGGTGGTTACAGAAAATCAGCGCGACGTTGATGGTTCCAACGATTCAAGTTCCGGTACAGCGACGAAACCGCAGGGTAGTGCTACACCACCGGCCACCGCCAGCGGGATCGAACCTGTCCCTGCCGCAACTGACGAGCGTTCCATAGTGGCGGGCTGGTCGATTCCTGACGACGTTGGCAGTTATCGCAACAATCAGATTGCCGGCGCATTGCTGGCCTATACGTCGAACAAGGACAAGTTCGACGCGTGCCTGGCGAAGTCGTGTGCCGATCTTTCGTCGCTGATGGCGAAGATCCAGCAGGCGTTGAAGGGATACGATTGGACGCGCGGTGATTTCGGTGGCGCGATCCGGCTCAGCAATCCGCGTCGTCTCGACAACCCGGACTGCCCTTTTCTGATCGACGTGGATGAAACCATGCACAACGGGAAGGCGCAGCGGAGCCAGCAGCGCAGTTACTGCACGAGCAACGGATTCGATCGCCGCGTCGAGACAGCCGGTACGATATCGGAACAGGTAATTGTCGGCGCGACCGGCTAACCGTAGTATCAGGTCCGTCAGCGGGCGAGGGGGGGAACTACGATGCGCACGAGGTGGCTGCTGGTTGCTGTCGCCGGATTTGTCGGCGGCTGCGACACCACGGGGAACGGTGGTTTCATGGGTTCCGTGATGAGCCAGGTTGGCAACGGGGCTGCCGGTACCGTCATGAACCGAACGATGGGCGCGGTCGCGACATCGGCGCCTATCGCCAATGCGACGCGCGAAATCTGCGGCGCGGACAGTTGGGGCCTCTGCCACAACGCGACGGCGACGATGCTCGCCGGCTTCAGCGACGAATTCGTCAAGCGCATGTCACAACAGGACGTCGAGCAGGCAGCCGAGGCGCGCAATCGATCGCTGCGCGATGGTCAACCGCAGGTGTGGAGCAATCCACAGTCCGGGGCCTCCGGAACGGTGGAGACGAAGAAGGCCGAGTCGCTCGCGCCCAAACCGACGACCGTCGCCGTACAAGGGAATCGGGTCGATACCACAAACCTGCCGATCATGGATGCGGTGGGCGAGCCTTATCAGGTCGTTGCTGGCAACGGCGCCAATGTTCGGGGCGGCCCGGGCACGAGTTTCTCGATCATCGAGTCGCTGAAGTCCAGAGCAGCGATTACGGCGATCGCAAAGGTTCGCGGTCAGGACTGGTACATGATCGGCCGCGATAACGTCGCGATCGGCTACGTGTCCGGATCTCTGATCGGCCCGCGAGATCTTTCGCAGCCTCAGCCGAAAACCGCCTCTACGACAGCGGCGACATCTACGCCCCCAGCGAAAGAGGTACAGATCAATATGGCGTCGGAGTGCTATACCACGACGCAAAAGGTAACCCTGAAGGACGGTACATCCGAGCAGGCCAAGGTTACTTCGTGTCGAACGCCGAACGGCTGGGCGCAAGTTTGACAGCCGTGCAGGAATGATTTCAACGTGAAAGGTTTTCAGCCGAATTGCCCGTTCTGCGATGACGACAACCATGTCTGAATCGGTACGAATTGCGATCGTCGGATCCGGTCCTGCGGGCCTGAGCGCGGCGGGTCGCGCGGCGCACTACGATCGCGAAAATAATGTCGGCGCGCCGAGCTATGTGCTACTGGAGGGTTACGCCGAACCGGCGAAGACCATTCAGAGATACCAGAAGGGTAAGCACGTGATGGCGGAACCCGGCTATCTCGAGTTGCGCAGCGACTTCGAGTTCGCCGAAGGCAGCCGCGAAGGCATCTTGCAGAAGTGGGTAGATGGCGTCGCCAACTCGAAGATCAACATCCGCTACGGTACCGAAGTCACTTCGATTCAGGGTAACAAGGGCGCCTTCGTCATTGCGTTGGGCAGCGGTGCGACGATTACCGCAGAGTACGTCATTCTGGCCATCGGACTCGAGGGCAACCCTCGGCGCCTCGGCGTCAAGGGCGAGGAGTTGCCGGGCGTCGAATACCATCTCGAAGACCCCGAGGCATTCACCGACGAGACGATCATCGTCGTCGGCGCGGGTGATTCGGCAATCGAGAATGCACTCGCGCTGGCTCGTCAGAACGATGTCTATATTGTCAATCGGCGTGACGAATTCAGCCGCGCCAAGGACGGCAATCTTGCGTTGATTCTCGCGGCAAGCAGCGATCCGAATTCGCGCCTCAACTGTTTGTACAAGACTCAGACCAAGGAGATTCGGCCGGGCGACGGCAAGCGACTGGCGGTTACTCTGGAAACGCCGTCGGGTCCGCTCGAGATTCAGGCGGATCGAATTATCGGCCGGCTCGGCGCGGTGCCACCTCGCGCGTTCGTCGAAGGCGCCGGCGTCGTGTTCCCGAACGCCAAACCTGAGGCGATTCCCGAGCTGTCGCGACAATACGAAAGCAACGTCGAAGGCCTCTACATCATCGGGTCACTGGCCGGTTATCCGCTGATTAAACAGGCGATGAATCAGGGCCACGATGTCATCGAGTTCATTCGCGGCAACGACATTCGCCCCGCCGACCATCCGCTGCTCGAATACCAGTTCGACGGTCTGCCGTTCGAACGCGATGTCGATGAACTGATGGAGCTTTTCCAGAAGCGTATCCCAATGTTCCGGCAGCTGAATTCCTTGACGTTCCGGGAACTGATCATCGAAAGCAACGTGATTGCCAGTTACCCCGCCGGCCCGGTGATGGACGACTCGCTAGCGAAAATGCGTGCATTGCGGGCGAAACTCGAGGCGCGCACGCCGTCGCCACGCAGCACCCGCATCATACGCGAGGGTGACGAAATCTATCGGGCGGGCGCATTTGGTACGTCGTTCTTCACGATCGCCGCGGGCGAGGTAATCCTCGAGGTGCCCGGTACACCACCACGCCTGACGCAACTCGCCCAGGGTCAGTTCTTCGGAGAGATGAGCCTGTTGTCTGGCAGGCCGCGGCTGGAGACGGCGCGCGCCGGTGCGAATTGCATTCTCGTTGAAACGCCGCGGCGCACGATGCTGAAGCTGATGAATTCGAACGACGAAGTCCGTCTCGGCATCGACTGGATCTTCATCGTGCGCGAACTGCAGCGGCAGTTCGCACCGAATGCGAAGGTCGCAGAACTGCGCGAGATCTCAGCCAATACCCAACTGCGGCAATACAAGGCCGGCGAAGTCGTGTTCACTGAGGGCGAGCGTGGCGACAGCCTCCACATCATCCGTTCAGGGGGGGTCGGGCTGAACAGGGCCACTGCTCATGGCGCGGTGCTGGTGGCACAGGTTCGCTCGGGATTTCCGATCGGCGAGATGGCATTGATGGGCGACCCGGTGCGCCGAGAAACCGCCACTGCGCTGGTCGCATTGGAAACCATCGAGGTGAAACGGCCAGAGTTTCTGGCGCTGGTCGAACTCGGCGGATCGCATTTCGAACAACTGCAGCGCGACACCAGCCGGCGCGCCATCGAAAGCGCGGTGATGGAGATGCGTCCCGAGACCGGCGCGATCATGGATTTCCTGATGCATGAAGGCCTCGGCGAAGCAACCAACGTGCTGATCATCGACGAAGCGCTGTGCATCGGCTGCGACAACTGTGAGAAGGCGTGCGCCGAAACGCATGCCGGCATCAGCCGGCTCGATCGCGATGCAGGCAACAGCTTCGCGCAGATCCACGTACCGATAGCGTGCCGGCACTGCGAGCAACCGCACTGCATGAAAGATTGTCCGCCGAACGCAATCCATCGTTCGAGCACCGGCGAAGTCTTCATCGACGATTCCTGCATTGGCTGCGGAAACTGCCAGGTGAATTGTCCCTACAACGTCATCAAGATGGCGTACGAAGCGCCGCCGAAGCCCGGCCTTCTGCAGTGGATGCTGTTCGGTCGCGGCTCCGGTCCGGGTGAAATTCCGGATTACGCGCCGCGTGAAAAGTCCAAGGCCCGCGGCAAGAAGGCCGTGAAATGCGATGCATGCGTGGACGTGGCGAATGGGCCGGCCTGCGTCAAGGCTTGCCCGACCGGTGCTGCCTTGCGGATCGGCCCCGAGCGATTCGTCGACCTGGTGGCGGATCGCCGCTCGTGATTCACCAGAACGTCCTCAAATACCGCGGCGCGCGATATTTCTGGTGGGCTGTCGCGATCGCGGTTGCGAGCGTCGTGCTCTATGTTTCGCAGGACGCCAACGAGCCACGCAATGGCGCCACATGGCAGGGGTACGTACTGGGTACCGTTGGCGCACTGCTGATCGTCTGGCTCAGTGTGCTGGGAATCCGCAAGCGCCGCTATAACTCGCGCATGGGCAGCGTGCAGGGCTGGACATCGGCGCACGTGTATCTCGGCACCGTGTTGGTGCTCGTTGCGACATTGCACTGCGCCGGGCAGTTCGGCTGGAACGTGCACACGCTCGCGTACGGATTGATGTGTCTCGTGGTCGTGAGCGGCTTTTTCGGCGTGTACACCTATCTGGTTCATCCACGACTGCTTTCGGACGTCCGTTCCGGAGGATCGCGTGATGCATTGTTCGCGGAGCTGTTCGAACTCGACAAGACCGGTCGCGATCTTGCGCGCCAGTGCGATCCCGAAGTTCGCGGTGCGGTACTGAGCAGCATCGCGCGAACCACGCTTGGCGGCGGCGTGCTTGCGCAACTGTTGGGACGTGACGGGTCGCGGTTCGTCGCTGATGTCGGCGACCGCAACGGCGCGGACCGAGAAGCCGCAAGCGTTGCGGCAACGACGGCTCTGCGCAACGTTGATCAGCAAGCGGTGATCGATCTTGTTGCAGACAAGGTACCGCGCGCCAACAAGCGCACAGAGGCGGCGAGTCTGCAGACGTTGCTGTCGCTGTTGTCAAGGCGCCAGGCGATTCTGCGCAGACTTCGCAGAGATGTTCGGCTGCAGGGCTGGTTGCGCGTCTGGCTGTACGTCCATGTGCCGATCACGGTAGGGCTGTTGGCCGCGCTCACGGCGCATATCGTTTCGACCTTCGTGTACTGGTAACGCATGGAAACCCTGCTGCGAGAACGTCGCGCGCGCTCCGATGGCTTCGTCGAATACAACGATGTCGAAGTCAGTGCAGCGGCGGTCAACATCGGCAGTGCGCCGGATCAAACGCTTCAGTTGATCGGCCGCAACATTGCGCCGCGTCACGCGCAGATCAAATCTGTCGATGGCTCTACAGCCCGCGTGACCTGCCGTCGCGGCCTGACGGTTCTCGTCAACGGTAAGCACGTGCGCAGCGCAACGCTCGCGCAGGGCGACGTACTCGAACTCGACGGGCACCGGGTGCAACTGGTGGTGCCGCCGACCGGATTCGATCTCGCACTCGAAATCACGCCGAACTCGACCGTACAGGGTAGCGATTTTGCCGGCGCGTTTCGGACCGAACTCGATCAGACCTGGTTGTCGAAACGCCGTATTGCATGGGGGCTGTTCGCACTGATTCTGTCGCTGACGTTGTTGCTGCCGCTTGGCCAACTCGTCTGGCATCACGGCAAAGCGGAGCGCCCCTGGGTGCCGGTTGACGCGCAATGGAGTACCGGCGCGTTGCTTCCCGCGCACTCACAGGCGATCGGTGACAACTGCAATGCGTGTCATGCGGTGCCGTTTGTGCGCGTGCGCGATGCGCAATGCGCTGCTTGCCACGACCGTACGCACGACCACATCGAAGCAGCGATGGCCACGAAAGTCGGGCTCGAGCACACGCGCTGTGCGACGTGCCACAACGAGCACAACGTACCGCCGCATTTGATCGTTTCTTCGAATTCGCTTTGCACCGATTGCCACGCGGCGCCAGCGCGCTTTGCACCGATAGAGAAGCTTCCGGCCACGACTGGATTTTCGACTGCGACTCATCCGAAGTTCGAGGCATATCTGCTGCGCTCTTCTCATCGTGCGGCCGGCACCGGCCTGGTATTCGATTGGCGATACGAACCCACGTCAATCGAAGGGGCGCAGGAGTCGTCGAACCTGAAGTTTCCGCATGATGTGCATCTGGATGGCAGCAAGGTTCGCCGGGTCAGTGACAGTGGAACATTGCACTGCGCCGATTGTCACGAGTTGGCTCCGGACAAAGAACACTTCCTGCCGGTGACGATGGAGAAGCACTGCAGAAACTGTCACGACCTCAAGTTCGATCCATCGGACCCGGCTCGGGAACTGCCGCACGGTCAACCAACTGAGGCTATTCTGGCGATCGAAGGCCATTATCTGCGCAAGTTTGGCGATCCCAATAATCGTCCTGTTGCCGACAACAGACGCCGACTACCCGATCGACTCAGCGAGCAGGCGACCTGCACAGACAGCGCGTTCGTCTGTGCGATGCGCAGGACCCGCGACGAAGCGGTCAATCAGTTCACACGGCGCGGCTGCATCACCTGTCACTACGTCGGAGACACGCACGGCGACGACATCTACAGTCGCTTCCAAGTATATCCGGTCCGTCTGGTCAAAGATTACCTGCCGAACGCCCGTTTCAATCACGCCGACCACCTCACGCAGCAGGGCAAAACCGGTGACGAGGCCTGCGGGAGTTGCCACAACGCGCGGCATTCCAGCAAGAGCACCGACCTACTGATTCCGGATATCGACAACTGCGTGCAATGTCATTCGGATCGTGCCGATGATCGTGCCGGAAATGTCGCGGTGGCGTTGCCTTGCATCGGGTGCCACGCATATCACCCCGATCGCCCCCGAGACGAATCGCCTGCAACAGTCGCGGCTGGCGAGTTGCCAGGCGCTGAGGCTGTCAGGCCTCCACGCGCGGATTCAGGAACACGAACTGACCTCTGACATGGCCGCCGTTTTCGATTCGACCAAACACCGGTGTGGGGACCGCGCCGGCGTCGGGACTGCCGCCGAATTCAACGCGCTCCTTCAAGTGCGCGAACAACTCGGCGTCGGTCAGAACGCCACGATTTTCGTTGAGCAAGCCGACGAACGTCTTGGTGAAGACGGAGCCGTCACCGGCACCGCCGTCGGGAACCGGGTCCCGGCCACCGGATGAAATCACGGTCCGCGATGGGCCGCCCAGTGCAAATTTGAGCTGCTTCTCGACATCGGGCGTCTTCAATTTGATGCCGCCGATGCTGACGATGCCGGCGCCCGAGTAGCATGAGTCCGCCACAACCAACACGTGCTTGGCCTCGATAACGTCGAGCCATTTGTTGAGATCGTCGGTCGACACGCCAGACACCCGCCAGCTCGACTTGTCTGCCGTCGCGTCGACGCCGAGCCAATAACTGACACGTTCGTCCTGGGCGCCGTGACCGGCGAAATAGATGATCAACGAATCGTTGGATTTCAGCTCGCTCTCGAGTTCCGCGAAGCGCTTGAAAATCTCAGCCGCGGTCGCGTCGGTCAGAAGCTCCGCTTTGTAACCGTATCCGCGGCTCAATGCTTCATAGACGCGCCGCGCATCATTCTGCGCAAAATTCAGATGACGAAGGTGCTGGTAGGTATTGTTGCCGATGACTAAAGCATAGTTCTTCCCCAGCTGTATGCCCGGCGGTAGCCGGATGTGGGAGGTGTCAGGCAGTGGGTCGTCTCTGAAGTCCCGGGTAGCAAGTTGCTGCGCACGCTGTTCGGTGAGCAGATCGTTCTGTGCGTGAAGGGATTTGGTTTGCGCGACCAATTTGTCGATTTCAGCGGACATCGTCTCGATTTTTGCGTCGCGCGTGGCGATCTCGCTTTTGAGCTGAGGTGTCGTCACGGCACGCGACGTCAGCGCATCGCGTTCCCGCTTGGCGGCAGCGACTTCCGATCTCAGCGCACCGAGATTGCTCTCGGCCGCCGCGAGATTCCCGCGGGTTGCAACGAGGCTCGCTTCCGTGGCGGCGACTTGTGCCGACAGCCGTTCGCGCTCATGCGCGGCTACATCAAGCGAGGCCTGCAGTTGGCTCGCCTGCGATTGCGCTGCCGCCAGCTTCTGTTCGAGTTCCCGCGCCTTGGTTTCGCTTTGTGCCAACGCGGTCGACTGCTCGCGACGTTCGGCTTCCAACGACTGGGCGCGCGAAACCGCATCGCGATTGGTTGCCTCGCCAGCCTGCGCTCTTGCAAGGTCGGCAACAACTGCGTCGAATTTTCCACGCTGGTCTGCCAATTGAGCGACGAGCTGCTGCTGCTGACTCTTCAACGCGGCAATCTCATTGTTGCGCGCCGCGAGTCGTTCCTCGGAGCGTTTCAGATCCGCGTCGCTGACGGCGGTGGTCTTACCGAGTTCCTGTTTGAGGCGGGCGTTCTCGAGCTTGGCCTGCTTCAAGTTGGCGGCGAGTTGAGCCTGCTGAGAGTCGACTGCAATTTCTTTCGTCTGAACCTGATAGCGCTGGTCATCCAGCTGCCGCTGTTTGTCTGCGAGTTCCTTTTCGAGTTGTGCAATCTTTTGCGGATCAGCGCCTGTTTGTGACGTCCGCGCGGCTGCCAGATTGCTTTGCAATGTAGCGATGCTCGATTCTGCCGACGCGAGAGACGCCTTCTCGTTCGCCAGTTTGGACTGCGCCGCGGCGAGTGAACGACCCAGCGCTTCGGCATCCGCGCTGCGCGCGCGCAGCGCGGACGTCAGCGAGGCAATGCGTTGATCCGCCGCTGTCTGCGCCTGTTGCAACGTCGAGGCCAGCACGAAGTCATCGTTTGCGCCCAGCGCGCGTCGCCAGAGATTAGTGGCCAACAATGGGTCCTTGTCGACTCCGAGCCCAAACTCGTAGAGATGGGCGAGCCGCCGTACCGCTGTGAGATCACCTTGATCGGCGGCCTTCTGATACCATTGCGCTGCTTGCGCATAGTGCGGGGTATCGAACAGATACTCGTAGACTTCGCCAAGGCTCGTCTGGGCCTTCGCGTCGCCATCGTTCGCGAGCGGCATGAAGAAAGCCACGGCGCTTTCGGGTTTTGAGCGGTCATAGGCGGTGTATTCGCCACCTCGCAACTCGCACTTCTTGGCGGTCGTCTGCGTCAGCCGGCGCCGCTCCGGATAAACGATTCCTCCCAGCTTGCGCACCCGCGATGGTAGCAGGCACGCAACGATGATGTTCGCCTGAACCTCCGGCTCACCGGCGCGATCGTCGCCCACCACTCCGGTGGCACCTAGAACGGCGAGTATGACCATTCCCCAAACCAATCGATGCTTATGCACGTCGTTACCTCGAAGCTGAAGCTATTGTTCTCACCATGCACGCATCACTTTCGTGCACCATCTGTTTGCTTTCTGCACTATTGTTTGCTTTCTGCACTATCCCTTCACACTAGGGCGGGCCCAAAGTCTTCCAATCGATCTTTGCGCAACTGTCGGTGTCTACGCCACCTGTCGACTTTTCGAGTTCGGCGTACAGCAAACGAAGGTCTTCTTCATAGGGATTGACCTGCAGTCCAAGGCACGTCCAGCGCAAAGCCTCCTGGGGATTGGTTGCGCGCAGGTCAGTCGCCGGAATCGTATACAACTTAGACAGCTCGAGCATTCCCTGAGCGCCTACGCGCAGGTCTTGTGGTGTCGAAGACTTCGCCAATAGTCGTCCGAACGAGAATCGGGCATTGGTCGGTCCGTCATGAAGGTAGTACGCGGCCGTCGCGTAGTCCTTCGTTTTGAACGCCGATTTCGCCAGGTCGAGTCCATTTCGCGCCTGACCTTTCCAGCCTAGAATATCATCGGGATTCGCCGCCTTTCGGTCGCCAATCGGATGGGAGGCAATCTCATCGTCGATGAATTGCGCATCCGCCGACGGCGGCCGGAACAGAATGGCTGCAGCAACCCCCAGGACCACTAGAATCAGCGTCAGAACGATCCACGGCGTCGCGCTCGCCTTCGGTCGATGGAGATCGAACTCCTTTAGGAACAAATCCACCGACAGCGTGCGTGCAGCGCGGTCGAAGGACAATGACTGCTGCAGAGTTCGCCACTGGCGGCGCCGAATTCCCTTCGGCTTCGTCGGAACAAGCTGTTGCGCCCGCGCTCTAGGCGCGGGGAGACCATCGTAGGGATGCCGTCCGGTCAGTAGCTGGTAAACGACACAACCGAGCGCATAGATATCATCGCGCGGGTCGGGCTTCGTGCCAGGTTCCCACATTTCGCAACTGGCATACTCCGGCGTGAGACCCAGCGGTTGGGGGGACGATGCGCCGGCATCGAAGCGGGTTCGGCCATCCAGCGCAACTGTTTCGTCGATTGTGCGTGCCAGACCGAGATCCAGCACCTTGATCTCGCCGTCTTCCGAGTAGAAGACATTGCCCGGTTTGAAATCCGAGTGAACGACGTCCTTGGAATGCATGTAGGCCAGCGCCGCTGCGCAATCTCGCATAATCGGCCACGCATCGCGAAACGCGAGGCCCTCTTTGTGCCGCTTGATGAAGTGATCGAGGGATTCGCCACGGATATACTCCATCACGATGAAGACATTCTGGCCATCACGATCGAACGTGTGCACTCGGACGATGTTCGGATGGGTCAACTTGCGGGTGTTGGTCGCTTCCTTGCGCAGAACGCTGAGCGATTGCGGATGTTCGCGAAACAGCTCACCCAGCACTTTGATTGCGACGAACCGATCCGGACCTTCGACCTCGCGATCGGTCGCCAGAAACACGCGCCCCATGCCGCCTTCACCGAGCACCTGCTCGAGGACGTAACGTTCTCGAAGGATAGCGCCGACCAACAGTGTTGGCCGCACCGAAATGGGCACCACAGTGGTCTTTTGCGCGCGGTCGCTCGCGTCATTCACCCCAAACTCCACCTGCGCATATCGGCTTCGTCGACGCGGAAAATATTGCGCCGTTGCAAGGCCTTAAGCAATCGCACGCCGCGAGATGCATGATGCGTGTGTGTAACCAATTTGCGGGTTGCCGGAATAAGGCGCTTGTAGCATCCGTGTTCTTGCGTAGAATCCCGAAGGACGAATCGAACGGTCTGCTAGAGGGGCGGTTCGAGGAATGGGGCAATTTGATCTCGAATGACGAATAGAGGGAAGGGGTAGGGGAGATGCAAAGAGGGGAGATGGGAAGCCTCGTCGTGGCGTGTTGTTTCGCTTGCCTGGCGGGCACCGCGAACGCCGGATCTTTGGGTGACGCAATACTCGAGCAGGGCGGGTCCAAGACGCTCGTCAACGCGGGCAATGCGATCCAATCGACGTGCAAGTCGCTCGCGATGGCTGGCGGTACGAGCCTCGCAGGGCCGCAACAAGACTTGTTCTTTCGCTGCAACGAGATGGTGACGACGTTCGCCCTCGGCCCCCCGAACAATCCGACCGCGAACAGCTACGGGTACGTCGACCCGACGAGCCAAAACAACGCCGTACGCCAGTTTTCCGGAGAGGAAGCGTCATCTCAACGTCGCCTGGGCAAGAGTGGCAGCAACGCGCAATTTGCTGGTGTCGCCGCGCGGATGGATGCGATCCGACAAGGCGCACGATCGACCACGTCCGGACTCGCAATGAACCTGGACGGAATCAATCTGCTGGCCAACCCCGACAATGGCGCAAGGGGGCTTCCTCAAATTGGCGGTGCCGCGGGCGACGCGGGTGACGCCGACATCGGTTGGGCCTGGTTCGGCAACGTCAATGGCGGCTATGCGAATCGCGACCGCTCGCCCAACGAAGACGGCTACGACTCCAATTTCTATGGCGGCACACTTGGAATCGACTATGCGTTCGATAGTGGATTGGTGCTGGGAATCGCGGCGGGATATCAGGATTATTCCGCGGACGTGAAAGGCGGCTCGCCAACCAACACCAATCCCGCCGATCCGTCCTCTGGCGGTAGTGTCGATGCCACAACGTATTCGTTCTCCGGATATGCACTGTTTAGCACCGACGAGTACTTCATGAGCGCCATCGTCGGCTACGGATCATCCAACTACGATATCGACCGCAGGGCGTTCTTTCTTCCGGGACCCAACCCGCAAGGGCGTGCGGCAGCCCCTGGATTCATGATTAATCGCAGCTATCGCGCAAATACGGACAGTGCTCAGACCGGCGCCGAACTGACGTTTGGTGGAGCAGTGATAGAGGGTGGCCCCTTTTCGCTGGACGCGTACATGAAGCTGAACTATCTGAGCATGCACATCGACGGCTACACCGAGAAGGAGAGGGACAACACCGGCTCGACCAGCACACCGGGTCTGGCGCTGAAGTATCTGGGTCAGGACGTCAATGTCGCGGAGACCGCACTCGGCTTCACGATGCGTCGCAGCTTCAACACTGGATTCGGCGTCTTCGTACCGTATCTCGGCGCCGAGTTACGATATCAGTACAACGGCAGCAACGGGGTTGTGAAGTATTCCTACGCATTCGCGTTGCCCGCGCAGCCGGGTGAGAGTCTCAACTTTGCAAGCTCCACTGACAGCTCCGACAAGACGTATGGGACTGCGACGGTAGGGTTTTCCACCCAGTTCGCGCACAACCTATCTGCCTTTCTACAGTACGAGGCGCTGGTTGGGCTCAACAACACCTCGGGAGGTGTGGGAACAATCGGTCTGAGGGGCACTTTCTAGCGTAAGTAAAGGGCCGATCGTGATGAATCACCCACCAGCGACCTCCAGACCGCTCTTTTGGTGGCTGTGCTGCATGGTGTTGACCGCCTGTGGAGGTGGTGGATCTGGCGGTAGCTCGATTGGTACCGACCCAACGCCGGTTGAATGCTCCGGGAGTTGCGCCAACGCGACATCGCTGCTGACAGTTGACGATGTCGGCCAGATCATCGCGCAGGCGGTGTTCGAGGCCAATGCGCGCAACACCCGCGCGACGATCGCGGTCGTGGACCGCGTCGGCAACGTCCTGGGAGTGTATCGTCTTGGCATGGCGTCGGGACGTGACGTTCTTGTCGCGACCAAGCCCAATGGCGCCGGAGGGTCCGATATCATCGGTGGGCTGGAAGGCATTGTTTTACCTATCGATGCGGCGGCCGCCATCACCAAAGCAGTCACCGGCGCCTATTTGTCCTCGGAAGGCAACGCGTTTTCGTCGCGCACCGCGTCGCAGATCGTGCAGGATCACTTCAATCCGGGCGAACGAAATCAACCGGCAGGTCCGTTGTTCGGTGTTCAGTTCTCGCAGCTCGCCTGCTCGGATTTCAGTGGCAGGTTCAACGGTGTCGCGCCCGATGTTGGGCCGAAGCGTTCGCCACTTGGGCTGTCGGCAGATCCGGGCGGATTTCCGTTGTTCAAGGATGGCACCGTCGTCGGAGGCGTAGGTGTCATGGCTGACGATCTGTACTCGGCCGATGCGGATATCACCGACACCGATGCGAGCGTCGACGAGGCGATCGCGTATGCGGCGACCTACGGCTTCGCAGCACCGTTGGACCGTCAGGCCGACCGCATCACGGTTGACGGCAAGACGCTGCGTTTCAGCGATATCGGGTTCGGCGGGTTGGCGAGCAATCCGCAGGATGCACCGGGCTTCGCAATCCTGAATTCCGCAGAGGGCGCACTCATCCCGGTGAACGGATATACCGGCGCCGCAATCAGCGCCGGCACAGCGTTTGGTTTCCCGCCCTCGGGTGTGCGGCCTGACGGTGGCGTCGACTTTCCTGGCAGCGATGCGTATGTATTCGTCGACGACGCGAATGTGCCCCTCTATCCGCCGCGGGCGGGAACGGATGCAGCGACTGTAGGCCCCGCGTCGCTAACCACCGCCGAGGTCCGTTCTCTGCTGACGAACGCGCTGAAAGTCGCCGCCCGGGCGCGGGCGCAGATCAGACGGCCGGTCGGGAGCACCGCGCGGGTCACTATCTCCGTGGTCGACACGAACGGCGCGATTCTGGGAATGGTCCGCTCTCGCGACGCGCCGATCTTCGGTTCGGACGTGTCGCTGCAGAAGGCACGCACCGCAGCGCTGTTTTCCTCCAGTACCGCTGCGTCGTTTCTGGATGGCTTACCGGACGCCAACTACTTCTTTCCTGTCGTCGGTGAGTCGGCGCCCATCACGATCAAAATCGGAGACTATGTCAGCGCGGCGCAGACGTTTTTCAACGATCCGACCGCGTTGACGACCGGCGATATCGCATTCACCGACCGCGCCAACGGCAACATTTCGCGGCCGTTCTTTCCCGATGGTTTGGAGAATCAACCATCCGGCCCGTTCAGCAAACCGCAGGGACAGTGGAGTCCATTTTCCACGGGCCTGCAGTTCGATCTGGTCAACAACTCGATCCTGCAGCACGTCGTGTTCATCCTCGGCGGGGGGCCGGATGTCAGCCAGAATTGTACGGGGCCGGGAACCGATCCGAGAATTGCCAACGGCGTGCAGATCTTCCCCGGCAGCGCACCGATCTATCGAGGCGGCACCTTGATTGGCGGTATTGGCGTCTCTGGAGATGGCGTAGACCAGGACGATATGGTGGCGTTCCTCGGACTACACAACGCGGGCGTCGACTTAGGCGGTGCCGTCGGCAACGCACCCCCGTTCAGGCGTGCTGACACGTTGACTCCTCAGGGTGTGCGGCTCCGCTATGTCCAGTGCCCACAGGCGCCGTTCGTCGACAGCACCCAGACGAACGTGTGCGAGGGCAAGTGATATGCGCACCGCGATGGCCCAGCGTGCTCGATTTGCAAAGCCGCTGCTGCTCATGTGCGAACTGGCGGCGCTGCTGTATGTTCCGATCGCCAGCGCGGATGTGTGCTATCAGGACGCCAGCGGACGGATCGTCACGCGACGGCGCCCCGGCTTCGTCGAGATCGAATGCCCCAGCGACGCCTCCAAGAGCGCGCCGGGCGAGTCTCCGGCGGAGCCGGCGTATCAACGTCAAGGGAGAGTGCGTGCCCCCGAACAGGCGCGTGCAACCAACCCTGTATCACCGATTCCACGTCCGACGATCGACGACTATGTGTCCTCGGTGCCGGTGCCGGATCGCTGGCGTATCGTCGATACGCTTGGCTATCACGATCGCTGGTTCGACCCATACAACCGCAACGTCCTGAAGGCGGACAAACCGGTGTATGGCGAGGACTGGTTTTTCAACCTGGGCGTGTTGTCCGACTCCGTGGTGGAAGTGCGCGATGTGCCAACGCCGGTAGGAGGCAATTCGACGCAATCGCCCGGCGAGATCGACGTCTTCGGCGACAACAATCAACTCGCAGCCATCCAGAACATCGCCATCGAACTGGAGTACTACAAAGGCGACACGGTCTTCAAACCGCCAGAGTGGGAGTTCCGGTTCACGCCGGTGATCAACGTCAACTACACCAAACTCGACGAGATAGTAGGCGTGAACGTCGATCCACGTGACGGCCGCACCCGTACCGACAACTTCGTCGGTATCCAAGCAGCGTTCATCGATAAACATCTGCGCAACGTCTCGGATCGCTACGATTTCGATAGTATCCGCGTTGGCATACAGCCGTTCTCATCTGACTTTCGCGGCTTCCTGTTCCAGGATAATCAACTCGGCGTCCGGCTGTTCGGCACGCGACGCAACAACGTCATCCAATACAACCTCGCCTGGTTTCGACGGATCGAAAAGGATACCAACAGCGGCCTCAACGACTTGGGCCAACCGCTGCGCGACGATGACATCTTCATCGCCAATCTGTATTGGCAGGACCTGCCGGTACGAGGCTACACATCGGAATTTGTGCTCGCGTACAACCGCAACACCGAAGACAACAATACCGAATATGATAAGAATGGGTTCATCGTACGACCCGCGTCGTTTGGCCAGGAGCGGCCGCGGAGCTACGACGTTGGCTATATCGGTTACAACGGCGATGGCCACTTCGGCCGCGTCAATCTGACGACGTCGATCTACTACGCATTCGGTCAGGAAGACAACTCGGTATTCATCGACAAGACATCGGATATCAGCGCGCTATTCGCGGCCGCCGAGGTCTCGGTCGATTTCGACTGGATGCGACCGCGATTATCGTTCCTCTACGGCAGCGGCGATGACAACCCGTACGACGACAAGTCGAACGGATTCGATGCGATCTTCGAGAATCCACAGTTTGCCGGCGCGGACACCAGCTACTGGATCAGACAGGCCGTGCCATTGATCGGCGGCGGCAGAGTGGCGTTGTCGGGACGCAACGGCGTACTGGCGAGCCTGCGTTCGTCGAAGGATCAAGGTCAGTCCAATTTCGTCAATCCGGGTATCTGGCTAGTGGGGCTAGGTGCGGACTTCGACGTGTTACCGCAGCTACGGGTGTCGCTGAACTGGAATTCGCTCTGGTTCGACAACACCGCTGTGCTGGAAGCCGCGCGCAATCAGGGTTCGATCGACTCTGCGATCGGTCAGGACGTTTCGGTGGCGTTGACGTACCGGCCGATGATGACCCAGAACGTTGTGCTGCGGACTTCGTATGCGCGCTTGTTTGCGGGTAACGGATTCGACGATCTGTATCCGAACGACGATCCGGGATATTTCATGTTCAATCTGGTGCTGACATTCTAATGACGCAGCCGATCAGATCGATGCGAGACGCTTTCAAGTGCACCAGCGCGGTTGTCGCGTTCATAGCGGCGCTCACTGCGTTGACGATGAGTACGACCCTGTACGGCAATGAACCTCATGCGGTTGAACGCGATTATCACGCTGCACCACCGTCCCCGCAGAGTCAGAGTGAAGCGGACGTCGAGACGAAGAGCGGGGGCTGCCGATCCTGCCATACGACTACCGATCGCGCATCGATGCACTCGAACCCCGCAGTGAACCTTGGATGTACCGATTGTCACGGCGGCGACGCATCCGTATCGCTACCCAGCGGCAGCAGTCGAGACAGTTCCGCTTATCTCGGCGCGATGAATCGCGCCCATGTGCTGCCGCGATATCCAGATCGTTGGCCCTCCAGCGCAAACCCCAAACGCACCTACACGCTGTTGAACAAAGAAAGCCCCGAGTTCGTCCGCTTCGTGAATCCGTCAGACTACCGGGTTGCGCGCGAGGCCTGTGGCGCCTGTCATCTCGACATCGTCGAAGCCTCGGTGCGCAGCTTGCATACCACTGGTGCGATGTTTTGGGGTGCCGCGTCCTACAACAACGGAATCCTGCCGTACAAACATTCCATCCTCGGCGAATCGTACGATCGCGACGGTGTGGGAACGATACTCTACGGCCCAAAGATTCCGGAGGCGCTGCAGGCTGACGCTGAACGTGCCGGCATTCTGCCAAAGCTTTATCCACTGCCGGCGTGGGAGACCGTCAAGCCCGGCGACATCTTCCGCATATTCGAACGCGGCGGGCGCAACATAGGGAATCTGTTTCCGGAGACCGGTCTGCCCGATTCGCTCGGTCAATTGCAGCGTATCGAAGAACCGGGACGCCCCGACTTTCGTCAGTCCAACCGGGGTCCCGGAACCGGCGCGCGCATTGCCGTTCCGCTCATCAACATCACGAAGACGCGCCTCAACGATCCGCTCGCGTGGTTCCTCGGCACCAACGATCAACCTGGCGACTACCGCAGTTCAGGCTGTGCATCCTGCCATGTCGTCTACGCCAACGATCGTGCCCCGAAGGATTCGGCGCAGTACGCGCAATATGGACACGACGGCAAGTCGATCACGGTCGACCCGACGATCGATCACAATGCGTCGGGCCATCCCCTGGAGCACCGTTTTACGCGCTCGATTCCGACCAGCCAGTGCATGGTGTGCCACATGCACCAACCCAACATGTTCATGAACAGTTTTCTCGGTTACACGATGTGGGACTACGAGTCCGATGCACCGTCGATGTGGCCGAAAAAGCAGCAATATCCGTCCGACAAGCGAATGCACGAAGTGCTCGAACGCAATCCGGAAGGCGCTGCGGTGCGCGGGAAATGGGCCGATGTGGACTTCCTAGGCAAGGTGGCCGACTTGAACCCGCAGCTTAAGGACACTCAATTTGCCGACTATCACGGCCATGGCTGGAACTTCCGCGCGGTGTTCAAGCGGGACCGTAAAGGCGACTTGCTCGATGCTGCCGGAAAGGTAGTCAGCGACACCGATCCGCATAAATTCAAGAAGGCCGTACATCTGTCTTCCATCCACGCAGACGTCGGCATGCAGTGCGTCGATTGCCACTTCGCTCAGGACAGTCACAGCAGCGGCCACATCTACGGTGAAGTGGCGGAAGCCATCGAAATAAGCTGCATCGACTGTCACGGTACGACCGACGCCTATCCGAACCTGTACACGTCCGGCCCGGCCGCGCTGAGTGGTGGTACCGACATGAGCGTGCTGCGTACGCCGGATGGACGAAAGCGCTTCGAGTGGGTCAACGGGGCGCTATATCAACGATCGGTGATGAATCCGAAGCTCGAATGGAAGATGAGCCTTGTCAAAAACAGTGTCGATCCGACGAACCCCGCCTACAACGCCAAGGCTGCGCGTGCGAAGTTGATGTCGACGGATCCAACGAGTCAACACTGGGGCAGTGATGTGCCGGCGAACAAACTGGCACACTCCTACAAGGACATGGAGTGTTACAGCTGCCATACGTCATGGACTACAAGTTGCGGGGGCTGCCATCTGCCGATCGAGGCGAACTGGAAAACCGAGCGACATCATTACGAGGGTGGCGAGACGCGCAACTACGCTTCCTACAATCCACAGGTCGCGCGCGACCAGATGTTCCTGTTAGGTCGGCGCGGGCCAGGCAAAGGCAGTAAGATTGCGCCGGTTCGTTCTTCATCCGCCCTGGTACTGTCGTCGACGAACGCAAACCGCGAACACATCTACATCCAACAGCCGCCGATTTCAGCAAGTGGCTTCAGCTCTCAGGCATTCAACCCGCACTATCCTCATACGGTACGCAAAACCGAAACGAAAACCTGCGGCGATTGCCATGTGTCTTCGAGCGGCGACAACAACGCCATCATGGCGCAGCTGTTGATGTTGGGAACCAATTTCGTCAACTTCGTCGGCTACAACGCGTGGGTTGGCGAAGCGGGCGGAGTCAGCGCGGTTCAGGTCACCGAATGGGACGAACCACAGGCCGTGATAGGCAGCTATCTGCATCGTTATGCATATCCGGACTGGTATGCCGCGCATCAAGCAAACGGGCGTGTATTGAAAACCGCGCATAGTCACGGCGCCGGTACCGTCAACTGTCTACAGCTGCGAGGGGAATATTTGTACGCGGCCGAAGGCAGCAGTGGGGTGCGCGTCTACGACGTTGCCAGCATCGCGAACAAAGGCGTTTCGGAACGCATCATCACCGCGCCATTCAGCCCGTTGGGTCAGGACACCCATATCGCCAGCCGTGATGCCACCTGCATCGCGCTGCCGACCAATCAGCCGATCGATCCGATCCGCAATCGCAAGGAACTGATCCGTGTAACGAACGAGGAGCAAGCACTTCTCCCGATCTACAGCTACGCGGTGATCACCGACGCGAAAGAAGGACTGATCCTGACCGACGTAACGACGTTCGCAGACGGCGAACCGCGCAACAACAATCTGAAACGCGCGTTGACATGGGACGGTGGTGGGCTACTCAAAGGCGCGCGACACGTGACGCTCGGCGGCTATTACGCCTATGTCATGGCGGATGCCGGTCTGGTCATCGTGAATCTCAAAGACCCGCTGCGCCCGAGTGTCGCGGCGACGGTTCCGTTGTCGGGTGGGCAGGCTTCCGCGTTGCAGTTCCGATATTTGTTCGTCACAGATCGCGACGGCCTGAAGGTCATCGACGTCACCGAACCGACCCAGCCGCAGTTGATCTCGGACAACCAGATATCAATTGCCCACGCGCACCGAGTTTACGTTGCCCGTACGTATGCGTATGTCGCCGCCGGCAACGAAGGTATCGTCATCGTGGATGCGGAACGACCGGAGCACTTGAAGGAATACATGCGTTTCAACGCCGGTGGCCGCCTCACCGACTCGCGCGACGTCATCGTGGCAACGACCAACGCCTCATTGTTCGGCTACGTCGCCGATGGCACCGGCGGATTGAAAGTTCTGCAGCTGACGTCGCCGGATTCGCAACCGAAATTCTATGGCTTCAGTCCAGAGCCGAAGCCGGAGTTGATCGCCGAATATCCAACAGGAAAACCCGCTCTCGCGCTGTCGAAAGGACTCGACCGTGATCGTGGCGTGGACGAAACCGGCGGACAGATTGCGGTGTTCGGTCGATTGGGCGCGCGTCCGTTCAATCTCGAGGAGATGCGCCGCATGTACGTCGACGATAATGGCAAAGTATGGACGGTTAGTGATAATCCGGTTGAGCTGAAGCATTGATTTCGCGTTCTGGAGTCGCTGCGCTTGCGGTGTGTTTACACACGGTGCTGATACTTGCACCGTTCGCCGGCGCAGCCGAAAAGGATGTCGACGTCCATCTTGGCGTAGCGAGTTGCGCAACCGGAGTCTGCCACGGAAAATTGACGCAACAGAAGGACAAGAATGTCTGGTTGAACGAATATCGCATCTGGTCGGCACAGGACCGTCACGCACGCGCTTACCAGACCCTTCTCACACCGCAGTCGAAACAGATTGCCGCGAAGCTGGGCATCGCCGCCGCGCAGACATCGGACCGCTGTCTCGACTGTCACACCGACAACGTTCCACAGGCTCAGCGTGGCCCGAAGTTTCAGATCAGTGATGGCGTCGAATGCGAGGCGTGCCACGGCGGCTCCGCGCGCTGGATCAAGAGTCACGCCGAAGAGACCGCCACGCACGCCGACAATCTCGCAAAGGGAATGTATCCAACCGAGAAACCGTTGGCGCGCGCCAAGCTGTGCGAGACATGCCACGTCGGTGCCGAAGACCGCTTTGCGACGCATCAGATTATGGGCGCGGGGCATCCACGGCTGAGCTTCGAACTCGACGCATTCTCAACCAACCAACCTGCGCACTACAGCGTTGATGCGGACTACATTCGCCGCAAGGGCCACATCGAAGCGTTCAATCTGTGGTTGACGGGTCAGTTGGTGAATGCGCAACGCGTCGTCACACTGTCGGCGGGACACTGGTTTCGTGGGCCGCAGAGCATGTATCCGGATTTTGCGTTCTACGACTGCCATAGCTGCCACCATCCGATGTCGGATTTACGCTGGAGCCGTCGCGTCGCGGGTCCCGGCATTGCACCGGGGAGTTTGCGGCTGCAAACCGATCATCTGTTGATATTGCTGGCAACGTGCCAGGCGCTCGACCCAGGCACGGCAGATGGCTTCGAGCGTGCGATCAACGGGTATGTGCACGCTGGACAACGCAGCGACGCCGCCGTTCGTGAAGCCGGCGCTGTACTGAACAAGTGGCTTGTAGCGCATGAAGATCAATGGGTAGTACGCACGTTCAGCAAAGCGCAGGTGGCCGATGTGCGCCGGAATCTCGTTCGCTACGCTGCAACCGGGCGAATGGGAGACTTCGCTGCGGCCGAACAGACCTTTCTGGGTGTTGAAAGCCTGAGCCTGTATCTCGGCGACGAAAACCGCCTACGCAAATCGCTCGATGAGTTGTTCAAGACCGTCGAAAACGCTACCAAATATGAGCCTGATCGATTCTCTGCAAGCGCGAAGTCGCTGCTGGCGGTCTTGCAGTAGCGCGCATGCGCCAGTTTGCTTCACACACTCATGTAGGCCGCGTCTACCACAACAACGAAGACTCGATTGGTAGCGATGATTCACGCGGTCTGTGGCTTGTAGCCGATGGTATGGGGGGCCACGCCAGCGGCGAGATAGCCAGCGCAATCGTGAAAGACACCATCATCGGCGCGGTCGACCTGTCGTTAACCGACGCGGTGCTCGCGGCGCATCGGGCGGTTGCACGCGCCGCCGCCGAACAGGAAGACGGGCGATATCAGGGCATGGGCTCGACGGTCGTCGCGCTAGCGCTACAGCATGGTGGTGGCGAAATTGTCTGGGTGGGCGACAGCCGAGCGTATTTGTGGCGGCGTGGTGCCATCAGCCGCATCAGCCGGGATCATTCGTACGTCGAGCTACTGCGCGAGACCAACGCGATGACGGAGGCCGAGACGCGCGCCCATCCCCACAAAAATCTGGTTACCCAAACCTTGGGGCACGGCGAGCCCGTTCCATCGCGGGTATGGGTCGATCTGCAACCGCACGATTGGCTGATGCTCTGTAGCGACGGGCTGAACGACGAATTGGATGACGATGAATTGGCGGAGTTGCTACGCGCCAGCGGGGCCCCAGACGACGCAGTGACTCGACTGGTCGATGCAGCTCTGGCGAGAGGTGGCCGCGACAACATCAGCGTCGTGATCGTTGCGGTATCGGAAGATGATGTGCCAAAGGGTTGGCGACGGGTTTGGCAACGTTTGCGAGCGCAAGTATGGTTGCCGGCAGTAATCGGCGTTATCGCTGCGGTGGCGCTGGCATCACTGCTATTGTTCTCGTCCAAACACGCATAACAGATGTTGTGAGACCGACATGAGCACGAGACGATTCATTCTAAACGGGCCTTCTGGAAAGTCGGTCGAAGTAGCTGACCAGATCATCGCCGGGCGCAACCCGGATTGCGACATCGTGCTCAGCGAAGGACATCCATCGCGTCGGCACGCCCAGATCACCGTCAAAGACGATCATGTCTGGATCGAAGATTTGGGGTCTGCCAACGGTACATTCGTGAACGATCGAAAGATCGATGCTCAAGTCGAATTGCGCGCCGGAGACCACATACGGTTCGACGCGGAACGGTGGCAGCTGGCGAGTGCCAATGCAGGGTCGTTGGATGCGCAGACGGTTGTGCGAGCCGGCGCGACAGATCATCACACCGTCATCCCGAAAGCCGCTACGGCACCGCGAACTCCGGGGAGCTGGGCAGATCCGGATCAAAGAGGGGGGCAGGGCACTAAACTGTTCGATCCGAAAGACTTGCAGAAAATGCTGCAACAAGAGGGCGCCGCAGCGGGTGCTGTCGCGTTGCCCAGCTCCGTCGATGCACCCTACCTGAACGTGACGTCGGGTAGTTTGCAGGGCGAATCGATCAAGCTGAAACCGAACCAGGCGAGCAATGTGTGGCAGGTCGGTAGCGACGCTGATAAGGATATCGCCATCGGTGACGATGGCGTTTCAGGTTTTCACGCAACCATCAAGAACGAAGGCAACCGTTGGAAGTTGACCGACCAGATGTCAGCCAACGGTACGTTCGTCAATGGTGCGAAGATCAGCGTGCATTTTCTGACTTCCGGCGATCGCATCCGCTTTGGACCGATCGACTGCGTGTTTCAACTGCCTGCTTCGAGTCGTCAGTCAGGGTCGCCAAAGCGTCGGACCTGGTTGATCGCAACCATCGCGTTCATTGCGACCCTGGTGGCGTTGGGCGCCGTATGGTGGTTGCTCTGAGATCCGCACGATTCAGGCGTTTGTTGACACCGGATGTTGTGCAATGACGTTCGCCATCGTGGTGAAGCGGAAATCACGCAACAACGTACGTAGCTTACGTTCGAAGCGATCGAGATTGGTGTAGTGGCGCAGTCTCGACTTCAACGGCGCAGCAATGCGCGGTTGCTCCGGATCGATCTCCCAAGGATGCATGTAGAAGACGAACGATTCGGTATCGCGGTTCACTCGGTTAAGTAGATAAGCGCTCAGTCGATACGGGTACAGCCGGAAGTAGCCACCCCCGGAGACGGGCAGCGTCATACCCATGATCGAACGCGTCGTCATCGGAAACTCGATCAGCGATTTGCCGGCGGGCGCGAGGATTCGATGCGGGCCGCGAGCCTGCACTGCCGTTCCATACAGGTCATGACGAATCGGATACATGCTCGAGTCGTACTCGAAGCCATTGTCGGCCAACACATCGAGCGCCCAACGTGACGCATTGGTGATCGAGAAACTTGCCGCCCGATAGCCTCGCACTGCGACTTGTGCCTGGTTTTCGAGGAGCGCTTTGGCGCGCCGCGTCTCCTCACCGAATACCACCTGCGACTGGCCGTAAATTAGCTGGTGGCTGTATCCGTGACACGCAATCTCGTGGCCGCGATCTGCAATCTCGCGAACCAGTGACGGGTGATGCTCGGCAACCCATCCAAGCACGAAGAACGTCGCAGTGACGCTGGCGTCGTCGAATACATCAAGCACGCGGTGCGTGTTTGCCACCACGCGCGATTCAAGGTGCGGCCAATCGTCAGGCGCGATCTGTTCGCGGAACGCGGAGACTTGAAAGTAGTCCTCTACGTCGACGGTGAGCGCGTTGTTGACGATCTGTTGGTGGCTCAACGTGCGCCTTCGCCGACGAGTACCACGTCGACCGTCTGAATCAGGACGATCAAATCCAGCAACACGCTGTGATTCTTCAGGTAGTACAGGTCGTATTCGAGTTTCTCGCGAGCATCGTCGAGCGATGCGCCGTACGGATAGCAGAGTTGCGCCCAGCCGGTCAGCCCCGGTTTGATCCGATGTCGATGCGAGTAGAAGGGAATCTTCGACTTCAGATCTTCAACGAACTCAGGTCGCTCCGGCCGTGGGCCGACGAAACTCATATCACCTTTGAGTATGTTGAAGATCTGCGGCAACTCATCGATTCGACAACGACGGAGTAAGCCGCCCACGAGCGTCACACGCGGATCGTCGATGCTTGCCCAAACCGCGGCACCGTTCGCCTCTGCATCCGTGCGCATGCTTCGGAACTTGGTAACTTCGAAGGAGCGGCCGTCTAATCCGACACGTCGCTGTCGATACAGAATTGGGCCCGAAAATCCGCTCTCCAGCCAGATCGCCAGCGCGGCAAGTAGCATGAAAGGCCAAGCGAACATCAACAGCCCGAGGCTCGTGACGATGTCGAAAGTTCGCTTCGTTACCGTACGCCAGGTGCCGCCGATAAAACCGTCCGAGAAGACCATCCACGATGGCTGCAACAACTCGATGTCGACTTTGCCTGCTTCGCGTTCGATGAATGCCTGTACGTCGCAAACATCAATTCCAGACAGGCGACATTCGAGCAGTTCTTCAAGCGGGAGACCCGCACTGTTACCCCGATTGCGCCGGCGCTCGTCGAGGGCCACAACGATTTCGTCGATCCCCTCGCGTGTGCAGTGGTCGCGCAAAGACTCGTCGAGCGTCAGAACGCGTCCGCCGTGCTGCGAGACGCGATCCATTGCGGGTTCGTACTGCAGGTACCCGTGAATCATGAACCCGCGCTGGTCGTAGCGGCGACGCATACGTGAAGCAATTTTCTCGGCGCGCGCACCAGTGCCCAGCACCAGCACCCGACGCTTGAGAGTGTCCTGATCGAGTACGCTCAGCGCGAACACACGAAATATTGCGATCAACACGAAACTGACAATGGCGGTGATCGCCAAGGTGCCGCGCCAAAGAGCGAGGTCCGGGAAGGAGTAGAAAACAATTCCGGAGCCCATGCTGGCGATGAGAAACACCGCAACGGCGGTTCTCAGCATCATGCCGATGTAACCTTCGCGGACGTGCGACCCATAAACTCCCATAGCAACCATCGCGATCAGCACGATGCAGGAGTAGGCGATTGACGTGAAGAAATGGTCGGGACGAGCGATATCCGGGTCCTGATAGCGAATCCAGTAGCCGAGATACACGCCGCCAACAACGAGAACACATTCGCAACCCGCCATGATTACGTATGGGGTGTGTATGTAGTGCCGCAGGATGCGGATGTGAGGCACTCGACGGTTCCTCTGTCGGGTTCAGCGAAAAACGTCTGAAGTGCGTCATTGTCTAGATCCGGCGAGGAGTGTCTACGCAAACGATGTAACTAAACACGAATTCGTCGAATTCGTCGTACACATCTCTCTATGCGCATAATATATATTATGTTAAATAATGGGTTCTGATCCGTGGCGTGTTCTTGAGTGGCGAAATCAGGGGTTCAGAAAACGAGTGAGGTCGGACAATCGGTGCGTGACGACCAATGGCATTCAGCTATGCACCGGATGCAATGCCCAGTTCATCTGCAGTCGCGTAGCCTTCGTCACGCAGCCGGTGGTTGCATTGTCCGTAGACGCCACCCAATCCATCGAGCACGAAACGGCTGAATAAATCCTGCACGATTTCGATGGACGCGTGATCGAGTTTGAGGCTTCGACACGACATCACGAACGCACGTGCTACGCGACGTGGAGAAATCGGGACATCCTGCCCGCCTTTGAATGGGCGCCCTGTGGCGACTTCGGCGCGCTCCGCGATGCGTTGCAACACGCCGGAGAAATGCGAACTGCTCTTCTCCGCCATGCGCATGATTAATTGATCGAGATCATGTCCGGTGGCGGCATCGGATTCGAGTAGTTCGTTCTGCTCGAACCAGAGTCCTCGGTAACGGTCCATTGACCTTGCAAACGCTTTGACCAGTCCGGTGCGTCGAAATCTGAGTTCACGCATCAGATCGAAACAGCGTCGGCGTTGCGACTCATCGCCCGTTCGATACGCCAACTCAAACAGGCCATCTTCGATGTTGCTGTAGAAGCCGTCGATCAGGCGCAGCAGTTCGCCTGTGACGTTGTGGTGCAACGCATTCAATACCGCCTCTGGGTCGCCCCTTAGATCACGTGGTATTGCCACTGAGTCTCCCGTTCGCTCCGAACCGAAAAACAGTCTATGGCGACGGGCGGTTCATTAAATTGACTGACTGGTCAGTGGAACCGAGAACCAGTTCGCGAAGTCGCAACGTATTCGCAATCACGCTACAAGCATATTGACCTAAAGGCTGAGAATTAAGCTCTAATATCTTGTTTATATTAGGATAATTCTTGCGTTTACCAAGCCGGGCTCGTTCTGTCCGTCGATCGAAATCTGCTTCACCGCGACATGTTCGTCTTGCTCTAACTTGGCGATCCAGGTGATCAGCGAACTGAAAGACTGATTCTGCAGAACTACCGATACGCCACCGCCGCCTTCGGGTTGATATCGCAGCAACTGCACGCCTGCGTGTGCCGCAGAATTGGCTATGACGGTCAGTAGCGAACCCGATTCACGTGTCGCGCCCGTACGTTGCCCTGCAGCGCGCGCTTCGCGCTCGTGAAGTCGCATCCAGTCGAGAACCGCAATCTGGTGCTCGTATTGGGCATCTGTACGTTGGCTCCAGTCGCTCAACGGGTGCCAGATGCCGGCGTACAAGATCAGCAACGCGACACAGCCTGCCAACGCCGCGACAATCGTGCGCTCGTTGGATTCGAGGGCAACGAACCAACGACCGATTGCGGATGCGCGAAACGCGCTGTCGATTCGTTGCAGCATCAACTTCCCCGCAATCGGATGCGGGCATGAACCTGCTGGTCCTGCTGTTCGGCCGACGTAATTTCGACGGAGACACCTTCGCGCTTCCAGGCACTCTTCAGCGACTCGAGCGCGTCGAATCCAGTGACGGCTACTTCGGCGCCGAGTTCTGATCGTCCGTCGTTGAAGGAAATGCTGCGTAACTGAGCATTGGGGTTCGCGGCGAGCCCAGCGGCGAGGTGCCCGAGCAATGACAGGAACGTTATTTCACTCGCCCCGCCGCCACCGCTGCCAATGTGCGCAGCCATCTGTCTGTACGGATCCTGAACGCGACGGTCGTGCGGAAAATACGTTCGATATAGCGTTTCGGTTTCAGCTCGGAGTGCAGTACTGCGATGTGCGGCCCATGCACCTCGCAGCGTTTCGCTCGCAACCATTACCAGCACCCAGATGCCAACGAGCGCCGCTACGCTGCGCCATCGTAGCCATCCAGCGTTGGCTTGCTTTGGTGGCGACAGGCTCCCCTGAAGGAGATTGATCGCCGGTGGCTTGCCAGGGAACGCTGCAGCCAGATGTGCCAGCACCGTGACATCGCTTTCGGTGTCGATCCATTCGATCGGATGCTCGGTGGCTTGCGCAACTTCGGCGCGCATCAGATCCCCAACGCGTCCGTTGACTGCGATGAACCGCATGCCCGACGGACCCGCGTTCGCGGCCAGCGATTCCAGAACCAGCTTCAACGCATCCGTCTCAATTGCCGCAATTTGGCCGGTGGATCGCACCAGCACGCGGTCGCCATCGAACAGCAGCGTGGCTTCGCCTTCCGTCGCGGACAGCATTGCAGCATCTGGGGCTGCATACCTTGCGACCAACCCGTGAACCGCGAGCGCATCCAGCCAGTTCTGTAGCGCAGCGCGTTCGATCAGCGTGACGTCCACCGCGCTACCACGCTTCAGCGTGCCGGCGGCAACATGCATTGTTTCGATGTCGCCGGCGAGATATTCCTCGACCACATACGGTAACGCTCGACGCATTTGTCCGACCGTGCGCCCGGGTACGGTGCAACGAATTGAAAGGCTGTGCTCAGTCGGTACCAGCAGCACCACATCGGGCGGGTCCTGCATCGCTCTCAGATCGAGCAGGCGATCGAGCATCGTCAAATCGCCGGAGCCCTGACTGACGAGAACCTTTTCGCGGTCGACCAGCAACCATTCGACGAATCCGACTTCATGAGGATCGCTGGCGGTCCCACCACCGATGCGAATGAACAAGCGCATCAACTCGACCCACCTTTTTCGCTTGCGTCGCCGCTATCGGTATTCTGCGACTCCTGCATTTCGACGATCGACGGTAGCCGCTTGCCGAAGTCTCGCGACAACAGTGTCATCTTTCCTGTCGTAGGGTCGCGGTAGACGACGCTGGTGAGTTCCGTTCGGAAACCATCGATTTCGGCGCGGGAATGGATCTCAAAGTAGCTGCTTACGACCGTCATTGCATCGACGCTGTCGCTGAGCTCGGGAACTTCCGCTAGCAGCACGTTGACGTCTTCATAGTGGCGTTCAGATTGTACTATGGTTTCCGCTTGCGCCGGAGAGACGCGCGACGACAGCGCTTCGATCGTTGGCGCATCGGCGGTGTTGACGTTGATCTTAAGCGTCGTTGTCGGCAGCGTTGTGACGTACGGCAGCAATCGTGCTAATTGCTCCGGATTCAGCAAGCCCAACAACGCGATCTCAGACGTACTGGCCGCGGGTTGATTGGCGGTCCGATAAGGTGGCTTGGCAACGAGATATGCACCATCTTCGGCACCGAACCCACTCGCTTCGGAGTCGGCGTCAACCCAGTCGCGCCAGGCATCCGCAACCACCGGATCCAAGCCCAAAGCCGCCAGCAGCGTTTTGAACCGAACCAGATTCTTGGCGGCGTCCTGACCCGCCAAAGAGTTGAGATTGAAGCGGCGGTCCAGGTCCTCGATCGAAATTTCCAGCGTGCCCTCGTCGATGTCGAACGGCGCCAAGGGCACCGCCCACGCCTCGGTTAGGGTGTCCAACGCGCGCCCGGCGGGGTCGTTCCAGTCCTGGAACAGAATCTGTCGGGCGTACGCTTCCGCACCGAACGCGTAAGCAAGCGACTGATCCGCACGTATCAATTGTCGAGTTTGCGCAACGACCAATGCTTGCCGGGTCATCAGGTGATACATCAACGCCGTAACCAGCGCGACGATCAACAGAATGGTGAGTAACGCGACACCGCGCTGATTGCGCGAATTCACGGTGATACGGGTCCGCTCGATGCCACCGTGAATGGCACCGGGACATCCCACAATCGCGTGATCTCGCCGAACGGTGCAACGGTCACTTGGACTTGAATCGCTGCGAGCTTCGTCGTCGGATCAATCGCGCTACTGTCACCGGCGGCGATGGGCCAGAATGCGTGAGCGTTGCCGCCTGCATCGACCGCGGAAAATTCAATGTTCGATACACCGTGCAACAACACCTGCGTCACCGGTTGGGTGTCTTCGGCACGGTCGAGCACGTTCCAGTAGTAGCGATACAGGACGTCATCGCGTACCACGTAGGCGATGCGCTGCAATTCGCTTCGCCGTTGTCCAAGCGGGTTACGCCAACCGAATCGGGTTATCTCCAACGGGACGTCGGTACCGATGCTCAGCGCCGGCAACGCATCACCGAGTTCATCGCGGACGGAGCGCTGCGAGAGTTCGAGCACGTCACGCTGCATCAACTGCATCGCACGTTGCAGTTCGCTCAACCGCTCGCCGCGCGCAACCGCGGCGTTGTGCACATCGAGCATGCGGTTGACCATCTGACTGGACATCAGGCCCAACACCGCAAAGACGGCCAGCGCCACCAACATCTCGAGCAACGTAAAGCCGCGCAGGCGTACGGACGGATGCGTCACCTTGCTAGTACCGCCCAATGAATCCGGTCAACGATTGAATAGGTGATTCGGGTGTCTCAGCGTGCGCAACCTCGATGTCCGCGCGGCGCAGCAACGGATTGGACGTCTCGCCTATTTTCACGTCGACGCGCCACTCACGGCCACCCATCGTGACTTGTTGTCCCGACGAACCTGTCGGCATCGGTGCGTCATTGTTCAGACGCGCGAGGCGTAGCGTCGCCAACTCGTTGTCGGCTACCCACAATGCCAGCGTACGTTCTTCCAATGCCCCCAGTTGGCGAATCACATCTCCGCTGCGCGTGTACACCGTGACTGCGACCACAGCAAACACCGCGACCGCGATCAGCAGTTCGATCAACGTGAACCCGCGCGGGGTCACGCGCTGCGCTGCGCGTTGGTACGAGATAGTCCGTCCGAGTCGACGCGCCACGGGATGGACTTCCATTGTGGCGTGATCTCGATTTCGAACGGCGTCTGCTCGCCGCTGGAAAACATGATGATGTTCGGTACGTCCCCTTTCGTCTTGTCGCCCGGCATCGTCAACTCGTCCACTTTGACCGAAAGCGTCATGTCGACCGCCTCGCGCGCGTGGAACGGGCCGCTCTTCTGCTCTACCCAGAGGTTCGTGTGAGGATCGAGCACCAGAAATCGATAGCCCGTTGAAGAGATCGCGAGCCCCCACTCCTCGTTGCGCTGAATCGCCTCCGATCGGGCCATTTCGATCAGTGTCGCAAGCCGCTCGGCTTCGGTGCGCAGGTTTTCTTCGCGGTCCGATCCAACGAATCCCAATACGATCGTGCTTGCAAGAATTCCGATGATCACCACCACTACGAGCATCTCGATGAGCGTGAAGCCGCGTATGCATGTCTTCATACCGGCTCGCGTGTTACAGCGCCTCGTAGTGAATGTCCGCTGCCTTGCCCTGCCCGCCTTCCGCGCCATCGGCACCCAGCGAATACAGATCGAACGTTTCCCCGTTGTTGATATAGACGATCGGCGTGCCCCATGGATCGGTCGGGATCTTCTTCAGATACGCGTTGGGGTTGTAATTCTTAGCCTCGGGGAATCCGCTCGGTTTGGTCACCAGCGCCTGCAACCCCTGGTCCGTCGACGGGTAGTGGAAGTTATCGAGTTTGTACATCTCCAGTGCATTAGCGACCGCGCGCAGATCATTTTTCACAGCAGTCGCCCGAGCCTGATCGTCACGACCGACGACGTTTGGAATGATCAGTGCGGCAAGGATGCCAATGATGACGACCACCACCATGATCTCTATC
The DNA here is from genome assembly GCA_963735085.1 of uncultured Gammaproteobacteria bacterium. Lineage (GTDB taxonomy): Bacteria > Pseudomonadota > Gammaproteobacteria > Pseudomonadales > Azotimanducaceae > DATJGR01. Next base: position 490,660 of record CAVTJP010000002.1, read on the forward strand.
AATGTGAATCCGGATGCGTGCTTACGGAACATCGTTACGTCACCAGTTTGTTCATGCTCAGTATTGGGAGAAGAATCGCGAGGACGATCAGCATCACGAGGCCGCCCATCAGCAGCAACATCGCCGGCTCGAACATCCGCACCATGGTGGTCACCAGCCGTTCCAGTTCCTGTTGCTGATAATCCGCTACCTTGGCCAGCATCTGATCAAGTTCACCGCTTGCCTCGCCGCTGGCAACCATGTGCAGCATCATCGGCGGAAAATGCCCGGCACCTTCGAGTGCAACCCGTAGACTGGAACCTTCGCTGACGCGACGTGTAGCCTCGGTAAGGCGCATCTTCAACCAGCGGTTGCCGACGACTTCGGCCGCAATCGTCATCGCTTCGACAAGTGGCACACCCGATAACGTCAGGATGCTCAATGTACTGGCGTAGCGAGACGAATTGTTGGCGCGGGTGATGCGTCGAACCAGTGGCACGTCAAACTTTCGACGATCCCATTCGAGGCGAATATCAGGCTGTTGCGCGAGCCACCTGACCAGTAACACGGCAGCTACCGCGACAAGTGCAATCAACCACGCATAGCTGCGAACGAACCCGGATAAACCAATCAATGCCGCGGTCAGCCATGGCAATGGCTGGCCGGTATTCTGGAACACATTCACGATTCCTGGCACCACGTAGACCAGCAGTCCGCCGACGATTGCTAAAGCCAGTAGCAACAGAATGACGGGATAAAACATTGCCATTTCAACGTTGCGGGTCGAGTCGTAGCGCCGTTCGGTGTAGCCGGCCAGATTCTCCAGAACCGAATCCAGATGGCCGGATTGTTCACCCGCCATGACGGTGGAACGGTACAGGTGTGAGAAGGCACTCGGGAAACCGGCGAGACCCGATGCCAGCGAATGACCTTCGAGTACGCGACTTCGAATGCCCATCACCATCGCGCTGACATGACTCTTCTCGGTCTGCTGAGCAACCGCTCGCAGCGCCTCCTCGATCGGAAGCGAAGCGCCCAGCAACGTTGATAGCTGCCGCGTGAACAATGCGAGATCGAGCGCAGACATGCCGCGTCGCCAGCGAAAACTCCGACCGCCCGACGGCGTGGCAGCGCGATCGGTTGCCGCATCTACCGAAAGTGGAACGAGGCCCTGATCGCGCAGGATCTGCCGAATCTGGCGGCCACTGTCGGCCTCGATGACGCCCTTCTTCTGGCGGCCACCGGCATCGAGGGCGATATATTCGTACGCCGCCATAGCAGATCAGTCTTCCAGCGTGACGCGCAGAATTTCCTGAACTGTCGTTACACCGCTCAACACCTTGTCGCGACCGTCCTCGCGAATTCCGGGACAGGTTTGGCGGACGTGACGTGTCAGTTCCTGTTCTGACGCCCGGTCGTGAATCCGTTCCCGTAAGGCGTCATCGACGACGACGAGTTCATAGATCCCGATTCGGCCACGAAATCCACTGTGGCCGCACAATTCGCACCCCGCTGCGCGATAGATCATTGGTGCATCCGCGACATCGATACCCAGGAATGCACACTCGAAGTTGTCGGCCTTTGCGTGCTCCCGGCAGTCGGAACACAGCACCCGAACTAGTCGTTGCGCCAGCATGCCGACCAGACTCGTGGCCAAAAGGAAGGGTTCTACACCCATGTCCACCAGGCGGGTAATCGCGCCGACCGCGGTATTGGTGTGTAACGTCGACATCACCAGATGCCCGGTAAGGCTCGCCTGAACCGCAATCTCCGCAGTTTCCAGATCACGAATTTCGCCGACCATGACGACATCCGGGTCCTGTCGGAGGATCGCGCGCAGACCGCGCGCAAATGTCATGTCCGCCTTGTTGTTGACCTGAGTTTGACCGATTCCAGGCAGGTTGTATTCGATCGGATCCTCGACCGTGAGGATGTTGATGGTTGCGCTTTCAAGTTCGGCGAGACCGGAGTACAGCGTTGTCGTTTTTCCAGAACCGGTTGGGCCGGTGACCAGGAAGATACCGTGCGGCTTATGCACGACGTCCTGCAACCGGGCAAGCGTTGCATCGGACATGCCGAGATTGTTGAGGTTCAGCCGACCTGCCTGTTTGTCCAGCAGTCGCAGCACGACGCGTTCACCGTTGCTGGCCGGCATCGTTGAAACACGGACGTCGACCTCGCGACCACCGATGCGCAACGAGATGCGCCCATCTTGAGGCACCCGCTTTTCCGCGATGTCCAGCTTCGCCATCACCTTGATACGCGATACGAGCAACGGTGCGAGCGCGCGCTTCGGCTGAACAATTTCGCGCATCACCCCATCGACGCGAAACCGCACGACGAGTTGTTTTTCGAACGTCTCTATGTGGATATCGGAGGCGTTCTCGCGGATTGCTTCCGCGAGCAGCGCGTTGATCAGTCGGATGATCGGTGCATCATCTTCCTGGTCGAGCAGGTCTTCCGTCTCCGGGACCGAGTCGGCGAGGCTGGCAAGGTCCAGTTCGTCGCCCATGTCTTCGACCATCTGTCGCGCCTGCGACGAATCACGTGAATAGGTGGTCGAAAGGATCGATTCGAACTCCTCGTCGGAGACGTGGCGCAGCGTGATCGGCGCACCGGCAAACCGCCGCAGCTCCGCCAGGACCGTCAGATCAGGCTGTTTCCTATATGCAACGTCGACGGGTCGATCAGGCTCGGTTACCGCTGCTGTGATCGCGACCCCAAATCGCCGCGCATAAGCGAAAGGCAATAGCGCTGGGCGAATTTTTACTTCAGATTCAATTACTTGACTCATACAGACAATGCCCGGCAGATCGTGCGTCCTGCACGAAAGCGGCAAAATCATAGCAGTGCGCGCGCTCGCGGCCTATGACGGTCTCAGCAAACCGACGCGACGATCCGACAACGTGATCCAAATCACGTTCCGCGCGCGACGCAATACCTGTTTCGACCGCATGGGGGCTGGTCAAACGTCTCCGCGAGGGTGTGGTAGCATCTCCAACGTCCCTGTCACCCACTTGCTAAAGTGCTAGACCAAAGCCCGGATTTTCTGCTGGCCTTGTTTCAGGAGCATTCGGTCGCGTTGCTGAATTTCCTGACGGCCCGGTTTCGCAATCGCGAAGATGCTGCCGAGATCGCGCAGGAAGCGTGGCTGAGAATGCATCGACTAGAGCATCCCGAGCAGCTCGCCAACCCGAAGAGTTTCCTGTTTCAAATCGCGGCGAACCTTGGTGTCGATCGTACGCGTCGGCACGCGTTGGAAGTGCGTGTGTGTCGTGACACGTTTCTGCGCGAATCCGGCGAGGGGTTGCCGTCGGCAGAGCGCTCGGCCTCTGCAGTGGAGTCAATCGACCTGGTTCGACATGCACTCGCGGAGTTGCCCACCGATTGTCGCCAGGCCTTCGTAATGCACCGCAGGCGGGACATGTCGTATCCCGAGATCGCTGCGCACCTTGGTGTGTCAACGAGCATGGTCGAGAAATACATCGCGCGCGCACTACGCCACATTCGCGACAAGTTGAGCGTGTAACGCGACGACCGAAATGGAATCGCAGGCGCGCAATTGAGGGAACCCGCTTGGCAATCGTCATATTGATATCACCTTGGCGTGTCACTTTCGGCGCACCATCGAATGCAAATATCCATGACGATTTCGAACTCAGGCCGCACCGAGAACGACACCGACGAAGCGATCAAGTGGATCTCGCGATTGCGGTCGCATGACGTGACAGACCTCGATCGTGTGCGATTCATTGAGTGGATCGCTGAGGCGACGAATCGCGATGCATTCGATCGGATGCTCCACCTATGGGAACGGTTACCTGAATATCTACGCCCCATCCCGGACGATGAACTCGGTACACCGCCACCGCCCACCAAAAGGTCTTGAGAACTCAGCGCGACTTCATTACCGTTCCGCAGATTTTGCTCCAGGACAACCGCTTGAATTTCGTAGGACGCCACGTCCTGTCGGTTGATCAGTTCGATCGTGCGGCGATCGATCGAATCTTCGCCGTCGCGGATGAGATGGCACCGTACGCCCAACGCAAACGCATCACCCGCGTGCTCGAAGGCGCGATTCTCGGCAATATGTTTTTCGAACCCAGTACCCGAACCCGCATTTCGTTTGGCTGTGCGTTCAATTTGCTGGGCGGCGAAGTACGCGAAACGACCGAGGTCAAGGCATCGTCGCTGGCCAAAGGTGAGTCGCTGTTCGATACCGCGCGAGTTCTCTCCGGATATAGCGACATCATTGTGATGAGGCATCCGGAAGCCGGCGCGGTCGCCGAGTTCGCCTCTGCGAGCCGGGTTCCGGTCATCAATGCCGGCGACGGGCCAAACGAACATCCGAGCCAGGCGCTGCTCGATCTGTACACCATACGTAAGGAGATGACCGCGCGCGGACACGCGATCGATCATCTGCGCATAGCGATGGTGGGTGATCTGCGTTATGGGCGCGCGGTGCATTCGTTATGCAAGCTGCTCGCGAAATTCGACGACATTCGCTTCAATCTCGTATCGCCGCCAGGTCTCGAAGCACCCGACGAGGTGATTGAGACGTTGCGGACGCACGGCCATCAAGTGACATTGCTCAACGAGCTAGCGAAGGGCATCCACCACGTCGATATTCTGTACGTAACCCGAACGCAGGAAGAGCGTTTCCCAAGTCAGGAAGAGGCAGATCGGTATCGAGGATTGTTCCGGCTCAATCAGACCGTCTACACGGAAAATTGCGAACCCAACACCGTGATCATGCATCCGTTGCCGCGCGATTCCCGATCTCAGGCCAACGAACTCGACGCGGACCTCGACCAGAATCCGAACCTGGCCATCTTCCGTCAGACCGACAACGGCGTGCTGCTACGCATGGCGTTGTTTGCGCTGATCCTCGACGTTGCCGACGAAGTTCACAATCACGCGAGGCCGGTGACGTGGTACACCGCCAAGAGAATTCCGCGCGATTGACTGAACTGGTTCAGCAAAGGCTCACAGCAGGGCGTCGAGTTCTGGCACTGCCTTGAACAAATCCGCTACCAGTCCGTAATCCGCGACCTGAAAGATTGGCGCGTCTTCGTCTTTGTTGATCGCGACGATGACTTTGCTGTCCTTCATGCCCGCCAGATGCTGAATCGCGCCCGAGATGCCGACTGCAATGTAGAGATCCGGCGCAACGATCTTGCCGGTCTGTCCGACCTGCATGTCGTTTGGTACGAAGCCGGCGTCCACCGCTGCGCGTGATGCGCCAACCGCGGCACCGAGTTTATCGGCGATCGACTCGAGCATCTTGAAGTTCTCGCCGTTCTGCATGCCGCGTCCGCCTGAAATCACAACCTTGGCCGCGGTGAGTTCCGGGCGTTCGCTCTTGACGATTTCTTCGCTGACAAAACTCGACAAGCCGGCATCGTGAACGCTCGCGACGTTTTCCGTGGCGGCACCACCGCCGGTCGCTGCAACCGGATCGAAACCCGTACCGCGCACCGACACCACCTTGATCGCGTCGTTGGATTTGATCGTTGCGATGCCGTTGCCGGCATAAATTGGCCGCTTGAAGGTATCCGGTGCGTCCACTGCCAGAATGTCCGAGATCTGTGCGACATCGAGCAGCGCGGCAACACGCGGTAGGAAATTTTTGCCGGCGGTCGTGTGTCCAGTCAGAACGTGGGAATACTTGGCACCCAGTTCGGCAACGAGCAACGCGATGTTTTCCGCCAGTTGATGCTCATAGGCGGCATTGTCGGCCAGCAAAACGGTGCTGACCCCGGCAACTGCCGCGGCTTGATCGGCTACCGCTTTGCAACCCGCGCCGGCCACGAGCACATCCACATCACCACCAATCGCTGCTGCCGCGGCGAGCACGTTCAGTGTCACGGGTTTCAGCACGGCATTGTCGTGCTCGGCAACGACGAGAGTACTCATGAAATCACCTTCGCTTCGTTGCGCAGTTTGTCGACGAGTTGCTCCACGCTCTCCACCTTGATTCCGGCTTTGCGCGCGGGAGGCGGTTCAACCGACAACACCTCGAACGTTGGCGCGATGTCCACACCGAGGTCTGCAGGCGTGATCACATCCATCGGCTTCTTCTTGGCCTTCATGATGTTCGGCAGCGACGCATAGCGTGGTTCGTTCAGGCGCAGGTCGGTGGTCACTACGGCGGGCAGATTCATCGAGACCGTTTGCAGCCCGCCGTCGATTTCGCGGGTCACCGTCATCTTGCCGTCCGCGACGGCTACGTTCGATGCGAAAGTACCTTGCGGCAGCCCCGCCAACGCCGCGAACATCTGGCCGGTCTGACTGTTGTCCCCGTCGATACTCTGCTTGCCGAACAGCACGAGCTGCGGTTGTTCCTTGTCGTAGAGCGCCTTGATGATTTTCGCAACACCAAGCGGCTGCGTGTCCGAGTCGGTCTGCACGAGAATTGCGCGGTCTGCACCCAATGCCAGACACGTGCGTAGTTGTTCCTGACAGTTGGCTGCACCCACCGACACCGCAACAATCTCGGTCGCGACACCGGCCTCCTTCAGCCTGACCGCCTCTTCGATGGCGATCTCGCAGAACGGATTCACCGCCATCTTGACGTTGGTGAGGTCGATTCCGGTTTTGTCCGGCTTCACGCGTACTTTTACGTTCGCGTCGACGACGCGCTTTACTGGAACCAGTACCTTCATCAGCCCCTCGACTCGTAGCGGATTTTCGTAACGGACTCTCTTGCCAGGCACTCGCAAAAAATCGGTCGTTTGCGATGGCAATGCGGAAACGGACCCACAGGTCCGAAGGCGCGGTATTGTCCCCTGCGCCCGTTGGCGAGGTCAAGACAAGCGGGTATCCGGACACCTCCCGCGCAGCGTCAATTAGAGTTCATTCGACGCGTTCCTTATAATCGACCGATCGGCGCACCGCGATGCACCCACCCATAATCAACAGACAGGAGAATCCATTTGACACGCGAATCGATGGAATTCGATGTGGTCATCGTTGGCGCAGGTCCTGGCGGCTTGGCGGCCGCATGCAGATTGATGCAGCGGGCGCAGCGCGCTGAGCAGGAAATCAGCGTTTGCGTCATCGAAAAGGGTTCGGAAGTTGGCGCGCACATCCTGTCTGGAGCGATTCTCGAACCGCGTGCGTTGACTGAGCTGTTTCCGGATTGGGCCGAGCGCGGCGCGCCACTCAATACGCCCGTTATCCAGGACGACATGTACTACCTTGTCAACGATACCCACGGCATCAAAGTGCCGAGCGTGTTCGTACCCAAGGCGACGCACAATCACGGCAACTACGCGCTCAGCCTCGGCAATCTATGTCGCTGGCTCGCGGAGCAGGCCGAAGCGCTCGGCGTCAATCTGTTCCCAGGATTCGCCGGCGCGGAAGTGTTGTACAACGACGATGACAGTGTGCGCGGCGTAGCAACCGGCGATCTGGGAGTCGCCGCCAATGGCTCGCACAAGCCGACGTATCAGCCAGGTTACGAACTGCTCGGAAAGTACACGATTTTCGCCGAAGGCTGCCGCGGCAACCTAGGCAAACAACTGATCGCCAAATTCGGGCTCGACGCGCACTCGGCCACGCAGCACTACGCGATTGGACTGAAAGAACTCTGGGATCTCGACCCGGAAAAACATGTGCCTGGCAAGGTGGTTCACGCGGTCGGCTGGCCGATGAAACATCTGCCCGGCGGGTTCGGCGGCGGCTTCGTCTACCATCTCGAGAACAACCAGGCGGCGGTCGGCTTGATCGTCGATCTCAGTTATCGCAATCCCCATTTGAGTCCTTTCGACGAATTCCAGCGCTTCAAACATCATCCGAGGATCGCGGAGCATCTCATTGGCGGTAAGCGCGTTTCCTACGGTGCGCGTGCGCTCGTTAAAGGCGGCCTGTCAGCATTGCCGAAGCCGGTGGTCCCCGGTGGGTTGATGATCGGCGACGACGCCGGGTTCCTGAACATGCTGAAGATCAAAGGCAGCCATACGGCAATGAAATCAGGCATGCTCGCCGCAGATGCAATATTCGACGCGTTGGCGGCGGGTTCGCCGGGCGGCGGCGAACTGACGACTTTCCCCGAGATGTTCAAGAACTCGTGGCTGTACGAGGAACTGTACGCAGCTCGCAATGCGGGCCCCGCCCTCCATAAGTTTGGAACTTTGTTCGGCAGCGCGTTCGCGTGGTTCGATCAAACCATCTTGCGCGGCAAAGCGCCGTTCACGCTCGCCGATTCGACGCCCGATTACGCAACGCTGATGAAAGCGTCACAGGCGAAGAAGATCGATTATCCGAAGCCGGACAACGTCTTGTCGTTCGACAAGCTCTCGTCGGTGTTTCTGTCGAATACGAATCATGAAGAAGATCAGCCGTGCCATCTGGTGTTGGCCGATCCGTCGATCCCTATCGCGCGCAACCTGCCTGAATACGACGAACCGGCCCAGCGCTATTGTCCAGCGGCCGTCTACGAAGTGGTCGAAGAGAACGGCGCACCGCGCTTTCAGATCAACGCCCAGAATTGCGTCCACTGCAAGACGTGCGATATCAAGGATCCGGCGCAGAACATTACGTGGGTCGTTCCGGAAGGCGGTGGCGGGCCGAACTACCCGAACATGTAGTTCACGTTTAGTAGTTCAAACGACATCTAGTGGGAAGAACACGCCAGCGCTCCACACACCAGCCTGCCGACGCGGGCCCATAGCAACCAGTTCGGCGAGTCGATAGTAGACAGCGCGCGCAATGAGCGCTTCCAGGTTATCTCTGACGAGTACGTAGGGGTGCGGCCCCGCCTCGGTGGCGGCCACCCGAATGGGATGATTTGGACCGGCTTCCACAAAGTCGTCGACGTTGGTCCGAAACACCAGCCGTTGTTCCGTGCCCTGCCCTTTCGCCTCGAATTCAACCGCTACGAACGGTGCGTCGTCGACGTCGATCGACAATCTCTCGACCGGAGTTACGAGAAAATGCTGGTTGCCATCGCGCCGCAGGATCGTTGCGAACAGTCGAACCATCTCCGGACGTCGAATCTCCGACTCCTGGTAGAACCAGCGGCCATCAGTGGCGATCCGCATCGCGCTCGAGCCAACGCGGTCGGGGTTCCACTGCGAAACCGGCGGACGCTTGTGCTGCATCTGCGCTTCGAGTTGGGTGAACAGTGAATCCGGGTCGGTCAATGCGGACATCCACAGGAAATGCGGTCAGCCACCGATGAACTTCATCACCGTAACTTCTCCCTGAAACGATACCGATTGCTTGTCGGCCAGCGCGTTCACGAGCATGCCCTGAAGCCGCACCAGCGCGAGGTGATCAGGCAAGTCGAGTACGTCGCCCATGTAATGTCGATGCGTATTGGACAGGCAACCGTACAGGAAACCATTGGATGACAACCGCAACCGCGTGCACGCGCTGCAGAACGGTTCCGACTCGTTCGCGATGATGCCGAATACGCCGGTCCCGGGTATTTCGTAGCGAATGGATGTCGAGTCGTAGGCTGCGTCAGTTCGCGTGAATGTGTAACGTTCGCCGATCAGTTGCAGCAATTCGGCCTGACCGACGAATTGACGCATGTAGTCGGCGCTATGCTTCAGATGACCCATGTTCATCAATTCGATGTAGCGCAATTCGATGCCACGCTCAAGGCAGAACTGAAGCAGCGGCACGACCTGATCGATGTTCGCGTGGCGCATTGGCACCATGTTGATCTTCAAGCGAATACCCGCTTGCTGCATCAGTTCCACGCCTCGCAATACCGTTGCAAGGTCACCGCCTCGTGCAATCTTCGCAAACGCGAGCGGATTCAGTGTATCGAGGCTGATGTTGAGTCGTTTGATGCCGGACGCGAGAATCGTTTCCGCCTTACGTTCCAGCAACTGTCCATTGGTCGTGATTGAGACGTCGCGCAGCGGCTGCCGCATCACCGCTGGCAGAAAACGATCGAACTTAGGCGAGACGAGCGGTTCACCGCCAGTCAGCCTCAACTTTTCGATACCAGCCGCGGAAACCAGCAGTTCGACAGCACGAATCATCTGCTCGGCCGAAAGTTCATCTTCGGCCGCAACCAACCGTTTGCCATTGGGTACGCAATATTCGCAGGCGTAGTTGCACGCAGCGGTAAGACTCACGCGTAGGTTGCGAAACCGTCTGCCTTGAGAGTCAACAATCATGTTCGCAGTTCTTCATGTCGCCTGACGCAGCGAATTCATTAGGGAAAAGACATAGTACAGGAACGACCCATGCTGCGTGCAGCGCCCGCCTCGGACATCGGTCGGCACGGCAATCGACGATGACGCTACATCGCACCTCACCGTTTCGCATAAATCGGACTCAGGTCACTGGCCCGCTGGCAGAAATCGGCTTTACTTCAGAAGCCGTCACCGTGTCTCCCCAAACGACCCCTGGTGGCGGTATGAATGGCCGACCCTCCCCAAGGCCGACCATTCTGGTATGTGTGACTCCTAGTGGAATTAGCCCGGCGTAACCCGCCGGGCTTTTTTTATCAGCAAGTTACATCAGACTCTTAATCTAAATCAGAGTCTCGTAACCGTTCGTTTGGCGATGTTTGAACACTGGTCAACGAATGGGCGCCAAGCGCGGCAAGGATTGACTTCATATCGTGTTCTTCCGCGCATTCGCGGTTCAACAACACGATCTTCGTCAGCGCATCAGCGACAGCCGCCGTCGGCGCCAGAACCACCGCGACGCCGCGAGGACTCACCCAACGCGCAGTTTCCGCATCTGTTCGATGATAGTAACCACGATGCTCCGTTGGCTGCGCTGCCGAAGCTGGGTCACTTACGGCACACGCCTGGTCCTGGAGTGTGATTGGCCAGGCGCGGGCCCGAACACGCACCCAGATCGATTCGGGTTCCATCCCGAACACCCGGACATCGCCACCGGCATTGACCTCACCCGCATCGCAGCCAGCAGCCATCAATGCCGCTATGGCCTGGTCCACAGCGAAACCCTTCGCGATGCCGCCGAGATCGATCGCAACGGACCTGCGGCAGATCACCACGCCGGCTTCGGGTAACTCAACATCGCTTATCCGCCCTACTGCGGTGGGCACACACGGATCGAACAACCCGTCCGAAATGTTGTTGAGGTGCTGCGACAACTCCAACACTCGCCACGTCCACGGGTGAACGCAAACACGCTCGCCAGGCGCGGCCTCGCGGATGGCAACCAGGTCGCTTCCCGCGCGAGTTGGGTGCATGAGTCGATCCACGGTTGCAACGCTCGCGAAGGCCGCTTCGATTGCATCTTCGGCGAAGTTGGTATCAGCGCTTAAAAACCCGATCGACACGAACGTACCCAACATGGGGCGCATCCGCCGCACCTCCGCGATCGTCATCGGCTCCAACTGAGAAACCTTCCTGCCGGGGCTTCCCAGCGTAATTGATAATTATTATCATTTCTATTCAGCCCCTGACACCATTGTGCAACATATGGCCCGTTCATCTGCCGACGGCCAATCACTTCGGTCGGCTCATCGCATCTTCATTCTGATTCTCACGAGCCTGATGTTGTCTATTGCGACTGGATGCGGCGGCGGATCGGGCGGCGGTAGCGTTGCAAGCAGTCCGCCAGCAGCATCCGTTGAACCGACTTTGTCGCCGATGGCGCAACTCGGCAAAAAGATCTTTGCCGATGAGTCATTGTCCGCCAGCGGCGCGGTGGCGTGTAAGACGTGTCACGACCCCGAACATGCCTTCGCCTCGGCAATCAACGAGCCAGTCCCGATCGCGGGCGCGAATCTCGACATACCCGGATTCCGCAACGCGCCATCACTGATGTATGTCTCGAAAACATCAACGTTCTCGTTCGACGGTGACGGCGCGCCGTCGGGCGGATTCGATCGCGACGGTCGCGCGAACACACTGGCCGAACAAGCGCATCTGCCGTTTCTCGCCGAGCACGAGATGGCGAACGCCACGGTCACCGATGTCTCCGACAAGCTGAGCAACGCGACGTACGCGGCTGAGTTCACCGCCGTCTTCGGCGCTGACATTTTCGATCAGCCGCAAGTTGCATTCGACCGTGCGCTTGCGGCCATTGCGCAATACGAAATCGAAGATCCAGACTTTGCGCCGTTCACCAGCAAATATGATTTCTTCCTGGCTGGTCAGGTTCAATTCAGCGACGCCGAACTGAGCGGGCTTGCACTGTTCAACAATCCGCTGAAAGGTAACTGCGCGGCGTGCCATCCGAGCGGACGCGGTGCCGACGGCGAGCCGCCGCTGTTTACCGACTTCAGCTACGACAACCTCGGTGTGCCGCGCAATACGGCGATCCCCGCGAACGACGATCCCGACTATTTCGATCTCGGACTGTGCGGCCCCTTCCGCATCGATCTGGCGACCGCTCGCGATTTGTGTGGCGCCTTCAAAGTACCAACGTTGCGCAACATTGCTCGCACTGCGCCGTACTTTCACAACGGTCGGTTTGCGACGCTCACCGAAGCGCTCGAGTTCTATGTCCGACGCGACACAGATCCGGAGAAGTGGTATCCGCGGGACGCTGACGGTCAGGTGCACAAGTTCGACGACCTGCCAGCCGAATACGTAGCGAACGTGAACGTCACCGAGGTGCCATACAACCGCAAGGCGGGCGAACAACCGGCATTGAACGCCGACGAGATCGCCGACGTGATCGCATTCTTAAAGACACTCAACGACGGTTTCCAACCTTAGAGGCAATCATGTACCGCTCCACCAGATTCCGCTTTTCGAGTTGCATCCGATCCGCATTGACGATTTCGCTGATCACTGCATCAGTTGCGGTATCAATCGCATCATTGCCTGCTCGAGCGGCCACGCAGCAGGAACTCGAAGCGAAGCTGCAGGCGTTATCCGACGAGGTTGATGCGTTGCGCAGCGAACTCGCGAGCGTGAAGGCGGACCAACATGTGACGTCGACTGCGCCGGTCTCGACACTCACGCCGGATACGACAGCAAGCGCCGGCACCGCAAGCGAAAATGTGCCAGCCAATCCTGGCCTCACCTGGTTCGGTTACGGGCAGCTCGACTACGGCCGCCCCATCGATAATCCGTCAGACACCACCGAAACCGCGAGTCGATTCGTCATTGGTACGAATTATGAGTTCGACGAGCGGACGCGCATGATCACCGAACTCGAGGTCGAGAACGCGGTCAGCTCCGCCGACGATCCGGGCGAAGTGGAAGTGGAGCAGATGTACATCGAGCGTACCTTCAACGACGGATTGTTCGGCAAAGTCGGGCTGTTCCTGATGCCAAGCGGGCTGCTCAATGAGAACCATGAGCCGACCGTTTACTATGGCGTGCTCCGCAACCGCGTCGAGACGGCGATCATTCCAACCACCTGGCGTGAGGGCGGCCTGCTGATGCAAGGAAACACCGACTCAGGCGTTCGCTGGGACATCGGCCTCACGACCGGATTCGATCTGTCGAAGTGGGACCCGGCGTCTATCGATGGGCGCCTGTCACCGCTCGGTTCCATCCACCAGGAACTCGCACTGGCCAAAGCGAGCGACCTCGCCGGCGTTGTCGCGGTGAACTATACGGGCATTCCGGGACTGCGGTTGGGCGCGTCGTTGTTCGGCGGCGATGCATCGCAGGGTCAACGGGGCTTCAACGACAACACCGTAACGCTGTGGGAAGCACATGGAACCTGGGCGCCCGGCAAGTTCGAACTCGCCGCGCTGTATGCGGACGGACACATCTCAAATACGGCGAAGATCAACCTTCGGTTCGTCGGCAATCCTACGTTGATCCCGCAGGATTTCTTCGGTTGGTACGTGCAGGGCGCGTATCACCTGTTCGATTGGGAAGACGGCTCGATTCGGCCATTCGTCAGATTCGCGCGGCTCAACACCGCCGAAAGCTATGCGAATATCGCCCCCGGCCTGACCCCATCGGACGGGCCCGATCAAGATATCATCACCAGCGGTTTGAACTTCCTGTTCGCGCAAGGGGTCGTGCTCAAGGCCGACTACCAGCATTTCCACGGCAGCGGCGAGAGCGATCAGATCAACCTCGGCATGGGATATCAGTTCTGATGGCGGATGCCGATCGGGGTCTGTTCGGCATCATCGGAATCGCACTGATGTTGCCGGCGACCGTGGTGGTCGCCGCCGAGTATCTGTCGGTCGATGCCGCACAGCAGGTTGTGTTTCCTACGGCTCAATCGTTTGAACCTGTTGTGCTGGCACTGACTCCGGCTCAGAAGCATTCGATCGCTGCACTCGCCGGGCCACAACCCCGACACGGATCGTTGCGTATCTGGCGCGCGATGGACCACGGTTCGGTGCTCGGCTATGTTTTCATCGACGAAGTGATCGGTCGCGCCGATCTGATCACCTACGCAACCGGAATTGATACGGACGGCACGTTGCACACAATCGAAATCATGGCGTATCGGGAGAGCCACGGCGCCGAGATTCGCAATGCCGCGTGGCGGGAACAATTTGCCAACAAGAAAGGGCTGTCGCAGTTGCGGTTTCGTACAGACATCAAGAATATCTCCGGTGCGACGCTGTCCTCCGAACATGTGACCCAGGGCGTCCGATGGCTCGTCGCACTGTGGCAAACGTCTCTCCGGCAAGATCATCCCGAGTCGTGAGAAAGACCCGATGTTCGGCATCCGTACCGAAGCCCAACGTCGCGCCATGTCGCCCGGTTTGCGATCTGCGGTTTATCTGGTATTCGGTGGTGTCTGGCTGAGCGGTTGTGTCTGGCTGGCGCTGCACATTTTCTTCGAAACGTCCAGCGCATTCGGTACGGTCCCGCATCCGTGGGAGCCGATACTGCTTCGGATTCACGGAATACTGAGCATCGCGTTGGCATATCTGTTTGGCTGGGTTATGGCACGCCACGCATCCGAAGGGTGGCGCCAGCATCGACGCCGACTCAGCGGCGGGTTGTTGACATGCGTCGTTGCGATCGTATCCATTTCCGGCTTCATGCTCTTTTTCGTCGCCGACGACGTCTGGCAGTTGCAGACAGGACGCGCACACGAAATCCTGGGGCTGCTCGTAACGTTGTTCGCGATCGAACACTGGCATGCGAAGAACGGTGGCACCAGCCACGCGCACCTCTGATGCGCCATAGATCGCTCGTTAGTACGTGTTATCGCGTGGTCACGTGCAACGCGAGCGCGTCGCTGAGTGTCTGCACGAAGCCATGGATCCAGAAGACACGATTGGAGCCTTTGACGATCACAACGTCACCGGGTTCCAGTTCAGCGACGATGCGCTGCAATGGCAATGCGCCGGCATCATCGGCGCGCGCCCACTGCTGGCTTGGACGCAGGTTCGTCCACAACGGCTCCATACCTGCGCCGACACACGCGACTCGGTCGAGCCGTTCGCAGGCGGGTGCCAGTTGACGATGGAACTGCGCACTGCCCTCGCCGAGTTCACGCATCTCTCCGAGTATCGCGAAAGTTCTGCGCGCGCGTTCATCCGCGAGTCCGTGCAGCGCCGCGGCCATGCTGGTGGGATTCGCATTGTAGCTGTCGTCGATGATCTCGATACCGCCGATCGAGACACGTGAACCGCGCCCCTGCGGAACGATCGAGTCAGGCAGCGCCAGTGCAGCATCGAGCGGCTGTTCTGCCGCAACGAGGCATGCGAGCACTGCAGCTAACGACATCGCGCGGTGCTCACCCCCTCCGGGTATCCGCGCTTCGAGTAGCGTCCCGACGATGCGAAACGTCGCGCGGTGCGTGTCGGGCCGATATTCGCGCAATGAAACGTCGGCCGCATCGGAACGACCAAACGTGAGCGTACGGACCTGCGTCGACAGACCGGTTGTATCGAGATCATCCGGAAGCACGGCGACCCCGGAATCGGTGAGGCCACGACAGATGCTCAGCTTCTCGTGGCGCAACGCGTCGATTGATTCGAAAAACTGCAGGTGCGCCGGGCGCACGTTCAAAACCAGCGCAACATCCGGCATCACCAGCTTCGCAAGCGGCTCGATTTCGCCGGGGTGATTGGTGCCGATCTCCAGCACCGCCGCGGGCGCGGCCTGCGGTGTACGCGCCAACGACAGCGGCACGCCCCAGAAATTGTTGAGGCTGCCAGACACCGGCGCACAGCCGAGTGCGGCTGCCAGGAACGAACGCACCGTTGTCTTGCCGCTGCTGCCCGTCACGGCAAACACCGGGCCGGTGAATCGTTTGCGCGCCGCGCGACCGAGCGCCCACAATCCGTCCAGCGTATCGTGAACACGCAGTTCCGGAAGTAGCGTACCGCTCGCGCGATGCGTCAACGCACCGGCGGCACCGCGTCGTTGCGCGTCATCGATGTGCGCGTGGCCGTCGCGATCGCTGCGGCTGTCGGTATGGAAGCGCGGCCCGGGATCACCGAGCAAAGCCACGAATAGATCACCCGCGTTCAGCGTCCGCGTATCGATGCTGACACCGAATATATCCGGTCCGTCGACGACGGGCACACCGACCGCGTTGCACGCGTCACGCCACCGCCAGACAACTCTGCGCTCCTCCGTTTTGCTCTCGCTCGTACTCACCGTCGATGACTCATTCGGCTCCGATTCCATTCAACGATGAACCAGTTCAGCACAGCGGCAACCCGCGCTCAAGACTTCGGGCTGCGCTTTCATTTTGAGGTCGATGCCGGGACAATCGCGGCCCTTGTGTAACTGTATAACTGAGTGATCGGGAAAATCGATGGCTGAAGGATCGTCGCGTGGGGGTTGGTTGCGCAAGTTGGGCCGGGCGCTGACAACCGCGCGCGTATTCGTTGCCAATCTACTGTTCGTTGTGGTGATGGTCGCTGTGATCGCGCTTGTCGTGTCCAGCGGCACCAGGCTGACAGTGCCCGATAAGACCGCACTGGTCATCGCACCCCAAGGCACAATCGTTGAGCAAACGGCGCAGTCCGCATCGTTCGAAGCGCTATTCGGCTCCGACGATGTGGCTGGCGAGACACGCTATCAGGACCTGATCGACGCGCTTGATACCGCGAAGTCCGATAGCCGAATTGCCGTGATCGTGCTCGATCTCGAGCATCTGAACGGCGCCAGCCCGGCGCACCTCAGTGGCCTCGGTGATGCACTATCGCGAGCGAAGAAAGCGGGAAAGGAGATCATTGCGGTCGGCGATTCCTACACGCAGGCACAGTATTACCTCGCGTCGTTCGCCGACACCATCTACATGCATCCGATGGGTCAGGTGTTGTTGGCAGGATATGGCGCGTACAACAGCTACTACAAGGGCCTGCTCGATCGATTGAAGGTCAAGGTCCACGTCTATCGAGTCGGCGTATACAAGGCGGCAGTTGAACCCTATACGCGCAGCGACATGTCCAGTGACGCGCGCGAAGCGAATCGGGAAATGATTGATGAGCTATGGCAAGACTACCTGTCCCGCGTAGCAGCAAACCGAAAGCAGTCAATCGATCAACTCAGCAACTATGTGGATCATTACGAAGACATCCTCACGGCAGCCAACGGCGACATGGGACGCGCAGCGCTCGATCATGGTCTGGTCGATGCGCTGATCTCGCGCGACGAGATGCGCAAACGTCTGATTGCGAAAGTCGGCGAGTCCGGAGGCACGTTTCAGCAGATCGATTTCAATGACTACCTTCGCGCGACACATCTCGTGGAAGCGCAGTCGAACACTGAAATTGGCGTGGTGGTCGCCAGCGGCATGATTCTGCCAGGTGACCAGCCACGCGGCACGATCGGCGCCGACAGCCTGTCTGAACTAATACGCAACGCGCGGCTCGATGCACGTATCAAGGCCGTGGTACTGCGAGTCGATTCGCCCGGCGGCGCCGCCATTTCCTCGGAAGTAATCCGTCAGGAGGTCGAACAACTGCAGGCATCCGGTAAGCCGGTCGTGGTATCGATGGCGGGCGTGGCGGCGTCGGGCGGGTATTGGATCTCGGCGACCGCCGACGAGATCTTCGCCGCTCCATCCACGATAACTGGCTCGATCGGTATCTTCGGCATGGTGCCCACTTTCGAAGACAGCCTGGCGGCGATAGGTGTGGCGCGCGACGGCGTGGGTTCGGCACCGCTTGCCGGCGCGCTGGATCCGTTGGGCGGCATCTCCGAGCCAATGGGCCGCATTCTGCAGGCGAACGTCGAGACCGGCTACACGCGATTCATCAATCTCGTGGCGCGTGGCCGGGGTATGACGCCGGAACAGGTGAACAAGATTGGTCAGGGGCGCGTCTGGACCGGCCGCAAAGCAATGGAACTCGGCCTCATCGACAAACTGGGGCAGCTACCCGATGCCATTGCAGCCGCCGCTAAACGTGCCGGCGTCACCGACTATCAAGTGCGCTTCATTCAGAAGCCGCTGTCGACGCGCGAGCAGTTGCTGCGACAAATCGTCGGCGGGATGAGTTTCACCTCGGTCACGGCGGCGCGATTCGCGGAATGGACACACGCACTCACCGATCTGGCCCGGCTCGACGACCCGCTACACACCTACGCGCTTTGCGAGGCCTGCGACTTCCGGCTCTGAGATCGCTGCGAGTGCTGCCCTATTGCCAGCCGTATGCGTTCTTCATGATGAAGTAGATCCGGTTCTGTTCGATGACGCCATGCACCTGATCCGATCCTGGGCCACGTGAATAGACCGGAACGTCTTCGCCGCCGTGCGTTTCGCTCGACATCGGAATCAATGCTTCCTGCAGATAGTCCGGCGCGGTTGTATCGACGTTCGTCAGATCGGGTCGTGCAACCGGCGCTGGGTCGTATTTCTTCGCCCAATGCGGAAGGTATTTTATGCCGGCGGGTTGCTGGTCCGACGCCTCCAGCGCGCCCGGGCCATTGGCGTATGTCAGCGTTGTATACGGCTTGCCGGTGGCATCGACTTCGAGGCTGCCATCGGGTGCCCGCGCCTTACCGAGGATGGGATTACCGCGCGCCGGATAGCCGCTGATCATCAGCGTGTGGCTGTGATCAGCGGTGGCGATGATCAATGTGTTCCTCGCATCCGTGCTCTGGTCGGCAACCGCCACCGCATCGGCAAACGCGATACCGTCGGTGAGTGCGCGATACGCATTTCCGGCATGGTTCGCATGATCGATTCGACCGCCTTCCACCATCAGGAAATAGCCCTTGGGGTTCTGCGACAGAATGGCGATTGCCTTGGCAGTCATCTGCGCCAGGGTTGGCTCGCTGGGCGCTTGCGTCGCGCGGTCAGCATCGAAGTGCAGGTGGTCCATCGAAAACAAACCCATCACCTGGGTGGCTGGAGCCACCGGTAGTTGCGCCAGTTGTGTAGCGTTCCAGATGAACACCCGCTGCGGATGTCCGGCCTTCCAGGTTTCGATGAGGTTACGTCCATCGGTGCGGGCACCGTGCTGATCGGGCTGGGCAGGGTCCACCGTTTCACGCGGTAGAAACAGCGCTCGGCCACCGCCGAACATCACGTCGATGCCGTGCCCGTGCGAGAAATCCGCCAGTTGCCGCGCAATATCGTGACAACCCGCTGCTTCGGCTTCTGCCGGCGTGGAGACGTCGGATTCCCAGTTTCTGCTCGGCGTATGGGCGTACGTTCCACCCGGCGTGGCGTGTGTGATCCGCGTTGTGGTGACGATGCCGGTGGACAAGCCCCGGTCGGCGGCCTGTTCGAGCAACGTCGCAATGCTCGCTGCGGCGGCGCCGGTGCATTGCTCCGGTGTAACGGATGGCGATTCACCAAGCACCGCGCTGCGCGTCTTTTCGCCGGTCATCATTGCGGTGATGGTGCCGGCGGACTCCCCCACCTGATAATCGTATGTGTACGTCTTCGACAACGCCGTTTGCGGGAAACGTTCGAACGACAGCACGTTGTCTTCGCCGGACTCGCCGCGCCGTTGGCCGTCCAGTATTCGGGTAGCGGTAACAGTTGCGATGCCCATGCCATCGCCAATGAACAAAATCACGTTGCGCGCCTTTGCCGGTGTGTTGGCGAGTGGCACTGACGATTTGGTGGCACAACCACACAGCATCAGTAGCAAAGCCAGGGCCGCGGCGATATGCCGTTGATTCATCGAACGGCCTCGCGCATCGTCACAAATTCCTCCGCCGCAGTCGGGTGAATACCGATGGTTGCATCGAACTGTGCCTTTGTCGCGCCCGCCGTCAGCGCGACGCTGATGCCTTGAATGATCTCTCCTGCGTCCGGTCCCACCATATGCGCACCCACCACGCGGTCGGAGTCGTCGTCGACAATCAGCTTCATCAAGGTGCGTTCGTTGCGGCCAGTCATCGTGTGTTTCATCGGCTTGAACGTCGATTCGTAGATGCGCACTGTCGGGTAGCGCTGCTTTGCCTGCGATTCCGTCAAGCCGACCGCGCCGATATTGGGTTGGCAGAAAACCGCCGTCGGGATGTTTGTGTAATTCAGGACACGATCGGTGCCGTTGAACAGATTGTCCGCAACCACCATGCCTTCGGCGATCGCAACGGGTGTCAATTGAACGCGATCGATGACGTCGCCAATTGCGTAGATATTGTCGATGTTGGTCCGGTAGTGATCGTCGACCGCAATCGCGCCACGCGGCGTGAGATCGACACCTGGGTCGGCCAATCCGAGATTCGACACGTTCGGCGATCGACCCGTCGCATAGAGCACGAGGTCGGCGTCGAGTGCGCGACCGTCGGCAAGCACGACACGCCGAGTACCGCCGATAAGACGTTCGACTCGCTCGACTCGCGCATCGAATTGCACATCAATACCCTTCTCGCGCAATTCGTTCGCGACAAATTTGCAAACCGATTCATCGAATCCACGCAGAAACAACGGACCGCGGTACAACAGCGTCGTCGCGGTGCCGAGGCCGTGAAAAATTCCGGCGAACTCAACCGCGGTATAACCGCCGCCCACGATGATGGCGCGCTCCGGAAACGAATCGAGATAGAAGGCTTCGTTGGACGTGATGACATGATCGCGCCCCGGAATATCCGGCACATCGGGCCAACCGCCCGTCGCGACCAATACTCGCTCCGCGGTAACGGTTTGTCCGCCGTCGATCTGTATCGTGTGACGGTCCACCAGCCGCGCGTGTCCGCTGATGATTTCGACACCCGCGCCATCCAGCAGATTGCGATAGACGCCATTTAGACGTTCGATCTCGCGGGTTTTGTTGTCGCGTAACGTCGGCCAGTCGAATTTCGCGGTGGCGGTGGTCCAACCGTAGCGCCGCGCGTCTTCGAAATCTTCGGAATAATGCGATCCGTACACGAACAGTTTCTTCGGCACGCAACCGACGTTCACACACGTGCCGCCGAGATAGCGGCTCTCGGCGATCGCCACACGGGCACCATAACGCGCCGACATGCGGCCGGCCCGCACGCCGCCGGAGCCGGCGCCGATGACGAACAGATCGTAGTCCCAGTTGGCCACGAGAATCCTCCAGAGCGGGCAGGCGGCGAGCCTAATCGATCGCTGTGGGATTGCAAAGCGACGGCAACGGTCGACGGCCGAAGCGGCCGATGTCGTCGGTTGGGAATCGTCACGACGCTGCCGTAGACTCGATCCCCTTCTATTGACGCTCCTCTTCGGAGTCATCCATTAACTGTTGGAGAGTCATCCATGAACGGTGCCGAAAGCCTGCTGCAAACCCTCGTCGCCTGCGGTGTAGAAGTGTGTTTCACGAATCCCGGTACGTCTGAAATGCACTTTGTCGCCGCGCTCGACAAACAGGACGGCATGCGCAGCGTGTTGGGATTGTTCGAAGGCGTTGTCACCGGGGCCGCAGACGGCTATGCGCGGATGACCGGAAAGCCAGCCTGCACGTTGTTGCATCTTGGCCCGGGCCTCGCGAACGGCCTCGCCAACCTGCACAACGCCCGGCGTGCGCGGGTGCCCCTCGTGAACGTCGTTGGCGATCACGCGACCTACCATCGCCATCTCGACGCGCCGTTGACATCGAACATTGCGGGATTTGCCGAACCGGTATCGGGCTGGATCAAGGCGTCGGCATCGTCGCAGGATGTCGCGGCCGACGGCGCTGCCGCGGTGGCGGCGGCGCTCGCCCCGCCCGGTCAGATTGCAACGCTGATCCTGCCGGCGGATACCGCGTGGGGACCGGCGTCCGGCCCTGCCAAACCGGTATCAGCAGCGACCCGCATGGTGCCGGACGCTGGTGCTATCGATGCAGCGGCCGCCGCGTTGCGCTCCGGCGAACCGTGCGCGTTGCTGTTGAACGGCGCGGCGCTCACCGAACGCGGGCTGATGATTGCCAGCCGCATAGCGCAACACACCGGCGCGCAGTTGTTCGCGGACACGTTCGTAACGCGTATAGCGCGCGGCGCAGGTCGCGTTGAAGTACAGCGCGTGCCGTACTTCGGTGAGCAGGCCGCCGAAGTGCTGGCGCCGTTTCGTCACCTGATTCTCGTCGCCACGAAGGCGCCGGTGACGTTCTTCGCCTATCCGGGCAAGCCCAACGAACTGACGCCGGACGGTTGCACGCCGCACACACTGGCGACGCCCGAGCAGGATGCGCTGGCGGCACTCGAGGCACTTTGCGAGACGCTTGGCGCGGGCAAAGCATCACCACAGACGACATCGCGCGCAGAACTGACGCTGCCGCGCGGTGCGCTCACGCCACAAAACGCGGCGCAGGCGCTCGGCTGTCTGATGCCGGAGGGTTCGATCGTCGTCAATGAAGCGGCTACATCCGGTTTCGCGATTCCAGCCATGACAGCAGGCGCCCCTCAACACGACTGGCTCGACCTCACCGGCGGCGCGATCGGACAAGGCTTGCCGACGGCGGTGGGCGCGGCCGTGGCATCTCCGGGCCGCCGCGTGCTGGCGTTGGAAGGCGACGGCGCCGGGATGTACACGTTACAGGCGCTGTGGACGATGGCGCGCGAACAACTGGATGTCACCACCGTGATATTCGCGAATCGTAAATACGCCATTCTGCAGGTCGAACTGCTGCGCGTCGGCGCCGGCAATCCGGGCCGCAAGGCACAGGACATGCTGTCGTTGAACCGGCCCGATCTGGATTGGGTGAAGCTGGCCAACGGTATGGGTGTGCCGGCAACCCGCGCCGGCACCGCGGAGGAGTTCAATAACCAGTTGGCGAGTTCGCTGGCTACGCCCGGGCCGAGTTTGATCGAGGTCGTACTTTAGCCTGCTATAGCCCGCTATCGGCGCGAATCCGCCTTACATCCGAGACATCGAATCGCCTCGTCGACATTGTTAGGCTGACGGCCGTTTCAAATCCTTACGAGTAGGCATCGTTGAACATCACGCTGTTTGGCACCGGATATGTCGGATTGGTAACGGGCACCTGCTTTGCCGAAATGGGCAATCAGGTGCTGTGCATCGATGTTGATGTCGCCAAGATCGCCGCGCTGCAACGCGGTGAAATCCCGATCCATGAACCCGGGCTCGATTCGATGGTCCGCAGCAACATCGACGCCGGTCGGCTGCGATTTTCCAACGACGCAGCGACGGGGGTCGCCCACGGCGAAATCCAGTTCATAGCAGTCGGCACACCCACCGCCGCGGACGGCTCGGCCGATCTGCGCTATGTACTCGATGTCGCGCGTTCGATCGCGCGCCACATGACCTCGCCAAAGATCATCGTCGACAAGTCGACGGTACCGGTAGGTACCGCCGATGAAGTGCGCCGCACCATTTCCAACGCGTTAACGGAGCGCGGCACGCGAATTGACTTTGACGTGGTGTCGAACCCGGAATTTTTGAAGGAAGGCGCGGCGATCAACGATTTCATGAAGCCCGATCGCATCATCATCGGCTCGAACAACGACCACAGCTCGCGAGCGCTTGAACAACTCTACGCACCCTTCAATCGCAACCACGATCGCATCCTGCACATGGACGTGCGCTCCGCCGAGCTGACCAAATACGCGGCCAACGTGATGCTCGCCACGCGCATCAGTCTGATGAACGAATTCGCCAATCTGGCAGACCGCCTCGGCGCGGATATCGAAGCCGTGCGACGCGGCATCGGCTCCGACCCGCGCATCGGCTTCAACTTCATCTACCCCGGCGCGGGCTATGGCGGTTCCTGTTTCCCGAAGGACGTCAGGGCGTTGTTGCACACGGCAACAGCGAACGGCTACGAAGCGGAGATCGTGCGCGGCGTGGAACTCGTCAACGAGCGCCAGAAGCACGTACTGCTGGATAAAATTCTACAGCACTTTGACGGCGAGATCGGCGGGCGGACATTTGCGCTTTGGGGATTGGCCTTCAAACCCAATACCGACGATATGCGCGAAGCACCGAGCCGGACGTTGATGGAGGGCCTCTGGAAACGGGGTGCGCAGGTGCGCGCATACGACCCGGCGGCACGAATCCAAGCGCAGAAGCTGTATCCGAATCAGGCCGGTCTCACGCTGTGTGAACGCCGCGACGCAACGCTGGAAGGCGCCGACGCGTTGGTGGTGATCACAGAGTGGAACGAATTCCGCAGCCCCGACTTCGGCGCGCTGAAATCACGCCTGCGCGAGCCCGTGATTTTCGATGGACGTAATCTGTACGACCCGAACTACCTCGGCCAACTCGGCTTCAGCTACTACGGAATCGGGCGCGGGAATAATGTCAACGGATAGCTTTGTCAATAGATCGTTACGCGAGCTTGCTCTTTGGGATCTTGATCGTGTACTCCTCCTCCACCTGAACGTTGCGGCGAATTTCGCTCTTCGATGTGTAGAGCTGCTTTTTGCCGGTCGCGTCGAAAACGCGAATATAGAGTTCGGGAGATGTCTCCAGACCTTCTACGAGGCTGAAATCCAGCGATGAGTAGTTGATTCTGAATGCACCGGCGGCATCGGTGATCGCAACGCCGAGCTTGTCGTCGAAGAAGACGTCCTTATCGAATGCCCGGACCTGCAGGCCCTGCAGTGGTTTGCCGGATTCCTCTTCGAGGACTGTGCCGATCACGCGCATGGCGAATACCTTAATCAAGAGTGCCGATGATGCTATGACGAGGCCATACGTGTGGCAAGCGGCATCCATCGGGTCCGTCCATCGGAGCGCATCCATCAGGCCCCTGTAACAGAGAGGTAGGGCCGATCGATAGCGTGCGGCAGCCTTTACTTGTCTGCCAGGTAAGCCACCAACGCGGGCTTGAAGTTGTCCGGTTTCAACATCTCGGTGGTCAAGGTCTGAGCTTTCTGCACATCCGCGAGCGGCATCTGATTGGCCAGAATCTGACGGTTCTGTGCTGCTCGAGTCGGGCCATTCTGCCGGTCATATGCCACCGAGACGTTGTACAGCGCCATGGCCAGCACTTTGTCCTGCTTCACGCCCTGCCCTTTTGCATAAAGCACACCCAGATTGCTCAATGCATCGATGTCCCCCGCCTCGGCGGCCGGTCGGTACCAGCGCGCGGCTTGCGCATAGTCCACCGGCATACCGACGCCATGTTCGTACATCGCACCAAGATTGAACTGAGCATCGCTGTTGCCCTGTTCGGCGGCCTTGCGATACCAGTCGGCCGCGAGCGGCAAATCTTTTTTCACGCCGAAACCGTTCTCGTAGAGCACACCCATCGCGTACTCGCCGCGCGGATCGTGCCGCTTGATGAGCGGACGCAGTTCGACCAGTGCCGCGTCATAGTCGCCTGCCGCGAAAGCACTGGCCGCCTTGTCAAAATCGGCGTGCGCGGCGGCAATCGGCAGGAGAGCCAGAAAAAGCGTCAGGGTCTGACGTATGGCGGACATCCGAGATCCTCGTTTCGAATGAAGATTGTGCTGTGCGCAAGATGAGCAGCCAGCGCCCCGCCGCCATGTTATCCGTTCCGGAGGCCGAGCGAGGTAAGCTAAACTCGATCCTGAGAATACGCTGGGGCTCGCTCGATGAGCGATTGTTGCGCCAACACACAATGTGAGATCGATAAGCTGCGGCTTCGCCAACGCAACGTTCTCGTTGCGGTTCTTGCAATCAACGGGCTGTTGTTCTTCGTCGAATGTGCGGCGGGGTTGCTGGCGTCATCGACCGCGCTCGTTGCCGATTCACTCGACATGCTCGGCGATGCGCTCGTTTACGGGTTCAGCCTGTACGTGGTTGCACGCAACGATCTGTGGAAAGCGCGCGCTGCCTCCGTCAAGGGCTGGATCATGATGGGGTTCGGGGTATTCGTGCTCGCGCAAGCTGGATACAAGGTTTTGTTTCCGGAGGTGCCGAGCTTTCAGATCATCGGAGTCATCGGCTTGCTCGCGCTGACCGCCAACTCGGTGTGTCTGGGGTTGTTGTGGCGTCACCGTGCTGACGACATCAACATGACATCCGTCTGGCTCTGTTCGCGCAACGACATCATCGCCAATGTATCGGTTCTGTTCGCTGGCCTCTGTGTCTGGGCTTTCGCTTCGCAACTCCCCGATGTCATCGTCGGCGTCGGGATCGCGGTTCTTTTCTTAAAGACAGCCGTGAAGGTTTTGCGTGATGCGGCGTCGATCAAGGCGACGCATAGGGCATCGGTTGCGTCGTCGGTGGCGACGTGGACGCCTGGATGATCATTGCGAGGGTCCCTGGGCAGGCGGAGTACCTCGAGAACAGAAACCAATGGCAGATATCAAAGTATTCGAACTTGGGCCCACCCGATCGGCTCGCGTTCGGTGGACGCTGTTGGAGGCTGGACTTGAATACGAGTCGATTGGCAATCACGTCGAGATTATTGGCAGCGAAGAACTTCGCCGTGTCCACCCTCTTGGCAAACTACCCGCCGCGATAATCGACGGACGACCGCTGTTCGAGTCGGCAGCGATTGCGACTGCAATTGCTGACTTGGTTCCGGAGAAGGGGCTGATTGCCAAGCCGGGTACTTGGTCACGCAACCTGCACTACCAGTGGGTCAGCTTTGCCCTGGCCGAGATGGAAGCCTTCGTCCAAAGCAGTGAGATCAACTCACTCGATTTTGTGTTACCGGAGAGCCAGCACGTGGCCGGGATAATCGAACAGAACTCGATGTTGTTCAAAAGGAGCGCCGCAGCGCTGGATACCGTCCTCGGAAGGACGAGATATCTTGTCGACGATCGCTTTTCGGTCACGGACATTATTGTCGGATACACGGTCAGCTGGGGTTACGCTGACGGACTCCTAAATGAGTGTCCCAATCTGATTGCCTATTTGGACCGCTTGTTGGAACGAGAACACTGCACACTAACAGGTTGCTGAAAAACTCCGCATTTGCGGAGTTTTTGGGGCTCTCAGCCATCCATGGCTTGCGAGCCCCTCCATTTTTCAAACACTTAGGTGTTCGAAAAATGCCGGCGGATCCATCCGCCGGATAGCGGGATGCTCTTTCAGCATCCCGCTAACGTGTCATTGAAGCCAAGGAACGCCAAAACCAAAAACTACTTGATACTGTATATATATACAGGTAATTTGATCAGCCCTGCAATGCCAGTAGAACAGTCATCATGGCCGAGCACTCCGCCGCTATCCCCGCCGCTGCCGTTGCTTCTAAGGAGACACTGCTTGCCCACCCCGATCTGTGGCGCGCGGGCCGCATAGAGCCGAATACACGCACGATAAGCACCGGCTATCCGGCGCTGGATGCGCTGCTGGCGGATCGAGGCTGGCCGAAGGCCGGGCTCGTCGAGTTGCTGTCCACCCAGACCGGCATCGGTGAATTGCGTCTGCTGGCGCCGGCGCTGGCAAAGCTGAGCGCCCAGGAAGCGCGCTGGATAACCTGGATCAATCCGCCTCACATTCCTTACGCACCGGCGTTGACCGAGATCGGTATCGACATTGGCAAGGTGCTGCTGGTGCAGCCGAAAACGCACGCAGATGCGCTGTGGGCGCTCGAGCAGGCCGTCAAGTCGGGCAGTTGTAGTGCGGTGCTCGCCTGGCTCGACGAACCGAGGTTGACGGTAAAAGACATACGGCGCCTCAAGCTGGCGGCCAGGCGCGGTGAGTCTCTGGCCGTGCTGTTTCGCCCGAGCAGCGCGGCGCAGCGTCAATCGATGGCGGAACTGCGCATCCTGATACGGCAGGCAGCAACGCCGGATCATTCGAACATCGAAGTGCTGAAGCGTCGTGGCGGTTGGCCCGTCGAACGGCTGACATTGGAACTTGCGTATCGCACGGCCCGCATCACGCGCTGCGATCTTCGCCAACAACTGACGCAATGGCGCGCGCGAAGCCTACACCCCGTCCAACCCGCCACTTCTTTTACGTCTGCTACGGCTGCGCAGACGTTGCGCAGCACGCAATCGGCATCCGGCGGCGGCCCGTAAATATGCTGTGGTTCTGTGCACAACTGTCATCTCTAGGCCTCGAGGTATGCGCCCGGCGGATGCCGGACGAAGATCGACCGGTGGTGCTGATACAGGATAATCGCGTGGTGGCGTGCAATGCGGCGGCCGAAGGCCAAGGCGTTGTACTCGGCAGCAGCCTCGCGACGGCTCATAGCATCAGTCATCGTCTCGTGCACTTCTGCCGCGATATCGCCGCAGAGCATGAACGGTTGCGCTTCCTCGCCGATGCGACGTATCGATTCAGCGCCGGTATCAGTATTCACGCACCAGCGGCGATTCTGCTCGAGGTCAGCGGCAGCCTCAGATTGTTCGGCGGTCTCTATGGCCTGAAGCGCGCCTTAATCAACATGTTTGGTGAATTCGGACATCGGATCGAAATCGGCATTGCGCATACGCCGTTAGCAGCACTCGCGCTGGCTCGCGCTCGGGAAAATGTCGAGTTACCTCGATGGCCAATGGCGGATGACGTCAGAAAATTGACCCTTACAGCGCTGCGGCGAATCTCTTTACGGCATACGGAATGCGATCACGACACGATCGAACGCCTGTCGAATATGGGCATCGCTTCGCTCGGCCAGCTACTCAGATTACCTACCGTCGAACTGGGCCGCCGTTTCGGCATCAAGCTGCTCGATTATCTGGAGCGTCTATCGGGGCAGCGGCCGGATCCACGCATCTGTATCACACCCACAGCCGGCTTCACTACCGAACTGAATTTTCTGCAGAGCATTTCGAACAAGGAAGCGCTGGCCTTTCCGATGCAACGCCTCGCTCAGGACCTGAGCAACTGGCTGATCGCCCGCCAGCTCGGCGTGATACGCATCAATTGGCGCTTCGTACCATTCGATTCGCACGGCAGTTCGCATGCCGCTGCAATGGAAATCGAATTCGCGCAACCCCAGCAAAGCAAACAGACTTTGTTGTCCATCAGCCGGCTGAAGCTCGATGTGCTGGAGTTACCCGATGAGGTGCTTTCGCTGCGCTTGAGCTCGGTTCGGCTCGCACCATGGCAAACGGAGAGTGCATCGCTGTTCACCCGAGCCGGACATGCAGGAAGTTCTTCAGGCGAACTCATCGATCAATTCAAAGCGCGACTTGGAGACGGCGCCTGCTCCGGCATCCTGGTGAATAATCATCACCGGCCCGAATTCGCATGGGAACCGGCAGCGCCGAGCGTACGAACTCAGGTCTTGCGAGCTTCCAAGGTCGGTTCGCCACTCTGTTCGCCGCCCCCCTCATCGCTCGCGTCTTCGCAAGGAGCGGCAATCCGTCGGCCACTGTGGCTGCTTGCCGAACCGAAGCCCGTGCAGCGTCGTCATCTGGCTCTGCTGCGCGGGCCGGAACGAATCGATACCGGGTGGTGGGCGTCGGCCAGCGTGCACGACCCGGCGCAACGTGACTACTTCGTCGCCCGTCACGCGGATGGCGCGCAATGCTGGGTATTCGTCGATGGTGTGGGAGCGTGGTTCATCCATGGCTATTTCGCCTGACGCTTTTGCCGAGCTGCACTGCAAAAGCAATTTCAGCTTTTTAGTCGGCGCATCGCATCCCCATGAACTGATCACCCGCGCGGCGGAACTCGGTTACCGCGGCATCGCGCTGACCGATGAGTGTTCACTGGCGGGCGTCGTGCGGGCGCATGTCGAAGCGAAGCAACGCGGCGTCCGATTCGTCATCGGGGCCGAATTTCTGTTGACCGAAGGCATCAAGCTCGTACTGCTGGCGCCCCATCGCGTCGCATATGGACAACTGTCTACGCTGATTACCCGCGCGCGTCACGACAGTCCGAAAGGCAACTACAGGTTGTCTATCGACGATCTGAGCTGGGGTGTCGCGGAGTGCTTCGCGCTGTGGGTACCGATGACCACGACGATGAGCGTATTGCTGGATCAGGGCCGTCGGTTGCATAGCGCACTGCCGCATCTGTGGATCGCGCTGGAATTATTGCAGAATGGCGACGATCTCGACCTCGCAGCCGTCGCATTGACCCTGTCGATGCGGCTCGACCTGCCGATCGTTGCAACCAACGACGTGCACATGCACGTTGCACAGCGCAAACCGCTGCAGGATGTACTGACCGCGATTCGTCGGAAGTCATCGGTCGCAGCGCTGGGGAGCGCGCTGCACGCGAACCGCGAACGTCACCTGCGCCCGGTCGCCCGGTTGCGCACGCTGTATCCGGCCGAGATGCTGCAGGAATCAGTGACGCTGCTCGAGCGGTGTCGTTTTTCGCTCGATGAATTGCGCTACGAATATCCTGTAGAACTGGTGCCGCCACATCTGACGCCGAGTGAATTCCTGCGTCAGATCACGCTGGCCGGCGCCGCGCGGCGCTGGCCGGATGGTATCCCGGAAGACGTCAGAACGTTGGTCGAAGCCGAACTCGAACTGATCAGCCGGTTGCAGTACGAGTATTTCTTCATCACCGTCTACGACATCGTCGAATACGCGCGCAGCAAAAGTATTCTGTGTCAGGGCCGCGGTTCGGCGGCCAATTCGGCGGTGTGTTATTGCCTGAACATCACCGAGGTGGATCCGTCGCGCCTGCATCTACTGTTCGAACGATTCGTATCCAACGAACGCGATGAGCCGCCCGATATCGATGTCGACTTCGAACACGAACGCCGCGAAGAAGTGATCCAGTACATCTATAAGCGTTACGGTCGTGACCGCGCAGCACTGGCCGCCACGTTGATCACATACCGGCCACGCAGCGCTGTGCGGGACGTCGGCAAGGCGCTGGGCCTGAGCCTGGACCTCGTGGATCTGTTGGCGAAATCGCTCGCGTGGTGGGACAAGCACGATGTGCTTGAGGCGCGCTGTGCCAAGGCCGGCGTCGACCCGAACAGTTCGACCGTGCAGCAGTTCCTGGTTCTGGTGCAGGAAATTCTGGGTTTTCCGCGCCACCTGTCCCAGCACGTCGGTGGGTTCGTGATTTCACGCGGCCCGCTTGCTCAACTCGTGCCGATCGAAAATGCGGCGATGAAAGACCGCACGGTGATCGAGTGGGACAAAGACGATCTGGAAGCGCTCGGCCTGCTCAAGGTGGATGTGCTCGGCCTCGGTATGTTGACCGCGATTCGCAAGACACTCGATCACCTGAACGCATTTCACGGCACGCAACTCCGTGTCGGCGCGATTCCGCCGGAAGACCCACAGACCTATCAGATGTTGCAGCGCGGTGACAGCGTCGGCGTATTCCAGGTGGAATCGCGTGCGCAGATGAGCATGCTGCCGCGCCTCAAACCCAGCACCTTCTATGATCTCGTCATCGAAGTGGCCATCGTTCGGCCCGGGCCGATTCAGGGCAACATGGTGCATCCGTACCTGCGTCGCCGGCAGGGGCTGGAACCGGTCACTTATTCCAGCGAAGCGGTTCGCGGCGTGCTGGCGCGCACGCTCGGTATTCCGATCTTCCAGGAACAGGTGATCGAGCTTGCGATGGTTGCAGCGGGTTTCAGCGCCGGCGAAGCGGACCAGTTGCGTCGTGCGATGGCGGCATGGAAACGGCGCGGCGGTCTGGAGCAGTTCGAAGCGAAACTGATCGACGGCATGCTGGCGCGCGGCCATGATCTTGATTTCGCGCAACGCGTATTCGAACAGATCAAGGGCTTCGGTGAATACGGTTTCCCGGAATCCCATGCCGCCAGTTTCGCGCTGCTGGTGTATGTCTCTGCATGGCTGAAACGTCATGAGCCGGCGGCATTCTATTGCGGCCTGCTTAACAGTCTGCCGATGGGCTTCTATTCGCCGTCCCAACTGATTCAGGACGCACACCGGCATGGCATCGAATCCCGCCCGGTCGACGTGCAATGCAGCAGTTGGGATCATAAATTGGAGACTCGAAGCAAGCCGCTCGAGAGCCCCTATGAGGTCAGTCGTACTCAAGGCGCGCTGCGTCTGGGGCTGCGTCTGATCAAGGGGCTCGGTGAGAAAGCGGGAATGCGCATCGAAGTGGAGCAACCCTTTCGCGACAGCAAAGACCTGGCGATACGCGCAATGCTATCGAGGGCCGAGTTGACCTGCCTGGCCCGCGCCGGCGCACTTGCCAGCCTGTCGGGACACCGCTATCAGGCGCACTGGGATGTTGCTGCCATCCAGCCGTCGAGTGCATTGTTATGGCAGGTTGCCGATCGTGACGAGGCCTATCGAACCGACGTGCAACTGCCCGCGCCAACACCAGGCCAGGAACTGCTCGCGGACTACAGCTACCTGACCCTGACGTTGGGTCCGCATCCGTTAGAATTGCTGCGTGATCATGCGTTGCTGCGCGATTGCCGCAACGCACAGCACCTGGGCGGCTATCGGCACGGTCAATTGATTCGAGTCGCCGGTCTGGTCACATGCCGGCAAAGGCCGAGTTCGGCGTCGGGCGTCGTGTTTCTAACACTCGAAGACGAGACCGGCAACATCAACGTGCTGGTATGGACTTCGGTATTGGAGCGTTACCGCGCCGAACTGTTACAGGGGCAACTGTTGCAGATCAACGGAAAAGTCGAACGCGAAGGCGAAGTGATTCATGTGATCGCCGGGCATGTAATCGATCATACGGCCTTGCTCGAAACCCTCGGCGAAACCACCGATACACAGCGATTCGCATCGCGCGACTTTCACTAGAGAGCCGCTAACGGAATATTCGCGACGCCGTCTCAGGAAACGCGTTTGCGCCTCGACAATTCGCTGACCTTGTCGCGCTGTGCCTGGACTTCCCTGACCAGTTCCACGAGCAGTCCGCGAATCTCGCCGAGTTCTTCCTTCAGGCCGTGGCCCAGCGTATCGACTGCGCGCTCCAGCGAGCCGAGCCGCTGCTGAACATTGGCTTTGTCGAACATCATCCGTGCCATGCTCTCGAGTGGTTGAGTCGCGGGTTCGGATAACTGCGACGCTGCTTTCGGCTCGTCGAGATCCGCGCCGATGAACTCGTTCCCGATTTCATCGGCGACCGACCGCACCACTTCGCCGTCGATCGCGTGCAACTCTTCGAGAAATGCAAACAGCAGCGTGCGGTCGCACAGGTTGTTGATGCGCCGTGGAACGCCTTGGGTAAATTCGTAGATGTGCTCGAACGCTTCATCACTGAACGTCGGATCGGCATTCCAACCCACCAGTCCCAATCTGTGCTCGATATAGGTACGCGTCTCTTCAGCGTCCAGTGGATTGAGGTGATACGTCGCTATGATTCGCTGACGCAGCTGTTCGAAGCCCTGCGACAGCAGTGTGGCGCGAAACTCCTCCTGGCCGAGCAGGAACACCTGCACCAGCGGCTTGGCCTGGTACTGGAAGTTCGACAGCATCCGCAGTTCCTCGACGGACTGTGGCGGCAGGTTCTGCGCCTCATCGACGATCAGCAGCACGCGCTTGTTTTCACGCGCGCGATGCAGGAAAAACTGCTCCAGATCGCGCAACAATGCAGCCTTGTTCGCGCTGCCCGGGCGAAGCCCGAACTGATACGCAACCAAGGTCAGCAGATCGTCTTCTTTGAGGTGCGTCGTGACGATGTTTGCAACGACGGCGACCTTGGGGTCGAGGTCCGATAGCAGCGTCTGGACGAGCGTCGTCTTGCCGGTACCGATGTCGCCGGTGATGACGATGAATCCGTCACCTTGGCCGAGACCGTATTGCAGAAACGACAGCGCCCGCTTGTGCTCTTTGCTGGGGAAAAAGAATCGCGCGTCCGGTGAAAGTTGAAACGGCTTACCCGTCAGCGCAAAAAACTCCCGATACATCCCTGCTAGCTCCCTTGACTGCCGTAGCCGTAACCATATCCATAGGCAATGTGGTCCGATGAGTGCCGTCGCGCCTTGTTTAGAACCATGCTGACCGATTCGCAGCCCTTCAACTGATGCAATGCGTCGGTGACAGTTGCTTGCGGTGTCTTGTCTGCTTCGACGAGCACAATCACATGGCCCACCATTCGAGCCAATACCGAGGCCTCGGTTCCGGCATGCAACGGCGGTGCATCAACAATGACAATCCGATTGGGGTCGTGTTCCGCAAGCTCACGCATCAGTTGCGTCATCTTGTCGCTGGCAAATAACTCATCCACGTTGGGCAACACTCGACCCGACGGAAGCAACGACAATGATTCGATACTTGTCTGCAGAACGGCGTCCTCGGTATGTAGGTTCCGGCGCTCGAGTAGATCGGTCAAGCCGACCTCGTAGTTTACCCCGAGCACTCGAGCCACATCGTTCTTGGCGACGTCTGCGTCCACTAGCAGAACACTGCGATCGAGTTCCGCCGCAACGCTCAGCGCCAAATTAATCGACACGAACGTCTTGCCTTCACCGGGTAACGCACTCGTGACCAGGATCAGATTATGCGGCAGATCATGGTGCCGGAGCGCCGCCGATTTCTTTACCGCCATCAGCAGTGGACGCTTGATGCGTCGCAAGTCCACAGCGATTTCGACATTGACGTTCTGCTGAGTGGCGAAACCGGCGGCCGTCAGTGCGTCGACATCGATTTCGCAAAACCCGCCACCGATACGAGGCGACGCAATCAATGGTGCACCGACGTCGGATGGTCCTGTGCTCACCTCGCCGTTGACCCGGCCCACCAACGATGAATCGTCCTGTGCCAAAGCGGTGGCCGATGTCTCCTGCACAACCGGTTCGGCGCGGACCTTCCCGATGGATCCTAGTCGAGCTGCTGCTCGTTCAATCGTGCTCATGGATACACCTACGGCGGAATGCAGGAATTCTACCTGCGGCATGCGGTCACGCCTGTAA
The DNA here is from genome assembly GCA_963735085.1 of uncultured Gammaproteobacteria bacterium. GTDB lineage: Bacteria > Pseudomonadota > Gammaproteobacteria > Pseudomonadales > Azotimanducaceae > DATJGR01. The sequence goes on from CAVTJP010000002.1 coordinate 525,524, forward strand.
AGCGTTGTAACGCACGGGCACCGCCGGTCGGTTTACTTCAGACTACAAGGTCGTCACAGTTGGCCGCGGAGTCCTCGGCATAATACACCCAAACACTGGATGGCTTGGACATGCTGATTACAGAACTCACCGACGTGCGCCCCGCAATTGTCGGCTTGGGCTACGTGGGTTTGCCGCTGGCTGTGGAATTCGGACGGCGCTACCCGACCGTCGGGTTCGACATAAACGGCGCAAGAATCGAGGAGTTGCGTCGCAACAGCGACTCAACACTCGAAGTCAGTCCAGACGAACTCGCCGCGGCGACCAAGCTGAGCTATTCGACGCAGTTGCGAGACATCGCAGACTGCAATGTCTATATCGTCACCGTTCCAACACCGATCGACGCCTACAAGCGACCTGATCTTGGCGCGTTGCGCTCGGCGAGCAGATCCGTTGGCGAAGTCATCAAACGAGGCGATGTGGTTGTCTACGAGTCTACGGTCTATCCCGGTGCGACCGAAGAGGTCTGTCTGCCGATCATCGAACAGACGTCAGGGCTACGCCTCAACAGCGACTTCTTCGCCGGCTATAGTCCGGAACGTATCAATCCGGGTGACAAGCAGCATCGGCTGACGACCATCACGAAAGTCACTTCCGGTTCTACCCCCGAAGCGGCCGACTTCGTAGATCGCCTGTATGCTTCCATCGTCAGCGCTGGCACGCACCGCGCGTCGAGCATCCGCGTCGCAGAAGCCGCCAAGGTAATTGAAAACACCCAACGGGATCTCAACATCGCGCTGATCAATGAGCTGACGCTGATTTTCGAGCGCATGAATATCGACACTGAGGAAGTGCTGCTCGCGGCGGGTACGAAATGGAATTTCCTGCCGTTTCGTCCGGGGCTGGTGGGCGGCCATTGCATCGGTGTCGATCCGTACTACCTGACTTTCAAGGCACAGGAAATCGGCTATCACCCCGAGATCATTCTCGCTGGCCGCCGCATCAACGATTCGATGGGTACCCACGTTGTGGACCGGGTTGTCAAGCTGATGACCCAACGCAAGATTCACGTCGTCGACTCGAAGGTGCTGATCCTCGGATTGGCGTTCAAAGAAAACTGTCCGGACATCCGAAACACCCGCGTAGTCGACCTCGTCAGGGAGCTAGAGCGGTACCACGCCGACGTAGATGTCCACGATCCCTGGGTTCACGCCGGCGACGCGGCCGAAGAGTATCAGCTGCAGATGATCGACTCGCTGCCGCAAGAGCACTACGACGCGATCATCATCGCCGTCGCGCACGATCAATTCCGCGAAATGGGCGTCGAGGCGATTCGCCAGCTCGGCAAATCCCAGTGCGTGATGTTCGACGTCAAGCATCTGTTTCCGAAACAGTGCACGACGGCCCGGCTTTGAGCGCGCGGTGAAAGTCCTCGTTACTGGAAGCGCGGGGTTCATCGGTTCCCATCTCGCCACGCAATTACTCGATCGCGGCGACACGGTGGTCGGCGTCGACAACCTCAACGACTACTACGATGTCGCGCTGAAGAAGGCGCGTCTCCAACGCCTGCTCGACCGTAGCGGCTTCCACAATGAGGTGCTCGATATCACCGACCAGTGCGCGTTTCGGGCTGTTTTCGAGCGCGAGCACCCCGACAGGGTCGTCCACCTCGCGGCGCAAGCAGGAGTCAGATATTCGCTCGAGAATCCGCAGGCTTACATCGACGCAAACGTCACCGGATTCCTCAATGTGCTGGAGTGCGCGCGACACATTGGCACTGCGCATCTGGTATATGCTTCGTCGAGTTCGGTCTACGGTACCAACGAACACATGCCGTTTTCGGTCGATCACAACGTGGATCACCCTGTAAGCCTGTACGCTGCGACGAAAAAGACCAACGAATTGATGGCGCACACCTACAGCCATCTATTTCAGATCCCCACAACAGGGCTAAGGTTTTTTACGGTTTATGGTCCGTGGGGACGGCCCGATATGGCGCTATTCCATTTCACGCGATGCATCCTCGCCGGTAAACCCATCGAGGTATTCAACCATGGCCATCATCGGCGCGACTTCACGTATGTCGACGACATCGTCGAAGGCGTCGTGCGGGTGCTCGACCGTGTCCCGACCGCGTCCGTCGCCGAGACCGACTCAGACAACGGTGATTCACCCGCCACCTCCAGATCGGCACCCTATCGCCTCTACAATATCGGCAGCAACAATCCGATCGAACTGCTTCGATACATTGAAGTCCTCGAACACGCCTTGGGCCGCAAGGCCGACAAACGCCTGCTCCCAATGCAGCCCGGCGATGTCGCCGCCACCTATGCCGACGTGACCGCGTTGGCGCGCGACATCGGCTATGCGCCGGCGACCCCGATCGAAGTCGGCATTGCCCGGTTCGTAGACTGGTATCGAACCTTCTACGGCGTTGACCAAGGCGGATAGGTCGTGTACCGCCAACTCGAGACCGTGGCCGCAAGCGGACTCCTGATCGGATTGGTTGCGTACGCGGTTCTCGTCCTCTTCTTCATCTACGGCTGGTCCAAACGCATCAGCGGCCGCGCGGCACTGATTGCGTCGGCACTGACGACGACATGGTTCTGTGCGTTCGCTTCGTTGGGGCAGCGGCCAGTCACGGACATGCTCGAAATATCCGCCTACGTAGCCTGGATCGCGTTGCTGACTCGAATTCTCGGCATCGACGTAGAGCGCTTTCGAAATCCGGTCTATCGAAGCCAGGCTGGGATCGTCGTTCTGACTGCCGCGGTCTACGCCGTCGCGCTGTTCACGCTGAGCCTGCCCCAATACTTCGATGCGCTCGATTGGCCGCTACTGCTGAAATTGTTCTTCTGCATCGTTGGGATCGTCACGTTGGAGCAGGTGGCGCGCAACACACGCCGCGATCATCAGTGGAACATCAAGTTTCTGATCATTGGTCTGGGCATCGTGTTCACGTATGGATTTGCGCTCTATGCCGATGCGCTGTTGTTCAGGGCGATGAATCTCAAACTGCTCGCGCCGCAAGGGTACATCTACGCGGTCGCGGCACCGTTCATTTTGATCGCATCGCTGCGCAACGCATCCCACCCGATGAACGTCAACCTCTCACGCAGCTTCGTTTTCCGCACGGGGTCACTGCTGTTGACTGGCGGCTATCTGCTGATCATGGGCACGGCGGGCTACTACGTACGTTTCTTTGGTGGCGAGTGGGGCGATGTTTTTCAGGTGTTCCTCGTCTGCGCCGGGCTGATCGGCTTCGTTGTAGTGGCGGTGTCCGGCAAGGTTCGTAATGCGCTTCGGATGGCGATCACTCGTAATCTCTACGCGTTCAAGTACGACTATCGTGACGAATGGCTGCGGGTGACCCGGGAGTTGACCCAAACCAACGTCGACGAGAGTTTGGGGACGCGCGCGATCCATGCACTGACCGATCTCCTGCACGCCAATGCAGGTGCCTATTGGCGCCTATCGAATGAAGACGTTCTGCTTCCGATGGCGCAGATTGGCGGCGGCCAATGGGGCATGCCGCTGTCACCTGCTGGTTCACGCTCGGCTGCCGCATTTTTCGACCGCCTCCCTTGGATCGTCGATCTCGATGAGTACCGTCTTTCGTCTTCCAGCTACAACGGTCTGGATCTCAGCGCCGATCTCGAGCAACTCGAAGCCGCGCGATTTCTCGTGCCGCTACCGATCGAAAATCGGCTCTTCGGCATCATCGCAATCGGGCCGCCGTCGATGCCGATGAAACTGATGTGGGAGGACTACGACATCCTCAAGGTGATCGCCCGCCAGACGGCCGCGTTCCTCGCGCTGCAGCACGCCGACAGCGTGTTGTCCGCGTCAAAGCAACTGCGCGCGATGGACCAGATGTCGGCGTTCGTCATTCACGATCTGAAGACCGTCAACGCCCAACTGGGTCTGCTGTTGCACAATGCGGAAAGGCACAAGCGCAACCCTGCTTTCATCGATGACATGTTGACGACGACCGAAAACGCCGTCGCGCGCATGACGAAACTTGTCAATCATCTTCGCGCGAAAGAACCGAAGTCGACCGTCACTAACGTCGATTTGGTCGCAATCGTCAAGCAGGCAGTTCACGACCGGATGACGCAACAGCCGCATCCGCATTTCGAGCCGCTCGAGCCGTCGGGTGCCCCGATCCTGATCCGCGCGGACGCGGATCGTCTCCGCACCGTGTTGATTCATGTCGTACAGAATGCCCAGGACGCAACCAGCGCAGGTGGCACCGTGCAGGTAAGTGTCGCTGTGACAGCCGTCTGGGCGAGCGTCACCGTGGCCGACACCGGGCATGGTATGAATGCGGAGTTCATCGAAAACGAGTTGTTCGCGCCGTTTGTCACGACCAAGGGTGTTGCCGGAATCGGGGTCGGCGCTTACCAGTGTCGTGAATACGTCCGAGAACTCGGTGGCGACGTGTCGGTACGCAGCCAATGTGGAGTCGGTACCGAAATGACGCTGCGCTTGCCACTGATGATGGCAACTGAAACCAAGGCTATCGCATGATGGCGCGGCAACTGCTGATCGTCGAGGATGATCCCGGCCTGCAGAAGCAGATGAGTTGGTGCTTCGCCGATGCGGATTACGAAATTGCCACCGCCGCCAACGAGACCGATGCGATCGGCGCAGTGCGACGCAACCCCCCGCAGGTTGTAACGTTGGATCTCGGCTTACCCCCCGATCCAGGCGGCAGCAAAGTTGGCTTCAGCATCCTCAACTCGATTCGTGCCCTGCTCCCGGATTGCAAGGTCATCGTGATAACGGGACGCGAAGAACACGACCATGCAGTGCAGGCAATTGCTGCTGGCGCGTATGATTTCTACCGCAAACCCATCGATGCCGATACCCTGCGTTTCGTCGTGGATCGCGCATTTCGTCTCGCGGATCTCGAACAGGAGAACCGCAAGCTCATCGCAGCGCAGGCGCCCATGCCGCTGGCGGGAATCATCTCCGACAGCCCGAAGATGCAGGACCTGTGCCGGCTGATCGAACGGGTCGCACCAACCGATGCGAGCGTTCTGATCCTGGGCGAGACGGGTACAGGCAAAGAACTCGTCGCACGCGCGGTACACGAGTTGAGCCTGCGCCGCGAACGCCCGTTCGTTGCCATCAACTGTGCCGCGATTCCAGAGAACCTGCTCGAAAGCGAGCTGTTCGGACACGAAAAAGGCGCATTCACCGGCGCGGTCGCGCGAAAGCAGGGGCGCATCGAGATGGCTGACGGTGGTACGCTGTTTCTTGACGAAATTGGCGATATGCCGCTGCCGCTACAGGCAAAAATCCTCAGGTTCCTGCAAGAGCGGTCTCTGGAACGTGTCGGCGGACACGCGCTGATCAATGTAGACGTGCGTGTCGTATGTGCTACACATCGCCCCATAGACGAAATGTTGGTCCAGCGAACATTCCGGGAAGACCTTTATTTCAGACTGGCGGAACTGACCGTCAACGTCCCTGCTCTGCGGGAGCGAGAAGACGATGCAGTATTGCTTGCGCGCGCATTTCTGCAGCGCTTCGCGCCGGATCGAAAGCTCACCTTGGCCGATGACGCCGTGGCTGCGTTGAACGGCTGGAACTGGCCGGGGAACGTTCGCGAACTGGAGAATCGGATCAAACGCGCGGTCATCATGGTCGACGGCGCGCAGGTTACACGGCGTGATCTCGACCTAGACACAAATATGGAGAGCGACAACGACGCGTTGCCGCTTTCGCTGAAGCAGGTTCGCGACGAAGCCGAGATCAAAGCTATTACGCGAGCGCTCGCACGCGCGAAGAACAATCTTGCGCACACATCGCGGCTACTCGGCATTTCGCGGCCGACGCTGTACGGCCTGCTCGAAAAATATCAGTTAGGACATCATGATGACTGACCGAAGCCGCACCATCCTCGTAACCGGCGGCGCCGGATTCATCGGCAGCCACGCCTGCGTTGAACTACTGAATGCTGAACACAACGTCATCGTGCTCGACAACCTGTCGAACAGCAGCGTGAAGTCGCTCGATGCGGTACGCCGTATCACCAATCGCTCGCTGGAATTCGTTCAAGGCGATCTACGTGATGCGAGCTGCCTCGATGCGCGTGTTCGCATCGCACGACATCGACGCGGTGATCCATTTCGGCGGTCTCAAGGCTGTCGGCGAATCCGTTGAGCAACCTATGCGCTACTACGACAACAACGTGACGGGCACGTTGCATCTCGTCAATGCGATGAAGACGCACTCGGTCAAAACGTTGGTGTTCAGTTCCTCGGCAACGGTCTACGGCGACCCTGCGCGCGTTCCAGCGACCGAAGATCTGCCAACCAGCGCCACCAACCCATACGGGCGCTCGAAGCTGATTATCGAGCAGATGCTGAGCGACCTGCACGCTTCGGATCCCGAGTGGCGGGTTTCGCTGCTGCGCTATTTCAATCCGGTCGGCGCGCATGCGAGCGGCGAACTCGGTGAGGACCCTCGCGGCGCGCCGAACAACCTGTTGCCGTACATCGCGCAGGTAGCCGTTGGTCGACGGCCACATCTACGTATTTTCGGCAACGACTACGACACCCGCGACGGCACCGGCGTGCGTGACTACATCCATGTCGTGGACCTCGTACGCGGCCACCTCGCGGCGCTGGACTTTTTATCGGCGCGGGATCCGCAGCTGACTGTGCACAACCTCGGGACCGGCCGGGGTTCATCGGTGATGGAAACCATTCGCGCCTTCGAGGAAGCGTCTGGAAGAGAGATCCCTTACTGTGTCGTCGCTCGACGTCCCGGCGACATCGCCGAGTGTTGGGCCGATACCACGAAGGCGCGCCGCGATCTCGGCTGGACCACCGAGTTCGACCTCAACGCCATGTGTCGGGACGCGTGGCTTTGGCAATCACGATATCCAAACGGATTCGGTTAGTCCCCCGTCGCGCAACTCTTCTATAATCGCTCGCCCGCCGGAGGGGTGGCAGAGCGGTTGAATGCACTGGTCTTGAAAACCAGCAAAGGGCAACCTTTCGAGGGTTCGAATCCCTCCCCCTCCGCCACTATCCTAATGATTCAACTAGGCTTTTCCCGTTCATCACGATCGCCGTCGCAACGGGTGGGAAAGTGGCGCTTCGCCCACGTAGAGGTTCCGCATGCGTTGGCCGATCGCGAACGCTTACCGTGCCAGATCGTGTGTAACCTTTTCGCGGCTATCGACGTACTCATAGGTCGAACACCCGCGTTGGGAGACGTGCTCTGTTCATTCCATGCACGCCGGTGTCATTATCGGCGCTCCAATCAAAAAATCGATCTATCGAGGAGAGACTTCATGAACGGACGACAATTGACCGGTGCCGCGCTTGCGCTTGCCGCAGTTGGCGCGTTCGCAGCGCTACCAACATTCGCCGCCGAAGGTGCGACGGAGGCCGCTGTGCACTGCTACGGCATCAATTCCTGTAAGGGCCACAACGATTGCAAGACTGATCAGAACGCCTGCAAAGGGCAAGGTTCGTGCAAGGGCATGGGCTTTCTCGCGAAGCCGTCCGCATCGGCATGCACCGAAGCCGGTGGCACGGTCGGTAAATAAACCTCCGCACGTTGGAGGCGCCTCGCCCCGTCACGGCAGTGGGTCCTTGGAGTAAACTGCACCTGCCGTGCGCGGGGCGAATCTCACCGGAGTGAAGCGTCAATGCAGAGCCTGTACGAACTCCAAGCAAAAACCATCGATGGTGCCGACCACGCACTCGCGGACCTTGAAGGCAAGACTCTGCTCGTCGTCAACGTCGCCTCGAAATGCGGGTTCACACCGCAGTATGCCGGCCTCGAAGCGCTATACAGGCGGTATAAAGACAAAGACTTCGTTGTGCTGGGATTTCCGTGCGACCAGTTCGGTCATCAGGAACCTGGCGACGAACAAGAGATCAAGCGCTTCTGCTCGTTGAAATATGACGTGAGCTTCCCGTTGTTTGCCAAGATCGATGTCAACGGCACCAACACGACCCCGCTGTACCAATATCTGAAGAAGCAGGCGCCGGGATTATTTGGAACCGAAGCGATCAAGTGGAATTTCACGAAATTCCTCATCGACAAACACGGCAAAGTCGTCAAGCGTTACGCACCCACCGATACACCCGAGACCATCGAACGAGACATCGCCAAGATACTCTAAGTGTTGGAAACCAAACCAACTGTGCAGCCAGCACGCGTCACGACAGGTAGCAACCATGAACAGTCCCGCTCACTCCACTTCACAATCGGCCTTTGATCTGACGCCCCCAAATGACCGCGAACGCGCGTTGCTGGAGGCGAACCTGTCGCGCGAAGAAGCCGATGTGCTGCTACGGCACGGCACCGAGGCACCGTTCTGCGGAGGGTTGCTCGACAACAAGGAAGACGGCGCCTATTGCTGCCGACTTTGCGGCTTGCCACTGTTCCGCGCCGCGGCGAAGTTTGAAAGCGGCACTGGGTGGCCGAGTTTCTTCACGCCGTTCGATGCATCGCACGTTGTTGAAGTACGCGATTCGAGTTACGGCATGGTCCGCATTGAGACGCGATGCGCCAGATGCGACAGCCACCAGGGCCACGTGTTTCCGGATGGGCCACCGCCAACGCGTCTGCGCTACTGCATTAACTCAGTGTCGTTGGAGTTTGTCGGCGCCGGCCGCGCGTTGCGCGATCCGCTCGAGCGTGGTGACAACGCACACACGCGCTGAGGTTTCCACAGCAAGGCGTCAAATCGCTTTCGCCGAATAGCGTTGACCCAGCATCGACGGTGTCACCAACGTGACCCCCGTCGGCGTAACGTGAAAGCGGGCGCGGTCCGCATCCGCGTCCTCGCCAATGACCGTGCCGGCGGGAATCACGCAGCCTTTGTCTATGACGACGCGGTGCAGCCGACAACCCGGTCCGATCATCACGTCAGGCAAAACCACTGCTTCGTCGATGACGCTGAAGTTATCGACGCGCACATTGCAGAACAGCAGCGAACGCGACACCGACGCACCGGAGATGACGCAACCACTGGCGATCAGTGAACTGACTGCGGTTCCGCGGCGATCGAAATCGTCGAAAACGAACTTGGCAGGAGGCAACTGCTCCTGGTATGTCCAGATGGGCCAGTCGCGGTCGTAGAGGTCCAGTGGCGGAACGACCTGCGCAAGTTCGAGATTCGACTCCCAGAACGCATCGATCGTACCCACGTCGCGCCAATAGCTTTCGCCGCCGTCGGGATCAACGAATGAATATGCATAGACCTTGCACGCATCGATCAACCGCGGAATCACATTCTTGCCGAAATCGTGAACCGATGTCGGATCACGCGCATCGATGTGCAATTGCTCGACGAGAAATTCTCGATTGAACACATAGATGCCCATCGACGCGACTGCCTTGGTCGGGTCGTTGGGAGAACGCGCAGGGTCGGACGGTTTTTCGTCGAACGCATTGACGCGACCTGATGAATCGATGCACATCACCCCGAACTCGCTCGCCCGTTCCCAAGGCACCGACACGCAACCCACTGTCAAATCTGCCTGGTTTTCGATGTGTCGGGCAAGCATCGGACCGTAGTCCATCTTGTAAATGTGGTCGCCGGCCAGAACGAGCACGAACTCCGGCGCGTGACGCTGGACGATATCGAGATTCTGAAACACCGCATCGGCGGTACCCTCGTACCAGCGCTCATCGAGCCACTGCTGCGGCGGCAGCAGTTCGACGAATTCGTCGAACTCGCCGCGCAGGAATCCCCAGCCGCGCTGCACGTGGCGGATTAACGAGTAAGCTTTGTATTGCGTCAGCACGCCGATACGGCGAATGCCCGAGTTGATGCAGTTGGACAGCGTGAAATCGATGATCCGAAAGTTGCCGCCGAACGGTACCGCGGGTTTAGCGCGCCACTCCGTCAACTCACCCAACCGGCTACCTTTGCCGCCCGCCATCACGAGTGCAAGCGTTCGCTGTGTCAACCGACTGACGTAACGCTGCGACGGATCGAGTTTCATCTTTACAACTGCACCCACCCGGCTGATAAACGTAGCCGATTGGATCATGCGGCTCGCAACGACCCAATGACTCGATTGCAATGACAGTATACCCACGCACCGGTAGAATTCGGGAACACATGAGCGGCACCCGATTCTCACTCGAAGTTCGCCCGCAGATTCCTGCAGAACTGCCGCGCCTGCCGGAATTGGCATCGAACCTGATTTACACCTGGGACAGGGACCTTCGCTATCTGTTCAGGCAACTGAACAGCGAACTGTATGACGCCTGCAATGCCAACCTCGGTGTGTTTCTACGCCGGTTAGCACAGGCCGATCTCGATACGGCCGCCCACAATCCCGCTTATCTGGATGCATATCAGCGTGTCATTGCCGCCTACGATGCGTATCACACGCGGCGCATGCCGATGGACCTCAGCGAGCACCTGGATCCGCAACAGGATCTGATTGCGTATTTCTGCTTCGAGTTCGGCTTTCACGAAAGCCTGCCGTTGTACAGCGGCGGGCTCGGTATTCTGGCGGCGGATCATTGCAAAGCCGCCTCCGACCTCGGCGTACCGCTGGTCGCAGTCGGCCTGCTTTATCACCAGGGCTTCTTCGAACAGCGCATCGATGCGCGCGGTTATCAGGTCGAGCAGTACACCACCACGCGTCTGGAGGATCTGCCGCTGCAACTTGCCCGCGACCAGAACGGCGACGAGATCATCGTCACGGTGCCGATCGGTCACGAACAGGTGCAACTGCGCATCTGGCGCGGCCGCGCCGGGCACACGATGCTGTACCTGCTCGATAGCGATCTCCCGGGCAACCATGACACCCATAGGTCCATCACGCACCGGCTATACGGGGGCGACGAATCGACGCGTGTCATGCAGGAAATCGTGTTGGGCATCGGCGGTGTGCGTGCATTGGATGCGCTCGGTATTCGACCGACGGTGTGGCATCTCAACGAAGGTCACGCCGCATTTCAAATTATCGAACGCTGCCATGCAAAGGTCGCCAATGGCCTTTCATTCGCGGCCGCACTCGAACACGTCGCTGCAGCCACGGTGTTCACCACGCATACACCGGTCGCCGCCGGTCACGACGTATTTTCAATCGGATTGATCGAACAGCACCTCGGTCCGTACCTGCATTCGATTGCGCTCGAACCCAGTCAATTGCTGCAACTCGCCCACAACGGCGAACCGGACCGCGTCAATATGACGTCGCTCGCGCTACGCGGATCGCGCCACCACAACGGCGTTAGTCGAGTCCATGGACGGGTCGCGTCCGTGAACGAATACTATGTGTGGCCGGAGATTCCGCCTGACGAAAATCCGATGGCGTTCGTCACCAACGGGGTTCATCTGCAATCGTTTCTCGCGCTGGAATGGGTCAACCTGTTCAACGTCCGCTTCAGCGACTGGCGCGTCCAGCTGTCGGAACCCGAATATTGGTCCTGCATCGATACCATTCCGGATCATCAGTTCTGGAGCATCCGACAGGAATTGACCGCAGAGTTGCTGGCCGACGTCGACAGACGGTTGCGCCTGCAGCACGAAGCCAACGGTGTGGCGTCTTCGACGATTGATCGCGCCACGCGATTGCTGCAACTGCCGGCCGAAGACGTTCTCGTCATCGGATTTGCGCGTCGATTCGCGACGTACAAACGGGCAACGTTGGTCTTTTCGGAACGTGAGCGTTTGGTGCGTTTGCTGAACGATCCAGCGCGTCCCGTCGTGTTGATCATCGCCGGCAAGGCCCATCCCCACGATGAACCCGGCAAGCATTTGATCCAGCAGATTTATGAGTTGTCGATGAAACCGGAATTCATCGGCAAGGTGTTACTGGTGGAGAACTACGATCTGGCGCTGGCGCGCAAACTCGTCGCCGGAGTGGACGTCTGGCTCAACAATCCGGAATTTCCGCTGGAAGCCAGTGGCACTTCCGGCATGAAGGCGGCGATCAACGGTGCAATCAACTTGTCGGTTCTCGACGGCTGGTGGGCAGAAGGGTTCGATGGCAGCAATGGTTGGGGCATCAAACCGCACGCTCTTGCGTGGGATAGTGAATATCGATTCCGCGAAGAGGGCCGGGACCTGATCGATTTGATCGAAAACCACGTGATCCCTTCGTACTTTGAATCCACCGCGTCGCACGAATGGATTCGAATGGCAAAAGCCTCGATGCGCACGATTATTCCGCGCTTTAATGCCGAACGCATGGTGCGTGAGTACACCGAGAATCTGTACAGTCCGGCGGCGCGTCAGAACCGCGCGCTCAGTCGCGACGGCGCCGCCGAGCAACTCGCAGACTGGAAACGACGTATCGCGGAACAGTGGTCAGGCGTACGCTTGGAGCGCGTCGACCCGCCGCCCCGCCACATCACACACGGCGAAGCGATTACCATCGATCTGCAGGCGCATCTCGTCGGCCTGACGCCTGATGACGTACGTGTGGAGTGCGTCGTGGCTCAGATCGGGCACCCGCCACAGACGTTCACCGCGATCGAGGTTCCATCGAGCGCGGTGAACCAAACCGCGTTCCGGCTCGCGTTGACGCCTCCGTTCTCCGGCCAGCAGACCTATCAGATCCGCATGTATCCATATCACGAGCTATTGTCACATCCGTTCGAAATGGGTCGAATGCTCTGGATCTAATGCTCTGGTTCTAATGTAGTGCGGAGGAGTTCGTGAGCCGGCAACGTGTCCTGTTCGCCGCCAGCGAGATGGCACCTTTGATCAAGACCGGTGGGCTCGCGGACGTGGCCGGGGGCCTGACATTGGCATTGCAAACGCTGCACTGCGACGTTCGCGTTGTATTGCCGGCGTACGCGGGTCTGCTGGCTAGCCTGGATCGACAGCGGCTAATCGCGCAGACGCAGTTGGGCCAATTCGACGTTGAAATATTCGAAGCGACCGCGCCGCAGGGCCAACAAATGTGGCTGGTCGCGTGCGCAGAACTGTTCGGACGCGACGGCAACCCGTATCTCGCCGCGGATGGCACCGATTGGGCGGACAACGCCGATCGCTTCGGATTATTTTCGCGCGCCATCGCGTGGCTGGCGACGCAGCCGACGGTCTCGGGCTTTCGTGCCGACGTCGTCCACCTGAACGATTGGCAGACCGGGCTTGCCGCAGCGTGGCTGCAACGGGATGCGACCGCGCCGCCCAGCGTCTTCAGCATTCACAATCTCGCGTATCAGGGCAACTTCGACCGCGCGACGTTCGATCGGCTAGGATTGCCGGCCGATCTCTGGTCGGTCGATGGCATCGAGTTCCATGATTCAATGTCCTGCATAAAGAGCGGCATTGCGTTTGCCGACCGCATTACAACCGTCAGTCCCAGCTACGCAGCCGAGATTCAAACTTCCGAATACGGCTGTGGTTTCGAGGGGTTGATTCGACGTCGCGCAGCGGTACTGCACGGCATTGTCAACGGCATCGACACCAGCGTCTGGAATCCGGCGATCGATCCGATGTTGGACGCGCCCTACTCTGCGACGTCGCTCGAACGCAAACTCGTCAACAAACGCGCCCTGCAAGCATCGTTGGGGCTCGATGCGGACGAACTGCCCCTGCTGGGTGTCGTCAGTCGGCTGGTGCACCAGAAGGGTATCGATCTGATTCTGCCGCTGCTCGACACGCTGACATCGGTGCCGGCACAACTCGCAGTGCTGGGCAACGGCGAGGCAGCGATTGAAACCGCATTGGACGCTGCCAGCAGGCGGTATGCCGGTCGCGTCGCATACGTGCCGCGTCATGACGAGCGCCTTGCGCACCAGATCGAGGCCGGCGCTGACATATTTCTGATGCCTTCGCGCTTCGAGCCGTGCGGCCTGAATCAGATGTACAGCCAGGCTTATGGCACAGTGCCTGTGGTGCGCCGCACCGGTGGCCTGATCGATACGGTCGAGCCCGTCTCGGGCACACACGGCACCGGCTTCTTCTTCGAGTCGGCCACATCGGACGCACTGCTGGACGCCATCAGTCGCGCAATCGCGGATTCTCGCGACCTCGCTCGCTGGCGTGCGATCCAACGCAACGGCATGGCGCGCGACTTCTCGTGGCGGGCCAGCGCATCGCGCTATGTGCAGTTGTACGAAGCGTTACTCAGCGACAACTCGGCGACACCTCGATGACGTTACGCGTCGATCCACGCCAAATCGAACGGCTGCTTGCGGCGCGCGATTACGCGCCATCGGAACTGCTCGGCTGCAAACGGCGTGACGGCAGCGCGCTACTCACGGTGTTCCTACCGGACGCTGAGGTGGTCTCCGTCGTCGACGGTCCCTCACTCGAAACCACACAATGGCCCGGGATATTTCAGTGGCACGGTCCGAGTGCCTCGATCGACGTTCACTACCGATTGAGCTGGCGCGACCGGGCGAACCACACTCACGTCGAGCTCGACGCCTTCAGCTTTCGCACCGATCTGAGCCAGGATGACCTGTACCTGTTCAACGAAGGCCGGTTGCGACATGCATTCGACGTGCTGGGCGCCGTGCCGCTCATCATGGATGGATTCGGCGGTATCCGCTTCGCGGTCTGGGCACCGAACGCAGAGCGCGTCAGTGTCGTGGGCGACTTCAACGACTGGGACGGTCGACGCCACCCGATGAACGCGCAAGGTAACAGCGGCATCTGGTGTCTGTTCATTCCGGAGATTGCCGCCGGCACGCGCTACAAATTCGAGATTCGCAATCGCAGTACCGGCGCGGTCATGCTGAAGGCGGACCCGTACGGACGCGAGTACCAGCTCAGGCCGGAAACCGCCTCGGTCATTACCGCTCCTTCTGCGCACCGGTGGGATGATGCAGACTGGCTGGCAAGACGACATGGGCAACAGCCTGCGCAGCGCCCGATATCGATTTACGAAGTTCACCTGGGTTCCTGGCAACGCGCCGATGATGGCGCGTTTCTCGATTATCGAACGCTCGCGCGGAACCTGGTTGCACACGTCAAAGCCCTTGGCTTCAGTCACGTCGAATTAATGCCAATCACCGAACATCCGTTCGATGCATCCTGGGGCTATCAGACCCTCGGCTATTTCGCACCGACGCGGCGCTTCGGGTCACCGGACGATTTCCGCTGGTTCGTCGATCACTTGCACCAGCACGATATCGGCGTGCTGCTCGACTGGGTGCCGGCACATTTTCCGCGCGACGCGCACGGACTTGCGCAATTCGATGGCACTGCATTGTATGAGCACGCAGATCCGCGGCTTGGCGAGCACCGCGATTGGGACACGCTGATTTTCAATTACGGCCGCAACGAAGTGCGCAATTTTCTGACCAGCAGCGCGCTGTTCTGGCTGCTCGAGTTCCACATCGACGGGTTACGCGTCGATGCGGTCGCGTCGATGTTGTATCTGGACTATTCGCGCGCCAACGGTGAATGGCTACCAAATCGATTTGGCGGTCGCGAGAATCTCGAAGCAATCGACTGGCTCAAGGAACTCAATCGGGTCACACATGCCGAGTCGCCGGGCACCATGATCATTGCCGAGGAATCGACCGCGTGGCCGCAGGTTACACAGCCGACCGATGCCGGCGGATTGGGCTTTACGCTGAAATGGAACATGGGTTGGATGAACGACACGCTGGCCTATACCGCGGTCGATCCGGTCCATCGCAGATATCATCACAACCAGTTGACGTTCGGCATGCTGTATGCGTACAGCGAGCATTTTGTGCTGCCGCTGTCGCACGACGAGGTCGTGCATGGCAAGGCGTCGCTGCTTGCGAAGATGCCGGGCGACGATTGGCAGCGCTTTGCCAATCTGCGGCTGTTGTTCACTTATCAGTTCACGATGCCCGGCAAGAAGCTGCTGTTCATGGGCGGCGAGTTCGGCCAGCGCGACGAATGGAACCACGACGGTACGCTGGATTGGCAGCTGTTCGATTTTGCGCCGCATCGCGGCGTCTTTGAAATGCTGCGGACGCTGAACGAACTTTATTGCCACCAGCGCGCATTCAGTCTGGATTGGGATCCAGCAGGATTTCAATGGATCGACTGCGACAATGCCAACGATTCAGTGATCAGCTATCAACGCCGCAATGATGGCGACGTCGCAATCGTCGTACTGAACTTCACCCCGGTACCGCGCCACGGCTACCGTATCGGCGTACCCGTGGCAGGCGCGTATCGGGAGATTTTCAACTCCGACTCGGCATACTACGGTGGGTCGAACCTCGGCAACGCCGGCGACTGTGCAACGCAACGTACCGCGTGCATGGGGCATCCGCAGTCGCTGGTACTCACGTTGCCGCCGCTCGCGGGAATCATTCTCAAACCCGACCGGTCTCTGTCAGTAACCCTCTGATCCGCGCTGCAAGATCGCGGGTCAGCCGATTTCCATCCAAGCGCCAAGCCCAATTACCGTCGGCGATGCCCGGCGTATTCATACGATGTGCGCTGCCAAGACCGCAGAAATCCTGCATCGGAACGATGGCCATGTTCGCGCTCGAGCGAAAAACCAACTCGATCAGTGCCCATGGCATCGGCTGATCGGTACCCGCCAACAGATCCACTTCGCCGCGGGTCGCTGCATCCAGGCGCTGGTACCACCCCAGGGTCGTGTCGTTGTCGTGGGTGCCGGTGTAGGCAACCGTGTTTCTGACGTAGTTGACCGGACGATGTGGATTGGTGGGGTCTCCGCTGAACGCGAATTGTGCCACCCGCATCCCCGGCAAGCCGAACTCATCCCGCAGGGCGTTCACCTGCGGCGTGATATCCCCGAGGTCTTCGGCCACAACTGGCAGCGCATCGAAGCACTCACGAAACTTACCGAGTAACGCGCGACCAGGTGCCGGCTGCCATGAGCCTGCTGCGGCACTAGGCGCCCCCGGTGGAATTGCCCAGTACGCGTCCAGACCGCGGAAATGATCTATACGCACGACATCGAACAGACGCAATTGGGATTTCATGCGCTCGATCCACCAGACGAATCCACTCTCGACCATTGCGTCCCAGTCGTAAACCGGGTTGCCCCATAGCTGGCCCGTCGACGAAAAATAGTCTGGCGGCACACCGGCAACAAGGCGCGGCTGATGCTGATCGTTCAACTGGAACAGTTCCTGGTGCGCCCACACATCTGCGCTATCGAACGCCGGATAGAGCGGCATGTCACCAAACAACTGCACGCCGCGTGATGCCGCCTCGCGACGCAATGCGGCGAAACCGTGCGCGATCGCAAACTGGGCGTGGCGCAGGCGGTCTAGTTCCGCGTGGTGCGCACGATCGAAGGCCTCCAGCGCCTCGCCATCGCGATTCCGCAGTGCAGCGGGCCATGCTGACCAATCTGTGCCGTGCTTGTGTGAGGCGACCTCATATTGGCAATAGTCGTTCAGCCAGTACGCCTGCTCGGCGGCGAACTTTTCGTATGCGTCGGCCTGGTAGGCGGTATATGCCGCCAATCGTTCGTCCGTATTGAGACCGAGTCGCGGATCGAGAAACGCAGTGTGCAATGCGAACAATGACGCGCTGTGGTACGGAGATCCATGCCTGTCCGGTGGATTCAGCGGTAGCATTTGCCACACCGATAGACCAGCCCGGCCGATGAAATCGAGAAACGCGTGCGCGCCACTACCGAGTGTACCGGCAGGCCCCGGCAGCGACGCGATATGACACAGCACGCCCGCACAGCGACGCGAGAGTTCGTGCGCTGGCATGCTCCGTTACGGCCGCTTGGTATCGTTCGAGCGCTGTGCTGACGGCGCGCCGGCATCGGCCCCTTCCGGCGCGCGCCAACCGCCGAATGCATCGATCATATCGTCCGCACGCGCTGGCCCCCAACTGCCTGCGCGATACGGTATTGCTTCCGATTCCAATGTCAGAATCGGATCGACGATGCGCCACGCCGCCTCCACTTCGTCCTGACGGGCGAACAATGTTGCGTCCCCGAGTATGGCGTCTCCGATCAATCGTTCATAGGCGTCCATCTCGTCGCTGTGCCGGTGGCACACGAACAGCTCCACATTTTCACCGGTCATCCCTTCACCGGCTGATTTCGCGCGGGCGCCAAGCGCAATCTCAACGTCGGGACCCAATCGAAAACGCACGTAGTTATTTGAGCCTGGTGCCACCTCGCCGAACACCGGTGAGGGAGGTCGCTTCAGTTCTACGGTGACCTCGGTTGCGGTGACTGGGAGTGATTTCCCGGCGCGCACGAAGAACGGCACACCGTTCCAGCGCCAGGAGTCGATGTGCAACTGCATCGCCGCATAGGTCTCCACCTGGGAGTCGGCGGCGACACCGGGCTGATCCCGGTAGCCCACATACTGGCCCCGTACAAGCGTGGCGCCACTGAGCGGGCGCATTGCGCGAAACACCTTCACCTTCTCGTCTCGCATCGATTCGCGATCGCCGCTCACTGGCGGTTCCATTGCCAGCAGGCCGACGACCTGCAACAAATGATTCTGCACGACGTCCCGAATCGCGCCGGCCTCTTCGTAAAAGCGCCCTCTTCCGGCGACACCAAATTGCTCGGCCATCGTGATCTGGACACTTTTGACGAAGTTTCGGTTCCACACTGGTTCCAGGAACGAATTTGCAAAACGAAAATACAACAGGTTCTGAACCGGTTCCTTGCCGAGATAGTGATCGATGCGGAAGATATCCTCCTCGGCAAAGAGCCGGTGCAAATCATCGTTCAGCGCCCGTGCCGATGCGAGATCGCGCCCGAACGGCTTCTCGACGACTACGCGCGCGCCGGATGAACACCCTGATTCGCCCAGCCCATTCAACACGGTTGGAAACATGCTGGGCGGTATCGCGAGATAGAACAGCGGGTGTCGAGCGCCATTTAATGCGCGACGCAGTTCCGCAAATGTATTCAGATCGTTGTAGTCGCCATTGACGTAGCGAAACGCCGCTGTCAAGCGATCGAGCACTTCGGAGTCAACGTCCGTGACAAACGTGTTCACACCGTCGCGCACCTGCGTCTGAAGCCGTTCGACATTCCAGCCGGCACGCGCAACGCCGACCAACGGAACATGCAAACGATTGCGCGCGGCAAGCTTGTACAGCGCAGGGAATATCTTGCGGTGCGCAAGATCGCCTGTGACGCCGAACAGTACGATCGCGTCGGCGTGCTCGGCCGCGGTCACACCGACACCCCAACTGATCTGAAAGCATTCAACATGAACAACAGCTCCGTAGGATGCGTCAGCGCCTTTCGATGGTAACGCAACGGCAGCACCACGCCTCGGACTGCGGCCTCGCCTCGCATCGGTCAGACGCATATCATGCCGGGCGATACGACCTTCATAAATTACGTGAACCAGCATGATCTACGCAATTGCCGTCCACGGCGATGCGGCCAACAGCGACGCGCCCCGAATTGCTCTGCGCTTCGCACGCGCGGCGCTTGCGAAAGGCCATCGGATTCATCGCGTGTTTCTGTACCACGCCGGCGTAAACCTGGCGAATGCATTGATCGTTTCGCCACAGGGCGAGCCGGACATTGCCGCGGACTGGGCACGCTTCGCGACGGAGAACGACGTCGAACTGGCTGTCTGCGTCGCGGCTGCGCTGCGTCGAGGCGTATTGAGCCAAATCGACGCAGACCGTTACGAACGCGTCGCGGCAAACGTCAAAATGCCATATCAGATTGTCGGACTTGGGCAATTGATCGAGGCTGCCATCGAAGCCGACCGATTCATCACGTTCTGCGCATGACATCGCGGCGTATCCTGTTTCTGGTCACACACCCGCCAAACCGCGGCGCACTGGCGTTGGAAACACTGGACGAAGTGCTGGTCGGTGCAGCGTTCGAGCAGCAAGTCTCGATGCTGTTCATCGGCGATGGCGTTTATCAGCTGCTCCACATCGACGCGCCACTCGACAACGCGGTGCGAGGCTACCGCGCCCTGCCGACATACGACGTCAAGGACATTTATGTCGAGCGCTCTGCAATGCAGCAGCGTGGCCTGACGCGCAATGCCCTCGCGCTACCCACCGTGTCGCTGACACGTCGCGGCATCCGGGCTCTGATCGCATCCCACGACGTCGTGATACCAGACTGATGGCAGCACTGCACATCATCCACACGCCGGGCGCGCACAGCGCGGCACTGTCGAATTGTCTGCGCGGCGCAACGCCGGGCGACGCGGTATTGCTGATTGGCAACGGTGTGCTTTGCGGGGTTGCTGCCATCTTCGCGCGGATTGCTTCACGTGGCGGGGAGTTGTCGTGGTACGCGCTGGCAGACGACATTGCAACGCGCGGGATCGGCGATCGTGTTGCGGAGTCAATTCGACAGATCGACGACGGCGCATTTGTCGATCTGGTAGCAGCGCATCAGCCGATCGTCAGTTGGAGCTGAAGCCGTGCGGGTCGACAAGGAAGGTTATCTACTCGATCTCGCCGACTGGAATCCGAGCGTTGCCGAGGCGTTGGCGCTGCACGAAGGCGTTACGCTGACACCCGCGCATTGGGCGATCATCGAGACGCTGCGTGAGTTCTACGCAACAACGCGCGTATCGCCGGCAATGCGTCCGTTGGTGAGATTGGTCGCGCAGCAGATCGGCCCCGAAAAAGGCAGCAGCCTCTATCTGCTGTCGCTGTTTCCGGGCAACCCGGCTAAGCTCGCTGCAAAGATTGCGGGACTGCCGCGGCCTACCAATTGTCTTTAGGCTCGGGATCGGTTTGATTCCAGACGCTGGCGCAGTGCCACAACGCGGCCGATGATCAGCGTCGTCGGGCCGTGCATTTCGGCGCCGGAAACGGCGTCCGGCAACGACTGGATGCCTGCCTCGATGATGCGTTGGTCGGGGAGCGTACCGTGACTGATCAGCGCGGCTGGCGTCGTCGGGTCCATGCCGTGCGCAATCAGTTCGTGGCAAATTTCCGGCAATCCGCGCAGGCCCATGTAGACCACCAGCGTTTGGTCAGACTTGGCTAGATCGGGCCAGTCCAGATTGACCCGGTCACCGGTGAGATTGCCGGTTACGAAGCGGACCGAGTGCGCGTGGTCCCGGTGCGTCAGCGGAATGTTGGCGGCACTGGCGCAACCCAGCGCGGCGGTGATACCGGGAACTACTTCGAATGCGATGCCCTGCTCTGCCAGCGTCTCGATTTCTTCGCCGCCGCGCCCGAAGATGAACGGATCACCACCCTTCAGTCGCACCACGCGATCACCCCCCCGCGCCGCTTCCACCAACATCTCGTTGATCGACGCTTGGCGTACCGCGTGAAACGCGCGACGCTTGCCGACGTACACGCGCCGCGCGTCGCGTCGCGCCATCGCCACGATATCGGGTGAGACGAGATTGTCGTAAAAGATGACATCGGCCCGTTCGAGACATTGCAGCGCCTTCAGCGTCAACAGCGACGGATCGCCCGGCCCGGCGCCAACCAGTGAGACGAAGCCCGGCGCGTTGCGATCCCAGTTCTGCAGCCGTTCCTGAATCAGCAGATCGGTGCGATCGACATGACCCGTGTACATCGGGTTCGCGGTCGGGCCGTCGAGCACGTCGTCCCAGAACCTGCGCCGCGAACGCACATCCGGAATGGCACGCGTAACACGTGCCCGCCAGCGCCCCAGCGCCTCGGCAGTGTGGCCGAGTCGCTGTGGCAGGCGCGCTTCGATGAATGCTCGCGCGCGCCGTGCCAATGTCGGTGACCGGCCGCCGGTGGAAATCGCGATCAACAGCGGATCGCGATCGACGATTGCCGGAAAAATTGCCGACGACAATGCCGCGTCGTCAACGGTGTTCACCAGCACATCGTGGCGTTGCGCCGCTTCATAGACATGGCGATTGACGGTTGCGTCATTGGTTGCCGCGATTGCTAGCACTACACCCGCGACGTCACCCGCATCGAAGGCGCGCACATGAATTTCGCCGCGCCCTTCGCACATCGAAACCACTTCGGGGTCTACCACCGGGGCGACCACCACGACGTATGCACCCGCCTCGAGGAGTAGTCTCAGTCTGCGTCGAGCCACCTCGCCGGCGCCAACCAACAGGCAGCGCCGCTTGGCGACATCGATGAAGAGCGGAAGGTAATCCATCGCATCAGTCGCGCAGATCCAGGGTTGTCGCGCCGCCCATATAGCTTCGCAACGCATCCGGTATGTGTACGCGGCCATCGCCGTCCTGATAATTTTCCATCACGGCGACGAGCGTTCTGCCTACTGCAAGCCCGGAGCCATTGAGCGTGTGCACCAGTTCGACCTTGCGGGTTTGGCGATGCCGGTAACGCGCCTGCATGCGTCGCGCTTGAAAATCCAGATAGTTGCTGCACGATGAAATTTCACGATAGCGCGCCTGGCCCGGCAGCCACACCTCGAGATCGATCGTTTTCGCCGCGGCAAAACCGGTATCACCGCCGCACAACACGGTCGCCCGATACGGCAGATCCAGGCTCTGCAGAACCGCTTCCGCATGCGATGTCAACTCCTCGTGAGCCTGACGGCTCTGCTCGGGCGCGACGATCTGCACCAGTTCAACTTTCTCGAATTGATGTTGCCGGATGATGCCGCGCGTGTCGCGTCCATAGCTGCCAGCCTCGCTGCGAAAGCACGGCGTATGACAGACGTGACGTATCGGCAATTCATCGGCGTCGAGAATCCGGTCGCGATACAGATTGGTCACCGGCACTTCGGCGGTCGGAATCAGATACAGCCGCTCGTCGCCGACCACGCGGAACTGATCCTGTTCGAATTTAGGCAGCTGCCCGGTGCCGTACAACGCCTCGGAATTCACCAGATACGGCACGTAGACTTCGGTGTATCCGTGTTCCGTAGAGTGCAGATCGAGCATGAACTGAGTCAGTGCGCGCTGCAGGCGTACCAGCGCGCCACGCATCACCACGAAGCGCGCGCCGCTGATTCGAACCGCGGCTTCGAAATCGAGCGCTTCGCCACCGAGATCGACATGGTCTCTTGGTGAAAAATTGAAATCGGGCGGTTCGCGCCATGAACGCAGCACGACGTTTGCACGTTCATCGATGCCGTCGGGCACGCTGTCGTCGAGCAGATTCGGCATGGCCAGCAGCAGATCGTTCAGATCGTTCTGCACGGTTTGAAACGCCGCCTTTGCGGCGTCCAGCCGCGTACCGAGATCGGTCACTTCGTCGAGCAACGGTGCTATGTCGTGCCCCGATGCCTTTGCCTGGCCGATTGTCTTCGACTTTGAGTTGCGCTCGTTCTGCAGGTGCTCGGTGTCGAGCTGGAGCGCCTTTCGTTGCGCTTCGAGTTCCAGAAACCGCTGCACATCGAACTGGTAACCGCGCCTGGCAAGTGCCTCGCGCACCGTTTCCGGGTCTCGTCGAATGAGTTTTGGATCCAGCATGGTCAGATTCTGATCTGCGAATCCGCTCGAGGCGGGTTCGGCGGCCAATGGCTACATGGGCGCGACATGGTAGTGTCGCAACCCGAAAGTTGCCATGCATTTTGCGGGCACCGGACTAGCTCGCCAACCACGTTTTGACTGCTGCAAGCGTCGCCACGCCAAGCAACGTCATGATGAGCGAACCCAATAGGTGCACGCCGATCATCAGACCCGCCCAGAGATATTCCTGTCGCAACAGCAGCGCCGTTGTTTCGGCGGAGAACGTCGAGAAGGTCGTCAGACCGCCGAGAAATCCGGTGGTCAGAAACAGTCTCATCTCGGGTGAGAGCGTCTGGAAGTTTTCCAGGTAGCCAAGCACCAGACCCATCAGATATCCGCCCAGCAGATTTGCCGTCAGTGTGCCGAGCGGCAGGATCGGCAAGATTGGGTTCAGCAACATGCTCAACCCCCAGCGCAGCCATGCGCCCAGCATCGCGCCGACCCCGACACTGACGAATCCGAAAAATACCATCGGGCTGCCTCACTCGCTCTTGTGCTGCGGATGCGCCCCCGAGCGCAATCGTTGAAGATGTTCCAGAATTCTCTGCTCGAAGCCCCGCGGCGCGGGCTGGTAATAGGTGGTGGGTTCCATCTCGTCGGGGAAATATTGCTCTCCTGCCGCAAATGCCTCCGCTTCGTCGTGCGCGTAGCGGTAGTCCGCACCATAGCCGAGCTCTTTCATCAGTTGCGTCGGCGCATTTCGAAATCGCGGTGGAACATCGTACGAAGGCCCTGAAGCGACATCGGCGCGGGCCGCTGCAAACGCCGTGTACACCGCATTGCTCTTTGGCATGCACGCCAGATACAGAACCGCCTGGGCGATTGCGAGTTCGCCTTCCGGTGAACCCAGGCGCAGATAGGCATCCCATGCGGCGAGCGCAATCTGCAGACCACGCGGGTCTGCATTGCCGATGTCTTCGCTGGCCATGCGCGCAACCCGGCGCGCGATATACACCGGATCGCAGCCACCGTCGAGCATACGGCACAACCAGTACAGCGCTGCATCCGGCGCCGTGCCGCGCACCGCCTTGTGCAACGCCGAGATCTGATCGTAAAACGCATCACCGCGCTTGTCGAAGCGGCGTTGTCGGGCGCCGATGACGTCGACAACACTGGCGGCCGTCACGCGCGCATCATCACCCACCAACTGTGTGGCGATCTCGACGACGTTGAGCAATCTCCGCGCATCGCCATCGGCGCTGGCCAGCAACAGCGCACGGGCATCGTCGTCGATCGTTGGACCCGCGCCACCGAGACCGCGTTGCCGATCGGTCAGCGCGCGATCCAGCACACGATTCAAAGCGGTCTCCTCGAGACGCTTCAGCACATACACGCGCACGCGCGACAGCAGCGCGCCAATAACCTCGAAGGACGGGTTCTCGGTTGTCGCACCAATGAACACGACGGTGCCCGCCTCCACGTGCGGCAGAAACGCATCCTGCTGGGCTTTGTTGAATCGATGTACTTCATCGACGAACAAGACAGTTGTTCGGCCTCGTTCGAGCGTTGCACGGGCGGTTTCGATCGCCGCGCGAATGTCCTTCACGCCGGCTAGCACCGCCGAAATGCTGATCCACTCAGCACCAGCCCGATCCGCGAGCAATCGCGCCAGCGTGGTCTTACCGGTACCGGGTGGTCCCCACAGCAACATCGAATGGATGTGGCCGCGCGCCGCAAGCTCGGCCAGCGGTCGGCCGGGGCCGAGCAGATGCGTCTGGCCAACGAATTCATCGAGGCTCAGGGGCCGCATGCGCGCGGCAAGCGGTTCGCTAGGCGGGTTTGGGCGCGACATCGCCGATCACGTCGGCATCCGGCGGAATGACGAACCGAAACGCATCCGCCGCCAGCGGCTTGTTGATTTCGAGGCCGTGGAAGCTGACATCGGTGAGCTGGCCAAGCGAATCGACGATCTCGATGCGTATCAGCCGTCGGGCGCCGAAGGTCATTCGTATCTGTGTGTATACCGCCTCCGGATTCTTTGGTTTCAGATCGAACTGTTCGCTTCCATCAACGTCTGCCCGAGTGACATTGAACTGCGCTGCGATCTGCGCCGACGTGCCCAACAGGACCAGCGCAGGCGTACCCGTCAGCGCCTGAGCAAGCGGCTTGATCTGCACTTGTTTGAGGTCCGGGTCGTACACGTACAGACGATCACCGACAGTGACGATCGTTTGCGGGTACGGGCTCTTCAGCACCCATTTGAACTGATCCGGGCGCGCGATGCAGACGTTGCCCTCCGCGCTCTGGAGTACCTCCCCACGTGCGTCGCGCACCGTTTGAGTGAAGTCCGCAGTCAGCCGCTGCACCGGCTCGAGCAGCGCCGCCAACTGTTCGGCCGCGCTCGCGTCGGCCGCCCGCGCAATCGGCGCGGCCACGCTCGCCAAAACCAGTGCCAATGCCAGCGCAATCAGCGTCGCCACCGTTGCGCCGTTCATCACACACCTCGAGACCCATGGCCGCCGATCAGTCACGATGGTTCGGTGCCAGCACTTCGCGCGAGCCGTTGGTATTCATGCTGCTGACGACACCAGCTGCCTCCATCGATTCGACGAGCCGAGCCGCCCTGTTGTAGCCGATGCGCAGCTTGCGCTGTACCGACGAAATCGACGCGCGTCGCGTCTCCAGCACGAACGCAACGGCCTCGTCGTAGAGCGCATCGTCCTGTTCGGCGCCAGAACCGTCGTCGCTGCTGCCGTCTCCCCCTACGTCACCGAAATCACTATTGTCTGCCAGCACTTCGGCCAGATAGTCCGGACCGCCCCGTAGCTTCAGATCCTTGACGACGCGATGCACCTCCTCGTCGGATACGAAAGCGCCGTGAACGCGTGTTGGCAGAGCGGTGCCCGGCGGCAGGTACAGCATGTCGCCATGTCCCAACAGTTGTTCGGCGCCGCCCTGGTCCATGATCGTTCGCGAGTCGATTTTGGATGACACCTGAAAGCCGATCCGCGCCGGAATATTGGCTTTGATCAAACCCGTGATGACGTCCACCGATGGGCGTTGCGTTGCAAGCACCAGGTGAATGCCGGCGGCACGCGCCTTCTGAGCAATCCGGGCAATCAATTGCTCCACCTTCTTGCCAACGATCATCATCATGTCGGCGAACTCGTCGATCACGACGACGATGAACGGCAGATGGGTAAGGATAGGTGCATCGACGCCGGAATCGGCCGGCCACAGCGGGTCCGCCACGTCACCCGCTTCGATCCTGCGGTTGTATCCGGCCAGATTGCGTACGCCTAACGCCGACATCAGCCGATAGCGACGATCCATCTCTGTGACGCACCAGCGCAACGCTTGCGCCGCTTCTCGCATGTCGGTGACTACTGGTGTCAGCAGATGTGGAATGCCTTCGTAGACGGACAGTTCCAGCATCTTCGGATCGACCAGAATCAGACGTACCTGCTCCGGCGTCGCCTTATAGAGAATGCTGAGCAGCATCGCGTTGACGCTGACGGATTTACCGGCGCCGGTGGTGCCCGCCACCAGCAGGTGCGGCATTTTCGTGATATCCGCAACCACCGGTTCACCGGCAATGTCTTTGCCGAGCGCCAGAGTCAGTGGTGACTTCGACGCCTGATACACCTCCGACGTAATGATTTCCTTGAGTCGCACGATGCTGCGCTGCTCATTCGGAATCTCGATGCCAACGACGGATTTGCCCGGAATAATTTCGACGATGCGAACGCTGATCACCGCCAACGACCTCGCAAGGTCTTTCACGAGACTGCTGATGCGGCTTACTTTCAAGCCGGGGGCCGGCTGAATTTCGAATCGCGTCACGACCGGGCCCGGCAGTACTGAGACCACCTCTGCCTCGACACCGAAATCCTTCAGCTTCAACTCGAGCAAGCGCGACATGCCCTCGAGCGACTCGCCCGAGAACTCCGCAGTGTGAGTCTCGTCGGAATCATCCAGCAGCGAAAACTCAGGCAATTCAGCTGAGCTGTTGATTTCGAACAGCGGCTTCTGGCGCGGCTTGGCGGCCGGCTTCTCCTGTACCGGCAAGCGAATCTCCGGCGGCTTCTTCGCCACCCGAAGACGCTGCGTTTCGAGCGCCACTTCGCGATGAACGCTCATGCGCTGCGTAGCGGCACGCTGGTCGCGGCGTTCGATCCATCGGTCGCGCCAATAGTCGATGAATCGCATCGATTGACCGGCCAGGTGGTGGATGGATTTGCCGGTTCGCTCCGCTAGAGCCAGCCACGAAAAACCGATTGCGGTCTGCGCGCCGGTGAGCAATCCGACGATCGCCACCAGTGTCAATCCAACCCAGTTGAGCGACGGCATGCCGACCTGCACCAACCAACTGCCGATCATGCCGCCGGGGCCGTCGGGCAGACTCGACAACGATGCAATGTGCAACCTCGCAAGCACCGCACCGCACAGCATACCGATCAGCCAACCGGCAATACGCAGCGATACCAGGGGCCAGTCCCATTCAACCAGGCGCATCGTCCGAAGACCTGCGAAAACCAGCGCAATCGGGACGATGTAGCCCATCACACCGAACAGCGAGAGCAATATATCCGCAACCCATGCCCCGCTGCGGCCCACCAGATTACTGACCGACAATCCCGTGCCACGCAGCGACCACGCCGGGTCCATCGGCGAATAGGAAAATAGCGCGAGCACGGTAAACAGCGCCACCGCGAGCAGCGCAATCAGACCAACTTCTTTAAGGGGCGCACCGGGAGACATCGATCGCACAGTACCCACGATTGACACCACAATGATTTGTGGCGCAGTGTACATCGATCACCAAAATGGTACAAATTCCTTATTCATATCATGGCGTTACTATCACTTCTTAGAACACATTGAGATGCTGTCTTGGCAGGCCTCTACCATCGCGTATCATAGGCGCCTTTTCACCCGAGCACCGCGCATGCGACCGGACAAAAAGAGCATCACCGATGAAGTCTGGGATGATGCACGCGTGAAGAGTTTCCTGCTTCCCGCGACGCCGCAGGGTGACGATGACCCGGATTTCCTGTTGTTGTTGAACGCCTACCGCGGCATGCGTGTCGATGATTTCGCGCGGTTCATTCGCTTCTTTCGTGAAGCCCGGCACGACCTGAATGGACGCAACGAGCAGGGACAACGCTTCATAGACTTCATTGCCCCGCACCGGCACGCCAGACCGTTCATCGACGTCATGATCGCCGCTGGTGCGTGTGACGACCAGGCTGGCAGCCGATGAGTGCAACCCCAACAAGGGAAGCAGGGCATCACCGTCTGATCATTCTCGGATCCGGCCCAGCTGGATATACAGCGGCGTTGTATGCCGCGCGCGCGAATCTGCAACCGCTGATGGTTACCGGCATCGAGATCGGCGGCCAGTTGACGACGACGACCGACGTCGACAACTGGCCCGGCGATCCATCGGGCCTGCAAGGTCCCGAGTTGATGGAGCGCATGCGGCAACACGTCGAACGATTTCACGTCGCCGCCGTGCACGATCAGATTCATGAAGTGGATTTGTCGGCGCGCCCGTTCAAACTCGTCGGCGACACCGGTCGTTTCTCGTGCGATGCGCTGATTATTGCAACCGGCGCGACCGCGAAATACCTGGGTCTGCCATCGGAGCAGGCGTTCATGGGCAAAGGCGTCTCGGCGTGCGCCACCTGCGATGGATTCTTTTACCGGGGGCAGGATGTTGCCGTCATTGGCGGCGGCAACACCGCAGTAGAGGAAGCGCTGTATTTATCCAACATAGCAAAGCACGTGGTGCTGGTGCATCGGCGCAAGACACTTCGTGCCGAAAAGATCATGCAGGACCGCCTGTTCGAAAAGGCTCGCGACGGCAACATCGAACTCGTATGGAGCCATCGGCTCGACGAGGTGTTGGGTAACGAAAGCGGCGTCACCGGGGCACGTCTGGTGAATACCGACACCAGCGAGGATCGACACCTGGACGTCTCCGGCGTATTCATCGCGATTGGTCACACACCGAATACCGATATCTTCGATGGTCAACTCGATATGCGAGGCGGTTACATTCGGGTCGCAACGGGTCTCGACGGAAACGCCACTGCGACCAGCGTGCCCGGAGTCTTCGCTGCCGGCGACGTGGCCGATCATGTCTACCGGCAAGCGATCACGTCGGCGGGCTTTGGCTGCATGGCGGCGCTCGACGCGGAGCGATATCTGGACGCGTTGGTGTAGTGCACCGCCCCGTATTGCTGAGGCCCAACGACGTTGCCTTTCCACCGGCCGAACGGGCGCTGACCGAACCCAACGGCTTGCTCGCAATCGGCGGCGATCTCTCGCCATCACGATTGCTCGCCGCATACGCTCAGGGCATCTTCCCGTGGTTCAACGACGACGCGAGCCCGCTGCTGTGGTGGTCGCCTGACCCACGCGCGGTGATCGCGCCGAATGACGTAAGTGTGTCGCGAAGTCTGCGGCGCCGGCTGATGCGCGACGAATACCACGTCACGCTCGACAACAGTTTCGATGACGTCGTGCTCGGTTGCGCCGGACCGCGCAGGGGTGATGCGCGTACGTGGATCACACCGGCTATCAGAGAGGCATATCGCGAGTTACATCGCCTCGGCTTTGCACACTCGGCCGAGACTTGGCGCGGCGATGAACTGGTTGGCGGACTGTACGGCATATCGATCGGCAGAATGTTCTTCGGCGAATCGATGTTCGCCCACGCCAGCGACGCGTCGAAGGTTGCGTTCGTGCGCCTCGCTATGCAGTTGGGCCAATGGCAATTCGAACTAATCGACTGCCAGATCATGAACCCACATCTTCGTTCGCTCGGCGCCATCGATATGCCGCGTCGCGAATTCCTTGCGCGACTGCGCGATAATCCGCCTCAAACCACACGTCGCGGGCCGTGGCGATTCGATGAATGACGACATGGGCAATAACCAGTTCTTTCTGACACCACCGCATCCATGCAGCTATCTGGATCATCACACCGCACGCACGTTGTTCCTTGACCCACGCCAGCCTGTCGATGCGGCGCTCTACGGCACGCTGATCCACGCAGGTTTTCGCCGCAGCGGAAGCCACCTCTATCGTCCGCACTGTGAAGGCTGCAATGCGTGCATTGCCGTCAGAGTCCCTGTCGCTGACTTCCGCTGGTCGCGACGCTTTCGGCGTGTACGAAGCGCCAACGCCGCGGTGACGGCGAGCCTGCACGCCGCAAACTTTTCGCAACGCTACTACGACCTATATGCACGCTACATCGAAGCGCGCCACGCCGACGGCGACATGCATCCGCCAAACCCGGATCAGTTCAGGTCGTTTCTGTACAGCAGTTGGAGCCAGTCGACATTCATCGTTCTCGAAGAACGCGGCAAGCTCATCGCTGTCGCCGTGACCGATCGAGTGCCGGATGGGCTTTCAGCGATATACACCTTCTTCGATCCATCGCTGACCAAACGCAGCCTCGGCGTGCTCGCCGTGCTCGCGCAGATCGAACAGTGCGCGCGCGACGCCATGCCTTATCTCTATCTGGGGTACTGGGTACGCGACAGCCCGAAAATGCGCTACAAGACCGACTATCGCCCCATCGAAATGTTGGTCGGCAATCGTTGGGTTCGATCTACTTGAACCGTTTACTTGACCGGCGCGAAGCGGCGCGGTTTTGCCTTTCGGTAGCGCTTGCGGCAGAATGCGCGACGCTTTTTGAATGCGCTTAGGAGAGTATGGCGAAGGAAGAACAGATCGAAATGGAAGGGACCATCGTGGACACCCTCCCCAATACGATGTTCCGCGTCGAACTCGACAACGGCCACGTGGTCACCGCACACATTTCCGGAAAGATGCGCAAAAACTATATCCGGCTGATTACCGGCGATCGTGTGAAAGTCGAACTGACCCCATACGATCTGACCAAAGGTCGAATTACGTTTCGCGCGCGGTAGCCGCCCGGGCCGATTCAATCCGCAACGACAAATCGCCATCGACGACGGTCACATAGACCGTACCACCTGCGCCTGACAACTCGCCGAATAGAATGTCCTCGGCGAGTTGGCGTTTGATCTTTTCCTGAATCAGTCGCTGCATTGGCCGAGCGCCCATCTTCTCGTCATAACCTTCTCTGACGAGCCAGTCGCGCGCCTCGTCGTTAACTTCGATCTGCACACGCTTCTCGTCCAGCTGCGCCTGAAGTTCAATCAGGAATTTGTCCACGACCGTCTTGATGACTTCATTGTCGAGCGGTTTGAATTGAACGATCGCGTCGAGCCTGTTACGGAATTCCGGTGTGAACATGCGCCGGATGATCTCCATCGCGTCGCTGGCGTGGTTCTGGTGCGTGAAGCCGATCGACGCGCGGCTGGCTTCCTGCGCTCCGGCGTTCGTCGTCATGACGAGTACGACGTTTCGGAAATCAGCCTTGCGACCGTTGTTGTCGGTCAGCGTGCCGTGATCCATCACCTGCAGCAGCAGGTTGAACACTTCCGGGTGCGCCTTCTCGACCTCGTCGAGCAACACGACGCAATGCGGATGCTTGGTGACTGCTTCGGTCAACAGCCCACCCTGATCAAAACCAACGTATCCCGGCGGCGCACCGATCAGACGCGAAACAGTATGGCGCTCCATGTATTCGGACATGTCGAAGCGCAGCAGTTCGACACCCATGATGATAGCGAGCTGACGACATACCTCGGTCTTGCCGACACCGGTAGGTCCTGCAAAAAGGAATGATCCGGTCGGCTTTTCGCCCGACTTCAAACCCGCCCGCGACAATTTGATCGATGCCGCAAGCATCTCGATTGCTTCATCCTGGCCGAACACGACCATCTTCAGTTTCTTGTCGAGGTCGCGCAACGCTTCCTTGTCGGACGATGTCACCTGTGCCGATGGGATCCGGGCAATCTTTGCAACCACCTGTTCGACGTCGGTTGCACCGATGGTTTTCTTGCGGCGGCTCGGCGGCAGCAGCTTCTGCGCCGCACCGGCTTCGTCGATGACATCAATTGCCTTGTCCGGCAGGAAACGATCCGTAATGTAGCGCTCTGACAGTTCCGCTGCGGCGCGCAGCGCCTTGTCGGTGTAACGCAGGTGATAGTGGTCTTCGAAGCGGGATTTCAAACCCTTGAGGATCTGATAAGTGTCATCGACGTTCGGTTCGGTGATGTCGATCTTCTGGAATCGACGTGACAGCGCCCGGTCCTTTTCGAAGATTCCGCGATATTCCTGATAGGTGGTCGAACCCATGCAGCGCAATTCCCCCGACGTCAGGATGGGCTTGAGCAAGTTCGACGCGTCCATGACACCGCCGGATGCCGCACCCGCGCCGATGATCGTGTGAATCTCGTCGATGAAGAGAATCGCGTGTGGCTTCTTCTTCAAGTCAGCCAGCAGCATCTTGAAGCGCTTTTCGAAATCGCCACGGTATTTCGTTCCGGCCAACAAGGCACCGAGATCGAGCGCATAGACCGTACCCTCTGCGACAACATCGGGTACCTGTTTGTCGACGATGCGCTTTGCCAGACCTTCCGCGATCGCGGTTTTGCCGACGCCGGACTCACCGACCAACAGCGGGTTGTTTTTTCTGCGTCTGCACAGGATCTGAATGACACGCTCCAGTTCGGCCTCGCGCCCGACCAGCGGATCAATCCGACCCTTACGCGCTTGCTCGTTCAGGTTGGTTGCGAACGACTCGAGCGCGTTCGGTTGGCCCGCTTCACCGCCTGCAGCGGCATCTTCATCCTGTTCCGAAGATTCGGCGGCACCTTCTTCACCGACTACCTTGGAAATGCCGTGCGCGATGTAGTTGACGATGTCGATGCGCGCCACGTTCTGCTGTTTCAGGAAATACACGGCCTGACTTTCCTGTTCGCTGAAAATCGCGACGAGGACGTTGGCGCCGGTGACTTCCTTGCGGCCGGAAGATTGGACATGGAACACCGCGCGTTGCAGCACGCGCTGGAAACCCAATGTCGGTTGCGTTTCGCGCTCTGAGTCACCGGCCGGGATCAGCGGCGTGGTCGACTCGATGAACTCGTGCAACTCTTTGCGCAAACGGTCGATGTCCGCTCCCACTGCTTTGAGGACATCGGCAGCCACAGTGTTGTCGAGCAGTGCAAGCAGCAGGTGCTCGACGGTCATCCACTCGTGGCGCTTGGATCGTGCCTCCTTGAATGCGAGGTTCAAGGTGACTTCGAGATCTTTACTCAGCATAAAGGCTACCTAAGAATTACCTAACTTAAGGATACCTAATCGGTCATCTCAATCTTGGACATCAAAGGATGATGATTCTCCTGAGCGTATTGATTGACCTGTTCGGATTTGGTTTCAGCAATGTCCCGCGAAAATATACCTACCACTGCGCTACCGCTGGTGTGAATAGTCAGCATTATCTGCGTCGCCTTCTCACGATTCATACCAAAAAACCGCTCCAATACATGTACCACGAATTCCATCGGCGTGTAGTCATCATTGAGGATGATGACTTTGTACATCGGCGGACGCACGAGTTTGGGCTTGGCAGTCGCCGTCGCGAGCCCCGAATCCCGTTCCGGGTCCTGTCCAGCCGAGCCGCGATCACTCATCGAGTTTAATCGCAGATCGGCTTGATGAATCACACGCGCAGTCACGAATTCCGAGGCTCATCAATTACCAGCGCATAATAACATGCGCAGGTCGATGTTCTTCGCCAGGGTCGAACGCACCGGATTCATGCGTTGCAGTGATCTTGACTCACTGTTGAATTAGGTGGACAGTCTGAACGGGGCCGGAGTTTGCTTGGGTGTCAGGTGCGTGCTAGCGCAGTTGGCAAGCTTCGTAAGGGGGATCAGTCGCGTGGCGACAGGAAAAGTAAAGTGGTTCAACAATGCCAAAGGTTATGGCTTCGTCATTGCTGAAGCCGGCGGCGAAGATCTTTTCGCACACTACACGTCGATACAGATGGACGGCTACAAAACGCTGAAGGCGGGCCAGGATGTCGAGTTCGACATCGAACAGGGGCCAAAAGGCCTGCACGCGGTCAACATTCGTGCGTTCGAAGCCGAGGCAACCGAATCGGTCAGTGAGCATCCACCGTGTAACGACGAGACGCGTGCGACGAAAGCGCCGTTCGGTTCACCATCGCGAGGCGAGTACGCGCAGTCCCACTGACGTACTCGCACTCAACTGTAACGGCAGCTTCGACTACATCTTGGCAATGATGGCCTGACCAAACTCGGAGCATTTCAGCAGTTTGGCGCCTTTCATCAGCCGTTCGAAATCGTAGGTGACGGTCCTTGCGCCGATTGCGCCTTCGACACCTTTGATGATCAGATCCGCCGCTTCGCGCCATCCCATGTGACGTAGCATCATCTCTGCGGAAAGGATCAGCGAACCGGGGTTGACTTTGTCCTGCCCCGCGTACTTTGGCGCGGTGCCATGGGTTGCTTCGAACAACGCAACCGGATCGCCAATGTTGGCGCCGGGCGCGATGCCAATGCCGCCAACCTGCGCCGCGAGCGCGTCCGACAGATAGTCGCCATTGAGGTTCATCGTGGCGATGACGCTATATTCATCCGGGCGCGTCAAAATCTGCTGCAGCATTGCATCGGCGATCATGTCCTTGAATATGATCTGCCGCCCGGTCTTCGGGTTTTTCAGCTCGTGCCACGGCCCGCCGTCGAGCGGTGTCGCACCGAATTCTTCACGCGCAAGTTCGTATCCCCAGTCCTTGAACGCACCCTCGGTGAATTTCATGATGTTGCCCTTGTGGACAAACGTCAGCGACGATCGATCTTCTTCGATGGTGTACTGGATCGCTTTGCGCACCAGGCGTTTGGTGCCCGCTTCGGATATGGGTTTGATCCCGATTCCGCAATGCTCCGGAAAACGGATCTTCGTCACCCCCATCTCGTTCTTCAGGAACTTCAGCAGCTTCGTCGCTGCGGGGCTATCGGCTTCCCACTCAACGCCTGCGTAGATGTCCTCGGTGTTCTCCCGAAAGATGACCATATCGGTTTTTTCAGGATGCACGACCGGACTCGGTACACCGGTGAACCAGCGCACCGGTCGCTGACAGACGTAAAGATCGAGTTCCTGGCGCAACGCAACGTTGAGCGAACGGATGCCGCCGCCGACCGGTGTGGTCATCGGGCCTTTGATGCCAACGACGAACTCTTTCATCGCGGTCAGCGTTTCTTCCGGCAACCACTGGTCTTCGCCGTAGACCTCCAGCGACTTCTCGCCCGCGTAGATCTCCATCCACTTGATGCTGCGCGCGCCTTTGTATGCTTTTTCGACGGCTGCATCGACGACGGCTATCATCACCGGCGTAATGTCCACGCCGATTCCGTCACCTTCGATGAACGGCACGATCGGGTTTACGGGGACCGTCAGCGAGCCGTCTGCGAGCGCGTTGATTCTGGCCCCGTCGGACGGAACTTTGATGTGTTGATAACCCATGCGGCACTCCCTGATTAACCGAACCCACAAAGCCGCGCAGTATAGCACCGCAACTCCGAGGACGCGCCGCACAGACGCCAGTTCGACGTGATCAGGTCTCGCTCCAATCGTCCGAGCGGCGCTGGTCCGCATGCGTCGATTCGATCCAGCGCGCACCCGACGAAAGCACCTCGCGCTTCCAGAACACCGCCTCGGTCTTCAGCAGATCAATCACGTAAGTACACGCCTCGAGCGCGGCCTGACGATGTCTCGATGTCACCATCACCAGCACAATCTGATCGCCCGGCGCCAGCGACCCGACGCGATGAATCACAACGAGCGCGTCGAGCGGCCAACGGGATTCGGCACGGTCGAGTACCGCTGCGATGCTCTTCTCGGTCATGCCGGGATAGTGTTCGAGTTCGAGGTTCGATACCAAATCGGTTTCGAATTGATCGCGTACGACGCCACAGAACGCCGCCATCGCTCCGGCGCGCCCCGCCAGTGACGCATTCAAATCGGTCCATTCGCGACCGAGGTCGAAATCCGCCGTTTGAATCGCAATGCGCCGATACATCGCAGTCAACCGCCGGTGATCGGGGGCATGAAGGCCACTTCATCGCCGTCGCGCAAACCACAGTCGCTTTCGACGAACGCCTGATTGACTGCGATACGCACGTTCGGCGCGCGCAGCGCTTCGAATCCTGCGGCACCCACTCGAGTACGCAGCACCGCCAGTAAATCGACGATCTCGGTACGCTTCACTGCCGCGTCCAGCGTGACCTCGAAGCTGTCGCACCCTACTGCCTCTCTAAGCGCTGCAAAGAAACGCACGTTGATCTTCATCAGCCCGGCTCGCTCGTATCCCACACACCGCTCTTGCCACCACTTTTGTGCAGCAGGCGAACCATTTCGATCGCCATGCCTCGATCGGCCGATTTGCACATGTCGTACACCGTCAGCGCGCAGATCGAAGCCGCCGTCAGCGCCTCCATTTCCACGCCGGTCTGGCCGGTTACTTTGCACTCCGTCCTGATTTGCAATGCGGTGGCGTCACGACGTGCGAAATCGACCGTAACCTTCGTCAAAGACAACGGGTGACACAGCGGGATCAACTCGGCGGTACGCTTAGCTGCCTGTATGGCCGCGACACGCGCGACCGCAAGCACGTCACCCTTCGCGACACCGCCACCGAAGATTGCGTCGAGCGTCTGCTCGCGCATCCGCACCACCGCTTCGGCACGCGCGACTCTGCCGGAGGAAGCCTTTGTCGAGATATCTACCATCCGCGCTTCGCCAGCGGGATTGAGATGAGAGAATTCAGACACGCATACGCCCATGAAATTTCCGACCGCCCGAATTAGAGCGAATCAACTGAATCGGCGCAACAGACTGGGTAAAATGCCGCGTTTGATCGCATCGTCAATGCCAGTGAGCCCACCGCAGCCCGACAAAATCATCGTAGGTATGTCCGGCGGTGTCGACTCGTCCGTCGCAGCGCTGCTGTTACTGGAACGGGGGGCGCGCGTCGAGGGTCTGTTCATGAAGAACTGGGACGAAGACGACGGCACCGAATACTGCACAGCTCAAGCCGACTTCGATGACGCGAGCGAAGTTGCCCATCGACTCGGCATCCCGCTGCACACGGCGAACTTTGCGTCCGAATACTGGGACAACGTGTTCGAACATTTCCTCACTGAATATCGCAACGGCCGTACGCCGAATCCCGACGTACTGTGTAATCGCGAAATCAAGTTCAATGTGTTCGTCGACTATGCACGCTCCCTCGACGCAGGCCGGGTGGCCACCGGACATTACGCACGCGGTCACTTGGGCAACGACGGCTTCGAATTGCACAAATCGATCGATGCCGCTAAGGACCAGACGTACTTCCTCAACGCAGTGCCATTGGCACAACTGGCAACCTGCGAGTTTCCATTGGGGGAGTTCACCAAACCCGAAGTACGCGCGCTGGCCAAGCGCGCTAATCTCCACAATCATCTTCGTAAAGACAGCACCGGCATCTGCTTCATCGGCGAACGACGCTTCAGCGACTTTCTGGCGCGCTATGTCGCCGCCAAGCCGGGTCCGATCGTCGCTACGGACGGGCGGCGATACGGAGAACACCTCGGACTGCACCGCTACACCATCGGTCAACGGCAGGGATTGGGGATTGGCGGACAGATGCGGCGTCGCGAGGCGCCGTGGTACGTCGTCGACAAGGACGTCGCCCGCAGCACGCTGGTGGTGTCGCAGAATCCACAGGATCTGATGAGCGACTGGCTGACAACGCCGGCGATCAACTGGCTCGCGGCGCATCCAACGCTGCCGTTACGCTGTGCCGCCAAGGTGCGCTATCGGCAACCGGATCAGCTCTGTACGCTGCATCGACGCGCCGATGGCGGCTATTGGATCGACTTCGACACGCCTCAGCGCGCGATCGCGAACGGGCAGTACGTGTGTCTCTATGCACAAACGCGGTGTCTCGGCGGCGGCGTCATCGACTCGCACGGCAGGCTTGCCGCGCGCGCGGGTGTCGCGGCGTGACGATTGCACTGCGCGACCAGTGCATCGCGTTCGCCGCTCTCTGCCAATCCGCTGTGCTGGTGCATCGCACGGCGCACGGACTCGCGACCAGTTCACGCGAGATCGAGCCTTTGCTCAACAGTATCTTCGCGACGCGACCCGATACCATCGAAGACGTATATGGATCGGTCGCGGAATTGCGCAGTGGAATCGCTGCGGCGCAAACATTGCTGTCGAAGCCGAGCGTTGATCTCGCGCCGGTACTCAGATACGTGATGGCGTTGATCGATATCGACGGTCGCCTGCGACGAAACCGCGAGATCGCACAGACCCTTCGCCATGGCATCGAGGCGTTGAATGTGACTGCACAAATCCACGACGAATCCGTGTTCATGCCGCTTTCGACGCTCTACCAGCGCACGATCAGTACGCTCGATCGGCGAGTGCATGTCGCTGGATCACCGGAGATCCTGCAGCGTAGCGAAATCGCCGCGAAGATTCGCACGTTGCTGCTCGCCGGCATTCGCAGTGCGTGGTTGTGGCATCAGTCCGGCGGGCGTCGCTGGCACCTGCTGGTGCGCCGGTCTACCATGCGCAACACTTTGAATACGTTAGAAACCACTCACTCGTGAGCACGAAACTCGATCCGCTGTCGGCTATTTCTCCCCTCGACGGACGCTATCGGGCACGCCTCGAAAAGCTCGCAGAACTGGTCAGCGAGTCGGGTTTGCAGCGCTACCGTGTGCGTGTGGAGCTACGCTGGTTCGCGCACCTCGCGGGCGAAGCCGATATCCCCGAACTACCATCGCTGACCCTTAGCGCGACCGCGACTATCGAAACAATCGAAGCCCGGTTCGGCGCGACCGATAGCCAACGCATCAAAGCGATCGAGGCCACGACGAATCACGATGTCAAGGCCGTTGAATATTTCGTCAAAGAGCAGTTCGCTGGCTGCCCCGAGTTGGCGCCGCATATCGAGTTCGTTCACTTCGCGTGCACGTCGGAGGATATCAACAACCTTTCGCATGCGTTGACATTGAAGGACGCCCGCGAGCAATTGCTGCTGCCGCGGATGGACGATCTCATCGGAGCGATCCGCGATATTGCGCATGCGTACGCAGACGTCGCGATGTTGAGCAGAACGCACGGCCAGGCCGCTTCACCGACCACGATGGGCAAGGAGTTGGCGAATTTCGTCGTGCGTCTGGAACGCCAGCGGGACAGTTTTCGATCCGTTGCAATCCTCGGCAAATTCAATGGCGCCGTCGGTAATTTCAACGCACACGCCGCGGCGTACCCGAATGTCAATTGGCCGCGTGTCGCGCGCGCCTTCGTTGAATCGCTGGGGCTCACGTACAATGGGTTCACGACGCAGATCGAACCACATGACTACATTGCCGAGTACTTTCATGCACTGTCGCGCTTCAATCAGGTGCTGCTCGACTTCGATAGAGACATCTGGGGCTACATCTCGGTCGGCTATTTCGGCCAGCGTCGTGTCGAAGGCGAGACCGGGTCGTCGACGATGCCGCACAAGGTCAATCCAATCGACTTCGAGAATTCCGAAGGCAATCTCGGCGTTGCCAATGCTGTGATGTTGCACCTGTGCGAAAAGCTGCCGGTTTCACGCTGGCAACGCGACCTGTCCGATTCAACGGTGCTACGAAACCTCGGCGTCGCGCTGGGCTATTGTCTGATCGCATACGACTCGGCACAGAAAGGTATCGGCAAGCTCGAGTTGAATCGCGTCGCGATTGCACAGGACCTCAGCAACAGTTGGGAAGTGCTGGCCGAGGCAATTCAAACAGTCATGCGCAAGCACGGCCTGAAAGAGCCGTACGAACAATTGAAGGCGGCAACCCGGGGTCGTCGCCTCGACGCGCAAACATTTGTCGCCCTGCTCGATTCGCTGCCGTTACCAGCCGAAGCGCGCAGCGCGCTAGCGACGTTGACGCCGCAGGGTTACGCTGGACTCGCCGCGATGCTTGCGAAGCAGGTCGATTAATGCCGGTACACGCCGTCAAAGTCGAATGGTCCACGCACCGGGAGAAACTGCGCGCGATCCGGGCGCGCGTATTCATCGAAGAACAAGGTGTGCCGAAGGACCTCGAGTGGGATGGCCTCGACGAAGGCGCGGCGCACTTCATCGCGCTCAACGAAATGGGCCAGCCGTTGGGGACCGCAAGATTGCTGGACTCAGGCCAGATTGGCCGCATGGCCGTTGTCGCCGAACACCGCAACAAAGGCATCGGCCGCCAACTTCTCGATGCCGCCATCGAATGCGCCATCGGCAGGGGGGCAACGCACGTTCACCTGAACGCGCAACAGCACGCCAAAGAGTTCTATCTGAAGGCGGGCTTCCGGCCCACCGGGTCGCAGATGGTAGAGGCGGGAATTCCTCACCTCGAGATGGAGATGGTGCTACCCATTCCGTTTGAATCCTCCGTGCGCGATCGGGGACTCCCGTTGATCAACCCGCAGAGTGCGACAGATGATGACCGCCCCGAGGCGTACAGATCGTTCGACTCCGAAGGAGACTGTCGAGACGCGCTCGTCGATCTCATCGAGAGCGCCCGTCGAACGGTCTTGATCCTGAGTCCAACAGTCGACCTGGCGCTGTTCGGCGATGCGCGGTGCCTCGCAGCCGTGTCGGGCCTCGCGCGTCGCAGCGGTCCTGCGAAGGTCAGCATCCTCGTCGAGGACACGAAGTCGATTGCCGAATCTGCGCACCCACTATTGGAACTGGCTAGACGCTTGCCGAGCAAGATCGAGATGCGCCGCCTGCCGGACGACAGCACCGTGCGGCGTAGTTTCGTGGTCGTCGATCACGATGCGGTCTGGATCCGGTCCGATCGCGACGCGTATGCCGGTTGGTGCAACCTGCACGACCCGGTCGAAGCGCGTCGACTGGTAGACGAGTTCGCAGTACTCCACGAACGCAGCACCGACGATCCAGAACTGCGGTTGTTGAGCCTCTAACACTTGCTATGGCGCCTCGCGCCAAATTGACACCCTCGCGAACCACGGGGCATGATTGCGCCCCCCTTTTTTTCTAGCAGCATCTGGCATGACGATGACCGCAGAGGCTCAGACCATCGGTGGACTCGAGGTTCGGGGCCGGCTCACCGCGGAATATCGGGAGATTCTGACCGATGAGGCGATGTCCTTCGTTGCCGAACTGGTCGAACGTTTCCAGCCCGAACTCGCGCGATTGATGGACGAACGGGTGGTTTTTCAGGCGCGCATGGACGCCGGGGAGACGCCGGATTTCCTGCCACACACACAGGCCATTCGTGACGGCGACTGGAAGATCGCCGGAATCCCGGACGACCTCCTCGATCGCCGCGTCGAAATTACCGGTCCGGTCGATCGCAAGATGATCATCAACGCGCTCAACGCGAACGTGCGCGTGTTCATGGCCGATTTCGAAGACTCGCTGGCGCCGACGTGGGCGAATGTCGTCGAGGGGCAGATCAATCTGCGCGATGCCAATCGACGCACGATCGAGTTCACCAATCCCGACGGCAAGGTTTACCAACTGAAGGCCGATCCGGCGGTATTGATCGCCAGGGTCCGCGGCCTGCATTTGAGCGAAAAGCACGTCGGCTGGAGTGGCGGCGAACGCATCCCCGGTTGCTTGTTCGACTTTGGCTTGTACTTCTTCCACAACTACCAGACGCGGCTCACTCGCGGCAGTGGCGTCTACTACTACGTACCGAAGATTCAGAGCCACGAAGAAGCAGCCTGGTGGGATTCGGTGTTCGCGTACACCGAGCAACGCTTCGGTGTTCCTCGTGGAACGATCAAAGCAACGTTCTTGATCGAAACGCTGCCGGCAGCATTTCAAATGGACGAGATCCTCTACGCGCTGCGCGATCACGCGGTGGCGCTGAATTGCGGTCGCTGGGACTATATCTTCAGCTACATCAAGACGCTGCGTAAGCATCCGGAGCGGGTGCTGCCCGATCGTCAGGTGCTGACGATGGACAAACCGTTTCTCAGCGCATACTCACGGCTACTGATCAAAACGTGCCATCGTCGCGGTGCACTCGCGATGGGCGGAATGGCCGCGTTCATTCCGACCAAGGACCCCGAGCAGAACGAACTCGTGGCGGCAAAAGTGCGCGCAGACAAGGAACTGGAGGCGGCCAACGGACACGACGGGACATGGGTGGCGCATCCCGGACTGGCAGACCTCGTCATGAGGGTGTTCGACCAGCACATACCTCAGGGTCACACCAATCAATTGGACGAACTGCGCCGTCAGGACCCAGTGACGACTGCGGCCGACCTGCTCGCCGTACCTGATGGCGAGCGAACCGAAGAAGGGATGCGGACGAATATCCGGGTGTCGATTCAATACATCGAGGCGTGGATTTCAGGCACTGGCTGCGTGCCTGTGTACGGCCTCATGGAGGATGCCGCCACGGTGGAAATCTCGCGCGCGTCAATCTGGCAGTGGATCCAGAACGGCAAGCGGCTCTCCAACGGCAAGGCCGTTACCACTGCGCTGTTTCGCGAAATGCTCAACGAAGAGCTTCAGGTCGTTCGCGATGAAGTCGGCGAAACGCGCTATGAGGACGGCAAGTTCCGCGAAGCGGCCGAGTTGATGGACCGATTGACCACCAGCGATGAACTCGCCGATTTCCTGACCTTGCTCGCGTACGAGGCGCTTTAAGCCGATATGTCGCCGGCGGATCGCCGTCGAAAACTCATTCCGACAGGGCAAGTGTTAGTTTTGATACTTTCACTGTTCTTTCTATTTCGTATCTCTAAAATTCCCGGCCTCGACCAAACCTGAGAGGAACACCGTATGGCGCTGCATTTCGTTCCACGCAAGCCGCGTGCAGATCAAATCAAGGATCTCGAGGCGGAGTGGCAAAAGAATCCTCGA
Organism: uncultured Gammaproteobacteria bacterium; assembly: GCA_963735085.1. Classification (GTDB taxonomy): domain Bacteria; phylum Pseudomonadota; class Gammaproteobacteria; order Pseudomonadales; family Azotimanducaceae; genus DATJGR01. The sequence continues at coordinate 568,572 of CAVTJP010000002.1, forward strand.
TGGAGTGGTGTCAAACGAGGCTACCGGGCCGAAGACGTCGTCAAATTGCGCGGCACGATTCCCCACCGCAGCGCTCTCGCCGCCCACGGCGCCGACAAGCTGTGGGATCTGATGACAAAAGAGGATTACATCAACGCGCTCGGCGCAGTCACCGGGGGTCAGGCCGTGCAGCAGGTCAAGGCCGGCATCAAGGCAATCTACTGTTCTGGCTGGCAGGTCGCCGCCGACAACAACACCTCCGAAACGATGTACCCCGACCAGTCGCTGTACGCCGTCAACTCGGTCCCGACGCTGGTCAACCGCATCAACAATGCATTTCGCCGCGCCGACGAGATCCAATGGTCAAAAGGCGAAGATGACGGCATCGACTTCTATGCGCCCATCGTTGCCGATGCCGAAGCCGGCTTCGGCGGTGTGCTGAATGCATTCGAGTTGATGAAGGCCATGATCGGTGCCGGCGCTGCCGGCGTGCATTTCGAAGACCAGCTCGCGTCCGTCAAGAAGTGCGGCCATATGGGCGGCAAAGTCCTGGTGCCGACTTCGGAAGCCGTGCAAAAACTGATCGCGGCGCGATTGGCTGCGGACGTTTGCGATGTCCCAACGATCCTGATGGCCCGCACCGACGCCAACGCCGCCGACATGGTGACATCCGATATCGATGAATGGGATGCGCCGTTCGTTACCGGCGAGCGAACCGCAGAAGGGTTCTACAAGACGCGTGCAGGACTCGATCAGGCGATCTCGCGCGGCCTGGCGTACGCTCCGTACTCGGACCTGATCTGGTGCGAAACCGCGGTGCCATCGCTCGACGAAGCGAAGCGATTTGCCGAGGCAATTCGCAAGGAATATCCCGATCAGATGTTGTCGTACAACTGCTCGCCGTCGTTCAACTGGAAGAAAAATCTCGACGACAAAACCATCGCGAAGTTTCAGCGCGAACTCGCGGCAATGGGCTACAAGTTCCAGTTCATCACGTTAGCTGGCATCCACTCCATGTGGTACAACATGTACACATTGACGAAAGGCTACGTGGAGCGACAGATGTCCGCGTATGTCGAACTTCAGGAAGCGGAGTTCGCTGCGGCTGAAGACGGCTACACATTCGTGAGCCACCAGCAGGAAGTGGGCACGGGTTACTTCGACGACGTCGCGCAGGTCATCCAGGGTGGCCAATCATCGGTGACTGCATTGACGGGATCGACCGAAGAAGCGCAGTTCCGCAAGGCCCACTGATCCACGCGCCATTGATCCAAACGATAGGGAAACGCACCGAGGGCGGCTGTTGCCGCCCTCTTCGTTTCATCTGCGCAAGCGTTCAGATCACCAATACATCCATGAACTCATTGACCGGCGTCGATTCGAGCCGCTGCTGATCCTTGCACAGGGCAAAAATCTCGGCGGTTCGACGCCCCGGAAAGCGCAGCGCCAGGTTACGCCGGAACTTGTCCTCCAGAATCGGAATGCCTTCTTTGCGGCGGCGACGATGGCCGATCGGGTATTCGACGACGACTTTTTCGGTCTTGCTTCCATCCTTGAAGAATACCTGGATCGCGTTTGCGATCGAGCGCTTATCCGGTTCGTGGTATTCGCGGCTGTAGCGTGAGTCCTCTTCCACGACCATCAGTTCGCGCAAACGATCGACACGCGGATCAGCCGCCACATCGTCTTCATAGTCTTCGGCAACGAGGTTTCCCTTCAGCAGCCCGATCGCAGCCATGTATTGCAGACAATGGTCGCGATCGGCAGGGTTGTTCAGCACGCCGGTCTTGCTGATGATGCGGATTGCCGATTCGTGCGTCGTCATGACGATACGATCGATTTCATCAATGCGTCCAGCGACCTCTGGATGCAGCGTGACGGCAGCTTCTACCGCGGTCTGCGCATGGAACTCCGCCGGAAACGAAATCTTGAACAGCACGTTCTCCATCACGTAGGAACCGTAAGGTCGCTGAAACTTGAACGGTTGCCCTTTGAACGAAACGTCGTAGAAACCCCACGTCGGCGCCGTCAGCGCACTGGGATAGCCGATCTCGCCCTTCAGCACCAGCATCGCCAGGCGTACCGCACGGCTCGTTGCATCGCCCGCTGCCCACGACTTTCGCGGTCCCGCGTTGGGTGCATGTCGATAGGTCCGAAGCGACGAACCGTCGATCCATGCATGCGACAACGCATCGACGATCTGTTGGCGATCGCCCCCCAACAACTTGGTCACTACCGCGGTGGATGCGACTCGGACCAGCAGGACGTGATCGAGTCCCACGCGGTTGAAACTGTTTTCGAGCGCCAGGCAGCCCTGGATTTCGTGTGCCTTGATCATGCCCGTCAGCACGTCGCGCATCACCAGCGGCGCCTTGCCTACGGCCACGCGCGTGCGGCTCACATAGTCGGCAACCGCGAGAATCCCGCCGAGATTGTCGGACGGGTGGCCCCATTCCGCCGCCAGCCAGGTGTCGTTGAAATCGAGCCAGCGAATCATGCAGCCGATATCCCAGGCAGCCTTCACCGGGTCGAGTTCGAACTGCGTTCCCGGCACGCGGGCTCCGTTCGCTACCGTCGTGCCCGGTACGAGCGGACCCAGATGCTTGCTGCACTCCGGAAACCGCTGCGCCAGAAAGCCGCATCCCAGCGTATCCATCAGGCAGTTGCGCGCGGTGTCGTACGCCTCGGCATTTTCGATCTGATAGTCGGTTACATAATCCGCGATGTCGACGAGTTCCCGGTCCGGGTCGGGGCGTACGTTCTGCTCTACATTGGCACTCATGTGGTTGTTGTTCTCCTACTTGCGATCTGACATTTTTACAAAGGCGCGAGCTGCTGGGCCGATGTAGTCTGCGCTCGGGCGAATGATCCGATTGTTGGAGCGCTGCTCCATGACGTGCGCAGTCCAACCCGAGGCGCGCGAGCATACGAATATCGGCGTGAACAATTTTGTCGGAATCCCCATGAAGTGATACGCCGAAGCGTGATAAAAATCTGCATTCGCAAACAGCTTTTTCGCGTCCCACATTTCCTTTTCGACCGCGGCGGACACCGCGAACAGAACCTTGTCGCCGGTCTCCTTCGACAACTTTTCCGCCCAGCCCTTGATGATCGCGTTGCGCGGATCCGAGGTGCTGTAGATCGCGTGACCAAAGCCCATGATCTTGTCCTTACGCGCGAGCATGCCCTTGATGCCGGCAGTCGCCTCGCTTGCGGAGCTAAACTTTTCGATCAACTCCATCGCCGCTTCGTTGGCACCCCCATGCAACGGGCCACGTAGCGAGCCGATCGCTCCAGTCACGCACGAATGCATGTCAGAGAGCGTCGATGCGCACACGCGCGCGGTGAACGTCGATGCGTTGAATTCGTGTTCCGCATACAAAATGAGCGAAACGTCCATGACCCGCTGATGCAGCTCGCTGGGCGCTTTGCCGTGCAGCAAGTGCAGGAAATGACCTGCAAGGGAAGCTTCATCGGTGTCCGTCTCGATGCGAACACCGTCGTGCGAAAAGCGATACCAGTAGTTGATGATCCCGGGCAGCGTCGATAGCAGACGATCGGCGACCTCGAACTGGCGCGAGAAATCTCCTTCGGGTTCGACGTTGCCTAGAAACGAACATCCGGTGCGCATGACGTCCATCGGATGCGCAGACTTGGGGATGTGCTCCAGCACCTCTTTCAACTGTTTCGGCAGCCCACGCAGGCCTTTGAGTTTCGTCTTGTAGGCGTTGAGTTGAGCCTGGTTGGGAAGTTCACCATAGAGGATCAAATAGGCGACCTCTTCGAACGTTGCCCCGTCTGCCAGTTCGGAGATGTCGTAGCCTCGATACGTGAGCCCGGTGCCGGTCTTGCCCACAGTACACAGCGCGGTTTCGCCTGCGCTTTGACCACGCAGGCCCGCGCCACTCAATTTCTTGTCGGTCGCCATCAGTTCTACTCCTTCGATTCGTTTTCGAACAACTCATCGAGCTTGCGCTCGTAGTCGTGATATCCCAGAAAATCGTACAGGTCGGCGCGCGTCTGCATCGTGTTGACGATATTCTTCTGTGTGCCTTCAGCGCGAATTGTCCGGTATGTGTTCAACGCCGCCAGATTCATCGCACGGAATGCAGAAAGCGGATACAGCGCCATCGCGATTCCCACGCTGCCGAGTTCCTCAGTCGTGAACAGCGGCGTCTGTCCGAATTCAGTGATATTAGCAAGTACCGGGACGTCTACCGCCGCGACTACTTTGGCGTACATGTCCAGGTCGGTCATCGCTTCGGCGAATATTGCATCGGCTCCCGCTTCAACGAACGCTGAAACGCGATCCAGCACAGCACTGAATCCTTCGACGGCAAGTGCGTCGGTGCGCGCCATTACAACGAAGTCAGCATCGATCTTCGCATCGACCGCTGCCTTGATTCTGTCCATCATCTCCTGCGTCGACACGATCGCCTTATTGGGCCGATGCCCGCAGCGCTTCTGGGAAACCTGATCCTCGATATGCACCGCCGCCGCACCGGCGCGCGTCATCGATTTGATGGATCGGGCGATGTTGAACGCCCCGCCCCAGCCCGTATCGATGTCGACCAACAGCGGCAGACGCGTCGCCCCGGTAATGCGACGCACATCATCGAGCACGTCATCGAGCGAGGTGATCCCCAGGTCCGGCAGACCAAAGGATGCGTTGGCGACACCCGCCCCCGACAAATAGAGGGCCTTGTAGCCGACACGCTCGGCGAGCAATGCCGTATAGGCGTTGATCGCGCCGACGATCTGCAGCGGTTGCTCGGTGCTCAACGCAGCGCGCAAGTCACGTCCAGCACTAGTCTGAATGTTCATCTCATCTCCGTAGAGTTATCGAGCGCGGCAGCCTGCGTGTTCTGTAGCGCATTACACTACACACCAGCCCATCGCGGCACGTGGCTGTCGCGAGTCGATCGTACCAGAGTCAGCAGTCGAGCAGTTCCTGCAGTGCTTCATAGCTCGTTGCGCATCGGAACTGGGGATACTCCGATGCCATCGCCGCCCTGCAACGAAATAGAAATCCAGCGTCCGCCTGCTCCAGCATCGGAACGTCGTTGTACGAATCGCCCACCGCCAGCACACGAAACTGAAGCGCCTGAAATGCCTTCACCGATTGGCGCTTCGGATCGGGCTGGCGAATTCGATAGCCTTCGATGCGTCCATTGGCGACGGTGAGACGATGGCACAACAACATCGGCCACTTCAGTTTTGCCATCAGCGGTTGCGCGAACTCGTAGAACGTATCGGAAATGATGGCGACCTGATAGTTGCGCCGAGCCCAATCGAGAAAATCCGCGGCACCCGGCAGCGGTTCGAGGGTTTCGATTACGCTGTGGATCGTTGCCAGGTCGATGTCATGCGCCGCAAGAATTTCCAGACGCAGCCGCATCAGTTCGTCGTACACGGGAATGTCGCGGGTCGTCTTGCGTAGCGCTTCGATCCCTGTCCGATCGGCCACGCCGATCCAGATTTCCGGAACGAGGACGCCCTCCAGATCCAGACACAAAACATCCATGCCAACTCCGACGTTTCGTGGGGATCGCCTCCCCAACCGGTTGAATCAGTCGCGATCTTAGACGACACCTCCACCGTTGTAAGCATAGAAGTACAAAGTATTTATTGCGCCGAAAAGAGGTTGCTACCCTCGCGGAAACTTCAATTCGAAGCAGTTGGCATGGCCACACGGGCAATCGAAACCAAAACTCTGGAAACGTTTGTCGAACGCAGCGCCGAGTCTGTCATCGAAGACGCATTTGCGCGCTTCGATGCAGACCGGATTGCGATCTCGTTCAGTGGCGCGGAAGACGTCGTGCTGATCGATATCGCTGCCCGGTTGTGTGCCGATGTGCGGGTTTTCTCGCTCGATACCGGTCGGCTGCATTCGGAGACGTATCGTTTTATCGAGCGTGTACGTGAGCACTACGACATACCGATCGAACTATTGATGCCAGACGCGCAGGACGTCCAGGACCTCGTCAATCGCAAAGGCCTCTACAGCTTCTATCGTGACGGCCATCAGGAATGCTGTTCGATTCGCAAGATCAAGCCACTGCGCCGACATCTGTCGAACCTGGACGCCTGGATCACCGGCCAGCGCCGCGATCAGAGCATCACCCGCAGCGACGTGCCGACCGAACAGGACGATCCGGCGTTCTCAACGGCGGATCACCGCATCGTCAAATTCAATCCGCTGGCGGGATGGAGTTCGGCCGACGTCTGGAATTACATTCGCGAACACGACGTGCCGTACAACCCACTACACGATGCGGGCTTCATCAGCATTGGCTGTGAGCCGTGTACACGTGCGGTTGGCCCGCATGAGCACGAGCGCAACGGGCGCTGGTGGTGGGAGGCTGCGGGCAGCAAAGAGTGCGGCCTGCACACGCAGAACGTCCGCGCCGTGAAAATCGTTGGCTAGCGCCTGCGGCGTTTTTCAGCAGCCATGCCCAGCAGAAAGATCACATTCGTCAAGAAGATTCTCGCCGACGGACGCCCGTGCGGAAAGTGCCACGACGTCGAAACCCGGCTGACGGATGGTGGCCACTGGCCGGCGATCGATCGGGTGGTGGTTGCGGACGAGCGTGATCCCAGCTCTGAAGGAATGCGCCTCGCAAGCCGTTTCGAGGTAGAGCGCGCACCATTTTTTATTGTTGAAACACCAGAAAAAACAGTTACTTATACGGTGTTCCTAAAATTCCTGAAAGAAATACTCAATACAGCCGATGAAACCGACGACGCACAACTGCTACTCGCCGCGAATCCGGATCTTGACCTGATCTAATATCTTCCGCCCAGGCTCATCGCTCGGGTAGCGTGATGCCCTCGAATATCCTCTCTCGCTCCAAGCGATTGGTACACGCCAACGATCGCTCGACGACGTCGCGCGTCAGATGCGGCGCAAACAATTCGATGAAGTCGAACATGAAGCGCCGCATGAACGAGCCCTTGCGGCAGGCAATATAGGTCACGCTCGGTCGAAACAGATGACTCGCATCCAGCGCCACCAGATCATCATCCTGAGCGGGGTCGTATGACATCGTTGCGACAATGCCAATGCCCAATCCAAGACGCACATAGGTTTTGATGACGTCCGCATCCGTTGCGGTGAACACGACATGCGGCGACAGTCCCTTCTCGACGAACGCGTCGTCCAGTTTGGAGCGACCGGTAAACCCGAAGACATAGGTCACGATCGGTTCGGCGGCGACCGCTTCAAGCGTCAACGGTGTGACACCGAGCAATGGGTGACCCTTGGGCACGACCACCGAACGATTCCATGCATAGCACGGCATCAGTACGAGATCGCCGAATAAATCACTGCCTTCAGTGGCGATCGCAAAATCAACAGCGCCATTCGACGCCATCTCGGCAATCTGCAACGGCGTTCCCTGATTCATGTGCAACGCGACATCCGGATATTCCGTCCGGAACGTCTGGATCACCGTCGGTAATGCGTAGCGCGCCTGCGTGTGGGTAGTCGCAATGGCGAGACTGCCCTTGCGCTCGTTACTGAACTCTTGCGCGGCCTGTTTGATGTTCTCGACCTGGCGCAGCATCTCCCCGGCAATGCGAATGATCACCTCTCCCGCCGGCGTGATACGCGTCAGATGCTTGCCGCTACGCGAAAAAACTTCGACACCGAGTTCATCTTCGAGCAGGCGAATCTGCTTGGAAATTCCCGGCTGCGACGTGTAAAGGCTCTGTGCGGTGGCCGACACGTTCAAATCGTGGTGAGCCACTTCCCAGATATATCGGAGTTGCTGGAGTTTCATACTGCACTTCGCACTTATATCACCGCGGTCTTAAACAAGACTTTCCGCACTTCGGATCGCGATAGCAAGTGTTCCGAACTGTGCCTCAATCACGGCTGCGCGGAACGTGGCCGGACGCAACGTATCCAACCGCTCGCTCACAGTTCTGTGCCTGATCGTCGAAAAACACATCGGCGCCAAAGGCGCGCAGGAATTGGGTCTTATCCGCGCCACCTAGAAACAGGCATTCATCGAGTCGCACATCCCACGCTCGCAACGTCCGAATCACGCGCTCGTGAGCGGGTGCTGCCCGCGCGGTGACCAACGCGGTCCGTATCGGGCACGCGCGACCTTCGAACTCCGTCTGCAATCGGTGCAGCCCCGCAAGAAAATTCTTGAATGGGCCACCTGCCAGTGGCCGCGACGCCGCAGCCTGTTCGGTCGCCGCAAAGGCATCCAGCCCGTCGCGCTGGAATATCTGATCGGCTTCATCCGAGAACAGCACCGAATCGCCGTCGAAAGCGATGCGCAGTTCCGCGGCGGGATTGCCCGGCGATCGCGATGACAACAGCGTGGCAGCGGCAACCTGATGATCGAGTGCATGCACGACATCGTCCGAGTCGGTAGACAGGAACAGGTCGCAGTTGAACGCCTGAACATAGCGATACGGTCGCTCGCCGCCACAGAATGCAGCACGGGCGATATCCAGTTGGTGCGCCTTGATCGAATTGAAAATACGCAGGCCGGTGTCCGCAGAATTGCGCGAAAGCAATATCACCTCGACTCGAGAACGTTGAAGTAATACATTGATATTTAATAGTTTCTTTACGAACGGATACCCTTCGCCGGCCTCCAGGGGCTCGTCTTCATGGGCGATCTGGTATTGCCGGTATGCTTCCAGGCCCTGCTCCTCGTAAACGCGGTTGGAGTCCTCCAGATCGAACAAGGCTCTGGATGAAATGGCGACCGTCAGGATGCGGTCGGCGGGTGGCGCAGACGTCATCCGATTATGCGTCCAGATTAGGAATCAACTCGCTCTCGAGTTTGGTGATCATGTCCTTCAGCTTCAGCTTCCGCTTCTTCAAGCGCTGAATTCTCATATGGTCGGTATGGTGGGTCTCGATCATGTACTTGATGACTTCGTCGAGATCACGATGCTCGACGCGAAGCTCCTCCAACCACCGCACCACGTCCGCGGTTTCCATCGAAGAATTCCAGCCTTGCACAACCGTGTCATCATAAGTGGGTTACCGACTCCCGAGAAGTCGCTTCTATGAGTACGCGACGACCAACTGGTCGAGACCTGCAACCGACACGCGCCCAAACCACACAGACCAGCGTGGATCAATTTCTGGTCGACGCGTCACGAACCAAAATGCCGGCCGAACGATCGACGCACCGACTGCTGTTCGCCATTGATGCGACTGCAAGTCGGCAGCCCACCTGGGATCTCGCCTGCGAGTTGCATGCAGAGTTGTTCGCCGAGGCCGCGCGGGCGGGCAACATTGCAATCCAATTGTGTTACTACCGCGGCTTGAACGAGTTCGTCGCCAGCCGGTGGGCGACGACGCCCGATCAACTTCGCGACCAGATGATTTCCGTAACGTGCCGCGGCGGTCGAACGCAACTTCGTAAGGTGCTCGAGCATGCGCAACGCGAGGCTGCCCGTCACCCGGTGCGCGCGCTGGTGTTCATAGGTGACTGCTTCGAAGAAGACGGCCACGAAGCAGTGCGGTTGGCCGGACAGCTCGCGATTCGCGGCTTGCCAGTGTTCATCTTTCAGGAAGGCAACGACCGAAGCGCGAGCCGCGTGTTTACATCGATCGCCCGGCTGACCGGCGGCGCGCACATCCCGTTCGATAGCAACAGCCCGGATGAATTGCGACGCCTGTTGGGCGCCGTCGCACACTTTGCGACAGGCGGCCGCGCTGCGCTGGAGCACTACGCGAGCCGCTCGGGCGGTGCCCAGGGCCAAGCACTGCTGCGTCAGCTCAAACCGTCATGATTCTCGTTGCGTTGGGGGCATTGATCGCCGCAACGATCATCGGCCTGCTGCTTCGTTCGCTGTGGGTCAGCAAGGGTTGGAACATACGCGCAACCGTCGTCACGCTCGCGGTAGCGCTATTTGTGATCGTTGTCGCGGCGCTTGCCGCGACGGGACGCTTGAACTGGATCGCTGCCGCGTTTGCGATGGCCGTTCCGTTCGTTCGACGGCTTGGTGGACTTGTTCGATTCGTTCCGTGGCTTGCATCGTTGCTGTCGGGAACGCGTGGCCACTCTACGCGGGGCAATTCCGGGGCACCCGGCGCCGGTTCCGGCCGGAGTACCACAACGGAGAGCCCGTTCATTCGCATGACTCTGCATCACGCGTCCGGCCACATGGATGGTGAAGTCAAACAGGGCCGCTATCAGGGCCGATTTCTCAGCGAGTTGACGTCGGCGGAGCTACTCGGATTCCTCTCAGAAGTGACCGATTACGATTCGAAGCGCCTGCTGGAAACCTATCTCGACCACCACGACCCGGATTGGCGCGCCAACGGCCGAAATCGTTCCGGCCCGAACGGCCCGGACATGACTCGGGGTGAAGCGCTGGAAGCGTTGGGGCTCGCGGAAGGGGCCAGCCGCGATGACATCGTTACCGCCCACCGGCGGCTCATTCAGAAATTGCATCCCGATCGAGGTGGGTCCACCTACCTCGCGGCGTTGCTGAACCGGGCGAAGGACACCCTCATCAAAGACCCATGATTTTGTAAGGCCCGGTGATCTGTGGTGGTGATCACAGCCCGGACAGGCGACGTGACATAGCATTTCCGCTTATGTCGAGATGCCCTGAACGTCGCAGTTTTGAACGCTTTCCAGTCATCGACATGAAGGCGTCTATTTCCGTTCGGCACCGCTTTGGCGCCCATCAAGCCGACGTCGTGGACTTCAACCGCTTCGGTGTGACCGTTGCGCTGCGACGCCCGATCCCCGTCAACAAACCCCTATTTCTGACGCTCAAACATGCCGGTGGTCGCCTCGAAGGAATCGTTGGCGCTGCACATCATTGTCGGTTCACCCCGACGAACGGCACGTTTCGTTGTGGCATCCGGTTTCGTACCGACTCACCGATCCAACTGGATCGTGACGACATCAAACTGCAGCTGGAGAGGCTCGAAGATACGCTGGCAGAATTGGTTGCCCGCACTACGCTGTGAGGCACCACGTCTATGAGGCAGCACGCTACGTGAAGTTGCGCGCTTCCTCTTCGAGTGCAATGTAGCGGCGGACCCAGTTGTCCATCAGTTGAAACTCCGCGTCGCGCAGCCCGAACGCGCGGCCGACTTCCTTCAGCAGACATTCCTCTTCGATCTCGAATGCGCCGTCTGCGTACGACAATCGCAGCAGGTTCAACATTGCAATCGCCCGCGACTGTCGCGTATCGAATATCCGGTCGATGCCATTGAGTTCGATGTACTGCGACTCAGTCTCCGGGTTGAGTTCCATTTCGCGCTTGAACTCGTCGAGCATGCCCTCCTCGTTCGGGTCGAGAAGCCCGTCGGAGACGACGACATTGTGTGCCAGCCCCAGCAGCGTCGAGCGTTGCAGTTGCGACAGCCGAGACAGCCACATCGACGATCACCCGCCGCCGGCGGCCGTGGAAATAATCGATGCGATCATCGCTGCAATCGCGAACCAGCCCCAGGCGATGAACAGCTTGACGATCCAGCTCTGATCAAAGAAATCCTCGATGAGATACCACATATTTTCACTTCCTTTTCGGCACACCAGAAAGAGTATCAGAGAATCAGGCGGACACCGCAGTCGCATACAGGTCATGCGTATCGGCACGCGTGACGGTGACGTCGATCAGATCACCGGCGCGGCAGTCAGCGTGATCAACATAGACACGTCCGTCTATTTCGGGTGCATCGCCGGGCGCGCGTCCGACCGCGCCGTCTGCGTTGATTTCATCGATGAGCACTTGCACGGTACGACCGACCTTCGCGGCAAGCCGGCGCTCGCTGATCTGCTGTTGATGCAACATCAACCGCTCGAGACGTTCCTGCTTGACAGCATCGGGCACCGGGTCCGGTAAGTCGTTGGCCGCGGCCCCGTCCACGTCCGAATAAGCGAAGCAGCCAACACGATCCAAATTCGCGTCGCTCAAAAACGCAAGCAACGCATCGAACTCCGCATCGGTCTCACCCGGGAAGCCGACGATGAACGTGGAACGAATCGTTAGATCGGGACAGATCGAGCGCCACTTCGCGATGCGCTCCAACGTACGGTCCGCTGCCGCCGGCCTGCGCATCAACTTCAGAATACGCGGTACACCATGCTGCATCGGTACGTCCAGGTACGGCAGCACCAGTCCGTCGGCCATCAATGGCAACAGTTCATCGACGTGCGGATAAGGATAGACGTAGTGCAGCCGCACCCACGGTACGAGCCGACCGAGTTCGCGACATAGCGCGATCATGTCGCTGCGCAGGGGCCGTCCGCCCCAAAAGTCAGTGCGGTATTTCAGGTCCAGGCCGTAGGCGCTGGTGTCCTGCGAAATGACCAGCAGTTCTTTGACGCCCGATCTCGCCAGCCCTTGCGCTTCGTCGAGCACGCTGCCGATTCGGCGCGAAACGAGTTTGCCGCGCAGCGACGGAATGATGCAGAACGAGCACTTGTGATTGCAGCCTTCCGATATCTTCAGATAGGCATAGTGGCGCGGCGTGAGTTTGACACCCGTTCCCGGCACAAGATCGATCAGTGGGTTTCGCGCCGGCTGTGGCACGGCATCATGCACTGCGCGCACGACGGCTTCGTACGCCGCGGGGCCGCTGATCGACAGCACTTGGGGGAATCGATCGCGAATCACATCGGCACGCGCGCCGAGGCAGCCGGTGACGATCACTCGACCGTTCTCAGAAACGGCTTCGCCGATGGCCTCCAGGGACTCCGCGACAGCACTGTCGATGAAGCCGCAGGTATTGACGACGACCACATCGGCGTCGGCATAGCTCGGGCTGGTTTCGTAACCGTCTGCTTTCAGCTCACTCAGAATACGTTCCGAGTCGACCAGCGCCTTCGGACAACCCAGGCTGACGAAACCCACGCGTCCAGAGCGTGGCACAGTTCGAGCGGGCGTTTTCAACATACGGATTGGCGCGATGCGGGTTCGAAAGGCGGCGCATTGTAGCCTATCGCCCAATGCGTTTGGCGCGCCAAAGTGCCGGCCAACCGATGCCGGATGACCAACCTGACGATCGCAGCCAACAGAAGCCTAAGGGTGAACCCACGCAACGGTGCCGCAACGGCGGCCTTGATTTTTTGATTAACCGCGCCGAGAATCCGGCGCCATGAATCACGTAACGACCATGCGACCCATTGCATCGACCGAGTCGGCAATCGCTCGCGCCGTCGCTACGTATTGGTTTGGCTACGCATTTGTGGACTAGCGTGGCCTGACCCAAGAATGGGAGGGCAACGCAGGTTGCCCCCGGGAAGACCCCGATCGGCAACCGCCTCTCGGGGTTTTTTTTGACGAGGTGAAACGTGGAACAACTCGAAAACCTGAACGTGGTGGCGCAGGAACTGCTCGTCACACCGGCACAGTTGAAGGCGGAACTGCCGGTCTCCGACGCGATACGCCGGCGGATCAGCGACGCGCGTCAGCAGGTTCGAGACATTCTCAGCGGACGCGACGACCGCTTGCTGATCGTCGTCGGGCCGTGCTCGATTCACGATGTGCATGCGGCGGAAGACTATGCCCGCCGCCTGGAAGCGCTGGCGCGCGAACTGGCGCCGACGTTGCTGATCGTCATGCGCGCTTACTTCGAAAAGCCGCGCACGACGGTTGGTTGGAAGGGCCTCGTCAACGATCCGTTCCTCGACGACACGTTCCAACTCGAAGAAGGCATGCGCATCGCGCGACGGCTGCTGCTGCGAATTGCGGAGATTGGATTGCCGCTGAGCACCGAGGCACTGGATCCGATTTCGCCGCAGTATCTGCAGGAACTGATTGCATGGTCCGCGATCGGCGCACGCACCACCGAATCGCAGACGCACCGCGAAATGGCGTCGGGCTTGTCGTCCGCAGTCGGCTTCAAGAACGGCACCGACGGCAGCCTTGGCGTTGCGATCAACGCGCTGCAGTCGGTATCGAAACCGCACCGTTTTCTCGGCATCAACCAATCTGGACAGGTCGCCATCATTCATACGCGAGGCAACGCGGCCGCACACGTGGTGCTGCGCGGCGGGAATGGCGGTCCGAACTTCGACCGCGACAGCGTTGCTGCCTGCGAGCGCGCGCTTGCAGAGGCGAACCTGACCGCGAATATCATGATTGACTGCAGCCACGCGAATTCCGGCAAGGACCCGCTGCGTCAACTGTTCGTCGCGCGGGACGCAGCGGCTCAGATCAAGGCCGGAAACAACTCGATCATCGGCCTGATGATCGAAAGCAACATCAACGCCGGTAACCAGACGCTGACGAAAGATCTGAATCGACTCGCCTATGGTGTGTCCGTGACCGATCCGTGCATCGACTGGCAGACTACGGCGACCCTGTTGCGCGAACTGGCGTTCGAACTGCGTGACGTGCTGCCCAAACGACTGCGTAGAGGGGCGAAATCGGACGCAGCGTGAAGCGCCCGCCACGCGCTACTGATAGTAGGCGTTCTCGCGCACGCTGTGATCGGTGCTGTCCTTGATCGCAACGAGGTCCGGGATCTGTTCGAGCAACGAACGCTCGACGCCCTGCTTCAACGTGATGTCGACCGCGGCACAGCCCTGACAGCCGCCGCCGAACTGCAGTACCGCGGTGTTGCCATCGATGACCTCGATCAACGTGACCTGACCGCCATGTGAGGCGAGGCCCGGATTGATCTCGTTGTACAGCACGTAGTTGATGCGGTCTTCGAGCGGCGCGTCCGGCCCGACACTGGGCACGCGCGCGTTGGGCGCTTTGATCGTCAGTTGGCCGCCCATGCGGTCGTCCTGATAATCGACCACACCGCCTTCGAGATAGGGCTCACTGCGCTTTTCGATCCACGCGGTAAAGCCGTCATAGGCAACCGGTACATCGTCGCTCTGCTCCTCGCCGGGGCGACAATACGCGATACAGGTTTCGGCGTGCGGCGTACCGGGTTGGCTGACGAACACGCGGATACCGATATCGTCGTGCTCCTGTTTCGCCAGCAGCTCACGCAGATACGCTTGCGCGGTGCTTGAGATTTCGATCATGGGACATACCCGACCAATTTAGTCGGGTATGTTACGCCACACACGCGCATTGTGGCCAGCGCACGCGCCGGCTCAAACGATATCCACAACGAGGGCCAGAGCCGTTCCGACCCTTGTTCGGCCACCAATGGCGATGAACGTGGTTCATGTCGACCTTAGGTCACTTCAATTGCGTTCACGTTCCTGGCCGGTAGCATGTCGCCTTTGTGTGTCTTATGAAATGCCCATGATCGCCTCAAGTCCCCTGGCCGACGCGCTGCAACAACGCATCCTCGTCATCGATGGCGCGATGGGCACGATGGTCCAGCGCCATCAGTTGGCCGAAGCGGACTACCACGGCGACCGCTTTGCCGATCACGGACATCCGCTCGGCGGCAACCACGATCTGTTGACGTTGACCCGTCCGAAAATGATCAGCGATATCCACCGCGCTTATCTGGCCGCCGACGCGGACATCATCGAGACCAACACCTTCAGCTCGACACGGATCGCGCAGGGCGACTACGGGCTGCAGGACATCTGTGGGGAACTGAATCGTACCGCCGCGCAACTCGCGCGCGCGGCGGCCGATGAATTCTCGACACCGGATCGGCCACGGTTCGTCGCCGGCGTACTCGGGCCGACCAATCGAACCGCGAGCCTGTCCCCGGACGTCAACGATCCGGGCGGTCGCAATGTGACATTCGTTGCGCTCGTCGAGGCGTACACGGAGGCGCTGCAGGGGCTGCTGGCCGGCGGCGTCGATCTGATCATGATCGAAACCGTGTTCGACACGTTGAATGCAAAAGCCGCGATCTTCGCGATCGAGTCCGAGTTCGCCCGCGTTGGGAACCGAATTCCGGTGATGGTCTCCGGCACGATCACCGATGCAAGCGGACGCACGCTATCCGGTCAGACACCGGAGGCGTTCTGGCTGTCGATCGCGCATGCCCGGCCGCTGATTGCCGGGTTGAATTGCGCGTTGGGTGCCGAGCAGTTGCGACCACACGTCGAATCGATCGCACAGGCGGCAAGCTGCTATGTCAGCGTCCACCCGAACGCAGGGTTGCCGAACGAGTTCGGCGGCTACGACCAGACGCCCGAGTACATGGCCAAACTGATCGGCGAGTTTGCGACCGCCGGGCTCGTGAACTTGGTCGGCGGTTGCTGCGGCACGACGCCCGAGCACATCGTTGCGATCAGCGCTGCAGTGGCCGGCGTGAAGCCGCGCGCACTGCCGAAACAGGATAAAAAGCTGCGTCTGGCCGGCCTCGAACCACTCGCCGTCGATGACTCGTCACTGTTCGTCAACGTTGGAGAGCGGACCAACGTCACGGGTTCGGCGCGGTTCAAGAAACTGATTCGCGAAGGCGCGCTCGAGACGGCGCTCGACGTCGCACGCGATCAGGTGGACAACGGCGCGCAGATCATCGACGTCAACATGGACGAAGGCATGCTCGATGGCGTCGCATTGATGACGCAGTTCCTCAACCTGGTGGCCACCGAGCCGGATATCGCGCGCGTGCCGATCATGGTGGATTCGAGCAAATGGGACGTGATCGAAGCGGGCCTGCGTTGCATCCAGGGCAAACCGGTGGTCAATTCGATCAGTCTCAAAGAAGGCGAAGCGGAATTCATCGACAAGGCGCAACGCTGTCGCCGCTATGGGGCGGCGGTCGTCGTGATGGCGTTCGACGAAAATGGCCAGGCCGATACGCTGCAGCGCAAGACCGACATCTGCAAGCGTTCCTACGACATCCTCGTCGACGTGGTCGGATTTCCGCCCGAGGACATCATTTTCGATCCGAACATCTTCGCGATTGCGACGGGTCTCGAGGAACACAACAACTACGGCGTGGATTTCATCGAAGCCTGCGCGTGGATCAAGGCGCACCTGCCGTACGCGCACACGTCAGGTGGCGTCAGCAACGTATCGTTTTCGTTCCGCGGTAACGACACCGTGCGCGAAGCGATCAACACGGTGTTCCTATATCACGCGATTCGCGCCGGACTGTCGATGGGTATCGTCAACGCGAGTCAGCTCGGTATCTACGAGGAGATTCCGCAGGCGCTGCGCAATCGCGTCGAAGACGTGGTGCTGAACCGACGCACCGATGCCACCGATCAATTACTGGCGATTGCCGATGACTACGCCAAACGCAGCGCGAGCGTGATTGCGGACGATCCTGAATGGCGCAAGTCGCCTGTCGCCGAGCGACTGCGGCACGCGTTGGTGAAAGGTATCAACACCTTCGTCGTGGCCGATACGGAGGAAGCGCGGCTGATGGCAAAGCGCCCTCTCGATGTGATCGAGGGGCCGTTGATGGCTGCGATGAACGTCGTCGGCGATCTGTTCGGCGCCGGCAAGATGTTTCTGCCGCAGGTCGTCAAGAGCGCCCGTGTGATGAAGCAGGCGGTCGCACACTTGATTCCGTTCATCGAGGCAGAGAAAGAGGAAGGTGCGCAGGCGAAAGGCAAGATCGTCATGGCAACGGTGAAAGGCGACGTGCACGACATCGGCAAGAACATCGTCGGCGTCGTGCTCCAGTGCAACAACTATGAGGTCATCGATCTCGGTGTGATGGTGCCGTGCGAACGGATCCTCGAAACCGCACGCGCCGAGAAAGCTGACATCATCGGATTGTCCGGGCTGATTACACCGTCGCTCGACGAGATGGTGCACGTCGCGTCGGAAATGCAGCGCGCCGGCTTTGATATCCCGCTATTGATTGGGGGCGCAACAACGTCCCGAGCACATACCGCGGTGAAGATCGAACCCGCCTACCAGCGCGGTCCTACCGTGTATGTCACCGATGCATCGCGTGGCGTCGGTATCGCATCGACATTGCTCTCGGACGAGCAGCGCGGCGCATTCGTCAGCGACGTTAAACAGGAATACGAAGCGATTCGAGTACGTTCCAGCGCGCGCGCCGACAAGACGATTCTGCTGCCCTATCCCGAGGCCGTAGCCAAAGGCTGCACGATCGAGTGGAGCGGATTTCACGCCACGAAACCGAGCTTCCTAGGCACGCGCGTGTTCAACGACTATCCGTTGGAGGAACTTGCGCGCTACATCGATTGGTCACCGTTTTTTATGACCTGGGAACTGGCCGGCAAGTACCCAGATATTCTGACGGATCAAGTTGTCGGCGAAGCGGCGCGCGCGGTTTTCGAAGATGCACAGAACATGCTGCGGCGGATCATCGACGAAGGCTGGTTCAGTGCGAACGGTGTGATCGGCTTCTGGCGCGCGCAGCGATTGGGTGACGACGACATCGCGTTGTTCGACACCGACGATTCGCCGCTGGCAACGCTGCACCACCTGCGCCAACAATCGAAGAAAGGCGCTGCCGGCGCTCACTTCTCACTGGCAGATTTCGTCGCGCCGGCACCGCACACGGACTATCTGGGCGCCTTTGCGGTCAACGCCGGAACCGGCATCGATGAGATCGTCGCCCGATTCAAGGCAGCGAACGACGACTACAACGCCATTCTGGTCAGGTCACTGGCGGACCGGCTGGCCGAGGCGTTCGCAGAGCGCATGCACGAGCGGGTCCGGAAGGAGTTCTGGGGATATGGCGCAGACGAGCAGTTGACGACCGATGAATTGATCCACGAGCAGTATCGGGGCATTCGACCGGCGCCCGGCTATCCCGCGTGCCCCGACCACACCGAGAAAGCAACGCTGTTCAAGCTGCTGCAGCCACATCGGGCACACATGACATTGACGGAGCACTTTGCGATGTCCCCCGCCGCCGCGGTGGCCGGATGGTACTTTTCGCACCCGGAGGCACGTTATTTCGGCGTCGGCAAACTGGCGCGCGACCAGATAGAGGCCTATGCGAGACGCAAGGGCGAATCAATCGAGGACGTCGAGCGCTGGCTCAGGCCAAACCTTGCGTATTGACGCCGGGTCGGCCTCAAGTCTGGGCGGATATGAAATGCAGCGCGGCGAGCAGAACCGAAACAAATATCACCAGCACGGCGACCACATCCGTCTTGGCGTCGCTCCAGTGTTTTGGCTGCTGTTCGGAATCGGACACGATCGCCTCGGCTGTCTGGGTGAACGCGCGCGAGTTTAGACCAGCCGTCCGAGTGACTCAATGCGTCGTGTCCACGCGTCCTGTCTATGCGTTCTATCGATAGAGGCATTGGTTAGTTTGTTCGGCTCGCCCAACTTGATACCGTTTGCGCCAATCGGCATGAACCCATCGGTCCAATGTATCGCTACGACGAGTTCGACCAGCAATTCCTCGACCAGCGCGTAGCGCAGTTCCGCGATCAGACACGCCGGTACATCGATGGAAAAATATCGCACGAGGACTTCCTTCACCTGAGACTGCGCAACGGGCTGTACATTCAGCGCCTTGCGCCCATGCTCCGGATCGCAATTCCGTACGGCACCCTCGCCTCCCGACAGTTGCGCATGCTCGCGCACGTCGCGCGTTACTACGACAAGGGTTACGGACATCTGAGCACGCGCCAGAACATGCAGTTCAACTGGCCCGATCTGGCCGAAGTGCCCGACATTCTCGCCGACCTCGCGTCCGTTCAAATGCATTCGATTCAGACGAGCGGAAACTGCGTACGCAACGTCACGGCAGATCAGTTCGCGGGCGTTGCCGCGGATGAAACCGTCGACGCCAGACCTTACTGTGAACTGATCCGCCAATGGTCCACCGCACATCCGGAGTTCGACTGGCTGCCGCGTAAATTCAAGATCGCGATCAACGGTGCGAAGACCGACCGCGCCGCGACCGCCATCCACGATATCGGTATCGAGGCGCGTCGCGTCGATGGCGCCGTCGTTTTCGACATCAGCGTCGGCGGCGGCCTGGGCCGTACACCGATTCTGGCCAGCCTGATTCGGGAAAGTCTTCCCGATGTGCACCTGCTGACGTATATAGAGGCGATCCTGCGCGTCTACAACCGCTACGGACGGCGCGACAACAAACACAAAGCCCGAGTCAAGATCCTGGTACGTGCGCTGTCGGCCGAGGTGTTCCGCGATCAGGTCGATGCCGAGTGGCAACACGTGAAAGACGGCCCGACAACGTTGACGCGCGACGAGATCGATCGGGCAGTCGCCGCATTCAGGCCACCGACCTATCTGAAGCTGGACAACGACGAAAATCTTTCCGCTATCCGCCTGGCAGAGCCCGAGTTCAGCCGTTGGGTAGCCACCAATATTGCCCCGCACAAGCAACCCGGCTACGCCATCGCGACGTTGTCCACGAAGGTGACCGGCGTTGCCACAGGCGACGTGACCGACACTCAAATGGATGCGGTTGCAGATTGGTCCGAGCAGTTCGGCTTCGGTGAGATTCGCATCACCCACGATCAGAACTTTGTGCTGCCCGATGTGCCTCAACGCGATCTGTTCACGCTCTGGAAGCTGGCGCGCGCGCAGCGACTCGCAACGCCGAATCTCGGTAAGTTGACCGACATCATCTGCTGCCCGGGCGGCGATTACTGTTCGCTCGCCAACGCAAAGTCACTACCGATCGCCGACGCGATACAGCGCCGCTTCGACGACATCGACTATCTGTACGATCTCGGCGACATCAGCCTGAATATTTCGGGATGCATGAACGCGTGCGGCCATCATCACGTTGGCAATATCGGCATTCTCGGCGTCGATAAGAAGGGTGAGGAGTGGTATCAGATTTCGGTGGGCGGCAATGCCGGCCGCGGCGCGTCAATTGCCGAAATTCTCGGACCATCATTCGCGCGCAATACTGTGCCCGATGTGATCGACGCGTTGCTCGGCGTCTACGTCGAACACCGTGACGACGACGAACCATTTCTGGATTGTTATCGCCGTATCGGCATCAGGCCATTCAAGGAGCGGGTCTATGCCGAATCTCATTAGAGACGGTCGAATCATTGCCAACGATTGGGTTCTGGT
The DNA here is from genome assembly GCA_963735085.1 of uncultured Gammaproteobacteria bacterium. GTDB lineage: Bacteria > Pseudomonadota > Gammaproteobacteria > Pseudomonadales > Azotimanducaceae > DATJGR01. The sequence continues at coordinate 589,416 of CAVTJP010000002.1, forward strand.
GGATGAAGTTAGCGGCGATGTGTTAGCACCACGCAGCATCGTACCGGCCGAATACGCACTTGCTCATGCAGATTCACTGTTTGCCGGTGGGGCCCAGATTGGCATCTGGGTCGATGGCGACGCCGACCCCCACGATCTGGCGCCGCTCTTCAATGTGGTTGCGCTGATTGCCATTCGATTCTCGACTGTAAACGATGGCCGTGGGCTTTCGATTGCCGCGCTGCTGCGCACACGACTGGGTTTCAAAGGCGAGCTGCGCGCGATCGGCAACGTACACGAGGATGTGCTGCATTACATGCGACGTTGCGGGTTTGATTCCTACGAACTGCACGATGATCACGATCCGGCCATCGCGCTTGCAGCGATGAATCCGTACACCGAGTACTATCAAGGTTCCGTCATCGATCCACTACCCGCCTTTCGTCGCGTCGCGCGCGGTTGAATTTCTTGTAGTCCCGTGTCGAGCGATCGCTCGACTGTCATACTGCTGTCGAGCGCCACACCGTTGATCGCCGAATGCACGCCGGGATAGTTGAATCGTTTTTTTTGATCTTCGCCGGCGCAGCCGTGCTGGCTGCCGCCGCTCTCTACACCCGTCAGCCACTGCTCATTGCATACATCGCCGTTGGCGGCATTACCGGGCCCCATGGCTTTGGCTGGGTCAACGATGCGGCAGTGGTGAGCGAGATCTCGGAGTTCGGTATTATCTTTTTGTTGTTTCTGGTCGGCCTCGATCTGCAGCCGTCCAAGTTGAGAAACATGTTCGGCCGCGCGATTGTGACCGGACTGGTGAGTTCCGCGATCTTCTTTGTGGCCGCCGTCGCCGTCATGCGCGTGTTTGGTTTCTCATGGATCGATGCCATCGTGGCCGGAACCGCGTGCATGTTTTCTAGCACGATCGTCGGGCTCAAGCTGCTGCCCACGACCGTGCTGCATCACCGGCACATCGGCGAACTGGTCGTCAGCCTGCTGCTGATCCAGGATTTGATCGCCATTCTGGCGCTGATCATCCTGTCCGGGCGGGGGGCGTCCGTGACCGATGCGCTCAGCGGCATCATCGGGGTGTTCGTTGCACTACCGTCGCTGGTGATCGCCGCGCTCGTCGTCGTGCGATTCCTGGTGTTACCGCTGATCCAGAAATTCGAAGCCTTCCACGAGTTCATTTTTCTCGCAGCCATCGGCTGGTGTCTAACGGTCGCTTGCGGCGCGAAAATGATCGGACTGTCACTGGAAATCGGTGCGTTCGTGGCCGGCGTTTCACTGGCGACGAGCCCGATCTCGCAGTACATCGCCGAGAGCTTGCGTCCACTGCGGGACTTCTTTCTGGTGATGTTTTTCTTCTCGGTCGGTGCTGCAATCCACTTCGATCTGATGTTACAGGTTGCGATACCTGCGCTGGCGCTCGCGGCGCTACTGATCGTACTCAAGCCTCTGGTGTTTCGTTGGCTGATTTCGGCACAAGGTGATTCGCCGAATGTTGCGTGGGAAGCAGGCGTGCGCCTCGGGCAGACCAGCGAATTTTCTTTGCTGGTCGCCTATCTCGCGACGAGCATCGGCGTATTCAGCAACGCCGCATCACATGTCGTTCAGGGGGCGACGGTCCTCACGTTCGTCATCTCGACGTACATTGTGATCTTTCGCTATCCGAGCCCGATCGCGGTGTCGGAGCATCTGCGCAGAAACTGATCTAGCGACCCAACGGACCTTCTCAGGCGCGCAGGTCGAGCACACCACGCCCGACCATTTCGCCGGCGAGAATACGATCGATTCCACTCGATATCGTCTGCAGCGAAAAGTCGACTTTGAGCTCTGCAAGGCGTTCCAGGTGCCACTCGCCCGCAAGCTTGTTCCATATGCGCGCCTTCTCGACCAGCGGCAACTGAACTGAATCGATACCGAGCAGGTTTACGTGGCGCAGAATGAACGGCAGCACTGTCGCCGCAAATTGCGGCGACGCCACCAAACCGCATGCCGCCAGACTGCAACCATAGCGCAGCGACTTGACGGCATTGAACAGCATCTCACCGCCGACCGTGTCCACCACCCCACCCCAACGTTCCTTCAGCATTGGTCGATCGGTACCTTCGGTGAGTGCTTCGCGCCCCAACACTTCCCGGGCACCGAGTGACTCGAGGAAACCATGTTGGGATGCCTTGCCGGTTACCGCAGCGACTTCGTAACCAAGCTTCGCAAGTAACATCACCGCGACCGAACCAACGCCGCCGGTGGCGCCGGTGACGAGCACGGGCCCGCCACCCGGACGCATGCCTGATGCTTCGAGTTTGTCTACCGCGAGTGCCGCGGTAAACCCGGCGGTGCCCAGAATCATGCTCTGCTTCAGATCGAGCGCAGCCGGGCGTGGCACGACCCAGCCTGCGGGAACCCGGATTCGTTGACCAAACCCACCCGATGTATTCATGCCAAGGTCGAACCCGATGGCAATCACCTCGTCGCCCGGTTTGAACTGCGCCGCAGTACTCTGCACGACGATGCCTGCCGCATCGATGCCCGGCGTATGCGGGAAATTACGCGTCACACCCGGGTTGCCTGTTGCCGATAGGCCGTCCTTGTAATTCAACGACGAGAATCGAACGTCGATCAGCACGTCGCCGGCCGGAAGCGTCTCGGTATCGCGTTCGCTCACCCGACGCGAGAATTTTCCATCACTGGATTTTTCGACCACCAACGCACGAAACGACGACATCACATAACTCCTTCGATCAAACCCAACCGAATCGCGCCAACACGTTGCGCGCACCTTCGACGAACTGTGCCAACACGCGCTCAATCGGCTTCTTGTGCGCGACCCAGCGAACCTCGAATACGTCGGCTTGCTCACACGCCCTTGTCAGATACGCATCGCTTGTCGACAACTCGTCGACGAGCCGATGCGTCAGCGCGCGTTGGCCATACCAGGCCTCTCCTGTAGCGATCTCTTCCAGCGAGACCTGCGGACGATTCGCTTGAACGAACTCCTGGAACAACGCGTGGACGTCTTCGAGTTCCTCGACGAATTTCGCGCGCCCCTGCGCCGTGTTCTCACCGAATACCGTCAAGGTGCGCTTGTACTTGCCGGCGGTCAGCACTTCGACATCGACATCGTGCTTCTTCAACAGACGATGCACGTTCGGAACCTGCGCAACAACCCCGATCGATCCGACCAGCGCGAACGGCGCGGCGATGATGTGATCAGACACGGAGGCCATCAGGTAACCGCCGCTCGCAGCGACCTTGTCGACCGCAGTAACGAGGCGGATCTTCCGCGCGCGGACGCGTTCGAGTTGAGAAGCGGCAAGACCGTAGCCATGCACCATACCACCAGGGCTCTCGATCCGGACGAGCACTTCATCCTGCTCGCGGGCACTGGTCAGCACAGCCGTGATCTCGTTACGCAGATCGTCGACCTTTGACGCCTGCAGGTCACCGTCAAAATCCAATACGTAAACGCGGCGGCGATCGTCGGGCGCATTCTTTTCCTTGTCCGCCTTCTTGCGCACCCGATCTTCCTGTTTGATCGACTTTTTGAACGCCGCGGGCGGCAGGAACGCCTCACGCAGTGCTCGATTCATGTCTTCCAGGCGATCGTTCAGCCGATGCACCTCCAGATGACCCGATTCCGCAACGTGCCGCCGCAACGTCATCGACATGCCGACACCAATCACTGCAAGCAGCGCAACCACAACTGTTGCAGCCTTCGCGAGGAACTCAAGGTAGTTGTACAGATGTTCCATGCGTGGGTCGATTCCGGAGAAGGCGCGTACTCTACTTCGTCAGTGCTGGGAGCGTCCAGGCGAGTCGGCCGTTGACCGACCAGGTGTCGATCGGTTCGTCGAGTGCTTGACGCTCCCGATTCCGGCGTGTCTCATGCTCGCGGATGACGCTACAGGATCTCGCCAACGAATTGCGCACCCGCTTCCGGCCGGAAGCCGCGGTTGGCCTCGATATGCGCATACGTCTGGAGGTATCCGACCGCGACCACCTGCTGCTGCGAATCGCCGACAACACCCTCAGCGTGACGCACGGAATCGAACCAGCCGACGTCGCGTTTCGGTTTGCCGACCTGCCGACGGCGGTGGCGATCATTCGCGGTGAGGCGAATGCAATCGACGCATTCATGCATGGCCGTTTCAGTTCCGACGGCTACCTGATGATTGCGTTCAAACTGATGGAACTGTTCGGCAGCAGCAGCCTGCCACCTACTCCGAACGACTAGCCAGTTCTTCGAGGAAATCGTCGATCAACCAGCGTGATATGGCAGTGCCGGGCGGCATACCGGGCAGGTCCGAGCGACCGAACCAGCGCGCGTCGGCAATCTCACCCTCCTGACAGACGATCTCACCGCCCGCGTAGTCTGCGTGGAACCCAAGCATCAACGAGTTCGGGAATGGCCACGATTGACTGCCGCGATAGCGCACGTTGGTAACGCGCAGGCCGACTTCTTCGAAGACTTCCCGATGCACCGTTTGTTCGATCGATTCGCCCGGCTCCACAAATCCGGCCAACGTCGAATACATGCCGTTGGGCCAGTTGGCGTTACGGGCCAGCAGCATCTCCTCGCCTCGATGAATCAACACGATGATGCTTGGCGACAGGCGGGGATAGCTGATCAATCCACACTTCGAACAATGCTTCGCGCGATCGACCGCATGGTTTTCCATGCTCGTGCCGCAGCGTCCGCAGAACCGGTTGTCCCGGTCCCAGTCGGCCACCTGCTGCGCGCGGCCGGCGAGATAGAACAGTGGCTCCGCGACGCGGCCAAGCCACGAGTACAGTCCCAACAGTACGTAACCCTGCTGCACCCGGCCAGACGCCACGACTGCGAAACACGACCGCCCCTGATAGCGACCGAGAAAGATCTCCGCATGCTTCTCGATTTCCAGCCAGCGCATTTCGTCGGCAAGAATCGGCCTCGGTGCGCCGTTCTCCGACACACAGAGTATTTCCCGTTCAATGATCACGAAGTACCACGCATCTTCGTGCGATTGACCGGCGGGAATCTGCACAAGCGATTCGAATTCGTCCGGGTCATGTGACCACATCAACTACCACCCTCTTCAGCAGAGACGATCGGCAAGCCACGACTGGTAAACAATAGCAGCGCTCGATTTCGTCCAAAAGGCTGCGCTCGCGTCACGTTTTCACCCGGCGCGGGCAAGCGCCGCCGAACGCCAGATGCTGCCGTGTGGCGCCTTCTCGTCGATTTCATCGAGCATGCTGGCATGGCGCGCGAGTTCCCGCTCACTGGCAATCACAACTGCCAATGGCGGCCGGTCCGACGGCAGGCGCGTGAAGCCGAACACGTCGGAGTTGCTCGATGTCGCTTCGGTGTCGTCTATCACGAACAACGCGGTCTGGCCGCCCGTCATCATCAGATAGACGTCGGCAAGAATCTCCGCATCGAGCAGCGCGCCATGCAAGTTCCGTTGGGTGTTGTCGACACCATAGCGCCGGCACAGCGCGTCAAGACTGTTCTTTTGCCCGGGATGTTTGTGACGCGCCATCGTCAGCGTATCGACAACTGCGCACGTCTCCTCGATACGGATTTCAGATCGGGCCAGACGCGCTAATTCATGATCGAGAAACTTCACGTCGAAAGGCGCGTTGTGAATGATCAACTCGGCGCCATCGATGAACGCGAGAAAGTCTTCCGCGATATCGGCAAACTCGGGTTTGTCCGCCAGAAAGTCCTGCGTAATGCCATGCACGGCGAGCGCGCCATCGTCAATCTCACGCTGCGGGTTCACGTAGTGGTGGAAGTGTCGATGCGTGACCTTCCGGTCGATCAGTTCAACTGCGCCAATTTCAATGATTCGATGACCTTGCTCTATTTCGAGCCCGGTAGTCTCCGTATCGAGCACCACCTGTCGCGTCATCGACCGCCACCGCTTCGCTGCTGCGTGAGCAGCACATCGATTGCATCATTGGCAGCAGCGTCGACGCGTTCATTCTCGACATGCCCGCTGTGGCCCTTCACCCAACGCCATTCGATCTGATGCATCGCCACAATCTGATCGAGGGCAATCCACAGATCCTTGTTTTTCACGGGTTGTCTCGCGGCTGTGCGCCAGCCGTTGGTCTTCCAACGCTTGATCCAACTCGTTACGCCCTGACGCAGATATTGTGAATCGGTCGTGACACGGGCATAGCTTCCGCGCTCGAGCGTCCGCAGCGCCTCGATTGCAGCCAGCACCTCCATGCGATTGTTGGTCGTTGCCGCTTCGGCGCCGCTCAACATGCGTTCGTGCGCACCATGACGCAGCAGCGCAGCCCATCCGCCCGGTCCGGGATTTCCGCGACAGGCACCGTCAGTAAAGATCTCGACCAACGAATTCGTCACCGAGGGTTGCGCATCGTCGGATGAGGCACCACGACTGGCGCAATCGCGCCGCTGCGCAACGAAGCCGTGCCGCGCAGCCGCATCATACCCGCAGCGCTTTTTCGGCCGAGCACGTAATACACACCGCCAATGGGAAGCCTCGACCGCTCCAACGTGCTACGCAGACGTACCCACCACCTGCGTTCGAAAGTGCCGATACCGAGCGGCGGGCGGAACATCATATAACGCACACCTTCGTCGGCTTCAATCCCGAGCAACGCCATCCAATCGAGCAATCGCCACGGATTGACGAATCGAACATCGCTGAACGCATCCTGGTGGAAACGCGCCAGCGCGCGCCTGACGCCCCAAAGACTCAGTGGGTTGAATCCGCAGACTAGAAGCCGACCGCCCGGACGCAACACTTTGTACACTTCGCGCATCGCCGTACGCGGATCATCACAGCAATCCAGCGCGTGATGCAGAACCACAGCATCGAGCGATCCCGGTGGCACAGGAAGTGATTCGACATTGCCTACGAATGTGCCGACGTTCGCGGCCGCGCTGGCAGCATGCGCATCGAATCCCGGCAATACGCAGCACAAACGGTGGCGCACCATACAGCGTTCGAGATCGACACCAGGCACTGGAACAGGACCGAGCCACAGCATCGAATCGCCGTGACACCGGCGCACACCCAGCGCCAGGAGGTTCGCTTCCTTCTTTAGCACGGTCACACCCAGCGGGCTTTGAAACCAGCTCGCGAGACCGTGCATCTCGTTAGTTGTTACGCTCATCCGGCTACGATTGAATCAACAAGCGGCTTTATCCAATGTCGGTCCACATTGTGAGGACAGCAGGGAGGTTGCGCAACAATGTGGAGCGCGCGGTCCAAAACGCGGTCGACCGCGCGGTGGTGGTTTGTGTTTTGTGCAGTCACGATCAACGGCTGCGACAGCCTCACGGGCGTGGCTGACCATCGAGCAGCGCCGCCTGTGGCCGTGGTCGCGCCCGTTCCGCAACCCGATCCCGTTGTCGAATCGCAACCGTCGTCGCCCGACCCGGGCGACGTTTGGAGCGTGTTGCGAAATGGCTTTGCGCTCGATCACGATGTCGATGAACCCGCGGTTGCCGCCGCGACAGAGGCGTATCTCAGCGGCATGCCACTGATGCCCGCCATCGAGTCGCAGGCACGCCGCTATCTTGCGTATCTCGTTGATGAGGTGCGGCGGCGGCACCTTCCAATGGAGCTTGCGCTGCTGCCGATCATAGAAAGCACGTTGAATCCATACGCGGCCTCGCCCAGTGGGGCAGCCGGGCTCTGGCAACTCATTCCATCTACTGCAAAGCAATACGGCGTCACAATCAACTGGTGGTACGACGGTCGTCGTGATCCGGTGGATTCGACTGCAGCCGCGCTCGACTACCTGACGTACCTGCATGACCGGTTCGGTGATTGGCTGTTGGCAATTGCGGCGTACAACAGCGGCGAAGGTCGAGTAAAGCGCGCGATGGACGCGGCGCCCGGCGCGGGCTTCTTCGATCTCAATCTACCGTCTGAAACGCAAAGCTACGTTCCGAAGCTGCTCGCCCTCGCGCGCCTGATTGCCGACGGAAATGACAAGTCTCTGCCACAGATCGACCCCGCCCCCGCATTTGTAACCGCTACGTTTGATGACCAGGTCGATCTGGATGTGCTTGCCGACATCGGCGCATTGCCGATCGATGAAATGTTTCGCTTCAATCCCGGCCTCAATCGCGGCGCGACACCGCCCGACATGCCTTATCACCTACGCATTCCGTCATCCGACCAGGATGCCTTTCGCAGTGCGCTGAATCGATATCCGAAGGACAAGGTGATCTGGAAGCATCACGTCGTCAAACGCGGTGAGAGCCTCGCTCGAATTGCCAGACACTACCATACGACCGCCGCAGCGATTCGCACCACCAACCGGCTGCGCAGCAACCTGATCCATCCCAGGCAGAACCTCGTGATCGCAATTGCCGCGATTCAAGTTGCTGCGCTGCCGGCAAATCCGTTGCTGGGGGCCTCCCTCAGAGCTTCGACGCGTCGCCTGACGTACACAGTGAGGCGCGGCGACTCGCTGTCACGAATTGCCAACCGGTTCGACGTATCGATCTCCGCGATCGCCGTCTGGAACGCTGTCGATCCAACAGACATTCTGCGGCCCGGTCAGCAGCTGGTGCTTCACGTTACGCAAAAGCCCGACATGTCCTGAGTACCCGCGCACACGTCCCCGAGCGGCGCTCGTTAGCCGCGATCAACGGACGCTGCGGCGCGTAGCGTAAGAAACAGACCCGTGAATTCTTCGTTGCCTGCACGCTTCGCCAATTCAGTACGTATCGAGGCGCGCTGCGTTTCCGTCAACGCGCTGTAGTCACCGTCTTTGACTTCGCTGACGGTCACTACGGCAACATCCCCATCGCCAAGCGCCGTTGAAGTTACCGACCGCACGTCACCGACCGGGCGGGGCAGTTCAAACGCCGATTTGATGATGCCTGGATCGACCCCGGGGGCATTCCTTTCGACTGCCGGGACAACCCGCCATTCGATCCCGTATGCCGCCGCAATCGCAGCCGCGGGATCACCTTTTTGAACGCGAGCAACAGCCTCGCTGGCCGCGTTGCGGGCGCGGTCCACTGCAGCTTCGTGTACCAGCTTCTTGCGAATGACGTCGGTGACGTCGGCCAACGTGCGTTGAGCCGGAGGCCGATGTGCTTTCACATGAATGACGTAGGCAACCTTTCCGACCTCGATAACGCGACTGTTGAAGCCCTTCGTCAGGACGTCATCGCTGAATGCAGCTTTGCGCAGCGCGGGTGCGTCGAACGGTGCAGGCCCCGCACTACGGGTCACATCAGCGGCCTGCTTGATCTGCAAATCGCTGGTCTTCGCGAGTTGCGTCAACCCATCGGACGACTCGAACGCAAGTTCATCCAGGTCCCGAATCTTTGCGCGGTATTTTTCTTCGGCAGCATCTTCGCGCAGTCCTTCGACGATCTGCGGACGAACCTCATCCAGCTTCGGGTAATGATCCTCCTTTACGGCCAGCACCTTGATCAGGTGCTCACCGAACTGCGTGTGGACGGGGTCCGAAACGTCACCTACGCCCAACGACCAGGCCGCCTGGTCGAATTCCGGTGCGAACGCACCTTTGGAAATGAACCCCAGGTCGCCGCCGCTCTGCGCAGAACCCGGATCTTCCGAAACCTTGCGGGCGATGTCCTCAAACCGCTCACCCTGTGCAAGACGCTTTTTGATGGCGATGAGTTCGGCCTTCGCCGCCTGCTCGGTTCTTGAAGCGTTGACCTGCAGCATGATGTGCTCGACGTGGCGAAGTTCTTGCGGCTTGAATGCTTTCGCATCGGCATCGTACTGCGCCTTGATCTGCGCGTCGGTGGGCGCAAACTCGTCCGATTTCGCCATTTCTTCGGCGGATAGTTCCACATAGTCGACATCCACCGTGTCTTGCGTCATGAAGTCGGGCATGTGTGATTGATAATACGCGTTGACATCATCATCACTGACCTTGACCGCGTCCTCGAAGCGCTTCGGTTCGAACGTGAGATATGCGACGTCCCGCTTCTGAGCAACCAGCCGCGCAATATCACGAACCTCGGCGTCGGTCACGAACGGTGTTTCCCTGATCGCGCCTGTCAATTGCGCCAACGTAAAGTTGTTGGTCAATTCTGCTCTGAATGTCAGCGGTGTATGTCCAGCATTTGCGAGCAATCGCCGGTAGAGATCCGCGTTGAACTTGCCCGCCACCTGGAACTGCGGGTTTGCCACAATGACGCGATCCACTTCAGCATCGGACACACGCAAGCCAATGTCGGCCGCATACTTCATCAGAATCGTCTGGTTGATCAGCCCGTCCAGCACTGATTCGCGCAGTCGTTTTACGTCGATCGAATCGGGGTCGGCCCGCTCACCCATCTGAGTGAGAATCCGTTGCCGTTCACGGTCGGTTTCCATCGCCAGCTTCGACTGGGAAATGTCAACACCGTCTACTTTGGCCGCGGGTGGGTCGGTCTTCATGAAAGCTTCGAACGCGCCGAAGCCAAACATCGTAAAAACGACAATAAGCAGTCCCAGCAATACTTTTGTTGCCGTGCTCTGGGAGTGTTCCCGCATTTTCTGCAGCATGGAAAATCAGCTCCAACAAACGAAAAAAGGCGCAGATACTGCGCCTTCGATTGAAAGCCGCCGGCTCCCGATCTGGGATCGGAGATGCCGCAGCAAGTTAGTTCAGTGCGTCTTTCAATGCCTTGCCCGGTTTGAATCCGGGAACACGAGCCGCCTTGATCGCAATGGGCTCGCCCGTTTGCGGATTGCGTCCAGTTCGAGCCGCGCGCTCTTTGACGGCGAACGTACCGAAGCCGACCAGCACAACGGGATCGGCATCTTTCAATGCAGACGTAATCGCATCGAGCATCGATTCCAATGCTCGCGCCGCCGACGCCTTCGAAATGTCGGAGGATTCCGCGATCTTATCTATGAGTTCAGTTTTGTTCACTCTTCGCCCTCGGGATGAAAGTAGGAGATACCGTCCGGATGTGCTGATGACTCAGCGGGAAGTGGGCGAGGTTTATACCAACTCTAGAAAATCACTGTCAAGGACAGTGCACTTTATCGAACCCGCTCAGTGCGCGCTGATCGAAACCGTCGTGACGGGCACGCCAACAGTCGGCGCCGCGCCATCGACGATCGGTTCGGCCAGAGCTTCCGGCATGCGCTCGAGCGCAATCTTCATCACGTCGTCCATCAACTTCACCGGACGAATATCGAGATCCTGTTTGATGTTGTCCGGTATTTCCTTCAGATCGCGGGCATTTTCGTTGGGAATGATGACGATTCGAATGCCACCTCGATGCGCCGCAAGCAATTTCTCTTTCAATCCACCAATGGGAAGCACTTGACCGCGCAATGTAATCTCGCCAGTCATCGCGACGTCAGCACGTACCGCTATGCCTGTGAGCACCGAGATGATCGCGGTGCACATGCCAATACCTGCGCTGGGGCCATCCTTCGGCGTGGCGCCTTCCGGCACATGCACATGGATATCGTTCACTTCGTGAAAATTCCGTGGAATACCAAGCAGACGCGCACGACTCCTGACGAACGTCAGCGCCGCCTGAATCGATTCCTGCATCACGTCGCCAAGCGAACCGGTCTTGGTCTGCTTGCCCTTGCCAGGCACGGCCACGGCTTCGATGTTGAGTAGTTCGCCGCCCACTTGCGTCCACGCAAGTCCGGTGACGATGCCAATTTGATTGCTCTCTTCGGCGCGGCCGAAGCTGTGCTTCCGGACACCGTTGTAGTGTTCGACGAGGTCGGGCGAGATATCGTTTGCGGTACCCAGTGATCCGAGCGCCTGCGCCTTGACGACTTTGCGACACAGTTTCGCAATCTCCCGTTCGAGACCTCGCACACCTGCCTCTCTCGTGTAGTAGCGAATGAGATGAACAAGCGCTTCGTCGCCAATTTCGAGATCCGTGGCGACAATGCCGTTCAACCGGCGCTGCTTCGGAACGAGATATCGTTTGGCGATGTTGAGCTTTTCGTCTTCGGTATAGCCTGGCAGGCGAATGACCTCCATTCGATCGAGCAGCGCCGTCGGAATGTTCATTGAATTCGATGTGCAGACGAAGAAGACGTCAGAGAGATCGTAATCGACCTCGAGATAGTGATCATTGAACGTATTGTTCTGTTCGGGGTCCAGTACCTCGAGCAACGCTGAAGCTGGATCGCCGCGCATATCCATGCCCATCTTGTCGACCTCATCGAACAAGAACAGCGGATTGCGCACGCCGCCTTTAGCCATCTTCTGCAGCACTTTGCCGGGCAGCGAACCAATGTATGTACGGCGATGTCCGCGAATTTCAGCTTCGTCTCGCACGCCGCCCAACGCCATACGGACAAACTTCCGATTCGTCGCGCGCGCAATCGATTCGCCAAGCGATGTCTTACCAACGCCCGGCGGCCCGACGAGACACAGCACCGGCCCTTTGACGCGCTGCACGCGTCCTTGAACGGCAAGGTATTCGAGGATTCGTTCTTTGACCTCTTCGAGCCCGTAATGGTCCTCGTTGAGAATCTTTTCCGCTTGCGCGAGGTCGCGCCGGACGCGACTGCGCTTCTTCCATGGCACGCTGAGCATCCAGTCGAGATAGCTGCGAACAACGGTCGCCTCGGCGGACATCGGTGACATCATCTTCAGCTTGTTCAATTCCGCCAGCGCCTTATCGCGCGCTTCCCCGGACATACCGGCATCTTCGATGCGCTGTTTCAGATCATCTGTCTCGTTTGGTGCCTCGTCGAGATCACCCAACTCCTTCTGAATGGCCTTCATCTGCTCGTTGAGGTAGTACTCTCGCTGGCTCTTCTCCATCTGCTTCTTGACGCGGCCGCGAATTCGCTTCTCGACCTGGAACAGGTCGATTTCAGCGCCCATCAACGCCAGGATTCGTTCGATACGCGGCTCGACTTCAACGGTCTCCAAGATGCGCTGTCGATCATCGATCTTCAGTGCCATCTGGGCGGCAATGGTGTCGACGAGCCGGCCCGGTTCGTCGATTCCCGCAAGCGATGAAAGCACCTCCTCGGGCACTTTCTTGGACAGCTGTACGTATTGCTCGAATTGATTCATCAACGATCGCAGCAACGCTTCAGCTGCCGCGGGCGGCACGGGCTCCGTCAGCGATTGCACGTCCGCCGCCATGTAGTCGCCGGCATCGTCAAAATCGAGAATGCGCGCGCGAAATCCACCCTCGACCAGCACCTTGACCGTGCCGTCGGGTAACTTCAACAACTGCAACAACGTCGCAACCGTCCCTATATCGAAGAGATCCTCACGCGATGGACGCTCGATCTCGGCGTCGCGCTTCGCAACCAGAAGCACCTGCTTGTCGGTCGCCATTGCGGCTTCGAGCGCACGAATCGAACTCTCCGTCCCCACGAACAACGGATGCACGCCGTGCGGATACACCACCATGTCGCGCAACGGGAGTACGGGAATCTCTGATGCGAATTCGCTCGCGGCTCGTTTCATGGTCACCTGCTTCAATCAATCCTCCCGAGAGCTTAGGGGCAGCGCGTTCGACGCCGCGGTTGGATCTTGTGGCTCGATTGTAACGCGACACAAACGCAGAAGGGGCCAATTGGCCCCTTCGAACAGTAGCAATTCCGATTATTCCTCGGGAGCGGCCTTGGCTTTGTCGACGTTTTCGTAGATGAGGAGCGGAGCGCTCTCTCCGCGAATCACGCTCGCATCGATGACCACCTTGGTAACGTTCTTGGCAGACGGCAAGCTGTACATCGTGTCCAACAATACCGACTCGAGGATCGACCGCAGACCGCGAGCACCCGTTTTGCGCTCCATTGCCTTTTCCGCAACCGAGTGCAGTGCATCCTCACGAAAATCGACTTCGACACCCTCCATCTCAAACAACTTGCCGTACTGTTTGGTCAGTGAATTCTTGGGTTCAGTCAGAATTTGCATCAACGCATCGACGTCGAGTTCCTCGAGCGTCGCCACAACCGGCAAGCGACCGACGAACTCTGGAATCAACCCGTACTTGATGAGGTCTTCGGGTTCCACCTGGCGCAGCGTATCGCCGATGCTCTGCTTGTCCGCCTCGCCTTTCACCACCGCGCCAAAGCCGATGCCGCTCTTTTCCGAGCGATCGATGATCACCTTGTCCAGGCCCGCAAAGGCGCCGCCACAAATGAACAGAATGTTGGTCGTATCGACCTGCAGGAACTCCTGTTGCGGATGCTTGCGACCGCCTTGCGGTGGAACCGACGCGACGGTGCCTTCGATCAATTTCAGCAGTGCCTGTTGCACACCTTCGCCCGACACATCGCGAGTGATCGACGGGTTGTCGGATTTACGCGAGATCTTGTCGATCTCATCGATGTAGACAATGCCGACCTGTGCGCGCTCGACATCGTATTCACATTTTTGCAGCAGCTTCTGGATAATGTTCTCGACGTCCTCGCCGACATAACCCGCTTCGGTAAGCGTCGTCGCGTCTGCGATCGTGAACGGGACATCGAGCAGGCGGGCGAGCGTCTCCGCCAATAGTGTCTTACCGCAGCCCGTCGGACCGATCAGCAGAATATTCGATTTCGACAGCTCGACATCGTCTTTCTTACCGTTGTAGTTCAGTCGCTTGTAGTGATTGTGCACCGCAACCGACAAGACCTTCTTCGCGTGATCCTGGCCGACCACGTACTGGTCGAGAATGCTGCGGATTTCCTCCGGCACGGGCAGCTTGCTGCGGTCACCACCGCTGCCGCTTTCCTGGACTTCTTCACGGATGATGTCGTTGCACAACTCGACGCATTCATCGCAGATGAATACTGACGGTCCGGCGATCAGCTTCCGGACTTCGTGCTGGCTCTTGCCACAAAAAGAGCAGTACAGCAATTTGCTCGAATCGTCGCTTCTGCCGCTGTGATCGTCCGCCATTCAATTGCCTCGGCTACCCAAAGGTCCGAACACCTTGCTTGGAAACCACTGCTTTTTCAAGCCTTGCGTCGGCGTTTGGGGGCTACTGCCCAACCACTTTGGCGAGCGGCTTACGCGGGCGCTGAACCGAGTCGACAAGCCCATATTCAACAGCTTCGTCGGGGCTCATCCAGAAGTCCCGGTCCGAATCGTGGGTGATACGTTCCTGGGTCTGGCCGGTATGTTCAGCCAGCAACGCATTCAGCCGGCCGCGCATCAGCACGATCTCGCGCGCCTGAATCTCAATGTCTGCGGCCACGCCACGCGACCCACCGGCGGGTTGGTGCAGCATCATTCGCGAGTTCGGAAGCGCGTAGCGCTTACCTTTGGCCCCGGCGGCCAGCAGGAAGGCCCCCATACTGGCCGCCTGGCCGATACACATCGTACTCACGCTGCAGCGCACGAATTGCATCGTGTCATAGATCGACATGCCGGCCGTGACCGAACCGCCAGGCGAATTGATGTATAGGTGAATGTCCTTGTCTGGATTCTCCGACTCCAGATACAACATCTGTGCGACCACAAGGTTGGCAACCTGGTCCTCTACGGGACCAACCAGAAATATGATCCGTTCTTTCAACAGCCGCGAGTAGATGTCGAATGCGCGCTCGCCGCGGGCGGATTGTTCGACCACCATCGGCACCAGGCCCAGGCTCGTCGTCGGTTCAAACGTTTCGTACGCATCGCGGGACATGGAATGTTCTCCTGAATGGGTGACGCGCAGCTTACGCGCCGGCGGACTCCGCAGTTTCTTTGTCGTCGGGCTCGGACGGGAGCGCCCGGCCAGCGATAATATCTTCGTAGTTGCTGTCGATGTCGTTGACGGTGGCACCATCTAGGATGTGTTCGACCACTTGATCTTCAAGCACGGCCATTTCGATCTGCGACAGTTGCGCCTGGTTACTATAGTACCAGTTGATCACCTGCTCGGGCTCGACATAGGTGTGTGCAATCTCTTCGACGCGCGCGCGTACGCGAGCCGGATCGGACGTCAGGCTATGCGCATTGATCAACTCGTTGACCACCAAACCGACCTTCACGCGACGCTCAGCTTCTTCTTGAAACAGTTCATCCGGCAGGTCCGGCATGCGCGGCGCGTGGTCATGAGCGTGGTCATGAGCGTGGTCGTCATGGTCCTGGTCGTGGTCGTGGTGTGCATGGTCGTCGTTGCTGCCTTGCGCATAGTTCTGCATCTGCTGCGCCATCTGCTGCTTCAACGCACCGATTTCGCGGCCGACCATGGACTGGGGCAATTGCACGTCGTGCAAGCGCTTCAGCTCCGCCATCACCTGGCGCTTCAACTGATTCTTCACAGCGGAATCGAGTTCACGTTGCATATTCCCACGCACTTCGGTGCGCAATGCCTCGATGCCACCTTCATTGATACCGAAGGTCTTGAACCACTCGTCGTCGAGTGCCGGAAGATGCCCTTCGGCGACCTCCTTGATCGTAACGTCGAAACGCGCTGTCTTGCCGGCCAATGATTCGACACGATAGTCGCTCGGAAACGTCGCCTCGAAGCTCTTAGCCGTGCCTGTCGTCGCACCGCGAACGCCGCGATCGAAATCTTCGATCATCTGGTTCGCACCGAGCACGAACGTAACGTCTTCACCGCTGCCACCGTCGAATGCAACGTCGTCGATCGTTCCTGTGAAGTCGACGGTCACGCGATCACCGTCTTGCGCTTCGCGTTCAACGGCGTCCCAGTGTTTGCGCTGCTCACGCAGGCTTTCGATCATCTTGTCGACGTCCTCGTCGGTAATCTCTGCGCGCAGACGTTTAACCTCGATACTTGCCAACGGCGCCAGATCGATCGGCGGGTAAACTTCGAATGTCGCGGCAAATTCGAAGTCTTCGCCGGGCGCCATCTGTAGCACTGCGAGACTCGGCGAACCGGCCGGCGCCATGCTTTCGCGCTCGATGGCCTCGTAGAAGGTGCTCTGCATCAATTCTCCCGCCACTTCCTGACGGACAGATTTTCCGAAGCGCCGGCGAATTTCCTTCACCGGGACCTTCCCGGGTCGAAAGCCCGCCAATCGGGCGCGCTGCGCCGCTGCTTTCAATCGATCGCTGATCTGCCGCTCGAACGTTTCCGAAGGGACCACGATCGTCATGCGGCGTTCGAGGCCGCTCGTGGTTTCAATGGAGACCTGCATGTTGAATTGATTCCTCGCTTGCTTGCGGCGTATCGCGACAGACCCGCAATGCGCCGCAATACGAATGACCATGTTCAAAGATGGGGTGGACGACGGGGCTTGAACCCGCGACCGCCGGAATCACAATCCGGAGCTCTACCAGCTGAGCTACGTCCACCAGAGTCTAACAATCCCACCGCCGGGAGCTTCCACCTTGGTACGCCCGGAAGGAATCGAACCTTCAACCCTCGGCTTAGAAGGCCGATGCTCTATCCGGTTGAGCTACGGGCGCTCGTGACCGAACCCTGACGGAGTTGAGTGGTCGGGGTAGAGAGATTCGAACTCCCGACATCCTGCTCCCAAAGCAGGCGCGCTACCAGACTGCGCTATACCCCGATCGAAACGGAATTGCCTGCCGCTCGTGGCGCGGCCGCATGATACTCACCGGCATTTTTAGCGTCAAACAAGGCGGTTGCACACGCCGCGTCGACACGCAGTGTAGAATTTCGCGCAATTTCCTCGCAACAACTCGGCACCAACGAACCATGACCGCCCAGCTTCTTGATGGCAAATCGATTGCGGGCCGGCTGCGCCAGGATATCGCTTCTGAAGTCGGCAAACGTGCCCTCTTGGGTCGCCGGGCACCCGGCCTCGCCGTCATTCTCGTTGGTGATGATCCGGCATCGCAGATTTATGTTCGCGGCAAACAACGCGACTGCGACGAGGTCGGATTTAAATCCGATGTGCGTTATCTGGCCGCGGATACGCCACACGCGGAACTGGCTCGTCATGTCGACGAACTCAACGCCGATCCGACCATCGACGGATTCCTGGTACAAACACCCCTGCCACCACAAATCGATGGCACCGACATCCTCGAACGTATTTCACCGCACAAGGACGTTGACGGCTTTCACCCGTACAACATCGGACGGCTCGCGTTGCGCCAGCCGGTGCTGAGATCGTGCACACCGAAAGGCATCATGCAGCTGCTCGAACACACTGGCATCGCCATTCGTGGGCTCGACGCGACAATCGTCGGCGCATCGAACCACGTCGGACGACCGATGGCGCTCGAACTTTTGCTGGCGGGTTGTACCGTCACGTCCGCGCACAAATTCACGCGCAGCATCGAACAACATGTTCGCCCAGCCGACATACTGATCTCCGCCACCGGACGACGGGCGCTGATCAAAGGCAGCTGGATCAAGCCCGGCGCGATCGTGATCGATGTCGGCATCACCCGCGACGACGATGGGCGGCTGCATGGTGATGTCGAGTTCGATTCGGCGCGCGAGCGTGCGAGTTGGATCACGCCGGTCCCCGGCGGAGTCGGCCCAATGACCCGCGTGGCGATTCTGCAGAACACGCTGTATGCCGCCGAGCATTTCCATACGTGAGATGCAGTTTCATTTCGGACCTTCATCTCGATGCTTCGGCGCCCGGCCTCGTGACGGCGTTCCGGAAATTCGTTCGACATGAATCCACGCGCTGCGACGAACTTTTCATACTGGGTGACTTGACCGAAGTCTGGGTCGGTGATGATGACGATTCCGCGTTTGCAAACGCGTTGCGCGCGGACTTGAGACTCGCCGCGACGCACTGCCGTGTCTATCTGATGCACGGCAATCGGGACTTTCTGATAGGCGCGGCGTTCGCGAGCACATGCGGTATCAAACTGATTACAGACCCGCACGTAATCGAGCGCAGCGGCAAGCGCCTGCTGCTGAGCCACGGCGATGCGTGGTGCACCAAAGATGTCGCGTACCAGCAAACCCGCTCGCTACTGCGTTCGCGAGGCTGGCAAGACAGCGTACTCGCTCAATCGCTGGCCGATCGGCGCGCCCTGGCCGATTCGATGCGCGCCGAGAGCCGCGTGAGCAACGCGAACAAGTCCGCGAACATCATGGACGTTACGGAAGCTGCTGTCGTAGATGCGCTGACTACCCATCGTGCCGACATCATCATCCATGGACACACGCACCGCCCGGCAATTCACGCAAATCACCTCGGCCGAGTTATCCGATTCGTACTCGGTGACTGGGGGCGCTGTGGATGGGTGTTGCGTTTCGAAGGGAGTTTCGACCTGGTGCGTTTCCCGCTCGCTGACCCGCATGAAGTTTGAGCCGCTGCAGCGGCTGCGCTATGCAATCGTTCACGAGTCGATCGGGGTATGGAAGCTGCGCTCGAAGAACGCGATGGATCGCAAATGGAATTCCGCATCGATCGCGTCGCGCACCATGGGCGGTTGCGACGTCTCGTTGCGCACCGCACGTAGGCCGATCTCATGCAACGCTTCGAGGTCGCGCGCCCTGCGCCGCAGCAGTTCGTAGCCCACCGCCAGCAACGACATCTCGGCAGTGCCGACGAGTCGCGCCTTGATTCCGGCCTCGCGCAAGACACCCGCGTCAGACACAGCAACGAACAGCGCGGTTGCCTGGTCCCGCAACGTGTGCAGGCGACTCCACACACGCGCACGTTGATCGTCGCTGTACCCGTTCCACGCGACGATCTCGTGCGCGAATCGTTTGCATCCACGACATACCAGATCGCCGTAAGTCGTCGAACAGATGCCGATGCAGGGAGTTGAACGCACGACTCTCGATATGGGTTGTAACCGGACTATCTATAACCAAACTATGTTCGGGCCCGCAGAGCGACATCGATCTGCAACCGCCGTAACCCCCGCCGCAGCACCTTCAGCGCTTGCTGATCGCAGGTCACATCCGGATTGTAAAGCAGCGCATCGAGATGATCGATCAACCATGTCGCGTCGGTTGCTGTGCGACCACGCGTCGCGTTGACGCGTCGAAGGAAACGCGCCGGGGTTTCTTCCGGTCGTCGCGTCAAACCATTGCGATCCATACGTTGCGCAAAACGACGGAATGCACGCTGCGCCGGGTGGTCCGGTGGCGGACGACGACGCCAGAACAGGCTCAACACGACCAATGCCAAACTGACGGCACCACCAAACAGCATTGCCAAAGCGACCCGCGCCGGCGTCACCTTGCCGAGCACGTCGGCAAGGTAGCGCGTCTGCATCTCGGTGTCGTAGCCGACCACCCAGAGATTCCAGCGATGCTGCATCGATTCGAATACGTACAGCACGTCCCTGAGACCGGGAATTCCGCTGAAACGCCCACCGGTGACCTCTGAAAGCACCGCGCGGTCGGTCTCCGACAGCGCAGCATCGAGCCCCGATTCGATGCGCGCCGGTGCAACCGCGGCGGTTGGATCGAATCGCACCCAGCCGCGACCGGCGAGCCACACCTCTGCCCATGCGTGAGCATCGTATTGGCGAACAACCAGGTGGTGGGTAACCGGATTGATTTCACCGCCCTGATAACCGCCGATCATGCGTGCCGGGATGCCCGCCGCGCGTGCGAGATAGACGAATGAGCCGGCAAAATGACTGCAGAAACCTCTGCGCGAATCGAACCAGAACGCATCCACACTGTTGATCTTGCCGAGCTTGGGTGGATTCAACGTGTAGAAGAATGGTTCGGTCCGAATGTATTTCAGAATTTCGGCAAGAAAGGTCTCCGGATTCGCACTGCGTTGCGCCAACGTCTTTGCAAAGGCGACCGTGCGCGGGTTGTCGCCGTCCGGCAGCCGCGTATCACGACGTCGCAGCCAGTCTGGAAGTTCGAGATCGGTAACCGCGCCCGGATAGGAGTGCGCGCGATAGCGGAACAGCGTGTGAACGGGCTCGTCGGCGACCAAACGAAAATCGCGGGTCATTGCGACACCGTGGTCTACCGGCATCGCAACTGCGAGCCCAAACAACCACGCCGCCTGCGTCGGCTCCAAAAGCACCTGATACGACAGCGGCTTGATACCGGTAACATCGGGGGCAAAAGCTGCCAGCGTGCCCGAACGCATCGGCTGATCTGCAGACACCGTCGGGTAGCCGGCGACTGACCAGGTGCCTTGCGAGAAGTTCGAATACACAAGGCCGCGCCAATACAAGTCTCTCGGCGCGGGCACAGGTCCATCGAATGTCGCGCGAAACGCAATGTCATTGGAACGTGTCAACGCGGCGATGTCGCCCGGCGCCACCTCTTCACTGATGCCAGTTCGCGTTCCGCCGGGCAATGGCACGGACCACAGTGGTGCGACCCTCGGAAAGAACAGGAACAACACCAGCATCAGCGGCACCGCCTGCATGACCAGCACCGCAGCCGTTCGCAACGACGTCGTCACGCTGACGCGAGTATGCAGCTGGTGCAAGCCGACACACGCAGCGGTGACGATTACCATCGCAAGCACGCCATACAAGGTGATTCCGATCGACTGATCGAACAGAAACTCCGCTGCAATGATGAAGTAGCACAGATGAATGACGATATACGCGTCGCGCCGGCTCTTCATTTCGACGAGCTTCAGCGCAAACGCGACGATCAATAGGCCGGTCGCCGTCTCCAGACTGAAGACGTTCTTTCCGCTGACACCCACGCCTATGGCCGCGGCGATGACCAGCAGTACTTTGATCCAACGTCGCGGATAGTCCCAACGCCCTTGAAACACCATCCATCGCCAGCACCCACAGAACAATCCAACGGCTACGATCCAGGGTGAGATATGCACCGCGTGCGGCAGAACCACCACCGCCTGAGCAATCATCAGCAATGCGAGGCTGGTGCGCGGGATCTGATATCCCACGCCCAGCGCCTCAGTTGCGTCGTTATGCTTGATTAAGGCCATACAGCGCCAGCGCGGAAAGAATCGAATCCCGATGCTGGTCGCCGAGCCCGGGACCGATTTTTGCATTGGGCAGAATGAGGCCGAATTCACTGCTGGAACGCGCCGCATTCAGGGTCATGCCCGTCAATCGCGATAGCCGTTCCTCAACGTCACCGCTGACGCGGTCAAAGTCGAGCATCAGACGTGGGTCCAGATAGCTCGTGTACTCCTTGACCACGAGTTGATCGGAGCGCGCATATACGCGCCACATCACATGGCGAACGGGGTCACCCTGGCGATACGCGCGCATGTCGTTGAAATCATCGCTGCCCTGCGGATCCATCAACTCGCCATCTTCGCCCCGCCGCGCGACGTGCTCGGGCTGATCCATGAACAGCGGCTGCGGGTACACCAGCGCGCGTGCACCGAGGTCGACCCACGTCCACGCGCGCAGCAGTCCCAACGGGTATTGCGTTTCGATCAACAACCGTCCCGGCACAAGCCAGCCGCGACGCCGCGCACGAACGAACAACCGCACGGCACTCGCCTCGCTGTCGTAGACCTCTGCCCACTGCGCAATCGCGCCGACCCAACCGAGTTGGATACCCTCGCGGCCCCTGCCCTTCGGACGAGAGACCCGAACCTGAAACTCGATGTCCTCGCCGACGAATCCAGTACTGGCGGAAATCAGTTCTATCGTCAGTCCCGAAAGGTTCCTGAAAGTGTAGAGAATGGTTACCAGAAACAGGCTTCCCAACGTAAATGCGACCCCATAAACGAGACTGTTCTGGTAGTTGATCGCACCAAGAATCAGCAACACGATCAATCCACCGAATAAAAATCCGGTAACCGTCGGAAAGATGAAGATGGATTGCTGACTGAGAGTGAGCCGACGCGTTGGCGGAATCCGGCGGTCAAGCCAACGACTGAACCGGGGTGAACGCTCAAACGCGTTGAATTCGACGGCCATGGTTCAGCGCGTCAGCGTCCTCAGCCGACAACGTCTACGCCGGACAACAACTTCTGCGCCAACGCACCGCCCCCATGGCCCGAAAAGTCGGCCGCAGAGCGCAGCCGATGTTCCACGACGCTCGGCAGCACCGCTTGAACATCCTCGGGTACCACGTGTGTGCGTTTGTGCAGCAGCGCCCAGGCGCGCGCGCTACGCAACAGCGCCAACGCGCCGCGCGGCGACAGTCCAAACGCGAACTCGGGCTCATGGCGACTGAAATGCACCAGACGCTGCACATAGTCGATCAACGGGTCAGCTGCCTTCACTGCATCCACCGCCGTCTGGATTTGCACCAGGCGATTTCGATCGACGATCGGCGGCAGCGCTTCGAGCGCCTCGCGTCGGTCGCCGCTCCGCAGCAGCTCGCGCTCGGCGTCGGGCTCCGGGTAGCCAATCTCGATTCGCATCAGAAACCGATCCAGTTGCGACTCGGGTAGCGGGAATGTCCCGGTCTGGGTGCTGGGATTTTGCGTCGCAATCACAAAGAACGGTTCCGGTAGCGGTCGCGTCTGCCCATCGACGGTGACTTGCTTTTCCTCCATCGCTTCGAGCAGCGCGCTCTGCGTCTTGGGCGTCGCGCGATTGACCTCGTCCGCCAAAACCACCTGAGCAAATACCGGCCCGGCAACAAATCGAAACGTATTCTGCTCGCGATCGAATATCGACACCCCGACAATGTCGCCTGGCAGAACATCGCTGGTGAACTGAATGCGATTGAAGGACAGACCCAACACGCGCGCTAAGGCGTGCGACAACAGCGTTTTGCCCATGCCCGGCAGATCTTCGATCAGCAGGTGGCCGCGAGCAAATAGACACGCCAGCGCGAGCTTGATCTGACGTTCCTTGCCGAGCAGCACGCCGCCCAGACGCGCGATGACGGTTTCGATGACGTCGTGCGTTGATCCTTCAAGCGTGGTTGTGTAACTCGATGACTGAGTGATCACCGCTGTAGTCGGCTTCACGGCGTTGCTTCATGAGGTCGGACCGATGCAACGATAGTCGCTTGAGGTAGCTATCGTCTATGTCTCCTGTCACGTAATCACCGTCAAAAACCGAACACTCGTAGCGTGTAATTCGCGGGTTGCCTTCCACTGCACACGCAACCAGATCCTCCGTGGTCTGATAGATCAGCCAATCGACGCCGATCACGTTGGCGACTTCTTCCTCTGTCCGGTTGTAGGCAACCAGTTCGCCCGCGGCCGGCATGTCGATCCCGTAGACATTGGGATATCGAAGCGCCGGTGCGGCCGACGCCATGTAGACTTTTCGTGCGCCCGCCGCGCGGGCCATCTCGATGATCTGACTCGTAGTGGTGCCACGCACGATGGAGTCGTCGACGAGCAACACATTCTTGCCCTTGAATTCCAGCTCGATCGCATTGAGCTTCTGGCGTACGGACTTTCTGCGCTGCTGCTGCCCCGGCATGATGAAGGTTCGACCGATGTAGCGATTCTTGACGAACCCTTCCCGATATTTGACGTCCAGCCGATATGCTAACGGCAACGCTGCGGTGCGCCCGGTGTCCGGGATCGGAATGACCACATCGATGTCGTGATCGTTGCGCGAATATTTCGCAACGATGCGATCGGCAAGCTTCTCGCCCATGCGCAGGCGAGTCTTGTAGACCGACACTTCGTCGATGATCGAGTCCGGGCGCGCCAGATACACCTGTTCGAATATGCACGGTGTATGCATTGGACTGTCCGCGCAGACCCGAGTGAACAGCTCGCGTTCCGCCGTTATGTAGACCGTCTCTCCGGGCGCGACATCCCTGATCAACTCGAAGCCGAGAATATCCAACGCAACGCTCTCGGACGCGATCATATAGTCTGTGCCGGTCTCGGAATCGCGCTTGCCGAATACCAGCGGACGGATGCCGTACTTGTCGCGGAATCCTACGATGCCCCCACCAATGACCATCGCGACAGCTGCGAATGCGCCACGACAACGGTGATGCACACCCCGAACGGCGTCGAAGATGTGGTCAGGCTCGGGACGGTGGCCGCCCACGCGCTGAAGTTCGTGCGCAAAGACATTCAACAGCACTTCGGAGTCGGAGCCGGTATTGACGTGCCTGAGATCTTCGCGGTAGACCTCCTGCTTGAGCTGCTCGGAGTTCGTCAGATTGCCGTTGTGTGCGAGCGTGATGCCATAGGGTGAGTTCACGTACATCGGTTGGGCTTCGGCCGAGCTGGAGCTGCCCGCCGTTGGATAGCGAACATGACCGATACCCATGTTGCCCACGAGACGTTGCATGTGTTGTTGCTGGAACACATCGCTGACCAACCCGTTGCCTTTGCGCAAAAAGAGGGTTGCACCATCGCAGGTCACGATGCCCGCTGCATCCTGCCCGCGGTGTTGTAGAACCGTCAGCGCGTCGTAGATCTGTTGATTGACCGCTGATCCGCTGACCATTCCAACTACGCCACACATATCGACTCCTTCAGCGCTTCTCACGAAGCGAGTTGACGATGTCGCCGACCGATGCGACGGCCCGCATCAGATCCGATTCGAATGAACTCAATACCGGGATTGCGCTCGATTCGTGCCACCACGGTTGCTCGGCGGCGAATGGTCGCAATGCGATCACTGCGACAATGCAGACCGCGGTGCCACGCAAGGCCCCAAATACCAGGCCGAGCAGGCGATCGGTACCGGACAGTCCGGTGCTATCGACAAGACGTTTGACCAGCCACTGCACGATACTGCCGGCAACAAGCGCAGCAACGAAGACAACCGCGAACGCCAGAATGAAGCGCAGCGATGAGCCTTCGACGCGCTGCGGCAATTCCACCGCGACGTCGCCCGAGAACCCGATCGCCAGCATCACCGCTGCGACCCAGATCGCCAGCGACAGCACCTCACGCACGAATCCACGCGTAAGACCGATGATCGCCGAGAGTGCGACGATACCGATAACGACATAGTCAACGACGGCCAATGTAGTGACGCTTCATGATCCGAACACGACAATGAGACCATCCATGCCGTAGCGTTTCTCCAGTTCCGCTTGAAGCTTCGATGCCTCGTCGCGGTCGACCATCGGGCCAACGGAAACGCGCGTCGAGACCCCAGTCAAACCTTTCACGTCGGTCAGAACGGATTGGTAGCCATCATTGCGCAAGCGGTCGCGCAGGGCGACGGCCTTTGCGTGTTCCGTGAAACTGCCCAACTGTACGCCCCACGCGGGTGGCAATGCTTCGGACTTGTGTTGATCAGGAGCGGACAAGACGGGGTCACCGACTCGCGTGGCAGTCGACTTGTCGAAGCCTTCAGAGTCGATTCTTTTGCGCAACGCCTCGGCGTTTGCAAGGTTCCCGGGATTCATGGCCGCCACCGGTGCAACCGGCGCCGATGGCGTATTGAGCACAGGTGGTGGTGGCGATTGGACTCCCGCACCATCGAACAACATCGGCAGCACGATTATTGCCAGTGCAACGAGAAATACGCCGCCCATCACGCGATCACGCGTTCGATCGGTCACGTTCCGATCCCGGCCATCAGAATCGCGCGCGCCCGCTGTGCCACATCAAAGGAACCGAACACGACGATTCGGTCCCGTACCGTCAAGCGCTTTGTGCATGAGTCGAACGCGTCATCCAGCCGATCCTCCCAGACCACAGCACATTGCGACGTTCCCGCCTTCAGCGACGACTGCGCTCCACTCTGGCCCCGTTGCCCCTGAGTAGCTACGAACACCCATTCATCCACCTTGTCCGAGAGCGCGGCTACGATGCCGGCGGCATCCTTGTCTTGCAAGAAGCCTGCGATTGCGATCGTGCGACCACAACATGTCTCGGCCCGAAGTTGCCTGCCCAGAAACTGCGCGCCATGCGGATTGTGCGCGACGTCGATGATCACCGGCACACCGTGATGTTCGAATCGTTCAAACCGAGCTGGCAAATTAGCTCGAGCTGCAGCCGCAACACAGTCGCCAACGGATCCACTATGTTCGAGCAGCAGAAAAGCCTGTAGCGCGGAAGCGGCGTTCTCGAGCGCGACCGATGGCATTGCCAAGCCGTCGAACGTCATTCGACCCGAGCCACCGCACCCATCGAAGCGCCAACCGTGGTTGTCGCGGCACGCATGGAAATCGAGACCGGAACGCACCAGCGGCGATCCTGCCGCACGGGCCGCGCGCTCGATACTAACAGGCATCGCAGGCTCCCCGTAAACGCACGGAACGTCCGCACGCAAGATGCCGGCCTTTTCGGCACCATTGGATTCCCGATCGGCGCCGAGGTAACCGATGTGGTCGATGCCAATGCTGGTGATCACGGTGACTGCCCCATCGACGATGTTCACTGCGTCGAGGCGTCCGCCAAGGCCAACCTCCAACACCGTTGCATCGACCGCGGCGCGACGGAACACCCATAGCGCCGCGAGGATGCCGAACTCGAAGTAGGTCAGCGTGATCTCCCCGCGCGCGCGTTCGATGGCCGTAAATGCATCACACAAGACCTCGTCGGCGACCGGCGAGCCGTTCACCCGCACGCGTTCGTTGAAGCGCTGGAGATGCGGCGACAGCGTCGTCCCAACGCTACATCCACTGGCCAACAGCAGTGCCTCGAGATATATCGCTGTCGAACCCTTACCGTTGGTTCCTGCAATCACCACATTCTGTGGCGCAGGTTTTCGAACCTGGAGTCGCTCGGCAACTTCGCGAACTCGCGCCAACCCCATATCGATGCCGACAGGATGAACACGCTCGGCATGCTCCAGCCAGTCGGCAAGCGAGCGCGGATTCATGGCTGATCGATCGCAGTGCGGATCTCGCGCGCCTGTGCGTTCAACGCGCCAGGAATGTCACCCGGGCGGTTGCGCGCCATCGTCGTGACGAGCGAACTGCCGACGACTACGCCATCAGCCAATGGCGCCACGAGACGTGCCGTCGCACCGTCTTTGATGCCGAATCCAACCATGACTGGTAGGTCCGTGTGCGCGCGGATCCGCTCGATCTGTGCAGCGATACCATCGGTCTTCAAGTGATTCGCGCCGGTCACGCCCTTCAGCGCCACGTAGTAAACAAAGCCGCTTGCATGCCGCGCGATCAACTGAATTCGAGCGGGTGTCGTGGTAGGCGCGATCAGATAGATGAGATCGAGGTCCTGCGCGCGCATGATCTGACGAAGTTCGCCGGATTCTTCTGGCGGCAGATTGACGATGATCGCGCCGTCTACGCCCGCCGCGCTCGCGCGATCAACGAAGGTGCGGTAGCCCATGCGTTCGACCGAGTTCAGGTAGCCCATCAACAGTACCGGCGTGCGCGCATCCTGCCGACGAAACGTCGCTACGATTTCGAGCACGTCGGACAACCGGGTGCCGTTCGCGAGTGCGCGCTCTGAACTCTGCTGAATGGCCGGACCTTCGGCCTCCGGGTCCGAAAACGGCACCCCGACTTCAAGCACGTCGGCGCCAGCTTCGACGAGCGCATGCATCGCGGGAACCGTGGTCGCGAGGTCCGGATCGCCGCCGGTGATGAATGCAACCAGCGCCTTGCCACCGGAACTCCGCAATTCGTCGAGGCGTCGTCGGATGCGACTCACAGAGAAATTCCGTCGAGTTCCGCAACCGTCAGGATGTCCTTGTCACCTCGGCCCGACAGATTCACGATCACGATCTCGTCACGCGGTGCGCCCGGCGCATAGTCGCGAACCCACGCCAGCGCATGACTCGACTCAAGTGCCGGCATGATGCCCTCGACCTGAGTGACATAACGGAACGCCGACAATGCCGCGGCATCGGTAACCGCCACATATTCGGCACGACCGATGTCCTTGAAGTAGGCATGTTCCGGCCCGACACCCGGATAGTCGAGGCCGGCTGAAATCGAATGCGTTTCGATTATCTGTCCATCATCGTCTTCGAGAAGGTACGTTCGATTTCCGTGCAGCACCCCCGGCACACCGGCCGAAAGCGACGCGGCATGCTTACCGGTATCCAGTCCCAGTCCGCCCGCTTCGACACCAACGAACCGAACCGTAGAGTCATTGACGAATGGATGAAACAATCCGATCGCGTTCGAGCCGCCGCCGACACAGGCAACCAGCGTGTCCGGCAGTTGCCCGGTCTGCTGCAGACACTGCGCGCGCGCCTCGTGACCGATGACAGACTGGAAATCGCGCACCATCGTTGGATAGGGGTGCGGCCCGGCGACCGTGCCGATGATGTAGTGCGTGTCGTCGACGTTGGTAACCCAATCGCGCATCGCTTCGTTCATCGCATCTTTCAGCGTGCGCGAACCCGAGGTCACCGGTACGACTTCGGCGCCCAACAGTTTCATCCGGTAGACATTGAGGCTCTGGCGTTTGATGTCTTCGGCACCCATGTAGACCACGCATGTCAGGCCCAGCCGTGCTGCGACCGTGGCGGTCGCCACGCCATGCTGCCCTGCACCCGTCTCCGCGATGATTCGGCGCTTCCCGATCCGTTTCGCCAACAGTGCCTGACCGACGGTATTGTTGATCTTGTGAGCGCCGGTGTGATTGAGATCTTCCCGCTTCAGAAAAATCCGTGCGCCCCCCAATTCCCGCGTCAGGCGCTCTGCCTCGTAGAGTGGTGTCGGTCGCCCGACATACTGCGCAAGATCATGAGACAACTCACGCTGAAAATCGGGATCGTGCTTCAGTTCCTCATACAGGACATTGAGTTCGTCGAGGGCGTGAATCAGCGTCTCCGCAACGAATCGGCCGCCGTAGCGCCCGAAATGTCCATCGCGCGTCGGCGCCTGATACAAATCGTTAGTTCCCTCGCTGGGCACGCTGCACCTCGATCATGAAATTCTTAAGCTTCAACGGATCCTTGGCACCCTTCACGCGTCCTTCGACGCCAGTGCAAACATCCACCGCAAAGGGCCGGGTCCGCTCAATTGCTTGCGCGACATTTGTCTGGGTAAGCCCCCCCGCGAGGACCAGCGGCGTCGAACTCGCGTTCGGCCACCAGGACCAATCGAACGTCTTGCCGGTTCCGCCTGCCTCACCAGCCACGTTGGCGTCGAACAATAGCGCGCGCGCACTTGGGTAACATCGCTCCAGCGCGCGCGCATCGATCGGACCTGATATTCGAATGGTCTTGATGAACGGAAGGCCACTGGATGCACATACGGCGTCGGATTCATCGCCATGAAACTGCACGACGCCGACGCCGGACGTAGCTGCCGCTTCACGCACGTAGTCGATAGGGTCGTTCACGAACAATCCAACGCAGGTCACGAACGGCGGTACGCTGGCAATAATCGTGCGGGCTTGTTCTGGCGATATATATCGCCGACTAGCTCTAAAAAAATTGAAGCCCAGCGCATCGCAGCCCGCCTCGACGGCAAGCTGCGCGTCGGCCAAACGCGTGATTCCACAGATTTTCGCTCTAACCCGCATCGCCAGAGCCCGGAAAAAGCCGCGTAGTCTACCAGACCTCGCCGGCTGCTCGGAGAATTGCCGGCGGTCGCGATGGTGGCAGCTCGAATTCGGCTTGGTATTTGACATCGACCAGATAGAGCCCCGTCGACGGCGCGGTTGCACCGACAAGGGCTCGATTCCGCGCATTCAGCACCTCGCCCAACCATGGAATTTGCCGCTCTCCCCGTCCAACTTGCAGCAATCCACCCACGAGATTGCGGACCATGTGCTGCAGAAACGCGTTGGCCGTGATATCGACCACCACGAGATCTCCAAAGCGACGCACCGCTACAGAAACCACACACCGAAACGGCGACCTGGCCTGACACGCAGCACTGCGAAACGATGTGAAATCATGCTCACCCAACAACGACTGTGCCGCCATATGCATGCCGCGGTCATCGAGTGCAACCGGCGACCACGTGACGTAATGACGAGCAATCGCGGGTGTGCGTTCCGCTTCGAGCAGAACGTACTGATATCGGCGCGCCGTGGCGCTGAAACGCGGATGAAAGTGCGGCGGTACGGGCATGGCCCAGCGAACGCTCACGTCATCCGGCAAAAGGCTATTGGTCCCTCGCACCCACGCCGAAATGGGGCGCTGCGCGGCCGTCGTGAAGGCGACAACCTGTTGCGTGGCGTGTACACCGGTGTCGGTCCTGCCGGCCGCGAATAACTCAATCGGCGAGTCGGCGATGCGTGCCAACGCCTCAGCCAAGGTCTGCTGTACGGAGCGCTGTCCAATCTGGCGCTGCCAGCCGTGGAAGTCGCTTCCGTCGTATTCGACGCCCAGCGCGAACCGTTGCGCGCCGGGCTCAGGTTCAGTTCGCAGCGATCGTCCTCACTATCCTGACTTGCTCACTAACAGGTCGTTTTTCAACGGCCTGCTAGCCTAGTTTGGCGAGCAGTTCGGTCGCCGTCGCCTGTTGATCGTTGCTGCCTTCCTGCAATACCTCGCCGAGGATTTCCCGAGCGCCGTCTTCGTCCCCCATGTCGATGTACGCCCGGGCCAAATCGAGCTTGGTCGTCGCTGCATCTTCCTCGTTGAGGAACTCGAACGCGTCGTCCGGCTCTTCCGCCGCCTGCGCTTCGTGTGGTTCACCGAGAGCGCGTGCGCGTGCCGGTGGCTCGAACTCGAGATCCTCGAGGTCGAACTCATCGCCATTGTCCGTAGCAACTGCAACGTCCCCGGTGTCGGTTTCGGCTTGTGCCGCAGATACCTGCGGCCGCA
Organism: uncultured Gammaproteobacteria bacterium; assembly: GCA_963735085.1. Classification (GTDB taxonomy): domain Bacteria; phylum Pseudomonadota; class Gammaproteobacteria; order Pseudomonadales; family Azotimanducaceae; genus DATJGR01. The sequence continues at coordinate 620,721 of CAVTJP010000002.1, forward strand.
ACACGGTGGGTTGCTCATCGGCTTTGAAGTCAATTCCGAGATCACCGCCCAGATCGTCGGACGCGACCTCCTCTCGCTCGGAGAAGGCATCCGCGTGATCTATGTCGTGTTCCGCGTCAGCAGCGTTGTCGTCGTCAGCTTCCAGATCGAGTTGGAAATCATCGTCTAACGTTGCGGAACTCCCCGGCTCCACCGACGACACCGCCGTCGACAGCGGTCCATCTTCACGCAGCTTGGCTTCGAGTTCACGGGCTTCGAGGAGCAATTCGTTGTCGTCGCAACGCGCCAATAGTTCGTGCATGTGAGTCTCGAAGCCGGCTTCGTCTTTTGTCTCGGCGTAGACTTCCAGCAGCTTGACGCGAACATCTGAGCGGTCCGGATGATCATCGAGTGCGCCAAGTAACAAACTCACGGCCTGCGGGTAGCGTCCGTATGCGATGTAGATGTCCGCTTCGCCAATGACGTCGCTGGTCTGCGCGCCCTCGGCGTGTACGAGTTCATGCTCCACATCATCGTCCGGCTGCGGTGATGCACCCTCCGCTTCTGCGTCCGCGGTGTCCTCGTCATCGGCCGACTTGCCGAGTGCGGCTACCGCCGGTGCCACACGCATTGGCTCGTTAAACGCGGCGAGTTGATCGTCCTCCTCACGACGCCGGGCCCGGCTGCGCGACAGGCCTGCGACAATCAGCAGCACCAGAACGATCGCGGCGCCGCCCCACACGAACGGCGACGCGAGTGCCGCCGCGATACCGCTCGACTCGGATTTAGACGCCACCGGGGCGGCGGCCACCTGCGCCTGCTTAGCAGCCTTCAGCTGCGCCTGCATTTGCGCAAGCTGCTGATTTCGGACCTCGATTTGACGCTGCGCCTGCTCTGCCTGTGACGTCACCTTATCGAGCTTCGCCACGGCTTCATCACGTTCCTGCGCGGCGCGTTCTGCCTCTGCCTTGGCCGCCGCGAGTTCGCCCTGGAGCGCTGCCGCGTCGGCGCTACTCCCACCCGCTGCAGTACCGTGATCGCCGGCATCGCCAGCTATGATACGCAACTCGCCTTCCGGCCCGGATGCGGCAGCCTTCGACGCCTTTGGTGTGGTCGCGTCAACTTGTCCGGCAAGCGATTGTGATTCTGCTGGCGGCGCCGCGGCTGCCGTCGTATTCGTTGCGGCAGCGCCCGGAAGACCCTCGCCACGCCGATACGCCTGCCATGCTTCATTCTGACTGGCCACTTCCGCGACCGCATCGGCCGCTGAGATTGCCTGCACATCGGCTTCCTTGGGCAGCCGCAGTGTGTAACCCGCTTTCAAAAGGTTGATGTTGCCGCCAATGAACGCTTCCGGATTCAGGCGTTCGATCGCCAGCATATTCTGTTGCACTGATATCCCGTCGGCAGGTCGGGACCGTCGCGCAATTTGCCAAAGCGTGTCATCGCGATCGGTCACGCCGTAGCTATCACCAGTCAAGCGATCTAGCGGAGGAGATTGGGCGGCTGGAGGGTTCGAACGGGGGGCACTGCTGAGAGAAACCTGGGAATCGGGTCTCGTCGGTGTCCGTTCGACGCGACCGGCGGATCCTCCGCCGGGATCGCTGCGCCCCGGACTCGCGACCGCCGGCGCAGCTTGATTCTTGTATGTCGGCGGGTCCAACAGAACCGTGTATTCCTTCAGCAGCCGTCCATTCGGCCAGATTACCTGCACCAGAAAATCGAGGTATGGCTCGGTGATCGGCTGCGCACTGGTGACATGGAGCACCGGGTGATTCTGATCTCCCATCTGAACGTGGAATTGCAGGCCGGTCAGGAAGAAAAACCGATCGACGCCGACGCGTTTGAAGTCTTCGGCAGTTGCCAGTTGCGCCAGGATGTCGGATTCAGACATCCCGTGTGTATCGAGGAGGTTGATTTCAGCGTCGAGCTTCTGGTTCAGTGACGAATGAATCGTTATGTCACCGAGTCCGAGTGCGAATGCCTGAGCACACCAGACGCTTGCAATCAGGACGTAACCGAATGCCAACCTGCGAACCATAGTAGTGTCCTTCGATTTATCGAGCGGCGCTATCTATGAACCAATTCATCCATGAATCGATTCAGTCCCTCGACAGCCGCGTCTGAACGTGTTGGTACGCACCCATCCGAACGTCCCGTGTGACGTCACTTTCCATAGCGAATTTCCACCGAGACCGGGCACCTACAGGCGCCGACATAATGCCGAACAAAAAGGTAACTTAGAAGCAGTATTCAAAGAGTGCAGTAAGTAACACTTATCGCTGTTCTTTTAGCAAAAGTTCCGCAATTTGTACACTGTTCAGAGCGGCGCCTTTGCGGACATTGTCGGAAACTATCCAGAGATCGAGACCGCGTGGGTGTGAGATGTCTTCGCGAATACGACCAACGTATACGGCGTCATTGCCCGCCGCATCGAAGACGGCGGTCGGATAGCCACCGTTCTGACGTTCATCCATCACGCGCACACCGGGTGCCGCAGACAACAGTTCGCGCGCCTGCGATGCGCTGATCTTCTCCCGGGTTTCAATGTGTACGGCTTCCGAATGCCCGTAGAAAACCGGCACCCTGGCGCACGTGGGGTTCACCAGAATATCCGGTGCCTCCAGAATCTTGCGCGTCTCCCACACCATCTTCATCTCTTCTTTCGTGTAGCCATTTTCCTGAAACACATCGATGTGCGGAATGACGTTGAACGCGATCTGGCGCGGGAACGCCCGCGGCTCGATCGGCTTCGCATTGAGCAGATCTGCAGTCTGACTCGCCAATTCGCGTACGCCTTTGGCGCCGGCGCCCGAGACCGACTGATACGTCGCGACATTGATGCGTTCGATACCGACCGCGTCGTAGAGCGGCTTCAGAGCGACGACCAACTGAATCGTCGAGCAATTCGGGTTCGCGATGATGCCGCGCGAGCCACGTTGCGGGATCTGATGCGGGTTGACCTCGGGAACGACCAGCGGGATGGCGTCGTCGTAGCGAAACTGCGAGGTGTTGTCGATGACGATGCAGCCAGCGGCGGTCGCCTTCGGCGCAAATTCGGCGGAAACCGCCCCACCGGCGGAAAACAGGCCGATGTCGACGCCTTCGAAATCGAACGAATCCAGCCGCTTGATCCGAACCGATCTGCCGCCGAAGCGAACCGATTTACCTTCGGAACGCTCGCTTGCCAGTAGGTGAAGTTCACGAACCGGAAAATTTCGCTCGGCAAGAATCTCGATCATGACTTCACCGACCGCGCCCGTCGCACCCACCACCGCAACGTTGACCTGTCGCATTACCGATCTCCTGCTGCGAATGCTTCCAACACTGCTTGTCCCATTTCCTCGGTGCCCACGCGCGTGAGGCCGTCCGTCTCGCCCGGCAAGATGTCGGGCGTCCGCAAGCCTCGTTCGAGCACGTGATTGACCGCACGATCGATTCTCGCGGCCACTTCGATCGCGCCGAACGTGTAGCGGAACATCATTCCGACCGACAGGATCGTCGCCAACGGATTTGCGATGCCTTGGCCTGCAATGTCCGGCGCCGAGCCATGAACCGGCTCGTACAATCCCCTGCCGTCGGCACCAAGCGACGCGGACGGCAACATTCCCAGCGAGCCGGTCAGCATCGCAGCGACGTCCGAGAGGATGTCGCCGAACATGTTGCCGGTCACCAATACATCGAACTGTTTGGGCTGCCGCACGAGCTGCATGGCAGCGTTGTCGACGTACAAATGGCTGAGTTCGACGTCGGGATAATCGGCGGCAACCTCAATCATCACGTCACGCCAGAGCTGCGTAACCTCCAGCACATTGGCTTTGTCGACCGAGCAGACGCGCCGTCCGCGTTTTCGGGCGAGATCGAACGCGACGCGCCCGATGCGGACTATTTCGTTTTCGTCGTAAACGTCCGTGTTGAAGCCACGGCGCACGTTGTCGATTGTTTCGATGCCGCGCGGCTCACCGAAATAGATTCCGCCAGTCAACTCGCGAACGATCAGGACGTCGAGGTCATCAACCAGTTCGCGCTTCAGCGACGACGCATCTGCTAACGGCGCGAACAGCAATGCGGGACGCAAGTTGGCAAACAACTCCATCCCGGCACGCAACCCCAGCAATCCGCGCTCGGGACGCTGCGACATCGGCAGATTGTCCCAACGCTGACCGCCGACAGCGCCAAGCAGCACAGCGTCGGCGTGCTGCGCCGCCGTAAGTGTTTCGGAGGGCAACGGTGAACCGGTCTCGTCAATCGCCCGCCCGCCCAATAACCCCTCCGTCAGCGCCAGATCGATGTCCGCCGCGGACGCCGCCAAGCGCATTACCTCGAGCGCTTGCTTAACCACTTCGGGTCCGATTCCGTCGCCGGAAAGAATCAGAATATTTCTCTTACTTTCAGACACTTACTTTAATTTCCTATCTGTTGACTTCAAATAACCAAGGCTGCGCTGCTCGATGCCGAAGTTCGTACGCGCGGATTGCTCCATGGGCTTGCAGCGTCAATGCGATTTCATCCAGACCCTTGACCAGACACTCTTTGCGATGCGCTTCGATGGCGAACGCAAGCACCGTTCCGTCCGGACAAGTGATCGATTGCGAAGGTAGATCGACCGCCAATGCATAACCCTTTTGCATCGACACCTGATTGAAAAGTGACTCGATGAATTCTTCTTTTAAAACAATCGGTAATACTCCATTTTTAAAGCAATTATTAAAAAATATATCGGCGAAGCTCGGCGCGATGACGCAGCGGATACCGTACTCTTCCAGCGCCCAAACCGCGTGTTCGCGGCTCGATCCGCAGCCAAAGTTCGCACGCGCAAGCAAGATCGAAGCGCCCTGGTAACGCGGCTGATTGAGCACGAAATCCCGGTTGATGAGGCGCTCGTTTGGGGTCTGCGTCATGGAGCCTTCGTCGAGGAACCGCCACGCATCGAAAAGATTATCGCCAAACCCGGTGCGGCGGATCGACTTCAGAAACTGCTTTGGAATGATCTGATCAGTATCGACATTGGCACGGTCCAGCGGTACGACCGTACCCGTCAGCATCGTGAATGGTTTCATCGCACACCCCCAAAAAATTCCCTGACGTCGGTGAAATGTCCGGCGATCGCGGCCGCAGCGGCCATTGCCGGACTGACGAGGTGCGTACGGCCACCGTGCCCCTGCCGGCCCTCGAAGTTGCGGTTCGATGTTGCCGCGCAACGCTCACCGGCTTCCAGCCGGTCGGCGTTCATTGCCAGGCACATCGAGCAGCCCGGATCGCGCCACTCGAAGCCCGCCTCGACAAAGACCCGGGCAATACCTTCCTGCTCGGCCTGACGCTTCACCAGCCCCGATCCCGCCACCACCATCGCCTGCTTGATCCGCGACGATACGGTCCGGCCGCGCACGACTTCCGCAGCGATTCGCAGATCTTCTATGCGCGCATTGGTGCAGGAACCGATGAATATCCGATCGAGTTCGATCTCCTGCACGCGGCAGCCGGGTTCAAGGCCCATATACAGCAGCGCCCGCTGCATCGCATCACGTCGCGCCGGTTCAACGAAATCGTTCGGATCGGGTACACGTTGCGTGACGCCAGTAACCAGTTCCGGCGAAGTGCCCCAGGTGACCTGAGGTTCCAGCGACCCGGCATCGATGTCGATCGAGCGGTCGAATGCTGCGCCCGCATCCGAATGCAACGTGCGCCAGTATTCGACGGCTGCATCCCACGACGCGTCCTTAGGCGCAAATGGTCGGCCCCGCAGATAGTCAATCGTCATGTCGTCGACGCCGATCAATCCCGCGCGGGCGCCCGCCTCGATGGCCATGTTGCAGACCGTCATCCGGCCTTCCATCGTCAGACGTTCGATTGCGCTGCCACGGAACTCGAGCGTTTGTCCGGTACCGCCGGCAGTACCCATTCGACCGATCACCGCGAGGATCAGGTCTTTGGCGAACACACCTGGCGGCAAGTCGCCGTTGATGCGGACTTCCATGTTGCCGGTCTTGCGCTGAACGAGGCACTGGGTCGCCAGCACATGCTCGACCTCCGACGTGCCGATGCCCTGCGCCAACGCGCCGAATGCGCCGTGCGTCGAGGTATGCGAATCGCCGCAGACAATTGTCATACCGGGCAATGTCGCGCCTTGCTCCGGCCCGACGACGTGAACGATGCCCTGACGAATATCGCGGATATCAAACTGTTCGATGCCGAATTCGCGACAGTTCTCATCGAGGGTCACAACCTGAATGCGTGACGTCTCGTCGGTGATTCCGGCAACACCGAGATCGCGTGAAGTGGTGGGGACGTTATGATCCGGCGTCGCCAGGTTGGCCGCTATCCGCCACGGACGTCGACCCGCCAATTTGAGCCCCTCGAAGGCCTGCGGTGACGTCACTTCATGTAATAGATGCCGGTCGATATAGATCAGTCCGGTACCGTCTTCGCGTTCGGTCACCAGATGATCACGCCAGATCTTGTCGTAAAGCGTCTCGGCCATTGCGCGAATCCTTTCGTTCGGAGGCCGCATGGTAGGATCGCCAGTTAGATAAGACAAATTCATTATTCTTATATGTTCAATTATGGAATGGCATGAACTGAAAGCCTTCATTGCCGTTGCCGAGACGCGTTCGTTCTCTCGGGCAGCGGAACAGTTGCGTCTGACACAGCCGGCAGTTTCAAAGCGGATTCAGGCATTGGAGGCTGGCGTCGGCGTTGCGCTGTTCGATCGGGTCGGCAAGCGCGTGTACCTCACCGAAGCCGGCGCACTGTTGCATCCGCGCGCACTCGATTTGCTGCGTCAACTCGCCGACACCGAAGTACTGCTGCGCAATCTGGATCGTCGCGTTGACGGTCGCCTGTCGATGGCAACGAGCCACCACGTCGGCCTGCACCGTCTCGCACCGGTCCTGAAGTCGTTCACGCAGCGATTCACCGACGTCGAACTCGACATCGAGTTCGTCGACTCGGAAGCTGCCCATGAACTCGTTCGAACTGGCGCTACTGAGCTCGCGGTCGTAACGCTCTCGCCCTCACCGGACCCTAAACTGCACTGCGAGCGTTTGTGGCGCGATCCGCTGGCGTTCATCGGCGCCGCAGATCACCCGCTCGCCGATCAGCCGCACATATCGCTGTCACAGCTCTCCACGTTGCCAGCGATCCTGCCCGGTCTGGGTACCTTCACTGGCCGCATAGTCGCCGAGCGTTTCGCCCGTGCTGGACTCCCTCTACGCAGCGCAATGGCCACCAACTACCTCGAAACCATCGGCATGCTGGTAGGTATCGGACTTGGTTGGAGCGTGCTTCCGGCGACGATGATCGAGCCGCCGCTGACGCGTCTCGACGTCGATTGCGAATTGCTTGGACGTGATCTGGGCTCAGTGATCAATCCGGCACGCACGCTATCGAATCCGGCCAGCGCATTCATCGGCGCGCTGCGGGAATTCGCCGATCAGTAGGACGACATTCGGTTCTCTGCAAACGATCCAACGGTGGGGATCAGGGGCGATTCAGCCAATCCGGATTCTGAGCACGCTGGCGCATCAGGTGATCCATCAACACAAGCGCCAACATGGCCTCTGCGATCGGAGTGGCGCGAATTCCCACACACGGATCATGGCGGCCGGTAGTCACAACTTCCACTTCCTCACCGCGCTCATTCAGGCTGCGGCCCGGCAAACGCAGACTCGACGTCGGCTTCAACGCGATGCTGGCAACGATATCCTGACCGGTGGAGATACCACCGAGAACACCGCCCGCATTGTTACTCGCGAATCCCGCCACCGACATTTCATCCCGATGTTCGGTACCGCGCTGCTCGATGACGTCAAAGCCCGCGCCAATCTCGACGCCTTTGACCGCATTGATGCTCATCAACGCACCGGCGATGTCCGCGTCGAGCTTGTCGAACACGGGCTCACCCAACCCAACCGGTACTCCACTGGCAACCACCGTGATGCGCGCCCCAATCGAATCGCCATCCTTGCGCAACCGGTCGATGAAGTTCGCGATATCGGTGACCACCGATGCATCCGGACAGAAGAATGGATTGCGTTCAACCTCGTTCCAATCGATCTGCTGCGGTCGAATCGATCCGATCTGCGCGAGATAGCCACGCACTGTCACGCCTAACTGCTGCGTGAGGTATTTCTTCGCAATGGCGCCGGCGGCAACGCGCATCGCCGTCTCGCGCGCCGACGCACGACCACCGCCGCGGTAGTCGCGGATGCCGTATTTCATCTGGTAGGTGTAGTCCGCGTGAGCGGGCCGAAACACGTTCTGGATGTTGCTGTAGTCGCGGCTCTTCTGGTCGGTGTTGTCGATCACCAATCCGATCGGGGTCCCTGTGGTCACGCCATCGAATGTCCCGGACAGAATGCGTACTGCGTCGGCTTCCTGTCGCTGGGTGGTGTATTTCGACTGGCCCGGCCGCCGCCGGTCCAGGTCACGCTGCAAATCGGATTCGCTGAGGGGCAGCCCGGCAGGACAGCCATCGACAATCGCGCCGATCGCCGGACCGTGGCTCTCGCCGTACGTCGTGACCGTGAAGGCCCGACCGAATGTGTTACCTGCCATCGACGTTGTCCGGGTGGCCGCGCGCAGTATCGGTGCTCGCGCGAATCAAGACAACCCGGCCGCCTCGAGTACAAACACACCGTGCCCGCCACGTTGCAACTCGGGCCAGACGAATTGCAGCGCGGGGAAGGCCGCAACGAGATCGTCCGCACTCGAGCCGACTTCGGCGACCAGCAGCCCGTCGTCGGTAAGCCAGTCACGCGCGGCGGCCAGAATACGTCGCACCACATCCAGGCCGTCTGATCCGGCAGCCAGCGCCGTACTCGGTTCGTGCGTGTACTCCGGTGGCATGTCAGCGAAGTCGTTCGCGTTCACATACGGCGGATTCGTCACGATCAGATCAAACGCCGGTTGTGGTATGCCGTCGAACACATCGGCGCGCACGACGCTGACACGATCATCAAGCCGGTGTAGTTCGACATTGCGCCTGGCCAGTGCCAGTGCCGCATCGTCGATATCCGACAACACCACTTCTGCGTCCGGGAATGCGTGCGCGCACGCTATCCCGATACAACCGGACCCCGTGCCGAGATCGAGAACGCGCTCCGGCCAACGACTCAACCACGGCGCAAACTCTGTCGAGATCAATTCCCCAATCGGTGAGCGCGGAATCAGTACGCCGGGTTCAACGAGATAGCGGCGACCGGCAAACCAGGCTTCGCCGACCAGATACGGCGCCGGCACGCGGTGGACGATGCGGCGCTCGAGCAGCCGCACGAGTTCGCGACGTTCGTGCTGCGTGAGACGTGCAGACACGATGAACTCGAGCCTGTCCGGCGCAATCTTCAGATGACCGCACAACAGCGCGACCGCTTCGTCCCATGCGTTGTCGGTCCCATGTCCGTAGAAGACATCCGAGCGCGCCAGTCGGGTCGTCATCCAACGCAGATAGTCGGCGACGCTGGCAAGTTCGTCGGATGCCTTCAACGTACCGTCAGCCGTCGCGGCCCAACAGGTCGAGCAGTAAGGCGTTCAGGCGCGTTACGTACGCTGCGGGATCACTCAGCTGGCCACCATCGGCCAGTGCCGCCTGGTCGAACAACACGAGTGCGAGTTCGCGGAACCGATCCTCGTCCTGTTCAGCGTCCAGACGGTTGACCAGCGGATGGGTCGGGTTGATTTCCAGGTTCGGTTTCGAATCCGGCACCGATTGTCCCGCGGCCTCCATGATGCGACGCATCTGTGCGCCCATTGCGTGTTCGTCGAGAACCAGACAGGCCGGCGACGTGGTCAATCGTTTCGAACGACGCACCGTATCGACCTGATCGCCCAGTACCTTCTTGATCCGCTTCATCAGATCGTCGCCGGCTGCGTCCGCCGTTTCGTCCTTGGCCTCATCTTCGTCTTTGCCCTCGGGCAGGTCGAGATCACCACGTGCGACATCCCGGAACCGTTTACCGTCAAATTCAGTCAATGTCGACATCAGCCAATCGTCAAGCCGTTCGTGCAACAACAACGCCTCAACGCCGCGCTTGCGAAGCAGTTCGAGCTGAGGCGAACTCTTCGCCGTCGCGAAAGTGTCTGCGCAGATGTAGTAGATCTCCTTCTGATCCGCCTGCATACGCGCCACGTACTCTTCGAGCGTGACAGTCGGCTGCGGATCGTCCGCGTGCGTGGACGAGAACCGCAACAGTTTCGCAATCGCTTCGCGGTTCGTGAAATCTTCAGCGGGGCCTTCCTTCAACACTTCACCGAAGTCCTTGTAGAAACTTCGATACGCATCTGCATCGGATCGCGCCAGCTTTGCCAGCATGTCCAGCACCCGCTTCGTCAGCGCGCTCTTGATCGTTTGTACGCGATCGTCTTCCTGTAGCAACTCGCGCGATACGTTCAGCGGCAGATCGTTCGAATCGAGCACGCCCTTGATGAAGCGCAGATACAGCGGCAGAAACTGTTCGGCCTGATCCAGAATGTAGACACGCTGCACGTACAACTTGAGGCCACGCGGCGCGTCCCTGTTCCACAGGTCGAACGGCGCATGCTTCGGCAGGTACAGGAGGCTGGTGTATTCGAGCTTGCCTTCGACCCGGTTATGGCTCCACGTCTGCGGGTCTTCGAAGTCGTGCGAGATGTGTTTGTAGAACTCCTTGTATTCGTCGTCGCTGACATCGCCACGCAGGCGCGTCCACAGCGCTTTCGCCGAATTGACCGTTTCCCATTCGACTTCGGCTTTCTTCTTCTTGGCTTTCTTGTCCTTCTTGTCCGCATCATCGACCGCGGTCGCCTGCTTGACCATCTCGACCGCAACGCCGATATGATCGGAATACTTGCGCACGATGCTGCGCAGCCGATAACCGTCGGCGTACTCTTTCGCATCGTCTTTCAGTTGCAACGTCACGTCGGTGCCGCATGTGTCTTTGACGTCGGCCGCGACCGTGAAATCTGACTCGCCGCTCGAGCGCCACCGCGTGGCAGCGTCGGCTGGCTCTCCCGCCCGCCGCGTCAACACGTCCACGCTGTCGGCGACGATGAAGGCGCTGTAGAAGCCCACGCCGAATTGCCCGATCAACGCTGCGTCTTTCTTGCTGTCACCGGACAACTTCGACAAAAATTCCGCGGTGCCGGATTTTGCGATCGTGCCTAGATGCGCAATCGCCTCCTCACGCGACATACCAATTCCGTTGTCGGATATCGTGATGGTTCCAGCGTCTTCATCTACCGAGATGCGAATACGCAGCTCGACGTTGTCTTCCATCAACGATGCATTGGCGAGCGCTTCGAAACGCAACTTGTCGACCGCATCGGACGCATTCGAAATCAGTTCGCGCAGGAAAATCTCTCTGTTCGAATACAGAGAGTGAATCATCAACTGAAGCAGCTGGCGGGCCTCCGCCTGAAAACCGAGTGTCTGTTCCGCCTGATCCGCTTGTGCCATCACCATCCTCCCACTACATCCAAAAAAGGGCGCACACACAACGCGTGTTGCCAACGCTGCCTGCGTTATGGGGACGATTCAAATCAAATCAAGACGCACCTCGAAAGTGATCACGACCACCCGGTTACTTTCGCCAATGCGCTGCCGATGTCCGCCAGACTGCGCACCGTCGTCACGCCGGCCGCCTTCAATGCGGCAAATTTTTCATCGGCGGTGCCCTTGCCGCCGGCAATGATCGCGCCGGCGTGACCCATACGTTTGCCGGGCGGCGCGGTGACACCTGCGATGTACGAGACGACCGGCTTGCTGACATGATCCTTGATGAACGCGGCAGCTTCTTCCTCGGCGGTTCCGCCGATCTCGCCGACCATTACGATCGCTTCGGTGGCTGGGTCCTTCTCGAACAATCCAAGGATGTCGATGAAATGGCTGCCGGGAATCGGGTCGCCGCCGATGCCAACGCAACTGCTCTGGCCAAAGCCGCGGTCGGTGGTCTGCTTTACAGCCTCGTACGTCAGCGTGCCGGATCGCGACACAATGCCCACGCGTCCCGGCAAATGGATGTCACCAGGCATGATGCCGATCTTGCACTCGCCCGGCGTAATCACGCCGGGACAGTTCGGTCCAATCAGCCGGGTCTTGCTCACCGAAAGGCGCGCTTTGATTGCGAGCATATCGAGCGTCGGAATGCCTTCGGTGATACACACGACGAGTTTGAGGTCGGCGGCAATCGCTTCGAGTATCGAGTCCTTGCAGAACGGCGCCGGCACATAGATGACCGATGCGGTTGCCCCGGTGGCTTCGACGGCGTCACGCACGGTGTTGAACACCGGCAGGCCGAGGTGCTTCGTGCCGCCTTTGCCCGGCGTAACGCCCCCAACCAGCTTCGTGCCGTACGCCAGCGCCTGTTCACTGTGCAGGGTGCCCTGTGCGCCGGTAAAACCCTGGCAGATCACCTTGGTTCGCTTGTTGATCAGAATACTCATACTTTGCCCCCGGCCGCCTGTACGACTTTCTTCGCGGCATCTACCAGGCTCTTTGCGGCGATGATGTTCAACCCGCTCTCAGCAAGCCGGGCCGACCCCTTTGTAGAATTGTTACCCTCGAAACGCACGACAACCGGCACGTTGACACCCACCTCCTTCACGGCGCCAATGATGCCGTCGGCGATCGTTGCGCAGCTGACGATGCCGCCGAAGATGTTGATCAGCACGGCTTTGACGTTCGAATCCGACAGGATGATCTTGAACGCCTCACCGACTGATTCCTTGCTGGCGCCACCACCGACATCGAGAAAGTTGGCCGGCTGGCCGCCGTGCGTTTTGACGAGGTCCATTGTGCCCATCGCCAGGCCGGCACCATTGACCATGCAGCCAATGTTGCCGTCCAGCGCCACGTAGTTGAGATTGAATTTCGCCGCGAGGGCCTCGCGCTCATCCTCCTGCGATGGATCGTGCATCGCGCCGAGACGCTTCTGCCGATACATCGCGTTGGCATCGATGTTGATCTTCGCATCGAGACAATGAATGTTGCCTTCAGAGGTCACGACCAGCGGGTTGACTTCGACGAGCGAGCAGTCGCATTCATGAAACAGGCGCGAGAGATTGACGAACACTTTCGCGAACTGACCTACCTGAGCGCCTTCGAGTCCCAACGCGAATGCAATCTCACGGCCCTGAAACGGTTGCGCGCCGACGAACGGATCGATCGGCGTGCGAATGATTTTCTCGGGCGTATCGTGCGCGACTTTCTCGATCTCCACGCCACCTTCGGTCGATGACATGAACACCACGCGTTTCGTTGCACGATCGATGACGGCGCCGAGATAGAGTTCCCGGTCGATGTCGGTGCAACTCTCCACGTATATCTTACTGACGGGCTGACCAAGCTCATCGGTTTGAATCGTCACAAGCCGCTTGCCTAACCACTGTTTGGCGAACGCTTCGACCTGCGCAGTCGAATCGACGAGTTTCACACCACCCGCCTTGCCGCGTCCGCCGGCATGCACCTGAACCTTGACGACCCAACGGTCGCCGCCAATCTTCTTCGCGGCTTCCACCGCCGCGCCCGGTGAGTCGACCGCGTATCCGGTCGACACCGGTAGACCATATTCAGCGAACAGTTCCTTTGCCTGGTATTCGTGCAGATTCATGAATGACTTCCGTTAGGTTTTCTTCTTTCTATTAATTGTGTGTATCGCGTGCCCGGCGACACCGAGCGCGGCTTCGTGGACGGCTTCCGACAACGTCGGATGGGCAAACATCGTCAGCGCCAGATCTTCGGCGCTGGCAGAGAATTCCATGGCGATCACTGCCTGTGCGATCAGCTCGGAAGCCTGCGGCCCAAGTATGTGCACACCCAGAATTCGATCGGTTTTCGCATCCGCGACAATCTTGACCATACCGTGCGAATCGGCTGCCGCGAGCGCGCGGCCATTCGCCGAAAAATTGAAACTGCCGACGTTGTATGCCTCACCACTGCTCTTGACTTCCTGCTCGGTACGGCCCACCCAGGCAACTTCCGGATGCGTGTAGATCACCGACGGGATGCAATCGTAGTTGACCGTCGGCTTTTTGCCGGCAATGCGCTCGGCAACCATCACGCCTTCTTCCATGCCTTTGTGTGCCAACATCGGGCCGCGCACGCAATCACCAACGGCGAAGACATGGGGCGCGTCGGTGGAACAGGTGTCGTTGACGAACAGAAATCCACGCTCGTCGAGATTTACGCCGCAATCAGGCGCTAGAAGCCCTTTCGTGTAGGGACGTCGTCCAACCGCGACGATCAGCTTGTCGAACGTAAGCTTCTGCTCACCAGTCTTGTCCTGGTAGATGACGGTTACCGATTTGCCCTTGACCGAAGATCCCGTCACGCGCGCGCCAAGGCGAATGTCGAGCCCTTGCGATTCGAAGATTTTCTTCGCGTCGCGCGCGATACGCGTATCGACAATCGGCAGAAAGTCTTCCAGCGCTTCGAGCATCACCACTTCGGATCCCAAACGACTCCAGACGCTGCCAAGCTCCAGACCGATGACCCCTGCGCCAATGACGCCGAGCCGCTTTGGCACTGAGTCGAATTCGAGCGCGCCCGTCGAATCGACGACGATTCCTTCGGCCAGTGGCGTGGGATTGATCTCCACCGGCACCGACCCTGGTGCAAGGATCACGTGCTTCGCATCGAGAACCCGCGCTGCACCTTCGCCGGGCTGATATTCCACTTTGCAGCCCGCCAGCAATTTTCCGACGCCCGGCAGCCATTCGACACCGTTACCTTTGTAGAGCGCGGCGACGCCGCCGGTCAACTTCGCAACGACGCCGGCCTTGTGCGTCATCATCTGTTTGACGTCGAGATCGACCTTGCCCGGCTTGATGCCCATCGTGGGTAACAGCTCACGCACCTCAACAAATTTGTGAGATGCATCGAGCAATGCTTTCGACGGAATGCAACCCCAATTCAGACAGGTTCCGCCCAGCACGGGCTTACCCGCAGTATCCAGCGATTTATCGATACACGCAGTCTTCATCCCGAGTTGCGCAGCGCGTATCGCGGCGTGATACCCCGCCGGACCAGCGCCAATGACGATTACGTCGTATCCGGTGGTCATCGTATGTACTCCGATAGCGTGGGCGTCAAAGATCCAGCAGGATCCGCGCTGGGTCTTCCAGCAATTCCTTGATGGTGATCAGAAACCTGACGGCTTCCTGTCCATCGATCAAGCGGTGATCGTAGGACACAGCGAGATACATCATCGGCCGAACGACGATCTGTCCGTCAACGACGACCGGCCGCTCCTGAATCTTGTGCATGCCCAGAATCGCAGTCTGGGGCGCGTTCAGGATCGGTGTCGACAGCAGTGACCCGAACACACCCCCATTGGAAATGGTAAACGTACCGCCGGACATCTCTTCGATCGTCAGCTTGCTGTCGCGCGCCTTTTCACCAAACGAACGAATCTGCTCTTCGATCTGCGCGAGGCCCAACGCATCGGCGTCGCGGATCACCGGCACCACCAGACCACGATCGGTGCCAACGGCTACGCCGATATCGTAGTAACCGTGATACACGATGTCGGTCCCATCGATCGATGCATTCACCGCCGGAAAGCGCTTCAGCGCTTCGACGGACGCGCGCACGAAGAACGACATGAACCCAAGTCGCACCCCATTGTGGCGCTTCTCGAATTCCTCCTTGTGGCGGGTGCGCAGCGTAATCACCGCCTGCATGTCGACCTCGTTGAACGTCGTCAGCATCGCTGCGGTACGCTGCGCCTCGACCAGGCGCCGCGCGATGCTGGCGCGCAATCGGGTCATCGGCACACGTCGCTCTGCGCGTTCCTCGGCCAGCGCTGGCGCGCTTGGCACGGATACCGTCGTCGCCGGCGGCTCGCGGCGTGGAGGCTTTTGCGAAGCTGCACGCAAAACGTCTTCTTTGGTCACACGTCCGTCTTTGCCGGTGCCGTCGACCCGAGTCAGCGCGACACCCTGTTCGGCGGCAAGCTTGCGCGCCGCCGGACTGACGGAGACCACCTCCCGTTCGACCGCAACGGGCTTCGAGTCCGAAGCGGCTTCCGCTGACGCTTCCTTACCATCCGGTTCAGGGCCATCATCAGATTTGGACGAGGCAACCGCGCCTTCGGCGAACATGCCCACGACCTCTTCAGACAATACGGTGTCACCCTCGTTCTTCAGGATCTTCTGCAGCGTCCCATCCGCCGGCGCAACGATCTCGAGGACGACCTTGTCGGTTTCGATTTCAACCAGCACATCGTCTCGACGTGCAGCATCGCCGGGTTGCTTGTGCCATGTCGCGACGGTGCCGTCGGCAATCGATTCCGGAAAGCTCGGAGCCTTGATTTCTAAGGTCACGCAATCATCCTTCTTCGTGTTCTGTTGGCAGCGTCAACTCATCAACCATACAGTGCATCTTCGACCAGCCGCGTCTGCTGCTGTATATGCAACGGCATATAGCCTGCCGCCGGCGCCGCAGATGCCTCGCGCCCCGCGTAAGACAGATACAAGTCTTCGCTATGGTTCAGAATTGCACGGCGCATGTGATGCTGACTGGCGTACCACGCGCCCTGATTCATTGGCTCTTCCTGACACCAGACAACATCCTTCAGATTTTTGTACCGGGCAATCGCCTGCTCCAGTTCCTGTTCTGGAAACGGGTAGAGCTGCTCCAGGCGGACGATGGCAACATCTTCGTTTTTGTCGTCGCGACGCCGCTCTAGCAGGTCGTAGTACACCTTGCCGCTGCATAGCACCACGCGCGAGACTCGTGCCGGATCGAGTTCGTCGATCTCGCCGATCACGGGCTCGAATGTCCCGTTGGCCAGATCTTCCAATGTCGAAACAGCGAGTTTGTGGCGCAACAGACTCTTCGGCGTGAATGCGATCAGCGGTTTGCGTAGCGGGCGGATCACCTGGCGCCTTAGCATGTGGAACATCTGCGCCGGAGTAGTCGGCACGCACACCTGAATGTTGTGCTCCGCAGCCATCTGCAGATAGCGTTCGATGCGACCCGAAGAATGCTCCGGGCCAGCGCCTTCGTAGCCGTGCGGCAACAGTACAACGAGCCCGCACAGGCGCATCCATTTGTGCTCGCCGCTGGTGATGAACTGATCGATGACAACCTGCGCACCGTTGGCGAAGTCACCGAACTGCGCTTCCCACAAGACCAATGCACTCGGCATCGTAGTTGCGTAGCCATACTCGAATGCGAGTACCGCCGCTTCGGACAGCAGCGAGTCGTAGATGTCGAAGCGCGTCGTTTCAGACAGATGATTCAACGGAATATAGCGGCGGCCGTCCTTCTGGTTGAACAGCATCGCGTGGCGGTGCGAGAACGTACCGCGGCCCACGTCCTGCCCGGTCAAGCGAATCGGATGGCCTTCGTCGACCAATGTCGCGTACGCCATGATCTCCGCGTATCCCCAATTCAGCGGCAACGCACCGGCCGTCATCTTGTGGCGGTCTTCGACGAGTCGCTGCACCTGCGGATGCAGTACGAAACCGTCCGGTAGCTGTTCCATCCGCGTAGCGAGCCTGCGCAGTTCCTTCAACGGAAATCGGGTATCCGCCGGTGTGGTCCAGTGGTGACCGAGATACGGAGTCCAGTCGACAAACAGTCCGGTGTTGGGTTTGGACACGAGACTCAGTGCAACGTGCTCATCCGAATCGAGGGCGTCCCGATAAGTGTCGACCATCTGATCGGCGGCCTGTTGCGAGATCGTGCCGTCGGCAACGAGCTTCTCCGCGTAAATCGTCCGTGTCGTCGGTTGCTTGCGAATCCGCTGATACATCAGCGGTTGCGTCGTCATCGGCTCTTCGGCTTCATTGTGGCCGCGCCGACGATAGCCGACCAGATCGATGACGACGTCTTTGCGGAACTGCATCCGATAATCCACCGCCACCTGGGTAACGAACAGCACCTCTTCGGGGTCGTCACCGTTCACATGAAAGATCGGCGCCTGCACCATGCGCGCAACCTCGGTGCAGTATTCGGTCGAGCGCGCGTCATCCTGACGGCTGGTGGTGAAGCCGATCTGATTGTTGATGATGACGTGGATCGTGCCACCGGTCTTGAAGCCGCGCGTTTGCGACATCTGGAACGTTTCCATCACGACACCCTGCCCGGCGAATGCCGCATCGCCGTGAATCAGGATTGGCACCACGAGGTTACCGGTATAGTCGGTGCGACGGTCCTGGCGCGCCCGAACTGAACCCTCGGCAACCGAACCGACGATCTCCAGGTGCGAAGGGTTGAATGCCAGCGCGAGGTGAATCTCGCCGCCCGGTGTCATCACGTTCGACGAAAAACCCTGGTGGTATTTCACATCGCCCGATACCTGCGTCGCGGGGAGCTTGCCTTCGAATTCGTCGAACAAGTCACGCGGGTGCTTGCCGAGAATGTTAACGAGTACGTTGAGGCGCCCGCGGTGCGCCATCGCGATGACCATTTCCACGACACCGTGCGAGCCCGCCCGCTGAATAGCCTCATGCAGCATCGGAATCAGACTGTCGCCGCCTTCCAGCCCGAATCGCTTCGTACCGGGAAATTTGTTCTGCAGATAACGCTCGAGCCCTTCAGCCGCCGTCAGGCGCTCGAGGATCATCAGCTTGACGTCATCGCCGTATTCCGGATGACAGCGCACACTTTCCAGACGCTGCTGCACCCACAACTGTTCAGCGGTATCGACGATGTGCATGTATTCGGCGCCGACACTGCCGCAATAGGTATGTTCCAGCGCCGCGACGATGTCGCGTAATGTCGCCTTATCCGCGCCATAGAAGAACGAACCGGTCTGAAACACCGTATCCAGATCGGCCGCCGATAGATGATGATATGCGAGGTCGAGTATCGGTGTCGGCGGCCGTTCCATCATGCCCAACGGATCAATGCTGGCGCGCTTGTGGCCGCGATGGCGGTACGCGAAGATCAACTCCGTCACGCGCATCTGCTTGCGTTCGTGCTCGTTCGCAACGTCGGTTGCCACCGACGCGGGCCGCGCGCGCAACTTGTTTCGGCCGATCAACTCGAAGTGCCGGATCACTGTGCTGTGCGGCACGTCGGATGCGATCACGCCGTCAACCTTCGGAAGTTTCTCGAAGTACGTGCGCCATTCGGGCGGCACGCCGTTCGGGTTCTCGAGGTAGCTTTCGTAGAGCGATTCGATATAGGCGACGTTGCCCCCCGCCAGATGCGAGGTCTTCTGCATGTGCTCCAAAAAGGATTCCGACATCCGTTCGTTGTCCGTATCGTCGAGGGTTATCCGTCAGCAGCGAAGCTTAGCAGGTCGCGCCACAGTGAGCCTGCGTTGCAGCGCGGCAAACTCCGCCCAGGTGGAGTTTGTCGGCGCCTCAGGTGCCCTGCTGCAATAGCATCGAGCGGATTCGGCCGATCGCCCGCTCCGGCTTGAGCCCTTTCGGGCAGACCGCGACGCAATTCATGATGCCGCGACAGCGAAACAGACTGAACGGATCATCGAGGTCTGCGAGGCGCTCCGCAGTTGCGGTATCGCGACTGTCGGCGATGAATCGGTACGACTGCAGCAATCCCGCCGGACCGATGAACTTGTCAGGATTCCACCAGAATGACGGACACGCGGTCGAACAGCACGCGCACAGAATGCACTCGTACAGTCCATCCAGTTTGGCCCGGTCTTCAATTGACTGCAGCCGCTCCTGCGCCGGCGGCGGCTGATCGTTGATCAGGTACGGCTTGATCTTTTCGTACTGCCGGTAGAACTGGCTCATGTCGATGACCAGATCGCGAATGACCGGCAGGCCCGGCAGCGGGCGCAGCACCAGTTTGTTCCGTTTGGCCACCTCCGATACCGGCGTGATACACGCGAGCCCGTTCTTGCCGTTCATGTTGACGCCGTCCGAACCGCAGACGCCTTCCCGGCATGAACGCCGGTACGTCAGCGATGGATCCTGCGTTTTCAGCAGTTCCATCACATCGAGCACCATCAGGTCTTTGCCGGCCGGCAGCTCGATGGAGTAATCCTGCATTCGCGGGACTTCGTCGGTCTCGGGGTTGTATCGGTACACACTGACTTTCATGGCGCGCTCTTTTCTGCTGCTATCTGCTATTGGCTACTAGCTGCTGTTGGTTAATAGTGGCGAATGGTCGGTTGCATGGTCTCGACCTGTTTGGGCGCGAAGTTCACCGCGCGCTTGGCAACGCTCTTGTCGTGCGGGAAATACAGCGAGTGACACAACCAGTTGTCGTCGTCGCGGTCCTGATAATCGTCGCGTGCGTGCGCGCCACGGCTCTCCCGACGTGCTTCGGCGGTAATCGCCGTTGCTTCGGCTACTTCGAGCAGGTTGTCGAGTTCCAACGCTTCCATTCGCGCGGTATTGAATGCGTTGCTCTTGTCCTCCAGATGCGCGGCGGCGATCCGCTCGCGCAGTTGGGCAATCGCGACGATACCTTTCTTCATGTGTTCTTCGGTCCGAAATACGCCGAAGCTGTTCTGCATCGTCGTCTGCAATTCGATCTTCAGCGCGGCGACAGATTCACCGCCTTTCGATTCGTTCCATCGATTCATGCGTCGCAACGCGCCTTCGATGTCGCTGTCGCTGGCACTGCGGTGGCTGACACCCTGACGTAACACTTCTTCAATATGCAGCCCGGCTGCACGGCCGAACACGATCAGGTCGAGCAGCGAATTGCCGCCCAGTCGATTGGCGCCGTGAACCGAAACGCAGGCGACCTCGCCCGCCGCGTACAAACCGTCGACCGGACGATCGTTGCCCGCCGAGTCCTGCGTCAACGCCTGTCCGGATACGCTGGTTGGAATGCCGCCCATCATGTAGTGGCAGGTCGGCACCACCGGAATCGGCTCCTTGGTGGCATCGACGTGGGCGAACGTCTTAGATAGTTCGACGATTCCAGGCAAGCGGCTGTGCAGCACTTCGGAGCCGAGGTGGTCCACCTTCAGCAGCACGTGGTCGCCATTCGGGCCGCAACCCCGGCCGTCGAGAATTTCGAGCACCATCGAGCGCGCCACGACATCGCGGCCGGCAAGATCCTTCGCCGTCGGCGCGTAGCGCTCCATGAATCGTTCGCCGTCCTTGTTGATCAGATAGCCGCCTTCGCCGCGGCAGCCTTCGGTGACCAGCACACCTGCACCGGCGATACCGGTTGGATGAAACTGCCACATCTCGATGTCCTGTACCGGCAATCCAGCGCGCAGTGCCATGCCGACGCCATCACCCGTGTTCATCAGCGCATTCGTCGTTGATGAGTAAATCCGCCCGGCGCCGCCGGTCGCGAACACCGTTGCTTTCGATTCGACGTACACTACTTCGCCCGATTCGATTTCGATCGCAATGACGCCGACGATGTGACCATCCTGGTTCGCCACCAGATCCACGGCGAACCATTCGTTCAGGAACGTCGTCTTCGCGTGCAGGTTCGCCTGATACAGCGTATGCAGCAGTGCGTGGCCGGTGCGATCCGCAGCGGCACACGTTCGGGCGGCTTGTCCGCCTTTGCCAAAGTCCTTCGACTGCCCACCGAATGGGCGCTGATAAATGCGGCCCGACTCGGTTCTGGAGAACGGCAAGCCAAGATGTTCCATCTCGTACACGGCCTGCGGACCGACGCTGCACATGTATTCGATCGCGTCCTGGTCGCCGATGTAGTCGGACCCTTTGACGGTGTCGTACATATGCCAGCGCCAATCGTCATTTGGATCGTCGCTGGCGATCGCACAAGTAATGCCGCCTTGCGCCGATACCGTGTGCGAGCGAGTCGGAAACACTTTGCTGATCACCGCGGTCTTCAATCCGGACTGTGCCAACTGCAGCGCCGCGCGCATACCGGCACCGCCGCCGCCAACGATGACGCCGTCGAACTCTATTCTGCGAATACTGGGCATCGATCAGAATCTCCAGAAAATCTGCAGCGCCCACAACACGTAGACGAACAGAATCGACAGACAGCCAAACTGGTAAATGATGCGTAGCGTGGTTGCGTGCGCGCCGAAATAGTGCGCGCGCACGTAGTCGGTGCCAACAGTCCACATACCGATCCACGCGTGCGCGGCGATAGCGAACACCGTGAGCGTGGAGAACATTTTCATCGGCAGCGTGGCAAAGAAACCACTCAAGGTCTCGAAGCTCACGTGCGGGTTGGCGAGAAAGAACACCGCGAGGCACACCACGTACAGCGCAATGATCACGGCCGAGATGCGCTGCACGACAAAATCGGAGAGTCCGCTGCGGCCAAAACTGGTGACGTTGGTGACCATGTTCGTTACCACAGCCACGCCGCGGCGAGCACGATCAACACCGCCGAGATCACAAATGTCAGCTGCGCAGCAAGGCGGCCACCTTCTTTCGTATCACCCACCTCGAAATCGAGAAACAGATGTTTGATGCCAGCGACGAAGTGATAGATCAGTGTCGCAACGATTGCGATCAGCAACAGCTTAGCCAGAGGTTGCCCCAGCAGCGCGCGCGCGTCTTCGAGCCCCTGCGCCGACGTCAGCGACAGATCGAGCAGGTACAGCAGAAACGCGATACCAACGAACAACAGCATGCCGGTGATTCGGTGGAGGATCGACGACATCGCGGGCAGCGGCC
The DNA here is from genome assembly GCA_963735085.1 of uncultured Gammaproteobacteria bacterium. Taxonomy (GTDB): domain Bacteria; phylum Pseudomonadota; class Gammaproteobacteria; order Pseudomonadales; family Azotimanducaceae; genus DATJGR01. The sequence goes on from CAVTJP010000002.1 coordinate 643,224, forward strand.
ACCGGAACTGCGTCAGCGAAAGATAGACAGGGCGATTCGTATTCATGCCTTCAACCCAATGATCAACCTGATGTTCAACCCAATGTTGCCGAAACCGATATTGCCGAAGCCAATGTTGCGACCGCAGGAAGCCCCATGTTCGCACGCCGTGTCGCAAATCGATGTAGGTTGTCCCCGTGCGAATCTTGTGAGGTGCGACGGTCCCGGCGCCGACCGCAATGATAGTCGATGGTCGGTCAACCGACAACGAAGTCGCAAAGCGAAACGCGGTGCGACCACACCACCCATACAGCACGCACGCCGCTTCATTGACATCGAAGCGCAGCAATCTATAGTCTGATTCGCTTGCCTATTTCTCCCGCACCATCTGCGGCAACAAGGAGCCACCCCATGGCGGATACGACCGTGCGCCTGTCGATCAACGGCGCGGCTAAGCCAATCGACCTGCCTGTGTTGAGCGGGACGCTGGGACCGGATGTCATCGACATTGCGCAACTCGCCCCCGCAGGCCTGTTTACATTCGACCCCGGCTTCGTCTCAACCGCATCGTGCGAATCGGCGATCACCTACATCGACGGCGATGCCGGCGTGCTGCTGTACCGTGGTTATCCGATCGAACAACTCGCCGAAAGTTCCGATCATCTCGAAGTGTGCTATCTGCTGTTGAACGGTGAACTGCCCAGCGCCAAAGAGAAAGCCGAATTCGACCGCACCATCACCAACCACACGATGGTGCATGAACAGCTGCGCAACCTGTTCAGCGGCTTTCGTCGCGACGCCCATCCGATGGCAATTCTATGCGGCGTGACCGGCGCGTTGGCGGCGTTCTACCACGACTCGCTCGACATCGATGACCCCGACCATCGGAAAATCACCGCGCACCGGCTGATTGCGAAAATGCCGACCCTGGCGGCGATGAGCTACAAGTACTCGGTGGGCCAGCCGTTCATGTACCCGCGCAACGATCTGGGCTATGCAGCGAATTTTCTGCGGATGATGTTCGGTACGCCGTGTGAGGAGTACGAGGTCAACCCAATCATCGCCAGGGCAATGGATCGCATTTTTCTGCTGCACGCGGACCACGAGCAGAACGCATCCACATCGACGGTGCGTCTGGCTGGTTCGACGGGCGCAAATCCATTCGCCTGCATCGCCGCCGGCATCGCCGCGCTGTGGGGTCCGGCGCACGGCGGTGCAAACGAAGCGGTGCTGAGCATGCTGCGCGAGATCGGCGACATCAAGAATGTCGACAAATTCGTCAGCCGCGCGAAGGACAAGAACGATTCGTTCCGGCTGATGGGCTTCGGTCATCGCGTTTACAAGAATTACGATCCACGGGCGAAAGTGATGCAGCAGACCTGCAACGAGGTTCTCGCAGAACTCGGTGTAGCGAAGGATCCGCTGCTGCAGATTGCGCAGCGGCTCGAGAAGATTGCGCTCGAAGACGACTACTTCATCGAGAAGCGCTTGTATCCAAACGTCGACTTCTACTCCGGCATCATCCTGAAGGCGATCGGCATTCCGACCGAGATGTTCACCGTGATCTTCGCAACGGGTCGCACGCCGGGTTGGATCGCGCACTGGTGCGAGATGGTCAGCAACAAGTACAAGATCGGTCGACCGCGCCAGTTGTACACCGGACCAACGCGTCGCGACTTCGTCGGCGTCGGGCAACGCTGAAGGTTTAGTCGCTTTCAGTCATGGGCGCTTAGCAGGCCGTTTATCAACGGCCTGTTAGCGGCGCAAGCGCTCGATCAGGCTCGACGTGTCCATGCGACCACCGCCCGAGGCCTGCACGTCTGCGTAGAACTGATCCACCAGTGCGGTGAGTGGCAGCCGCGCGCCGAGGCGGCGGCCCGCCGCAAGCGCCATGCCGAGGTCCTTGCGCATCCAGTCGACGGCAAAACCGAAATCGAACTCGCGCTTCGCCATCGTCGCGGAGCGGTTCTCCATCTGCCACGACTGCGCGGCGCCTTTGGAGATCACGTCAACGACCGAAACCACATCGAGGCCCGCCTGCTCGGCGAAGTGCAAGCCCTCGGCGAGCCCCTGCAGAACACCGGCAATACAGATCTGGTTGACCATCTTGGTCAGTTGACCGCTGCCGCATGGCCCCATCAGCCGCACCGATTTCGCGTAACAGCCCAGGATATGTTCGACACTCCGGTAGGTATCCGCGGCACCCCCGACCATGACCGTTAGCTGCCCGCGTTGTGCACCTGCTTCGCCGCCCGACACGGGCGCATCGAGAAATCCGGCACCCTGGTGTTCTGCGGCCTCCCCCAGTTCGCGCGCGAGCTCGGCCGACGCGGTGGTGTGATCCACGAGCACAGACCCGCGACGCAGACCGCCCACCGCGCCGTGTTCTCCATACACGACACTGCGCACATCATCGTCGTTGCCAACGCACATGAACACCACATCGGCGCCCTGAGCCGCCAGTGCCGGCGTATCGCACACCTCACCTGCGTGTTCGGCCGCCCACGCGGCGGCGCGCGACGCGGTTCGGTTGTAGACGCGCGTGCGATATCCCTTTCCAGCCAGATGGCCGGCCATCGGATAACCCATCACACCCAGGCCGATGAAGGCGACGACGGTATCGGTCGGTTGCGGCATCGAATAATCCACTGCAATAGAGTTCGCGGACAGAGTACACGCCGAACGCGGAAAGAAAAGGATGCGCGCGGATCAATGACCGTTCAGGCAGTACGCGCAGACGTCAGGCCGAGTTCGTCGATGCTCTGTTGCCGCATGACGAACTTCTGAATCTTGCCGGTCACCGTCATCGGAAATGCGTCGACGAATTTGATGTAGCGCGGCACTTTGTAGCGCGCGATCTGGCCCTGGCAGAATGCCTTCACGTCGGCTTCGCTGAGCTGCTCACCTCGAGCCACCTGAACCCACGCCATCAATTCTTCGCCGAATTTCGGATCGGGCACGCCGATGACCTGAACTTCCTCGATCTTCGGATGACGATAGAGAAATTCCTCAATCTCACGCGGATAGACGTTCTCACCGCCGCGGATGATCATGTCCTTGATGCGGCCGGAGATGTTGACGTAACCGTCGTCGTCCATGACCGCCAGATCACCGGTGTGCATCCAGCGTGCCGTATCGATGGCGGCATGCGTCGCTTCGTCGTTATTCCAGTAACCCAGCATCACGCTATAGCCGCGGGTGCAGAACTCACCGAGGGCACCCCGCGGCAACGTGTGGCCGGTATCGGGGTCGACAACCTTGATCTCAACGTGCGGATGCACCTGACCGACCGTGCTGACCTGTTTCTCGAGGGGCGTACCGATGCGCGTCTGTGTCGAGACCGGGCTGGTCTCCGTCATGCCGTAGCCGATTGCGACCTCTCGCATGTTCATTTGCGACTGAACCTTGCGCATCACCTCCACCGGACACGGCGCGCCCGCCATGATGCCAGTGCGCAGCGACCGCAGATCGAACTGCGCGAAATTCGGCAGCGACAACTCGGCAATGAACATCGTCGGCACACCGAAAAGCGCGGTCGCGCGTTCCGCCTGCACCGCGTGGAGCACCGCCTCGGCGTCGAAGGCCTGCTCGGGATAGATCATCGTAGCGCCGTGGCTGACGCAGCCCAGATTGCCCATCACCATGCCGAAGCAGTGATACAGCGGCACCGGAATCACCAGCCGGTCGCGGGCGCTGAAATTCATCAGCCGCGCGACGAAGTAACCGTTGTTCAGAATATTGTGGTGACTCAACGTGGCACCCTTCGGAAAGCCCGTTGTGCCGCTGGTGTACTGGATGTTGATCGGATCGTCGAAATCCAGCGAGGCCTGGCGCTGCGCCAACGCCTCTGAGCTGACTTCGTCGGCGCGTGCAAGCAGGTCGACCCAGGTGATCATGCCGGCGCGCGGCGCGCCCAACGTGATGACGACTTCGAGTTGCGGCAGCCGAGTCAGTTTCAGCGCACCGGGCCTACTCTGGCGAATCTCGGGCGCAACGCTTTCCAGGATTGCGTTGTAATCGGTCGTCTTGAACGCATCGGTGAGCACCAGGTAGCGGCAACCCGATTGGTTCAACGCATATTCCAGTTCCGACGCCTGATAGCTGGGATTGACATTGACGAGAATCGCACCGATTTTGCTGGTCGCGAACTGCGTCAGCGTCCATTCCGCGCGATTCGTCGACCAGATACCCACCCGTTCGCCGCGTTCGACACGCAGCGCCATGAACGCGCGTGCCAGCGCGTCGACGCGCTCACCGAATTCGGCGTAGGTCCAGCGAATACCCTGATGGCGCGCCACAAGCGCCTCGTTGGTGCCATGCTCGGCTACTGTCGCATCGAGCATGTCGCCGATCGTGATCCCCAGCAATCCGGTATCGGATCGGCCGGAGCTGTAACTCAGTTGCGTCATAGATTTGCTCCGGCAGGCACCAAACCGGCAATACGTTTGTCAGGGCGATACCGCCTTTGCCGGATACTACCTTTGCCGACTGGGGCTTGCGAGTAAACTACCGGTGGAACTATCCGAAAGGCACAGTCGATGGCCGAACGCGCGCGCTTACCCAGTGTCGATCGAGTGATCCGACACGCCGCGCTGTCCGTTGCAGTGGAGCGCTACGGACTGGAACTCGTCAAAGGCGCGGTGCGCGACATACAACATCAGATCCGACGCCAGGCAACGACACCCGAGTGGTCAGTGGACGCCGGCCGCTATCGCGACGCCGTCGATCAACACTTGAGACAACACGTTGGGGCTGGCTTGCGGAACGTATTCAACATGACCGGCACGATCATCCACACGAACCTCGGGCGCGCCCAACTCAGCCGCGCAATGGCGCAGGCAGGTGTCGAAGCCGCCGTGAATCCCGTGACCCTCGAATACGACCTCGATCAGGCGCGGCGTGGGGATCGCGATACCGCGATCGAACCGATGCTGTGCGCACTGACCGGCGCCGAGGCCGCCACCGTCGTCAACAACAATGCCGCGGCTTTGCTGCTGGCACTGAATACGTTCGGGCTGGGGCGGACGGTACCAGTGTCGCGCGGTGAGTTGATCGAAATCGGCGGCAGCTTTCGACTCCCGGAGATCATCGAGCGCGCGGGCTGCCGCATTCGAGAAGTTGGCACGACGAACCGTACCCGGGTGAGCGACTTCGACGACGCAATCGACGCAACGACCGCAATGCTGCTGAAGGTGCACCCCAGCAACTATCGCATCGAAGGATTCACGGCATCCGTGACCACCGCGGAGCTGGCTTCACTTGCGCGCGAGCGTCAGCTGCCGCTGGTCGTCGATCTCGGCAGCGGCGCGCTGGTCGATCTCACGCGGTTCGGTTTGCCGCACGAACCGACCGTTCGCGAAACGCTCGAACAAGGCGCCGATGTGGTCACCTTCAGCGGCGACAAGCTGCTCGGGTCCGTGCAGGCGGGTTTGATCGTCGGCAGCCGTGCACTCATAGATTCAATCAATCGAAATCCACTGAAGCGCGCACTGCGCTGCGACAAGCTGCGGTTGGCTATCCTGCACTACACGCTGCGGCTGTATCAGGACCCCGAGCGGCTCGCGAATGAATTGCCGCTGCTGAAGACACTGACGCGGCCACTCGACGGACTCATGAGCCTGGCAACGCGTATCTCGGCGTTGATCGCGGACAAGCTGGGCTCGGCCTACGCTGTCTGCGTGGTCGAGAGCCGCTGTCAGATCGGCAGCGGGGCGCTGCCGGAAGCGACACTCGCCAGCGCCGCGGTGGTCATTCGCGCCGCATCCGACACCAAGGTGACACGCCTCGCCGAACGCCTTCGCCAGCTGCCAACACCGATCATCGGACGGATCCACGATGGGGCACTCTGGCTCGACGTGCGCACGATCGACGATCCTGACGCGCTCTGCACGAATCTTGACGGCCTGTAGGCGATGATCGTTACGCTCGCGGGTCACGTCGATCATGGCAAAACGAGCCTCGTAGAGGCGCTGACCGGCGTCAACACCGACACGCTCGCCGAAGAAAAGCGCCGCGGTCTGACGATCGATCTCGGGTTTTGCTACACCGATATCGACGGCATGCGTATCGGCTTCGTCGACGTACCAGGCCACCATCGTTTCATTCACAACATGGTTGCCGGCGTCGCAGCGCATCAATTCGCGCTGCTCGTGGTCGCCGCCGACGACGGCCCGATGCCGCAAACGCGCGAACACCTCGCGATCCTGCGACTGCTCGGCGTGACGAGTGGCATTGCCGCGGTCACCAAAGTAGATCGGGTGGAGCCGGAACGAGTCGCCGCGGTGCGGGAATCCGTTGCAGCGATGGCGGAAGAATCCGGCTTGAGGCTGAGTTCGGTCGTTGGTGTTTCCGCAACCGAGGGAATCGGAATCGACGCAGTTCGCGCCGGTATTGCGGCGGCGGCACGGGTGCATCAAGCGGAGCGTTTCGATCGTGCATTCCGGTTGGCCGTCGACCGGAGTTTCATCGTCAAAGGAGTCGGCGTCGTAGTGACTGGCACCGTTCACTCCGGGACGTTGAACGCGGGCAGCGATCTGGTCGTCGCACCGCACGGAATCGCGGCACGCGCGCGGACGCTGCGCGTCTCGGATCGCGCCGCGGATCTTGCTGCGGCGGGCGATCGGTGCGCAGTGAATCTGACCAGTATCTCGGCGGGCGACATTTCACGCGGCGACTGGTTGATGGAACCCGATTCGTTTGCGGTTACCCATAACGTGATCGTCGATCTATCGGTGCTGACCGATCTTCCGCGACCGCTGAAACACTGGCTGCCGGTGCACGTTTATCACGCAGCCAGCCATGCCGAGGGCCATCTGGCATTGCTCGAATCGGGGCGTCTTGCCGGCGGGCAGTCGGCGCTGGTGGAACTCGTTCTCGCAACGCCCCTGTGTCCCAAACACGGCGATCGCGTGGTGTTGCGCGACCACGCACGAGAACGCACGATCGGCGGCGGCGTGGTCGTCGACAGCGCACCACCTGACAAAGCGCGGCGCGCGCCAGCGCGGCTGGCACACCTCGAGATTCAACGTACCGATGATCCCGCGCAGGCACTGCGGCAACTCATTGACCAGGGCGACGTTGACATCGATGCGTTTCGGCGTGCTCGTAACCTATCGAGCAACGCAAACGCAGATTTACTGGCCGTCGTCGATCCTGTCCAGATCGTCCGCGGCGGTCGAACCTATGCGCTGTCGCGCCCCCGCTGGGTCGCGTCACTCGATTCTTTGCAGCAGCAGGTCGCGGGATATCACAAAGCCGCACCGCACAGTCAAGGATTGAAGGCGGACCAACTGCGCCGTATGGCCGTCGTACCTAAACATTGGCTCGACGATGCGCTGGGTGCACTGGTGTCGCAGGGACGCGTCGTCGAGACCGGCGGCCACTATCACGAGCGCCACCATCGCCCGGCGCTGCCGCCCGACGACGCAACGCTGCTGCGCCGCATCGAGTCGCTGATCGACACAGGCCAGCAACCGCCCAGCGTCGGCGACCTCGCGAAGTCGCTGGCGATACCGTTGCGGACACTCGACGGCTTCGTTGCGAAGATGGTGAAGCTCGGCTTCCTGGTCCGCGTCGGCGATCACCGCGCGTTGCTGCCGCGACAGATCGATGCGCTGGCACAAACCGTTCAGACGTTGGCGGAATCGAAACCGGATGGATTCACCGCGCGCGAACTTCGGGACGCGGCGCAGATCGGCCGCAACCTCGCTATCGAGGTGCTCGAGTATTTCGATCGCTGCGGCTTCACGCGGCGCTATGGGGACCTGCGCCGCATCGTCGGCAACACCTCGACGCTGAAACGCGCGTGATATATTCCGGCGCGGAAGAGCATCGTCCCCGGCGGGGCGCGCGGCCTTCAAAGCCGTTGAGACGCTTGATCGCGTCTGGTGGGTTCGACTCCTGCCTCTTCCGCAAAACCACGTCCAGAAAGCTCTCAAAACGTCCGCAAAAGCCTCAATAAACCAGTAAATTCGTTGGTATTTCCGCGCTGGCGCCGTCTGTGCTGTTCCTGTACATTCTGGGCTCACGGTGTACCCCCGAGTGTACCCCCAGATGAGCCGACACATTAACCGATTGAACGCCGCCAAGGTCAGGACGATCACCCGACCAGGCCGCTACGCCGATGGCGGCGGCCTTTGGTTGCAGGTCGACGCGATACGCAGGTCTTGGCTGTTCCGATACACGTTCGGCGGTCGCAGACGGAAGATCGGGCTGGGACCCGTCGCGACTCTCGGACTCGCTGACGCGCGCGTTGAGGCGCAAAAGCTGCACGCGAAACTGCGGGATGGGATCGACCCGCTCGCGCATCGCCGAGCGACGCGGGCAGCGCAGCGTCTGGACCAGCTCAAGTCGATCACCTTCAGCCAGGCCGCAGTGAAGTACATCGCGTCGCACAGCGCCGGTTGGAAGAACCTGAAACACGCCAACCAGTGGACACAGTCGCTCAAGGCTCACGCCGATGCGATCATCGGAACGATCGCGGTTCAGGACATCGACACCGGCATGGTGATGCGTGTCCTCGAACCCATCTGGACGACAACGAACGAGACAGCCGTGCGGGTGCGCGGCCGCATCGAGGCAATCCTCGACTGGTCAAAGGTTAACGGTTACCGGACCGGCGAGAACCCCGCGCGCTGGAAAGGTCACCTCGACCATCTGCTGGCGAAACCGTCGAAGGTGCAGAAGGTCGTGCATCACGCGGCGCTGCCGTTTTCGGAAATCCACGGATTCGTACAGACGCTGCGCCAGCAATCCGGTGTGGGCGCGGCCGCGCTCGAATTCACGATCCTGTGCGCCGCCCGCACTGCTGAGACGATCGGTGCCAAGTGGGACGAGATCGACCTCGACGCGAAACGTTGGACGATTCCTGCAGCGCGAATGAAGGCCGGGAAAGCACACACGGTGCCCCTTTGCACCAGGGCGATCGAGATTCTCGAATCGATGCACATGCTGGGCGGCGTCTACGTGTTCCCTGCCGCGAATCCGAAGCGGCCGCTTTCGAACGCCGCGATGTCGTCTGTGCTGAAGCGCATGAAGGTCGCGACAACCGTGCACGGGTTTCGCAGCACGTTCTCCGATTGGGCTGCCGAGAAGACAAGCTATCAGCACGAAGTCCGTGAGATGTCGCTCGCGCACGCGGTGTCGAGCGCGGTCGAGGCGTCGTATCGGCGCGGCGATCTGTTTGAGAAGCGCGTGGGGCTAATGAACGATTGGGCGCGTTACATCGATACCAAACCGGGATCGACCACCGATAAGGTGGTCCAGATCAGGAATGCGTCGTGAAGAAGATAACGAGCGATCGTTCGCGAGATTCCCGCGCGAACAGAGTTCCCTCCGCGCACTGACGTGAAAAATTCAAACCCGATAAACGCGGTGGGCTCAGTGAGCCCAAGTACTCCTCAGACAACCGCGCAACCGAAATGCCGCGAGAGCGCCCGAACGGGACCGACACCGGTCGCGTGGGCGTGATGAATTTCAGCACGCTTATGAGTGGGCTCACTGAGCCCACTCTCCCGCTCGACAGCGGAGGCCGCGACAGTGTGCAATCGTCAGAAGAGGCGAGCCGAGAACCGATGGCGGCGGAGCGCACCTCAAAATGCGCGCAGCCGCGACAGCAGATTTACGCGACGCGGTCGCACTGGAATTGCGTACTGAACGCGCAGGAATACCAAACGCGTGGATCGTGGCGGGCGACAGCCCGACGCGATCAGCGCGATGCCCCGAAGGTGCCGTCGTCACTACGAGGCGTAGCCGTGTAGTGACGACGGCCACACGCCAGTAATCACGCGGCCCCGCGGTCGGATTTCGAAGTGACGCTAGAGTTGACGCTGCCTAAACTGCCTGCACTGACGATTTATACGCGGCCACTGCGTTTAAAGTGGCAGGCCGATCCAGCCTGGCGTAAGCCAAACGGACAGCGAAGCAGACGCTCAATCACTGCAACCGCGACATCGTAGAACCGCGCAAATGTCGCAATGACCGTCAAGGGTCATCGGTTCATCGTCGAGAGTTTGGATCTTCGATCCGTCGTTCAATTCGGGCATCGGCCTATCTTCCTATCGACGTCGAACCATTCGCATTGGGCGACGCGAGACGATTCATCAACCCCGCGGCTCCGCTGCACAACTTCAAAGGAGGTGATTCTAGAAACCTACGTTCGACAGAAGACCTGGCTGTGTAGGTCGGTTGGTACTGGCGCAGATGTTCTCTTCTACCGAAGGTGCTCTGCGTCGCCGGATATCGGCACTGTTCAGGTCAGGGAGTGGTGTCCCACGATCATCACCGCGCAAGCGGAACTCGATCAGCTACGGCTGCCGAGTCGATCAGAAACACTCACCGAACTGTTTCGAACACCGTAGCGACCTGAACCACCAACGATCGAAAAGCCCGAACCCCCGGGCGCGGCGTCTGCTGCATATCTGCTGCATATATGGTTCATATAGCTCCGTCACTATGTCCATGGTATAAGCTAGACTGTTGTCTAGTTTAATTGGATTGCACGTCATGCGCGAAGTCGGCGCCTTTGAAGCCAAGAACAAGCTGGGCACCTTGCTCGACTGGGTAGCGAACGGCGAGGAAGTTCTGATCACCCGGCGCGGCAAAGCGGTTGCGCGACTGGTGCCCGCGGAACCCGGCTTCGACCGGGCGAAAGCGAACAGGGCCGCTGCCAACATTCGTGCCCGCAGTGTCGGCGTTACGCTCGGCGATTTGAAAATCAAAGACTTGGTGAACGAGGGTCGCCCTTGAGTCTGGTGATCGACAGCTCGATCACCCTGGCTTGGTTGTTCGAGGATGAGCGTTCCCCGTCTGCCGACGCGGTGCTCCGTCACGTGGCCGAGTCAGGCGCGGTAGCGCCATCCCTCTGGCGACTGGAAGTTGCCAATGCGCTACAGATGGCGGTCAAGCGCAAACGGATCACCGCGGCGTTCCGAGATGCGTCGATTGCGGACCTGCAGGCGCTCGAGGTGAACATCGATGCCGACACGGACCGGCATGCCTGGACAACCACGCTGCAGTTGGCCGAACAGTGTCGGCTCACGCTCTACGATGCTGCCTATCTCGAACTCGCTCGGCGCCTTGATTTGCCGCTGGCGACACTCGACGAGGAGCTCCGGGCCGCGAGCGCTGCAGTCGGTGTCACGCTGCTGGGCGCCTGAGCCAGACGCTATGTTCAATGATAAGCGTATCGGTTTGTTCGGTCGGATGACCCTCGATGTGTCTACGTCCTGAGATGTAAATTGACCCTGCATTTTCGCCAACACTTCCACAGTGGTGCGCTATCGCGAGGATAAGAAGCATAACCCACCTGTTGGTGAATCGGGCTGCGTATCGCGTGACTGCGCGGCGAAGCGCGTGTCGAGGCGCTGCGTTCCGGAACGGTTCAAGTCCGGATCGGCCGCGCCGAACAGTTCCTGCGTCAGGCGCAGCATGCGCGGCTCGTCCGCTTCCGGCACGCCGAGCACTTCCATGATCACGTGCAGCGGATACAGGAACGCAACGTCCCGAGCGAAGTCGCAGCGGCCGCCGAACGACGCCAGGTGGTCGACGAACGTGCGCGCGATCTGACGAATGCGCGCCTCGAGTTTGCGCAGGTTCTGCGGCAGGAACCAGCCCTGCGTCAGGATCCGGTATTTGAAGTGGTCCGGGTTGTCCATCTGCACCAGCGAGCGGACCAGGTTCGGCGAGCCGCCCATGATTTCGCGCACGTACTTGTCAGCATCGATCGTCGTCAGCGTGGTCGAGCGGTCTTCGTTGTGGAACAGATCGCCGAGCTTCTCCACTTCGAGAATGTCGGCGTGCTTCGTGACGACCCAGAACGGGTCGTAGTTCGGTGGGTGTGCGACAGCGAGCGGCATTTCGCGGCGCAGGAACGTGAACGCATCCTGCACCGGCTGTTCTTTCGCGTAGGCCTTGGGGTCGACGATGGTCGCTGCGATATCGGCGGGAATGCTCATGCATTTCTCACTTCGGATGGAAAAAAATCAGCATGCATGAGCAGCGGAGTGCTTGAACCCGTGGAATACCGAAGTCAGCGCCGTGCGGTGTGCGCATGGGGACTGTCGGATGGGGCGACCGCGATGACGCGATGTGCCGCGCCTAGCGGATCTTGTCGAACGAAAGCGCCAGCCCCTCGAGCCCGTGCAGCAGCGCGTTCGCCGAAAAGCTCGGTTCGCGCGCCCCCGGACTCAACCGAAAGTTCTCGAGGCGACGAAAGATCACCTTGAACGCGCCGTTCATTTCGCGTCGCGACAGCGCTGCGCCGAGGCAGTGGTGCACGCCTTTGCCGAACGCCACGTGGTCTTTCAGGTTGGTGCGCCGAATGTCGAATTTGAGCGGATCTTCGAACTGCGTCGCGTCCTGATTGGCCGCGCCGAAGCGTGCGAAGCAGATCGAATTCGCCGGAATGGTCGTGCCGGCCACTTCGACGTCTCGCGTCGTGCGCCGAAACATGTTTGCCGACGGACTGGTGATGCGTGCGATTTCCTCGACCAGTGCGTGGATGTTCGCGTCGCTCGGGTCGCGCCGGACGATTTCGTACTGGTCCGGATTTTTGATCAGCAACCAGATGCCTTCGGTCAGCGCCGACGACGTCGTTTCGTTCCCGGCCACCAGAATCTGCGACAGCATCGACAGACACTCGGCGTCGTTCAGCGGCTTTTCGCCGTCGATGCTCGCGTTGACGACCTTCGACAGAATGTCCTCTTCAGGCTGGCGCCGCCGCTGCTCCATCTTTTCGACGAAATAGTGCTGGAACTCGAGGATGTCGCGCGCCGCCTGCAGCACACCTTCTTTGTCGAGCTGCTGGGACAGGTTGCCGATGAACGCGCGCGTCCACTTGCGCAGCAGCGGCAGATCGGCCATCGGCGCGCCAATCTGCGACGCGATCACCGTGAGCGGCAGCGGCACACCGAACTGCGTGAGGAACTCGCAGTGCCCGGTATCGATGAAGCGGTCGATCAGATCGTTCGAGGTTTTTTCGATGAAGGGCTCCAGCGCCTTCAGGTTCGCCGGTGAAAACGCGCCGTCGACGAACTTGCGATAATGCCGCTGCAGCGGCGGATCCTGCGTCAGCATCGTCGAAACGTTCGGATACCCCTGGCTGGTGATCGCCGCGACCTCGGGGTCGGCGGTCGCGAGCGAGCCGGTGCCGAAGCCGGGCATCACGCTGGAGAACGTCTGGTAGTCCATCGCCATCGCGACGACGTCGTCGTAGCGCGAAATGAAGTAGATGCCGGTGAGCGGATCCCGGTACACGGGCGCCTCCCGATGCAGCCGCTGATTCATCGAGTACGGACACTTGAGCAGCTCCGGATGCATGGGGCTGAACTCGCCGAGCGGGCAGTGCTGCGCATGCTCCACGATATCCTGGGTCACTTCGATGCTCCGATGTTGAAGGCGGCGTATGTTCGCCCAGATCTTTCGATGGAACCATCCCGCAGTAGCGCGCCGTTCGCCGATCTGCTTGCCGATCCCCGCGGTTTCCGAATGAGTTGCGAACCGATGCGAGGGTACGTAAAGGGTGATCCGGTGTTCTTGAGGCGCCGTCGCGAGTCGAATGAACCGAATCGCCCCGCTATCCTTCGCATCAGCCGTCACGTGCCGAGAGACCCGGCGTCCGAACCTGGAATGAAGTTGACCCTCGACAAATTCGATCGCCGCATACTCGCGATATTGCAACGAGACAATCTGGCGACTTCACAGGCGCTCGGCGAGAGGGTGGGTCTGTCCGCATCCGCCGTCCAGCGACGCATCAAGCGAATGCGCGACGCTCGGATCATCCTGCGCGACACGGCGGTGCTCGACGGGCGCGCATTGGACAGGCCGCTGACGGTGATCGTGGAAGTTTCGGTGGATCGGGAAGCGAAGGACGTCGTGGAGTCGTTTAGAAACCGGGCGATGGCGACCGCCGAAGTTCAACAGTGCTACTACGTCACCGGCGAAGCCGATTTCGTGCTGATCGTTGCCGCGCGCAGCATGGAGGACTATCAGGACATTGCCCGTCGACTTTTTCTCGACGATGCCAATGTCAGACGCTTCAGATCGAGCGTCGTAATCGAGGCCCTGAAAGCGACACTGGATATTCCCATTCTCTAGCAGGCCCGCGCGCGGCGGGTTTTTTCTGCATCTACGCCGATGAAACGCCGCGTTCCTGCGTCGAGCGGCCCGCGTTCGCCGCGTTTGATCGGCGTCGTTCGCGTAGCCTTTTTCCATGCATTCCATCGTCTATCGCGCCGCGCCGCCGCTGCCCCCCGAGGCCGTTTCGGTCGTGACCGCGCGGCTGGGTCGTGCGGCCGCGACGCGCGTGCAGCGCGAGATTGCGGCGTGCCCGGCACACCGGATCACACCGCTGCGCCGACTGTCCGATCTGGCACGCGCCTGGGGGCTGCGAGAGATCTGGGTGAAAGACGAACGCGCCCGTCTGAGATTGGGAAGCTTCAAAGCCGTCGGCGGCGCCTATGCCGTGCTGCGGCTCGGCGCGCAGATCGCCGCCCGGGGGGCCGCGCGCCGGATCCCGATCGAGGAAATGCTCCGCGTGCGAACGCGCGCGCTGGCGGAAGTCACGTTCGCGGCGGCGACATCCGGCAATCACGGCTGTTCCGTCGCCGCCGGCGCGCGCCTCGTCGGAAGCCGCTGCGTGATATTCGTCAAAGACGGTGTTCCAGCTGCGCAGCTGCGGGCGATTGCTCGACAGGGTGCGCAGATCATTCCGATTTCCGGGACGTACGACGACGCTGTCGCCGCCTGTCGGCGCGCGTGCGCGGACAGAGGGTGGATCTGCGTGCCCGACTGCAGTGCGGATCCCAACGACGCCACCGTGGCGCTCGTGATGGAGGGCTACACGTTAATCGCATCCGAGATCCTCGATGCGCTGCCGGCCCCGCCGTCACACGCAGTTCTACAGGCCGGTGTCGGTGGCTTCGCGGCGGCATTGGCGGGGCATTTCGCGGCCGTTCACGGCGAGCGTGCGCCGCGAATCATCGTTGCAGAGCCCGATGCGGCCGCGTGTCTGCAGGCGAGCGCGCGCGCGGGTCGACCGGTGTCGGTTCCACGCGGATCGACTACGAGCATGGCGCGCCTGGACTGCTACACGCCGTCTGCCGCCGCATGGCCGATTCTGCGGGCGCTGACAGCGGCATTCGTATCGCTCGACGATGCGCACGCCGAAGCCGCCTGCGCCGTTCTCGCCGACCACGACCTGCACACGACGCCGTCCGGCGCTGCAGGGCTTGCCGCGCTCGAACGCGTGGCGGCAACACCGCGCGATCGCCAACGACTCGGTTTGGGCGCGGACAGCGAGGTTTTAGTCGTCGTCACCGAGGCAGCCACGACCACGCCTTGAAGCGTGTCGTCCCCGCAATCTATTCAACCAGATCAATCAGGAGGTCAAACCATGTCGACGTTCACCAGAAGATCCGTGCTGATACGGTGCGCGGCGCTCCTCATCGCGGCGCTTACGGGCAATGCGACGGCGGCGGAATTCGACGCGCTTGCGGTCAAACCGCTCGTGCAGAACGCAATCGACGCGCACTACGCGCACCTGGATGCGCTCTACCGCGACATTCACGCGCATCCCGAGCTCGGATTCCACGAAACACGGACCGCGTCGATCCTGGCGGCGCAGATGCGCGCGCTGGGATTGCGCGTGACCGAGCACGTCGGCAAAACCGGCATCGTCGCGATGCTGGAGAACGGACCGGGACCGACGATTCTCGTCCGCACGGAGCTCGATGCTCTGCCGATGGAAGAGAAGACGGGGCTGCCGTACGCGAGCAAAGAAAAGGCGACCTGGCGCGGCGAGACGACTTACGTTGCGCACAGCTGCGGTCATGACATCCACATGGTCAGCTGGGTCGCGACGGCGACCGCGCTGGTGACGCTGAAAGATCGTTGGCACGGGACGGTGATGTTCGTCGGCCAGCCGGCCGAGGAGTCCGATAGCGGTGCAGCGGCGATGCTCGCGGATGGATTGTTCGAACGCTTCGGGAAACCCGACCACGCATTGGCGCTGCACACCGGACCGTTCGGCTACGGTATGGTCGGCTATCGCAGCGGACCGATCATGTCGGCGGAGGACACGCTCGAGATCACGTTCAATGGCCGCGGCGGACATGGGTCCTCGCCCCACAGCGCGATCGACCCGGTGCTGATCGCGGCGCGCTTCGTCGTCGACGTGCAGTCGTTGATCAGTCGCGAAAAAGATCCCTCCGCGTTCGGCGTGGTCACGATCGGTGCGATCCATGGCGGGAGCGCGGGCAACATCATTCCGGATGCGGTGAATCTGCGCGGCACAGTCCGAAGCTACGATGCGGGCGTCGCGCGAAAACTCGGCGATGGGATACGGCGCATCGCATCCGCCGAAGCGGCGCTCGCTGCGGCGCCGGAGCCGGACGTGGTGATCACGCACGATGCCGACGCGCTCGTGAACGACGTCGCGGCCACCGAGCGCGTGGCCTCGGTGTTCAAGACGGCATTCGGTCGCAATGCGTTCGAGATCGCGCCGGTCCCGGCGAGCGAGGATTTTGCGAGGTACGGTGAAGCAGGTGTGCCGCTGACGTATTTCTTCATCGGCGTCTACGAACCGCAGCGATTTTTCGATGCCATGAAAGCGGGCCAGGCGCTTACGTCGAACCATTCGCCCCTGTTCGCGCCGATACCGAAGCCGACGATCGAGACCGGCGCTACGGCGATGACGCTCGCGACGCTCGAGCTGCTGGAGCGGTAGCCGGCAGAATCGAACATGTCGTCGACGGTTCCGGAATTCTTGGTTGGTGGAGCCGAGGGGGATCGAACCCCTGACCTCTGCATTGCGAACGCAGCGCTCTCCCAGCTGAGCTACGGCCCCAAAAAATCGAAGCGGCAGATTCGGATGCAAGCCGCGGCGAAAAATACTCTTTTTCATCGCGCCTGTGCAGAGCGCGATACGATTTGCGCGAACTCGACTTGCGCTCGCCGGCGGTTTGCGGCATCAAGTCGGTCCGCGATGGGTCCACCGGCACGAGTCAGTCGGATGCATCAATGTGACGGGAAGCCGCGTGTTCGAACTCGATTTGATTCAAACCCTTGCGTTCGGTGGGGTCGTCTTGCTCGGCGGCTACGGCCTTCGCGTCGCGGTGCCGGTGTTCGCTCGATACAACCTGCCGCGCCGGTATTGGGCGGCCTCGTCGTGTCGATCGTCGTGCTCATCGCGCGAAGCCAGGGCGTCACGCTGTTTCAGTTCGACACCACGCTGCAAAGCCCGCTGATGATTGCGTTCTTCACGACAATCGGATTCGGCGCGAGTTTGAGGATAAGAAGCATAACCCACCTGTTGGTGAATCGGGCTGCGTATCGCGTGACTGCGCGGCGAAGCGGAAGCAGTTATTGAATTCGTCTGAGATGTGGAATGACGCGAACGGCTGATGGACATCGCTTGCCGAACGCGCACAAGTGCTGGAGCTGATCCGGAAGGCGCTGATCTGCAAGACGAGTCTGCTTACTCCGGACGTTGCGGAGTTTCAGTGAACCGTTATCGAACCGCTGCTAGCGCTGAATTCCGGCGGCGCCTGTTGTCGCGCGACGTGTTCCAGGATTTTCTGAATGATGTCCGGACGGGTGACATCGGCGATCACACGCAGCCGACCGCCACAATGCGGACAGATTGACAGATCAATCGCAAATACCCGCCTCAGTCGCTCCATCCACGTCATCGGCGCAGTCGGTGCGTCAGGGTCGGCTTGACGATCGCCACCCGGCACCTGCACCCGAGCGTGTCCAGCCGCGCGCCGTCGGCGGGTTCGTCGCGACGAGCTCGGCGCCACGGCACGACGTTCGCGCTAGGGGCGCCAGGCGCGCCCCTTTAGCTATGCGTTAGGATCACTTGGGAAACATCAATGTCGCTTGCAGGCGCAGCGTCCAGTCGGCGCCGTATTTCGGCTTTTCGACGTTGTAATACGCGCCCGCGGAAAGATTCACCGGCAATTTGCCGAAGCGCACGATCTGCCCGATCTGGCCCCCCAGCGGCACGGTCCAGGTGTTGTCGTCGCTGGCTTTCCAGTTGGCGGTGATGATGGGTGAGAAACTCAGATACCGTCCGGGCGCGTGTAGGAAGTTGAAGTTGATGAACGGCTGCATCAGAAACGAGTTCACGTCCTGGCGATCGTTGTCGCCGGCGAAGCTCCAGACATTCTGCGCGAGAAATCCATACACCCATTCCTTGGTCATTTTCAGCAGCACGATGGACGGACCGGCCGACCATTTTCCTGTGCCGAGTATGTCGTCTGTTGCAGTGTCCATCAGCAGCATTCTCGCTGCACCGCCATTACCCAATATCCAATCGCGACGAGCAACGCGAGGGGCGGTACGAAATTGAGACCCGAGAGCGTGAACCACTCCGGAAAGACGGAAGGGTTGGCAACGAACAATGCAAACGTCGCGAAGAACAAGGCCGCAATCATTCGCCATAGATGATCGATGAGCCGGCTCTTGCCCGCGCTGCGCCTCGAGATCAATCGCCAATCCAGAACGACGAAGATTGCCGCGTCGAAAGCTACACCGAGATAGAGCGCGTAGGATGAGCCGAACACCCGTCCGTCCGTGGCCAGCGCATAAGCGCCCAGTGCCATTCCGGAGACCAGGCAAAACACAGCAATGACGAACCAGAATACGGACGGTTCACCATGCCCCTGGAGCGCGTCAGTGCGTTGCGTCCAGTGTTGACGAGATAGAGAGACAGGACACCGATGAGAACGAACACCGCAACGGGCCGCAGAACCGCAATGGCGATTCCACTCGTCGCCATAGCAGTCATCGAGTACCAGAACGTTCTACCGCTCTTCAGGTGCGCCTCGATGTCCACTATCGTCCCGAACCAGATGTTTGGGCGGCTTTGTCGATGGGTCGCTCAGGGTATCAATAGCCTCGCGACGAAATCGGCATGCGCTTCGCTTACCTTCGGATCTTGGGGATCGGCTCCGGTGAGTCGCTGACAATTGGCGGGCACCGAGAAGATCAGGGTGCTCGCCCCTAGAAGCGCAAAGAACGCGTGCGGCAACTTGTTTTCATCATGGCCAGCCGTCCTTAGCAGCCCGAGCCCCTTCATCATTTCGAAGGCCGGTCGAATGTGAGTCTCGACCAGCCAATCCGTACGCTCGTCAAAACGGTGGCCCTGATCGACGATGAAGCGGAAGAACTCGGGGTGTGCTGCCATCGTGCGCACGTAGGTGCGGATGACCTCCCGCGCTCGCTCGTCCGGGCTGACCTCTCCGGTCTTGGTCAAGCGCTCGAAAACACCTTCCCGCAGCGTGCAAAAGACCCGATCCGCCGCCGCCCGCCAGAGTGCATCCTTGTTTCGGAAGTGGTAGGTGAGGAGCCCCTGCTCAACGCCCGCGCGCCGCGCGATCTCGCGAGTGCTCGCCGCCTCGAACCCGCGGTCGGCAAATGCGGTTACGGCTGCGACGACGATCCTACTTCTCGTCGCGTCAGCGTGTGCGGCGGGTTGCCGCTTGTGTAGGGTCTTGCGCATTGAGCCAATTTAGTCAGTTGACATAATGACCGCAAGACGTATTTTGTCGTCTGACCTAATCGTGAGGACGCAAAAATGAAACTCCGCCGACCCACCCCGCGCTCGACGACACATCAGCTCCGCGCGCTAGTGACCATCGCTCGCGCTGCCCGAAATGGCTTTGGCCGCCCTCAGCATGCACTCGTCCGCGCGATGCAAGTCGTGATCTTTCGGACGAACGAAGATCTCGATGGCCTGAGGCGGATTTCGCCGACCGAGTTGGGCACTCGCGTCGAAGACCATGATCAGGCCGTGCAGCTAGTTCGCCTGATGACTGTCGTTTGTGTCGCCGACGGGCCGCCGAGGCGCGACCAGGTATCGCTCGTCGCAGATTTTGCCGATGTGCTCACAGTGGAGGAGCCTGCCGTAAAGGTCATCTCCCACCTTGCCAGAGGACAGCTGCTTCGCTTCCGGCTCGCCTTCCTGCGCCGTTCGCACCTGCGTCATTACTTTCGCAACACCTACAGGATGTCGGGCGGCGTCCTGCCGGTGATCAGGGCGGTGCTCCGCTTCCGCGGCCTGATCGGCGAAGACAACGCGACAGTGTCACGCTTCAAGTCCCTCGAAGCGCTTCCCCATCGGACGCTCGGCTACCAGTTCTACCGTCATTGTGTGGATGCCGGCATCGCATTCCCTGGTGAGAAGGAGGGCTTTCCGGAAGGTGCAATCTTCCACGACGTCACTCATGTATTGAGCGGCTATGACACCTCGGCACAAGGCGAGCTCAACAACGCAGCATTCCAAGCGGGATATACCAGAGGTGCACACGATTTCTTTACCTGGCTGATCGCTATGGTGTTGCACGGTGCTCGGATCAATCTAACGCCGTTTCCCATGCCCAACATCGAAGGACTTCTCGGCGAGGAGGGATTGGCAGAGAGTATGCTTCGGGAACTGGAGCGGGGTAGCGCCGTGAACATAGATCTAGGTGATGCCTGGAACTTTTGGGACTACGCCGCGTCTCCGATCGACGACGTGCGCGTTCGGCTAGGTATTTCTCCACGCCAGATCACCCGAACGGCCTGAAAACGTCCGAAATGGGTCGAGCGCGCACATAGCGAACCCGCAACGTCTGGTGGCCCCTAACAGATAAGGGTTTATGCGCTTGACGCGGCTACAGCTGCGGCGAGCTTGAGCGTCAGCACCTGACGCCCGGCGTGTGGACCGACCGCAACGCGGTACTGAATCGACGCAGCACCCACTGCATCGAGCGCATCACGCGCTGCCAGATCGAGCCAAGGCTGTTCCGGATCTCGGATCAGCAGGCCGTCACGTTCCAGGCAACGCGGCACGCGCAACACAATGACATCGAGTAGGTTCTGCAGCGTGCTGATGGACGGTGCCGGTAGCGTATGGAAGCGCAGCTTGCCGCGCTCGTTGGCGTAGACGCCATCCAGCACCAGCATGTGTAGATGCACATTGAGATTCAGCGAACTGCCGAAGCGCTGGATGAGCGTGACGATGCCTCCGCAGGCACCGCTTTTTCGTGTCTTCCCGGCACGCCGGATCAGCGCCGTTTCGATCGCACGGGTGACGATCGCGAGCACTCGGGTCACGGCTTCTGCGCGCGTTGACAGCAGTAACCGCAAGGGCCAGGGAAACGCGAGCACCCATTGGCGGATCGATACTGGCGGCAGCACGTGGTCGATGAGGTGTGCCGAGGTCTCGATCATCCGGCGCGCGCCACACGACGGGCAGAAGCCGCGCCGTTTGCAGGCGAATGCCACCAGGTGCTCGTGGCGGCAGCCATCGCACTTGACCCGTATGAACCCGTATTCCAGGCGACCGCAGCGCAGGTAGTCCTTGAACTCATCTGTCACAAAGCGCGGCAGCGCTGCATCACGCTCGTGCAGATACTCAAGGAACGCCGTCAGGTTCGTTTCGATCACCGGATACAGCGCGGTCTGTTCCGGGCGATGACGGCGGTAGAGCTGCTGGTTGGCGATGCCCATAACGGGCTGCACCGTCGATGCGAGGCTGAACATGGTCGCGAGCGTGACAAAGCGCGTGGGCAGATCGAAGCCGAACTCACCCCGCATTCTCGTAAGCGACGATCATCGAGTGTCACCCGCGGAGGCAATCAGAATTTCCGCGCTATGCGCCTTCGCCGTCACAGCGAGCGCATACCTGCTCAACGTACCCCGGCGCGAAAAGCTGAGCATCTTTGCATTCTATGGACTCGGATTGAGCATCTATGGGGTCGTATGGGCGCTCACTATCTCCATAGAATTCATGGGCGCTCAGGTTTTCGCGTCCCGCGTCAATGGCACCTATGGTGGGAGCATCTTTCGCTGGCAGACTCCACCTCCACGCCCCGCCCTTGCCGAACCCGTCGCGCTTCACCTGCACGCGGATGACGTCCTTGGCGCGCCGCACCGTTGCCCAACTGTGGCCGGCCGACTTCGCTTCCGCCTGTACCTCGCGAGCAAGCACCGGACCGGTCGACAAGGTCGCGCAGCCATTCGTCAACGGCATCCCGTTCGGTGCGGAGTTCGTCGTGATCCGCATGCGCGCCCAGCGCACCGTCGGCGGTAATGGTCACCGGCTCCGCATCCCACTCGACGCGCGACGTGGCTATGCCGTTGGCGATCTCGCACGGCACGATCCGATAGGCGAGTCCGGGTAGTTCGGGTCCGAGCTTGTTCTTCACCGGCAACCACAGCTGACGCGCGGGATCCGACGCGTCCTTCACGGCCAGGTACGCGGCCCGCGAGGCGGCGACGAACCCAAGACTTCCGGTGACCGCCAGCAGCGCTTCGGAGGCTGCAGACTTACGTAAGTGCGTGACGGCGATGATCGCCGCACCATACAGCCCGGCGAGTTGGGTCAGCGGCATCAGCAGTCCGCGGACTTCAGCATTGACGTGACTGTCGGTGCGACCCAGGTACGCCGTGATCGGATCGATGACGCGAATCGAGCAGCGCCTCCAGCGCTGCAATGTCTCGACCGAGATCAACGCCTCTTATCCCGGGTGTTCCATCAGCAGCGATCGCGTGTACCGACTCGACGATGTGGACGCGGCTCACCTCAGCGTCCGCGGCGATCAGACGCGGCATGATCGTGTCGGCGGCATCGTCTTCGGCGGCCAGAATCAGGGCGGATCCTTCCGGTGCGCGTGTCCCGTCTACCGGCCATCGCCCTCCGCGAGTGACTGTCGCGACAATTGCTGAGGTGACCTGTGACTTTCCGGTACCCGGATGGCCTGCGACAACGGTGATCTTCCCTCGCGCAATGCGCCCTGGCCAAAGCCAACCGATCGGCTGCGGCGTGATCTCGTCACCGCGTCGGGATATCAGCATGGATCGAGGTCGATTGGTGTGCTCCCGATCAGTTCCCGATCCGCCGCGCTCTCGTTGCTGTTGTCGCACAAAGCGCGGCGGTCGTCCGCTCGATGAAGTCGCGATCGGGTAAGTTCTCGCTCATTCAAGCGGCACTCGAGCGAAGCGGACCGACAAGCCAACGGCGGTCCACTACCAGGAGATCCGTTCCCGCTTCGTTTCGAGTCCACGCATCCAAGCCTCGAGTTCGTCCTCGATCCACGCGACGGAGCGTTCACCGAGCTTGACGGGTTTTGGCGCCCTGCCCTGCGCCATGAGTGCATACCACGTCGATCGCGGTACACCGGTCTTGATTCGTCGATCGCGTTCCCTGATGAGTCGCACGCCGGTCTCCTGCTGAACAATCGCGGGCATGCTAGGACGGTCACGACTCTGGATCGACGGAAAATCCCATCAGCGCGCGGCGCAATTAACTCGTTAGCGAGATGGTCACCAAGGTTTGCCCACTGTGCCGGCAACCTTCGTTGATCTCAGCCCATCCAAGCCGATTGCGGCTTCCTCCAGCAGTTCGGTGTCTCGGAGATCCCGATGACCGACGCCGGACGAGCTAAGACGGATTCGGCAAGATCATCAGAAGTCCAATGTCAGCAGAGATAGCTTTAAACCTTAAATGCGATCTACCGGGTACCCCCAAATGTACCCCTGCACTGCGACGTGCGGGTCCAGGCCAGACAACTCGCGGCATCCCAACGGATGCCTCTTCCGCAGAAGGTCTATGCAACCTATTGAAATCGCGGGACTATTCTCATAAATTGAGCTGTTAGTCGCGCCTCAGAACGCCCGTTAGGGTGAGCACCACCACGGCCGATAGCGCGGTGCCGACCAGTACGTAGAAACTGTGCAGCAGCACCCAGACCCAACTCCACGGCCCGTCGGGTGCAAAGCGGCAATACGTGTCCGCGCCCAGATCGATTACCGGCACTGCGACGTCGAGCGCGTACTCGAAAACGTTCAATCCCGGACATCCCGCCTGGGTCGACACCCGGGCGAGACCGAACGGAAACACGTACTCCACCGGTTCAGGCGATACCTGGAGCGGCACGAATGGCTGGTCGAACCGCCATAGGGCGATCGAGTACATCAACGTACCGAGCATCACGAAGATCATGAACGATGCCATGGCGCGGCCGGTGGAGTAGCCGTGGTGGCTGACGAGCATGAGCAGGTTCGGGACGACCCGCGCCCACGGCCGATCGATGCGTGCGGCAAGGCGCATGCGGATCTTCTCCACCGCTATGGCATCGGCTTCCTGCGCCAGACCGTGGCGACGCAGCACGCGGCTCAGTTCCTCATAGGGCTGCGGCTTGAATGTCTCCGCTGTAGGACGTCCGTTGGGAAACTGGCGGCGCAGCCACGCGATGCGTTCGGCGACAATATCGCGCCCAACGGCGCTGCCGAGGCGCTCGTACGTGGCGCCGTCCAGTTCGAGGTAACCGGGCGCGGGCCAGCCACCGTCGAGGCTATCGATGATGCTGTTGAGCTGGGCGCCATTGAGCAGAAACCAACCCTCCACCGGCTTTGCCGCAGTCGATCGCGACGGCGGTGGCCCGTCAGGATCGAGAGCGCCCGTGTTCCTCACGACGAGCGCGTTGGAAACGCGCAACTGTTGCAGGTTCAGTGCGACGGGCCCGCCACGGCCGAGGAACGACATGTCCGGACCGGGCGCCAGCCGGGCACTGGTCATAAAAAAACTGCCGCCAATGGTCGCCGAGAGGAAGTTGAGTCGCCCCGCGGCCTCGAACGGCGCCTCCTCGTGAGCCGTCAGAAATACCGACTCGACTCTGAGATCTTCACAGTGCAGCACGCGGCCGGTTGCGTTACTGAGTTTTGCGCCGCTCAGAATCAGATCGCCTACGATGCGCGCCGCGGCCAGCGACACTTCCCCGAGCGCCTCGAACCGGTAGCCGCCGGCCCAGCCGAAATCGACGTTGCCGCCAACAATCATCGAGCGCGCACTGACCGCGGTGTCGCCGTGGCCATCCACGTGCGCGCCCTCGAGGCACACATCACCCTCCACCCGGGCACCGTCCAGGCGAACGATGCCGTTCATCGCGGCCCGCGCCTGCGCAGTGGAGCCGATGGCCAGCCGCCCGCCGATGCGCGCGTTGCTGAGGTGAATGGCGCAGCTGCCGACATCGGCCAGTTCGCACGCGTAATCGTCGATGCCGGAGAAGCGCGAGCCGGACAAATCGAGATCTGCCTTGGTGGTCAGACTCGCCCCGATGAATGCCGGCAGCGTGCAGTCGACGAACCGGAGCGAAAGAAAATCGCCGCCGCTCAAATCGACCGGGCCGTCGAACTGGCAGGACCAGAACAGCAGCGCCGCGATGCCGTCGCCATGCTCGCGCCGCAACGGGCGGAAGCGGCCGATAATCTCGGCGCCACGGATGCGCAGCGCGCCGCGCAGTGCCGTGCGACCTTCATCGGTGCCCGAGATCAACGCTTCGAGAAACCGCGCGCCGATCCGTCGCTGCGCGGCGGGTCGTGTCGAAAAGTCCGCAACGACATCCGCGGCGATGCACGCGAGCACATGCCGCTCGGCTTCGGCGTCATGAATCGCAGCACCGGGACTCGTTACTGTCGTCATCGCGGGTGGATGGAAACTAAGTGGTCAATCATGACACGAACGAAAGCGCACAATACAAATGTGATGGCACAAGTCCAGCGTACTCAATTCCAGCGCACGACGCGATGGAAGGGTCCTCGAACCGCACGTCACAATATTCGCGCTCGCCCGCTCAGTAACCCTTCTGCTTGTCGATTAAACCTTCGAGCGGCTGGCCCGCGCGCAGCCGCTCGAGGTTCGTCACGAACCGGTCGATGTTGCGCGCGGCGCGAAACTGACTTGCACCCGCCGTATGCGGCGTCATCACGACGTTGGGCAGAGACCACAGTTCGCTGTCCGCCGGCAGCGGTTCGCGCGGCGCGACGTCGAGCGCGGCGCCGCGAATGCGCCCTTCCTTCAGCGCCTTGATCAGCGCGGCTTCCACCATCACTTCGCCGCGGGTGACGTTGACAAGAAACGCCGACGATTTCATCTGTGCAAACGCGGCATCGTTGAACATCTCGCGCGTCGCCGGCGTCAACGGGCAGCACACCGCGACCACGTCGGACGTCGCGAGCAATTGCGGCAGCGCGTCGGTGCCGCGCACTTCGGCGACCTCCGGAGACCGCGGCACCGGTTCCGCATCCACTGCCTGACACAGCATGCCGAACGCCGCGGCTCGGCGCCCGATCGCGCGGCCGGTGCCGCCGTAGCCAATGCAGCCGAGCGTGAGCCCGGTCAACTCGATTTCCTGACGGCGCATTTCCGGACGATGGTTCCAGCTACCCGGCCCCAGCCGCTGCGCGGTGGCGAGTTGCCGGGTGAGCATCAGCAGTAGACCGAAGGCGTGGTCGGCCAGGTGTTCGCCGACCAGGCCCTTCTCGCTGGTCAACAGCGCGGAGCTTGCGCGGAACGCCGGAAATAGAAATGCATCGACGCCGGACGCGATGGCGTGGACCCAGCGCAGCCGCGGCGCCGCGGTGAACAAACGTTCGCTGAGCAAACCCAGGATGACCTCGGCGTCGTCGGCATGAGCGTGCGCATCGCGCATTTCGCAGACGACGATTTCGCTATCCGGCCCGGCTGCAGCGCGAATGCGTTCGATGTCATGCGCTGCAGGTGTTGGCAACGTCAGTCCGGGAATGATCAGGACTTTCATCAAGCTCGCCCCCTGTGCGGGTCGAGCATACACTCGATGCGTCACGACGAGGGAGGCAGGCTATGCGCAAAGGCTATCGCGTCATCGACACCGATGCCCACCAGATCGAACCGGCGACGATGTGGCGCGACTACATCGATCCACAATTTGCCGACCGCGCGCCGCAACCCGACGACTATCCCAACGGCGGTCGCGGCATGTGTGTCGAGGGTGAGCCGATCACCAATCAGCACGGCAACTATCCGATGGCTTCGAAGGATTTCCACGAAGCGGTCGTGCGCGGCATGGAGAAGTTCGCCCATGCCCGCCAACAGGGTTTCAACGCCGCGAGCCGGCTCGCCGACATGGACGCCGAGGGCGTGGATGCGCAAGTGATCTATCCGACCGTAGGCGGTCAGATCCTCGGTAAGCCGTTCGAAGATCCCGAACTGCTGGCGGCGGTGTGCCGCGCCTACAACGATTGGAGCATCGAGTACTGTTCGGCGGCGCCAGAGCGGCTGCGTGCCGCGGCGATGCTGCCGATGCAGGCCGTCGATCTGGCAATGGAAGAAGCGCTGCGCGCGAGCGAACGCGGCGCCGCGTGTTTCTACGTGCGGCCGAACCCGGTCGACGGTCGCAATCTGCACCACGCCGACTACGATCCGCTGTGGGCGAGGCTCGAGCGGATCGGCAAGCCGGTGTGCCTGCACGACTCGGGTTCGCCGTACTGGCCGTCGTTCGGTGACCGCATGGAGACGCATACGGCGGGACACATCATCGCGCATCCATTCGAGGCGATGGTGGCGATGCTGAGCCTGATCTGGTTCGGCGTGATCGAACGCCATCCGAAACTTCAAATCGTGCACGTCGAGGCCGATGCCGGCTGGTTGCCGTACTGGCTGCAGCGCATGGAGCAGCATTGGGAGTTCTCCGGCAACGCGGAACATCCGTTGCTGAAGCGATCGCCGACAGATTATTTCAAGTCGAACTTCCTGGTCGCGTGCCGCGGCGACGAACGCTCGCTGCCGGCCGTGGTCGAGTTGGTCGGCGACGACTATGTGACATTCAATACCGACTACCCGCACCCGGACGGTACCTGGCCGGCGGGACTCGCCGATCTCGAACGGCAACCGTTGCCGCCCGGGTCGATCCGCAAGATCTTCTGGGACAACGCCGCACCGGTGTTCGGGCTAGGCTGAACCGAGCCCGCTGTTCAGTCCGATGGGCCGGGCGCGACGTCGCATTCGACCGGCGTCATGTTGGGTTTGTGAGGTCATCGCGTAAGCTTTGCGACCAGTTTCGCCTTGCCGGTTGCGCCTCTCTCGAGACGATCGACCCGACTGGCCCGAACCAATGGAGGTTGCGCACCACTCGCTACCAGAAAAGCGGTGACGCGGCTAGCTACGTCGGCACCGTCAAACTCGAACGCCGAACAGACGCATGCGATCGAGAGCGTTTGGGGCGTAACGCTGAGCTGCCATTGCTTCACAGGTGAACCGCGTAAGCAGGCGGTGATCTGCGCGGGTGCGATCGAGATCTCGGCACCGTCGTGGCCCGGCAGACGCAACACATCGCCTTGTCGGCCACCGATGTCGCGAATGCGCGCGTAAGGTCTGCCGCACGCACACGTGTCGGGTTCCAGCGCGGTCCACGTGGCCTGCTCCACGCACGGTGGCCCAAGCTGATGTCACATTCCAACGGGCTATGCCGTCTTTTAATGCGAGGCCACCAGAAACGCGCACGGGAATATCAATTGACAACTCCGATCAGGACTGGCTTTGGCGGGACGCACAAGCGCAAGCGCGCGAAATCGATGTGCGAGATGAAGACGAATCTGCCTGCCACGCGCGATCATTCTCGCGTCACCGCATTTTCGGTACGCATTGCATGAGCCCTGCCAGCCCGACGTCGAATCCGGCCGCCAGCTTCGAGCCCCATCGTGGCCACCTGCTCGGTCTCGCTTACCGCATGCTCGGTTCGATGGCTGACGCTCACGATGCAGTCCAAGAGACGTACTTGCGCTGGCATGGCGCCGACCGAGAGATGGTGTCGGACCCGCGAGCGTTTCTAATGACCACGACGACGCGAATCTGTCTGGACGTGTTGACGTCGGCACGCGCGCGGCGTGAAGAATATGTCGGCCCATGGCTTCCGGAGCCGGTCCTCGATACGGCAGCCCTCGCCCCCGACATCCATACCGAACTCGCCGAGGACTTGTCAGTTGCGTTGCTCCTGACGCTCGACCGGTTGTCGACGCTCGAGCGGGCGGCATTCCTGCTGCACGACGTGTTCGATTTCTCGTTTAGCGAAGTGGCCGCGACACTGCAACGGAGCACACCCGCGTGCCGGCAGCTTGCCGCCCGCGCCCGGGAGCATGTGCGCGCCACACGACCCCGCGGCGGCGTGGCCGCGCGGGCGCGTTCCGGCGAAATCAATCCCAAGCATGCGCAACTCATGGCCGCATTCATGCAGGCAACCCAAGCAGGCGATCTGGACGCATTGACGCAGATGCTCGCGAGCGACGCGCGCATTGTGACGGATGGCGGCGGCAAAGTACGGGCGGCGCTGGACTTAGTCGACGGCGCCGAGCGTGGCGCGGAGTTTCTCGTCAACGTCACGCGCAAACGTGCCGATGCATGGTGGCAGGACAGCTTCACGATACGCTTCGCGACCATCAACGGCCTGCCCGGCGTCATCGTGGATGGCCCCGAGGGCCCGGTGCAGACGACGGCGTTCGAGATTGACGGCGACGTGGTTACGGCGCTTTACGTGGTGCGCAACCCCGACAAGTTGCGGCATCTAGCGCGATCTCGGTCGCACGCGACGTGAACGATCTCATGGCGTCAATACACCCAAGCGATAAGGAGACAATATGACCAACCCCAGTGAGATCGTCAGCGTTCGCTACATGGTCGATGACGTTCAGAAAGCCGTCGACTTTTACACGAAGTTCCTCAGCTTCAACATTCTGACGAGCTTTCCACCGGCGTTTGCCGACGTCGCCCGCGGCAACTTGCGCCTACTGCTCAGCGGACCGGGCAGTTCGGCGGGACGGCCAATGCCGGATGGCGCCAAACCGGGACCCGGCGGCTGGAACCGCATCCACCTCATTGTCGATGACATCGAGGCCGAAGTCGCCCGCCTGCGCGACGCTGGCGCGTCATTCCGTAACGACATCCTCTCCGGACCCGGCGGCAAACAGATCTTGCTGCAAGACCCCGCCGGCAACGTCATCGAAATCTTTCAAGCCGGCGCGGCCAATGCGATGGGACGCGCTACCACGAGACCGGGCGAAGGGGAACATAGATGAGCCAGGCAGCCCAGTTGTTCGAACCAACACATTCGACTGAGTCGATTCGAAACCTTCGGCGGCTGTGGACCATCATCGCAGCAGTGATGGTCACAGCAGTCTTTGCGGAGTCGGTTTTCGCTGGTGCTATGTTGTCGGGTGTCGATTGGGCACGCGCTGCACATTCGTTGACCGCGGCCTTGCTGACCGCATCAACGCTCATCGTTGGACTCGTTTCGATCTTCATGCTTCGCCGTATCCCGCACGGACCGAGACTCAGCTTGACGTTGTTGTCGCTGGCGGCGGTGATCTTCGTCCAGATGGTGGTCGGCCGCTTCGTCGCGCATGGCGCCAACCTCTTGTGGGTCCATGTGCCGCTCGGTGTCGCACTGGTCGGTTTTGCCGGACGCGCCGCTGCTGTCGCAAGCCGATTGGGAGACGAATGAGATGACTCGCGGAACAGGAGGAGAAGTGCTGACAACGCCAGAGTTTGACCACATCGCTCTAACGGTGCCCAACCTTGATGAGCACGTTGCGCGACTGGTTAGCGCGTTTGGAATGGTCGTTGAAAGCCGCTCCGAAAGATTTGCTCTGGTATCCCACCCGAAGTCAGGACTGACGTTTGAGTTAGGCCGGTCGGACGACTCTTCCGTCCACTTTCGCCACCTGGGCTTTCGCACTGAGGACGTCGATCATACGCACGAAGCGTTGGTGGAAGCGGGAATGGAGGTCAGCCAGCCACCGCATCGCCGAGAGTTCGCACGCATGTACACATCCTTCCTCAAACAGCCGGGCGGCCTCGAGGTCCAACTCGTGAAGTATGGGTGAGATGTGCAGATGATTGCTGTTGCGGAATCGTTCCCGCCCTCGAGTTCCCGCGTCGTGGTGGAGATCTGACCAAGCGCGCCTGGGAGGTATTGTTGGTCGCGTTGCGACTGGGACTGACTTCGTTCGGCGGCCCCGTTGCGCATCTGGGTTATTTCGAACGCGCGTACGTCCAACAGCGGCAATGGTTGAGCAGTGAGGAGTACGGAAGCCTGGTGGCCCTATGCCAGGCTCTGCCAGGTCCCGCGAGTAGCCAGGTTGGTTTCCTGATCGGCCTGCATCGCGCTGGATGGCTCGGCGCCTTCGCGGCGTGGTTAGGGTTTACGCTGCCCTCGGCGTTGCTGCTCTACGGCGGCGCGGTAATCTCGGTGCAAGCGCAAGGCCCTTTGGCAAAAGCGGGTCTACACGCTTTGAAACTGGCAGCGGTGGCCGTCGTTGCGCAGGCGGTTTGGAGCATGGCGCGGAGGCTCTGTCCAGATCGGGCGACTACGACACTGGCGCTGTTGGCAGCTTCGCTACTGCTGACCATCGGCGGTAGCGCAACGCAATTGATCGCGCTGGCGATAGGCGCTGCGGGCGGCGTTTTGCTATGCCGAGGTGCACAGTCGGCGACCATGGTTCTATCCTTCCCCGCCCGAGACCGGACGGGATTTGCGGCGCTGTCGCTGTTCCTGTTGTTGCTCTTCGTTCTACCAATCGTGGCATCGCAATTCCCGCACACCATTGCCGACCTTGCCGGAATTTTCTTCCAGGCCGGCGCGCTGGTGTTCGGCGGCGGTCACGTCGTGCTTCCGCTGTTGCGAGACGCGCTCGTCCCGGGGGGCTGGATTTCGGATGATCGCTTCCTGACCGGGTACGGTTTGGCGCAGGCAATACCCGGACCGTTGTTCACATTGGCGGCATACCTGGGCGCCGCAAATGCGTACACGTCCTCGCCGGCGCTGGGCAGTTTGGTGGCGAGCGTGTTCATCTTCGTACCGGGTCTGTTGATTGCGGTTGCAGGCGTTTCGCTGTGGGGCCGCCTCACAACGTACCAGAACCTGCGTGCAGCTCTTGCCGGCGTCAATGCCGCGGTGGTTGGAATTCTTGGTGCCGCGCTCTATGACCCCGTATGGACGAGTGCGGTACACGACGGCACCGATGCGGCCATCGCAATCGCCGGCATGGTCATATTGGAACGTTTTGGGGTTGCACCCGTCGTGGTGCTTCTGATGTGCATCACGTTGAGCATCGTTCGCACGCTATTTTAGATCGCACCGAATGGTCGCCGTCACATCCAGTTCAAGGTGCCATAGATAGTTCTTTTCTCAACGTATTCGATCACAGATGTTTTCGAGTTGCGCGCGTGTCGCGCATCATGCGTGGCGTGAGTGCACGTCCCAAACCCGCCCTGCCCCGCAACGTCCGCCTGCTGATCGGCATGCGCGCAGCACGAAGCGTCGGCCAGGGCGCACTGGTCGCGTCGTTCACGCTGTACCTGCATGCGCTCGGTTGGACCGGAACCTCGATCGGCGCGGTGTTGATGGGTTCGCTGCTCTTCGGCACCTTGCTGACGATCATCGTCGGGCCCGTCAGCGACCGTGGCGGGCGGCGCATGTTCCTGCTGGGTTACGACCTGGTCCAAGCCGCCGTCGCGATGCTCGCGATGGCGACGACCATCCCGTGGCTGCTGGTCGTCGCCGCCGTGATCGGCGGATTCGGACACGGCGCCAACGGTTCGGCCGGGCCCTTCTCGCCGATTGAGCAGGCGTGGCTCGCGATCGAACTGCCCGTGCAACGGCGCGGCAGTGTGTTCAGCAGCAACAGCGCGACGGGTTTCATCGGCATGGGGATCGGCGCGTTGCTCGGCGCTTTGCCAGCGTGGTGGTTCGGCCATGCCATGGGCGTTGTCGAGTACCGCATGCTATTTGTCTTGCCGCTGTTCGGTTCGCTCGCAAGTTTCTTGCTGGTGCTGCTTACGCGCGAACCGACGCTGCCCAAACGTAGTGCGGCGACCGACGACACGGCGGCTACGATCCGCCGCACGGAAAACAAACTGTTGGCGAAATTGGTGCTGGCGAACACGTTCAACGGTTTCGGCATCGGTTTGATCGGACCGCTGACCGCGTACTGGTTTGCGATCAAGTTCCACCGCGGCCTCTCCGACATCGGACCGGGCATCGCAATCGGACTCCTGGTCAGTGCAGCCGGGTCGTTCGTCGCAGGCGCCATCGCGCGTCGGCAGGGCATCATGCGCACGGTGCTGTGGTTGCGCGGCACCGGCATTGCGCTGTTGGTTGCGATGCCGCTGGTACCGTGGTTCTGGGGCGCGATGGTGCTGTACATCACGCGCGGTGTAACCAACCGCGGCACCGCCGGTCTGCGCCAGGCACTCGCGGCTGGATTGACGGGCGCCGAGCGGCGCGGACTCGCCAGCAGCCTGCAGAACATTTCGATCCAGTTGCCGCGTGCGATCGGCCCGCTGATGGGTGGCGCGATGTTTCACGCCGGCTATCTGGTAATGCCGTTCGTGCTCGGCGCCTTGCTGCAACTCGGCTATCTGATCCTGTACGCACGCTTCTTCGGCCATCTAAACGCCGCCCAGGCACGCGACGCGTGAGCAGATCGGGTAGCCGCACCGTCGTGGACGGTGGGTGATCGGCATGAGGGGTTCGCGATCGCGCCCGGAATCGCTTGCTCGCGATCTGAGCAAAGCCCGGCTATCTTCCCGTCTTGCATTATGGTCAATCGCCTGTCTGTCTCCGCACTCTCCCATGCGGCGCGCCTGCGCGTCGTCGCCAAGTATTGGGGTCAGCTGACGCTCATCGTCGCAGCACTGCTGCTGGTGCCGCTGGCCGTCGCGGTCGGCTTCGACGAAACGGCGATCGCATTACGCCTGACCGTGGTACTGGTGTTGCTCGCAGCAACCGGCGCGCTGAGCGCGCGGATCCCGTTCGCAGCGCCAATTCAGGCCAACGAGGCGCTCGTCGTCACGGCGCTGGCGTATCTGACTACTTCGGTCGCGCTGATCTGGCCGTTCATGGTCGCCCTCGACACATGCATCGACGCCTGGTTCGAATCCGTGTCTGCGGTGACGACGACCGGCTTGTCGACCTTCACCCACGTGGACCAGATGCCGCGCACGCTGCTGTTCACCCGCGCCTACATGCAGTGGTTCGGTGGGCTTGGTATCGTCGTGTTGTCGGTCGCATTGCTGAATCGCAACGACGTCTCGCTACAGCGACTGCTCGGCAAGCAGGGCGGAGAAGGCGAAGGTTTGGTGGCGACCACGCGCATTCACGCCCGCCGGATGCTGGTGGTCTACGGCGCATTGACGCTGTTTGCCATCGCGCTGATCGGCGCGACCGGCGCGCCGTGGTTCGACGCCGTGTGCCATGCGCTGGCGGCGATTTCGACCGGCGGCTTTTCGACCCACGACGCGAGCCTGGGCGGGTTTCCCGGTCACGCGGTGCCGGCGAGCGTCACGCTGGTCACGGTGCTCGGTGCGATCTCGCTGCCCGTCTACGTGTTCGCCTACCGGGGTCAGTGGGGTCGCATGGTCGCCGACGAGCAAGTCCGCGCGCTACTGCTGCTGATCGTCGTCGTGAGCGTCGGCTTCTATCTGTTCGAGTCGGGTTGGCGCGGACCTCAGGTCCACGAGGTCGGTCGCTCGATCCTGATGGGCACGTCGGCGCTGACCACGTCCGGCTTCAGTAGCGGGTCGGTCGCGGACCTGAATTCGGCGACGAAGCTCTGGCTGGTGTTCGCGATGGCATGCGGCGGCGGCCTCGGTTCGACCGCCGGCGGCATCAAGCTGATTCGAGTGATCATCATGGCGCGACTGCTGCAATTGTTGCTGCGCCGCCTCGCGATGCCGAATCGCGCGGTCAGCGCGGTGCGCGTCGCCGGTCAGTCTGTCGGCACGGAAGAGATCAGCCTGACCGCGATCGTGATCCTGCTGTTCTGCAGTGTCACCGTGCTGTCGTGGCTGCCGTTCGTGGCGGCGGGTTACGATCCGCTGGACGCGCTGTTCGAGGTCACCTCGGCCACGGCCACCGTTGGATTGTCGACGGGAATCGTCGCGTCGGGCTTGGCCCCCGCCTTGAAGGCGCTGCTTTGCCTCGACATGCTGGCCGGGCGGGTGGAGTTCATCGCGCTGCTGGTGCTGGTGTATCCAGGCACTTGGTTCGGCCCACGGAGTGACATGTCATGAGAGCGGTATTCATTGGCGCGAGCGCGCTGGCGGTCGCGACGGCACGCATCCTCGTCGGCCGCGGCGACGAAGTGATTCTGATCGAGCAGGACGAGGCGCGCATCGACGCGCTCAAGGATGATCTCGATTGTGCATTCCTGCATGGCGACGGCTCGAACCCGGCGACACTGCGCGATACGAATCCGTCACGCACGCCGTTCCTGTTCTGCCTGGCGGGCAACGATCAAACCAACATCCTGGCTGGCCTGATCGGCCGATCGCTGGGCTTCAAGCGGGTGGTCGTAAAGATCGACAACATCGAGTTCGAGCACATCTGTGTGGAACTGGGACTCACCGACGTCATCGTGCCGTCGCGCACGATCGGGCGGCATCTGGCCGAAATGGTCGCAGGTCAGGACCCGCTCGAGATCTCGGCGATGATCAAGGGCGACGCGCGGTTTTTTTCGTTCATCGTGAAGGACGATGCGGGCAAAACGATCGACGAACTCGCGCTCCCGGATCTGACCCGGGTGATCTGCGTCTATCGCGGCGATCAATTCATGCTCCCTGACGCCGACGGTGCGTTGAAGACAGGCGACGACGTCGTGCTGATTACTCATGTGCGAAACATTCCAAAGCTGACCGAGCGCTGGGCATCGACCCAGTAGCAATGGCGATGCGCCGAGGCTGAGCAGCACCCAAGGCTCGGCGACCTGCTGCGGCGTACCGACACATGGACGAACGCCGAACCCACCCTATAAGCTCGACGCAGTGCGCCATTCGGTCCAATACTTACGTGCAGGATCCGCTCTTCAGCGTCGGTGAGTTCACGCGCATCTACGACCCGAGCGTCGGAGAAGCGGAACCGTGGTACGTGAACGACCACACGCTTGCGCAAGATCTAAACGGCGTGTGGCATCTGATCGGCATCACTCACAAGCAGCTCGACATTCCACCACTCGAGCGGTTCTTCACCGCCGAACGTTCGATCTCGACGGATGAGGTCAACGCACTGCATCGCGCACTGCGCGAGTCGGCCGCGAGTGCCAAGCGTGAGGGCCGCCGCTGGTTCGACGCGCACGATGAGCGCCAGCTTGCGCACGCGGTTGCGCCTTCCCTAACGACCACACAATGGCGCAAAGAACCTTTTGCACTGGTCGCCGACGCGTCGGAGTCGGTGCTGTGGGCACCCCACATCGTCACCCACGATTCGCTGCACTACATGTTCTACGCGGCAGGATCGGCCCACGGCGACGGTCGCTTCCGAATGCACCTTGCGACGTCCCCCAACCTGCACACGTGGGCGCGATTCCCGACCAACCCGCTGTTCGTCGACGGCTTCGAGGCGCGCGATCCGATGGTGCTACGCATCGACGGACGCTGGGTCATGTACTACACGGCAACCGAACCCGCGACCGGCGGACATCACGTCGTGGCGTATCGGATGAGCGATGATCTGCTGTCCTGGGGACCGCGCGGCCTTGCCTTCGTCGACCCTGTGAAAGGCACAGGCGCCGGAACGACCGAGTCGCCGTTCGTGGTCCGTCGCGGCGATTTCTACTACCTTTTTCTTTCCATGCGACACGGATACATACCGGGCTACTACGCCGATACCGAGGTATTCCGCAGCCGCGATCCGTTGCACTGGAATCTCGACGATCGTGTCGGGCGGTTCAATGGCCACGCATCCGAAGTGGTGCGCGACGTCGATGGCCGGTGGTACGTCAGTCACTGCGGCTGGTATCAGGGCGGCGTCTACCTGGCGCCGTGGACGTGGCACGACGGCGTCGACACAGACCCTTGAGAGGTTCGTTCCGATCTACGTGGCGGCCCAACGAACCCACTGGGTTGGTCATCCTTGCTCCTGACGCGTTCATCTGCTGTAGTCGGCAGCAAGTGGCCACCATCCGCCGGTAAGACGACGCTCACCGTCACGCAGTAAGGAAGCTCATGCTCGATACGCTCAAACGCACCATCGTTCCGGTCTTGGCGCTGCTGCTGTCGATCCTGTTCGCGATACTCGGTGGGTTCCGGAACCTCGCCTGGTGTTGGCCGTTAATCGTGACGCTGCCTTTGGTGGCACTCGGCATCTACGACTGGACACAACGCAAATGGACGATTACCCGCAACTATCCGGTCGCGGCGCGCATTCGCTGGCTGTTCTACGACTTGCGTCCCTTCCTGCGTGCATACATCGTTGAGGACGATCTCGGCGGCACGCCGTTCTCGTTCGCTGCGCGCAACCTCGTGTATGCGCGCGCAACCGGACGAACGGATACACGCCCGTTCGGTACTGAGCGGGACACCGGCAGCATGCAGTATCACTGGTTTGCCCATTCGATCAAACCCGAGGATGAACCGGACGAGTCGCCGCGGGTCATGGTCGGCAACGAACAGGCCTCGCGACCTTATTCGGCATCGGTACTGAACATTTCCGCGATGAGCTTCGGCGCGCTTTCGGCCAACGCCGTCAAAGCCTTGAACCTGGGCGCCAAACTGGGCGGTTTCTACCATGACACCGGCGAAGGCGGCCTCAGCGAACACCACCTCGCCTACGGCGGCGACCTGGTGTGGGAACTCGGCTCCGGATATTTCGGAGCGCGCAACAAGGCCGGCAACTTCGATCCTGCGCAGTTTGCCGACAAGGCCGCGCACGACGCGGTGAAGATGACCGAGATCAAGCTCAGTCAAGGCGCCAAACCCGGTCATGGCGGTCTGTTGCCGGGGGCCAAGGTCACCGACGAAATCGCCAGGGTGCGCGGCGTGCCGGCGCACGAGGACTGCCTCAGTCCACCCGGCCACTCGGCGTTTTCCACACCGATCCAGCTGATGGAGTTCGCGGCGAAGATGCGCGAACTGTCCGGCGGCAAGCCGGTCGGTATCAAGTTGTGCATCGGCCAATTGCATGAGCCGTTCGCGTTGATGAAAGCGATCCTCGAAACTGGCATCACACCGGACTTCATCGTGGTCGACGGCGGCGAAGGCGGCACAGGCGCTGCGCCGCTCGAACTGTCCGATTGGGTCGGCATGCCACTGGAAGAAGGCCTTGTGGTGATGCGCAACGCGCTGGTCGGCGCCGGCCTGAAGGATAAGATACGTCTGGCGGCCAGCGGGAAGGTCTACTCCGGCATGGGGCTCGCGCGCAATCTGGCCCAGGGCGCCGACTGGTGTAACGCGGCACGCGCCTTCATGTTTTCGGTCGGTTGCATTCAGGCACAGCGCTGTCATCTGGGCACCTGCCCGACCGGCGTCACCACACAGGATGCGCACCGCCAGCGCGGACTCATCCCGGAGGTTCAGGGCGAGCGCGCCGCGCGCTTCCATAGTCAGACGCTGACGTCGCTCGCGCGCATCGTGTCGGCGGTGGGCGTGAAGCACCCAAGCGAACTGGAGCCCCGTCACCTGATCCATCGGGTCGGCCCGGCAAAGGCGTTGCCGATCGACGAGATCAAAGTGTTCCTACCGGAACGCGCGTTGCTGGACGCCCCGGAAGAGACCATCTACGCGCCGTGGTGGCGCGCAGCGCGGGCCGACAGCTTCCGGCCGGCCACCGATCTGAATACCGAACGCGCAACCAAGCGACACACACTCGCTCACTGAGCCGCATTTCGAACACCGCCGCCGACGCAACGAATCGGGTGACTGAGCCGACCGGCGCAGCTTGTTTCCGCTGCTCTCTAACGAGCGAACAATGGCGCCGCGCTACAACCCGATTCGCTTCGCAACGCCCCAGTAGAACGCGTCGCGCACGCCGGGCGCACACCCCGCCAATTGGCGTTCGCAAATCGCAACCGCTGAAGCGGTGCCCTCAACGTGCGGATAATCGCTGGAGAAACACAGCATCTCCGCCGGCACCTGATCCAACACCGGACGCAACAGCTCGTTGACGACGAGTGGCGTCACCCTGACCTGGCGACGCAGATACTCCGTCGGGGCCAACGGCAACTTGTATGCGGTGCCGGCGAAGTCCGGGCGGAATTCGCCATCGGCCAGCTGTTCGCGTTTGCCACGACCGACTGCGTGATCGAGCACGCTCATCAGATGCGGCAGCCAGGAGATGCCCACTTCCTCCACCACCACCGTCAGCTTCGGATGCCGTTCGAACACGCCATCGAAAACCAGCGCACCCAGCAGCAGCTGCGGCCCGATCTGTGGTGCGATCACCATGCTCAACAGGCTGTACGTGGTGAGATCGTTCGAGCCGTTGTTGGCCCAACCGAACTGGATGCGCTCTCGCGAGAAGCCCACGTGGGCGATGGCCGCCATGCCGAGATCCTCAGCGGCCGACCAGACCGGTTCGAAATCCGGATGCGTGATCGAACGCGCGAGGGCGCTGCGGCCGATGCCGACCGGCGATTCGCCGATCGCGAAGCTGCGACTGCCGAGCGCGCGCATACGCGTCATCTCGGCAATCGAGCCCGACACGTCGTTCAGGTCGATCTGCGTAACGGGCATCAATCGGTCGGTGTGCCCGTGCACTATGTTCATCGCCCAGCGATTCCACGTCTGGCGGATGCGCGGAATCAGATCGGCGCGCCGTGCACGCGCGGCCTGCACTATGGGATTCACCAGGAACGACGGATTCAGAAACTGAATGTCGATGCCCTCCGCGTCGCATACTTTCAGTCGCGCGTCAGCGTCGTAGACCGGGTCGCCCGAAAGCTCGGATTGCCGCGCAGGTTGGCGGGTATCGGTCATCTGCAGATGTTGCACGAAGCCGGGCAGCACGGTGTCCCAAGCTGTATTGGGTTGCTGCTCGGCCGGCAACTGGGACAGCGCCGGGTTGTTGATGCCGAAAACTGAATCGGCGACATCGATGAAGCGCAGCGGCGGGCCGAGTTCCTTGGCAAGCGCGGCATCCGTGTGCTTGATCCAGTCCACGGGTTCGTGAAAGTGGGCGTCGACGTCGATTATTTGCATGGATGATCTCCTGAGATTCGTCTGGCCGATCACCTCACTACGGACACGAGGATAGCCGGGTTTGGTATTTCGAAGACATCGTCGTGGCTGCGATTGCGGTCACTCCGTCAGGCGAGCACGCCTTTCTCGATCAGAGCGTCGATTGATTCCATCGATACGCCGGCCTCGGCAAATACTTCACGCGTATGTTGGCCCGCATCGGGCGCCGGTCCGCGCACTTCGATGCCGGCGTCGCGAATGTGGAACGGTGCGGAGATGATCTCCATCTCACCGCCCGTGGCGTGGACGACCGTTGAGAACGCGCCGGCTTCGCGCAACGCCGGATCGGCGATCACTTCGTTCAAGAGCGCGACCGGTTCCCAGATGAGGCCCGCTGCGTCGAGTTTGTGGCGCCAGTACGCCAGATCGTTCGCGGCGAACATCGCGGTGATTTCTTCAATGAGCGACGGCCCGTGTTCGGCAAGGCCGAGCAATGTCTGAAAGCGCGGGTCGCTCGCCCATTCGGGTTTCCCAACCATCGTGCAGAATTTCGGCCAATACGGCAGCGCCGACGGCATTACCAGCGCGAGATGACGGCCGTCGCTTGTACCGTAGAAATTCCAGATCGGATTGGCCGGCGTTATTTTGCTGGTGCGCTCAGGCTGAGTGCGTTGAAACAGCGCGGTCGTCACGTCGCTTGCGAGCGCCCAGACGCCGGTACGCTGCAACGTGACCTCGACGTATTGGCCTTTGCCCGTTTTATCGCGTACCCGCATCGCCGCCAGGATCGCAGCGAGCATGTTCAGGCACGTCGTACGGTCGCCGAAACCACCGCGCGAAATGAGCAGACCGTCATCGCGATCTCCAAACACGCTCATCGCACCCGAGCGCGCCCAGAATGCCGTCTGATCAAACGCCTGACGATTGCTGTCAGAGCCCGTGACGCTGAAACCGGCAAGCACCGCATAAATCGCCGACGGCGACAGTGCATGTACGTCTTTGTCAGTGAGTCGATACCTTGCAAGGCGCGGTGCGGTCAGGTTCGTGATGAACACGTCGGCATCGCGCGCGAGTCGGTAAACCAGTTCGAGCCCTTCCGCCGACTCGAGGTTGACGCAGACACCGCGTTTGCCCCGGTTGTCGAACTGGAACGATGGGTGGATGAAGTCTTCGCCGAACAGGCCCTGCAGCGTGCGTCGATACGCATCGCCGCCAGGCGGCTCCACCTTGATGACGCTGGCACCCATGTCGGCCATCAATGCGGCACAGCTTGGCGCCGCGAGCCAGCTCGCTACCTCCAGAACCCGGATACCTTCGAGTGGTCCCGCCATGATTTCTCCCAAACTAACCCTACGGGCAGAGTTCACGCACGGTCGAGCGGTGTCAAGGGAGACCGAAACCGGGCTCTCAGGAACGGAGGCGTGGCGGACGCGAATGCACCTGACGGGACGACCATGTCGCGATGCT
Organism: uncultured Gammaproteobacteria bacterium; assembly: GCA_963735085.1. GTDB lineage: Bacteria > Pseudomonadota > Gammaproteobacteria > Pseudomonadales > Azotimanducaceae > DATJGR01. The sequence continues at coordinate 684,415 of CAVTJP010000002.1, forward strand.
GGGCGACCCGATCCTGTAACCTGTTGCACCGGTTGGTGTCCGCGCTCGATCAATAGTCGAGTAACGCGGACGCGTCACCGTCAGCCGGCCACGATTTCACGTTACTCAGCCACGCGCGCCACCGTTGGGTACACTCGTCCTCGCGCATGAGACGAATGACCACTCACAACTGAGCGACTCCGAATTACCGTTGTGCGCGGAGCCGCCTACACAGAGCACGCATGTCGAATACGAAAACGGGGTCGCATCTCGTATGGATTCTCAAAGGACCGAATGCGGGCGACTACGGCCAACTGCAGGTTTTGGCTCGCGCGCTCGGCATACCCTACGTGACGAAGCAGCTCGTGTTTCGATCATGGGAGTTGCTTTTGCACGCGTCATCGCGGCCGACGCTCGCCGGGCTCGAACGCGCTGCATCGGATCGGCTCGATGCGCCATGGCCCGATCTCGTGTTGACGGCAGGGCGGCGCAACGAACTCGTCGCACACTGGATACGCCATGCTTCGGGCGGAAAGTCGCGTCTGGTGCACGTTGGCCGACCGTGGACCAACCCGGCGCGTTTCGATCTGGTTGTGTCGAATCGCCAATATTTTCTAGAAGCATCCAACGGCATCATCGTCAACGACTTGCCGCTGACCGATCTAACCTCGGCATCGCTGGCGGCCGACCGAACAACGTGGGAGCCGCGATGGCGAGACTTGCCGCGACCGTGGACGGTCCTACTGGTCGGCGGCGATAGCGGTCCATTGGTTTTCACACCACGTCACGCGCGCGCGCTGGCGCGTCAGATCGACGCCCGCATTGCCAGATCCGGCGGTAGCGTGTTGGTGACGACAAGCGGCCGTACTCCGCCGCGCAGCGCTGACGCGTTGCTCTCGACACTACGCTCAAAGCGCTTCGTGCATCGGTGGCCATCGCCTGACGAGAATCCTTATCGCGGGCTGCTCGCGTGCGGTGACGAATTCATCGTGACGGGCGACAGCATGTCGATGCTGGCCGAGGCGTGTGCGACCGGACGGCCGGTCCATCTATTCGACTATTCCGACGACACACGCGGTTGGTTGACGTCTTCAGCCTATCGCTGGAAACCACTGGTGCATCGCCTGGCGAGTTCCATCGGCCCATTGCGGATGCGCCGTGACATTCGCCGTATTCATGCTGTTTTGATGGATGAAGGCCGCGTCCGACGCCTCGACGCAAGCGATGACGAAGCGCACTCAACGTGTCCGAGGCGGCCGGACGAACTGGCCCGGACAACGGCCCGCGTGCGCGCGCTGCTCAATTAGTCGGCGAGCGGTGCCGCCGTCGTGGCGCAGGATTGCAGCGGCGGTCAGCCAAGCGGAGCGAGTGCCGGCGTACGTTCGAGCACTTCGAAGGCGTCGTGACGTACGTGATTGTGCTGCATCTCGTGACGAAGCATCGCCTCGCTTACGAGATTGTGCTGAATACACTCGCGCAGCAGACCAAAGAACAGGTTGCGCTGGTTCGCATCGGGGTGTTCCTTGTAGTTGCCGAGGAATGCATACTCGCCGAACAGCTTGCGCCGCGCCCGCATCAGCCAGCCAATTGGTGGGAACGGCCGAAAATGTTCCGCCAGCCGCCAGTCGACCGGCAACCCCGACTTCCACGGCTGGGTCCTGCGACGCGTCGTGTGCAACATCTTCGTTTGCGCGGTCAGGCGATCGAAGTCGTTCCACTCGCTTTCGAGCAAGCCGATCGTGTTACGGTCTTCGTGCTTCAGACAAACCCAGTCCACATAGTCGAGCTGCATGTCGAACATCGCGCGGAACTGCGTTTCGCAATGCCAATGCGTTAGTTTCGCGCAGTCCAGCAGCATCACGCTCGACGCCATGCAGTGCTGGAACGGACCCCGGGCGCCGGCGCGGGCATTGATCGCCTTGTCGTGCATGTCGCGCGACAGCAGTTCCCATACATCGCCGATCGCGAAGACGTCCGGATCGATGATAATCGCGCGGCCGCGGTAGCCCATCAGTTCGGGCGGCATGAAGCGAAGCGGTGTAAAGGATTGCAGGTCGTCGTTCAACCAGACGCGTTTGACGTGGTCGCGCAGGTATTCCCTACCCTCATGTTCAGCAAGAAATGGATAGTCCTGTGTCGACAGGATCCGGACGTCGAACTTATCGGCGTGGTGCGAGTTGCGCTGCAACGCGTACCGGGCGACGAGCGCGCCAACCATCTGCTTCGGGTTGGTGTGAATAAAGACGCAATAGTTCATCGTGCGCGGCTCACTTCGCGGTAACAATTGGCACGGCCGGACACGCCGTCACGACGGATCGACCTGCGGCACTTCGGCGCCGATCAGCGCACCGCCGCGGATCTGGTCGAACACCTTGTCACGGTAGACGAGCCACAGGCACAACCTGTTCAGCGGCATGATGTAAAACGGCATCTTGCGGCGCAGATCGAGCCACAGCACCACGCGCACCTCATCGGATTCGTTGGCAGCATCGTGAAGATAGTTGTCGTCGAATATGATGCCTTCACCGTTTTTCCAGTAGTACCGCTCGCCGAACTGGATCATATCCTTGTTCTGCAAAGCGTTTTGTGCAGGATCGTCGTTGACGCGGAGCCAGCACTCGTTGTGCCGGTTATTGTGGGGAATGCGAACGCCGAGGTGATAGCGCAGGAATCCCTTGTAGTATCCCCAGTGCGGCGTGATTTCCTGGTGCGGATCAAGCACCGAGAAAAAGGCCGTATACGCGCCGGGTATCCGGCGAATCAACTCTGCGGTCTTCGGCGCCAGGTCACAATTTGCTTCGATGAAGTCGCCGGACTTGAACATGAACGCCTTCCACTTCGCCAGGTGAATGCCGCCTTTGGTATAGCCCGCGCCAAGCGCGCGCACATCGGTGAGCCGTTCTTTGATGTTCAGTAGGCTGAGACATTCCTGCGCGACGACCGCGAAATTGTCCTCGAGCACCTTCAACTCCGGGTAGTCGCGATGGTAGTCGCGGATGAACGCGGGATTGCGACGCATCAAGCCGTGGTCCTCGAACCAGGTGTAGACCCCGTTGATGGTCCTGGTGAACAGTTTCTTTTTCTTCTTGCTTGGCATGTTCTCGAAATGCCGAATCAGCAGCGCGATCACCGCGCAGATGACGACCAGGCCACTCGAAACGATCCACAGCGCATTCATCAAACAGACGTTCCGGTGTGCATCTGAGTACCGACGGCGCGATCGACATTGGTGTGTGTCGCCTGCGGGCAATACGTGCGGCCCCGGTCCGACTCCCAATAGCTGCGCCATTGCCTGAACATCAGGATGTTCCACAGCAACTGCGAGTGATCGCTGGTGCCGGTGAGGTGCGCATTCCAGCAACTGCGCACTGCAATCGGGTCGAACAGGCCCTCCTCCTTCAGGCGCCTTGCGTCCAAATGATCTTCCGCCCATTCCCGCAGAGGGCCACGCATCCAGACCGGCAGTGCGCTGGAAAAGCCACGCTTCGGGCGGTCGACGAGTTCGCGGGGCACGTGGCGATACAAGATTTGCCGCAACAGCGGCTTACTGCCTGCACGGTTACTGGATTTGAGCGCCGCGGGTAGACGCCACGCGTACTCTACAACGCGGTGATCCAGCATCGGCACGCGAACTTCCAGACTGGACGCCATGCTGGCTCGATCGACTTTGGCCAGCGTCCCGTCGACGAAAGTACCGAGCAGCGCGAAGTAGCCCATGCGGTCTATCGGGTCTGCGACAACGTCCCGGTGCTCGGACGACTGCCAGCGCATCCGATGTTCTTCCATTGCGCCGACGAGTGGGGGCGCGCCTGCCGTGGTGGCATACAGCTGGGCATAGAGTTCGCTGATGCCACCGCCCGCTCGAACGATCGCAGTAGCCTGCTTCAATTTGTTGGCCAAGAGTTCCGGCCGGCGCGCGGCCGGGATCAAACGGTGCAGCGCGCCCGCACCGCCGATCAGGCCATCGGCGGTACTCGCCACGAGGCGACGCATGGCGGGCGACAACCCGGCTGTTGCCCGATGTATCGCTCGCACGACGTAGTAACCCGGATAACCACCGAACAACTCGTCGCCCGCGTCACCCGAAAGCGCCACCGTCACGTCCCGGCGGGCAAGCTGGCATAACATCATGATCGGAATTTGCGAGCGAATGGACAGCGGCTCGTCGAACCAATACGGGAGTTGGGGAACGAGCGCCAGCGCATCTTCGGACGAGACAACCAATTCGGAGTGCGTGGTGCCAAGGTGCTTCGCTACCGCCCGCGCATGGGCCGCTTCGTCATAGCGTTTGTCTTCGAATGCGATGGTGAACGTGTTGACGGGGCGGCCACTGCGCGCACGCATGAGCGCGACAATCAGCGACGAGTCGATGCCGCCGGAGAGAAACGCGCCCACCGGTACGTCGGCCACCATCTGTCGACTGATCGCGTCGCCGAGCAACGATTCCAGCCCGTCGAGCGCATCCGCTTCGCTGATCTGCAATGGATTGAGCTGCGCCGCTGCAACGACCTGCGCCGGGTCCCAGTAGCGCGAAACCTGGGGCTCGCGCCCACTATGCAGGACCAGCAATTCGCCCGGTGACAGCTTGCCGACGCCGCGATAAATGCAGTGCGGCGCAGGTACGTGCCCCCAACGCGTGTACGCACTGAGGCTCGCCTGATCGATCTCCGGCGTCCAGCCTGGATGGGCCAGCAGCGCTTTGAGTTCGGAGGCGAACAGAAAGAGTTCGCCGAAACGCCCCCAGAACAGCGGCTTCTCGCCGACGCGGTCGCGGGCCAGCGTCAGGGTCCGCGTGCCGCGGTTCCAGGCGGCGAACGCAAACATGCCGCTGAGCCTGCGTAAGGTCGTCTCGCATCCCCATGTGGCAACGGCTTCGACGAGCACCTCGGAATCGGAATGTCCGCGAAACGTTCGGCCCAGTACGCGAAGTTCCTCGCGCAACTCGGCGTGGTTGTAAATCTCGCCGTTGAAGGTCAACACCCAACGCCCGCACGACGACATCATGGGTTGATGACCGGCGTCCGACAGGTCGACGACCGCGAGACGTCGGTGCGCAAATGCAACGCCGGCTGCCGGATCGGTCCACACGCCTGAGCTGTTGGGCCCGCGATGGCGCAATGTGGCTGCCATGGCGGTCGCGGCAGTGGCCAAATCTGTTGCACTCGCGTTGCAGCGACTGTCAATGAATCCTGCGATCCCGCACATACAGCAAGTCTCCGACCGGTTACGGCTATTGCGGCGCGGATAACGCATGAACGATGTCCGCGCAAAAGACAAAGGCGGACACGTAGAGGCGGCGCGTGCCGAAAATCTGTCGCGGCTACGACAGATTTCGTTTGGCACGATCCTCTAATGAAATTGGCTGTTCAGAGACGGCATGGGACAGGAATTTCGGATGAATACCGACCGGGCAGGCCAATGAGCGACACGCGTCGCGTATTGAGGCAGTCGGTTCGCGGTTTCCGAACGACTTCCAACGTGACCGCGGCGAGCTTACTCATCCTCGATGTCGCGCTTTTCGTCACGGCGTTCGGGTGCGTACTCGTATGCACAACTTTGCCGACGAAACTCGCTGCGGGAACTGTTGCCGGACTGGCCATCGTGCGCTTGTTCGTACTCGGACACGATGCGTGCCACCGTAGCTTTTTCTCCAGTCGCGCTTGGAACCGGCGCGTCGCGCGCCTCGTCTTCCTGCCATCGCTGACGACCTACAGCCTATGGGAGGCGGGCCATAATCTCGGCCACCATGTGTTCACCAACCTCCGCGGTAGGGACTACGTGTGGGCGCCGGGCCGCGCTGTCGCCCCCCGCCTGTACCAGCGCAATCGGCACCTTACCCAATCGTGCGGTCGCCGACAGATCTGTCGAAGCTGGGGCCTCTAACGCTCAGGTACTGCGACCCAGCCGACAGCGGTACTCCAGCGGGCGAACGTTCGGCACTGCCACACCGGGAACGTAGTACTCAACGTCCATCGACCTCCGTGAGGTGTTTCCATGTCTGAAACAAAGCACATCCTGCTGACCGGCGTCACCGGATTCATCGGTAGCCATCTCGCGAGCCGCCTCTTGCAAGGTGGCAATCATGTCAGCGTAATCGCTCGTGGCGCGCAGGGTGTACCGGCGCACGAGCGGGTCAAATCGGCACTGCGTAATGCCGGCGCGACGCGGCTGGATAACCTCGAGGTCCTCGAAGGAGATATCGCGCGTCCCGGAATGGGACTGAGCGGCCGGGCGACGAAGCAACTCGAAGACTCGATCGATGAAGTCTGGAACAGCGCAGCGTCCCTGTCGTTTCTCGAGTCCGACCGAGACGAAATCTTCGCGATGAACATCGGCGGTACGCGAAACATCCTGGAACTCACGCAGAACACCGTCGGTCAGCGTTTGCATCACATCAGCACGGCCTACATTTGCGGCGATCGAACTGATGCGGCAATGGAGCACGAGATATACGCAGGACAGCAGTTCAAGAATCCCTACGAAACATCTAAATGTGTGGCCGAAACGCTGATTGCCGTCGCGCATCGACGCGGCCTGGTGTCTGCATCGGTGTATCGGCCGAGCGTAGTCGTCGGGCATTCCGAAACAGGCAACGTGACGCACTTTCATGGCGTTTACGCCTTCATCCGCGCCATCGACGGATTGGTCAGACGGCTGCGCAGCCGCGATGCGCGCAGCGGTCGCATCGAGTTGCCGTTGCGGCTCGCCGGTGACCCGTGCGCCACGCTCAACCTGGTACCGATCGACTATGTCGTCGATGCCATCGTGGAACTCGCGTCGCGAGAGAAGCTCGTCGGTGCCGCGTACCACATCACGAATCCCGAGGCGACGGAGAATCGAGCGTGGCTGCAGGCTACCTGCGATGAATTGGAGGTCGACGGCATCGTACTCACCCCGCCCTCCGAGTTCTCCTGCGCGCCGATGAACCGCCTCGAAAGGACGGTCCACAAACAGATGAGTTTTCACTCACAGTATCTGAACGGTGAATCGCAGTTCGATTGCAGCCGCACCTTGACGGCGTTGTCTGCAACCGACGTCGCCTGCACCCGCATGACTCCTGAACGCCTGCGTATGCTCGCGCGCTGGTACGTCGACCTGCTGCACACGAACCACCACGCCTGCACCCGGAACCGCTCGCCCGCACCGCGTAGTGATTCCACCTGCGACACGCTCGGCGAGCGCTCTCGTTGCATGATGAACGGACGCGACGGTGTCCTTCCACCCGATCGGCGGCAAATCGGGACAGCGGCACATTTTTGTCAGCCCGACGCGCCCGCAACCATATTGTTGGATGCATTCGCGCAACACGGCAACTCCCCGCACGCGCTCGTGAGCCTCGGGCCGGACTCGAATGCCTGGCGTAACGACGACTGCGGTGGCGTTTCGTACGTACAGCGCGGCAGCGTATGGCTCGCCGCCGGCGATCCGATCGCCCCCGTCTCCGCGGGCGTGAAAATCGCCAAGGCGTTCGCCCAGGCGGCGACCGCGAGCAAGCATCTACCGGCGTTTGTGCCGGCCACGGAGGAATTCGCGCGGAACATGATCGCGGAGGGCTGGACCTGCGTGAAGGTCGGCGCGTCGCCATATTTCGACCTGCAAGCATGGGATCCAAAAGGCAATATTGCCAAGCACCTTCGCTCCAGCGTCAACCGCGCGATAAAATCCGGCGTGACCGTCGAGGAAGTAGGCGACCTTCACGCTCTGCGCGAAACAGTCGACTTGCTTTGCGCGGGTTGGCTCACCACACGCCTCGCGGGAACATCGTTCGGCTGGCTGTTTGCATTGAGCCCGTTGCGCAACGGCGAGTACAAACGCTTTTTCGTCGCGCGCAACGGGCTGGGCACCATCGTCGGATTGTTGGCCGCCAGCCCGATTCCTATTCGCAACGGCTGGTATCTCGAGGACATCGTCCGCTCGCCGGATTCGCCACAGGGTGTCTGCGACGTGCTCGTCTATCACGCGCTGCGGACCCTACAGGCGGAACGCTTCGAGACCGCCACGCTCGGCACCGTGTTGCTGAGCGACAATGGATCGGATCTGACTCCGGAGGACGATTGGGTGCGCACACGCAAGAACATGAAGATCGCCAAGCGCCTCCTCGGAGGTTTCTACAACTTCGATGGTCTTCACAGCTTCAAATCGAAGTTCGTACCTACACGCTGGGAATCCGAATACGTCGTCGTGCCCGACGCGGCCAGTCCGCTACTGCCCATACGCATCGCGACGGCCGCCGCGCGCGCGATCATGCCCAATGGGGTCTGGCCGATCGTTCGCCATCTCGCGCGCGGATGAAGTCGGGGGTACGGTTTTTGATGCCCCGGTTGCCGAACTCGATCTGATGGCGCTGCGTTGCTATCGAAACCAGCTCGACGCGCTGCTCAAGCTCTATCAAACATTGGGAGGCGGCTGGCACACGGCGAACGTGGCAGACTCGTTGGCAGCAAAACAACAGCCAGGCGCCGGGCTGTAACTGCAACCGCATTTCCCCAAACGCTCGTCCGATCACGATTTTAAGGAGTAGCAACATGGAACGGATCATCCGGTTGGGACTCGGCCTCGTAGCCCTCTGCGCTGTCGCAATGGTCGACGCCAAACCGCAAGAGCGCGTGAGCGGAGACTATGTCTTCACAGGCGACATCGACCTTGGGGGTCCTGGTTTCTGGGACTACGCCACGCTGGATACCGATTCGGGGCGGCTTTATGTCGCTCACGTCGACAAAGTGACCGTCATCGATGTTGCAAGCCGAAAGGTCATCGGCGCCGTGGCTCCGCTCTCGAAAGCTCACGGTGTGGCGATCGTCGCGGCGCTGCACAAGGGATACGCATCGAGCGGTGGCGACGGTCTGCTCAAGGTCTTCGATCTCGGCGACTTGCACGTCATCAAGGAAATCAAAGTTGGTGAAGACGCAGATGGCGTGATCTACGATTCGGCCCGCAACGTCGTGATCGTGATGGTTGGCGATGGCAAGCAGATCATCGTGGTCAATCCGCGATCGGACAGCGTGGTCAAGACGATCGACCTCCCGGGCAGCCCCGAATTTGCCGCGATCGATCGACGCGGAAAACTCTACGTCAATCTGGTCAAGACCGCGCAGCTCGCCGTGATCGATACGGCGAACGGTCACGTGGACGCGGTATGGCCGTTGACCGGTTGCAAGTCTCCGCACGGTTTGGCGTACGACGATCGAGTCGATCGTCTCTTCAGCGGCTGCGCAAACAAACTCATGGTCGTGATCGACCCCGCTACCGGAACCAACGTCGCGACCATTCCGATCGGCGCGTTTAGCGACGACGTGGCGCTCGATCCAGCGCGCCACCGCGTATTCAGCCCCAACGGCGACGGTACGCTCACCGTGGTTCACATTGACTCGAAGGATCACTATACGGTGCTGCGGACGATTCCGACGTTCCTCGGTGGACGATCGATGGCCATCGATTCGCACACCGGTCAGTTGTTCATCACGCATGGCGACACGCACATCAAGAGCCCCCGAGGGAACCCGTTGGCGCTGCGCTTCGGATGGGACAACGCCGAGCTTGCGACGTTCCTACCCAATGATTGAAAAGCTTTGAGTTAGTCGGGATGCGTGTACGAGATGAGTTCGTTGCGCGCACCGTTTGTGAGATCCACTTCCAGCATCAGGCCGACGCCCTTCTTGTAATACTTATGCTCGTTGGCATCAGGTTCAATCGCAGCATAGTCGCGCGTCTTCAGGCACTGGTGGTTACAGCGGAAGGTGCCACCGTTGACATTGGGGAGGGGGCCACTAGCGTTCACGTCCAATATCGTTGCCACGTCTTCGGCGTCGACCCACAACAGTTCCTGACGGTAGGTCTTGCCCTTCTTCAGATGCTTCTCGGCAAGCATTTGAATGCCGGGCAGGCCGAAGTCGCGCCCGGCCTTCCATGACCCCTCGATCCCGACGAGTTCCGGTTTCGACGGCCTGTCACCGTCGTTGATTTGCTTCTGCTGTGAGATTTCGCCGCAATACCAAACGTTGCCGTCACGGTCTTGCGCGAACCAATCCTGCGTATTTTCGATCGTGCCATCGCTCGATTGAACGACATCATCCACAACCACGCACCTGACCCCCTCGATCAACTTGGTGTCGCCCGTCACGGTCACCGTGTCTTGCTCAGTGACCGTATCGCCGTCTTCATTGGGATACGTCGTCTTGTACTTCCACTGACTGCCCTGTATCAGCGGGAAATACGGATTCGCGTTGTGCGCGTCAATGTGCAGCGGGTTGATGAAGAGATGGTTCTTCTGATCCGTCGGGGGGCCAAACGGGGGGGCGTATGCCGCTTCGCCCAACGCGTTGCAGACCTCGAGGCGAGCGTTGTATACGTCGCCACAGTTGTTCGTGTCGTCGGTACGCGTCGACTGCGCGTCAGCAAGGCAGCTGTTGCGCGAAGCGGCGTCCGTGAGATTCATACACGAGGCCAACGTTACCCGGTAATTATCCGCGCTGTCGAAGCCGCAGGCGGTCCTCAACACTTTGGCGGAACCAGAACACACGTTCTGATCACCTCCGGGAGAAGCCCGGAGGCCACCCGATCCGAGGATGAGCATAGCCGCAGCGAGTGAAATCCAGAGCCGAGTATGAGTTGTCACGGTTACCTTCCTCCCAACGCCCGAACGAGGGCGGTTCACTTTTGACAGAGACCGCCGCGTCACATTTTCTGTCGTTCTGTCAGACAATCCTTCAGCGGGGTTGCGCGACCCCATGAACCCCAGGGGAACTCGCAACCCACAGGGGACGGCGCTTACCCTGTCTCCGTCGAGGACGGATTTCGCGTCACTTGCACCTGGATCCGTGGCTGGTCAGTTCCGTGCGGGCGTCTACAACGAAATCACTCGATTCCAGGAAATTTCTGCCGATCAGGAGTTGGTATCTGAAATTGCTCCTATCGACTAAATTCACTCGTCCGTAGATTTCCTTCCCGCCAAGACACAGGTCCAGCTTTACAACCGGTCGCGTGGTGTAGCCATCGGACCCCTTGTCTTTGATTTGCTGCCACTCCACGACATCCTTGCTGAGAATCCTGGTCTTGCCGGCGTCGTCCTTTACCTCGAACTTGACTCTGTCCGGCTTGCCTGACGTCGTTGATCTCGTTACTTCCACGATTCGTGCATTCAACGAAGTCACGCCCGCGCCAGTATCAATTCGCGCTTTCACGATCGTGTCGATGGCTTCGACGCCGACCCTCTCTACCTTGCCTATGATGTTCGGCTTGCGTAATTCTGTAACGACAAGGCAAGCAACCACCAGCAGTAGCGATGCGCTCAACGCAAGAATCGTCAACGTCGCCATTCTCGAATTCATAGCTGACATCTCCAAGCATTGCCCTCAAGCTAACACGTACGAGTCCAGATGGTTCGAGACTACCGGCGAACATCTGATCCACATAGGAGGCAACGTGTCGGAGAAATCCGTCGAGGATGGGCGCCGGTATCCAACAACTGCGTTGAACCCGTGATTCGTCAATCATCCGATTGTGGACAGGGAGTTCGGCCAAAGCCTTGGCGAATTGGCGCGCTCGTAGTTGTGCAGCTCGTTTGTGTCGCGTGGACGCTTGGCGCGCAAGCGGATTCGCCGGTTTCATTGATCGACGCGTTGTCGACGCTGCGAGGCCAAGGTTACGAGATCTTCTACAGCAACGATCTGGTGACCGCCTCACAACGCATCGATGTCGGCGTGATCACATTCGAGCACGTGCAAGCCGCCCTTCCGGCTCTGGGTCTGAAATTTGCGCGTCGCGGCAACAGCTGGCTGGTGGTGAGCACGTCCGCGACCTCATTCTGGATCACGCTGCACATCGTCTCCGCGAGCGGCGAGCCGATAGACAAAATCGAGTATCAGGTACCCGGCGAACACACACTGCACGACGCGACGGCGGCCGGTGAATGGTTTGCGCTCAAGCTGCCGTCGCGATCGACAGCCGCGGTCACGATTCGCGCGCGCGACTATCATCCCCGGACGATATCGGTATCCGCCGCCAACGACGTGATCGTGCTGCAACCGCTGTCGCAAATTGAGAACGTCATCATCACCGGTTCGCGGCACGTACTCCCCGCAGGCATCGCGACCGACTCCGCCGTCACCCTTTCGGCGGGGCAACTCGACATCACTCCGGCTCTTGCAGGAGATGTGATGCGGGCCACCAACACCCTCCCGGGGATGGCGTCGGTCGGCATCTCGGCAAAACCACTGGTGCGGGGCGGCGTCGACGACGAAACGCTCACGTTGCTCGATGGCGTCGAACTGCTCGACCCCTACCACCTGGCCGACTTTCAGAGTTTCTTTAGCAGTATCGATAGCGCGCTGGTCAGTGAGATCAACGTCTACACCGGCGGCTTCCCCGCCCGGTACGGTAATCGGATGAGCGGTGTCGTCGATGTTTCGACGCACCAAGCGGATATCGTGCCCCGCACCGAACTGGGGGTGTCAACGCTGGCGACATTCGCCAATACACGTGGTGTCTCGGACGACCAGTCGACGGATTGGCTCGCGTCGGTGCGCCACGGCAATCTCGAGGTGCTGGCAGACTGGCTCGACCCGCATTGGGGCAGCCCGAAATTCGATGATGCCTACGTGCGCGTCGGCCACCGCATCAGCGACGACGTCAAGGTCTCCGCCGGTCTGATCGCGTCGCGCGACAACATTTCCATCACCGACCACCAGGAGGTTGCCGGGTCCGATATCGATACGTCGTACTGGTGGACGCGGTTCGATATGAACCACTCGAACTCGCTGCGCAGTTCCACGTTGCTCACCTATGTGACGTCAGATCGGAACAAGACCGAGCAGGATCTCGAACCCGGTGAGTCAGTCGGCTTCCTCCGCTACAGCCAGGAGATGGAAAAATACGTGTTGCGCAGCGACTTCACCTACTCGCACGACGCGAACCTGATGGAGTTCGGCTTCGACGCCGAATACGCGCACAGTCACTACGATTCCGCCGCACTCATCGACCGCGGCCCCATCGGGGCGCTATTGGGCGGTCCGCAGATCGAGACGTTCAATATTCACACCAGCCCGTCTGGTTGGTCCGGTGGTGTCTACTGGTCGGGCGAATTCTGGCTGTTCGATCGAATCGCGCTGCAACCCGGCATTCGATGGGACTTCCAGGATTACTACACGAACGGCTTTCCGTCGCAGGTGTCGCCGCGGTTCGGCATTCGCTGGAACGCAACCGACACGATAACTATGCGCTTCGCAATGGGGCGCTACTACCAACCAGAAGGCATCCAGGAGATGAAGGTGGCCGACGGACTCGATCATTTCCTCTCGGCGCAACAATCGGATCACTACATCGGCAGTCTCAGTTGGGATCCGCACGTGGGTGTTCAATTCGGTATCGAAGCCTTTTACAAAGACTACGAGGCAACGCGCGTACGCTTCCAAAACATCTTCAACCCGTTCGTCCTGCTGCCGGAACTGGCACCCGATCGCGTCGCGATCACGACCAGTCGGGCGCGCGCGCGTGGCCTCGATATGCAGGTACGTTTGGATTTCTCGTCCGAGCTGTCCGGTGCATTGCACTACAGCTACCTCGATGCAGACGATCGAATTGGGGGGCAGTGGCAACCGCGCGGTTGGGCGCAACGCAACACCGTGCAAGCCTCACTCGTTTGGCAGGACGAAGCATCCGCGCTGTCCGGCCGAATCACCTGGCATTCGGGCTGGCGCACATCGCGCCTGCCCGGCTCGGTGCCAATCGGCACGCAACTACCGCTCGCCGCAATCTACGATAGGAACATGCTGGACGATTACATGTCACTCGACGTCAGCGCGAGTCACACTTGGCCGTACGGCCATGCGTCGATTACCGTGCACGCCGATGTGACCAACGCGCTGGACTCTGCCAATCAGGGTGGCGTCGACTACAGTTTCGACGAGTCCGCAACCAACCTGCGGTTGTTTCCCAGCAACGAGAAGCTGTTGCCGTGGGTCCCTACCTTCGGCGTCACGGTCGCGTTCTAGCGCTGTGCACCGCGAATGCTCACTCGCATCGCTTGTGGGTCCGCCGCATCGACCGCCAGGTCGGTCGTCGCGTTGATCACATCCAGACCCCGCGCAACCGACAGCGGCCGCGCGTCGCCGTGCAGCAAAACGGTCTTGGCGTGATATCGCGCCGCGTCATTGCTATAGCGCAGATTCGCGCCCGTCTGACGCGCCGCCCAGACCAGAAACGCATCGGCTGTTTGATCGTTGACGATGAAACCAGGCGCGGCGGCGACCGTCCAGTCCCAGTCGTTGCCGGTGCGCGGAACGCTTCGCGTCTCGATACCCGTCGCCGAGACCACGATCTGCGTGGCGGCGTCGGCCGAGGCGCTTATCGTCCGGCGCTCGGGGCCGGAACTGAACGCCACCGCGCCTTCGCGCACCGTCGCCGTCATGCCCGCGTCGGTCACCGCAACCGCGAACTGGGTCCCCACGTGCGTGACTGCACCGAAAAGCGTTTCAACGATCACGGCTGGACCATGACGTGGCAACGTGCCGGCGTCGACATAGACCTCTCCCTGAACCAGCTGAAGCCCCGTAGGCTCCATGACGAGCACCGATTCGGAGTTCAACCTGACGTCGGTATTCCGGTACGTCAGCGCCAACAGCGCGCGCGGCCCGGTTCGGATCGTCTGCCCGGACGACAGGTCTTCACCAACCACCAGCGCCCCGCTTGCAACGCCTTCGGTGGTGGCATCGCCCGATACCATCGTCACGCGCGTGGTATCGGCGACCACAGCGTCGTGGTCCGGCGACGGCTGACGCAGCAGATAACCTGCCAGCACCAACAGCATGACTGCGCCGAATCCCCCAGCCATAACCCGGCCACGCCGATGCCGCCTTGCGGCAACGCTCCGCGCCAGCTCGGCGCTGAATGTCGTTTCCCAACGTCGTCTCATCTCCGGTGGCACCTGGGCTCTAGGCCCAAGCATGCGAAACAGGCGCGGTAGCAGGTCATCTTCAAAGTTGTTGTCATCGTGGTTTGTCATGTTCCCTCCTCCGAGACGTTGTGTCCGGCAGGGCCATCGAGCTTCAAGGTCAGGCTGCAGATCTCTCTGAACGCGCCGCGTGCGCGGGCCAGCAACGACTGCACTGCGAGGTCGCCGATGCCAAAGCGAGCGGCGATTTCCTTCGAGCTGAAGCCTTCGAAGTATTTCAACTCGAGTGCATCCGCGTAGCGCGTCGGCAGCTGATCGAGCGCCGTCTGAATGCGTGCGACGAGCTCGGATCGGTGCGCGGCCGCCTCGGGCTCGTCAAGTTCCGCCGCTTCGAGGGATTCGACGGCCGCGCGCAGGATGTCGTCATCGAGGAATGAGACCGTCAAGTCTTCTCGCGCCAGCAGGGTGTGGCGCTTCGCCACTTCGTGGCGGCAAATTTGAATCAGCCACGTCAGTAACGTCGCTTCCCCTCGATACGTTTCGATGCGCCGCGCGGCGTTCGCAAGCGCACTCGACACCACCTCGTCGATATCGCGCGGCGATGCCATGCGTCGCGCGACGTAGCGGTACAACTTGGGGAAGTATTCGTCGTAGAAGGCCTGCAGCACACGCTGGTCACCTTTCAGCATGCCGCGCACGAGGCGCTTGTCGCGCGCAATTTGCAGCTCGCCGACCGGCTGTTGCCCGGGCTTGTCATCTCCGAGTGTCACAATCTTGCCGCCACGCGTCATGAGTAGTTGATTAGAGGCGAGGTTGGCGGTTTGTCTGTCGCATTGTCGGGCCGCGTCGCAGATTTTCTTTGAGAGCGAGTTCGTACACGTTCTTGATCAGTCTCGTTTTGGCGTTCTCGGCTTCGATGGTGGGGCACCCGCGTGTATCGGTCCACCGAAAGGTGTGCCGGACTCAGCTCTGCCAGGAATGGCGAAGGTAACGCTCGCCGGCTGCCGCAAACGCCGAGACGCTGATGCCGCACGCTGACGATTGATACCTTGAAACGAGCTCCCCCGCATCGATACCGCTGCGGCTATCGCGCCGAAAAAACTTCGGCGGGTTGCAGCGCCAGCACGGGCCGAACGCTGATCAGTGCTGCCGCCATTGAGACAAGCAGCACACCAAAGATCCCGACCAATGGAGTGAACCACATCATGCGGAATGGAAATCCCAGCCCGATGACGCCTTCTCCGGCGATGCCACATACGCCCAGGCCGATGCCGGTGCCGAGCAGTGCACATAGCGCCGCCTGGGCAAGAACCATGGCAACAAGCGTTTCGGTCGATGCGCCCATTGCAGTCAGCACGGCATATGGTTTCTGGTTTTCGTGCGTGAACATGAACAACATAACGCCGGTCACGCCAAAGCCCATCGTCATCGCGAGGGTCAGCATTGAGGCGATGTCACCGACGTCCTCTGAGTTGACGAGGAACCAGCGGACGGTGTCCGATTTAAAATCTTCAGCGGCCCGCGCACGAAGGCCAGTGTGTCGGGCGATCCGCGCCGCAAGTTCTTCCGGCGAAACGCCGGCGGCGGCCCGAACCAGCACAAACGTCAGCATATGCGGCTCGACGGGTAGGATGCGCAGCGCATTCGACCATGTCGTATAGAGCAACGGTCGCGGTGGATACCTTGCCAATCCGTGGGATTCGCCGAGAACGCGCACGCGCTGGTCATTGATGAACAGTTCGTCGCCCTTCGCGAGTTCACGAGTCGGAACCCCGAGATGCGCGCCATCGTGCGGCCACTGGTCATCCAGACGCACCGGTGTCTGCAGTTTCCCCGTGGTACCACCTGCGTCGACGATCACTGCGTCGGGGGTGCGAAGCCCGCTGAGGTTTCCTCCAGGAAGCGATGGCGCGCCTGCCAAAGTCGCGTCATCCACGCCGACAACCTGGAACGTCTGGAAGCTGCCGTTCGCGAAGCGCGCATCGGCGGTGCCGAGTGTGAGTGGAACCGCGTATCGCACGCCGTCCACGCCGCGGACTCGATACAGCGCCGACGTCGGCATGTTGATCGTCTGCGCGACGGAGACGACCGCCGGGTCCATTACCCAGACATCGACGGTCGCATTCTCCGAAATCAGTGAGAAGCCCCGGGTCATAAATCCACAGAAGTACGACGCCGCGAAGGTCACGAGGAACGACGTAAATGCGATCCCGAACAGCAGCCCGCCGAACTTTGCGCGATCGGCGACAAGCATCTGCAGCGCGATGCGGAGCATCAATGCGCCTCGGTCGCGGTATCCTGCCGGGCGGGCGCCGTCTGGATAAACGCATCCATCTGCTGGCCGAGATACACCGGCAATGCATCGCGCTCAAAGCTGTAGATCACCTGCAGCACGCGTAAGTCGGTACGCTCCGTAGTGCGCCCCGTCAGAGATGTCTTGGGTATGACGTAGGGTTCGATGTATTCGAAGCGCAGCGGAATCGCGACGCGTGGGTCACCGCGCACGTAAGCGACGGCCGAAGCGTCGGTGCGAACACGGTCGGCATCAGTCTCGTCGATATTCAGACGCAGATACATTCGGTTTTCGTCGCCGAGCAACATTAGAGGCTTCCCGGACGCCCCGGTTGCAGCGAACTCACCGACGCGAATATTGACCTGCAGCACGCGGCCGGTCGCGGGGCTGCGGACCAGCAGTCGTTCGATGTCCGATTCGATCTGTGCCGCATTGGCCTTCGCCAAAGCGAGTGCCGCCTCGGCCGCGGCAACGGCATCGCGTGCGGCATCCAACGATTCGACGCTGGTCGCCGATTTGTCGCGCTGTCGCAAATGCGACAGGAACTCAAGCCTATGCCTGGGAATCGCCAGTGCCGCCAACACCTGTCGAACGTTGGCCTGCGCGACTACCAGCCGCGACCGCAGATCTCGATCGTCGATCCTAAACAACGGATCGCCGAGCTTGACCTGATCCCCGACGCGAACGTCGACTTCACGGACCACACCGGACACGGACGTGGCGACCGAGACATTGCCCCCGCCGGCGCTTTCGGTGATGCCGGAACCGGCCACGTATGACGCGAACGGCACGCGTTGGGCGGGCATCGCAGATATGTTTGCAGGCGCCACGCGATTGCTGTCGATCACCGCGTACAACGCAATCGTCACGCCAATGATCGCGACGACCACGAGGACATAGATCCGCTTCACGTGTTCTGCTGGCACGGACCGGCGCCGATCTCGACGACCTTGCCATCCTCCATCCGCGCAACTCGGTCGGCGTATTCGAGCATCCGGGTGTCGTGGGTAACGACGATGATGGTCCGCTCGGGTGCGCGCGCGACGTCGCGAAGAATCCTCATCATGTCGCGGCCTCGTCGCGTGTCGAGATTGCTAGTAGGCTCATCGCAGATGATCAGCTTCGGATCGTGCACCAGCGCACGACCGATGGCGACGCGCTGTTGCTCGCCGCCGCTGAGTGTGACTGGATTCGCGTTGGCGCGGGCGGCGAGCCCAACCGTTTCCAGCAACGCACGCGACCTCGCCTCGGCTTCAGCGCGCTTCACCCCGCGGAGCAACAACGGTACCGCAACGTTTTCCACCGCCGATAACGCGGGCAGTAGATTGAACGCCTGGAAGACGAACCCCATAGATTCGCCGCGAAACCTGGCGCGTTCACGCTTGCTCATGCTCCGAACGTCCTGGCCGAGCACCTCACATGTACCACCGTCCAAGTCGAGGATCGACGAAATGATCGAGATCAAGGTCGTCTTGCCGCATCCTGACGGGCCTACGAGCATGAGCAGCTCCGCACAGTGAACATCGAGGTCCACGCCTCTGAGCGCCCGCACGCTGGCCGCTTCAGAGCCGAAATTCTTTGTAACAGCACGGCACCGCACGACGTGCGCGTTCATCGTTCTTGCTGGTCGGTCAGCCACCGCGGGTAGCTCGGGCGATACCATCCTGCCGCGGCTGGTTCGTTACGAGGATTCCGGAAATTCGTTCGTGCCGTTCGAGAGCGACTCGTGGCGATACCACCAACATTCGCGAATAGTCCACGTGTTCCTTGATGAGTTCGAACACGATGCAACGGTCG
The DNA here is from genome assembly GCA_963735085.1 of uncultured Gammaproteobacteria bacterium. Lineage (GTDB taxonomy): Bacteria > Pseudomonadota > Gammaproteobacteria > Pseudomonadales > Azotimanducaceae > DATJGR01. The sequence goes on from CAVTJP010000002.1 coordinate 703,371, forward strand.
GGGTTCCGCACGACGCGCCCGCAACACACTGGAATGACCGCATCAGTCCGCATCGGACCCGATGCGCCGCAGCCAATCGATACCGTCGGGTATGAACTTCTCCCACGTCGCGGAGCGGACGACCCGATGGCATCCTGCCGCATCGCGACATTTTTTTCACATCGTCCGTGTCATGCTCTCCGGCAAGCCGAGGACAATGGCCGATGCGACTCCTTGTAATCGAAGACAACCAGGCGCTGGTGGCGAACCTGTTCGAGTATTTCGAAGCGCGCGGCTACACGATGGACGCGGCGCCGGACGGCGAATCCGGTCTGCACCTCGCCGCGACACGCGAATACGACGCAGTGATCCTCGACTGGATGCTGCCGCGGCTCGATGGGCCGACGGTCTGCGAGCGGCTGCGCCGGCAGGCGCATGTCGCCACACCGATCGTCATGCTGACGGCGAAAGGCGAAGTCAGCGACAAACTGACCGGCTTCAAAGCGGGCGCAGACGACTATTTGGCGAAACCATTCTCGCTCGGCGAACTCGAAGCGCGCATCGAGGCGCTGATCCGCCGCGTACGCGGCGACGTGGCGGGACCACCGGTCCTCGACATCGGCGATCTGACCTACGACACGCTGACACACGAGATATGGCGCGCCGGTGCGCGAATTCAACTCGGGCCAACTCCACGACGCCTGCTCGAGTTGCTGATGCGCGAATCGCCACACGTGGTCGCGCGCGAACGCCTCCAATACCTGATCTGGGGAGACGAAGTACCCGATGCCGACCTGTTGCGTTCACATATGTCGCTGCTGCGGCGTGAGATCGATCGGCGCTTCGCCGTGAAGCTGATCCACACCGTACATGGCACCGGCTATCGGTTGGCGGAGATGCCTCCGGATGCGTGAAATCAGCCTGCAAACACGAGTATCGCGTCTGCTGGTCGCATTCGGTTTAGGGATCACTCTGGCCGTCGTGCTGGTCGGCGCATATGTCAACGAAAGGCTCGAGCGTTCAGTCTGGCATGCCATGCTGAGCAGCGTAGCGAGTGAGCTCATCACAACAGAGCTCCCGACGATGCACCTCCCGACAACGCAGGGCAGGCGCGCCACTGCCGCGTCGTCAGCACACACCACCGGGCTACTGAGTGTCTATTCGAGCGGTCGCCCATCCGCATCTGCGGACGACCTACCTGCCCCACTCGCTGCACTGAAGCCCGGATTCCACGACGGCGTGATGCTCGACGGCCACCAGCACGCGGTGCTCGTCGTCGACGCAGGCGATGAACGCCGCTATCTGAGCTACGACACCAGCATCAACGAAGCCGTAGAGCAATCGGTTTGGAATCAGGTGATGGCGTTCGGTGCGTTGCTCGCCATCCTTATCTGGCTGGTCGCCCGGTTCGTTGCAGCGCGTGCGGCGGATTCCGTACTCGATCTCGCGGCATCGGTACGCGGTCTCGCCGCCGCCGACCGCGTACCGAAGCTCGACAAGACCTACCCGGTGGCCGAAGTCAGCGATATTGCAGCGTCGATCGACGGATTGCTCGAACGCATTGGCGGCTTCGTCGAACGCGAGCGCGCCTTCATCAATGCGGTTTCACACGAACTGACAACGCCGATTGCCGTGATCTCCGGCGCCGTCGACGTGCTGCAGAATGGTCCGGCCCTGCCGGCGCAGTCGGCCGCGCCGCTACAGCGCATCGCAGCAACCACGCACTCGATGAACGATGTGCTGAAGGCATTGTTGTTTCTCGCGCGCGAACCGCATCCCGTGCCGAGTACTGCCAGCGAACCCTGGCGCCTCGATCGGCTGTTGATCCAACTCGTCGAATCGCACGCCACCGACTACCCCGAGCGTGGTCAATCATTGCGCCTCGTATCGGTCGAACCGGTGTCAGTGGAGGTTCCACAGACTGCGGCATTAATCGTGCTGAACAATCTGATCCGCAATGCGCTACAACATTCGATGGCAGACAGCATCGAAATTCGTCTTGACGCGGATCGGATCGTCGTGTGCGACAACGGTCGCGGTATGACCGCCGAGGCAATCAGTCGCGCGTATTCGCAGCGTGCACGTGCGGGTGCGGCCGACACCGGCGGAGGTCTCGGTTTGAGCATCGTGCAGCGGGTCTGCAGCCATATCGGCTGGCAGCTCACAATCGAGAGCAGCGACGGCAGCGGCACGTTGATCACCGTGGCGCTTGGCGCCGGTACCGTTCCTGCGCCACGCGGGACAGGGCGAGCATCGCGTTGAAGGTGGGTCTTGCAACGGTGACGCCATCGGTGAAGGCCCGGCCTGCGCTGGGGGCATTGGTGGCAGTCCTGGCTTCGTGTGCCACCTACCATGCCATCCCACTCGACACCGACGCCGTGACACTCGCGCCGCCGGTCGCCGCTGTGCTCAGTGAAGCGACATCTGCAATCCAGCGCCCATACCTGCAGCCGGCCCCCGTGAATCTCGTGGCACCGCTCGATCCGAACGCGATCGCGCTGATTACGCTGGTCCGGAACCCCGAACTCGAAGCGATGCGGGTGCGCGCTGGCGTAGCGGATGCGCAGCTGTTCGACGCGCGGTTGATGCCCGACCCGAGTCTGTCGCTCAGCGCAGAGCTCGTCACATCCGGTCCCGCAAGCGCGGCCAGCGGCACCTACGGGACACAGCTCGTGCAGGATATCAACGCGTTGCGGACCCGGCGCGCGCGCATCGAGGCGGCCGGGTCCACGCAACGGCAGGTCCGCCTCGATGTGGCCTGGTCGGAATGGCAGACGACCGGCGCTGCGAGACTGGAAGCGATACGGCTGGTGCATCTGCAGCGTATCGCCGACCTCGCCCGGGCGAACCAGCACAGCGCGCAGGACCTGTTGGAACGCTCGCTGCGCGCCGCCGGACGCGGCGACCTGTCGCCGGACCAGCTTACCACCACGCGCCTCTCCTACCTCGACGCGGTCGACCGCGCGCAACAAGCGAACATCGCGCTATCCAAATCACGCGCCGAGCTGCACCGCCTCACCGGGTTGCCGCCGGGCTGGCCGCTGCAGATTGCCGGGAGCTCGCTGCCAAGTCCCCCACCGAAGCTACGCGCGCTGTTCGAGATTGCACGCTCCCAACGACTCGACCTGGCCGCGCTGCGCGCCGGCTACGCTTCCGAAGAAGCACAGGTCCGCCAGGCCATCATCAACCAGTTTCCGACGCTCAATATCGGCATTGCCGCATCGCGCGACAACAGCAACAACGGATTCCTGGGGCCGGTCGTCGATTTCACGTTGCCACTGTGGAACCGCAACCAAGGAAAGATCGCAATCGAACGTGCAACCCGCGCGGCGTTGAAGGCCGAGTATGAAAACCGTTTGTTCCAAACCCGTGCCGAACTCGCAGCTGTGAGCGACAACCTCACCGAACTGTACCGCCAGCGTGGCGATATCGCGCCGGAAATTCCGGCGCTCGAGAAATACGTAGCGACTGCACAACGCGCAGCCGCGCGCGGCGATCTGGCCGTGGCCACCGCAATTGCGGCCGCGCAATCGCTACGCGACAAGCAACTGTTGCTGACCGGTATCGAAGAGGGGATCGCGGAGCAAAGCGTTGCACTGGAATTGTTGACCGGGGTGCCCAGGGAATCGTGGAATCCATGAGAAAGACATTCATTTCGGTAGCGCTGCTCATCGTGATCAACGCTTGTTCGAAGCCGGCAGTCCCGGATCCGCCCCCCAGTGCATTGGTTGACGTTGCAACTGCAACGCGAGGCGTCGTGTCGGAATTGGTCACCGTCTACGGCGATGTGGCAGCCGATCCATCCGGACAACGCGCGTTGGTCGCACCGGTCGAGGCCCTGCTCGCAGCGATCGCCGCACCGCTCGGCAGCCGCGTGCAACCTGGCGACGTGGTTGCGAAGCTCTCGCCGAGCCCCGCGACAAAGGTCGTGATCGCGCAGGCGGCGGCGACCGCGGGCCAGGCCGACGCCGCGGCCGAGCGCGCCAAACGGTTGCGCGCGGACGGTCTGGTCGCGGATGCCGACGTGGAAGCCGCCCGCGCCGCGGCGGCATCTGCCGACGCCGCGCTCGCGAGCCTGCGAGAGCGCGGCCTGGTACTGAGTTCGCCGATTGCCGGTACCGTCACCAGCATCGCTTTCGCGACCGGTGATCTCGTGGCGCTCGGTGCCACGGTCGCCGTTGTCACGGCGGACGGTGACGTGCGGGCGCGCTTCGGCATCGATCCAACCCTGGCGAAACGGGTTTCGCCAGGGGATCCGATAGGGGTTACGCCGGCGAGCGGCGGCGCGCCCCTCAGTCTAGCCGTCGTAGCCGTCGATCCCGTGGTTGATCCTGTCACGCGGCTTGCGTCGATCATCGCAATTGTTCCAGGCGCCGCCAAACTTGCACCCGGCGAACCGCTACAGGGCGATATCACCGTGTCGCGAACGAAGGATGCCATCACCATCCCGTACGAGGCCGTACTCAACGATGGTGGTCAGCCGTACGTGTACACGGTAGCCAACGGGACAGCACATCGCCGCGACATTGTCACCGGCGGCAGAGATGGCGATCGCATTGCCGTCGTCTCGGGTATCTCGGTAGGTGACGAGGTGGTCACCACGGGTGCGGCCGCGGTCAGCGACGGACTGTCCGTGCGAACCCGATCGCACTCGAAATCTGCATCGGCGTCGCCTTCGACAGGGTCGACATGAGGTCTGGCGTGGAGCGGAACAGTGCCGCCATACTGCTGGCTGCGCTGCTGATCACGGCGGCGGGCGTCTTCGCTGCCACGCAACTCCCCGTCAGCCTGTTTCCTTTCATCAGCTACCCGCGCGCGACCGTTTCGATCGACGCGGGGGTCCGCGACCCCGCAACGATGGCAGCGGCGATCACCCGGCCGATCGAAATCGCGCTGCGTGCGGTGCCCGGCGCAAAGAGCGTGCGCTCGACCACCAGCCGAGGTTCCGCCGAGGTTTCGGTCGATTTCGCCTGGGGACAGGACATGGTGGCGGCTACGTTGGGCACCGAAGCGGCACTCGCTACGATTCTGCCCGATCTGCCGACCGGGATTCGGTTCAATGTGCGGCGCGCCGACCCGACGATATTTCCGGTGCTCGGCATCGCGTTGACGTCGGCAACGCTGACCCCGGCTGATCTGCGCCAGATTGCCGAACTGCAATTGCTTCCGTCACTGATCTCGGTCGATGGCGTGGCGGGTGTCGACATATTGGGTGCGGCACCGCGGGAATTCGCGGTCAACGTCGACCCTGCCCGGCTCAGCGCGTTGGGCCTCACGTTGGCCGATGTCACAGCGTCGCTCACAGCGCAGAACGCGGTGACCGGCATCGGCCACATCGAAGATCAGCACCAGTTGTTTCTGGTGCTGGTGGACAACCAGATCACTGGCATTGCCGATCTGCGCAACATGCCGCTTTCGGTCAGCGGCACTGCGGGTGCCGGTGTGGTGCGGCTTGGTGAGGTCGCCACGATACGCAGCGCGACGCAGCCGGTTTACTCACTGGTGAATTCAAACGGACAAGCCGCGGTTCTGATCAATGTCCGCCAGGCATTGGGGGGCGACACGGTCAAGATCGTCAAAGAGGTGCAGGCGCGCCTCGATGCCGCCGCACTGCCACCCAGCGTCAAAGTTACGCCCTTCTATGACCAGTCAGAATTGGTGGTGGGCGCCGCCAACGCGGTCAGGGATGCAATCTTCATCGGTGCCGTGCTGGCGGGTCTGGTGTTATTCGCGTTCCTGCGCTCCTGGCGGCTGATGGTGCTGACCGGGCTGATGCTGCCCGCCGTGCTCGCGGCGGCCTGCATCGCGCTGCTGTTACTCGGGCTCGGTTTCAACATGATGACATTGGGGGGCATTGCCGCTGCCGTCGGGCTGGTGATCGACGACGCCGTCGTCGTGCTCGAGCACATGATGCGGCGTCTGCATGAGAAGGGTGACGCCAGCGCGCAGGCATTGCTTGCCGGTGCGGCCGAGATGAGCCGGCCCCTCGTTGGCTCGACGAGCGCGACGATTCTGATATTTCTGCCGCTGGCGTTCATCTCCGGTGTCACCGGCGGCTTCTTCCAGTCGCTCGCCGTCACGATGGTTGCGGCGCTCGGCATATCGTTCCTTTTTGCACGCTACGTGGTGCCGCTTCTCGCGGCGCGCTGGCTGACGGAGAAGGACGCCAATCAAGTCGAGCGCGGCGAACAGGTCATGGCGCCATTGCTGCGTGGATATGCGCGCACAACCAAATCGATTTTGCGAAGGCCGGGAATCGTTGTCGTATTCGTCGGGATCACGCTCAGCATCATCGGTATCGCCGGCTTCATCAACGTGCCGTCAGGGTTCATGCCGAAGATGGACGAGGGTGGCTTCATTCTCGACTATGTCGCGCCCCCTGGAACGGCACTGGACGATACCGACGCGATGTTGCGTCAGGTCGAGCAGATCATTACGTCCACACCCGAGGTCGCCAGCTACTCGCGCCGCACCGGCGTGCAACTCGGTGGTGGCCTCACCGAACCTTCGGAAGGCGACTATTTCATCCGCTTGAAAGACGGCAAGCGGCGCGACATCGAAGCGGTGATGACAAGCATCAGGGACCAGGTGGCAGCCACGGTACCGGCACTGCAGATCGAGACCGCGCAGTTGATGGAAGATTTGATCGGCGACCTGACGGCCGTCCCGCAACCCATCGAGGTAAAACTGTTCGGCGACGACGAGCCCGCACTCGAAAAAGCGGCCGCGGATGTCGGTACCGCGATTGCAAAAATCGACGGCGTGGTCGAAGTCGTCGATGGACTGCGGGTTGCCGGCAGCGCGATCAACGTCAAGGTGAATCGGGGTGCCGCCACGCAGCAAGGACTCGACCCGCAGGCGGTCGCGGATCAGTTGGGCGCCTGGGTGGATGGCCAGATCGCCACCGACGTACGCGTCGGCGAGCAATTGATCGCGGTCCGGGTTCGTGCCCCCGCCGACCTGCGCCAGCGCATCGATCAAATTGGCAACTTTGCGCTTCGCGCGCCGGACGGCCACCGCGTCAACGTGCGTCAGGTAGCGACGATTTCAATCGCTACGGGACAGAAGCAACTCGAACGCGAGCAGCTCGCGCCGTTCATCGGCGTGACCGCGCGCCTCGAGGGACGCGATCTCGGCTCTGCGATGGCCGAGGTACGCAAGACAGTGACGGGGCTCGGTCTGCCAGCGGGTATCCGCGTTGAATATGGCGGCCTGTATCCACAGCAGCAGCAGAGTTTTCACGATCTCGCAATGGTGTTCAGTGCCGCGTTGCTGCTCGCGCTGTTGCTCATCACCGTGCTGTTCCGCCACATATTCTGGTCGTTGGCGGCGATCGCGACGATTCTGCTCGCTGCGTCGAGTGTGTTGCTGGGCCTCTGGATCACCGGCATCGAACTCAACATTTCGGCGTTGATGGGGCTGACGATGGTGATCGGTATGGTGTCCGAACTCATCATCTTCTACCTCGCGGAGATACCGACCGACCGGGCAATAAACGTATCCGATCTGAAAGATGCCGGCGCGAACCGGCTGCGACCGATTCTGATGTCGGCACTGATCGCGATCCTGACGTTGCTGCCGCTGGCGGTGGGCTTCAGCCGCGGATCGGGACTGCAGCAGCCGTTGGCGACGGCGATCATCTTCGGCCTGTTCGCCGGTGTGCCACTGGTATTGCTGTTTCTGCCGGCGATGCTGGCGCTGCGCCTCGAGAAAACCTGAGCGCCGGAGGCATCGGGACATGCCTTCGGCTGTCGGACGGTATGAACGCACGCGACGAACCATTCTGCGACCGACCAGTCCGATCAAATAGGTATGAGTAGCGCGTCATTTGCGCAGGAGTTCGATCATGAAATCTCATTTCGCCAAGCTCTTTTCTCCGCTCGCACTCGGCACAACGTTGTTATACGGATTCAGCGTGCCGGCGCTGGCCCAGAACGTGTTTCCGCCGCCAGACTCCGTTACCGCCCAGATGCTGCAGATGGAACACCGGTACGACATCGGCAATGGAGACACGCTGTTGGTGGCTCAACGTCGCACGCCCGAGCCATACAGGATCTGCGCGAAGGACGCGTCCGCCGGGATTCCGCTCGAGGTTCGTGTGGACGGTCAGATGCATGAGATCGCTGCCGGGACCTGCGACAACGTCGTTGGCAAGGATGTTTCCGTTGTGCCGGGGACAACGCTGTCCAACGACACCGTTCTCAACGCGCACATCAAGGACGTCGAAACCGTGGCGGCCCGGTAGTAGCCCTCGGGTGGATGCGGTCGATAGCCTGCAAGAAACTGTTGGCTGATCGATCGCGCTGTGCCGGTGGCCCGCGACGCGAGCGATCTTACGGGTGGGTACAACAGTTTCGTTGAGGGAACTGCCCGGCGAAGCACGGCGCAGTCATTGCATCAGCTCACCGACTCTTCTCCGTAAAACGCCCAGCGCGGTTTTGTTCGCGTTCTTGATCGTCTCCATCGCAGGTGGTTCAACACTGATGTCGCCCAGTTCGGTCAACACGACGTGCACGTCGTCGTGCCCGTCCACCTGCTTCATCTCGTCCAGCCAACGTCGCACATTGGGATAGGGGTCGAAATCGAACACGTTCGTAAAGCACGGCTGCAGCTGGCCGATCTCCACATAGGCCGCAAAGTCTGCAAGCGTGAGATGTGCTCCTGTCAGATATTGGGATTTCGCCAGCCAACCCGATTCGATCGCGCGCAGCGCGTTCGTCAGAGTCGCCCTGGCGGCCTGTTGTACCGATTCAGGAATGTTCAGATCCTTGCGAATCTTCGGCGCAACCAGGCCGACCGACGCGTCGCGGACATTGCGATGGTGGAAGTGCAAATACCAGTCCACTTTCGCACGCTGCCGGAAATCGGTCGGATAAACATCATTCCAACCGTGCTTGTTGCTGAGGTAGCACATGATTGCGTGTGCCTCGGCAAGCACGAAGCCGGTGTCCTGCTCTTCGACCATCGGAATCGTGCCGCCTGGATTTTTTGCCAGGTAAGCGGGGTTGCGGCTTCCGGTGTCGCCCTTCGAGCCGGGGTTGACCAGTACCATTTCAAATGGCGTGCGCTGGTACAGCATCAGCCACATCACGGCGCGCACCGGTTGTGAAAACGGCACGCCGTACAACATGATGGGTTGCGTCGGGTTGCTCATCGGTTCCTCCACGTTCGTGTTGGGACGGTCTCTGAACACATCGTACCGCACGCCTTCAAATCGGGACGTACCGGCAACGGCATGGCATGCTTACGTCCCATCGAAACCGACGAATTGGAAGAGCGCACGGATGAGTAATGAGTTGAACGCATTTCGATCAGAAGCACGCAAATGGATCGCCGAGAATTTTCCCGCCTCACTCGCGGGCAAGGCGATCGGGATGGAAGGCAATCAAGATGCCGGCCTCGGCGCGGATCTCGAGGTCTGGCGCGGGCGGCTTGCCGCGAAGGGCTGGGGCGCCCCGACGTGGCCAAAACAATACGGTGGCGGCGGCTTGAGCCATCCCCAGGCCAAAATCATCAATGAAGAGTTGACGGCCGGCGGCGCGTTCAACCACATCCCGATCAGCACCGGCATGGGCATCACGATGGTAGGACCGACGGTGCTGGAATACGGCACCGAAGATCAGAAGGAACGTCATCTGCCGGGCATTGCGAGTGGAACAGTACGCTGGTGCCTGGGCCTGTCCGAACCAAATGCCGGCTCGGACCTCGCTTCGCTTTCGACCAAGGCCGAGGACAAGGGCGATCACTTCGTGCTGAACGGCCAGAAAATCTGGACCTCGGGCGCAGACATCTCACAGTGGTGCGGCGCGGTCGTGCGCACGGATCCGAAAGCGGCCAAGCGAGATGGCATCAGCTTCGTGATGCTGCCGATGGATCAGCCCGGCGTGGAAACCCGACCGATCAAACTGATCGCAGGTGCCTCGCCGTTCTGCGAGACGTTTTTCAACGATGCCGTTGCCGAAAAGCGCGACCTGCTCGGCGATCTGAACGATGGCTGGAGCGTGGTGAAACGACTGCTGCAGCATGAGCGCCAAAGCCAGACCGGTTCGCGCGGTGCGGCCAGTGGCGCGAAGCCCACACCGATACAGGAACTGGCAAAGCGCTACGTCGGTGTCGATGCGGATGGAAAGCTGGCAGACGCCGATTTGCGCATGCGCATCGCCAATCATCTGATGGATGCGAAGGCACACGGTCTGACCATCGCGCGTATCACGGCCGAAGCGCGAGGCAACGTCGAGGTGAGTGCCGCAGCATCGATTCTCAAGAATTCGGCAACCCGTGTGGCGCAGATCAAGGCTGAACTGACCGTAGAGCTGATGGGCAGCCAAGGCCTCGGCTGGGATGGATCGGCATTCACGGAAACCGAACTCGGCACCGTGCGCGAGTGGCTCGGCGGCAAAGCCATGTCGATCTACGGTGGCTCGTTCGAGGTACAGAACAACATCATTTCGAAAAATATTCTCGGCCTGCCCGAGACGACGCAGAAGGGTTGATGACGATGGCAGCACTGACTGAAGAACAATCGATGCTCAAGGATCAGGCGGTTGCCTGGATCACCGAACAATCACCCGTGCAGAAGTTTCGCCAGATGCGCGACAGCGGGGCTCCGTTGGGGTTCACGCCGACTACCTGGCAGGCGATGGTTGAGATGGGCTGGACGGGCATTCTGATCCCGGAACAATACGGCGGCTCGAACCTCGGCTACCTCACGTTCGGCGTGGTGCTGGAACAACTGGGCCGGCAACTCACCGCGTCGCCGCTGTTTGCGTCCGCGCTGGTCGGTACATCCGCGGTGCTGCTTGGCGGCAGCGATGCGCACAAGCAGGCGCTGCTGCCGAAGGTGGTGGACGGTTCGGAAATCCTGACACTCGCGGTGGACGAAGGTCCGCGCCATGCACCGACGACGATCGCACTCGAGGCCAAAAAAACCGGCGAGGGGTTCACGCTGCATGGATCGAAGGCTTTTGTCGTCGAAGGTATGGCGGCCACCACGTTCATCGTCGCCGCGCGCACCAGTGGAATGCCGGGTAGCGGTGGCGGCATAACGCTATTGTTAGTACCGGCGGATGCGACGGGCTTGTCCCGCGAGCGGCTCGGCACCGTGGACAGTCGCGGCTATGCCAACGTCCGTTTCGATGGCGTGCAGGTTCCTGCGAGCGCGGTACTCGGGCAGGTGAATGACGGCGCCGGTCTGCTCGACGCCGTGCTCGACCGTGCTCGCGCTGGGCTCGGCGCCGAAATGCTGGGCACTGCCGCGCAAGCGTTCGACATGACCCTCGACTACCTGAAGACGCGCGAACAGTTCGGCCGCGTCATCGGTTCGTTCCAGGCACTTGGGCATCGTGCCGCCGGTCTGTTCGGCAACATGGAACTGGCGCGTTCGTGCGTCGAAGCCGCACTGAGCGCAATCGACGAGAATGCCGCCAATGTTCCGGAGCTTTGCGCGCTGTCGAAATGTCGCATCGGCGACTTCCTGCACGAGATGTCCAATCAACTCATCCAGATTCATGGCGGTATCGGCATGACGGACGAGTTCGACGCCGGCTTCTATCTGAAGCGCGCGCGGGTACTGGAAGCGCTGTACGGCAACCAGGCGTTTCACCGCGATCGCTACGCGCGCCTGTTGGGGTTCTGAGAAGGAGTTGTAACCGGTGAAATTCGAAGAGGTCGTCCGCGGTCGCCGCAGCATCCGTGGCTATAAGCCGGACCCCGTGCCGCGCAAAGTCATCGAAGAAGTCATCGAGCTGGCGATCCGGTCGCCGTCGTCAATGAACACGCAGCCGTGGCATTTGTACGTGGTGACGGGCGAACCCCTCGAGCGGATTCGAAAGGGCAATACCGAGCGCAATCTGGCCGGCGTAAAGCCATCCCGGGAGATCCGTTCGCATGGTGCATACGAGGGGGTTCATCGTCAGCGGCAGATCGAGATCGCGGTGCAACTGTTTCAGGCAATGGGCATCGAACGCCACGACGAGCAACGGCGGCAGGATTGGGTGCTGCGTGGTTTCCGGCAGTTCGATGCGCCACTGTGCGTGGTGGTCACGTATGACAGGGAACTCGAAGGCGGTGATATCGCGCAGTTCGATTGCGGCGCGGTCGTCAACGGACTGGTGCATGCGGCGTGGTCCAAAGGGCTCGGTGCCGTGGTCAACAGTCAGGGCATCATGCAGTCGCCGGTGGTGCGCGAACACGCCGGTATTCCGGACGATCAGGTCATCATGATCTGTGTAGCAATGGGCTACCCCGATGACGCGTTCGCGGCGAATCAGGTCGTCTCGACGCGAAGGCCCGTTGCGGAGGTCGCCTCCTTCATCGGTTTCGAGACCTGACTCGAGCCAAATCCACTACGCCGCGATCTGGTACGCAAGCCGTTTGAAATCGTGACTGAACGGATGCCAGAAGCCCGGCATGCGTTGCGTCATGCAGATGCCGCTGATATTGGCATTCGGCGACCACCAGAAGTGTGTTCCCGCCATGCCGCCCCAGTGAAATTCACCGGCAGCGCTGCCCGGTTCGCCTTCGGCGGGTTTGCCCTTCAACGCGAAGCCGAGCCCGAAGGTCGTGCCCGGCATACTCCACATCGGGAAGTTGACCCCCACGCCGTCGGCACACTGATTGGTTCTCATCAGGGCCAGGGTTTCCGGTTTGATGATCGTTTGCCCGTTGTGCATACCGTCGTTGATGATCATTCTGCTGAAAGCGAGGTAGTCGACCAACGTCGACATCAGTCCGCCGCCCCCGGATAGGAATGTTGGGCGTTCGCCGTTGTTGGTGCTCTCAGGCGAATCCATCGCGCCGGCACATGCACTCATCGGGTCCATTGGGTCGGCCGGCAGGTACATCGTGCTGAAGCGGTTCAACTTATCTGCAGGCACGAAAAAGTCGGTGTCTTTCATGCCGAGGGGATTAAACAAGCGATCCTTCAGAAATTCATCGAAGCGTTGACCGCTCAGCACTTCGATCAGTCGTGCGGTCACGTCCGTCGCAAAACTGTAGCGCCAGAATGTACCGGGCTGGTAGCAAAGTGGCAGCGGACCCAGCGATTCGCACAGAGTCTCCAAGGTCAGTTTCGAACCGGGCAACATCGGATTGATACCAGATCCACTGTAGGCCTGGTCGATTACCGACGTTGGTTCGATGAAGCCGTAAGACAATCCCGCGGTGTGCGAGAGAATATGCTTGATTCGGATCGGACCGTCTGCCGGGACGGTGTCTTCAATGTCCGCTGCATCCCGCTTGAGCACCTGCATATTCCCGAACGCGGGGATGAACTTCTCGAGCGGGTCATCAAGCGAAAACCTGCCCTCTTCCCACAGCAGCATCGCCGCGATCGAGCAGGCGATCTTAGTGCTCGAATGCATGCGGAAGATCGTGTCCTCGGCGACTGTCTGCTGGGTGGCATTGCCGGGCGCGCCATAGAAATGCACGTCGACGACGTCATCACCCTGCATCACCAGCGTATTGGCGAACGGAATGATCTTTTCGTCCACGTACCACTGCATGCGCTCGTGCATCGGTGAAAAATCGAGCTTGTTGTTGTTCACATTGATCGTCACAGGTATTTCCTTGATGGCACTGATCTTGATGACGTTAACCCCGATGGCCGTAGTTCCATCAACGTAGTTCCATCCCTTCCAGATCGCCGCGCTCCCGCCATTGCGCGAGGATCGAGTTGAACGCGTTGATGCCGGGCGCGTAAGGCGAGTTCTGCATGTTACCTCCGGTGCCCGCCCCTTCACGGTTGTAATAGCCCGGCGTGCATTGTTCGAGGAACGCCGTGGCGCCGGTACCCGCCAGCGCAACGATCTGCGCAACCCACTCGTCCTCTGCCTGGGTGGTGACCTCGGCGACTTGCTTACCGCGCCGTTTGACTTCGTCGATGATATAGGCCACGTGCACCGCCTGGTCGTCGAACATCGCGGTCATGTTCGGCGAGAGCCCATTCTGGTTGATGCCGATCGTGAACCAGTTCGGAAAGCCATGACTGGACAGACCATGCAGCGTCCGGTAGCCGTTCGCCCAATGGTCGTACAGCGATTGACCGTTGCGACCGATCGTATCGAAGTCCACCCGTCGATGGGCGGACGTGGTGATTTCGAAGCCGGTCGAATAGATGATGCAATCCACTTCATACGTTACGCCGTTCGCCACCACCGCGTTCTCGGTAATCCGTTCCACGCCTTTCGTGTTGGAAACATCAACGAGTTTCACGTTGGGGCGGTTGAACGTGTCGAGATACTCATCGTTGAACGTCGGGCGTTTGCAGAACTGCCGATACCACGGCTTGAGACTCTCGGCGGCGTCTGCCGGCGCTACGGTGTCGTCCACGCGGGCGCGAATCTCGTTCATCTTCTGAAAGTCAGCGATCTCGGAGCGCAGCATGATTTCTTCCATGTCGAGATCGCCGGCATCCTGACGCCGGTTCATCAATGCGATGCCGATACGGCGCGCAATATCCGTCCAGCCGTCTGCGACCAGGTCCTCGGTGAAGTTCTGTCCGGTGAGCACAGCGGCAAAGTTCTCGCGACGCGCGCGCTGCCAACCGGGTTCGAGTTCGCTGTACCAGTTCGCATCTGTCTGACGATTGCCGCGCAGATCCACCGAAGAAGGCGTGCGCTGAAAGACGTACAGCTCTTTAGCGTGTTTTCCGAGGAACGGTACACACTGAATGGCCGTCGCCCCGGTGCCGATGATGGCGACGCGCTTGTCGGCGAGCTTCGTCAGGCCGCCGTTGTGATCGCCACCCGTGTAGTCGTAATCCCAGCGCGACGTATGAAACGTATGGCCCTTGAAATCACGGATGCCTGGGATGCCCGGCAACTTTGGGCGGTTCGCGGGTCCGGTCGCCTGGATGACGAACTGCGCGCGAATATTGTCGTTACGATGCGTCGCGACCTGCCAGCGCCGTTCATCCTCCAGCCATTTCACCTCGGTCACGCGCGTCTGGAAGATCGCGTTGTCGTATAGATCGAAGTATTTGCCGACGCGTTGCGTGTGCGCGTAAATCTCCGGCGCATAGGAATACTTTTCTTTCGGCATGTAGCCCGTTTCTTCCAGCAGCGGCAGATAGCAATACGATTCGATGTCGCACTGCGCACCGGGATAGCGGTTCCAGTACCAGGTGCCGCCGAAGTCGCCGCCGGATTCGATGACGCGAAAGTTCGTGATGCCGCGTTCCTTCAGCCGGGCGGCCGTCATCAGGCCGCTGAAGCCCGCGCCGATGACGACGACGTCAACCTCCAATTCGAGCGGTTCGCGCTCGTAATCGGCATCCACGTAAGGATCGTCGGTTGCGTAGTGCGCAAATTCGGAAGCCGCCTCCAGATACTGGCTTTCGCCGTCGTCGCGAATCCGCTTGTCGCGTTCGAGCCGGTATTTCTCACGCAGCGCGCCGGGGTCGAAGTCCAGATCCGGAAATAAGTTGTGTAGTCGTTCGCGCTCTGTCGTCATCGTCGGTCGCCTCCAGCAGCCAAGTGCTCATCTGAGATTGCATTAAACTGAAAAGTGATTCAGTATTCAAGTATGCCGAGCCAAGCCAAGACCGCCAGCCGCGGACATTACGCCCGCTCCGAGGACACGCGCGCCCGCATTCTGGACGCCGCGTTGGCCGAGGCTCGGAAATCCGGCTTCCATAACACGTCGGTGGCGAAGATCGCGGCACGTGCCGATGTGGCAGTCGGCATCCTGAACTATCACTTCGGCAGCAAGCGCGACCTGTTGCGGGAACTGATGGCATCGCAGGCTGGCGAATTCATCGCGCAACTTTCCGAACCGGCAGACGCAGAAAGCTTCTTCGACTACGAGCAACGCATCCTGAGCGTCTATCTGAAGTTTCTGCACGCCAACCCGAACTACGCCAGATTGGCGGAAGAGGTACGGCTGCACGACCCGGAGCTGTACCAGGAAGGCACCCAGGCAAACATCGCGCACATTTCCGGCCGCATCCGCCGCGGCATTCAGCGCGGCGAGCTGCGCGCAATGAACCGCGATACGGTTCGCGGCCATGCGTATTTCATGCTTGGCACGTTGAACTTTCTCGATCGATTTCTGGAAGACGAACATTACCCTGGCGATGCGTCCGCGGTGCGGTTGTACATCAGCTCACTTCGCGGCGCGATGGCGCCGTTAGCACAAGCATAATCATTCATACGAGGACCGATTCGCGATGAGCCAAGCCGCCAACGAATTATCTGCCGACATGCCGTTCGACGCGGACGCATTGCGCGAACGCTATCGCATCGAACGCGAAAAGCGCCTGCGCGCGGATGGCAACGAACAATACGTCGAGATGACCGGCGAGTACGCCAAGTATCTCGAAGACCCGTACGTCACGGAGAAGATCGAACGCGACCCGGTCACCGACGAGGTAGATGTGGTGCTGATCGGTGGCGGCTTCGGTGGATTGCAGGCCGGCGCGAGGCTGCGCGATGCCGGCGTGAACGACATCCGCATCATCGAAAAAGGTGCCGACTTCGGCGGCACGTGGTACTGGAACCGCTATCCCGGGGCGCAGTGCGACATCGAATCGTATTGTTACCTGCCGCTGCTGGAGGAGCTCGGCTACGTGCCCAAAGAGAAATACTCCTACGCACGCGAAATCCTCCATCACAGCGCCAACATCGGCAAACACTTCAACCTGTACGATGGTGCGCTGTTTCAAACCGAAGTAACCGGGCTGACGTGGGACGAAGCGAGCAGCCGCTGGATCGTGTCCACCAATCGGGGCGACGCCATCCGGGCGCGTTTCGTGTCGATGGCGAACGGTCCGCTGCACAGACCGAAACTGCCTGGTATCGAAGGCATCCGCAGCTTCAAAGGCCACACCTTCCATACCAGCCGCTGGGACTACGACTACACCGGCGGTGGTCCCGACGGCGGGCTCGACAAACTGCACGACAAACGCGTCGCGATCATCGGCACCGGGGCGACGGCGATTCAGTGTGTGCCTTTCCTCGGCGAAACGGCGAAACAATTGTATGTGGTGCAGCGCACGCCGTCATCGGTCGACGTGCGTGGCAACTCGCCAACCGATCCGCAGTGGGCGGAAAGCCTTGCGCCGGGTTGGCAGAAAGAGCGCATGGAGAATTTCAATGCGCTGGTCTCCGGCGTGCCGCAGGAGCGGGACCTGGTGGCGGACGGTTGGACCGATCTGATCGGCAAGATCATTCACCAGTTCCGCAAGGCCAACGGCGATTCCAATATGAGCCCGCAACAGCTGATGGAACTGGCGAACTTCGAAAAGATGGAAGAGATCCGCGCCCGAGTGGATGCGTTGGTGGAAGACCCCGACGTCGCCGAAAAGCTGAAGCCGTACTATCAGATGTTCTGCAAACGGCCGACATTCAACGACGATTTCCTGCCGACGTTCAACCGCCCCAACGTGCAGTTGGTGGATACTGACGGCAAAGGGGTGGAACGCATCACCGAGAAGGGTCTCGTCGTCAACGGCGTCGAATACGAAGTGGACTGCATCATCTTCAGCACCGGCTTCGAAGTGGGCACCAGTTATACGCGCCGTTCCGGCTACGATGTGATCGGTCGCGATGGCATCGCAC
This sequence comes from uncultured Gammaproteobacteria bacterium, assembly GCA_963735085.1. Lineage (GTDB taxonomy): Bacteria > Pseudomonadota > Gammaproteobacteria > Pseudomonadales > Azotimanducaceae > DATJGR01. Next base: position 720,905 of record CAVTJP010000002.1, read on the forward strand.
TCAGCGAGCATTGGCGCGACGGCACCCGCACGTTGCACGGCATGGGCAGCCATGGCTTCCCCAATCTGTTCATCATGAACACGTCGCAGGGAGGCTTTACGGCCAACTTCCCGCACCTGCTCGACGAGAGCGCGGTGCATCAGGCGCACATCATCGCAACCGCGCTCGATGGGGGTTTCAAGACTGTGGAAGTGACGCCGGACGCCGAAGCGGCATGGGTCGAAACCATCAAGGAACTGGCGTTGGGCGGCCCGCTCGGCGGTCTTGGCGGTGCGGCGTGCACGCCCGGCTACTACAACAATGAAGGCCAGCCGAATCCGTTGGCGAAACAGTCATCACCGTACGGCGGTGGCTCCATTCGATTCTTTAAGCTGCTTCAAGAGTGGCGCGAGGACGGCAAGTTCGAAGGGTTGCAGTTCAGCGCCTGACGGACGCTTGTGTCGCGTGGAAAACAGGCGCAGCGATGCGCCTGTTTGAATTTCCGTTTCGCACGCAGCGGCGCATGCCCGAACATCGACAGGATTATCGCGACAAGGCCATCGCCGTTGCAAAGTGCCGCCGATCGATCGACCATTCTCGCGTGTTCTTTCCAAACCGGTATGCGTTATGAGCTACATCCGAAACCGCGTCGTGCACGACGCCGATTCACATCTGATGGAAACGCCCGGTTGGCTCACCCCTTACATGAGCGCAGCGACGGCCCGCAAGCTCGATGCGCGCTTTCCGTCGCTTGCACAACGAACGCAGGCGGTACAGACCCAGATCGCCCGACACGATGATCCGGATTATCGCCGCAACGAGTCAGCCGAGATCATGCACCGCAAGAATCATGCGGCGACCGGCGCGTTCCGACGCGAAGACCGGTCGCGCGCGCTGGATCTGATCGGCGTGGCGAGCCAGCTTGTGTTTCCGACCACGTCGAACGTGTGGCTGGAACAACTCGAGCACGAGGACGACCTGGATTTACTGTACGAGGCGGCCGCTGCGACCAATCTCACCCAGGTCGACTTCTGCAGCGCCGATCCGCGACTGCTGCCGGTCGGTTACGTGCCACTCGCCGATCTCGAACGCACCCCGCTCGCGGCGCAGCAGGCACTCGACGCTGGTTGCAAGGCACTGCTGATTCCGTGGGCGTGTCCGCGCCACCATGCCACCAGCCATATCGCGCTCGATGCGCTGTGGACCCGCGCACAGGAGGCCGGGACACCGATTCTGTTTCACGTCGGCGCGGCCGACTTCGTGCTGCCAAAGGCACACGCGAACAACGGTTTGCCCGCCGTCGCGGATTTCCATGGTGGCGACGAGAACTTCCGTTCGATCTCGTACATGGCGATTCCGTCCGGGCCGCAGCAAGCGCTGTCGGCATTGATCCTCGATGGCGTGCTTGAGCGATTCCCCAAGCTCAAATTCGGCGTCATCGAACTCGGCGCGGTGTGGGTGCCGGGTTTCATGCGCCAACTCGACGCCGCACACGAAGCATTCGCGCGGCACGAGTCACGCCTGCAGGCGCTCACGCTGAAACCGTCCGAGTACGTCACGCGTCAGGTGCGCGTGACGCCCTATCCCACCGAACCCACCGGCTGGATCATCGAACAATCGAGTGCTGAGATCTGCATGTTTTCGTCGGACTATCCGCACGTCGAAGGCGGCCGCAATCCGATGGGCCGCTTCGAGCAGACAACGCAAGGCCTCAACGAGCGAACACTCGACAGGTTCTTCCGCCGCAACTTCGAGGATCTGATGGGTCCGGCGATCTCAAACATCGCTGTCTGACGACGTGCGGCGCTGCACCGTCAACGGCGACCTCAGTGCTGTTGCTGGGCGGCCGGCGACGTAGCGGCCGCACACAGCGACACCAGATTCCCGATCGGCGTGTTGCATGTGCACCGATGAACTGCGCTATGAATATCGGCGCAGCGCGAGAAATCATACGCGTCCGCGCCTGTGTTGCGCCGTTGGGCGACTGAACCGCGCGACGGTCCGGGAGCGTTCTACGTGCGCCGACGTTGGGTCGGAAGCGATTGCTTCGGCCAAGACACCTGCTATGCTTGCGCGCCTTTGCATTGGCTTGGTCTATCCGCGTTCATGTTGCAGCAGAACATCGGCGTTAGATGCGTGACGCCGTACCGGGCGACGCTGATCGTTGGCGTTGTTCTGGTGATGCTGGTCGGTTGTGGCAAGCCGCCGGCGAAGCCACCGCCGGCTCCGCTCAATGTCACGACGATGACCATCGAGGCGAATGATTTGCCGGTGTCGCAGGTGTACGTGGCACAAACGCAGAGTTCGCAAGCGGTAAACATCCAGGCGCGAGTCTCCGGATTCCTCGACAGGCGGGTGTATACGGAAGGTTCAGTGGTCAAGGCTGGACAGGTGCTGTTCCGCATGGACGCCAAGCCCTTTCAGGCGCAGGTCGATGGTGCCGCCGCCTCGCTGCAACGCAACCAGGCTGCACTGCACGTCGCCGTGGCCAACCTCGATCGCACCAAACCTCTGGCCGCGATGGACGCGCTGTCGCAAAAGGATCTCGATAAACGCCGAGGGCCAATACGAGCAGTCCCGCGCTGCGGTAGCACAAAGCAAAGCGCAACTGGATACCGCGCAGTTGAATCTTTCGTACACCGTCATCCGTTCGCCGGTCAACGGCATCAGCAGCTATGCGCTTGTGGCCGACGGCACGTACGTCAGTCCCCAGAACAGCCAGTTGACGACGGTATCGGTGCTCAACCCGATGTGGGTCAACTTCAGTTTGTCGGAAAACGAATATCAGCGCTTCGAAGACGATGTCAAGGCGGGCCGCATGGTGTTGCCGAAGGACCGCAAGATGATCGTCGAAATCGAGCAGGTGGATGGCAGCCTGTTCCCATTTCAAGGGCACATCACCTTTGCCGATCCGTCGTACAACGCCCAGACCGGCACGTTCCTGATTCGCGCCACGGTCGAAAACCCGGATGGTTTGCTGCGCCCGAACCAGTACGTGCATGCGCGATTGGTTGGTGCGTATCGACCGAACGCAATGGTGGTGCCTTTGCGCGCGGTCCAGGAAAGTGGTCAAGGCCATTTTGTGTGGTTGGTCGACAAGAAGGGCGAGGCTGAAATGCGGCCGGTGACCGTTGGTCAATGGTACGGCGACAGCTGGATCATCAACGAGGGTCTGCACAACGGCGAACAACTTGTTGTCGACGGAGGGCAGCGGTTGTCGAGCGGCGCGAAGGTGAACGTGACCGCGCGCGACAACGGCACCGAACCGACAACGGCACCGGCGGTGGTTCCCGTCACCGGCGGCTGAGCAGGCCAACGCAGCATGCTTTCGCGCTTTTTCATCGAACGGCCGATCTTTGCGGTCGTCGTTGCGTTATTGATCGTCATTGCCGGCCTGATGTCGATGACGGCGCTGCCGGTGCAACAGTATCCGTCGATCACGCCAGTACAAGTGACAGTAGCAGCCACCTATCCCGGCGCCGATGCGAAGACGCTGGCCGATTCGGTGGCCGCGCCGATTGAAGCGCAGATCAACGGTGTCGACAACCTGCTGTACATGAGCAGCACCAGTTCGGCCACCGGCCAACTGGTGTTGACAGCGTATTTCTCGCTGGATACCGATCCGGACATCGCGCAGGTGCAGGTCCAGAACCGCGTCAACCTGGCGCTGCCGCAACTGCCATCGGCGGTAACGCAGCAGGGCGTGTCGGTGCAGAAGAAATCGGCCACCATCATGATGCTGGTGGCCATCACCGGCGAGCAGGGCCGCTACAGCGCCGACTATGTCGCCAACTATGCCAATGTCTATGTGCTCGACGCATTGAAGCGCGTGCCGGGCGCGGGCCAGGCCCAGATCATGGGCGTGCCCGACCAGGCGATGCGCATCTGGATGAATCCGGACCGTATGGCCTCACTCGGCATCACCACCAGTGACATCGCCAACGCCGTCAACCAGCAGAATCAGCAGTTTGGTGCCGGCCAGGTGGGCCAGCAACCGAACGCCGAACCGGTGCAACTGAGCTTTCCGGTGGTCACGCAAAGTCCGTTTACCGACCCCAGCCAGTACGAAAATATCATTCTGCGCGCCAATTCCGATGGCAGCGCCATCGTGCGCCTGGGTGCGGTGGCGCGCGCGGAGATCGGCCTGCGCCAGTACATCGTCGACAGCAAGCTGGACAATGCACCGGCCACTTTCGTTGCGATCTACCAACAGCCGGGTGCCAACGGGCTGGTAGTGTCGACCGCGGTGCGCAAGACGCTGGCCACTTGCGTTGGCATTGGGCGCCGGAGCCAACGCGCGCCATTCGATCGGTACCGGCATCATCGGCGGGATGATCGGTGAGACCACGCTGGCGATGCTGTACGTGCCGCTGTTTTTCTACCTGTTCGACAGGTTGAGCGAGCGGCGCAAGGCGCAGCCAACACCGTCCCCGACCCGCGCCGATGAAGTTTGACGTGACGAAAGTGGTGATCTGGCACGCGCTGTTGCGTCGCCTGCTCACCGCCGTGCTTGCCGGCGCGCTCGCGGGTTGCACTCTGGGCCCAGACTACAGCCGTCCCGAAATCTCCACGCCGCAGGCTTTCCAGTATGAAACCAAGGACGCGGTGGATAGCAGCGATACGCTCTGGTGGCAACAATTCGGCGATCCGGTGCTCGACCGATTGGTTGATGAGGCCCTCGCTCACAACAGCAACATCGCCATCGCTGCTGCGAACGTCGAGCAGGCGTCCGCGCTGCTGACGCAGGCCCGTTCGCAATTATTTCCGCAAATCGGCTACGGCATGGGCGCTGCGCGCGAGCGCGCCCGCGAACCGGCGATTGCCGCGTACTTGCCGAACTATCCGAACCCGACCAATGCGTATCAGGCGGCATTGCAGGCCAGTTGGGAAGTCGACCTGTGGGGTCGTTTGCGGCGCCAGTCCGAAGCCGCGCTGGCCGACGTGCTGGCCACCACCGAAGCACGGCGCGAGGTGATCCTGTCGCTGGTGGCTTCGGTGACCAGCAGCTACCTGCAACTGCGCGGGCTGGACGAGCAATTGAAAGTGGCTAACAAGACGCTGGGCACCTACAGCGAATCGGTAAAGCTGTTTCAGCTACAACACAAATACGGCCAAGTGTCGCAGATGAACGTGGCGCAGGCGCAGTCGCAGTATGAAACGGCTGCTGCGCAGATTCCACTGATCGAATCGCAGATCGCGCAGAATCAAAACGCTCTGGCGGTGCTCATCGGCCGCGACCCGGGACCGATCGCACGCGGTAAGCGGATCGAGGAACTGGCGCTGCCGGGCGTGCCGGCCGGCCTACCGTCGCAACTGCTCGAGCGTCGTCCGGACGCGCTGCAAGCTGAACAACAACTGGTCGCGGCCAACGCGCAGATCGGCGCGGCGAAGGCGCTGTATTTCCCAACGATTTCGCTGACGGGCAGCTACGGCGGCGCCAGCAGCGAGTTGTCGAAGCTGTTCGAAGGTGCCAACCGAGTTTGGAACTACTCCGGTTCGATCATCGGGCCGATCTTCACCTTTGGCGCAGTCAGTGGGCAGGTGGCGCAGGCCGAGGCCGCACAGCGCGGCGCGCTGGAAAATTACCGGCTGTCGATTCGCAACGCCTTTGCCGATGTCGACAACGCGCTGGTAGCCAATCAGAAACTGGGTGAGCAATTGCAGTCTCAGATTCGGCTGGTGGCTTCGCTCGCGCAATACGCCAGCCTGGCGCGCCACCTGTACGACGGCGGTTACGTGGACTACACCACGGTACTGCAGGCTGAACAGGCGCTGTTTCCGGCTGAACTGAACCTCGCGTCGGTGCGCGCATCGCTGTTCGTGTCAGCCGCCGGCATCTACAAGGCGATGGGTGGTGGCTGGGTCACGCGCGCTGACAGCCTCACTGGTAACTCGCCTCCAGCAACGTCACCGGCAATGTCGCAACAATCGAACTAGCGGTCCCAACCGGGGTCTGCGTTACCTCGTCTTGTGCCACACATGAGTCGTCACATGACAGTTCCTGAAGATACTCCTGCCAGCCGGTCGTAGTTGCGGAGTACGGACTTGGCACCCTCGCGAATCTAACGGGTCAGATACACCAATGTCGCTACCACAGCGAAGGCGCACCTCGTTTCGATTGATGTGCACGGCACCGTGACAATCCGACATTGGCAGCGGCCGTACTACCGCCGCACTGAGTCGTGTACCAGCATCGTGCCAGCCGAGCACGTTCTGCACATATTCGATGACGGCATGCTGAAAGCCGCCCACTGCGTCAGTACGGTACCGTTCAACGCCTCCAGATACGCGGCGCGGTCGAGTTTCGATGCCGACGAATATGTTGCCGCCGGCAGCGCCACGACTCTACAAGTGGATCGTATCTTTCGATTTATGCGACGGCCTCGAGCCGGCCGCCAACGATTTATATCTGGCGCGTCGCAGCCGGTCGTATGCGCGGCGGATTGGAAAGAGACGAAGGCCGGAATAACCGACTCAGCCAACAGTCGGGCAGAAACCGTTCACCAATTCTACGAACACGCCCGGACGGAAGAACGGCGAGCCATGCCCCGTCATCTCCATGATCTCGAACGTGCAGTTCGGTATGTGCCGGGCGATGCGCCGCGCCTGTTCGAGATTCAGGTCCTGCCGCCCGCAGGCGACGAGTACCGGCACGCGCAGATTGCCGAGCAGTTCCGAGGTGTCCGGTTCGGATTGGTGGGCGGTGTGCGCTTTGAGCGCGGCATCGCGGTCTTCGTAGAAGCGCCACGACTTGCGTAGTGGCACGTCGGGCTCGCAGGCAGCGGCAAGCAGACGGCGTGCTTCGGCACCGAGTTCGCGTTGACCGCCCTGCTGCACCGGCGGCGTGAGCGCAACGTCGAACAGACCCAGCGCCGTCAGCTTGTCCGGATGTCGCAACGCAAACCGGGCGGCGGTACGGGCGCCGTAGGCAACACCGAGCACGAATGTCCTGGGGATATCGAGTGCTGCCATGATTGCGGCCAGATCGTCCGCATACGCAGAAAAGGTAAAGTCCTCGTCCGCGCCCCAGCCGCTCTTGCCGGTGCCGCGGATGTCGAATCGCAACACCCGGTAACGCCGCAGCAGGCCGTCCATGACGACGTCCCAGCAGGTCAGGTTGTGGCTGGCCATGTTCACCAGCGCCAGTACCGGCTTGTCGGGCTCCCCATCTAACGAATAGTGGAAACGAACGCCGTTCGCGGTGACGAACTTGTTGCTGAGATCGTAGGGTTCCTGCATTCGTCCTGCTCCCGCTGGTCAGCCGCGCACGAACTCGCGAATCACCTGACCCGGTCGATTGCCGGTGTGCTGGCCGTTTTCGATGACCACCTGTCCCGCCACGATGGTTGCAATATAGCCTTTGCTCTTCACCACGAAGCGCCCACCGTTGTGCGGGAAATCGTTGACGTACTCCGGCTGGCAGGTATGCAGGTTGTCGTAGTCGATGACGTTGATGTCGGCATGCCAGCCTTGTTGCAACTGCCCGCGCTGCTTCAGCCCGATAATCTCCGCCGACTGGCCGGTAATGCGGTGGATCGCTTGCGGCAGCGTATACACGCCTTGCTTGCGCGTGAGTTCGCTCAACAGCACGGTCGGTGAGTCGGTGTCGGTGAAGAAACCCACATGCGCGCCGGCATCGCCCAGCATCGGCACCACGTGAGGCAGTTGCATGTACTTCCACTGGTTTTCCAGGTTGCCACCGAACATCCAGAAATTGAAAAACTCACGTCCCTCCGAGGCCAGCAAACGCTCGACGTAAACCTCTACTGGATCTTTGCCGGCCGCCTCGGCCAACTGCTTCAAGCTCGACTTGCGCGCGAAGTCGAGATCGGGCGCATCATCGGTGCCAAACGGATGCAGCATATGCGCCAGGCCCTGCATGTCGCCGGCTTCGATGCCTTCGGCAATCAATACCGTGCGCTTGGCGTCGTTGCGAAGCACGTCCACGCGATTGGCGATGGTGGGCAGCGCCATCAATTGTTTCCACGCAGCGGACTTTTTCGTAAACGGCGACAGTTGCGCCAGACCAAAGAAGGCGCCGCTCGGTCGCGTATGACAGATGCTGGTCACACGCTTGCCATTCTGATTGTGCCGGTCGAGAAATTCGCCCCAACGCGCAACACCGCCGTCGCCTTCAGCGCCGGTGCCGCCGGAGAACAGTACCTGGCAACCGACGTCCGTTGCGTCGCGGAACATCTGCAGTTCGGTTTCGTAACGGGTTTGCATATCGTTGGCCGACTGGAACACCGCGCCGATACCACCGCCCGCCACTACCGCTTGCTGAATCGCCTTGGTTTCCCGCAGGTCCGCCCACGTGCCGGGCGTGCAACGACCGTCGGGCACCGTATGCAGCAGAAAGCGCGATGTGGAGAAACCCACGGCCCCTTCTTCGACGGATTGCTTAACCATCTGGGCGATGTGCGCCAGCTCCTTGTCGTTAGCTTGCGCACCTTTGTCCATGCTGCGATCGCCCATCGCCTCGTAGCGAACGGCCGAGTGACCTGCGAGGCCAACCACGTTCAACGCGGGTTGCAGCGCCTGGACCGAATCCAGGTATTCACCGTAAGTGGTCCAGTTCCAAGGCAGGCCATCCATGATGGCGTCTGCGGCGATGTCTTCCACGGATTCCATGAGTTCCGCCAGATAACGGCGATTGTTTGCGCTGCAGGGCGCAAACGTAACGCCGCAGTTGCCGATCAGCGCCGTGGTGACGCCGTGATAGGAGCTGGAACTCATCAATGGATCCCAGCCGATCTGCGCATCGAGGTGTGTATGCAGGTCGACGAAACCCGGAGTCACCACTTTGCCGGTGGCATCGATGGTTCTGGCGGCCGTTGCGTCCTGCAGATTGCCGATGCGTTCGATGCGTCCACCGGAAATCGCGACGTCGGCACGCACGCCGTCTGCGCCGGTACCGTCGATCACAGTGCCACCCGAAATGATCAGTTCGTATTCCATTTGCTTCGCCCCTGCGTCTGTTTCGAATTCAGTGCTTGATAGGGAACAGCGATCGGGAAGCAAACACGCGGCTGAACGCCCCGTCAGCCGACCTCGATGCGTGCCTCGAACCTACTCCCCCAACGGTACCTTGTCTCGGAGCGTCTCGAGCACCACCCCCGAATCCGTCGCTTCCGACAATGAGAACCCGAGTCCGGCGCGCGGTTTGCGTCCCAGCGCGAACTCGGGCGGAATGATGTCGCGGCCGGGTTCGGTGGACTCGGGATCGGAGTAGTACCCAAGCGCGTAGTTGCCTTGCGTGTAACCGAGCAATTCCTGCAGTTCCGGTTCGAGCGTGCGCGCGATGTGCGGCGGACACGAGAGGTACTGGTTTTCCTCCTGGCGCAACCAGCCGAGGCAATACGTGATGTTGAGACCGAGGCGCGACGCATCCGATTGGTTTTTGCCGCCCGAATGCAACACCGTGCCGGTGTACAGCAGCACCGATCCGGCGCTCATTTCCGCTTGCACCACCTGATCGGGTGTCGCCTTGCGTTCCCATGGCCAAGTCTGACTGCCGGGCACCAGCCGAGTCGCGCCGTTCGCGGCGGTGAAATCCGTCAGCGCCCAGATCGTGTTGAACTGCGGTTCGATCGACAGCGGCAAATGCGTGCCCCACGCGAGGCGATCGCGATGCAGCACCTGCGCACCTTGACCCGGGTGAATATAGATCGTCTGGGTCAGGTGCAGAATGATCCGCTCGGCCCACGGCTTCAGAAACTCACGGGCCGCGCCGAGAATGGTGGGATCGAGAACCAGCGTGCGACACGTCGGCGTGCGCGCGATCAGCGCGCCGGTGCGTTGTGTGCGCCGCCCAGTGAAGTCGTCAGCGCCGTACGGCGTCCGCTCGATGAATGGCGTCACCTCGTCGGTCATGCGCCGGACGGTCGCTGCATTGGCAACGTCCGCGATGATGCAGGCGCCGTCGCGTGCCAGCGCGGCGAGAATTGCATCCTGCGAGGCGGTGGCTGTCAGTGTTTGTAGCGCCATGGGGCCTCCGACCTGCGAGTGAAGCACCGATGCAGATTGCCGCGGCGTGACCACTTGTGCAAGGTCGCTTGGCACCGATCGATAGCGCTCCGGTGTAGCATGCTTGCGGGTTGCCAACAGAAACGTGCGGGAGGGGCACCATGACGTACGCTGGCGAACGCCGCATCAACGACGCGGACAGCCACCTGATGGAGCTGCCGGACTTTCTCACGGCCCACGCAGACGCGCAGCTGCGTGATCGCCTGCCGGTGCTCGGTGAGACCACCACGGGCATCTTCGATCCCGGCGGTCATGTCGGCCAGCGCGGGCACACCGCAGAGACGCGCGCCAAGCTCATTGCGCTCGGTGACGGGCTCACCAGAGGCCCGAAGTGGCACGATGCGCTGGGCGCGTTCAGCGGCGAAGAGCGGCGTATCGCCCTCGACCTGCTCGGTTTCCAACGGCAGGTGGTGTTCTCGTCGTTTTGTGCGCGACTGATCTTCGGGGCGTCGGACCTCGATGTCCGCTACGGCGCCGCGACAGCACACAACCGCGCCATGGCAGAATTCGTCGGTCACGATCCGCGTCTGATCGGTGTCGCGATGGTGCCGCTCGACGATCCACAGCGCGCGTTGGCTGCGATCGACACGGCGCTCGATGCGGGCCTCGGTGCGATCTGGATCAGCGCCGACGCTCCCGGTGGTCGGTCCCCGGGCCACCCCGCTCACAATCCGATCTGGGCCAGGCTTGCAGAACGTGCGGCGCCGTTCATCCTGCACGTCGGCAGTGCACCCCTCACCATCGACGATGTCTGGATGAACGATGGCCGTCCCGAACGGCGCACCGCGCGCGGGGGGGCCGAAGTGATCGGCTCCAAAGACCTCACCGTCATTCACCATGCAGCGCAACGATTCGTCTCGACGCTGGTGCTCGATGGGGTACTCGAAGCGTTCCCGCGCCTGAAAGGCGGCGTCATCGAGATCGGCGCCGGCTGGGTCCCAGACATGATCCGCCGGCTCGACTACGCCGCCGAAATCTGGTCGAAGTCCGAGCCACACCTGGCGAAGATGACGCGCAGGCCGTCCGAGCAGATTCGCGCCCAGTTGCGTTTCACGCCGTACCCGTTCGAAGACGTCGCGCAATTGGTTCGCGAGTCGTACCCGGAGTTGTACCTGTTCTCATCGGACTATCCACACGCCGAGGGCGGCCGCGATCCCATCGGACGCTTCGAACGCAGCACCGCCTCGCTCGATGCGCAGGCGCGGGCGTTGTTTTTCCAGCGCAATTTCGAGGATCTGTATCCGGCCTGAATCGGTGCGCTGCGGGCCGCGACGGTGTCGCAAGGTTCCATCCACAATCGCCTTAATCGAGGATTCTAACAACGCCGGCATTGCCGTCCACCTCCACCATCTGCCCGTCTGCGAACTGACTGGTCACATCGACAATGCCGCTAACACACGGCTTGCCGTATTCGCGCGCCACCAACGCGCCGTGTTGCAGTTCGCCGCCGATTTCCAGAATGATCGCGGCGGCAGGAATGAACAGCGGCGTCCAGCCGGGATCGGTGGTCACCGCAACCAGCACATCGCCCGGGGCAACCTCTTTCTCGAACGGATCATGCAATATCTTGATTGGTCCACGCGCGATACCCGGCGACACCGCCGCGCCGACCAACGCGCCCGCTTCCATTTTCGGCGCGGGGCGAAGGATTCTTCCGCGCGAATCGATGGCCATCGGAAAGTGACGCACGTGTGCCTTCAGTTTTCGCGCGAACGCACCTCGCTCACGTACCGCCGCGCGAATATCCATCTTCGGATCCGCGGCTGCATCGTCCACGTCGGCGCTGGTCAACTCGAAGATCTGCTCGCGAACGTCGAGGCGGCCCGCTCGCACGAATTCATCCGCACGCTGCAGCAGATGCGCGCGCAACCGCTGATACACCTGCAGCAGGTGATGCTTGAAGTACTCGCGAGACGCTGCGTAGCGCGTGTAAGCGGCATACGCTTTCTTCAACCGCTTGGTCTTGCGCGGCGGCAATGTCGCGCACAACCGCGCGTATGCCTGCTTGCGTTGCTGCACGCGTTTGCGCTGCATGTCGTGCGGATCGAACTCACTGCCGCCGGCCGCAACGGTGGCGATCTGTCGAAGCGCTAACGCCGGTGCATCGGCGTAGCGCGGATTGGCAATTTCCATCTCCAACGGACCCCGACAGCCGTAACGCAACATGAATTCATCCCAGCGTTCGAGGAATTGCGGCGGTGCGCTGCGTTGCTCGATTCTGACTTTCAGTGCGTCGAGATCAGCAAATTCGGCCTGCGGCAGCAATATGGCAAGGTCATACATCAGCAGACCCATCTGCACGATCATGTCGTCGTCGGAGCCGCCAACGAGCATGTCGACCAACGCCCGCTGCTCGGCGGACCCGGGGTCCGCGAGTGATTTAATGCGAAACCCCATGATGTAGGCATACATGAATGCCGGATACGTCGAGACCATCGTGATGTTGCCGGCGCGCAGCAGATCTTCGACGAAGCATTCGCGCACGCCCCGCGTATGCTCCACCGGCCGTTTGATCCATGCATCGAATTCGCGCAGCGCCTGCTGGTAGTTCGCATCGAACCGAGCGCCTCTGAACATCGGGCCGAACATCACCGCGACCGCGCGTCGCGTGCGCCATAGCAGGCCGGGCAGAAATGGCAGCAACCTATGAATGCGCAGATGTGGCGGCGGTTTTGCGAGCCGGTAGCGCTCGATGTCGGCAGAAGTAAACAGCGCCGCCATCATGGGGCTCATCGTGGCCGCTTGTTTTGCGAGCCGCTCGCCTTTGCCCATCAGGTGCATGTAGAGGGATATGTCAACGTACAGACGCGAGCACTGCGTGTGATAACCCATCGCACTCATGTCTGCTTCGCCCGAGGCGATACCCATCATCCACTGGATGAGCATCAGGCGAAGAATTTCGTTGAACGCGTCGTCGGCCATCGGCGTGGTGGCGACACTCATCGTGATGCCGTCGGTCAGATAGCCGTCGATGTAAAGATGCCGCGGCGCACCGGGTTCGGTCTGCAGTGACGGGTGCAGCGGCACGTATGTCGTGATGGGCCGGGCCTGCAGCACATACAACGTGCCACGCGCGTACGCCCATTCCACATCGACCGGTTCCTGGTAGATGTCTTGGATGCGGTGAACGGTGGAAGCCAGTTCGACGATCTGCGGGTCCGCCAGACACTTCTGCTCGGATCGATCGCCGCCTTTTTCTCCGAGGCGGTAGTCGACGATTCGATCCATAACCGCGTCCACGACGATGCTGTCCGGCGTGATGTCACCGCTGACCAATGCTTCACCCAAGCCCCAACCGGCATTGATCAGCACTTCATCGAAGTCGTTGGTGAGCGGATTCAACGAGAACGCGACGCCGGAGACATCGCTCGCCACCATTTGCTGCACCACAACCGCAATCGACGGATCGAGTCGCTCGAAGCGCATCGCATGTTTGTACAGCAGCACACGGCTGTCGAGGCAGGAGCAGAAGCAGCCCCGTATGGCCGCCGCCAGCGCGTCGCCGTCGGCACCCAGCATCGTTTCGTAGAGCCCCGCGAACGAGGCGCCGGCCAGGTCTTCTTCCGGTGAGGACGAACGAACCGCGAAGGGGCCGCCGCCAAGCTCTTTAGCGATGCGGTCGATCTGCGCCTGCTGGTTGCCATCGAAACGCAGCGAAGCGGCGAACGTTTTGACTTGAGCGCACGCTGCGGCCAACTGTTCACGTTGCGCCGGGTTCGGTTGTTGCGCGCCGATGCCTTGCAGCATCGCAGCCACGCTCTGCCATGGGTCGCCCGCCTGAACCTTGGCGATCCACGGTACGAAGAACCGGGTCGTCAATACCACGCCCGGCGGCACTTCGAAGCCGGCCCGCTGCAGGCGAATCAGCGAGGCGGCCTTGCCGCCGACTTGACTGAGTTCGACCCGGTCCGATGCCGAAAGCGGAATCAACAAGGTGCAGCCTCACTAATCGGGCAGCACCTCAATGGCGAATCTCGAATTCGGGCGGCGGCGATTCGTCCACATCGGTCACATGCAGTTGTTCGACTCGGGCGAATCTCGGACCGCTGCGCGCCCAGTCCAACAGCGCGCGCACCTTATCGGGTTGTCCGTGCGCGAGAAATTCGACGCGGCCATCTGGCAGGTTCCGCACCCAACCGGTCAAACCCAACGCTTCGGCTTGCTGCGCCAGGGTTGCGCGATACGAGACGCGCTGCACGCGTCCGGCAACCCAACCACGCACGGTTCTGTTCACAATCTCGACGCGATCGTCGCGGCGTTCGATCGAATCATTGGATCGGATGCAGTCGCACCGGCACGTCCTTGATCCCGCGAATGAAATTGTTCGGCAGGCGCGTCACGTCAGCTACCAGTTCCACGGTGTGGAAGCGTTTCGTAATCTCCTCCCACAACACCCGCAACTGCATCTCCGCCAGACGATTACCCATGCATCGGTGGACACCGAAACCGAATGCGACGTGTGCGCGCGCATTGGCGCGGTCGATGATCAATCGGTCGGCGTCTTCGAAGACGGCCTCGTCGTGGTTGCCCGACAGGTACCACATGATCACCTTGTCGCCTTCCTTGATGCGTTTCCCACCGAGATCGATATCCCGCAGCGCGGTTCGACGCATGTGAATAACCGGCGTTTGCCAGCGAATGATCTCCGACACCATGTTGGGGATGAGTTTCGGATTGTTGCGCAGCTTCTGGTACTCATCCGGGTACTGGTTCAGCGCGACCACCCCGCCGCTGATGCTGTTGCGTGTGGTGTCGTTGCCGCCGACGATCAGCAACAGCAACGTGGCCAGAAAACGATTGGGGTCTTCGTTCATCGTGCGTGTTTCTTCGCCGTGGGCCAGCATGGAAATCAAATCGAACTTCGGCGGCGCCGCTGCACGCTCATGCCAGAGTTGGTAGAACGCGCTCGCGCATTCCATCAACTCGTCATACCGCTTGCTCATATCGATACTGTCGTCGCCGGTCACTTGCGGCACCGCGGTCGTGATATCCGACCAGTGAATCAGCTTGTGCCGCTCCTCGTAGGGGAAATCGAACAACGTCGCCAGCATACGACCCGTCAATTCGACGGATACTTCCTCTACCCAATTGAACGTCTCTCCTACCGGCAGATTGTCGAGAATATCGGTTACGCGCTCTCGGATTAGCGGCTCTAGCTCTACGAGATTGTTCGGCGCAACTGCGGGTGCAACGGTCTTTCGCTGCGGTGCGTGGCGCGGTTCATCGAGGCCGATAAAGCTCTCGCCCTGCGGTTGATCGGGATCGCCCACTATCGGGTCTATGATCACGATGCCGCCGGCCTCGGAGGAAAATACCTGGTTGTTGCTGTCCACCTGCTTGATGAGGGGGTGGCTGGTCACGGACCAGAACGCGCCGTGTGGGCTGTCGGCGAGATAGTGAACCGGTGCCTCGCGCCGAAGACGCGCAAACCAGGGCCGCCAGGTATCCTTCTGGAACAGCTCGGGCCGACTCACGTCGATTTCTTCCAACGGGACTGCATCTACCGTAGCGTATTGATCGGCGCGCGTATTCATCATTGATCTCCTTGGTGAGGGACTTTGGAAGCTATCTTCAGCGCGTTTCGCACCCGCGCTACCCGTTCGACACGGTGATCTCTTTGGCGGTGACGAATTCGAGCAGGACGGGCTTGCCCTGGCGTGTCACCTCGATGCCACGCGTCAGCGCCGCGACGATTTCGTTGGGATCGGTGACACGTTCGCCATGACAGCCAAACGCTCTTGCCATATCGGCATAGTGGCCGGAGATGTCGGTAGAGCCGTATTTCGCCTGCGACACCGGCATGATCGGAATCTCGATCGCCATCGAAAAATTGTTGAATAGGATCGACAGGATCGGAATGCGTTCGCGCGCACAGGTTTCGAAATCCATGCCGGTGAAGCCAATCGCCGCATCGCCCCAGACGTTGATGCACAGGTGATCCGGTTTCGCGAGCTTCGCGCCCATCGCTAAGCCCAGACCATATCCCAACTGCGTCGTCTTTCCCCAACCAATGTAGCTGAGGGGTGTGGTTGCCTCCCAGAATGGGGTCGTCTGATCGCGGGGGCTGCCAGCATCGTGTGTGATGATCGTGTTCGCCTTGTCGACCAGCCTGTTCAGTTCCCACAGCACCCGATACGGATTGATCGGTGTCTCGTTGCTGGTGAGTTTCGGCATCCATTCGGCAAGCCACGCAGTGCGAATAGATTCGATACGCTGGGGAGTCTCTGCGCGCGCGTGCGCGGTTGTCTTGCTGAGGCCCGTCATCGCATTGCGTAGCGCCGCCAACGTCAGCTGCGCGTCGCCGATCAGCGCGTATTGCGCCGCTACGTCCTTGTTCAGGTCCATCGGATCGAGCGTGGCGTGAATGATCGTCTTGCCGCGTGGCATCGGCACGCCAAAGGCGGTCAATGCGAAACTGCAACCCACGCCGAGAATCACGTCCGCTTCGGCAAGAAACGTTTTCACCGCGCGCGGATTCGAGCGGCCGCCGCTGCCGAGCGACAGCGGATGATTCTCCGGGAACGCGCTTTTGCCTTCGATCGATGTGGTGACCGGGATGTTCCAGTCCTCGGCGAGCGCCTTCAGTTCATCCCACGCTTTTGCATAGTGCACGCCCTGACCCGCGTAGATCACCGGACGCGCTGCGTTCGCGAGCACCTCGGCCGCTTCCGCGACGGCTGCGGGATCAGGTGCGCTGCGTGCCTTGAAGCTCGGAATGTATACCCAGTCCTCCGGCACGTCCTCGCCGAATACGTCGACGGGCACTTCCAATAGCACCGGGCCGGGCCGGCCATTGCGAAGCTGAAAAAAGATTCGCCGTAACACCTCCGGAATCGCCTTGCCCATCGTCAGCGGTTCGGCCCACTTGGTGACGTGCCGCATGTTCAACGTGGCGTTGAAGTTCGGGTAATAGTGCGCAATGCGCCGCGGGTAGCCGGCCGGGATCACCAGAATCGGCACCGATTCGCCGTACGCCTGCGCAACGCCACCGAAGGCGTTCTCGGCGCCGGGACCGTGCTGCATGCAGAACACGCCAATCTTGTCGCCGGACGACAGCCGCGAATACGCATCTGCCATGTGCAGACCGACACGCTCCTGGCGCACGATCACCGTGCGGATGTCTTCGGCTGCGGCGGCTTCGATCAACGGATTGACGGGATATGCGAACAGGATGTCCACGCCTTCGGCTCTCATCGCTTTCGCGATCGCTTGTACCACTTTCATTGCAATGTCCCCGTTGCGCCGCGACCGATCGCTTCGTCGCGCAGTTGTCGTTTCAGAATCTTGCCGGACGCGGTGCGCGGTAACGGTGCTGCGCTCGCGTGGATATACCGCGGCACTTCGAAGCGGGCCAGATGTTGGTGCAGAAACGCACGCAACACCTCCAGATCGAGCGATGTTCGTATATACACCGTTGCGCCCACTTCTTCACCGAGCCGCTCGTCGGGCACCGCATAGACGGCCGCTTCCTGCACCTCGGGATGCATCAACAAAGCAGCCTCCACCTGTCCGCAGCCGATGTTCTCACCGCCGCGAATGATCAGGTCTTTGATGCGATCCACGATGAACAGATAACCCTCGTCATCCAGATAAGCCACATCACCCGTGCGAAACCAGCCGTCGGTGAACAGTTCGTCGTTGATCTCCGGACGATTCCAATAGCCCCGAAACAACGATGTGCCGCGCACCAGCAATTCACCACGCTCACCCGCCGGCAATTCATCGCCGTGTTCGTCGACGACTTTCAGATCGAGCACCGCAGAGCAGCGCCCGGAACTAGCCGGCCGCTCCAGATAATCGACACCGCCGATACCAGTGCCGATCGCGTTGGTTTCGGTCATGCCCCAACCAGTGTTCGGCATCGCTTTGGTGAACGACGCGCCAATCTGTTTCACCTGCTCCGGTGCACGCGGCGCCCCGCCGCCGCCCACCGTCATCAGCGAACTGAGATCGCGCGCGCTGCGCTGCGCTTCGCGTACCAGGTCGCCGGTCATTGCGGCCGGCGCGATCACCGACGTGATGCGCTCCCGTTCGATCAACTCGGCGGCCAGTTGCGGGTCCCACTTGTACATCGCGACGATCTTGCGCTGCGCGCGGTACGACTGCAGGTACACGGCGTGCGAGCCAGTCGCGTGAAACAACGGCACCGCGAGCAACGTGGCCGCCTGATACGGCAGTTCGGTCGGGGCAGTGCCCGCCAGCAAAGCACCCACTGCCGCGTCCAGTTCCCAGGAGAACAATGCAGTAATGATATTGCGGTGCGTAGAGACGACGCCTTTCGGATGGCCGGTGGAGCCCGAGGTATAGAAGATCGTCGCCGGATCCTCCGGCTCGACCTGCGCGGCCGGCATTTCAACGTCGCCAACGGGTTCGAGAAGGCGCGCCAGATCCGGTGCGGCTGCGTCGGCGTGCGGCGAGCGTACCGAGATCACCTGTACATCGGGACGATCTTCCACCTGGGCCAATCGATCGAGGCGCTCCTGGTCTGCAATTAGCACCTTCGCGTCGCTGTCGGTGAGGCCGTACGCCATTTCATCCGGTTGCCACAATGAATTCATCGCAACCGCAATCGCCCCGATCGACGTAACGGCAGTGAATGCGAGGATCCACTCGGGATAGTTGCGCATCGAAATGGCGACGCGGTCGCCCTTCTCCACGCCGTAATGACGCACCAGCAGATGCGCGATCTTCGCGGCATCACGATATGCGTCAGCGAACGTCAGCCGCTCGTCTTCATAAACGATGAACGTTGAGTCGCTCGACGCCTCGGCATACAGCTCACGCAGAGATCGCGGCGCATTCGCGAACACGCGTAGCGTTTGACCATCGATCTGCATGTGATGCAATTCGTACGGCTGGCCGGGTGCGGTGAATGTCGCAATGGCTTCGTTTCGTGTCATCGTCTTCTCCGGTTGTCAGCGATCAGCCGCGTTGAAACTCTCGGATAAGCTTAGTCCTCGACGGTACCCGACAGCCGCTCCACTGCCGCCAGATAGTCTTCCATGAATTCACGCATTACGGTGCGCGTGTCCTGAATGCTGTTCATCAGACCGACGCCCTGGCCGACGAAGTAGGTCGCGAGTTGTTTTGCGCCGGCGTGGCCGCTCTCGGCGAGCTTGGTTACTTTCGCCAGCGCCGGTTCGCTAACGAGCGACATCAGGGGCATCGGCAGCGCTTCGGGCGCGTCCTCCGATTCCCATGCGTCGGTCCACTCCGAGCGCAATTGACGCGAGTATTTGCCGGTGCGGAACTTCGAGCGCACCGTCTGCCGCGACGACGCCTGAACATATTTTTCCTTCACCACCGGCGAGGTTTCGGCTTCGGTTGTCGTCAGCCACATCGAACCTGTCCACGCGCCGTGCGCGCCCATCGCCATGCATGCGGCCATCTGCCGGCCGGTGACGATGCCGCCGGCAGCCAGTACCGCAACGTTCGAGTCCTTCACTGCATCACAGACCTCCGGCACCAGCACCAGGGTACTGACCTCACCGCAGTGCCCGCCGGCCTCGGTTCCGGCAACGACCAGAATATCGACCCCTGCTTCCACCTGCTTCACGGCGTGTTCCTTCGCACCAACCAGCGCCGCCACCGCAACACCGCGCGATTTTCCCATCTCGAGCATATAGCGCGGCGGCACACCCAACGCATTCGCGATCAGTTTGATCGGGTGCGCGAACGCAACATCGATGATGTTCGCGGCGCGCCTGCTGGTCAGAAAGCCGCCACCGCCGGCACGCTGATTCCGGTACAAATCGCTGGTATCGATCTGGTGCCGAGCAAGAATGCTTCGCGCGAAGTCGCGATGTTCCTGCGGTACCCGCGACAGCATCGACTCGGAGGTATCATCGTCGCTCGCCGCCATACTCGTCGGCGCGATCAGATCGACGCCGTACGGTTTACCGTCGATGTGTGCGTCGATCCAGCGCAACTCTATTTCCAGTGATTCCGCGTTGTGGCCCGCGGCCCCGAGCACACCCATGCCGCCTGCTTTGGAAACCTCCACGACGACGTCGCGGCAGTGCGTGAACGCAACGAGAGGGAAGTCGATTCCCAGCATGTCGCAGATCGGTGATTTCATATGTCTCTCCTGGTTACGGATGATTTGGCGACGGCGACGGCTGTGGGCCGTTTTGCCGCCGCACGGCGTTGATCGAGGGCGCGCCGAATCCCGGCATGAACGTCTCGCGTGATCTTGTAACGCGTGATCAAACTGATTGGAATCAGGTACAGCATCGGGATGCACATTCCAACGATCACACCAAGGCGCATGATCGTTTCCGCCGATACCGCAGACGGCAGCGCAGCTTTCGGCAATCCAACTGCGGCAATGATGAAACCACTGACGATGATGCCCACGCTCGAAATTGCTTTACCGGAAAACGACAGCGCGGCGTTGAACATTGCCTCCTGTCGATAGTGGGTTCGTAGTTCGTGCTCGTCGAGTATGTCGGCAATGATCGATGCGCCGATGATGCCGTAGATCACCGCGACTGCGGAGCCGAAGATACTCACACCGACCAGGATCGCCAGCAGCCGCGGATCGCCGTTCTCCGGTAGCACATCGATAAACCGCAGCGCCACAAGCGTGACGCCATCGAACAGACTGACGATCGAACACAACAGCAGAATGTACTTTTTGTCCCAGCGCCGTTGCACCGCAGCGACGAACGGAAACGCGGCCAGCGCGCCGATCGACGCCAGCGCGAACCAGCGCAGGTCCTCGGCGGTGAGGCCCCAGAAGAACGTCGTCATATAGATGCCGATGTTGGCTGTCATGCCGCCGATTGCCGACGACAGCAGCACGATCACGAAGACCAACGCGAACTGTCGGTTCTGTAAGGCCCGCATCACCTCACGAATCGTTACCGCAATGCCGAACCGCTGTGGCGTGCGGGCGTGCCGGCGCAGATACGGAATCTCACGTCGCGTCAGCAACGTGGTGGCGAGCGCGCCGCCGGTCAACAGAATGCCGGCGCACAATGCCATTAACGGATAATGTTGCGGATTCAATTGACCGACCGGATGGGTGGGCGTGGCGCGCATGATGAAACTGTAGACGAACAATGGAAACGACACACCGATGATCCAGCCGATGGCAAACCTGAACGACATCACGCTGGTGCGCTCTTCGTAGTCATCAGACAGTTCCGCGGCGATCGCCGCCCAGGGGATGAAATACAACGTCATGAAACCGCGCGTCAGCACCACCATCGCCATCAACCAGACGAATAAGCCGATCTCGCTCAGTCCGGACGGCGGAACGAAGACGCCATACAGAGCAAATCCCATCGGTATTGCGCCGATCAGCATCAGCGGATGACGACGCCCCCAACGGCTCGATAGATTATCGGACAGCGACGCAACCAAAGGGTCGGTAATCGCGTCAAAGATGATCGCCACGGCCAGCGCGATTGACACCAGCTTCGGGTCGACGCCGAGGATCTGGTTGTAATACAGCAGCACGAATGTACTGAAGGTCCAGTTCTTGACGGTGTCCGGAATCGCACCGATGCCCTGAAAGAGTTTCGTCGAAAACGACAGCCGTCCGTGGCGTTCGCGACGCAGGTACGTCGGTGCGACATCCGCCGCGATGTCATCGTCGCTCGCGGCGCTGATCACAGCGTCCTCCGTCATCGATCGCCTGCGCCCTGAATCACGGTTCAATGCGGCACATACGCTTCCGCGGCAACGTTGGAGCTGGGTGCGGCCGCGGATTGTGTCGCAGCGGCGTTGCCGTTTGCATTCAGCGCGTTCATTTTCACGACAGTATGGGTTTGGCCGGTTAGTGTAGTGCGCAGGGTAGAATTTCGCTCGTTTCGATCCCGCCCCAACGGGTACCGTTTAAAAAACCTTCCGAGGTGTGTTGTTGATGTATTGGATGCAGCAGAGTCTCAATGCCTTGCGCCACGCGCCTTTGCGCAAATCCGGGCGGCTGAGGCACGCCCGCAGCGATCGAGTGGTTCACGCGGCGATACTGACGGTTTGTCTGGTGCTGGGTCCGAACGCCTTCGTTGAAGCGGACAGCAGCGCTTGGATCGCACATGTCATCCCGGACCCGACGCACCGCGGCGGATCGATCAGCAACGCGCGCACTACGCTGAAGCTGCACGGCGGCGCCAGTCTGGATGCGTGGGTGCGCTGCTGGACGGCAACGGATCTCATCGATACCCGATTCATATTGCGCGACTATCCAAAGCCCCTGTCGGGCGCAGTGTCATGGCAATTCGACCGATTGCCGGTTCAGGTGGGCAGCTGGCGGGTGAGCTGGTCGGGCGACTCGGTGGTGGTGCCAAATGCGCTGCAGAAGCAGTTCCTGCAACTGATGCGAGCGCGACGCACACTGCGCTTGAAACTGGACGATACCGGACACGAACAGATCGACGTGGTGCTGTCGCTTGCGGGGTCCAGCCGGCCACTCGAACGGGTAACGGACGCATGCGAACGCAGTCTCAGCGGTCGATGAATAGGTCCGCGGCGTTCACCGGCCCCCTGATGGACTTGATCGCCGTCAATTGATCGATCAACGTCTGCCAGCGCGCCAACGACATCACGCCGAGTTTGGTGGTGCCCGGCGGACGGATCAGATCAGTCTGCGCACGTGCACTGTCGGCAAAGGTTTGCGCGTCCATTGCCGTATTGATTTGCGCCATCTTCGCGTTGGTGCGCGAGGGATCCGAGAGATATGCCTGCCATCCAGCACGCACGGCGGCGACCATGCGATCGACCTCCTCGGGGTGTGCGCGCAGATGTTCACGCGTGGTCGCCAGCACCGTCGCGTAGGGGTTGTAACCGGTCTTGGCAACCAGGAATGTCTTGACTGAGAGGCCCGCGTGCGCGGCTGTAAGCGGTTCGCTGGTTACGAAACACTGCTGTGACAGCATCGGATTATTCCGGAAATTGCCGATGCCGCCGAGATGGGGTGCGGTGGTCACCTCGAGCGGTCCGTACTTCTGCTCGAGGTACCGCGCGTATGGCAATCCGGCCTGCCACAGCAATACGCCTTTCGACTTCAGCACGTCTTCGATGGAATTAAACCCACGCGCTGCGTGCGCCATGATGCCCTGCGGATTGGTCTGGAACGTCGCGAACAAGGCCACCACGTTCTTCGCGCCGCGATCATACGAGATCACCACTTCGTCGGCAGACACCACCGCGTAGGCGACCTTGCCGGCCCCCAGAATCTGAATCGTCGGCGTGCCGGAACCGCCTTCGATGATCTTCACGTCGAGGCCGTTCTTCTTGTACAGGCCATCGACCTGCGCCGCATAGAACCCGCCGAACTGCGGTTCCGCCTTCCAGTTCAGCGCAAGCTGGATAGGCGTCGCGGCCGATTCGGCACCAACGGCACCACCGGCCATGCCGATTGCCAACATCGCCAACAGTGTTGTCAACGGCGTTTTGAACATCATGAACTCCTCGTGTAGGGGCGGCGGCGCAGCAGCAAGCCACTGATCAGATCGATCGACAAGACCAGCATCAGCGCCAGCAGGCTGGACGCCATCACGCCGCTGAACACCAAGTCGACGCGCTGCTGTGTGCGAGCGGAATCGATCAGGCTACCCAATCCGCCGCCGGCAATGAACTCACCCACGATGGCGCCGATCGTTGCGAGACCAACCGATATTCTCAGCCCGGTCAGAATGTAGGGTATCGCCGACGGAATCTGCAGCTTGGTGATCAGCTTCCACTTCGATGGTTTGTACAGCATGAACACCTCACGCAACAGCGGATCGGTTTCCTGCAAACCCGTCAGTGTGTTCGCCAGAATCGGAAACAGCGCAACAATGAACGCCGAGGCCTTCACTGTGGTGCCGCCAAAGCCAAACCAGATCACCAGCAGCGGCGCAATCGCGATGATCGGCACAGTCTGGAAGAACACGCAGAACGGCAACACGGCCTTGCGCAGAATCGGCACTGTGAAAAACCCGATCGCAAGCGTCACACCGACCGCGAAACTCGCACCCAGCCCCCACACGATCGAACCAAAGGTCGAGCGCGTTGCGCTCCAGATGTCCGGCCACAGATCGACGGTGGTGACATATATGTCGCTGGGTGCCGGCAGCAGATACGCGGCAATCCAACCGCGCCCGACAACGATCTGCCACACGGCCAGAAGCGCAAACAGGAACAGCACCGCGGGCAGTTTATCGCGCAGCCAGGCGCTCATACGTCACCTTCGAGTGCAGCGAATCGGGCTGCGAAACCGCTGACGGTTTCATTGAAACGCGGGGTCGTCTTGAGACGCTGATCGCGAAGCCCGAAATCGATGCGCTGATCTGTGCTGATGTGCCCTGTCGTGTCCATCATCAGCACGCGATCACCGAGATAGACGGCTTCGGATATCGAGTGGGTCACGAAGGCGTATTGCAGATTCAGGCGCCCACGCAATTCGAGCAGCATGTCCTGCAGGCGAAAGCGTGTACGCTCGTCGAGCGCCGCGAACGGTTCATCGAGCAACAGCACCTTCGGCTTCGTGATCAGTGCACGCGCAAGCGCAACGCGCATCTGCATGCCGCCGCTCAACTCGCGTGGAAAATGTTCGAGTCGCTCGGCCAGGCCCAGCAGGGTCAGCAGTTGCGCGCCCGCCTCATTCGAGCCATCCGCGACCGCGCCGGACAATTCCAGCGGCAGCAGCACATTCTCCAGACTGGTCCGCCATGGCACGAGACGCGGCTCCTGAAATACGTACGACAGATGCCCGGTCAGCGCCGGGTCGATCGTCAATGTGCCGGAGGTCGGCTTTTCAATGCCCATCAGCAACCGCAACAGCGTTGTTTTACCGCAGCCCGAGGGGCCGAGAATCGACACGCACTCGCGCGGCGGAACCACAAACGACACGCGATGAATCACGTCCCGATCCTGATTCGGGAAACGCTTCACCAGATCGTTCACTTCGATGGCGTGCATGAAATCTCGAGCGTCGTTGGGTAGGTCGGCCGACCTACCGCGCGCTAGCCTAACAGCGCATGCGGGCTTGGCAATGTCGTCAGCGATTCGAGGATCGCGTTGTCTGGAACGTCGGTCGGGTTTGACGCAAGATGCACACTCATCGCAGCTTTCTGTTGGAGCATATTCGAATGTCACGCATCACCGACGATCCGAGAATTGATCCGCGCATCAAGGCGCTGTTCGGCACCATGGACCTCGGCACCCAACGCAATGCTGCCAGCCGTGAGGAACTGCTGGCGGCCGCGAATACCCCCGAGGCGCTGGCCAACGCCGCGGGCCTGAAGGGATTCCTCGACATGTGCGATCGCGAGGACATCGCGCCGTCCGAGGGGCTCACGGTGACCGAACACAGCGTGCCGTCACAGCCGGACGATAACAGCATCAACATTCGATTCATTCGGCCAACGGGGAAGGAGCCAGTGGCCTGCGTCTACTACATCCACGGCGGCGGCATGCAGTCGATGTCATGCTACGACGGCAACTACCGCGCGTGGGGACGCATCATCGCCGCGCAAGGCGTCGCCGTGGCAATGGTCGACTTCCGCAACGCGCTGACGCCATCGTCGGTACCTGAAGTCGCACCGTTTCCGGCGGGCCTGAACGACTGCGTTTCGGGGCTGAAGTGGGTTGCCGCCAATGGTGACAAGCTGGGTATCGACACCGGCCGGATCATCGTCGCCGGTGAAAGCGGCGGCGGCAATCTGACGTTGGCAACGGGCCTCATGCTGAAGCGTGAAGGCGAGCTTTCGTTGATTCGCGGACTTTATGCGCTGTGCCCGTACATTGCCGGCATGTGGCCGCTGCCACAAAACCCGTCGTCCACGGAAAACAACGGGATTCTGCTCGACCTGCACAACAACTCCGGCGCGATGGGCTACGGCATCGACGAACTGGAGCGGCGCAACCCGCTTGCCTGGCCCGGCTTCGCGACCGAGGATGACGTGAAGGGATTGGTACCCACCGTGATCAGCGTGAATGAGTGCGATCCTCTGCGTGACGAAGGTGTGAATTTTTATCGTCTGCTGCTGCGCGCGGGTGTCCCGGCGCGCTGCAAGCAGGTCATGGGCACGATCCACGGTACCGAGATCTTTCCGGTCGCGTGCCCGGATATCAGTCGCGATACCGCAGTCGCCATCGCCGACTTCTGCCGCAACCCAGGCTGATCCAACGGGCTAGTGCTTGAGCGGCCGCTTGCGATAGATCAGAAATGCGTCGCCATGACGGTTGACAAACCGGGCGACGCGCTGCAACCGCGGATCGCGGTCGAGTTCATCGCCAGCGGCCGGTTCGCCGGGCGCTACGCGCACCATGAAATAGTCGTAGGCAGCGAACGGGAGCACGCTCTGCGCATGTTCGGCTTCGCGCCAGTCGACCGGACGATCGGCAAGGTAGACGATGCGTGAATCGGTGCTGAATATGCGTGCCTCGCGCGGCGTATGTTGCGCGAGCCACCGCGCGGCGTCGACGTAGTAGTGTTTCGAGTTGACCAATGCGAACGCGTTTTCGGCCACCAGATACGCGATCACGATCAGCGACAACCATAGTATGCGTCGATGCGCGCGCCGTTCGACGGCAGTGCGATACCAGACGTCGATAATGAACGCCGCCACGATAATGATCAGCAGCGCCACCGGCATCGCATAACGGGTCTGGATGATGCCGCGCAGCAGCAGCACCGCTGCCAGACCCAGCAGCGCAATCATCACCCCCATGCAGAGGATCGGCGCCCGCCGCCGATCGAGGCTACCGTACGTATCGCGCGCTGCACCCACGGCTGCGATCGCGAACAGCGGTACAGACGCGGCATTGACGACATGCACGATGATCATCGCGGCGAGCCCACCGGCAAGTCCGAAGGCTGCGTAGTCGTGAAAATGCGGATTGAGCACGTGCGTTGAAAAGCCGATCAACTGTGCGCGCGCGTGCTCGAGCAGACCGGAGACGGAACTGACGGCCAACCCCATTGCTTCGGACAGCAATCTGGCAACGTCCGATTCCGGCCACACCAGCGCGACCAACGATGCGACGGACAACGCCACCAGCACTGGAATGTAGAGCGCCAGCGCCGCAAGCGGGCGCCGAGCACGACCTAACAGCAGCGCCGCCGGCATCGCGATTATCAGCGGGATCGCCTCGAAACGAAATGCCGCGGCGATGCCGCAACATGCGCTGAAGGCGATCCATCCGAGCGGATTCGGCGTTTCCGCGTAACGCACCAGACAGGTCAGCGCCAGCGTCGCAAACAGCCAATAACCAAAGTCCCGCAACAGGAAGCCGCGATAACCATTCAGTTCCGGCAACAGCAATACCAGCACGACCACGATGCACTGAACCCGCACACCCGCGCCAAACGCTCGACTCAAGCGTTGCAGGGCAACGATCAGCAACGCGATGCACAGCGCATTGAAGCATTGCGCGCTGGTCAGCAGACTGAAGCCCGTCAGCGCACTCAGCGAGCCGATCAGAATCGAGTACAACGGCAGCGGATATACCGTCGCTGCGGCCGCACCGCCCCCATCGACCCATGCCTGCGCTGCTCTGAGATACGCCACCGCGTCCGGATTCGGCAACGGATCGAAGTGAATGTGAATGACGGACCACGCCAGGCTCGCAACCATCGCCGCGACACTGATCCAAAGCTCGACAGTCTTGCGATCATCGGTCACGTACAAACGCTCAACGCGATGAGTGCCCCACGGTCACGTCGTAGCACAACGCCTCGTACGCGCGCGCTGCGCGCTCTTCGCTGAACGTGTCGGCCCGGATCCTGAGTTCTGCGGAGTTGCGCGGGGCATCCAGCGTCTCAGCCAGCGCCGTGGCCATCGCCGCGATATCCCCAACCGGCACGAGACGACCGTAGCGGCCGTCCTCCAGTACCTCAGCCGGCCCACCGGTGCGGGTGCTGACGACCGGACAACCGCACGCAAGCGCCTCGGCCACCACGTTGCCGAACCCTTCCGATGTCGACGTCGACGCAAACACACCAGCCCTCGCCATGTACGCAAATGGGTTGGCGGTAAAATCCAGTATCTCGAAATCCTCGGCCACGCCCAATTCGGTGGCCAGCGCACGCAACGCGGCAAGCTGCCGCGCTTGTGCGGAACCTGCGCTGGCGGAAGACAGCAGCACCAGGCGGGCCGGACTCTCAGCGCGCAACTGCGCAAACGCGCGCACCAGCATCCTGAAATCCTTAGTCCTGCCGGGGCGTCCCACCGACAGCACCACCGGCGGCTGGTCGGAATCGAACCACGCATGCGGAACCGGGTCGCGCGCCAGTGACTGCACATCGCCAGGCACGGCGGGATTGTAGATACAGCGCACGCGCTCTGCGGGCGCGCGCAGCAGCGCTCGTAAATCTTTGGTAACGCCACTCGACACGCCAACGATCGCATCGGCGTCGCGATAAGTCTCGCGCATCAAGTGCGGCAGGTATCGACGCGCCAACCGACGGTCAGTGAGGCGCCGCTGGTCGGTCGTCACATGCTCGGTCAGGATCAACGCGGTCTCTGTTCGCGCCAATCGTTTCGCCAACGTTGCAACGATGTTCAGGCTCGCGGTACCGGAGATGAGTACGCCGGGTTGCGCCTGACCCAGATAAGTGCTGAGCGGCGCCAGCTGCGCGAGACCCTTCAGCGGATGCAGCGGCAATACCAGCGGCAACAATAATTGCGGCGCCGCGTTCGGATGCGCGCGCAGCGCGAGAGTTCGCGCTCGCGCGCGACTGCCTGGTTCGAGATGGACGCGGCGAATACCCGGCGCGATGGTCGCCTCGAGCGGCCCGCTCCCCGGGCTCACGACATGCACGACGTGCCCGAACTCCAGCAGCTTGTTCGCCAGCCGCAACAGCACACGCTGGGTACCACCGTACTGGAAGTTTTTGACGAATACCGCAATGGGACCGCGCAGCGATACATGGCCCACCGACGCACGAACGGCTGGCTGGTCCGTGGAGGCGATCGGTGGGGGCTGCATATCCAGGTTCTGAAGCATGTCGCCGCCAATCGGATCGACGTTAGATTGTACGTGAGGACGCAGTAATGCCCAGATGTGCGGCAAAAAAAAGAACGCGTCCGTTGGCAAGTTCGTCGCTTTCGAGTCCGCTGCCGACTTGCTATAAAGCCAGACCTTCTACGACCTCGGTACAGCCATGACCACGGCGCGCAGGCTTCTGAAGCTGACCGGCGCATTTCCGATGATGCGCGGCCGTCTGAGAGACCCCGTAATCGCCTACG
This sequence comes from uncultured Gammaproteobacteria bacterium, assembly GCA_963735085.1. Classification (GTDB taxonomy): domain Bacteria; phylum Pseudomonadota; class Gammaproteobacteria; order Pseudomonadales; family Azotimanducaceae; genus DATJGR01. Next base: position 750,091 of record CAVTJP010000002.1, read on the forward strand.
AAACCTGGGGACAACAGAGCCGTGATCGCGACAATGCAGTGCTTATATTTACCGGGTTGTCACCATCGGCCCATGTCGCGTCTTCGCCAGAAGACCCATCGGCGGGCTGGTGGGAGGACATGGTCGGCCCCAACAAGCCAATCGACACCAACCGCTACTTCGTCATCTGCGTCAATTCGCTGGGCAGCTGTTTCGGATCGACCGGCCCCGCGACGATCAACCCAGAGACCGGTCGACCATACCGGCTGACGTTTCCGGTGCTGTGCATCGAGGACATTGCACGGGCGGGTGCGGAAGTGGTCCGTTCGCTCGGCATCGAGTCGTTGTTCGCGACAGTTGGCGCGTCGATGGGCGGCATGACTGCGTTGGCGTTCTGCATGTTGCATCCGCAGCTTTCGCGCGGACTCGTGTCGATCTCGTCGGCCAGTCGCAGTTCGCCATTTGCGATTGCATTGCGGTCGCTGCAGCGGGAGATTATCCGCAAGGATCCGGCGTGGTGCGACGGTCACTACGCCACGGCCGAAGGTCCGATCGCTGGCATGCGGCTGGCCCGCAAGCTTGGCATGATCACGTATCGTTCGGCGCAGGAATGGGAGCAACGCTTCGGCCGTGAACGTGCAACCGACGAGGTCGCCAACCACGGGCCGTTCCGAATCGATTTCGAGGTGGAATCGTATCTCGAAGCGCACGCCAACAAATTCACCGGCACGTTCGATGCCAATTGTTACCTGTACCTGTCACGTGCGCTGGATCTGTTCGACGCCGCCGATCATGGCGGCGGCTCCGGCGGCATATCGCATCTGCAACTGGATCGGGCACTCGTAATCGGCGTCGAATCGGATTTTCTGTTTCCACTGCATCAACAACAGTCGCTCGCCCACGCGATCGAGACCGTTGTTCCAGACCTGAGCTTCATGGTGTTGCCATCGATCCAGGGTCACGACTCGTTTCTGGTGGACATGGACCGATTCAGGCCCGCGGTAGCGAGCTTCTTCTAAAGGCTAGCAGCCTCCGCACGGCAGCGGAGAGTTCCCCGGAGTGTGCTGCTCGCAACGACGTGCCCGATGATCACCGCGTCGCGGTAGCCAGCCGCGCGCAACGCCGAAATGCATGCTTCGGCACGAAGACGGGGCACCCCCGCCAGCAGCCCACCCGCTGTCTGCGGATCGGCCAATATTCGGGTCCGCGCCGCATCGACGGCACATCCATCGAGAGCAAAGTCGCGCAGCGCGGATTCGTTGTTTGTCTGTAACGAGCTCGCGACGCCGGCATGCATCATCTCCAATGCGCCTTCATACACTGGAACCGCCGCAACGGTGACATCGGCCGCGACGTTCGATGCCCGCAACATTTCGCCAAGATGGCCCACCAAACCGAATCCGGTGACATCCGTGCACGCACTCGCGCCGTGCTGACGCAGCACATCGGCAGCCGCGGCGTTCGAGGTATCCATCGTTTCGATCGCGGCACGAATCCAGCGCGTCCTGGCCAGACCACGCATCCGTGCAGCAAACAACACACCGCTACCGATCGGTCGCGTCAGCACCAGCGCATCGCCAACCGCCAGCCCCTGTTTGCGCATCGCGCCGGCCGTTACATCACCAACAACCGCGAAGCCAAGCGCAAGTTCGAGGCCCTCGCTGGAATGGCCGCCGGCCAATGAGACATTCTCCTCACGCAACACGTCCGTGGCGCCGCGCATCAGGTGCAGCAACTCCTGCTCCATCTGCGCATTTCCCATCAATGGTACGCTCGCCAGCGCCAGTGCGGTCACCGGCGTGCAGCCCATCGCATAGATATCGTTCAGCGCGTGTCGCGCCGCAATGCGGCCAAACTCGTAAGGATCGTCGAGCATCGTGCGCAGACTGTCGGCGCTGATCACGATTCGCTGATCGGCCACTTCGAATACCGCAGCATCGTCGCCGATACCGACTGCAAGTCGCGCGTCCTGCAGCGGGTCGAGTTGACGCAGCACACTGGTGAGCAGTTCCGCGCCGATCTTCGCACCACAACCCCCGCAACGCATCGGCTCCGGCAAGTCTGCTACGAACGCATCGGGGACCGCAGCTTCGGCAGTCGCCATTGCCGGCAGGTTCGAAAAGCGCCTCATGAAACGCCGATCAATCCAGTCTTTCCACCGCCAGACCCAACTGCCGTGCGCGGTGATGCGCCCGCGTGAGGCGGTCGCGGAGCGCTCACCTTCGCTGATCAGCGCGAGCACGCGGCGCGGCGCGCGAAACGACCGCAGCGGTTTGCCCAGCAGCGCGCGGCGCAGATTCTCCGCCAGCACGGGTGCCTGACGCACCGCAAACACGCCCGACTTCGCGCGAGGTTGATCCACCATCGATGCAACATCACCCGTCGCGAACACACGCGGGTCGGACAACGACCTCAGCGTTCGATCGACTGCGACGAAACCATCGGCATCAAGCCCGAGTCCAGTGCTGCGCAACCAGCGCGGTGCCACGACCCCGGTCGCCCAGAGAAAGAAATCGCCATGCACACGTTGACCGTTTGGATCCGTAACCCCATCGGCGTCAAAGCCGGTCACAGCGAAACCGGTAACGACATCGACGCCTCGCGCTGCCAGTAGCGTGGCGAAGCGCTGTTGGACGCGGCTGGCGTGGCCTTCGAGCAGGTGCTGTGCGGCACTGATCAACGTGACACGCACACTCGCCGAGATCGCCGCCAGTGCGCGTTGCACGGCCAATGCGAGTTCGACACCACCCGCGCCACCACCGACGATGACCACATGCATTGGCGCAGCGCACGCCGATCGTCCGCGCAGCGATTCGAGCAGCACGTGCCACCGGGGCAGAAATCGACCGATCGGCTTGACCGGAATCATCGTTTCGATCGCAGTCAGTAAACCGAATCCGGGTGCCGCTCCGCAGTTCAAAGACAGCACGTCGAACCTCATCGCGGGATGATGTTCGAACTCGACGCATTGGGCCGCTAGATCGAGATCGGTTGCCTCTTCGGCTATCAGGCGTGCACCAGCCGCCAGCGCCAGCGGACCGAGGTCGATATGGATATCGTCGTAGGCGTAATGCCCGGCGATGAGGCCCGGGAGCATGCCGGAGTACGGCGTATGAGGTTCGCGCGCGATCAAGGTGATACGAACGCCCGCCAGCGGACGCATCGCGAAGCGACGCAACACCAGCACGTGACTGTGCCCACCACCCAGCAATACCAAGTCCCTGACCGCAGGGACGGAGCCAGGCGACTTCAACGGCCGGAGTGGAACCCGGGCAACTCAGGTATCCAGATCCGGGTCTTCGCCTTGCTCGTCATCGATTTCGAGGTAGTCGAGGTCGCTGCGCATCTTGCGCTCTTCGATTCGGGACTCGATCGCACGGCGAATCTCAAGCGATCGTGCCGCGCGTTCGCGCGGATCGAGTACGAGATTGTCTTCTTCCGTTTCGCCGTCGCTCTCGAAATCATCGAGATCCTCTCCCGATAGGGGCATGTCGTAGTCGTCCTCGTCTTCTTCTGTCTCGCCAGCCATGACCGTCACAAGTCGTTAACCTCAGCGCGCCAAGCTGTGTGCGGCGCAACGCAGCGCCTTTTTATTCCGCCGTCCCAACACTGTCAAGCGGGTCGAATCTTGCACATTCGCATATCGCCAACGGATCGTTCGTGGCGCTGTCAACGCGTCAATGAGTTCAAATGTCCCCGACCACGAAGCGACGTCAAAAAGTGGGATTCATAAGCTTGCTCCGGCGCTTCGCGAACCATTGCGTCCAGCGCGTGCGCATCATCACCAACGAGAATCCTCCAGCGATCGTTGCGCACACCGTCCAGGATGATGGTTGCCGCCTGCGCGGCTGTGAGGGGCGCTTTGTCGCGAAAATCGTTCGCTTGAGCCTCCAGGGCCCTTCGAATCTGATCGTCGGTCTCGTTACCAACCGGCATGCCGCGTTCGACCATACGTTTGCGGATCACTGCCACATCAGCCGCGCTCATGTCTTTGGGCGCAGGGCGTCCCAGCACTTTACCGGTGTTGATCGCAATCGACGTGCCGATGTGGCCCGGCATCACCACGGCCACTTTGACGTGTGGCGCGTTCAGCCGCAGGTCGGTCACCAGCGCCTCGGAGAAACCCTTCACGGCAAACTTTGCCGTACTGTACGCCGTGTGTGAGATCATCGGCCCCAACGTCGCCCAGAATCCGTTGACACTGCTGGTATTGACGAGGTACCCCTCGCTACTGGCGACCAGCAACGGCATAAACGCGCGGCTGCAGTAGTACACACCGAACCAGCAGACACCGAATGTTCGCTCCCATTCGGCACGCTCATCGATGAGGAAGCTGCCACCCCCTCCGATACCGGCATTGTTGAAGAGCAGATTGATGTGATCGGCTTCGTGCGCCTGCTGCACGGCGGCGCAAAACTCGATCACTTGTGTTTCGTCTGACACGTCGCAGTGGTGCGTGGTCACGCGCACTGACGGTGCCGCCTCCCGACATAGTCGCTGCGTCTCGCGCAGGTTCTCGTCGGACACATCGCACATCGCAACGTGACACCCTTCGCCGGCAAGCTGACGAGCAAGCTCCCGACCCATGCCGGTACCACCGCCAGTAACGACCGCGAGTTTATCCGTGAAATCCTTCATGTTGGGGCTCCTGCCGTTAGGTAGATCAAGGTCCGGCCGCATCGAACGCGCTATTTGATGAACTCGTCGTGCTTCTCGAACACGTCCGCATTCGTGATGAACGCGTTCCACACGTGCGTCGGTTTGGCGCGCGCCTCGTCTTCGTATTGGCGTGCCAGAATCCACACGGTGTGCAGTCGTTCGACACCGTCGGCCGACCGCGCATACCGCCCGGAGAAACTCGTGATTGCAGATAGGCTATGGTTTTCGTCGCGAAAGCTCACCGCGAAGCTCGCGAGCTCGCCATTGACGCACCCGCGCACAGGGTAAGTAGTTCCTTTTGCCGCTCGACCCTTTGCCGATGCGAAGCGACCGTCAATGCAGCCATCCGATTGCTTCTCGATCCAGAGAATCGAGTCATTCTGATTGACCCATCGGCCGCGCAGATCCACATCGCGCCGATCTGGCGGCGCAGCGCTCATACTACGGCTGGCCAACCGTTGCCGAAGAATTCCGCAGCAGCATCTCGTCCAGCAACCAGTCCGATAAAGGGGCGGAGGGAATGAGTTCTCGATTGGCCATACGGGCGTGTCAAATGTCGTCTCGACGTGGTGGAGCCAGACGGGATCGAACCGTCGACCTCTTGCATGCCATGCAAGCGCTCTCCCAGCTGAGCTATGGCCCCGAAGTCGTGAAGGCTGGCGATGTTAGGCGGCGTCCGTAGGGGTGTCAACCAAGGCGCGGTAGTCCTTCTCCCACTTCTTCGCGAGCTTCTTCGACACACCGCCGAGGACTTCGATCGCGTCGCGAATACGTACCCGTGTCAGATCAGCACCGAGGATTTCCATTGAGTCGAACAGTGGCAACGCGACCGGCTTGCCAGAAACAGCGACGAACAAAGGGAACAGGAAATCGCGGATCTTGAAACCCATCGAACGCGCTAGTTGGCTCGCTCCCGCGTGCAGCACATCACGGTTCCAATCGCGCACCGCGTCCAGCCACCACAAGACGAACTGAAGAATGCGTTTGCCATCATCCGGGTGCAGATCCTTATGCTCGAAATCGGCGGCCGTGATGGCAGTTCGATCACCGATCAAATAGCCCGCCAGCGGCACCAGGTCGATGAAGCGCTCGGTGCGGTCCTGAACAAGTGGCACAAGACGTTCGAGTTGATCGTCTCGAAACGCCCAATCGCGTACCCGATAGAGAAATTCGTCGGGCGACAGCCGGCGAATGTACTGTCCATTCAGCCAGTCGAGCTTGGCGAAGTCGAATATCGGACCACCAAGCGAGATTCGTTTGATGTCGAACGCTTCGATCATCTCGTCACGGCCGAACATCTCACGCTCGTCGGGCATCGACCAACCCATACGCCCGAGATAGTTGATCAGTGCTTCCGGCAGGTAACCAGCGCGTCGGTAGTAGTTGACGCTGGTCGGATTGCGACGCTTCGACAGTTTGCTTCCATCGGGATTGCGCAGCAGCGGAAGATGACAGAACAGCGGCGGCTCCCAACCAAAATACGCGTACAGCAACACGTGCTTCGGTACCGAGCTGATCCAGTCTTCGCCGCGAAGAATGTGCGTAATACGCATGAGATGGTCATCCACAACAACCGCCATGTGGTATGTCGGATAGCCATCCGCCTTCATCAATACCTGCATGTCTACTTGAGCATAGGGGATCTCGATTTCGCCCCGCAGCATGTCGGTGAAGCGGCAGGTGCCCTCACCGGGAACTTTCATTCGAATGACGTAGGGCTCTCCAGCCGCGATACGACTCTGCACAGTAGCGCCATCGAGCGCCAGGCAATGACCGTCGTAACCGGTATTGTCGCCACGCGCTGACTGCTCGGTACGGAGCTGCTCGAGCCTCTGCGGCGTACAGAAACACTCGAAGGCATGGCCCGCATCCAGCAGACGCTGCGCATGCTCTCGATAGATATTCTTGCGTTCGCTTTGCCGATAGTTGCCACAAGGGCCGCCGACGTCCGGCCCCTCGTCCCAATCAAGACCGAGCCAGCGCAGTGCGTCTATGATCATCCGCTCGGACGCGCGGGTGCTGCGCGCGACATCGGTGTCTTCAATTCGCAGAATGAACTGGCCACCCTGACTGCGCGCGTAGACCTGATTGATCAACGCAACGTAGGCTGTACCGACGTGAGGATCTCCGGTCGGCGAAGGTGCCACCCGGGTGCGAACGACCATTGCGCGTGCTTCCGGCTAGAAATATGGCCGCGGATTATACGGCAAGCTGGTCGGAACGCTGATCCTCAGTACCAGAATGAAACAAACGCACGCAGGATCGTGGAATCCATTTTGTAGAGCGGTTCATTACCGGGAGTTCCACCCTTGAGCACATTGCGGAAATCGTCATACGTGAACTGCATATAGTCCGCAAACAGGCTCACCTCGCCGCGTTTGAAGAACGGCATCATATTCGTGCCAATTGAATACGTCAGTCCCAGTCCGAACGTGTTCGATGAAAACGCCGACAGCTCCTTGTCTCGGCTCACAAAGTTCTGTGAGTTCTGGCGAGGATACAGGTCGCTGTAGAAATCGGAGGTGCCCTGTGTGTAGTAGCGGTAGCGCAGGTCGACGGTCAACCCATCAGACAACGGTTGGACGTAACCAAGCTCCATGTTCCATGCATCCACGCCCCACGTGTCAGTGTAGTAGCGATACTCGGCCCGTACTGACGCACGATACGGCAGGTAGTACATCGTGCGAATCGCCCAAGCGCTCGACGTCTTCGTGCCAGGCGTCACTTCAGCTTCATAGCTGTAACCCTTCGGCGATGATGGATCGAGATAGCGAGCTGTCCGATAAGGGTTGTGCAGATAGCCGTCGTCCGTCACGCCTTCATAACCGAGACTCAGCACCATATTCGGCGTTAGGACTTGCGACAAATCCAGCCGCCAGTCCTGCCGATGCGTGTGCTCTTGGAAATTGGGGTCGCCGTTACGCATGACGTCGTCCCAACCCCGGGCATACGAGATGCCAAGCGTCGTGAGATCGCCGAAGAAGTCCTGGCTGATGCTGAAGCGCGCGGTGTTGGCGATGTAGTCGTCTTCCTTGCTGTAGGTGTAGCCGATGCCCATCATCGTCTTGCCGCTCAAGTAGTCGATTCCGCCGCTGTATTCGTGACGTGTTTCCTTGTACGGGCTCGCCGTCGCAACAACGTCGATCGAGGCGCTGCTGATCATGTCGACATAGTAGTTGCCCCACACGGATACTTTGTCTTGGAAGCCTTTGCGTACCAGTATCGAAGGACCGCTGACCTCCAGACCGCCACCGTCATAGCCGTGATACATCACGTCGGCCCGATCTTCCGGCAGGATTGCAGCGTGCACGGTGCACGACAACAGCGCCAGAAGTGCCGCAGAGCGAAGGCGCCTAGCTGCACCCACAGCCGCCCCCTGCTCCACCCTCGGCTCCGCGGGCACCAGTGCGCGCTTCGTATACATGTGCCATATAGGATGTCGCAACCGGATCGCGGCTGAAGCTCATGATCGGATCGGCGAGATTATTCCGTTGATACGGACTTACCCACGGCTTCAACGACGTGCAGCCGCTTGCGGCGAACAACATAACCAACAGAAACACGCTGTTGCGACTCATCCGCTATGCACCTCATCAGAAAAATACGGTCAGACCGCCAGTGAATTCGAGATTGTTCAGTGTCTCGTTGCTACCCAGCAAATCCGACTCAAATACGTAATCACGCACGTCGATCCGCAGCGCCAGCCAATCGGTCGCGGCCATGCGATAACCGAAGCCACCGCTGATCGTGAAACGTTGGTCACCTGCGAAATCCGAACTACCTGCCCCTGCAACGAGGTACAGTCCGCCGCGGAACGCGTACTTGCGGCCGATGAAACCTTCCCCCGGAAGAATGTTGTAGCCAAGCGATACGTTGTAGTAGCTGAAGTTACGATCGTTGCTAGTCAACAATTCGACATTACCGGACAGGCGTTCAAAACTCGTCTTGCCCAGCGTGCTACGCCCATAGAGGCCTTCGACGAAAAAGTCTTCGGTGATGTGGTAGGCACCGCGCACGCCGTAAACCGGATTGGAGCCGAAGTCCTGTACGTCCAGAACGCCGCCATATCCACCCACTTCGAAGTTCTGCGAGTGGATCTCGTTGACGTTGACCTCACGACGATCCGGTTCGCGTACCACCAATGGTTCGAGTTCCAGATCTTTGGGCTGCGCAGCGAACGCGACGGGCGCCGTCACTGATCCGAGCAATGCCGCTATAAGAAAAAGCTGAATCCTGCTGTCCATTCGTCGATCTCTTCGTTGTCGTCCCGACTGGTAAATACGGTGTGACGTTTGTACTGCGCACGGAAAATGAAACGTTTGCTCACATAAAAATCCGCACCAACTCCGACGTGCGCGATCTGATCGGTACGATCCTGAGATTGCACGATCGTCGTTTGCGGGTTCACGTGGATGATGCCGGCGCCGACCTCGAAAAACGGTGACACGCGCCACTCCGGAAACGGCGACATGACAATACTCGCTGTGCCCAGATAGCCGTCGGAGTAATCACCCAGCACCTGCGAAGCGGTCAGTTCTCCGCTGATGTTCGGGGTGAACGCCAGGGTTGTCGTTGCACTCAAGATACGCGCGCCGCCAAAGTCGCCGCCGCCAAATCCGAATATCCAGCGCCGCTTACTGAACTGGTCGACACCGTACGTTGGAAAGTCAATCGGTTGTCCGTCGAGATTGAATGTGCCGGTCATCTGCGTGACGCTCACCCAGCCGACTTTGCCGCGCCCGGTACGAACTTTGTACCACTCGGTGTGCTCTTTCAGGATCGTGATGTGGTCGCCTTGCGCCGCGACGTAAAAGACGGGGTAGCCGCGTCCGGGACCCGTGTGCAAATCAATGTACGGAGCGGACACCACGACATCGGGCTGATACTTCGCAGCCGCAGGACCGCCGGCCAGCAGCGCCACGCCTATCAGCGACATGTTGAATAGAGCTGCCGTCATCCTGTTCCGGCCTATCACTGTCCCTGTCCTCTAGGAGATGCCGATCGCGCAACGCGCCTGAAGTGTGTGGTTAGGCTTGTGGCACCGCAAACGGGTCGTTGAAATACTGTGCGCCGATGTCCAGCCACTCCGAGATCAGCTTCAACTCTTCACTCGTCAACCAACCTGCGTGGGTGCCGCCAGGCGCAAACAAAGAGAAGAAGCGAGGGCTTACCAGTGCGCCGCCACTCGACAATGGCGGCGACACCGAAACGGAGACGAGCACCGGAATCTTATTGCCGTTGATATCGAGAATAGGGTTGCCGTTTCCGTCCATCTGAAACAGGGGATCACCGTTCGCATCGGTAGCCTGAACCAGGCGGTCGACCAGTGCGCCATTCGGGTCAAGTTCCTGTTCGTTGTCCGAAAACAGCAATTCGCGGTAGCTGTTGAATTGTTTGGCTTCGTCCGGCGACGGACCATCCGATAAATCGAGCTGTGCGGCTGGCACCTGCGCCACACCGGCAGCGTCCGCGAGCGAGTGGCAGGTGTTGCAAGTGACGTTGGTAACGCCATCTGCGGCGACACGGGGCACGCTCCACAGCGGGTGAATATTCGCCTCGTAGTTGATGACGATGCGACAACTCGCCGTCCAGTTGGTCACGCAGCCGGCATCGACCGGTGCAGGCGTCGTCAGCGCCGAATAGCTGTAATCGAAGCTGGCATCCTTCGCCCGGACATTGGGATCGGTCCATACATCTTCGTACTTGATATCGACATCGGGCTTAGGAACGCCGTGGATTCGCGTATAGGTTTCTGCCATCGTCTCGCCGGCGTCGGCGAACAGCGAAGGATCAGTATTGGGAAATGGCGAACCGTCTGCGGTCGCGCCACTGTTCGCCGACGGTGCTTCCGCGTCCGGTCTCCCGTGCGGCAATTCGCTGGTCCGCGTATGACAGCCGTTGCATTGCATGACCTCGCCCGGCCGAACGGTCAGCCAGTTCTGATGGCGTTGAGAAATTCGACGCCCATTCTCGTCGAGCACGTCGATACCGAAAGCGATGTTGGCTGGCACTTTCATCTTCACCGAGCCATCGGGTTCAATCGGGGCGTAGCCGATGATCTCGCGCATTAGCTGTGAGCGGCTGACGCCGAACGCGGCGCCATCCAATTTGACGACGTCCTGGTCCGGGATCGACACGGCCTTCACGACGCGCAGAAATCTGGCGGGCCGCTGCGCCGCGGTTGTCAGCGCAGGATCGCGCAATGTTTCGATCGGTGCCGACGCGGTGCCATCAAAATCGTAAACACTGCGAATATCGATCTCGCCGACGCTTTCGGATACCAGGTCTGAATCGAGGTCGAGCCCAGCGACCTTATCGAGTCGCACTGCCGGCGGCGTTCGGCTTTCAACGACCACCGCTTCGGTATATGCGAATCCCTCCTGCGGCGTCACCAGCGGTTGTTGCGTCGCGTCGGCGAGATCAAACATCCACACCCCGTAAAGCGGTGGCGCCTCCTTTATGCCTGGCACCGCAAGCAATGCCGGAGTGCACGGCACAATGGTCGGATTGGTCGGATCACTCGCTGGATCGAGTAGCCTGCATTGGCTCCACGTAACCAGCAGTCGATCCGACCCATCGTACAGCGGCGCGACGCTGGCAAATCGCCCACGCGGTGAAGGTACATCGTCGAGTTGAATGTCACCTGGAACGAGCAGTTCCTGTGCATCCGCCATCATCCCCTGACTGGCAAAGGTGGGTTGATCGTGCTCGACAAAGTTCGTGGTATCGATGGCAACCAGCGCGGCGCCCAGGTGCGACTCGGGGGTTGACGGTCGCAGGCTAACGAGAATTCGACCATCGGGCAGTTCCTGCGGCTCGACGAATTCCACTCTCTCCCCGTTCGGACCTGTGTCGTGACTATGCACTCCGTACAGCACACGCTCTTCAGTGCCATCCGGATTCATCGTGTAGAGACTGATGGTGTCCTGGTTGGCGATATCGTCCCACCGCGCATAGATGAGGCGACCGTCCGCAAGGACGGATGGGTCCATGTCGTGGCTCTGATTGAACGAGATCTGATGGATGTTCGTACCGTCCGAGCCCATCACGTGCAGAGTTAGTGCCGCCTCTTTCAGGCTCTCTTCCTGCGCAGCAAACTGCGGTTTGCCTTCGTCTAACAGAATCGCTTTCGCGTCGCGCTGGCGGGTCGATGCAAACACGATCCGCCCGTCCGGTAGAAAGTGAGGCGCCACGTCTTGACCAACTTCCGCCGTGATGTCTGACGCAATGACCCGGCGCAGCACCTTCGTTTGGACGTTGTAAACCCAGATGTTCCAGGTGGGCTGCTCGGCGGCGTCTGCGTTGGGAATCTCTGGCGCGCGCATCGCAAATACAAGTTGGGTACCGTCGAAAGACGACGAGAGGTCTTTCACATCGTACAGCGGCGGATTGCCCATCTCGTCATTGGGGAACACACCGGCGGTCACGCTGACTTCGGTGGCACTAGGCGATGCACGATCGCGAACAAACAGTTCGGCGCCGGGCATGAAGACGGTTGGATCGCGCACATCGAACTGCTCCAACGCGCCAGCGTCATCGCGCAGCAATGGGCGCTTCACATAGGCAACCGGGAAATCCTGAACAGCTGGGTCGGGGTTCTGCGTGCCACCAAGCGTTCCGCTCGAGCCGCCTCCGCCGCACGCGACCAGGCCTACACTAACGACAAGGTCGAGGAATACTGCGCGGAGCAGCCGCAAAGCGTGTGCCTGCGCCATCGATCGACCTCACCTGTGCATCTGCCCGTGTGCCAGCCGGATTCTTCCATGCACTCTGATTCGAAGCTGTGAAGGCACGCACAGGCAAGCCATCGCCAACGACTCCTCTAAGGCGGTCGGACACGGGACATTGAAATGTGCCGTGGCTCACAGCAGCGTGAGCTCGAATCCCGGATTCTGGTGCAGCGGCTAACCAGGCCAGTTGGACTGGTGGTGCCTCGTGCTCATCAAAGGATAGGTGGCCGACAGTACTTTGAAACGCGCGTCGGCTTGCTGCGGAAACAAGCCACGGCGATCCGATGAACAGGAGTGTGCCCTCATGGTTGACGCGCTGCGCGAGACTCCGGAACGCCGCTGGTCGAAACGGGCGCTACTGCTGGTTTTGACATTGATCACACTGTTCGGATCCTTCGGCGTGAGCGCCGATGAACGCGACCAGGCCAAACGCATTCACGACCGCATTGCCGGCGTACCGCCTGATGCGACGACGCTCGACACGATGGCTGCGGATATCAACGGTGCCAACGGCATGACCGCAATTGACGCAGCTATGTTGGCAACCAAAAACCCGGCGTTCTACAACGTCACGCTGAAGAATTTCGTTGCCCCGTGGACAAACCGCGATCAGAGCGTCTTCGTACCGCTCAACGATTACATCGCGACAGTCATCGGCATGATTCGCGACGACGTCGATTTTCGCGAAGTGCTATCCGGCGACATCTTGTATACGGTCAAAGGCGTCAGCCCTGCGTATTCGACGATCGACAACGATCACTATGCAAATGCAGAGGCCGACGCGGTCGACCTCCAAACGAATCTCACTCCAACAACCCAGAGCAGTTTGACCGGTGTGCCGCCGAATGCGACCGCGGGCGTGCTAACGACCCGGGCCGCATCAAAGGCATTCTTCATCAACGGCACCAATCGCGCGATGTTCCGTTTCACGATGATCAACTTCATGTGCCGCGACATGGAGCAGGTCCACGATACATCGCGTGCGCCAGATCGAATTCGTCAGGACGTTTCTCGCAGCCCCGGCGGGGACTCGCGAGTGTTCCTCAACAACTGCATCGGCTGCCACTCCGGCATGGATCCAATGGCGCAGGCTTTCGCGTACTACAACTTCCAGTACGACAAAGACGCGGATCCCGACGCCAATGCGGGTTCTCTGAAATACAACGATACCAACGACGTTGACCCGGTTACCACCACGCGCGTAGTCGCCAAATACCACAACAACGCCGCAACGTTTCCATATGGTTACATCACGATGGACGACCACTGGGACAACTACTGGCGCGCGGGTCCGAACGCTGCGCTCGGTTGGGACAGCTCGCTGCCGGGATCGGGCGAAGGCGCCAAGTCGCTGGGCGAGGAATTCGCCAACAGCGACGCGTTTGCGGAGTGTCAGGTCAAAAAAGTATTCAAAAACGTCTGCCTTCGCGAACCCCAGGATACGAACGACCGCAACCAGATCACTGCGATGGTCAGCGACTTCAAGACCGGCGGCTACAAGCTGCGAAGGGTCTTCGCTGAATCCGCCGTCTATTGCAGCAATGGTAACTGAGCGGAGACCTCACAATGATTAACGCCAACATGATCTCTGCTGCGCGTCTGACACTGGCCGCTTGCCTGGCAATCGCCACCGTTCTCGTTTCCGGCTGCGGTAGCGGCAGCGGCGCCGCCACGGTGCAGAATCCACAGACGACACCAACGGCCTTCAGCAACTACAGCGGGCCGGCGCCACAAACTGCGGATATACAGCGCTTCAAGATCAACCTTTGGGACAACCTCGTGCCGAACAACCGTTGTGGCACTTGCCACAACCCGAGCCAGGCTCCTCGCTTCGCCCGCTCCGACGACATCAATCTTGCGTACGACGCAGCCAACAGCGTCGTCAACCTCAAGGACCCAGCAAATTCGCGGATGGTGTTGAAAGTGCGCGGTGGTCACAACTGCTGGCTGACCAGCAACGATGCCTGCGGCGACATCATTCAGGCGTATATCCAAGCGTGGGCCGGTGGTGCGCTCGGTGGCGTCGGCACGGAAATTCAGTTCAAGGCGCCGCCACTGCAGGATCCCGGCTCAAGCCGGAATTTCCCAACAGACTCTGCCCTGTTCAAAGCCAATGTCTACGATCCCTATTTGAGCCAGTACTGCGTAGGTTGTCACAAGGAAGATGCCGCGGTACCGCAGGCACCATTCTTCGCAAGTAGCGATATCGGCGTCGCCTACTCGGCGGCGCAAACCAAGATCAATCTGGATGATCCTGCCAGCTCTCGTTTCGTAGTACGTCTAGGACAGGAATCGCATCACTGCTGGAGTGACTGCGCGGCAAACGCAGCCGCCATGCAGGCCGGCATCACTGCGATGAGCAACGCGATCGCGCCGACGGTGGTCGACCCAACCCTGATCACCAGCAAAGCGCTGAAACTCATAGACGGAATCGTCGCAGCAAGTGGCGGCCGCCAAGAAGCCAACATGATCGCGTCGTATCAGTTCAAGACCGGCAGCGGCAACACCGCGTTCGATACCAGCGGCGTCGAACCGGCGGCGAACCTGACGTTGTCGGGCACATACAGCTGGGTGGGTGGTTGGGGTGTAGCGTTCACCGGCGGCAAAGCGCAGGCATCCACCACTGCCAGCAAGAAGCTTTATGACCTGATCAAATCAACGGGCGAATATTCGATCGAGGCATGGGTAGCACCGGGCAACGTCACCCAGGACGGTCCAGCGCGAATCATCTCGTACTCGGGTGGTGTGTCGAGTCGCAATTTCACGCTCGGCCAGACGCTGTATCAGTACGACTTCTTGAACCGCACTTCCGAGACGGACCAGAACGGCGAGCCGAGGCATTCGACACCGGCAGCCGACGAAGACCTGCAGGCGACGTTGCAGCACGTCGTCGCAACCTACGATCCAACCAACGGACGCCGCATTTACGTCAATGGCAAGCTCACCGATGCCGTTGACCCAGTGCCAGGCGGGCTGCTGAGCGACTGGGACAACACGTTCGCATTTGCATTGGGCAGTGAAGTTGACAATACGCATCGGTGGGCCGGAACAGTTCGAATGGTTGCAATCCACAATCGCGCGCTGACGGCTGAGCAAGTCAAACAGAATTTCGACGTCGGCGTCGGCGAAAAGTACTACGTGCTGTTCAACGTCAGCGACTACGTCGGCCAACCGGATGCGTACATCGTGTTCGAAGTCAGCCAGTACGATTCGTACAGCTACCTGTTTCGCGCTCCGTTCTTCATGCTGCTGGACAGCGCAGCAACCCCCGGTACGATTCCAATCAAGGGGCTCCGCATCGGCATCAACGGACGCGAGGCGCCGGTCGGCCAGGCATTCAAGAACATCGACACGACGATCACCGACGCGCAGTACGCACCCGAGCACCGCCAATATCTTTCGCAGCTCGGCACAGTGATCGCGCTCGAGAAGGGTCCGGCAAACGACGAGTTCTTTCTGACGTTCGAAAAGCTCGGAGACACGACCACCAAACACGACTACACCGAGGCCGTGCTGACACCGCCGCCGCCGGTAGATATCCCGCGCGACCCCGACTACGGTATTCGCGACTTCGCAGAAATCAATGCGACGATGTCGGCGGTGACCGGTGTGGCGACGACACAGCCGGATGTGAAGACCACCTACGACGCAGTCTACCAAGCGCTTCCAGCGTCCCCGGAACTCGAAGGGTTCCTCTCGTCGCAGCAGATGGGCATTACGCAACTGGCAATTTCGTATTGCAGTGCGCTCGTCGATAGCAACCCGGCGTATTTCTCGCCATTCGATTTCACGGCGAATGTATCGACGGCATTCAATTCGGACGCGAAGAAGGATCAGATCGTTGATCCGCTGTTGAACAATATGGTCGGCACCAACGTCAGCACTCAGCCGGACGCCACCGTCACGCGAAACGAAGTGCGCGGCCTGATCGATACGCTCGCGAGTTGCAGCAGTTCGAAGTGCGCGGACACGAGAGGTGTCGTGAAAGCCGCGTGCGCATCGGTTCTAGGAAGTGCGGCGATGCTGGTTCAGTAACGAGCGGATGCAGTAGAGAGGTTCCATCATGACACGACGCAAACACATTCGACGTTACGACGACCCGCTTCGACATCCGGATCACCCGCGGCCGCGCACTCGGCGTGAATTCCTCTCGCAAGGATTCATTTTGGGGTCGGGTATGGTCATCGGTGGTGTAACGCTCACGCTCGGCTCCGGAAAGGCGGTCGCGATTTCTCCCCAACTGGCATCGTTGGTGGGACAGCCACTGCTCGACAAATGCGGAGTTGGCAATCTCGGCGCGGGTAAGATTCCATTCATCTGCTTCGATCTGGCCGGCGGCGGCAACACCGCCGGTTCAAACGTACTTATCGGCAAGCAAGGTGGGCAACTGGATTTCCTGTCAACCGAAGGGTATTCGACACAGGGTCTTCCGGGCGGCATGGTGCCATCGATCGCCAACCCAACGACCGGCAGCAGCGATTTCGTCAACACGGAATTCGGCCTGGCGTTTCACTCCGACAGTGCGTACCTGCGGGGGATGATGACTCGGGTTACAGATCCCGCTGTGCGCCAGATGATCAACGGTGCGGTGATTCCCGCCCGCTCCGAGAACGACACCGGCAACAATCCCCACAATCCAATGTACGGCATCGCCAGAGCCGGAGCCGACGGCATGTTGCTATCACTTATCGGGTCGTCGAATTCCGACTCAGGCGGCAACTCCATGTCGCCGGCCATGTTGATGGACCTTAGCCTCCGCCCCACCAAGGTCGATCGTCCGAGCGACGTGACCGGTCTCGTCGACGTCGGTGATCTAACGAGCGTATTGAGCCAGCAGGATGCAGTCGCTGTGATGGATTCAATCTATCGCATCAGCGATGCAAAATTGTCGGCGATTGCAACCGGTGGCGACCAGACCATCCATCCGGAAGACGTCGTAAAAGATCTCGTTCGCTGCGGGTATCTCAAGAGCGAGGATTTGGCGGACAGGTTCGGCAATCCCGCGGATCTCGACCCTGGGCTTGACCCCATTATTGTCGGCGGAATCTTCACACCGGAAGAGTTCGCCAGCAATTCGGAGTTCCGCAAGACGGCGTCCGTAATGCACATGGTCATCAACGGATTTGCCGGGGCTGGTACGATCGAGATGGGCGGCTACGACTATCATGGCGGCAAACGCGCCGAGGGCGAGGTTAAGGATTTCCGCGCCGGTGTCTGCATGGGCGCGTGTCTGCAGTACGCAGCGATGAAGAAGAAGCCGCTGATGATGTATGTGTTCTCCGATGGCTCCTTGTCGAGCAACGGCGCGATCGACAATTCTACCGATGGGCGTGGCAAGGGCGAGTGGGTCAGCGACAACCAGCAGACCGCGGCAACCTGGTTCCTGGTCTACAATCCGAGCGGGCGCGCCACGCTACTCGGTGGCACACCTGAAGATCAGGCGCGTCATCAACAAATCGGCTGGATGAAGGACGATGGCTCTGTTGACACGATGTCACATCCGGCGGCCAACAACGTGAATCTATTAGCGTATACCGCGGTCTTGAACTATATGGCGTTGCATGGCGAACAAAATAATTTCTCGGCGCTGCCCGGTGCCGGCTTGCCCGCGTCGATGTTCGATACCATGACGGCATTTGAACCGCTCGCCGGCATCGTCAATGGCAAGATCACCTAAGCAATAGCAAGACCGCACATGGCGTGCCACTGGCGCGCTTCGCGGCGAGATTTGATCTCACCGACCAGGAGTGTCGGATGACCCGCAGGGATTCGAACCAACTCATAGACCTGCTGGCCTGCCCTCGCTGCGCGAGAGCGTTGGTTGGCCCACCGCTGCGCTGCGAAACGTGCCACGTCGAGTTCCCTGAGGTTGGAGACGTACCGTGGCTGTTCGCGGAGCCGAACGCAGCGTTGGCAGAGTGGCGTACGCGTATGCACTACCTGCTGCGGAAATGTGAGGCAGATGCTGCACACACCGCGCTCTCGCTGAATACAGCCGACCTACACAAACTGACTAAAGAGCGACTCGGCAAACTCGTTGGAGCGCAACGCGCGTATGTCGGCGAGTTGACGCAACTCCTGAAACCGCTCGACATCGCACCCGTCGCAGCTACGCTCGAAACACACTTGGCATTGCGTACGCGGATGCCGCCCAATCAGGGCCTGACGACCTATTACGCAAACCTGCATCGCGACTGGTGCTGGGGCGATGAAGAGAATGAAGCGTCGTATGATCTCGTCGCAGGCGCGCTCCCCTCGATCTCCGGCGCGCGCCTGCTGGTACTCGGTGCCGGCGGCGGCAGGCTTGCCTACGATCTGCATACGCGATTGAAACCGGCGATTACCGTGGCGCTCGACATCAATCCGTTGCTGTCCATGACGACTCAACGGATTGTCCATGGCGCGCGAATAGCGCTGCACGAATTCCCTTTGGCTCCGCGACACCTCGATGATGTGGCAATCCTTCGAGAACTCGCCGCACCGTCGCCGATCGGCGACGGTTTTCACTGCGTACTGGCCGATGGTTTGCGCGCGCCATTTCGACAAGGTGCATTCGACGTAGTGGTAACTCCGTGGTTCATCGACATCGTGGACGAGGATTTGCGTGTACTCGCGCGGCGCATCAATACCCTGTTGCAGCGCACGGGCCACTGGATGATATTCGGCTCGCTGCGATTTTCGGACGCCGATCCCGCACTCCGCTTCAGCGTTGAAGAAGCTGCGGCGCTGATCTCCGAAGCCGGCTTCACCACGTCGGAGCTCGTCGAGGCAACAATTCCGTTCATGAACTCTCCAGCGAGCCGTCACGGACGTATGGAGCGCGTTGTAGCGATGTCCGCCGGCAAAACGCGGCACGTCTCCACACCGCCGCGCCGTACTGCCTTGCCCGAGTGGCTCATCCAGACTAATCGGCCTATCCCGCTGTTGGATGCCTTCAAAGTGCAGGCGACAACAACCCAGATCTACGCGTTCATCATGTCGATGATCGATGGACGTCGGAGCCTGCAGGACATGGCCCTGGTGATGGAGGAGCGGCGGCTGATGCCGAAAGCCGATGCAACCGCGGCGCTGCGGGGATTCCTAATCAAGATGTATGACGAAAGTCGCGACCAGGCGAACCTCTGATGCAACGCCCGTATCGGACCCGGCATTCGAGCGGGCAAATCGGCCGAACGAGATCAGGTCCCGATGTCATCCGTTCATGTTGCGTTCAGGAACCTTTTGCCAGAATCTCCGTCAATGAGCAGACATGCGCGGCAAGCCATGCGGAGAGCCCCAAAATGAAACGGTCGATATTCGCAGTCGTAGCAATTGCGCTCTTGAGCGCCAACCCTGTCCTGGCGGACACCCGCGGCAACCACTCCGGATATACCGGACACAGTCCTGGATACCGCCCGGGCCACGCACCGGGCCACGCACCGGGCCACGCACCGGCATCCCATCCGGGTCATCAAACGTACTATCGCCCAGCCTATCGCTACAACACCGCCAACAGATTCTACGGTTACCCGCGTTATGCACCACGACACTACTATCCATACCGACCCGCGTATCGCTCGGTTGGGTACGGGTATTACGGATACCCGTACTATCAACACCACAACAACGACAATCACAACGATTCCGCTGCATACCTCATTGGCGGGTTGGTGGTTGGTTCCCTGCTGACCAACGCATATCACAATGCGCAGGCGAACGTGTCCGCACAAACGATCACTACTCATACAATCGTCGGCGCGCCGCAAGGGCGTCATCTGTTGCGCGACCTCAATGGCAACTGTTATGAGGTCACCGTCGACGGTGCGGGCAACGATCTGCGGACTCAGCTTCCGTCGGAGCAATGCAACTGGTAACGCAGTTGCTCGTGCTCTCTGGCTAAGAATGCTTGTGGCACGCTGATTCTTTGCGGTAAAAGAGTCGACAATCGATTCGCACAAGATTCCGTGTGATGCTCCCCTACTCCCCCGCAGCAGTCTGAGCACCATGCCTATCAACATTATCGGCATGATTGGCGTCGCGCCGGCGGCGCAAACCTCGGTGCATGTGATCGGTGGGGGTATCGAACCCGAATTTCTCGCGCGCTTCGCACGCACGCATGAGCAATCCGGATTCGACGCGGTACTGGTGGGGTATTCAGCAGCGTCGGCGGAAGGATTCCAGGTCGCGCAGTTCTGCGCGCACCGAACGGACAGGCTGAAATTCCTGGTCGCCCACCGACCTGGTTTCGTCTCTCCCACCCTCGCAGCGCGTACCGCAGCGACATTCGACAATCTCACTGCGGGGCGTTTGTGGCTGCACATCATCAGCGGCGGCGTGGACGCAGACCAACGTCGCGACGGCGACTGGCTGGGTCACGACGAGCGCTACGCGCGCACAGACGAATATCTCGACGTACTACGATCGATGTGGACGTGTGAAGCGCCATTCGACCACGACGGCCAATACTATCGTTGCCAGAGGGCGTACTCCGAAGTGCGTTGTACACAGGTGCCGCACGTGCCGATCTGGTTCGGCGGTGTCTCCGATGCGGCGATCGCCGTTGGCGCGAAACACTGCGACGTCTACGCGCTGTTCGGTGAACCACGCGCGGCGATTACCACAAATATCGCGCGAATTCGCGCAGCTGCTACGAACCATGGCCGCAGTCCGCGATTCAACGTGTCGTTCAGACCGATCATCGCTGCTACGGAGGACGCCGCGTGGGCGAAGGCGCAGACGATCCTTGCCAGCGTCACGCAAAACACACGCGCGCGGCGTCACGAACCTGAGGCAGAAACCGCGCGCCGCCTGGTCGAACTGGCAGCCAGCGGCGACGTGCACGATGAACGCCTGTGGACGCCTGTTGCCGCGGCCGCAGCCGGCTCCGGCAACACCACGGCGCTCGTTGGCACCGCTGAACAGGTAGCCGACGCAGTTGCAAAATATTACGCGATCGGCGTCTCAGGTGTTTTGTTGCGCGGCTTCGACCCGCTCACCGACGCGGAGGCGTACGGACGCGAATTGATTCCACTGATCCGGGAAAAAGTCGCGGCGCTCGACGTTGACAATCCAGAACAAGCATGACGCGGCACGTCGTGGTTGTCGGCGGTGGCAATGCCGCACTGTGCGCCGCGATCAGCGCGGCGCAATCAGGCGCCCGCGTCACGATGCTGGAACGGGCGCCTTTCGATCTGCGAGGTGGCAACTCACGTTTCACTGCAGGCGCCATGCGCGCGGTCTACGAGGGTGTTGACGATCTCGTGCGGTTAATGCCGGATCTCACGTCAGTCGAAATCGCCCGTACCGATTTTTCCAGTTATTCCGTCGCCGATTTCTATGACGACATGGCCCGTGTTACGCAATATCGATGCGATGCCGATCTCGTCGAACGCCTCGTCAACGACAGTTTTCCAACATTGTGTTGGATGCAGTCGCATGGCGTTCGGTTTCTGCCGCTGTACGGCCGACAATCGTTCGAAATTGATGGTCGTGTTCGATTCTGGGGCGGCCTGACGATTGAAACCTGGGGCGGTGGACCGGGACTCGTCGATGCACTGACGCGGGCTGCGACCCGGTTCGGAGTAACACTGCGTTACGGCGTTCGCGCGACTGCGCTAACGACGCAGTCGGGTCGCGTCACCGGAGTGCAGGCACGCAGTGCAGGGCGAGAGGAATCAATCGATGCGGATGCGGTGATTCTCGCGTCCGGCGGATTCGAAGCGAACCCGGCATGGCGGGCGCGCTACCTGGGACCCGGTTGGGATCTCGCGCGCGTCCGCGGCACCCGATTCAACACCGGCGATGGTATCCGTATGGCGCTCGATGTCGGCGCTGCCGCCCGCGGCCATTGGTCCGGCTGCCACGCAGTAGGTTGGGATGCCAATGCGCCGGAATTCGGCGATCTCCATGTCGGCGACGGTTTCCAGAAGCATTCATACCCCTTCGGTATCATGGTCAACTTGGCCGGCAAGCGCTTCGTTGATGAGGGCGCCGACTTTCGCAACTACACCTACGCTAAATACGGACGCGAGATCCTCGCGCAACCCAATCAGCTTGCCTGGCAGGTGTACGATGCCAAGGTCAGCCACCTGCTGCGGGACGAATACCGCATACGCCAGGTAACTCGAGTTACGGCTCAAACGATCGCTGAGTTGGCGACCAAGCTCGATGGCATTGACGTAGCCGAGTTTCGCGCCACCGTCGAAGCGTTCAACGCGGCGGTGGATCGATCGACCCCGTTCGATCCAACCCGCAAGGACGGCCGCGCCACTCGTGGGCTCGCTCTGCCGAAGTCAAACTGGGCCAACCGTCTGGACACGCCACCCTTCGAGGCATATGGCGTCACCTGCGGTGTTACTTTTACGTTCGGCGGGTTGCACATTGACTCACAGGCGCGAGTCATTGGCGAAGACGGCGAACCAATCGCCGGCCTGTTCGGCGCTGGGGAACTGCTGGGCGGGCTGTTCTATTTCAACTATCCGGGCGGCACCGGACTCATGTCCGGCGCCGTGTTCGGCCGTCGTGCCGGCATCGGTGCGGCCAAAGAAACCTAAACCAACGTAATTCGATACGGTCCAATCGATTCGAGGAACCTCTGGATACACACGCATGGAACGTCGCGCGCTCCTGCAAACCTTGGTGGCATTGGTTGCCGTACCAACGCTGACCAAGCAGCTGCACGCCGCACCTGCACGCGACGCCGATTTCCCGCCACTGAACAAGACCGACGCACAGTGGAAAGCGCTGCTGGAACCTGCGCGTTACCGGATCCTGTTCGAGGAGGCCACCGAACGCCCATTCAGCAGTCCACTGGACAGAGAAAAACACGCCGGTACGTTTATCTGTGCCGCGTGTTTTTTGCCGCTATTCGAAAGCAACCACAAGTTCGACAGTGGGACCGGCTGGCCCAGCTTCACGCAATCCATCGAAGGACACACTGCCACCAAAAGAGACTTCCGACTGGTGTTGCCACGAACCGAGTACCATTGCGCGCGCTGCTCGGGACACCAGGGCCACATCTTCAACGACGGCCCACCACCGCGCCACGAGCGCTGGTGCAACAACGGTCTGGCGCTGCTGTTCGTGCCGAAGGGTGACGCACTGCCGGCACTGCGTGTCTGATCGCAATGGGTCCCCAAAAGCGGCAGTGCATCACAGGACCGTGTGTATTCGATATAGTGTGCCGCTTCCGTTTGCAGACCCATGCCGAACGTCGGCGTCAATGCCCGAATGAACCCAACAGCCACGTCGCCATATCGCCTGTGCGTAGCCCCGATGATGGAATGGACTGACCGGCACTGCCGGCACTTCCACAGGTTGCTGTCGCCGCACGCGCGTCTCTACACGGAGATGATCAGCACCGGTGCGCTGCTCAACGGGCCACGCGATCGACTGCTCAAATATTCCTCGCTACAGCACCCCGTTGCGCTACAGCTGGGCGGCGCCGATCCACAGGCGTTGGCAGCGTGCGCGCGTTATGGCGCGGACGTCGGGTTCGACGAGATCAACCTGAACGTGGGCTGCCCGTCGGACCGCGTCCAGCACGCGCGCATAGGTGCCTGTCTGATGCGCGAACCGCAGCTTGTGGCAGCGTGCGTCACCGCGATCCGCAAGGCGGTTCGCATTCCGGTAACGGTGAAATGCCGCACCGGCGTCGATGAAGCCGACGACTACGATTTTCTCGCCAAGTTCGTGGGCACCGTTGCGGCCGCCGGATGTGACGTTTTCATTGTGCATGCGCGCAAGGCCATTCTGAGCGGCTTGAGCCCGGCACAGAACCGCACGATTCCGCCGCTCGACTGGACACGCGTCGACCGGCTCAAGCGTGACTTCCCGCATCTGACGTTCGTCGTCAACGGCGGTCTCGACGACGTCTCCAACATTCGAACGCGGCTTCGCGGCGTCGACGGCGTGATGCTGGGGCGAATGGCGTACCACAACCCATGGCAACTTGCGGTACTGGACCAGGCACTGTTTGGCACGCGGATGCCCGCCAGCCGGCGCGATATCTTGATCCAGTTGCTGCCCTACATCGAGACGGAACTCGCCAACGGCGCGCGCCTGAACGACATAGCGCGACATCTACATGGGCTGTTCAATGGATGCCCCGGTGCGCGGCGTTTTCGACGTCACTTAGCGGAACGCGCGCCGAAGGCAAACGCAGGTACAGAAGTATTGCTCGACGCGGCTGAAATGGTGAATGAAATGGTCATCGAGGAGAGGCTTGCGTCATGTTCGAACGCTTGAAGACCCTGTTGCAGCAGTACCCGACCGTGGCCGACGACGTTGCCGTGGAACAGGCGGCACCCATGGCTGCCGCGATGTTGCTGTTGGAAGTGGCCTGGGCCGATCAGCACATCACCGACGTCGAACTCGAGGCCACGCGCAACGCGATTCAATCGATGTTCCGCTTGACGTCCGATCAGGTTCAATCGCTAGTCGACCGGGCCAAATCGGAGCACGACACGGCGATCTCAATGTATCCGTTCACGCGCTCCGTCAATGAGTCGCTGTCGATGGACGACAAGCGCCATCTGATCCTGTTGTTGTGGCGTCTCGCCGGGACAGACAGCGCCGTCGATGCGCATGAGGAACAGACCATTCGCCGCATCGCGGACCTACTGTACATCTCTCACGACGATTTCATCGCGGCGAAGATCGAAGCGCGGCAATCTTGAGGATCAATGATTCGGTGGGCAGCTCACGTCAGTTGCGTGCAATGCACGCACCGGTGCCGACGAACGCAGCATCCTCGGCTGCAATGGACAGAATCATCGTCCCGTAGCGTTGGTTGATCGTCATCGTGTAGCCACCTCCGTCGATCTCATCGTTCAGACCCGAATCGGTGCCTTGCAGCACCAGCTTGCCATCCACGACTTCGGTGCGGGCAATAGGGCTGGACAGCCCAGTCTGGAGATGCTCGATCGTTATCGTGTGATGGTCGACGTCTATGTTGAGGTGGCGAATGGGAAACGCCACGTCTTCGGCAACGGTGCGGCACCCCGCGAAGCTATTGCATTCGAACAATTGCTGAATCGTGCAAACAAGACTCTTCTTGCCATCGAACGGCGTGCCCGGGGCCGCATGAACGAACGACGCGAACATCCAAGCGGCGGTCGATATGAGGACAAACGCGACTGGCTTCATGCCTCCCCCTTAATCAACAGTGTAGCCGCGGCCCTGCAGGCACGCGGAATAGGCGCGATTGTAGTTGCTGCGTTGTGCAGCAAGCTGCGCCGCCTGCTGTTGCTGCTGTTGCTGCACCTGACTACGCTGTTGCTGACTGCGCATACCCCCGAACAATCCACCACTGGTAGCACCGATCGCCGCGCCTTCCCCGGCGTTGCCGGCAATCGCGCCGACGGCCACACCGATGAGCGCACCGGCAAACGCGCCACTCAGGAAACCATGTTTTTTGGGCGCCGCCGGCGCTGGCGGTGGCGCTTGCATCGGATCGAATCCGGTCTCCTGCTTACCGAATTCGTAGCACTGAAACTGATCTTGCTGCTGCTGTTCAGAGGTCTGACCATGCGCTGGATAGACATACAGCTGATCGTTGTCGGCCAGCGCCGGAGCGGCAACGCCCAACCAGACCGGCGCGAAGCAGAGCACCCGCCACAGCAATCGAATCATCGAATACCGTGTCGAATCACTGCGCATCGTGCGCAGCTTCCATATAGTGGCGCAGCGTGTCAGACCATTTCGTGATGATCGCGTCTGCAGCCGCCGTTTTGCCCACCCCTGTTTGCCAAGTGAACGCGCCATAGTCCTGGGAGCTTTGCGGGTCAACGACACGCGCCAACAACTCGCTGGTCATTGAATCGTACAACTCGAGGAACAATGTCATCTGACCTGCAGAGGTGGAGAACGTCGTAACCTCGGGATCTTCCATGTTTGACGGCGACGCGACGCTGAGATTGATGACCGCCGGGCGCAATACCAGAACATCCGGCGCAGCGTCATCGACCAACTGGAATCCGCCCTGTTCGAGTTGCGCGACGAATATCTTCTTGAACTCGGCGGCCAACTCGGTCTCGGTCTGTTTAATCTGATCATCTGAGATTGGTACGTCGTAGTCCGATTCCATATCTTCGCGCCAGTTGGGTTTGAAGCTGACGTAACACTTGAGAATCGCAAACTTCGTGTACGGCTTGAGGCTCGCACCGGGTTTGACATAGACCAGCGCGAATTTGGTGTGCTTGACGAGGTGGAGGCCATTCGGCAAGACGGCTGGCGGATTCGCGCCCATCGCTGCCGAAGCACACATGAGACCTGCAGTCGCGATCATCGCGACAATGATCCGCGGCATCGTTCGGATAGCCATTTCATCTCCCCCAAAAATTGATGAATTGTGCGCCGGTGCGTTAGCGCGGCCGACATACTGGCAAATCCATGCGCGTCTCGCCAGCCTGACAATCGATCGTATCAGCGCGCGGCGGCTTCGAGCGTCTCGACGAGGTCTTGAAATTTCTCCCGGTTCGATTCGTTCATCGACATCAGGATTCGATGAGCGTCGAGCACCCGCTGGCGCATGTCTTCTTCGCTGCAATCGAGCGGATTCAATTCGCCAACCTGTTCGGTGTGCTCCAGCGGTTCTTCGATGATGTGAAATACATCGTCGAAGCCCATCGTCTTGAGCACTCGGGTTATGTCGGCGTTGGTCGACACCAACGTCGGCACGAAGCCGAACCGTTCCCGAGCGCGTATCGACAGCTTCGCGAGAATCCCCAGCGAAGTACTGTCGATGCCGCTCGTCCGACTCAGATCCACGACCACCGACTGGAAGCGCGCATCGGACAGCATCGTATCGAGGAATGTGTCCACCGCCGCGCATAGCGTCACGCGCACGTCACCGACGAATTTCATCAGGTAGACTCCGTCATGGTGCGCAACGAGGATCCGGCCGTTGTGCGCCAACGCGTTCACCTCAGGCTTCTCTGGTGATAACCAGGCACGCGATGTCATCCGGCGCGACCTCCCGCTGTTCGAGTTCCAACACCTGCCACAACTCCTTTCCCTGCGAGTGCGTCCGTTGGACTGCTTCCAACAGGCGTCGTTCCTTGTCGGGGAGCGGCATTGACCCCAGCACCTCCAGAACACCGTCCGATACCACCGCCAGGGTCAGCGGCCCACTCCTCAGCGAATCGCGGCTCGACGTCCATGTGACCCCCTCGAACAGTCCGACCGGCTTACCCGTCGATTCCAAAAACCGACATCCCGTGTTGTCGCACACGATCGCCGTCGGGAAGTGGCCACCATTGGCATATGCAATGGTGTCATCAACCAGATCGACGACACCCAGGAATATTGCCACGTGCTTGTCCAGCTGATTGTCGAGAAGCTCCCGATTCAATGCGACCAGAATTTCGCCTGGCGCCTTCAGCATTGAGGGCCGGTATTCGCGGCGCAATCGGCGCGAGAAGTTCTTCAGCAAGACGGTTACGAACGCAGACGACGCGCCGTGGCCGGAAACGTCCGCCATGTAGAAAGCGAAATGTCGATCAGTAATGCGGAAATAGTCGACAAAGTCACCGCTGAGCATCAGCGAGGGGTACAACTTGTGCCGCAATCGGTACCGATCGATGGCCATCGGACTTGGCGGCAACATGCCCATCTGAATGTAGCGACCCGCGCGCTGATCGCGCTGGTACTCGCGCAATTGCAGGCGCGCCTGCGCATTTTCTGTTGCAGTCGGCGCCGCGAGCAACGTCACATGGCCGCCGCGGCCAATTGCCCTGTCGAGTTGCTGTCCCAATCCGGCGTGCAAATCGTCCGGTTCGACGATTTCGATTACACCCAGTCGCAACGCCTCGATCACCGCGCGTTTGTCGAGTGCAGCGTCAGTAACGACAGCCACGGGCAGCGTTGGGTCGACACCAAGAATGCTTTCCGCCAGCGCCAGCGCGTGCGCGCGTCCGCTCGGGTACGGGCACAGCACGAGTTCCGGGCGTTCTTGTGCGAGGTGCTCCGGCAAGTCGGCGACACCCGCAATCTGCGACACGCTGAACCCCAATTTCGAGAGTGAATCTGCGAGGGCTGACGATTTCACGCCATCCGGATCGACTACCAAGAGGGTCATGCAACTCCCACCGAGGGCGTATGTACTGCACCATCGAACTGGCGAGCGAATGGCCCTGACATGGGACGCGCACCCTACTCCTTCACTACTTCGATCACAAGACTCGTGACGTCCCGAACGTGTTTCGCTAGTCGTTCCAATCATCGTCGAGAAAGTCGTCGGTCACCTGACCATCCTTGATCAGATATTCGCGCCGTTGCAGGTACGCGTCGCGCATGAATATGTATCGGTCACCACTGATCAGCTGTTCGGCATCGAGCAGATCAGCGCGGCTCTGTACGAAATACAGCACCGTCAATCCCCATGAAACGCGAGAATCGGTGATCAGATACGCAGGTTGGGCAGCGAAATTTCCGATCGATCCGATGCCGTCGCGCACATCCGACGGACCCAGGAATGGGAGCACCAGGTACGGGCCCGAATGGATTCCCCAGCGTCCGAACGTCTGACCGAAATCCTCGTCGTGTAACGGCATTCCGGCATCTGACGCGGGATCGAACAGGCCACCGATGCCGAGCGTCGTATTCATGATGAATCGGCCGGTATCACTGGCGCCTTCCGCAAACTTGCCTTGCAGAAACTGATTCACGATGACGACGGGATACCGGATGTTGGAGAAGAAGTTGCCTATGCCGCGGCGTAATAGATTCGGCATGATCCACGCATAGCCCTTGGCTACAGGCTTGAGTACCCATCGATCCGCAGCGTCGTTGAATGCCTGGGTCTTGCGGTTCAGCCCCTGCCATGGATCCCCCGTGCCGCCACCGGGCGACCGATCGCTCGCTTGCACGGCGCACGGCAGCAACAGCAACACGCCCGAAAGAAACCAGCGCCCAAACATGTTCCACCTCTGACGTTTTCGTCGACGCGCGATGATATCGCAAGCGTCCACCAACCCGAACTCAGCGTATCCCCGCCTCTTCTTCGAAAGGCAACAGCATCGATTCGATTCGCTTCGCCGATACCTTGCCGCGAGTACGCAGACGTTGCGCAAACACGGCAACGCGATACTCCTCGATGTCGAAGCGCGCGTCGGTCAGGTCGTCGCGATCGCCAAGCCTGACGACAATACGATCCAGACGCGCAGCAAATGCGGCGATTGCGGCGTTCGCCTGCGCGTCTTTCGCGACACGTCCCTGCAGACCTTCGAGTCGATGCAGCATCGCATCGAGATAGCGCGGCACTTCGCCGAGGTGCCGCAGTGGAACGCAGCCGAGAAAATCCGCCGGCACCAATCCAGCAATCTGCGCGCGCATGTCGCGCACGGCATCCACGTAAGCCGGAGACTTCGCATCATCCAGCGCGCGAACCACGTTGAAACGCGCAACGACCACCGCTTTGGCCAGGCCCAGCAGCGTCTCGAAGCAGCCGGGCCATTGTTTGCGTCGCTGCGCCAGGCGCGCTTCGAATGTTTCTGGCGTTTGCGGCAGCGCTTCGGCATCGAAGAACGTGTACCACGCGGACGCGCGCAACAGTTCGTCCGCCAGGATCTCGGCGTTGCCGAGCGGCGCATACTGCAACCCCAGATCGCGTTCTGCTTTCACCCGGTTGCGTAACTCGCGCGCCGCTTTCTGGTTGTGCAGCAATGCCATTCTCGAATATCCGTCACGCGATGCGCGACGCTGATCAGCCACCGATGTGGTCATCACCAGCGACACGCTAGTGCCCTGATCGAGCAGCGCGGGGTAGACGATCAAACGCCCTTCGCCATCGTCGAGTACGCGTTGCGGCGGTACCGCGGTATCGGGAAACCGTGTCAACTGGTGCGCTTCGAGAGACGCCCGCACGTGCTGCGCATCCAGACGTTGCGTAACGCGCGACTGCAGACGACCGAGCAACGCCGCGACGTCACGGTCCTGATCAACTAGATGATCGTTGGCGTCGCGTACCTGAACGTTCATCTTCAAGTGCTCATCGATCGCATCGGTACGCCAGCCATCGAGCGGAATGCGCACACCGTAGAATCCCTCCAGGCGTTCGCCAAGGGCTCGCTCGAGCCGCCCGTGCCGGTATACATCGGCATGCAGCAATGCCGGCGCAATCGCTTCGATCTTCTCCGGCACGGGCGCAAACGGTCGTCGCAGCGCTTTCGGCAAAGCTCGAATCAGCGCTTCGCATTTCGCTGCAAGCAGCCCGGGCACCAGCCAGTCGAGCGGTTCCTGGCGCACGTGCGCAAGCAGTCCGAGCGGTACCTGCAGTGAAACGCCGTCATCCGGCGCGCCTGGCGCAAAGCTGTATTTGAGCCTGAACTCGACGTCCTGCAGGGCCAGCACGGAAGGAAAATCTTCCTCGCCGGCATTTGCGTTCAGTTGCCGCAGAACGTGTTCCCGTGACATGAACAACAGCGTGGGGTCGTGCCGCTCGACGCGCCGACACCAATACTCCAGCTGTTTTACGTCGCAGACATCCATCGGAATCCGCTCGGCATAAAACGCAGCGAGCACATCGTCCGACGCCAACAGATCCCTTCGGCGCTGTTTCGATTCGAGCGCGCTGACTTCGCGAACCAACGCCAGGTTGTGGCGCAGAAATTCGGCTTTCGTCGTCACTGCTCCCGTCAACAACCCCTCGCGGATGAGGATGTCGCGTGACTGCGCCGCATCGATCCGCTTGAAACTGATACGCCGTTTCTCGACGAGCGGCAATCCAAACAACGTGACCTTTTCAAGTGCAATCGCCTCACCACGCCGCGGATCCCAATGCGGTTCGCCGTAGCTGCGCTTGACCAGGTGTTGCGCGGTTTCCTCGATCCATTTCGGCTCGACCATCGCAACGCAGCGCGCGTAGACCCGCTGGGTCTCTGATATTTCGCTGCCAACGAGCCATTTGGGGCGCGCCGCGGCAAGCACCGAGCCCGGAAAGATGCGAAAGCGCAGGCCTCTCGCACCGAGAAAATCACCGCGTTCGTCGTGTAAACCGATCAAGCTCACCGAGCCGGCCAGGATCGATCGATGAATCGCCTCGTAGCTCGCGGCCTGCTTATTCGGCCGCAGTCCGAGGCGTCGCGCCGCAAGCAACAGCTGTCGATGCAGATCGCGCCATTCACGCATCCGCAGATACGACAAGAATCGTTCCCGACAAGCCCGCTTGAGCGCCGCCGCTGTGAGTTCCTGGCGGGCTGATTCATGCCAGTTCCAGAGATTCAAGTAGCCCAGATAGTCGGAGCGCTTGTCGATAAACTGACGATGCGCCGCATCGGCAGCAGCGCGGAAGTCGAGCGGCCGCTCGCGCGGGTCCTGCAATGCGAGGCCGCTGACGACGATCAACAGTTCACTCATTGCGCCTCGCTTTGCCGCCTCTATCAGCATGCGTGCCAGGCGCGGATCAATCGGCAATCGCGCCATGTTGCGGCCGATCTGCGTCAACCGATCGCCCGACAGTGCGCCCAGTTCGGTGAGCAAGGTCAGCGCATCGCGTATTGCACGCGGCTCCGGTGGATCGAGAAACGGAAACGTCGCGATGTCGCCGAGACCGAAGGCGCGCATTTGCAACACCACCGCCGCAAGATTGGTACGCCGAATCTCAGGATCGGTGAACGCGGGTTGCGCGAGAAAATCCGATTCGGCGTAGAGGCGAAAACAGACACCCGGCGCGATACGGCCACAACGCCCTTTGCGTTGATCTGCGCTGGCCTGCGAAATCCGCTCGATTGGCAGCCGTTGCAGTTTCGAGCGATAGCTGTAACGACTCATCCGTACATAGCCCGGGTCGATGACGAAGCCGATGTTCGGCACCGTCAGCGACGTTTCCGCGACATTCGTCGCCAGCACGATGCGGCGTCTGCCGCCCGGTGCGAAGATTCGCTGCTGTTCCGTCGTCGGCAAGCGCGCATACAGTGGCAGGATGTCATAGCGATCGCGTAGTTCGCGGCGCAGCAGTTTCGAGGTTTCGTGGATGTCGCGCTCGCCAGCGAGAAACACCAGAACATCACTGGCGCGTTGCACGGGCTGGCGTTCGATGTCACCGATCGCTGCAAGAATCTGCTGATTCGTATCGGCGTCGGTATCATCCGGTGGCCGATAGACGAGTTTCACAGGGTAGCCACGCCCGCTCACCTGCACGACCGGCGCCTCCGCGAAGTGCTTCGAAAACGCAGCGACATCGATGGTCGCGCTGGTAATGATGACCTTGAGATCGTGCCGCCGGCCGAGCAGAACTTTGATGTATCCCAGCAGAAAATCGATGTTCAGACTGCGCTCGTGCGCTTCGTCGATAATCAGAACTTCATAGTTCGCAAGCGCCGGATCAGCGGTGATCTCATTGAGCAGCAAGCCGTCGGTCAACACCTTGATCAGTGTGCCGGGCGATGTCTGGTCGCTGAAACGAACCGCGTAACCCACCTGTTCGCCAAGTGGCACCGCGAGTTCTTCGGCGATGCGACGCGATACCGCGCGCGCGGCGATGCGGCGCGGTTGCGTATGACCGATCAAGCCGCGCACGCCATAACCGGCCGCGAGGCACAGCTTTGGCAGTTGGGTGGTTTTTCCGGACCCGGTCTCGCCAGCGACGATCAACACGCGATGCTGTTCGAGTAGGCGACGAATCTCTGCCAGGTGTCCTGCAATGGGCAGGTCTTCGGGGAACGCTACGGTCGGCACACTGGCGCGTCGCTGTCGCAGGCGTCGCTGCGCGCGTTCCAGTGCATCCACGACGTCGGTGCGATGCTCGCGCAGCGCGCGCTCGAGCGACCGCACGTCGCACAGCATCACCGAATCGTGCGCAAATTCGCTGCTCAAACGCGTGCGTGTCCGGTCTGGTACGCCTATTTGGTGAGGGCGCTCATACCCTCTTCGAGACCCCGTATCGTCAGCGGGTACATATTGCCGTTGACCAATTCGCGTGCCATGGCGACGGAGTTCGAGTACTCCCAGGTTTCCTGCGGCGTCGGATTGATCCAGATCAGCTTGTCGTAAATCTGCGCGAAACGGCTCATCCAGACCGCGCCCGGTTCCTCGTTCCAATGCTCCACGCTACCACCAGCATGGGTGATTTCGTATGGCGCCATCGTCGCGTCACCGACGAACACCACTTTGTAGTCGTGTGCATACTTGTTGAGGATCTCGAATGTCCCCAGCCGCTCGTTCATCCGTCGACGGTTGTCTTTCCAGACCGACTCGTAGATGAAATTGTGGAAGTAGAAACTCTCCAGGTGCTTGAACTCGGTGCGGGTCGCGGAGAACAGCTCCTCGCATATCTTCACATGCGCGTCCATCGAGCCGCCAATGTCGAAAAAACACAGTACTTTGACGGTGTTCTTGCGCTCGGGCTGCATGCGGATGTCCAGCATTCCGCCATTGTCGGCGGTTGCACGAATCGTACCGCGCATGTCGAGTTCTTCGTCTTTGCCAGTGCGTGCAAACTTACGCAGTCGACGCAACGCGATCTTGATGTTGCGCGTACCGAGTTCGACCGAATCGTCGAGATTTTTGTACTGGCGTTCGTCCCAGACTTTTTTGGCTTTCTTCTTCTTACCCTTGCCGAGCCCACCGGCACCTTTGCGCCCCTGCTGCTCGGGATCGTCGCCCTCCTGGCCCTCTTTACCTTCTTTGCCTTCTTTCGCCTGCCGCTCCTCTTCTTCCTGGCGTGCTTTCTGAAAGGCTTCGATTAGCTTCTCCAGGCCGCCGAGCGACTTGATCTTTTCCAGTTCTTCCGGGGTCAGCGATTTTTCGAATTCGCGCCGCAGCCACTCGTCCGGAATCAGAGATTCCAGCATGCCGTGCAGGTCTTCCAGACCCTTGAAATACGCCGAAAACGCGCGGTCGAACTTGTCGTAGTTCTTCTCGTCTTTGACGAGACACGTGCGGCTGAGCAGATAGAAATCGTCGATGTTCGCGTACGCAACGCGCAACTGCAGCGCGGCGAGCAGGTCCATCAGCTCACGCAACGTCACCGGCAACTTGTACTTGCGCAATGTCAGGAAAAAATTGATCAGCACTTCTA
The DNA here is from genome assembly GCA_963735085.1 of uncultured Gammaproteobacteria bacterium. Taxonomy (GTDB): domain Bacteria; phylum Pseudomonadota; class Gammaproteobacteria; order Pseudomonadales; family Azotimanducaceae; genus DATJGR01. The sequence continues at coordinate 784,456 of CAVTJP010000002.1, forward strand.
AGCTCCTACCGCACCACCCGCACGAGCGGTGCGACTATTCAACCGCGGCTGTTGCGGCGATTCATGAACGCCAGCCGTTCGAGCAGATGCACATCCTGTTCGTTCTTTACGAGTGCGCCGTAAAGAGGCGGGATCGCTTTGCTCGGATCGCGATTGGTGAGAATTTCATCGGGAATGTCGTCGGCCATCAACAGCTTCAGCCAGTCGATCAACTCCGACGTTGACGGCTTCTTCTTCATACCCGGCACCTTGCGAACATCGAAGAAGATATCCATGGCCTCTTTGACGAGATCCTTCTTGATCTCGGGGTAATGCACATCGACGATCGCCTGCATCGTCTCGCGATCGGGAAAATTGATGTAGTGAAAGAAGCAACGCCGCAGGAATGCATCCGGCAGCTCTTTTTCATTGTTGGAGGTGATCACGACAACCGGCCGTTCTTTCGCCTTGATCGTGTCACCGGTCTCGTAGACGAAGAACTCCATCCGGTCGAGTTCCTGCAGCAGGTCGTTCGGAAACTCGATGTCGGCTTTGTCAATTTCGTCGATCAACAGCACCACACGCTTTGACGATTCGAAGGCCTGCCACAGTTTGCCTTTCTTGATGTAGTTGCGAATGTCCTTGACGCGCTCGTCACCGAGTTGCGAGTCACGCAACCGGGTAACCGCATCGTATTCATATAGCCCCTGTTGCGCCTTCGTCGTCGACTTGATGTGCCACTGAATCAGTTCCATTCCCAACGTCGACGCGATTTCTTCGGCGAGCAGTGTCTTGCCGGTGCCGGGTTCGCCCTTGACCAGCAGCGGACGCTGCAGCTTGACCGCCGCATCGACGGCCATGCTCAACTCATCGGTAGAAATGTACGTGGCGGTGCTGTCAAAAATCATCGATTGATGTCTCGTTTAAGTGGGCTGAATTAGGCAGCGGGTACTTTAATTGCGGTCCAAAGGCATAGCAAGCCAGCGGACGCGCCGCAGAGACTGCTAAGTCGTTGCTGCCATTGATCGTTTTGCCGTACGGATCTGCGCCAACGACACGCCGCGGGCGAAGCCGAAGGTCATGTAGTGCGCCGGTTGCTCTGGTGCCCTGCTCTGGGGTCACGAACCTGTCTCAGCATGGTTCCGCCGCAGCGCACCGATCGTCAGAAACAGCGCGACGACGAACAGGCTCGCCAGCGCGAGCGCAATCAACGCGGGCCGCGGATCGCCGTCGGCACGAAAGACGCCCTCGAACAGTGCAACGATGAATGCTGGCGCGTAGTGGCCGGCGACCACCTCGATACGCCACGGCAGCATCAGCCAGACCGCCGCAAGGCAGCGCAGTAGCGAGCGCAGCCAGGCATTGCCGATTGCGCGCGTCAGCACGAAGACGCCCGCGAGGGTTCCGAGACCTGCCAGCGCGACAACGCCCCATGCAAGCAGGTCGTCCATCAGCCTCCACTCCGTTTCGGTTCGATCCAATGCACGACGCGCTGCTCGATATCGTCTGGATGCACGTACGCCTCCGACATTGCGCGGCCACGCACCGATATGCCGGCACGATGCACCGAATCACGATCTCCCGACACCAGGTAGTGCCACCACATCAGGTCACGGCCTTCGGCGCGCAACCGATATGCGCACGTCTCAGGCAACCAGTGCAGCGTGGTAACTGCCTGCGCGTCAAACTCAATACAATCCGGTACGCGGATGTGTCGCTGCGGATAGTCCGTGCAGTGGCAGGTATCGATATCGAGCAGATGACAGGTGACATTCGTGCAGCCGATTCGGTGCGTGTCTTCGTCTTCGAGCTTCAGCTGACAGCACTGGGCACATCCATCGCACAAGGCTTCCCATTCAGTGTTCGTCAGTTCGTCGAGTCGCTTCGTGCGCCAGAATGCCGTATCAGCCACGCTTGACCTCCAACGATTCGATTCTGGGAGGCAACTGAAGATAAAAGCCATGCGTCGCGATTGCAGCCAACACCGCGGGCGCGTCGCTGCGCGCAAGGCGGCGCTCGGGTGTCAGTTTCAGACGCAGCGCTTCCTCAGGTTTGCCAAATCGCGCGAGCAGCGCAGCAGGAACGCGATCCAGCCCTTCGTGTTGATCGACGAACAAATACATGTCGGCAACGCGGACGCTCTTGTAGACGATCACCTGCGTCATGCGCCGGCAAGCTCCATCAGTTTCGCCGCAAACATGTCACCCACGAGCGCGCGGCGCCAGCCCCTGAAGTTGGCCGGCAGGAGACCGTTCGAACGCATGCTACGCAAACAGGATTCCAGATCGCGCCGTCTCGACAACAGTTCCACCGCGATGTCGAGCGAACGCGCGCGCTCGACGCCTATCTCTTTGAGCTGCTTCAACGCGCGCGTTTCAGAGGTCGTGAATGGCGCCGGCAACAGCTCGGGCAACGTGGCGTCCGGCAACGAATCGGCTTGCTCGATCAGTCCAACCAGTTCCTTTCCGTGACGACGCGCGGCAGCTGGTTCGAGGGTGCTGGCGACCGTGTCGCGATCGACGACCCGCTGCAACACCAGTTCAACGAGCTGATCGTCCTTCACGACATGACCGCGCGGCAGGTCTTTGTCGCGGGCGTAGCGCTCACGCCACGCGCACACCGCACGCAACCGCGCCAGTTGACGCGCATCGCAGCGCCACGCCTTGCGCACGTTCTGGTAGCAGATATCCGGATCGACGAGCGTGAAGCCGACGCGATGCGCCATTTCCTCGTCGAACCACGCCAGCCGTCCAAGTCGGGTCAGTTCGGATAGCTGCGCGCGGTATAGCGCGAGCAGATGCACGACGTCCTCAACGGCGTAGCGCAACTGCTCCTCGCGCAAGGGCCGCGCCAGCCAATCCGAACGGGTCTCGTGTTTGCCTAGCGCCACGCCGTTATAGCGTTCAACCAGACTGGCGTAACTCGGACTGAAGTCCGTGCCGAGAAACCCGGACGCCACCTGCGTATCGAACAAGTTCACCGGAGATGCGTTGATGTGGTGCGCGAATACTTCGAGATCTTCGGAACATGCGTGCATCACCTTGACGACCGACTCGTCCTCCAGCAGTGATTTGAATTCCTCCCACTGCGTTATGCATAACGGATCGACCACCGCACGCTCATCATCGGTTGCGATCTGGTACAGCGCGGCAATCGGGAAGAACGTGCGTGTTCGAATGAATTCGGTGTCGATTCCAACGGCCCCACACTGTTGCCAGCGCGCGACCGCGGCGACGAAATCGGCGTCGTTATCGATATAGTGATATGACTCGTGAATCAATCGGTACCACCGATACTGCGTCGACCCGTCAGCGCGTGCACGATCGTGCCGCCATCGACGTATTCGAGTTCGCCACCCAATGGCACGCCGTGTGCGATCCGTGTCAAACGCACGGGGGCGTGGCGCAAGCTCTCGGTAATGTAGTGCGCCGTGGCTTCTCCCTCGACGGTCGGGTTCGTCGCCAGAATGACTTCCTCGATCTCACCGCGTGCCACCTGTTCGGCCAATGCATCCAGACCGAGTGACTCCGGGCCGATTCCGTCGATCGGCGACAGCCGCCCGTGCAGCACGAAATAGATGCCGCGATATCCGCCGGCCTGCTCGATTGCGAAGATGTCCGCAGCCGACTCGACGACGCACAGCGTCTGCTGGTCGCGCCGCTCATCCTGGCAGATGCCGCACAACTCGAGTTCGCTGAATGTCCGGCAGCGACGACAATAGCCAACCGTATCGATCGCCTCGATCAACGTATCGGCCAACTGGCGCGCGCGACTACGATGCTGTCGGAGCACCGACAGCGCCATCCGCTGCGCTGTCTTCGGTCCCACGCCCGGCAGCACCTGGAACGCTTCGATCAGGCGGTCGATCAACGGACTGATGTGCATCAAGCGCGCGCCATTCTGCTAGAACGGCAACTTGAAGCCATCGGGAAGCCCCAGACCTGCCGTCAAACTCGCCATCTTCTCCTGCTGCATCCGCTCAGCACGATGTACGGCGTCATTGATCGCCGCCGCAATCAGGTCTTCGAGCACCTCGCGGTCTTCACTCGCCACACTCGGATCGATCTGCACGCGACGTGCCTCATGACGTCCATTCAATGTAACTTTCACCATCCCCGCACCCGCTTCGCCGGTTACCTCCAACTGTGCCAGTTCTGCCTGCATCGACTGCATGCGCTCCTGCATCTGCTGCGCCTGCTTCATCAGATCCGTTATGCCTTTCATCTGCTGTCCTGGTGCTGTCCTGGTGTAGTGCGCCGTGTGTATCTACTTGATCGGACGCACCGAATCGAGTTTCAGTTCCGCATCGAATTCGCTCATCAGCGAGCGCACCGTGGCGTCTTCCCGCAGCGCCGCGATAGCCTGTTCGTGCTGCTCCGCATGCTCGCGCCGATTTCTCACCGCTGGTGTTTCGGCCGGCGGTTCGCCGGTGACGATCGTGACATTCTGCGGGCGCCCGATATACGCACCGAGCGCGCGTTCGATGGTGCGCGTCTGCGCGTCGTTGAGCAGCGTGTCGTGCGCACCGTCGAGACACAACACCCACTGATCGCCGATTCGTTCGAGCGGATACGCGTTCTCGACGATCATCCGCGCGACCCCGCCGAGTTCAAGCGCGCACACAGCCAAATACCAGTCGTCCCCTGCCGCCGGCGCGCGTGCTGCCGCTGCCGGACCGCTGCGAGGCAAATCTGCCGGGCGCTTGCTGCGCGCGCTGGTGCGAGCGTTGCTCGCCTCACCCGGCGCAATCGTCCGCGTCGTTTCCGGTCCTGGTGGGTGGAGCGGTTCGAACGCCAGCAACCGCAACATCACCATTTCGAATCCGCAGCGCGGGTCCGGCGCCAGCGACAGATCGCGTAGACCGAGCAGTACGATCTGATAGAACAATTGCACTGTTTCAGGCGCCATCGCCTCAGCAAAGTGCTGCGCAACACCATCATCCTGTACTTCCGAATCGTTATCACGCGAACCGACCGCCTGTGCAATGGCGACCTGGTGCAGGGTCGACAGCAGCGCGCCGAGCACCTCGGCAAAATCGACGGCCCGTTCAGCGAGCATCTCACATTGCTTCAGTACCGCCTCGGCATCCGACGCCAGCAACGTGCCCAGCAGCGGCTCGACATCGTCGCGGCCGATGCTGCCAAGCATTTCGTGCACATCCCGCTCACGAATTTCGCCGCGACCATCGGACACGGCCTGTTCCGTCAGGCTGAGCGCATCACGCATGCTGCCACGCGCGGCGCGCGCGAGCGCCATCAACGCCGCCTGGTCGAACTGGATCGACTCCCGTGTCAGCACGTCTGCAAGATAGCTGGAGATTGTCTGCGGCAGCAGATTCTTCAGCTGAAACTGCAGGCAGCGTGACAACACCGTCGGCGGTACTTTCTTCAGTTCGGTCGTCGCCAGCATGAATTTGACGTGCGGCGGCGGTTCTTCCAGGGTTTTCAACAGCGCGTTGAAGCTGTGAGTCGACAGCATGTGTACTTCGTCGATCAGATAGACTTTGAAGCGCCCCCGCGCCGGCAGGTACTGCACGTTGTCGAGCAGGTCTCGCGTATCGTCGACTTTCGTTCGCGATGCCGCATCGACCTCGATCAGATCGACAAACCGGCCGTCGTTGATTTCGCGGCACGCGCTGCACACCCCGCACGGCGTTGCCGTAACGCCGGTCTCGCAGTTCAGGCATTTCGCAAGGATGCGTGCGATCGTCGTCTTGCCCACCCCGCGCGTACCGGTGAACAGGTACGCGTGATGTAGACGCTTGTTTTCCAGCGCATGCACCATCGCGCGCACCACATGATCCTGACCCACCAGGGCATCGAACCCTGTCGGACGGAGCTTGCGCGCGAATACCTGGTAGCTCATCACGAGACCCTCGAAATGCCGCCGTTGCGACACAATTGCGATGCTATTGTAGGTGCCCATCACTCGCACTGTCACCGCATGCATACCGCTGGAGCTTTCCTGGTCATTGGCCACCGTGGCGCCTGCGGTCTCGAGCCTGAAAACACGCTGCGATCATTTACCCGTGCGTTGGACATCGGCGTCGATGCAGTCGAACTCGACGTCTATTGCGTCGAGGAGCGACTCGTGGTCATCCATGACGACACGCTCGAACGCACCACCAACGGCTCCGGCGACGTGCTTTCGACACCATTCGATACATTGCGCGCGCTCGATGCGGGCCATGGCGAGCGCATTCCGACGCTGGATGAAGTCTTTGCGCTGGTTGCGGAACGAGCCATCGTCAATATCGAACTCAAGAGCGACGGCAGCGCGGATCTCGTGGCTCGGTGCATCGCGGAACATCCGCGTGCGCAGACATTGGTGTCGTCGTTTCATCACCGCGAACTGGCGCGCTTCGTGGCAGCTTCCCCTCACACCAAAGTCGCACCGCTATTTCATCGCGCATCACCCAAAATGTTCGACATCGCGGCATCACTGCGCGCGTGGGCAATCAATCTGGAAACGAAACTCGCCAGCGAAGAACGGCTGCGCGCGATCGCAGATCGCGGCTATCGATCATTCGTGTACACGGTCAACGATCCGGCCGTCGCGACGCGTTTGAAGGCGCACGGAGCAACGGGCATCTTCACCGACTTCCCTGACCGCATGCAGGCATTACGGTGCCCGTTGCCCTGACACTCTGCCGCTAAGGCGCATCGTCGAGCGACGCGAGTTCGCGCTGCAGTTGGTACTTCTGATCGGTGACAATCTTCTCCAGCACTTCGACGCGCTGTTGCAACGTATCCACCTGGCGCTGCAAGTGCACCGATTCGCCATGGTCCGATGCGCGCAGCTTGCGACCGTCCTGCCACAGCTTCATCAGCGGAATCGAGCAGCCGATGAGGACGGTCAGAAACAGGAATGTGAAGAAATCCATCAGTTATCCCCATCATCTTCGTAATCGAATCGACGACCTATTCGGTCAAACATCGATCCGCTTGAGTTCGCGTTGCAATTCGAACTGGCCGGACGTCACATGCGATTCCATGCGCCGCAGCTTCAGCTCGATCTGATCCAGATCAGCTTGCACCCCGCGCAAACTTCGTCGGGGCGATAGTTGCGGGCCGAGTTCCGGAGCCGGTGACGTGTGGTCCGCGCGCACTTTCTCAGCATCATCGGGCGCGGTACCGTTGGGTGCCTTCGGCAAGAAGATCGCCGCAACGATGTACGCCGGGACCACCACCGAAGGCATGAATATCAGGCCGGTTATCGCCATACAGCGTACCACCCACACCTCGACGCCGAAGTACCGCGCGAAGCCCGCACAGACGCCCGCTACGCGCCGGCGCCGCTTGTCGAGATACAGTCTGGATGTCCGGTAGCCGGCGCTGCCCACCGAGATACCCGCTCGCGCGCGCCAGCGTTGCTGGCGTCGCCGATGGCGCCGGGCGCGACGCGACTCGTAACGCAAATCTGTGTCGGATGCGTAACCTTCGCGTTCGTCATAGCTCGAATCGTAGGCACGTGATCCGCGCCGATCACGTAATTCGCGCTCGAGTCGCGCTGCGGTATCGTCGACAAACGCTGCGGCCTTACTCGTGACATGCTCGTTCGTCGCGGAGACAAATCCTTGAACGGCCTTCTCGAGTCGCTCTACCGAGCGCTGAAAGTCGCCTCGATGATTTTGGTTGTCGTCGGTTCTGTCGTTGTTCACGAATTCACCTTCGAGTATTCGTGCGCCGAGAGCCGCGCGCGCCAGCCGGGCGTCTCGTCATCGAGGATCGATTCCAACGTCTCGATTCGTTCGCCCATCCGCTCAGCGCGCACCGACAACAACTCGAGCAGTTGCCGCTCCTCCGCTGACAGTTCACTCCGGTCGCGTTGTTTGCTGCGGTAATGCATCAGGATCCACAGCGGCGCGACGATGACGAGAAAGACGATCGTCGGGACGAAAAATGCGACAACGACATCGTTCATCACCGCTCCTAATTGGACTGCGTGGTGCCTGCAGCCGACGTTTCGCTCTGGGATGCACCGCCGACGCGCGCCTTCAGCGCTTTGAGATCTTCATCGATCTTTTCGCCGCCTTCCAGTTCCTTGATTTCGTCCGCCAGCGTGCGTTGGCCCAGATCGAACGCTTCGATTTGACCTTCCAGGTCGTCCATCTTGCGCTCGTACTGTTCGAAGCGCTGAATCGCGTCATCGAGGTTCGCGTCGTTGAGCTGGCGCTTCACGCCGAGACGCGTCTTGGCCGCTTTGCCGCGCATGATAATCGCGTTCTGGCGCGTTTTCGCGTCCTTGATCTTCTGCTGTAGTGCCGCGGTGTCTTCAGAGAGCTTTGCCAGCGTTTCTTCGAGCAACGCGACCTCCCGGCTCGCCGAATCAGCGCTCTCACCTGCTTTGTTGCGTTCAACAAGCGCAGCACGCGCCAGGTCATCACGGCCCTTACGGATTGCGACCTCGGCCTTGCGTTCCCACTCGAGCGACTCCTCTTTGAGCCAATCGCGGCGACGAACCAGTTCCTTCTTGTCCGCGATGGTTCGGGCCGACGTGGTTCTCACCTCCACGAGGGTCTCTTCCATCTCCTGAATGATCAGACGGACCATCTTTTCCGGATCTTCTGCCTTGTCCAGCAAGGCATTCAGATTCGAATTGATGATGTCCGTCATGCGCGAAAATATGCTCATGGTGCCTCCTGGGCTTGTCGATCCGAAACAATGGGCCGCGTCCCGGCATTGGTGTACCACTATCAGCATTCGTGCCAGCTCAGGGCTGTTTATGTAACTAATTGATTATTAAGTGTTATTTCGGGACTTCTTTGTATTTTGTAGTGCTCCAACGCCCGCAAGCATGGTGGATATCACCAACAGTTGGCAGAATCCTTCAATGGAACGAGAGATCGAACGCTTACTTGGTGAGTCGCCCGCCTTTCTGCAGGTGCTCGACGACGTTTCGAAAATCGCGCCGCTCGAAAAGCCGGTGCTGATCGTTGGTGAGCGCGGCACCGGGAAGGAACTGATCGCAGCGCGCTTGCACTATCTGTCCAATCGCTGGGATGCCGAGTTCATCAAGATGAACTGCGCGGCGATCAGCGATTCGCTGCTGGAATCCGAACTGTTCGGTCACGAAGCAGGCGCGTTCACCGGCGCGGCGCGCAACCACCGGGGGCGCTTCGAGCGCGCCGATGGCGGCACGTTGTTTCTCGACGAACTCGCAACCACCTCGAAACTGGTGCAGGAAAAGATTCTGCGGGTCATCGAATACGGCGAGTTCGAACGGGTCGGCGGCAACAAGACGATTCACACCAGCGTGCGCCTGATCGCAGCGACGAACGAGGATTTGCCACACCTCGCCGAGCAAGGCGCATTTCGGCGCGACCTGCTCGATCGGCTTGCGTTCGACGTGATTACGCTGCCGCCGCTGCGCGAACGCCACCGCGACATTATGCTGCTGGCCGAACACTTTGCCATCAACATGGCCACGGAACTCGGCCAAACGCTATTCCCCGGCTTCACCGAACGCGCCCGTGACGTGCTGCTGAACCATGATTGGCCCGGCAACGTGCGCGAGTTGAAGAACGTGATCGAACGCTGCGTGTACCGCAATCCGGATGCGACCGAGCCGGTCGACGCAATCACGCTCGACCCGTTCGCTTCACCGTTCCGACCACGCGGTAACACCCTGGCAGCGGCGCCGAACCAAGCCAATGGCGCGAACTTACCGCTCGATTTGAAGGAAACGGTCCAGACGTTCGAGATCGACCTGCTCCAGCGCGCACTGGAAGCGGGTCGATTCAACCAGCGCCGCGCCGCAGAACTGTTGGGGCTCACCTACCACCAGCTGCGCGGTTACCTGAAGAAGTACAACCTGCTGAAGCCGAGTGAAACCATCTCGGAGTGAGCCGATTAGCAAAGACCTGGTCGGCTACGTCGATCCGCTGTCGGTGCGCGCGGGCGACACGCTCTCGGTCTTCGTCAGCTGCGAGCGAGCAGGAGACTACAACGCTTCGCTGGTACAACTCGTCAGCGGCGACGCACGACCGCACGGCACCGGATTCCGTGAAATCGCGGTGGCCGCTTCCTTTGCCGGCACTTATGCGGGCGTCCATCAGCCATTGATGCAGGGTTCCTACGCGGTACTGCCGGACCTGCCTGAGAGTCGCGCGCTGACCTTTGCGTGCTATTTCTATCCGACGTTGCTCGAATCTATCGAGCAGACGCTGGCGCACTGTGTCGGGTTCAGCGTTGGAATCAGTTCGTTCGGCCTGAACGTTGTGGTGGCAGACGAACGCATCGACGTGAGCGTCGCGTTGCGAGCACACAGATGGCACAGGCTCGTCGTGAGCGTTGATGAGCAACTCCGAGTGCGCGTCGATTGCCTGCCGCAAGGACCTTCAGAACGAGCGGTGACGTTCGCGACAACGCGCGACGTCAGGTCGTGCCGAATCCCGGGCGGCGATTGGGAGTTGGCTCGTCGAGCAGCCGGGCGCGGCCATTTCAATGGGCGCATTGAATCCGTCCGGACCTATGGCGCCGCCATCGAGGCCACCGCAGCAATCATCGATCTGGACCTTGCCCGGCCGAATCGGCCTGGTCTGAGCGGCGCATGGGATTTCTCGCTCGGCATCGAAACGACGGTGCTCTTCGATGTATCCGGACACAACCGCCACGGCTCCGTTCAGCAGATGCCAACACGCGCAGTGAGGGGTGCAAAGTGGCGTGGAGATGTATTCAATTGGCAGGAAGACCCATCGCAATATGCTGCAATCCACTTCCATGACGACGACCTGGTGGATGCGCAGTGGTCACCGAGCATCACCTGGCAGATTCCCGATGACCTGACATCCGGCGTATATGCCGTCAAGCTCACGCGCCAAGTTGGTGAAGATGAGGGCAGCGAAGACTACGTTCCGTTCTTCGTTCGGCCCGCTGCGCACCACAGGCACGCACCGATCGCGCTACTGGCGGCGACCGCAACGTATATCGCATACGCCAATCAGCGCCTGACCTTTTCCGGCGGCATCATGGGGCACCGCAAACCTTCGAACGCCAATGACGCATATCTGCTTGCGCACCCCGACGTCGGCTATTCGCTGTACGATCATCATCGCGACGGCAGCGGTGTGCACTTTTCGTCACGACTGCGGCCGGTGTTGAATCTGAAACCGAAGGGCATGCCGTGGTCATTCACTGCGGATACGAATCTGCTCGCGTGGCTGCACCACATCGGTCAACCGTTCGACGTGATCACAGATGAGGATCTGCACCGCGAAGGCGCCGCGCTGCTGGCGCAGTATCGCGTGGTCATCACCGGCACGCATCCCGAGTATCACTCCACCCAGATGCTCGACGGTCTGCAGGATTGGCTGGCAGCCGGCGGCCGCCTGATGTACCTGGGCGGCAATGGGTTCTACTGGCGCATCGCGTACTGTCCGGACAATTCCGCCATCATCGAGGTGCGCCGAGCCGAGGACGGCACCCGCGCATGGATATCTGAGCCCGGCGAGTACTATCACGCATTCACCGGCGAATACGGCGGCCTGTGGCGCCGCATCGGCCGGCCACCCAACCAGCTCGTTGGGGTCGGATTTGCGGCGCAGGGATTTGACGGCGGCACGCACTATCGCGTCACCGCCGATGCCCTCGAGCCGCGCGCCGCGTTCATCATGGCGGGCCTGGAAAACCGCCAGATCATTGGCGATCACGGCACCCAGGGCGGCGGCGCCGCCGGTGAAGAGATCGATCGATACGACACTTCGCTCGGTTCACCGGCGCACGCGCTCGTGATTGCGAGCTCCGAGGCGCACCGCCCGGGCATGCTGCGAACCAAGGAAGAGTTCTTCATGATGCGACCGCTCGGCAACGACGCCGACGTGCGCGCCGACATGACGTTCTTCGAAACGGCCGCGGGCGGCGCGGTATTCAGCAGCGGTTCGATATCCTATGCGGGGTCGTTGTCCAGCAACGCTTATGACAACGACATTGCGCGACTGACGGCCAACGTGCTGCGCCGCTTCATCGATCCCACACCATTCGACGTGCCGAACGCTGTCGAACCATCGTGAGATCAGCCTACGGGCCTCGTTCCGCGAACTGCAAGAACAAGGCCTGCATTGCCGTCACACGAGTGATATAGCCCGACGCAAGATGACTGCCGCAACGCTGGGCCGGCGTCAGCCGAAAGCGCCGTGCGATGTAGCCATTGGCCGCGCCGACACCGCATAGGTGCATCAACACGGCGGCGTCCTGCCTTTGGCGCAGTGTCGCAGAGCCAATGCCATGGCGCCGGATTAAACGGTTCACGTTGAAGTCGAGATATGCCGATGTCATTTCCACCGCGTTGGTCGGTATCACGCGACTGTACAAGCTGTTGAACCAACACGAGCGCCATGCAAACCAAGGTCCGTCCTCGGCGACATGGTGATCGTGAATGCAGTATCGACGGGCTTCGGCGAACGTCGAATCGGTGAACTGATACATGCCGACCGCGCTCGATGCGGGTCGATAAACGTCCCAGGGATCCGTCGTGAGCGCCCAGCGCCAATAGGTCCGTGCAACCGGATTGCCGGACCCTTCCACCTGCGCCAGCGCGGCAAGCAATGCGGGCGTCATCGTTGCCGTTGCATGGGCGCGAAAGATCGGCGCGTAGGCTTGCCAGGTTTCCGGCGGCGTCTTGTGCAGCACACCGCTGACCGGAAAGAACAGTTCGGTCGGCTTTCGAATGACCTGATACGCCCAGTTGACGCAGCCCCAGACCAACAGCAGGCCAGTCAAGACGGCCAGAATCTGCGCGTAAACCGGCGCACGGCGAAACACGCGGACCCAACGACGCCGCAATGGCGCACCGGGCAAGATCGCACGAAGCATTCGCCAGCGCTTGCGCTGCTTCCGCGCGATCCGCTTCGCGCTAGTTTGCACAACAACACCTGATGAAAACACGAATGAGACAGATCATCGCGGGTAGCTTATCTTACAAGGTGATCAACCACGCACCGCAGGACGTGCATGACGGGGGCCACGTCGAAAACCGAATCCGAACGCGCCGGAGGCGATGGCTTCTGGTCGTACCTGCGTAACAAGGAGATCGATTTCCTGCCATCCGGCGCGCTGCGCTGGTGGCTGCTCGGGCTGATCGTGTTGGGCTGGGCCGTGGAGCAGTACGAAGGACTCAAGACGGGGCCGGTGCTGGTCTACGTATTGGCAGAGTTCGACAAGTCGTTAACCCAGTGGGGTTACGTCGCCGCCTGTGCGGGGCTGGTCTACAGCGCGGGCGCGGTATTGCTCAGTCGCGCCGCGGACCGATTCGGTCGACGTCCGCTGATGATCTGGCCGGTGGTGTGCTACGTGGTGATTTCCATCGCCGGCGCGCTCGCGCCGACATTCATCGTGCTCGCGTGTCTGTCGATGGCCGGCAGCTTCATGATGGCGGGTATGAGCCCGGCCGTGCATGCGGCGTCGCGCGATCTAACGCCTCGTATGGGGCGCGCGATGGTATATGCGTGGGTATCGCTCGCGTTCACGATCGGTGCATTGATGTCGACCGCGGTTGCCGCACACACCTTGCCGATCTGGCCGGGCTGGCGTTCGCAATACTGGATCGCGGCCGTGCTTGGCAGCGTTACCGCAGTTGTCATTTACGTGTTCTACCGCGATCTGTCCACGCGCATACGCGGCCGCGTCATGGAGGTCGTCGAAGCAATTCCCGGACAAACACTCGCTGCCGGGACGGCTGAATCGGCGCTCGTCGTCACGAAGTTGGCCAATCAATACGATCAAGGCCGCGCCGTCTATCGCAGCCCGCGCCTATGGGCGCTTTCGTTCACGATCGTGTTCTGGTCGCTGACATACGTCACGGTGTCGGCTTACGTACCGACATATCTCACGCAGAACTATCACATCGAACCGGCGCGCGCCGCCGGCATCACCTCTTACTTCTGGATCGTATTCACCTGCAGCGTGTTCCTGTCGGGCTGGCTGTCGGATCGGTTGCGCGTGCGCAAGACGATCACCGCGTTCGGCGGCATCACAACCGGGGTCTGCTTTCTCATCGGCGCGCAACTGCCGCTCGGCGCATCGGATACATCGCTCGGCTTGATCTGGTCGCTAACCGGTTTCTGCGCCGGCTTCATCTACCCCGCCTGGTGCGCGATCTATTCCGAGACCGCCGAGGCGATCAGTCCACACGGTGTCGGCCGCGCATTCGGCATCACCGCGACGCTCGCGCCGATCTCTGGTCTGTTTCTCAATCTGGGGCTGCCGCGCGTCGTCGAGGCTTTCGGATGGCCGACATGGATGACGGTCGCAGGGTTTTGTTGTTTCGGTGCTGCGGTGCTCGTATCGTTCGGCGAGGGACCGTGGTGGGTGCCGCGATCGGCACGACAACGGCTGATCATTCGAGAACCGGAGAACGATTCATGCTCGATCTCATCATTCGAAACGGCCGCATCATCGACGGTACCGGTAACCCGGCATTCAACGGCGACATCGGCATCAAAGACGGCCGCATCGCCGCAATCGGCCACATAGACGAAGCAGCGAAACAGACCCTCGACGCCAGCGGCCGCGTCGTATCGCCGGGCTTCGTCGATGTGCACACTCATTACGATGCGCAGGTGTTCTGGGACGGCACGCTGAGCCCGTCGTGCTATCACGGCGTGACGACGATCTTCGGCGGCCACTGCGGGTTCAGCATCGCCCCGCTATCCAAAGACGCCGCACCCTATTTGCTCAACATGCTGTCGCGCGTCGAAGGCATGCCGGCGAACAGCCTTCAAGCGGGTGTGCCCTGGGATTGGGAAACGTTCGGCGAATACCTCGGCAAACTCGACGGCAACCTCGGCGTCAACGCCGGATTCATGGCGGGACACAGCGCGATTCGCCGCGTCGTGATGGGCGAACGAGCCGTCGGGTGTCAGGCAACCGACGACGAATTGGCGCGCATGAAGGCGCTGCTCGCGCAATCGCTATCGCAAGGTGCGATGGGATTTTCGTCAACAGTGTCTCCGACCCACAACGACGCCGACGGCAATCCGGTGCCGTCGCGCCACGCGAGCCGCGACGAACTGATTGAACTCGCGCGCGTGTGTCGCGACCACGAAGGCACCTCACTGGAATTTCTGCCCGCGGTCGGTCGCTTCTCACAAGAAATCATCCAACTGATGGCAGATCTGTCGAGCGCCGCGCAACGGCCATTGAACTGGAACGCGCTGAACGCAGGTGACCCGGAGACGATGGCCAACCAACTCTCGGCGACCGATTACGCGCGCAGCAACGGCGGCGACGTGCGCGCATTGACGATTCCGCAGCCAATCACGCTGCGCATCAATCTGTTCGCCGGTTTCGTGTTCGATGCGTTGGCCGGCTGGGATTCGCTGTTCCGGTTGTCGATCGACGACCGGATCAAGGCGCTCAGCGATCCCGCGCGAAGGCGTTCACTCGACGAGAGTGCGCGCGCATCCGGGCCGCTGCGCGGACTCGCGAACTGGTCGGCACTGACGGTGCATTCCGTATTCAAACCCGAGAACCGTCATCTCGAAGGGCGCACGATTGGGGACATCGCCGCAGAACAGCGCAAGACGTCGTTCGACGCAATGCTCGATCTTGCGATTTCCGAAGGGCTGCGCACCGCGTTCATGCCGCCAGCAGTCGGCGGCGATACGGCGTTGTGGAAGGTTCGCGGCCAGTTGTGGCAGGACGAGCGGACGGTGATCGGCGCGTCGGATGCTGGTGCGCACCTGGACATGATCGACACCTTTGCATTCTCGACGCAGGTGCTGGGCAACGGCGTGCGCGAATTCAACGCCATCGGCCTCGAACAGGCGGTGCACCAGTTGACCCAGGTGCCCGCGGAACTGTTCGGCCTGCGCGAACGTGGCCTGCTTCGCCCAGGGTGGCACGCCGACATCGTGATATTTGACCCGCAGACCGTCGGCTCCGGTGAAGTGCACATGCGCCCTGACCTGCCCTGCAACGAACCGCGCATCTACGCAGATGCGATCGGCATCAACCACGTATTCGTCAATGGCGTGCAGATCATTCGCGACGGCGCACACACCGATGCGCGTCCAGGTCTCGCATTGCGGTCCGGCAGAGACACCTATACACCGAAGATGCGAACCAACAGCGCAGAGCGGGCTTGACGCTCGCAAAGTAGCGGCGTCCGGCAGCGCCAATCGGCGGCCACCTCGCCCGAGGACCGGTTCACGGAAATCGCCCGCGTGGGGTGCCCGCCGCGCGACGTCCCCGGTAGACTGCGCGGACACTCTGCGCGAAACCCGACCCTGGAGAAACGATGAGCAACGACGCCCCGATCGATTGGGTCACGACCATACTGTTCTCGACAACCTTCGTCGCCGCTGTGGTCGGTGTGCCGCTGTACGGATTTTTGATCGGGTTTTCGGCGGCGAGCTGGGTGTGGTTCGCGCTGTTCCTGTTTGCCTCGGGGTTGTCGATTACTGCCGGCTACCACCGTCTGTGGGCACATCGATCGTACGAAGCGCATTGGTCGGTTCGCCTGTTCTTCATGCTGTTCGGCGCGATGGCGATTCAGAACAGCATCTACATCTGGGCCGCCGGCCATCGTCCGCACCATCACTTCGTCGACGACGAGGATCGAGACCCGTACTCCTCGCGGCGCGGCATGTGGTTCTCGCACATCGGTTGGATGCTGCGCAAGTACGCGAGCGGCGAACCGGATTTCAAGTACGTCAAAGATCTGGAACGCGATCCAATCGTAATGTTCCAACACCGTCACTATGTCGCGCTGGTGCTCGCGATGAACATCGCGCTGCCGCTGCTGGTCGGACTTCTGTCGGGCGATGTGTGGGGCACGTTGATGCTGGCAGGCGTATTGCGTCTGGTCGTCAATCATCACGTCACATTCTTCATCAACTCGCTGGCACACGGTTGGGGCCGCCAGCCGTATACGGATCGCAACACTTCGCGCGACAACCCGATTCTGGCCCTGTTCACCTACGGCGAGGGGTATCACAACTTCCATCACCTGTTTGCCAACGACTACCGCAACGGTGTTCGTTGGTGGCAATGGGATCCAACAAAATGGCTGATCCGCGGTATGGCGATGCTCGGGCTCACGAGCAAACTGCGCGTCACGCCGCCGGTCGTCATCGAGCAGGCTCGCCTCGATATGCAGTTCAGCCGCGCGCAGGTCAGCGTGGCAAAGCAGGCCGAACACGGCGACGGGCTGGCGGTCGAATTGCGCGACCTGGTCACCCGCGAATACGAAGCCTTCACCGCCACCCTGGCGGAATGGTCGGCGGCGCGCGAGACGTGGCTGGCCACGACCCGCGAACACGTTGCCGAAAGGCTCGCTGAAGGGTTCGCCGGAACGTTCGAACGCATCGACCTGGCCGCGTACGCCCGAGAGATCGAATCCAGGCTGCGTGCTCAGCGACGCCGCCTCGAGCGCCTCGCGCAGCCACCGCTGTACTAGCGTTGTTCTGCGAAGACGCTCCGTCTCGGGGTGCTACCGCGTCGCTCGATTAGCCGCCGGCGCGAGCGGTTTTGAAGTCCGGTTCGCGCTTTTCGAGGAACGCGCTGATCGCCTCTTTATGTTCGGGTGACGCATAACACTGCGTCAACGCCGCGATCTCGCGCTGTTGCACCAGCCGCGTATCACCCTCCGCTGCGTTCTGCGTCAGCAACTGCTTCACCATGCGAAGTGCCGCCTGAGGGTTCTCGCCCATCGCGCGCGCGGCATCCTTCGCCGCATTCAACAGATCGCCCGGATCGACCAGCTTGTCGACAAGTCCCATCGCGTGGGCCTCTTCCGCGACAATGGTCTTGCCAGTCAACATCAATTCGCTGGCAGCACCAAAACCCACCCGCAAGGCAAGGTAATGCGAACTTGCCAGTTCCGGCACCAGGCCCATCTTGATAAACCGGACGCTCAGCTTCGCACCGCGTGAAGCGATCAGCAGATCCATCGGCAGGATCTGCGTCAGGCCGACACCGATCGCGGCACCATTAATCGCCGCGACAATCGGCTTCGACGCGCGCAGCAACTCCACCCAGTCGCCGGTTCGCGCACCCTGACGCGACGCGCCACGATCATCAGCCTGCGCCTTGAAAACTGCCTCGATGTCCGCACCGGCACAGAAGCCGCGCCCGGCGCCGGTCACGACGATCGCGATCACCTCATCGTCGGCGTTGGCGGCGGTGATTGCACTCGCCAGTTCCCCGCCCATTTGATAAGTCCACGCGTTCAGCCGCTCGGGCCGGTTTAACGTGATCGTTAGAATACCGTTGTCGTTACTCGTCAGAATCGTTTCATAGTTCATGTGCAGTCGATGCTCCTCGTAATATGAATAGGTGTTTCAGATCTGTCGTCCCGCCGCGCGCCAAAACTCGTCGCGCAGCTTACGCTTGAATAGCTTGCCGGAGTCTTCGCGCGGCAATGCATCGCGGAACTCGATGACTTTCGGCAACTTGTATCGGGCGATGCGTTCGCTCAAGAACGCGCGAACCTGCGCTGCATCGAGCGCTGCACCTTTAGTACGTTGAATGACCGCCGCCAGTGCTTCACCAAATTCCTCGTCGGGAATGCCGAACACCGCGCAATCGAAAACCCCGGGCAGTTCATACAGCTCCGTCTCGATCTCCTTCGGATAAATGTTCACGCCGCCGGATATCACCATGTCGTTCTTGCGATCTGACAGGTATAGAAAGCCGTCGTCGTCGAGATAGCCGATGTCCCCAGCGGTCCACAGGCCGTCGTGTTCCATCGCCGCGCGTTTGTCGGGATCGTTCTGATACACGAAATCCGGATACAGCTTGAAGCGGGCGAAGATCTCGCCCGGGGTGCCGTTCGGCACTTCGCGCCGCTGCGCATCGAGTACTTTCAATTCGACGTGGGGTAGCGCTCTACCGACGGTCCCGGGATGACTCAGCCAATCATGTGAGTCGCAGTACACCACGGCACCGAGTTCGGTGGAGCCGTAGTGTTCCAGCAGCACCGGGCCGAACCAGTCGATCATCCGGCGTTTCACTTCGGGCGCGGTCGGCGCGGCGCCATGCACTACGACTTTCAGCGACGACACGTCGTATTTGTCGCGCACCGCATCGGGTAGCCGAAGCAGTCGCACGAACATCGTGGCCACCGCGTACGCATGCGTGACGCGGTGGCGGTCGATCAGTTCCAGATAGTGCTGCGCGTCGAAGCGCGGCTCAACGACGATGGTCGAGTTCGTGTCGATCGCACGGCGGAAGAACCCATTTGGGGTTGCGTGATACATCGGCGCCGTCAACAGCGCGACGATGTCCGGCTGAGAGAAATCCATCACGAGATCGACCATCACACCCATGCCGACGGCCTCTTCCGGGCTGGGGGCCCTGCGACGTACGCCCTTCGGCCGACCCGTGGTACCCGAGGTATAGATCATGCTGCCGGGCGATGCGACGGCTTCCTGCACCAGCGGCGCGAACTGCGTGAGCCAGCGTTCCCAGACCACATCGCTCGCAACTGGAGCGCACCGGGCCGGTGGAATTGAAAATGCGGCCGCGATTTCGGGCGGCGTCTCGACAACGAATACGCGCACCCCAGCTGGAATCTGTGCTCGAATCGGCTCGACCAGATCGGCGTGCGCGATCAACGCTTTCGCGCCGGAGTCCTGCAGGATGTACGCAACTTCGGCACCGGAGAAATGCCAATTGATAGGCACCAGATGCACGCCGAGCCGGTTCGCCGCGTAAGCCGCCTCGAAGAACGGGAAATCGTTGCGCAACAGAACCGCAAATGCATCGTCGTGCCGGATTCCGAGTTCACGGAGTCCGTTCGCCGCGCGCAATGCACGATCATGCATTTCGCGAATCGTCAGCTCACGATGACCACATATGATTTTGCCGGGTTGTTTTTCCATGGGGTTGTCAGCACAAGTGTTCGACCCGCAAAGTACCACTTTCGAAAACCAAACGAGAACTGTAGAGAACCACAAGGAGAATTCGCGATGACTACAGCCTGGACGCCCGACCGTATGCGCGAGGTATTCGAGCGCGTCAAGAACTGGGGACGCTGGGGCGCGGAAGACGAGAACGGCGCGCTTAATCTCATCACTTCGGCCAAGCGGCGCGAAGCGGCCGCGGCAGTCGTCAGCGGGGAACTCGTCAGCTGCGCGCGCGAACTCGCAGTGCAGTCATCGGTCGAAAATCCGAACCCGGCACTGCACATGATGATTCAGGGCGGCGACGATTGCGTCATCCCGGGCGTCGGCCTCGAAGCGGCAATGGATTTCGTCGGTGTCGCGTTTCACGGCATGGCGACCACGCACATCGACGCGCTGTGTCATGTGTTCGTCGACGGCCGCATGTACAACGGGTTCGCCGCGACCGAAGTGAAAAGTACCGGCGCGCGGCGCGGCAGCATCATGTGCGCCCGTGACGGCATCACGTCACGCGGCGTGCTGCTCGATGTGCCGCGCACGCTGGGCGTGGAATGGATCGATGCCAAATCCGCAATCACAGTTGCACAACTCGAAGCCACCGAAGCTGCCCAAGGCGTGCACATCGGCGAAGGCGATATCCTGATCGTCGCAACCGGCCGCGATGCGCGCCGCACTAAGCACGGCCCGTGGAGCCCAATCGCAGATGGCCTCGCCGGCATGCATCCCGAGTGCGTCGAATGGATTTACGATCGCGGCGTTGCGGTGCTCGGCAGCGACGGCGTATCGGACGCACTCCCCAACATCGACATCGAGGGGTGGGGGATGCCAATTCATCAGTGCGCGCTCGTCGCGATGGGTGTGCATCTGCTCGACAACCTGCGGCTCGATCGCCTGGCGGATGCGTGCGCACGGGCGCAGCGCTGGTCGTTTCTATTCACCGTCGCGCCGCTGCGGATCGAGCGCGCAACGGGGTCGCCGGTGAATCCGATCGCAATGTTGTAACCGAGCCTTGTCAGGGTGCGTAGCTCGAACGAGCCTTGATTCCCCAATGACCATTCTCGCAGGTCACCACATAGATGCTGTCGAACCCGCCGATCACGCTGCCGTCGGCGCGATAGCGCGTGAAGCGGGTGTCGAAATGCACTTTGTCGGCTCCGGCATGGATAACTTCGCGGCGCTCCCAGGCCGAGCGGTGCCATTCCGCCAGCGCGCCGCGGTCGAACATCCCGGGTTGGTGATAGCCGGGTTCGATTACGACCAGTTGGTTCGATGCAATCCGCACGCTCGGAAAATTGAATGTGGCCTCGAAGGCTTTCACGTCACGGGCATTGAAAGCGGCCATGAACGCGTCGAGGCATTGTCTTGCCGCGGCAATTTCTGATGCGTATTCGACCATCATGTCGTTCTCGCGACATAGCAATGCAGGATTTCCTGGAGCATTTCGGCATCCGTGACGAGTCGTTGCCGGCCACTGACGAACTGCTGGAGGCGCCGATGCGAATCCGCGTTGTGAGGATGTGCGGCCCCAACGAGGCTAAGTGACTCCCTGGCATGAGTCAATCGAGCTATGCTGCGTGCGGCATCCGGGCCAAACTGAACGCGACGTGACAATCGCGCCAGTTCTTTTGGTGGGGTCAATTTATCGTGCGCGCACCAGGTTTGGCGGCAATATGGATCGCCTTCGCATACCTGATTTTCACCGGCGCGCACGCTGCGGCGGCAGTTTCGATCAAGGTCCTCGGAACCGACCCGCACGGTCCCTCGGTGGTGCTGGGGCGCAATCAGAACTTCTATCTGCGCATCGGCTACCACAGCGATGGACCGATCCAGATCTGGGCGCGACCGTATTTTCACGGCAAGGAGGTCAACGCCGGGACCAATCCGTCTCGCACCTATACCGGCAACGGTGAAGCGTTGGGATGGTTCTTCTTCATGCAGGGTGCCGATCAGGTCGATGAAATCCGCATCGACGTTGGCGACGGCACCCACGATGGCACGCATACCGCAGCCATCTATCCGGTGGCGATCATCACCAGTCAAGCGGACAACACACATGTCGAGCCGGCCTGGGTCACGGAACTCAGGCAAAGCGACAAGGCCGCGCAGGACGCCGACTACCAACGACGGATGAACACGCCGCCGACGCGAGGTGAAACGGTCCTGTTTTCTGGCTTCATGCTCGTGATGCTCGGATTGGGTGTGTTCGGGTTTGCGGCGCCCGCGTGGGGAGTCTGGCGATGGCGCGGAGCTTGGCGCATGGCGGCAGCGGTGCCGGTTGCGATGATGGCGTTCGTCGTGGTGAGACTGCTGATCGGCGTTGCCCAAGATCCGACCTCGCACAATTTGTGGCCATTCGAAATTCTGCAAGCGGGCGCGCTCAGCATCGGCATCATGATGGTGTTGGTGATTGCGCGGCGATTGTCGGCGGCGAGTCGCTAGAACATGTCGCGTTCACTTGGCGCGCTGTTTTTGATGCTCGTCGGTGCCGGCATTCTGGCGGTCGCATACGTGAGCTACCGCGATCGCGATCTGCCGGCTGGCACCATGTTCTTCGGCGTCTATCGGTTCAATCGCAACCAAAATCCGGTCGCGCTCTATTGTTCCGTCCTCTTGTATTTCTGTAGCGGCATCACGCTGGAAGTGTGGGGGTTGCTGGTAATGGTCGGCATGGCACCGCCGTTGGCGTTGCGGTAGACGCACGCGGGCTACCAACAATCGCTATTGAACAATCGCCATTGATTGAATTGGGACTGCTTCGCCATCGCCGGTATGGTCTCGTCTGAGGGATTGATTCGGGACCGGGGACGGTCCCTCACCCCGCCGGGGCGCTGCTGCTGCGCGACAGCGTCCAAACTCGCTCCGCAAAATGGGGCCGTTTGCGTATGGCGGAGAGGGAGGGATTGACTCGGGACCGGGGACGGTCCCTCGCCCTTCGGGCGCTGTCGCTGCGCGACACCGTCCAAACTCGCTCTGCGAGTTTGTCGAACCGGAAGGCTCGTCCACACCTCCCTCTCCGCCATACGCAAAAGGCCCCGTTTGGGGCCCTTTGCGTATGGCGGAGAGGGAGGGATTCGAACCCTCGATGGACGTATTAGGCCCATACTCCCTTAGCAGGGGAGCGCCTTCGACCGGCTCGGCCACCTCTCCAACGGGTGCGCATAGTATCAGGCTAGCGGCCGGTGTTGGACTGCGGCAGTACGTCATCATCAACGCCATGTTCACGTTGGATGCGGTCGTATATCTCTTCGCGGTGCACCGAGACGTTGCGCGGTGCGTTGACGCCAATGCGAACCTGGCTGCCCTTGACGCCCAGCACCGTCACGCTCACGTTGTCGCCGATCATCAGCGTTTCGCCGACCCGACGGGTCAGAATCAGCATTTCCAGTCCCCCCTACGTTGCCCTTCCTCGGCTATCCGGCGATCGAGCGTCGCCTTTCCATGTCGGTCTTTTTTCGGAAATTCACCCCGGCCGACGAGTGTGCCCGCGATTGCGGAAAAGAACAATCTAAGACGTTGCGTCGGGACCCGTTGAACCTGTTCCGCGAAACTCATGAGTCGACAACGGACAGCCTTTCCAATCCAAACGTCGCGTGAATCGCACGAACGGCCAATTCAAGGTAGCGTTCCGCGATCACGACGGAAATTTTGATCTCCGACGTCGAGATCATCAGGATGTTGATTGACTCCGCCGCCAGCGCGTCGAACATCTGTGTCGCGACGCCGGCGTGCGAACGCATGCCGACCCCAACGACCGACACTTTCACGATGCGATTGTTGCCGGTGAGTTGGCGAGCACCGAGGCGCACGCGGACCGGTTCCAGCAACTCCATGGCGCGATCGTAGTCGCCTCGCCTCACCGTAAAAGTGAAGTCGGTGGAGTCGTCGGCACCGACGTTCTGCACGATCATGTCAACTTCAATGTTCGCACCGGCGATCGGACCAAGAATCTTCGACGCCACACCGGGGACGTCAGGCACCCCGATCATCGTAATCTTGGCCTCGTCGCGCGAATGCGCAATGCCCGACACCACGGGTTTTTCCATCGTACTTTCCTCTGTCGTGATCAGTGTGCCCGGGCCGTCTTCGAAGCTCGACAGCACACGTATCGGCACACCGTACTTGCCAGCGAACTCCACGGAACGCGGATGCAACACTTTGGATCCCAAGCTTGCCAGCTCCAACATTTCCTCGAAGGTGACGGAAGACAGGCGGGTCGCGTTGTCGACGATGCGCGGATCAGCGGTATAAACACCATCGACGTCGGTGTATATCTGGCATTCCGTGACGCCCAGCGCCACAGCCACTGCAACCGCCGATGTATCTGAACCGCCTCGACCTAACGTCGTGACGTTGCCGTCCGGACTGACGCCCTGGAAGCCGGCAATGACCGGCACGATACCGGCGGCCAGATCCGCGTCGAGACGCGTTGTATCGATGTGTTCGACGCGCGCCTTCTGATGCGCATCGTCTGTCGAAATCGCCACTTGCGACCCCAGATACGACCGCGCGGGACAGCCGATCTCGTCCAGTGCCATCGCAACCAATGCAACCGATACCTGCTCACCAGTCGCCAGCAATACGTCCATTTCCCGAGGGTTTGGGCGCTTCGAAATCTGCCGACCCAATGCATCGAGCCGATTCGTCTCGCCGCTCATGGCCGAGACGACTACCACCACCTCGTGACCAGCATCGCGGCAACGCTTCACGCGTTGCGCAACGGAATTGATACGTTCTACCGAACCAACCGACGTACCGCC
The DNA here is from genome assembly GCA_963735085.1 of uncultured Gammaproteobacteria bacterium. Taxonomy (GTDB): domain Bacteria; phylum Pseudomonadota; class Gammaproteobacteria; order Pseudomonadales; family Azotimanducaceae; genus DATJGR01. The sequence continues at coordinate 809,035 of CAVTJP010000002.1, forward strand.
GTATTTGTGTACATAGCGTGCCACGTGTCAGATTCGCTCGGCGACCCAGTCGTACACGGAAGCAAGCGCTGTGCCGAGCGCTTCAGGTCGATCGCCACCGCCCGCGCGTGCCATGTCGGGACGCCCACCGCCCTTGGCGCCCACTTGAGCGGCGACCATCGAAATGACCTCGCCAGCCTTGACGCGGTCAACGACGTCCTTGGTGACGCCGGCAATCAAACTGACCTTATCGCCATTGATCTGGCCCAACACGATCACGGCGCTACCGAGTTTGTTCTTCAGCGTATCCAGCGCACTCAACAGCGCCTTTGCATCGCCGTCCTGCACTTCGGCTGCGAGCACCTTGACGCCGCGAACGGCTTGCGCGCGATCGGCCAGGTCGGTTCCGCGTGCCACCGCAGCGCGTTGCTTCAGAAGATCTAGTTCGCGTTGCATTTCGCGTTGCTGCGCTACCAGCGCGCGCACTCTGTCGACGACCTCGCGGCGTGGCGTCTTCAACAGTTCCGCTACCGCACGCAAGTCGCGCTCGCCGCTTTCCGTAAGCGCCAACGCGGCTGGACCCGTCACCGCTTCGATGCGGCGCACGCCAGCAGCGATGCCGGTCTCAGAAACGATACGCAGCAGCCCGATGTCGCCGGTGCGGTGGACGTGCGTGCCGCCACACAGTTCAATCGAAAATCCGTCGCCCATCGTCAGCACGCGAACTTCTTCGCCGTACTTTTCGCCGAACAACGCCATCGCACCCTTCGCGATCGCAGCTTGATAGCCAAGCAGATCGGTTTGGACGACGGAGTTACGCTGAATTTCACGATTGACTATCGCTTCGATATCGCGCAGTTCGGTGTCGGAGACGGGCAACGAATGCGCGAAATCGAAGCGCAGGTGTTCGCTCGACACCAGCGAACCTTTCTGTTGCACGTGATTGCCGAGCACCTGCCGCAACGCCGCATGCAATAAATGGGTTGCAGAATGATTCAACGCGGTCAGCCGTCGCCGTTCGCCTTCGACGGTTGCAGTCAAAGCTGCTCCAACACGAAGCTGTCCGCGTGTCACTTCCCCTCTATGAAGGTGTTGGCGCCCGCCCAGCGTGGTATCGGATACGGTGAACGTCGCGTCGGCCGTGGTCAGCGTACCGGCATCACCCACCTGGCCACCCGATTCGGCGTAAAACGGCGTCCTGTCCAGCAGCACCACACCCGGGTACCCTGCCGACAGAATGTCTACTGCCTTGACGTCGCCGTTGGCGAGGCTGTACAGGCCCACAACTTTGGCTTTTGTTTCCAGCGTTTCGTAGCCGATGAATTCGACCGGGCGATCTACGCGTATACGTTGAGAGATATCGGCATCGAATCGGCTCGCCGATCGCGCCCGCTCCCGCTGTTTGTTCATCTCGATATCGAAGCCGGCGACATCGACGGTCAGGCCGCGCTCACGCGCAACGTCCGCTGTCAGGTCAATCGGAAAGCCGAACGTGTCATACAAACGAAACACGACATCGCCGGGTATCTGCCGGCCGTCCAGGTTGCGGATGCTCTTTTCCAGCAGTTCCATGCCGAGTGCGAGCGTTTCGGCAAAGCGTTCCTCCTCTGCCAGCAGCACATTTGCGATACGCTCCCGTTGTGATCGCAGGATCGGATACGCCTCACCCATCTCGTTGGCGAGCGGAGCGACCAGGCGGTAAAAAAACGGTCCGCGAATATCCAGCTTGTGACCGTGACGCAATGCGCGGCGGATGATCCGACGCAACACATAGCCGCGATCCTCGTTACTCGGTGTTATGCCGTCGGCGATCAGAAACGCGCTCGAACGAATGTGATCCGCGATGACCCGCATCGATGGGTTCGACAGTCGATCGTTGCGGCCGATTCCGGCGATCTCGCCGATGGCGCGCAGCAGACTCTGAAACAGATCGATCTCGTAGTTACTGTGGACACCCTGCATGACCGCCGCAACACGTTCGAGGCCCATGCCGGTGTCCACGCCTGCCTTCGGCAGCGGAGTTAACGTGCCGTCCGGCGATCGATCGAATTCCGGGAACACCAGGTTCCAGATCTCAACGAAACGGTCGCCGTCTTCGTCGGGCGACCCTGGCGGGCCACCGGCGATCTCCGGGCCGTGATCAAAGAAGATTTCGGTGTTACGTCCACACGGTCCCGTGTCGCCCATTGCCCAGAAGTTGTCGGCAATCGCTACGACGCGCTCGGGATTCACACCGATCGTATTGATCCACAGTTCACGCGACTCCTCGTCGTCCGGATGCACGGTCACCCACAACCGATCACGCGGAATCTTCAGCACCTGGGTGATGAATTCCCACGCCCACGGAATCGTGTCTTGCTTGAAATAGTCGCCGAAGCTGAAGTTGCCCATCATTTCGAAAAACGTGTGATGGCGAGTGGTGTAGCCGACGTTCTCGAGATCGTTGTGCTTGCCGCCGGCGCGCACACAGCGCTGCGCCGACGTCGCGCGCGTAAAGCCGAGGTCTTCAATGCCGATCAACGCGTCCTTGAACTGCACCATACCGGAGTTGGTGAACAACAGCGTGTTGTCACCTGATGGCACCAGCGAACTCGACGCGACAACGCGATGACCGCGTTCGGCGAAAAATTCGAGGTAACGTGAACGAATGTCTGCGGTTTTCATGGCTATTGCGGTGTGCTGCGCGGCGCCCAAAAAAGGGGCGAAAGTATACACGTATTCGGCGCAACGCACTGATTTGCAGTGGGATTCAGCCTGTCGATTCGCCAAGCGCGCGGTAGATCAGGTCCGCAGGGAAACCGCGACCCGCAAGAAAACGTGCCTGCCGATTCCAGTCGTCGCGCGAGGTCGGCGCCGCATCGCCGAAGCGCTTGACGCGCGCGTGCAGTATCCGCTCCAACCAGAATTCCGTGGTCGTCGTCAGCACTTCGTCTGCCAGCGTGTCGGTAACGCCACGCTCGCGCAGTTCGGCGCGAATGCGCAACGGTCCCTGCCCGCGTTCCGAACGCACTCGAACGAAGCTCTCCGCGAAACGCGCATCGGACACGGAATCCGCGGCTCGCAGCGTCGCGATGACTTCATCGATTACATCGTCGCAGTAACCGCGTCGTTTTAGTTTGCGACGCAACTCGTGGGTCGAATGCTCGCGCCGACCGAGCAGGCGTACCGCCGCATCGCGCGCTGCATCGATTGCTTTGCGCGGGTCCGCCTCATGATTCGACGATTCACGCAACATTCGCTTCGGAACCAAGCAGAACTGCGGGGCCGCGTCAGACCTCGAGCGCTTCGACGTTCCCGTCAGCCGATACGCCAGCACCGGCGGGCTGCGCGTTCGGTAACAACTGCGTACGAATCGTTGCTTCGATTTCGTCGGCCATGTCGGGATTCGCTGCAAGGAAATCGCACGCGTTCTTCTTGCCCTGGCCGATCCGATCGGTCTTGTAGCTGTACCACGCGCCGGATTTTTCGATCACGTTGAGCTTGACGCCAATATCGACGAGTTCGCCAAGCAGGTTGATGCCTTTGCCGTACATGATCTGAAACTCGGCCTGCTTGAACGGCGGTGCGACCTTGTTCTTCACAACCTTGACGCGCGTTTCATTGCCAACAACTTCGTCACCTTCTTTGACCGCCCCGATGCGGCGGATGTCGAGCCGCACCGACGAGTAGAACTTCAGCGCATTGCCACCGGTCGTCGTTTCAGGCGAACCGAACATCACACCGATCTTCATGCGGATCTGGTTGATGAACACCACCAGCGTTTTTGAATTTTTGATGTTCGCGGTCATCTTGCGCAGCGCCTGGCTCATCAGACGCGCCTGCAACCCGACGTGTGCATCGCCCATTTCGCCTTCGATCTCTGCCTTCGGCGTCAGTGCGGCGACCGAGTCGATCACCACGACGTCGACGGCGCCGGAGCGCACGATCATGTCGCAGATCTCGAGTGCCTGCTCGCCAGTGTCCGGTTGCGACACCAGCAGATCGTCGGTGTTCACGCCGAGCGATGCGGCATAGACAGGATCGAGCGCGTGTTCCGCATCGATGAATGCGCAGGTACCGCCCTGCTTCTGTGCCTCTGCGATAACCTGCAACGTGAGCGTGGTTTTGCCGGAAGACTCCGGACCGTAGATCTCCACGACCCGGCCGCGCGGCAGGCCACCGACGCCGAGCGCGATGTCGAGACCGAGCGAACCTGTCGAGATGGATGGCACAAGATCCGGTTCCTGATCGCCGAGGCGCATCATCGATCCTTTGCCGAATTGGCGTTCGATCTGCGTCAAGGCGGCTGCCAACGCGCGCTCTTTGTTGGTCTTGGCATCACTCATTGATGGACTCCTGTGAACTCCTGATGAACGGCTCTCGTAGTTGCGGTTGAACCACGTTGTGTGGAATCTACCGCACGGACTGTACTGTATATTTAATCAGTACATGATGGCAACAGCTCCGCTGGCGCTTTTCCGCAGATCGGGCGATTCGCGTACACGCCGGTGAGCAAATCACTGCGCGCGGACGCATCTACCCAGTAACGGTTCCGGAATGGTTGACGCTTGTCGCAGCGCTCTGGTTCACTCGCAGCCGCATGACAATGCCGTCGTCCCACACGCCCATGATGCAGCAATACCTCCGAATCAAATCGGAGCATCCGGACACGCTGCTGTTCTACCGCATGGGTGATTTCTACGAATTGTTCTATGACGATGCGCGCCGGGCGGCGAAGCTGCTCGATATCACGTTGACTGCGCGTGGTCAGTCTGCCGGACAACCGATTCCGATGTGTGGTGTGCCGTATCACGCTGCAACCGGCTATCTGGCGCGCCTCGTGCGGTGCGGCGAATCAGTGGCGATCTGCGAACAGATAGGTGACCCGGCCACATCGAAGGGTCCAGTTGAGCGCAGGGTCGAACGCATCGTGACGCCCGGAACATTGACCGAAGAAGCATTGCTGGATGCCGCTGGTGAGAGCCGCCTGGCAGGCGTCTGTCGTGTCGGCCAGCGTTTTGGCGTCGCCTGGCTCGACCTGGCTGGCGGGCGCTTCAACGTCGCGGAGATCGATGGCGAAGGCGCACTGCGCGCCGAACTGGCGCGATTGAAACCGAGCGAAATTCTGGTGCCGGACGACCCGCAACTCACCGCACTCTGCGCACCGTTCGCGTTCTGCCGCACGCGCGCCAGCCTCGAATTCGACGCTGACCTCGGGCGTGCCGCGCTGACCCGGCATTTCGGTACACGCGATCTGCGCGGGTTCGGTTGCGAAGCGTTGACGTTGGCGATAGGCGCGGCGGCCGCAGTGCTGAATTTCGCGAGGGCAACGCATTGCCAGTCACTCGCGTTCATCGACGGCCTCACCCACATGCCAGCCGAAGCGACCGTCGTGCTCGATGCCCAGACCCGCCGCAATCTCGAGATCGATCAGGGTATCGACGGCAACCGGGCACATACGCTGTTTGCAGTGTTGAACTCTACGCGCACGCCGATGGGCGCGCGCTTGTTGCGCGATTGGTTGAATGCGCCGCGCCGGCAACGCGACGTCGTGCTGGCGCGGCAGGCAGCGGTCGCACTGTTGCTGGCAGAAAACGCGGACGAGCAACTCGAACATCCACTGCATGCCGTCGGCGACCTCGAACGCGCGCTGACGCGCATCGCGCTGCGCAGTGCGGCCCCGCGCGACCTTGCACGATTGCGCGACGCGCTGACCGCGTTGCCGGACGTCCGCGCGGTGCTGACCAAACTCGACGATGCCCGATTGGTTACGCTCGCCGCGTCGATCGGCGACTTCACCGACATGGCTGAGTTGCTGCGCCGCGCGCTTGCCGACGAGTTGCCCACCACGTTGCGCGACGGCGGTGTGATCGCCGACGGCTACGATGCACAGCTCGACGCATTGCGCAGTGCAACCAGCAACGCCGGGCAATGGTTGATCGATCTGGAAGTTCGCGAGCGCGAGCGCACCGGCATCAGTTCGTTGAAGGTTGGCTACAACCGCGTCCACGGCTACTACATCGAATCGAATCGCGCCGCGGCGGCCGCGGTACCGGCTGACTATGTGAGGCGCCAGACACTGAAGAACGCGGAGCGCTATATCACCCCGGAACTGAAGGCATTCGAAGACGACGCGTTGTCGGGGCAGTCTCGCGCGCTGGCGCTCGAACGCGCGATCTACGAAGCCCTGCTCAATGCGGTCAACGCCGATCTCTCTCCATTGCGCGCCTGCGCGGTGGCACTCGCCGAACTCGACGTACTTGCATCGATGGCGGAACGTGCGCGCCGCCTCAACCTCGTAGCACCCGCGCTCACCGAACAGCCGGGCTTTCACATCGAGGGTGGCCGGCATCTCGTCGTGGAGCAGGTCGGCAGCACACCGTTCATCGCTAACGACCTGCAGCTCGACGACCAGCGCCGCATGCTGATCGTGACCGGCCCCAACATGGGCGGCAAGTCGACGTACATGCGACAGGCCGCACTGATCGTGCTGCTCGCCTATACCGGTAGCTTCGTGCCAGCGCGCGCCGCGCGCATTGGCCCGCTCGATCGAATCTTCACGCGCATCGGCGCAGCCGACGATCTCAGCGGCGGCCGTTCCACATTCATGGTGGAAATGAGCGAAGCAGCCAACATACTCCACAACGCCACCGCCAACAGTCTGGTGCTGCTCGACGAGATCGGCCGCGGCACCAGCACGTACGACGGCCTCGCGCTCGCGTGGGCGTGTGCGTCGTATCTCGCCAAAGAACTGCGCGCGTTCACCCTGTTTGCCACACATTATTTCGAGTTGACGGCATTGGCCGAGCAACTTCCCGGCGTTGCCAACGTGCATCTCGCAGCAACCGAACATCACCGCCAGATCGTATTGCTGCACGCTGTACGTGACGGACCAGCCAGTCAGAGCTACGGCATTCAGGTCGCACGTCTCGCGGGTGTGCCGGCCGCGGTGCTCGCAAGCGCGCGTCGCAAGCTGGAAGAGCTCGAAGCGGGCGCTGCCGGTTCCGAAAACGCAGCGCAAACAGATCTGTTCACCCAGCGCCCAACCCATCGCACGACAGCGGGTGCATCCCACAACCCAGCCCAACCGAACGATACCCTGCGAGGCAAGCTGGCGCTTCTGGACCCAGACGCACTGTCGCCACGTGACGCGCACGCAATCCTGGTTGAACTCGTTCAGCAGGCGCGGGATCCGTCGAGTTGAACCCTGTACAGCGACTGATTACTCGCTAAAATACCGCGCTTTTCTCAGTCAGGCGTTGTCCCGATGACCTTTGTAGTCGGCGAAAATTGCATCAAATGCAAACTAACGGATTGTGTCGAAGTCTGTCCGGTCGATTGCTTCTACGAAGGGCCGAACATGCTGGTGATTCATCCTGATGAATGCATCGACTGTGCGCTGTGCGAGCCCGAGTGTCCGGTGAATGCCATTTTTTCGGAAGACGAGCTGCCAGCGGATCAGCAGGACTTCCTCGAACTGAACCAGGAACTCGCCGACGTCTGGCCGAACATCACCGAGAAGAAGGACGCGCCGCCAGATTCCGACGAATGGGACGGCAAGCCGAACAAGCGGGAACTGCTCGAACGCTGACGGGCCGCTGCAACGGCCACCATTTCCTCCTCGACGACTAAATTTCATCCAGCCGATCGCGACGGAGCTTGCGCGCGAACCCGCGACGCAAGCATGCAATCGTTTGTATGTCCGACTGTCCGACTCTGGTAGTTTCGCGATATCCTTCGCAACCCATTTAGTTGTTTAGGAAATATCTCGATGAATCCAACCGTCAGCGTGGTCATTACCGCCTACAATCTGGGCTGGTGCATCGAAGACACGCTGAAGACGGTTTTCGACCAGACCTATCCGCACCTCGACATTATCGTCGTCGATGACGCCTCGACGGACGACACCCAGGCGCGGCTGGCGCCGTACTTCGATCGCATCAATTACATCCGGCATGACACAAACCAAGGGCTGGCGTGCGGTGCGGAAGCCGGTCCCGCCCGCAATACTGGCGTGCGCGCCGCACGGGGCGACTATATCGCGATCCTCGACGGCGACGACTTCTGGGACCCTGACAAGATCAGCGCGCAAGTATCCGCCGCGCAACGGTTCCCGGATGCCGGGCTCATCGTGACTGACGGCATATCGTTTGATGACAGCGACGGTACGATGCTCCGCGATACCCTGCTGCTCGATACGACGGATCGTTTCCTGCGCTCGTTGCCGGACGAAACGACGCATTGCGCAAATCTATACAGCCGTCTGCTGCACGGCTGCCTGTTCGACACGCCCTCCCAGGTCATGATCGCGCGTCGCGTGTTCGATACAGTCGGACTTTTTTCAAACTGCCGTTCGGAAGACTACGAGTTCTATCTTCGCGCCAGCACGCAATTCGATTTCGCAATCATCAAACGGCGCCTCGTGCGCTATCGCATCCATCACAGCAATATTTCGGGCGCGGTCGACAAGCTCTTCTTTCGCTTCGTGCAGCCGAACATCGATATCTGGAAGCAACACCTGGCCGAGTGCCGCCGCGACGTCGTGACGATCGTCAACACCCGCATCCGGCGCGCGCTGCTGGAGGCGGTGGACCGCGCCGCCGCATTCGGTCACCGCGGCGAACGGCAATGGGCACGCACCTACATATGGGATCTGTTGCGCGCAAACCCCAATTCACCGGCAACTGCGTACGCCCTGTATCACCTGCTGCTGCTGACCCTTCCCGTGCCGGCAGCACCGATGCTGCAACCGATCACCAATCGCGCGAGGCGGTTTCTGCGCTAGTGAGGTTCGCGTATATTCCGGTGCGTTCAGCGTGTCTACGAGGTTTGCTAGCTGACGGTACCGCGCAATAGCGGGACGAAGCGGACGTATTCCAGGCGTTCTTCGCGGAGTCCCTGGTCGGTTCGATCGATGACTCTGAGTTCCTGGGTACGGTCGTCGCCAACCGGGATGACCATACGACCGCCAACGTCGAGTTGATCGAGCAACGCTTCCGGCACGTCGCGCGCCGCAGCGGTGACGATAATCCCACCATACGGGCCCCGGTCCGCCCAGCCCATATTGCCGTCGTCGTACTTCACGCGCACATTGCGCAGCTTGAGCGCACGGAAGCGTTCGCGCGCGCGCTCGATCAGAGGCTGGATACGCTCGACCGTGAATACCTGCGCCACGAGCGCGGCGAGCACCGTGGTCTGATAGCCCGTGCCGGTACCGATTTCGAGTACGCGTTCGCGCGGTTGATTCACCAACGTCTGCGTCATCAGCGCCACGATGAATGGCTGCGAAATGGTCTGACCGTGACCGATCGGCAACGCAGTGTCTTCATACGCGCGATGCGACAACGCTTCGTCAATGAAGATGTGGCGCGGCACTTCGCCCATGACGTCGAGCACGCGCTCATCGGTGATGCCGTGCTCTCGCAGTCTAGCCACCAGACGATCACGCGTGCGCTGCGACGTCATGCCAATGCCGCGCAGATCGAACTGGCTCACGGTGAGCGCACCGCAGCATTCCGGAAGCTACCGAGTTCCCGAAGCAAAGTCGTCGCGTATTGCCCGGGCAGCAGGTCGAAGCGCAACTCCAGATCCGATCGCTCAAGCGACCACTCGATGGCCCTTGGCTGCAGCACCAAACTCCGTCGTTCCTGCGAAAGACCCAAATGCTCCAACGGATCCAACCAGTCGCGATATACCGCTGTCGCATCGGACTCGAAGCCCTGCGCTACGCCGGTTACGCCGCTTCTGCCACGCCCCCATAGTGGCCCCGTCGGGCACGCTTCGACTGCGACATCACCATCGATCAACTGATTCCAGTTCTGCGCGGAAACACGCGCACCGAGCACCGCATTGAACAGCAGCGCTCGCGCCGTGGACAGATGCAAACCTTTGCGGAACGGCGAAACGCTCGGACGTGGACGCCTGCAGAGCCACTGTCGTGCGCGTTCCACGTTGGCGCCATCGTGGCCGAAACGCTGTTCGCCAAAATAATTCGGCGCACCGCGTCGGTTCAGCGCATCGAGACGTTCGGACACTGTGTCAACATCGCCGGACAAATCGCGTACGCGAATGCGGAATGTGTTGCCGGCGAGTTCGCCACGACGAAGCTTGCGCCGATGACGCGCCGTTTCGAGGATGCGCCAGTCGCTGCGCGGCGATTCGACGTGCGCGGCGCCACGCGGAGTGCGCACGCTGAACCATTGGCGCGCAACTGCATGGCGATCCTTCATGCCGGCGAATGACACATCTACGGGCGCAACGGTGAAGGCGCGCGCGAGGTCACGCATCACGTCATAGGTATTCACACCGCGTTTCTCGATGCGCACCAGCAGGTGCTCGCCGTCACCGCTCGGTTCGAACGCCGCGGATTCATCGACCAGAAAGTCGTCTACGCAACGACGAAGCTCACCGGTTATCGGAAGCGGGCGATAGGCATACGGCAGTGCCATCGGATCCTCGTTCAAGGCGCCACGAGATAGAACGTCTCGCCATCCTTGATCATGCCGAGTTCGCTGCGCGCGCGCGCTTCGACACCAGCGGACCCACTTTGCAGTGCTGCCACTTCAACCGCCAGTAACCGATTTCGCTCCTGCAGTTCCTGGGTACGATGCGCCTGCTCGGAGACTCGCTGGCGCAAGTCATTACGCGCCAACATCCCCACGTCGCTGAACCACAGCCGCACCTGCATTCCAATCAGGATGACGACGCCGATCGCCATCAGGATTCGCATCGTGATAGTCAGCTTCGCAACTCCGCGCGGCCACGATACACGGCCTTTTTGCCAAGTTGTTCCTCAATGCGCAGCAACCGGTTGTACTTGGCGACGCGATCGGATCGCGACAACGAACCGGTTTTGATCTGACCCGCGCCGGTCGCCACTGCGAGGTCCGCAATCGTCGTGTCTTCCGTTTCACCGGAACGATGCGAGATCACCGTTGCGTAGCCGGCCTGCTTGGCCATCCGAATCGCTGCCAGCGTCTCGGTGAGACTCCCGATCTGGTTGAACTTGATCAGAATACCGTTGGCGACCTCAGCCTTGATCGCGTCGGCGAAGATGGCCGTGTTGGTAACGAACACATCGTCGCCAACCAACTGAATGCGCTCGCCGATCGCGTCGGTCAACATCTTCCAACCCGGCCAGTCCGCCTCATCCATGCCGTCTTCGATCGACAATACCGGATAACGTTGCGTCAACCCGGCCAGATACGACGAGAACTGCAGGCGACGGAAATGGCCCTCATTCTTGAGTACGTATTCCGAACCGTTGTAGAACTCGGAAGCCGCGCAGTCGAGCGCAAAAGTTACGTCTTCCCCGGGGCGATAGCCTGCAGCCACGACCGCTTCGGTGAGTACGTCGAGTGCAGCGGCGTTGGACGGCAGATCCGGCGCGAAACCACCTTCGTCGCCAACCGACGTATTCAAACCACGATCTCGTAACACCGTCTTCAACGCGTGAAAAACTTCAACGCCACAGCGCAGCGCTTCACTGAAGCGATTCATCGACACCGGCTGGATCATGAACTCCTGAATATCCACATTGTTGTCTGCGTGCTCGCCACCGTTGATGATGTTCATCATCGGTACCGGCATACGCACCTCGGCATTGCCGAACAACGTGCCGATATGTTCATAGAGTGGTACACCGCGTGCGTTGGCTGCCGCCTTCGCCGCTGCGAGCGATACCGCGAGTATCGAATTGGCACCGAGGCGCGTCTTGTTCGCAGTACCGTCGAGATCGATCATCGTCCGGTCGAGTCTCTCCTGATCGACCGCATCGGCGCCCAGTAACGCCGGTGTGATGTCCTCGATGATCGCATGCACGGCGCGCAGCACACCTTTGCCGCCATAACGGGCACGATCGTGGTCGCGCAATTCCAGTGCCTCACGCGTACCGGTCGACGCGCCGGACGGAACGCATGCCGTGCCGATGGAACCGTCGTCGAGATGTACGTCCGCTTCCACAGTGGGGTTGCCACGCGAATCGAGTATTTCCCTCGCGAGGATGCGTTTGATTCTGCTCACAGGCAGTCCTCAATGAACCCGTTGGCTTTGACCACTTCATCGATCCGCACGAGCACGCGCAGTAGATCGAGCATACGATCGAGCGGCCATGAGTTGGGTCCATCCGACAGCGCCTTCGACGGATCCGGATGTGTTTCCATGAACACGCCCGCAACACCCGCCGCGACAGCCGCGCGCGCCAGCACCGGCACCATCTCGCGTTGGCCGCCCGAGACGTTGCCGAGACCGCCGGGCATTTGCACCGAGTGCGTCGCGTCGAAGACGACCGGACAGCCAGTCTCACGCATGATTGCCAACGAACGCATGTCCGACACCAGATTGTTATAGCCGAAACTCGCGCCGCGCTCGCAGACCATGATCTGTTGGTTGCCGGTTGCACGCGCTTTATTGACGACATTGATCATATCGTGGGGCGCCAGAAACTGACCTTTCTTGATGTTCACCGGCAAGCCCTGAGCGCACACGTTGTGGATGAAGTTCGTCTGCCGGCACAGGAATGCCGGCGTTTGCAGAACCGATACCACATCACCCACCGCGTCGAGGGGTGTGTCTTCGTGGACATCCGTCAATACCGGCACACCCACGTCGGTTTTGACCTTCTCCAGAATACGCAGCCCTTCTTCGAGCCCCGGGCCGCGATAGCTCTCATGCGAGGAACGATTGGCCTTGTCGAACGAGCTCTTGAAAATGAACGGAATACCCAGGCTCGTGGTCATGTCACGCAGACGCTCTGCGGTATTCAATATGAGTGCTTCCGATTCGATCACGCACGGACCTGCGATCAGAAACAGCGGGCGGTCGCGCCCGACATCGAAATCCAGTAACTGCATGGTAGGGGTTTTTCCGCTTGTCCGATGATGGGTCAGATGGCTGGTCAGATGATAGATCAGGTGGTCGCAACGGCGGACGCGGACTCGTAGTGCGTGCGATCCGCTGCCGCGTAGGTGAGCGCGGCTTCGATGAAACCGCGAAACAACGGGTGTCCGTCTCGCGGCGACGACGTGAACTCCGGGTGAAACTGACAGGCGACGAACCAGGGATGATCCGCCAGTTCGATCATCTCGACGAGGTCATCTTCGGACCGCCCCGCAATGATCAGGCCATCACGTTGCAAGCGCTCCAGATAGAGTTCATTGACTTCGTAGCGATGGCGGTGACGCTCATAGACAACGTCTTCGCCGTAGATCTGCCGCGCGCGTGATCCGGCAGCCAGCATGCATGCCTGCGCGCCAAGTCGCATCGTGCCACCGAGATCGTCGCCAATCTGGCGGTGGGTGAGTTGACCGTCGCGATCGACCCATTCGGTGATCAACGCAATCACCGGATACGGCGCATTCGGGTTGATCTCGGTGGAATGGGCATCTTCGAGCCCCGATACGTTGCGCGCGAAATCGATGACCGCCGCATGCAGGCCGTAGCAGATGCCCAGGTATGGCACGCCGTTCTCACGCGCATACTGCGCGGCCTTGATCTTGCCTTCGAACCCACGCTGCCCAAACCCGCCCGGCACCAGAATCGCATCCACCTCATCGAGCACTGCGGTGCCATTGGTCTCGATGTCTTCAGCATCGATGTAGCGGACATCGACCTTGGTGCGCGTCTGAATGCCGGCGTGCACGACCGCTTCACTGAGCGATTTGTACGCATCGAGCAGATCGAGGTATTTGCCGACAATCGCGATGCGCGTGCGGTGCTCCGGATGCAGCTGCGCATCGACGACACGATGCCATTCCGACAGGTCGGCCTCGGGGCAATCGAGGCCGAATTTTTCGATGACGATGTCGTCGAGCTTCTGCTCGTGCAACATTGCGGGTACCTGATAGATCGTTGCGGCATCGGGTAGCGGAATCACCGCGCGCTCTTCGACGTTGGTGAACAACGCGATTTTGTTGCGCGAAGATTTCGAGATCATGCGTTCCGAACGGCACACCAGCACGTCGGGCTGCAAGCCGACCGAGCGCAACTCCTTCACGGAATGCTGGGTTGGTTTGGTCTTGGTCTCACCGGCGCTGGCGATGTACGGCACCAACGTCAGATGAATGAACAGCGTGCGCGACGCACCAACCTCGAGGCGCAACTGACGAATGCCCTCGAGAAACGGCTGCGATTCGATGTCACCGACTGTGCCGCCGATCTCGACGATGACGATATCGAAATCCTCTCCCGCTTCGCGGATGCGTCGCTTGATCTCGTCGGTGATGTGCGGAATCACCTGCACGGTACCGCCGAGATAGTCGCCACGGCGCTCCTTGCGAATCACCTCGGCGTAGATGCTGCCGGTCGTAAAGTTGTTCTTGCGCGACATCCGCGTGCGCAGGAAACGCTCGTAGTTGCCGAGGTCGAGATCCGTTTCGGCGCCATCTGCGGTGACGTAAACCTCGCCATGCTGAAATGGGCTCATCGTGCCCGGATCGACATTGATGTACGGATCCATCTTGACGATATTGACTTTCAGACTGCGGGCTTCAAGAACCGCCGCGAGCGATGAGGTGAGGACACCTTTACCGAGTGACGAAACAACACCACCGGTTACAAAAACATAGCGAGTCATGAGTGCGCCATCTTGGTGTGAGCGCGCGCGACGTGAGTCATGGGTGAGGCGCGCAAGATGGGAAGCCAGACTAGCAAAAGGGTCTGGGCAGCACAAACGAAACGCATCGCCGCGTCAGGTATCGCGCCGGCCGTGCGGTCTTCGCAGCGCGAGCTGCCAGGCATCACCGGGCGCCTCTGCGTAGGCGCCATCGATTGCAATGCCCGGCACCGCGGCAAGCTGCCCCTCTACGTAGATCAGCGGGTATGCGTCGCGCAGCCACGGCGGCACACGCGCTTCAGAAAGTAGTCGTTTGACGCTTCGCGAGCCGGAACGGCCCGCCGGTCTGAGCCGTTCCCCACCGCCGCGCGGACGCACTTCGACCACAGTAAGCGATGCGCGCAGACCTACCCCAGCGCTGCGCCGTGCTACGAGCCGACCGAGCGCAATGTCGAGCGGCGCATTGTTCAGGCGCCACAACACCGGCGCCAGCACCGGCTTCACGTCGGTGACCAGATACAGGTATTGCTGGTACCTGCAAACGCTGAAATCCGCCGTCACCGCCACTTCCGGATTGCGATCGTGCGCACCGTGAGCCTGACGCACGATCTCGGCCAACACATGCTCTCGCACACCGTGGATGCCTGCTCGCGCCAGCCAGCGTCGCAGCAGCGGACGCGCATGCGGTGTGCCCAGCAGTGCCACCGCAATGGCAGTCGGCTCAGCGTATGTCCGGGCAGCGCCGCCCGCTTCGTCGCCCGCGTCATAGTCGGTCGCGCTGTCGAGTTGTTGATCCAACGCGTGGCGCAGCAGTGCAGCCTCGTCGGCGAAGCGTCTGGCGGCGCGATGCAGACGCACTGCTGCATCCGGCCAGCGCGGCCGGATCGCGTTCAGTACTTCGTGACGAATGAAATTGCGATCGAAGCGGCGGTCGGCATTGCTTGCGTCGTCGATCCATCTGAGGCCATGCGTGGCGGCCCACGCAGCTATGTCAGCACGCGTGACGTCCAGCAACGGTCGCAGCAAGCCGCCTCGCCCGAGCTGCCGCGACGCCGGCATCGCCGCGAGTGCCGCGACACCGCCGCCGCGCATCAGGCGCCACAATACCGTTTCGGCCTGGTCGTCGAGGTGATGCGCAAGCCACACCACGTCGTCGTCGAGCAGCGCTTTTTCAAACGCTTCGTAGCGGGCGTGCCGGGCAGCCGCCTCGACGCTTCCGCGGGGTGAAACTCTGACTTGCTGCGCGGAGAAGCGAACCCCCAGTTCGACGCTAACGGCTTCGCAATGTTGTTGCATGGCGTCCGCAGAAGCGCTGAGACCATGATTGATGTGCAACGCAAGCAACCTGCGCCGATCATCGATCTGCCGTGCGACGGCATGCAGCAACACCGTCGAATCGAGCCCACCGCTGAAACCGACCACTATGCGGTGGTTCGGCGGGTGCCGTGCCAACGCTGCATGAATCGACGCGTCGACGGTTTGCGGTGTGGCTCCGGCTTCGCTCACGCCGCCGAGCGACGATAGTGCAGGCCAACCTGGCCCGTGCCGAATTCGTTGCGTAGTGACTGCAGCAGTTCATCGCTTGGCGCGACACGCCAAGCTGCACCGAGGACGAGCCGGCCTTCGGCCGCGTGGCAACGATACGCGATCGCGACCGGACAGCCTTCGCGCCGATGCGGTTCGAGCAGCGTTTTCAACCGGTGTGCGAAATCACGCGATATGCCGTCCCCGCACACATCGATCTGCAAACACTCGGCGTAACGGCGCCGCGCATCGTCCATCGTGTGCACATGCGCGACCCGCATCTTCAGCGCACCGTTGTACTCATCCGGCTGAACCTCACCTTCGACGACCAGCACGGCATCTTTGAAGATCTTGTGCTTGTGCTGCTCGTAAACATCGGCGAATACCGACAGCTCGATCCGACCGCTGCGATCATCGAGCACCGAGAACGCCAATGTTTCACCGCGTTTATTGCGCATCGTTCGCGTCGAGTAAACGAGACCGGCAACGACCTGCACGCCGCGCTCGACGCGCAGATCGGCAATCCTCTGTGGCACGAACTCGCGAATCTCCGCCAGATAGTCGTCGATGGGGTGACCGGTGAGGTATAGCCCCAGCGCGTCTTTCTCGGCGTCGAGCCGCTCACGCCGCGTCCACTTGCGCGCGCGCGCGCTCGGCGGCGCAAGCATCCGCGATGCGTCCAGTTCGCCGAATGGTTCGCCAAATAGATCCTCGATACCACTCGCCGCGTTGCGTGCTGCC
Source organism: uncultured Gammaproteobacteria bacterium (assembly GCA_963735085.1). GTDB lineage: Bacteria > Pseudomonadota > Gammaproteobacteria > Pseudomonadales > Azotimanducaceae > DATJGR01. The sequence goes on from CAVTJP010000002.1 coordinate 825,809, forward strand.
TGATCGGCGGCCTGCAGCGCGCCGTCGAGTTCCGCGAGTAGGCGAGCGCGAACCGTATCGACGTCTTCGTCTGTCCTGGCGAACGGATCCATCGCACCGGCGCGAATCAACGCCTCTATTGCGCGCCGATTCGCTTTCTTGGCATCGATGCGCCGACAGAAGTCGTACAGATCACCAAACGATCCGTCTTCGCCGCGGCTGTCGCAGATCGCGACGACCGAGCCTTCACCGATTCCTCGGATGGCGCCGAGGCCATACAGAATGCGGCCATCGCACGCCGAAAAGCGGAAGCGGCTCAGGTTGATGTCGGGCGGATCGAGCGGCACCTGCGAACGGCGCACTTCATCGACCAGCGTGACGATCTTGTCGGTGTGCTGCATATCGGCCGACAACACCGCCGCCATGAACTGATCCGGGTAATGCGCTTTCAGCCACGCCGTCTGGTAGCTGACCATTGCATACGCCGCCGAGTGCGATTTGTTGAAGCCGTAACCGGCAAACTTCTCCATCAGATCGAACAGTTGCCCTGCCTTGGACTCCGATACACCATTGCGCAGCGCGCCGGCTTTGAAAATGTCCCGATGCTTGGCCATCTCCTCGGGCTTTTTCTTGCCCATCGCGCGCCGCAACAGATCCGCCGCACCCAGACTGTAGCCACCGATCACCTGCGCGATCTGCATGACCTGTTCCTGGTAGACCATGACGCCGTAAGTGGGCGACAGAATCGGCTCGACGCGCGCGTCGAGATACTCCACCCGTTCGGTGCCGTGCTTGCGTTTGATGAAATCCGGAATCAGTTCCATCGGGCCGGGCCGGAACAGCGCCCCGAGTGCGATGATGTCTTCGAAGCGGTCCGGCTTCGCCTGCTCCAGCAGACTCTGCATGCCGCGCGATTCGAATTGAAATATCGCGGTGGTTTCGGCGCGCTTCAGCAGATCGAACACGCGCGCATCGTCGAGGGGAATCTGCGTGATGTCGAGTGCAGCATCGGTGCGGGGCCGCGCTTCGTTGATCGCAGTAACCGTCCAATCGATGATCGTCAGCGTTTTCAGGCCCAGAAAGTCGAACTTGACCAGCCCGGCGCGCTCGACATCGTCCTTGTCGAATTGGGACACGACGCCGGCACTGCCATCATCGACATACAGCGGCACGAAATCGGTCAGCTTCGATGGCGCGATGACGACGCCGCCTGCGTGCTTGCCGACATTGCGCACGATGCCTTCCAGTTTGTACGCCATGTCCATGATCTCGCCGACATCCTCGTTGTCGGCAATGAAATCGCGCAGCTCCGGTGTTTCGGCGACCGCACGCTGCAACGTCATACCCACTTCGAAAGGAATCAGCTTCGACAGCTTGTCGGCAAGCCCATACGGCTTGCCCTGCACGCGCGCGACATCGCGCACCACCGCTTTCGCCGCCATGGTACCGAATGTGACGATCTGGCTGACCGAATCATGACCATAGCGCTCCGCTACATGCGCGATGACGGCGTCGCGCCCGATCATGCAGAAATCGATATCGAAGTCCGGCATCGAAACACGCTCCGGATTCAACAGGCGCTCGAACAGCAGGTCGTAGTCGAGCGGGTCGAGGTCGGTGATGCCGAGCGAATACGCCACCAGTGAACCGACGCCCGAGCCACGCCCCGGGCCTACCGGGATGCGTTGCGATTTGGCCCAGTTGACGAACTCCATGACGATCAGGAAATAGCCGGAGAAACCCATTTGATTGATGATGCCGACCTCGACATCGAGCCGTTCCGAATACAGCCGTCGACGCGCGTCTGACAGGTCCTTACCGCGCTGGGTCGCAAGCGTGAGGCGCGCATTCAGGCCCTCGCGCGCCCGTTGCCCGAGGTATGCGTCCAGTTCGATACCGTCTGGCAACGGATAGTTCGGCAGAAAATATCTGCCGAGTTCGATGTGCACGCTGCAACGTTTGGCAATTTCCACCGCATTGGTCAGCGCTTCGGGCACGTCGGCGAACAGCGCCGACATTTCCGCGGGACTCTTGAAATACTGTTCCTCGCTGTAACGGCGCACGCGCCGCGGATCGTTCAGCGTGCGGCCTTCCTGAATGCAGACTCGCGTCTCGTGCGCTTCGAAGTCATCACGCTCGAGAAAGCACACGTCGTTGGTCGCCACGACCGCGATATCGAGTTCGCCAGCTAGCGCAACTGCCGCCCCGAAATACGCATCTTCGCCCTCGCGGCGCGTACGTTCGAGTTCGATGTAGTAGCGATTACCGTACACCGTACGCCAATGCGCTGCGAGGCGACGCGCGGCCGCACCGTCGCGGCGCAACAGCGCGGTTCCCACATCGCCGCGCGCGCCGCCCGATAACATGATTACGCCGTCGCTGTGCGTCTTGAGCCACTCGCGCGCAACACAACCGCGCTGGGTCGCGTCGAGATACGCCTTCGACACCAGCGTGATGACGTTGCGATACCCCGTCTCGTCCGCGGCGAGAACGATGCAGCGGTGGCGAGCTGCAGGGTCTACATCGCCATCATAGAAGCTCAGGTCGGCGCCGATGATCGGCTTGACGCCGGCGCCCATACAAGCGTCATAGAACTTGATCAAGCCGAACAGGTTGGCACGGTCGGTCATCGCGACGGCCGGCATGCCGTGCGCAACGGCTCGTTCGACGAGTTCACGCACCTTTACTAAACCGTCTGCGATCGAGTACTCGGTGTGCACCTTCAAATGAACGAAGCCGTCATCCATCGAAATCAGCGTCCGTCGTCGAATATCACCGCACGCCCAGATTCGAGCATGGGCTGTTCGAGTATGCTCAGCTCGAGGAAAGTCGGTTCAGTTAGCAATTCGCGAATCGGCGCGAAGCTGCGGCGATGCAGCGGACTTGGCCCGAATCGCTCGATGGCCTCCAGATGCGCCGCCGTTGCATAACCCTTGTGGCGTTCGAATCCGTAGTTTGGATAGTGTGCCGCGGCGCGATCCATCTCGCCGTCCCGCAGCACCTTCGCGACAATCGAGGCGGCGCTGATCGAAGCAATGCGATCATCGCCACCAACGACAGCGACGGCTGGCATGGCAAGGTTCGGCGTGACATTTCCGTCCACGTAGACCACGTCCGGCCGCAGCGCGAGACTGGCGACGGCGCGCTCCATCGCGAGCAGGCTCGCGCGCAGAATGTTCATCGCGTCGATCTCGGCGACTTCCGCGCGGCCTGTGCCCACCGCCAGTGCCTGCGCATCGATCACCCGCGCAAGTTCTGCGCGACGCGCGGCACTGAGCTTCTTCGAATCACGCAGACCCGCGATCGGATGTGCAGGATCGAGAATCACGGCCGCCGCAACGACCGGACCGGCGAGCGGGCCGCGACCCACTTCATCGACACCCGCGAGCATCAGGATCGGCATCGGTTGATCGTCGAACAAGTCCATCAGCGATTGATCATCGATAGCACCGCATCAGCCGCGCGCTGGTTGGCGCCGCGTCGCAGCGATGCGTGCAGCGCGCGAAAGTCGGTGAGATGTGCGCCGGCTCGGCCGCGCTCCAGCTCCGCGATCACTGCGCGCGCGAGGCGCTCGGGCTGCGCATCGTGCTGCAGGAGTTCGGGCACCAGCCGCCGGCCGGCGAGAATGTTCGGCAAGGCGACGAATGGTGTACGCAGCATGGCTTTCACGACTCGGTAGCTTAACGTGCCAAGGCGGTACGTCACTACCATCGGCTTACCGAACAGCATCGCTTCGAGGGTGCCGGTGCCGGATTTCACCAACGCGACGTCCGCTGCCGCCAGCGCCTGGTGCGCGTCGCCGCGCAGCAGTTGCACCGCGAGCCGCGGAAACCGCTGCGTAAGTTCGGCAACGGTCGCCCACGACCGCTCATCGACGCACGGAATCAGAAACTGAACATTGCCCAACTCCGCCTGGACGCATTGCGCCGTTTGCATGAACAGTTCCGCGTGCGCGTGAATCTCGGACATACGGCTACCGGGCAGCAGTGCAATCGTCAACTGCGTGGCCGATATGCCGAGCGCCTCGCGTGCCTGCGCCGTCACGTCGATGGGATCGATGGCATCAGCCAATGGGTGACCGACGAACTCTGCATGAACGCCACGCTGCGCATACAGCGGCGGTTCGAATGGATACAACGTCAGTACCAGATCCGCCGCACGACCGATTCGCTTCACGCGTCCGCGACGCCACGCGTACACGCTCGGACTGACGTAGTGCACGGTCGCGATGCCGTGCCGCTTCAGCAGGCATTCCAGCAACAGGTTGAATACGTTGAAATCCACGCCAACGAACACATCGGGCCGATCCGACAGAAACGCACGGCGCAAAGTTCGAATGACGCGGAACAATGCCGGCAGTCGCTTCAACGGTTCGGCGAAGCCATTCATTGCAAACGTGCTCATCGCACTCAGCGGTTCGAGGCCCTGCGCGAGCATCAGCGGCCCGCCGACGCCTCGAAAGCGCACGTCCGCAACCTGCGCACTCAGAGCCTGCATCAAACCCGCCCCAAGCAGATCGCCCGACGGTTCTCCCGCGAGAATGCCGACGCTGAGGTGGTGTCGCTCAATCGCCGTTGCCCTCGCGGCGGCCGCGAATGATGCCCCAGCGCGACTCGGCAACGCTGGTCACGAACAGCGCAACTTCAGCGTGACGCTCTGCGAGTGGACCCATTTGCGTCAGTGCATGCTTCACGCTGAGGCCCTGCCCGTAGACGATTCGATAAGCCTCGCGCAGCGCCGTAACAGCCGCCTCGGCAATGCCGTGGCGACGCATGCCCTCGATGTTGAGGCCCACCGCACCGGCCGGATTGCCACTGACTGTGACGAACGCCGGCACATCCTTGAGCACCAGACTCATGCCGCCGATATGCGCGTACGCACCTACACGCCGGTACTGCGGGATGCCGGCGTAGCCTCCGAAGTTCGCGTGATCACCAACCACCACATGGCCGGAAACAGACGCATTGTTCGCCATGATCACGTGGTCGCCGAGAGTGCAGTCATGACCCACGTGCACGTACGCCATCAGTAGATTGCCATTGCCGATGACGGTGCGGCCCTGCCCTTGCACCGTGCCGCGATGGATTGTCACGCCTTCTCGAATGACGTTGTCATCGCCGATCTGCAAAGTAGTCGGTTCACCTCTGTACGCGAGTGCCGGTGTATCTTCACCGACGGTCGCAAACTGGAAGATCCGGTTGTTGCGACCAATTCGCGTTGGTCCTTTGAGGATCACGTGCGATGCGATGCGGCACTCGTCGCCGATCACTACGTCCGGGCCGACGATTGTCCACGGACCGATCGCCACATCGTTACCGATGATCGCGCCAGGATCGATGATCGCGCGTGGATCGATCATCGCAGTCACGTCGCCGCAACGATGCCCGACATCATGTCGTCTTCTCGACGCAAATGATCTCTGCCTCGCACGCGAGATCGCCCTCAACGTACGCAGCGCACGCGAACTTAATAACGCGACGTTTGTCGGCGATGATCTTCGACTCCATGTCGAGCCGGTCCCCTGGTACCACAGGGCGTTTGAAACGCGCTCGATCGACGCCACCGAGATAGTAAAGCGAACCGTCCGCAGCCTTACGGTTCTTCGTCTTGAACGCAAGGATGCCCGACAGTTGCGCCATCGCTTCAACCATCAATACGCCCGGCATGACGGGCATGCCGGGAAAGTGACCATTGAAGAAATCTTCGTTCACCGAAATGTTTTTGTAGCCTTTGATCGTATCGCCGGGTTCAACCGAGGTGACTCGATCTACCAGCAGAAACGGGTATCGGTGTGGCAGATACTCGAAGATTTCGTCGATGCTCAACATCTATCAGGACCCCCGCGCCATGCTGCAATCGTTGGCAACTCTGGCATATTGCAATGATGTGGAAAGCTGCTACCGACGTGACGTTTCAAGCCTCGCGACTCTTTTTGCCAGTGCATCGAGTTCAGAAAATCTGAGCGCGTTGCGCTTCCATTTGCGTGTAGCACTGTGTAACACGCCCCCCGAATAGACGCCAGATTTCGCGATCGAGCGGCTCACATGCGTCATGCCGCTGACAATCACGCGGTCGGCAATTCGAATCGGTCCGTCACCACCAATCCCGACACCGCCGGCAAGCACACAGTGCTTACCGATGCGTGTACTCCCAACAATGCCGACGCAACCGCAGATCACAGTATGATCGCCGATCACACAGTTGTGACCGATCTGGACCTGATTGTCGATCTTCACGCCACTGCCAATCACTGTGTCGTCGATCGTGCCCCGATCAATCGTCGTGGCGGCACCAACGCTGACGTCTTCGCCCAGTACGACGCCACCGAGTTGCGCAATTTCATGCTGTCTGCCGAGTTCGTCCGCCGCGAAGCCGAACCCATCGGCGCCAATCACCGCGCCGCTGTGTACGACACTGCGCGCGCCGATCCGGACCCGTTGATACAACGTCACCGATGCCATCAGGCGCACGTCGTGGCCAAGTTCGCTCGCCGTGCCGATCACGCAGTTGGCACCGATGATGACGCGATCGCCGATGGCACAATCCGCTCCAACGACTGCGTTGGGGCCAATCGTTACATCCGCGCCGATGCGCGCCGACCGGTCGACGACCGCAGAGGCGTGAATCTCTGGCTCAACCAAGGTGTCATCGCTGAACAAACGCGCCACGCGCGCGAATGCAAGGTACGGATTGGAGGTGACCAACGCGTGGGTCGGGCACCGTGCCAGATCGTCCGCTCGAAGCATCACCGCGGTGGCTTTGGTGTGCGCCAGCAGACGCCGGTAGGCGCGACTGGACAAATGCGTCAGGTCGCCCGGTTCAGCGTGCTCCAGACTGCCCAGTCCGGTAATGATGGCGCCCGCGTCGCCCTCGACGCGAGCATCTATACCGCAAGCATCAATGCGCTGTGCCAGATCACCGAGTGTGAAGGTGACTCCAGCCACGACTCACTCACTTCTTCTGGTTCAGTTTCTCCGTGACCTGCGTGGTGATGTCGTACTTCGGATCGACATACAACACATTCTGTCTGTGAATGACCATGTCGTACTGACCCTTCGCGATGAGGTCTTTCAGCGCCGCTTCGAACTTTGGCGCCATCTTCTGCAGGATGTCCTGCTGGCGTTCATTGACGGTCTTCTGCAGCTTGTTGACCTGGAATTGATAATCGATCTGTTTGTCTTCTATTTCCTTCTGCAGCTTGCGCTTTTCGACATCGCTCATCACATCGCCGTTTTTGTTGAGTTTTTCCTGCATCTGCGTGATCGACGTACCCAGATCCTTGACGGTCTTCTGATCAGGCGCGAGATCGCTTTCAAGCTTGGCGATCATTGCTTTGGCTTCTTCGCTTTCACCAATCGCGCGCTGCGCGTTGACAACGGCGATTTTCAAATCCGCAAACGCGCTGCCCGCGAGCAGCAGCAAACCGGGAAACAGCATCATTCGAAGCGTCTTTACCACCGGGGTCTCCTCTCTGGTTGGTGCAGGACGGCGCGCATGTTACATCAGAACGTTCGGCCGAGTTCAAACTGGAAGAATTCCGTCTCGTCGGTCTTGCTGTAGTTGAACGCCTTCGCGATGCCGAACGTCATCGGACCGAATCCGGTGATCCACGTCAGACTGAAACCGACCGAATAGCGCAACAGATTCAGATCCACGTTGTCGCAAACCTTGCTGTACCGTGGACAATCGGTTTGAAACACATCACCCGAATCGATGAACAAGGCCGGACGCATCGAGCGACCGTCCTTGACGAACGGCATCGGGAAGATTATCTCGGCACCCGCGAGCACCAACACATTGCCGCCGATCGGCTGACCTTTGTCCGTGTACGGGTCGTACAACGACGGCGTGGCGAGCGGGCCGAGCGTATTCTGCTTGAAGCCGCGCACGCTGCCGAAGCCGCCGGCGTAGAAGTTCTCGTAGAACGGCAGCCCGAGTGCCTGGCCACTGCCGTAGCTGTTGCCATAGCCGAGCTCCGTATGCAGCCGCAGCGAATAGGTCTCGGTGAGCGGCAAGTAAATCTGGTCCTTGTAGTCCAATTTGTAGAATGTCAGGTCGCTGAACGGCGCAGTGACTTCAAGGCTTGCAGTCTGCTGACGCCCCCGCGTCGGGAACAGACCGCGGTTCAACGTCGAACTCGTCCAACTCAGATTGGCTTTGTAGTTCAGGAATGTATCGCCCTCTTCGGCTATGAATTGGTTGATCTCCCGCGCAGCGTAATAGCCGGCTTTCAGCTTCGTATGATCAATCGTCAAACCGAAGCCAATGCGTTGCGTCTCCCCAATGGGAAAGCCGAAATTCACCCCTGCGCCATACGCATCGGTCGAGTACGTCGCGAGGTTCTGCTGTTGGAAGTCAGTCTGCCGAAAATACAGGTTGTAGCCGCGACTGATCCCGTCGAGCGTCAGATACGGATCGAAGTAGTTGAACGCGACCGCCCGTTGGTACTGGCTCCAACTGACGTTGAGCGACAGGCTGTTGCCAGTGCCGAGCACGTTCGATTCCTGGTAGCCCGCACCCAGGATCAGCCCGGACGCCTGAGCGTAACCGAGCGTTGCCGAGATACTGCCCGATGGCTGTTCCTCGACACTGAATTTGACGTCGACCTGATCGTCGGTACCGGCGACCTCCGGCGTTTCGACGTTCACATCCTTGAAAAAGCCGAGCCGTTGCAGTCGCGTCTTGGACAACTCGATCAACGCGGTCGACGCCCAACCACCCTCCATCTGACGCATCTCGCGCCGTAGAACAACGTCCTGCGTAACGGTGTTGCCCTTGAATTCAATTCGACGCACATACGCGCGCTTGCCGGCGTCAACCATGAAGCGAACGTCCACCGTCCCGTTGTCGTGCACCTGTGGCACACCGGATGCGCTTGCGAACGTGTATCCGGAATTACCCAGCGCCTTGGTGAGGCGATCTTCGCTCGCCGTGACCAGCGCGCCCGAGAAGGTCTGCCCGGGCTTGACGAGCAGCAACGAGCGCAATGCATCTGGCGACACGTCGTGCAACTCGCCGACCAGTTCCACTTTGGCGATCTTGTAGATCCCGCCCTCGGTAACGTTGATCGTGATGTAGACGTGACGCCTGTCGGGCGAAATGCTGACCTGCGTCGAATCTACGTTGAACGTAACGTAGCCGCGATCCTTGTAATACGACTCGAGCTTTTCAAGGTCGCCTTTGAGTTTCTCCTTGGAGTACTTGTCGTCGTTCTTCAGAAACGAAAAGAAGCTCGGCATCTTCAATTCGAACACATCGCGCAGCTCCGATTCACTAAAGGCACGATTGCCAACGACGTTGATATGTTCGATCGTCGACGTCTTGCCTTCCTTGATGTTGATGTGAATCGCAACCCGGTTGCGCGGCAGGTCTTCGACGTCGGTATCGATGCTCGCGCCATAGCGTCCTTGCGCAACGTACTGGCGTGACAGTTCGAGATCGACACGCTCCAATGTCGACTGCTTGAAGATCTCGCCTTCTTTCAGGCCCTGCTTACCGAGCCCCTCGAGCAATGCGTCGGTCTTGATGGATTTGTTGCCCTTGATCTTTATCGAATCGATAGCTGGGCGTTCGACGACCGTAACGATCAGCGCGCCGCCGTCACGAGCCATCTTCACGTCGCGAAAATAGCCGGATTGAAACACCAGCCGGATCAGCCTGCGGACGGTGGCCTCATCAATCGTGTCGCCGATGTTGATCGGCAACAGGTTGAAAACGGTACCCGCGGAAACGCGCTGCAATCCTTGAATACGGATATCCGTTACCTTGAACGTATCGGCCAGCGCAAGACTTGGCCACAACAGCGCGATGGCGAACCATCGCTTCAACGTTCCCCCAGCCATGGGTTTCCTCGGGTCAGAATAATCGTGTGATGTCGTTGTAGAACGCAAGCAGCATCATGCCCCCCACGATCGCGAGTCCGAGTTGCATGCCCAACGTCTGGATACGCTCCGGTACCGGCCGGCGTATCACGATTTCAGCCAGGCAAAACATCACGTGGCCTCCATCGAGTATCGGAATTGGCAGAAGGTTCAGTACACCGAGGCTGATGCTGAGCAACGCCAACACGCGAAGGAAATCCTCCCATCCCGATTGTGCAGAATCGCGAGCAACTCTCGCGATAGTGATCGGACCGGACAGGTTTCGCGTGGACACCAGGCCCGTCACCATTTTCTTCATCAGGTCCAACGTCATCATCGTCTTCGACGCGGTCTCGTGAAGGCCCATCGGCAGCGCGGCGAAGATCCCGTATTTCACTTCGCGCATCAATGGCGAAGCACCGATGAAGCCGTAGCGGCTACCATCGGCGGCAGTGCGCGCCGCCGGTGTGAGTTCTACGCTCTCGCGCGAGCCGTCGCGTTCAATTTCGACCGTGAGCGATTTTTCCGGCGCGGCCCGCAGTGCCGCTACCAGGTCGCCCCACTGCTTGACCGGTTTGCCGTCGACTGCAATCACGCGGTCCCATGCGCGTAGCCCCGCCGCGTTCGCCCGACCATCGTCGAGGACCGTCCCCAACACAGGCGGCAATGTAGGCACCAGGCCCAACGAACGAAACATCTCCGGTTCGGCAACGTCACGCTGCCAATTGAGCAGCATCAGTTCGTGGGGTTGGCTCGACGTGGTGCCGGGCTTACGGGTATCGACGCGCAGTTCACCGGTATCACCCAGGCGTGTAGCAAGCGCCATGCTGATTTCGGGCCAGGACCGCGTAGCTGTGCCATCGATCGAGACGATTTCCTGGCCGCCGCGCAGCCCGGCCGCAAACGCTGGCGTGTCCGGAGCCGGTGGCGCGATGATCGGAACCACATCGGTGCTGCCCGCGACGAACAAACACCAGTAGATCGCGATTGCCAGCAGAAAATTCGCCGCCGGGCCACCCAGTGCGAATGCAATGCGCCATGACGGAGACAGGCGATTGAACGTCTTGTCCGCATCGGCCGGCGCAACGTCGCCCTCGCGCTCGTCGAGAATCTTCACGTAGCCGCCGAGTGGGATCGCGGCGAGCGTGAACTCGGTACCGCGTCGATCCAATCGCGAAAATATCGCGGGGCCGAAACCGATCGAGAATCGAACCACTTTCGCGCCGGCGATCCGTGCAACGAGGAAATGGCCAAACTCGTGAACAGTTACCAGCACACCGAGCGCGACAAGAAACGCAATCACGTACTGCACGATATCCATGCGTCAGAACATCCGAAGGTTTGCCCTGTTTGACAGGCGTCGCGTCGGCAAGTTGCCAGGCGCTTCGAATCAGGTCCGCCGAAACGGCGCGCAATGATAGCAGCTTGCCATCAGCCGTGTTGAATTGCGGCCAGCGCAGCACACGGCAGCGCTGCAATCAATGCGTCGATCCGGTCGAGCATTCCCCCGTGACCCGGAAACAGGTGACCGGAATCTTTCACGCCGCGCGCGCGCTTCAACGCGCTTTCAAACAGATCACCGAATATCGAGACAATCGCGATCATCAGTGACAGGCCGGCCCATGACGGGTAGCCAAGTCCCATTCGCTGCAACGCCGGCACCATACCGAGCAGCGATCCGACTATGACAGATAGAACAACGCCGCCGAGCGCGCCTTCCCACGTCTTCCCGGGGCTGACGAGCACGGCGAGTTTACGACGACCGAAGCGACGGCCGGCAAAATAGGCACCGATGTCGGCTGCCCACACGACGCAGAAGACCCACACAATCAACCACGGTCCACCGCTGACGAGCAGCGATACCAACGCCAGCCATGCGCCGACGAACACGATGTACCCGGTAGGCGCGAGAACGAGTGTGCTGAGCATCTGGGCGCTCGCAGGAAACGTCAGCACGACCAGCGCTGCCAGCAACCAGAATACGACGACGCCGATAAAAAAGGACTGCCACGTATTCGGAGCCTGCAACACCGCGTAGCCAAGCGCCGCATAGCCGACGAGATACGCCGCCTGCACTGCGCGTGCGCGGATTCCGGCCAGACTGGCCCATTCAAACAGACCAAAACCCGCAGCGACTAGAAACACACCTGCGAAGGCGCGTGGAGGAAGTAGGAATATGGCAGCGATCACGGCCGGCGCCGCAATCAGCGCCGTCATCACCCGTAACTTCAGCATGTGGCCCGCGCCACGGCACGCGGCGCGGTTGTCATCACGGGCGACGCCCGAATCTTCGCTGCCGCGCACGGTACGACTCGAAAGCATCGGCGAGTCGAACTTCGTCGAACTCTGGCCAGTACGCATCTGTGAAATAGAGTTCGCTGTACGCGAGGTCCCACAGCAGAAAGTTGCTGATCCGCTGGTCGCCCCCGGTTCTGATACACAGATCCGGCGGCGGGAAATGCCCCAACGAGAGCAACCCGCCGACCGTGTGTTCGTCGACCTTATCAGGATCAATCTGGCCCATTGCCACCGCTTTTGCCAACCCACGCATGGCCTGCGTGATATCCCAGCGTCCACCGTAGTTGACCGCAATCGTCAGGTGCAGTTGATCGTTGTCGCGGGTGATCTGCTCAGCTCGCTTCATTAACATCTGCAATTCGGCAGCGAAGCGACTGCGTTCGCCGATGATGCGTAACCGCACGCCGCGCTGGCGCAGTTCTTCGACGTTGTCTTCGAGAAACCGCCGCATCAATCCCAACAATAAATCGACTTCACGCTTCGGCCGATCCAGATTCTCGGTCGACAACGCGAAGATCGTCAGATAGCGCACACCAAGATCGGCACATCGTTCGGCAATCGGACGAATGTTCCGCGCGCCTGCTCGGTGGCCGGCTGCGCCGGGAAGATGGCGCGCTTTGGCCCAACGATGATTGCCATCCATGATGATCGCTACATGGCTCGGCACGAGGTCGCCGTCGACCTGGACGGCACTGGCTTGAAGCTCGGACATATCGGTTTTTGAAATCCGCTGTCAGTGTCGAGATCTTAGCTCTAAATCGTTAATAAATCGGACTCTTTTTCCGATAATGCGTGATCGATTTCCGATATTCGTTTGTCAGTGAGGCGTTGGATGTCCTCTTCAGCGCGTCGCGCATCGTCTTCGGCAACGGCCTTCTCCTTGACCAGTTCCCGGATGTCGCCGATCGCATCGCGCCGGATGTTGCGAATCGACACACGGCTTTGCTCGGCTTCCTGCTTGGCGTGCCGCGCAAGATCGCGTCGATTCTCCTCGGATAGAGGGGGCAACGGGATTCGCACCACATCCGATGTCGACGACGGCGTGATGCCGAGATCGCTCTTCAGAATCGCCTTTTCAATGTCGCCCAGAAGCTTTTTTTCCCACGGCGAGATGACCAGCGTACGTGCATCCTCGACACTGATGGACGCCACCTGATTGAGTGGTGTGTGGTTGCCGTAGTAAGGCACCTCGATACCGTCGAGAATTGCAGGATTGGCACGCCCCGTTCGAATCCGGGCGAATGCATGGCCCAGCGCTTCGATGGACTTGCCCATACGTTGATCTGCATCGTGCTTGATATCGTCGATCACAGTGCTACCTCAAAGGTTTCGGGTCGCGCGAGACCCACCCCCATCGATCAGCGTTCCGACCCGCTCGCCGGCGGCGATGCGGCGCAGCGCGCCTGATGCATACATGTCGAATACGACGATCGGCATCTTGTGATCGCGGCACAGACAGATAGCTGTCATGTCCATGACCTGCAGATTCGCCGCAATGACGTCGTCGTAGCCAAGGTGGTCCAGGCGCCGCGCAGTCGGGTCAGCGTGTGGATCGGCAGTGTATACCCCATCGACCTTGGTCGCCTTCAGCACCATGTCGGCACCGATCTCGATTCCACGCAGACATGCCGCCGAATCAGTTGTGAAAAATGGGTTGCCGGTTCCCGCAGCGAAGATCACCACATGACCGGACTGAATCAACTCGAGTGCCCGTGACTGCGAGTAACCCTCGACCATACCCGCCATCGGAATCGCGGACAGCACGCTCGCACTCGCGCCGAGCGAACGCATCACGTCGCGAAACGCGAGCGCGTTCATGATCGTGGCAAGCATCCCCATATGATCGCCGGTAACACGGTCGAGCCCGGCACGGGCGAGCGCTGCGCCCCGAAACAGATTACCCCCGCCAAGTACCACGCCGAATGCCGCGCCATCGTCTTGGGTCGCCACGATCTCCCGGCCAATCCGCCGCATGACGTCAGGGTCGATACCAAATTCCGCATCTCCGGCCAACGCCTCGCCGCTGAGCTTGAGCAAACAACGCAACGGCGGTTTGGCCATCTGTTGCTAGTCTCGACCGCGGACCTGCGCAGCAACCTCGGCCGCGAAGTCCGTTTCGACCTTGTCGATCCCTTCACCGACCTCGAAGCGGACGAAGCCCGTGCACTGCGCATTGTTCTGCTTGAGCAGCGCGCCGACGCGAACGTTGCCATCTTTGACGAACGGCTGATCGAGCAGGCTGACCTCGGCGAGGTATTTTCGAACACGCCCTTCGACCATCTTCGCAACGATATCCGCCGGTTTGCCGCTGTCCTGTGCCTGCGCGCTGAAGATCTCGCGTTCCTTGGCGACGACCTCGGCCGGTATGTCGGCACCAGCCACCACCAGCGGATTGATCGCCGTGACATGCATCGCGATGTCCCGACCCAAGCTATCGTCGTCACCGGTCAACGCAACCAGCGCGGCCTTGCGATGATCGGCGTGCATATAGCTGGTAACCGTGCCACCGGCCGGCGCTTCGAGTAGCGCGGCCCTGCGCACTGACACGTTCTCGCCGATCCCCTGCACCAGCGTCTCGCGCTCAGCGTCCAGGCCATCAGCAAGCAACCTCGCAACATCGGCGCAGCGACGCTCGAACGCGACATCGACCACACGTGCGACAAACGCCGTAAACGTGTCGTTTCGCGCCGCAAAATCGGTTTCGATGTTGACCTCAACCAGCACACCGAAGCGACCGTCATCTGCGACACGCAGCCCTAACAACCCTTCAGAGGCGGCTCGATCAGCCTTCTTGGCGGCTTTCAACGCGCTGCTCTTGCGCAGCGATTCGATGGCGGAGTCCATATCGCCCGCCGATTCCGTCAGCGCGCGCTTGCAATCCATCATGCCCAGGCCGGTCAACTCGCGAAGCGACTTGACCATCGAAGCAGTTACTTCAGCCATCTCAAACCGCCTCGTCCGCACCGGCCTCGGCCGTCTCGACTTCGACGAACTCGTCGATCCTGACCTCGCCGGTTGCAATCGCGTGGCCCTCGGAGATGGCATCGGCAATCGCCGTGACATAGAGGCGCACTGCACGGATTGCATCGTCGTTGCCCGGAATCACATAATCGACACCAACCGGATCGCTGTTGGTATCGACGACACCGACCACAGGGATGCCAAGCTTGTTCGCCTCAGATACCGCAATGTGCTCGTGTTGCACGTCGACGACGAACAGCGCGTCCGGCAGACCGCCCATGTTCTTGATACCACCAAGACTACGTTCCAGCTTTTCCATCAGTCGACGCTTCGTCAGCGCCTCCTTCTTCGTCAAGCGCTCGAACGTACCATCGCCGGCCTGGACTTCGAGTTCCTGCAAACGGCGAATCGACTGACGGATGGTTTTGTAGTTCGTCAGCATCCCGCCAAGCCACCGCTGATCGACGAACGGCATGTCGACCCGGGACGCTTGTTCACGGATGACTTTTGCCGCAGAGCGCTTGGTGCCAACAAACAGGACCTTGTGGCGCCGTGCCGCGAGCGATTTGACATACCCGAGCGCTTCATTGAATGCGGGTACGGTCTGCTCGAGGTTGATGATATGGATCTTGTTGCGGGCTCCGAAAATAAACGGAGCCATCTTGGGGTTCCAGAACCGCGTCTGGTGGCCGAAGTGCACGCCTGCGGCCAACATGTCACGCATGCTGATATTTGCCATAAATCCTCGTCATGTTTGGGTTGAGCCTCCACGCATCCCAGACCCAAACCATCTTGCGATGGCACCCACGGAGCTGTGACGATACGTGTGAGAATTTTGAATACTCGCCACATCTATTGGATTGAGCGAGATATCCGGTTTGCCTCACGGCGGCGCGCTTTATAGCATAATCCGTTTTTCCTCGAAACCACGCGGACGGTCTGGCACTGATGTCGATCAAGCTACGCAGCGAAGATGAGATCGCACGCATGCGCATCGCCGGCCGTCTGGCCGCCAGCGTGCTGGAGATGATTGGTCCGCACGTCGAACCAGGTGTCAGTACCGAAGACCTCGACCGTATCTGCCACAGGTTCATCGTCGACGAACTTCAGGCAATCCCCGCGCCGCTGAACTACAGCAATGCGCCGGGACAGCCGCCGTTCCCGAAATCGATCTGCACGTCCGTCAATCACGTCGTATGCCACGGAATCCCATCACCGACCAAAAACCTCAAGCGCGGTGACGTGCTCAACATCGACGTCACCGTCATCAAGGACCGCTATCACGGGGATACCAGCAAAATGTTCTTCGTCGGCGAGCCCAGCGTCATGGCACGGCGCCTCGTCGACATTACTCAGGAATGTCTCTACCGTGGCATTCGCGCGGTGAAGCCCGGCGCGCACCTCGGCGACATCGGTTATGCGATCCAGTCCTACGCGGAAGAAAACAATCTATCCGTCGTACGCGAGTTCTGCGGTCACGGGATTGGCGAGATATTTCACGACGAACCACAAGTGCTGCACTACGGCAGGCCAAAATCGGGCCTGAGGCTCGAAGCCGGCATGACTTTCACGATCGAACCGATGATCAACGCCGGCCAGCGCCACGTAAAAATGCTGCCGGATCAATGGACCGTCGTGACGAAGGACCACAAGCTCTCGGCGCAATGGGAGCACACGATTCTGGTGACAGACGACGGCGCAGAAATCCTCACACTGCGCGCAGACGAACAGATTTCGTGAGCGCCACGGCGCAACTGGATGACGCAAGACGGCGCATCGTAGCCTCGGACGCACTGCTGGCCGAGAGATTCTGGTCCGGTGAAGACATCGATGCGATCGTGCACGGTCGTGCGGCATTTTTCGATGACCTGATCAAGCGATTGTGGAACCAGATCGAATGGCCGGAGAGCGCTGCTGAGCACCTCGCGCTGTTCGCGGTAGGCGGCTACGGACGCGGTGAACTACACCCGCATTCGGACATCGATCTGCTGATCCTGGTCGACGGCGAATCGGCCAGCTACCGGGCCGGCATCGAGACGTTCGTTCAGAACCTCTGGGACCTCAAACTCAACATCGGGCACAGCGTCAGAACGGTGGATGAGTGCCACCAGGAAGCCAAGGACAACATCGCAACCGCCACATCGATTCTCGAGCGCCGTTTGCTGGCCGGAACTTTGGCACTCGACCGTCAGGTCGGTCGTCTGTTCGCTACCGACGAAATCTGGCCGAGCGCACGGTTCTTCAGCGCCAAGGTCGCCGAGCAACACAAGCGCCACAATCGATATCAAGATGTCGACTACAACCTCGAGCCCAACATCAAGGTGGCACCCGGCGGCCTGCGCGATATCCAGACCGTCGGCTGGATCATCAAGCGCCACTTCGGCAACACGTCTCGGGCCGATCTGACGGGGCGCGGCTTTCTAACCGCACAGGAGGGCCAATGGCTCACCGATGGACGCCGCTTTCTGTGGCGCGTGCGCTACGGGCTCCATCTGATCGTCGGACGCGCCGAAGACCGCCTGCTGTTCGACTATCAGCGCACCCTTGCGGAACGGTTGGGGTACTCGGATACAGACGCACAGCTCGGCGTCGAACAATTCATGCACGACTATTACCGTCACGTCCTGAGTCTGCGCGAAGTCAACGACATCCTGCTGCAGCACTTCGACGAAACGATCCTAAGGGCGCACTACGAACCGAAAGTGGAACCGATCAACGAACGCTTCCAGATTCGCGACAACTACATCGAAACACGCTCCGACGACGTCTTTGCGCAGCATCCACCGGCGATGATGGAACTGTTCGTCATCATGGCGAACCGGCGTGATATTTCCGGCGTGCGTGCAACGACCATCCGCCTCTTTCGCAATCACCTGGATCTGATCGACGACGATTTCCGCAACGATCCCGAGGTGACCGGACTCTTCATCGATCTATTGCGGGCGCCGTACACGCTGGTATCGCAACTGACCCGTATGCGCCGCTATGGCGTTCTCGGTCGGTACATTCCTGAGTTCGGCCGGGTCATCGGACAGATGCAACACGATCTGTTCCACATCTACACCGTCGACGCCCACACGCTGATGGTGATTCGGAACATGCGCCGGTTGCACTACCGATCGAGCCAGGAGACGGATCCGGTCGCCTATCATTGCATCCGGAATCTACCAAAGATCGAACTGCTCTACATCGCAGGGCTGTATCACGATATCGCAAAGGGGCGCGGTGGCGATCACTCGACGTTGGGCGCCGCCGACGTGATCGCATTCTGCCATCGCCATCGACTCGACGAGGACGACACCGAACTCGTCGCGTGGCTCGTTCGGGCGCATCTGGTGATGTCGGCAACGGCACAAAACAAGGACATCACCGACCCGGTCGTGATTCATGAGTTCGCCAGCGAAGTGAGAACTGAAGTCAGATTGGACTACCTGTACGCGCTGACTGTCTCCGACATCAAAGCGACCAACCCAACCTTGTGGAACAGCTGGCGCGCGACACTGATGCGACAGTTGTATATGGAGACGCGCAAAGCGCTGCGCCGTGGCCTGAATCTTCCGGTCGATCGCGCCGCATACATCCACGAGCACAAGACCGAAGCGCTGGCGCGACTATCGGAGCGCGGTATCGACAAGGCGCGCGCGCTGGCGCTGTGGGACGATCCGGACCCGGAATTCTTCATGCAGCACTCGGTCGGTCAAATTGCATCGTTGACCGAGGCCATTGCCAAGCACGACCTGGCGGCGGGACCGCTGGTGCTGGTACGCGATGTCGCCGGCCATGTCAGTGGTGAAGGCGCGACGGAGATCTTCCTCTATACGCGCGACCAACCTAGATTGTTTGCCGCCAGCGTGATTGCAATTGATCAACTGAATCTGTCGATTCACGACGCGCGCATCCATACCTCTGCCGGCAATCACTGCTTCAACAGCTACATTGTGCTGGACGAATCCGGGCATTCGATCAGCTCGAACGCGGAGCGTGCGCGACATATCGAACGCACGCTGATCGCCAAACTGAGCGACTTGGACAGCTATCCGAAGACGGTCCAACGACGCACCCCGCGGCGCCTCAAACAGTTTCAGCGACCGACCGAGGCGTACCTGACGAACGACCCGGAGTTGCCGTGGTCGGTACTGCGGGTGGTTGCATCGGACCGTCCCGGGTTGCTTGCGCGCCTCGGCATCATCTTCGTCGACCTGGGCATCAACGTACACGGGGCTAAAATCACGACGTTGGGCGAGCGCATCGAGGATTTGTTCTACATCAGCGGACGCGACGGCTCGCGAATCCGCGATGCGGCGCGAATCGACAGCGTGACGCAAGGGATCTGCAAGCGTCTGGATCAGCACGTCAGCGACGAGACGCTGGCGAGTTGACTGCATGAACCCGTTTCTCGACACGCTGCTGCCTTATCCGTTCGAGCGCATGAACGCGTTGAAGGCAGGCCTGCGCGTGCGCAGCAATGCCGCGCACATTGCGCTGTCGATCGGCGAACCAAAGCATTCCACCGCGCAGTTTCTACTCGACGCCGCCGGCGACGCGACGAACCTGCGATCTGGGCTCGCAACGTACCCCGCCACGCGCGGCGGCGATTCGTTACGCGCAGCAATCAGTGCCTGGGCAACGACGCGCTTCACGCTGCGCTCCGACGCATTGACGGCGAGCAGGCACGTCCTGCCGGTGGGCGGTACGCGGGAAGCGCTGTTCTCGTTCGCTCAATGCGTCTTGTCGGGCCGTACCGGTAGTTGCGCGGTGCTGCCTAACCCGTTCTACCAGATATACGAAGGCGCGGTGCTGCTGCGCGGTACCGCGCCGTACTACGTGGCTTGTCCAGAGGCAACCGGATACCTGCCGGACTTCGACTGCGTTCCAGCTTCCGTGTGGCAGAACTGCGAATTGCTGTTCATCTGCACGCCGGGCAATCCTACCGGCGCAGTGATGCCGATGGACCAGTTGACCCGCTTGATTGCCCTCGCCGACCGGTACGACTTCATCATCGGTTCCGATGAATGCTATTCGGAGATCTACCCGGACGAGACACGACCACCGCCTGGGCTGCTGCAGGCGTGTGCATACATGGGTCGCGACGACTTCGCCCGCTGCGTGGTTTTTCACAGTTTGTCCAAGCGCTCCAACCTGCCGGGATTACGTTCGGGATTCGTCGCCGGCGACGCGGCACTTCTCGAACGTTACCTTCTCTACCGCACCTACCACGGCTGCGCGCTGCCGACGCACGTTCAGCATGTCAGCGAACTGGCATGGGCCGACGAGCAGCACGTGATCGACAATCGCACGCTGTACCGCGATAAATTCGCCAAGGTCACACCCATGCTGTCCGGTGTGCTCGGCGTGCGCGAACCTGACGCCGGCTTCTACTACTGGCCGCAGACACCAATCGACGACACCGAGTTCACCCGCCGGTTGTTCGTCGACGAGCACGTAACGGTGCTGCCCGGACGCTTTCTGTCGCGACCGCACGGCGGCGTCGATCCGGGCGTGAATCGGATCCGCATGGCGATGGTCGCCGATCTGACAGAGTGCATTGATGCCGCCGAACGCATCAGCCGCTTCACGCATACGCTATGACATCGGACACGATACGTTGTGAATCGGTGCGTTGTGATAGGTTAGCGCCCTCTGAGTAGAAACGTACGAGACACGGATTCGAAGCATGAGTGAACTGTTCGCATTCGGTGTCGGTCACGCAACACGCAGTCGTGCCGGCAAAACGCTCGAAGTCTATTTCCCGGCACCCGTCAAGAATCCGCCCGCGGCGGCAGTCGAGGTGCTTCGGTCGCACCTTAATTCTGGCGTTGGTTCGCTGGAACCAGCCCAGGCGGCCGCACTGGCGCACATGCTGACGAATGCGGGCGAACCGGACATTGCGCTCGGTTGTTCGCTTCTGGCGGAAATGGACACGTCATTGACCGTGGTAATGCTCGATCGGGATGAGGAGATCGCATCGACCGCCGAGGCGTATCTCAAGTTGCAGTTGCTGTCGCATCGCCTGTCGCTGCCGAATACATTGAATCTCGAAGGCATCTTTGCGCAACTACCGAATGTGGCCTGGACCAGCGACGGCGCCATCGATGTAGACGACATCCAGGCAGCGTTGATCGCGGCGCGCCGCGCTGGCAGGCAGTTGACGGTCCACTCACTCGACAAATTTCCACGGATGACCGACTACGTCATTCCGAGTGGCGTGCGGATCGCCGATGCATCGCGTGTCCGCCTGGGGGCCTATCTCGGCGACGGTACCACCGTCATGCACGAAGGTTTCGTCAACTTCAACGCGGGGGCGCTTGGCCCGAATATGATCGAAGGCCGTATCTCACAGGGGGTCGTGGTCGGTGAGCACACAGACCTCGGCGGCAGTTCGAGCACGATGGGCACCTTGTCCGGCGGCGGCAGCATCAAGGTCAGCATCGGCCGCCATTGCCTGATCGGCGCGAATGCCGGCACCGGTATCTCGTTGGGCGATCGGTGCACGATCGAAGCCGGCCTCTACATCACAGGTGGAACTGTCATCGAAGTAGTCGACGAGGACGGCAATCGAGTGCGGACGGCAAAAGGTCGAGAGCTATCGGGTCTCTCCGACATGCTGTTCATCCGTAACAGTCGCACGAGCAAAGTTGAGTGCCGCACCAATCGTGCCGCGATCAAGCTCAACGAACAGTTACACGCACACAACTAGTGTCGCCAGACAAGGTTACAACGGTGCGATGGACGTTCTGACGCTCAGCGAGGATCTGATCCGGCGCGCGTCGGTAACCCCGAATGACGCTGGCTGTCAGGAGGTGTTGATTACCCATCTGGAGCGGCTCGGGTTCGCAGTCACCCGCATGCCGTTCGGCACCGTGAGCAACTTCTGGGCCCGGCGCGGTACAGCCTCGCCGCTGATTGCGTTTGCCGGCCACACCGACGTCGTGCCAACGGGACAGGAAGAGCTCTGGACATCACCGCCGTTCGAGCCTGTTGTGCGCGATCGGACGCTGTTCGGCCGTGGCGCTGCGGACATGAAAACGGGGCTGGCGGCCATGCTCACTGCGATCGAAAGCTTTCTGGCGACCACACCCGATCACGACGGCTCGATCGGCATGCTGATCACCAGCGACGAAGAAGGCGATGCGGTGAACGGCACCGTCAAGGTAGTCGAGCGGCTACAGGACGAAGGCGTCCACATCGACTACTGCATCGTCGGTGAGCCCTCGTCGAATCAAGCGTTGGGTGACACGATCCGGATCGGGCGTCGAGGCTCGCTGAGCGGTCGCGCGCAGATTCGAGGTATTCAAGGACACGTGGCGTATCCGGAGAAGGTGCGCAACCCGATCCATCTTGCAGCCCCGGCGATCGTCGAGTTGACAACCCGCCAATGGGACGGCGGCAACGCGCACTTCCCTGCCACCAGTTTTCAGATCTCCAACGTCCATGCTGGCACGGGTGCCGGCAATGTCGTACCGGGGACGCTCGAACTCATGTTCAACTTTCGATTCAACACCGAGCAGTCACCTGATCGGCTCCGCCACGCGGTTGGCGACGTTTTCGCGCGACATGGTCTCGATGTCGATGTCGAGTGGACTTTATCGGGTCTACCGTTTCTGACCCAGCGCGGCCGTCTGATCGATGCCGTCTCTGCGACCATCGCGCGGGTGACTGGTCACCCGCCGCAACTTTCGACAGGCGGTGGAACGTCCGACGGACGTTTCATCGCGCCGACAGGGACCGAGGTCGTCGAAGTTGGCGTTATCAACGCAACCATTCATGCCGTGGACGAGTGCGTGGCAGTGACCGACATCCGGCGACTCGCCGACATCTATGCCGGCGTGTTGCATCGTGTGCTGAGCGTCTGACGGGATGTCACGCACCGTTCGGCTGACCTTGATCGGAGTTGCCACCTTTATAGTGTGCGTCTGCGCCTTCGCACCCGCGTCGCTGGTGCGCTATGCGCTGCGCGGCGATGAGACACCGATTACGCTCATCGGTCCAACCGGCACGCTGTGGCGTGGATCGGGTGATCTGGCTGTATCAGGCGTGCACATAGGGCACATCGACTGGTCATATGCACCGTCCGCGTTGCTTAGCGGCGAGTTCGGTTTCGATGTGCGGGTCCGCGGCGACCATGTCGACCTATCCGGGCGCGCAAGCGCCGCCGTTCGGTCGGCGCACGCGGAGATGAGTGGTACATTCGACACCGCGCTGCTTGCCGACACGCTATCCCAATACGACCTGGACATTCCGGGCAGCATCGCGGTCGAGGATCTAGAACTGACATCTATGCGAGGCGCGCGGTTGCCACAGGTCCGCGGCAAGCTGAAATGGAGCGGCGGCGAGGTGGGTTACCGATTATCCGGCCGCGATCACCTCGTCAAGCTGCCGCCGCTGGTCGGTTTTGTCGATTCCGCATCGGGTCAGCCGGAAATATCTGTGTATCAAGTGAACGATAAGATGCCGTTGATGCTGGCGAAGGTTTCCCCGAATGGCTTGGCAACCGTAGGAATCACCAAGCAGTTCACGAAAATGCTGGGTGAGCCTTGGCCAGGCGGTGAGCCTGATCACGCAGTCGTTCTGGAGGTGGGTGAGAAACTATTCTAAACTCCGCGCCACCCACGAGTTCCGCTGCTGTGCATAGCGTCGCCAACCGGCTCGTCGAACCCGCGAAGATTCTGGTCATCGTCGGCATCGCGTATTCGCTCGCCAATGCAGGTTGGTACGTCATCTCCGGGCCAACACCAGCGCCTTTGACCGAGTCAAAGGCGGCCGTGCGAGCGACCAAGTCTGCGCTGAGCGCGTCCGAAATCGTAGCGCGCAACCTGTTCGGCAAACTCCAGACGGCCGCTCCGGCGCCGGCCGTTTATGACGCACCCGAAACGCAGTTGCGCTTGACGCTCGAGGGCGTCTTTCAAGCTGAAGTGCCGGAGGAATCGGCCGCGATCGTTTCGGAACAGGGCAAGCCCGGCGAGTTGTACCTCGTCGGCGGCAAGTTACCCGGCAATGCAGTACTGACTGAAGTGCACGCGGATCGAATCGTTTTGCGTCGTGGCGGCACCTACGAGACGCTTCGATTCCCGGAGGAAACACCAATTCTTGCCACCGACAATCACACGACGTCTTCGATCATGATGCTGGGAAGCCCGGATCAAGGCAGTGTGGACCAACCTCCCGACAACGCACCCGAACTGAATGCGGAGGCCCCTCCGCAAGCATCGTCGGGCGACGCACCCGAGAGCCTCGGCAGCGTCGTGAAGGAGTACCGCGAGAAACTTGAACAAGACCCCGTCGGTACATTGAATTCGTTGGGCGTCGCGCCCGTGTCATCGACAGGGGCACAAGGATATCGCGTCGAGAGTCTGGCGAGTTCTCCATATCTGGCGCAGACCGGTCTGCAACCTGGCGACGTGGTGTTGTCCGTGAACGGGCGCCCAGTAGGCGATGTGCAACAGGATCAAGCTGAGCTTGACAACATAGTGGCCCAGGGATCGGCGCGCATCGAAGTGCAGCGTGGTACGCGCCGATTCTTTGTGACCACCTCACTGAAGTAGAACCAATGCAATCACTTATGAAGATGCGAATTGGTGGACTCCTGGGCGCATTGCTGATGTCGGCCCTGTTGATGTCTGCCAACTCTGCGCTCGCCCAGGAACAGACCTGGAAGATCAACCTCAAGAACGCCGATATCAGCGAATTCGTCACGCAGATCGCCGCAATCACCGGCAAGACATTCGTTGTGGACCCGCGCGTCAAAGGCAAAGTCACTGTGATCTCGAATGCGAGCCTCAACGAACACGACGTGTACGAGTTATTCCTCGCCGTCCTGCGTGTGCATGGCTTTGCCGCCATCGAAACCAGTGGCGTTGTGCGTATCCAGCAACAGACGCTTGCGAAACAGAGCGGCAGTCCGCTCGATGACGCCGCACATATATCGGGCGAAGAACTCGTGACACGGGTCATCTCTGCGCAATACGTCGACTCGAACGAGTTGGTCAAGACGTTGCGGCCGATGATCCCGCAGTACGGCAATATCGCGGCGATCTCGAACCCCAACGTCGTCATCATCAGTGATCACGCTGACAACGTAGTGAGATTGATGAAGCTCATACGCAAGATCGACGTGCCAGGCGACGAACAGGTGGTCATGGTGCCGCTTAAGGACGCGTGGGTCGGTAACGTCGTCGAACTGCTGCAGAAACTCGCGCCGGAACAGCTCGGCAGTGCTGCGAAGGGACCGCAGAGCATTCAGATCATCGCTAACGCGCGCAACAACACCCTCGTGTTACGCGGTAAGACGCGTCCGGTCGCCGCGATTCGCAAGCTGATCGCCGATCTCGATCAACCGGCGACCGAAACCGGTGCGACCCAAGTGATCTATCTGTCCCATGGCGATGCCAAAAACGTGGCTGAGATTGTGAGATCGCTGGTGACTGGCAGCTCGTCGACCGGTGGCGGAGGCGGTGCCGCAGGCGCGGCGACGGTCGCGGTGTCATCGCCGACGAAACTCAACATTCAGGCGGACGAAACGACCAACGCCGTCATTGTGCGCGCCGACCCGGCCGACATGAGCGAGATCCTCGACATCATCCACAAGCTCGACGTACGTCGCACACAGGTGTTGATCGAAGCCGCTATCGTCGAGATCTCGCTGGATAACTCATTGGACTACGGCGTCGATTTCGCCGGCGTCGATACCAGCGGCAACGCGGTGCCGCTGATCAGCACCGCGCTCAGCCCGTCGATCGCCGCGCTCGTCGCTGCGCTGAAAGGTTCCACGGATGCCAACGGCAACCCGATTCCACCGATCGCCGCAGCCAGCGCACTGAGTTCTCCGGGTGTCGCCGTGGCCAAACTCAGCACCAATGGGTTCTCATTCGTGGCGGTTCTGCAGGCACTCGCGACCAGTAGCAAGGCAAACCTATTGTCGACGCCGAGCATCCTGACGTTGGACAATGCGGAGGCCAAGATCCTCGTCGGCCAGGAAGTGCCGTTTCGCACCGGCGAGTACACCACCACCGCCGATGGCGCCAACAATCCGTTCACGACGATCCAACGCAAGGATGTCGGCATCACGCTGACGGTTACACCGCATATTCACGACGGCAATTCGGTCCGCCTCGATGTCGCGCAGGAAGTGTCGAGTGTGGTGCCGACGTCGCTCGTGGCGGTCACAGCCAATGCGATATCAGACGTCGTTACCAACAAGCGAGAAATAAAGACCACGGTACTGGCCGACGACAAACAGACAATCGTGTTGGGGGGGCTGATCGAAGACGACGTCACCGATACCAAGAAGAAAGTCCCGCTGTTGGGCGACATTCCGTGGCTCGGCCAGCTGTTTCGCAACACATCGAAAGAGCACACAAAAAAGAGCCTGCTGGTATTCCTGCGGCCAACCGTATTGCGAACACCGGAGGACGTGAAGACCGTTACCGACCGCAAGTACCAGAAGGTCTGGGAGATCACGATCAACTCCGAGGACAGCAAGACACATTCTGACCCGCTGCCGGCACTCGATACGATCTACGACGGCCGCAAGCAGTAACGGGCGCGAATGGCCCGCGGACGACTCTCCGACCGACTCAAGGCTCTGTCGTTCGACGTTGTCGAGCGAACACTGCGCTGGATGGCCACACCCAGTGCGCTGGGTACCGAAACACTGCCACCGCACCTTCGCGTCGTGTACGTGCTCAACAGTCGCTCGCTTACCGATCTGGTGATGCTCGACATTGTCACGCAGACGAACGATCTGCCGCGACCGCGCGCATCCCTGACCCGTCAAGGCATCCCGGAGCGGCGTCGGTTCTTTTTCTTGAATCGCCCGAGCGGCTTTCTGTTGCGGCGCAATTTGATGCGCACGTACTCCAAGCGCCTACTGCGCCTGCAGCGCTATTTTCGCGACACACGCAAAGCCGATATCTGCCTCGTGCCGGTGTCCGTGTTCTGGAGCCGCGCACCGAACAAAGAACGTTCGCTGATCCGAGTACTCCTGTCTGAAGACTGGACGGTCACGTCACGCTTTCGGCGCGTTGCTACAATCCTGTTCAATCGACGCGACATCACCGTTCAGTTCGGTCCGCCGATCGCGTTGCGCGAAATCGCCGAGCCACAGATCAGCGACTCTCGATTGGTTCGTCGTATCGCGCGCCTGGTACGCGTCCAGTTCAAAAAGCAGCGCACCGCCCTGCTCGGCCCCGATCTTTCACATCGACGTACATTGATCGACCAGCTCGTAGCGAGCCGCAACGTACGCGCCGCGATCGTCGTCGAAGCAGCAAAGGGCAAGCTGTCCGAACACCGCTTGTCGCGTCGTGCGCACCGCTACGCACGCGCAATGGTGTCGGACATGTCGTACATCACGATCCGGCTATGGCAACGCGTGCTGACGTGGTTCTGGAACCGCATCTACGACGGCATCGATACGCACGGCATCGAACGTATCAAGCTACTGGCGGAAACATCGACGCTCGTATACGTGCCGTGTCATCGCAGTCACATCGACTACCTCGTACTGTCATACTTGCTGTACAGCGAAGGCCTGATGATTCCGCACGTTGCGGCCGGCGACAACCTCAACATACCCCTCGTCGGGCCGTTGTTGCGGCGCGGTGGCGCGTTCTTCATGCGACGTCGCTTTGCCGACGACCGCCTCTACGCCGCCGTCTTTTCCGAATACCTGTACCAGTTGATCCGTCGCGGATCACCGTCGGAGTATTTCATCGAGGGCGGCCGCTCGCGCACGGGACGGCTGCTGCCACCGCGCACCGGCCTATTGAACATGACCATTGCTACACAGACGCGCGGCGTACCGCGACCCATCGTCTTCGTTCCCGTCAACATCGGCTATGAGAAGCTCATTGAAGCGTCGTCCTATCTCGACGAATTACGAGGCAGTCGCAAGCAGGGTGAATCGATTCTCGGTGTCATTCGCAGCCTACGCGTGATCGGCCAGGCATTCGGCCGCGTCCACGTCAGTTTCGGTAATGCGGTGGCGCTCGACGAATACATTCAGACGAGCGCGGCCAGCGGTCCTCGAATTGCGCATGAACTCGGCGTTGAACTGCTCAATCGGATCAATGCGTGCGCACACGTCAATCCGATCCACCTGATTGCTCTGGTCACCCTGAGCATGCCGAAGCAGACAATCGATGAGGTATTGCTGATCGAGCAACTGGATTGTCTCGCGGGGCTGCTGCGTGCAAACAGCCCATTTTCCGACGTGACCGTCACGCCGATGAGCGGGCTCGAAATGGTCAATCACGCCGAGAAACTCGGGATGATCGTCAGGGAGTCACATCCATTCGGCGACGTACTCGGACACGATGCGGTCGGGTCCGTTCTGATGACGTGGTATCGCAACAATGTGAGCCATGCGTTCGCATTGGCGTCGTTAATCGCGTGCCTGTTGATGAATCGGCGCCATCGCATTCATCACGACCAGCTCATGCGAATGATTACTGCGGTATATCCGTATCTTCAAAGCGAACTGTACCTGGGCGCCGGGGCGAATCTCGATATTGACGTACGTCACTGGCTGGATCACCTCGAGGCTCAGGGACTTGTCACGCGATCTGCGGACGAGGTCGACTCGCCACGGGCTGAATCGAACGCAGGCTATCGGCTGGCGCTGCTGGCAGAGATCACCATGCCGATGCTTGAACGTTTGTTCATTGCCGTTGCGCTGCTGCAACGAGCCGGCCAGCACTGCATCGATCGCCGCACGTTGGAACGGGATTGCATCGAGCTTGCGCGGCGCATCTCCAGACTGTACGGATTGAATGCGCCGGAGTTCTTCGATGGGCGTCTGTTCCGCAGTTTCGTCGACACGCTGATCGAGCGCGGCGCAGTGCAGATCGATCGAGACGGGTTGCTCAGTTATGGCGATGTCATCGACGCAGTGACACGCGCATCGAGCGCGGTGCTGCCGGCCGATTTCAGGCTGGCCGTGCTTCGCGCGCAACCGCCGCAACAGACGCCATCGGCTCAGCCACCTGCTGCGACCGCCGCGCCGCGATAGACGTCGAACCGAACGCGTCGCCCGAAGATCTGCCAGTCCGGCCGGGCGCAGGTCGCGTCGAGCCGGCGTCGTTTGACCACTACTCGCAGTCGCGCCAGGCTGGTCGCCCGCGCGACGACATCCGCGAGATCGTCGTCGGCGGGGCCAATCAGATCCGCAAGCACTTGCGCCGACCGGCGCGGCAACGCCGCCTTGTCGGGAGGGGAAAACATCGGATCCAGATAGATCGTGTCGAACGCATCGCCCGCGGCCAGTACGCCGCGTACATCGCCGTGGCGGCATTCGACCGTCCCCGTCATTTCGATACCGGCACGTATGCCGGCGAGTGCATCCTGGAGAAGCGTGAACAATAGTAGGTTGCGTTCGATCATCAATACGTCGCAACCGAGTAACGCGAGCGTCAGGCCATCCAGACCGAATCCCGCCATGCCATCGAGAACGCGCAACCCGGGCCGTACACCGCATGCCTTCGCGAGCGCGAGCCTGCGGCCTTGCAGAACGCGTCGCCGCGCATCTGCCAGCTTCAGGTAGATTCCCGCACCGTCATCGACACGTAGTTCCAGCCGATCGCCGCTTCGAATCAGCGCGGGGTGCTTCGCCGACATGAATCAATCAGCGAGTTTGCGCCACGGCTGCGTGCCGTGCAGATACACCGGCAGCGCCTGTGCCGCGGTCACCGTCTCACCGTTCGCCAAAGCGCGCATCGCAAGCGCGAGCACACCGCGCGCGCTCGGCAGTAGTTCTATATCCACCGAGCACTGCAGGTCAGCAGGCGGTGAGAAATGTGTAACGCCATCGCCGACGATCCGCCATGTTGAATCTACGCACGACGGCAGCGCGCGCTGCGTGGCTGTGGCGATGGATTCGGGAAACACCATCTCCTGATGATCGTCGATTCGGTATCCCGCCAGATAGATCTCGTCGGCGCGCGAGCGAATGGTTGCCAGCACACCGCGCACGCTCGGATACGTTGCGACGGCCCCGCTGGCGAGCGCCGCAAGAGATGACACCGGCAGCACCGGAATCGATAAACCCAGACTGATGCCCTGCGCGATTGAAGCGGCGATTCGAATGCCGGTGAACGAACCTGGTCCCCTGCCGAATGCAACGGCATCCAGCGAGTGCCGGTCCACACCGGCTGACCGCAGCAACGCATCGATCATCGGCAGGATCAGTCGATTGTGTTGCCGCGGTTCGATTCGATGATCCACGTGCACGACCCCGCCCACCAACAACGCAACGGAGCACGCTGCTGTCGATGCCTCCAGGGCGAGAACCGTGGGCGCTTGCGCAGTACCCGTGTGTTCGCGACCATGGCGAGATTGGGGTTCCATCATGCACGGGATTGTAGTTTGAACACGCGACAGTTTCTCGGCCTCGACGAAGCGTTGGCTTGGTTGCAACGGACTGTATCGCCACCCGACGCGTCACCCGACACGATCGAACTTACCGATGCGTTGAATCGTATCGTCGCGCACACGGTGCATTCACCGATGGATGTACCGCCGTTCGCTGCATCCTCGATGGATGGATACGCGGTTTGCACACTCGATCCGGTATTCAGCGGCTCGCCCCCTTTTACGTTGGCACTGCATGGAGAAAGCAGGGCCGGCGCACCATTTGGTTACGAGCCCAGTCACGAGCCGCGCATCGATCATGCCGTGCGCATCTTCACCGGCGCGGTGCTGCCGGCACGCTGCGATGCGGTGGTCATTCAGGAAGACGTGGAACGGGTCGACTCCGGCATCGTGCTCTCGACGATTCCGCGCGCGCGTGCAAACGTGCGCGCACCGGGTAACGACATCGCGCGTGGAGCGGTACTGGCGGATGCAGGGTTGCGGCTGTCGCCGTTCGATCTCGCGTGGCTCACGGCATGTGGCCTGACGAAGATTGCCGTGAGGCGCAAAATCAGACTCGCGCTATTTTCCACAGGAGACGAACTGCGCAACGCCGGCGAGACACTGCAATCCGGGCAGATCTACGACGCGAATCGCTTCGCACTCGTGCAGTTGATGCGCGATTCACCTGTCGACATCAACGACCTGGGCATTCTGCCCGACGATCCATCAGCGATCGAGACAACACTACGCGCGGCATCCGAACACCACGACGTTGTCATGACTTCCGGCGGCGTATCAGTCGGTGACGCCGACTATGTGCGTGACATTGTCGCGCGCCTCGGCCGAATCGAGTTCTGGAAGATCGCAATCAAACCCGGCAAACCGTTTGCGTACGGTCGTATAGGTGCGTGCCATTTCTTCGGACTACCGGGTAATCCGGTCTCGACGATCGTTACGTATCTGATGCTGGTGAAACCAATTCTCGCGCTACTGGCAGGCACGCACATCGTGCCGCCCCTGACGATATCGGCGACGTTGAAGATCGACATCGCGCATGAGGCCGGACGGACCGAATATCAACGTGGGGCGTTCGATTCGAGCGATTCGGCCAATGGCGGCCTGTTCGTCGCGCCTACCTCTGATCAGAGTTCGAACAGAATCGGCAGCTTCCGGGGTGCGAATTGCCTGATCGAAGTGCCCCGTACAAGCGGCAATCTACTGCAGGGGAACCCTGTCACAATTCTGCCGCTGACCGGGTTGTTGAACTGACACGATGTGAATTGCAGGACCCGAAATGAATCGGGGCGAGACGCTGGGATGGCTCCCCGCTAATCTCGCCCCAAATTTTCAATCGGTCGGCGCCTTCGCCATCAACCGACTACTGCTACTTTCAGTTACTTCTTCTTTTCGTTGCTTCTTCTCTTTACTTCTTCTTGGCTACTTTCTTCTTAGCAGCTTTCTTCTTGGCTGCTGGCTTTTTCTTTGCCGCCGATTTCTTAGCGGGCTTTTTCTTCGCTGCTGCCATGCGACGCGTCGCGACTTTCTTCTTGGCTACTTTCTTCTTCGCTACTTTGCGCTTCGCAGGTGCCTTCTTCTTCGCCGCCTTTTTCTTCGGTGCGGCTTTCTTCTTCGCTTTTGCTTTCGCCATTCTCATCTCCTCGGCATTGTTGAACTCAAACAAACGTCTTAAGACAAACGTCGTCCCAAGACGCGCGGTGGTGATAATAGGTGAAATGAAACTAATTTCCACCCCTTCGTGCGAGCTTTTGCGAGACGACGAACAACGTGCATGTGATCAACAGTGAGACGTATGCGAGTCGTTGGTCACGATTCGAAGCACGCTAACTTCGCGAGCACTGCGCTGCGAATCTCATCAACGGATCCTGTGCCCTGAATCTTCGCGTAGCGCACATCGCTTTTAGCAGCTAATTCATTGTAGAAATTGACTAACGGAAACGTCTGGTCGTGATAGACGGTCAATCGCTCTCGCACCGTCGCTTCGGTGTCGTCTTTGCGTTGAACCAATAGATCACCCGTTTCGTCGTCGCGACCTTCGGCCTTCGGCGGGTTGTAGACGAGGTGATACACGCGGCCCGATTTTTCGTGAACACGGCGTCCGCTGAGACGCTTCACGATTTCTTCGGCCGGCACTTCGATCTCCAGCACGCCGTCGAGTTCGATGCCGGCGTCGATCAAGGCCTGTGCCTGAACGATCGTGCGTGGGAATCCATCGAATAGAAATCCGTTCGCGCAGTCGTCCTGCTGTATGCGTTCTTTCACCAGCGCGATGATGATGTCGTCGGAAACGAGCGCGCCACTGTCCATCACCTTTTTGACGCGTCGACCGAGCGGCGACCCCGCCTTCACCGCTGCACGCAGCATGTCGCCGGTAGAAATCTGCGGAATTCCGTACGCATCGCAAATGTATTGGGCTTGAGTACCCTTGCCCGCTCCTGGCGGGCCCAACAATATCAATCGCATGGGAAACTCCTTCTAACTAGATGCTTAGGGCCCGTTGAGTGGCGGCGGCGCCTTAGATCATGGATCGATGCGGCGGCGCACTCGCGTGACACCGGCAACCCGGCAGATGCAATCGAGCAGCGTGGCCAACTCGAGCAAACCGCGAATCTCAACCCCCACTCGAATGGTAGCAGTATTGCCGTTCTCATCAGAGCTTGCCTGAATCGAAACCATCGACACGTTCTGACTCAGTAAAACCGACGTGATGTCGTGCAGCATGCCGGCGCGATTCGCAGTCGAGATATCGATCAGCGCGGTTGGTTCGATCAACGCCTCACGGCTGCGGCTGAACGTCGCAACCACGTCGAGCAACTGCCGTTGCCCCACCGCAACCGCGACGCACAACGCGTCTGCATCCGGATAGCCCGACAGGTTGGCGAGTGTAGCCAGGTCGACGTCTATCATCAGTCGATCGAACTCACGCTCGAGCATCGCGCGTCCCGCTGTAACGTTCTGCTCGCGTTCGAGCGAGCGAAACCAGGACTGGATCTTTGCGAGTGCCCGCGCAGTTCGCACGTAGCCCAGATTCTGATTGAGCCAATCCCGACTCGGGGTCGCATCCGGATCGGTCATGACCTCGACGCGTTGCCCCGTCGACAGCGAAACGTTCAGCGGCACGACCTCGCCATCGACACGCGCGCCGACACAGCGCTCACCAACGTGAGTGTGGATCCGATACGCGAAATCAACCGGCGTAGATCCGGCCGGTAGATCGAGCACGTGACCCGCCGGCGTGAACACGTAGATGCGTCCATCCTCGATGTTCGAACGCAGTTCTCTGCCAACCGATTCGAAGCCTCCAACCTCCTCGTGCCATTCGAGTACCTGGCGCAGCCAACTCAGTTTCTCGGTGTAGAACGCATCTTCCTTATCGGTCTCGCGCTTGCTGCCATCGCGCTTGTAGGCCCAGTGCGCGCAGACGCCGAGTTCTGCTTCGTGATGCATTTCGCGTGTGCGAATCTGAATCTCTACGGTGCGCTGATCCGGGCCTACCACCGCGGTGTGTATCGAGCGGTAGCCGTTGTCTTTGGGATTGGCGATGTAGTCGTCGAATTCACGTGGCACGTGGCGCCAACGCGTATGAATGACGCCGAGCGCCGCATAGCAATCACGCACCGACGCGACGACGACTCGCAATGCACGAATATCGTAGACCTGATCGAAACCGATCTGCTTCGCAAACATCTTTCGCCAGATGCTATAGATGTGCTTGGCGCGTCCACGAACCTCGGCGTCGATCCCTTCCGCGGCGAGTTCTGCGGCGAGAATTGAACCCACGGACATCACGTCCTCTTCGCGGTCGATCCGCTTACCGTCCAGACGGGCAGCAATGCTTCGGTACTCGTGTGGAGTCTGATACCGAAACGCCAAGTCCTCGAGTTCCCATTTCAGTCGCCAGATACCCAGTCGGTTCGCCAACGGGGCGAACACGTCCAGCGTTTCTTGTGCGATGCGCAGTTGCCGGGCCGGTTGATCACTTTTGACGACGCGCAACGCAATGATCCGTTCAGCCAGCTTGATGATCGCAACGCGAACGTCATCGATCATTGCGACGAGCATGCGCCGCACGTTGTCGACCTGATCGCGCGAGGCTTTCGCAAGCAATGGCGTGTTGCTCAGTTCGAGCAGGCTGACGGTCCCAGCACGTTCGACGTCGGCGACCAGATGCGCAACCTCGACATCGACATCGCGCTCGAGGTCCGCCACGCTGCGGCGTCCGCTCCGAACGCACCGGTACGTCAGAGCGGCTGCGATCGAGGCCGAGTCCATCCGCAGTTCTGTCATCAAATCGGCGAACTCGACGCCGACCATCAACAATGCATCGTCAGCGCCGGGGCTCCGTATGACGAAATCGAGAGCACGTTGCAGCAGTGGCCGGTCGATGCGAGGGTCTGCCGCGCATACCCGCTCGATCCACGCCGCCCCGTCGAAGCGCCCATCCACGAGGTGTGGCTCGTCGTGCCTGACATTCACCATGCGCGTTCAAACATCCCGAGTGTCTCGACATGCATCGTATGCGGAAACATATCGAACAGGCGCACCTTCGCCAATATGAATCCCGCCTTCCTCAACGTGGCCGCATCTCGCGCAAAGCTGACCGGATGGCACGACACGTAGGCGATACGTGCAACCTTTGACGCGGCGAGCGTCGACAGCACCTCGCCGGCTCCTGTGCGCGGTGGATCGAGCAATACCTTGTTCGCGTCGGTCACAGCGGACACCACAGAGCAGTCCAGCGGCTGCGCATAAAGGTTCGCGGTTTCGAATCGCGCACGTTGCGCGAGGCCGTTACGTGAAGCGTTTGCGCGTCCACGATGAACCAGCGTGTCCGCTGCTTCGAACCCCAACACGCTTGCGCCACGGGTAGCGAGCGGTAACGTGAAGTTGCCGATTCCACAGAAAAGATCGACGATGCGATCGCCCGGCACAACACTGAGCCAGCTGATCGCGGCGGCAACCAGATCCGCATTCACATGCGCGTTCACCTGGATGAAGTCCGCCGGATGAAACGACAGCGAGACACCGAAGCCGTCGAGTCGATAGCTCAACGACTGCGCGGGTGCACCGCTCAGATCGACGACGCTGTCGTACCCCTCGGACTGACACAGCACCGCAATGTGCGTCCCGTTCTGATACGCAAGCAGCGCCCGGCGATCCGCCTCACCCAATGGTTCGAGATGGCGCAGGATGAGTGCCGCGCCGGTGTCGCCAACAGCCACTTCGATCTGCGGAATGGCTTCGCGCGCATCGAGCTTTGATATCAGCGCGGCGAGCGCCGGCAACTCGTTCGAGAGTGGCTGTGCCAACACACAACACGACTTCAGTCGCGCCACCCGGCTACCGAAACTCTCGCGGAAGCCCACCAGCAACTCGCCCGTGTCGCGCACCGAACGCACCGCCAGCCGCGCACGACGACGGTAGTAGTACTGCGGGCCCCGCACCGGTGACAGAACCGATCGCGCCACGATGCCTACCGAGTCGAGTTGTTCGATCAACCATCGCTGCTTCAGTGCGAGTTGAGCTTCGATCGTCAGGTGCTGCATGCTGCAACCGCCGCAGCGCATGAAGGCCTCGCACGCCGGCATTGCACGCGCGCCACCCGCAACGAGCCACTGTTCCGCTAACGCGTACAGGTCGCCGCCTCGGCGACGCACCACGCGTGCGCTGACGACCTCACCCGGTAGCGCGCCCTTGACATGAACCGCGCGACGCTCGACATGCCCGACACCGAAGCCATCTGCACCGAGTGTCTCGATCTCGAGATCCACGATATGAGGACCTGATGACGTGCGCCGTCGCCGCCCGCTCACGATGCAGCAATCTGGCGTCGATACAACGCGCGACTGCCGATGGGCCGGTCGCCCAGGTGCGGTGCGAGAGCACGTCGCATGATCTGCTTGGCGGCACGCCGCACAACGTCGTCGGTATAGTCGTCCGCAGCTATGGCAAGCAACGTCGAACCGCGAAACACCGCGCGGTCGTCGACCGCGTCGGGCACCGCATGGAATCCGAGGTCGGGTACATATCGGTAGTTCGACGCGTCTCGAACCGCATTACCCGACTCCGCATCGACGTCGAACGTCACCTCGTAGCCACACTCTTTCAGCACCAGTCGCTCGAACAGGCGCAGCGCGGGTTCCGCATCGCCACCGAGCAACCCATCGAGCGCGCACTCGTAGCCTTCGAACAGACGCGGGTGTGGATCATCGTCTCGCAGCAGCCGCAGCAATAGTTCATTCAGGTACAGCCCTGCATACAACGCTCCACCGGTAAGCCATCGATGGGACAACGCATCGAACCCCGTCAACGTCAAAAGCGCGCCGCGACCGCTGCAACCGATGACGATGCGGCCGAACGGATGCGGTCCGCCGCCGCCTTTGCGCGACCGTCGCACGCCACGCGCAACGACACTGATGCGGCCATGCGCAAACGTCAACAGGTCGAGCAGCGCGCTGGTCTCACGATACGCCCTGGCGTGCAGCACATAAGCCGGCTCACCGACGATGCGACGCGTCATGTCAATCGAACCCCAGCCGCGCCAGGCCGGACTCGTCGTTCGTCCAGCCGGCTTTCACCTTCACCCACAAGCGCAACATCACTTTTCGTTCGATCAGCGCTTCGATGTCTGATCGTGCAGCTTGCCCTACTCCTTTCAGCAGGCTACCGCCACGGCCGATGATGATCGCCTTCTGGCTGTCACGTTCGACGAATATCGTCGCATCGATATCGACGATGCGCGGTTTGACGACGTAGTTTTCAATGATCACCACAATGCGATGCGGCAGCTCGTCGCCCAGACGGCGCATCAGCTTCTCGCGCACGATCTCTCCGACCATGAAACGTTCGGAGCGATCCGTTACCTGGTCGGCCGGAAACAGGTGCGGTCCTTCCGGGAGGCGTACGAGCACCTCGCGCTTCAGTCGATCGAGACCCGTGCCGCGCAGCGCCGATACCGGAACGATTTCCTCGAACACGGCCAGCCCCGCGAGTTGGGCGATATGCGGCAACAGCTGCTCGCGCGTCTCCATCTGATCGATCTTGTTGATGACGCACAGCTTGCGACCCGACGCAGCCTGAACGAGTTCGATTACGCGGCGATCTTCGTCACCCAACCGTACACGCTCGAGTACGACAACGGCGATGTCGACATCGTGCAGTGCCGCGGTCGCGGTACGCACCATGTAGCGGTTCATCGCGCGGCCACTGCCATCGTGAATACCCGGCGTATCCACATAGATCGCCTGGGCAGCATCGATGGTGTCGACACCCAGCAGACTGTGACGCGTCGTCTGTGGCTTGCGCGAGGTGATGCTGAGCTTGCGGCCAACCAGATGATTCAACAACGTCGACTTGCCGACGTTCGGCCGCCCGACGAGCGCCACATAACCGCAGTGCGTTGGCTCAGTCACGCACCGGCTCCAGACGCTCGAGGGCATCGCGCGCCGCGTTCTGCTCGGCGGCGCGTCGGCTCTGACCATGTCCTTGCGTCAATACGCCGAGCGCTTCGACTCGACATTCGACGCAGAACTGCAACTGATGCTCATCACCCGAACGCGATACCACGCGATATTCCGGCAGCTGTAAGCGCCTCGCCTGGGTCAGTTCCTGCAGACGCGTTTTGCTGTCGCGCACCGAGTCGGGATCGACATTCTCCAAGTGGTGTGCGAACAAGCTCTGCACGACGGCGCACACGGCATCGTAACCACCGTCTTGAAAGACTGCGCCGAAAATTGCTTCAAGCGTATCGGCCAGAATCGACTCGCGATGATGTCCGCCGTTCTTGCTCTCGCCAGCACCCAGACACAGATGCTCACCCAGCTCGATCTCCCGAGCTATGTGCGCCAGTGAGGATTTCTTCACGAGGCTCGCACGCATCAACGTCAGCAGATGTTCGTTCGAATCGGGGAATGCGCGCCACAGCCATGCGGCAATGACAAAACCAAGTGCCGCGTCGCCAAGGAACTCGAGTCGCTCGTTGTTTGAGCTGCTTGCGCTGCGGTGCGTCAGTGCGAGTTCGAGGACGGCCGGATCGTTGAAATGGTAGTCGAGGCGGCGCTCGAGTATCGCCAACGAATCTCCGCTTGCGGTACGTCGTTGGTTGGTCACGACATCACGACATGGTCAGTGAAATTCGAAGGAACGGTCGAAGGCTACGACGACAAAGATATTGGAGACCAACGGCTGGCGTACTTCGTATTTCAGCTCCAGCGTCGTGCCGGCACGCTTGCGGTCGATCTGGACGACGTCGTTGACGTTGAGATCCCGGATATTATTGATCAGGAAGCGCTTGCTGAGCGCCTCTCTGATCTCGCCTTTCGTCATCGTGTGTACCTTGTCGGCAGGCAGTGCATCTATCAACGAGATGATGGTTCGATAGTCGACGTATGCCGGCACGACCCGCGCGGCGAACAGGCCGATCCCGCTGACCACTGCAGCGATCAGGATCCAGCTCAAAAAAGACGCTCCGCCTTGCTTCGATCTCATCGAAATTCTCCCTCGTGTCGGCGTTAGTGTAGTGCGCCGCCTATGCGGCGCAATACGCTAGTGAATCCAGCGGTCCTGCGCGAATGTCGGCCAGTGCAATCCGGGGGCCTTGTGCATCCACACGGCAATGGCCTTGCCAACCACCTTCGTATCCGATGCGAACCCCCAATATCGGCTGTCGTCGCTGCGATCTCGATTATCACCCATCATGAAGTAGTGACCGGCCGGCACCGTCCACTCCTGAGACGGTGCGGACCGGGCAGCGGGATACCGGTAGATCTGGTGTGTGTGCGTACCCAGCACTTCGTCGTAGATCTGAATGTATGGCCTCCCATCGACGGTGATCTGGTCGACGTATTCCTGCGGAATGAGCTTGCCGTTGATCGTGAGCACCTTGTCCTGATAGCGCACACGGTCGCCCGGAATGCCGATCACACGCTTTATGAAATACACAGGTTGGTGCGGCGGAATGAACACCATGACGTCGCCGCGCTGCGGATTGCCGACGTCGAAGATCTTCGTCTCCAGCACGGGAAGCCGAATGCCATAAGCGTATTTGTTCACCAGGATGAAGTCACCGACCTGCAACGTCGGCACCATCGACGCCGACGGAATCTGATACGGCTCGAATAGGAAGCTGCGCAGTACCAAAACCAGCAAAAGTACCGGAAAGAACGACCGCGCATACTCGGTCAGCAGCGGCTCTTTGAGGATCTGACCAACGGCTTCGTCGTTTGCGCTTCGACCAGAGCCTGCGCGATACGCCTGCGCTGCGCGAATGCGACGCGGCTTGAAAGCAAACGCGTCGATCAGCCAGATCGCACCGCTGATGATGACCGCCCAACTCAGAATCAGCGGGAAATCCAGATCCATCAGCGGTCTACCCGCAACGCTGCTAGAAACGCATCCTGTGGAATTTCGACTCGACCGAGCTGCTTCATCCGCTTTTTTCCTGCCTTCTGCTTTTCCAGCAATTTCTTCTTGCGTGTCACATCACCGCCATAGCACTTGGCCGTGACGTTCTTGCGCAATGCCTTGACTGTCTGCCGCGCAATGATCTGTCCACCGATCGCCGCCTGAACGGCGACATCGTACATCTGCCTCGGAATCAACTCCTTCATCTTTTCGGTCAACTGACGGCCGCGTTGTTGCGCGTGTGCACGGTGCACGATCATCGCCAGTGCGTCGATGCGATCGCCGTTGATCAGAATGTCCAGACGCACGAGATCGGCTGCTTCGAAGCGTTCGAAGCTATAGTCGAGCGAAGCAAATCCACGGCTCACCGACTTCAGTCGATCGAAGAAATCCATCACGACTTCACTCATCGGCATTTCGTAGTGCACGGCCACCTGCCCGGCAGAGAACTGCAACGACTTCTGCACGCCGCGACGCTCGATACACAAACCGATCACGTTGCCGAGATATTCCTGCGGTACCAGGATGTTTGCCGAAACGATCGGTTCGCGCATCTCGGCAATGCGCCCGGCATCTGGTAGCCGCGACGGGTTATCAACCGTGATCAACTCGTTGGCGCGCGTCAGCACTTCGTAGACGACGGTCGGCGCGGAACTGATCAGGTCGAGACCGTATTCGCGCTCGAGGCGTTCCTGCACGATCTCCATGTGCAGCATGCCGAGAAAGCCGCAGCGAAAACCAAAGCCCAGTGCGTCGGAACTCTCCGGCTCGTAGAACAGCGACGCGTCGTTCAACGTCAACTTGCCAAGCGCGTCGCGAAAGTCCTCGAAGTCCTCGCCATTGACCGGAAACATGCCCGCATAAACCTGCGGTTTAACCTTCGCGAATCCGGGCAGCTGAGGAGTATCCGGCAAGGCCGCCAACACGATCGTATCGCCAACCGGTGCGCCCTGAATTTCCTTGATGCCAGCGACCAGGTAGCCCACTTCGCCGGCCCCCAGCGACTCACGATCTGTCCGTTTCGGACTGAAGCAGCCAACGCCGTCAACGATCTGCGTACGGCCAACCGATTTCACGACGATGCGATCACCGCGCGCGATGCGGCCGTGGAAAACACGCACCAACGACACCACGCCGAGATAGTTGTCAAACCAGGAATCGATGATCAGCGCCTGCAACGGTTTGTCCGGATCGCCTTGCGGCGGCGGCACCCGGGCCACGATCTGCTCCAGTAGTTCCGGTACGCCGACGCCGGTCTTCGCGCTGACTCGCACCGCATGACTTGCGTCGACGCCAATGATTTCCTCAATTTCGGTTGCCACTTTGTCCGGTTCTGCCTGCGGCAGATCCATCTTGTTCAGCACCGGAATGACTTCGAGGCCCTGATTGATTGCGGTGTAGCAATTGGCGACCGATTGCGCCTCGACGCCCTGCGCGGCATCGACAACGAGCAACGCGCCCTCGCAAGCGGCGAGTGAACGCGACACTTCGTAGCTGAAGTCGACGTGGCCGGGCGTGTCGATGAAGTTCAGCTGGTAACGGCGACCGTCGAGCGCGTCGTAATACAAGGTGACGCTCTGGGCCTTGATCGTGATGCCGCGCTCGCGCTCGATGTCCATCGAGTCGAGCACCTGCTCGGCCATCTCGCGCTCCGACAATCCACCGCAGAGCTGAATCAATCGATCCGCTAAGGTCGATTTTCCGTGGTCAATGTGCGCGATGATGGAAAAATTGCGAATGTGTTCGAGCAACGACGCGTAACCAGCTGGAAATTCGAGCGGCCGCGCAGTGTATCCTACTTGCGCAAGCCCATGCCACGCGCCGGGCCCCGCCATCTGGTGCGTTACATCCGCGCAGCGCGACGCGCTACACCACGCAATACATCAGATGGCGTTGACACCGCACTATTCCGGCGGCACCCGCAATGCGAGGAACGTCGGCGCCTGGCCACGCACGATCAGCACTGGCACCGACCGGCCGGCCGTCAACGAATCGACCACCTTCGCGAGCGTTGCCGGCGAATCAATCTCCTGATTGTTCAGCCGGGTGATGATGTCCCCCTCTCGAATGCCCGCTTCGGCGGCAGCGCCGCTGGCTTGGACGACTCGAACGCCGTGGTCGACGCCCGCCCGCTGCCGGATCGAATCCGCCAACGCCTCTACGGCAACACCGATACGGGACGGCGCCGGTGCACCGCCAGGCGAAGCCGCTGCGACCTGGCCCTGACTGTTCAGATCGGCCAGTTCGCCGACGACGACGTTGAGTGTTTGGCGTTTGCCGTCGCGCATGATCACCACTTTGGCCTCGCTACCGGGCCGGGCACCACCAACGAAGTGCGGCAGATCTGACGACAGGTCAATATGATGCCCATTGAACTCGAGAATGATGTCGCCTTCGCGCAGACCTGCTTTGGCGGCCGGTCCGCCATCCATCACGCGCGCGACCAACGCACCCGACGGTTTCTCGAGACCGAAGCTTTCGGCAAGATCTCGACTGACCTCCTGAATCACCACGCCGAGCCAACCGCGCGACACTTTGCCATGCGACTTGAGCTGATCAACGACGTCCATCGCGACATCGATCGGAATCGCAAACGAAACGCCCATG
The DNA here is from genome assembly GCA_963735085.1 of uncultured Gammaproteobacteria bacterium. GTDB lineage: Bacteria > Pseudomonadota > Gammaproteobacteria > Pseudomonadales > Azotimanducaceae > DATJGR01. The sequence goes on from CAVTJP010000002.1 coordinate 868,282, forward strand.
AAACCGCCGGAACGCGTGTAGATCTGTGAATTTATGCCGACCACTTCGCCATCGAGGTTGAACAGCGGCCCGCCGGAATTGCCTGGGTTGATGGCGACATCCGTCTGAATGAACGGCACATAGTTTTCATTGTTTTCGGTCGGCAGGCTGCGGTCGAGTGCGCTGACAATCCCGGCCGTCACAGAGTAGTCGAACCCAAACGGTGAGCCGATTGCGATAACCCACTGGCCAGGTTTCAGCGTCGATGAGTGGCCGAGTTTCACAACAGGCAGGTCCTCGGCGTTCACTTTGAGCAGCGCGAGGTCGGAGCGGGGATCCGCACCGACGATCTTAGCCGTCAGTTCGCGCCGGTCGTTCATCCGAACGACGATTTCAGCGGCATCTTCAACGACATGATTGTTCGTCAGGATGTAACCGTCGGAAGAAATGATGAAGCCCGACCCAAGTGAGCGCCGCTGCCCGGCCCCACCACCGCCGCCGTCGCTGTCGCCGTCGCCGTCGGGTCCCTGCGCACCCGGTCCATTCGGTCCGAAAAATCGCCGAAAGAATTCATCCATGTCGGGATTGCCCCCGGCACCACGCGGTTCAGCCTTCTGAGTTGTGCTGACGTTCACCACGGCGGGGGAGTATTTTTGCACCAGGCCGGTGAAATCGGGCAGTTCGTGGGACGCCGCAAATGCGCCACCTGCCAGACTCCACGTCAGCAGCGCAACACCGATCAGCGCGAGCTGGTGCCGCGCAAGTAGAGCGATATTCATGGGGTTCTCGTCTTTCCTGTGTCGTAGTGATGGCATTGGGCATCGGACCGCATCGGGGCTATCGGGTTCAACAATCCGACCGACCGGCGTCGATGGCGGGCCCGATGGGGAGCGCCACCGCGGCGCACCCCGCTAGTATCGCCCGTCCGGCTCCGCGACCCAAATTCCGAGATTCAGAGCAAAGCTCATTCCGCGACGAAGCGTACCGAGTGTGCGATGCGTTGCGCGGTCGGCGTCGGGATTTCACCTACGACGGTCACGAGGTGACGCGTCGTTTGCGGCCCGCCATTGACGATTTCTGAAACCGCGACGGTTGCACCGCTGCGCGAAACGATCGCATCTGCTCCAGAATCCGGCACGTCTTCGATGAACACGGAGAACGTGGCCAGCCCGTCAGAATACATCAAGGTATCTACCGGCTTCGAAGTGTTCGGTGCACGCCGCATATCCCATGACGCCATTGTGAATCCGTTGGGAACCCAGCTGGCTTGCCAGTCTGATCTGTCATGCGCCAGCTCATCTGGAGATGCTGATTCGACCGACATGTGACTCGTCAGCGAATGCGGCCCAACCTCAGGGGCGAGATCCTTTTCAGAGATCGGCCCACCAACTTTCAATGTCGCGAACTGGAAGATCTCCAGCTTATTGCCTTCCTGATCGACGAGCTCCGAACGCAGCAGCAACCCGGTATCCCGGTCGAGCCACAGGCGGAAGCCGTAACGCTGCGCATCACGCGGCACCACCGCCAGCCTGACCGCCTCGCGACCCGCGACGCGGCCGGTACCATGCAGCGATATTGTATAGTTGTCCGACACATCTTCGAAGGTGCGCGAGAACGCGCGGGCAAACGGACCCGAGGGGATACTGCTTTCAAGGGCGAGAATTTCATCACCCGGTTGGAGAATGCAGTCTACCTCGTTGCCTGTGCGAATGATCTCGCGCGGCTTGCCATTCAGATGCACCAAACGTTCGCGTTGCACACCATTGGTTACGGTGTGCACTACGCGCATCGTCGACAGATCGCCTCCGCTGAAATAGCTGAAGATGCCGTCGTAGCTCGCCTCAAGCAGGCCACGGTTCATCATCTCCAGCCACTGCTCCGGCGTACGTCGTGGCACGGACGCAGATGCGGGCTGCGTGTCAGCTGACGCCGGCTGCGTCAGCAATGCGAACCCAAATACCGACAGGAAGAGAAACGACAGGTTCGCTGGGGTCATTTCGATTCGAACGCGGCAACCCTGACGAACGGCACGATGCTCCGATTGTTCAACGCAACGTGGCGCGCGTGGTGGAGCATATAGGCGCGCGCCCGCTGTATGTCCAGTGCGGCCGGTATGGCGCGACCACCCGTATCGTCGTCGAACAATGCGACCTGCGCCGCCGGAACAGCAGGTTCCACTACCGCAACGCGCGACGTCGGAGCGACCGCGCCTTCATCGGTACGGAAGCCGATGACGACCACCGCTGCGACACCGGCAGCCACCGCGACACCGGCGACGCGGCGACCCCAGGTCGTCCAAAAAGCACTCGTATCCGACGCCAGTTTGCTGGCGCGCGCGCCGGGGGCTGTTGCTGCGTTCACGTCCTCACTACCGGCGTCGATCTGCGTCCAGAAGCGCGTGCTCAACCGATCTGCGCCGACCCCGAGCGTTCGGCCTTCCCCGCGCATAACACTGCGCACCAGGTGATAGCGCTCCCAAACCCCCCTCAGGTCCGGGTCTGCAGTCGCCTCGTTCAATACCCGACGAATCTCGAACTCGTCCGCCTCGCCGTCCATGACCGCCGACAGCGCTTCTTTGAGTTGTTCAGTCATCTACCCACCCCACCCTCGAAAATGATGTCTCGATATCAACGCGAACCAATCAACGGGCGGATGCGATCATCGATCGCCTCGCGTGCTCTGAATATTCGCGAACGCACTGTACCCACTGGGCAATCCATGATCTCGGCGATCTGCTCGTAGCTTAGACCATCGAATTCTCGAAGTGTTACGGCGCTGCGAAGATCGTCGGGCAATCGGCTGATTGCGCTATTGATCGCGTCTTCGAGTTCGTCTCTGGCGAGACTGTTCTCCGGGTTCTCGCTGTCCCGCAATGAGTCACTGCCATCGAGATGCTCTGCATCTGTCGCATCCACATCAACGTCGGGCGGACGTCTGCTGCGCGCCACCAGGTAGTTCTTCGCCGTATTGATCGCGATTCGATAAAGCCAGGTATAGAACGCACTCTCGCCGCGGAATCGCGGCAGCGCGCGATAGGCCTTGATGAACGCCTCCTGGACCACATCGTCGATCTCGTCGTGCGACCGCACGTACCGACTGACCAAACCGTGGATTTTGTGCTGGTAGCGGCTGAACAACAGGTCGAAGGCGCGACGGTCTCCCTTCTGAACGCGTCGCACGAGTTCCTGATCCGTATCCTTGGCCACGCCTAACGGTTCCTCACGATACGAAGTGTTCCTGATCATTCTCATGCAGAGCGTCGCACAATGATTTGCTGACCACGCAGCGATGGGGTGAGCGCGCGCGAGGGCACATATTCTGCCGTCTGACCGTGGTTTATACTAGCGCGGTGCAGCACTGTACCCTCATCCCGAGTACCGAAGCCCCGCTTCCTGAGTACAAGGGTCCGCGTCCTGAGGACAAAGCAAAGTGAGCGAGCGCAATCAACACGACGTCTTGATCATTGGCAGTGGAGCCGCCGGACTGGCCGCGGCACTGCAGTTGCCCGATGGAATGCGCATCGCGGTTCTTTCGAAGGACGTCCTCGATGCAGGTTCGACCAATTGGGCGCAAGGCGGCATCGCCGCTGTCACCGACCCCGCCGACAGCGAGTACGAACACGTCCAGGACACGCTTCGCGCCGGCGCCGGACTTTGCCACGAGAAAACCGTCTGGCAGGTCGTCTGTCACGCTCGCGAAACAATTGCGCAACTCGAGCGCTGGGGCGTGGCATTCGATCGCGACGGTGAAGACCTTCACCTGACGCAGGAAGGCGGTCATTCGTTTCGTCGTGTTCTCCACGTCGCCGACGCCACCGGACACGCGGTCGCCTCGAATCTCATCCGGGAAGCTCAAAAAGCGAACAACATCGAACTGTTCACGCATCGCGTCGCGATCGATCTGATTACGACGGCAAAACTCGGCGCGAGCACAAATCGATGTATTGGCGCGTATGTGTACAACCAGAAGACAGATCACGTGGAGGTATTTCAAGCGTCACACGTGATCCTGGCGACCGGCGGCGCCAGCAAGGTGTACCTATATACGAGCAATCCCGACGGTTCGACCGGCGACGGCATCGCAATGGCCTGGCGCGCCGGATGCCGTGTTGCAAACATGGAGTTCAATCAGTTTCACCCCACGTGCCTGTACCACCCGCATGCCAAGTCGTTCCTGATTTCTGAAGCGGTACGTGGAGAAGGCGGCGTGCTGCTGCTGCCCGACGGCGAGCGATTCATGCCGAAGTTCGATGCACGCGCCGAGTTGGCACCTCGCGATGTCGTCGCCCGCGCGATCGACCACGAGATGAAACGCCTTGGTGCGGACTGCGTGTATCTCGACATCAGTCACAAGCCCGGCGCGCTGATCAAGAAACATTTCCCAAACATCTTCGCCACCTGTGCGGCGCTGGGTATCGACATGACGCGCGAGCCGATTCCCGTAGTGCCGGCGGCCCACTACACCTGCGGCGGTGTTGCCGTCGACCTGAACGGTGGCACGGATATCGCCGGGCTCTATGCGATCGGTGAGGTGAGCTTCACCGGCCTGCACGGCGCGAATCGGCTGGCGAGCAACTCGCTGCTGGAGTGTCTGGTCTACGGCAAAGCAGCCGCCGACCGCATCCACGACGCCGTTTCCGAACCCGGCCTACTGCCGACTATTCCCAATTGGGACGAAAGCCGCGTAACCGATTCAGACGAAGATGTCGTGATTTCGCACAACTGGCACGAACTGCGACAGTTCATGTGGGACTACGTCGGTATCGTCCGCACCGACAAGCGCCTCGAGCGCGCGATGCACCGCATCGAACTGCTGAAGCGCGAGGTGCACGAGTACTACAGCAACTATCGCGTCAGCGGCGACCTGATCGAATTGCGCAATCTGATTCACGTTGCCGACCTGATCGTGCGTTCCGCTCGCGCACGGCGCGAGAGTCGGGGCCTGCATTTCACGCTCGACCATCGCGAACTGCGTAGGGATGCGCACGACACAATGCTCTATCCGAGCATCGCCGATCCGTTCGATGTACTGCGCCCGGTCGCGGGTTGATCAACCAACGCGGCGTCCGATCAAGTTGATTCGAGGCTCTTAACGTGGCGCCGTAGCGCGGCGTGGTCCATTTGGCTTACTTCGCCGCGCATCACATGTAGCAACCGTCGCCGACCGCTCACCGACGTCAGCCAGATCGCCGACCAACCCGGACCGAGCCAAGCGCGTCGCGCCCGATGGCGCTGTGAATCGACCGCAACGCCACCCGCAAACAACTCGAGCCTGCGCACGCAGCCGCGTGCGCGCGACCATCGCACCGCTTCGTCGACGGTGCTGACGCCGACGGCGCCGACAAGCAACCACGCACCATACCAATCGAGCGCAATGGCGATCGAGGCAATCATCGAGACCGCGTGAACCGTCACCGCCAACACGATGCGCGCCGTACCAACCCGCCACTCAATCGGTGCTGTCGGAGGCATTGGCGGAGGACGCGTCGACACGAGCATTACCGACGCAAGCACGGCCGACGCGAGCATCATTGACGCAAGCATTACCGACGCGAGCATCACCGACGCAAGCATGGCCGGCGCGAATCAGCGCCAGCAATGCGCTGATCTCGGCGTCTTCCGGCTCGCTTCGTTGTTGAAACCAGCTCCAGATATCCTGGTCCTCGCAATCGAGCAGCCGGCGCAGCGTTTGCCGTTCGCTGACTGAGAGCGTCTCGAAGCGCGCCCGCACAAACGCCGGCAGCAACAGATCCAGTTCCAGCAGCCCGCGCCGGCTTCGCCAGTAACAGCGATTGAATTCGGCTCTTGTCTTCGGGTCCGGCTGATCGCGCATTGCCAACTCTTTCCTACTGCGGAACCGTTCTATGAGATCGCTCTTCGGGATCCCTTGCAGAACAATGGTGCAGGACTCGACACTACACGGTCTGACGGTGAAAATCGTGAGCAATGCAATTTGCGTTGCGTGAGTAACTCGCGTGCATCCGGACTGGAAGCGGTTCCTCGAACAGCGTGCCTTCACGACGGAGCAGGCGCCGGGAGTTGGACGCGCGTTTGCACCGGCAAACGTCGATCCAACCGCCGTACGATGCGTCGATCTGAATCATTTTGCCGCGCTGCGGCTGGTCGGGCCAGACGCGCTGACGTTTCTGCAGGGCTATCTGACCTGTGACATGGCGGCGCTTGAGGACTCACGTGCGCTGTTCGGTGCCTACTGCAACATCAAAGGGCGCGTCGTCGCCGACGCGACCGTGCTGCTCACGCTTGATGCGCCGACCCTGGTGATGCACGCGTCGTTGCGCGAGTCGGTAGCCGCCGGCCTCGGCAAATATCTCGCGTTCTCGCGTTCGAAGTTCGCCGATACGAACTCGGCGCCGATTCTGCTGGGTATCGTCAACCCAGCACGGGATGTCGCGATTACATCGCAGCCGCTGACGGTAGCACCGTTTCGCAATGGCTACGCGGTGGCCATACCCGGCGTACAGCCTCGCGCGATGTTGCTGCTGCCGCTACAGGACGCCATGTCAGTGTGGGACGAGTACGCTGCGCGCACGGAAACTGCCGATGCAGCGATCTGGGATCTGCTCGATGTGCGCGCCGGCATCAGCCATGTCAGCGCTGCGACGTCGGAAATGTTTCTGCCGCAGATGCTCGACTACGACCGACTCGGCGCGATCAGCTTCACGAAAGGCTGTTATCTCGGGCAGGAAATCGTCGCGCGAGCACAGCACCTGGGGCGCCCCAAACGTCATCTCCACACCCTGTCGTGGCACGGTCAGCCGACGCCATGCGTCGGGGATTCGCTACATGAGGCCGATGGCCATCGCGCCGGTACCCTCGTCAACGTGGCTGCGACATCGGACGACAGTGGCGAAGCCTTGGCCGTCCTGGGCGACGCAGTGTCCGCTCCGCTGCGTATCGGCAGCGTCGAATTCACCACTCAGTAGCCAGCCGCGCTCAGGACTGCTTCGAATAGAGTTTCTGAATACTCGAAAAGTCGAGCCCACCTGCAGCGTGCTGACCTTTCAGCAGGCGGTATAGATTGCGTGCCAGACTGCCCATCGGAATCGCCATGTCGGTGCCGTCGGCAGCGTCCATCGCCAGACCGAGATCTTTGATCATCAGGTCAACAAGGAAGCCGCCGCTGTAGTCACGCGATGCGGGCACACCTTCCATCACACCCGGGTACGGGTTGTAGACGTTCAACGACCAGTTGCCGCCGGACGAGCGCTGCATGATTTCGGACAGCACCGACGGATCCAGACCGTTCGCCACACCTAACGCTAACGCTTCGGCGGTGCCGGTCATCTGTATCGCGAGCAGCATGTTGTTGCAGATCTTGGCGACCTGACCGGCGCCCTGCGCGCCGGCATGGAAGATGTTCGCTCCCATTTTTTCCAGAATCGGACGAGCGCGTTCCAGCACCGTTGCATCACCCCCGACAATAAACGTCAGGGTGCCTTTTTCTGCACCTGCGGTGCCGCCGGATACCGGCGCGTCGAGCATGTCGATGCCGCGCGCGTGCGCCGCCTCGGCCACCTTGCGAGCCGTTTGTGGCGCGATCGTGCTGCAGTCGATCACCACTGTCTGTTTCGATATTCGGTCGAGCAGCGTCTTACCTTCTGCGTCCTGCGTCAGATACAGACCGTCAACATGACGACTCGCCGGCAACATACTGATGAAGAATTCGACACCTTCGGCTGCCGTCGCCGCAGACGCCGCCAACGCTGCGCCGTCCTTTTTTGCACGCGTCAGCGCTGCTTCAATGAGGTCGTAAACGATCAACTGATGCCCTGCTCCAAGCAGGTTCAGCACCATCGGGCCACCCATGTTGCCGAGTCCGACAAAGCCGATCCGTGCCATCGCTATGCTCCTAAATCTGCCAGCGGATGGACCGCCGATGTGTCGTCGAAGTGTGCCGCAACATAGTCGTGTGGCACATTCTGCAACGCGCCGTAGCGCCATGCAGGCGTATTGTCCTTATCAATGATCAGCGCACGTACGCCTTCGGCAAAGTCAGGATTATGCGCACATTGATTTGCAACGTTGAATTCCATGCGAAATGCGTCGGCGAGTGTCATTGCCGCGACGCGTCGCAGTTGTTCGTGGACGATACCGACCGACGTCGGGCAACCGCTACGCATCGCCGCGAGGCCTTTGTCTATCCATGTGTCGCGGCCAGCGAGGTCCATCAAACGCGCGACTGTTTCCGCCAGCATGACGGGTAACTGCGGCAACGCCGTTTCAAGCATGTCACCGTGCCCGGCCAGCACGCTCTCGGCCAGATTCGGCCGTTCACATGCGCAAATGCAATCCTGGATCTCATCTGCATCGGCAGGCGTGCCCCGCCATTTCGCGTTCAACAGACGTTCGACCAGCATCGGCCAGCAGGTCGAGGCGATCGCATGCGTCCCGAGGCCGATGTGAAGCGCATCGGATGCCGACATATGCGTGCCAGTCATGCCAAGCCACGCCGCGTAACCGCTCGACAGACCTCTCAGAATCCATGACGCACCGGCGTCAGGAAACAACCCGATCGTTACCTCGGGCATTGCGATGCGGGAACGTTCGGTGACCAGACGATACTGCGCCGCCGAAAACAGGCCGAGCCCCCCGCCCATTACAACCCCGTTGCCGAAGCAGATCACCGCCTTGGATGAGGTGTGAATCGCGTAATCCAAACGGTATTCCGCTTCGAAGAACCGCGCCGGATAGTCGTCGATCTGCTGGTCCGCTGCGTGGTTGCGACTCATGCTTCGGTACAGGGCCTGAATATCGCCACCAGCGCAGAATGCCCTTTCGCCCGATCCACGCAACAGTACAGCGACGATATCGTCTCGCTCGTTCCAACGGGCCAGTTGGGGTGCGAGAATCTCGATCATCGGCAACGACAACGAATTCAGGGTCTTTTCGACATTCAAAGTCGCAATTGCAAGCGTATGCCTGGACTGCGTCGGATGCTCTTCAAGCACAACGACATCGGATGATTCATTGAGCGGTTGCGGCGTGCTCATGCATTCTTCCAGACCGGCTTGCGCTTCTCGAGGAACGCCTGGACACCCTCCGTCTGATCCCGGGTATCGAATAGTTTCACGAACGCTTCGCGTTCCGACGCATACGCGGAAGCAATGTCGCCATCGCGCGCACGCTGGATCAGGTCTTTGCATGCCGCCACGGCCGGTGGACTCTGGCGGCCCGCCGTTTCGGCAAGCGCTAGCGCGTGGCCGAGCGCGGCGCCTCTTTCGACCGTTTCCTCGATCAGACCAATCCGCAATGCCGTCTCTGCATCGACGCGTTCGCCGCACAAAATCATCCGCTTGGCCCAGCCTTCGCCGACGACCCACGCCAGATTCTGCGTGCCGCCGCCACACGGCAGCAGCCCTACACTCGCCTCCGGCAGCGCCATCACTGCCTGGCGTTCAGCGATGCGAATGTCGCACGCGAGCGCACATTCCAGGCCGCCACCCATTGCAAAGCCGTTGATCGCGGCAATCGTCACACCGCGAAAATTGGCCAGCGCCTCGAACGCGCTGCCGAACGCAATCGACATCGTCGACGCGACACCTTTGTCGCCGTCGGCAAACAATTTCAAATCGGCGCCGGCAGAAAAGAATTTCTCACCCCGGCCCGTCACCACGATTGCGTAAATCGACTTGTCCGCCGTACATGCATCGACCATCGCAGCGAGTGCGCCGAGGCTCTCCTCATCCCAGGTGTTGGCCGGCGGGTTGTCTATCGTGACGAGTGCGGTGTGCCCGCGTACTTCGATGCCGAGTTTCTTCGTTTGGCTTGTGATCATCGAACTACCTCAGTTGCGCCTTCCATCAATAGCCGGCGCGCAATGATCACGCGCATGATTTCGTTGGTCCCTTCGAGAATCTGATGCACGCGGGTGTCCCTGACGTGGCGCTCGAGGGGATACTCCTTGATATAGCCATAGCCGCCATGCAACTGCAGCGCCGCATTGCAGACCTCGAAGCCGACATCGGTCGCGAAGCGCTTCGCCATTGCACAGAACGTCGTGGCATCGGGGTCCTTGGCGTCCAGCTTCCACGCCGCCATCCTGACCAACGTACGTGCGGCGACGAGTTCGGTTGCCATGTCGGCCAGCTTGAATTGCAGCGCCTGAAACTGCGAGATCGCCTGACCGAACTGTTTTCGCTGTGACATGTAACGCGCCGTCTCATCGACCGCAGCCTGCGCAGTGCCAATGGAACATGTCGCGATATTGATGCGACCGCCATCGAGACCGCGCATGGCAATCTTGAAGCCTTCGCCCTCCGCACCGAGACGATTATCCAGCGGTATCACAACGCCGTCGAAGTTGATCTGCCGCGTCGGTTGACTGTTCCAACCCATCTTCTGTTCTTTGCGGCCATACGTGATCCCCGCCGCGTCGCCAGGCACCAGGAAACTGCACACACCGCCCGGACCGGCGTGAACGCCCTTCTCGTCTTCGAGGCGCGCCATCACGACCAGCACGTCGGTCGAGCCGGCGCCAGAGATGAACGCCTTGGTACCACTCAGTGCATATTCGTTACCGGTGCGCCGCGCAACTGTCTTCAGCGACGCCGCGTCCGAGCCTGCTCCCGGCTCCGTCAAACAATACGACGCCAGCTTTTCACCGCTGACCATCGACGGACACCATTGCCCTTTCAACGCCTCGGAGCCGAACGTCGCGATCATCCACAGTGCCATGTTGTGAATCGTGATGTACGCCGTCGTCGACGTGCAGCCCGCGGCAAGTTCTTCGATGATCAGACTCGCATCGAGACGCGACAGACCAAGACCGCCGTCGGCAACGGGCGTGTACAACGCGCAGAATCCAAGGTCTCCGGCACGCCGGATCACATCCTTCGGAAAATGCTGCTCCTCGTCCCAACGGGCCGCATGAGGCGCGAGTTCGCCGGCGGCAAACTGACGCGCTGCGTCGCGATACGCCTGCTGATCTTCGCTGAGATCGAAATTCACGATTACTGAAGCTTGATCGTCATGTTCGAACCGACCGCCGAAGCGTCATCGAACCAGCGCGCCGTTACCGTTTTTGTTTCCGTGTAGAAACGGACGGCCTGCTTACCGTACGCGTGCTGATCACCGAAAAACGACTGTTTCCAACCAGTGAACGAGAAAAACGGCAGCGGTACCGGGATCGGCAGATTGATACCGACCTGACCCACTTCGATCTCGTGCTGAAACTTGCGCGCCGCACCGCCGCTCGACGTGAAGATCGACGTGCCGTTGCCATACGGATTCGCATTGATCATCGCGATCGCCGCATCCAGATCGTCGACCTGTGCGGCGAGCAACACAGGTCCGAAGATTTCTTCCTGGTAGATCGACATGTCGGTGGCCACGTCGGTGAACAATGTCGGTCCCAGCCAGTTGCCGTCCGGATAGCCGGCAACAGTGCAATCAGAGCCGTCGAGCAGGCAGGTGGCACCTTCTTCTTTACCTTTGCGGATGAATCCAAGCACGCGCTCCTTAGCCTTCGGGTTGATCTGCGGGCCGTATGCGGAATCCGCGACATCCCACGGACCCGGCCGTACCTTCGCCATCGCCGCCTGCAGGTCTGGAATCCACTGCTTCGCCGCACCGACGAATACCGCCACGCTGATCGCCATGCAGCGCTGGCCCGCCGCGCCACACGACGCGCCGAGCAGATTACTGATCACCTGTTCTTTGTTCGCATCCGGCATGACCACCATGTGATTCTTCGCGCCAGCCATCGCCTGCACGCGCTTCAGATGCTGCGTGCCGGTCCGGTAGACATGCTGTGCGACCGGCACGGACCCCACGAAGGAAATCGCTTTCACATCGGGGTGCGTCAGCAACGCGTCCACCTGTGCGCGGCCGCCGTGCACCAGTTGCATCACGCCTTTCGGCGCGCCGGCTTCAACGAACAGTTCGACGAGCCGGTTTGGAGTCATCGGATCCTGTTCGGACGGCTTCAGTACGAACGTGTTGCCGCACGCAATCGCCATTGGAAACATCCACAGCGGTATCATCGCGGGAAAATTGAATGGCGTGATGCCCACGCAGACACCGAGCGGCTGGACGTAGCTGTATGTGTCGATGCTACGGGCAACGTTCTCGACTGTTTCTCCCATCATCAGCGTCGGTATGTTGCAGGCATGTTCGACGACTTCGATACCGCGCCAGACATCGCCCTGTGCGTCGGCAAACGTCTTGCCCGTTTCGAGTGACAATATCCGTGCGATATCGTCCTGGTGTTTCTTGAGCAGGTCCTGATAGCGCAACATCACGCGCGCCCGTTCGGGGGTCGGCGCTTCGCGCCATGTTTGAAAGGCTTCCTTGGCGCTCGCCACGGCGCGATCGATCTCGGAAGAGGTTGCAAAGGGAACGTCGCTGATGACCTCCTGCGTCGCCGGGTTCGTGACCGGCAGCCACTCGTTGGTTTCGCTTTCGACGAATTCGCCGCCGATGAACAGAGGCAGCTTTTGGGCCATGACGCAACTCCAGAAGGGTGAGATTTACGAATGATCGCACAACCCGTTCGACGGATGCATTGGCGAATTCACCTTGCCAGCGGCGTGTCCTTCGTTGGAACCAACTGCTTGCCGCGAAAAGTAGCCCGCTATTCGACCGCCAACCAGTCGATCGGGGCTTTTCCATGCGCCACGAGATAGCGGTTCGCCTTCGAGAAATGACGGCAACCGAAAAACCCACGGTGCGCCGACAACGGCGACGGATGCGGCCCGGCAAGCACACAATGCCGATCGCGGTCAACGATCGCGCCTTTCTTCTGCGCGTAGCTGCCCCACAACATAAAGACGAGTCCATCGCATTGCTCATTGAGGATCGCAACGATCCGGTCGGTAAACGTCTCCCAGCCGCGTCCCTGATGCGAACCGGCGCGCCCGCGTTCAACCGTCAGTACCGCGTTCAGAAGTAGCACGCCCTGCCGTGCCCACGACGTCAGGCAACCGCGACCCGGTTGCAGACGGTGCCCCTCGTTATCGCCCACGTCGTCGTTGATCTCGCGAAAGATGTTCAACAACGACGGTGGCTCGGCAACACCCGGTTGAACCGAGAAACACAACCCATGCGCCTGGTTCGGACCGTGATACGGATCCTGGCCGATGATGACAACGCGTACGTCTTCGACCGGGGTCAGATCCAGCGCGGCGAATATCTCTTTCCCGCGCGGATAAATCGTCTTGTTTGCGGCGCGCTCCTTGAGTAGAAACGCGCGCAGGTTGCGCATGTAGGGTTTGTCGAACTCTTCCAGCAGCACACGTTTCCAGGACGCGTTCAGCACCACGCGATCACTGGGCGCAGCCTTGGTCACGCGCGCTACACCTCTCGCGGACGCATATGCGGGAACAACAGCACGTCGCGGATCGACGTCGTGTTCGTCAGCAGCATCACGAGCCTATCGATGCCGATGCCCTCGCCGGCCGTCGGTGGCAAGCCGTATTCAAGCGCGGTGATGTAGTCCTGGTCATAGCCCATCGCTTCGTCGTCACCCGCCTGCTTCAGTTCCACCTGAGCACGAAATCGATCGGCCTGATCTTCCGGATCGTTCAATTCGGAAAAGCCGTTGGCGATCTCGCGTCCCGCGATGAACAGTTCGAAGCGGTCCGTGACCGTCGGATCCGTGTCGTTGCGCCGTGCGAGCGGTGAGATTTCGGCTGGATACGCGGTTATGAATACCGGATCGATCAGCTGCTCCTCGACGCGCATGTCGAAGATCTCGGCTTGCAACCGGCCGAGCGACCAGCTCGCATCCGACGCCTGGTTCAGATCGATCAGCGCGCGGCGCAGTGCGTCGGCGTCGCGAACGGTGTCGCGATCGAGACCAGTGTGTCGCACGATGGCATCCGCCATCGACAGTCGCTCGAATGGTGCGCCGAAGTCGATGCGCCGATCCTGAAAGCTGACGACGCTCGTGCCCAATACGCTCTGCGTGATATCGCGCAACAATACTTCCGTTAGGTCCATCAGATCACGATAGTCACTGTACGCCTGATAGAACTCCAGCATCGTGAACTCGGGGTTATGGCGCGGCGACAAACCCTCGTTGCGAAAATTGCGGTTCATTTCGAACACACGCTCGAAGCCGCCGACGACGAGCCGCTTCAGATACAACTCCGGCGCGATGCGCAGATACAGATCGACGCCAAGTGCATTGTGATGCGTAACGAAGGGCCGTGCCGCGGCGCCGCCTGCCATCGGATGCATCATTGGCGTTTCGACCTCGAGATAGCCGCGCGCAACGAAGAATGCGCGGATCGCCTGAACCAGGGCGCTGCGTGTCTCGAACAGCGTGCGCGTTTCCTCATTCATCATCAGGTCGAGATAGCGTTGTCGCGAACGCGTTTCCTGATCGGTCAAGCCGTGAAATTTCTCCGGCAGCGGGCGCACTGATTTCGACAGCATCCGTGCGACACGGCCCTCTACCGTAAGTTCACCTCTATTGGTGCGGAACAGCGTGCCGGTGACACCGACGATATCGCCGATGTCCCACAATTCATCGAATGCCTGGTAAGCCGCATCGCCGATCTGCTCGCGGCGCAGGTAACACTGGATGCGACCGGATGAATCCTGCAACGTGAAAAAGCTGGCTTTACCCATCACGCGCCGCAACATCACGCGCCCCGCGATCGAGACTTCCACGGCTTGATTCGCAAGCTCTTCTTTCACCACGTCGCCGTAGCGCGCCTGCAGGTCCGCTGCGTACGCGGTACGGCGAAAATCATTCGGGAACGACTCACCGGCAGCGCGCAGCGCCGCCAGCTTGTCGCGTCGATGCCGGATGATGTCGTTTTCTTCGGTCATTGCACCTTCACCTTCAGAGCCCGCCTTCAAATCTCGCCTTCAAAGCCCCGCCTTCAAACTTGCTTCGATGAAATCGTCCAGATCACCGTCGAGCACCTCGTTCGGGTCGGAACGCTCAATGCCGGTGCGCAGATCTTTGATGCGCGACTGATCGAGCACGTACGAGCGGATCTGACTGCCCCAGCCAATGTCGGCCTTGTTGTCTTCGACGGTTTGTTGGGCGGCTTTGCGCTTCTGCATTTCCAGCTCATAGAGCTTCGCGCGCAACTGCTTCCAGGCCTTGTCGCGATTCTGATGCTGCGAGCGTTCGCTCTGGCATTGCACGACCGTGTTGGTCGGCAAGTGGGTGATACGAATCGCCGAGTCGGTCTTGTTGACGTGCTGACCACCGGCGCCGCTGGCGCGATACGTATCGATGCGCACCTCGGCCGGATTGATCTCGATGTCGATCTCGTCGTCGATCTCTGCGGAGACGAACACCGATGCGAACGACGTGTGGCGACGGTTGCCGGAGTCGAATGGCGACTTGCGCACCAGGCGATGTACGCCGGTTTCGGTTCGGAGCCAGCCATAAGCGTATTCGCCGGTGAATGCAACCGTGGCACCTTTGATACCCGCGACCTCACCAGGTGAGAGCTCGATGATTTCGGTTTTGAAATCGCGCTGCTCACCCCATCGCAAATACATCCGCAGCAGCATTTCCGCCCAGTCCTGCGCTTCAGTGCCGCCGGAACCGGCAGTGATTTCGAGGAATGCATTGTTCGGATCGAGTTCGCCGGCAAACATGCGCCGAAATTCGAGATCGCCGAGTTTTGCTTCGATGCCGGTGAGTTCCCGTGCGACTTCATCCAGCGTCGCAGAATCGTCTTCCGCGGCCGCGAGTTCCAGCAGTTCGCCCATGTCACTCAATGCCGCGCCGACGCGTTGCAGGTTGCCGACGATGCGCTCGAGCGTCGCGCGCTCCTTGCCCAAACTCTGGGCACGCTCCGGATCGTCCCACACACCGGATTCGGCCAGTTCGAGTTCTAATTCTTCCAGGCGCCCCTTGCGTTCGTCGAAGTCAAAGATACCCCCTGAGCGCGTCGTTGCGTGCTTTCAGGTCTTTCAGCTGTTCGCGCAGCGACGTCAGTTCCGCCATGACAACCTCGAAGCGGGATCAACCCGGAAAAAAGGCGCGCCAGCGTATCACGATCACAGCGCTTCTATATATTCGACGACGAGTTGCAGCGTCGCGCGGTCCCGATAATCGTTCCGCGCAAGCCGGTACGCCATCCGCGCCCGGCCCGCGGGCGCAGGCAATGGCGCCTGATTGAACGCGATCGCATCGACGAGGCGGGTGTCTTTGCGCAGCGACAGCTTCAAATGCCGTTCACCGACGACTCGCTGATGCACGATGTCGAAATCACCGTGGAACAGCGGCTCCGGAAAACCCTGTCCCCACGGACCGCCGCGAGCGATCTCGTCGGCAAGCATCAGATCGAGTTCCTGAGCAGCTAAATCGCCATCGCTCAGCACCACGCCGTCAATCTCGTCCGCGCTGACCCAACGAGCGATCTCGGTTGCAAACGCATCGACGAAGCGTTCGAAATGTACCCGTCGAATCGACAATCCGGCCGCCATCGCGTGGCCACCGAAGCGTTGGATCAATCCTGGATATCGCGTCGCGATCGCATCGAGCGCATCCCGTATATGCACCCCGTCGATCGAACGCGCCGAGCCCTTGAGTTCATCCGGAGCCAGCGGCCCGGCATCCGCAAAGGCAATCGACGGGCGACCAAAGCGATCCTTCAGCCGGCCGGCAACGATCCCCACGACGCCCTGATGCCAACCCTCTCGATAGACACACAACCCGAGTCTCGATTCGCCGTCGAGATCGAGGCCGACCACCGCGAGTTCGGCCTCCTGCGTCATCTGCTGCTGAATCGCACGTCGCGACCGGTTCAATTCCTCCAGCGCGGTTGCCAGAGATCGCGCCTCAATCAGACTGTCAGCAAGCAGGCAGCGAATGCCGATACTGATGTCGTCCAGGCGCCCCGCCGCATTCAACCGCGGACCCAGTGCGAAGCCGAGGTCCGAGGCCGACAAGGTTGCCATCGGCCGGCCCGATGCCTCGCACAACGCCCGGATACCGGGGCGCGCCTTGCCGGCCCGAATGCGCCGCAATCCCTGTTGCACGAGAATTCGATTGTTGCGATCCAGTGGCACGACGTCGGCGACGGTTCCCAATGCGACCAGATCGAGAAACTCCGCCATGTTCGGCGCGGCGATGCCAGAATTTTCAAACCAGCCGCGTTCGCGCAACTCGGTGCGCAGCGCGCTCAGCACATAGAAGATCACGCCGACGCCTGCCAGGTTTCGGCTACCGAATGCGCATCCGACGAGATTCGGATTGACGATTGCATCGGCTTCGGGCAGTTGCCGTCCCGGTAGATGATGATCGGTGATGACGACCGCCGCACCCGCAGCACGCGCGGCGCGAACGCCTTCGACGCTGGAGATTCCATTGTCGACGGTGATCAGCACAGCGGGATGATCCGCCATGGCGATGGAAACGATTTCCGGCGTGAGTCCGTAACCGAACTCGAACCGATTCGGCACGATGAAGCTGACGTGTGCGGCACCCATCGCGTTCAGCGCGGCCACTCCAAGCGCGCTCGACGTCGCGCCATCTGCATCGAAATCACCAACGAATCGAATATGGCGCCCTGCGGCCACCGCATCGGCGAGCAACCGCGCCGCTCGAGCGGTGCCATCGAGGTGGGTCGGTAGCAGCAATCCTTGGAGGCCGAGATCGAGTTGATCGATAGATTCGATGCCGCGGGCGCTGTAGATCCGTGCCATACGCGGTGTCAGAGATTCTCCGAGAATGGCCTCTGCGCCGCATCGAGGACGTTCGAAGATGCGCCGCTGCCGGTGCGCCAGGCCCGCTTCAGGCATGCTCGTCCAAGGTTTCGACACGGATGCGCGTAATCGGCTGCACGACTTCGTCGAGACGCGCAATTGCCGCAACGGCTATGTCCATCGCGCGTTCGACAACCCGGTGCGTCAGGATAACGACGGGCACCCACGGCACATCGCCAGTCGACCGAATCGCCTGTTCTCGCTGGATGACAGCCTCGATGCTGATGCCGTTGCTCGACAGAATCTGTGCCACGTGGGCCAGCACGCCTGGCTGATCGACTGCCGGAATGCGCAGATAGTATGCGGTTGCGACTTCGCCGATCGGCAGCGTTTCAACGCCGATATCCGCCGGTACAGCAACCGCGTTGCCGCGCGCCATATCGATCAGATCCGCCAGTACAGCCGACGCCGTCGGCAGCGCGCCGGCGCCCGGGCCGTAGTACATTGATGAACCCACTGCATCGCTGTTGATGACCACGGCGTTCATCACGCCTTCGACCTTCGCGAGTAGACGCCGCTCCGGAATCAATGTCGGGTGCACGCGCAGCTCGATCCCGGCGGGTGTCCGGCGCGCGATACCCAGATGTTTGATTCGGTAGCCGAGTGCTGCCGCATAGTCGATGTCTTCCACGCCAACACCACTGATACCTTCTATGAAGACGCCGCCGATATCGAGGCGAACGCCAAACGCAAGTGCCGCCAATATGGCCAGCTTGTGCGCCGCGTCGATGCCTTCCACGTCGAAGGTCGGGTCCGCCTCCGCATAGCCGAGCGCCTGCGCGGCCGCGAGCGCCTTCGCAAAGTCGTTGCCGGCGGCCATCTCGGTGAGAATGTAGTTCGACGTGCCGTTAATGATGCCGGCGATCCAGTTCACCGAATTGCCGGCCAAGCCCTCGCGCAGTGCCTTGATGATCGGAATGCCGCCGGCCACCGCGCCTTCGAATCCCACGCGTATGCCAGCTCGCTGTGCGGCAGGCAACAAGTCAGCACCACGCGTTGCCAGCAGCGCCTTGTTCGCGGTGACGATGTGCTTGCCGGCATCGATGCATTGCTGGAACAAGTCAGCGGCCGCATCGGTACCGCCCATCGTCTCGACGACGACATCGACACGTTCGTCGGCAACCACGTCTTCAACCGACGTCGAGAAGACAACGCCGCTGGGAACCTGGTCAGGCTTCGGGGTGCGACTCGCGATGCGCACGATTTCGATACCTCGACCCGCCCGGCGCGCAATCTCACCGGCGTTTGCCCGCAGCAGTGAAACAACGCCCTGGCCGACCGTGCCGAGACCACACAGGCCGATGCGAAGCGGCTGCTCGTTCGGCGCCTGCACTGTTAGCGGCACTGCGGGCGGCTGCACTTCGGAATGTCCGGATCGTAAGGAGCGGGAAAGCTAGCGACTCACCCTGGCGAAGTCAACGAAGGGGCGCGCCGATGCTGGCGACACGTCCGGCGGACCGCGCGCCCGACGACGCGCGGCGGGTCAGCGGCGGGTCAAATGCCTAGCGTTTTCTTGAGCTGATCCGCGCTGACGTAACCGTCGATCATGCTGCCATCTTCGAGCACGATCGCCGGCGTGCCCGTGAGTCCGGCGAGCTGGCCGAGCTCGTACTCGTGCGCAACCGGGTTTTTGCACGTCTTCGGCGGAAACTCTTCGCCACGCTTCATGCGCGTAATCGTGTCGTCGCGATCGCTCGAGCACCACGCCGTCACCATCTTCTTGTAGCCGGGGGAACCAATACCGGCTCGCGGGTAGGCGAGATAGCGCACCTCGACCCCCATGCCGTTCAGGGCGGGGACTTCCTTATGCAACTTCCGGCAGTAGCCGCAATCGACATCGGTGAATACCGTGATCACGGCTTTGGTACGGCCCTGCGCCGGGAATATCGCCATATCGGCAAGCGGCACGCCGGCAATCAGTTTCTTGCGTTTCGCATCTCGCGCCTGCTCGGCCACGTTGACGAGCGTCTTACCAACTTCGTACAGATCGCCGGAGATCAGGTACCGGCCATCGTTCGACGCATACAGCATGTTGCCGCCGGTCAGTTCAATCTGCACCATGCCCGGTATGGGTGCGGCAGAAGCACTTTCGATCAGCAGGTCCGGGCGCAGCGCGCGCAGTTTTGCAACCACGGCGTCCGCCGCACTCTGACTCGCCGCGGAGGTTGCCGCAGGGGTTGCCGAGGCCGTGGACGCAAACGTCTCACTCGCCAGCAGCGCCAAGCCTACAACTCCGATCCAAAGGTACCTGCGCATTTTCATCGATATCACCTCGAGCGTGTCTCAACGCGCATTTTAGACTGAATTCCGGCTGCGAAATTCACCCGCGCGGATGATGCGCGGAGTGCACCGCTTTCAGGCGACTCTGCGCAACGTGCGTATAGATCTGCGTCGTACTCAAATCGGCGTGGCCAAGCATCATCTGTACCGCGCGCAGATCGGCACCATGATTGATCAAGTGCGTCGCGAATGCGTGCCGCAACGTATGCGGTGAGACATTGCGCACGATACCGGCGCGGGCGACGTATTTCTTGATCGCGTGCCAGAACGTCTGGCGTGTCATCGCGCGCGCCCGCTGACTGGGAAAAAGCGCATCGATCGGTGCGCCCCGGGTCAGCACGGGGCGCGCCTCGACCAGGTAGCGGACCAACCATGCAAGGGCCTCGTCGCCGATCGGAACGAGCCGCTCACGGCCCCCTTTTCCCACCACCCGCACGACACCCTGCCGCACGTTGACCATGCCCAGGCGTAAGCCGACAAGCTCCGTGATGCGTAGCCCGGTCGCATAGAGCAGTTCCAGCATCGCGCGATCACGCAGACCCAGCGGTCGATCGACATCCGGTGCGGCCAGCAACGAATCGACATCTGCTTCGGACAGACCTTTCGGCAACGGCCTGCCTAGTTTGGGATGTTCGAGTTGCGCCGTCGGGTCCTGCTTCAGCAGACCGTGTTCGAGTTGCGCGCGGTAAAAGCCCCGCAAACACGAAAGCAGCCGTGCGGTCGATCGTGCGTGGAAGCCACGCTGGTGACGATGACTCAGATATTCAAGCAGATCGCGCGAGCCGGCTTGCATCAACTCGCGTGGCGCCAGCCACTGCGCAAACGCGCTCAGATCGCGCCGATAAGCGGTAAGCGTATTGGCGGCCAACGCCCGGCTGAGCCAAAGATCGTCGAGGTGACGATCGATCAACGCCTGGCTGCTGCTGGACACCCGGTTTGGAGTCGTTGCGGCGGTAGGTGACGAAGAAGGTACCATTGTTACCTGGCGTGCGGCGCCGAATGATCTCGATAGATAGTCGAGTTTATAACAGTAACTATTTGAATAAAATAGGTTTAAGAGGGAAGCGAAGCGACGTGGCACGCTCCCTGCATCGGCTACTGCAGCTTCAGCGTGCGCTACGAGACGTCCCCTCTCAGTACGCCGAGGCACGAAGCGACAGACCTCTCTCCCCTGGCGCTTCGAGACTGCTTCCAGAGATTCTGGAAACGACCAGCTTGTCAGGCGGAACCCTCCCCTTGGTCCCACCGCCTGGCAAGCTGGGTTTTTTAGGTCAGACTTTTTCGCGAATTCGCGCCGCGCGACCGGACAAACTTCGCAGGTAATACAGCTTCGCCTGGTGCACGTCGCCACGGCGTTTCACTTCGATGCCCGCGATCGCCGGGCTGTGCGTCTGAAACGAACGTTCCACACCTACGCCATGGGAGATCTTGCGCACGGTGAACGAAGAGTTCAGTCCGCGCTTTCGCTTACCTATCACGACACCTTCGAAAGCCTGATTACGATCACGGTCGCCTTCCACCACGCGCACCTGAACGATAACCGTGTCGCCAGGACGAAAATCCGGTATCTCGGATTTCATCTGTTCGTTTTCGATCGCTTCGATGATCTTGTTTCTACGCATGATTCCTCGCTCCGTTTTCCGTCTGTTCCAAATAATCACTGAGCAACCGCCGTTCCTCATCGGACAGCGAACGCTTCGACAACAAATCCGGACGCCGCTGATACGTTCTGGACAACGCATCGCGCATTCTGAAACGTCGGATCGCCTCATGATCGCCGCCCAACAAAACCGGCGGCACTGATCGCCCCATCACCTGTTCCGGACGGGTGTAGTGCGCCCAATCCAGCATCCCAGCCCGAAACGACTCGGCTTCCGCAGACTCGGTGTTCCCCAACGTGCCGGGAAGATAGCGGGCAATCGCGTCGATCACCACCATCGCCGGCAATTCACCGCCCGTCAGCACAAAATCGCCAATCGAGATCTGTTCATCCACCAGGCTGTCGATTGCGCGTTGATCAATGCCTTCATAGCGCCCGGCGATGAGGATCAGCCTCGCCTCGGACGCCAGCGTCTCGACCTTGCGCTGGTCGAGGCAGTCGCCTTGCGGCGTGAGATATACCGTGCGCGTCGGACCCTCCGCGCGCCCCTTCAATGCATCGACCGCACGGGCCAACGGGTTCACCTTCATGACCATACCCGGCCCACCACCGTATGGACGATCGTCTACGGTGCTGTGACGATCGTCGGCATGGTTGCGCGGATTTTCGACGACCAGGCTCAGCAAACCGTTGTCGATCGCGCGCGCGATGACACCTTCGCCGCTGAGTATCCGGAACATTTCCGGAAAGATGCTGACAACGCCCACCCACATGCTGCGTTACTCGATGCCCTGCCAATCGACGACGATCCGCCGTCCAGCGAGGTCTACGACCGTTACGACGTGGCGCAGGAATGGGATCAACATTTCACCCGCACCCGTTGGGGAATCCGTTCGGGAATCCGTTCGCACCACAATCACATCGTTGGCACCGGTCTCCATCAAACCCGTGATCTCTCCAAGCGTTCGCCCTGCTGGATCCTCGACCGAAAGCCCGATCAAATCCTTCCAGTAGAACTCGTCCTCGGCGGTTGCGGGCAACGTGCTGTCCTGCACACCGATCGACTTGCCCGCATAGCGCAATGCCGCGTCTCGATCGTCAATGCCGTCGATCTGCGCTACGAATCCAGTGCGATGCGGCTTCAATCGTTCGACGCGCAATGGCAGCCACGCGTCGTCGCGCTCGATGAACCATGGACGGTATTCGATCAGGTTCGTCACGGGGTCGGTGTAGGAGATCACGTTCAGCCACCCTTTCACGCCGTATGGCGGGCCGAAACGGCCAACGACCACCATCGCAGATACCCGCGCTATCAGGCGGCGGGAGCAACTCCCGCGGCAGCGTTGGCCAACGTGCGCGCGTCCTTGATCAGGTGTCCGACTCGCTCCGACGGCTTTGCACCCACCGACAACCAGTAGTCGACACGCGCCAGATCGATGCGCAGCCGTTCCGCTTTACCGCGCGCAATCGGGTTGTAGAATCCTACGCGTTCTATATGCCGACCGTCGCGCCGATTGGCGTGGTCAGCAACGGTGAGGTGATAGAACGGCGCGTTTCTCGACCCGTGGCGGGCCAGCCGAATGATGACCATGCAAATGCTCTGTGCGAAAGGCGCGGTATTCTACTGGAACAGCGACGCCCTGCAAAGCAGCGAATCGCGCGCAGCAAGCTGATCCGGCAACGCCGTCGCCGACCTTCACCACATGATTTGCAGCGAGGGTTCCGCGTTGGTTTTCAACCGGTCGGGCCGCGATTGGCGGCGCCTTTGAGACTCGCGACCTGACGCATCATCTTCGCCATGCCACCTTTCTTGGTGACTTTCTTCATCATCTTCTGCATCTGCTTGTGCTGCTTCAGCAAGCGGTTCACATCCTGGATCTGAGTGCCGCTGCCAAGCGCGATGCGCCGTTTGCGCGAGCCATTGACCAGATCCGGATAACGCCGTTCATGGCGCGTCATCGAATCGATGATGACACCCATGCGCTTGAACATGCCGTCGCCGAGTTGGGCCTGCGCCGCTTGCGGCAGTTGCCCCATGCCGGGCAGCTTTTCGAGCATGTTCGAAACGCCGCCCATGTTCGCCATCTGATTGAGTTGCTCGCGAAAATCCTCCAGATCGAATCTCTCGCCCTTCTGGATCTTCTTCGCCAGCCGCTCCGCTTTGTCGCGATCGACCTTCCGCTCGGCTTCCTCGATCAAAGTCAGCACATCGCCCATGCCGAGAATGCGCGACGCGATACGATCAGGATGGAACGGCTCCAACGCG
This sequence comes from uncultured Gammaproteobacteria bacterium, assembly GCA_963735085.1. GTDB lineage: Bacteria > Pseudomonadota > Gammaproteobacteria > Pseudomonadales > Azotimanducaceae > DATJGR01. Next base: position 892,103 of record CAVTJP010000002.1, read on the forward strand.
TCGGTTTTCTCGCCGATACCGAGGAATTTGATCGGCTTGCCGGTGATCGCCCGCACCGACAACGCCGCACCGCCGCGCGCATCGCCGTCCACCTTCGCGAGCACGACACCGGTCAGCGGCAGCGCATCGTTGAATGCCTTCGCCGTTACCGCGGCATCCTGACCCGTCATCGCATCGACGACGAACAGCGTTTCCACGGGATTCAGCGCCGCATGCAGCGACGCGATTTCCGCCATCATGTCTGCGTCGATTGCCAATCGTCCGGCACTATCGACGATCAGCACGTCGGCGAATCGGGTGCGCGCTTCTGCAACGGCGCGTTTCGCAATCGCAAGGGGCGCTTCATCGCTGCGGCTGGCGATGAACACGGCACCCACCTCGCCCGCAAGGGTTTGCAGCTGATCGATTGCCGCCGGGCGATACACGTCTGTGCTCACCACCGCGACTTTCTTGCGGTGTCGTTCACCCAGCAATCGCGCCAGTTTCGCCACCGTGGTGGTCTTGCCGACACCCTGCAACCCGGCCATCAGTACGATTGCCGGCGGCGCAGCAGTGAGGTCGAGTTCGTCGTTCGCCGCGCCCAGCAACGTGACCAACTCGTCGTGGACCAGCTTCACCAGCACCTGTCCGGGCGTCAGACTCTGAGCAACCTCCTGGCCGACCGCGCGCACGCGCACGCGTTCGATGAAATCCTTGACGACGCTCAGCGCAACGTCGGCTTCCAGCAACGCGGTACGCACGTCGCGCAGCGCGTCGCTGATGTTCTCATCGGACAGCCGCGATCTGCCCGCTACGGCTCGCAAGGTCCGCGTCAAGCGCTCCGACAGGTTTTCGAACATGCGATCTCTCTGAGTTCACCAACGATGGGACGGATTATAGCGGAACCGCCGCCGCCCCTTTCGAATGAGCAAGTCGAATGCGTAAGTTGAATTCACAACCGCATCTGTCACACTCGGGCGACTTCCTCGCGCAAGCACGCTCGATCCAACATTCATGAACCCAGCGTACCCGGGTCTCGCCGCCGCCGCGTTCTACTTCATCGGCGCATTCACTCAGATCAACGCTCTCGCCCGCAAAGCCCCCGTGCGTAGGCGTCGATTGCTGTGGTTAACGACGCCAGGGATCGTGCTGCACGCGCTGACCGCATACTTGGTGCTGCACCAACCCGACGGCATCAACATCGGCATTCCAGCGGTTGCCTCGCTGATCGGATTTACGCTGGTGCTGTTCGTCTATGTCGGCTCGCTCTGGCAGCCGCTGGAAAACCTGTTCGTCATGGTGCTACCGCTTGGTGCGTTGTCGGTCGTGAGTTCAATCACATCGAACGGACCGGTCATCCCCAGTGCAGCCATCGGCGACGGACTGCTCGCGCACATTCTGATATCGATCCTCGCTTACACGGTGCTGGCAATGGCTGCCTGCCAATCGATCATCCTCGCATTCCAGGAACGATCGCTGCGGCAAAAGAGTTCAATCGGATTCGTACGCCTGCTGCCGCCGCTGCAGACGATGGAAACCTTGTTGTTCCAACTGCTCTGGGTCGGTCTCATTGCGCTGACGTTGGCCATCGGCAGCGGCTTTCTGTTTCTGACCAACGTATTCGCCAAGTCGGTCGCCTCGCACATGATCCTGGCGACGGCCTCCTGGGTGGTGTTCGCGGGGTTGCTCGCGGGACGCTATGCGTTCGGCTGGCGCAGCACGGTGGCGACCCGCGCCACACTCGTCGGATTCACGCTGCTCTTGTTCGCCTACATCGGCAGTAAGCTCGTGATCGAGATTCTGCTCGGTAGACACTGATGGGCGACGCAGAGTTTCACGTCCCCGTGCTCCTTGGATCGATCGGGATTCTCATCCTGCTATCGGCGTTCTTCTCCGGATCGGAAACCGGGATGATGGCGTTGAACCGTTACCGGCTCGCGCATCTCGTCAAGGAAGGTCACCCGGGGGCACGCAAAGCGCACCGACTGCTGAGACGGCCCGATCGCTTGCTCGGCGTGATTCTGATCGGCAACAACCTCGTCAACAACCTCAGCGCAACGGCCGCTGCACTCATCGGTTTGCAATTGTTTGGTGACACCGGACTCGCGGTCGCGCCCTTCATCGTCACGTTGATATTTCTGGTCCTTTGCGAGGTGGCGCCGAAGACCATTGCAGCGCGCAATCCGGAGCGCATCGCGTTTCCTGCCGCATTCGTACTGACGCCGCTATTGACGCTGATGTATCCGTTCGTCGTGCTGGTGAACGGCATGAGCAATTTCGTCGTGCGGCTATTTGTGCGCAGCGGCGACCTCCCCGGCGAAGACCACCTAAATATGGCGGAGCTGCGCACGATGCTGCGCGAAGGCGCGCGTATTCCGAAGCGCCGCCGCGACATGCTGATCCGCATCGTCGATCTGGAAACCGTCTGCGTAGACGACATCATGGTGCCCCGCAGTGAGATCGTCGGCATCGACATCGAGAGTCCGATCTCAGACATCATCGTGCAGATCTCATCGAGTCAGCACACGCGGTTGCCCGTTTACAAAGAGAACATCAACAACGTCATCGGCATGCTGCACCTGCGTCGCACCGTCAGGTTCATTCAGCAGGGCAGCTTCACGAAGACCGAACTGCTGCAGTTGACGCGCGAACCTTACTTCATCCCGGAAGGTACCGCGCTGCACACGCAACTGCTCAATTTTCAGAAGCAGAAACGCCGAATTGCGCTGGTCGTGGACGAGTACGGCGACATTCAGGGCATCGTCGCACTGGAGGATATCCTCGAGGAAATCGTCGGCGAGTTCACCACCGACTTCTCGTCAACCATGCCGGAGATCCATCCGCAAGCGGATGGATCGTTCTTCATCGACGGCACCGCGCTGATTCGCGACATCAACCGCTCACTCGGCTGGCATCTGCCGATAGACGGTCCGCGCACGCTGAACGGCCTGATTCTCGAACATCTCGAGTTCATTCCGGAGACCAATCTGTGCATGCGGATCGGCGACTACCTGTTCGAGACGTTGCAGATCAAGGACAACATGATCATCAACGTCAAGATACAGGTACTCGGCGACTGATCCTCGAACGGCTCGTTAACAGGAGGCTTTGAGCATCCTGTCAACGATCTGCCCAGCGTCGGTTCATCGCCGAGACGATCGCCGTCAGAGACGCGGTGATCGTGTTGGCCGACACACCGATGCCGTAGATACGCCCCTGCGCGCCATCGTCGATCGCCAGCAGGCAGATCGCTTGCGCGTCCTTACCCGTCGACATCGCGTGCTCGTGGTAATCGATGATGTTCAGCGGCTCGTTCAGCGCGTTGACCAGACCGTTGACGAACGCCTCGATCGGACCAGAGCCTTCACCTGAAATCGTCACCATCTGCTCAGAGGCTTCGATAACCGCGTTGCAGCGCTGCGCGCCCGCCGCGCCATGCTGCAGATCGTATTCGACAAGGCGGTACGGCCCCGTATCGGTCTGATACATCTCGATCAGCGCCTTCATGATTTCGTCAGGCTTGACCTCGCGGTCGAGTCGCTCGGTCAGCGCCTGTACCGATTTACTGAACTGCGCGAGCATCTCCCGCGGCAGGTTGATGCCGAAGAATTCCTCGAGTATGAAGCCGACGCCGCCTTTGCCCGACTGGCTGTTCACCCGCACCGTCTCTTTGTACGAGGAACCTACATCTGCTGGATCGATCGGCAGATAAGGCACTTCCCAGTGATCTGCGTCGACCAGCGCCATGCCTTTACGGATCGCGTCCTGGTGCGATCCCGAAAATGCCGTGAACACCAGTTCGCCGGCGTATGGATGGCGTTCGTGTACCGGCAATTTGTTGATCGTCTCGACGGTTTCTTTGACGCGACGCATCTGTCGGAAGTCCAGCTCCGGATCCACGCCCTGCGAGAACATATTCATCGCCATCGTCACGAGATCGCAGTTGCCGGTACGCTCGCCGTTACCGAACAGAGTGCCTTCGACCCGTTGAGCACCAGCCATCAACGCGAGTTCGGTGGCGGCAATGCCGGTTCCGCGATCGTTATGCGTATGCAGACTGACGATGATGCTGTCGCGCTGCGGGAAATTGCGGATGAACCATTCGATCTGATCCGCATAGACGTTCGGCGTCGCCATCTCCACTGTCGACGGCAGATTGATGATGATCGGCTTGGCTGAAGTCGCGCCCCACTCCGCCGCGACCGCTGCGCAGATGTCCACCGCGAAATCGAGTTCGGTACCCGTGAAGCTCTCCGGCGAATATTCGAACGTGATGTTGGTATCGGGCAACGCGCGCAATGCGTTCTTCACCATGTGCGTGCCCTGCACCGCCAGATCGATGATGCCGCTGCGGTCGAGGCCGAAAACCACCCGGCGCTGCAGCGTGGATGTCGAGTTGTACAGATGAAACACCGCATTGCGCGTCCCGGCCAGCGCCTCGACGGTGCGTTCGATCAGTTCGCTACGCGCCTGGCACAACACCTGAATGGTCACATGCGGCGGGATGCGGTCTTCGTCGATGATGCGTCGAATGAAATCGAAATCGGGCTGCGATGCGGCCGGAAAACCCACTTCGATTTCGGCGAAGCCGACCTCGAGCAGCAAATCCCACATCGCGAGCTTTTCGTCGACGTCCATCGGATCGACCAGCGCCTGATTGCCGTCGCGCAGATCGACGCTGCACCAGCGCGGCGCGCGCGTGATCGCATTGTTGGGCCATCGACGATCTTTCAGATCAATCGGCGCAAAGGCTCGATACTTCTGGAACGGCATCGCCCCGCGGGCGTTGCCGGCGCTTCCTTGTTCGCTGCCGATGCCGCTGGCCCGGCCTTGTTTGCCGCCGCTGCCCTGCTCGCTAGCGCCGGACTGCTTGCTGAATGTCTGCTGCTCGCTCTCGCTCATGGCGAAACCTCGTGCGTGAATACGGTGAGTCGGGGAAATGGGGTGGGCGTGCGCCCTGATCGGGGGGTAATAGCCGGCTAGGCCGGCAGTCGCAGCAGAGCAAGGAGAGCGATATAGCTTTGATCGACACGGTACACGTTGAGCTGCAGATCGTCTGCCAATAACATCGCGACTATAGCGTTCGGCCTCGGTCTTGCCAAGCGCCTAAACAATCTACGGCGCGCGATAGCCCACTCGGTACACCGTGAAAGCAGTGCATCGCGACAGGCGCCGCACGCAAACATTCGCGTTACTCGAGGCGCACTTTGATCGCAGCGGCGGCCGTGCGCGCCTTCGTGCGCGCATCGGCAATGTCATGACCGGATGCGAGCGCAACGCCCATGCGCCGTTTACCACGCACCTCGGGCTTACCGAACAGGCGAATCTGTACCCCGGCCAGGGCCAGCGCCTGATCGAGCCCATCGAACACGACGCGATCGCAGTCGCCTTCGACGAGAATCACCGCCGATGCGCAAGGACCGCGCTGTTCGATGGCCGGTACCGGCAGGCCCAGAATTGCGCGCGCGTGCAGCGCGAACTCGGAAAGGTCCTGGCTGATCATCGTCACCATGCCGGTGTCGTGCGGCCGCGGCGACACCTCGCTGAACCATACGTCATCGCCGCGAACGAAAAATTCGACTCCGAAGATGCCGCAGCCGCCCAGTTCATCGGTCACCAACAGTGCGATCCGCTCGCACTCCGCGAGCGCCGCATCGCTCATCGGTTGCGGCTGCCACGACTCGTGATAATCGCCATCGACCTGCCGGTGACCGATCGGTGCACAGAACGACGTGGCATCGCGCGTTCGCAACGTCAACAACGTAACTTCGTAGTCGAAATCGATGAAACCTTCGACGATCACGGCACCGGTATTTGCGCGCGATCCCGATTGCGCGTACTGCCACGACGCATCGATGCCATCGGCGTTGTGCACCACCGACTGGCCCTTGCCTGAACTGCTCATCACCGGTTTCACGACGCACGGCATGCCGACATCGGCAATCGCGCTGCGAAAGCCATCGAGCGTGTCAGCGAATCGGTAAGCCGATGTCGGTACGCCGAGCGTTTCGGCGGCAAGACGACGAATGCCTTCGCGATCCATCGTCAGGCGCGCAGCGCGCGCCGTCGGAATCACGTGCAGGCCGTCACGCTCCATGTCGACGAGCGTTTGCGTGGCGATCGCTTCGATCTCGGGCACGACCAGGTGCGGATGCTCAGCCGTGATCACCGCACGCAGCGCCGCGCCGTCGAGCATGTTGATGACGTGGGCGCGATGCGCCACCTGCATCCCGGGTGCGTTCGCATAGCGGTCCACGGCGATCACTTCGACGCCAAACCGCTGCAGCTCGATCGTCACTTCCTTGCCGAGTTCACCGGAACCCAACAGCATCACTCGCTTGGCACCGGGCGTTAGCGGCGTACCCAACGACGTCATCGGAAGCTGCTCACCGATCGACGCTGGTCTGGGGTTGCAGATCGCGTTTGAAACGACGCGCATTTTCGACATAGTGCAGCGCCGACATCCGCAGGCCTTCAATCTGCTGCGGCGTCAGTTCGCGAACCACCTTGCCCGGCGCGCCGAGCACCATGCTGTTGTCGGGAATATGTTTGCCTTCCGTGATCAGCGCATTGGCGCCGATCAGGCAGTTTTGGCCAATCGTGGCGCCGTTCAGAATCACCGAGTTGATGCCGACGAGACTGTTGTCGCCGATCGTGCAGCCATGCAGCATCACCTTGTGACCGATCGTGACGTGGCTACCTATCACCAGTGGACAGCCCGGATCGGTATGCAGCACCGAGCCATCCTGGACGTTCGAGTTCTCGCCAACCGTGATCAATTCGTTGTCGCCGCGAAGCACCGCGTTGAACCACACGCTCGCGTTCGATTTCAACAGCACCGCGCCGATCACCACGGCCGAATCGGCAACGTAATAGTCGCCTTCTGCGCGCACGCGTCGTTCGCCAAGTTGATAGATCATGCCCTTTCGCCGCCAACTTGATTGGCGCGCATTGTCGCATTCGAAGCGACGGTCGAGAAAGCCTTCCGCCGCCACGAATTCACACTGGCCGACGAGGCGCCACCTCGTGCATAGTTGCAGGCAGAGGGTATTCAGCCATGCAGGAACCACGCATTCGCAGATCGCTACCGGCCTTCGACGTGCTGGCGGAACTGGCTCAGCGCGATCCGGAGGCACTCGAGGCACTGGCCCGATTGCTGACTGACGACATCATCAAGCACGCGCCACGCGCGGCATCGCGTCGGCGCCTCGAAGGGCTCAAGTTCCGCATCGAAATGGAACGTCGCCGGTCGCCCGACGCGTTGGCCGCTTGTGTGCGGTTATCGCAACTGATGCACCAGTCCCTGTGCGAACTGCACAACGCACTGAACGCGCCGGACGGCTTTCGGCCGACACCGCGCGCGACCGGTACGGTGGTGGGATTTCGCCGCGCCGGCGAAGAACACGCATGAACCTTCGGAACCTACCGTTGCCGTCGGGGCCGCGTTTGCGGGCGCTGTTACGATCAGTGTGCTCGTGAACTACTGCAGCAGCTGCGGCAGGCCGGTCGAACGGCGAATCCCGAGCGGCGATAACCGCGAGCGCTTCGTCTGTGACGGCTGCGGAACGATTCACTACCAGAACCCGAAAATCATCACCGGCTGCCTGCCGGTGCATCAGGATCAGGTGTTGCTCTGCCGCCGCGCGATCGCGCCGCGTTTGGGATTCTGGACACTACCGGCCGGCTTTCTCGAAAACGGCGAAACCAGCAGCGAAGGCGCGATGCGCGAGACGCGCGAAGAAGCGTGCGCCAACGTTGCGATCGAGGGCCTTTACACTGTGTTCAGCCTGCCGCACATCTCGCAGGTGTATATGTTCTTTCGCGCCAACCTGCTCGATCTGGACTTCCGTCCCGGTTGGGAATCAACTGACGTTCGGCTGTTCGCTGAATCCGACATTCCGTGGGATGAACTCGCATTCCCGGTGATCCGCGATACGCTGCAGCACTATTTTCGGGATCGCAGCGGCGGAGTCTTTCCGGTGCGGGTCGGCGACATCATCTACGCGAAGCCACCCTGACGATCGAGGCGGTCAGCCGAGCGCCACCCGCGCGTTTCTGAACAACCGCAGCCACGGGCCGTCTTCACTCCACTCGTCCGGGTGCCATGAATTGTTGATCGTCCGGAACACGCGCTCGGGATGCGGCATCACCGCCAGCACACGGCCGTCTTCATTGACGACTCCGGCGATTCCGTCCACCGCGCCATTCGGGTTCGCCGGATAGCGGTTGGCAACTCGATGATGGTTGTCGACGAATTGCAGCGCAACGCGATGATCGCGCCTCAATCGCGCCAGACTGTCCGTATCATCGAACTCAGCGCGGCCCTCGCCGTGCGCCACCGCAATCGGCAACACGGAACCGGCCATGCCGTCGAGCCACGGCGAGTTCACCCGGTTGATACGCACAAGGCTTGCGCGTGCTTCGAACTGTTCCGATCGATTGCGCACGAAACGCGGCCAATGCTGGGCGCCCGGAATCAATTCCTTCAGTTGCGCGAACATCTGGCAACCGTTGCACACGCCGAGACTCAACGTATCCCGGACGAAAAATGCGGCAAATGCGTCGCGGATGTGCTCGTGGTACAGAATCGATTTCGCCCAGCCGCCACCACCACCGAGAACGTCGCCGTACGAAAAGCCACCGCAGACTACGAGCGCGTTGAATTCATCCAGCGTACGTCGCCCGGCCAGCAGATCACTCATGTGTACGTCGAACGGATCGAAGCCGGCGCGCTCGAATACCGCTGCCATTTCGAGGTGACTGTTGACGCCCTGTTCACGTAATACTGCCACGCGCGGCCGCGCACCTTTATTGATGGACGGCGCGTTGGCGTATGGCGCCGCAACGTCGTCGTCGGGCGCGTACGTCAGCGCCACGCTCATTCCCGGATCGTCCGCTGCGATCAGTGCAAACTCTTCGTCCGCGCATTCCGGATCGTCGCGCAACCGCTGCATCCGGTAACTGGTTTCTGCCCAACGAGCCTGCAATGTCGCGGCGTCGGCCGTCAGCCACACGCGCGGCCCACTTCGTATGGTTACGCGCCGTCCGGCTTGTGGTGCGCCGATGTCATGTGCGCAATCATCAAGCCCGATCGCAGCAAGACGCTGCCGCACTTCGACAACATCGGACTCTGCCACCTGCAGTACCGCACCGAGTTCCTCGGCAAACAGCGGCGCAAGCGCGTCGGCCTCGGACGTCACGTTCAGCACCGACAGGTCCAAGTCGACACCGCAACGTCCGGCGAACGCCATCTCGAGCGCGCTGACGATCAACCCGCCGTCGGAGCGGTCGTGATACGCGAGGATCGTTGAAGTCCGCAGCAAATCCTGGATCACCCGAAAGAACCCGGCCAGCGCGGCGGCATCGTCGACGTCCGGGCAGTCGTCGCCGAGTTGGCGGTACGTCTGTGCGAGCGCGCTGCCACCAAGTCGGTTCGCGCCGCGGCCGAGATCGATCAACAACAATCGGGTCGCCGAATGGCTTCCCGAACCCGTGTCACGCTCGCGGTCGAGGCGCAATACCGGCGTTGCCACGCTGCGCACGTCGGGCACGGGCGCGAACGCGGATACGATCAACGTCACCGGCGCGGTGACGGTGTGCTCGCCGCTGCCGTCGCGCCACTGCGTATGCATCGACAGGCTGTCCTTGCCGACTGGAATCGCAATGCCGAGCGCCGGACACAACGTAAGACCCACCGCCGCTACCGCATCGAACAGCGCCTGATCTTCGTGCTCATGACCGGCCGCCGCCATCCAGTTCGCGGACAATACGACGCGCGACAAATCTGCCACCTCCACCGACGCTAGATTCGTCAGCGCTTCGGCGACCGCCATGCGCGCCGAGGCTGCAGGATCGATCAACGCGAGCGGCGAGCGTTCGCCCATCGCCATTGCCTCACCTTGCAAGGTCTTGAAGCCGAGCGACGTTACCGCCGCATCGGCAACCGGTACCTGCCACGGTCCCACCATCTGGTCGCGCACCACAAAGCCGGTAATGCTGCGGTCGCCGATTGTGATGAGAAACTGCTTCGAGCCGACCGACGGGAAACGCAATACGCGATCTAGCGCGTCGGCGAGTGTTACGTTCGCCAGTTGCAGCGGCAACGCCGGTAGCGCACGGCGCGCAAACGAACGTTGCAGTTTCGGTACTCTGGCGAACAGCACATCCATCGGTAGATCAACGGGTCGGTTGTCGAATGCAGCGTCCTCGACAACCAGGCGCGGCTCACGCGTCGCATCGCCAACAATCGCAAACGGGCAGCGCTCACGCTCGCAGATCGCCTCGAACGTCGCCAGATCGCCTTGACCAACTGCCAGGACATAGCGCTCCTGCGCCTCGTTGCACCAGATCTCCAGCGGCGCAAGCCCGGGATCGGCACTTGGCACGCGGCGTATCTCGAAACGGCCGCCCAGTCCCGCGTCCTTGGCCAGTTCGGGCAGCGCGTTCGACAGCCCGCCTGCGCCCACATCGTGGATGCGCCGGATCGGATTCGCCGCACCCAGCGCCACGCACGCATCGATCACTTCCTGACAGCGGCGCTGCATTTCGGCGTTGTCGCGCTGCACCGATGCGAAATCGAGGTTCGAATCGCTCTGGCCGGATGCCATCGAAGACGCCGCACCGCCGCCAAGGCCGATCAACATCGACGGTCCACCGAGCACCACCAGTCGCGTGACGCCGGTAAACGGCACGGGGCTCACGTGCTCACCGCGCACCGTGCCGATGCCGCCGGCAACCATCACCGGCTTGTGGTAGCCGCGCACCCTGGACAGATCGTTGGGGTTCGCGGCGTACTCGAACGTACGGAAATAGCCCGTCAGCGCCGGCCGGCCGAATTCGTTGTTGAACGCAGCGGCGCCGATTGGCCCCTCCAGCATGATGTCGAGTGCCGAGACGATACGATCTGGTTTGCCGGTGGCGATTTCCCACGGTTGCGCGTCACCAGGAATATTCAGATGCGAGGTTGTGAATCCGACAAGTCCCGCTTTTGGTTTCGAGCCACGGCCGACCGCGCCTTCGTCGCGAATCTCGCCCCCCGACCCCGTCGCGGCACCCGGATACGGTGCGATCGCGGTGGGATGATTGTGGGTCTCCACCTTCATCAGCACGTGCACCGGTTCGGCAACATAGCGATAGCGCTTGCTGTGCGGCTCGACGTCCCAGCGTTCGGTCCGATACCCCTCAATAACCGCTGCATTGTCGGAATACGCTGACAGAATGCCGGCACCGTTGATGTGCCGATGCGTGTTGCGAATCATGTCGAACAGCGACAGAGGCGCCGCGGTGCCGTCGATCGTCCACCGCGCATTGAAAATCTTGTGCCGGCAATGCTCGGAATTGGCCTGCGCGAACATCATCAATTCGACATCGGTCGGGTCGCGGCCCAGTTCGCGGTAGGCATTTGCCAGATAATCGATTTCGACATCGCTGAGCGCGAGCCCCAGCGAAGCGTTGGCGAAGACCAGCGCTGCGCGCCCATTCGCCGTAAACGGAATCGTCGTTAGCGGCCGCGGCGTGTGGGTGCCGAACAACGTCGAGAAGTCGTCCCCAACCATCACACACTGGGTCATCCGGTCGTGAAGGACCGGTGCGATATCGCCAACCGAGGCGTTTCCCTGAACGTACCAGCGTACGCCCCGCTCCACGCGTGTTACACCAGAGAGTCCGCAGATGCGAAATATGTCGGTCGCCTTGCTCGACCACGGCGAAATGGTTCCGGGACGTGGCAATACTGTCAAACGCGCCTCGCCGACACGGGGTGGCAGATTCGATCGCGGCCCGTACTCGAGCAGCATCTCCGCCCTGCCCCTCTCCGAAGCCGTCAGCGCCGCATCAAGTGCCAGCACATGCACGTATTGAGCAAACAGCGCCGAAACATCCGGCGCGCGGTTGCGCACCTGGTCGAGAATCTTGGCCAGCCGAAACGCGGAAAACGCCGGCGGTCCGGGCAGCACCCGCAGCGCGTGCGTCATTGGCCATCCTGCGAACGAGGAGGCCCGATTATACGTGACGCATGGACACGCGCTTGGCGGCGCATCCGAAAGAACTCCCGCAACAGTGCGCCGCTCGGCTCCGAAAGCACCCCTTCGACGACTGCAACGCGATGGTTGAGCGAGGCGTTGTCGAGCACGGTTGCGGTGCTGACGATCGCGCCCGCACGCGGTTCGCGTGCGCCGAACACCAACGCTGCAATGCGCGCGTGGATCAGCGCCCCCGCACACATCGTGCAAGGTTCCACCGTCACGTACAGCGTCGCGCCGGGCAAGCGGTAGTTGCCGAGCCGCGATGCAGCGGCGCGCAACGCAACGATTTCCGCGTGGGCGGTGGGATCGTGGCTGCCGATCGGCTGATTGGCACCCTCACCAATCACCTCGCCACCGTGCACGACGACGGCACCGACTGGTACTTCACCCGCCCGCGCGGCGCACGCGGCCCAATCGAGCGCGCGTCGCATGAATGTCTCGTGATCCGCAGCCACCCGATTCTGCCGAGCCTTATTCTGCCGAACCTTGAAGGCTGCGCATGATACGCAGGCCGGGCGGCTGAGGTAAGCTCAACGAGCGTTTTCCATAAGACTGGCCATGAAGGTATCGCTTTTCTACCTGCCGATCGTCGGCAGCCACGCGGACATCACCGCCGGAATGGCCGGCGCCCGCCGCGACCTCTACCAGACGATGCTGCACGATGTCGCCGCGCAGGCGCGCCTCGCCGACTCGCTCGGCTACGATTCGATTTCGTTCACCGAGCACCACCTGCACATCGAGGGTTTCGAGTTGTCGAACAACCCGGTACTGCTCGACCTGTTCATCGGCATGCAGACCAAGCACATCCGCGTCGGCCAACTCGGCATTGTGCTGCCGGCGAACAATCCGCTACGGGTCGCTGAAGACATCGCGATGCTCGATCACATGACCGGCGGGCGCGCCAATGCGGGCTTCGCGCGCGGTTACCAGCGGCGCTGGGTCGATATCTATGCGCAGCAGACTCACGGTATCGGCGGCGCGCTGCCGGATCAGCACGACGACATCGATGCAACGAACCGTGAAGCATTCGAAGAGAACTTTCGCATCGTCAAGGCCGCGTGGTCGGACTCGCTGCTGCAGTTCGACGGCAAATACTGGCAGATCCCACGCGCCGGGACGCCTTGGGACCTGGAGGCTTCGAAGCTGTATGGTAAAGGTTCGGAAACCGGCACGTTGAAGGCAGTCGGCGTGGTACCGAAACCGCTGCAGCAGCCGCACCCACCGATCTTTCAGCCGTTCGCATCGTCACAGAACAGCATTGCCTGGTGTGCGCGTGAAGGCGTCACGGCAATTTTGCCGCCGCTACATCCAAAGCGTGAACGCGTACTGTTCGAACTCTACGCGCAGCAATCCGGCCGCCCGCTCGGCGATGGCATCGGCTATCTGCGCGATCTGATCATCGCCGACAGCGATACCGAGGCGCGCGCGCTGTGGGGCCAATCGGCGGGATTCGTCGGCGGCGCGTGGTTTGCGCCGTTCGGCTTCAATCGAGGGCTCACCGATCCCGATACCGGTGCAATGCTCAGCATCGAGGAGATGATCGAACTCGGCCTGGTGCTGATCGGCACCGTCGACACCGTGCGGCGCCAGCTCGATTCAATGCGCGCGCGATTGCCGATCGACTGGATATTCGCGTGGATGTACAACGGCGTGCTGCCGCATGAGCGACTGATGGCCACGATCGAACAGTTCGCCCGCGACGTAACGTGCCAGGCCTGAAATCGTGAACGAGCTGTGATGCACCGTGATTGAATCCCTGCTGTTGACCTCGGCGCGCGTCTCTACGTTCGATGGACAGCATCCGTTGACCAACGCAAGCGGTTTCTATTTCGAACGCGATGGCCGGCTGTTTCTGGTGACGAGCCGTCACGTGATGATCGACAAGCCGAGCAAACATACCCCCGATCGCATCGAAATCGAACTGCACATCGACGCCAACAATCTGGCGAAATCCACCGGATTTTCGATTCCGCTGTACCGCAATCGCAAAAGCCTGTGGCGTCAGGCAGTGGACGCCGCAGGAGAAGTGGATGTCGCGGTGATCGAGATCGAGCGCGCGGCTTGGCCTGCAACTGCCGTGTATCGCGCGTTCACACCGGACCATCTGCCTGACTCCCTCGATCAGGTCGAGGTGGGCACGTCACTGCTGCTGGTCGGATTTCCGCTCGGCTTTCACGACACGCTGCACCACATGCCGGTCGTGCGCCACGCGGTCAATGCGTCGTCGTTCGGCCTGCGTTTCCAGGGCAAGGGCTACTTCCTGACAGATGCACGGACGCATCGTGGCGTCAGCGGCGCATCGGTAGTCATGCGCGCGCCACATCACGACGACCGCCACGACGATTTGCCGTGGCTTCTGCTTGGTGTGCATTCGGCACGCCTGGATGTCGGTACGCGCGACCTGGAACTCGACGAAGCACTCGGTTTGAACTGCGCTTGGTATGCAGACATTCTGCTGACGCTGACCGAAGGTTGAGATAGGGTCAGAGTGCTTCACCCAAACAAGCAGCCGTGGCTCCACGTCGAATGAAGCACTCTGACCCTCTGCCGCATAGCTAACGAAAATCCTCAGCCGCATCCATTGGCTCGTAGCCCAGCAAGCGTCGCGCCCGCTCGATGCTGCGATACCCATAACGATTGTTCGACAGCACAAAGAACTGCTCGTACCGGTCCGGGAGATTCGCAGTCATCGCGAGCCGGATCGCCTGCACCACGTCGCGCCGGCTGTTCCACACTGAAAACTGGCGCGCGTCTTGCGGCCGATCTGCTGTGTGCGCATAGCCGATGCGCAAACACACAACCTCGAGCCCGTGATTGTCGGCGAAATGCCGCCCAAGCGCCTCGCCCCACACTTTCGTGCTTGCGTAGAGATTCCGCGGCCGCGTCGGCATCGACTCGTCGATCAACGGCACCTGACCGATGCCGTCGTACTCGCCGGCAACCAGTTGTGCATACGGCGGCACCAGTTCCCAGCCCGCGACAACCGCGCCACTGCTGGCAAACACCACGCGCCGCACGCCGGCATCCGCGGCCGCCTGGAACACATTGCGCGTGCCGACGACATTGGTGGCCAGCAACGCATCCCAGCCAACGCCGTCGTGAATCTGCGCCGCGAGATGAATCACCACATCCTGGCCAGCAAATGCCCGCTGAATTCCGTTGAAGTCGTCGATGCTCGCGCGCGTGGTGGGAACGCCATTCACCGCACCGCGGTTCAATGCCGAGACGTCATGCTCCGTGCGTATCTCGTCCATCAACGCACGCCCAATGAGTCCGCTCAGCCCTGTCACGAGAACGCGCATCATTGTTCAACCGTCTGCAGATGCAATACCGCAATTCAGAACGTGCTGTTGCCCACTCCACCATCGATCGCCAGGCTCTGGCCCACGACATATTTTGCCTGCCGACTACACAGCAGCGCGCAGAACACACCGAAGTCTTCTGCATCGCCGAAGCCGCCCTGAGGGATGCGGACTTGTCGCGCGAACTTCGCAGCCTCCTCAGCGTAGGTCGTACCATTGGCAGCCGCACGATCGTTGAAACCCTGTTCGATTCCAGCCGTGTGATGCATGCCGGGCAGTAGATTGTTGAGGATCACATTGTGCCGCGCCACCTTCTTCGACACCGCAACCATATAGTTGTTGAGTGCCGCGCGTGGCGCGCCGGACAAAATGCGGATCTCCACCGGATACTTGGCGGAACCGGTACCGATGTTGACGATGCGCCCCCACTTGCGTTCGATCATGCCGCCGATCGTGGCGCGGATGAACTCCACCGGGCTGATCAACGTCACCGCGAGATTGGCCTGCCAATCCTCGGGTTCGATCGCCAGATAATCACCGGTGACCTGCGGTGGCGAGCACGTCATCACCAGAATGTCCGGGCGCGGACATGCGGCAAGAATCTTCGCCCGGCCCGCGGTGGTGCTGTGGTCCGCCATCACCGCAGTGACCGTTGCGCCGGTTTCGCGCGCGATGTCAGAACAGGTATCCCGCAGCCGCTCTTCGCCGCGTGCGGAGATCACGACATTCACACCTTCACGCGCCAGCGCGAGCGCACTGCCGCGCCCGAGGCCAGCACTGCCTCCGTTGACGATCGCCTGTTTGCCACGGATGCCGAGGTCCATGTGTCTGTGCGCCGACCGATCAGGCCGGCGGAATGCGCAGCATCTGCCCCGGGTAGATCTTGTTTGGATCCGACAGCATCGGCTTGTTCGCGTCGAAGATCTTCATGTACGCCGACGCATTGCCATACGCTTCCTTGGCAATCTTCGACAGCGTATCGCCGGATTTCACCTCGCGAAAGGCCGACGCAGGCGCGGCCGCGGCAACAGTCAACTGGTCATCGACCTTGGCAACAGAACGCACGTTGCCGCAGCACAATGCCACTTTCTCTTTGGTGGCCTGGTCGGCCGCCACACCTGCAACCGCAACGGTTTGGCTGGCGCCGTCATACTTCACGTCGAGATTGCTCACGTTCAGGCCCTGCGCGGTGATGTACTTCTTGATCGCCTCCGATGCGGTGGCGTTGAGTGCGGCGACGTCCGGCTTTGCCTGCGTTTCCGCCGTGTGCGCGGGGCTGAATAGCTTCTCGCCGGCATCCTGCAGAAAACTGATGAGACTCATTGATCTGGGCTCCTTACGTTGCTTTGACGTGTACGAAATGGTTTCGCGCCCTCGATGCTCTCGCGATCAACTGGATATGGCAAACGGCTATTCCCACTCGATCGTCGCGGGCGGCTTCGACGACACATCGTAAACAACCCGGGATACACCGTCGATTTCATTGATGATCTGATTCGAGACAGCAGCGATCAATTCATACGGCAAGTGTGCCCAGCGCGCCGTCATGAAGTCTGTCGTTTCCACCGCGCGCAACGCGATGACGTGCGCATAGCGCCGCGCATCGCCAACGACGCCGACCGACCGCACGGGCAGGAACACCGCAAATGCCTGGCTGACCTTGTCGTAGTAGCCCTCCCGGCGCAGCGTATCGATGAAAATCGCATCGGCGCGCCGCAACGTATCGGCATATTCGGCGTTGATTTCACCGAGAATCCGTACGCCGAGACCGGGGCCGGGAAATGGGTGGCGCATCACCATCGTCTCCGGCAACCCCAGCGCAAGGCCCACGCGGCGCACTTCGTCCTTGAACAGTTCGCGCAGCGGTTCGATCAGCTTCAATTTCATGCGCGCCGGCAGGCCGCCGACATTATGGTGCGACTTGATCACGTGGGCCTTGCCGAATTTAGTCGCGGCTGACTCGATGACGTCGGGATAGATGGTGCCCTGCGCGAGCCATTCGACTCCCGGAATGCGGTGCGCCTCGCGATCGAATACGTCGATGAACGTGCGGCCAATGATCTTGCGTTTGTCTTCCGGGTCCGAAGCACCGCGCAGATTGCTGAGAAATTCCTCGGCCGCGTCCACGCAGATCAGATTCAGACTGAGTGCATTCGATGGCGAAAACGTCTGCTCGACCTCTTCGCGCTCACCCAGACGCAACAAGCCGTGATCGACGAATACGCACGTGAGTTGATCGCCGATCGCGCGCGACAGCAATGCGGCAACGACACTCGAATCGACACCGCCGGACAATCCCAGCACCACCTTACCGTCACCGACCTGCTCGCGCACCATCGTGATTGCGTCAGCAATGATGTTCTGCGGTGTCCACAACCCGCGGCACTTGCAGATATCGCGCGCGAAACGGCGAATCATTTCGGCACCGTCTGCGGTATGGGTCACTTCGGGGTGGAACTGTACCGCATAGATCGATCTCGATTCGTCCGCCATAGCCGCGATCGGTGCGCTCAATGTGGAGGCGATGCATTCGAAGCCGGGCGGCAGTTCGACGACCTTGTCGCCATGGCTCATCCAGACATCGAGTTCGCCGTCACGTATCGACGGCAACGCGGAGAGCAACGCCGACTGCTTCTCGATACGAATACGCGCATGCCCGAATTCGCGCTGTTGCGACCCCTGCACGCGGCCGCCGAGTTGCTGTGCCAGCGCCTGCATGCCGTAGCAGATACCGAGAATCGGCACGCCGAGTTCGAATACCGCATCAGGAACCCGCGGCGTGCTGTCGCTGGTGACGGTCTCGGGGCCACCCGACAGCACGATACCGCGCGGGTCGAATTCACGAATGAACTCGGCGGGAATATCGAACGGATGAATCTCGCAGTAAACGCCGGCTTCGCGAACGCGCCGCGCGATCAATTGCGTATATTGGGCGCCAAAATCGATGACGAGGAGCCGCTCCTCATGGAGACCCTTGGTTGCCTGCGCGTTCAATCGGCGTCAACTGACCGGATAGTTCGGCGCTTCTTTCGTGATGCTGACGTCGTGCACATGGCTCTCGATCATGCTCGCGTGAGTCACCCGCACGAACTCCGGCCGGGAGCGCATCGTCTCGATATCCGCCGAACCCGTGTAGCCCATCGCCGCGCGCAACCCGCCCATCAACTGCACCACAATCGGACCCATCGGCCCGCGATACGCCACGCGACCTTCGATACCCTCCGGCACCAGCTTGCGTCCAACGTCATCACCGGGTGTGTCCTGAAAATAGCGATCGCTCGAGCCGTTCGGCTGCGTCATCGCGCCCAGCGAGCCCATGCCGCGATAGGACTTATACGTGCGGCCCTGGTACAACTCGACCTCACCGGGCGCCTCGTCGGTGCCGGCCAGTAAACTACCGACCATCACGACATTGGCACCGGCCACCAACGCTTTTGCAATGTCGCCCGAATAGCGAATACCGCCGTCAGCGATCACCGGGATGCCGTCGGCTTCGAGTTCCTCTGCGACCTGCGATACCGCCGTCACCTGCGGCACGCCAATGCCGGAGACGATCCGCGTGGTGCAGATGCTGCCCGGGCCGATGCCCACTTTTACTGAGTCGACCCCCGCTTCCGCCAGTGCGCGTGCACCGGAGCGGGTTGCGACGTTGCCGCCGATCAGCGACACGTCAGGGAACTTCTGCTTGATCCAACTGATGCGGTCGAGTACGCGCTTCGAATGTCCATGTGCGGTATCGACCACCAGCACATCGACACCCGCTTCGATCAGCGCCATCACGCGATCGTCCGTGTCAGCGCCGGTACCGACGCTGGCGCCGACCCGCAGGCGGCCGTGTTCGTCCTTGCACGCGTTCGGGTACATGCGCGCTTTGTCCATGTCCTTGACGGTGATCAGCCCGACCAACTCGAAGCGATCGTTGGTGATCAGCACTTTCTCGATCCGATACCGATGTAACAGCTCACGGATCTCTTCCGTGTCGGCGCCTTCTTTAGCGGTGACCAGTTTGTCCTTGCCGGTCATCACTTCGGCAATCTTGACGTCCATGCGCGGCTCGAAGCGAACGTCGCGGCTGGTGACGATGCCGACGAGATCGCGACCCGACACCACCGGGACGCCGGAAATATTGTGTTCACGCGTCAGGGTGAGTAATTCGCCGACGGTACGGTCCGGCGTGATCGTGATCGGATCGCGGATGATGCCGCTTTCGAATTTCTTGACGGAACGTACTTCGCGCGCTTGCTGCTCGATCGTCATGTTCTTGTGCACGATACCGATGCCGCCCTCCTGTGCCATCGCAACGGCCAGCCGCGACTCGGTCACCGTATCCATTGCGGCGGACATCAGCGGAATGTTCAAAGTGATGGTGCGGGTCAGGCGGGACTTCAGATCGACTTCGGAGGGCAGTACGTGGGACAAGGCTGGCAACAGCAAAACGTCGTCAAAGGTGAGCGCGTCGTTTGCAATCCGCAACATGGGCGAGGCCTCCTGTGCGAAATTAAACGCGCGACTCTACTCGCCGATCAATACGCTGGCAACGACTTCTGCTCAATCGGCCCACATCCGGGGCCGGCATCTGTAGCCCGCTTCTGTAAAATGCACCAATGATCCGCGGCACTCCAGACCGACTCGTGCTCAGTGTCAGCCAACTGGCCGGCGCAGCGCGCTTCACGCTCGAAGAGCGCTTCGCACTGGTCTGGGTGGAAGGTGAGCTGTCGAATCTGCGCGCGCCCGGCAGCGGGCACTGGTACTTCACGCTGAAGGACGCGAATGCGCAGGTGCGCTGCGCGATGTTCGTCAATCGCAATCGATCAGTGCGTTTCAAGCCGCGCGATGGTATGCAGGTGATCCTGCGCGGCCGCGTCAGCCTGTATGAAGCGCGCGGCGAATTCCAGTTGATCGCCGACCATCTGGAAGCATCCGGCGAAGGTGCGCTGCGCGCTGCGTTCGACGCGCTCAAGCGCAAACTCGATGACGAAGGGCTGTTCGCGTCGGCGCGCAAACGCGAACTGCCCAGCTATCCAGCACATGTCGCGGTGATCAGCTCGCGCAGCGGGGCGGCGTTGCGCGATGTGCTGTCTGTGTTGCGGCGGCGTTGTCCAACGATACGCGTCACATTGCTCGGCGTTGCGGTACAAGGCAACGATGCCGAGCCGCAGATTCTGAAGGCGTTCGATGTGTTGTCGAGCTGGCCGGCCGGGCTCGGTGTGCGGCCGGATGCCGCGTTGCTCACCCGTGGCGGCGGGTCACTCGAGGACCTGTGGACGTTCAACCTCGAGACCATAGCGCGTGCAATCGCCGCCTGCCCGGTGCCGGTCGTCAGCGCAGTCGGTCATGAAACCGACTTCACGATCAGCGATTACGTCGCGGACCTGCGTGCGCCGACACCATCGGTCGGCGCCGAGATGATCGCACCCGACATGCGCGACTGGCTGCAGCGCGCGGCGCGATTGACGCGCTCGCTGCACGCGCACTGGCGCCAAACGCTCGCCCATCGGCGCCAGGGGTTGGCGCATATCGCGCGCAGGCTGACGCATCCGGGCCGAGCGCTGCAGCAGCGTATGCAGCGGCTCGACGATCTCGAGCGTCAATTGACATCTGCCATCGGCGCGCGGCTCGGACGCGCTGCCCACGCGGTAGCGCTGCTCGATACGCGTTTTCGACAATTTTATCCTCAGCGCTCAATCGATGCGTCGCGCGCCAACCTGCAGCGATTCGAGCAGTCTCTGGTGCGTGCGATGCGGGTTCGGCTCGACGCCGCTCGCGGCACCGTTGCGTCATCGAGTCGCGCGTTGCATGCAATCAGCCCACTGGCGACACTCGGCCGGGGATTTTCCATCGTCACGAAGCCCGCCCCTGCGTCACAACGTTGGGGAACGCCGATCACCTCGATCGACGATACCCACGTTGGCGATCAGATCGTCGACCATCTGCAGAACGGGATACTCCGCTGTACTGTAGATGCGATCGAACCCAATGCGAGTTGACGGCGCCCTGCTCGCGGCGCTGTTCGCGACCTTGAGCGCGACGTTTGCCTTGCCGCTGCACGCAGCCGTCCCCGGCGGCATCGAGATCGTCAACTTGCCTCACGACACACAGCGCGCTACATACGAAGGTCGGCCGGTGTTGATCGTGCGACGGCCGCAGCCCATCGCGATCGTCGGCATCGCCCTCGATGCGCGCGTGGGCAAACAAGAGCTGATCGTCTACTCGAGCGCGCAATCGACGAGCGCGACCCGAACCGAGCTTCCGTTCCAGGTTACGAAGAAATCCTATCCGGTGCAGCGACTGACCCTGGCCGACGACAAGATGGTCAACCCGCCAGCCGATGATCTGAAGCGTATCGACCGCGAACTCAACCTGATGACCGCCCAATACGACAGCTTCTCGCCGCTCGCGGCGACGCCGTTTCCGATGATGCTGCCGGCGCACGGACCGGTGAGTTCCAACTTCGGCCTGCGACGCATTCTGAACGGCCAGCCGCGCAGCCCGCACGCCGGACTCGATATCGCCGCGCCAAAAGGCGCGCCGGTATTTGCGCCGGCCCCCGGCAGAATCTCGTTGACCGGATCGTTCTATTTCAACGGCAACGCGATCTTCATCGACCACGGCGAAGGCTTGATCTCAATGGTGTGTCATCTGTCCGAGATCGACGTACACGACGGCGACGTCGTCACGAAGGGTCAGCAGATCGGCCGCGTCGGTTCAACCGGCCGCGCCACCGGACCGCACCTGCATTGGTCCGTTAGTTTGAATGGGAATAGGGTGAATCCGGCGGCAGTGCTGGCGCTGTTCAAATGACTACTCAGCGCGGCGTGGCCGTGATGGGGGCGGATCTGCTATCCGTCAGACACGCAGTAAGTCCCGTCCCTGGAGCTCGTCAGCGCCATCCCTGGCGCCGACGGTCTGTCGCATAGCAGATCCGCCCCCATCACGACTCGAGCGACACGCTTCGTTGGCAACAAAAGAGGCAGAGCGACTCTTACCCTCCGACGGAACACGTCAGTTCTATCTTCCGCAATCACTTCTTCACATGACGCATCAGTCTTTTGCGCCGCATCTGCTGGCGTGGCGTCAGTTCGTTGCGCTTTCCGGCATACGGGTTGGTGCCGGTCTTGTAGACGATGCGAACCGGCATGCCGACCAGGTTCAGCGCAGCACGGAAACGGTTCTCGAGATAGCGCGTATAGCTGTCGGGGACCGCGTGCGTTTGATTGCCATGAACGACGATCGTCGGAGGGTGTCCCGCAGCCTTGTGCGCGAAGCGCAGTTTGATGCGCCGCCCGCGCACCGTCGGCGGCTGGTGCGCCTCTACGGCCTCGGTCAGCACGCGTGCGAGGAACGCAGTCGACACCTCGAAATGCCCTGTTTCATATACGCGTCGCGTCTCTTCGAGCAACCCGCGTACACCGGTGCCATGCAGTGCAGAGATGCGATGCACCGGCGCCCACGGCGCAAACTTGAGGCGTCTGTCGAGTTCGGTCTTCACGTGGTCGCGCTGATCAGGATGCAAGCCGTCCCATTTGTTGACCGCGAGCACCACACCGGCACCGCGTTCGATCGCGTAGCCGAGCAGATGCAGATCCTGTTCGACAAGCCCTTCACTCGCATCGATGACGATAACCGCGACATCCGCGGAATCGATCGCTGCGAGCGCTTTGACGATCGAGAACTTTTCCACCGTATCGTCGACCTTGCCTTTGCGACGCACGCCGGCCGTATCGATCAATGTGAATCGACCGACGTCGTGATCGAACGGAATCTCGATTGCGTCGCGGGTCGTGCCGGGTGCATCGAACACAACCTGGCGGTCTTCGCCGAGCCAGCGGTTGATCAACGTCGACTTGCCGACATTGGGCCGCCCGATTACCGCAACACGCATGCGCGAATCGGCTACCTCGTCAGACCCGTCGCCCGAAACGGATTCGACGGTGGGCGGCAGTTCGGACAGCAGCGCGTCCTGCAGTGAACCCATACCGCGACCATGCGCCGCAGAGATCTCGATTTGTGGTGTGAAGCCCAGCCTGGCGAACTCTGCATCGGCGGTCGCAACTGTCGCGCCGTCGATCTTATTGACGACGAGCAACACCTTGCGATCGTGCTTGCGTAACTGCTGCGCAATGTCGATGTCGGTCGGCGTCAGTCCGGCGCGCGCATCAACCAGGAAAAGCACCAGATCGGCCTCGTCAATGGCAACCGATGCCTGCTTCGCCATCAGCGAACCAACGGCCGTCGCATCGAACAGGCCGCCGGTATCGATCAGCGTACATTGGAGATCGCCGAAATCAGCCACCCCATAGCGCCGATCGCGCGTCAGCCCAGCCACGTCAGCAACCAATGCGTCGCGACGCCGCGTCAATCGATTGAACAATGTCGATTTACCGACGTTCGGCCGGCCGACGAGTGCGATCACACTCTGCATGAAACTGCTCGCCTATTTGGTCTTCTTAGGCTTTTCTTTGATGGGATCAATCTCCAGCCCGACGAGCTTGCCCCCGTCGCCGATGCAGTAGACGATGCCGTCCGCCACGATCGGACGCGAACGAATACCGTCGCCGTCGATCTTGCGCCGTCCCACGAGATGGCCGTCCGCCTGTGCGAGCACGTGCAGAAACCCGTCCGAATCGCCCACCACGAGATATGCACCGACCGTGGCAACCGCCGTGAGGTCACGCTTGAACAGGGCCTTTTGTTCCCACGCGACACTCGACGTGCGCTCGTCGATTGCGGTGATCACGCTCTTGTCGTCGACCACGTAGACGTTGCCGTAGCCGACTGCGAGATCGACGTACGTCGATGTCGGCCGCTCCCACAGGATCGTGCCGTCGGTCGGCCGCATCGCCACGACGTGTCCCTGATAACTGGCCGCATATATTGCGTTCGGGGTGATCAATGGACCGCCGTCGACATCGACGATGCGCTCCAGCTCGGAGCGGCCTTGCGGCAGCATCACGCGCTGTTCCCAGATCGGCTCGCCGGTGGTTGCGTGAAATGCCCCGACTTTACCGTTGGAGAAACCGGTCATGACGACGTCGGAGTCGTACGTCGGCGATCCGGTGCCACGCAATGTCAGGATCGGCACCTGGGTATCGAACGTCCACCGCCGCGACCCATCCTTCGCGTCGAGCGCCACCAGGCGCCCGTCGGACGTCTCGACAAATATCAGGCCCTCTCCAGTTGCCGGCACCGAGAGCACTTCGCTGGAAACGCGCGCGCGCCACTTCTCGGAGCCGTCAGCAGCCGACAGCGCGATGACTTCCGCGCGGGTCGTTCCGATCAATACCAGACCTTCGCCGGCGCCAACTCCTCCGGCGACGAAACTCTCCCCTTTCGACGCAAACGGGTTCAGGAACGAAAAGAAGCTCTTCTTTTGTGGATCAATGCGATGGCGCCACAGCCTTTTGCCCTTGAAACGCTCGCGCGCTTCGACATACCCATACGCGTCCGCGGCGAATACCCGATCGGCGAGCACGCCGGGCGGCAGGCGCACATATTGATTGCCCATGCCCTCGCCGATCGAACCGCCCCAGAGCCGCTTGATCTTTACTTCGGCCTTGTAGTGCGTCAGCTCTGCGGGTGCGTCCGGATCAACCTTCTTGTCGACCCACGGCAACCACGAAAACCAGCTGCAGCCGGCGCTGAGCAGCGTGATACCGACAAGTGCCGCCAGGTTACGATGCAGGCGCATGAGGCTTGGTCAAATCGACGATCTTCATGTCCAGAACCGGGTTTACATCGGCTGGATCGGCCGCTGCCTTCGCGGCGCGATACGCTTCGAGCGCCGCACCGCGCTTGTGCTCGCCGAGCAGAATGTCGCCCTTCACCTCTGCGGCATACGACCGGAAGCCGGCGTCCGTGACGCTACTCAGCGTTTCCATCGCCGCATCGACACTACCGGTCTGGGCTTGAAGACGCGCAAGCCGCAGGCGCGCGATGTCACGCAAACGGCCGTCCTTGGCAGCCTCGATCGCCGTGTTGAGGAATTCGATGGCCTGCTTCGGATGCTTTGCATTCGCGGCGTCATGAGCACGATAGAACAGCGTGAAGATGCGATAGCTCGAACGACTGAAGTCGTTGTCGAGCGTCGCCAACGATTCAGCGATTTTTGCCGGCAGCGCATCGCTCTGGCGAGCCTCCAGGTAACGCTGGTAGACCGCTGAAGCCGCTTCCTGCTGCTTCAGCGTGTAGTCGGTGTACCAGCGCCAGCCAACCACACCGGCGATCACGACCACGAGGCCTACCACCAACAAGGTGCCATTTTCCTGCCACCACTGGCGCAGCATCTGCACCCGATCATCGTCATTCATGTAATCCGACACGCGTTACCGTCCTCCGTCCGTCGTTGCGTCGAACCAGGCGGTCAACCGCTCGATCAACGCAGGCAGTGACAGCCGCTGCTGCGGCGTGTCGATGCGCAACCATTTCAATGTGATCTCGTCATTGGCCACTTCGTCCTCACCTACGATCAAGGCCCAATGCGCCCCGCTCGCGTCGGCGCGCCTCATCTGATTCTTGAGTTTCCCTCCGCCGGCATTCACTCGCAGGCGTAACCCCGGCAACGTCTCACGCAGACGTTGACACGTCACCATCGCCCACGTGGTATGCGCTTCGTCGAGTATCACGCAGTACCCGTCAACTGGTTCTGCGCGCACATCCTGCGCCAACGCCTCGTGCAACAACACCAGCCGATCGACACCGATTGCAAACCCCGCAGCGGGCGTCGTCCGACCGCCGAGTTGTTCAACGAGGCCATCGTAGCGACCGCCGGCACACACCGTGCCTTGCGAACCGAGCGCGTCGGTGATCCATTCGAACACGGTATGCGTGTAGTAATCGAGCCCGCGTACCAGGCGCGGATTCACGACATAACCGATCTGCAACGCATCGAGCATGCGTCGCAAGGCATCGAAGTGCGCCTTCGATTCGGCGTCCAGGTAATCCGCAAGCATGGGCGCACCTTGCAGAATGGATTGTGTGGCGGCGCTTTTGCTGTCGAGAATCCGCAGCGGGTTGCGTTCGAGGCGGCGCTGACTATCGACATCGAGCTCATCGCGGCGAGGCGTCAGATATGCGACGAGCGCATCGCGATGAGCGCGCCGCGCGGCTGCCGAACCGAGCGTGTTCAACTCCAGCCGCAGTTCACGCGAAACGCCGAGCGCGCGGAACAATGCCGCTGTCATTTGAATGAGTTCCGCATCGACATCGGGACCCGCGACGCCGAACACTTCCGCGCCAATCTGCTCGAACTGACGATAGCGACCTTTTTGCGGGCGCTCGTAGCGGAACATCGGGCCGCGATACCACAATCGCTGTGTCTGATTGAAGATCAATCCATGCTGCAGGCACGCCCTGACGCAGCTCGCCGTGCCTTCCGGGCGCAGCGATAACTGCTCGCCATCCCGGTCGAGCAGGTTGTACATCTCCTTCTCGACTGCATCGGTCGACTCGCCAAGACCGCGACTGAACAAATCTGTCGATTCGAGCAGCGGCAGCCGAATTTCCTCATAGCCGAACGACTCGAGCGCGCCGATCGCCGCGCTTTCGACCCGTCGCCAGCGACGCGTTTCAGCAGGTAGCACGTCGCGCATGCCGCGAATGGATTGCATGATCGTAAGCGTCCCTACTGCCCGAGCACCAACGTCGCGACCTTGTTGCGCGTATGCGGCGACAGCACAATCTGTTCACCGTTGTATGCCAACGTCACTGCTGGCGCGTTGCCGAGCAGGATGTGAAACGGCCGATGGCCGACCAGATTGAGCGTGTCCTTCGCCTGACTGAGTGCGCTGTACAGGCTGTTGCCGTCGGCGTCTTTGATTTCCACCCAGCAGTCCTCAGTAAACGTGAACTGCAACCGGTCGTCGCCGTCACGCGTGATGCGCCGAATGCCCGGCGCGTCGTGCGGCGGGTGTGGGGCCTCCGCGGGAGTGCTAGTGGGGGGCGTCGTCGCCACAACCGAACTCACATTCGGTATCACCGCCTTACCCTGTTCCTTCGCGAGTTGCGTTGCCGGTGTCGCCTTCGGTCGTGGTGCAACCATCGATGGTGCTACCGCCTCGGCCGCCACCGCCGCATCTCGCGGCGCCGGCCAGACCATCCACAACACGATCAATGCGGCGCAGATCACCCCGGCGACAGCGCTGGTCAACACGGCCCCGGGGTGTCTTTGTGCGAGATCCGCAACCCCCAATCCGTGCCGGGTACGAATCGGTGACACATCCGACGCTGCACAAACGTCACCACGCTCAATTGCCGCTTCGAACGCGGTAGCCACTTCGTTTGCGTCGATCTCCAACAGTTTCGCATAGGCGCGCAGATAACCGCGCGTAAACGCGGGTCCAGGGAGCCGCGCCCAATTCTCAGATTCGATATCGTCAACGACGCGTACCGTCAGATTCAGCGAGTCCGCCACGTCGCGACAGGTCAGGCCGAGCGCCTCCCGTTGGCTGCGTACGATCGCGCCTGGCCCGGCGGACGCGTCGCTCACCAGTTTCGATCCCGGTAGAGACGGTACTCCGGCGAATTGGGGAACATGTTCTTCAGCGCCAGCGCATAACTCGATAGTCCGTCCTGATCACTCAGCACTCGACTCAGGCGCACGCCCAGCCACAGGCTCGCCGCCGTCGGTTTTGCCAGCCGGTTGTAGGCCTCGAAGTACTGTTTGCAGCGCTTGAAGTCACCCGCTTTGAAATACAGCGCGGCCAGCTCGAAATCGCTGCGCGGCTGGTCGACGTTCAGCATCAAGGCGCGCAGAAAAGATTGTTGTGCTGCGTCCGGTTGATTCAGCTTCAACTGCGTCAGGCCGAGATTTTCGTAGGCCTGGCCACGCCGACCGTAGTTCGGATCGTCTGCAGCAATCTTCAGGTGTTCCGCAGCGTCTTTGTACTTCTCCTGCGCAAACAGAAACGTACCGTAGTTGTTCTGCGCCATTGCGTTCTTCGGCTCATGACGCAGTGCCTCCTTGTACTGCTGTTCGGCAAGTTTGGTGTCGCCGTCACCAAGGTAGACGGAGGCCATCAGCACGTGCGCTTCCGCGGACGAGTCGTCGACCCGGAGCGCTTCCTTCAGCGGCCGGCGCGCGTTCGTATAATCCTGCTTCTCGAGATAGCCGCGTGCCAGATCGAGGTACGCCGTCAGCTTCTGCTGCGTTGTCGCCGGCTTGGGTCCCTCGGTCACGGTGCTGACGCAGCCGCCGATCAGCAGCAGCGCGAAGCAGAAGCAGACGAGTTTATGCGTCATGCGATCTCCAGGGCTTTGACGCGCGCGAGATAGCGCGCCTGACGCCGTGTCCGGTCGGCCACTTCGCCGACGAGTTGTCCACACGCCGCGGCAATGTCCTCGCCGCGCGTGGTACGCAGCATCGCTGAATAGCCGGCATTGATCAGGATGGTTTGAAACGCCCGCACATCGTCTGCGTGCGGACGTTCATAGCCCGATGCGGGGAACGGATTGAACGGGATCAGGTTGATCTTGCAGCGCAGCCCACGCAGCAGCTTCGCCAGTTCGTGCGCCTGCGATTGCGCGTCGTTGACACCACGCATCAGTGTGTATTCGATCGTAATGCTGCGACGCTCGCCGAGCACACTCAGATAGTGGCGGCACGCCGCCATCAGCTCCGCGATCGGATACTTGCGGTTGATCGGCACGAGTTGATCGCGCAGCGCATCGTTCGGTGCATGCAGCGAAACGGCCAGCGACACGTCCGTGCATTTCGCCAGTTCATAGATGCCCGGTACGACGCCGGCAGTACTCAGTGTCACGCGGCGCTTCGAAATGCCAAACGCGCAGTCATCCATCAGAATCGCTGCCGCGCGGACCGCATTGTCGAAATTCAGCAGCGGCTCACCCATCCCCATCATCACCACATTGGTGACGCCGCGCTCATCGCCCAGCGCGCGCAGCGCCGCAGAGACCAGAAACACCTGGCCGACAATTTCGGCCGCCGACAGGTTGCCATTGAAACCCTGTTTGCCGGTCGAGCAGAAGCTGCAGTCGAGCATGCAACCGACCTGCGTCGAGACGCACAGCGTGTTGCGGCCGCGATCGGGAATCAGCACCGCTTCCACGGCGTTGCCGTTGGCGAGGCGCAGCACCCATTTACGAGTGCCGTCGACCGACACGCGTTGGCTGACGACCTCCGGCAGTACCAGCGATGCCGTCTCGGTCAGACGATTGCGGAGCTTTTTCGACAGGTCCGTCATCGCGGAGAACTCGCGCACACCGCGGTGATACACCCACTTCATGACTTGTTCAGTCCGATAGCGCTGTTCGCCGATCGCATCGAACAATCCGGCTACGCCTGCGCGATCCAGACCTAACAGATTCACCAGGGCGGCGTCTGCGGTCGGCGGTGAACGGGTCTCCTGCACGAAATGTCAGCCTCTCGAAAAGATTTCGTCTGCACCGAAG
The DNA here is from genome assembly GCA_963735085.1 of uncultured Gammaproteobacteria bacterium. Classification (GTDB taxonomy): domain Bacteria; phylum Pseudomonadota; class Gammaproteobacteria; order Pseudomonadales; family Azotimanducaceae; genus DATJGR01. The sequence goes on from CAVTJP010000002.1 coordinate 921,813, forward strand.
AAATAGTTGATCTCTCGCGCGGCGGCTTCCGGCGAATCGGATCCGTGCACGGCATTGGCATCGATCGAGTCGGCAAAGTCCGCACGAATGGTGCCTGGATCGGCATCCTTCGGATTGGTCGCGCCCATCAGTTTGCGGTTGATCGCAATCGCGTTGTCGCCTTCGAGTACCTGGATGACGACCGGACCCGACATCATATAGCCGACCAGGTTGTCGAAGAATGGCCGCTGCCGATGCTCCGCATAAAATCCTTCGGCCTTGGTGCGCGACAACCGCTGCATACGCGCGGCGACAATCTTCAGGCCACCCTTCTCGAAGCGTGAATAAATCTCACCGATGATGTTCTTAGCCACCGCGTCTGGTTTGACGATGGACAGTGTCCGTTCCAATGCCATTGAGGGAACTCCAATATGTCAAAGATGTTGTCAGCTATCAGAAATGTGCGCTATCTATTTGAATTTATAGATAATAGGTCTTGGAAAATGCGGCGTATTATACGCATTTCCTCGCCCGAGAGAATCCGGACTGCTCAACCGACCGCGTCAGGCGGCGCTGCGCTCGCGGAGCCGCTCCACCACCTCGATCACGCGCCGCGCGGCACGATCGATGTCGTTTTCAGTGGTGAACCGTCCGACGGTAAATCGCAGCGACGCGTGCGCGAGGTCATCGGACAATCCCAACGCGCTCAATACATAGGATGGCTCGACGGTCGCCGACGTACACGCAGAACCGCTCGATACCGCCACATCGTCGAGCGCCATCATCAATGTCTCGCCGTCGATATCGGCGAACGCAACGTTCAGGTTGCCGGGTAGGCGCCGCTCGTAGTCGCCGTTGACCTGCACGCCCTCGAGTTGTTTCAGGTGGGACCACAAACGGTTTCGCAATGCCGCGATCCGCGCGTTCTCGGTTGCCATGTTCTCGTGCAGGATGCGCGACGCTTCGCCCATGCCAACGATCTGGTGGGTTGCCAGCGTTCCCGAACGCATGCCGCGCTCGTGGCCGCCGCCGTGGATCTGCGCTGTGATGCGCACTTGCGGCATGCGCCGCACGTACAACACGCCGATGCCTTTCGGGCCGTACATCTTGTGCCCGGACAGCGACATCAGATCGATCTTCATCACGGCCAGGTCGATTGGGATTTTGCCGGCGCTCTGCGCCGCATCGACGTGAAATAGCACACCTGCCGAGCGGCACACCTCGCCGATGGCGGCAATGTCGTTGATCACGCCGATTTCGTTGTTCACATGCATCAACGAGACCAGCAGCGTGTCGGGCCGCAACACCGCGGCAACCTGCTCAGGCTCGATGATGCCGGACGACGGCGGCCGCAAATAGGTGACTTCGAAGCCCTTCGTCTCGAGATAGCCGCAGGTGTCCAGGACGGCCTTGTGTTCGATCGCGCTGGTGACAATGTGTCGGCGGCTCGCGCCCTGCGCTTCGGCGACGCCTTTGATCGCGAGGTTGTCGGACTCTGTCGCGCCCGAGGTCCAGACGATCTCGCGCGGATCGCAGTTGAGCAGTTTGGCGACCTGCACGCGCGCTTCTTCCACCGCTTCTTCGGCCTTCCAGCCGTACGCATGCGAACGCGACGCGGGATTGCCAAATGTCCCATCGGTCAACAGGCAGTCACTCATCTTCTGCGCGACGCGTGGATCGACCGGCGTCGTCGCCGAGTAGTCGAGATAGATCGGCTTACGCATCGATATCGCTCAATTCACGGCACGGGCATCGATGAGCCGGCCGTCGCGGTGTTCGAGACCCGCCATTGCGTCCTGGCGTCGCGCGATCGCTTGCACCTCGCCGCGCTCGAGCAACGAACCGAGGGTGATGTCGGAGAGGAAATCGTCGATGCGGCGCGATAGATCCATCCACAGTTCGTGGGTGATGCACACCAAGCCGTCCTGGCAGTCGCCGCTGCCACCGCAGCGCGTCGCGTCGATGCCTTCGCCGACCGCACCGATGATCTGCGAGATGCTGATGCTGCCCGCAGCTCGCGTCAGCGCGTAGCCACCGCCTGGACCGCGCAGACTCTGCACCAATCGGCCCCGTTTCATCTTTCCGAACAGCTGTTCCAGATAGGACTGCGATATGCCCTGACGCGCGGCGATATCCGCAAGCGTCACCGGACCGCTCGCGCTGTGCAGCGCGAGGTCGATCATTGCCGTGACCGCGTAGCGGCCTTTCGTCGTGAGCCGCATGGCAATAAAACCGCTTGGAGGCGAGGCAGTATGCAATACCCGACTATTTTGGTCCAGTATCGTGCCCGTCGAGCGCGCGCTCAATCTCTGTCATCGCCCCGCGCAGAATGCTGATCTCGGTCGCGTCCGGCCGCAGGCGCGTGAACAGGCGCCGCAGCCGCGTCATCACGCGGCCGGGATTGGTCGGGTCGATGAACGCCACGCGCGTCAGCACCGTTTCGAGATGCGCCAGCAGGCCATCCACCGATGCCACCGTCGCAGGTTCGCGATCCCACACCGCCGCCGGGGTATCGGCCGCCGAAAGTTGCGATTGATACAGTTCATAGCACACTACCTGTACCGCCATCGCGAGATTCAACGACGGATAGTCGGGATTGGCAGGAATCTGCAGATGCAGGTGGCAGCGCTGCAACTCGTCGTTCGTCAGCCCGCTCGCCTCGCGCCCGAACAGAATCGCAACCGGCTGGCGTGGCGATTCGCGGTTTACGCGATCGCCCAGTTCACGTGCCGTCACCAACGGCCAGGGAATATGGCGCGCGCGGGTGCTGGTACCGACGACCAGCGCGCAATCGGCGATTGCCGCGTCCAGGCAATCCACCACCATTGCACGGTCGAGCAGGTCGAGCGCGCCCGCCGCCCGCCACTCCGCCTGCGGGTCTGGATAGCGTTGCGGCCGGACCAACCACAAGTGCTGCAAGCCCATCGTCTTCATAGCGCGCGCCGCGCCGCCGATGTTGCCCGGGTGGCTCGTCTCGACCAGCACGATGCGCAACTGTTCAAATGAATTCGTCATCGTCCGCCATTATAACGATCGAATCATGGCGCGAGGGTCAGAGCGACTCTGACCCTCCAAAAGGGGGGCAGAACGAATTTCGCGGCGAAAGTCGTTCTGACCCCCTTTTCCTTTTCCTCTACAATCGCGCGGCTTCCGCTTCAGTCGAGACACATGCACGCAATGATCAACATGGCGCTTCGCGCCGGCCGTCGCGCGGGGCAGATCATCGTGCGCGCGATGGACCGGATCGATACGCTGAACGTCGTCGAAAAGCAGCGCAACGATTTCGTCTCGGATATCGACCGCGACGCCGAAGACGCAATCACCGACATTTTGCACCGCGCCTATCCGGATCACGGCATCCTCGGTGAGGAACGCGGTGAATCTTACGGCGGCGGCGAATACACCTGGATCATCGACCCGCTCGACGGCACCACGAACTACCTGCACGGCATCCCTCACTTCGCCATTTCGATCGGCTTGAAGTACAAGAACCGCCTGGAGCATGCGGTCATCATCGATCCGGTTCGCAACGAGGAATTTACCGCGTCGCGTGGTGCCGGCGCGCAACTCAACGGCAAACGCATTCGCGTCAGCCAGCGTCATCGACTGGAAGATGCGGTGCTTGCCACCGGCATACCATTCAAGGATGTCACCCAGCATCTCGATCCATACATGGCCATGTTGACCGCATTCAGCAGCCAGTGTCGCGGCATCCGCCGCGCCGGCTCGGCTGCGCTCGATCTGGCCTACGTGGCGGCCGGGCGCGCCGACGGGTTCTGGGAACTGGGCTTGAAGCCGTGGGATATCGCGGCCGGTGCGCTGCTGATCTGGGAGGCCGGCGGCTTCGTCGGCGATTTGATCGGCGGCGAACGGTTCATGGACACCGGCAATATCGTCGCCGGCAATCCGAAAGTGTTCAAAGCCATGCTGCAGACGATTCGGCCGTGCCTGACACCGCAATTGATGCAAGGCTGACGCTGTGCCTGCGTTACCCGGCAGCGCTCATGGCGCATCGTCGCGAGCGTTGTGTTTCTCCGGCACCATCAATTCTTCGCGCGTGTTACCTGTTGCCAGCACGATTGCCGCCGCAACGTACGTGGACGAGTAGGTTCCAAACGCAACGCCTACGATCAGCGCCTGCGAGAATCCGCGTACCGCTTCGCCGCCAACCAGCAGCAGCGACAACACCACGAGTACCGTCGTGAACGATGTCATGATGGTTCGGTCGAGCGTTTGCGTCAGTGAGATGTTGATGATTTCGCTTGGCGTACCGCGGCGCAGCTTGCGGAAATTCTCACGAATTCGATCGGCCACCACGATCGTGTCGTTGACGGAATAGCCGATTACCGCCAGCACCGCGGCCAACGCCGGCAGATCGAAACTCCATTGGAAAACCGAAAATGCACCCACGGTGACGATGGTGTCGTGAATCAGCGCCGCAACGGCCCCAATCGCGAACTTCGTGGTGAAGCGAAACATGATGTACGCCAGGATCGAACCGAGCGCCGCAAGCATCGCCAGCCCGCCCGTCTCCATCAGTTCGTTGCCGACCGCCGGCCCAACGAACTCGGAGCGCCGCAACTCGACGCCTTTGTATTTCGCCGTCAGTGCGCTGCGCAGTTGATCACCCAACAATGCCTGCGACTCGCCTTTGACTGGCGGTACGCGGATCAGCAGATCGCGTTCGGTACCGAAGTTCTGCACCACCGCGTCGTTCAGCCCCACTCCAGTCAACGTTGCACGCACGCTTTCGGGGCTGACCGCTTCGGCAAATTCGACCTCGACCAACGTGCCGCCGGTGAAATCGAGGCCGAAATTGATGCCGCGAAAAATCAGCGACCCGATGCAGATGGCGATGACGCTGATCGAAAACACCGCGGCGTATCCGCGGGCGCGCATGAAGTCGATCATCGCGCGCGCCGGCTTCACAGAGCCGCCTTCCTTCGCCGTCACGGGCTTCGTAGCGGCGGGTTCCGCGCTGTCCGGCGTCGTTTTGTCGAGCTTTGTTTTGTCGAGCTTCGTTCTGTCGGGTTTCGACTTGTCGGGCTTCATAGCGGCAGACTCTTCAATTGACGGCCGCCGTACGACAGATTCACCAGGGCGCGCGTCACGGTGATCGCCGTGAACATCGACGTCACGAGGCCGAGCGCCAATGTCACTGCGAATCCTTTGACCGGCCCGGTGCCAAACGCCAGCAAAATGATGGCGATGAACAACGTCGTCAGATTCGAATCGAAGATCGTGACGAATGCGCGATCGAATCCGGCCTGGATCGCGGCCTGCGGCGGTCGCTCGCGCAGTTCCTCGCGGATACGACAGAAGATCAGCACGTTGGCATCCACCGCCATGCCCATCGTCAGCACGATGCCGGCAATACCGGGCATCGTCAGCGTGGCACCGAGTACCGACATCAGGCCGACCAGCAGAACCACGTTGATGCCGAGCGCCACGTTGGCCAGCAGGCCGAAGACCTTGTAAAGCACCACCATCGTGATCAGCACCAGCGCATAGCCACCGATCGCCGCGCGGATACCGTCACGGATGTTGTCTTCACCCAGGCTCGCACCAACCGTGCGCTCCTCGACGATGTACATCGGTGCGGCCAATGCGCCCGCGCGCAACAGCAACGCCAGATCGCGCGCCTCACCGAGACCCACGCCGGTGATGCGAAACCGGTAGCCAAGCGCCGATTGGATCGTTGCCACATTGATCAGGCGCTTTTCTTCGACGCTGTAGTGCTCCACGACATCCTTGCCGTCCTTCACCACCGTTCGGGTACGCGGCTTGAGTTCCTTGTAGAGAATCGCCATCTGATTGCCGACGTTGTTCTTCGTCGCATCGCTCATGCGTTCGCCGCCGACGCCGTCCAGCGTGATGCTGACTTGCGGCAGGTTGTTCTGCGGATCGTAATCCTGCACCGCATTGGTCACGTGATCGCCCGTGACGATGTTCTGGCGCTCGACGACCACCGTGCGGCCTTCGTACGGATAACTTTCCGTCTCGGACGGCCGCTCATCTGGTTTCGCCACGAGGCGGAACTCGAGGTTGGCGAATTTGTTCAGGATGCGCTTCGCGTCTGCGCTGTCTTGTACACCCGGCAGGTCGACCACGATGCGCGTCTTGCCCAGGCTCTGCACCAGCGGTTCCGACACACCGAGTTCGTTGACCCGATTGCGCAGACTCTGCAGATTCTGCTGGATCGCGTAGGACTCTATTTCGTTGACCTTCGCCGGCTTCATCGTCATCAGCAGGCCCGGCTTGCCGTCGACGTCGCGCGCGAGGATCTGGAAGTCGCCGTACTCCTTCTGCAGCGCCTGTTGCGCTTCGTCGCGCACGGTGGCTTCGTTGAATGCAATGGTGATCTGGGTGCCGGACACCATGTCCTTGGTCGGTACATAGCGCAGTCGCGCTTCACGCAGGATACGGCGGATGTTGTCTTCCTCGCTCGTCATGCGGTCGCCGATCGCCTTCTTCATGTCGACTTCGAGCAGGAAATGTACGCCGCCGGATAAGTCGAGCCCATACGACATCGGCTTGGCACCCAGCGCTTGCAGCCATTTCGGGGTAGTGGGCGCCAGGTTCAGCGCGACAACGAAGCGTGACGCGGTCGTCGGATCGCTCTGCAGCGCGGCCTGAACCAGGGCGCTGCCGTGCAACTGGTCGTCGTTGCTGAACACGCGCAACACCGCGTCGCGCGCGCCGACATGGATACCTTTGACGCGGATACCACCGTGCTCGAGGGCCTGGGCTGCACGGTTGACGATATCCTGGCTCATTGTTGCATCCGCCGCTTCGGCGCGAATCTGCAGCGCGAAGTCTGGTGGATACAAGTTCGGCAACGCATACATCGCGCCGAGCGCGATGACGAACACAATCGCAATATAGCGCCCCACAGAATAGGTGTTGGGCGCACGCGTGGGGCCTTCGGACAGCCCGATCATGCGGTCGATCAGACCGCTCATTGCGCAGACTCGTGGCGTCGGCCGCGAATCACTTGTCGTCCAACGACTTCAGCGTGCCTTTAGGCAGTGTGGCGCCGACAGCGCTCTTCTGAATACGCAATTCAACGTTGTTGGCGACTTGAACTTTGACGAAGTCGTCCTCCACCTTTGCGACTCTGCCGACGATGCCGCCCGCAGTAACGACCTCGTCTCCCTTCGAAAGCCCCGCCATCAACGCCTGTTGTTCCTTGCGGCGTTTGCTCTGCGGCCGCCACAACAGGAAATAGAAAATGCCGACAAAGCCGACCAGTAGAACCAGATCCATGTAGCCTGGGCCGGGCGGCGGAGCGGCCCCTGCCGCATACGCGGCGGTATCAAATAGATTCATCCGGAGAGTTCCAACCGTTGTGCAGGGCAGCGACGAGGGTGCGAAATGTACCGAGTTCGATGGCCGTCCGCAAACGACGCATCAAGCTCTGATAGTAGTGCAGATTGTGAATGGTCATCAGCACGCTGCCCAGAATCTCGCCGCAGCGATCCAGGTGGTGCAAGTAGGCGCAGGTGAATTCACTACAGGTGTAACACTGGCAGGCCTCATCGATCGGCCGGCGATTGTCGCGGTGCCGCGCATTGCGAATCTTCAGAATTCCTCGAGACGTAAACAAATAGCCGTTGCGCGCGTTGCGCGTCGGCATCACGCAGTCGAACATGTCGACGCCGAGCGCGACCGCCGCGACGAGGTCCGCCGGCGTCCCGACACCCATCAGGTAGCGGGGCCGATCGACGGGCATCAGCGGCAACAGTTCCGTGAGCACCGCCGCCATGTCCTGCTTCGATTCGCCCACCGACAATCCGCCAACGGCATAGCCATCGAACCCGATCGCGACGAGCCGCTCGAGCGACTCGCGGCGCAGGTCGCTGTACATGCCGCCCTGCACGATGCCGAACAGCGCGGCGTCGCTGTCACCGTGGGCTGCCCTGCTGCGCGTCGCCCAACGCAACGACAATTGCATCGACTGGCGCGCCTGGTCGTGCGTCGACGGATGCGCAGTGCATTCGTCGAATGCCATCACGATGTCGGCGCCGAGGTTGCGCTGCACCTGCATCGACCGCTCGGGTGACAGAAACACGCGATCGCCGTTGACCGGCGATTTGAAATCAACGCCTTCCTCGGTGACCTTGCGCAGCGCACCGAGACTCCACACCTGGAAGCCGCCGGAATCGGTCAGGACCGGCCCAGGCCAGTTCATGAATCCATGCAGACCGCCGAGATCACGCACAATTGCATCGCCGGGACGCAGTAATAGATGAAAGGTATTGGCGAGCACGATCTGCGCACCGAGATCATGCAGCTGCGCCGGCGTCATCGCCTTCACGGTGCCATACGTGCCGACCGGCATGAACGCCGGTGTCACGAACGAACCATGCGCCGTCGAGACGCGTCCAGCGCGCGCGGCACCATCCCGTGCCTGCAGCTCAAAGCGCATGGTCGAGCCGCCGGGAAATGAACATGGCGTCCCCATAGCTGAAGAATCGATATTCGCGGCGAACCGCTTCGGCATATGCATCGAGCAGCAGGCGCCGCCCGGCAAACGCCGATACCAGCATCAGCAACGTGGACTCCGGCAGATGAAAGTTGGTCAGCAGCGCATCGACTACGTGAAACCGGTAGCCCGGATAGATGAAGATATCGGTCTCGCCGTCGAACGGTTCGAGGCTGCCTGACCTCGCGGCGCTTTCCAGCGCGCGTACCACCGTCGTACCCACCGCAACCACGCGGCCGCCGCGCGCTCTGCAGGCAGCGACCTGCGCCACCAACTGCGCGCCGACGCGCACGCGCTCGGTGTGCATCACGTGCGTCGCGATGTCGTCCGCACGAACGGGTTGAAAAGTCCCGGCACCGACGTGCAGCGTGATCCGCGCGATACGCGTGCCGCGTGCCTCGCAACGCGCCAGCAGCGACTGATCGAAATGCAGACCGGCCGTCGGCGCCGCGACGGACCCGCGATGTTCGGCGAACACGGTCTGATAGCGCGCCTCGTCTACATCGTCGGGAACGCGCGCGATGTACGGCGGCAGTGGCACCTGGCCGCAGCGGTCGATGACATCGTCGACGCGCTGTTCGAATTCGAAGCGGTACAGGTCCGCGCAGCGATCGACCATCGTGGCGCGCGCACCGTCCGGCGCTAGCGCGATCGTGCGGCCGGGCTTCAGCGGCTTGCTGACGCGCACCTGACAGAGCGCACGATGGTCGTCCTCGATCCGCTCGATCAGCAGTTCGGCAACTCCACCGGTATCTTTACGCCCATGCAGGCGCGCGCGGATGACGCGGGTGTCGTTCAGCACCAGCAGATCGTCGGGCGAGAGCAATTCGGCCAGCGTATCGAAACGGCTGTGCTCTATCGCATCGCGGTACGGATCGACCACCATCAGACGGCTGTCGGTGCGATTGACCAGCGGGCGTTGCGCGATCAGATGTTCGGGCAGCACGTAAGTGAAATCGCTGCGCGTCAGAGACATTGGCTTGACCGACCAATGAAGAGCCGGCGAGTTTACGTGACGTCAGGTGTTCGGGGTAGATTCGGCGGCCGATCGATTGACCATGACCGAGGCGTTGGCTAACCTCCCCGCCCTCGCCGCCCGGGTGGCGAAACTGGTAGACGCGCCAGACTCAAAATCTGGTTGGGGAAACTCAGTGTCGGTTCGATTCCGACCCCGGGCACCAGATAATTACAAGACCCACCCCGACACCTCTACCGGTTCATCCATCGAGCCGTGTCGGGGGTGATACCGGCATGCATCATTGAAACGCCGGATCACAACCGTAGTGTGCGAAGAACCGGACGCGACGCGATCGACACGCTGTCCGATAGCGTGTTCACAGCTCGTTGATCGTCACATTTCGTAACAAAAAATAGTCGCCGATCCGCAACCGATTTCGGTCGGTGCCTGCCTCTACCGTAGTTCCTGCAAACGCAGCCACGGCGGAGCCGTATGCCGATCGATGCCTACTCGATTCTCGGACGCAGCAAAACGCTGGAGTTGAAGATCGCAACCGGCGATGCCGCACGCGGGCAGGTGCTCGAATTCATTCGTGGGCGCTTTCTGGCTTGCTTCGAAGCCGAAGTCGACGACGACTCCCCGACTCTGGTCGGCGTGTTCGACTCTGCCAGGAGTCTGATCGCGGCGTTTGGTTTGCGCGACGCGTCGAGCGGTTTCTTTTGCGAGCGCTATCTGGACGAACCGCTCGAAGATGCATTGACCCGCGCGTGCCGTCGACCGATCGATCGACACCAAGCTATCGAAGTGACGCACTTGTGCGGGACCTGTGTCGGATTGTTGGGACACCTGCTGCCGTTGTTGCCGGACGCTTTGATGGCGAGCGGTTTCCGCATGCTGGCGTGCACTGCAACCGATCGGCTCGCCCGCTTCTTCGAACGCAGGGGGTTGCACCCCATCACACTCGCTACCGCACGGGCCGACGTACTGTCCGCCGAACAGCAAACGCGCTGGGGCCGCTACTACGACACAAGTCCTCGCGTACTCGCCGGAGATCTGGCGACGGCGCGTGATCTGGTCAGGCCCACCCGGATCTCACCCGCATGCAAGGAAGCCTGAAGCGATGCACCGCGAAGTTTTCTTCAACGCGCTTTCGCGTCACGCTGCGTGCCCGGCGCTGAACGACGGCGTCCAACAATGGACCTACTCCGATCTCGAGCATCAGGTCCAACTGTGGATCGACCGCCTGCAGCAGTTCGGTGCAGACCGTGTGGCCTATCGCCTACCGAACGGCTGCGACTGGATTGCGCTCGACCTCGCGCTGCTAAAGACCGGTCGCGTCGCGGTGCCGATTCCCGATTTCTTCTCGTTGCGACAAGAACGACACGTTCTTGCGTGCAGCGGCGCAGATACCTATGTCGTCGAATCGCATCACGACGCGCAGGGCTTCGCACCGGTGATGACCCAGCCGGAGTTTCGCATCCTGCGGGCCGCCGCGTATCGCCCTCAGCCGGTGCATCCGAACACGGCGAAAATCACGTTTACGTCGGGGACAACCGGGGAACCCAAGGGGGTGTGCCTGTCGGCGACTCACATGCTCGCAACGGCCGCGTCAATCGAACGCTCGCTCGGCGCGGTGGCCGGTTGGCGCCACCTGTGCGCGTTGCCGTTATCGCTGCTGCTCGAAAATGTCGCCGGCGTCTATGCAAATCTCTTCAGCGCGCACGAAATCTGCGTGCCGCCCCTCAACGAGATCGGTTTTACCGGCTCGAGCAGTCTCGACGTTGCGCGTTTCATATCGGCGCAGCATCGTTTTCGTCCACAAAGCGTCATCCTCGTCCCTCAGCTGATGCTTGCGTTGACCACCGCTGCGGAGTTCGGCGTCGCGTTGCCGGATGCGTATCGTTTCGTGGCTGTTGGCGGAGCCACGGTGCCGGTATCGCTGACGACTCGCGCACGGCGCATCGGCCTGCCCGCATTCGAAGGCTACGGACTCACCGAATGTGGATCGGTCGTCGCATTGAACCTGCCGAACGCCAACAGGCCCGGTACGGTCGGACGACCGCTCGACAATGCCGCAATCGACATCGTCGACGGAGACATTCACGTCGCTGGATCAACGATGCTCGGTTACCTCGGCGAACCCTCCGCGGGACCGAACCGGTTCGCGACCGGTGACGTCGGCGCGTTCGACGCCGACGGTTATCTGAGAGTGCTCGGACGTCGCAGGAACAACTTCATCACGTCGTTTGGTCGCAACGTGAACCCCGAATGGATCGAAGGCGAACTGCACGCCGAGTTTGCGATTGCGTGCGCCGCCGTGTTCGGTGAATCGCTTCCGCGCGTCATCGCTCTCATCGTTGCGCGCGGGGCATCCGATCACGCTGCCGTTCAGGCCGCGGTCGACGCCGCAAATGCCCGACTGCCCGACTATGGGCGCGTCGCCGCATGGCGCGCGATACCGATGGCGGAATTCGCCGCCGCGGGATGCCTGACCGAAAACGGCCGGCCGCGACGCGACGCCATCGCGAACCGCTACGGCGATGTCCTGGACGACATGTCTTCGCAACTCGAGGAGCAGTTCGATGCGACCGTACGACAGGCTTAAATTCGAAACGCGTTCTGCCCAACGATACTTGTACGCCGCACCGATCCTGGAGGACGTTGCGCTCGGCCGATTCGACGTCGATACTTACACTCGATTTCTGACCAACGCCTATCACCACGTACGGCACACGGTTCCGCTGATGATGGCCTGCGGCGCCCGTTTGCCAGAACGGTTGAGCTGGATGCGCGGGCACCTGAAGGAATACATCAACGAAGAATACGGCCACGAAAACTGGATTCTGGACGACCTCGACGCGTGCGGTGTCGATGCGGCAACGATTCGGGTAAGCACGCCTGAAATCAGCGTCGAACTGCTGATCAGCTACGTCTACGACTACGTCAACCGCCGCAATCCGGTCGGTCTGCTCGGTATGGTTCATGTACTCGAAGGCACCAGCACGCGCCTCGCGACCGAGATCGCGCGGCTTGTTCAGGCCAAATTGAACCTGCCCGACCAGGCGTTTCGATACCTGCGCAGTCATGGCGACCTCGACCGCGAGCACGTGGCTTTTTTTGAAACGTTGGTAAACGAGCTGACTGAGCTGCAGGACGTCGACGCGATGATCCACGTCGCCGATCGCGTCTATCGCCTCTACGGCGACGTCATACGCGCGGCCCGCGCGGAGGCATCGTGCAATGCAGATTGATGGCGTCGTTTGCGTGCTGACCGGAGCCACCGGCGGCATCGGTCGGCCGTTAGCGCATAGTCTCGCCGGTGTTGGCGCCCGCTTGATCCTGTCGGCGCGCGACGCGGATCGCCTCACTGGACTCGCTGCCGAGTTGCCCGCTGCCAGCGTGGTTGAGACGTGCGCCGGCGACCTCGTTTGCCGCGACGTACAACAGGAACTCGCTCATCGTGCGCGCGGCAGCGGTGCGCGTATTCTGATCAATCTGTGCGGCGCCAATGAGTTCGGCCTCTTCGCGGCGCAAGCGCCGGAATACGTGCAGGCGCTCGTCACCACCAATCTCATCGCGCCGATTCAGTTGACACAGCTACTGCTGCCGCATCTACAGAGCCGCAGCGAAGCGATGATCGTGAACGTCGGCTCGACCTTCGGCGCAATCGGATTCCCGGGCTACTCATTGTACTGCGCGAGCAAATTCGGCCTGCGCGGATTCAGTGAGGCGCTCGCGCGCGAGTTGTCGGATAGCGTCGTGCGGGTCATCTACGTTGCTCCGCGGGCCACCCGCACCGGCATGAATTCGTTTGCGGTCTCCGCCATGAACGTCGCGCTGGGCAATGCCGTCGACCCGCCCGAACGGGTCGCCGCTCGAATCGTCGTGTCGATGCGAAAAGAGCAACGCAGGACCGGTATCGGATGGCCCGAACGTGGCTTCGCTCGCCTCAATCAAATCGTCCCGTCACTGGTCGACCGAGCGATCGCCCGTCAGCTGCGCACCATCAAGTCATATGCCTCGAGCCCTGACCGAGAGGAGTGCAAACCGTGAAATTAGCAAACGCCGCGCTGTTGTGTCTTTCGATGTTCGCCTCACTGCCCGCGTTGGCCGACGTCGCCTCGCTCGCGCGGTCTTGGGACGAAATCACGTACCAAGGCGATCCGAAAACCCGCGAGCAAGCATTGAACACCCTGACGGAACGCGCGCATGCGGAACTCATCGCAGCGCCCAACGACCCTGCGCTGCTCATCTGGTACGGCATCATCGTCAGCTCGTATGCTGGCGAAAAAGGCGGGCTCGGCGCGTTGAGCCTGTGCAAGGAGGCGCGCTCGTCACTCGAACTCGCGATCCATCGCGATCCTAATGCACTGAACGGCTCGGCTTTCACGAGTCTCGGCACGCTGTACTACAAAGTACCGGGCTGGCCGATCGGCTTCGGCAGCGACAAGAAGGCACGTGAATATCTTTCGAAGGCGATCGAGCTGAATCCCACCGGCATCGACCCGAACTACTTCATGGGCGACTTCCTGTTCACGCAAGGCGAATACGGGCACGCAAAGACCTATCTGACGACCGCGCTCAATGCACCCGATCGACCGGGGCGATCAATCGGCGACGCAGGACGGCGCGACGAGATCCGTGCGCTGCTTGCGAAAGTGGACCAGAAGCTCGGCGATGGCGGCCCTCGTTGACGCCCTCGACGCGGCGCCGACATTCAGCGCAGACCATCGCGACACAGTGGGCCCTTTGGGCCTTCCCAGCTAAACGAACAACGGCGCAATCGTGCTACTCCGAGGGGTGCAGATCCTCCGGCCTCGGCTGAAGCCCGCCCGGAAGCTGTGGCCGGCGCATCAACCAGACCAGAAACACTGCCGGAATCGACGTGTAGAACAAGAACAAAAAGTCGTTTGAATAGGCGATCTGCAGCGCCTCGCGCGAAATCATGCTGTCGAGCGACATGAGACCGAACGGCATGTGAGGGTTCCACATCATCGACTGCGCGTTCACATCCAGCGCACGGTTGAATGGGTTGATACTCGCGGCCACTTGCGCATGCACGATCTGCGTACTGCGCGTCAGCACCGCGGTCGTCAGCGAGACGCTGATCGCCGCGCCGATGTTGCGCAGCAGATTCATGATTGCGGATGCGTCGGTGCGAATTTCTGCCGGAATCGTCGCAAACGCGACCAGATTCATCGGTATGAAAATGAAACCCATCCCGAAACCCTGAATGAAACCGACCCATCCCATCGTCGAACCGGTCACTGCAGGCGTCCAGCGCGACATTTCATAGGTCGTCAGCAACAGCACCGTCGCACCCAACGTAATCAGCTTGCGAGAGTCGAAACGCATCGCGATGCGCCCGACCATCGACATCGCCAACATGGTACCTATGCCGCGCGGTACCATCAGCAAGCCGGCATCGGTTACAGAGTAACCGCCCAACGTCTGTAGATAAGGCGCGAGCAGTGCCGAGCTCGACACCAGCAGCCCACCGGTCACGAACATCAGCAGTGTTGCAGACGAGAAGTTGCGATCCTTGAATATTTCCAGACGGATGAACGGCTTCTGCGTCGTCGCCATATGCACCACGAACAAGTACAGACCAAGCAATGCAACAATGCCTTCGGCAACGATTTCCGACGAGTTGAACCAATCCTGGTCCGTGCCACGATCGAGCATCAACTGCAGCGCACCCAGCCCCAGCGCGAACAGACTGAAGCCGAGCCAGTCGAACGTCAGCGACCGATCGCGCTGCGGGTCTTTGTAGCACAGCGTCAGGCCGAACACGGCTGCGATGCCGACGGGCACGTTGATGTAGAAAACCCAGCGCCAACTGAACGCGTCGGTCAGGTAACCGCCGAGCGTTGGCCCCAGGATCGGCCCCAGCATCACGCCCATGCCCCAGATTCCCATCACGGACCCACGCTTCTCCGGGGGAAACATGTCCATCATGATCGTCTGCGACAACGGCCCCAACGCCGCACCGAAGGCGCCCTGCAGCAACCGGAAGACGATGATCTGATCGAGGTTCTGGGCCATCCCGCATAGCGCCGACGTAATCGTAAAGCCGCCCACGGCCAAGATGATGAAGTGGCGTTTCCCGAAGCGCGTGGCAATCCAGCCTACCGGCGCTGTCATGATCGCCGATGCGATGATGTACGACGTCAGAACCCAGGTGATCTGATCGCGCGCCGCCGACAGGCTGCCCTGCATGTGCGGCAACGCGACGTTCGCAATCGTCTGATCGAGCGTCTGCATGAACATCGCCGCCATCGCGCACGCCACTGCGAGGTTGCGCGCGGTTGTCGAGGAGTTCAGCGGCCCTTGCGCCGAAAACGTCGCGTCCATCGAAGCTTAGCCGGCGATCTCTTGCCAGCGCCGATGGCCGGTATCAATCGAAATCTCGGCGCTCATGCCGGTGCTCAGCCGAACGTTGCAGCCGCTCTTTTCGAGGTTGATCCTGACCGGGATGCGCTGAACCACCTTGACCCAGTTGCCGGAAATGTTCTGCGCGGGTAGCGGTGAAAAGGCCGAGCCGCTCGCAGGCGAAATCGAGGCGACCGACCCGTGCCACGTGCAGTCGGGATAGGTGTCGATGTTCACTTCCACCGCTTGACCGGTTTGCACGCGCGTGAGGTCGGTTTCCTTCATATGCGCTTCAACCCACACATCGCGATCGGAGACGAGCCCCACTGCACTCGTGGTGCTGAAGGCAGACATTGCCGAGATGATCAGCGTGCCAGGCTGTAGCGAACTGACCGCCGTCACGATCCCGGCGAACGGCGCCCGTACGACGGTGTGGTCGAGTTGGCGCTGCGCTTCGGCCACCACGGCACGCGCTTTCATTACATCCGGAAAGCTGTCGACGGGCAGATCTTGATTGCCGTTGAGTCGCGCCAGCGTCGCGGCGGCAGCTTGCTTCAGCGAGTTCACGGTCGCCAATGCCGACAGATATGTCGCCTGTTGCTGATCCCACTGCGTGCGCGCGATCGAGCCCTGCTTCACCAGCGCTGCGTACCGATCGAGGGTAGTTTTCGCCACGTCCACCATCGCCTGTTGTGCGCTCACCTGCTGGATCGCCCCGCGATAATCCGCCTTCAGCGAGCCGACCGTCATTTCGGCCTGCTGCAACGTGGCTTTGGCATTGGCGAGTGCGATTTCGAACGGTTCCGCGTCGAGCCGGAAGAGCACGTCACCCGCGGCGACGCGCTGACCTTCGTGCACATCGATCGATTTGACCATGCCCGAGACGTCGGTCGTCACATTCAACTGCGCCGCTTTGACGTACGCATCGTCGGTGCCGACGAAGCGGCCGCCCTCCAGATAGGCCAAGGTTGTTGCACCCAGCACGATCGCGACGCCGCCCAGCATTAACACGCGTCGCAGCATGCGCTTGTTGCGGCGCGGTGCAGCGTATGCGGCCGATCCGGGCGCCTCTCGCTCGGCAGACGGGTGAATCGGCACCGGATCAGGCGGCTGGCTCGGTGTTACTGGGTGGTTCTGTACTGGCATGGTGAATTAGCTACTCGCAGTTTCCGTAGCGTGGGAGGCGTGTTTGCGCGCGATCGCCTGAACGGGCTGATTGAGGGGCGTCGACGCGTCGGTCATGAATGCGCGGATACCGAGCAGCGCATCGACCATCGTCTCGCGCGCTTCGCGGCCGATGCGCGCGTCGATTCCGCGAATCAGTTCCTCGCGGTACGCGCTGACTTCTTCGAGGATCGGCTGCGCCTGCGGAAGATTGTGCAACCGCCAGATGCGACGGTCGTTGGGATCGGACCGCCGCTCGAGCAAACCGCGCTTCTCCAGACGATCGACGAGCCGTGCGACGGTGATCGGCTCAACTTCGCAGATCGCCGCCAGTTCACTTTGTGAAAGCCCCGGATGGCGCTCCACCCGCGCAAGAATGTGCCACTGCGCGCGCGTCATACCTCGCGCTCGCGCGCGCTGGTCGAAATTGGTCCGCATGATGCGGGCGACGTCGTAGATCAGCACTACCGGGTCTCGATCGAGCGAATCGGTCATCGTCTGAATATCCCCGTCCAAGGAGCTTGTTGAAAAACTCCGCATATGCGAAGCAACCCGCCGCGCAGCCCGGCAGCCCATAGCGCGCCTTATCATAAGCTGCCTTATGATCAGCGAATAGTAGGGGCACGCCTTACGAACCCGACCGAATTGCTCGCACGGCAGCGTTTGCGTGATGACATGGGGATGCGGGATATTGAGCGTGAACTCGACAAAGCAGTCGAAAACCGGACGCTCAACTGGCAGGAAATATCATGCTCAAAGCCGCTTCGCTCAGCCTGGCTCCCTTGACGCTCATACTCTCGATTGGCAGCGCCACTGCGGCTGCCGATGTCACCATCGAACGAAGCGCAACGGTCGACGGCGGCGGCGCGATGAGTGTCATGAACATGACGACGCATACCACCACGTACATTTCGGGTAACCGGTCGAGAACCGACAGCAACTTCGCGATGGACTCCGGCCTGATGCGTGTGTTTGTGCATGGCGGCCCGAAGGCCGAGATTGTCCAACTCGATACCGACGCCATTTACGAACTCGATCTCAAAAAAAAGCAGTACACGCAGACATCGCTGACCGCGCGTCGGGAACAGATGCAGCAGGCACTCGCAAAATCGCAACAGCAGCAGGCGTCGCGTCAGCAACAAGCATCCGGTGTGGACGAATCCAAATGCGAGTGGTCGCCGGCGAAGTCCAGCGTGACGAAGACCGGTGAGAAGCTCACGATCGCGGGCTACCAGGCAGAACGAACCACCATTACTGCTTCGCAGATGTGTGTCGACAAGACCCATCCCGCCGATGCATGTGAGTTCCGTCTGACCCTCGACCAATGGCTGGCACCCAGCTTTCCAGCTGAGAAGGAAGCACTCGTCTACTATCGCGCCTACGCGAAGAAGATGGGCCTCGACTGGGACGCCGGCGACTTCACTGAGCGCGTCAAATCGATGTTCGGCGCATACAACGGCATCTGGTCCGAGATCGTTACAAAAATGAAAGACGCCCACGGCTATCCGTTGAAGTCGAACTTCGCGCTCGCCGTGGGTGGACCGCAGTGCGCCAGTTCGGCGCAAGCGTCCGACAACAGCACCAGTGAGCCCGCCCCATCGGCAACCGAGAACGTGGAGCACGCGGTCGGTGGCGCCATTGGAAGCGCAATCGGCGGCCTGTTCGGCCACAAAAAACCCGCCGAGACCAAACCCGAACCAACCGCCGCAGCCACGACCGCGACCACAAATTCGGATGGCATGTATCAATTACTCAGCTTCGGCTCGGAGGTCGTTTCAGCAAACCAGAATGCTGTGAGCCCACAGCAATTCGAAATACCGGCGGGATTCAAGCAGAAACGTTGACGGGGCTCATCTCGCTCGGCGAGATCAATCCTCCACGTTGTACAGCGCGAGGAAGACGTCGCCACGCTGATGACACGCCGAGGCACTCTCGATCTTTCCGTCGCCGTCAAAGTCGGCGCCGAGCTTGGTGTATCCGGTGACGTAGAGCTGTTTGCCGTCGGGTGTAAATCCTGCCGCGTTGGCAACGTCACTGTCGCCGCCGACGATCGTGAACACATGACGAAGTCGGCCTTCGCCATCGAGGATTGCTGCAAAACCTTCAAGCCATGGATCCGGGTCGGCAGCGCGCTCGGCCGTGCCGTCATCGTCGAGGTCGAGGCGTTCGGTATAGCTGCCGCTGATCACGATCCGTGTTGCATCAGCGGCCACATGCCCGGCAGTGGCGGCGTAGCGGCGAATCCAGCGCCGCTCGCCGGCGGGCGAAACACGCGTCAGGAAGCTGTTCGCGTCGGGATGATATTGCCAGCGTCGATCGCCCATCGTTTTGAACTCGAGGTCGGCGATGCCATCGCCGTCAAAGTCGGCCGGGGCGGTGTAGCCACCGAGAACGAGCAGGTCACCATTGCCGGCAATGGCCAGCGAACCGACCACCTGCATCGCAGGTCCGGTGACGCCGCGGACCCAGCGCAGCGCCCCCGTCGAATCGAAGCGCGCGAAGTAGCCGTTCAGGTCCGTCTGAGGTGTAACAACCGCGCTTTGCAGCGTCTTCGTTGCTTCCGGGACATCGGCCTTGCCGTCCGCGTCGAAGTCCGCCGCGCCGTTGTGGTAGTCACCACCAACGTAGATGTCACCGTTCGCGCCAACTGCGATCGCCGTACCTCGCGTGGCAGCGGGTCCAGCCGATGCCCGCGCCCAGCGTAATTTGCCATTGGCGTCGAAGCACGCGAGGAGCAGCGCGGATTCGCCTACCGATGTGACGTCGACGGTGCCGTCGCGGTCAAGATCGACCGAACCGTGTATGGTCCCCACTACGTAAACATTGCCCGCCGCGTCGCTTGCCACATCGGCGAGCGCGTCATTGTCGGCACCACCAATTGCTCTGGCCCACTGGGTATTGCCGCGCACGTCGTAGCGCACCAGAAAGCCATCGGCTTTGCCGATGGAAACGAGTGTTCGGCCCCAGATATGGATGCTGTCGGTGAAACTGCCAACGGCGTAGGCGCCGCCGTGACGATCGGGGGCGATGCCGTCCGCGCTGTCGCGCCTGGGACCGCCAGGACCCTGCACCCACCCCTTTGCATTATTGTTGGCTTCGAAGAATTTGAAGATCAACGGATCCGGCGAGCCGAATGTCTGGATATCGACAGATCCGTCGCGGTCCAGATCGAGGCCACCGCGTGAGCCTGCAACGAGCACACCGCCATCCGCATCGACGGTCAGATCCTTACCGGCATCGCCGCAGCAAGGGCCGAGTATCGTGCGAACCCAGACGAACCGATAGCCGGACTCTGCCGCGTGACAAAGCGGACCGACGCTCAGAACCACCGCACCCGCCAAACAAAGAGCAAGCCGGAAGGGGGTCAGAACGACCTTCGTTGCGAAAGTCGTTCTGACCCCCTTCCGGGTATTGGTCACGCAATTCATTCGGCGATCGTCTCGGGCAGGTAGACATGAGCGCGGATCGCTACGTCGGGCGATTCGCGGCGCAACCACGGCGTGCGGCTGAACAGCATGCACAGCAGGTAGAAAACCACGCCGCCGACCGTTGCCCACAACCAAGGCTGCCAGCCGTAGCGCTGCGAGATCACCGTCATCGGGATCACCGTGCACACCACATACACGCGCAGCACCATCGTCCACATCGCCCAGCCGGATGCTTGAATTGCGGTGCTGATGTCTTCCAGCGTCTCGGAGAACCACGCCATCCACGGCGCGTACGCGATGCCGAACATGCCGCCCAGCAGCGACATCAGCACAATCATCGTCATCGGCGATGGATGCGTGCCGGCCAGCGCGATCCACGTAACCATGACCGGGATCGTCAGCAGCGCCCCTGCAAACGAGACGATCTTGCGCAACTGCAGCCGATCCGAAAGCCAGCCCGCGCCGAGCAACGTGAGCAGATTGAGTGCCCAGAAATATTGCGACATATATGCGGCTTCATCCGCTTTGAAGCCGTAACTCTCGACCAGGATCAACGGGCCGAACTGCTGCAACGTCAAATACAGCATCAGGAACAGCGTGATGCCGGCGACCATCCACCAGATGCGACCATGCCGCACCGCCATCGCCACGCCGGGCCGTCCAGGCGTCGGCGCATCGGTCCCATCGCCCGCATGATCCTGCACGGAATCCTCGCGCTGCATGATCCGATGGCGGATCGACGGTGCCAGATCATGAACGGTGAACATCACGAACACCGCAACGACAATGCTGATCACACCCGCAATGTAGAACTGTGACTGCCAGTGGTTATCGAACAGCGCCAATGTATTACCGGCGATCGACGCCGCCATCAGATTCGACCCCACCGGGCCGAACGTCCAGAAACCGTACGCCACCGCGCGGCCCATGCGCGGTGAAAAATCGCGCACCAGACCGGCCGAGGCCGCCACGACTGCGCCCTCCACGAAGCCCAGAATCGCGCGCACCGTGAACAGACTGCCGAGCGAATCAACTCGGGTCATCGCAAACACGCAAGCCCCGATCACGAACAGCGCGGGCACCAGCACGGCGGTGCGGCCGAGACGGTCGCAGACCGGACCGAACAGGATGGCACCCAACGCCGAGAACACCACGGTCGCCGCAACGATCCAGCCGTACTGCTCTTTGGTCATGCCGATGTCGCGCATTATCAGCGGCAGCACCGGCGCGATCTGTGCCTCGTAACTGGCGATCAATGTGGCGAGCACCGCCACGAACAGCAGAAACAACCGACGCCGCCCCACG
This sequence comes from uncultured Gammaproteobacteria bacterium, assembly GCA_963735085.1. Taxonomy (GTDB): domain Bacteria; phylum Pseudomonadota; class Gammaproteobacteria; order Pseudomonadales; family Azotimanducaceae; genus DATJGR01. The sequence goes on from CAVTJP010000002.1 coordinate 943,504, forward strand.
GGATAGCTGTCGAGTTCCCTGATGTAGAAAAGTCCGCTCGCCGTCCCCATGCATCCCCCGAGAAGCGACTCGAAGGCAACACCTTACCGCAGATTCATACGATCGGAATGCTGCGCGCGCCAACTGCGGCCGTCGTGCCTCGACAGATACAGCCGAGGCGCCGGGCTGCCGATCGGGGTGGAACTGAGCGGCGTATGCCACTAGGCTGGGCCGGATGACTGCAAGCTCCAGTGCGACCAGCACCCACAGCCAGCCTTCCGCCGATGTTCCACCCAAGGTTTTGCGACGGGCCGTCGCCGCGTCAGCCATCGGTAACGCCACCGAATGGTTCGACTACGGCGTGTACGCGTATGTCGCCACCGAGATCGGCCACAGCTTCTTTCCTGGCAAGCACGAAACGCTGGGCGCACTGCTCGGCTTCGCCGTCTCCTTCGTGCTGCGGCCCCTCGGTGGAATTGTCTGGGGGCCACTCGGTGATCGCCTCGGCCGCTCCACGGTACTGGCGGCGACGATTCTGCTGATGTGCACGTCGACCTTCCTGGTCGGCCTGATCCCGAGCTACCAGAGTATCGGCATCTGGGCGCCCATCCTGCTGATCCTGCTGCGCGTTATTCAGGGTTTCTCCACCGGCGGCGAATATGGCGGCGCCGCAACGTTCATGGCCGAATACGCCCCGAACGACAAACGTGGCTTCTGGGGCAGCTTTCTGGAATTCGGCACCATTGCGGGCTTCACCACCGCGCTGGTGCTGGTCGCCGGATTGCGCTTTCTGATCGGCGACGACGCGATGAGCGATTGGGGCTGGCGCGTGCCGTTTCTGATCGCTGGGCCGTTGGGCGGCATCGGCGTGTACATGCGTCTGAAGATGGAAGACACACCGGTGTTTCGGGATCTCGAAGATCGCGGCCACGTGCACCGCGACATGGCCAGCCACTTCAAGCATCTGTTCGGCGTGCACTGGCGGCCGGTGTTGCAACTGTTCGGCCTGGTACTCGCGCTGAACGTCGCCAACTACACGCTGCTCGCCTACATGCCCACCTATCTGTCGCACACCATCGGCATGGCCAAGCACCATTCCGAGATGCTGCTGCTGATCGGTCAGCTATGCATGATGGCGCTGATGCCGGTTGCCGGCACGCTCTCCGACCGGATTGGTCGCAAGGCGTGCTGGTGGATATCGCTGATCGGCCTGTTCGTGCTGGCCACGCCGATGTTCATGCTGATGGCCCAGAGTCTGACCTTGGCAATCGTTGGCTTCACGGTGCTTGGGCTGGTTTACGTGCTTCAACTCGGCACGATATCGGCGACGTTCCCCGCGATGTTTCCAGCCCACGTCCGCTATGCCGGCATGGCGATTTCATACAACGTAGCAACCGCCGTATTCGGCGGCACTGCACCGGCGGCCAACGATCTGCTGATCGATATGACCGGCAACACGCTGATGCCCGCGTACTACATGATGGGCGCCTGCGTCATCGGCATGATCGCGCTGTATTTTGTCATCGAAACCCGTGGCGCATCGCTGCACGGCGTCCACACGCCGGGTACCGCGCGGGCAGCACGCGTGCACCGCGAAGAAGCTGCACAGGCACGCGCGACCCGGTAGGGCCTGACCGGCCCGACGTACGGTTTGAAGTGACTAACGATTTAACACGGTTGCGGACGAGTGCGCGAGTTGGACCCACCATGGCGTCGCAACAGCGCAATCCCGAGGATGCCGGCGGCCACAAGTGGTAGCGTGCCGGGTTCCGGTACTGACGTCACTTGACGAGCGACCGCCCAATATTCATTGGTAAACCCCTCGTCGAGAAAGGTGACCACGCTTCCGTCCTGCAATAGACCAAGTGCGATCATTTGGTGCGTAAACATGTGTCCAAGGCGGAAGAGCGGCGCCACATCACCACAAGGTGGCCACGACTCGCCAAGGCCGCACCCTCCCGTGAAGCTATTGGGGAACCCCAGTTGGTCACCAAGCTTCAGCGCGAATTCCGCAGCCAAGCTTTCATTTCCGTACCAAGGTTGAGCTGCGATCTCGTTTGCGTAGTCCTCGTCGAAGGGGCTAATCCCACAACATCCGTACCCGAATTCGGCAGAAATGTCATACGTCCCTATGGACGTTTCGATAGGAATCGCGTGAGCAGACAGCGGCAAAGTCAGCACCAGACTCGCGGACCACCAAAGTATCCGAAGATGACGCACCGCACCCCCCACCACGTAAATCCTTCGCCAACCGAAGCTACTCGCCCGCTTTAAGCCCGTATGTAAGTGTGGTGTATCGAGGATAGATACGCGAGGATCAACGAGACGCCAAAAAACGCGGCACCTGTGACCTCGGCAGCGCTGAGCCCGCGGCTGGTTGCGCTGACGACCACCGACAGCGCCGCCAGTGACAACAGCGCAGCGCTACCGTGACTGGTCGCATTGGCGATCTCTTCGCCGACGCTCCGATTGCGATGAACTGCAAGACTCGCCACTATTTCATCCGGACTAACGCGGGCGGCCATGATCTCTCGTCGGAGCGCAACATGAAACACCAACACATTCTGACACGTCTCGGATTGACGCAACTGGTGCCTGGCCCGCTCGACGTCGTCACCCCGATCGACGGTTCGATCGTCGCATCGCTCGCCACTCAGACCGCAGCCGACGTTGATCTTGCGATCGAACGCGCGGTTGCCGCTTTCAACGCGTGGCGATCGGTCCCGGCACCGCGGCGCGGCGAACTGATCCGCCTGTTCGGCGATGCATTGCGCGAAGCGAAGGCCGATCTCGGTGCGCTGGTCACGCTGGAGTCCGGCAAGATTCTGCAGGAAGGCCTCGGCGAAGTGCAGGAGATGATCGATATCTGCGATTTCGCGGTTGGCCTGTCGCGACAACTCTATGGGCTGACGATGGCATCCGAGCGCGTGGGACACGCGATGCGCGAGACGTGGCATCCGGCCGGCGTGTGCGGCGTGATCACCGCGTTCAATTTTCCGGTCGCGCCGTGGTGCTGGAATGCCGCGCTCGCGATCGTCTGCGGCGATCCGGTGATCTGGAAGCCGTCGGAGAAGACGCCGCTGTCGGCGCTCGCGACGCAGAAAATCTTCGAAACTGCGGTTGCGCGCTTTGGCGACGCACCGGCAGCGTTATCGCAAGTGATCGTTGGCGCGTCAGAAGTCGGCAACGCGCTGGTCGAACACCGCGATGTCGCGATCGTCTCCGCAACCGGATCGACGCGCATGGGTCGCGCAGTTGCACCGAAAGTGGCAGCGCGCTTCGGCAAATGCATTCTGGAACTGGGCGGCAACAACGCGATGATCGTCGCGCCGACGGCCGATCTCGAGATGGCGTTGCGCGCCATTGTGTTCTCGGCAGTGGGCACCGCAGGACAACGTTGCACCAGCCTGCGCCGGCTGATCGTTCATCAGGATGTGCGCGCATCGCTGGTAGATCGATTGAAAGGCGTCTATCGCAACCTCGCGATCGGCGATCCGTTGCAGGACGGCACCCTCGTCGGTCCGCTGATCGATGAGACAGCCCATCAACGCATGCAGCACGCGCTGACGCAGGCGCGCAATGAAGGCGGCATCGTCACCGGCGGTGAGCGCGTCATCGAAACCGCGTATCCGAACGCCTGTTACGTGCGTCCTGCGATCGTCGAAATGAAAACCCAGACAGCCATCGTCGGCGAAGAAACGTTTGCACCGATCCTGTACGTGATGCCGTATCGCGAACTAGACGACGCAATCGCGATGCACAACGACGTATCGCAGGGACTCTCGTCGTGCATCTTCACCACGGACATCCGCGAAGCAGAGACGTTTATCTCGGCCGTTGGTTCCGATTGCGGCATCGCCAACGTCAACATCGGTCCGTCGGGCGCTGAGATTGGCGGTGCATTCGGCGGCGAGAAGGATACCGGCGGCGGTCGCGAGTCCGGCTCCGATGCGTGGCGCGGCTACATGCGGCGGCAGACGAACACCGTCAACTACTCGCGGGCGTTGCCGCTGGCGCAGGGCATTCACTTCGACGTCTGAGGGGTTGCTTCGATGGCACTGAACACGATCGCGGTTCTCGGTCTCGGCAAGGTCGGCACACTCGCGGCGAAGTTGCTGCACGACGAAGGCTTCGACGTCACCGCGTTCGACAGCCGTGCGCCGCTTGGCGCGTTGCCGTTTGCAACACGGATTGTCGATCTTGCCAGCGACACCGGCATTGCAACGGTCACGCAGCAATACGACGCGGTGCTTTCGTGCCTGCCATACCGCCTCAACGCTCGCATCGCCGCCGCGGCCCACGCGCGCGGCATGCACTATTTCGATTTGACCGAAGACGTACCAACCACCAAAGCGATCATCGAACTGGCGAAAGCTTCACGCGGCCTGATGGCACCGCAATGCGGCCTCGCACCCGGCTTCGTCGGCATCGTCGGCGCGGCACAGGTCGGCGTCTTCGACATGTGTCGTTCGTTGCGTCTGCGCGTAGGTGCATTACCGCAGAATCCGACCGGGTTGATGGGTTACGCGTTCAACTGGTCGCCGGAAGGCGTGGTGAACGAATATCTGAACGACTGCGAAGTGATCGAAGACGGTGTGCGCAAGACGGTGTCCTCGATGGAGTGGATCGAAACGGTGTACGTCGAAGGCGTGAAACTCGAAGCGTTCACGACGTCCGGCGGGCTCGGCACCCTCTGCGAAACGTTTCATGGCCGCGTTGCGAACATTGACTACAAGTCGATGCGCTATCCCGGTCACGTGCGACTGATGAACTTCTTCTTCCACGAACTGTTGATGCGTGAACGCCGCGAACTCGCCGGTGAGATCCTGACGAACGCAAAGCCGCCCGTTAATCGCGATGTGGTCTACGTGCACGTATCGTCTGAAGGCACGCTCGAAGGCCGCCTTCAACGGCGTGAATTCGTACGCGCGTATCGACCGATTACGCTCGCCGGCGCGGAACAGACGGCAATCGCCTGGACGACATCGGCGTCGGTCGTCGCGGTGATCGAAATGGTGCGCGATGGTCTACTGCCGCAGCGTGGCTTCCTGCGGCAGGAAGACGTCGAGCTGGATGCGTTTCTCGCCACCCCGACTGGACGACTGTTCGCGGCGTGATTTTTTTCGGCCGGATCGTCGCGGGCAATCCAGCGCGAGTGAATCGTCACGAGTGACTGAGCGCAGCATATCCGCTAACTTGACCAACCCGAGAAACCGCCCGCCCAGGAGACTGCCCGATGTCCGCGAGTCCGGATTCCGTCTCGCGCAATGCGCCCGACGCCCCAACAGCCGAATCCGTTCGCGTTGCGATCCTCGGCGCCGGCATGTCCGGCATCTGCATGGGGATTGCGCTACGCAAACAAGGCATCGACGATTTCGTCATGCTGGAGAAAGCCGACAGCGTCGGCGGCACCTGGCGCGAGAACACCTATCCCGGTGTCGCCTGCGATGTGCCATCGCACGTCTATTCATTCTCGTTCGAGTTGAACCCGAACTGGACTCATGCCTATTCGAGCGGCCGCGAGATCAGGGACTACTGCGACCGTTGCGTCGACAAATATGCGCTGCGAGGGAACATCCGGTTCGGCTGCAATGTCACCAACGTCGCGTTCGATGGCGACCGTTGGCACATCGCTACGCAGGACGGTCGTCAGATCACTGCGGATGTCGTCGTCAGCGGCCTCGGCGGTCTGCACATCCCGAACCGGGCCGCGATCGCAGGCATCGAGGTTTTCCGGGGCGCGCGCTTTCACACCGCGCAGTGGGACCACGCTGCGAATCTGGCCGGGCGCCGCGTTGCGATCATCGGCACTGGCGCGAGTGGCGTGCAGGTACTGCCAGAGGTTGCGAAGGACGCCGCCGACGTAACGGTATTTCAGCGCTCCGCGGCGTGGGTCTTCCCACGCCTCGCACACGAAATTCCCGAGCAGCGCCGCGCGCTGTTCCGTCGCATGCCGTGGCTGATGCGGCTGTACCGTTGGGGCTTGTGGTTGTTGATGGACGTCGCCGGCACGCTGTCGCTGCGCCGCAACAGCGTGTTCGGCCGTCAAATGAAACGGGCTGCACTCGCCCATCTCGATACCTCAGTCGACGATCCGGCACTGCGCGCGCGGCTGACGCCGGATTATCTGCCGGGTTGCAAGCGCCGCTGCATTTCCGACGACTACCTGTCGAGCTTCAACCGCGCCAACGTGCATCTGGTGACAGAGCCAATCGAAAAAATCGAAGCGACCGGCGTGCGCGATGCGGCCGGGCACCTGCACGACGTGGATACGATCATCGAAGCAACCGGCTTCAAGCCGTTCGACATCACCGACTACGTAAACATCTCCGGCCGCGACGGCCGGCGCCTCAAAGACGTGTGGTCGAATCACGTCGAATCGTTCCGCACGGTGATGGTGCCGGGGTTTCCCAATTTCTTCATGCTGCTCGGGCCGAACAGCGCCACCGGCCACACCTCGGCGCTGATCATGATCGAATCCCAGGCGCAGTACGTGGTGCGCGCGCTGGCGCTGATGCAACGTCATGGCCTCGCCTGCATCGATCCCGATCCCGACGTCGTGGCACGCTACAACGAACGACTGCAGCGAGACATGCACAAGATGGTGTTCAGCGGCGGCTGCAATGCCTGGTACACCGATGGCAACGATCGCAACTTCACGCTGTGGCCGTACTCCGCGCTGCGCTTCCTTGCCGAACAGTGGGACCTCAAGCTTGACGAGTTTCGCGTCAAACACCAGACAACCGACTGATCCGGCCGCGGCTTGAAAGGTAAAAAAATCGCAGTACTGGAAAGTCGGCTTGCGGAGCATGTGGCCGAACTGATCAACCGGCGCGGCGGCATCGCGATCGGCGCGCCGGCGCTTTCCGAACAGCCGGACATCGATCCAGCCGCCATTGCACGGCTGATCGATGCCTGGGCCGAGCGACCGGCAAAAGTTGCGATCTTCCAGACCGGGGTCGGTACGCGGGCGTTGTTCGCAACAACCGATGGGCTGGGTGCAACCCCTCAGTTCATTGAACTACTCGCCAACACGCACGTTGTGGTGCGTGGACCAAAGCCGACGGCGGCGTTGCGGCAACGCAACGTTCGCATCGATCACCATGCAACCGAACCTTTCACCACCTCACAGGTGCTGGAAGCGATCGCAGCCATCGAAATCACCGGTGAAACGGTCGTCGTGCAACGCTACGGCGACGTCAACGCCGGGCTGAACGAAGCGCTCACGGCGCGTGGCGCGACCGTCATCGAGGTGCCGACCTATCGCTGGGCGCTGCCCACGGATACGACCCAGCTGACACGTTTGATGGACGCGCTCGATCGCTCGGAACTCGATGCCGTGCTCTTCACCAGCGCATCGCAGGTGCAAAACCTGTTTGCGTTTGCGCAACGCGGCAACCGGGAAACGAGGCTACGCACCGCATTGAACGCAACCTTGATCGCATCGATCGGGCCGGTGTGCAGTCACGCACTGCGCGAACGAGGCGTTGGCGTCGGCCTGGAAGCGCAACCACCGAAGCTCGGTCCGATGCTCGAGGCGCTCGAAGCGGCGCTTTCGGCCGCGGGGCAAACCTGATTGGGGAACCGACACATGACTCGAGCGCTGCTGCGAATGACATGCCTCCTCGCGATGTGCTTGACGTGCCCAAGCTTGACCGCACAGACGGCGGTTGTCCCGGCTATGCCGGAACGGCCGACGCTGGTGGTTGGCGTCAAGGTCGCGCCGCCGTTTGTGATTCAAGACGGCGACGTCTATCGCGGTCTCAATATCGATCTTTGGCAGGACGTCGCGGATGCTAACAACTGGCGCTACGTCTACAAACCCTATGATCTGGAAGCGCTGCTCGACGCCGTGAGTACCGGCGAGGTCGATGTCGCGCTCGGCGCGATCACGACCACTGCGAATCGCGAGAAGCGCATGGACTTCGCGCACGTCATAACCAGTTCAGGCCTGGGTGTGGCGGTACGAACCGAGCAAGGCTCGGGGTGGTTGGCGGTGGCCCAGGCTTTGGTATCCCCCGCATTTCTCGGTGTGATCGGCACGCTCGCATTGCTACTGCTGGCGGTAGGCGTTCTCGTGTGGAGCATGGAACACCGACGCAATCCGGAGCAATTCGGCGGCACGCGGGCACAAGGGATTTTCTCGGGATTCTGGTGGGCCATGGTCACGATGACCACAGTCGGCTACGGCGATGTGGCACCGCGCACCGTAGGTGGTCGCGTGCTCGGGCTGATCTGGATGCTGGCGGCGCTATTGATCGTATCGTTCTTCACCGCCTCGATCACCAGCGCATTGACGGTTGGCCAACTGAGCCAACGCATTCACACTGCCGCGGAACTCGGCCACGTGCGAACAGCGAGCGTGCCGGGCAGTACCAGCGCCCATTGGTTGACGCGACAACATTTCGAGTTTGACGAAGCCGTGGATCTACAGACCGCGCTCCGCGATCTGGCCGCCAACCGCGTCGATGCGGTGGTCTACGACGTGCCATTGATGCGTTGGGACATTCAGCAGCATTTCCGCGGCAAACTCACGGTATTGCCGCTGGTACTGGAACGTCAGGACTATGCATTCGCTCTGCCACAGCGCAGCCCCTTGCGCGAGGCGATCAATACAGCGCTGCTGACGCGCATCAATACAAACGATTGGAATGAGCGCGTCCGTACGTATCTCGGCGAGGGCGGCAACCCATAGGCACAGAGTCCGTCGGAGAATCAGTCACAGGATCGCGTCGTGACATGGCGATCGGTCACGCAACGTTCTGCATCTTGTTGGCGTAATCGCGACCCGCCGTCGCAGGGGGAAGCGGCTTTCCGTCCCTCTGACAGTCCCACCAGCTCTTCGACGATTTCGCAAAGCGCCCGAAAGACCTCCACTTCGTCGACCCCGTGACATCGAGATACCGATCGACCTCGCACGCGTTTCGGCCGCCGGATACCGGCATGTCCTTATCGGCTTCCCACCAGCACATGCAGGTAGAGTTCTCGTCGAATGCGGTAGCCCGCACGCTCGTACACGCGTGTCGCGCTGTGTTGCGACGGACTGCCGATTGCGACGTGCAGGAATGCCTGTTCGCCCTGCGTAATGATTGCGTTGGTGACCGCCGTGACGAGCGCCAACGCGTGGCCACGGCCGCGGCCATCCGGGTGCGTGCAGACGCCGCTGACCTCGATCCAGCCCGGCGGCTTCAGCCGTTCGCCCGCCATCGCCATCAGGCGCCCGGCATTCCGAACGCCCAGGTAGTTACCGAGTTCCATGGTCCGTTTCGCGAACGGGCCGGGTTCGGTCAGCGCAACGAGCGCGAGCACCTCTTGGATATCGTTGGAACCCAGGCGCGTTGCGTCGATCGGAACCGGCACGGCGGGCACGTCACACACCATTTGATACAGTCCAACACGGCGAACAGTACGCAGACGAGCGCCGAGCGGCACGTCCGCTTCGGTACTGATCACGGCCACCGGTTCGGCGCCGCACATCGATGCCAACGCTTCGAACGCGTCGGGGGTAGACTCGCGCACTGCGCCGATCGGCGAAACCTCTGGTCTGTAGCGCGCGGCAAGTTCGCCGGCTTCGCCGAACGCAGACTGACGGGCACGCAATGCATGCCACGCGGGGTTGTCCAGTACGTGTCCGGCGTTGACGGTGGCTAATGACATACAACTATCGTTTCAGGTCACAAGGAGCAGGTCCAGCATTGAAAAGACAGAGCAACCTCAGCAGCATGCTCAACGGACGATCGTATGCGCACACCGCGCATCGAAACGATATTCGATGAGACGGGAGCGTAGCAATTCATGAGCCGGCGGAACCTGTCTGGCATCGCGCTGCTCCTCATCGTCATCGCTGCATTCCCTTTCAGGCACCGGCTGTGGCCCCCGCATGACACGCCGGACGTCGTCTCGACCCAGGGTGCGACGATCGTGCAGCGCGCCGGCACGGCGAACTTCACGCTCGGTTCGCTCCACTTCGCACCGTGCGAACTGACGCAGCCCAACTCTTCGGCGACCACGGCCGCGTTCTGCGCGCCGTTTTCCGTGCCGGAAAACTGGCACCAGGCGCAAGGCCGTCACATCCACCTCAAGCTCGCGATGGTGCGCAGCCGCGCCCCGCTCGCGCAGCGCGATCCGGTGGTCTTACTCGCGGGCGGTCCGGGGCAGGCCGCAACCCAGGTATGGCCGCGCACCGCCGGTGCATTCGCGCCGCTGCTCGAACACCGCAATGTGCTGCTGCTCGACCAGCGCGGCACCGGTGGTTCACATCCCCTGGATTGCAAGCAGGCGTTGGACGACACCGATGCGCAATCGGCAAACGACATCGACCTCGCGAAGATTCGCGCCGCCACACAGTCCTGTCTCGATGAGGTTGCGCAGAACGCCGACCCGGCGCAGTACACCACCACGGCGGCCGTGCACGATCTCGAGGCGCTGCGGCAGGCGCTCGGCGCGCCCCAGTTCAACCTCGTCGGCGTGTCCTACGGCACCCGCGTTGCGCAGCAGTATCTGCGCAGTCATCCCGACGGCGTCCGCAGCGTGGTACTCGACAGCCCGGTGCCGAACGAACTCGTGCTCGGCTCGGAATTCGCACGCAACCTCGATGCAGCACTGAAAGCGCAGTTTGCCGCCTGCACGCATACACCGGCTTGCACAAAGGCATTCGGCGATCCATACGCGAATCTGTACCGTTTGCGTGACCAGCTCGCCGCAAACCCGCGTAACGTGACAGTGCGCAACCCACGCACCTATGTAAGCGAGACCAGACCGCTCGGCGCGTACGGGCTCGGCGCACTGGTTCGGTTGTTTGCCTACGCGCCGGAGACCAGCGCGTTGCTGCCACTGGTGATCGATCGTGCGCTCGCAGGCGATACGGCCCCGCTGGTCGGCCAGGCCGAAATCATCAACGACGAGGTGTCCGACATCGCCGGCAGCGGCATGCAGCTTTCGGTGATCTGTGCAGAAGACGCGGATTTGCTGGTCGATCGCCCGCAGGACGCCAAACTGATTCTGGGTGACACTTTTGTGCACGTGCTGAAGGCGCAATGCGCGATCTGGCCGCGCGGCAGCCGGCCAGCGGATTTTCATACGCGCGTGCACAGCGACAAGCCGGTGCTGATCCTCTCCGGCGAACTCGATCCGGTCACGCCGCCGCGCTATGGCGTCGAAATCCTGAAAGGTCTGCCGAACGGCCGCCAGCTCATCGCCAAAGGTCAAGGCCATAGCGTGATGGCGCGCGGCTGTTTCCCTACGCTGGTCAATCGCTTCGTTGAGACACTCGATACCGGCAAACTCGACACGCAGTGCGTCGACGACTTCGCCGCGATGCCCGCGTTCATAGACTTCAACGGAGCCGCGCCATGATCGAAGTTCACGGCCTGCACAAAGCGTTCGACGACGTGAAAGCGGTAGACGGCGTCTCGTTCGTCGCACGAGACGGCGAGATCACCGGGCTACTTGGCCCGAACGGCGCCGGCAAGACAACGACCTTGCGCATGCTGTACACGCTGATGCGGCCCGACTCGGGCGAGGTACGCGTCGACGGCATCGATGCTGCGAAGGACCCGCTTGCGGTACGGCGCCGGTTGGGCGTGTTGCCGGATGCCCGCGGGCTCTACAAACGCCTCAGCGCACGCGAAAATATCGACTATTTCGGACGCCTGCAGGGCCTCGATGCGGTGACGCGTCGGCAGCGCACCGCTGCGTTGATCGCCGCCCTTCAGATGGACGATTTTGCAGATCGGCGCGCTGACGGTTTTTCGCAGGGGCAGCGCGTAAAGACCGCGATTGCGCGCGCATTGATCCACGATCCGCGCAACGTGATTCTCGATGAACCGACCAACGGCCTCGACGTGATGGCGACGCGCGCGATGCGCGCGTTCATGCGCAGCCTCAAGGATGACGGCCGCTGCGTGCTGTTTTCCAGCCACATCATGCAGGAGGTCGGTGCGCTGTGTGACCGAATCGTGGTGATTTCGCGCGGACGCGTCGTAGCCGACGAAACACCCGACGCGCTGCGCGCCCAGACGGGGCAGGAAAATCTCGAGGACGCTTTCGTCGCGATCATCGGTTCGGAAGAAGGGCTCGCCGCATGAAGACAACGCTGATCGTCTTCGTAAAGGAAGTGCGCGAAAACCTGCGCGACCGACGCACGGTGATCAACACATTGGTGACCGGCCCGCTGCTGGCGCCGCTGGTGTTCGCGCTGATGATCAATGCCGTGGCCACCCGTGAGATCAGCAAGGCAGAGAAACCACTCGCACTGCCCGTTGCGGGTGCCACGTACGCGCCGAACCTGATCGCGGCACTCAAACAATACAATGTCCGCATCAAGGACGCGCCGGCGGATCCGGAGCGCGCGGTGCGTGAGCAGGATGCCGATCTGGTGCTGCGCATTCCACCGGACTACGGCACTGCCTGGCGCAAAGGCGAACCGGCCCAGGTGGAACTGATCTTCGATGCTTCGCGGCGCGACGCGCAGAGCTCGGTAACGCGGCTGCAGGCGCTGCTCGACGCCTACGCGCAGCGCACCGGTGCGTTGCGTTTGATTGCGCGCGGATTGTCGCCCGAAGTGATCCAGCCACTCGTGGTTGCCCCGCGCGACCAGTCCACCGCGCAGGCGCGCAGCGGCATCCTGTTCGGCATGCTGCCGTATTTCTTCATCCTCGGCGGTTTCGTCGGCGGCATGGCATTGGCCATCGACACCACAGCCGGCGAGCGCGAGCGGCAATCGTTGGAACCGTTGCTGGTCAACCCGGTGGCGCGCGGCAGTATTCTGCTCGGTAAACTCGGCGCGACGAGTCTGTTCGCGTTGACGACGGTTCTGCTCAGCATCATTGCATTCTCGGTGGTCGGTCAGTTTCTGCCGATCGAAAAACTCGGCATGGCGCTCGATATCTCTGTGCGCTTCGCGTTGCGCACATTGTTCATCATGCTGCCGCTGGTGGTGCTGCTGGCAACCTTGCAGACGCTGGCCGCCGCATTCGCGAAGAGCTTCCGCGAAGCACAGACCTATCTTTCGCTGCTGATGCTGGTGCCGGTCATTCCGACCCTGACGCTGTCGATGTATCCGCTGAAAACGCAGACTTGGATGTACGCTGTGCCGTTGATGTGCCAACAGGTTGCAATCATGCGCCTGCTGCGTGGCGATCCGGTTACGCTACTGCAGTTCGGCATGTGTTTTGTCAGCACAACGGTTGCCGCGGTGATTGTGTATCTGATTACGGGGCGTGTTTACCGCAGCGAGCGGCTGGCCATATCGACCTGACGCGGCCGCGTTACTCGGCGCCACCGACAAAGAGTTCCGCTGGGGGCGGCGGATCGATGCCCGCGTTCGCATGCGCGAACTCCGCCGGCGTGCCGAGGATCTCGTGAATTGCGGTGGGACGGGGGACTATCGCGCAAAAAAAGAGCGTTCACCGCAAGCCACCCGCATCGTGAACGACCTCGCCATCGAACACCGTGCGCAACACCTGCGTCGCCGCGAGATCTTCGGTGCGACACGTCAACGTATCGCGATCGACGATGATGAAATCCGCATGACTGCCCGGCGCGAGTGTGCCGACGCCATCCCATTGCAGCGCGCGGGCCGCATCGCACGTCCACATCCGCAGCGCCTGTTCGCGCGAGACTTTCTGCGCCGGCCCATCGTTGCGGCGGCCGCTGCCCCAGAACTCGTGCGTCTGCGCCAGCGCAATGTGTTCGAAAACGTTCTTCGGCCCCCAGTCGCTGCCGGCCGCAACGAGCAGGCCGGCGTCAAGCAGGCGTTTCAGTGGAATCAGATCGGCCCATACGTGCGAGCCGATGCGCTTCTCGAACAGGTCCCCCTTCGCGCACGAAAACGACATGCTGGTGGTCACGACGAAGCCGAGTTCGGCATAGCGGCGCGCGTGGTCGGCCGTGCAGAGATAATTGTGCTGCAGGATCCAGCGCCGGTCGCGGATCGGCGTGTGGGCCGCGAACGCCTCCGCATTGGCGAGAAACTCGTCGTGATCGGCGTATCCGCCACCGATGAAATTCAGCCGCACGTCATGCGCCGCGCAATATTCGAGCGCCACGTGTTCGCGCCGCTGCGGCACGAATTCACGGCCGCGCGTCAGCTCACCATACGGGCCGATGTACGGTTGATTCATGCGCAGAAAGCCGGGATTGAACGGGCCGCCGCGCGACAGCGTAACGCCGTTATGGCGCAGCCGATCGTCGTGCAGCGACGTCATTTCACCGGCGAGCTGCAGATTCGCCGCGAACCTTTCGTCCGACAACGGTCTCTGCCACGGCATCGAATAGTTCTCCGCTTCCAGCGACGTCAGCACACGCATCCGCAGCTGATCCGATTGCCGCAGCGCCTGAAACAGCCCGATCGACGTGGCATCCATCACGTGGCCTTCGTAGATCGTCGTCACGCCGAGTCGATGGTAGTTGGCGATACCCTCCAACGTCGCCGGCACGGCAATTTCGGGTTTCAGCAGCGGCAGCCTGCCGAGCAATTCGTCCATGTACGGATCGCCCGTGTAGTACGTGTTGACGGGGCCACTGAGGCGCCCGGTCGGATCGCCCTGTGCGTCCTTCTCGATCCACACGTTGCTCTGCCGCGATGGTGTCGACGCGTTGATGCCCAGCGCAGCGAGGCCGGCAGAGTTGAACACACAGATGTTGGGCGTCGTCGGCCCCCACGCCTGCAGCCACACCGGATGATTGGGCGCTGCACGGTCGAGCACGCGGCAATCCGGCAGTACGTGCTCGGCGAGATCGCGCCACGAACGGCGGATGAAATAGTGCGGCTCACCAATCGGCGTCGCCATGATCCACTCGCCCGGCGGTGTCGCTGCCGCGCGCTCGCGAATGCGCGCGACGATGTCGTCGTGCGACGTCGCATCCCACAGCTTCACGAGGGGGTATTCGAGCACGCTGAAATGAAACAGGTGCGGATGCGTATCGACGAGTCCGGGCAGCACCGTCGCGCCTTGCAGATCGACGACATCCGCAGCGGCCCCGGCCATCGAACGCATGTCGGCATCGCTGCCGCACGCGACGATGCGGCCGTCACGCACCACCAGCGCGGTGGCGTCGGTTGGCGAAGGCTGAGCGTCGAGCATGGGCCTGATGCGGCCACCCCGATACAGAACAGTGCTATCCATCGGTGGCACGATGCAATTCGAGAATATAGCGATACAGATTGGCAAACCGCGCGGCCGCCTGATCGAACATCGGATCCTGGATCGCACCGAGCTCGGTTTCGAGCCGCGCCCAATCGTCGGCTGAAAGCAGCCGGGTCGCCAGCGGAAACAGCTGGCCTTCCTCAATGAGCATATGTGCCCGCTGCAGATCGACGTACGCAGCGACATCCATCCGCAACTGATCGGCCGGCATAACCGAGCCGTTCAGGATCGCGCGAATATCCGTCAACAACTTCCGTGTACCCGCTTTAATCTCAACGTGCTGATCGAGGTTCGACAACACCAGTCGCTCTTCGGCCGGCGTGGCGCCTTTGCCGAGAAGGTACCCGAACAGCCGATCCTCCAGCGGGTGGTGGATGGCGTCCGGATACTCAACGACGTACTCCACCAGTTCGCGCAGCAAGCCAAAATCGGGGGCGCCATCGCTGCTCGAGAATCGATCCATCTGCTGTTCGAGCACGCGAAGAACCTGCGACGTGCGCGCATGATCTGTATGCAGGCGTTTGAGTATCGGCGGATGATTCATGACATCCGATCCTAATGCGATCGTGCCGCACTTGCCACGCTACCGTCACTTCGGCATTTACGGATGGGTGAGCCGTTCGAACAGACGTACAGTAGACGCTGGACCGTGACGAGTTCAGTTCATTTGACGTGAACGCTGCAGATCATGACGCTCATTCGCTGGCAGGACAGCTACAACCTGGGCATCGACGAGATCGACCACGAACACAAACAACTGTTCGAGCTCATCAATATTGTTCATGAACGTTCCATCGACGCGAGCCATGGCTCGATGGAAGATGCGCTGGGGCAGATCATCGCCCGCGTATCCGTGCATTTCACTAATGAAGAGCGCGTCATGCTGGCGATGGATTTTCCGGAGTACTGGGCGCACAAGGGCGATCACGAGCAACTGATCGACCAGCTCTGCGAACTCGTCGCGCAGTACCGCGCGACCCACAATCCCGACTCTGCTGCGCTGGCGCGACGCCTCGAATCATGGTTCATGCTTCATTTTCGGACCTTCGATGCGCGCTTCCACCAGTTCGTGCAACAAACGCGTGATTGAACTTGCCCTCGCCCGCACCGCGTACTGCCGAACTCGAGTCTCGTGACGATCGCCGATGCCGTGGCGGGAGCCACGGTCTGTTCTGATCGGTACGCCAGCTGCGATGCGGCGTTACGCGAAACGTCTGAGCTCGCGCCGCGCGATCACCATCTTGTGCACCTCATCCGGGCCGTCAGCGATGCGCAACGCGCGGCCATTGCGCCACATCGAGGCGACCGGCGTGTCATCCGATACACCCAGCGCACCAAGGCATTGAATCACGCGGTCGAGCACCGTCATCATCATGTTCGGGACGACGACCTTGACCATCGACAGTTCCGTGCGCGCTTGCCGCTTACCCACCGTATCCATTTTCCATGCAGCGTGTTGCGTCAGCAGTCTTGCCTGATCGATTTCCATTCGCGACGTGGCGATCCAGTCCTGCACGATCTGTTTTTCGGCGAGCTTCACGCCGCCGACTTCGCGCTCGTTGGCGTGCCGACACATAATCTCGAACGCGCGCTCTGCACTGCCGATCGCGCGCATGCAGTGATGAATGCGCCCGGGTCCAAGGCGTGCCTGCGCGAGCATGAAGCCGCCGTGCAGCGGGCCAAGCAGGTTCTCCGCCGGTACGCGGCAATTGTGATACTGAATTTCGCAATGCCCGCCACCGCCAGCGTGACCCATCACCGATACCGGCCGAACGATGTTGAAGCCCGGCGCGTTCGTTGGCACCAGAATCATCGATGCGCGTTCGTGCGGCGCGCCGTGCGGATTCGTAACCACCATCGCAATCGCGAATTCGGCGCCGATCGCGCCGCTGGTGAACCACTTGTGGCCGTTGATGACCCATTCGTCACCGTCTTTTACTGCAGCTGTGCGCAAGCCGGTCGGGTCGGCGCCCGACACGTCCGGCTCGGTCATTGAAAAGCATGACCGGATCTCGCCTTCGAGCAGCGGCTTCAACCAGCGCTGCTTCTGCGCGTCGCTGCCGAACTCCGCAAGAATCTCGATGTTGCCGGTGTCCGGTGCCTGGCAGTTGAATACGCGCGAAGCGATCTGGCTGCGGCCCATGTGTTCGCACAATACCGAGTAGTCGTGGTTGGAAACGCCGGGGCCCCAGTCGGCATCCGGCAGGAACAGATTCCACAGACCGAGCTGTTTCGCTTCGGCCCGAAGGCTCTTCATGATCGGTGGGTCTTCGCCGTTCGCGACTGTGTGCGCCTGTTCTGCGTAGGTGCGTTCGGCTGGAATGATCTTGTTGTTGATGAGACGGACGACCTGTTCTTCGATCAGTCGGCCCTCTTCTGAAATCGCGAAATCCATCGAATCCTCCCCCTCTGCGGGTGTTCCTTTCATGGCAACGGAATGTGGGCGCAGTGCGATGTTTGCGCACGCGCCATGTTGTGAGTCGTCCAACGCTACGCCATGAGGATCAATACCGGAATGGTGGAATCCACCATGGGATAATTCCGTAGTGACTCGCACTCTGCGCCGCGGATACTCGTCGCTACCATTTGCTTTCGGAGTCACCCATGGTCGCCAACCCCAAACACATGGCCGCGCCGCAACCGTCAGAAACGTATCAGGCGCTGATGGACGTCGCGTGGAAGTTCGACTATCGAAGCGGCGTCGCAAAGCTCGACGATCTGTACAAGCGGGCAAAAGAGAATCAGTGGAACGCCGACGATCTGAAATGGAATACCGCCATCGATCCATCGAACCCGATCGTCAGCCCGGAACACAGCCAATACTTCAAGATGCCGTTCTTCAAGAAGCTGTCGTCGAAGCAACGCGAGACATTCTCGGCGCATTCGACCGCACAGCTGCTGTCGCAGTTTCTGCACGGTGAGCAGGGCGCGCTGATGACCGCAGCGACGGTTGCCCATGGTGTTCCGGACGTGAAGGCGAAGTACTACGCGGCCTCGCAGACGATGGACGAAGCGCGCCATGTAGAAGTGTACGAACGTTACGTGAACAAGATTGCGATCGATTATCCGATGTCGCCATGGCTGAAAGATCTGATCGATGCGACGTTGAAATCGGGCAACTACTGCAAGGTGATGATCGGCATGAACATGATCGTCGAGGGCCTGGCGCTCGGTGCGTTCAACAACATGTACAAACAGACCGAAGAGCCGTTGCTGAAAGCGCTGACGTTCAACGTGATGCGCGATGAATCGCGGCACGTGTCGTTCGGCCATATCTATCTGACACCCACGGTTGCGGCAATGCATGCTGACGAACGCGAAGACATGGCACAATTTGCGTTCGACGCGGTATCCATTCTGGTAAAAGGTCAAACGCAGATGGACCCCGGCTTCAACAAGGTACTCGAGGTATCCGGCATCGCGCCGGAAGACTTTGCGGCCGGTATGAGGGAAGCCGAGCAAATGGGTCTTACGCGCGAACTGCCCCCCGGACAGGTACATTCGCTGAAAGATCTGATGATGCCGGCGCTGGTACGCGCTGGATTGATCACACCCCGCACCAAGGCGATGTTCGAAAGCATTGGCGTGCCGGTCAGCGAGGATCTGACCGTGCTCCACCAGATGGAAGACGCAAAATCGGATTTGAACGTGCTCAACGCCGAGGGAGCGGTGTATTGAGGCGTCGCGTTCGAGATGGGGCTCGAATGGACCGTGCTCGTGACGAGCGTGCTCTGTGACGAATAAGCCGCCGCTGCCGGATGACGTTGCGGCAGCGGCGCTGCTGTGTCTGCCGGATCCGTTGCTGTTGATGGATACCAAAGGACACGTGGAATATCTGAATCCCGCAGCGCTCGACCTGCTGGGTTATACCGCTTCGGAATTGATCGGTGCGTCGGTCAAAGAATTCATCGTGGCGCAACCGGGCCAACGGATCGATCCGGTGGAATGGCTCGCGCGCTGGGCGGCCGATCCGGCGTCGCCGCAACTGCGTTACCTGACATTGACGGGGCGGACGCGTGCCGGTGCGCTGCTGCATCTGTCTGTGCGGGTCGGCCGGATCGATCGGAGGCCGGCGCGGTTCGTCGTGACATTGCGCGACGTGACCGACGAACAGCAACAGCATGCCGAAGCCAAACACGCCTATCTGCTGGCGTCGCGGATCCTCGCCGTGTCGGAAGATGCGATCGTCAACATCGATGCCGAGCGGCGCATCGTTTTCTTCAACCGTAAAGCCGAACAGCTGTTCGGCTACCCGGCCGCAGAGGTGCTGACGCAGCCAGTCGACATGCTGCTTCCGGAGCGATATCGAACGGCGCACCACACGCAGATCGATTCGTTCCAGCACAGCAAGTCGCCGGCACGCATGATGGGCGAACGCGGCGAGATTATCGGGCTGACGAAGTCCGGCGAAGAAGTACCGTTGGAGGCGTCGATCAGCAAGGTCTTCATCGAAGGTAAGCCGACGTTCAGCGCGCAGTTGCGCGACATTCGTGCGCGCATTGCGGCCGAGCGGAGCCTGCGTGAAAGCGAACAGCGCTTCCGCACGGTATTCGACCGCGCGATGGAGGCGATCGCGCTGCTCGACCCCGATGGCGTGGTGCTGGAGATCAACGACGCAACCCAACAGTTGCTGGGTGTCGATGTGAAGCCGGTCGGGCAGCGGTTCTGGGAGCTGCCGTGGTGGGCGCAAACCACTGAGCCGGCAGAAATCGATGAGGGCCGGCAGACCCTCGAACAAAACATACAACGCTGCCGCGCCGGCGAGGAGCACCGCAACCGCGTCGACATGCAGGACGCCGAAGGTCGCGCGCGCGTGCTGGATTTTTCGCTGCGACCGGTCGTTACCGACGGCAAGACCACGGCGATCATCGCCGAGGGCCGCGACATCACCGCACTCGTCGATCAGAACGGGTAGTCGCGCGTGCCTAAAATCACTTACGTTGAGGCCAACGGCACCGAGCATGTGACGCAACTGCCGGTGGGCGTCAGCCTGATGCAAGGTGCGCTGAACAATCTGGTGCCGGGCATCGAAGGCGACTGCGGCGGGTTGTGTGCGTGCGCAACGTGCCACGTGTATGTACCCGATGCGTGGGCCGAACGCTGCGGCAGCCCCGATGAACTGGAAACGAACATTCTCGATTTCGCGTTCGACGTGCGGCCGACCAGTCGCCTATCCTGTCAGATCAAAGTCTCCGAGGCGCTCGACGGATTGGTGATCGATCTGCCGGAAAGGCAGTATTGATTGCGCACGATCCTCGACAACTGTTCATTCACTGAGCTGCATTCACCGAACTGATCCCCAAGACAGCCACGAAAGGACCCGCCATGCCCCAATCCGAGACTTACAACGATCACGTGGTGCGCCTGTTCCTGCTGGCGGCAGCCGTGTGGGGGATTTGGGGGATGTCCATCGGCGTGTACGCCGCCGCCGAGATGGCGTGGCCGGTGTTGAATTTCAACACCTCCTGGATGACGTTCAGCCGGCTGCGGCCGGACCATACATTCGGCGTCATCTTCGCGTTCGGCGGCTCGGCGCTGATGGGCACCTGCTACTACGTGGTTCAGCGAACCGGACACGTACGATTGGCGCTACCGAAGCTGGCGACGATGACGTTCTGGGGCTGGCAACTGGTCATCCTGCTTGCGATGGGGACGATGCCGTTCGGCATCACGCAGAGCAAGGAGTACGCGGAACCGGAATGGCCCATCGACATCCTGATTGCCATCATCTGGGTATCGTTCGGCGTGGTGTTTTTCACGACGCTGGCGCGCCGGCGCATCCGGCACATCTATGTCGCGAACTGGTACTACGGCGCATTCATCATCGCGGTGGGTCTGCTGCACATCGTCAACAATCTGGTGTTGCCGGTTTCGTTGTGGAAGTCCTACCCGATCTACTCCGGCAGCGTGGATGCGATGGTGCAATGGTGGTACGGACACAATGCGGTCGCGTTTTTCCTGACCGCCGGTTTCCTCGGCATGATGTATTACTTCGTGCCGCGCCAGGCTCAGCAGCCGTTGTGGAGCTATCGCTTCTCCATCGTCAACTTCTGGGCGCTGATCTCCGTATACATGTGGGCCGGCTCGCACCACCTGATGTACACCGCGCTACCCGACTGGGTGCAGTCGGTCGGCATGGCGTTCTCGTTGGTGCTGCTGATTCCGAGCTGGGGTTCGGCGGCGAACGGCCTGCTCACGTTCAACGGTTCCTGGCACAAGCTGAAAACCGACTACGCGGCGCGCTTCATGGTGATTGCGCTGGTGTTCTATGGCGCATCGACGTTCGAAGGCTCGATGATGGCGATCAAGACCGTCAATGCATTCACGCATTACACCGACTGGACCATCGCCCACGTGCATTCCGGCGCACTCGGCTGGGTGGCGATGATCACCATCGGTTCGCTGTACGCGATGGCGCCGCGCGCGCTCGACCGCCCCGCGATGCATTCGCAACGCGCGATGAACGTGCATTTCTGGCTGCACACCATTGGCGTTCTGATGTACGTGATCGCGATGTGGACTGCCGGCGCGGTGGAAGGCGAAATGTGGCGCGCCACCAACGCCGACGGCAGCCTCACCTACCCGTTCATCGCCAGCCTGATCGCGGTGAAGCCGTTCTACATCATCCGGCTTACAGGCGGGGTATTAATCCTAACCGGCATGGTCGTAATGGCCTGGAACCTATGGCACACGGCAGCCAACGCACGTGCGTATCTGATCAAGCCGATACCGATTCCGATTCCGGAACCGGAAGTCCGGCAGGTACCGGCACCACTGCCCGCGGCAACCTAACGAGGTCAACATGGCGCGCGGATACAAATATTTCGAAGCGATCGAGAAGCATGCCGCCAGGCTCGGTATTCTGACGGCGATCATGGTCTCACTCGGCGGCCTGGCCGAAATCATACCGGTGTTCATCGCGGCGCACGCGGTGGAGCCGGCGCCGAACGTCAAGCCCTACGACGCGCTGCGGCTCGCCGGAAAGGACATCTACGTGCGCGAAGGCTGCTATCTGTGCCACTCGCAGATGATCCGCGCGTTGCGCGCGGAAACGCAGCGCTACGGACATTTCTCGATCGCCAGCGAATCGGTATACGACCGGCCGTTCCAGTGGGGTTCGAAACGCACCGGCCCGGACCTCGCGCGCGTCGGCGGCAAGTACAGCGACGAATGGCAGCGCAAACATCTGCTCGATCCGCGCGCATTCGTGCCCGCTTCCAACATGCCGGCATATCCGTGGCTCGAGAAAGCCAAACTCGATCCGGCCGACATCGGACAACGCATGATCACGTTGCGACGGCTCGGTGACCCGTACACCGACGCGGATATCGCCGGGGCACGCGCGGCTGTCGCCGATCACACCGAGATGGACGCACTCGTTGCGTATCTGCAAGGGCTGGGGCTGGACTTTCCGGAAGCAACGACGACTGTCGCGGCGGCCCCGCGATGAATCCGATCTGGGGTCATCTGATCGGTGTCGTGACGGTGATCCTGATGGTCACTTTCATCGGCATCTGGATCTGGGCATGGAGCGACCGTCACAAGCGAGATTTCGATGCACTCGCGCGGCTGCCGATGAACGAAGAGTTGGACGAGTTGCATGGGCTGGAGGAGCGAACTGGGAAGGAGGAGAAGTGAGTCCATTCTGGTCTACCTGGGTGATGGTGCTGATCGTTGTGAATCTAGGCATCACGCTGTTTCTGTTCGTGTGGGGTACACGGGTCAAAATTCCGACCTTGCCGGACGGCACCACCGGTCACGTGTGGGCGCACGGCACCGTACGCGAGGCGGTACGCAAGCTGCCGGTGTGGTGGGTGCTGTTGTCGGTGGTCATGTTCGTCGTGGCGTTCTCCTATCTCGCGCTGTATCCCGGCTTCGGCAACTTCAAGGGATTGCTCGGCTGGACTTCAGAGCAACAACTGGCGCAGGACACCGCAGCTAACAACGTCACACTCGATGCCACGATGCAGCGCTTCGCAAACCGGCGTATCGAGCAACTCGTCAACGAACCCGCGGCAGTACAGATCGGTCAGCGTCTGTTCATCGACAACTGCGCCGCGTGTCATGGCCCGCAGGGTCACGGCAATCGCGAGATCGGCGCGCCGAATCTGACGGATGCCGCCTGGCTCTACGGCGGCGGCAGCGATGCCGTCATGACCAGCATCCTCGACGGACGCAACGGCGTGATGCCGCCGTTCGGCGCGGCATTCGACGCCGCAACGGTGACCAACCTCGCGAACTACGTGTTGAGCCTATCGGGTGCCACCCACTCGCAAACCGCAGCGGCTGCAGCCAAGCCGATGTTCGCCGTGTGTTCGGCTTGCCATGGCGCCGACGGCAAAGGTAATCCCGCACTGGGCGCGCCGAATCTCACCGACGCAGTGTGGCTTTACGGCGGCGACCTCGACGCCATCGAGTACGCGATTCGCAACGGCCGCAGTGGCGTGATGCCGGCATGGCGCGAGCGCATCGGCGAGCCGGAGGCACGCCTGATTGCGGCGTGGATCTATGCGCAGCAGCCACATACCGATGCGCACGCCAAACCCTGACGTCGCGCACACCGGCGCATGCGCGTCGACCGAGCGCACCGCCGGCTCCTCGGACAAATGGTACCGCCAACCGGTGCTTTGGCTCGGAATGCTGATCTTTGTCGCTTCTCTGGCCGGCTGCATCTGGATGATCGTGCTCGGCGCGCGCCACGCCGATGAATCAGTCTCCGACACCGACACGACGATTCTGGGCATGCCCATACACGGCGCCGCACAGGCGCCCCGGTCTGACGCACGGTGACGGTGCTCGCACCTCAATCAGGTTGTTGGCATTGTGGTGAAGCGCTGCCCACCGGCGACATTCCACACGCTGTCGTTGCCGGTCAGCCACGCGCGGTGTGCTGCATCGGCTGCCGCGCCGCAGCTGAATGGATCGATGGTTTGGGATTGGCCGACTACTATCGCCTGCGCAGCGAACCGGCAGTGCGCCCGGCCGAAGCAGACAGCCATCGCCGCGACGCCGCCGTCTGGATGCGGCCCGAGCTGGCGCGGCACGTGGTGCGCGATCTGACCAACGGCCGCCACGAGACCATGATGCTCATCGACGGCGTGCGTTGCGCGGCATGCGTGTGGCTGATCGAGCGCTCGCTCGGCGCGCTAACGGGCGTCGAGTTGGTGCAGGTCAATGCGTCCGCGCGGCGCGCGCGAGTCGTCTGGGATTCGACCGCGTGCACGCTTGCGCAAATCATCGAGACGCTGTCGCGTACCGGTTACCGAGCGCTGCCGCTCGATGCGCGCGCGCTAGACGATACGCGCAGAACCGAAACGCGCAGCGCATTGAAGCGATTGATTGTCGCCGGGCTCGGCGCAATGCAGGCGATGATGTACGCCAGCGCGCTATACCTCGGTGCATTCGAAGCGATGGATGCGTCCACGCGCGAACTGATGCGCTGGTTCGGTCTGCTGGTCGCGACGCCGGTGGTGTTCTATTCGGCGCGGCCATTTTTTGCCGGCGCGCTGCGCTGCCTGCGCGCACGCACACTCGGTATGGATGTACCCGTGGCGCTGGCAATCGCGCTGATCTACGCAGCGAGTCTGCTGCAAGCCGTCACTGGCGGTGGCGAGGTCTACTTCGACTCCGTCAGCATGTTCGTGTTCTTTCTGCTGATCGGACGCTACCTCGAGATGCGCGCGCGGCATCGCGCCGGCGACCTGTCCGACGCGTTGACCCGGCTTGCACCGGCATTTGCCGACCGGCGTGCCAGCGACGACAGTCTCGAACGCGTAGCCGCCATCGAACTGGTGCCAGGTGACCGTGTATGCGTCGCCGAAGGTACCAGCGTACCCGCCGACGGTGTGCTGCTGAGCGCGCAATGCCGCGTAGACGAAGCGCTGCTGTCGGGCGAATCGACGCCGCTGATCAAACATGTTGGCGATACGCTGATCGCCGGCAGCCTCGTGATCGACGCCCCCGCTGAGTTGCGCGTAGAGCGCGTCGGTTCCGATACCGCGCTCGCCGGCATCGTCGCGCTGGTGACGCGCGCGCAGACCGAGCGGCCGCGTCTGGCATGTGCCGGCGATCGCGCCGCCCGCGGGTTCGTCCTGCGCGTACTGATTCTCGCCGCGCTCACCATCATCGGCTGGTCGCTGATCGATCCCCCGCGCGCATTCACCGCCATGCTGGCGGTACTGGTGGTGTCGTGTCCGTGCGCGTTCGCGATTGCGATACCCGCCGCGCTGACGCGCGCACTCGCATTACTGGCAGGGCGTGGAGTGCTGGTCGTGCGCCCGGATGCGATCGAGAAGCTCGCGTCTGCCACGCATGTGGTGTTCGACAAAACCGGTACGCTGACGGATCCGAAGCTGAGCCGGATACGTATCGAAATGCTGCGCGACAGCGACGACGAAAGTGCGCTCGCGCTTGCAGCCGCACTGTCCCAAGGCAGCCGGCACCCGGCTGCAGTGCTGGTCGCGCGGGCTTGCGCCACGGCCACGCCCGTTCCGGTCGATGCACTGCGCAGCCAGGCCGGCGACGGGCTGGAGGGCTTCATCGCGGGCCGCAGAGTGCGCCTCGGACAAGCCGATTTTGCGCTCGGGGATCGGCCGGTGCCCGCGGCGCTACACGACAGCGTGGTGCTCGCAGACGATGCGGGTGCCATCGCTGCATTTCACATCACCGAGCGATTGCGCCCCTGCGCGCGCGCGTTGGTCGACGCGTGCGCAGTTGACGGTCTCACGATCGAGATCCTCAGTGGCGACGACACCGGCAAGGTCGCCGCGATCGCCACGCAACTCGGGGTTACACGTTGGCGCGCACGCCAGCGACCCGCCGACAAGCTGGCACGGCTTGCGCAATTGCGCGCCGACGGCGCGCGCGTCGTTGCAATCGGTGACGGCATCAACGATGCACCGGTGCTAGCAGGCGCAGACGTCGCGATCGCGCTCGCCGATGGCACCGAACTGGCTCAGGCCGTCAGCGATATCGTGCTGCGCGGCGAACACCTCGACAGATTGACACAGGCGCGCCGGATCGCACGCGAAACGCTCACAGTGCTGCGCCAGAATCAGCGCTGGGCGCTCGGTTACAACCTCGTCGCGGTACCCTTTGCGGCGCTCGGTTACGTGCCACCGTGGCTTGCCGCGCTGAGCATGTCGGTCAGTTCTCTGGTCGTGGTACTCAATACGCTGCGCATCGGGCGTCGCGGCGAACCGGACGAGTCGCCGCGCCTATTGGCCTCACGGAGCACGCCGCAGGTGTCGGCGACATGAACATTCTGATCGTGATGATTCCGTTGTCGATGATTCTGATGATCGGCGCCGTGATCGCATTTTTCTGGGCGGTGGACAATGACCAGTTCGACGACATGGAGACACCGGCGCTGCTGCCGCTGATGGATCAGCCTGCGGAAACGTCCGTGCCCCAACCACCGCACACCGATCCGTCGGAGCCACCCGCATGACCGGCGTGCTGACCATCGGCGCCACGTTCATGCTCGGGCTGCTCGCAAGCGGACACTGCCTGGTGATGTGCGGCGGTATTTCGAGCGCGCTCGGTATGGCGACACAGAAGACTGCCGATGGCCGCTCGCGTCCGGTACTCCTTGTTGGCTATCAACTCGGCCGGATCCTCTCCTACACAGTTGCCGGGCTGCTGCTTGGCGGTGCACTCGGCAGCCTGATCGGCATACTCAATATCGATTCGGTGCGCACCGGTCTGCGCATCGCGAGCGCCCTTGTAATGCTGTTAGTTGCGCTGATCGTGTACGGACGCGTGCGAGATCCAATCGTGGGCATCGGTCGCCTGGTATGGCCGAAGCTCGCGCCGCTTGGGCGCAAACTGCTACCGGTAACGAGCCTGCCGCGCGCCATCGCGTTCGGCATGATCTGGGGATGGATGCCCTGCGGCATGGTCTACAGCGTGCTGCTGCTGGCAACCCTGCAACTGCACCCGCTGTCCGCCGCCGCCACGATGGCGGCGTTCGGCCTGGGCACCGCGCCGGCGATGCTCGGCGTTGCGTTCGGCGCCCAACGCGTCACCGCCCGTTTCACGCTGGCGCGCACCGGACGACGTATCGCCTGCGGCATTCTGCTGGCGAGCGCCGCGGTCACCTTCGCCGCGCCATGGTTGATGGCCGATATGCCATCGATGCACAAACTGGGGCAGGTTCATCATCATTGATGTACGGCGCGGATGCTCGAGACGGTACTCGGTTGCGCGGCGCTCACCACTGGGTGCTGGCACCGGGGCTGACATCAGCGCCAGCCCGTTGATGCCGCCGATCTCTCGCGTCAAATCGTGATCACCAAGTCAACAGCAACGCTGCACGCCGCTCCACTTGCGTCGCTGCTGCGCGAGATAGAACGCACGCCGATCGAGCGGCACTTCATCGCGATGCTGCCGGGCATGATGTTGAAGATAACGATCATAGGCGTCGTCATCCGCGAGCCTGCGCAGCAGCCGCCAGACTTTCGACAACCCCCTGCTCATGCCCGCACCGCCGTCGAATCGTTGGCAACAATCGGCACATATCCGGCTTCCGTCGAGGGCATCACCGGCCGCCCCTTCGCTACGCGCCAGCAGACGCGCGTCGCGTCGGCAATGATCAGCCAAACGATCACGACGAAAATCAACGTCAGCACCGCATCCAGTCGCTGATTGAAGATCAGTTGCGGCGCCACCGCGGCTTGCTTCGCCGGCAACAGTCCACCGGCCAGCTTTGCCGCAAGCTCGTTCGCGCTCGCGACGAAGCCAATGCGCGGCTCCTCGGAGAAGATCTTCTGCCATGCCGCGGTCGTGGTGATGATGGCAAGCCACGCCAGCGGCACGCCGGTGACCCACGCGTAACGCAACTTGCCCTGCTTGACGATGATCGCCGTGGCAACCGACAGCGCGATCGCGGCTAGCATCTGATTGGCAATGCCGAACAACGGCCACAGTATGTTGACGCCGCCGTACGGATCGATGACGCCGATATACAGGAAGTAGCCCCAGCCGGCCACGACCAGCGCGCTGGCGATCAACACCGACGGATATGCCGACGTCTCGCCCAGCGGCCGCCAGGCGCGACCGAGAAAATCCTGCACCATGAAGCGGCCGACGCGCGTGCCGGCATCCAACGTCGTGAGGATGAATACCGCCTCGAACATGATTGCGAAGTGGTACCACACCGCCAGAAATCGCTCGCCAAAAGCCGACGAGAAGATCGTCGCCATACCCACCGCCAACGACGGCGCCCCGCCGGTGCGCGCGAACAGGCTCGACTCGCCCATCTCGCTCGCCAGTGCGTGCATCTGATCGACGGTCACCGGGAAGCCCCATGACGAAATCGTCTGCACTGCCGTCGCGGCCGTGGTGCCGACGATCCCAGCGGGACTGTTGATCGCGAAGAACACGCCTGGCTCCAGCAACGTGGCTGCGATCAACGCAATCACCGCAACGAACGATTCCAACATCATGCTGCCGTAACCGATCGGCCGCACGTCGAGTTCACTGCCGATCAGCTTCGGCGTGGTGCCGCTCGATACCAGCGCGTGAAAGCCGGATATCGCACCGCAGGCGATCGTGATGAACACGAACGGAAAGATCTTGCCGCCGAAAATCGGCCCGCTGCCGTCGATGAATTGCGTGACCGCCGGCATCTTGATCTGCGGATGCGTAGCCACCACCGCAACCGCCAACAGCACGATCGTGCCGATCTTCAGAAACGTCGACAGATAATCGCGAGGCGCCAGCAGCAGCCACACCGGCACGATCGCCGCGAGGAAGCCGTAGCCCATGACGAACCACGCCAGCGACAGCGCGTCGAGATCGAACATGCGCGCCAACGTCGGCTGTTCGTTGAGCCAACCACCGCCAACGACCGCGAATATCAGCAACGCGAAGCCGAGCAGCGATGCCTCGATGACGCGTCCCGGGCGGATGTTGCGCAGATACAGCCCGATCAAAATCGCGATCGGAATCGTCGCGAACACCGTCGCGGTTGCCCACGGGCTGTGCTGCATTGCGTTGACGACGACCAGCCCGAGCACGGCGATCAGAATTACCAGAATCATCAGCGTGCCGATCATCGCGGCGTTGCCGCCGATCGGACCGAGTTCGTCGCGGGCCATCCTGCCCAGGCTGCGGCCGTCACGGCGCGTGGACAGGAACAGAATCGTCATGTCCTGCACGCAACCGCCGAGCACGCCGCCAATCAGAATCCACAGCAAGCCAGGCAGATAGCCGAACTGCGCCGCCAGCGTCGGTCCGATCAGCGGACCCGGCCCTGCGATTGCCGCAAAATGATGGCCAAACACGATCCAGCGATTGGTCGGCACGAAGTCCCGGCCGTTATCGAGCCGGGTAGCCGGTGTCGCGCGCGTGCCATCGAGCATCAGCACGCGCGCCGCGACCCACGCGCTGTAGAAGCGGTAACCCAGCGCGTAAACGCACACCGCAGCGACGACGATCCACATCGCATTGATCGACTCGCCGCGGTTCAGCGCAATGCCGGACAGCGCGTACGCGCCGATCAGCGCAACGCCGAACCACAGAAGTTTTTTCATCGACCAGATGTTCCGAGCGTTCCCTTACCACAGCCCGTACTTCTGCACTTCCGCCCGCCCCACCACCATGTGGTGCACCTCGTCGGGGCCGTCCGCAAACCGCAGATGGCGCATGTCGGTGTACAGGCCCGCCAGCGGTGTCCACTGCGACACGCCGGTCGCGCCATGCATCTGGATCGCGGCATCGATGATCTGACAGACCTTCTCCGGCACCATCGCCTTCACTGCGCTGACGTATACGCGCGCCTCCTTGTTGCCGAGCACGTCCATCGCTTTCGCCGCCTGCAGCACCGCGAGCCGCATCGCGTTGATGTCGATACGGGCGCGGGAAATGATTTCCAGATTGCCGCCGAGTTTGACGATCGGCTTGCCAAACGCCTCGCGGCTCGCGGCGCGCTTCACCATTAGTTCCAGCGCCACTTCGGCCTTGCCGATCGAGCGCATGCAGTGGTGAATGCGCCCCGGGCCGAGACGCACCTGCGAAATTTCGAAGCCGCGTCCGACGCCGAGCAGAATGTTCTCCTTCGGCACGCGCACGTTGTTGAACTTCAGATGCATGTGGCCGCGCGGCGCGTGGTCTTCGCCGAACACCTGCATGCCTTCCAGCATTTCGACGCCGGGGGCGTCAGTGGGCACCAGAATCTGCGACTGCTGCTTGCTCGGCGGCGCGTCCGGATCGGTCTTCACCATCACGATCATGATCTTGCAGCGCGGATCACCGGCACCGGAGATATAGAACTTCTCGCCGTTGATGACCCACTCGTCGCCGTCGAGTACCGCCCGGGTGCTGATGTTCTTCGCATCGGACGACGGCAAGCCCGGTTCGGTCATCGCATACGCTGAACGGATTTCGCCATTCAGCAGCGGTTTCAGCCATTTCTCCTTCTGCGCTTCGGTACCGACGCGCTCGAGTACTTCCATGTTGCCGGTATCCGGCGCGCTGCAATTCAACGACTCCGACGCTAGCGCGTGTTTGCCGAGTTCGGCAGCAATGTAGGCATAGTCAAGGTTACTGAGCCCCTCGCCGGTCTCCGAATCCGGCAGGAAGAAGTTCCACAGGCCGGAGTCCTTCGCCTTGCGCTTGGCGCCGTCAAGCAATTCGAGCTGACGCGGATGCCATGTCCAGCGATCCTTCTTCTGCTTGTCGAGTTCGAAAAACTCCTCGGTGATCGGCACCACGTTTTCCTGAATGTGCTTCTGAACCGCGTCCATCAGCGGTTGCGCTTGTTCGGACATGGCCAGGTTGAACAGGTCTTTATTCAGATCGGACATCAATCCCCCTCTACTCACGTTGTACGCACGTTGTGTCACAGCAGACTATCGTGCCTCATGATCGGCGCCGCGGTCCAATCCGTCGCCATCGAGCGCCGGAAAACGACATTTGGCAGTATGCTGCGCAGATGCTCGAACAGTTTTCAGACTCCCTGTACATTTCCGATGGACCGACTGTTTCGTTCTACGGTTTTCCATATCCCACGCGTATGGCGGTTTCGCGACTCTCGGATGGCTACGTCTGGGTGTGGTCTCCAGTTGCATTGACGGAGGCGTTAGCGGACGAGATCGACGCCTTCGGGCCAGTCCGCCACATCGTCTCACCGAATAAAATTCATCATCTGTTCCTGCAACAGTGGGTCGAGCGGTGGCCCGATGCGCGACTCTATGCGCCACCGGGCCTCGCCCGAAAAAAGCCTGAACTCCATTTCCACGCGGAACTCGACGACGAACC
Organism: uncultured Gammaproteobacteria bacterium; assembly: GCA_963735085.1. Classification (GTDB taxonomy): domain Bacteria; phylum Pseudomonadota; class Gammaproteobacteria; order Pseudomonadales; family Azotimanducaceae; genus DATJGR01. The sequence continues at coordinate 974,892 of CAVTJP010000002.1, forward strand.
CAGTCCGGCATGGGCGGCGGATTTTGACCAGGTTGTCTTCCGTGGTTCGTTCGCACTCGAAGAGGTCGCATTCTTTCACCGGGCATCGCGCACGGCGATTATCGGTGATCTGATCCAACGGCATTCCGAATCGGCGATGTCTGGCTGGAAGGGTTCGCTGATGCGACTCGACGGTTTGGTTGGCGAACACGGCAGCACACCGCGCGAGTGGCGAGCCAGCTTCATTCGGCGCGAACCGGCGCGCGCCGCGCGAAGCAGAGTACTTGGATGGAAACCCGAACGATTGCTGATCGCACACGGACAGTGCGCGCGGTCCGACGCCGCCAACATCATCGCGGAGGCGCTGAGCTGGATTTGAAATGTCGGTTTTGCCAAAGCCGCCGACCGTCTTCAACACAACGAGAGCATCACATGCAAGAGCAATCCGCATCGAACGCCGCCAGCCTGGATACCTTCGATCCAAGCATGATTGCGCGGCCCCACGCGTTCTACGAGCGGCTCCGTGCAAACGCGCCGATCGTCTGGATTCCGCAGTTGGACGCCTGGGTGCTAACGCGATACGACGATGTGCGCGCGGTACTGCGCGATCACGAACAGTGGTCGAGCATGCGCGGCGAAGACCGGCGCACGCTGGAACATTCCGGCATAGTGATCGAAACGGTCGCGCCGCGCGGCACACTCGATATGTTGGGCGCCGACCGGCCGGATCACACTCGGCTGCGCAAGCTGCTGGCGCTGGATTTCACGCCGGCAAAAATCAACCGCATGCAGCCGCGCGTCGACGCGATCTCGAAGGAACTGCTGCGCGACGCAGCGCAACGCCCGACGTTCGACGTTGCGGAGGAACTGGCGGTGCCGTTGCCAGTAACCGTGATCGCAGAACTGCTCGGCATCCCGCCGGAACTCGGACGCCAGTTCAAAGCATGGTCGGACGCGGTGATCGAACCGCTGCGGCCCGATGCGACCGATGCACAGGTGCGCGCACGCAACGAACAAGTGGTCGCGTTCCGCAGCTATCTACAGGCACGTATCGCGGAACGCCACGCTACCCCAACCAACGATTTCATCGGCCGCCTGGTTGCCGCCCATGAATTGGAAGAAAAACTCACCGACAACGAACTGTTGGCAGCGGTCACATTGCTGCTGCTGGCCGGCAATGAAACGACGACGAACCTGATTTCCAACGCGACACTCGCGCTGTGCATGTTCCCGGACCGCCAACGCGAATTGCGCGAGCACCCGGAACTGATCGATGCCGCCGTGGAAGAATTTCTGCGCTACGACGGTTCAGTGCAGTTCACATCGCGTCGCGCCATACACGATGCGCAGATTCACGGCCAGACGATCAAGGCCGACCAGCACGTGATCGTAGTACTTGCATCCGCCAATCGAGACGAGCGCGTATTCGATAATCCCAACGAACTGCGTTTCGACCGGCCCACGCACAAACACCTTGGACTCGGCGACTGGATTCACATCTGTCTTGGGCAATTTCTAGCCCGAATGGAAACGCGCGCTGCGATGCTCGCGTTGCTTGCGGCGTATCCGCAATTCGAACTCGCGGTGCCGGAACACGAAATTCCGTATCGCGCGAACTTCAATCTGCGCGGCCCGAAGCACTTGCTGATTCGCCCCGCCGTCGGGGGCTGACGCAAACGGCTTGCCGCGTGACCACGCACCTCTACAAGGTATCCGCCCCACGCGCCGACAGGATGTTCCATCCCAGCACCTTCTGGCACACGCGGGATTGGGAGAGCAGTTCGACGCGACATCGAGCGGGCTACATCGAGGACGAAGTGCTCTACGCAGGGGACTTCGATGAAATAGGCATCCATTTGTTTCCGCGCGTGAGAACGGTCCGCGTACGCTCGGTTGACGCTGATGTTTCGAGCCTTTGCGGCCTCGGCCTTCGATGCGCGTCGGGAAAATCCAATTATATTTTCATTCACCATTCGCGACGCGCCGAAGTTGAGTCGTTTCGTCCAACCGTCTTCAAATTCAACATGGACGGTTTCGTGCGCGTTCGGAAGGGCGAGTTCATTTCGCGGACGCCCCAACAAGCAATCTCTGCTGAAACGATTTCGATCGTGGAAGCGGTCGATCGATGGAACATCCAGGCGTGCTACGTCGATGATCTCGACGACCTGACAGCGCGCTTCACTCGAGAAGGCATCTGTTTTGACGAACAGACATAGCGAGAGGTTCGACGAGACCGACGATGAGTGCGAGCGCACGTTCGCTGGCAGATTGGAAAGCGAAGCTGGCTCCAGGCTTGGACGTCACTCGCTGGGGTCGAGCGCCCGAAGGGCTCGGAGGTAACGGTGGACGAAACGCTTCGCGCAACCGCCCGCCAGTTTGAGACTGGAAAACGCCGCCGGACGCTTTCCACGCCGCGTATCGTATTTCTGGTCGTGGCCGCGGCAGCACCGCTTGCGGCAATGATCGGTAATCTTCCCATCGCCATCGCGCGCGGCAACGGCGCGGGCGTACCGGCCGCCTTCCTGTTCGCGACGCTCACCTACTTCTGCTTTGCGGTCGGCTATGCGGTCATCAGCCGGCGCATCGTTTCAACGGGCGCGTTTTTCACTTATGTGGCGCAGGGCTTGGGCAAGATCGCCGGAGTGGTGGCCGCGTTCATCGCGATGCTCTCCTATATCAGTTTCACCATCGGCATGGCCGGCTTCTTCGGCTATTTCCTCAACGTAGTGCTTGGTCCGCTTGGCGTACCGATCCCGTGGTATGCCTATAGCGTTGTTGGCATCGCATTGATCGCTTTTCTCGGTTACCGCAACATCGAATTGTCGTCGAGGATTCTCGGCGTTCTGATGACCGCGGAAATCCTTGTTCTGGCCATATTCGACGCAGCGGTCTTGTGGGCCAACGGTGCCGCCGCACTGCCACTCTCATCTTTCGCGCCGCACACTGTATTCGTGCCGGGCTTTGCGGTGGCGCTGATGTTTGCCTTTACCTCTTTCGTCGGCGTCGAATCTGCCGCGCTGTACGGCGAAGAAGCGCAGGACCCCAAGCACAGCATTCCCGCCGCGACATACTTCTCCGTGTTTCTGATTGGTGTGTTCTATCTGGCGACGGCCTGGATCACGATCGGCGCCTTGGGAACCGACAACATCGCCCAGCGGGCGAGCGAAGCGGGCAGCCTTTTGATGTTCCAGCTTTTTGCGCGCTATTGCGGACAAACCATGTCCGATGTGTCAGCCATTCTGATCTGCACCTCGCTGCTGGCATCCTATCTCGCGATCCATAACGCGGCGTCGCGTTACATCTTCGCGCTGGCGCGCTCAAAACTCTTGCCCAAGGCGCTCGGCCACTTCCATCCCAGGCGATACGCGCCGTCCAACGCCAGCCTTGCCGTCACCGGGCTAACGGGTCTGCTGGTGTTCGGCTTTGTGCTGTTGCGCCTTGATCCTTACGCGGCAGGCGTTCCGATCCTGATCGGCGTCGGCACGCTGGGCATCATCATTCTTCAGGCATTGGCTGGCATCGCTATCCTTCGCTATCTGAGTAAGCGGCGCACGTTGGCGACGGGCGGCGTCATGGCGGCGGTCGGCGCCGGTGCCGTCGGGCTGTGCGCAGCCTCCGTGCTTGTGGTGGTTACGTTTCCACTGCTGGCATCAACCAATCTTGCCTTTATCGCCTGGTTGCCGTTGATTTTTCCGGTGCTGGTAGCCTTTGCGGTCGCATTTGCGCTGTGGCTGCGCGCATACCGGCCCATGGACTACGACATGCTGGGGTCGGTCGCGTTACGCGCCGACAGTTCACGCAGCATTCCGCGTACCGCATCCTTCAAGGGCCGCTATTGCATCGTCGGCGCCGGGCCGTGCGGACTGGTCGCCGCGCGAGCGTTCAAGCGGGCGGGCATTCCTTACGATCAGTTCGAGCGCCATCGCGATGTCGGCGGCATCTGGGATATTGATAATCCCGGCACCTCGATGTACGAATCCGCACACTTCATTTCGTCGAAATACACTTCCAGCTTTTTCAGCTACCCGATGCCGGAATCGTTTCCTGATTACCCGAGCTATCGCCAGATTCTCGCCTATGTGCGCGATTTCGCCGACGCATTCGAGCTCCACTCCGCGGTCCATTTCAATACCGAGGTCAGACGCGCCGAACCCATCGGCGACGCCGCAATGGACGGCTGGCAAGTCACGCTCTCAAACGGTGAGGTTCGCCGCTACGAAGGCATCATTTGCGCCAATGGCGTAACTTGGCACCCCAACATGCCCGACTATCCGGGGCTGGAAAATTTTCGGGGCCAATCGATGCACTCGGTTGCCTATCGCGATCCCGAAATTTTTCGCGGCAGGCGCGTTCTGATTGTCGGCGCCGGGAATTCAGGGGTCGATATTGCCTGCGACGCGGCGCGCAATGCCGACGCCGCGTTCATCAGCGTGCGGCGCGGATACCGCTTCGTGCCGAAGCACATATTCGGCGTGCCGACCGATGTGTTCCTGCTGGGGGGCGTGCATCCGCCCAAAGGCGTGGTCGTGCCGGATGATCCCAGCAAGATGCTGGATGCGATCGTTGGCGATCTGACCCGCTACGGATTGCCCGCGCCAGATCACAAGGCGCTGGAATCGCATCCCATCATGAACACCCAGATTTTGCACCACCTTGCGCATGGCGATCTGACGGCAAAACGCGACGTCAAGCGCTTCACGGCGACCGGTGCCGTATTCGCCGACGGCACCGAAGAGGTGTTCGATCTGGTTCTCTTCGCGACAGGCTATCGCTATGAGATTCCCTATCTCGATCCCGCGCTGCTCACATGGAATGCGGGGCACCCGGAACTGTATTTGAATATTTTCCACCGTACGCTGCGCGGCCTTTCGGTGATCGGCTTTGTTGAACTGGCCTCGGCCGGCTACCAGCGCTTTGACGAACTTGCCCAGATGGCGGCTATGGATGCGTATATCCAGCAATCGGGCAATGGATTAGACGAATGGACACGGATGAAGGCCGACGACAAACCGAATCTTCGCGGCGACAAGCGCTATATCGACTCGCCGCGCCATGCCAACTACGTTGATGCCGACGTGTACCGCCGCATCCTGTCGGAGTTGCGCGAAAAATTCGGCTGGCCAGATCCCAGCGACGCGCTTTATGCGGATATGCGCCGCAGCGACGGGAACGTGGCGCCTGCCGATGGCGTCGGGCAAACGACCACGATGGCTGCTGGGGTCTAGCGCGAGTGTTACTTCGCATGCGCGCGCCTGGCGATCGACGGCATAGGCGCGTAGCCTGACCCAGTGGTATTCGCGAAGTCGGCACCATGGCGAACAGGCGCCTCCATCCACTGCCGCCGGGCGGTGGGACCAAGAAGGTCCTCTACACGCTCAAGTCGGTGCAACGGCTCGGCCTGAAGAACGCCGCCAAGGCGCTCACCAGCCGGAACGCCTGCAAGGCCTGCGGCCTCGGTATGGGAGGCCAGCTCGGCGGCATGACCAACGAGCTCGGCGAGTTCCCGTCGGTGTGCAACAAGAGCGTTCAGGCGCAGCTGACGGATGTACAGCCGCCGATTCCGCGCGAGATCTTCGATCATTCTCTGGCGGAGCTCGGCGAACTCGACGGCCACGAGCTCGAACATCTCGGACGGCTCGGCACGCCGCTCCACAAAGCCGTTGGCAGCGATCGCTACACCCCGGTGACGTGGGACTTTGCGCTCGACCTCGCCGCGAAGCGTCTCGCGGCCGTCGATCCGAACCGCACGTTCTTCTATTCTTCGGGGCGCTCGTCGAACGAAGCCGGCTTCGTGCTGCAGCTGCTCGCGCGCCTTTACGGCACCAACAACGTCAACAACTGCTCGTACTATTGTCATCAGGCAACGGGTGTCGCGCTCCGCGAAACCATTGGCACGGGAACCGCCACGGTCGAGCTCGCCGATCTTGCGCTTGCGGATCTGATCTTCGTGATCGGCGCCAATCCGGCGTCGAATCACCCGCGTTTCATTCACCAGCTCAAGGCCTGTCGCGATCGCGGCGGCGATGTCGTGGTGATCAATCCTGCGCGGGAACCGGGTCTGGTGCGCTTCGCCGTGCCGAAGAGCGTCAAATCGATGATTGCCGGCGGCACCGTCATTGCGAGCGAATATCTGCAGCCACGCATTGGCACCGATATCGCGCTGTTGAAGGGGCTTGCCAAGGCCGTATTGGAGATTCGTGCCGCCGCGACGGACTTCATCGCAAATCACACCATCGGCTTCGAGGCATTCGAATCTGACATAGATGCAACGAGCTGGTCGGAACTCACGGCGTGCTGTGGGGTTGCCCGCGAAGACATCGAGCGTATTGCACGCCGCTATGCCGGGGCCGGTCATGCAGTATTTGCGTGGGGCATGGGCATGACCCATCACCTGCACGGCGTCGCCAACATCGAACAGATTTCGAATCTCGCGCTGCTCAGGGGGATGATCGGCAAGCCCGGCGCCGGTCTGCTGCCGCTGCGCGGCCACAGTAACGTGCAGGGCATCGGTACGATCGGTGTCAAACCGGTGCTGCCCGACGAAGTGTTCTCGCGGATGGAGCGCGAGCTCCGCGTGACGTTGCCGCGAACCGCCGGCATGGACACGATGGCCGGCATGCAGGCCGCGGATCGGGGCGACATCGACGCCGCGGTGCTGATGGGCGGCAATCTCTATGCCGCCAATCCGGATTCGGCGTGGGCCGAGCGAGCGCTCGACAAGATCGCCTGCAAGATCTCGCTGACAACCACGTTGAACCGCGGCCATGTCTGCGGTGTCGCGAGCGGGGAAAGCCTCGTGCTGCCGGTCACCGCGCGGGACGAGGAGCGGCAACCGACAACGCAGGAGTCGATGTTCAACTACGTGCGTCTGAGCGACGGCGGCATCGATCGGCTGGACGGCGTTCGTGGCGAGGTGGACATTCTCAGCGACATTGCGCTGCGCCTGTTGCCGGACTGCCCGGTCGACTTCGGCGCGTTCAAGACCCACCGCAGAATCCGTGAGGCGATCGCGCACATCGTGCCGGGCATGGCGGACCTCGAGGAAATCGACGTCGCTAAACGCGAGTTCCACATCCGCGGCCGCCTGCTGCATACACCGGCGTTCAAGACCGCGGACGGGCGCGCGCGATTTCGCGTTGCCGCGCTGCCCGATGCGACGCGGACAAACGCACCGTTCATGCTCTCCACAGTGCGCAGCGAAGGACAATTCAACTCCATCGTGTACGAATACGAGGATTCGTACCGCCTGAACCGCGACCGTTGGGTGGTCATGATGAACCTCGACGACATGACTGAGCGGCGGCTCGACGAGGGCGACGCGGTGACGCTGATCTCGACGCAAGGCCGCATGCACGCTGTTCGCGTGCAGCCATACGACCTGCCGCGCGGCGATCTGATGGCGTACTTTCCGGAAGCGAACGTGCTCACCAGCACGGCCGTCGATCCGCGCAGCAAGACCCCGGCATTCAAATCGACCCCGGTGTGGATCGAAGACGTTCGCGCCTTCAACGAAGCGACATGAATCCCAAGGCACGGCGCAACGCATGACGTTCTTCCATCTCATCTGGGCCGGTCTGCGCCGCCGCCCGGCCAGATCGATCCTCAATGGATTCGCGATCGCAGTGGCGTTTCTGCTGTTCGGCATGATGCACGGCGTGGTGGCGAGCCTCGATACCACGATCGCCAACCTCAGCGATTCGCGCATTCACGTTGTCGGCCGCGCCAGCGATGAGGTGCGTCTGCCGTTGGCATATCGGCAGCGAATCGCATCGATCAAAGGCGTCACCAGCGCCATGCCGATCGATTGGCTAGGCGCCTACTACCAGAACAACACGCAGTGGTTTCCGATACTGGGCACCGATCTCGACGCATTTCTCCCCGCCTACCCCGAAATCGATCTGCCCAACGATCAGCGTGAGGCGCTGCTTGCAACCCGCGACGGCATCACCATCGGCGCGAAGATTGCGACGCGCTATAACCTGAAACTCGGCGATACGCTGCCGATGACGTCGGTTGCCTGGACGAACGCCGACGGCACCAAAAACTGGCCGTTCAAGATCGTTGCAATCCACAACACCAACCCCAACTCCGACCAGGTGTTTGCCGATCGGGCGTACTTCCACTACGCGTATCTCGACGACGGACGCGTCGAAGACAAAGGCACCACCTCCAGGTTCATCGCGACGATAGACGATGCCAGCGATCTGGACGACGTCGGTAAGCGCATCGACGATGCGTTCGCGAATTCCGCCTACGAGACCAAGTCGATGTCGGAAAAACAGTTCATCGCACAGGGCATCCAGGAACTCGGCAACCTGAGCCTGTTCGTCGATTCGATTCTGGGAGCGGTGGTGTTCGCGCTGATGTTCATGACCAGCACGACGATGATTCAATCGGCCCGGGAACGCATACCCGAGTTCGGCGTGCTGAAGTCGCTCGGCTTCACCGACGGTGCCGTATTCCGAATCGTGCTCATCGAGTCGGTACTGCTCTGCCTTGTTTCGGCGGCTGCCGGTCTGGCGTTGGCCGGACGGGCATTTCCAGCTGTGCTGCGGACGATTGGCATGCAGTCGCTGCCGCTACCGCCCGACATCTATGTAGAGGGGTTCGGCGTGGCGCTGGTCATCGCATTTTTAGTTGCTGCGTGGCCGGCCTGGCGCGCGCGGCGCCTGAGCATCGTCGAGGCCATCGGCGGGCACCGATGATGCGACAGACAATCCGCATTACGGCCATCAATCTGGCCTCGATCGTCAATCGTTTCGGCCAGTCGTTCGCTGCATGCATCGGTGTCGCCAGCGCCGTGGCCGTGCTCGTCTCGGTGCTCGCGATGGCAACGGGCGTCGAAGCCACGCTCGAGCGCGCGTCGCGAGCAGACCGCGCGATGATCCTGCGTGAAGGTGCAACGAACGAGGGATTGAGCAGCCTGCCGCGTGAGGCAGAAGTCGCGATCGACAGCGCGCCGGGCATCGCCCGATTGCCTGACGGGAACCCTGCTGTTTCGTTCGAAGCAGTGCTCGCCGCGAGGTTGCCGGTTCGCGATAGCGACCGTGTGGTGAACGTGGCACTGCGCGGCTGGAACGCGGCCGGCTTCGAACTCAATCCGCAACTGCACCTGATTCGTGGCCGCCCGTTCAAACCCGGCGTCTTCGAACTCATCGTGGGGCGCTTGGCGTCCCGCGAATTTGCCAACCTGGACCTGGGCGGTGAGATTTCGATCTACGGTGCGACGTGGAAAGTGGTAGGCATCTTCGCGAGCGGTGGCGACATTCACGAATCCGAGATCATCGCCGACGCACCGACATTGATGTCCGCCTCCAACCGCACGTCATACAACACGGCGATCGTCGGCTTGCAGTCGCCGGATGGGTTTCCACGGCTGCAAGCCGCACTCAAAGCGGACCCGCGTGCGCTGGTCGATGTTCAGCGACAGCAGGATTACTACGACGCGCAGTCGAAGAATGCGTCGCGGCTTTTCTACGTGATTGCCTACGTAGTGGGTTCCATCATGGCCGCGGGCGCGTTGGTGGGCGCACTCAACACGATGTACAACGCGGTGGCGACGCGAACGGTCGAGATTGCGACACTGAGAGCACTGGGGTTTGGGTCCGTGCCGATCTTCGTCTCCGTTGTCGCCGAAGCATTGGTGTTGGCGATCATCGGGGCGCTGCTCGGCGCCGGCGTTGCCTGGCTGCTTCTCAACGGTGTCGCAATCAGCACGAACGGCGCGGTGCTGGAAATGGATTTCGGCTGGCGGCTGTTCGGTACGGGTATGCTCTGGGCCTGCGTGGTGGGCCTCGCCGGTGGCGTCATGCCCGCGTGGCGGGCGGTGCGGTTGTCGGTTACCGATGGGTTGAGGGTCGTCGTGTAGTTATTGCCGTTCGAACATCGGAAGGGCGACCCGTCTGGTCACGCCGTTAGCGATCCTAGTTGCGCGGCATTGGAGGTCTGCGCGACACTCCACAGTGCGGCGCGGGGGAGGGGCGATGAGCGGCCCGAATCCGACAGCCGCGGCACCGCAGTTTGCAATCGGCGACTGGACACTGGACGTGGGCAGCCACCGTCTGCGCCGCGGCAACGAGACCCGACTACTAGAACCAAAAGATCTAGCCGTACTTCTGCATCTGGTAGAGGCCGCGCCAAATATGGTGCCCGCCGCCGAACTGCTTGCTCGCAACTGGGCAGGGACCGTAGTCGGCGACAACGCGCTGCATCAGGTAATCGGCCGATTGCGCCGCGCGCTGGGCGATCGGGCCAGGCAACCCAAATACATCGAAACCCTGTCACGCAGCGGCTATCGGCTGATCGCCGCGATAGGTGATGTCGGCGACAACGCCGGCGCGCCACCTTCGGTGTCCACCAGCGCGGCACGCGCGCCCATTCTGTTAATGGGGTCCATTGCGGTGATCGCAGTGGCAGTCGTCATGGGTGTCGTGTTTCGTAACGTCGATCTCGACGGGCCTTGGAGCTTCCGGCGCCCCGCCTCCACTGCGGAGTTGGTGGCTGTGCAGGCGCTTCGCGACTCGAGCCCGGACGGCAGTCTGGGCTGGCTCGCGCGAGGCATTCCGCAGGAGCTTGCCGCGCAGATCGACGCCACGCAGATGTACGACGCGCTGCCGATGGCGCTCCTGGAAAATGAGCCAAAGCTAGTGGAAACAGCGGACTTCGCGATCACCGGGAGTCTTGCGCCGACCGGGCGTGACGAAGTGACTGTCACCATCGATCTCGCCCTCGTGCCGCGCAAACAACAGCTCTGGTCACAATCGTTTGCCGGCCACAGCAAGGATCCGCACACGCTGCTAGCGAACCTGGCGACCCAGATTGCCCGGTATGTCACCTGGAGTCTCGGCGCCGTGAAGTGGTGGGGTCCAACCGACCAGGAAGCCTACGTGCCGTTCTTCAAGTACCTTCATCTTAGTGATGGCAGCGGCACCCGCGACGATGAATTGTATTGGTTGCGACGCACGTTAGAGGTCGACCCTGATTGGGCCGAGGGCTGGGAGAATTTGTCAGGCTTCTATCAGTTCCTCGCCGCCCTGCGGAACGACTCGGCGTTGCTACAGCAGGCAGAAGGTGCAGCCGTAAAATCGCGCCGCCTGGCGAAGCGCCCGGAAACGGGCCTCGTAGCGCGTGCCTACCTCGAGGGTTACTGGAAGGGCGATCTGGCGAAAACAGAGCAGATTCTGCGGACCAATCGGACCAAGAGCTATCTACTGGACTTCCACTACGCGCGTCTGATGCGCGATGCCGGCTTGTATGCCGAAGCCGAGCGCTACTTCCGCTACTACCTCGAGGACCCCGAACCGCACGACGTGTGGGGCTGGTTTGAACTGGCCAGCACACGTGCGCTGTTGCGCGACGTGGATGGCACGTTGGCGGCGGTGCAAAGCTGTCTGCAAATCGTCCCACCCGATACCTTTGTCGTTATGTGGCCACTGATCTGGGCGTTGCCCGCTGCGGGCCGTTTGGATGAGGCGAACGAACTCGTAGACCGCATTGCGGATAGCCTAGGTCGATTACCACAAGACTCGATCGAGCGCACACTCCGGCAGGGGCTCATGTATGGGCTGGCGTTCAATATTGCGATGAAGGTTGGCGATAGAACTCGCGCCGAATCCGCGCTCGAGCACTATCTGGAGTTGCCGTATCACCGCAGCGCGGCGTGGCTGATGTTGTTGCGGTTAGATGACCCGCGAGCCGAGGAATACATGCGCCTCGCCGCCGCCAATGCTGCGTTCATCCGGAATGAATGGCGGACAATTGCACCCTACATCCCGGACGATTTGCGCAAGCGCGCCACCGTGCGCCGCCTGATCGCCGCGGTCGGCTTCACGCCTGAGTGGCGCCTAGAGCTGTGCCGTCGCGCGTCGACATTTCCAGCCGAGAGCCACGTTTCGTGCAACCCGGCCGACTACGAGACGCGCGTCGACTTGTGAATACTGCTTAGTCTCAGTTGCTGCTCACCTCGTAGATCGAGACGTGACCTTCATTGGCGCGGCTCCATCGACCGGCTTGCGTGTCACGCGAGACCAGAATACGCCCCCATCCTGCGGTTTCGCAGCGCGTTCGCAGTGATACGCGATCACTATCCCGCCAAGCGTAGGAGTTGACGAAATAGCTTACGTCATCGCCGTGCTTCGCAACGTAGTAACGGGGTGCGTGAGAGAGCCCCGCGCTGGGGCCGAAGTCGCGCTTCAGATCGGTGATGCAGGTTTGGTATCCACGCTGCTCGAACGATGACCCGATGTCGGCCATCGCACTCGCGGTTACACAGATCATCGCGATCGTTGCGGCGCACTCAATCTTGCCTAGTCCGAATTTCATCGTGAGTCTCCTCAGTGCTCCCAATGAGCCGGACCAGTTTTTCGCAGTCACGATGATGAAGTCCTTTGACGGACCTGACCGATTTCTGACGAATTTCTGCTGGACGATGCGGCAACCGCTCGCGCGTATCGACGTGGCGCGATTGCGGTTCGTCAAACAGATGGCAGCGGCGGTACTCGTCAGACCGTCAGCGGAGTTTGCTCGCCCACTCGACGAGCGTACCCGCGCCGCCCGCATCGCCGGCAACCGCATAGTTGAGTTCCACCTCGCCCGTATTGCAGATCCGCTCCGGGAACGCATGTGAAACGTAGGTTGCCTCGGGATTGTGCGGGCCGAATGCATTTGCGTAGTGTGCCATCCCATCCCCTTGGTGTAGTGGTTGGATCGATCCGATCAGTTCGCTGCGAATTCATCCACGAGTTCGGCAAATTCTGCCGGGCACTCCACCGACGGAATGTGGCCGATGTCGTTCAACACGACCAGTCGCGCGCCGGGAATGGCCCGCGGCACGCGCCAGACGGGTCGCGCCCGGCCGATGTCCGGGCAGAGCGTGATCGTAGAAGTCGGCATTCGCGAGCCGAGGATATGTCGCGCGGCGCGCCCCGCCTACGCCGGCGAAACCAATCGGCCGGGCCGCAGCGAGAGCGCGACATCCAGCAGCGTGCCGTCCTCGATAATCTGCGAACCGTTGACGAATACCGCGTGCACACCGGTTGGTTGATCGGCATTCAGGCGTTCACCGTCGGCCGGGAAGTCGCGCACGCGGCGCACAGGACCCGGGCCGATCGTGGCGGGATCGAACACCACCACGTCCGCAAACGCTCCGACGCGCAGCTCACCACGATCGGTGAACTTGAACAGATCGGCCTGCACCTTAGTCAATTTGTTTACGGCCTGTTCCAGCGCGAGCACACCCCGGTCGCGCACCCAACCGCCCAGCAGGTCCGTCGACATCACCGCATCGCACAGCTGACCCACGTGCGCGCCGGCATCCGACAGACCGAGCGTGCAGTGGTCGGAATTGAGCAGCATCGCGATGCCTTCTTCATCGTCGTTGGCGATCACGGTCTTGATGCGCAGGTTGAGGTCTGGCTCGGCCAGCGTGAGTTCCATCAGCTTGTCGAACGGCTCGACGTTCGCCTCGCTCGCGAGGTCGAGCACGCGCTTGCCTTCGGTCGACGGATTGCTCGGCGCGTCCATGATCGCGAGGTTGTTCCAGTTCGGCGGCAGCCCGTCGCCGGCATCCCAGGCCGCCTGCGCGCGCCGACGCCAGGCCGGGTCCGCATACGCGGCGCGCCGTTCTGCGAGCGACTTCGGCATCAGCTCCGCGAACACGCTGCACGTGTTCAGCGTGAACGGCTCGTCCATCGTCTGCGCAAACGTCAGCGGCCGACACGACACCTGCGGCCAAACATCCGCACCGCGCGCCCGACCGGCCTTGTGAACTTCGATGCCCTTGACGTGGAAACCCTGCGGCGTGGTCAGCAGCGCGGTGTACGTGAACGGCACACCGATCTCGGGTTGCAGGTCGTAGCAATCGGCCAGCGACAGGTTGGTGCCGCCGTTCACGCCGATCACGCCGCGGCCGGTCTCGCCGACCGCGCGGCACAGCTCGTCGATCTCGTCCCGCTCGGCCCAGCGGCTCGGGATCGGTTTGCCGTCGGCGCCGAGGTGCGTGATCGCGAAGCTGGTCGCGAAGCCCGCCGCACCCTGCTCCATCGCCTCGCGCACGAGACGTTTCATCTCGGCGATCTCAGCCGCATTCGCGGGCCGTCCCGCCGCCTCGCTGCCCATCACGTACAACCGCAACGGTGTGTGACCGATGTACGCCGCGAAGTTCAGTGCCATACCTCGCGCGCCAACCGTCTTCAGGTATTCGCCGAACGTCTCGAACTGCCACGGAATGCCGGCGTTCAATGTGGCCGGATTCATGTCCTCCACCTTTTCCATCGTCGCCGCGATCAAGCCCCGGTCGGCCGGCTTCGTCGGCACGATCGTGAAGCCGCAGTTGCCCGCAACCACCGTGGTTACGCCGTGATAGCACGACGGCGTGAGCGCCGGGTCCCAGAACACCTGCGCGTCGTAATGTGTGTGAATGTCGATGAACCCCGGCGCAACGACACGGCCGGTAGCATCGAGGTAGCGATCGCCGGTGAGCCCTTCACCGATGGCGACGACTCGATCGCGCTGGATGGCCACATCGGCGCGATACCGAGGGGAACCGGTGCCGTCGACGACAGTGCCGCCTTGAATGACGGTGATTGTGTTGTCGGAAGGGGTGTGGCTCATGTCTGTTCTCCGGAAGGTCTGATGTCGGCGAGCGAACGTCAAGGACGCGCGTCGTCCAAGAAGGTATTCACTGCCGCGAACGGTGCGATGGGGCAGCATCCAACATTTTTTCGTCGAACGCGAGCGGCCTGCAATGCGTTGCTCAGTCCGAACTCCACAAAGAAGATTGGAGCAAAACCACCTCCCACGTATTCACCTATCGGCAGTAGACAACAGACCGGGAGAGCGGGCGCACGCCGCGCGTTCAACCAGCGCGGCGAGCGGCGTCTCGTTACGTGGCGTGATCAACTCGCCGTCGCCGCGACAGAAAATGAAGTGCGGTCCATCCTTCACGACGTAGTAGCCGCCTTCGTGCAGCAGCCGGTGGTGATGGCGGCACAGGAGTAGAAGGTTATCGAGCCGCGTGGCACCTCCGTCCGCCCAGTGCGTAATGTGATGGCCATCGACGAAGCGGATGTTGCAACAGCCCGGAAAACGACAACCCCGGTCACGATGCTTCAGCGCACGCCGGATCGCCGGTGGAATCACACGCGTCTTGCGCCCGACATCGAGCACTTCGCCATCCCCGCTCGTCAGAATCCGCACCACCGCACTGTCGCACGCAATGCGGCGGACGGTTTCGGTCGCCACGACTGCGCCGTCCTCGATCTGCGGCGGATCATCGGGATCGACCTCCCCGAACTCCGGTAACGATTCCGCGGAAGCGTGTACCGTCACCTGGAAGCGGTCGGCCGTATTCAGCCCCTCCTCCGCCACCGGTGGTTCCGATAGAAACCGCTCCGCAAGGATCGCCAGTGCATCGGCACGCCGCACGGGTTGCGGCATATCCTCGACGACCGCCTCATCATGCCGTACGCGCTCTCGGTGCGGCTGACCGCGGAACAACCAGTCCATCGCCCGATCCAGCGCCTGTAACAGTAAGGCACCTTGTTCAGCCGGTAGACGGCCTTCGAACACCAACATACCGGCTTCGTCGGTATGACAGGTGAAGTGACGGTGACGGTAGGCACCGTATGCGGTACCGGATTCCTTCAGACGCTCTGCCTGGCGCATTGCCTTCACGGTCCGTTCCACCTGTGCGGCGGTATTCGATCTGGCCAGCGCGACCAGATCGGCTTCATTGCAACGATCCGCGACACGGGTGATCGCGCGGACTTTCGAATAGCTCAGTTCGCCGTCGCGAAACGCCGCCTGGATCGCCGGCAGATCCGGTAACGCATGAGCGATACGGACCTTCTCCCGTGCGGTCACCAGATCGATACCGCAGTGTGCGTTCAGCCAATGCGCACAGCTGGGCAGTGCCTCATGACGCCACGGGCGCTCGGCATCGAGTTCACGGATCAGTTCGAGCAGCCGATATTCGGTGCGCTGCATTTCGCTGCACAACATGACGATTTCGGCGGCCAATGATGGGGTACACATGAGTGGCGCCGCTTATACTGGATGGGCATCCAGTATAACAAATCAACCGACGAACGCCACACCTAACACTCGAATTAAGGGGCGATCAAAGCGCGAACCTCGACGACGTGTCCACCGGCGGTGAGGCCCAAACAAGCCAGCGCCGGCGGTGGACACGTCCCACCTCTACTTCCACCTACTACTTCCTGGAGCAGAATCGTCTCGCGATGACTTGCAGCCTTGTCATTGTTCCGGCGGCGGAGGATGACATTTCTGATGCGCACAGATGGTATTCAGCGCGAGCAATTGGTCTGGGGTCCCAGCTCCTGATGGAACTCGACGCCGCATTCGAGAGGATCGTCACTGACATACGCTCCCGCTTTTCAGCGATGCAATTTTCGATAGGTGCGCGACTGCCGCACCACGGGATCCAGTAACGATAGGTCGCCCATTTCGACGGTGTTGCCTCTTGGGAACGGCGGCCCGGCGGCCTCACCCATGCCTTCGAGCACCCGGTCGTCCTGGTAGTAGCACGTGTATGTGTGGAGCAGCAGACCGCTGAACAACACCGGATGGGCCTTGCTGAAGGCATCCACGACGGGAACCCTGTCTGCCAATGTCTGCGTCGCCAACGTCGCATCGAAGTGCGCAACGATGTCTACCAGGTCAGTGACGAATTCCGGTGCCTTGTCGTGGAGGTAACCGATGAAATCCAGTGTCGCAGCGCTCGGCATGGTGCCGTCGTCACTGGCAGGTACGAGCGTATCCAGCACTGCCGACAGCGTCTGCCGCTGCTCTGCGGTGAGCGGATGGTCGGTGGCGATGACATGGTTGGTAGTCATGCCAATCAGTCGAACAGATTCGCCAGATTTTTCTTCATCGTGTCGGCGATATACAACGCGAGCGCCTGAATGGTACTGGTGGGGTTCACCCCGCCTGCGGTGACGAAGATGCTGCCATCGACGATGAACACATTCTTCACGTCGTGACTGCGGCCCCAGGAATTGACCACGGATCGTTGCGGATCGTTGCCCATTCTCGCAGTGCCCAGCAGATGCCAGCCGGCGTCCTGAACGAGTCCGGAGCGATTGATCGTCTTCGCGCCCGCCGCTGCCATCACTTCTTCGGCGCGGTCCAGACCATGCGCCAGCATCCTTTCGCTGTTCTCGCTGAGCCGATAGGTGATCCTCGGTGCAGGGATACCGTCGGAATCAACCAGAGCGGGATCCAACGTAACGGTGTTGGTTTCTTCCGGGAGGTCTTCGCACAGCACGCCGACCGATGCGACGTGATCGAACGTCTTGCCGAACGCAGCGTGATGCCCGGGACCCCACGGAATCGAACCCGACGCGTATCCCTGCATCGCGGTCACCAGCGGCCCTGCACCGCGCGTGATCTGCATGTTGTAGCCGCGCACGAACCCGCGCGTTAGATCGGTTTCGTAGAACTCCTTGCTGAGGATGCAGCAACCCTGCGGGCCTTTGTGGCTGTCCAACCGTTCCTCGAAGACGCCCTGCACGAAACCAATTGGATGGAACATCAGGTTCTTGCCAACGAGCCCGCTACGGTTGCACAACCCGTCGGGAAACTGCGCGCATTTCGAATTCAGCAGTATCCGCGGCGTACCCACGCCGTTGCACGCCATCACCACGACTTCGGCTTTCTGATGACACTCCGCGCCGTCCGCGTCGTAGTAGATCACGCCGTCCGCCATGCCGGCATCGTTCAGCGTTATCCGGCTGACGCGGCATCGCGTTCTGAGTTCGACGCCTTTGCGTAGTGCTTCCGGCCAGTAGGTGACGTCGACGCTGGACTTCGCACCTTGCGAACAGCCGGACAGACACGGCCCGAGATTCAGGCATTTGTCGCGCCCCTCGTAGGGCCGCGTGATGATCGCGCTATCCGACGGCCACCAATGCCAACCCAGCTTGTTGTAGCCCCGCGCAATGGTCTCACCGACAAGGCCGAGCGGAATCGGCGGCAGCGGCGGTTGCTTCGGCGGATACATCGGGTCGCCGGCCAATCCGGCAACGCCCATCATGCGATCGTTCTGCGAGAAATACGGCTCCAACCGGTCGTAGTCGACCGGCCAATCGTCCGCAACGCCGTCCAAGGTCTTCACGTTGAAATCCGAAGGGTGCAGACGAGGGAAGTGAGCCGCGTAGAGAATCGTGCCGCCGCCGACACCGTTGAAGTTGACCACGCTGATCGGCGATTCAGTGTTGTTGATCGGATAGTCCGTCTTCAGACCACGGACATTGGGATTGATGTTGTAGGCACCGAACTGCTGGCTTTCCCAATCTTTCCGGGTGCTGGGATATTCGGCGGAATTCGTCCAATCACCCTGCTCGAAGCAGACGATCCGCATGCGCGTATCGGCGAGGCTCCACGCCACGGCGGCGCCGGACGCGCCGGCGCCGACGATCAGCACATCTATCGGATCGGTATCTGAAGCGTTCGACATTTCGAAATCGATCATTCTGCTGCGAAGCAATTGGAAAGATCAGACACTCACCTTGCCATTCCACAAACCTGACTTGCAACGCACAACTTCGTTAAGATGGAAGCCAACACGCACGTCAGACCGACATCAACTCGCCGTCCCACAACCGCCGAACGAACACCGCCACCGGCAGGATCTCGATACCATCGTCGGTCCTGCGCGCGCGCGGTTCGCGACAGACCACGACTCGTAGCGCAACGCGCGGCTGGTCCTGCACGAGACTGCGCAACCCGCCGAGGTGATCCTGCGTGATTTTCGCACTCGACTTGGCTTCGATCGCAACGCCCATGTCGCCGACGATAAAGTCCACTTCGATGCCGCTGGCAAGCCGCCAATACGACAGCGCGCCATCGTATTCCCGGTAGCTCACGAACGTACACAACTCATGAAATACCCAGTTCTCGAACGCTTTGCCGTACAGTTCGGAACCGGGTGTCAGTTCGCCGCGGCGCGCCAGCCGATTCACGACCCCCACATCGGCGAAGTAGAACTTGGGTGCACCGATCACGCGCCGCTTTGGCCGCTTGCGATAGGCAGGCAACCAGCGCCCGAGCAACGTGTTCACGAGGATCGTGAAGTAGCTCTTCGCCGTGTGGCTCGACACACCACACTCGCGCGCGATGTTCGAAAAGTTCACGAGTTCGCCGTCGGATAACGCCGCGATATCGAGAAACTCCGAGAACGTCGGCAGATTGCGTACCAGTCCCTCGGCGACAACCTCCTCCTTGAGATAGTCGGCGACATAGGCTTCGAGCAGGCGACGCGCTCGATCCGATCCGTAGATGCGTGGCAGATAGCCACGATTGAGCAATCGATCGAGATCGAATTCGGCACCGAGTTCTCGCGCGGAAAGACCATGCAGCTCGTAGCGTAACGCGCGGCCACCCAACAGATTGGCAGCGCCGCGCTTGACCTTGCGTGCGCTCGAGCCGCACAACACAAAATGTGATCGGCGGTTCTCGATGAGCCAATGCACCTCATCCAGCAACGCGGGTACCTTCAACCGTCTCTATGAAGACGCCGGAGCTGCTGCAGAGACTAAATGCCGAGCGGTTGCGCCTGCGGTTGCCCGAAGTGGCCAGCGTTGTCGAGCAGGCCAGTCGAGCCGACGCAGTCTTAGTATTCACACCGGCACAGTTTGACGCAACGCGCGACGGACAGCCCGGCAATCTCCACTACGTCGGTCCGCTGGCGTGTCTGCCGTCGCGGCAGTCCGGTCCGGACTACGAATAGGCGTGGCCCGGCGCTGATCAAAGACCGCTCGTGCTCGTCAGCTTCAGCACCAGCGATATGAACCAGGCCGACGCGTTGCAGCGCGTTGCCGATGCGTTGGGCGGCCTGGACGTTCGCGGCCTGCTGACGGTCGGGCCAGCCATGGACGCCGGCGCGCTGCGGCTGCCGCTTAATGTCGTGGCCGAATCGTTCGTACCGCACGCGCAAGTGATACGACATGCCGCGCTCGTGGTTACGCACGCGGGCCACGGGACGACGATGACTGCGGTCACCGCGGGCATTCCATTACTCTGCATGCCGATGGGCAGAGATCAGTTCAACGTCAGTGCGCGCGTAACCGCGAACGGGCTGTGGGCCGTGTCGTGTCGCAGGATGCGCCTGTGCAGGTGCTTCGAAGCGCCGTCGCAGACATCCTCGCGGATCCAGCGTTGGCCGAACGATGCAGGGAATTTGCTGACGGGATCGATCTCGAGGATGGGCTCGCCAAGGCTATAGCTGTGTTCGACGGGTTCCGCGACCGATAGCGAACTCAACACCGTTACGCCTATGCCCCGGTGGTTTCCTATGTCTCCTCCAGCGTCGCGACCGCTTCAGTCAGCTGACGTGTCCATTCGGCGGTGTACCCCGACACGCCTAGGCGCTGCCGCGACCAGTCGATCGATTCCCGCTGAGCATTCCAGCTCCTGTAAGCAACTGGATACTGATGAAGGAACAGCGCCATATTGCCCAGATGAACCCCTTCGCGACCAGTCCCGCGGATGACGTTTCTACTGAATCCAAGGAAATGATGATCGGCCCGCAATTTCACAAGCTGGTCAAATACAAATCGTTCCGGCGCACTCAATTCACCTCCGGCATTTCCCTTTATCCACACGTCAGCGTGCGCCATGAACCGGCTGTCAATCTCACATTCTTGCCCGGCAACTACGGCAAAAGCGTCGGCTTCCGACTGCGTTCTAGCCTCCCTGATCTGAAGTGCCAGATAAGCCAATGTCACAATCACGGCGAACGCACCGACCATCTCGCCAACTGCCCCGATCGCATCCCAGTTCATCACATCCCCTCCGGTTGACCGTTGGGGGAGGCTACCACTTGCACGGTTGTCGATGACGCTGGGTTGAGGACGCCCACTTCGGCGGGACGTTCGTCGGCGAGGCCGTTCTGCTATAGCCTCTATCTGCTGAGCGGAGGGGAAAATCATGGACCTACTGGATACGGCGCAACTGCTGGGAAACGTTGGCGAGTTCTTGGGTGCAATCGCAGTCTTAGTCACGCTGGCGTATCTGGCTGTTCAAGTACGGCACAGCAAAGAGGCGACCGAAGCCAACACGAAGCTTGTTGAGGAAAGTCATCGGCTGGCGCTGGCGCAGAACCAGATTGCTCGAGTCGATCTGATCCAACGACAAGTGCAGATTCTGTCCGCATCCTCGGAACTGGCGGAAATCTTCGTCAAATACGAACGGGATGGAATCGAAACGCTCACCGCAGTTGAGCGACGTCGGTTCGCGAGCTGGCACATCGTCCAGCACTATCTTCTAGACTCGCTCACTCGCCGAAGCCAATCTTCCTCATCAGCGAAATGAACCGCGATTCCGACCGTAGCGGGTCGAAGATCCGATCGTTCCTGATCCACCCGAGCCACTGCGAATCGGCTTCGTAAGCCTGCTCCAGATAGTCGAGCGCGCGCGCACGATCTCCCAGACCGAGAGACACGACCGCGAGATTGAACGGCGCAACGTACCCGTGCAGCGATCTCTGCCGCAGTTCCTTGATGGCTTCGAGGGCGCGTGTGCGATCGCCGGTAGCAGCATAGGCATAACCGAGCCACGCAATTGCAACCCCCGGCGACTCCATCGCCTTAGCCCTTTCCAGTTCCGGAATAGCCTCGCGAACTTGGCCCGCCTGAATGTCGATCCAGCCTGTCGACCATGTTGCAAGGTAGAAGTGGGGATCGAGATATCCGGCCCGCGCCGCCAACGCTTTGGCCTGCTGATATTTTGCCTGCCAGGCAAGCGCAAACGTGCCGTCAATGGCTACCTGGGGTGATAGCGGGTCCAACTCGGTGGCGATCCGGGTCTCCGCAATTGATTCGTCGAATCTACCCTGGAGTGCCAGGGACACCGCGAACTGAGAATGAGCGAACGCATAACTTGGATTGAGAGCAAACGCCCGTCGAAATTCCACCTCGGACCCCGACCAATCGTATTCATAGTTGACTTTGAACACCGCGAGGGACGTGTGCGCTTCCGCGGAATCATCGTCCAGTCGAACCGCCTGCTCGGCCGCCGACTTTGCCTTCGCCCTGGCTTGCGTCGACGTAAAAACACTCTCGTTGATGCCCGCCCAGAGGTACGCATCGGACAAGCCGGAGTATGCAGGCGCAAAGCCGGGTGCCAGCTTCACCGCGAGTTCGAATTGCGCAATTGCTTTGCTGAGATTTTCATCGCTTGGCCGGTTGAAGAAATAGCGCCCCTTAATATAAGCGTCATAGGCATCGGACTGGACGGTGGGCGCGCTGGACAGTCGCGTCTGCTCGCCCGGGGTGAGTTGCACATCGATCTCGCGCGCGATGGTCGTGGCCAGTTCCGCCTGCAGCGCCAGTACGTCGCGGGAGTTGCCATCGAAGCTCTTCGCCCACAGATGTTTGTCCGCCCGGGCGTCGATCAGTTGTGCCGTGATCCGGACGTGGTCACCGACCCGCTGCACCGAGCCTTCGAGCACCGCGTCCACGTCGAGGATTTTTGCGATCTCGGGCGTTGCCGGCCGATGGTCACCTTTGAACTGCGTCGTGGAGCCGCGCGAGATCACCCGCAGCTTGCTGATCGTCGCGAGATCTGCAGTCAGCTGATCGGTCATGCCCTCGGCGAAATAATCCTGTTTCGAATCGCCGGAATAATTGTCGAGCGGAAGCACGGCGATCGAGCGGATGGTGTGCGCCGCGCTGGTTGGCTCCGGTGCACTAGCCACGCGCTCCGACAGCGCTCGGTCGGGTGCGAGAAGCCATATCGTCGCGCCACCGATCGTCAGCAGCAGCGCCAGGATCACCAACTCCGTTCCGGATACGCGTTGCGCACCCCGCTCCCCGTGATACCACGCGAGCAGACACGCGACGAAGAAACCGAGCACGAGAGCGAGCGTGATGCCGCGCTGCACATCGGCGGGCCAGTCGAACTGATGCGCAACGATGTCGACGCCCTGCAACAACGCAAACGCCGCCGCGGCATACGCGAGCGCCCACTGCACCAGCTTGCGCTGCTTGAGCTGCGCGATCAGCGTCACGGCTTCACCTCGAATACTGGGCCGGCATCACGGCGATTCCGGGACATCGAATCCCGCCTGTTTCATCAACACATGAAACCGCGGCTCCGCGCGCAGCGGATCGAACACGTGCGACAGCTTGAGGTAGCCGAGCCACTGCGTATCGGACGCTTGCGCCTGCTCGAGATCGGTCAGGGCCTGCGCGTTGTTGCCGAGCCCGAGATGTACGAGCGCCAGATTGAACGGCGCGACGCGCTCATTCGGGGAGCGCTGCGTCATGGCCTCAATCGTTGCAAGCGCACGTACCCGATCCCCCGAAGCGCCATACGCATACCCCAGCCACGCGAGGGGGTAGACGGGGGACTCCAGTTCGGTCGCACGGCGCAGGTCGGCGATGCCGTCCCCGCTTTTGCCTTCCTCAATATAAGTCCAGCCCCGTAGCCAGTACCCATAGAAGAAGTCCGGGGCCAGATACATGCCGCGCGCCACGCGTGCGCGCGCCTTTTCGTACTTGCCGTCGAATGCGAGCGGAATCGCGAGGTCCATCACCATCAAAGGTGACAGCGGGTCCAGCGCCGCGGCACGTTCGCTCTCGGCAAGCGACAAGTCGAACTTGCCCTCGAAAGCGACCGTAATCGCATACTGATCATGGGCGTAGGCGTAGTTGGGACGCAGCGCAATGGCCTTCCTGAATTCGGCCTCGCAACGGGGCCAGTCGTACTCGAAGAAACACAGGTACTGCGCCATCGAGTTGTGGGCTTCACCCGAGGCGGAGTCCAACTGAATGGCGCGGTCCGCGGCTTCCAGAACCTTTGGACGCACCTCGGTGGCGGTGTAAACCCCTTCGTTGAAGCCGGCCCACAAATAGGAATCCGCTAGACCTGAATAAGCGGGCGCGAATGTCGGGTCGAGCTGTATTGCATGCTGGAATTGCGCGATCGCCTTCTGAATGTTCTCGTCACTCAACCGCAGATAGAAATAGCGCCCCCTGAGATAGGCGTCATACGCCTCGGGATTCACATTCGGGGAACTCGACAGCCGCGATTGCTCGCCTGGCGTCAACTGCACATTGATTTCCTGCGCGATGGCCGCTGCCAGGCGATCCTGCACCGCCAACACATCGACTGAGTCGCCCTCGAAGCTCTTGGCCCACAGATGTTTATCGGCGACCGCATCGATCAGCTGAGCGGTGATCCGCACCCTCTCGCCGACCCGAAGCACTGAACCCTCCACCACGGCATCGACGCTCAGCAGCTTGGCGATTTCCGGCGTTGGCGGTCGCTTGTCGCCTTTGAACTGCGTCGTCGAGCCGCGCGAGATCACCCGCAGCCGGCTGATCATCGCGAGATCCGTCGTGAGCTGGTCGGTCATGCCTTCGGCGAAATACTCCTGGCTTGCATCGCCGGAATAATTGTCGAGCGGAAGCACGGCGATCGAGCGGATCGCATGTGCGGGGCTGGTTGACTCCGGTGCACTCGCCACGCGCTCCGACAGCGCTCGGTCGGGTGCGAGAAACCATATCGTCGCGCCACCGATCGTCAGCAGCAGCGCGAGGATCACCAACTCCGTTCCGGATACGCGTTGCGCACCCCGCTCCCCGTGATACCACGCGAGCAGACACGCGACGAAGAAACCGAGCACGAGAGCGAGCGTGATGCCGCGTTGTATATCGGCGGGCCAGTCGAATTGATGCGCGATGATGTCGACGCCCTGCAGCAATGCAAACGCTGCCGCGGCGTATGCGAGCGCCCACTGCACCAGCTTGCGCTGCTTGAGCTGCGCGATCAGGGCCAGCACCGCGTCACCGGACTACCAGATCTCAATCGGAGCACCGATCGCATGCGACTCGTCAGCGGCAATTTCCGAAATGCGAGTGTAGCCGATCCATCAATGCTCTCCCGCTAACGCAATCTCCGCAGCAGCGACTCCTGC
The DNA here is from genome assembly GCA_963735085.1 of uncultured Gammaproteobacteria bacterium. Classification (GTDB taxonomy): domain Bacteria; phylum Pseudomonadota; class Gammaproteobacteria; order Pseudomonadales; family Azotimanducaceae; genus DATJGR01. Next base: position 999,808 of record CAVTJP010000002.1, read on the forward strand.
CGTACACTGACCAGCAATTCACCCTCACGCGAAAAAAGACGACCATCGTTCAGCCCTCGGCCGTCCGCGGTCGCAATGCAGTGGGCATCGAACAACGTCCACTGCCTGACGTCAGCGGTGCGATGGAACCAGAGAGTGTGGTCCAGGCTCATGTGCTGATGCGTTCCGAACGGATCGCCATGCAGGATTGCGGCGCAAAACGGTAGTGGGTCGTCCGAGATGAACGCCAGCATCATCTGATTCTGTCTGTCTGAGAGCGGTTCGGACTCGAGCAGCCTCAGCCAGTTGCGGATGTCGACTGAGCGCGCTTCGCCGTCGATCAACTCCGCCCGCGACTCGAACGCATTGGTCGTTTGCTCCAGCTCAACGCGGCCGCCGGCAGTCACTGGTGCGCCCGCGGGCGTTGGCCGGCCCGATGCTGCACGCTGCGCTCGGGCGATCTCCGGCGCAACAACTTGTGGCATGTCGGATTGGAATAGTTCGTCTTCGTCTCGCAACTTCAGCGAAGCCGCCATCGAAAAAACTACATCGTCGTTCTGCGTTGCGACGACTCTACGCGACGAATATGACTTTCCATCTCGCAATGTCTCGACACGGTAGTGGATCGGCAAGCCGCTATCGCCGGTCTTGTGATAATAAGCGTGAATCGAATGCGTCAGCTTGTTTTCATCAACCGTTGCAAACACCGCGGACAGCGACTGTGCGACAAAATGGCCACCATAGACGCGGCCGGGAACGCCATAGGGTTCGGTATCACCAACGAATACATTGCGTTTGGCCGATGGCCGAACAGTCAGAAGATCGACGATATCTCTCGCATACTCGGACATGTTAGCAACCCCCGGCGTACAGCCGATTCAGATTCCAGAAGCGGTTCGGATCCAGAACGCGGTTCTTCAATGCGGCGTGATCCGCGCCGTATCGATGCACACGAAACACCAGATTCATGCGACCGCCCAGGCGCGGATTGACGCCCATGACCGTATAGAACGAAAACGGCGGATCATCGGCGTACTCCCAGACGATCTTGCGTGTTTTGGCGTCGATCTCGACAACGCGCGAAAAATCCATGCTCTTGCGATGCACACCGTTGCGAAAACGGTGATCGTGTGGTCGCTGGAATATTTTGCGTCGTGTTGATGTGACGTCGTACCGTCATGCCACTTCCATTTGATCTTGCCAGTCTTCGCGCTCACCTCAGCCAGCATGCGCACGCGCCGGTAGCTCATCAGCCAGTCGCCATTGCCATACAACGTCGCCGTCCCAATCCAGCTCGAAACACGCCGCGGCCTGGCTGTTCAATCCGCGTTGGTCTTCGACGCTCTCTGACGGCCTTGCCAGCGCCATGAGGTTTCCGTTGGGCAGCAATTCGGCGTTGGTTATTCCCAGCGCGTTCTGCCATTGATGAACGAAGCGTCCGTGCATGTCGATCAGGAATGCCTTGTCCGTATCGGCCGTGAACAGCGTGTAGCCGCGGTAACTCAGTTGCGGGTTGTAGTGGATGAGCCCATTGGGATGGTGTTCCGAACGTGCCATCATCTCCCCCTCGTCGGCCCGTCATCGTATCGGCGTGGTTGCGCGTGGCGCAAGCCACGGTCGTTAACTCGGAGACCAGAAGGATCAACCCATGAACGAGCTATCCGGTGTGAATACGACTGCGCTTGTGGCCTGGCTGCCGCCGTTCAGCGACGCGTCAATCAATATGTCGTGTTGGGCGCCGGGCTAGATTCGAATGCGTTGCGCAACGCGGACGCACGCAACAGCGTGTCGGTATTCGAGGTCGACGATCCGCCGTTGCAGCGATGGAAACGTGAACGCCTGAACGAACTCGGGATATCGGTCCCGGCGGCGCTCCACTTCGTTCCCTGCAATTTCGAGGACACGTCGTTTGCCGCCATCTCCTCGCTTGGGAAACTCCGCGATCAACACCGCAATAACGACGCCGGCAACGCCGACCAGCATAAATGTCAGAAACGTCGCGTAGTCCCTTCGGCTCGCGGGTCATTCGTGGTGAGCAGCCCCCCCGGAAGCCGGCACCCCGCCTTCGTGCTGCTCGTGATGCTCGAGGCCGCCGTGGGCGCCGTGGCCGTCGTGGGCGGCTTGCGAGACTGTTTCGACGCGCGGGATCACGCTGGCCAGGCGAATGCCGTCCTGCGCCATCCGCTCCAGGACCCGTAGCGTGATGTCTTCGTTGAACGTCCTGAAGGCGGCCGTATCCTGAGACGCGAAGTGATACGTGATCGACAACGACACCGCGTCGTCGCCGAATCCAACCTCGACCCGCGTGAAAATCGGATCGAGACCGTCCCGCTGCGCGAGTAGCTGTCGGACGAATGCGGCGAAGTCACGGATCACCGGCGGCGGTGTGTCGGATCGCAAGCGCAGCACTTCGTGTCGGCGCAGATGATGGCGGCTGCTGATGTTCTTCGAATCGAGTCGCGCCATCTCTTCGTTCGAGATGCTGATCACGTGGCCGCTCAGATCGCGTATGCGCGTCGAACGCAAGCCAATGGACTCGACCTTGCCCTCATAGCTCTTGATCTTGATCAGATCACCGACCTGAAACGGCCGGTCCAGCAGGATCATCACACTGCCGAACAGGTTTTTCAGCGTGTCCTGCGCCGCGAGGGCCACCGTCAGACCACTGACGCTGACGCCGGCCACCAACGTCGTGAGCGGCACGCCGAGATATCGTCCCCCCTCGAACACCGCAATCAGCGCGCCGGACACGCCGATCGCCCGCACGGTGAGCTGTGTCAACTGCCCGGTGAGTTTGCGATCGTGCGACCATGGCAGCGCCGTCAGCGCGGTCGCGAGTCGGTTCGTCAGACTCAGGATCACTACGACGAACGCCGCGAGCGAGACCAGGTCCAGCGCGAAATCGACGATCTCGAACAGCCGGCCGGTGATGAATATCTGGTCTGAGAGAAAATCCGTCGCGAGCTGCGGCACGGCGACGGCGAAAATCGTAAACGCCGCCGCCAGATAATAGCGGGTGCCGCGATGCGTGCGAGACCACTGCGACGACGTGCGATAGATCAGGAACATCACTGCGGCAGTGGCCAGAAGCGTCAGCACGAGACCCGTCCACTGCCACAACGCCTGGCCGCCATGCCGCGTCTGCATCCACTGCGGCAACGCGCGGATCAACCCCCGGGGGATCATCCAACCGGGTTCGGACACGAACAGATCGTACAGACCTTCCGTCGCGCCGGGGCGGTACGGCATTTTCTTCGCACGGGCGTAGAACTCCGCTGCCCGCTCGTCCATCTCGGAGCTGAATACCCAATCGCCTTCGCGCAGGCCCTCACTTACGCGGGTCAACATGATCTCGGTCTGCGGGACCGTCCAACGAGTCAGATGGGCCGCGGCCACCGCTTCGGAATCCGGAATCTGTTCGACGGGCGGCAACTCCACGCGGTCGAGAACCTCCTTGAGGTACACCGCAGTCTCGCGTCCGACGTTCTTCCGCACCGACGGTGCGACCTCATTCAGGTCGAAAAACCGATGTGCAACGCGGTCGACCGCCGCGCGCTCGTCGCGGGCTTCATCCGTCGCGTCCTCGGACATCCAATGCCGGTGCGCCCGGTTCATCAGCTCGATGAAATTCTCCAGGGTCGCGCGTGGACTCGACAAATCAGGCGGCGCAAGTGGGTTTTGGGCCGCATCCGCGCCCGTGCAGCCTGCGAGCACGATCAGAATCGCAAGGACGGCCAGATTGCCAGATGAGCTGCGGAACAGGGTCAACATTCGACTTTCCAAAAAATGAAGGTCAATACGATGAAGGCCAAGACGGTGGCGGGCGCCATTGTGGGCTCCGGCGCGATCGCTATCCAGCCCCCCTCGACCGGGCTGCGGCGTCACCCCCTTTCGGAATCCGTTGGCCGACAACTATTTCTGCTGTGGGCGCTTTTTGATGGCGGCGCGCGCCAGTTCCAAGGCCCGCGAGAGGGCTTGATCGGCGGCAACGGGAACATCGGGTTTGACACCGTCGTCTTCCCAATTCGTGCCGGTGATCGGATTAATGGAGCTTTCTTCCGGTAGATCGACGGCGAAGTGCGGCGCGATGCGGCGATATTCGAAGGGGTGTGCTCCGCCACCCGTGGTCTCGCCGACAATGACGGCGCGCTTCAGCGCCTGCAGATCGTAGGCAAAGGCCTCTGCGGCCGAAAACGTCTTGTGCGATGTCAGGATGTAGAGTGGTTTGTCCGCCCCAAAGCGCCGGCCAGGCACCCAATAGGGCGAACTGACGTAAGTATGCGTATCGCTGGGCCGGTCATAGGTTCCACTAAGCGGGCTGCCGCCTTTCACCAGATAACCCGCCATCAAGGTGGCGGTTTCCGCGCCGCCGCCATTTTTGCGCAGGTCGATGATGAGCGCATCGCCCTGTGCGACCACGGTCATTGCGGCGGCAATCACATCCCCGGCCATGTCGGCGGGTGGGAAGACGCGCAGATCCAACAACATGATGTTGCCGGGCAGCCGCTCGATCTTCTCGACACCATGATTGATCTGCGGGCCATACCATTTCGTCATCTCAGTTGCAGAGAAATCGTCATCGCCATGTTTCTCAGAAATGGGTTTTGCGCTGTAACTGAGTCCCAGATGTCCGTCGTGCGAGGCAGCGCGCATGTAAGAGGTCATCGCCTTGGCAAAGGCTTCGCCTGTGCGCGATACGCTCCAGCGGTTTGCCGATTGGCGCAGGGTTATCGCAATTTTTCGCGCCTTATCGGCATTGACGTAGCGCTTTTCGATCAGGTCCGCGGCGGCATGCACGATCTTTATCTGCTCTGCCGGTGTGTAGGTTTGTGCTTGCGCGGGCAGCACTTGCAAAATTATAGCGGCGCCTGCAACGGCGCACCCCAAACGGATCATGCTGTTTTCCTTGCGTCTCGAATGCGTTCGACGAATGGGCGACGGATGGCCGATGGCGATGGAGCCGCCATTTACATTGTCGCAGGAGGTCCAAGAATTCCGAGAGGCGGTCACGGTCATAGCGGAAATTCGCGAGCGGCGTGCGCGCATCCTTCAGCCGCTTGAGATCGGTGATGAAGCGGCCGCCTCTTATCGCGAAGACGAAGTCCTATACGCAAATCACCCTTCTTCTCGTTTTCACGCGGCCGCTTCCGTTTCCTGCTTTTCGGAGCTGCGGAACCATCGTGCCACGAGAACGTCCGTCGATGAATGAGCAAGGATCGAAGCGACGATGACGATAGCGATGATGTGGAAGAGATTTTGCGCATTGGGAAGCTGAAAACTGAAGAGCAGCAGCCCGTATATCGCCGACGCAAAACCTTTCGGCCCGAACCAACCCGCGGTGATCCGTTCCTGCCACGTCATGCCGCTGCCGATGAGCGAAATCTCGATCGCCGCGGGCCGCACCAGCAGCAAAATCACCGCGGCCGCGACATAGCCGCTCCAATGCACCTCTGCCAGAAATCGAGGTGAGATCAGCGCGCCGAAGACTAGCAGCGCCGCGAGCTTCAGCAATTCAGTGACGAGTTCGCCGAATCGATGGAATTCATCGCGCAGATCCGAGCGCAGGCTCGCGAGGGTGATGCCCGCAGAGAACGCCGCGAGGTAGAGATTTGCATGCGTCAACGAGGCGATGGCAAAAATCAGTAATCCGACTGCGACGGCAAACAGTGGCTCGTGCGATTTTGAACCGTGCTGATCGGTACGGCTGCGTTTATTTTTCTGATACGCGACTTTCTGCAGCCGATTTTCTGGGCCATCCTGCTGGCCAAATTATTCCATTCCGTGTACAGACGCGTACTGCGTTGGCTCCCCAGCCGACATCCCTCCATCAGCGCAGCGCTGGTCGTGGTGCTGGTTGTCGTCAGCGTGCTCGCCCGTTGGCGCTAACTGCATCAGCCGTCATCGCACAATCCGCCGATGCGCTGGATCACGTGACCAACAAAAGTGAGTTCGATTCCGACGCGTCGGTGCAATGGGCCAAACGTGCAATGCGCCCGGCAAAACCGTTGCTCGACGACTTGGGCATCACGATCGATGTGAATGCAATCAAGGACGGTTTGCAGAACGGCGCGGTCGTAGCGGCCAAGTTCGTCGCGACGCATGCGTTGACGATCGGTCAGTCTTTGAAGCCAACGTGCGCATGAACGCGCCGAGCATCGCAGCAGGATCGGCGAAGTTCTTCTCGTCCTTGGCAATTGCCTCTGCGAAGCCCGGCACTGTCAGATGCGGGAGATCGATGACCCTGGCGAGCGCGCACTGCAATACGCCGTCGTAGGACGTGCGCTTCGCTCCAGCCAAATCGGTCGCGCGTGCGGAGGCGTCCTCGTTGGCGTGAAGCTGCTGGTAACCCATCTGGTTTTTCTGCGCGTCATTGAGCATCGACATCGCGAGCGCGGCATGAGTGTTCAGCCAATATTTGGTAAATGTCGCGCGAGTAATCGACGGCAATCGACTCGCCGCGAGTGTCAGCAGGATCACGTCCGATACGGCGGGCAATACCTGGTTGACGGTACCCACCGAAACTGCAGAGGCCGGCCAATCAACCGCGTTTCGAAGTTCAGTTGCGATCTCTCGCACCACGCGGAGTAATGGTTCAGCGTCATCGCCATCGGCTGTCAGCTCGACAAGTCCATTGGGCTGCAGAATCACGCGTCCACTGCCCGCGTCGACCGACAGAGGGTCTCCTTCCATTTGTATGGCGAGTCGTAGTCGGGCGCCTGCGGAAGCAGCGATGCGCTGTAGCGCCGGCTCATGCGCGCGCAGTTCACTCTCGAGCGCGGCCGGCGCGTTAGTTTTCAGCAGCATCAACAGCCGTTGCACAGATCATCCTGTTTGTTGCGGAAACCGGGTTGCCAATCAATGAGTATCCGTTGTAAGGACGCGCCATACATTTGGCGTCAGCGGGCCTAGAAGCTGGGCCGGTCTTAAACGTCGTGCAGGAATCCGGAAAACATCTGCAAGAGAACTAACTTCCTCAGGAGGGGGCGGAGTTGCACGCTCGACCAACTATGAGCCGAGCCGGAACAAAAAGGGAAGGAATCGGGAAGAAATCGAGACCGGCGACGCTCCACTATGTCGACTGGGACGCGCCGATGCTGGCGCCGCGTGAGCGGGACCTGAAATTCATGGTCGACGCGAGCTTCTGCGGACCTGCCACACCTGCCTACGAGTCCGCGTTCCTGAGCGGGTACGGAATCGACCGCGTCGATCCGCTGGCGCTCGCCTACTACCGGCACGATTGGGTCGTCGAAGACCTTGCCGCATACGGCAACGACGTCTTTGTGCGCAACGACATCGCGCCATTTCGCGGGCGGATTCGTTCCACCGCTGGCGGCGGATGTTTGCGCCGGGCGGCACGATCGACCTCGCACTCGGCGCCGGATGATCGAGCGCGGATGGGCTTGCCCGGCCGCGGCTTCGCGTCTACCGTTGCCGACCCGAACACTTTGCAACAGGACTGCGCGACATGGCCGAGTACGTCGAAGTCGAAGCCGCCAAGTCACTTCCCGGTCTACGGCTCGCGCTGACCGCGGGCGCGCCCGGAGCGCCGTGGACCGAAGCGGCAAAAGGCATCTTCGAAGTGAAAAAGATTCCGTTCGTACGGGTCGCACAACGCCCCGGCATCACGGACGCCGCGCTGCGGGAATGGACCGGCCATGCGAACGCACCGATTGCGATCTACAACGACGAGCGCGCCCGCGCGGGGTGGTTGGAAATCCTGCATCTGGCGGAGCGCCTGTCGCCTACGCCGCGGTTGATTCCGGGAAATTCGCGCGACCGCGTGCAGATGTTCGGGCTCGCCAACGAGCTGATGAGCGAAGACGGACTGGTCTGGTGTCGGCGTCTGATGATGTTCGACACCATGTCGCAGGGTCAGTCGTCGATGGGCGGTTTCGCGCAACTGCGCGGCCGCGATTACGGCTACGTCCCGCACGATGTGGCGCGGGCGCCGCAACGTGTGCTCGATATCCTGGCGTTGTTCGCCGACGTGTGGCGTGCCCAACGTGCGCTCGGCCGGCGTTATCTGCTGGGCGAAGGCCTGACCGCGCTCGACATCTACTGGGCAACCATGTGCGCGATCGTGGCGCCGTTGCCGCCAGAACAATGCCCGATGCCGAACGCGCTCAGGTCGGCGTACACGCAGTATCCGCAGCCCATCCGCGATGCGGTCGATCCGGCGCTTCTCGAGCATCGCGACTACATCTATCGCACCTATCTGACGTTGCCCATCGACACCTGAGCGATCGCGCGGTGCGCAGCGGGGAAGCTGATACAAGGCACCAGCCCGTGCTTCGAGGACTGCACAGCACCGTGAAACATCGAACAGCTTGCGCGAAGGTAGCCACGCCAGCAGTATCGCAGAGGCACCGTACATCACCCCATGAACCCGACGTCGAAGGGAACAAGAACATGAAGAACCTGATTCTGATCCTCTGCCTCACACTCGGCGGCAGCGCGCTGGCAGCGACACCGAGCGGGCAAGCTGCAGATCCGATCCGCAAGTTTCTCGACAGCTTCAACGACGGAGATATCGACGGCGCCGCCGCCACTCAAGTGAACGACGTGGCGATCGTCGATGAATTCGCACCGTTTCAATGGCAGGGAGCCGGCGCTTTCAGGCGCTGGTTCGACGGACTGACCAAACACGACGCGGCCGGCGGTGTCACGGATGGTCATATGGCAATGGGCGACACGATCCGCGAAGAGGTCAGCGGCGATCACGCCTACGTCGTGCTGGCGACCGTATACACCTTCAAACAGAACGGCGCCGCGATGCGGGCGCCAGCACAGATGACCTTCGCGCTGCAGAAGGGCGACGCCGGCTGGCGGATCAGCGCCTGGACGTACTCCGCACCCCGAGCGACACCGGCGAAATCGTAACGGACCGCTGCACCGCAACCGAGATTCGCGCGTGCCGAGAATCGATGCACCCAAGAGCTCCATTCCGGGCCAGCTGCGTGGCCTGCACTTGTTTCATTTCGACGGTGCCCCGTGTGCGCAACGCGTGCGTTTCGCACTCGGCGAAAAAGGACTCGGCCGGGGACGCGAAGTGCGGTTCGATGACGTTATGCCGGGAGCCGTCGCCGCCGAGCCGGGACGATGGGTGAGTCGGAGGGTGTCGCTGGTCAAGAAGGATCACATGACACCGACCTATGCCGAGATTCATCCGAACATGGTCGTACCGGCGCTCGTTCACGACGGCGTGCTCTACCTCGAATCGATGGACATCATCGAGTATCTCGACCAGGCGTTTGCCGGGACGCCACTGATCCCGACCGAGCCAGGTCTCAGGTCGGCCACGATGGCGCGTGTCGACCAAGCCAAGGAGCTGCACCGATCGATTCGCTACGTCACATTCCACTGGGGGCTCGGTCGGCTCGCAATGCTGAGCCGCAAAGAGCAAGAGCAACTGCAGGCGCTGGCCAGTCGCGGCGGCGACGGTGAAGATCTGGTGTCGTTCTACGACGGCTACAGCAATCGAACGATTCCGGAACGGGTCTTCGAGGATCACCTGGCCAAGCTTTATCGAGCATTCCACGACGTGAACGACGCGCTCGCCGATGGCCGGCAGTTTCTGATGTCGAACGATCTCACGATTGCCGATGCGTTCTGGTCGATGAAGGTGTTGCGCCTGATCGAGTGCGGTTATCCGATCGCGGCACATCATCCGCGGCTATACGCGTGGTATCAGAGAATCTACCAACGACCATCGTTTCAGAACGAAGTGATGGGCAAAAGCCGTCTCTCACACAACGCATTCCGCGTGAAGGCAGGCATCGAGAACCTGTTTGGGGCGGGTTTGAAGCACGCGGTCGGCAACATCGCCGCTTCGACCGCGTAGTCGAGATTGTGCACGCTCAGATCAGGCGCGGGGCGGGACGCCAGACGACCGGGCTCGGGCGCGGTTGACGTAGCCGGATCGACGGCGTACACCTGTCGCGGGGAACAAAGGGGGAACGCGTATGGGGCCGTCCCGGCTACTGTTCGCGATGTCGCTGGTCATCCTGCCACTCGAAGCACTCGCCGAGTTGTCCATCGAACGCACGCCCGAGCGCGTCGCGCACGGCGAGTACCTCGTCAAGGCTGTCGTCGGGTGCCGCGGCTGCCACAGTGAACGCGACCTCCACAGATACAGCTACCCACCGAAGCAGGGTCGGGAGTTGGCCGGCGGGATCGTGTTCAGAAATATCGGTCCGCGTGCGGTCTCGCCGAACATCACGCCGTACGCACTTGCGGACTGGACCGATCAGCAGATAGTCGACGCCGTCACGCGGGACATCAGCAAGGATGGCCGCCATTTGCATCCGGTGATGCCTGCGTCGGTCTACGCGATGATGGCACAGGAGGATCTGTACGCGATCATCGCGTACCTGCGCACGGTGCCGGCTGTTACAGGCGGCCCGTATCCTCATGAGTTTGGCGACGTCGCCTCCGCAGTGGCGGAACTTCCGGCAACGAAGTTGCCGCGGACACAAGAGACGGACGTACAGAGGGGCGCGTATCTGGTTGGGATTGCTCGCTGCAACGGTTGCCATCATGGCGTGGGAGAGACGCCGGAAACAGGCCCGCCGTTCATTGGCGGCACGGAGTTCAAGCTGCTGGGACGCGGACTCATCCGATCGGCCAATCTCACCCCCGATGTTGCGACAGGTCTGGGTGCGTACACGCGTGAAGCCTTCATTGCGCGTGTGAAGGGAATGCGCGGCAGTGAAAAAGCAGTGATCAAAGACGGCCAGCCCAACACCGCGATGCATTGGTGGGCGTATGCCTACATGACCGACGCCGACCTGGGCGCGATCTACAGCTATCTGCACACGCTTACGCCGGTTTCGAATCGGGTGGTGAGATTCGAACCGCTTCCGGGCAACGTGGTGAGCCCCAATTGGAGCGAGATCAACTCGGGAGACTCGGCGGCGCGGTGAATTCGGCGACGACCAGCTATGGTTACTCGGGCGGTTGGTGTCATGCGCTGGCGCGCGTTTTGAGGGCGAGCTTCCGTCGCGCGTCGCCGCCTGGTGACGGAATGGGTGCAAATCATAGCGTTCGTAGCGCACGTGGAAGTGTGGCGGGCCAGCGGTCCTGACAGGAGTTGCCCGACCGCCGAGCTTCGTCTTTGTCAGGTCAGCCCTTTCTGACCTTGCTTACTCCAGGCAGCGGCTTCTGATGGTACGAGTTTGTTAAGCCGAGCTTCATAGGCAGCGAGTTCACTCTCGGTGAGCACGTCCTTCCAGCGTCCATTCGTGCCTTTGAAGATGAAGCCCTTGAGCCCGCCTTCAAAAGAACTTTCGAAATCTCCGACCGTCTCGGGGTGTTCGCGCATGTATTCAAACGTGCAGCGCTGAACAACCTGTTGGAGTTGGGCATTCGCCAGCGTGATATCCAGAAATTCAGCGATTCGGCGGACCTCCCCTTCGAAGTCGGCCTTCAGGTCCGCATAGTGCACCAGCAGAAGGTTGCCCCGATGTCGCTGTTCCCAATAGGTGGCGATCATGCCGAAGTAGCCATCCACGTTCTGCAGCCAGGCGTCAAAGAACGCGTGGGGATCGCCGGTATATATCGGCATCGGCGGCACGTTGCGTTCCTGCGCTCGGCGATTCACATCATCGATGATCTTCATCCGTTCTGTGTGGTTCAGCCAGGACATGAAGGCATCACGCCCATCTCTACCAACGAAGATCTATTTAGAATGATCGAACCACGGCACACTGGTCGCTGGAGAATGGGATTTCAGCACTCGACGCTTCGTCATCCGGTTGATCGCGGCGTGCATTTCTTCTTCAGCCCAGAAGTTCGCCTCTATCCAGGGAGATATCTCCGCGACCGACGCTTCAAAGTCACCATCCGGACGCACGAGGTTGCAACAGATGGTTTGCATCCAGGTCGTCCCGCATTTGCCCGGCGTACAGACAAAGACGTCGCCCGCACGGGGTTCGAACTGCTTCCAGCGACGATAGTCTGCAATCGCGTTTTCGTGCGGCAGCAATTTGTCGAAGATTGCCTTCCATGCGATCCGCCCACCAGCCCCTACGAACTAACGACTAAACCAGACCTTCCAGAAATCGTCCACTGCTTCTGGTCAAGGCGCAACGGGGCTGACTGTTCCCTGATGGTGCATTGAGCTGTGCGCTTCCGATCCAAACGGTCGGGATCTCCCTCCACCGCTCGAATCATTCGCTCACCCAGCGCTTCGCCTCGGTGAGTTCGCTGTTGTGGAACACCCGCACGTGCCCAGGAATCGCCAGGCCGAAGACCCGAATCGCAGCACGGATCCACTCGACGTCCGAAACGACCGCCATCTTCTCCCAGCCGGCGAGGTGCTTGAGGCCGAGCTTGGTGTCGTCCCACATAGCGGCGGTTTCGAAGCCATCGAAGTCTTCGCCGAGCTGATAGAGAAAGCGGACCTTGGAATGTCGGGCGAACACCGCCTCCACCGCCGGAATGATGACCGACTCGTAGTCGTCGGCGGTGACGATTCCCTTGGCACTGAAGCCGAGTACAGTGTCCGGCAGACCCGCGATCCGTTCGATCAACTCGAAACCTCCTGGCCAGCGCATGGTACTGCAGCTGACCAAACAGGGAGACGCCAATGAACACCGACTATCAGCTCTACTACTGGCCCGGCATTCAGGGACGCGGCGAGTTCGTGCGGCTCATGCTGGAGGATGCCGGCGCGTCGTATGTCGATGTCGCGCGACTGCCCAACGATCGAGGTGGCGGAGTCGACGCCATCATCACGCTCCTCCGCCGCCGCGACATCGCCACCTGCCCGTTTGCACCACCGATCCTCCAGCACGGCGACCTCTACATCGGTCAAACCGCGACGATCTGCCGCTACATCGGCCTTCGCCACGATCTCGCGCCAGCGCACGAACCGGATCGCTGGCGCGCCGAACACCTGCAGCTGACGATTGCCGATCTGGTCGACGAGATTCACGACGCGCACCACCCCATTGCCGGTTCGTTGTACTACGAAGATCAGAAGGACGAGGCGCTGCGGCGCGCACATTTCTTCCGGAACGAGCGCTTGCCGAAATACCTTGGCTACTTCGAGCGTGTCGTTGCCCGGAACGATGAATCCGGCGCGCAGTGGGCCGTCGGAACCAATTGCACCCACGTCGATCTGTCGCTGTTTCAGATCGTCGCGGGTCTGTCATACGCGTTCCCGAATGCGCTCGGCGCGATCAGCTCCAAGTATGCACGGTTGTTCGAGATTCACGATCGCGTGGCCCAGCGACCGAACATTGCCGCCTATCTCGACTCGGAACGCCGGCTACCGCTCAACGAGGAAGGTGTGTTCCGTCACTATTCCGAACTGGATGCATAGCACCCCAGCAGGAAGACCGGCCTCTCTCAGCCCCAGTTTGCGTCGTTGCTCGGCGTATCGGTTCGAACGTTGCAGGGTTGGGAGCAAGGACGTAAGCAACCGAGTGGTGCTGCACGTACCTTGCTCGGAATTGCGTGCACCAACCCCAAGGCGGTGTTGGCAGTTGCGACGAAGTAGCCAGTCAATGGTGCGTCTATCTCAGCTTGGTGCGACGCTCGAACGTAGCGCGGCAAACAGAGGAATCCGACATGAAAGAAGCGCTCGGTCTTTCCCAACTCAAAAGCATCTACGCGCGCATCTCGCGCCGCTACGACCGTCAGCACGCTCTCACCACCGCCGGCTCCGATCAGCGAGGCCGGGCCATGCTCGTCGAGAGCGCGGTGCGTGCCGGCGATGTCGTGCTCGACTGCGGCGCCGGCACTGGAACGACGGGCATTCTGGCCGCGAGGAAGGCCGCGCCGAATGGCAGCGTGACGCTATTTGAACTGAGCGATGAAATGCTGAACGTCGCGCGCGCGAAGGTTGCTCGCGTTGACTCGGGCGCGAAGGTCGAGTTCCGCACCGGGGACATGGTTGATCTGCCGTTCGACGACGACACGTTCGACGTCGTTCTATCCACCTATAGCCTGTGCCCCTTATACGATCCGGTGAAGGGCGCGCTGGAGATGTATCGAGTGACCAGACCCGGCGGCAAGATCGGGGCGGCGCATTCGACAGAACCCGAGGGGCGTTTCGTGAAGGCACTGGCAGACAAAGTCGAAGACATCGTCTGGCGCTTTCCGAGCCTCTCGATGGGCTGCCGGGCGGTCGAAGTTCTGCCTGCGCTCAAACAGGCGGGAGGACGCGTGCTGCTGCAACGTCGGATTGGCGTTCCGCTATGGCCCTTCCTGGTCTTTATCGTTGAGAAGCCCGTGGGTTGACGGCGAAGCGCCTTACCTGAGCGCAAGCGCTTCAATGCTGTTCCGGTGCCGGTTCCAAACCCTTCGAATACAACACCCTGCCGTCCGGCGTTACCAGAATCGCGTCCACGTCGTCGAGCGAGTTGTAAATCTTCATCGCCTCCTCCGGCCCCAGCACGAAAGCGGTCTTCGACAGGCCGTCGGTGCGCGTTGCCGTTGGCGCCAGAATCGTCGCGCTGCGTACTTTGCTGGCCGAATGACCCGTGTGCGGATCGATGATGTGGTGATAGCGCACACCGTTTTCTATGAAATAGCGTTCGTAGTCACCGGACGTGGAGATCGCTGTGTCGACCAGCGGAATCTTCGCGATCACCTTCGTCGGGTCGTCAGGGTGGCGAATCGCCACGATCCACGGCTTACCGAATCGGTCGCCGATGATGCGGCTGTCACCGCCCGCGGTGACCAGCGCATGCGTGATGCCCATCGATTTGAGTATTGCGATGCCGCTGTCCACCGCATGTCCTTTCGCGATGCCACCCAGATCGATACGCACGCCAGGCTGTGTGAACGATACCGTGTGTCCTTTTGGATCGAGCACGATGTGGTGATAGTTCACCTCCGGCAGCGCCGAATCGATCTGCGCCTCGGTCGGGTGTTTGTGCGTGTGGAAATCGTACATGAAGCCGACGCTCGCGTAGGTGATGTCGAACGCGCCGTGGGTGATACGGGAATACTCGATCGACGTGGACAGCAGATCGTACAGCTCCATACTGATCGGCACCGGACGCTTCGCCGCGTTGTCGTTGACGTCGGAGACTTCGCTGTCGGGTTTGTACGTGCTCATGTCGCGATCGATGCGGCGCATGTCGTCCATCACCGCATCGATTGCCTTGTTTGCGAGCGTCGCGTCGTCGGACCACAGCTCCACGACGATCCGCGTCCCCATGATGCCGTCGTTGGTGCGCTCGAACCATTTCGCCTGAGCCGTGTTCGCCGCCGTGAAGCCAAAGCTCGCCACGATCAGCACGCACCACACATGAACGCTCACATTCGGCATTCGAATCACATCTCCTAGCGTTAATCAGATACCGGCATACCACGCGTAGCCGCGGTCTTCCCAATAGCCGCCGTTGCCGCCGTACAGCGCGTCGAACTTTTCGACCAACTCGATGCGCATGATGTACTTCGCCATCTTGTAGCCGAGCTGGCGCTCGATGCGCACGCGGATTGGAGCGCCGTTGGCGATCGGCAGGTCCGCGTCGTTCAGGCCATACGCGAGGATCGTTTGCGGATGGTACGCATCGACCATGTCGATACTCTCGTAGTACGGCTGCGTGCCGTCGCGGCCCATCGGATCCGCGCAGTGGAACACGACGTAGCGCGCATTAGGTAGCGGCTGCACGCGTGCGAGTACTTCGTGCAGCGGCACGCCGGTCCATTTGCCGATCGCGCTCCACCCCTCTACACAATCGTGGCGGGTGATCTGGGTACGGCTCGGCAGCGCTTTGAGGTCTGCCAGCGACAACTGTGCGGGCTGCGCAACGAGCCCGTCTATGCGTAGCCGCCAGTCGGCAAACGCGTTCGCCGCCAGCGCGTCATACGCGGCGCTGCGCGGATGCGACGTACCGTTGCTGCGGAATGGTCCCTTGATGTCTGCTTCTGTGAATTCCTGTGCCAGTGCATCGCGGCCGAGCACGAGTCGTTGGCTCGCCAGCGTCAAAGTCTCACCGGTCTTCAGCAGCTTCGAAAACCACGGCGCGGCATTCAGCTTGTCACAGCCCGCAACCACGACCGCCGACAGCGCGCCGAGCGACACACGCAGAAACCCGCGACGCGACCTACCCGCTTGCTCGCGCTCACGCATTCGGAGTTCCTGGTTCGATGGGGGGTTCCATCATGTTCGGCTCGCTTACCGGTTCGATTCGAAACCGCCCGTTGATCATCGAGCGCATGTGGTTCCACAGCCCATAGGCAATCACGAGAAAAACGTGCAACGCGGTGAACGCAACCAACGCCAGCGCGAATGCAAAGTGCAAGGTACGCGCGGATTGCCGGCCGCCGAACACGTCCACCCAGCCGGGTAGCAGCGCATCAAGTCCAGGCGACATTGCAAAACCCATCAGGATCACGCCCGGCAGCAACACGAAGATCACGCTGAGGTAAGTCAGCTTCTGCAGTACGTTGTAGGTGCGCGCGGCCTCGCCCTTCGGGTGGCGAAAGCGCGCGTGGTCCTTGATCGATTGCCAGATTGAACCCAGATCGCGACGGCTCGGCGTGAGATCGCGCCACAGGTGTCGGCTGAAGAGCGACCAGATCACGTACGCGAGCCCATTGACGAGGAACACCCACATGAAGAAGAAGTGCCAGCGCCGCGCATCCGCCAGCGAATACGTCGATGGAATCGTCAGCCAGTGCGGGAACGCGAGCATCGTCGGTGCCCCATTCACGCCCGGCGCAATGCCAAACAGTCCGGTGGTATCGAACGCGTGTCCGAACACCGTGGTTATGCCGCGCACGCCACTGCTGCCGTCATGAAACGCGCCGATGCTCAGCACCGTCGGCGCACCACCGTAGGATTGTTCGCCCCAATTCAGGGTCTGGTGCGCATTGAATATCATCAGTCCGCTCATCAGCATCAGGAAAAACGCAACCACGTTGATCCAATGCATGATGCGCACCGGCAACCGATGCCGATAGTACAGTTCGCCTCGCGCAGCCAGCACCGGCGCCTGATGCGTAACCGACGTTTCCCCGTTTTCCTGTCCTTCATCGGGGCCAGTCTGATCGTTCGGCATACTTCGATTCCCACAACGCCCGGTGCAATCGTATCGCAGACCCGATAGCCATGGCGCGGGTTACCATGCATGACTTGGCTGGAACCGGAGACCACACGTGGCACAGCGATACGAAAATTACCAGCGGTTGCGGTTCGACTATCCCGAACCACGCATCCTGCGCATTACCATCCACCGACCGGAGCGGTTGAACGCGCTCGATGCGATTGGTCATCGCGAACTCACCTATGTGTGGCGCGAGGTCGATGCGGATCAGGACATCGACTGCGTAATTATCACCGGCTCCGGCAAGGCCTTCTCGGCGGGCGGCGATTTCGAAATGATCGATCGCATCATCGACGACGCGACGGTGCGCGCGAACACGTGGAAGGAAGCGCGCGATCTCGTCTACAACCTGATCAACTGCGGCAAGCCGATCATTTCTGCGATCAACGGCGTCGCCGTTGGCGCCGGACTGGTTGCCGCGTTGCTTGCCGACATTTCGATTGCGGCGCGCTCGGTGGTGATCACCGATGGCCATACGCGGCTGGGGGTCGCTGCCGGCGATCATGCCGCGATTGTCTGGCCGCTGTTGTGCGGAATGGCGAAGGCGAAGTACTACCTGTTGACGTGCGACAGATTAGGCGGCGAAGAAGCCGAGCGCATCGGCCTGGTCTCAATGTGCGTCGACGATGCCGTACTGATGGACACCGCGCTCGAGGTGGCGCGAAAGATCACCGCCGGCGCGCCCAATGCAATTCGCTGGACGAAATATGCGCTGAACAATTGGCTCCGGATGGCGGGGCCGTCGTTCGATGCATCGACGGCGCTGGAAATGCTCGGCTTTGCGAGCCCGGAGGGACGCGAGGGTCTGGATGCGCTTCAGCAAAAGCGTGCGCCGAATTTCGCCAAAGGTTCGCCGCTGTAGCCCGTCGCACGGCGCTGTAAATCAACGGCAGCTAGAAATTATCCGGACAGTGCGGCGCATGCAGCGTCGCGAAGATGCGGGTCGCGCGTTCTAGCACCGCGGCGTCGGCGTCGAGCATCCCCCACTGCGCCAGTTGCCGCGGCGAACGATAGCCGCTGTACAAACTCGCCAGCGCTTTCACAGACAACGTCGCGTCGGCGTTTTCCTGCGAAGGCGACACTGTGGCGCCGTCAGGCGAGCACTCGAGCCTGTAGCGGCCCGCATTCCACGGCGTCAGATCATCGGGCGTCACTTCGAGCGTGATCGAATCCGCGACATGATAGCCGCGCCCCGCCAGCGCCACCGGCGCATCGACGATACGCAGCCAGAGGCCATCGCGCGATTGACGGTTCAACAGTCTCGGCTCCATGAACAACTCCGGCGCCGGATCGTCGACCGGCGCGCGTGGCCAAGCGATACGACCGACGAGATCGTGACAGGCCAGCCACGACCACAGACTGCGGTACGCCTCGCTGTCGAGCCAGATGAAATCCTTCACGGTGAGTTCCTGCGCCCGGGTCGGATGGGCGACCTTGTCGTTGCGCACGTGATAGACGACGAAACCGCGCGGTGAACCGTCCGCGGCGTATGCGATCGCGATGTGCGTGGGCCCCATCGTCGGATTGCTCGACAGCGTGTTGTTCATCCACAGCGGTTTGGCACGATGCAGATAGAGCGTTCGCCGTGCAACGAAATCGATGTAAAGCTGCTTCAGGACCGGATAGCCCGCATCCACATCGACGCGCGCGACGCGATACGAACCAGCGTTGCGGTCGGCGAACCCGACATCCACGGTGTCGATTGCGTAACTCACCAGTTCACTCGACAACGCATACCCGTAGCGTTGATAGATCGCCGCCTGCGAGGCCCACAGCGCCGCCAACGCCTGACCGCGTTCACGCATGTCGGCGAGTGAGCGCGTCGTGATCCGCCGCAACAGCCCCCGACGCCGATATTCGGGCAAAGTCCCCACCGCGGTAACGCCGCCCAGCGCAACTGCCCGGCCGTTCGCGCGCATCGTAAACGGCACGCACGAATAGCTGGTCGCCATGCATCCGTCGACGAACGCGCACAGCGTCCACTCCGGCCGATTGTTCTGCGCCACGATATTGTCCGGACCATCGCCGAACGATCCTGCGTAGACATACGAAGCAACAGCGCCGAACTGAACCATCTCGTCCGCCCGCGCCGCACGCACCTCTATGGACATGTCAGATCTCTCCTTACGCTTCGGGCTGGTCACGCGGCGTTGCCGGCCGCGGAATGTCACCGACCTTCGCCGGCACATCGTAGCCGCGCTGCACTGCGGCTCGATTCGCAATCAACTGGTACCACCGCGCCACGTGCGGAAAGTCGTTCAGTTCGATCTGCTGCCACTCGAATCGCGCAATCCACGGCCACGTCGCAATGTCGGCGATCGAATAATCGTCGGCCAGGTATTCGTGATCGCGCAGCCGCACATCGAGCACGCCGTACAGTCGCTGGGCCTCGCGCTTGAAACGCTCTTCGGCGTACGGCGCTTTGCCAGGATTGAAGCGCAGAAAATGATGCACCTGGCCGAGCATCGGTCCGACGCCGCCCATCTGCAGCATCAGCCATTCGAGCGTCTGCCAGCGATCGCGTCCCATCAGCGCGCCGTACTTGTCGGCCAGATACAACAGGATTGCGCCGGATTCCATCAACGCGCGCTCGCCACCATTAGCCGCATCAGCCGCATCGTGATCGACGATCGCCGGAATTTTGTTGTTGGGGCTGATCGCGAGGAACGCCGGCGCGAATTGCTGATCCTTGCCAATATCGACGGCGTGCACGCTGTAGTCCACACCAAGCTCCTCCAGCGCAATCGACACCTTGCGGCCGTTCGGCGTGGACCATGTGTACAGATCGATCATCCGCCGCCCTGCTCTGCCAGACCATCGCCGAGGCGTATGCCCTTCGCTGCAATCGACGAACGCAGTTCCTCCTGACGCGCGCGGTTCAGCGGGAAATTCCAGATGAACGATGTCGAGATGAACATCAGCACCACCGGGATGCCGCAGAACGCGTATTTCAACGCTGCCAGACCGTGCGGGTCGTTGTGGTGCTGCGGATCGAATCCGAAGAACTGCACCAGCGGCAGCGCGATGCCTGACGCCAGCGCAATGGCCATCTTGTCGCCCATCGCCCACAGCGCCATGAACAACGCGCCGCGCTGCTGGTCGGTCTCTACGGTGTCGTGATCGATGACGTCTGCGGCCATCGACGGCGCGAGGATCGCACTGGCCGGCGCAAGCAGGCCGGTGAAGAAATTCAGCACGATGTAGTAGACGAACTGGCCGGGCTGGAACAGCAATACCAGGCTGAAGATACCAACACCGAGCAGCGACGACACCGCGAGCAACCGATGTTTGCTGAAATGCGGCGCGATACGCACGAAGATCGGCGTGCCGATGACCTGGCCGGCGAAATAGGTCAGCAGGATCAGCGGCCACTGAGTCGCATCGGCGAGCAGGTAGAAGGTGACGAAAAAAACGAACAGCGTGTTGATGCAGTTCCAACCCACCGCACCGATGACGTTCGACACCAGTAAGCGCATGAACGGCCGATTGCGCGCGACCAACGTGAGCGCTTTGCGCAATTGCAGCGGTTGTGACGGCGCGAACTTCACTTGCGGCACCGTGATGAGCATCCACACCACGCTGACGATCAACACCGCAACCGTCGACCATGCAATGATCTTCAGCATCGGCTGCATGCTGTGCGGCGCATCCGCCTGCGCCCAGCCAAACCCGGCGTGCGCCAGCCACGCCAACGCCAGCGGCAGCAGCACCGTCAGCAGCAGACCGATGTTCGAAGCCCACGCGCGCGCGCCGGTGATGCGCGAACGCTCGTTGTAGTCTTCCGATATCTCCGCGGCCCACGCCGACACCGGAATGCTGATCAACGTCCAGCCGAGATACAGCACCGCGACCACGCAGAACAAATAGAGCGCGCTCGGATGTGCGACGAATGGATCGAACACCGCTACCGTCGCAATCGCCATCACCGGCAGGCCGATCGCGATCCACAGCCCGCGCCTGCCCCAGCGGGCCGGCGTGCGATCGGACCACGCGCCAATGAACGGGTCGGTCAGCACGTCGGTGATGCGCGTCAGCATCAGCACCACGCCGATCGTCGCCAGACCGATACCGAGTTCACCGCCATAGTACGGTGTGAGATACAACGCCAGCGGCAGGCCGCCCATCGCCAGCGGCATGCTGAGGAATCCGAATGCAAACAGTTCGCGCGTTTTCAGTTGCATTCACGTCTCCGCAGGCTACCGGTCAGATACTCGATTCGGATATGGTTCCCCAACTCGTGTAGTACGCCAGGGCCGCGACCATGATCTACGACTTTGCGGTGGGACGCACCAATCCCGAGACATTTCCACTCGAAGCATTCAAGCATGCGGCATCTCGTGCGATCGAGCGCGACCACGCGCTGTATGCGAACTATCCGGGCGCGCTCGGCCACGAGCGTCTGCGCGCGCTGCTGGCACAACGCGAATCCGAACGCGAAGGCGTACCGGTATCCGCCGAACGCATCGCGCTGACGAATGGTTCGATGCAGGCGGTGACGCTCATCGCGCAGGCCTTGATCGAACGCGCAAACAACATCGTCATCACCGAGGAGTTCACCTACCCCGGCACGATTTCGGCATACCGCAGCCTCGGCATCGAGATGGTCGGCATACCAATCGACGCCGACGGCATTCGCCCCGATGCACTCGAACGCGCGCTCGACGACCTCGCTGGCAAAGGCACGCCGCCGCGCTTCATCTATACCGAGGCGACCTATCAGAACCCCACAGGCACCACGATACCGCGCGCGCGTCGCGTACAGATTCTCGAGCTGGCGAAACGCTTCGGGGTCACTCTGGTGGAAGACAACTGTTACGGCGACGTGCACTTCGACGGTGTCAAGCCGCCGGCGTTTTACGCGCTCGACGACTACAAACAGCAGATCTACGTGTGTTCGTTGTCGAAGATTCTGGCGCCCGGTGTGCGGCTGGGCTACTTCATGGCGAACGACGCCGATCTGTTTCAACGCGTGCTGAGCCGCCGCAACGACGCCGGCAGCAATACGCTCGCGGCATCGATCGTCGCGGAATATCTGGACGGTCGCATCTGGCCGCACTGCGACGAACAGAACGTCGCGTTCAAACACAAACGCGATCTGTTGACGGCTGCGCTCGAGGCGCACGTTGCCGAGAGTTGTCGCTGGTCAGCGCCTGCGGGCGGTTTGTTCCTGTGGCTGCGGCTGCCGGACGATACCGATCGCGACAAACTGCAATCGTTGACGGATCAACGCGGTTTCCGCTATGCGCGCGGGCAGGCCTTTCAGGTGAGCAACGAAGACGTGCCGTACCTGCGGCTCGCGTTCGGGCACCTGCCCGACGCGGTGATCGAGCCTGGAATCGAAGTGCTGGCATCCTGCATCCGCGAAGCGCGCACGTCGAACGAACCCGGCAGACCTACATCGCTGTATCGCTGAGCGCCAGGTCGGGTGCGCGAAGATCGATCACCACGCGCCGCAACAGCGGTACCAGCGCGAACAATCCGACGATCGAACCCACCCACACCGCCAACGTGACCGACGTGGCCGATGCCAGCACCCCGGCAATCAATGCGCCGAGCGGCAACAGCACGCCGGTCATCACCTGCAGCAGCCCATTCGCGCGCGCCATCACGTCGAGTGGCAAGACGGCCTGCCGGTAGCTGTTGGCAAGAATCAGAAACGCGACCATCGCGCCATCGCCGAGCAATTGACTCGCCGACAAGCACGCCACGCTGAGTGTGGGTTCGATGGCTGCCAGCGCAACGAACAACCCAGCGAATTTGCCGATCGCGAGCGTCACGATCATCGCGCGGCCGAGGCCGAGGCGAACCGATATCGACGACGCCACGAATGCGCCAGCCAACGCGCTCACCCCGCCCAGGCTGATGACGATGCCGATCGTCGCGACGTCGAGTTCGAGTGTCTGGAGTGCATATAACATGTACAGCGCCATGAAGAAGCCGTTGGCGAGGTCGCCGATTGCAAATGCAACGAACGTCGGCCCGACAACGGGGTGGCCGAAGCCGGCGCGCGCGCCGATGCGAATGTCTTCCAGCAACGACGTCTCGGCGCTTGCAACGTTGTGATGATCCTCTTGCGTCCGAATGCTCGCGAGCAGCACCGCTGAGACGACGTACGACGCTGCATCGATGAGCATCGTCACCGGCGCCGTCAACAGCTGAATCAGCACACCGGCCAGACCTGGCCCGCCGATTTCCGCAACCGAATCCGTCGCCTGCAGCTTCGAGTTGCCTTCGATCAGATGCTCGCGGCCGATCAAGATCGGCAGATAGGCGTTATCGGCGAGCGCGAATAGCGCCGAGCAGCCACCCACGCACGCCGCCACGACATAGAGCTGAGCCATTCCAAGCTGCGCGCACCACGCAGCGACCGGAATGCTGAATACCAGCAGCGCCCGCGCGATGTCGGTCGCAATCAATACCGGCCGTTTGGCGTGGCGATCGATGAAGCCGCCCGCGAACAGCCCGACGAGCACGCCGGGCGTGACTTCGAGCGCGCTCAAGATTGCGATCTGTACCGGATCGGACGTGACCAGCAGAATCGCGATCACCGGTAACGCGGTGCGCGTGATCCGGCTGCCGAACGCGCTGACCGTTTGCGCACCCCACAGGCGCATGAAGTCGCGATGGCGCGCGAGTGGGCCGAGTGAAGCGCGCGTCAGATCGATGGCGGCTGGCGCCTGGCAATGCGTCCGTCCCAGCGCAACCACGCGATTGCGCCGGTGTCGTCGCGCAGGAATTCGACGCGTTCGCCTTTGCGTGGACCATTCAGAACGGCCGCGCGATCGTGGCCCGTGAACGACACCATCGCAGGCGGCAATGGAATCGGCCGCACTGTCGGATCGGCGACGAACTTCGGCGCCGGCGTGCCGACGATGCGCAACAGGTTGCCGTCCACCGCAACGTCGAGATGTTCAAGTGTTGCGTGGTAGCCGCCGGCGTATTCGTCAAATTGCACGTCGAGGCCGACAGCTTCGCGCGGTGCGGCTTTATCGAATCCGAGAAAGTGGCGTTGCGCGTAGTCGGCAATCGTCTGGCGCGTTTCGCGGCCGGTGTCGGCATTCGTCAACACCGTCACAGCAAAGCCCGCGGACGGAATCAGCTCGAACGATGACAACTGACCGTTGGTAGCGCCGCCATGCTTGACGAGGGTGCGAGAATCGCCGGCATCGTCGAGCATCCACGAAATACCGATCGATTCACACATGCTGCCGGCCGGACGCTGCACCTGTTGCATCGCCTCGATCGTTTCGCGATGCAATACATTTGGCACGTCGATCGCACCGACGTGCAACGCGGCATACCGCAACTGGTCCACGACGTTCGAGATTACGCCGCCGCCCCCTGCCCCGCTGCGCCACATATGCCAGCGCCGCGCGACCTGCGGGCCTTCGGCCGTGACGATGTGACCCGACGCGACGCGATACGTGATGCAATCCTCAGGGAAGTAGAAGGATTCGCGCATGTCGAGCGGCGCGAAGACGCGCTCGGCAACGACGTATTCGAATGGCTTGCCGCGCAGGGTCTCGACGATGTGGGACAGCACATAGAACGCCGCGTTGCTGTACGAAAATGTCGTAGCCGCCGGAACCCGTTGCGGCGAGTTCGCCATCTTCGCCACAATGGCGCCGATCGCGTCGTCACCGCGGCCGGTGTCTTTGAAATAGTCGCCAACGTATCCGGTATGGTGCGTGACCAGATCGCGCACGGTGATGCGCGCGGCGTCGGCTTCGGATTGCAGCCGGAAGTGCGGCAGATACGTGCGCACCGTTGCGTCGAGATCGAGCGTACCCTCCTCGACGAGTTGCATCAGCGCGGTTGCGGTGACGGTCTTCGATGTGGAGCCGATCTGAAACAGCGTGCGCGCGGTGATGGGGAGCGGATTCTCGACGCTGGTGACGCCGACCCCGCCCACGTACATCACACCGCCGTGCAGTACGCCAATTGCCGCGCCAGGCACCTGCAGCCGTTCGTTTTCTGCGCACGCAAACTCAATCAGTTCATCAGGCAGCGCGCGAATCTCCACGTGCTACTCGAACGCAGTGCGTTTGTAGCGCAGCATTTTGCCGCTGCCGATGCCGCTGTGACGGCCCGATTCGTAGGCGATCTCGCCGTTGACGACGACCAGCGCGATGCCGTCCGGTTCGCGTTGCGGTTCGTCGTACGTCGCGGTGTCGATCACCGTGGCCGGATCGAACAGCACCAGGTCGGCCCAATAGCCTTCTCTTATGCGGCCGCGTTCCACCATGCCGAACGTTTCTGCCGACAGCGATGTCATCCGCCGCACGGCTTCGGCGAGCCCGAGCGTGCCGCGCTCGCGCACGTAATGTCCCAACACGCGCGGAAAGGTGCCGAACAGGCGCGGGTGCGGCCGGCCGCGCAGATCCGGAATGCCATCGGAGCCGACCATCATGTCGGTATGGCGCAGATTCGTTTCGACGTCCGCTTCGTCGATGATGAACTGGATGCAGATCGTGCGATCCCCTAGCGGGGCCGTCAGGATGTCCCTGACGAGATCGGTGATGTCGATGCTGCGTTCGGCCGCGACATCGACGAGCATGCGGCCTTCGAGTTCGCGAAACGCCGGACAACTGGCGATGCGGATCACTTCGGCCAACGTGCGATCGATCTTGTTGAGATTGAAGTATTCGATCATGCGGCCGCTGCCGGCCGTGTATGGATACACATCGAGGGTCACGCGCTGACCCGAGGCGATCGCGCGATCGATGCGTTCGAGCGAGTCTTTCACCTTGCCCCAGTTTGCCCGGCCGGCGCTTTTGTGGTGTGAGATGTGCAGATGCACGTCGCTTTCGAGCCCGATGCGCAACGATTCCTCGATCGCTTCGAGCAGCCGGTCGCCTTCGTTGCGCATGTGGGTGGTGTACAGACCGTCGAATGCCTTCACCCTCTGCGCCAATTCGATCACCTCTTCGGTGCCACTCCAGCGCCCCGGCCGATAGATGAGACCGGTCGAGAATCCGCACGCGCCCTGCTCCATCGCACGTTCGACATGGCCGCGCATCGTTGCCAGTTCAGCCGCATCGGGTGCGCGCTGTTCCATGCCCATCGTCATCGCCCGTACGGTGTTGTGGCCAACCAGCATCATGTTGTTGATCGCGGGCTTGCGCTGCAGCGCCGCCACGAAATAGCCCGCCAGATCGGTGAACTCGCCGCTGAGACCGGCGAGAATGCCACCACTTGCGGCGACCGCATCTTTGGTCGGATCGGCCGGAATCGCGCTGAAGCCGCAATTGCCGCTGACGACAGTCGTCACGCCCTGCGCGAGTTTGAATTCCATGCCCGGATAGCGGAAGAACGCGCCGTCGTCGTGCGCGTGCGTGTCGATGAAGCCGGGTGCAAGACACGCGCCTTTACCGTCGATTTCTCGCTTCGCCGCGCCGGCGCGACCCACCGCGGTGATACGTCCGCCATCGATTTCCACGTCGGCGTCAAACGCGTCAGCGCCACTGCCGTCGAGTACGCGTACATTGCGTATTGCCAGATCGGTCATATCAGATTCTCCATCCAGAACGCGACCATGTCGTCGCGAAACAGCTTCGCCTCACCATCCCGACTGCCGATCTTCGCACCTTTCCGACCGTAGCCTGCCTTCAGGCCGTAGACGAACAGGTCGCGATCGACGAGCCTCGGATCGGCTTGTCCGGTCAACGGATGGATCAGCGCACCGTCGTCGGCGATGTAGTTGTTCGGCGCATCCGGCGCTACGGCCGCATCTGCAATCGTCTCGATCGGCGTGTCGCGGTCGAAACTGTGCTGGGCGCCGTCGACGATTCGCAAGGTGGCGTGGCCGCCGCGCAATCTCATCGCCTGAATGTAGCCTTGTACCTGTTGCGGCAGACACCATTCGTCGCGATCGCCGATGATCGCGCGCACCACGGTGTCGCCGACGTCCGGATCGAGGAATTGATGGCCACACCATGGGTAGGCGGCATATACCGCGCATAACGCGAGCGACTCACCGAGCACCGCGACGCTGAAGCGCCTCATCGCCGCCGTCAGCACTGCGGATCCGCCACGGCTGTGGCCCTGGGCGCCGATACGGTCCGAGGCGATTTCGGGCATTCCAGCCAGCGCGCGCACCGTGGCGAGCACGTCGTATGCGCTCGCGGCGAACGAATATTGCGCCTGATTCGCCACCGTCGAGGTGACGCCGCGCGTACCGAATGGATCGATCACGCACGCGGCGATGCCGAAGTTTGTGAACTTCTCCGCATGCGCAAGGTGCGACGGCGCAACGCTGAGACTGCCTGGCACGACGATGACGACCGGCACCGCGCGCTTCGCATCGGCCGGCAGGAACAACTTTGCGTCGATCACTGCGTGTTGCATGTCGCCTGCCTTGCTGATCACCTGGTAGTAGTTCACCGGGTTCGCGGTTTCGATCTCGATGTCGCGGCCGACGCAACCATTGCCGAAGACGATCTCGCGATCGCAGAGACGTGTCTCGTTCATCCCATCATCTCCGGAAAACGAGGGTCAGAACGGTTCTGACCCTCTCTCCTACAAACCATAGCGGGCGCTCGCGGTGCGCAGCCACTCGCCGACCATCTCGCCGATCATGATGCAGGTGAGATTCGTGTTTGCGCGCGGCACGCCGGGCATGATCGACGCGTCGGCGACAACGAGCTGGTCGACACTGTGGCAGCAGCCATGTTCGTCGACAACTGCCAACGGATCGCTCGCCGGTCCCATTTTAACGGTGCCGCACGGGTGGAAGCCGCTGCCGGCGAACCGTCGGCACAGTGCCGCGATGTCGCTGTCGTCGAACGCGCGCGCCGGATCGGGGAAGTTGACCGCTTCGATCTGATCCGCCAACGGCGCAACGCGGGTGAACGCCAGTGCGTCCTTGAAGCAGCCGACCAGCCGCGCCACATCGCGCTCGTCTTCGCAGAAGCGGTTGTCGATGATCGGTGCGTCGTGGGGATCGGCGGAGCGTAGCCGCAACTCGCCGCGGCCGTATTGATATTCCAGCACCGCCGCGATGCCGAACATCGCCGGGCCGCCTCTGCGGCCGACGAAACTGAGCTGCTCGATCTGCAGATCGTTGCGTTTGTCGGAGCCTTTCGCGGTGTAGCGCAGAATGGTCTGGATCAGCGGTGAGTCGAAATCGATGATCGATGGGTCTTTGACCAGACACGTCACCGACAGCGCCGGATGATCGGACAGATTTGCGCCGACGCCGGGGACGTCCCGCTGCACGTCGATCGACAACGCTTCGAGTTGCGCACGCGGACCGATGCCGGAGCGCAGCAGAATTGCCGGCGACAGAATCGCGCCTGCGCACAGCACGACCAGGCGCGCAGAAATCCCCTCGACGGAACCGTCAGGCAGCTCCACTTCGACGCCGGTGCAGCGTTTCCCATCCAGCAACAGACGCCGCACGAACGTATTGGCGCAAATCGTCAGATTGGGCCGCGCGCGCGCCGGCGCGAGGTAGCCGAGCGCGCACGACACGCGCAGCCGGCCCAGTTTATTCATCGGTTGCGGCCCGGCGCCGGCCGCCCACGGATCGTTGCCGTCAGGACATTCGGGATAGCCGAGCGCATGGGCTGATTCCAGAAACGCCTGGTGTTGCGGCAACATTTCAGCAGCCGGATAGCGGCGGATCGAAATCGGTCCCGCGTCGCCGTGGTACCGCGCGCCACCGAAGTCGAGATCGCGTTCGAGACGGTTGAACGCACCGAGAACGCGATCCCACGCCCAAGCGGGATTGCCGAGGCTCGCCCATTCGTCGTAGTCCTCCGGCACGCCACGCAATGCGATCGTCGTGTTCACCGCGCTCGACCCGCCGGTCACCCGGCCGCGTGGGAATACCACATCGCGGCCGCGCGTTGGTTCGTAGTGCAAACCCCAGTCATGGTCGCGGTAGGAATTGTTGTGACTGTTGACCAGATCGAACGGCGTCTGCGACGGATCGGGATAGTCGGGACCGGCTTCGATCAATGCGACCGTCAGATTTGGGTCTTCGGAGGCGCGCGCAGCGATCGCGGATCCGGAACTACCTGCGCCGATGATCAGGATGTCGTACATCTACGAAGCCCCCGCGGACGCGGCAATCGCTTCGGTGCCCGTGAATGCCAGTTCATCGGGTTTGCAGACGAACCGCAGCGGCGGGAACACGACCGTTTCCAAAGCCAGTGATGCGGACACGACGAAATAGGGATCGAGCAGCGGATTGCCCCATGCCGCGGCGTCGAACGCCGACAATCGCGCGGTCAACCGTTCGACTCGAGTAGCCGCGTGATCCGCCTCGAGTTGCACCAGCCTGATCCCGTTGGGCGTTCGTGCGAGGTTCAAGCTACCGGTGTACTGGACGTCGTCGATGCCCATCGGCTCGGGATCGATCGCCTGGATTTCGAGAATCCGGCGCCCCGCGGACGTGACCGATGCATCAGCGCCGTCGTAGCCGCGACGCAGCACGATGTCACCGTGTCGCGCCGGAAAGCCGAAGTGGTTCCGCAGCGCTTCACACGCGCCCGCAGAAGATGCATAAGCCGCCAACGTGAAGCCTCGGGCGCGCACGCCGCTGCGGCATGTCGCACGTGCAACCGCCATGCGGAACTCACCCCACGGGCTGTCACCGACAGACCACACCTGCAACGACAGCGCGGCCGGAATCGTCGGGTGCAGGCCCGGGGGAAGGATCGCTTCGCGTGCGCCATTGCGCATCTCGGCGGTCATCTGAAAGCACGCGACCGTATCGAACCGGATCGGTTCGCGCGGATAGCGGTCGATCGTCGCGGTTAGTTGCAAACGCATCAACTCCTCGACCCGGGCAGTGCCTACGAGCATCAGCGTTGACCCGCGGCGGAGCGCTCGGCCAACGGCGCAGCCGGCAACGCGATGTCCGGAATCGTTGCCGGCGTATACACCGGTGCTCGCGCCTCTTCTGCGCTGCGAAACTGCGGCATCACCTCACGCGCGAACAGACTCAGGCTGTCGAGGACAGCCTGCTGCGGTAGCATTTCCATTGCGTTCAACAGGAAATTGATGCCGGTCACGCCAATCGATTCCCAGCGCTTGATCGTGCGCACCAGATGCTCCGGATCGCCCACGCCGACACCTTCCGGCAGACCTTTCGCCGCACTCGGATCGTCCGCCGGCGGCTTCTTGCCCTTCATAGCCGCGCCGACATTGCCCAGCGTCTGATAAGCGCGCGTCGGAAACGCCTCGCGGGTCCAGTACAAATGCGTGTTCGCAACGTTGAATGCATTGACCATCGGCACGCCGAGCGCGCGCGCCTGTCGATAATCTTCGTGGCAGTACAGAAAATTCATCGTGTGAACCTGATCGTTGACGATGCCGCCAACCGGATCGCATAGCGCGATGCGCCGGTGATACTCCCGCGTGCGTCGCTCCTGTTCTTCGTAACCCGCCGCCGACACACCCAGGCAACCCAGACCACGATCCGCCGCATCCAGTTCGGTGCCGGGGGTCGTGACCGTCACCCACATCGGCGGATGCGGCTGCTGAAACGGTTTCGGCAGCACGTTGCGCGACGGCATCGAAAACGCATGACCGCGCCACTCGAATGCATCGCGCGTCCACATCTGTGGCAGCACGTGGACGAATTCGTCCCAGGTCTTCTTCGTATCGTCCGGATTGACCCCGAAGCCGCCAAGTTCGGTCCACGTCGAGGACCGCGCGGTGCCGAACTCGAGCCGGCCGTTTGACACGATGTCGAGTGCCGCGGCGCGCTCGGCAACACGAATCGGATGATTCATTTCAGGTACGCAAACAACCGCGCCGTGGCCGAGGCGGATGCGTCGTGTCTGCGCCGCAACGGCACTCAGGAATACCTCGGGCGACGAGCAGTGCGAATACTCTTCCAGAAAGTGGTGTTCGACGGCCCACACGTGATCGAACCCGAGTGCGTCGGCAAGCCGGCATTGTTCCAGCGCATTGTGATAGACGCTCCACTCGGCGGCTGCCGAGAATGGCCGCGGCGTCGACAATTCAAAGAAGATCCCGAACTTCACGATGCTCTCCGTTCTGTTGCTTCGCTGCCGAGGGTTGCGGTGTGGGCTCCGCCCTAGCGCCGCGCTACCGTTGCGAGTCTATCGCGGAGTGGCGCGTGCGGGCACGTCGACTAGACTGCAACGTCGGAAGTCCCGGAGGTGCAACACGATGGCCCATCATTCGAGCCGTGAACAGGCCGCTCGTTTCTTCACTGGTCGCGCGAACGTGGGTCCGCCGCCGGGACCGCTGAATATACGTGCCGCGTGGCGTGGCGACGCAATTCGGGCGGCCGGCGATTTTCGCTACCACCTGAGTGCGACAGACCTCGACGAGATCGGGCGCGGCCTGACGCATGCGGCAGCCACCGGCAAGCCGACCATCGAACTGACCGCGCACGACCTGCCATTGCCGCGCCTGAGCCAGCGCATCGAGGCGTGGCGCGGCGAACTGCGGGACGGTCTCGGCTTTGTCGTGATCGCAGGCGCGCCGGTGGCGCAATGGACGCAGGTCGAGGCCGAGCGATTCTTCTGGTGCTTCGGCGCCCATCTCGGCACGCCCGGGCTGCAGAATCCGCACGGCGATCTGCTCGGCCACGTGACCGATACCGGCGACGCAGCCGTCGATCCGCTGGTGCGGCTGTACCGCACCGCCAGCAACATCAACTATCACTGCGACGGCGCCGACGTTGTCGGCCTGTTGTGTCTGACGAATTCGCCGTCCGGTGGGCTCAGCCGTATCGCCAGTTCCGTTACTGTATTCAACGAACTGCAACGGCAGCGTCCGGAACTCGCCGCGCGCCTCTTCGAATCCGTCAGATTCGATCGGCGCAACGAAGAACAGCCCGGACAGTTGCCGTACGCATTGATCCAGCCGTGCTGCTTCGACGGCACAACGTTGCGCACCTACTATCACTCTGACTACTATCGATCAGTGCAACGGCACGTGGGTGAGTTGCCGGCGCAGGAACTGGAACTGTTGGATGCATACGAGGCGATTGCCGAGCGCGACGATATCCGTCTCGAAATGCAGTTTACGCCGGGCGACATCCAGTTGCTGTCGAATCACACAATCATTCATGCGCGCACTGCGTACGCGGACGACGCGGATCGCAAACGGCATCTGCTGCGCCTCTGGCTGACGTTGTAGCGATCGGCTCGCGCACCGTTTCGATCAGCGAATCCAGACACCCGGCGCATTGGTGCGATAGCCCAAGCTGCGGTACGTAGCATCGACCAGTGACTGGCCGCGTGAATTCAGCAGAATCCCGGCGCCCATCCGATTCATCGAATAACCGAACGCCAGGGCTTCACCCGGGTCAGCGAAGCCGATGCTGCCGCCGGCACCGGCGTGACCGAACGCGCCGCCGCCGAGCAGGCAGGTTTCCATCTCGCCGCTCGGACGATGCCGGTTGTCCATCGAACGCATGAACCCGAGCCCGAAACGGCTCGGTATCAGCAACGTCGCATCGACCATCGTCGCCACCGACACCTCACGCATCCGCACGATGTAATCGGCCGACAGCAGCCGCACGTCGTTGTGCTGGCCGCCGTTGGCGAGCGGCGTGTACATGCCGGCGAGTGCGCGCGCATTGGCAATTCCGCCGCCGCCGCCAATCTCGGCCGCATAGGCTTGCGGAGAATCGGACTGGTGATTGCCGGCATTCATCAGCGACAGATATTGAATCGAATTCGGATCGCTGAACATGGCTTGCGTGAACGGCATCATCGGCCCGCTGGCATCCGGCATCCACGCAATCATCGGCGCCACGCGCGGCAGATGCGCTTCCGGCAAGCCGATCCAGAAATCGAGACCGAGCGGCTCGGCGACTTCCTCGCGAAAGAACGTGCCGAGCGATCGGTGCGAGACACGCCGCACCAGTTCGCCGACGACCCAGCCGAACGTCATCATGTGATAACCGTTGCGCGTGCCAGGTTCCCAGAACGGCTGCTCCGCCGCGAGACGCTCAACCATGTAGTCCCAATCGTAGTAGCCGCCGTCCTTGACCGGTTCGCGCAGTGCCGGCAATCCAACCGAGTGATTCAGCATCATCTCGACGGTCGCGTGCTCCTTGCCATTGGTCGCGAACTCCGGCCAGTACTGCGCCACAGGTGCATGCAGATCGAGCTCACCACGATCGATCAGCATGTGCGCGCACAACGCAGTTGCGGCTTTGGTGCACGAGAACACCAGCGAGATCGTGTCGTCGGCCCACGCCTTCGCATCCTCGTCAGCCGATATGCGCCCACCCCAGAGATCGACGACCGTTTCGCCGCCGACACTGACGCACACCGACGCGCCCACTTCGTCGCGTTGTGCGAAGTTCTGGATGAACGCGTCGCCGACGAGTGAGAATTCCGGCGCGCAGCGACCCAACACGCGACCTTGCCCTGTCACTTCATCGATCAACATCTACGGCAGCACCGCGGTGGCTTGAACCTCGATCATCGCCGCAGGAAACAGCAACGCCGTCACCTGCACGGCCGTCGCGGCCGGTGCCGCGCAGTTTGCGTAACGCGCCGCCCGGACGGGGCCGGCAGCCGCGAATGCGGCGAGATCGGTGACGAAGATCATTTCGTTGACGACGTGCAGCAGGCTCGCACCGCTCTTGGCGAGCGTCGCCTCCATGATGTCGTAAACGCGTTCCACCTGGCCGGCGATATCGCCGGGTGCCACGACCTTCATCGCATCGTCGACGGCAACGATGCCGGCGAGATGCAGAATCTTGCCGGTTTGAACCATCGCCGCAAAGCCGAGCTGCTTTTCGATCGGCTCGTTGTAGTGCTGTACCTGACTGATGTGCGCCATTGCGTCTCTCCCATTGAAAATCGTGTGGATGCTACTTGATGAAATCGGCGGATGGATGCGCCCGCGGAAAGTTGCGCACCATCTCCAGATAGCGCGCCAGCGCACGGTCCGAGCGCGTCAACGTGCCCGGTGCGTACTTGATCGAATGCAGAATCGGCCGATCGTCGTCGGTCATCGACTTGCCGAGCTTGAACAGAAAGTCGTGCAGGAACTTGATCTGCGCGTTGCTCTCGGACGAACCGTCGCCCTTCTTCACGCACAGCACGAAATAGTTCTGCGTCACACCGGGTTGCGGCATCCCGAACGCGGTCATCACCGCGTACCACTGGCCATTCAACGTACCGTGCAGATGAAAGATGCTGGTGCCGAAGATGCCAACGTTGTAGTCAATCTCGGGGCCGGCGCCGTTTTCGGTGCGTCCGCTGAAGCTGTAGCGCATCGAATGGTCTGTCCAGTCGATGCGGTCGTAAAGGTCGGTGTGATCGAACTGCACGCGATGCACCACCTTGATGTGCTGCCAGTCCGGCGTGTTCGCGCAGACGACCCACGGATCAACCGGCATCGTCGGCACGTCGTAGCGCACGTCGATCGCCAGCGCCTCCTCGGCAACCGGAAAGTCGGGAATCTGCCACCACGGTTCATCGCCATTGAAGGCCCAGATCAAACCGAATTTTTCGACCGACGGAAACTTGAACAGGCATGCGTTCTTCGGTGCCGGATCGCCGATGCCGGTGCGCAGACACTGCCCGTCGCCGGCAAACTCCCAATGATGAAACGCACAGCGGATGTCGTTGCCGATCACCGAACCAACCGCGAGGTCTGCACCGAGATGCGGGCAGAACGCACTGAGCACGTGCGCGACGCCATCGGCGCCGCGGTACACGACGACACGTCCGTCGAGAAATGTCTTGCCGACGACCGCGCCGTTGATCACTTCGTACGACGGGCAGATCGGAAACCACGATTGCGTGAACTCACCGCCATCACCTTCTGCGGGCACCTGCGCTGCATAGCGGCGTCGCCGGATCGGCTGCGTCGCGGGCGTGGCGGATTCGGCTGCTGT
Organism: uncultured Gammaproteobacteria bacterium; assembly: GCA_963735085.1. GTDB lineage: Bacteria > Pseudomonadota > Gammaproteobacteria > Pseudomonadales > Azotimanducaceae > DATJGR01. The sequence continues at coordinate 1,034,695 of CAVTJP010000002.1, forward strand.
CATTACGCATACTCCTGAGTGCTGCAAAACGGGTGAGCTGTGCTCAACACTATCCGCTGGCGGTTGCGCTGCGCAATACACCGCGTGCGGCCGATCGGTTCCCGACGACGCAACCGAGTCGCCGGACGCGCCAATGTAGGATCTTGGGGAGGATCGTGGGGAGGGTCGTGACCAGCGAAATGGTGGGGGCGTTACGTCGAGAGTTCCGGTTATACTCCTGACCTTTCAGCCGGTGCGATGCTGCAATCCCGCACGTGGCGTTATTCGAGGAGGGATCGTTGGCCAAGCCAAACTACAAATTCCAGAAGCGACAGAAGGACCTGGCGAAGCAAAAGAAGAAAGAGGAAAAGCGTCTGAAAAAGGCAGCTCGGACGGGCGAACAACCGAGCGATGACGCACCTCAGGAGTAGTTCGCAGACCAAAGCAAGTTCAAGCAAGAAACGTTCAATCAAGTAAGCAGTCGGGTAGACAGCAAGAAAATCGAGAGGATATATGTCAGAGCAACGCATCACGGGCACCGTCAAATGGTTTGACGATGCAAAGGGTTTCGGATTCATCGAGCGCGAAGGTGGGCCGGACGTATTCGTACACTTCCGTGCCATCAACGGCACCGGACGGCGTACGTTGGCAGAAGGCCAGCGCGTCAGCTTCGAAGTAACGCAAGGCAAAAAGGGCCCGCAAGCAGAGAACGTCAATCCCGAGTGACCGAATCGCCGCGGCGCCATGTCGCGGCGTATTCACACGACCAGTGACAACGAGTTGAGCCCGGTCGGGCTCAACTTCGCTTCGCAGACACCGGCCCCGACAGACCGGTTTGCATCTTTCTCATTGCTCCGCATTCGCCTCAGAGAATCATGATGGTTCGTTACGCGCGCTACCTGGGCCTTGCAATCGTGTTTGCGTGGTTCTTCGTAGGCGGAATTTCACACTTCACGCAGACCGGCTTCTTCCTGGCGATCATGCCGCCGTATGTACCGTGGCCGCTCGCTGCGGTTTACATCAGCGGTGTCTTCGAGATCCTGTTCGCCGTGGGTATTCTGATTCCGGTCACACGCCAGTGGAGCGGCAACCTGCTGATGCTGCTGACCCTCGCGGTGACACCGGCTAACGTTCATATGTGGCTGCATCCGGCGTTGTTCCCAGACATATCGCCCACGTTGCTGTCACTGCGACTGGTTCTGCAGGTGCTGCTGCTGATACTGATCTGGTGGAGCACGCGCGTGCCGCCCGCCGAACCCGTCGGTGCAACCGAGACGGTTTGACGCGGTGCGTCAAAGGGCCATAGCGGTTCGCACCTGCGCAAGCGGCGCGACGCTGCAGTAGCGCCTCATCAACGCCAGCGCGAGTTCGTGACCTTCCTGGTCCGGTGACGACACGCAATCCTCGACAACGACCGTGTAATAGCCCCGGTTATCCGCGTCACGCGCGGTGGCCTCGATGCCGTTCTCGGTGGAGATGCCTGCAATCAACAACGTGCGGATGCCACGATTACGCAACAGAAACTCGAAGTGCGTGCCGATGAACATACTGGTCGTGTGCTTGCCGAGGACGAGTTCGTCTTCGCGCGGCGCCAGCGCTTCTGGAATCTCCGCGGCAGCGGATCCGCGCGCCAGCATCGGCCGAAGATCTTCAGCGCGCGTCACGCCGAAGCGGCGCATCATGCGAAGTGTGCGTGGACCCGCCTCCCACGGACCGGGTAGCGGGACGATCTTCGAATACACGATGGGTAGCCGCAATGAGCGCGCCCACGCCAGCAGAGCGGCGGTAGACGAGACGAATTCGTCCTTGTTGAACGCGCGATCGACGAGCCCATTCTGGCAGTCCCAGATGAGTAGCGCAGTGTGTTCGCGGTTTAGTTGCGCCTCCAACGTCGTCAGCACCGCTATCATCGTTGCCTCCTGCTATTCAAACTTCACCATCGTTCTTCGAACGCGACATCTACAATACCTGTTGTCAGAGACTCGGAGGGCGGCGTGCCCGACTGGTACGTGTACATGATCCGCTGCGACGACGGCAGCGTGTATACCGGCATCAGCACCGACGTTGCGCGGCGCCTGCGCGAACATCTCGGCGGTGGCATACGCGCGGCGCGTTATCTGAGGAGTCGACGTCCAATCGAAGTGATTTTCTCTCAATGCGTCGGCAACCGAAGCGCAGCGCTGAGCGCCGAATATGTAATCAAGCGCCTCGACAAACCCCGCAAAGAATCCCTCGCCGCCGGGACGATCCGTTTGCGCGACGTGCTGGCGCAACGAGCCGATACGACGGCATGCCGCAATGGACGGTCGGCCCCAGTTGGAGATTGACCGCGCAGAATCAGGCCGTGGCGAGGGTCAGAGCGACTCTGACCCTCGCTCATCGGCTGGTAATACTCAGAGCGAAAGCGTTCGGCTCACCCGGTGGTCGGCCAGCAGCGCCATCGTATTCGGTTTGAACGTGGTCCAGCCCGGATCATCCGACAATGGCTCGGAACTGACGATCACGGAGCCGCGATGCACCGTGTCGATCATACGGCAGACCCCATCTTCGCAGACGTAGCGTTGACCCTGATTCAGATACAGAGACGATCCTTCGGCCGGATCGTCGGTGGTGTAGCGGCATGCAACCGCGGCATCGCCATTGGTCAGCACCGCGTTGATGTACAGATGCTCACCTGGTGCGTACGCAAACATCAGTCCGCTGATCCGTTCGATCGCACGCTGGAATGCGCGGGCGATCGATTCGACATCCGGATTCGCGCCTGCGGCGTCCAGCTCATCGAGCAGCAGCGCGAAGAAATGTTCCGAGTCGGTGCCGCCCTGGATCGAGTCGAAGCGTTCGCTGGTCAGCTCCGCCAGCAAGGCGCGCCGGATGCGGCCGAATCCGCCGATGTCGCCGTTGTGCATGAACGACCAGCGCTCGGCAATGAACGGGTGGCAATTCAACTCCGACACCGCGAGCTGCTGGGTCGCCGCGCGCACGTGCGCCAGCACGCATGGGCTTGTTACGACGCGCGCGATATCATGCAGGTTCGCGTTGTTCCAGGCCGGCGATACGCCGCGAAAGCGACCTGGGGCACCCGTCAGATCCGGCACGTACCAGGCGACACCGAAACCGTCGCCGTTGAGTGGCTCTGCGCGTTCACGCGAATCGAAGCTCTGGTGGATCAGCGAATGTTCGGGCTCGGTGACGAGCGCGCTGAGCCGAATCGGCTCGCCCAGGTAGAACGTGAATCGACACATCGTTGAACGCCTCCCGCACCCTCGGCTCGGCGCCGGGCGCGAGTATCAGTGGAATACGTCGCCATCCGGTTGATTCATCGTTGGCCGGTCGCCGTCGCCTTCGCTGATGTGTTCGGTAGGGTCGACACCAGCACGTTCGAATGCGATCTGCACGGATTCGGCAATGCATGCGGGGCACATGCCTTCCGCGATCAACCCTTCGAGAACCATCCCGATAACGTCGTACACCGACATCGTCTCTTCGTGATCCTCGTTGTAACGCCACAACGCATCCTCGACGTTGCGCACCACCGTCTGGCTGCGTACGTCGTCGCGCATGCGACGCTGTTCCTCATCGTCCATCGTTGAACCGGTACCGGAAAGGGATGCAGCAATACGCGAACGCCGCGCGAAGTTCAAGCGCCATCACCGGCGGTAACCGTCGGCATCAGCCGTGTTATCGGCGACTTCGTCAGCGCTTTCGCCGGCGCCGCTTTCATCTGCCCTGCTGTCTGGACGCGCCGATGCATCGGGCGTGGCAGCCCACAGCGGACTGGAGGCCTTCATGTAGCGCAGCATCATCAACATGCTGGCGACGTCCTTCCCCTCAGCAGGATCGATCAGTGTCGATTCGTACCAGCAGAATTCCGTCTTCGGCGTTTCACTGATCGCCAGCACGCGGCCACGCGCTAGGTAGTCTGTCTCAACGAACAGCGGGCCGTTCAGATGTTGCACTTCGATTGCACCAAACAGCAGGCCCACCACCGGCACAGTGCCTGCCAACAGCACGGATTCCACCGATCGCATCGCCCTGACCATCAGACTCGGCGGCAACGCCGGCCGGCCCCATGTGCTGCGCCGCGTGTACTCGTCGAGGGGCTCCGTGATGACGTCCAGACGTTCGTCGAGCGCGCTTTGATCGATGCGGACTGGTATGCCGTCGCAACATGCATCGGCTGCCAGGTTCGCCAGAATACGCAATTCCTGCGGTTCCGGTACGAACTCGAGGCGTTGCCGCAGCGCCGATCCTCGATCCGCTCGGCCAACCGATGCGGTCCCGCCGGCAACGCGCCGCGATTCATGCTCCCCGGAGCTCGCGTGCTCCATCCATACTTCGATGCGCACGTCTTGAGATGCAGGCGGTCGCATCGGCGCGACGGCGTGACACTGCACAGGCTCCCGGTCAGTGGTCACATTGCGGAAGTACAGCGACAGGCTGCCGGATTGCCACCAGCGGGGCCCGAGCATGTGCATCAGCAGCGGCGGAAACTGCTCCAGATGCAGCGACGCCGCTACGGGGCCACCGCGAAATCCGAGCTTCTGCGCCGTCGCATCATCATGGATGCTGCCCTTCAGATGGGCCGCGACATTGTGTGGCGCCCGCACCGGCCCGACCCAGATACCGCCTCCGAGCGGCCATGCAGTGAAGTGCGTCATCGTGGTTGCCTCCTGCGCGGTGCGCACACGTGCGCGGATAATTCGCACAAGTACGCCGGTAACGTTCGTGTATACCGCAATTCTTGACCGACGTCAGCCAATCAGGCCCGTTATGGCGTTGGGCACTTCGTCAATCGAACCCAGCACCGCCGCGGCGCCGGTGAAATCGTGCGCGTCGCCGAAGAAGCGATTGCGCACGATCACGCACGTCAGTCCCGCAGCACGCGCCGCATCGAGACCTTGTTTGGAGTCTTCCACGACAACTGTCTCGGCGGCGTTCGCACCGAATCGCTCGAGCGCCGCCAGATATCCGTCGGGGGCAGGTTTTTCGTTAACGACGTCCTCCTGCGTCAGCACGAAGGCCATGTGGCGCACGATGCGGCGTTGCCGGTGTATCAATTCGAATGCGCGCCGTTTCGACGTGGTCACAATCGCCATTCGATACGAACGCGCGAGTGTGGCGACGATATCGGCTGCGCCGGCAATCTCGACATCGTGAGCACGAATGAAACGCCGATAGCGCTGATCACGATCGGCACGATGCCGCGCTATCGTTGCTGCGCCTACGCCCGTTTGCGCAACGAGTTGCCACGCCGATTCACCGCGCGAACGCAGACGCATGTAGTGATCGCGCTCGAGGCTGATGCCGAGTTCCGCGAACACTTCCCGCGTCACCTCGAAGTAGCCCACCTCGGTGTCCACCAATACCCCATCGTTGTCCCAGAGCACGTAGCGAATCGTCATCGAGGATTTACCACACCGCTGCACGCCGATTGATTGCTCGCCCCGTATACCTTCTGCAGCACGGCCGCGAGGCGGTCGCCAGCGAGGCCGATCTGGCGCCGCGCCGTGGCGCGCATCGTCTCGCGATAAGCACTGGATATGCGCACCCGCGGCGGCTGCATCGATGTGGCAGCGGCCACCGCGGCACGGATGTCCGCGGTGTACACGATTAGCGCGGCGAGGGTTCGGCCCTGCCGCGCCCATGTCTGAAAATCGCGCGCCAGATCCGGACCGATCGGTTGTGCACCGGCAGTGGTCGCCGCGTGCGCCGCATCGCGGGCCGATGCGTCCAGATGCGCCGGGCGCCGGTCGTTACCCAGCGCGCCGTCCCACAATGCATGCAGATTGGGGGCATGCAGATTGGGGGCATGCAGATTGGGGGCATGCAGATTCGATCCGCCAATCACCTCGATATCGTTGCCACCACGATCGCCGTGCATGAACGCCGGCACCGCATACAGCGCCGTGGTATGCAGCGGTTGATGCAGATCGCCAATCAGATGGATGATCCAGACCAGTGCGAGTGCGCGCTCGGCATCGGGCTCCGCATTGGCGCAGCCGGCGTGGCTCAGCATCTCGAGTGCCTGGACGATGTTCAGATGCGACGTGTCGAGTCCGGGTGTCCAGGCCATCTGCACCGGCTGCGGACTGATTCCGCGCCGATCCGACGACCGCAGGTAGGTCGGCAGGTTGATGTAGTGCCAGCTACTGTGACTATATCGCGCGATCAACGCCTCACGTTGATTCGGCGGAGCATGTTCGAAGCGACGCGCTGCATCCGGCCACGTTGCCGCGAACGCAAAGTACCAACGGTTCTGCGCTGCCGCGCCGGCCTTCGCGAGACCGCGCGGCAATCGCGGCTCGATGTCTTCATGGAAGCGCGGATGCGCATGCACGAGCTTCACCGCGGTCGCACGCACGTCAGCAGGCAACCGATCGTAGGCAATCAGCGCGGCGATCATGTGGCCTGTGTCGTTCCAAGCCGACGCCATCGGGGCGATCAGCACAGTCGACACGAAGGCCAGTGCCACCCAACACCAGCGGTTGGGGCTGGCGCCTGGCGCACCTTCTAATTCAGCTGCCTTGTTCATATCATCGACCGTTACATCGAAACGTCGGGCATACTTCCATGACCAGCGCAAACAACAGCACCTCCGACAGCGGGCATGCCGTGCCGGTGCTTGTCGGCATCAGTCAACTCGAACAGCGCGCGGCCGATCCGGCGCATGCGAAGGAGCCACTCGAACTGATGATCGAGGCGGTGCGTGCGGCCGCCGCCGACGCCGGCTCGAACGCGCTGCTGGAACACGCGACGTCGGTGCGCGTGATTCGCGGCATCTGGCCCTACAAGAATCCGGCGCGCATCGTCGCACAGGCGGTGGGTATTCCCAACGCCGAGACCGCCCTGACGCCGTATGGCGGCAACTACGTGCAATCGACCGTCAATCGCAGCGCGCTGGATATTCAGGCGCGGCGCCACGACGTGATCGTCATCACCGGCGCCGAGTGCGGCTACACGCAGGCCCGCGCCCGCAAGCAGGGCTTCGAATTGAAATGGCAGGACGCGCCCGGTACGCCGGACCTGTTGCTCGGCGAAGACAAGAACATGCGTCACGCGGCCGAAAAGGCGGTCGGTCTCGGCCAACCGATCCAGTTGTATCCGCTGTTCGAAAACGCATTGCGTCACGTCCGCGGCGAGAGCATTCCGGAGCATCAGCGAAGGATCTCGGAGTTGTGGTCGCGCTTCAGCGACGTCGCCAGCCGCAACCCGCACGCGTGGCTGCGCGAGCGCCACAGCGCCGAAGAAATCCGAACGCCGTCGGCGACCAATCGACCCGTCTCGTTTCCGTACCCGAAGCTGATGAATTCGAACAACAACGTCGATCAGGCGGCGGCGTTGATCTTGTGCTCGGTCGATGCCGCGCGACGCTTCGGCATCCCCGAGTCGCGCTGGATCTATCCGTGGGCCGGCACCGACGCACACGATCACTACTACGTTTCGAATCGCGATAACCTGTACTCGTCACCTGCAATACGCTTCGCCGGCAATCGCGCGCTGGAACTGGCTGGTGTCGAGGCCGCGTCGCTCGATCACGTCGACCTGTATAGCTGCTTTCCGGTAGCCGTCGAGGTGGCCGCTGCCGAACTCGGCCTCGACGAGAAGCGCCCGTTGACGGTGACCGGCGGCCTCACATTCGGCGGCGGGCCGCTGAACAACTACGTAATGCATTCGATCGCGCGGATGGCAGAGGTGCTGCGCGACGACTCCGGTGCCACCGGACTGGTCACCGCCAACGGCGGCTACCTGACCAAGCACGCGTTCGGCGTGTACAGCGCGCAACCCCCAACGAACCCGTTCCGCCACGAAGACCTGCAGACGCGGGTCGATGCAACGCCGCAACGTGACGTCGCGATGGCCCATCGCGGCGCCGTCGAGATCGAGAGTTACGTGGTCATGTACGATGCCGAGGGGCCGTCGATTGCGCACGTCGCATGTCGCCTGCCAGACGGCCGCCGTGCATGGGGCAACTGCTCCGAAGCGTCGATTCTCGATGCGATGACGCGAGAAGAGTTTTGCGGGCAGCCGGCATCGCTCGACGGCAACAACGGCATCTCACTCACGCGATGATCTATATCAAAGAGTTAGACTACCTAATTAATCCTATTGATTAATAAATTTCCCTAACCTATATTCCGTACGTCGGCACGGACGCCGACAGGACGTCGAACCAATCGACGCCGCTGGAAATGGATGACCATCCGCACCAGCGACCCCGGTCGCTGGTGCCTTTTTCAGGCCACCAGGCAGGTTCTCAGCCAGGCCGGTTCGGGGAATTTCAGGGGAGATCGTCGAATGGCAACGCCGTACACGCAGATGTCGAGCGACCAGCAAGCCGCCAGCGTCGCCGCAGTTCGTCTGCTCAGAGAAATCGTCGACTACCAGCGCCGCCTGAGGCGGTTGGCGGTCCACCAGTCCAGCGGCGAGCAGGGCTATCTGATCGATGCATATCGGCGCGCGATCAAGCTGCGTCAGGCGCTTCTCGAGGACCTGCCGCGACCGCGCGAGACTGCGCCCGACCCCTGGCGACGTGATTGACGTTGGCGCACCGCTGACTGTCGGCCGGCTCGGGCGCGGCGACGTCGCCGCCATCGGCCGCAACCGCTTCAACTGATGCCGGACGCTCCATTGCCTCGCCCAGCGGGTCTGCGACGCCGACTCGGCGCAATGCTGTACGACGCGATGCTGATCTTTGCAGTCTGGCTGATCACGTTGTTCATCGGTGTCGCGCTGCACAACGGCGCCGTGGTCGGCCCGTGGGTGCAGAGCCTGTTGTTCATCGAAATGTTCAGCTTCTTCGCTTACTTCTGGGTGTGGCGCGGCCAGACGATCGGCATGCTCGCATGGGGCCTGCGCGTCGAGAGCGCCGACGGTACCCCGATGCGACTGGCCCAGGCGCTGCTGCGATTCATCGGCGCGATGATGTCGTTCGCCACGCTCGGCATCGGCTATTTGTGGATCTACGTCGACCCGGACCACCGCGCCTGGCCCGACATGCTGTCGGGTACGTTGATCGTGTATCGGCCAAGGGGTTGACCCTGCGCTCCGGATGACGGTGGAGGTGGATGTTTCTTCTGCCGCTCCTTACAACGAGAGTGCCGTAAGTCGCATCCCTGCAGGCTCGTCCTGGGCCGGGGCAAAAGGTCAGAGTGCTTCATTCGACGTGGAGCCGCGGCTATACGCTTTGGTGAAGCACTCTGACCCTCTCCCCTCCCAAGCGAAGCGCGTCGCTCGAGTCGAGAAGGGACTACGCCCACCCCTATCGTTGCCGGTGCAATAGCCATATCCCGGTCAACCAGCAGATCACGATCGGCGTGGCTACCGCCGCCACCGCGGGCAGGTGATACACCATGCTCATCGGGCCAAACAGGTCTTCCAGATATTTGAATGCCAGGCCGACCAGCGTTCCCACCGCGAGGCGCGTGCCCATACTGACCTCACGCAGCGGTCCGATGATGAAACACAGCGCCAGCAGTGTCAGACCGAGGATGGCGAACGGTTGCAGCGATTTGTTCCAGAACGCCAACCGATAGCGGCTGGCGTCGAGATCTTCGCGGTCCATGTAGGCGATCTGCGTTGCCAGACCGCGCAGCGAAAGATTGGACGGTCCGAGCAGCACACGGATGCCGAGTAGCGCCGGCGTCGCGTCGGAGGACCAGCGAACGGTATCCAGATGACGTACGTGCGTGCCGCTGTCGTCGAGCACGGTTTCGTCTACGTTGGTCAGCATCCACGCGCGTTCGTTGGGCAGATAGCGCGCCGATGCCGCCTGGCGCGCGACCCGCAACTGGCGCGCATCATTGAGCAGATATTGGCGGATGCCGATCAGGTGGCCCTTCGCATCGATCGCCGCAACGTCCATGAACAGGTTGCCTTCGCGATACCAGTGGCCACCCCAGAAGCGGATCGTCGAAGACGACTGGCGCGCCTGCGCCTTGTAGCCCTCGGCCGCTTCCTCACCCCACGGCGCGAAGTATTCACCGAGCAGCAGCGCGAGCAGCAGCGCGCCGGCGGCAGGCGCCGCGGCCGACGCAAACAACCGACGCACCGACATGCCGGCCGCGCGCAGCACAGTCAACTCGCCTTGGCTGGCCAACTGACCCAGCCCTACCAAGGTGCCCAGAAATACCACGTATGGAATCAATTCGTAGGCACGCCGTGGCAACGTCAGCATCACGTACACAGCCGCCTGGCTCATACCATAGCCGACCGATGTCTCGCGCAACTCATCGATGATCTGAAATACCGCGCTCAGTCCGATGAACGCCAGCAGCACCACACACATCGCCTTCACGAGCGTGGCGCTAATGTGCCGGTCGATTCGCAGAATCAACGTGTCATTCCGCGTGCGGCCGCTTCAGACGTTGCAGCAATACCAGCGAAAATCCGGCAAATATCAAATGCGCGGGCCACATACCGATCGCATCCGACAGATGTCCGGACGCAAGCGCATTGCGGTCGACGAGCAGTACCAGATAGTAGCCGAGGAACGCGAGCACCGCCGGTACGATACGCGCGAAGCGACCGTCCCGAGGTCGCACTCGCGCCAACACGAACCCCATTGGAACGGCAATCAACGTCATCAGCGGAAGCGCGAACCGCCAGTGCAGTTCAGCCACCGATGCGGGAACGTCGCGCTGAAGTTGCGTCGTCGGCTGCGCGTCGGTCTCGATTGTGGTGAGGTCGGGATCGCGCTGCTCGATGCGCTGACCGAGCGTGTCGAACTTCACGACCCGGTACGGCGTCTGGCCGATCACGCCTTCGTAGCGTCGTCCGGAGCGCAGCAGCATAAATCGGCTGCCGGTCATCGCATCGATGTATTGCGTGCCGTGCTGGGCCCAGATGGTGACGCTACGTCCCTTCACTTCCATCGCAATGAATACGCGTGAGAGTTCGCGTTTATCCGGCGATGCCGCCTCGGAATAGGTCACTCGCGCACCGTCGTTCATTGTGTGAAATACGCCCGGAGTCATCGTGTCGAACTCACGTTCGGCCCGTTCCGCCAGCAGGAAGTGCTCGAGCACACCGTTTGCGCGCGGCGTTGCGCTCAGCGACAGGTACGCCACCAGCACGGCCACGACAACCGCGCTGCTGCCCATCCACAGCATCACCCGAACCGGAGAACTGCCGCCGGTGGCGAGCACCGTCATCTCCTGATCGGCATACAGCCGCGCGGACGTGAGCACCAGCGCGATATAGAACGAGAACGGCAACGTCAGCTGCAGGAACTCCGGCACCCGCAGCGCCATGATCTTCAGCAACGCATCGGCCGAGTGTTTGCCGAGCGCGGCATCCTGCAGATAGCCCATGAAGCGGCCACTCAGCGCGATGACCAGCAACACCAGCGCCGTGATGAAAAAGACGGACAACAGCTCGCGAGAGACATAGCGGAACGCAATTACCATTCGATCAGTGTCCGCCTTGTTTGTCGTGCAGGCATGAGCTTTACGAGTCAGAGCTTTGCAAGCCTGTTGCGAGAGCCTGTTGAGTGTCGTGTCTCGCGGCTTTTCAATTAGACTTGAGCGGCTGACGCACCGACGAGACGGGGGATTATGAAGTATTCGACGAAGACCGGAAAACTCGCCACAACGCGCACGGATTGTCTGATTGTCACGGAGCCTGCCGCGCGGTCGGTTGCGCGCGCACTGGGCGTCGAGGATTTCGTCGACACAGCGAGCCGCGATTTCGTCGATAAGCCGGGCCGCAGCCAACTGATCGCGTTGCCCAAATCGTCGCCGGCTCGACGTCTGCTGATTGCCGGCATCGGCAAAGCAGCCGAGTTGTCACCAGTAGACTTCCGCAAGGTCATCGGCGCCGTCGGCGCTGCGTTGAAGAACGCGGCGGTTACCGATGCGGTGCTGGCGATCGAGGCGTTCAAGGTCGCCGGTTACGACGGCTATCAGAAAGCCCGCGTGACGTTGGCCCTGCTGTCCGCGCAGTTGTATCGATTCGCCGCGTCGAAGCGTGAGGACGATCCGCCGCCCGCACAGATCGCCCGCATTGCGCTGCACTGCGATGCGCGCAGCCGCACGAACACAGCGCGTGCGGTACAGCACGCGCAGGCGCTCGACGCCGGCATGACGTTCGCGCGCGATCTGGGCAATCAACCGCCGAACGTCTGCAATCCCAGCTATCTCGCCCGCGAAGCTAAAAAACTGGCGCGCAACGATGGCGTCCGCGTGAAAGTCATCGACGAACGCGACATCGAATCGCTCGGCATGGGTGCGTTCAGCTCGGTAACGCGGGGCAGCGCGACGGCCGGCAAACTGATCATCGTGGAATACCGCGGTGCGGCAGCGAAGCAGCCGCCGGTTGCGCTGGTCGGCAAGGGGATCACGTTCGACACCGGCGGCATCAGCCTGAAACCGCCACCGGCAATGGATGAGATGAAGTTCGACATGTGTGGCGCCGCCGCGGTACTCGGCGCAACCAAAGCAGCGATCGAGGCAAAGCTGCCGATCAATCTGGTCACGCTCGTCGCCGCGGCGGAAAACATGCCCGGCGGCAACGCCAGCCGTCCCGGCGATGTCGTCAAATCGCTGTCCGGACAGACGATTGAAATTCTCAATACCGACGCCGAAGGCCGCCTGGTGCTGTGCGATACGCTGACCTACGCGCAACGCTACAAGCCGAGCGCCGTAGTCGATGTGGCCACGTTGACCGGCGCCTGCGTCGTCGCACTGGGTTCGCATGCGAGCGGCCTGTTTGCCAACGACGATACGCTGGCGGCCGATCTGCTCGCCGCAGGAGAGTTCGTCGGCGACCGCGCGTGGCGCATGCCGGTATGGGACGACTATCAACAGGCCCTCAAAAGCAACTTCGCCGACATGGCCAACGTCGGCGGGCGTGACGGCGGCGCGATCGTCGCCGCCTGTTTCCTGTCGCGCTTTACCAAACAGGTTGCGTGGGCGCACCTCGACGTGGCCGGCAGCGCCTACGCCGGCGGCGCCACCAAAGGCTCAACTGGGCGGCCGGTTCCGCTGCTGTTCCAATACATTTTGAATCGCATTTAGCATGCCGTTGAAAACGGCTTGCTAATCCGGTGGAGGGATCCACCGGCATTTTTCGAACACGTCAGTCCGTGCGACGGCCGGTCGAAAAATGTAGGGGCTCGCAGGCCACGGATGGCCGAGAGCCCGAAAAAGTCCGCGTAAGCGGAGTTTTTCAATAGCCTGCTAAGGAGGCGGAATCGGTGTGACCCGAGTTGATTTCTACATTCTGCCCGACGTCGATCTGGAGGCGCGGCGCCGCTTCGCGTGTCGGCTCGCGTACAAGGCGGTGTCGATGCAACAGCGGGTATTCGTGCTGGTGACCGATGCCGCTGCCGGCGCCGATCTCGATGCGCTGATGTGGGAATATCCGGCGCATCAATTTCTGCCGCACGGCATCGTCGGCGAGCCGGCCAGCATCAACGCGCCGGTCGTCATCGATCATTGCGAGCCGGCTCTCGAACAGATCGAGGAGCCTATTCGTGCCGCGCCCGAAAAGTTCGACGAACTGTTGATCAATCTCTCCGCAGGGATTCCGCGGTTCTTCAGCCGCTTCGAGCGGGTCGCCGAGATCGTCGTCGAGAATCTGCGCGATGACGGACGCAAACGCTACAAACAATACCGCGAAGGCGGCTATCCTCTGTTTCATCACGACATCCAGCAATGGGACGAGACGTGATGAAGAAGCCCAAACCACCGCTACTGCAAAAGGCGCTGGACAGCGACGCACACAACGCGCTGCTCGGCGATCTGGAATCGATCCGTGCGGTGCTTACGCTCGACGACGACCCGCTTCCCGTCGAGGAGGACAACGTCGACGTGCCGGTTCTCGAGGATATGGTCGACGGCGCATTCACCGTCGACGAATCGACGTTGACCAGCCGCGCGTCGTTTGACGACGAAGCCGTCGTCAGTGGCGGCTCGAGACTGGCAGACGAGACGATCGAGGCGCTACTCGGCGACCAGTGGCGCACCGAAGCCGACAGAATTCTCGCCGCTGCGCGCGCCCGCGTAGAAGGCACCGGCGGTGAGGCGTCCACTGCGCAACTGCAGGATTTCAACGCATCGCTGAGAACGCGCATCGACTCGATCCTCGACAACTGGCTGACCGAAATGATGCACGCCCGCATCGATGATCTGCGAGCGCGTCTGATGGAGGTACTCGAACTCGAACTGAACGAATTCATCCGCGCTCTCACCGACGAAGAGCAACATTTCACCGACAAAGATCAATATGGAAAGTAGTTTCGACCCCCACGCCATAGAACAATCGTTGTACCGCGAGTGGGAGAACGCCGGCTTCTTCGAGCCGCGCGGCAACGGCAAGCCGTACTGCATCGTGATTCCGCCGCCCAACGTGACCGGCTCGCTGCACATGGGCCACGCGTTCCAGCATACGATCATGGACGCGCTGATCCGCTACCACCGTATGAAAGGCGACCGCACGTTGTGGCAGATGGGCACCGACCACGCCGGCATCTCGACGCAGATGCTGGTAGAGCGGCAATTGAACGCAGAAGGCGTGACGCGCAGCGAACTGGGCCGCGAAGCGTTCGTCGAGCGCGTGTGGCAGTGGAAGGAACACTCCGGCGGCAAGATTTCCGAACAGCTGCGCCGGATGGGTTCGTCGCTTGCGTGGAGCCGCGACCGATTCACGATGGATGAGGGCTTTTCGACCGCGGTACGCGAAGTGTTCGTGCGGCTGTATGACGAGGGGCTGATTTATCGCGGCCGCCGGCTCGTCAACTGGGACCCGCAACTGAAGACGGCGATTTCGGATCTCGAAGTCGACAACGCCGAAGAACGCGGCAGCCTGTGGCATTTCAGATATCCGCTGTGCGACGGCGCGCGCACCGCCGACGGGCGCGACTACGTCGTGGTCGCCACGACACGGCCCGAGACGATGCTCGGCGATACCGCCGTCGCGGTGCACCCCGACGACGAACGCTACCGGGGCATCGTGGGCGCGCGTGTGCGGCTGCCGCTGACGGATCGCGAAATTCCGGTCATAGCAGACAGCTACGTCGACCCCGCGTTCGGCAGCGGCTGCGTGAAAATCACTCCCGCACACGATTTCAACGACTACGACGTGGGCCAGCGCCACGATCTGGCGATGCTGAACATCTTCACCGCAGATGCGCACCTCAATGACGCCGTTCCTGGCCCGTATCGCGGGCTCGAGCGATTCGTCGCGCGCAAACGGGTGGTGGCAGATCTGACCGCCGCGGGTCTCGTGGAAAAGACGGACGATCACACGCTGATGGTGCCGCATGGCGATCGTTCCGGTGCGGTGATCGAACCGTGGCTGACCGAGCAATGGTTCGTCGCAATCGACACGCTGGCGAAACCGGCGATCGAAGTGGTCGAGCGCGGCGAGATCGAATTCGTACCGAAGCAGTACGAAAACCTGTATTTCGCTTGGATGCGCGAGATCCGCGACTGGTGTATCAGCCGCCAGCAGTGGTGGGGACATCGCATCCCGGCGTGGTACGACGCAAACGGCGCGATCTACGTTGGCCGCGATGAAGCCGAGGTGCGTCGCAAGTATGCGCTTGCCGACGGTGTGGAGTTGACACAAGACGAAGACGTGCTGGAAACGTGGTTTTCATCGGCGCTGTGGAGTTTCGGCACGCTCGGCTGGCCGGAGCAGACCGTCGAACTCGAAACGTACCATCCGACCGACGTGCTCGTGACCGGCCACGACATCATTTTCTTCTGGGTCGCCCGGATGATCATGATGACGCTGCATTTCACCGGTGAGGTGCCGTTCCGGAAGGTGTACATGCACGGCCTGGTGCGCGATGCCGAAGGCCAGAAGATGTCGAAGACGCGCGGCAACGGTATCGATCCGCTCGATCTCGTCGACGGCATCACGCTGGATGCGTTGATCACCAAGCGCACCGAGGGGCTGATGCAGCCGCAGATGGCGAAAGCCATCGAGAAGGCGACGCGCCGCGACTTTCCGGATGGAATTCCCTCGTACGGCACAGATGCGTTGCGTTTCGCGTTCTGCGCGCTCGCCTCCACCGGGCGCGACATCCGCTTCGACCTGAAGCGCATCGAGGGCTATCGCAACTTCTGCAACAAGCTGTGGAACGCGACCAAGTTCGTGTTGATGAACAGCGAGGGCGCGAACTTGGACGGCCCAGCCAAAGAAACGCTGGCCGATCGCTGGATCGCAACCCGTATGAAACGGATGTTGACCGACGCGGAACGCGCGATCGAAACCTATCGTTTCGATCTGCTGGCCAACCAGATCTACGACTTCGCCTGGCACGAGTACTGCGACTGGTATCTGGAGCTGACCAAACCGTTGCTGTGGGACGAAGGCGCCGGTGTTGCGGTGCAACGCGGCACGCGGCGTTCGTTGCTGAAAGTGCTCGAGTTGCTGCTGCGCGCGGCGCACCCAATCATTCCGTTCATCACCGAATCGCTGTGGCGCCGCGTCGCGCCCCTCACCGGAATCGCTAGCGAGACGATCATGCTTGCGCCCTATCCTGAGGCGGCAGAACTGACCGACGACCCATTCGCGGAGGCGACAATCGAATGGTTGAAGGGTGTCATCGTGGCGGTGCGGACCATTCGCGGCGAAATGAACATCAAGCCTGGCATTGCGATTCCGCTGTTGCTGAAGGGCGGTGACCCCACGGATCGCGAGCGGCTCGCGGCCACTGAAACGCTACTGAAGCGGATGGCGAAGCTCGATCGGATCGAATGGCTCGACGACGCCGACCAGCCGCCACCTGCGGCAATGCAGCTTGCCGGCGAACTGAAGCTGATGGTGCCGCTGGCAGGACTGATCGATGTCGCAGCGGAGCGGGCGCGTCTCGACAAGGAAATCGCGCGACGCACAGTCGAGCTTTCACGCATCGAAGGCAAACTCGGCAATCAGAACTTCGTCGCAAAAGCGCCCGCCGAGGTCGTCGCCAACGAACGCGAGCGCGCCGCCGAAATGCGCGCCGCGATCGACACGTTAACGATGCAGCACCGCGCCCTCGCAGCAATCGACTAACGAAGAGGCATAGGGTCAGAGTCGCTCTGACCCTCACGCGATCGAGAGGATCACCTTGCCGAAGGTCTGATCGGTGGCAACCAGAGCGTGCGCGCGCTCGGCCTCTTCGATTGGCACGACCGTCTCGATGATTGGACTGATGGCACCAGCCTCGATTTGCGGCCAGACGACGCGTGCGAGTTCCGCCATCAGCGTCGATTTCGCGGCGATCGGGCGCGCGCGCAACGTCGAACCGATTATCCGAAGGCGTTTCATCATCATCAGCCCAAGTTCGAGTTCGGCAACTGCGCCGCCCATCAGGCCGATGATCACGAGGCGCCCGTCGAGCCGCAGGCTGCGCAGGTTGGCCTTCAGATAGCCGGCGCCGACAGGATCGAGGATCACGTCGAAGCCGGCGCCTCCGGTCCACGTCGCAACCTGGTCGGCGAACGGCCCGGTGTGGCGATTCGCACCGCCCGTCGCGCCAAGCTCGACGCATCGGGCAACCTTTTCGTCGCTGCCCGCGGTGACGAAGCATTCGCTCCCGTTCATGCGACACAGTTGAATGGCGGCCGTACCGACACCACTCGCGCCGGCGTGCAGCAATACCCGTTCGCCCGCCGCGAGCCGCGCCTCAGTGAACAGGTTCAGATACGCCGTCGCAAAGACTTCGGGCAGCGCGGCGGCTTGTTCGAACGTCAGGCCACCCGGAATAGGCAGTGCCTGAACCGCGGGCACGCTGACCAGTTCAGCGTAGCCGCCGCCTGCGAGCAGCGCGCAGACGCGATCGCCGATGCGATGGGTCGTGACGCCCTCCCCCAACGCAACCACCTCGCCGGCGCATTCCAGACCCAGGATCGGGCTCGCCCCGGGTGGCGGCGGGTACGCCCCGGCGCGCTGAGCGAGATCCGCCCGATTGATCGCCGTCGCACGGTTGCGGATCAGTATTTCACCCGGACCCGCCACCGGATCGGCCGAGTCGCGCCACTGCAGCGTGTTGTTATCGACGGCGATCGCTTTCATGTTTCGTGCTCCCTGCGCCCGTTACCAACTCATTCGCATCTTGACAGCGCGCTGGTGCAGATACGACTTCAGCTCGCTGATCCGGTAGTCACCGTAGTGAACCATCGATGCAACCAGCGCCGCGTCGGCGCGCCCCTTCGTCAACACGTCGTACAGATGCTCCGGTTTCCCCGCACCGCCCGATGCGATGACCGGTATCCGTACCGCCTCCGCCAGCATCCGCGTCAGCTTCAGTTCATAGCCGTCACGCGTACCGTCCGCGTCGATCGAATTGACGACCAGTTCGCCGGCACCGAGCCGTTCGCCTTCGAGTGCCCACGCCAGCGCGTCCTGGCCCGTTGGCGTTCGACCGCCGTGAATGACGATTTCGTAACCCGACGGACAATCCCGGTCTGAACAGACGGCCTTGATGTCCATCGACAGCACGACGTTCTGGTTGCCGATCGCCTCCGCGCATTCGGTGATCAACGCCGGTCGTTCGACCGCCGCACTGTTGACGTTGATCTTCTCGGCGCCGGCGAGCCGCAGATCGGTGGCATCGGCGACACATCGCACGCCGCCGCCAACCGATAGCGGAATGAAAACCTGTTCGGCAACGGATTCGACGACATCGAGCATGATCCGGCGTTTGTCGCTGGACGCAGTAATGTCGTAGAACACCAGTTCGTCGAGGCCGTCCTCGTAGTACTCGCGCGCCTTGCTCACCGGGTCGCCGATGTCTTTCGTATCGACGAACTTGATGCTCTTGGCAAGCTTGCCGTCGCGCACGTCGAGGCATGCAATCAATCGCTTGCTCAGCATGGTTGTCCGTCCCACGTCGCGAAACAACCCAGCAACTCGAGACCGACCCGACCGCTCTTCTCCGGGTGGAATTGCGTCGCAAAATAGTTTCCGCGTCCCAACGCGCACGCAAAGGTGCGCTCGTAGACGGTCTCCGCGTATACGTCGGCGCGATCGGCCGGCTCCGGGTAGTAGCTGTGCACAAAATAGAACTCGCTGCCCGGCGTCAGCTTGCGCAGCAATGGGTGCGGCTTGACCAAGGACACTTCGTTCCACCCCATGTGCGGAATTTTCAGTGTGAGGTCGTCGAGGCGAAACTTCACGACGCGGCCTTCGATGAGGCCCAACGTCGGGGTGTCGCCCTCCTCAGAATGATTGAGCGAAATCTGCAGCCCGAGACAAATGCCCAGCACCGGCGTACCGGCAGCGATCGCGTCGCGCAACGCAACGTCGAGGCCGCTCGCGCGCAGGCTCTTCATCGCCGGTGCTGCAGCGCCGACGCCGGGGAAAATCACCCGATCGGCACGTGCCACGGCGCCCGCATCGTTGCTGATACGAGCCGTCAGGCCCACCTCGGCGCAGGCGCGTTGCACACTGCGTAGATTGCCGGCGTCGTAGTCGATGATGACCGTCATCGTTTATGACATCGAAAAAGAGCGCGGATACTATCTCATCCTCTGTACCCTCTACACCTCCACCCATAAACCCTCAGAGGCAACGGCGTGCACCAACGCGGCATCCTGCTCGTCAATCTCGGCTCGCCGGCAAGTACCTCGATCGCCGACGTGCGTCGCTATCTGCGCGAGTTTCTGATGGATCCATACGTGATCGACTCACCGTGGCCGATCCGCAAGCTCATCGTCAGCGGTTTCATTCTGCCGTTTCGGCCGAAGCGCACCGCGCAAGCCTATCAACGGATCTGGCAATCCACTGCTGGCGAACAGAACGGCTCGCCGCTGCTATTGCACTCCGAGGTCATGCGCACGGCGCTTGCGGAGCGTATCGATCTACCCGTGGAACTTGCGATGCGCTATGGGCAACCGGACATCGACACGGCGCTGACAAAACTGCTCGCCACGGGCGTGGGCGAGATTCTGCTGATTACGCTGTATCCGCATCATGCGGACTCGACCCGAACGACCACGATCGAAGCGGTTCAACGCAATCTCGCTCGTCGGGGCGCACACGTCCACCTGCGCGTCATGCCGCCGTTCTTCGACGATCCGAACTATCTGGCGGCACTGACAGATTCCATCGGGAGCGCCATGAATGCAGATTCGCAACTGCTGCTGTTCAGCTATCACGGCCTGCCGGAACAGCACGTGATCAAAGCCGATCCGACGGGAAATCATTGCCTGCAATCGCCCGACTGTTGCGAAACACCGTCGCCTGCGCATGCAACCTGCTACCGGCATCAGGTATTCGAGACTTCTCGCCGTGTGGCGGCTCAACTCGGACTAACAACAGATCAATGGCGCGTGAGTTTTCAGTCGCGCCTGGGGCGATTGCCCTGGCTGACGCCGTACACCGATCTCACATTGGATTCGCTGCCGCGTGAAGGGGTGAAGCGCGTGACGGTCGTCTGTCCCGCGTTCGTCGCCGACAATCTCGAAACGCTGGAGGAGATCGGCATGGCCGGCCGCGAGCGCTTTCTGCAGGCAGGCGGCGAGTCGCTGACTCTGGTGCCTTGCCTGAACGACGCACCTGCGTGGATCGATACCGTTGCGGGCTGGTGTGCCGCGCCGGACGAAACGTTCGTTCGCGCCAGCACGACCGCCGGTCGTTGAAGCGGGTTCAGTGCCGGTGCAATCATGTTGGCAAATAAGACAAAGACGTAGAAGAGGTCCCATGATTCAGGATTCCACATCACCCGCAGCAGCAGGAATGCGTCGAGGGGCTCGGCTCAGCGGTACCGTGCTGCTAGCGTGGGGGCTCGCTCTGGCGGCGCCCGCCTCTGCCGATTCGATCCCAAGTGACGGTTCGGTGCTGCCGGTCATGGCAAGATCGAGCAGGTGAAGATCACGCAGTAGCGGTGGTACTCAGCCACCGACCGTCGCAATCGGCCGCTCGCGCTGGCGCAGCAACCACTGGCCATGTTCGCGCATCGACGCGTCACCGAGCTCGCGCAAGATCCGGCGCTGTTCGCTCGCCGTCGCAGCGTGTCGAAGCTGATGTTGCGCGTTGGCGAATATGCGGTCCATGAACTGATATTGATTGATCAGTTCGTGCTCCGCGGTGCGATACGCATACGCCTGCCGAATCGCCGCCATCACCGGCAATAGGCCCATCAACGCGATCAGTACGTTGGCCGGCTCCCGGCCGAGCGCGAATTGAGCAAACGCCAGCCAGGCCGCCACCGCCAGGCCACCGGCCAGCGATAACGCGCCGAGCGCCTCGGTGAAGCGGTGCCGTCGTAACAACCGCGGCCAGCTGTTGCTGTAGAAGTGCGACTGTGATCGCTGTGGATCGTCCACCCAGTCGCGCATGGCCAGATCAATTCCTTTGTCGGGCTCGTTCCCAGTGGCATCATCGCGCCGACCGGTTACGCGCAGCACATTGCGGATCCAGCCGAGTTCGAGGTCGTGTCGCTTCAGGAACGCGTCATGACCGAAACGGCTTAGCGCTGGCGGCTCGACGCCGGCAACCGCCCAGTAGAACTGCACCCGAAGCGCTTCGGCGAGGACACGGTAGTCGAGATGGCGGCGTTGCCATGCGCCTCGTCTCGCAACCAGATAGGTACCGATACTCGCGGCCATGAATCCGAGATACGGGTAGATCATCGATTCATGACCCGAAAGGTCGCCGTAACTGATGAAACACAGGCCAGCGGCGAATGCAAAAACGCAGATCATTTGCAGGGCGCGGAAGTAGCGGCGTTGATAGTGCAATGCGAGCCAATCGACGACACCGAACAGGTTGGCTATGGTGCGAACGCTGTCGTCGAACTCGGATCCGTCACCAGGCAACAGTGCATTCGGCGCGCGCTCGATGGCCACCGCATGACGCTGTGAGTCGCGGCTGAATTCGCTCATCCGCTGCAGCACGATCTCGTAGCGGCCTGGCATGTCCGGCGTTCTCGGCTCACGCGAGGCGCGCGACAGCCACCATGTTTCGCCGCTCTCGAACGGCGCCTTAGGCGCGCCGTTGGGGCGGTCTCGCGAACAGACGATGTGATACACCAGATCGCTCTCGTCGTCGGTATCGTCGAGCCGCGATCGCGGCTCGCCGATCGACAGACCCGGCATGAAATCATCCTGATGGTAGCGGATGATCGCCGCGGTACCACCGGAAGGCCCGTCTTCATTGCCGTCCCACAACGCGAGCAGAATGTGGCAGTGCGCCGCGATGAACGCGCCAAGCTGCGCGTACTGAATGTCCCGCGCAGGTCCAGGGTGGGTCACATCGGACGCGGTGTTGCCGTTGACCAGCGGCAATGTCAGCACGCTGTTGCCATTGACGATCGCTCTATAGTCACGCAGCGATGCATGTTCGAAATCGCGTTCGTAGAGATCGCTCGGCATCGGCAGCACGTACGTGACCTGCATACCCAATGCATTAGCCGCATCGGCTGCGAGCCGATCGGCGCCATCCGCCAGTGACGTCAGGACCGAGACCCGCAGATCCGGATATTTGCTTTGCAGCGACGCGAGGAAGCGGCGGATGCGTTCGCAATGGCCATCGATTTCGTTCGGCACCAGATCCCGATGACCGATCGCCCCGATCACCAACGGCACCCGCATATCGGTGCCTACGCGCGTCGATGTCATGTGACGAGCGCGAAACCCTGACGCGGGAAGTGGACCACGATATCGCCCGCGGCTGGATCATGACGCCGCACGGCATACTCGCGCGGCGAACATATCACCAGCTCGCCGCGGACCGGGAACAAGCCATAGTCGGTGGGTACGACAGCCGCTTGTTGGCCGAGTTCGAATCCCGACGGCAACTCGGTGGCGGTTGCAGGTATCGGCTCGGGATCTGCCCGGGTTCCGATTGCTAGCGCTTCTTCGGCGGTCATGTCCGCATGCTGGCCGTGGCCGAACGCGGCCATTCTGGCGCGCCATGTGGTCACATTCGGATATCGAGCCAGCAGCGGCGCCACTGTGGAATTGTTGGCGATCAGCCATAGGCAGTGATAGACCGAGAAATCCGCGATCTGCGGTGCCGACCCGAATAGGAATGCGCCGGACGACGCCAGCGTTGCGTCGAGTTCCAACAAATAATGCACCAGATGCGCCTCGGCAACGTCCGGCGCAATCGTCACGATCGGCGCACCTTTAGTCAGTTCCGCGCGATCTTTCTGAAATGCCTCGACCTGCGTCGATGACAGCGTGCTCATCGTCGCCGCGACCGCGCGCGGTTGAAACGTCACCGACACCACCACGCGGAACAAGTGGCTATCGGCCCATTCGGCGACGCGACGGGAAACAAATCCGCCGTGCACACGCTCGTCACCGGCAATCTCGGCGAGGCGTTCGGCAATGATCTTCGTGTCGCACCAGATGTCTGCCCCCTGCTGCATCGTCGGGGTGCGGCGGTAGCCGCCGGTCAACGGCATCAGCAGCGGCCGCGGCATGATCGGCGCGGTGACCACGGAATGCCACGGCAGCTTCAGATAACCAAGCATCAGCCGGATCTTTTCCGAGAACAGCGAACCGGCGTAGTGATGCAAAATAATATCGCTCATCGTCATCCTTTAATGTGTTTTTGAACTGTTCAAAGTGCCTGCGCATGCGTGCGCATCAACTGATAGAAGCTCTGAATCAACGGCCGCGAGAACATCGACTTGCGCGCAACGAATCGCACCGGACGGTTCAACCCTGCGTCACCGAGTGGAATGATTTTGTCGTGCGGTACACCCAACGTGCTGGCAACGCCGAGCGGTATCAGGCCGTGGCCGAAGCCGGCCAGCGCCATCTGTGCGACCGTGAAGAACGACTCCAGCGACGTGGATCGATGCAGGCGCAACCTGCGCATGTCGTCCTCGATCGACTGCCACGCGCCGGAGCGCGACTCGATCGTGATCACCGAGAGTTCGTCGCCGACTTGGTAACCAATACTCGATAGTGCCGACGGCACGATGACCATCGGTTCGAGCCGCAGCACTTCGCTTTGCAGATCGGTCTCCGAGTCCGCCGAGCCGGTACAGATGCCGACCATGTATTCACCGGAACGGATCCGATCCAGCGCAATCGGTGAGCGTTGCGCGTGAAAGGTGAATTCGACCTCCGGCAATTGCTGCCCGACTGCCGCAAACACGCGCGGTCCCCAACTGGCGAGTATCGCCTCCGATACCCCGATGATGATCTTGCCTTTCTGCAGCGTCTTATCCTCGAGGAACACGCTACGCAGTTCAGAGATCAACGGCGTCACCTTCTCGACGAGCCGCGTGCCATGATGCGTCAACGCGACGCGCCGGCCGTGTCGCTCTATCAGTGTGCGATCGTAGTAACGTTCCAGCGCGGCGATCCGTTTGCTGACCGCCGATTGGGAAATCTTCAATACCGTGCTCGTCTCCATCATCGTGCCGGTCTTCGACAAGGTCACGAGGGTTTCGAGATTATCGATCATCGATGCATATTCATTCCGCAGGCGTAAGCATCATATTCCGAGCATTCGCTTTTTTCATCGTTTGAGCGAGTCGACACTGCTGCACGCATCTTGATTGAAAAGCAGATCGAAGATTGGTCGAAATAATCATCGTTGCCGCAGTCGTGCTGACCAGCCTGCTGTCCGGCGTGCTGGGCATGGCGGGCGGCATCCTGTTGATGGCGTTGCTCGTGGCGCTGAAACCGATCGCCGCCGCAATGATCATTCACGGTGTCGTGCAGGCGATGTCCAATGGTTCGCGCGCGTGGTTGCTGCGGCGTCACATCGCGTTTTCAGTTCTGCCGCCATATCTGCTCGGTGGCGCCGTCTCGTTCAGCGTATTCGCGTCCCTTGCGCTGGTGCCGAATACCGCCTGGGTGCTGATCGCGATCGGTGCGTTGCCGTGGATCGCTTTGGTTGTGCCAAAACTGCGAGGCCTCGACGTCACGCGACCCGGCACCGCTGCGGTCTGCGGCGCCGCGGTGACCGCAGCTCAATTGTTTGCCGGCGCTTCGGGTCCGTTGCTGAATTTCTTCTATCTGAACGCGCGCCTGAACCGATTTCAGATCGTCGCCAGCAAAGCGCTGACGCAGACCTTCGGCCATCTGCTGAAGCTGGTTTACTACGGGGGTGTGATTGGCGCCGGCGACGCCGGTGTCAGCCCGGTGTTTCTCGGGCTGGCAGTGCTCGCGGCGGTGATCGGTACGCGGCTCGGTACCCGATTGCTCGATCGCTTCGGCGACGGCGAATTTCGCCGCATCAGTGAATACGTGATTCTCGCGATCGGCGTGTACTGCATCGGCGACGGGCTGCTCAAACTTACCTGAGTCAGTGCGAAAGAGGGTCAGAGTCGCTCTGACCCTCTGCCTAGCTGACCGGCTTCACGACGAACAACAGATCGCCGACGTTCACCTGCTGACCGCTGGTGTTGTTGATCCGCGTGACTTCGTAGCGCTGCGCCGAGGGATAGAGTTCGTCTTCGCCACTGTTGAAATCCTTCAGCGCCAGCGGCGTGAAGAGCTTCATCGCTTCCAGTTGACACAGCGTTGCGTCGACGCCGACGCGGTCGCCAACCGCCACGAATTCCGGCTCGGTCGGCGTTGGCGTGATGTAGAAAATGCCGGTTGCCGGCGACAGTACCTTGAGTTCGTCACTGCCTTCGATGGCGATCGCGTTGCGATCGATACCGACACTCGTCTTGCCCGCGGCGGCGTTGATCTGTTCGATCAGCGCATCGGCGTCGACGCGCGCCAGGAATTCAGGCAGGTAGTTCGTATCGTAGACGCCGTCGCGGAATACCGAATCCGCAAGCACGCGCCGCAACAGCGCGATGTTGGTGCAGATACCGGTAATGCGCACGCGGCCAAGGTATTCAAGCAGCTTGTCGATCGCATCGAGCCGATCGGCACCGTGCGCAATGACCTGCGCAACCATACTGTCGTAGTACGGCGACACGAACTTGCCGGCTGCTGCCGTCGCGATTATTTCGACGTCCGGCGCAGACGGCAGTTCACACTGGGCAATCTCGCCTGGATCAGGACGAAACTGCAGCTTGCCGGCGCTATCAATGACAATGCGTTCGGCGTTGATGCGTGCTTCGATCGCGTAACCCTGTGCGCCGATTTCCAGTGCTGCAATGCTGGCACCGGCCGCGATGCGGAACTGCTCGCCGACAATATCGACACCGCTCACGAGTTCGGTAACTGGATGCTCTACCTGCAATCGCGTGTTCATTTCCATGAAATACACGGCGTTCGATTTCAGATCGAAGATGAACTCGACAGTGCCTGCGCCAACGTAACCTACCTCGTTGGCGATTGCCGCAGTGTGGCGCAGCACTGCTTCGCGCAGATCGTCGGGCAACATCGTCGAGGCGGATTCTTCGAAAATCTTCTGCTTGTCGCGCTGCACGCTGCAATCGCGCAGCCCGAGCACTCGAGTATTACCGTGCACATCGCGCAGCAACTGCGCTTCGATGTGCCGCAGCGACGTCACATACTTTTCCAGATACACATCGCCGTTGCCGAACGCACCGCGCGCTTCGGCGGTCACCCGATGAAACAGGTCGTGAAAATCGTCGGCCGTCTCGACCGTCTGAATGCCTTTACCGCCACCTCCGTGCACCGCTTTGATCAGCACCGGGTAGCCGATCTGATTGGCGACCTCCGCGGCGCGTTCAACATTCGTCAGAATGCCGTGGCTGCCGGGGACCACGGGCACATCGAGCCGCAACGCAGTATTGATTGCGTTGGATTTGTTGCCCATCGCATCCATGCTCGCGACCGGCGGCCCGATGAAGTTGATGCCGTGACTGCGGCACACTTCGGCGAAGCCCGAGTTCTCCGACAGGAATCCGATGCCCGGATGCAATGAATCGACGCGCTCGTGCTCGGCGACGCGCAGCACGCTCATCGCGTTCAGATAACTTTCATCCGGCGTGTTACCGCCGATGCAGACCACCCGATCGCGGGCGCTGAGCATATCGACGGCTACCGAATCCATGTCGGGATCGGACTGGACCAGCACCACTTCGATACCGTTTCTTTGCGCCACACGAATCAGTTTCACGGCGGTGCAGCCGCGTGCGTGGATCAGTACGCGCTGAACCGGGCGCACCAGATCGCGGTCGCGAAACGTCGGCCGGCTGCCGAGTTGCGGGCGCTCCGTCGACAGCGAACCCGCCATCACGCGGCGGACCACTTCGACAACCGTCTCGCTCGGCAGCGGAATATCCGGATCGATCTTGCGCAGCCGCGCATCGAGATCGTCGAAGAACGGGTGCTGCACGAGGCCCTGCATCGCGCCGGGTACCACCGACAAATAGTTCGACAGGGTCGATGTCGACGGCAGGTTCGACGGCACCACAATCTGCCCCGCGAACGGCATGTTGGCGCCGCTGAAATAGTAGTTCTGGGCAAGCGGGTGCGTGACGAAGCTGGCCTGTGCACCACCGGTACAATCGCCGAAGCCGAACATGATGACCGGCAGTTCCGAGTCGCGTACAAAGCGCGTGATGCGATCGTTGACGGCGGCCATCGAGAACAGCGCGCCGGCGCCCTCCTTAGTCTGCATGCCGCCGGACGAAATGAAGCCGATCACCGGCAACTGGCGTTCGGCACAGTCGACGAGCAGTTTGCAGACCTTTTCCGCGCTCGCCATGTCGAACGCACCAGCCTGAAACTCGATGTTGGAGACGATCGCGCCAACCCGTATACCCGCGCCGCCATCTTTGTATGTACCGATGCCGGTAACGATACCGCAAGGGGGCAACTTGATCTTCAGCGCGCTCTCGATCGCTATGCGAAATCCCGGGAATTCGCACGGGTCGGAACTGAGCAGGTCGCTGTAAAGTTCCTCGAAATCGGTGAAGAACGTATCGATCAGCGCCCGGTAACCGGTCGCCTTGCGCGCTTTGTACTCGTCGATGACTTGTTGAATGCGCAGGTCGCGATACGCGATTGTCAGCCGATTCCAGAAATCCTTGCGGCGGCCGATCGCCCGCGGCGAGATGCGGCCATCGTAACGGCGCCGATCCTTCTCGGACTGCAGGTGCGTACCGAGCAGGCGCTCGAACAAGAATGTGACGACGACGAACAGCGTATCCGACAGGTGCGGGAAGCTCGCCTTCTTCCATTCTTCTACCGCGCGGAAGAAATCGGTGCTGCGCGGCGTATCGGCCACTCGAATGAACCAGCGGAAGAACTGATCCCGCAGCCGCACCACCGCCGTATCGTTGGCTTCGGCGACATCGTCACCGTTGACGGCCATCCGGGCGGCTTGGGCGAGCGTTGTATCGAGCAGCTTCGTGATGGTGCGTTTCGACAGCGCGCGGGTGGACTCTGCTTCCTCTGCGATCGTATCGAGATGCTCGATGATCTGATCGTAGACGGAGTCGAACAACAGCAGGTTCTCGCATTCGGTGATGAAGTCGGCGCGCAAATCGTCATTCACCAGTACGTCGAGCACGGTCACGTCACGCGACGGCTCATCGTCCGCCACATTCATCGTCGGCGTGAGATGCACCGCGTACCGGTCGTCGAGGATCTGGCGATTGACGACCACATCGGAGCGGCGTTCGGCGAGTAGCGTCTTCACCCGCGTGGACAACAGCGTGTCGTCCATCAGATCCGCCAAACGGCCGTCGGTCAACGCGAGATTGATCTCAGCAGTGAACTGGTGACGCAGATAGCTGTCCGATTTGTCGCGCAGGCCCCGCACGCTCAGCAGCTTCTTGCCCTCGTGGCTGAAGCGCTCACGAAACAGCGGGCCCAGCACGCGATCGGCGGCGAGCGCTAGCGCGAATGCACGCGGCTCCTTGATTTCGTCGATACGCAACAGGCGCTGCGAGTCTTCATGATCGCGCAGGTAGTGAATCAGTGCCTTGAGATTGCCCTGCGCGGCGCCCTTCCAGCGGTTGTACAGGTACATGCTGACGCAGGTCAGCAAGTTGGCACGTGCCGCTTCGTAATTCTTGCGCGGTTCACCGAACAGCAATTGCGCGATACGGCCGCGCTCGTCGTCGAGTGCCTGCTGCTTCTCGTTGTAGCCCTTCCACGCTTTGGCGAGTGCGTCGTCGTAGATGATCTTTTCCGGGTCCTGCAACCACTTCAGAAAACTCTGGCGTCGTTCGCGATCTGCGCGTTCGGAAAGCTCACCCTTCGGCAATTCCTGCGCGGACAGGCGGCCATACTGTTTGGTGGTCGTCGCCTTGATCCGTTTGCGAGTACCGAGATAGCGCAGATATCGATATGCAACGCCGAATACGTTGGTGTACTCGGTGGGTGTTTTGGACAGCCGCAGCAGCGCCTTCGACTCCATCGCCTGCAGCCGCTGCGATGGCTTCAGATAGCGCTCGAGGTTGTGACGGTAGTGATCGAGGATGTACGGATTTTCGGCGACGAATTCCTTGGTGCTGTCTTCGATCGACTGGATGCCGGTAACGATCGCGCGGCGCAGGTTGTCGAGTTTGTCGTCCGCTTCGCCAGGTGCGTAGTCGATGATGCCGTCGATGTTGCCCTGCGCATACAACTCGAACGGCGACAAACCGACGTACTTCGCGCACTCCTGCCACGACAGATTCAGGCGCCGCGCAATGTTTGCGAGCCCTTTCGGCTGGATCGTGCTGAACACGCCATCACGCACCGACAGAATCAGGTTGCTGGCCGCCAGCGGAATGGCGCCGCCTGAGTAACCGAGGCCGAAGATGATGCCGACGTTCGGCACGTCGACATTGCACATCTCGGCGATCAACCGCGAAATGCTGTGCGCCTGATTCGCCTTGTTGGCTTCCTCGCCCGGATCGGCACCCGGTGTGTCCATCAGACTGACGATTGCAATGTTGCGCTTGGAACATTCTCCAACGATTTCAGCGGCCGCGAGATGGTGCTGTGGCATCCACACGCCGCTCTTGACGGAACGATCCTGTGCAATGAACGCCACGGTGCGGCGCTCGCCGGCGAAATCCATTTCGAGCATCGCCGAATAGAACGGGCCGTCGATGCGTTCGTCGTGTATCACTTCGCCGAGCTGGCGGATGATGGTCGGCGCATCGACGCGACCGGGATCTTCCGCTTTCGCGACCACGGCCTCGATATACGAATCGATGTCGAGGTTGTTCAGCAGTTCCAGTTGGCGCGCGATCTGCCCACGCGACAGCAGGCCGCGCACGTGATGTTCGATACCTGTCGTAGCGCTCGAAGGAAACAGCGAGAAATCCTGCGCGAGGCTCTCAGCAATGAGAAACAGCCGATCACCTTCGGCAAGCTGGTTATTCATCAGTGGGAGATTTGTCCCCGGCGCAAAAGCCGTTGAAATGTCTGTAGAATTTGGCCGCGTACTCTAATGTAAATAATCGCTGCTCCGCAAACGGGGTCCGCCAACCGTCCATACAACCCCAACGGCGGCACCGCAGACATCGAGAGCATCCCATGACTGCACCGAAAACACCCGCCCCGCCGGTCGATTCGCAGCACGATCTGCCGCACAGGAGCGCCCTCAATTGCGCCGTGCTCACGGTATCCGATTCGCGCACCCTGGCGCAGGACACTTCGGGCGCGCTGCTGATTGAAATGCTGACGGCCGACGGTCATCGTCTTGCCGATCGCATGCTGGTTCCGGACGACCGTTTCAAGATCCGCGCCGTCGTCTCCCATTGGATCGCCGAACCCAACGTCGACGTTATTCTGTCGACCGGTGGCACCGGATTCACCGGCCGCGACAGCACGCCGGAGGCAGTCGCACCGCTGCTCGAAAAGGTCATCGACGGCTTCGGCGAGCTGTTCCGTCAGGTGTCGTTCGAAGAGATCGGCAGTTCGACGATTCAGTCGCGCGCACTGGGTGGGTTGAGTAACGGCACGTTGATATTCTGCATGCCGGGCTCGAAGAACGCGTGTGCAACGGCGTGGACCCGCATTCTGCATAATCAGCTCGACGTGAACTTCAGACCGTGCAACTTCGTCGAATTGATTCCGCGCTTCAACGAGCGCTGATCCATTGCTCGTACGGGGGCTCGTACGGGGGCTCGCACGCGGACTCGTACGGAAGTAGATGCCGGACACGCAGACCTGCTGAGCTGTTACCGGCAGGCAGTGTACTGCACTACACTATGACCGCGACTCCGATCGCGCTTTTGTCACACAACCGTTGGCGGGTTCATGCTCGAGTCTCAGGTGTTCATCGTTGCCGCCGCGCGCACGCCGGTCGGCAGCTTTCATGGCGAATTGAAGTCCCTCTCGGCGACGGCGCTCGGCGCTCATGCCATCGCCGCAGCCATCGAACGCAGCAACGTCGATGCGAACTTGGTCGACGAGGTCCTAATGGGGAACGTGGTCAGTGCGGGCACCAGACAGGCACCGGCCCGTCAGGCCGCACGACGCGCCGGTCTACCCGATGGTTGCGGGGCAACTACCGTGAACAAGGTGTGCGGCTCGGGCATGAAAGCCACGATGCTGGCGAGCGATCTGTTACGCGCGGGCAGTGCGGACGTCATCGTCGCGGGCGGCATGGAGAGCATGACCAACGCGCCCTACCTACTGGCGAAGGCGCGCCAGGGCCTGCGCATGGGACACGCGGAACTCGCAGATGCGATGTTCGTCGACGGCCTCGAAGACGCCGAAACCGGACGTTCGATGGGCACGTTCGCGCAGGACACCGCCGATCGGTATCAGATCACCCGCGAGGAGATGGACGCGTTCGCGATGCGTTCGGTCGAACGCGCACGCACGGCTACTGACAATGGCGACCTCGCCAACGAAATCACTCCGCTGTCGATCGGCGAACTGTCCATTGATGCAGACGAACCGCCGCGTCGTGTGCGCCTCGAGCGCATCGCTACGTTGAAGGCCGCTTTCCGCGACGGCGGCACAATCACGGCGGCGAACTCGAGTTCGATCGCCGACGGCGCATCGGCACTGGTGCTGGCCAGCGACGCTGCGATCACCCGGCATCGCGTCGAACCGCTCGCGCGCATCGTCGGTCACGCCACACACGCGCGGCATCCATCCGAGTTCACCATTGCGCCCGTCGGCGCAATCCAGCGCCTGCTCGACAAACTCGGCTGGAAGGTCGACGACGTCGATCTGTTCGAGATCAACGAAGCGTTCGCGATGGTCACGATGATTGCAATCAATGAACTCGGACTCGCCGACGAGCGCGTCAATATCTTCGGCGGTGCGTGCGCGCAGGGCCATCCGATCGGTTCGACCGGCAGTCGCTTGATCGTGACGTTGGCGCATGCACTCAAGCAACGCCGCGCCAAACGCGGCATCGCGGCGTTGTGTATCGGTGGCGGTGAAGCCACCGCAATTGCGCTCGAATCGGTTTAGCGCGTCGTTGAAAAACGGCTTGATATCCGGTGCAGCGACCCACCGAAAACGCCCCGTAGGCGGAGTTTTTCAACAACGTGCTGGTGCCTGTTAGAATCGCGCGTCAACCCTGCCGGTGTAGATAACACGTGTCCAGACTTCCCGTCATCGTCGGTCTCGGCGGCATCAACGCAGCCGGTCGCCTGTCGTTGAATCACGCCTATCGACGCATGGTCATCGACGCGTTGCCGGCGGCGGTCGCCGCGTCGACCTACCGCAGCCTCGCCGGCCTGATGAACATTCACAAATACACCGACGACACCGCGACCCGCGAGTACATCGCGGCGCACACGTTGGTGCGCAAGATCGAATTGTTCGATGCCGCGAGCATTCCGTGGCAGCGCAACGTGGCGCTGAGTCCGACCGGCAGCGCGTTGACGTTCAAGATGCAGCGACGCCAGTTGCCCGATCGTGTTCCGCCCGATTGGCAGATCAGCGCCGCCGGCGAGAAGGACGTTACCGTTTCGATTCCGGGCAGATTTCACGCACTGATCGAGGATATGCGCGCTTCCAAGGTGACATCCGCGGGGCAGGTTCCAACCGGATTCGATCCGGAACGCCTGTATCAGTCGCGCAACCACCCGCGCGGATTGGCATTGACCATTTTTGGCGCATCCGACGCCGTGCGATCGCTGGGAATAGACTGGGATACCCTGCGCCAATGCGTCCAGCCCGATCAGTTCGCCGTGTATTCCGGCAGCGCGATGGGCCAACTCGATACCAACGGCAGCGGCGGCATGATGCAAGCCGCATTGATGGGTAAGCGCGTCACATCCAAGCAATTGCCGCTGGGGCTGTGCGAGATGCCGGCCGACTTCATCAATGCATACGTGCTCGGCAGTCTCGGCGCCACCGGCGCGACCATCGGCGCATGCGCTACGTTTCTCTACAACCTGCGTCAGGGCATCGAAGACATTCAGAGCGGCCGCCGCCGGGTCGTCATGGTCGGAAATTCGGAAGCGCCGGTCACACCGGAGATCATCGAAGGTTACCGGACGATGGGTGCGCTGGCCGAAGACGAGGCATTGATGGCGCTCGATGGCCGCACCGATGCGCCCGACAACCATCGCGCGTGCCGGCCATTCTCCGACAACTGCGGCTTCACGTTATCGGAAGCGGCGATCTATACCGTGTTGATGGACGATACGCTGGCGCTCGAACTCGGTGTACCGATCCAGGGCGCCGTCGCCAGCGTTTATGTCAACTCCGATGGCTTCAAGAAATCGATCCCGGGGCCCGGCGTGGGCAACTACGTTACGGTCGCCAAAGCAATGTCACTGGCACGACGCCTGCTGGGCGACGAGGGATTACAGCGGCGCAGCTATTTCCACGCGCACGGCACCAGCACGCCACAGAACCGGGTCACCGAGTCGCACATCATGAGCACGCTAGCCGGCGTGTTCGGCATCGAGAACTGGCTGGTCGGCGCCGTCAAAGCGTATGTCGGCCACTCACTCGCCCCCGCCGGCGGCGATCAATTGGCCGCTATCGTCGGCGCTTGGCAGCACGGCTGGATCCCCGGCATCACGACGATCGACCACCTTGCCGACGACGTGCATCGCAAGCATCTGCAATTCTCGATGAAGCACGTCGAATTCGATCCGACGCAGATGGATGCCGCATTCATCAACTCGAAGGGCTTCGGCGGCAACAATGCAACGGCACTGATTCTGTCGCCGACGGCAACGCGTCGCATGCTCGCGCAGAAGCACGGCGCCGCCGCGCTGACCGCGTACGATAAACGTCACGAGCCCATTCGCAATCAAATCGACGACTACGACGCGAAGATGAGTCGCGGCGAAGTCGCGCCAATTTACCAGTTCGGTGAAGGCGTGCTCGAACCCGACGATCTGGAGATCTCCGACACACGGATTCAGGTGCCGGGCTATGCGCATCCGATCGAACTCGACGGCGACGATCCCTACCCGGACATGACCGGCGGCTGATCCGGTGTCAATGAATTGTCGGCGGGCCGCGCCCAGCGAGGCGTCTGAGGCGCGCGTCGATCTCTGCTTCCCAGCGCGTGCCTTGCACGTGTTGCCGCGCATCCTGTAGCACCGAGACCGCGGCGCCCGCGTCACCGAGCCGAAACCAGAGCTCCGCGCGCTCGAGGTGCAGCGGACCCACGTCCGCAACCAACCGCAATTGAGAATCGATCAATGCCAGCGCGGCAACGAAATCGCCGCGCGCCGCGTAGATTACCTTGACGTTGTTGAACATCCGCACCGCCATGTCATCGGCGGAGGCACCTGCCAGCGCACTCTCACCGACGTGACCGAGGTTCGCCTCAGTGAGCCGGCGGTCGATGTCGGCGGGCGTCAGAAGTTCAGCGTTCAATGGGTCGATGAGCTCATCGTTTGCCCGCAACAGAAAGTGTCCGGGGAAGTTGATGCCTTGCGTGTGCATGCCCAATGCTCGGCCAACCATCAGATACGGGATACTCAGCGTGATGGGGATGCCACGCCGAGAATTCAGCACCATATCTATACGGCTGGCATCGAGCGTCTGCATATTGTCAGCGACCCCGAAGCCCGCCGCGCGCATGAAGCCGACCAACGTCGCGGGCGTTGCCGCGCCGGGAAACGCAGTTGCATAGCCTTCGCTCAGAGTGGCCAGCTCTGTGCGAACTTGCGCTTCGTCGAGCGCCGGTTCAATCGATCGGGCAACCAGCAATGCTGCGGACAGCTCGTCGCGCGCCGGGTCTGCCAGATAGCGCTCGATCGGTATCGATGGCGCGTCGGTGGGGGATTTCATTTCCGGCACTGTCGTTCGTGCCCTCAGTGTTCGCGTGTTGCAGAGAAGCGAACGTCCGGCCAGCGCTCTTGCGTCAGCGAGAGGTTTGCGCGGGTCGGCGCGAGGTACGTCAGATAGCCGCCGCCATCGATCGCGAGGTTGTCGGCCTGCTTGCGCCGGAACTCTTCGAGCTTGCGCACGTCCTGCGCGTACACCCACCGCGCGGTGTAGACATTGGCGTCGTCGTATATGCAGTCGGCCTTATATTCATCTTTGAGACGAAACGAAACCAGATCAAACTGCAGCGCGCCGACCGCGCCTACGATCATCTCATTGCGCGTGAGCGGCTTGAATACCTGGGTAGCGCCCTCCTCCGACAGTTGCGTCAGACCCTTTTCGAGTTGCTTCGTCTTCAACGGGTCGCGTACTCGCACGCGACGGAATAACTCCGGCGCAAAGTTCGGTACACCGATGAAGCGCAATGACTCGCCCGCCGTGAACGTGTCGCCGATCTGCACGGCGCCATGGTTGTGCAGCCCGATGATGTCACCGGGATATGCTTCCTCTGCATGGGCGCGTTGTCCCGCCATGAACGTCACCGCATCGGAAATCTTGACGTCCTTGCCGACACGTACGTGACGCATCCGCATACCGGCCCGGTAAACACCGGAGCAGATGCGCAGGAATGCGATGCGATCACGATGCCTCGGATCCATGTTTGCCTGAATCTTGAAGACAAATCCGCTGAACGCTTCCTCGTCCGGGGCCACCACACGTTCGTGACATTCGCGCGGTTGCGGACCCGGCGCGATCGCAACGAAACAGTCGAGCATATGCGCAACACCGAAATTGCCGAGCGCGGTCCCGAAGAAAACCGGCGTGGTTTCGCCGCGCAGGTACGCGTCACGATCAAACGCGTGGCCGGCGCCGCGGATCAACTCGATCTGGTCGCGCAACGCAGCGTATTCGGTACCGATGAATGCACGTGCGGCGTTGCTGTCCAGTCCATCGATTTCATCGAACGCATGTAAATGGTGGCCATGCCCGCTGGCGTAACAATAGATGCGATCCTGATCGAAATGGTAAACGCCGCGAAAGTAGCGGCCGGAGCCGATCGGCCAGGTCATCGGCGCGCACTGAATGCCGAGCACCGTTTCGATTTCGTCGAGCAACGCGATCGGTTCGCGGATCTCACGATCGAGCTTATTGATGAACGTCAGAATCGGCGTGTCGCGCAGGCGGCAGACCTCCATCAGTTTGATCGTGCGCGGCTCCACCCCCTTGGCCGCATCGATGATCATCAGCGCCGAATCCACTGCGGTCAGTGTGCGGTAGGTGTCCTCGGAGAAATCCTCGTGTCCGGGCGTGTCGAGCAGGTTGACGACCCGATCGGCATATTCGAACTGCATCACCGAGGTCGTCACCGAAATGCCTCGCTCGCGCTCCATCGCCATCCAGTCCGACGTCGCGTGGCGATCGGATTTACGCGCCTTAACGGTTCCGGCCAGCTGAATCGCATCGCCGAGCAGCAGAAGTTTCTCGGTCACGGTCGTCTTGCCGGCGTCCGGGTGAGAGATGATCGCGAATGTGCGGCGCGCACTGGCAGGCTGTTTCACGGGGAACAACGGTTGCGAAAGGCGCGCGATTATACGGAATCGGGGTGCGCCGCGGCGAGGCGTTCAGCGCCCATGTAC
The DNA here is from genome assembly GCA_963735085.1 of uncultured Gammaproteobacteria bacterium. Lineage (GTDB taxonomy): Bacteria > Pseudomonadota > Gammaproteobacteria > Pseudomonadales > Azotimanducaceae > DATJGR01. The sequence continues at coordinate 1,071,335 of CAVTJP010000002.1, forward strand.
ATTCGCTGCCATGAGGCTGAACAGCGTTACCCCAAGGTCAGCGACAGCACGCGCGCGTCTTCGTTACCCAGTTCCGCCGGGTAGTAGTCTCGGCGCAGGCCGATCTCGACAAACCCCAGCGACGCATACAGGGCAGCGGCGACGCGGTTCGACGGACGCACTTCCAGATAGACGACGCGCGCACCGCGGCGCGCCGCACGATCGAGCATGTGTACGACGATCTGGCGTCCGAGGCCCTGACCCTGCTCATCGCGCCGCACGCAAACGTTGAGCAAATGCGCTTCTTCAGCGCCAACGGACAGCACGCCGTGGCCGAGCACATCGCTCTCACGAATGGCGACCCAACATTCGTGGCGGGATCTCAGGCAATCTGCGAACACCCCTCGCGTCCATGGAAATGCGTAGCTGCGCGTTTCGTTTTCGACGACGCAGTCGAGGTCGCTCACCTCCATCACCCGGAACGTCAGCTTGGGACGTGCGTAGATACGCTGAGCCATAGTCGCTTCTTGGCCATCGGATCAGCACGCAACGCCGCCGCGTCAGGCAACCGCAGCAGATGCTGCGTATCGATATCCGCCTCCTCACCGAGCAGCGCTTGCGCATCATTGCCCAGCAGAAGCAGCCAGTGGGCCGCGGCGCGTTCGATCTGGCCACGCAGGAACCCACGATACGCATTGCGCGCCGCGGCCGGCGAAGAGTCCCCGGTGCGGATCTGTGGCCAGACGAACTCGGCCAGTTTCAGGTCGCTCGCCGTACCTCCAAAAGCCAGCGCGATGTCGTGAGCCAGCCGCCGATCATGCGGGTTCGCAAAGCGCCCGATGACGACCACGCCCGGCGCCGCCACGCAATCGAGCGCAATACGCATTGCGGTCGCGGGATCGGCGGCCCGCAATGTCGGCGTTCGCTGAACGACGACCGAGGCTGCGTCGGCTAGCGCAGTCGGCTCGGATTCGGGCTCGTTGACCGGCGCGGCTGACGTTTTCACCGTGCCGCGACGAACCCACACCTCTATACCCATCTCAGCGAGGATGCGGCGCCGCCCGGTCGACAGAGAAAACGATGTCGTGGTCATAGCCGTATTCTACCGAAGCCGCCCGCCAAACCCAGCCTCGCGCCAGACGCCATCGCCTCGTCTCGCCGGGTCCGTCCCGTTCTTCTCCAAATGTTGCATTCCCGGTATCGTTAGCGCCCGTTGGACGCGACCTATACGAGCCACCAGAACGCATGAAATATCACACCGACGATGTCCGCATCACCGGGATGGAAGAAGTGTTGCCGCCGGAAGCGCTGATCGAGGCGCTGCCGGTCTCCGATGCTGCGTCGCAGGCCGTATTTACTCACCGTCACGAGATCAGCGACATCATTCATGGGGTCGATTCGCGGCTCGTCGTCGTCATCGGCCCGTGCTCGATTCACGATCCGAGTGCAGCCCTCGAGTATGCCGAACGTCTGTCGGCGCAGGCGCGCACCTATCGCGATGTGTTGAAAATCGTGATGCGCGTGTACTTCGAGAAGCCGCGGACGACTGTCGGCTGGAAGGGGCTCATCAACGATCCACATTTGAACAACTCTTACGACATCAACCTGGGGTTGAAGACCGCACGGGGCCTGTTGCGGGCGCTGATCGACGAAGGCGTCGCCACCGGAACCGAATATCTCGACCCGATCTCGCCGCAGTATTTCGGCGACCTGGTGTGTTGGGGCGCCATTGGCGCACGAACCACCGAAAGCCAGATCCATCGACAACTGGCGTCCGGACTGTCGTGCCCGATTGGTTTCAAGAACAGCACCGACGGATCGGTGCAGGTCGCGATCGATGCGGTCAAATCGGCCCACCACGCACACATCTTTTTGTCGGTGACGAAGCAGGGGCGGTCCGCAATCTTCTCGACGTCGGGCAACGATGACTGCCACATCATTCTGCGCGGCGGCGGTGGCAATCCCAACTTCGATAACGCGTCCGTACAACACGCCGCACGTGCGCTGGAATCGGCCAACTTGCCACCGAAACTGATGATCGACATGAGCCATGCCAACAGCCGGAAGCAGTATCAGCAGCAGATCGAGGTCAATGCCGACATCTGCCGGCAACTCGATAACGGCGAGGCCCGCATCATGGGCGTGATGATCGAGAGCAATCTCGTCGAGGGGCGCCAGGACCTTGGCCACGCAGAGCAACTAACCTATGGGCAGAGCGTCACCGACGCCTGTCTTGGCTGGGACGATTCGGTCGCCTGTCTCGATCGACTCGCCAATGCCGTGGCGCATCGCAACCCAACGACACTTCGCACAACACGAGACGATCAGGAATTCTGACCATCACTTTCGACGATCAGGCCGCGGCGTACGCCTGGTCCGATTGAGCGGCCATGACGAAATCGTTGCGATGCAATCCGCCGGTCACGTGCGTCCACCAGCTGACCGTGACGCGGCCCCATTCGGTGACAATCGCCGGATGGTGATCCTGCGCCTCCGCCAGTGCGCCGATGCGATTCGTGAACGCAAGCGCGGCGGCGAAATCGGAGAAGCGGAACTCGCGTTCCAGGCGCTCGACGCCGTCCTGCGTTCGACACCGCCAATGCGCCACCTGTAGCAGAAGTTCGTCGCGTTGTGCATCCGTCAGGCGCCTGGCGCCGCGCGTGATGCGAATGCATTGCTCGTCAGCGAGTGACGTCGTCGGCATCGTCCGCGGGCCCCTTGAACAATCGCACCAGCCACAGCGCCGGACCACTGAGCGCATACAGGATCGTCAACGTCAACAGCACACGCGGCGGATACACCAGCACGATGGCAAAGGTGAGCACGACGGCGACCAGCGCAATGAACGGAACGCGGCCGCGCAAGGTCAGCATTTTCGGTGAGAAATAGCGGAAATTGCTGACCATCAACATCGCCGCGACCGTGGTGACCAATGCGATCAGACCCGCCTGCACCACGCCCACGAGTTCACCCACGGGGCGGACGTCTTCAAGCACCCAGATCATCGTCACGACCATGCACGCCGCCGCGGGGCTCGCCAGCCCGGTGAACGACGCCATGTCGCCCTGTGTATTGAAGCGCGCGAGCCGCAATGCGGTGCAGGCCATATACAGAAAGGTGACCACCCAGCCAAGCTGCCCCAGTTGCGACAGCGACCATGTGAACGCAACCAGCGCCGGCGCAACACCGAACGCAACCATGTCTGACAGACTGTCGTACTCCGCACCGAACGCACTCTGGGTGCGCGTGAAGCGTGCTACGCGACCGTCCGCTGTATCGAGCAGCACCGCCGCATAAATCGAGATCGCGGCCGCGACGACGTTGCCGTTCATCGCCGCGACGATGGCATAGAAGCCGGCGAACAGCGCGCCGGTGGTGATCAGATTCGGCAGCAGGTAGATACCGCGCCGCGATGGACCGTGCGCCTCATCGAGATCGTCGAGTACATGCGGTTGCACCGCTCGGAGCGGGCGCTTCGGTTCGGGGTCGCGCGATGGCTGGTCCGTCAATGCGTTACCTCATGCGTCGGCGTTGAAAGCGAATGTAGTGCGTCGTACAGCGCACTACACTAGTTCTTGTCGCGGTCGACCAGGCGTTTCGCGGCAATCCACGGCATCATCGCGCGCAATCGCGCGCCCACCTGTTCGATCTCGTGCGTCTGACTGATGCGTCGCATTGCTTTAATGGACGGCGCGCCGGCCTGGTTTTCGGATACGAATTCACGCGCAAACCTGCCCGTTTGAATTTCTTCGAGAATACGCTTCATTTCCGCCTTCGTCTGCTCGTTGACGATGCGCGGGCCGCGGGTCAGGCCGCCATATTCCGCTGTGTTCGAAACCGTGTACCACATGTTGGTGATGCCGCCTTCATAGAAGAAGTCGACGATCAGCTTCAGTTCGTGCAGACACTCGAAATACGCCATCTCCGGCGCATAACCCGCCTCGACGAGCGTTTCGAAGCCCGCTTGCACCAGCGCGGCCGCGCCGCCGCACAGTACCGCCTGTTCGCCGAACAGATCCGTCTCGGTTTCTTCTCGGAACGACGTTTCGATTACGCCGGCACGACCCGCGCCATTGGCAGATGCGTATGACAGCGCCGTTTCCTTCGCGGTGCCGCTGGAATCCTGCGCAATCGCGATCAGGCTTGGCACCCCGCCGCCCTCAACATACGTTGAACGAACGGTGTGACCGGGGCCCTTCGGGGCAATCATGATCACGTCCAGATCCGCGCGCGGCTCGATCAACTGAAAGTGGATGTTGAAGCCGTGGCCGAATGCGATCGCGGCGCCTTGTTTCAGGTTCGGCTCGATCTGATCGCGATACAGCGCCGGCTGGAGTTCGTCGGGCGTCAGAATCATCACGACGTCCGCGTCTTTCACCGCCGCCGGCACTTCGGCGACTTTGAGGCCCGCTTGCTCCGCTTTGCGCCACGAGGCAGAACCCTTGCGCAATCCAACGACGAGATTTTTTACGCCCGAGTCGCGCAGATTGTTGGCGTGCGCGTGACCCTGGGAGCCGTATCCGATGATCGCGACCTTCATGCCCTGAATCAGCGACAGGTCCGCGTCTTTGTCGTAGTACACCTGCATGGAATTTTCCCTCAACGAAACATGTTAGAGACTGAGAATCTTGTCACCGCGACCGATGCCAGACACGCCACTGCGCACCACTTCCACGATCAGCGTTTTCTCGAGCGCCCGAATGAAGCCATCGAGTTTCTCCGATGGACCCGTCAACTGTACGGTGTAGGTTGCATCGGTCACATCGATCACCTGACCGCGAAAAATGTCGGTCGTGCGCTTGATCTCCGCCCGTGCCGCACCTTCGGCACGCAGTTTGACCAGCATCAACTCGCGCTCGACGTGGTCGCCGTCGGTGATATCCATCACTTTGACCACCTCGATCAGCTTGTTCAGTTGCTTGGTGACCTGCTCGATCTTCGACGCATCGCCGCTGGTCGTCACCGTGAGCCGCGACAGCGTGGCATCCTCCGTCGGCGCGACCGTCAGGGTTTCGATGTTGTAGTTGCGCTGCGCGAACAGGCCGACGACGCGCGACAGCGCGCCCGCCTCGTTCTCGAGCAAGATCGCGATGATCCGTCGCATCAATGTGTCTCCGGACGAGACAGGAACATGTCGCGCATCGAACCGCCCTTGATTGCCATCGGGTAGACGTGCTCTTCCGGATCGATATGAACGTCGAGAAACACCAGCCGTTGTTTGAATTTGTCGCTGAATGCCTCGGTCATTGCCGGCATCAGATCACCGACCCGATCCACGCGCATGCCGACGTGTCCAAACGACTCCACCAGTTTTATGAAGTTCGGCAGCGCGTCGCGATAGGTGCTGTGCGAATGGCGTCCACCGTATTGCATGTCCTGCCACTGCTTGACCATGCCGAGCGCAGCGTTGTTCAGGTTGACGACTTTGATCGGCAAGCCGTACTGCAGACACGTCGAGAGTTCCTGCATATTCATCATGAAGCTGCCTTCACCCGTCACGCACGCGACCGTTTCGTTCGGAAACGCAAACTGGACACCCATCGCCGCCGGCAAGCCGAAGCCCATCGTGCCCAGCCCGCCTGAATTGATCCAGCGACGCGGCGCGTCGAACCCGTAGTACTGCGCAGCGAACATCTGATGCTGACCGACATCGCTGCTGACATAGGCGTTGCCTCGCGTCGCGCGAAACAGCGCCTGAATGACCTGTTGTGGCAGTGGGATCGCGTCCGGATCCGCAGCGTCGAGCATGTGGTGATTCAATCCGTGCGCGGCACGCCATGCATCAATCTGCTGCCACCAATCCTGCACTGCTGCGGCATCGGGTAAGCCATGCTTGGCAAGTTCCTGCTCGAGCATTGGCGCCATTTCCTCGAGCACTGCGCGCGCGGGACCGACGATCGGAATATCTGCTGCAATGATTTTCGAGATCGATGCCGGATCGACATCGACGTGGATGATCGTCGCCTGCGGACAGAACTTCTTCGGACTGTTGGTCACCCGATCGTCGAAGCGTGCGCCCACGGCGAACACGACGTCACATGCGTGCATCGCGTTGTTGGCTTCGTACGTGCCGTGCATGCCCAGCATGCCCAGACACTGTCGATCGGACGCGGGGTACGCGCCAAGACCCATCAGCGTATTCGTTACCGGACAGTTCAGGCGACGCGCAATCTGTGTCAGTACCGCGGACGCGTCGCCCTGAACGACCCCGCCACCGGCATAAATGATGGGCCGTTTCGCGCGCGCCAGCGCTTCGACAGCGCGATGGATCTGCCCGGTGTGGCCGCGGGTCGCCGGGTTGTACGAACGCAACGAAATCGACTTCGGGTACTTATATGGCGCGGTCACGGCGGGATCGGTCGTGTCTTTGGGGACGTCGATCACAACCGGTCCCGGGCGCCCCGACGTTGCGATGTAGAACGCTTTCTTGACGATAGACGGAATCTCCGCGGCACTCTTGACGAGGAAACTGTGCTTCACCACCGGCCGCGAGACGCCGACCATATCGGTCTCCTGGAACGCATCTGTGCCGATCAGGTCGGTGGCTACCTGACCAGAGATAACGACCATCGGAATCGAGTCCATATACGCGGTCGCGATACCGGTAATCGCGTTCGTCGCACCCGGACCGGAGGTGACCAGCACGACACCGGGACGGCCGGTCGCGCGCGCGTAGCCATCAGCCATGTGTGTGGCAGCCTGTTCGTGGCGCACCAGAATGTGTTCGACACGCTGCTGGCGGAAGATCGCATCGTAGATGTGCAGCGCTGCGCCGCCGGGATAGCCGAAGATGTAGTCCACACCTTCGTCCTGAAGCGCGCGGATCAGCATGTCGCCGCCGGAAAGGTGCTCCGTCATGGGGTCCTCGGAACTGTCAAATTCAAAACTGCCGAACTGAAAAAAGAACAGCGCACGACGTCGCCACGTCGACGCGCTGTTTCGCTCGCAACCCGACGAGCTGCGAGCCGGCTATTTTTGTGCGACGCACGATGCATGTCAATTTTACATCGGAGCCGCCGTGCGACGTGCGGATTGTGCACCAGACCACGAAACACCCCGCTTAGCGCGCGAACCGCTGTGCTATTCTCCGATCGAGTTTTTGCGAATGGAATTGGACTGCCCATGCGCGTCCGACTACTGGTTCTGGTGCTGTCCCTCCCAGTGCTGATGGGGTCCGAGATCTATCGTTACGTCGATGCCAACGGCGTTGTCACGTACGCACAACAACTGCCATACGGCGTCAAAGGCGAAGAGATTCACACGGTCGACGGCGCGCCATCTGTTGCTGTCGCAGCCGCTCCGCCGAAGACCGAAAAGCCCGCTGAACCCCAACTGAGCCCGCAACAGCAGGCGATGCTCGACAAGCTGAAGGCCGCAGAGACGGCGCGAAAGGACGAGATCGCGCGAATTCGAGAAGCAAACTGCACGCGTTCCAAGGAAGTTCTCGCCAAGTTGTCCAGTGCAGGACGAATTCGCGTTACAAACCCGGACGGCCAGGAAGTCAAAATGCCGGAGGAAGAGCGGCAGTCTCGCATCGCTGAAGCACAGCGCGGAATCGTCACCAATTGCAGCGCTGCCGCGCCGGACACCGCCGTCGCCAAGTCCAACGACTGAAAGACAAGGAAGATAAGGGGGTCAGAACGACTTTTGCAGGAAAAGTCGTTCTGACCCCCTTAGCCTTCAGCCAGCCATATCAGGCTCGCCATACGTCCGGTTTCCCCGTCGCGACGGTATGAATAGAAGCGCGACTCGCCATAGGTACAGTATCCCCCGCCATAAACAGCCGTGATGCCGAGCGCATTGAGTTGCGCGCGCGCAACGGCATACAGATCGGCTTGCCACTTGTTCGCAACGTCCGACGACACGAACGCAGCGATGGCGGCTGGCGCAGCAATCGTCTGCTGAAGCGCGGTACGGACCTCCTCGCCAATCTGATAGTGTCGTGGGCCGATCGCCGGACCGAACCAGACCAGCAGATCATCGGCCGGCACCGCCAGTTGGTTCACCAATGCGGCCAGGATGCGATTGGCCAGCCCACGCCATCCGCAGTGTGCTGCGGCAACCAACGACCCGGCCCGGTCGCAGATCAAAACCGGCAGGCAATCGGCACTCAAAATCGCACAAGCGCGCCCGTTCGTTCGACACCATGACGCGTCAGCCGCCGGCGGCGCCCGGTAATCGACGCCGGCATCCACCACATGTGTTCCGTGCACCTGATCCAGCCAGCAGACCGGTGGCACTCGATAACCAGCAGCCAATCGCGCACGATTCTCGCGGACACAAGACGGATCGTCGCCACAATGTGCGGCGAGATTGAGCGAGGCATACGGATCACTGCTGACGCCTCCGTGCCGGGTTGTCACCACCGCGTGCACGTTTGCCGGCGCGGGCCAGGTGACGGCGACCGACTCAATGCCTGCCGTCACGTCATACTCCGTCGTCCGTGGCATCCGCCAATCGATCTTGTTCGAGGTGACGAATCAGGTCGGTGAGATCCGCGGGCATCGGTGCGGCAAACGCCATCGCTGCGCCGGTGTTCGGGTGCACGAATTCCAGTTCCGCCGCATGCAGCGCCTGACGGCGAAACGCGCGTATCGCACCCAGCAACGCGGCTGAGGGGCGCTGCGGCAGGCGTCCGCGGGCACCGTAGCGCCTATCACCGACCAACGGATGGCCAACAGACGCAAGGTGTACCCGTATCTGATGCGTCCGGCCGGTGGCGAGTTCCGCCGCCACCAGACAGTGCGCACGATAGCGTTCTAGCACACGGATACGCGTCAGCGCCGGACGCCCCGCGGACGCGACGCGTTGGCGTGTCCGATTGCTCGGGTCGCGACCGATCGGCGCATCGATCGTCCGTCCGCCACTCAAGACGCCTTCGACAACCGCACGATAACGTCGCGACACATCATGACGCGCCATTGCCGTTGTCAGCGCACGCAGCGCCGCGGCGCTCGCCGCGACGACGAGCAACCCGCTGGTGTCCTTGTCCAACCGATGCACGATGCCCGCCCGCGGCAGAGCGGCCAGCGCTGGTCGGATCTGAATCAGTCCATTGACGAGCGTGTGGTCGGGGTTGCCAGCACCTGGGTGTACAACGACGCCGGAGGGCTTGTCGATGATCAACAGGTGTTCATCTTCATAGAGCACATCGAACGCTACCGGCTGCGCCACGTCCCAACGGGCGGATTCCAGCGGCGCTGCGTCCAATGTCAGCATTTCGCCACCAAATACGCGTTCTTTCGCCGGCACCACGCGTCCGTCGAGTGTGAGGCTGCCGTCTTTCACCCAGGCGACCAGCTGCGTTCGCGAGAACTCCGGCAACAACATCGCAGCGGCCTTATCGACACGCTGGCCCGCCTGATGCGCGCCGACTCTAATCGTGCGACTGATATTTCTGCTGGCGGGCAATGCATCCATTCACGTTGAAGTCCTAGTAAACTACCGCCGATTTTAGCGCCCGGCTCCGATCTGATGACACGACTCGTTTGCCTGTTCACCGTCTTGATGCTGCTTGGCGGCTGCTGGCCGTTCGGCCACGGCAAGCACGAGGACAATGATCAGCAATCATCCGAACAGATGCTTTATCGCAGTGCGCAGTCGAGCCTGCGCTCGGGAAACTATCGGGAAGCGATCACGAAGCTGCAGAAGCTCGACGCACGCTTTCCATTCGGCCGCTACGCCGAGCAGGCGCAACTCGAATTGATTTACGCAAATTTCATGTCGTTTCAACCGGAAGCCGCGCGCAGCGCCGCGGACCGATTCATTCGGCTGCACCCTCAGCATCCGAATGTCGATTACGCCTACTACATCAAGGCGTTGGCCGAGTTCACCAAAGATCGCGGCTTACTCGATCGCTTCTCCGCGACGGACATCAGTAAACGAGATCCGACCAACCTGAGGCAGGCGTATCTTGATTTCGCCGACTTCCTCGAGAAGCACCCGGAGAGCGAGTACGCCGCCGACGCGCGCCAACGCATGATTTACCTCGTCAACGTGCTGGCGAAATACGAAATAAACGTGGCACGGTTCTATATGCAGCGAGGCGCATATGTCGCGGCAGCCAATCGCGCGCGCAACGTTGTCGAGCACTACTCGCAATCGCAGTCAGTCGACGACGCACTGGCGATCCTGATCGAAGCCAACTGGCGCCTCGGCCTGCCCCACGCTGCCAACGATGCGTTGCGCGTACTTGCGCTCAACGATCCACACTACCCGGCATTCGACAAACAGGGTCGTTTCGTCTTTCGTCAACAGGCTTTCGATCGCGATCGATCGTGGCTCAATATGATGACCTTTGGTCTGATCGATCGACCCACCGTACCGCCGCCGATCACGATCGATACGACTTCAAGCGCACCGGCTGCGACAGCATCGCCGAGTCCGGCTCCCGCGGCGCAGAAGCAGGGCTGACGAAAGCCGCCGCATGACTGCATTTGCAGAAGACATTGTCGCGGAGATCGAGCAGCGACGCTTTCAGCTCAACGTCAACCTGCTGAAGATCTACAACTACTATCGCGTCTTCGTGGGCGTTGCGCTGCTGGCCATGTTTCTGCAGCACTACACCGAAACCCGGCTGGGGCGGCTGCACCCGGAAACGTTCCTCTGGATCACGTTGTGTTACGTCGGCATCAACCTGCTCAGCGCGGTCAGCACCCAAGCGTTGCCGACGCGGTTCTTTCGACGCCAACTCGCAGCCGTGACGTTCGTACTGTTCGACATCGCAACGCTAACCGGGATGATGTATCTGTCCGGCGGTGTCGGCAGCGGACTCGGCGTGGTCATTCTGGTGGCGGTCGCCGCCGGTGCGGTGCTCGTGACAGGTCGCGTCAGCGCATTTCTCGCGGCCGTCGCCACGATCGTCGTGCTGTACGAAGAGTTTTATGTGTCGCTCGTGCCGCCCGACTATCGCAGCGATTACTTTCAGGCTGGGGTGCTTGGGGCAATCTATTTCGCAACGTCGTTTGCGATTCAGACGCTGTCGGCTCGTCTGCGCCGCACCGAGATCACAGCGCTAGCGCGAGCGGCGGAAGTGGCTGATCTCGAACGCGTCAATCGATCGATCATTCAGCGCATGCGCACAGGCATCATCGTTGTCGACGGCGAAGATCTGCCGCGTGTGCTGAATCAGTCGGCGCGTTCGCTTCTCGGCCTCGCAGCACATGACGAATCCGCGCCGGCTTTGCCGCAACCGTTGCTCGCGCGGCTTCACGCTTGGCGTGCCGACACGACCGTGCGGACCGGACCGTTCGATATCGCGCCAACGACTCCGGAAATCCGCGCGAATTTCAGTGCTGTACGACCCGAGCGTCCCGACGCCGACGTGATCGTGTTCCTCGAAGACACCGTCGAGATTCAGCAGCAAGCGCAGCAACTCAAACTGGCAGCGCTCGGCCGGTTGTCGGCAAGCATCGCGCACGAGATACGCAACCCGCTCGGGGCAATCAGTCACGCCGGCCAGCTGCTGAGCGAATCGCGCAATCTGGACAAAGGCGACACGCGATTAACAGACATCATCAACATGCAGTCGCGCCGGTTGAATGGCGTCATCGAGAATGTGCTGGAACTGTCACGGCGCAGCCCACCGTCGCCGATTAGACTGAATCTACTTGCATGGCTCACGGAATTCGTGGCGGAGTTTCGTCAGTCGATGCCTGATGAGGTGGAGATTCACATCAGCGTGAATCCCGATTCCACGGAGGTTCGAGTCGATCCCGGCCAATTGAACCAAGCCGTCACGAACCTTGTCCTCAACGGTCTGCGCTACAGCAAGGAAGAGACGGGCCATGCGAAGCTTGTGATTGAAGGCGGCATCGACGCGACCACCGATCGCGCGTATTTGAACGTGGTTGACGATGGGCCTGGGGTCGCCGACGAACAAATCAGCCACCTTTTCGAACCGTTTTTCACGACGGAGCGAACAGGAACCGGGCTCGGCCTCTACCTTACGCGTGAACTGTGCGAAGCCAACCAGGCCCGCGTGACGTATACGCGCAACCCGAACCGCGGCAGTTGTTTTCGCATTACGTTTGCGCACCCGGATCGGATCACCGCATAGCGCCAGCGAAACTTGAGGATCTTCGATGACCAAACGCGCACTCATTGTCGATGACGAACCGGATATCCGCGAACTGCTGGAGATTACTCTGGGCCGTATGGATATCGAAACCAAGGCCGCCAAGGATGTGCGAGGCGCTAGGGAGTTACTCGCATCACAGCAGTTCGATCTGTGTCTGACGGACATGCATTTGCCCGACGGCGACGGCATCGAACTTGTCCGCCACATCAATGCCAATCACCCCGGCCTGCCGGTCGCCGTGATTACCGCCTATGGCAACATGGACACCGCCATCATCGCGTTGAAGGCTGGCGCGTTCGATTTCGTCCAGAAGCCCGTGGACCTGGATCAACTGCGCGCATTGGTCGACACCGCACTGAAGCTTTCCGGGCTCGAACCGCCACCGGATACGACCATCCGCCTGACAGGGCGCTCGCCCGCCATGCAACTTTTACGTGACCAGATTGCACGTCTGGCGCGTAGCCAGGCGCCGATCTATGTCAGCGGCGAGAGTGGTAGCGGTAAAGAACTCGCCGCGCGGTCGATTCACGAGCAAGGACCACGCGCCGATGCGCCCTTCGTACCGGTGAACTGCGGAGCAATTCCATCGGAATTGATGGAAAGCGAATTTTTCGGCCACAAGAAAGGCAGTTTCACCGGTGCGGTCGCCGACAAGGAAGGGCTATTCCAGGCCGCCAGCGGCGGCACGCTGTTTCTGGACGAAGTGGCCGATCTGCCACTACCTATGCAGGTGAAGCTGTTACGCGCGATTCAGGAAAAAATGGTTCGCCCTGTCGGCAGCCAGCAGGAATCGACGATTGACGTGCGCGTGCTCTGCGCAACCCACAAGAACCTCGCCGCGGAAGTGGCCGCGCAACGATTCCGGCAGGATCTGTACTATCGCCTCAACGTGATTGAACTCGCAGTGCCAAGCCTGCGCGAGCGCACTGACGACATTCCACTGTTGGCCAATGAAATTCTCGCACGCCTGGCGGAAGAATACGGCACGGCCGCGCCACAGATCACCGACGATGCTGTTGAGGCGCTCACGTCTTATGGGTTTCCGGGCAACGTGCGCGAACTCGAGAACGTGCTCGAACGCGCATTTACGCTGTGTGAGAAAAACCGCATCCGCGCGGGCGACCTGAATCTTACTGCCGGACGGCACGCGCCGGTAGCGCCGACGACCGCCGCGCCCGAAAGCGATGTGCCTGTCTCATCCGCGGCTGATGCAGGCGCGCAACTGCCGCCGGGCGAATCGCTGGAGGATTTTCTGGAGAAAATCGAGCGGCGCGTGATCACCGACGCGCTCGAGGCGACTCGCTGGAACAAAACGGCCGCCGCGAAGAACCTCGGCATTACGTTCCGCGCGCTGCGCTACCGGCTGAAAAAACTCGGCCTCGAGTAGGCGCCAGTGCGGCAACGGCGCACATCACCCGACGTCGATTTCGCCTGGCTGCATCGTGTGCGCCATGGGGCAATGCACCTATGCGCAAATCGTCGGCGTTCACCCTCCCGGAGATGCTCATCACACTGGCGGTAGTCGGTGTCATGACGGGCTTCGCGCTACCTGCGTTCCAAGGATTCGTCGAACGCAATCGCTCAGCAGTTGCATTGAATCAGTTGCTTGGTGCGCTGCAGAGCGCACGTCATACCGCGGTCAGCCTGCGTACGCCTGTCGTGCTGTGTCCGAGTGCCACAGCAACGGCGTGCGGCGCGCGCGACACCTGGCATCTCGGCGCGCTGATGTTTGCGGACGCCAACGCCAATGGTCGCGTGGATTCAGAGGAACGGATACTGCGACGGCTACCCGGCTTCGACAACGGTGCTCGGATCTATTGGCGCTCGTTTCGAAATCGAAGCTATCTGACGATGCGTCCGTCAGGTCTTACAGACTGGCAGAACGGTCATCTGCTGTATTGCCCGCCCGACGGCGATCCACGCTTCGCGCGTGAGGTCATCATCAACGCCCAAGCCAGATCGCGCGCGGCACCCGATACGAATCACGATGGGATTCCGGAAGACGCGCAAGGGCAACCGGTGCTCTGCCCATGATCGGGCTACGGGCTCAATACTCCTCGGGCTTGACGCCGGGTGGTAACTCCCGCACCTCGATCACCTCGCGCTGGCCCGAGGCGAGATAGCGGCGAAGCACAATCTCTACGTTCATGCCCGTCTTGATCATCGTAAAGGCACCATAGGTGCCACCAAGCGTGACGTTCGCGTCGAGCGCGACATCGTAGGACACTCCGCCGACAACCATCTTGTTGGCGGCGAAGTCAGTCGACTGCACCGTGCCCTGCCGTGTCTCGATCCGAAAGTCACCGTCGTCTGCGCTGGCAAGCGGCGCCATCGACAATAGCACCGCTGCCAGCACCAGCCCTCGCGCGAGCCCGCTCCGAAACTGCAGCGCTAGAAGCTGCATGCGCATACGAATAGATCTGGCGATCATGAAGTTCTCCTCAATTCGCATCATCGAGTTCGCGCCACGACAGCCGGCCTGTCTTCGAATCTTCCGGCCCCGCGACACGAATCGTGAGCTGTTGGTCACCGCCCGACAGGAACAGGAAATCCGCAGCGCCGGTACCCAGCAACAGCGACGGGTCGACGAGCTGACCGTTCAAATCATCTGTACTGAACAGAATACCGGCCGCGTACTGCACACCGCCGATCGTGACGAAGTCCTGGCCGTCGATGACGCCATCGTTATTCAGGTCGAGAATGGCGCGCTTCGGATTCCCGCCGGTCAACGCATCGATCGGGAACGTCGAACCCGGCGGCGAGCGCAGACATGTGTTCGCATCCCGCGGCACCACCGTCGTGATCAACAGTTCGTTGCCACGAGGTACGAAGCGACGAATCGCGCGCTCGCCCGGGAACTGCGCTGCCGGTGGCGCCGCCCCGGTCGTGTCCGGATTCGGATTGCCCTGTAATGTCACCGACGGGCGCTGCAGATCGAGATCGAAGTACCAGCCATAGACGCCTGGCGTTGCACCGTTGTCCGGCGTATAGGCCACCGGATTGGCAGACACGATCCGCAAATTCTGGAACGCGGCATTGGTTTCATCGACCACGTTGGTCACCACCTGCTGAACCAGCCGCGTCGCCTTGGCATTACTGTTGGCGGTCGGCGGCGCAATCTCGCCTCGATCCCAGATGCCATACACCGACTGGATTTCCGTCGAGACGCCATCGTTCTCAGTGACGTAGCTGCCCGTACCGAATATCACGATGAAACCAGCTTGCGTCGGGTTCTTTATGACATACGGTTGCGTCGTAATCGGCTGGCGCGTTGTGACCCCGCCACGCGTATACGTCGCCTGGAACAGCTTGGTGGCTTTCCATTTGGTGGGATCGGAATTCGAGATATCGAACCGATACAGGTTGCCGAACAGGTCACCGGCATAGGCGATATCCGCCGTACCGTTGAGATCGACGTCGATGATCGCAGGCGTACCCAGCCCATTTGGTAGACCAGCCTGTACGTCGGGCGCCGACTTTACGCCTTCACCGGTGTCGATCTTGGTGAAGTCACCGGGTTGCCAGCCGTCGAGGCCGCCTTCGAGCGGCAGCACGAACAGCTTAGCGATACCGGCGGTGCTGTTGTAGCCATTACCGAATACAGCAGCCCATTTCTTGTTCGGCGGCGTAGCGCTGTCGTTGGCGTTGGTCATGACGATCTGCGCGGCGCTGTACGTGTAGCCGAGGTCCTTGATAGGTAGACCATACTTATCCACCTTCGCGCCAACCGCGCCACCCAACGGCACTCCGTTGCTGTCGACGGGATAAGTATCGTCTGCGTCGGTGAACTCCCACAGCACCGCGTTGCTGGCAGCCGCCTCGCTGGTGTAATCCACAGTCGGATTCGAGACGTTGAGCGCGAAGTATCCCTTGCCACCACCGCCGAGGCCCCCGACCAGCACCGTCGACCACTGCTTGGCAATCGAACCGATGTGCGGCGGCATGTAGACATCCTCGACCGACGGCGTGATGTCAACAAAGAATCGATGCTGGTAGGTCAGCAACGTCAACTGATCGAGCACGTTCTGGAACTTCTGCGAGCCGTCGATCAGCTTGTTGGGCACGTAGTCCATCCGCTCAGTCCCATTGACCGCGTTGAATCCGTGCAGCATGCCGTCGTTGGCCTCGATATAGACCAGCGGTTCGCGGGCCGCTGAAGCGTCCTTGAATGCCGAGTACAGGTCGGTCGTCGGATAAGGCGACTGATCGCGGCGGATCGCGCGCGGAGCGCCGACGAATTGCGGTGCCGAATGGACGATGTCGCCGAGCAGACCTTCGACTGCTGGCCGCGCGCGGAACGAACCGTTGGGTTCCTCCAGACTGCGGTCACCGCGAATATAGTTCACTTCGTTCGCGTTCATCACGATCCGCTGGTTGGCATTGAGGTTCCCATAGCGGAACGGAACACCGGTACCGTTGACACGATCGTAGGTAACGATCACCCGATTTGCCGGTGAGACCGAATCGAGTATCGGCGCCGCACGCCAGATCGGATTGGCTTCGTCGACGACGCCCGTCGACGCATCGACATTGAGCGCGCGCAGGTCGCCGGTGTTGTACTTCAGATTGAAGAAGCCGCGGTATTCTACGGTCTGTTCGCGTAGTGCGGTTGAGTTGAACGCCACCGCGCTCACCGAGACCGAACCATTCGAGAAGTCCTGGAACGCGCTCTGCAGCGCACTCGACAGCAGCACCGGGTTGTTCGCCGAGAGTGCCTGGCCGCGGCCGTTCACCGCGGCGTGCAGCATGTCGTCGATTTTCGCCGCGGTATCGTTGAACGGATTGCCCCACGCAAACGGCGTCGCATACGGCAGCGCCTGCACGGTGGCGGGATCGATCAGCCCCTGCAGACCGAACCCGATCGTGTAGGTCGTCATGTGCTGAAATGTCGTCTCGCCGGAGTTACCGAACGCGGACGACGGGGCACCGGCAATGTCGCGCGCAGTCGTTGGTACGCCATTGATCAGTGTCGGCTGCAGATCGTGCTCGTAGTAGTACATCGCGACGTCTGCCAGCGTGCCCGATACCGTATCGGCGAATTTCCCACCGTCGAACGCGGTGTTATCGTCGCCGTCGTTGTTGCCGCCGCTGTAGGATCCATTCCACGTGCCGTCCGAGAACAACAGCGTGAAGTTGTTCTGGCACTCTCCTTCCGGCGACGCCAGGATCGGGCAGGCCGCATCACCCGGCGAACTGTTGTACTTGCTACCGAACGAATCGCCGCTCTTACACGAGAAATATCTACCGGCCTTGTCCAGCGCTTTGCGTAGCGGGGTACCATTGTTCGAGCTGATCTCATAGATCTGATTCAGCAGCGCCTTCTTGTTGCCGACCTGATACGAGTTGTTCATCGATGCGACCGGAATGCGCTCGTTGGA
The DNA here is from genome assembly GCA_963735085.1 of uncultured Gammaproteobacteria bacterium. Taxonomy (GTDB): domain Bacteria; phylum Pseudomonadota; class Gammaproteobacteria; order Pseudomonadales; family Azotimanducaceae; genus DATJGR01. The sequence goes on from CAVTJP010000002.1 coordinate 1,088,771, forward strand.
ATTGTTCAGCACGACATAACCAACGCGAATATCCGTCACGTCGGCGATGGTGCGGCCGAGTGCGGCCTTCGCGGTGTACTCACGGCTGCGGTAGTAGGTAAACCAGTTGGCGAAGTTCTGGATCTCCTGCGCATAGGTACACGTCATCGGATCGCCGTCGCCGACCGCACAGTCACCGCGCGCAGGGCCGCCAGCGTAGGTGGTGCCGTTGTTGAGAATCTCGATCTGCGTGTGCGAGTCGTTCCATGCCGGGCGACCGGTTGCGGTGGTCGTGTAGTACTGCGGCAGATAGATGTTTTTGTTGGTGACGTTTCTGTACGAACCGCTATTGTGCAACTGCGGTACGCGGTTCGACGTGAACGTGATCGGTTTCGTCAGGTCGATCGTTTGAATCGGTACATCGTACGGATCCAGCGGTGCCGCAGTCGGCGGCGCGTTTGGAAAATCAACGTTGTTGCGGTTGAGGCCAACCCACGGCTTGTATTGGATCTGCGGGTTGTAATAGACGGTGTTGTACTGCGAGTTGCGGGCGCGCCAGACACCGTAGACCTCGTACTCGGGATTGCCAACGCTAGGGGTGCCAAATGCGCCGCTGCCGTCTGCGGCGAGCCCTTCCTCGGTCGGCATGATATTGCCGTTGCCGTAAACGTTGGTCGTCAACGGCAACAAATAGCGGTAATCGTACGTGTACGAGCCCGTATGTCTGTCCTTGATGCCTGCGTTGGTCAACCAGAACTCACCCTCGGTATCGTCGGTCATCATGCCCCAGTCCATGCTGCCCGAGTCGTCCATGACGACGAGCACGTTGGCCTCGGCGCTGACGGCATCCTCGAGGGGCACGTTGGCAAGCGGGAAATAGGCGTTCACGTCACCCGGCGGCGGGGGCGTCGGCGGGGGCGCTGCCGCCACGACATTGATCGTCACCGTGACCGGCGTGGACGTCGCAGTACCGTCGTCGTAGCGGATCACGAACGAATCCTGGCCGACGAACGTCACGTCGGGCGTGTACGTGAACGAACCGTCCGGCGCGGACGTAAGCGTGGGCGCAAAACCCATGCCGAGCGACGCCGGTTGCGTATCGTCGATCACCGAGATCGGATCGCCATCCGGATCGTACGCCTGATCGGCGAGCCCACCGGACGCGACGATGTCGAGAACACTGCCCTGAGCGATCGTGTACGTTACGTTGCCGGAAAGCCTCGGCGGATCGTTCACCGCATTGATGGTCACCGTCACGGTTGCCGTCGACGTCTCGCCGTCCGCATCCTGAATGGTATAGCTGAAGTGGTCGGTGCCGTTGTAGTTGTCCTTCGGCGTGTACGTGATGATGTTGCCGTTGATCACCAGCGAACCGTTTGGCAGCGTCACATCGGTGCCCGTCTCGTCCAGCACCGTCGTCGGTGTCGTTTCGGAACTGTCCGGGTAGCTGGTTGTGCCGATCACCTGCGTCGTTCCGGCACTGATGACTGTCGTCGGGTCGTCACCGTGGGAATCGTTGGCCAGCACGTCGATATCGACGGAACCACCGTCTTCGTTCATCGTCGCGCTGTCGTCGACCGCAACGGGTATGTCGTCGACCGGATTAACCGTCACGACAAAGCTATCTGACACCGTAGCCCCCGCGGTATCGCGGGCTTGAACCGTGATGTTCGCCACACCGTTCGCGTTCGGCGGGAACGTCAAGGTGAGGTCCGACCCGGTAATCGAGGAGTTCACCACCGTCGGGTCGTCGTTCGACGTGACCGTATAGGTCAATACATCGCCGTTCGTCGCGATGTCGGCATCACCGAAGTGCGCACCCAACGGGATCACGATGGGCGGTGAGTCTTCGTTCGGGCTCATATCGGCGACCGGCGCCGTAACGGTGGGCGGATCGTTTACCTGCGTCACCGAGATCGACACCGTCGCCGGCGCGCTGTCCGCCTGACCGTCGTTGGCCGTGAACGTAAAACTATCCGGACCGTTGTAGTTGGCGTTGGGCGTATACGTCAGGTTGGGTGCGGTGCCACTCAACGTGCCGTTCGCTGGCGCGCCTGCCGTGAACGTCAGCGGGTCGCCTTCCACATCCGTCGCCGCGAGCGTAATCGGCTGCGGCGTATCTTCGGTCGCCGTTACCGCCTGGGCGGTCGCGACTGGAGGATCGTTCACAGAGGACACCGTGATCGACACCGTCGCAGGAGCACTGTCCACCGTGCCGTCATTGGCAGTGAAGGTGAAGCTGTCCGAGCCGTTGAAGTTGAGGTTGGGCGTATAGGTTAAATTCGGTGCCGTCCCACTCAACGTGCCGTTCGCTGGCGCGCCCGCAGTGAACGTCAGCGGGTCGCCTTCCACATCCGTCGCCGCCAGCGTGATCGGCTGCGGCGTATCTTCGGTCGCCGTCACCGCCTGGGCGGTCGCAACCGGCGCATCGTTGACCGCCGTCACCGTGATCGACACCGTCGCAGGTGCGCTGTCTACTTGCCCGTCGTTCGCAGTGAACGTGAAGCTGTCGGCGCCATTGAAATTGGCATTCGGCGTGTACGTCAGGTTGGGTGCGGTGCCACTCAATGTGCCGTTGGTCGGTGCGCCGGCCGTGAACGTCAGCGGGTCGCCTTCCACATCCGTCGCCGCGAGCGTAATCGGCTGCGGCGTATCTTCGGTCGCCGTTACCGCCTGGGCGGTCGCCACCGGCGCATCGTTGACCGCCGTCACCGTGATCGACACCGTCGCAGGTGCGCTGTCTACTTGCCCGTCGTTCGCAGTGAACGTGAAGCTGTCGGCGCCATTGAAATTGGCATTCGGCGTGTACGTCAGGTTGGGTGCGGTGCCACTCAATGTGCCGTTGGTCGGTGCGCCGGCCGTGAACGTCAGCGGGTCGCCTTCCACATCCGTCGCCGCGAGCGTAATCGGCTGCGGCGTATCTTCGGTCGCCGTTACCGCCTGGGCGGTCGCCACCGGCGCATCGTTGACCGCCGTCACCGTGATCGACACCGTCGCAGGTGCGCTGTCTACTTGCCCGTCGTTCGCAGTGAACGTGAAGCTGTCGGCGCCATTGAAATTGGCATTCGGCGTGTACGTCAGGTTGGGTGCGGTGCCACTCAATGTGCCGTTGGTCGGTGCGCCGGCCGTGAACGTCAGCGGGTCGCCTTCCACATCCGTCGCCGCGAGCGTAATCGGCTGCGGCGTATCTTCGGTCGCCGTTACCGCCTGGGCGGTCGCCACCGGCGCATCGTTGACCGCCGTCACCGTGATCGACACCGTCGCAGGTGCGCTGTCTACTTGCCCGTCGTTCGCAGTGAACGTGAAGCTGTCGGCGCCATTGAAATTGGCATTCGGCGTGTACGTCAGGTTGGGTGCGGTGCCACTCAATGTGCCGTTGGTCGGTGCGCCGGCCGTGAACGTCAGCGGGTCGCCTTCCACATCCGTCGCCGCGAGCGTAATCGGCTGCGGCGTATCTTCGGTCGCCGTTACCGCCTGGGCGGTCGCCACCGGCGCATCGTTGACCGCCGTCACCGTGATCGACACCGTCGCAGGTGCGCTGTTCGAACTACCGTCATTGGCATTGAAAGTAAAGCTGTCTGACCCGTTGAAATTGGCATTCGGCGTATACGTCAGATTCGGCGGTGCGCCGCTCAAAATCCCGTTAGCCGGCGCGGCCAGGACGTTGAACGTCAGCGGATCGCTTTCGGGATCGTTGGCCGCCAGCGTGATCGGCGACGGCGCGTCCTCCGCCGTCGTCACGCTCTGTGAAAACGCGAACGGCGGAAAACCGGAACCAAACGCGGGCTGTCCAGCGCCCCAACAGACCAGCAGCAACGCAAGCGTCGCGGCAATCTTGTCCTGACCTATTCTGCTAAGGCGAACCATCTCAAACCTCCTCGTGCCACTGCTGTTCAGTCGCATGGGTCACGCTAGAAAATCAGGCCGAATGTGCTTTGCAGCAGCACTCGTGCGTTGGTGGTGCCGCCGACGCCGCGGGCTGTGATTCGGAAAATTTCGATGCGGTCGAACAGCGACGAGTACGAGCTGTTCTGCAAATAAGGGTTGTCCGTGCGCTGTACGCTGGCGACCCATTCGATGATGTAACGCGGTTGCTGCTTCACGCCCTCGAGCGTATTGGCAGCCACTTCGACGCTGTTGTTGCCGGTCCAGACATTCGCCTGCTCCCAGCGCTCGGTTTCACCGTAGTCCGATGCCTTCCACAAACCGTTGTTGCCGCCCGGTGGAAACAGCGCCGTCGAATTGACGTTGTTACGCAGGAATGCTTCTGCCGTTCGCAACGCGACCTCGGCCGACTCGAACGCGAGCACGCTGTCGTGGGTGTTGCGCGCCATGCGCTCTTCCATGCTCGTCGTCTGTACCGCCGACACGCCGATGATCGTAAGCACCAGCAACAGAACGAGACTGATGAAAAGGGCGACTCCTCGCTGATTCTTCATAGCGCGCACCTAATTCCTGAGACTGATGGTCTGGCTGAACGTCCGTTTCAGCGGCGTCGCGGAATCGTTGGCGACCACATCGACGCTGTTGGCCGTCACCGACACGCGCACAGCGCGAATCGTGTTCGCGCCGACGTTTTCGGGCGTGACGTACTGGTTCGTCGTGTTGGCAGTGTCGGTCGGCGTCGTATCGACACCGAAGCGTACCTCGAGCCGTTCGATACCTTCGATCAGTTCGACCGGCGCGTCTTCACTGGTTTTGCGCCACAACGACCACGGCACCTGATTGCGATTGTTGGTGCCGCTGCCCTGCGCCACGTAGTAGATGTCCGTCAGCACGCGGCCGACGTTGGCACCTTGCGCGTTGTTGGCCTCGCCATATGGAATGCCCGTGGGCGACAGCGAACCCAGCGGTGCGTTCTGGAAAGTGCCAAGGCCGATCGCGGGCGCCGTGTCGCGCACCAGCGTTGCCTTCGTTCCGGCCGTGGCAATGCTGGCGATGCGAAACACTGTGGCCTGCTCGCAGTTGTTGATCGCAACGAAGTTGCCATCGGTGAAACCCAGACCACCGGCAGGCACCTCCACCGTAGGGTTGGAATCCGATTGCACGATTGCGGCAAGGCGCGCACCGGGCACCTCGACGTGACGCAACACCAGGATGTCGCTGAGCGGTTTCAGCTTGGTGATATCGATGCCGTTGGCGGCGATGTAACCGACTGCGGAACCGAGCCTTGGCAACGTCGTCAGCGCAGGCTTCCAGTCGTTAACGCTATTGCCGTTCGTATCGCCGTGGTAGGCCTGAATCGGCGTCGTGATGTCGAATTCGAAAAGCTGGTTCCATGCCCCATTGAGGGTTTTGTAGATCTTGCCCGGCTCCGGATCGCAGCCGAAATAACCGGCTGTGCGTGCATCGCGACTGATGAAATCAATGGCGAAGCGGGCGTTTTCCTGCATCCGCGATTGCCCATTGAGCAACGCATACGTCTGGTTGTTACCGACGAACAGCGTCACGATACCCGCGGTCACGATGACGCCCAGCGCCAGCGCCAGCATCAGTTCGATCAGCGAAAAGCCCTGTTGTTGTCTGACGCTCTGCCGCGTTTTGATGATGTTCATGTTCGCCTCATCCCTCGCTGTCGATGGAGATGGACGTCGGTGCCGGCTGGTTCGGCTCCTGCCACTGCACCGTGATCGTCACGATGCCGGTGCCCGCATTGACCGCAATCTGACCGTCGCCGCTGGGCAAGCCAGGATCGTCCGCCGCCGCCGGCAGAATTGTCCCGTTGCGCAGCGGGATACAGTTCGCATTGGTGTTCCACTTGCCCAGCGAACATTTCCATGCCGTCTGATCGAACGTGACCATCTGCGCCGCGGTACACGCGTTGGCGTAGCAGTCTGTCGCAGACGACGGTGCCGTCGCGAGATCCACACCGCCGTAGTTCGAGCCGGGGTTGGCACGGATCCGATCGAGCATGCCGTACGCGAGCTGCACCGCTTCGCCGCGCACCAGTGCGCCGCGGTTGTTCTGCAGACTCACCATCTGTAACCCGGTGATGCCGAGCACACCGATGCCCATCACCAGCACGGCGACCAGCAACTCGATCATCGAGAAGCCGCGTTGCGTTCTGCTGTTCATCGTGTTGTTCATCATGGTGCACAGTCCAATTCAGCCACCGGCGGTTCCCGACTCGAGACACGTCCGATCAACGCGAGCGATATCTCGCGACCGACGTGCTCCTGCGGATTACACAATTGAAAGAAGCCCGCCGGGGTAGCGGGCGGCAGCAGCAGCAGCCCCTGCGAGTTGAACGACAGCGTGTCGATCCCATCGAGCCCGCCGGTCGCATTGAGCGTATTGGCGCCCAGCGCCTTGAAATCGCGCAGGTCGTTGCCGGTGCACGCACCGGTGCCGACGACGACGCACCAGCCCGGTCCCCATTCGTTGGCGTTTGCACTGGCGTCCTCTGCCCGCACCGAAACGGTGGTACCGCGCCGGCCGGCTTCATTGCGCGCGTATTGGATCGCCACCATGAAGTCGTTCACTTGAGTGGTCAGCGTGCGCTGTGCGACGAAACCGTTGAAGGCCGGCAACGCGAGCCCGATCAGCACCGCGGCGACCGCCAACGTCACCATCAGTTCGATGATCGTGAAGCCGCGCGCATGCCGCGATTTGCTTGCCGTTGAAGCCGTGTTCATATCCTCGTCACTCACTCGATGTTCGGTAGAGAACCGGCATCGCTACTACCCCATGACGGGTGTGCAGCCAGTCTAGGCAAGCGCGCCGGCAAGGAAAGTGAACGCCGATGAATGGAATAGTCCTGCAGCATGAGCGGTGTAACGCGAATGTAGCGGCGGCAAAGTCCCCCTTCAGCGTCACCCCAGATCAGTGTCCCCACGTTGTTTCGAAGGTCCCGTCACCGTCCTTGTCCCAACCCTCTGCACCGCTGGCATCGATCTGGAGGTTGCCGTCGGACGCCACCACGGTGCCCGCGATGGGAGTCGCCTGGATCGTGAACGTGTCGTCGTTTGTTGGCGCAACCACGGCAATGTTGTACAGCGTTGTGCTCGGTGTGCAGATATTCGCCGTCACGGCGCCGGTATCAGCACCGCCGACCAGCCCCTTGTACGTGAACGCCGCGCTCGCCAGCCGCTCCATGCTCTGCGCACACAGCATCAGGTCCTTTTCTGCATTGGTACGCTGGGTGCGAACGCTGTACTCCGTATAGATAGGTACTGCGACCGCTGAGATGATCGCCATGATCGCCAGGGCGACGAGAAGCTCGATGAGCGTGAAACCACGGGTATACATGCGCTGTGCCTCTATTCGCCTTGCGGGACTCTATAGAGACGATGCAGGAGCCCCAACGGCATGCCGCCCGGCGGTTGTTTTGTGCCGACGAGCGGACATCCAGTCGCCATCAGCGAATTACGAGTTGGAGGTTTCGACCTTCAGGATTGACACATCGAAGATCAGATCCTTGCCGGCCAGCGGATGGTTGAAGTCGACCACGACCAGATCACCTTCGATGGATCGTACGACGCCGGGCAGTTCACCGCCGGGACCTGCGAACGACACGACCAGGCCGGGCTCCGGCGCAACGGCACCAAACTGGGTCCGTGGCATGAAGCGCAGGTTCTCCTCGCGCAACTCACCGAAGCCGTCGGCGGCGGCAATGCGCAATTGCTCGTCGGCGCCGGCCGCCAAACCGAACATTGCCTGTTCGAATCCCGGCAGTAGACTACCGTCGCCGACCGTGAACGTTGCCGGCTTCGACCGACGCGTGGTATCGATTTCCTCGCCACTGGCCAGTAACACCGAAAAATGCAGAGTTACGCGCGTGTTCGGTCCAACGACGGTCATACGTTCGACAACTCAGCGCGTAGCGCGCTCGCGACGCACGTCACGCAGCATCGCCAGGATCCACAGCGCAGCACCGATCGAAATCGCCGAATCCGCGACATTGAAGATCGGAAAGTAATGATCACGCCAATGCGCCAACGCAAAGTCGACCACATAGCCATGCAACGCGCGATCCCACAGGTTACCGAGAGCGCCGCCAAGCACGAGACCGTACGCCCAGCCGAGCAAGCGTTCTTCGGCGGGCAAGCGGCGGATCTCGATCACCAGATACACCGAGAATGCGACCGCCAGTGCTACGAACATCCACCGACCGTTCGCGCCGGCAAAGAAGCTGAATGCCGCGCCATCGTTGTGCGCCTTGATCCAACTGAATACCGGTAGCACGCGAACTTCCTGACCCAGCGCCAGCACATGGCTGACGAAAGTCTTCGTTACGCGGTCGATAATCCAGGTGATGCCTGCCAGCGCGAACCACTTAGTCATGGCTGCCGGCCAGCCATTCGCGCGCCTGAATGACGTCGCCTGCAATCTGCTGCTTCAACGCATCGAGCGAGTCGAAGTGCTGCTCATCGCGCAGCTTGTGGCGAAATGTCACCGTCAGCCGCCTTCCGTAAACGTCGCGATCGAAATCGAACAGGTGCACTTCGAGCAACGGCTCCTTGCCACCGACCGTTGGTCGAATGCCGACATTGGCGATACCGTCGTACGGCTGATCGAGGCCGGTGACACGCACCACGAACACGCCGTCGAGCGGCGCGCGGTATCGATTCAGCGGAATGTTCGCCGTCGGCGTGCCGAGCTGCGTGCCAAGCCGGCGGCCATAGATGACGTGCCCCATGATAAAGAAGGTGTGCCCGAGCAGCTTTTCCGCGAGGCGTATGTCACCACGGGCCAACGCTTCGCGGATTCGGGTGCTCGACACGCGCTCGTGATCGAACGTCAGTGTGCCAATGTGGCTGACGTCGAAGCCGAGCCGGTCGCCGCCCCGCTTCAACATCGCGTAATCACCCTCACGACCGCGCCCGAATCGAAAATCGTCGCCAACGACGACATAACGAACGCCGAGCTGCCCTACCAGAAAATCTTCAATCACCGAAGTCGCGGTGATCTGCGACACCTGCTCATTGAATGGCAGGCAGATCATCCGATCGATTCCGGTACGCATCAGCAACGTCACCTTCTCGCGGAATCGCGTCAGTCGTCCAGGCTTGACAGCGCCGCCAAAATACTCCCGCGGCAGTGGCTCGAACGTAATCAGCACGCTCGGCGCGCCCAGTTCGTTGCGCTTGGCGTTCAAGTGCGCCAGCAGCAACTGATGGCCGTGGTGCACGCCATCGAAGTTGCCGATCGTCGCGACGCAGCCGCGGTGTCGCGGACGAACGTTGTGTAGACCTCGAATGATCTCCATGAGGGGTCCAGTCGGCTGAAACGGTTAGCGCGCGCCGCGCATTATACGCAAGGCACGCCGCTCATACGTGATAGCGCAAATCTGCAGGGCGCAGGCCGAAGATCAGCAGCATAACGAAGTACAGCGCGCCACCGAGCGCGCACAACGCGGCCATCCACGACACCCGATCGTGTATGGGCATGTGCAGCCAGGCGCCGTCAGCCGGCGCCAGTGCGAGCACGCCCACTACCATCACGGCGGTCGCGGCAAAAACCTTCACCAGAAACACGCCGAACGCGCGATCCGGGCGGTACAACCCGCGCCGGATCGAGCCGCGCAACAACAGATACGCCTGCAAGATCGCTGCAGTGGTCGTTGCGAAGGCAACACCCACGTGGCCCATCACACGGAACAATGCCAGGCTCAGCACGATATTGGTCGTGACCGTGATAACGGCGATACGCAGGGGCGTCCGGGTATCCTCGCGCGCGAAATACGACGGCGCGGCCACTTTAACCAACGAGAACCCGAGCAAGCCCACCGCAAACATCCGCAATGATAGCGATGCCATCTCGACGTCGAACGCCTTCATCGCACCATGAAAGAAAACCGTGGCCATTAACGGCAGCGCCAGTACGTACAGCGCAGCGGCCGCAGGTACGCCGAACAACAGACACGTGCGAACCCCCCAATCGATCGTACGTCCGAACGCCGCCAGATCGTCCGCGGCACTCAAGCGCGACAGATTCGGCAGCAATACCGTTGCGATCGTGACCGCAACCAGGCCGATCGGCAGTTCCATCAATCGATCGGAGTAGTAGAGCCACGAGATGCTGCCAGTCGCCAGCAGCGAGGCAATCATCGTATCGACCAACGCGTTGATCTGGCTGACGGACCCCGCGAATATCGCCGGAATCATCAGGCGGCCAACACGGCGGACGCCCCGATGCCCCAATTCGACGCGCGGCGGAATCAACATACCGATTCCGCGCAGCGCCGGAATCTGGAATAGCAGTTGCAACAGGCCGGCTGCGAACACGCCCCACGCCAGCGCGACCACCGGCTCGCCAAACGTCGGCGCGACGACCAGCGCGGCGGCGATCAGAGTGACGTTCAGCCACACCGGCGTGAACGCCGGAATGGCATAGCGATGGAAACTGTTCAGCAATGAGCCGGCGAATGCTGTCAGCGAAATGAAGCCGAGGTATGGGAACGTGATACGCAGCATGTCGCGAGTCATGTCCAATCGCTGCGGGTCGTCACTGAAACCCGGTGCGAACACCACGACGAATAGTGGTGCTGCGAGCACCCCCAGCAGGCTGATCAACGTCATGAGGACGATGAAGTTACCGCCCATCACCGCGACGAACGCTCGTAGCGCCTCGACCGGCCCGTTGCGGTAGCCGGCCAGCACCGGCACGAACGCCTGTGAGAATGCGCCTTCGGCGAACAGCCGGCGGAAGAAATTCGGGATGCGGAACGCGACGAAGAATGCATCCGCCGCCGGCGTCGCACCAAAGAAATACGACAGCACCATGTCACGCACGAGACCCGAGATGCGCGACAACAACGTCATGCTCGCCACGACAGTGCCATGACGACCCAGGTTCTGAGTCGGTTGCGCAGTCTGCGCGACTACCGTGCCATCGTTCGGCGCGCCATCGGCGGACGCATCCGGAGCCGGCGTCGCGGGATCGGCTTCGCGCGGGCCGCGCCCGTCACCGCTCCGATCGGTTGACACTGATCCATCCCGACGGCATATTGTCGCGCTTCATTTTTCTCGAGCCCCGCAGCAGGAGATCAGCTTGGCCAACAGTGCATCCGCCCGTAAACGCGCGCGCCAGAGTGAGAAACGCCGCCGTCAAAACGCCAGCCAGCGTTCGATGGTTCGCACGTCGATCAAGCGCACCCAGGCAGCCATCGCGAGCGGCAACCATGGGGACGCACAGGCGGCGTTGACCGCGGCGATCCCGGTCATCGACGGAATGGTCACCAAAGGCATCATCCATCGGCACAAGGCCGCGCGCCACAAAGCCCGGATGAACGCGCAGATCAAAGCCCTGAAGGGCTGAATCGGTCAAAGCAGCACCAGGTTGTCCCGGTGCATCAGTTCAGGCTCCCGCATGTAACCGAGCCGGCTCTCGATGTCGCGCGTTGCGCAGCCGAGGATCTTCAGTGATTCGTCACTCGAATAGTTGACCAGCCCCTTCGCGACCTCGCTGCCGTCCGGGTCCAGACACAGCACGACATCACCGCGCGTGAACGCACCGCGGGCGGTCATCACACCGACTGGCAGAAGGCTCTTGCCGCCGTGTCTCAACACCCGCACGGCGCCGGCATCGAGCACCAGTTCCCCTTTGGTTTTCAGTTGGCCGGCGATCCAGCGCTTACGCGCGAGCAGCACTTCCACATCGGGCGCTAGCAGCGTACCGATGCTGTCCCCTTCACGCAGCGCCACCAATACATCGACACGGCCGCCATGCGCAATCACGGTACGCGCACCCGATCTGGACGCGACGCGCGCAGCGCCGATCTTGGTTGCCATGCCACCGACGCCCACAGCGCCCGTACCCGTACCTGCCATCGAGACGAGTCGGGCGTCGTTGGCGCGCGCAAATCCGACCAGCGGTGCGTTGGGATCAGCGTCGGGATCCGCTTCATGCAGCCCATCGCGATCGGTCAGCAGCACCAGCACGTGCGCCTCAACGAGGTTGGTGACCAGGGCCGCGAGCGTATCGTTGTCACCAAAGCGAATTTCGTTGGTCGCCACGGTATCGTTTTCGTTGACAACCGGGACCACACCGAGTTCGAGCAGCGTTCGCAGCGTGGTTCGGGCATTCAGATAGCGACGTCGGTTGGATAGATCGTCGTGCGTCAGGAGTACCAGCGCGGTGCGCAACCCATGGCGCTGAAACCCACGCTCATACGCCTCGATCAAGCCCATCTGGCCCACAGCCGCGGCAGCTTGCAGCTGGTGAATCGCCTTTGGGCGTTCACGAAACCCGAGCCGGCTGCAGCCTTCTGCAATCGCGCCGGAGGTTACCAGCACCACTTCGCAACCCTGCTCCACCAGGTGCGCGATTTCACCTGCCCAGCGTTGAATCGCTTCGCGATCGATGCCCTGACCGTTGGCCGTCAACAACGAACTACCGATCTTTACGACCCAGCGCTGCAACGTTCCCAGCCGCTGGCGTTCGGCGCGCTCCTCGCTCGTCGCGTCAGTCGGCACGATAGATCACATCAACTGCGTCGGTATCGGCTTCTTCTTCCGCTGCGACGTCGCTATCCGCTGCCAGCGGACGCTGTGGACGCCGCAGCAGCGATTGACGCAATACATCGGCCGCGATGTCCGAATCGAGCGTTGCCTCGGCGGCCGACAGATCCGGATCATTGGTCAGTGCATCACGCGTGGAATCGATGTGGCGCATCAGCGCATCGAGCAGCGTGGCTACGCCGTCGCCGCTGACAGCGGAAACGACGAACGTGCGTTGTGCGTCGAACGCCGTCTGGACCGCCCGAGTGATGCGATCAAGTTCGTCGCTGGGAACGACATCGGCCTTTGTCAGCACGATCCATCGTGGACGGCGCATCAGCGTCGGACTGTACGCGGCAACCTCCGTTTCAATCGCGCGCGCATTGTCAATTGGATCGCTACCGTCCAGCGGCGCGAGTTCGACCAGGTGCAACAACACGCGGCAACGTGCCAGGTGCCGCAGGAATTGCGTGCCGAGGCCAGCGCCGGCGGCCGCGCCTTCGATCAGGCCCGGAATGTCCGCCATCACAAAACTGTGTTCGTCGCCGAGCCTCACCACACCGAGATTCGGTGTCAGCGTCGTAAACGGGTAGTCGGCAATTTTCGGGCGTGATGCGGACACGCGCGCGAGCAGCGTCGACTTGCCGGCATTCGGCATGCCCAACAAGCCGACATCCGCCAACACTTTCAGTTGCAGACGCAGACGGCGGATCTCGCCGGGGAATCCTGGCGTGGTTTTGCGCGGTGCGCGATTCGTCGCCGACTTATAGCGCGTGTTGCCGAAACCGTGCTGGCCACCGCGCGCAACGATCAGACGACTGCCGGGTTCCGGCAGGTCACCGAGAATCTCGAGCGTATCTTCGTCGACGATCGTCGTGCCGCTGGGCACGCGAATCACCAGATCGGCGCCACCGCGCCCCGTCATATTCTTTGGATGACCGGATGCGCCAGGCTCGGCGCGGTAACGCGATTGATACCGGAAATCGATCAGCGTGTTCAGCGCCACGTCGGCTTCGAGGATGACGTCGCCGCCATCGCCGCCATCGCCGCCATCGGGGCCGCCCATCGGAATGTATTTTTCGCGCCGAAACGAACACGCGCCCTTGCCGCCCCGACCGGCTTCAACCTGGATGGTGGCTTCGTCGACGAATTGCATGACGTCTCGCCGCTACTGTCTGACCGCTACTATAGCGCCGGTTTATACGGCCCTACTCAGGCTTCAACAGCGACCACGCTGACGATTCTGCGCTTCAAACGGCCCTTCTCGGCAAACTGCACACGACCATCGGCGGTCGCAAACAGCGTATGATCGCGACCACAGCCGACATTGTCGCCCGGGTGAAATTGCGTGCCGCGCTGGCGCACGATGATGTTGCCGGCAACCACGGCTTCACCGCCGAACTTCTTCAGACCGAGCCGCTTTGACTCGGAATCGCGGCCGTTGCGGGTGCTTCCGCCTGCTTTCTTGTGTGCCATGAACGACTCCTAGCCGGTGATTGCCGTGATGCGCACATCGGTGTACCACTGCCGATGACCGGCGCGGCGCATGTAATGTTTGCGGCGACGAAATTTGATGATGCCAATCTTGTCGTGGCGCTCATGGCCGACGACCTCTGCGGTGACTTTGCCGCCCGCGACAAAGGGCTTGCCGACCGTAACGTTATCGCCTTCGGCGACCAACAGCACCTCGTCGAATTGCACTGCGGCCCCCGGCTCGGCATCGATGAGTTCCAGGCGGACGACCTCACCTTCGCTGACGCGGTGCTGCTTGCCACCACTCTTGAATACCGCAAACATAGCCATCTCCTGACGACGATTCCCTTGGGAGTCTGTATTACAATGCCCCAATCCCGGAGGGCGCCCGCAAAAGGCGCGTAATTCTACGGGCAAAGATTTCCCAATACAACGAGCCGCACGCTCCGAATGGCACAACCGATAGCACAGCACATGCCCAGTACGATGATTGACGCAGACACCGCGGCAATCGTCATCACGTCATCGGATATCAAAGCCGTCTACGCGCTCGTCGCCGAGGATTTCGACTCGGTCAACACACTGATTCCACATCGGCTCACCTCGGATGTTGGGCTCGTCGAGGAGATCGGGCGCCACATCGTCGAAAGCGGCGGCAAGCGCCTGCGGCCACTGCTGGTGCTGCTCGGTGCGCGCGCGCTCGGCTACCAGGGCAACGATCACATCAAACTCGCAGCAATCATCGAGTTTCTCCACACCGCTACGTTGCTCCACGACGATGTCGTCGACCGTTCCGACCTGCGCCGCGGGCGTGCCACGGCTAATCATTTGTGGGGCAATGCGCCCAGCGTGCTCGTCGGAGATTTTCTGTATTCGCGCGCGTTTCAGTTGATGGTCGAACTCGGAAGGCTCGACATCATCGGGATCCTCTCCGATGCCACCAACGTGATTGCGGAAGGCGAGGTACAGCAACTCGCCAACGTCGGCAACGCCGACATCAGCGAAACCAACTACTTCGACGTTATTCGCGCAAAGACAGCGATGCTGTTTCAGGCCGCGTCGCATACCGCGGCAGTGCTCGCGGCGCACGAAGCCAAGCACATCGTTGCGTTGCGCAACTACGGATTGGCACTCGGCCTTGCGTACCAACTCGTCGACGACTGGCTCGACTACGCGGGTGATTCCAGTGTGATGGGCAAAAATGCCGGGGATGATCTAGCCGAAGGCAAGATGACGTTACCGCTGATTCACACGCTCCGGCACGGATCCTCGAGCGATCGCGCTCTGGTCCGAGAAGCGATCGAGACGCGCTCGAACGCCTCACTCGGAGAAGTCATTGTTGCAGTAAAGCAGTGCGGTGCGCTCGAACGGACGCGAAATGAGGCGGAAGTAAACGCCCAACGCGCGATCGACCTACTCAATGATCTGCCGAATGGCAAATACCGCGACGCCTTGGCAGACCTCGCACGATTTTGCGTCGCGCGCCTGAACTGACAACGAAGCGGGTGTATTCATTTCGGCCCGCGGTTTCTGTTGGCTTCGGCACAAGGCGCCATTAGAATGCGCGGTCTTCCCGCCTGGCTAAACATCGGAGTGTAGCTCAGCTTGGTAGAGCACCACGTTCGGGACGTGGGGGCCGGAGGTTCGAATCCTCTCACTCCGACCATTCATCGATCATTCGCCGCATGCCGGGGTGCCCTTCCGCGCGTTTCAACCACTGGCTTGCCACGCTGCCGCGATTACCGGCAGCACATCATCGTTCATCGCTTGCGTGTACACGCCGCCAATGCCGGTGGGGGGCGCGAAGGCTGCCATCGCAGCAACCAGCTGGTCGACCTGATCGCTCAGCAACACGAAGCTTGCAACTTCGATGCGCTCCACCTGTTGCGTATCATCGGCGTACCAGTGAGCAACAGTGACCGAATCGTTGCTGCCGACCAGACCCAGCAGAAGATCGTCGCCCTGGCGGTACAACCAGAGATCGTCTTTCGCAATGCCGCCGTCGAACGCGACCACGTCGGTGTTGCCCAGACTGCCTTGCTCATCGATCACGTCATCGCCGAAGCCCGTCGCAAAACGATACGTGTCGCTGCCGGATTCGCCACTCAGCCAGTCGTCGCCGGCACCGCCGGCAAGCGCATCGTTGCCCGCACCACCGACGATGACGTCTGCTCCGGCTGATCCGGTGATCGCGTCGTTGCCTGCGCCACCGTCGATACGTTCGATCGAGAGCAGTTCCACATTGGAGAAGTCGAGCGTCTGCGCACCGCTGCCGCCGGCGATGATGTCGATACCGGTGCCGCCATCAATGCGCTCGATGCCGTTGTTCGCATCGAATCGGCTGAACCCAAAGACATCATCGTTTGCGCTGCCTTGCAGCAGATCGAAGCCAGTACCACCGGACACCGTATCGAAGCCGTTGCTCGCGCCTTCGTAAAGCAGTGTGTCGTCGCCGTCCCCGCCAACCAACGTGTCGTTGCCGCCGCCGCCAACGATCGAATCTGCACCGGCCGAACCGATGATCGAGTCGTTGCCGGCCGCGCCATCGATACGTTCGATGGAGATTAATTCGACATTCGAGAAGTCGAGCGTCTGCGCACCACTTCCACCAGTGATGATGTCGTAACCCATACCACCGTCGATTCTTTCGATGCCGTTGTTTGCGCCGAACCCGGTGAGCCCGAAGACGTCATCGTCCGAACCGCCTCGCAGCAGGTCGAAGCCAGCACCACCGGACACCGTATCGAAACCGTTGCTCGCACCTTCGTAGAGCAACGTATCGTCGCCAGCACCGCCCTCCAACGTGTCGTTACCTGAACCGCCAACGATGACGTCAGCGGTGGCCGAGCCAGTGATTACATCATTGCCCGCGGCGCCTTCGATGCGTTCGATCGAAAACAACTCGACATTCGAGAAGTCGAGTGTCTGGGCACCACTGCCGCCGCTGACGATATCGACGCCCGTACCGCCGTCGATACGCTCGATGCCGCTATTCGAATCGAAACCGGTGAGTCCGAAGACATCATCACCGGCACTGCCCAACAACACGTCGAAACCAGAACCGCCAGATACCGTATCGAAGCCGTTCGCATTCCCTTCATAGATGAAGATGTCGTCACCGCTACCGCCATCTATCGTGTCATTGCCTGAACCGCCAACGATGACGTCTGCTGCTGCGGAACCGTTGATCGCGTCGTTGCCGGCCGCGCCCTCAATGCGTTCGATCGAGATCAGTTCGACATTGGAGAAATCGAGCGTTTGCGCACCGCTACCGCCGGTGATGATGTCATGGCCGGTGCCGCCATCGATGCGTTCGATGCCGTTGCCCGCATCAAATCCGGTGAGTCCGATGACATCGTCACCAGTGCTACCTTCCAGCACATCGAAGCCGGTGCCACCGGACACCGTATCGAAGCCGTTGGCATCGCCTTCGTAGGCGAACACATCGTCGGCGGCACCACCGTCCAACGTATCGTTACCTGCACCGCCGACAATGACGTCCGCTCCAGCGGAACCGGTGATCAGATCATTCCCCGCCGCACCGTCGATGCGCTCGATGGAAATCAGTTCGACATTCGAGAAGTCGAGCGTCTGCGCACCGCTGCCGCCGGTGATGATGTCGAATCCATCGCCGCCATTGATACGTTCGATGCTGCTGCCTGCATCCAATCCCGTGAGTCCGAACGTATCGTTGTCCGCACTGCCCTGCAGCACGTCGAAACCGTTGCCGCCTGATACTGTATCGAACCCTGCCCCGTCGTCGGCGTACCTAAACGTGTCGTCACCCTCATCGCCATACAGCGTGTCGTTACCCGGGCCGCCATTGAACAGGTCTGCGCCAGTGCTACCGATCAACCGGTCGTTGCCCGCGCCGCCGCTGATCACATCATCGCCGGCGAGTCCGATGATGGTCTGTGCGCCACTACGGCCGACTAGATTGTCCGCATTCGCCGTTCCGCTAATCACCGTCCCGGCTGGCCTTATCACCGTCAGCTCAACGCGTGCGTTGCGCAAATCGACTCCGTCCGAGACCAGGTAGTCGAACGACGCAGGTCCAACGTACTCCGGTGCAGGTGTGAATGTGAGCACATCGTTCGCCAGCACAATCGTCCCATTGAGCGCGTCATCGGCGCTCACAATGATCAATGCATCATCGTCAACATCAGCGTCGTTCGCCAACAGTTCCGCGGTAGTGAAAGTGATCACACCATCGCGCACTGCCGTTGCCGTTTCGCCCGTCACGGTCGGCGGTGTGTTCACCACGCTACCAACCAACTCGACCGCGCCGATGTCGAGTTGATCGATACCGCGGATCATGCCGCGCTGATCCGTCGTGGGTATGCCGTCGACGCCCGCCACCGCAATCGGATCGCCGCCGTTGCGCGCAGCGCTGAGTGTGCCCGGCAAATGGGTCGGGGTGGGTCCGCCATTGTCGGCGAGCGCACCCAGATCGCTGACGCCACCGATAATGTCCGAGAGCTGCGCGCCGCCATCGATCGTTGGCGCAGCACCATCAGCGAACAGATTGAAACCAAGGCTCTCAGTCCCGAACGATTGACCCAGTACTGCGCCAGAGACGATTGAGTGGCTGAATCGCGCGCCCGATTCGAAGGGTCCGTACTGGATCGCCGCGCTGCCGTTATCGGCCAGCGTGCTGAACCGCACGTCGATATCGGCGCGCCGCAGATCGATGCCGATGTCGCTACCGGACACCGTGCTGTTGACGAGTTCGAGCGAGCCATCGCGGTTGCGTTGCCCGCCGGACACGCCGAGGCCGATTGCATCGGGATTGTCCGAGATCGTGGACGACTCGATGTGTACCGACAGTTCGGGGTCGGCGAGGTTGACACCGATGACGGATGGGACAAAGCCATATGGACCATATTCGTCGACGCCGAATTCATCACCATCGGCATCGAACACATGGCTGTCTCGCAACGTTACGTCGCCACGGCCACCAATGTGAATGACACCACCGATGGTTTCATCCCGCGATGACGTGAAATCGTGCTCGCCTGGCCATGGTTCGAATCCGTGCGCGAGGTTGAGGCTTGTCAGCAGCACACTACCGTTCGGATCGGTCAGGTGAACGCGCAGCACCTGCGTGTCACCCTCGTCTGCCACGCCGCTGCCGTTCGCATCACCGCTGATCGTCAGATCGGCCCGTCGATCGCCGTCGATATCGCCATCGATGGTCACGCTGTGGGTGATCTCGAGGCCAGCCGCACTCGTCAAAGTCAGCGTTGTGCCCAGCAGCGATTGATCAAAGGTGATTGTCGCGGGAACGACGCGTTGATTGGCGAGGTAGACCGCTTCGCGCAGCGACGTCAGCCCGTCGGTTGCGTCGACTATATCGACGGCAGTATCCACGACGATGCCCGGACCACCATCCACGATCGCCACGACCGCCACGCTCCCTTGTTCCACGGCGCCCGCATCCACCCTTCCCTCCGCCACGCGACCGTTGCCGAGTTGATCGGTGAGCAGGCCGCTGCCGTTCGTCAGCGGATCACCCGCATTGATGGCAACGCTTGTCGCGCCCAACGGATGAACAGCGGGGCCACCCTCAACGGCGGTGAGTGGGCCAAGTGCAAGATCTGCCTCGACGACACCGAGCACGTCGGTCGGCGCGGCATTTGCAAAGCTGCCCTGGCCGATCACGTTGTAGCCCAGGCTCACAACACCGCTGCCGTCGGTGTCTCGCGGCACCGTCGTGGTGGTGACGGTAACGTTGGGTTGTGGATCGTCGGTTGCGTTGAACGTGCTCGACGCACGTCGCGAAACACCTGCAATTTCAACGATCTCACCAAATCCCGGTTGTTGGCCCAGCAGATACGGGTTGTAGTCCACGGCCGGCGTATCGACGACGATCGGCTGTTGGTTGGCATCGAACACGACGCCAATGCCTCGGTCGAATAGATCGTCGAGATTCGCATTCACACTATTTTCTACGGCTGTATTGCGGGCACCGATGTAGAAACCGAGTTCGGGTTTCGGCACCGGTGGATACGTGGTTGTGGTCGACGTCGTCGTCTCGACGTTGAGTGCGACGATCGAGTTGTGCAGTTCGATGCGCGGCGGAAAGCCGCTAGATGGTTCAAGCGAGCCGCCACGAACCCCGCCATTGCCGTTGCTTACGATCGTCGAACTCTCGACCGCGACCGAGCCGAAGTGTTCATTCGACACGCCGGTGCCGGTGTTGCCGGAGATCGTCGAGTTGCTGATCTGAAAAGCGGCGCTGCGATACTGGTAGCTGTCGTTGTTGTAGTACAGGCTCACGGCAGGCGTTATTCCGGCATTGAAGATGCCGTCGCCGACGTTGTTGGCGATCGTCGAGTGCTCGATCGTGTACCCGCCAACGCGCAATAAATCCAGTCCAGCTTCGCCCTGACCGCCGTGGTTGTCGTAGAGACCACCGCCGGTGTTGCTCGACACAGTGCTGTTCAGCAGATGCAACGTACCGTTGCTGAATATGCCGCCGCCCACCTCGGCGGCATTGCCGGAGATCGTCGAATTGCGAATTTCGAGTTCGCCGTTTTCCAGCAGCACGCCGCCGCCAACGCGCCTGAACTCAGTGGTGCTGGCACCAAAATCATTGGAGAATCCCGCGCGTTTAGAGCCATCGTTGGCAACACCACCGACGAGGTTCAAACCATCCAGCGCGACCCGATTCTGCGTCGTGTCGAGGTCCACTTTGAGCACGCGATCGCGATCACTCGCATCGAGCGTGATGTCGGCGCTGCCATCGCCGTTTACATCCCCGGAGATCACGATCGACTCGGTGATGATCAGTTGGCCTAACGATAGATCAATTGTGCCGTCGGCGAGAGATGGATCGAACCGTATGTCGTCGCCGCTACGCGCCAGCGCGATCGCCTCGCGCAGACTCAGTCCTGCGCCGATATGGCCCTGCGTATCGAGTTCGTCGACCAGCGTCGTCACAATCCAACTTGTGGGCGGGGTCTGCACGCGGACGTCGCCTTCCGTTGCGCCAATGTCGATTGCGTCGCCTTGAATGCGCGCCGCGCCGGCTTCATCGAACAGAGGCGCGGTCGCACCGGGAATCAGCGCGGTATCGCCGGCGTCGATCGCATCGCTGCCGGCGAGCAGACTGTGCACTTCAATGCCGTTGCCACCGTCACGCAGCGCGCTCAAGCGCACGTGCGTAAACGGCCCATGAATGTCGGTCGATTCGATTGTGGTGGGTCCGCGGCTGCCGTTACCGATGAGGTTGTAGCCAAGCGATACAATTGCCGAACCCTCATCGTCCGGCTCGAATCCGTCGTCGACGAGATCCGCGGGGGCAGCATTGTCGAAGATGCTGTGGCCAACTCGAACCAACGGCGCGTCGTCGACAACGGGATCGACATTGACCTCGAACGCGCCGAGCGGTTCCAGACCCGCGCTCATCAACGTACTGTGCGTCACCAGCGCATCGGATTCGGTGAAGATCAGTGCAAACGACGTGCGCTGGGCTTCGTTGAGCGAATCGAGTGGCTGAACATTGTTGCTCGACAGCGTCGAGTTGGTGATCGTCAGTTGGCCTTTGTTGTGGATCATCTCGCCGCTGCCAAGCGGTGCGCTGTTGTCATACAGCGTGCTGTTGAGCACGGTGAGCGAACCGGCGTTGAAGATTGCACCGCCACCAGTGGTTGATCCATTGTCTGTGATGCGGGGTGTGCCATTCGCCCATGAGACGTTATGCGTCAACACGCTGTTTCGCACCTCAACGGTACCGTTTGTAATCCGGATCCCGCCACCGGAACCATCATCGACATCCTGGATGCGTTCCGCGAAGCCGTCGGTAATGCGTAACCCGGTTAACACCAAGGTACCTGCACCGCTACCGTTCACATCGAACACGCGGGATTGGTTCGCCCCGCTGATCGTGACGTTCGGCCCACCGTTGCCATCGATGTCACCGTCGATCGTGATGGGTCGGTCGAGCGTCAGCGCGCCTTGGGTCAGATCGAGTGTGACATTGCGCTGCGATACCACGCCGTTGCCCGTATCGATCGCGAGCAATCCAGGATCGAAGCCGATGACATCACCGTCGAGCGCGAGTGCCACTGCCTCTCGAAGACTGAGCTGGTTGTCGGCACCTGCGGGCTGGCCTGGATCGTACCCGTCGGATTCATCGACCAGCGTCGTCACGACGAACGTTTCCGCAGCCTTGACCTCGATGGCAACCGGCGCCACAACCGTTGTCGCGCCGTCGGAAAGAGCCACGCTGAACAGGTCACCGCCGGCGAACGCGCTGTTCGGCACATAATTGAACGTGCCATCCACCGCGACGCTGACGGTACCGTTGCTGGGACCCGCGTCGGGACCGAACGTGACCGCCTCGCCGTCGGCGTCGGTTGCCGTGAGTACGCCCGCCAGCGACGCATCGATTGGCGTGCGGAAGGTCATGGTGAGGAGTTCCGGCGCGTCGTTGATCGCCGCGACGGCGATGTCGATGTTGCCGTTGGCAGCCGTCACGCCGTCAAACGCCGAATATTCAAACGCATCGCCACCGTTGAAATTGGCGGCAGGCGTATAGATGAAGTTGCCCGCGGCATCGAGTACGACCGCGCCGTGGGCAGGTGCATCGACGATGCTGAACTGCAACGCATCGTCTTCGGGATCGGACACCGGTAATGCGCCAGACAGCACGCCATCTTCGTCCACCAATAACGTTGCAGCGCCGGCAAGCGGCGGCTGATTCGGTGACAGATCGGCAAGTGCCGCGACGATCGCCGCCTGATCGACGCTGCTGCCATCACCGAACGTGAACTCACTCAGCACGGCCGGATCAGCAATCTGCCCCGCACTATCGAAGTAATCGCGCACGATGACGCGGTCATCTATGCCACCAACCAACACGACGAGATCCTTGCCGGTGCGTGCGAACTGCAATTCCGCAAACGCAATGTCGTCGAGGAATTCGATGCGGTCTGCGCCTTGAGACACGCCGCCCTGTGCATCGACTATGTGCAGTATATCGACGCCACCACCACGGCCGAATCGAAACGTGTCGTTGCCGGCCCCGCCGTAGAGATGATCGAAGCCAGCGCCCCCTTCCAACGTGTCGTCGCCGGCTTCGCCGTCCAGCACATCGTCACCGGTACCGCCGGTCAACACATCGTTGCCATCGCCGCCGGCAAAGATGTCGTTGCCACTGCCGCCATCGATGTTGTCCGCACCTGCGTCACCGGTTCCTTGGTCATTGCCGGATCCGCCGACGAGCACGTCGACACCGTCGCCACCCTGCAAGACGTCGTCATCCTCGTCGCCAAATAACTGATCGTCGCCGAGGCCGCCTTGCAGCAGATCGCTGCCGGTGCCACCGCTGAGCGTATCGTTGCCGTCACCGCCGTCGATCAAATCAGTGCCGACACCGCCCGACAGCATCACGTCATTGCCATCGTTGCCGACGATGACGTCGTCACCGTCGTCGCCATAGATGCTGTCGTTGCCGTCTCCGCCATGCAGCGTATCGGCGCCGTCGCCGCCGTGGATGACATCATCGCCCGCATCGCCACTGACCTGGTCATCGCCGGCGTCGCCGAAAATCGTATCGTTGCCGGCCAACGATGCATCGTATGCGGGTGGCGGTTCGCCGAACGTGATGCTCGAACCGCGATCTCCGGAAATGAAATCGTCGCCCTCACCACCATGGATTTCATCGCCACCTTCGTCACCGATCAGTGCATCGTCGCCGGCGCCGCCGAACAGCACGTCGTCATCCTTGCCGCCGAGGATCGCATCGCGCTCTGTGCCGCCGTCAATCATATCGACGCCCTCGGCGCCATAGATGCGATCGAGGCCCGCACCGCCACTGATGGAATCGTCGCCGGCATCACCAAACAACGTGTCGGCGCCATCGCCGCCGCTGATCAGATCATTGCCGATGCCGCCCGATATGAGGTCGTCATCCGCATCGCCGAACAGCTCATCGTCACCGCCGTTGCCGCGAATCTGATCGTTACCGGCACCGCCCGAAATCCGGTCGCTGCCTTCGAGCACGGGATCGATCGGATCGGAGCCGAGCAGAAACGCGTCGCGGTCACCCCATAGTGAATCGTTACCGTCTCCCCCCTCGATGATGTCGTTACCTTCGTCACCGGCGATGGTGTCCGCATCGATGCCGCCGTCGGCGAAGTCGTCGTCCAGACCGCCGCGCAGAATGTCGATGCCGGCATCGCCTGCAAGACTATCGTTGCCTTGCTGGCCAAAGATCTGATCATCATCGGTGCCACCATGCAGATCATCGTTGCCCCCGTTGCCATAAATCCGGTCGTCACCGGCACCACCGAATACGATGTCGTCACCATGCAGCGATTCATCGAGCGCAGCCACGCCCAGCAATGCCGTGCGATCGCCTTCGATCACGTCGTCACCGTCGCCCCCATCGATGAAGTCGTTGCCCAGTTCACCGAACAGGATGTCGTCGCCCGCGCCACCGTCGATCAGATCGTCGTAGGCGATACCATCGACCGGCGCAAGCGCAAACAGGCGCGTCGCGTCGTGGTACGACACCGTCGTCGCCGGTGGATGGTCCGGGTCGATCACGTCACCCGCAGAAACGCCGGGGTCATACAGCAGCGCCGAATCGCCGAAGATGACGTCGCGGTCGTCGCCGCCGGCGAGGATGTCTCCACCACCGCCCCCGTGTAGCGTATCGATGCCCGCGCCACCGCTGAGAAAGTCGTCGCCTTCGCCGCCACTCAATGCATCATCGCCTTCATCGCCATCGAGCACATCCGTTTCGCCCGGTACGCTCAACAGACCCGCGGTGATCACATTCTGGTGACCGACGAGTGTGTCGTCGCCGATGCCACCGAACGCAAAATCGGAACCAGCGCCACCGACGATGGAATCGTTGCCGTCGCCACCGTCGATCTGGTCGGCGCCGTCGTCACCGAGCAACACGTCTCCCGCGCCGAAGCCGTTGATGCGATCGTCACCGGCGCCACCCGAGAGTGAGTCAGCGGCGAAGCCGCCGTTGAGTTCGTCGTTGAGCGATGAGCCCGTATGATCGGCCGACGTGGTCGGGTAGTCGGGGTCGGATTCCCCGAAGAAGGTTTCGCCATCAATCACCAGTCCCGGCAGCGTATTGATCTCGGGAACGGTCGGCAGCACCAGCGTAAAGTTGTTGTCCGGTGTGTAGCCGACGATCTTGAGCTGATCTCCGTTGCTGCGAAAGATCGTCAGAATCTCCGAGCCGGGAATAGAATCATCCAGATGGATGACATCGTGCTGAGTCGGCGCGAACTCGGCGTGGTAGACCTTTACGCCGTCGTCAGTAGCGAACAATCTGATGCCGGTGGCCGGATACAGGGCCGCCAGTGTCTGGCCATCGATCTTCGCAACATTGACGCCGTCGAAATCGATGATCGAGTCGCGGCCGTCGCCGGAAATGAATTCATAGGTGTCGTTGCCTGTGCCGCCCGTCAGCGTGTCACCGTCGCCCTTGCCGCCGCGCAGGATGTCGTTGCCGTCGCCGCCGTAGAGAAGGTCGCTTCCATTGCCACCATCGAGAACGTCCGCACCGCGCTTGCCGTAGAGGTGATCGTCGTGGTCGCCTCCTACCAACACATCGTCCTGATCAGTGCCGAAAGTAACTCGGTCGGACAGTTCCGCGTACGCAGCCGGAATCTGCGCGTCGGGTGCGAGCGGTATAAACGCCGGACCGACCAGCCGTGTCGCGCCGAGCACGCGATCCTCAAACGTCGTGAATTGCTCCAGCGAGAAGGTACTGGCCGAGTTGGCAGTATCGGTTTTCAGCAGCGCTGAAAAGAACGCTACTCGGTCGAGCAATTCCTGACGGTCGTTGAATCCATTCGCAACGTCTCCATCCTTAGACGCAAGCTGTGGGGTGTCTTCAATGTTCGCCGGGATCAGCGCATATGGGAGTCCATGTAAGATCGAGTAGCGTGTGCTGCGGCCGACGCTGTCGGTTGCTTCCGCCAGATCGAGGAGCTCCGCAGCACCGACACCCACCATCGATCTGACTTCACCGACGATGAGGTTGCGTCGCGCGCCGTCACGGATCGGCGCAATGCGATCGATGATCGCGGTCAAGCCTTCATAAGCCGCACCTACTCGAGTCGATTCGTCGTCCGAATTCAGACGCGAACGGATAGACGATTGATCGTTCTGGTAACCCAGTTCGGATCCGAGCCCCAACAGGTCCGCCAGACCGGTGACGACCCTTTCGGTCGACGCTTGCGTGACATTGGATGCCGCGCGATATAGCCCGTTCGCACGCTCGAACGTCATCGCCGGATCAATGAGATTGAGGGCGTACATGTACATCGAGGCAGTGGAGATGGCCCGGGAACTGTGTGCGCCGGACAGCGACGGAAAAGGCGATTCCTTATCCGTGGCGATCTCCACCGCTTTGCCAAAATTGATCAGCGGCAGGTTCGAGACAACATCGCCCTGCACTTGAAATCGCGTGACCGGCAACACGTTCAGCACGTCTTGCAGAACTGCCACCTGTTGACCGATACCAGCGCCATTGAACGTCGTCACCCGATTCACTAAATCGGGACTGAGCGCGCCCGAGAGCAGCGCTAAGTGTCCACCTAGCGAATGGCCTACCACATCGATCTGCGAAACCTCAGGGAGGTTGGAGATTTCCGTCAGGAAGTCTGCGAGCGCACTAACTTGAGGCAGCGCGACGCCTGTGGAGAGAATTGCAACGACGTCAGCCACGACCAGATCACGAAACAGGTCTTCCGGCTCAGTACCTCCTATGCCGAGGATGTACCGACCGGTTGCCTTCTCGCGAAACAGCGCTGCTTGGAATCCGTCAATCAGCGATTCGCCGTTGTAGTTCTCGGCCACAACGAATTCGTATTGGTCGGCGAAGTCTCTGGCGAGGGAGTCGGGCAGGATGGGGTCGTTCGTGTTTCCATCGCGCAACGCGGCCACGAGCGCGCGCGGCGAAGCACCGGGCTGGAGGTCTACAACCTTGTCGTTGTAGACAATGCTGCTGATAAGGCTGCCGACATACGCGTCTTCAATTGTGCGATCCATCACTCACCCCTGTTTCAATTGATGCCCGAATCCAATCCTTTGCTGACATGCCGCCGCTTTTGCAAACAAAGGCATGTGGGAATCCAACCAGCAGGTTCAATCCACGGCGCCCCAGGATGTACTCTTCCCATTCGCCAACGACTTCGTCATGCCTTCGTAGCTCATAGCGCACGTGTGAAATCGTGTAATGGCGTGTCGATGGGATACCCTTCCACGCGCCGGTGCCGGTGACGCGATATTCTGGTAGTTCGGTGATTGTGGTCTCCGTCTTCTTGTAGCAAGTGAAGGGATTGTTTGGTCGTGTGTCCGACGCAACTTCCTCCAACGTGCAACCGCTTCGCAAAACGCCGATTTCTGCCTGCATTGGAGCGACATCTTCGTAGATCAATACGTATCGGCTGACCGCACCGAAACCTAGATTGACGGAATACACTTCCTTCCCCTGAACAATTCCCAAGACATCCGTGTGAATCTTCGGAGGAATCACCAACTGCATCGTTTCGCACCGTTCATGCCACCGCACCCAGTCCACGGCACCATAGGCGAGGAAATACCACTGCGGAGCCAAAACGATCAGCGCAACCCCTACCCAATACACCCGCGGGTGGGCTTTGCGCGGACAAAACCGCCGCCAGATCAAAACTCCAACGAACGCGCCAATGATCCACATTGGTAGAATCACGAGGCCCACTACCGCATCTCCCCAACAACACCACTCATTCCCTTACCGTTCCCGGATACTCTCATCGCGATACCTCAACAACGGACTCAAGAAGAACTCGATGATGCGCCGTGTGCCGGTCTTGATCTCGACCGTCACGGCCATCCCCGGTGACAGGTTGACCCATTTCTTATTCACCAACAGCCTGCTGGTTTGCAATGCAACCCGTGCGCGATAGACCAGCCCTAGTCTTTCATCGGCCCGCGCATCGTTCGACAGATCCATGACCCGCCCATCGATGACCCCGTACTTCGTGAAGTTGAACGTATCGATCTTGACCTCAGCGGCATCGTCTTCGGAGACAAACCCGATGTCCTTGTTCAACACCCACGCTTCCACTTCCAGCGCACTGTCGCTCGGTACGAGCGTCATCAGGTTTTCGGCCGGCGTCACGACGCCACCGACGGTGAACACTTTCAGATCGGTGACGACGCCATCGATCGGTGCATGCAGCACTTGCTGCGCCTGCCGTTTCGACGCCTTCACGCGTTCCTGATCGAGCACCGCGACACGGCGTTGCGAGTCCTGAAGTGCGGTCAGGTTGTCTTTCATCGCATCGGCGCGCAGCGACTGTTCGCGGCTGATCTGTGTCTGCAACGCCGCATCGAGTCCATCGGCGCGGGCATGCAGCGTCGCGAGATCCTGCTCGGCTTCGATGCGCGCTTGTTCGAGCTGTAGATAATCCGACTCCGCGACCAGATGTTTGGCCAGCAACGTCTGCAACCGTTCGGCCCGTTGCGTGATGATTGGCAAGGTCTTGTCGAGCTTGGTGATCTCGGCGGCGGTTGCACGCCGCTCGGCTCGACTTTGTTTGATCTGGTTGTCGAGTGTTGCCTGTTCAGCCGCGAACGCGTGGACCTGTTGGGTGAACAGGCGTACCTGCACGCCACGTTGCTCCATAGGCAGATCGGCCGGCCAATCGACAAGCGCAGACGCTTGATCGGCACTGTCCAGGTAACGTGCGAACTGCGTCTGCCGGGCGACATCCATTCTGGCGACATCCAGTTCCGCCACCAGCCGGCGCTGATCGGCTTGGGTTTGCGTTGCATCCAGCGTAATCAGCGCATCGCCCTGCTTGACCGCTTGGCCTTCATGCACATGGATTGCCTGCACAACACCGATCTCGAGCGGTTGGATCACTTTCACGCGATCGCTCGGCACGACCTTACCGGACGCCACCGCAACGATATCGATCTGCCCAACACACGCCCACACGATCGCGATCACGAACAACACCACGATCGAGGCGATGATCGCCCGCCCGACCGGCGACGGCGGTGTGTCCTGAACTTCCAACGCCGCCGGTAGAAAGCCGTTGTCAATGCGCGCGCGCCCCTGCGGCGCATCGAGTGCGTCATACACGCGCCGCAATGGACTCGTTCGCGCAGCAGCATCAACCGAACCGTTCATGCCACCGCCGTCTGATACGCATGCAAGCGGGCATACAAGCCACCATGTTGCAGCAGCTGCTCATGGGTGCCCTGTTCGAGAATACGGCCCTTCTCCAACACCAGCAGCCGGTTGACCTGCCGTACCGTGGAGAGCCGGTGCGCAATGATGAACACCGTGCGGCCCTTGGCGATGAAGCGCATGTTCTGCGCGATGGCCTGTTCGGATTCGTAGTCCAGCGCGCTGGTGGCTTCGTCGAAGATCAGGATGCGCGGGTTGGTGATCAGTGCGCGGGCGATCGCGATACGCTGCTTCTGGCCACCGGACAGCGAGTTGCCCTGTTCGCCGACGATACTGTCGTAGCCTTCCGGCAGTTCGACGATGAACGGATGTGCTCCAGCGAGTTGCGCCGCCTGGATGACCCGTTCCATCGGGATACCCGGATCGGCCAGCGCGATGTTCTCGCGGATCGAACGGTTCAGCAGAAAGCTTTCCTGCAACACCACGCCGATCTGCCGCCGCAACCAGGCGGGTTGTACCAATGCCAGATCGACACCATCGAGTTTGACGTGGCCGGCTTCGGGCACATACAAGCGCTGGATCAGCTTCGCGAACGTCGATTTGCCGGAACCGGACCGGCCGACGATGCCGATCACTTCACCGGGCCTTGCGTCGAAGCTGATGTCCGACAGCACCGGCGGCAGTTCGGCGCGATAGCGGAACGTCACATGCGACAGACTCACGTGCCCTTGCAGCGCCGGCAGCACGGTACGGTTCGGATCGTGGCCGGGTTCCGGCGGCGTGTTCAGGATGTCACCGAGGCGGGCGACCGAGATACCCGCCTGCTGAAAGTCCTGCCACAGTTGCGCCAGCCGCAGGATCGGGCCGCTGACGCGGGCGGCGAGCATGTTGAACGCGATCAATTCACCGACACTGAGTTCGCCGCTGATCACTGCCCGCGCGCCGATCCACAGGATCAGCACGACGACGACCTTGTTGATCAGCGACGCCGTTTGGTTCGCGACATTGCCGAGATTGAACGCGCGGAAGCTGGCACCGACGTAGCCGGCCAGTTGGTTCTCCCACTGGCGTTGCAGTTGCGGTTCCACCGCCAGCGACTTCAACGTCTCGGCGCCGGTCACCGCTTCGGTCAACAGCGCCTGATTCTCGGCGCCGCGCATAAATTTCTCGTCGAGCCGGCGACGCAGGATCGGTGTGATGAATACGCTCAACACGACATAGAACGGGATCGAGGCGAGTACCACATAGGTCAGCATCGGGCTGTACAGATACATCACCGCAAAGAACACCACGGTGAAGAACAAATCGATCACCAACGTCAATGCGCTGCCGGTGATGAAGTTGCGGATGGTTTCGAGTTCACGCACCCGCGCGACGGTGTTGCCGACCCGGCGGGTATTGAAGTACGCAAGCGGCAGTGCCATCAGGTGTTGGAACAGTTGAGCACCCAACGTCACGTCGACCCGGTTGGTGGTGTGCGAGAACAGATACGTGCGCAGACCGTTCAAGACTGCATCGAAAACCGACACGACCAACAGGCCGATCGCCAGCACGTCGAGTGTGGTCAGCCCTTTGTGGACCAGTACCTTGTCGATGACGACCTGGAAGAACAGCGGTGTGACCAGTGCGAACAGTTGGATGAAGAACGATGCGATCAGCACCTCGCTCAATAGCCGGCGGTACTTGAGGATCGCCGGCACGAACCAACTGAAGTCGAAGCGGCCCGATGCACCGCCGAGCAGCGCGCGTTTGGTCAGCAGGATCAATTCACCGGTGAAGCGTGCGGCGAAGTCGTCGAGCAGCACCGACTCGGGGATGCGTTGTGTCGGCGTCTGGATCAGGACCTGGGTGTCGCTGGCTCGGCCGATGACGACATGTGTGCCGTCGACCATCAACGCAATCGCCGGTAACGGGGCGCGCACTAACTCAGTGGCCGCAACAGGCGTGCGTTTGGCTTTGAGGCCCAGATATTTTGCGGCGCGTAACAGCGCCACCGTATCGAGCGCTTCGTCGCCAACCGCAAATTGGTGCCGAAGCTGTGCCGGATCGGCCGCAGTACCCAGGTAACGCGCGATCAAAACCAGGCAGGACAGACCCGTATCCATCGATGGTCCGTCAATCGCGGTTTCAGTCATCGTCACGACGGGGAACCAGCCATACCGGCAATGTCAATGTGCTTCCCCTTGAATCCGCTCTACTGGCGACACCGCGCGTTGTTCGACGCGAACCGCAGTGGAGCACGAACGCACAACACGGTCCAAAGCCTGCCTACCTTCGCGCACGTGCGTTGATGGCGCGTCCACGTGTGATACTTTTGCGCTCCAACCCTCTCTGCGAACCGTGATGGATCGAACGTGACATCAACCGATAATCCAACCTGGGATCATCTCCAGTCACCACTCGCGCAGCGCTGGCGGCAACCCGATTGGCAAACGCTCGCGAGCACCCCTGCGTTCAAAATGCTCGGCATGCCGGGCGAGTGGGATCCACCCGACGGCGTGACGTCGCAACGCGACACGCTATATCTGTCAGTCGGTATCCCCGACAGCGCAACCCTGCCGCGCAATGCGCTGAACGACGCGATGCAGACCGTGCTGGCGGAGAACAGCGACGCATCGCTGCGCTACGGCTTCGGCCAAGGCTACTACCCGCTTCGCTCCGGGCTCGCAAATGCCTATCGATCGCTGCATCCGTGCGACATCACCGAAGACTGGTATCAACTCACCAACGGATCGTCCGGCGCAATCGATCAGATCGTACGTTCGCTGATCGATCCGGGTGACGTCATCATCACTGAAACGCCGGTCTACATGGGTACGTTGCGAAACTTCCGCGGTGTCGGCGCGCGCATCGAGGCAATCCCGATCGATCACGACGGGCTTCGCATCGACCTGCTCGAGGCGAAACTGGACGCGCTGGCCCGAGAAGGCGCACGCGTGAAAATTCTCTACACAATCTCGTCGTTTCAGAATCCATCCGGCGCAACGTTGAGCCTGCCTCGGCGCCGCGTGCTGCTCGAACTCGCTGCACGGTATGGCTTCCTGATCCTCGATGACGAGGCATACGCCGACCTGTACTACGACGCATCGCCACTGCCTTCGCTGATATCGCTGGCGAACGGTTACGGCGTGGTCTCTGTCGGTACCTTCTCCAAGACCGTTGCGACCGGTTTGCGCATCGGCTGGATCATCGCGAGGCCCGAACTGCTGGCATTGTTTTCTCGCATGCGATTCGATATGGGGCAGAACCAGATGGCGCTGCGCATGACGAGCAATTTCATTTCCAGCGGCGCGCTGACGGCACACGTACCCATGATGCGCGAGGTTTACAAGCGCAAAATGACAACGATCGCAGATGCGCTCGAACGCGAAGCCGGTGACCACCTGACGTTCGCACGCCCCGCCGGCGGCTTCTATCTGTGGGCTAAACTGCTTGGTGGTCTTGCCTCGCGCGATGTCTGGCGGACGGCCGCACACGAAGGCGTCGCAGTGAACCCGGGGCACGGTTTTCTGCCAGGTGATTCAGCCGGCCACGAATACCTCCGGATCGCCTTTGCGTGGACGCCGATGAATCAACTCGAGGAAGCCGCACGCCGCATTGGCACAGCGTGTGAACGAGTTGCCCGCGGCGACAGCGCCTGAGGAAAATCGTCAGGCGAGTCCGACCAGCTTCTCCGATACTTCCCACAGCCGCTCCGCGAGCGCTTCATCGCGAGCGTTTCGGCTCGGCTCCACCACGGCGCAATCCGAAAAATACTGGCCCGTGATCACGCCGACCTCGGGACGCGCCGCCACATAGCAACTGGTCGCCGCGCCCTGTGCAATGCTCTTGCTGAACATCCGCATCGCAACGCCGAGCACACTCCCAACCAGCGGATTCATGTGCCGGCCAAGGTTGGTGCCAATTGCGCCCGGATGCAGCGCATTCACCGAGCTGCGACCGCCAAGACGCTGCGCGAACGACTTCGCAAACAGGATGTTGGCTAGTTTCGATTGACCGTAAGCACGCCAAGCGCGATAGCCGTGCTCACCGCTCAGATTGTCGAATTCGATTCCAACCGAAGGCGCCATCGCGTGCGCGGCACTGCTGACGATAACGACGCGTGCCGATCGGGCAGCTTCGATCTGCGGCTGCAACAAACGCACGAGCAGGAAATGTCCAAGATGATTCGTGGCAAACTGCTTCTCGATGCCGTTGACTTGCTCGAGTTTGGGTAGCGCCATGATACCGGCGTTGGCGATGCAGATGTCGAGCGGCTTGTCGATTGCAGCCACGGCTTCGGCACAGGCGCGAATCGACGCCGGGTTCTCCAGTTCACACGCCAGGGGTGTGATCGAACCCTCGACCTGCCGCGCCGCATCTGTTGCCTTGTCCAACGTTCGAGCGGTGCCAATTACGTGCGCACCGCGCTTGGCGAGTACGCGCATCGTTTCGAATCCGATGCCCGAATTGACGCCGGTGATCAGCGCGACCTTGCCACTCAAATCGATACCGGCCGTCACGTCCTCTGCGGTACTTGATTTGCCGAACTCGGCCATCACCGTCGCTCCTCTATACGTTCGAAGCCGACTCTACGCTGACACGCACCTCAACGGTATGTGCGCCGCCGCCGACGATCATCCCGGTCGTCGGACTCACGTCGCCGTAATCGCGGCCCCATGCGAGCACGATGTGTTCATCGGACGGCATCACGTTGTTGGTCGGATCGAACTCGACCCACCCGAAGTCCGGACACCATACCGATACCCACGCGTGCGACGCATCAGCGCCGACGAGTCGTTCCTTGCCTGCGGCCGGATGCGTCAACAGATAACCACTCATATAGCGCGCCGGCAGACCCAGGCTGCGCAGCGCGGCGATTTCCAGGTGCGCGAAGTCCTGACACACGCCGCGCCGATTGGCCAATACCTCACTGACCGGCGTCCACACATCGGTGACCCCGCCTTCATAAACGAATTCGTTGTATATCTTCGCCGTCAACTCCATTACCGCCGGCAGTAACGCCTTGTTCGGCGTGAACGTCTCATGTGCAAACGCATTCACGTCATCGTCGAACTCAATGTACGGCGAGGCGAATGCAAACACACTGGCTTCCAGCGCGGCTTTGTTCGTCGGCGGGTCGAGCGTGGCGGCAACGTCCTCCCAACTCGGCCCGAGGTTGAAGAGCGCCGCATCGACGCGCTGTACTTCCACTTTCGATGTGCTCCGGATGGTCAGACTCGCATGCGGTGTCTGCACGGTCATGTAAGTGATTTCGTTGCCGAAGAAATCATTGCGCGTCTTACGTACCACCGGCGCGGGCTCCACGATCAACCGGTTGTGCAGCGGCTTCTGACGCGGCGATTCGCGCGGTGCGAGCCGCAACAACTGATGCGATACGCTGACCGGATACGCGTATTCGAAGATCGTGTCGTGAACGATATCGTAGATCACGACGTTGCATCCAGACGGCCCGAACCCGAGATCTGCCGCTCGAGCGAATGACTGAAATAAGTCCTCTCGATCACTTGTGAGAGCTCGTCGGCGCCCCCTTCCACGCGCGTCAGCAACCGATCGAGATGCGTGCGCAGACCAGACTTGCTGCGCACCGTCGACAGCTTCTTGACGTCCGCCAGGCGCAGCTCCGCATGCAGACTGATGACAATTTTCTGCGCGTCACTGACGGGACCGGACTCCGGTTCGAGCGGCATCACTGCGAGGTGTGCTTCGATCTCGTCAATCTGAAAGATCAGCGAACGCGGATTCGTTTCGTCCGCGGTGACCAGATCCAATACCGCCGGCAATTGCGGAATCGCCTTGTAGCGAGAACGATAGGTCATCGTGCTGTCGACCAGTTCGAGTAGCAGATTCAGCACCCCGCTCTGCGCCGGTTCGCCACGCGTTGTCAAAGCCCGAATCAGCCGCGCTGCGTAGCGCGCCCGCTCGATGCGCCTGCCCATATCCAACAGGCGCCAGCCATAGCCACGCGTCATGTTCTCCTGAATCAGGCCGGTGATCGCCGACAGATTCTGAATCATCGTGTTCAGCAGTTTCACCGCATCGCCGATCACGTGTGCGCGCCACGGCACCTCGGGAATATGGGTCAGGCTTTCAAGGATGCGCCACGCGTCGGCGGACAGGCGCTCGCGCACGAGGTCGGCCGTTCGCTCGACGTTGCCGAGCACCTTTGCCAAACCGTCGGGCGACTCCGGATCGAACAGCACCTGCCACAGTTCCTGTTCGATCGCCCTGGCGCCTTCCGTGGTCGCCCGGCGCGCACGGCGAGCGCTCAACCGCTCCTGCGACACCAGCAGCCGGGCGAGCGCATCGAGCGCAGCCGGTTCGCTGCCGGCACTCTCGCCGGACAGGTAACTGAACAGGCTTCGATACAGGCGTACCGCGCCCTCGGCGCGCTCGAGGTAGCGACCTAGCCAATAGAGGTTATCTGCTGTGCGGCTCGGCAGATCACGGTCGGAACGATGCAGCGCGCTGGATTGCAGAGAACGGCCGAGCAGGCTGAACGTGTCGACTGATTCGTCCGAGCCCACCCAGACGTCTTTGCTGTACTCGGATGTACCGTACTCTGATTTACCGTACGCAGACGACGCGGCCGGTACACCGTCGCGGGTGAGCAATGCGAGCCCACCTGGCATCAATCGATAGCCGTCTTTTGTTGCCGCGACGAATACCCGCAACGTCAAAGGCTCGGCGCGCACGCGATCATCGCCGGACCAGAATGGTGCAGTCGACAGCCGAATGCGCTGCTGCGCAATGAACTGCTGTGGATGGCGCTCGATCATCGCCCGGTTCGATGCCGCCGATCGTTCGCTGAATTCCGATGTCTGCGTGCCGCGGTTACGGTCCGCCATCAGCGATCGCGAATCGAACGCACGGCGGATCACCAGATCGTCGATATTCGCCAGTACGTGCGCGCGGTCTGCGGGGTTACCGCACCACCACGTCGCGACGCTCGGAATCTTCAGATCCTCCCCCAACACCTGACGGGACAGGCTCGGCAGGAAACTCATCAGCGCTTCGCTCTCGACGACACCGCTGCCCACCGCATTGGCGATCACCACTTCGTTCTCTCGTGCTGCCTGCAGCAACCCGGCGACGCCGCGCACGGAATCGACCCGCAGTTCCAGCGGGTCGCACTGCTCCGAATCGACGCGGCGCAGGATCAGCTCCACCGACTTGAGTCCTTCGAGTGTCTTGAGATACACGCGCCCTGCCCGAACCGTTAGATCGGCGCCTTCGACGACCGGATAGCCAAGATAGCGGCCGAGAAACGCGTGCTCGAAATAGCTGCGACTCGGCCCCGGCGACAACACCACCGCCAAGTCCTCGCGCCCGCCGAGACCGAGCAGATTTTCGCTGAATCCATGAAAAAACGTCGCCAATCGATGCACATTGCAGCGCTCGAACAGGTCCGGCAGGCAGCGCGACGTGATGATGCGGTTTTCCAGTGCGTAGCCGGCGCCGGCCGGGGACTGCGCGCGATTGCTCAACACCCACCACGCACCGTCGGGTGAGCGGCCGAGATCGAACGCGAGCAGATGCAGAAACGTATCGTCACGCGCACCAACGCCATGACAAGGCAACAGGAACTGGGGATTGCCGAATACCAGCGCCGGTGGCAACGAACGCGACTTCAGTAACTGCTGCGGCCCATAGAGATCGGCCATGATCATATTGAGGAGACGCGCGCGTTGCGTCAGACCGACCTCCAGCGCATGCCATTCGGCGCCCGCCATCAACAGCGGCAGCATGTCGAGGCGCCATTGGCGCGCGGTGTCGCCGTTGCTGCCGGGTGCGACGTACGTGACGTCGTTGTCGTGCAACATGCGGGCCGCGGTTTCGGCCGCGTGCGTGCGGCCTTCTCCGCCCATCGTCGTCAGGCCGGCGATGAATGTCCGCCAGTGGTCACGCAACTCACCGTTCGCGCTGAGCATCTCATCGTATGCATCCGCAGGCGGCCTGTAGCCCGCTACCAACGGATCCAAACGACTCTGGCTGGCTGCGTCGGTCAATTCAACTCCAGCGCAGATCCAGTGTATGCGGGAATTCGTTACGAACGAGCACGCGCGGTTCGCGCTGCGGGCCAATCGAATGACCCTGCGCGAAGAAGCGCGAAAGCCGACGACTCTCTGCTTCGTATGCGTTCACCGGCAGATGTTCGAAGTTGCGCCCGCCTGGGTGTGCAACGTGATATGTGCAGCCTGCGACGGCTCTGCCGGTCCACCGGTCGTACACGTCGAACACCAGCGGTACATCGACGTCGATCGTCGGATGCAGACTCGCCGCCGGTTTCCATGCGCGAAAACGCACGCCGCCGACATATTCGCCATTGACGCCGGTCTGTGTCATCGGCACCCCGACACCATTGCAGCCAATCACGAAGCGTTCCGTCACCAGATTCGTCACCTTCACCTGCAGCCGCTCGAGCGACGAATCGACGTAGCGAACCGTGCCACCGGGCGCGCCCTCCTCGCCCATCACGTGCCACGGTTCGAGCGCCTGGCGGATCTCCAGGGTCATGTCCGCGTAGCGAATTTCGCCGTAGCGAGGAAATCGAAACTCGAAATGTGGCGCGAACCAATCGGTCTCCAGCGGGTAGCCGGCGCGGTTCATTTCCGCGATCAGCTCTGTCAGATCCTGCCAGACGAAATGCGGCAGCATGAATCGATCGTGCAACCGCGTTCCCCAACGAATCAGCTCACCACGATACGGTGCCTTCCAGAATCGCGCCACCAGCGCCAACAGCAACTGTTGTTGCGCGAGACTCATCTGCGCGTGCGGCGGCATTTCGAAGGCGCGGAATTCGACGAGACCGAGTCGACCTGTTGGGCCATCTGGCGAATACAGCTTATCGATACAGATCTCGGCGCGATGCGTATTGCCGGTGACATCGATCAACAGGTTGCGGAATATTCGATCGACGAGCCACGGTGGCGGCGTTCCCTGTTCCCGATCCGGCACTTCCTCGAACGCCAGTTCCAACTCGTGCAGACCATCCTGGCGCGCCTCATCAACGCGCGGCGCCTGACTGGTCGGCCCGATGAACATGCCGGAGAACAAATACGACAGCGCCGGATGATGCTGCCAGTAGGTGATCAGGCTTCGCAGTAAATCAGGGCGGCGCAGGAACGGGCTGTCAGCAGCGGTAGGCCCACCGAGCACGACGTGGTTACCGCCGCCGGTACCGGTGTGGCGGCCATCGAGCATGAACTTCTCGGTACCCAGCCGGTTCTGGCGTGCCTCTTCATAGATGGCCGTCGTCGTGGCGACCATCTCGTCCCAGCCGTGCGACGGATGAATGTTCACCTCGATCACCCCTGGATCAGGGGTCACCTTGATGACGTTGAGTCGCGGATCATTCGGCGGTCCGTAACCTTCCAGATGGATTGGTATCATCAACTCGGCAGCCGCATCTTCTACCGCAGCAACGAGGTCGAGGTAATCCTCGACCGTCTCCACCGGCGGCATGAAGACGTTCAGGTGACCGCCGCGTGGTTCGACGACGAGCGCGGTTCGAATCGGCTCCGCGCCTTCGAGGTCTCGTTGGAGCGCGATTGTCCGAGCGCGTTCGCGATCGTGGTCACGCGTCCAGCCACCCTGCAGGAACGGTTGCCGATGCGCGTCGGGATCCGCAAGCACGGCGCGGGCCTCGAACGGATCAATCGGGATCACACGCGGATACGTCTCATCCGGCAGGTGCGGCAGCGACGGCAGCGGCAACCGATAGCCGACCGGTGATTCTCCGGGCGTCACGAACAGGCGCTTCGACCGTGTCGGCCAAGCCTCCGTCAACCAACGCCGGCGTCCGCCGCCGCCCGCCTGCCAGCGTTGCACCGGCAGCACGAAGCCAACCGGTGTGGACAGGCCACGCTCGAACACGCGCGCGAGACGCTCGCGTACCATCGGATCGTCGAGTTTGTTGTCGATCGGATCGACATTCTCCGGTAGGCGCCGCTCCAGCGCCGCGAAATACCACGGGTCTTCATACGCAGCGATCGGCGCCTGCACCGGCAGATCGAGACGCTGCGCAATGCCCTCCGCCAATGCCCTCGCCTGCGCCGTGGTCGGCGCGTAATCGACGGCCTCGTCGGCCACGTAAGCCGGATCGTGCCACAGCGGTTTGCCGTCGCCGCGCCAGTACAATGCGAACGCCCAGCGCGGCAATTGTTCACCGGGGTACCACTTGCCCTGACCGAAATGCAGCAACCCGAGCGGTGCAAAGCGCGCGCGCAATCGTTCGATCAAGTCTGCCGCGATGGTCCGCTTCGTCGGCCCGACCGCATCGGTGTTCCATTCCGCGCCGTCCGGATCGTCAATCGAAATGAACGTCGGCTCGCCGCCGATGGTCAGGCGCACGTCGGCCGCCTTCAGTTCCGCATCGAGCCGATGGCCCAATGCATCGATCCGTTGCCACTGTTCTGCGCTGTACGGCTTCGTCACGCGCGGCGTTTCTTTGATGCGCTCGATGCGCATGTTGAAATCGAACTCGATCTCGCACTCTTCGAGCGCCCCGGAAATCGGTGCAGCGGACAACGCCTGCGGCGCACATGCCAGCGGGATATGTCCTTCGCCGGTAAGCAGGCCCGACGTCGGATCCAGGCCAATCCAGCCGGCGCCCGGCAGATAAACCTCCGCCCAGGCGTGTAAGTCGGTGAAGTCATGATCGGTACCCGACGGGCCGTCGAGCGACTTCAGGTCAGCGGTCAGTTGAATCAGATAGCCGCTGACAAACCGCGCCGCAAGACCGAGATGCCGCAGGATCTGCACCAACAACCATGCCGAGTCGCGACAGGAACCCCGCCGCAACGTCAGCGTTTCCTGCGGTGTCTGAATACCCGGTTCCATCCGCACCACATATTCGATCTCACCGGCCAGACGCCGATTGAGGTCGACGAGAAAGTCCGCAGTCGGCTTCCGGGTCGGGTGCGGAAATGTTTTCAACCAGGCCGTCAACGCGGGTCCGGGGATCGCGATATCGAGATACGGCTCGAGTTCGCGTTTGAGTTGCGGCTCGTACGCGAATGGAACCGTCTCCGCCGCGGGCTCGAGAAAGAAATCGAACGGGTTGTGTACCGCCATGTCGGCAACCAGATCGACCTTGACCGCGAACGACCGCACCTTCTCGGGAAACACCGCGCGCGCCAGGAAATTGCCGTACGGATCCTGCTGCCAGTTCAGGAAATGACCCTTCGGTTCCACCGCCAGCGCATAGCTCAGCACCGCGGTACGGCTATGCGGCGCGGGCCGCAAGCGGATCGTCTGCGGCCCGAGTTGCACGGCACGGTCGTAGCGGTAGCGCGTCTCATGCGTCAGCGCCACATGTATGGTCATCGAGTGATCCGCCAGCGGGGACAGTGGGCGACTCTAGGGTTGGCATTCATCAATAGCAACTGAACCGATGAGTTGGCTCGCTACGATTCACGGGGGAGGTGGATGTATGTTTCGCCGGACACGCCGTAGGTCCCATCCCTGGAGGCTCGTCATGCGCCATCCCTGGCGCACGACGGTCCGGCAAAACATACATCCACCTCCCCCTGCGTCAGCGTTTCCATCGTTCAATTCCACGAAGAGTCGTGACATAGGGTCGGAGTGCTTCATTCGACGTGGAGCCGCGGCTGCTTGTTTTGGTGAAGCACTCTGACCCTGTCCTTCTCCTCGAACGAAAGCGCGACGCTCGAGTCGTGATGGGGGCGGATCTTCTTCGCGGCGGACCGTCCTGCGCCAGGGACGGCGCAGGACGAGCCTCCAGGGATGGGACTTACGGCGTGTCCGCCGCAAAGAAGATCCGTCCTCACCACGACCCCGACGCGATCACAGTTACTCCCGAATCTCACGCCAATAGTGGCAGGCAACTGCAACCGACGTTGCAGCTTCAGCGACCGTCTCCAGTTGCGGAACCCGAATCGCGCAATCTTCTCTCGCATATGCGCAGCGTGGATGGAACCGGCATCCCGATGGCGGCTCGATCGGCGACGGCACGTCGCCTTGCAGCACGATGCGCGATGCGCGCCTGGCATCGCGATCGGTCGGGTCGGGTACCGGAATCGCCGACAACAGCGCACGGGTGTACGGGTGCCGGGGTTGCGCATAAATTTCACTGGCATCGGCGTGCTCGACAACCTGCCCCAGATACATCACCGCTACCCGGTCTGAGACGTGCTTCACCACGGCGAGATCGTGCGCGATGAAGACCAGTGCCAGGTTCATTTCACGCTGCAGATCGAGCAGCAGATTCAGCACCTGCGACTGAATCGACACGTCGAGCGCCGATACGGCTTCATCGCATACGATCAACTTCGGCCGCAACGCAATCGCCCGCGCAATGCCGATGCGCTGACGCTGCCCGCCAGAGAATTCGTGCGGATAGCGCTGTGCGGCGTCACTCGACAGGCCCACCCGTTCCAGCAATTCCGCGACCCAACGACGCCGCTCGGTGGCAGTACCGAGCCGATGAATGACGAACGGCTCCTCCAGAATCCGGCCCACAGAGTGACGCCCATTCAACGATTCGAACGGATCCTGAAATACGATCTGGATGTCGCGGCGCAGTGCGCGCAACTCGGCGCGACCGAGGCGGGTGATGTCGTGGCCTTCGAAAAAAATCTGGCCCGACGTCGGCTCCAGCAGCCGCAGTAGGGTTTTGCCGACGGTACTCTTGCCGCACCCTGATTCACCGACGACACCGAGGGTTTCGCCCCGTTGCAGGCTGAACGAGACGCCATCGACCGCATGCACCGCGCCGACCCGGCGCAGCAATACGCCTCCGCGCACCGCGAAATGCTTCGTCAAGCCGCGCACCTCGAGCAACGGGGCAGTCATGCCGTCGATTTGCGCCAGTGGTGACACGCAACCAGGCGGCCGCTGCCGACTTCCTGCAACGCCGGTTCGTCGGTACATCGCGCTGTGGCCCGTGAACAGCGATTGGAGAAGCGGCATCCGTCGGGCAGGGCTGCCAGCGATGGCACCATACCGGCGATCGTCGGCAGCCGCGATTTCGGTTGCTGCTGAGTCTGCGGCATCGAGGCCAGCAATCCACGCGTGTACGGATGTAGCGGACGTTCGAACAGCGCATGGACCGACGCACTTTCCACAACGCGGCCGGCGTACATCACGATCACCTGATCGGCAATTTCGGCAATGACGCCGAGATCGTGCGTGATGAAGATCACTGCCATGCCGCGCTGCTGCTGCAGCCGCTCGATCAACTCCAGAATCTGCGCTTGAATCGTCACGTCGAGCGCCGTCGTCGGCTCGTCTGCAATCAATACATCCGGCCGCCACGCGAGCGCAATCGCGATCAGTACACGCTGCCGCATACCGCCCGACAACTGATGCGGATAGTCGTCGAGGCGACGTTCCGGCGCGGGTATGCCCACTTCTTCCAGCAACTCGACGGCACGCGCACGCAGTGCGCGGCGACCGCCAACGTCGCCGTGCAGTCGCAGAATCTCGATCAACTGACGATCAATCCGCTGCACCGGGTTCAACGCGGTCATCGGTTCCTGGAAGATCATCGAAATGCGTTTGCCGCGGATGGCCCGCATGGCATCTTTCGGCAAGCGCAACAGATCCTCACCACGCAGGCTGACGCGGCCACCGACGACACGGCCCGCCGGTTTCGGCAACAACCCCATGATCGACAGCGCTGTCACGCTCTTGCCGCAGCCCGATTCACCAACGATGCCAAGCGTCTGCCCTGCTGAGATTTCGAAGCTGACGCCGTCGACCACCCGCACGACGCCGGTCTCGCCGATGAACTCTGTCGCCAGCGAATCGACCGCGAGCACGGTTTCGTTCAAAGCAAGGTCACTCAAGACACGTTCACTCACGGCGCGTGCGTCCGATAGGTCTGATCGATCTTCAGGATCGGCGGTAGTTTTTCACCCGCCGCCATCGCCGCGCGCACTCTGCGTTTCTCATCGACATCGATCCAGAACAGGCCGCCCGCCGAATACACCCCGGCCGAAAGTTCCAGCGGATTGAACAGTGCGTCAGTGGTGCGTGTGCCGAGCCACCTGGGCAGTTTGACCCACGCCCAGGCCGCCTCGCGTGTATACGGCACCTCGAAGCTCGGAATGAACGAGCCGGAGTCGAAGATCATCTGTTCCAGCCGATGCGCCAGTTCGACGCGCTCGGCCTTCGACGACGATGCGCGATACGCGTCGATCAGCTTGTCCATTGCCGGATCGGCGTGGTTCATCAGGTTGTTGGTTTGCGGGATATGCGCGTTGGCCGAATCGAAGAACTGCCAGTAGGCCGGCGAAAGGCCCTGGTTGGCCCACGACATCCACGCGATCTGGTGCTTCTTCTCCTGCATCTGTTTGAACGCGCTGGCTGAATCGAGCAGCGACAACTCGAGATCGATGCCGGCTTTCTTCGCCTCCTCCCGCAACACCACGAGCCGATCGGTGTGGTACGGCGTGCCATACGTCACCCGCAGCGACAGGCGCTGACCGTTCTTCACGAGAATGCCGTCCGGCCCTCGATCATGCCACCCCGCCGCTTCGAGGTATTGGCGCGCTTTTGTCAGATCGAACGCTCGCGCACGAATCGAGCGATTGTCGTAGTCGCCGTAGCCCTCGTTGAAGGTCTGCATCCGCGCGTAGTCGCCGCGCAGCACCGTGCGGATGACGCGATCGAAATTCAGCGCATACGCGAGTCCGATACGTACGTTGCGATCTTTCAGAATGGGATCGTCCTCGTTCAGAGACATGCCCGAGGCAGGTTGCGGCAGATCGTTGTAGAACCAGTAGCGGTCGATGTAGCCGTTGTCGAACAGCGGCCCCTTCGCCTTTTCGTGCCAGAACTGCGGCAGCACCACGCTGAACGTGTCGGTGTCGCCTCTGAGAAAGTGTTGAAAGTCGATGTTGTAGTCGCGCACGACCTTGACGCGAATCTTGTCCGGGTTGAACCGGTGCCGATAGTACCTGCGGTCGTTCGCCCACCAGTTCGGATCGCGCTTGAATTCAATGTACTTGCCCTTGCGAATCTCCGAGATCTGATACGGACCGGTATTCGGTTCAATTTTCCAGTTGTAGACGGCGACCCAGTCCTTGTCGAGCTGGTGGAAGAAGTGCTTCGCCGCCACGCCAGGACTGTATTCGTACATCAGTTCGTTGGGCGGCTTCGGCGAAGCGCCTTCGACGCCGACGATGCGATCGCCGTAGGCGCGTACG
Organism: uncultured Gammaproteobacteria bacterium; assembly: GCA_963735085.1. Lineage (GTDB taxonomy): Bacteria > Pseudomonadota > Gammaproteobacteria > Pseudomonadales > Azotimanducaceae > DATJGR01. The sequence goes on from CAVTJP010000002.1 coordinate 1,132,993, forward strand.
TCGATGATCTGCGTCGTGTAGTAGTCGTTATAGAACGGCGCGACGATGATTTTCGAACGCATTAAATCACGCGTGAAAACGAAGTCGGCCGCGGTCACCGGCACACCGTCCGACCAGCGCGCATCTTTGTCGATCTTGTAGTACACCGTTCGGCCGTTGGGATCGAACGCCCACGACGATGCCAGCGACGGAATCGGTCGACGCGTGTTCGGATGCCACGCCACGAGCCCGAGCTGGTTGTACCGCAGATAGCCCGCGAACGCGCCGTTCGAGTCCGGGCCGACGCGGCGCAATGTCAACGGAAACGAGCTCATCGAGGTGCGGAACGTACCGCCGCGCTTCGCATCCGGTGAAGCGAACACCGGATCGGCGTCGTTGGTCACCCAGACCAAATTGGCGGGCAGCTTGTCCGGTAGCGCGGCGGCGGCGACGCTTGGCAGCAACATCGTGACGAATATCATCAGCCAGCGCGTTGCCGTCCGCATGTTCTGCATCGATACCTCACTCATAGTACGTGAACTGCTTTGGATCGAACGCCTCGCGGACCGCTTCGCCGATGTACGTCACCATCAACAGCACCGCGATCATCGCGGCGACCACCGAGGTTACGATCCACGGATAGTCGAGATTGTCGGTACCCTGCGACAACAGATCGCCCCAGCTCGGCGTCGGCGGCGGCAGGCCGAAGCCGAGATAGTCGAGCGCCGTCAACGCGGTGATGCCACCGGCAATCGAAAATGGAATGAACGTGACGATCACCGACACCGTGTTCGGCAGGATGTGCCGGGCAATAATGCGCGGACTCGAAGCGCCGAGCGCGCGTGCCGCCATCACGTAATCGCGCGTCTTCTCCTTGTATGTCGAGGTGCGCATGTACCACGTCATCGACATCCAGCCGAACAGCACCATCACCAGAGTCAGGGTCCAGAATGTCGGCACCATGATCGAGGCAATGATCATGATCACGTACAGGAACGGCACGTTCGACCACACCTCGATGACGCGCTGAAAAAACAGGTCGAAGGCACCGCCCCAGAACCCCATCGCACAGCCCACCGCGATGCCGATCGCGTAATTGCACAAAAGCAGCAGCAGCGAAAAGCCGATCGCGATTCGAAATCCATACACCAGCCTCGCGAGCACGTCGCGCCCGGTGGTGTCGGTGCCAAGGTAGTGCCGCGACACGAACGATGGCGGATATGGCGGATAGGTGGATTCGCGCAGATCATTCTCGAACGCGCTGTAGGGAACCGGCGGCATCAGCACCCAGCCGTCATGCGCGGTTTCGAGGCGCTGCGCGAGGTCGCGGTAGTTGGTCTCATAGGGATAGTCGAGCCCGAATGTCGTACCCGGCAGAAACGCGCCGTACGTCGGGAAATACAACGTGCCGTGATAGCTGACGACGATCGCACGGTTGTTGACGAACAACTCCGCGAAGCACGACACGAGCAGCAATGCGAGCAGCACCAGCGCCGAAAAATAGCCGCGCCTGATCGACTTGAAGCGCAACCATTGCTTTCGCGCCAGCGGACTCAGCGTCATCATGCGTTTGATTCGCCACTGCCGAATTTCACCCGCGGATCGACCAGCGCAACGCAAACGTCCGACAGAATGTTGCCGACCATGAACAGCAGTGACGACAGTACCAGGATGCCCATCACAACCGGATAGTCGCGTTCGACCAGCGATTCGAAACCCAGCAGACCGAAGCCGTCGATGTCGAAAATTTTCTCGATCAGAAACGAACCGCCGAGAATCAACGAGATGTTGTTGCCGAACGACGTTGCGATCGGCACCAGGCTGTTGCGCAGCGCGTGCTTGAAAACCGCGCGCCTGAACGTCATGCCTTTGGCGATCGCGGTACGCACGTAGTCCGCCGCCAGATTGTCCATCAGCGAATTTTTCATCATCAACGTGGTCACCGCGAAACTGCCGGCAACGTACGACAGCACCGGCAGTACCGCGTGAACGAGCACGTCTTTGATCTGCTCCGGCCGCGACAGATCATCGAAATCGTCACTGACGAATCCACCGAGGGGAAACAGGTGCCATTCCGCAGCAAATGCCGTCAGCAGCGCGATGGCGACCACGTACCCGGGAATTGCGTAGCCAAAAAACACCAGCGCGGAAGACACGTTGTCGAACACGGTCTTGTGCCGGATAGCTTTGACGATGCCGAGCGGAATGCAGATGCCGTAGGTCAGTATCAAGGTCGCCAGGCCGTAGCTCAGCGAAATCGGGAAGCGGCTCTTGATGATGTCCCACACCGGTTCCGAATAGCGCGTCGACGTGCCGAGGTCGAGCCGCACCACCTTCGACAGCCAGTCGAAGTAGCTGACGAGGATCGGTTTGTCGAAACCGTAGTACGCCTCGAGGTCCTTCAGTTGTTCCTTCGACAGCACACTACCGCCGCGGCCGCCGCCTGATACAACGCTGGTACCCGGCTGCGCCGCCATCGCCGCTTCGTTGAGCATGCGTTCGATCGGCCCGCCCGGTACCAGCCGCGTCAACGTGAACACCAGCAGCGATACGCCGAGGAATGTCGGAATGATCAGTAGCCCGCGCCGTATGAAATAGCTCGTCACCGGAACATGGTAACCGGCTCGCGCAACGCGCCAAAGCGGCGATGCTCTGACTTTCAAAAGCCCGTCTTCCAACAACAGATAGCGGCGTGCGTGTTAGATTCGCGCAACTCGATTCAAGACGTAGCGGTATGACCGATTCTGCAACTCGCCCTGCGACCAAACAGCCCGCCTGGTTTCAACGCGCACTGGACAATCCCGGCGAAAGCGGCCGCGTGGCGGTAGCCGACGCGACGATTGCGTATCGTGCCTGGGGCGAGCGCGGCCGACCCGGCGTCGCACTGGTTCACGGCAGCAACGCGCATCTGGAATGGTGGCGATTCGTTGCGCCGTTTCTGGCCGAGAAATTTCGCGTCGTCGCGCTGGATCTGTCCGGCAACGGTGACAGCGAATGGCGCGCACGTTACACCGGTCGTGGATTCGCCGACGAAGTGTGGGCAGCGTGCGAGGCTGCGGAACTCGGACCACGGCCGTTCGTCGTCGGCCATAGCTTCGGCGGATTCGTCGTACTCGAGACCGGCCACGCGTACGGCAAGCACCTTGGCGGCGTCATTCTCGCCGACTTCACGGTCAGCCCACCCGAGGACTACACCGAATGGGGCCGGCGGGCCGAACGCGAAGCCAAGACCCCACGCGCCACGCGCGTGTATGCGGATATCGATACCGCGCTCGGACGCTTTCGGCTCATTCCGGAGCAACCGTGTCAGCACCCGTACGTTGTCGACTACGTCGCTCGGCAGTCGCTGCGACGCGTCGAAGGCGGGTGGACGTGGAAGTTCGACCCGGCATTGTTCGATCATCTGGAAATGGGCGCCGACCAGCGCGACAAGTTCGTTGCGCTGGCATGCCGTTCGGCGTTGATTCTCGGTGAGCACAGCGAAGACTCGGGCGCGCAGGGCGGCGCCTACATGGCGCATATCAGCGACGGCATTCTGCCGATTGTCACGATCCCTGAAACGTACCACCACATGATGTTCGACGAACCGCTTGCAATGACCATGGCGATCGAATCATTCCTGCTGGCATGGGTTCTGGAAGATCGTCGCAGCGAGTTGGATACCGCGTTGGCACACTATCGCTGAGTTGCGATCGCTGAGGTGAGTTGCTGAGACGTTTTGTTCGCCCCGATCGGCAGCGTATGCTGTAACAACGTCAACGAGGGAGGATGCCGTGCGGAAAACCTGGGTCGTTGTTGCGGATCGATCACGTGCCCGCATCTTCACCGTCGCAACACCAAAGGGACCGCTCACCGAGTTTGAAGATTTGGTGCATCCGGAAGCGCGCGCCCACGGCCGTGACCTGACCAGCGACCGCCCCGGTCGTGCCAGCGATCAGCATGTACTCGGACCCGCGCACAACGCGCGCGACCAGCAGGCGAATGCATTCGCGAAGGAAATCGCAGAGCGGCTCGAAGCCGGCCGCGTCAATGCGCAATTCGAACAACTGTGCATAGTCGCCGCACCCGATCTGCTCGGGTTATTGCGCAAGTCGATGAACAGCAACATCGAGAAATTGATCTCGCACGTAATCGACAAGAACGTCACTCAGCAGAGCCCCGCGGACATCCGCAAGCTGCTGCCGAAGTTCATTCTGTAGCTGCCGCTCTACCACAACGTCGATGTGGCGGCGGGGGTCGATCTCTGGCGCGAACTCGACCGGCTGCCGGCCACCTGCATCGATGCGCGCGAACTGCTCGGTTTGCCGGCCGCGGTCAGTCGTTCCGCCGAGTGATCCGGTACGCGCAACGGCGTCCGCCGCCGAGAATGTATTCAACCCGTTCAATCGTCACCTCGGGACCGAGCAGATCACAAAACATGTCCAGCTCATGGCGGCAGAATCCCTGACAGTTCCGCGCAGCCGCGCAGATGGGACAATGGTTCTCGGCCAGAATCCAACTCCGATCCGGCAACGATTCGACCTCTGCCATGTAACCATCTGCGCTGCGCAGTTCAGCGAGGCGTCGGAGTTTCGCCCGCACGGTCTTGAGGCCGGCAAGACCGCTTCGATAGCGCATGGCAGACGCCGTCTCGCGTTCCGCGATGACGGCTTCCAGCGCCGCTTCGCCCAATGTGCTGCGAATCGATTCGATCAACGTGACGGTGAGTTCGGCATGGGTGTCGGGGAATCGCTCCATCGCCATCTCCGTCAACGACCAATTCAGCGCCGGCCGACCGACGCCACCTTGCTTGTTTTGCGACCGCACGAGGCCCTCGGCTTCGAGCCGGTTGAGCTGCTGCTGGACGCCGGGCACCGATATCTCCAGTACTCGTGCCAACGCGCGGGTCGTCTGGGCACCGCGCGTCTTCAGCAGCATCAGCAACCGATCGGCGGTGCGCTCCGCCGCTATGAGGCTCGGCACGTATCGCATCTCCATGTATGTCTGATCGTTCCTGGCGCTTGCCGGCGCCTTTATTTTACAAGCGAACAGTTTAAAAAGTCATCCGGCGCCTGTAGATTTAGAAAGTCGGTTCTTTCAAATTTTAGATGCCTTGATCATGTCCGAAAAAACCGTTTCCGGAGATCTAACGCGCCTGCTGCAAGCGCACGGCGCAACCTACGACCCTCACTATCCCCCAAGCGACAATTCGGATCATGGCCCGATGGCTTACCTGGCGATGCACGGCCTGGGCGTTGGCTATGCCGACATCGAAGCCTTCGCGGAACGCTACCAGGGCAAACTCGTTGCAGTGCCGCCCCTCAACGAAAGCGTCGATAGCGATCGGTGGCAGGCGCACATCGGCCGTCGCGCGTCGTATTCCGCACTGCTGGAATTCTTCAACGAAGAGATTGCACGCAGCGGCTGGCAGCCAACCGTTGCGCGTTATCTGCCGCCGCTGATATCCGGGTGGGTGAAGGACGCATTCCATCCGCTGATTCGACTCGGCTATGGAATCGAATTCGAGGCGGTATCGGAAATCGCTGCGGGAATGGCGTATCTGACGATCACCGGCGACGATCCGAAACTCGCACAGCTCGCTCGAGCTCAGCCATCGGATTCGCAAGGGCGCGACTATCTGCACGCGACACGCCGTCTTCGAAACGCAGCATTCGAACGTGGTCCGTTCAACGCCCGCTATCAACGCATCGTTAGCGACGCGCCATTCTCGCCAGCGCCAGACGGCGCCGACACGCTGGAAGCAATCAGCCGCGCCTGCCTCGAAGTCTTCCACGCAACGCATGATTTCTTCGCGCTGCACCTCGTCACCAGCAGTCACGCATTTCGGGTCTGCGCGCCGTGGGCCGGACCACAGGCAGTACAAATGTTCAGCGTTGGCCTCGCTGCGGCGTTCCTGGCGATTGGCGCGCCCGAATTCGAAACGCTCCCCGTTGCCGCGGCACCCCTGCCGATCACTCAACTTGCCAATGCAACCGACGAGCACGACATCAAAATTGCCTACTCGACACAGGCACAGACACAAGCATTCAGCGACCCGATTTATCAGTGGGCAGCGGCCAACTACCTGAAACCACGGCTGCCAGCGGCCGGTTGATCGTGTAGCGTTGCGTCGGCAACAACAGGAGATTGCATGGACGCACCCAGTGACGCTCTGCTGTTCGAGGGCATCAAGGTCATCGATGCCGCAAGCTGGATCGCCGGACCGGTCGCCGCGACGATCCTGGCGGACTACGGCGCCGACGTGATCAAAGTCGAAATGCCCGGCGTCGGTGACGGCTACCGCGCGCTCGCCGCCGCGCCACACATGCCCGTCTCCGACGTCAACTACACCTGGATGATGGATGCGCGCAACAAGCGTTCGTTGACGTTGAACCTGAGGGATCCGCGCGGCAAGTCGATTCTCACGCGCCTCGTTGCCGACTGCGACATCTATGTCACGAATCAGCCCATGCCAGTGCGCCGCAGATTCGGCCTGATGTATGAGGATCTGAAGCGCGTGAATCCGCGACTGATCTATGCGTCGCTGACGGCTTACGGCGAGGCGGGCCCGGAGCGCGACCGCGAGGGCTTCGATCTCGTCGCTTACTGGGCGCGTACCGGTTTGATGGACCTGGTACGCACCGGCGACGTGGAACCGGCGCAATCGCTGCCCGGCATGGGCGATCACCCGAGTGCAGTAACCCTGTATGCAGCGATCGTCACGGCATTGTTTCGTCGCGAACGAACCGGCGTGGGCAGTGAGGTCCACACGTCGCTGCTCGCCAATGGCATCTGGGCGGCCGGCTGCGTCGCCCAGGCGAAACTGGTCGGCGCAGACTTCACGTCGTGGCGAAATCCGACGCGCATCGGCATCACCCGCCCGGTCTACCGCGCAGCCGACGGCCGCTGGTTGCAATTCACGATGGTCCGCACGCCGGCGGAGTTCGAGGCCCTGATGAACGTGGTGGGGTTGGTTCAGTTGCTGTCCGAGCCACGCTTCGCATCACCGGAGCAGCGTCTCGCACACGGCGCGGAACTGGTTCAGCACATGCGGATTCGCATCGCCGAGCGACCGGGCGAACAATGGCTTGCGTCCTTTCATGCGGCGAATGTGCCTGCGGCGTTGATGGGTACTCTGGACGACCTGACGCGCGACGCACAGGTCGATGCCAACGGCATAACGGTGTCCAACGACGACGAGCGCGGCGGCCATCGTTTGATCAACCACCCGATCAACGTCGCGGGTCTGCCACGCCGCGCAGTTCAGCCGGCGCCGGAACTCGGTGAGCATTCGGACGAGATTCTCGGCGGCCTCGGCTTCGACTCGGAGCAGATCGCGGGGCTGCGGCGCGATGGCGTCATCTGACGCACGCCATTCGACGAACTGCGTTACAGCCGGGTGACAAACGCTCGACACGGCAGCCGCCTGCGGATTGCTAAAGTGCCTGCACAGCGTTTATCGCAGCAAGTCCCGATGACCATTTCGAAGTTGACCATCCACACCGATCGCGCCCGAATTCTCGCCGAGATCGAGCAACTGCGACGTGATCTCGCAGCGCGTCGCGCGTTCGATCGACCCACGCCGCGCAGCGTCGTCAATGCGTACCACGAGTTGCTCCAACGCCAATACAATCAGCTGGACGGCCTCGGCGCAGAGTAATCTGCCCCCATCAACGTTCCATAATGCTTGCAGTTTTACCGCGTACGCTGGCTCCCGACGATGGTTGTTCAGAACGCTATGGAACGATTGACCCGACATGAAACCTGGCTGCTGTGCGCGTCGCTGACGACGCTCATCGCAGTGATCAGTTCTTTCGTCCTGGTGTAGAACGACTGCTCGTTTATCACCCCAACTTTAGATAGACCGAACACATTCCTGGTCTTGGCCTCGGCGCACACATAAGATGTTGCCGGGGCTTTTTCTTTTTGGAGACTCATGAAATACCTGCACACGATGGTCAGGGTCACCGACCTCGACGCGTCTCTGGCGTTCTATTGCGATCACCTCGGGCTGCGTGAAATCGGACGAACCGAAAATGCCGGTGGCCGTTTTACGTTGGTGTTTCTGGCAGCACCGGGCGACGACGCAGCGCAGGTGGAGTTGACATACAACTGGGACCCGGAACGATTGTCCGGTGGACGCAATTTCGGTCACCTCGCATACGCGGTCGATGACATTTACAACGTCTGCCAACGGCTGATGGACTCGGGTGTCACGATCAATCGACCGCCACGTGACGGGCGCATGGCATTCGTTCGCTCACCTGACAACGTCTCGATCGAACTATTGCAGCGTGGCGCGCCGCTGCCGGCAAAGGCACCGTGGAAGGATATGCAAAACACCGGCGAGTGGTAGCGCACACAACTTCGCACCAGACAGGGCCTTCGCTACAATGCATCGCGAACCTAATTGGACCAACGGGACACAACCATGAAGCTCATCAATTCGATCGGACCGAATCCGCAGGTAGTGCGAACCTTCGCCGCGGAGAAAGGCATCACTCTGGAAACCGAAACCATCGACATCATGAAGGGAGAGAACCGTCAGGATGCCTATCTGAAGAAAAACCCGTCCGGCGGTTCACCGTGTCTCGCGCTGGACAACGGCAAGTACCTCAGCGAAATCACCGCAATCTGCGAATATCTCGAAGACAAATTTCCGGCCAAACCGCTGATCGGCTCGACGCCGGAAGAAAAGGCGGAAACGCGTATGTGGACGCGTCGCGTCGACCTCAACATCTGTGAGCCGCTTGCCAACGGTTTTCGCTACAGCCAGGGCCTCGAGATGTTCAAGTCGCGCATGCCGACGATTCCCGAGGCAGCCGAGGGACTGAAGCGGGTGGCGCAGGACAAGATTACCTGGCTCGACGGACAGCTCGCCGGCAAGGAGTTCATCTGCGGTAGCCGCCTGACATTGGCCGACATCCTGCTGTACTCGTTCCTGAGTTTTGGCACGCAGGTGGGTCAGCCTTTGAACGAGAACAACAAGAACGTCAAAGCGTGGTATGACCGGATGGCGGCGCGACCAAGCGCGAAAGCCTGATCGATTCGCGGCAGCGGTTACCATCACGACCGCTGCCGCGACCCCCACCGACGCGTGACCGGTCCGGCCTTCTGTGTTACTTTCCGTAGCGTTTTGCGCTGCCCGATATCTTCCGAGCCGAATCGAGAATCACCGTGCGTCGAACTTACGCCCTGGCGGCGATCATCGCAGGCATCATCGCGATATGGCTGCTGTCCGGACAATTCGGCCATCCTGCGCTACAACGACCACCGACCCTGGCCGAACAGAATCTGGAACAAAGCGCCAGCAGCGAAGACAAGCCGCTGACTCGGGTGCGCGCGCGGATCATTCACGCGCAACGACAAACCGCGACGGTTCCGTTGCGTGGTCGAACGGAGAACAAGCGCACCGTTACCGTCAAAGCGGAAATCGACGGCAGCATCGTTGCACGACCCATCGAACGGGGTCAGCGCGTCGAGGAAGGGCAGATTCTCTGTCGCATTGCGACGCAAGACCGGCAGGCGAAACTGGAGGAGGGTCGCGAGGCACTCAACCAGGCGCGCATCGAGTATGACGGCAGTCTCAAGCTCGCCAAACAGGGCTTGATCTCCAACACCATGATCGCCACGACCAAGGCACGCTTGGCAACCGCAGAGGCGCAGGTCGAACGCGCGAAGATCGATCTCGCGCACACGCAGGTGAAGGCGCCGTTCGCTGGATTGGTCGAAGACACCCAGGTCGAACTCGGCGACTTCGTACAGGCCGGCAGCGCCTGCGCAACAATCATCGACCTGGACCCGATGCTGCTGGTCGGCCGCGTCGCCGAACGCGATGTGCACAAACTCAAAGTCGGAACCGTTGCGGACGGTGTACTGATCGATGGCACTCGGGTCGAAGGCAAACTGACGTTCATCGGACAACAGAGCGACTCAGCCACGCGCACCTATCCGGTTGAAATCCAGGTGCCGAATCCAGACTACACGCTGCGCAGCGGTATCAGCACGCAGATTTCGATTCCGATCAATACAGTCGTGGCGCAACGCATCAGCCCGGCGTTGCTGGCGCTCGACGATGCGGGCCGCCTGGGCGTGCGAACGCTCGATAGCGACCATCGAGTGGTATTCAACCTCGTCAAGATCATCGAAGACGAAGGCGGCTCGGTGTGGGTTTCGGGATTGCCCGACGTTGCAACGCTCATCACCGTCGGTCAGGAACTGGTTGTTCCACACCAGCAGGTCGATGTCGTGTTCGATGCATCCCCTGAACTGCCCACGACGCCGACGGATCCAGCGAGGGATCACGAGGTCGCCGGCGGTCCCCACGCACGAGCGAGCGCGCCAACCCGAACGTCAACTCGTATTTCCGCTGGTGCATCGTAACTTTTTCTTAGCCGGCGCGCGCCCAAGCGGCGCCGTCTGCGCGTGCGGACATTGAACGTTTTGAGCGCGTTGTAACGTCAGGGTGGAGGAACACGCGCGCGACAGTGTACGGTCGGTATAATCACCGCGTCATCCGGAAGCCGCCCATGAGTCCGTTCGCGCCCTGCCGCCTTCGTGCCATCACAACGAGTCGATCCGACTCGAGGTCGAATGCGCCACACCGTTAGGCTCCGCGACGCTGCGGATCTTGGCATCGATCAGGTTGGCGGCAAAGCCGGCACACTTGCCGTACTCGCCGCGAATCACACCGTTCCGGATGGATTTGTCGTCCTCACAGAGGCTTTCGTCGATCACTTCCACAACAACGGCGTAGACGTCAGTAGCGTTGCATCAGCCAAAGCCCCGGACAACGAGACTCTGGCGCGCTTACGCAGTAAGCCACTGGCTCCCGATCTGGCCCGCGAAATTCAAACCGCCTACGGCGCGTTGCCGATCGTCGACGGTCGGCCGCCGATGTGCGTCGTCAGAAGTTCTGCGACTGGCGAAGACGGCGCGCTTACCAGCTTTGCGGGCCAGCATGCGACCTATTACTACGTCGACGCCGCCAACGTGGAACAACGCATCATCGACTGCTGGCTATCCGCATGGAGCGTCGAAGCCGAGAGTTATCGAGCGCACATTGGCTTCAAGCAGCCGGTACGCATGGCGGCCATCGTGCAGATAATGGTGCCCGCCGAGATTTCGGGTGTTGCGTTCACCTGCGACCCAACGGGTCGCCATCGCGAAGCGATGGTCATCGAATCATGCTGGGGACTCGGCGCTGCGCTGGTCGACGGACGCGTGACGCCCGATTGCTACATCGTGCAGCAGACTTCGCACCAACTCATCGAGCGCCGCCTCGGCAGCAAGCGCTTCAAAGTTGCTGAAGATTTGCTCGACCCGATCGGCACGCGCCTGCAGATTGTACCGCGCCACCTGCAACGCGCTGCCACCCTCAGCGATGCCCAATTGCGCGAAGTGGCCGAACTCGCGGCCACCTGCGCAGCAACCCGCGGAGCGCCGCAAGATGTCGAATGGGCCTACGCCAACAACACGCTGTATCTGCTGCAGTCGCGGCCCATCAGCACCGCGACCGGCGTTTCCCGTCCGGTTCCCGGACGCTGGGTTGCCTTCAAGCCGATCCTGGAGAATTTCACCGGCGCCCTCACGCCACTGACTGTCGATATCGTGCGCCGCACATTGCCGCGTTTCGGGCAATTCATCGATGGCCGCTACTACCTCGATTTCGACCGTCTCCGCAAATCGATTCCGCTCGATGTCAATGACACCGAACTGGTCGAACTCGCATTGCTGAAGAGCGAACGCAGCGACTACCGGATTCGATGGCTGCGCCTCATTAAGGTCGTTGGCTACCTGCTGGCCGCGTATGCATCGATGGGTCTGCTGTGGGTTCGCAGCCGCCATCTGCCGTTTGCAACGCTGGCGGACTTTCGAGCGCGGTGCACTTCGATACTCGCCGATTCGCAGTTGGACGCCGTCGAAAGCCTGCGTGCACTGTTGGTCGGACCGAATCCGTTCGCAGCCGCCTCGGCATTCCCATTTCAAGTGAACGTATCCGCGTCCCGCTATTTCGTTCTGTTGACTGCATTACGATGGTTGCTGCGACGATTCGCGCCGCGCTTCAACCTGGCGCAGATCGCACCGCTGTGCGCGGGCACGCGCGAAATGATATCGACGCAGTTGATCGACGAATTGCGCGAAACTGCGCTGATCGCCGAACGTACACCGGCAATTCGCCAACTGCTGCAGGCCGACCGGCTCGAAGAGTTGCCAAACCAGCTCGCTGTGCACCCCGACGCGGCGCCGTTCGTTCGATCGTTCGAGTCTTTCGTTGCCAGATACGGCCATCGAGGCACGCGCGAGATCGACCTCGCCGCACCCCGCTGGCGGGAAGACCCGACACCATTGTTCGTGATGATCCGCAACCTGCTTCGGGAAGGCTTCACCGAACCGCTCTCGGTACAGGCACAGGCGCGCCGCGACCACGCCCAGGCCGCGCTCGACGACGCACTCGCCGGGCCGATCAAGCGTCGCATCGCACGTTGGATGGTGGCGCGCATTCGCTACTACGCGGCGCTGCGCGAGAACACGCGCCATTACACGATGCTCGCGTTCGCCACGGTGCGAACGAAACTGCTGGCGCTCGAACAGCAGTTGCTCGCACAAGGCACCCTGACCTGTGCCGATGACATGTTCTATCTGACGTGGGACGAACTGACGGCGCTCGGGTCGGCGCAACAGATGCCGGAATCGGGTCAACCCCGCCTGCAGGCGCATATTCGGCGGCGCCGTCTGACGCATATGCGCCGCAACGGCCGCCAACCGCCGCTCACAATCAATATCGATTACCAGCCAGCGTCACACGCTGCTGGTGTATTGACCGGCCAGTGCGCCAGTCCGGGGATTGCCGAAGGCAGCGTGCGACTCGTGTTCGACCCTGCCGCCGATGGCGAAATCAAGGCCGGCGAAATACTGGTGGCGCCATACACCGATCCGGCCTGGACGCCGCTGTTTCTTGGTGCTGCTGCAATCGTCGTCGAGACCGGTAGCTACCTGTCGCACGCTGGAACGATCGCACGCGAATTGGGTATTCCCTGTCTCGTCGACGTCGGCGACGTCATGACTCTGCTGCGCAACGGGCAACGCCTGTGTGTGGACGCGACGCAAGGTAAGGCGTTCCTGCTGGCGGAACCGGTAGAAATGAGTATTCCAACGGAGGTGACGCAATGATTGACGCGCTGGCCTTTTTCATCGCGGTGCCGCTGGCCGTTGAACTGATCGGCGCGGTGTGCGCGGTATTCGACGCCAGCGGACATTCAGATGTACGCGCTGCCGCCCTCGAGCGAGTCGCCCTGCCGCTGTTCGCTTGGGGTGCGCTGTGGTGGCTGATCGGCGCCGCCGGCTGGCCATTGCTGGTGGCTGCGGTGGTGTTCGTGGTCCTATGCCATATCGTCGCTTTCTACGCGGTCCGCTGGGCGCTTAGGCGGCCACGCGTGCACATGATCGCGATCGACACGGAATCGGAGGATTTCTGACCGGCCGCCCGGTGGCTCTCGAAGAAAAGAGCCCCGGCGACAAGGGGATTGGGAAGGGGGAGAAGCGTTTGTCGCCGGGGCGTACAACTGATGTTGTGAGCAGCATTTGCCTCACAGCCGTCCAATTAGTCCACCGGCTTTCGTAGAAGTTCCCGCTGGGTTCGATTAATCCGTCAACCAATCCAATCGACGATATCCGGGTAGGCCGATCGATCCTGGATCAAAAACAGGTGGCCACCGTCGTAAATACGCAGTTCGGCAGCCGGCATGCGCGCTGCCATCGCTTGCATGTTGGCAAGCGGCGCAATGCCATCGTGGCGACCGGCGCACAATAGGACGGGAGCGTGGAGTTTGCCGAGCCGATCCCAAGTGTCGTGGCCGGCGCGCGCCGCCAATTGCAGCGCCGCGCCTCGCGTCCGCGCGGGATCGTCACGACCGTGTTGCGCGGCCGCTCGAGCCCACGCGACTGCCTTTGCGACCGCGTCGGGGTGTGCATGCTGCCAGGCCGAAGTCTGACGCAGATCGCTGATCGACATCTGCAACCTCACGCGCTGATCATCCGGCAGAAGCGCAATCTCGTGCAGCGGATAACTCGCGCCGCCCGCACCGCCCGCGCTGGTGCACGCAAGCACCAGTTTCGAAACCCGATCCGGATGCCGCAATGCGAGTTCCTGCGCGACCATGCCGCCAAACGAGACGCCGATGACATTGACGCAATCCCAGCCGATCGCGTCGAGCAGACGTGACGCGTCGTCGGCGTAATCGGCCATCGTGTAAGGACCATCGGGCTTGTCCGTGCGACCGAGTCCGCGTTGGTCGTACGCCAGCAAATCGAACGCGCTACCCAGCGGCGACTCGAAAACGCCCGGTTTCACACGTAGATCGCCGCCCGTTCCGCTGATGAACAACAACTGCGGCCCCGCTCCGGCGCGCTCGTAGTAAGCGCGCAGCCCGGCGAGATCGGCGAACGGCATCGAGTAGCTAGCCCTTCAGCGCGACGCGATCGTAAATGCCGGTGACCTGATCGAATTTCAGAATCAGCGTGTGCGACACGCGCTTGTCGGGGTCGTGCAGGTGGAATTTGAATCGCGTTTGCCGGGTGCCCTGCAGATACGCGTCGTATTCCTTCGCCAACTCACGCACGTCACTTGTGGTGTCACGACTCCAGGTCGCCTTGAACGGCCCAAGCACCGCGCCACCCGCCAGGCAGACGATAATTTCGTGATTGGTCAGACCGTGATCTTCCTGTTTCGCCGACATGCTGGACGCTCCCGCTTATCATTTCGTACCGCGCGCACTATCCTGCGTAATTCACGGCAGCTTCGCTGCGCGACGATATCATAGCCGCCATGCGGCCTTACACGCCAAGCTCGACGTGACCACGCATGTGCATCGCGCCGGATGTGCTGCGAATCCACAGATCGATACGTTCGCCGTCCGGCCGCCCACAGGCCTGTATTGTCTGTCCGTCGAACACCGGCGCCAGCGCACGGAATTCGAACTTCGCCACCGCGCGATGCGGTGATTGCGCACGCACGAGTTCGAGCATCAATGTCGCCAGCAGCGGACCGTGAACGACCAGGCCCGGATAACCTTCCTGCTGCGTCACATATTCGCGGTCGTAGTGAATCTTGTGGCTGTTGAAGGTCAGCGCCGAGTAACGGAACAGGCGCGCCGAATCAAAGCACCACTCGCGTTGCCAGGGTGCGCTCAGGGGTGCGCTCTGAACCGGCGGCGCGGCACCATACGGCGCGAAGTCGCGATAGACGATGTCCTGCAATTCGCGGATCGCAACTCTCTCTTTGCCGTCGCCGCCGCCGTGAATCTCGTGCTCGACCGTGACGAAACACAATGCGCCGGAGCGGCCGTTCTTCTCTTCGACCCCGAGCACGCGGGAGACCCTTCGAACCCGTTCGCCGAGCGCAATCGGCGCCAGGAATTCGAGGCGGCTGCCCGCCCACATCCGTCGCGGTAGCGGCACCGGCGGCATGAAACCGCCGCGTTGCGGATGCCCGTCGGTGCCCAACTCTCGAGACGGTGCGGTATCCAGAAAATACGCCCAATGCCAGCCGGGCCACACGGCCGTGCCCTGCTCCGGGACTGCGTCCATCGCATCGAGCGTTGCGTGCAATGCCTGCGCACGCCACGGATCGAGCCAACAGGCCAGCTCTGCGGTGCGGCCGATCCAATCCGTTAGCCTGGTCAATTCGGTTCTCCCGATTCATGCCGAAATTCATGCCGGATGCTATCCGAATGCTGCCCGATGCCCGGCACGCTTCCATACACGGGCCAACCCGCTGCCCGCACTGGGTGCGCCGGCATCCGCACCGCGGCTGCTCCTCCAACCACGTCCACGCGGCGCAACGCGGCATGCCGGGACAGCCCCGCCACATCGTTCACGTGGCCAAATGCGATCTGCGCGCTCAACAGCGCTTCGACAACCATCGTGCGTGGCGTGCGCGTGAACCACGCCTGTATCGAATCCTCGAGTTCCGCGCGGTGGGTAACGCGGCCTTCATTCGTCGCAAAACGTGCGTCCGCCGCCAATGAGGCGTCGCCGACCGCTCGATCCACAAACGCGCGCCACTCGCGATCGTTCTGAATGGCGATGATCAACGTGTGACCATCGGCCGTATCAAACGCACCGTACGGCGCGATCGTCGGATGCGCCATACCAACGTTTACCGGCGCCTGACCAAGGTAGTCGTAGTGCAACAGCGGTACCGTCATCCACTCGGCCATCACGTCGAACAGCGAGATCGCCACGCGTTCGCCATGGCCGGTGCGCTCGCGACGCCACAGCGCTTCATGAATTGCCAGCGCAGCGCTGACGCCGGTGGCAATGTCGCATACCGAAATGCCGATCCGCGCCGGCTGCCCAGATGGCCCCGATACCGACGCCAAACCCGATTCCGCCTGCACCAGCAGATCGTAGGCTTTCATGTGCGCGTACGGCCCCTGATCGCCGTAGCCGGAAATATCGCAGGCAACCAGGCGCGGATAACGCCCGCACAACGACACCGAACCGAAGCCCGCGCGTTCCGCCGCACCAGCCGCGAGGTTCTGAATGAATACGTCGGCTTTGCTGAGTAATCGGTGCAGCAGTGCCGCATCGTCAGGCGCTTTGACGTCGAGCACCAGCGACTCTTTGCCGCGATTCAGCCAACTGAAATACGACGAATTGCCGTTGGCAGCACGGTCGTAGCCGCGCGCGAAGTCACCGTCGGGCCGTTCGATCTTGATTACACGTGCGCCGGCATCGGCGAGTCGGCAAGATGCCATCGGCGCGGCAACGGCCTGCTCGAGCGATACCACCAGCAGGCCTGCAAGCGGCGGTGTTGGCTGATCCGATTGCATCACCACAAATGAAGCATGTCAGAACGAACGCGGCAGCCCGAGCACGTGCTCGGCGACAAAGCTCAGGATCAGGTTCGTCGAAATCGGTGCAATCTGATACAAGCGCGTCTCGCGAAATTTGCGTTCGATGTGATATTCGCGCGCGAATGCAAACCCGCCATGCGTCTGCATCGCCACGTCACCGGCGCGCCACGATGCTTCGGATGCCAGCATCTTCGCGATGTTCGCTTCGGCACCGCAATCGCGTCCCGCATCGAACAAACGCGCCGCCTTGTCCACCATCAAACCGGCCGCTTCGATGTCCGCGTAGCAGCGCGCGATCGGAAACTGCACGCCCTGGTTCTGGCCGATCGGTCGCTCGAACACGATCCGCTCGTTGGCATACGCGACCGACTTGTCGATGAAGTAACGGCCGTCGCCGACGCACTCGGCCGCGATCAGAATACGTTCGGCGTTCATGCCGTCGAGAATCACTCGAAAACCGCGCCCCTCTTCGCCCAACAGGTTTTCCGCCGGGACTCGCAGGTCGGTGAAGAACAACTCGCACGAATGGTGGTTGATCATCGCGCTGATCGGCCGGACATCGAGACCGTTGCCCACCGCAACGCGCAGATCGACGATGAACGCCGACAGCCCTTCGGTCTTGCGCGCCACCTGATCGCGCGGCGTCGTGCGCGCCAGCAGCAGCATCAGATCGGAATGCTCAACCCGGCTGATCCACACCTTCTGTCCATTGACGACGTAATCGTCACCATCGCGCCGCGCCGTCGTCTTCAAACTCGTGGTATCGGTGCCTGTGGTCGGTTCGGTGACACCGAAGCTCTGCAGCCGTAGTTCACCGGATGCGATCTTCGGCAGGTACTGGCGCTTCTGCGCCTCCGAGCCATGCCGCAGAATCGATCCCATCACGTACATCTGCGCGTGACAGGCTCCGGCATGCGCGCCGGAGCGGCTGATCTCTTCCATGATCGCTGCCGCCTCGAGCACACCGAGGCCGGCGCCGCCGTATGTTTCGGGGATCAGCGCCGTCAGGAAACCGGCCGTCGTCAATTCGCGTACGAATTCGGTCGGATAATCGTGTGTGGCATCCAGCTTCAACCAGTACTCTTCACCATAGCGTGCACACAATGCCTTCACCGACGCGCGGATTTCATCGATCTGCTCGTCCCGCGCCGCGGCCCCTACGCTCATCTGATCGCTCCCATTTCTTCTACCACCTTGCTCGACAGCGTATTCTGCGCCATCGATCAGTTCGAATCACAACCCTCAACCAAGGGATGCATCGCGATGGCACTCTCACTGGGCGCGCACGTCGGCCAACAGAACATGACGATGGACGAGATGCGCGCACTGTGGCGGAAGCTCGATCAAGCGCGCTTCGACTGGATCTCGGCGTGGGACCATTTTTACGAGGCGCCTCCGGCGGGCGGCACACAGCCGCACTTCGAAGCGCTCGCAACATTAGGCGCGCTGGCCGCGGAGACGCAGCACGCACGACTGGGCTGCCTCGTCTTCTATGTTGGCTATCGCAATCCGGCACTGCTGGCGAAGGCCGCAACGACACTGGACCACATCAGTGGCGGACGCTTCGAACTCGGCATCGGGGCCGGCTGGCATGTCTGGGAAGCGAAAGCCTACGGCTATGAGTTTCCGGAATTAGGGCATCGACTGGACATGCTCGATGAGGCCGCGACGATCATCCGCGGCATGCTGAGCGAGGAGCGCACGACGTTTCACGGCAAGCACTTCCACGTCGAAGACGCCTCGTGCCTGCCTCGACCGGTGCAATCGCGATTACCGATCTGGATCGGCGGCGTCGGTGAAAAGCGCACTCTGAAACTCGTCGCCCAACACGCCGACGGCTGGAATGCGGCCTACGTTTCGCCGCAGGAATTCGCCCGACTCGGCGCGGTGCTCGACGGCTGGTGCGAACGCCGGCAGCGCGACCCGAAAACGGTGCGCCGCGCGGTCAACCTGACGTTCAATCTGGCCGCGGACGCGAACGGGGTCGCCGCCGAATCGGCGCGCCTGAAAACCGACTGGGGTGCCGCTGCGGATCGCATCGCTGGCGGTGCGCTACTGGGCACGCCCGCACAAGCGGCCGACCGGATTCTGGAATACGCCGCGGCCGGCGCAACCGACGTGAACATCGCGTTGCGCGCGCCATGGAATGCCGACGCACTGGAAGCCTATATCGAGGAAGTTGTGCCCCGCGTGCGCGCGGCAACGCGCGGGTAGCGCGTTCAGCCGCGCTCAGCCAGCGCCGCTGCATACGCGAGCACGCGCTCGGCCTCGGCCACGTGGAGGTTTTCAACCAGTGCCCCGTTCACAACAGCCACCCCCTTTCCAGCGCGTTGGGCATCTTGCCATGCCACCACGATCAGCCGCGCCTGAGCGATCTCGTCTGCGCTCGGCCCGAATACCGCATTCGCGGTCTCGATCTGCGATGGGTGAATCAACGTCTTACCGTCGAAGCCGAGGGTGCGCCCCTGCTGGCACACGCGTTCGAAGCTTTCAGCGTTGCGAAAATCCAGATGTACGCCGTCCAGCACCACCCGGCCGAATGCGCGGCCGACGAGCACACAGTGCGACAGCGCTGCGAGCAATGCCTGCCGGTCGTCGGTGTGGCGCGCCCGCAGGTCCTTGACCAGATCGCTGGTGCCCATCACGACGACCTCGATGCGTGGCGTCTCCGCGAGAATCTGCTGCAGACCGAGCACGCCCCGCGGCGTCTCGATCATCACCCACAGCGGCAGCGTTTCGGCGCGTTCGCCGACCAGGCCCCGCTGATACGCCCGCACCTGCTCGACAGATTCCACTTTCGGCAGCAACACCGCATCGATGGCCAGTTCCGAGGCCACGGCGAGATCGGCGCCGGACCACGGCGTATCGAGTCCATTCACACGCAGCACCAGTTCGCGATGATCGTATTCGCCGCCGCGAACGGCCGCCGCTACCTGCCCGCGGGCCGCATCCTTGGCGTCCGGTGCAACCGCATCTTCCAGGTCGAAAATAATCGAGTCGCACGCCAGCCCGCGCGCTTTCTCCATCGCACGTGCGTTGGCACCCGGCATGTACAGTACCGATCGTCTCGGCAGGACATTATTATCTTTATATTTCATATCGTTATACGATTTTTATGAAGTGATCGTTCAGAGTCATGGCGCTGCGAACTCAAAGCTCGCGCGGGGCACCGTCAATTCGAGCGAGCCGGCATTGTAGCGCCCCATCGCTTCGATCCCGACGAGCCGATTACCGGCGTCGAGTTGCCCCGTCAACACCGGTGTCAGCGCCACGAAGTCGCGAAACAGACGGATTTCATGCGATCCGCGCACCGTCACCAGGTACACACCACGCACGTCTGTCGACGGCAGCAGCGCGACCTGATCGGCCTTGTCCAGCACGTCGGTCGGTAGCCCAAACAGATTCAACGCATGCGTCGCATCGGACAGATCGACGCCGATCCGATCCGGCGCGATGCTCGCAAATGGATTCGCAGAACCATCCTGCGCGAGCCAGTTTGCCGACAGCCATGCACCCATCGAATCGGACTCCCCGTCGATCACGGTTTGGGCTTTGAATGACGGCGGCGACAGGCCGAAAGGGCTCACCAGACCGCGTACCTCGACAAGATCGCTTAGCGCGATATTCGCGACATCCAACGTTGATGTATCGATCGCATAACGGCTCGGATCAAGGATGGCCCCCGTTCCTGTATCGCTGAAATCGAGCGCACCGGCACGCAAACCGCCCAGTTTGATCAGGTTCAGCGCCAGCGGATTGAGCTGTACGACGTGGCCGGTCAGCCCGGTGACTGCCATGCGCACACGGCCCGAACTCGCGTCAAGCGTCGTGGTGTCGCTCATCGCACCGAAAGCGACGATGCGCTGGCCAATCGAAATCGAGTCTTTGTTGCGTGCCGGCGGGTCCACGCTGAGCGCGTTCACGCGCGTACCCGCGCCGAGGCGCACGCTGAAGCTATTCCTGAACGCATGCGTGCCGTCGGCGAAATCGATATTGGCGCTCTTCACCGTCAACGTATCGCCGGCACGCGCGGCGACGACACCGCTGACGACATCGCCGTTCGCCCACGGCACACTGGTGCCGGCCAGCACCGTCGTCGCGTTCAACGTGCGGCCCGTGACTTTGCCGCGTGCGATGACTGGCGTATCCACCACCTGCTTACCGAGCGCGTCCAGACCGACGGTACCCACCAGCACGCTGCCGTCGATGTCGAAGCGCGTCTGATCGTCGGTACCAAACGTCAGCTGACCAAACGCACCATCACGCAGTTGGAATGGACGCACCAGCAGCGTCGCGGTGTTCGCGGAATGATCGACCGACTTCAGCAGTCCTCGTACCCGGTGCTCGCGATCCTGCTCGAGTTCCGGCACCACGGACAGCAACGGCTGCACCGTCACGCGCGCCGGATTCGTCGTCAGATCGATCGTGTTCGATGCATCGAGATCGAAATCGAGCGTAATGACCGCGGGGACCCCTTGCGCGATGCGTACCGGCTCCGAATCCGGTAACCGCACGGTGACGGCAAAGGTGGTCAATCGATTGCCATCGGTATCGCGTGCAGTGGCTGGTATTTGGTTGCCATTGGCGTCCTGCACGACGATCTGCGCGCTAGTGAAGTCCAGACCGAGAACGACCCGCGTATACGTACCCGCCGGAACCGTTGCGACGGTGAACAACTCGGTGAGATCGGTCAGTTGGGTGAAGTCGACTCGCGTCGTCAGCGGCACGGTTTCCACGGTATTGCCATTGGCATCCTGCAGCCGCAGCGAGGTGACATCCACAGCGTATTGGACGAAATCACCCGTTGCATCCCGGATGCCGACCGTGATCTGGCCGGTTTCGACGGGCGCGGTCTCGGATCGACTGCCGCAGCCGCTCAACAGCGACACCCCCGCCAGCATCATCAATACGATCCCGGCACGCATCAGCCCTCTCCACAAGCAACTGCACATCTGCATATTGAACGTTTGACTCGGCAATGCGTTGACCGCGGCTGGTGCCATCGTAGGTTCCGCGTGGTCGTGCTGGGGGCGGATCTGCTATGCGCCGGACACGCCGTAGATCCCATCCCTGGAGGCTCGTCCTGCGCCGTCCCTGGCGCAGGACGGTCCGTCGCATAGCAGATCCGCCCCCAGCACGACTCGAGCGACGCGCTTCGTCGCGAGCCCTAGCGAAATCTCTCAGCCAATTCGTGCCGACTGCCCGCCATCCACCGCCAGACAGACCCCGGTTATGAAGCGTGCCTCGTCGCTGGCCAGAAACAGCGCCGCGTTGGCGACGTCCCAGCCGGTGCCCATCGCGTGGCCGAGCGGCACCTGCGCGTCGCGTTGTGCAATCAACTCCGCCCGGTCGCGGCCCGCGGCAACATAGCCTTCGATCGCCATCGGTGTGTTCATCAATCCCGGCATGATGACGTTGGCGCGGATGTTGTGTTCAGCGTTACCCATTGCCAACGACTGCGTATAGGCGTTGACCGCAGCCTTGGACGTTTTGTACGCGACGATGCCGACCGAACACACCGCAGCAATGGATGAGATATTGATGATTACGCCGCCCCGCTGAGCGCGCATCACCGGCAGTACGTGCTTGCAGGCGAACATCACGCTTTTCAGGTTGGTCGAGAAAATGCGATCCCATGCCGCTTCGGTGATACTGCTCGGGCCGCGATCACCCGCACCGATGCCGACATTGTTGTGCAGAATGTCGATGCGCCCCAACGACTTCGCACAGGCGTCGATCATGCCGGCACAGGCCGCCTCTGATGTGACGTCGGCTTCGTGTGCAATGCCGCGGCCACCCTGCTCCACGACCATCGCGAGCGTCTCCTGCGCGGATGCCAGCCGCCGATCAACCAGAAACACCGCCGCGCCTTCCTGCGCAAAACGCAGCGCGGTCGCGCGGCCATTGCCGATCGTGGTACCCGGTGTCTGTCCCGCGCCAACGATCAGCGCGACCTTGCCTTCGAGACGTCCCGCCATTAGCGCGCCCCCTAAAAGTTGCTGAAAAACTCCGCATTCGCGGGGTTTTGGGGCTCTCAGCCATCCATGGCTTGCGAGCCCCTTCATTTTTCAAACACTTATGTGTTCGAAAAATGCCGGTGGATCCCTCCACCGGACTAGCAGGCCGTCTTCGACGGCCTGCTAGATGTCGAACCCGGGCAGACCCGGATCCGCCTGCACGCCAAAGCTGTTCAATGCCATCGATACCAGATTGTATTGACCGACCGTGAACACGATGTCCATCAATTGGCGTGTGTCAAAGTGCTTCGATAACCCCTTCCACGTCGCATCACTGACGTGCGCGTCGGCGTGCAGTTCGTCGGTGGCCTTCAACAACAGCTTATCGGCATCATTCCACCCCTTCGCATCCGGCCCGACCTTAATGCCGCGAATCTCGTCGTCGGTGATCTTCGCGCGGCGCGCAATCAGCACGTGCTGACCCCATTCGTAACCCGACCTGCATAGGTACCCGATGCGCAGAATCACCAACTCGCGCTCACGCACCGGCAACGTCGACTTACCGAGAATGTGATTGGCGAACACCAGCCACCGCTTCATCAATTCCGGGTGGTTCGCCATTGTTTTGAATATGTTCAGTGGTTCGCCTTCGAAGCGGTTCATGATGTCTTTGGCCGCGTCGTCCCACTGATCAGTCGGAAGCGGTGGGACACGAGGTTCGGAAACGCGCATGAGAGGGCTCCGTTCAGCTGCAATGGGGGCAGGTACTATAGCAACTCGACCTGCTGCACTCGACTTCATGACTCATCGCCTCATAGACAGGAGACACCCGCCGTGACCATTCGTTTCGAAACCGACACGCGTTGCGCAATCATCACCATCGATCGACCGCAGGCGCGCAACGCCGTCGACGGCCCGACGGCGCGTTTACTGGCGGATGCATTCCGGCGCTTCGACGCAGACGATGAACTGGACGTCGCAATCCTCACCGGCGCCGCAAACACGTTTTGTGCAGGCGCCGATCTGAAGGCGGTGTCGAGCGGCGATGGCAATCGTGTCGGCCTGGAAGGCGACGGACCGATGGGGCCAACGCGCATGTTACTGAGCAAGCCCGTACTTGCGGCGGTCGAAGGTCACGCGGTGGCCGGTGGGCTGGAGCTCGCGTTGTGGTGTGATCTGCGCATCGCCGCCATGGACGCGGTTTTCGGCGTGTATTGTCGCCGTTGGGGCGTACCGTTGATTGACGGCGGTACCATCCGTCTGCCCCGCTTGATCGGCCACAGCCACGCGCTGGACCTGATCCTGACCGGCCGCGGCGTGTCCGGCGACGAAGCCAAAGCGATGGGTCTGGTCAACCGGCTGACCGAACCGGGCGCCGCACTCGCCGGTGCACTGGAACTCGCCCACGAACTCAGCCGCTTTCCCCAGCGCTGCCTGCGCAGCGACCGGTTGTCGTCGTACCGGCAATGGCCGCTGGATATCGATGCCGCGCTGCGTGAAGAGACCTGGCTCGGCCGCGAAGTGATCCGCTCCGGTGAAACACAGGCCGGTGCGGCGCGATTCGCCAGCGGCGCCGGACGGCATGGAGACTTCAACGAAATTTGAGCGGAGACAACGGGAATCGATAGCGATGGATCACGGTGGAGGCGGATGTTTATTGTGCCGGACACGCCGTAGGTCCCATCCCTGGAGGCTCGTCCTGCGCCGTCCCTGGCGCAGTACGGTCCGGCACAATAACTATCCATCTCCACCTGCGTCGGCGTCTCCAACGGCAATAGGCAGGGGCAAAGGGTCAGAGTGCTTCATGCGACGTGGAGCCGCGTTTATTTGTCTTGGTGAAGCACTCTGACCCTCGTCCTCTCGCAAAAGAAGCGCGGCGCTCGAGCCACGATACCAATCGGAGCTATCCAAGACTCCTCATTTCTAACGGCCCAACAACGGCGCAATATCCGCCAGCGACAATGCAACCTCCCCCAACAACGCGTCAGCAATCGCCCGCTCACGGCCCCGGTCGACGCGCATGAGGGGACCGCTCGCATATAGCCGATGATCAAGCACCAGCCGTGCCCACAATGCGCGGCGCGCATCACCGCGGCGCTTGGCCGTCTCACAGCCTTCCCAGGCGAGCAGGATCGCCGAACTGGCGTGATACAACGCGGTTACCGCCTGGCGCACCCAGAGTTCATCGGGCGCATCGGCCGCTTCCGCCAGTTCGATTGCATCCCGCAGCGCGGCGCGCAATTCCCCAATAAACGCCGCAGGCAACTCGCCGCACTGTTCGAGGCGGTCGAGCAGTACCGCTTCGTATGCACCCTGGCATCCATTGCGGCCAACCGCACGGCGGATCGCATCGATGCCGACGATGTTCGAAGTACCTTCCCAGATCGAGCCGAGGTGCGCATCGCGCAACAGCCGCGGATTGACGAAATCTTCCACGTATCCACAGCCACCGCGCACCTCCATCGCGTCACCTGTAACGCGCCTCGCATCGCGCGTTGCGCGCATCTTCAACACCGGCGTCGCCAGCCGCAGCACCGCGCGCGCGTCGTTCGCACCGCCGCCTTCCGCGCCCCAACCCTCTGCAGAATCCAGCGCGGCCGCGGTGAAGAAGCTCATGCTCAGCGCCTGTTCGCTCGGCAGTTGCAGCTTCAGCAACTGCCGTTGTGCCAGCGGCAGATCGAGCAGTCGCGTTCTGAATACCTGGCGATGCCGGTACACCTGCCACGCGTCGTGCACCGCACGGCGCATCAACGCCGAGGATTTCACGCCATTCGACAGCCGGGACCAGTTGATCATCTCGGCCATTTGCTTCAACCCGGCGTCGAGACTTCCCAACGGATGTGCCAAGGCGCCATCGAGGTTGATTTCACCGCTCGCCATCGACCGCGTGCCGAGCTTGTCTTTCAGACGGACGATGCGATAACGATTCGGCGTGCCGTCTTCGAGCACACGCGGCATCGCGAACAACGCCAGACCGCGGGTGCCTTGCGGTGCACCCTCTGGACGGGCGAGCAACGTTGCCACAGCCGCATCGGCATTCGAGCAGAACCATTTCTCGCCATGAATGCGCCAGCCGTCCGCTGTGTGTGTTGCAGTGCTGGTCAGCCCGCCGACGTCCGAACCGCCGGACTTCTCGGTCATGAACTGTGCGCCTTGCCACAGTTGGGTCATGTCCTGACTCAGCATGCGCGGCAGAAACCGCGCCTTCACCGCGTCGTCGCCAAATAGCCGAATTAGATGAGCTGCCGAATCGGTAACGTTGATCGGGCAGCCGAGACCGAATTCGGCTTCGTTGAACAACAACGTAAAGGCGTGTTTCGCGACCGCCGGCAGTGACGTCGGCCAGCCCAGAATCGGCCGGTGGCTCATCGCGTGGAGTCCGAATTCACCGTACGCGGCGGCTTCGAGGCGACGATACGCCGGATGATATTCAATCCACTGCCGGTCCCGTCCGAAACGATCGCGCTGATGCAGGAGCGGCGGATGACGATCGGCCAGCGCCGCACACTCGTCGAGTTCACCGGCCGCGAGGCCACCGAGCCGATCGAGGTGCGGTGCGAGATGCGCACGCAGATCGTCCGGTAAATAGATCGCCAGCAGATCCCGCAGCGCCGCATCGTCGCGATAAAAGTTCATGCCGCGCGTGTCGGGTGCGATCGCCGACGCATCTATATCCCGTTGTGCACTGTCAACCTTCACCGTTGTCTCCTTCATCCAAGCGCGCATTGAAGCCGCGTGCCTTCAGCGCATGCAGCACCTGATCTGCCTGCTCCTCACCGCGCATCTGCAACGTCAGATCCACGACCACGGCGCGCACCGACGATCCGCTAAAGGTGCGCTGATGCGCGATGTCAATGATGTTGCTATCGAGTTCACCGAGCAGTTGCGTGAGATTACCGAGTGCGCCGGGTATGTCGTCGATCTCGACGTGCAAGCGAACCAGCCGGTGGCTGCGTACCAGGCCTCGCTGCAGCAGCGACGACATGATCATCATGTCGATGTTGCCGCCGCACAGCGGCAGGCCCACGCGTCGATTGCGAAATCGATCCGGGGTACGCAATACCGCCGCGAGCCCCGCCGCGCCGGCGCCTTCCACGACCGTCTTTTCGACTTCGAGCAGGTTGAATACCGCGCGCTCGATGCTCGCCTCGTCCACCAGCACGATGTCATCGACATAGCGCTGAATCAGGCTCATCGTCATCGTGCCGGGTGATTTCACCGCAATGCCCTCTGCGATCGTGCCGCCGCCGGGCACATCGATCGCCATCTGGTGAAACGCCTCATACGCCGCAGGATAGCGCTCGGTCTGCACGCCGACGATTTCGATGTTCGGGTTCGCCGATTTGGCGGCGATTGCAACACCTGAAATCAGACCGCCGCCGCCGATCGGCACGACGATCAAATCGAGGTCCGGTGCCTGAGCCATCATCTCGAGCCCGAGCGTACCCTGACCGGCGATCACCGCGGCATCATCAAACGGATGCACCAGGGTCAACTGCCGGCGGCGGCCCTCTTCCAGCGCGAACGCGCGCGCTTCGTCGAAATGGTTACCGTGCAGAATGACCTCGGCATCGAATACGCGCGTCTGCTCCACCTTCGCGTTCGGCGTCGTGCGCGGCATCACGATGCAGGTTGGAATACCGAGACGCCGGCCGTGATAGGCGACCGCCTGCGCATGGTTGCCTGCGGACATCGCGATCACACCGCGCCGTCGCTGCGCCGGCGTCAACTCGAGCAACCGGTTCAGCGCGCCGCGCTCCTTGAACGACGCGGTGAACTGATGATTTTCGAACTTGAGATAGATCCGTGCGCCGGTCAGCACCGAAAGCGTCCGTGAGTGTTCCAGCGGTGTCAGAACGATATCGGCGGCGATCCGCTGCTGTGCTACCTTGATGTCGGCCACCGTCACGGACATGCCAGGTTATTCGCTGCTCGAAAAGATGTGTTGAGTATACTGCGCGCCATGCCGCGCAACCTCCTCATCGTCTATCACAGCCAGACCGGCAACACACAGACGATGGCCGAGGCGGCGCTCGCCGGCGCGCGCGATCAGTTGATCGAAGACGTCGAGGTGCGTTTTCTGCGTGCCTCAGATGCCGGTCCTGACGACCTGCTATGGGCGCACGGCCTGCTGCTCGGCACTCCGGAGAATTTCGGCTACATGTCGGGGGCGCTGAAGGATTTCTTCGACAGAACATTCTATCCTGTCGAGGGCCGCATCCAGTCGTTACCGTATGCGGTGTTCATCAGCGCCGGCAACGACGGCAGCGGCGCGGTTCGTGCGATTCGCCGTATCGCCAACGGCTATCCGCTGAAGGAAGTGCAGGAGCCGATCATCGCGCGCGGCGAGATCACCGACGACGTCGTTGCGCGTTGCAGAGAGTTGGGTATGGCGCTTGCTGCGGGGCTGGAGGCCGGTGTGTTCTGACGCCCAGTTCAAAGCGCAGCGGCACGCGCCGGCTCACCAACCAGCGGCAACGCAGCGCGCATATGCCGCACCATGCGCGTGACCCACACGTAGCTCGCACCCGCAACGACGACGTTCGCCACCGCGGCAGCGCCGAAGATGCCGCGGTAGCCGAACAAGTGGTCGCCGAGCAGCGCCAGCGGCACATAAATCACCACCATGCGCGTAATCGTCAGAATCAGCGACGGCATCGGCCGACCCAACGCCACGAAGCAACTGCCGGAGACCATCGACACGCCCATCATCGAGTACGTCAGCGGAACGATCAGCAGGTAGTGGTACGTGGCGTCGATGACGGCCGGATCGTCGTTGATCACGCCGACGATGGTGCGCCCGAACAGCGCCAGTACCGCAAAAATAAACACCCCCCAGGCGAACGAAAACCGGTAGCCGAAATGCAGCGCGTCGTCGATGCGTTCGTGACGGCCGGCGCCCCAGTTCTGGCCCACCATTGGCGAGATGCTCGACGACAGCGCCATGAGAATCATCAGCGCGAGCGATTCGATGCGAACCGCCACACCAAATCCGGCAACCACCGCGTGGCCGTATTTGGCGAGCAATCCGAACACTACACCCATCGATACCGGACCGATCAGGTTCGTCATGATCGACGGCACACCGATCCGCAACACTTCGCGCCACGACTCCAGCACTCCGCGCCACTCACCCAACGGTTTAAACATGCCGCGCCGCGTCAATACATAAGCCGTTGCGCAGAACGTCAGTGAGCGGGATATCACGAATCCCCACGCTGATCCGAGATAACCGATGCCATCGTGAATGCCCGGCAAGCCGAAGATCAGTGCCGGCGCCAGCAGCACCTGCGCCGCCGCGCCGCCGGTCATCAACAGGCCCGGAATCCGCGCGTTGCCGAGCGCCCGCAGCATCGACATCGCCACCATCGGCAGTGCGAACAACGGCAGGCCGATGAACCAGATATTCATGTACGCGGTGATCATCGGCAGCATCACGTCGTCCGCGCCCATGACGCGAAACAGGTGTGGCCCAAACAGGCGTCCCACCACCGCGAGCGATACCACCAGCATCAACACCAGCAACAACGTATGCGTGCCGAGTACGTATGCACGGGTGCGATCACCCCGGCCGAGGGTGCGCGACATGATCGACGTCGCGCCGACGCCGAGGCCCATCGAAATCGACGACAGGCCCATCACCATCGGAAACGAAAAGCTGACCGCCGCCAGCGGCTGCGTGCCGATGCGGCCGATGTAGATCGTGTCGATCATCGACGCGACGATCATCGACGAAATGCCGAGGAACATCGGCACCGTAAGACGCATCAGGTGCGCGCCGACTGGGCCGGTCGTGAGATCCTCGGATCGAGCCACGTACGAATTCCGTTGTTGGGCAAATCGGTTATTCTAACCAGCATCCAAGCTGTTGATAGCGCCGTGACCTCTGAAGCATCCGGCACGGCCGGCCGCACCGCCCGAATCGTCCGATCGATCGCCGAGATTCCCGCCTCTGCGTGGAATGGGTGCGCGAATCCGGGCGGCGCGATTGCCGATAACCCGTTTCTCGATCACGCCTTCCTGCATGCACTGGAAGCCAGTGGCAGCGCGACGTCGCGTACCGGCTGGCAGCCGTTTCATCTGGTACTCGAAAATGGCAATGCGGAGATCGTCGGCGTGGTCCCGATGTACCTGAAGAATCATTCGCGCGGCGAGTACGTATTCGATGGCGCGTGGGCCGATGCGTGGCATCGTGCCGGCGGCAAGTACTATCCCAAACTACAGATCAGCGTGCCGTTCACGCCCGCAACCGGCCGACGGTTGCTGGCGCGCCCCGGCCCGGAAGCGGACACCGCAGAGCACCAGTTGATCGCCGCGTGCGTGCAGATCGCGAAACAGACCGATGTCTCGTCGCTGCACCTGACGTTCCTGCCGGAAACACAATGGCGCACGCTGGGCGATATCGGCCTGCTGCAGCGCGTCGACCAGCAGTTCCATTGGCACAACCACAGCTATTCGAACTTCGACGGCTTCCTCGCCGATCTCGCGTCGAAGAAGCGCAAGAATCTGAAGCGCGAGCGCCGCGAGGTCGTCGAAGCCGGCATCGACATCGAGTGGGTCACCGGATCGGACCTTCGCGAACACCATTGGGATGCATTCTTCGATTTCTACACCGATACCGGCAATCGCAAGTGGGGCAGTCCATATCTGACGCGGCGCTTCTTCAGCCTCATCACGCAGACGATGGCCGATCGCGTTTTACTGGTGATGTGCAAGCGAGACGGCCGCTACATAGCCGGTGCGTTGAATTTCATCGGCGGCGATGCATTGTATGGTCGCAATTGGGGGTGCATCGAAGATCACCGCTTCCTGCACTTCGAAGCTTGTTATTACCAGGCAATCGATTTTGCGATCAGCCGTGGCCTCGCAAGAGTCGAAGCCGGCGCGCAAGGGCCGCACAAGGTGGCGCGCGGGTATGTGCCGCAGGCCACCTACAGTGCGCATTGGATCGCCGATGCAGGCCTGCGCGATGCGATCGCGCGGTATCTGAAGGACGAGCGAAACTACGTGCAACAGGACATCGACTACCTGAATGAGCACACGCCGTTTCGCTCCGATCTGCGTATCGATTCCGTCAGCGATGCTTCAACAGATCCCGAATCTCGGTGAGCAGAATCTCTTCGCCGGATTGTTTGACCGGTTCCTCGGGCTTGGCGACTTCCTTCTTCTTCATCGTATTCATTGCCTTGATCACCAGGAAGATCGCAAACGCGATGATGATGAAGTCGACCACGGCTTGAATGAACGATCCGTAGTTCCACGTGACCGCCGGTGTCGATCCAGCGGCGGCCTTCAACGTAACCGCGAGGCCGGTGAAGTCCACACCGCCCAACAACACACCAAGCGGCGGCATCAGAATGTCGCTGACGAACGACGACACAATTTTGCCGAATGCCGCCCCGATGACGATACCCACCGCCATATCGACGACGTTCCCCCGCATCGCAAAATCTTTGAATTCCGAGCCAAGCGACATGTCTTTTCTCCCTGCATCTGCTCTCGCGAAAAATTTACCTAAAGATCTGCCTTGATCTGTGCCGCGTAGGTCTTGATGCGGTCCAGGTTCTGTGGGCCCATCCGCAACAACTGTTTCTGCAGCGGCTTGAGGCTTTCCAGCTTTTTATCGGCGAACTGGTAGTAAACCTTCGGCTGGACGAGTAAAACCTCGCCCTCCACCTCCGGCGTCGCCAGCACGATGTCGATGGCCTGGCGCATGGCCTCGATCGGGTCTGGGTCTTTCGCGCCAAGATTCTTCAACGCATCGACCAACAGCGGCGCTAAGGTGCGCAGCGTCGCTGCTGCCTGCTTCGGATCGACGCTGACAGCGGCGTCGACCATCCCATCGAAGCGATGATAGCCGGCAGGGTCCAGTAGTAGTTTGTCACCCTGCTGCGTAACGGCAAATTTTCCCTGAGGCGCCAGAAACGCAAGCTGACGGCGCGGATAGTTGCCAACGCGCGCATTGTCGATGAGCGCCGCGAATCGGTTCACCAGATCGTCCTGCTTCAACCAGTCGTCGATCGCGGGCGACAACGGCGCCACCTGCTGTCGGACGTAGTCGTCGCTGGCATCGAGCGGTGGTAAATGTGCGGTTTGCACTTCGGGTGTAGCAGGCACTTCGCCGATTTCCGCATCGCTGTTGGCGGCTGGCGGCGCCGGCGCCTGGGCCTGCTCCTGCGCCTTCGATGTCATGTTTGGCAGTGCCGTCGATTGCGCCTTCCACCACCAGAGCCCCGCGCCAAGCGCAATGACGATGGCGGCGACGATTACCACGATAACGCGCGTTTGCATCGATTCCCTCCCAGTCCACTGAAGCATCGATCGGCGCGGCGCGGCGCGTCAACCGCAGCACGCCTGCCCATCGTGCCATGAAATCCATTATCATTTCCTGCTTTTTACGCTGCACATGCTCTCCCATTCATGCTGCGCACCCAGGGGCTGTATCGTTGGCGCATCGAAGGAACAGGACCATCATGACGCGTACCGATATCCGCAACGTGTTGAACCAGCAGACCGATATCGGCAGCAACGTTGTCGTTGCCGGTTGGCTGCGAAGCGTACGCACATCGAAAGGCGGCTTTGCGTTTCTCGCGGTCAACGACGGTTCCTGTTTCGGTTCCGTACAGGTCGTTGCGGCTGCTACGCTGCCGAACTACGAAGCCCAGATCGTCAAGCTCACCACCGGATGCGCTGTGGAGATCGAAGGGCTGCTCGTCGACTCGCAGGGCAAACATCAGGACCGCGAGATCCAGGCCACCCGGGTCACGTTGATCGGCGCAATCGACGATCCGGAGAGCTACCCCATCGCCAAAAAGCGCCATACGTTCGAATATCTGCGCAGCGTCGCCCATCTGCGCCCCCGCACGAATACGTTCGGCGCAATCGCCCGCATACGCAACGCGATCACCCAAGCCGTGCACGGTTATTTTCACCGCAACGGTTTCGTCTGGGTGAACACGCCGATCATCACCGCGAGCGACTGCGAAGGCGCGGGACAGCTGTTTCGCGTCAGCACACTCGATGCGCTGAATCCGCCGCGCGCCGGCAACAGTGTCGACTTCGAGCAGGATTTCTTCGGCCGGCAGACCTATCTGACGGTGTCCGGCCAGCTGAATGTCGAAAGCTACTGCCTCGCGCTGTCGAAAGTGTACACATTCGGGCCGACGTTTCGTGCCGAAGATTCCAACACCAGCCGGCACCTGGCCGAGTTCTGGATGATCGAACCCGAAGTCGCGTTTGCCGATCTTGCGGCGAACGCGGACCTCGCCGAGGATTTCCTGAAGGCCGTCTTCAAACAGGTACTCGAAGAACACCCGGACGATATGGCGTTTTTCGCTGACCGAATCGACAAAGGTGCGATCAATCGCCTCGAACATCTGATCAATACGCCGTTCGTGCGGATCGATTACAGCGAAGCGGTTACGATCCTGAAGAACTGCGGCGAGCGCTTCGAGTTTCCAGTCGACTGGGGCCTCGATCTGCAATCCGAACACGAGCGCTATCTCACCGAGCGCCATATCGGCGGGCCGGTCGTCGTCGTCAACTATCCTAAAGACATCAAAGCGTTCTACATGCGCCTCAACGACGATGGTCGCACGGTCGCTGCGATGGACGTGCTGGTACCCGGCGTCGGCGAGATCATCGGCGGCAGCCAGCGAGAAGAACGCCTCGATGCGCTAGACGCCCGCATGGCTGAGCACGGATTCGGCGAAGAACTGTGGTGGTATCGCGATCTGCGCCGCTACGGTTCGGTGCCGCACGCAGGATTCGGTCTCGGCCTCGAACGGCTGGTGTTGTACGTTACCGGTATGGAAAACATCCGCGACGTCATTCCGTTTCCGCGGGTGCCGCACAACGCGAGTTTCTAGGGATGTTCCGCTCGCTGTTTCGGCTCAAATCGTTTCTGGTCCCGCATCGCGTGATGCTCGGCGCCGGCATCTTCGCGTTTCTGGTCGCGCGAATCTTCGAAGCAGCTATTCCGCTGTTTCTCAAACGCGGTATCGATACGATTGCAGCCGGATCCGCCAATGTGCTGATACCCGTGCTCGGTATCGCCGTTGCGGTGATCGTGCGATTCGTCGTGGTCAGTCAGGCGCGTGTTCTGGTACGCCGCGTGGGCCTCAATATCGCATTCGACCTGCGTGAGCGTTTGTACGCGCAACTACAACATCAAGGCGCTCGGTTCTTCTCGAAATTTACGATCGGCGACATGATGACACGCGCAATCGCCGACATCAGCCTGGTGCAGCGGCTGATTTCGATGGGCAGCATCCTGCTGGTGGTGCTGGTTTTCGCAACACTCGTTGGCTTCAGTTTCATGCTGTATCTGTCGCCCGCGCTGACGGCACTGATCCTGCCGCCGCTGCCGTTCGTGTTTCTCTACGCATGGTATGCGTCGCGTGAGATGGGCGTGTCCTCCCGTGCCGTACAGGACCGGATGTCGGACCTCGGTACGCACGTGCAGGAAAACCTGTCCGGCATCCGCACCATTCAGGCGATGGTGCAAGAGAACAATGAAATCAAGCGATTCGCCGTCACCAATCAGCAGTACTCGGAAGCGTTCTATCGACAGGCGCAGATCAATTCGCTGATGGGCGCCTGGATGCCGACCCTTGCGGCAGTGTGCTCCATCGTCATCCTCGGTTACGGCGGCAGTCTGGTGCTGGCCGGCAAGATTACCGTCGGCACGTTCGCCGCATTCTTCATGTACGTGAACATGGTCGTGCAACCGTTTCGCGTGGCCGGCTTCATCGTCAATCTGTTCCAGCGCGCCGCGGTCGCATCGGACCGGCTGTTCGAGGTGTTCGATCTGGCGCCGGAGATCGACGATGCACCCACCGGCAATACGCCGGCACAATTGCATGGCGCGATCGAACTCAGACATTTGAGCTTCGCCTATGATGCGCGGCGGCCGCCCACCCTGAACGACATCACGCTGACCGTGGCGCCGGGCGAGTCGATCACGATCATGGGCCGCGTCGGTGCCGGCAAGACCACGTTGTTGAAACTGCTGGTGCGGCTACTCGACCCGCCCCCCGATACGGTTTTCGTCGACGGTCACGACGTGCGCGACTATCCGCTGGCGCAGTTGCGTTCACAGGTTGCGCTGGTGCCGCAGGATCCATTCCTGTTCGCCGAACCGCTGCGCGACAACCTGACCTACGACGATCCGGTTCGCGCGCTCGATCTGATCTGGGAAGCCGCCGCATCGGCGGACTTCAAAGACACTGTCGAAGGCTTCGCCGAACAGCTCGACACGATCGTCGGCGAGCGCGGCGTCACGCTGTCCGGCGGGCAAAAGCAACGCGCAACCCTCGCGCGCGGCCTGATCCGTCAAGCGCCGGTGCTGATCCTCGATGACTGTTTCTCCAGCGTGGATACCG
Organism: uncultured Gammaproteobacteria bacterium; assembly: GCA_963735085.1. Lineage (GTDB taxonomy): Bacteria > Pseudomonadota > Gammaproteobacteria > Pseudomonadales > Azotimanducaceae > DATJGR01. The sequence continues at coordinate 1,168,150 of CAVTJP010000002.1, forward strand.
AGACCGAGGAACATATTCTGTCGGAACTGAAGCGACTGCGCCGGGGCCAGACGACCGTGCTGGTGTCGCACCGGGTGTCCACTGCGCGACACTCGGACCGCATCATCATGCTCGACGACGGCCAGATCGTCGAAGCCGGCACCCATGCGGATCTGTTGGCGCGCGGTGGACTGTACGCGGAACTCGAACGCATTCAGCGTGAAGGCGCCGACGCAGCCGACTATGCAGCCGCCGGCACATTGGCATGATTGAGGCCACGCCATGAGTGAGGCCACGGTCGACAGCGTGCGTCCGGAGCCACCGCGGCGCGACCACGCGATGTTCGACGCAGAACTGTCCGGCCGTGCCCTGAACCTGCAACTGCTGCGTCGCCTGCTGCGCTGGATCCGGCCGTATCGCGCAACCGTCGCGCTGAGTTCCGTATTGATCCTGCTTGCGTCGGCGTTACAGGTATTGTTGCCGGTAGTGATCTCGGTGGTCGTCGTGGATCACGTGATCATGCACAACCACAAGAACGTCACGCCCGACATGGGCATGATCCGCGTCAGTCAATGGCTGCAGGATACGTTGCACGTCCCGCCGCTTGCCGGCGCCTGCCTGTTGTTCGCGCTGCTGCAGATCGGCTGGGCCATCGCCGGTCACTATCACCGGATGACGTTGATCAGAGCGGTGATCAACGGTCTGCGCGATCTGCGCCTCGATCTGTTCCGTCATCTCGAAACGCGTCCGTCGTCGTTCTACGACCGGGTCGCGGTCGGCCGGATCATGACCCGTGTCACCAACGACGTCGAAGCGCTGTACGAACTGCTGCGCGGCATCGGCACATTGATCGGTGAGTTCGTGCCGTTCTTCGTCGCGCTGGCAATCATGCTCGCGGTAGACGTGAAGCTGACGTTGATCATGCTGCTGGTGATGCCGCTGATGGGCGGTGTCACGTATGCGTTCCGGCAGAAGACGCGCTACCTGTTCCGTCTGGTGCGACAGTCGGTTTCGGCGCTGAACCAGAATCTGCAGGAGAACCTCGCCGGTTTGCAGGTGGTGCAGCTATCCGAGCGCCAGCACTACAACCTTGACCGATACGGCACCATCAATGCCGCGAACCGCGAAGTCGAGACGCGTTCGATGCGCATCGAAACGCTGTATGGCGCGTTTACCGACAGTGTGTCGTCGATCGCGCTGGCGATGGTGATCTGGTACGGCGCCGGCGCAACGCTGCACGAGCACGTGTCGCTCGGCGGCGTCATCCTGTTCACCCGTTTCATCGACATGCTGTTCCACCCGATTGTCGTACTCGGCGAACAGACCAACATCCTGTTTCGCGCGATGGCGAGTGGCGAGCGCATATTCCAGGCGCTCGACTGGGACGAGAAAATCCATGAGCCGGACAATCCCGCGCCGCTGCCGACCCGCTTGCGCGGCGAACTGGAGTTTCGCCACGTCGACTTCGGGTACGATCCCGGTGTGCCGGTGTTGCGCGACGTATCGTTCGACATCAAGCCCGGTGAAAAACTGGCAATCGTGGGACCCACCGGTTCCGGTAAGAGCACCCTGATTCGATTGTTGGGGCGCTTCTACGATTTCGATGACGGCCAGATCTTTCTCGACGGCATCGACCTGAACCACATCCACACGCGCGAACTGCGCCGCCGCGTCGGCGTCGTGCTGCAGGACTTCCACATTTTCTCCGGCTCGATCTACGACAACATCGCGCTCGGCGATCCGGCAATCTCGCGCGAGCAAGCCCGCGCCTCGGCACAAACGGTGAATGCCGATACTTTCATCATGGCGCAGCCGGATGGCTACGACACCGTACTGTCCGAACGCGGCCAGAACCTTTCACAAGGCCAGCGCCAACTGCTCGCGTTCGCACGCGTGCTCGCCGCCGACCCGGAAATTCTTGTACTCGACGAAGCAACCGCGAGCATCGACACCGAGACCGAACTGCTGATCCAAGACGCGCTACGTAAGCTGACTGAGGCGCGCACATCGATCCTGATCGCACACCGTTTGCAGACAATTCAGGAAGCCGACCGCGTACTGGTACTGCATCACGGGCGCGTCGAAGAACTCGGCACGCACGAAGAACTGCTCGCGCACCGCGGCCTCTACTACACGTTGCACACGCTGCAGTTTCAGGCCGTTACCGACGCGGAAATAGACGAGGCGACGAAGGGAGGCTGATGCGGCCGCGCTGGGGTCGGATCTGCTTTGCGGCGGACACGCGGTAAGTCCCGTCCCTGGAGCTCGTCAGCGCCATCCCTGGCGCCGACGGTCCGCCGCAAAGCGGATCCGCCCCCAGCACGACTCGAGCGACGCGCTTCGTTCGAAGGAAGACGATGGCGCTTCAGCAAAGCATGCAACCGCGGCTCTACGTCGAGTGAAGCAATCTGACCCTCTACCCCTGCTACTTGCGGCGGATACGCCGACGCAGGTGGAGGTGGATGTTTGTTTTGCCGGACCGTACTGCGCCAGGGATGGCGCAGGACGAGCCTCCAGGGATGGGACTTACGGCGTGCCCGGAAAAACAAACATCTGCCTCCACCGTAAACCGTAGCAGCGGCGCCATCAGCAACCCACCGATCCAGCCAGCCGCGTGCGTTCGTCGTAGTTTTCCGTGAGTTCGGCAACGATGCTGGTGCTGGGAATTTCGCACATCGTGATGAACTGCCGCACCAGCGCCCGTCAGGTACAGAAACAGACCGAATTGCGACAGATGCGCAACCAGTGGATTCCACAAGAAGAAATAGGCGATCGCAACCGGCAGTGCAGACGCATACATGAATGGATGCCGGCGTCCCCAGTGCGAATGTGTGCTGTCCGACCAGAAACCGACGACCGGATCGGAGACTGCATCGAAGGTTGCATCGTCTCCCCTACTTGCCCCACCTTGGATAGTAGTCGCCCTGCACGGAGCCCGATACACACGATGCGGAACAGGCATGCGGCCGACAACCGAATAGGCGCGACAAAGATAGGCGGCTAGAATGGCGCCATGAGCGAGCATCCCCATAGCGGCGAGAAATTCCGCACGCCACTCGGCTTCAATGCGATCAAGAACGGCATCAAGCGCGATCCGGATGTCGTTCACGTCAGCCAACGCAAGCCACCGTGGTTGCGCGCACGCATCGGCAGCGGCAAGCAGTACGAAGCGGTCAAACACACCGTGCACGCGCATCGCTTGAGCACCGTCTGCGAGGAATCACACTGTCCGAACATCGGCGAATGCTGGAACAACGGCACCGCCACAATCATGTTGATGGGCTCCGTATGCACGCGCGCGTGTCGCTTCTGCGCGGTCGACACCGGCAATCCGAACGGCTGGCTGGACCACTCGGAACCTGCCAACGCAGCCGACGCGGTGCGCTTGATGGCACTGCGCTATGTGGTGTTGACGTCGGTCGATCGCGACGACCTGCCAGACGGCGGCGCCGGGCACTACGCAGCCTGCGTTCGCGCCATCAAGGCAATGAATCCGACAACGGCCATTGAAGCGTTGACGCCGGATTTCAACGGCAGCAGTAGTGCTGTCGACACCGTGGTCGATTCCGGCTTGCAGGTGTTCGCGCAGAATGTCGAGACCGTCGAACGGTTGACGCATCCGGTACGCGACCCGCGCGCCGGCTACGCACAAACGCTTGGCGTACTCGAACATGCGAAGCGCCATCGCAGCGATGTACTGACGAAAACGAGTCTGATGCTCGGCCTCGGCGAAACCGACGACGAAGTCTGCCAAACGCTGGACGATCTGCGCGCGCGCGGCGTCGATATCCTGACGCTGGGCCAATATCTACAACCAACGTTGAACCATTTGCCAGTGGTGCGCTGGGTCCATCCCGACGAGTTCGCGCGGTACCGCGAGTGGGGGCTCGCGCGCGGCTTCATCGAAGTGGCATCGGGTCCTCTGGTACGCTCCAGTTATCGCGCGGACCGGATTCTCGAAAAGAACAATCTCGGTCTGGGATCGCCGAACGCCCCCACCATCCCCATTAGAATGGTCTGACGGACGAACGACATGACCGCTTCCGACTTCACCGACGCTTCGCTCGCCGACATCTCCCTCGCAGACATCGCATTGTGCTTCGACCGCGATTCGGACGCGACGCCATTACATGTCGTAGGCACCGGCGACTATGCGACGTGGGCGGCCGAGCAACCGACGCGTGTTCGCGAATGGCTTGCGGCAACCGGGCAGCGTGGTCAACCCGGCACGCTGGCGTGGATTCCGCTGCAAGGCTCCAGTGCCGCCGCGCTCGCAATCGTTGGCAGCGATTCGTTGTACGCGATCGGCGACCTACCGTTCCGGCTGCCGCCCGGAAACTATCGCGCGCAGACATTGCCGACGAGTTCACCAGACCTGGCAGTGCTCGGCTGGGGTCTCGGCGCATATCGTTTCGGGCGCTACAAAGCATCCGAACGATTGCCGGCGAAGCTGGTTGTGCCGAGTGGGTGCGATGCAACGCTACTGCGTAATCAACTCGATGCCACCGCGTTCGTGCGCGATCTGATCAATGCGCCGGCATCGGACATGCTGCCGGAGCAGCTGGCAGACGCTGCCATCGGCCTTGCGAAAGCGTTCGCTGCGCGCTGCAGCGTGATCGTCGGCGACGATCTGCTGACGCAGAATTTTCCGACGATTCACGCAGTCGGCCGCGCCAGCACCAGCGCACCACGTCTGATCGACCTGACGTGGGGAGATGAGACGGCGCCACGCGTAACGCTGATCGGCAAAGGCGTCTGCTTCGACTCCGGCGGTCTCGACATCAAACCGGCGAACGGCATGCGGTTGATGAAGAAAGACATGGGCGGCGCGGCGCACGTGCTCGGGATCGCGCGGCTCGTCATGTCTCAACGGTTGCCCGTGCGGCTGCGCGTGCTCGTACCCGCGGTGGAGAATGCCATCGCCGGCAACGCATTTCGCCCTGGCGACATCATCAGGACGCGCAAAGGCACGACGGTGGAGATCGACAACACCGATGCAGAGGGGCGCCTGGTGTTGTGTGACGCCCTGGCGCTCGCATGTGAAAGCGATCCGGGCATCATCGTGGATTTCGCAACGCTCACCGGCGCCGCGCGCGTTGCCCTCGGTACCGACGTACCCGCACTGTTCTGCAACGACGATGCATTAGCCGATGGCCTGCTGAACGCGGCCCGCAACGTCGCCGATCCGCTGTGGCGGATGCCGCTGCACCAGCCGTATCGCAAGCTGCTGGACAGTTCGGCGGCCGACCTGGTCAACAGCGCGACCGTGCCCTATGGCGGCGCGATCACCGCGGCGCTGTTTCTGGAAACATTCGTCACGCCGGGTGTGCCGTGGGCGCACGTCGATTTGATGGCGTGGAACACCGCGACCACGCCCGGGCGCCCACAAGGCGGCGAAGCGATGGGGCTGCGTGCAGTGTATGCTCATCTGGCGAGTCAATTCGGTCGTTAGCGCGATCATTTTTCATCTCGGAATCCACACCATGTTCATTGCAATGAATCGATTCAAAATAACGCCGGGACACGAAGGCGACTTCGAAGCCGTCTGGCGCGAACGCGAGAGTTACCTCGACGGCGTGCCGGGCTTCAAGACGTTTCACCTGTTGAAAGGCGCCACCGGCGACGCGCACACGCTCTACGCATCGCACTCCGTGTGGGAATCGCGCGCGGCATTCGTCGCCTGGACCCAATCCGAGTCGTTTCGCAAAGCCCATGCGCAGGCCAATCCACGCAAGGGCACGTATGTCGGGCATCCAGAACTCGAAACGTTCGAGTCGGTACTGTAGTCCGATGGGAGATGTGTTGTTCAAACGCCTCGAGACCGCGCCATCCGGTACATCGGTTGCAGTGCGCGACGTGCTCGACGCGCTGCAATTCACGGAGGACGGCCTGATTCCGGCGATTGCCCAACGACACGACACCGGTGAAGTAGCGATGGTCGGCTATATGAACCGTGCGACGCTCGAAGAAACATTGGCAACTGGACGCGTCTGCTACTACTCACGCAGCCGCAACCGGCCATGGCGCAAAGGCGAGGAATCCGGAAACATCCAGTTGCTGCGCAGCTTGCGGATCGACTGCGACGGCGATGCGCTGCTTCTGAGCGTGGAGCAGCGCGGCCCCGCGTGCCACACCGGACAGCGCAGCTGCTTTTATCTGAAAATCGATGGAGCGCGCGTGACGGTCACCGATACACCCGAACGCCACCCCGAAGACATGTATCGCGCAACCGACCGTTCCGCGAAGTAATCCAGTGGATATCAAGCTCTACAACACCCTCTCCGGGCGCAAGGAACTATTCGAACCGCTCGATCCGAACTGCGTGACGATGTACGTCTGCGGACCCACGGTGTACAACCTCGTGCACATCGGTAACGGCCGTCCCGCGGTGGTGTTCGACGTGCTGTATCGACTGCTGGCGGCGAAGTATCCGCAGGTGTGCTATGCAGCCAACGTCACCGACATCGACGACAAGATCAACAGGGCCGCGCTCGACGGCGGTGAATCGATCGCGGAACTCGCCGAGCGATTCACGATTGCGTACAACGAAGACGTTGAGGCGCTCGGCAATCTGCCACCCACCATTGTGCCACGCGCCACGCATCACATCGCCGAAATTATCGCGTTCATCGCACGCCTGATCGAGCGCGGTCATGCCTATGCCGCCGACGGTCACGTGCTCTTTGACGTACAGTCCGATCCCAACTACGGCATGCTGTCGCACCGCTCGCTGCAGGACATGCTCGACGGCGCGCGCGTCGAAGTGGCACCGTACAAACGCGATCCGAAGGACTTCGTATTGTGGAAGCCATCGACACCAGAGTTGCCGGGCTGGGACAGCCCGTGGGGACGCGGCCGTCCGGGCTGGCACATCGAATGCTCGGCGATGATCCGCAAGCACCTGGGACCTACGATCGATATCCACGGCGGCGGCTCCGACCTGACATTCCCGCACCACGAGAACGAACTGGCGCAGGGACGCTGCGTCGACGATGGCGAGGCCTACGTTCGCTACTGGCTGCACAACGGTATGCTGACGTTGGGCGATGAGAAGATGTCGAAATCGGTCGGCAACATCATCACGTTGCGCGCACTGCTCGAGCGTCGCGGCGGCGAAGTGCTGCGCTATGCGCTGCTGTCGGGTAACTACCGGTCACAGCTCGCCTGGTCGGACGATCTTCTGAATCAGGCTCAAGCGAGCCTCGACCGCATGTATCAGGCGCTGCTCGAAATCCCACCGGGCAATGCGGTCCATCCCGACCAGTTCAAGCACGCGCCGATCGAAGCGTTTCCGCCGGCGGTGGTGGAAGCGCTCGCCGATGATCTCAACACCACCGAGGCGCTGGCCGCGATGCACGGCATCGTCAGCGACATGCACCGCGCCAACGATGCCGCCAAGTCGCGTGCGCTGCGCGATCAGTTGATTGCCGGCGCGTGGATGATGGGACTGCTGACAGAGGATCCGGAGGCGCATTTCAAATCGGCGAGTGGTCTCGATGCAGCACATATCGAAGAACGCATCGCGGCGCGGAACGCGGCGCGAGCCGCAAAGGATTTCAAGCTTGCCGACGACATTCGCGACGAGTTGCTGGCGCAGGGCATCGAGCTCGAAGACAAGCGCGACGGGACGCGTTGGCGGGCGCGGAACTGACGCATGCTGGCACGCTTCTCAATGCGGGGTCTCTCCACTTGCGATGACGTGCGATTCCGCACTGGCGTCGCGCGATCTGCGGATGAGCCTGCCGCCCAGCATGCACGCTGGCACGATGAGTACCAGAAACGTCAGGTGATACCAGACAGGCATCAGTTTCCAGACGCCAGCTTGAACGCCGATACCCGTCAGCAGCAATAGCAGCCCCATTGCGAACGCCGCGACGTTCGCCCGCTGCTTCGCGATCTCGGCCGCTGCGAACCCTGCCGCGATCGAACACACCAAGCTCAACGCGATTGCCCCAACGAGTGGACCGGACGCGGTGAAAGCCTCCCCCGATTCGACGGAATCTGCTGCCGCGCGCAAGAAGACCGCGTTGCCACCAAGCCAGAGCGCCGTCCACACCGCGTATCCAACGATGACGCCAAGCACGATACGTATCATCGACTCGATCTCCGCAGACGGCGGCACCATTGAATCCGACTCACGTGATGGACGAGCACGCTTCATTGTTCGTATCGCCGCACGGCTCGTTATACTCCACCCGCGTTCAGGTGCCAAGGATGTCGAGGCGTTGCCTCATTGACCTTGGATAATCGGGAAATCGGTGCGCTGAAAAGAACGAGGGTCGGACCCGCTCCGACCCTCTGCTTCTTCAGGCAACGCCGACGCTGCCCCCGCAACGGTAAGTCCGCGATGAGGGTCTTACGCCACTGTCGTTAACGATGGGAAGGCGATCCTCCCGCCATCTGTGCATGCAGATGGCCGCGACGAGCCCGGAGACCGGCCGGAACGGGACGCGGACGTTTCAACGTACCGCGAAATCGACACGTCGCACGGGGTTCGGGCGACTCATCGAGGTTTCGTTTCATGCTCAGTTCAACTGTTATCCGCAGCGTTGCGGCCGCGTGCGGCATTGCTATATCTCTCTTTCCGATCGTGTCCCGCGCCGCGGAGTCCCAACCCACCGAGCAGATCACCGTGCTCGCCACGCGCACCGAAACACCCGTCGATATCGCGCCCGCGCCGATCGAGATCATCGATCATACGGCAATCGACGAACGTCAATCCGGCGTGCCGGCCGATCTGTTGCGCGGCGCGCCCGGCTTCGCGGTGAGCCAATCCGGCGGTACCGGCAGCATCACCGAAGTCCGCTTCCGCGGTGCCGAGGCGAACCAACTACTGGTGATGGTCGACGGCATCACGATCAACGATCCTGCGCTCGGCTCGTCAGTCGACTTTGCAAACCTCGATCTGATCGGCGCAACGCGCATCGAAGTGCTGCCCGGCGCGCAAAGCGCGTTGTGGGGCAGCGATGCGATGGCCGGCGTGCTGAATTTGGAAACCACGCCGGCGCCCGGCGCCAACGTGCGTAACGTCTGGCTCGAAGGCGGTTCGAACGATACCGCGCGCGAATCGATTCAACTCGCGCAGCGCAACGACGCGTGGTACTACAGCCTGAACGCGCGCCATACTGAAACCGCTGGCACCAACATTGCGGAACAGGGCGGCGAGGACGACGGCTATCGCAATACAACGGTTCACCTGAACACCGGTTATACCGGCGAACACGAAATCGTGACATTGGTTGCCCGCCAGGTAAACGCGCAGAGCGAGTACGACCCGACGCCATTCCCGGACTATGTTCCCGTCGACGGCAACCTGGAACTGAACGTCCGGCAACGACTGCTCGGCATCACCGCGAGCATCGGTTCACCCGCAGGATTCACCAACCGCGTGTCGGTGAAACACTACGAATCTCGCAATGACAATCTCACCAATGGTGTTCGCGATGCTTCCTCCGACGGCGACAAGAATCAATACGGCTACCAAGGCGACTATAGCTTCAACGCAGGACCCACATCGAATCTGCTGACCTGGGCATACGAATACGCCAGCGAAGGCTTCAACCAGCGTGGCACGCCGAGTGCATTCGGCAACCCGAATCAGGATCAGCACATGGATACGAAGAGCCTGATCGGCGAATACGTCCTCGATTGGCGTCGAGCGACTCTCTCGTTATCCGCACGCCACGACGACAACAGCGACTTCGACGATTCGAACACCTACCGCGCGGCGCTGCGCATTCCGATTGCCGCCGGCACAAGCCTGTTTCTCAACACTGGTACGGGCACGAAAAATCCGACGTTCGTCGAACGCTTCGGCTTCACGCCCGATACGTTCATCGGCAATCCGAATCTGCGTCCGGAGCATTCGCGCAGCGCTTCCATCACCGTCGAACAGCTCATCGGCGACGATGTGCGGCTGCGCGCCACCGGATTTCACGATCGGCTCGAGGATGAGATCAACGGATTCGTATTCGACGCGAGCGCCGGTGGCTTCACCGCGTTGAATACCAACGGGAAGAGCCACCGCGACGGTATCGAATTGTCGTTCCAAGCCCAGCTGAACGAACTGACACGCGTGCGCGCCGACTATACGTATATCGATTCGACACAGGACGTAAACGGCAAGCAGGAAAACGAACTGCGCCGGCCGCACAACAGCGGCCGCGTGATCGTGAATTTCAATCCCCTGCCCGACCGGCTGATGTTCGAACTCGGCGCCGCCTATGTCGGCGATCACTACGACGACAACTTCGCGACGTTTCCCGCGACCCGGCTCAATCTCAACGGGTACACGCTGGTACACTTCACGGCACGTTATCGATTCAACGACCATTTCGAGCTGACGGGACGCATCGAAAACGCCACAGACGAGCACTATCAGGACGTCTGGGGTTATGCGACGCCGGGCCGCCGTGGATTCGTTGGACTCAACATGAGGCTGTGATGGAACCGTTCGAGCTGATGATCGGCGAAACCTGGGATTCGAGCATCGTACCGACATTGTGCCGCTACATCGAAATCCCCAACAAATCGCCAATGTTCGACGCCGACTGGCACGCACACGGTCATATGCGCGACGCTGTCAACCTGTTGGCGGACTGGTGTCGTTCCCGCAACGTTGAAGGGCTTGTGCTCGAAATTGTGGAGCTGCCGAACCGCACGCCGGTATTGTTCGGCGAGATCGCGGGCTCGTCACCAGATGCGCCCACGGTGCTGCTATACGGCCACTACGACAAGCAGCCGGAATTCACCGGCTGGCAGGATGGGCTCGGGCCGTGGACGCCGGTGATCCGCGACGGGCGTCTGTACGGACGCGGCGGCGCCGACGATGGTTATGCGACATTCGCGAGTCTCACTGCGATCGCAGCGCTGCAGCAGGAAGGCTTGCCGATCCCCCGCTGCGTGCTGCTAATCGAGGGTTGCGAGGAAAGCGGCAGCTTCGACCTGCCACCGTATCTGGAACATCTCGGCAAGCGCATCGGCACACCGGACCTGGTCATCTGTCTCGACGCCGAATGTGGCGACTACGAACGCTTGTGGCTGTCGTCGTCGTTGCGCGGTACGCTGCTCGGCACGTTGGAAGTCTCGGTGCTCACCGAGGGCGTGCACTCGGGTGCTGCGAGCGGCATCGTGCCGTCGAGCTTTCGCATCCTGCGCGGCCTGCTCGATCGCATCGAAGATGCGACGACCGGCACCATGGTCGACGCGCTGCACGTACCAATCAATGCGCAGACGCGGGCCAATGCGCGCGAACTCGTCGAGACGCTTGGCGACGTCATCATCGACCGCTATCCGTGGCAATCCGACATGACGCCGATGGAACACGATGCAGTCGAACTGGTGTTGAACAACACCTGGCGACCGACGCTGAGCGTAACAGGACTGTCCGGCGCACCGCCCGTAACGTCCGCCGGCAACACGCTGCGGCCATCAACATCGGCGAAGCTGTCGATCCGTCTACCGCCGACGCTCGACGGTAACGCAGCCGAGCGTGTGGTCAAATCGCTGCTCGAAACCAACCCACCCTATGGCGCCCACGTACGCTTTATTTCCGATGGCGCGCAACAAGGCTGGGCGGCACCGAATGTATCACCAGAGCTAGGCGAGGCATTTGCCAAAGCGTCGCAACGCTATTTCGACCAGCCCGTCCGCTACATGGGCATGGGCGGCACAATCCCCTTCTTGAAGATGTTGGGAGATCGATTTCCGGATGCGCAGTTCATGGTGACCGGCGTCCTCGGTCCGCACTCGAATGCCCACGGTCCGAACGAGTTCCTCGACATCGAAACCGGCAAGCGCGTCACCTGTTGTGTGGCGCATGTGCTGGCGAATTACACGACACGAACCTGAGTCGTCGCGATTCACGGTGGAGGCGTGTCCACTGGCAAAGGGTCAGAGTGCTTCATTCGACGTTGAGCCGCGGCTACCTTTTCTGCTGAAGCACTCTGACCCTCTCCCGAACCGAAGCGCGTCGCTCGAGTTGTGATGGGGGCGGATCTTCCATGCGGCAGACCGTACTGCGCCAGGGATGGCGCAGGACGAGCCTCCAGGGATGGGACCTACGGCGTGTCTGCCGCATGGAAGATCCGCCCCCATCACGACAACACCGAAGCACTCCGCCCCTCAGTGCAACAAACGACTCTCCGCGCCGAATTGCGCCCTCAGGAATTCCATCTGATCGCCGAGGATGCGGCCGCTGTTGATCAGCGCGAGGTATTCCGCGAAATTCGGCACGTACGGCAATGCGAGCAGCTCCATGTGCCGCTCGTGCAGCAGGCGATCACCCTTACGGTGGTTGCAGCGTCGGCACGCGGCGACGACGTTGTCCCACTCGTCGCGACCACCCCGCGAGCGCGGCACCACGTGATCGCGGGTCAGTTCCCGATCCAGATGATGATGCCCGCAATACAGGCACACGTTGCGATCGCGGCGGAACAGCGCCTGGTTCGTCAACGGCGGCACGTGCCGCAGCGGCGGCACCACCCGGCCTTCGCAGGCGATGATGCTGTGGACGTCCATGTGTGATTGCGAGCCATCGAAGCGTGAATGGCCGCCGCGGATTTCCAGAATCGGATCGCCCAGCGACCAGAGGACCAGTTCGCGCGCGTATAGGCAAACAGCATCCTGCCAGGTCGACCACTCGACGGGTTGACCTGCTACGTTGAGGCGCAAGATCCGCGGTGCGCGCTCGAAATCTGCCAACGTTGCCAACACGAAATGTTCCTCGCGAACACTCTCGGACCCCTTCGTCAGGTCATTCGGTTCGACCGGGCTGATCGGGGGCGGCTAATCATGAACAAAGATCGAAACCGACGCAAACGCCAACGAGCGGCCGAAGCCGCTCGCTGCGTTGAACACTTTCGGGCGAAAAGTCAGCCGGCCGCCGCGGTCTCGACATCGTTCTGCAACACCGGCAACACCTTGTCGGCAAACAGTCGAAGATTGCGTTCGGCTTCGTCGTACGGCATCCCGGCGTAGCTGAACACCGAGTTGAACGCCTGCGAGCGCGTCTTCTGGCACGTCTGCCGGATGCGGTCGATACACATCTTCGGCGTACCCCAAACTTGCAGATCGAGGTACATCTGCGTCATCTCGTCCGCGCTGCGGCGGTCCGATTCGGACATCGCGGCGTAGAACTCGTAACCCTTCGTCTTCGCGAAGTGCTCGCCGCCGAACTCGTAGTGCTTGCGCGCGGTTTCCCAGTAGCCGCCGATCCATCGGACGGCTTTCTCGCGGGCGCGTTTCTCGTCTTCGTCGCAAAACACCCATCCCGCGATGATTGGGGCCGGCGCGGGCGCGTTGTTGACCTTCTGATAGACCTCGCGGTACGCCGCGAGTTCGGCGTCGACCATCGGCCACGGCTTTTGCGGGATCACCAGAATGCCGATGCCCAGGCGCGCCATGATTTCCACCGACTCCGGCGACACCGCCGCGGCGTAACTGCGGCCCTTGAACGTCTTCTCCGGCTTCGGCCGGATGTCCTTGCGCGGCTGCTTGTAGTGCTTGCCGTCGAATTCGCAATAGCCCTGTTCGAGCCCGGCGAGCACCATCTGCGCGGCTTCGACAAAGCGTTCGCGCGATTCGTCCATCGGTATCCGGAAGCCTTCGAACTCGACCCGGCCGGCACCGCGGCCCATACCGAGAATCAAGCGTCCCTCGGAAATATGGTCGAGCATCGATATCTCTTCGGCGACGCGTATTGGGTCGTGCCACGGCAATACGACCACCATCGACCCGAGCTTGATGCGTTGCGTGCGGCCGGCCATATACGTCAGGAACTGCATGACGTCCGGGCACATCGTGTAGTCCGTAAAGTGGTGTTCCACGCCCCAGATGGAATCGAATCCCAACGGTTCAGCCAGATTTGCCAACCGCAGTTCGTTGCGATACACCTCGCCATCGCTGATCCGGTTTTCCGGATTCTGAAATATCGTTGCCATTCCTACTTGCATTGCGTCTGCCTCCCGGCCAGTTAGTCGATCAGATTCTTCGGTACGTCGGACGGTGTCTGCGACCATTTGGGCGCGCGTTTTTCGACAAACGACTGTACACCCTCGCGCGCATCCGGCTGATTGCCGAACCATGCAAACGCCGGGTTCTCGCGGCGCATCATGTCGGCAACGTTCAGATTCATCCCGTCCCATAGAAACTTCTTAGTCACCGCGACCGACGCCGGTGCGGTATTGGCAGCAATGTCGCGCGCCATGTCGAGAGCGGCGGGCAACACCTCGGCCTGCGGTAGCGCGCGGCTCGCCAAGCCCATCGCCGCTGCCTCCGCGCCGCTGATCGTCTTGCCCGACAACAGCAACTCGGCCGCCCGCGACAGCCCGACGACGCGCGCCAACGTCACGTGCGACGCCAACTCCGGCAGTACGCCGCGGCGCACGAATGCAAACGCGATCTTGGCTTTCTCCGCGACGATGCGCACATCGGCGAGCATCGGATAGGTAATGCCGACGCCGACCGCATGTCCGTTCAACGCCGCGATCACCGGCTTGTTGATTTGATACGGATACAGCGCCGGCGGCGCGGTATTGCGCGGCTCGGTTGGCCGGTCTCTGCCGCCGAACGTGCCACCGCCGCGGCCGAGATCTGCGCCGGCACAAAATGCGCGGTCGCCGGCGCCGGTCAACACAACCACGCGAATTGCGTTGTCGTCATTGCACCGGTGCATCGCCTGGGTGAGTTCTGCGGCCATCGTCGCGGTCCACGCGTTCATCGCCTCAGGCCGGTTCAGCGTGATCTGCGCAACGCCGGCATCGACCTCGAACAGCAATTGTTCGTAGCTCGTCTGTTTGCTCATTGAATCTCTCCTTGCCAAAACATCGTCGCGCCAAATGGCTCAGCGTTCGTCGATCAACGGCTGCAACTTTTCCCGCCGTGTCTGCGCCGCGGCCATGTGCCGCTGCATCTCATCCAGCGCATTCTCATTAGGCTCCCAACCCGCGCGCGCATCGCGCAAGCCGCCGTCCATCAACACGTACGCGCCGCTCATGAATTCACCGTCGGCGCCGACCATGAACCTCACGAGACCGGCAATATCCGCCGGGTGCCCGACGCGGCCAACCGGCGTGCGTGATTCCAGTTGGGTGCGGATCACGCCCCCCGGATCGCCTGCCAGGCCCTGCGCGAGCGGCGTTTCGATGACGCCGGGGCCGATCGCATTGACGGTGATGCCGTGCGGGCCGAGGTCCTGTGACCAGCCGCGCACCATCATCCGCACGCCCGCCTTTGTCGCCGAGTACGCGAACATCGGGCCGCTGGTGTTCTCCGCTGCAAGCGACGAAATGCAGACGATGCGTCCGCCGGTGCCAAGCTTCACCATCTGCTGCGCGGTCGCCTGCACCGTCAGGAACACGCCAGTCAGATTCACGTCGAGTTGGTCCTGCCAATCCTTCACGTTCATCTCGAGCACCGAACCGCCACGGCCGATGCCGGCATTCGCCAGCGCGATGTCGAGCCGGCCGAATTCGGCGACGCATTGCGCCGCGGCGGCCTGCATCTGTGCGTGCGAAGCGACATTGGCTTTCACCACCACCGCGCGGCGACCGAGTTGCGTTACGAGATTCGCCGTCATCTCTGCACCGTCAGTGTCGATGTCGGCGATGAAAATATCGGCGCCGTCGCGCGCCAACCGCTCGGCAATGCCGCGGCCGATGCCGGAACCGGCGCCGGTAATGAACGCCACTTTTCCTTTCAGATCACTCATGTATTGCCTCCTCTTTGTATGTTTCATTCAGGTCTATGAGCCCGGTCGTCGGGGTCACGCGTAGATGACTCAATGTCTTGTCGGTATGCCGCATCCGCCACGACAACAAACGCTGCGAACAATCTGCCAGGCGCGCCTGGCCGCGTTCGTCCCTGGCGAGATTGACGCATTCGCCGGGATCGTTGCGCAGATCGAACAGCAGTGGCGGCAGTGCAGCGAAATGCACGTATTTCGTATCGAGGCTGCGCACGACATTCAGCGAACACGTCTCCAGTGTGAGTCCGAGTGCATCGGTAAGACCTGCATCGCGAAAGTCGTATTCCCAATGCGCTTCGCAGCGCCAGTCGTGCGGTTCGTCGCGCCCGGCCAGGAATGGCATCAGGCTACGGCCGTCGCATTGCCGCGGCGCGTCGAGATCGAGCCATTGCAGCATCGTTGGCATCACATCGACGTGCTCAGTAAATGCCGACACGCGCGCCTGCGCCATACCGTCAGGCATCTTGACGATCATAGGTATGTGGTACGACTGGTCGAAGAAGCCCGTCTTGCCATACAGCCAGTGATCACCCATTTGTTCACCGTGATCCGACGTGAAGATCACCAGCGTGTCGTTCCATTCGCCGAGCGATTCGAGGTGCGCAAACAACCGGCCCATGTTGTCGTCGACTTCGGCCATCAATCCGTAGTAGCTCGCCTGCAACAGTTTGTGGCGCGTTGCATCCGTGTGTGCTGCATGGCGGCCCGCAGCCAGATGCGCCGCCAGCCACGGATGCAACGCGGCTTCGGCATCGATGTCTTCGCAGCGTAGGCAATCCGGCAGCGATGTCAGGGGGTAGCGTGCGTTGTACGGTTCTGCCGCAACCCACGGCGGATGCGGCGCGCGCAGCGACAGATGCACTGCCCAACCGGGTTCCTGCTTTGCATGTGCACCGATGTAATCCATCGCGCTCTGCACCAGAAACCGGGTGTCGGTGTGCTGCGCGGCGAACAGCGATGGGCGTGGCACGGCCGATACGTCGGCACTTCGAGGTGGCGCCGCGCGCTGGCCATACGTCGCACCGTGATCAGCCGGCAATTCATAGCCGAACTGCGTCAGCCATTTCCGCCACGGTCCGCAATGCGTCGCCATATCGACGACCGGGGTGATACCCGGCAGGATGCCTTCGTCGGTGCGTAGCCGCGCATCGTCCTCCGTCATGAAACGCGGATCAGGCGCAGTGTGGGTATAGCCGAACAACGCCGGATCGTAGCCGGCACGGCGCACTTCCAGAGCCCAATTCGTGAAACGCCGATCGAGCGGCGTGCCGTTCGTGCTCGAACGATGATTGTGCAGATACATACCCGTGTGCAGGCACGCGCGACTCGGACCGCATGGCACCGCGTTCGCATAGTGACGCTCGAACAGCACGCCCTGTGCGGCTAGGGCATCGAGGTGCGGCGAACGCACCACCGGATGACCGACGGCGGACAGAC
This sequence comes from uncultured Gammaproteobacteria bacterium, assembly GCA_963735085.1. GTDB lineage: Bacteria > Pseudomonadota > Gammaproteobacteria > Pseudomonadales > Azotimanducaceae > DATJGR01. The sequence continues at coordinate 1,185,311 of CAVTJP010000002.1, forward strand.
AATCGCCGCGCCATTGGTCGGCCGTTATCAGCAATAGGTTCTTGCGCCGCATCATTGCCCGTGCGTCATGGCGGGCAACGTCATTGCAATGTCCGCGCGAGATAGGCCTTGAGCCGCTGCCACGCACTCAGTGCCGGCGCGTAGTTCGCATCGGGATCGCGATCGACGTACAGCCAGAAGCCGTGCTTGACGTTGTCATACACGTGCACATCGTTTTTGATGCCCGCCTCGCGCAGCGCTGCGACAAAGTGCGCGACCACGTCTGGCGTGATGTTCGGGTCGAGTCCGGCGAATGTGCCGTAGAGTGGATGATGCATCTGCTTCAGCTTCTCCGGATCGTCCAGCAGACTGCCGTAGAACATCGCAACCGCCGGGTGATCGGCGCCATCGATGCCGAACCGTAATGCCACGCCGCCGCCGTAGCACCAGCCGATGGTCGCGATCTTGCCGGTCACGTCGGCGCGACCCTTCAAGAAATTCGCCGCGGCGTCGAGATTGGCGATCAGCCGATCGGGATGGGCCAAGGTTTCATTCACCAGCGCCATGTTCTCCGTCGGGTTCGAACCCGTGCGGCCGGAGTACAGATCGGCCGCCAGCGCGACATAGCCTTCGGCCGCAAACGCATCGGCAACCTGACGTACGCGCGGCACGAGCCCGTTCCATTCATGGATCAGGATCACCGCGGGATGTTTGCCCTCGCCCGCTGGCACCGCGAGATAGCCCTGCGCCTTCGGGTCGGCCGGGAAATAACCAACCGAATCACCAAGCGGTGGCTTGCCCTTGCCGAGAATCGCCGCAGGTACCGCGTCTTCGGCGGTAGGCGCGTACGGTACCGATTCGGCGCGCGCCGCAACCGCGTAAAGGACCACCGATAGCAACAGCGTCAGTTTTCGCATGATGTCCGCCCCCCCTCATTCCAATGGTATGAACAGACACGTCCTTGGTTCGCCAGCCACCGCCTGACTTTTGTGACCATGACCCGTGGTGTCTTCGGCCAACAGGATAGTGCCCGGGCCGAGTCTGCGACGTGTGCCGTCACCAACGATCAAGTCGACCGAACCGGTCAGATTGACGACGTACTGACGTCGCGGCGCGTTATGGAAATCGAGGTCATAGTCACCATCGACTTCGCGAAACAGCACACCGCGCGCCGCAACCATCTTCGAGATGCGGCCGAACGCGCCGCTCTGATCGAACTCGACGTCGACATCCTCGAAATGCGATTCGCCGTCGGCTCCGGTATAGACGCGCACGATCTGCATGGATTGCCCTCGGGGTGCCACAGCGAAGCCGTTACCATACCACCGCATCATTTGCGCGACAGCCTGTGCATCACCGCGTCCCCTTCACCGCAGCCTCGAGCGCTGCATGACCACAACGCGACGCTTCGCTGCGCTCTGGTACGCATACGGCTATCTGCGCGAGGTGGTGCTGATCTTTCCGGTGTACGCGATCATGATGGGCGCGCACGGCATCTCGCCGATCGAGCTGTCCGTTTTGTTCGTCGTCTGGTCCGCATCCGCGCTGGTCTTCGAAGTGCCGTCGGGCGTTCTCGCCGACCGGTATTCGCGCAAGCGGCTGCTGGTGCTGGCGGGTGCGGTAAAGGGCTGCGCATTCCTGATCTGGTGGCTGGTGCCGGATTTCTCCGGCTACCTGCTCGGTTTCGTCGTGTGGGGCTTCGGCTCCAGCCTGTCGTCGGGCACATCGGAATCGTTTCTGTACGACTCACTGCATGCACGCGGCGAACACGCGATTTTCGCACGCATGTATGGGCGCGGTTTGATCGCCCACAGTCTCGGCGTCGCCACCGCACTCGCCGCCGGTGGCTTCATCGCCGAGCGGGGCTACACACTGCCGCTGTTGCTGTCGATTGCGGCGCCCTGGGCATCCGCGCTGCTGGCGGCGATCGTTTTCGTCGAGCCGCCGAGAAGCAGTTCCGCTCGCACCGACTCGCTCCACGATAGCTACTTCAACACACTCGCCAACGGCGCAACGCAGGTGCGCCGCAGCCGCGTGGTGCTGCGCATCGTCGCAATGTTCGCAACGCTGGTGACAGCATACAGCGTGACCGAGGAATACATCGGCCCGTTCCTGACCGAGACGCCGAATCTCTCGCTCGGCAATGTCGGCATCGTCTATGCCGCCGCGTTCGCGACCCGAACGCTCGGAATGGAGTTGTCACACCGGCTGCCGTTTCGATCGCTGCGCGCCATATCAACGTTGTTTGCGTTGGGTGCGCTGGGTCTCGCTGCCACGGTGATGGTCGATAGAACGTGGGTGATCGCCACGCTGGGCGTCTATTTCGCGGTATCCGCCGCCGCCGAGGTTCTGCTGCAGACGCGTCTGCAGAACGAAATCGACGGCTCTGCGAGAGCCACCGTCACATCGATTGCAAAAATGGCCGAGTACGCCGGCGGACTGCTGGTCTACCTGTACATCGGCGCCATCGCGCAGTTCTGGTCGTTCGGTTCGGCATTTACCGCGGTGGCGGCATTGACGTTTGCGCTGGCGCTCGCGTTCGCGTCGCGGCGGCAGCGGAACAGAGTTGTTAACGATCCAGGAAAGACCGCGAGGCGTGCGGAGTGACCCTGCGGACACTCCACACGCTTCCAATAAACACGCGCTGCCCTAGGCAGCCTTGCCCGCAGCAAGGGACCGGACATCCGAACTTTCGAGTGCCTGGCCGCCAATCGCCCAGTCTCCGCTTAGAAACTCGTTGATGCGGACCCAGGTGACTCCGCGCATGTTCTCGCCCTCGACCTCGATCATTGCCGCGGTCACTTTGCTGATGAGTTCCCGCTTTTGCGTCGGGGTGAAGACGTCCTTGATGACATCGATGGTCACGAGAGGCATGTGATTTCTCCTTTGGTGTTGAATGCCACCGGCGGACCCCCGCCGGCGATGACTGCAGTTGAACAGCTCTCGGCGGGCGATGCTTGAAGAGGCCATGACGATGGCATAGAGATTTCTGGGAGATTGTCCTGCGGGGCCTTATTGTGACGGGATGATTTACCGTTTCGGTCGATTTGAGTTCGACGTCTCCAAGATGGAGTTGCGCGCGGACGGCGAAATTCGCGCCATGGAACCCCAAGTGTTCGCGCTGCTCGCGTTGCTGCTCGATAACCGCGACCGCGTCGTATCGAGAGACGAGATCATCGAGAAGGTGTGGGGCGGGCGCATCGTCTCCGATGAGGCCGTCGCCAGTCGGATCAAATCTGTGCGCAAGGCGTTGGGAGACGACGGCAAGTCCCAGCGCGTCATCAAAACGATTCGCGGCAGGGGCCTCCGGTTTGTCGCTGACGCTACGGTTGTGGCACCCCGCGTCATCGGTCTCGGATCCGGCGAGGGCGAACCGCAGAGCGACACGCCCGCGAGGCCATCGATTGCGGTGCTGCCGTTTCGATTGATCGGTGACGCGGTACCTCTTGCGGGGGTCGCGGATGCGCTTCCCCATGAGTTGATCGCTGAGTTGTCGCGGTTGCATTGGCTTTTCGTGACGGCCCGCGGATCGTCGTTCCGCTTGCGCGATGCCAGTGCCGACATGGGCGAAATCGGCCGGCTGCTCGGTGTGCGGTATTGTCTGTCCGGCGCCGTCGAGATCGTGCGTGCAACCCTGTCCGTGACCGTGGAACTCGCCGACACGCGGGACAACGGCATCGTCTGGGCGGACCACTTCAGCGGCGTAATCGGCGACGTGCACCAGATCCGGGAGCAGATCCGAACCCAGGTTCTAACGGCGCTGGAGCTACGCATACCGCTTCACGAAGCCGCTCTGGCGCGACTCCAGGTGACGGAAAACCTCGATGCGTGGTCGGCCTATCACGTCGGTCTTCAGCACCTGTACCGCTTCAATCGTCAGGACAACGCGGCGGCCGCCGCGCTGTTCCATCAAGCTGTTGCGCGTGACCCCGGGTTCGCTCGTGCCTATGCCGGTCTCTCCTTCGTGCATTTCCAGACTGCATTCATGCACTACTCGGAGGATCTGCGCCACGAGACCGCGTTGGCACGAAGCTTTGCGGTGCGCGGCCTCGAACTCGACCCAATCGATCCGTTCGCCAATTTCACGATGGGGCGCAGCTTCTGGCTCGAAGGCGACCTGGACAGCAGCCTCGCGTGGATCGAGCGCGCAACATCGATCAACCCGAACTACGCACAAGGCATTTACGCCCGTGCCTGGGCGGAATCCATGGCGGACCGCGCAATGGAGGGTCGCAGGCATGTGGATTACGCGATGCGCCTGAGTCCGATCGATCCGCTGCACTACGCGATGCTGGCGACCCGGGGCATCACGCATATGCTCAGCGCAGAGGACGCCGAGGCGGCGCAGTGGGTCGAGCGCGCTGCACACTCACCGGGCGCTCACGTATTGATCGCGATGATCGCCGTGGCTGCGCACGACCTGAACGGCGACCCGCAGCGCGCGGCAAGCTGGGCGGCCAGCGTGCGATCGCGTAATCCGGCTCTGACGCGCGAGGACTTCTTCCGCTCGTTTCCGTTCCAGTCCGAGGCGATCAAATCGCGAGTCGCCAATGCACTCGCCAGATTCGGATTCTGAGGTGCCGCACTCCGGCAAACAGGCTTCCCCGCCGGCCAGAGTGAGATGAACCATTGCGGCGGAATTGGATTCTGCGTCGACCGCGCCACCTCTAAATCGTTAGCGATCGACCGAGGAATCAACGCGGGCGATGTTGAGTATCCAGGCCGGCAGTGATGAACAGCGCCGTTGCCCGGCCGTTCACGTCCGCCGTGTGCCAGGTACCGGGTTCATTCACCGCATATTGGCCGGCAGTCAACGCCACGGTGGCGGTCGACCCGTCTTTCGTTTCCTGATACAGCGTGATCGCACCGCTGGTGCAAACTACCACCTCGCTGCCGCGCGGGTGCATCTCCCACATATCCCACGAAGCGTTGAACGTGTGCATGCTGACGAGCCGCCCCTCGGCGCCATCGCTGGCGTGACGTTGCGTGTAATCGCCGTACCATTCCATTGCGCCGGTGAACGTCGGCTCGATTTCCGCGGTGGCACCGATTCCGAGGTGTATGGGGTGAGTTGAAAGGTCGTGTCCGCTCATATGAAGGTCCAACGAGTCGTGCCGAAGATCGAAAACGTATCACAGCAGTCGATCCACGAGCTATCGTCACGCCAACGACATGCAGATAGGGTATCGCGATGGACGTCGCGCAGCGGATTCTCCAGACCTCCAGGCTCTCCGGTGAGTTCACGCTTCGATCCGGTCAAATCTCCGGCACGTACTTCGACAAGTACCTCTTCGAATCAGACCCGAAGCTGCTCGCAGCGGTGGCTGATTTGATGGCGCCGCTGATACCGAAGGAAACGGAGATAGTCGCCGGCCTGGAGATGGGCGGCATTCCAGTGGTGACCGCGCTGAGTCTGACGACGGGGCTGCCGGCGGCCTACATCCGCAAGCAGGCGAAGCGTTACGGCACCTGCAAATACGCAGAAGGCCCGGACCTGTTCGGTCGCAGCGTTGCAATCGTGGAAGATGTGGTGTCCAGCGGCGGACAGATTCTCGAGACGCTGGCGATGCTTCGCGCCGACGGCGTAGAACCGTTGGTCGCGCTATGCGTGATCGATCGCGAGATGGGCGGTGCCGAGGCGCTTCGCCGCGAGGGGTTGGCGCTGCGTCATGTGTTCACGATGAGTGAGATTGAAGCTCGGGGCGGCGCTCGATGAGCGACGCGCTGATTCGGGACTGGCAATCCCGCGCCAAGTGGATCGAAGCACGCAGCAGCTTCGATCCATGAACGCGACGCCAACATCAGCCGCCGCGCGCCTTCTTCGCCGCCGGCCGATCCGCGCACTGCGCAAGCCACGCATCGACCTTCGGCCAATCCGTCAGCGCGAACCGTCCCGCGTTCGCCCAATTCAACACGCTGGCTACATTCAGATCGGCGACGGTGAAGCGGTTACCGAGGATGTACGGGTTCTTCGCCAGATGCGCATTCAACACATCGAGCGGTCTGCGCAGCTCCTCGAAGTACTTCATCGCCTGCGCTTCGTCCTTCTTGTTGCCCATCATGCCGGTGCGCGCGAACAACGCGTTCAGCAGCGGCTTTTCTATTTCCGTCATCACCCAGAAGCTCCACTGATTCGCGTGCGCTTCCTCGACGGGATTCTTCGGCGCCAGTTCGCCGCCGTACTTCTTCGCCAGGTACAGATTGATCGCCATCGATTCCCAGACAATGACGCCGTCATCGTCGATCACCGGCACGCGTGAGTTCGGGTTGATTGCCTTGAAGGCGTCGGATTTGGTGTCCTTCGCGAAATGGGTCGCCACGTGTTCGTACGGCACGCCGCACTCCTCCACCATCCACAAAGTCCGCGCCGCTCGGCTCTGAGCCACCCCGTAAACCTTCAACTTAGCCATCGTCTATCTCGTTTGTGGTTGCTGAAAGCGTGAAATCATACAATCCACGCTCCGTCCGCGTAACCATCCGGCATGAACCCCATCCTTCGCGACATTCTCGATCTGCTCGACGTCGAACGCATCGAGGAAAACCTCTACCGCGGACGCAACGCGGCCGAGTCCGAGCACGTCTTCGGCGGCCAGGTGCTGGCGCAGGCGATTGCGTCGGCGTATCGCACCATCGGCGAGGCGCGCCAATTGCACTCGATCCACGCGTATTTTCTGCGACCCGGCGACTGGAACGCGCCGATCCTGTACGAAGTGGACCGGATCCGCGACGGCAAGAGCTTCACCACGCGGCGCGTCGCCGCGATTCAGCACGGCCGCGCGATTTTCAGCATGTCGTCGTCGTGGCAGCGCGACGAACCCGGCCTCGAACATTCGGTGCCGATGCCCGATGTGCCGTCGCCGGAATCGCTGCGCTCCGATAAGGAAGCGTATGCCGAGATCGCCAAGACACGGCCCGACGTGAAGCGTTTTGCGTACCGTTTCGATGCAATCGACAGCCGTCAGGTCGAGAACATTCTGATGGTCCACAACGCGGCGCGGCCGCCGTACAAACACACGTGGCTGAAAACCCGCGATCCGTTACCCGACAATCCCGAGGTGCACCTGTGCATGCTCGCGTACATGTCGGATCTGGATTTCATGAGCACGTCGATGCTGCCGCACGGCCGCAGCCCGGGCGGCGGCGACCACAATTTTCAGGGCGCGAGCCTCGACCACGCGCTGTGGTTTCATAGGCCGTTCCGCGCCGACGAATGGCTGCTGTTCGCAAAGTCGAGCCCGAGCGCATCGGGCGCCCGCGGCTTCGTGCGGGGTCAGTTCTTCAATACGCGCGGCGAGCTGGTCGCCACCGCCGCGCAGGAATGCCTGATCAGAGTGCGGGAATAGCAACGCGCGTCAGCCCCCGTGGAGGGTCAGTCCCCACGGGGGATCAAAGCCAGTCTGACCCTCGCTCCTGATTAGAGCGCCTTCAGAATCGCTTCGGCGCTGGACACTTCGTACTTGCCGGGGGCTTCGACGTTGAGTTTTTTGACGACACCATTGTCCACGATCATCGCGTAGCGCTGCGAGCGGATACCCAGGCCGAATCCGCTGCCGTCCATTTCAAGGCCGACGGCTTTCGTGAAATCACCGTTGCCGTCGCCGACCATCAGCAGATGTTCTGCGTTCTTGGACTTACCCCACGCATCCATCACGAACGCATCGTTTACCGACAGGCAGATGATGCTGTCGATGCCTTTCGCTTTGATCGCATCCGCATTGACGACAAAGCTCGGTAAGTGGGCCATCGAACACGTCGGCGTAAACGCGCCTGGTACCGCGAACACGACAACCTTCTTGCCGGCAAACAGTTCTTCGGTGGTCACCGCGGCGGGCTTGCCATCCTTGAACATGTTGAGTTTGGCGGCGGGTATTTTGTCACCTTCTTTGATTGGCATGATCGCTCCCTGACTAGGTGTTTAGAGGACCGCAGAGTGTGGGCAAAGCCGCGCGAAGCGTCAAACACAGCCGGTCGGCAAATCGGACCACAGCAGCGGATTCTTCGGTCCGTTGGCAAGCGCGCCCACCGGTAGATCGGCAAGCCAATACTTCAGGTCGGCGCGTTGCGCATCGCTGTTAGGCGCCGCAATGCGCGCGCCGTCGGCAAAATAGATGATCGTCATGACGCTGCGCATCGTCGCCGACGGATTACCGGCGGCGCCGTGGAGCATCCAGCCGGCATGAAACGTCGCATCGCCCGCCGCCAACGCGCCGTGCATGTTCACGCTGAAGCCGCGCCGCGCAATCAGTTCATCGAAGTACGCCTGCGAGTCGTCGCCGATGCCGGCCATGCCGAGATCGCCGAACCGATGCGAACCGGATGCAAACCGCATCGAACCGACAGCCGGCGGGATGTCGCACAGCGGCATCCACATGGTGATCGTGTGCGACGTGTCGAGCGGCCAATACGTCTGATCCTGATGCCACGGCGTGTAACCGCCGCCGGGTTCCTTGTACAACGCCTGATCGTGATACAGCCGCACGCCGTGCACGCCCATCAGTTGTGCCGCAACGCGCGCGAATCTGCGCGCCAGCGTGAATCCGGCAATAGCCGATTCACGGCGCCACAGATTCGGCGATTGCATGAACGCGCGTCCGTATGTGTCACGCGCCTCGAGCGGCCGTTTGTCGTAGCGATGTGTCATCGTCGCTGCATCGATCAGCGGTCTATACGCGGCTATTTCCTGCCAACCGGCGAGCTTGCGGACGCAGACGTGACCGTCACGCTGAAACGCGGAGATCGCATCCTGCGCCAACGGATGCACGTCATCAAGACTCGGTAGCGTCGTTAGCACGTGTTGCGCCCCCTGCGTGACGCGTCAGCGCCATGCGAAATGCGGTTGCTCGTAGTGATGCACGCGCGTCGCGCGGCCAGCGATACATACCTCGCGAAACTGAAACAGCATCGCCGCAGTGGGCGCGGCAATCCAGCTATCGCCCACCGGCATTCGCAGCACCGGCTGGTCGCTACCCTGCTGCGCTTCGAGCAGCGGCGCATCCGCGCGCATGAACTCGTCGACCGGAATACGATGGATCGTTTCCACCTCGCTCGGATTGCGTTGCAACGTGTACCCCGGACCGGCCCATACCACCACCGGCGTAATCACGTAGCCGGACCGCGTGACGAAATCGTCGAGCCGGCCGAGCACCGAATCGCCATCCAACGTCAACCCGACCTCTTCCGACATTTCGCGCAGCGCCGTCTGTTCCGGCGTTTCCCCTGCATCCATGCTGCCGCCCGGCAACGCCCACTGTCCTGCGTGGTCGCGCAACTTCGATGAGCGCCGCGTCAGGATTAGCGCCGCGCGTGATTGCCATTGTGTGAAGGACGGCAATCCCGACAGGTCGGCTCCGTGCGCTTCGTCGGCTACCGTGATCGCAACAGCAGCGGCGCGATGGCGATGGTCGCCGCGTGCCTCCACCGCAAACCGCGCCAGATTGTCCCGGATCGTCTGCTTGAGCCGTTCGTCACAGTCCACGATGATTATTGACCTGAGTGCAACGCATCAGCATGCCAAAGACACCGTGACAGCTCAAACCGGATCCACGCAACGCACCCGAACCACTCGGAGGCGCTGATGACCACAAGCGCCCCCGACGAACGCCGCGCAATGCTGTACGGCATCGCCGCAGTGCTGTTGTGGTCGAGTGTCGCAACCGGCTTCAAGTTGGGCCTTGCGGAACTCAAACCGCTCGAACTGTTGTGGTTCGGCGCGATCGTCTCGTTTGCGTTCTTTGCGTTGGCGAGCCTCGTCTCCGGGCGCTGGCCGATTTTCATACACCTCACCGCGCGCGATTGGTTGCGCCTCGGCGCGCTCGGCCTGCTGAATCCATTTCTGTATTACCTGATCCTGTTCGAGGCGTACGACCGTCTGCCGGCGCAGATTGCGCAGCCACTGAATTACACGTGGGCGATTACGCTCGGGCTGCTCGCGATCCCCGTGCTCGGCCAGCGCATGACGTGGCGAATGTTCGTCGGCATGCTCATCAGCTACGCCGGCGTGCTGGTGCTGCTGTCGCAGGGTCGAATCGACGGGCTTTCGAACATCGACGGCCTCGGCGTCGCACTCGCACTCGGCAGCACACTGGTATGGGCAACCTACTGGCTCGCGACGGTGCGTATCAGCGACGATCCGTTGGTGCTGATGACGGTGAGTTTCGCGGCCGGCGCGATCGCCATCGGCGTTGCATGCGAGTTCGCCTATGGTCTGCCGTCGCTCAGCTGGCGCAGGTTGGGTTTCGGCACATGGGTCGGTTTGATCGAAATGGGCGTGACGTATCTGCTGTGGCAGCAGGCATTGCGCCGCACCGCGCACGCGGGCCGAATCGCGCAGCTCATTTTTCTTTCGCCGTTCGTTTCGTTGGTGTTGATCGATCACGTGCTGGGCGAGCACGTGCATGCGACGTCGTTCATCGGGCTGGCTGCGATCGTCGCCGGGTTGCTGGTCGCGGGTCGACCGTCATCCGTGACATCACCGGCAGGCAACGACACCGATCGAGCGGCTACACTGCGAACGCAGCGTGATAGATGACGCGCCCGCCAGCGTCTGGTCCAGTGGACAATCTCATGAACTGAAACGCGCGCTCGAAGCCTTCGACATATCGGTACCCCGTCCCGCGCGCGAGTTCGAATCCGAAGCGGCTGTAATAGCGCGGGTCGCCCAGCACAAACAACAAATCGAAGTTTGCGCGCATCGCGTCGATACCATGACGGATCAAGGCGCCACCGATTCCTTCGCGTTGACGGTTCGGCATGACTGCCACCGGACCGAGTGCAGCTGCACGCGCCGTCTCCATCCCTTCGATACGCACACGCGAGAAAAATGCGTGTCCAACGACGTGACCCAACTCCGCAGCGACGAACGATCCCGCTTCATCCACCGTATCCCGGATCGCCTCGACGACGCCCGCCTCGTCCCGCCGTCCAAACGCAGCGGATTCGACGGCGAATACCGCTTCGGCGTCCGCCGCTATCGCGTCTCGAATCTCAATTGGCATCACAATCCGCAACGAAACCGTCAACCGATCTTCGCAAGCCAACTCGAGATAGCCGCACCGATCTCGTCCGGTGAATCCTCCTGCAGGAAGTGATTACCTTTCACGGTGACCTCCTGCTGATTCGGCCAGCCACGGCAGAATTCGCGCTGCGGACCAATCAGAATCGCGCCGGGATCGGCGTTGATGAACAATTTCGGTACGTCACTCTGCGCAAGCCAATCGGCGTATCGCTGCACCACCGCCACGACGTCGGCCGGTTCGCCGCCGAGTGGAATCTGCCGCGGCCATGTCAACGTCGGGCGGCGCGCCTCACCTGGCTCGGTGTACGGCCGCCGATACACGTTCATCTCGGCTTCGGTCAACTTGCGCAGCACAGAGCCCGGCAACACGCGTTCAACGAATACGTTCTTCGTCAGCGCCATTTCTTCGCCGCCCGCGGAACGAAACCCCTGGAACACCGCCGTTGCCGCCGCGGGCCATTCGTCCCACGTCATCGGTCGCACGATCGCTTCCATGTAGCAGATGCCCTTCACCGCATCGCGATGCCGGTTCGCCCAATCGAAGCCGAGCGCGGAGCCCCAATCGTGAATCACCAATGTCACGTTCTTCCTGACCCCGAGCGCGTCCAGCGCCGCATCGAAGTAGCGTTGATGTTCAGCCAGCGTGTAACGATCGGGGCCCGACGGGGTCAGCTTGTCCGAATCGCCCATGCCGATCAGATCGAGCGCAATGCAGCGGCCCTGCTTTACGAGCGACGGCATGATGTTGCGCCACAGATACGATGACGTCGGGTTGCCGTGCTGAAACACGATCGGATCGCCGCTGCCCATTTCGACATATGCCATGCGCTGGCCGAGCACGTCGATGAATTGCTTTGAATGTTCTTTTGCCGAGATCACCGTGTTGTTACCTCTTCGAATGACTGCACGGATACTACCGGCGATGCCGACTCATCGCCGCACTGCATTCCACGCCGCATCGGCGAACACACGCTTCACCTTCGCAGGTGATTCCTTTGCCTGGCCAGCAAGCCAGTAGCGGGTGTAGTCCTGAATCGGTCCACTGATGATGGGCACGTATGTATCGATCGGCAGCGCCTTCATCTGGCCGTCGCGCACGTACGGCGCGAACCACCGAAACACCGCGCCGATATGCTCTCGGTGGATCTCGCGGAGCTGTTCTTTTATCTCAGGAGGAAATGAAATATCTCTTGAATTCAAAAGGTAACGCGCAATATCTCGGTGGCGCGTCACCCAGTCCGAGTACTGCGTGACCACGGTCCTGACGCTCTCCTCGGCACTTCCGCAGCGCTTCAGCTTACGCGACAGATCGGCATTCAGGCGCTGGATACCTTCGATGAACAGACCCGCCGCAACCCCCTCTTTGTTGCCGAAGTGGTGATACAGACTGCCGATACTGCTGCCCGACGCGCGCACGATGTCGTCGATCGTCGTCGCCTCCACGCCGTGATCGATGAAGCAATCCAGTGCCGCTTGTAGAATCGATGCGCGGCGTGCCGGTGTAGTGCCGCGCACAGATTTCCCGCGCGCTTTCTTCTTCGGCTCTTTGTCGATTGCTTTGCTGCCTTGTTCACTGCTGTGTGCGGCCATCGATTCGAATCCTAATCTAGAATGATGTTCTAGTAAAAAATTCCACGATTCGATACAGTTGTGCGATCTCTTCCCCGCGGAGCCATTCATTCGATGGATATCGACCTCTCCACCGACGATCTGAAATTTCGCGACGACGTGCGCGCGTTCCTCACGACCAACGCGTACAAACCCGGCGCCGACTACACCGTGTGGCGCGAGAAATGGTTTGCCAAAGCGGCCGAGAAAGGCGGTTGGGACGTACCGAAGTGGCCGAAAGAATTCGGCGGGCCGGGTTGGACGCCGACACAGCATTACATCTGGGAACAGGAAACGGCGAACGCAATGATGCCGTTCGACATGCCGTTCGGCGTTGGCATGCTGGCGCCGATCCTGATGGGCTACGGTTCGAAAGAACAACAACAACGCTTCCTGCCGGACATCCGCGCGCGCAAGGTGAACTGGTGTCAAGGCTACTCCGAGCCGGGTGCCGGTTCGGACCTCGCATCATTGAAAACCAAGGCGGTGCTATCAGCCGACGGCAAAACCTACACCGTCAACGGCACCAAAATCTGGACGACCGCGGCGCAGATCGCCGACTGGATCTTCTGCCTGACGCGAACGGCCGATACCGGCAAGCGCCAGGAAGGCATCACGTTCCTGCTGTTTTCGATGAAGCAACCCGGCATCGAAGTCAAACCGATCATCACGTTGGGCGGCGCCCACACCGTCAACATGGTGCACATCAATGATGTCGAAGTGCCGGTGGAAAACCGCATCGGCGAAGAAGGTCACGGTTGGACCTACGCGAAAGGTCTGCTGCAGCACGAGCGCACCGGCCTCGCGGGTGTGTCACGCTCGCTTGTTGCGCTGGAGAAACTCAAGGAGCAAGCCAGCAGCGTGAAACGCGGCAATGGTTCACTGCTCGACGAACCGGCATTCCGTGCGAAGGTCGCCGCACTCGAAGTGGATCTGATGGCGCTGGAATTCACCGAATTGCGCAGCCTCGCGGCTGCATCCGCTGGCGGCGCGCTCGGTCCTGAATCGTCGATCATGAAACTCAAAGGCACCGAGATTCAACAGCGCATCGCGAAGCTAACGGTCGAAGCCGGCGGCATTTTTTCTGCCGGCTGGGGCCACCCGGTTGGCCCGAAATTCGCGCGCAACGGCATGTCGAGCTATCTGGCGAGCCGTGCCTACACGATCTATGGCGGCGCCAGCGAGGTGCAGAAGGACGTCATCGCGAAAAACGTGCTCGGCATCAAGAGCGGTAAGTAGCAGGTCGTTGAAAACGGCCTGCTACTCCGGTGGAGGGATCCACCGGCATTTTTCGAACACTCAAGTGTTTGAAAAATGGAAGGGCTCAGAGGCCATGGATGGCCGAGAGCCCAAAAACTCCGCTTAATCGGAGTTTTTCAACGACCTGTCAAGCGGAGAATCTGATGAATTTCGATTTGAGTTCAGAACAACAGTTGCTGAAAGACAGCGTCGAGCGCTTCGTTGCCGACAACTACTCTCTAGAGGCGCGTATCAAGGTCACCGACGCGGAACCCGGGTTTTCGAAGGATCACTGGAAATCGTTTGCCGAACTGGGCTGGCTCGCGCTGCCGTTCGCCGAAGCCGACGGGGGGTTTGGCGGCGGACCGATCGAAACGATGCTGCTGATGGAATCGTTCGGCAAGGGCCTGGTGGTGGAACCGTACCTCGCGAGCATCGTGCTCGGCGGTGGCGCGCTCGCGCGTGGCGCTTCCAAGGCGGTGAAGGAATCGATTCTGCCCGGCGTCATCGACGGCACCCGGCAACTCGCGTTTGGTTATGCCGAGGAGCAGGCTCGCTTCGACCTCGACGATGTGGTGACCACGGCCAAAGCCGACGGTGACGGGTTCGTTCTCAACGGCACCAAATCAGTGGTGCAGAATGCGGCGACCGCAGATCACATTGTGGTTTCGGCGCGCACATCTGGCGGTCAGGTCGATCGCGACGGCATCACGCTGTTCCTGGTCGATTCGAAATCCGAAGGCGTCGAACGCGACAACTATCCCACGGTGGACGGCCTGCGCGCCTCCGAGGTGAAGCTGACCAATGTGCGCGTTGGAGGGGACCGCGTGATCGGCGAGGTCGGCAACGGATTCGCAATCCTGCAGGCGATCGCCAACGACGCCATTCTGGCGCTGTCGGCCGAAGCGGTCGGTGCCATGGAAATTCTCTACAAGGACACCGTCGAATACACGCAGCAGCGGCAGCAGTTCGGTCATGCGTTGTCTGAGTTTCAGGTACTACAGCACCGCATGGTCGAGATGTTCATGGAATACGAGCAGTGCAAATCACTGTTGTACCGCGCGACGTTGGAATCTGCGCAAGGCATCGAAAGCGCGCAGCGCACGATTCATGCGCTGAAGCACCTCGTCGGAAAAGCCGGCATTTTCATTGCTGAAAACGCGGTGCAACTACACGGCGGCATGGGCATGACCGAGGAACTGCGAATCGGCCACTACTTTAAACGGCTGCTGGTCATCGACGCACAGTTCGGTAACGCCGATCATCACCTGGAGAAGTTCGCGGCCTGATTTATTCGTTGGTTGGCTACGATCCACGGTGGAAGTGGATGTTTATCGCGCCGGACACGCCGTAGGTCCCATCCCTGGAGGCTCGTCCTGCGCCGTCCCTGGCGCAGTACGGTCCAGCGCGATAAACATCCACCTCCACCTACGTCGGCGTATCCACCAGTAGAGGGTCAGAGTGCTTCACTCGACGTGGAGCCGCGGCTAGTTGTCTTGGTGAAGCACTCTGACCCTTCCTACCAACAAACGAAGCGCGTCGCTCGAGTCGTGATGGGGGCGGGTCTGCTATGCGACAGACCGTCGGCGCCAGGGATGGCGCTGACGAGCTCCAGGGACGGGACTTACTGCACTCTCGTTGCGAAGAGCGGCGCATAGCAGACCCGCCCCCATCACGACCACTCCGAAGCCCTGCTCACACCCACCTTGACCGCACGCATCGCAATAGACGTCGGCATCAGCGCATCGATCGGCGTCGCGACACCGTTCCAGTGGTCCTCGTACAGCGCAGTCAGATGAAACCCGGCGGCCAGCAGATCGCCGATCTGAGCTTGCAGGCTGTGGCTGAATTCGAACGCATCGCCGGCTGCCAACTGAGCTTTTCGTCCCGCTGACAACTGCGCGGTGTCGGCTGCACTACCCAGTTCCCGATAAGGCAACCGATAGCGCGCGACGAGTTCCCCAGTTCGCTCGGCTTCGTCGTGATCGAATAGAAAAAACGAGGGATTCATGAAGCCCGCGAGTAATGCGCCACCGAGGCATAACACGCGATGGCACTCGCGCCATACCGGCACGAGATCCGGCACGAACACGTTCGACACCGGATGAAAGATCAGATCGAAGCTCGCGTCGGCGAACACCGAAAGATCTGCCATGTCACCGCGCACGGTGCGCAATGCAAGCCCGTCGCGTGCCGCAACTTCGCTGTCGCGCGCGAGCTGTTCATCCGACAGATCGTAGCTGACGACATCTGCACCCGCCGCCGCGAGCACCGGTGCCTGTTGTCCGCCGGATGACGCGAGACACAGCACGCGTGCGTTGGCAAGACGTCCAAACCAATCGACGGGGACCGGTTTGTCGGGGGTCAGAATTACGTTCCAGTCGCCGCGCCGCGCTCGCGCGATCGTGTTGGCATCCACCGGCACCGACCAGCGTTGACCAGCCGTCGAATCACGGTTCCACGCACGACGGTTGTGTTCGAGGTGATCCAATCTAACCCCGTCGGCCGATCAGGCAATCAGCTGCAGAAACTCCGAACGCGTCGGTGCGCTGTCACGGAAGCTGCCGAGCAGCACCGAGGTCTTCATCACCGAGTTCTGTTTCTCGACACCGCGCATCGCCATGCACAGATGCCGCGCCTCGATGATCACACCCACGCCGCGCGCGCCGGCGCTGTTCATGATCGCCTCGGCAATCTGTTGGGTCAGTTGCTCCTGAATCTGCAAACGGCGCGCGAACATGTCGACGATGCGCGCCACCTTGGATAGGCCGAGCACTCTGCCGTTCGGCAGATAGCCGACATGGCAGCGGCCGATGAACGGCAGTAGATGATGTTCGCACAGCGAATACAACTCGATGTCCTTCACCATCACGATCTCTTCGATCTTCGAATCGAACAGCGCGTTGTTGACGATATCCTCGAGCCGCTGCGCGTAGCCGCGCGTCAGGAACTGCATCGCCTTGGCGGCGCGCAACGGCGTATCGCGCAGTCCCTCGCGATCTGCATCCTCGCCGAGGCCCTCGATCAGGGCGCGATAATGATCCGCCAGAATCTGGGGATCGGTTGCATCACCGTTGACGTTCTTTTCCATTCTGAGCGCGTCCTGACTACGTCATGAATTAAGCCGTCTACTTTGCAGATAGCTGCACCAATCGGCAAGCGGACCGCCTACAGGACGGCTGACTTGATCACCATCATCTTGTCGATCTGCATATCCTCGATCGTGTGCGGGATGCCGCCAACACCGAGCCCCGATTGGCGCAAACCCGCGAACGGCATGCCGTCGACACGAAACGCCGTGTGATCGTTGACCATCACCGCCGATGCATTGAGTTGTTTAAAACCGCGCAGCGCAGTGTCCAGGTCGCGCGTGAAGATCGCCGCCTGAAACGAGAACGGCAATTCGTTTGCCTGCGAAAATGCGCTATCGATGTCGTCGTAGCCGTACACACATACGACCGGACCGAAGACTTCTTTGCGGCTGACGTCGGCGTCGAGCGGTGGATCGAGCAACACCGTGCATGGATACGTGCTCGGAGTCAGCGGTTCGCCGCCGCACAGGCGCTGTGCCCCGGCAGCGACCGCGGCGCTCACCCATTCATGCACCCGCGTCGTTTCACTGTGCTGAATCAGCGGGCCGACCTCGGTAGCTGCATCTGTCGGATCGCCGATGCGCAGCTTCGCCGCCCGGTCCGCTAACGCCTGCGCCCAGCCGCGCGCCTGCGCATGCGGCACATAGACGCGCTGCACCGACACGCACACCTGCCCGGCGTGATAGAAGCCGCCTTTCAACACTGCATTGACGGAAAGTTCTTCGTCCGCGTCCACAGCGACGATCACCGGCGCTACCCCACCATGTTCGAGCGCGCAACGCGTGCCTGGCGCGAGCTTGGCGCGCAGCGACCAGCCCACCTCACCGCTGCCGATGAAGCTGAAGAAGCCGATGCGCGGGTCCGTCACCAGCTTCTCCGCTACAGCGCGACCTGCTACCGCCACCTGACACCACGCATTCGGCAAACCCGCAGCGCGCAACAACTGCACCAGCCGTAAGCACGACAGCGGCGTCGTACTGGCCGGTTTGACGATCACCGGACAGCCGGCAGCGACGCCCGCCAGTACCTGGTGAACGATCAGATTGAGGGGATGATTGAACGCGCTGACCGCCACGACGATGCCAATCGGTTCTTTCTGTGTGAACGCGACCCGACCCGCAGATGCAGCCGTGGTGCCCATTGGGATCACGTCACCGGCCTGTCCGCGAACGTGCTCGATGCACAGCCGCACACCGTCGATCGCGCGGGCCACTTCCACCCGCGAGTCGACGAGCGGCTTGCCACCCTCGCGTGCCGCCTCCAGCGCCAGAACCTGTGCATGTTCGGTCATCAGTACCGCCAGGCGTTCGAGAATCTCGACGCGGCGATGCAGCGGCAACCATGCGCCGCGGTCGACATAGAGCCGATGCGCGGCTTCGAGCGCATCTTCAGCGTGCTGCGCGCCGGCGCTATCGAGCGTTGCGATCTCGGTACCGTCATACGGGGCAACGACTGTCGCCTTGCCAGCCGGCGCCGCCGAACTTTCGAGCATCAGCCCCCAGTGTCTTGCTGTCAGCGTCAATTCCTGCACGTGATTTCTCCGAGTTTTTTCGTCAGCAGCGCGTTCTCGCGATAGTCGATCGGAATCACCACGAGGCTCGGCCCGGCTTCGTCGAATGCGATTTCGAGCGTGCTTTTCAGATCGCGGCTGTTCACACACAAGTGTCCGTTCCAGCCATACGCAAGGGCCAGCTGTAACCAGTCGGGATTGCCAAACGACAGATCGGTATGGTGACCGAATTCATTGGTCTGTTTCCATGCGATCAGGCCGTAGCCGCCGTCCTCCCACACCATCACGACGATGTTGCTGTCGAGCCGCCGCGCGGTTTCCATCTCCTGAACGTTCATCATGAAGCCGCCGTCGCCGTTGATCGCCAGAATGCGGCGCTCCGGGAACACCAGCGACGCGGCAATGGCGCCGGGCAGCGCACCGCCCATCGAGCAGAACCCATTCGGAATGAGACAGGTATTCGGCTCGTGGCACGCATACAGCCGCGCGATCCACATCTTGTGCGCACCGACGTCGGACAACAGGATGTCGTGCGGTCCCATCACCTGGCGCGCATCCCACAGCGCCTTTTGCGGTCGGATGGACCCCTCAGTATCGTCGTTGGCAAATTCGGTGATGTCGCTCCACATGTCCTTGCGGGTCTTGTGTTGCAGAGCGAGATCGAATTCCAGCGGACCATTCGCATCGATGCGTTCGTTCAGCATCCACAACGAATGCGCGAGATCGCCGACCAGTTCGACGCGCGGCATGTATTTGTCGTCGATCTCGGCAGGCAGAAAATCGGCGTGAATGATCAGCTTGTCGCCGTCCGGGTTCCACAGCCGCGGGTGGTATTCGACCATGTCGAGACCCAACGTGATGACGACATCGGCGTCGTCGATCACCAGATTCATGCGGTCGCGGGTACCAAGCCCTACGGTGTACAGGCAGTAGTCCGCGTCCATGTCGACGCAACCCTTCGCCATGAAGGTGCTGACGACACCGATGCCGGTCTTTTCGCACAGCAGACGCAACTGTTTGCTGGCGCGGCGACGGATGCAGCCGTTACCGGCGATGATGACCGGCCGCTTGGCACTGCGCAGGATGTCGAACGCACGCCCGACCACTTTGTCGTCGGCAACGGCACGTCGAAACCGCGTGACCGGCAGCGGCTTGCCGTTCGTTTCGAGCTTGGCGAGGTCTTCCGGCAGTTCCAGCAGCACCGCACCCGGCTTTTCGGTGCGCGCGACACGCACGGCCTTGCGCACCATCTCGGGAATATTGTCGGGATGACGCACACTGGCCGCCCATTTGGTGACCGGCTCGAACATGCCGACCACGTCCATCACCTGATGCGATTCTTTGTGCAGGCGCCGCGTGGAACCCTGGCCCGTCAGCACCAGCACCGGCGCATGGTCCATGTCGGCATCGGCAACACCGGTGATCAGATTGGTCGCCCCCGGCCCGAGCGTTCCAAGACAACCCGCGGGATTGCCGGTCAACCGGCCGTGTGCCTCCGCCATGAACGCGGCACCCTGCTCGTGACGCGTCAGAATGAAACGGATCTTCGTCGACTGCGCGAGTGACATCATGAAATCCGCGTTCTCTTCGCCGGGAACGCCGAAGATGTACTCGACACCTTCTTCCTCGAGGCACTTCACGAACAGGTCGGACGCTTTCATGGGCTTGCCCTGGTCGGTTTGGGGAGCCACAAGTGTAGCCTCCCTTTTGTATTGGTTCGCGTCCGATTCGGCGCCCATACTAACTGTCGATTTCTTGTTGGAGCCACTCGATGACGTACCGACACCTGATTCTCGATCTCGACCGAAGCCGCCACGTTGCAACCGTGACGTTGAACAAGCCGGAGCGCCTCAACGCAATCGATCAACAGGACAAAGTCGAACTGCTCGATGCAATCGCGCGCATTCAGGCCGACGATGACATCTGGGTCGCGATCTGGACCGGCGCCGGACGCGGTTTCTGCAGCGGCGCCGACCTGCAGGGCCCACCGCCGGACGACGGCGAGCGGCCGCTGAACGAACTGCTCGAAGAAGACTCGTGGATCAGCCGTCAGGGCAAGGCGCTGTACGGCGTCGACAAACCGATGATCGCCGCGGTGAACGGCGTGGCCGCCGGCGCCGGTTTCTCGCTGGCGCTGGCCTGCGACATGCGGGTCGGCTGTCCGGAGAGCCGCTTCGTGACGGTTTTCCAGGAGCGTTCGCTGCCGCCCGAAGGCGGTATGTCGTTTCTGCTCGCCCGCGTCGTCGGCCTCAGCCGCGCGATGGACCTGTCGCTGACGAGCCGGCGCGTCGAAGCCGACGAGGCGTATCGCATCGGCCTGCTGGACCGGCTGGTTCCAAGCGAGGACCTGTTGTCCACCGCGAACGAGCTGGCCGAACGCATCTGCCATCTGCCGCCCGCCGCGGTGCGCGTCACCAAGCGCGCGATACAGGCCGGGCTCGAAGTCGGCTTCGCTGAAGCCTCCGCCAACGAGACCCGCTACGGCGGCATCGCGCGGCGCGCCAAAGCCGACGCCGAGGAATCCGTGAAGGCGTTCGCCGAACGCCGCAAGCCCGCGTACCGGGGACGGTAAAGAGGGAAGAAAGAGGGTCAGAACGGTTCTGACCCTCTTTCTTCCATGCGGATTGGCGACATTTGTCGATTTCATCCGTGTCCAAACGACGATGTCTTGAAGCCGGGTCAAACACGGCGCGGCGCAACGCAGTCATGAAAACGTGACTCACACAGGAGCAAGACAATGACCAGTTCTCATGGACGCTTCATCTGGTACGAACTGATGACCACCGACGCCGATGCAGCGGCAGCGTTTTATGGCGCGGTTGTCGGTTGGCGCGCCACCGATTCGGGCCAGGCGCCGAAGGACTACCGTCTTCTCAGCATCGCTGGAGAAAACGTTGGCGGCATGCTGCAACTCAGCCCCGAGATGCGCGCGGGCGGCGCGAGTCCCGGCTGGCTCGGCTATGTCTGCGTCGACGACGTCGACGCCGCTGTCGCCAGCATCACAAAGGCGCGCGGGCGGCCGATAATGCCTGCGATGGAAGTACCCGGCGTCGGGCGCATGGCGATGGTGGCCGACCCGCAGGGCGTGCCGATATATGTGATGACGCCCACGCCACCCGCAGGCGGCGGCGTCAGCCACTCGTTCTCGCCCGATCGCATTGGCCATTGCGCATGGAATGAACTCGCGACCTCCAATCAGGCGGGCGCGCTGGATTTCTACACCGGTCAATTCGGATGGACCAAAGGCGACGCAATGCCGATGGGCGAGATGGGTGACTATCAGTTCATCCACCATGGCGACGAGATGATTGGAGCGGTCATGAATACGCGCGCCGGGGGACCGCCGCCGAACTGGAAATATTGCTTCCGTATTGACGACATCGATGTCGCAGTCAAAACGGTCAGTAAAGCGGGCGGCGAGGTCACGTCGGGACCGCAGGAAGTGCCGGGCGGCGGACACGTCATCTCGGCCACCGATCCGCAAGGCGCGGTGTTCATGCTGATTGGGGAGAAGATCTGACGATCACGTTAAGGGGCTTCGGTGTGGTCGAGATGGGAGCGGGTCTGCTATGCGTCGGCCTGCTCGCTGTGAAGAGCGGCATAAGAAACATCCGGCTCCACCGTCAACGGAATGCACCCCTATCCGTCAATGAAAATAGTGGCCGGGTGCTCCAGGCGATCTTTCACCGCCTGGATCAGCGCGGCGGCGTCGTAGCCGTCGACGAAGCGGTGATCGAACGAGGCTGACAGATTCATCATTAGACGGATCGCCACGGTGCCGGCCATCACCATCGGCCGTTGCACTGCTTTGTTCACGCCAATGATGCCGACCTCCGGTGCGTTGATGATCGGCGTTGATGCGATGCCGCCCAGCCGACCGAGGCTGGTGATCGTGATGGTCGAGCCTGTGAGTTCGTCCTTCTTCGCGGTGCCGTTACGCGCTGCTTCGCTGACGCGGCGAATCTGCTGCGCGAGTTGCCACACCGTTAGCGCCTGCGCGTCGTGAACCACTGGCACTTTCAAGCCGTCGGGTGTCTGAGTCGCCACGCCCATATGCACGCGCCGATGCCGCAGCAGCACACCGCGCTCGGCATCGTAATGCGCGTTGCATTGCGGGAACTCCGGTAGTACGCGCACCAGCGCGAGTGCTAGAAACGGCAGATACGTCAGGTTCTCGTCGTGCTTCTCGTTCAGGTGCGTGCGCAACGATTCGAGTTCGGTGATGTCGATTTCCTCGACATACGCAAAGTGCGGAATCGTGCGTTTCGCTTCGCTGAGGCGCTGCGCGATCACCCGGCGCACGCCGATGACTTTCAGTTCTTCGATGTCTTCGGCACTGTTCGCAGGCGCGGCACTCGGCTTCGACGTCGCTTTCGATGCCGCCGCGCGCGGTCTTTCACGTTGACGGCTCAGATACCCCTCGAAGTCTTCGTTGGTGATGCGGCCACCCGGACCCGATCCGTCGACGCTGTTCAGATCGATACCCGCTTCGCGTGCGCGGCGGCGGGTCGACGGTGACGTGAGCACACCATCCTGGCTGGCGGGTTTCGAATCCTCACCACGATCGTTCGCGGCATCGGTGCTACGCTTGGTGCTCTCTGCGGTCGTCACCTTCGCGGCCGATCGCGCGGCCTGCTTCGAGCGCGCCGCGGCGCGCGCAGGTTCGTCTTTTGTCACGGTCGCCGCCGGTTTTGGTTCGGCCTTCGCTGCAACCGGCACCGCGGCATCCGTCTCGAACACGATCAACGTTGCGCCAACCGCAATCACGTCGCCCGGCTCACCGTTGGTTGCGACCACCGTGCCGGTCACCGGCGACGGCAGGTCGATGTTCGCTTTGTCGGTCATCACGTCGACGATGACGTCCTCTTCGGTGACGCGATCGCCGGCCTTCACTTTCCACTCGACAATCTCTGCCTCGATGGTGCCCTCGCCGAGGTCTGGCAGCTTGAATTCAAAGCGGCTCATGCGGCGGCTTCCAGCACCGAACGCAGTGCCGCGATCACACGCGCCTGACCGGGGAAATACTGCCATTCGAACGCATGAGGATAGGGTGTGTCCCAGCCGGTGACCCGCGTGATCGGCGCCTGCAGCGACCAGAAGCATTCCTCCTGCACCGTCGCCGACAGTTCCGCGCCGAAGCCGCTGAAACCGGTTGCTTCGTGTGCGATCACGCAGCGCCCGGTCTTCTTGACCGATGTGCAGAGGGTATCGACGTCGAGCGGCACCATCGTACGCACGTCGATGATTTCCGCATCGATCTCGGCTGCGCGCGCCGCGGCCTCCGCAACGTGCACCAGGGTGCCGTAGGTCAGCACCGTCACCGCGTTGCCTTTGCGCACGATCTCCGCTTTGCCGATCGGCACCGAATAGTAGCCCTCCGGTACCTCGCCCTTCGGCTTCGTGCTCCACGGCACTGCCGGCTTGTTGGGGTCGCCGTCGAACGGGCCGTTGTAGAGGCGCTTCGGTTCGAAGAACAGCACCGGATCGTCGTCTTCGATGGAACTGATCAGCAGCCCTTTTGCATCGTATGGATTGGACGGCATCACCACCTTGATGCCGCAGACGTGCGTGAAGATCCCCTCCGGGCTTTGCGAATGCGTCTGGCCGCCGCGAATTCCGCCGCCGCAAGGCGTGCGGATCGTCACCGGCGCCCAGAAGTCACCGCCGCTGCGATAGCGAATGCGCGCCAGGGTACTCGTCAGTTGATCGAATGCCGGATAGATGTAATCGGCGAACTGTATTTCCACGACAGGACGCAACCCGTTGACACCCATGCCGATTGCCGCGCCAAGAATGCCGCCCTCGGCGATCGGTGTGTCCAGCACGCGATGATCGCCGTGCTTGCGCTGCAGCCCGTCGGTGCAGCGAAACACACCGCCGAAGTAACCGATGTCTTCGCCCATCAGCACAACGGCCGGATCGCGGCTCAGCATGATGTCCATCGCCGAGTTGATCGCCTGCACCATGTTCATCTGTGCCATCAGCGTTGCTCCGGCTCGTCTTTCGGCGCTCGTTTCGCCGCTTTCTTTGCCGCTTCTTTCGATGCGCCCTTCGATACGTCCTGCGGCTCTGCCTGCAACTCTTCCTTCAGAAGGGCTTTCATCTGATCGCGCTGCAGCTTCAGATGCGGCGGCATTTCCTTGAAGACATCTTCGAACATTAGATCCCGATCGAGGAACGGTGGCTCCGTCATCGTTCCGTACGTAATGGCTTCCTGCCAGGACGTGTTGACCAGTTCAGTGAGTTCGGCTTCCATCGCGCGCTGCCGCGCGTCGGACCACTCACCGATCGCAATCAGATGGCTCTTCAGCCGCTCGATCGGATCACCGAGCGGCCACTGCGCGGCGTCTTCTTTCGCACGATAGCGCGACGGATCATCGCTGGTGGAGTGCGCCGACGCCCGATAGGTGACCAGCTCGATGAGCGTCGGTCCGGCGCCCTGACGCGCCCGCTGAGCCGCCCACTGCGTGACCGCATATACCGCGAGAAAATCGTTGCCATCGACGCGCACGCCCGCCACACCGTATCCCGGACCGCGCATCGCGAACGTCATGCGTTCGCCGCCAGCGAATCCCTGGAATGTCGAAATTGCCCATTGGTTGTTGACGAGATTCAGGATCACCGGCGCCTGATAGACGGCCGCAAACGTCAACGCGTGATGAAAGTCCGGTTCCGCGCTGGCGCCTTCGCCGATCCACACCGCGGCGATGTGATCCTCACCCTTGATCGCTGCCGCCATTGCCCAGCCGACCGCCTGCGGGTACTGCGTGGTCAAATTGCCCGCCACCGAGAAAATGTTGCCGGAGCGCCAGTGATACATCACCGGCATCTGGCGGCCCTTGCACATGTCGCGCGTATTCGACAGGCACTGGCACATCATGTCGACGAGACTGCGGCCGCGCGCGATCTGCAGCCCCTGCACGCGGTACGACGGAAACAGCATGTCGGCCGGCCGCAACGCCATGCACTGCGCAACCGAGACTGCCTCTTCCCCGGCCGACTTCATGTAGAACGAAATCTTGCCCTGGCGCTGAATGCGCAGCATGCGGTCGTCGAAGATGCGCGTCAGCGTCATGTGGCGCAGACCCACCTGCAGATCAGGCGCATCGAGGTGCGGATGCCACGGACCGACCGCCGTGTGCTGATCGTCGAGCACGCGGACCATTTCGGTCGCCAGGTATTCGATGTCGCGCGGTTTGGCGTTGACGTCGGGACGTTTGACGGCACCGGCAGGCGATGTTTCGAGGTAGCTGAAATCCGGTTTTGCACCCGGGCGCGCCGGTGGATGCGGGATATGCAATCGTGATTCTCTGCTCACGGGCCCTCCGTCGCGGGGAAACGTCTAGCGACGATGATACAGCCCGAAAGACCAACGTTGACCACAGAATCGGAGATCACGATGAATGCTCGGGGCTCAGCCACGCAGTCGGTTCAGACGACGCCCTCCGGCCAGTTCGGCGGCCTCAGATACGGTCGCAACTCCTCGGGGTGCTGGCGGAGATAGTCGAGCAACTGACGGCGTCGGTGTGGCGCATCCATTCGCTCGGCCGGCGCGAGCAACTGGATTCGTTCAAAGACCCGCTTCCAGGCGTTTTTCACCGCATCTACTGATACCGTGAGCGCGGCGGCTGTCTCGGAATCAGATTTGCCGGACATTGCGAGTCGCATTACGCGTCGCTCAGACGCTGAGAAGAAGTAACGGGGTGGTGTCGAGCGAAACAGAAACGAGATCGGCGATCCGGCCGGCTCGGCGAGCGATCGCTCCCGTGTCATGCCGACGATGTACGATGCGCTGGCCTCCCCGTTCCCCTCGAAGTCGTGCAGCATCGCCAGCCCGCTGGCGAGCTGGTACGCCCGGTGCATCTGCCCGAAGTTCTCGTGCACGATGCTGCGGACGTTGTAACCCAGATGAGCGTCTCTGAACGCGGCATGACCCATCGCCAGAAGCTGCTGACCGAACGCGTCGTCCAATGATTCAACCCGTTGGCAGAGATGTAACACGCAGACATCGACCCCTGTATCGGAGTTGGCGCGCGCCAGATCGCGTCCCACCAGTATTGGCCGATCGCCTCGATCGATGGCGGCGTAGATTCGCGCTGCGAGTCCCGGTCGCGGGTGAGCGATGATGTCTTCGACCAGCCCCGGGCGCAGAAACACGCTGGCGCCGAACGCATCGATCGACTCGCGACCACCGTTGTCGACCAGAATGGTTCGCGCCTCGATAGCATCGTTGGCGATAAGCTCGCGCCACAATGAAGGCAGCTTGACCGCCAGGGCCGCGTCGAGCGACATCTCATTCGGCAACAACGAAAGCCACGACGAGGCGTCCGACGCGATACTCGTCCGAAATGTGAGGGTAGGCGTGGCCATGAATGCCGTCGATGCTACCCCTTTCGGGGACTACTGCTCCACATCAGCCGATGTCAGGCTCCCAGGCCAGTGAGCGTTGTGGAAAAGGTTTGGCCCGATGCGTCGCCCCACACTCAGTTGCGCCCCGCGGATCGTTCGCGTAGTGGTCGCGAACTGTTTGTGGTTCGCCGTTGCTTCCTGCGCCACACCCCCGCCGCAGCCGCCGCAAATTGCCGGCGCCTTCGATGCCGACCCCGCCATCGCCGACATCTCGGCGGGAAAGCCTCTCCAAGCCCGCGCCGCGTTAGCGCCGATTCTGCGCGCCGAGCCGCAGAACGGGTACCTGCATCTGCTCAACGGATTGACCTATGAACTGGCAGATCACTCCACCCAGTCGCTCGAGCTGGCCAGCGTCGGCTACGATTCCGCGACTCGGCTGACACCCGGCTTTTACTGGGCCCATTACCACGACGGCGCGCTCGAGTACGACCAGCGCAGCTATGCCGACGCCGCAGAGCAGTTCGCCGAAGCGATCCTTGCCGATCCAGACCAACCTTACGCATTTCTCGGCCTTGCGGCGGCGGCCTATTACAGCGACGACCTCGAAGTCGCCACGCGCGCCATTGCACAGGCGCTGCACCTCGATGCGACGAACCCGCTTACCCTGCGCGCTGCCGCCTTCATCGCTGCCGGCGCCGGCGATCGAAACGCGCTGTCGGCGATTCTCGCGCGCGCCGAGCAGTCCTCTGTCGCCGCCCACGAACTGCAACTACAACGGCCGCGCCTGAACAACATCATCCGCGTCGCCCAGTTCGATACGCCATCTGGCCCACCACCGACCGAACCCGCAGCCGACGACCCACCCACATCGCAGGTGATGATCGAAGTCACGCTTCTGCTCAGCCAGAACTCGACCACCCACCGCACCGGCATCAATCTGCTGGATGGGTTGCAGCTGCAGTTCGGCGGCAGCCGAACGACGGTGGACCACAACGTCAGCCCGGGTGAGAACAATCACGAACGCATTACCACTACGGCGCTGTCGATTCCGCAAATCAGCTACAGCCTGAACCTGTTCAACACCACGGATGATTATTACGAAGTCCTCGCGCGACCGTCATTGGTAGCGTCCATCGGTCAGACCTCCGAATTTTTCATCGGCCGCATCATTACGGTGGGCGTGAGCGGCGTAAATCTCGGCTCACTGCAACCGGTGGACGTAGGCACGACGGTCCGCGTGACGCCGGTCGAAATGTCCACGCGAGACGTCAAATTCCGCGTTGAAGCGGTGCGGTCGTTCTTCTCACCCGAGACGAACGGAACTTTCACGGAGTCGCTCACCACGTTCAAGCAATCCGTCAACGCGATGGTTCAGGTGGAATTCGGCCGCACGCTGATTCTGTCCGGACTTTACGAGGCAGTGAACATCGGAGGTTCGTCGAAAACGCCGGTGTTGGGCGACGTACCGGTCATCGACGTCGCCTTCAATGCGCGGACCGCTACCAAGCGCCAGGACGCCGCGCTGGTGTTGGTGACACCGCGCGTCGTTGGCACGATCGACACCGGCGCGCCGCAATTTCGCGGCGCGACGCTGCAACGCCTGCTCGGCCTCTGGAACAGTCTCATCGAGCCGACTGCAGGGCTAGACGCCATCCTGAAGACATTCCAGAAGAAGTCGCGGTATTTCACACCGTTGATCGGCGATGTGCGTCTACCCGACGCCAACGATCCGAAAATTCTCGCCGCCACGCTGGCGGCAACCAACGCTCGATTGCATTAGCCAACGAAGGAGCAGACATGTCTACGCCCACACGATTGACGATGTTCGCAACCCACCTCCTGCTGCGGAGAGCACCATGAAACAGGCATATCTCAGAAATTTAACCACCATCGTTTTGGGCGCCGCCCTTTCGGTGCCCGCTCACGCCGCAGTCGAGTACGTCACCCGAGTCGGAGACTGTTCCCAAGTCGATACGATCGGGGATGGAAAAGACCTGAGTTTGCAGGCCGGCCCGAACATCCGCTTCGAGGTATGGGGCGACGGCATCGATGTCCGCAAGCAGGTGCGGCTGACGTCTGACGACAGCAACGCAGGCGCGGTCACGGCGCGCATCACCCGCGCGCATGGGGGACTGGAGAACGCCGGCCGAATATGCCGGCAGAACAAGGGTTCGGTGGAAGTCGAGGTCGATTCACCCGCCAATACCACCCTGGTCCTGCAGCGATCGTTGCGCTTCACGATGCCTCTCGGAGACGAATCGCGGCTGCAGCTGCGCATCGTGCCGTTTCGACAACCGATCTGGACCTGGGATGCCAACGCGCTGGTGCAGTCGCCGGCGAACTGCCTGACGAAAAACATCGGCTCGGTGTTGGTGGACAACCAGAGCACGCGCCTGACGATTGCATTACCCGCGGGCGCAAACACCGATACCAGCAATTGCAATCTGCTGTTCAATACGCATTCGCGGCCAACCGATACACCTGAAATCGACATTGGCGCGACGTTCGCCTACGCGATTACCGGCGCGCCCTCGTATCTGACGCTGGTGAACGGCAGCAACTCGACGACTTCGCCAAACACAACCATCAACCCGAGATTCAATGGCGCGGTTGCGGACATCCGTAAGACCGAGCCTGCGCCCACACCCACGAAGACGGGCCGCTTGAGTCCGGTATCGCGCGCCGGCAACGGGAACCGCACGTCCACGATGACCATTGCCACGGCCAACGGACTGACTGACGCACTCGTCGTCGTGATCGAACCACCGCCGACCGCCAACGCGTTCACGCAGGGCGTCGTCTGTCGCAATCAGCAGACCGGGAGCACCATCAACGTCAACGACGTATTCGACTGCGAGCTACATCTCGCGCAGACGCCACCGAGTAGCGGTCAACTGATCACATTCGAAGTTCAGGACCGGCTCTGCGTCGCCGCCGGCAATACCAGCGTGGCGTACAGTTCGGCGACCGGGGTCGGCAAATTTACGGCGCCCGCTTCGGGCACCATCCATGAGGTACCGCTCCGAGCGCTGGGCGGGCAGGCTTCCAGCGGAACCCCGTGCGGCTCGAACGAGTCGCCGGTGGCGCATACGCTGAAGTTCTGGGTGGGGCCGCGCGACACGGAGTCGGGTCCGGATTTCAGTCAGACGCAGATTCGGATCCGCCAACCTCAATAACGCGATCTGCCGTTGGCGGGATGCTGAACCATCCTGCTGACGGCCGTATTCGACCAGCCAGCTATGGGACTTCCGTCCAGCGATGGATGTTGCGTGCCGACTCGCGCACTATTCGAATCAGCATTCTGACTGAACGATATGCGCACACCAGAGGAGGCAGCCATGTCCGACGTACGAACCCTCAGAGAGCTCGATTCGTGGCCGGTGCAAAACACCCGCGGCCATACGATTCCCGGGAATCGCTACACGTCTCGCGAATTCTTCGCAAAAGAATGGGAGCACATGTGGACCAAGGTCTGGCTGCTGCTGGGCCGTGAATCCCAGCTACCGAATCCCGGCGACTGGCAGATGGAGACGGTCGGTCCCGAGTCGATCCTGATGGTTCGGCAGAAGGATCTCAGCGTGAAGGCCTTCTACAACGTCTGTCAGCATCGCGGCAATCCACTGGTCGACGCGCCTGTCGGCAATGCGAAGCGCTTCGTGTGCCGATACCACAGCTGGGCCTACCTGCCGGACGGCTCGCTCAACTTTGCACCTGACCGCGAAGATTTTCCGCAGGGTGACCCGTGCAAGCACGTACGCCTCGAAGAACTCGCGTGCGAGACCTTCGCAGGGTTCGTGTGGGTGAACATGGAAAAAGATTGCATGAGCCTGAAGGATTACCTCGGGCCGATCTGGGATGCGTGGAGCCAACTCGAACTGGAGACCTGGCGGCGCACGATAGCGAGGTCGACCTGGGCGCCTTGCAACTGGAAAGTCGTGCTGGATAATTTCAACGAGTCCTATCACGTGCCGACGGTACACATGGCTGCAACGCCGGATACCGACCGAAAAAAGATCACCAGCAATATCAATACGTACTACAAAGAGACGCGCTTCGACCTGTCCAACGAGGGCCACAACCGCATGGTGATGCAGGGCGGTTACGGTTCGGGGCAGACGGACAAGCAAGGCAACATCATGGAGCCGTTGGCGAGCAACCTGCGCGAGTGGGGTATCGACCCCGAACGGTTCAAAGGGCGGCCCGAGGCGACCCGTGCGGCGCTGCAGGACGCAAAACGACGACTCGGTCCGTCACGCGGCTACAAGCACTACGCCAACGTGCCCAACGAGCAGTTGACCGACGCGTTCCACTACACGTTGTTTCCGAATTTCGCCGTTTCGGTATGGGCCGACGGCTTCCACTTTCTACGCGCGCGGCCGCACTACAACGATCCGGAGCAGTGCCTGTTCGACAACTGGTGGTATTCCAGCCCGGCGGCGATTGCGCACCGCGAGTGGACGATGGGTGTGCAACTCGCGGAAGGTCCGGAAGTAGAGGTCACGATGATCGACTACGCAACCGAATCGATCGGGCCAGCCATCGAAGACGACATGCGGGTATTTCTCACGCAGCAGAGAGGTTTCCGTTCGCGTGGATTCAAAGGCGTGTATCTGTCGGATCAGGAGAAGCGCATCAGTCGCTATCATGAACTTATAGACGATTACATCGAGGGGCGGCGGGCTGCACAGAAGTAGGCATTTGACGGACGCCCACGATCGAAGAAAGGGTCAGAGTCGCTCTGACCCCCGTCTCCGTCGACGAAATCCGGATCACTCTGTGGGAAAAGGGGTCAGAGCGACTCTGACCCTTTCTTCAGTCGACGAGATCCGGGTCGCTTTCGATGATCTCGTCCCACAGCGTCTGGAACGACAGCCAGCCGAACATCGGCGATCCCAACGATGCGGCAAGGCCGCGCGCTGCTTCCGCCGGCCAGTGCGTCGGCGTGCCGGCCGCTTCGGCAAGCAGCTGCGCTTCGCAGCAGCGGTTCATCAGCACGAACCACCACGCGGCCTCGTCAATACTCTGCCCGGTAGTGAAAATGCCGTGGCCGGCGTGGATTGCAGTGCGCTTGTTGCCGAACGCGGCGGCAAATTGCGCGGCACTGTCTTTGTCCAACGCAGAACGCGGTTCGATGATCAGCGCCTGATTGTCGAAGAAGACGCAGGCGTCCTGCGTGATCGGATCCAGCAAGCGCTCCATTGCAGACCACGTGGATGCCGCCAGTGCATGCGCGTGACAGATGGCCACGACGTCCGGCCGCGCCTGGTGCATCGCCGAATGCAACAGCAACCCCACCGGATTCACCGAGCCGCGACCCCCGACCACCTCGCCTCGGTGATTGGCCTGCACGAGGTGCGAGACGCGCATCTGGCGCATCGAAACCCCGACCGGATTCACCCACAACAGGTCAGCGTGCTCGGGATCGCGCACGGTAATGTGTCCCAGCAACCCCTCGGAGAACCCCTGTCGTCCGAAAATCCGACATGCTGCGGCGAGGCGTTGCAATCGATGAGTTCTTTCGGCGGCCGGTGAATCGAACGTCGGTGGCGACCGGGTGGCGAAGCTGCTCATCTCGACGGCCATGGCAATCCAAAAATGGTGCTGGGTTCCTTAGACTAACGCCCGCCCGCGCCGGACCGCCAGCAACGCATCAGGTGCGCTAACATCCGCCTTCGGCCATCACCCCTCATTAGGAGTTCAACGATGCAAGACGTCTACATCATCGACGCGGTACGCAGCCCGATCGGCAAGCGCGGCAAGGGCCTCGCCGGTCTGATGCCGGCGGACCTGCTCGGCGCAGTCCAACTCGCCGCGCTGCAACGCAGCGGCATCGACGCCAGCGCGATCGGTCAGGTGATCGGCGGCTGCGTGTCGCAGGTCGGCGAGCAGTCCTTCAATATCGCCCGCGTGGCGTGGCTGTCGGCGGGGTTACCGATGGAAGTGGCCGCGACGACCGTGGATTCGCAATGCGGCTCGAGCCAGCAGGCCACTTCGATGGGCGCGGCGATGGTCGGCGCGGGACTGGAAGATATCGTGATGAGCTGCGGTCTGGAAATGATGTCGCGAGTGCCGCTCGGCTCGAACATGAAAGGCGGCGTGCCGATGGGTGCGAGTTACGCGGCGCACTATCAGCCGACCAGTCAGTTCATGGGCGCGGCGATGATCGCCGAGGAATACCAGATCACCCGCGACGACACCGATGCATTCGGTCTGCGCAGTCAACAGCGCGCGATCGCCGCGTGGGAAGCCGGCCATTTCCACCGCGAAGTAGTGCCCGTTGCGGCACCCGTTGTCGACAAGGAAGGCAAGCCGACCGGTGCAACCCACACCGTGGCCCGCGACGAGGGTTTGCGCGCCACGACAATCGAAGCGTTGCGCGCCCTCGAACCGGTACCCGGCCAGAGCATTCATACCGCCGGCACCAGTTCGCAGGTTTCCGACGGCGCCGCTGCCGTGATTCTGGCATCGGAGAAAGCCGTCAAATCGTTGGGGCTGAAACCGCGGGCGCGCATCGTCGCCACGACCCTGGTCGGCGTCGATCCGGTGACGATGTTGAAAGGGCCGATCCCCGCCACCGCAAAAGTGTTGGCGCAGACCGGCCTGACCATCGGCGACATCGACGTGTTCGAAGTGAACGAAGCATTCGCATCGGTCGTGCTCGCGTGGCAGCGCGTGCATCAGCCCGATCCAGATCGGGTCAACCCGAACGGAGGTGCCATCGCGCTCGGCCATCCAACCGGCAGTACCGGCGCGCGCCTGATCACGACAGCGCTGCACGAATTGGAACGCACCAACGGCCACTACGGCTTGATCTCCATGTGCTGTGGCGGCGGACTCGGTACCGGCACGATCATCGAGCGGTTGTAGCGGCATGGGGAACACAACCGTCGACAATGTGCGAGACGAATTGATCGAACTGCGTGGTCTGCGCTTTGCGTATCGCGATTGGGCATCCGCAACGCCCAACGCGCCGGATCTGGTGCTGCTGCATGGCTACACCGGTCACGCGCGATCGTGGGATCACTTCGCGCGCGCGATGTCGTCGCGCTATCGCGTGCTGGCGCTCGATCAACGCGGCCACGGCCAGACGCAGTGGGCACCGCGCGACGCGTACGGCACACCCGAGATGGTGGCCGACCTCGAGGCGTTCGTCGCAGCACTGGGCTTGTCCAACTACGCGCTGCTCGGACTATCCATGGGCGGCCTTGTCTCGATCGGCTATGCAGGCAAGCGCCCCGCTGCGCTCGGCAAGCTGGTGATCGTCGACATCGCACCGGAAATCGATCGCGACGGTTTGACGCGAATTCAGGCAGGCGTCGTCCGCAGCGACGTCTTCGCATCGGTCGATGAAGCGTATGCGCGGGCGCGTGCCGATAACCCGATTCCGCCGGACGATCAGCTGAGGCATCGCATCGCCTATTCGCTGATGCGTCGCGACGACGGCCAGTACACGTACCGCTACGATCCGGCGCTGCGCGATCCCGCCAACCCGCGCACAGGCATCGACGCCGACGAAGGCTGGAGGCTGGTTGCGAACATCAACGTGCCGACGTTGCTGGTGCGCGGTGAAATCAGCGACATTCTGTCGAAGCCGGTTGCCGCGCGCATGGCCCAGACGATCCCGGATTGCCGGTTCGTCGAGGTCGCGGGTTCCAGTCATCCCGTGCCGCTCGACAAACCCGATGCGTTTCTCGACGCAGCGGCGACCTTCCTGTAGAGGTTCGACCATGAGCGAATCGACAGCCCCAGTCCTCGGCAACCTGTTCACGCCCGAGTTCATCAACGATCCGTATCCCACCTACCGGATGATTCGCGAAACGAATCCGTTCCTGCATCTGCCCGGTACCGAGGACTGGATTGCAGTGCGCTACGAAGATTGCGCGAGCGTGCTGCGTGACAAACGCTTCGGCATCGGCAACGACCGCCGCATGCGAACCGGCTATGGCGACGACTACATGTCGGTGCCCGCCTACGCAAGCCTGTCGCGGATGATGCTGTTCGCCGATCCGCCCGACCACACGCGCCTGCGCAAACTCGTTGTACGCGCGTTCGATGCGCGCAGCATCGAGAAACTTCGCGACCAGATCCGCCAGATCGCTCGGAATCTCGTCGATGCGATGGAAGATTCGTCGGGCGGTGATCTGATGACCGCATTCGCCCGGCAACTGCCGATCGAGGTGATCTGCGAGATGCTCGGTATTCCAAAGGCCGATCGACATCGCTTTACCGAAGTCGACGAAAACGCCGGCCGGATCCTCGACCCAACACCGATGACGCCCGAGGAACTCGATCGTGTGAACCGCGAGACACTGGAAAGCGAAGAATATTTCGACGATCTGTGCGCGCGCCGCCGGCGCGAGCCGACCGACGATCTGTTGACTGCGATGGTTCAATCGGAAACCGAGCACGGCAAACTGACGCGTGAAGAACTCAGCGCGAACATCTCGCTGCTATTCGGCGCCGGCCACGAGACCACAGTCAACCTGATCGGCAACGGTCTGCTGGCGTTGTTCAGAAACCGGGACCAGTTGGAACTGCTGCAGAAAGACCCATCGCTGATTCCGGGCGCGATCGAGGAACTGCTGCGCTACGACTCGTCAGTGCAGCTGAGCGGTCGCACCGCGCTCGAAGACGCGGAGATATGCGGTCATCACATCGATGCCGGTGCGCAGATTGTCACGATCGTCGCTGCCGCCAATCGCGACCCGGAGGTCTACGACAATCCCGAATCGCTGGACGTGACGCGGCAGAACATACGGCCCTTGTCGTTCGGCGGCGGCATCCATCACTGCCTCGGTGCGCAGCTTGCGCGCATCGAAGGCGCCGAAGCTTTTTCGGAGCTGCTGGGACGTCTGCCGGCGCTGGAACTCGACGATGCGGTCAACGCGAAGTGGAAACCAACGATCACGCTGAGGGGACTGATCGAGCTGCCAGCGCATTGGTAGATAGTCAAAGCGTCTTCGTCATAAAGACGCTGAAGGGATCTTCGGCGTAGTCGCCAAACGGTCCACAGTATTGGAATCCGTGGCGCTCGTAGAGCCTGCGCGCCGCATCGAAACCTGCGACCGATCCTGTCTCCAGGCTCACTCGAGCATAGCCGCGACGCTTCGCTTCATCGAGTATGCGGCCCAGCAGGTTCGCGGCGACGCCCTTGCGCAGATGCCGCGATGACGTGCGCATCGATTTGCAACAGCGCATGAATCTCCGAACCGGTCAGATCGTCGATCCGGATATTCATGATGGAATGCGCCGGAGATTCACAGCGTCCCTTGCCAATAGCCGACATCTACCCATCGGCCGAACTTGAAGCCGACTTCGGTGAAGTGCGCCACCTTCTTGAGACCGAATTTCTCGTGAAGCGCAACGCTAGCGGCATTGGGTAACGAAATGCCGCCGATGACGCTATGCAGGTTTCGCTCGCGCAGGATCGCGAACAGCGCGGTGTAAAGCTGCGTACCCAATCCCTTTCCAGTCGCCGCGGGATCCAGATAGACGGTGCATTCCACTGAAAAACGATACGCGGAGCGTCCGTTCCAGATGCCGGCATACGCGTAGCCCGCCACACCCGCATCGCGTTCGAGCACCAGCCAAGGCAGCGAAGCCGCCTCGACCGCGAGCACACGACGCGCCATCTCGCTCGCTACTACGGGCAGCTCTTCGAATGTCACGACTGTATGGTCAATATAGTGGTTGTAGATTCGCGCGATCACATCGGCGTCGCCGAGCGTTGCAGGTCTCACCCTGTTTGGCTTCGTCAACTCGATCCCTCACCAGACGGTTCGGTCTTTTGAAGAACGCAGAATAGATGCAGAACCGTTCTCCTTATGGCCGCTTCTCGTCAGCCGCCTCGAAATGTGCCATTTGATCGGCATGAGCCTTTTTGAATGCGGGACGGTTGGTTGCACGCGTTACGTAAGCTTCGGTCGCCGGACGGTTGCCGAACGAGCGGACGGCCGACACGCGCAGGACATCTGCCATCAGCAGGTCCGCAACGGTGAAGCGGCCTGCCACAAGCCAATCTCGCTCGCTCAGAACATTCTCGAGTTGCTGGAGGCGCTTGCCCGTCCACCCAGTCAGATCATTGTCCTCTTTACCGGATACCTTCAGAAACCACCAAGGAACGGTGACCATCTCGATCGAGTTGAGCGCGGATATCGTCCATTGCAGTGTGTGCGCTTCTCCAACAGGATCGCGCGGCATCAGCTTGTCGGTTTTCCGGGCCAGGTGCAGCACACCAGCACCGCTTTCGAATATCTGCAGTTCTCCGTCACTCAAGAACGGAACCTGTCCAAAAGGCTGGCGAGAGAGATGATTGGTCTCGCGACCATCGAACGGGACCGTTCGCACCGTGTACGGGAGTTCCGCTTCCTCGCACGCCCATCGCAGCCTCAAATCGCGCACGAACCCTCGAGGGCCCCCGGGCACCCAGTCGTAGGTCCAGATAGTCAGTTCGCTCATCGCCGCAATCTCCACTCTGTGTAGGAACATCGACCCACGGAGTCCGCGAGCAACGCAATCAGGGCGGATCGGTGGGCAGCTTCGACGTACGTGGTGACATCGGATCGCGAAAGCCGACCGCCACGTTCCAGTCGGCGACCGGTGCCGGCGCGCCGTCGCGAAGCGACGCGACGATGCGATCGCAATGGTCGCGGAACACCTGACCGAACAACGGCTTCGCGTAGTGCCACCAGCGCTGGACGTATTGTTGGTTCAAGTAGTCTTCGAGAATCAGTTCGTACGATTCGTTGATCGAACGATCGAACACGCCGCGCGAGTGATGTTGCACCCGCGCCTGGAAATTCATGAACACCGCCTGCAGATAGCTCACCAGCACCTCGGTTTCGTCCGCGTCGAGATCGCCGTTGCTTCTGGCTTTGCGGATCACCGCGCGCAACGACGCGTGTTCCGCGCGAAACAGCAGCACGCGTTGCGTTGCATCGACCGATGCCTGCACCGTCTGCGCCGTGATCAGCGCAGTGTTCTGCCGAATCTGCTGCGCCAGATAGACCAACGTGATGACAACGGCGATACCGCCGATCAGATCACCGAGTGCGCCAAGATCCTGCAGTGTCATCGATCGCTCCTAATTTCTTTCGAATTGTCTCCGACTCTGTCGATCTCGCCAATGCTGATACGTCGGTGATACGTCCATTGAGCTAAGTCCACATAAACAGTCTGGAGTCCGTATGTCCCTGAAGCTCTACGCCCACCCATTCTCCTCATACTGTCAGAAGGCATTGATTGCGCTGTACGAAAACGACACGCCGTTTCAGTTCCGCATGCTCGCGCCCGGCGACGCGCAGGTAACCGCTGAACTCGCAGCGCTGTGGCCGTTCAAAAAGTTTCCCGTGCTCGTCGACGGGGATCGCACCGTCGCAGAGGCAACGGTCATCATCGAGTATCTCGGACTCCATCATCCCGGGCCGGTTCGCCTGATTCCCGAGGACCCGGTTGCCGCACTCGAGGTGCGCTTCATGGACCGATTCTTCGACAACTTCATTTCCACACCGCAACAGAAGGTGGTGGGCGACAGCCTGCGCGAGCCCGGCAAGCGTGACCTCCAAGGCGTCGACGATGCGCGCGCAATGCTGGATACGGCATATCGCTGGCTCGACGATAAAATGATCGACCGTAAATGGGCAGCCGGCGATGCATTCAGCCTTGCCGATTGTGCCGCCGCACCGTTTCTGTTCTACGCAGACTGGACGCACCGCATTGGCGAAGCGTTCGCCAACGTCCGCGCGTATCGGCAGCGACTGCTCGAACGACCCTCATTCGCACGCGCCGTGGACGAAGCACGGCCTTACCGTCCGCTTTTTCCGTTGGGCGCGCCCGACCGCGATTGATCCAACGACCGCAACCCAGCAAGGAGCAATGACAATGGCTACCGATACTCCGCTCGTACCAGCAGAAGACCTGGCGAAACTAAGCAAAACACAGTTCCCGAACGAGAGCGACACATACCGCCGCGCGCGCACCGCGCTGCTGGCGGAGGAGATCGAACTGCGGCGTCATCTCGCGCGGGTCGCCGCGCAGCGCCGGGCACTGCCACCCGGTGGCGAAGTGACGAAAGATTTCCGCTTTCTCGGCGTCAACGGCGAAGTCGGTCTCAACGATCTGTTCGGTAGCCACGACACGCTCGTCGTGTACAACTTCATGTACGGCCCGCAGCGCAAACAGCCCTGCCCCATGTGCACGGCCCAGATGAGTTCCTGGGATGGCGCGGTGCCTCACTTGCAGCAGCGCGTGGGCCTCGCGATGGTCGGCCGTTCGCCGATCGCGCGACTCGAGCAGTTTGCGAAAGACCGCGGCTGGAGGCATCTCGCGCTCTATTCGGACCCGAGCGGCGACTTCACCCACGACTATGCCGGTGACCGGCATGCCGACATCCCCGCCTACACTGTGTTTACGCGAAGGGATGGCATCATTCGACACTTCTGGAGCGCCGAAGGCGGTCCGGAAGTCGCCGATCCCGGCCAGGATCCGCACAATGCGCCGGACATGAATCCGCTCTGGATCATTCTCGATACCACACCCGAAGGCCGTGGCAGCGATTGGTACCCGAAGTTGAGCTATGGTCGCATTCAGGCGTGAGGGCTGTGAGATGACGACAGCAATTCGAGCGACACGATGGCTCTGTCTGGTCAGTACGGCGGTAACGCTGATGGCGTTGTCGGCACACGTGGTGGAACTGCCGAATAAGTTCGCCCTCGACGGCGCAGTGTGGCTCGCGATTCAACAGAATCTGTATCGAGGCTGGGGCGCCTTTGTCGGGCCGTTTGAAGTGACCGCGGTTGCTTCGAGTTGGTTGCTTGTGTGGCTTGCGCGCGCGCAGATCGATGTTCGGTGCGACATTGCTTTCTGCAAGCCTGCTTGGCACGGCACTGATCGCATTCTTCGTGTTCAATGCGCCGGTCAACGCAGCATCTGAGACGTGGAACGCGACGGACCCCGGCGGACTGGGCCGACTACCGCATGCGATGGGAACTCGACCACGCGCTGAGCTTCGTACTGGTGCTCATCGCATTCCTCACGCTGATGCGCGCTCACATTCGCGCAATCGTCGCCGGCAACTCCATGTGACCTCGGCAACGTCGTCGGATCGAGACCGACGAGGTGGACGCCTGGTCGCGTCGCGGCGTTTCCGACCGAATCGGAACCGGCACGATCGTCCCCGGTATGTGAGTGCAGTTCGTAAGGCGTGATCTTACGAACTGTATTGTTTCGATCTTCTGGCGACGCGGCGGCATTCACAAACCGGCCTGCTGCCAGGTGCTACCGTCATGCCGGGTTAGGTTCATCGGACACTGGCCACCGTGATTGTCGATAAAGACCAGATCAAGCAATTTCGTTCCAACGGTTTCATGAGCATTTCGCATTTTGTCGATGACGATGCGCTCAATGCACTTCGCGCCGCTTACGACGAGATGATCGAATTCGGGACGACGAGTGACGCGTCGTCGGATCGTCGACTCGGCGGAGTGACCCGGCAGATCATGCGGCCGGAATCCTCTCACGCCACGTTCCGCAACAACGCCGCACGCGCCGCAGCGCTCGAGGTCGCCGGCACACTAACGGGATGGCAGGAGCCGGGGTTCTACTATTCGCAACTGCTCTACAAACCGCCGGGTCATGCCCACGCAACACCCTGGCATCAGGACGAGGCATACGGGGCCATGCCGTTTGTCCCACCCGGTGTGCGGCAGTCGAGTTTCATGGTGTCTTTCTGGGTGGCGTTGGACAACGTAGACGCGGACAACGGCTGCATGCATTTCTACCCGCTATCTCACAGCGATCAATTGTTGGCCCACCGGGTAGTTGCAGGAGACGCTGGTGATGAGGAAAGGATGCTGGGCCTCGAAGATGACGAATGGATGGACCCGAGCCAAGTCGTCTGTTGTCCGCTCGCCGCCGGCGGCGCAACGGTGCACGATGCGGGGACATTGCATTTCACGCCCCCCAACCATTCGAATCGAGCGCGCCGCGCGTACATCATTTCTATCGCGAAGCGCAGCTTTCTGCGGAGCTTGCAGGCGTCGAAGCCGATACCGAAATCGGGGTCTCGGATCATCAGAAACGCGTTGGCTACGCTTCGCGGGCGACGCGATTGAATATCTGCGCTTCGCTTGCCTCGCATGTCGCAAGCGACTCCTCAGCGACTTCTCCCCGCATCTCCAAGGGGGCACATGAACCGTATCTGTCCGCGCCCTGGCTGAAGTTCGCGATCGAACATGGGATCGCAGTTTGCCCGAGCGACGATTCGCACGGCGTCGCAAGTGTCGGGCTGCACATTGATGACGGTATCCGGACCGTGATAGCCAGCGGCGGTTCGACGAACTGGGTGAAGCCCAAACTTCGAACGCACACGCAGTGAAGCTTTAAGGCGCTTATCTCCACACCGGAATCCAGTCACTCTCGCTCGCGCGACGCTACGAACAATCCCTGCCCCCATTGCAGCGCTGGGTGACATGGCAGCGCGCGGTCACGCGCGTCGGTGCCGTTCGACATACGAATCCAACAAATTGCGAATCATCTTTTGATAAGCCGTATGGTGCTCTTCTGCTTTTTCCTTGAAAAACGCAACGCTGGATTTGCTCAATGCAATCGTGACCTTGACGGTGTCTTCCCTGAATGCAAGTTCAGCAGGAGAAGGCAGGAAGTCGTCGAGGATCTCTACTTCGTCAATTGGACCAGTACTATATTTTCGTTTCGCGCTCATAGATTTTCCTTCCCATTCTCCAAAAGCCCGCGCCGAAAATGCGGACCACATTGCGCCGGTACGTGAACCGTACTGTCATCACCCCATCACCAACCTGACCGAAGCAGAAGTACCGACTCTCCGTCGACGTGCTGTGTGTGACGTCCTTAGCGATCACCCGCATCGGGTCTGCGAGGGCATATTGAGCGTCGGCGAATGAGACTCCGTGTTTCTGAAAATTCTCCGCATCCTTGTCCGGATCCCATTCGAAACTGCCTTTGGCCACGAGTCCATCCTACTACGATATGGCAAAATATACATACGTTAGTATGGTTGAAGTGAGCGCCACCGCACCGTCGGCCAGAGCTGTATCCACAGCGAAGACCTCGACCATTTTTGCCTACGGAGATCGCCGCGCGCAGCGACACCGCTAACCCTGGATACTTCTGTATCGGGCGGCGATCCCCGCGATCGATACAGTCTGCCGCTTGGCCTATTGCGGAAATTCGTCGTATTGCGGCAGGTCGTCGGTGATCGTGAACCACGCTGCTTTCGACCCGACGAAGATATGCGCGCTGGGGCGAATTGTTGGCGCATCGACGAGCGTGCCCATTGCAACATGCACGAACGCGCCATCGCGAACGACCGAGTAGAGCAGCGAGCCGCAGGCTCCGCAGTGTGCGTCGTGCGCATTCGCCTCGCCTACGATCAATAGATTGCCGCCCTCGATGATTTGCAGTCGGCCACGTTCGATGCCGGCAAACGGTTTGAACGCAGAACCGGTGGTGCGGCGACAGTTGGAACAATGGCAATTCATGGCGTACCCGAACGCATCGGCGACGCGATAAGACACGGCGCGGCACATGCACGCTCCCGTTAGCGTGCGGGTGTTGTTTGGTTCAGCCGAGGTCGCCACCATGACCCTCCTTCCTTCCTCAAAGAAGAAACGAACCGCTACACAAGCGCCTCGCGCGTTGCGATCTGCCAGACGTTGTCCCACGCATCCTGCACCATGCAGCGGCGATCGCCGTATGGCATCAGCGCGGGCGCTTCGAGCGAGGCGGCGCCCGCTTCGATCGCGCGACGATACGTCGAATCGACTTCGTCGACATACACGTACAGACACGCGGCCATTGCGCCGCGAACCTCATCACCGCTGACCATCACCAACGAATCGCCTATGCGGATCTCAGACGGCCTCGATGTGTGATGCTCGCCGGTCGCGTCAAATACGCGCCTCAGGAATTCCACCATCCCGGCCGTATCGTGTACGAATATTCTCGGCGTGAGGGTGTGCCAACCTTCGGGTGCGGTGCTACTCATCGGCTTGTCTCATCAAAAAGATCGGGCTCGGAGCCGCCTCCAGCGGCCTCCACATGCTGTTGCCTGTCGGAGTTTACACGTTCGAGGACCGCGACCGACGTTTCGCCCGGGCACCCCGCCGGCACACCCTCAAGTGTCGCGCCGCCGACGTCGATCGGCGAAGATCGCGCTTCTTCAGCCGATCAAGGTGTGCAGCAACCCTGCTATTCCCCGACGGACTGAACGCTCTCCTGCTCGACCGCAAGGCTCTGCTGCTGATCGCCGAGATCGGACTCGTGATGACGCTGTTCACCGACGCATCGCGCATCAGTCTGAAGTTGTTGGCAGGCAATCGAAACCTGACAGTCCGCCTGTTCAGCACCGGCATGATTCTAACGATAATATTTGGTGGCGTAGCAGCGATGACGCTATTCAGCGGCCAGTCTGTATGGGAGGCCGACATCATCGCGGCGATTCTCGCGCCAACCGACGCGGGGCTTGGTGCCGTCATCGTCAGCAGTCCGAAGGTGCCGACGCGTGTTCGAAATCAGACCTGACAGTGTAGGTCCGTTGGTACTGGGCCGGTTTTTTCGATGCCCCCTTCGATGCATACAAGTGCATCGGACCACAACGGTGTGGTGATCGATGCTCACGCTAAAGAGGGACCAGTTCGGCTGGATCTGCCCGCGTGCTTTGGCACGCTCGCAACCATGTTCAACCCCGCACCGGCGGCGCTGCCCGTTGTGGGCATCGCCAACCAGCAACTCTACCGCCGACACTGTCCGGAACAGACGGCGCTGTACCCGGTGATCGAAGCGAACCTGACGCCATTCCTCGAACATCTACAAGAGCGTGATGCACCGCTGCCTCGTTTCGTGACCGCCGAGTTCAAGGAGTACCTGCGCTGCGGTCGCCTGGAATACGGGTTCATACGGGTCAAGTGCGATGGCTGCCGCCACGAGCACCTGGTGGCTTTCTCCTGCAAGCGCCGCGGCTTCTGCCCGTCGTGTGGCGCACGCCGGATGATCGAGACCTCGGCGCACCTCATCGACCACGTGCTGCCGGCGGTGCCGATCCGGCAATGGGTGCTCGCGTTTCCCTGGCCGTTGCGGTTACTGCTGTCAACGCGCCCAGAAGCCGTGACCCGAGTGCTCGCGATCGTCACCCGCGCCATCGAAACGGCGCTGATCCGGCGCGCCGGGAAGACACGCAAGGGCGGTGCCTGTGGCGGTATCGTCACGCTCATTCAGCGCTTTGGGAGTGCCCTCAATCTCAATGTGCATCTACACATGCTGGTGCTGGACGGCGTCTACGCCAACGACCGCGGCAAGCTGCGCTTCCAGCCGTTGCCTGCCCCTGCGCCAGCCATGATGACGCAGCTGCTCGATGCCATTGTGTTGCGCGTGCTGCGCTGCCTGGAGCACGACGGTCTGCTGATCCGCGATCCGGAACAACCCTGGCTCGATCTGGAAGCGCGTGATGCGCTCGATGCATTGGGTGCCGCGTCGATTCAATACCGCATTGCCGTCGGTCCGCACGCCGGGCGTAAGGTCTTGACGCTCAAACTCGCCCCAGCTGCGGCCACGTCGAGTGTGCCCAAACCGTTCACGGTGGCGAGAGACGGGTTCTCGTTGAATGCGGCGGTGGCGTGTGCGCCACACCAGCGTGAGCGGATCGAGCGGTTGTGCCGCTACATCACCCGACCGGCACTGGCGCTGGAACGGCTGAGCACGAACGGGGCCGGGCAGGTGGTCTACCAACTCAAGACCCCGTACCGGGACGGCACCAGCCATTTTGTGTTCGAGCCAATCGAGTTCCTGGCCCGACTCGCGGCGTTGGTGCCTCGACCACGGGGCAACCTGGTGAGATACCACGGCATCC
This sequence comes from uncultured Gammaproteobacteria bacterium, assembly GCA_963735085.1. Classification (GTDB taxonomy): domain Bacteria; phylum Pseudomonadota; class Gammaproteobacteria; order Pseudomonadales; family Azotimanducaceae; genus DATJGR01. The sequence goes on from CAVTJP010000002.1 coordinate 1,229,983, forward strand.
TGGCGCCCAACGCCAAACATCGTACTGCGGTGGTGCCGAACCCGTCGCGGCGAACTCGACGACGGCGCACGGCTGGACACGCTCGGGTGCAGGCGTCGGGTGGAGCTTGTCACGACGACCATGAAGCACCGACCGCGCCGATGACGTGGATGGAGCGGCTGCGCAGAGTATTCGCGATTGATCTGTCGGTCTGTCCGGACTGCGGCGGTCGGCTGCGCGTCATCGCCGATGTCACCCGTCCGGACATCATCGAGAAAATTCTGGAACATGTTGCCCGACAACAGGCGCCGCCGGAATTCAGCACGATCAGCAATATGGCAACGGTTCACTGACACTCCGCATTTGCCAGGGTAGGCAGACTCGTCGGGTAGATCAGCGACTTCCGAATCAGCTACAGCGCGTGTGCGCGTAAGGCCGCGCCAGCCACCGGCCATTCGCGTCATTCCACATCGCAGATGAATTCAACACCCGCTTCCGATTCTTTGGGTAGCTGCGTCATCCTCAGCACGATTCACCAACAGGTGGGTTATGCTCCCTATCCTCTGGCTGCGTGCAGTTGCACGGTGCGGCTGGTTACATGCGCGGCAGCGATATTGAACGCCTGTGGCGGGACGCGCGTCCGCACTCGTTGGGAGGCGGTGCGTCTGCGGTCATGCTCGATGAGATTGCGAAACTGATCTGAGCACCGCAGCTGCGTCATCGCATTGGGTCGCGGACGGGGAACTTCGCAGATTCCGCCATTCTCTTGCTGCTTGAGAATCACCGGGGCGGCGGCGGAGCGGCTGCAGGACATGCGTTACGAATCCGAGAATCGTATGCCACCCAGTATCACCCAGTTGTTCGCTTGGTTATGGCAGGACCAAAAGATCCCGATTCGTCAACGAATTTGCTGTGCTATGAAACATCGTGGCTCCACTCCATCATTGGCGTGACGCACAGGCGATGCGGGGTTCGGTGTCGGCATCATGGTTGGCCGGACGCCGGAGGAACCGGCGTGAAGCGAGTTAGGTGCTACGGCGCGCTACAGCGCGCACACTCGCCGAGTTCGAGCCCCGTCCGCTCCGCCATCTAACCGTTTGATTTTTCTTGTTGGTCGCGTACAGATCAGGCTTGTTGCTGTCCCGCGCTTTACCTGCGTCGTCAGCTTCGATTTGACGCGGAAACGCCTCGTACCGAGCATGTTGTGAAGCGCACGACGAAGTCGCTGCAAACGGTGCTGAAAAAGAGTGCGGGAGTGTCGGCGCGTTCGCGGATCGTTAGTCAATGAGAGGGACCGCTCCGGCAAGCAATCCCAAGGTGTCAAGATTGATTGTCGAAGACTGGTGTAAGGGCCCGGTGGGTTAGCCGCCGACGACCTGCTTCAACCGCGCGGTTGCCATGGCGATGAATTCGTCGATCAGCGCCGACTGCGCTCTGCGCGGTTGACGCGCGGCGAGAGCGAACGTCGGCGTGCTCAGCCCGACCAGCAAAGTCAGTAGACGTTCGACCGCGCCAGCGTCGAGGTTCGGCACCAGAACGCCGAATCGCCGGCACATCAGACTGACCACGCGCTGATTGAGCGACTCGTCGATGGTGCGCAACTCGGGGAGGTATTGCGAAGCTGCCGACAGCCCCTGTGCCACGGGGTTTCTGGAAAACGCCTTCCACGATTCGCGGATACCGTTTTCGAACGCCCCAATCAGCTCGTCAGCGGAATGCGACGACTCGGCCAGTTGCGCGATCTGCGCCTCGAGATCCGCGAAGATCAGCGACGTGACGGCGATCAGGATCTGCTCGACCGACTCGAAGTAGCGATAGATCGATGTTGGCGTGATGCCCGCGCGGCGCGCAACGCTGTACATCGTTAAAGCATCGAGCCCTTTCTCGCCGATCTCCGCCTGCGCCGCGGTGAGAATCGCGTCGTAGCGCTCGCGAGCGCGTGCCTGCAGCGGTGCCACGCGTGGCTCGGGGAGAGGCAGGCCTTTGACTCCGCGTGGCATGACGATGCCGATGATGTATGTGTCGACGAACGATAGCATCGTGAGACATGACGCACCATCACTAAATATTGACGGACCATCATGTTTAATCTAGTGTCGCATTTCTCATGCGTCGCAGCGTCCGTCGCGCTCAAAACCGGGAGAGAGGAATCATGTCCTACGAGACTGATCGTCGTGTTCCGAAAACCCATGGCCGGCGCAGCTTTCTGAAACTGAGCGCGGGTGCGTCAGTGGCGATGGGGACCCTGGGATTGGCGAATGCGCAGGCGTTCGCCAGCGATGCGGCGCTAAGTGGTGATAAAGCCTCCGATGTCTTCGATGTTGCCATCGTCGGTGCCGGGCTCGCGGGGCTCACCGCCGCGCGCGATCTGCACCGGGCCGGCTGCGATTCATTCGTCGTTCTGGAGGCGCGCGATCGAGTGGGTGGTCGCACGCTGAATCACGATCTCGGCGATGGCCGCATCTCCGAGGCGGGCGGGCAATGGATCGGCCCGGGCCAGACGGCGATTGCCGATCTTGCGCGTGAACTGCAGATCGATACCTTTCCAACCTACTACACGGGCAAGACCGTGTACCTGGCCGGCGATGGGCGGCAGGCGGTCGACCTGAAGGGCACATTCGGCACAGACCCCAAGATTGCCGCGAAGCTGAGCGCGCTCGCGCGCGACGTGCCATCAGGCGCGCCGTGGAAGGCGCCCGATGCAGCGGAACTGGACAAGCTGAGCGTCGGTGACTGGCTCGCGAAGCAGGCGCTCACGCCAGAGGATCGCGTCGGCTGGGATATCACGACGTACCTGTCGGCAGGGACCTCGCCGGCGCAGATGGGTCTGTTGCACTTTCTGTCGATGATCAACTCGGCGAACAGCGACTACGAGCAGCTCGACTCCATCAAGCGCAGCGCGCAGGAAACCCGCTTCGTCGGCGGATCGCAGATTCTCAGCATCCGGATGGCGCAGGCGCTGCAATCGCACGTGAGGATGTCTTGCTCGGTACGCAAGATCACGGATTGGGATCGCGACGTCGTCAGCTTGCATACCGACGGCGGCATCGTCGGGGCACGGCGCGTTGTCATGGCGATCCAACCGGCGTTGTGCAATCAGATCGATTTTTCACCGCAGCTGCCTGACAAACGCGCGGCACTGCAGCATCACTGGCCGGCGTACACGCCCGCGCGAAAGACGGCGATGGTCTACGCACGGCCGTTCTGGCGTGACGCGGGTTTGAACGGACAAGTTCTGCAAGCGGACGGTCCGGTGATGTGGGCGTACGACAACTCACCGCCCGACGGAACAATCGGCGTGATCAGTTCGTTCATTCAGCAAGCCGTTGTACCTGCGGACCTCGACACTGCGAAAAACACGCTCGCCGCCATCTACGCGCGCGGGATCGGCGATGAGGCGTTGAAACCGCTGCAGTATCACGAACAGCATTGGGGCACGTGCGATCCGTGGACGTTGAGTTGCGTATCGGCGATTCCGCGCGGGTTCTGGACCACCTACGGTGACGCGCTGCACCCGCCATGCGGAAATCTCGTCTGGTCGGGTACGGAGACGGCCGATATCTGGGCGGGCTACATGGACGGCGCGGTTCGGTCGGGGCACCGCGCCGCGCTTCAGGTATTGAACGCTTTGCGGAACACGGTCGCATGAAAAATCGCATCTGGATCGTCGCGGGTGGTGTCGTCGTATTGATCGGCGCAGCCGCCGTGGGGCCGGAAATGCGCTTCCAGCGCGCCATCATTGACGAGGCCAAGGCGTACGAGGCCAACGGCGGGAGCTGGCCGCAGCTTTCCGACGCCTGCATAGTCTGCCACGGGCGCAATGGTGATTCGGTGAATCAGAAGTATGCCGACCTGGCGGCGCAACCGGCCGACTACATCGCCGGCCAATTGCATGCGTTTGCAGACGGGCGCCGCGCGAGCCCCTTTATGGTGCCGTTGGCGCTGTCGCTTGCCGATGCCGACATCCAGCGTCTGTCCGAGTACTTCGCGCGGCAAGCGGTCAGCAACAACGCGTTCCAACCCGACGCAATGCTGCGCGCGAGAGGCGAGCCTCTGTCGAAAAGTTGCACCGCATGCCACGGCAACCGACTCATGGGCGACAAGACGAATCCGCGCCTCGCAGGCCAGGGATACGACTATCTGTTGGCTCAGATGAATGCATACGCCGAGAACACGAGGACCGATGCGACAGGTGCGATGAATGCGCTTGCGACTGCGCTTTCGGAAGACGACAGGCGCGCGGTCTCGACCTACATGGCCAGCTACCCGGTTAGCGCAAGGAGCGTACTCGATGACAAAGTTCAGTCCGACTGACGAGCCCCCAACTGACGAGCCCCATGTCGGCGGTTCACGCCGTCATTTCTTAAAGCTCGCGAGCGCCGCCAGTCTCGCCTCGGCGTGGGGTCTCGGTGCGGTTGCCGAAGCGACGGCCGCTGACGCGGCAGGCGGTGGGAAGATGGCCACGACGCGCCCGGGGCGGTCGTCCAACGTTGCGCCGCAAGGAAGCGTGCCCGGCCGCAACATTGTAATCAACGGTATGAACTATCACGTCGGCGAGCAGGGCGCTGGCGACAAGGTGGTGGTGCTGCTGCATGGCATGCCGGACACGTCGAGCGTCTGGCGGTTTCAGATTCCCGCGCTCGTTCAAGCCGGCTACCGGGTTATCGTCCCCGACCTGCTCGGTTATGGCGAGACGGACAAACCCGCGGAGGTCTCGCGGTACCAAGGAGAGAAGTTGATCGCGGACGCGTTGACGATGCTCGACACGTTGCAGTTATCGAAGGTGGATCTGGTGGGTCACGACTGGGGCGGATTCCTGAGCTGGGAATTGGCACTCGCGGTGCCGGATCGGGTGCGCCGTCATGTGGCCGTCAGCACGGGTCATCCGGACGGATTCAGTGACTGGATCGCGAATCCGAATAGCGTGAAGGAAAACTGGTACATGTATCTCAACACGCAGGACAAGGCTGCAGAACTGTACGCCGCGGACGATGGCGCGGCCCTGAGAAACGTGCTGTTGCCGACGCATCCGGAAGTGGACGAAGTCTGGTCGCGAATGAAAGAACCGGCGGCGATGACGGGCATGCTCAATTGGGACAAGGCGAATCAGGTGGCCGCGCTTTATCTCGCCGAAGCTTCCCGGCAGGGACCGCCGCGTATGTGTCATGTGGCTACGCTGGGCCTCTGGAGCAGTAACGACACCTACATGTGGGAAGAGCAGATGACCGAAAGCGCGAACCGCATGTCGGCGCCGTGGCGCTATCAGCGGATCGAGAACGCCTCGCATTGGGCAATGCTCGACCAGCCTGAAGCGGTCAACGAACAGATACTCGGCTGGTTGAACGAGTCCTGAAATGCCCCTATTCCTGCATCAGCAGGAACAAGCATTGTCACTGAAGGCGCGGGCGGTCCTTTCAGAGGCGGCTCTTCGGGACTTTGTCGGCTACTGCAACAACGAGTGCTACCACGAAGCGATCGGAAACGTCACGCCCGCGGATGTTTACTTCGGAAGGCGGTACGAAGTGCTCACCGAGCGATCGAAGATCAAACGCAGGACGATGGAGCGAAGGAAGAAGGAGTACCTGGCCGCGAAGGTGGCTTAGGCCGGAAACAAAAGCTGTCTCTTAGCGAAGAGCCATTGTTGTCCGACTTATCTTGAGGACCCAAATTATGCCGATACAAATTAAACCGATTAATGCTGGATCTGCCGTTAGCACTGCTGCCTGTGGCAGTCTCCACGAGAGCAGTGTTCTCAAAACACCAGAATATTCCGCACAAGGACAACCCCATGAAATCTGCAATGCTCTGCTTAGCTTTACTTGCCGCGGCCGCCGTACCGGCAGTGGCCGAGCCTCCCAAGTTCAAAATGACCACAGAAATTCCGCAGTCGATCACCACGCCGGACAAGGTGGAGACTTCCATCGGCAACCTCGAGTTCTTCGACGGCGTGCCCTCGCAGCAGACGGTGCAAACTCTGTACGACAACCTGGATCGCATGCGCGGCGTGCAGACTTTTCTCGCCGGCTACCCGGCCGTCTCCGCCTATGCCCTGTACGACGGTCCAAAGGCGATAGGCGCCGACAGACCCAACAAAATCCAGATCTGGAAACAGCTGATGGATTCGAAAACATTGTTACTGACGGGCAATACGTCGACTCTCTATGCGGTCACCACTCTGGATCTGAAGACAGACGGCGCCACCGTAATCGAATTGCCGCCGGGCATGCTCGGCATGCTCGACAGCGCCTGGTTCAAGTTTATCGGCAACTTCGGTGCCGCCGGGCAGGACAAAGGCAAGGGCGGCAAATATCTGGTTGTGCCGCCCGGGTACAGCGGCACCGTGCCGGACGGCTACTTCGTGCTGAAAGCCCCCACCTACCGCAACTGGGTGTTTCTGCGCGGCTCCATCGCCAAGGGTGTGGAACCGGCGGTCGAGAACATCGAAAAAAACCTCAAGGTCTACCCACTGGCCAAGGCCGGCAATCCGCCCGCGACCGAATTAATCAACGCATCCGGCAAGCTGGCAAATTTCGTTCCCGCCAATGATTTCAACTTCCTGGAGCAGCTGAACGCTGTGGTCCAGTACGAACCCATCGAATCCCTGGAACCGGAGACCCGCGGCCTTTTCGCTTCGGTCGGCATCATCAAGGACAAGCCGTTCGAGCCAGACGCGCGCATGAAGAAACTGCTCACCGAAGCCGTCGCCATCGGCAACGCCACCGCCCGCGCCATCACCTTCTACCCCCGTAACCCGGGCAACTACATCTACGGCGAGGACAGCGGCTGGCTGATGGGTTATGCGGACAAGAACACCACATTTACCTACAACGGCGCCTACGATATAGACGCCGCGCTCCTGTTCCATTACAACGCCATCGGTGTCACTCCGGCAATGGCGCTCACCCGCCCCGGCGTTGGCTCCGACTACGGCCTTCTCAGTACCGACTCTAAAAAGCGCGCGCTGGATGGCTCCAAAACCTACCGCCTGACCCTGCCGCCCAATGTGCCGGTCAAGGATTTCTGGGCGGTGACCATCTACGACACCCAGACCCGCTCGCAGCTGCAGACCGATGAGCAGTTTCCCACCCTCGGCAGCCAGACGGAGGGCATGCAGAAGAATGCCGACGGCTCCTACGATATCTACTTCTCGCCCAAGCCACCCAAGGGTAAAGAGGGCAACTGGCTACAGACGATCCCCGGCAAGAGCTGGTTGATATTGCTGCGCATGTACGGCCCGGAGCAGGCGTGGATTGATAAGACCTGGCGGCCAGGTGAACTCGAACTGATGGAGTGACCCGCCACAATGACTTCTCTGCCCAGCTGCCAAGGCAGCTGGGCAGCACCGGAAATCGGAGTGGCGCCGTAGGCTTGTTGCTTGCTCTGATCAGGGAGCCAGCTTTTATAGGGAAGTGTTTTATGGGGTGTTGCCGACGCATCCGGAAGTGGACGAAGTCTGGTCGCGAATGAAAGACCCAGCGGCAATGACGGGCATGCGCAATCGGGACAAGGCGAACCAGGTGGCCGCGCTTTATCTCGCCGAAGCTACCCGGCAGGGGCCGCCGCGTATGTGTCATGTGCCTCCGCTGGGCCTTTGGAGCCGCCACGACACCTATTCTGGGAAGAGCAGATGACCGAAAGCGCAGACCGCATGTTGGCGCCATGGCGCTATCACCGGATCGAGAACGCCTTGCATTGGGCAATGCTCGACCAGCCTGAACGTGTCACCGAACACATGCTCGGCTGGCTGAGCCAGGGCTGAATCGCGCCCGATCGCCTGGCCTTAATCGTCCGGGCTGCGCCATTGGTTACCCGTTGACAGTCCCTGCGCGAATTCGTCAGTTGGATGCCGGCGTGGGTTGCGCAACGACTTCCTGCAGCGGCGCACCGCGCGCGCCCGACGGCGCCTTGACGCCCACGACCACCGCGAGCGTCGGCGCAATGTCCGTCGGCTCAATGGCGCGGTAAACGCGTTGGGCGCGCAACCGCCCTCCAGCAAACACTACCGGCACGAACGTGTCGTAACGCCACGGTGAACCGTGAGTCGAAGCCACAGTCAGGCCGTCGAACGCGTTGATGTAATTATCGGGCTCGAAGATCAGATAGATATCGCCGGAACGCATCGGGTTGTAGTTGCGTAGTGCCGATCGGATCAACGGTGTATCCGGCAGATTGGCTTCCTGCAGTGCGGTGCTCGATACGGCAAGCGCGACGCCATCGAACTTCATCAACTCATCGACGACCGCCTTTTCCACATCTGCCCTGTTCAAGCCTTGCTCGGCAATGGCATCGCGGTTCAGATAAAGGTAGGGATGGTAGTAGGACGCAATGAGTTCCTTGCCGATTCCAAACCGCTTTTTCAGCGCAGTTATCGCCGGGGCTTTGTCCCATGCATCAGGTGTCACGTAGGCGGCCTCGATCCCAAACGTGTTCAGGTACCAGTGCCCTCAATCTCAATGTGCATCTACACATGCTGGTGCTGGACGGCGTCTACGCCAACGACCGCGGCAAGCTGCGCTTCCAGCCGTTGCCTGCCCCTGCGCCAGCCATGATGACGCAGCTGCTCGATGCCATTGTGTTGCGCGTGCTGCGCTGCCTGGAGCACGACGGTCTGCTGATCCGCGATCCGGAACAACCCTGGCTCGATCTGGAAGCGCGTGATGCGCTCGATGCATTGGGTGCCGCGTCGATTCAATACCGCATTGCCGTCGGTCCGCACGCCGGGCGTAAGGTCTTGACGCTCAAACTCGCCCCAGCTGCGGCCACGTCGAGTGTGCCCAAACCGTTCACGGTGGCGAGAGACGGGTTCTCGTTGAATGCGGCGGTGGCGTGTGCGCCACACCAGCGTGAGCGGATCGAGCGGTTGTGCCGCTACATCACCCGACCGGCACTGGCGCTGGAACGGCTGAGCACGAACGGGGCCGGGCAGGTGGTCTACCAACTCAAGACCCCGTACCGGGACGGCACCAGCCATTTTGTGTTCGAGCCAATCGAGTTCCTGGCCCGACTCGCGGCGTTGGTGCCTCGACCACGGGGCAACCTGGTGAGATACCACGGCATCCTGGCGCCCAACGCCAAACATCGTACTGCGGTGGTGCCGAACCCGTCGCGGCGAACTCGACGACGGCGCACGGCTGGACACGCTCGGGTGCAGGCGTCGGGTGGAGCTTGTCACGACGACCATGAAGCACCGACCGCGCCGATGACGTGGATGGAGCGGCTGCGCAGAGTATTCGCGATTGATCTGTCGGTCTGTCCGGACTGCGGCGGTCGGCTGCGCGTCATCGCCGATGTCACCCGTCCGGACATCATCGAGAAAATTCTGGAACATGTTGCCCGACAACAGGCGCCGCCGGAATTCAGCACGATCAGCAATATGGCAACGGTTCACTGACACTCCGCATTTGCCAGGGTAGGCAGACTCGTCGGGTAGATCAGCGACTTCCGAATCAGCTACAGCGCGTGTGCGCGTAAGGCCGCGCCAGCCACCGGCCATTCGCGTCATTCCACATCGCAGATGAATTCAACACCCGCTTCCGATTCTTTGGGTAGCTGCGTCATCCTCAGCACGATTCACCAACAGGTGGGTTATGCTCCCTATCCTCCGGTCCTTTTCGGTGCCGTACGCCTCGGTGGCTCAACTGTTGCGGCCGGACACCACGCGCTTCGACATCGCCGTCGGTCAGCTGCGCATCCCCTCGCTGGGCCACGATCCCAATGTCGTTCAGGCAACCGTCCAGCACGGCTTCAGCAACCTGCTGACCGGCTATGCCGGCGCAGTCGGATCGGAAGGGTATGCAGCGCTGCTGATTGGCGGTGCGATCAACACACGTTACGGCGCGTTCGCGTTGGACGTCACCCAAGCGGATACCCACCTTCCGAGCCAGTCGGCGCAGTTTGGGCAGAGCGTCCGCCTCAGCTACAGCAAGGTCATTCCCGACACGCATACCTCACTGACGGTGGCCGCGTACCGCTACTCGAGCAGCGGCTTTTTCAGCCTGACGCAGGCGGCCATCGCACGCGACTACGCACACCGCGGACTGGATGCCTTCAACTTTCTGCCGACGACGATCGCGCCGAATGCCGATACACCGCAACCCGAGACGCCGCAACAGGGCCTCCTCAACCCCGCTCAGCTTGCCGCGCTGTCCGGCAGCGACTATGCAAACGCGCTGTTCGGCGACAGCGGGTTGCAACGCCAACGCAGCACGTTTTCGATCACCGTGAGCCAGCAACTCGGCAGCCGGGGCGGTTCGCTTTATCTGAATGCGCTGGCAAGCGACTACTGGAATCGCTCGGGCACGGACACGCAGTTCCAGCTTGGCTACAACAACAGCTTCCAGCGCCTGAGCTACGGTGTCTCCGCCACCCGCACGCGCGATGCGTCCGGACACTACGACAACCAGTACATGCTCACGTTCAGCGTACCGATGAGCGTCAACGCGAGCGCACCCACGTTGTCCGCAAACCTCACGCACGATAGCACCTATGGCGCGCAGGATCAGGCCACGCTGAGCGGAACGCTGGGTTCCGACAATCAGTTCAACTACGGCGCCACTGTTTCGCACAGCAGTGCCGCGGACGGTAGTTCGGGCGCTGCCAATGTAGGTTATCGCAGTCCCTACGCAGTCCTGAACGGCAGCTACGGCAAGGGCGACGGATATTCGCAAGCCTCTCTGGGCGCCAGCGGCGCAATGGTGGCACATCCGGGCGGTGTCACGTTTGGCCAGCCGACAGGTGACACCGTGGCCATTGTGGATGTGCCGGGCGGCGCCGGCGCACGATTGACGAATGCCGCCGGTGCACGCATCGACCACTTCGGCTACGCGCTGGTACCGTACTTGACGCCGTACAATCTCAACACGATTCAGATTGATCCCAAGGGCCTGCCGCTGGATGTACAACTGGACGCAACCAGCACGCAGGTCGCCCCGCATGCCGGCGCGGTAGTGTTGCTGAAATTCAAAACCCAGACCGGCCGCACGATCGTCGTGCGTGCGCGCCTGGGTAACGGCGATGCGCTACCGTTCGGCGCGGAGGTTTTCAATGACGAAGGCGTCGCGTTGGGCGTGGTCGGGCAGGCCGGACAGATTCTCGTACGCGGAGTCGAACACGCGGGTACCCTGACTGCGCGCTGGCAGACCGAGAATGGAACTGCGCAGTCCTGTTCGTTCCGCTATCAGATCGGGCCACGCGCGAAGGGCCGCCGCGCAACCTATGACGAGATCGAAGCGACCTGCATGCCGATGGGCACGCTGGTCAGGAATGGACAATGATATTGCGAACGATCACCACCATCATCGCGAACGCGCTATGAGTTGCTCACGCGGCAAACCCATGCACGGGGTCCGGTGGCGTATCGGCAGCATCCTGATCACGTTGATCGTCCTGCCTTTGATTTCCACGCACGCCGATGCCGGTTGCACGTTTAACGGCGGTTCGTCGTCGTCAAGCGTCAGTTTCACGGTGGCGAGTTCCGTCAGTATTCCGTTCGCGCTGGCCACCGGCACCGCGCTGGCCTCGACTGGACCGATCGGCCCGTCCAATCCTCCCCTGTTGACTTGCACCGCGGGCGTGCCCTACGGGATTGTCAACCAGGTTGGTCCGAACACACCAACAGGTGGCACCAACTACATCTACCCGACCAGCGTGCCCGGCGTCGGCTACCAGTTGTACCACGCGGCCGGCACCAGCACCGATGCCGGCTACATGTTCCCATATCCCAATGGCGATTCGGGCGCCGCCGCGACCTCCACCTTCAGCGTCACCACGGCCCTGCAACTGGTGCAGACCGGTCCGATCGCAAATGGAAGCCGCCTGGTGAGCGGCACCCGCCTTGCAAACTGGCAATGGGGCACGGTCGTACCCGAGTATTTCGTACTGTCCAACACGGTAACGTTCGTGGCCTCTGCCTGCCAGGTCACCATCAATCCGATTGCGGTGGCGCTGCCCACCGTGTCCACGCAGACTTTTTCCGGTGCAGATTCCACTGCGGGCACGACCGCATTCGACATCCAGCTGAACTGCCCGAGCGGGTCCACCGCCGCGTTATCGATCAATTTTTCCGGCCGGCGAGCCTCGAACAGGTACTCGAATGTGCTGAGAAACACCGGTAACGCAAAGAACGTTGGCGTCCAGATGCTGGACCAGAGCGGAAATCCCATCACATTCAACAACAACAATCCCAACAACACGACGTCGAACCTGATGCCGCTGGGAAGCACCAACGTCGGTTCAATGACACTTCCGTTCGCGGCGCGTTACTACGCAACTTCCAACTCGGTCACCGCGGGTACGGTGGTCGCTACGGCCACATTCAACCTGATCTACGACTAACGGTTTGTTGATCTGCGCACCTCGGCAACACCGATCAAACAGGCGTTGCTCGAGCGAGGTTCAGTTTGGCCGGAAACAGCGCCTGCTCAGCCTGCAATACCGTGGTGTAATCCACGTAACCGCCGTCGTACAGGCGGCGCGGCCCGACCGGCAGCTACTGCGGCGCCAGCAGCGAGTGGTCGAAGTTATTCAATGGCGCAAGCCGCGACTACGCGGGTTCGATCATCGGGCCGATCTTTATGCCCTGCCCTATGCTCGGCCAGGATGATATTGACAATGATTCTTATTTTTATTTAACCTGATGGCGTTCGATTTTGTTGCAACAACGTCCTCACATTTATGTATATCTGCATCTGTAAAGCCGTAACTGACCACCGCATCCGCGAGGCCGTGGACGAGGGAAATGCAAGCTTCGAAGCACTGCAGGAATCGCTGGATGTCTGCAATTGTTGCGGCTGCTGCGAATCCGAGGTCCGCGATATTCTCAGCGAGAGCCTCAAGAACAAACCGGCACGCCGACTTCACCTCGTCTCTCGTCTCCACCTGACTCACTCGGGCTGATCCGCTACGATTTCGCGGGGCCTCATGCCGTGAACGGCGGCGACCAATACATTTATTGGTCAGGTACCGGGTCTGCGTTACGCTGACACGTCCGCTACATCCTTTCTTCCATACGCGTTCGGGGGCCGACCATGCAGGGCGACAAAGCCGTCATCCAACACCTCAACCAGGTCCTGAAGAACGAACTCACTGCGATCAACCAGTATTTCGTTCATGCGCGTATGTACAAAAACTGGGGCTTGAAGCAACTCGACGAACACGAATACAACGAATCGATAGACGAGATGAAACACGCCGATCGGCTGATTGAACGGATCCTGTTTCTGGAGGGCCTGCCCAACTTGCAGGATCTCGGCAAACTGCATCTCGGCGAGGACGTGAAGGAAATCCTCGAGTGCGATCTCAAACTCGAACGCGACGCCCACCCGCCGCTCCGCGAAGCAATCGCCCATTGCGAAAAGGTCAGCGACTATGTTTCACGCGAGCTGCTGGAGGACATCCTCGAAGGCGAGGAAGAGCATATAGACTGGCTGGAAACGCAACTCGACTTGATCCAACGCGTCGGTATCGAAAACTACACGCAGAAAAAAATGTAGCAAAGCGCCCCGCGTCCCTGCTTTGATGTCCCACGATCATGACCGCGCACGCGGTACTCGTTCAGCTACGGCTGCCGAGTGCATCAGAACACTCACCGAGCTGTTTCGAACACCGTAGCGGGCCGAGATTCCGGCCTTCCGCTACTTCACCAACTCAATCTCGCCGGGGCGCCAGGTTTTGTTGATCCAGGGCTCGAGCGGCCCGTACATGCGCAGGATGCAGGCACTTCAGTCGGCCATCACGATACCCGGCGGTGTCCAGGTGCCTTTGCCAACCGGAAGGACCGACACCGTCTCGGTGGCCGGCTTCGGCCAGTACAGGCGCATGACCAGGTAAGCCGCGTCATTCGGCGCCGGCAACCAATTTGCTTCCTTGTCCTTGCCCGGCGAATCCTTCTGGATATAGATCGTCAGCGATCCGTCCGCATTCTTTTTCATGTGCGACGCCATCGCCGTATTGACCAGATAGCGGTTGATCGGGTTCTCGACCATCAATTGGGATTTGCCGTAATACATCGTCACCGACCAGAACGCGTTCACCGGTGGCATCTGGCCAGCGGCGAAGGTGAGCGTGTAATTGTGCTTGCTGGTATCGATGGTGTTGCCGCTGACATCCAGACGACCCAGTGGATAAACAGCCTCGGCGGCATCGTTGCCGTAGATACCCGCCTTGGCGGTGGCGGCACGCATGATCCAGTCGCCGTGGTAGTGGTCTCGATCACCCGGCAACGAGCCGAGCTGCCAGCCATTGGCGTCGGTCATGCCGGAGGCTAGATAGGTGTCCACCTTCTCGTCACCAGCCTTCATCGCCTCGACCATCGCTTGCTGGCGCTCAGGTGACAGGCTCTTGATGTCGAATTTCTTGCCAGGACCGATGCCGATCGTGGCCAGTTTCGTGCGGATTTCCTTGTCTTCGTCAGCCTCGGGAACGTATTCAAGCGCGGCGCCGAGATAAGTCCAGAAGTTCGCCTTGATTCCGGCCGTGGTGGCCGGCAGGAAACCGGGATCCGGGGCCGCAGCCGGTGCCGGTTGGCCCAGGAATGCCGACAGTGGTTCAGCCTTGTACTGGGCCTGGATCTTCTCCACGTTGGGCATGTCCGCGCGATCGATCAGCTGGGTGCGGAATGCGGCGAGGCTGAACGGTGTGAGCGAGTGGAAGACCTTGTCGATGCCGGCTGGCTTCTCACCGGTCCAGTCGGGGCCGACGACCATGTACTTGCCGGCCTTGTCGCCGGTGGCACGGCTGCCTATGTAGCCGTAGTTGTAGGTATGGGCGTCGGCCAGCATCACCGAGTAGTAGCGGTCCCTGGGCACCGCCGGCACCGAGATCACAATCGGCTCGGCACGCAGATCCAGCCACAGGAAGGAATAAGGCGTATCGCTGTTGGCGGTGACGACTGCGGTGTCCTTGTAGGTGAACACGCGCGCTTCGTTCTTGATCTGGTTGAACGGGGCCTTGAACTGGCTTGAGTTCGGGTCGACCGCGTATTCATTCATGATGGCGTAGTTCATCACCAGCGGCAGGCCGTAGATGAAGCCCTCCTCGGCGAGCGCCTTGAACTGCTCGGTGGTCAGACCATCCGCCTCTGCGGCGGGCGTTGTCGTGGCAGGGGTTGCCGTGGTGTCGGCCGGGGCCGTCGTCGTGGAAGTGTCGGCCGGCTTGTTGCAGGCGGACAGGATGGCGACTGCCAGAAGGCTGGCTGTCGCCAACTTCAGGGGGGGGGGGAACTTGCTCATGATAATTCCTCTTGATTCATGTTTTGGTTGACGCTGGCCCGAATCGATCCTGATCCGGGCCAGCCCCGATTGTTGGCTTGATCAATCCACCCGCAGGTACGTCAGGCGTACATTCGAGCGGGGCACGACGTACGGATTATTTGACCAGCGCGATCTCGCCCGGCCGCCAGGTCTTGTTGATCCACGGCTCCAGCGGCCCGTACATGCGCAGGATGACGAACCAGCTCTTGCCTGGGTTGGTCTGCAGCCAGTTGCCCGCTTTGCCTTTGGGCGCTTTCGGCGCTAAATACACGTCGTAGGAACCATCCGTGTTCTTCTTGATCCCTTTGGTCTGGCTGCCGACTGTTGGAAACAGTTGGCTGGTTTGCAGTTGCGTGCGCGTTTGGGTGTCGTAGAGCGTAACTGCCCAGAAGTTGTTCACGGGCACGTTGGGCGGCAAATGCAGCGTGTAGGTCTTCGAACCATCGAAAGGCTTATCGTCGCTGTCCAGAAACGCGAGGGCGTAATCGGAGCCTGCGCCCACATGCGTCGTCGCCATGGCGGGGGTCACACCACCCGCGTTGTAGTAGAACAGCACTCTCGCATCGAGACCCATCGCGCCGTCCGCTTCGAACGAAGTATTCCGGTTCGCATAGGCCGTCACCCAGTTGCTCTTCGTGTCGGGGTAGATGTACACCCCGGCAATGCGCGGATCGTAGGTGATGGAACGGCCCGCGGCATTACCCAGCGTCGCCGCCTCGGCCAGCAGCTTCTTCATCCGCTCATCGGGATTGAACGGCTTGCCTTTGACGATGCCGACAGCGGCCATGTATCCCCGGACTTCCGGCGAGACTGCATCAATGGGCTCCTCCTGGACGATGGTATTCAAGATCTCGAAGTATTCGAGCGTGCTCGGGAAAATCGTACTGAACGACTTGCCGGACATGTTGACGAACTGGGTCGGCGCCGGATTGGCGGCATCCTTCAGCGGATAGATCTTGAGCCCGGACTTGAAGTTGTCGGCCGCAGCTTTCAGGCCATGC
This sequence comes from uncultured Gammaproteobacteria bacterium, assembly GCA_963735085.1. Lineage (GTDB taxonomy): Bacteria > Pseudomonadota > Gammaproteobacteria > Pseudomonadales > Azotimanducaceae > DATJGR01. The sequence continues at coordinate 1,246,211 of CAVTJP010000002.1, forward strand.
TCGATGGAACCGCGCAGAAACAGAAAATTCCTGTTAGTCGAGGGTTTCAGCAGGAAATAACCGTCCGGCACCGCACCGGTGTAGCCAGGCGGCAAAACGAGGTACTTGCCGCCCTTGCCGTGGTCCGGGCCCGTGACGCCCATATTGCCGACAAACCGCTGCCAGGCATCGTCGAGGAAACCTAGCATGCCGGGTGGAATTTCGATGACCGTCGGACCGTCGTTGGCCAGGTCCGTGGGGGCATAGGCATACATCGTGGACGTGTTGGAGGTGATAACCGGCGTCCGCGAATCCATCAGCTGTTCCCAGATGGCAATCTTGTTGGGCGCATCGGCGCCCTGCTGGGCCATCCCCAGCAGCACGCTGTAAATCGATACCGCGCCGACGTTGTCCAGATAGACACCCAGCGCGCGTGCGCGATCGAGGTAGTCATAGACCAGATCGTTGGTATTGCCTACCGGTACGCCATCGAAGAACTTCAGTTCACCGGCTGCCGTCTGGACTCTGTCCGGTATCGACGCCGACTTCGTTTTCGCAGCTTCCCTGGCACTTTCTGTTGCTGCGAAAGCACTCGTGGCCGCCAACGAACCGGCGAGTGCGAGCGCGATAATGATGCGGGTTTTCATGGGTCAATCCTTTTAGTGTGGCTACAGGCTGCGAGAAAGTTTTCCGACGCGGGCGCAACCGCCGGCGGACAGTCGCTCGGCCTGCGCCGATTCAGATGCTCAGTTCCTTGGTTTCGGCGGCCCCGGAAACGTCCAGGTGCCATCGACGATCGCCTTGCTCGGTTCATACATGCGAACGGCGTAGTTCCAACCAGCCATGATCGGCAGGCAGTTTTCGGTGGATCGCGTACAGCCACCGAACCGGATCGTGTAAGACCCATCGCTGTTTGGTTTGGCGGTCAGGTCATTGAGGCTGTAAGCATTGAGGTCGTTGCGTTGAAAGTAGCCCTTTGCGTTGTAGAGGCTGATGGACCAGAAGCCTTTCACCGGGACATCCCTTACCGTGAGTTCATATTTACCGACGGGCAAGTTGGGCTGCACGTTTATGTACTGCGCATCCTTGTCCGGCAGGCCGCCCCAGGCGGAGGCGGTGCCAATCATAAAATGAACCGGGTTGACCTCGGCTCTGGAGCCAAAGGTCTGGGTGTATCGCTTCAGCCCTTTGGCCAGTTCGAGAACGGCGTTGAGCGTTGCCTTGTAGCTGGCCGTGTCGTAGTTCGGCAAAACGAAGGGCTTGTCAGATCCTGCAGTGATTCGAACCTGGTCCTGAAGTGTGTGGGCTGTTGCCAGATCTTTGGGATCTTCCGGGTTCGCAAGCGTGCGAATGACCACGCCTACGTATGGCGTATCGAACTTCTCCCGCGTGAGTTCGTAGCTACCGGCGCCGTAATAGACATCATTCACGTAGCCGTCGTTGTTGATGATCATCAACGACATGTAGCGATTGCCGGATTCCGGCATGGTTACCGTTGCGCCGTTGGATATGTTTACAACGCCAGTGCTGTAAAGAGTATCCCGATTCATTCGAATGATGTTCTGTTTGTCGATCGGCGTGGCCGCCCGGTTGCTGTGTAGCTTGTTGATGCCGCCCGCCTGCTCAATGATGCCGGCGTATTCGAAATCCGTTTGCGCCTTATCAAAATTGTCTACGTTGACGGCTAAGGCTGCATCGGCCATAGCGGCCGACGTACCGGCAATAGACAGCATGCCGGCGAGCGCCAGAGCGGTAAATTTTGTTCTCATGGCTTTCATTCCCGTAGCGGTCCTTTAGTCGACTGGCAGTAGTTGATTCGCAGTCGGTTCACCGAGCCTGCTTCGCCAGTTCGATCTCGCCTGGCCGCCAGGTCTTGTTGATCCACGGTTCCAGCGGACCGTACATGCGCAGGATGGTGAACCAGCTCTTGCCTGGAATCGTCTGCAGCCAGTTGCCTTCTTTGCCGGCCGGCGCCTTCGGTCCGAAATAGACGTCAAAGGAACCGTCCGCATTCTTCTGGAAGCCTTCGGTCTGGCTGCCGACGGTCGGGAACGGCTGATCCGTCTGCAACAGCGAACGGGTCTGCGTGTCGTAGATGGTTACCGCCCAGAAATTGTTGACCGGCACATTCGGTGGCAGATGCAGCTTGTAGGTTTTCGAGCCGTCGAACGCCTTCTTGTTGGCATCCAGATAGGCCAAGGCATAGTCCGAACCCTCGCCCGCCCGGGTGGTCGCCATGGCGGGGGTGACGCCGGTCGCGTTGAAATAGAACAACACCCGGGCATCCAGGTTCATCGTGCCATCCGCCTCGAACGAGGTGTTCTTGTTGGCGTAGGCCGTTGTCCAGGCACTCTTGGTATCCGGATAGATGAAGACGCCGCCGATGCGCGGCTGGTAGGTGATGGCGCGTGCAGTGGCGTTGCCGAGCGTCGCGGCTTCATTGAGCAGCTTCTTCATGCGGGCATCGGGGTTGAAGGGCTTGCCTTTGACGATGCCAATCGCCGCCAATTGGCCACGCATCTCCGGTCCAATAGCGTCGACAGGCTCCACCTGTACCAGCTTGTTGAGGTCTTCGAAGAAACTGAAATCCCGGCTGACGATCGTGCTCAAGCTCTTGCCGGAAAAGTTGAAGAATTCCGTCGGAGGCGGGTTGTCGGCGTTTGCCAGCGGATAGATCTTGAGATTTGATTTGATGTTTTCCACGGCAGGCGCGAGTCCGTGCGCAATCGAGCCTCGCAGGAACATCAGATTGTTGTAGGTCGGGAGCCTGACGACGAAGTAGCCGTCGGGTTCGGCGCCCTTGTAGCCCGGTGGCAGCAGCAGGTACTTGCCGCCCTTGCCCCGGTCCGGGCCGATCGCGCCAAGATTGCTTACAAACCGAAACCAGGCATCATCTAGAAATCCGAGCATGCCGGGCGGGAGCTCGACGACCAGCGGCCCGTCGGTCTTCAAGTCGAGGTAGTTCACTGCATACAGCGTCGACGTGTTTCCGGTCAGGAACAGCGACTGGGGTTTGAGCAGCTGTTCGGAGATCGGAACCTTGTTGGATGCATTTACGCCGATGCTGGCATTCCCCTTGCGCATGGCGTTCAGCGAAGCGGCACCCTGGTTGTTCAAATAGACCTCGACCCCGCGCATGCGGTCCAGGTTGTCATAGAGCGTGTCGATCGTGGTGGCGCTGGGCACGCCGTCGAAGAACGCCAGCTTGCCGATGGGTGTCTGAACCTCGTCGGGCATCGAAATGGACTTCAAGGTCTCCGGCGACACCGCTGCTTGTGCAATCCGCATGGCTGGCAAGGCCATCATCGCCAGCACTGCGGCGGCCAGGATTAGTCTCGTTTTCGGCACGGCCTTACCTCACCAGTTCAATGTCGCCCGGTTGCCAGGTCTTGTCGAACCATGGCTCGAGCGCACCGTAGAGGCGCAATATCACCCACCACGATTTGCCGGGTACGGTCTGCAACCAGTTGCTCTCGTGCCCTGCCGGGGGTTTCGGAGCAAAGTAGACGTCATAGGAACCGTCCGCGTTTTTCTTCACGTCAGCCTTCTCACTGCCGGTGCTGGGCAGCCGCTGATCGGTCTGCAGTTCGGAGCGGGTCTGGGTATCGTAGAGCACGACCGACCAGAACGTTTTAGCAGGTACGTTCGGGGGCAGGTGCAGCTTGTAGGTCTTCGAACCGTCGAAGTAATGCTTGTCGGCATCCACCGCGGCGATCGCATACTGAGAACCCTTACCCACCATTTTCAGGAACATCGCGGGCGTGACGCCGGTGTAGCCGTAAAACATTCTCGTGCGCGCATCCAGGTTTCGGGCGCCATCGTGCAGCCACAAATAGCTGGCGTCAGGATTTGCCGGCGAAAACCAGGCTTTGCCAGGGTAGAAGAAAACGTCCTCTTTGCGCGCACGGAATTCGATGGCACGCGCAGTGGCGCTACCGATGGCCACGGCATCGGTCAGAATTTTCTTCATACGCGCATCCGGCGCGAAGGGCTTACCTTTTTCAATGCCGATGCCCATGAGCTGGCCGAGCAATTCCGGATCAAGCGAGTCGCTCGGCTCTTCCTGAACGATTTGGTTGACGTCCTCGTAGAACTCAAAATTGTTTGGGTGGATGGTGTTGAAATGAACGCCAGAGGTATTGATGAACCGCGTCGCCGGCGGATTGGAGGCTTCCGCGAGTGGGTACTGGCGCCACGTTTTCTTGAAACTCTCGACAGCGGGCTTCGGGTCACCGTTGACCAGAAAACCGCGCCCAGCGATCCAGTTGCCATAGGTTTTCGAGTGGTACACGAAATATCCCGGGGGAATTTCGCCCTTATAACCCGGCGGTACGAACAGGTATTTGCCGCCCTTGCCCTTGTCCGGACCGGCATTGCCCAGGTCGGCCACGTAGTGGAACCAGAAGTCGTCGACGATGCCGAGTATGTCGGATGGCGACTCGATCACCATCGGTCCGTTCTTGAGGTCGAGCCAGCCGATGAGATACACCGTCTCGGTGTTGGGCGTCAGGAACAGAGATTTCGAATCCATGAGGTCTTCGAACAGGACAACGGTCTGATTGTCGACGCCTTGGCTGCGCAACCCTTCGCGCATTCCGAACAGCGATGCGCCCGACATGGCATTGAGAAACACTTCGACGCCGCGCTGACGGTCGAGGTTGTCGTACACCTTTTGCACCGTGGCTTCGTCCGGCAAGCCGTCGAAGAATTTAAGCGCACCCAAACTGGTCTCCACCGAGTTCGCCGTAGTGATTTGCGGTGGAATGGGCGTCGTCATCTTCATTTTCGGCGGACCGTCCGCATGTACGCCCATTGAACTCAGCGCGCCAATCAGTGTGACGGCAGCCATGCGCAGAGTGTGTTTGTGACTCATCGTTGTTCCTCTTTATCGACGCTATCGCTTCCGGCAGCAGCACCGCGCACCGGACCATCCAGGCCGAGACCCTATCGCGGACGAGAGGATAGGCCGTTGACCCGGACGATGCTTGATTCAACGGGGCGAAGAATTGATTTTTTGGCCCACAGGGTCGCAACGCACCACGTCAAGGCGCGCCACGCGCCTCACGGCGATAGGCCAGAGGACTCGTTCCGATGAGTCGCGAGAACGCATGGTTGAACGCACTGACTTCGCTATAGCCCAGTTGCATCGCCACCTTGCTGACGCTGACGTTGGTTTCCGCCAGCGCCCGCTTCGCGAGTTCGGCAATGACGCTGTCGCGCAAACCACGGAACGTCAGATCGCGTTCACGGAGGCGGCGTTTCAGTGTCGTCAGCGACATGCCCATCCGGCGGGCCACGTCGCCGGCGTTCGGCGTTCCGGATTCGAGCGCCTGCATGATCACCAGACGCAACTGCGCTTCGACGCTCTGCGTTCCCGCGACGCGCTTCAACAGTGCATCGGCGTGCTCCTGGATGATCTTCAGAAGCTGCGGATCCGAATCGTTCAGCGGCATGCCCAACGAGTTGTTGTCGACTTCGAAGCAGTTGAACGCCTGATTGAACAAAATCGTCTCGCCAAAAACGCGCTGAAGCTGCGGAAGGTTGGCTGGCGCAGGGTTCTGGAACGTGGTGCGCTCCGGGTGCCAGTTGAATCCGAGCTTGGAACGCATAATCCGCACCAGCGTAGCCAGCGTCCATTCATTGTCGTGGCGCTGGGCAACCTTCGCTACATCGGTGCGTCGATAGGCAATGCGCCAGGCTTTCGCAAGCTTGGTCACGTCCAGAGTGGTGCCTTGATAGAACACCGGGTAGTAACGCTCGGCGAGCATCAGGAACTCACCCACCGTGCATGCATTGAGCAACAGGTATCCGAAGGTCCCGAACGCGCTCGGTTCGATGCATTCGGCCAATCGCAACCCAATGTGTTCATCGCCGGTCTGTTCGGCACACGCGAGCAGCACGCGATTCACATCGTCCGGCTCGACGGTGTTGGGATGTTTCAGGACGCGGATTGTTTCGTGCGGCAGCGTTTTCGCGAGCTCGTCGATATTCACACCCAACGAGCGCAGCGCCTCAAACAGCCAGGCGCCGTGATCGGGCTCATGTTTCATCGGTACACTTGTTCCTGTTGCCTCGCCGAAGTCCGAGATCACTTCCGGCTCGCCGGCGAACCGCGGCTCGCCAATGGTATCGGATCAGCGGCGTGACGCGGCCGTTACTTCGCCAACTCGATTCGCTTGCGCCAGGACTTACCGAAGAACGACGGCGCCCGGCTATTGCGCTGCAGAGTACGGCGATACGCGCCGCCTGATGGCGCATCACCTCGCTCGCGCAGCGCAAGACGGTTCATGGCTGCGCGACACCGTCGTCCACCTCACTGCTCAAACCTACAGGCTGATCCATCAGGCGTTGCGCGACGAAAGCGCTGACCAGCACCGCGACGATGACGGCAACATAGAACTGCCCCCACACGGGCGTGCTCGACTACAGCCGCATCGAAAACCGCTGAGGCGAGGACAGGCAGCAGAAACCACCTGTTGGTAAACCGGCCTGAGTATCGCGCGACTGCCGAGCGAAACGAAAACAAATGCCGGCGGCGCGTGTTTTCGTGCGGCGTGCCGTGCGACGGCCGTTCGGATCTTTTGAATGATGTTCGGTCGTGTCACATTCCCCATCACGCACAGCGTCAATTGCCGAACAGGTATCTGGCCTCCATCTGAACCTGGATTGCCGTGCCGCGGCTGCCATCGACATTATCGCGTGAACCCGACAGAAACTCTCCGCCCACGTCGAGGCGCGGCATCGGTGTCCACAACAGGTTCACCGACGCCTCCAGCGTGCGTTTGTAGAAATCCGCCGGCACGAACGAGGGACTGTCCACATCCACGAAGCCGAGCGTGAGATTGCTGCGCACGGTATCGTTCCACCAGTGCTGCGCCGACACATAACCCGCATAGACATCCAGTAGCTCGAGCTGGCCCGTCGGCGAGAACACCCCGTCGAAGCCGCCGATCGTGCCGAGATCGTTGACGTATCGCCCTATACCGTTGCCGCCGTTCAACTGAAAGAGCAACTGGTCCTTGGCACCGAACAGCGGCAATTCGGTACGGCCGCTCACTGATAGTCCCCACCCAAAGGCTTTCCTGGTATCGCCTGGTTCGGCGTCCCAGTCGCCGCGAATCTGCCGGAACAGCAGCGCGATCTTGGCGTGCGTTTGTTCGCCCACGTCCAGGCGGATGCTGCCAATCACGTCCGGAACACGGCTCAGCCCGGTGCCGTTGGTGAGCTCCGGCTGCGGATCTTCCAGCCCTAGCGTGAACTCGTATTCGCGGCCGAGTCTCGTCAACTGCGGCGCCACGCGGAGCTGCGATTGGCGGACGCTGATCTGCCCGTTCACGCCCTGGAAGTCGATCATCTCCGGCGTTGCCGAGGTATCCATGAACGTGGACCAGGTCTTGCCGGCCAGCGCGCGTTTCCATTGACCAAACGCGTGCCGCAGTCGGAACGTGTCGTTACTGCCGGCGAAATCGCCTTCGATGAATGCCCGCATCAATCCCGCGTCGGTCGCCTGTCTGAGGTCGAGATTGAGGCGCGACTGGGAAACGCTGATGACCGTCTGTGCCTTGTCGCCAGTCGAGGGGTCGTCGCCCGTCACGATCGAACCCACTACAAATTTGTCCTGGATCTGCAGCGGATCGTAGTTCTGCACATAGGCGGTCTTCGCATAGCCGCCAATTCGAAACGCAGCTTCGGTGCCGGGGATGGGTATGGCACCGGGAAACTGAGAGAGCAGATCGCGCGTCGGGTCATCCTGCTGTGCCTTGGCCGCAATGGTACGAGCATCGGCTTCGGGCGCCGCCGGGATCTCGTCAGATGCAGCCGGCTCAACCCCCGCTACCGGCGTGACTCCGCGCTGCGCCAGTTCGTCACGCAACTCGAGCAGCATCTTACGCTGCGCCGCAAGCTCTGCTTCCTGTTGATCCAGTCGCGTCAGTGCGGCAGTCAACTGCGCCTGGAGGCTGGCCGAGTCGGCGTGCCCCTGCACACTGAACAGTGCAAGCGGAAGCAGCAACACCCCAACAACCGGCCATGCGACCCCATATGTACGACATCCAGGCATCCCGTCCGTCTCCCCGAATCCACAGTGCATCGAGCCTAACATTCCAAAGGCGTTTGCTGATGTGCTGTGTCGCTGTCGTTTGCGGTGTTCTGGATGGATCGTTCGGCGCGATGGGTGTGCGGGGTAGGTCAAACCTCGGCGATCCCCACAGCGTTGGTGCAGCCAGAGTGTCCAGGATGCGAGCAGACGAGAAAGCTGTAGTGATCGAAGCTCAACAGGCAGCGTAAATCCGGATCATGGAGATCCGGATTTACACCACTTGCCAGGGCTAAAGCCCGAATTGCGACTCAGGTGACTGGTGCTATTTCCCAGACACCACGATGGTCACCCGCCGGTTTTTCGCGCGACCGGCTTCGGTGGCATTGGACGCTACAGGCTTCGTTGCGCCATTGCCCACAGTACTGATTCGATCGGCTTCGATACCGGACTTGACGAGCACGTCTTTGACCGCAGCGGCACGGCGCTGAGACAACGTCAGGTTGTAGCCTTCGGCTCCGACACTGTCGGTGTTGCCTTCGACCACTGCGTCGGTGTCCGGGTGTTCGCGCATGAACGCCATCGCTTTGCGCAACTCACCGAACGACAGATCGTTGATCTCGGCAGAATTGAATGCGAACTCAACCGTCAAGTCGAACGACACCGGCGCAGGCGGCGCAATCGCACAACCGTGCTCGTCTACCTTGGTGCCGCGAGGCGTGTTGGGACAACGATCGTTCGGATCCGTTACGCCGTCACCGTCACTGTCTCTTGGTGCTTCGGCAACCGGCGCCGGAGCAGGCGGTGGCGGAGTGGCCGCAACGTGCTCTTCGCGGACCGGAAAGGTCCAACCCACGCCAATGAACGCACCGCTGATGTCGCCATCGAATTGCTGATACGTATTGTTGCCCTTGGAGCCATCACTCTCCTTGTAGTAGAGCTTTTTGTAGCCAAAGCGTGCTGCAAAGGACTTCGAGAACTGGTACTGAACCTGCGGCATCATCGAGTACGTCGTATCCGAATCACCCGAGACCCCGTACGCCAGCGTTGGGTTGAAGCGCCACTTCTCCGAGATCCGGAATGATGGCCTCAGCATCACGACGGTGTCGGTGAGGTTGCTCTTGTTGCTGAACGTCTGCCCCCTGACCTTGATCTTCGGCTCAAGGTCGGTGAGTTGCACACCGAACAACACGTCCATCGTGTTCTTACCAAACGTATCGAAGCGATAGCCGGCGGCGTACGTCCCAACACTCATGTTGAGCTCGCCCTTCACCTTCGTACCGAGCGGCACGACAAGGCCGTTCTTCGTTGTAACGTCATCGCTGAGGCCGAGGTAGTCGTAGTCGGCATACAGCACGAATCGGTTGTAGCTGATCACGCCGAGACCCATGAAAGCGGCGTCAGTATTTTTGATGATGTCGCTGAAGCTACGATCAAAGTTCGCGGTCTGGCCGCGGGCAGAGACTTTTCCGTCGGCACCGGCCGCCCAGAAATAAGGTGTCAGCTCAAAATTTAGACCCTCGGTGAGGGTCTCGTCGGCATATACGTTGGCGCAAAGCCCTACTGTCATCAGCAGGCTCGCCGCAGCCAAATGAAGCTTCATAGCTCTTCTCCATGAACGATATCTTTGTTTGATGAGGCAGCTGGCAAGTCCACTCCTAAACGCTCCCGTTCCAGCGGCGCGCATCATACTCGAATTGCTGCAATGCAGGACAAGCAGAATCCTACGTATTTCTACTCAGCGGCGGCGCTCAAATCGCCGCGGCTAGTGTCGCCGCACCGCTTCGATCGCGGCCACCAATTCGTCGCCAGCGAAAGGCTTGCGCAGCAGCTGGCCGCCGTTCTGCCACGCCATCTGGTCAAGATCGCGCTCGTCGCTGGCAGTAATGAACACCGGCGGAACGTCGATATGCGCCGTGCGCATCCGCGCACAGACATCGAAACCACTGAGTCCCGGCATGTGCACGTCGAGCAGCACGCAGCCGGGCTGCTGTTCGTCGAGGGACGCCAGGAACTCCTCGCCCGATGCGAACTCAGCCACCGTGTAGTCAGCCAAGCGCAGCAATCGGCGCCGGCGCCTCGTCGTCAACAACTGCGACATATGCGGTCTTCACACCGCCACGGTACCGGTCACGGGGGTGGCAGGATACTAGCCTTTAGTCAAACCCCGGCTTCCCGCCGAGCCCTGCCTGAGCCACGATGTGCATGAGTTCAGCCACCGACCTCGCCTGCTGGCCCGCCATGATCCGCCCGAGATGCGCCTCCACGATCGACTTGCAGATCGACAGACCAATGCCTATACCGCCTGATTTGGTGGTCCACAACATGTCGAACACGTGAGCGATTTCCGCTTCGGGGATGCCATAACCGTGATCCGCCACGTCGATTCGAACCCCGCTCTCGGTCGCGCGCGTGCGAAGCGTCAGCGTGCGCTGCTGCTCGTCGTCTGCAGCCATCGCGTCGGCACCATTGACGATCAGATTCAGCAATACCGGCTTCAACTGCACGTGTTCACCATGCACCGATGGTAGCGACGGCCTGAAATCGGTGGTCACGATCACCTGGCGCGCCACCAGTTCGGACTTCAGCAGTGCCAGAGTCTCGCGGACCAGGTCGTTGACGTCGACTGGCTGAGCAGCGACGCGCGCGTCATGTAGCCGAGCGCGGAGACACTGGCGTTTTTCGGTATCAAGCCGGACATGACCGTCATCGAACTTGCGCCCGGCGGCGGCTGGTACACCGAGATCCTGGCGCCGTTCCTGTACGCGTACGGGCACCTGATTGAGGCCGCCTCACCGCCACGCAAAGCAGGTGGATCCAGCTTCGAAAAGAAGCTCGGCGCCGATTCCAAGGTGTACGGCCACATCGAGAAGGTGGTCCCATTCTCTCCGCCTACTCAAGTCGATCTCGGCCCGAGCGGCTCCGCCGACATGGTGCTGAGTTTCCGTAATACGCACGACTGGTTGAACCAAAGCCCAAAGACGCTCGCCGCGGTATTCAAGGGCCATATACGACGTGCTGAAACCGGGCGGTGTGTTTGGCGTAGTCGAACACCGTGCCAAGCCGTTCGCGAAGCGCTGGATAGTTCCAGGCAACTCCATCGCGTGCCAGAGGACTACCTGATCGAACTGGGTCTGAAGACGGGTTTCCAGTTGGCTGGCGTATCGGAGATCAACGCCAACCCGAAGGACCCCGAGAACGTCAACGTGCATCGTCTGCCGCCTGACTTGACCGGGCCGGACTCCGAACGTGGCGAAGATGAAAGCCATCGTCGAATCGAATCGCATGACCTTGAAGTTCGTCAAACCCTGATTTCCGCCGCTGCGGCTTCGATGGCGCTTCAGGCTTGCAACGGGTGGCGCCACCTCAGTCCGTCGAAACGACTGAAATCTCGATCCGCAGTGATCCACTCACAGCCATTCTCGATCGCAATCGCGGCCAGAAATGCGTCAGCCACCAGATTGCCTTTGGCACCTGAGGCCTCGCACAAGCTCGCGAATATCTCCCAGTGATGTGGTCCGGGTGCGATCGCGACACGATTGGGCTGTTGGCGTAGTTGCTCGACGAATTGCGTCGCATCACTCCACGCGCTCGGTATCGCAAACACTTTCGGATGTGTTATCACTCTGAGAAATCCGCTCAGAACCAGATCACTCAGCCCGTAGGCCGCGTCCGAATTGATTTGTGTCTCGAGCCACTTGCGGTACTCGCGATGATTCGGTGAATCGACACGGTGCGCGTACACGAGCACATTGACATCAGGCAGGATCAGCGGCGTTCTTCCATTAGGGAACCTCCGCACAACCCTCGTCATTGAGGGGCGAAGGCAGATTTGATCATCAAGTTACTTGGATTTGGGTTGGACCACGGTTTTGAGGCGGTTTCACGGCATTTCCGTAGCGACAACTCATTTTGTACTGGATTCGGACATACTGATCCCCGGTCAGGTCGCTAAACGCCAACGCAGCCGATGCAGATTGGCCATCGCACAGGTGACATACAGCCGATTGGTGTTCTTCGCCATCCCCTTCAGCCGCGTATAACTCAACCCGAAGATCCGCTTGATCGTCATAAACGGATGCTCAACCTTGGCCCGGACCTTCGATTTGCGGCGATTGCGGGGTCGCTCAGGGTGCTCGGTATCGTGCCAACGCACCCGCCGATTGGTCAGGTCCTTCGCGTTCGGTGCATGGGCAGCAATCACGTCGCTGCGACCCGCGTAACTCTGATCTCCCCAGACAGCTTCTTCCTCGCCATGCAGCAGGTTGGCAATGCAGTTGCCGTCGTGAACGTCCGCCGAGGTCACGTCAATGGAATGAATCACCTTGCTGTCCGCATCGACCCCGACGTGCAGCTTCATCCCGAAGTACCACTGCTCACCCTTCTTGGCCTGGTACATCTCAGGATCCCGTTCGCCGTCAGCATTCTTGGTCGAACTCGGTGCGCTGATGATCGTCGCATCAACGATGGTGCCCTTCTGCAGCAGCAAGCCCTTGTGGCGCAACACCCTATTGACGGCTTCGAACAGCGCCTGACCAAGTTGGTGCTGCTCCAACAGATGCCGAAAGCGCATGATCGTCGTCTCATCCGGTACCGGTTCGCGGCCCAGATCGATGCCGACGAAGCGTCGTAGCACGGGCGATTCGTACAAGGCATCCTCCACGCCAGGGTCCGACAGGGTGAACCAGTGCTGGAGCAGGTGGATGCGCAACATCACCTCAAGTCCCCGCGGCGGTCGGCCACCGCTCACGCCGGGGTCCTTCGGGCAGAACGGCGCAATCACTGCTAACAGCTCCGACCATGGCACCGCCTTCTCCATCTCATTCAGGAACCGTTCCCGCCGCGTTGCTTTGCGGTACTTGTCGAAGCCTCCAACCTCGAACGATCCCTGCTTGGCCATCCCAAAAACCCCTCAACCAGTCAATCGCACCATTGTATACTCGTTGGGACTTATGTAGTAGGTTGTGCTGAGATTCCTTAGGTCGAAAAGCGATGCACTGTCGTCGAGGTCGACCCCCGGTCGGACACCGCCTTTGCCGGCGACGTGCAGCCGAACCGGCTCGCGCACGCGGGTAGTTCTCCGGGCCAGCCGCTCCCGAAGTGATTCCTCGATGATAGCCGTTAGCGTGATGCCGGCTTCGGCCGCCTGACGCTTGGCGTTGGTGCCTCGACCACGGGGCAACCTGGTGAGATACCACGGCATCCTGGCGCCCAACGCCAAACATCGTACTGCGGTGGTGCCGAACCCGTCGCGGCGAGCTCGACGACGGCGCACGGCTGGACACGCTCGGGTGCAGGCGTCGGGTGGAGCTTGTCACGACGACCATGAAGCACCGACCGCGCCGATGACGTGGATGGAGCGGCTGCGCAGAGTATTCGCGATTGATCTGTCGGTCTGTCCGGACTGCGGCGGTCGGCTGCGCGTCATCGCCGATGTCACCCGTCCGGACATCATCGAGAAAATTCTGGAACATGTTGCCCGACAACAGGCGCCGCCGGAATTCAGCACGATCAGCAATATGGCAACGGTTCACTGACACTCCGCATTTGCCAGGGTAGGCAGACTCGTCGGGTAGATCAGCGACTTCCGAATCAGCTACAGCGCGTGTGCGCGTAAGGCCGCGCCAGCCACCGGCCATTCGCGTCATTCCACATCGCAGATGAATTCAACACCCGCTTCCGATTCTTTGGGTAGCTGCGTCATCCTCAGCACGATTCACCAACAGGTGGGTTATGCTCCCTATCCTCGCTGCGCCAGCAATATTTACCGGGGCGCCTGGACGTCAACAAGTTCTCCGTTTGCCTGTGGTAGCGATCCTTAGCTGCTCTCTACTAAGGTCGCCAAGGTGCTCACATCCAGCAATACCGTTAGCAGACGCGGCTTGGCAAAGCCGTAAGAGCGTGTGGCATGGAGAGGCGAAGGCTGATCGTCGGCCGTTTAATCCGAATCTTTAGCGAGGAGAGACAGCGCCTCCGCGAACGAGTCGTACCTTTGGCAGAGTGCGACCAGCCTTCCGTCGCGCTTCCTCCGCCTTTTTCTGCTTCGCGATCGTCCTTCGAATATGCGCGGGAACTTTACTACGGCCGTTCTTTTCCTTCTTTGACCTAGGGAATCTCAGCACAACCTACTACATAAGTCCCAACGAGTATACAATGGTGCGATTGACTGGTTGAGGGGTTTTTGGGATGGCCAAGCAGGGATCGTTCGAGGTTGGAGGCGTGGTCCCCGGCGGAAACTTCGCGAGGATCGCCTCCACCGCCTTGACGGCCCCTTCGCCCTTCCGGCCGCCTTCGTCGTCGATCGTCTTCGACGCCCACCCGTGCCACACGGGTTGTTTGTCTTCCGTATCGAAGATATCGATCGTGAGCCTGCCGACCGAATACTGGCGCACGTCGACGTTCTGGTAGTAGTTGCCCACCCACGGATACGGTCCCCAATAGGGCCCCGGATACGAGGCCGGCATGACGCTGATCTTCTCCTTCGCCGACATGCTGAACCCGATCAGCAGCTTTGCGTTGGCCGGATCCGGGGCATACACGATACCCTTCGTTTTCAGCGTATCGACGATCGCCTGTTTGATGCGGCCTTCGGCGAACGGGCTCACGTCCGGCGAGCTCGCGACCATCGGATGGTCGGATACCCACGCAAACGAGTTGTGACCTTCGAACGAGAAAGGTTCGTAGTAGTCGGTGCCGATTTTCATCGTCGAACAGGACGTTACGACGAGCAGCAGCGCGCCGAGAGCAGCGGATCGCAGCGCGATGGACGCATGCGTGACCATGAAACGGACCTCTCGATACAACCATGACGCACCAATGGCGCGAGTCTGAGCGCGCAACCGCCCGGAAGTCATCCGGGGTATCCGCGTATACCGGCGCGGCCCCCGCACCGGAAGACTGCGCATTCGACCCACAGTTCAGGGAGGAAGTTTCATGCTCAAAGAAGTCACCGGCGACATCCTGCTGACCGGCGCGCACGCGATCGCGCACGGCGTTGCGCCGAACGATCACTTCAACCGCGGGCTCGCGTTGTCGCTGCGCGAACAGTATCCGGCGATGTACAAGGACTTTCGCCACTACTGTCAGGTTCAGCATCCGAAGGCCGGAACGCTGTGGACGTGGGCCGGCCCGAAGGGCGTTCGCGTCGTCAACCTGCTCACGCAGAACGAAGCGCCCGGGCAGCAGACGAATCCGGGCAAGGCGACCACGCACAACGTGAACCTCGCACTGAAAGAGCTGCGCAAGGTATTGGAGGAGGAGGCGTTCGAGAGCGTCGCGTTGCCGCGCCTCGCTACGGGCGTTGGCGGACTGCAGTGGGACGACGTGAAGCCGCTGATCGTGCGGCATCTCGAGGATCTCGAAATTCCGATCTATCTGTACACGACGTATGGCCCGGGGGTGAAAGCGAAAGAGTGACGCAGCGTGCCGGCACGCGGTTGCCGGCTGGCGGGGGCCCGGGCAAACGTCGACAATACGCGGGACCGCGCGGTTGTCGACCACGCGGCGCGAAACGGGCTAGCACATGTTGTTCGGCATCGACCGTCTCCTCAATGAACCCGCGCTCCGCTCCGCCCTCAAAGGCCGCCGTGTTGCGCTGCTCGCGCACCCGGCGTCGGTCACGCGCGACCTCGTGCACTCGTTGGATGCACTGCCGTCGGTGGGCGTCGAAATTAGCGTGGCTTTCGGCCCACAGCACGGTCTGCGCGGCGACAAACAGGACAACATGGTCGAGTCGCCGGACTTCCTAGATCCGGTGCACGGCATTGCGGTGTTCAGCCTGTACGGCGCGCAGCGCCGGCCGACGGCGGCGATGATGAGCGCGTTCGACGTGCTGCTCGTCGACCTGCAGGACGTCGGCTGCCGCATCTATACGTTCATCACGACGCTGCGCTACGTGCTGGAAGAAGCGGCGCGCCACGGCAAGGCCGTGTGGGTGCTGGACCGGCCGAATCCCGCGGGTCGACCGGTTGAAGGTCTGCGGCTGCGCGACGGCTGGCAGAGTTTCGTCGGCGCGGGACCATTGCCGATGCGTCACGGTCTGACGCTTGGCGAGCTGGGTCACTGGTTCATCCACACGTTGAAACTTGATGTCGACTACGACGTGTCACGATGACGGGTTGGCAACCATCGGTGCCGCCCGGCTTCGGCTGGCCGCTCGACGAACGCACGTGGGTGAATCCGAGCCCGAACGCTGCCAATCTTTCGATGGCGCGCTGTTACGCGGGCACGGTGATGCTCGAGGGCACGACGCTACCCGAGGGGCGCGGCACGACGCGGCCGTTGGAGCTGTTCGGCGCGCCGGACGTCGATGCCCGCGCGATACGCGCGAAGATGGAACAACTCGCGCCGCAGTGGCCGAAGGGCTGCCGGCTGCGCGAATGCGCCTTCGAACCGACGTTTCACAAACACGTCGGCAAACTGTGCGCGGGCATTCAGATCCACGTAGACGACGAAGGCTACGACCACGCGGCGTTCCGGCCCAGGCGGTTGATGGCGCTGGCGTTCAAGGCGATCCGCTGCCTGCGCCCGGACTATCCGCTGTGGCGCGATTTTCCGTACGAATACGAGGTGGGGCGCCTCGCGATCGATCTGATCAACGGCGGTCCGCTACTGCGCGAGTGGGTCGACGATCCGAATGCGAGCATCGGCGACCTGGAAAAACTCGCCGCACAAGACGAAGCGGATTGGCAGACGGAGCGCACGCCGGTGTTTCTGTATGGCCCGTGAAGCGGCGTTTGAAACGGTTGCGGAGCACTATCTCGCGGCGCTGCGCGCGCACGGCGTCGAGTGGTTGTTCTTCAACGCCGGCACTGATTTTGCGCCGCTCGTCGAAGCCTATGGACGATGTCACGACACCAACGCGCCGCCGTTTCCGCAGCCGGTGATCGCCACGCACGAAAACCTCGGCGTCGGTATGGCGCACGGCGCGTATCTCGTCACGGGCAAGCCGCAGGCGTTGATGGTGCACGTCAGCGTTGGCACCGCCAACGCGATCTGCGGGCTGATGAACGCGGCGCGCGATCGTGTTCCGCTGCTGCTGACGGCCGGGCGATCGCCGATTTTCGAAAGCGGTGCGCTGGGCGCGCGCGACATGCGCATTCATTGGGGCCAGGAGATGTATGTGGGAATCTTATTCGACTGCGCGAGAGGATAGGCGGCAACCGGTTCATGAATCGGGCTGAGTATCGCGTGACTGCGCAGCGAAACGGAAGCAGCTATTGAATTCGTCTGAGATGTGGAACGACGCGAACGGCTGATGGTCGTCGTGGCCGCACGCGCACACGCACGATGGTTGATCCGGAAGTCGCTGATCTTCGAGACGACTCTGCTTACCCCGGAGGTTGCGGAGTTTCAGTGAACCGTCGCCACACTGCTGATAGCGCTGAATTCCGGCGGCGCCTGTTGTCGTGCGACGTGTTCCAGGATTCTTTCAATGATGTCTGGTCGTGTCACATCGGCGATGACGCGCAACCTACCGCCGCAGTCCGGGCAGATAGACAGATCAATTGCGAATACTCTGCGCAGCCGCTCCATCCACGTCATCGGCGCAGTCGGTGCAGCAGGGTCGGTTTGACGAGCTCCACCCAGCGCCTGCACCGGAGCGTGTGCACGCGTGCGGCTTCGTCTGTTCTGCTGCGACGGGTTCGGCACCACCGCGCTGCGATGCTTGGCGTTGGGGGCGAGGATGCCGTGGCATCGCACCAGGTTGCCGCGTGGTCGAGGCACCAACGCCGCGAGTCGGGCCAGGAACTCAATCGGCTCGATTGAGCGCTACGGTTGCGGTCGACCCTCGGCAAGAAAGGCGGAGACCATCTGCATGGCACGAGGGTCGGTGCCGATTGTCTCGAAATGGTCCGCGCCTTCGAGTAGTTCGAAGCGGGCACCTGGTATTGCCGCCGCAACTTCTTCGCCTGCTGTGAGCGGCAGTTCGGTGTCTTCACTGCCAGCCACGACCAGCGTGGGTATGCGGATCCGCCGCGCCGCCTCGGAGGCGTCGATCTGCACTGATTGAAAGTTTGCGACCGACGAGCCGTCTGCAGCGGTTTGCAAAAGCGCCATCAACACGCGCCGCTCGACCTCGCTGGCCTTCGGATGCATCCATTCGACGACCGCAGCCCGCGCAGCCGGCGTTTGCCAATCGGTGCGGGCGAAATTCCACATCCTGTCAATGGCCGCGTAGCGTTCCTGCCACTTCGCATCAATGAAAAACTTGCCATTCATCAAGCTCGCAAGCAGCACGAGACGCGAGACCCGCTCCGGGTGGCGGTCGGTGTAGGTCAACACCGTCGGACCACCCGCGGACATGCCGCACAGCGTGAAATGCTCGAGACCGAGCGCGTCGACCACGGCCTCGAGATCGCGCACGCGGGCGTCCAGGGAGAAATCGCTTACATTGCGCTGCGACAGCCCGAACCCGCGGCCGTCATAGCGCACGACCAGGTGATCGCGCGAATACCGCCGGATATAGCCGCCGCTGTCATAGCTCGGGCTGGCTAGTCCATCTTTCAGATGCGTCAACCAGCCAACGACCAACACCAACGGCGGGCCGGAGCCCGATGTCGCATACGCAACCCGAACGCCGTCCGATGTGGTTACAAAGCCGATGTGCTGATCGATCGGTCGCGACGTGATTGGCGCAACATGGAGCGCCCACCATACTTCGACGTCCGTTCGGTTCGCGAACCCGAGACCGGCAAGAATAAGCATGAGGGCGACACCAGCCGCGATACTCGTTCCGCGCGTTGGCCCGATTTTCCGCGGCTCGGCCTTCGCCAATGACGACGCATCAATCGATGGGGGTCTGTTTGCATTGGCGGCAACCGATGCTACGGCGTGCTCCCCCAGACCGTAATCTGCATCCACTCCGAGAACCGCATCGACTCTTGAGGATGCGGGCGCCGCCACCTTGTCGGGTTCCGCGGCACCAGGCACTCCGCGTTGGATCTCGGCAATCAACCGATAGCCACGCCGCGGAATGGTCTCTATGTAGCGCGGCACATGCGAATCATCACCCAATGCCTTGCGCAACTGGGCGACCGCCTGATAGACAACGTTGTCTACCACCACGACATCCGGCCACACCTGTTCGAGCAGCGCGGGGCCAGACATCACCGACGGTGATGCTTCCATGAGCGCAACCAACACGTCCATCGACTTGGCTTCGACCCGCGTGCCATCGATGTCGTTGGCGTCAGGGGTGATCCACCGGTCGCCCAGGCGAAATCGCCCGCCCGCTACGTGTCTCGCACCAACCATCGTTGCGGATCCCTATACGCACGGCACATTCACACTGAGCTTCCCAACCATCCCAGTCAAGCGACCCGGCTACCGATCGGTCAGAGATTCCTCACAGACACCTCACGCAGACTTTAGGACGCGCCGACCGCGAACGTACAGAGTTCTCCGCGTACCAATCGTCATCGGGGAATAAACGTGAAGACTTCCGTACTGATCCTTCTGCTCAGCGCATTCGCGCTGACCTCCGCCGCACACGAACGTCATAGCGAAATTCCCGAGTCAACGCTGCTCGCCTCGGGCCTGCAAGGCACCATCGGCAGCACCATCGGTCCAGACGGCGCGCTGTACGTGCCGCAGGGCGCGATTGGCGAGATCACGCGAATCGACGTTTCAAGCGGAGAGACTTCGACGTTCGCAACGGGGCTCCCCAAATCGATCGTTGGCCTTGGCGGTGCGATAGATGTCGCGTTCATCCGCCGGACCGCTTATGTGCTGGTTACGCTCATCAGCGATCCGTTGTTTGGGGGTCCATTGGGACTCGACGGAATCTATCGCATCGACCGCCAGGGCAACCCCACGCTCATCGCAGACCTTGGGTCGTTTTCGTTTGATAATCCGCCGGCTCTCGGCACCCTCGACAATCCCGCGCCGCCGGGCCACTTCAACTACTTTCTGCAGAATGGCCTTCAGTACGCGCTGCAGCCCGTCGACGGTGGATTCGCGGTTTCCGATGGGCATCTCAATCGAATCCTTCGCGTCACGCTGCGCGGCGAAGTCTCCGTGCTGAAGTCGTTTGGTGATGTCGTGCCCACCGGCCTCGACCAGTCTGCCGGCCGCGTCTATATGGCGGAGCTCGGACCACAGCCGAACACACCGGAAACGGGGAAAGTCGTTTTGTTCCGGCCAGGTCGCCGAACGCCAGCCGAGAACGTCGCCTCCGGGGTCAGCATGATCGTCGACGTCGAATTCGATGCGCACCACCGGCTATACGCGCTGTCCCAGGGCGATTTCGGCGGCGGCGACCCCGGCTCACCGGCGGCGCCGAAAACGGGCAGACTGCTGCGGGTGAACGACAACGGCACATTCACCGTGCTCCTCGACAGGCTCGACCTACCCACGTCGCTCGATTTCGCCGGCGATACCGCTTTCATCGTCACGCTCACGGGCGAGGTCTGGAAGATCAGACACGTCTCGCAAATGGGCCATCGCGGCGACCACAATGAGCAATAGCCGCTAACGAAGGAACTCAGGCGCGGACGCCTCGCGGCGTCCGCCATTCTCTTCTCCGCTCGTCAATTCGCCTCACGCGACATACGCCGCTTCCGCATGCGATCATTTCGGATGGCACAGTTCCCCGCTGCGCAACCGACGATGTGGAAGCTTCGATGAAATACGCAAAACTCGGCGGCACCGGTGTCAGCGGGTCGCGCATTTGTCTCGGCATGATGACGTACGGATCGAAACAATGGCGCGACTGGGTGCTCGACTACGCCGAAGCAAAACCGTTCGTCGCACGCGCGCTCGACGCCGGCATCAATTTTTTCGACACCGCGGATGTGTATTCCAACGGCGCCTCTGAAGAAGTGTTGGGCCGCGCGCTGCGCGAGATCGGCGTCGATCGCCACGACGTCGTCATTGCGACCAAATGCAACGGTGGCACGCACAATCGCGCCCGCAATCGCTTCGGTCTGTCGCGCAAGAATGTCATCGAGTCGTGCGATGCATCGCTCAAACGCCTCGATACCGATTTCATCGACCTGTACCAGATCCCCGCTTCGATGGCCACACGCCGATCGAAGAAACCATCGACGCGCTGAACGATCTGGTGCGCACCGGCAAGGTCCGCTACCTCGGCGCCTCGAGCATGTTCGCGTGGCAGATGGCGAAGTATCTGTTCACGCAGGATGTCCGCCACGCGGCGCGCTTCGTCACGATGCAGAATCACTACAACCTGCTGTATCGCGAAGAAGAGCGCGAGATGAATCCGAGGATAAGAAGCATAAACCACCTGTTGGTGAATGGGGCTGCGTATCGCGTGACTGCGCAGCGAAGCGGAAGCAGTTATTGAATTCGTCTGAGATGTGGAATGACGCGAACGGCTGATGGACATCGCGGCCGAACGCGCACAAGTGCTGGGGCTGATCCGGAAGTCGCTGATCTGCGAGACGAGTCTGCTTACTCCGGACGTTGCGGAGTTTCAGTGAACCGTTATCGAACCGCTGCTAGCGCTGAATTCCGGCGGCGCCTGTTGTCGGGCGACGTGTTCCAGGATTTTCTGGATGATGTCCGGACGGGTGACATCGGCGATCACACGCAGCCGACCGCCGCAGTCGGGGCAGATCGACAGATCAATCGCAAATACTCTGCGCAGTCGCTCCATCCACGTCATCGGCGCAGTCGGTGCTTCATGGTCGTCGTGACAAGCTCCACCCGACGCCTGCACCCGAGCGTGTCCAGCCGTGCGCCGTCGTCGAGTTCTGCTGCGACGGGTTCGGCACCACCGCGCTGCGATGCTTGGCGTTGGGGGCGAGGATGCCGTGGTATCGCACCAGGTTGCCGCGTGGTCGAGGCACCAACGCCGCGAGTCGGGCCAGGAACTCAATCGGCTCGAACACAAAATGGGTGGTACCGTCCCGGTATGGGGTCTTCAGCTGATACACCACCTGCCCTGCCCCGTTCGGCGGCACAACCGCTCGATCCGGTCACGCTGGTGTGGCGCACACGCGACCGCCGCATTCAACGAGAACCCGTCTCTCGCCACCGTGAACGGTTTAGGCACACTCGACGTGGCCGCAGCTGGGGCGAGTTTGAGCGTCAAGACCTTACGCCCGGCGTGCGGACCGACGGCAATGCGGTATTGAATCGACGCGGCACCCAATGCATCGAGCGCATCACGCGCTTCCAGATCGAGCCAGGGTTGTTCCGGATCGCGGATCAGCAGACCATCACGTTCCAGGCAGCGCAGCACGCGCAACACGATGACATCGAGCGTTGCGCGCGTGTTGGCAGTAATCGACGGAACTTTCCGAGGCGCGCGCTAGCAGAAATCTCGCGTCAGCTTCGGCTGGGGCGGGTACATGACGCGGGGCTGTCGGGCCGGTCACGCAGCGGGCCCGATCCGCACTTGTGGAAACCTCCGGGCCGGCCTGCGCCGACCGCGCAATCCGTGCACTTAGATCTTCGCAACCGCAAACAGACGCCATGCGTCCGGTACGCCTTTGAGTGTTTGCGCACCCAGGTCCTCGAACAGGATCCCCGAGCCGACGACGAGATCCTTGACCGTCGACGACACCAGCACCTGTTGCGGTGCTGCCGCCGACGCAATTCGGGCGCCAATGTGGATCGCGATGCCGCTGTATTTGTCGCCGAATACTTCACATTCGCCGGTGTGGATGCCGACACGCGCCGAGAGCCCCAGCGATCGCACCGATTCGGTGAGCGCTGCGCCGCAACGAACCGCTCGGGCCGGACCGTCGAACGCGGCGAATAGTCCATCGCCGGCGGTGTCGAGTACGCGCCCCGGAAACGCTGCAGTTGGTCGCCGGCGAGTGCATGAAACCCAGCCAGCAATCGCTTCCACTCTTTGACGCCGACGGTGGCGGCGCGCTGGGTCGAGTCGACGATGGCGCAGAAGAGGATTGTCGTTAGCACACGATCCGACTCCGGCGATGCGCGCATGCCCGTCAGAAACTCACGAACCTCGTCGAGCAACGCATCCGTATCTCCCGTCCAGGCGAAGTGATCTTGTCCGGGCAGCTCTACGTATTTCGCGCCAGCGATGTGTTGCGCCAAGTAACGAGCGTGGCCGATGCGCACCGGTTGGTCGTCGATGCGATGCAGGATCAGCGTCGGTACGCGAATCGCCGGAAAGATGTGCCGGACGTCGATTTCGGCTGCGAGCGCGAGCAGCTTGCGTGCGGTACCGGGGCTCATCGCCATGCGCTCCAAACGTGCGAGCGCCCGCATCACAGTTGCGTCGGCCGTCAGACTGGGTGCGAATCCGCGAGACATCTCGCCGTTCCCCCACGTGTCCTCGAGCACAGCGAGCGCGCGTGCGTTGGCGTCTGCGGGACGTCCGTGCGGATAGTCGGCCGCGCGGCTGTAGCGTGCGAACGTGCCAAACAGCACCAGTGCGGGTACGCGATCCGGATAGGTCGCGGCAAACATCATCGCCAGAGGCCCGCCCTCCGAGATGCCCCAGATCGCCGCACGCTGCCAGCCGACCGCATCCATTACCGCGCGCACATCGTCGATGCGCTCTTCGAGGGTCGGCGGATTCACGACCGGATCCGAAAGAACTGTTCCGCGTCGATCGAATAGCAGCACGCGCGCAAACTGCGCCAGACGTCCGGCAAAGATCGCGAACTCCATCAGGATCCAGATGTTCTCGAAGTTCGACGCCCAACCCGGAATGAGCACGACATTCACGTCGCCCGCGCCGAACATCTGATACGCGATGTTCAGTGCGCCGCTTTTGGCGTAGCGCGTTTCGATCTGGTCGATATCGAGCATGGTTCAGCTGCCGGGAGGCCCACCGCATCGAACGGGTACTCTACCGTGGTGAGCAGCGATGGGAATACGCAGATGAAGCGGCCACAGCTCATCGAACTCGCGGCGCGTGCAATGCCGGGCGACACGAGACGCGGCTGCGTCGGCCGACGATGTTCGGATACCATTTTTGGGAGCACCTGATGAAAGTTCGATTCGTTGCGATCGTCGCGTTGCCGGCATCGTTGCCGGCGGGCGCGGGAGACGTCGCCGGCACGTGCCAGTCACCGTGATCGCGCAGGCGCTGGACAATGGGGGACCGAATGGCTTTTGCGGTCATAGTGGTTTTGTACCTCGGTATCGGCGTGTTGGCCGCGGCAGGCTCCGTGTGGCTCTCTCAGAAGATGGTGCCCACTCGTTGGGAGTCAGCCGTGTTTGGTCTATTGCTGATTGTGATTGCGTGCTTCTACCTCGCATTCACGTCCTACTTCGCCGATCAGCGCGCGTGGAACTTGGAACTGGCCGGGGTTGCGGCGTTCGTGGTACTTGGAGTCCTCGGGGTCCGAGTTCCGACTGTGCTTATTGCAGGATACGGATTGCATGGGGTGTGGGATCTGCTTCACGAGGTCCACGCTCATTCAGCCATGGGTGTGTTCGCAGGCAAAGTGCCTTCCGAGATTCCGCTCGCGTATGGAGCCTTCTGCGCAACATACGACTGGTGCATGGCGGCGTACTGCTACGTGCGGCGTAACGCATGGCGGGTTTCCAAGGAGGATCGGAATTGATTCAAGGTTCCTGCCATTGCGGTGCGCTTCGATGGCGCTTCGCAGGGACACCTGAATCCGCCACGGCGCGCAGTTGCACGCTGTGTCATCGCTATGGTGCGCTGTGGGCATATGGTTTCGAAGGCGGCGGCATAGGCGTATCCGAGCCGACCAACGTACATGCCGTCGAAGACTTTTGATTCTGAAGCAGCCTCGCGGAAACGCGGACCGACGAAGGAGGAAGAGATGATCTCCATACGCATCAGCATCGACGTACCGAACCTCGCGGAGGGCGTTCGTTTCTATTCCGAGGCCTTCGGCTTTTCGAAAGCGGCAGAGCCCGTACCGGACGTGGTCGTGATGAAGCTTGGCGCGACGACTGTGTGCCTACTGCAGAAGGTGGCGGGTTCCGAGCGTCCCCACGGACGCAGGACGTTGTCGTTACGAGCGGCACTGGACGTCGGTCGATCTGGACATCCACGTCGATGATCTGGCCCAAGCGCGGAATGCGTCGTTGGGGCGGTTGGGATCGAGGAACAAGTCTACATGAACCCGGAACATGGATCGGCGGCGTTCTGCGCTGATCCCTTCGGTCACGGCTTCTGCCTGATCGAGCGCAGGTCGTAGCCAGACAACACGCCGTTGCAACGGACCCCTCGACTCAACCGTCAGGAGATGAGAGCTGCATGAACGGAGCAGACACGCTCGGAGAGGATAGGTGGCATAAAGCACCGGTTCATGAATCGGGCTGAGTATCGCGTGACTGCGCAGCGAAACGGAAGCAGCTATTGAATTCGTCTGAGATGTGGAACGACGCGAACGGCTGATGGTTGGCGTGGCCGCACGCGCACACGCACGATGGTTGATCCGGAAGTCGCTGATCTTCGAGACGACTCTGCTCACCCCGGAGGTTGCGGAGTTTCAGTGAACCGTTGCCACACTGCTGATAGCGCTGAATTCCGGCGGCGCCTGTTGTCGTGCGACGTGTTCCAGGATTCTTTCAATGATGTCTGGTCGTGTCACATCGGCGATGACGCGCAACCTACCGCCGCAGTTCGGACAGATAGACAGATCGATTGCGAATACTCTGCGCAGCCGCTCCATCCACGTCATCGGCGCAGTCGGTGCAGCAGGGTCGGTTTGACGAGCTCCACCCAGCGCCTGCACCGGAGCGTGTGCACGCGTGCGGCTTCGTCTGTTCTGCTGCGACGGGTTCGGCACCACCGCGCTGCGATGCTTGGCGTTGGGGGCGAGGATGCCGTGGCATCGCACCAAGGGCAAGGTGGAACGCTTCAACCGCTACTTGCGCGCCAGCTTCTGGGTGCCGTTGCGAGCACGGTTCAAGGCATCGGGTCTCGTCGTCGACGCCGAGACGGCGAACATCGAGGTCATGCGTTGGCTGCGTGATGTCGCCAACGTCCGCATCCACGCCGACCTCAAGGAACGGCCCATCGATCGCTTCGAAGCGGAACGTACGCACCTCGAGCCTTATGAGGGAACGGTGGTCAACCTCAATGCGCTGTCGCGTTCGGTGCCGACGCCGATCGAGTCGCTGCAACATCCGTTGTCGAGCTACGACGCGCTGGTGGTGAGCCAATGAACCTGCAGGACGATCGGATCGTGAGCTTGTGTAGTGCGCTGCAGCTTGATGCGGCGGCCAGTGGCTATGGCGCCATCGCCCAAGCCTCCGCCAATGAGTCTGTCAGCTTCAGCGATTTCCTCGAGCGGCTGCTCAAGGCCGAACTCGATGCGCGTCATGAGCGGGCCCGGCAGACGCTGCTCAAGCTCGCCACGCTGCCGGCGATCAAGACGCTGGAAGACTACGACTTCGGCTTCGCCACCGGTGTGCCCAAAGCGCAGATCCAGGAACTGGCCAGCCTGGCGTTCGTCGAACGGGCTGAGAACGTCGTGTTACTCGGACCGAGCGGCACCGGTAAGACGCACCTCGCTTTGGCGCTCGCGTACCGCGCGGTGATGGCGCGCATCAAGACGCGGTCACGGCAGCGGATCTGATGCTGCAGTTGGCGGCGGCACATCGCAAAGAACAGCTCACCTCGTACTTCAACCGCGCGATCTTGGGACCGCGATTACTGGTGATCGACGAGCTCGGCTATCTGCCGTTTGGTCGTGCCGAAGCCAACTTGCTGTTCCAGGTGATCGCCAAACGTTACGAGCGCGGCTCGATCATCATCACCTCGAACCTGTCGTTCTCGGACTGGGCGAGTGCGCTGGCCGATGACGCCACGCTCACTGCAGCACTACTTGACCGACTGCTGCATCACGGCCACATCGTTGCCTGCCGCGGTGAGTATTCAAACAGCACACGCTGCTGATCGCACTCGGCGTCGATTCAGACGGCAAAAAGCACGTCTTGGGGGTTCACGAAGGCGCGACCGAGAACGCTCGGGTGGCGACCTCGCTGCTCGCCGATCTGGTCGACCGGGGACTCTCCACCGACCGACCGATCCTGTTCGTCATCGATGGTGCGAAGGCGTTACGCAAGGCGATCCGCGATGTGTTCGGCGACGCTGCGCGGGTGCAACGTTGTCAGGTGCACAAGCGCCGCAATGTGCTCGACCATCTGCCCGAGCAGCTGCTTATCAGAGCGATTCGGCGCGTCTCGCCAAGCGCCAGCTCGAACGGCTTGCCCATTCACTTGATCACGACCATCCCGGTGCCGCGGCATCGTTGCGCGAAGGTCTCGAGGAAACCTTGACGGTTCAAGCGCTCGGTATCACCGGTGCATTGCGACGCACGCTGGCGACGACCAATCCGATCGAAAACCTCAACGGCAGTGTCGCGTTGCACATACAAGACACTTTTAACTAAGTGTCTTGGTTCAAACGGCTTGCTATTTGGCCATTACGACGGCCGGCGGCTTCCAGCTGCCATTTCCCGGCGGGAGGACAGAAGGGGCTTCGGTCTTCGGCCAGTAGAGACGCATGGCCAGGTAGACTGTGTCGTTTGGAGCAGGGAGCCAGTTAGCCTCCTTGTCGGCGCCGGGGCTTTCGTGCTGAATGTAAATCGTCAGCGAACCGTCATCGTTCTTCTTCATGTTCGGCATCATCGGGGAGTTGATGAGGTAGCGGTTGATGGGGTTCTTGATGAGGAGCTGGGACTTGCCGTCATACATCGTCACGGACCAGAAGGCGTTGACCGGTGGGGTTTCGCCAGCGGCGAAGGTCAGGGTGTAGTTATGCTTGCTCGCATCAAGTGTTTGGCCATTGCTGTCAACTCGGGTGTAGGGATAGGTCGCTTCGATCGCGTCGTTGGCGTAGATGCCGGCCCTGGCACCTGCGGCACGCTTCAACCAGTCACCGCTGAAAAACTTCTGGTCACCGAAGAAGGCCCCGATGTTCCAGTTATTGACCTGTTTGATGCCTTCGGCGAGGTACTTGCTCACCTGTGCGTCGCCCGCCTTCATGCCCTCAATTAAGGCTGCCTTGTGTTCCGGGCTGAGGTCTTTGAAGTTAAAGGTCTTGCCAGGGCCTACGCCGATAGACGCTAGCTTTGCGCGAATGTCTTTGTCTTCGTCGGTCTGCGGAATGAATTCAAGTGCGGCGTCCAGATAATTCCAGAAGTTGTCCTTGATACCGCCGGTAGTGGCTGGAAGAAAGTCGATCTTCGGCGCGGCGGCTGGTGCGGGCTGCTTGAGGTAGGCGGAAAGCGTTTCCACCTGGTAGCCGTCCTGGACCTTGATCACGTTAGGCATGTCTGCCGGATCGAAGAGCTGGGTGCGGAATCCCGCGAGACTGAACGGTGTGAGCGACTGGAACACCTTGTCGATACCGGCCGGCTTCTCGCCTTTCCAGTTGGGGCCGACAACCAGGTACTTGCCAGGCTCGTTGCCGGTGGCACGGCTGCCGATATAACCGTAGTTGTAGGTGTGGCTGTCGACCAACTGCACCACGTAGTAGCGGCCCTTGGGCACCGCCGGCACCGAAATCACCACGGGTTCGGCACGCAGATCGAGCCAGGCAAACGAATACGGCGTATCGCTGTTCGGCGAAATAACCGCTGTGTCCTTGTACGTATAGACTCGCGGTTCGTTCTTGATCCGGTTGAACGGCGCCTTGTACTGGCTGCTGTTCTTGTCGACGGCGTATTCATACATCACCGCGTAGTTCATCACCAACGGCAGGCCGTAGATGAAGCCCTCTTCGGCGATGGCGCGCGTTTCGGCCGCCGCTAATTCGCTCGCCGACGCCAGTGGGGCCAGGACGAACGCGGCGACCATCGCGATGGTCGCGGAGATATGTCGAATTTTCATCTGTTTTCGTACCTCAGGTTATGTTGGGGGGGCAAATATATCTGTGCGCAAAAATAATAGGGTGTCTACGACAAACGCCACCACTAGCGGCAGCTCTGTGGCGGTTGCAGCCGTCAGACAGGGCGGCGCGTTTCGTCAGCTTGGGGTCCAGGCCACGATTCACCAACAGGTGGGTTATGCTCCCTATCCTCACCGGCCGCCTTCACTTCGAAGCCGGGGAACAGTGCGCAACTACCGCCTTGCGCGTCAACCGACTTGTAGTGCAGACAGTTGTTGCAGGCCGCTTTGGAGCCAGACAGATAGCGTTTGGGATCGGCATCTGCGGCGTTGTCCACGTATGCCAATGTTTCGCCGTCGCGTTGGTGGCCGGCAACGGGGCCAGCTCGTTGGTTGCCGCCCAAACGCCCGCCGGCCCCAACAGCACCAATGGAATCGCGGCAACCAGTTGACGGCGCGACAGAGACAATTCAGCGCTATGGTCTGAGGACATCATCTAAACTCCCTGCGCACCCAACATGGGTGTGCATCTTCCCATCCACAATGCGACGTTGCCGCACACAGGGCAAGATTTATATCGTGAGGCAATCTGACACATCGGCCGCGCGCCATTATACTATCGTTGGGTCTATTGACGCTCGTTTTCGAAGTGGTACGAATTTTGCCACGCTATCAAGAACGACGCAGATGGCTACGGACCCGATGATTGCCACAAAACCTCAAACTGAACCGCTAAAACCTAACCAACCTAAAGCGGGTCAGAGCCCGTTCCGTCGTCATGCAGCCTCGCCGAGGTCCACACCGACGGAGCGACGGGCATCCGCAGCGGCCGCGAAGTAGTCGGCTGGCTTGAACGCGAACGTCCTGGCGAGCAGCACCGCCGGAAAGGTTTCCAGGGCGGTGTTGTATTCGCGCACCGAGCCGTTGTAGAAGCGTCGCGCGTGCTGCAGGCCGTCTTCGATGTCCACCAACTGGGCGGAGAGCTGGCCGAAATTGTCGCTGGCCTTGAGTGCCGGATAAACCTCGCGCGGGGCGATCAGCCGGTCCAGGTGCCGCCCGAGTGCGACCTCGGCTTCCAGGCTTCCATGCGCTACGCCACGCTGCTGGCATGGAGTGCGGCACTGCGCTCCGCGGCGATGTTCTGCAGCAGTTGCTGCTCGTGGCTGGCGTAAGCTTTGACGGATTCGACCAGCATCGGCACCAGGTGGTGGCGGCGCTGCAACTGCACGTCGACGTCGCTCCAGGCGTTACGAACCTGATTGCGGCGGCGAACCAGACGATTGAACAGCCAGACCGCGCCTACGACGAGCAGGATGCCCGTGGGGTAATAAATCAAGTGACCCCCTTCCCTATGCAGGTGGCCGGGGACGCCGTGGTCGTGGGCATGTCAGCCGGTGAATCCCGGTAATACGCGACAGAACAAACAAGGCGACAGAATAAACCAAGCAGAGCGGGTCGGAGCCCGTTCCGTCACGGTTGGTCCGCGGCCTGTCGCGCCATCGACTGCGCAAAGGCCAGCAGATTCAGCGCGGCCTCTTCGTGATCGGGGTTCAGACGGGCCCGGTGCCGATCCGCCAATGGGTGCTCGCGTTTTCCTGGCCGTTGCGGTTATTGCTGTCGACACGCCCAGAAGCCGTGACCCGAGTCCTCGCGATACGCGAGTCCTGGGAGATCCGGTCCCAGGTTGTTCTTCACCGGCAACCACAGTTGGCGGGTGGGGATCGGATGCGTCCTTCACGGCCAGGTACGCGGCCCGCGACGCAGCGACGAACCCCAGACTGCCGCTGACGGCCAGCAGTGCGTCGGAGGCAGCCGACTTACGCAAGTGCGTAACCGCGATGATCGCCGAGCCATACAGCTCGGCGAGCTGGGTCAGGGGCATCAGCAGGCCACGCACTTCAGCATTGACGTGACTATCGGTCCGGCCGAGGTACGCGGTGATCGGATCAATGACGATCAGCACCACATCGCCGATGCACTCGAGCATCGCCTCCAACGCGGCAACATCGCGACCCAGGTCCACGCCGCGTATCCCACCGGTTCCATCCGCGGCGACCGTGTGCGTCGCCTCGACAACGCCGCGCCTCGGAAACTGGGTAGCAGGTAGATCGACCCAGACGCCAACACGTGAAGCTCGCCGAGAATTTGCCACGTTTGACGGGACAAGTAGACGACATGCGGACGCCCCTGCTTCATCCGTTCTGCAGGAATCTGCCAAACGCCTGCGTCGACGTCGAACTCCGACCACCCAGCGCCGACCAGCTCGCCTTTCCGGACCATCGTCAGCAGTAGCAGGTGAAAGGCCAACGCAAGCCGCCTTCCAATGTTGCCGCCATACAAGCCGTGCAATAGATCGCCGATTTCGACAAGCGACAGCACCCTGGAACGCGACCTGGCCCGCGCTATGTAGCGCGATGGCACGTCGGCGGCAGGGTTTCGTTCCATCACACCCCGTGCAACGCCATACGCAAACATCCGCCGCATGATATTGCGCGCTGCCAACGCTGCTTGGTCGGCACTTCGCGCCTTGATCGCATGCTCCTGGGAACCCGGATCAACCTCACATGCAGAAAGCAACGAGCTTGTTGCCGTCGAGATCCCGGAAATAGCCGCCGTGGAATCCACCGTCACCGCGCGGACCCGGTGCACCTTCGTCCTTGCCACCGAGTTTGATCGCTTTGGCGTGGACCTTTTTGACAGCCTCCGGCGAACCCACATTCAACGCAACCATCGTGCCGTTGCCGTGAGTCGCCTTCTGTTCGTCGTAGGGCTTCGCAATCATCAACATCGGCTGACCGGGCTGAGTCCCCCAGCCGATCATGCGATCGTTTTCCATGAAGCGCTTTGCGCCGATTTCGCCAAGCACGCCATCGTAAAATGCCGCACCGCGCGTCAGATCGTTCGTCCCCAGCGTCACGTAGCCAATCATCGTAATGTACCTCTATGGATTGTCGGGGCACCGATTGTAGTGCACACAGGTAGCGGCAGGCAGAGCGTCATTCCAGATCCGCCTGAATCAGGTACGGGCCGTCTGCTTCGAATCCGTGCTGCAATGCGAGCACGAACGCATCGCACGTTGCGGCGCGTGCTGCCGGAACGCCCAGACTGTTCGCGAGGCCGACCCAATCGATTGTCGGGGAGGACAGATCGAACAGGCTCGCAGCCGTGGCGCCGATGTCGTTGATGCCGAGTCGGCGGTACTCGACTTCGAGAATGTTGTAGGCGCGATTCGCATAGATCACTGTAACGACCTTGGCGCGCTCACGCGCCTGCGTCCACAGACATTGAATGGTGTACATCGCGCCCCCGTCGCCGAGCAGCGCGAGCACCTGGCGATCCGGACACGCGACCGCAGCCCCGGTTGCAACCGGTCCACCCTGTCCGATCGCGCCGCCGGTGACGTTCAGCCAGCTATGGCGAACTGCGCGCTGCATCAGCGGATACGCCGCGCCACCGCCGCCCGAATCGGTCGACACGATGCAGTGTTCCGGCGCCAACGCCGCTACGATCTGGGCCACCTTGCCGGCACTGAGTGCACCATGCGGCAGATCGGGTCGCGCCGCTTCGATGCCGTTGGCGTTGCGCGGTGCATCGAGTTCGTCGGCCAGGCCTTCGAGCGCGCCAACGATATCGTCATGGCGATGCGCCAGACACACCACCTTGCACCCGTCTGGCACGAGGCTGCTCGGCAGATTCCGGTACGCGAAAAAGCTGACCGGCGATTCCGCGCCGGCAAGCACGAGCAGCGGTACATCTGACAGCACATCGAGCACCTGCTCCGGAAAATAGGGCATCCGCGTGACGGCCGGCAGTCCGTGGCCCGACTCGACGCGAGCGGGGAATGTACTGGAGAACAGGCGACAACCCGTCGCCGCCGCAACCCGGCCGGCAGCGCGCACACCCGCCTCGCTGAGCGCCGCGCCGTCGAGCAACAGCACGCTGCGTGTGTTCAACTGCCCGGCCAGCGCATCGATGACGTCGGTCGGCACCTGCGGTCGCGAGCCGATGTGTATCGGTCCCTGTGGTGCGAACCTGCCCTCCCCCCACGCGCAATCCGCAGGCACGATCAACGTCGCAATATTGCCGATCGGATTCGGGTTCACGGCGAGGGCCGCGCGAACAGCGGCGCGGCCTTTCTCCGCCAGCACCGTTGGCGAGGTCGCAGTTCTGATCCACGCCGAAACCGGCTTCGCGATCGCCTCGATGTCCGACGTCAGCGGCGCATCGTACGCAACGTGATGTATCGCATGGTCACCAACTACATTGATGAGGGGCGTGCTCGCGCGCCGCGCGTTGTGCAGATTCGCAATGGCATTGCCGAGGCCCGCGCCGAGATGCAGCAGCGTCAGCGCCGGCACGCCGCGCATCCGGCCATAACCATCGGCTGCGCCGCTACAGACACCTTCGAACAGCGACAACACGGCTCGCATCTGCGGTACCGCATCGATCGCCTGCACGAGGTGCATCTCGGAGGTGCCGGGGTTCGCGAAGCAGCACGTCACGCCTGCATCGACGAACGATCTGATCAGTGACTCCGCTCCGTTCATGGCGATTCTCCACTGGCGATGAGTGATCGTAACAGGAGGTCTCGCCGGGCGCCGTCACGTATGCGTACCGACCGTGGCACGATGCCAGCTGGAACGGCATCAGCCGAGGAGTACGTTCAGTTGCCCGACGTGGTGGAGAACATACCTTGGCCGCTCCGACACCAGTTCCGCCTTCGACCCATAGCCCCAAAGCACCGCCGCGGATTGCAGCCCATTGCGATGCGCCGCGATCAGATCGGTCGCGCGATCACCAACCATGACCGCATTCGGCGTCAGCCGGCCCGCCGTCTTCAGCGCAGCCATTTGTCGCCACTTCGGAATGCCGAAGTCGCCACCGCTGACGAATCGAAAATACGACCGCAAATCGAACATCTCGAGAATGCGTTCGGCGATATCCGCGTGCTTGGCCGTGCAGATTCCGAGCTCGATACCAGCGTCCGCCAGGTGCGCGATCGCCTCGGCTACATCGGGATACAGTTCGTTCTCCGAGTAACCTACGCCTGAGTAGCATTCACGGAACTTCGTGACCATCGCGCGGAGGTCGGCGTCCGCTGTCACGCCGGTGAGATGCGCCAACGACTCTTCTATCGGCGGGCCGATATAGGGTGCCAGGCGATCGAGTTCGATCGGTGCAAAGCCGAAATGCTCGAGCGTATAGTTGATCGATCGACCGGTACCGACGAGCGGGTCGCTCAGCGTGCCGTCGAGATCGAACAGAATGAGATCATGCGGTCGATCTCGCTCGTTAGCGCTGGACGTCATTGAGCGTGACCGTGAACATCACCGGACCCTGCGCGCCTTCGACGCCGCCAATCGAAGCGTAGATTCCCATCGCCGGGGCATTGTCGCGTTCTGTCAACACCCACGCCTCGCTACAACCCAACGCACGCGCCGCATCGAATAGCGCATTCAATACCCGTTTGCCGAGGCCCTGCCTACGGTGCGTGGTCGCAACGCCGAGTTCGTTGATGAACAACTCAGGGTGCGGTTTGTCGGGATGAACGTAGTGCACCCCGGATGCGAACCCGACCACCACACCGTGGTCGACCGCCACGGCGATGTGATGGCGCGAATCTTCGAGAAACGCTTTCGCCGCTGCTGGGTCGATTGCGTCGTCGAAGACGTCCGGGTCCACGCACGACAGGACGTGTTCCTCTCCGCGCTTCAGCATTCTCACTTCTATCTCATCGCTCATCCGGCGTCGCCTCCGTTATTTGATTCGAACCGATGCGGATGGTGAGAGCTTAGAGTCTCATGGTTTTAGCGTGCGAATCACTCTCTGTCTGGTAGCCTCTGACGCCTCGCCAGTTGGCATTCGAGACTTTCATGCGCACATTCCGTCCCGACATCGAAGCTCTGGAACAGAACGGTATCACTGGCGTGGCCATGCCTCGCTGGCCCGACCCCTCGGTGATTCCGTTGTGGTTCGGCGAAGGCGACACGCCGACGCCGACGTTCATCCGCGAAGCCGCCAAACGCGCCCTCGATGCGGGCGACACGTTTTATGTGAACACGCGGGGCCGCGTTGAACTGCGCACAGCCATCAAGACCTACCTCGACAACCTGTACAACATCGACGTGCATCCCGACCGAATCACGGTGCCGGGTTCGGCCATGCTCGGCGTCACCATCGCTGCGCAGATGGCCCTGCAAGCCGGAGACCACGGACTCATCGTTTCACCGTACTGGCCGAACATCGAAACGGTGTTCCGGGTGACCGGCGCCCGCATTTCAACTGTGCGGCAACAGGAGACCGACGCGGGCTGGTCGCTGAATGCGACCGACATCATCGCCGCGCTGGAACCCGAAACGCGCTGTATCTACGTCAACTCCCCGAGCAACCCCACCGGTTGGGTGATGGCGCGAGAGCAACAGCGGACTCTGCTCGACCATTGCCGCGCACACGGCATCGTGCTGCTGGCCGACGAGGTGTATCACCGCACCGTGTACGACAGCGACACCGCGCCATCGTTTCTGTCCATCGCCGAAGACGACGACCCGTTGATTGTGGTGAACGGCTTCTCCAAGGCGTGGGCGATGACCGGTTGGCGCATCGGCTGGATGGTGGCGCCGAAGCGATTGGCCGTGCAGATGGCCACTCTGTCCGAGTGTTTCAACACCGGCGCCACGGTATTCGCTCAAGCCGGTGCGCTGGCGGCGCTGGAGTCCGGTGAAGCAGTCGTGCGCGACCTTCGCGCGCAGTACGCCACTGGACGGCAGATCACATTGGATATCCTAGGCAGCGAATCGACCATTCAATTGACTCCGCCGGTCGGCGCGTTCTATGCATTTCCACGGATTGCGGGACTCACATCGTCGCGGCGTTTTGCAGAACAACTGCTGGCACGTCACGACGTCGGTGTGGCACCGGGCTATACGTTCGGGCCAGACAACGAAAGCCACATCCGCGTGTGTTTTGCGCAGTCGCATCAGCGGCTCACCGAAGGACTGCAGAAGCTGGTGGAATTCGTTCGCGCTGGAACGTGGGCATGAGGCACGTGCTGCGATAGCCTGCTCCCGGCAACAGCGCATCCGATCGTCAGCGCGCCTGCTCACGATTCGACTCGAACCGGGCCAGACGTAGAAAACCAATCGGCAGTTCCGTACGCCCCTCAACTGCGAGGTCGGCCAGCGCCTCGCCGATTACCGAGGCGAACTTGAACCCGTGGCCGCTGAAGCCGCATGCAACAATCACGCGGTCACTGTCGGGATAGCGGTCGACGACGAAGTGCTGGTCCGGGGTCGATGTGTACATGCACGCCTTCGTTGCGACCACGGCACCCAGCTCCTCGCCGAATAGCGGCATGAGCGCGGCACGCACCGAGTCGAATTCGGCGCCATCAACCTGCGTAAGCTTGCCGGGTTCAGCCGGCGGACCTTGTGAGTGGTGCGCGATCTTCAGCCCGAGCTGTCCACCGATACGCGCCGGCAGGATCGGAAAGCCGTAGAACAGCCCTTCATAGCCATCGACCTGAGCGGCCCAGCACGAGAAACGATTCAGTTCGAATCGCTCGGGATGTCTTGGCCACACCCAGAACAATGCCTGGCGGGTTACATCGAGGCGTGTTGGCAACCGCGGCAACAGACCGTTCGACCAGCTGCCAACAGCCACGATGAGGTGCGACGCGCGAAGCGTCTCGGCTTGGGTGACGACTTCGACGCCGGAGTCGGTTTCGCGCCAGTCGAGCACCCGTTCCGCCGCCCTCACCTGCGCCCCATGACGCAGCGCAGATTCGCAGAACAGCCGAATGGCCTTGCCGGCAAGAACGAATCCCGCGGCCGGCTCGTACAACGACTGATACCCGTCGGGGACCCGCAGCGGTGCCCATCGCGTGGTAACGGCGCGCCTCGACAGTGCATCGCACGTCAGACCGTGCAGCTTCGCTGATGCAATCGAACCGGCAATCAACTCGCGATCGGGCCGACCTATGTACACCGCACCGCCAAGATGCAGCACTTGTTCGTTGCAGCGCGCTTCCAGGTCCCGCCAGTTCGCATAGGCGCGTTCGAGCAGCGGCACATAGTCGGGATGCTCGAAGTACGCCTTGCGAATCAGCCGCGTGTCGCCGCCACTCGATCCCATGTCGTGCGGAATGCCGAACTGCTCGAACCCCAGGACACGAACACCGCGTCGGGCGAGCTGATCCAGCGCGGCGGAGCCCATCGCACCGAGACCGATTACGATGACGTCGAAGTCGGAACCGTCATTCACTGAAGCGCCCCGGCACTCTGTTTGGCGCATTCGAACCCGACCATGCGACGCGGTCAACGCTCAATGGGGGCCGGGTGCCGACGCTCGCCCGCTCGACGCTACCCGGTTAGCATGCGTACGATATGAGTCGAGCCAATCGGAGGTTGCCATGAGGGCGTTCTGTACCGGGTTGTGTTTCGTGGTCGGCATCGCCTTCACTATCGCCGCATCCGCCGATACGTCGAGCGGCCTCTACGTTGCGGGTCACGGCGAAGTTACGAAGGAGCCCGATCTCGCACGATTCACATTCGAAGTAGTTCGCCAGGGAACCGACGCGGCCGCATTGAAGAACGATGTGGACAAAGTAACCGGTACCGTGGTTGCGCTCGCCGAAAAGCTCGGCGTCAAACGCAATGACATCACCGCGGCCGTGATTCAGGTGCGACCCGAATATCGATATCTCGACGGTCGTTCGGTGCTCGAAGGCGTGAATGTCAGCCGTACGGTCGATGTGGACCTCAAAGACCTGCGCCACTATGGCGAGTTGACTGATGGCGCCATTGCCGCGGGTGTCAATCAGTTGCGCAACGTGGAACTCGACTTCGCCGACCGCACCGCGCTCGAACAACAGGCGCTCGATGCCGCGATCGACAGCGCCAAGAGCGAAGCCGAACACGTTGCGAGCCGCCTCGGCATGCGGCTCGGGCGTGTACTGGAAGTGCGCGTGCAGGGCGGTGCACCGGTTGCGCCAATGCCACTCGGTATGGCCGTCAGCAAAGCCGCGCAGAACGATACGTTTCGTCCAGGCTCATTGCGCATCGAGCGCCAGGTGCAGGTTCGTTACGAACTGGTTGTACCTTGAATGCACCCGGCAACCGTCATCGCATCAATCTGAAACAACTTCGGAGTTCGTTCACGAACAGCTCAGGCTGTTCGAACGCCGCAAAATGGCCGCCGCGGTCGAGTTCGTTCCAATACACGATGTTCTTGTAGCGCACCTGCGCCCACGAACGCGGCGTGGCAACGATTTCCTTCGGGAAGATGCTGCAGCCGGTCGGGATCGTTACGCCTGCATCGGGTGCACCGCCGAACGCTTTGCCGAAGCTCTCCCAGTACAGGCGTGCCGACGACGCACCGGCGGCGTTGAGCCAGTACAACATCACGTTGTCGAGCAACTCGTCGCGCGACAGCGCGTTCTCCGGATGCCCGTTGCAATCCGTCCACGCCCAGAACTTTTCGAGAATCCACGCTGCCTGCCCGACGGGAGAGTCGACCAATCCGTAGCCCAGCGTCTGCGGTCGTGTGGCCTGTTGCTTCGAATAGCCGGAATCCCATTCCTGGTAGTAGCGCGCCCCTTCGAGTGCTCGTTTTTCACGATCGCTCGGATTCGCCAACGATTCCTTCGTGGCTGAGGCGTTCGGCATGTTGACGTGGATGCCGATGCACTGACCTCGATTCTGGATGCCGATCGCGGTGGTGACGGCAGAGCCCCAGTCGCCGCCTTGCGCCACATAGCGCGGATAGTCGATGCGAGCCATCAACGTATCCCAAGCCGTTGCGATCTTCTCGACACCCCATCCAGTGCTTGTCGGTTTGTCCGAGAAACCGTAACCGGGCAGCGACGGACAGATCACATGAAACGCATCGGCCGCGTCACCGCCGTACGCGGTCGGATCGGTCAGCGGTGCGATGACCTTGTGGAACTCCACCACGGAGCCGGGCCAACCGTGCGTCATCAGCAACGGCAGCGCGTTTTCATGTTTGCTGCGCGCGTGCAGGAAGTGGATGTCGAGGCCATCGATGCTCGTTTTGAATTGTGGGAACGCATTGAGGCGTTGTTCCGTTGCACGCCAGTCGTAGCGGTCGGCCCAGTATTCGCACACCTCGCGCATGTACGCCAGTGGTACGCCCTGGGTCCAATCCTTCGTAGTCTCGGCGTCTGGCCAGCGCGTGCCATGCAGGCGCCGACGCAGGTCGACGAGTTGGTCTTCTGGAATCTCGATGCGGAAAGGGCGAACGTCACTCATTGCAATGCACCTCGTATTCGGCCCGCCATACCGTAGCAGAAGTCGGCCGGAATCGCGGCTATGCTGCCGATTCGCAAGGAGGGTTTATGGCAGAACACATCGCAGACAAGGTCATCGTCGTTACGGGCCGGGATTGAGGGCGGCGCGCTCAATCGCCACATCCAGCTCAAGCACAAACTCAATTCCTAGGCCGGCGCGTTGTCCCTCGTACCATTCGACTGCCTCGCTGATATCCGTGGCCGCTTCGGGTCGAATTCGGACGAGATTCAACTGGCACGCAAACGCGTTAAGAGTTCATCTCGGACCTCAGCCCAAGGCTTGCCCGGTTGGGGGTTCATTCGGAAGGCGCGCAAACGCTCGTCAAGGATCGCCTTATGGTGATCCGGAACGGGAACATCCTCGCCAGATTCCACGATCTCATCCCAAAGCCTCGTCACGAAGGCGATGCGCTCTGCCGTGGTGGCTTCGCCAAACTCTGGCGGAGTTCTTAGAGTCGATTTTCCCATTGACTGAGTATACCCCCGAAGTTTGCGGCTGAAACCATCGTCCGAGCGCCTCTGAATCCTATGGCAAACCGAGCTACTCGAAGTGCCGTCTAACGACTAGCATCAGCCGCGCACCAGACAGGCGACAAATTTGCGCATGCAAATTTGTCGCCTGTCTGGTGCGCGGCTGCATGCATTTGTTAGGCGGCGCCTTCGTTGTATGCGTCCGATGTTGCACTTCAAGGTTGAACTCAGACCGCACCCACAACCTCAGAACCAATGATCTGCGATACATCGCCCATCTCGCGGAAGCTTTTCAAAGTTCCTTAGCCCGTCGATGTGATCAACGGGAATCTGTGCCACATCGTCCGGTTCCGCAAGACGCAGGTTGACCGCGACAACACGCCGACCCTTTGGCCCAGGTTCCGGTTCTCGCCAATACGCCACGCAACCACACACCGAGCAGAAGTGAAACCCAGTCGTTCTCGGCAGATAGGTCTGGGTTGGCCCAGAGATATCGATCTCCTCGCCGTCAAAGCCATATGCCCAAAGCGCACCGTAACGGCGACAAATGGTGCAATTGCACGCGGTCGCCGACTCGGGTGTCCCCGCGAACTGCCATTGAACAGCACCACAGTGGCAGGAACCTCGAATCATCTCCCGCCCCCACTTCGCCCGGGATTTCGACGACATATCAAGTGCCGCCTAACGAGACTGTAGAAAAAGGCTGTTGAGGTATCGGCGGGGTTGCTTCAAGTAGTTCGTATGCATGACGTTGCCTCGTCAGTGTTCCGGTCATGTTCTTGACGATCGCTGCGGGCTATCACAATCGCCCCTTTGTCAGGTCGTGGCTGTTCCGATCTCCGGAACCTTCATCAACTTGGTGATGTTGTGTACTAAACAGTACAACAACCACTGCGCATTCACCTTGGGTTTGCCGCGCAACGTAAACCGATCCAGCCGCTTGTGAGTCCGCAGGTGACCAAACACCGGCTCTACAGTGCCAAAGCGTCGACCGTACATCCGTCGACCTTCGGCGGTATCGATCTTCTGCCGCATCAACTGCGCGTACTTCACGGTCTGCGTCTTGCCACTGAAGAACACCACCTGCCGGTACTTCGATTGATTGGGGTCGCGTAAACACTTCGCCCGACTTGGACACGCACCGCACAATGCTTTGCGTCCCTGGAAGCGCACCCCCTCATAACCATTCGGCGCCACCACACTCGGACCGGTGAGCCGATGCCCTTCCGGGCAGTAACACACACCGCGCGCAGCGTCGTAGCTGAAGTCTTCCAGTTGGAAGCGCGCATCGCGCTGCTTTTGCTGCTGCCGAAGCGCACGCGGATCGATATGGCGGTCTGCCTCAACAAAGCGTGGATCACGCTTGCGCATGCCGGTATCCGCCAGGTAGCTGTCGATGTCGCGCGTATATAGAAGCTCGACGTTGGCGTCACTGTGATAACCCGCGTCCGCCGTGAGGCGCTTGCCAGCCAGGGTCTCGTCCATCTCTCCAAGGTGGCGTTCAAGACACTCGACCACCGGCGCCAGCGTCGATTGCTCCTGACCCTCACCGAACGCTTCGGCATAGACAATCACTTGATGGCGGTCATCGACCGCTGCCACCCCGGTATAGCCCTGGAACGTCCCGTGGGAGGTCTTCATCTTCGCCGAGTCCGGATCGGTGATGTTCTGCGTCTTGACGTAGCCGCGTTTGCTCACCACGTCGTCATGGCTCGATAGCCAGTCACGCAGCTTGCCGGCACTCGCCTCCAGGCGTCGTCGTACCCGCTGATCACGGTCATCGCTATCCTGATCGGCCGCCTGCTTATCCCGCTCCCGTGCCGTCGCACGATCTCCTGCGCCGCAACTTCGCACTTCGCAAGCTTCTTCTCAAAGTCGACCCGCCGGCCACTCCATTCCTTCGAGGCGTTCGACGGCAGCTTTACGCCATCGATCGCAAAGTGTTCGTGGCCGATCAGACCGACGTCGTTACACACCATGAGCACCTCACGGAACAGTGCAACGATCGCGACCTGGTTGTCCGCCACAAACCCGGCCAACGTCGTGAAATGCGGCATCTCACCGCCTGACACCGCCATGAACACGACGTTCTCCCGGCAGGCCGCTTCCATACGCCTGGATGAGATCAGTCCCCGTGAATATCCCAGCAGGACGACCTTCAGCAGCAATCGTGGATCGTAGGCCGTCGCTCCGGTCACATCGTTGCAATAACGGCTATCGAATGCCGAGCAGTCCAGCTTGTGGTCGATCAGGTGCACCAGCGCGTGTTCAAACGTCCCCGGTAATACCTGTTTGACGAAATCTACCGGTACCAGTTGTGATTGACCTGATAGGTCGGGCTTGTAGCGTGGCACTAACAGCTCCATACAGGGGCGATGTGCTAGTGTACCTCGATTGGCGTTTTTCTACAGTCTCAACATCTGAGTTGAGCTGCCCGGCGAGGTGGCGCGGCGTTTGCGCATGCAAACGACGTGACACCTCGTCGGGTCAGCTCGAACGATTTGTTAGACCGATGCATCGCGAAACGCGCGAAGAACGATATTGATGCGTGTCTGGTAACCCGGCCCCTGCGCCTTGAACCATTCCAGAACATCCTGGTCAACTCGCAGCGATATAGACGTCTTTGGCGGCAGCGGCTCAAGGCCTCGCCGAGCGATCCCCCGCACGATGTGCCCAACGTCGGCCTCCGGATGCTGTTCATCTGGCAGGGAGTCGTCCGACCGAAGTCGTGCCCAATCAGTCTTTGAACGCATCGAGGTAGATTTTCGCTTCGCGCTTGGTCGCTTTGCGGAACGAGATGATTCGGATTTCATATTCGGTTTCCGTATGAACGAGTGAGACGGGTATGCCAGCGAGTAGTCCGAGTGTCACGAATCGCTGCTCGCGATAGGAGAGCCGATCGTCTTCGAATGTAAACGTGGGTCCTTCGAAGACAGTTGGGCTGTCGACAAAATCGAGTCCATGCGCTTTGAGGTTTGCCCGACGCTTCGAAACCGACCAGGTGAACTCCATTCGCTGAGTGTATATACAGAGTGTATTTGCGTCAATGCTAAGGCGATGCGCTCGAGCGGCGGTCTAACACCAAGTTAAGCGGCGTGACTGCGGAAGGGGCGTTTGCGATAAAATGGCGAAGCCATTCGCAAACGAACCTGGAGTAGGCACGTCCGAGCCATGGAGCCGTAGGCGGAACGTTCGATCGTTTGCGAAGGTGCGACGGTGGTACATGTCGGACTTCATCGACTTGTTCCAAGACTCCATGTGCGCGTTATCTGTCATCCGGCGCGGACGGTTAACGCTCCGATCAATACGGTGCTTCTGGTGCTTCGACAACAGTTCGCGGAAGGAACTCGCCAGATATTCGACGCCACGATCACTGTGGAAGATGGTTTGCGGTGACGGCCGCCGCGTCCTCACCGCGCGTCGCAGCGCTCGAGCCGTCAACGCAGCCGTCTTCTCCTTGCCATACGCCCAACCGAGGATGCGGCGTGAATGGCGGTCCATCACGGTGGCTAGATAACGCCACTCGCCGGCCGCCTTCAGATACGTCACATCACCCACCCACACCTGGTTCGGTCGGGTGATGTCGACATGGCGCGCTTTGTTCTCGCCATTGGTGAAGAATCGCCCCGTCCCAGGTGAGCGTCGGTACAAAGTGTAAGAACAGGCTTGGATGCCGTTTTCCCGCATCAAACGCTCAACCCGACGTCGACCCAGCTGTTCACCTCGTCGCACCAACGCGTGATGGACGCGTGGACTGCCATAAGTCTTGTCACTGGCTTCGAACACCTCGCCGATCTGCTCGAGCAGCGGCGCATCACTGCGGTCGCGTTCACTTCTCGGTCTATCCCGCCACGCGTAGTAGCCACTGGGACTGACTCCGTGTAGTCGACACATCGCTCTCACCGCATGGTCTTCTTTGTGGTGGTCGATGAAGGCGAAGATGTCGCCCTTCGTTGCGAAGTGAACGCGATGGCTTTTTTTAAAAGGTCATGCTCCATCTGCAGGCGCTGATACGCCTTCTTCATCTTGCGCAGTTCCTTCAGCTCCGCTGCGACTTCCCGATCCAACTTCACATCCTTCGTCACGATGCGTCCCTCGCGTGCGTCTTTGCGCCAACGAGACAGCATGAATGGATGGATGTAAAGCGACGCAGCAACGTCCTGCACTGCAACGCCCGGCAGTTCACTTAAGCGAACTGCCGTGGCCTTGAACTCATCACTGTACTTGTAGGTCGTTCTAGGTCCCGGCTTCGGCATTTCGACACTCCTGAACGGTTAGTTCAGGGTGTCCACTAAAGCGTAGGAAGCATCACGTCCGCTGCAACTGCTTGTTAGGCGCTGGCACTCGGCTTCTCCGAAAACCTCGCCACGACGTTCCTACATGCCGCGCGCACTTGTTCCGCCACCGCAGCCTCAAAAGGTATGAGCGAGCGGTCTTCACGCGCTAACCCTTCAGCGCTCCAAAGCGCCCGCGTAGCACCGATTGGACTCCCATCTGTTTCAGATGCGATGCCACCGAACAAAACGAAATCCGGATCGTCAACCCAATTCTCGACTAGCGCCGAAGCCAAATCAGCCAGCTTCTGACACCCCTCAAAAATGCAGAGCCTTCCCTCGAGTACGGCACACGCGCACTCGACCGCTGCCTCTCGC
Source organism: uncultured Gammaproteobacteria bacterium (assembly GCA_963735085.1). GTDB lineage: Bacteria > Pseudomonadota > Gammaproteobacteria > Pseudomonadales > Azotimanducaceae > DATJGR01. The sequence continues at coordinate 1,290,408 of CAVTJP010000002.1, forward strand.
GCCCAGCTGTTCGCCGCCAAATCCATGCGATGCCCTCGCGAATGCGCCTAACAACTGAGTTGAGCGGCCCGCAAAGACGGCGCGGCTGTTGCGTAAGCAAGAGCCGTGCTGTCTTTGGGGGTCCGCTCCAACGATTGGTTAGGCGTCATGCCGCGGAATCGATTGCCAACGAACGATAGCTTGTTTCAACCATTGCAGTGCCTGAACAAGTGAGGGCCGCAGTTGCCGACGAGGTAGATCCTCGGCTCGATTTGATAGATCGTGTGCAAGCTGAAAGGCGGCGGACTCATCTCGCGGAACCGCCAGTGTAAGTCGCAACGTACCAAACGTTACCAAACACGTCCTTCACACCGGCGGTACGCTCTTGGAAGGGCCGGTCGGTAGGCGTTCCCATTGGAATGGCGCCAGCGGCGATTGCACGTTCGAATGTAGCGTCGACGTCATCGACGTAAACGTAAACCGAAAGCATGGGTCGCTTCCTCGTACGGTGGCTCCATCGCGGACAGCACCAGAACGGAATCTCCGATCTTTACCTGCACATGGAAACCGTTGGCAACCTTGTTACGTTCCAACTCGGTTGCACCGAAAACGCCCTTTACGAAATCGAGGAGATCCAAGCGACCGTAGACAAAGGGCCTGACGGCACCAACTCCATTGCGGACGTGTTCGTTCATCGCGTTTCTCCTTTCGTGTGCGGTCTTCGATACAGTTAGCCTGACGCCTAACAACGATTGGACATGAAAATCGCGCAACGCAAACCGACGCGCTCAAGTCTATCCGCCGCCACGATCGCAATCGATCGCCGAATCCTTTTCAACCGTCAGCTCGGGTGACACGCAAAGATCCGATACTCCACCGCGTTCGGCATCAACCGCCCCTCGCCAACGGCGAGCAGCGAGTTCAACCACGCGTAGCGCGCATCGCCCGTTTCGAAGCGCGGCTGTGTAACGAAGTAGGTGTCGCCGAACTGCGTCGAACCGCCGGCAGCCAGCGCGTCCGTGACTTTTTCGTCCATCACCAGCACGCCTGGGTACTGCAGGTAGACGTGGGCCCCGTCGTGAGTACGAAACGTCGCACGAACATCGAGCCGCGCCACGCCTTGTTCGTCAGCGATCATCCAGTCGCCACCGCAGCCGAGCACTTCACCTCGCAGCTTGGCACCCTCAAAGTGCCCGCCGGTCACCTCGAATATTTGCCGCGTTCCGAACGGACCGGGCCCAATCTGCTGCGGGGGCTTGAGGTCGGCGTGGATCGTCATCAGGGGTTCGAGTCTCATCGACATTTCTCTCGTCGAAATATCGAGTGTGCCCACTCGGTGAACGATGGACAAGGCGATCGTTTTGCCGCTACGGTCGGCTTCGTGTTCAAGCGAACCTTACTTTGATGGCCCTCCATACGTGCACCTGGGCGCCTACCGCATTCGCCGGCCCAAAGATCGTGCGCGGCGCCGCAAGCGGCGGCGCTTTTCCACAGGGCGCCGAGCTGCGCGCGTACGTGATCAACTACGTCAACCGCCTGGAATCGCTCGGCGTGTCGCATCTGCTGATCGCGCAGCGTTGGTGGGGCAATGCGCAGGACATCGAGGGTTCGACGCTGGACTGCCTCGCGATGACCACATTCATCGCCGCGCACACAACACGGCTGCAACTCGTGACAGCCATCCATCCCGGATTCTTCATGCCGGCGCCGGTCGCAAAGTGGGGCGCAACGCTCGATCGTCTCACTGAGGGGCGCTGGTCGATCAACGTCACCAGCGGCTGGCACCTGAAGGAGTTCGGTATGTTCGGCATCGATCCGCTGCAACACGACGAACGCTACGCGCGTTCGATGGAGTTCATCGATGTGCTGCGCGGCGCGTGGCAGCACGACGCCTTCTCGTACTCGGGGCGCCACTACCACGTCGACGATCTGCACCTCGAGCCGCGTCCGACCGCACCGCTGACGGTTTACCAGGGTGGCCAATCCAACGCCGCAATCGCGATGGCCGCCAGTCACTCGGACTGGATGTTCCTGAACGGTGGCCCACCCGAAAAGATCGCCGAGCTGATCGCGCGTGTAAGGGCCGCTGCGTCGCGCGAGCAACGCACGGTTCGTTTTGCGCTCTATGCACAACCCCTTTGTCGCCCAACCGATGCTGAAGCGTGGGACGAAATCGACCGGCGCCTCGCCGCCGTCGATCCGACGTTGGTTGAACAGCGCAAACACAGCACTGCGGGCGCGCAAGGCATGTGGGCCTCCGACGATCCGCTCGGCGTGCTCGATACCAACGAGGGCTTTGCGGCGCGACTGATCGGCAGTCCGGAAACGGTGTGGGCGCGGATCCAGGAATTTAACGCGCTCGGCATCGAGCTGTTTCACCTCGACCTGCGTGATGCGCTATTCGTCGAGTCCGTATTACCGCATTTGGCTGGCGTGCAGCCAGACCACTCGAATTCGTAACGAACCCGAAGGAGACTACAAATGACCAACGTTCCTACCAAACTGCCCCGCTACCGAGACCTGCCTGCCGTACCCGGCAATCCCCCGAAAACGGCATGGGGACTGTTCGGCCCGAACGACAACGTCGGTATGTTCAACCTGCAGACAGCCGACGTCGTCATCGCTGCGGCCAAACTGGTCCGCAAAGGGGCGGTGTTCGCGATGAACTGGGAACAGGAGAAACCCGACCCGCCGCTGTTCAATCGCGGTAAGTTCCGTCACACGGTGTTCCGCGAGATTCCGATCGGCCATCACGGCGACGACTGCCTCGACAACTTCTTCACGCAGGCATCGAGCCAGTGGGACGGGCTGACGCACGTCGGCGATTACGAGCACGGCTTCTGGGGCGGCGTGACGAACGACGAACTACGAAACAGCCACGACAAATCGAAGCTCGGCATCGATCACTGGGCGCGGCGCGGCATCGCCGGACGCGCGGTGATATTGGACGTAGCCGGCTACCGCGCAGCGCAGGGCCGCCCGATCGACTGCAACGAAAGCGACGTCATCACGATCGCCGATCTCGAAGGGACGTGTCGCGCGCAGAAGATCGAACTGAAGCCCGGCGACGTGTGGATCATTCATCTCGGTTGGGTTGCGTGGTACGAACAACAGTCGCCGCAGACCAAGCAGCAGATGGCGGCCATCGCCACGTTGAAGACACCCGGCCTCGAATGCAGCGAAGCGATGGCCGAGTGGATCTTCGATCGGCATCCCGCCGCGCTGTGTTCGGACAACCCGGCACTCGAATCGTGGCCACCGCCGAACTTCATGGATCCGGAAGGCTTCCTGCACCACTGGATCATCGGCCGCTTCGGCATGGCAATCGGCGAGATGTTCCAGACCACGCACCTCGCAGCCGACTGCGCGGCAGATGGCGTGTACGAAGGGTTGTTCGTTTCCGCGCCGCTCAACATTGCCGGTGGGACGGGCAGCCCACCGAACGCGCTGGTCATCAAGTAGCGCTGCGACTGCAGCCGCTTGAGGCAGGCGGCGACCGTGTTGCGGAACTACTGGCGGACAGTTGCATGTCCACCGTGAATCTCGCGGAAGTCATCTGTCGCTTCGCGCGGGATGGTCACGATCCCGGCGCGGTCATGCGCCGGCTGTCCGAATCTCCGATCGAGTTCGTCCCGTTCCTAACCGAGGATGCCAGCCTGGCCGCCGCCATGATTACGCGGACACACTCGCTGGGGCTATCATTGGGCGACCGAGCGTGTCTGGCGTTGGGACTGGCACGCCGCATCGCCGTATGCACAGCCGACCGTGTATGGCGCTCGGTGGGTCTGGAACTCGAAATAGAGGTTATTCGTTAGCACCAATGCCACGGTGCTCGTCTTAAAAGTTGCCGGCTGACTATTTATCCAATTCTGAAGGTTCCGAATCCTGCGGAGCCTGTTCGGATACATCGACCGCAAGCCCCGGCACGCGCGCATTGATCCATGGTTTCCCCCAGCGGTCGAACGCAAACCACGTGCCCGCCAGTACGGCGACGCCCCAGTTTCCAAGGTGGTCGACAACGACCAACGGCCATCCGAACGCAAGGAATCCGTTGAGAAACGATTGCGAGGCGAATCGGAACAGGAATCCGACGACCTCCTGCACGATCATCGTGCTGATATTGCCGTCACCTTCGAAGTTGCCGAAGAACGCCTGGATTTCCAGCACCACGAACGCGATGACATAGCCGAGGCCATAGAAGCCGCCGCCGCGAACGCGCCATAGTTTCAGCAAACCGTGGCGGATGCGCGACGGTACCTTTCTGGGTTCCGTGATCGCGCTGTGAATTTCGTCGACGGATTCGCTGAGGTGAACCCTTAGGCGCTCAACCAAGCTCGCCTTGCGCTGCCGCTGCCCGGACCCTGGTTGATCAATTGCGATGCGAACCCCCTCCAGCCATTCAGGACCGGCGCGGCTGACCAAACAGAGACCCCATCGGCGCAAGCGCATTCATGTCGATGTCGAGCAGCACTGGGCCGCTGTGCGCCATCGCGCGATCGAACGCCGCTTCGAATTCATCGGCACTGCCAACTGATTCGGCGTGCACGCCCATACCGCGCGCGACCTGCACGAAGTCCGGCGTCTTGATGTCGACACCCGCCGTGCGGCCATCGAATCGCATCTTCTGAATCGCCCGCAGCACGCCGTAGCCGCGATCGTTGAACACGCAGACGATGATCGGCAATTGATACTGCGCAGCGCTCGCCAGCTCGCCGATGTGCAGCATGAAGCCGCCATCGCCCTGGATCACGACGGTCTTTTCGCCGGTCGCCACGGCCGCGCCGATCGCCAGCGGCAGGCCCGGACCAATCGCAGCCGATGTCGTCGACAGCGACGTGCGCGGCATCAATATCGGCAGCAACCGGTTACCCCAGATGTACGCCGGTACCGTCGCATCTCTAACGATGTTGCCCTGCCGCGGAAGTGCACGACGGATCGCATCCATGATGCGTTGGTGATCCAGCCCCATTTGTGCGCGAATGGCCAAATGCGCCGCATCACGGCGCTGCTGTGCCTGAAGCAGGAACTCCGGATCGCCGGCTTGCGCATTCTGCGCCGCCAGCAGCGCCGCAAGCGACGCTTCGGCGTCGCCGATCAGCGCAACGTCCGCGGGATAGTTGCGATTGACAACGGCCGAATCGGCGTCGATGTGAAGCAGCCGCCCGGGCAGCTTCACGCTCCAGTTGCTGGTCGCACCGCCTTGAAAGCGTGTGCCGATCGCGATCACCAGTTCGGCATCCGCGAGCGTATCGCGCAGTTCGGCTTGTGCGGTTAGCGGGCCCATCGCCAGCGCATGATCTTCTGCGATCGCGCCACGACCGTTGGCAGAGGTGAATACTGGTGCGTCGAGCGCTTCGGCGAGCCGCTGCAGCAGCGCCGCCGCATTACCGCTGATCACACCGCCACCTGCCCAGATCACGCGGCGCGATGTCTCGGCGATCAAACGCGCGGCATCGGCCATCGCAGCCGGGTTGGCCGCCGCAGCGGAACGCGCCGGCATCGATGGCATGGCGGTATCGATGTTCCGATACTGCAGATCGATCGGAATCTCGACGGCGCCCGGTTGCGGCCGCGCCGTCATCGCGTCGTTGGCAACGCGTATGATCACATCCGCGATGTCGTCTGCGCGGCTCACGCGTTCGGCCCGCCGGGTCACCGTGCGCAGCATCTCCAGTTGTTGCTCGGCTTCGTGCAGGAAGCCTTTTCCCTTGCCGAGGTACGGCGTGTCGATCTGGCCTGTCAGCATCAGCACCGGCGACGATGCAAACCCGGCTTCGAACAGGCCCGGTACCGCATTGCACGCGCCAGGACCGGTGCTCGTGATCGCAACCCCGAGCCGGCCGCTGCTGCGCGCATAGCCGTCAGCCGCATGCACTGCGGCCTGCTCGTGGCGCATGTCGATTGGCGTAATCCCGCCCTGGCGCAAAATCGCATCGTAGATGGGAATGTTGTGCACGCTGACCAGGCCGAACACGTGCTCCACGTCGAGCGCACGCAATGCCTGGTATGCGAGATCCGCGCCGGTTGTTGTCTTCATGCCGCTTCGTCCGCTCGTTGGCGCCGCTGCTCGGCCAGCGCAATCATGATTTGCTGGTGCCGCTCACGGGTCAGATGATAATGGCTGTAGCACCACACGCTGACCACGACGAAGCCTGCCACGATCGGTCCGTACAGCAGACCGAGTTGATGAATCGTCTGCGCGGGGACATCTGCGGCGGTCTGAACGTTTATGCCCCGTGGCCACGATATGGCATCCAGCGCGACCCCGGCGATGATGTTGCCGAAGCCGGTAGTGCATTTGTTCGCAAACGACACCGCAGCGAAAAAGATACCTTCCTGGCGTTTACCGGTGCGCAGTTCGTTTTCATCGGCGACATCCGCCACCATCGAGCCGAATGTCACCAGCGCCTGCACAACCCCGACCCCTTGCAGGAACTTGACGGCGATCAGGGTCACAACCAGCGCCTGGGTACCGTTCTGCGGAAACAGATCGAGCAGCCGCAACACCACCGGCACAATCTGGCACACGGCCCACCAGGATGTGCCCCACACCACCGACGGTTTTTTGTCGAACCATCTGTTCAGCTTGCTCGTGAACGTCGCACCGATCATGACGCCCAGCGGGCTGGCGATATAGAAGTACAGCAGATCCTTGGAGTTCAGCTCCCAGAAGTACGTATTCATGTAGAGATTCAGCGACGCATCGACACCGACCATCAGGAATACGATCAGCACGCCGAAAAACAGCCAGCGAAACGATGGATTGCGCAGCGCATCGACGACCTCGCGCAGCATCCGCGCGAGCACGCCACGCCAATCGAGCTGTTCCGCGCGGCCGCTGGGCTGCGGCAGGCGTGGAATCTGACTCTGGGTACCGCGAGCCGTGGTAAAGATCGCCAGCGCCATCAGAATCGCCAGTGTCGCCGCATAAGGCGGATACGCGGCATGATTGAACTGGCCGTATGGGAACGCCGGCGTGGCGGCGAAGAAGTAGCCAAACCCGACGATCACCGCCAACAAGCCACCGAAGGTGCCGAAGAACTGGCGGTAGCCGACCACCGCGGTGCGTTCTTCGAAATTTGTCGAAAGCTCCGCACCCAGCGCAACGTGCGGTACGTAGTACATCGTCATCGCGCCCCGTACCAGTACCGAGAACGTCAGCAACCAGCCAAACAGGCCGAACTGACCGAGCCCGGCGGGAGGCGACAACAGAAAGTAGAACGATGCCGCCATCGGAATGATGGCGGCGTATAGAAACGGATGACGCCGGCCGAGCCTGGAACGCCAGTGATCGGACAGCGATCCCGCCAGTGGATCGCTGATCGCGTCGAACACCAGTGCAACGCCCAGTGCGAGGCCCGCCAGCGTGCCGGACAGACCCAATACCTGGTTGTAGTAGAACAGAACGAAGATGCCGAACGCGCCATTCTTCAGACCTTCGGCCGCCTGCCCCACACCATACGCAACCTTGGTCGGAAATCTCAGTTGCGTTGGGTCCACTCGATGCCCTCACCCGATCCTTGAATGGGTTCGATGATGCAGACATCGGGATACCGCCGCAATGCCGAGAGCTCTCGGCAGAAGCTGCGGCGCGGTATCGTTTCACCTACCATCGGCGTCTGCCAACGGTACTGCTCGTCATTGGAGGTTCGCATGACCGCGCCATTCGTCTGCCCGCCGCGTCGCGTGGAACGCGCGTGGATCGACTACAACGGGCACATGAACATGGCGTACTACAACCTGCTGTTCGATCAGTCGCTCGACCATGTGTTCGACGCGCTCGGAATCGGCACCGAGTACGTTCGTAGCGGCGGCTCGTGCTTCATCGTCGAAGCGCACGTCACATATGCGCGGGAAGTGCAACTCGACGATCCGCTGCGAGTCACCTACCAACTGCTCGACTGGGACGAGAAACGACTACACATGTTCGGCGCAATGCATCACGCCGAGGCTGGCTATCTCGCTGCCACGTCCGAACAACTATCGTTGCACGTCGACATGGCCTCGCGCCGGGCCGGGCCCTTCCCCGCTGACATACGGCAGCGCATCGCGACGATGATGCAGGCACACCGGCATCTCGAGACGCCGGCGCAGGTGGGACACGTGATGGGCGTCGCCCCGGAGCGTTCCCTGCGCGAATAGATCCCTAGGCTCAGTAGCCTTCGAGTTCGCCATAGCGATTGCGATGGAAGTTCGCATCGCCGAACGTTTGCTCCGCGACGGCCGAGCGCTTGATGAAGAAACCGATATCGAACTCGTCGGTCATGCCGATGCCGCCGTGCATCTGAATGCCTTCGCGCGATACCCGCGTGAACGTCTCGCCGACCTTGGTTTTTGCAAGGCTCGCGAGCTTGGCGATTTCCTTCGTATCGCGGCCTTCGTCGAGTGCAGTCAGCGCTTCGAGCACCACCGATTTCGACAATTCCACTTCACAGAACATGTCCGCGGCGCGGTGTTTCAACGCCTGAAACGAACCGATCGGCACGCCGAACTGCTCGCGCTCTTTGAGGTAGGCTATGGTGCGTTCGAAGCATTCCTCGGTCGCGCCGAGCATCTCGGCGGCGAGGCCGATGCGGGCTACATCGAGTGTGCGTTCGAGTACGTCGGCGCCGCCGCCGAGTTCACCCAGAATCTGGTCGCGGTTCGCCTGCACGGCGCGGAACTGAATGTTCGCGGCATTGCGGCTGTCGGCCATCTTGGTGCGGGTCACCTTGACGCCTTTCGTCTTACGGTCGATCAGAAACAGCGTGAGTCCTTCGCGGCTGTCCTTCTTGCCCGATGTGCGCGTGACGACGACCAGCTTGTCCGCCACGTGACCGTCGAGCACGAACGTTTTCTTGCCGCTGATCTTGAACACGCCGTCCTTTTCGCGCGCCCGGGTTGCGATCTCGAACGGCGCGTGGCGGTGCGATTCCTCGAGCGCCAGCGCAACGATCAGTTCGCCGCTGACGATGCGCGGCAGCAGTTCGTGCTTCTGTTCCTGCGAACCGGCAACATTGATGGCCGTGCCACCGACCCAGACCGTGCTGACCAACGGACTTGCCGCCAACGTACGCCCCGTTTCCTGCGTGACCACGCCGAGACCTTTGTAGCCGAACGCGAGCCCGCCATACTCTTCCGGCCATGGGATACCAGACCAGCCAAGTTCCACCATCTTCGCCCATGTGCCCCGGTCGAAGCCGTCGGCACTGTCCGAATCACGCAAGCTTCGCAGCTGCGAGATCGGTGCGTTGCTGCTGCAGAACGCCTTCGCGGTGTCCTTGAGCATGTTCTGCTCTTCATTGAGAATCATCGGCATGGGTATCCCCTTACTCCTATCGTTAGACGCCCGGGCGGGTCGGGACTTCCCGCTCGATGCGATGATCGAGCCGCGCGGGAGGCCCGACCTTGGCTGTATCCCCGTTCGAAGCCGTCGATGAAAGCAGACTCAATTCAGCTTGTCGAGCACGCGCTACGGACGCTGAACGACGCGTTGCATACAACGCTGCCAATGGGCCGGATCGTCGTACAGACACTGCCGGGCTGCGGCGGCATCAGGCTCGGGCTGATCAATGCGGATTTTCCCATCGGCCCGTTGCCGGGCGACGTGATGCAGGCGGTGCTGAAACAACCCGCGTACTGGGCATTGTGCTGGGGTAGCGGCCTCGGCCTGGCGCAATGGCTGCATCGGTATCCGCAGTGGGTGCGCGGGGCGCGGGTGCTCGATCTAGGGTCGGGTTCAGGCATCGCCGGTATCGCCGCACTGCGCAACGGCGCCGCATCGGTGATCGCCTGCGACAGCGACGAAACCGCACGTCAATCAACCCGCGCCAACGCGCAGATCAACGGCGTGCGCCTGCGCACCTGCGGCAATCTGGGTGACGCCGGCGCCGAATTCGACATTGCGTTGCTGGCCGACGTTCTGTACGACCGCAGCAATCTGCCGCTGCTCTCCGCGGCACAGCGCATCGCGCGCAACGTTGTCGTGGCCGATTCACGCGTCACCGAGATACCGGAACCTGGCTATCGGCTGATGACGCAGATCGACGCACGCACGCAGCCCAACCTCAACGAATTCGATGCGTACCGGATCGTGCGGATATTTGCCTACGGTCCGTTGGCCGGCGCTTCACCGGATGGAGACGAAATGGCCGGCGATGCGTCCGGGGCCGCGTCCTGACGCTGCGGGCCATCGCCGCTCGGCTGGCCCCCAATCATCGTATCCGTCATCGTATCCGCAAGCAGCAGCACATCGCGCTGAAACAGCCGTCGCTGCAGTGTTTGCAGTGTTTCGCGCTCGGTGTCGCGTACCCAGGCCATGCGGTGCGCTGCATCGCTGAAACCGTAGATCAGCATTGCGTCGAATTGCTGCGGGGCATCGGCCACCAACGGATTCAAACTGGCGCGCCAGATGAGCTTGCCACCGTGCTGCGCGAGCATCGAAGCGTCCTCGCCCAGCCACTTCGCGTCGTAGCGATCGATCGAATCGCCATGTGCGCCGGCCAGCAGGCGCACCGCCTGCGCTTGCGTGCCCTGCACATTCACGGTGGCGTCGTATCCGGCCCCCGGCGTCGCCGAGAATAGCGCGCTGCGCTTCAGCGTTTTCGCGCGCGCACCGTGCAACGCGCGGTAGTCACTGCTCGTAACCAGCTCGATGAACGCCGAGCGTGACGGATAACTCACCAGTTCGAGCATTGGCCAACCATCAAAGACATCGCCGCTGACCACACGGTCGGCACGTGCAGTCCAGATCCCACGGCCACCGAGCGCATCGATCAGCAGCATGGCGGGCCGTTCGAAGGTACGCCGGTACACCGCCTGCTGTGTGGGGTCCGCGAAGTCGAGCAGGTTAACGATCACAACCGGTTCGGTGCGTCGCTCGGTATGAAAGACAAAGCGGAGAATGTTCGGGCCCAACAGAAACCCGGCGATACCCAGCGCAAGCGCGACCACGCCGAGAAACGCGATGAAACCCATCAATCCGCGACTCATTCAAATACCCGGCCGTTCAACATCGGCGGCGATGTTACCGAAAGATGCCGCGGAAAATCGCCGCCCCGTTCGTGGCATTGCTCGTGACAGTGCTCGTGACATCGCTCGTCGCATGCCCGTGACATCGTTCGTGACATTGCGGCGACTCTCGCCTGCGGTTGCGGAATTCGCTACGCTGAACGGCATACCCGACCTCCAGATAAGAGAATTCGCCATGTATCAGCACATCCTGTATTCGGTCGATGCCCCTGTCGCCACGATCACGATGAACCGTCCCGACAATCTCAACGCGTTCACCACCCGGATGCTGGCCGAGATCCGTCACGCGCTCGCCGAAGCCGAACGCGACGAGAGCGTCGTCGGGATCATCCTGACAGGCGCTGGGCGCGGCTTCTGCGCCGGCATGGACATGAACGCGTTGAACAATATGTCATCCGGCTCCGGCGGCAGCGCCGACGATCTGGCGCCGCTCGCGGCCGAACCCGGCGATCCGGACATGGGCGACGACTTTCAGGTGACGTATGCCTATCTGCTGTCCATCCGCAAACCGCTGCTTGCCGCGATCAACGGCGCCTGCGCCGGGCTGGGCTTCTGCTTCGCGTTGCTGTGCGACATGCGTTTCGTCGAGAAGACCGCGAAATTCACGACCGCGTTTTCGCAGCGCGGGCTCGTTGCCGAACACGGCGCAAGCTGGCTGCTGCCGCGGTTGATCGGCCCCGGCCGCGCGCTGGACCTGCTGTGGAGCGCGCGCAAATTCGACGGCGTCGAAGCGCGTGAGCTCGGGCTTGCAGAGCGCCTGTGCGATACCGGCACCTCCGCCACAGAGGCGGCCAATTACATCAAGCAACTCGCCGCCAGCGCCGCGCCGACATCGTTGATGGTGATGAAGCAGCAAGTGTACCGCCACTTGAATATGCCGCTCGGCGAGGCAATGCGCGATACCAACAAGCTGATGGCCGAAAGCCTGAAGCGCGACGACTTCCGAGAAGGCGTGCGCTCATTCATGGAACGACGTCCGCCGCAGTTCAAGCCGCTGCAGACAGCCGCACAGAAAGCGAAGCGCTAACGGGGTAGTTCAGGCGCACACGGCCGCGCATATCTCTCCGACATGAGACAACCCACTCGACACTGCGTCGTGTCTGCGGACGCGGCGCTCAACGTGTTCACACTCGGCGATCCACGCAACGCGCCGCTGGTCATCGTGCACGGCATTCGCGACGTCGCCGCCAGCCTGTTTGTAATCGCGGAGCCGCTGGCGGAGCGTCACTACGTGGTGCTGCCGGAACTGCGCGGCCACGGCGACAGCGCCAAATCCAACCACTACTCGATGTCGCTGTTCGTTTACGATCTTTATCGAGTCATCGCGGAACTCACGCACGCGGCGCCGGTGGTCGTCGGTCACAGCCTCGGTGGGCAGATCGCGGCACATCACGCAGCGCTGTTTCCGGAGCAGGTACGCGGCCTCGTGATCGTCGAAGGGCTGGGGCCGCCGGATCGGCGATACGACAGGGACGCCGAAACAAAACGCGTTGCGCAGCGCGCGCAGTTGCTATCGACGATGCAACTGGCCGAACGCGGCCGGCCGCTACCGAGCGTTGCGTTTGCCGCCGAACGCCTGCGGGCGAACAACCCGCGCCTGAGCGAGGAGCGGGCGCATTGGCTCGCCGAGCACGGCACTGCCATTGCGGATGACGGCAAGCTGTACTGGAAATTCGATCAGCGCGTCGGCCAGACCTGGCTGACGACGGATCCGGCGCAGAACCGCGAACGTTGGCGGGCGGTGCAATGCCCGACACTGATCGTGACTGCCGATCTTGCGCACGAATACTGGATGGCTCAGATGCCGATTGCCAATTGGGACGGCCGATTCGGCAACGATGAACTCGCCGAACGATTGCATTGCTTTCGCAATGCCGGGCACGTGCAAATCGAAGGTGCCGGCCACATGGTGCATTTCGATCAGCCGGAGCGCCTGGTGCAGGTCATCGAAGATTTCCTGCCGACGGTGGCGCCAGCGCCATAAGGCAAATACGCGCGACCGGCGAGTGCGAACCGCACCAGGCTGCGCTATCGTCGGGCCATTCAAATCATCGGACATCGACTCATGGCCAGCACCGTCATCGCAACCGATCAGACGCACTTCGCGTGGGGCGATCTGGTCGACGATCTGAATCGTCTGCTGCGCCTGCGCACGACGCCGATCGGCATGAAGCTGTTCGAAACGCGTGCGGAGATGGAAGCGATTGAAAAGATCCGACGCCCCAACGCGATCCACACCACCGATCAGATCGTCGGCCAAGCCACGCGCAACGGTTGGACCGTCGGCATCACCGTCGATGATCTCGTCGGCGCGCAATGCTCCACCGTGATCGGGCTGAGCGAGCGCAGCGACGAGTGGCTGTCGGGTAAGAACATGGCCGGCGTCTGGTTCGAGAATCGCGAAGAGTCGAGCGCGCACCAGCACGCGATGGATGTAGTGCCGTTCGGGCGCTACGAAGCGATGGCGGTCAGCCCGCTCGCGTCGGGCCGCCTGAACCCGCCCGACATTTGTTTGATCTATGCAACCCCCGCGCAGATGATATTATTTATCAATGGGTTACAGTGGACTGGTTACAAGAAGCTCAACTGGGGATGCGTCGGTGAATCGGCCTGCGCGGACTCCTGGGGCCGGGCGCTTGCAACGGGCGAGCCGAGCGTATCGATCCCCTGCTTCGCCGAGCGCCGCTACGGCGGCGTGATGGAAGACGAGATGTTGATCGCGCTGCCACCGGCCTTCCTGCCGAAGGTGATCGCCGGCCTCGACGCGCTGTCGCGCAACGGCCTGCGTTATCCGATCGCGCCGTACGGCGTAAACACCGACGCGCGCGCCGGGATGGGTGTGAGCTACAAGCGCTAGGGTCAGAGTCGCTCTGACCCTCAGCCCGCGGCGGCAACCGCTGGACGCAGATCCGATACTGCATCGAACTCGCGCAGGATGCGGTCGCCTTCGCGATGTTTCAGGATCCGCGCTTTGATCAATTCGTACTGCTGCATCGCGACCAGGCGTGGTTGTTCGACTGTGGCCCAGTTGATGAGCCCGGCCCAGAATCGATCGATCAATGCAGCGCCCGGTAGTTCGCCGCCGCCGACGGTTTTGAACGTCAGTTCACGCAGTTCGCCGAGGTAGAGCCGCAGCGAGCGCACGTGAATTTCTTCGTCGGTACGAATCCGCTCGATGATCTCGGCTGCTTCCTCGGCGTTCTCGCGCCGATCGACGAACAGGTCTGTCGTTCGAAATACCTTCTGGGTGATTGCGAATCCGATCTCGGCACGAAACTCGATCAACAGCAGGTTCATCAGGAACGACAGCATGCCTTCGTATTCGGGCGGCAATTCCGGCATCCAGCGTTTGCCGGCTTCGGGGCGGCTTATGCTCTGGGGCGGTTCAATGTCCGGGAACACGCCGGCATCGAACACCAGATCGCGCGCGACGAACCACATCACATCGTGGCCGCCAATGCCTTTGTCGGGCTCGCCGCCCTCGTCGATACCGTGCGCTACCAGCAGCCCGCGCCGCAGATGGCCGATTGCCATCTGCGAAATGTCCTCTTTGATGACTTTCTGCAGGTCGGGAAACTGCATCTCCGCGAGCACGCGGCCGCGCCCCTCGATCTTGCCGGTGGTGGTGAGGCCGTTCCAGAACGTCTGGCCGAGATCGTTGCGCAGCAGGATGCGTTGTTGTTCGACATTCGGCATGCGCGCACCGGTCAGTAACGATGCATCGGCCGCAAACAGATCACCGCCGCGCTGGCGTAGCGCCGCGGTCCACGCATCGAGCGCCTCGTTGCGCAGCTTCGCGCGCGGCGGAATGTAAGTGCCGTGTGCGTCGAAACCGCCGTGCATGCGGCGCCCACTGATCACGTGTGGCTTGGCGTAGTCATGATTGCTCATGAGTTCGGCTTCGCTGTAGTTCAGTTTGGAGGCGAGCTTGGTCACGTCATTTACCTCGATGGGCAGAAGATATTGATTCTGGAGCAGCGTGCGTACAAGTCAAAGCCAATCGACGCCCGACAAGCCGTCGAGACTCTCTGTATTGTGCGTGCGCTGATAGTCACTGATGCCGTCGGCGCCCCGCTTTTCGGCCCATTTCGTCAACACTTCTCGATCGCCGACGAAGTCCATCAAAGGCACTGCGTAGCCGCATGAATCGCTGATGCGCGCCACGTCGATGCGGATCACGCAGCGCACACCGGGTTGTGCCGGGAACTGCGCGGTCAACGCGTCAAACGTCGCATCGCCCGGATGTACCACATGGCCCCGACCATGCAGGCGGACAATTCGAGGCGGACCTTCGAACGCGCACAGCATGACCACGATGCGACCGTTCTGTTTCACGTGCGCAACCGTCTCGATGCCGCTGCCGGTCAGATCGAGATAGGCGACGGTGGATTCGTCGAGTACGCGCAGCGAATCGAGCCCTTTTGGCGAACAGTTTACGAAGCCATCGTCGCCACGCGGAGCCGTGGCAACGAAGAACATATGCTGCCGTTCGATCCATTCGCGCAATGGCCCATCGATTCGCTCGAATACGTCAGACATCGATCTGCAAACTCCGTGCTTTCCAATCGGTTGAAGAAAAACGCCGCATTCCGGGAGGGCTTTGCAGCACCCCGCCGGCCACACCGCTGCCGCAATGCCGGATTCCGTTGCAGCCCGCATGAACGTTGCACACACGATATCGCAGAATCGCCTCAAGCGTTCCGCGGCGCTATCGGTATAATCGCCGCCCTCCTCATTCGCAGCCACGCAACTGTGCCGAACGGAATCGGCCCATACCTTTATGAACTCAGCTGATCTTGATCTGCGCGACCGCACGAAACTATCCACCACACTGGCCGCCGACGTATTCGACATTGCGGTCATCGGCGGTGGTATCACCGGGGCCGGCATCGCGCGCGACGCCGCGATGCGCGGCCTGTCGGTTGCGTTGCTCGAAGCGGGCGACTTCGCCGCCGGCACATCGAGCCGTTCGTCGAAGCTGGTGCACGGCGGCATCCGCTATCTCGCCCAAGGCGACATGGCACTGGTGCGCGAAGCGGCGCTGGAACGCAAGACGGTACGCAATATCGCACCGCACCTCGCGCAGCGCACACTATTCATCGTCCCCGCGCGCAACCGCGCGGCGATTGCAAAATTCCGGGCGGGATTGTGGACCTACGAAAAGCTCGGCAGCGTCGAAGCAGACGACAGACATGAATCATGGAGTGTCGAGCGGCTGTCGCGCGAAGAACCTGTGCTGGCGACCGAAGGACTCAGCGGCGCAATCGTCTATCCCGAATACGTTACCGACGACGCGAGGCTGACGTTGGCGAATGTACGCAGCGCGTCGAAGCACGGCGCGATGGTTGCGAACTACGCGCGCGTGACGGCGATCGAATGCGCCAACGGGATTGCGCAGGGGCTGACGGTGACCGACCAGTTGCAGGCGGGTCTCACGACGCATGTGCGCGCACGCGTGATCGTCAATGCAACCGGGCCGTGGGCGGATCACATTCGCAAACTCGAGCGCACCGACGCGGACGACCGTCTCGCGCTGACCAAGGGCGTTCACCTCGTCATCTCACGCCAACGCCTGCCGATCAATCACACCGTGACGATGAGCGCGGCCGATGATCGCGGCGTATTCGTCGTACCGCGCGGCAGGGTTGCCTATCTCGGTACCACCGATACGTTCTATCCAGACAGCGCGTACTGGCCAAACATTACCAGCGACGATGTCGACTACCTGCTCGATGCCGCGAATCGCGTGTTCATCTCTGCCCCACTACAGCGCGACGACGTAACTGCGCTGTGGTCCGGCATCCGGCCGTTGATCGCCCAGCCCGGCAAAAAATCTCCATCGGAAATTTCGCGGCGCGATGAAGTGATGGAAGGGCCGGCCGGTGTCGTCACGATCGCCGGCGGCAAGTTGACCGCTTATCGGCGCATGGCCGAGCGCATCGTCGATCTGTGCGCCAAACGCCTCGGCCACGGCGGCGTCGCCAGCACGACCGCAGAGGAAACACTACCGGGCGGTGCATTGACCGAATCGCCTGCGCAGCTCACGCAGCGGCTGATCAAGGGCGGGCTTGGCGAGGCCGAAGCCGAACGCCTGACGCGGCTGTATGGCGACGAAGCCCTCGGCTTGACCGCCGGCATCGACGCCGAAGCACGTCATGCCGTGCTGCGCGAGGGCGCGCTGACCTTGGAGGACTACTGGTTGCGGCGCAGCGCCCGTGCGCACTTCGATCTCGACGCCGGGCTGGCCGCACTGCAGCCAGCCGCGGACGCGATGGCACCTTTGTTGGGTTGGACTGCGGCCGAGACGGATCATCAGGTCGGTTTGTGCCGCGCGGTACGCGATGCTGAGCGCGCTGCTTTGCGAGACACCGCGTAGCGGGTCCGGAGGACAGGACCACGGCGAAGGTTGATTTGCGACCCAGAGCCGAAATGGCCGCACCATCTTTCAAACGTTATTGTCTGCTGATAGCTGCATCCGTGTTCAGCTCGCTCCAGTTCGGGCTCGAGTACTCCCCGGGCAATGGTTCGAATCGCACCACGGCATTTTTGACGGGCTTCAGCGTTCGCAAAAAGCTGTAGACGGCGCCCAGATCCTCGTCCGTCATGTACGAGAACGACCACCAGTGCATCACGGTGTTAGGGGCACCTCGCACGACCACGACATTTTCCTGACCGCGCATTGCCTTGAAACGGGCGATGAATGCGTCGCGCGTCCATGTGCCAATCCCAGTCTCGTTGTCGGGGGTCAGGTTCGCGGAACGCATCAGGCCGAGCCCCGGCAGCGGAAATTCGAATCCCCCCATAAACGCCGGTTGGTCCTCCTGCTGTTCGCCCGGTCCCTGGTGGCACCCGTTGCAGTCGGCAATCGTGACCAGGTATCTGCCTTTCTCAACGTCGCTCGCATTAGGTGCAGGCCGCGCCAACGATCCGAGCTTGGGTTCGAAAGGTTTGAAGTCGCCTGGATAATCGCGGCGATACGGTCCGGCTTTGATGAGTTTGAGCGTACGCAGATACGCGATGATCGAGTACAGTTCTTCGCGGTCGAGCGTGCCATAGATGTGGTACGGCATGGTGGGGTTCAACACGTGCCCATCTTTTGCGACGCCTCGGGTCAGCGCGTCAAGGATCTCCTGGTCAGTCCAGTCCCCGAGTGCGTACGGCGTAAGATTAGGCGTTGCGGCATGTTCGCTGAGGTCCGTGAAGACCAGCCCACCCGCCATCAGCTTGCCTTGCTTGGGTGGATAACTGTATCGGTCCATGGCACGTTCCTGATGGCAGCCATTGCAGCCGGCAACGTACTTGACGAGGTATTCGCCTCTCGCGACTCGCGCGTTGGTGAGTTCCACTTTCAAGGTTGCCAGCGCGATTGCGGGAACCAGCAACAGGCTGATCAGCAGACCGGAGAAAGTCTTCACGACGGCGCCCCATGCTTGCCGTGAGGAGTGTTGCGACCTTAGTACGCGCGAGGGGCAATAACAATGGCGGTAGGCTGACCAGCAGACTGGAGAAGATCCTCGCCACCGCGCCTCATGCTTGCCGTGAGGCGTGGTTGCTTTTGCTGCACTGCGACCGAGTCAGCCCGTTAGCAGAGCCTCAAAAAAACACGTAAGATCGCACTACAACGTTTTTGCGGCATGGCGCATCCTTCGGCGCCGTTGGATCGACGCAGGCGGTGTGGAACGACCAGCGCGAGACGGAGCCGTCGGTGACAGAGTCATAGCACTTCAGCATCGAGACCTCGGTGGGTGTCTGTGCGGGCAGCCAATACCACTCGTGTTCAGGACGATACGTGAAGCGCGTGGTCTCACCGACCCGGTCGTCATAAACACGATAGTTGGTGATGTACGGCTGGTCCGCAAACGACGGCCAGGCGCAAAGCACGAAGGGATTCTGTCGCACGGTTTCCATCGGCTTGGCGAGATTGATCGACATGAACCGCCGCGACATCTTCGCGTCGGCCTGCGCCGCCGTGTAGCGTTGCTCGCGCCCGAAGTTGCGCAGGTTCTTCGTCAACAGTTCCCGACAACGTACCCGGCCGCTGTTGTCGTTCAGGTCGTTGTGGACCAGATTGGCGTACTGGGCATTGACGCCGGGGTTCTTGCTGGCCTGATCTTCGCTGCGATCGCCCGAATAATCCTTGTCGAACACATCGTGGTTGTACACCAGCGCATCGGTCGCGTCCGGGAAGAACTCAAGCAGGAGTTTCTCCATCTCCGGGTAGAACACGCGTTCCACTTCCGCCGCGTCGTAGAAGTTCTCGCATTTGGATTCGCAGCGGGCCAGCGCAACGCCAAGCTTATCCATGCATTGGGGGCTGTTCGGTGAAAGGCCCGGGTAGTACTCCCCGATTCGCCGTGCATCGCGCATTACCTGCGGAAAATAGAGGGCTCGCCGCGCGCTGTCCCGCTCGTCCTGGCGCAACGCATTCGCCTCGACTTCACGCGTCGGGTCGCGCCAGAGTGCGTTGCTCGATACGATCGAATAGGACGGTTGCTCGAAAATGGTATAGCGCAGCGGCAGCGCCAGGCCGCCATCGGGCGCTTCGATATGGTTCGCCCGAATATGCTCCACGCACTCTGCGTAACGACGAAATCCGATGCCCCACTTGGTTTGAATCGGTCCGGGGGGCGCTTTCTCAAGCAGGTCGTCGACTGCACGTCCATGGCCTGCGGCAATCTCGGCGAGCGCCGCCTGCGTTGCAGCACCGGTGCCGGCGTCGCCATCCTTCTCGAAGGACATGTAGGACCGGCCCCCGTTTGCGGCAATCGGAGGTGGCTGGCCTTGCGTGCGTTCGAGGGGAGGCACATAGGGCGAAGAAACCGCCGTGATATCTGCCTCTGCGTGGGTTGGGTTCGCTTCGAACTGGCTCATAGCGTGGCTCCGGTGAATCGTCCCCGATATTGGCATACAGCACGCAGCACGCCTACCGCAGCGACGCGCCGAGAATGTCCCTTGCAATAATGTGCCGCTGCACTTCGCTCGGCCCCTCACCGATGCGGCGAATACGCATCTCGCGATACCAGCGTTCGAACGGAAAATCCTTCGTTACGCCGTAACCGCCGAATATCTGCATGCAACGGTCGACGACACGGCTGGCGCCTTCGGTGGCGACCAGCTTCGCCATCGCCGCCTGCTTACGAAACGACTCGCCGCGCTCAGCACGGTCGGCGGCAACCAGCGTCAGCCAGCGCGCGTTTTCGATGTCGATCTCGTTGTCGACGAGCATCCATTGAATCGCCTGACGGCTCGACAACGGCGCGCCGAATGTCTCGCGCTGTCCGGCATACTCCACCGCCATCTCGTGAGCGCGGATTGCGACACCAATGCAGCCCGCTGCGTACGGAATGCGCTGCCGCGACAACCGGTCATTGGCGATCGCGAAGCCGCCGTTCACTTTGCCGAGCACGTTTGCGTTCGGCACGCGCATGTCTTCGAACGACAGTTCGGTCGCGTAACGCGCCGCGCGCAGGGTATGGACGATGCGCCGCACATGGAACCCCGGCGCATCGGTGTCGACGATGAAGCAGGTCACGCCACCGCGTCCCTTGTCGGGATCGGTACGCGCGAATACCAGCCCGAAGTGCGCCCGGTCGGCGCCGGAAATGAACATCTTGGAGCCGTTGATGATCCAATCGTCGCCGTCAGGCACGGCGCGGGTGCGAATCGCGCGCGCCGGATCGCTGCCCCCCGATGGTTCCGTCAGGCCGAAGAAGCCGCGTTTCTCGCCGCGCAGCATCGGTTCCAGATAGCGTGTTTTCTGGTCGTCGTTGGCCTCGAACAGCTGCGCCAGGCCGGCGCCGCCGAATACGCCGTAACACGGCGCGTACAGGCCGGCACGGTGTTGTGATGTTTCGAACGCAATCAACGTGCGCGTCGTCAGGTCGATGTCCGGGCCGCCGTATTCGGGTGGAATGTCGAGGCCGTACAGGCCCATTTCCTTGACCATCGCAACGAGTCGCGCGGCATCCGCCTGTGGCAACTCGTCGGCATCCGGATCCAGTCCGAGTTCGAGCGGCACGATCTGCTCGCGGACGAAACGCCGCACCATCGATACGATGAGTTCCTGCTCGGGTGTCGGATTCAGATTCATCGCTTCACCTTGATGGCTTCACCTTGTTCATGCCGTTATCGAAGCGGCGATAGTCTGCCAAGACTCGGTATCGGCTCGTTGAACTGCGGCAGCGTGCCGTGGTCGGCGCGATGCAGCATCAGAAGTTCCAGATAGCGTGTGTGATAGGCCGTGGTGATTTCAAGTCGATACGCGCGCGCAGCAGCGATCAATGATACGCGCTGCGTGATTTCACTACGCAGACCGAACAGGCTGCGGGCGTCGGCGCGGCCAATATAGATCACCTTGCCCGCTGCGTCGGCCAGTTCGAATACGCCGAGTTGCCCGGGTAGGATCGCGAGTGCCGCATCGTCGATTCGACTCCACGGCTTGGTCATTCGAATTGCCATCGAGTTTGCCCTGTCGCGCCTTAGCCCAAAAAAGGCGGACTATACGAAGTCGGACTATAAAACAGCCATCTCGCCGGCGATACGCAACCCCAACGATGCGTGGTGCAGCGCTCATGCGCCTCGTAATAGCGGCGCGCAACAGACGGCAGGTGTGCGCTCAATCGCGGTAGCCGCAAGCACAAACGGGTCCAATAATGCGATTGGAACTGCTGTCTCGAGACATCGGAACGCTAATTGGAACAACAAGATAGCCTCACGAACCTTGAACACTGGCGTGACTTCGCCCGCGCGCACCCGTGGCCGATCGGCCTCGCGCTGTTGACCGTCGTATGGCTGCTGATCCTGATTCCGTGGCCGCACACACCCGATGCACAACGCGATATGGTCGGTGATCAGGGCGGCACCGTTGCCGAACGCACGCTCGACGCAAATGCGCATATCGAACTCCCGGCCGACGGCGTCGTCATCGCGAAACGTATTCGTGTTGTCGGTCACGTGCTGCTGACCGGGCCGGCACTGCTGATCGCCAACGAAATCGAGTTCGCGCCGGACGCCCGCATCTGGATTCCGTCCGGGCAACTCACCGTCGTTGCGCCCCACATCGTGAATGGATCCTTCGACGTCTCCGGTACGAACGGTCGCAGCGGACGCCGGCCGGGACAGGCAGGCAGTGATGGCGACCCCGGCGGTGCCGTGTATGTCGCAGCGGCCGAATTCACCCAGGGCGCGGTGATTGCGAACGGCGGCGCCGGTGGCAGCGGCCAACGAGGATATACAGGCGCAGCCGGCCGCAGGGGCTATTGCGGGCCGCGCGGATATGGACTCGCCGCGCGCGGCAAAACCGGCGGCAACGGCGGTGATGCCGGCAATGGCGGTTCCGCCGGGCTGATCACGGTCTGGTATGCGAATGCGCCGCCCCACGTCAGCGCGATCGCCGGCAAGCCGGGTGACGCCGGCCGCGGCGGGCCTGGCGGTCCTGGCGGCGCCGGCTGCAAAGGCGTGCGGGGTTCGCAACCGGCACAGCCCCCCGGCAATGAAGGGGTCGCGGGACACGACGGTTCAAGCGGCCAACGCGGCGAGCTGAGCAAACGCCACGTCGCATTCTCTGACGTCGTCGATGCGTATCGACACTGGCGAAACGAGAAAGCGCCACCACAGGCGCTCGTCGAATCGCTGCGTGCGCTGCCGGCCCTAGAAGACTGATTTCGTATAAGCTTCGACTCCCGTCGAGACCGCAACGGAACGACTCTGGATGCACGGCGAAAGACAGATCGCTTCAACAACCGATTCAAAGACCGGCCCGCTGTCCCCCGAACTCGTCGAGCGCGTGCTCGAACGACTCGGATTCACGGCGTATCCGGAGACAACCCTGGCTGGATTGACCCGGTTTTATCAGGCCTGGTGCCAGCGCGTTCCGTTCGACAACATCCGCAAACTCATCCATGTCCGCACGGACAATCCGGCCGCGTTACCAGGCGATACGCCCAACGAATTCTTCGAGGCGTGGCTCGCACACGGTACCGGTGCAACCTGTTGGGCCGGCAACGGCGCGCTGTGCGATCTGCTCGCCTCGATCGGCTTCGATACGCGCCGCGCTGCGGCGACAATGATGGTGGCGCCGAATCTGCCGCCGAACCACGGCTCGGTCGTGGTGCATCTCGGCGGGGAACGATACATCGTC
Organism: uncultured Gammaproteobacteria bacterium; assembly: GCA_963735085.1. Taxonomy (GTDB): domain Bacteria; phylum Pseudomonadota; class Gammaproteobacteria; order Pseudomonadales; family Azotimanducaceae; genus DATJGR01. The sequence goes on from CAVTJP010000002.1 coordinate 1,313,536, forward strand.
GATGCATCGATGCTGTTCATGCAGCCGTTGCCGCTGCGAGCCGGCGCAAGCATCGGACATCCCGCCTGGGGCGTGGATGCGCGCTCAGTCGATGGCCACTTCACGGTACGCTGGAATCCGCTGCGAAGAACCGATCTGCTCGATTGCCGCTTCAACCAATATGACGTATCACCAGCCGAGTTCAGCGCGTTTCACGAAGCGACCCGAACCTGGAGCCCGTTCAACTTCAATCTGAATCTGAACGTGGTGCGCGACGGTGGCCGTCTTGCCGCAGTGGAAGGTAGTCGCGTCGTTGTCGGTGCGCGCGGCGACCTGGTCAGCACACCGTTCACCGGCGAGGCGCGGTTGCGCTTTCTCGTCGACGAGATTGGTATCAGCGAAGAAATCGCGAGCCTGCTGCCGGACGATGCGCCGATGACGCCGCCGCCGGGATCTCGAACGGCATCGGCTGCACCACAATTGGGTAATTGACTCGATGGATACCTTCACGCTCGTCGGCGTCATCGTCATTGCGGTCCTGTCGATCACCAGTCACGAAGCGGCGCACGGTTTTGCGGCCGATCGGCTCGGCGACTCGACTGCGCGCGAAGCCGGTCGACTGACGTTGAACCCGATTCCCCACATCGATCCGTTCTTCACGATCCTGTTGCCACTGGTGCTGCTGTTGACCGGCGCGCCGTTCATCTTCGGCGGCGCGAAGCCCGTGCCGATCAACCTGGCGCGCCTGCACCATCCGCGGCGCGACGGCGCGCTGGTCGGCGCCGCGGGTCCCGGGGCGAACATTGCGATCGCGCTCGGCCTGATGGCATCGTTCGCATTTGCACGCGCGCTCGGTGTACCACCGACTTCGCCCTGGTATCAGATCGCCGCGATCGGCGTTTTCATCAACGTGCTGCTTGCCGTGTTCAACCTCATTCCGATTCCACCACTGGACGGTTCGCGGGTGTTGCAGTACTTCCTGCCACCAGCGGCGCTGGGGGTATACCTGCGCATGGAACGGTTCGGGCTATTGATCATCGTCGCGCTGCTGCTGTTCGTACCGGGCATTCAAAAGCCGTTGCTCGCGGCGATCCTGTCGGTGATGAGCGCGATGGCGGCACTGTTTGGCGTGCAATTGCCGTTCGGCCAGGCGCTGTCGATCTGACCGGGTTGCGGCATAGCCTGCCGCTACAGATTCCCTTTGTGCTGCACGCCGTCCACGGACAGCGTGACACCCGATATCCACGACGCGCGGGACGAGGCGAGAAACACCACCGCCGCGGCCACTTCTTCGGCGGTACCGAGACGGCCGAACGGAATGCTGTCGCGGATACGTTCGTACATCGCCGGCATGCCTTGCTTGATCTGCTCCCACATGCCGCCCGGAAATTCGATCGAGCCCGGCGCAACGCAGTTGACGCGGATACCTTGCGGCGCAAGCGAAGCAGCGAGCGTTTTCGAGTGGCTGATCAGCGCGGCTTTCGCAGCCGCATACGACGGTGGCGATCCCGCCTCGAGACCTGAAGTAGACGCGATATGAATGACGACGCCGTGCCCGGCCTCGGTCATCCATGGCACCACCTGCCACGTCGCGCGGACGCTGGCCATCACGTCGATTGCATAGCTCATCTGCCAGCCGGTCTCGTCATCGGATGTGCCGAAACCCGATGAATTGTTGACCAGCACGTCGACGCTGCCGAGACGTTCGCGACTCTGATTCAGGAAGTCGGTCAGCGCCTGTGAATCCGCAACGTCGCAGGTTTGTGCATGCACCGTGACACCGCGCGCCTCCAGCTCAGCACGCGTCGTATCGAGCGCATCCTGCCCACGCGCACAGATCGCGACGTTGGCGCCTTCCGCTGCGAACTCGAGCGCGATCGCTCGGCCGATGCCGCGGCTGGCACCTGTTATGACGACTCCCCTGCCCTTCAGTCCAAGGTCCATACCAATCTCCATTCAAGAAAGGGAGGGTCAGAACCGTTCTGACCCTAGTTGTCAGCTTTATCAGCGGCGCGGCGCAATGCTGCCTTTCATCGGTTGCAGCGCCAGCATGTCGATCTCGAGAAGATACGGGCCATCGGTGGCGAGCGCATCTCGAAAGCCGGTCTCGAAGTCGGCCACCGAACGAACGGCCCGACCGGGTACGCCCATGCTCTTGCCCAACGCGACGAAGTCAACCGAGCCGAGATCGGTTTCATTGATGCGCCCCTCGAATCGATTGGCCTGCAGGCCGCGCAGCACACCGTAGCCGCCGTCGTTGAACACGCAGACGATCAGCGGCACGCGATATTGCGCGGCGGTTGCGAGCTCCGTCGCGTGAAACATGAAGCCGCCGTCGCCGTGTATCACCATAGTACGGCGGCCGCTGCCGATCGCGGCGCCGATTGCAAGTGGCAGCCCGGGCCCGATTGCAGCGGATGTCGGGTTCATCGAAGTTCGCGGCGCGAGGATCGGCAGCAACTGGTTGCCGAAGTTGTACGCCGGCACCGTCGTATCGCGCACCACATTGGCGTCGTCAGGCAGTTCTGCGCGCATGCAGTCCATGATCGCAGCGTAGTCGGCCCCGATCCGGGCCCGCAGCGACGCGCGGACGCCGTCGCGCACTTCGAACAACGCGGCGTTGAATTGTGCGTCGTTGGGCGATGCACCGGTAAGGTGCTCGTTCAGCGCAGTCAACGCGAGCGATGCATCACCCACCACCGCAACGTCCGGGCGATGAGCGCGACCGATCACACCGGGGTCGATATCGATGTGCACGAGCTGGCCGGGCGGCACGAGGCGATGATTGGCGCCATCGACGCCGGCCTGAAAACGCGTGCCGATCGCAAGTGTCACGTCGGCCGATGCCATCGCATCAGCGACCGCGCGGCTTTGATACAGGTTGCCGATTGCAAGCGCATCGGTCTCCGGCACACTGCCGCGGCCATTCACCGTGGTGACGACCGGCGCGTCGAGCTGCCGCGCGAGTTTGAGCACCGCCGCGCCCGCAGCGGACGCAATCACGCCGCCGCCGGCAATGATGACGCGCCGCCGCGCACTCTTCAGAACGTCTGCCGCAGCGCTCACCGCAGCCAGATCGGGTAACTCCGCTGTGCTGGTTGGCACGGCAAAGGATTGCTCGCCTACGTCGGCATATTGCAGATCGATCGGAATTTCGATGGCGCCGGGTTGACCGCGGCCGCGTGACATCTCGGCAACCACGTGCGCCAACAGGGGCGCAATGTCGTGCGCGGTACGCGGGCTCTCGACCACGCGCGCAACGCTGCGCAGCATCTCGACCTGTTTGTCGGCTTCGTGGACGTAGCCGAGGCCACGCCCATAGAAACGCGTTTCGGCCTGCCCTGTTATCAGCAGCACGCGGCTCGATGCATACGCCGCTTCGTACAAACCCGTCACGGTGTTCGTCGTGCCCGGCCCGGTGCTCGCAATCATCACGCCGATCTCGCCCGTCGCGCGCGCATATCCGTCGGCCGCGTGCGTGCCGCCCTGCTCGTGCCGCACGTCGATGAGTTTCGTTGCGCCGAGCCGGTTGATCGCATCCAGCATCGGCATGTTGTGGATACTGACGATCGCAAACGCATGGCGCACGCGCAGCGCTGCCAGCGCCTCCGCGACGAGGTCGGCGCCGGTACGGGTCACGCAGCGGCCTTCAATGTGGACAGGTCGATGCGGTACAGATCGGCGACGTTGTCACACAGAATCGCGCGGCGTTGTTCACTCGTCAGGTGTTTCGATTGTTCGGCGAGCATCTGCTGCGACCACGGCCACGTCGAATCGCTGTGCGGGAAGTCGTTCGCCCACATCAGCCGGCGCCAGTTCATCTGATCAGCCGAGCGAAACGCCACCCAGTCGTCCTGAAATGTCGTATAGATGTGCTCGCTGAAATATTCAGACGGTGCCTTCGACAGATTGACGCCTTTGCCGAGCCAGTTGCGATGCCGGTTGTACGCGTGGTCCATGCGGTACATGTAATGCGGCACCCAGCCGGCGTCGGCTTCGACGCAGACGATCTTCAGCTTCGGATGCCGCTCGAACACGCCGCCGAAGATCATCGTACCGAGAATGTCCTGGTTGCCACGGATGATCGACAGGAAGCTGTTGATGCGCGGGCCGCGCGGCCGACTGCTGCCCCGGCTGGTCAGAATATGAAACGACAGCGGCAGATCGAGCTCCACCGCGACCTCCCACACCGGGTCGTAGATCGGGCTGTCGTAGTCTTCCTGCGCCGGATCGCCCGGCATCATCACACCACGCAAACCCAGCGCTTTGATCGCCCGGATGTCATCAACGCCTTCTGCCGGCGTGCGCATCGCGCTTTGCCCACAGCCGAGCAGGCGTTGCGGTTGCGAGGCGCAGTACTGTGCAATCCAGCGGTTGTACGCGTCGAAACAGGCTTTCTTGTAGTCGAAGTCCGCGTGGTTGCACAGCAGCATGCCGACGGTCGGGTAGATGACCTCGGCGGCGACACCGTCGCGATCCTGGTCGGCCAACCGTGCGACCGGATCCCAGCCGCCGCGATGCAGTTCTTCGAATTTCACGCCGGATTCGTTGATGTCCTCCGGCGCCTTGCCCGCGGCGGCGACGAGGCCAAGGTGAATCGGCCGGTCCATGCCGTCGATGACGAACACGTCGCCGTGGTCTTCGGTGGCGACGATGTGCGGCGCCCGATCGCGAAACGCGCGATCGATGTAGCCGGTATACGTGTCGGGGTGTTCAGTGATGTGGGAATCGGCGGAGATGATCGGATAGCGACTGTCGTTGCTCATCTGCTTATTCATGTCGTTGCGGTCCGTTTCGATGATGCACCGACTATTGGGCAGCGGGCAAAGCCACGTCAAGTCCAGAACGCCGCAAGCCGCGTCAAGTTGCTTTGCACGTGCGCCGGTCCCAAGCTGCGGCATCACGGCGGAATATCACGGGAGCAGCCACGATGGAGACGCGACGCCTCGGCCGCAACGGGCTCGAAGTGCCGGTGTTGTGCCTTGGCACGATGACGTTCGGCTTTCAGACCGATGAACCTCACAGCGTAGAGATTCTCGATGCCGCGTACGAACGCGGCCTGACGTTTCTCGACACCGCGGACGGTTATCCGCTCGGCGGCTCGCTCGAAACCGTCGGCGAGACGGAGGCGATCATCGGCCGCTGGATGAAGGCGCGTGGCAATCGCGACGAGATCATTCTCGCCACGAAGTGCTACGCGCCGATGCGCCGCGGTCCCAACGCGTCCGGTCTGTCGCGCCAGCACATCATCGATTCGATCGATGCGAGCCTTGCGCGGCTGCAGACCGATCATGTGGATCTGTACCAGGCACATGCGTTCGATCCACGCGTGCCGATCGAAGAATCGCTGCGCGCCTTCGACGATCTGGTGAGGGCCGGCAAGGTGCGTTACGTCGGCTGCTCGAACTATCCGGCGTGGCGGCTTGGGCAGGCGCTTGCAGCCGCAGACCGGCTGGGCGTTTCACGCTATGCGTCGCTGCAGCCGCGCTACAACCTGCTGTATCGAGAGATCGAAACCGAGGTGTTGCCGCTGGTGCGCGCCGAAGGGCTCGGCGTGCTGACCTACAACCCGCTTGCCGGCGGGCTGCTGTCCGGCAAGTACCGGCGCGACGCGGGCCTGCAGCCACAGACGCGCTTCACGCTGGGCTCGGCCGGCAACATGTATCAGCACCGCTACTGGCACGATGCCTATTTTGACGCGGTCGATGCGCTCGACGCATTGGTGCGAGAGCGCGATGTATCGATGGTCAGCCTCGCGGTCAGCTGGGTACTTCGCCAGAGCGGGGTCACGTCGGCGATCATCGGCGCGAGCCGCGCCGATCAACTCGACGCCAATGTCGCGGCACTCGACGTCGCCTGGGACGACGATCTGACGAAGGGCTGCGAGGCACTGTGGTGGGCGCTGCCGCGCCGGCCGGTCACCGAAGGGTATCGCTGAGCTACACTCGCGGTTCGTCGAAAACAGGAGAAGTGTCTCGTGGCAATCGAAGAAGGCAAAGCCGCTCCGGCGTTCAGTTTGAAGGACGCCAACGGCAGCACTGTGGCGCTGAAGGATTTCAAGGGCAAGAATGTGGTCGTGTATTTCTACCCGAAGGACGACACACCGGGCTGTACGAAGGAAGCGTGTGGATTCCGCGATCTATGGAAGGACATCCAGAAGACCGGTACCGTCGTGCTCGGCATCTCGGCCGACGATGCGGCGTCTCATCAGAAGTTCATCGGCAAATACAAACTGCCGTTCACGTTGCTGTCGGACCCCGATCGTTCGGTGATGGCGAAGTACGAAGCTTATGGCGAGAAGATGATGTACGGAAAGAAGACCGTCGGCGTGATTCGCTCGACCGTGCTGATCGGCCCGGACGGAAAAGTGCGCAAGCACTGGAAACGCGTGCCGAAAGCCGAGGCGCACCCAGCGAAGGTACTCGAAGCACTCGAACAGGAATGAGGGTCAGAGCCGCTCTGACCCTCTTGCGGGGGGAAGAATGAGCGATCGCAGCACGTTTTACACCGATCACTGGAAAGAAATCGAAGACGAGCGCGTGGCCCGCTACGAACAGATGTTCGTGTGGCGCGACGAACAGAAAAGGCTGCTCGAACCGGCGCGGATCGCCGCCGGGCAGCGGGTGCTCGATCTCGGATGCGGACCTGGCTTCCTGAGCCTCGCCCTGGCGGAACTCGTCGGGCCATCGGGGGCGGTGCATGGCGTGGACATCAACGCGCGCTTCGTCGCCGACGCGGGGCAGCGTGCAAAAGAGCGGGCGATATCGAACGCGCAATTTCATCAGGTCGACGGCGCAATTCTGCCGCTCGCCACGGCGAGCATCGACGTGGCAATCGCGAAGAACGTGTTCGAGTACGTGCCCGATCTGCCTGCAACGCTCGATGAAGTCGTGCGCGTGCTCTCGCCGGGCGGTCGCCTGCACGCAATCGACAGCGACTGGGGCTTCGTCATCGTCGAGCCATGGGGCAAAGCCACCGTCGATCGCTTCTTCGCCGCCGCGGCGCCCGCGTTTCGCGAGCCGTATATAGGCCGCAAATTGCCGGCGGCGTTTCAGGCCGCCGGTCTCTCCGACATTGAAGTACGCATCGTGCCGATCGTCGATCGCACCGGCGGGTTGCTGTCGGTGCTACGCAACATGCGCAGTTACATCGCAACGTTCGACACGCTGCCGAGCGCTGAAGTCGACGCGCTGCTTCGCGCTGCAGAGCGCGGTGTCAATGACGGCACTTACATGGCCTGTCTGCCGCAGTTCCTGGTCACCGGCACCCGCACCTGAGGTTCAGCGTTGGGCATTTCTGGCACAATGCGCCCCTCATCAGGGAGGCCGCACGATGCCCACCATTCGCACCTCGGATGCCGAGATCTACTACGAAGCCACCGGCAGCGGACCCGCACTGCTGTTCGCCCACGGCGCCGGCGGCAACGCCGCCAGCTGGTGGCAACAGGTTCCCACGTTCGCGCGCGACCATCGCGTTATCACGTTCGACCACCGCGGCTTCGGTCGCTCGCGCTGCGATCCGAAAGCATTCTCAGCCGCCGCATTCGATGCCGACGCGCTGGCCATTCTGGATGCCGAACAGATCGACCGCGCCGCGGTCGTCTGTCAATCGATGGGCGGCTGGACCGGCGTACGACTCGCGGTGAATCATCCGAAGCGCGTTCGCGCGCTGATACTGGGCAACACACCCGGGGCAATCTACAGCGACGCGCTACGCGATCAGATGCGTACGTTGATGGCGCATCCCCCAACCGGCGATCTGACGGCCATGACGCTCGGTGCGCCGTACCGTGATGCGAATCCGAGTGGCGCGTATCTGTATGTCGCGTTGACCGCGTTCAATACCACGCCGATGCCTTTGGCCGCGCTGATGTCGCGCGAAGCATTCGTTGCGCCCGAGCGATTGAAGCCGTTTCCGGTACCGGTGCACGTCATCGCCAGTGAACTGGATGTCACGTTTCCGCCCGACCTGCTCACGTCGACCGCGGCACTGATCAATGCCAGCGTTTCGATGGTCGAGGGCGCCGGACACTCGACGTATTTTGAAAAGCCCGCCGAATTCAATTCGATCGTGCACGAGTTCCTGGCGCGACATCCTTGAGTCGCCGGCTCCAATGGTTCATGCGCGCCGCCTGCTTCGGCGCGGTGCTGACATGGCTTTGTCTGACATGCGCCGTCGCGGCGATCGCGCCGCTATCCAAGCCCGCGGCAGCGCCAGAACAAGCTCCTACCAAGCCGGCTGTCGCCGCCACTCCGACAGACGTCGGCGACTGGTCGAAACAGACCGCGCAACGTCTGTTGGAGATCAAGGAGCGGCTCGCCGGACCGTCGGACGTCACCCGCCCACGCGAACGACTCAAGAAGCTACAAACGCGCTTCAACGCAAACATCGGTCAGCTGATCGCGCATCCGACGATCGCCGACTCGTTCACCGAAGCTGCGATGCACGATACCGATCGGGAAATGGCTTCGACCACTGCAACGGCGAATACGATCGGCAACTCCCTCACTCAAATCGGGAGCGGGCTCGAAGCGCTCATTCGAGAACTCGACGCCATCGACGACCGGGCCACAGAGATGCGCGCCGATGCCGACGAAGACGCGCTTCCGGACGCACTTCGCAGCCGGCTGGCTATGATCATCACCGACGCGACGCAAGCGCGCCACAGCGCTCAGCAGCGGCTCGATCATGTCGCGACGTTGCAGAACGAAATCCTGGCCCTCGACGGGCGCACGCGCACCGCGCGAGATGAACTCAATCGCGTCGAGGCGAAACGGGCTGCGGCCCTGTTCGAATTCCAGCAGCCGCCACTGTGGCGCGTGACGGGCGCGCAAATCGGTGCATCGATTGCCGGATCGAGCCGTTTCCTCGGGCGGGCGCTACCAAGCGCATGGCAGTTCGCGCGTGACTCCGCTGCCCGCGTCATGTTGCATCTTGTGGTGTTCGTGCTGGGCGTTGTGTTCGTCATCTATCTGCGTAGGCGCTTCGGCACTGCGCTGGTTGGCGCACCGCCGTCGCGCGGCACGTCGCGCCCGTTCTCGGCGAGCGCGCTCGTAATGCTGCTGGTGGCCCCATTCGTGTACCCGGATGCTCCATCGAGCGTCGCGCAGATCGTGGGGATCGTGATGATCGTTCCGTTGCTGCGCATCCTGACGCTATATCTGGAGCGCGGTTTGCACCCGGCGCTTTTTTCCCTCGCCGCGGTGTTTCTGCTGGAGCGATTGTCGTCGGCATTCGCGCGCGACATCGTGTTGCAGCGGCTGGTGCTGCTGGCTCTCAGTGTGTTCACCATCGCGCTGCTCGTATGGGCCCGCTCACTCAACGTGAGCGCGCATCTGGAACTGGCGAAACGGGTGACCACGGGTGTGCGGCGACTGAACCTGCTCGGCATGGTTTTGTCCGTGGTGAGCCTGCTGCTCAACGTACTGGGTAACGTCGACCTCGCAATGTTGTTGCAGGGCGCCACGGTACGCGCGGCTGCGCTGGCCGCTGGATTCTACGCTGCGGTGTTGGTGGTGGACGAAGTCGCGCGGCTCTGCGCGCACTCCATGAAGGCGCGCGGCGTGCGTTCGATCACCAATCACGAACGCAAGATTCTGCCCGCCATCCACAGGCTGGTGACGCTCATTGCGTTCGTTGTGTGGGGATTCTTCGTCCTGTCGAGCTTTCGCGTACTGACGCCCCTCACTGCGGCGGTTGGTGACCTGCTCAATGCAAAATGGACGCTGGGCCAGGTGACTGTCTCGCTCGGCGGCATCGTGGGCTTCGTCGTCGCCATCTGGGCGGCGGTGCGTGCGTCGCGCATCACGCAGGTGCTGCTGCACGACGACGTACTACCTCGATTCGCGCTGCCGCGCGGCGTACCCGCGGCAATCTCCACGGTGGCGAATTACGTCATGGTGTTGATCGGCATTCTGCTGGGTGCCGGCATGCTCGGTATCGAAATGTCGAATGTCACGCTGATCATCGGTGCACTCGGCGTCGGCATCGGATTTGGACTTCAGAACGTCGTCAACAATTTCGTGTCGGGGTTCATTCTGATCTTTGAACGCACGGTACAGGTGGGCGACGCCGTCCAGTTGAGTGACCTGTTCGGCAAGGTCACGCACATCGGGTTGCGCGCGAGCAAGATACGCACCTTCAGCGGCTCCGAGGTGATCGTCCCCAACGGCGAACTCATTTCGAACCGGGTGGTGAATTGGACGATGTCCGATCGGCACCGCCGCCTCGAGGCCACCGTCGGCGTCGCCTACGGAACGGATCCGGAGCGCGTTCGATCGTTACTCTATGGTGTGCTCGAAGCGGAGCCCGAGATCATGAAGCAGCCCGAGCCGATCGTAATCTTCGAGGCGTTCGGCGACAGCTCGCTGAATTTTCGACTGTACTTCTGGGTCACGGAGTTCGATCTCGGCCTGAAGATCGTCGACCGCGTGAACAGTGCCATCGCGCAAACGTTCGCCACGGCCGGGATCGAAATTCCATTCCCGCAGCGCGACCTGCACATCAAGGACAATGCGAAGGTCAACGCACCGTCCTGAGGGTGACCTGTTTCCTGCGGGCAAAAGAAAGCCCGCTTTACGCGGGCTTTGTCCAGCTACCTGGACCCTAGAGAACTTTTCAGCCGTGATTAGAACACAAAAATGGAGGAAATCAAGAGGCTGGGTGCACTAACTGTGAAGATCGTTAAACACGTCTCGTAGCAACTCGCGACCTGCGACGGAGCGCTGGGCGGCGACGCTGTTTGCAGATCTGCAAGTCGGGTGCCACCATCACGGGCTGATCGGCTTGGGGATTACGAGGAGGAATCTGCATGAAATTCGGGATTTTCTATGAGCACCAGTTGCCGCGCGACTGGGCTGAAGACAGCGAGCATCGCCTGTTCAAAAACTCTCTCGACCAGATCGAACTGGCCGACAAACTGGGGTTCGACTACGCGTGGGAGGTCGAGCATCACTTCCTCGAAGAATATTCGCACTCATCCGCGCCCGAGGTATTTCTGGGCGCCGCAAGCCAGCGCACCAAAAACATCCGCCTCGGCCACGGTATCGTCCAACTGACGACGAATCACCCTGCCCGCGTGGCCGAGAAGGTCGCCACGCTCGATCTCGTCTCCGACGGACGCGTCGAACTCGGCCTTGGCGAGGGCGCGTCGGTCACCGAGTTGCACCCGTTCAACCTGCGCTTTCGCGACAAGCGTGACGTCTGGGAAGACGGCGTGCGCTGCGTACTGCCGATGTTCTGGAATCACGGCTGGGAATACGACGGCGAATATTTCAAGTTTCCGAAGCGCGCCGTGGTGCCGAAACCGCTGCAGAAGCCGCATCCGCCGCTATGGGTTGCGTGCTCTCAACTCGACACGATCCGCTACGCGGCACACCGGGGCATGGGTTCGTTGTGTTTCAAGTTCGCCGATCTGAACGCCGCGCAGGCGTGGGTACACGCGTACTACAACACCTACCTGCGCGACCTCGAAAAGCTGTGCGACTACCAGACCAATCCGAACATTGCCGTCGTGTCGGGTTTCATGTGCGCCGAAACCGACGAAGAAGCCTGGCGCAAAGCCGACGGCTGGACGTTCTTTCAGTTCGCGTTGGGGTTGTACAACAAAGAGGGCCCGTTCGAGCCCGGCACCGTGAATTTCTGGGATCGCTACCAGGCGTGGAAACAGACGCCCGCGGGCCAGAAGCGCACAGGCAGCGAGCTGATCGGCTCACCGGACACGATCCGCACTCGATTGCTGGAGTTGGAAGCCGCCAATGTCGATCAGGTGATTCTGTTGAATCAGGCCGGCAAGAACTCGCACGAGGACATCTGCTCGAGCCTGGAGTTGTTCGCCAAGGACGTGATGCCGGAATTCCACGGCCGCGAGGCGCAGCATCAGCAGTGGAAGCAACGCGTGCTTGCCGGCGAGATCACACTCGAAGACATCGACACCGAGCCGTACAACTTCGCCGCGCGTGGCAAACCCACGCAGGCATCGTCGAAGCAACGGCGCAACATGGTCGCGGGTGCCGTCGGACGGCCGAGCGCCGAATCGTTGGAATGAGCCAAGCGCGCGAACCGAGGGTCAGAGTCGCTCTGACCCTCAGCCGTCGATCACTGTGTTGCGCAACACGCCGATCGGTTTGACTTCCACTTCGATCACGTCGCCTGCTTTCATGAACAGCGGCGGCGTGCGCGCGGCGCCGACACCGCCCGGTGTGCCGGTGACGATGACGTCGCCAGGCATCAGGTCGGTGAACGTCGAGCAATACGCGATGATCTCGGCGAAGCCGAAGATCAGTAGCGACGCGGTCGCGTTCTGCATCACTTCGCCGTTCAAGCGGGTCGTCAGTTCCATTGCGCCGAGGTCGCCGCACTCGTCGGGCGTCATCAACCACGGGCCGAAACCGCCGGTACCGGTGAAGTTCTTGCCGGGGGTGAACTGCGTGGTGTGACGTTGGAAGTCGCGTACGCTGCCATCGTTGTAGCAACTGAAGCCGGCCACATGGTCGAGCCAGTTCGCGGCGGCAATACGACGGCCGCGTTTGCCGATCACGACGGCGATTTCACCTTCGAAGTCCAGCCGTTCCGATTCCTTCGGCCGAATCATCGGCTGCTCGTGGCCGATCTGTGCCTGAGCAAAGCGCACGAAGATCGTCGGGTGGCTGGTGGGATCGCGCCCCGTCTCTTCCTGGTGCGCTTTGTAGTTGATGCCGACGCACAGAATCTTGTCGGGGTTGGTAACGACCGGCAGGTATGTCACGTCGCGCAACGCATGGTCCGGCTGCCGTTTGGCCGCGTCAGCGCCGGCCGCCGCAAGTTCACCGGCTGCCAACAGATCCTTCAGGGTGCGCTCATTCGGCCGACGCGCGCCGACATCGACGATACCGTCGCCAACAACCAGCCCATAAGATCTTCGCCCCGCCTTCTCGAACGATATCCAGCGCACGCTCTACGCCTCTCCTCTATCCGTCGGATCAGTTGAACATGATGACGCTGCGCGCGACTTCACCGGTCTCGAGCGCTTTGAACGCATCGTTGACGTCAGCAAGTTTAATGCGCCGCGAAATCATGTCGTCCAGATGCAGCTTGCCCTGCAGATAGAAATCGACGAAGCGCGGCATGTCGACCCGGAACCGGTTCGAGCCCATGAACGAGCCCTGCAGCTTCTTCTCGGTCAGCAGATCTGCGCCGTGCACCTCAACCATCTGACCCGGCGGAATCATGCCGATCACCGTCGCGGTACCGCCGCGGCGCAACATCCGGAATGCCTGTTCAGCGGTGGCCTTCAGACCGATCGCTTCGAAGGTGTAGTGCGCCCCACCGCTGGTGAGTTCCTTCACCGCTTCGACGGGGTCGGTCTGTTTCGCATTGACGACGTCGGTCGCGCCGAACTTCAACGCAAGATCGAGTTTCGACGGCACGGTATCGACCGCGATGATGCGGCCGGCGCCGGCAATTGCGGCGCCGTTGATGCACGACAACCCGATGCCGCCGCAGCCGATCACGACGACGGTACTGCCCGGCTCGACCTTCGCCGTATGAATCACCGCCCCGACGCCGGTGGTGACGCCACAGCCGATCAGCGCGGCGCGGTCGAGCGGCATTTCCGGCCGGATTTTCGCCACCGCGTGCTCGTGCACCAGCATGTATTCGGCGAACGAGCCGAGATTGGCGAACTGATTCAGCTTCGAACCGTCCTTCGACAACCGCGGTTCTTCGTTCGGCCCGCGTCGCAGCGCCGGTTCCTGACACAACGACATGTGGCCGGTCAGGCAGTATTCGCAGGTGCCGCAGAACACCGACAGGCACGTGATCACATGATCGCCCGGCTTCACATAGTTGACGTCCGAACCGACCTGCTCGACGACGCCCGCCGCTTCATGACCGAGGATGATCGGCAATTGACCGGGATAGGTGCCATTGAAGAAGTGCAGATCGGAGTGGCACACGCCAACGGAGACGGCCCGCACCAGCACTTCGCGCGGCCCCGGTTTCGACACCTGAACCTCTTCGATCTCCATCGGCTTGTTCACTTCACGGAATACGGCGGCTTTCATGCTTCTCTCCTGAATCAGTTCGTCGCGATGGAGTGTGCCAATCTATCCCACCAGAATCTATCGCATCAGAATCCATCGCATCAGAATCCATCGCAACCGAGGCGGCCCTGTGCAAGCGTAACCGCCGCGCGAATCGCGGCAAGCAAGCTGGCCGGATCGGCGACGCCGCGTCCGGCGATGTCGAATGCCGTGCCGTGGTCGACCGACGTGCGGATGAATGGAATGCCGAGGGTTGCGGTAACGCTCTGCGCGAAGTTGTGCACCTTGATCGCGATGTGTCCCTGGTCGTGGTACATCGCCAGCACCAGATCGAATTCACCGGCGATGGCGCGGTTGAACACCGAGTCGGCCGGAATCGGTCCGCTGACATGCATGCCGGCCTGACGAGCCTGCTCGACCGCGGGCGCGATCTCGTCGATTTCCTCACGCCCCAACAAGCCGCCTTCGCCGCCGTGCGGATTCAACGCCGCAACGGCGATGCGTGGATTGGCAAGGCCCCAGCGCGCGAGCGTTTCGCACGTGAGTTGCAGCTTTTCGAGAATCGTTGCGCGCGTCACGAACCGCGCCGCTTCGATCAACGATTTGTGTGTCGACAGATGCACGACGCGCAGACCGGGCGTCATCAGCATCGTCGCCGTCCATTTGGAGCCGGTCAGCCGAGCAAGGATTTCCTGATGACCGATGTCGTCGACGTAGCCGGCCGCGTGCACCGCTTCCTTGTTGATCGGGCAGGTGACCATCGCAACCGCGTCGCCGCGCGCGGTGATGGCGGCGGTCCGTTCAACAGCACGCACGGCTGCTGTGCCGCACGTCGCGGAGATTTGGCCGAACCGAAATCCGTCCGGGCGTGGCACATCGACATCGACGAAATGCACATCGGGCAAGCCGACTCCGGCCGCCTCGGCGCCGGCATCGAGCGCCCAGCGCGCGCCGACAACCAGCGGCTGACACAGCCCGATCAGCGCCCCTCCCGCGAGCGTTTTCGCAAGCACCTCGGCACCGATGCCGGCCGGGTCGCCAGCGCTGATCGCGATGACGGGGGGGTTGTTGCCGCTCACTCAATATCCTGTATATTCATCCAGTATGCTGACCCTTACTGATCTCGTTGCCGAATTCGAACTGCATGCGGTGTGCATCGATTGTCGTCGCATGGAGCGGCTCGATCTAGCCGAACTCATGTCGCAGATGCCGAGTACCTGTACCGTGGCCGAGGTCCGCGCCCGGATACGTTGCCGGCAGTGCCGGCGGCGAACCTACGATATCCGCATCGTCTACGTCGGTACCAACGGCAATGCGCGCGGTTTCCACTATCGCGAGCATAGTGGTGGACCTGTTCGTGAACAGCTTCGTGAACACGCAACAACTCAATCGCCGAGCAACTCGGTGCCTTCCAGCGTGAGCCCGAACCCCGACACGCCGACATAGTCGACCTCGCGACCGGCAATGATGCGAATACGACCGACGCCGAGGTCGCGCAGAATCTGCGCGCCAACGCCGATCTCCAGCCATTCGGCGCGGCGCGCATCGGCCCGGCTCGGAGCTACTGGATTCGTCAACGTGTCGAGCGGCACACCGACGAAGCCGCTGCGCAGATAAATGAACACGCCGCCGCCCAGATCGTGGATGCGCTTCAATGCAACCTCAAGTATGCGCGACGGGTGGTCGCCCTGTGGTCCGAATATATCCTCGACCAATTTCTCCCGATGGATGCGCACCGCAGCGGCCCGCCCACTATCGATGCGGCCGAATACCAACGCCAGGTGCTCCGCGTCCTCGAACCTGGTCTTGTACGCAAACGCCCGCGCCGGACCGATCGACGTGTTGACGGAAAACTCACGTACCCGCTCAACCAGATTTTCACGCCGCTGCCGGTACGTAATGAGGTCGGCGATCGATGTGATTTTCAGCTTGTGTTCCGCGGCAAACTCCAGCAGTTGCGGCAAGCGCTTCACGGTGCCGTCGTCGTTGACGATCTCGGCAAGCAGACCAACCGGTGGCAAACCCGCCAGCGCTGCGAGATCGACACCCGCTTCGGTATGACCTGACCGGACCAACACGCCGCCGGTGCGCGCTACGAGCGGAAAGATGTGGCCGGGGCGGACAAAGTCATCGGCACCAACGTTACCGTTTGCCAGCGCCTGGACGGTGCTCGCGCGCTCCTCGGCCGAGATGCCGGTGGTCAATCCACGCCGGTAGTCCACCGATACCGTGAACGCCGTGCTCATTGGCGCATCGTTGCGGGCCACCATCGGATCGAGATGCAGGCGCTTCGCGTCCTCCTCGAGGATTGGCGTACACAGGATGCCGCTCGTGTGCCGGATCATGAAAGCCACTTGCTCCGGCGTCGCGCGTGACGCCGCCATGATCAGATCGCCTTCGTTCTCGCGATCATCGTCATCAACGACGATGACGATTTCGCCCGCGGCAATGCCCGCGATGACATCCTCGATCGGATCGAACTGCGTCGACATGAATGGCTCCCCGAAAAAGTGCGCTAGATTAACATGGCGCCATAGCAGTCACGTCCGTTCGCACTCATGTTGCCAATGCACGACGTTCATGAGGATCGAGAGTGCTTCATTCACGTGTGGTCGCCACCTTCTTTTGGTGAAGCACGCGTTCTGACTCTTCCTTACTTCCAAACGAAGCGCGACGCTTGAGTCGTGCTGGGGGCGGATCTGCTATGCGATGGACCGTCGGCGCCAGGGATGGCGCTGACGAGCTCCAGGGACGGGACTTACTGCGTGTCCGGCGCATAGCAGATCCGCCCCCAGCACGACCACACCGAAGCCCTTCAGGCCTACTCAAATCGCATCAGTCACCCGCAACTGCGCCACCTCGTTAGCAGACAGCCCGAGCAGCTCGCCGTAGACGGCTTCGTTGTCGGCACCGAGCGCGCGGCTTGCGCGCAGCGCCGGTGGCGTGATGCCTTCGAAGCGCAACGGCGTGCCGGGCAGCACCGCGGCACCGAGTAGCGGATGTGTCATGCGGGTCAACATGCCACGCTCGTGCAGGTGCGGATCGTCGAGCACGTCGTGTAGATCCTGCACCGGCGCGCAGATGACGTCGTGGGCCTGCGCAATCCGAAACACCTCATCCTTGCCGAGCGTGCGCGTCCACGCTTCGACGACCGCATCGACTGCCTCCATGTTTGCCGCCCTGGAAGGCATATCGGCAAAGCGCGGATCCACCAACAGCTCCGGCCGGCCCATCGCGTCGACCAGGTTGCGCCAGTGCCCATCGCGAATGCAGATGATCGCGACATGACCGTCGCGGGCTGCATACACGTTGTACGGTGCCAGACTCAGTGCAGCGTGACGATTGCCGTTGCGCGCGGGATGTTCACCTAGAAAGTGCAGCGCGCCGATCTGCGAGGCGAGCGTCGGAAACACCGCATCCTGCATCGCCACGTCCACGACCAACCCCGCCCCTGTGCGCTCCCGTTGGTACAACGCGGTCACGATTGCGCCATACAGATGAATGCCGCCGAGGAAATCGCATAGCGCAGGGCCCGCCTTCAGCGGCGGGCCTTCGCCGTCACCGGTGATGGCCATTACGCCGGTCATCGCCTGCACGGTGATATCCATCGCGAGATAGTCGCGATGTAGTCCGGTACGTCCAAACCCGGTCGCCGCAGCGTAAATCAGCCGCGGATTGATCGCGCGTAGTGGCTCGGCGCCAACCCCATGGCGATCCATCGTGCCCGGTGAGAAATTCTCGAGCAGCACGTCGGCCTTGCGCACGAGGTCGCGCAACAGCGTGCGGCCCCGCTCGGATTTCAGATTCAGCGTGATGGCGTCTTTGTTGGCGTTGAGCATCGCAAACGGATAGCTCGCCGAACTCGTCTCACTGCGACCGCGCAGGCTCTCGCCCTGCGGCGATTCCACCTTGATGACCCGTGCGCCGGCCATTGCCAGCAGGAACCCACAATATGGGCCGTTGTAAATCTGGCCGAAATCGAGAACCGTGAGGCCGCCAAGCGGTTGCGCACTCATGACCGACGCGCCACGGCCGGCAGCCGGTTCAGCAACTGCGTGAATCCGGCGCGAATCTGCGCGCGACCCCGTTCGTGATCGTATTCGCCCACCGATACCTCGTGCTCGCGCGACAGCACGCCGCGCAGCACCTCGGCATCGTCGCTTGCGCGTCGGATTTCGAGCGTCACGCGCGCATCGAATTTGCGTGGTCGACCACCGGGTTGCGCCAGCGGATCGCCAAAGCCATCGTTGGCAAGCGGCCGGTTCGCATCGTCGAACACCTCGCTGTAGCGCAATGTGATCAATGCCTCCGGATCCGTCGGACTTGGCCGAAAGCCCTTCGCACCAAGCGCCGCGACCAGCGCGTCACGCATAGTGGGCTCCAGGAACGCGGGAAACGCCTCGAACTTCAGACTGTAGGTCTCCAGCGACAGCCTCTGCTTCGATCCGTGGATCGGTCCACAGCAGAACTCGACATTGTGCAGCAGCGGCGCCTGCGTGGCGCAGCCGCTGGTCAATACGAACATCAACGCCAAGGCGACAGCTGCGGTCGCTGTGCGCAACGCCGAAATGACATCGCCGGCGCGGATGCTCACACGGGCTCGGTCAATGCTGCGATCACGTTGTCCACGATCTGATCGGCGAGCAGACGCATCTCTGCGTCGGTTCTGTCCTGAATCGGATGCTGCACGAAGCAGCAGCGCGCCTCGAGCCCGAGTGCCCTGCCCTGCACGCCGGCGGCCTCCTCGAATTCAGACGATACGATCGCCACGGACGGAATGCCGTGGACTTCGAAATGCACCGTGTCATGCAAACTGCACGTGGTACAGGAGCCTCAGTCGGCGAGCGCCTCGACGACAAAATTACTGCTCGCCCTTATCTCGGCGCGCAGCGATTCCGGCGCAGGCTTCGTGAACGTCGGTTTCGCGTAGCGGCGGATTTCGACGCCCGGGGCACGCTTCCTGAATTGCTCCTCGAGCCGATTCAGCAACACATCGCCGCGCGGTTTCGAGATGTCGAGAAACGCCACCGTACCCGACACCGTGCCGCTACGCGGTGTCAGTTGCCGGGCGATCGGCGCTGTCTCGTTGGTGGGATCAAGAATGGTAGTCATCAGACACTCCGTAAGTTCTGCCGTTTCAGATCGGCAGTTTCAAACCGACCGCTTCAAATCGAGTCAATTAGCTGCGACACCGGCTGAGAGCCAATCTCGCCGCCAACCCAGCCATGAAATACGCCGGAGAATTTACCCGCGTCGGAACCGGCCACAACGATGTGGATCATATCCTCGTGCAGGAACTTCGGCATCTGCCGATCGAGCGCTTCGTTTGACAGCGCTTTGGCCTTTTCCGCGTTCATTCCGACCCCCGATCGATCATCGCTGACCAACTCACGTAAGGGGCGAGACGTGATCTGCTGGATGCGCCGACGCAGATCGGCCTTCGAGTAGCCGTCGGTGGCGAGGGTATCCACGTGCTCCGGACACACCACCAGCAATGCATCGAACAGCATATGCGCCTTCGGATGATGGATCGATTCCATGACCATGCCGATGCTGCCGGCAAGCTGCGCGGCGCTGCGTGAGGTCTGATCGACGATCAGCGACGGGCCGCTGGTCATCGCGTACGCGGTGACCACCGAATCGGTGGGTGCGAAACCACGCTCGACGTGCAGCGGTGGCCAATGGCTGCGCTCCTCCCATTCGGCGAAACACATCGTGATCTTCATCGGATTGCCCAGTGTCGAACGTTCGGTGCCGCCGGGTTTCGCGCCACCGATGTTACGTATGGCCAGTCGCAGCGCGCGGCCGATCGATGCATTGGCGCGATTGCCCTGGCCGAGCGCGCCGATCTTCATGTTCATGCCGATGCGCTGCCGGATCGGTCCGTTAACCACCAGCACCGGACTCGCGCCCATCGTCGTCGCCATCACGCCATGAATATTGAACGCATCGGTGCACACGGCTTCGAGTGACGCGATGACCACCGGCAGATATTCCGGACGACATCCGGCCAGCACTGCATTGATCGCGATCTTCTCGACGGTAGCCTCGCCCATGTTCGGCGGCACGATAGCGACCACTTGTTGCGGGTCGCGCGGAGTGCCGGACAGCATGCGCATGACGCGCTCCGGCGTCGGCGGCACCACCGGCAGGCCGTCGGTGAAGCCCTGATCGAACATGAACTCGAATTCGTCGTCCTGCGGCGCAATCTCGATTTTGCGCGCCCGCAGCGGGCTGTTCTCGGCCTCGGCACGCAGCCGATCGGCAAAACGCGGGTCCACCGACAGCGAACCGCAACCGGGCCGCCACGGCGGCAGACTCTGCCAATCGATCGGTGCAGCGGAGACGCCGGCGATGCGCGCGAGCGTCGCGTCGAGCGCCTGCCATTCGGCCCGGTCGAATCCCTGCAGACGCTGCTGCTCGCGGCCCTTCGCATCGGCGACGAACAGCGACGGCACCATGTCGATGTCGTACGCAAAGGACACCTTCAGGCGCGAATCGTCGAGCACCGCACACGTCAGCTGGTGACGATCGATCAGCAGTGTATTGCCGTCCTGGGTCTGACCAACCACGAGCACGTCGAGCGCATCCCCATAGGCGCGATGAAATGCTTCGAGCAGCGGCATCACGATGCCGCAGGTCGGGCAGTCTTCTTTGACCATGGCGATCAGCGCCGGCCGCCCATTCGGGAATGACCGGTCCACATCCGATTGATCGCGTAGCAAAAACGCCGGCAGCAGCGACTGCATGACACGCATGTCCAGCAAGCGAGTGAGTGCGAATGATGACAACATGCGTCGCAAAGCGGAACCGGGCCGATACGGTCGTGCCCAACATGGCGATAGACGCGAATGCAATGGAGAGTGTGGCGATGGGTTATGCCTGGTACGACCTGGTGGGCAATCTCGGTGTTCTGCTGATTCTCGGTACGTACTTCGCGCTGCAGACCGGTCGCCTCGATGCACGCGCCGTTGCGTACTCGGCGCTGAATGCACTTGGCGCGGGCTCAATCACCGTCTCGTTGCTGTTCGACTTCAACCTGTCGGCATTCATCGTCGAAGCGGCATGGGTGGCGGTGAGCCTCTACGGTTTGGCGCGGGCGTGGCGCATGAACAGATTCAGCAACGGCGAACCGGGCCGCAGCGGTTCCGACTGACCCGTCAAAACGAAGCCTCGCGATCGATACAGTTCGATCGCAGATGTATTGGTTTCGGTGACCGACAGATCGATGACGTCGCAACCCAGCCTACGCAGGTATGCAACGATCGTATCGAACAATTGCGCGCCGATGCCACGGCCACGCAACTCAGGATCGATCCACATGGCGCCGATATGCCCGACGCCTCGCGCGTCGCGCTGTGCCGAACCGAGCCCAAGTGCCTTGCCAGCGCGGCGAACGACGAACAACTCGAACCCGTCGGCCTCCGCCGCGCGCCGTGCGGCGCGTTGCCAATAGTCTTCGTCACGCGCACGCGCGTCCTCGGCGGTCGGCGAGAACGCGTCAGGCGATTCCGTCAACGCAGCGATTCGCAGACGCTTCAAATCCAGCCATTGATCCGCGCTGAGCGCGACGATTTCGATATTGCTCACAAACCGAACCGGGTGACCCACATGCACTGGATCGGATGCGGCCCCTCCGTGTACTGGTGGTACGCCACGACCACTACGCCATCGTCGCGCTGCGCAACCGTCGGATAGCCGATATGCCAGTACTGACGGACCGACGCGGGTGCGGCGCCGCCATCGCGAATGACGAACTCGTCGTCGAGCGACCATCTCGAGCCATCGTCGGAGATACAACCACGCACGCCCCACGGATCGCGGCGATAGCCGTAGACCGCAAGCACCCGGCCGTCGTGCAGTTCGATCACGTCCGCGGGATACCCCCACAGCGGCGTACGCACGGGGCGGCTCCAACTCGCGCCGTCGTCGTCGGAATAACAGAACCACATATTGTCGAAACGCAATGGGCGCGCCTGCGTGCGCAGCAGGCAGATCAGACGGCCCGAGGACAGCCGTGTCATGCCAGCTTCCGCCCATTCGAGGATATGCGCAGGGTCGTATGCGACGGTCGCCCAGTATTCCCAGTTGTGGCCGCCATCGTCGGAACGCAGCACGAACACGCGTGGCGTTTCACCGGCCTGCGCAAACCATTCGCGCGTGAACGTACCGTGCAGCGGCATCAGCAGTCCGCCGTCACCAAGTTCGATGATGTGCCCGGCACCCGAGCCACCGACGATGTACGGGCCGAGTCCCGAGTCGGCGATCGGCGCGGTGTTGACCGGGATCGGGTCGGACCACGTTGCGCCGTCGTCGTTCGAACGGCACAGCGCGTAGCCGGTCTGGCGTTTCAGACGTTCCCGACGCCCCGGCGGCGGCCCACCCATGAGCTGATCCGCACCCCCCTTCAATGCCGTTGGCGCCATGAAACTACACACGCGTGTATGCATCAGGATCTCGCCGGTCGAGATCTGCGCGAATGCGCAATCCCAATTGCCGACATGTTCGCTCCACGGCCACACGGTCCGGCGCGTCCCGACATCCCAGGTTCTGCCGCCGTCGCGCGATTTGATCAGGCAGGACTGGCCGCTGTCGGCGTGAACCCGGCCGCGCTCCTGGTTATAGCCGAGCAACAGCTCGCCGTTCATCAACGTGATCAGGCTACCCTGATTGCACGCATGCTCCGGGTCGTGATACGCGAGAACGTGTTCCATATCTGTCGGCATCAGGGCGCTCCGTTCGTGTGCTGCAGCGTACCCAGGAAGCCGGCCACGCGGAAGCGGGGTTGGCGTCGTGCAGTGGCGTGATTCCTGTACCATCGCGCCTTTCGAATCGAGGCCCCGAGTCATCATGCCTGCGTCAGTGGAGCGGGTCGGTACGTTGCGCCGCTGCATCTTGTTCGTGCGGATGTCCTGGATTCGCCTTTCGTGAGCAGTGCCACCTCACTGGGAGCATTGCGGCATCGCAACTTCACGCTGTATCTCGTCGCCCGTTTCATCGCGACTCTGGCGGTGCAGATGCAAAGCGTCGCGGTGGGCTGGCAGGTGTATGCGATCACGAACGATCCGCTCGATCTCGGACTGATCGGTCTCGCGCAGTTTCTGCCATTCATCGTGTTGGTGTTGCCCGCCGGCCACCTCGCGGACCGCTTTGACCGTCGTTTGATTCTCGCGGCGTGTTATGGCGTCGAGGTTGCCTGCGCATTGTGTCTGCTGGTTTTCACGTTGTACGGAACGCGCCAGGTGTGGCCGGTGTTCACCGTACTGGTGCTGTTTGGCGCGGCGCGAGCCTTTGCAATGCCAACGTCGCAAGCGATCACGCCCAACCTGGTGCCGCGCGAAACGTTCGGCAACGCCGTCGCACTGAATTCATCGACGTTTCACGTTGCAACGATCGTCGGACCATCAATCGGTGGTCTGCTGTACGTGGCCGGTCCGGCGATGGTCTATTCGACGGTCACCGCCCTGCTCATCATATCGGTCGGTTTCATGTTCGCCGTACGGTTGCCGACAACGTTACGCAGCACCGCGCCGGCAACCTGGCATACCGTGCTGGAAGGCTTGCGCTTCGTCAGGTCAAGGCCGGTGGTGCTCGGTGCCATCTCACTGGACTTGTTCGCGGTGCTGTTCGGTGGCGCCACGGCGATGCTGCCGGTATTCGCGCGCGACATCCTCGCCACCGGTCCGGAGGGTCTGGGCATGCTGCGCACCGCGCCCGCGGTCGGCGCGGCCATTACCGCCGCGTTACTGGCACTGTTTCCGCTGACACGCTTCGTCGGGCGCCGCATGTTCGCCGGTGTCGCGGTGTTCGGCATCGCGATCATCGTGTTCGGGCTGTCCAACAGTTTCATGCTGTCGCTGTTCGCGCTTGCCGCGCTCGGTGCCGGCGACATGGTCAGCGTCTACATTCGCCACATGCTGATTCAGCTCGAAACACCGGACGAAATCCGTGGCCGGGTGAGCGCGGTGAACGCAGTATTCATCGGCGCGTCCAACGAACTCGGCGAGTTCGAATCCGGCATCACCGCGGTGTGGTTCGGCCTGGTGCCGTCGGTCGTCATCGGTGGTGCCGCAACAATCGTGGTCACCGGGCTGTGGATGCGCCTGTTTCCGACGTTGCGCCGGATGGATCGGTTTCCCGGCGCTTCGGGATAAGAGGCCAGGCTCGGTTGCGCTACGGTTCACGGTGGAGGCAGATGTATCTTGTGCCTCCACCTGCGTCGGCGTATCCATCGCTCTACTCGACGGTTGGCAGAGGGTCAGAGTGCTTCACTCGACGTGGAGCCGCGGCTAGTTGTCTTGGTGAAGCACTCTGACCCTTCCTACCAACAAACGAAGCGCGCCGCTCGAGTCGTGATGGGGGCGGATCTGCTAAGGCGCCTTCACACGTCGACGTCGCCGTCCACCCATGCCTTGATCAAGTGATGCGCAATCGCGATCGGTCCGGGTAGCCGCAACGTCGGATGCTCGCGAAGCAACGCTGCGCGTACCGCATCACGCGGGAACCAGCGCACGTCGGCCATTTCCACTGCATCGATCGAGATGTTCGTCGTCAGTGCCCGGCCGTGGCAGCCGATCATCAGCGACGACGGAAACGGCCACGGCTGCGAGGAGTGATATCGCACCGCGCCAACGATGACCCCGGCCTCCTCGTGTATCTCGCGCCGCACCGCTTCCTCGATGGACTCGCCCTGATCGATGAAACCCGCCAGCGCCGAGTACATGCCGCTATTCGCCAAGCGGCCTTGCGATTGACCGAGCAGACAGCGCTCGCCATCGAGAATCAGCATGATCGCCACCGGATCAGTGCGCGGGAAGTGTTCCGTTTTGCAGGAATCGCAGATGCGCACATGACCGCCGCGGGCGGACCGCGTCGGCGCGCCGCATGCGCTGCAGCAACGGTGACTGCGATGCCAACCAAGTTCCGCGCGGCTCTGCGCGAGAATGCCGGTCTCGCTGACTTCCAGCCTCAGCGCCGCCGCACGGGCATCGTCGAAGTGCCACGAATCGTCCAGATTGAGTTCATGCACCGCGTCGCCAAGCTCTGATACATCCACTGCGAAATGCGCGACGCCGTCGAGCAGGCCGAGGAATACCGGTTCCGCTGCAATGTCGAGCCGCGCGAACTCGGCTCGACTCAACCAACCCAACCGAAGCTGCCCAGAATCACAAACGAGCACGTTGAGGTGCGCCAACGGCAGAAATCGACTTGTCGGGCTACCTACGGCGGCAGCAAGCCAGGCCGGGTCCCGGCGCTGAACGTCACCGCGATCGAGCGGATTTCCTGAGAATGTGTGGCTGGTTTCCAAAGCGGGGCCGCGCGGCGCTGGCGATCCGTCAGCTACCGGACGGTTTGGTAGGTGTACGCGGTGAACTTCGGTTCGAACCGTTCGTGGCCTTGTCGGACGACGCAGGCTGCTTTTGCGAGGACTCTTTCGACAGTTCCTTCTTTGACAACTCTTTCGACGCCGGCTCTTTCGATGCAGATTCCTTCTGTGAACGCGCCGAGATGATCCGCGCGGCACTCACGGTCGATGTCTGTCGGCGCGGCAGAATTCTGGCTTCACTGATCATCGAAGTTTGTCGTGGCGCGGGAGATCCGCTGCGGGCCGCGCTGACTGTGGAGTCCTGTTTTACCCCTGCGCGACGCGCGGCACTGACAGTAGATGTTGGCGACACGGGTGGTTGCGGTATTGGCGCATCCTTCGAGGCGGCCGGCGCGGCACTAGCTGTCTCCGGCACGAACACATCGACGCTCAAATCAAAGGTGCGCAGGTCGGCGCCTTGCATCGCGCCGATGCCGACAATCTGCCGAGCAACTTCTTCACCCTTCTGATTTCGGATCGCGATGACGACCGAATATTCCCACGGTGTATCGCCCGCCGGGTGGCGAACTGTCCCCTCTACGTGCAATGCCGAAAGCCGAGTGCCTGCCTGCTTGGCCGCCTCACCGAAACGCAGATGATGGCGGCACGCAGGGCAGATGCTCGCGCTTTCGAGAATTTCAGACCGACAGTGGGGACATTTTCGACGTTTGCCCGGCGAAACCGGACGAGTCGTCGTCATGCCCCGGCGCCATCCTTCTCGGCTTTCGGGTACGCATCCCAGCCGAACTCGACCCGGCCGCGCATCCGCGAGCCTGCCGCCACCGTCAACGTGCCGGCCTTGAGGTCACCGTTGAGCACGCCGGTGGATGTCAATTCGACAGCCGATGCCGCATCGATGTTGCCTTCCAGTTCGCCGCCGACCGCGACGGTCTTGGCGCGTACACCGCCCGTCAGCTTCGCGCCCGGTTCGATCGTCAGATTGCCTTCAACGTGCACGTCACCGGTGAAGTTGCCCGCGATACGGACGTGACCGGCGCCTTCGATCTTGCCTTCAATGGCGAGCCCGGCCGCAATGACCGACTCTTTTTCGACACGCTGCGTTTTGGCCTGAGTATCCACCGGACGCGGCGGCGCCGGCGGTGCGGATCGATCCGGCTCTCTTGCGGTGGTGGGAGTGGGAATACTGGGAACCGGCGGTGCGCCGGGTTTGTCGGTTTCTTTCCAAAGTGCCATCTGCGTCGGCTCCTTTCGACTGGGGTGGGAGCCGCGAGTGTATCAACATCGAGCATCTTGCAAAGCACTCAGACTTCGCACGTTGCACTCGGATGGATGCTTCGATCGAGATCTGTGAAACGTGGCTCACTTCCCCGGCGCCGCGGCGGCGTGGCATCCTGAAGCGAACTCACTCGCGAGATTGCCCAGCATCTTGCGCGGCGTGGCGACCAGCCGCCGCCTCGCCAGCCACGCCGGGATGCTGCCGCCCGGTTCGATGTGCAGGTCGAGCCGAATGTGCGTAACGCCGGCGGCCTCTCGCAACGTCCACATGCCGGTCACGCTGATCATCCGTGTGACGCCGGGATAAGCCGGCAAGTAGTCGGGTAATCCCTCCATCGCGACCGAAACCCGCCGCGGGTCGGACGCCGGTAACTCGGTGAGCCGATAGATCATGTCACGATGCCGGACCGGCCATGGCATCGACGTGCGTATGTAGTAAATCTGCACCTGCGGCGACGGACGACTCAGCAAGCGCGCCTGCTCGGTATCCGGAATCCAGCGATCGAAACGCACAACGTCTTCAACCCACGCGACGAGCTGCGGCAGCGTGCTGCAGACAGTAGCCGTCGCACGCACCTCCGGCAGAGCCGAATCCGCAAACGGCCGCGTGTACAGCGCGACGCCGTCGAATTCCCCCAACGACTTCCATCCCGTGTACTCAACGGGTGGCCGCGCGTCGCCCATGGCATCCCCGGCCGTCAATGCGAGCACCGATACGAGCGCACCGAGCCACAGCCGCGTGTGCCGACGCGCTTTGCATCGATCGGTACATCGATCTTGTGCCACACCTTCGAACGCGATTATCGTTGCCCGTACCTTGTGCATGCGCGAGACGCTACGTCGACACATGCCTTCCACAACCGGAACGCCAATGAAGATCAACGCAATACGCATCCATGCACAGGGCGGCCCCGAACGGATGCAACTCGAATCGGTCGAACTGGCGCCGCCTGCGCCAGGCGAAGTTCGCATCCGCCACGAATCGATCGGCGTCAACTACATCGATACCTATCATCGCTCCGGACTGTACACGTTGCGCATGCCGAGCGGCATCGGTGTCGAAGCCGCCGGCACTGTCGACGCGATTGGCACGAACGTCACGGCGCTGCAGCGCGGCGATCGGGTTGCCTACTGCGGCGGACCGATCGGCGCGTACGCGCAGGCCGCCAATGTGCCGGCGGCGCGTCTCGTCAAACTGCCGGACTCGGTCAGTTGCGATGCCGCAGCCGCAATGCTGCTGAAGGGATTGACGGTTCAATATCTGTTCCGCCAGACATACGCGCTGCGGCGCGGCGAAACGATGTTGTTTCACGCCGCGGCGGGCGGCGTTGGTTTGATCGCGTGTCAGTGGGCAAAGCACCTCGGTGTAACGATGATCGGTACGGTCAGTTCCACCGAGAAGGCGCGGCTCGCGAGTTCCCACGGTTGTGCGCACGTCATTGATTATTCGACCGAAGACGTCGCCGCGCGGGTCCTCGAATTGACCGGCGGCAACAAGGTACCGGT
Organism: uncultured Gammaproteobacteria bacterium; assembly: GCA_963735085.1. Classification (GTDB taxonomy): domain Bacteria; phylum Pseudomonadota; class Gammaproteobacteria; order Pseudomonadales; family Azotimanducaceae; genus DATJGR01. The sequence continues at coordinate 1,341,643 of CAVTJP010000002.1, forward strand.
CGTCTACGACGGCGTCGGCAAGGACACCTTCGTGACCTCCCTCGACAGCCTCGCACCACGCGGATTGCTGGTGTCGTTCGGCAACGCTTCCGGTGCAGTGACCGGCGTCGATCTCGGCATTCTGGCTGCGAAGGGTTCGCTGTATGTCACGCGGCCGACGCTCGCCACCTACACGGCGACCCCCGAGATGCTGCAATCGGCCGCGGCGGAACTGTTCGATCTGGTTGCGGCCGGCGCGATCACACCGGACATCACGCGTCACTACGACCTTGCCGACGCGGCGCAGGCACATCAGGCGTTGCAGGGCCGCGAAACTGTTGGCTCGATTCTGTTGCGACCTTGAGTGCACATCCATACGCGTCTGCTCGAAACACGGTCTGCTCGAAACATAGTCTGCCCAAAGTGCTGCTCGAAGAAGAAGGTGAGCCATGTCATCCGATCCGCTGAAGATTGCCGTACTGAGCCGGTGGCACGTTCACGCTGACGAGTATGCAAAGGCAGTCAACGCGCATCCTGGTGCGCGCGTGGCAGCGGTTTGGGACGAAGACCCCGCGCGCGGCGAACGTTGGGCGCGTGAGTTGGGTGTTGATTTCATTGCGGACTACGCGACGCTGCTCACGCGTTCGGATATCGACGGCGTCGTGGTCACGTCACCGACGAACCGGCATCGCGACCTGATCGTTGGCGCAGCACAAGCCGGCAAACACGTCTTCACCGAGAAGGTGCTCGCCACGCAACTCGCCGACGCGCATGCCATCGCGAGCGCCGTGCGTGCTGCACCGATTCACTTCACGATCTCGTTTCCGCGCCGCACGATAGCGCCGCTGGTACACGCGAAAGCGATGCTCGATTCCGGCGCGCTCGGCAACATCACGTTGCTGCGCATCCGCATCGCCCACGACGGCGCCCTGCGCAACTGGCTGCCTGAACATTTCTTCGACCCCGACGCATGCGGCGGCGGTGCGATGATCGACCTTGGCGCGCACGGTATGTATCTATCCCGGTGGTTGCTCGGCACGCCGCGCCGTTGCACGTCAACGTTCAACTCGGTCACGCAACGCGCGGTGGAAGACAACGCCGTCAGCGTCATCGAGTTCACCAACAATGCGGTCGCCATCAATGAGACATCGTTCGTCAGTTGGGGCGGCGCATACAGCGTGGAAATCGACGGGACCCACGGCGGATTCCAGATGTCGAGCCCACGCAACGTCCGCACCCGCAGCGGTGAGGACAAAGCCTGGAAACTCGCAGAGCTGCCGCCCGACGAAGCGATGCCGATCCCGCGCTGGATCGACAGCATCCTTGGTAGTGGTCCGGCCGAGTTCGGCATGGGCATCGAAGAAGCATTGCAGCTCTCGCAGATGATGGACGCCGCTTATCGCTCCCACACGGAAGGGCGAACCGTCGATGTCTGATGGCCCGGAAAACACATAGAAGGCACTCTCAATGTCAGCCAGACCGAAACGCGGCGAAAGAAAATTGCGCTACGGCTTCATCGGAGCAGGCGGTATCGCCGGCGAGCACATGACCCATCTTGCCGATCGCAGTGACGTCGAAATCGTCGCACTTGCCGATCCCAACGATGCAATGATGGCGCGACACGCAGCAAAGTACGCCGTCAAGCAGACGTTTTCCGACTGGCGCGAGATGCTCGCGAAAGTGCCGCTCGATGCAGTCAGCGTCTGCACGCCGAACAAGCTGCACGCGGAGTGCGCGATCGGTGCGATGGAGGCCGGTTGCGCGGTGTTGTGCGAAAAGCCGCTGGCCGGCAGCGCCGCCGAAGGTGAACAGATGATCGCGGCGGCCGAGCGTCTGGGTCGCAAACTCGTCATCGGTTTCCAGTATCGGTTCAACTCGAAAACGCAGTTCCTGAAGAGTGCCGCCGACGGCGGTCAGTTTGGCCGCATCCTGTACGCACGGGTGCAGGCTCTACGCCGCCGCGGAATTCCGAACTGGGGTGTGTTCGGCCGCAAGGAACTGCAAGGCGGTGGTCCGCTGATCGACATCGGCGTACACGTTCTGGAAATGTGCCACTACACGCTTGGCTCACCAACACCGGTAAGCGCCAGCGCTGACATGTTCACCTACATCGGCAATCAGCCGTCGGACACGGTGCAGTCGATGTGGAAGGGCTGGGACTATGCGACTTACAACGTGGAAGATCTCGCGGTTGGGCGGGTCCGCTTCGCCGACGGCACCGTCATGCACATCGAAACCTGCTTCGCGGCCCACATCGAGAAGGATTACTGGAGCTTTCAGTTGATGGGCGAAAAAGGCGGCGGCACTTGGGATCCACCGCGAATCTTCAGCGACGAGCACGGCCACATGGTCGATAAATCACCCGCATGGCACGCCGATGAACGCGTCGACCGGATGTTCCGACGCAAGATGAACAACTTCGTCGACCACGTGATGTACGACTCGCCAACACTTGCACCCGGCCGCGACGGTTTGGCCGTACAGCGGATAATCGATGCGCTGTATCGATCAGCAGAGAATGGCGGTGCGGAAGTGAAGATCTAGGACAGGGGGCGATACGGTTCACGGTCGAGGTGGCGTATCCACCGGCAAAGGGTCAGAGTGCTTCATTCGACGTTGAGCCGCGGCTACCTCTTCTGCTGAAGCACTCTGACCCTCTCCCTCCTCCGGAACGAAGCGCGTCGCTCGAGGCGTGCTGGGGGCGAAGCCCTTCTTACGCCTTCAAATCCTTGATCGACCGTGCGCGGTTGGCCGTGATCGTGTCGGTGTCCCACAGCTCGGCGAACTGAAACGAGCGCGGGCAATGGAAATACGCTTCGTCGATGTGGAGCATCAAGCCCTGAATCAGCACGGCATTGGCGTCGGGATTGAGTAGTTCCGGCTCGATGCCAAGTTCATCGAGTTGCGCCGGTTCCACCACGCGAACGCGGCCATTGACCCGTACCGTGACGTTCATGCCCGGTATCATGAACAGCAACCCCGCCTTCGCATTCGATTCGAAGTTCTGATAGCTCTGGAACAGCCGGTTACCGCCGGCGTCGGGAATCAGTAGGGTTCGATCGTCGATTACTTTGATGAATCCGGGCAGGCCGCCCTTCGGCGATGCATCGCAATCACCGTTGGCGTTGCTGCTCGACATCACCGCAAATGGCGCGTGTTCGATGAACGCGCGGACGTAAGGCTCGAGGAAATCCTTGACCTTCGTTGCGGCCAGCGGGTGGGGGCCGCCCAGTTCCGTTCTCAATGCATCGATCCGACTCATCGGGCCCTCCAGCAGGCTTCACGCCGCACCAAAAACGAAGCCGCGATGATAGCGCCGTGAATCTGCGAATGGCAGCTTGCCGCCGCCGTCACTCACCAGGTGATAGCGTTTCGCCCGCGATGCGCCGCTCGACGTTTTCCGGGTCACCCAGCCAGGCGACGAGCGCTGAATAGCCGAGCACCAGCACAATCGCACCGACGAATAAGCCGATCACCCCCATCGTCAGCAACCCACCAATCGCGCCGATGATGACGATGAACATCGGCACGTCAACGCCGCGGCCGAGCAGTATTGGTTTCAGCACGTTGTCGATCAGCCCGACGACCACACACCATACTGTGAACAAAACCGCCGTCGCAGTAGCCGACGTGGAGAAGACATAGATCACAGCAGGCAACAGCAGCAAGCCCGGCCCGATCTGCACGATGCACAGCAGCAATGCGATCAATGCCCACAGTCCCGCGCCGGGAATTCCCACGACGAGAAATCCGATACCCGTGAGCGTGGCCTGAATCAACGCAACGCCGAGCACACCGCGGGCGACGCTGCGTGTGGTTGCAACGGCAAGCCGCGCGAATTGCTCACCATTGGCGCCCACCACGCGCTGCGCAATACGTTGGCTCAGGTCCTCGCTGGCTTTCGCAGTAACCAGCAGGATGCCGCTCAACACCACCGCCACGAAGAACTGCACCAGCCCGAGGCCGGTCGATGCCGCTTGACGGAGCAACCACCGACCCGCGCTGGCGAACTCGTCGCGAAACTGCAGGATTGCGGCGTCCAGATTTGTCGCCGCGAGCGTCCACAGCGCAGCAATTCGTTCGCCAATGAACGGCCACGATTTGACAGTTTCCGACGGCAGCGGAATCGCCATTGAGCCATTCTGCAGACTCGTTGCCAACGTACGAATGCCGCTGACCAGCGTCTCCGACAAGACGACCGCGGGAACGATGAAGATCAGTAGAAACGCGATCGTCAGCAATACCGCCGCGGATTTCGTACGGCCACCGAGCGCCACGCGTAACCGATCGAACGTCGGATACAGCGCAACTGCCATCACGATCGCCCAGCCGATGATGCCGATGAACGGCCACACGATGACAAAACACCAACCGACCAATAGCGCGAGAAACGCGATGCGGATGGCGATTTCCGCACCGCGACTGCTAAAGGTCGTTGGCTCCGCCATCTGATCGTGCCTCGATGTCAAACGGATCGATGCAACCGGGAGATTCGAACGGGTCCCTGCTCGTACCTGTAAATCAGGACGCTGGTGCTGTCGATTCCACCGCCGGTGGCGTTACCAGCGGAATGGCCCTCGCCAGGCCGACTCTAACCAACGCATCGAGCTTGTTCTCGATCTGCAGCACGCGGGCAGTCTTGACCGCCGACAGCACTTTTGCGTATTTGTGAATGTACTTGGCCTTCAACGCGATACGCTGCTTTTCGGTATCCAGCCAGCTATCGGTAATCGTCTTCGCGTCCGCGTCACTCAAATTGTCGATGTTCTTGCCGAGCTTGGAGATCTGCGCGATGGTCTTGTCGTTGATCTTGTTGATTTCGTTGCGATATTCGCGATACATGGGCCAGAATTTTTCGCTCTCCGCGGGCGTGAGTATCACGTTGGCAGCCATCGTTGCCTGGCGCTCCGCATCAGTGAGCGTTCTGAGCATCTGCACCTGCTGATCAATGCTCGGCTCGTCGGCATACGCTGCGCTCGCGCAGACACACGCGAGCGCGATCAGAATGCCGCCCAGCGCGTTTACGTTCGCAATCAAACGATCCATGAGACCCCCTAGCCAGTTGTTGAAAGGCGTTGTTGAAAGGTGTTGTCGAAAGGCGGGCATCTTAGACGCAGCGCCTTTTGCACGTAAAGGACTCGGCCATGCGCGCACCCACATCGCCTGGCGTCTTAGCCGATGTCGTCTTGGCCGCCGTCAGCGCTTTCACGTATGCTTGAGTTCAACACACCCCGAATTCATACGATGAAGAGGTCGCTTGCCGCGCTGAGTCTGATCGTCGCGTGGGCTGTACCGGCCCTGAGTGCGACGTCAACCGCAGCGGCAGACGCTCCATCGGAAGATGCGCCGGTGTTCATGGTGCTCGGCCTCGCCGCCAAGCCCGCCAATCGCGTCAAATTCGAAGACGCGCTTGCGGTCAAGCTGACGGCGCAGAGTATGCGCGCGATCGCAAGCTATCCGTTGCTGCCGACTCTAGCGCCCGGATCGCGCGCGCGGCATCGATCCCCTAGCGGCAACGACGGCCGACTGAAGTACGTTCAATACTCCTATTGATAGCAAACCGAGGGCTTCGACTTGAAAACGTATCGCACCTACATCTCCTGCTTACTCGGTGCCATTCTGGTATGCGCCTTCGCAACGGGCTGCGAAAGCTTCTCGGTGAAGACCGACTACGACAAGGCGTTCAACTTCAGCGGGTACCACACGTTCTCATGGGTGTCGCAGACGCCATTGCTCTCCAAGCCGGCGGGCCTCAATCCGCTCACTGAAGGACGCATCAAGATGGCGACGAAAAGCGACTTGACGGCGAAAGGCTTTCGCTTCGTGGAAGACCCTAACAAGGCCGACTTCGTTGTCGCGTTTACGATTGGTACCCGACAGGAAGTGCGCGTGACGGGCAATCCGTACGCGGTGGGGTACGGCATGCGCCCCTATATGTGGGGCTCGCCCTACTACCAGGACATCGACGTGCGCCAGTTCACGAAAGGTCGTCTGTCGATCGACATCTTCGATGTGAAAGCGAAAGCGCCCGTCTGGCACGGCCACGCGGAGAAGAGCATCTCGAGTTCCGATCAGAAAAAAGCCGAGGAACTGATCCACGAAGCGGTGACGAAAATTCTGGCGACTTTCCCGCCGGGGGCTTAGCTCCACTAACGACTTGGCGCAGGTGCGGCCGCGCCGATGAAGTCGACGATGTGTCGTACCAGCCCGGTCGCATCGTCGTTGAAGTGGTGGTCGCCCGGCATCTTCAGCGCGTGCGCATTCGCCGCGGACAGCAGCGGGCACCCGCTGTCGGTCTCGTCCGCACCGTATATGCACAGCACTCTGATACCCCGTAACTTATCGACTATCGGAACGATCGGCGTGCCTTCGGGCGTGCTGCCGGGGATCCAGTCGGCGACGTGAATCTCGAACGTCGTGTGTGTCGCCAGGCCCAACAGATTCAACGACGCGATGCGCGCTCGATAAGCCGGCGCCAGATCGGTCACGATGAACGGCAGCACATCCGCCCCGAACGAATAGCCGACCAGCACAACCTGATCTTTGTGCCATGCCGCCAGATAGTGATCGATGATCCGCTCGAGATCGCGCGCCGCCGCCACGGGCTTCCGCGAAGACCAGAAATATCTCAGCGTGCTCAGTGCCACCACCGGAATGCCGGACGCCGCGAATTGCTCCGACACATCGCGATCGAGTCCAGCCCAACCGCCGTCTCCAGTCAGCAACAAGGCCATGCGCCGCGACGTTCCGGCCGTCGCCGGCACTTCGATCAGCGGCAGATCGCGGACATCGTCCGGCAACACGTTGCGCGTATGCTCGGTTGCAGTCGCCAGTTTCAGATAGGCATCGCGAAACTGATCGAGCCAACCGTCGCCACCCGCAAACGCATGGTCGAGTTTCGGCATCGTCACGACCTTTGCCGACGAAATATGCGAAGCGAACGCGCGTGCGCCCTGAATGGGACACGTTGTGTCGGCATCGCCGTGCAACAGCACCCACGGCATCGTCAGATCGGGTTTGGGTTCGAGCGTTACACCCGCATGGCCGGTTTCGATTGCCGTTTGTAGACCCGCACCTCTGCACAGTTGTGCTTGAACCGGCAAGTGCGCGCAGAAGCCGAGACTGGTTACAGCAGCGAACGTTCCCGGCGGCGCTTGTGCAGCAGCCGCATACGCCAACGTGGCACCCGCGCCGAAGCCGATCAGGTCGGGCACCTGCGCTGGTCTGATACCGGCACGCTGCTGCAACGTTCTGCTGAGGCGCTCGAGGTCCGCCGCAGGATTCACACAGCCGTCGTGATGCCTGTTGAGCGACGCCAGGTACGCACGTCCGTCGATGCCCGCAACGAGCGCGCCCCAGTCTTGCAGTTGTTGCGCCATGTCGACGACGGTACCTCGCCAACCGTCGGCGCCGGATATGAACAGCACCACGCTGTCGGGCACGGCATCGCGCGCATACACCATGACGTTGCCGAACGTTGTGCTTTGCAACACCGAGTCGGAGTCTTCGGCCGGGCTGCGCACGTCGATCACGTAGGGCACCGCCGTCAGCAACGCGATCACGACCAGCGCCTTGATCGGTAGCGACTTCAATGCACCGCCCGAACGTGTCGGCGTGGCGTCATCGGCGCGCTGCAGTCAGCGCATCGTAACGAAACACCCAGTTCAGCATGTTGCCCTGCGCCGTCCCCAACACGCGATCGCGTAGCCACGCAGTCGTCCCATGCAGGTGAAACAGCCTCGCATTGCTACGCGAAGCGCGCTGGATTCGCGCGGTGCGTGGCCGACGCAGCGACGCGTAGCGTGCCAACGACCCCGCGATGTCGCGCATCTGCGCCGCTCCGTTCGCGCCTTGCGACAACAGCTCGGCCAGCACAGCGGCATCCTCGATCGCCATCGCCGCGCCCTGCGCCATAAACGGCAGCGTCGGGTGACACGCATCGCCGAGTAGCGCCACCCGGCCCTGGTTCCACGCCGGCATCGGTCGACGATCGAACAGTGCCCACTTGTAGCAGGCATCCGGCGCCATGTTGGCGATCAGTACACGCACCGTTTCGTGCCAGCCGGCGAAATCGCGCTCGAGTTCGTCGCGTTCGCCGCGCTGCGTCCACGACTCGATCTCCCAACCGGCTTTCTCGACGACGCACACACAGTTCACCAGCGAGCCCGCGCGCACGTAGTAGTGGACGAAGTGTTTGCCCGGCCCCATCCAGAGTGTCGCGGTGGGATGGACCAGCCCTTGTGGCAATCGCTCCGTCGGTACCAACGCGCGCCAGGCAACATGACCCGTGAACCGCGGCGCCTCGACACCGAACAGGTTCGCGCGCACGATCGAATGTATGCCGTCTGCGCCGATCAGCAGCGCGCCGCTGTAGTGTTGTTTGTCGGTTTGAACTTCCACACCGTCGGTTGTCTGCGCGAACGCCTCGAACCGCGTTGCGGTATGCAGCGATACGTTGTGGTGCGCGTGTGCGCGCGCGACCAGCGCCGTCATCAAGTCTGCGCGGTGTACGTGATAGTAAGGAAATCCATAAGCTGCAACGGCCCGCTCGCCGAGCGGGTTCGTCGCGATGACCTGGCCGGTTCGCCAATTGCGCATTTCGACAGCGTCCGGCAGAAATGCGACGCGTTGCAGGCATTCCTCGAGCCCCAGGTGATGCAGGACGCGCACGCAATTGGGACTGAGCTGGATGCCGGCTCCGATCTCGCCGATGCTGTCGGATTGCTCCAGCACATGAACTTCGAAACCTTGCTGCGCCAGCGCCAGCGCGCACGTCAGGCCGCCGATGCCGGCACCGACGACGAGTACCCGCTCAGCCATAACCCGCCCAGTGACTAGCCACTAAGCGGTCCATGCATCGATCGGCGTCACGAATGATCGACGGTCGGGTAGCCCGCCGCCTGCAGGTCCTTAAAGCCGCCGGTCATTGCGGTAACGCGTTTGTAGCCGAGCTTTCGCAGCGTCTGCGCCGCGCGCTGCGCGCGCACCCCACTCGCACAATACGTCATCAACGTTGCATCCTTGTCAGGCAACAGCGCCGATGCGCGTGCAGCCACTTGATCGAGCGGCAAGTGCAACGCGTTCTTCAGATGACCGGCATTCCATTCCGCGTCGGTCCGCACGTCGACGAATTGCGTCCCGGTATCATAGGCATGACGCGCTTGTACGGCATCGGGCCGTGGTGCTTGCCCAGGAGAGCAGGCGCTGCTCAGCAGGATCGTGATGGCCAGCAGCGCGAATCGCATTGATCGGGCATTCAAGCCGTCGTTGCAGCCAGTGTTTGTCATGTCGATTCCCTCCGTTGCGAGCCCTGTTGCGAGCCCTGTTGTGGTGCGCCGAGCGCGTTCAGAACCGCACGCACCAGTCGATTGCCGCGCGTGTCGGTTTCAATACCGGGTTGCATCTGATTCATCGCATAGCCGATGCCGAGTTTCCATTCGGGATCCGCGAACCCGACGCTGCCGCCGGCACCGGAGTGCCCATAAGCGGAACGATTCGGGCCGTACATGTCCTGCGTGTTCAAGATGACGCCGCGGCCGCGGCGCAATGGCCGACCGAGCACGAGATCATCCTGCTCGCCCACTTCCTCGCGACACAGATTGGCGATCGTGGCTTCGTTCAACACACGCACCCCGTCGAGTTCACCACCACGCGCAAGCGCAGCATAGATTCGCGCGATGCCGCGCGCATTTGCCTGTGCGTTGGCCGCCGCAATTTCGGCGCTGCGCCACGCCGCACTGCAGGCATCCTGCCACGGCCGAATCGACGGATTCTGCAGCGCGTATTTGTATAGCGGTGGCATCCTGAGCGCCAGCAACGCCGCCAGATCCGGCTTGATGCGCGCGTGATTGGGACCAATCAGATCGGCAACACGATTGTGTTCACTACTGGCCAATCCGAGGTGCACGTCGGCACCAAGCGGTTCCGCAATGCGCGCGGCGAGAATGTGGCCCAACGATTCACCCGTGACGCGCAGCGCGAGTTCGCCGGGCAAATATCCCCACAGCACCGCGTGGTAGCCGGCGGCGGTGCCCGGTTCCCAAAACGGTTCTTCGGCGGCAATGCGCGATGTCATCGTCTGCCAGTCGTACAAATCGGCAATCTCCACGCGCGCGCGCAACCCGCACACGCCGGACTGATGCGACAACAGTTGGCCCACAGTGAGGCCGTGGCGAGCCGCCCGCAACTCGGGCCAGTAGTCCGTCACCGGCGCGTCGTAATCGATGAGGCCGTCTTCGACCAGCGCCGCGAATGCAATCGACGCGACACCTTTGGTTGTGGAATAGACGTTGACGAGCGTGTCTTCGTTCCATGGCCGCGTGCAAGCCCGGTCCTGGTAACCTCCCCACAGATCGACGACGGGCTCGCCATCGACGATGGCGCAAAAGCTGGCGCCAACTTCGATGTCATCGCGAAAATTGCGTTCGAACACGTCGCGTACCGCTTCGAAGCCCGGCGCCACGGTGCCGTGCACGGGAAAATCAATCACACCCACTTTGTTGCCACCACATTGTTATCACCGCAAGCGACTTCAATAGCAGAATCGACCCCCGCAATCCATCTATGCGGCGAACCTTCCGGCGCGTTTGCATTCCAATGAATAGACGGACCGGAAAACAAGAGGTGGCATCATGTACACACATCGTTCCCAGCAGAGATCTCCATCGCGACCGCTATTGCCAACACGATTCGGCACGGCGCTGTTGCTGCTCTATGCGTCGTTTGCCGGCGCAGCGACGGCGCCAGCAACCGCTTCCACTGACCCGATCAACTCACAGACGCCGACGATCCCGTACCAGTTCTGCGAGTCGGGCAATGTGCCCAACGGCACAGCCTATGTGAGCCCGGTGTTCGAAGACCCGCTACGCGACGTCCGCACCGAATATTCGAACTATCTCGCCGCAACGGAAGGCTATCGCGGACAGGTGAAGTGTTATGCCCTGCCATCGCGCGCGTCGGCACAATCGTTCCGCACGCAACGCATCGAACTGCTGCACTGGAATGACGCGATGAACGTCGTTGCGACCCAATGGAGTCCGCCACCCGGCACTAAGGCACCATCCTTCCTGGCTAAAGCGGGCGAATCCGCACCGGCAACTCGGCGATCCCCCGAATGAAATTGTTGGGATGCCGGACGACGTCGCCGACCACTTCGATGGTGTGGAAGCGCTGCATGACTTCCTCCCACAACACGCGCAATTGCATTTCCGCGAGCCTGTTGCCCATGCAGCGATGAATGCCAAAACCGAACGATACGTGTGAGCGCGCATTGTGTCGATCGATGATCAGCTTGTCGGCATCGTCGAATACGGTTTCATCGCGATTACCCGACAAATACCACATGATGACCTTGTCGCCTTCGCGAATCCGTTTACCGGCGAGTTCGGTGTCGTGCAGCGCGGTGCGGCGCATGTGAATCACCGACGTCTGCCAACGCACCATTTCGGCAACCATGTTGGGAATCAGTTGCGGCTGTGCGCGCAGCTTCGCGTATTGATCCGGCGATTCGTTCAACGCCAGCACGCCACCGCTGATCGTGTTGCGCGTGGTGTCGTTGCCGCCGACGATCAGCAGCAGAATGTTGCCGAGAAATTCGACGGGCCGCGACATCATGTCACGCGTCGATTCACCGTGCGCCAGCATCGAGATCAAATCGGGCCGAGGGTCCTGTCCGGCGCGTTCGACCCACAAATGCGCAAACGTGTCGGCGCAGTCCTGCAGCGCCGCACGGCGCACATCCACCGATTCGCCCGCCTCGCCCATCAACTGCGGCGATGCCGTGGTCAGATCCGACCAGTAGACGAGCTTGCGCCGATCCTCGTACGGAAAGTCGAACAGCACCGCCAGCATCCGCGCAGTGAGTTCCACCGACACCTCGTCCACCCAGTTGAACGTTTCGCCGATCGGCAGGTTGTCGAGGATGTCGATGACGCGTTCGCGGATCTGCGGTTCCAGCAGCAACAGGTTGCGCGGCGCCACCGACGGCGCGACGGTTTTGCGTTGAATGCCGTGGCGCGGTTCGTCCATGGCGATGAAGTTTTCCAATTCGATCTCGTTGGGATCGTCGTCGCCGATCGTGATGCCGCCGACTTCCGACGAATACACCTCGGGGCTGGTGTCTACCGTCTTGATGTCGGCGTGGCGGGTAACCGACCAGTACGGACCGTTGGCGCTCTCGCGGCAGTAATGCACCGGATCCTGCGCCCGCAACCGCGCGAAATAGGGACGCCAGCTATCTTCCCCGAAATAGTTCGCGCGGCTCACATCGATGTCGGCAAGCGGCATCGTCCAGGCGGCGGTATCGGTATCCTCTACATTGGCTCGGCGCATGTGGCACCTCCGGTGGCGTTCAGTACGAGTGAGTCGGACTGTTGCACAGATAATCACCATCGTCACGCCAGGCGTGATAGCGGTCACGCCGCATCGCGCGGCATCGCTTGAACTCGGCCGCGGCGTGGGCGATGCTCATTCGCATATGAACTCTGCCAATCTGTTACGCGCGCTTCTGCTCACCAGCCTCGCGCTGGCCGCATCGGCGGGTCATGCCGACAGCACCATCAGCAAGGCGAGCGACTGGCTGGGCCACGCGGTGGTTACCAGCGACGGCAAGTCGCTCGGCACGGTGCGTGATTTCGCGATCGATGAACGCAGCGGCAAGATTATCTATCTCGTTGTTTCGGTGGGCAGCTTTCTGATTGAGAACAATCTGATAGCCGTGGCACCGGACGCACTGGATCGCTCGAGCACCGATGCTGACGTACTGCGCCTCGAAGCCGATCCGAGCACGTTACCCAACGCCAAGCGGTTTGCGCACGACGGCCACTGGCCCAGCGCACCCGACGTGGTGCGGGCAGCCGATATCGCGGCCGCCAAACCGCCAGCGGCTTCAACTTCTGAACAGGCGCCCGACGCGTTGCTACAAACGGGTACCGCCACAATCGAAAGCGGCACCAAAACCGCGCACCTGTCCGCCAACGACCGTGTGATTATCCAGACGGCCCCGTCCGCTCCAGCGACCCCGGCCAGCCCGGCCGCGCCGAAGACGGCTGCCTCGCCGCGGCCGCCGCCAATCACCGAATTCGAACGCCTCGACAAAGACGGCGACGGCGTGCTCAACCGCTCCGAATTTGCAGCAGTGATTACCCCAAAGGACCGCTACTCGAAGATCGACACCAACGCTGACGGCGTGATCGAGCCGCAAGAGTTCGACGCGTACGAACAGCAGCACGTCAACAGCAACTGACGCTCCACCTGCTATCCGACTCGATCGCCGCGCACCACAGGCGCAACGCGAGCGTGTTTCCACTACACTGATTTCACCGTCCGCCGGACGTTCTTCATTCGACTTCACACCGTGACGAACGCGATTCTGGTTCGCTATCCGGCCTTCGCATATCCGTTGTATCGCCGTTACTGGCTCGCCTCGTTCGCGTCGGTCGGCGGCACGCAACTCGTCACGCTGGCGCAGGGTTGGCTGGTATATCAGCTGACCGGTTCGGCGCTCAATCTCGGCCTGCTCGGCGCGGCGGCTGCAACGCCGAACATTCTGATGTCGCTGTTCGGCGGGGTCATCGCCGACCGCTTCGACAAACGCAAGATCATTCTCGTTACATCGACGTTGACCGCATCGCTGCTGTTCCTGCTGGCGATTCTCGATGCAACCGGACAGGTGCGTTTCTGGCACGTAATGACGATCGCCGCGCTGACGTCACTGATTTCCGGCGTCGAGTGGCCGACACGGCAGGCATTGTTCCCGCACTTGATCGAGCGCACCGGGCTGCTGTCCGCTGTGGCGTTGAATTCTGTGCTCTGGCAATCCACGCGGATGATCATGCCGGCGCTCGGCGGCGTGCTGATCGCAGCCACCAGCACAGCATTTCTGTTCGCGCTCGCCGGCACCGGTTTCGTCGTGATGTTCGGCGTCATGCGCGCGATCCGGCTCACCCTGCCCGGCTCGAGCAGCGGTTCGACGTTTCAACAGATCCGCCAGGGGCTCGATTTCATCACCGGGCACGAGTTGTTCCGTTGGCTGATCCTGCTGTCGTACGCAGGTATGTTCTTCGTCAGTGCGTACATGCAGCTGATGCCGGCTTTCGCGCAGCACCTCGATGCGGGTGAGACCGGCTACGGGTTTCTGCTTTCGGCCACCGGTGTCGGATCGGTCGCCGGCACGTTGGCAATCGGCGCGATGCAGCGCGCGCGGGCATTCGGCCTGGTATTACTTGCCGGTGCGTTGCTGTCGGCGGTGTCGTTGTACGGCTTCGCGCTCGCGGTTCAATTCGGCTGGTATGGGTTTGCATTGCTGACCGCGTTCGCATCATCGGCGAGCGCGTCGGTATTCATGATCAGCGCGATGACGGTGATGCAGCTCGAAGTACCCGATGCGCTGCGCGGACGCGTGATGGGCATTCACTCGATCACGTACAGCCTGATGCCATTGGGCGGTTTGCTGCTCGGAGCAATCGCCAACGAGACCACGCTGGTGACGGCGATCGTGTTCGGCGCCAGCGCGTTCCTGTCGATCACGCTGCTCGTTGGGGTCACGCGTCGTTCGATCCGCGAGATCGACGGTAATGCGCTGGCGGTGCAGCCGTAAGAAGGGTCAGAGTGCTTCACCCAAACAACGAGCCGCGGCTCCACGTCGAATGAAGCACTCTGACCCTCATCCGCCACACGTCAACCGCCTTCAAGCAAGCAGGTCTTGCTGGTCCGGATGCCGGCGCACATACGCCGCCGCATAGGAACAGATCGGCACGATCTTCTCGCCGCGTTCGCGAACCAGTTCGAGCATACCCGCCATCAGACGTGCCGCGGTGCCGGTGCCCCGTAGCGCCGGAGGCGCCTCGACATGCGGAATCACCAACACCGAACCACGGCGCTGATAATCTGCGAACGCAATCTGGCCACCCTCCTCCAATTCGAAGCGATGCTTGTCCGGATTGTCGATGACACGCTGCATGCGATCTGTTCCTGATGGATCGGAATGCGCTAACGTAGCGCGCCGGCAGCGCGTTGTCCCGCATCCGGATTCGTCGTCGAGGAACTATGTGGTGAATCGGAACCTGCGCGTCTATCTGCTCGCGAACGTGGCGTTTCTGGTGCCCAGCGGGGTGGTGACCATCCTGTTTCCGTGGCTCGTCGTCGTGGCTCTGCACGAGCCGCCGGAACGCGTGGGCCTGGCGCAGATGATCATCCAGCTTCCTGGATTGTTTCTGCTGCTGATTGCCGGACTGGTTGCCGACCGCCTCGAGCAGCGCCGCATCCTGGTGGTCACCTGTCTGTTGGTGGCATCTGCGCAACTCGGCCTCGCCTGGCTGATTGCCGCGGATGCGTTGACCTACAACTCGCTCATTGGTCTTTCACTGCTGGGTGGCATCGCCGGCGTGTTCTCCGGACCGCCGCGCGATGCGACGCTGAGCCGTGTCGCGGGCGCGGACATTCAAAGAACCGTGGTGCTGGTGATTGGTCTGCAATTCGGCGCGCAGCTCGTCGGCTACGCGTTCGCGAGTATGACCGACCGCGTCGGTGCAGCCGCGCTGCTGATGCTCTCGGCCGCGATGTTCGCGCTGGGCGCGATTCCCTGCGCGCGATTACCCGCGAGCAATCCGGTGCGGGCCGAAGGTAGCCGCGCGCTGCGCGAAATCGGCATCGGTCTGCGTTTTGCGCTTGCATTCCGAACGGATACGACCGGTGCTGATTCTGACGTTCGCGCTAGGCTTGTTCTTCATCGGCAGCTTCATGGTGCTGCTGCCGCTGATTATTCGCGATGTCTACCACGGAGGTGCGGCCGATCTGTCGATGACGTTCGGTGCGAACATGACCGGTACGCTCGTTGTGATTGCGATATTGATGCGCCGCCGCGGCATCGAACGCGAAGGGCGTGCGTTCATGCTCGCGTTACTGTTCGGCAGCGCTGTGCTGTCGTTGCTCTACCTGCGCCCGCCGTATTGGGCGTTCTTCCTGCTGAGTTTCGTATGGGGTCTGGGCGGTGGACTGACGATGACGATGGGGCGCAGCATCGTGCAGGCGTCGGCGCCGCCGGAACTGAGCGCGCGGCTGCTATCGATCTACGCGTTCGCGATGAGCGCCGGCATGCCGATCGGTTCACTCGCGATCGGCTATGCGGCACAGACATGGGGCACGCTCAACGCCGCCCTGCTGCCGGCAATTGGAATGATGCTTACCGTGGGGTTGGTGCAACTGACGTCGAACTGTTGGACTTTTGCTTCACCCGCACCTGCTTCACCGGCACCGCCGCCGGCAGTTCAAGCGGCGGCGTGAACTGCATTCAACCGGCGCGGCCGTCCGCGCGCGGCCGCCACAAGATCGGCGCATAGCTGCCGGCAAACACCAAAAACGCAACCACCCACAGTGCGCCGGCCGCAATCACCGCATCGAGGTAGAACTGCGGCAGCAGCAACGGAACCAGCACGCGCACTGCAGCGCAAGACAGCATCAGCACGTAGACCGTGACCTCCGCGTTGCCCGCCACCAGCGGGCGCCCGGTATGGCCGCGCGCGATGCGGGTCATCATGCCCAACGTCAACGAACCAATGCCGCCGACCGTCAACGCATGATCGGCGATGGTCACCGACACGAGATCGAACGCCGCGCACGCACGCAGCGCCAGATACACGATGATCCACGCGTAGGCGGTATGGAGAATCCACAGAATCGGTTTTCCGAATGTGCGCCACGGCTGCCACAGCGCGAAGCGAACCGCATGCAACACAGCGGCGACGCCCGCGATCAGCATCAGCGGCGAGGCCGGCAGGCTCAAGACATCGGCAACGAGTAGCGCCAGAACGGACCCGAGCGCGGCCAATTCCAGCGCGCGCACACGCCGGGGCTTCGCGCCCGGCACCGCATTGGCGGTGAACATCGGAATCACCCTGCCGCCGACCACTACCATCACGAACAGGATCAGGTCGA
This sequence comes from uncultured Gammaproteobacteria bacterium, assembly GCA_963735085.1. GTDB lineage: Bacteria > Pseudomonadota > Gammaproteobacteria > Pseudomonadales > Azotimanducaceae > DATJGR01. The sequence goes on from CAVTJP010000002.1 coordinate 1,358,554, forward strand.
GCGCGAGCTGGATGGCGCGCATCAAATCGATTTCCAACACGCCCGCCATCGCCAGATAGAAGCACGTATTCACGACGCCGAGGCCTAGCAGCAGCGCAACAAAGAAGTAGTTGCGGCGATTGCCGCTCGCGAATAACGGTCTCGCGATGCCAACGGCGGCCGCCACTGCAAACGCCGCATCGAACGCCATCGCCGCGAAGTGCCACGGCGTTGGCACGAGCAAGCGTGCCGCCAACCAGAGACCAACGATTGTGGCGAGGTGCATTCCGGTCGGTGTTGGCCGACCCGTCCAGTTGCCGACAGCAGTAAACAGAAAGCCGACGATGACCGCGAACGCATAGCCGAACACCATCTCGTGCGCATGCCACAGCGGGCCCGCAATCAACGTGTACGGCCCCATCCAACCGGCAAATTGCGCCACCCAAGCAGCAATCGCGATCGCGGCAAACGCGCTGGCGAACAGAAAGAATGGCCGGAAGCCGAGATTCCAGAGTGCGAAGCGTGATGGTGGTGTGGTAGTTGCGGTAGCGATTGAATCCACTCGGAAAACCATTGCTCAAGCGGGCTTGAGGACCAGGATCGATAGCATCCTTGCATTGGGCGTTTCAATCAATCGTTGGTTGCTGCCGATGGAGCCAATCGGCATGTACGATGGTTCCAACTTACCCTAGGACAGCCGGCTCTCAGGGGAAGCGCTCGATATACGGCTACGCCTCGAATACTACGCCGAGGTCGAGGCGGAGGCAGCGCGGCGCGAAGGGTTTGCCGTCTGTGGCGTTGCTCATGAAGCGGAGTTCACTGCACAGGCGTCGAAATGTGCATGCCATGGAAATCGGGTATCCAAAGCGCGATTTTCATGCTGTGTCCGCACCGCGTCGCCTGCCGCGCGCGAGACGGCGACCAAGTGGCAGCGGCACGTGTATTCGCTGGTGGAGAATGGTCGGATCTCGTCGGCCAAGTGGGCCGAGGCAACCGGATCTAACGAGACAGATCTGGCGAATTTGTTGACGCTCTCCTGAGTACAGAGCATTCGAACCTCGCAACGGATCGCTTTACATAATTCCAACTGAACGAACCGCCATTTGGTTGCAATCACAGCAACCCAAGGAGAATGGCTGTGCCGGCAGCCCGTCCACTGCATTGTCTGTGCAATAATGCGGCCGCTTTAAAGTGTTGGGGAGCAGTGGACGCGTGCGATCGAAACTGCAATCGAGACTGATTGGAGTAGTCCTGGCCATCGGCGTGGTCGTTGGTGCCGTCGTGCTGTTCAAGCAGCATCAAGGCGCCACGCGCGCCCCCGCCATGGCGGGCGGGCAACCCCCGGCGACGGTCACGGCGACCAACGTGCAGCAGTCGCTGTGGGCGCAGCGCATCGAGGCCGTCGGCGATCTGGTGGCGATCCAGGATGTCGCGCTGGCATCCGAGGTGCCCGGCAAGGTGATCGGCATAGAGTTCGAGTCGGGGGCGGCGGTGAAGACCGGCGATGTGCTGTTGCGTCTGGACGGCGCTGAGGATCGGGCGCAGCTCGCGTCGCTGAATTCGGATCTGCGCCTGGCGCAGCTCGAGAACGATCGCATCGTCAAGCTGAAGCACTCGGCGGGCTTCTCCCAGTCGCAGCTCGATACCACTCAGGCGCAGCTCGCCAGCCTGCAGGCGCAGGTACAGCGCCAGCAGGTGGTGCTCGATCGCAAGGTGGTGCGTGCGCCCTTCGACGGCGTGCTCGGCATCCGCCAGGTGAGCCTGGGCGACATCCTCACTGCGGGCGCCCCCATCGTGCGATTGCAGAAGCTGAATCCCATCTACGTGGACTTCACGGTGCCGGAGCGCGTGCGCGGTGAGGTGCGCCCCGGTGAAGCGCTGAAGGTATCCGTGGCTGCCTGGCCGGGCGAAACGTTCACCGGCACGCTTAGCGTTGTCAGCACCGCTGTGGACGTACGCAGCCGCACGCTGATGTTGCGCGGTCAGCTCGACAATGCCGATGCGCGCCTGCAACCGGGCATGTTCGCCAGTGTGCACCTCATCCTCAGCGGCGAGCAGCCGGTGCTGACGCTGCCGCGCACGGCGGTGAGCTTCTTCGCCTACGGCGAGTCGGTGTTCACCATCGAGCAGACCGAAGGCCGCCACATCGTGCACCGCCGGCCGATCAAGGTGGGGCGCACCCGGGGCGAGCAGATCGAAATCCTCTCCGGTCTCGAAGCCGGCCAGCAGGTGGTGCACACGGGCGGCCTGAAGCTCCGTGAAGGGCAGACCGTGAAGATCGTGGAGGGCATCGCGCTACCCGAGGGCACCGTCGACCCATGAAATTCACCGACGCGTTCGTCCGCCGGCCCGTTCTGGCGTCAGTCATCAGCCTGCTGATTCTGCTGCTGGGCGTGCGCTCGCTGCTGTCGCTGGAGGTGCGCGAATATCCGAAGACGGAGCAGGCGGTGGTGACGGTGACCACGGCCTACCCGGGCGCCGATGCCGACCTGGTGCAGTCCTTCATCACCGAGCCGCTGCAGCGCGCCGCCTCCGAGGCCGAGGGCATCGACTACGTGACCTCGGAATCGCGTCAAGGCACCTCGATCATCCAGGCGTTCATGGCCCTCAACTACGACCCCTACGACGCCCTCGCGGAGATTCAGGGGAAGGTCGCCAGCGAGCGCAACAACCTGCCGCGCGAGGCGCGCGACCCGGTGATCTCGCTGTCCACCAGCGACGGCTGGGCGCTGATCTACATGGCCCTGACCAGCAAGGACATGAACACGGCGCAGATGACCGACTACACGCTGCGCAGTATCGTGCCGCGCCTGCAGGCCCTGCCCGGCGTCGCCAAGGCGGGCATCAACGGCGACCAGACCATGGCGCTGCGGGTGTGGCTGGACCCGCAGCGTATGACTGCGTTGAACCTCACGGCCGCCGACGTCCGGCGTGCGCTGCTGCGGGAGAACGTCCAGTCCGCCGTCGGCCGCACCAAAGGCGACAGCGTGATGATCAACCTCTCCGCCACCACCAACCTCTCCACCGTCGAGCAGTTCGAGAACCTGGTGCTGCGCACCGATGGGGCCGCGGTCACACGCCTGAAAGACATCGCGGACGTGCGCCTGTCCACCAGCAACCCCGATCAGGAGAGCTGGTTCAGCGGCCGCCCCGCAGTGATGCTCGCCATTACACCCACGCCTGGCGCCAACCCGCTCTCGCTCTCGGCCGAGGTGAACAAGCTGCTGCCCGACATCGTCCTGCAGCTTCCGCCCGGCGTGAAACTGAATCTCGTGTACGACGGCAGCCAATATATCGAGGACTCGATCGCGGAGGTGTACACCACCCTGATTGAGGCCCTGGTGATCGTGCTGGTGGTCATCTTTCTGTCGCTCGGCACCTGGCAGGCGGCGGTGATCCCGGCGCTCGCCGTGCCGCTGTCGCTGGTGGGCGGTGCCTTCCTGATGCTGCTGATGGGCTTCTCGCTCAACCTGCTCACGCTGCTGGCGATGCTGCTGGCCATCGGTCTGGTCGTGGACGACGCGATCGTGGTGGTGGAAAACGTCCACCGGCACATCTCCGAGGGCAAGACACCGTTCCAGGCGGCACTGGCAGCGGCGCGCGAACTGGTGTTGCCGATCATCTCCATGACGACGACGCTGGTGGCCGTGTACGTGCCCATCGGCTTCATGGGGGGCCTGGCGGGGTCGCTGTTCACCGAGTTCGCCTACACGCTGGCGGGCACGGTGGTGATCTCGGGCATCGTGGCGCTGACGCTCGCGCCCATGCTCGCCGCGCGCATTTTGCCGGACCGCGAGCACGGCACCGCGTTGGAGCACTTCGTGGACAAGGCGTTCTCGCTGCAGATCCGCCTGCACCAGTTCCTGCTGCGCGATGCACTGCGCTTCCTGGCCGTGCCCCTGCTCGTTGCCGCCACCGTGATGGGCTCAATCTGGTTCCTGTACGCGGGCAGCACCAAGGAACTCGCGCCTACCGAGGACCGCGAGGTTCTGAACGTGCAGATCTCGACGCCGGACACGGCAACGCTGGAGTACACGGAGGCCCAGGCGGCCCAGGTTGTGAAGGCATTCGAGACGTTCCCGGAGTATCTGCGCAGCTTCCTGCTGCTCGGCGGCGGCGGCACGCCGGCCACCAGCTTCGGTGGCTTCCGTTTTGTTTCCGTGGCCAAGCGTGAGCGCACCCAGATGCAGTTGCAGCCGCTCGCACAACAAATGGTGAATAAGATTGCCGGCGCCCAGGTGGCGGTGTTCACGTTCCCGTCCCTGCCAGGCGGAGCCCGGGGCACGCCGCTGCAGTTCGTGCTCACCGGCGACGCACCCTATCCGCAGCTGGTGGACCTGGCGGACAAAGTCATCGGTGCCGGTTACGCCAGCGGCAACTTCATGTATCTGCGCAAGTCGTCGGAGATCGCCCTGCCCCTGACGCGCCTGAACATCGACCGCGATCGTGCCGGGGACCTGGGCGTGGACATGGACGAACTCGGCATGACCTTGTCCACACTGCTCGGCGGCGGTTACGTCAGCCGCTTCAACCTGTCGGGGCGCAGCTACGAGGTGATCCCGCAGGTGGCGCGGCGCTACCGCGTGGACGAGACGCTGCTCGAGGATTACCGCGTGCGCAGCACCAGCGGTGACCTGATCCCGCTCGCGAGCTTCGTCTCGCTGAAGCACGAGATCGAGCCCACGGTGCGGGCCCAGTTTCAGCAGCTCAACAGCGTGACCGTCAGCGGCATCATGGCGCCCGGTGTGTCGCTCGGCGACGCCATGACGTGGACGGAGCACCTGGCCAAATCGACCTTCCCGCAGAACATCGGCTTCGACTACACCGGCGAGTCGCGCCAGCTCATGCAGCAGGGCAATGCGCTGCTGTACACGTTCTTCCTGTCGCTGCTGGTAATCTACCTGGTGCTGGCCGCGCAGTACGAGAGCTGGCGCGATCCGCTGATCATCCTGGTGTCCGTGCCCATGTCGATCGCCGGCGCCATGCTGTTCATCTACCTCGGGTTCGCGTCGATCAACCTGTACACGCAGATCGGCCTGATCACGCTCATCGGTCTGATCGCCAAGAACGGCATCCTCATCGTCGACTTCGCGAACCGCCTGCAGGAGACCGAGGGGCTGGACAAGCGGGCGGCCGCTGCGAAAGCCGCGGCGACGCGCTATCGGCCGATCCTGATGACCACCGTGGCGATGCTCATGGCCATGGTGCCGCTGCTGCTCGCCACCGGTCCGGGCTCCGTGAGCCGCTCGCAGATGGGTCTGGTGATCTTCACCGGTCTCGGCATCGGCACGCTGTTCACGCTGTTCGTGGTGCCGGCGATGTACGTACTGCTGGCGCGGGACCGCAATGCCGATATGCATGCGATGCAGGATGCAGCGCGGGACACGCCGGCGATCTGAGGTCGACGCGGTTGATGAATCCGTCGATGGGTGCCGAGTGCCGTCGGAAGGGAATTACCTGCTCAATGTTGCCCACGACGATTTCGAGCAATTCGACGTCGGCGAGCCGGTGCCATTCGATCTCGATCGACGCTTGATGGAATGGCCTTTCCCTGAATGGATTGATCGTCGGCTGCGACTCTGATTCCCCACACGGTTGCCAGCCGCCACCCGAAGCCCTACCGTCGGTGCAACGCAGGCGCTTCTCTGGTCGCAGCAATGCCGCGCCGACAGCAATTTGTTCCCGTTGTTTTGTGGGTCTGGTTCATCGCGGTGGGTGGGAGTCCAGCCAACGCCAACGCCGCAAGCGCGTGGGATTTGATTTCTCCGCAGAACTTCGACTGGCATTCGAAGACCGATCGTCTGGCGATCGCCGCAGATCTGAAATCCCACGTCGAATTGCTGGCGAAGCTGCTGCCGCCGCAGAGTCGCGCAGAAGTCGAGCAACTCGAACACGCCGAAGCCGCACCGAACAATGACGAGAAACACAAACTCGAACTGAAACTGTCAGTGGCGTACCAGCATCGCAAACTCGCGAAAATGCTGGCCGATATAGGAACTTCATTGGATTGCGTGGCCAATAGCCAAACGGACGCGGCTGAGATGTATTGTTGGGCGGAGACCAGCCTGATGTTGGGTGACGAATCCGCCTTCTCGCTCGCACTTTCCACGCTGCGCAACAAGGGCCGCTTGCCCCGCAACAACGAGTTGCCTTCCGTGCAGGCATTCCCAGAGGTCTGGTACGGCACCTACGCGCGGGGGATTCTGGAGTTGATTCTGGTTCCGTATCTGGGCCAAGCGGCGGCGGCTCGCTGAAAGGCCAACATCATGGAGGAACCATCAGCGCGCCTCGTCGCCGGGCAGTTCCAGCAAGCGCTCGCTACGCCAGACGCGCACCCGCCTCAGCTCCTCCATGTCCACAAGCGCGGATTCTGCGAACCGGATGACGATCTTCGGCATACAGTTACTTCAATCCGAGTCGCACCTTTGCGTCCCGGAAGGACAACTCGCGCCCGGCCTCCAGGTCCGCTAACCCGGCGACGACCGCGCGCATGAACGCGCGCTCCTCCTCAGAGGCCTCGAAGGTGGTGACCGACTGGACCACGGCAACGCCGTGGCCGCGGCTCGTGAGCAGCACCGGACGGTGGGCGTCCGTCACGTGCTTGACCACTCGACCCGGATTGACCGTCAAGTCAGAAATCGGAATGACGTCCTCGGAGAATTTTGTGCTCACGGCGGACTGGGGTGCTGAAAGGTCGGCTGACAATAGCACCTGTTAACGGTACCTGGTACGTACGCAACTCCCCACCGGGGAGTCTCTTGGCCCGACAGTCAGTCGTTTTAACCAACCGATTGATTGTTGGCGCGCCCGGACGGATTCGAACCGCCGGCCACCTGGTTCGAAGCCAGGTGCTCTATCCAGCTGAGCTACGGGCGCTGAGAAAACGCTAACAGTCTAATTCGGCCGCGGTCAACGCACCAGCCGGCCCGGCAACGCATCGGTCGCTTCGCCGTTGCGATACGTCACCTCGCCATTGACGATCGTGGCGAGGTAGCCGTCGGCCCGCTGCTCCAACCTGGAGCCACCGGCCGGCAGATCGGCGATCATCTGCGGTGCGCGGACGCGCAGGTTGTCGTAGTCGATGATGTTGATGTCCGCTTTCATCCCCGGTGCGAGCACGCCGCGATCGAGCAGACTCACCGCGCGCGCGGTGTCTCGTGTCTGCCGCTTCACCAGCGTTGCCAGATCGATGCGTTCACCACGGCTACGATCGCGTCCCCAGTGGGCGAGCAGATACGTCGGGAAGCTCGCATCGCAGATGGTGCCGACATGCGCGCCGCCATCCCCCAGTCCCATCACGCAGTCGTCGCTCAGGATCATGTCGCGGCAGCAGTCGAGATTGAAATCGGCATAGTTCGCGAACGGGCTGAACAGCAACTGGCGACCGTCGTTATCCAGCAGCAGATCGTAAGCGACGTCGAGCGGCGCGCGGCCGGTCGCGCGGGCGCGAGGACCAATCGCGGTTTCCGGGGCCGGTTCGTAATCCGGTGGGTCGCTCATCAACCAGATGCGATCGAAATCGCCGATCAACCGCTGCAGGCGCGCAAACGACGCTGCCGGTTCCTCTGCCAAAATCTTCGCCTTCAATGCCGGGTCTTTCAGCTTCGCAACCCGTTCCGCCAGCGGCAGCTTCGCGATCGCCATATACGACGGGCGCATCAGCAGTGGATTCAACGTCGTCGTCAGGCCAAGCACGATACCGATCGGGCGCGGCGCCACCTGACCGCGCATCACGTGCCCCGCACCGGCGTTGCTTTGGATGCGACCGAGGATCTTGCGCCAACCGTTCGGCGACAGTCCCTGCGCCAACGAGATTGAAATGGGGCGCCCACTCGCTCGTGACATCCGCTCGACGATACCAAACTCTTCCTCCAGATCGCCAAAATCGGAAATCAACTCCAGTACACCGTGATTGGCATCTTTCAAGCCCATCGCGATGCCGACCAGTTCGTCCACTTCCGCTGTCAGAGACGGCGTTGGCGCGCCGGTGCTGCTGCGATGATTCAACGTGCGCGACGTCGAGAAGCCGATGGCGCCGGCCGCGGCCGCTTCGCGTGCCAGCACGCGCATCTGCGCAATGTCGTCGGCGGTCGCCGGCTCACGGTTCGCGCCCCGCTCGCCCATCACGTACACGCGCAGCGCCGCGTGCGGCAACTGCGCCGCGATATCCATGTCGAAACGGCGTTGCGACAGGTAGTCGAGATATTGCGGGAACGTCTCCCACGCCCACGACAAGCCCTCATGTAACGCGGCACCCGGGATGTCTTCGACGCCTTCCATCAGTTCGATCAGCAGATTGTGATCGGTGCGCTTCACCGGCGCGAAGCCGACGCCGCAGTTGCCCATCACCACCGTCGTCACGCCGTGGTGATTCGACGGCGACATCCGCGATGCCCATGTTGCCTGGCCATCGTAGTGCGTGTGAATGTCGACGAAGCCCGGCGTGACGAGCGCGCCGTCCGCATCCATTTCGTGCCGGGCCGTGCCATCGACGCCACCGACCGCAACAATCTTGCCGTCTTTGATCGCGATGTCCCCGCGTCGCGATGCAGCACCCGTACCGTCGACGATGTCACCGCCGCGAATGATCAAATCATATGTCGCCATCTTCGTACCCTCCTGAACCTCGTTACCCCGTCTTTTTACATCGGTGCGGCCAGCGGACCGCGAATGAGACGACCCGGCAATGCGCCCGTGTGTTCGTTGTTTCGCAACAGCACTTCGCCGCCAACGATGGTTGCCAGCATCCCGTCGGCGGTCTGCTTCAGACGCTTCGCGCCGGCGGGCAAGTCGTGCACCACGTCGGGCATCCGCGGCCCCACCGTGTCCGGATCGAACACTGCAAAATCCGCCGCCATGCCAACGCGCAACAGACCGCGATCGTGCAGTCCCCACAGCGAGGCGGTATCGAACGTGATCAGCCGCACCGCTTCTTCCAGCGTGAACGCCTGCTTTTCGCGCACCCAATGCGACAGCAGGTGCGTCTGCAACGAGCTGTCCATGATCTGCGCAACGTGCGCGCCCGAATCGGAGAACGTCACGACCGAGCGTGGGTGCTTCATCATTTCGAGCACGTGATGCTGATCTTCGTTCGCGATCGGCTGGCGGAAGAACACTTTGAAGTCATGCTCCAGCGCAATGTCGATCATCGCTTCGGCCGGATGCACACCGCGCTCGCGCGCGATATCGGACATGCGCTGCGGCTCGTTCGACATCGTGTCCATCAGGAATACCCAATCCCAATCCGGCGGCCGCGCCTCGGCGCCGACGATGCGCGGGCCTTTGTACGGTGCCGACGCCACCTCGACCAGTGCGCGCTTGATCGCGGGATCGCGCAACTTCTCTTGCTGTTGCGCGAGCGGTAGACAGCGAATGTCTTTCCACACGTCCCATTTGTCGAACGGTGTATAGCCTTCGAACGACAACAACACATTCAAGGCGCGCGAGTGCGCCTGAATGGCCATGCGTCCGCCGGCTTTGACGGTTTCATCGGCGAGTTCGAAATACGGTCGCCAGAAATCCGGTGCAGCGCGCACCGAGAACATGCCGAACGTGATCGGTACGCGCGATTCCACTGCAAGTTCTTTCAGCCGATCGAAGTATTCGCGAATACGCTGTGGATCCCGACCGGGCGTTTCGCCGGCAATCTCGAAGATGCCGCTGTTCAGTTCGCCCATTGCGTTGACGAGCGAACGCACCTCGCGCCAGTCGGCAACGCGGCTTGCAACAGGGCGTTCATCGGCGGTGATGTGATTGGGAGTGCGCGACGTCGAGAAGCCGATCGCGCCCGCCTGCAACGCTTCCTTGACCAGCGAACACATGCGCTTCACATCGTCGTCGCTGGCGATTTCGCTGAATGCGCGCTCGCCCATCACGTACGTGCGCAGCGCCGAATGACCCATGTAGCCTGCGTAGTTGATGCCTTTCGGCAGCCCGTCGACGGTGTCGAGGAATTGCGGAAACGATTCCCAGCTCCACTTGATGCCGGCCAGCATCGATTCGCGCGAGATGTCTTCGGCGCGTTCCAGATTGCGAAACACCAGGTCGGCGTCGGCGGATTTGCACGGCGCCAGCGTGAAGCCACAGTTGCCCATCACCGCCGTGGTGACACCGTGGTAACACGAACACGATCCGATCGGATCCCAGAACACCTGCGCATCCATGTGCGTGTGACCGTCGACGAAACCGGGTGTCACGACGTGGCCTTCCGCGTCGATACTCTGGCGCGCTTTGGAGTCGATGCGGCCGATCGCCGCGATCTTTCCACCGGACACGGCGACATCGGCGCGATAGCGCGGGGCACCGGAACCGTCGATCACGCTGCCGTTCTTGATGACGAGGTCGTAAGCCATTTTTTGCCTCCGGTCCACAGCGCAATGAGCCTTGGAGTCTATCACCGCGTTTGCGGCATCGGCGATCGCTTCCTAGACTGTTGCTTCGTCGGGCTCATCGCGGCTCGTCACCGCTCGTCACGGCTCGTCAAGAGGAGGAGAGTCTCATGCTTCGCGTGATCGCTCGTACCGCGTTTGCGGTCTTTGCGTTGAATGCGTGCGGTGTTGCTTCGGCTGCGGATACTCCCGCAAGCAACTCGGCCGCATCACATCCCGCGCAAGCCGTAACGGAATCGGCGCCGAAAACACCCCAGACGAAGGCACAATTCCTCGACGCGTACAAGCACTACCAGCAACTCACCGCCGAGGGCAAACGTGAGGCAGCGCTGCCGTACGCAGATGAGGCGTATCGCCTCGGCTTGCAGCTGTTCGGCGAGAATCACGCCAACACTGCGGCGTTGGCGTTGAACTACGGCGACACGCTGGCGCGCACCGGCCACCGAAAGGAAGCGATCGAGATGCTCGACCGCGCGATTGCGCTGTACCAGAACCACTACGGTGCCGACGCGAAAGAAACTGCCGATCCACTGATGGCGCGCGCCGAGGCCACCGCGCCGCAAGACCCCGACACGCAACGCCAGTACTTCGACCAGGCCATCGGCATTGCCGAGCATACGACCAAGCCGGCGGATCTGCTGGCAGCGCATCTGAACGTGGAAGCCGGCATTCACCTGCTTAACGAAGGCAACATCGACGCGGCGGCCGACTATCTGAAGGACGGCTACAAGCAATACCAGAAATACGCTGCGGCGACCGATTCGCGCCTGCTGATCGCGGCGTTCTGGCTGGGCAAATACAACCTGGCGATCGACAAGCCGCATGCAGCCGAGCCGTACTTCAACGAGGTGCTCGCCGCGACCAATGGCACCAGCACCGATCCGCTCACCGAAGCCGCCCATGCATTGCTTGTGGTGGTATACGAGAAGATCGGCGAACCGGATAAGGCCACGCCGCACTGTGTGGCGGTCGGCCGAATACAGCCGTGGGACGGCAAGAGCCCACCTAAGCTGTTGTACGCCAAGGTGCCCGATTATCCGCCGGATGCGAAGGGGCGCGACGGCTATGCGCTGATTGAATTCACCGTCGACGCCACCGGTGCCGTGCGCGATCCGAAGCTGTTGAAAACCGAAGGCAGCGACGCCTTCGGCGCAGCGGGCCTGGCTGAGATTCAAACTTGGCGTTACGCACCGCGCGTTGTCGATGGCAAGGCGATCGATACCCACAGCGTGCAAGCCAAAGTCGAGTTCAAGATGACGCCGTAAACCTCAAGAAGGGGGTCAGAACAGTTCTGACCCCCTTTTCTAACCGTCTTTCGCTGGGACGAAGCGATTCGTGGCGCGGTCTTTACGTACATGCGCTGCGTCGAATACCTGGCCGTTCATCGCGATGTAAACGCCGGCCGGCAGCGTCTGTACTGCGGCGAATGCCATGCCGACGTTGAACGCGGCGTCGGTGTTGGCGAAACGCGCCGGCGATAGCGCGCCGGTCAGCACGATGGTCTTGCCGGCGATGTCTCGAAGCACTGCCGCGGTCTGCGTCATCGTGTCGGTGCCGTGGGTGACCACAACGCGCGTGTTCGCAGCCGCGGCAATCGCGTCGTGAATGGTTTTGCGGTCGGCGTCGGTCAGTTCGAGACTGTCTTTGCGCAGTACTTCGAGCGTTTCGAACGGCGCATGCACGTGCGCTTCGCGCAACAGATCGCCAACCATTGAGCGTCCCACTTCGAATTCGCTCTTTGCATCGAAGTACACCTTGTCGATGGTGCCACCGGTGGTGACGACGAGGATGCTCACGTTTGTGCACTCACAGACAACCATTTCCCGACAGCGGGCGCGCGATAATTTTCGAAGCGGTCGAGCAGCCGCGTCGGATCGTCTTCGACCAGCAACATGTCGCGGTGTTCGCGGCACACGAAACCCTGTGCCAGCGCGTGTTCGAGGAACTGCAGCAGCGCATCGTAATAGCGATCGGCGTTCAACACGCCGCACGGCTGCTGGTGCAGCCCGAGCTGCGCCCACGTCAGAATTTCGAACAACTCCTCGAGCGTGCCGAAACCGCCCGGCAGCGCGATGAACCCATTCGAAAGTTGCGCCATCGTCGCTTTACGTTCGTGCATGGATCCGACGACTTTCAGTTCGGTGAGCCCCCGATGACCAACCTCGCGCAGCATCAACGCCTGTGGAATCACACCGGTGACACGGCCACCGCGCGCGAGCACCGCGTCGGCCAGCACGCCCATCAGGCCAACGCAGCCGCCGCCGTACACCAGTTCAATGTCGCGTTCGACCAACACCTCGGCGAGCGCGACCGCCGCATCCCGATGCGCGGCATTCACGCCGACGCTCGACCCGGTAAATACGCAGATGCGTTTCACGTCGGCCATTCGGCGCACTACGCGGCGCTGATGCCGGATTCAACACGCGCGGCATGCGCAAACGCGGCGACCGCCTCGCGTAGATCGGCCCTGCGCTGCGCGCCGGTGCTCTCGCTGAAACAGAACGACAAGCGCAGCTGATCGAGCCCGGCGCGTGGATTGCGCTGCCGCGCATCGGCCGGATAGAAGTCGTACATCGGTATCGCGACCACGCCGTATTCCGACACCAGCCGCGCGATGAACGCATCGTCCGTGGAAACGTTCGGATTCAGAAACGTAAACACGGTGAAAAATCCCGCGTCGGGGTGCGTCCACTCGAACGCATCCGGGTGCGCGCCGAGTTCGGCTTGCAACCCGTCCAGCACGATGCTCCGGTTCTCGCGATAGATTTTCAGCTTCTCGTTGGCCACCGGCCATAGCGACTCGAGCGGCTGCATGTCCGCGTCGTGCAACAGCGCGTCGAAGCCGTGCAGGGCTTCCGGATTCTGAAACAGGATGTCGGCACTGGCCTCGGTCAGCAGCAGTTCGCTGATCGGCACCGCGCGCCCGCCTTCGATCGACAACACTGCTTGCGAATAGATGAATCCAACGCGCGGCCCCGGAAAGCCTATTTTGGAGCCCGTGAACAGATGAATCGTGCGCTCCGGCGCGAGCGAAACGAATGGCTGCGGGCGCGCGTTTGCGGCCGCGTAATTGATGTACAGGTATGGGGCATCTTCGAGGATCAGCACGCCCTCTTCTTCCATCACACCCAGCAGCGCGCGCCGGCGCGCCTCGCTGAACGAAAACCCGGCCGGATTGTGACCGTCAGGCACCGAGTAATACAACGGCACGAAGTAACCGGCGGCACGCGCCGCGCGAATCTGCTCGCGCACGCGCGCAACGATCGGACCTTCGCTGTCCATCTCGACACTGAACACCGCGGCATGACGGTTCAGCATTGCGCGCGCCAGGAACCCGGCATAGGTCGGCGCATCGGTGATGTAGGCCACCGGCTTGCCGGGCCGCTCGAACAGCGAGCACACCAGGCTGATGCCGCCGGTTGCGCCAACGGTTGGAATGAGGCGCGCGGGGTCGATCGAAACGTTCCAGTCGGCGCCGTACACGTCCGCGAATGTTTCACGCGCGCACTTCGGTCCCAGCGTATCGGTGTACGCATATGACTCGCGCAGGTATTCGGGCAGCGCGTCCGGGTCGTTCAAGCCTTCGCGAACGCGCAGGTGCTCGTAATAGGCGGCCTTGTGCGCCAGAAAGGCGCGCGGATCGGTCGCCTCGGGATGTGGGTAGCCGGCGCCGAGATGATGAATTTTCAGCCCGCGCGATTCGGCGATCGCCCGCAGATTCGGTAACGACGCCGCCATCTGCCGGGTCACCGATACCGGCTGGCGGCGAATGTCCGGCGCGGTCAATGTGGCTTGCAGCGCTGAGTTTGTTTGCGGCTTCGAGGTGGCCCGCGAGCCGGCAACGGATCGCGGCGCATCGGAATCTCTCGGTACGTGCGCCATGCGTGTTTCTCCTATGCGGCTTCCCCTACGAGTACCGCTAACGGGATTCCGAGTCCGGCATGGAGTTTTCGGATCATATCGATCGAAAGAGCCCGCTTACGATTGAGCACCTCTGAAACACGGTGACGAGAACCAATAAACGGCTCCAGATCCTTCCTTTCAATCCCTTGCTGTTCCATTCGAAAGAGGATGACTTCGACTGGATCGGCGGGTTCCACGGAGAAATGTTCGCGCTCATAGACATCGGCCAAGGTGGCGAGAACGTCCAGTTCATCACCTTCTTCTGTGCCAGCTTCCGCGGACATGAGCGCCTCAATACGACGAAGGGCCTTCCCGTAGTCCCGCTTGGTTTTAATTGGGCGAATGTTCATTGGATTGTCTCCGGCGCACCAAGCGTGTTTCCCTCCACTGGCGGTGTCCGATTTGCGGATGCCGCAGGCTGCTCTACGATACTCACTTCGTCAAGAATCGCTCACCGCATGCAACTGCACTTCGAATTACACGCCGGCCGCGGCCCCCATCTGCTGCTGTTGCATGGCTTCCTGATGTCGCGTGCGCAGTGGCGGCCGAATCTGGAATCACTCGCACGTGTGTGTCGTCCGGTCATCGTAGAGCTGTGGGGACACGGCAAATCGCCTGCACCCGACGACCCCGCGCTGTATCACCCGGACGCGTACGTCGCGCAGTTCGAATCGATTCGGCAGCGGCTCGGCATCGAACGCTGGTGGTTGTGCGGCTATTCACTCGGTGCCGGCCTGACCATTCGCTATGCCTTGACGCATCCGCAGCATATTGCCGGGCATATCTTCACGAATTCGACGTCGGGCTTCGCCGATGCACCGCAAATCGATGCGTGGCGCAACGGCGCTGAGGCGGCCGCGCAGCAGATTGAGGCCGGTGGCATCAACGCGATCGAACGCATGCCGGTGCATCCGCGCCAGGCGCGGCGATTGCCCGCCGATCTCTACAACGCGCTGCTGCGCGAAGCCGCGTTACTCAGCCCAACCGGCGTTGCCAACACGTTGCGCTACACGAATCCCAACGCCACCGTTCGGGAGCGCGTGGCGGAAAATACAGTCCCGTCGCTGTTGATCTGCGGCAGCGCGGAGACTCGCTTCGCACCGCACCGCGAGTTTGCGCTCGCGCAGATGCCGCAACTGACCATCGTCGATCTCGCCGTCGGTCACGGCGTGAACATGGAAGACCCGGCCGGCTTCAACGCAGCGGTGCGCGAGTTCATCAGCACTACACCAGGTCGCTGACGATCCACGGCACGACGGGTTTGGGCTCGCCACCGCAACTCGCCAGCACCTCGCGCGCGATACCAGGCCGTACCACCGCCGAGTGCGCGCCGAACGAAACGTGGTAACCGCCATCGAGTTCCCGCACCAACGCGTTGCCCGAGACATCGAACCCGCGCGCGGCCAGCGCCGCCTCGGCTGCCTGTACTTCGGGTCGATGATGCGTGCGGCCGCGCAACCACGGCACCGCCAGACGATCGCTCTCGATCGCATCCACGAACGCATCGACATCGCTCGGCTGCACGCGTCCGTACAGCGCGGCGCGCGGCAGCGTCAGCACGTTCGGGCGCGAACCGGTGGCCGCCGACGTGGGTGGTCTGCCAGACGCGATCACCAACCCGCTCGCGCAGCGCCGCGTACGTCGGCAGCCCGAAGTGCGCGCAACACAGATCGCGTTTGCCGTTGGTGCAGACGAAATAGCGGCGTTCCGTCAGCGGTGCGACCGCGAGCACATCGTCGAGCGAGCGTGTTGCCAATGCGTCGTAGGCCGCCGCTTCGACCCAGTGCAATCCGCTGCCGGCGGCGATCATCAAGGTCACGCCGGCATGGTCGCGTTCCGGGCGGCGGATCCACTGCAGGCGTGGCTTCAAGCCCGCGCGCGGCCACGGCGTCCGACAGCCCCTCGAGCCACGCGCGCGTGGCGGGCGCGAGTGAGTTGTCGGTGGTCGCCTTCGCGGACCACGACGGCAGATATTCCAGCATGATCCAGACATCCACTTCTTCGGCCGTGCCCGGTAGCGTCTCGCCCTCCGCCAGCGCAATCTCCGCGCAGTACTCGTGTTGCATTCGGCGCGTCTCTCGATCAATCGGGTCAATTCATGGTGATTACGATAACCGAGATCCGCTCTACTCTGAATCGATTGCCAGCTACTGTGGATCGAACACGTTGAGGCTCCGCTGCGAAGACACAGGAGACAACATATGAACGCAGAAGACCCCCGCGAAGCTGATGAGATCCGCCCCTATGCATCGCCCGTGTGTTACGCGCACGAGTTCGAACTCGACCCGTTGCCGACGACGGAGATCGTCGCATTTCTCAACAGCCTGCTCGAAGGCGAGCGCGCCGGCGCACAAGGTCTCAACGACATGGTCAAGCAGACCAGCCGACGCAACGCTGCAACAATTGCTGCGCGAGGTTGCCCGCGACGAGGGCCGCTACTGCGTGATGCTGCGCGCGCAGATTCAGCGCCTCGATGGCACGCCGACCGACACCACCGGCGTGTTCTACGAAAAACTACGGGCGCGCGAGGGCCTCGCCGCGAAACTGAAACTGCTGGATCGTGGCCAGTCGGCGGTGGTGCGCATGATCGATGAAAAGCTGCCGCGCATTGCCGATGCCGCGTTGCGCGATGCACTGACGGAGATGCGCGACGTACACCTCATCAACATCGCTCGCTGCGCGGCAGTGAAGGGCGAATGAGGGCCTGGCCGCGCGCGGCTCTCTTGCTCGGCGTGCTAGGCGCGACGCGTTTGCCTCCGCCGACGCACCCAAGGTGCAGGACCTGATGACACCGGCGGAGTTTCACGCGAGCGGCCTCGACAAACTAAGCCCCGTCGAGCTCGACGCACTCAATGCATGGCTGCTTCGATATACCGCCGTCGATGCACCGGTCGTACGCAAAACGAGCCCCGAGGTGAAACGCGAGGCTGCCGATACGCCACCACAAGTCATCCACAGTCAGATCGACGGAAAATTCTCAGGTTGGAGCGGTAAGACCTTGTTTAAGCTGAAGAATGGTCAGGTTTGGAAGCAACGTTTGTCAGGCGAATACCGAACCACGCTCACCGATCCGGAGGTGGAAATCTATCAGAAGTATTTCGGCTTCTACTGGATGAAGATTGTCGAGACAGGCCGCAGCGTAGGCGTTTCGCCGGCAAATTGATCGAATCAGGCCCACTCAATTCGATGCATTGGGTTTCAGTTCTGTCACGATTTGTTACTGATTCGTTGAGGGATCTTCAGAGTTATTCGTCTAAGTATTCATAGGGTATCGGCTGGGGATCAAATGCCGGCCCGAAAATATGAATAACTAGAGGATTATCATCATGTTCCGAAAGAAGACCTCTCACATCTATTGCTGAGGGCGGCATTGGGGTTCACGGCAGTTATCGGCATTCTGCCGACGATCGTCCTGGGAGCCGAGACCGCACCACAGGGACTCGAACAAATCATCGTTACTGGATCGCGTATCGAACAGCCAAACGTCATCACGTCGAGTCCGGTTACCCAAGTGAGTCAACAGGAACTGCAGTTCACCGGGGCGACGCGCGTTGAAGATCTGGTCAAGAATATTCCGCAGGCGTACTCGGATCAAAACTCTGGTACTGCGAACGGATCCACCGGGACGGCCACGATCAACCTTCGCAATCTCGGTGCGGATCGCACCTTGGTTCTGGTCAATGGACGCAGGCTGCCGGCAGGTTCACCCATCAACGGAGGCACCGGCTCAGACGTCAACCAGATCCCGGCCAGTCTGATCGATCACGTGGATGTGCTGACCGGAGGCGCATCGTCAACCTACGGGTCGGACGCTGTCGCGGGTGTCGTCAACTTTGTCATGGTCGACAACTTCCAGGGCGTCCAGTTCGACTACCAGTTCAGCCAGTACTCGCACGACAACAACAGCGACAGCCTGGCAGCGAAGCTGAAGGCTCAGGGGTACTACGCCCCCTCCGGTCGCCAGTTCGACGGCAACGGCAACAGCGCGTCAATCATTATGGGGGGCAACCTCGAGGACGGCCGCGGCAATATCACCGTGTACGGAACATGGCGCAAGATCG
The DNA here is from genome assembly GCA_963735085.1 of uncultured Gammaproteobacteria bacterium. Lineage (GTDB taxonomy): Bacteria > Pseudomonadota > Gammaproteobacteria > Pseudomonadales > Azotimanducaceae > DATJGR01. The sequence continues at coordinate 1,376,885 of CAVTJP010000002.1, forward strand.
ATCCCGTTCTGCAGGGCGCGCGCGACTACAGCGCGTGCGCACTGGATACACCGCCGTCCGGCGGCTGCGGTGGATCGTCGACGACCCCCACCGGAACGTTCACGACCGATTTCGATCAGTTGGTTTTCACCGTTCAGGGTGACCAGTTCGTTCCCTCCGACATATTCAACACTGGCGCGGGGTCTTACAACTATGGCGCACTGAATCACTACCAGCGGCCCGACACACGCTACACCGCGGGCGCGTTCGGACACTACGATCTGAGCGATCGCGTGCAAGCCTACGGTGAATTCATGTTCATGGATGACCAGACCGACGCGCAGGTCGCACCATCGGGCGACTTCTATGTCGCTCCGATCCCTCCAGGCCCACTGGACGACCCCACGATCAGCTGCGGCAACGCACTGCTGTCGCCGCAGCAGTTCCAGGCCATCTGTGGAAGTCAGGGTTTGACACCGGCCGATTCGCAGGTCTTCTACATCGGACGCCGCAACGTCGAGGGCGGTCCTCGTGAGGATGACCTGCGCCATACGAGTTACCGCGGCGTGTTCGGCTTCAAGGGTCAGATCGACGATACCTGGCGCTTCGACGCGTACGCGCAGTACTCGACCGTGATCATGCAGGACACCTACAAGAACGACCTGTCGACCACGCGTATCAATCGTGCACTCAACGCCGTGATCGATACGCGACCTGGCTCGCTCACGTTTGGCCAGCCCGTGTGCCAATCGGTGATCGATGGGTCGGATCCGAAGTGCGTGCCGTGGAACATCTTCACGACGGGCGGCGTTACGCAGGATCAGATCGACTATCTCAAATTGCCGCTGTTCGCCAACGGGAATACTCAGCAACGCATCTACTCCGGATACGTGGCTGGTGACCTCGGCGACTACGGCGTGAAGCTGCCCTGGGCTAACTCGGGTGTGCAGGTGGTGTTGGGCGTTGAGTACCGGAGGGAGAGCCTGAAATACAACCCCGGTCCCGGCTACCAAAGCGGCGACGGCGCGGGTCAGGGCGGACCGCAGACCCCCGACAACGGTCACTACAACGTCAAGGAGTTCTTCTCCGAGGCGAGTATCCCGCTTGTCGAAGGCGCACCGTTCATGGATGAGGTGACCCTCGACCTCGGCTACCGCTACTCGGACTACTCGACCGGCTACGATCCGCAAACCTACAAAATCGCGGGAACCTGGGCGGTCAACCCCGACATCAAGCTGCGCGCCAGCTACAACCGCGCAGTACGTGCCGCAAACGTCCAGGAACTGTTCCTCACGTCAGGGTTGAACCTGTATGACGCGAATTCGGATCCGTGCGCCGGACCACTGACCAATGGCGTAACCAGTGACGGTTACAACCTGGCGCAGTGTCAGCTGACGGGTGTGACCGCCGGGCAGTTCGGCAACATTCCGAATTCGCCTGCGGGTCAGTACAACTATCTGCAGGGCGGCAATCCCAACCTGAAGCCCGAGGTCTCCGATACCTACTCTTATGGCGTGGTGTTTACACCCGGCTACGTCGATGGCCTCACCGTGTCGGTCGACTACTACGACATTCAGGTGAACAAGGCGATCTCGTATCTGCAGCCGGCCTCGGTGCTGACGAACTGCCTCGAGACAGGCGAGGCGCGCTTCTGCGATCTGATCCAGCGCGGACAGAACAACGAATCGCTATGGATCGGCAGTGACCCCGCTACGTCTGGCTACATCACCGCAACCAACGTCAACATCGGACAGCTGGTCGTCAAGGGCATCGACTTTGCCGCCGACTATACGTTCGACGTCAATGACTTTGGCAGTGTCTCGATAAACGAGCTGCTTACCTACATCGACACGTGGGACCGCACCGAAATCAAAGGCACACCCGTGGAGCACTGCGTAGAGAAATGGGGAGCGCCGTGCGACGCGCCCGTTTTCAAATACCGCAACAACCTGCGCGTGACGTGGGCAACTCCGTGGCGCGTGCAGTTGAGTGCGGTGTGGCGCTACAACAGCACTGCGGACCAATACGGCGGCGACACCAACCTGTCAGCGATTAATTATTTTGACCTGGCCGGCAATTGGGAGATCAACGACGTCGCCACGTTCCGCGCCGGCATCAACAATCTGCTGGACGAGAAGCCGCAACTCGTTGGCGGTGATGCAGGACCGTCGATCTACGGCAACGGAAACACGTTCCCAGGCGCGTATGACGTGCTCGGACAGTATTACTTTGCCGCGATCACTATGAAACTGTAGGCAGGCGGAATCGTTGCTTGCGAAGGGCGCCTATCGGCGCCCTTTTTTTCAACCGTTCTTCAACCCCAACGCCGCCAACTTGCCCGCATAGCGCTCTTTGACGTCGGCTTTTTCACTGACGCGCTCGGCCATTGCAATGGCCGAACGCGCATCGGCCACGTCGCCGAGCTGGTAGTGGATGAGACCTTCGAGGAAATACAGGCGGTGATCGTCGCGTTTCAGCGAGATGGCATGTTTGATCTCGTCAGCGCACGTGCGTAGTCACCGTCGCGATAGGCGGCCTCCGCCAATGCGTAGTGATAGTACGGATTTCGGTCTTCGAACGAATGGATGCGCGCCTGGTATTCGGCGGCGAGCCGGATGTCGCCCAGTTTTTCGTATAGGCGCGCGAGATTGGTCAGTGCCGACTTTTCATCGGGATTGGTGATCAGATGCGTGCTGATAGGCCGCTTTGGCGAAATCATAGTGTTGCTGGCGTGAATACAACGCGCCGAGATTCACCCATACGCTGGCGACCTGCGGACTCTTTCGATCGCGAGTTTGAAATTCGCAAACGCGCCTCGCAGATCGCCTTCCCGCATCGCCTCGACACCGCGATTGCTATAGAACAGCGAAAATGCAACACCGTCATCGACAACGCGGCTCGGAAACGTACCTCGATAATCCGGCGTGTTGAAATCGACGACATAGTCGCGAGTGAACACGACCTGATCCGAGCACACTCATGCGCACGTTGTGCACGATCACGTTGATATGGCTGTTCAACATCACCCAGCCATCGGCCGCATCCCACAGCGGCGGCACATCGACCACCTGATACTGCGCATCGAGACCATCCTCCCGCGCCAACGCGACGAACAGATTGGTGGACGACAGGCAGTTACCCTGATGGCTGCGAAATGTTTCTACCGCGGTCAGGGTCTTGTTCGACTCGTATTTCAGGCTCAGCAGACCCGAGATCGCGCATGCCTTTGAGCAGGTGTTTCATGCGCAGCCAGTCGACTCGATTGTCGCGTCCGTTGGCATCCACGAACGCGCGCATATCGCCGAAACACCAAGAATGTCGGCTTCCGGGGCAACCGGCACCGTCGCGCCGAACAGTTCCCGACCATCCAGCAGAGGGGATTGCTGAACCGCAGCGTGCCGGCTCGGCGCGGTGGAACACGCGGCAAGCAACAGCAGCACGCTGAAACACGACAGATGGCGCAATGGATGACGCATCCGATAGCGCAACCAATAACACAACACAGTTCGGATCGTCCTCCAGCGCGGTCTAAAATGGAACCGCTTCTGGCCTTCAAATTGCACGGACACCGAACATGATCCACGCCGACGTCGCGCAACACGCCCTTGCAGGCCTGCTAGAAACCCAGAATCTGCCGGGTTCTGCAACGATCGACGGCGGCGCGCCTCTGTTACGCACGCGCTTTGCCGCCGGCGACGCAGCGGCCGCGGCGTTGGCGGCCGGCGGCGTGGCGGCAGCGACGATTCACGCGCTTCGAATCGGTGGACGGGCCGCGGTAACAGTGAACCGGCGCCACGCCGAAGCCTCGCTGCTCAGTTTTGCAATGCAACGGTTTGCCGATCCGGCGCGCGCGCCGGCCGTGCGCCTGGCGCCGGAGCAGCGCACTGCAGCGGCCGGTTTCTATCCAACGCAGGACGGCCGCTGCGTCTACCTGCACGCCGGCTTTCCGCACAACACGCAAGGGCTGCTCCGCTTGCTGAACGTCGCCGACGACCGCGACGCGGTCGCGGCGACAGTCGCGGCACGCACCGGGCGCGACCTCGAGGACGTCATTGCGGCGGCCGGATTGTGCGGTGCGATGGTGCGCACAGCCGATGAATGGGATGCCAGCGACGCCGGCATCGCGCTTGCGGCACGCCCTGTAGTCGACGTGGTTCGTATCGGCGATTCACCGCGAATTCCACTGCCCACTAGCGGTGATCGGCCTTTGGACGGCATCCGCGTACTCGATCTCACCCGCGTGCTGGCGGGGCCGACCTGTGCGCGCACGCTGGCGATGTACGGTGCCGATGCGCTGCGGATCGGCGCAGAAGAGCTGCCGTCGATTCCGCTGTTCGTCGCCGATACCGGGCTCGGCAAACGCACCGCCTTCGTCGACCTGAAGACCCACACCGGCCAAGCAACACTGCGCGGATTGATCGGCGCAGCAGACGTATTTTCACAGGGTTACCGCAGCGGCGCGCTCGAACGGCTCGGCTTCGGTGAGCGGGACGTGGCGGCCGCCCGTCCGGGCATCGTCTACGTGTCCATCAACTGCTACGGCCACCACGGTGCATGGCGAACGCGACCGGGTTGGGAGCAACTCGCACAGACCGTTACCGGCATCGCCCACGCGCACGGCATCGATATGCATGGTCGCGCTGCACACCCCGAACTGCTGCCCGCCGCGGCCACCGACTACACAACCGGCTACCTCGCGGCGTTCGGCGTGATGGTTGCGCTGCTGAAACGTGCCGAGCACGGTGGTTCGTACGCGGTGCGCGTATCGCTGGCGCGCACCGGCATGTGGCTGCGCAGTCTCGGCTGCACCGCGCAGCTACCCAATGCAACGCCGCTCGCCGATGACGAACTCGACCGCATGCGGCAGCGCATCGATACCGCGTGGGGACCGCTGGAACATCTGCGCGCACCGGTGGCGCTGGCCGGCGTTCCGGTGGATTGGCGGCTGCCGCCGGTGCCGTTGGGCAGTAACGCCGCAGCCTTCAGCTAGCACAGTTGACGCGCAGCGATTGACGTGCAGCAACCGCAAGCTGGCGAGCTGTTGCCACGGCGCGCCTCTTCGGGCGTGCCTTTCGCGCTCCGAGGATTTGGTTTAGCGTTCCCCCTTAAATGGAGGCACTGCATGACCGACGTTGCCGGTCCCACCGCCGTACTCGCCGAGCGCATCTGCGCCACACGTTACGCCACGCTGCCCGCCGCCGCGCGGACGGTGGCGAAGCAATGCCTGCTCGATTTCATCGGTGTTGCGATCGCGGGCGCACGCGAGCCACTGGTCGAGATGCTCGCCGCCGAAGCTGACGATCTCGGCGGCCACCCGCAGGCCGCACTGCTCGGTAGAGGCACGCGTGCGAACGTCGAACAGGCCGCGTTGATCAATGGCGCCGCGGGCCACGCGCACGACTACGATGACGTGCACCTGGCGATGAACGGTCACCCGACGGTGCCGGTAGCGCCGGCCGTGCTGGCGCTTGCTGAACATCATCACAAAGGGGCGCACGCGCTGCTGGCGGCGTTTGCCGCCGGCGTCGATACCGAATGCATCATCGGGCGCTACATCGGCGGCTCGCACTACGCCGAAGGCTGGCATGCGACCGGTACGTTGGGCAGCTTCGGCGCCGCTGCGGCGGCCGCGAACCTGCTTGAACTCGATACCGACACCACCGCACGCGCGCTCGGCATTGCCGGCACTCAGGCCGCGGGCCTGAAATCGCAGTTCGGCACGATGTGCAAACCGCTGCATGCCGGTCACGCAGCAGCAACCGGTGTGCAGGCGGCGCGACTTGCCGCGCGCGGGTTCACCAGCCGCGGCGATATCCTGGAAGTGGCGCAGGGATTCGCGGCGACGCAGGCACGCAGCGCCTCCAGCGAGCGGTTCGAACACGCGATGGCACAGCCGAGCTATCTACCCGGCGTGTGCTTCAAATATCACGCGGCCTGCTACATGACGCATTCGTCGATCGAAGCGGTGCGCGCGCTCATTGCCACACATCGCATCGCACCGAACGACGTGACGGATATCGAACTCACCGTCAATGAAGGCCACTTCGGTGTGTGCAACATCGCCGAACCCGCAAGCGGGCTCGAAGCTAAATTCAGCCTGCGCTTCACCGCCGCGATGGCGCTGGCCGGGCGTGATACATCCGGCATTGAGGTGTACACGGATCAACTGACGCGCGACCCGCAACTCGTCAGCCTGCGCGACAAGGTCAACGTGGTGGCGTGGCCCGATGCGCGCGCCGAGTCGCGCGTGCGTATTCGCATCGGTGAGCGCACCGTCGAGACGGCAACCAACGTCGGCATCCCGTTGACGGATCTCGATGTGCAATGGCGCAAACTGATCGACAAGTTTCACGCGCTCGTCGATCCGGTTCTGGGTCGGGCAACGGCGAGCCGATTGGTCGAGACGACCCGCCATCTCGAAAACGAAGCGAGCCTCGATACGTTCTGGAGTCTGATCGGGAGCCGAGCATGAGTGAGCCGGATTTTCGCAGCCGGGCAAAACTGAAAGCCAAGGGCCACCGCTACGAGGATATGACCGAGGGGCGCGTATTCGAACACCACTGGGGACGCACGATCACGTCCGGCGACAACGCCGCGTTCACGACATCGACGTTGTCGTTCTGTCCGTTGTATTTCAACGAACCCTACGCGCAATCGCTCGGCCATCCGCGCACGCTGGTCAATCCCCTGCTCGTCTTCAATACGGTGTTCGGGCTCAGCGTGGAGGATTTGTCCGAGGGCGGCGGCCCGTTTCTCGGTGTAGACGCGTGCGCCTTCGTGAAACCGGTGTACGTCGGCGACACGCTGACCGCACGCAGCACCGTGCTGAACGCGCGCGAATCGAAAGGCCAGGCCGGCTACGGCATCGTCACCTGGCACACCACCGGCAGCAATCAACGCGGCGAAACCGTCATCGAATTCAACCGCACCAATCTCGTTCGGCGTCGGGCGAGCACCGCATGAGGCACGCAGCATGAGTCTCACCGGTTCCGCAAATTACTTCGAAGACTTCGAACCCGGCGAGGTGATGCGCCATGCGCGCGGCAAGACGATGTGCGAGCAGGACAACGTCGGCATCACGTTGATGGTGCTGAACACGGCCGATGCGCACTTCAACGAAGATGTCATGCAACGCTCCGCGATGGGTGGTCGCGGTTGGACACAGCGCGTGCAGTTCGGCGGCGTGACGATCGCGATGGTGATTGGCCTGACCATGCAGGATACCGGCGAGAATGCGCTCGCCGAATTATCGCTCGACAAGATCCGGCTGAAATCTCCGGTGTTCCACGGCGACACGCTGTACGCCTTTACGGAGGTGTTAGCCAAGACCGATGCAGAGCAACCCGACGCCGGTATCGTGACGTTCAAGCACTGGGGGGTGAATCAGAAAGACGAGGTCGTGTTCGAAGGCGAACGGCGCGTGCTGATCAAACGCCGCAACCCCGTCCGCTGACATGTACGAGAACCGCTGACATGCCGGGCGCGCTCGAAGGCCTGAAGGTCATCGATCTGACGATGATGCTCGCGGGGCCGTTCTGCACGATGCTGCTGGCGGATCAGGGCGCCGACGTCATCAAAGTGGAACCGATCGGCGGCGACGGCACCCGCCGCATGGGGCCGTATCCCACCGAGGTGGGCCCCCGCACGCCTTATGGCGCGTACTTTCAGAGCATCAATCGCGGCAAGCGTTCTATCGGCATCGATCTGAAGAGCGTTGCCGGCAGAGATGCGCTGCGTAGATTGGTGCGCGACGCCGATGTGCTGGTGGAGAACTATCGCGCCGGCGTGATGGACAAACTCGATCTGGGTTACGAATCGCTGGCCGTGATCAATCCGCGGCTCGTGTATGCGGCCATTCGCGGTTTCGGCGATCCGCGCACCGGCGTAAGCCCGTACGTGGACTGGCCGGCGTACGATGTGATCGCGCAGGCGATGGGCGGCATGATGGGCATCACCGGGCCGAAAGGTTCGCCTACGAAAGTTGGCCCCGGTGTTGGTGACACACTACCGGCCGCGCTGACGGCATTCGGCGTACTGGCCGCGGTCTATCGAGCCAACAAGACAGGCAAGGGGCAGTTCGTCGATGTCGCGATGTACGATGCGGTGCTCGCGTTCTGCGAACGCATCGTGTACCAGCATTCGTACACGTCGAAAGTGCCCGGTCCGGAAGGCAACGGCCATCCGATGCTGTGTCCGTTCGGTCTGTTCCCGGTGCGTGACGGGCTGGTCGCGATCGCCTGCCCAGCCGATCACTTCTGGCCGCCGTTGGCGCGCGCGATGGGCCGCGACGACCTGGTCGACGATCCCGATTACCGGACCAACGACGCGCGCGTGGCACACAACGCCGATGTCGTCGCGCTGATTTCGCGCTGGAGCGCGGGGCTCACCAAGGCAGAACTGAAAGCAGCACTTGGCGGCGTGATTCCGTTCGGCCCGGTGCACGACATCGCTGACATCTTCGCCGATCCGCACGTGCACGCCAGAGGGATGCTCGCCGAAGTGGAGCACCCCGGTCTCGAACGACCCGTGCAGATCGCCGGCACGCCGATCAAGATGACGGCTACGCCGGGTGGCGTTCGCACCCGTGCGCCGCTGTTGGGCGAACACTCGGATCAGATCCTGGCGCAACTCGGCTATGCGGCAAGCGATATCCAATCGATGAAACAAAACGGAGCCATTTCATGAACGATCGTCCCAAACGCGCCCGCCGCTGTCAGCTATCGGTGCCCGGCAGCAGCGAAAAAATGATGGCCAAAGCGGCCGCACTGGAACTCGACCACGTGTTCCTCGATCTCGAAGACGCCGTCGCGCCGAATGCAAAACCCACTGCGCGCGGCAAGATCGTCGACGCGCTGAACGATCTGCAGTGGACGCCGCGCACGCTGTGCGTGCGCATCAACGATGTGGCGACGCAGTGGTGTCACGACGACATCATCGAGGTGGTCACCGGCGCCGGTGCAAAACTCGATACGATCATGCTGACGAAGGCGAAGAGCGCGCACGACGTGATGTTCGTGCATCTGCTGCTCGATCAGCTCGAAGCCAAGCTTGGCCTGCCGAATCGGATCGGCATCGAGTGTCTGATCGAGGAAGTGGAAGGCATGATGAACGTAAACGAGATCGCGGCGTGCTCGGACCGGCTGGAATGCCTGATCTTCGGCATGGGTGATTATTCGGCGAGCCAGCAGATACAGGCGTTCTCGGTGGGCGACTCGGGCCCCTACCCCGGCGACGTCTGGCACTACCCGCGCTATCAGATGACGATCGCCTGCCGCGCCAACGGCATCGATCCGGTGGATGGACCGTACGCAAACTTCCGCAACCCCGACAGCTTCCGCCGTGAAGCCGATCGCGCGCATGCGCTTGGCATGGTCGGCAAGTGGGCGATTCATCCGAGCCAGGTCGAAATTGCCCAACAGGTCTTCTCGCCGGCGCCCGATGCGGTGGTCACGGCACGAAAGCAGAAGACCGCCTACGCCGAAGCACTCGAACAGGGGCTCGGCGCGATCAACGTAGACGGCGTGATGGTCGATGCCGCCTCGATCCGCATCGTGCAGAACCTGCTCGATCGCGCCGATTTGTATGGCATGTAACGAGAAAGAGGGTCAGAACCGTTCTGACCCCCTTTCCCGCATGAGTGCACCGATCGGCGTACCCTCCGCGGACGGAAACGGCACGCCCAGCAGCGCGCAGAACGTCGGCGCAAGGTCCAGTAGTGAGACCGGCTCGGCAAGCTGAGCGGGCATTGCATGCGGGAGCCGCGCTACGAAGAAGCCTTCCGGGCGGTGCTCGCCGGTACGCCCGTAGTGGTTGGTTCCCGCCAGAGTGCGGATTTTCGGCGACGAGAGCCGGACCTGGGCAGCCGCGCCATCACCGACGATCGTGCTGCCGGTGGGCACCGCATCGCTCCATTCGACCAGCAGATCCGGCAGTTGCTCCAGGTGCGATCCGTGATACAGATCAGCGGTTCTACGCACCGCACGAATGGCCGGCAGGCCGGTACGCTCGTCTCGAATGGCGAGCAGGTCTTCGGCGAGCGCAGCACAGAACGCGTCAGCCTCCTGCCCCGCTTCAATGCGGCCTTCGGGCTCTCGCCCGCGCAGATTGAGACGAATCCCGCCGACGGCGAGTCCGTTGTTCACTGGAAAGCACAGGCTTTTACGCGCGTCGACCGGTAGCGCTGGAACGGCGTCACCTTCGAGCGATTCGAGTTGCCGCCGAACACGCGATCTCAGCACGTCCGGCAGCACATGCCACGCGCGGCGCGCCATCGCTTCGAAGCCGCGACGCAAGCGCCCGGGTGCTGGCGAGCGGGGCCAGGGTTCCGTAACGCCGAGACGGACGAGTATGTCTTTCAGAAGAAACTGGGCGCCGTACCAGTACGACATGCCATGCGCAGAGAGCACCACGACCGGCACGGCAGGGTGATCCTGCAGAATCGATCCAATGGCCCGATCGATCTCGCGATAGACCTCGAGCAACGGATCGCCAATCGTCGCCGCGACGCGTTCATCATGTGCCGGATGCGCAGTATCGTGCAGATGCCAGCACTGGTGCCCGGCACAATGCGATTCGGTGAAGACCTGGATGGCGAAGTTCCACTTGGAATCACCGAGCAGGTCGAGCGTCAGATCACGCTTCATCCGAACCCCACGCAGCAGTCGCTCCAGCAGATCACGGTAGTCTTCGCATTGCCGATTCGAGCCATCGCAGCTCGTTCCGAGAGGATGGCTGCCGAATTGTCGTTTGATCCGCTTCTCCACCGAACGAGGTTCGGCACAGAAGCCGTAGACGGCATCGTGCGAGCCCCATTCGACCGTCTGCACGCCGCTCAAATCGGTCGACAATTCACTCAGCGGCACGTCGAGCAGCGTTACGCGTCGCCCGGCGTCGCTCAACCGCTGCCAGAATGGCGCCCCGGCCACCAATGTGTCGTCGGCGCAGCGATAGTTCCGATAAGTGCCGCCGCGCAGCTGCACGAGACTGTGATGTCCGTGGTTCGCTGGCGAAACACCCGTGTAGAGCGATGGCCACGTGGAACCGACGAAAAATCCGTCGAGACCGGCGATGCGACCCGATACACCTTCAGCAAACAAGCGCCCGAGCGTCGGCAACTCGCCGGACGAGGCCCATCGTTCGACCAGATCGGGATTGGCCGCGTCCATTGCAATGACGAGCAGTCGGTCGATCACGAGGCCGCGTCAGCTCGCGTTGTGGAGGTGCCAAGAAGTCGACGCGTGAATCCGGCATACCGCCAGCCACCGCAAGCGAGACAGCGGAGGTGCCAACGCCAGGCCTGACGCCGCCGGCCGCGCTCTTTCTCCAGAATCGCCGCGGCATTGCAAGCGGAAGCCAGTCGCTGCAGAAACGTGTCGCGGAGCGTCGCAGGTACCTCGCGGGCCAACAGCCGCTGCATCGCTCGCGGCAGGCCCAGCTTGCACTCCGGCGAACCCCATTCGCCATCGGGCGCGTCTTCGTAGTGAACGAATGTCGGGGTGTCGAGAAAGGCAAGTCGATGCGAACGCGCCAGGCGCAACGCAACACACGTCCATTCGAGATATCGGGGCACATCGGCGAAGATCTCGGCACCGATCGCGTCCGTTCGAAACAATGCGCCACCGGGCGACAGCCACAGCCCCCTTGCCAGCGCGTTCAACGGATCGCGCGCCACCGACTCGATGTCCTGGATGACCGGGTGGCGTCCGCCGCGCCCCTCGGCCCAACCGTTTGTTACCACCGCGGCAGCCGGGGAGGATTCTGCGAGATACTGCACGCGTCGGGACAGCGCATGCGGCAGCAGGATATCGTCATCATCGAGCTCCGCGAACCAGGGCGTCTCCACCTGCCGACGCCCCGCCACCAAGGCATCACCAATGTGTGCCGCCTCCGTGGAGATCACGCGAACATCTTTCATGCGCTCGACGGATTCGACCAGGTTCGCATCGCGTTCGGCGCCGTTCACGACCACGACGGCGACCGGCCGCACGCCGGTCTGTTCGAGAACGCTGGACAACGCGCGATGCAAGCGCGCCGCTCGCGCTGCCCGCGCCAGCGTCGGCATAATCACGGTCACCGCTTCCGCGGCACATGTGCGTCGCCCCATAGTTGGACTCTAGACGATCTGCAACGATGCATGTGAGCAGTAGATTGCGAGTTGATTGTGCTAGTTGATCTCACATCGGGCGACGCCTGGCCATCGGCTGACGTTTGCATCATCGGTGCCGGCGCGGCGGGACTCGTCGTCGCTGACACGCTCGCTGCGGCTGGCGTCCGCGTCGTGGTGTTGGAGAGCGGGCATGGTCGGCACGACATGGCTCTGCAGCGGTTGAACGAGGCGGACTCACCTGCAAGCTACGGCCCGCTGGCCACAACGCGCCATCGACAAGTCGGTGGCACCGTGAACATCTGGAACACGGACGTAGCCGGTGCGGTTGGCGCCAAGTTCGTGCCACTCGACCCAATCGACTTTCGGTCGCGTCCGTGGCGGACCGATGCCTGGCCGTTCGAGCGCAGTACACTGGATCCCTACTACGAAGCCGCACACCGATTGGCGGGACTCGGTCCGTTCGACTACGCGGAAGACCATTGGACTTCGGCGCATCGGGCCGGATTTGCGCTCGGTTCCTCCATCATTGGTAACTCGATTTATCAGTTCGGCACCGCCACCCCCTTTGTCGTGACTTTGCCGGAGCGGCTCGCAAGTGCGGAAAACGTGCAACTCGTCACGCGCGCAACGGTGGTCGAACTCGAAACCGATCGACTTGGCGAGCGCGTGCGGAGTGTTCGCATCGTGGCGTCCCCGGACAGCGAGTACCGGATTTCCGCGCGGCGTTTCGTCGTCGCGGCCGGCGCCATCGAAAGTGCGCGCCTCCTGCTGGCGTCCAACAACGCGCAAGCGCGTGGACTCGCAAACAGCAGTGGGCTCGTGGGCTGCTGCTTCATGGAACACCCGCGCGACCATGCGCTGACACTCATTCCGGCTGATTCCCGCGTCGGACGCGGCGCCGCCTTCTACGATCCGCACCGGGCGGCCGATGCGACGAGAATCATGGGACGCCTGGCACTCAGCGAAGCGGCACTGCGCGAAGCGAATCTGCCCAATGCATCGATCTCCCTGCTGGCCGACGCACCTAGGACGCCGATCGCGCGTCTGCGCAGACTTACGCGACGCGTCGCCGGACTCGCAACCCGCTACCCGCGCGGCGGAACCGGTTGGTCGAACCCTGCGGGCAGCGCCCCTGAGCGCTTCCGTCTGTTGATGAACCTCGAACAGGCGCCCGACCCTCGCAACCGCATCGTTTTAGGTGAAGATCGCGATGCGCTCGGCATGTGCCGCGCGCGATTGATCTGGCGTTGGCGCGACGAAGAGCAAGCGAGCCTCGATCGCCTGCGCCAATTGGTCGCGCGCGAACTCCGGCACGAGGGGTTGGGCCGTGTCCTCATCGACGACCGGGCGCGTCCCGATCCGCGGGCGCACCACCATGCAGGAACACTGCGCATGCACGACGACCCGCGACGAGGCGTCGTCGATCGCAATGGCCGCGCACACGACCTCGAAAACCTGTACTGTGCCGGCGCGGCGGTGTTCACCACCGCGGGATTTGCCAACCCCATGCTGACGATCGTCGCACTGGCACTCAGGCTCGCGGAGCATATGACGACGCCGACCGCACCGAATGCCGACCTCTGAAGCGCCCACGAATCCCCCTGACGATCGCCGGTCCGCGCGAGCCGAGGTCAATCGCAACATTGCCAGTGGCGCCGCGTGGATGATCTCCACGCGCTTGTGCGTAACGGGACTGGGACTGGTCAGCATGCTGGTTCTGGCGCGGCTGCTGCAACCATCCGATTTTGGCCTGGTGGCGCTCGCCACCGCGCTCGCCGCGGCGTTCGATCTGCTGACGAGCTTCCGCTTCGACGTGCCACTGATCCAGAACCAGGCGACCACGCGTGAGGACTACGACACGGCGTGGACGCTGAATCTATCGCTGGGTGGCGTTCTGGCGCTGCTGTTGTGCGGTGCTGCGCTCCCTGCCGCTGCGTTCTTCGACGAGCCGCGGTTGACCGGCGTCGTACTCGTCCTGGCGGCGACAGCGCTGCTGGACGGCGCCCAGAACATCGGCATCGTCAACTTCCGCAAAGAATTTGCATTCCCGCGTGAATTCGCCTTCACGGCCAGTCGAAAGTTCGCCAGCTTCGTGGTCGGCGTTTCCAGCGCCTGGTACTTCAGGAGCTACTGGGCGCTTGCCGCGGGCATTGCAGCATCCAGCATCTGGGGTCTCATCGCCAGCTATGCGATGCACCCGTATCGACCCCGTATCAGCATGCGCGCCGCGCACAGGCTCCTCGCGTTCTCCAAATGGCTCGTTCTAGACAATGTGCTCCAGTTTCTGCGCTACCGATCGAGCGACTTCCTCATCGGCAAGCTCGCGGGAACCGGTTCGCTGGGATTGTTCAACCTCGCCAGCGAAGTGGCGACATTGGCGCAGAGCACGATCACCGCGCCGATCAATCGAGCATTGCTACCAGGCTATGCACATCTATCGGCCGACATTCACGCACTTCGCGAAACGTATCTATCGGTCATCGCGGTAACGACGCTGACCGCGGTGCCGGCGGCGGCGGGCATCGCCGCGATCGCCCCGCTGCTCGTGCCGCTCGCACTCGGGGACCATTGGCTGGCTGCGATACCGCTGATCCGGCTCCTCGGAATCGCCTCCGCGATTTCGCTCACCGGCACCGGCGCCGCAATGGCCTATCTGGCCCTGGGTCGGCCGATGCTGGTCGTGGTCCTGGGCGTGTCCTACGTCGTGCTGCTGCTGGGGTCGATGCTTTTCCTTCTGCCTCGATTCGGTCCGACCGGCGCGGCGTGGGCCGTGGTTGTGGCATCGGTCACCAACGTACCCTTGCAACTGCTCCTCGTGCGCCGCGTGCTCGGACCGATGCTTCTCAGTTGGGCGTCAGTCGTCTGGCGGCCCCTGACTGGGACCACGCTGATGTATCTGGTCGTCGCAACCTACGTCAATCGATCCATCGCTTCGTCGGGCGCCCTGGTCACCGAAACGATCGCCAGCATATGCCTGGGCGTGGCTTGCTACGTCGCCTCGGTGATCGTCCTGTGGCTGGTTGCGGGCCGTCCGGCGGGTGCGGAGCGGCGCGCGGTCGGGGCGGTGCAACCTTGGCTTCGCCAGCGCATAAGCGGCGTGCGCTCCGGGCCGTCTTCGCGTTGAGCCAATGGGCGTCTCCTGTGGTTGCACGGCGTCGCATTGCAACAAGCGTTCTTTTTCTTCTTCGGACTGTTAGCTTTCTATGGCAACCTGTTGATCTAGAACGATCGCCCCAGGTATAACGTCATCGCGTCCCTGACTTGGGAACCCGCGCATGTTGCTGAAGCCGAATGTGGGCCGCCTGGTCGAACCACTGACCGGAAGGTCGTGGGGGCCGCAGCAGACCGCCGTGCGCGTCAGCGCCAGGATTGCCGACTACCAGAGCGCGCGCTTGGCGCCTGGCGACCGCGTCTTCCTTCACTATGGCAACACACTCGAGTTTTTCGTCGATTTGCTCGCGATCTGGTACATGGGTGCATGTGCGGTTCCCGTCGACGGCCGGCTGACGCTATTCGAGATCAAGACGCTCGCGCGTTCGGCGCGGCCGCGTTTTTCGATCTGGACCGAAACGCCGGCCGAGGACGTCACCAGAGCATTGCTGGAACTCGGCGTGACCTCGCTGCTGAAACCCGGCGAAATCGACGCGCCGACGACGCCCGCACCATCGATATCGACATCACAGCTGCGGTTGGACGACGACGCATTGATCCTGTTCACGTCCGGCACGACCGGCGACCCGAAGGGTGTCGTGCACACGCACCGCTCACTACGCGCGCGATGGGTGAGTTTGGCGGCCGCACTCGGCGTGGATCCCTACCGTCGAACCCTCTGTCTGTTACCCACCCACTTCGGGCACGGTTTGATCTGCAATTGCCTGTTTCCGTGGCTCTATGGTCAGGATCTGTATGTGTTGCCGCCGTTCCGCGCTGACATGCTGACACGGCTCGGCCAGCTGATCGATGAGCATGGAATCACGTTCATGTCTTCGGTGCCTACGGTGTGGAGGCTCGCAACCAAGACCGCACGACCGCCGAAGTTAGCAACACTATCGCGGATCTTCTGCGGCTCGGCACCGCTCTCTGCAAGCCTCTGGCGCTCGGTTCAGGAATGGGCGGGCACACGCGAAGTCATGAACGCGTACGGAATCACCGAGACCGGCAGCTGGCTCGCGGGGACCACCGTGCCCTTCGACAAACCCGAAGACGGATTCGTCGGAACCGCGTGGGGCGGAACGCTGCGTATCCTGCGTACCCGCGACACGACGGTCCCACCGATGTGGGCGCAGGACTGCTCACCCGGAGAGAACGGCCACGTCTGGATAAACACTCCGGCGCTGATGAAGGGTTACCTCGATCGCGACGACCTGACATCGGCGGCCGTTTCACAGGGCTGGTTCTCGACCGGCGACATCGGCACGCTGGACGAGCGCGGTTACCTGTATCTGCGCGGCCGTGAACGCGAGGAAATCAACAAGGGCGGCATGAAGGTCTACCCAGGGGACGTGGACGCGGTCATCGAGCGATTTCCCGCAACCGTCGACGTGTGCACGTTTGCGATGAACGACGCGCTGCTCGGTGAAGACGTTGGCGTGGCAGTGGTACTGAACGCCACAGACGACGCGACACTCATCGCGCTGCATCAATGGGCGGCGCTACATCTCGCCGCGCACCAGCTACCGCGCAAGTGGTACGTTGTGGAAGAAATCCCCCGCACCTCACGCGGTAAGGTCAACCGTGTAAACGTTGCCAGCCACTGTGAATCGCGCGCTGCGGTCGCATACAGCAAACTGCTACCCCGGACGCGGTAATCCCCCCGATTCATGAAGGCCGGCGACGACCCAACACGCATCGATCCTCGAAGCCGTGAGATTCGCGAACACCTGCGAGAGTTCGGCGTGGATCTGGATGGTTCCGTCGACGACGATCAATCCCTGATCGACTCGGGTCTTCTCGATTCGCTGGCACTCTTCCATCTCGTGCTTTGGGTCGAAAACAAGACCGGCCGCGCCATCGATCCAAACACTGTCGACCTCGCTCGTGAATGGGACTCCATCAGCTTGGTGCTCGCGTACGTAGATCGATCGGCGGAGCGCTTCGCGCCATCCGCGCCAGCGGGGCGCGGCGCAGATGCACCGAAACGCGCGATTCGAAGAGCAAGTGGACTCGAGGTCATCAGATACGCGCCCGAACACAAACGCGCTATCGCTGAGTTCCAAACCGGCCTGTGGAGCGTCGACTCCGAGCGTAACCGTCGATACTTCGAATGGAAGTACGAAGAAATGCCGCTTGGGATCAAGCCACACATCTACCTCGCGATCGAACAGGACAAAATCGTCGGAATGCGGGGATTCTATGGATCGCGATGGTGCGCAGGCATGCCTGCACAGGAACACGACGTCCTCATCGCCGACGATCTTCTCGTGCACCAGAACCACCGCGATCAGGGTGTTGTGCATCACCTGATGCAAGCCGCGCTCGACGACCTCGGTGCGCGAGGCGAGACGTTTGTTTTCAACTCGAGCGGCAGCCCGGCCACGGTGTTGGGATCACTCGCAATGGGGTGGCGCAGCGCAGGATCACTCGAACCGATCCAACGTAGATCCGCCGGCCAAACGCTGCGGCACCGAGTCCGCAAAGCAACCGAATCGCTGCCCTTTCTGTGGCGCTACGCGAACTCGCAATCGCTGTATGGATCCGCCGAGCGAGACCCGTTCCGGATTTTCGACTCGATGAGCACTCCAACAGTGAGTAGCCGCGGCATCCCGGTGCACATATCACGAGAACCCCAAATCGAACTCATGATGCAACTGGTACGCCGGCTGCCTCGAGATCAGCGAATTCGGCATGTGCGAGACGCGAGTTACTTGGCGTGGCGCTTCAGAAATCCTTTCCGGGAGTATCGGTTCCTCTACATCGGCCGCGAATCGATCGACGGCTATCTGATCCTGGGACGCCGACGCAACAACAACGACGCGTTCGTCAGCATCGTGGATCTCGAATTCGCCGACGATTCGACGCGCAAATCACTACTCGAGGTGGCCACGCGCGTGGGACTGATTCCTCAGCTCGACGCATGGTCCGCTACGCTGGACGCGCCCACGAACGGCTATCTTTCGCGCGCCGGATTCAAATCGGCCACGCGCGCCAAAGCCTTGAAGGGCCATCCTTGCGTTCTCGTCCGCGCCACCGACGATCGCCGCTTGGCCGCGCAGTGGACGTTGAACGGTGTTCCGTTGCTCGAATGGCGAAATTGGGACATGCGGATGATCGATACGATGGTCGGGTGACCTCGTTCGACTCTGCGACAAATCGACGCGATCGCAGCAACGCCGCGTCGTCACCTACCTGTAAGATTCGAGTTCAACACACCGCACGGGGAGGCGGCGAATGAAGGCGAACGCACCGAAGGACACCACACCAGCAGTATTCCTGACCGAAGAACGCCGCATGATCCAGGACGTGGCGCGAGAGTTCGTCAGAAACGAAGTGCTGCCCGTCGCCAACGAACTCGACCCGATCCAAGGCGATATCCCGATGGATCTGCGGCGCAAGATGGGTGAGATGGGGTATTTCGGCATCCGCATGTCCGAAGACGTCGGCGGCCTCAGCCTCGGCGTGTTCGAATACTGTCTGATCGCCGAAGAGCTCGCCCGCGGCTGGATGAGCGTCGCGAGCATCATCGCCCGCGCGGCGAGCCTCATGAACGTCACCGGCTGGACACTCGAAAAACGCCTCGAACTCACCAAGAAGGCGGCGCGCGGCGAATACCTGGCCGCGGTGTCGTTGTCCGAACCGAACGTCGGCTCGGACCTCGCCGCCGTCAGTTGCCGAGCCGTGCTCAACGGCGACGAATGGGTCATCACCGGCAACAAATACTGGTGCACGTTCGCCGACGGCGCCGACTACATCCAACTGCTGGCGCGCGTCGAAGCGCCAGGACAGGAATCCCGCTACACGGGCCTGCGCACGTTCATCATCGAGAAGGAACGCGGTGAACTGCCGAAGGGTTGTGCCGGTTCGCCTATCCCGAAGATCGGCTACTTCGGCTGGAAGACGTACGAACTCGCCTTCGACGGCTGCCGCATTCCAAAGGGCAACATCATCACCGGGGGTGATTCCGAAGGATTCAAGAACACCGTGAATTTCCTCAACGTTGCGCGCGCCCACACCGCGGCGCGTTCAATCGGCCTCGCCCGCGGCGCGCTCGAAGATGCGATGGCCTACGCCCACGAACGCGTGCAGTTCGGCGTACCGATTGCAGACTTCCAGGAGACCCGCTTCAAGATCGCCCGCATGGCGAGCGAAATCGAAGCCGCGCGCGCATTGATGTACGACGTCGCGACCCGCATGGACGCCGGCGAGAAATGCGACAAGGAAGCCGCGATGGTGAAATGGTTCGCCAGCGAAATGGCCGAACGCGTCACGTCGGATGCGCTACAGATCTTCGGCGGCGCCGGCTACACCAAGCTGCACGCGGTGGAGCGTTACTGGCGCGACGCACGGTTGACCAAGATCTTCGAAGGCACCAGCGAGATCCAACTGCGCATCATCTCCGACCGCTTGCTCGGCAAACCAACCCATCGTGCTACGTCATGAGAAGCGTGAAACGCATGGAGGCTGGCCTGTGACGATACCCAACGTCTACGAAGCGATGAGCACCTTGCGCGCGGTGCGACGATTGAAACCAGACCCGATCCCAACGGATGTACTAGGCCGCGTGCTGCAGGCCGCTGCGTGGGCACCGACCGGCGGCAATGCGCAGCCGTGGCGCATCGTGCTGGTGACAGATTCGAAGCCGAAGGCTTCGCTCGGCGAGTTGTACGCAAGTTCCTGGAAACGTTTCTCGAAAGGCTACGCAGAGCGTTTCGCCGGGTTGCCAGAAGCCGACCGAGCGCGCGAGATGCGCACAGTGGCCGCCGGAGATTACCTTGCGGATCACTTTCACGAAACACCGGCAATCGCGGTGTTCTGTTTCAACCCGAAGCACATGGCGATTACCGACGCGAAGCTCGATCGCATCTCCGTTGTCGGCGGCGGCTCGATCTACACCGCAGTGCAGAATCTGATGCTCGCGTGCCGTGCCGAGGGCCTCGGCTGCGTGCTGACAACGCTGTTGTGCGAGCATGAGGAACAGGTCCGCGAGATCCTCGCGATTCCGCAGCCATGGGGCACTGCTGCGGCGATTCCAATGGGCTACCCGAAGTCGAAGGGACACGGTCCGATCCGGCGGCGCGGCCCCGACAAACTGGTGTATGCGAATCAGTGGGGTGCGGCGCTGGAATGAACGAACTCCTCGCCGCCGCAAACCGGCTCGCCCCAATCTTCGGAACCAATGGGGTCAGAGTCGCACTGACCCTCCCTCTTAGCGGCATGCCGGTGAAAGTAACTTACGACCAGAGAACGGACACGCTGACGGTCATTTTGAAACAAATATGAACGAACTCCTCGCCACCGCGCAACGTCTCGCGCCAACCTTCGCGCAACGCGCGCCGGACATCGAACGTGCCCGCAGAATTCCTCCCGACGTTTCGAAGCAGATGGCCGCCGCCGGCTTCTATCGCATGTTCGTGCCGAAGGCATGCGGCGGAACCGAAACGCCACCCGCCGACGCATCGCGCGTGTTCGAAGCGTTGGCGCGCGCCGATGCATCGTGCGGCTGGGTCGCATTCATTGGCGCGACCAGCGGCGCCGTGCTGGCGCGCTTGCCGCAGGAAACGGCGCGCGAAATCTTCCGCGATCCGCAGACGTTGATCTGCGGCGTATTCGCGCCGTCAGGCAGGGCCGCGATCGTCGACGGCGGCTTCAACGTGAGCGGCCGCTGGCAATGGGGTTCGGGTTCGCAGAACGCGCAGTGGGTTCTCGGCGGCTGCACGTTCAACCGCGATGGCGAACTGCTGCGCACCAGCAGCGGCGCACCGCGCACTCACATGCTGCTGTTCGCGCCGGAGCAAATTCAGTTTCACGACACCTGGCATGTCAGCGGGCTGCGCGGCAGCGGCAGCCTGGATTTCGAAGTGCGCGACGTGTTCGTGCCCAAAACGCACGCGGTCGGCTACCTGATTCACGAAAATCCGCCGCAGCCGCTGTATCAGTTTCCACAGTTCAGTCTGCTCGCGCTCGGTATCGGTGCCGTCGCGCTCGGCATCGCGCGCGGCGCGATCGACGAACTCGTCGCGCTTGCGACAACCAAGGTCCGCGCCGGTGGCAGTGCGTCGCTGGCCAGCCGGCCGCACGCGCAGATGGAAGTGGCCACTGCCGAGGCGACCCTGCGCGCCGCGCGCGCGTTCTATTACGAGGCCATCGAAGCGGCGTGGGACAAGGCGCTGCAGGCCAAGCCGATTCCCGTGGATCAACGCCGCGACATGCGTCTGGCCACAACGCACGCGGTACAGGCTTCGGTGCGCGTGGTCGACGCGATGTACACACTGGCGGGCGGTAGTTCGGTGTACGACAGCAGCGATCTGCAACGCCGCTTTCGGGACGTGCACGTCGCCACACAGCACATCATGGTGGCACCGAGCACGCTGGAAACCGTCGGCCGCTTGATGCTCGGCATCGAGACAAATACACAGAGCCTTTGACAGCGTTGATCGACCGTCCGCTCGACGTGATGCGCGCGAAGCCGGTGATATACTCGTCGGACCCCGAGCGAACTGGAGCACGCCATTGGCCGAGCGACCCGCGACCCTAGGAAAATTGCAGTCTTCCGGCTATCGGGTACTACCGGTCAAGGCAGAGTTGCGCAAGAACCTGATTGCGAAGCTGCGTGAAGGTGAAACGCTGTTTCCCGGTATCGTCGGCTACGACGATACCGTGCTGCCACAGTTACAGAACGCGCTGTTGTCGGGGCAGGATCTGATCCTGCTCGGCGAACGCGGTCAGGCCAAGTCGCGCATTCTTCGGTCGCTGGTGTCATTGCTCGACGAGTGGACGCCGGTGCTCGCCGGTATCGAGATTCCGGAAAATCCGTACGATCCGATCTCTGCGCAAGGCAAACTACTGATCGAGGAACTGGGCGACGCAACACCGATTCGCTGGATGCACCGCGACGAACGCTACGCCGAAAAGCTCGCCACGCCCGACATCACCATTGCCGACCTGATCGGCGAGGTAGATCCGATCAAGGTTGCCGAAGGGCGCTACTTGTCCGACGAAATGACAATCCACTACGGGATGTTGCCGCGCGTCAACCGCGGCATTTTTGCCGTCAACGAATTGCCGGACCTCGCCGAACGCATCCAGGTCGGCCTGTTGAACGTGCTCGAAGAGCGCGACATTCAAATCCGCGGTCACCGCGTGCGTTTGCCGCTCGACGTGTTCCTCGTCGCCACTGCGAACCCCGAGGATTACACCAATCGCGGCCGCATCATCACGCCGCTGAAAGACCGCTACGGCGCGCAGATTCGCACGCACTATCCCGAAGATCTCCACCAGGAGATCGAGATCATGGAACAGGAAGCGCTGCACCTCGACATGGGCGACTACCGCGTCAACGTGCCGGTGTTCATGAAGCAGATCGTCGCCGAGATTACCCATCACGCCCGGCAATCGCCAGACGTGAACCAGCGCTCCGGCGTGTCGGTACGCGCGAGCGTAGCGAACTACGAAGCACTGCTGGCGAATGCGTTTCGGCGCGCGCTGCGCGTTGGCGAAACCGAAGTGGTGCCGCGCGTGTCTGATTTGCCGTTCATCGTGCCGTCGCTGCAGGGTAAGGTGGAGTTCGAGGCGATGGAAGACGGCCAGGAAGCGCGCATCATGGATCGCCTGATTCAAGGCGCAGTAAAGGCGGTGTTCGATCGCACGTTCGACATCGACGACGTCGAGGCCATTGCACTGGTGTTCAACGACGGTCTGTCGGTGGAAGTGGGTGAAGGCGTTGCGTCACGCGAGTACGCTGAGGTCGTCGCGCGGGTGGATGGTCTAAGTGACGCAATCGGCAAGCTTGCCGGCGAAAGTGAGGCGATGCGCGCCGCCGCAATCGAATTCGTGCTGGAAGGCCTGCACCTGCACAAACTGCTGAACAAATACAGCGTGGATGGCCGCGCCTCCTACATGGGCTGATCGCATGCGCAAACCAGGGCTTCGCCAGCGTTTTTCATTTTGGGACGGCAGCCAGCGCCTGCCGATCGATCCGGATGACGTGCTCGCGGCGATCGCCGACGACCTGATGGAATACGGCGACCTCGAGTGGGCCATGCGCAACCTGATGTCGCGCGGCATGCGCATGCCGCAAGGCGGCCGTCGCGAAGGGTTGCGCGACATGCTGCGTAAGTTGCGCGATCAGAAGAAACAGCGGCTCGATCGCTACAACCTGTCGGGCATCATGAAGGACATCAAGAAGCAGCTCGACGAGGTGCTCGCGATGGAACGCGAGCGGATCGACGAGTGGCTGAACAAAGACAAGGCCACTGCCGACGGCGACGCGGAGCAGCCGAGCTTCTCTGACGACCTGATGAAGGGGATCGCACAGCGCGCGAAGGAAGCACTCGACAAGCTGCCGCCGGACCCCGCGGGCCAGGTGAAAGCGCTGGAAAAGCACGAGTTCATCAACCCCGACGCGCAGCGCAAGTTTCTCGAGCTGCTGAACCAGCTACGCCGCGCGATGACGCAGACGTTCTTCAACGACATCGAGCGGATGGTCAAGGAAATGTCCGCCGGCGATATCGAGCGCATGAAGGAGATGATCAAAGCGCTCAACGACATGCTGGTGAAGAAAATCGCCGGCGAAGACCCGGGCTTCGAAGGTTTCATGAGCAAGTTCGGCGACATGTTCGGCGACGATCCACCGAAATCGCTCGACGAATTGCTGGAGCGCATGCGGCAGCAGATGGCCGCCACGCAGTCGCTGCTCGCTTCACTGAACGCCGAACAGCGCGCGCAACTGCAATCGCTGATGAACGACAAATTCGGCGATCCGGAACTGGAATCGGAAATGCGCAAGCTGGCCAAGGAGATGGACTTCCTGAACCCGAGCGGCGCGCGTTACAAGTTTTCCGGTGACGAAGAGCTGGATCTCGACGCGGCAATGAAGCTGATGAACGAGATGCACCAGCTCGACGACATGATCGATCAGGTGCAGGACGCGGACCGTCATGGCGATCTCGACTCGATCGATTCGAATCAGCTCGAAAAGCTGCTCGGCGAAGACGCGAAGGATTCGCTCGACGATCTGAAAAAGCTGCTCAATACGCTTAAGGATGCCGGCTACATCCGCCCGAACGGCGACAGCTACGAACTCACGCCGCGCGGTTCGCGCATGATCGGCCAGAAAGCACTCGGCGAGATTTATGCGAGGTTGCGGCGCCAGAGCCTCGGCAATCATGCGATTCCGGAAGAGGGGCGTTTCGGCGAACGGCTGGAGCAGACCAAGCCTTACGAATTCGGCGACCCGTTCCACCTGCACATGCCGCGTACGATTCGCAACGCAATGGATCGAGAAGGACCGGGCACGCCGGTAAAGCTGCGACCGGACGATTTCGAGGTCTATCGCTCCGAACTGATTACGTCGAGCGCGACGGCGATGCTCGTCGACCTGTCGTGGTCGATGGCGCTGCGCGGTTCGTTCCAGGCGGCAAAGAAGGTCGCGCTGGCGCTGCACAATCTCATCACGTCGCAATATCCGAAGGATACGTTCTACATCATCGGCTTCGCCGCCTACGCGAAGGAACTGAAGCCCGTTGATCTGCCGTATCTGCAGTGGGACGAGTACGTGCTCGGCACCAACATGCAGCACGCGCTGCTGCTGGCCGAGAAACTGCTCGCACGGCACAACGCCGGCACCAAACAGATCATCATGATTTCAGACGGCGAACCGACCGCGCACCTCGAGAACGGGCACGCGCAATTTGCCTACCCGCCGACGCGCGCAACGATCCGCGCGACGATGCGCGCGGTGCGGCTGTGCACGCAGAAGAACATTGCGATCAATACGTTCATGCTCGACGCCAACCAGTATCTGAAGGCGTTCATGGACGAGATTGCCAGAATCAACGGCGGCCGCGTGTTCTATACGAGCCCGGAAAAGCTCGGCGAATACATTCTGGTGGATTACGTGCAGCACAAGCGCAAGCGGTTGGCGCGGCGGGCTTGAATGCCATCACTTGGGCGCGCTAC
The DNA here is from genome assembly GCA_963735085.1 of uncultured Gammaproteobacteria bacterium. GTDB lineage: Bacteria > Pseudomonadota > Gammaproteobacteria > Pseudomonadales > Azotimanducaceae > DATJGR01. The sequence goes on from CAVTJP010000002.1 coordinate 1,402,083, forward strand.
GCGATAGCTTCTCAGCCATGCGCGTTTGCCAGCCCGGGCCGGAAGCGCGCAATTTCTGGATGACGTCTTCCGGCAGACGAATTGAGATCAGCTTCTTGGGGTTCTCCGATCGCAGCCGGCCACCGCGGTTGACCTTGCCCCTGGCGAGCATGTCATCCGTGAGTTCGGGGAGTTCTTCGTACTCCGCCGGCTTAATCCGGTGAGCCGCAACCTTCTTGACGGTCAGACCCCAAGGAGCGGCGCGATACGCCTTTGCTCGCGGACATTGGCTTTCCTCATGCTGAAAACGTGGCGATACCACCCCATAGGAGACCGGAAACTACAGTGTTGGTATCAAGGACCAGCCGCACGCCGCTGCTCAGTGCGGTAGGCCTGGATCTCGTCACTAATCTCTTCGGGAGTCATCGGCGCCAGCGGCTCAGCCGCGAGTTTGGCGCGTGCGACCTTCATTCGCTCGATCCATTCGGCACGCAACCGTTCGCGCAGGATGCGCTCGAGCTTCTCGGGCACCAGCAATCCCGCGCTCGCGGCTTCCTGTGCGAGTGCGTCCGGCAATGTAATCTGCACCGTAGTCGTCATTTGGTCTCTCGAAATCGGACTCATGAACCAACGCTAAGACAGCTTCGCACGCTACACCGCGGTTTTGCAGCAATCATCCGCATTCGTCGCTCGCTACTTTTCGCGCTCATGCGTTTATGGTCAGTCGTCACGTACAGTAGTCTACGCGGAGGATTTGGAGGCGCCATCGGTAGCGGTACGCCGTGATCTATTACTTGGTCGAGCTCGGGTTGCGCGCGAGATCGCCAGAATCAACGGCGGCCGCGTGTTCTATACAAGCCCGGAAAAGCTCGGCGAATACATTCTGGTGGATTACGTGCAGCGCAAGCGGTTGGCGCGACGGGCTTGAGTTGCGGGCGATCGCGGTCGCACTGCTTGCGATCCTGCTCGCAGCGTGTAATGCGGAACCGCTCGACCCCGTCAGCGCCGCACGTCAGGCAATCGAGTCGGCACCCAACGACCCGGCACCGCGCCTGGCACTCGCGCGGCTATACCTGAAGCAGGGTCGCGGCGATCTGGCCGAAGTTCTGATCGACCAGGCCATCAAACGCGGCGCAGATGGCGTTGAACTGTTGCCGGATCGCGCCGATGCGCTGCGCCTTGCCGGCAAGACCGCCGAACTCGATGCCCTGCCCCTGCCCGAGCAGCCCGCTATCCGTGCGCGCATACTCGCGGTGCGCGCCAAAGCCGAACCGTCAGACGCCGCGTTCAAGGCACTGTACGCCGCGCTCGATGCGGCAGACCTACCGGATGTGCGCGCGTGGGCAGACAGCAACCCGGGCGCCGCCCGCGCTCGCGCGCATCACGACTGCGTGAGGCATGAGCCCGCAGCGGTGTACACGTGGAATCATCGGCCGCCAGCGGTCGCAGACCAGACGTTCGGCTTCAGCCCCACAGAACCGCCCAGCGAATCGAACGCCATCGCTGTAAAAGTCGCCTCGGTCGCGCAACTCGTGAAGGCGGCGCGCAGCGCGCCCGACGGCGCAACGATCGAAGTTGCCGCGGGAAATTATCCGGGAGCCGTTGCCGAGTGGCGGCAGAGCCATCTCACCGTCCGTGGCGTTGGCGGCCGGCCGCACATCAGCGCTGCCGGCCGATCGGTGCAGCAACGCGACGTCTGGCTGTTCTCGGGTAACGACGTCACTGTCGAGAACGTGGAGATTTCCGGCGCCAGATCGCGCCGCAACAAGAACGGTGCATCGATTCGCTTCATTGGGCGCAATCTGACGTTGCGTCACGTGTACCTGCATGACAGCGAAGACGGTCTGCTGACCGGCAACACGCACCCGGACAGCAGGCTGCTGATCGAGTACTCGGAGTTCGCGCGCAATGGCGACGGTGAAGGTTATGCGCACAATGTCTACATCGGTGTGTCCGGCGCCGTGCTGTTCCGCTTCAATTACTCACACGAATCGAAAGTGGGCCATTTGTTCAAGAGCCGGGCTGCGAGGACTATCGTCGCGTACAACTATCTGGCCGACCATGACGCGGGCACCTCGAGCCGCAGCATCGACCTGCCCGACGGCGGCCGCGCGCTGATCATCGGCAACGTGATCGACCATGGCGCGAATTCGGTGAACCGCACCATCATTGGCTACGGCACTGAAAGTCAGCGCTATGACAACGCGCTGCAGATCGTCAGCAACACGATTTACAACCACTACCTCAACGCGCAGGCGATCGACAACCGCAGTCCGGCGGTGGTTGCGCAAGTAGTCGACAATCTGTTTGCCGGCGCGCCGCTGGTGCGCCTCGGACTCGAAAGCAAAGGCAAGCTGATCGGCAACATCGATCCTGCAGACAGCGGCCTTACTGATCCGCGCGAGAACGATTACGCCATCACGACAGCTTCACCTGCGGCGGATGCGGGTGTCGATCCGACAACGCTCGGCCTGGCGGAACCCGTAATGGAATACATACATCCGGTCGCGGCGCGATCACGCCCGCGCGTGTGGAAGATCGACATTGGCGCGTACGAGCGCTGTGGCTTTTGAGTTCGACCCAAGCGCGCCCAGGCGCGCGTTGATGGCCCTACGAACCTGCGGCGCGCTCACCTGCTGGTCGAACAGGGCAAAGAATTCCTTGCGATCGATGTTGGTCAAATCGAGTTCAGGTAGACGCGCGAAACGCCTGCCCTTGCGCGTTGAGATGTACAGCGTGTCCAGCAGCGCTTTTTCCGCCGTTGCGATGCCATAGGCCGGGTCGCTTGCGGACATCGCGACGCCTGCCATCATCATGTGCGGCCTGATCCGAATGAATTCGAAACGACCGATACGACTGCGAAGGACGCGGGCGTGTCCGCTGGTCGCCACCTGAATGCTGCCTGGAATCTGCGACAGCAGGCCGTGCCGGTGCATCGCGGACAGGAACGAGACGTAGCCCTGCTCGTTGCCGAGCAGAAATGGAACCGCCGCGTAGGCCGTGAAGCGCGGGTGTTCCGGTTGGTACCACAGTCCGCGCGTCACGCGCGCGACGCCGTCGTGATCCATTAACCGGGTGAGCTTTCGTGATGCGGCATCGATGCCGATCCTGCACGACACGGCAAACTGACGCGTTGTGAATATCGCGTTCTTCAATAGGAACGTCGCCGGGTTCATGGCGTCAGCGCCTCACGTTCCAATATCCGCAGCAGCGTCTCGCAGATCTCGCTCCAGACTCGCTCGGACGCGAAGCGCTCCAGATGTTCACCTTCCAGGTAATCCAGCACCTGTCCCTGGTAGTCGGCGTAGCTGAACGCCAACAGATTCTCTATTGCGCGGCGTCGCTCCGGCTGCGTTATCGAACCGAGTGTCGCGGCCGTCAGGTGACCGCCCAACCACAGCACATACAGATCAAATGCGTCGCGAACCTGAATTTCGGATCGGTGCGCGAGCGCGTGGACCTTCTGCAGAGCTGCCGATTGCGCCTGATAGTGCTGACATGCAAACGCCAGACGCCGGTAGGGTCGCACAACGCCGGGGTCGATTGTCTCGGTGACGTACTCGTACTCAGTGCGCCGTCGAGAAAACTCCACTTTGGTCGGATAGACGTCACCTCCCACCGTGATCAATCGCGCGCGAAAACGTTGCGTGGTGGTGGAGTGCTTGGCCCTGCCGGGGTCGTTGACGAGCAACTCGGCTATGCCATACGTCGCAAGCGAGCGGGCGAATGCTGCGTCTTCGAGAATGCGATAGCCGTTTTTTTTCAGTGTTGCGACCGACCCACCCAACACATCCAGATCCATATCTTCCGAATACCGGGGGCTGTTGAAAAAGTAACGCAGGTTCGTGCCGCCCTTCAGGACGAAGAGCCCGGGGTCGGCGATCTTCAGCAGCCTCTCCAGAAAGAGAAGGTGGAAGATCTCGCGTTGCTGACGCGGGGTATAGGGCATCGGCCCATTACGCATGTGAATTGATCATTCTGTCAATTCAAATACATAATCAAAATCCGTGCCTGACGCATCGAAGGAGCTATACGCAAGGTATGCGCAAGGCTTCGATGGCGGGCTTGTGTCCGGTAGAGTGTTCGGTGAGTCCGCCTTCGGCGGTCGGACCGGCGTCAACGACAACAAAGTGAATCCATAGCACAGTGAAGGTACTCGAATACAGTGGGCTCGATACGGCGCGAGTCGGCGCGCAGTACGCCAAAATCAAGCAGGCACTGGAGCGCGACGATCTTCGCTCGGCCGATTTGAAGAAGCTCTCCGGTTCCGAGTTCTATCGCGCGAAGCTCGACCGCAGCAATCGTTTGCTGATAAAGCTCGTCCGCCACCAAGGTGAACGGTACGCAATCGCACTCGAGGTGATTGAACGGCACGCGTACGACCGGTCGAGCTTCCTGCAAGGCGCCGCCGTCGACGAAGACAAAATCGAAGCACCCGACGCCCCACCGATCGAAGTCGACGCGCTGCCCGACCTCGCCTACGTCAATCCGGCCTCGTCGCGCGTGCACGTGCTCGACAAGGTGTTGAGCTTCGACGATGCGCAGGAGGCGGTTTATCGCGCGCCGCCGCCGGTGATCCTCATCGGTTCGGCCGGCAGCGGCAAAACCGCACTCGCACTGGAGAAGCTGAAGCTCGCCCCGGGCGCGGTGTTGTATGTCACCCGCTCGGCGTATCTCGCCCAGCATGCGCGCGATCTCTACTACGCGAACGGCTACGCACCCGAGCACCAGGACGCCGAATTTCTGAACCTCTCGGAACTCATCGGCACCATCGGCGTACCCGCGGGACGCGAGGTTCGCTTCGCGGATTTTCGCGCGTGGTTTGCGCGCCACCGGCAGGCGGCCAGACGCGTGCGCGACGCGCACGCATTGTTCGAGGAATTCCGTGGTGTGCTGACCGGCACCTCGCTGTCTGCGCCGTGGCTCTCACGCGGGGATTATCTGTCGCTCGGCGTGCGGCGCTCGATTTTCATCGACGAAGAGCGCGAGGAGGTTTACGCGCTGTTCGAAAAGTACCTCGAATGGCTCGACCATGCGGGATGCTATGACGGCAATGTCGCGGCGCAAGAGCGGCTCGATCGGGTTGCGCCGCGCTATGACTTTGTCGTAGCAGACGAAGCCCAGGATCTCACCAATGTCGAGCTCACGCTGATATTGAAAACGCTGCAACGACCCGGCGAGTTTCTGCTGTGCGGCGACTCGAACCAGATCGTCCATCCGAACTTTTTTTCGTGGGCGAATGTCAAAACGCTGTTCTTCGAACATGAGGAACTCGCGCCATGGCGGGAAATCTTCGTGCTGCGCGCGAACTATCGCAACGCCGTGGAAGTCACCGATGTCGCGAACCGTTTGCTGAAGACGAAATTCGTGCGCTTCGGCGCGGTGGACCGCGAAAGCCACTACCTGGTGGAGTCGCTGCCGTCGATTCGAGGCGAAGTCGAATTGCTGCCGGCGCAGGATTCGACGGTGGGTGATCTGGACGTGAAGACGCGCCGCTCGCGCCGCTTTGCCGTGATCGTGCTGCGCGACGAAGACAAGGCCGAGGCCGCCAAACGTTTTCACACACCGCTGCTGTTCTCGGTACAGGAAGCCAAGGGTCTGGAGTACGAGAACGTGATTCTGTACAACATGATCACGCAGGCGCGCGACGCGTTCGCGCAACTGGCGCAGAACGTCACGCCTGCCGACCTCGACGGCGAGCCGACGTATGCGCGCGCGGCGGACAAGCGCGACAAGTCGCTGGAGACCAACAAGTTCTTCGTCAACGCGCTGTACGTGGCGATGACCCGGGCGGTACGGCGGCTGTATGTGGTGGAAGCGGACATCAAGCATCCGCTGCTGCACCTGATCGGTTTGTCACAGGTACGCGAGCGAGCCGATCTCACCGCGCAAACCTCGAACGTCGAGGAGTGGCAGCTGGAAGCGCGACGGCTGGAACTGCAAGGCAAGCAGGAGCAGGCCGATGCCGTTCGCCGCGACATCCTCCACGTGCAGCCCGTGCCGTGGCAGGTGCTCGACCGCGAGCGATTCCTCGAGGCAGCGGCCACCGCACTCGATCCGAACTGCGTGTCGAGCAAGCTGCGCCGGCAGCTTCTGGAATACGCCTCCATGTACCAGGAATTCGACGTAGCCGGGCGCCTCATCGCCGTGAACTTCACGACGGAAGCCGGATTCGCAGGTCAGGAACCGGGGTTGCGGCGCAAGCATCTCGCCGCATACATGCTGAAGAATCCCAACGAGGTGCTGCGACTCGTGAGCGCGCACGGCGTCGACTTCCGCAGCCCGATCAACCTGACGCCGCTGATGCTCGCGGCGCTCGCCGGCAACGCGGATCTGGTTCGCGCGTTGATTGAACGCGGCGCCAATCCGGAACTTGTCGACAACGTCGGCCGCACGGCATTGCACGTCGCGCTCGCGCGCGCCGCAATCGACACCGGCTACGCGACCAACGCGCTGGGCGCACTCTGGCGCAGCCTGGCGCCGTCGAGCACGTCGCTGCTGCTGGACGGCCGCCTCGTAAAACTGGATGCGCACCAGATCGAATACGTGCTGTTCCACGAGATGTACACGTTGTTGCGCATCCACATGTGCGACGCACAAGGCTGGCGAAGCCGGGGCATGCGCGCCCGGGATCTGCTCAACGCGGTGCACTCGCTGCCGAACACCGCGTTGCGGGTCGATCGCAGGCGGCGGGAATATCTGAGCGGCGTGCTGGCACGCAACGAGGTGAGCCGTGACTACGCCTACAACCGCCGCCTGTTCATTCGCATCGCGCATGGGGAATACATGCTCAATCCGGAACTCGCCATTCGCGTCGGCGAAGACTGGGTGAACATCTATGAGGCAATGGGTATACACCGCATGGCAGCGTACGGCTTCGACGGACATGTTCGTGCGCTCGAGTTGATTGAGCACGCCATGACACTGCTGACGATGGGAAAGACGACCGACGGGACGAATCAACCGGGCCAATCTGCGGCGTTCGAGGACGAGATCGAAGGTGACGCGGATGATGCGACGGAGCCGTCGCTCGAGGAACGCGCGTCGAGGCGCGCGGCGGCTCAGCTCGGCCTGTTTGGCGACTGATCGCGACACCGGTCATTGACGCCTATGCGCCCCTCCGTGTAGCAGTCAGCTCGGCATCAATACGACTTCGGCAATTCCAGCACGTGCTCGGACACGTAGTTCATGATCATTTCCTGCGAGATTGGCGCAATGCGCATCAAGCGCGCCTAACGATCGGTTTTGCCGCGTACGCGAAGGAACTGAAGCCCGTTGATCTGCCGTATCTGCAGTGGGACGAGTACGTGCTCGGCACCAACATGCAGCACGCGCTGCTGCTGGCCGAGAAACTGCTCGCACGGCACAACGCCGGCACCAAACAGATCATCATGATTTCAGACGGCGAACCGACCGCGCACCTCGAGAACGGGCACGCGCAATTTGCCTACCCGCCGACGCGCGCAACGATCCGCGCGACGATGCGCGCGGTGCGGCTGTGCACGCAGAAGAACATTGCGATCAATACGTTCATGCTCGACGCCAACCAGTATCTGAAGGCGTTCATGGACGAGATTGCCAGAATCAACGGCGGCCGCGTGTTCTATACGAGCCCGGAAAAGCTCGGCGAATACATTCTGGTGGATTACGTGCAGCACAAGCGCAAGCGGTTGGCGCGACGGGCTTAGCGCAGCAAGCTCGCGTTTGCTTGCCAGACAACCTCAAACACCTAGTGCACAGTGAGGTTCGTTGGCGGTCGCGGAAGTGTTCCGGACGCGGCGCCAATGTAGGGCTTCAGCGTTGCATCAAGCTGCCAACCGGGATTCGTGCCACTACCCGCGTACGCGCCGCGAAATGTGCCGGTGCCTCTATCAGTGCCATTGAAGTCATTCCAGAAATCCGCTTCGCCCGCCAGCACAGCTGGGTACACGATCGGCGTTCCGTCGAGGCGACCGGCGATCGGATAGAAATTCATCGAACCGAGTACCGTCGAAGGCGATACCACATAGTTGGCCGCCAGGTTAATCTGATCCACAACGTTGTCTCGGACGTTGGTGACCGAGCCATTGATCTGTTGGTCGGCGAACACCGCGTTTCCGATGACCAGATCGTCGACACGCGCAGCCGACGCGAATCGGATGCCGTTTGCGCCGCCATAAATCGTATTGTTGTAGACGTATGCGACTTTCAGCGGCCCGTTGTGATCAACAAGATACATCGCGCTTTGTCCGGATCCTGCCCCTACGAGGACATTGTCGTGAATGGCGAGCCGTCCCGACGCCTGGATCAACGATTCTCTTGAATTGTGGAAGATGAAATTTCCGTAGATCTCATACAGGTCATTCGACCCTTGGCCGGTATCCGGAAAGGCATCGACGAGGAGGTTGGGGCGATCTCCATCTCCGCTTGGGCGATCATCCTTGATCAAAACGTTGTGCCGGATGATTGTTGAATGCGAACCAGCGGGTACGTCCGGCAAAGAGTACGGAAGCTGATGTTTGACCTGAATCGCATACCCTTCGGGGTCGAGAACCAAGTTGTTCTCAATGATGCCGGCAATGAACGGCTGGGTTCCGTCGGAATTTCCAAAGTACATTCCGGTTCCGGGCTCTATGATGGTGTTTCCGCGGACGACCCAATTCCACGCGGGTGATTTGGTTGAGATCCCGACCGTTTGTTGGCTCCCACCCACCCCTAGAGGGCGCAGCCCGGGAGTCGGCATGATCTGGTGCCGTTTCGTCGCGGGTTCGTAGATCGCAATGTCGTTACTTTCGCGAGCGCTGCCATACACCACAAACGCTTCGTGTTTCGAGTCGTAGACAATGTTGTTGTCTAGGTCCAGCAATCCCTTTGCGAAGATCCCGTGCCACGCACGCGGCCCGAAAGTAGATCGCACAGCCAGGTCGGATGACGCCGGATCGTGGCCAGACCTTTTGCAGCATATACGTGAACTTGCCAGGTTCGAGATGTGCGGGATAGCTGGCGACAACGATCTGATCCAGTCGCGCGTCGTACGCCAGCGCGCCGTATGTATGCATCGGCCACGGGTGATCGCCTAATCATGCGTGTCGCTCCCAAACAAAACCAATCTGCCACGCTTGGAATCGAAGGCGCTGCCGCCATGATTTTGACGCCCGAAGAACACCTCGTCGTCCACACGTTGCTGGTGCAGTGTCACCCATTTGCCAACGGGCAGTTCTCGCAGCCAGTCTCGGTATTCAAGTGCAGCGCGTAGCGACGGATAACGGCTGCCATCTCGACGCAGCACAGCGAGTATTGCGCTGGGGTCCACCGCATCATTGTGCGTGCAGGCGTGTCTATCGAGTTGTTTCAGAATTTCGAGGAACCCCGCCTTCACGCCGCCGCCATCTCATTCAAGGCGCCGCTCAATCATAGGCACCCCCGGCAGCGCCGTCGGCGTCAGAATCAACGGGCACTCCAGAACAGGTCGTCGTTCAGCTGCTGCGTGCGTTTCAAATACAGCAGCTGCTTGAGCCGCGTGTAAGCACGGAATTCGAAGTCGGTCGCGGAAAAATCGATTCGTTCGAACAGCGCACGCAATTCTTCGGCGCCTTGTCGCGCGGTCCAGCGTGTCTTGAACCCCGGCAACTGGTTGGCAATCTTGTCGAACGACACGCGATAGCTGCGGTTGTCGCCGCTCGGCGCCCCGGCAGACACTTCGCAACCCGGAAACGCCTGTGCAACGATGTCTGCAATTTCGCGCACGCGGTAGTTCTCCGCCGAACTGCCGACGTTGAAAATTTCGCCGTTGATACGCTCCGCCGGCGCCACGAGGGCACACCGTACCGCCTCGATAATGTCTTCGATGTGGACGATCGGCCGCCAGGGACTACCGTCACTGACCATCGCAATCTTCCCTCTCGTCCACGCGAGTGCACACAGGTCGTTCAATACGATATCGAAGCGCATGCGCGGCGACGGACGGTATGCGGTGGCGTTGCGCAAGAACGTGACGCAGAAAGCGTCGTCCGCCATGGGCTTCAGATCGCGCTCAACGTTGGCCTTGCAGTGTGCGTACGCGGTCTGCGGATTGATTGGCGAGGTCTCGTCCAATGATTCGTTGCCGGTACCGACGCCATAAACACTGCACGACGACGCATACACGAAGCGCGACACGCCAGCCTGTTTGGCGGCGTTCGCAATCCTCACCGAGCCTTCATGATTGATCTTGAACGTGATCTCAGGTCTGTTCTGGCCAAGCGGATCGTTCGAAAGCTCCGCCAGGTGCACCACGGCATCGAAGCCTTCGAAATCGTGTGGCGTCACGGTTCGCAGATCTTTATAGATCGTCGCCGGTGCGACTGGCATGCCCACCGGGTCGATATACAGACACGCATCGCGATAGAAACCGGTATCCAGACCGGTAATCTCGTGCCCATCGCCGGCCAGAATCGGCGCCATACGCGCGCCTATGTAACCTTCGGTACCGGTAACGAGGACTTTCACTGACTACTCCTGGTTGATCGCAATTGCGCCTCGCCGCTAGAACAGCGTGTAGATGAACGGCGCCACCGCAGAGCCTTGCGCGAACACCAACAACCCACCCAGCAACACCATGACGAGGATGATCGGCGCCAGCCACAGCTTCTTGCGCTGGCGCATGAATTGCCACAGATCACGCAGAAATTCGATCATTAAAACGGATTCTCCAGGTTGTTCCGCGGCGGCCGCTCGCTCACTACGCGATAACTCGACACGTTGCGGTCCAGGCGGCGTCGTAGCGGATCGTAACGCCGCAGCCGCATCACCCATCCCACCGGGACGAACAGCAGTATGAATATGACACCCAGCACCAGCGGCGTCGTCACCTTATTGAGCAATAGTCCAAACCGCATCCAGCCCTGGTAAACCGGGCGCAGCGAACCCGGCGCAAGCGCTGCGCATATGCCCAGCACCGCGAGCACGAACCACGGCCACAGCGGAAACGCGCGCTCCAGCAGCCACGGGAACACAACCCCGAACAAACCAGCAACGAGCGATCCGGATGCGAATCCGAATGTCCGCAACCCGCGCCGGTCGAGTTCAGGAATGGCGTGTGGCTCTGCCATCAGTCGAGCTCGAAATCGTGCTGCCAGGAATCATCCTGGATCTGCGCGGGCTGATCCGCCTTCGCAAGTATGTAATTTTCCAGTACAAGGTAGTCCATGTCGGTACGCATGAAGCAGCGATAAGCGTCATCCGGCGACCCAACAATCGGCTCACCGCGCACATTGAAAGACGTATTGACCAGTACGCCGCAGCCGGTCCGGCGTTCGAATGCACGCAGCAACGCGTGATAGCGCGGATTGGTCTGCGCATGCACCGTTTGCACGCGCGCGGAATTGTCGACGTGCGTGATCGCTGGTAACTGCGAACGTTTCAGATTCAGTTTTTCGAGGCCGAACAGCTGCTGCTGTTCGGCCGTCAACGCGATGCGCAACGCTTCGCGCAGCGGCGCGACGATCAGCATGTAGGGGCTGGCGGTATTCAGCTCGAAGTACTCAGATACGCGTTCGGCGAGCACTGACGGTGCGAATGGCCGGAACGATTCACGGTGTTTGATCTTCAGGTTCATCACCGACTGCATGCTCGAACTACGCGGATCGCCGATAATCGAGCGCGCGCCCAATGCGCGAGGACCGAATTCCATCCGGCCCTGGAACCACCCCACTACGTTGCCGTCATCGAGCAGCGCTGCAACGCGGTCGAACAGTTCTTCATCGCCGGCACGTTCATAGCTCGCCCCGACCACATCCATCGCATGCTGGATCTCCACATCGTCGAACCGTGGACCGAGATACGCGCCGCGCATTGCATCTTCAGCGACTACGCGGCGTGGCTGACCCAGGTACTCGTGCCACACCGTGGCTGCCGCGCCCAGCGCGCCACCGGCATCGCCCGCCGCGGGTTGCACCCAGATTGATTCGAACGGACCCTCGCGCAGAATCCGGCCGTTGGCGACACAATTCAGCGCAACACCGCCAGCCAGACACAGATTGGACTCACCAGTCTCCTTGTGCAGCGTCCGCACGAGACGCAGCACCACCTCTTCGGTGACCGCCTGAATCGATGCGGCGATATCCATCTCGCGTTGCGTCAAGCGCGCTTCGGGCGACCGCGGCGGCCCCCCGAACAGCGCGTCGAATCGGGCGTTCGTCATCGTCAGGCCGGTGCAGTAGTCGAAGTACCTCATATCCAGTGCAAACGTGCCGTCTCGCTTCAGGTCGAGCAGGTTGTCGTAAATCGCATCCACATAGCGGGGCTCGCCGTAAGGCGCCAGCCCCATCAGCTTGTACTCGCCGGAATTCACTTTGAAGCCGGTGTAGTAGGTGAACGCCGAGTACAGCAATCCTAGCGAGTGTGGGAAATCGATCTCCCACAGCGGCGTCAACTCATGCTCGTGCCCGAGCCAGGCGGTGGTCGTCGCCCACTCCCCCACCCCGTCCAGGCACAGCACCGCTGCGCAATCGAACGGACTCGGATAAAACGCCGACGCGGCGTGCGACTGGTGGTGCCCGCCAAACAACAGCGCCGGCAACTCAGCCCGCTTGCATGCACCGAGCTGCGAAAGCTCACGCTTCAGTGTCGATTTCAGATACAGCTTTTCTTTGAGCCAGACCGGCATCGCAGAGAGAAAGGAGCGAAATCCGTTTGGCGCGTAGCTGAAATACGTCTCGAGCAACCGCTCGAATTTGATCAGCGGTTTGTCGTAAAACACCACGTAGTCGAGATCGTTCAACGCGATGTGGCCTTCCGCAAGGCAGTACCCAATCGCACGCGCCGGAAACTGTGGGTCGTGTTTTTTGCGGGAAAATCGTTCTTCCTGGGCGGCCGCTACAATCTCGCCATCGCGCAGCAATGCAGCCGCACTGTCGTGATAGTAGGCGGATATCCCAAGAATATGCGTCGCCTTGGCAGCGTCTGTCATGTTCGACCAGGTCAATAGGACTTCGGCAACCCGAGTACGTGCTCGGACACGTAGTTCATGATCATCTCCTGGGAGATTGGCGCGATACGCATCAGCCTTGCTTCCCGCCAATACCGCTCGACGTGATACTCGCGCGCGTAGCCGAACCCACCGTGCGTCTGCACCGCCTGATCCGCGGCCTGAAACGCCGCGTCTGCGGCGAGCCATTTCGCCATGTTTGCCTCCGCGCCGCAGGGTTCGCCCGCGTCGAGTTTCCAGGCGGCCTTGCGCACCATCAATTCGGCGGCGTCCAGCCGCGTGCGTGCCTCCGCCAACGGAAACGCCACGCCCTGGTTCTGGCCAATCGGCCGACCAAAAACGACCCGTTCTGAAGCGTAGTTCACGGCGCGACGCAACGCAGCACGGCCGATGCCGATGGCCTCCGAGGCGACCAGAATGCGTTCCGCGTTCAGCCCGTCGAGCAGGTAGCGAAATCCCTTTCCCTCTTCACCGACCCGGTCCGTCACGCGCACCGGCAAATCGTCGTAGACGACCTCGCACGTCGCCACCGCATTGCGGCCCAGTTTATCGATCGGCGAGATTTTGACCTCGGGGCGCTGCAGTTCCGCCAACAATAGTGTTAAGCCGTCGGTGCGGCGTGCGCAGTTGTCGAGCGGCGTCGTGCGGACCAACAACAACACGCGCTCCGAGTCGAGCGCCTTGGTTGTCCAGACCTTGCGGCCCTTGACCAGGTAGTGGTCGCCATCACGACGCGCGAACGTCTTGATCGATGCCGTGTCGGTGCCAGCGTCGGGTTCGGTTACACCGAATGCAACGTGCAGTTCGCCACTGGCGACCCTCGGCAGATAGGTCTGCTTCATCTCGTCGCTGCCATGGCGCACCACCGGATGCATGCCGAAGATCGACAGGTGAATCGCGCTGGCACCGTTCATCGCGGCACCCGACGCGGCAACCTCCTCCAGCACGATCGATGCCTCGGCGATGCCGCGGCCGCTGCCGCCGTATGCCTCCGGAATCGCGACGCCGATCCAACCCGCGTTGGCCATCGCCGCATAAAACGCCCACGGAAATTCATGATCGTGGTCTAGCTGCGACCAATAGACATCCGGGTAGTCGGCGCACACCTTGCGCACCGCATCGCGAATCAGCGTGTGTTCCTCGGTTTCGGTGAAGTCCATCGATCCCCCTCTCATCAATCACAAGCAGCATGGCGAGCGTCTTGGCAAGCACCGCAGCATCAGCTTAAAGTCTGTCGTCGTCTTTCAGCCAGCACCGCAATGGCCGGCAAATACTTCGAAGAACTCGACGAAGGTGCGTCGTTCACTCATCAACCGTCGCGGACGGTCACCGAGACCGACAATCTGTTGTTCAGCGCGCTGACGTTGAACCCGCAGCCACTGCATCTCGACGCCGAGTTCGCGCGTAGCACCCAACACGGTCAGATCCTTGTCAACAGCATCTTTACGCTCGGGCTGGTGGTTGGACTATCGGTGGGTGATACCACACTGGGCACCACGCTGGGCAATCTCGGATTCGACAAGATCAGTTTCCCGCATCCAGTGTTCATCGGCGACACCATTACCGCCCATACGCAGGTTGTCAGCAAGCGCGAATCGTCATCGAAGCACGACCGCGGCGTCGTGACGTTCGAGCACCAGGGCATAAATCAGCGTGGCGAGGTGGTCTGCTCCTGCACTCGCGGCGCGATGATGATGAAGCGCCCCGCCGGTGTCTGACCCGCCGCGCCTGCGCCGGTCCGCGCATTTCGTGCCCGGTGCCAGCGAGAAGATGCTACTGAAGTCGCTTGAAACCGCCGCGGACTGTCTGGTACTGGATCTCGAAGACGCGGTGACGCCGGAACGCAAGCCCGACGCACGCCAGGTCATCGCGGGCTGGCTAAGAGATGTCGACTTCGGCCGCCAGGAACGTACCGTGCGGATGAATCCGCTGGATACCCCCTGGGGGCTCGACGATCTACGGATGACGATGCGGTACCCACCGGATGCGTATGTCGTACCCAAGATTCGCTGCCTCGCAGACATCGAAGCGATCGATACGCAGCTTGCCCAACTAGAGGCTGCCTATGGACATCCGGTCGGCGACGTCGGCCTGATCCTGGTGGCCACGGAAACCCCACAGGGCGTTCTCAATCTCCCGACCTTCACCCAATGCAAACGCGTCACGGCGCTGTCGTGGGGCGCGGAAGACCTCGCCGCCGCGATGGGTGCGCGCCGCAACCGCAACGAGCACGGCGAGTACCTCGAGGTTTTCAAATACTGTCGGACCCAGACCCTGTTGTGCGCGACCGCCGGAAACGTGCAACCGCTCGATACGGTATACGTCGATATCAAGAACCTCGATGGGCTTCGCGACGAGTGCCGGACGAGCGCGTGGATGGGCTACACCGGCAAAATTACCATCCACCCCGACCAGATTCCGATTGTGAATGAGCTGTTCTCACCGTCGGCCGAAGAAGTCGAACAGGCACAGGCACTGCTCGAGGCATTCGACGTGGCACAGCGCGATGGGAAGATGGCGTTCAGCTTCAACGGCCAAATGGTCGACGTGCCGCACCTGGTTCGCGCCCGCACCATCCTCGATCGCGCACGCCGGATTCTCCCCGACGCGTGACGCGTGATGACGCCGAACGACTACAGCGTATCCGCCCGGCTCACGTTTTATTTGTTCGTCCTGGAAGCCGGGATCGTGCTCATCTTTGCGACGCTCTACAAGGCGCCGACACTCGACACCTCGTTTCTCACCACGCGATTCGCAGTGCTGATGCTCGTGGGGATTGGCGCGTGCGCCGCCGGTGGAGCGGGTCTCTTCAGATCACGTAGAAAAGGTCGCGCGATCGCGTTGGCGATCAGCGTGAATTTAGTTACCGTCGCCGCAGCGCTCGCGATCAGCGAGACGGTGTTGCGACTACTGGAGCGCACCTCGGGCGAAGGTGTCGCAATAGGCAGTGTGCAGCTGCGACCTACGTGGCCAGAGCTGGTCGACCAAGTCCGCGCGATGCCGCCCAACGACACGTCGTTCTTTGTCTACGACGCGGAGCTCGGCTGGAGCGTCGGCCCGAGTCGCCGGAGCACGGATGGTCTGTACGCCAGCAGCGCCGAGGGGATCCGCAGCGCGATGCCCGGTGTCCGCTATGCCGATGCATCGCCCGAGAACCGCGTCGCGCTGATCGGCGACTCCAATGCGTTATCGCTGGAGGTACCGTTCGAGGATTCGTGGGGCTACCACATGGGACAGTTGCTCGGTGATACGTTCCAAGTGCTCAACTTCGGCGTAGACGGGTACGGCATCGATCAGGTGTACCTTCGCTATTTGCGCGATGTGCGGCCGTGGAAGCCGAACGTGGTGCTGGTCGGTTTCATTCAGCACGATTTGTATCGTTCGATGGCAGTGTATCCGTTCATCAGCTTCGGTTGGGGTGGCCATCTGGTGAAACCGAGATTCGATCTCGTCGACAACCGCCTCGTAGTCGTGAATCGGCCCTTGCCCACGCCGCAGCAAATTATGCACGCGGCGCATCCCGGTGACCTGCCATTCATCAACTACGATCCAGGATATGTGAGCCAGGACTGGGATTGGCGCTTCGAGCGAGGCCCGTTGCTGTTGCGACTGCTGACGTCGATATGGCCGCGATGGCCGAACGCTCACGCCCTCGGCAACGCCGATGCGAAGGCGTTGAACGTCAGACTGCTGGTGGAGTTGGTGGGCGCGATTCGACGCGACGGTGCAACGCCGTTGCTGGTGTACCTGCCGAGCCGCAGCAACGGCAGTGCGTTCGCCCGAGCCACCCTCAGCGCGACCAGGCTGCCGTACATCGACATGACCCGCTGCGTTTCACGCGTGCCGAAGTCGCTTCGCCGCGTGCCATCCGGTGCGCATTACTCGGGTGCAGGAAACGAGGCGATTGCCCAATGCACCGCGCCAGAGGTACGCGCCGCGACCGTATCCAAAAAGCAGAACTGACCGGGATCGTGGAGTTCGTGTCTCATCAGACGAAGACACGACGACGCTAGAAGCGTCCCTCCTTTTCGACGTATTTTGTAAGCCCCCGCAGGTCGTACGCAGCTGTGTGCGTGTCGAGCACGAACTCCCGAATCGCAGTCAGCGCAGCAGTCGGATCTTCGGCTGCATTGAGCACGTGCTTTAGAATGCTCGCCTCAACCTGTGCTTCGAATTCCGATTGGAACGGCCCCACGTCGATCCCCTCTCGGGTGTGGAAGTACCACGCCTCGTTCACACGAAACACGCGGTTCGATCGAAACCACGTTCTCGCGGTCTCGTTGCTGCGCTGCTCCATCAGTTGTGCTCCGCTGGTGTACGACTGTGAATTCTGTCGCATCGACGCTGCGGATTCTGTCGTTGCGTTGTTGGCGATGTAACCGAAACGCGCCCCAGATTGGATACGTCTTGCTGACACATCCCGTGACCTGTAGGTGTCCAAACGTGCGGCTGCCGTTTATCATCAAACGGCATCATCAGATCGGAGCAGCGATGTATCGGCAGGTGAGATATTGGATAGTTGCGCTGGCTTGGTTGCTACTCGGCGCATGCGCGACGCAGTCCAAACCTCCACCAGAGGACACCAACCCGGGACCAGCGTTCGCCAAGGAATACCGCATCGGCGTCGGCGACAACCTCAAAGTCGACGTGTATCGAAATCCCGACCTGTCGGTCTCGGTGTTGGTGCGCCCCGACGGCAAAATCACTGTGCCGGTGGCAGGTGATGTCGCGGTCGGCGGACACACGCCCGAAGAGGTCAGCAAAGTCATTGCGGCGGCGCTTGCCGAATATGTACGCGATCCGATTGTCACCACGACCGTGGTCGGCATGGGGAGTAACGAGTACCTGACCCGCGTGCGTGTCACCGGCGCCGTCAACAAACCCACGTCCATGCCGTATCAAAACGGCATGACGGTGTTGGATGTGGTTCTGGAATCGGGTGGCGTCAACGAATTCGCCAATCCCGGCGGAACGGTCCTGTACCGCGCGTCCGGAAAGCACTTGAAGATTCGCCTGGATAGGCTGCTGAAAGGCGCCGATATGAGCACGAACTACGCGGTCAAACCCGGTGATCTAATCACCGTACCGGAGCGGTTGTTCTAGCGTCCGTTTCGATTCGTATGGGGAGATCCGAAAATGACGAACGTTCTTGTGAACGGCTTGCGAATTGCGAGCGCGGCCGTCCTGGCTGCAATCGCTGTCGGCGCCCATGCCTTCGACCTGACACTCGAAGTGGGCGACGCGATCGAATACACCAACAATACCGCGCTGACACCCAACAACGAAATCAGCGAGTGGATCCAGACGCCTGAGGCGGCAGTGACCATCAAGCATGACAGTGACGCACTGAGCGCATCGGCCGACTACAGCGTGTCCCACAGCATTCATCAACGCGACACGTTCAACGATCAAACCAATACCGTCGGCAACGGCCTGCTGACATGGCGCGCCATCCCCGACCGGTTGACGTTCGACCTGTCCAATGCAAACACACTCACGACGATCAACTCGCAGGCCGCCGATACTCCAACCAACCAACAGGTCATCAACACCACCATCGCCGGCACAACGCTGACGCTGCCAGGATACGGCAGCCACAAGATCGAACTGCACTATGACTACTCGTGGGTCAACGCGCACGACACCATGACCGACAGCAAACGTCAGACCGGCACTGCGGCATACATCATTCCGCTGAGCACGGTGGAACAAATTCAACTCAACGCCTCGACCAGCGACGTGAAGTTCGACAACAGCAAACTTTCGCCGGATTACGTCTCCTATTCCGGCAACTTGCAGTACGTGCGCGGCGGCGACTGGATCGAAGTGGACACGCAGATGGGCTACACGGTGTTCGATAGAACTCAAGGCGCCAAGAACGCGAGCGCCATCACCGGTGACCTCAATCTCACATGGCATGTCAGCGAAGTCACCACGGTCAAGGCATCGTATGCGCGCTCGCTGGAAGACCAATCTCAGGATCTCGCCACAGGAATTCCCGCGTTCGGTCAGACGGTCACCGAGAATACCAATGTCACGACGCCGTATACACTCGACGCAACCTCGCTCAGCTTCACAACCCCACTTGGCCACAACATCGTCGATCTGACCGGTTACATCGACAATCAGGAATACGAGAATGGCTCGCAGAACTTCCCGACGACGCAACCCGATCAGAAAACCAAGGGGGTTACACTGGGCATCAGCCGCCCATTGCGCCCAACGCTGAACGCGCGGATGTTCGGCGACTTCTCCACCACCGACTACAAAGACAACGGCAATCAGCACAACTATGACGCTGGTCTAAGGTTCGATTGGACACGCTGGAGAGACCTGACCATTTCTGCCGGGACCTTCTATCGGAAACGCACCAGCGATATCGCAACCGATGAGTACACTGAATGGGTCGGGTCGATCAGCCTGATGTACATGTTGATCGGGACGCGCCGGTGACGGCTCTTTCGCACACGGTCGAACCGACCGAACCGGCGCAGTTTACCTGCCGGTTCTGCAGTGCCGGCCTGACGACGACGTTCGTCGACCTCGGCATGTCGCCGCTTTGTCAGACGCATATCGCGCCAGAGCAGCGCCACGAGATGGAGCCGTTCTATCCCCTGCACGCATTCGTCTGCGACAACTGCCACCTCGTGCAACTGCAGCAATTCGTAACGCCAGACAGCATCTTCTCCGAATACGCCTATTTCTCGTCTTACTCGACCAGTTGGGTCGAGCACGCCCGGCAATACGCGCACGCAATGATTCGCAGGCTGCAACTCACGTCGCAACACCTCGTTATGGAAATCGCCAGCAACGACGGTTACCTCCTTCAGCATTTCGCGGCGCACGAAATTCCGGTGTTGGGAATCGAGCCCGCCGCCAATGTCGCCGAGGTAGCCATCGCCAAAGGCATCGCCTCGAAGGTCTGTTTCTTCGGTAACGCGACGGCGCGCGAGATTACGAGCGAATACGGCCAGCCCGATCTTTTGATCGGCAACAACGTCCTCGCGCACGTGCCGGATATCAACGACTTCGTCGGCGGGCTGCAGCGACTGCTAGCACCGACCGGTACGATCACGATGGAATTTCCACACTTGCAGCGTCTGATCGAGGCAATCAGTTCGACACGATCTACCACGAGCATTTCAGCTATCTATCATTCGTTACTGTGGAACGCATTTTTGCGCACCACGGACTCGTACTGTTCGACGTCGATGAACTCCCGACCCACGGCGGTTCGATCCGGATTTATGCGCGCCATGCGCAGCATGCGTCGATCCCCGTTTCAGAACGGGTCAATCGTTTGCGGCAGCGCGAGATCGACGCAGGGTTTCTCACCGCAGCGCGGTACCGCGGCTTCGATGAGCAGGTGAAGGAGACCAAACGCGCGCTGCTGGCGTTTCTCATCGACGCCAAGGCCCGCGAACAAGACAGTCGTTGGTTACGGAGCCCCGGGCAAAGGCAACACACTGCTGAACTACTGCGGCATTCGCACCGACTTCATCGATTTCACCGTCGACGCAAATCCCTATAAGCAGGGCAAATTCACACCCGGCACGCGCATTCCCATTCTGCCGCCAGAAGCGATTCGCCAGGCTCAGCCCGACTATGTCCTGATCCTGCCATGGAACTTGAGAGACGAAATCTCCAAGACCGCCGCCTATATCCGGGAGTGGGGCGGCAAGTTCGTCGTGCCGATTCCGGTTCTGGAAGTATTCTGATGAACCGTTGACCTACGGTCGCGCGCAACAGCTTCTCACCCTTCGCTGTTTCGATTCCTGATCTAACGCGCTCAGGTTCCCGTCTCTCGCCGCGGTCGGCATGACAGATCGATGCTCGAATGAGGATTGACCCCGGTTACCGCGGCAAGGTAGCGATCAGCGATACGCTTGAGAACCACCGACTCTGGGAATGGCGAACCATCGAGTTGAGAAATGATAGTGATGTCATTGAGCGTGCCGACGAACGCCATTTCGTCGGCGACTAGCAACTCAGTCCGGTCGATCGGACGCCGAACAAAGCTGACGCTCAACGAACGGCATAGGCACTCGACGATGTCGATCGTAATGCTCTCGATCGCCCCCTCCCACGTTGGCGGCGTAACAACTTGGCCGTCCCGAACCATAAGAATTGCGCTGCCTATCGACTCTGCCACCCGCCCAAATTGATTCAACAAAACCATCTCGGGGTACCCGCGCTCGCGCCCCTCGATCTTGGCCAATCGGGCAACCTGATAGTTCGCGCTCGTCTTGATGCGATAGGGCAAGGTCAGGTCTGTTGCTCGCTGCCATGTACTGACCCCGGTCGCGACAGACTTTGGAAGTCCTTTTGGATGGAGATAAGCCGTCAGGACCAGATCCGATTTGGAGCCTACTCCCCAGTGGCCCTCCGTCCCGTACAGGGTGGCGCGCAGCCACATGTTCTGATCTTGAACGTAGAGTCGCTGAGTAAGCAAATGGCACGCTTCTTCGAACTCAAGCAGAGACACATTGAATGGCATATGTAACAACTTCGCCGACTGCTTCATCCGCTTCCAATGGCGCTCGACTGCCAAAATTCCAAAACTACCGTCCGGCTGCCAGAAACCTTTCAATCCCTCAAAAACGTTTAGGCCGCGCACAACCGCTTCGTCGGATATGTGGAACACGGCATCTTTCCAGGGACGGATGGCCCCCCGGTAGTAGGCCCACTTGGGCTTCTGTAGGATCACCGAAGCTTGTTGCGCCACTGCTGAATCTCGCTCTCACTGATCTTCATATTCATAGGATCATCTTGCGCAAGTGAAACGCCTCGGCGAACCCCTCATTAGCTTTGCATTCCATGCCCCTAATCGCCATGAGTCCTTCGAACGTACCCGCACAAAACCAACTGCGATTCGCCTGGCTCGGATACGAGGCTAGTAAGTGAACAGACTTTAGCTCGGCAAGTTTCCGAGTCAGCGGAACATAGAAGTTGGGCTGCCCTAGACCACCGTCAAATTTAGGTACTTCATATTCCAGGATCAGGTGATTACGGAACGTATTCCACGTGAGTTCATTGACGACGCGGTGATCCTGATGACGGTCATCGCGCTCGTGCGTAAAAACCAAGTCGGGCGACTTGAGCTGCTTGAGTCGCTCGAAAATTTGCTTCGCTTCCCGCCATTGTGCTGGAAGGAAACCATCTTCGAGCGAATGAGTTGTGACGTTCGCAGCGCGCGCGGAACGCAAGAATGCCTTTGCGCTATTGCGTGTTTCTGCCGCGCGCTGGTCGTTTGAAGTCAATGTGATCCACGTAACATTAGCTGATCGTTCGCCCAATATGCGAAGCAAGCTGGCTCCACAGCCTATCTCGATATCGTCACAATGAGCCCCTAGGCAGAGTACCTCCAACGGTGTGCTGCTAGGAGCCAGTAAACGATCTAGACGCATAATGCTTCGCGCTTCCTCTCGTAGTCTTCGGCGCCAATCACAAGAATGCCTTGATCAGGATCCTCCCGGTGCCCCTTTTTCGCCTCCCATGATTTTGATCGGCATCGCCTCGTCGACGCGCCGCAACCACGCTTCGCGCCAGAACGATGGGATCGCCCTGGGACAAAACACACGATCGTGACTGTACTTGGACTGACAGTAGACACCCTCCAAAATGATTCCGGGCGTCTTCATATCCATAAGAATCCCCGTTCTCTCATTGAGGATCTTCTCCACACGTCTCGCCACACGAAACCGCTTGCCACAGAACGGCTGCATTTCGATATCGAACCGCATACCGCGGTTCTTTCCATCAAGGTCAATCGTCTGTCGAATCTCCCCGAAGCTCCGAACTTCCACTAGTTCACCGGGGAGCAGACCTAGAGTTTCTAAGGGCGTTCGTGCACCTCGCGGCAAACCACCCTCAAGCCCGATCTCGACTCCATCGCCGATGACACGCTGGAAGAAATTGTAAACTCGAACCGCAAGCCGAAATCCGACTCCAGACACCACCCAATTCTGCAGAATCTTCAGAAATCCCACCCGAACGAAGCGCGTGAGGGCGACGTTCCCACCACGAAGATCATCAAAATATTGGCGCAGATCCCACCAATGCAGCGGCGTTGTGAAATTCGGCAGCTCAGTGGCTTGGCAATGATAAACGGTCCCTCCGTTCACCGATCGAGACGTTTGCAACTCTCCAAAGACCCTGCCGTGCTCTACCACTTTGGGTCCGGTCTCGGCGGACTCCAGCCACGCTTCCTTCCAGTACAGTAGACACTGAGCGTCGCAACCGCCATGACTCGTTCCAACGCAGCGTAACTCTTCCAAATGGACCGTATTGCGGAGCCACCGACCGCCACTCCTGTTGACCGTGTCGCAAGTCTTGTGCGCAGTTCTGCTGACAGTAAACTCTCGGCCACAGTATTCGAGCATCTCCGGCATGAACGACACGCCCTCACAGCGACCTGCGTCATCCAGCGTCCCGTAGATCTCCGAGTAGTCTTTCACGCGAACGCGTTGCCCCGCCCTAAATCTGCCTAACATACGACTGTTTCCAACCCCTAACGAAACGCCAGATCGCGCAGCGCTAGTGTGCCAAAGAACGTGCCATGGAGTGCGTTCAAGTGTCGCCGGCTATGTAAGCATCCATAGTTCGGTCCGGCACGACCATTCGAGTGTAAGGTCGCACGTGGCCTTGGGTGCGTGTTGTTACGCTTCGAATATATCCTTCGTGCGGCGACTGTCTGTATCCTTGCGTCGCGACTGGGCACGATCCGTTTCGGAGGACGGAGAAACATGGCGAACGTACTGTTCGATCCAAACTGCGTCGACGATTCGCGGCGCGAGCGGATATACGCAGGCGACGTGATCGTAATCTCGCCGAACGCCGGCTCATCGGCGCTCCGAAATCTCGCGCTATCGATGATCGAGGATGCGTTCCATCCTCTCGATCGACAGACAGCCCAGGACGCCATGGAGGTGCGCACATACGCGGATCTGCTCGCCCAACTCAAGCCAAAATTCATCCATCATCCGGACTCCAAGCGACATATCCGCACGCTGCTGATTGAAGCCGGCTGCGATCCCGAACACACCTACTTTGATGTGCCCCGTATGCGCACATCGACAAGCGATGACTACCTGACGGCCGGGATTGCTTACGCATTCCACCCTCATCGAGATACTTGGTATTCGGCACCGATGTGCCAGATCAACTGGTGGATGCCGGTCTTCGAGACCGAAGCAGCGAACGGAATGGCATTCCATCCCCGCTATTGGTCGACCGCCGTCAACAATAGTTCTGCAGGCTACAACTACCAACGCTGGATCGAATCAGGTCGAAAACATGCCTCGCAGCAAATTGGCCAAGACACACGGGAACAACCCAAGCCGTTGGAGCCTATCGAGCTGGCATCAGATCTTCGTGTTGTCCCTCCTGTCGGCGGCGTGATGTTGTTTTCGGCCGCACAGCTTCATTCATCGGTTCCGAACTTCACTCGCAAGACCCGATTCAGTATCGACTTCCGAACCATTCACATACGAGACGCCGAATCCCTGCGCGGCGCCCCGAACATCGATTCTTTCTGTACCGGGACGACCATGCCAGACTACCTACGCGTCGCAGACTTGGCGCACGTTCCCGATGCCGTGATAAATGCATACATGCCCTCACATCCCCAACCGTTGGTGTCCCGAGATGCGGTTGGAACCTGCTAAAAGATCCTGAGAGACCTTCAGATGATCAAATGGTTTGCTGGCATCATTGTGGCCGGTGTCGTCAGCTGTGCGGCGGCGATAACACTGTCGGACGAAATTCGTTGGCGGGCGGAAGTTGTGTTCTACCGGGCCACTGGGCAGATCGAGGGCGTCGGTTGGGGCGATCTGCTGAGCATGCTCAAGCCCGGAAGCGGCTTCTACCTGAGGAATCTCGCCGACACCAAGAATCCGTACAGCGCAATCGAAAATCTCGCCACAACTGACGACGACGTACGCAGTGGCGAGGCAAGGTATCGGGCTGAGTGTTCGACCTGCCACGGAAACGACGGCGCGGGGAGCTCCGCGCCCGCTCTCAATACAGGCAATTTCAAGCACGGCGATAGCGATTGGTCCCTGTTCCAGGTCATACGCCACGGTGTCGAGGGCACGCCGATGCAGCCGCACGCACTCCCGAGTGAGAAGATTTGGCAGATCGTCTCCTACTTGAGGTCGCTCGAAGACGTCGCTCGCGCGCATCCAATAGGTGTTGCTGACACTGCTGCTGCCCTTGCCCCAACACCGGTCACGTACCAACGAATCGCGGCCGCAGTGGAGCCGCACAATTGGTTGACGTACTCTGGTTCGTATTCCGGATTCCGCTACAGCCCCCTGAATCAGATCGACGCTGAGAACGCCAACCAGGTCCAGGTCAAATGGATGGTTCAGTTTGATACCGACCAGATGATCGAAGCCACCCCGATCGTAAACGACGGTGTGATGTACGTGACCGAACCACCAAGCATCGTTCACGCGCTCAACGCCTCAACTGGTGCAAATCTATGGACCTACACCCACCGAATCCCAACGGACGTAGCAGCGTGCTGCGGCCTGGTCAACCGCGGCGTGGCCGCCCTGGATGATCAGATCTTTCTCGCAACGATCGACGCAAAGCTCATCGCGCTGGATGCCGCCACGGGCAAAGCGCGCTGGCAGACGGAGATCGCAGATTACAAGAGCGGTGTAACCGTAACTGGCGCGCCACTGGCGATTCGCGACAAGGTGATCGTTGGCGTGTCAGGTGGCGACATGGGAATACGCGGGTTTTTGGACGCCTACGATGCCAAAACAGGTAAGCGTCTATGGCGCTATTACACGATTCCCGCTGAGGGCGAGCCCGGCAACGAAACCTGGGGCGCCAACTCGTGGAAGAAGGGTGGCGCGCCAACCTGGCTGACGGGTTCGTTCGATCCCGAACTTAATTTGGTCTACTGGGGCGTCGGAAATCCCGGCCCCGACTATCAGGCCGATGTTCGACCCGGTGACAATCTGTACTCCGATTGCGTCGTTGCACTCAACGCGGACACCGGAAAATTGGTATGGTACTTCCAGTTCACTCCCAATGACGAGCATGACTGGGATGCCAATCAAATCCCGATCTTGATTGATGCTAAATGGAAGGGGGTCGCCCAAAGCTTCTGATCACTGCGAACCGCAACGGCTTCTTCTATGTTCTCGACAGGCAGAGCGGAGAGTTTCTGCTCGGGACGCCGTTTGGCAAGCAGAATTGGGCATTGGGCCTGAACAAGCAGGGCAGGCCCATTCTGAATCCGAAAACACGCGTATCCACCGCAGGTACCGTGACATGGCCGGACCCTATCGGAGCCACCAATTGGCAATCGCCCACGTTCTCACCAATCACCCGCACGCTTTACGTTCCATTCATGGAGCGTGGACAGATCGTCTTCAAACAACCCGACCGGACGCAGTATGTCCGCGGAGAGGAATACCTCGGGAGCGGTCACCAGAACATTACGCGCAATCAACCACTTCATACGGGAATCAAGGCCATCAATCCGATGACGGGCGACGTCCTCTGGGAGATGCGAAACCCGTCGCGCACGACTTGGTGGAAATGGGGCGGTGTTGTTTCAACCGCCGGAAATATTCTGTTCAGTGGCGACGGTACGCGGTTGTTCATTCTCGATGCGAACAAAGGCACAGAACTGTGGAGCCTCAACGTCGGTGGCCGCGTAAACTCCTCCCCGATCAGCTATCAAACTGGCGGCGAGCAATATTTCGCAATGGCGGCCGGAAAATCGTTCTTCGCGATCGGCTTACCCGATACAGTGGCGAATCGCATCCAATCCCACAACACGGAAGCACCACCTCAGTGATAACCAAAGGATGATCCTTAAAGGCCCAGCTCCTCCATTAGCTTGCGGCGCGACCACACGAGCTGTCGCAAAACCCAGGCAACCCCCAATGTCGTGTCCTTGATGCCGGGCCGCGCGCGCAGGATTGCTCCGTTCAGGGCAATCATGTAACGCCACATTTGGTATCGAAGAGGACCCTTGCGATGCGGAAACCAGAACTGTCGGAGTGCTTCCATGTCCATCGTGTTCACCTCAGCAAAGGTCCGCCGATAGAGAAAACTGTCGTCAATTTCCACAAATCGACCATGCAAGGCGAGCTCCGCCAACAGAACTACATCTGATGACAAGAAAGGTCGGTGCATCCCGGTGCGCAGCAGCGCAGCGCGGCGTATAACGCCATTGATCGCGTTATTCAGCCCAAGTCCCTCTAGCACCGAACGAAATCGCGCGTATGCCGATTCATCGTCCACGTTCAGCCGACTCTGGTAATCGACAAATTCGTCGACATTTGAGTTGAACAGACGTGTCCTTGGGTAGGCGAGCACAGCACCGGAGTCAGCATCCAGCGCAGCGACACAGCGCGCAAACATTTCCTGCCCGCATACGTCGTTTGAGGAAGCCCACTTGAACAGCGCGCCGCTCGACAACTTGAATACCAAATTGTAGTTGGCGGGGGCACCGAGGTTGACGTCATTCCGATGGTACCTAATCCGCGAATCTAACTTTGCGTACTGTCGGCATATCCCCTGCGTGGAATCGGTGGAGCAGTTGTCGGAGATCACGACTTCAAAATTCGTAAAGGACTGCGACAGAATCGACTGCAACGTCTCTTCGATGAACTGCTCGCCGTTGAAGACAGGCAAGCCGATGCTCAAAGGGAAAGGTACGTCAATATTCACATGTTGCTCTCGCATTGTGCGGCGCAGTCCAACCTAGCGAGCATTGTTACCACTCGATGGGAAGCCTATCATCTCCCGGTCCCGGCCCATAAACGGACATGTAAAAGGGACTCACAGGCGACCCGGGTTCGATCCAATGGCGCACATGCTCGAAGTCCTGGAAAAGAGATCGCGGATCAGATGAAAGTCGTATTGTTTTGTGGCGGGTTGGGAACAAGACTTCGGGAGTACTCAGAGACGATCCCGAAGCCGCTGGTACAGATCGGCACTCGCCCAATCATCTGGCATCTCATGAAGTACTACGCCCACTACGGACACAGAGATTTCATTCTCTGCCTCGGCCATGGTGGTCAGCTGATTCGCAAATTCTTCATTGACTACGACCCCAGAGACTCCGAGGATTTTGTGATCGAAAGAGGTAGTTCTGTCCTCAGCGAACCCCAATCAGACGTGCACGACTGGTCAATCCATTTCGTAAACACCGGCATCAACGCGAATATCGGGGAGCGCCTACTGGCGGTTCGAGACTTGGTCGCAAAGGAAGAAATGTTTCTGGCCAACTACAGTGATCAATTGACCGACCTGCCCCTTGACCAGTATCTCGCCTGGTTTTCGATGGCGAGCTCGACAGCCAGTTTCATCGCCGTCAAACCTTCGCAGAGCTTTCACCTAGTTGACATGAATGGCGCGGGACAGGTGCGCCGCCTGCAGCCAGTGTCCGAGACAGAAACCTGGATCAACGGAGGTTTCCTAGTCATGCGACCGGAGATTTTCGACCAGCTGAAGCCGGGCGAGGAACTCGTAGAGCAACCGTTTTCGCGACTCGCTCAATCCGGTAAGTTGGCGGCCTTTCGATACACGGGATTCTGGAAGGCCATGGACACCTTCAAGGACAAGCTCATGTACGACCAACTCGACGCGCAGAACACGCGTCCTTGGGCTGTTTGGGAGTAGCGTCTACCAGCGCATCCGCACACCTCGCCGTGAATTGTCGCTGCCGCAAGCCACTTTTAATCGAAGGTTCGATCGATTCCGGCAAATCTCTGAGAATTTCCTACCGGTTCATTTGCCTCTCACCATGGTGCCGCGCACGCCGGATATCTTCGTCGGAGTGCACCGTCCCAGTTTTAGCGCGATGGCCTGGTGGGCTACAAACCCTGGGATTATGCTGCGCAACCCAAATGACTGACGACATCGCGCACGTCGGCGGCGACCAAAGTTGGCGCCGATCAAAGTGTGGCACCGAATCTTCGGCGTCCCCATTCTTCCCAATCCTATACACCCCCGTCTATAAGCGAAAACTGTATAGGCCGTTTGCCAGAAACCTCCGACCGGCTTTTAGCTCCTCCTCCTCTCGGTAACCACGGGTCGCGCCGATCGTCTTGTTGACATCGATGAGGACTGGCTCGCCTTCATGGAGTACGTAATCAAGCTTGCCGTAGTCCAGGCCAAGTTCCCGCCGCCACTCAAGCATTGCGGGATGGGGCTCGATATCCTCCGCCGATACGCAGTTGTGGGTCGTGACCAGCGGCTCGCGCGATTTAAGGATCATGCCACGCACTGCGTCGCCGAGGAAAAGGCAGAAACGCACGTTGTAGTGGCCGTTCGCGAATTCAGGCAGGAACCGCTCGAACACGATTCTCTTGTCATTGCGCCAGCTCTTCGGAACCTCATTGGGTGTGTCGAATATCCGGTAACCTTCCTCCTCGACGCATCTGGCGGGGTGGAGCTTGAGTTCGAGGTCGCGGAGACGATTTCTGAGCCTGTAGGGGCGAAGGCGGTCACGCAGGCGAAGCCCGAGCTTCCGCTCGGGGAGTCCGCGGTGGTTCAGGTCCG
Organism: uncultured Gammaproteobacteria bacterium; assembly: GCA_963735085.1. Lineage (GTDB taxonomy): Bacteria > Pseudomonadota > Gammaproteobacteria > Pseudomonadales > Azotimanducaceae > DATJGR01. The sequence continues at coordinate 1,431,541 of CAVTJP010000002.1, forward strand.
TCTTGGCGATGACCGGCTCTTCACACGCGCCATCGAATTGCACAAGGTTGTGGCTGATCTTCGATTTGCGGATATCCCGAATACGACAGTTCAATGCCAACGGTTGGGTGGAGGCGTAATCGATGTACTTTTGCGGGACAACCGAGAGATCCACATGTACCAACATGATATCGAAGCGTGCGGCGCTTCGCGGTCCGAACAGGAACTCGACGGTGTGCCCGTCCTCCCTCCAGAATTCGGCAAGGTGCTCAACCATGTAGCCCGAGGCCGTCTTCTCCGACTCGTGGAAAAGGACGCCAATCTTCATTGCTGACGGTGTAGGCATGCGTCGTCCATTCTTTTTGAGGGTCGGTCGGTTGTTCCGTAGCTGATATCGAGTGCATCATCCGGTATCCAGCCGTTCATTCCTGGCCCTCCGTTCCCATGTGCGCCGAAATGACGCGCAACCGTTCCAAAAGCTCATGGAGGTGCTTTCCCGACGTCTCCGGATTCAGAATCACTGCACGAAGCCAGTAGCGATCACCTACTACCGTTCCGCTCAGATACAAGCCGTCCGTTTCGCGAGCAAGCCGCTCCCGAATGGCCCGGTTGTGGGTATTCAGGGCCTCGAGGGTCATTCGTACACCGGGGAGGTACCGAAAACAGAGGATATTCGCTTCCGGTGGAGCCAGCGTTTCAAAGTCATCCACGTCTTCGATGATCTCATGCAGGAACCGGGTCGTGTCGCAGGTTTGAACGAGCCGCTCGCCGAGGCGGCGCCGCCCGTAGACGACAAGGGATGAATAGACACGGATAGCGCTTAGCGGCCGCGTGCACGCGAGACCAAGGCCGATCAGATCTTCGGGCTCGTCCGACAGCGACTGATCCAGCAACTTTCCCGAGATATAGGGCGCGGAAGACAGGCCGACTGCCATCGACGCTCGCAATTTTCGGCGTTCGCGGATCAACACTACGCTGCAACCGGCCGGCGCCCAGAGGCACTTGTGCGGATCCCATACGAAGCTGTCCCCCTGCTCCACTCCCCTCAGTTTCGGGCGCAACTCCGAGGCGAGGAGGAATGCGCCTCCATGGGCTGCGTCAACGTGGAGCCAAGTGCCGTGTTTTGCGCAGACCTGTGCGCATGCCTCTAGATCGTCGAACGCGCCCGTCGACGTGTGACCAGCGGTCGCCACCACGGCGATTGGGATTTCCCCAGCATCCCTCGCAGCGGCGATCGCTCCGTCCAGAGCCACAACGTCCATTGATAGGTCCGCACCAACTGGAACTTTGACCAAGGCCCCGGGACCGAGGCCGAGCACATGTGCGGCACGGGCCACCGAATAGTGCACCGTATCGGCAGCAAAGACCTTCATCCGCCGGCCGTGCAATGCGTCTGGCGCTTCGGCCCAGACGTTATCGCGCGCGCATAGCAGCGCCGTAAGGTTGCCCTCTGTTCCCCCTGAGACAAACGTGCCATCAGCCTGGTTGGGGTAGCCAACCAACCCCTTGATCCAACGGAGCACGCGCCGCTCGAGCGCGGTGCTGAAAGGCCCCATCTCGGGGGTGGAAACAGCCGGATTGACGGCCGCAGTGGCAAAATCGGCCAACACAGGGACCACCATGGAACCTGAACGCTGATGGCCCATGTATTTCGGGTTCCGGTAGTTTCGAGAGCAAGCCGTCAGTCCTCGTTCAATCAGCGCAACCAGAGCATCCGGCCCCAGGCCCTCCTCCGGTATCGAGGCGAGCAGACTTGCTTCGATCGCCTCAGCTTCTTGCGAGAAACTCAGCTCGGCATTCGCCGAACTCAGGTAGCTCACAACCGTTTCCATCACCGACCCGGCGAGCCTGCTGATTGCCTGGTCGTCGAGTTCGAATTCGGATGAGACTTTACTGGCCATGGCGTTCGCGTGAGACCTTTACAGGTTGCGGGGGGACTAATCAATCGAACAGTGTCGAGGGGCAACGATATCAGTCCTTATCGCTTCTCACTCAATCCATGCTGAAATAGTACGACTTGCGAACTGAGGACGAGGATGTTTCGTATTCTTGCGCTCTCACCGAACGACTGGTCCGGGCCCTGGATGAATCGCCAGCAGCTTCTGTCTCGACTGGCTCAACGACATCCAGTGCTCTACTCTACTGGGCCGCTTTACAGTTGGATGCGGCACCTTGAAACCTGGCGCAAGGAGCCTTGGTCGTCGAGCGTGGCTCTGACGGACAGCGTCTATGTCGATCGACCCGGGAAGTTGGACATGCGGGTTGAGCAATTCCGAGCTGTAGATGATTGGACAATGCGAAGAACCGTTCGTCGATGGCTCGACGCACTGGGTGCGCCTACGGCGCCGCTGGCATTGTATTTGTTCCACCCCCAGTTCGCTCAGATTCGCGATTGGGTACGTCCAGATCTGGTGTTCTATCATGCGTACGACCTACACAACGAAGTGCCGGGATGGAATTCTGGTCTAGCTGAAGCCGAACAAGCGTTAGCCAACGAGGCGGACCTGGTGACCGGTTCGAGCCAGCCAATCGTCGAGCACCTAACTCATCTTGGTGCGAAGAACGTTCTGCATTTGCCTAACGGGGTCGACTTTGCCGCGTACTCCGGATCGACCGTCGAACCCGGCGAACTAGCTGATGTTCCCCATCCGCGAGTCGGGTACATTGGCAGCATAAACCGAAAGGTCGATCTCCAACTTTTGGACTCGCTTGCGCGCATTCGACCCGATTGGCACGTGATCCTTGTTGGAGCAATTGGGAGCCTCGATTCCGAATCGGCCCTACAGTCGCTGCGCAAGCGCCCGAATGTTCACGTGTTTAAAGAGCAAGCTCGGGAGCAGCTGCCAAATTACATGGCGGCATTGGACGTTGGACTTCTGGCGTACCGGGTTTCAGGTCCCGGCTGGACGCGAGGCATTTACCCGTTAAAGCTCCATGAATACCTTGCCGTGGGCCTACCCGTGGTGAGCGCCGACATCCCCTCAATCCGTGATTTTGCTGCGGTGACGGCGATTGCACACAACGATGTCAATGCCTGGGTCACGGCAATCGAAGACGCGATTCCTACGCGTCACTGCGCCCGCGATATTCAACTTCGACGACTAATCGCGTCGGAGAACACCTGGGACGACCGTGTAGCGGCCCTTGAGCAAGCCTTCAGCCGGCTACTCGGTGGACGGCCATAGGCAGTCGCACAAGAAGCCAATCTCTCGCAAGCGCTATCGTTAACGGGCCAATCTCATTCGTATCTTGGCGAGCTCTAAGGCTTGAAAAATGCCATCGCCCGCGCCCGCCAAAACGTTTCTGCGATGAAACTGAACGCATCCCGTTCAGCACCAGCGGGCGCGCCGGCGACCCACCAGAAGAGAGATAGCGCCGTCCCGTATATAGCAACACCGGACCCAATCAAAATCACCAGTGCCATCGCCGCACCGGTCTCCGATGAAGCGACCAGGTACCCGTCAAGCAACGTCCATTGAACGACCAGCATGACCATTGATGAGAGGAAGGGACGCCACGCGACCAACGATAGTCTACGCACAGATATGCCAACTACCTTCCGCAAGACTGCCATGCTGGCAATGATGTTGATCATCGCAGACGCGAGACAAGCGACCGCAACTCCAAGGGCGCCCATGCGTTGCACCAGATAGAGCGACCCAACAAGAAACAACACCAGACGGACTGACGCGAGCAGCGTCGTCACACGATTCTGCGCTAGCGCGATGTAAACGTAGAATGAGTTTCCGGTAAGCGATGTGAGCAAACCAACGACGGCCAACACCCGAACGATCGGAACGTTCGCGAGCCATTGCGGCCCGAACAACAGCATGACGAAGGGTTGAGCAACCACGAAGACACCGACGGTCGCCGGCAAGGTCAAACAGAGTATCCAACCGAGCGTTCTGAGGTAGGTATCCGCAAGAGCATCTATGGAGTTCGCGTGCTTCGTGTACCCCGGATATGCAGCGCGGTTAATTGGCGCAGACAATTCTGTGGTGGGGATGCGCGATATCTCCGATGCCGAGTTGTAGAGACCCAGTGCGGATGCGCCGACGAATCGTCCTATGACGAAGTCGGGCACGCGATCAACCAGAAACGCCATCGCATTGTTTGCGAGGAGCCACTTGGAATAGTTAAACAGACTGCGTGCTTCAGTTAGGCACCACCACGGCCGGTACGGGTGAAACACAAAGCTGATCACGACATTTCCGCATTGGGAAAGGACATAGCCGATCACCAGACCCCAATAGCTGCCCGACCAGATCACAAGCGACACGGTCATAGCAGTCGCCAACAAACGCTTGGCTATCACAAAGCGAAATTCACTACGGAAGTTCAGTTCGCGCCTGAACGATACAACTCCGATATTCTCAAATCCGCCCAGAAACAGACCTGACGCCAAGACTGGCAAGATCGTTGCCAGCCTATCGTCATGGAAAATCTCGACTGCTGGTGCTGAGAGCAGAAGTACGCAACATGCGCATGTTGAACTCAATGCGACCTGAAGCGTCCACGCGCTATCAAACCGGGCTCTGCTAACGGATGCATCGCGAATCAACGCCAAGTCGAAGCCGAAGCTCTTCAACAGCTCAGCTGCACCGACGATGGACATCGCCATCGCCATAACGCCGAAGTCGTTGGGCGTTAGAATGCGGGCGAGGATGGCGGTCGAAATGATCGCAATACCGCGATCAAGCAACTTGAACAGCAACATCCAGACACTACCGCGGCCAATCTGGCGAGTAACCGTTTCCGACATCACGGTCCCAGGTGTAGGGCTGAACGTAGCTACGTGCTACGACTCGTGGCTGTTCCTGATGGCTAAGGTCACGCTGGGAACGTAGCAACAAAGCGAGTGTTCAAGCAGCACCGTTCTGAAATGTGCATAGTCGCCGCGCGTCCTGCTCGTAATCAGTACTGGCCGCAACGTCTCGGCGCCCTGAAACATTACTCCCAACAGTCCAGTCTGTATCCGCGCGGCACCGCCCGGAAAGCTTCGAAATCCGAACGTTTTTTCTGTCGCTCGCTGCGTCATGTGCACTCCGTCGATGACCGAGTCAATTAACCTCTCAGACTCTTGAGAGATCAGCCGGTAGAGCTCAATCCGCTGAGCCGCTTCGTGCGGGCCGCATTCCCGTCCGACAAACCGAGAGGCGTTCTCAATTTCCCGCGGAGTCGGGCGGGGATCGCCAACTACGATCGACTCTACATCTCGGTTCTTATATTGGTCCAAATCGAATCGTTCCGACTCGACCAAGACGTCCACGTGCTGCTCCAATCCCAGCCGAACGATTAATGCGCGTAGTTGCGCGCAATATTCAGACGTTCGACTCGTGGGGATATCGTTGACAAGGCACGCGCAAAGATTGTCTACGACCAACGAAAAGTGTGCACCTGGCTGATACGCGGCTCGAATCTCCCAAATGAAGCTTGCAATCTGACGAAGGACACAAAGTTCGGCAAACCCGACGTCGAATCTCAACGCGTCCCGGGAGGGGTCGAGGCTCGCGTGGTACCCACCACCAATGTCGTAGTAGAAGCGAAGCGCCTCACCTGCCAGAACCCTTCGAGTTAGCTTCTCGTCAATGTCGCGCCGATACACAACGGCGCGCGCCTTGCTAAGGTAACAAAACTCTCGGCGACATAGGGTGTCAAATATCGTCCCAACGACTTCTGCTTGGTGTCGCGATCCGAGTTCGCCGGCAGGCGGCGCCGAAGAACGTTCAGTCAATCGTCGGATCGTCGCTACGAGTTGTTCTACATAACCTTGGACGACGAAGTCTGCCATACGCGCATCAGGTCGCGAAGCATCCGTAGCAGCGTCACTGTTTCGCAGACGATGAACCATCAGAATCTTAGGAAATGTGTACCATCGGCATGGTCGTGGATTTGGAGGTATTCCGCCAGCAGACGCTTGTAAGCGGCCGGGCAACGTACGTCACCTGCGGCAACATCAATCTCCCTGGGGTCACGTGAATAGTTTGACGAAGATTCGTTGTTGAGCCACAAGACCGAGTTTCTGTATTGGCAATTCTGAGCGACAACCCGAGTTTATGAACGCAGAGCCCGCCAGCGCATCGTCAGCAGAGCGTGCCGCATCAACAGAAAACGTGCACGGTGCAATCGCGCGCGGCGCGGCCTGGCTGACGATCCTGAGGCTCTCCGAGCGCTCCCTCGGCCTGATCAACACGATTGTGCTGGCCCGCCTGCTGACGCCGCAGGACTTCGGCCTGGTGGCGATGTGCATGGTGTTCGTGGCAGCGCTGGAAGCGTTTACGGCGTTCGGCTTCGACGTTGTGCTCATCCAACGCCGGGACGCGACCAAAGTGGACTACGACACGGCGTTTACGCTCAACGCGATGGTGGGATTGATCGTCGGCAGTGTGCTGGTCATCTCTGGCGGGCTGGTCGCGTGGTTCTACGACGACGCTCGGTTGACTCCGATCATGTATGTGGTTGGCGCAAATTTCTTTATCCGCTCGCTCGAAAACATCACGATCGTCAACTTTCGCAAACACATGAAGTTCCATCTCGAGGCAATTTTCCGCCTCTCGGTGAAGGTGTCCGGCCTCTGCGTGACGATCCCCGCAGCGTTGATGCTGCATAGCTACTGGGCGCTGATCATCGGCATGACGACGATGGCGGTGTTCGACGTACTACTAAGCTACGCGATGCGACCTTACCGACCGAGGCTTACGTTGAAATCGGCCCGCAGCATCATGAGCTTCTCCGGCTGGCTGATGTTCAACAATGCCGTGTTCTTCGTCAAAGCGCAGATTCACAACATCTTCGTCGGCCGGCTTCTGGGCGCGAAGGCACTCGGCACCTTCAACATGGCGAACGAGATCGCGATGATGTCGTCGTCCGAACTGATCGCACCGATCAACCGCGCCGTGTATCCCGGTTACGCAAAGCTCAACAACGACATACCTGCGCTCCGGGCGACGTTTCTCGACGTGTTTTCGTTGATCATGATCGCCAGCCTGCCTGCCGCACTCGGCACCATCGCCGTGGCCGACAATCTGGCGCCCCTCATGCTGGGCAACGCCTGGCTCGCGACGATCCCGTTGATCAAGCTGATTGCCATTGTCGGTGCGCTGAACACGCTCAACTCGAACATGACTTACATCATCCATGCGTTGGGAAAACCGCGCCTTGCCACGCGTGTCGCGATTTGGGAGGCAGTGGTGATCGTCCCGGCGATGTACGTAGCGGCGACTCGATGTGGCCTCATCGGCGTCGGCTGGAGTCTGGTACTGCTGCACGCTGTGGTGAGCACACCGCTGTGGTGGCGCACCATCGGCAAGCTGCTCGGCCTGCCGCTCACGCAGGTGATCGCGCGAGTCGGCCGACCGCTGCTCGCGGCAATCACAATGTACGTTGCGGTTACAGTACTTCAGTCCAATGTGCTGTTGCACGCAACTGCCGCCGCGTCCGTCGCCGCGAGCATTGCGGCCGGCGTCTGTCTTTATCCCGCTATGCTTGCCGTTCTGTGGCGTCTGGCGGGGCGGCCGCGAGGCGGCGAATCGATCATCGTGGATTTCCTTCGACCGCGCATCGTGCGCGCATTTAACCGCGTGCTCGCACGCTAATACGTTCGCTAGTCAACTACCCCCGACCGATTCGATCGTGCCGCGAGCGGCTGTGCTCTGAGTGAGCGTCAAGCGGAAATACGGACTGTCCACATCACCAGCCACCTGACAGTCCAGATTCTGTTCGTCGCACCAGCGACGGGCTGTCTCCTGTTCGGCTTCGCGCGACGCATCGTCAAGCAGGATTACGCATCCGTCCGTTAGACAGCGTCCCAGCAGCGGCATGAATCCATAGCGCCCCCCTGGCGTATCGCCGGGAGGACCATCGCAAATCACCATTGCGTAGCGGTGGCGGTTCATCTCATGTGAGATTTCATACCAATGGTAATCGCCGTAGTCTTTTAGCGGCGCATAAATAACCGAAACGCTTCCGATGCCTAGCGCGTCCAGCGACTCCTGCACCCGCGTGAACCATTCCCGGCTATGTTCGATGACATAAAGTGTGTTGCCCGTGTGCGCCGCGATTACACCCACCGTCAGCGTCGTCAGGCCGGAACCGCATTCCAGCATCGGACCGCGACTGGCAAGCGCTTGCCGCATACAGGCCTTCAGATAGCCTGGTGATGCACTCCAGCCGGTATTGCCCCAACCATTGATCAGATCTGCGATAACGTCGCCACGCGAGCCCAGTATCGCCTCCGGATCGCGCCTGAGCTTGTTCAATGCCCGCCGCAGCAATGCCGAGCGATGGGCAGACCGCACCATTCCTTTGACGCTCTTCGCAAATCCTTCTGACACGGTGTTCCTCGACTACAAGACGACCGGGAGTCACCCTCACCATCGACACGTTACACGATCGTTCGTTACGCGCAAGGCCGCGCGAAACAGCGCCCGCGGCGCGTTGGAATGTCGGAACCGCCGTTGCATCGTTCATTTCCATCGTCGGCGAATCTCGCTATCAGTCACAATCACGCTACAAGCTTCTGCGCGGCAACCGGCGCGTATCGACATAATTGCCGCACGCATTGGAACCACGCGTTATTCTCCCGTTCCTACATCTTCGATTGCGACAAAGTGCCGTCAAAGCAAATTCGACTCCTGGCAGAACTCGCATTCAGCGCCGCTGAATCGCAGGGGACATGTCCCGCTCTGTCGTCGCATCGCGTTACGTCCAGCTATGAGGAACTCGCACGCGCGACGCAAAAGGCAACCGCTGGTCTCAGCGCAATCGGGCTGCATCGATACGATCGGTTAGGCATCTATCTCCCGAAATCGTTTGAGCATGTTGTGGCGATACTTGCGGCGTCAAACGCAGGCGGCGTTTTCGTGCCCGTCAATCCCATTCTCAAGGCCGGGCAAGTGGCGCACATCCTGCGCGACTGCGCGGCGCGTTTTCTGGTGACCACTCTCCAGCGTCTCGCGACGTTGTCCGAACACCTCGCGGCATTGCCGCACCTGGCGACCGTCGTTGTCGTCGATCGCGACGGTGAGCTGCCGAACCTCGAAGGAAAGTCGATCGTGCGCTGGTCGGAGCTTCAGCACGAACCGGCAACGTCACCGAGCCGCGTCCTCGAAGACGACATGACCGCGATCTTCTATACATCAGGAAGCACAGGCAGGCCGAAGGGCGTGGTGCTGTCACATCGCAATATCGTCACCGGCGCACTGAGCGTCGCGCAGTATCTGGAGAACCGATCGGACGATCGAATTCTCTCTCTGTTGCCCCTCAGCTTCGACGCTGGCTTCAGTCAGCTCACCACAGCGTTCAGTGTGGGCGCGCAGGTGATATTGCTCGACTATCTGATCCCACGCGACGTCGTACGAATCTGCGAAACAGAATCTGTTACCGGTATCACGGCTGTGCCGCCATTGTGGATGCAACTCGTCGACCAGCAATGGTCAGCGGAGTCGACCCAACACATCCGTTATTTCGCCAATACCGGCGGCAAGATGCCGCGCGATACGTTGGAAAAGTTGCGCAGCACATTCGCAAACGCAAAGCCTTACCTGATGTACGGTCTGACCGAGGCGTTTCGCAGTACGTATCTTCCGCCCGAGGAAGCGCACCGCCGGCCCGATTCGATTGGAAAGGCAATCCCGAATGTCGAAATTCATGTGGTACGCCCAGACGGCACGCCGTGCGAAATCGACGAACCCGGGGAACTGGTACACCGGGGACCGCTCGTTTCGCTCGGCTACTGGAATGATCGCGAAAAGACTGCTGAACGATTCCGCCCCGCACCGGCACAACCCGACGGTCTGCCATTCCCCGAAATCGCGGTGTGGTCGGGAGATACTGTCAGAACCGATGCAGACGGGTTTCTATACTTCATTGGCCGAAAGGACGACATGATCAAGACTTCGGGATATCGCGTAAGTCCGACCGAGATCGAAGAATCGGCATTTGATTCGGGACTCGTTGCCGAAGCAGTCGCAGTAGGCATGCCCCACGACACACTTGGTCAGATGATCATCGTACTCGCGAAGCCATCGAACCCAGCGGCGACTACCGACGAACTCAACAGTTGGTACCGACAAAAGCTACCGCTCTATATGGTGCCCCAGCGCATCGAGTGGCGCGATGCGCTACCTCGAAATCCAAATGGAAAGATCGACCGGGTCGCCATCCGAGCCTTGCTGGAAGACGGCAATTTGCAGGCGACACCATGAATGCGTTGCCGCTGCACGTGCCGCTCGAAGGATTCGATGTGCAGGAAAACTGCCTGTGCGTGGCGGGTCGCAAGATCACCGATATCGTACGCGACGTTGGCCGTACCCCAGTCTATGTGTACGACAGCGCGCTGATCCGGGCGCGCGTCGATAAGCTTCGCTCACTGATACCGCCGCGCATCAAGATCCACTATGCAATCAAGGCAAACCCGCGGCCCGACATTGTGCAATTGTTAGCGGGCCTCGTAGACGGGCTCGACGTTGCGTCGAGAGGCGAGTTGGATATCGCGGTCGCCACCAATACACCGCGCGCAGAGATCAGTTTTGCCGGGCCGGGAAAGCGCCCCGTCGAAATCGAAGCGGCGATTGATGCTGGCGTCGTGTTGAATGTCGAGTCCGAAACTGAGCTGGCGCGCATTACCGACGCAGCACAACGCCTCAATCTCCGCGCAAAGGTCGCAATACGGGTAAACCCAGCCTTCGAACTCAAAGGGTCCGGTATGCGTATGTCCGGTGGCTCAAAACCATTCGGCGTGGATGCGGAATGCGTTCCGACGCTCCTGCAGCGCGTCGCGATCAAAGAGATCGAATTCGCTGGCTTTCATATCTTCACCGGCTCGCAGAACCTCAACGCAAACGCAATCTGCGAAAGTCAAAGTCGGAGTCTCGATCTTGCGTTGGAACTCGCCCAACACGCGCCGGCCCCACCTAGATTCGTGAACATCGGCGGTGGATTCGGCATTCCGTTGTTCCCGGGCGACAAGCCGCTCGATGTCGCGAAGATTGGCAAGCACCTCGACTCACTCGTTACGCAGCTCGCACGATCGTTTCCGTCGTGCGACCTCGTCATCGAACTGGGTCGCTATCTGGTCGGTGAAGCCGGCATCTATGTCTGTGAAGTGCTCGACCAGAAGGTCTCTCGTGGACAACGATTTCTCATCACCAACGGTGGCTTGCACCATCATTTGGCTGCGTCGGGGAATTTCGGACAAGTCATACGGCGCAACTACCCGATTCTTATCGGCAATCGGGTGCACGACGACGCTGCGGAGTCGACCTGCGTGGTCGGCCCGCTATGCACGCCTTTGGATGTCCTTGGAGACAAGATGAACCTGCCGCGCGCGCAGATTGGCGACCTAGTCGTGGTGTTCCAATCCGGCGCATACGGGTTCACCGCGAGCCCCCGTGACTTTCTGAGTCATCCAGCTCCGCTGGAAGTCTTGATATAGCCGCTGCGATCGCGCAATGCGTATGCTACGTGAACTATTGTTGCGGGAAGTCCAACTCTGATGACGGCGCTTCTCGCGCTACGCGGTCTCGCAGCGCACGATCGACGCCGCGTCGTTAATGTCTTCCGTGCACAGAATCCGGGACCAGAGACGCTTTTGCGCATCGATGACCTCGACATCATCGTTACTGGAAACGGTCAGGCGGCACCATGTGTTCAACATGAAAGTGGTGCGTTTGTCGCTGCATCAGGCGTCCCCATGTACAAGGATCGATTTGGATCCGATGCACTCGACGCGTTCTTGAGCGACCTCGTCATCGATCAAATCGACGAGCACAGATTAGGAGGTTCGTTCGCTGCAATCAGTTGGAACGGCCATGGTACCGCACGGCTCTTCACGGACTGGCTTGGAAGTACGTGCGCATACCGCAGCGACGCTGGGACCGTTTGGTCAACTTCATTTCTTGCAACTGCCGCGAGTTTACCCATACATCATCTCGACAGACAGGGCGCATGGGAATACATCTTTCAAGGCTCACCGTACGGCGAATCTACCGTGCTGGAGGGGATCCGGCGGATCGACTGTGAGAAGTGGCACGACCTATTTTCCGGCAGCGCGCATGACCGCGCGCGTCTCGTTCCACGCCGCGAGATTCGGAAGCTGCACTTCAATGAGTCGGTAGACCTTTGCGTAAATGCTCTCGACGCTGTTTTCGACGCAATCGGCAGCGCATTCCACAACCGAATCGACACGGCGCTCTCCGGTGGATACGACTCGAGACTAATCCTCGCAGCCCTGCGGGTAAGAGGGATCACCCCGCGCCTTCACGTATATGGCAGAGCGACGGATCCCGATGTCCGAATTGCGCAGGCGATCGCAAAAGGGGAGGCACTGGAACTCGAGCACATCGACAAGTCTGCGTATGCACCAGCTCTCGACCGCGACGCCTTAGTCGCCGCAATTCGACGAAACTTCATCATGTTCGACGCAACGCCTCCCGACGGGATATTCGATGCCGGAGTCGATCTGGCCACACGCGAGCAGCGCATGGCCGGTGGCTATCTCGCGCTGAACGGGGGGGGCGGAGAAATCTTCCGGAATTTCTACTACATGATGGACAGGCCGTACACGCTGAATGATCTGATGGGCAGTTTCTACTCCCGTTTCGATCCCGATTCCTGTTCGGCGATTTTCGATGAACGCGACTATCTCCGACGTCTCGCCGCAAAAGTGCTGGACGCACTGCATATCAGCGAAGAGGAGTTCGGCAGATGCGATGTCGAGCGCGCATATCCGCTGTTCAGGTGTCGCTACTGGATGTCGCACAACACGTCCATCAATAATTCGATCGGACGAGCGCTGACGCCTCTAGTGCACACGCCGGCATTGTGCGCCGCTGTCGCAACTCCGATTTCACACAAGACACATGGTCGGCTCGAAAGCGCAATGATCGGAAAGATTGATCCACGCCTTGCGGCGTACGAGTCGGACAGTCGACGAACGCTCAGCGGCAAACCAACCTTAGCGGAGATAGCAAAAGACTATTCGTCCATGGTGCGGCCTGTCTGGATGAGGCGTCGGACCTATCGTTACCGGCAGCGACTCATGCGTGATACACCATATTCGGAATGGATGAATCAATTCGGTTCAGCGATTGCGTCCGATTGGTCCGCCGTACGTGAACTTGTGATTCCGGAACGGATCAAGGACGTCAATCATTTGCGCCGCGCTGCGACGCTCCAGTTCCTCGTCGATAGTTTCGGTAGTAGTAGTTGGTCGGGTCTGCGTTGAGAAGTGCGGCACACTGGTTAATTTGTCGACGCGCTGCGGTGCGGCACGCGTTCCCCGAGGATGCCGACTTCAGTAATCGGAAGCGTTGCCTCCGGCCGGCGCAAGCTCAGTCGACTGTATTGCGTCACTGAAGCGAGTGCTGCCAGCATCCAGATCTGCACTTCACATTGCGAGAAGTCTGCGAACCAGCCGCCAACGAACACCACTGTCAACGCGCCCCCAATCGCAGCCGTCTGCACCGCTCGCGTCAGTTTATCGGGCGCATTTGACCCCCGTGCGAGCCTGCGAAGAGTACGCGCAGTCCACCAGACCAACGCGAGCGACAGAATGGCGCCTGGTACACCCTCTTCGACCAAGACTGTCAAAAAAGCGTTGTGAGACGACCGTCCGCCCTGGGACGACATGTACTCTTCTGCAATGAATTTGGGACTGAGAACCACCGTCCCTTTCTCTCCGGTACCAAACGGATACTCCTCCGCCATCCTTACCTGAGCTTGGGCGATGGCGATGCGCGAGTACGCGCTGGTGTCCAAATCTTTCGTGTCTCCGACTGCCAGTACTTCGGTAGTAGCCAATCGGCTCAAGAATTGATTCGACATAAGCAAGCCAATCGACATCAGGCCGAGCGCCGCATATACGTAAAAAATCGCGCGATAGCGCTTTGGCCGAAGATACGCAAGCGCGATACCGCCGCACACAAGCGCAAGGAAGCCGCCGCGAGTCCCCGTAAGCACAATGGCGTTGAGCGCAAATGCGATAGCAACTACCAGAAAAATCAGGCGCCAGCCTCGCAACTGCATCGAGAGCATTGCAGCGATTACTACGCCTGTCGCCAGATGCATGCCGAGGGTATTGGAGTCATTTATGCCGGGGCCCCCTACCCCGTCCAATCGGCCACCTGGTGCACCTACCTGAAAGGCGAGTACTCCGAGGTATAAACAGCCACCGATGTGTGCAAGCAGAAATGTCGTCATTCTTTCCGGTGTATCCACAAGGCGATACACGGTATAGAAGATCACCAGGTACTTCGTGATCTTTATTGCGGCATCGTAGTGCAGCGACGGAGCGAGCGCCCATAGACTTATCAGCCAGAACCAGATCACGTAGAAGACCATTATCTTTGCCGGAGGGGTGGCAAGCCAAAACTGCCGCCCTCTCGCAGGTGGTTGCCTCAACCAGATTGCGGCAACCGTTACTGCGCCCGCCAGGAATGACCAACGCAAGTCGGGCAACGACGCCGCCCACCAACGCGATGGAGGATCCAGGTAGAAGACGGCAAGGTAGGTGTACAAGCCGTAAATCGGGTGACGCACCAGCGCGAGCACCACGCCCGTTGCAAAGACCACCAGAAACGCCAGTCCCGTTACCGTCACGCGCGAGATCCTTCGTTGACGCCACCCCATAGGGCAACAACCGGGCTACAGACGTACTCTCGAAACATTATGACCAATCGTTTTTCACCAGAGTCTCTCTGATCCCCGCACCGACGCCCATATCGGTCATCGTTCCAAATCAGCATTGCGGCAATGTGCGCTGGCGATAGCCAATAGCCAAGCGCAGAGCGTATCGCCTTGGATCAGAATCCCACGGTGCAATCCGAGGCAGCTGATATCGATCCGTACCGATCGTTGCCGCGCCCCATGCCGTCGAAAGTGCAAAATCAAACCCGGTTTGCCGTGCCATCGCAACGTGTGTGCGATGGTAATCTGTCCCGGGCTTCCCATTGGGGTATGCAAAGCTACGCACGGCTGTCCCGGTCAATCGCTCCAGCGAGCGTTTGCACGATTCCATTTCTTCACGGGCTCTATGCTCATCGACACGCGTCAAAATCGGATGCGTAGTCGTATGCGCACCAATCTCGATGCCAGCACTCGCCAATTGCTGAACCTGCGCGTCTACCATCATCAAATTGTTCGGCAACGCTACGTCTGCAATATGGGCAAGGTCGTGTGCTCTGGTTTGCCGCTCGGCAGGCTCGAGATACTTGAGTTGTCCGATGATTGTCTCAATGGCGCGCAACTTCGACTGCGCATCCGACAAATCGAAAACAGGCAGTCCGAGTGCACGCAGGTCGAGTTCTCCGTCCGCCTGACGGATGGTCTCGATCACTATGTCGTTGAACATGATTCCGCCGTTTAGGAATCCAGCGGCTACGAATATCGTTGCCGGAATTGACTGAGCCAATAAGATGGGCAGGCCAATCTCACAGTTGTTCGCATAGCCATCGTCGAAGGTGACGCTGATCGCTCGACGTGGAAGGGTCCCACTTCGGAGTCGTCCGACAGCCTCGCTGAGGGGCATTACGTTGAACGTACTCGAAATAAGCGACATTTGAGCTAGAAATTCCGCAGCATCGGGCTCGCCCGGCAGCAGCGGATCTGGCGCGGCTAGCACTCGGTGATAGATAAGGATGAGAAGCGAGCGCGACGCGGTCGATCCGGAAAGTAATCCGGCCCCCGCTCTAGTCAACCAACTCTCGAATTGCGACAGGCCGCGCATCCGCTTACGCTCGTTCATCGGATTGGTTGTGGACCAAAATCAGCGATGTCGAATGGTGGCAAGGTTAGGCCTACCCGTCTGTCAGCGGAGTGTGTATCACGCTCTGCGCCGGAATGAT
The DNA here is from genome assembly GCA_963735085.1 of uncultured Gammaproteobacteria bacterium. Lineage (GTDB taxonomy): Bacteria > Pseudomonadota > Gammaproteobacteria > Pseudomonadales > Azotimanducaceae > DATJGR01. Next base: position 1,447,362 of record CAVTJP010000002.1, read on the forward strand.
TGACTAGCGGAAATTGTGAACTGGTTCGCGTCGCAATGAGCGCTGGATGGTGTTCGGCATTACATCTCAATTACATTGACACACCGCTCGGCACGACCAAAGAAGTTGATGTGAATCTTCTACCGTTCGGAACACGCAACAGTGCAGGAGCAACACGATGAGGCGGAGATCATTTCTGGCTGCCTCGGCGGCGATTGCCGGGGCAAGTCTGCCGCGGATTCTACTGGGCCAACCCTGCCCGCCACCGTCTGTCGGGGTCGGCGGCGATAGCGCATCGACGAGTTGCGGCTCACAAACTGCAGCAGCCGATTGGCTCACGCGTATCTCTGGCCCCGGCGTCATCTGGTACCACAACTTCGACAACGCTGCCGAAGTGGACAATTTTCGCTGGACCAATAGCTACGCAGGTGGAAACGATCCGCTGGCAGTCGGCAGCTCATATGCGTCGAATACAAAATGGGTTGCTACCGGCGGCGCTGATGGTGGCGGATATCTACAACTCTTTCGCCCGGCCGGTACATCGGGCGACGGTACGTATTGGTGGAGGCCCTTCAGTCCGCTTACCGGTGCCAGCAATGGCCGCGGGACCGACGATCCTGGTGGATCCGGAACGTTTGGACATCTAGCACCGCAGGTCTACACCCCTAGCGACGGCAGCAGCACGTTGTGGGACTGGGCAACCGTCCCAAAGCCTGGATGGTACGGACACGCGAGCTACGCAGACAGCACATTCGACGGGACGGATTTTTACATTCAGGTCAGAGTCAAGGTCGATCCGAATCGCACGACACCCGGCAACATCCAGGTTGGCAAGCTGGTGAGCTATTCGACAACTCGCAACTCCTATACGAACCAGGAAGTGGTGACGTATTCCGCTGACTTCGCAACCGGTGGCGTTGGCGTACCGAATCGCCACAACATGTACGAAGGGTACAACTACCGTCCGTTGAAAGGGTCCGGGTACTCGAGCGGGACGCAGAACCCCAAAAACTGGGCGTATTCGTTTGGCTGGGATACGCTCCTTTTTCATTGCACACCCGGAACGAACGGCGGCTCGGACAATGGCGGCACTAACACGAGGTTGGAGGTCTGGGCGGCGCATGAGGGCGAGACCGCTTACACCAAAATTTGGGACATTACCTACGCCGCCTATTTCGATGGCGGCACCTACTTCAAGAACGGTTGGAACGCATTTCTATGCTGGATCTACCAGAACGGCCTGCAAAACAGCGCGTTCTATCAGAAGTACGACCAGATCATATTCTCAAAGGCGTCTATTGCGTGTCCGCAAGTATGAAAATTGACGTTCGCCGCAAACGTATCGCCTGCGGTCTTTCAACGCATTGGAGTTGTCCATGACTGCGCGACCGGCCACTTATCTCTGCCGTCTCTTCACGGCTGGTATCCTCGCCGTATGCTGCAACGCGGTTCTCGCTGCATCTACGCCCTGTCCACCTCCATCGGTCGGACTTGACTCCGACGCAGGAGTTACTACGGCGCTGCGGCCCCGGCACCGCGCCGGCCTGGTTCGTCGCGCAAACAGACGGGACATGGACCACAGTGGCCGGGCTCAGCGGACAGCGGATCGTTGATCAAGTACCCAACCCTGCTCCGCATTCGGACGGATTTCCGGATTCCCCTACCTCAATAACGACGGCGTGGACCGGCGGCGCCGTGGACCAATCTCGCGGCGAGTACCTACTGTGCGCGAACGGTGGACATGCCGACTACCCCGGCAACGAGTGCTACGCAATTTCTATGCGCGCGGCCTCCCCCAGTTGGCGCAGACTGAGCGATCCGACGCCAAATTCCAGCATCGGCAGCCTCACAGGTGAATCAGCTACCTTCTCAGATGGCCGCCCCCGCGCGATGCATTCCACGTTCGAAACATTTGGCGACGGACGAGTCTGGTTTCCGCTGATGAATTCGGTCTCCAGTCCTGGCGGCGGCTCAGTGAGCCGAATCGTCGCATTCAACCGAGACTCTCTTGGCACAGCGACATCGCCACTGGCTTGGACCGCGTCCAATCTGGGCGCCTGGGAACTTTACGGTTCGCCTCTGTCTGGTGACTTGAGCGACGCGATCTTCGGAGCCGGCGTCTTCGACCGAGTGCACCATTTCGTTTACGGTCTCGGCGGTTTCAGCGCGAACACCTCACTGTACTGGCGCGTAAGCACGAGCGGTGCAACGCTGGGACAGTCGGCGTCTGCGAAGCAGGGCGCCTCGTTTGGACACTGGAACACTTGGGCAGTCTCAGCCTTTGATCTGGGTCTGATCGTGGCCGGTGACTCGCTCCGACAGACAATCACCGTTCTGGACGTAACGAAATTTGGCCAATCGGGAGCCTGGACACAGGTTTCAAACGTCTCCGGGACTGGATTCTTTGGCACGCTCCAATACGGCGGCGCCGGCGGTGCGTACGTGCCGGCAAATCGCTCGATTGGTATCGGGCTTCCACGCGACATCGGCAAGCGAATCTTCAAACTCAAGATTCCGACTACTTCGAGCGGCGCCTACAATCCGTCGGGGCAGTGGGTGTGGAGCACTATTGATCCCTCCGGACCGGCAATCTCCGTCCCAAGCGGCAATAGCAGCGCCAATACCAAGTGGAACATCATCGAAGACATGGGCAACGGACAATCCGCAATTGTCTACGTTTCCGACATATCCGGGCCCGTCTACGTCTACAAAGTTCCAGCGGCGGGACTCTGACACAGCTAGGATGATTCGTCGGACGTTCAGAATCCGCAACGCCAGACGGAACAACAATGAGTGCCATGGATGGCTGCGACCGCAAACTCATTACGATGTCTCCCGTGAGCGCGTGTAGACTCGGAGTCGAATTCGCATCTCCTACGGCATCGGGTTGGGCTACCTTCCATTAGCAATAGCGGTGTTTCTGTTGGGATTGTCGGTTTCAGCGATCGCCGCGCCCGATCTGTCGCGTTGCGAGCCGCTCGACCCGAAGATGCTCAATGGGGACAAGACGGGCATGACGTATCGCGACGTCAACGATCCTGCGAGTGTCGTTGTTATCGGTACAGTGGAAACCAACCACTTCACCCCTCAGGTCGAGCAACTCATCAAGGGGCAGACCGCTCCATTGCCGCGCGATATCGCTTTCGTTCTGAGGCAGATTCCCAATCACTACCGCGCACTTGCGGCGATGGCTCGCTGGCAGTTGGCCAACGGCCTCCCAATCGACCCCGACAGCAACGTGTGGACCGTTGACTGCTATTTCGTCCGCGCCATCACGTTTCGACCAAACGACTCGACCGTTCACTTGCTCTACGGTACCTACCTGCAACGCGCGAAGCGCTTCGACGAAGCGCTCGCGCAGTATGAGACGGCCCAGAAACTCGGCAACGAGAGTCCGGACCTTTACTACAACTGGGGACTGTTGGAACTCGACCTCAACAATCTCACGAAGGCGAAGCAATACTCCGACAAGGTCTATCAGATGGGATATCCACTTCCCGGTCTGAAAGAAAAGCTCGCCCGGGCCATGGCTCGGCGCAGTAGCTCTGCCGACGCGCCTAAGCCACCCTGATCCACTACACGTCCAACGCAACCAACTCGGTGTAGAAATCGCGGATCTGCGAATCCTTCAATGAGACGCTCAAGAATTGCTTCGCCTGCGTGCGGCGCCGGCGAAGCGAAACGGGCGGTCGCTGCGCAACAAAACGGCGCTCAACCTGGCACGTAGCAATTCCGCGACTAATCAGCAGATGGTGTTGCAACAGACGGCGATGCCGATCGAACGCGGCGGCATCGCCAACATAGATCACCCGCGCGCACGGCAACCGTTTCCAGCGTCCCAATTTGTATGCGATCAGGCAAAGATCGCTCTTGGTCCCGAATGCGACGAATCTGAGCCAGGGGATCTGGATATGAAGTTCGAGATCGCGGCGTACCGAACCGGACAGATAGCCGAGCATGCGATTCGGGTCGGTCTCGACAACGGTGTCTCGGCGTGGCGAGAAACCGGCCAGGGCTGGGAGATTCGGAATGATGAGGACCTCGTCATCCAGCATCTTGAAGCCAAGGCTACGGAAGATTTCCGCCACGTTGGGATTAGGCGTCAACATCGCGAAGTGATATCCGTTCTGCTTCGTCAGGTACAGCACCAGACCTACTCCTTGCTTTCGGTACTCCGGCAACACGCACCAGCTGTGAGGGTTGCAAAACCGCTCATTTCTCCCGTCGATGATCTGGTCCGAGTAGATTGCGCAGAACACACCAACCAATGAATCTCCATCGCGTAACTGTGCTCCGAAATTCGGCCGCACATCGCACCACGGATGCATCAATGCCTGCACCCATGCGTCTGCACTGATGCGTGGATTCAGATGCCGGTTGAGAAAGCCGCCAACATCCGTCAGATCAACTTCGCCAATCGGCGAAATCTTCAGAGATGCCACTTCGCGCGACACACCAGCGTCATCGCTGCATGTCCAGAATGATCGCCGCCATCACGGTAAATGGATCCGCCGCCGAACCATCACGTGTTCCAATCGTCTGATCGGTCAGCATCTTCGGCAGACGCGGCCGAACGATCGAGACTTTGTGCTGTCGCGCCAAGTGGTCACACAGCGACTCTCCCGCCAACTTCGCCGCACAGTATTCCGCAAACCCCAACTCTCGCGCATCATCGAGAAACACTGTCGAGGGGTAGAGGAACTTGGTCCTTCCTGTCTCGCTCCCCGAACCGCTCAGAATCTCTACCAACCACGCAAAACCATGTATGTAGATTCGACTGAATCGTTCGAACTGGGCGCGATCCCACTCACCCGTCGCGTTGCGCGAGATATGCGGCGACGCGAAATAGTAAACATGCGAGTAGTGCTGCGAGAGCCACTCGGGGGGTTCCCCTGACTGCGCCACTGCCATGTCCAGATGCCGATACTGGCACGCGCCCACCGCCCGTTCGGACTCCGCGCAAACGCTTGCCGCGTCGGCTTCTCCCGAAGCATAGGTAATCGTTACATCACCACCGCCCGCCGCGATGAACTTGGCGGTCACTTCACCGAGGCCCCTCGATCCCCCAACGACCAAGATCCGCTGCCCCAGGAACTGCTTCGGCGACAAGCCCACCAGCCTTTCGGCCGATAGCGTCTGCTTGACAGGTGCCGGCCGGAACAGTGTTTCGATCGTGCCTTCCAGCCGCGCGCCGACAACGCTGAGCAAGATCATCTTGAAGCGTTCGTCGGCCCGACTGACTCGATAGCTCATTGATCGCGATAACGCTTCGTCCGAGTCAGCTCTGTGTGCGAATTTGCATGCAGAGAATATCGAATGGGCTCCAGGACACCTCATTCCCACGATGCGTGTAGCGGCAAGCAAGTCTGCAATCCATCTACGATCCACCGAGCTAGCCGCAAGACCAGGGAACAGATCGCCAAAGCGCTGGGAATCCAAAGAAAGCGTAACCTCCCCCGTCACACATTCAGGCGGAAACGATTGATCGTGCGGCGCCTCGACCTCGAAAGCACGATCCTCGAGTTCCGCTTTTTTCGCGACCGCAGGCTCATGCAGCCGCAGAACGATCGTCGCGGCACTACGATTCTGGGATTTCGCTGTGATTCTGACGCGCTGCAGGTCGGCGTCGTAATCACCATCGAGCCGAACCAGCGCATCGACGGCAACGGGGTTGCTGAAGGTTACCGACAAAGACTGCGGCTGCAGATGTTCGAAGAGCCCGTAAGCGGCGATGCCGTCCAATGCCCGCAGCAGCACGTGCATTCCATGTGCAACCACCCCGCCAAACTGGGTTCGGCGCGCAACCACCGGGTCCAAATGAAGCGGATTGAAATCACCCGACAGACGGGCGAACTCGCTTGTCTGTTTGGACTCTATCGAGAATTGAAGGGCGACGCGCTGATTCATCTGTCCTGCGCTACTCCGGTGTTCGAAGCATCAGCCTCAGGCATCGGCTTCTCCGTCATGAACACCCGAAACGGAGTGAAATCCTCGAGGTGAAGCGTCCAGGACTCAGAGTCCGCGCCGGCTGCCTGTCTTTCGAATCCCAAGCGAGAGAACAAGTCCGCAACAATCGAGTTCCGTGCAGTCGGCACGAAGCGCCCGATTATCCGCTTCGCTCCGCCACACTTGGCCTGGTGAGCGATATGGTTACACACGGCTTGTTCAACGCCTCTGTTGAGCACTCGACAACTCATCAGCCAGCTATCGATCTCCCATTCATCGTTGCGCATGTTGCAGATCACGACACTGATCATGCCGTTGTCGCCATAACGATCTCGCACCGAGACCTGCAGGCAGTAGTGCTCGCGCGATTGTTCCAGAGCAGCGACCTGCTGTTCCGTGTAGCGACGGGTCGTCAGATTGAATTGATTCGTCTTGTTGATGAGTTGGGTGACCCGCTTGCGTCCTCCGAACGCAAACGAACGAAACTCGATCTGCATTTCCAACGACGCCAAGAACGCGTCCAAATCGCGGGCCCCGCCAAGCGCCTGAGCACGCGCTGAGTTCGCTTTGTATTGCTCTGCGCGAACTAGATCTTCGCTGGTAAACGCGACGGATTCGAAGTACCCGGCAGCGAATAGCGTTCTGACATACGACGAAGGGTCCGAACCTAGTTCAGGGACGGCGACGTCAGGCAAAGCCGATCTCACCTGCGCACGCTCAACCGGATTGTCATCGAGCATCACCATCGCATCCAGACCCAGATCCAGTTGCTGCGCGATTTGCTCGATATTCGTCGCCTTGTCATTCCAGTTTGCAACGAACACGGCAATGTCATCCTCCGACAAGATCATGCCGGGATGCTTTCGAAATGGAAGCCGCGCGGTGGCATCATCGTTCTTCGAACACACGGCGAGCACAACGCCACGTCTGCGCAGATCGAGAGCAGCGGATTGGATTGCGCGATGCGCCTCGCCGCGCGCGTCTCCCGGGTGCAGCGCAATGCCATCGAGTCCGTCATCGCCAATCACACCACCCCATAGTGTGTTGTCCAGATCGAGGACCAGACACTTTCGGGATTTGCCGCGCATCGTCGCCACCGTTCGTGCAACAAACTCGCCATACATGGGTAGCGCGGCGGCCGAACACGGCAACTTCGCGACAAACCACTGGCGATCGTCGTACCACTGGTCGAGTCCGATACATTGCGCGAGCCAATCCATGTCGATTACGACATCGCCTCGGCGAGCCGCATCGCGCACGAGTTCCGCGTTGAACCGCGCGATGGACGCGCGCAGGGTACCGAGCGTTCCGATGTCGAGGCTGCCTAACAGCAACTCCGCCGGCGCGGGCAAAGTCTGCACAATGCACGTTGCCCCGCTATTTTCGCGAAAGCCATCACGTATGACGTTCAATTCATGCGCTGCGGTATCTGGATCGGCCAACGGCCAGTCCTTCCCCCCGGCGCGAAACGGCAGCCCTCGGTGGTCAATTGCCAGCCAGATGGCATCCAGCGAAGATCGGTTCAACAGCGAGGCTGGATTCGCCGCTTCTTGCGCCACTTGCCCAAAATCCGCGGCAACAATGTCCAACGAGACACCTGATCTCAACGCGGATGCGACGACGAACGGCTTCAGAAAATCGACTGTCGCGTTGCTTACGAGCCCAAGTCGGAACTTTGACAAGCTCTTCAAGGGGTGCGCAGCGCTCAGGTGATCGTGCACCCGCGCGATCGCAATCGCTTGATTGATCCCCAGATATTGAGTTGCCAAAGCACGCAGTCGGTCTTCCCATCCGTGTCCGGGGGCCTCCTCGACGGATTTGAGTTCGGTCCGGAAATCTTGGGACATCCGTGGAAGCCACGGCAGAGTTGTGAGCGGAGCGTCTATGTATGACATGAACTAATTCCGCACTGCACAGCCATCCTCAAACACGGGCTAGCCCGCGAACTGAACCTTTGACGAGATGTGCTCGACGAAACTACGCACACTGGTCAACTCTTCGATTTCATCGATCGTGAACGATACGCCGAACTCTTCCTCGGTCGCCATGATCAGACGAATGTGTCTGAGGCTGTCCCATGCTTCCATGCCTTCACTGGTCAGATCATCGGAGAAATCGAACGCTTCGCTATCGAATACGTCTGAAAATATCGTACCCAACGCCGTACGAATCTTTTGTTCGTTCATATCATTTGCAGGTTCTTGATCAGCAAAAAAGATGCTAGCACGCACCTGCACGGCGAAGTGCCAACGATTGTGCGCGGAGTTTTAGCGCCATCTCTCCAACGACCAGGTGGAATCGTGCTGGGGTAATTCACGCCTTGGTTGCGACCGCTGCCTCGCGCAACAGCGCTGCAAGCTGGCCCGTCTGCGACTCTCTCGAATACCTTGCTATGGTCGCCTCGGGCGGTTGCGGCACATCACCCATCCTCACGCGCTCGATAAAATTGAGGAGCGCAGCTTTGATCTCCTGTACAGAGTCCAGACGTGCAATCACGCCGGCCCCCACAGCTTGGAGTGCCTTTGCGGTATCTCCTTCGGGGTCGGTAAGAGCAAGAATCGGACGACGCGCTCTGAGATACTCGTAGAGTTTTGCCGGTATCTGCGCGTTACAGTTGGATGCTTGCAGAATCAGCAAACCATCCACCGTCAACATCTCGTTCAGCGCATCGACGTAGTCAACTGGAGGCTCCGTGCGAACGAGGTCAGAAATCCCCAGCCGAAGGAATTCGCGCGTGTAGTCGACTTCCGTACCGGGCGCACGCAACACGATCTGCAAATCTTCGCAACGCACAGCGCCTTGCGTCTTGAGCGACGCAAGCGCCAAGAACAGCTGGCTGGGATCGCGTTCACTACTGTAGATGATGCCGCTGTGGAGCAGTACGACGGGCCGCGCTGCCTGGCCGCCTGGACGACGATTCGCGGCTAACTCCTCCGCGCGCCGAAAGGTCTCCTCGTCGAATCCATTCTCGATCACCCGAAGTTTGGATTGGAACGCAGGGAAGCGATGCGCGTAAAGGTTCTGCGCACCCGGCGTCGCAAAGACAATTTTGTCCGCATTCGCGAATATCTTCGTTTCCAGTTCGCGCCACGCCCGGTTTGCCTTGGGTTCGGGTGGCCAATCGGTCTGCCACATCGGATCGCGAAATTCGGCCAGCCAAGGGACACCGCACCGGCGTGCTACCGCCAACCCAATCTGGTGTGCTGTCGCAATTGGAAAGGTCGTCCACAGTACGTCGACCGCTTCCGATCTAATGATCTCCACCGCCTTCGGAACCGCCCAAAAGCGCCACGATGCCCAACGATCCGGAATCGCGAGCATCGCGGGATAGCGTCCCAATATGCTCAGGCGCGCCGCGGCATTCACGCCAAACGCCCGATGGACGACCAAATCGCGGGCGACTTCGTTACCCACCGCCTCACCTGTTTCCTCGTAAGCACTTGGGTGAATGCTCAAGATGATGGGGCGCCAGCCATATTTCGGCAGATGTTGTGCGAAGCGCAGCATCCGTTGCATGCCACTGCTGCCTCGCATCGGAGGGAAATGGTATCCAACAAGCAATACAGTGCCGCCGTCTACTACCACGCAGCCATCCAATCGCATACCCAATCGGAGGCTTGCCGCTTCCATGTCTCGCGCGAGAACGTGTGATCGGCGTCCAGCAAATCACGGCGCTGCACGCGGGAATCTGCCAGCAATCCCTCCCACGCACGAGACGATGCAATGACTTCGTCGAACTCTCTGGCGATGTAGTCGTTGCCGCTCATCACTATGAGCACCGGGCCAGTGAAACGCCGCAATCCAACACCGGTACCCACGGGCAGCGGCAGGTGTGCCAGGCTCGTATCTGCCGCAGACCCGGTCAGGCGTTTCAAGCTACGACCGCGAGCATACGACCACAGCGTTTGAAAGAATGATCGAAGCGATTCACCTAAACGGAATTCTCCGTGACGTATTCGATCCCAGAACTCACGGGACAACAATCGCCGAACGTAGTAGTGCTTCAGCATCACCTCCGCGCGGCCGCCCTCCGTTCTAACCCACGGATTCACTAACACGACCCCCTTCACGCGTGGATCCTGATGCGCGTAGAAAAGGATTCCACTCGCAGATTCACATTCCCCCAACAGTACGACTTCGTCGATATCGGGTCGCGCGGCAATCAGGCAATCAATTGCACAACGAATGTCGGGCTCCGACTGCTGGAAGCCTACGTAGGTTCCGCTGCTGTCGCCCATCCCGCGCAGGTCAAAGCGCAGAACCGCATATCCGATCGCCGCCAATCTGCGTGCCAGGGATACGAATTGCCGGTGAGCACCAACACGATATTGCGGGCCGCCCGCCACGACGATGACCACGCCGCGACGTCGGCCGGCACGTCCAGCATGGAGAACGCCAACCAACTCGTCGCCATCGCATTCGATTATTCGTGCAGTTTCGACATCGTCGATTCGGCCATCCATACGCGCGTCCCGTGGACGCGAGTCCGAAATGTCCGTTACCTCGGCTGTGGCACCTTCCTCTACTGAATTTTCTTGCCCCGATCGTTGCGCAATCCAATCAGACACCGCTTGTGATGTGGCAGAAATCAGACTCGGTGCGAGCGTCCGTTCATGCAAGTTCCAAAACGGCGGCGCAACAACTCGTTCCAGTTTCAATGGCACTCCGTCGCCACGATACGCATCTGCAAGCGCAACATTTGCGCGCGGCACGTTCGCGTCATCGGATGCGACGACTTCGAACCAGCCGACTTGCTTGCCGGAGATCTCGAACGCTCCGGGCAATGCGATCTGATCCATTTCTGCCGCCAGCGTCGAGCCAATGCGATACCCAGATACTTCGATCGGCTCGCCCATCGCAGCGATATGTCGAAGCTGCTCGGTGCTCTTGATGCCGTCGGCTTGGGCGATTTCCGCCGCGATCCGAATACGCAGGAACTGGGTGAAGTACGCCTTGCCGCTTACCACGGGCTGCCAAAACAGAAGATTCACGATTTGCGCGTCCCGCCGTGCGACGTGTGCCGCGAGCATGGCGCCTGTGCGAATGCCCCAAAGCGTTCGACATCCATTGCCTTGATCTCGCAGCCAATCGACGCCCCGGCGGATGTCGTCCTGCCACCGCGCCCAGGACGCATCCACGTACTCTCCAGCACTATCACCGGTGCCGAAGAGGTCCAAGATCAACGTACCGCAGCCCAGTTCGGCCAACGATCGCGCCTGTACCGCAACCATCGCGCGACATCGGTTCATCTCCTCGCCAAATGCCGGCGCAAGCAGGATGTCACCCAATCCAGATGGCTTGGCGATCGGCGGGAAGTAGACGCCGGCGAGCGAACCACTCGCCCCTCGAACGTTTACCGGACGAAGTGTGCCTTTCTTCATGCGAGCCCGAGCGTCCTTGGCAAGTGACATCGCACCATCTCACCGCACCAACGAAGATAGGCTCGCGCGTGCACTTCAACGTACACGCTATTCTGCGAGCTTCCTGGAGACGAATTCCGAAAGAGTGCCAACGGTCTCGAAGACCTCGGCGTTCAAGTCGCCATCGTCGATCGTGACCCCGAAGTCATCCTCAATGGCCGTCAATACGTTCACCACAGCCATAGAGTCGAACTCCGGCAACTCGCCAAGCAGCCGAGTGTCCGCAGTGAAAGCCGAGGCGCGACTTCCCAATGACAGCGTATCACCTAGAATTCGCTTCAGCTCGCTAACCACTTCCATACGCTGGGCACCTTCGCTCGAAACGAGCTGAAATGGGCATACGCCACACATCAGGGTGCAGCATCGTAAACCGGGGTCAAATTATATCTGTGCGTGATCAAGTCGTGTGCGAAGGATGTAACATCTATCGACCGCCTACCGATTACAGTTGCGTCATCACAATCTACGATGGCTATGCTAGCCTGCCCCCGCCGAGTGCATTGAGACGTTTCTGTGTTGTTGGGACTTGCGAACGTTGGGCAAGATGCGGCCGTCGCGGAACCGCTCGCTCGGTACGTAGAGGAGCCGAGTTGCAGTACTGGCGGCGCCCAACCGCACACGCGTATCCGCGGCACTGCCGCGGCGACCGCCAACATTTCCGGCGTTACTGTACTGCTTGACGGACAACCCTGGTGGAACGACGGATCCGGACCCGCGACCGCACGCGCCATCGCCAACGCGTACTTGAGTCGTGGTTCCAAATTGCTGGTGGAATTGAATGGCGCGTTCGCGATCGCAGTTTACGACGAGCCTTCGGCCAGCCTCACCCTGGCAATCGACCGCATGGGGATCAGCAGTGTCGCGTGGGCGGTCGACGGGCCATTCATCGTCTTCTCCACATCCGCTGCCGCTGTTGCGAACCGCCCCGGCGCCCGTTACGCGGTCCGACACCAGGCGCTGTACGACTACTTCTTCTTTCACATGGTGCCATCACCGGAGACGGCGTTCGAAGGTGTAAGCAAGCTCGCGGCCGCATCGCACATTGTGTTCAGCGAATTCGGCCGCCACGAATCCAACTATTGGACTCCCGACTTTCATCGTTCCGGCGCATCCAACTTCGAGACGCTGCGAGCGGATTTACATTCAACGCTCGAGTCCGCCGTCAGGCGCCAATATGCTGGGCGGACGACCGGTGCGTTCTTGAGCGGCGGTCTCGACAGCTCCACGGTAACAGGGTACCTCGCCCGCGTCGCTCAACCCGCCACGTGCAACACGTTCTCCATCGGGTTTGGCCAAGCGGGATACGATGAGCTCGAGTACGCACGGATCGCCAATCGTCATTTTGGCTGCACCGCACACGAATATGTTGTGTCAGCAGATGATGTCCTGGCGGCGATCCCCATCGTCGCGTCTGCGTTCGACGAGCCTTTCGGCAACTCCTCCGCGATTCCCACATACGCCTGTGCAAAGTTCGCACGTTCCTCGGGTACTACGCGGCTACTCGCTGGAGACGGCGGCGATGAACTGTTCGCCGGCAATGATCGCTATGGTCGCCAGAAGGTTTTCGAGCTTTACAACCGGGTCCCCCGGGCCTTGCGTGAAGCCAGTCAGCGTTTCGTGCAGCGCAGGATTGACGTCGAAAGTCGCGTAGCCTTGCTCAGAAAGGTCCGCAGCTATGTCGACCAAGCCTCGACGCCGCTTCCCGAACGATACGAAACATGGAATCTGGTGTATCGGGAAGGTTCGCATCTGCTGTTCGACGATGAGTTCCTGGCAAGCGTGGATCTCGAGCGCCCGCTTCGGCACATGCGCGAGGTTTTTCAGTCAACTCCGTCCAAGGATCTGATCGATCGTATGCTTTACTACGATTGGAAATTCACGTTGGCCGACAGCGACCTGCGCAAAGTCACCGTCGCATGTGCTGCCGCCGGAATGGGCGTCGAGTTTCCGATGCTCGACAATGGCGTCGTCGAACTCTCAGCGAGAGTTCCTTCGTCGCTGAAGATGAAGGGCCGCCAGCTCCGAACGTTCTACAAGCGCGCCATGCGCGGATTCCTGCCAGAACAAGTGTTGACAAAGACCAAGCACGGATTTGGATTGCCGTTCGGACATTGGCTCAAATCGAGTACTGCGCTGGCCGAAGCCATCTACGGAAGCCTGAGTGACCTCAAGCGGCGCGGCATCGTGAAAGCCGAATTCATAGATTCTTTGATTGACCAGCATCGTACCGGCCATCATGCGTACTACGGATTTCTGATATGGGATCTCGCCATTCTCGAGGAATGGTTGAAGGTTCGCGCAACCTCCGCCTCGACGCGGCTCAGCTGATCCCAGGACACCGCACTTTCACTTCGCGATTGAACGAACGTGCGCTGGCTGATCACCTACCGGAACTATCAACTGTCTCGGCATACACGATTCGCTGCCGGCGGATTGTGTCATCCCACCCCAAACGCTCACCATAGGCGCGTATCGAAGTACGGTCGGGACATACGGCCAGGACTTCGCGAATACCTTGCACCAACGCATCTGCGTCGCCAACCCGGACGAGGCGGCCCAGTTCCGGGCAGACAAGAATTTCACGGATCCCGCCACAATCAGTTGCAATCACCGGAAGTCCACAGCTCAGCGCCTCAAGAAGGACGTTCGGCATGCCCTCCATCGACGAAGCCAGCACAAGTGCGTCCGCGGCGCTGTAGTATCCAACCAGCGCTTCGCGATCTAAAGCCCCGGCGAACTGCACCCGGTCGGCAACGCCAAATCGATCTGCCGCTTCGATCAGACGCCCTTCATACGGCCCGAGACCGACGACAACAAGTTGTGTCCCGGGGAACTGCGCCAGCGCTTCGATCGCGCGGTGGTGCCCTTTCGATTCGACCAGGTTGCCTACCGACAGCAGAACCTGCCCACTCCAGCGCAGCGTCCGTCGCGCATTCGCGTAGTCCAGCGGCCGAAACTCCGACGAATCGACGCCATTCCGCAAGGTGAGGATCTTGACGGCCGCGATGCCCAGACCGATCAATCGCTCCCGCAGCGCCTCGCTCACCGTGATGATCCGGCTTGCTCTGCTGGCTGCCCAGCGAATCAGAACGCGCGAAAAAAAGTATTCCGGCAGTAGATTCACATCGCTACCCCGCGCCGTGATCACCAGCGGCTTGCCGAAGATCTTGGCCAGCAACGCGGCCGCGACGCCATCCGGATAGAAGTAGTGCGCATCGATGACATCGAAGCCGTCCCGCCGCAGCAGTCGCCTCATCAGCCGCAACGAGGCAAACATCATCGTAAATGGCGCGATGAAGCGGCCCAGTCCGGGGATCGTCAGGAATCGCGGATGGTGGACCTGCACACCATGCCGCCACTCGAACGCCACAATTTCACGGAAGGCGCCATATCGGCCCAGCACTCGCGGCACCGGAGCAACGACGACAGCTTCGATCGTGGAGTCTGCAATCAAGCGCTGCAGCCGCCGTTCGACGAACAGACCATGCCCCGGTTGCACCGCGTTCGGGTACAGATTCGTGAATGTCAGCAGCCGTATCTTACGATCCGAACGAGACATGCCCGTCACCGCCGGCTAGCGCTTCGTACACGGGCAGGTAGCGCTTCGCGGCCTGCGGCCATGTGCGTCGTGTGCGCACGTCGCGCCGACCTGCCTCCCGCATAGCGGTGTAAGCGCCAGGATGATCGAGAACGCCCTGCAACGCTTCGACGAGAGCAGATCGATCGTCGGCCCCGAAGAGAACACCCGTTGCACCGTCCTCGATGAGTTCGGTATGCCCGCCTACATCGGATGCGATCACCAAAGCCCCCGCGGCCATGGCTTCCAACGGCTTCAAGGGCGTTACGACTTCCGTCAGGCGCATGCGCCTCCGCGGGAACACGAAAACATCGATGTGCCGGTAATATGCGGCGATTTCCTCGTGGGGCACGCGGCCTAGGAACGTCACGTCCGCCGCCAATCCCAGTCGCTCGACCTGCCCTCGCAGCCTGGCGTCCTCCGGACCGGAACCGAGAAGCAGCAGCGCCAGTTCCGGATGGCTGCGCTTCAGTTGCGACATTGCATCGACCAGCAGATCCAGACCTTCGTACGAATAGAACGAACCAAAAAAACCAATCACACGACGATGCCGCAGAGACCGCAATATCTCCGGTACAGGCTCGAACTGTGCCGATTCCTCCAGCAGAGTTCGATCGACCGCATTGCCGACCACTGTCACGCGATCCTGCTCGACGCCACGCGACACTACATCATCGCGCAGACCATCGCAGATCGTCACGATTGCATCGGCACGACGCAACACGAACGTCTCCAACGCCCTCGAAAGCCGATATCGCACGCTGCCTTCGCGAGTCGTGCCATGACTCACGGCGGCGTCTTCCCAGGACGCTCTGAGTTCATAGACGAACGGAATCGAGTATCGACGTGCAATACCCAACGCAGCAAGACCGTTCAGACACGGCGAATGAGCATGGATCACGTCTGGCTCGATACGGCGTACGAGTTCGTCCAAACGCCGGCGCAGTGACCACACGATGCGCAACTGATCCACGCCGGGCAATCGATCCAGCGGCGAATCCGCCAGCGTAGTCCGATGAAAAACAAATTCGTCAATGCATTCCGACTCGGCCGAAGTATCGGGATGCTTCGCGCTGGTCACCTGAAACGTTTCAATGCCGAGGATGCGCAGTTCGGTGAGAATGCCCTGAGTCCTGAACACATAGCCGCTATGCAATGGCAACGAGTGATCCAGGACATGCAGCACCTTCACCGCATCACCAGCAAATTCCGTGGTATTGCCCCATGGTCTCCGAGACGTCGGTCATTCCAACCAGATCCACCAAGGTGCGGGTAGCGTCGGGATAGGCGCGAAGGCACGACTCTGCCGCGGCATCTCGCGTCCCCACGATAATTACCTCACAGCTACGCACCAGCTGCGCCACGTCTTCGGTCATGATCGAAGCAATGTGCGGGATCGACTCCTCGACGAACGCGCGGTTCGACCCTCTGATGCGCGACAGGTTGACCTCTGGATCATATATCTTCACGTCCATTCCCTTTCCGATCAGACGTTCAGCAAGTTCGAGCAGCGGGCTCTCGCGCAGGTCGTCGGTGCCACCCTTGAAGCTCACTCCGATCATGCCGATGCGGCGGCGCTTCGTTCGCAGCACAATATCCAGCGCATGCGCGATCTGCGTTTCGTTACTCGGCAGCACGCTCGCAAGCAGCGGCAACTCCACCGCAACATCTCGCGACATGTTGATCAGCGCACGCAGATCCTTCGGCAGGCATGATCCACCGAATGCGAAACCCGGACGCAGGTACGCCGGCGAGATGTTGAGGTGCGTGTCCTGGCACAACAGCGACATCACTTCACGGCCGTCCATCTCCAGGCCGTGGCATAGCCGACCTACCTCGTTGGCAAACACGACCTTTACCGCGTGAAACGCGTTGCAGCAGAACTTCACCATTTCCGCGGTTCGGATGGATGTGGCAATGAACTCGCAAGGCAAGTCCTGCGACAGGGTCCGCAACTTATCGACGCCGAACCCCACACCTCCGACAATTGTCATCGGCGGATTTTCGAAGTCTTTGATCGACACCCCTTCACGCAGGAATTCTGGCTGGAAGCACACATGCAATCCGCTCCCGAGTCGCTTTCCCGACGCCTTCTCAAGGATAGGTATCAGCAAGTCTTCGGTCGTGCCCGGCGCAACAGTTGAGCGGATTACCGTGACATGATCTGTCTTCTTCTTTGAGATGGCATGGCCGATTTGCTCGCAAACGCTACGCAGCGCAGTGAGATCGTGAGCTCCGTTGCGGCGCGACGGCGTGCCAACGCAGACGAATGAAATTTCCGAGTTGGCAACACCTTCCGCGGCATCACTGGTGACATGCGCCCGCCCGCTGCGCATCGCAGCTTCGATCAATTCCGGCATGCCGTCTTCGACGACCGGCGATATGCCCTTCTGCAGCAGGCCCAATTTGTGGGCATCGACATCGACACCGATGACGTCGTGCCCCTGTCCCGCAAGGCAGCCATACGAAACCGCCCCGACATAACCCAAACCAAAGATACTGATCCTCATCTCTACCTCACAGTCGCGGCGGCTCGCTGCGCGACTCGATCGTGTCGTTTGGCACGCGCCAGGCAGCGCTCCACGATGCCATCGAGCCGGCACATCGATGCCTTCCAATCGTGATGGCTCAAGACCCGCGCGCGGGCGCTATCGCCGAATCGCGCGCGCTGCTGCGGATCGGACAACAGCTCGATCACCGCGCGTGATTCGTCGAGCGGCGTGGTTGCGCAGAGCAAATGTTCGCCGGGAACCGCGTCGACACCGCGTGCCGCCACCTCGCTGGTGACAACCGGTACCCCCATCGCCATCGATTCGAGGATCTTGTTCTGGGTGCCGCGCGCAATGCGAAGCGGTGCAACGTTGACCGCGGAACGCGTGACGAACGGACGTACGTCAGGCACAGAGCCTGTGACGCTCACGCCGGGCAACTCCGCGAGCCGTTTGATCTGCGGCGATGGATTGGCGCCAATGATTGTCAGCCTGGCATTCGGACGTTGCGCTCGAATCAGCGGTAAGGTGCTCCGGCAGAATCGGAACATCGCTTCTTGATTGGGGTAATAGTCCATACGGCCAATAAAGCTGATCAGGTCGGTATCGTAAGGTTCTGCCGTCGGCGCAAAATAGCCGTGGTCGACCCCATTCGGAAACCAATCCGATTCGACTCCCGTCGCGAAGCTGCGCAACGTGTCCAGTTCCTCCCGCGTCGTGCAGGTATTCAGATCGAACTTCGGCGACAGTCGCTTTTCCTCCGCCTCGAGCTTCCTGCCCTCGAGCAGATATGCAAGCGACATCGGAAACGATCGAACCTGTCCATAGACCTGCCATTTCTGAGAATCCATGTCGCCGAAGTCGAGAATTTTGGGTACGTCCACTACATCGGCGACATACTGTGCAACGGATGAGCAATGCACGAAGATCAGGTCGAACCGTTCGCGGGTGACCGCCTCTGCAATGCGCGCCTTGAGCACCGGTGAGAAAAAATATCCCATCGAAAACGGCGTCGGTGTCGGCGTCCGCACCAGCATGCGGCTCACCGCGCCTAACGATGTCACACGCTCGCAGATCAGTTCTTTGCAGTGGTCGAGCAAGCCTCGACTCTCTTCGAACTCTTCGATCGAACGCGCCAGTGATGCAACGGTGACGTCGTGATTTCGCGAAAAATGCGAGATCATATTGAATGGTCGGATTTTGCCGCCGCGCTGCGGCGGATACGGTACCCGGTGGCAGACGTACAGGATCTTCATTGCGTACTCAGCTCTTTCAGTTCGACGGTCACGTCATCGACGCTGCGGCCGTCGACAAATACGCGCGAGAAGATTTCGAGATTCGTCAGCGCCTGCAAATGATCGGTGTGGTCGTCGAGATTGCGCCGGTGTCCGTCGACTAAACGCGCTACAGCTTCGTAGCGAAAAAGACCGCGTCTCTCGATCACGTCCTGCGACAGCAGCGAATCGGTCATCTTTGCAAGCGATTGTTTCAGCCACGCACCCATCGGTGCGCCGAATCCCCGCTTGCTTCGATAGAGAATGTCGTCAGGCAACACACCGTGCATCGCGCGCTTCAGCGCATGTTTGAGGTCGCGACCTTTGATCTTCAACTCGGTCGGCATGTCGAGCGCCAGTTCGACCAAGTCCTGATCTATCAGCGGCACACGGCATTCGATGGAACTCGCCATCGTCATTCGGTCCGTGAGCAATAGCAGGTCGTCCGGCAGTTGCGTCAGCATGTCCACTTCCATCAGAGCTTCGAGTGCATCTGCCGACGTGACGCCGGCAAATGCCTTAGTCAACGCATTCGTGCAGGGGCGAGGAGGCGCCAACATCAGGTTCTCGAGACCTGGATCCGAAAACACTCCAACGTATTGCCGGTAGCGCATTTCGGGCTCCAGGCCCTGCGACAGGATGAACGACTTCGCATAGCGCATCACGTTCAGCATCGCCGAATGCCGATCGCTCGGCAGGCGTTTCGCCAACGGTACCAGCAAGCGCTGGGTGATCGCGCGCGGGACGAGCGCCATCCAACGATCGTAATACCCGCCGAGATACCTGCGATACCCGCCGAACAGTTCGTCGCCTCCGACGCCGGACAGGATGACCTTGACGTCCTGCCGCGCCAATTCGGAAACCAGATGGGTGGTAATGAACGCCGAGTCGGCCACGGGCTCATCCATGTGCCAGAGCAGCTTCGGAAGCAGCGCGGCCACGTCTGGCCGAACGATGATTTCGTGGTGATCCGTGCCAAACAGGTCGGAGACGCGCCGGGCGTACTCTAACTCGTTGTACAGCGCACCCGCGCCCTCTGCCTCGAACCCGATCGAATAGGTGCGTACCGGCTGCGCGCTGTGCTTCGCCATCATGGCGACAACTGAACTACTGTCGATACCACCGCTCAGGAATGCCCCGAGCGGCACGTCGCTGACCATCTGCGCGGTGACGGATGCTTCAATTTGTGCCCGAACTGACTCGACCCAATCAGAAGGATTGCTGCGCGATTTTCGTTGCGAGGGGTGCCAGAAGCGCTGCGTACTGCCTTCGCCGTTGCACAGGCTGATTCGAAACATCGAACCGGCTTCGAGCTTTTCGATCCCGGCAAATATGCTGAGGGGCGCCGGCACGTAGCCAAGGGACAAATATTCTCGCAGCGCAACCGCATCGAACGCCGGTGTCGTTTCCAGCGCGCCGAGAATTGCCTTGAGTTCCGATGCGAACAGCACGCGGCCCGGTTCGCGTTTGAGATACATCGGCTTGATGCCGAGCGGGTCACGTGCGATCAAGAGATTACGTTTGCGGACGTCCCACAGCGCAAAGCCGAACATGCCGTCGAGATGTTGTACGAGATCATCACCGTACTCCTCATACAGATGGACGATGACTTCGGTATCGCTGCGCGTTTGAAAGCGATGTCCTTTCGCCTGCAGATCAGCGCGCAACGCTCGAAAGTTATATATCTCGCCGTTGCAGACGACCCAGACTGTACCGTCCTCGTTGGAAATCGGCTGATGTCCGCTGTCGAGATCGATGATCGACAGGCGGCGCATTCCCATCGTGAATGGACCGTCCGTGTAGCGACCTTCGTCGTCCGGTCCGCGATGAACCGTGACCTCCGCCATCCGCGCGAGCGTATTGTCGCACGAGCGCCGGCGGCCAAGGTCGAGGATTCCGTAGACACCGCACATCGATCGGCTACTTGGTGGTCTGGCGCGCGCGCACTATGCCAGCCGCCGCGCGATCGATGGACCGACGATGCGCGTGACACCGATAGGCAGGCGTTTCCACAATTCGATCGGCAATTGGAACTTCGGATTGGTGGGGCTCAAATTCGGAAGTTCTTTGGATTGCACCAGATGATACTGATACGCGAGTGGTTCCGGTTCGAACCCCCAGTGCTTCTTGAAATGAAACGAGCCCGTATCGATCTTGCTCCGGCCGTAGTCGAATGTCCTCAGACCACGCTCAACCGCGCGCTCCATGACAGTCCAATACATAAAATCGTTCGCCGCAAACTCCCGTGCCGCCGCCACACTGCCGCCATAGTACGGCAGCACCTCATCGCGAAACACGAAGCTGACGACGCTGCTGAGTGGCTGCGCATCCTTCGCGATCGTGGTCACCCACACCTGCTCCGGGAACGCCGCCAGCAGGCGCGCGAACAGCGACTTGCCGAAAACCGGCGTGCCGAGATTCCGATAGCTCTCTGAGAACACTGCGTAAAACACGTCGAGATCCGGATCCCACACGACCTCGGTGCCCGCCTTGATGCCTTTGCGAACCATTGCGCGCTGCTTGCGCGGAATCGCCTGCATGTTTCCTTCAATATCGGTAGCGAGCGATTTGCGAAACGTGACGTACAAGTCTTTCGTCTGCCAATCACCGTCGAGCGGCCGCCGGTTGCGCAGTTCCAGGTAGTCCACGCCGAGCTCCTCCGCCAAGTGTCGCGCCGCATCTACCAAAGCCTGCACCGCATCAGCATCACCGACTGCGCCGCCGTACACTAGAAACGGCGTCGAGATGAGCACGTCACCCGCTATCATGTTGCGAACACGGCTGAGCGGCAGAACCCCGACAATCACGCCATCTCGTTGCGCATATAGGTAGTGACTCGCACAGCCCATCTCGGCTTCGATGACGTCCGCCCACGCGGACAGGTGAAAGAACGTCGCGTCAGTGCAACCTTGCACGAAGGAATCCCAGCGCGCGCGGGCCGCGTTGTCCAGTTTATGGACGTTGACGTCCGTCACGGCGTCTCCTCATATCGACACTGCTTGTTCCGAACGACGCAAATGCCTGTTGGCAGCGCGAAATTCTAGCCGAAGCGCACCCGCCAGGTTTGTGGACTTGTAAACACACCGCGCGACATCGCATCAAGCTTCGTTGCGAAGGAATCCATCGAACATCAGTAGCGACCACAAGATGGCGCTGTGATCGCGTTTCCGCGTTCGATGCTCATCGACCAGCCTCGCAAGCCCGCTCGGCTCGAACAGTCCGCTATCGCGCAAACGTTCCCCATTGACGACGTCCGAAAGACGCTGTGCGAGCGGTCCCCTAAACCACACGTCCAGTGGCACCGCGAACCCCATCTTGCGCCGATACAGCACATCGTGCGGCAGGTGGGGTTCGAGTGCCTTCTTCAACGCAAACTTCGCCTCTCCACCTCTCAGCTTGAAGCTCGACGGCATCGCAGCGATCTTTTCCACAAACCGATGGTCGAGGAACGGCACGCGCACTTCGAGGCCATGCGCCATGCTTGCGCGGTCGACCTTGGTCAAAATGTCACCGGGCAGATAGGTCTTGAAATCCAGATACTGCACCATGCGCAGTGCATCGCTGAATTCGCGACCCTGCAAGTGGCGCGCGAAGACCTGCTCGGCGCCGTAACCTTGCAACTCGCTCGACAGCGTCTTCGAGTAGAGTTGTCGGCGCATGTCGTCGGCCGAAATCGTGACGCCATGGCGATACGCTTCCGACGCGCACCGCGCCAACGCCTGGAACGTGGTCTTACCGCGAAACACGCGCGGCGCCCAATCGAGCTTCGGATACAAACGTCCCAGGGCACCAAATACCGGCCTGCGAATCGCCAGCGGGATCGGCGCTCGGATTCGCTCCTCCATCTGGAACAGCCGATAGCGACGATAGCCGATGAAGTTCTCGTCGCCGCCATCGCCCGATAGCGCCACCGTGACATGCTTGCGCGCCAACTTGCACACCCGATAGGTGGGAATGGCGGAGCTGTCGGCGAACGGCTCATCGTAGATCGAAGGCAGTTGTTCCAGCAAGCTATAGTCCGACGCATCGACAGTCTCGACACGATGGTCTGTGTGCTTCTGCTCGGCAACGAGTTGGGCGTACGTCGACTCGTCATAGCGGGATTCGTTGAACCCGATCGAACACGTCAGCAAGTGCGCGACGCCAATCTCGCGCATCATCGCGACCACCGCGCTGGAGTCGATCCCACCCGAGAGAAACGCACCGAGCGGCACGTCGGCAACGAGACGGCGCGTCACCGACTCTTTCAGCGCCTCGACCACGTTGACGTCAGAACCGTTGCCGGAGTGCTGATCGGTGGATCCGAACAGCGGCACGTCCCAATAGCGTTGCGGCACGACGGCGGTCGCGCC
>CAVTJP010000003.1:0-39649 GCA_963735085.1 uncultured Gammaproteobacteria bacterium
CCGCAGCCACGGAGTTCGCGTCTCGAATTGAAAGCGATGGCGTGCAGGTCTATGCGATTGGCAAGCGGCCGGGTAAGGATCCCGCAGCTTACGTGAGGCTCTACAAGTTGTTGCGACGCTTGCGGCCGGACGTCGTGCACACCCGCAACCTTGGCACGCTGGATTGCCAGGTGGTTGCGTTGCTGGCGGGCGTCCGGCGGCGCGTGCACAGTGAGCACGGTTGGGACACCACGGACCAGGAGGGGCGGAACCGGAAGTACCGGGCACTGCGGCGTGTGTTGTCGACGTTGGTCGATTGCTGCGTTGCGCTGTCGGGCGAGTTGGAAAACTGGTTGATCGAGGACGTCGGTGTTTCGCGTCGTAAGGTAATGCGGATCAGCAATGGTGTTGATACCAATCGCTTCGTCCCGCCGCAGAGACCGAGTAGGGAGCGCGATGCCGTGGTGATCGGCACGGTTACCCGGTTCAGCGACGTCAAGGACCCGCTCAACACACTTGATGCGTTTGCGCGCCTCAGAAGGGCTGTTGGATCCGCTCGAAAGGTGCGCCTGATCATGGTGGGCGACGGTCCCCTGTTGGAGACGGTAAAATCTCAGGTCCACGACCTTGGACTCGCTGACGATGTCTGCCTGCCCGGAAGCCAGATCGATGTGGCGCCGTGGCTGCAGCGCATGGATCTCTTCGTGATGGGTTCTCGTCGCGAAGGCATCTCCAATACCATTCTCGAAGCGATGGCCTCCGGGCTTGCGGTCGTGGCCACGGGTACCGGGGGCAATCTCGAACTCGTCGAACCCGGTGTTACCGGTGCGCTGGTGCCGCCACAGTCACCCGATGCGCTCGCCGCAGCGATGCAGCCTTACGTGCTCGACGACGCGCTGCGCGCAAGTCACGGCGGCGCGGGGCGAAACCGCGTCATCGAACGATTTTCGCTCGACGTGATGGTGAGTCTCTACGCATCGCTCTACACACGATCTTCAATCGCGCGGCCTGCATAGTTCATGTGTGGCATTACCGGCATTGTCGATCTGAAGGAACGGCGTCCGATTGATTCGGATCTGCTCGCGCGCATGAACGCGTCTCTCGAACACCGTGGCCCCGATGGCGACGGCTTTCATGTCGAGCCCGGTGTCGGTTTGGGTCATCGCCGACTGTCGATCATCGATCTCGAAGGTGGCAAGCAGCCTCTCTACAACGAAGACCACAGCGTTGTCGTCACCTATAACGGAGAGATCTACAACTTCAAAGAAATCGAGGTCGAGTTGCGCTCGCGCGGACACGTGTTCCGCACGCGATGCGATACCGAAGTGATCGTGCACGCTTGGGAGGAATGGGGCGAACGCTGTCTCGAGCGGTTCAACGGCATGTTTGCGTTTGCGATCTGGGATCGCAACAGCGACACCTTGTTTCTGGCGCGCGACCGGCTCGGAATCAAACCGCTGTACTACACGCTGCTTACGGATGGACGTTTGCTATTCGCCTCGGAACTCAAAGCGCTGATGCGTTCGCCGGATGTACCGAGGCGAGTCGATGCGACCGCGGTCGAGGACTACTTTGCGTTTGGCTACGTGCCCGATCCGAAGACCATTTTCGCCGGCGTTCATAAGCTCGAGCCTGGCTACTACATCGTCGCGAAGCGCGGCGCGACCGCCATCGTGCCGCAACGCTATTGGGACGTGCCGCTGTTCGGATCGAGGTCGATCAGCGCTCCGGCAACGAATCTGCGTCGACGTGGCCGCGGCGCTGAAAGAGTCGGTGGCGCGCCGTCTGGTTGCCGACGTGCCGCTCGGTGCGTTTCTCTCGGGCGGGATCGACTCCGGTGCGGTCGTCGCGATGATGCGCGAGATTGGCGTGGCGCACCTGCTGACGTGTTCGATCGGCTTCAGCGAATCGCGCTATGACGAGTCGACATACGCCCAACTCGTTGCGGAGCAGAAGCACACAGACCATCGCGTCGAGACCGTCGATGCGTCGGACTATAGCCTGCTGGAACAACTGCCTTCGATCTACGACGAGCCATTCGCCGACAGCTCCGCGATTCCGACCTATCGGGTGTGCAAGTTGGCGCGCAAGCACGTTACGGTGGCGCTATCGGGCGATGGCGGCGACGAGAACTTCATCGGCTATCGTCGCTATCGGCTGTTCCAGATGGAGGAGCGAATCCGCGCGCCGATCCCGCTGGCGATTCGGCGGCCGGTATTTGGTGCGCTGGGGCGTTTGTATCCGAAGCTCGATTGGGCGCCGCGCGTGTTTCGCGGCAAAACGACGTTCCAGGCGTTGGCGCGGTGTGCTTCGGAAGCGTACCGCCATGGCGTTACGATCTCGGCTGACGATATGCGTCGAAAACTCTACTCGAAGACTCTGTCGAGCGAATTGCAAGGCTATGGCGCGGAACAAGTTTTCGCGCGCCACCTTGAGGGCCGCGAATTCAGCGATGCATTGCGCATGGTGCAGTATCTCGATTTTAAGACCTACCTGCCCGGCGACATTTTGACCAAAGTCGATCGCGCGAGCATGGCGCACAGCCTGGAAGTGCGCGTGCCGTTCCTCGACTACCAGTTTGTGGAAAAGATCGCTGCAATGCCGTCTAGCTCCAAGCTGAGAGGTGGCGAAGCGAAGTTCTCCTTGAAGAAAGCACTCGAACCGTACCTGCCGCACGATGTGCTGTATCGGCGCAAGATGGGCTTCGCGGTGCCACTGGATGTGTGGTTTCGCGGACCGCTCTCGCAGCGCCTGTCGGACGTCATCAATGGTGAGCGATTGCGCGACAGCGGATTGTTCGAACCCAGCGGTCTGGCGAGGCTGGTCGACGAGCATCGAACGCGCAAGCGCGATCACAGCGCCATCTTGTGGTCGCTGCTGATGTTCGATGGCTTCCTTCGAAATTTGGCGTGAAATGCGAATTCTGACATTGACCAGCCTGTTTCCGAACGCCGCGATGCCTCGTCACGGCGTCTTCGTCAGGGAGCGGCTTCATCAGCTTGTCACGCGGCACCACGTTGAGTGCTCGATAATCGCGCCCGTACCGTGGTTTCCGTTGGCGCGGACGGCTTCTCAATTCCACCGTGCTAGTGTGCGCATCCCACGCAGTGAGCAACAGAACGAGTTCAGAGTCGACCATCCGAGGTTTCTCGCCGTGCCGCTGATTGGAAGGGTGTTGAATCCGCTGGCCTACGCGTATTCGGTAATGCGTTGGTTGTCGGTGTCCGATGTGCCGGAGTTCGATCTCATTGACGCGCACTATGCGTTCCCAGACGGTGTCGCCGCGGTGCTCCTCGCGCATCGGCTCAACAAGCCGGTTGTGGTGACGGTTCGTGGCTCGGATATCAATTTGCATTCGGAAGAGTTCGGATCGCGATGGTGGTTGCGAAGGGCGCTGGTGCGTTGCGGCGCTGTCGTCGCGGTTTCCCATGCGCTCGCGGAAAAGGTCCGAATGCTAGAGCCGCGAATTGCCAATCGCGTGTGCGTAGTACCCAACGGTGTGGATCAGGGGGTGTTTCGCGTGTTAGGCGAGCGCGACGCGATCCGATCCCGGATGAGGCTTTCCGGATTGGTCCTTATTTCCATCGGAAATCTCGTCGAGTTGAAGGGTCATCACCAAGTGATTGAAGCATTGGAGTTATTGACCTCTGCAACTCTCATTATCATCGGTGACGGTCCCCAGCAAAGAGCTTTGCGCGAGAAGGCACAGGCATGTGGAGTAGCGAATCGAGTTCGATTCATAGGTAACGTTTCCCAGCATGACTTGGTGGACTACTACAACGCCGGCGATGTACTCGTGAATGCGTCTTCGAGCGAGGGACTCCCCAATGTCGTTCTGGAGTCGCTCGCGTGCGGCACGCCCGTCGTGGCTACTCGCGTTGGAGGACTTCCCGAAGTAGTTCGCTCAGATGCAGGCGGCGTTCTGATCGATCGACGCGATCCGACAGCAATTGCGGAGGGTGTTCGCGCAGTAGTGGGTGCGAAGCGTTCCCGCGATGCTGTTCGTGGAGAGATCGAGAAGTTTGATTGGGCTCGAACGAGCGATAATCTTTTTCAACTGTTCAACCGTCTCATTCGACAGGGAGCTGTGCCTACGGTGACGGATGCTGCTTGATGAAAGTATTGCACGTATTCGACCATTCACTCCCGCACCACAGTGGATATTCCTTCAGAAGCGAATCGATTCTGAAGTCGTTGCGTGCGTGTGGCGTGCAGACGTCGCATCTTACAAGCGCAAAACATGTTCACGATGGGGCGCTTCTCGAGATGCACGGAGAACTTGAGTTTTTCCGTTGCCCGACGGTCATCAGCGGAAGCGGACCTTATGCGCAACTAAGATGCATTGCTGTATTGCGAAAAGCAATTCGAGAGCTTGTTGCCCAGGAACACCCTGATGTCATCCATTGTCACTCGCCTTGTTTGAATGGACTGGCAGCGCTTGGTCTCGGTGTACCTGTTCTTTACGAGGTACGTGCGTGTTGGGAAGACGCGGCGGTGGCGTCTGGAACAACCCTGGAAGGTAGTGCGCGATATCGCTTGTCGCGATCGCTCGAGACGTTCGTTGCACGCGCGGCGAACGAGCTCGTCGTAATCTGCGACGGACTCTCTCGAGAGTTCGAACG
This sequence comes from uncultured Gammaproteobacteria bacterium, assembly GCA_963735085.1. GTDB lineage: Bacteria > Pseudomonadota > Gammaproteobacteria > Pseudomonadales > Azotimanducaceae > DATJGR01. The sequence continues at coordinate 4,602 of CAVTJP010000003.1, forward strand.
ACGCGGTCTTGCACCGGGAAAAATTTCCGTAGTCGGAAATGCTGTTAATCCAGAGTCACTTGCGCCGGCAAGTTCGTCGCAAATCGCTGAATTCCGTCGAGGGCTCGGTTTGGATGAACGGCGTGTAATTGGATTTTTCGGTAGCTTCTATGACTATGAGGGGCTCGATTTGCTAGTTGAAAGTGTCCCCAAGGTGATGGAGCGCATTTCAAATGTGACCGTCCTATTGGCGGGGGGCGGAGAAGCCGAAATCAAACTACGAGAAGCGGTGCAACGCTTAGGCGTTGGAGACCAAGTGCGATTCTTGGGTCGAGTCCCTCACGAAGATATTGCGAAGTGTTATGGCATTGCCGATGTGATGGTATTTCCGCGACGTCGGTCCAAGCTCACCGATATGGTGACACCGCTGAAGCCGCTCGAAGCTATGTATTTCGGTTCCAAGGTCGTAGCGTCCGATGTCGGTGGCCACGTTGAGCTACTGCGTAGCGGTGAGACGGGTGTGTTGTTCGAGGCGGGCAACGTAGCTGCGCTCGCGAACGCCCTTGTCGGTGTTTTGACAAACGAAGTTCTGGCCGAGCGGATTCGATGTGGTGGTCACGAATATGTGCTGCGCGAACGTTTGTGGTCACATATGGCAGAGCGGTACAGACGTATCTACGCGCGGATGATTCGCGATCAGCGTTCGAGAACGTGAGGGGCAATTGAGGCAATACATCCACCGCAAGCTCCTGACACTGCTCTCGCCGGGAGGACCACGTGCGCGATTGATGATCTTCGGATTTCACCGCGTGTTGGAGCAGGCGGACCCATTGTTGAGCAATGAACCGGATCGTGCTCTGTTTGGCGAGATCCTGCGCTGGATTGGCGACATGTGCGTGGTGCTGCCGCTGAGCACTGCGGTAGCCGCGATGCGATTCGGAGGGTTGCCGGCGCGCGCGGCCGCGATCACTTTCGACGATGGCTACCGAAACAACCTCACCGTTGCAAAGCCGCTCCTCGTGGAAGCGGGCTTGCCGGCCACGGTGTTCATCGCGGTGGATGCAGTTCGAAAGGGCGTGATGTGGAACGATCTCGTGATCGAGGCAGTTCGCCAACGTCGCGGCGAGATCGACGTTTCAGATTTCGGATTCGACGTGGACTCTACGCGTGGTCTGGATGACGCTAAGCTGATCGGCGCGCTGATAACAGGGTTGAAATACCGCCCCATAGAACAACGGTCCGAAGCGGCATCGGAACTCTACGAACGCGTTGTCGGCCATGCTCCCCCGAGATTGATGCTTTCGGAAGACGAGGTCGCCGAACTGGCGGGCGACGGTATCGAACTCGGCGCGCACACCGTCCATCACCCCATACTCACGCGTTTGCCCGATGACATCGCGCACAAAGAAATCCAAGACAGCAGAACCTGGCTTCGCGAACGTACGGGAGAAACCCCGTCGCTATTCGCCTATCCAAACGGCCAGCCCGGTACCGACTACGATCACAGGCATGTAGCGATGGTGCGCGACATTGGATTTGCCGCCGCAGTGTCCACTCGGTGGGGTGTCGCGAGCGCGACTTCAACCCCATTTGAACTTCCGCGATTCACCCCTTGGGAGCGTCGTCGGGACGAATTCGAGCTACGGCTCGCGAAAGTCTGCGCCCGCTCTTACGGCTTTCGTGGATCCGGCTGAGCCGGCGTTCATCGGGTATGCGGCCTGGTGCGAGAGCCATTGCTCAAGAATCGCTAGGTCCCACAGAAAAAATCCGTAGTACGCGTGGTGTCCTGAGCGCTGTTGCGAGATCAGGTCGTCGATGAAGCCGTCGCGGAACATCTTCCGGCTCTTTAAATCATTCAAGTTCGAATAGATCATTTCGGCAAGGGCGGGTTCCGACTTCAACCACATTCCGAACGGAAGGCCGAAGCCGTGCTTCTTCTTGTTCAGGATATCGGCCGGTAGGAAGTTCCGCGTTGCGCGTTTGAAAAAGCTGCGCAGAGACAGTCCGCGCATCTTCATTCGGGCGGGAACCCTCAATGCGAGCTCGATCAATCGGTGGTCGAGCATTGGGTAGCTCACGCGAATGCCAGCGAGTTCGCACATCGACGTCACTTTGCGCAGATCGTTGTCGGCAAGTGTGAAATGCCAATCGTACGCGAGCTGACGATCGAGCGTGTCTGCGGCTTCGCTGCGGTCAAATACCTGTGTCATCTGGCGCAGCGGTGCCTCGACGTCGATCGACGAGGCGAAGTCCGGCGCCAGCAGCCTCCCCACGCCCTCCCGATATGCGTAGTTCCATGTCTCGAGCCGAATCGGCAGCGGGATGGACGCCTGGTCCACATAGCTGCGTAGCTTCCTCAGTGGCATCACTCGGCTGTCTTCCGGAATGAACGCAATGAGGCGTGAGAGAACTCGATCTCGAAACACCTTCGGTACCGAGCCATACAGTTCAAAGACCTTTTGGTGCGCGTATCGCTCGTTGCCCGCGAATAGTTCATCGCCCCCGTCACCAGCGAGCAGGTGGTTGATTCCATGCTGTTTGGCTAGCCGCGCGCAATGAAGTACCGGCACAGCAGAAGAATTGCCGAACGGTTCGTCGTACGATGACGCGACGAGCGGCAGCGCAGCTAAAACGTCCGTCGACGTTACGTTGTATTCGTGGCCAACACATCCGAAGTGCTGATTGGCGATGCGCGCATAGGCCAGTTCATCGTATTTGGGAATGCCGAAACCGATGGAGAAAGTGGGTGCGGGATGAGCGGTTACCTTGGATAGGTAGCCGGCAACTGTCGAACTGTCCAACCCTCCACTTAGGAAGGCGCCCGTGTCGGAGTCGGGCGCGGTCGCGCGTACGCCAAACTCCAGTGCATTGAGCAATTCCTCGGCGAGATCCTCTTCGCGAGCGCCTCCATCCGTTGTGAATACGGGCCGCCAATATGTCCAGGTCTGATGCTTCCCTTCCTTGAAAAGCAAAGCTGTGCCTGGTTCGAGCTTGTGAACGCCTTTGAAGATGGATTGGGGCGCCGGAATCATGTGAAAGAACAGAAAGTCGTAGATGCTTTGATCCGCGACTGGCGCGTTAACGCACGGTGCGCGCGCAACCATGTCTGCTCGGTCGCTGAACCACAAGCTGGCGCCATCGGTCCAATAGGTCATCCGCTCAATCCCCATCGGATCGATGGCCAGTAGCGCGTAACACTTCTCTGGTTCGATCAACGCAAGAGAAAAGGAGCCGCATAGATCGGCCAAAAAACGCTCACCGTTCTCAAGATACAGGGACACAATCTCGTCAACGTTGATCACGCGCGCCGGCTGACGTTTGGTCCTAGGGGTGCCGCGAATTCCAACGAGCACGTTCCTACTACATCCACTGGCTGGCGCGGCGATGCGGGCCACGCTCGAACCCGCTGAAGGACACGTGTCTGCCGCTGTAGAAGCGAAGTACCGAGCGTAGTCGCCCGATAGTTCGGTTCCGTCGGCAGGCTGGAGGTATCCAAAGATCCGCATGACATCAGGGTCATCCATATCGGATGCGCATTGTGCGTTGGCTGGCGGCGATTTGGCCAGCAACAAGCATGCGTAGTGCGAACGGTGAACCGACGTTACAAGCAGGTCACACCAGCTCAATCGTCACTCCGGTAGGATGCCCGGTGAGATGCCGATCGACTGGAAGGACAAGGGTGGTGCTTGAGCAAATCAAACTGATACTGAGAGACGCGCTGCAGCTCGGCTCGCGCGCGGATGCATTTCGCGCAGAATCTCCTCTGCTGGGTGGCCTGCCGGAATTCGATTCGATGGCTGTGGTTGCCGTACTGACGCTAGTTGAAGAGCGATTCGACATAATGATCGATGACGACGAGATCAGTGCACATATCTTCGAAACGGTTGGAAGTCTCAGTGCGTTCGTCGAGGAGAAAATCCGCCGTTGAGTGGGGTGTCTCTTGCCGCCCAGTTCATTGAGACGCCGCAAGGACGCCTGTTTGTGGTTGAGCGAGCGCCAGTGTCGAAGGATCTCGGCAATGTGGTTTTGTGTGTGCAACCTCTCGCGGAAGAGATGAACAAGGCGCGGTCGTTGATCGCAGAACTCGGCGCTGCTTTGGCGCGAGAAGGCGGCACGCTGATCGTTGCCGATCTTTATGGGACCGGCGATAGCGAAGGCGACTTTGAGGACGCTTCAATCGATCTATGGTGCAGGAATCTTGACGCCGTAGCCGATTGGATTGCGGCTCGAGGAATGAAGATCACCTCGATCGTAGCGGTACGGTTCGGATGCATGCTGGCCGCGCGTTGGATCAAGCAGTCCGCTCGGCGCGTTTCCTCAACCGTCTTTTGGCAACCGACAACAAGTGGATCGCAGATCGTAAATCAGTGGCTTCGCCTGCTGATTGCTGCGTCTGTATTCGATGGTCAAGGCAAGCGCGACCGACGCGAGTTGGAGGCCGAGTTGGAAGCTGGTGAGTCGCTTGTGGTGGGCGGATATGTGTTGACACCGACATTTGCGAGCGAGCTTCGCGCGCTGGATCTCCGTGAATTGCTTGGTCCAGAGCTAGGCGCCTTGTATCTGTTCGAAGTCGGCGACGCGACCGGAATCTCCGTGTCCCTGATGCGATTGATGCAGGATCACGCAATCCGCGACACGGCCGTTGTTCCTGGCGATGCATTCTGGACGGCAACTGAGATCGTTCGGAATCCAACGCTGGTGGCACGAACCTTAGGGGTACTGATTGGATCTGCGGTGTGAGTTCGCGCGAAGAGGCGCTCGTTTTCGAATGTTGCGGCTCGCGCTTGGTCGGCGTCTTGCACCGGGCAGAGCATGTGGTAGCGCAAGAGCATCCAATCGCCGTTCTGAATGTGGTCGGCGGACCACAGTACCGCGTAGGTAGCCATCGCCAGTTCGTACAAATCGCGCGCCGATTGGCGGCGCATGGATATCCGGTCTTTAGGTTCGACTATCGTGGCATGGGCGATAGTGAAGGCGAGTCAAGAACGTTTGAATCGGTGGCTGAGGATATTGCCTGTGCGATGAGTGTTGTGCGTGAGTGCCTGCCTGATCACTCCATCGTGATGATGGGGCTGTGCGATGGCGCATCGGCCGTATTGATGCAACCGGAGATCAAGACATCCGTCGTTGGCATAGCACTGTTGAATCCTTGGGTGCGCACAGCTTCCTCCGTCGCACGTGCCTACACTCGGCATTACTACCGAGCGCGTATCCTCAGTGCGGATTTCTGGTCGAAGGTGATTGGGCTGAACTGGGACATCCGTGGCTCCGTCGCGAGCTTCGCACGTAACATTCGCCGAGCCGTTAGGCCCGTGCAACGTGAAGCGTCCCCCAGTTTTGTTGAACGAATGCAGCGCGGACTTGCAACACTGACGCGGCCGGTACTGATTGTGCTGAGCGAACGTGACTTGACCGCGCAGGAGTTTCAGGATGCGACCGTGAGTGACCCGAAGTGGTCAGCGTTGATGCGCCGACCGAACGTGCACCTCGCACACCTCGTTGGGGCAGACCACACGCTTTCCAATTCACCCAGCCTGGATGCTTTTCTCGTGTTGCTGTTGGACTGGCTTGCGGCGATAAGGGAAGGTGGTCGAGTTCACCGAGAAGAGGTGTCGTAGTGTCCTTTACCGGTGTGGTGTTTCTCTTGCTCTTTTGCGGTGGACTCGGCATGGCGATTTTGCGCCATCCGATCTATGGCCTGTATCTCTACGTCGCGGTGTTTTATCTGGATCCAACGAACCGTTGGTGGGGTGGGTCACTCCCGGATCTGCGCTGGTCATTGTCTTCCGCCGCCGTGACCTTGCTTGCGACCTTGATTCACCGACGACGCGGTCGAGTTCCAATTTATTCGCATGCGCCTGTGTGGTTGTTCTTTTGCTATGTGCTGTGGATGTTTGTCCGAAGCCCTTGGGCGGTCGCGCCGCAGGACAACTGGTACGAAGTGACCATTTACGCCAAATACCTTGTGGCGATCTATTTGATCTACGCGTTGGTCGACTCGAAGCGGCATATGGCCGGGTTCTTGATGGTGCATGCGATGGGGTGCCTCTATCTCGGAGTGCTGGCGTGGTCGACTGGCGCGGATGGGCGACTGGACGGAATTGGCGGACCTGGCATCAACGACGCGAACAGTATGGCGATGCAACTTGCGACGGGTGTGTATGCCGCTGCGGCATACTACTTTGCGGAGAAACGTTGGCGTCGGTGGCTCGTCGTCGCCGTTGTACCGTTTGCCCTCAATGGACTGGTCATGTCAGGCAGCCGGGGAGGGTTTCTGGCAATCCTGGCAGGTGGATTTGCCTTCTACCTATTCCGTCCATTCGGCCAGATTCGCCGGGTGCTCCCTTATGCGGTGTTCGCGGTCCTTCTGCTTGGTTATGTCGCGAGCGCCACATTCATCGAACGCATGAGTACGCTCACTGAACCGGTGACTGAGCAGGCTGATGACGACTTGAGCGTGGCGACTCGCCTCATGCTCTTCAAAGTTCAATGGCAAATGGTGTTGGATCACCCCTTCGGGGTTGGAGGTGGAGGAACCGCAGCGCTCAGCTATAGCTATTTGGATCCAAAGTACCTCAGCGGCGCCGCGGGTCGTTCGTCGCACAACAGCATTATGAGTGCTTTGGTGGACCAAGGATTTCCCGGGGTCATTCTCTGGCTGGCCATTGTCTGGTCGTTGGTCAAGCGGATCCGTATCAATCGACGGTGGTGCAACCGGCGCGGTGATGTGGAGGCGGGCTGGCTTAGTGCGGGCGTAGCAGCCATGTTTGTTGTGGTATTCGTTGCGGGACTGTTTTCGCCTCAGCAGAGGACCGAGGTTTATTTCTGGGTTCTGGCGTTGGCGTGCGCATTCGTCCCCATCATGCAAGCGGACTCACGTATGCGCGGCTCCAATGCAGCAATGCGCTCACCTATTCAAATGGTCGGCCAGTCCGGACAATGAAGACGTCCAACTGTATGCCCTGATCACGCGTCGACGCGCTGCCCGACCGATCGCTACACGCTTCTCATCGCGGGACAGCGCAATGATCCTGTTGCAGAAATCTTCAGCAGTGGTGGCCAACAGAAGCTCTCTGTCTGGCAATGCGTCGATACCTTCGAATCCCTTTGGCGTTGTGATCACCGGTTTCGCCATTGCCATGCCTTCGAGCACCTTGTTTTGAATGCCACGGGCGATTCGCATCGGCGCCACGACCACGCGGGCATGCTCGAGAAACGGGCGTACGTCGGGCACGCCTCCGGTTACGCTAATGTGCGGGCCAGCCAATTGAGCGACTTCGTCTGTCGGCTTCGAACCAACGATGTAGAAGCGCGCGGCAGCGTCGCGTTGGATGATCAACGGCAGCGCATCGGTCGCAAACCAACGCACTGCATCGACGTTTGCCCAGTAATCCATGGCGCCAGTGAATACGATCGGATGCTCGTCGGAACGGTAGGGGTTGGGACGGGCGGGATCGGGACTGAAGTATTCAGTATCGACGCCGTTGGTGATGGACACGACAGACACCGAATCGTCGGACAAACGCGCGCGGAACAGTTCAGCCTCGGCATCGGATACGAAGATACTGAGACATGACTGCTGTGCCACGTATTCTTCGTAGGCCGCGAGACGCCTACCTTCCAGGCGATAAAGCCATGCCGACCAGGCGGATTTGCTGCGCGCGAACTGTGTCCACTTGTCGGAGTCGACGTCGACAAAATCCACAACGACGCGGGCGCCGCGTAGCTCAGGAATCAGCGCGTACTGCGCCATTGCCGAAGAGAAGACCAGTACGCGGTCAATCGCTTCGCGGGGTACTACCTTTCGGACCCAGTCCAACAAGGACGATTGGCGGTAGTAGCGCACCGAAAGCGGTGCACCGGCGATAAGCGCTGCTGCACTTCTCAGCTGTGCGTATCGGCGGTTCAATCGCACGATATGGCTGCCTGCGCACAAGCTCTGCCACACGTGCAACGTAGGCATCGTCCGAAGGATCGTCGACGAAACAGCCCAGGTACACCCGGAATCGCTCCGACAAGTAGCGCAACAAATGGTACGAGCGAATCTTGTCTCCCTTGTTGGGGGGGAACGGGATGCGATGACACAGGAACAGTAGCGGTGGTTTCTCAGTCAAAGTGACGATCGCTTTGGATCAGCCGAGATTGCGCGCAAGAAATGGCCCCACGACTGTTCGCGATCGGAAGCGGCAACCGCTTCCACATCTTGATGAACTGGCGGTATTTGGGGTTTGTGGGATCCACCCTGGGTACTTGCTTGGCGGTTACCAGATAGAACTCATAGGTGAGCGGCGTCGGTTCGAATCCCCAATTCTTTTTGAAGTTGTATGGTCCCGTGTCGATCTTGCTTCGACCGAAGTCGAACGTCCTCGCGCCTCGCTCAACTGCCCGCTGCATCAGATCCCAATACATGAAGTCGTTGGCTTTGAGATCTCGCGCCAGTGGTCGACTGCCGCCGTAATATGGGAGTACTTCGTCTCGAAAATAGAAGCTCAATACACCGGCAATGTCATGGCTTCCGTGGCGAATGATCGACACGTCGCAGTCGTCGGCGAATACATCGCGGAGCGTTTCGAGGTAAGTACTTGGTGAAAACCGGCGTGCCCAGATTGCGAACGCTTTCGGCATAAATTCGATAGAGCCTCTCGACACCATCATCAAGATCGCTCGTCAGGCCAGCCTCGACACCTTTGCGCACCATTGCACGCTGCTTGCGCGGAATGGCCTTCATGTTCAGATCGTGATCCACCTCCATCGGTTTGCGAAACGTGACGTATAAGTCCTTCGTCGCCCAGTCGGTCCGTTGACGCCTGAGGTTGCGCATCTCGAGGTCCTCGACCTTAGCGATTCGCCAGTTCACAGGCCGCCTCTGTCAATTTGTGTGCGGCGAGCTCCGATATCGCCGCAACGCCACCGTAGACGCAAAACGGCGTCGATACGAGATGATGGCCAAACAGGTTGACTGCGAAGCTCGGCGAGCGGCAGCACGCCGACGATTGCACCATCTTCTTTCGCCATCAGGTAGTGTGTGTGGTGCCGAAAGACGCGCTCTAGAATCGTCTTCCAGCCGGACCTATGAAAAAACGTTGCCGTTGGGCATGCATCGACAAACGCATCCCACGCCGGCATGTTCGAACTGTTCAACTCGCTGATATCAACCGTCATAGGGAGAACGTTTGAGGCGCCGTGGAGATGGGCAATACGTTAGCATCGACAGCGAGACGCTGCAGTTGTGGCGATGTAACGATGGTGCGACCTTGGGAGAATCGTGGGCGGACTGTTTATTTCCAGCGTGGGTTCTGAACGCGCGCTCGAGGTGTTCGAGAAGCAACATGCACCCGCGCTGGTGTGCTTGCACGCGGGCGCCTATCGCGTTTGGGTCGCGGGAACTTGGAGCGGCGCGCCATCGTGCATCGCCAAATCCGACACAGATGCATATCTCGCCGTGGCGGGAACCATTTTCTACAGAAACCACTGGCAGGAGTCGGCGGCTCGGCGCCTCCTCCAGGACCTTGAAGCGGACGCCGTAGATGAGGCCGCGCTCTTTGGAGCATATGCGATCGCGTACTGGGACGGCGGCCAGCTCAGACTATTCACGGATTGGCTCGGACATCTGTGCGTCTATCGAAATGGTGCGAACTCGGTGTGGTCGACGTCATTCCTCGCGACCGTAGAATCCTGCGAGCGGCGTACGCTGAACGTTCAGGGCGCCTACGAATACTTGTTTCAAGAGTCGACTTTTGGCACCGATACCATCTGCAAGCAAGTAGAGAGGGTGGAATCCGAACGCACACACAACATCACGTGCGGATTGTCGGAGCGCAGAGTCGACCCCGTCGGTCGGGTCGACGTCGCCAATTGCTCACTGGCCGATCAGGTGGATCAGGTTCTGGCCGCCTTGAACCCAGTGTTCGACTCCATCGTCAACTGTGCGGGCGACCGTATCGACACGGCGATCTCAGGTGGATACGACTCGCGGCTGATTCTCGCGCTGTTGCGAGCACGCGGTGTCCGGCCGCGCCTTCACGTATACGGCACTGACCGAGACCCAGACGTTAGAATCGCCAAACAGATCTGTGCCGGCGAGGGCCTGAAGTTGGAGCACGTCGACAAATCCAGGCTACGCTTCACCCCCGAGGACCGCGCCGACGCCATCGAGCGGAACTACCTGTACTTCGACGGGTATCCTATCGATGGAATCTTCGATTCTGGTATCGATCTCGCGACACGTGCGACACGCATGTCGGATGGGCATTTGCTGTTGAATGGCGGTGGTGGAGAAATCTTTAGGAACTTCTACTATCTTGCGGATCGCGACTACAGAATTCGTGAGTTGCTATACGCGTTCTATTCCAGATTCGATCCGGCGGACTGTTCGGAGGCATTCGATGAATCAGAATATTATGGGCGCCTTGAGCAAAAATTGGCCAATCAACTCGGTTGCAATGCGGCCAATTTGACGCGACTCGATGTCGAAAGAACGTACCCACTGTTTCGCTGTCGATTCTGGATGGCGCGAAACACCTCAATCAACTGCCGACTTGGATTCGCGATGACACCACTTGTCGAACCTAATGTAGTGCGCGCGGCGCTTGCGACACCGCTGAGTCTCAAGAACCTTGGCAGGTTGGAGGCGGCACTCATTCGGCGAGTCGATCCGAAGTTGGCAGCGTATCCATCTGCATACGGGTTCGCGTTCGACCAGGCACCGTCGATGATGGCGCGGTTCTCATTTGCGCTTACCGTTCTACGGCCGCCTCAATTGAGACGGTATTCGTTTCGCATCAAGCATCGCCTCGAGCGGAAGATTCGAGGCGGATACCAAGCGTCGGAGCATGAGACGGTTGCAAACGGGGCGCTTATTGCGCGCACGAGAATTCGAGACGTCGCGCTACAACGACGTGCCGATACGCTGGAGTTCGTGAAGGATCGATTGTTGCTTGACCGTTAGCCGGCGTTCACCGTTGGTCGAGACGCTTCAGAAGATAGGACATAGAAACGTGAAATCCGTCACACGCATTCCGGATGCCTACAACTACAGTACGAACCGGTACGCCGATGCGCTTGTATCCGAATGACCCGATATTTCGGACGTGCAGGCGGTCGGGCGAGTTGGGATTCCGCATATCCAAGAAGATGCTCGCGCGATCGTTCCACAGTCATGACGATTCGCAGCCTAGCAAGACCGTATAGGGAGATTGACAATGAAGCGCCGTGATCTCCTGCTCCGAGGAGGGTCAGTTGCCCTTGCTGCGACTGTCGGCTCCCCGTTCGCATTCGGTGTCGCGACCGTCCCGTGCCCCCCACCTCTGACGCAAATCGACGGCGACGCGCAGTCCGTTGCGACGGTCTGCGCCAATGGCAGTTCGACGATCGGCTACTTGAATTCGATGGCACCATTTGAAGTTCGCCAGCTTTCCGGATCTCTCGCGCCGAGTAATGGGAAGGCAACCATGCGCAGCACGACTCCCGAAGCGTGGCTCAGTTCGGACCCGGGCGATGTGGGCTTGCCTGCGATTCTGTCTGCGTGGAGTGGTGGAATTGGCGACTCAGCAACGAATCGATTGTTCATTCTTGGCGGCGGCCACGGCGATTCCGCTAACAATGGAATTTATGTGTACGATTTTTCCGGCGCGTCGGCTCCCAACGGATTTTCAATCGCTTCTGGCAGCCAGAGCGCCGTTGGCGCAGCCCCCACGATCGCACAAGGGGACCCAACAAATTACACGCAGTATAGCGATGGCCGTATGTCCGCCAAACACACCTACGACGGAGTTGTGTTTGCCAGCGAAAAGGTCTACGTGTTCGGAGGTGGGTCCTGGGGCGCTGGGGGTTTCACGCGCGATATCTGGCGGTTCCAGGGGACGACGTGGAGCCGCATGCCCGATCCACCGTTGGTCGGCGGCACTGATCGGCCGTGGACCGCGTTTGATCCCACTACGAAGAAAGTTCTCTATTTTAATCCGGGTGGCACCCAGTTCGCTTTCTACAACACTTCGAATGAAACTTGGGGGTCGGTGCGGAACCTGTCTGCAAACTTCGCCGTCAACGACGCTGTTTTGTGCCACGATACCTCTCGGAACCGGGTGTTCGTGATGGGGTCCGGCAACAACCGAATGTGGACAATCAACTGGGCCGCCGAAACGCTTGCTGAGGGAACGTACAGTCCGACGAGCATCCTCTCGAATGGGGCCGTGACGCCCCTCTACGATGCTGTTCGAGACAAGTTTTGGATCTTCGGGGGGACAACGTCCAGCCCCGGGTATTCGACTCTCTTTGAGATGCACCCAACTACATTTGCAATGACTCCGCACACGATGGGCGGCGATCCGATTCCCAATGCGACGACGAACGGCAGCTACAAGCGGGCGGTGTTGTTGGATGGTGCGATTGGCTTTGTCGCCGCTTCCGACGGCCCAGCGGTCGTCATCAGGTTATCGTGATGGGAACTGCACGCATTCTGCGTCACCGCCGTACAGGCCGAGTGTGTTCTATCTTGAATGGATTCGGGCGATTGGCGGATCGAAGGGAGTAATTAATGAAGCGACGTGACTTTTTGGTAACTGCCGGGTCCATCGGCTTGGGGGTCATGGGAGGATCCGAATGGGCTCGCGGCGCGACTTCTGCGCCGTGTCCACCACCGAATGTGCAACTCGATAGCGAGTCCGCAGTCAGTACGTCGTGCGACGCCGCTTCGGTCACATCTTTTAACCTTGTTAGCGCGGCCGGTGGTACGTTGTTGCCGTTTACAATCGGCCAACCGTTTCGGCGAGGGGATATCCCGTCGGGGCAGTTCGTCTCGTCGGATCTGGGAACGTTCCAGGCCGACGTTCGCAATCGTTGGTCGGACGGATCGGTCAAGTTCGCGGTGTTGTCCGGGAGAAAAACTCTGGCTCCCAACGCTGCAGCCACCGTCACGGTGAAGCGAACTGGTTCTTTGTCGGGTGGTACTCCTCTTGCAGAAGCTGCTTTGGTAGCGGCCGCTCCGTCCGCGCAGGTTGAATTATCCGGCTTCGGGACGGTCAAGCTTTCGAGCCTGCTCGGTTCCCCAGTCCGGTCGATTTTGGGCGCCGAGATGTCGGAGTTTCATTATCGATCTGCGGTTGGTGGCGATGCACATCTGGCTGTCTGGTTTTACGTCCGCTACTACAATGCGAGTCAGATCGAGATTGAGACGTGCGTTGAAAACGGCTACATGAAAGTAGCGTCGCCCACAGACAAGACCTACACCGCAACGATCACGATTAACGGCACAGTCCGGTATTCAGCGTCATTGACTCATTGGCCGCGCACCCGTTGGATGACAATCAACTGGTACGACGGAGAGAACGGACTGACCGACTTTACGCGGGTAATCCCCTCGCATGACCACGCGTATCTGCGTTCGACTAAAGTGGTGCCAAACTACTCGGTTGCGCCAAATGCGGCGTACCTGAACAGCGTCTATCAAGCGATCACGCCATTGAGCAATGGCAGCCTCACCGGCGGTTCATTGGCGGGAGCCGGATCGTCGGACCATATTGGCATCATGCCTAGGTGGGATGCGGCGTACTGCGTCACTGGAGACGCTCGCGCATACAAGTCGGTTGTCGCAAATGCCTACGCGGCAAATTCATGGCCGGTTTGCTATCGCGACGAGTCCACACAGCGTCCACTTGCGCTGACGACTCGGCCCAACCTCGACGCGGCCGGGTGGAACGTCGATCCGGTTGCGGACGGCACCGGCTCGAATGGCAATTCGTTCGGTGCCGGTACCGTCGCGCACATGCCGGGTTCTGGCTATCTCGGCTATCTGATCACCGGCCGGTGGACGCACCTTGAGACGGTTGCATTCTGGGCGGCGCGTACACACATGCAGAGCAATCCAACCAGTCGCGGTTTGGTAGCTAACAATGGGGGTGGCGCGTCGATCAATCTGTCAGAGGATCGGGGAAGAGCTTGGGCCCTCCGAACCCAGATGATGGCGATTTCGTTATATCCCGACGCCGGGCCGACTCCCGCGGACACGAAGGTGAGAACAGATTGGTTGGCGGCCATGCCCGGAACGCTGTCCTATTGGCAGAACAACGGTCTGAACTGCCCGCTTGGCTACCCTTCGAACATGTACAACCCGGGTGCGTATTCGCCAGCAGAGGCGGTTCTCCCGGCGTTGGCGATACCGATTTGGCAAGGTGACTTCATCGCACAGTGCTTTGGGTTCACGTGGGACCTCGATGTACTTAGCGGTGCAGGCAAAGCCTCACATCAGGTCGTTCGGGACCATACCTACAAGGTTCCCATTGGTCGGATGGGCGACTCCACGACCTGGTGCTACCGACAGGGCTTACCATACGCTCCCGTCGTCGGCACTCTCGATCCGGCACACAATGGCGACGCGAGCTTCATTGTGTGGGACGCCTCTTGGGCAGCCGCGTGGAACCACTCGGCTGCAACGGGCGCGGTCGATGGGACGCAGACCTGCTCGCTAGGCACGTCGATCATCAACGGCCATTTTCCCGATGCAACCTCGTATGGCGCCAACTTCACGCCTGCGATCGTGTATGCTGTAGATCACGGCGCGCCGGGTGCTGCTGTCGCGTATTCGAGGTTTACGAATGCATCGAACTACGGCGCGTTCGTTTCAGATCAGGTCAACGCAACACAATGGGCCGTGTTGCCGCGATGAGGAAATTTGCGCGCGTTCTCGATGCACCGCGGGGTCATGGTTCCTTCCACACGCCCTTTTCTTTGAGTTCCTTCTTTAGACCCATGAGCGGGTATTTTGCATGGTATGCGATGCGCGCCTCGCTCAGTGCGGCGTCATAGTTGCCCGCCTTGATGTACATCAGGCCCAGGTTGTAATGGACTTCCGGAGCTTTTGGATTCAACTCCTCGGCGTGTTTGAGTTTTTCAATCGCATCCCCGATTTTGTCGATTCGACTGAGATACACGCCGTAGAGCATCCACACCGTTTCATCATCGGGTTGGAATCGAATTGCGCGGTCAAAGTAGCATTCGGCTGACCGACGCATCGGCGGGCGCGTTTTGGCCAACGCGTCCGTATAGTAGTTGATCATGCTGTAGAGCGCCGCATGATGATTCGGAAAGGCCCGTAGCGTGTAGTCCAGATCAGAGCCGGGTAGGTCTGACGTGGATCCGTGCGCCAGCGTCTGGACATCGATGGTGAAGTGAGCGCTGTCTACCAGATACCGCGGCCCTCCCTTGCCCAGCGTCGATGGATCGCGATAGTCATAGGGTCCATAAGCGTTGTCCAGTGAGCCGCAGTCCGCGACGCCGGCGTTTGCCGCACGAACCCATGCAACCATACTCATTGCGATGAATATCAGTCTCCATGCTCGACGCTGATTCATGACCGCCTGCAAATGGAATATTGAACGTTGGATGTGGCCTAATCGTAGCATGGGCATCACGATCGCGAGACGCCGTTTGAGAACGTTCTCGCAGTTGCGATGCCAGCTTTCGGCCCGCAAAAGCGAACCTGGGAAGTCCCTTGATAAAAGTAGACATACAATCGACGGCGAGATTGGATTCGATTCGAGCAATCTGGAACTCTGTGCGAACCGGGCAAAGCCTGCTCCCAATCTTCGACCTCGAGTTCTTTGAGCTGTTGCTCGAATACTTCGGTAATCGAGGCGAGCAGATTGTGGTGTGTTCGTCCGCTCGCGAGACTGTCGCGGTAGGAATTGTTCGACCGGGCCGGCCGTTTGTATGGGAAACGTTTCAGCCGTCGCAGGCGCCGGTGGCTGCTTGGATTGTCGATGGATCGGTAGATCCCCAGCAACTGTATGGTTCAATCGTTCGGGCCTTGCCGGGGATTTGCCTTCAACTCGGTATCACGCAGCAGGATCCGTTGGTCAACGTGGCGTGCGATTCGATCGGATTGTTGCGTCGTTTGGACTATGTGGATATCGCAAGGCTCGAACTAACAGGCAACTTCGACGAGTACTGGGCGGCGCGCGGAAAGAACCTGAAGCAGAATCTTCGGCGTCAGCGAAAGAGACTCGAGCGCGATGCGGTATCCATTCGCTGTGAGGTGCTTGCGAACGCTGATGTGATGAAGCCGGCTGTGGATCGCTACTGCGATATTGAATGTCGTGGCTGGAAGTCTGAAATGGGAACCGCGTTGACGCGAGACAGCGTTCAGGCGCGATTTTATGGCGCGCTGATGGAGCGGTATGCGTTGCTAGGTGCAGCGAGGGTATTTGAACTCTATTTCGGTGAACAGTTGGTCGCGATCGATCTGTGTCTGTGCAGAGACGATACCCTGATCGTTCTCAAAACGACTCACGACGAGCACGTCCAACAAATGTCGCCGTCGATGCTGTTGAAGCAAGAGATGATTCGGTTGGGCTATGAGAGCGGCGAATTTCGGTGTGTTGAATTCTACGGCAAGGCAATGGACTGGCATCGACGCTTGACGGACGATCTGAGGCGCATGTACCACGTTAACGCGTTTCGGAACTCAATGTTTGCCCGCCTGCACGATATGCGTTCGAAATGGTTCGCTTCCTCGGGCGGCAAGGTCGAGTCCGTCGATGCATCCGGCGATCTACCTGAGCAAGCAGTCGAGTAGTGGCGGAGTCAAACTGGCCGTCCGAGCGTTGGAATGAATATCCGCGCCCGCGGATTCCCCCGCGTCCCGTACTGTCGGTCCGCGCGTTTGGCATTGGTAACCTGGATCGGCGCTACCGGAGTGCGTTCGATGGAAGCGGCGCGCGACGGCTGACGAGCGGTAGAGCGGCGATGGCCTGGTCGCTGCGGTCGGTTGGCTTGGTTGCCGGTGACGAAGTCCTTGTCCCGGCTTTCAACTGCCCTGCCGTTGTTCAGCCTATCAACTGGATGGGTGCGCGCCCAGTCTACTACCGCGTTGATCGCAATCTTGGCGTCGACTATCCCGACCTGAAGAAGAGGATTACTTCGAGGTCTCGCGCGTTGTTGGTGATTCACTACTTCGGGTTTCCACAAGATATGGATAAGGTAATGAGCGTTGCGGGCGAAGGAATCGCCGTGATCGAAGACTGTGCGCACTCAGAGTTTTCCAGGTACAGCGGACTGCCTGTTGGTAGCATCGGAGCCTATGCGATCAGCAGCGTACCGAAGATCTACGCCGCGACAGACGGTGGCTATGTTGCTTCGCGCGCCAAACTGCTGCCGAAACCATCGAGGGGCACTCTTGGGTTCGAATTGAAGGCGTTCGGGGACGTCGTCGAATCAGCGAATGCCTACGGGCGAATGCGGTATCTGCGACCCTTCGCTACGATGAAACGTATTGCAAAATCTATGTTGACTAGAAGCAGGACGACCACGGAGCAACCGACGTTCGCGACACCGGGATCCTCCGAAGGCGGATCGGAGTTCGAACCCGACTGGATCGACGTGCGAATGTCAATGACTTCGCGAGCGCTGGTTAGTCTGTCGTCGCGTCGACGCATAGTGGAAACTCGCCGCAGACACTATCTTGCATTCCACCAAGCGCTTTGCGCACTTCCAGGCTGTCGCCCGGTGTTCGAAACCTTTCCAGACGGGGTAGTTCCGTACGCGTATCCGTTGGTCGTCTACGACGAACAATCGGTTTTTCCAAGGCTGAAGCATGCCGGGGTTCCAATTTTTCGTTGGGAGCTCGCAAATCGTGACGCATGCCCTACGAGCGCCTCATACGCCCGGGATCTGCTCCAGTTTCCGTGTCATCAAGAACTGACCAATATGGAAGTGGCTTGGATGATCGATGAGATTCGACGCGCAGTGGTCGCATAGCGATGCCTCAACGAGTCAACGACCAGCACGGGCGCGCGGTTCTACTTGTCGCCTTCCACTTTCCGCCACTTGGAGAGAGCAGTGGCCTGCAACGCACGTTGAGCTTGGCAAACGATCTGGCGGAGATGGGGTGGCGCCCCATCGTGCTGTCCGTCAGCCGAAAAACATATCGATCGATACGAGATGATCAGATTGTCGATATCGACCACCGGGTGAAGGTCTATCGCGCGTACGCGATGGATGCAGCGCGCGATCTGTCGATTGCGGGGAAGTATCCGAGATTCGTCGCGTTACCAGACGTTTGGGCGACGTGGGTTGCCACGGGGTTATTGACGGGGCTATGGATTGCGCTCAAACACAAACCCGTGTGGATATGGTCAACGTACCCGATCGCTTCGGCGCATCTGTTGGCGTTGTTGTTGACGAGAATTGCGCGCCGCCCATGGATTGTCGATTTTCGCGATTCGATGACAGAGGAAACCTATCCCGCAGATAAGCTTCAACGTCGTGTATATCGCTGGATCGAAAAGCGCGCAGTTGCGTGCGCATATCGATGTGTGTTCACGACGCAAGGCGCGTTCGAGATGTACTCCAAGCGCTATCCCAAGCACGCTACGTCGTTCAGTGTTGTGCCAAACGGATACGATGAACGCTACTTTGCAGAGGTAGATGCAGCGCGTGGTCGACAACCCCGTCAGCCTGACGGGCTGATCACGTTGCTCCACAGCGGTATCGTGTATCCGTCAGAACGCGACCCGACACATCTGTTCGATGCGTTGCGGTGCCTGAAGACAGCGGACGGGATCGATGGAACACGTTTGCGGGTGGTACTGCGTGCAAGCGGGTCGG
This sequence comes from uncultured Gammaproteobacteria bacterium, assembly GCA_963735085.1. Classification (GTDB taxonomy): domain Bacteria; phylum Pseudomonadota; class Gammaproteobacteria; order Pseudomonadales; family Azotimanducaceae; genus DATJGR01. Next base: position 23,181 of record CAVTJP010000003.1, read on the forward strand.
AAGAAACGTACCGCGCGCAGATCGATGCGTTGAAGATTGGCGACATCGTGCAGCTCGAACCGGCGATAGGCTATCGACAAGCTCTGCTGGAAATGGCGACAGTGACCGGGCTGCTCGTTTTGCAGGCATCGAACTGCAATCACCAGATTCCGGCGAAGATTTACGAATACCTTCGATCGGGAACGCCGATTCTCGCGCTGACCGATCCGAAAGGGGATACCGCACGCGTGTTGCTCGAGCTGGGTATCGATACGTTGGCGCCGTTGGACGACACGTCAGCGATCCACGACCTGCTACTGCGGTTCATCGACAGCGTGGAGCAGGGTACGATGAGTGTCGTAGCCGCGCGAGATGTACCGCAATTTTCCAGAAAGCGGCATGCTCTCGCGTTGGAGCAACTCACCTACCGGATGGGCTGAACTAGCAATTCGGATGGCTCGGGGTGGCTCAGGAATCCTCTTGGACTGGCCGTAAATCCATAGGCGCCTGACTGAAACACGACGACCAAATCGTCGACATCGGCACGCGGCAGCATCACGTTGTTGGCGAGAATGTCCAACGGTGTGCAAAGCGGTCCCACGATGGATACCTCCTCCAACTCCGTGTCGAACGAGGGTCGTGCGACGGCGATCGGGTAGTTGCGCCGAATCACCTGACCGAAGTTGCCTGAGGCGGCAAGGTGATGATGCAGTCCGCCATCTGCGATCAGAAACGTCTGGCCGCGCGAGATTTTTCGGTCGACGATTTTGCAGACGTATAAGCCGGCCTCACCAACGATGTATCGTCCCAGCTCAATGACGATTGCGCATTCGCGATGGTGCTGGCGAAGCTTTTCGGCGAGACGCGCAAGATGAGCCCCAATTGGGACGATATCCAATGGTCTGTCGCCAGGAAAATACGGGATGCCGAACCCACCGCCGAGATTGATGAAGCGCGGCGCAACTGGCGCGTCCTCACACAACTTCAGCGCGAGGTCGAGCGCTTTAGTCTGGGCATCACATATCGCCGCAGCATTCAGATTTTGCGAACCGCTGAAGATGTGGATGCCTTGGAATGTGCAGCGCTCGGTGTTCAACGCCCGTAGCGCCTTGGGTACACGCTCCGCGTCAATGCCGAATGGTTTGGCACCGCCGGACATACGCATCCCAGATCCCTTCAACTCGAAATCGGGGTTGACCCGGATCGCGACATTGGCCAGTCGACCAGTGCTGCAAGAAATGTCGTCGATTCGCCCCAGCTCGGTTTCCGATTCGGCGTTGATGACGATTCCACTTTCGATGGCGTGCAAAAGCTCAGCCGGGCGCTTCCCTGGTCCGGCGAAGCTGATCTCTCGGCGCGGCAAATTCGTCTGCAATGCAACGCTGAGCTCACCAGACGACGCGACATCGATACCGTCGATGAGACCTGAGATCAGGTCGACAACAAGCGGATGTGGGTTCGCCTTCATCGCATAGTGAATCTTGACCGAATCGGGCGTGTGCGCGCGCAGATGACTGATGCGTTGACGGATCCTCTGGGCATCATATAGGTAGAGCGGGGTGCTTCCGAGTTCCTCGGCAATATCCGTAACCCGTCGGCCACCTACGCAAATCCATCCCGCGGGATCGCGAAACTCGCTCGTGTCGAAGTGTTGCAACCGGCTGTTGCTCGATGTGGCTTTCAAGGCACTGAGTCCACAAATGTGTTGGCTAAGGCAGTCTTCAACAACACACGATCGATCTTACCGTTCGCATTCCTCGGTAGATCCGCATGCCATTCGATGCGCGCGGGCACCATATACAGCGGTAGCTTGGTACGGTACCACTTGAGAAGGGCGTCGGTGGTCGGTTCGCCACGCGACGATCGAGTCGCGACAACGACAATCGCCTCTCCGAGCATCGGATGCGCAACGCCTAATGCCACGGCCTCTTTGACCAGTCCCGAATCGAACGCCACCTCCTCGATCTCGGACGGGCTGACTCGATAGCCCGACGTCTTGATCATGTCGTCCTGCCGGCCAATGAAGTACAGGTATCCCTCGTTGTCGAGCTTCACGGTATCGCCGGACCAAACGGCGATCTCGGGTATGGGCAGTTGATCGGGTTGGCACGGAGCGGGCCTAAACCGCTCCGCGGTTTTTGCGTGGTCGTTCCAGTAGCCAAGCGAGACTAGCGGACCGCGATGCACGAGTTCGCCGGGTTCATCCACGCCGCATGGGGTTCCGTCGGCACGCAGAACGTGAATCTCGACATTCGGGATCGCTTTCCCGATGGAATCGGGTCGGAGATCCGCTTGTTCAGGCGGCAGGTAGGTGCTGCGAAATGCCTCGGTTAGACCATACATCAGGTACGGTTTCGCCTTGGTGAATACGGAACGCAATCGTTGGAGCGTATCGCGTGGCATTCGCCCACCCGTATTGGCGAAATATCGGAGGTTTTTGGCGACATGCGGCGGCCATTGCTGCTGAACAAGCTGCATCCAAAGCGGAGGTACGCCAGTAATTCCAGTTACCGCGTTGGCGTCGCACGCGCGAACCACGTCCTGCGGCAGGAGATAGTCGAGCAGAATCACCTGCGCCCCGACGCTGAACGCGGTTGTCAGTTGGCTCATCCCGGCATCGAAACTCAGCGGCAGTACGGACAGGATGTGATCCTGTTCGTCGTTCTCCAAATAGCTCGCGACGCTTTGTGCACCCACCACGATATTTCGATGCGACAACACCACACCTTTTGGTCTTCCGGTGCTCCCCGATGTATATAGAATGGCGGCCATGTCGGTTTCCAGCGCCGAGCGCGGCGTGCCCGGTGTCGCTGAGGCCAGGTCGGACCATCTCAATGTGGTGATGCGGTCATCGGCGCCGTTGCTATCGACGAGTACCAGCACGCTTAGTTCTTGGCACAGTGACAGCTTGGAAAGCGTCTGAAGTCGAGCCGCCGATGTGACTAAGGCCTTGGCCCCCGAATCCCGAAGAATGTGGATGACCTGGTCGGGCTTCAAGATAGGATTGATGGGTACGAATGCGCAGCCCGCGTGACTGGCGGCGAGTATCGAGACGATACACTCGGAGCGCTTCTGCAGATAGATCGCTATCCGATCGTATCGATTCAGACCGACCTCTCGAAGCGCACTGCCGACGGCAGAACTCATCGTGACGAGCTCGCTGTAGCTGAACGCTTGCTCGCCAACCTTGTACGCCACGTGGTTCGCGGCGCGTTCCGCGGCATGATTCGGCAATTCGTGGACAAGTCGAGGTGGTCGCAAGATCTATTGCCGAGTTAATAGGACGTTCGTGGAAGCGACCTAGAATAGGTGATCACCGCGTATCGACCCGACGATTGATTTGAGGAGGTTGTTGGTCGAATGTTAGGAACACATGCGACATAGGCGCTCCTTGCCTCGCGTCTAGTATCATGATTTGACACAGCTCACCGTAGCCTACACACCATTCAAAGTCCTCGACTATATCGACCTGATATTGATGGACTGCGTGCAATCGCGGTCCTCTCCGTCATCGCGTTCCACGTCAACGAGGCGATCCTTCCCGGGGGATTCGTTGGAGTGGACATCTTCTTTGTTATCTCCGGCTTTCTGATAACCCAGAACATTTTCGAAGAGATGCGCGGGACGCGCTTTTCAATTTTGGATTTCTACAGACGCCGGATCAAGCGCATCGTTCCAGCGATGATCCTCGTTGTAGGCATAACCGTTGTGTTGGCCCAACTGCTAATGATTCCCGAGGATGCCGAAGCAACGGCGCGCTCCGGCATATGGTCCATCCTTTCGTTCGCGAACGTCTACTTCTGGATTTATGGCGATCAAACCTACTTCGCCAACGACAGTAGGGAGATTCCGCTTTTGCACCTGTGGTCGCTGGGCGTGGAGGAGCAGTTCTACATCATGTGGCCGCTTGCGCTGCTCATGCTCAGTCGCCTTCGCGCCGGTTGGCTGTTCGGGGTGTTGTTTGCGGTTGGCGCTGCGTCGTTTCTCATCGGCGAGTACCTCTTCAAATGGTCGCCAGAGTTTGTCTATTACATGATACCGACCCGCGCCGGTGAACTCATGATTGGCGCGATTCTGGCGATTGCATTTGTCGGAAACTTCATCACGCCGGGATCCAGGGTCGCCTCGCTGTTTATCGGATCGGTCGGATGCTTCTTGATAGCGGGCAGTTTTGTATTTCTCTCCGAGGAGAGCATCTTCCCAGGGTTCCGGGCGCTCCCACCCACGCTGGGTACGGGTATGCTGATCTACGCGGGAGCGACGCAGGGAAGCCCGATTGGTTCGCTGTTGTCGGCTAAGCCCCTAGTGTGGATTGGCCTCGTGTCCTACTCGGCGTACTTGTGGCATTGGCCTCTGTTGGCGTTCTTTCGATATGGATTCGGTAGCGTAGGGCCACTTGCGGCCAGCGCGATATTTCTCTCGACCTTCGTACTCGCGTGGCTCACGTACGCCTTTGTTGAGCGCCCGACCAGAAGGTCGCGGGCTGCGTTTCGGCCCGTTCTCGTACGTCAATTCGTGGTGCCAGCCGGCGTGGTAGCAGCACTCTGCCTGGCAGTGATCGTCACACATGGATACGGGCCACGCTCGCACTCGACTAAGTTCAGTGATCTTCGCCCGGCATACGCCTACGGCTACGTGTGCCAGAAATACTTGATCACGGATAAGGATCTCGCGAACCCGCGCTGTGTCGTCGGCGAACAAAGCGGCCCTAAGGTCGATGCGCTGCTATGGGGCGACTCGAACGCTGCGCACTTCATTGGGGTGATTGGTGCTTTCGCGAACGCGGCACATTTCAGTTTCAGGAACGTTGAACACTCTTCTTGCCCTCCGTTGCTTGGCGACGGAGCCGACTTCGCCGAACCTAAGCGACAAGATGACTGTGCTCGATCGCTGGACGCAGTGGCGCCCCTCATTGGGTCGACTCGCACGCTCATCATTTCGGCATCTTGGCCGTCATACCAGAAAAGGAACCCCGAATTCCTGAACCGATTCTTTGCAACGATCGACCAACTCGTGCGCAACCACAAGCGCGTGATCCTGATCGGTAAGGCGCCGGTGTTTGCCGGGTATGATCGAAAGTGTCTCCAAAAGGCAGAACTTTATCCGTTGGTGAGTTGTGCTGATCAAGGCCTGTCGATCGATGTGGCGGTGTCGAAAATGAACGAGTCCCTCATTGCATATGCACAGCGGACGCAGGGAGTAGAGTATTTCGACGTGACGGACGCGATCTGCAAGAACTTCATGTGTTCTCCATTCGACAGCAGTGGAAGGGGACTTTATTTCGATTCTGAGCATCTATCGATGGGTGGATCGTGGCGAATTGGGAAGCTGATAGTTGGGCGGTCTGGCGTACCGAAGGTTTTCCAGGTGCTCAGTCACACGTGGCGGGGAGACGCAGGGCCGCCTATTCCGTTTCAAGTAGATGACAGACGTTAAGACATCCGCACTTCGGACGGAGTAACGCGGTCGAGCGTTTACATAGCCAGGTCCGTAAAGCGGTCCACGGTCGTGGCCACTTTCCGAACGATCAAGCGGCGACCAAGCTGATCTGGCCGGTGCTTGAGAATGTCGCTGCCAAGCGGAAGAGCAAGCCGATCACCTGGCACGCGGCCAAGGCCGAGTTCCCGATCCAGTTCGGCGATCGGTTACAGAGAATCCTAATTTGAACGTTGGACCAGAGATCGTGGGCTTGACACTCGACCCTGTACTACGACAAAGAAAATCGTTGCGCGTATGTTTGGCGTCGATGTTCCGCCGAGCGGGCTCAACAATGCTGTGTACCAATCTCTCAAAACTAACTCGTCCCTGGCTTGGTACGTTCCAGGAGTTCCCAACTGCGGTCCTGTTCTGACACAACGTCTACCGATATCGGCCAGTTGACACCGATTGCTGGATCATCGAACCGAATCCCTGCCACGTGATCCGGAGCGTGGGCCGCAGAAGCCATATAGGAGACCTCGGTACGATCTTCCAAGCTCAGGCACCCGTGGGCGCATCGTTCCGGGATGTATAGCGCCTTCCCGTTTTCGGCGCTCAAACATGTTCCGTACCAGGCCAGGTAGGTCTTGGATTCAGGGCGCAGATCGACGACAACATTGAAGGCTGATCCGCGTGTGCAGTGCACTACTTTGGCTTCAAATGCCGGCGCGACCTGATGATGCAACCCTCGTAGCGTACCTTTGATCTCGCAGAAGACGATGTTGACCGCTAGCGGCACGAAGTCGATGCCATGTTCGGCGAAATCTCTCGCGCACCATGCCCTTGTCAGCCGGCCGCGTTCGTCGGCGAAAGGGGCAGGACTCAGAATACGCGCCCCGGCCACAGCGCATTCGTCGTACTTCATGTTTGCACCTCCTAAGCGGAAATTGTTCTTCAGACTTCTGCTAGCCATTGCAGATCAGTGCTGCGACCACGTCGAACTGATCTTCTAGCACCCCGCGTTGGGCGGTCAACCTTCGAGCGACTTCCGGAGCCACCTGGTCCCATTCTGCAAGCAAGCGGAGGTAGAGTTCGCGCAAATGCTCCCATGTGAGACCAACGATGTCGACGCAGTAGGCATCGCACCCCATCTGAGCCATGGCTGCGCGCGTTTTTTCGTGGTATGCGATACCGAGCGTTGGACAGAGCGACCCCAACGACAGGATGACACCATGAAATCGACTTGCGACCGTCACGTCCGCAGCGGCAAAGAGGTCGAACAATGAATCGAGCGAATCGATTTTCGGGGTCTCGACATTGGCAAGAATCCGCGATGTATCTTCAGCGCCCGAGAGCATCGCGTGGACGATGTCGCGAATCACCGGTGGGTCCAGGTTGAGCTGAGTTGGAAACAGCGCGACCTTGATGTTCTGTTGGATCAGCCATAGCGAGAAAGCCGCGAGAGCCTCTACATAGCGTTGATAATTTATCGAGCCGCCACCTACCCAATAGTTGGCATCTCCGAACGGCACTGGATTGATGGCAACCATTCGCGGCTGAGGTGTCGGTGAAACACGGTCCTTCGGGTGTCGGCAAACGCCGTAGGCGAGATCGGGGACAAGGCGGTTGGCATCCGCGACTCCGAGTGTCTCGACCAGATCGATCGATGATTGGTCGCGGAACGAACGGTAGTGTGCCGTGCGCAGTGCTGAAGCAGCGAATCGTCTACCTAGCGATGTCTGTATTGGACCTGCACCGCAGCTCAAGAACGCGACGCGGCTGCCTCGTAGCCTGGCCAGGAGCGTCCACTTCAACAGTGTATACAGATGGCCCCAGGGTCCATTGATGTAGTCGATCAATTGCTGGGACCCTGCGACCAACAAAATGTCCACGCCGCGAACCCGCTGGAACGACCGGAAGAGGAAGGGAATTTCCAGCAGTATCCCTTGTGTGGATGACAGCACTGATTGTCCCAGCCGGGCAGTTCGATATATCCAGGGTGAACGCTTGATCAGTCGTTTGAACGACGAAGAGCTGGTCCCGGGGCGCTGTCCGCTACTTGAGTTCTCGGCGTAGTTGGTGGAGCCGCCGTTTTGGCTATCTGGTTCGTGCGGATGAATGCCGTTGGACGAAGATGTTTCCCCTGAGCGCGACAGCGGGTACGCGGTCAGTCGGTAACGCAGTGCAGTATCGGCAGGGTTGGCCGTGTAGGCGAGAAAGTTCGCGTTCGGTAGTCGATTGCGTAGTCCGTCGATGGTGGACGCGATCAGCGCTTCATCGCCTAAGTTACGGTTGCCGACGTGTCCGAGAATTCCAATGTTTGGGGTATCGGGTAGCTCGTTCACGTTGTGGGCTTGGTTCCGGGTAGCTCAGTTAGGTCGGCGGAGTTGCTGAGGTCGGCCCAGCGAGGTACCGCGCAGCGTCCACGATATCGCGTCCCAGATCCTCTTTGTTCCAGTAGGCCATCTTCGCGAGGTGTTGTAGTAGCCGCCAACGCTCCCGCCGTGAGATGGGCGCGGTCGTCACGATGCGGAACAGACCCAAGTGGTACCTCCAACTTGGGACCAAGGCGGATGAATCGGGATTTGGGTGATGGAACCGCTGCATGTCTTCGCGCGACATCAGGTGAGTCGATGATGCCGAGTCCATTCGTCGGTAGAAGAGCGCATTCGGCACGAGCAGGAAGATTCCAAGTAGCGCGAGGTGACCAAAGAGTACTAGATCGGCTCCCCGATAGTTTTCGACCAATCTCGTCTGGCGTAGTGCACGCACGCGAATCAGTCCATTCATCGGATTGTTTAGCGCGAGCCTGGCTGCGAGCGTTTTGAATCGTTCCGAAGGAGAATCACTGGTCAAGCCGAAATCCTCGCCGTAGTCAGTCGCATTGTGCAAATCTCCTGAGAACAGTCTCGTCTTCGGAAATGCCAAAACGGCGTGGTCATGTTGCTCGAGCGCCGCCACGCACTCCGACAAGAACGTTGGAGCGCACCAATCGTTGCAGGAGGCCCATTTCAGGTAGACCCCTTTTGCGGCACCCGCAACAAAACTCCAGTTCGGATTTGCGCCGATGTTTGTGGCTTGCCTGGCAACTCTGATACGAGGATCGCGGCGTTGATATTCGGACACGATGTCCAGGGTGCCGTCCGTAGACGCGTTGTCGCTGACGATGATCTCGAAATCGCAGAATGTTTGACCGAGCAACGAATCCAGAGCCATTGCAATCGTCGTAGCGCCGTTGAACACGGGAATGCCAATGGTGACCAACGGATTTCGAGTGCTCATAGGTCGTTCTGACGATTTGCCGTGGATGCGCTGATAGCGACATCAAGTGTTTGATCGAGCTGTAGGGTTACCGCTTCAACTGTGCCAGAACAATCAGGCAATACCCCAGGCCCAGTCGCTCCTTGAGCCGCTCAACGTGGTCGCGTCCGATGGTCTCCGCGAGCAATTCGTTCAGTTTGTAAGAATTGATGATTCGAAGTATGCCTTTGTCGCCGAGGACGATCTTAGAGCCCGTCCTCAGAATCTCGAATCTGGGGCGCAGCAGCTGTTTCAAACCGCCCATGGTCAACCACTTCTTGATGTGGGCGTCCGGATCGCATTCCTGCTCCCATCGATCGATTACGAACTTGTTGGCGGTGGTAATGATGAGATAGCCACCCGGCTTGAGGACATCGACGATGTGATTGAGGTAGTCGTGCTGATCTTCCACATGTGCCACTACTTCCTGTGACACGACAATGTCAAATCGCTGTGAATCGAGAGAGGTTTCGTACAGATTCCCGGCAATGAAATTAACGTGCGGATACTGTTGCCGCGCCCACGCGATTGCGCCGTCGGATAGATCGATCCCTGTTGCGATTCCGAGGTGCGACAACTGTTCGGTGAACCAACCGGTTCCGCAACCGTAGTCAAGAATTTCCGGTTGCGTCAGATTTAGCGATTCTATCAATGAGAGAATCTCATTCCCGCGGTCGAGCTGATACCCGTTGGGCTTTGCGCTTTTGCTCCACCGTTCGTCCCAATAGTCGCGTTGCTCGCTGACTGTCGGAGCGTGTTTGTGATTCGCTGATTCCAATCGGGAAGAGGCCATCGAGATTCGTCCATCCCATTGTCTGCGCAATCGTAGCCCCCGTGTCTCTGTAGATTCAAATCCGCGTTGGCGGACGTTACGTCACACTGATGAGCCGATTACGCTGCGCTGGATTTCCGTGGTGGTCGGATCCGTTGCAATGCACTCAGAACGAAAACCTGTAAGTTCTTCTCCGGGCCGTCGGGTCTTCCCCGCGCACACCACGTGAGCGCCATGAGAGACACGTACGTCGCTGCGCCGACGATTACTTCAAAGAGTAGCCACACGGTCGCCTGGAATATAGGCATTGAAGCGGGATCAGTAGGTGAAATCGCTCGAACGAAAAGCACCATGACGATTGAGGCTGTTGTCGGCCCGGTGACGGCGCGCAGGAATGTCGGAAAGGCAACACCAATGCGATGTTTCACCTGACGCAAGTACAAGGGCGTCGTCAAAACCGACGTCGACAGCGCCGCATATGCGGCGCCTACTGCACCAAACCTTGGCGTCAGGGACACCAGCAACGCGATGAGAATGATCACGTATATGGCGCTCGGCAGCATCGTATCCCGCGGGTGTCCGCTCGCGATGAGCTGCGTGCAGATCGAAGAATGAAAAAGCAGCAGAGCACCGTTGAATGCGAGTATCTCGATCAGGGGCGCGCAATCCAGCCAGCGGCTGCCGAGCATAACGGGCACCAGTAGTGGCGCGATCGCGAAGATTCCGGCTGCCGCGGGAAGTGCGAGCACTGCGAGCATGACTCGACAGCGTTCGAATAGGCGGCTTTTGCGCCGGGCTGGTTCGCCAGTCGGGCGAACCCTGGAAGGAGCGCCCGATTGATTGGTGCAGACAATTCGGTTGTTGGGAGGTTCGCGACTTCGAAACTGACGTTGTATTTCCCGAGCAAGTCGGCGCCACTCAGGCGCCCAATCACAAAGTCGCTGGAACGTTCCTTGAGGAAGCCGGTGATGTTGTTGATGAGTAGCCATTTCGAGAAGGTGAAGAGATGAGAGGCGCCGGACAGCGAAAGATGTGGTCGAAAGGGGTGCACCACGTAGCTCAATGCGGTGCCCGCGAGTCTTGAAACAAGTATGCCCGCAACCAGCGCCCAGTAGCTGTGCATATAAAACGCGAGTGGAACCACCACTGAGAATCCGACTAGCTTCTTCGAGATCTGAAATGCGAACTCGCGTCGAAAGCGCATCTCCTTTCGGAACGCAACCACTCCAATGTTCTCCAGACCCGCAATCGTCGGGCCCAAAGCGAGGGCGCACACGACGAGATGTACGTTCGGCTGGTTGTAGTAAGTTGCAATTGGCCCTGCACTGGCCAACATCAGCAGCGTGATAACGACTCCCAGCGCGACGTTGCAGGTCCAAGCGGTGTGATATAGATGATCCGGTGCACGCTGGTTCTGAATGAGTGCGACGTCGAAACCAAACGCGCTGAGGAGCGCTGCCATCGCGATAAATGAGCCGGCCATGGCAACAACGCCGAAGTCGGTCGGCGCCAACAAGCGCACGAGAATCAGTGTGCTGAGAAGTCCAAGGCTGCGTTCGAGCAGTTTGAATGCGACCATCCAAACCGCCCCGTTGGCCATCTGGGCTTGTACGTTTGGTGGCATTCAACGATCCCGATCTAAGCGGACTTGAAGCGCGAGACGCCGAAAAGGTGCACCGTCTTCACTGTCACGGAAGTTCCCGAAGCAGGCCTATGCGAACAAGTACCTCAGCCGCCGCCGCGAGTAAGCTGATGGACAATCCGGACTTCGCCGCGGTGTCCAGCAGGGAAGTGGCTCCGTCGGACTGATTCAACATCCAAAGCAGCGCCATATGGTATTCCGCAACACCTGTGTAGTATCCGCCGGTCGTCCGATAGAGCCCGCGCCGGCCCAGTTGAGGCTCGCCTTTGGGTTGCAGATTCACATAGCGAATATCGTTCTCCAGCGCCTCGAAAATCTTCAAGCACGCGAGCCAGGCATTACCCAATGAGGCAGGGCAGATCGCACCTGGATTGTCGGCGGAGGTGTGATTCTCAACCAGCGTCGCATCCGGGCTGCGCGACAGACCACCGACGGGTAAGTCGATTCCGGGTGTCCCGAATTGACGTTCGTCGAAACCCCAGGGCGAAAACTCCAGAATATGTGAGCCGGAAAACTGGCTGTTAAGGATCAGCTTGGCGGCCCGGTCGATCGCGAGTTTGCCGTTTCGGGTTTTCTTGTAGAAGAGTGGATCCTTGTTTCCGAGCAGTGCCAGCACGATGCCATGCCGAATCTTGTGGAAACCGCGATTCGTTCAGCGCAAGCCACGTGATGGAGCCGATCGTTGCAGGTGCGAACACGAAGCGATAGGTAAAGTGGGTATTCTTGTCGCGAAGAAAATCGGCGAGATATGTGGCAACCACCACGCCCGAGAGATTGTCGTTTGCCAAGGACGGGTGACAGTCATGCGTGAAGATGAGTATTTCGTCATCGCTCGCGCCTTTGTGGACATGTTCGGCCAGCGTGATACTGCCGGGCTTGATTGCGGAACGAATCACGGCGCGATAGCGCCCTGCGGGTAAATTCTGTAGCACTCGATCCGCCAGGCAGAACCCCCATGCAGGCGTGTAAAACGAATTCCGATACGGCACCCAATTCGGGTAGTCCGGAAGCGAATGGAGATGTGGCCGCAACTCATCCAAGGAAAGCGTGACGTCAATCGGCGTACTGTACCCGACTACATGCAGGTTCGATTCACTGAAGGACGCGAAGCGTTGACCGCTCTCGTGTTCGATGTAGGCGTCATCGATTGACCACTCGTTGGGGACCGCCCAGTCGAACACTGGTGTTCCGCTGGGTACCTCGGTGATGTTCAGGCCGATCAAGCGATCGATGCGGCGCACCGTGGCGCGCAGTCCTTCGCCGGTGATCGAACGCGGCAGAGGAAAAAGCTCATGTATCAACGCGAGCATCCGAGCGCCCGCTTCGGACGCCTGGTCCGATATGTCCTCCGTCAGGCGGAGCCGCTGAATCGTGTCCATCACATGAGCAACTTGCGGGCATGAAATGCCTCTGCGAATCCGCTCGCCGATCGGCATTCGAGACCACGCAGGTGCATGATGGCTTCGAATGTGGCCGAGTTGAACCAGTCCTTGTTGCGCTGCGAGGCGAAATGACGCTTTAGATGTGCCACCTTGCGCCGCGCGACGGAAGCGGTGATCTCGACGTAGACGTTCGTCGGCTTGAGGTCGCCCTCATACTTTGGAATTTCGTATTCGAGAATCATCTGATTTCGCCAGGTATTCCATGTCAACTCGGAGACTAGACGGTGATCCTGGTGACGATCTTCGAGCCAGTGAGTGAGCACCACATCCGGATTCACGCGTTTCTTCAGCTTCTCGAAGAAGTCCTTGACTTCGGCGTACTGCGCGTTGACGTAGCCATCCTTGAAATTACCGATGACGATTTCCGTGCGTTGTGCTCTACGAAGCAGCGCCTTGGCACTTCGATGAGCTTCTTTGTTCCGCTCAGTGAGCGCGGTCAATACGACCCAGGTGAATGTGACCGCTGGGTATTGGGTGAGCCACGCCAAGACCGTGCCGCCACAGCCGATCTCGAGATCGTCACTATGTGCACCAATGCAAAGCACGTGCAACGGGGTCTTGGAGTCATTGATGCGTAGTTTCAGCATTTGGGCGCTACAGCGATGAGTCGACGCGCTTCAACATCCATGGACACTCGCCGCGAGCTTCCATGCGGTCGAGCTTGATCTTGTCTTTGAACGTGTCCATCGCGGCCCAGAAACCAGAGTATTTGAGCGCGAAGAGTCGGTTCTCTGCGATCAGTCGTTGGAAAGGCTCTTCAACCAGTTCTTCACCTTCCTGTAGGTAGTCGAAGATTTCGGCCTTCAGGCAGAAAAAACCAGCGTTTATCCAATAGTCGGACCGACTGACGTCTTCAATGCGGTTGACGATGCCCGCCGCGTCAGATTGCACCGCGTGGAAGCTTTGCGACGGACGTACGGTGACGATGCCCGCGATGGCGGAGCTCTCTCGAACGCGACGGACGTAGTCATCGAGTGGCAGATCGCTAAGCCCGTCGGAATAGTTCGCCAGGAACATGCTCTCGCCGCCGAGCAGATGCCGGACCCGCAGCAACCGTTGACCCAGATTCGAATGCATACCCGTGTCCACGAAGGTGATTTTCCAGTCGTCGATGCTGCGGCGATCTCCTAGCAGTTCGATGTTGCGGCCACCGTTCGTCATGGTGAAGTCGGTCGACATTGCTGCCCGGTAATCGAGGAAGTACTGGCGAATCAGATCGCCCCGATAGCCGAGACAGAGGACGAAATCATTGTGACCAAAGTGTGCGTAGTACGACATCAGGTGCCACAGGATCGGTCGGAACCCAACGTTCACCAGCGGCTTGGGCATGGTTTCCGAGTGCTCTCGGAGACGCGTTCCAAGACCGCCACAAAAAATGACGACCTTCACTGTGTAACCTCTATGACCGCCGAATGATTCATTCAAAACACCTTAACTTCGGGGATCGGGACGACAAACTGGCCCCCCCATTCGCGGATGTACGCGGCGGCGTTCGATATCTCGTCCTTGAGGTTCCAGGGAAGAATCAGCACGTAGTCCGGACGTGCAGTTCGAATATGCTCCGGCGCGAGAATGGGAATCCGGGTTCCAGGTGTGTATTTGCCCTGCTTGTAGGGATTGGCATCGACCGTGAAATCCAGGAAGTCGGTTCGAATCCCGCAATAATTCAGCAGTGTGTTGCCTTTACCGGGTGCGCCGTAACCGACTACGGTTTTTCCGTCCTGCTTTGCTCGGATCAAGAAGCTGAGGATGTCTCGCTTGATCTCTTGTACTTTCGTGTCGAAGCCGTCATAGGCTGTCAGCGAACCGAACCCCTGCTCGAGTTCTCTCTGACGCAATTCGCGAACGCGATCTGTGATTGGCAGTTCGCTGTTCTCCGCGTGCCGCCCGAAGATACGCAGCGAGCCGCCATGCGTCGGAAGCTCTTCCACATCGAACAGCGTGATGCCGTGATGTGCGAACACCTTTTCGGCGACGTTGAATGAGAAATAACTAAAATGTTCGTGATAGATGGTGTCGAATTGATTCTCTCGCATCAGACGCAACAGATGGGGAAACTCCATCGTGATCACGCCGAGCGGGGCCAACAGGGTCTTCATGCCGCTCACGAAATCGTTGAGATCGGGTACGTGTGCTAGGACGTTGTTGCCCAACAGCAGATCCATTCTGCCGTGCTCGCGAGCGATCTCTGAGGCAGCCTCACGGCCAAAAAATTTCACTAGGGTCGGAATACCGTTCTCGATGGCGACCTTGGCGACATTCGCTGCTGGCTCGATTCCCAGCGGCGTGATACCTCGTTTGAGAAAATGCTGTAGCAGGTACCCGTCGTTGCTCGCGATCTCTGCGATCTTACTGGTGCGGTTTAGACCGAAACGATCACACATCAGCTCGGTGTATCGTCTGGCGTGCTCGACCCAACTCGTCGAATAGGATGAGAAGTAGGCGTATTCGGAAAAGATATTGTCGGGCGAAACGAATTCCTGGAGTTGGACTAGAAAACACTGATCGCATACGAATGCGTGCAGTGGATAGAACGGCTCCATTTGATTCAGTTGATCTGAGCGAATGTGTGTCTGGCACAGCGGGGACATCCCAAGATCGACGAATGAAACCGTCAAAGATGACTGGCAAAAGCGACAGCGGGACGCGTTGGCGACGGGTATTCGATTGAGACGTGTGGCCTGACTATCTTGCACGGTTACCTCAAGCATTTACCCGAGAGAGTCTGAGCATCGATTCGCCATTGTCGCGTACGTGGGCACGCTCGCGTGGACACACCTTGTAATGGGGTTGTCGCTACGGCGGCAATCCGAATTATGTCTAAGACCCGAGAGGCCGAGTTGGGCTTACTCCACCTGCACGTCGGTGGGCGGATTGGGAACCACCGGGTCGTTCGAGTCCGTGTATAAGGTAGCGCGGGTAGAGCCCGCCCAAGTTGGATTGTGGCTACGACCGCTCTTGTCTGTGATGTCCGACGGTGTCGGATTGATGTTCATGTACCAAACGTGATTTTGTCCGTCCGTCGTAGCCAGCGATTCCGAATCTGCCTCTGCCACGATATCGGCTTGGCTCAAGGACTTGTCAAAGATCTTGATGTGCCGGATGACGCCGGACATCCGCTCGTGGCCGTATTGCGGATACCACGGCGAATCGCCGAAAGTGATCTTGGCCTGTCGCGGTTGCGACGTGCCGTAGCTGGCGTCAGAGGTGTGTTCGATCCAGTTGCTGGGGGTGTTCGGAGCCGAAAGGTCGATGAAGAATCTGGCGGTCTTGGTTCCGTTGGCGTTGTACGTGATGCGCAGCGCCTGCGTATACCAACGGTCTGTGGCCAAAGAGTGAGCATTGCCGCCGTTGTCGGGCTCCGCGCCGCCCCCTGTTCCCAGCCAGTCCGCCCCGTCGTTCATGCCGGCCAACTCCCACACGTGGTTGGGGTTGCTCGGCCCGCCTCGCGGCGGGTACGGGTACGGATGCCCGCCGTAGTACGCGTCATAGGCCGGTGTGCCTTGATTGAAATATCCATCGCCCCGCGAGTACCACATGGTCACGTAGTATCCGTTTTGCTGACGCGGGCGATATTTCCAGATGTAGGTCACGCCAGCGTTGCCCGGCCCCCAGATTGGAAGTCCCTTGTTTTGGGGGTCGGACCATTGAAAGGCTACAAAGGCGTCAGCGGGCGCGTCACCGTTTGACGGAAAATCCAGTCCAGTGGCGGAGTACGCATTGAACGACAACGCAACGAGCGCCACTAAGAGATTGGGCCTGTATGTTCCCAGGACGAGGTTAGGTGTCATGCTCGTCTTCCAAAATTGTCATCCTAAACGATCGGATGCGTAGGGTTTGAGAAGATGCTCCAGACTTGAAATGGATCACAGATCCGCTTCGCTTCCGATTTGCTCGTGAATAATCTTCAAAAAGC
>CAVTJP010000004.1:0-6130 GCA_963735085.1 uncultured Gammaproteobacteria bacterium
GTGGACTCCAAAACGAAGCAGAAGCACTTTGCGTTGAAGGATGCCGACGGCAAGTTCCTTGCGGGACCGATCACGGACTGGAACGGGGGAGGACGGTGGTGGGGGCCGTTGCCGGCGCACGGCGCTGCGGTGATGTGGCTCTACTTCGAACCCATGGCGTCCGGCAGCGTACTTTCGGTGTCAGTGCCGAAGGGCTTCCCTTTCGACGATGTGCCAGTGGCCGAAGGTGCTGCGCCCAGTGTCTTTCAGGCCGCGAGTGCGAGCAGCTCGCCCGTGGGCCTGACTGCCCAGCTGATCTCCGCTAAACGCGCAGACCAAGAACTCAAGGTTCGACTCAAGCTGGTGCACGACGCTTCTGCGCAGTCGCTCCCAGACTCCCGGCTCGATTTCAAGGACGTGTTCGTGTTCGATCCGGCGAGCAAGCGCAAGTATCTTCTGCTGAAGGATAGCGCGGGGCACTTCGAGGCGCAGCCAAGCTCGGACGCGAACGACGGCGGGCGGCTCTTCCTGTCTACAATCGCGCCCGGGGCGGTGGCGCTCGTCAGCATGACCTTTATGGCACCGCCGGACAACGTGCAGGCGGCCGATCTCGAGATACCGCACTTCGTGCCATTCGTTGGCGTTGTGCTCTCGGGAGCGGGTGGCGCCGGCGCAAGCGGAATCGCGACCGCTGGAAGTTCGCTCGGTCTCGAAGGTGCATTGAAGGATCTGCAGGCCGAGGTGACACCGGAGGAGATCAAGATCGATCTCTCGGCAGACGTGCTGTTTGACTTCGACAAAGCGGACCTGAAGCCCGCCGCGGAGACAGAACTCAACAAACTGCTAGCGGTGGTGAACTCGCGGCCCAACGCGGCCGTTGGCATCGAGGGTCACACCGACGTGCGTGGCGACGCAGCCTACAACCAGGCTTTGTCGGAGAGGCGCGCCGAGTCGGTGCGCACGTGGCTCGTAAAACATGGCGTCGCAGCCGGTCGGCTCACCGCCACCGGAGCCGGCGAGTCGCGCCCGCTGCGCTCCGGAAATACGGAGGCAGATCATCAGGCCAACCGCCGTGTGGAGATTCGAATCAAGGGCTCCGCAGCGCACTCAACCGGCGCAGAGGCAGCGAAGGTGGACTATCCGCTGGCGCTCCACACCAAATGGACCTACCAACTCCATGAGGAACTTGGCGAAGGGGTGCACTACGGGGCAGCTGATGCGGCGATTGCGAAAGGCGGCGTGTTAGATACTGTGGCTATTTCCGAGGTCACTGGTGCGGACACGATCAACGGCGAATCATTCGCCCGCGTTGACACGACGCGTGCCGGGAATCAATGGTTGACGGAATGGTATCGCCTTGCGCCGAACGGATTGCTTCTCGGAAGGACAATCGACCACGAGGCGCAGCAGGTGAAATTGATGGTCCCACCACAAAGGGTTCTGAACTCCGAACTGAAGTCGGGCGATTCGTGGGATTGGCAGGCGTCAGATATACCCTTCCGCCTCAACTTCAGAGTCGTTGGTGTTGTCCCGATAAGTGTCCCGGCCGGGACATATTCGTCGATCGAGATATCGGACGACGGCACCATCGAACTCGAGACGAATACGCTCAATATTCGACAATCGCGTTGGTTTGTGAGTGGAGTCGGCTACGTCAAGCAGGATACGAAGGTTTCCGTAGGCGAGCATTTACTAAGTCACACTGTTCTGAATCTTGAAAAATACGAACCCGCCAGTCCCTAGCTTCGTGGGCGGACTCCGCGCGAACTCGGCCATCGAAGGCCCCTTCGGGAAAAAGCAATGGCAGATGGAGTGCTGAACGAGTGACTGCTCCCCCGGCAACGCTCACGATCGATCCATAAATTGTTTGTTTTCCTTGGACGATGAAGCCGGGCGATCTCCGCTGACCGGACCTGCTCACGCAGCGCATGCAGATTCACGAAAAGACAGCGTGGATGCAGCTCGATGCTCGCGCATTGATACGCATAAACTACGCAACGAACCCACGCGAGTCGCGAAATGCGCCATTTGAACTACAGCCACCTGCAGTACTTCTATACGGTGGCCAAGGAAAAAAGTGTCACCCGCGCCGCGCAGGTGCTGCACCTGACGCCGCAGACGATTTCCGGCCAGCTGAAGCTGCTCGATGAGGCCGTCGGTAGTGCATTGTTCGAGCGATCCGGACGGCGGCTGGTGCTCACCGAGTTGGGCCATCTCGTCTACCAATACGCCGAGGCGATTTTCAGCGTCGGTGCGGAACTGGCGCACGCGGTTCGCAACAAGGCGCCGGCAAGTCCCGCCGTTCTCAACGTCGGCATTGCGCAGAGTATTCCGAAGCTGATTGCGCATCGGATGCTGCAACCCGCACTGGCGCTCGAGCCGCCGTTGCGCATCGTGTGCTTCGAGCGCTCCTTCGAGGAACTGTTGGCGGAACTGGCGGTGCGCAACCTCGATGTTGTGTTGTCGGACCGGCCGATCCCGCTCGGACTCAGCGTCAAGGCCTACAGCCACGTGCTCGGTGAGTGTGGTACGAGCTGGTTCGCGGCAAAAGACGCGCTGCAGAACCGCAAGGCATTTCCGGCCAAGCTCGAAGGGGCACGACTGCTGCTGCCGCGCGCAGGCAGCATGCTGCGGACTCAGATCGACGCGTGGCTCGAACGGGCCGACGTCAGCGCGCGCGTAGCACTCGAATTCGACGACAGCGCATTGCTGAAAGTATTCGGTATGGAAGGGGCCGGCGTGTTCCCCGGTCCAAGCGCGATCGAAACCGAAATCTGTTCGATGTACCGGGTCAAGGTGATTGGCCGTACGGCGGAGATTCGGGAACGCTTCTTCGTGATCTCGGCGGAGCGCCGCCTCCGCCATCCGGCCGTCGTCGCGATCAGTGACGCGGCGCGTGCTCACCTGTTTGGCGATCGCGAATGACCACGACCGTCGACTATTCGGAAAAACCGATTCGGTTTCAAGGAACGTTCGTCTTTTAGCGAACGGCGCGTCCGTACACACTCATTCCGCAATCACCAAATGAGGAAACGACCATGACGCACCGACCCACCTCGCATCGCGCATCCAACAGGGACAAACTGCGTCGCGCGATTGCGACGTTCCTTGCAGAACTGGACGCGTTGCCGCCGGAACCCGCGCTCGTGCCCATTCCAGTGGAGAAGACCCGGTCGAGGCCGCGCCGGTGACTGCGACCAATCGATATGCTCTGACAACCGGTCCGTGCAGCGTTGCGCGTGCGTTCGTGTACGCCGCATCGATCTGGTTCGATTGTGCGGAGTGAGTCATGGCGGAGACGCACGTGACACCCAAATCCCGTGCCTGGATCGGGCGCCTGATCGTCTGGGTGACCACGCTCGTCTGCTTCTTGCTGCTGTTCCAGCGCATCGACGGAGCCGCGGGACGTCAGGGTCAGGAATTCTTCCCGTACCTGCTCGGGATTTTCGAGCGGGTCAACTGGGTGACGCTGATTGCGATCCTGGTCCCGTATTCGCTGGTGTTCTTCCTGCTCGACTCGGTGGCCGTGTGGCGTACGGTGAACTGGTTCAATGCCCGAATTCGCTATCGCGACATCCTGCCTGTGCGCGCAAGCACGTACATCCTGGCGATACTCAACGAACAGGTCGGCAAAGGGGCGATGGCGCTGTATCTGCAGCGGCGGGAAGGCGTGCCGGGCTGGAAACTCGGTTCGAGCATGCTCTTCCTGATGTTCTGCGAGTTCTACTACCTGCTCGCCTGGGCAACCTTCGGCTGGTCGCAGAACAAGGCCACGCTGCCTGCGGCCTTCGACGCGATACCGGTCATCGCCGTCGGCGCGCTGCTGTTTTTCGTCGTCTTCTACCTGTTCTTCCGCGGCGTGCTGCTGCCTGGCGTGAAGTTGCGCGACAAACAGATCTTCTACGCGTTTCGCGAGGGACGCCTGCATCACTATCTAACCATCGTCGCAATCAAATCGCCGGCATTGCTGACTGCCGTGTTCGTCTACGACATTGCGTTGCGGCTGTTCGGCGTCGAGTTGTCTTTCACTCAGATGCTCGGGTACCTGCCGGTCGTATTCTTCGGTGCCGGCGTGCCCGGGCCGATGCGGGCGGTCGCGATTACGCTGTGGGTCGTATTGCTGCCGGACCACGCCGGCGAGATGGCGGCTTTTGCGATCGTGATGCACAACTTCTTCATCCTCTTCAACGCCGCGATCGGACTGCTGTTCCTGCGCCGCACGCAGCGTGAATTGTTCGGTACCACAGCGGCGGGCTGAATCGTGTCCGCCACTTTTTCTCGGCTCGCGTCCGACTCGGTCATGCTCGGTGCGATGGTGATTCTGCTCGCGACCGGAATTCTCGAAACGCACGAACTCAGTGCCGTGCTGCTCGCGCACGCCGTGCCCGAAACGGTGATGTCGAAAGACGTTAAGGCCGGCAAGGTCAAGACGGCGGGTGGTTATGAGTTGACGGTTGGCACCAGCGGCGGCGTCACGGTCGATGCCGCCAAAGTGACGGCGGTCGACATCGTGGCCGACAACGGTGTGATCCACGTGATCGACACGGTGGTCGTGCCGAAGTAATCGCGCCCGGAAGCCAACGCCCCGCCGGCCGTTATGCGCTCGCGTGGCGTTTTTTTTGCGGCGTTGTTTGTTCGCACAGTCGTAACTGCCGCGTGAGGCGCGTCAGTCGATATGGAGTTGGTAGCAACGAGTCGCTCGATGAAATCAGTGTCCACGAAATGATTGGCCACAACTCGCCGGACGAGATCGGAATCGATGCCGGGATACCACGGTGCCTAGAAGATGAGCCATGAGATGTCGTACAGAGCATCGCCCGCGAGCGAGTTGCTCCAATCGAAGATCGTCACCATCAGCTACGCTGCGCGAACACATCTGTTCGGCGACCGGCGATAGTGGTCCTCTCGGTTCACGGCCCGCTTCCCGAGGTTCGATATATCTGAGCGATCACGTCGGAACCTTCGAATGTTTCGGCGCATTCGATTCGCCTAGGCTGCTCCGTCGACCGAAACGGAGGCGACCATGGCGGCTCGAACCGCGGCATACAGGCAGCGCGACAGTGGAGAATCGTCAGAACAGATCGTCGGCATCATCGGTGGTGGTCAACTCGCGCGGTTGAGCGCGCCCACTGCGCGACGTTTGCGATTGGCGTTGCGTGTGCTCGATCCAAGCGCCGATGCACCTGCCGCGCCCGCCGGCGTGCAGCGCGTGGACGGTCGCTTTGACGATTGCGATACGCGCGCTGGTGGAACAGTGCGAAGTCACGACGTTCGAGACTGAAAACGTCGACGTCGACGTGCTGATCGAACTGGCAGACCGAGGGCATCGCATCGTGCCCGATCCGCGCTTGAGGCGGCGCCTGACCAACAAACTCGAACAGAAGCGGATGTTGCGCGACCTGGGCTTTGCGGTTCCGGAGTTCATCGAACTGAACCAGCCGTCGATGGCGGCGCTGCGCGAGTTCGGTTTACCCGCAGTACTGAAGCGCCAGCGCGGCGGATACGACGGTGGCGGTGTGCTCGTGCTGCGGCCTAACGACGAACCAGCTGCGCTGTGGCGAGAGCCGAGCCTGGTCGAAGCGTTCGTGGAAGATGCCGTCGAGCTCGCTGTGCTCGTTGCCCGCACCGCGACCGGAGGCTCGGTGGCGTATCCCGTCGTAGAGATGGTGTTCTCGCCGCAGCGTCATCTGCTCGACTATCTGATCGGTGAATGGAGCCGCGGCGCTTTGGCAGAACATTTCGGAGAAGAAGGAACCGCCTCCGGACAGCGAGGAATGGAACGGAAAGCTGAACAAGCGCGAGCTGCTCGAGCGGTAAAGTAAAGTGATTCGGCCCGATGCCGCAGGGCATAGTTTGGTCACAGCGGCCATTCCTATCATGGCTCGAGACTAGAAGGGCAAGGAACTCATCTCGTGAGCGGCTGTGACTGGTATCAAGAGAATACTGGCATCGTCTGCGCGACGTGCGACGCATCAAATTGCCAATTGGCCGTCATCTCAATGCCAATCAGCCGTTGCGGGACTTCCAACTGTGGCGGCATGCCAACGTATCCACGCCATGCTGAAACGCCTGACGGAGATTGGCACAAGACAGACACAATCTAACGGGTTTGTGAAGGCGCGAAGTCGCGCAACCTACTGATTCCCTTGGT
>CAVTJP010000005.1:0-2663593 GCA_963735085.1 uncultured Gammaproteobacteria bacterium
AAGTGCGTATGGTTCTCTTTGACAAATGATTGTGTCGCCGCGTCCGCCCTTGCTTCTTTCTCGTATATCAGCCGCAACAACTCGAACACATCTCTGGGCGCCGCCAAAAGCTCTTCGGCATCCACCGACGTTTGCCAGACCCCGAGCTTCGCATCGAAATTCTCAACGACATCATCAATCAAGATTTTCCAATTGGCATCGTTGTCGAGATCACCGTAGTTGATTCGGTTGTTTGCGAAGATCCGAAACAGGTGAGTCGGTGGAGGCGCAGAGATACCTGCTAGTCCACCAGCAACGCTGGTCAGAAAATTGCTCCCGGACCGTTCTGTCGACATGAGGAAAACAAGCATGGGTCTTAGTGTTCTGCCGTCGGATCGTGCGTTCCTTCCAAATGCCGAACCACTACATCGGCGACTGCTTCAGCCTGCTCGATCGTCGTATTGAAGTCGTTGAATAGATTGATGATGTCACCAAACAGAGCCTCCGCATTCGGACAAAATCCACCACCAAAGAGGCAAGACGCTGGAAAAAAATGTCCGCTGGCAAAGAGTCCCGAATCGAATACTCGCTTCAATAGCAAGTCCTTATCTCGTACCCGGAGCTGAAATCGCCAACGGCAAAAGTTCTCATCCATTCGAACCATTCCGGGATACGACGTCGATACACATCGTTGACACGCATCTTGTGTTCGGTCACGTCAACGAGACATTTGCGTATGCGTCGGAGATATTCGGTCGGCACAACAACTGGCCTTGACGGCAACCAGAGAGGAAACTCACTCAGCAACGCATTCACGCCGACCCACTCGGTGGCGCGTCTGCCCGTGCCGGTATCGCCCTTTAGGAAAGCATCGACCCGCGCAGCGTGTCCAGGGACAAAACCAGGACTCGTTTCTACGTACGGAGTGTCGGGTGCCAAGTAAGCAAATCCCCCTGACCCCAAGTCCACATACTTGCCGTAGCCGGTGCTGAACAGAATCGCGTCGGCACCCTCGAGATTGGCACCCTCGACCTCGGGCGGTGACCAACAGCGATCGTCGACAATCAGCCGATCCGATTCGAGACCTCCAACTCGAGAATGAATCCGAGATATCAGCAAGAAATCCATAGCTGCGGACGTAGATGATTCCCGCGACGTATGGTTCCGGACATTCGAGACGTCGATTCACAAGCGCGCGGTCCATGGAGAGATCGTTTCGATCGACGTCGATGAACTCGAAGGGTTGCCTTGCTGTAAGCAACGTCAGCGGTACAACAGGGCAGACATTTGCAGGCAGGAGAAAGACACCTCCAGGACCTCGCCTCGATATCACCAAGTTGCGCAGGATGGAGCAAGCACGGGCATGCGATACGAAGTTCGTCAATTCGAACGCCATGCCTTTCGCGCGGCGATCGTTTCGAACGCGCGCTTGAACAGAAACAGCTGGGGCTCGTATTCACTGCGAGCAATCGCGCTTAGCCTTCTCTTCTCTTCGCTCGCCCGCTCTGGGCACCACATATATTCTCTCGAATCGATTCGCTTCATCTGAGGTTCGTCCAAATGCGCCTCTAGAATGACCGGCAGTTCCTTTTCGTCGATCCTAGGTTCATAGCCAAGTGCCTGCATTTCAAAGAAGCAGCACGCTTCGATGAAGCGTCGGACCGACCCAGGCAAAACCCCCGCATGAATTCCGACAGAATCTGCGTTCAAGTAAGGTGTCGACCAATGCGATGAGTTCGATAACCATTCTTCGCCGGTCGCCGCACGTACCTTCGTGTCCCAACGCGTGGGATCGAACCCGCTGAGCCCGATTCCGGACGCTACCGTCGCCAAAGTCGCTTCCGGCTGCGCAACGAGATCTTCATACCTGACGCATTGAAATCCATCCGTTCCGGCGAACGCCAACGCAAACGCCGCACTCTTGCGCCACTGGCGAACGTTGAAGAGAGCCGGCCTGGGCATCCCACTATGAATGGACCCGACGCCATACGACAGCGACGCAATGCTGTCACGCGGATCGCGGACCATTTGAACTACGCGCAGACCTCGGTCGAGCGAGTACGGAATGAACTCCTCGCAAAAGACTTCCTTCGTTCCAACCGTATCACCCGGTGACGCCTTCGGCGCCAGACCTTCACAGTATCTCGACACGAAGTCCGCCAGGCCGCAGGCCTGATACCCGTCCAGCACGAGATAAGGTTCAACTGGTTTGGTGTATTGACCGTCGTAGTGAACCATCCCGCGAAGCACACTTCTACACAGATCCGCATCGATGAGGCGAGTCCGCAGATACTCCACGAAACGATTTGGGGAGTAGTAGTTGTCGAGAAACATGTCACTCAGAGGATACGCAGAGCCAGATCGAGCATGATCGGACTCAGTGAGGAATAGCGCTTTCAGCCTCACATACAACAACGGTAGAGGCTGGGAATATACAATCGCCCGCTGGTGTTGGGAAAGTAGCTTGTCAAGCAGTGTAGTGCCTGACCTAGGAGCACCAGTGACAAACAAATGAGTCATTCAGACACGTCTGCAGGGGCAATTGTGCTACATCTCAGCATCGCACCCGCACCTCCTGGAGCGAGCAGAATGCGCCGCGCTTCCGGTCCAGTGTTCATCACCAAATCGATCACAGACATGTGCGATAGAAATCCCCCAAACGCTTGAGAATAGGCCGCTGGTGTGTAGTCCTGAAACACTACATTCACGCCTATCTCTTTGAATTTCCGGCTATCAATGAAACTGGCCGCGCTCTTTCCATCGTAGAAGACGCTCGCGCCAAAGTGCTCACAAATCTCGAGAAGACGCTCGTTTCTCTGGTCCGTCCCAGGTCCGTATCGAGCACGATCGCGCTCGACGGTCGAAGCAAGGGAGATTTCTGTCGAAATGCCAAGGTGCCGCATTGCAACGCGAATCAACATCTCGTTGAGATCGCTGAGATAGGTGTAGCGACGACTCAAAACCGAGGCCAGTTGACCGTAGAGAGGCTCAAAAAACGCAGATCGGCGATAGTTGGCTTCGATGATCCGCAGATGTTTGCCGATCCAGTCACGATCGTAGTCAATCTCGATCTCGTTGATGAGTGTGGCAGTTCGGGTTCGCCTGATCGGAACGGTCAACCAGCGGGGGCCATTGATCGTCTTGATTCGATTCCGATTGCGCCAGTCCTGCTTGGTGTACTGAACGTCATCGAGCAGAACGAAGTGATCCACCGACGCGATCTGTTCGAAATACCCGGCCCACGGCAAGTACATTGGTTGAAGAATACCGATAATCAGTTGCTTGGGCCCACAAAGAATCCCCGTTGGATTAGGGACCATTGGCCAAATAGCGTCAACTCGATACAAAGAAAACAACATCGAATCGTAATGTTGTGGCCTAATCTGCTCCGACGGTTCTGCTATCCTGCGATGCCGTTCTCGAGCGTCCACTGACGGGGGCGTTCCGAGTCGAAGCTTCAACGCAGCTTTTGATGTTCAAACTTAGGAGTGTCTAGATGAAATTGAGACTGCTTACGATCGCTGTTTCCGCCGCTGTTGCGTGCGCGCCGATGTTCGCAAACGCGGGCGGAGTTGACTGCAGCGCGGGGGCTCTTAGCGATACCTGCGATCTGCCGATGGATACGGTGATTACCAATCCATCTCAGGTGACCCTGACTCTGACAAACGAGACGACGCCATATATCATCGCTGCCGATGATGGTGGGATAGGGGTCGGCCAAACCCTCGGCTCGCTTCCCTTCGTGATTCTTGCCAATGCTCCGGCACAAAGCCTGATTGTCACCGCGAACGGCAATATCGGCATGGGTACCGGATCGCCCACTACTCCTTTGACTGTTCGACGAAACAACAACACGGCCAAGATTCTCGTCCGGGAAGACAAAGTAGCGACGAATCCAGGCGCACCCCAGTCCATGTTTGAGCTACGTCGCACTGGCGCGGTGCGCTTCGACCTCGTTGACAACAGCGGCACCGCAGTGACGTGGGCGTTCCAGAACCGCGACGGCAACTTCAACATCACGAAGGTCGGCACCGGCGTCCAGGAATTCAATCTCGACGGCGACGGAAATTTGACGATCCAAGGCGCCCTCCTCCAACTATCTGATGTGAATGCAAAGAAAGACTTCCAAAAGGTCAGTGGCGCATCGGTATTGGACGAATTAAACCGTTTGCCTATCCTGAAATGGACGTACAAAGCAGATAGCAGCGGTAGTCGACACATTGGACCTACCGCTCAGGATTTCTACAAAGTCTTCAACATTGGCAAAAATAACACCTCGATCGCCCCGCTCGACGTAGCTAGCGTAGCGGTGGCCGGCGTCAAAGAACTCCATGCGATGGTTGATCAGCAACGAGCGGAGTTGGCCGCAAAAGACTCTGAAATCGCCGCGATGAACAAGCGCATGTCCCAGTTGGAAGATTCGATGAATCGTTTGCTACTAACGATGCAGACAGCACAGCGTTGATCTAACGGCACCTACTGAAGCCCGGCGCAAGGTCGGGCTTTCTTTTTTCTGGTTCAACGTTCTGTCGCATCCACGTAGTAAGGAGCCAAGCCGCCAACAGGCCACTGATACTAGACTATCAATGAATCCTGCTACAGGAACATTAACGCCGCCTGGTGCAATCAAGCGTCGCTTGGTATCCACGCTAGCAGCACTTTCGATTCTCGCCGCAGGATATCGCCGGCTTGCCCGCGCTTATCTCTGCCCATCGTCGATGCTCAGCTACCGCCTCTCGCAGACTGTCCGCAATACGAACTCCGCTCGCCGCCTGGCAGCAGCGATTGGCATCATCGCGATGCTGGCATGCGGTTGGCTCGCCTGGAAAGACCTCCTCTCCCCCCGCCTGATCCCCAAACGCTTCGGCACCGTCATCGACCACACGCTCTACCGCAGTGGTCGTATCCACCCGTCACTGCTACCCAAGGTGCTCGACAAATACGGCATCGACGACATCGTGACACTGACGTACCCAGTAGACACCTCACAATACCAACGCGTCGAACGGCGCTTCTCCGCCACGCACGGCATTCAACTTCAACGCTTTCCGCTGGAAGGCAACGGCACCGGCGATCCAGCCAATGTGGTCGCCGCACTCGTCGCAATTCACGCGGCGATCGCGCGCGGCGACCAGGTGCTCGTACACTGCGCGGCAGGCACCGAACGCGTCGGCGGCGTGATCTATCTGTATCGAACGCTAGTGCTCGGTGAGTCGACCGATCGCGCCTATGCAGAATTGTTGGAGTACGGCCATCGTCCTGCACGCAATCCGAAACTCGAGGCGTTCCTGAACGCGAACATGGCCTATTTTGCCGACGCCCTCGTACAACACGGCATCATCCGATCCGCGCCAGCACCACTGCCGCACCTCCCCGAAGTCGCGCCGCGCTGATGCCTGGGATGCGCGACCGGAGTGCCGCGTGGTTGTGGGCGTGCGTCGCCTGCAACGGACTTGCAGCAACACTCCTGCATCTGACACTCGCCCATCAATGGCAATTCAGCTTGATCGGCGTGTTCCAGGTCTGCGCAATGCTCGCGCACTTCAGCGTGCTGACAGCATTACTTGGCATCCTGCCGTGGCTGTTGATTCGGTTCGGCTCCCGCCGAATCGTTCCAATGGCTATTGTGGTGATCCTATTCGGCACGCTGTTGCTCATCGTCGCGATCAACGCGTTCGTCTATGCGCTGTACAAATTCCATCTGAATACGATGGTGTGGTACCTGATCACGGAGGGTTCGGCCGAGCAGACATTGGACCTCTCGTCGCAAACCTGGGGCGGCGCAATGGCGATCACGGCCTCGATTTACTGCGGACAAGCGGCACTGGTCTGGTTGTTCACGCGCAGGATCACGATCATGCCGGCAGCACTGTACCGCTACGCCGCGGTCATCGCGTTGATCGGCGTGACGACGCAAGTAGTCCACGCCTACGCCGACGCCACTGCGCAGCGGTCGGTGTTGATGGCGGTGCGGGGCATTCCGTGGGCGCAGCCGCTGACGGCCAAGGGATTTCTCGGCCGGCTCGGATTCACCGCGGGCGAATCATCCTCGGGCGATCTTTCGAGCCGAGTCACCGGCGTTTTCCACTACCCGCTCTCGCCAATGCATTGCGCACCGCAAACCAAACCCAACGTGCTGATGCTCGTAGTCGATTCGCTGCGCTGGGACATGCTGACATCCGAGGTGATGCCAAAGACCGCCGCATGGGCGCGTGGCGCGACTCGATTCGCGCACCACTACAGTACCGGCAACGGTACCCGTTTCGGCATCTTCGGTTTGATGTACGGATTGCCGGGTGCCTATTGGCACGCGGCGCTCGCCGAACGACGCGGGCCAGTACTCATCGATGTGATGGACGAACTCGGCTACCAGTTCTTCGTCTACGGTTCTGCGCCACTGACCAGCCCCGAGTTCAACCGCACGGTGTTCACGCGCATCTGGGATCGCGTTGCACCCCCCGGTCCCGGCGACGTCGTCGAACGCGATCGCGCAACAACACATGCACTGATTGCAGCGATCCGCGATCGCGATCGCGCGCGACCGTTCTTTGGATTCTTGTTTCTAGACGCACCGCACGCATACGCGTATCCACACGACATGGCATCGCCGTTCACGCCTCACCTCGACTCGATCAACTATCTCCACCTCGACAACGACTTCGATCCGCTGCCATTCAAGAACCTGTACAAGACGTCGCTGCTGTTCAACGACGGTCTCCTCGGCGACGTGCTGCAATCGCTGGATGAAGCCACTCGAGCTAACACGATCATCCTGGTGACAGGTGATCATGGGCAGGCGTTCAACGAAACCCACGACAACAGTTGGGGGCACAACTCCGAATTCTCGGACTATCAGGTGCGCGTGCCGTTCGTCGTTCAATGGCCGAGGCGTCCACCGGCCACAATCGACCGACTGACTTCGCATATGGACTGGGCTCCTACGTTACTGACGGATGCGCTAGGCTGCGATACGCCGATCGATCAATACAGCACCGGCGAGCCTTTGTTTGAAAGCGATCGTCGCGATCGCGCGCTGCCGATAGAGCAATGGACCCAGCGCGCAGTACGTACCACGGATCGGGTCTATGTGTTTCTGTCGTGGGGCGGTACCGAAACGCGCGACAGCGCATACAAACTGCTGGACGAACCGATCAACGCGAGCGTGGTCCGCAACGAATTCGAAGCGCTGAGCCGGTTCACCCGCAAGTAGACGCAGCAAACGTCATCAGGCGGCGCCCGCTTCCCGCAGAACCAACGCCTGCACCTCTGCCAGCCGTTCGATCGTCGCCAACGCCTGCGGTTGATCTGCACTGATGTTGCGAATAATCACATCGGTGTAGCCCATCTCGCCGAGTTCGGTCATGCGCTGCGCAACCTGGTCAACATCACCGATCAACAGCGCATCCTCCGAGAAACCGCGGTAACCGCTACGCAGATAACGCGCCATCGTCTTACGCGCTTCGTCGGCAGATGCGCCGACGTAGGTATCGCGGCGGATCGCAATCGTCGTGGGCGTGCGATCGTGCCGAACACACGCATCGCGATACTCTTCGATGCGACGCCGCGCAGTCGCGAAATCCATGCCGGGGTCCGCCAGCCATGCATCGCCCAGCCGCGCTGCCCGATCGATCGCGACCTTCGCAGACGCGCCAATCCACACTTCGATCGGCTCCGGCGGCAGCGGCGCGATACGGCTTTTGTGCAGGCGCCAACGGCCATCGACGGTAACGCTCTCGCCGCGCCAAACGCGCGAATCGTTTCGAGCGATTCTTCGAACATCGACGGCCGCAAGCCGGATGTCGACGCCCATCCCGCTGCTCTGCCGCTCGTCGCCACCGATGCCACATTGCATGATGAAACGGCCGCTGCCGATGCACGCCAACGTCGCCGTCTGCTCTGCCACCAGCACCGGATTCCACAACGGCAACAGGTACAACGCACCTGCCGGACGATCACCCCATTCGGCAAGCATACGGCCCAGCATCGGCGAGTTCTGATAGTAGGGGCGCGGCGTGACGTGGTGGTCGCCGACGAACAGCGACGCAAGCTTGGCGTCCTTCGCCGCGCGTGCCTGCTCGATCATGTAGCGCGCGCCGACGCGCACGTCGGCCACTTCGAACGCGCTGGTTACCGATATCCCAATCCGCATGGTTCTCACTCGCCCTCAGTTCTGCGTGAATAGCAGATCAACTGCTCGAAAGCACCGGATATCCACGCATCAGCCGATCGGCTGGCTGGTCAGACGCAGCAACGCAGCGTCAGGTATTGGACGCAGCCGATGCTCGACCAGCCGGTCCTGCTGCATCAGAAATTCGCCAACGATCGGCACATCATCGATCAGATATGGCAGCCAGACAATGTCATCGTCCCACATCTGGTCGTATGGGATGCGGTCGAGGCGACACCAGAACGGCACCGCTTCGGCAGTCTCGTGCGGTTGGCCGATGCAACCGGCCGCTTTGAACGCATAGCCGAGCATGCTGCTGCCGTCGCAGTCCTGAAACCGCAACAGCGCCAGCGGCGCTGCATCGATCGCACATACGCCCACTTCTTCTTCAATTTCGCGCAGCGCGCATTGCCGCGGTGTCTCGCCGGTCTCCACCATGCCGCCGGGCGCGTTGATCTTGCCGGCGCCGTGACCGCGCAATTTGTGGATCAGCAGCACTTGCCCATCGCGAACGACGAACATCAGTGTGGCAACGCGATCCGGTGTCCAGTGTTCGAAGTCGACCACATCGAGCGACGCAACCGCGATGCGATTTTCCGTCGATGGCACAGACTGTCTCAGTCGATGAGAATCGCGCTGCCCAGCGCGTTCAATCGGCGTCGGCGCAGGCGCCAATCGGGCATGTAGGTATCCAGCAACCGCTCGAAGCCGCGGCCATGATCGTGGTGCTTGATGTGTGCCAGTTCGTGCAGGATCACGTAATCGATCAGATCGACCGGCGCCTTCACGAGTTGGGTGTTCAGCGTGATGTCCCCGGTCATGCTGCAGCTTCCCCACTGCGAGCGCATCCGGCGCAGACGCCAGTTCGGCGTGCCCTTCAGCCAGGGTAGATGCGTCCACTGCGCGATGCGTCGCGTCAGCAGCTCCGCGGCGCGCGCGCGATACCAGATTCGCAACAGTGCGCGGACGTGCTCGGCGCACCTGTCATCGGTGGCAACGAGAATGCGGCGGCCGGTGAACGTGACCTCGTCGCGTCGGGCAGGTGATTCGAACGCCATCGGATAGCGCTTGCCAAGATAGAAATGCAACGCGCCCGCGTCGTAGCGCGGTGCGTGCAGGCGCGTTTCAGCCACCTGCTCGGCGATCCAGTTCGCATGCGAATGAACCACGCGATGGATGTCTTTGAGACTGGCCCACGTCGGCGCGCCGACGCGCACCGTGCCATCGTGGTGCACGCGCACAGAAATGTTCTTGCTGCGCCGGCCGGTGCGGCGGAGGTGGTACGCAATCGACATGGCGGGCATTATCGTTGCAATTCGCCTCAACGAAAACGGGACACGGATATGCTCTCCGAAGCGCGGCTCCTCGACAAGGCATTGCGCGACGATGTCCGCCTGCTCGGCGAGATCCTTGGTCGCGTGATCGCAGCCGACCGCGGCACCGCGTTCGTGGATCTGATCGAGCAGATCCGCGCGCTGGCCAAAGCCGCCCGTGCCGGCGGCGGTACCGAGTGGGACGCCCTCAGCGCACTGCTCGCCTCCATTCCGGCGGATGCCATCTGCGACGTTGCGCGGGCATTCAATCAGTTCCTGAATCTGGCGAATATCGCCGAACAGCACCATGCGGTGGCGAATCAGCCGCTGGCCGTCGAACTGCCGCAGGCCGAAGGTCTCGATGCCGCAATCGATGCCCTGCAGATCGAGCTGGTGCTGACCGCGCACCCAACGGAAGTACTCAGGCGCACGCTGGTGCTGAAATACGACGCGATCGGCCGCGCCCTGACGGAACAACCACATGATGTCGTGCTGCTGGAAAGATTGATTGCCGAGGCGTGGCACAGCGACGAGGTGCGCACCGAACGCCCGACGCCGCAGGACGAAGCGAAATGGGGCTTTGCGGTAATCGAACAATCGTTGTGGGAGGCGCTGCCGCGAT
This sequence comes from uncultured Gammaproteobacteria bacterium, assembly GCA_963735085.1. Taxonomy (GTDB): domain Bacteria; phylum Pseudomonadota; class Gammaproteobacteria; order Pseudomonadales; family Azotimanducaceae; genus DATJGR01. The sequence goes on from CAVTJP010000005.1 coordinate 10,082, forward strand.
TCCTGCGCCAGTTCGACGCGAGCCTCGAGCAGGCCGGACGGCCGCCGCTGAGCGCGACGGCGACGCCGATTCGCTTTGCAACGTGGATGGGCGGCGATCGCGACGGTAACCCGAACGTCACCGCCCCCGTCACGCGCGAAGTGCTGATGCTGGCGCGCTGGATGGCGGCGGATCTATACCTGCGCGACGTCGACACGCTGCACGGGTCTCTGTCGATGACGCACGCGAGCGATGCGATGCGCGCCCGCAGCGGCGATGCGCGCGAACCGTATCGCGCGCTGTTGAAGGACGTTCGCGAACGGTTGCGCCGCACCCGCGACTGGGCTGAGGGTAGCGATGCGCGGCCGCCGGACGATCCGAAGGCGATCTACTTCGATGCCGCCGACCTGCACGAACCGCTGGCGCTGTGTCATCACTCTCTGCACGCATGCGGCATGGGCTTGATCGCCGATGGGCCGTTGCTCGATACGTTGCGCCGGGTTGCCGCATTCGGAACCACGCTGGTGCGACTCGACGTCCGTCAGAGTTCCGATCGTCACACCGCTGTACTCGACGAGATCACCCAGTATCTCGGCATCCTTCACGACGGCCGCAGCTACGCCGAGTGGCCGGAATCGCAACGCCAGCAGTTCCTGCTCGCTGAACTCGTCGGCCGGCGGCCGTTGTTTCCAACTCACTGGCCCGCCTCGGAGGACGCGCGCGAAGTGCTCGCCACCTGTGCGGTGGTCGCCTCGCCGCTCGGCGATGGCATTGCCCAGTATGTGATCTCCATGGCGACCTCGCCGTCCGACGTACTCGCGGTGATCCTGCTGCTGCGGGCAGCCGGCGTCGCGCGTGCACTGCCGGTGGTGCCGCTGTTCGAAACGCTCGACGATCTCGATGGCGCCGCGCAGACGATCGACGCGCTACTGAGCATTCCGTGGTATCGCAGCTACGCCGGCACCGAACTACACGTGATGATTGGCTATTCGGATTCAGCGAAAGACGCCGGCCAGTTCGCAGCGGCTTGGGCGCAGTACCGCGCGCAGGAGCAACTCGTCGAGGTTGCCCAACGCCACGGCACCCGGCTGCGCCTGTTCCACGGCCGCGGCGGCGCGGTCGGTCGTGGCGGTGGCCCGGCGCGCCAGGCAATCCTGTCGCAGCCGCCCGGCTCGGTACAAAGCAGTCTGCGCGTCACTGAACAAGGTGAGGTGATTCGCTTCAAGCTCGGCAACCCGCAACTCGCCATCGAAACGCTGACGCGCTACGTCACCGCGGTGCTGGAAGCCACGTTGAATCCGCCGCCGGTGCCGTCTGAAGCATGGCGCGCGCGGATCGGCGAATTGTCCGGCGTCGCGCTGGCTGCGTATCGCCACGTGGTGCGCGAAGACCCGGATTTCGTTGCACTGTTCCGCGCGCTGACGCCGGAAACCGAACTCGGCATCCTGGCGCTCGGCAGCCGTCCGTCGCGTCGCCGCGACACGCAGGACATCAGCAGTCTGCGCGCGATCCCGTGGGTATTCGCATGGACCCAGGTGCGTCTTATGCTGCCGGCATGGCTCGGCACCGATGCCGCCCTGACGGAATCGCACGACCGCAGCGACGATCCGGTGATGGCCGACATGGCACGCTGGCCGTTCTTCCGCATGCAACTGAACATGCTCGAGATGGTGCTTGCGAAAACCGATCCCGATCTGGCGCGCTACTATGCACGGCGTCTGACGAGCCCAGAACAGCAGCAGGCGGTGGAGCGTCTCGGCAAGCGCGCCGACGTGCTTGCGAACGCCCTGTTGAAATTGAACGGCGAAACTCAGTTGCTGCAGGACGATCCGGAACTGCGTGCGTCACTATCGGTGCGCAACACGTATCTCGATCCGCTGCACCTGCTGCAAGCGGAACTGCTGGCGCGCTATCGGCAGCAACCCAACGACGCCACCGCGCGCGCGCTGAAGATCACGATGGCGGGCATATCGAGCGGGCTGCGCAACACGGGTTGAAACACGACCACATGCAACCTCAATCGTCGGACGGCATGAACGGCATCAGCAGTCGCGCGCGCATCGAGCAGGCGCTCGCTCGCATCGCCGACACCAACGGCGAGGGTGCGCGCGTGTTCATCGAGGTTTACACCGATACAGCACGTGCCGAAGCCGACCATTCCGACCGGTTGCGGCAAGCCGGTATTGTTCGATCGCCGATCGAAGGGTTACCAGTCAGCGTCAAAGACCTGTTCGATGTCGGCGGCGACGTGACGCGCGCCGGATCGAAGCTGTTGGTGGATGCGGCACCCGCGCAGCGCGACGCCGTGGCCGTCGCGCGGTTGCGCGCCGCCGGCGCGATCATCGTCGGCCGCACGAACATGGTCGAGTTCGCATTCGGTGTGGTCGGCGCGAACCCGCACTATGGCACGCCGCGCAATCCGTACGATCGAACGACGCCACGCGTACCCGGCGGCTCGTCGTCGGGCGCCGCCGTCGCGGTGGCCGATGGTATGTGCGTGATGGCGCTCGGCACCGATACCCGCGGGTCGATCCGGATACCAGCCGCATTGTGCGGCGTGACCGGATTCAAACCCACAGCGCGCCGGGTACCGCGCGACGGCGCGTTTCCGTTGTCGGCTACACTCGATTCGGTCGGCCCGCTGTGCGCGACGGTTGCCGAATGCGCCGTGTACGATGCGATTCTCGCGGCCGAGGATAGGCCGCCACAGCCACCCCTCGACGCGCGCGGCTTGCGCCTGATGTTGCCCCGTTCGAGCGCGATCGAGGATCTCGATCCTGCGGTGGCTACCACATTCGATGCGGCGCTCGCCACGTTGATCGACGCCGGCGCCCGCATCGTCGACGTACCGATGCCGATGTTCGACGCGCAAGCCGAATACTTTCGCGCTGGTGGTCTCGCCGGCGCAGAGGCCTATTCGATTCACAGGCAATGGCTCGACCGATTGGACGAGTACGATCCGCGCGTTGGCAAACGCATCGTGTTGGGTCGCGAACTCAGCGCTGCCGATTACATCGGGCTGCGACGCTTGCGCGTCGCATTCATCCGCGAAGTCGAGGCGGAGCTTGCGGCATTCGATGCAATGCTGATGCCGAGCGTGCCATGCATCGCACCGACCATCGCCGAAGCCACGGCGACCGACGACGCCTATTTCCACTGGAACGCGCGCATCCTGCGCAACGCCGGGCTGATCAATTTTCTCGATGGCTGCGCGGTGTCGCTGCCGTGTCATTCGGCAGGTTCCGCGCCGGTGGGTCTATCGGTATGCGGAATCGCGATGAGCGATCGGCACACACTGGCCGTCGCACAGGCGGTCGAGCGGGCGATCGCATCGACGTGAACAGGCCCCGACCCGCGGCAGCCAACAAATCTAAACGATGGGGCGTATCATGAAGCCGTCGCTTGTCATGCTCGGCTGGCGCGAGTGGATTGCGCTGCCGGATCTGGGACTTTCCCGAATCAAGGCGAAGGTGGATACGGGCGCACGCAGTTCGACGTTGCACGCGTTCTCGATCGAACTGTTCCACCGCCGCGGCGTGGACTGGGTGCGTGTCGGTATGCACCCGATGCAGCGCAGTCGCCAAATTGACGTGTTTTGCGATGCGCCAGTGAAAGATCGGCGCAAGGTAACCGACTCGGGTGGACACGCCGAGTTGCGCTATGTGATCGATACGACGGTGGTCATTGGCGTCGCGCGCCGCGTCATCGAGGTCACGTTGACCGACCGCGACACGATGCGTTTTCGCATGTTGCTGGGACGCACGGCGCTTGCGGGCAACTATGCCGTGGATGCACGCAGCTCTTATCTGGCGGGTGAGCCCGGCACCGGAACCCGAATCAAACGGAGGTAACCACCCCATGCGAATTGCCATCCTGTCCAGAAACTCCCGACTCTACTCGACGCGCCGCCTGCAGGAAGCGGCCGTCGGCCGCGGCCACGAAGTGCGCGTGGTAGATCATCTGCACTGTTTCATGGACATCACCGCCGCGAAACCGACAATCCACTATCGCAACGAGGAGTTCGGCCGCAGTAGCTTCGACGCGATCATTCCGCGCATCGGTGTGTCGGTGAATTTCTACGGCACCGCTGTCGCGCGGCAGTTCGAAATGATGGGTGTGTATTGCGTCAATGAATCGGTCGCGATCACTCGGGCGCGGGACAAGTTGCGCTCGATGCAACTGCTGTCGCGCCACAACGTCGGCATTCCGGTGACCGCGTTCGCCAACCGGCCTGACGATGTCGCGGGCCTGATCCGCGAAGTGGGTGGCGCGCCGCTGGTCGTCAAACTGCTCGAAGGCACGCAGGGCATCGGTGTGGTGCTGGCCGAAACGAACAAGGCCGCCGAATCGGTGATTCAGGCGTTCATGGGCTTGGGCTCGAACATCCTGGTGCAGGAATTCATCAAGGAATCGAAAGGTTCCGACATTCGCTGCTTCGTGGTCGGCAATCGGGTTATCGCGGCGATGCAGCGGCAGGCGCCGGAAGGTGAGTTCCGCTCCAACCTGCATCGCGGCGGCAGTGCCACACTGGTGAAGCTGACGCCGGCCGAGCGGCGCACCGCAGTGAAGGCTGCACAGCTTATGGGGCTCAACGTCGCCGGTGTCGACCTGCTGCGATCCAGTCGCGGGCCGCTGGTAATGGAAGTCAACTCATCGCCGGGATTGCGCGGCATCGAAGAAGCCACCCAGAAAGACGTCGCCGGCATGATCATCGAGTTCATCGAGCAGAACGCAAAAGTTGGCAACACCAAAACCAAAGGCAAAGGCTGACCGCGCGCCCGCGTTCGAGATCGGCGACACGTCGGTCGCGCCGGGCGAGCGACGCGTCGTCGAGCTGCCGGTCGCGGCGCTATACACCCACGCGGCGCCGCTGAACCTGCCGGCGCACGTAGTGTGCGGGCGCCGCGAGGGCCCCCGACTGTTCCTGTCCGCCGCGATCCACGGCGACGAACTCAACGGTGTGGAAATCATTCGGCGCGTGTTGCAGCACCGTGCGTTGCGAGCGATGCGTGGTGTGCTGGTCGCGGTGCCGATCGTTAATGCGTTCGGCATGATTCAGCATTCGCGCTATCTGCCCGATCGACGCGACCTGAACCGCTCGTTTCCGGGTTCGCCATCGGGCTCGCTGGCAGCACGTCTGGCGCACATCCTGGTGGAGCACGTCGTCAAACCATGTGCCTATGGAATCGATCTGCACACCGGTTCGTCGCATCGAAGCAACCTGCCGCAGATCCGCGCGGATTTGTCCGATCCGGAGACCCGCGCCCTTGCGGGTTCGTTCGGCGTACCGGTATTGATCAACTCGTCGGTGCGCGATGGATCGCTGCGCAGCGAGGCCACATCTGCCGGCGTGCGGATGTTGCTGTACGAAGCCGGCGAAGCGTTGCGGTATGACGAGTTTGCCATTCGGGTCGGCGTCGAAGGCGTACTCAACGTGATGCGCGGCCTCGGCATGATCGTTCGTCGCAGTGCTGCACCACGCGGCGAACCGTTCATCGCGCGCTCATCAACGTGGGTGCGCGCGCCGTCGAGTGGTGTGGTGATCACGCGGCGTCAACTCGGCGATCACGTCGGCGAGCGCGAGTTACTCGCGGAGATCTGCGACCCGTCGGATTTTTTCGAAGGCACCACCGACGCGGTGACGGCCCCCACCAGCGGCGTGATCATCGGCCGGACGAATCTGCCGCTGGTCAACGAAGGCGATGCGCTGTTCCATATCGCGCGCTTCGAAGACGCGCAGGAGGTTGCCGCCGAAGTCGCGAGTTTCCATCAGGACATTTTCGATCCGGAACAACAGTACTGACGATCCAATCAACCGGCCAGGTCAACCGGCAAATTCAACCGGGCAGCTCAAACCCGCAGTTCAACAGGAGGCGCCGAAGTCGACTTCCGCCGCGGCAGCGATTTGATTCGTGCGGCCGGGGTACCGTACCCAACGCATCGAAATATTCAGGTCCTGAATGACGCTGGCAGCCTCGATTCTCGTTCCATCGTCGAGATCGACGCTGCCGGTGGTGTGCGCATCTTTGATCAACGTGAGGTCGTAGCCGCGGTCGAGCGCGCCATATGCCGTCGCGCGAATGCACCAGTTCGTCGCGGCGCCGGCGAGCGCGATGTGTGTCGCGCCGAGCCTGGCGAGTTCGTCCTCGAGTGGCGTTTGCTCGAATGACGATTGGAACTGCTTGTGGATCAATGTTTCGCCTGGCGCCTGAACGAGCTCCGGCACCAGCGCCCAATCAGGGCTGCCGCGCTCGAGATCATCACCCGAATGCTGCACCCAGACCACGGGTACGCGCTGCGCACGTGCCCGCTCTACAGCCAGCGATACGTTGTTGACGATGCGCGCCGTATCCCAGGATTCCTTCATCACGCCGACCTGCACGTCTACTACCAGCAGCACACACTTGTTGCCTTCTCGCACCGATGCCATTGCAGCTCTCCTCAGAACCAATAGTCGCCAACACAGCGGCCATCTCGCGGCAGGTCGTCAAAGGTATTGAGACCGTCGAAATGGTCGATCGGAACCTGCGCCACCGCCTCCGGTTCGGTCAGCCGCACGTTCACTGCGATGCGACGCCGGCCGTCTTCGCCGGGTTCCAGCGACCGCCAATATGCGAGACAACCGCATGCTGGACAGAAGTGAAAGCCGATCGAATTAGCGGGCACGTACGCCCGGGTCGGACCCGAGACATTGATGCGTTCGCCTTCGAAGTCGTACGCCCACAGCACACCGTAGCGACGACATACGGTGCAGTTGCATGCGGTGGCGCCTTCCGGCGTTCCATCGAATCGCCATTGAACCGCGCCGCAGTGGCAGGAACCCTCCATTTGCACCTCCGAACAACTGAACCTGTTTCATCCGGCTGACGCGGCCTCAATCGCCAGCCCCCGGACGCGTTTCGAACTGTGGCGCCTCACCACCAATGTGATCCCACGGGGCTTTTGAGTCTACGAAGATGTGCATCTCGATCTCAACGCCAGGGTCGCCATCGATGCATCCCAGCGTCACGCCGTGAACTTCATCGCCATGAATTCCGCACAGTGTGGACCCGCAGAACCTGCAGAAACACAGCCCCCAACCCGGGCTCGACTCATGGCGAGCAATGTTTTCCTTTCCCGCTGCCCATCTGAAGGATCCGGGCTCGACCTCCGCATATGCGGAGCCGGCTCCGCTGAACGCCTTTCGGCACCGCGAACAATGACAGCTTCGCGCCAATTTGAGGGGCGCATCTATGTCGTATCGGACGCGTCCGCAAAAACAGCCACCCGTCAAAACAATCCTCCGTCTCATCGGCTGACGCCCTTGTGAATCGCCGGATCACCTTCATTCCAGAGGATCCGTTGCGTAATCGCCGCGATGCGCCATGCACCTGGACCACCCGCAGCGGAGAGCGTAAACCGGTAGAATGCGTGCGAGTTGAAACTCCTCGTGCCATCCGAACGAAAGATCACGCAACTCGCCGACGCCGACGCTGCGCCGCCGTGGGCCTCTATATCCAGATTCGTCAAAACATGATGCGTCGCAAGCTCATGTAATGCCTCGGATCGAGTTTTCGCGTATTCACTCGAGCTTACGCTGGACGGAGAACCACCGCGAAGATCCGTGTAATCGATCTGCACGGTCGGTTCCAGAAGCGCCTCCATCAACTTCCAATCCTTCAGATCGAAACAGTTCATGAATCGGCTCAGAGTGTTTGCGACCTGTTCGTGGTCCGTCATCAAGGTGCCACCGCGTCAACAAACTGGCTTGAAACAGAAACGTCCGGCGTCGGCCCTGATGCGCCAACGAATAGATCAAGGGGCTGCGACGACACGATAGTAAACGCCGTTGGCGCCGTACGACGGTAGGAACCAGTTGTTTCCGCAAAGGAAATAGGCGACGCCGTGCACTGTCGGCGACATGCAACCGGCCGGCAGTGTCGGGTAGATCGCGCCCATCGTGTACACCGTGTGGGTCGTCGCGGCGGCATACCCTTGCGCATATGCGCTGTTCGCGGTGCCGGCAGCGACACCAGCATTGTACGCATTGGCGTTCGCCGCCTCGGTATTGGCGACGCCGGCGTTGTATGCGTTGGTCGTTGCAGCCGCGGTGCTCGCAGAAACGACCGCGGCACCGACGACCATGCCCGCCGCCGCCGCCCCCGCCGCTGACCAGCCGCCGCAGTTCCCACAGCTGGAACTGTAGTAGTTGACCGTCGTCGGCGGATGGTATGCCGGATAAACCGCTGTGCCGTAGTAGGGCTTGTGGTACGCGGTCGCGCCATACGCGGTCGTACCGACGGTTCCGTAACCAGCGTAGTGCGTTGCGTTACCGCCGTCCGCGCCGTGCATTGTCGTTTCGCCCGACCCTTCGGCATGATACGCGGTGCCGCCGTAAGCGCTCTTCGCCGAGGTGCCTTCACCATACGTATGTGTGGCAGTGCCGCCATAGCGATTGCTGAAAGATGTCTGGTCGGAACCGGTCGCATGGGTCGCGGTATCACCGTAGCGATTCGTCGCTGTCGTGCCCTGCCCGTAGGCATGCGTTTCACTGCCACCCCATGCGCTGGTCCGGGTCGTCGAGCCCGATCCTTCCGAATGCGAGGTAGCACCGCCCCAACGGTTCGCGTGCGACCATGCCGCAACCGAGCCACTGTTGAGGGCGATCAAAAGGCCAATCGTTGCGATTGCGATTTCTTTCACGGCGTCGTTGCTCCTCGGGGCGCATCGGTGGTTTTTCGGGCAGGCGGTGGTGTCATCTGCGGCTGCGACGCGCCTGCCGGCGGCGCATCGGGCCGCGCAAACGCGATGTGGATTGCCGATGCCGCCTTCGTTGCAACGAAGGTGTCAGCCGCAAGCGCTGGCGTGAGGTTCCAATCGGACAGTTCCATATCGTGCCGTAGCCTCGACGGGTCATTCAGGTAGATCGCGCGCAGCTTGCGCGGCAGCTTGTCGTGAGCGCCGATCCAGATCTGTGCGAAGACGCCATCCCCCTCATACGCAACCATATCGGTCGTCGTACCACCAACGACGTGTGATTGACCGATGTAGAACGCGACCTGCAGCCCCGGCGCGAGGTCTCCATACGGGTCCGCGACGATCAAGTCGCTGAACGGAAAATATATCGCGGCAGAATCGAATGCCGCTTCGAGCGCGGCGTCGATCGTCCCCGGCGCCGCGGCCGTGGCAACCAGATTCGCCGCCGGGGCAAACGCGGTCATCGTCTTGCCGTCGTAGTAGAACTCCGTTGCCGGGCCGTCGCCGGGGGATATCACCCGTAGCTTGTCCGGTCGCTGCAGCGCGACCTCCGAGCGCACCGAGTAGACGAGCGGCGGGCCGAGTACGCTGGGGCTTTCGTAACTGACGATTGCAGTAAAAGTCATCTTGTGCGCTGCAGCGAGCCGCGCGCCGGCGGCTTTCAATAAGCTCAATGGCTTTGGGCTCGAGTTGAGTCGCGGCAGGCTTGGCTGCCGGAGCAGCCTTCGCGGGCGTTTTTGGCGTCTCGTCAGCGGCTTGTCCGAAGGCACCTGCGGCCAACAACGCACCTATGACAATGATCGCGGCACGCGCCGACGCTTGGCGCCGGGAGCTCATGGGATCAGCCCGCATTCGAACATCTTGTTGGCAATGGGGCCGGCGACCTCGTCGAGAAACACCTTGCGCATCTGCGGATTACGCTGCAACAGCTGGACGAGATCCTGCGCTTGCTGTGACTTCGGCTTGCCCTTGTTCTCCCACAGTTGCTCACACGTCGACTGCTCGTACCGGGCAATGACCTTCTGGGCAACCATGTCCAGTATCGGATACTGCGAGGCCGATACACCGGCACTTGCAAGCATGGCAACCACCGCAACAACGCTCGATCGTTTCAACACGGAAGTCTCCTTCGACAAAATAGAGTGGGAAAAAGGGCCTAAGCTTGATTAGCCGTCATCGCGACGACTGCGAAGCTTACGCCTTCTCTCCGGTCACCACGACACGCAGAAACCACTTAACAACGCCTCGCTTCACCCGTGATAATCTGTTGGTTGGGGCAGCCGCCTCAGGGGAATTTGAGTAGCTCATCTGGTAACTCATCTAGGGAGAGTTCAGGCATGCGAGGCATACGAATAGTCATGGGGTTGGTCGGCGTCTTCGGTCTGGCGGCAAACGCCGCGGCGGACCCGGCGTGGTATGTGGGGGGCGGAGTGGGCCAGTACAACATCAAGATCGACGGCAATCCGAGCGGTTTCGGTGGCACGCCGGAATTCGGCAGCGACCGGAATTTCCAAGACAGCGCCGCGGTGTGGGACGTGCTCGCGGGCTACCAGTTCAACAAATATCTGGCGATTCAGGCGGATTACAACTGGTACTCGAAGACGCAGACCGAGATTCCAATCAACAGCAGCACGAACGTACAGGCGACCGCCGAGTCCTATGAAGTATCGGTGCGGCCATCGTTGCCGCTCGGCCATATGTTCGAGGTCTATGCACGGATCGGCTACAACTGGTACAACCTCGACATCAAGCGGCAATACGTTAAGGGTGAAAGCGACAGTAACGACGCGGTCATGTACGCCGGCGGGGTCGGCGTTCATCTTTCGGACAATTTCAGTCTCAACGCGGAATACGAGATCGTCGACGTAAACAGCGGCGACCTCAACAGCGCAACACTTCGCGCCGTTTACAGAATTCCCCGTTGACCGATGTGACATGAACGCGGCAACTCGTCGCGTTCATGCCTGATCGTTAGTTGCGAACGCAACGCGACGAGCGTGCGATCAATGGACGACGGGCCGACACCAAAAGAATCCGCCTCGAACTATTTGTTCGTGACGTATGCGCATGCCGATGCGGAAGTAGTCCTTGCGGACATGCAGGCGTTGCGGGACGGCGGCATCGAAACCTGGTACGACGACGGTATTCCGGGCGGCGCGATGTGGCGCGACGAGCTGGCACGCCGCATCAGACAGTCGAGTGGCGTGGTGTGCTTCATCTCGCGTCATTCCGTCGGTTCCGAATACTGTACGCAGGAGATCGGCTTCGCGATCGATGAAGGCAAACAATTCATCTGCGTATACGTCGAACCCGTGGTTCTGGCACCCGGGTTGCAGATGAGCCTGTCGCATCGTCAGGCATTGATCCGGTACGCGATTGACGAGCCCGCCTATCGCGACAAACTGCTGCAGGCGGCGCGCCACCTTGCGACGCCGGCGGATCACGCCGTGAACATTCCGGAAACGCGTCTGCTTCCAGACGTATTGATCATTCAGTACGAAGATCGGAAGAGCCTGGTTCCGGCAGATTTCAGTGGCCGCTATACGATCGGTCGGGGCCAGGACTGTCAGTTGAAGGTCAACTCCGACTTCATTTCGCGTCATCACGGATTCATCGTCAGCGATCGTGGCGCATTTCGATACCGCGACCAGAGCCGCAATGGCAGCGTGCTGAAATCTTCCGACGGCGAACAGTTGGTCCACGTCAGTGAGGTGACGTTGCCGAATTCCGGGGAATTGAGAATCGGCAACGTCACGATCAGCTTCGAGGTTTCCCGATCGAGCAGCGCTACAGGTCGTGCGAGCTGACTCGCCGCATGGCGCGCCCAACGCGGCGGCGGCTCCGTTTCGGCGCCGTCGGAATGGAAACGCTACCCGATGCGGCGCGGTGTATTCTCTGCGTACACTCGAAACGTAATTGGCTAGTGAATCTACTATGGACCCGGATCATTCAATACTCTTCGAACAGTTCTGGCGCGCGGCAACCGGTATACCCCTTCAAGGCGCTGGTCTCAGCGGCAAGCTGACGGTCCAGGAAGCCCAGGCGATTCAGTTGCAGGTCCTCGACCGATGGTGCGCCCGGGGTGAGTCGTTGGGGGGCTGGAAGGTGGGCCTCACGTCAGGCAAATCACGTGATGCATTCGGTCCTGGCGTGCGGCCGTTCGGCCATGTTCTGGCCAACCGCATCATCGATTCCGATGACGAACTCAGGTTCTCCGTGATTCGTCGCTGTGGCATCGAAAGCGAAGTGTGCTTCGTGATGAGATGCGATTTGGAGGGTGCGCATGTTACCGCCGCGGAAGCGCGCGACGCGGTTCTGGGTGTGGCACCAGCGTTCGAAGTGAACGAGACCCGCATCGTCGGCGAAGTCGACGGTCCCGCACGCCTTGCCGACAACCTGTCGCAATGGGGCATCGTCGTCGGACCGCTGATCAAATCATTGCCGGACGACTTCGATTGGGACGATCTGCAGGTGGTGCTGAAATGCGATGGCACAGAGGTCGAACGCGTACGCGCTGGCGGCAACATTGACGATCACTTCGAATCGCTCGCCGCACTGGTACGCGGACTGTCGAAGTTCGGTCGCCACCTGGGCGCCGATCAGCACGTCATCACAGGCTCGCTCACGCGCCACGTCGTACCCGGGCCTGGCAACTGGGAGGCCGACTTCGGCGCGCTCGGTCGCGTAGCGATCCGCTTCGACTAGTGTAGTGCGCCAGCGCAAGCGATGAATCGGATCGATTACGCCGACAACCGCGGTGTTGCGGCGCTACTTTGCCTCGCGTGCCGAAACGGGTTAAAAGGTTCGCCAGCCCGCATCGGCATTCGAGGACTCATACATGGCACTCATCGGCACGGTTCACTATGAAGTACGCGACGGCGTCGCGCTGCTGACCATCGACAATCCGCCCGTCAATCCCCTCAGCAGCGGTGTCAGGTTCTATCTGTCGCAACACCTGGAAACCGCGCTTGCGGACGACGCAGTCACCGCAATCGTCATCACCGGCAAGGGCCGTGCGTTCATCGCCGGTGCCGATATTCGCGACTTCGGCAAAGCGCCGAACCCCGACGAGCAGCCCAAACGCCAGGCTGGCGTCATCATCGAGGCAAGCCCGAAGCCGGTGATCGCCGCGATCAATGGCACCGCGTTCGGCGGCGGTCTGGAGCAGGCGCTGACCTGTCATTACCGTGTCGCCTCGCCGGGTGCACCGGTCGGGTTACCCGAAATCAAGATCGGTCTGCTGCCGGGCGGCGGCGGTACACAACGCCTACCGAGACTGATCGGTGCTGCCGAAGCGATGACCGCCATCCTCTCCGGCGATCCGTTCGAGACCGACGATGCGCTGCGCCTGGGAATCATCGACGAAATCATTCAAGGCGATCTGGTGGCGGGCGCCATCGAGTTCGCGAAGCGCAAAGTCAAACAGGGTGGGCCGCACCCGCTGATTCGCAACAAAACCGACAAGATGCTCGCCGATCGCGCCAATCCCGGCCTCTTCAAAGAAGCCGAGGCATATCTGGCGCGCCGGTTACGCGGTCAGTTCAACGGCCAGATGGCGTACGAATGCGTCAAGGCCGCGGTGACCGTGGATGACTTCGACGCAGGGATGAAAGTGGAACGCGAGAATTTCACCAAGTGCCTGACCCATCCTCAGCGGGCCGCGATGATTCACGTGTTCTTCGCGGAGCGTCAGGCCGCGCGCATCCCGGACGTACCACCCGAGACGCCGAAGAAGAACATCCAATCGGCCGCAACAGTTGGCGCCGGCTTGATGGGTGGCGGCATCGCAATGAACTTCGCCAATGTCGGCATTCCGGTGAAGGTGCTCGAAGTCAATGACGAAGCCCTGCAGAAGGGTCTGGGCGTCATCAGGAAAAACTACGCGCGCATGGTCAGCGGCGGGCGCATCACGCAAGCGCAGATGGACGAACGCATGGCGCTGATCGACGGCGTGATCGATTACGAAGCGATTGCCGACGCCGATGTCGTGATCGAAGCCGTTTACGAAAATCTCGATCTGAAAAAGCAGATCTTCGAAAAGCTGGATGCAACGATGAAGCCCGGCGCGATTCTGGCGAGCAACACCTCGGCGCTGGACATCGATCAGATGGCGGCGATGACGAAGCGGCCGCAGGACGTCATCGGTATGCACTTCTTCAGCCCCGCCAACGTCATGCAGTTGCTCGAAGTCGTCCGAGGCAAGCAGTCCGCCAAGCAGACCATCGCCACGGCGATGACCCTCGGCAAGACGATCGCGAAGATTCCGGTGCTGTCGCGCAACGAGCGCGGCTTCATCGGCAACCGGATGCTCGGCGGCTACACGCAGCAGGCTGGCGAGATCATTCTGCAGGGCGCGCTGCCGGAGCAGGTCGACAAGGTCATCTACGATTTCGGCTTCAACATGGGGCCGTTCGCGATGAACGACCTGGTCGGGCTCGACCTCGGCTGGCGCGCGCGCAAGATGTCCGGCATGAAACCCGAAGACGTACCGATGACCGCGCGCGTCGTAGACAAACTCTGCGAACTCGGTCGCTTCGGCCAGAAGACCAATGCCGGTTACTACCGCTACGCCGAAGGCAGCCGTCAGGGTTCACCCGACCCGGATGTCGCAAAATTGATCGTCGCGACGTCGAAAGAACTCGGCATCGCCCGCCGCGAGATCGGCGACGAGGAAGTGCTCAAGCGCTGTCTGTATCCACTGATCAACATCGGTGCGCAGTTGCTCGAAAGTGGTGTCGCACTGCGCGCCAGCGACATCGACGTTGTTTACGTCTACGGCTATGGCTTTCCCAAATACCGCGGCGGGCCGATGTACTACGCCGACCAGATCGGCCTCGACGGCATCTATCAGGACATCCTCAAATTCCATCAGGAATACGGTGAGGCATGGAAACCCTCGCCGCTGCTGGCGCGGCTTGCCAAAGCAGGCAAAACGTTTGCCAGCCTCACCGAGTAGCATCGGTGAGCGCGCCACGAACCCCCGATCAGTCGTGCGTGGCGTTGACGGTGAGCAGTTCGCCGGTCAGCAGCACCGGCGACGCATCAATGTCGGCCGCGTCCATCAACGACGCGGTGCGCTGCAGCGCGGCCATGATCATCGAGCGTTCCCAGTCGGGTAGCTGCTCGAAGCGCTGAACGAATCGATCCTGCAGCAGATCCGGCGCGCGCCGCAACGCCTCGAGACCCGCCTGCGTGGGATTGATGTGCACCTTTCGCTTGTCTTCGGATCCCCGCCGGCGAGTCAATAGGCCTCTGCTCTCGAGCCGATCGACGATCGTCGTCACGGTGGCCTGCGACAGGCTGAGCTCGTTGGCGACGTTCTTCAGCGAAATATCCTGCGTCTGAACCATTGCTCTTAGCACCAGCAACTGCGGTGCGGTCAGACCCACAGTCTTGCGCAACTTCTGCGAGTACATGTCGGTGGCACGAATGATGCGGCGCAGTGCAACCAGCACCGCATCGTACGAATCAGCCATGCCCGCTCCTGTCGAAATAATGTGGAATTGGTTCCAAAATATACTTTGGACTCATATTAAATTAATAAATTATAACTCGTTGTTTTATTTAGATATTGTGGTCGTTTGTGTGGTATCGCACTTGCAACATCAACTTAGATGTCTAAACTGTCGCTCTCTCGAAACACCAACCAAGCAAATTTGAGTAGTCACAAAACCATCTTTCGAACGCCCACCGCGTCGGATGGGCCTGCGATTCACGCCCTGATCGCCCGATGCCCGCCCCTCGACACCAATTCACGTTACTGCAACCTGCTGCAGAGCAGTCACTTCGCCGACACTTCGGTCGTGGCCGAACAGGAGGGCACGCTGGCCGGATTCATTTCCGGGTACCTTGTCCCCGCGCGCCCGGATACGTTGTTCGTCTGGCAGGTTGCGGTGGCGCCGGAGAGCCGCGGTCACGCGCTCGGGCGCGCCATGCTGACGGCATTGCTCGAGCGCGACGCGTGCCGCCGGTCCGTGCAGTTCATCGAAACAAGCATCACAGAGGACAATCAGGCCTCCTGGCACACGTTTCGCGGTCTGGCCGATCGATATCGCGCACCGCTTTCCACGACATCCTGGTTCGAGGGCGACACGCACTTCGAAGGTGAACATGACGCAGAACATCTGGTTCGGATCGGCCCGTTCTGCTTCTCCAAAGATCCGTCGAATCAACCTTCCACCCACCCGGAGACAACCCCATGAACAGTTTCGAAAAACTCGAGTCTTCCGTGTGCTCGTATGCGCGCAGCTTTCCGGTCACGTTCGACCGGGCACACGGATCATATCTGTACGATCCTCAAGGCCGCGCCTATCTCGATTTCCTCGCCGGTGCCGGCACCTTGAACTACGGCCACAACCACCCGGTATTGAAGCACGCGCTGATCGAGTACATCACGCGTGACGGAATCGCGCACGGGCTCGATCTGCACACGGCCGCGAAAGAAGCGTTCCTCGACACGTTCGATACGCACATTCTCGCGCCGCGAAACATGAAATACGCCGTCCAGTTTACCGGTCCCACCGGCGCCAACGCCGTCGAAGCGGCGCTGAAGCTGGCGCGCAAGGTCACCGGGCGCCACAACGTCGTTGCGTTCACCAACGGCTTCCACGGCGTGTCGCTCGGCGCGGCGTCGGTTACCGGCAATTCCCTGCACCGCGGCGGCGCCGGCATCACGCTGCCGGGGGTGACCCGCGCCTTATATGACGGATATCTGGGCGACGGTGTCGATACCATCGATCTGCTGGACCGACTGATCAACGATGGGTCCAGTGGCGTCGATCTGCCCGCAGCGGCGATCGTCGAGACCGTCCAGGGCGAAGGCGGCATCAACGTCGCCTCGTTCGAATGGTTGCGACGCCTCGAATCACTGTGCCGGCGCAACGGCATGCTGCTGATCATCGACGACATTCAGGCGGGATGCGGGCGCACCGGCAGTTTCTTCAGCTTCGAACGCGCCGGCATCAGCCCGGATATCGTCACGTTGTCGAAGTCGCTGTCCGGCTTCGGTTTGCCGATGGCGATAGTGCTGTTGAAACCGGAATACGACATCTGGAAACCGGGTGAGCACAACGGTACGTTCCGCGGCAATAATCACGCGTTCGTGACCGCGCGCGCCGCGATCGAGCATTTCTGGGTCCACGACGCGCTGGAGCGCAATGTCGAACGCAACGGAGCGCTCTTGCGCAATGGATTGACGCAGATCTCGGCGCGTCACCCGGACACTCGCGTGCGCGGTCGCGGGCTGATGCTCGGTATCGAACTCGAATCGGGCGCGGCAGCAAGCCGCGTATCCGCCAACGCCTTCGCAAAGGGGCTGGTGATCGAAACCAGCGGTGCCGACGGTCAGGTCGTCAAGTGTCTGTGCCCGTTGACTACGAAGACCGAAGACATCGAACGCGCACTCGACATCGTCGGCCGATCAATCGACGATGTGCTCGGCCGTCCCCGGGAACGTGTCCTGAAACGCGTATCTTGAGGCGCAACCGATGATTGTCAGAAAACTGAACGACCTGCTCGATACGCCGCGCCATGTGGCCGCCGCAAACTGGGAGAGCACCCGCCTGCTGCTGGCGGGTGACAAGATGGGATTTTCGCTGCACATCACCCGGCTGTATGCCGGTTGCGAGACTCACATCTGGTATCGGAATCATCTCGAAGCGGTGTACTGCGTCAGCGGCGAAGGTGAGGTGGTGACCTTAGCGGACAACGTGCACCACCCGATCGCCGCGGGAACGGCGTATGCGCTGGACCAGCACGATGATCATCTGCTGCGCGCCTTCACCGAGATCGTCTGCGTGTGTGTATTCAATCCACCACTGCGTGGACGCGAGGTACACGACGAAAACGGCGTGTATGCGGCGGACGAGGAAGCGATTCAATGAGATCGAATCACGATCCGTATCCGACGCGCAGGCAGGCCGCCGCGAGCCTGCCGGAACTGATCCCGAGACATGGCCCCGTGGTGCGCGGAGAAGCACACGAAGTTGCCACCGCGAGCGGCATCGAAGACGCCGCCGTGCGGTTCGAAGCGGACGGGTTTCTGTCGCTACCTGGCTTCTTTTCCGAGGTTGAGGCCGCAGCATGGCGCGAGGAGGCCAGCCGGTTGCAAGACGCCAGCATCGAGGCGCGGCCGCCGGAAGCATTCTTCGAGGCCGGTTCCGCTGCGCTGCGCTCGTTGTTCGACGTACCGAAGTGCTCGCGCGTATTCGATTCGCTCAGCCGGCACCCGCGACTGTTGCGCCTCGTTGGCGCACTGCTCGGAGAAACCGCATATCTTCACCAGACGCGTCTGAATTACAAACCCGCCTACGCCGGATCCGGGTTCTTCTGGCACTCCGACTTCGAAACATGGCATGCGGAAGACGGCATGCCCGACATGCACGCAGTCAGCGTTTCGATCGCGCTGTGTGAGAACAACGAGTTCAATGGCTCGCTTATGCTGATCCCGGGATCACATCTGAACTTCGTGCCCTGCATCGGCGCGACACCCGACGAGCACTACCGCAAATCACTGGTCCTGCAGCAGATCGGCACACCGCCATCGGAACATCTGGACCGGCTGATTGCGCAACGCGCTCTCACGATGCCGACCGGGCCGGCCGGGTCGGTCGTCGTATTCGATTGCAATACGCTGCACGCTTCCTACGAGAACCTCTCGGCGCAACCGCGCATCAATGCGTTTTTTGTCTACAACGCCTGCTCGAACGCGCTGCAGGCGCCCTATGCCGCAACACACCCACGCCCGACATTCGTTGCCGCGCGGCCGAGCGCTCAAAACGCGTGTGAACCGATGACCGAGGCACTCACATCATGAAACACACCGTGGAGAAAATCGGCGGCGCTTCGATGTCTTCTGATGGGCTGCTCGAGCATCTGCTGCTGCGTCGGCCGAATCAGTCGCAGTATCAGCGGATCTTCGTGGTCTCCGCGTATGCAGGCATCACCGATCTGCTGCTCGAGAACAAACACACCGGCGAACCCGGCGTGTTCGCACGCTTCGCGGCCGCATTGGAGAACGGGGAATCCAATCGCGCCTGGTTTGATGCACTGACCCGCGTCGCAGAAAAAATGCGTGTGATCAACGCGCGGTTGCTGCACGAGCCCGGTAGTGGCGCCGACGCATTCGTGCGCGACCGTATCGAGCTGCTGCGCACTCGCCTGTCACATCTACAGAATGAGTCCTCCGCCATCCCGCCGGCCGAACGACTGCGCCTCGCTCGCGAGATGCTGGCCGGTATGGGCGAGGCGCATAGCGCGCACACCACCACCGTGCTGCTGCAACGCCACGGCGTCGCCGCCGAGTTCATCGACCTGTCGGGGCCGCGGCAACAGGTGCGCACTCCGCTCGAAGACCTCATCGAGGCACGCATCACCCCGCTCGATCTATCAACGACGCTACCCGTTGTGACCGGTTACACCCAATGTGGCGAAGGCTTACTGACAACCTACCAGAGGGGCTACAGCGAGATCACGTTCAGCCGCATCGCAGTGATGACGCAGGCGCGCGAGGCAATCATTCACAAGCAATACCACCTGTGCAGCGCGGATCCGCGCATTGTCGGAGAAAATCGGGCAGTCCCGATCGGCCGCACCAACCACGATGTCGCTGATCAGCTGTCGTTGTTGGGGATGGAAGCAATCCATCCAGACGCCGCCCGGCCACTACGGCGCGCCGGCATTCCGCTGCGGGTCACGTGCGCGCTGGAACCGGGCCACGCCGGAACGTTCATTGAAGCGGGATACCGCAACCCGCTGCGCTGTGTGGAGATCATCTGCGGCCGCCGCGACGTGCACGTATTCGAAGTTTTTGATCATGAGATGCTCGAACGGCGCGGGCATCAAGCCGCCATTCAGCCATTGCTGGACGAACAGCCGATTCCGATCATCGCGCGTGAAAGCAACGCCAACAGCATCGTTCATTATCTGGCGTGCGATGCGGCGCAGATCGATGCGCTGCACGCCGGCGTGCATCGGTGTTTTCCCGACGCCGACGTGCGAACCCGCCGCGTTGCGGTCGTTAGCGTGATCGGCAGCGATCTGGACGTCACCGGCTTGCTGCCGGAATGCGTCGCCGCGCTCGCCGATGCAGACATTCCGCTGCTCGCGATCCATCAGTCGATTCGCAACGTGGACATCAAGTTCTTCGTCAACGAGCCGGATTACGAGCGCACGATCGTAGCGTTGCACGAACGCGTGATTACGCCGCAGTCGAGGATCGCTCGCGTCGCCTGAACGCATCCGTCGGACGATCCTGCAGATAGTTCTGCGGCGCTGACGTAAAATCGCGGGCGCCGCGGTCGAATGGGCATCGGACCAACGTCGCCCAGCCGCTCATCGTGATGAGGCACACTCAAATGAAAAAACTCACTCGGATCCTGCCTGCGGCCTGTCTGCTTGCCTTAGCCGGTTTGGCGAGCGCCGCGGGGCAACAAAGCACAACACAAGAAATCACACAACAAGAAAGCAAGGCGGACCGGCCCGTGCATTGCGTCGACCTGATCCGCATCGACCACACCGATATCCTCGACTCCAAACACATGCTGTTCACGATGATCGACAAGCGTCAGTACCTGAACACGCTACCGGTCGGATGTCCGGGGTTGCGGCCAAACGACCCGTATCTGACACGCACAACGCTGACGGAACTGTGCGACCTCGACATCATCACGGTGCTGCACCCAACGGGAGTTGGTTTCATGCAGGGCCCATCGTGCGGTTTAGGTATGTTTCAGCCGGTGACGAAGAACGAAGTTGATCTGCTCAAGCAGCAGATCCGCGCTAAAGCGGCGAAACACGACTAACAGACCGTTGAAGACGGTTCGTTAGTCCGGTGAACCTGTAGAGCACCTCATCGCCGCTCATCTGCGTCTCAGCTCAGCATGAAACCTTCGTAGCCGCTCGCCGCGACCTCGTTGCACTTCTCGACGTAGGTGGCGAAGCCTCCCGAATACGGCATGAACACGCGCGCCTTACCGGGCACGTTGGCGCCCAGGTACCAGGAGTTGCAACTCGGGAACAACGACTCGTTTGCGAGTTCGTTCACATGCGCGACCCAGTCGTCCTCCGCCGCAGCCATCGGCTCAATCCACCGCGCCTGTCTGACGCACATCGCGGTGATGCAATCACCAATCCAGCGTACGTGTTGCTCGATCGACGGTAGCATGTTGGTCAGCACCGAAGGACTTCCCGGACCGGCGATGATGAACATATTCGGAAAGCCGGCCACGCCGACGCCGAGATAGTTGCGCGGTCCGGCCGCCCACTTGTCCGCCAGGCGTATGCCTGACACACCGCGTATGTCGATCTTCAGTACCGCGCCGGTCATCGCATCGAAGCCGGTCGCGAACACAATCGCATCCACCGCGTAGTCACGCTGGCCAATGCGCAAGCCGGTCGGGGTAATCGCATCGATAGCATCGCGGCTCACGTCGACGAGCGTCACGTTGTCGCGGTTGTAGGTTGCGTAGTAACCCGTATCCACGCACAGCCGCTTGCAGCCCACCACAGTATTCGGACACAACAGTTCGGCGACCGCCGGGTCAAACACCGCGGCGCGAATTTTGTCGCGAATGAAATCTGCAGCAGTGTCGTTGGCTCGCTTATCGGAGAGCAGATCAGCAAAGGCACCGTAGAAACCGAGCCCACCGCGCGCCCACCGCGCTTCGTAAGCGGCACGCCGCTGTGCATCGTCTACATCGAGTGCGGAGCCTTCGTTCGCGTCGAGTATGAAACCGAAGCCGGTCTGTGCATTGCGCTGACGGAAATCGGCATAGTTCGCTTTGATGTTCGCCAGTTCGTGAGGATCGATCGGACCATTGTGGGCCGGCACTGAGTACGTCGCGGTGCGCTGGAAAACGTATAGCTGTTGCGCTTGCTCTGCGATCAGCGGGATCGACTGGATACCCGACGATCCGGTACCGATCACCGCCACGCGCTTGCCGGTGAAATCGACGCCGTCATGCGGCCAATTGCCGGTGTGGTACCAATCGCCGTTGAACGCGTCGAGCCCTTTGAAATCCGGCACGTTCGCGGACGACAGGCAGCCCGAAGCCAGAATGAAGAACTTCGCGCTGACGCTGCCTTGGTCGGTAACGATTTGCCAATGGCGCGCGACATCGTCGAATTGCGCGGAGCGCACCCGCGTGTTCAGCTCGATGTCGCGACGAAGATCGAAGCGATCCGCCACATGATTGGCGTAACGCAGCAGTTCGGGCTGCGTAGCGTAGCGCTCCGACCACTGCCATCGCTGCTGCAGATCTTCAGAAAATTGATACGAGTATTCGAGGCTTTCGATGTCGACGCGCGCGCCCGGATAACGGTTCCAATACCAGGTACCGCCCACACCGTCGCCCGCTTCGAAGACACGTGCGCTGAGGCCGAGTTCGTGCAGCTTGTGCAACATGTACAACCCGGCAAATCCCGCCCCAACCACCACCGCATCCAGGTTCGTCTTCATTCAAGTACCCTTTTCCAGCGTTCAGCGACTCTACCGAATGTCCGTCATGACAGGTAGCATTCCATCGATATCGGCCACGCAGTACGGAGACACCATGAAAATGTCTGGGCAAGTCGCAGCAGTGACCGGCGGTAGCCGCAGCATCGGCCGCGCCATCGTGGAGGCGTTTCTCGCCGAAGGCGCATGCGTTGCCTTCAACGGTCGCGATGCAGCGAAAGGTGACCGGGCGCTGACCGAACTTGCCGCCGGAGATCGCGTGCTGTTCATCAGCGGCGATGCCAGATCATCGGCAGACGTCAAATCGCTGACCGACGCCGCAGTGGCGCGCTGGGGTCGCCTCGACGTGATGGTGAACAACGCCGGTGGCATCACCGCACCGGCACCGGTGGCGCAACTCGACGACGATGCATGGGCCAATGACCTGCAGTGGAATCTGAGCAGCGTGTTCTACGGCATCAAGCACGCATTCGCGCATATGCTCGCCCAGCGATCCGGTTCGGTCATCAATATCTCGTCGGTCGAAGGCAAGACAGGCGGGCCCGGCATGGCGGGCTACGTAGCCGCCAAACACGGTGTGCATGGCCTCACCAAGGCTGCCGCTGCAGAAGCCGGCCGGCTGGGTGTCACCGTGAATGCGATCTGCCCCGGGCTCATTCTCACCGACGCCGTGCGGGACAGCGGGCCAGCCACCGCAGCAGCAATGGGAGTAACGTACGACGAAATGATCGAGAAGGTCTTCAGGTCAAAAACACTGACCGGCGAATTGAACACGGTGGAACAGGTCGCTGCAGTCGCGGTACTGCTCGCTTCAGATATCGGACGTGGCATCACCGGCAGCTTCTTCAACGTCGACGGTGGCCAGGCGCCGTACTGATGGAAATCGACGTGGAAACATTGCCGGGGAGCGTAGCCGACCTCGAACCGGCCTGGCTGACGCGAGCGCTGCGCAGCAGCGGCGTGCTGACGTCGAATACGTTCGTCGCGTCGTGCGCCGGCCAACCATTCGGTGAAGGGGGCGGGCTGATCGGCATGGTGGGACGCGTGAAACTGAGCTATGGCGGCGAACCCACCGACGCACCGACACAGATGATCTGCAAAATCCCGTCCGCCGTTGCTGCCAATCGAGCCGTCGCCGAGGCATTCAACATGTACGGCCGCGAGGTGCGTTTCTACGGTGCCTTGGCCGATACCACTTCGATCGGTCATCCGCGCTGCTACTTTGCGGCCAGCGCCAAAACGTCTTCGGATTTCGTGTTGCTGCTCGAAGATCTCGGCGAGCGGCGTATCGGCGACCAGGTGCTCGGCAGCGATCTGAACGATGCCGAGGTCGTAGTGGATGCGATGGCGAAGTTTCACGCCGAGAATTGGAATCGCACCGACGACACGCGCTTTGCGTGGGTGACATCCCACGCCAACGACGCGCAGATTGGTGGCATGGAAGCCGGGTTCGCGCAGGGCTGGCCGAGCTTCGTCACCGAATTCGCCGATGTGATTCCAGCGAATGTGCAGCGCTGGGGCCATCGCGTCGGACCCCAGACCCGCAACATCCTGCACACGCTGTGCAGTGGCCCGGCAACGATCTGCCACGGGGATTTCCGACTGGAGAACATGTTCTTCGCGGCGGGCCCGGCGCAACCGGATTTCGCCATCATCGATTGGCAGTCGATCACCTGGTCGTCATGCGCGCAGGATCTCGCATACTTTCTGACTCAGAGTGTGCAACTCGAGGTACGTCGGCAGCACGAACATGATCTACTCGCGCGCTACCTCGACGGCCTGCGTGCCGGTGGCGTGCGCGACTACACGGCCGACGATCTGTTTCGGGACTACCGGCGCGCCACACTGTATCTGTTGGATTTTGCGGTCGTGATCGCATCGACCCTCGATCTCGCGAATGATCGCGGTGCCGCAATTGCCCGCGCATTATCACAGCGCGCCTGCGCGGCGCTGGACGATCTGGATTGCGAGGCGTTGCTGGCGTAGGGTCAGAGTCGCTCTGACCCTCTTTCGTCAGTTGATCTGTAGTGGTTCGGCTACGAGATCGGTATGGCCGCCAACGTCATACGACATCATCACCAGGTCGCGCGAGGTGCCGTTGCGATCTTCGACGTAGTCGGCCAGCAGTGCTTCGGGAACGAAGCCCAATCGCCGAAACGCCGCCTGTGCGCCGGGCTGATCGGTGGTCATGTTCGCCATCAGTTTACGCAGACCGAGACCGCGCGCGAGGTCGAATATCTGTGCGGTGAGACTGCGCCCCAGGCCCCGGGCGCGGTATGCGGCGCTCACGTTCACGCGAATCTCGCCAACCCGGCGCGTCCACGGCGCGCGGTTACGGTGCACCGATGCATAACCGACGATGCCGTTTGCATCCGAGGCGAGCAATGTCGTCGTCAGGCCCGCTTTGATGTTGCCGATCCACTCGTCGACCACTGCCGCGTCGGTGATGTCGAGGCGCAGGAACAACAGGTCTTCCTGCGGCACGCTGCGTGCAAACGCGAGTACCGCTTCGCGGTCCGCCGCGGTCATCAGCCGCATCTCGATGCGTTGGCTGTCCGGCAGGTCGATCGTTCGAGGGTAGGCCACGGTCTTTAGGTCATTGCTCATCGCATCGCTGGACATGGATCGCTCGCTCATTCGATTCTATTTGGAAAACTGTTCGACGCGCGTGCGCGCGGCGCTCAACAACTCGGCGTACGCCGCTTCGGCTGCATCGGTGATCACTTCGAGGTCGGGCAACAGGCGCGGCTCGCAGATGAAACTGAAATACAGGTTCTGGTTGTAACTCAGAATCGTCACACCGAGCCCGATGTTACCCGACAATACGAGCACCCCGATCGTATCGAGCACTTTGTGCCCGCACAAATACTGCGGCACCTGCACACCCGGCACGTTCGTGCAGACGAAATTCAAGCCGAGGTTCGGTGGCCGCCAGCCGCCAACGGAACGCGCCACCGGCATCGGCATGCGTGCGGCAAGCGCGGTCGGATCGAAGCGCGTGCCGGTCAACTGCGAAGCCATCAATGCGACCGGCCACGGTTCCGGCACGGTGTTCTGCAGCAACGTCAGCGCCTGCGCCTCCTGTTCTTCCTTGATGCGTTCGACTTCGGCGCACACCGCACCAAGACGCGTCGGCGGATTCATCGGCCACGCCGGCAGCATCGGAAAGATCGCCGAGACCTGATTGCCGAGAGCGCCCTGCTGGCTCTCGGTGCGCACGTTGACCGGGCACATGATGCGCAGATGCTGGCCGTCCACGCGCTCGCCATGCGCGGCGAGGTAACGCGCCACCGCTTCGGACACAACCGTCAACACGACATCGTTGATCGTGCCGCCGAGCCCGCGGCGAATCTCACGCATTTCGGCGAGCGGCCGCTTGATCCAGCGCAACTTGCGGTGCGGTCCGACGATACCGGCATTGAACGGCGCCGTGATCGCGGGCTTGGACGCGAATCTGGACAGCACGCTCACTGCGCGGCTCAGCAGTGCCTGCCGGTCGGCAGCAGCACGCATCGCTGCCAGTGGCGCGCTATCGGCCAAACGTTGCATGTTGTCTCGCAGCGCACGGCTGAACAACTCCGCACCACTCGGCGTCGGTTGCGCAACCCACGGCTCTTTCGGCGGCGGTTCGGTGTTTGCGCCCTTCGCATCGAAGTCGTACAGGATCGTCGTCAGCTCGATGCCCGAGGCACCATCGATCATCGCGTGGTGCGTCATCATCAGAATCAGTGTTCGATCCGGCACACCGCCGATGACATACGCCTTCCACAGGGGTCGCGAGCGATCGAGGATCGGTTCGTTCAACTCGATGGCGGCATCGACACCCTGTTCGAGCGTGCTGCCTTCCGGCACCCGATGCGACAACACATGATTGGCAAGATCGAAATCCGTATCGTCGATCCATTCCGGATGGGCAAGATTGAACGGCACCTGGGCGAGCTTGCGGCGATACGACGGAATCAGGTGCAGACGCGATTCGAAATGCTCGAACACTCGCTCGAAGGCCAACTCGCCCTCCAGCACGTAAACGGACGAGATATGCATCGGTCCGCTGGCGGATTCGGTGTACAGGAACGACGCATCGGCTTGGGTCAGGCGCATGAGCTGAAACGGCTCCGGTTGGGACTGCTGCAAACCGACTATAGCGCCGATCCGCCACCGAGTGCCGTCTTCAATCCGGAATAACCCGGCTGATCGATCGCCAGTTGATTCACGACGGTCTGGCGAAGGTGATCGGCAAGACCGGGTTTGTCGAGCGGCATACGGCCGTCGCGCAACGTGTGCACGAGGCGCCAGCGCAGCGTTTCGAGATCGTCATCCGCCGGCGCGTCGAACAGTGCGCGCAAACGTTGCCGCTCGGATTCGCGCTGCGGCGCACTCAGGCTCAATTCGCGCAGCACGATGTCGAGCGAATTCGACGCCACCCGCGCGAGAAAATTGATCCGGCCCTCGGTGGCGGCCATCACATCGCCGCGCAGGTAATCGCGCACGCTGCTGACGAGTTCATCCGTTCGCGGCATGTCGAGCGTCGAACTGAACGGCATGCCTTCCACCAGCTTAACCGGTCCCGGAATCAACAGATTCGCGCAATCCACCTGACACTCCGAACTGCGGCGACCGATGCCTGGCCGTTCGACTGTCTTGTCGGGACCGCTGCGAAAGTGCTCGGCCATGCCGAGGCAGCCGATTGCCCACCAGAACGAGCCAAACACCTCCCAGAACTTCACCTGATCCGCATCGACCTTCACGCCCGACACCGATTCATAGCCGCGAAACAGATCTGCGTACTCGCCGAATCCACCCACCGGCAGATCGGTGCGACCGAAACGCCACGAATTCGTGCAGATCCAGCCGAGGTCGCGCATCGGATCGCCGATGTGCGCGACTTCCCAATCGAGTACCGCAACGACGCCGTCTGGGGACACCATGACATTGCCGTTGCGAAAATCGTTGTGCACCAGCGTCGCGCGTGGGTTTTTCGGCAGATGCGCCCGCAGCCACACACCGGCGTAATCGATCATCGGCTGGGGCGTGTTCAGAAGTTTGTAGCGCTCCCACGTCTGTTCGACGAATGCGGCCGGGTCCATCGGATCGAGCAGTTGATCGAGCCCGGTCTTCTGCAGATCGATCGCATGAATACGTGCCAGGATCTGCCCGCATTGAAACGCGAGCTTAGTACGGACGTCGGTGAGCGATTCCGAACGCACGATCCGCGCGCCGAGCGCCTCGCCATCGAGCCACTGCATGACGAAGCCATCGCCGAGTTCATCGGAAGGTTCCAAAACGGCGTACACCTCGGGTTCCGGTACGCCGGCCTCACGTGCGCAACGCATCAACATCGCCTCGGTCCGCAAGCCGGGATGCCCGGCGACGCGAGCGCTCTCGATGCCGCCGGGCGCGCGGCGCATCGCCAACCGGCGTTCACCGTTCGCATCACGAATCACCAGCCGGTACGTCTCCTGACTGGCGCCGCCGGACAAACGTTCCACAGACAGCAGTGCCTGGAAACCGTCGATCTGACGACGCAGCACTGCCGCGAGCTTTTCCTCGAAGTCGGTCGCCGGCATCGACTCAGCCTTCGTGGACGCCCTTCGGCGCGCGCTGTTTCATGAAGCCGAACATGTAGCCCGCAACGCGGCGCATCTGAATCTCCTCGGAGCCTTCGGTGATGCGGTAGCGACGATGATGTCGATAGATGTGTTCGAACGGCTTGTGGCGCGAATACCCCAGGCCGCCATGCACCTGCATCGCGCGGTCGGCCGCTTCGCAGCACAACCGGTTCGCCCAGTAGTTGCACATCGACACCTTGTCGGAGACCGAGAACGCACCGTAGGTGTCCATCTGCCAAGCCGTCTTGTGGATCAGCGCGCGCAGCATTTCGCACTGGGTCTGCAATTCGACGAGTGGAAACTGAATCGCCTGATTGGTCGACAGCGGTTTACCGAACGGTTTGCGCACCTTCGCGTACTCGACGGATTCGTTGATGCAGAACTGCGCCGCGCCAAGGCTAGACGCCGCCTGACGAATGCGATTTTCGTTGAAGAACATCTGTACGACGCCGAGGCCCCTGCCTTCGCCACCGAAGATCGCATCGTTCGGCACGCGCACATCCGTGAGCGAAATGCGCCCATGATCGGTGGGCATGTTGAACGTCCACATCATTTCTTCGACCTTGAACCCCTTCGAATCCGTTGGCGTCAGGAACGCCGTGATGCCGTCACCGTCGCCTGCTTTGCCGCCGGTACGCGCGAAGATGAGATCGTATTTCGCCTTGTGGATGCCGGTGTTCCACGTCTTGCCGCCGTTGATGACCCAGTCGTCGCCGTCGCGTCGGGCGACCGTTTCCATGTGCGTCGCGTCGGAGCCGTGGTCGGGTTCGGTGATGCCGAATGCGAAGCCGCGCTGACCGGCCAGCATCGCCGGAATCCACTCTTTCTTCTGCTCTTCGGTACCGTGGTGCAGCATCAGCAACAGGCCCACGTTGTTGCCGACGATCGAGTGTTCGTTCTGCAGATCGTTGTGCAACCCGAGGCCTTTAACCGCGAAATGCTCGCGGATTACCGCCATGCCGAGGTTGGTACCGTCTTTGCCGCCGTATTCCTTGGGGAACGGATAGCGGTAGTGTCCGGCGTCGTCGGCTAGTTTGCGCGCCTTGGCGAGCAATGCCTCCCACTCTTCCGACGGCAGGCCGCCACGATCCCAGTCGGTGCGCGCATCTTCGCGGCGGTGGTCGAAGAAGCGGATGTTGTCGTCGGCGTTTTCGAGCGGTTTGATCTTGCGCTCGATGAAGTCGTCGAGTTCAACGAGGTAATCGGCCAGATCTTTGGGAATGTCGAAGTTCACGTCAGTGCTCCTGCGCGGATTAGAAATGTGTTGGACCGCCGACTATATAGACGCGGGACGGCCGAGGGAAAGTGCTCTCGGGACAGATGCGCTCAGGACACGCGGCGGTCGCGGCCGCGCCAGAACGGTTCCCGCAGTTCCTTCTTCAGGATCTTGCCCGATGGGTTGCGCGGAATCGTCTCCATCCAGTCCACCGACGTCGGACACTTGTAGCGCGCCAGATGCTCGCGACAATGCGCAATCACCGCTTCTTCGGTCAGCGCCGGATCCTTGCGCGTGACGATCGCCTTGACGGTTTCGCCCCACTTCTCGCTCGGCACGCCGATCACCGCCGCATCGGCGATGCCGGGATGGCGCATCAATGCGTTCTCGATTTCTGCCGGATAGATGTTCTCCGCACCGGAAATGATCATGTCTTTGACGCGATCGTGGATGAACAGATAGCCATCCTTCAAATAGCCCGCATCGCCGGTACGCAACCACCCATCGGACGAAATCGTCTGCGCGGTGGCATCCGGATTCTTCCAATAGCCTTTCATGTTGTTGCGGCCGTGGATGCAGATCTCGCCGACTTCGCCGTCAGCCAGTGGCGCAGCACTGTCGGCACCGAGAATCTTCAGTTGGAGATCGGCGGGCGGCCGACCACACGAACGCAACAGATGCGCGCGCGGACCGCCGGGATCATGATCTTCCGGGGCCAGGATGGTGCCCATGCCAGTCGTCTCGGTGAGCCCGTAGGCCTGCATGAAACCGCAGTCGAAGATGCCGATGGCGTGCCTCAACACGTCCTCGCTGATCGGCGACGCACCGTACAGGATGATCTGGAGGCTGCTGAAATCGATGTCTTCGACATGCGGCAATCCCACCATCATCTGCAAGACCGCCGGCACGAACATCGCGTGCGTGACGCGATGCGCTGGAATGAGTTGCAGGATCTGCGGCACATCCACGTCGCGCAGCAGAATCGTCTGCCCGCCCTGGTATTGACCCACCACGCCCCAACCGCTGCCGGCTATGTGAAACAGCGGCATGCAGACCAGGTTCACCGTATCCGAAGTCATTCGGTACAGATTGTGACCATCGTTGAACAGGCAAAGGAAATTGTAGTGAGACAGTTCGACGCCTTTCGGCAGGCCGGTCGTACCGGACGTATACAGCTGAAAGCACGTCGCGTGCGGGTCGAGTTCAATCGCAGGATCTTGCTCGTCGCGCCCGTCGATCCATTCGGCGAAGTTCAAGTGGTTGGCATTCGATTCGCCGATCACGACGATCCGCCGTACGTGCTCGAGATTCATCTTGGCGAGATGACCCAGAAACTCCTGACCAATCAGCAGCACTTTCGCCTCGCTGTGATTCAGGATGTATTCGATCTCGGGCGCGGCGAGCCGCCAGTTGACTGCCACGGTGACCGCACCCAGTTTCGCCCCACCATAGAGATACAGGAAATATTCCGGCGCATTTTTATCGAGGAACGCGATGCGATCCTGCGCGCCGACACCGGCATCCTGCAGCGCTGCCGCGACCTGATTCGATTCGCAATCCAGTTCGGCGAACGTCCAACTGCGACCATCGGTGGGATAGATCAGCGCGCGCTTGTCGGGCCGTTCCTTTGCGTGGACGCGCACGATGTCCGGCAACGTGTTGATGGGGTAGGTATCGATACGAATTGCCACGTCGCGCCCCTCTGCCGAAATGTTATATGCCGAGGTCCAGTAGGTTGTAGTCCTTGATGGCGGCTCTGGCGTCCGGCGTCCATCGATACAGGCTCTGCTCCGTCGCAAGCGGCGCATACCGATACGGCGTCTCGTCCGGGAACCGCTGCCGGCGTGCATCGATCGCGTACGCAATCAGTCTGGACCGTTCGCGGATGCGCGCATCGTCGTACACCGCAACGGAATTGTGCACACCGCCGCTTTCGACGCCAAGCACCGACGCGCGCCGATGGAAGCCGAAGTTGATTGTCACGCGTACATCATCGCTGGTGTTGGCGAAAGAGCCGTGAATCGCCTGCCGGTTGCAGATCGCAACGTCACCAGCACCGCAGATCAGCGGCACCGCATCGGGCAACCTATCGGACCCCGCCGCCGCAACCATCGCTTTGATGTCGGCCTTGCCGGTACGGT
Organism: uncultured Gammaproteobacteria bacterium; assembly: GCA_963735085.1. Classification (GTDB taxonomy): domain Bacteria; phylum Pseudomonadota; class Gammaproteobacteria; order Pseudomonadales; family Azotimanducaceae; genus DATJGR01. The sequence continues at coordinate 41,216 of CAVTJP010000005.1, forward strand.
GCGAGCCCGGCACCACCCACAACCCGTTAGCTGCATTGCAGCCGTACAACTGCGCCATGAAATTGAAGCCATGTGTGCCTTCGTCGAACAGGGGGCTGTCCCAATGCGTCCAGCCGTCCTGGTGCCACGCGACCGAACCGCCGAGACGCGCGTGTTTCACCCACACCGCTTCGTTGAACGGCGTGAAATCCTCGCCGTTGATTGCCGCAGCGACGGCGAGCAACTGCGGATGGCCATATACGCGCAGACACGCGTCCGAGAACTGCAGCGAACCGAGGATCAACTGCACCACGTAGTCCGGTGCATCGGCCGGCGCTTGCGGCTCGAACATCTTCGCAGGGTGGCGTCCATTCGCGCGGTCGGTACCGCCGAGCGGATCCGCAAGCGGTTTCACCCAGCTGATATTCGGTGCGCTGCATTCGCTGCCCAGCGCCGATCGGCCCTGTCGATCGACCGATGCGCCCCGCGTCACCGGTGCGCGCGCCAGCATGTCGGCCACGTCGCGCTCGATGTCGTCGAGTTCGGGTTGCTGCAACACCCGTTCGAAGATGTAGAAGCCACAACGGGAATAGCCATCGAGGATCGAAGGATCGAGGTTTCCATTCGCATCGAAGCGGATCGGCCCCCGATTGCCGAGCGCGTGGGCGCGCTGTTCGCCTTCGGCGCGATAACGCACCATCGCGTGTTGTTCGGTGCCGTAGTCGACATTGGAGATTTCCAGATGCTGTGACACTGAGATGCGCGGCAGTTTGGTCATGTTCGATTTACCAACGTTCTGTTCATATCCAACGACGTACTCGGCGTTTGTATTCGAGATAGCGGTCTCCGAATTTCGATTCCAGGTACGCCTCCTCGTTCGATATCACCAGGCTCTGCAGCGCCCAAGCACACAGCGGTGTTAACAAGAAAATCCACACGTTCCAGAGCAAGATGGAGAAACCTACGCAGATAAGAACCATCTGAAGGTACATCGGATTTCGACTGATACCAAACGGTCCCTGGTCGATGATCTGCGTTGTCGGCTTCCACGGATTCTCGCTCTGACCGCTGCGGCGAACGAGCAGCACAGACCATAAGCCGAGCCCCAGCAAAGCGCCCACGACAATGAGCGCGCCAAGCGAGTATCGTGCGGCAGTCGTTGGAGCGAATCCGATGTGGATCGGCAACACGTATTGAAGCGCGCCACCGAGCAGGACGGTGATGAGGGGTATGGCCGGCGGAAACACTCTTACCGCCGCCGCGTCGTTCGGTTCCGGCATGACGATCGATTGGCGACAATGCAGTAGCGGCGACGGTAGCGTGTTTTTATTCGGCTTTCAAAGCGCTCTGGGCGGCCTCAATCGCTTTGTCGATGCATCTCCATCAGCCACAGCGTGCGCCAATGTGCGCCGTCGTCGGTCGAGATGGATAGCGACCAACTGACGTGCGCCTCGTCGCGCCGTTCGAAGACGATGCGTCCCCATTGGGTACCGCTGGCAGTCACCACCGTACGGGTGAACTCGCCGCGATCGCCTTTGAACCCGCCCTGATACGGCACGCCGAAGCGTGGCGTGCGCGAGTCCATCCAATGAATACGCCAATGTCCCGTGTCGGGGTCCACCGCCCGAACGCTGATCGCGGTCATGGCTTGCGGCGCTGTCATACCTTCCCAGAAGAACTGCACTTCGCCTTGCCAGCGCTCGAGGATCGCGCAGCCATTCAAGATCTTGCTCACTCGCGTACTCGCCGGCAGTTCGATGTACTCGCCATCTTTCCGAAGGATGCGCTGTTTGATTCGCCAGTTCCCGATCCAGAAATCGAATTGGCGCTGGGTTTGGCTGTCGCACGACGTGGGCATCAACGGCTTGCTTGCGGCAGCCGCATCGACCGTGAGTGGCACGACCACCACAACCGATGCGATGAGGAGGTAGCGTTTGAACATGACGTTGGCGCTCCATATCGATACACGGACTTGTCGCAGGCGTGATCGCCGATCATTGCCCTCTCTTGCCACGACTCAGCACGATGATTTTGCGCGCCTCGGGTGCAACGTCGAAATGGGTTCGATCTGTGGGCTTTCTCGCGATCCCGAGAACCAACTCCTTTTCCATTCGACGTTTCTTCACGTCACTGAGATGCCGCTAAGGGGAAGCGGTCAACCTGCCTGGCGGTAACCTTGCCGATACTCGAACGCTCGCTCGCAAGCCGGTAGATCGTAATACAGCGGTGGTCGATTCCCCGTCGCTGCGCCGTAATCCGCATAGAATCGTACGCAGGCGGCCTTGTTCTCTCGTTGGTGTTTCGCAACGCACTCCTCGACGAACGCCTGGCGTTCCGGCGCCAGCTTGCTCTCACGAGCCGCTTCACATTTCGCATCGAGCTCCGCTTGGTGCGCTCCCCGGTCAGCGTCACTCGCCATCGTCGAACCCGCGTAGGCCGCAAAGTAAGCAAAAAGGTATGCCAACGTTGCGCCGGAGCCGATGCTTCTCGCTCGATGTCTCAGCGTTCGCACAGCGCCTGCATTCATTGATGTCCCTCGCTCGGCTGTCGGTACTCATCGTGCAGCCGAACCCAATCCATCACCGATTTCTCGTTGCGGCCATCCGGTGCCAGATCCAGCCAATTGTACGCGCCAATCAGTGGATCGCCGCCGCGCGCGTAGGTTGAGTAGGTGTGAAAGATCTCACCACTTTCGGCCATCTTGAACATGCTGATGCCGGGCGCTTCGCCGGCGGTCGGGTTCTCGCGCTTGCGATAGTTGTAGTACGTATCGCGTTGCGCAATCGACTCATCGGTGAACGACACGTTGTAGTCGAAGTTGAAATCGCTCGCGAACGACGACACCCAGTCGAAGCGCCACCCCATCCGCGCTTTGACTGCGAGAATCCGACTGATCGGCGCGCGGGAAATCGCAACGAACGACAAATCGTCATGTTCGAAGTGCATCCGCGCCGCATCGACGTGATCGCAGAGAAACGAGCACCCGCCACACAGATGCTCCGAGTCCGGCGCAAGCATGAAGTGATACACCGCTAACTGGCTGCGCCCCGCAAACAGGTCCGCGAATGACGTTTTTCCGTTAGCCGCATCGAACACATAGCGTTTCTCGACCCTCACCCATGGTAATGCCCGGCGCTGCCGTGCCAGTTCGTCGCGCAGCCGCGTCAGTTCCTTCTCCTTCCGCAACAGTTCTATCCGCGCGGTGGTCCACTCGTCCGCGGCAACCACTTTGTGATCGGTCATCGGTCTGCCTCCATGTGACGTTCTCACCATCCACCTCGTCGAAGATCGCGGCAAGATAGGGATACCGGATCTCGCGCATGCGCACCCAGCGACGGTACCAATCAGTCAATTCTTCGAGCATCTGAAGCCTCCTAGATTCGTTGGCCTACGCTTCTTCGTACACCTGTTGCAGGCGAGTCACATCGATCTTGTTCATCGCAAACATCGCCTGCATCACTCGGGCCGCCCTGCGAGCATCCGAGTCCCTCAGCATCGTCGTTAGCGCGTGCGGCACGATCTGCCACGACAGGCCGAACTTGTCTTTCAGCCAGCCGCATTTTCCTTCACTGCCACCGGCAGCCAACCGGTTCCACAACGTATCGACTTCTGCCTGCGTCTCGCAGTCCACGCTCATCGAAATGGCTTCGGTAAACGGAAATTGCAGGCCGCCGTTCAGCGCCAGAAACTGCTGCCCTTCGATTTCGAAACGCATCGTAAGCACTTGGCCTTTCAGTTTTGGCGTTGCATCACCGTAGTGGGAAACCTCCAGAATCCTGCCGTGCTTGAAGATGCTCAGGTAGTGGCGCACCGCCTCTTCGGCGTTTAAGTTGAACCACAGACACGGTGTGATCTTCGGTATCGCGCTCATATCGCTTCCTGCTTCGATTCAGATCTTCGACCTGCCGGGAACAGGTCCACCAGATATCGCCGCAGATGCGCGAGGTTGTCTCGCACGACGTCCGGACTCTGCTTGGCTTTCGCGAACACGAACGACCCCTGCAGAACGGTTTGGATGAAATAGCCGACACTCTCGGCGCTCCACTGCGCATCCGGCGCGTAGCGTCGACGCGCGGCCTCGATATCGCGCGTCAAAGTGTCGATGTGCGAAGACATTCCGCAATCACACACCTCACGGATCGCCGGATGCGTTGCGTAGGTCTCCTGAACGAGGGTTCCCAACAGGCAAGTGAAGTCTGTTAGATCGCGGTTGAGGATCGACGCGCGAAAATCCACATAGCCAAGCACACGTTCGAGCGGGTCGGCAGCGTCGTGGTAAGGCGCATTGGCAAACATCGCCGCCGTCGACGCATTCCAATGTGCTGCCGCATCTAAGGTCAGGCCTTCCTTGGTCTTGAAGTGATGGAAAAAGCTGCCCTTCGTTACGCCCGCAGCCCGGCAGATGTCGTCGACCGTGGTGGCGGTGTAGCCTTTGCCCCGAAACACCTGAAGCGCCGCATCGAGGAGCTTGGTTCTCGAGTCGTGCGGGGTTGACATCCGTTCCCTCCATACCGGCTAGTCGGTACGCACCATACCGACCACTCGGTATGGTGTCAACTCGATGCTGTCACCCGATGCTGACGGTCCCTCTCCCACTCATCGGCAGTGACACCAACACTCGTCCCAAGCACGGCAAACGCCCCGTGAGACTTTTCAAGGCGGGCCGTCGAACCCGTGGTCGAGCGCAACGACATCAACGAGAACACCGTCTTCGAATCGCAATCGTCGCATCAGGCGTGCACTGCCAAAGTTGTACACCCAGATCTCCACTGCCACGGCGACGATCGTGCCGTCAGAGTATGGGCGGCCGTGTCGCCAGACCACGAACGGTCGTGCGATCGAACTGCGTGTCACCTGTACCGGCTTGCCGCAGGCTCGCAACACCTCGACCATTTGCAAACCTGCGTCGATGACGTGCACGCCGCAACGCAGCCCATCCGCCCACGCTGGAAAACCAGCGAAGAGCAGCGCAACGGCTAGCGCGGTCGCCACACGCCTCGCTATAGGATCGGTATGATGTTTCCGGTGCACAATCATGTCGGCGAGGTTCCATTTCGACAGCTGAACAATCGCTGAACCGAGTGTTCGCCGCATATTCTGATGCATCAGAATGGGCAACCGCGCCACAAGTGTCGAGTGTGATCACCCTGAGGATGGCCGGTCCAACGCGGCGTGTTTCGATTCGATCGTACTCACAATGCCTTCGACGACTTCGTTGAACCGCGCGGATTCTTCAAACGGCGGGTTGTGTGCCGAGTCCTCGAACCAGATCAGCCGTTTTTCCGGTGCGTTGAGCGTCTCGAAGTAGTGCTCAGCAATCGCCGAACCGACGTGATGATCGTAGCGTCCTAGGAGGAAGAACACCGGTACATCGATTCGCGGCACTGAGCGCTCGAGGTTCACGCCAAGCAGTTCCGGCGTCATCGCGTTGAGTGAAACATTGTTGGCATGAATGAACTGCGGGATCTTCCATGGCCGCACCAGCCCGCGGAACGTGCCGGCCATCAGCACCCACCACCGATTGGGCTTCCGGTGAAATACGGCGCCGTCGCGGTCCGCCAATGACTCCACCACCAACACCGAGTGGGCGGTTTCATAAGGTGGCGGACCGATCTCGCGCAAGCGACCAAGCGTGGCGGCGTCATTGTGCTGCGTCGCCTCGCGGACAATGAAATCGTATTCGTGCTGCTGCGATTGTCGTGGGGAAATCAGCGGCGCGACCGCGATCAGTGCGGCCACTTTTTCCGGCTGACGTTGCGCATACAGCAATCCAAGCATGCCGCCCCAGGAGTGACCAATGAGGACGATCTTGTTGCGGCCAAGCACGACTCTGAGGTGATCGACGACAGCATCCAGATCAGCCAGCTGGCGCTCAACTGTCAACTGATGGGGATCGGCAGTTGGATCGAAGGACCTGCCGGCACCGCGCTGATCCCAGTAAGCCACTACGAAGTGCTTCTCCAGATCGCCGTTGTAGTAGCGAAATAGCGGACGCTCCGGGCCGCCCGGCCCCCCGTGCAGCCACAGCAGGATCGGCGCGCCCCGGTCCGCGCCCCGGGTCAGCAGAAAGAGCCGAGCACCAGGCACCGGAAGCGATTCACAGCGATCAATCGGAGACAGCGCGATACCGGTGGCTCCTTGAGAAACTGACGCCGCGTGAGAGCATCCGACAAACAAGCTAATGATCATCAGCGCGACGGCCTGTCGACAGCCGTGGGCTGGCCAAAACGCGTCACGCGGCTTTTTCACTGTCGTCATCCGCATCCACGTGTACCGGCGCCGGGCTCGACTGACGAACGTCCGCATCATTCCTGGTGATGCCCCGCTTACCGCGTCCATCGACTTCGTCGAGAATGGCCGCGAGATACTCATATCGAGCCTCGCGCATACGTACCCATCGACGATACCAATTGCGTAGTGTGTCGAACATTGGATCAATTCCTTGTCGCAACGATCGAATCGCGACACTTACCGACTTGACAGCTCGAACACGTACGCGAGAGCCGGTGCCAGCGTGACAGCCGCAAGCACGATGACCAGAAACCGGAATGTGTTCGCAATCGTAAAATGGTGCTGGCCTTTCATATCCGATCCGACCTCGCCTAATCGAGCCTCGAGTGCATCTGCGCAGGATCGTAGTAGAAACGCTCTGTCGCGATGCGGTCGCCGCGCCACGTCTGGTAGGCGAGTTCGTCGATTCGCATCACCGTGTCGTCAGGACGCGTAAATTCGAATACCCAGTGAATCACCGAGTGATCGCCGCTGACGAACATCGGTCCGATCGAATTCGTCGCTACCGATTTGTGTGCCTGCAGCATCTGACGCTCGGTTTCAATTAGCGCAGCGCGCGGCCCGCGTGGTACGGCGAAGTTCTCCTGCATCGTCGCATCCTCGTGGTAGAACTCCTCGATGGCCTGCAGGTGTTCGTTCGACAGAACGCGATCGACGAACTGGTGGACGCGTGATTCGGTGGGCATGATGACCTCCTTCGACGAATGAATGATGACTAAGCGCGAACTGGTTTGAACGCCGCGAGCGTGGCCACCAGTGACGCAATCAGCAGGATCGCACCGCCAGCGTTCAGTACCATGACCAGTGCCGAAACCGTGCGGTGCATGGCTTCGGTTCCTGCCGGATACGTTGCCGACAATGTCAATCCAATGGCAATCGCATACATCGATAGCGCCAAAACCGTCGCCCATCGAAGGGACACCGGTGGCTGGAAAGCGAGTTTTGGCCAAAGCATTCCGACGGCAATCAGAAACGTTCCCGAACCCAGTGCCGTGGCGTGCGCGGCGCGCGCCACGTCGACTCGGTCGAACAGTGGAATGAAGAAACCCTGCAGCAGCGCAAGCAGAAACAGAGCCAATCCCGCCAGGCCCAATCGGCGTTCGACATCAGCCATCGCAACCTCCTGCGTCAAACCAATCATGTGTAGACTTTTCGCCGTTTTGCCCGGACAATACCGACCAAGGGTTTGTATTTACCGTCCAATAGTCGGTTTTGTCAACCTCCGCAGGAGAAAAATATGGTAAGGCAGGAACAACGCAGGGAAACCACGATCGCGACGATTCTCGACACTGCGCGAGAATTGTTCGGTAACCAGGGGTTTGCTGCGACGACAATCGACGAAATCGCCGCTGACTCAGCGCTCGCGAAAGGCGCTGTGTATCACCACTTCGAATCTAAAGAAGCTTTGTTCACCGCGGTGATGGAAGCCGTCCAGGTCCAACTTGCAACGGCACCGATACCCGCGGCAGATGCGAAACTGACCGATCCGTTGGATATGATTGCAGCGGGCATGCTGCGCTATCTGATCGGCACGAGCGCGGGCGATGTCCGCCAGATTCTGCTGATCGATGGGCCGGCCGTGGTCGGCTGGCAGAAGTGGCGCGAGATCGACGCGCGGATATTCGGTGCGGCTGCCCGAGCAGCAATAGCTGCCGCGCTCGCGGATGGCGCAACGCCGGCACAGGTCGACGCCATCCTGCATCTGGTCATGGGCTCGGCGACCGAAGCCGCACTGGTGTGCGCGACATCGCCTAGACCCAGGGCGCAGGCGCGCAGGTTCGTCGCAGAACTGCGATACATGCTCGAAGGGGTTCGAACAGCCCATTCGCGGGCGCGTTAGCCACCAAGTAAAGCTTTCATGCGCCCTTCAACGAAGGCGCCCCAAGCAGCATTGCCGACGAGTTGAGGCGCCAGCGTCTCCATGTGCATCAGCCCGAGAATGAAAACCATCGCCGCGTTGGCGAGCAGTTCGGCGTCGAGGTCTGGCGCTGCGCCCCCTTGTCGCTGTGCGTCGCGGATGCCATCGCGTAGTTGTTCGATTTGAGTATCAATCGAACGGCGGAGCATATTGCGCACCTTGGGATGCGCCGTCGATGCGTGATGAATCTCCACCGCAACGCGCCGCAACAACGTCAATTCCCGGCTCGTGTACGCGGATACGACCTGCGGTAGATCCGTCGATGGCAATTCCGACGCATCGACCACGCGTCGTACGACCTCGAAGAAGAGATCGTCCTTGCTCGCGAAATGCTTGTAGATCGCACCCGCGGTAATTCTGCTTGCCTTTGCGATCTCAGGCATCGATGCCCGATCGAAGCCGCGTTCCGCAAACAGGCGCTGCGCAGCGGACAGAATGCGGTCCCGGGTCATGCTCGCGCTACGCCGCGTTGCCTTTTTTTTCGTCACGGGGATTGCCATGGCGTAACGGTGCCACGTTCCACACGTCAGGTAAATGATCATTTACAAAGCGCATCAGCCTGGGTAAATTGAGATTTACCAAGTCAGCAGGAGCCCGACATGATTCGAACCGCCGTCGTCACGGGTGCCGCGTCGGGCATTGGCGCAGCGACCGTCAGGTATCTGCGCGAGCGCGCCGTCCGCGTCATCACATCCGATCTGCGAGATACGGACGTTATTGCTGACCTTGCCACTGCAGACGGGCGCGCGCACTTCATTGAAAGCGTCACTCGCCAATCCGGCGGCGAGATCGATGCGGTAGTCGCCAACGCGGGCGGTGGACCGCCGGAAACGAGCGTGCAGCTGAATTTCTTCGGCACCGTCGCAACGTTGGAAGGACTTCGCCCGCTACTCGAACGCAGCGCCGCGCCACGCGCGGTTGCCGTCTCTTCGATCGCCGCGCTCAGCCCTCCTCGTGCAGATCTGGTCGATGCGTGTCTCGCCGGAGACGAAGCGGCTGCACTGGTTGTGGCCCGGAATATGTGGGACGAGGCGGTGGGATCAGGCACTGATCCTGCGCAGCCTGCGCTCGCGTTCTACAGCAATGCAAAGCTGGCTCTCAACCGGTGGTGTCGAAGTGTCGCGTCGAGCCACGAATGGGCGGGTGTCGGCATTCTGCTCAACGTCGTCGCGCTCGGCTTCTACGACACACCGAGCGCAGCGTACATCTTGCGAGATCCCGAGAGCCGCAGATCGATGCAGGAGCGCGTGCCGCTGCGCGGCGCTTTCCCCGGTCGTCCGCAAGACGCGGCGGCACTGCTCACGTGGCTCACGAGCGCGGAGAATACACAGCTCACGGGTCAGCTGATGTTCGCCGACGGCGGCTTCGAGTGCCGTGCGCGTGGCAACGCCGCATGACGGATCTCCGCAACACCGACTCTAGCGTCGACCAACCCAGTGACCGCTTCAGCCTTACTCGGACATCAATCGCAGTTGCAGCCAGCATCTTCGTGAACGCGGTCGTGCCCTACATCATGTACCGCGGGCTCGAACCGCTGTATCCGTCCGGCAGTCTCACACCACTTCTGGCATCGACAATCTTTCCATTCCTTGCGCTCTCCTTCGGCATCCTTCGCAAGCGAATGGTCGACACGATCGCCCTCATTTCCCTCGTTGAGATCACCATCAGCATCGTCGTCACTGTCGTGGCATCCGATATCCGGCTCGCGCTAACTGCGCGCGCTCTACAAGGTACGCTGACGGGCTTGTTCTTCCTTGCGACGATATGGGTACGGCGTCCGTTGCTGTACTACGTCGCGAGACAGTTCGTCGCCGCGAATTCGCCTTCGATCGTCAGCGGTTTCGATGCGTCGAACCGCGCGGATGGCGGTCGAACGTTCAACCGGCTCACCGCAGTGTGGGGTATTGGAACGATCCTCATCAGCCTCGTGAATATTTGGATGGCGCAAAACGCCGGGCCGGCAACGTATCTTCTCTTGGCCCCGATCATCGGCATAGGTGGCAACGTAGCGATGATCTCCTTTACGATTCGCTACGCTTCGACTCGGTTTCGAGCGCTCGCGGCTCGTCGTCTCCGTACACAGCAGCCGGCAGCCTAGAGTCGGCCTCCCAACCGAGTTCTGTGCACCGCCAATTCGCCAATGCATAGTCCGCGAGTTGCTCAGGTCTCCTACAGCGGCCACACGACTGCGCATCTGCTATCGTTCTTCTGCATCCCGGGAGGAGCACACGCCGTGCATCAATTCCAGTTCGTGCGGGTGGCGGCACTCTGCGCCGCACTCGGTTTCGTCTCTGCATGCCACCGCGACACACCGCTACCCAAACCCGAAGCCGACCACACCGCCGGCAGTCCGGCGCAACAACTCGCCGACGTACAACCCGACGGCAGCACCGCTCCACTCCTGGCAGATATCGGTCCGTTGCACGTGCCGATCTCGACTACGTCGGAGCAGGCACAAAAGTATTTCGATCAGGGCTTCACATTGATGTACGGCTTCAATCATGCCGAAGCGATCCGCTCCTTCAAGGAAGCGGCCCGGCTGGATCCCACCTGCGGAATCTGCTGGTGGGGCGTAGCGTTGTCGTACGGCCCGAACCTCAATCAGCCGATGCCACCGGAAGCAGTGACGCCGGCATGGCGCGCCGTGCAGACCGCGCAGTCATTGCGTGCCCACGAGTCGCCGCGCGAACAGGCGTACATCGATGCGGTCGTGGCGCGCTATAGCGAATCCGGCGAAGACCGCGCAAAACTCGACCGCGCCTATGCGAACGCGATGTCCAAGGTCGCTGCCGCATATCCCGACGATCTCGATGCCGCTGCGCTGTATGCGGAATCGTTGATGGATTTGATGCCGTGGGACTACTACCAGGCCGATGGTTCCCCGAAACACGAAACGGCCATCGCGATCGCACAACTCGAACGCGTGATGGCCGCCAATCCGCATCACCCCGGCGGATTGCACTTCTACATCCACGCCGTCGAGGCCACCAAGACACCTGAACGCGCGGAACGGGCGGCCGATGTACTCGGCAACCTGGTACCCGTCGCCGGCCATCTGGTGCACATGCCGGCACATATCTACCTGCGCGTCGGCCGCTATCACGATGCGGTGACACAGAACCAGTTGGCGGCGAAGGCCGACGAGAACTACATCGCGCAGTGCAACGCGCAGGGGTTTTATCCCGCGGTGTATTACCCGCACAACCTGCACTTCATGTGGTACGCGGCAATGATGGAAGGTCAGCGCCAGTTGTCGCTCGACACTGCGCGCAAGATGGCGCAGCACGTTCCGCTCGACTTCGCGCGAACGACACCTGAAGTCCAACAGTACCTGCCGGTGCCGATCTACACATTGGTCCGTTTCGGGTTGTGGGACGACATGCTCGCCGAACCCGCGCCGCCGGCGGGAGTGCCGTTCGCGACTGCAATGTGGCACTACGGTCGCGGCGTCGCGTTTGCGCGCAAAGGTGACATCGCGGCCGCAAATACCGAACTCAAACTCCTTCAGGCGGCTGCGGACCTGGGCACCGCTGTGCCGATTCAAGGTAAGCCCGACACCGTCAACGGCCTGATCGCGATCGCGACCGACCTCGTCACCGCAGCAATCGCCAACGCGCACGCGGATCACGCCAGCGAAGTGACGGCACTAGAACGCGCGGTTGAATCACAGGACGCGCTGCAATACACCGAACCGCCGTTCTGGTTTTACCCGGTGCGGCAGAGCCTCGGTGCTGCGTATCTGCGCGCGAAACGTCCGGCCGATGCACAGCGCGTGTTCGAAGAAGACCTCGCGTATTTCAAGAACAACGGTTGGTCGCTGTGGGGTTTGAGCGAGGCGATCGCCGCACAAGGCAATGATGCAAGCGCCACCCGCCAGGCGCTGCAGGTCGCCTGGCAGTACGCCGATATCCCGGTCGGACAGGTATTGAACTGATGTCCGACGCTACGCCGAGATTGCTGGGGTTCGACACGCGCGCGGTGCACGCTGGTGCGCGCCCGGAGCCGGTGACCGGCGCACGCGCGGTGCCGATCTTTCAAACGACGAGCTACGTATTCGAGGATTCGGACTCGGCAGCGGCCTATTTCAATCTGCAGGAATACGGCAACACCTACTCGCGGATCATGAATCCGACCGTCGCCGCGTTCGAAGAACGCATCGCGAATCTCGAGGGCGGCGTCGGCGCGGTCGCGTTCGCCAGCGGTCTGGCCGCACAAACGGCAGCGCTGTTCACGATGCTCGAACCGGGTGATCACGTCGTCGCGTCGAGCGCGCTATACGGTGGCACTGTGACGCAACTGAAGCATCTGCTGCGCAAGCTGTCGATCGGCCTGACGTTCGTTGACCCGGATCGAAGCGACGCATGGCGCGCCGCGTTGACGCCGAAAACCAAACTGCTGTTCGGTGAAACCATCGGCAACCCGGCCGGCAACGTGCTCGACATCGAAGCCCTGGCGCAAGTCGCGCACGATCACGGCGCGCCACTGATGGTCGACAACACCTTTGCAACCCCCTATCTGTGCCGCCCATTCGAATGGGGCGCCGACATCGTGGTGCATTCAGCAACCAAATTCATTGGCGGCCACGGCACAAGTATCGGCGGCGTGGTGGTCGACAAAGGCACATTCGATTGGTCGAATGGCCGCTTTCCGATCGTGGCGCAATCGTCACCGGCGTATCACGGTCTGGCGTTTCATGAAACGTTCGGCATCTATGGCTTTCTGATGAAGCTGCGCGCCGAAACATTGCGCGACCTCGGCGCCGCACTCGCGCCATTGAACGCTTTTCTGTTCATGCAGGGCCTCGAAACATTACCGTTGCGCATGCGCGCGCACGTCGCCAACGCAACCACAGTGGCGCGTTTTCTGGTGGCGGAGCCGGGAGTCGAACGCGTGCGTTACGCCGGCCTCGATGACAGCCCCTATCGGGCGCTGCGAGAGAAATATCTGCCGCGTGGAGCCGGCTCAGTATTCTGTTTCGATCTACCCGGTGGACGCGAAGCCGGCACCGCGTTCATTGCCGCGCTGAATCTGTTCTCGCACTTGGCCAACGTTGGCGACGCAAAGAGCCTGGTCATTCACCCGGCGAGCACCACGCACCGGCAATTGAGCGATGCCGAACTCGATGCTGCGGGCATCGGTCCCGGTACGATTCGGCTGTCGATCGGCATCGAGGATGTCGACGATCTGATCTGGGATCTGCGTCAGGGCCTTTCGGCGAGCTTCGCGGCGGTTGCATTGTGAGCGCGTCGGCACCGATCGGATATCAGGATACCAACGTGATCCGTCGCCTCATCGGCACCGCGCGCACGATTGCAATCGTTGGTCTGTCGGCCAATCCGCTGCGGCCGAGTCACTTCGTTGGGTTTTATCTGTTACGTCACGGCTACCGCGTCATCCCGGTGAATCCGCGAGAGCGCGAAGTGCTCGGGCAACGCAGCGTCGCAAGCCTTGCGCAGATCGACGTGCCGGTCGATATCGTCGATGTATTCCGTGAGCCGAGCGTCGTGCCGCAGATCGCCGATGAGGCCGCGGCAATCGGCGCCAAAGCGCTATGGCTGCAGTTCGGCGTGATTCACGAGGCAGGTGCCGCGCAAGCGCACGCCGCCGGCCTCGATGTGGTGATGGATCTCTGCCTGAAGATCGAACACGCGCGCTATCTCGGACGCATGCACTGGCTCGGCTTCAATACTGGCGTGGTCAGCGCGCGGCGTAGCGCACCTTGAGCGCCTGATACAGATCATCGGCGAACGAGTCCGATGCGTCGTCGAGCGCACCAACGAGTTCGAAGAGGTGCTCGTTGTCCTCGCGACCCCGCCACACCTTGGCGTATTCACCCGACTGGTAGCCATTCGCCTGACGGAAATTATTCAGCACGTTCTTGCCGATGTAGATGCGATACAGCTCATCGAGGTCGATCGGCAACGCCCCCATCATGGCCACAAACGCATCAACCGGGAAGCTGCGCTGCGCGAGCGTCTGTTCCGCCAGCGCTTCGACGGCATCGCGAAAACGAGCGCCCGCCGCAGGATCAAAACGCGCGAACGCCGCAACGATCTCGCGATCGACGTTGCCTGACCGAATCGAGCCGTCGCGGATCAGCTCCGACAAGCCGAAGTGCCAGATGTCGACGACCTCGAGCTTCACCTGAGCAAGGTCGGTCGCCTGGTGTTTCCACCACTTCCAGCCGAAATGATCGAGCAACTCCGCGCATTCGACCCAGATCGCGCGGTAGTACGGGTGACCCTGCGTGCGCCACTGCGCGTGCACGTTGGCGTTCAACGCCTCCTGCAATTCGGCCATCGCCGCCAGCTGCTGCGCGACCTGCGACATATCCTGCATGGCTCAGCCCTGCTGCAGGAACTCGACCCAGTTGCCGTCGGGGTCTTCGACGATGGCAATGCGAATGCCGGGGCGGATTTCGCGCTCGGGTACGACGACGTTACGACCCGCAGCGGTGCATGCGGCGACCAGTTCGGAAATGTTGGAAACCGAAATGGTCCAATATCGGTAGCCCGTTGCGCCGCCGATCCCACCCGGTGGTGAAACCGCCGGCGGCGCCTTCGCGGGCACCACAACCTTGATCAGGCTGTCGCCGCACAGCAGCCGGTGCATGGTGCCGCCGCCCCCTGGCATCGGCATGTCGCCCTCGTGTTTGAAACCCAACACATCCTTGTAAAACGCGAGCGCCGCGGGTCCATCTTTTACGATGATGCCGAGGTCGATCGCCTGTTTGGTGAGTTTTACTGTCACGTGCGTCCCCTGTATCTCTCGTTGCGGTGGTGCATTATCTTGGATTCTCTTTCCCAAACAACCCAGGCACTCCGGGGAGATCGGTGACAGGCGGTCCCATCACAGCCATGATCATGCATCCCGTCGTGAAGGAAGAGCTGCTGCGCGACGCGCACCTGCAACGACTGGAACGCACGTGCCGCCTGATCGATACGACGCCGTTTCGCAACTTCGACGCGATCGCGCACGAATCAGCGCGCATTCAGGTGCTGATCACCAGCTGGGGGTGCCCGCGCATCGATCGCAGCGTGGTGTCGGGGTTGCCCGGATTGAAGCTGATCGCACATCTCGCAGGTTCGGTGAAAGGGTTCATCGACGAGGCCGTGTGGCGCATGGGCGTTCAGGTCACCAATGCAGTCGCCGCGAATGCGGTGCCGGTGGCCGAGTACACACTGGCGGCGATTCTGTTCTCCAACAAGCAGGTGCTGCGGCTCGCGGAGTTCTATCGCAGACACCACGAAAACCGCGCGCCATGGAACAAGGAAGCGCCCAACGTCGGCAATTACAAGAAGACCGTCGGCTTGATCGGCGCCTCGCACGTGGGCCGCAAGGTGCTCGAACTGCTGCGGCCGTTCGATATGAGGGTGCTGCTGTACGACCCGTACCTGACGCCCCTGCAAGTTCGCGAACTCGGCGCGCACAAGGTTGGCCTGTCGGAACTGCTGTCGAATTCCGACGTCACCTCGATGCACGTGCCGCTGTTGCCGGAGACGCGCCACATGCTCGGCGCGCGCGAATTCGCGCTGATGCCCGACGGCGCGACGTTCATCAACACCGCACGCGGCGCCGTCGTCGATCAGGCCGCGCTGGAAGCCGAACTCATCAGCGGCCGGCTGGACGCGGTGCTCGATACCACCGAACCCGAAGTGCTGCCGAGCGATTCACCGCTGTACCGGTTGCCGAACGTGCTGTTGACACCGCACATCGCCGGTTCGCTCGGCACCGAGACGCAGCGGCTTGCCGACTACATCGTCGACGAAATCGAGCGCTTCGCGCGCGGCCAGCTGTTGAAACATCGAGTCCGCTACGACGAACTGGCGCGATTGGCCTAACGGGAGCAATTGGCATAGCCGGATCGTGCGCGGGTAAACTCGCAGCCGATCAAGGAGATCTGACGCATGGACCTAACGTACGCAGCTGAGTACGAGCAGTTTCGCAACGAAGTGCGCGGCTTCATCGAAACACATCGCGATGCCGCACCCATTGGCACCGGCATGCGCGCCGAAAAGTCGCGCGCATGGCAGAAGATGATGATCGAGCGCGGCTATACGGCGCGCACGATCCCACGCGAATACGGCGGTTTCGGCGGCGAGATGGATATCCTGAAGTCGCGCATCATCGCCGAAGAATTTGCGCGCGCGCGCGTGCCCAGCGGCCTTGGAGGGCAAGGTATTTCGATGCTGGTGCCGACCCTGCTCGAGGTGGGCAGCGAAGAACAGAAGCGCCAGTTCATTGCACCCACGTTGCGCGGCGAGATGATCTGGTGTCAGGGCTATTCGGAACCGAACGCCGGCAGCGACCTGGCAAGCCTGCGCACCCGCGCGGTGCTCGACGGCGACGAGTGGGTCGTCAACGGTCAGAAGATCTGGACCAGCACCGCGCAATTCGCCGACTGGATTTTCTGTCTGGTGCGTACCGAACCGGACGCGCCGAAACACCAAGGTATCAGTTTTCTGTTGTTCTCGATGAAGACGCCCGGGATCGAAGTGCGGCCGCTGAAGACGATGACCGGCGATGAAACGTTCAACGAAGTGTTCTTCACCGACGTGCGCGTACCGAAACACCAGATCGTCGGCCGCCGCGGCGAAGGCTGGCTGGTGGCGAATTCCATCCTGCGCCACGAACGCAGTTCGCTCGGCGATCCGGACATCATGCTGGCGCGCCTGAATACGCTGACCGAAATCATGAAGACCGAAACGCTGGACGGCCGCCGCTTGATCGACGATCCGGTGTACCGCGACCGGCTGATGTGCATCCAGGGCGAAGTGATGGCGATGCGGCTGAACGATCTGCGGCTGCTGTCGGCCAAACTGAACCAGAAATCGAACGACCCGCAGACAAGTCTTGCCGGCATGATCGTCAAACTGAAAGGCACCGAGCTGCGCCACAAACTCGAAGGGCTCGGCATCGACGTGCTCGGCGAAATCGGTGTGCTGTACGGCGATGCGCCGTACCTGAAAGACAACGGCAATTTCCAGTATCACTACATGTTCTATCTCGGCCTGATCATTGGCGGCGGCACGTCGCAGATTCAGAAGAACATCATCAGCGAACGCGGACTGGGGATGCCTAAAGAGCCGAAACTACAGAAGGACGCCTGACGTGGAATTCGGTCTCTCAGAAGAACAGCTATATCTGCGCGACACGCTGACCCGTTTTCTCGTAGAACACGCCGGCCTGCCACGCGTGCGCCGGTTCGCGGAGACGGGTGAATCGCGCGCGACGGACGTATGGGACGGGCTGGTCGAACTCGGTGTGCCGGGACTCGTGATCGCCGAGGCGCACGGCGGTGTCGGTCTCAGCGCACTCGATGCGGCAAACGTCGCGCAGACATTGGGCCACGCGACTGCACCGGTGCCGTTCGCTGCCACGGTGGTCGTGGTGCCGCGGG
Source organism: uncultured Gammaproteobacteria bacterium (assembly GCA_963735085.1). GTDB lineage: Bacteria > Pseudomonadota > Gammaproteobacteria > Pseudomonadales > Azotimanducaceae > DATJGR01. The sequence continues at coordinate 58,804 of CAVTJP010000005.1, forward strand.
CGATTGCACGCGCCGGCAGTGCCGCGCAGCGGGCCGAATGGTTGCCCCGTTTGGCATCCGGCGAGATCATCGCCGGCGCCGCGTTATCGGAGGCCGCGAGCGGTGCGCGGGAAGGCGCTGGGATCACAGTTCGCGCAAGCAAACTCCACGGCAATACACTGTTCGTCGTCGACTACGAGGCCGATGTGTATCTCGTCGCCGATGATTCCCATCACCTGTATTTGCTCGACGCCGCCGCACCTGGTCTGACCCGCAGATCGCTGCCGACCATCGACGCAACGCGGCGCGTCGGCGAACTCGTGCTCGACGGCGTGACGGCGCAGCTGTTGCCCGGCAGTTCGGACCCCGCGGTGCTCGCCGATGCGCTTGACGCGGGCCGGGTGATGCTGGCCGCCGATACGCTCGGCGCGGCGCGCAACATGCTCGATCAGGCGGTCGCGTACTCACTGGCGCGCGAACAATTCGGCCGGCCGATCGGTTCGTTCCAGGCGGTCAAGCACCTGTGTGCCGAAATGGCGGCCAACCTCGAACCGTGTCAGTCGCTCGTCTGGTATGCGGCGCACGCATTGGATGCGGTGCCCGGCGAAGCACACGTCAACGCCTGCCACGCGAAGGCACATGTCGCCGAAGTCGGCAAGTTCGTCGCGAAAACTGCAACGGAAGTGCACGGCGGCATGGGTTTCACCGATCTGCTGGGCTTGCACTACTGGTTCAAGCGGATCGGCCTCACCCGGCAGTTGCTCGGCAGCCCCGAACGGCTGCGAGAGGAAGCCGCACGCGCCCAAGCGCTCATCGAATGAGAGACGGTCAGAATGACCTGTCGAAGACCGACCCTCGACCGAACGCGGTGACACCAGTCCCAACGCCCGTCGCCGCGCATTGAATTCCACCCGAATGCCCCCACGATTGGCACATTGCTCACTTTCGCAGGCATGCACCTATGAATGATACGGTTCACGCGCTTCCGGTCCTGCCGCTGAAGAACACCGTGGTGTTCCCGGATCTGGTGGTGCCGCTTGCCGTCGGGCGGCCGAAATCGCTCGCCGCGGTGAAGGCCGCGTCCGAACACAATCAACAACTGCTGACGGTCGCCCAGCGCGACGCCGAGGTAGATGCGCCCGATCGCAGCGGCATCCACGATGTGGGCTCGCTGGTCACGATCAAGCGTGTCGAACGGCGTGACGGCGGCGCCAACGTGATCGTGCAGGGCATTCAACGCGTACACGTGCTGGCCCAACAGAGCGACGATCCGCACCTCGTCGTGGCATATCGACCACTGCCCAACCTCACCGTAGACGAGCACGATCCGGACGCTTCGCGCATCGACGCGCTGGTGCGCGAAAACCTGGAACTCGCGCGCACGATCGCGCAGATGTTCGACGCGGAAAACGGTCTGCAGGTATTCCATCAATTGATCGGCTCGATCACCGACCCGGTCGTGCAGATGTACCGTATCGCGTCGCTGGCGAATCTCGACGTCGAGAAGGAGCAGGAAGTGTTGGCGGCGCCAACGACCTTGGCGCTGATGGAAAAAGTGCACGACGTGCTGCTGCACGAGAAGAACGTCAACGAAGTACGCCGCGAAATCGCCGAATCAGCGAAGCACGACATCGACAAACAACAACGCGAGCACCTGCTGCGGCAACAGAAGCGCGCCATTGAACAGGCGTTGGGCGAAGAAGGCGGCGGCAGCGAGGAAACCGCGGAGCTGCGCGAGCAACTGACGAAAGCGAACCTGCCCGAAGCCGTGCAGAAGGAAGTCGATCGCGAGCTGAAACGGCTTGGCCGCATGTCGGAAAATGCAGCCGACTATCAGGTCGCGCGCAGCTATCTCGAATTGATCGCCGAACTGCCGTGGCACGCGCGCACCGAGGACGCGCTGGATCTGAAGCACGCGCAGACGGTGCTCGACGAAGATCACTACGGGCTCGAAGACGTCAAAGACCGGATTCTCGAAAGCCTCGCGGTGATGCAGCTGAACACCGATGCGAAAGCGCCGATCATGCTGCTGGTAGGACCGCCCGGTGTCGGCAAGACGTCGCTTGGGCAGTCGATCGCCCGCGCGATGGGCCGCAAGTTCGAACGCCTGTCGCTGGGCGGCTTGCACGACGAAGCTGAACTGCGCGGTCACCGCCGCACCTATATCGGCGCGATGCCCGGCCGCATCATCCAGGCGGTGCGACGCGCCGGCGTCAGCAATCCGCTGCTGATGCTCGACGAGATTGACAAACTCGGCCGCGATTTCCGCGGCGACCCGGCCGCGGCGCTGATGGAGATTCTCGATCCGGCGCAGAACAAGGAGTTCCGCGACAACTACCTGAATCTGCCGTTCGATCTATCGAAGGTGTTCTTCATCACGACGGCGAACACGCTGGAAGGTATTCCGCGGCCGCTGCTCGACCGTATGGAAGTTATGGATCTGACCGGCTACAGCGACCGCGAGAAAACCGAGATTGCCCGTCGCTATCTGATTCCGCGACAACGCGCAGAAACCGGCCTCGAAGAAGGTCAACTCGACATTCCGGACGACGTGCTGACGGTACTCATCCGTCGCTACACGCGCGAAGCCGGCGTACGCGAACTCGAACGCGTGATTGGCCGGCTCGCGCGCAAGCGCGCGCGACAGGTGCTGGAGCGCCACAATGGCGAAGCGCTGGCACCGATCACCACCGATCGGCTGACGGCATTGATCGGCCCGATGCGTTTTCAATCCGACAAGGGGCGCGAGTCTTTGCCCGCCGGCGTCGCAGCGGGGCTCGCGTGGACCGAAGCGGGCGGTGACGTGCTGTACATCGAGGCGATTCTGACGCATCGCGACGAGCGGGTGATGTTGACGGGCCAGCTCGGCAACGTGATGCAGGAATCGGCGAAGGCGGCGCGCAGTTACATCTGGTCGGTCGCCGAAAAACTCGGCATCGACCGCAAACGCATCGAAAAGCGCGGCGTGCACATTCACGTGCCTGCAGGCGCGGTGCCGAAAGACGGGCCGTCCGCTGGCATCACGATGGCCACTGCGCTGGTGTCGGCGTACAGCGACCAGCCCATCCGACCCCATCTCGCGATGACCGGCGAGATCACGCTGTCGGGATTGGTGCTGCCGGTCGGCGGCATCAAGGAAAAAGTGCTCGCGGCACATCGCGCCGGGATGACGCATCTAATCCTGCCGAAGGACAACGAGGCAGACCTCGACAAACTGCCCGACAGCGTGCGCAAGGAACTCGTGATCACGCTGGTCGAGCGGCTCGAGGAAGTGATCGACGTCGCGATTCCCGGCCTGCGCAACCGCGCAGGCAAAGACGACAAGAAGCCAGCAAAAGCCGTCGCCTAGGAAGAGGGTCAGAGCGACTCTGACCCTCGCTCCTTAACGGCTCGCCGCGAGCTGCGTCCAGAACTGCGCGACGCCGTTGAGGAACATCTGCACCGACAACATCACCAGCAGCATACCCATCAGGCGTTCGAGTGCACGCACGCCGCGATCGCCGAGCGCATTCATCAACCACGGCGAAAATGACAGGATCGCGGTTGTTGCGATCCACGCCAATAGCAGCGACGCACACCAATCCCATACCTGTTTCGGATGCTGCGACGATTGCAGCAGCAGAATCGCAATCGTCGACGGTCCCGCTACTAACGGCATCGCAAGGGGGACGATGAACGGATCGGCCACCTCCTCCTCGTCAGCCGTGGCAGGCAGCGGAAAGATCATTCGCAATGCGATGATGAACAACAGGATGCCGCCCGACAGGCTCAACGTCGGCTGCGTCAGACCGAGGAACCGCATCACCGGATTGCCGGCGAACAGAAACACCAGCAGGATTACCAGGGCGATGATCAACTCGCGCGCTACGATCTTCGATCTCGTGCGTGCGTCGTATCGCGACAGCACCGCATTGAAGACCGGAATGTTGCCAAGCGGGTCCATGACGAAAAACAAGGTCACGGCCACCGCTAGCGTATCGGCATAGTTCATTTCAAATTGCGCATTGCTACCGCAGGATACGTCGCGGCGATGCACTAATCACTCGTGCGCGCAGGCGGACCTGCGTGCTGACGTGTGGGCGTGCTTGGATTCGCCGAGAAAAGAAGCAATAGTGACGGTTTCGTGATGCGGGGAGCGTCGATGCAGCCGATTTCCAAACGGAGCCCCGAACGCGTACCCCGACGAACCGTGTTGGCGTACGCGGCCACCGAGTTCCCCAGCGCCATGGCGGCGATTCCGATGGCGATCTTCATACCGGCGCTCTACACGCGCGACCTCGGCCTGTCGCTGGCCGCGGTCGGTACGATTCTGATGATTGCGCGCCTGACCGATGTCGCCACCGATCCATTGATCGGCCTGCTGTCGGACCGTACGCGTACCCGATTCGGCCGTCGCAAGCCGTGGATCGTGGCTGGCACGCCGATCATGTTGCTGTCCGTCTACATGCTGTTCGTGCCGACCCCGCCGGTCGGCAACGCCTATTTCGCGTTCTGGATGATTACGCTGTGGCTCGGCTGGACGTTCATCTACATCCCGTTCTATGCATGGGGCGCGGAACTCTCGACCGACTACCACGAACGCACCCGCATCGCGACATGGCGCACCGTCATGGGCGTGTCCGGCACACTCGCGACAATCCTGCTGCCATTGGCGGCGTGGCAACTGTTCGGCTACGGCAAGGAACTGGGCGAGTCGCTGAAGGTGATTGCATGCGGTGCGATCGTGATCAGTGCCGTCACCGTGACGTTGCTCGCGACGCGCGTTCCGGAAGGCGAACCGATCCAGACCAAGCAGATCACGTTCTGGCGCGGCATCAAGGTGATGTGGCGCAACGGGCCGTTCAAGCGGCTCATGCTCGGCTTCACAGTTGGCGGCATCGGGCCTGCACTCGCGGCACCGCTGTACGTTCTGTTCGTCAATCAGGTAATCAAGGAGGACCTGGCGGGCAGCATCATCCTGCTGGTGTTCTACGTCGGCAATCTGATCGGTGTGGGTGCATGGGCGGCGTTGGCGCGACGGGTCGGCAAGCGGCAGGCCTGGATCGTTGGCATGTCGATGATGATCATTTCGCAGCCGTGGTACATGACCTTAGGGCCGGGCGACCTCGCCGGCATGATGGGCATCCTGTTCGTCGGCGGGCTCGGCGCCGGCAGCTTCGTCGCGCTGCCGTCGGCGATGAAAGCAGACGTCATCGACATCGATCGACTGCGCAGCGGTGAAGACCGTACCGGCCTGTTCTTTTCGGTGTGGTCGCTCGCGACCAAGCTGATCCTGGCCTTTTCGGTGGGCTTCGCATTCTGGGTACTGGACCTGGCAGGCTTTCACGCCAGCGGCGCCAACGGGCCGTCGCAGCTGTGGGCGCTGAAGATCGTCTTCTCAGGGATTCCGGTGCTGTGTTACGCGACCGCGATCGCGATCGTGTGGAACTATCCGATCACCGAAGCGCGCCATGCCCGCCTCCTCGCGCGCCTGCAACGCCGCACGCAACGACGCATCGTGCTGGCGCCCACGGGCACCTGAACTACGTCGAATCTTTTTGGGGTCAGAGTCGCTCTGACCCTTCGCCCAGAGCAGAGGGTCAGAGCAACTCTGACCCTCAGGCGAGTTCGGTGACTACCGCTTCGAATGCCGCAACCCGCGGCTCGAGCCGCTCGATCGTGTTGCGCCAGAACGTCGGCGTGTCGAGCGCCGCGTCGAGATGCGCCCGCGCGAGCTGTTCGGCGGTCATGCGACCGGTGTCGCGCAGCAGCGCAACGTAGCGATCGTAGAAGTCCGCGCCGCTCGTCGTGCGTCGCAGGTACACGCCCATGCTGAACAGATAGCCGAATAGATACGGGAAGTTGTAGAACGACAGACCCGAGATGAAGAAGTGCAGCTTCGAGGCCCAGAACATCGGATCGGGTTCGGAACACGCATTGCCATACCATTCCTGCCACGCCTGGCTCATCAGTGCTTCCAGTTCCGCGGGGCGCAACGGGCGTTCGTCACGTTGCTCATAGAACGCCTTTTCGAAGCTGAAACGCGCCGGAATGTTCAGCATGAACGCCGAAATGGCGACGACCTCTTCCCACATGATCTGAAACCGTTCGCGCGGGCTTTTTGCGCGTGCGAGCAACGCATCGCGCACCGCCGTTTCGCCGAACGTGCTCGCGGTCTCCGCCAACGACATGCCGTAGCTGCGTTGACTGTCTGGCAGATCGCGCATGACCCACGAATGAAACGCGTGGCCCAGTTCGTGCGCCAACGTAATGATGTCTGACGTGGACCCGTGATACGTCATGTAGACGCGCGGCGTACGCGATTTCTCGAATCCGGTGCAATAGGCACCGGGACGTTTGCGCGAACTGACGGTGCCCTCGATCCACTGCTTGCGCTGCATCATCTTCACGAAATCGGCCATCGCGCCGTCGACGCTACCGTATGCATCCGCGATCAGCGCAACCGCTTCATCGAACGGCATCGGCCGCGATTCCGCGCCCAACGGCGGCGCCGGGGCGCGCATGTCCCATGGTCCGATCTGCTCGCGACCACTCGCGCGCGCCATCGCTTGCGTCGCGCGGCGTGCCAGCGGGCGGGCTTCCAACGTCACGTCCAACAGCGTGTCCAAGGTGCGCCGGCTGAGGCGGTTCATATGCACCGGGGCATCGAGAAAATGCACCTGTCGCAGCTTCGAGCGTTTGCGATTCAGTTCGAGCCGCCATCCCGCGATCGCATTGATGGCCGCCGCGCAGGATTCCTCGTGCATTCGCCACGCATCGTTGATGCCATGCCACGCATCCCTGCGCACGCGCTCCTCGGATTTCTGCAGCAGCCCGGCCGCTTCGGCCATGCCCATCGTCTGCAATTCGTTGCCGACCTGCACATCACACGTCATCGTCGACGACAACTGGCTGTACATGCGTCCCCATGCGTGAATGCCGTCCTGCGCCAGACCACTGACGAGATTTTCTTCGGCTAGGCTCAGCAGTTCGTGGCGCCGCTGCCGGCCATAGCGCACGGCGAATTCAGATACCGCGACATCCCGGTCGGCCAGATACGCCTCGACGATGTCGTCCGTGACCAGATCGAGAAACTCCGACCAGGGTTCGAGCAACTCACCGTAGCGTTTCTGATACTTCTGCAGGCGCCCTTGCAGCATCTGCGCCGCCTCATCCTGCGCATCAACCGACAGCAGGCAGTTCGCATACGTCAGCGGATTGCCGAGTAACGGCGAAGCCTGCTCGGACAGTTTGAAGATCTGCTGCGCCACGGTCACGCTCGCGGCCGCCGCAGCCACGTCGAGCGATGCCGCGCCGGGCAGCGCCTCGACCAACGTCGGGTTCAGCGCCTCGATGCGATCCAGCAGCAGGGTGAGCGCGTGCAGGTCCGCCTGCAGTTCGGCTGAGTCCGGCGCTGAATACTCGCTTGCGAGATCCCAACCGGGGCCTTCGATTCTGTCCGGGCTATCCAACTCGCTCATGCGCGTCTCCGTGTGATGCCGAACGACCACCACGCCTCTCGCCGATAAGCATATGCCGGAACGCGTTTGCCGGGAGCGTGCAGCGGATGCGTTTGCCAGGCGACGCGTCGGTCAGCTAACGTTGACGGCTCGCAATAAAACGCAATGAATTGAGGCGCGATACCAATGAAAGCCGCAGTCTACTATGAAAACGGCGCACCCCAGGTGTTCCGCTACGAGGACGTTGCCGATCCGGCGTGCGATGCAAATGGCATCGTCATCACCGTTGAAGCCGTCAGCATCGAAGGCGGCGACGTACTCAACCGCGCCGGCGGCGCGCTCGTTACGAAGCCACACGTAGTGGGCTATCAGGCCGCCGGCGTGGTGCGCGAAGTGGGCAGCGATGTCACCGCGTTCAAGGTCGGCGATCGCGCGGTGACGGTGGCGCCGTTCGGCAGTCACGCGGCGCTACGCGCGGTACCCGCTGCAACCGCTTGGCAGGTACCCGCGGGACTCGACATCGCGCTGGCGGCCTGCGTGCCCATTCCATTCGGTACCGCGGATGACTGCCTGTTCGAGTTCGGACGCTTACAACGCGGCGAATCGGTTTTGATTCAGGGCGGCGCCGGTGGTGTCGGCCTTGCGGCAATTCAACTGGCAAAACGCGCCGGCGCGCGCGTATTCGCGACTGCGTCGTCCGATGCAAAACTCGACCGGCTGCGGGAATTCGGCGTGGACGAAGGCATCAACTACGCGCGCAATGATCTGGTCGCCGAAGTGATGCGCGCCACCGACAAGCGCGGCGTCAATCTGGTCGTCGATCCGGTCGGCGGCGACGTGCTCGCGCAGAGCCTGCAGATCATCGGCTACCGCGGCAGAGTGGTAACTGTCGGCAATGCCAGCCGCGGCCAGCGCACGTACGACGTCAGTTCACTCGCCGGCCAGAATCAATCTATCACCGGCGTCTTCCTCGGCGCGGAGATCACGACGCCACGGGTGCGTAACATGATTGCCGCTCACTTGAACGATCTCGCGGCCGGCACGCTGAAAGTCGCCATCGACAAACGGTTCCCGCTGAGCGAAGCCGCGGCCGCGCACGCACACATCGAAAGTCGCAGCGCATTCGGTCGAGTGGTGCTGGTTCCCTGATCGTTTCGAACCGTCCAAAATGGAGAACGTAGTGCAACCGAATGACAACTCAGCGCAGATCGAGTACTGGAACGGCGAGGCGGGCACCCAGTGGGCGAAAGGTCAGCAACGCATGGATACGTTGCTTGCGCCGATCACCACCGCCGTGCTGTCGGCCTGCAGTATCAGTGCGGGCGATTCCGCGCTCGACATCGGTTGCGGCTGTGGCGAGACGTCGCTGCGCCTCGCCGAGCGCGGCGCCACGGTGCTCGGTGTCGACATCTCCAAACCGATGTTGGAGCGTGCCCGCGAACGCGCAGCAGCAGCCGGCGCAGCGGCGACATTCATCCTCGGCGACGCAGCGCAAACGCGCTTCGAGCGCGACCGTAACTTGGCGTTCTCGCGCTTCGGCGTGATGTTCTTCAGCGATCCAACCGCCGCGTTTGAGAATATTCGCAGCGCGCTGCGCAACGACGGCAGGTTGTGTTTCGTCTGCTGGCAAGCGCCGCAGCTAAATGCGTGGATTTCGGCTCCGTTCGCAGCCGCGCAGCCGATGCTGCCGCCGCAACCGCCGCTCGAACCGCGCGCGCCGGGGCCGTTCGCATTCGCCGATCCGAAGTACCTGCACGAGATATTGACCGGCGCCGGGTTCAGCGACGTTCACGTCGATCCGTTGGCCACATCGCTGATGCTCGGACACGACGTCGAGTCGGCGCTGGCAATCGTGCGCGATGTCGGCCCCTTGAGCCGTTCGTTAGGTGACATGGAGCCTGCCCAGCGCGCGCCGATCATCGCGGCGGTTCGTGACGTTCTGGAAGCCAATCTGACGGCGGCAGGTGTCGCGCTCGGTGCTGCCTGCTGGATCGTGCAGGCCGCAGCCTGACTAACTCGGATCAGGCCGTCGCCGAATCCGCCGTCTGATAGCATGACGCGGCCGCCGGGCGCAGCCCGAACCACCACCACAGCACAATCAATGCCGCACTGAGCCCGAACACGCTCGGTGCGCCGAACTGGCCGAGCAGCAAACCACCCAGCGCACCGCCGACGAAGATGCCGAAGAACTGCACGCTGGAATAGATTCCCATGGCGACACCACGACGATCCTCCGGCGCCACCCGCGATACCGTCGACGGCAGGCTGGCCTCGAGCAGGTTGAACCCGGCGAAGTACACCACCAGACAGACGGCGATCAGCCACAGATCCCGGTCGCCGAAAATCAACGCGAACTGACTCAATGCCATCAGCAGCACACCGATGCTCATACCATGCACGGTGACACCGCTGCCTTCGCCACGGCGGTACAGCAGCAGCGTGCCCGGAATCGAGATCAGGATCACCGGCAGGTAGAGCTTCCAGTGCTCGCTGGCGGCGAAGCCGAGCTTGTGCAACTGAATCGGCAATGCAACGAACAGCGCAGTGAGCACCAGATGCTGGATGAAGATGCCCAGATCCAGACGCAAGAGCGCGGCATGGCTCAACACCGAGCGCAGGTCTGCGAGCAAATGTCCGCCGGGGCGGCGCGGTGGCAGCGGCGCCGACGGTACCAGCAACAACAACACCAGGATGCAGATCACCGCCAAACTCGCGGTCAGGTAGAACAACCCCGGGACGCCCAGCACATGCGTGCTGCCGAGCAACGGTCCCACCACCAGCGCCAGCACGAATGCCAGACCGATGCAGCCCCCCACGATGGCCATCGCCTTGGTGCGCGATTCGGGGGTCGTGAGATCGGCGACATAGGCGTTGATCGCCGCACCAACCGCACCGGCACCCTGCAACGCGCGGCCGATGGTGATGACCAGGATGCTGTGGGCCATGCCCGCCACGACGCTGCCGAAGGCGAAAATGACAAAGCCCAGCGCGATCACCGGTTTGCGGCCGAAGCGGTCCGACAACGCACCGAACGGGGCCTGGAACAGCGCCTGCGTCAGCCCGTAGATGCCCAGTGCGAGGCCCATCGAGGCCGCGGTGGCGCCCGGTAGGTCGCGCGCATACAGCGCAAACACCGGCAACACCATGAACAGGCCGAATAAACGCAACGAGAACACCAGCGCCAGCGATAGACTGGCGCGGATTTCAGTTTTAGTCATCGCAATCCGAGGGTTTCAGAGATGAGTGGACCGGACCTATATTAACAAGTTCCGCCAGTCCTACATTTGCATGGACCGTATCCGCATCCGTGGCGCACGTACGCCTCGGCAAGGCCTCGACCTGACGAAGTCTGACGAGAGAGCAGCATGAGCTGGAACGACGAGATCGAAGAACTGCGCCGACGCGAGAGCCTGGCCCTGCAGATGGGCGGCCCGGACAAAGTCGCGCGACAGCACGAATTCGGCAAGCTGACGATCCGTGAACGGATTACGGCCATCAGCGACGCCGGTACCTTTCACGAGATCGGCACCCTGGCCGGCGTGGCAGGCTACGACGAGAACGGCGAGTTGCGTGAATTCACGCCGTCGAACTTCGTGCTCGGCACAGCCGGCATCGGCGGCCGGCCGGTGATTCTGTCGGGTGACGATTTCACCGTGCGTGGCGGCTCTGCCGACGCATCGATCGCCGGCAAGCGCCAGCGCGCCGAAGGGCTCGCGCTGGAACTGCGGCTGCCTCATATCCGTCTCGTCGACGGCATGGGCGGCGGCGGTTCGGTGAAGACGATCGAGACGGCGGGACGCACGTACATTCCACAACTTGGCGGCTGGGAAACCGTGGTTGCACACCTGGCTGTCGCGCCATCGGTGTCGCTCGCACTGGGTTCGGTTGCCGGCATCGGTGCGGCCCGGGTCGCGACGGCTCACTATTCGCTGATCGTACGCAACACTGCGCAGATGATGATCGCCGGCCCGGCGCTAGTCGATTGGGCGAAGCTCGGCGACGTGTCGAAAGAGGAACTCGGCGCAAGCCGCATCCATACACGCAACGGCGCGATCGACGACGAGGTGGACAGCGAAGTCGAAGCGTTCGCGCGCGCCTCAACGTTTCTGTCATACCTGCCCACGAGCGTGGACGAGCTGCCACCGCTGACCGAACCAAACGATGATCCGGCGCGCCGCGAGGAATTCCTGATCGATGCCGTGCCGAGCGATCCGCGCAAGGTCTACAAGATGCGGCCAATCATCGAAGCGGTCGTCGACCGCGGCAGTTTCTTCGAGATCGGCCGCGCGTGGGGCAAATCGATCATCACCGGGCTCGCGCGTCTCGACGGCGTGCCTGTCGCCGTGTTCGCCGAGGATCCGTTCGTCTACGGCGGCGCGTGGACTGCCGATGCGTGCCGCAAACTAACGCGACTGATCGATCTGTCGGCGATCTTCCATCTGCCGCTGGTGCACCTCGTCGACTGCCCCGGCTTTCTGATCGGCAAACAGTCCGAAGAAGACGCCACGATCCGCTTCGGTTCGCAAACGCTCGCCGCACTCGGCCAGTCGCCGGTGCCGTTCATCAGTGTGGTGGTGCGCAAAGCGTTCGGCGTCGCCGGCGCGGCGAATCACAAACCGGGCAGCCACCATATTCGCGTTGCGTGGCCGTCGGGCGATTGGGGATCGCTGCCGATCGAAGGCGGCATCGAGGTGGCATACAAGGCGGAAATCGCTGCATCTGCGGATCCCGCGGCGCATCTGGCGGCAATCAAGGCGCGCCTGAATCGGCTGCGCTCACCGTTTCGCTCCGCCGAGTATTTCGAGATAGAGGAGATCATCGATCCGCGCGATACGCGCGCGGTGTTGACGCGTTGGGTGCACCTCGCGCGGCGACGGCTGCAACCCGGTCCGGTGACGTTCGGCTATCGGCCATAGCGTTTTCGAGGCCGATGACGAATCGCCGCAGCTTCGAGCGACCGCACGCCGTTGGTGAGCATTTCCGACGTTCGACCCCCTGCTCGTTCGGTCATACAAATTAATATAACTTGACAGTTATATTTCTATATCGGAATATTTAGATATGAGTGCCAATCCCAATGCATTTGCGACGCTCGCGGATCCCAAGCGCCGCCAGATTCTGGACGCCGTACGCGAAGGACCGGCGACGGTGTCGTCGCTGGTCGAACTACTCGGCATCAGCCAGCCCGGCGTCTCCAAACACCTGAAGGTGCTACGCGAAGCAAACCTGGTGCGCGTTCGCGCAGATGGCCAGAAGCGCTGGTATGAACTGAACGCAGCACCACTCTCCGAGATCGATGCGTGGATCGAACCCTACCGGCGTTTGTGGGCCGCACGCTTCACGCAGCTGGAAACACAACTGCGCAATAGCGCCAAAGAAAGACGGAGGAACAAGCGATGACGCCAGCCAGAACAAACACTACGGACATGCAGGACGGCGTGATCGGCCGCGACGAGCATGGATGCGCCTATGTGTACTTCGAACGGTTCTTTGAGCATCCCGTGGCCCACGTCTGGCGCGCGATCACGGATCCCGCCGAAGCGAGCGGCTGGCTCGGATCCCTGGAACTCGAACCCCGTGTGGGTGGCCGGATTGCCTTTCGACTAGACGGTACCGATCCGGAACACGGCTTCGTAACTGAAGGGCGCGTGACTGAGTTTTCGCGGCAGCGACTGCTCGCATGTTGGATCCATGCGGAGGGCGCTGAAGACCCTGGTCTGCGACACATGCTGCGTTTCGAACTACATCCGATCGAGGCAGGTACGCGCCTCGAGTTCACACATACTTTCGCGGCGAACGAACGCCCGGGTAACTCAATCGTTTGCGGCTGGCACAACAAGCTCGAGCAGATCGCAGACACCGCGGACGGCTACCCGACCGATTGGAACCGATGGAACAGAGACCGAGTCACCGAGTTGTACTGGCGCTACCGCAACAAGTCGCGACAGTGATCATCGCAGCGGCTGATCGCGCGCCTGCTCCTGTTCGAGTTCTCGCGCCCGCTCGATGAATCGCACCAGCACTTCGGTCGACTGTGCGCCGGGGATCGCATAGCCGCTCGGCAACACGAAACACGGCACACCGGTCACGCCCGACTCGTATGCGTCCTGCACCAGCGTGCGCACGTCGTCGATTCCGTCGTCGCTGCGCAACATTGCGAGTGCCGCGGCGCGGTCCGCACCCACCGACGCGGCAGCATCGGCCAACACTTCCACATCACCGAGGTCGCGCGCTTCGCAAAAATAATATCGGAACAGCGTATCCATCAGTTCGTGCTGCGCGGCACCTGGGCCGATCCAGTCGACGAGTCGATGGCCGTTCAGTGTGTTCGGCACACGCTTGATCGCGGCGTAATTCAGTTCGAGCCCGACACTGCGCGCTTCGTCGATGATCGCCGACGGCGTGCCGCGCTTCGTGGCATCGTCGCCGAAACGCGCGCGCATGAACGCAGCCCGATCAACGCCTTCCATCGGCAATTGCGGGTACAACTGGAACGGTCGCCAGCGCGGTGTTACGTCGGCACCGGCCGGCGAGGCAAGCACCTCGTCCAAACGTCGCTTGCCAATGAAACACCACGGACAGATCAGATCGGACACGATATCGATGTTCATGTGGCTGGTCTCCGCGCACGATTGCATGAAGGGGTCGGTTGCAGGGAGTATAGGTAAATCGGGACTCGGAGACAGGTCGATGCGCGTAGGGCTGGTGACCGGCAAACACACTCTGGAACTGCGCGACATGCCGCAGCCAACGCCATTGCCCGGCAAAGCGGTCGTCGACATCGCGTATTGCGGCATCTGCGGCACCGATCTGCACGCTTACCAATCCGGTGAACCCTACAATCCGGCAATCTGCGGCCACGAGTGGGTCGGTCACGTCAGCGCGCTTTCACGCGACATCACGACCCTGCGCGAAGGCGATCGCGTTGCCATCGGTGCCGCAACTGCGTGCGGTGTTTGCGCCACGTGCCGTCGCGGCGATGCGGCGCATTGCGAAACCGCGTTTGCCGGCATGATCGGTCTCGGCCCACTCGCCGCGCCGCATGGCGGTTTCGCGTCGGCGATCGCATTCGATGCGAGCCGACTGTATCAGGTCGATCGCAATATCACGGACATCGACGCTGCGCTCCTCGAACCCACGACCGTAGCGGTGCACGCGGTGCGCCGGACCGACATCCGACTCGGCGACAGCGTTGTCGTACTCGGCGCAGGTCCGATCGGTCTGCTCGTCATGCAGGCGGCACGCGCCGCCGGTGCGGGTACCGTGGTGCTCGTCGAACCACAAGCCAGCCGGCGCGAGTTCGGCGCTACGCTCGGTGCTGACAAGTTGATCGACCCAACCACCATCGATGCAGTCGAAGCGATCAACGCGCACGTTGGCGCTCAAGGTGCCGACGTGGTCTTCGAGTGCGCTGGCATTCCGGAGACCATCGAACAATCCGTCGCGCTGGTTCGGCGCGGCGGAACGGTCTCGTTGGTTGGCGTACCAAATCGTCCCGCACAGATCCAGGCGGCTCAATGGCTCATCAAGGAGGTGCGCTTGACGACATCGCTTGCATACTTACGTGAGGAGTTCGAGATTACCCAGGGTCTGGTCGCAGACGGACGCATCCGCTGCGCGGCGCTGCACACCTCCACGGTTGCACTCGACGGCCTCGATGATGCATTCGCGCGGCTCGCGGATGCACCGCAGGAGGTCAAAGTGCTGGTGGACCCGCGCTTGTAGCGTGTGCCGGCTCGTGCATGAATCGCCGTACCAGCGGCGACAGTGCCAGCACCACAACGCCGACGCCAACAGCGATCCACGCAAGCGAACGAAACGTCGATACATATACCGCCAGCGACGCCGTGCCGCCGACGACCGCGCCGGGCGTTTCATTAGCGCTCGCCCCGGCCGCGATTAAACCGGCCACATAGTGCGAGAACGCGCTCGACAGGAACCACACGCCCATCATCAAGCCGACGACACGCGGCACCGATAGCTTGGTAACCATCGAAAGCCCGACCGGTGACAAACACAACTCCCCCGTCGTGTGCAGCAGATAGGCCAGCGCCAGCCAGCCGGCCGCGACCATGCCGTTCGCATCCGCCCGGTGCGCGCCATACACCAGCGCGGCGAAGCCGAGGCCAACCTGCAGAACGCCCAGACCGAATTTGGCCGGCGTGCTCGGTTCCACTCTGCCCCGCGCAAGCGTCACCCACAGCCAAGAAAACAGTGGCGCCAACAGAATGATGAAGGCGGGATTGAACGCCTGAAATTGCGACGCCTGGATACCGAAGCCTAAAAATTCCCTATCGACGTTTCGCTCTGTGAACAGATTCATCGAACTGCCTGCCTGCTCGAAGAATGCCCAGAACACAACAGAGATCGACGTCAGAAACAGCACCACCAGCATGCGGTCGCGTTCGATCGGCTCCAGCCGCAGCACGGCAAAGCCAACGACACCCGCGACAGTGACAACCGCTGCGATCATCAGCAGGTCGCCGACAACCTCGTGCCACTGAACCAGCCGCCACGCGACCGCCACGCCGATCAACGCCGCGCCATAGATCAGGCGTTCGCGCGTTACACCGGCAGCGACGGTCTCGCGCAGGTGTGCCGGGTTACCCGGCAGGCCAGCGCCTTCGAACAGATGCTGGCCGCGCACGAACGTGATCAACCCAGCCAGCATGCCGAATCCGGCAAGGCCGAAACCATACGACCAGCCGAAGGTCTGGCCCAGATAGCCGACGATCAGCGACGCGAGCATCGCGCCGAGATTGATGCCCATGTAGAAGAACGTGAAGCCACCGTCGCGACGCGGGTCGTCCTTGCCGTAGAGCGCCCCGACGATGCTCGAGATACTCGGTTTCAGAAAGCCGACCCCGATGATGATGAACGCGAGTGACGCATAGAAGATCTGCAGCGACATCGCGTCGCGCTGCACGCCCGCAGCCGTCACGCGCGCCGGATCGCCCTCGATCGCCATCCCGAAATGACCGATGCACAGCAACACTGCACCGAATATGACTGCCTTACGAAAGCCGAGGTATCGGTCTGCAATCAGACCACCGAGCAGCGGCATCAGATAAACCAGCGCACCATAGCTCGCGTAGATGCCTGCCGCTTTGGCATCGCCGAATAAAAAATGCTCGGTGAGATAAAAGATCAGCAGCGCGCGCATACCGTAGAAGCTGAAGCGCTCCCACATCTCGGCAAAGAACAGTACGAACAGACCACGCGGATGACCCAGAAACGTACTCGATGTCGCCGTAGCGACTGCCTCACTCATACGGATTGTTCCAGATCTGGACCCAAGTACCGCAGCGTAGCAGATTCGTTGGTGACGACGTTAGCAGGCGGGGGGTGCGTCGCGGTTCACGGCGCAGGTGGATGTTTTGGTGCAGCATTCTGACCCTCGCAAACGAAGCGCGACGCTCGAGTCGTGCTGGGGGCGGATCTGCTTGCGGCAGACCGTCCTGCGCCAGGGACGGCGCAGGACGAGCCTCCAGGGATGGGACTTACGGCGTGTCTGCCGCAAGCAGATCCGCCTCCAGCACGACAACACCGAAGCCTTGATCGAACGCGCCTTCCCGCAGGCAAAGAGGGTTTCGTATCGCTATGCTCTGACGATCGCACAGCGAGGAATCCTCATGCGCATCGTCGTTGCCGAAATGAGTCACGAGACCAATACGTTCTCCCCCGTGTTGACTGATCTGGCGCGCTTCTCGCAGGGCGGCGAGACGCCGCTCGAGGGTGATGCGGCACTGGCCGTCTATCGCGGCACCGCGACCGGTCTCGGCGGATTCATCGAACTGTGCGATGCGGCCGGCGCCGAGATTGTTCTGCCAATTGCCGCGGGTGCGGCGCCGAGTGGACCGGTCGAAGACACCGCGTTTGAATACATCGCGCACAGGATCGTCGCCGCGGTCGCGCGCGGCTGCGACGCCGTGATGCTCGATCTGCACGGCGCGATGGTTACCAGAACATACGACGATGGCGAAGGCGAACTGCTGCGGCGCATTCGCGAGGTGGCGCCGGAGGTGCCCATCGCCGTCGCACTCGACATGCACGCGAATCTGTACCCGGAGATGGTCGCGCGGGCCAATGTGATCGCCGGATTTCAAAGCTACCCACACGTCGATATGGACAGGACCGCGCATCGTGCCGGACGCGCGTTGTTGAAGATGCTCAAAGGCGAAGCGGCGCCGACGATGGTATGGGGCAATGCGCCGATGCTGCCGCACGTGATGCGTCAGGGCACCGACGATTTCCCCAATGCGCAACTGCAGGCGCGCGCGCAGGCGATGGAACGCGAAGGCGCGTTGGCGGTGAGCCTGTTCACAGGGTTTCCGCACGCAGATATCGAACAAGCTGGTCTCTCGGTTGTCGTCGTCACCGATGCAGATCGGCCTCAGGCCGAAGCCTGGCGCGATGAACTGCTCGATCAGGCATGGAACGATCGCGAGGCGTTTGTATATCGACCGGAACCCCTCGCCGATTCAGTGGCAAAAGCCAAAACGCTCGGCGCCGTACCCGGCCGCGGCCCCGTCATTCTGCTCGATCACTACGACAACACCGCATCCGGCGGCACGATGGACACCACCGACGTGCTCGCCGAGATCCTGCGTCAGGGTTTCGACGACGTCGCCGTATTCGGCGTCTTCGATCCCGCGGCTGTACACGAGATGGTGCGTGCCGGTGTCGGCAGCGAAGTAACGGTTTCACTCGGGGGCAAGCTGGCGATGCCGGCAATCGAACGTCAGAGCAAACCGCTGACGGTCACGGGCCGCGTCAAGCTGATCTCCGACGGCCGCTTTCCGGCGACGGTCGCGATGTCGCGCGGCCTGACGATGGACATGGGCACCAGCGTTGTGTTGTCGACGGGCGGAATCGACATCATCGTCATCTCACGGCATATCGAACCGTTCGATCCGGGCTGCTTCACGTCGCTCGGCATCGATCCGGCACAGCGCAAATACCTGATGCTGAAGAGCCGCATCCACTATCGCGTCGGCTTTCGCGAACTTGCGCGCGAGATCGTCGAATGCGCCGGTGTTGGCGTGTGCACATCGGACTATTCGGAGCTCACGTTCAACAAAGTGCGCCGGCCGATCTATCCGCTCGACGGCGTCAACACCCGCTTTTGAAAATCGCGAGCAACCGCTCGAGATCGACGTTGCCGCCGGATACCAGCACACCGATACGCTGCGCGCGCCGTGACGGTGGCGCCTCGAGCAAAGCCGCCAGCGGCACCGCAGCGGATGGCTCGACCACCAGCTTCATGCGTTCTAACATCAATCGCGTGGCCGTGACGATCGCTGCTTCACTTGCGAGCTCCACGACGACGCCGTGCGTCGACAGGATGTCGAAGTTGATCCGCCCCAACGGGGTCAGCAGACCATCGGCAATTGTCACCGGATGATTCATCGGCTCGATGCGGCCGTTGGTCAACGACCGGAACGCATCGTCCGCGCCCGACGGCTCTGCCGCCACCACGGCGATCCTCTCGTCGACGCTTCGTGCTGCCAACGCCGCGCCCGCAGCCAAGCCGCCACCGCCAACCGGCACCCAGATCTGTTCCAGACCCTGCGCCTGTTCCAACAGCTCAATCGTTGCGGTGGCTTGTCCTGCGACGATGCGTGCATCGTCGTACGGCGGCACGAAGTGCGCGCCGGTTCGCGCAACGACCTCGGCCAGGGCAGCTTCGCGCGCCGGCACGTTTGCGGCGCATTCGGTGACGATGCCGCCGTAGCCTTCGATCGCTGCCCGCTTCACGCGCGGTGCATTTTCCGGCACGACGATATACGCGGGGATGCCACGAACAGAAGCCGCGATGGCAAGTGCTGCACCGTGATTACCGGATGAATGCGTCGCGACACCGCGCGCGGCGTCCGTATGGTTCAGCGACAACACCGCGTTCAGCGCGCCTCGAATCTTGAAGGATCCGCCGCGCTGAAAGCTCTCGCACTTGAACACAACGCTCGCGCCCAACAACGCGTTTATGGCGCGGCTGGTAAATACCGGTGTTCGGTGTACGTGCGGTCGAATCCGGTCGTGCGCTGCGTGGATGTCGCTAGCAGCAACCATCAAATCACGCCGTCACGCACCAGCGCCGCGCGCGCCGTTTCGTCGAGACCCAGCAGCGTTCCATATACCTCGTCGTTGTGCGCACCGAGCGGCGGCCCCGGCCAACGCACCGTGCCTTGCGTTGCCGACATCCGAGGAAACACGTCCTGCATCTTCAGATTCGCAAACTGCGGATGCGGTACGTCGACGATCGTGCGGCGCGCCGCAAAGTGCGGGTCGGCAAGCATGTCCGGCGCCCGATAGATGCGGCCCGCCGGCACACCGTGCTCGGCGAGTCGTTCAAGCAGCGGGTCTGCGTCGAGCGTCGAGCTCCACGCGCCAATCAGTTCGTCGAGTTCCGTTTGATGCTCGCCGCGAGCAACGTGATTGACGAATCGCGGATCGTTCGCGAGTTCGGGCTGCTGCATTGCATCGCACAGGCGCGCGAAAACCGAATCCTGGTTCGCACCCATGACGATCATTTCGCCGCCGCGCGTCGGATAGACGTTCGACGGCGCAGTCTTCGGCAGGATCGCGCCGCTGCGCTCGCGGATCAGACCGCCGGCGCTGTATTCCGGCACCGTCGATTCCATCATCGCCAACACCGCTTCGTAGATCGCCGAGTCGACGACCTGACCCACGCCGCTAGTGGTGCGGTGGTGCAACGCCGCGAGCGCGCCGACGCACGCAAACGTTGCGGCCAGCGAATCACCGATGGAAAGCCCCACCCGCACCGGCGGGCGATCCGGGTCCCCGGCGACATAGCGGATGCCACCCATCGCTTCGCCGACCGACCCGTAGCCGGCCCGCTGCGCATACGGTCCGGTCTGTCCGAACCCCGACACGCGCACCATGATCAAGCGCGGATTGATCGCCGCCAGCGCATCGTAGCCAAGCCCCCACTTCTCCATCGTGCCGGGCCTGAAATTTTCGATCAGGATATCGGCGTGCGTGACCAGTTGGCGCAGCAGTTGCTGGCCGCGCTCCGCACGCAGATTCAACGTCGCGCTCTTCTTGTTACGCGCGATCACGCTCCACCACACTGGCAGTCCACGCCCCCAGTCGCGCATCGCATCGCCGACGCCGGGCGGCTCGAGCTTGATGATCTCGGCGCCCATGTCGCCGAGTAGCTGACCGCAGAATGGACCAGCGATCAGTTGCCCGAGTTCCAAGACCCGTATGTCCGCCAGCGGGCCGTTGTTCGCCGCGGCCACTACAGCTTCTTGATCTGTTGGTTCAATTCGAACTTGCTGTCGGTGACGATCGCTTCGAGCGCGTTCAAGCGCCGCACAATGTCGGTCTTTTCGACGGTCGCTTCGAGTTTTTCGAGCCTGCTGCGGATCGCGCCCAGTTCGCTCTCAACGCGTCCGCCAACGTCGTTCTTGTAGCTCAGCATTCGCTTGTAGATGTCACCGATGAACGACGCGAGGATCGCGACGATTGCGATGACGGCCCAGGACTCCATATTCACCTCTCCTTGCACCCGCTTGGCTCATTCATCGGTGAGCCCTTCACGGCGACGGATTCACCGTGACGATATATGTCGCCGACTACGTGCGCACGAAGTACGGCAGTGCCATGAACGCAACGCACAGCGCAACCATCGCGAACGTGTTGTCGACGAAGTACGGCACGACCATCAGTGCGATGCCCGTAATGAACGGCACCACCCGCCGCTGTTTGCGTCCATACATGAAGAAGCCGACGCCGATCGAACCGAAAAACATTGACCAGACTATCGAAGACTCACTGCCCAAACCGATGTTCTCCCTCGTCGATCACGCCGCCCCCGGGGCAGCGTACGTGAAACCGTCCGCGCTCCACTGCTCGGACCCGACGCCGTTGTGGACGAAGAACAGCCCCTGCGGATCATATTTTCGCTTGATATCAGCGAGGCGGGTGTAATGCGCGCCCCAATACGCGTGCTGCCAATCGCGTTGGAAGTAATTGCTCTCGCTCACATATGAACCTGGCGCCGGCACAAGTGAACGAAGGCGACTCATGCAACGGTCGATGCGCTTCGCCGCGCTCCGGCCCGCCTGAACCGAGGCTTCATGACCCGCAATGCCCGGATACGCCGGTCCCTGCCCGTTGGCCGCAATCGCCAACGCAAACGCTGTCAGCACAGCCGGATTCGTCGCAGTGTCCTTCGCCGCCTCGATCGCCTCGGATGGTGCGCCGGCAAGACCCTTGTTGAAGTGCAATGCAAAGCCGGCATTACGAGAACCCGCCAACAGCGCATCGGCGAGGCGCTGCTGCGCGTCATTCTCGAGTAGCGACGCGGGTAACCACAACGACTCGAATCCGTTGATGAACCAGGCGGCCTGCCCGCCGTCGCCTTTCCACCATGCGTTACCCGGTTTCGCGCCGGGCCGGTTGTCGAAATCCAGGACCGGCTGATCCATCACGTGCGCGAGCGCATCGTCGAACAACCCGATCAGCGGATTCGAATTCGGATTCGGAAAGGCCAGTTCAGGCCAATGCGTTTTCCACCATGACACGTCCCAGAAGTGTCGCGCCGGAACATCGGCGAACACTGTCCGACCCGTCAGCGAATACGCATCCGGAGAACGCGCGACCCATTCCAGAAACGGCTGCCAGATCTTTTTTCCCTCACCAACGTTCAAACCGCACGAGACCATGCTGATGCGCAGCGAATTGTCGGGATCAAAGCTGGCCTGCTCTCCCCAATGGTCATTGAACAGATGCTCGCGATAGAAACGCACGAACTCGCCGATCAGCTGCCGATACGCATCATCCGACGCCGCTTTGACAGTGAAATTGACCGCGCCAAAGAACTCAGGCAGATCGTGGAGACGCAAGGTCATCTTACTCACCACACCAAAGGTGCCGCCTCCGCCGCCCTTCAATGCCCAGAACAGATCGGGATTGGAGCAGGCGTTGGCAATCCGGATAGTGCCGTCGGCGGTCACCACTTCAGCCTCCAGCAAGCTTCCCGCCGCAGAGCCGAAGTGTTTCGAACAGCTACCGAAACCGCCGCTCTGCACCAGCCCCGCCAACCCGACCGTCGTACATCCGCCACCCTGAACGTATTTTCCGCCTCGAGTGGTGACTGCGTCGTACGCCTGCATGTCGATCGTTCCGGCACCGAGCGTCACGGCCGGTTGCGGTTGCAACGCGTGCTCGCACCCTTGCGGCACGAACGCGGCATCCATTTCGATAGCGTTCATGTGGCGCGTCCAGATCAGCAGCGAATCGGTCGCATTCGACGTGCCCTGATAGCTGTGACCGCCGCCCTTCACGACGAGGCGCAGGTTATTTTCCCGCGCAAAACTGACGGCCGCCGAAATGTCCTGGGCATTTCTTGCCGCGACCGCATAAACACTTGGTTTGGTGGACCACGCGTCGACCCACCCCAGGGTTTGCGTGAGCCCAGGCTGATCACCAATGTAATAAGGGTTTTTCAGATTCCCCAGCAAACCCTTTGCTGCAGCGCCTGTTGGATCGGCTCTCAATATCGCCAGGGGATCCTCTACCGCAATCAGATTTCCGCCAACAGTGTCATTGAGTCGCTGCCAGGCTGCCCGTGCAGGCCACGCGGCATCGGAAGGCCGGCAGCGGTGGAAATTCGTACTCGCCCGCAAACCTCGCGGCAGCATCGGCAACAGTGCCGCCGATCCGATTGCTTTCAACGTGGTTCTTCTGTTCACCCCGGAAACCCACCTGCTCGGCTGACCATCGCCGGCAGTTCCTTGCCCAGCACACCACCGAGCCAGTGCGATGTGTCGATCACCGCGTCGAGATCACCTTCGTGACGGACGTTCATGCGGCCGAGCATGTAGAGCAGGTCTTCGGTTGCGATGTTGCCGGTCGCCTTCGGCGCGAACGGACAGCCGCCGATGCCACCGATACTCGCATCGAGTGTCTCCACTCCCACCTGCAACGCAGCAAACGCGTTCGCAATACCGGTGTTGCGCGTATTGTGGAAATGGGCGCGCAGCGGCATCGCACTCAACGATAGTCTCAAGGCGCCGAACAGATCGAGTACCTGTCCTGGCACGCCGACGCCGATCGTATCGGCGAGCGCAAGTTCCACCGGACCCGAATCGGCAAGACGCTTCGCGATGTCGAGCACGCGGGCCGCGTCCACTTCGCCTTCGAACGGACAACCGAACGCAACCGCAATCGTTGCCGTCGCACGCAACCCGCGGCGCGCTGCATCGCGCAGGATCTCACAGCCGACCGTGACGCTTTCGTCGACACTCTGGCCCTGGTTGCGCGTGCCGAACGTATCGCTGGCCGGCACCACCATGCCGACTTCCTGCAATCGATCCGTTGCGCGCGCGCGGTCGTAGCCGCGACGGTTCAGGATCAATCCGGCATACGTAACGTCGCCGCGTTGCGGCAGGTTTCGGCAGACTGCTTCGGCATCGGCCATCTGCGGCACACGCGTGGGATGCACGAAGCTGGTGACCTCGATCCGCTTAAACCCCGCAGCCAGCGCGCGATGAATCAACGTCAGCTTATCCTCGGTCGACAGCAGCACCGATTCGTTCTGCAGCCCGTCGCGCGGACTGACTTCCATGACGGTGACGGATTGCGCCGGCGACATCGCGGCTCAGCCCGTGAAACCGTCGCGCAAAGCGACGGTGCGGTTGAATACGGGCTTGTCGAAACTGCTGGCATCGTCTTTGCCAGCGTCTTTGCAAAAGTAGCCCAGTCGTTCGAACTGAAAGCGTCGTGCGTCAGATTCGACGATCGCGCGTTCCACGAATCCGTGCCGCACGAGCAACGAGTTCGGATTCAGCGCTTGCGTAAACTCTACCTTCGTCGGGTTCGGATCGCTGAACAGCTGTTCATACAAACGAAACTCCGTCGCCACGGCGTTACCCGCGGACACCCAGTGAATCACGCCCTTCGGTTTCAGGCCGCTGGTGTCTGCGCCACTCTTCGATTCCGGGACATAGCTGCAACGCAATTCGACGACGTTACCCGCCGCGTCTTCAACGACCTCGTCGCAACGGATGATGAAACCGTTGCGCAGCCGCACCAGTCCACCCGGAATCAACCGCTTGTACTTCGGCGGCGGGACCTTTTCGAAATCTCCGCGTTCGATGTACAGCCGTGGTCCGAAGCTGAGCGCCCGCGCGCCCATGTCAGGCTGTTGGGGATGCCAGGCAGCCGACAGCATTTCGTCGCTGTCGTTCGGATAGTTCGTGATCGTGATCGACAGCGGATCGATTACCGCCATGGCACGCGGCGCATTCATCTCGAGATCCCGGCGGATGCAGAACTCGAGCAGGCTCACTTCGATGACGTTGTCCTGCTTGGTGACACCGATGCGGCTGCAGAAATCGCGTATCGCGGCCGGCGTGACGCCACGTCGCCGCAGGCCGGCTATTGTCGGCATACGCGGATCGTCCCACCCAGCAACGTACTTTTCGGCCACCAGTTCGTGCAGCAGCCGCTTGCTCATCACGGTGTATTCGAGTCCCAACCGGGAAAACTCGATCTGCGGTGGATGAAAATTGACATTGATGCTGTCGAGCACCCAGTCGTAGAGCGGCCGGTGATCTTCGAATTCCAACGTGCACAGCGAATGCGTGATGCCCTCCAGCGCATCGCAGATGCAATGCGTGAAGTCGTAGGTCGGATAGATGCACCATTTGTCGCCGGTGCGCTGATGCGGCGTGTGGCGGATTCGATACAGCACCGGATCACGCAGATTCAGATTCGGCGATGCCATGTCGATGCGCGCGCGCAGCACGTGCTCACCATCGCCGAACTCGCCGGCACGCATGCGCGTCAACAAATCGAGATTTTCAGTTACGCTGCGATTGCGATATGGGCTGTCGCGGCCGGGTTCGGTGAGCGAGCCGCGCGTCGCTCGGATCTCCTCCGCACTGAGGCTGCACACGAACGCGCGTCCATCGCGCACCAGTTGCATTGCAAAATCGTAGAGCTGCTCGAAATAATCGCTCGCGTACGTCAGCCGGTTGCCCCAGTCGAAACCGAGCCAACGCACGTCGTGCTGGATCGCTTCGACATACTCTTCGTCCTCTTTCAGCGGGTTGGTATCGTCGAAACGCAAGTAGCAGACACCACCGAACTCCTGCGCGACGCCGAAATTCAGGCAGATGCTCTTCGCATGGCCGATGTGCAGATAGCCGTTGGGTTCCGGTGGAAAGCGTGTGACCACGCCGGTGACCACCCGTGCGTCCAGGTCGTCTCGGATTCGCGCCCGAATGAAGTCGTGAGCTTCAGCGGGTTTTTGTGGATCGTCAGTCATGTCATCCGGAAAGATTGAAACGGCTGTCATTGTAGCGTGGTCGAACTCACCACTTCATATAGGGGCTGATCACGGCAGCCAGACAGATGGCAAACAGCGTCAACGCCACAGCGGCCAGCAGCAACGAGTCGACCAGAACAAAGGTGCCGGAAAAGAACAGCGCAGCGAGCGGAAACAGCAGATAGAACAGCATCGGCAGCACCAGTTCCCAACGCCACGGATTGTCCGTTTTGTACGTCGCGCGGTCGCGCCACACGATGTACAGGCTGATTGCGATCAGCCCGACAATGAACGCAACCGCTTCGACCGGGGGTTTCGCGCCGGGCGCCGTAACCGCAACCGTCAGCAGCGCCAGCAGAATGATCAGCCGTAGCACGCCATCGAAGATGGCCACCGGATTGCCGAGGATGATCGCGTTGGCAGCCCAGCCCAGCAGCAATGCCGCGGCGGTCACCGTTGCCGGGAACGCATACCAGCTCGCGAAATTGAACAGTGGAATCGAAAACCAGACGTCGGCGAAACGCGGCTCGGTATGCCACGTCCAGAATCCGAGGCCGGCGTGCAGCAGTTCCGGAAGGGGCTGGCAGTTCACGCTGATCGCGGCCACCGGATCGAGATAGCCATCGAACAGCATCGCAATCAGCGCAACCATGAACGGTGCAATCGCCGGCCGGTACGACGCCAGCCACACCGGCGTCGTCAGCAGCAGCCGCGCGGTCCACAGCAGACAGAAGCAGATGATTGCGCCGGATAGCGGAACGGTCGCGGAGATACCGCCAGTGACGGCTTGAGCGCACGGATCCAGCGGCGGCGCGAAGCCGAACTTCGACCAGTCGAAGTTCGGAATCATGTCCCAGAACAGGTTTTGTGGGTAATCGTAAAACGGTGCACTCACGTGCGCCCACGACTCGAGCAGCCAGTGCAGTACCGCAAAGCCCGCCAGCATCACGAACTGCAGCAGGCCGGTGAGCCACCCTTCGGTCATCCCGATTCGCACGCAGGCGTACAGGCACAGCAACAGCGATAGATAGACACCCACCGTGAAGATCATGGGCCAAAGTGCCATGCTGCGTTCCCCTGCCCCTCAACCGAGTCGCGCTGCGTCGCGCACAGTGTAGTGCAACCAGTACGCCGATAGGTGACCGCCGCGTGCGCGTGACGGATACTCTCGCGTACGACCAGGACGTTGGGGGGAGTGTGCCGGATCAAGACACCCAAACCCGGCTGTTCGTCAGCTACTCGCACGACGACGCTGAGACCGTGCTGGCCGACGCGGCCTGGCTCGATGCGCAGGGCTTTGCCGCGTGGCTCGACACCGGTATCCAGTCCCGGCAGCGATTGGGCAGGTGCGCTCGCCCAGCAGATCGATCACTGTGCCGCCCTGCTGTTCTTCGCCTCGCGCAGCGCCATCGCGTCGGCACACTGCCTCAACGAGATTGCCTATGCGGTGGATGCCGGTAAGCCGATCGTGGTGGTCTATCTCGAACCGGTAGAACTGAGCGGCGGAGTCAAGTTGTTCGTCGCGCGCACGCAGGCGATCCTGCGCTGGCAGTTGACCGCCGACGAAGCTCGACGCCAGATTCTCGACGTGCTGAGCGGTCACGCACGAAATCCGCGCCAACCGAAACCCAAGCCACCAGCGCTCTGGCGCGTCCCGCTGCGCAGGAACCACAGTTTCAGCGGCCGCGAACAATTGCTGGCTGCCATCGAAGAAACCTTCGACAACACGCCCGACCCTGCCGTGCTCGTGCTCGCCGGGCTTGCCGGCGTCGGCAAGTCGCAGATCGCACTCGAGTATGCGTTCCGGCATGCCGACGAATTCGGCGTCGTCGCGTGGCTGCGCGCCGAGGAATCGGCAACCCTCAACGCCGATTTCGTCGAGCTGGCGCATGGATCTCGGTATCGAGCGCGCCACCGACACCGATCGCGGCAATCGTCATCGACGCCGTGAAGGCGTGGCTTGCGAACAACGCGAATTGGCTGTTGATCTTCGACAACGTCGAGGATCCGCAGCTCGCCGCTGCGTATCTGCCGAGCCACTTTCGCGGCAGCGTGATCATCACCACGTGGCGGCAGAACTGGGGTAATTGGGTACGCCGTTTGTCGATCGACGAATTCACCCAGACGCAGGCGGAAGACTTCCTGCTGGCGCGCACGCGTGAGACCGATCGCAAGGCCGCTGCCGGGTTGGCGCGCGCGCTGGGTTGTCTACCGCTCGCGCTCGAAGAGGCGGCGGCGTATGTGGAATCGACCGGCCGCACGATCGCGAGTTATCTGAGCCTGTTCAACGAACACCACGAACTGCTGCTCGCGCAGGACGCCGCGCGGCTCAACGGGTGACTACCCCGGCTCGTTGCGTGCCGCATTCGAGGTTTCGCTGCAGCAACTGCGTGTCGAGGATCCGCTGGCGATCGAATTGCTGGAGATGCTCGCTTTCGTTGCGCCCGATGACATTCCGCACACGCTGTGGGAGACCGCACTGCAACGCAGCAACACGGCAGCCGGCCCACTGCTCGTGGACCGGTGTCTGTCGGCGCTGCGGAAGTTTTCGCTGGTGAACATCCACGGCGACGCAATCGCGGTGCACCGGTTGGTGCAACTGGTGATTCGCGATCGCATGTCGGCCGCGGACCGCGAGCGAGTCACGATCGACGTGCTGCGCCAGGTCGAGTCGGTGTTTCCGCACATCCGTGACATGGGCACCGCGGCCGCCAGCGTGCGGCTGTTACCGCACGCAACGGCCGCTCTCGGACACGCGCAATCGATCCCTGCGGTGGCCACCACGGCCTGCTCGCTGTGGGGCCGAACCGGCAGTCTGCTCAGCGCGCGTAATGCGTCCGACGAGGGCGCCGCGCACCTCGAACGCGCGTATGCGTTGTCGAAGTCGTATCCCGATCAACGGCGCCTGTTCGCGCGCACCTGTGAGCTGTTTGGCCGGATTCTGTACTACAACGGAGAGCTCAACCGCTCGCGCGCGATCTACGGCGAGGCGTTGTCTGCGTACCAGATGATCGATGGCGAAAACGCTCCGCGGCTGATGCCGATCTATGTGGATCTCGCGTGGATCGAATGGCGCGCCGGCGACTTCGAAGCGGCAGAACACGCGGGTCGGCGCGCCCTCGAAGTATTGCGAAGTGCGACGGACACACCCGACCCGCGGGCAACGGCGGCGTTGTCCATTCTGGCCCGCACCCTGTTGGAACGCGGGCGTATTGATGATTGCCGCCGCACCATCGACGCCACGATTGCGGCCATCGACGCGCTCGACGACACGCACAACCCGTTGATCTGCGCATCGTTGTTGCTGGTCGCGCAGGTCCTGCAGGGTCTCGGCGCACCGCTACAGGCGAAATCCTGGGCCCAAAGAGCCATCGACATCGGCACGCCGACATTCAGTCCGCATCACGCATTGTTGAGCGCATCGCGTTGCGTGCTGGGTCAGGCGTTGATCACGTTGGGCGAGCCGGAATCCGCCAAGCCGCACCTGCTGGCAGCGACGGAATCGATCCGCGTCACGCGTCATCCGCTCAGCCAGTACATCTGCATCGCACCGTGTCTGCTGGTCGGCGTACTGACGAATTTGGGCGAGACCGATGCCGCCCGCAGCCTCGTAAACGAAGCCGACCGCGCGCTCGACCAACGCATCTCGGGTGATGGCGTGATGGCACGCGCGCTCGGCGCGGCCATGCACGCGAAGCTGGCGGTCATCGACGGTGATCCTGCCCGGGCGCAGCTGTTGCTGAGCGATGCCGACGCATCGGTAACCCGGTTCTATGGCGCTGAACATCCGCACCGGATGCCGTTTCTGCATGGAGTCGCGGAACTGCAACTGCAGCAGGGGCGCGTCGAGGCAGCAACGGCCACGCACGAAATGGCACTCGAAATCGGCCGCCGTCTTGATCTGACATTGCACCCGCACGTGGCGGATCATCTGGTGGCGCTCGCCGACATTGCACTGCGACGCGGCGAGCATCACCGCGCTGCCTCGTTGCGCAGCGAAGCAAGCGAAATCTATCGCCAACGCCTCGGTCCTTCGAGCCGCATCTCACGTGCGTTCGGATAGTTCAAAGCCGAGCGCAATGCAGCTGATAAAAGACATCGAACACACGCTGCGAGGATCATTCTTCGGCTTCACCGCAATGCTGCCTTTGATCGCCGCGGGCACAATCGATCCGGATCCTGCTGGCGCGCAGATCGCTGCGCTGCTGTGTATCGCCGTCAACTTTCACGTGTTCGGCTATCTGCACAACGATCTCATCGACTTGCCGATTGACCGCACGCAACCGCAGCGCGCGAACGATCCGCTGATCACCGGACGGTTGCAGCTTTCGCATGCGTGGCTGCTGGCGGTGGCGCAAATACCCATCAGCTTTGCGATTGCCGCGTTGGCCGGTGCCGAACTGCACGCAATGCTGACGCTCGCGCTCGGTTATCTAGCCACGGTTGCGTATAACCTCTACGGAAAACGCTGCGCGATTCCGATGCTGACCGACGCGTTGCAGGGCGCCGCGTGGTTCTGTCTCGCCGTCTTCGGGGCCTTGCTGGCCGGTGGATTCAACGCGCTGACGTTCGTCATCGCGGCGTTCGGGTTTGCCTTCATTCTGCTGATCAACGGCGTGCACGGCGGCTTGCGCGATCTTGCCAACGACCTCGATCACGGGCGCATGACCACCGCGATCTACTTTGGCGCGCACCCGATCGATGCCGTCAGCATACACAGCCCGGCCGCGCTGCGCGGTTTTGCGGCGTGTGCGCTGGCGTTGGTCATGCTGCCCGGTGCGCTGTGTCTGCTGACCAACCGTTTCGACTACGCCATCCCGACGTTGCTGCTGGTGGGTACCGCCTGGCTGTTGCTCAACGCGATCAGCGTCTGGTATCTGTGGCAGGTCGTCCGACCGCAGCAGGCAGACCGGCGGCGTTGGA
Source organism: uncultured Gammaproteobacteria bacterium (assembly GCA_963735085.1). Classification (GTDB taxonomy): domain Bacteria; phylum Pseudomonadota; class Gammaproteobacteria; order Pseudomonadales; family Azotimanducaceae; genus DATJGR01. The sequence goes on from CAVTJP010000005.1 coordinate 89,443, forward strand.
TCTATGCGCACCAACTGCCACTCCTCACGCCTTCGTTGGTGCTGTTCCTGCCTGTCCTCGGCTGGCCGCTGCGACTCACCGTGCTGCTTACCTGGACTGTGATGCTGCTGCTGTTTTCCGAACCGGTGAATCGTCTGGTGGCGTCGATCGTGCGACCGATCAGCCGGTTGATGAGAAGCGACGCATGACGGGACCCGGGTGCGGGCGCCGCCCGGCATCGCTCAGCGGGGTGTGATCCGGCGCATCAGCCCTTCCTGTGACACCGACGCGACGAGCCGGCCGTCGAGATCGAAGAACTCGGCCTGATTCATACCCCGCGCACCGCTCGCCGAACTGGTGCGTTTCACGATCAGCAGCCAGTCGTCGATGCGGAAATCACGGTGAAACCACAGCGCGTGATCGAGGCTCGCCATTTGAATGTCGCTGCGCGGCACGGCATCGATATGCGGTAGCGTCGCCGTGGACACCATGCCCATGTCCGAGGCGTACGCAAGCAGGCAAAATTTCAGCGCGATGTCGTCAGCCGGCAGCGGCGCTCGAAAGCGCACCCAGACCGGGTTCCAGAACTGCTCGCGCGGCGCCCGCGGTTGGTCCTGCGGAAACACCGAACGCATTTCGAACGGCCGCGGACGCTGCGCCCATGTGCTGATCTGCGGATTGTTCTTCGCCTCATGCCGCGCGCGCGTTACATCGTCTTCCAGCGCATCCGGCCGCGGCACGTTCGGCATTGCGATCTCGTGAGTCAACCCCAGTTCGTCGATCTGAAACGACACGTCCATGTTGAAGATCGCCGCGCCGTTCTGCACCGCAACGACACGTCGCGTGGTGAAGCTGGTGCCGTCGCGAATGCGCTCCACCTCATACAGCACCGGACGCTCCGGTTCGCCGGCGCGCATGAAATAGCCATGCAGCGAGTGCGGATTGCGGCCTTCAACGGTGGCCGATGCGGCGCGCAACGCCTGCGCAAGCACCTGCCCGCCAAACAAGCGACCGAGACGGTCTTCGTTGCCGCCGCGGAACAGATTCAGCTCGATCGTCTCCAATGTCAGCACCTCGAGCAGCCGTTGCGCCTGCTCGTCCGATACCGGGACCAAGGTCGAGTCGCCCTCTTTTGCTCGCTGTTCGTCACGCATTGTGTTTCGTGTCTTGCCGCGGTGTAGGCTCGCGGCTGCGATTCCTGATACAGACAAAGGGAGAACGATGATGATCCACAGCCGAGAAGTCCAGCTCAAGCGTCGCCCGGTGGGCCTGCCGCGACCCGACGACTTCCAGATCGCAGAGGTCGAGGTTGCCTCGCCCACCGAAGGGGCAGTGCTCGTCAGAAATGTCTGCATGAGTGTCGACCCCTACATGCGCGGACGCATGGTCGATCGCAAATCGTATGTGCCGCCGTTTCAAATCGGCGAGACGATGACCGGTGGCGCGATCGGACGCGTGGTCGAATCGAAGCATCCGAAATTTCGCGAGGGCGACTACGTCGAAAACAATTTCGGCTGGCGTGAAGCGTTCTGCGCAAAAGGCGAGGTGCTGTCACCGCTCGGCGATCTGGTCGCACCGCCATCCGCCTATCTCGGTGTGCTCGGCATGCCCGGCATGACCGCCTACGTCGGCCTGCTGGAAGTCGGACAGCTCAAGGACGGCGAGACGGTATTCGTTTCGGGAGCCGCCGGTGCGGTGGGCAGCATCGTCGGGCAGATCGCAAAACTACGCGGCTGCACGGTAATCGGTAGCGCAGGCAGTGCTGCCAAGGTGCGCGTCCTGACGGATGAACTCGGCTTCGACCACGCGTTCGACTATCACGGTGCGAATCTGCCGGCCGAATTGCGCGCTGCGGCGCCGAACGGGCTCGACGTGTACTTCGACAACGTCGGCGGCGATCACCTGCAAGCCGCGCTCGGCCAGATGCGACCGTTCGGCCGCATTGCACTGTGCGGCGCAATCGCGCAGTACAACGATGCCGAACCGCCGCCGGGCCCCAACAATCTGACGCTGGCGATCGGTCTAGGGCTGACGTTGCGCGGCTTCATCGTGTCGCATTTCAACAACTTGCGCGGGCAGTTCCGGCGTGACATGGAAGGCTGGATCAACAGCGGCGCGATTCAATATCGCGAGACCACACTGCAAGGCATCGACCGTGCGCCGGACGCATTCATCGGCCTGTTCACCGGTGAGAACACCGGCAAGATGATCGTGCAGTTGGCGAAGCCGGACTGATCCAGCGCCGTTGGTGTAGTGCTACGCAGGTTGGCCCACGGCAGCGTGCGCATCGTGGCGCAAGGCAAAGTAGCGCAGCGGCTCCACGACGCGCAGATCGCGACGCACCTGCACAATCGGCTTGTCCAGCAACGTTTCCCATTCGACGGCCGGCAGCCAATTGGCGCGGCGGCCGTCGCGGTAGGCTCGCCACGCCGCACGGAGAACGTTTCGGTTGCCGCTCTCACGCGCGATCTTCAGCGCACCGATCAGCGCGATCGCGGCAAAACCGAGGTTGCGCGTCTGCGCATACGAAAACGCCACCACGCATACTTCGCCGACGGTGTCCGTCTCGTATCCGGTGACGGTGTGCCATAAATCGTGCGCGTCACGCAGGCGCTTGGCGTAGATGAGTTCGTCCGCGTCGAGTTCGACGCGCTCACCGACCGCCTCTTCGCTGACATCGACCAAACCCTGCGGGGTGATTTCCGCGCGCTGCACCAGTGCAAGATAAGCGCGGCCGAGCGACCCTTCGGGCAGCGCGGCGAGTCTGTCGCGATCGGCCAACGTCGGCACCAGATCGCGCCGGTCCGCCAACAGCTTGGCGCCGCTGGGAGTGCGGCGGAATCGCTGCGTACCCTTCGCGACCGCATCGCCGGACAGCGCGCGCATGATGACGAATACCTGTCCGGTGTCCTGCGCATTGGCCATCAATGCTCGGAGCGCACGCCAGGCTTCCATGGGGCGACGTTTCATCATTGCTTTACCTCCCGGGGATTCGACCCGATCATCAACAATGCTGTAGATAGTAAATATATCAACATGAATGTCAATAAAGAAAAGTCCGCGCGAACTGCAAAGGAGCCCAGCAAACGCGTTCGTCGCAGCCCGACCGAAGCGCGTGCCGCGATTCTCGTCGCCGCGCGCGACCGTCTGCTCAGGCTCGGTCTGGATGGTCTGAAGATCACCGACGTCGCCCGCGATGCCGGCATGAGCCACGCAACGTTGCTGCATCACTTCGGCAGTTCCGATCGCATGCGCAGCGCGCTCGTAGAGTCGATGGCGAACGAACTCCTGGCGGAGTTCATCGGCATGATCGGTGAAGGCGCGCCGACACCTACGCGACTCGGTGAGTTGTTCTCGCGTCTGTTCACGGGGCTTTCCGACGAACGGCACGCCCAGCTGTTTGCGTGGTTCGCACTGACCGCTCTCGACCACCCGGAAGAGCTCGGCAGTGCGGCAAGCGAAACTCGGCCGATGATCGCGGCCCTAATTGAACAGATGCTCGAACAGATGATGCGACGCGGCGCCGAATTGGATCGCATACCGCAACTGCCCCGCTACATTGCGCTGCTGGTGGTGACATCGGCGATCGGACTCGGCGTCGCAGGGCCCTGGCTCAAACAAGTTGACCTGTTGAAGAACGATGATGCCGACGTCGGCAGCTTCGCCAAATGGTTCGCGGAGTTTCTGTTGGCCGAGCGCGATCGGCCGGCCGCCAAACGAACCCCTTGAAACGGTTGTTCAGGGGTGTAGACTTTGCGCCCTCACTCGCAGGCCGGAACTCCCATCAGGGAATTCCTTCGGAATCGGAGAACACGATGCGGCTCATCGACACTGGAAATCACACGCGCGGATGAGCCGCCCGAACTGATCCGAGTCCCTCGACCCCGGAACCACGCAAGGCCAGCTCACCGCTTACACGAGCGGGCCGCTTTTCTCTGATCCTTCAATAGAACCCGCTCTTATTTCGCAAGACGTAGGACGGATTCATGGCACACGCGAAACACGACAATCTCTGGGCCATCACCGCCGGCCAGCGGGCCCGTTACTTTGGTGCAATCGTCGTGATGGCGTTCGCGAACGTCTGCATGTTCGGCGCTCCGCTGATCGCAAAGTACGCGATCGACGTGGTCGTTGCGAAGGATGTTTCGCTCGGCGCACCAATGCTGGTTGCCCCCTCGCAATGGCTGGAACACACGTTCAGTTCGCAGAACGCGTTCCTGTGGTATCTGTGGCTGTCGGCTGGGCTGGCGGTCGCGGTGACCGGCATCGGTGGTGTGTTCCAGTTCCTGCGTGGCCGCTGGGCGGCAATCGCGTCGGAAGCAATCGTGCGGCGCTTGCGTGAAACGCTGTATCGACATCTGCACGATCTGCGTGCGGGGTTCTACGATGACGCCGACACCGGCGATCTCGTGCAGCGCTGCAGTTCCGACGTTGAAACGCTGCGCGTGTTTCTGTCGAGCGACGTTGTCGAGATCGGCCGCACGTTGCTGTTGATTCTGACCGTGATGCCGATTCTGTTCTGGCTCGACACGACGCTTGCGTGGTGGTCGCTGTGTCTGATCCCGTTCATCGGCGCGTTCGCGTATGTGTTCTTCCACAAGGTTCAGCAGGTATTTCAGGTCACCGACGAGGCCGAAGGGGAAATGACTGCCGTGCTGCAGGAAAACCTCACCGGAATTCGCGTGGTGCGCGCTTTCGCGCGGCAGGACTATGAGATCGACAAGTTCGCGCAGAAGAACCGCAGCTTCCGCGACCACAACAATCGCCTGATCCGTCTGATGGGCCAGTACTGGGGCAGTGCCGATTTCCTGTCGCTGACGCAGATCGGCATCGTGCTGATGGCGGGCGGCATGGCCATCATGGAAGGCCGCATATCGGTCGGCACGCTGTTCGCGTTTCTCACCTATGAAGGCATGATCATCTGGCCGGTGCGCCAGCTCGGGCGAGTGTTGACGGATTCCGGCAAGGCAGTGGTGTCGCTGACGCGCACCAACGAGATCCTCAACCATCCGGAAGAAACGCTCGAAGCAACGCCAAGCCGCGGCCGCACCGAAGGTGAGATTCGCATCGACCACCTGACGTTTGGCTACGATCCCGCACGGCCGGTGATCAAGGATCTGTCGATCCATATCCGGCCCGGTGAAACGGTTGCGTTCGTTGGCGCGCCCGGTTCCGGCAAATCCACGTTGATCCGGCTGCTGCTGCGGCTGTATCCCTATCAGCACGGCTCGATCACGCTGGACGGACGCGAGGTCAGCGAGGTCAACCGGCATTGGTTGCGGCACCAGATTGGCGTGGTGCTGCAGGATCCGTTTCTATACTCGCGCAGCATCGCGGCGAATCTGAAGGTTGGCCGGCCGGATGCCCCGCGTGAGCAGCTCGAGCAAGCCTGCGCCGATGCGGCGATCCACGATTCGATTGCCGGGTTGCCCGCGGCATACGAAACGCTGGTCGGCGAGCGCGGCGTGACATTGTCCGGCGGCCAGCGACAGCGGCTGGCACTCGCGCGTGCGTTGTTGAAAGACCCGCCGGTGCTGGTGCTCGACGATTCGCTGTCCGCCGTCGACACAGGCACTGAGGGTCTGATACTCGATGCTTTGCGAGCGCGCCGCGGCCGCCACACGACGTTGATCATCGCGCACCGGTTGTCGTCGGTGGTCGATGCCGATCGCATCGTCGTGCTCGAGTCGGGCCGGTGCGTGCAAATCGGCAACCACGCCGAACTGTCAGTGATCGAGGGCCCGTATCGGCACCTGTGTCAGATCCAGGGATCGCTCGACGCCGAAATTCAAACCGACGTGATGACAGCGGGAACCTGAGCCATGTACGACGACGACAACTACGACGACGGCTTCGACGAGGAAGCGCTGGCGCGCCGGATGCGGCTCGGCCTGTGGAAGAAGCTGTTCTCCTATACGCGGCCGTATCGCCGCGAACTCGCGCTACTGGGCACCTTTGCAGTCGCGACGGCTGCGATGGAGGTGCTGTTTCCGCTGATCACACGCGGTGTCATCGATGCAGTCGCGGCACACGGCCTGCAGACGAACCTGGTGCCGTTCGGCCTGAAATACATGGCCTGCACCGTGGTGATCGCGACGTCGGTCGGTGGCTTCATCTGGGCCGGCGGCAAGATCCGCACGCACATCAGCCACGACATTCGCCGCGACGGGTTCGAGAACCTGCAACAGCTGTCGTTTTCGTTCTACGACCACCGCCCGGTTGGCTGGTTGATGGCGCGGATGACGTCCGACTGCGAACGGCTCGCCAACATTCTCGCTTGGGGGTTCCTCGACATCGTCTGGGGCGCCACGATGATGGTCGGCATCGCCGGTGCGATGCTGTGGCTGAATCTGAAGCTCGGGCTGCTCGCACTCGCGGTGATTCCGGTGCTCGGCGTCGTCAGCGCGCGCTTCCAAAAGCGCATGCTTCGCAGTGCGCGCGAAGTACGCCGGACCAACTCGCGCATTACCGGTACCTACAACGAAGGCATCATGGGCGTGCTGACCAGCAAGGCGTTCGTGCGCGAGAGCGAAAACCTGTCCGAGTTCAAACAGCTCACCGGCACGATGTACGACGCATCGGTGCAGAACCTTGTGCAGGCGGCGATCTACGTGCCGATCGTCGTCACGCTGGCGAGCCTCGCCGCCGGTGTGACCCTCGCGGTCGGCGGCTTCGATCTGCTCAACGGCGTCATCAGCGTCGGTACGTTGGTCGCATTCATGGCGTACACGCGGCATTTCTTCGATCCGATCGAACAGCTCGGTCGCTGGTTCGCGGAAATGCAGATGGCGCAGGCATCGGCGGAGCGGATCATCAGCCTCATCGACGCCGTGCCGGAAATTCGCGATTCGCAGGACGTGCTCGAAGCCACCGCGATGCAACGCAATCGACCCGCGCGCCACACGGTGGGCGACGACGGTGGTTCTGCGCGGATCGATCGCATCGAACTGAAGGATGTTTGCTTCGACTACGGCAACGGCGCGCGTGTGCTCGATCACATCAACCTGACCGCATCACGCGGCGAGACGATCGCGATCGTCGGCGCAACCGGCGGCGGCAAGAGCACACTGGTCAACGTGATCTGCCGCTTCTACGAGCCAACTCGCGGCGCGGTATTGATCGACGGCATCGACTATCGCAAGCGCGGCCTGCACTGGCTGCAATCGAACCTCGGCATCGTGCTGCAGAACGCGCACGTGTTCAGCGGTTCGATCCTCGAGAACATCCGTTACGGCCGGCTCGACGCAACCGACGCACAGGTGCACGACGCGGCGCGGCTCGCCGGCGCGCATGAGTTCGTTGCCGACATGACCGAAGGTTATCTGACCGAAGTTGGCGAGGGCGGCAGCCGCTTGTCGGCCGGCCAGCGGCAACTCGTCTCGTTCGCGCGCGCGATCCTGGCCAATCCGCAGATTCTTGTGATGGACGAGGCGACGTCGTCGGTTGATACCGATACCGAGCAGCGCATTCAGCGCGGCATGGCGAATGTGTTGGACGGGCGGATCAGCTTTGTGATCGCACACCGGCTATCGACGATTCGCCATGCAACGCGCATTGCTGTGATCGAGCACGGCCGCATCATCGAACTCGGCACGCACGCTGAACTGATCGCCGTGCGCGGACACTACTTCGAGCTGTACCGGCAGCAGAGCCTCACCGAGGCAACGCGTGAACTGACGGACTTCAGCCCGCGGCTTGCCTAGTGTAGAGCGATTCGTTCCATTCAGCGGTTCAGCCTGAACGACACACCGAAATCACAGAGGTTCGCGACATGCGCAGCGTCAGTACCGGCGTCGGTGAAGCGGTCGGCTGCAAACGCGGTGGCGGTGTCCGTCTTCAAGATCCGCCAGCCGTGCTGGTGAACGCAATTGATCGCGATCCGTTCCGCGTCCTGGAAGTGCTTTCCGCGCGCGAATACCGTGCAGTAACGGATGTTGTCCAGCCACGCGTAGGCGTCGTAGGCGTGCCGCACACGATAGATGAACAGATAGATATCGCCTTTGATGTGCTCGCGCAGCTTTGCGTGTGGCTGCGCAGGCGCCACATCGACAGCGACAGGCATCTGCACCAAACGGGTTCGCGGCATCGCGCCGCGCACTGAATCGGGACGTTCGATGCTCGCGCGAATGGCGTCGGGACGCTTGTCGTTCGTGGATGGTGCTCGTATTGCCATGGTCGTCTTCCCTTGATCAGCCTTGCCACATGGGCCCGCGAACTTCTGTTTAGCAATTCGTGTGCCGATTTGGCGGGCGCGGTCCCCGAAATGCATCCAACGCCCGCTGGCGGGCGGCGGCGTGATCGACGATGGGTGCCGGGTAGCCGGGCGCGCCGCCCACGCGCCATGGCTCGAAAATCGCCGGTTTCGGTAGCGTCGCCAGCTCGGCCACCCAGCGGCGTACGAACGAGCCATCCGGATCAAACCGTTTCGCCTGCGTCACCGGATTGAAGATTCGGAAGTACGGGGCCGCATCGGCGCCGGTCGAGGCGCTCCACTGCCAACCCCCGTTGTTCGACGCGAAGTCACCATCCACCAGCAGATCCATGAAGTGCCGTTCACCGTGTCGCCAATCGATCAGCAGATGCTTGGTCAGGAACATCGCACTCACCATCCGCAACCGATTGTGCATCCAGCCCATCGTCGCGAGTTGCCGCATCGCGGCGTCGACCAGCGGATAGCCGGTGCGGCCTTCGCGCCACGCAGCTAGATCATCGGGCGCGTCGCGCCATCTCACGCGATCGCCCGCCGGGCGAAACGCACCACCACGGCTGATGGCGGCAAACGCCGCAGTGACGTGTGCGTAGAACTCTCGCCAGATCAGTTCGCTGATCCACGTGGTGACCCCGGCATCACCGCTGCCAAGCTGACCACGATTACGATCCCGCGCCGCAGCGATGCACTGACGCGGCGAGATTACACCGACCGCGAGATAAGCCGACAACCGACTCGTCCCTTCGCGATCAGGGCGATCGCGATCCGCTCGATACGCAGCTACACGATGCGCGATGAACGCATCGAGTCTGCGCCAAGCCTCGGCTTCGCCACCCGGCCACAGTTCCGACAAAGTTTCGGTGTCCGCGCCGCCCAAACGTTGCGGGATCGGGTCGCCCGCGATTTCGATCTTCCGCTGACGCTTCGGAGCAGCGACAGGCTGCAATACACCGTCATCGACGATGGACAACCAACGCCGTTTGAATGGCGTAAAGACCGTGTAGGGTTTGCCGCTGGCGGTGAGTACCTGGCCCGGTGCGAGTACGAGCCCACCGCTGAAGCGTCGAAATTCGATCCCGGCGTCATGGCAAGCGTCGCGTGCTGCGGCATCGCGTCGTTGCTCGTCGAGCGGGTACTCCTCGTTGTACATCACCACGTCGGCCCCACATGCCTTCGCAAGACGCACGATCTTGCGAGGGTGATCCGCAAACCAACCGGCCGTTCGCAACAACAGCGGAATGTTCAGCGCGGCAAGCGATCGCGACAGTTCGGTCAACGTCCGCAACAAGAATGCTCGGCGATTCGCGCCAACGCCGTGCGCTGACCATTGCGCGGGCGCGCTCAGATAAACCGCGACGACACTGCCGCGTTCACGCGCTGTCATGAGTGCCGGGTTGTCGGCGACGCGCAGGTCATTGCGCAGCCAAACCAGCGTACGGCGCTGTGCCGGCGTGTCGCGGCTCACAGTTCGCGCCGTAGTCCTGCCGTTGGTGGATGCGGCTCGAGATAGATCTGCTCGAGCGCATAGCGATCGGCCGCGCGCCGCAGGTGATGCCGCAGCAGCATCATCGGTGCAAGCAGCGGAACCTCGCCGCGGCGATAGCTGTGGATCAGTTCAGCGAGTTCTCGCCGCGTCGGCGAATCGAGTGCGTCCTTGACGTAGCCTTGCAGGTGCTGCAATACGTTTGCATGGCCACCGCGCGTCGCCGGGCGCGACAGTCCGCGCATCAGGATCAGCAGATAAGCGCCGGCGAGATCATCCAGATCGCCCGCTAGATTGGATAGCAGACGTCCCGCTGCCTTGTACTGCGCAACGCTGTGCGCCATCAGCAGATATTTGTACGCGCTGTGGAACGCGATGAGTCCCGCCGCACTCAACCCCGCCGCAATCAAACGCCTCCAATGGGCAAACGCAAACACGCGCGTCACGAAATTTTCTCGCAGCACGGGGTCTTCGAGGCGGCCACTCTCCTCGACCGGCAATGCCGGTCGCGCGGCAACGATCTCGGCCGCAAAGATGCCCCGGCCGCGCGCGTTCGGTGGCACGCCGGGTTTGCCATACACCTTGACCCGATACAGGCCGCAAGTCGGCGAATTCTTCATGAAGATATAGCCGCACACGTCGTCGTCGAGCGAAGACAATGTCTGCCGTGCATAGGCGCGCAGCGGCAGCGTAACATCGACGGTAGGGTCTTCTATGCCTTGCGCTCGCGGTGATCCGACATCGCCGACGAGCCTGATCGGGTCGCGCGGCACGCCCATGCCAATCGCGAGTTCGGGGCAAATGCCGCGCAATTGGAACAATCCCGCGAGTTGTGCATGGCACAGCGACGATCGCTTGTGTCCGCCGTCGTAACGTACCCGTGAACCGGTCAGACAGTCGCTAACGGCAACAATGAGGGGCGGGGAAGGTCTGTCCGGCAATGCGCCGATTTCATGAGCCAACGATGAAATCCCACAGCCGATCGGCTCCGGCCGTTGCAATCTGCTTGCCGACGCGCTGCTGCCAGTAGTTTTCACGGCCGTATTCGTCACGCCACGCGAGCAACCGGCGGGTGAAGTGGTGCAACTGATGTTCGTGCGTGAAACCCATCGCACCGTGAACCTGATGCGCGATCTCCGACGCGATGCCAGCCGCCTCGCCGACGCGCGCCTTCGCGACCGCGACCTGTATTGCGAAGCGCGGCGTGCCCAGCGCGGAAATCGCCGCATCGGTGGCGCGCAGCGCCGCGGCCACCTGACCGGCCAGCAGCGCCAGCGTATGTTGGATCGCCTGGAACCCGCCGATCGGCCGGCCGAACTGCTTACGCTCTTTCGCGTAGTCGAGCGTCAGTTCCAGCACCCGCTCCAGCGCACCCGACATCTGTGCGGCCCGTGTCAGCGCCATCAGTTCAAACACGCCTTCCACGTCGAGAGATGGCGACGCACCGCAACGCATCGGCACGCCCAGAAAACGCACCGTATCGCGCGGCTCACCAGCGATGTTGGCGTGCTCGGCGAGCTGGCATTCGGCGACGTCGAGTATGACGATCTCGAGCGGGTCGCCAATCACATAGCAGACGCGCTGCATCGCCCGCGCCCACGGCACACCGACGAGTTCGACGTTCACTTCGGCCCCTTCTGCGCTATGCGAATCGGCGATGCCGAGGCTGATGCGGCCGTCGAAGACGCCACAATCCGTCACGCTCATCAGGTGATTCGCGATCAGCGTTTCGGCCAGCGGCAACGGCAACGCATGCCGGCCCGCGACGCGCAGCAGTCGAAACGCATCCGCCAGCGAGCCGCCACCGTCAGGCGTCGCAAGCTGTGGTAATTGATTCTGTGCGATTACATCCCACAACTGCGCCGGGAAATGGCCCTGCTCCGTCGCATCGAGGAGCGCTTTGTCGCAGTGATCGGCAAACATCCGCTGGGCGGTATCGAGCACCAGTTGCGTCGTCTCGGTGAGCGCGGTGCTCATCAGCCCATTCCCATCATCGCAACCCCAATCCCCGCGCGATCACACCGCGCAGAATCTCGCGCGTGCCACCGCGGATCGTGAACGCAGGTGCGTGCAGCAACGTTTGCGCCAACGTGGCGCGAAACCGATGGTCGTCAGCGACATGCGACGCGGCGAGCCGCGCGATCTCCGGCAATGCCTTCTCGAAATCGTTGCCGAGCGCTTTAACCAGCGCAGCTTCGACCGCCGGGTTCGCGCCGGCCTGGAGCATGCCGGCAACCGAAATCGACATCTGCCGCAACGTCATCAGATGGCCTGCCAGACGTCCGATGACGACCGCCTGATGCTCGGTGGGCGACGCGCCGGTGAGCCGAACGAACTCCACGAGCACGCGAAATGCCGACAGGAATCGCTCCGGACCGCTGCGTTCGTACGACAATTCGCTGGTGACCTGCTCCCAACCGTTGCCGGGACGGCCAACGACCTGATCGTCGGGCACGAAGCAATCGGTGAACACCACTTCGTTGAAGTCTTCATCGCCGGCAATGTTGCGGATCGGCCTCACCTGCACGCCGTCGCCATGTAGATCGATGACCAGTTGCGACAGTCCTTCGTGACGGTTGTCGCCTGGTGGGCCGGTACGCACCAACGCGATGATGAAATGATTGCGGTGCGCATCGGTCGTCCACACTTTCGTGCCGTTGACGACATAGCCGCCGTTCACGGCTTTGGCGCTGGTGCGCACAGAGGCGAGGTCGGAACCCGAATCGGGCTCGCTCATGCCGATCGAGAAATAGCACTCGCCACGCGTGATCGACGGCAGAAATCGTTCGCGCTGCGCCTCGGTGCCGAAGCGCAGCAGCAACGGACCGCTTTGGCGATCGGCAATCCAATGCGCGCTGACCGGCGCGCCAGCCGCGAGCAATTCTTCTGTGACGACATAACGTTCGAAGAACGTGCGCTCGCCGCCGCCGTAGCGTTTGGGCCACGTCATGCCGATCCAGCCGCGCTGCCCCAGCGCAGCCGAGAACGCCGCATCGTGGCCATGGTTGAAATCGGAATCCGGCAACGCCTCACGCGGCTGGTGGGCTTCAAGAAATGCGCGAACGTCGGCGCGCAGCGCAACCGCCTCGGGTGGGAGGCTGATGTCGTCGAACCGAAGACCTTCCACCGCGTCGGTGGCTCCAGGCAAACAGAGCAGTCACGGTAGCGATGCGTTTGGGCCAATGCAATCCGTCGCGACTTGATCGCGGTCCGTCGCGACTTGATCGTGACCCGTCACGACCAGCGCGACTCTGCCGAGCATCGCGACCCGGCAAGCGCCACGTCCCGTTGTGTAGTAAACGCAATGAACAGTGTTGCAGAGGTAGGTGACGTCGCTACCATACGAGATACCTTCAATCACGTAGTGGGCGATGTCGAAAAAGCCAAGCTATCTCAAGGTACTCAACGCCATCGCGGTCGGCGAAGCGCGCAGCCAGGCGCTGTTCGATGCCTGGGCGATGGCGACTGAAGATGCGACGCTCGCGCAAACGCTGAAGCTGGTTGCGATCCGCGAGGGTGAGCACGCTGCAGCGTTCGTGAAGCGCGTCTGCGAACTCGGTTACTCCGTGCGCGACCGGCCCGCTGCGGATTTCGACGCACGCCTCATGAGTTTGCGTTCGGATATGTCGGATATCGAGAAATTCGAAACCGTATTCGGCTATGGCCGCGCACACGACAACGCTGGCGCAGGGTTGACCGGAATCTTCGCCGACCCGACGATCGACCCGCTCAGCGGTGCGCTGCTGGGGCGTTTCATCGCCGAAGAGCGCGACACATTGCGGCTATTGCGGGCGCAGTACGAGCGCATCAAATTCCCTCCGTCGATCGACGACGATGAACTCGAGCAGTTCACGCGGCGCATCGAACGCTTGACCAGCACAATCGAAGAACTGAAGGCTCAACGTCGGGCAAGGCATTGATTAGATGAGCGATTTCAATTCCCGATTCGCGCCGGTATTGCACGAAATCGAGCGCCGTTGCAGCGTCGCGGGCAGCTTCGTCGACAAGGATTTGTTCCGCGTCAACATCGCAACGCTGTGGGCCAATCTGGTGCTCGATCCCGCCGACGCCGGCCTGACCGACACCGACATCGAACCGCTGCACGATTTCCTGAACCGGGCGATCGAACCGGTGCTCGGGCGTGACCAGACGTTGACCGAGTGCTTTCGCTTCATCAACAGCAAGGCAGGCGAACAGGCGATGGACCGGTGCCACCTAACTGCGACACACCGGCAGATGTTGCTGTATTTCTGTTCGATGATTCTCGATCCTGCAGGACACAAGCGCTGGAGCGACACGCAGCGGGAACAGTTGCGCGAACGGCAACAACAGAACGTGCGAGGCGATCTATGAGTGAATCCGAGGTTACGTTTCCGGACCCGTATTCGATTCCAATCGAGTCGATCAATGTCGCGCAGGGGGCGTTGTTTCAACGCAATCTGCACGAACCCTACTTCGAACGGTTGCGCAACGAGGACCCGGTGCACTACTGCGCCGACAGCCAGTTCGGACCGTACTGGTCGGTGACCAAGTTCAAGGACATCATGCAGGTGGACACCAACCACCAGGTGTTCTCGTCGGAGGGCGGTATCACTCTGGGGCCACCGGTGGCGGTGTCGGAATCTCAACTGATGCGCACGCCAATGTTCATCGCGATGGACCCGCCCAAGCACGATGTGCAACGCGCGACCGTCAGCCCCGTCACTGAGCCGCGCAATCTCGCGACGCTGGAAAGCACGATCCGCGAACGGGCCGGCAACATTCTCGACGCGTTGCCGCGCGATGAAACATTCAACTGGGTCGAACGCGTATCGATCGAATTGACCACGCAGATGCTCGCAACGTTGTTCGATTTTCCGTTCGAAGACCGCTACAAGCTGACGCGCTGGTCCGATGTGGCGACCGCCGCGCCGGGCGCGGGCATCGTCGAAACGAGTGAACAGCGCCGCGACGAATTGATGGAATGCCTCGCCTACTTCACCCGGCTGTGGAACGAACGCATCAATGCGCCGCCCGCGCACGATCTGATCTCGATGCTCGCGCACGGTGAATCGACACGCAACATGCCGCCGATGGAATTCCTCGGCAACCTGATCCTGCTGATCGTCGGCGGCAACGACACCACGCGCAACTCGATCAGCGGCGGCGTGCTCGCGCTGAATCAGAATCCAGATCAGTATCAGAAGCTGCGCGAAAACGTGAGCCTGATTCCTCGCCTGGTGCCCGAAATCATTCGCTGGCAGACGCCGTTGGCGTACATGCGCCGCACGGCGCTGACCGACACCGAACTCGCCGGCAAGCGCATCAAAGCCGGAGACAAGGTGTTGATGTGGTACATCTCAGGCAATCGCGACGACGAAGAAATCGAGCGACCAAACGATTTCATCATTGACCGAACTACCGCACGCCATCACCTGTCGTTCGGGTTTGGTATCCACCGCTGCATGGGCAACCGGCTCGCCGAGATGCAACTGCGTGTGGTGTGGGAGGAAATCATGAAGCGCTTTCGCTTCATCGAAGTCGTTGGCGAACCCGTGCGCACACTATCGGCATTCGTGCACGGCTATACGCATCTGCCGGTGCAGGTGCACGCGAGATAAGGGGGTCAGAACGACTTTCTGCCGTAGAAAGTCGTTCTGACCCCCTTATCGAGACCGCCTGTCCTCATCATGCCAGCACGTTGACGATCATCTGTCGCTCGCCGCGGTGGTGGCGATGCTCCCATAGGTAAATGCCCTGCCAGACGCCGAGCGCCAGTTCGCCGTCGATCACCGGTATCGACACGCTCACGGCCGTCAATGCACCTTTGATGTGCGCTGGCATGTCGTCGGGACCTTCGGTGGTGTGCGTGTAAAGCGGGTCATGCTCGGGTACGAGACGATTCATCCAACCCTCAAGATCGGTTCGCACGGCGGGATCTGCGTTCTCCTGGATGATCAGACTGGCCGACGTATGGCGGATGAAAATCGTTGCCAGCCCGTTGGTTACGTCACTATCCCGAACCATTTCCGCCACTCTGTGCGTGACGTCATAGAGTCCCTGACCGTGAACCGGTACCGTCAATTCGAAGTTCATGGACTTAGCGACTCAGCGCTTGCGGGCCAACGCGTAATGAGGTCGCGCAAGGATAGCGGAACTCCCTTAAGGACGCACAATGGACGCGTTGCCCGTGCAGCGGCGATTCGATCAACCCATTGCGACCGCAGTGACCTACGTCATTTTGGTCGTCGGCGCGATCGCGTCCGCAACATTGGACAGCTATCGAATCGCGGCACCGCTTTTTCTGATCGCCATGCTGGTCGCAACCCGAACGAATCGTCGTGGGTTGCTGATCGGCGCCGCCACGCTCGCCACGCTTTCACACCTGGTGCCTGCGCTGTTCGATGCTCGAATCTGGCAGCAGCCCGGTGCGCTGATGCCGATCGCCGGCACCACGCTACTGTGGTCGAGCATCTACTGGATGGCCGCCGCGCTGCTCATCTGGGACCCGCGTCGGCGCAATCTCGGCATTGAGCAGATACATCAGGCGTTTGCGCATGCCCCTGCCGCGATGGTACTCGTCGATACCAATGGTGTTGTCGTGCACGCAAACCACGCATTCCTCAAACTGACCGGTCAGGCGAGCATTCAGCCCGGCAGCAAACTCGATCAGTTCCTCGGCGATCCGCTGTGGAACGAACTGAAGGACCAGCGCAACGATCTGGTGTCGCGCGAAGACGCGCACATCCGATTCGAACGCGAGTTCGTTCGCCACGACGGCCGCAAGGTCTGGGCATCGATCTATGCGCGCATGCTGCGCGACCCGTCCGGCGGCGCGCGCTTTGCGGTGTTGCAGATCCTCGATCTAACCCAGCAACGGCGCGCGCAACGCGCGCTGACGGTGAGTGAGTCGCGCTTTCGCGGCATCATCGAAAATACCGGCGAATTGACACTGGTAATCGACCCCGCCGGACGCATCAGCTACGCCAACCCTAAGGCATACGAGTTGCTCGGCGCCTCACTTCATGGAAAAGAGGCCGCGTCGCTCATCGGCGTTGAACCGTTGCAATTCATTCACCGGTTGGACCGCAAGGAATTCGGTCGGGCACTGGCACGCGCCAACGCGCGGCCGCGCGAGACGCTTCGTCTTACGGACATTCGCTCGAACGATGCCGAGGCATTCCTGGACGTGCAACTCACCGGGCTCGGCAACACACCGGGTCTCTCCGGTACGCTCGTGACGGCAAGGATCACCACCGAACAGGTCCGCACCGAGAAGCAACTACGGCTATCGGAGTCGAAATTCTCGACGATATTCCACTCCAGCCCGGACGCGATCCTGATCCTGCGCAGCGACGACAGCACAATCGTCGACTTCAATGCGGGTTTCACGAGACTGCTGGGCTACACGCGCGAAGAAGGTATCGGCTTGCCCGAACCGGAGCTGAATATCTGGGGCAACCCGCTGGATCGCCAGCGCGTCAACGCCGAACTCGAAGCGCATCGCGAGTGTCTCGACTTCGAAACCGAACTGGTCGCGAAAAGCGGCGATGTGGTGTCGACCGAAATCTCGGTGCGTTACGTCGAAATCGACGGCGAGCTGTGCGTGCTGTGCATCGGCCGCGACACCACCAAACGGCGTCTCGCAGAAACTGCGTTGAAGGAGAGCGAGGAGAAGTTCGCGCGAATTTTTTCCGGCAGCCCCGACGGTATCGTCATCATCGGTCTCACAGACAGTCGCATCCTCGACATCAACGATGCGTTCGTCGTTGCATCGGGCTTCAGCTATGAAGAACTGATCGGTCAGCGCGTCCAGCAACTGCCGATCTTCGACGACATCGCGCAGCTCGAGCGTTCGATCGCGGTCATCGCGCAGGAAGGCGGTCTGCAGAATTTCGAGCTGACATTTCGAACCAAGACCGGCGATCCGATTCCCGCGCTGGTGTCGGCGACCATCGTCGAACTCCACGGCACCAAAAGTGTCGTGTGCATCGCGAAGGATCATCGTGCGCAGCGAGACGCCGAGGCAAAGCTGCGCGTCAGCGAGGAGCGATTCCGCGGCGCATTCGAAAACGCACCGATCGGCATGCTGCTAACCGACACTGACGGCTACATCTTCCAGGCCAATCATTTCGCCACGAAGGCGCTGGCGTATTCGGAAGCGGAAATGGTCGGTAGTCACGTCAGCCGGCTGGTGCCGACGCAGGACCGTCAGAGCCTGAAAGAGACATTCGATCGGCTGCTGCATCGCTCAGGCAATGTGTTTCGCTGCGAACGTCGCATGCTATGCAAGGACAGCATCGAAATCTGGACCAACTTCCACGTCGTGCTGCAACGCTCCGAATCCGGTTTACCGCTGTATTTCATCGTTCAAGTCGCCGACATCACGGAAATGAAACACAGTCAGGAACGCATGGAGCGCATGGCGTTCTACGACACGCTGACGGACCTGGCCAACCGCCACCTGTTCAGCAGCCGCCTCGAACAGGCGATAGCGCATGCACAGCGCACCGAGACATGCGCTGCGATGCTGTATCTGGACCTCGATCAATTCAAACGCGTCAACGACACCTTGGGCCATCAGGCAGGCGATGAACTGCTTCGAGAAGCCGCGCGTCGGCTGACGCAATGCGTGCGCGCGGAGGACACCGTCGCACGATATGGCGGTGACGAATTTGCCGTTCTGCTGTACGGCATCGCATCACCCGGCGATGCGGGTTCGGTTGCCGAGAAAATCCTTCGTCGGCTGGGCGAGCCAATCACGATCTCCGGTCACCACCTCGTCGTCACAGCGAGTATCGGCATCACGATCATCCCGACCGATTCGGTGCACGCAAACATTCTGACGAAGAACGCGGACCTGGCGATGTATCGCGCGAAAGAGCGCGGCCGCGACAACTATCAGTTCTTCGCTGAGGAGATGAACACCAAAGCCGAGAGCAAGCTGCGCATCGAGAACGAGTTGCGCGAAGCACTCCAGTCGAACAACTTCGAACTGTTCTATCAGCCCAAGGTGCGGCTTGCGGATCAGCGGATCACCGGGGTCGAGGCGTTGATTCGCTGGAATCATCCCGAACGCGGTCTGCTATCACCGGACCAGTTCATCACCGTCGCTGAAGATACTGGTGTGATCGTCGGAATGGGCGCCTGGGTGATCGAGCAGGCGTGTATTGCCGCGCGCGACCTGACCAGCCAGACGGGCGCACCGATTCAGGTGGCGGTAAACATCTCGACGCGCCAGTTTCGCGATCCCAATCTCGTCAGCACCGTACGTCGATGCGTCCGTGAGTCGGGCATCGATCCATCACAGCTCGAGGTCGAGATCACCGAAACGATGTTGATGGACGATGCTGAGGCCGCCGCGTTCACTGTGCAACGGCTGCACGAACTGGGTATCAAGCTTGCCATCGACGACTTCGGCACGGGCTATTCGTCGCTGAACTATCTGAAGCGCTTTCCCATCGACACCGTCAAAATCGACCGCTCGTTCGTCACCGACATCCCGAACAATACCGACGACATGGCGATCACCGCGGCGGTCATCTCGATGGCGCATCGTTTGAACCTCGTAGTCGTCGCCGAAGGCGTCGAAACCATCGACCAGTTGAAGTTCCTCAGCGAACACGACTGCGAGTACGGTCAGGGCTATTACTTCTCGCGGCCGCTTCCGTTCGCCGAAATTCAACGCTTCTTCGACCCGACAGTCGCGTTGATACGCCAGCCGCGCAAGCGCCCTGGCAGCTGACACCGCCGAAACAATGATGACTGCTGGGACACGCCCCGATTGTGCGATCATGCGCGCTTCTTTTTTGGGATCGAACCGTGCACCATTTGTTATTCGTCAGGGCAAGCATCTTCGGCGACGGCGGTCAATCATCGCAGCTCGCTGAAACGTTCCTCGCGCGATACGCGCAAGCGCAACCGCAATCCAACGTCGTGCTGCGTGACGTTCAGAGCCCACCGCTGCCGCACCTGGATGCGGCGACATTTGCTGCCTTCGGCAAACCACCGGAAGCGCTTGGCCCCACCGAACACTCACTGTTGCGGCTTTCGGACGAACTGATCGGAGAGCTCGAAGCAGCCACCGATCTGTTGATCGCGATGCCGATGTACAACTTCGGCGTCCCGTCGGCATTCAAAGCATGGATCGACCATGTCGCCCGCGCACAGCGGACCTTTCGCTACACGCCGCAGGGGCCGCAGGGTCTGCTGACCAATGTGCGGCGCTGCTGGGTTATCGCTGCACGCGGCGGCCGCTATCAGGGCACGCCGCGAGAAAATCAGCAGCCGTATCTGACGACAATGCTCGACTTCCTCGGTATCGCCCCACCCACGTTTGTCTTCGCGGAAACTCTGCTGCGACCCGACCTGCGCGACGATGCACTGAGCGCCGCGCGGGCTGCGATCGAACGGCTCACGCTGTGATCGCGCGTCTCGATTTGCGCCAGCGCACGGGGCTGGTGCTGGGGCCGCTGTTGTTCGCCGCGGCAGGCGCGTGGCTTTCAGGCCAGGGACTCACCTCCGAAGCCAGCTGGACCGGCGCGGTGGTGGCGTTGATGGCGACATGGTGGATCACCGAGCCGTTGCCGCTGTGGGCGACTGCCTGCATACCGCTCGTCGCCTACCCGCTGCTCGGCGTCGCGAGCCCGTTCGACGTGGCGCTGCATTATTTCGATCCGGTCAATTTTCTGTTTTTGGGCGGCATGTTGATCGCCGCGTCGATGCAGCAATGGGGGCTGCACCGACGCATCGCATTGACGATCATTGCTGCAATCGGTGTAAGCCCGCGCCGCATCGTCCTCGGTTTCATGCTGGCCACCGCATTCCTCAGCCTGTGGATATCGAACACCGCCACCACTGTCATGATGTTCCCAATCGCGATGGCGGTGTTGCTGAAACTCGGCGAACAGATCGATGCCAACGACCCGCTGCTGCGGCGCTTCGGTCTGGCCTTGATGCTCGGCATCGCGTACGCGGCGAGCATCGGCGGCATCGGCACAAAAATTGGTACCGCGCCGAACATCATCATGGTGCAGCAGGCGAACGCCGTGCTCGGGCGCAACCTCGACTTTGCAACCTGGGTGACGATCGGCTTGCCAGTGGTCCTGATCGCGCTGCCGGTGGTGTATCTATTTCTGGTTCACGTCGCGGCGCCGGTTCCCGCAAGCGGACTCCCGGGCGGTGGCGACGTCATTGATCGCGAACGCGCTCAGCTCGGTCGCATGAGTCTCGGCGAACGCGTCAGCTTCATTGGATTCATCACCGCCGCGCTGTTGTGGATCTTCCGCAACGACATCGATCTTGGCTCATTGACGATTCCGGGCTGGTGGTCACTGGTGACATTCGGGTGGCAGGACATTCTCAGCGTTCCACTCGACAGCCTGCCCAAGGCACTCGTGAAGCTGATGCATCAGGATCTCGGTGACGCGGCGGTTGCCATGGCTGTTGCAACCGCATTGATGCTGATTCCGATCACGCTGCGACCGTTGCACTTCGCGCTGGACATCCGCCGCGCCGCGCGGGTGCGTTGGGGCCTACTGGTGTTGCTCGGCGGTGGGCTCGCGATGGCGTACGGCATTCAAACGAGCGGCCTGTCGAGCTGGCTTGGCGCGCAATTGAAAGGGATAGGTCACGTCGGCCCGTACGCCGCCATCGTGATGGTCAGTTATGCGAGTCTCGCGTTGACCGAGGTGGCGTCAAACGTTGCAACCGCGAGCATCATTGTGCCGATCGTCGCAGCCGGTGCGCAGGGTTTCGCGCTGAATCCGGCGCCGCTCATGTTCGCAACTGCGCTGTCGGCTTCGTTCGGCTTCATGTTGCCGGCAGGCACGCCCCCCAATGCGATCGTTTATTCGAGCGGCTACATCACCGTGCCACAAATGGTGCGCGCCGGTATAGCCGTCGATATATTCGGCGCGCTGCTGGTCGCAACGATGTGTTACTTCATCGTACCGTGGGCTTTGAATCTGCGTTGATCGGAATCCGTTCCAAGCCAAGAATCAGGCCGAGCGCGGCAGGATCACGACGTTGTCGAACGACAGTCGCGCGATGTCGGCGACAATCGATTCGCGGAACGAAGCGCCCTTCTGGGCATACACATACGGATAAAGCTTGCGCGCGCGATGCAGATAAACGGCTAACTGCGCAGCTAGCACCGCCTCGACCCGAGCTCGATCGGTTTCGTCGAGCGCAACAGCGGCGATACGGCTACGCAACAGCATCAGATCACGGTGTTTGCCAAGCGCATCGCCGAGGCGATCTAGGTACCAGCGGCGGGCGCGATTCGTCGGGCTGAGCACTGGTCGAATCATGTCGAGCTGATATAAAACATGCTTCACCCAACGTCGCCAACGGTGCAACAACACAGGATCGTCCTGCTCCAGTAGGCGCCGACCAATGCGGCGACCACGTTGATAGGTGCGTACGAAGCCATCGATCAACGAACGCTCGTGCAACGTTTCGACATCGAGATCGCGCCACACGCCCGACTCCCGTTGAAAACCGTCCGACACCCGGTCCATCGACGCGCGCGCGACGGTCTCGGCGCCGTGTTCGCGCAGCGCCTCGGCCACCATCGACAATGCTGCGCGCGATTTCTTCTTGTTGGACTTTGTTACGAGGTTGGCCGCAATCGACAGCGCCGCGACGTCATCGCGCGATGGAGCGAGCGCCGCGTGAATGGCCTTCAACCGAACCTCGGCAGCTTCGAACATGGGCTCCGAAATCTCTAGCTGCAACAGTCGCCAACTCGCGCGCAGGCGCTTTACGCCAATCCGCAAGCTGTGCACGGATGCATCGGACAATGGTGGAGGATGCGCGGACAGCAAGTGCAGACAGCGGTTGTTTTCCTGCAGCGCGTGATAGATCACGAAATCACTGAATCGCATCGCGCAACACCTCGTTCACCCGCATGCTCGGAGCGGCGCCACCGCCTGTCAAGGCATAGCCGAGCTACCGCAGTTCCGCTATAACATCGTCAATACTCATCCCCAGATCAAAACCCATGGAAATCGCCACGATCGATGGCATCGAGATCGCATACCGGGTCGCGGGCGCCGAAAGCGCGCAACCCGTGCTGTTGATTCATGGCTATACCGGCACCCATCGCAATTGGGCACCGACGGCCAAGGCGTTGCTTGCTGCCGGCTACCGCACCCTGTCACCCGACATCCCCGGTCACGGCGCAACTGCCGGGCCAACCTCGTTCGAGCCGTACGAATTCGGTGCGGTCGCCGACACCCTGCACCAGCTCGCATCCGGTCTGGACTTCGAACCGGCGATCGTCATCGGTCATTCGATGGGCGGCGCAATTGCAGAAGAATACGCGCTGCGCCATCGCGGCGCCGTTCGCGCGTTGGTGCTGGTGGGCAGTGCCGGCGGCGCCTCCGGCAGCGAACGCGAATCGATGGCCCAGCACATCGACGATCTGCGCGATGCATTCCAGCGCGGCGGCATGACCGCGGTGTTCGATCGCCAGATCGAACTCGGCCTGCGGCCGACCGCCACAACGATGAGCCCGGCAATGCTGCGGCTGTCGCGCAGTGAATTCGCGAAGACATCGTGGCCCGGCTACGAGTTCGGCGGTCTCGCATTGCGCACGCGCAGTGAAACGCTGTCGGGCCTCAAACGACTGACGCTACCGACGTTGATCATGCACGGTGAGAACGAATCACCGGGGCTGAAACGCGTGGCGGCCGACCTCGAACGCACCATCGCCGGCGCTCGCCGCGTCGTCATCGACGGCGCCGGCCACAGCCCGCAGTTTGAAGCGCCGGTCGTATTCAATCGCGAGCTGCTCGCGTTCCTATCGACGCTCTGAACTGGCCCACACGGACATCCCCATGACGAATTCGCCAACAAATTCCCTGGTACTGACCGAAACCGACGATGGCATCACCATCGTGACGTTGAACCGACCTGAAGCGTTGAATGCATTGTCGCGTGCGTTGCGCACCGCAATCGTTACGACGTTCGATCGATTGCGCGACGACGCCGCGACCGACGTGGTGATCCTGACCGGCGCGGGCCGCGCGTTCACAGCCGGAATCGATCTGAAGGAACTTGGCGGCGAGCGCGAGCAGGAAGCCGACATCGGCGCAATCAGCGATCGCGACCTGTCGCGTGCACTGGCCGAACTGGGCAAGCCGATCATCGGTGCGATCAATGGCTACGCGATTACCGGTGGCTTCGAGGTCGCATTGATGTGTGATTTCCTGATCGCCTCCACGCAGGCGCGTTTTGCCGACACGCACGCAAGAGTTGGTGTCGTGCCGGGTTGGGGACTATCTCAGAAGTTGCCGCGACTGATCGGTATCAATCGCGCCAAAGAGTTGTCTCTGACGGGAAACTATCTCAGCGCCGAACGGGCATACGACTGGGGCTTGGTGAACCGCGTCGTGCAACCCGAAGAACTGCTGCCGACATGCAAAGCGCTGGCACGCGACATTCTGACGACCGATCCGGCAACGCGTAGCGAGATCCGGCGGATCATGGATCAGGGTTGGCATTCGACCCTTGGCGAGGGTATGACGATTGAACTGGATGCTAATCGCGCGCATGCGAAGCGCGAGTTGACTGCGGAGAAGGTCGCGGCCCGGCGCAAGGGGATTCAGGCGCGGGGGCGGGATCAGAGTCGTTGAGGGGCGTCATGCTTCGGCTTTCTGGAAGGCTGTACTGCGTCTTGTACCTCATCGAACGGCCGCGGATCTGAATTAGGATGCGAACGAGTTTCGCGTAGAAATAATTCTTGGAATCACCTCAACCGTCCCCGTTGTTTGGTCGAAAGCTCCTCGCAAAGAATGTTCTGTGGAACTTGATCGGACAGGCGCTCCCTTTGGTGGTCGGACTGATCGCGATCCCCGTTCTGATCCGGCAACTGGGCGCCGAACGCTTCGGGATCCTCGCGATCGTCTGGATGGTGATTGGCTATTTCGGCGTGTTCGACTTTGGGCTCGGTCGGGCAATGACGAAGATCGTTGCCGATCGATTGGGGAGTGGGAGAGATGCTGAGGTGCCGCAGGTTATCGCGACAACCCTACTCATCACATTCGGACTCAGCCTGGTTGGTGCGGCCGTCGTGGCCAGCATCGCGTCGTGGCTGACGACCGACGTGTTGAGAATACCGATACCGCTAACCAACGAAACAATTCATTCCTTCTACCTACTCTCGGTTAGCATTCCTTTGGTTATCTGGTCAGTCTGTTGCCGCGGCGTGCTTGAGGCCTACCAACGTTTTGATCTGGTCAACGCGGTGAGGATTCCATTGGGTTCATTCACCTTCCTCGCACCGCTGCTCGTGCTGCCGTTTTCGCATAGTCTAGTGCCGATTGTCGCGGGGTTGGTCGTCGGACGGGCGATCGCGTGCAGCGCATATTGGCTCCTGAGCTCTCGACTCTACGTTCACACTCATGAGGGCCTGACATTCGATGGCACACTAACGAGACAGCTGTTTTCGTTCGGCGGATGGATGACCGTGACGAATCTGGTCGGGCCATTGATGGTCTACATGGATCGATTCCTGATCGGCAGCATCATCTCGATGGCTGCGGTCACTTACTACGCCACACCGTATGAGGTGGTCACCAGGCTCGCATTTGTGCCAGCAGCCGTCGCTAGCGTGCTCTTTCCGGCGTTGTCGTTCAGTCTCGCCGCAAACCGCAACGACGCGGCAAAGATTCTGCAACGCGGAATGGATGCGATAGCCTTGCTCGTGCTGCCGCTACTGATTCTCGTCACGCTGTTCGCCAATTATGGTCTGCGTCTGTGGGCTGGAGATGCCGTTGCGTTGTATGGAACACGCGTCTTGCAATGGCTTGCACTTGGCGTGCTCTTCAACAGTTCCGCGGTCATGCCGTTGGTGCAGATTCAGGCAATGGGACGGCCGGATCTATCGGCGAAGCTGTACTTGGCAGAATTCTTGCCGTATGGCCTCGCTCTTTGGTGGCTCACGCGTAGATTCGGCATCGAAGGTGCAGCGATCGCTTGGAGTGTCCGAGCGGGTATTGATCTCGTTGCGAGCGCGGCAATCGTGGCATGGATGCTACCGCCAACTCGACGGGCACTCATCAAGAGTGCGTATACAGTGGCGTTCTCGATTGTGATGCTGGTGAGTGCCAAGTGGGCATCCAACCATGATTTCGCACCGGCATACATGTCGATCGCGATTGCAATAGTGACGGCAAACACTTGGTTCAACCTCCTCCAGCGATCAGATCGGCTGCGAATTCGGTCCTGGATAACCCGAAAAGCGGGAGCATGACGACGCCAAGCGACAACCTGTCCAGACCAGAGTGCCCGATCTGCGGCAGCCCGGGCAGGAATCGATTCGTTGATGTCGTGGACCTGTACTTTTCTGCGGATGGACGCTGGAACATCAGACAGTGCGAGAGTCGTCTTTGTGGATTGTGGTGGCTCGACCCAATGCCACCGCCCAACGCGATCGAAGACACCTACAAGGGGTACTTCACGCATGCTGGGACGAGGGACGGTGTCGGCACTAGGCATTACCTTGAAAACGCGATATTGGACGGCCATCTCGGGTATCGCGCCGGCGTGGGAGCAATTGCTCGTGTTGTCGGCCGAGTTTTGGGCTCCGTGCCACCGGCGCGCGACGAAGCGGCCCGAAGAGTCATGTGGCTGACAGCATCGATGAGGGGCAGACTTCTGGACGTAGGCTGCGGCAACGGCGCGTTCCTGGCTCGAATGCGAGATTTTGGATGGGAAGTTCGGGGCGTCGAGCCTGATGCGCGAGCAGCCGATGTAGCGCGCCGGCACTACGGGCTAAGTGTCTTTCACGGGACCCTCGAGGCGTTTGAACCCAGCGAAAGTTATGATGGA
Organism: uncultured Gammaproteobacteria bacterium; assembly: GCA_963735085.1. Taxonomy (GTDB): domain Bacteria; phylum Pseudomonadota; class Gammaproteobacteria; order Pseudomonadales; family Azotimanducaceae; genus DATJGR01. Next base: position 115,929 of record CAVTJP010000005.1, read on the forward strand.
ATCACCCTGAATCACGTGATCGAGCATGTGCCCAATCCAATCGAGCTGCTGCAGACAAGCGAGCGGCTGCTGAAGCCCGGCGGTCGCCTGGTAATCGCCACACCAAACGTTTTGAGCCTCGGAGCGCGCGTCTTCGGTTCGAGTTGGCGCGGCCTTGAGGTGCCCAGACACTTGTGTCTGTTTTCGCCAAAATCACTCGCGCACCTGGTCACCTTTACAGACCTGCGCATAGAACTCCTGCGCACACCAGCCAGATCTGCGCGATGGATGTGGTCGACGAGCTTTCGTGCATCGACGCGTGACAGACCAGCCACAGGAGTGTCCAAACAAGCCCAACAGGTCCTTTCATGGCTTTTTCAGTTCATCGAGCAGGCTGCGACGATCTTCGCTCCCGTAGGTGAAGAAGTTTTGCTCGTCGCGACGAAGGACTGAGACGTGCAGCCTACCGCAACGCCCGCTCCGAACGTGTGCGTCGTGATACTCAATTGGAACGGCATTGCCGATACGTTGCGCTGCATTGCCATGACAGAGCGCGTCGGCTACCCGAAATTAACGATCATCGTTGTAGACAATGGGTCAAGCGATGATTCGGTCGATCGAATTCGATCGCACGCCCCAGAGGTAACGCTCATCCTCGCGGCATCCAACACCGGTTTTGGGACCGGCAACAATCTGGGCATCGATGCCGCGATCGCGCAGGGTGCCGACTATGTATGGGTTATCAACAACGACATCGACTTCGATCCTGGTACGCTTACTGAGTTGGTCCAGGTTGCACAGAAAGCAGCAGCGGACATCGTCGGATCGTGGATGTTGGATGAGACGCGCAGTGTTAGTTTATTCTGCCGCAATGCGACACCGGGAGCGTATTTCTCTTCACGGTCGTTGAAGCCGGTGTCTCACGCCGACTTCTGGCCGACGCTGGAAGTCTCCGGTGCTGCCGTGCTCTTGAGCACCCGACTGCTCAAGCGACGCCTAGAATCACTAGGCTATTACTTGGACGGTAGCTTGTTTCTCTACTGCGAAGAACTGGAATTGGCATTGTGGAGCCGTGCCAACGGCTTCCGTGCGGTTACTGCAGAGCGCGCGCGCATCTACCATCGAGTGGGCACAAGCACCGGGCGACTTGCAGCTCTAACGCGGCAGCACTATCTGATCCGCAATCGGATAGTCGTGTTGCGACGATATCTAGGGACCGCATTCGGCACGTTCGTCGCCATTGTGTTCTCGGGACTGACCTTGATGCGAGGATTCCGAGACCCCCGTTCGTTTCCGCATCTACTGCGCTCGATATTTGCCGGGTTCACAGGTCAGAGCGGCAAACATACGCTTGCGAGCGATCATTGACGAAACCGCCGATCCGGGTGATGCATGTCGTCTCGCCTGTTCGCCACGGCGGCGGCGAGTCGCTGATCACGGACTTGGTTAGATCGGCCGAAACCGATCCGTTGGTGGTTCTCTACTATCGATCCGTGCAGTTCGAATCCGTGCTGACCCAGTACAAGATACGCTGGATCACACTCACGCAACTCTCGCTGGGTGATGGCACAAGGTTGTCTGGCAGTGCGATACGTGCGGCATTCGGGGTTAGCTGCGTCAGGCGTCTCTTACGATTGATTCAGCGGGAAGCTCCAGACGTTATTCATGTTCACAGCTTCCCGGGGAGTTTTCTAATTGCGACATTCAAGTCACTAAGACTCATCGACACGCCCGCGTTGTTGACCCGCCATTCACTGCACGCTAGACACACGCCGGTTGGCCGGCGCCTGTTCCGTTGGATGATGTCGCAGTATGAATGCACCAGCACCGTCTCCAATGCGTCGAAGGCGAGTATGGAGGCAGCCTTCGGGGCACTTGAGGTTCGGGTCGTTCACAACTGTGTTGCCGACGAATTTTTTCGTGTGCCCATGTCCAAACCTGCGGACCGCTGGGTATTCCTGCAACTCGGACGGTTCATGCCAGCCAAGAACCATGGGCTGGTGTTGGACGCCCTTTTGCGTCTGAGACCTGAAGAGCGCAGCAAGATCGCAGTCTGGTTCGCGGGCGCGGGCGAAACTGAAGCGCTCGTGCGGGCGAAGACGCAGCGACTCGGCCTACTGCCGGAGGAAGTTAAATTTCTAGGCTTCATACCGCACCACCAATTGCCGAACATCATGATGCAGACGCACTTCGGCCTATTTCCGTCCACAAGTGAAGGATTCGGGATTGGCGCAGCAGAATGTCTGGCAGCCGGCCGGCCCGTTCTCGCGTTGCAAACCGACGTCATGCGTGAGGTAGTGGGTCCCGGCGGTATCTGCGTGCCTGCGGATCAACTTGACGAAGGGTTTCGTGAAATGATTGCGTCAGGTTCAACCATGAGCGGCGCGGCGCGACGGTGGGCAAATCGATATCGCCCCGCACATATCCGATCGGAATACACGACGCTGTACCGGGTGGTCATGGAACGTGCCCCATGAATGTCTTGTTAGCATTCCTCGGAAAGCGTGGCGGCGGCGGGCGATACACGCTGGAACTCGGCCGTGCCCTCGCAACGCAGGCGAATGTCGAGTTGTATCTGGTCGCTGCTCGGGAATCGGATCTTTGTGTCGAATTCGGACGATTGGGGCGATACCTGCCGCTGCATACGTATTCAAATGCGATGGATTTCCTGATCGGCTCAATCACCCGAGTCGGGCGTATGTGTCGTCGGGTACGACAGTACGTACTTCGAGAGCGAATCGATATTTTGATCATGGGAATGATTCACCCTTGGAGTCCATGGGTGATTCGAGCCGCGCGGCGTGCCGGGGCGCTCGTCATCACGGTGGGGCATGAACCGGCTCCGCATCCCGGTGATCAGCTTCTCCTTCGGACAATTATGAGGACGTGCATCGCGGATTGTTTTCGTCAATCCGACGCAGTGGTTGCGCTCACACGGACCACCGCTCATGCCATCCAAGCAGCGCACCCCAACTGCCATCCTCACGTCATACCGCACGGCGTCTTTGTCTATCACGTACAGGATCAGCCTCGGTCGTTACCTGAAGATCGACCAATCAGATTGCTGTTTTTCGGGCGCATCGTTCCCTACAAGGGACTCGGACTGTTTCTCGACGCCGCCCAAATGATGCAGACAAGAGATCGAAATTTCGAGATCGAGATCTGGGGCCACGGTGACTTGTCGAGTGTTGCGGGGAAGCTTCGGGAGACTGCCAACGTTCGCGTCGAAAACCGCTGGGTCGAAGAGACGGAAATTTCCGAGATCTTCCGTCGATGTGACATCTGCGTTCTGCCGTATCTTCAGGCGAGTCAATCCGGAATCGTGGGAATAGCGCAAGCCGCCGGAATGCCGGTCGTCGCATTTCCTGAGCCTGGTCTCGTAGAGCAGCTTGCGATGGGGGGCGGCTTACTCACACATGCATCGACATCGATTGCCTTAGCCAATGCATTGGAGTCAATTTTGACCGACCCCTCGCGTTACTCCACGATTTCCGGCGAGGCTATCGCCGGCGCACGAGCAAATAGCTGGTCGGCAATCGCCTCACAGTTCAACGACCTCGCCGTCTCGATGCTGCACAACGCCTGAGAAGAAAGCCTACGCTACAACCCCCCAACCAAACTCATCACCCGCCCCAACGTCCCCAACCGCTCCTTCAAATCCTTCCCCGCCGGCGCAACCCGCAGCGTCGTCACCCCCGCATCGCGATACGCGCGAATCCGCTCGCGCACCGTCGCGTCGTCCCCCAGCAGATTCGCCTGAACCACCATCTCGTCCGGTACCTTCGCAATTGCCTCGTCGCGCTTTCCTGACACCCACAGGCGTTGCACCTCGCGACCTGCATCCTCCCAACCGCCGCGCTTGAACGCGTCGTTATAGAAATTCGTCGTCGCCGAACCCATCGCGCCCAGGGTGAACGCCATACCTGGTTTCAATGGTGCAACCAGCGCCTCCATGTCATTACCGAACGCGACGGTACCGCCCACCTGCACGTCAATGTCCGCCATCGTCCGCCCCGCGCTCTGCGCGCCGCGGCGCAGGAACGCCAGATGTGCGTCGCCGTGTTCGGGCGTGAATGACGTGCCAAGCCAGCCGTCGGCCACCGCACCCGTGTATTCGAGCGTCGCCGGTCCGAGTGTCGCGAGATAGATCGGAATATGCGCGTTGCCCGGTTGCGACAAGCGCAGCGCCTTGCCTTGCCCGCCCGGCAGCGGCAGGTCGTGATAGCGACCGTGGTATTCGATCTTCTCGCCGGCGAACGCGAGTTTGATGATATCCACGGTTTCCTTCATGCGCGTCAGCGGGCCTTTGAAAGGCCGCCCGTGAAGCCCTTCGACAACCTGCGGGCCGCTCGCACCGAGGCCGAGAATGAAGCGGTCGTTGGTGATTGCCGCCATCGTCAGCGCCGTCATCGCGGTCATTACCGGCGCGCGTGCGCTGATCTGCATGATGCCGGTGCCGAGCTTGATCTTGTGCGTTTTCGCACCCAGGTATGCAAGCGGCGCGATCGCATCCTGTCCCCATGCTTCGGCCGTCCAGACGGTATCGACGCCGAGCTTTTCGGCTTCGACGACGTAGTCCACCTGTTCGTCGAAATCCCGTTTGCGGCCCGACGCGGCGCCCCCGATTGCGATGCTGACTTTCATGTCGATGCCCTCTGCTGTGCGCGTTCGTTAGACACGCAGGCTAGCGAATCACCGCGTCGATGACCACGAATGTCGGTGCATTCCGACGTTTCGATGGAACAGCACCAGGTTGAGTTCGGCGAACGGTAGTGCCATAACACTGTCCAACCACATGAATTGGCCCGACACCGGAGGAATCATGCAACTCGAACTCCTGGAACGATCGGTGCGCCACGGCGAACTCACGCTTGTCGAGGCAGATGGTTCACACCACAAGTTCGGCTCCGGTACACCCAAAGCGACCTGGATCATGCGCAAACCAGATACGCTCCGACGCATCGTAATGAATCCATCGCTGCAGCTCGGCGAAACGTACATGGATGAAGGATGGAGTGTCGCAGACGGCAGCCTCACGGATTTGATTACCATCCTACGCAGCAACATGGGCGACCTCGTGGAGCGTCGCACGGTATTCCGCGAACTCGCCGCGCGGTTGCAAACGTGGAACAACCTGCGCGCAAGCCGTGCGAACGTACACCATCACTACGACCTCGACGAAGACCTGTTCCGCGCGTTTCTCGATCGCGGCATGCACTACTCGTGCGCATACTTCCGCGAGCCCGACATGTCTCTCGAGTCTGCTCAACTCGCAAAATGCAATCACATCGAGCACAAACTTCTGCTGGCGCCTGGCCAGCAGGTTCTGGATATCGGTTGCGGCTGGGGTAGCCTCGCGCTGCACCTCGCTGAAAGCGTTGGCGACTCGGTGGTTGGATTGACACTCAGCCAGGAGCAACTGCGGGTGGCGCAAGCCGAAGCGTCGCGGCGCGGCTTGACGGATCGCGTCGAGTTCCGGCTGCAGGACTATCGCGAGCACCGCGGACAGTACGACCGGATCGTCAGCGTCGGAATGTTCGAGCATGTCGGCCGGCGCAATTACGGCCGATATTTCCACCAGCTCGAGCAACAGTTGCGGCCGGGCGGCGTTGCGCTGTTGCATACCATCGGGTCCACTCAGGCCCCAAAATCGACCAACGCCTGGTTCCAGCGGCACATCTTTCCGGGCGGCCACATTCCGTCACTATCGACGATCGCAAAAACCGTCGAACGTGTGGGTTTGATGATCGGCGACCTCGAAATTCTGCGGCCGCACTATGCGTTGACCTTGAAGGAATGGAATCGGCGCTTCCAGGCCCAGCGTGCGCATTTTGTCGCCACCAAAGGTGAACGCTTCTGCCGCATGTGGGAGTTCTATCTGGTGACGTCGCAAACGGCATTCGAGCACGGCGACCTAGCAGTCTTTCAATTGCAACTCGGTCGCCGCAACGCGCCGTTTCCGGCGACGCGAGATTATCTATACACCAATGCCGAAGAACATCTCACGGCGTCCGTCGCCAACGCGATGCCGCATCACGAATAAGCATCCCAGAATGCGGCGGCAGAGCCGAGCAGACCCAGTTCAGGTTCCAGCACGAGTCGTGTCGGAATTACCTTGACGTAATCCGACATCGGCCCGCGGGTTTCGAACCGCCGGCGGAACTGACTCTGTGCAAGGAAATCGCCGAACCGCGGCAGGATGCCACCGGCCAGATACACCCCGCCGGTCGCGCAGACTGTAACCGCAAGGCTGCCCGCGGCGGTGCCGAGCAGATTGCAGAACATCTCGAGCGTCTGATGACACACAGGATCGGCGACTGTCAGCGCGCGCTCAGTGATCTCGGCCGGCGCGTCGATCTCGGGTTTGGCTCCCCAAACCTCACAGACCGCATCATACAAATTCACCAGCCCCGGTCCCGACAAAACGACTTCCCAACCAACGAAATCGAAGCGCCGCATCAGAAATCCGAGCACTTCGGCTTCCAGCGGATCGGTCGGAGCAAGGTTGCCGTGGCCGCCCTCCGACGGCAGCACCAGCCAATGCTCGCCGTCATGTACGACGTAACCCATGCCGAGGCCCGTGCCTGGGCCGAGCGCTGCCTTTGTACCTGAATCGCTACCCGCTCCAATCTCTGGCGGACCGATTGTCCTCAGCGAACTCTCCGGCAGCACCGGCAGCGCATGTCCAACCGCGGTGAAGTCGTTGATCAGGCGGGCACGTTGGCTGCCCGCTGCAACGCCTAATTCGCGCACGTCGCAGACCATTCGCCCGTTGGTCAAGCGGCCGCGGCCGGCGGCGACCGGCCCGGCGATCGCGAGGCAAACCCCCTGCAGGTCATTGATACCCGTGTCGCGGCAGAACCGTTCGACGAGCTGTGCGGCGCTGTCGAAATTGGGACTGGGGTAGCTGCGTACTTCGCTGAGCACGAGTGAGGCGTCGGCCAATGCCAGGCGCGCATGGGTGCCGCCGATATCGCCGACCAGAACGCGCTCGCTCATCGCGGTAATACCCGCATAGCCTGCAACTCAGTCAGTTGTCGCACGAACATGTCTTCGGTATCGATGCACTCGTGAAACCCGAATCGGCGCGCCTTGACCGTGCTGACGACTGCATCGGGGGGCGAACCGCCATACCCGAACACCGCGTCGGCGAACTGCCACGACGCGCCGACCAGCTGCTCCATCGAGTACGGCAGCAAATTGTCACGCGCGACGATTCGATCCCAAATCGCAGCGCGTTCAGGCATGGTGTCGTTGAGGCGAATCGGTTCTGGTTCACCCAGAGGCATGCCGAATACATCCGCTACCACGCTGAAGATCTCGCGCCACACCATCACATCGCCGTTGGCGATGTTGAACGTCTCGTTCGCGCAACCTGGCGTCTCGGCCGCCCAGAGAATCGCCCGTGCCAGCAAATCGGCGTCGGTTGCCTGCGTGATGCACGGCGCGCCACCCGGAAAGCACAGCGGTTCGCCCTGTTCACGCTGCACCGCCGCCAGTACACCCAGTGCGCTGACCATGTTCATAGGGCTGCCCAGTGCGAAGCCGCACACCACCTGCGGACGCATGATCGAATACGTGAAGCCACCACGCGCGCTCATTTCGATCAGATGATCTTCCTGGTTCCAATAGAAATTTTCGCTTGGATGGCGCGGCTGCCGCTCGCGTCCCGGAATCCGCATCGGCGCGATGTGCGCACCGTACGCTTTGGTACCCTGTAGCAACGTCACATGGCGCAGCGACGCTCCCGTGCCGATCACCTCCAACGCGTTGACGAGCATCCGTGTGTTGGTGGCAATCTGCTCGGCGTCGCGCCAGCCGCTGATCAGTTCCGGCTTTTCGTACAACGCGGCATACACGATGTGCGTAACGTCAGCGAATTCGGCATCGGCCAACGTTCGCCGGCACGCTGTCGCGTCGGTCAGGTCCAACGACACGAATCGTGCGCGACTCGGGAAATCCGGAGTCCGTCGCGACACCCCGACAACCTGCCAGTCGGGACGCGATTCGAATGCCTTGATGACGCTGCGACCGACCAGCCCCAGCGCCCCGAATACGACCACCTTGTTGCTCACGACGCGAATCCGAAACCGTTGCGTAGCATCCATGTTAATCGCGATCGGTCGCACGATGGCGTCCTGCTAGACTCTTCTAAATGAAACTTTCAGGTGAATCGCGATGACAGTCAGTGCCGGCTTGGGTATCGCCAACTTTGCATTCGAGGACGCGCGCGGGTTTCGGCGTTGGGTCGATCTGTGCGATTCGGGCGGTGTCGATTCGATCTGGCAATCGGATCGCCTGATCGGGCCCGACCCGAATCTCGAATGCATGAGCGCGATGGCGTGGCTGGCCGGCGCCACCCGACGGCTGAAATTCGGCATGAACGTCGCGAGCCTCGGCCTGCGTCATCCGGTGCTGACAGCAAAAGCGTGCGCGACGATCGACGTGCTCAGCGAAGGTCGCCTGTTGCCGGCGTTCGGCATCGGCAGCGCGCTGTCGCGCGACTACACCGCGACCGGCACGCCGACGCAGGGTCGCGGTTCACGCATGAACGAGAGCCTCGAGATCATCTCCAGGCTCTGGTCCGAAAACGAAGTGACGTTTGCCGGCAAGCATTTTCAACTCGACCGGGCAAGCATCGCGCCGCGGCCGATTCAGCAACCTTGTCCACTGTGGGTTGGCGGTTCCGCGGCCGCGGCGGTCGAGCGCACTGCGCGCTGGGGCACCGGCTGGCAGGCCGGTATCGAGACGGCCGCGCAAGTGGCACCGGTAATCGCCGCAATCAAGCAGCGCGCCGAAGAACTCGGTCGGCCGATCGACGTCGACCATTTCGGCGCCGGCTTCGGCTATCGTTTCGGCGACCCGGGCGAGCCGATCAGTCAGAAATACCTGAAAGCTCTTGGCGCACGCCTCGGCAAACCCGCCGACGACTACGTGGCCATCGGCGATGCAGCCGCGATCGTCGCGCGCATCGACGAGTTCCGGCGGACAGGTGTGCACAAGTTCGTGCTGCGCCCGATCGCGTTCGGTACCGATGACATGTTGAACCAGACGCGTCTGCTGATCGAAACGGTGTTGCCGCAGGTTGCCGCGATGAACCAGCGTCAGCCGAAGGCGTGCTAGCGTCCGGTCGTCGGCCGCAACGCAATACCCGCCCGACTGTCGAGACCTTGCTGTCCGAAACGCGCGTCCCTATACTCCGCGCCCCGAAATTGCCGCACCTGTCTTGTGCGATTTCTATGTGATGTCATCGCGAATGCACAAGCATGGTTCAAATATTCCAGCGCAATTCCGGCCCGAGATGCATTGCCTAAAGCGTCGCTACCGGAAAATGCTCAGCAAATTAGGCGGTTGAACGCTCGAAATCCGTTTGAAATGCGCTTGAAATGAAAGTTGGCGTAATTCTTGTGTAACACACCCCGTGTAGGCTTCTCAAAACCGTACGGAACACGACGAGGTAAGCAGTGATGCGAACGAAACAGCGCGATTTCATTGAAACGATCATTGATCCGATTCCGTTCATCGGTGTCGCGCTGGCCGATATGCTCTACACGTGGTCGAGCTACGCCGATGCGATGAACCTCAGAAAGGTGGTCGACGAAATCGCACCACTACCGCCGGGCGACATCACCGCTCGGCTGCAGCCCGAACCCAATGTCGTGACGATCCGCAAGGCGGCCTGACGTCTAGCGCGGAAGCTCAACTCTTCAGGCTTGCCAGGAATTGCAACGTCCGATCCACGGTTTGCGGATCGGCACCCGCGATTGCAACGTTCAGATCGGTCACGCCAATGTCGCGCAGACGATCGATCGCACCACGCAGATAATTCTCGTCGCCGGCCAGCGCAATGTCCGCCGGTCCTTTCGCGCCTTCCCGATCCAGCATCGCGCGATAGGACGGTAGCTGACCGTAGATCGTCAGTTGTTTGGCAATGTTCTCGCGCGCCTCGTCAGGCTTATTGGTCAGCACGACCGGAAATCCTCCCACGACGATCGGTGCCGGCTTGCCCGCGCCGTTCGCCGCCGCCGTCAGCGACGGCACAATGTGTTCCGCCATCGTCTTCGGGCCGACCATCCACGTGACCGTCCCGTCGGCGAGTTCGCCGGTCAACTTGAGCATCGCCGGGCCAAGCGCCGCAACCAATAGCGGCACACGTTCCGCCCCGGGTACCGCCACCGCAACGCCGTGTACGTGATAGGTGTCACCGTCGTGCTGCACCGTCTCGCCGCGCAGCAGCGGACCGAGCACTTCGAGGTATTCCCGCATGTGCGCGGCCGGCTTCGCGTACGAAAAGCCCAACATGCCTTCGATGACGATCTGATGCGACAGACCGATGCCGAGCGAAAAACGGTTGTTGCTGGCAGACGCGGCCGTCAACGCCTGCGATGCCAGCGCCGTCGGATGCCTCGGATAGGTCGGCACGACCGCGGTACCCAACCTGATCCGCTGGGTCGCGTGCCCGATGATCGACAGCGCGCCAATCGCGTCGTACGACATCATCTGCGCCATCCAGACGCTGTCGAAATTCAACGCCTCCATGCGCTGTGCGGTCTTGACGAGTTCGTCTACCGTGCGGTTGACACCATCCGCGCCAATGATCATTCCGATGCGCATCGCTACCTCCAAGGGATATTTCGACGCCGGATAGCAACAGCATTCTGGCAGCGGGTCAAGCCGGCCACGCTTAGCGTCGTCGAGTACTTTTTGGAAACGCGCGCTAGAATCCGCGCTTCACTGGGAGCGCGTTTCACTGGGAGAATGTTCATGGCACAAGAAACCATCGCCATACTCGGCGGCACGGGCGATCTTGGCACCGGGCTCGCAATTCGCTGGGCAAGGGTCGGCCACGAAATCGTGATCGGATCGCGCACCCAGCAGAAGGCCGACGCCGCCGTCGCCGCGCTGAAACAGCTCAGTCCGCAAACGAAAGCGCGCGCGATGGAGAATTCCGCTGCGGCGGCCGCCGGCGATATCGTCGTGCTGACGGTGCCGTACGAGCATCAGTTGTCGACGTTGGAATCGGTCCGCGCCGGCCTCGAAGGCAAAATCCTCATCGACGTCACGGTGCCGCTGATTCCACCAAAGGTCGGCACTGTTCAGTTGCCGTCGGAAGGTTCCGCCGGCAAGCGCGCACAGAATTTTCTCGGTACCGGCGTCAAGGTGGTCACCGCATTTCAGAACGTCGCTGCGCATCTGCTGCAACAGGACGTGAAGATCGAGTGCGACGTGCTGGTGGCGGGCAACAGCAAGGAGGCGCGCGATAAGGTCATCGAACTGGTCGAGATCGCCGGCATGACGGGTTGGCACGCCGGGCCGATCGAGAACTCCGCGGCCGCCGAAGCGCTGACATCGATACTGATCCAGATCAATCGGCGCCACTCGATCTCGCATTCGGGCATCAAGATCGTCGGCCAGAGCGACCATTGAGCCCAATCATCAATTAACAAGCAGCCTACTCGTGACCACGCTCAGCTTCACACCGATCGCCGGCATCCCGATGGTGCGCGCCGGCGACGACCTCGCGGCGCTGATTGCGTCGGCGCTGACCGCGCAACAACTGCGTCTCGAGCCGGGCGACATTCTGGTGGTTGCGCAGAAGATCGTTTCTAAATCTGAAGGACGGCAGGTTTCGCTGGCGACGGTTACGCCGTCCGCTGCAGCGATTGCGCTTGCCTCCGAGACCGACAAAGACCCCCGTCTCGTCGAACTGATTCTGCGCGAATCATCCGAGGTTCTGCGCAAAAAGCCCGGCGTGCTGATCGTGCGACACAGGCTTGGCCTGGTTGGCGCGCAAGCAGGCATCGACCAGTCCAACATCGAACACGGCGACACCGAACACGCGCTGCTGTTGCCGGAAGATCCGGACGAGTCCGCGAGGAAGATTCGCGAATCGATGTTTACGCTCACACGTGTGCGCCCCGGCGTCATCGTCAGCGACAGCATGAATCGACCCTGGCGCCTCGGCACCATTGGCGGCGCGATCGGCAGCGCCGGCATCACCGCGCTGGACGACCGGCGCGGCGGTCACGACATTTACGGCCGCGAGCTCAAGGTGACGATGATCAATCGCGCCGATTCGATCGCCACCGCCGCGACGCTGGTGATGGGCGAGACAACCGAGAAGACACCGGTCGCACTGGTACGCGGCTTCCCGCAGGAGGACGCCGCGCAGACCGCGCGTGACATCGTCCGCCCGCTCGAAGAAGATCTGTTCCGCTGAGATGGCGAGCGAGCGATACATCGCCGTCACCGGCGGCGTCGGCGGGGCAAAACTCGCGCTCGGATTGATTGCGCACCTCGGTCCCGATCAGCTTTCGTTCATCGTCAATACCGGCGACGATTTCGAGCACTTGGGTCTGCACGTCTCGCCGGATATCGACACGCTCGTCTACACACTGTCGGGCCAGGCGAATACCGAAACCGGCTGGGGACGCCGCGGCGAGACGTGGCAGTTCATGCGCGCGCTGACGGAACTCGGCGGGGAGACGTGGTTCAACCTCGGCGACCTCGATCTGGCGACGCATATCGAGCGCACCCAACGACTTCGCTCGGGGGCGAACCTGACGCGCGTAACCCGTGAACTCGCCACGAACCTTGGCGTCAAACACGCGATCCTGCCGATGAGCGACTCGCCGGTGCGCACGATGATCGCCACCGCCAACGGTGAACTCGCATTCCAACACTATTTCGTGCGTGATCGCTGCGCGCCGGCCGTGACCGGATTTCGCTTCGATGGTGCGGGCGCCGCAACGCCGACCGAACAGATCGAGCAACGTCTCGACGATCCATGCCTCGCCGGCGTGATCATCTGTCCATCCAATCCGTTCGTCAGCGTCGACCCCATTCTGGCGATCGCAGGGCTGCGCGAGCGCCTGGCGCAATTGCGCGTACCGGTTGTCGCCGTATCGCCGATTGTCGCCGGCACTGCGATCAAGGGCCCAACGGCGAAAATGATGGCCGAGCTTGCAATTCCCAACACCGCAGTGGCGGTGGCGCAACACTATCGCGGCCTGCTGAGCGGCTTCGTGCTGGACAGCCGTGACGCGTCGCTCGAGGGCGAGGTGGCAGCACTCGGGATCGCAACTGTCGTAACCCAAACCGTCATGCTAACGTTGACCGACCGTCAGCACCTGGCCGCCGATGTGCTGCGTTTCATCAGACGCCTGAAGTCGTAGCTATATTTGCAACGCGACGACTGACGACTGGAGTGAGGAAAAGCGCCGTGTGGGCGGTCGTGCCGCTGAAGAACATTCGCAATGCCAAACAACGGCTTGCACCGCTGCTGACACCTGGTGAGCGCGGCGAGTTGATGTTGGCAATGATTACCGATGTGCTGGCCGCACTGACGCAGACGAGCGGGCTTGCGGGCATCCTGCTAGTGTCGCGCGCGCCGGAGGCGGCAGAACTCGCGCGCAGCCACGGCTGCGAACTGTTCGCCGAGGCGGAAGGTGCCGACCTGTCAGAATCGGTGCAGGCTGCCGGCGGCTTTCTGCTTGCGAATCGAGACGCGAAAGGCACTTTGATCGTGCCGGGCGACGTGCCGTTGATCACGCCCGCAGACGTCGCGACGGTTCTGGCCGAGCACGATCGCTTCACGTTGGTACCGGACTCCGAAGGCGACGGCACCAACTGCATCGTGTCGTCACCGCCCAACCTGATCCGGTACCGTTTCGACGGGCACAGCTTCAAACCACACGCCGAAGCGGCCTACGGAATCGGCATCACACCGCGTATCGTTCGCAATGACGCATTCGGAATCGACGTGGATACGCCGCGCGATTTGCAGCGCGTGCTCGAGCGGGCCGGTGCATCGCGCACGAGAACATGCTTGGAAGCAACCGGTATAGCAACTCGCCTGACGCAACTGCATAATCGCTCTTCTGCCATGTAAATGTTTTGCCGTGTCGACGAGGCGGATCGCCGAGGACACGATAAACACTGGAGAATTCATGGGTACATCCACCCGCGCATTGCCCACCCGCGCATTGTTGGACGAGGTGTTGCAGGGCCAACCTCTCGATGACGGTGATGCACTTTCGCTTGCGCGCGAAACCGACACGCGCGCGCTGGCGAGCGTCGCAGCCCAACTGCGCGACCGCGGCTTCGGCAATCTCGTCACGTATTCGCGAAAGGTATTCATTCCGCTGACGCAGTTGTGCCGCGATGTGTGCCACTACTGCACGTTCGCGCAAACGCCGAAGCACATCGATGCGCCTTACATGTCGATCGAGCAGGTGCTCGATGTGGCGCGACAAGGCAAAGCCCTCGGCTGCAAAGAAGCGCTGTTCACACTCGGCGAAAAGCCGGAGCTGCGCTACAAGGCGGCGCGCGAAGCGCTTGAACGGATGGGATACGCCAGCACACTCGAATATCTGCACGCGGCGGCGCGCGCCGTGCTCGACGAAACCGGGCTCCTGCCGCATGCCAACCCCGGCACGATGACCGATGCCGAGATCGTGTTGCTGCGTCAGGTATCGCCGTCGATGGGCATCATGCTGGAATCCGCGTCATCGCGGCTCACCGAAAAAGGCATGCCGCACTACGGCTCTCCCGACAAAATCCCTGAGGTGCGCATCGACACATTGCGCCGCGCCGGTGCGGCACGTGTGCCGTTCACATCGGGCATTCTGATCGGAATCGGCGAAACGCGCCTGGAACGCATCGAGTCGTTGCTGGCACTGCGTGCGGTGCATGCCGAGCACGGCCACATCCAGGAAATCATCGTTCAGAATTTCCGCGCAAAGGCCGGCACGAAGATGGCCCGCGCGCCGGAACCCGACCTCGACGAACTGCTCTGGACGATCGCCGTCGCGCGGATCGTGTTCGGGCCCGACATGAGCATTCAGGCGCCGCCGAATCTGAGCCCCGGTGTACTGCCGCAGATCGTCGCCGCCGGCATCAACGATTGGGGCGGCGTGTCGCCCGTAACACCGGACTTCGTCAACCCGGAAGCGCCCTGGCCGCACCTCGAAGAATTAGGTCGCGAAACCGCCCGCGCCGGAAAATTGCTTCACGAACGCCTGACGATCTATCCGCAATATGCCCAGCAGCCGCAAACCTGGCTCGACGAAGCGATACGCCACAACGTGCTCGATCTAGTCGACGCAACCGGCCTGCCGCGCACCGATACGTGGTCGCCCGGCGAAGCGAGCAGCCCGCCGGCCGACATTCTCGCTGCCATTCGCGGACCTGACGTCCCGGCATCGCCCGATGTTACTGCGATCATCGAACGCGCGAAGCGCGGCGACGACCTGAGCGAGCCCGAGGTCGTGCGGCTGTTCGAAGCACGCGGTGACGATTTCACGGCGGTCGTTCACGCGGCCGACGCGATCCGTCAGGACGTCAACGGCGACGTTGTCAGCTATGTCGTCAACCGCAACATCAACTACACGAACGTCTGCTATTTCAAATGTCAGTTTTGCGCATTTTCTAAGGGCAAACTGTCGGAGAACCTGCGCGGGCGTCCGTACGATCTGTCGCTCGATGAAATACAGCGCCGCACACGCGAAGCCTGGGATCGCGGCGCCAGCGAAGTGTGCATGCAAGGCGGCATTCACCCGGATTACACCGGCGATACGTATATCGAAATCCTCGACGCAGTGAGGGCCGCTACACCCGACATGCACGTGCATGCGTTCTCGCCGCTCGAAGTCTGGCAAGGGGCGGCCACGCTCGGTATTTCACTCGAGGCATTCCTCACGCGCTTGAAAGCGGCCGGTCTCGGCACGTTACCGGGCACCGCCGCGGAAATTCTCGACGACGAAGTGCGTGCAATCATCTGCCCGGACAAAATCAATACCGCGCAGTGGTTCGAGGTCATGGACACCGCGCATCGTGTCGGCTTCAAGACGACCGCGACGATCATGTATGGCCACGTCGATTCGCCTGCGCACTGGGCGCGTCACCTGCTGCGCATCCGCGCGCAACAGAAGAAGACCGGCGGTTTCACCGAATTCGTGCCGCTGCCATTCGTGCACATGGAAGCACCGATGTATCTGAAGGGCCGCGCACGACGTGGCCCGACCTTCAGAGAAGCAGTACTGATGCACGCGGTAGCGCGGCTCGCGCTGCATCCACTGATTCCAAACATCCAGGCATCGTGGGTGAAGATGGGTCACGACGGCGTAATCGCCTGCCTCAATGCCGGCTGCAATGACCTCGGCGGTACGCTGATGAACGAAAGTATCACGCGCGCCGCCGGTGCGGCACACGGGCAGGAGACATCACCGGAAGAAATGCATGCAATGATCACGGCGGCGCAACGACGTCCGCGCCAGCGCACAACGTTGTACGCCGACGCGTCACAAGAACGGATCGCCGCCGGTCTCGGCGCACCGGATCTCGCCAAGATTATCAACACGCCACCACGCAAACGTCAGGGCCACGCGACGCTGGTCCGCAACAGCTCGGACGGTATCGCGCTTCGCAAGGTGAATTGAGAAAAGGGGTAGCGCCAGGAGTCGAGGGTCAGAGTGCTTCACCAGAACAAGCAACCGCGGCTCCACGTCGAATGACCCTTCGCCCCGGCTGGCGGCGGATACGCCTCCGCCGTGAACCCTAGCGCAAGCCCTGACAAACCCTGTTCGGCATCAACCCACAGCAGGCTCAACGGATGCCGCTGCAGTGCGCACCGCAACCGTCAGCGGCAACAGCAAGACCGCGAAGATCGCCAGCGACACCGCCGCCAACAGCATCAGCGTCACGTCCATGCCCCACAGATCGAGCAACCAGCCGACGAACGGGCCGGTCACCGCAAATGCTGCGCGAAAGCCGAAGCTCGCCAACGAATTCGCAGTGGCGCGGAAACGTCCCGGCAGGCGTTTGTTGAACGCATCGCGCAGCACGACGAGTCCGAGGCCGCGCGCGACGAAAAACGTCAACGCCGCGACGAACCCACCGACCGTTCCGAACAACGCGAGCCCCGCGTAGCCGATCACCGGCAATACGCCGACGAACGCGAGCAACGCCGTCGAACCGACGCGGCGTTCAGCTTGCAGCGCGAGCCGCCCGGAGGCGGCGGACACCAGCATGTAGATCGCCCACAGATAACCGAACTGCGACAGCGCAACGCCTTGTTCCTGCCATAGCTTCTGCAACAGCCACACCGCATAGAACGTGGTCAGGCTCCAGATCGACAGCGCGAGGAACGTCAACCGCAATACCGGACCCGATCTAATCAGGTGTTCGAAGATCATCCGCATGTTCGCGGCGTGACTCACAGCATCCAGCCGTTCGCCAGGCGGCTCGACGAGCCTCAGCGCGATCAGCAGTGGAATCCAGCCGACCGCCACCTGCACGTATACGGCGGTCTGCAAGGACCACAGCAACACCACACTGCACACGACACCCGCCAGCGCTTCCGACGCGGTGTGCATCGTGAACAACCGTCCAACCAGTTCCTGACGACGCGGTGCGTCGTGACCCAGTGCAGCTTCAGAGTCGTACAGGATCGCGAGATCGGTGCCGGAAACGAGGCTGGAGCCGATGCCGAGACACAGCTCGAAAATCGCAAGTCCCGCGAAGCCGTCCGCGAACAACAGCATCGTATGGCCGAGCGCAATGAACACGCTGCCGATGAGCAGCGTGATTCGGCGTCCGAGCAGGTCCGCCGCGTAGCCGGATGGCACTTCCATGACGAGCACGACCACCGCGAACAGCGCCTGCAACAGAAAGATCTGTTGCATCGACAACCCTCGGCTTTCGAAAAATGGCACGATCACCGGCATGATCACCAGGAAGACCTGGAAAAAGCCGAACGCCAACGTTCTATTGATGTTCCGCTTCAGCGCTGTCGCGGATGCCGCGTTCATCACTTTCACTCCTGAGAGAGCCTCGACGAAAAAATCGCCCCAAAACAAAAACCCCGGAGGCTTTTTGGCGCTCCGGGGTTTTGTTGAACGGTTCTTTCGAACTAGTACATCACAACCTCGTGCGCCCGCCTCCATGAATGACGGACACCATCGCGCGCGCCGACGGGGCGGTCGGGATGGCATCGAATTCGTAGTCGAAACACAGACGCATGATTGCTGAAGCTCGAAAAACGGCGGGCATGGTGCCGCGCCTCAGTAAATCTGTCAAGGCCAAACGACGTGCGATCGTCAACGACGTGCCAGCGATCCCAGTTCGGCAACGGCGTCGAGCGCCTTCGACTCGACGTCCTGTGGCAGCATCGGGATCAAGCGGTGCACGCCTATGTCGGCGAACCGATCGATGAGATCGGCGGTCAGCCGACCGCGCGGTGTCACGCTGATCTCGAGTTCGCCTAGTACTTCGTCGCGACCCCAGCGCGACTGCGCCGCGCCTAACCGTTTGATGCACGCCTGTGCCGCCTCGACATCCATCGCGAATCCATACCAGCCCTGGGCGACGCGCACCGCGCGTTCGATCGCCGCATCGCTGGCACCGCCAACGACGATCGGCGGCCCACCGGCCTGCGCCGGACGCGGCCGCGCCTGAATGCCGGCGAAGCCGACGAAACGGCCGTCGAACGTCGGTTCGTCGTCACGCCACAGCACCCGCATCGCAGCCACGAACTCGTCGGTTCGCGCGCCGCGTTCAGCAAACGGCACGCCGAGCGCGCGGAATTCGGGTTCGAGGTAGCCGGCACCGATGCCCAGGATCAGGCGCCCCGACGACAACACATCTAAGCTGGCCATCTCTTTCGCCAGCACGACCGGGTTACGCTGCGCGATCAACACGATGCCTGTGCCGAGTTTCACACGCTCTGTCACCGCAGCGAGATAGGCCAGCACCGTCGATGGGTGCAGCATCGGAAACAGCGGGGGCGCCGGCGATGGTGCTGCCTGCGGATCGGGCAGCACAACGTGCTCGCCGGTCCACACCGACTCGAGGCCGGCCTGCTCCGCGGCTTGTGCGACTTGCCGCGCCACGGCCGGGTCCGCGCAGATCCCCGAGCCGATGCCGAATATGCCAATCTTCATGGTCACCTCCGTGAACGCCAGCTCGGGGTTTGAACTCTGGCCGCGGTCTGGCTAGTGTCCGCGCCAAACGATCGACATAGAGTAACAGCATGGCATTCGGCATTGGCTTGATCGGCTGCGGCTTCATCGGCCGTTTTCACGCGCGCAACATTCGCGACATCGCCCGCTCGGGACGCAACGTCGGTCCGCTCGACATCGACTATCATGCCGTGTGCGATCGCGAGGCCGATCGGGCTCGCGCCTTCGCCGAGGTGGCCGGCTGCGAGGTCGCCACCACCGAGCCGTCCGAAATCATTCATTCGCCGAAAGTCGACGCGGTGTATATCTGCACCGAAACCGTCGAGCACGTGGACCTCGTCATTGCCGCTGCACAGGCCGGCAAACACGTGTTCTGCGAAAAGCCGCTGGCGACCAGTCTGGCCGACGCACGGCGCATGCATGCGGCAGTAACGGCCGCCGGCGTGACGCATCAGGTCGGGCTGGTGCTGCGCTTCTCGCCGGTATTTCGGGTCGTCGAAGACCTGATGCAACAGGACAACCTCGGCACCCTGCTCGCAATCCAGATGCGCGACGATCAGTTCTTCCCGGTGCGCGGCCATTATGCTTCCGGCTGGCGTGGCGACGTCACCCGTGCCGGCGGCGGCACGTTGATCGAACACTCCATTCACGACGTCGATCTGATCGCCCGACTCGCCGGAGGTATCGACAGCGTCCGTTGCCGCACTCGGTTCATCAGCGGCCATGTGGGCGTCGAAGACACGGCGATCGTCACGTTCGAACACGCCGCCGGGCACACCACGCAGCTCAGCTCAGTCTGGCATGCGATGGACGACCGGCAGTCGACGCGACGTATCGAGATCTTCTTCGAAGGCGGCTACATCGCGACCGACCACGACTACTTCGGGTCCGTCGTCTACCAGGGCCGCAACGGTGATGCGGTGACGTTGTCCGCCGATGACGTACTCGCGCGGTACATGAGTTTCGAGGGCCTGGACCCCGTCGACTACGATTTGCGCAGCCTCGGCGGCCTCTGCGATCGCTCGTTCATCGAGGCAGCCATCGCGAAACGCGCTGCGCGGCCGAGTTTCGGCGACGCGCTGCGGGCACACGAGATCGTCGAAGCGTGTTATCGAAGCGCGGCCGAACGGCGCGACGTCTCGATTGCCGAAATTCAGCAGGAAGGTTAGTTGCCCGTTCAGCCAGTCGGCACGCTGGACGAGACGAGGCCGTATCCGTAACCTCACCAATTCACTCGAATTAACCAATACACAAAACAAACGCCATGAACTCACGCTCCCCGCTGCGCAGCGGCATATTCCTCGCACCTTTTCACCCGCTGAACGAAGACCCGACGTTGGCGATTCGCCGCGACATCGAACTCGTCGAGTGGCTCGACGAACTCGGCTACGACGAGGCCTGGATCGGTGAACACCACTCGGCCGGGTTCGAGATCATCTCGTCGCCCGAATTGTTCATCGCGGCGGCCGCAGAACGCACACAACGCATCAGGCTCGGCACGGGTGTCGTGTCGCTGCCGTACCACAACCCGTTGACCGCCGCGAACCGGATCATCCAGCTCGATCATCAGACACGCGGCCGCGTGATGTTCGGCGTCGGTCCAGGACTGCTGCCGTCGGATGCGATGATGATGGGCATTCCGGTCGACGCGCAGCGCGAGCGCATGGTCGAATCGATCGAAGTCATCCTGCGTCTGTTCCGCGGCGAGACCGTCACCGCCAAGACCGACTGGTTCAACCTCACGAATGCCCGCATGCAACTACTGCCGTACACCAAACCTCATCCGGAGATTGCGGTCGCCAGTTCGGTGACGCCATCCGGTGGCCGTCTGGCCGGCCGGCACGGTTTCGGCATGCTGTGCGTCGCGGCGACCAACCCGCTCGGTTACGACGCGCTGAGCATCAACTGGGACGTTGCGCAGAAGACCGCTGCCGAGCACGGCACCACGATGGACCCGGGCAAGCTGCGACTGGTCGGCCCGATGCACATCGCAGAAACGCGCCAGGAAGCGCGCGCGCAGGTGCAATACGGTTTCAGCCAGTGGAGCGGTTATTTCAATCTGATCAACCGCATGGGCGCGCAAGATCTGCAGGGACAGGATCCGATCGACGCAATGATCGAACGCGGCGCCGGCATCATCGGCACGCCCGACGATGCGATTGCACAGATCGAACGCCTCGAACAGAAGATTCCGAACTTCGGCACCTACCTGATGCTGGCCCATAACTGGGCGAACTTCGAAGACACCAAGCGCTCGTATGCGCTGTTCGCGCGGCACGTGAAGCCGCACTTCAATCGCGCTAACACCGCGCGTGCCGAATCTCTGCAATGGGCCGCCGATCACTCCGACGAGTTCATGGGCGCCGCGATGGGTGCCGCGGCGAAAACGATCGAGAAATATCAGCGCGAAGAAGCCGAAAAATCGCGGGCCAAAAAGGCCAGCTAGCGTGCCGCGGCGCCGGCTGGCTGTTGGCTTGCGCGTGGTTGTTCGGCCCCGCTCTGTTTGAACCTACGCCGCTGAAAAAAGTCGAGCTGTGGCGCGCGGAAGTGCGCTACGCCTGCAGGCTTGTCTCGAATCATCAACAATTCATCGCTAGCAACCGCGTATTTCGGCCACTGCGGCAGGCCGCTACCGTTGGGATTGCCGGTCGTTGCAAAGTCGATCCAGAAACGATTCATCAGCGTCGCCATCGCGGCGTCCGACTGCGTCGTCAGCATCCGTACGAACGCCGGTAGCGCATCCACACTGTCGAACACGTATGGAATCTCTGAGCCGTGCCCGGCGCCTGGCACCTTGCCGCGGCGACGCTCGAACACATAGTCGAAGTGGTACAGATACGCCGGTACGCCGTGCTCCGCGAACGACCGCGCGACGTATCGAGCGGCGGACACGAACGTCGCATCACCGAATGCCTGATCGGCGAGTTCAGCGTCATTACCCACCACACCCGCATACAGGCGCTGCAGTTCGCTTCGATCCACACCAACCGCTGTGATGAGCCGGTTGGCGTCCGTACCGAATGCCCGCAGCACGCTCGCCTCATAGCTGTTCGCGCCGATCATCAGGGGCACTTTGGCAAACTCATCGCGACCGAGCAGCGCGCCAGGATCATCCGGCACCCAGTCGCCGTCGATGACCGGTCCAACTCCGCCAAGCCCCGCCGACAATTGCCCGTCGCCGAGCACCTGTTGTGTCGTCAGCGCGCGCAACGCAGACGCATCGGCGCCAACGCCTATCGACTTCGCCCACGCGATGCCTTCATCGGTCAGCGACTCCCGCCGGCCGCGCGCACCGGCGATACGGCGATCGATCTGGTAGCCGCCGCCGCTTTCGATGATCGCTTTGGCGAACAGGCCCTTTGCGCGCGGGGACGTCAGCAGATACAGCACGCTGGCACCGCCGGCGGACTCACCGAACGCCGTGACGTTGTGCGGGTCTCCGCCGAACGCCGCGATGTTCGCCTTAACCCATGCAAGCGCCGCGGCCTGATCCATCAAGCCATAGTTACCGCGCGCATCGTCCGGATGTGCCGCAACGAGCGCCGGATGTGCGAAGAACCCGAATCGGCCCAGGCGATAGTTCAACGTGACCAGCACCACGCCACGTTGCGCAAAGCGGGTACCGTCATACACCGCGAGCGATCCGGAACCAACCCGAAACGCGCCACCATGTATCCACACCATCACTGGGCGCGCGCCACCAGGTCCCTTAGTCCAGACGTTCAGGAACAGACAATCTTCGTTCGCGGGGCCAACATCGCGGCCGCGGCGGGCGGGTTGTGGGCAGGACGCACCGTATTGCGTCGCGGCGCGTGGTCGCGCCCACGGCTGTACCGGCTGCGGCGGCCGCCAACGCAGCGCGCCGATCGGCGGTGCGGCGTAAGGAATGCCTTTGAACACCAGTACGCCGTCGTTCGTATCGCCGGTGATCGGGCCCGACAACGTGGCCACCGTCTGAGCGGATGCGCTCGCGGCAATCGACAAGGCCGACACGACCAGACACACGGCCAGCCGACGGTGTAGCTGCCAGTGCATCGCTGCGTGCTCCATTGCTTGCGTCAGGCGGTGGCGTATTCGGGCTTCGAAATCGCGTGCCGCAACACGGCGGCGTAGCTGGGCTTCAACTCCATCCGCGGCCCGAACCCTTTGCCAATCAACAGCGCGTGCGCCGCCGCCAGCCGATAGCACGGACACGATACGAGCAGATGGTGTTCGAGGTGATAGTTGACGAAATACGGTGCAACGAATGCGCGCTCGAACCATCCAGCGTGCGTGGTGCGCGTGTTGCGCAGCCGATCGTCGTTGTCGGGCACCGCACCGTGCTCGCCAATGTTGCGGACCCGTGAAATGAACATGTGCCACGTCAGGTCCGGAATCACCCACAACAGCACGTACAGATAGGCGTGCCCCGCCCACGCGAAGCCGCCGAGAAACACCGCATTGATCAGCACGTTGGGTGCGAATCGACGTACGCCGTTGCTGATGCGCCGCGACACGTCGGCATCGGAGGGACCGAACGCGGCGCGGATCGAGGCGCCTTTCTGCTTGATACCCGTTTGACCACTCAAATCGCGCAGTGCCTTGCGGCGGAAGCTCGACCGCGTAATCGGAAACGGCGCCGACAGCGGCAGATCGGGATCGTTAGCCTGCTGCGTAAAGCGGTGATGATTCAGGTGATAGGTGCGATACGGCACGATCGAGGCGCCGAGCAGCGGCCGGTTCAACAGCCACTCGCACACCCAATCGTTGACGCGATGATTCCTGTACAACAGATAGTGGGCACCATCGTGACCAATGACACCGAGGCCGAGTTGGCGTGCGCCGATGATGAACATGCCGGGCACGATCACCCACGCATACGGCCACACGATCGCAACCGCCCACGTTCCGAGGATCACGCCCCAGCAATGCACGATGAGCCAGGTCGAATGCCACGGCGAAACATGCCGCAGCGCGGTGATCTCGTCGCGCGTGAAAAAATCGGTCGGTTTTTCGCGTACCGTCATGCACGCATTGTAGCGCGGGCCGTCGCACGGTGCCCTACCGCAGCAGTTCAGCCATCTAACGCGGAACGGCCCAGGGTCGATGGTTGTCGATCCTGTTCGTTTGGGCGGCCGTCTGCGGTCCAAGCATGTCGTGCGGGAAACCGGGTTCGATTGCGCTCGATTCATCCAGCCGCGCCTTGTGCTCGGCAGACAACGAGAATTCGAGGCAGCCGAGATTTTCGGCGAGTTGATCGACGGTGCGTGCGCCGACCAGCGGCACGATCACGGCCGGACCTTGCCGCACCCAGTTGATCGCAACCTGTGACGGTGTCACGCCCAGTTCGTCCGCTACGGCGACCACCTGCGCGGCGATGCCCAGCGAGCGCTCCGATACCGTACCGCGCATTTTCGCGCGACCCGCTGCATCGGCATCGCGGTTGTATTTTCCGGTCAGCACGCCGGAACCGACGATGCCCCATGGGGTGACCCCCAGGTCGAACGCGCGCGCCATCGGCAGCAATTCGCGCTCGACACTCCGGTCGATCAGGCTATAGCGAATCTGCAGACCGATGAAGCGGCTCCAACCGCGCAACTCGGCAAGCGTGTTTGCCTGGGAGACAACCCATGCGGGCGTGTCTGATACGCCGACGTACAGCACCTTGCCCTGCCGCACGAGATCATCGAGACCGCGCATCACCTCGTCGATCGGCGTCAGATAATCGCGCGCGTGCACCCAGTACAAATCGATGTAGTCGGTCTTCAGGCGCGCCAGGCTCGCGTGCACCGAATCCATCATGTTCTTGCGCGAATTACCCGCCGCGTTGACGTCGCGGCCGCGCATCGGTCCGGTGTACTTCGTCGCCAGCACCAGCCGCGGCCGATCCTTGCCGATGAATTCGCCGAGAAACTGTTCGCTGACACCGGCGGCGTAGACGTTCGCAGTGTCGATGAAATTGCCGCCGGCCTCCCGGAACGCATCGTAGACGCGCCGACTCTCGCCTTTGTCGACGCCAAATCCCGTTTCCGGACCGAACGTCATCGCACCGAGCGCGAGTTCCGATACGCGCAGGCCGCTGTTACCGAGGAGTTTGTATCGCATGTCTGTTGCCTCCAATTGTAAATTTCACGTCTCCGAGCGGGCCGAAGTGAGCGACGTAGTGGCCGGGTTCAGCGCCTACCACGCGCCCTCCTATTGGGCCCGTCATCAAAATCATGCCCGGCTCGAGCCGATAGCCAAGCGAGTGAATCCGCGCCACCATCCAGCCATAGATATCGTATGGGTCGCCAGACGCCTCGCCGGCCAACGACGTGAACAACTGCGTGCCATCACGCTCGAGCGACACCGGATTCTTGCGCACGTCGGCGCCGAGCATCGCGGTCGGCCCGGTGATGAAGCGATACGCCGAGACGTTCGTTGCAATGAGGTCGGCCAGCGAGATTTTTTTTATGTCCGCATAGGCGCGCCGAGGCAATTCCACTACCGGCAGGACCGCGGCCGGCTGGTCGTCGATGCCAACGAGAAAGCCGATCTCCAGCTCCACCGCGAGTCCTTCTACGTGCGCGATCGTTGCATTCGATGGCAACCGGTCCGGCTCCGGTAACACACCGAGAACCGGTTGACTGACGCCGAAATGCCGTTGCGCCGCGGGGTTCGTCAAACCGGCTTTGTAGCCGACAATCTGCATGCCGAACACGCCATCAACCACCGACGCCTGAATCGCATATGCCGTAGCGGCATCGGTATCGTCGGGGACATCCGGGAACGTCCGGTCCAGCATCACCGCATTGGCAATAGCATCTACGAGCGGATCACTGACCGCGTCATCGGCCTGCGCTGGAGATTCCTTCGCATGAAGTGGCGATGCAACCGCGATCGACAGCGACACTACGATCCACCTCGCGCATGCACTGGCAGTGCGCATTCAGGACGCGACCGCGAGAGAAAAGGGCCTGTTCTCGTTCTAGTTGCCGAAGTCCCATTTCTCACCAGAGTGATAGCGGCGCAGCACATTCTTCGCGATCAGAATCTTGTGCACCTCATCCGGGCCGTCAGCAATGCGCAGCGTGCGTGCGCCGAGATACATACCCGCAAGCGGCAGATCGCCGGAGACTCCGGCGGCGCCCCAGACCTGAATCGCTCGATCGACTACGCGGTGATACATCTCCGGGACGAAAATCTTGATCGCCGAGATGTCGGTGCGCGGATCGGCGCCGCTCTCCATTTTCTCGGCGCAGTGAATCGTCATCAGCCGTGCGGCCTGGATGTCGATGTACGAATCGGCGATGAAGCCTTGAATGAACTGCTTCTCCTCGAGTTTCTCGCCACCATGCACTTCGCGCGTCATCGCGCGCTCGACCATCAAATCGAATGCGCGCCACATCGAGCCGATCGAATTCATGCAGTGGTACACGCGGCCGGCGCCGAGACGATCCTGCGCGGCCTGGTGGCCCGTACCGGTGCGACCGAGCTGATTTTCCTTCGGCACGCGCACGTCTTCGTAGATGATTTCGCAGTGGCTCGACGCTCTGCCCCACACCGGCACGCCGCGAACGATGTTCACGCCCTTGGTTTTGCGTGGCACGATGATCTGCGTCATCTTGTCGTTTCGGCCGCTGGTGTCGCTCGGATCGGAGGTGCGGCACATCACGATGTAGAAATCCGCCGCGTGACCGTTCGACGTGAACCACTTGTGGCCGTTGATCACCCATTCGTCGCCGTCGAGCACGGCGCGCGTCGTCAGCGATCGCGGATCCGAGCCCGGATTGTCCGGCTCGGTCATCGAGAAGCCGGATTGCATGCGTCCTTCGGTCAGCGGCTTCAGCCACTTTTCGTGCTGTTGCGGCGTGCCGTATTTGACGAGGATGCTCTGGTTGCCGGAATTCGGCGCGACGACGCCGAACAGCGACGCAGCACCAGGGCTGTAAGACAACACTTCGTTCATGTACGCATGCTGCATGAACGAAAGCCCCATACCGCCGAATTCACGCGGCAGGTGCGGTGCCCACAGCTTCGCCTTCTTGACGGTGTCTTGAATCTGATTACGCAGTTCTTTGGCTTCTTTCGCCGCTTCGTTCGGCGCATTCGCGCTGTCGGACATCCAACCCCAGAGTTTCCCTTCGGCCGGCAGAATGTTTTTGTTGACGATTTCTGCCGTCGCCAAACGGATCTCATTGACCTCGTCATCCAACGTTGGCACCGGTTTGACGTTCATGGCCATCGATGTGCTCTCCCTTTATTTAGAGGCGCTATTCAAACGCGCTACGCGCAAATACAAATGATCAATCTACTGCGCACGCCCGCTCAGGGCAATTCGATCCTGGTCAGCAACTCGCCGACGGCGCCGCGATCGGTCAATGTGCCATACGTCAGACCGCGCGGTTCGAGGCGAGCGTCGATGAACGCGGCGGCGACCGAAGCGCTCGCATGACGAATCAACAGGCTGGCTTGCAGCAATATCGCCATGCGTTCTGCTAACCGGCGCGCATTGAACGGGTCCGACCCACCAGCGCGCAGGTCCGCCACGAGTTGCGTTGCAGCAGCATCGAATGACGCAACCGAACCTGTCGCAACGGCCAATTCGTCAGCCAGCACATCGACGGTTTCGGGTGATTTCGCCAGCGCACGCAACAGATCGACACACTGCACGTTGCCGCTGCCTTCCCAGATCGAGTTCACCGGCGCTTCACGATAGAGCCGCGGCATGACGTGTTCTTCGATGTAGCCGAGACCGCCGAGACACTCCTGCGCTTCGTTGACGTGTTGCGGCGCGCGCTTGCAGATCCAGTATTTGCCGAGTGCCGTCGCGAGCCGTACGAACAACCGTTGCCTGGCATCCTCCGGATGATCGAGCGCATATCCGACACGCATCACCAGCCACAACGCGGCCTCGGTCTCGAGCACGAGATCGGCTGCAACGTTACGCATCAGCGGCGCGTCGATCAGAAGCACGCCACCGACGCTACGGTGCGCGATGTGATGCTGCGCCTGGATGACCGCCTGACGCATGATCGCGGTGGAACCCACCATGCAGTTGAAGCGCGTCAGCGCGACCATCTGGATGATCGTCGCGACGCCGCGTCCCGGTTCGCCGACGCGCCATGCAAAGGCGCGATCGAATTCGATCTCGGCAGAGGCATTGGAGCGGTTGCCGAGTTTGTCTTTCAGGCGCTGGATGAAAATCGCGTTGCGCTCGCCGTCCGGGGAGAATCTCGGCAGCAGGAAGCATGTCAAACCACCATCGAGATACGCCAAGGTCAGGAACGCATCGCTCATCGGCGCGGAACAGAACCACTTGTGTCCCGTCAACACAAAACACTCGGCACCCCCAACGGCTTCGTTGAGCGGCGCAGCGTGGCTGGTGTTGGCGCGCACGTCGGTACCGCCCTGTTTTTCGGTCATCGCCATGCCGATCGTCAGGCCGGCTTTGTTGGCATACGCACGCGATGCATCACCGTCGTAACAGCGCGAAACGATGCGCGGTTCCCAAAATTGGGCGAGCGCCGGTTCGCTGCGCAGCGCCGGGATGCTGGCGTAGGTCATCGTCAGTGGACAATCGGTTCCCGAGTCGGCCTGGTTGTGCAGCAGTTCGAGCCCGGCGCGCACCACATGGGCGCCGGCCCGCGGCGATTCCCATGGCAACGCGTGAACGCCATGCTCAATCGCGGTGCGCATCAGATGGTGATAGGACGGGTGAAATTCGACTTCATCGATGCGGTGGCCGTACGCATCGTGAGTTTGCAATTGCGGTGAATAGCGATTCGCCAGTCGGCCGTGTTCGATCAACTCACCGCCTGCCCGCGCACCGTATTGCGCCAGCGCATCATCGCCCCAGCCGCCTTCGAACCGCGCAATCGCCGCTGTGAGTGTGGTATCGATTCGATACAGATTGAAGTCGATCAGCGGTGGAACCTGGTTGGTGACTTCGTGTGTTGCAGTCATTGCGATACCTCGAGCGCCATGTCAACGAGACTGTCGAACGCCCACGAAGCAGCTGTCAACCGTTCGCGACGCAAACGAATTACGTGTTCGAAAACACCGTTGGCCCCTTGCTGGTTCAGCCGGCGCAGTTCTGATCACGTTGCGCCCGATAACCGCGTTCGCGGGCTGCCAATGCAGCTGCGCTCGACGCCCGATAGCCGCGTCGCTTCGTCGCGTGCACGCGGTCGAGACCGGCGCGCGCCGCGGCACAGCGCCGTTCGCTTTGAAGCAACGCACGCGATCGCGCGTGTGCAGCCTTCGACGCACGCGAGCGTTCGACCCGACCCAGCGCGGCGCTTTCGCGCTCCAACCGCTCAAGCGTCGCGCGTTCGGCCGCGTTGGGCACCGCAAGATGGACCGCCGATACCGTATGGAGCCGTTGCGCGCGGCCGCCAGGACACGGCAAATCGGTGAACATCACCTCACCCGCCGCACCCGTGCAGCGGTAAATCGGCCGCGGCGCGCCGGATTGCGCATCGCTCGCACCCAGCGCCGCGACGACATGGATCAGTCCGCCAATCAACCCTCGCAACGCCTTCACCACGATCGCCGCATCGTCATCACCACGCGTCCCGGCTCGTCGACGAGCCTAGCCGGGCGGCGACCCACCTCAAGACGGCGATGACCGTCGCGCTGCGTGCGCGATCGCTTGCGGGATATGTGAGAACCCCGTTGAATGCATGCTGCCCAGCGGAGGATTCATGGCAATCGGCTCGATAAAGAAATTCATGGCGCTCGAATCGGCCAGCGGCACGTTGCTGATGGCAGCAACCGTTGCAGCATTGGTGATTGCCAATTCGCCCATCGCCTCGCTGTACGACTGGCTGATCCACGTGCGGATGTCGATCGCGATCGATCAGTTCGAAATCAACAAGCCGCTCTATCTGTGGATCAACGACGGTCTGATGGCGGTGTTCTTTTTCGTGATAGGTCTCGAAGTAAAGCGCGAAGTGCTCGATGGGGAACTGCGCAAGCCTTCCCAGATCGTGCTGCCGGCAAGTGCCGCGCTTGGCGGCTTCGCGGTACCCGCGGCGATCTATGCTTACATCAACTGGAACGATCCGAGCGCGCTTGCCGGCTGGGCGATTCCAGCCGCGACCGATATCGCATTCGCGCTCGGCGTGCTGGCCATGCTCGGCAGCCGCGTACCCACGTCGATGAAACTGTTCCTGACGTCGCTGGCGATCTTCGACGACATCGCCGCAATCGTCGTGATCGCGCTGTTTTATGCGCAAGATTTGTCGCTGTTGTCGTTGACACTTGCGCTGATCGGCATTGCCGGGCTGATTACCCTCAATCGCCTCGGCGTCGGCCATATCGGCGCTTATCTGGTCATCGGCATTTTCGTCTGGGTTTGCGTACTCAAGAGCGGCGTCCATGCGACCTTGGCCGGTTTCATCAACGCGCTGACGATTCCGCTGAAGTACAACAGCCCCACCGGCGAGCGTTCGCCGTTGCGGCAACTCGAACACGCGCTGCATCCATGGGTGGCGTTCATGATTTTGCCGGCATTCGCATTTGCGAACGCCGGTGTGTCATTCGCCGGCATCACGCCACAGGAGGCGACCGGGGGCGTCGCGGTTGGCATCGTTGCCGGACTGTTCATCGGCAAACAACTCGGCGTGTTCGTCACCAGCGCGCTGTTGATCCGGCTGGGCTTCGCCGAACTCCCGCGCGGCGTTTCGTGGCTGGCGCTCTATGGGGTTGCGATACTGACCGGGATCGGCTTCACGATGAGCCTGTTCATCGGTTCGCTCGCGTTCGAACATTCCCCTGTCGACTACGCGGCACCGTTACGCGCCGCGGTACTCAGCGGCTCGGTGCTGTCGGCCGTCGTTGGCTACATGCTGTTGCGGGCCACGCTGCGGATTCGAACCTCAGACACCGCACGCGACGATGGACCCGCCCCGACCGATGCCCACTGATATACTTGTCCGCATGACTGACCTCGTATATCCGTATTCTGATCATCCCAAGCCCGGCACGACCCGTGAAATCGCGCCCGGCGTCCATTGGCTGACAATGCCGATGGGTGGGTCGCTGACCCATATCAACCTGTATCTGCTCGATGACGGCGACGGTTGGTACATCGTCGACACCGGGCTCGGCAATCAGGAGACTGATGCGCTCTGGCACCAGCTTTTCACCGGCGCGATGCGGGGCAAGCCCGTCAAGGCTGTGATCTGCACGCACATGCACCCAGATCATATCGGTCAGGCCGGCATGATCTCCGAATACTTCAAATGCCCGTTGATGATGACGCGCGCCGAGTACTATCAGGCGCGCGCGTTCAGCAGCTCCGGCCCCGGGCACCATTCGAGCTGGCAGGGCGAGATCTTCTACGAACGCGCCGGCATGCCGAGCGACTATCTCGGCCAGATGCGGCAGATGTGGGAATCGCGCTCGAAGGGCAATGACGGCTTCTCGATGCCGCAGATGCCGATGGGCTATCAACGACTCGTCGACGGTGATGAATTGCGAATCGGCGGCCGCACCTGGGAAGTGGTGGTCGGTTCCGGTCATTCACCCGAACACGCGTGTCTGCACGCGAAGTCCCTCGACGTGATGATCTCCGGCGATCAGATTCTGCCGATCATTACGTCCAACGTCAGCGTGCATCCGACCGAACCGGAGGCGAATCCGCTGAAGGACTGGATGGAAT
This sequence comes from uncultured Gammaproteobacteria bacterium, assembly GCA_963735085.1. GTDB lineage: Bacteria > Pseudomonadota > Gammaproteobacteria > Pseudomonadales > Azotimanducaceae > DATJGR01. The sequence goes on from CAVTJP010000005.1 coordinate 147,492, forward strand.
CACACGACAAGCTGATGAAGACGCCGGGCGAGACGCTGGTGCTACCGGCGCACAATCTGCCGTTCTATGGCGTGCGCGAACGGCTGCGCCAGTTGATCAACCACCATGAAGACCGCATGCTCGCAATCGAAGAGCACTGCCGCACGCCGGCGCTGGCCAGCGATCTATTGCCGGTGCTGTTCAAGCGCAAACTGGACCCGCGCCAGATGATGATGGCGTTGGGTGAGGCGATCGCGCACGCGCATCTGCTGATGCACCGCAACCGCATCGAGCGCACGCTCGGCGAAGATGGTCGCTATCATTTCCGGTCGATCGATCCCGATCTCGATCGGCGCTCGAATCCGGACCGGCACACGGCCCCCGACGATAGCCCGATGCAGGTGTAGGCCTGGCGCGGCCCACCCGCAGAAGGCGTCACTGGCGTCACCGCCTCGTCATCGTGACGTATCGACTGATCCGCTGGGCACAGCGCAGATTGCCGCCGGGTGTTCGATCGTTGTTGGGGCTGGTGTTGATGGCCGGCGGACTCGTCGGCTTTCTACCGGTGGTGGGTTTCTGGATGTTCCCGCTCGGGCTCGCGCTGCTGATCTCGGATTTTCCACCGCTGCGGCGGCGTCTCGAACGCTGGCTCAACGAGACCCGGCGGCGCTATCACATGGACCTGCACCGTGGTTAGCGACCCTACGCAGTCGATAAGGGCTGTACCTCGAAGCAGAATGCCCCATCGTCGGCGCGTTTCACACGTCCCGCTGTCGGGGTCGCGAAGTGCGTTCCGATCACCAGCACTGCTGAATCGGCGTACTTTCCCAACAGCTCAGTACGGGTGCGTCTGCCTTGTTCCGGATCGAAATCGGCGCTACTGCACCAATCGGTACGTGCAATCTGGCAGGGGTGATGAATGCAATCACCGGTAATCAGCGCTTCCACGCCGTTCGATTCGATGTGCACGCTGACGTGTCCCGCCGTATGACCGGGCGTCGGCTCAAGCCATACTTCATCGCACAATCGATGCTGCATCGACACGAAATCGACGAGCCCCGCCTCGATGACCGGGCGGACGGAATCCGCCAGCACCGAACCATATTGCGATTCGTCCTCGTGCTCGTCCCAGTAGCGCCACTCCTGCTCCGCAATCAGATAGCGCGCATTCGGAAACGTCGGCACCCAGCGGCCATCGACGAGCATCGTATTCCAGCCTACGTGGTCGACATGCAAATGCGTACACAGCACCGTATCGATCGATTCGCGCGGATAGCCGGTAGCAGCCAGATCGGATAGAAAACTCGTCTGCAGGTGACTCCATGTCGGAATGTTGCGCTGCTTGTCGTTACCGATGCATGTATCCACCACGATGCGGCGCTTACCCGTATCCACGACCAGCGCATGAATACTCATGATCAGCTTGCCATCCGCCGTCATGAAATGCGGCGCGAGCCACTCGATGCGCTTGCAGGCATCCGGTGTTGCATCCGGCAGGATGAACTTCGTTCCACCGGCGACCTCGAGTTCCACCACACGCGAGATCTTGACGTCTCCGATCTGCCATTGATTCATCATTTCACCTCATATTGACGACGCCTCAGCATCGCCAATCCATTGCAACCTGACAACCACGGTGTCGTGGTGGCGGAGGCTCACAGAGTTGTCGTTTGTGGCCCGCTCCCTTAACGTCTGACGCCATAGCCTGGGGAATATCGTATGGGGATGCGCGAATACGTTGTCACGCTGAAGGAACTGATCGGCGTATTGCTCCATCGGCGGGTCCTGACGCCGCGACCGGTCGAGACGATCGACTCTATCGGACTGAGACTCGAAAAAACCGCCGCTCAATTCGGCGACCGGGTGATGGTTCTGTTCGAGGACCGACAGATCACGTGGGCCGAATTCAATGCGCTTGCCAATCGCTTTGCACACGCGCTGAAGGCGCGCAGCATCGGTCAAGGCGACATCGTCAGTGTGATGATGGAAAACCGTATCGAGCTTCTCGCTTCGCTGGTCGCAATCAGCAAGCTGGGCGCCGTTGCGTCGCTGATCAACACAAATCTGCGCGGCCGGCCGTTGACCCACTGCGTGTCTGTCACCCAATCCAAGGCGTGGATCTTCGGCGAGGAACTCAGCGAAGCCGTAGCCGACGTAAAGGCCGACCTCACATTGCAGGAAGGCAACCAGTACCTGTTCGTCGCCGATCGCGACAAGCATCGAACACCGAAGTGGGCCGTCGATCTGGGACGCGATGCGAGCAACGCCAGCAGTTCAAATCTACCCGATACCCAGCGGATCAAACTCGGTGACAGCGCGACCTATATCTTCACATCCGGCACCACGGGACTGCCGAAGGCCGCGGTCGTCTCCCACAGACGATTCCTGGCCACTGGCGCAACCGCCTGCAAGGTCGGCTTCAAGAGCAAGCATACCGATCGGCTTTATCTCTGTCTGCCGCTCTATCATGGCACCGGCTTGATGGTCGGCTTCGGCTCAACGCTGTGGTCGGGCTCGTCGATGTTCCTGCGGCGCAAGTTTTCGGCATCGCATTTCCTCGACGAAGTGCGCGAATACCGAACCACGTGTTTCGTCTACATCGGCGAGCTGTGCCGCTACCTGATGAGCCAGCCCGAACGTTCGAACGATGCCGACAATCCCCTGGATCGAATCGTTGGAAACGGTCTGCGGCCCGACATATGGCTGGATTTCAAGCACCGCTTCGGCATTAGACGGATCGCCGAGTTCTACGGTGCGAGCGAGGGCAACGTCGCGTTCATGAACCTGCTCAACAAGGACCGTACGATCGGCATGACGGCGAGCAAAATCGCGTTGGTGCGCTACGACGTCGATGCAGACGTAATCGTTCGTGACACGCAAGGGCGCTGCATTCCCGTGGAGAGCGGAGAGCCTGGATTGTTGCTCGCCGAGATCAACGAAGCGCAGGTATTCGAGGGCTACACGAACGCCGACGCGACGCAAAAGAAGATTGTCCACGACGTGCTGATCGATGGCGATGCCTGGTTCAACTCCGGCGACCTGATCCGCGAGGTGGATGTTGGCTTCACCGCCGGCAGGAAGCACTATCAGTTCGTCGACCGCGTCGGCGATACGTTCCGCTGGCATTCGGAGAACGTCTCGACGAACGAGGTCGGCGAAATCATCAATCAGTATCCGCAGGTGCGGTTCTGCAACGTCTACGGTGTCGAGATTCCCAACACGGATGGCCGCGCGGGCATGGCGGCGATCACGCTCGAAGCGGGCAAGAGCCTCGACATGGCCGCCTTCTCCGAGTTCGTCGCGCAGGAACTGCCGCCATACGCGCGGCCCGTTTTTCTGCGCATCCAGCGCGACCTGGACGTCACCGGCACGTTCAAGCTGGTGAAGGGTGACCTGCGCAACGAAGGTTACGATCTAGCGAAGGTCAACGATCCGCTGTTCGTGATGAAACCGCGTACGTCGGTGTACGAGCCGCTCGACGAGCAGTTTCTGGCGACCATCAAGGCCGGTTCCGCGGGCTACTGATCGACGAATCGCTGTCGCCGAACAGCCGCTCCGCCCACACGGTCAAACCATGTGTGACGCTCGCAAAATGATCGCTGTCGACGAATTGCGCGGCCGGGAATTTCCGATCGAGATAGCTGCGAACGACCACCGCACGCGCCATCCCGCCGGTGAGATAAATCACATCGGGGTCGCGACCGGCGGCGTTCACGGATTCGGTGACGAGACCTTCCAGATGCACCAACAGGCGTTCACATGCGCGCGCGAACTGCGCGCGGTCTGCATGACCGGACAAGCCGTCTTCCAGGTATTGAAGATCGATCTCCGTGCTAGCTGCATCCGACAGCGCAACCTTCGCCTGCTCGGCACTCGACACGATCCGGTAGGTCAACCGCTCGGTCTGTACCGCACGTAGCCGCGACAGGCGGTGTGGATGCCGCGCCTCGGCCATCAAACGGTCCATACGTTCGAGCGTCCGACGCCCGTAGAAGCGCTGCTGCGCATTGACGTCGTTGGTCGAAACGGCATCGACGAAGTATGTATTCGGGATCGGCAACCCAGATTGCAGGCCATCTCCAAACCCCAACGATGGCATGAAGGCGCGCAACGCCAGCAACTGATCGTAGTCGTTGCCGCCGATCCGCTCGCCCGCGTGGCCCAGAATGTCGGCGTCACGCTCGATGGACGCGCGTCGATCGGGACCGACACGGACAAACGAACAATCCGTGGTGCCGCCGCCAATGTCGAGTACCAGCACGCATTCTTCTCGGTCGAGTCGCCCTTCGTATTCCATCGCCGCGGCCATCGGTTCGTAGAGAAACGCCACATCCTCGAAGCCCGCCGCATGAGCGGCTTCGTCCAGCATCGCGAGCGCGTGCCGATTTTCCTCTTCGCCGCCGGCACCCTGGAAGTTGATCGGGCGTCCGACCACCACCTGTGAGACTGGCTCGCCCGCCGCAGCGTCCGCGTGACGTTTGACGTTTGCCATCATCGCCGTGACGACACCGATGAAACGCGCCTTGATCTCGTCGCTAAGGCCTTTCGCGCCGAGAAAGCTCTTCGGACTCTTGACGAAATAGCCCGCCGATGGGGCTTCGAGATATGCCGCGAGGGCCGCGCGGCCGAATCGCAGTTCCTCGAACGATCGCGTCGTGACATCAAGGCCGCGTATGTCGGCGACCGAACGCTCCACTTGCATCTGTGGACGCGGCGCATACAAGGTTGACGGAATCAGTGAATCGCCATCCTCCAGTGGCACGAGGCGTACCGCGCCGTCGGGAACAATCCCGATCGAACAGTTGGACGTACCGTAATCGAAGCCTGCGAACATGTGCCACCTCCAGATCCGGCCGAATGGGCTCGAATGATGAGATGTGCGCGGTCCGGACGACCGCGCAGGGCGCGGCAGTTTACCTGAACGATCCGCATGAACAACTTCGTTTTGCCAGTCGAGAATGGGGCGGCGAAGCCGCCCCGCGACCACTACTCAACCCGGAAGCCCCGAGCCCACCGCGGTTGCGGCGCCCGGCGATACGCGGGCACCACGGCAACACGATAGATCACAATACGCTGCGGCAGCGCGCGGTATGGAAGAGCGCGATACCGAACAGCCCGATACGGCAGTGCGGCACGACGCACCGTCACCAGGCGCGGCGGCACGCGATGGTGGACATAGCGTACTGTGGGAGCCGACGCACACCGGACATTGCCGGTGTCCCAGGTCGATGCATGAGCGGCGGCAGACGTTGCGGTTGCAACACCGATAATTGCGATTGCCAGGACTTTGCTGAACATGGCCATCTCCTGTAGTGATGTGGCGATGCTCAATTTAGTTGCCTGGTGCTGAACGGCCTCTGAACAACTCGGGATCGCTCGACCTGGAGCGCGCCAGCGGCGTCACGCCGCCTGAATGTTCCCGGCAAGATCCGCCAGTTTGTCGAGCAATGGCATGACGGTATCCGCATCGGCAGCCGGCAGACCGAATATCAGGCGATTGAACCCCAGCCCAATCAACTCCTCGATGCGGGATCGAATCGGCGGCACGGCAAACATAGAGAAATGCGGCGCCCCGGTACGCCCAGCACGCTGCCATGCTTCCCGCGTCTTGCGGATACCGTCGGCATAGTCGACCGCCCCAGCGGCTTGCGCGCGACGCGTGTCAGCGTGAATCGGCATCCATCCATCACAATATTCGGCGATGCGTTGCCAGCTCCACCGGGACGACGCGCCCAGCAACACCGGCGGTCCGCCCGCCTGGATCGGCTTCGGATACGACCAGAGCGGTCCGAAATCGACGAATTCGCCGCGAAATTCGGCCGCCTCATCGCTCCAGATCCGCCGCATCGCCAGCACCCGTTCGCGCGTTACTTTCCAACGATCGGTAAACGCGACGCCGTGGTCGGCCATCTCCTCGACGTTCCAGCCTGCGCCAATACCGAGCAGCACCCGTCCACCGGACAATACATCGAGCGACGCGACCTGTTTTGCCATCACGATCGGATCGCGTTCCGTAATCAGACAGATACCGGTCGCCAGCCTGATGGACTTCGTTACCGATGCAGCCGCGGTCAACGCGACGAACGGGTCGTGCGTATGGGAATACTCGAGCGGCAATTCACCGCCCCCCGGCCACGGCGTCTTGCGGCTGGCCGGGATGTGCGTATGTTCAGGGAAAAAGACCGACTCGAAACCTCGCGCTTCGGCCTCGGACGCCAGAATGTGCGGTGGAATGGCGTAATCCGTCGGGAACATCAACACGCCGAAGTCAGTCATGGGCGATCACTCCCTGATGCGTCGGCTACGGTGTCACGTGCTTCAATCCCTCGCGAAGCACTTTCCGGTAGTCTTCATAGGCAGGCCATTGTGCCTTCGTAAGCACCGTCTTCACCTGCTTGTCCATCGCGTGCACCAACGCGTTGTCCTTGCTCTTGATGGTCATGTCTAGGTTCGGCCCGCCGCGCTTGACCACCTGCTGGATCATGTCGAAATGTTCGGTGACATAGTCCCCAACGATCTTGTTGAATTCCGGCTTTTGAACATCCGTCATATTGATCGCGACTGCGGCCTTGACGAGTTCGGGGCTCATCCATGGCGGCAGTTGCACCGGTGCCGCCGCAGCCGCTTCATCCGCCGCGACGGTCATACCGGATAGCCAGCACAGACAGGCGAACAGGGTTGCAGAAATGGCAAAGCGGATGGAACGAGGCGATAGGGCCACTGAACTCTCCAGGCATATTGAGTTGGTGCAGCCTACCAGAGGAACGTGGGTATCTTGAACTGTGACGGATTGGCGGGCGCCTCAGCGCCCGGTTCGATCAAAGGACCGTCTTGGCAAAGCGCGACAGATGCCGATCGATCGTACGCGCGTAACGCAGGCCCGCTTCCTGGTAGTAACCGTCGTCCTGCAAATTCTTGAGACCAACGTTGTAGGCGGACAACGCACACTGCTCCGACCCGCACACGTCACGGTAATGAGCCAGGATCTGCGCACCGCAATAGATGTTTTCGGCAGGGTCCTCGAGGTCATCACTGCCGCAGAACGGACTCCAATACGGCTTCACCTGTGCCGGACCAATCGCGCCGACGAAGGAAGTCACGTCCTTGCGAAACGAGCTTTCGGTGAACACCAGGCTGGCCAACAACTCGGGCGACAGTCCCTGGCGCGTCGATGCTTCAAGTATCCACCCGGAGAATTCTGCTGCAGTGGCACGTTGAATGCCCAACGCGTCATGCACCCGCTGCGCAAAACCGTTGACCTCTTCTTTCCAGGGCACTTGCGCCGCGACTGATGCGGGAATCGCGAACGGTTCGCGATCCACACCCCGATCGCCTTCGAGCAGTACGTCGGCAGTACAGGCGATCGCCACCACCGCAATCATCGCCGCCTGGGCTCTTATCAACACCGGGACGCGATTCAACAACCTGAGAACTACCGTGCTCAGGCGTCCGCATACGGCGCTATGGATTCGACTGACTCGCACGTTTCGATACCCCTCTGCTGGCGTATTCTAACTGCACTGCGTCACGCAATGAACCGAAGCCTAGCCAGCGCATCCCTACCAAACTGTTGCACGGATGTAACGCGAACTCGAAAAGTGAGCGTCTCCTAACCCAGTGCGTCACGGAATAAAACGATCTGACGTAATCGGCCCATTAAAACGATCTAGTTGATTCGAAACGAGTCTAACGCCAACCCACGTCAGAGAGTCTTCGATATTGCAATGCAGCAAAAATACACCCGCGTCAGCCCCACTGATTTCACAAGCATGTCAGGTGCTGTGTCGCGGCGCGCCAACGGCGTGTCACACCCCGTGTCTCGGCAATGATTCGTCGCCGATCCCCGACACGGCGTCTCAGATGTGGCGTGCGCTCAGCATCGTATCGAACCGGCTCAAGGTCGCCATCACCCGCCCGTATACTGAGTCGGCAGGATAATGCCCCGATCCATCGTTCTCTCCAACGGACATGCCGGTAAACAGTTCGATTGCCTCCTCGGCGCGCGAAACCGTATAAAGGCGAAACTGCCGCGCCGCAACCGCGTCACGCACCTCATCGCGCAGCACCAGGTTGGCTGCGTTCTGCGCCGGTAGAATCACGCCCTGGTTCCCCGTCAGTCCCCCAAGCGACAAACAGGCCGCGAAGAACCCTTCGACTTTGTGGTGGACACCGCCAATAACCTGCGCCTCACCGAGTTGATTGATCGATCCGGTGATGGCCAAGTCCTGACGTAGCGGAACGTCGGCCAGTTCGGAGACGATCGCGATGTACTCCGCCAATGAGGCACTGTCGCCTTCGATGCCGCCGTACATCTGCTCGAACGTCACGCTGCAATCGAACGACAGCGGGAAGCGATGCGCGAAGCGGCGCATCAGGATGCCCTGTAACGTCATGCTGCCTTTCTGCTGGATCGGCCCGCTCATCGCAACCAACCGTTCGATGTTGATGATGCCCTGCCTGCCCACCGAAGAACGTGCGGTGATGCGGGCCGGCGACCCGAATGCATGATCGCCAAGCATCTGCACGGTCAATCCATTGATCTGGCCCACCACCGCGCCTTGCGCCTGAATCAGGATGGTGCCTTCGGCGATCGCACGCTGGATGCGATCCTCCACCTGACCGTTGCGTTCGCGGCGCAACGCGACCGCCGCGCGGATGTGCTGCGCGGTCAACGTCACGTCCGGGTTCAGCTTCGACGCCTCAAGCAGCACATCCGAGATCAATTCAAAGCGCGACGTCAGTCGCTCGCGGTGTTCCGCCCAACGAGCCGCCATACCGAGCAGCCGGGAAATTCCGTCCGCCGCCACATCGATACCATTGTTACGCGCACTACCGGAGATCAAACCCGCATAGCGACACAGATTCTCGCCGGAAGCATCCGCAACTGGCTCGATTTCCGCCTTGACCTTGAAGTACGACTGAAAATCCGGGTCCTGCACGAAGAACGCGTAGTACCACTGGGGTGCACCGACGACGACGACCTTGATGTCGAGCGGTACCGGCAGCGGCTTTGGCGCACCGGCCAGCGGTGGCGAATTCGCGCGATAGAACTCCTCGATTCGCAATTCACCATCGCGCAGCGCGCCTTTCAGGAACACCCATAGCAGCGGATCGCGGACCAGAGCATCTGCGCGCAGGATCAGTACCCCACCATTTGCTCGGTGCAACGCGCCCGGCCGAATCAACGTGACGTCGGTGTCGAGCCCGCCACCAGACACCTGGCGATATTCGATGAAACCGAACAGGTTCTGGTACGTCGGATTGTGTTCGCACACGACCGGCGGGTGCGCCTCACGGGTCCGATCGACCAGCAGGTTGACCGAGTAGCGACGTCGGGCATATTCGGTGCGTGCGGCGACCGCCCCTCCGTCGGATGTGATCAACAGCTCATGGTTTTCGACGATATCCCGACGCAACTCGTCGACCCATGCCTGCAGCGCCTCGGTCTCACTGAATCGATCGCGGAGGCCGGCGAGCAGTCCCTGCGTGGCGCGCGCCGCGACATCCCGATTCAACCCTTTCAATGCATCGAAAAATTGCTGCTGAAATCGCGCCGCATCTCGGTTGATCTCCGCCATCCGTTCCATCAGCGCGCGGCTATCGTCCTCGAGCTGGCCGCGCTTTTCGGCAGGCAACGTATTGATCGCAACCGGTTGACCGTTGTCGCCAAGCGCCGCAACCACCACGCCTTGTGGCGTATTGACGATCGATAGTCCAGCTGCGTTTGCCTCAGTTTCCAACGCGGCCAGACGACTCTGAATCTGTGCATCGTTCGGCGCCCGCAGGCTCGCCGCCTGACGCTGATAAAATTCGCTGCCGAACGCCACCACCAGTTCGCGGCCAAGCGCCGGGATCAATTCATCGACAGCATGTTTGAAACGCCGCCCGACGCCGGCTGTCAGCTTGATAGGTCGCGGCGTAGACGGCGCATCGAAATCGAAAACGTAAATCCAATCGTGCGCCGCGGGACGGCCCTTAGCCCACGCTTCGGCGAAGCCGCGCGTCGCCGTCATGCGACCGCTGCGATCCAGACCCAGCACATAGACGTTGTAGTCGTTGCCGGGCGTGTCCAAACCAAACTGCAGCGCCTGGCGCGCGCGGGCGTGACTCGATAGTTCGAATGCGCTGACGTTTGCCATCGCTTCGAACTGAAACTCAGGTATACCAACGACCTCTGCCGTCAGTTCCCGCAGCGCCATCAGGGGCGCCTTTTGATCTTGAAGTTATCCCACGTGACGATCCGATCAGGTACCACGACCACCCAGCGACGATTGCGGCCACCGGCGCTGGCGCCGTTCGGAGGCGGTTCGGCGACCGCCGGCGAACCATGACCGCCGTTGTATTTGCGGCCCATCTGCACGCGCGCTTCCGTTAGGTGAGGATCGACGGCTTCCGCCGCGGCATCCTCCAGGACATGCGCAGTACCCTGCAACATCACCGCTTGCAGCTCGGGAAATTTCTCGTTGCGATCGACAAGTACCGTGCACGCCGGAGTGCGGCGCAAATTGACGACCTTCTGACCGCGGCCGTAGAAATACACACGACCGCCCGCCCAGCCGAACCACATCGGTGTCAGATTGATACGTTCGCGCGGTCCAACGGATGCGATGCGCATGTTCCACATACCCGTCATCAGCTCCTCGATCTGTTCTGCGTCGAGCGCCAGTTCACGCGGCAACGCCATGCTCACGCGCCCCGCAGTTCGGCGATCATCGCCTTGCGCTGGTCTCGATCGACGAATTCGAACGACGCGGAACTGCGATCGACGAACGCGCCGTAGCGACGCTTCATCTCCGGCACAATCGTGTGCGGCTCACCGACGACGGCGAATTCATCGAGGATTTCATCGGTGATCAAACCGCCCATCTCCTTCCAGCGCCCTTGCTTCGACATCGTGTTCAGCTCGGTCTGCAGATCGCCGACACCGATCGATTCGAGCACGCCGCGATATGCCGGTGTCGAACCATAGAACGCAATCCGCTCCTTGCTGGCCTGTTTCGACTTCTCGAAATCTTCTTCGGTGCGTCCGGACACGATGAAGTTCGAATATGAGATCTCGAAATCGGCGCGGTTGCGTCCCGCCTTCGCAAGGCCCTTTTCGATCGCCGGCAACGTGACGGAATTAATGAACGGTACCGTGCTGAACGGATGAATGATCATGCCGTCAGCCACTTCACCTGCCACCTCTGTCATGTGTGGGCCGACCGCCGCGAGGATCACCTTCGGCGCGCCATACGTCTTGTTCTCCGGCGTGAAGGCCGGTGTCATCAGCGTGTGCGTGTAGAACTTACCGACGAATTCGAGCTTCGCGCCGTCGTACCAGTTTGCCCAGATTGCGCGCATCGCGAGCACGAGTTCGCGCATCTTGGCGGCGGGTGCGCCCCACGGCATGCTGAAGCGTTTGGTGATGTGCGGTTTGATCTGCGAGCCGAGACCAATCGTCACGCGCCCCTTGGCATAGGCGTTCAGGTCGTGTCCGATGTTCGCGAGCAGCATCGGACTGCGTGCAAAACCCACCGCGATCGAACTGATGAGCTCGATCTTCTGTGTGTGTTCGGCAGCCAGCAGTAGCGGGAAGAATGGGTCGTGGTTCATTTCCGCGGTGCGCAGGCCATCGAAGCCCATCGACTCCACTTCCTTCGCGGCCGCGGGAACGCGATCGAGCTGATGCCCGAGTCCGGCGTCTACTTTCATCGTGCCTCCGATTTGAATCTTCTAGCGGGTTAATTCGCGGTCAGTTCCCGAATGATTTTCTGCCGGTCTTCCCTCGCAATCGTTGCATAGGCAGCGGACGTGCGATCGATCAGATCGCCATAGCGCGACTTGATCTGCCCAGCGATCGTCGATGGCGCACCGGTGACAGCGAATTCCGCCAGAATGTCCTCGCTGATCAGGTGGCCCATCTCCTCCCAACGACCCTGCTTCGACATGCTGTTCAAGTCACTCTGCAGATGGCCGACGCCGATCGAATCGAGCACCGGCTTGTAGGCAGGCGTGGAACCGTAGAACGCGATCTGTCGCTTGGTCGCCACCTTCGCAGCTTCAATGGCAGCATCGTCAGCGCCGGTGACAACGAACACGGGGTAACTTATTTCAAAATCTGCGCGTGACTTACCCGCGCGTTCGAAGCCTCTCTCCAGCGCCGGCAATGTCGTTTCACGCAGATACTTCTCCGTCGTGAAAGCATGAACGATGACGCCGTCCGCCACTTCGCCGGCGACCTCCGTCATCAGAGGCCCGACGGCAGCCAGAAATACTTTCGGCGCACCGTATTCATTGTTCGTTGGTGTGAAGAATGGTGTCATCAAGGTGTGTGTATAGAAACGCCCGGCAAATTCCAACGGTTTGCCTTCGTGCCAACTCGCCCAGATCGCGCGCATCGCCAGAATGAACTCGCGCATTCGCGCTGCCGGCGCGGACCACGGCATGCTGAAGCGTTTGGCAATGTGCGGGCGAATCTGCGAACCGATACCAAGCACGAAGCGCCCCTTAGAAGCGGCGTTCAGATCGTGGCCGATGTTTGCAAGAATCATCGGGGTGCGCGCGAACGCAACAGCGATCGACGTCATCAACTCGACGCGCTGCGTGTTCATCGCCGCAACCAGCAACGGAAAGAACGGATCGTGCGACGTCTCGGCGGTCATGATTCCGCTGTACCCCAGATCCTCCAGCGCTTTGGCTTCGGCACCGACCTTGTCGAGTTCCCAGCCCACTCCTCCATCTACTTTCATCGAACTACTCCAATGGCGAATTGCGAAACCGGATTGTACGGTGACCGGCGCCTCGATTGGCAACGGGAGCGCAACCGGTGCTGCTAGCCGATCCGATCGGGTGCGTGCATGAACAATCCAGGAACCGGACCCACGCCGCCCCGAAAATAGTCACAGATGACGGCGCTGCCGGAGAGCTCGAGGCGATACACCAGATCGTTCGGCTGCCGAACCCGGTCGGCCTGCGTGGGTTGCAGTCCGAGGAAGTGGGTCAGCAGCACCCGGCCGCTGATGCCGTGCGAGACGATCGCAAGCCTGCGAACCGACAGCGCATCGATCTGCTGCGCGAATGGTGCGATGCGCTGCAGCATATCCGGCAGATTCTCACCCGCCGGGGGACGATGGTGAAACGGATCGTGTAAGCGTGCCACCCATTCATCCGGGTACCGCGCCGCGATTTCATCGATTGTCAGCCCTTCCCAGGCGCCGCAGTGACGCTCGACGAGCCGTTCATCGTATGACACCGGCACCGCACAACCGGCGCGCAGCAGTTCCGCCGTTTCGCGCGTGCGTCCCAGCGGTGAGACGACCATGTGCTCGACCGCTTCTCGCCCCAGCAGTTCGCCGTTGCGCCGAGCGTGTTCACGGCCTTCGGCCGTCAGCGGCGAGTCGAGTCGCCCCTGCATGCGCTGCTGGCGATTCCACTCGGTTTCGCCGTGACGCACCAGATACAGCACCTCCACCATTGGCCTCTCCGAATCCGCAAACTTGGCCTTTCCGATTTTTCAAGCAACGCAGGATGATATCGAACTTGCCCTTGAATCGGTCGCGGCGGCACCCCATACAATACCGGAACGCATCTGCGGCACTCAGCCGTCGTGCGCGGGTCCAACTGGTCAGCCAACGAGTGAGATTCGAAAAATGATGCGCATTCTGCTGTTTCTGGGTACCAACCTCGCGGTCATCCTGCTGGCCAGCATCACGTTCCGCGTGCTGGGACTGGACCACTACATGTACCAGCAAGGCGCGGGCATGAACCTCACCGGCATGCTGATCTTCGCCGCCGTGTTCGGCATGGGCGGATCGTTCTTTTCGCTGCTGATCTCGAAGTGGATGGCCAAGATGTCCACCCGCGCGCAGGTCATCAAAGACCCGCGCAACCAGTCGGAGCGGTGGCTCATCGACACCGTGAAGGATCTCGCCGATAACGCGGGCATCGGCATGCCGGAGGTCGCGGTATTCCAGTCGCCGCAACCGAACGCGTTCGCGACGGGCGCCACCCGGAACAGCGCGCTGGTCGCCGTCAGCACCGGGCTGCTCGAAAGCATGCAGCCAGAGCAAGTGCGCGCAGTGCTCGGTCACGAAATCGGTCATGTCGCGAACGGGGACATGGTGACGTTGACATTGATTCAGGGCGTGCTCAACACGTTCGTCATCTTCTTCGCGCGCATCATCGGCACCGTCGTCGACCGCACCGTTTTCCGCAGTGAATCGGGCTACGGCATCGGTTTCTTCATCACGTCACTGATCGCGCAGATTGTGCTCGGCATCGGCGCCAGCATCATCGTCATGTGGTTCTCGCGGCACCGCGAATTTCGTGCGGACGCAGCCGGCGCACGGCTCGGCGGTCGAGACAACATGATCAGTGCGCTCGAACGCCTCAAACCTGCAGCAAAAATGCCCGAAACAATGCCGGACACGCTGGTCGCATTCGGCATTTCCAGCGGCGTACGCAGGGGCTTCAGCGCGTTGTTCGCCTCGCACCCTCCGCTCGACGACCGCATCGCGGCGTTGCAGCAGCAGGCCGCATAACAAGCAGCTTCCTACCCCCAATCAGTGGATTGGGGCCGAGGATTACTTCTTCGTCGTTCGATAATCGCCGAATTCCTGATCGCGTTTCGTCAGCGCGGCGGTGAGGCCATCGCGCAACTCGGCGAGGTGTGCCTGCGTTGAGCGCGTGAACGTCGCCAACGTCTGCATTTCGGTTCCGGCGCGGATACCGGCGCGGATACCCATCGCGTCCATCTGCCTGTGCACCGCGCGTTTGTTGATCTGTTGGATGTCCGATGGCACTTTGGCAACGCGTTCAGCAATATCGAGCACGCGATCTTCGAGGTCCGCCTTCGGAAAAGCGCGGTTTGCAAAGCCGCACTCGACCGCATCGACCCCCGACATCGAGTCGCCTGTCAGCATCAGTTCCATCGCCCGCCGCAGGCCGACGATCCACGGATAAAACTGATTGTCCGGCGGGCTGATCGCGCGCACGACCGGATAGCCGATCTTGGCGTCTTCGGCCACGTAGACCAGGTCGCACGCGGTCGCCAGTTCGGTGCCGCCGGCGAGGCAGTAGCCATGCACTTGCGCGATGACAGGCTTGCCGAGGTCCCACATGCGAAAGAACCCGTCGACAACGTGCCGCGGCCAGTTGCCCAGGCCGCCGGCGGTATGAAACGGCTGGCCTTGCGCGACATTGGATTTCAGGTCATAGCCGGCTGAGAAACACTCGCCGGCGCCACGAATCACGGTAACCGCAATCTCCGCGTCGTTGTCGGCCGACTCGAGTGCATGGAATAGTTCACCGCGCAATTCGTTCGACAGTGGATTGCGCTTCTCCGGTCGATTCAACGTAATGCGCTGCACCTTTGGCCGTGGTACGTCGACGATGATCTTCTTGTATTCCACGATGGTCTCCTACGAACGGCTAGAATGAAAACTGGTCCGGCGTGAACGCCTTGAATGTGCGCATCGTTTCGGCCGCATTTGACCCTGCCAGCGGTGCAATGATGTGCGTGTGCACGCCACCGGCGGCGTCCTCGCGAATGCGTTCCCGACATTCCTCTTCGCTGCCGATGATCGCAACTTCGTCGATCAGCGCATCGGTCAACGCGCCGCCGGTTTTCGCGCGATCTTTCGCGGCCCAGCCTTCGGTGATCGTTCCGGCAGCGTCTTCGAAGCCGGCCCAGGCGAGGAACTTGTTGTACACCGGCGTCGCGTAATACGGTGCGAATGCGCCGCGAAACCGGTTGCGCGCGTCGGCTTTGTCGTCGGTCACCAGCACCATCGCGCGATTGACGATCTCGACGTCCTGCCAGTTTTTACCTGCGCGTTTCGCTCCAATCTTGACGTGTTCCATCATTTTTTTCAGCGCGCGTTTCGGCCACAGGTTGAAGATCACACCGTCGCCGACTTCGGCCGCCATCTCGATCATGTTTGCGCGCAGTGCCGCGATGTACACCGGCGGCGGATTTTCCATCGGGTACTGACGGTAGCCGTGACTCGACATCGTCGTCAGATCGAACGCGGACTTCTCGCCCTTCAACATCGACCGCACCATGATCGCGGTTTCTTTGACGCGGGTAACGGGTTTGTCGAGGGGCAGCCCGTGCCAGCCACCCATCATCGTCTGACTCGACGAGCCCAGTCCCATCACGAACCGGCCGGGCAACAACTGGCCGATCGCGTTCGCCGTCGCGGCCAGCACCGCTGGTGTGCGCGTGTAAACCGGCGTCACCGCGACGCCGAGACGCAATGTCTGCGTGTGGTGAGCGAGCGCCGCGGTCGCGGTCAACGCATCCGGCGCGCCGCCATCGCCAAACCAGGCATCGGTATAGCCGTTGGCTTCGGCCCATTTGACCCGTTCGACGGAATCCTTGATGAACGGACTAGCGGGCAAGGTCACCGCCATGCGCTTCTGTAGTGGCATCATTCCCCCGGAAGTGAGATTGGAATTGGCGCGGACGTCACCGCAAGCCTCTCATTTTGCGGCGCGCCGAAGCAAGCCGTATCCTTTGCCTTGCTCGACATCCCCCCACATGCAACCAGAGACGCGCGATGAGATTTGCACGATGACCGACCAACCGACGCTCACCGCCGTTCGTGACGCGCACCGCTTCGACGAACGCGCGCTCGACGCCTATCTCGCCCGGCACGTCGACGGCTATGCCGGCGGTGCGACGCTGCAGCAATTCGAAGGCGGCCAGAGCAATCCCACATTCGTGGTGCGCGCCGGATCGAAGCAATATGTGCTGCGCAAACAACCACCGGGCGAGCTGTTGCCGTCGGCGCATCAGGTGGACCGCGAGTATCGCGTGATGCACGCGCTGCGCGATTCAGACGTGCCGGTGCCGAAGATGTACGCGCTCTGCGAAGACACCTCGGTGATCGGCACCAAGTTCTACCTGATGGAAAAAGTGGAAGGGCGTGTGTTCACAGACCTGTTGCTGCCGTCGATGAACAATGCCGAACGACGCGCAGTGTACGAAGACCTCGCGCGCGTCATCGCAGCGCTGCACTGCGTCGATTATCGCGCCGTCGGACTCGACAGTTTCGGCAAGCCCGGCAACTACTACACGCGGCAGATCTCACGCTGGAGCAAGCAATACCTCGCATCGCAAACCGAATCCCTGCCCGCGATGGACAATCTGATGCAGTGGTTGCCCGAACACACGCCGGATGTCGATGAAACCGTGATCGTCCACGGTGACTATCGAATGGGCAACGTGCTGATTCACCCGACCCAACCGCGCATCGCCGCGGTACTCGATTGGGAGTTGTCCACGTTGGGACATCCGCTCGCGGACCTCGGCTATGTGTGCATGGACTATCACTCGGATTCCTATACCAGCGCCGGACTCGCGCGGCCCGACCTCGCAGATTTCGGTATTCCATCGGAACGCGAATTCATCGCCGACTACTGCAGATTCGCGCACCGCGATCGCATCGACAACTGGAACTTCTATGTGATCTACAACCTGTTCCGCTCAGCCGCGATCATTCAAGGCGTCTACAAGCGCGGGCTCGACGGCAACGCCAGTTCCGATACCGCGATCGGCTTCAAAGATGCGTGCCGCATGCGCGCGGATCGCGCGTGGGGTCTCGTCGAAGCGATAGGGTCAGAGCCGCTCTGACCCCTTACTTGTTGGCTAGGCCGACACTGCAGTCGTTCGAGGGGTCAGAGCGACTCTGACCCTCTCAGAGCATGATCTCCGCCATCAACTCGAGCGCCTTCGGCTGACCGCTGCCGATCAACATCGAACCTACCTCGCCTTTCTTCGCGGCAGCGCTCCAGCGCTGAGCACGATCGCGAATGCGGGCCGCGGGCCCGACAAGGTGACAGGCGTCGATCAACTCTTCCGGCACCGCGGCCATGGCTTCGTCTTTCTTGCCGGCGAGGAACAGGTCCTGAATCTTTTCGGCGGCGGCACCGAAGCCGAGACGGGTGGCGTAATCGTTGTAGAAGTTCTTGCCTTTCGCGCCCATACCTCCGATGTACAGCGCCATGTTGCCGCGGATTGGGATCATGCACTGCTTGACGTCATCGCCCATGATCACAGTAACGAATGGCGCGACATCGAAATCGCTGAGCGACTTACCACCACCGGCCGCCTTGAATCCTTTGTCGATTGGACCTTTGAACACGCTGTACTGCTCCGGATCCATCCAGATCGGAAAGAAGCCATCGGCCACTTCGGCGGCGGCTTGCACGCCGGCCGGGGTTAACGTTGCCGCATAAATCGGAATCGGCTCTTCGCAGTGCAGGATGCTCTTCAGTGGCTTGCCCAGGTTGGTCGCTCCCGGGCCGCGATACGGAATCTGATATTCCTTGCCGTCGAAACTCAGCGCCGCTTCGCGCGCGAACACCCGCTTCATCACCTCGATGTATTCCTTCAGGCGCGTGACCGGGCGACCATACGGCACGCCATGCCAGCCCTCGATAACCTGCGGGCCCGACGCGCCCAGGCCGACGATGAAGCGATTATTCGACAACTGCGCCACCGTCATGGCGGTCATCGCCGCCAAGGTCGGCGTGCGGCCCGGCATCTGCATGATCGCGGTACCGACTTTGATTTTCTGGGTGTTCGCCAGAATCCATACCGCGGGCGTTACCGCGTCTGAGCCGTAAGCCTCGGATGTCCACACCGAGTCGTAGCCAAGGCCTTCGGCGTGCTTGATGGTGTCCATTGGGATGTTGATTTTGCGGCCGGAGTAACCGGCGATGAGTCCGAGTTTCATGTTTGTTTGCCTTGTCTACTTTGATTTGTTTACTTTGGCTGGGCTGATATTGACGCGTGCACTCTGATGCGACGTACGCACGCAGGCTAACAAACGCGACCCACCACCAACAAGGCGGTCGGCAACTCCCGCCGGGAACCACGTAGTTGGACTTCGCCGACAACGTCCGTTAGTGTCGCCCGCCGTTTTCAAAAGAGCGATGAAAGCTCGATGGCGAGCCTGAGCGGTCACCTGTTGAACGCCGCAATTCGATACGCGGGCAAGCGCAAGCTTGCCGATCTCGAATTCACCCCCGGTGCCATCGCCGCGTCGCGACAGCGTATGGAACGACTCGGTGACCGCACCAAACTGCCGTCGCCGTTGACACGGCACGTCGATGAACTTGGCGGCGTAATGACCGAGTGGACGCGCGTGGATCGCCTGACGCGCGGCGTCATCCTGTACTGCCACGGCGGCGGTTACGTGGTCGGTTCGCCGCGCGCATATCGCGGACTCGCGGGCCGCCTGGCAACGTCGGCGCACTGCGACGTCGCGATGATCGACTACCGACTCGCGCCCGAACATCCCTTCCCAGCGGCACCCGATGACGCCATCGCCGCCTATCGCGCGCTCCTGGAGCGCGGTATCGATGCGACCTCGATCGTCTTGGCCGGCGATTCGGCCGGCGGCAACCTCGCACTGGTTACCCTGTTGCGGGCACGCGATCGCGGCCTGCCGTCGCCGCGAGCGGCGGTGCTCCTGTCGCCGTGGACCGACCTGACAGGCAGCGGCGCTTCGATCCGCACGAACGCAAAACGCGACCCGATGCTTCCCCCGCACCGCATCGAGGAGGCCGCGCGGCTGTATGCGCCCGACACCCCCCTCGACCACCCCGATGTGTCGCCGCTGTTCGCCGACCTCGGCGGGCTGCCGCCCCTTTCCATTCATGTTGGCACGACCGAGATTCTGCTCGACGATTCGCAACGGCTCGCCGAGCGCGCTCGAAAGCAAGGAGTCGACGCAGAACTCAAACGATGGCACCGCATGCCACACGTTTTTCCAATGTTCGCCGATGTACTGCCGGAAGGACGCCAGGCATTGGCAGAGATCGGCCGGTTCATCGATGATCACCTGCGCAGGTAGCGGGGTCACCCCTCCTTCGTCATTCCTCTTGCGTCACCGTCCGCAAGTTCACGCCGCAGATGCGCGATGATGTCCAACGATTCGTAGAGCCAACGTACCTGCCTGTCGCGCTGAATTCGCAGGCATGGCACCGTCGTGCTGCCGCCACCGTTACGCAGATCGTGCAGGGCTTGCGGGTCGGCGTGAATGTTGCGCATTTCGATGTGAAGATCGGCATCTTCAACGAAATCGCGGACCCGCGCGCAATACGGGCAGCTTGGAAAATGGTACAGCGTGTAGCTTTCGCTCATGAGATTTCCACGTCACTGCGCGAAGTATGCCGAGCGAACGGATTTATCGCGAGCATCGATGGTGAGCATGGGACGGCGGTATGGCGTCATCGGAGGATCGGCTTGGGCGAGCCCGCGTAGAACGCTACACTGCCGCTCCGAGATCCAAAATCCCCCGAACAACCGGAGCACGTACGTTGAGCAAGACCAAACCGGACAAGCGCCTGCTGACCGTACGCCGCGGCATAGTCGCGTTCGTCGTGTTGATCGTCGTGATCGTCAGCGGTTATGGCCTGGTTCGATCCAGCGCGATCGATGCGCCGGGCGAATTTGTCGAGGGCACCCAGTACCAGGTGATCGACGGCGCATCGCCGGTACCCGCGAGCGGCCCAATACAGGTAACGGAGTTCTTTTCGTACGGCTGCATCCATTGCCGCAATTTCGACCCGTTCGTCAATGAATGGCTGAAGAACGCACCAAAAGACGTATTGTTCGAGCGCAATCCGGTGGTGTTCTCGCCGGCATGGGGACTGCTCGCGCAAGCGTACTACGCGCTGCAGGCGACCCACGCGCTCGAGGAAAACCACCCACGCATCTTCAAAGCGATTCACGATGACGGCAAACAATTCCTGACAGCGGACATGATCGCCGATTTCGTTGCCGGTCACGGCGTCACACGGGATGCGTTCCTGGCCGCGTTCAATTCGTCGGAGACGCAACGCGAGGTCGCGCAGGCGAGTCGGCGTGAGCGCGCGTTGCACATCAACAGCGTGCCGTCGTTGACCGTCGCAGACCACTACGCCGTCAACATGGACACCGTGCCCCGGAAGCAGGCGTTCGATGTGGTCGATTTCCTGGTCGCCAAGATTCGCGCCGAGCGCACCGCCAAATCCGGCGGCACGGGTCGATAAGCACCCGATCGCACGCACCTCGACATTCAGCTTGCGTTCAGCTTTGCGGGGCTATCACTGCGACCTCAACGGCCGGTAGCCAAGGCCGCCATGGAGATCACCGATGGGCGAATACCAAACGCTGATTCACACGCTTGCACTGACGATGGGCGTTGCCTGGGCGAGCGGCATCAATCTGTATGCCGCCATTGCAGTGCTCGGTCTTGCCGGCAGTACCGGCTACGTCCATCTGCCGGACACGCTGACAATCGTCCAGGACCCGCTGGTGATCATTGCAGCGTGCTTCATGTACTGCGTCGAATTCTTTGCGGACAAGATTCCCGGCGTCGACAGTTCATGGGACGCATTGCACACATTCATCCGGATTCCAGCCGGCGCGATGCTCGCCGCCGGCGCCGTGGGCGATGTGACACCCGCTCTGGCGGTGGCAGCCGGCATCGTCGGTGGCGCGGTGACCGCCGCAACGCACGCAACCAAGGCCGGCACTCGTGTGTTGATCAACACGTCGCCAGAACCTTTCAGCAACTGGTTCGCGTCGATCGGCGAGGACCTCGCAGTGTTCGCCGGTCTCTGGGCAGCGCTGGTGCATCCCGCTATATTCCTCGTCCTCTTCGTCGTCTTCCTGTTGGCACTATGCTGGTTGCTGCCCAAAGTCTGGCGCGGGTTGAAAGCCGTGTTCCGCAAAATCGTCGCGTTGTTCGGACGAACCTCAGAGAAACCGTCTCCGGCGTGAACCCGACAGCGCATGCCGCGTAAGCCGCGTCGCGCCGGCAAGGCGCGCCAACGTCCCACCAAACGCCGCTTCCTGCGCTATGCGCTGGTGTTCGGCTGTGTGTGCGTCGTCGGCATCGCGGGCTATCTGATGTATCTCGATCACCTGATCACGACGACGTTCGATGGACGCCGTTGGTCGGTGCCGGCTCGCGTGTACGCGCAACCGCTGGAGCTGTACCCAGGTCTCGCCATCGACGTCAACGATCTGGATGTGGAGTTCCGGCGGCTCGGCTATCGTCGCGGGCCATTGAACGCACCAGGTACTTATTTCCGTGGCGGCAACGAGGTGCGCGCAGTGCTGCGCGCGTTCACCTTCAGCGATGGGCCCCGGCCGCCTATGCGGATCCGCATACACATCGCCGACCACACAATCGATGCGTTGTACGAGGACGACAAACCGGCGAGCCTGGTGCGACTGGAGCCGCCGATGATCGGCAGTTTCTTTGCCAGTCACGGCGAAGACCGTCTGATCGTAACGCCGGCCGAAACACCCATCTTGCTGAGCGAAGGCCTCAAGGCCGTCGAAGACCGCAACTTCGATACGCACCTGGGCTTCGATCCCAAAGCCATTCTCAGAGCGCTGGTGGCCGATCTGCGCGCAGGCGACCTCGCGCAGGGTGGCAGCACGCTGACGCAACAACTCGTCAAGAGTTACTTCCTCGACAACCGTCGCACGCTGTGGCGCAAAGTGAAAGAACTCGCCATGTCGGTGATTCTCGACGCGCGCTATCAGAAGGCCGATCTGTTGAACGCATACATCAACGAGATCTACCTCGGCCAGGATGGTGAACGCGCGATTCATGGTTTCGGTCTTGGCAGTCAGTTTTATTTCAACAAGCCGTTATCGGAACTCGACCCCGCCGAGATCGCGCTGCTGATCGCCGTGATCCGCGGACCGTCGTACTACAATCCGTTCACCCATCCGCAACGGGCCCGGTCACGGCGCGACCTGGTACTGGATGAGATGGAGCAGTTCGGCCTGATCAATACGTCGGTTCGCGACAAAGCGCGCCACGAACCGCTCGCGCTGACCCGCACCGCCCGCAAAGGCGGCGGCTACTATCCGGCATTCCTCGACCTCGTGCGCGACCAGCTCAGTCACGACTACGACGCGAACGAACTTGCGTCGCGCGGCTACCGAGTCTTCACGACACTGGAGCCGCGCGTACAGGACGCAGCCGAGCGGGCGGTTGCCAACACGCTCGATCGAATCGAGGCCGACCGCAAACTGCCACGCGGTGATCTCGAATCCGCACTGCTGGTCACGAACAATCAGACGGGTGAAATCTCCGCTGTGGTCGGTGGCCGCAAGGCCGGGTTCCAGGGATTCAATCGTGCCCTGAGCGCGCGGCGACCGGTCGGTTCACTGCTGAAACCCGTCGTGTACCTCACGGCGCTGGAAAGCGGCCGGTACAACCTGGCATCCCTGATCGATGACGCACCACTGCTGCCGTCTGAAACAGCGAAGAGCGGCTGGGACCCGCACAATTTCGACAATGAGGTGCATGGTCCGGTACCGATGGTACGAGCGCTCGGCGACTCGTTGAACCTCGCCACCGTGCGCCTCGGGCAAACTGTTGGGGTGGACCAGATCGCCAAACGCATCGCCGCGTTTGCGCAGATCGAAACACCGCCCGCCTATCCATCGCTGCTGCTGGGCGCGATCGACCTGACGCCGCTCGAGATGCTGCGCTTGTACGGCGTATTTGCCAGTGGCGGTTTTGCGACACCGCTGAAGACGGTACTGGCGGTGGAAGACGAAGCGGGCGTCACGCTGAATCGGTACCCGCTGAAGATTCAGCAGATGGCGGAACCGGAAGCCGTGGCACAACTCAACTATGCGCTGACACTGGTCATGCAACATGGCACCGGCCATACATCGCGTTTCGCGATGCGTGGCGTCGCAGGCAAGACCGGTACGTCCGACGACTTTCGCGATAGCTGGTTCGCCGGCTTCGATGCAGCACATCTCGCCGTCGTCTGGGTCGGCTACGACGACAACCGCGATACCAAACTGACCGGCAGTGCCGGAGCACTGCGGGTGTGGGATGCGTTGATGGCGGACCTGCACCCGCAACCGATTCCGTTGAGTATTCCCAAGGGTTATGCGCCGCAGACGATCGACTACACCACCGGAATGCGAATTACCCAGCCGGGTTGCGGCGAACCGGTCACGGTGCCGCTGCCGTACAATGCCAATCTGCCTAACGGCCCATGCGGTAACAGTGTGATGGAGCGCATCAAAAAGTGGTTCGGCGATTGAACCACCCTTTCGCACGCGTACTGAGCAGTGTGATCGTCACCGCGCTGCTTGGTGCGTGTGTCGCCGCGCCACCCGCACCAAGCCACGCCCCTTCACCGCCACCGCGTACCACGCCGTATCCACCCGGTTCCACGCAACCGGAACCGCAAGCATCACCGCCTGCCAGTCGCTCGCAGTCACCCGCACAGCCATCTGTGACACTCGCACTGCAAGACGAGGCACAACGCGCGGCCACGGCGGGCGACCCCACCAAAGCCATCCAGATCCTCGAACGCGCGATCCGCATCGAACCGACGCGGCCGGAATTGTGGCTCGAACTTGCTCGCGCGCATCTGCAAAACGGCAACCCGGCGCAAGCGGAACAGTTCGCACGCAAAGCGCTGCTGTTCACCGGCAACCGCTACGATCTCGAACAACAGGCGTGGGCGGTCATCAGCGACGCGCAGGCGGCGGAACACTGAGAGAGTCAGACTGCTTCGTTCGACGGGGAGCCGCGGCTGATTGTTCGGCTGAAGCAGCCTTACCCAGTACGGGTGCCGTCAGTTCGCCGACATCTGTCATCGCGTACAGTCTCGTGTCGCGCAGTTCGCCCTGCGGTGTGCGCATATCGCTCCGCAGGACGCCTTCCAGTTTGAAGCCGAGCCGCTCTGCGATGTGCCAACTGCGGTCATTGTTGACATCGGTACGGATCTCGATGCGCGCGGCGTGAAGCGACTGGAACGCAAAGCGCGCGATCGCAACGACGGCTTCGCTCACGTAGCCGTACCCAACCATCGATGTACGGCACCAGTAGCCAATCTCGAACCGCGGTACCTGCCAATCGATTCGATGCATACCGGTTGCACCAACGAATTCGCCAGTGTCGCGTTTACGCATGAACAGCGGTAGATCGTCGCGGCGCACAAAGCGCGCGGCCGAGTCACATGCGAAACGCTCCGACTCGATGACGCTCGGCAACGTCACCGCCCAATCCATCCACTGATGCAACTCTGCAAACGACTCCGCAATGGCGCGGTTAACCATCGGTCCGTCGCCGGGCGCGGGGGGCACGAGCCGTAAACGCGGTGTCAACAGTTCGGCAGGCAGTTCGATCAGCAGCGGATCGACCACGTTCATCGAATCGTTTCCACCTCGGTCGCACTGTTACGCGTGCGCCTGGCGCAGTCCACCAGAAGCACCGATCAGCCGACCACAACCTTGCTGTCCAGGCGTACCTCGGCAGACAGCGAATTGGTGATCAGACACGACTCTTCGGCCTTTTCGAGAATCCGCGGCGCACGTGATTCGGCCTCTGCCGGCACTGTCAGTTCGGCGCTGACGACGATGTGGGTGAAGCGCATCTGTCGTTCGATCTTGTCCAATGTCCCGGCGACCGTCACGTCGAGGTTCGACCAGGGCAGCCGCGACGCCGCGGCAATCGCTTTGAAACCCAAGGTGAAGCAGTCGCACACCGCGGCGACGAGTAATGTCTCCGGCGACCACCGATCGCCCGGGCCACTGAATTCGACAGGCGCCGCGGTAGCCAGGTCAGGCAATCCCGCTGCAGTGACCACGACCTCTGCATCCGCGCCGGCGACCCGTGTGGCAACCTGATAGTGATGTGGGAAATCCTGCATGTGTCCTCCAATTTGATTGTCGCGGGCCGGCTGCACCAGTGTAGTGGGCCGTATATTCTGGTGCACTACACTAAGCCAGCAGTTCGAGCCAGTGTCGCACGGGGACTTCGGTGCCGTCGCGCAAATGCATCTGACAGCCGACGTTCGCGGTGGCGATGACATCGGGGCTTGCGGCGGTCAACGATGCGAGCTTCTGCGCCTGCAGTGCGTCGCCGAGTTGGTGTTGCAGCACCGAATACGTCCCGGCCGAACCACAGCAGAGATGCGGGTCCGGGACCGGAACAAGCTGGTATCCCGCGTGCTGCAGCAGCCCTTCTACGATTCCGTTGATCCGCTGCCCGTGCTGCAGCGTGCAGGGTGAATGCCAGGCGACCGTCGTCGCAGTGTCGCCTTTGCCGAGCTTCGCATCGATCCGCGCCAGGTATTCGGATGCATCGAGCGTGTGTTCGGCAACCCAGCGCGCGCGTTCCGCATAGCGACGGTCGTCTGCCAGCAGACGACCGTAGTCCTTCACTGTCACGCCACAACCGCTCGCGCTCGACACGATCGCCTCGACGTCTTGCGCAGCGGCATACAACGCATCCACGTTGGCCCGTATCGTGTCGCGCGCGCGGGCCTCCTGGCCCAGGTGCAATTCGAGCGAACCACAGCACCCCTCACCGGCAGCACGGATCACCTTGACGTCGGCGGCATCGAGTACTCGTGCCAGCGCTGCGTTCACTTGTGGCGTTGCGGCGCGCTGCACGCAACCATCGAGCACGACAACGCGGCGCTGATGATTTTTGCCTGCGGCCACGCGGATCTTCGGCGCGATTCGCGGCACGGCGCGGCCGAGATAGCCCGGTAGCGCCCAGCGAAACGCTCGGCCAAGGCGCGCGAAGAACACCAGCCGCGTCGGCACTGGCAGTATGCGTACAAGCGCGCCGCGCACAAACCTTTCGGCGAGCCCGCGCGGCGCATGCATCTCCAGATAGTCGCGGCCGATCTCCGCCAGTTCACCGTACGCCACGCCCGACGGACAGGTCGTCTCGCACGCACGACACGTCAGACAACGATCGAGGTGCTCGCGCGCCACCGCTGTCGGTGCATCGGATTCCAGCATGTCCTTGATCAGATAGATGCGGCCGCGCGGGCCATCGAGTTCGTCGCCCGTCAACAGATACGTCGGACATGTCGCGTTGCAGAAGCCGCAATGCACGCACGCCCGCAGGATCTCGTCTGCCCGACGACCGGACGCAGTGGCAAGGATCGTAGCGGGCAGTTGCGTCTGCATTATTCCACTACCGCCTCGGCGGGCTCCTGTCCGATCTCCTGAAAGAGCCGGCCTCGGTTGAAGATCGCGTTGGGATCAAACGCGTCCTTCACGCGCCGGTAATATTTCAACGCCCCTTTGTCGAGCAGGTCAGCACCGCTTGCGTTACCCGGTTCGGTCAGGTGTCCTCCGAGCGAGCGCACCGCAGCGTGCAGCAACCCACGCGGTGCATCGGTCTGCAGCCAGCGCTGCGCCCCGCCCCACTCCGTGAGCCACGCGCCCGCGATGTCCGGATATGCGGCAGCAAACGGCAACGCGAGGCGATAGCAGCGCGCACCGGCGAAGAACCGGTGGTTCCGATCGCGCAACGAGTCCCAAAAATCTCCGGCGTGTGCAAGTTCCTCGCCACCGATTTGCGCGGTGGCCGCAGACACGCCGCTCTCGGTACCCGACAACCGTGCGTACAGCACTC
Organism: uncultured Gammaproteobacteria bacterium; assembly: GCA_963735085.1. GTDB lineage: Bacteria > Pseudomonadota > Gammaproteobacteria > Pseudomonadales > Azotimanducaceae > DATJGR01. Next base: position 174,872 of record CAVTJP010000005.1, read on the forward strand.
CATCGACGTGGCACGTCGCCGATAGTGGCAACGACGAACGACCCCAGGCGACCGCGTTGGCGAGTGCCGCGTCGCGGTCGAGCGCAAACATACGCGTCGACTCACAGTGCGGTCGCGGCATCACCTTGATGCTGATGTCGAGCAACACACCCAACGTACCAAATGCGCCCGCCATCAATCGCGACACATCGTATCCGGCAACGTTCTTCATCACCTGACCGCCGAACGCCAGTCGCTCGCCCCGACCATTGATCAGCACGACGCCAAGCACCGAGTCTCGCAGTGCGCCATACCAGGGCCGCCCCGGCCCGGACAGCCCCGCCGCGACCGCGCCGCCAAGGCTGCCGTCACCGCCAAACGTCGGCGGATCGAACGCCATCATCTGCTGCCGGCCCGCAAGCAGCCTGCGAATGTCGGTGAGCGGCGTGCCCGCGCGCGCCGTCAGCACCAGTTCATCCGGACGGTAATCGACAACGCCGCGATGATCCGCGACGGTCAGCATGTCGCCAATCGCGTTGGGCGCAAGGAACGATTTGCTGCCACGGCCACAGATCACGAGCGGCCTTTCGCCTGCTGCGGCGTTCGAGACTGCCGACAGCAATCGTTCCGAGTCATCCCGGTCGCGAGGCATTCAGAACCGCTCGATATCGGGGAATGCGATCCGGCCGTGGTGCACGTGCATACCGCCGACTTCAGCACAACGCGTCAGGCTCGGCACGGCCTTGCCCGGATTCAGCAGGCCCGCCGGATCGAAAGCCGCCTTCAATCGGTGGAACTGTTCGAGTTCCGGCGCGCAGAACTGGCCGCACATCGCATCGAGCTTTTCGACGCCGACACCATGTTCGCCGGTTACCGTGCCGCCGACTCGTACACACAGCGCGAGAATTTCACCACCCATCTGTTCCGCGCGATCCAGTTCACCCGCAACATTCGCGTCGTACAGAATCAACGGGTGCAGATTGCCGTCGCCAGCATGAAATACGTTCGCGACGGCGAGACCGAACTTTACTGACAGTTCTTCGATGGCGCGCAGCACCTCCGCGAGCCGCGCGCGTGGGATCGTGCCGTCCATGCAATAGTAATCTGGTGCGATACGGCCGACCGCGGGGAACGCAGCCTTGCGACCAAGCCACATGCGCTCGCGATCCGCGTCATCGCGCGAGACACGTATTTCGGTAGCAAGCTGCGTGCGCATCAATCGCAATACCTGCGCGCATTGCGCGTCCACGTCATGCTGAGTGCCATCGAGTTCGCACAGCAGAATCGCCGCTGCGTCGGTCGGATAACCGGCGCCAACAAAGGCTTCCGCGGCGGCAATGGCCGGCGCGTCCATCATCTCCAGACCCGCGGGTACGATACCGCTGGCGATGATGTTGCCGACTGCACCGGCTGCCGCCTCGAGGCTGGCAAACGCAACCAGCACCAGACGCTTCGACGCCGGAATTGGCAGCAAGCGCACGGTGACCTCGGTGACCACTCCGAGCATGCCTTCGGACCCGTTGAATAACGCAAGCAGGTCATAGCCCGGACTGTCCAGCGTGGCGCCGCCGAACACCAGTTCGTCGCCTTCCAAGGTCAGTACCTTGAGCCCGAGCACGTTGTTCACGGTGAGGCCGTATTTCAGGCAATGCACGCCGCCGGAATTTTCGGCAACGTTGCCACCAATGCTGCAGGCGATCTGCGATGACGGATCGGGCGCGTAGTAGAGACCGTACTGCGCCGCGGCCTCCGAAATCGCCAGGTTGCGCACGCCGGGTTCGACACGCGCGACGCGATTATCGGCGTCGATCTCCAGGATGCGTGAAAGTTTCGACATGCCAAGCAACACGCCGTTTGCCAGCGGCCGCGCGCCGCCCGACAGACCGGTGCCGGCACCGCGCGTCACCAACGGCACGCGATTCTCGCGACAGATGCGCAGCACCGAGCGCACCTGATCGACGCTCTCCGGCAACACGACGACCCATGGCAGTTGCCTCACCGCCGTCAAGCCGTCGGTTTCGAACGGCTTCTTTGCGCGCGCATCGGTGATCACGCAATGCGCGGGCAGCGCCGTGCGCAGAAATTTGATCACGCTGGCATCGTTGCCGATCACATCGGAATTGGCATCGTGCCGTGTGTTATGCAGCGCCTTCTGCAATGAATGTGACCGACCTCCGAAGGTCGAGGGACTTTAGCGTTTTTGCCGATAGCGCGCCAACGAGCCGGCATGAAAAACGCTTATGCAGCTTCGGCGCAGGTTCACGCGATCCGCAGCACCCGGGCAAGACGGTTCAGCGATGCATCGAGTGTCCAGATCGTTGAATTTGCGAGCACTGCGGCGGCAAGCAAGTGCGCCTCGACATAGCCAATGCCTTTACCGGCGAGGCTCCGAATCTCGATGAACGACAGCACTTCGTCATAGGACGCGACGGGTGTGTGCGGCATCTTCGTCAGCAGCGTCAACAATTCGGTACCCTGCCGCAGCATGCCGAGCGCAAGCTCGCCGACAACGAACGGGTGCATCAGCACTTCGCCTGCATCCAGCAGTTCACCAAGCCGATTGTTGTTGTGGCGTAGATGATCGATCCACACCGAGGTATCGACCAGAACCATTGCCGCGCTAGCGAGTCGGGGTTGCGCGGCGTCTGGGCGGCGCCTTCGCCGTTGCGTCACTGCCTCCGAGTTTTGCCAGCCGGCGCGCCGATTCACGTGCGATCAGCGCGCGCAGACCCTCACGGACGACCGCGGTTTTCTCCGTCAATCCGGTCAGCATGATCGCCTCCTCCAACAAATCGTCATCGATATTTAATGTCGTTCGCATCGAACCCATAGCATGCTTTTAAGGCATCATTGTATGCATATTATGATGCCTGCAACAACTCTCAGGTTGTTGCAGGATGCTTTTTCGCCATCCTGCTATGGCGCAGCAACCGCGTCGCGGTCGAGATCACATACTTTCGCTACGGCGCTGTAGGCATTGCTGTGCGGGTCCCACAACCTCGCCGAACGGCAATCGCTCGCACCGGCAGGCGGATCGTAGTGCGCGGGTGCTTCGGTTGCCGCCGGTGGAATTTGACATGCAACGCGCTGCATACCGGAACCGCACGCACTGGGGTTGGCCTGTGCCTCTTCGACGCTGGTGCAGGCGGTGCGAGCCACGCCTTCGACACATTGACAACTGCAGGCCGCCGACACCGACCCCGCGGTCATCGTAACGCTCAGCGCAACAACAACAATGACAGCCCGGGCCGCCCGGCCGACAGTCAACTCCATGAACACTTGGAACATTTGCGGCAACCTCCGTTCTCGACGTCGATCAACACTAGCGCCGTGGGTACAGTCCCCACGTGCGCCTGATGCTGTTGCAATCGCACGAGTTTGGCTTCGCGTATCGTCGGCCCGGTCGCACCGTGCGAGAATGCCGCCCCACAGCGCGGATTCCCCAACAGGCCTCTATGTCGATCACCGTCATCAAGAACGCGCGCATCGTCAACGAAGGCGTCGTCACCGAAGCCGACTTGAGGATTCGCGACGGGCGCATCGATGCGATCGCGGCACAATTGGATTCACCCGCTGGCGCGCTCGAGATCGACGCCAACGGTGCCTACCTGTTGCCCGGCATGATCGACGATCAGGTCCACTTCCGTGAGCCCGGCCTGGAGCACAAAGGCACCATCGCAACGGAATCCAGGGCGGCGATCGCCGGCGGCGTCACCAGTTACATGGAGATGCCAAACAGCAACCCGCAGACGATCACCGAGGCGGCGCTGCGCGACAAGCACACCCGCGCGGCACAGGTGTCGCTCGCGAACTATGCGTTTTATCTCGGCGCGACCAACGACAACCTGGAGGTGGTGAAGTCCATCGATCAGTCACTTGCCTGCGGCGTAAAGGTATTCATGGGCGCATCCACCGGCAATATGCTGGTCGACAACCCCGCGACGCTGGATGGCATTTTCTCCGGCACAGATCTGTTGATAGCGACGCACTGCGAAGACACGCCAACGATCCAAGCCAACGAAGCACGCGCGAAAGCGCGTTGGGGCGAAGACATTCCGATGCGCGAGCATCCCAATATCCGCTCGGCCGAGGCGTGCTTCAAGTCGTCGTCGATGGCAGTGGACCTCGCGCGTCGCCACGATACGCGGTTGCACGTCCTGCACCTGACGACCGCACGCGAACTCGACCTGTTCGAACCCGGATCGAGCGAGAGCAAACGCATCACCGCCGAAGTCTGCGCGCATCACCTGTTCTTCAACGACACGTGGTACGCAACCAAAGGCGCCGACATCAAATGCAACCCGGCGATCAAGACCGGCGCCGACCAGCAGGCATTGATGGCAGCGGTCAACGACGGGCGCATCGATGTGATCGCGACCGACCACGCACCGCACACGCGTGAGGAAAAAGCGCGCAAATACCTGCAGGCGCCGTCGGGTTTGCCGCTGGTGCAGCACGTGCTGCTGTCGCTGTTCGAACACGTCCATGCCGGCAGCCTCAGCGTCGAAAAACTCGTAGAGAAAACTGCGCACGCACCGGCCCGGCTGTATCACGTCGCCGAGCGGGGCTTTATTCGCGAAGGGCATTTCGCCGATCTGACGTTGATCGATCCGACTCAACGGACCGACGTGGACCGGACTCCGGTTTACGCCAAGTGCGGCTGGACCCCGTTTGCCGGCTTCGTGTTTCGCTCGCGCGTCTGCGCGACGTTCGTCAACGGCCGGCTGATGTATCGCGCCGGTGCATTTTTGTCTGACGAGCCTGCGATGGCGCTTCGTTTCGATCGGGGTTGAGCGGCCCGGCTTAGCCCGGATACTGCCGCGCCAACCGCCGCACGACATCGTGAAATTCCTCGCGAATCTCCGCGATGATCTCAGCGACCGGTCGCACTGAATCAATCCGCCCGGCGACCTGTCCTGTCAGCGGAATCGCCGCTTCCATGTTGCCGCCGAAGTAGAGATCTTTCGCCGCACCGAATTCCGTCATCGCATTGACGTCAGGATTCTTCTCCAATCGCGATGTGCGCTCTGTGCGTAACGCGCGCAGCGCAGGTGAATGAAACCGATTGAGGAACACGGTGTCCGTCTCCTTCGCACCGATGATCGCCTGCTTCCAGTTGTCGTGTACCGGCGATTCTTTCGACGACACCATCCGCGTGCCGAGCTGCACGCCTTCCGCACCGAGCGCGAACGCCGCCACCATGCTCGCGCCATCGACGAATCCACCGGCCGCAATGATCGGCACGTCGACTTTCGAGCGCACCAGCGGCAGCAGCACCATTGTTGCGACGTCTTTCGGGTTCTTGAAGCCGCCGCCTTCGCTGCCTTCGACGATCAACCCGTCAACACCGCAGTCGACGGCCTTCAGCGCCGCCGCGAGGCTGGGCACCACATGAAACACTGTTAATCCGGCCCCTTTCAGTTGCGCGGTGTAACGCTCCGGGCTGCCCGCAGATGTGGTGACGAACTTGACCCCCTGATCGATGATGAATTGCGCGATGCCGGGATCACGCACGAACGCCTGGGCAATGTTCACGCCGAACGGCTTGTCCGTCAGCGTGCGCATCTTCTTGATTTCGTCACGGATCGCGTCGAGTTCGCCCGACGATGTTTCGATGATGCCGAGACCGCCCGCATTCGATACGGCCGAAGCAAGCTGCGAACGCGCGATCCAGCCCATCGGCGCCTGCACCACAGGAATCTCGACGCCGAGCATTGCGGTCACGCGGTTTTCGAACTGCATGCTAACCCCCTTGCGCTAGTGTTAGAGAGAAGATGTTAGAGCGGAACCGGCAGTTCCAGATGTGTTTCATAGACGCGCCGCTGCAACGCGCGCAGTTCACCGGATACAGCACCCAGGATGGCGTCGTCGCGACAGGTATAGGCGGCACGGATCATCGGTACCGCAGGCAGTTCTGCGTCCGGCAGCGGCAGGATCAGATTGGCGAACGTTGCCCAATAGATGTCCAGCGCGGTAAGCGAAGACCCGATCAGATAACGGCGGCCTGCAATGCGTTCCGACAGCATCTGCAGCACGCCGATCACGCGCGCCTTCGCAACGCGGGCATGCGTCGGATTGAAGCCGTATTTCGACGCCAGATAGGCGGCGACATTCGCCGGAAAGGTCGATCCGTCCTGCGATTCATCGCTGTGGCCGAGAGACTGCTGAATCATCAATAGCCGATATGCCCAGCCGAAACCCATCTCGCCGCAGATCTCGTGCGCGAGTCCGAACAGCGTGGCGCGATCTTCGGCGCCCGCCGGAATCAACGCCGGTTCGGCCTGCAGGCGTTCAGCGAGCAACAGGATCTCCGCCCAGCCGGTACGCAGCTTTTCGTTTTCGTACGCCACCACCGGAATGCCGACGTCACCGGCCCATTTGGTGAGCGCGCCGTCCGGTTCCTCTTTGCTCTGTGCCGCGTACTGGCAGGCCAGACCTTTGACGTGAAAAATGCCACGAGCGGCTTCGGTCCACGGGCTCGGCACGCCGCGCAGGCACGCCATCCGAAGCCCCGGTGCTGTTGTCGCTTGCGTGATACTGACGTATCGGCTCATCGCCGCGTCCCTGTTCGGAAAGCTCGCGAGCCTACCATTACGAACCTGTCGAGGTGTAGTGGCGCACCCCGACGCGCCACAGCAGCAACGTGGCGCCGAAGAATACGAAGCCGGCAAACGGCGCCGCAACCTGCAGAGTTCGAGTGCTGCCGAGCGGATCCGGAATGTCGAGGATTGCCAAAATCGGAAAGTACGTCACCATCGCCAACGGCACTACAAAGGTGAAGAAGCGCTGAAAGTACTTCTGGTAGATCGCCATCGGGTACTGCGCCGTCTCGACACCGCCATAGGTGAGCATGTTCATGATCTCCAGCGATTCGGTGGTCCAGAACGACATCACCGCACCGAGAATCACGAGGCCGTAGAAGAACAGAAAGGTCGCAAGCAATGTCAGCGCGAGCAACGCAATGCGGGCGAGGTTCCAGTCGATCGCGAGTTGGCTGCATGCCCAACCGAATACGATCAAACCCTGCAACAGTCGCCCTACCCGGAACAACGTGAATTCGTGCCCGGCCAGTTGCAGCACGGTGCTGCGCGGTCGCAGCAGCAGCCGATCGAAGTTGCCCGTCTTGATGAACGTCGTGCCGAACAGGTCGAAACCGCGCGCCAGCGCGTCGGTGAATGCAAAGGCGACGTTGACGATGCCATAGAAAAACGCGACCTGCGGTAAGGTCCACGGCGTCAAGCCACCGAAACGATCGAACAGCGCCCAGATGCCGAAGATCTCGACGCCGGTGGTGACGAACTGGCCGAGCGACGTCAGCGCGAACGAGGCGCGATACTGCATCTGGCTGCGGATCGACAGGCTGATCATGCGCGCATACAGCCTCAGTGCATCGCGCATCGTCAACCGCCCTGCACGACAATGTGGGATTTCGCGCCTGCCATCAGCGCGTAGCCGCCGGCGCCGATGACGGTCGCCCAGGCGCACTGCAACGCGATCTCGAACAGCGCCGCGTGCGGCTGGATGTTGCCGCTGTAGATGCGGAACGGCACATCGGCGAGGCCGCGAAACGGCTGCCAGTACAACAACGGTTGCAGCCAATCCGGAAACAGCGGCAGCGGCACGACGAGTCCCGAAAAAATCGTGACGACCCCGACCATCAGCGTGTTGAAGCCGCGGCCCGACAAGGTCCAGATCAGCGCAATGTGCATCAGGTTCGTGATTGCAGCGGCCAGCATCACCGTTGCACCCAACGACATCACGAAATACATCGCAGCCAGGCCACTCGCAGGAGGCGGCAGCGCCCAGGCATGCAATCCAATCAGCGGCAACACGAAGCCGGCGACGACGATCATCGGAATCATCCGCATGAACGTCGTCGCGGTGCGCAATGCGACGGTGCGCGCATACCAGAACGCATATAGATCGAGTGGCCGCAACAGTTCGTAAGCAACCGCGCCGGTGGTCATTTTTTCCTGCAGTTCGGCATCCACATTCCATGGCAGCAGGCCGAGCAGCGCCTGGCCGAGCCAGACATACGCGGCGATCTGCGCGAAGCTCATCGGTGACGCGGCGTGGTTGCCCTCGAAGAACGCACCCAGAATCATCAATCGCACCGCGCCCCAGAACAGTTGGGTGGCGAATCCCGCCAGCGCAGCGGCGCGATATTGCAGCAGCACGCGAAAGCGAGCCGACAGCACGGCCAGATAGGGACGCATCACAAGGTGTCGATCGCCGATGAGGAAGCCGGTAGCCTAATGGCTTCAGTCGTGGATCGACAGATGTTCCCGGACGATTTACAAGGCGGTGTGATCAGCCTGCTGCGCTGGCTACGGCTGGGCTCGATGACGGCGCAGGTTGCCGCGATCGCCTGCGCCAACTGGTTGTATGAAGGCCAGCTCGAACTTCGGCCGCTGCTTTGGGTGCTATTGGGTTACGCGCTGTGGCATGCGGTATTTCTGTACCGGTTCAAAAATCGCGCGTCGATCAGCCCTCTCCAGGTCGCGGGTGAGATTGCATTCGATCTGCTGATACTCACCGCGCTGCTCTATTTCGCTGGCGGATGGACGAATCCGTTCGTATCAGTCTATCTGGTGCCCGTTGCGCTCGCAGCGGCGGTACTTCAGACACGTCTCGCTATTGGCATTGCCTGCATTGCGCTGATCGCATATGCGTCGATCGTCCGCTTCCACGTGCCGCTGCCCAGCGTTCGAGGTCAATTCGGCGGCGATTTCGCGCTGCACGTGATCGGTATGTGGCTCAGTTTCGTCATCAGCACCGTCGTGCTGGTGGCGGCCGTTTCATTCGTCCACCGCGCGCTGGACAGGCAACGCGCTACGTTGTCGCGCGAGCGCGAATCGCGCATGCGCGACGAGCAACTGGTGGCGTTGGGCGCACTGGCCGCGAGCACCGCGCACGAACTCGGTACCCCGCTGACCACCGCGCGCTTGATCGCCGACGAGTTGTCCGATAGCGGTGACGCGACCGGGCAGATCGAAATGCTGACCCAACAACTCGACTACGCCACCGAGAAGCTGCATGCGCTGGTGAAGGTGGCAAGCGCCGACACCGACATCGCCGCCGGGTCACCCACCGAGTTGATTAAGCGGGTCATCGACCGCTTCAGGACGCTGCGGCCGGAAGTCGAACTGGAACAGCACATCGAATCACTGCCGCGCGCCACACTCGGAGACACCCGATTGCTCGAAGCGGCGGTGTTGTCATTGCTGGTCAATGCAGCGAACGCCTCGGATGCACGCGGCGAAACGCGTGTCGAGTTGGCGTGTCGGGCGGAGCCGGATCGTCTGATCATTGCGATGCGCGATTATGGTCCCGGTCTGGCCCAGCACGTCGAACCGGGCCACACGGCGGTTGCGTCCGAACGCGGGCTCGGGGTCGGGCTGGTGATCAGTTCCGCAACCTTCGAACGCTACGACGGCACGGTTGCGTATCACCGATGCAACCCCGGCACGCAGGTGTCGGTGTCACTGCCATTCCACGCTCTATACCGGGCGCGCTGATGGCCACGCCCCTCTGGTTGATCGTCGATGACGACATCGCCTTCGTCGAGACGTTGGCGCGCCGGTTGCGCAGGCGCGGCGATCGCGTGTTGCTTGCGCACGATTCACAAACCGCGCTCGGGTACGCCGAACAGCAACCGGATCGGGTGATACTCGATCTGCGTCTGGGCAACGAGTCGGGCTTGCACCTGCTGCCGCGATTGCGCGAGCGCCTGCCCGACGGATTCATTCTCGTGCTGACGGGTTATGCGAGTATCGCGACCGCGGTCCGTGCAACCAAACAGGGCGCCGACGGTTACCTACCCAAACCGGTTCTGTTCCAGGACCTGATGACCGCGTTCGATGCACCCGACGCTGCGGTCGAAACGGAAGACGCAGCGATGTCGCCCAGGCGGCTGGAATGGGAGCATCTGCAGCGGATCGTCAGCGAAGAAGATGGCAACCTGTCGCGCGCAGCCCGGCGATTGAGCATGCATCGGCGCACGCTGCAACGAAAGCTGTCGAAGCGCCCCGTGTCCAAGTGATCTCTCACGGTGCACAGCTAACGGCGCTGCGATATCGAGCTTCGGCGGTTAGAGATGCGGCCTAGGCGCGCGCATCCTGGTACAAACGCGCGATGATCTCCTCGACCGGCGGATATTCGACGACCAGATCGCGCACAGCGAAAGCGGCCGTCAATTCAGCCAGCAGCGGTGCCACCGCAGTATGCCCGACCACGCTGAACGTCAACCGGTTGCCGTCGCGCGCAATCACCCGGGCCGCCGCACTCGCACTCAATTGCGGTGCATCGGCGAAGTCCACGACGATGCGCCGCTCCGCACCGTAGCGCGCACGCAGTTCACCGATCGTCCCGTCGAGCAGCAACGTGCCGTTGTTGATGACAATGAGCCGCTTCGACAACGCCTCGATGTCGTCCATGTCATGCGTTGTCAGCAGCACGGTGACACCGCGCTCATTGTTGAGGCGGCGAACGAACTCGCGTAACGCGAGCTTCGACACCGCGTCGAGGCCAATCGTCGGTTCATCGAGAAATACGATATTCGGTTCGTGCAGCAGAGACGCCGCGAGGTCGCAGCGCATGCGCTGGCCAAGGCTCAGCTGGCGAACCGGCACGTCGAGCAGGGGTTCGAGGTCCAGTAGCGCGATGAGTTCATCGCGCACGCGCGCGAAGCGCAGCGAATCTACGCGGTAGATATCGCGCAATAGATCGAACGATTCGGCAACCGGCAGATCCCACCAGAGCTGTGTGCGCTGGCCGAACACCACACCGATTCGCGCAACGTGCGCCACGCGATCGCGCCACGGCACCAGGCCATTGACGCTACAACGACCGCCCGAAGGGGTGAGGATACCGGACAGGATCTTGATGGTGGTCGACTTGCCGGCACCGTTGGGGCCGATGTACCCGACGATCTCACCGGGCTCGATACTGAACGAAACACCATGCAGCGCGACGACTTCGCGGTAGCGTCGCCGCACGAGCCCCCGCACCGCGCCCCACATACCTGCATCGCGCTCGGCCACACGAAAGCGCTTCTCCAGGTTTTCGACGAGGATCTGGGGCATCCGCTGTGAAACCATAGTGGTGCACCGAGGCCTGGGGCAATCGAAGGCAGGCGCGCATTGAAGCACAAACCCGATCCGCCGGCATGCACGCGTTCCCTATTCACACGTCGCGCGCTAGAGTTGCAATCACATCGCAACCAAAACGACAGGAGCCCGCCGACATGGCATTGGTGAACTACGAAGTGAACGGCCACGTGGCCATCGTCACGTTGAATCGTCCGGAGGCGCGCAACGCAATCAATCCCGAAGTCGCGGTTCGGCTCGCCGATGCGTGGACTGCTGCGCGCGACGACGACAACGTGCGCGTCATCATCGTGACCGGCAACGGATCCTCGTTCTGCGCCGGCGCCGACCTCGGCCAATTGATCCCGATGATGTCTGGCGCGCGAAAGCCGGAGAACGAATTCGATCACCGCGTGATCGCCGAACCCGGCATTACGTCGCGCGCGCTGCTGCGCAACTTCGATACCGAAAAGCCTGTCATCGCCGCCATCAACGGCCATGCGATCGCCGGCGGTATGGAGATGGTGCAGGGCACCGACATTCGGGTGTCGTGCCCGGAGGCGAAGTTCGGCGTGCAGGAAGTGAAGTGGGCGATTTTTCCGGCCGGCGGTTCGACGGTGCGGCTGCCTACGCAGCTACCGTTCGCCAAAGCGATGGAACTATTGCTGACGGGCGACCTGATCAGCGCCGACGAAGCCAAAGCAATCGGCTTTCTGAACTATGTGGTGCCCGCCGATCAGGTGCTGCCGAAGGCGCTCGAAATCGCCGAAAAGATCGCCGCCAACGGCCCGATTGCCGTGAAAGCAATCCGCAAGTCCGCACGGGCCTGCCTCGGCGTGCCGGAGCGCGAAGCGATGAAGATCGAATCGGAAATCTCCGGTCCGGTATTTCAGACCGAAGATGCAAAGGAAGGTCCGGCGGCGTTCATGCAGAAACGCAAACCGGCGTACAAAGGCCGCTGATTGGACAATCCGTGCAGGTTACAGGTGCCAGTCGACGGTTAAGCCTACACAACGTGGCGCGCCGAGCTGGATATATCCGGCCGGTGCGTAGTCGATACGCGGGTCGTTGCCGAAGTAGTAACCCTTCACCGCATAGCGCTTGTCGAAGGCATTGTGAATCCATGCGGTCACCCCCCAGTTGTCCCGTTGGATGCCCGCGCTGAACTGAAACAGTTCGTACGGCTTGGACTGAAACGAGTCGCTGTCGGAAAAATAGTACGCGTCCTTGCCTTCGACGGCGGCACGCGCGAACCAGCCGCCGGTGAAGTCGTAGCGTGCGCTAGCAAAGAACTGATAGGACGGCGCCTGCGCCTGCTGACGCCCGTCGAGTTGCTGGCCGGAACCATTGACGAAGTTGCTGTATTGGGAGTTGAGCAAACCGAGGCTGCCGAACAGTTCGAGTTGCGGCATCGGGTGATAGTGCAACTCGGCCTCCAACCCGTAATTGTCACCCTGCGCGGCATTGCCCGTGTATTCGATGAACTCCGACGATCCGTCGGGACGCATCAGCGTGCGCGACGTATCGACCTGCATGTCTCTACGCCACATATAGAACAGTGCGAGCCGGCCGGTCACGCGGTCGTCGAGCCAGCTGCCCTTCACGCCGATCTCCGCGTTGTATAAAGTCTCCGGATTGAACTGACGCAAGCCGGCCTCGAGCGTGCCATCGGTATTGAACCCACCCGACTTATAGCCACGCGACGCACTCGCATAAACCATCGTGTCGCGGCCCAGCAGGTGTTCGAGCGCGATGCGCCCACCCCATAGATTGTCGCTCGGCTCGAACCTGGCGCCATCGACATCGTGATAATTCGAATCAAACCGTTCCAGACGCAAACCAACGGTGAGACTGGTGGCCTCGGAAAAGTGCGTGTCGGTCTGGCCGAAAACCGCCGCGCGCTGGATCCGGAATTCACTGGTGAAATCCGTGGAGAGGAACGTGTAGACGCGATGCAGCCCTTCGTCCTGCTTCAAGCCATACACGCCGAAGGCCCAGTCCGTCGAGCCGGCAAAGAGTCGACCGGTGTCGTTCGATATGAAGCGAACTTCCGCCGATGTCGTCTGCCAGTCGCGCTTATACAAATCGGTCGACGAGTAGCCGTTGGGATCGAAGCCGACATAGGTCCAGTCCTCGTCATAGCCATATTCGATGTGGGAATCCGCGTGCGCCAGGATCGTCTCGATCTTGAATGACTGCGGTTGCGCGAGAGTCACGATGACACTGCCGTAGCGCGACGTCTGATCGTCTTTGCCAGGGTTATCGCTGATCGTGTCGCGTTTGTTATCGAGCGAGAACGCGTCGTAGCCGTTGTTGACGTCGATGTAGCCGCCGGTGAAGGCAACCGCAGTATCGTCGGTCGGCTCCCAGAGTAGCTTGGCGCGCGTTGTCAGCTCATCGTAGTTGTTGGTGTTGTTGCGATTCAGATAGTCGTTGTGCACATATCCATCGCTGTCGTATTTCTGGACGGCGATACGTCCCTGCAATGAATCCGTCAACGGACCCGATGCATATCCACCCAGACTGCGCGTTCCGTAGTCGCCGCCCTCGGCGGTAAATCCCGCTTCCGGCGCCTTTGTGGGATCGTTGGTGGTCACGTTCACCATTCCCGCCAGCGCGTTCGCGCCGTACAGTGTGCCTTGCGGGCCGCGCAAAACCTCAACCTGACGCACGTCGTACAAGGTGCTGATCGCGCCAATACCGCTGAAGTCGACGTGATCCACCATCAGCCCAACTGACGGATTCAACGGCGCGATGAACTGTTCAGTTTCGCCGATGCCGCGAATCTGCAGGTAGCGGCCGCGCGATGCGCCGCTCGCGAAGTTCACATTCGGCATCAATCCGAGGATTTGTTCCAGCTGTTGCGCTTGCAGCGCCGCGATCTGCGCGCCGGTCGCAACGGAAATGCTGCTCGGCAACGAGTCGATCGGATCGTCACGCAGTTCGCCGGTGATGACGATTTCTTCGATCTTATTCGACGCCGGCGGCGGGCTCGTTTCGGCTGCGACCGAGCCATTGGCAATTGCAATCGCGCCAAAGCCGAGTGCCATCGAGAAATTACGCATCGCCCGCTCCGGTCTTGATCCGGAGTCGAGAAAGCGAGCGAGAAAGGATGCGGAGGCACCTATCCCTACGCCGGCATGACCCGGATCAGGTTCACAGGGTCCACCGAATCGGTGTCTCAGGCCACGTGGCCACCCCTTAGGTAGCGCCGATTGTCCGCTTTGGATGTAGGCAATGCAATGTCATCAGCTCGACCGCTGCAGAGCGACGATGAGAAAATTACATCAGCCCTCGATATTGCCCGCCATCGAGCAGAATGTTCTGCCCCGTCATATATCCGGCATGCTGGCTGCAGAGGAACGCGCACACGGCACCGAACTCGTCGGCGCTTCCGAATCGTTGAGCGGGAATCGAATGACGCGCCGCCTCACGCTGTTGTTCAGGGCTCTTGTTCATCCGCGCCGCAAACTTCTCGTGGTTCGAACGCAGCCGATCGGTATCGAACTGCCCCGGCAACAGGTTGTTGACGGTGACGCCGCGGCTGACGACCTCGCGCGCCACACCGGCAACGAAGCCGGTCAGCCCTGCCCTGGCACCGTTCGACAGGCCCAGCACCGCGACCGGCTCCTTCACCATGTGACTGGTAATGTTGATGATGCGTCCGAAGCCGCGCTCCATCATGCCGTCGACGGTGGCTCTGATGAGTTCGATCGGCGCGAGCATATTGGCGTCGAGCGCCGCGAGCCACACGTCGCGGTCCCACGTTCGGAAGTCGCCAGGCGGCGGCCCACCGGCATTGTTGATCAGAATGTCGGGCGCCGGGCACGCGGCCAACATGGCTTGCCGACCCGTCGGCGTCGTCACGTCGGCCTGCACGCTTTGCACCCGGCCGGCGGCCATTCCGGACAGAGTTCGTTCGGCGTCCAACAGCTTTGCCGCGTCGCGTGCAACGATCGTGACATCGACATGCTCGCGTACCAGTGCGTTCGCGCAACCGAAGCCGAGCCCGCGACTACCGCCACACACCAATGCTCGTTTACCAGCGATCCCCAGATCCATCGTGAATCTCCTGTTGAATCCCGCGCTATGGATGCAGCGCAGTGCGCTTGTGGCCCCAGCTGCTGGGTTTGTCATGACGCGCGGTGCGCCACACCGCGTCATCGATGGTCCGTGCGCCACAGCCGAACTCCACTTCGAAACCCGATGGCGTGCGCGCATAAAACGAAACCATGTGGTCGTTCGTGTGCCGCCCCAAGGTTGCGGTGATCGGCACGTTCGCGGCGCCCGCACGCTCCAGCGCGAAGCCGACTTCATCGAGCGTGGCGACCTGCAACATGAAGTGATGCAAGCGCTTCGGGGCTGGAACCGGCACCAGCGCAAGGCTGTGGTGACGCGGATTGCAATGGAAGAATTCCAGGTCGAAGCCGAAGTCCGGACCCATCTGCATATGGACGATGTCGGAGAGCCGGAATCCGAGGACGTCCTGATAGAACAGGCGCGCCCTGTCGATGTCGCGCGTGCTCAGCACGACGTGGCCCAGGCCCTGATCTCCGGTCACGAATCCGGCAATCCCCGCGGGCGACACAAACGGCGCCTCAGTACGCTCGCTGGGACCAAAGTAGATCTCGACGGGCAACTGGTCCGGGTCGCAGCACTCGATCAGTCCCGTAACACCACGCGCCTGAACGTGCGCCGAATCGCCTTCGCGAAACGCAATGTCCGCATCGCGCAGCCGCTGGCGCATCTGATCGAGTTCCGCGGACCCGGCGACTTCGAAACCGACATACGCGATGTCGTCCGACGATCCCGCCTGCACACCGATGCGCCACGCTTGTGCGTCGGTCCGAAAGCGCCGTTCACCGGCGACATCCTCACCCCGCATGAGGCCCAGTACGTTCGTGCCGAATGCGGTCCACGCATCCATATCGGAAACCGTGAAGCCGACGTAGCCGAGACACCTGATCATTGCTTGTCTTCCCCTGCTGCTTTTGTAGATGGCAATTTTGTCGATGATGATTTCGCAAAACGTTCCTTGAGCGCAACGCCACCGGCAGGCCCAGCAAACCCGCGTACACCGACACCACCGTCGAAATTCAGAACACTCCCTGTCGCCGGGGCCGCATCACCGCGGGTCGCGAAGAACACGTACGCCCCGGCATATTCGTCCGCTGACGGCAAACGCCCTATCGGCAGCCATTGATCGGCGCTCTTACCCATCTCGAGCGTCGAGATCGAGCGCCCCTCCAGCCCGAGTGCTTTGGGGCCGCGCAAGTCGGTATGGATGCCGCCGGGCGCCACGCCGTTCACCCGCACCGACGGCGCCAGTTCGAACGCCAGTTGGCGCACCAGGCCGACCGTTGCGTGTTTGCTTGCGGTATACAGCGGTCCGCCGCCGCCCGGATAGAAGCCGGCATTGGAGATCGTGAACAGCAGCGACCCTTCGCTGCGAACCAACGCCGGTGCCGCGGCTCTCGCGAGCAGCATGTACCCCTTGACGTTGATCTGAAACAGTTCATCGAAGGCGGCGTCAATTGCGTCTGAAGGCAAGTCGACAAGCGCGATGGAATAATCCCAGACTCCGGCATTGCCGATTGCGCAATCCAGTTTTCCGAAGGTCGTTTCACATTGCGCAACCGCGGCTTCATTGTCGGCCAGCGACCGTACGTCGCCGCAAACCGTGACGATCTTGGAACCGAATTCGGACGCAAGCCGGTCGAGTCGTTCGGCCGATAAATCGAGGATCGCAACGCGCGCGCCCTCGGCGATGAAACGAATGACGATTGCGCGCCCCAACCCTGACGCGCCGCCGGTCACCAGCGCAACCTGTCCTTCGAGTCTACCCATACGAAATGCCTCCTACCACGTTGCTGAAAAGCATCCCGCTAAGCGCCGCGCGCCGCGCGCCAGCGTGCGGGCGGAACGCCGAAATAGCGTGTGAACGCATGCGTGAACGCGGCGGCCGATGCGTATCCTGCGGTCTCCGCGACCTGGTTGACGATGCGATGGCCATGGGTCAGTTCGAACGCGGCCAACCTCAGTCGCATCTGCGTAATGGCTTGCACCGGTGATTTCCCGGTGAGCAGCCGAAACCGTTCGCAGAACGTCGTGCGCGACATGCCGGCTACGCTTGCGAGTCGGTCGAGGTCCCAATCTGCGAGCGGACCGCGCGCCGCCGCCGCAGTTGCGCGCATGATCCGGATGTCGAGCCGAGTTCCAAACGCGGTCGACTCGTCCGTTACGCTCAACGCGACGATGTGACGCGCCATGTTCAGCACGATCAACTCGGACAACCGGCGCACGGCGGCAGTAGCACCACCCATCGGGTTCGGATCCGCCAGTTCGTCCTCGATCTGAGCCATCGCGCACCAGATTCGGCGCGATACAGGACTGTCCTCATCGGGCTGGATGACGACGAGGCCCGGATTCCCGATGACCGCCAGCGATTCCAGCGGCGCATGTCCGATCAAGATCTCGGGGCCGCGGCTGGCGCCGCAAGGCGAACCGAGTGGCCGGTGGGCCAGCGGAGGCGCATGTCGTGTCGACGCTGCGGGATCCGATTTGAGCCAATGCTCCATGAGTCCGGAGATGCCTACGACGGTGCCGGGCCGCAATTCGACGACTCGTTTCGACCTGCCTTCGAGCTCGAGCCAGACCGTGCCCTTCCTAACCAGATAACAAAGGGTCAGCGGCCCGGACAATCCGGACACACAGAATGGCGGCCCGACCGATGCCACCGAGTAGCCGACACCCTCCATGCGGATCTCCGCCATGAGTGTCACCGCCGCATCGACTTCAGTCGGCGACGGACGTTCGAGACGCATCGCTCGCGCAGAGCGACTGTTGCGGAGGGTGCGCCTGATGTCAGTCACCTCGACACGTTGCAGTCACACATACGAGCACATCAGAAGAGGTTGCTCATGTTCTGCGCCAGAATCACCGTCTGGTCGAGATAGATATAGCGGCGTGCGAGCCTCAGCGCACCGCCCTCACGTCGTAGCACATCCTCGCGGCGGCCGATCCACATATCTTCTTCGCTGTTGAGGCGCGTGCGATACAGCTGAAAGTTCAGCGCCACGGTGATCTCGTTGGAATCGACCGCGACGATGCGGACGTTGCTGACGGTGTGGCGAGTTCGCGACGGCGGATCTTCGGCCCACGCGCGACCAACCTGCAGCCGTTGTACGCGCAGGCCCAACGTGGGTTTGTCGTCGTCGAAATACGCCATGCCACCCGGCTTGGTAAATTCGTTTTCGATCTCTTTTGCAGTGGTCGTGCGGCGGATCGGCATCCAGTAGTGAATGTCGTCCGTACACAGCGCCAGCCAGTCTTCCAAGCGGCGCTCGTCGAGCAGGCTCGCTTCGTAGTAAAGAAATTGCTGCACCTCGAACGTCAGCAGCATGCGCTGCTGCAGGTCGAGGTCTTCGTATGCGGACATCAGACGGTTCCGGTGGGCGCCGGTGAATGGTTAGCCATCAACTCCTGCCAGTTGTCTGCCTGCATCCACTCCTGCCACGACTGATAGGTCCAGCGCTGGGCGTGTTCGTTGACGACCGTTTCGATGCGGCTCTGTCCCGACGGATCCTGTTCGACGTGGTCGCGGCCGCGTCCCATCGCGTAGTTGAGCGGCAGCGTCCGGGTGAACGCGCCCATCGCACCGCGCGTCGAGTGACTCCAGTTCTCGCCGTCATCCTGCTCGAGCAACCCGGCCGGACCGAACACGTGATTGGCCATGTGAATCGAGAACTTGCGTTGCTCGGGCGGCGCCTCTTTGGGAATCAATGTGAACCACCAGAGTTCCGTCTCGAACGGGCCACGCGGAATTCGCAGACAGACCTGATTGAATTGCGTAACCCACAGATTCGGGAAGATGTTCGGATGGCCGAACGAGCGCGAACCCACCGGGCCGAGTTCCGCGCGCACGCGCGGATTGATTCGATGTGCGGCGTGCGTGTCGTACCACTGTGGCTCGCCGGTTCCAGTCTTCGAGCGCGCTTCGAACTCGGCGAGTTGTGCCTCCGTCACGCCAGGCCCGCCGATACCATGACCATATTCGCCGAGGATCACCATCTGACTCATGGGCGCCATGGCTTCTTCCGGCGCGAAGCCGATTCGCAGCGCCGAGCCGTGAGAGACCTTCACGTGATACCAGTCGTAGAGATTGTCGACCGCGAGCTTCCAGTTGCACTTCAGCCGGTTCTTGTGAATGCCGTCCTGCACTTCGAGTTCGCCGTGCGAGGCGAGCATGTCGATCCCGAGGCGCCCGACCCAGCCGAGATAGTCGGAAAGCGGCGGCGCCGTCGGATCGAGCGTCGCAAATACGAAGCCCCGATAACTCGCGACCTGCGCAGCTTTACCCAGGCCCCATTGGCTTTTGTCGAAATCCTTGCCGTAGAACGCCGCTTCCCCCGGCACCGCGACGAGCTTGCCATCGAGGTCGTAGTTCCAGCCGTGATATGAACACATGAAGCTGTTGGTCCGGCCCTGCTCTGCGCGGCACACGGAGTTGCCGCGGTGTGAACAGGAATTCAGCAGCACGTTGATTTGACCAGTTCGATCGCGCACCGCGATCACCTGGTCTTCGCCGATGTAGTTCATGAAGAAGCAGCCGGACTGCGGCAACTGCGATTCGTGACAGACGAAGTTCCACGCCCGCGCGAAGATGCGCTTCAGTTCCTGCTGGTAGATCTCGGCGTCCGCAAAGATGCGGCGATCCAGGACGCCCGTTTGCACATCGAACCACGCTGTTCGGTCCGTTGCGATCATCGTCGCCGACATACCGTGTCCTCCCTCATGCTGATTGGGAGTGTATGTAATTGCTCCCGCACCGGCCACGAGCGTACGTACGTAAAACTTGATCAATCGTCCGCCGCGAGCGACACGCTCAGATGCGGACGGGGCGCCCGCCGGTCGGGCCTGCATTCACCGCGCGGCGTCTTTCACACGTAAATCCGGCAGTTCGTAACCACGCGAATCCAGATCCGCGCGCACGTTCTTCTTGTCTATCTTGCCGGTGCTCGTCAGCGGAATCGCATCGACGAACAACACGTCGTCCGGCAACTGCCACTTGGCAAATTGCTTCGCGCAATGCTCGATCACCTGTTCGACGGTGACGTCGCGGCCGGGCTTCTTGATGACCAGTGCGATCGGCCGTTCGTCCCACTTCGGATGCGGCCGTCCAACCACGCAGGCTTGCGCGACTGCGTCGAGCGCACAGATATGGTTTTCCAGGTCGACCGACGAAATCCATTCGCCACCGCTCTTCACCAGGTCCTTCGAGCGGTCGCTGATGATCAGGTACTCCTCCGGATCGATCTTGCCGACGTCACCGGTGATCAACCAGTCGTCGTGGAATTTCGCCGGCTGGGGATCCTTGTAGTACTCGGAACAGATCCACGGCCCGCGGATCAGAATTTCACCTACGGCTTCGCCGTCGTGCGGCAGGCGCTCGAACTGGTCGTCGAAAATCTCGATCTCGAGCCCCGGCATCAGTTGCCCGGCTTTGGCAACGTTGGCGAACAGCGCCTCTTCCGGCAGGGTCAGTTGTTCACGCTTCATCACGCGCCGGGACAATGTCGCCAACGGACTGGTCTCGGTCATGCCCCAACCCTGAATCATCTCGACACCGAGCGTATCCCAGTACCAACGGATCAACGAAGGGGGCGGGGCCGATCCACCGCACGTCAACCGCGACAGTTTCGACAGGTCGTACTTGGCCGGATCGGCCTCGTACGCAGCCTTGATGCCTTGCCAGATCGTCGGTACCCCGGCGGAAATCGTCACCCCTTCGGCGGCCATCAGGCCGGCCAGCCGCGTTGGGTCCATATAGCGGTTCGGCATCACCTGCTTCATGCCGAGCATCGTCGCCGACCACGGTAGACCCCAGCCCTGAGCATGGAACATCGGCACGATGCCGCACAGCGTATCGGTACCGGACAAGCCCATCGAATCGGTCATGCACTGCGCCATCGTGTGCAGATACTGGGACCGATGCTCGTACTCGACGCCCTTCGGATTACCGGTGGTGCCGCTGGTGTAGCAGAGCCCGAGCGGTGAGTTCTCGTCGATCTCGGGCCACTCGTATCGCACGGGTTTGGACTTGATGAAATCTTCGTAGTCGACCGCTTGCGGCAGACGCGTGTCCCACTTCTCGAAACCCTCTTCCGTCGCAACGACCACGCGTTCGACGCTCGGGATTCTGCCTCGCAGCTTTTCCAACAACGGCAGCACGTCCGAGTCGACGATGATCAGCCGGACTTTCGCGTGGTTGATGATGTACTCGAGGTCGGTATCGGAGAGCCGCACGTTCAGCGTGTGCAATACCGCGCCCATACCGGCGATTCCGTAATACGCCTCGAGGTGTCGCGAGCCGTTCCACATGAATGTACCGACCCGATCGCCAACGACGATGCCGACATCCCGCAACGCGTGTGCCAGTTGGTGCGAGCGGTCGCGCAATTGCGCATAGGTCTGCCGGCGCGTGCCGTTCGCTGTGACGGTGACGATCTCCTCGCGCGGCGCGACCCGCGCGCCGCGATCGAGCAGACGGTGCATCAAGAGCGGCGTGTGCTGCATGCCCATTGCGGGAACTCCCCAGTGGAATGGAATGAGGTGGAGTTTAGCGGGGTTCGGAGGATGCGGGCAAAATGTTGCGCTACCAGGATCGCGTTCAGTCAGCGCAGCGAGCAGTGTCCTGTTTCGCGGCTAATCATCTCGCCGTCCTCACGGAAAACCATGAGAGGACAAATTCAGGCCGGTTCTTTCCGGACGAGCGCTAATCGCTGACCGACGCAGGAATGTGGGTAAGCAAGACGAAAGTGCAACCTATGACAAATCAGCGGATGAGCAACCTCCCATCGGTCCTGAAATCCAGCGACGTCGAACTTCGCCCTCTTGAAGTGCTTACGCCTCTGCGAGAAGTGTGGAACACGAGCCTGCACGCGAGTGGCATTCGGTTACGAAATGCGCGCGGCTGGAATGAGTAGGGGCTCGAATCGCGCGTTACGCTTTCACGCATCGGCCGTGGACAACCGACTCGAAGAGCATGCGCACGCCGCGCGTTCAACCAGCGCGGCGAGCGGCGTCTCGTTACGTGGCGTGATCAACTCGCCGTCGCCGCGACAGAAAATGAAGTGCGGTCCATCCTTCACGACGTAGTAACCGCCTTCGTGCAGCAGCCGGTGGTGATGGCGGCACAGGAGTAGAAGGTTATCGAGCCGCGTGGCACCTCCGTCCGCCCAGTGCGTAATGTGATGGCCATCGACGAAGCGGGTGTTGATCCGCGACGCGCGTGATCGCGCGGACCTTCGAATAGCTCAGTTCGCCATCGCGAAACGCCGCCTGGATCGCCGGCAGCTCCGGCAGTGCATGGGCGATGCGGATTTTCTCCCGCGCGGTCACCAGATCGATACCGCAGTGTACGTTCAGCCAATGCGCGCAGCTGGGTAGTTCTTCGTGACGCCACGGGCGCTGTGCATCGAGTTCACGGATCAGTTCGAGCAGCCGATATTCGGTGCGCTGCATTTCGCTGCATAGAGCGACGATTTCGGCGGTCAACGATGGGGTACACATGGCGGCGCCGCCGATACTGGATGGGCATACAGTATACCAAATCAACCGACGAACGCCACACCTAACACTCAAATTGAGGGGCGATCAAAGCGCGAACCTCGAGACGTGTCCACCGGCGGCGAGGCCCAAACAAGCCAGCGCCGCAGGTGGACACGTCCACGCCTCCATCTCTACCATCTCACTCCACATCGCCAAGCCAGCTAACCTGAAGCCACTATGTCCGACCCCGACGACCATCTCGCCCAGATCCCCCACGCCGCCGCGATCGGCATGACGCTCGTGTCACGCAGCGAGCGGGGCTGCATCGTCCGCGTGCCGTACGCGGAACATCTGGTCGGCGACCCGGACACCGGCGTCATTCACGGCGGCGTGATCACCGCGCTGCTCGACAACGCATCCGGCATGGCGGTGCGGAGCGATCCAGACGACGGCGACGAGGAACGCTCGATGGCGACGCTCGATCTGCGCATCGATTACATGCGCCCCGCGCAGCCGCGCCAGGATCTGTACTGCGACGCACACTGTTATCGGATGACCAGCAACGTGGCATTCGTTCGCGCGATCGCCTATCACGACGATCGGGACGATCCAATCGCAAGTTCCGTCGCAACATTCATGCTCGGCAACTCGACGAAAACACAGCCATGAAAATCCTCGCCGACTTGCGCGAACAGGGTCGCGCCCAGGACATGCAGGCACTCGTCGAGCATCTACCGTACGCGCGCTTTCTTGGTATCGGCGTGGACCGGAAAGGCAACGAAATCACGACGATTCTGCCGTTCTCGGATCACCTTGTCGGCAATATCCGGTTGCGCGCGCTGCACGGCGGCGTCATCGGTGCGTTTCTCGAGATCACGTCAATCGTGCAGTTGCTGTTCGATACGTCGTGCGAGCGATTGCCGAAGACGATCGACATCTCGATCGACTACCTGCGCTCCGGCAGGCCAGTGGAAACCTATGGGCGCGCGATCGTCACGCGGCGCGGCCGCCGCGTTGCCAACGTGCGCACCGAGATCTGGCAGGAGTCGAGATCCGCGCCGGTGGCGGCTTCACACGGTCATTTTCTACTGACACCCGCCTGAGGTCCCGATATGGCCCGACTCATCGAGCGCCACGCGCGCAAAGATCCCCATCGCGCCGCGCTGATCGATGCGGACGGCGCGCTCGACTGGAGCGCGTTCAACGATCGCGTGAACCGTTTGATCAACGGCCTGCGCGGGCTGGGGTTGGGCGCAGGCGACCTGATCTCGATCTATGCAGGCAATTGCCGCGCGTACTATGAAGTGATGGCAGCCGCGGGCCATGCCGGCATGCTATTCGTACCGGTGAACTGGCATTTCACCCCGGAAGAACTGGCTTATGTCATCGACAACTCGGAATCGAAGCTGTTGATTGCCGATGCCCGGTTC
This sequence comes from uncultured Gammaproteobacteria bacterium, assembly GCA_963735085.1. Classification (GTDB taxonomy): domain Bacteria; phylum Pseudomonadota; class Gammaproteobacteria; order Pseudomonadales; family Azotimanducaceae; genus DATJGR01. The sequence continues at coordinate 198,918 of CAVTJP010000005.1, forward strand.
ATCGGCAACGCGAGCGACGCCGTTGCACGCGGCGAGACACCAACGTTGCAGCATTGCATCAGCATCGGTGGCAACAGGCCCGGCTTCGTCGACTACGAGGCGTTCATTGCGGCATCTGCCAACGATGAGCCGGAGGGGCAGGTCCTAGGTGGGCCGATGTTCTACACATCAGGTACGACCGGTCGGCCGAAGGGCGTGCGCAGCGCATCGCGCAGCGGACCGCCACCGATCGAAACACTCGACATGATGAGTGCGGGTCTGTCCGGCATGCTGTCGATTCCAGCTGACGGCGTGACCTTGATCTGTGGCCCGGTCTATCACTCGGCGCAGTGGGCATTTTCGTATCTACCGTTGATCGCGGGTAGCACCGTGGTGATGCGTCACCGCTTCGACGCCGCTGAAGTGCTCGAACTGATCGATGATCATCACGTCACCAACGTGCATCTGGTGCCAACTCAATTCCATCGGCTGCTGAGCCTCGACGAGGCCGTGAAGGCGCGCTTCGACGGCAGTAGTCTGCAAGCCGTATGGCACGGTGCGGCACCGTGCCCGCCCGACGTCAAACGGCGCATGATCGACTGGTGGGGCGACGTGGTGTTCGAGTACTACGGATCAACCGAAGGCTCGATCGTCACCACCGCGACCGCGGCCGAATGGCGCGAACGACCCGGCACGTTGGGCAAAGCGACTCCGATGGTCGACATCCGCATCGTCACCGACGACGGCACCACGGCTCCGCCTGGTGTGTCCGGCCAGATCTACGTGCGTAACAAGATGGGAACCGATTTCGAGTACCACAAAGAGCCCAACAAGACCGCGCAGGCGCATCTCGAGCCCGGTGTGTTCACGTTCGGCGATATCGGCTATCTCGACGCAGACGGCTATCTGTTCATGAGCGACCGCAAGATCGACATGATCATCTCCGGTGGTGTGAACATCTATCCGGCCGAGATCGAGGCCGTGCTGACGGCGCACCCCGCCGTGGCCGATGCTGCCGTGTTCGGTATTCCGAACGAGGAGTTCGGCGAGGAAGTGAGAGGCGCGGTGCAGTTGCAGCCGGGCCAGTCAGCTTCCGAAGTTCTCGAACGCGAACTCATCGCCCATTGCAAAACGCATCTGGCCAGCTACAAAGCACCGCGCTCCATCGATTTCGTCGAAGATTTTCCGCGCCACGAGACCGGCAAGCTCTACAAACGCCTGCTGCGCGACAAGTATTGGGAAGGCACCGGCCGGCGCATCTGAGCAACCACTACAGAGCGGCGCCAATCAGCAGTTGCAGCAGAACGTCGGAGGTACTGTCCGAGGTCAGATCTTCCGCCATCGCGATCTGCGTGAAGAACTTCGGCGTCACCTGCCAACTTGCCCCGAACGAACCCTGCAGCGCCGCACCGCCGAGTTGATCGACCGGTGTATCGATCAACTGACTGTGATAGTCGAGCTGACCCTTCAACGTCCATGCGTCGGAAAGCGGATAGCTGAGGCCGAAGTGTCCGTAGGCCGCAAACCGATTCTGCTTTTGCGGCAACAGATTGCCGTCGCCCAGTACCATCACGCCGAGTGCGGCAGTCAGGGATAGCCGAAACCGCGACAGTAGCGCGCCGTCTGTGTAATCGAGCCAGGTGGCGCCATCCGTGCCATCGGATCCGGTAAGTGACTCGACTTTGCCCGTCGGCAGCTTTACGAGCGCCCGAATCGCTAACGATCGTTCCGGGGCGCGCGTCAATTGGTATCCGCCACTGACACGGACGTCGCCCCAGCCATCCTTACGGTCCTGAAAGTTGACGTACACCTTGTTGTGATCCGACACGTAGTAGTCGATCTTGTTGAGCTTGGCCCGCTGGCGCCCGTTGTTCGGAAAACCGAACGCATCGTGAAAATCCTCGATCGGATGATCGAGGTGGCCGCCGTCCTGAATCACCCACGGTATCTCGATGCCCCACTCGAAACGCTGCGCGAAGCCGTGCCGGATGCCGTAGGTGAGATACGTCGTTTCGCCATCGAAGAATGCCAGCGTCGAACCATCCGCATCGCTGGTGAAGTTGTTGGCGACTTCGGTGTTGAAGCTCAGTTCATAGCCGTTTGCCAGCACTTCTCCGCCCAACGCGCGTGGTTCGCCATAGATGCCGGACGCCGGCGCGAGATTACGAATGCGCAGCGGCGAATCGTCCTGCGCGAACGCTGCTGGGGCATGGACGACGACACCAAGCATCAGTTCAATCGCGAGCAGAACTCGAAACATATCAATTGATTCCTCGCGTGGTGTCGTTCCAGAACGGTTTGCGCAGATCGGCTTTCAGAATCTTGCCGGCGCCGCTCTTCGGCAGCTCGTCGCTGCGCACGTCACACGATTTCGGCGCTTTGTAATGCGCGATGTGCTCGCGGCAGAACGCGATGATCTCGTCGGCGCCGACGCCCATACCCGGCTTTGTCACGACGACCACATGCACGGCTTCACCCCACGCATCGCTCGGCACGCCGATCACCGCGCATTCGTGCACGGCGGGATGCTGGTAGACGATATTTTCGACTTCCGCCGAGTAGACGTTTTCACCACCCGTCACGATCATGTCCTTGACGCGATCCACCAGAAACACGAAGCCGCGCGCATCGAGGTAACCGGCATCGCCGGTGTGCATCCAGCCATTTCGCAAGGCCTCCTCCGTCAGTTGGGGTTGCCGCCAATAGCCCTGCATCACCATTGGACCGCGCACGCAGATTTCGCCAACTTCGCCCGTCGGCAGCGGTTGGTCGTGCGCGTCCATGATCGCGATGTCGGCATTGAACACGGCTTGCCCTGCCGAACGCGTGTAGCCGGCGTCTTCTCCATCGAATGTGTGGTAACGCGGCATCAGCATCGTTGCCACCGGCGACAGTTCGGTCATGCCGTACGACTGCAGGAAGGCGATGCCGGGCAATCGCTGCATCGCGCGTTTCAACAGCGCTTCCGGCATCGGCGACGCGCCGTAGCTGAGCAGTTGCAAACTCGACAAGTCGTAGCGCTGCAGGTTCGGATGATCGACGAGTCGGTTCAACACTGTCGGCACCACAACCGTCACCGTCACGCGGAAGCGCGCGATCGCCGCCAGAAACGCATCCGGCTCGAATGCTTCGAGCACCGCGTGCGTCGCACCGGCCGCTGTCACGCTGAATACGCGCGCACCGCCAGCGACGTGAAACATCGGCGAGACATGCAGATGCACCGCGTCTTCCCCCAACCCAAGGGTGGCGATATGCATCATCGAATTCGCCATGCAATTGTCATGGCTCAGCATTACGCCTTTGGCGCGCCCGGTGGTGCCGCCGGTATAAAACAGGCACGCGAGATCGGCACCGTTGCGCCGCGCGTCCGCCACCGGTTCGGCGGTGCGAACCAGGCTTTCCCAGTCGGCGATACCCGATTGCAGCGACACTTCATTCGGCACGTCCGCGAGCAACACATCATGCAGACTTGCACACTCGTTTCGCAGTGTTATCGCGGCGGGCAGATGCACGGCATCGGCAATCAACAGCACCGGTTCGCAGTCGTCGATGCACGCCGCGATCTCGCCATGTGACCAGCGCGTGTTGATCGGCACCAGCACGCCACCTGCCCACAGTGTGGCGAAATAAAACTCCACGTAACGATCGCTGTTGCCGGCGAGCATCGCGATACGATCACCCGGTTGCATGCCGCGCGCGCGAAACGCACCGGCCAGACGCGCGACGCGATCGGCAAACGTCGCCCAATCGACGGCGCGATCGGCACACGCCAGCGCACGCTTGTTGGGATGCAGTTGCACCGCACGATGAATGCCTTGAGTGAGTTGCATGGGGTGCAGTGTCAGGCGTGAACGATCGGTGACAACGCGTCGATCTCGGTGGCCGTGAAGCCTGCTGCTGCGAGGATCTCGCGGCTCTGCTCGCCGAGCAGCGGCGCCGGACGCCGAATTCGTGCAGGGGTCGAACTGAACCGCGCGGCGGGGCGCGGCTGGCGGATACGACCCCCGACCGCGTGATCGTGTTCTTCGATCATCGCGTTAACGCGGACCTGTTCATGGTCAATCACCTGCTCGCGCGACAGCACCGGTGCGCATGGCACACCTTCGCCGTCGAGCCGCTCGAGCCATTCCGCACTGCTGCGCGTCCGCAGCACGTCTGCGGTCATGGCGAGGCGTTCAGTGGCATGAATCACTCGACCGGCGGCGGTGTTGAAGCGTTCGTCTTCGAGCCATTCGGGCTGCTCGAGCGCCGTGCACATGCCCAGCCATTCGGCATCCGACACCGCACCCGCGGTGATGTAGCCATCGGTGGTTGCAAAGATCAGGTCCTGCGCAAGCTGGGCGCGCGAGGCTTTTACTTCGCGGCCAACGAACGTGAAACCGGCCATGCCTTCCGGCCACAGGTACGCCACCATTGCATCGAGCATTGCGAGCTTCACGTGCTGGCCACGCCCGGTGCGCTGACGGGCAAACAAGGCCGCAGTGATCGCCTGTGCAGCCGTCAGCGCGGTGGTCTTGTCGGGAATGATCGTACGCACCATACGCGGACGACCGCTGTCGCGATCGGCCTGGATCGACGCGAGCCCCGACAGCGCCTGAATCACCGGATCGTAGACGCGTTTGTGCGCATACGGCCCGTTCTCGCCGAAACCGCTGATCGACACGTAGACGATGTCGTCACGCAGCGCGCGCACCACCTCTTCGCCGAGGCCCATTCGCTCGATCGCGCCGGGGCGGAAGTTCTGCACGAACACGTCGGCGCTCGGGATCAGCCGCTTCAATGCCGCCAAGCCGGCTGCACTTTTCAGATCCAGCACCAGCGAGCGCTTGCTGCGATTCGACGAGACGAACGACGCTGTCAGGCCGCCGCGGTTCGGGCCGAGGTTGCGCACCAGATCGCCACCCGGCGGCTCTACCTTGATGACGTCGGCGCCCTGATCACCGAGCAGCATCGTCGCGACCGGGCCGGAAATCATGCTCGTCAGATCGAGAATGCGAACCCCTTCCAGTGGACCTTCGAGTGTTTCGGAAGGCGATTCGCTCATGAAGCGGGCCGCAGCTCGGCGAGTGCCGTTGCCTTCGCCCATTTGTAATCGGCCTTGCCGTTCGGCGCGCGGCGCACCTCATCGACGAGCAGCACGTGACGCGGTGCCTTGTAACTCGCCAGATGTTCGCGCGTGTATTCGATCAGCAGCGTTGCATCGGCCTGCGCGCCGTCGCGGAGCGACGCAACAGCAACCACGCGTTCGCCGAAGCGATCATCCGGCACGCCGACGACGAGACAGTCGTAGATCGCGTCATGGCGCTTCACGACCTCCTCGACCTCCTCCGGATACACCTTCTCGCCGGCACTGTTGATGCACATGCTGCCGCGACCGAGCAACGTGATGCTGCCGTCGGCTTCGACGCGCGCATAGTCACCCGGAAAGCTGTAGCGCACACCGTCTATCTCGCGAAACGTCTCGGCAGATTTCTTCGGGTCCTTGTAATAGCCGATCGGCACCTGACCGCTGAGGCCGATCTTGCCGACTTCGCCGGAGCCGGGCGCGACCACACGGCCGTCGTCGGTGAACACGCGCACGCCTTCGCTCAACTCGAACTTCGCGGTCTGCGCACTGCTCGCGCGAGTCGAGACATTGCTCGCCATGCCGCCTTCGGTGGACCCCATCGTGTCCATCAACATCATGTCGTGGTGCGCGAGCAGCCCCTGCTTCACCTCGGAACTCCACATCACGCCACTCGAAATGATCCGCTGCAGCGACGAGATGTCGTACGGCGTGCCGTTCGCCTTGGCGACATCGAGCGCTCCGAGCATCGGTTTGGCGAACGCGTCGCCAACGATCGCGATATCGGTAATGTGATGCGCTTCCACCTCGGCAAACATCGCATCGGGATCGAGCCCGAGCTTCGAAATGGTCACCACCGCGCCGCCGCACAGCATCGGCAGCAACGTGCCGAGCCACAGACCGGTGCCATGCATCTGCGGGCACGCGGCGAGACTGACCGGCAACGCATTCATCTCCTTCAACTGGCGAACCAGACCCGGCAACTCGGTTACCGACGTCGGCGCCGGCAATCCGCGCACCGCGAGCGCCGCAGTGGCCAGGCCCTGGCAGAACTGGCCGTTGTAGTACATCACGCCTTTCGGCATGCCGGTCGTGCCGCCGGTGTAGAGCATGTACACGTCATCCGCCGGACGATCGATTCGAGGGGCGGGGGTTGCGCTGCGAATCGAGCGCTCGAAATCGATCGCGTCATGCAGCAGCGCCTCGGTACCGTCGTCGACCTGGATCCATACTTTGACGTTTGGCAGCTTTTCGCGAATCTCCCAGATGCGCATCGCGTATGTCGACTGGAAGATCACCGCTTCAGTATCGGCGTTGTCGAGCAGATACGTCAGTTCGTCCGCCTTGTAGCGGTAGTTCACGTTGATCGGGCAGCCGCGCATTTTGAAGATGCCGTGGTGCGCCTCAGAATATTCGTTGGAATTGTGCAGGTAGATGCCGACCTTGGCGCCCGGCTCGAGGCCGTGCGCGTTCAACACCCCGGCAATTCGCGCGGCGCGGTCATCGAATTCAGCCCACGTGCGCGTCTGGTTGCCGCAGATCAACGCCGGTTCGTCCGGTACCGTATCGGCGATCAGTTCGAATGCAGTCGCAAAATGAAAATCCATCGTGTCGTCTCTCTCCAAAGTGCCAAAGTGCCAAAGTGCTGTGTGGCGTTGCGTGGTCAGTCGCGCCGAATATGCTTCTTCTATCCTGCATCGCGCGGGCACGCAAGGCCGCGCCCGCAACACTTGGTGAAATTCGCCAGACTGGCGGTATCCATTGCGGATTGTTGGCTCGGCGTCCCGCGATCAGCTGAATAAAAACAACACGTTAGCTCGCGTTCATCGAGTTGGCACAGCTTATGTATATCAACCGATACAGACCGCAATGTCAGAAGGAACTTAAAAAAATGGACGCGTCGTCATCTGTGCCGACATCCACACCGACGAACCATCGATATCGATCCGCTACACCGTGGCCGATCCGCGTGTTCGTGGTCGTCGCCATTCTGTTCGGCATCTGGGTGGACGTCAGCAATGCCGATTGGAAAGCCAACCCACGCGCCGCACACCACGAACAAACCGCGTTGCTTGGCCTGAACGGAGACCATTCACGCACGGCCGATGTGGTCCGTGCATTCGCGTCACGCCGCTAGGAGGTGAACACCATGCGCAGTTCCAGTGAGACAGGACTCGAACTCGACCGTCGCAACGGTCTGCTCGGCGGCGTGTGCGCGGGCATCGCGCGGTGGCTGAACGTCGAGGCGACGTGGGTGCGCATCGCGGCGGTGATCGGTGCGGTGCTGCTGACGAAGGTCGCGCTCGGGGCTTACGTAGTTGCTTGGTTGTTGCTTGACGACCGCGATGATGAGTGAGACGGGGGCGCCAGACTTCTCACATGATCCCCGAGAACGTAGCGGCCAGCATCGCAACGAGTTGTGCTTGGCCGTTGGTGTTGGTCTTTCGGTAGATGCTCTTCAGGTGCGTTCGCAGCGTGCTACGCGCCTGCCTGAGTTCCCGCGCGATTCGTTCGGTGCCACGTCCCGCGATCAGACACGAGACCACCGCACACTCTGCGGGCGACAGGTCGAAGAATTGCTGCAGCAGGTGCCGCGGAATCTCGAAGCCGGGTTTCATCTCCACGATGAAAACGGCCCAACGTGCGGTCGCGGTGTCGAAGCCCGATTGACCCTGCCTGTCGTCTACGCGCGAGAAGTAGGCCGTCGCCCGCGTGCTGGTCGCAACGAGGTTGATCGACGTCGAGGCGAGCGGATCGCGACCCTCCAACAGCCGTCCAAGGTTGCGTTGCGCCATCGAGTCGACCATTTCCAACCGGCCGCTCGTGAGTCGAATCAATCCACGGTCGGCCGCGTCGGTGGCGGCTCGATTGCAGGCGCACACGCGACCGACATCGTCGAGGAGAAGGAACGGGGCCCGCACCCGATCGATCAACGACTCGTGCACAAGACGGGAAACACCGCTCGCGGCCGGCGCGCGATTGACTTCCAACGTCTGAGTCAGATGAGGACGAAGCGCACGCAGTGTGCGCATACCGCTCGGATGGAACTCCGGATCGTCGACCGCCCTCGCGATTGTCAGCCAGGAAAGGTGGGTCGGGGTTTCTGCTATCAGTATCGCGCCAAAGTGACAGTACCCGAGTTTCCTGAAGAACGCCTGATAGGACCAGAGCCGCTCCATGTCCGGAGCGCCAGGGTGAATATTCGTGAATGCGCAGGGGTCATCTCGAAGCAACGTCATCAACTGCAGTTGATCGTCGAATGGAAAGATGTGGCGTTCGTAGTACTCGCCATCACCTTCGCCGAGTCCGGAGTTGATCAGACGGGAAATTTCCGTCTGCCGGATGTCGCTGATCGCCAGGTTGACGCTGTGTCCCCCGACGACCCTGCGCACCGCGTGGGCAGCGTCCTCCCACCGGCTGGGGTCGAGTGCGGCAGTGTGAATGGCCGCTTCGGCGGCCGACATGCGCTGTGCGGCGGTGGTTTTCATTCTGACGTCGCTTCGTTGCGCCGTCGTCGGAGAGTACTGTTTCAGTGGCGCCGGGGAAAGCGGCGTGAATCGGTCGTTTGCGGATGCGGCAGACGCTCGACGAGCCAAGCTGCGGCAGCGATTTGGCGGTTCGCCGCATCGCCCTGGTTGGTGCTAAGCGCCTCGGTGAGTGAACTCAACCCCAACCGAGTTGCTGAAGGCTGATGGCGTCGTTCCAGATCCTCGTCATATGTTTGATGCGCTCGCCGTCAAAGACCATGTGGTAAATCGAGCCCCCCATCGACGGATGAGCTGGGCTGCATCAGCGGGAACACCTCGCAAACCATTCGACTTCTGCTCAAGATGGGCCGCGGCTACCTGTGCAGCGTGGGGCAACTCGCTTTAGCAGCCTTCCCCAGAAAGTAGTTGATATCCCGCGGACGAATCAATCCGGCTCTCACAGCGCGCGCACCCGCCCTCGCCACACAGGTCACGCAACTGACGCATCCCTTCCAAATCTTCACCGGCGATGAATCGAGGCAGGTACATTCGGTCGACAACGGTGCCACCAGCGCCTGTTGAGTCCCTGTAAATCGACCGCTCGCGACAAACGTGACACCGGTGACAAACGCCAGGCTATCGCCCGGACTGAGACCGGCCGCCGGTTCTATTCCTCGAATCCTGAACCGCGAAATGCCTTCAGCGCCAACGCCGAACGCGCCGAGTTGCTGAACGAAGTTGAACACCTCGCCCGCATGCAGGTTGATGTGTGTATCAAACGGCTTACCGGCATGGTCGAACAGGAACAAGTCGTATCTGCCGTCACCGACGTCCGGCAATACAACGGATGCGAAGCCGGGATCACCCACACCCGACCGGTAGTCATATCCAGTCGCCACATCCGGATCGATCGAATAGGTTTGGCCTTCTTCGACCTTGATGTTGAAACCGAACACCTTGTTGCCGTCACCATCGACCGTTACCGTCGGGATGTAGATACCGCCTATACCGGTGTCCTCAGTGGCGGTGAATTCGACCCAGGAGCGCGAGCTGCCTGCCGTCGCCAGCTGGTCCGCGGTGAACTCACTGACTTGGATTAGCAGCATGTACGTCTGGCCGAGTATCAACGACGTATCGTCGCCATATGCGCCCGAAAACTCGGATGGAATCTGGAAGCTGGTCGCATCGTTCGCGAGACGCTCGGAATGCTCCGCGCGGACTCCTTGATCATCGGTCAGGACCTTGAAGAGGGTGACATCGGTCACCTGATTAGGGCGTGTGTTCGACGGCGTCCATGCGATAGTGGGTGTCAGGCCGCCGCCGGTGATCGTGACATCGGTGACCAGACCCGGTCGTGCGTTTGGATCGAGCGGATACGTCTGGCCGGATGTGATTGTTGACCCATCCGAGTCCGGGTTTTCCACCACGATATTCCAGGGCTCAGCCACTGCGGGATCCGACGACGGGTCATAATCTACGAGCGGAACACGTAATGCATACGTGCCCCAACTGTAGCCGCCTCCTGAGACAATCCCGGAAAATTTCACGTTTGTCGGGTTGCCGCCAAAGATCGTCGGGTGAGTCGCGGTGACGACCGTTTCAAGCCCATTGTCTGTGAGCGGGACGCTTGGGCCGATGTCGATTTGGTCGGAGTCCGGCGAGGGGTAGACGCCGACGCCGAGTTCCAAGAACTCTTGAGTCGCGCTGCTGTAGCGGTATGGGCCATTGGTCACGTTGCCCCAAGCGGTATAGAAGATCACCGGCGCGGCGCAGAGGCGATCGGGGCCGGGGTTGCCGGGGCAGGTTCCGGCCAGTGCGGAAGAGGAGAAGACGGCGACTAGAAGGCTCGCAGCCCTTAGAAAGTCAACGTACGGTGATACGGTTTTGCTCTGCATTTCTCTCCCCTTGTGTGTTCGTTGGCGAAGCAGCCACCCTTTGTCCGACCGAAGCGCGGCGAACTCGTGCTTCGCATTCCTTGCACCAGCTGCCGAGAATTCGCGGGCAACCACAGACGCGTTCCAATCCCGGAATGCCCAGGCAGGTACCGACTACCAACACGACAGACGTCACAATCAGTCTGATTAGCAGCAGCACGCCGAGCAGCACCGCGCTTGCGCATCGAATCCACACTTCGGAGCGATGCGAGTTGATCGGGATTTCCCCTCGATGCTCAGTGGTCACCATGATCCACCCGATCTTCTTTGCGCCTGCCAGCACTGGAATCAACAATCTTCAAACAAGGATCGTGCCAGTCCCGAAACACCTAACGGTTTCAATAGGTTGCGCAACGCGTGCCGTTAGCTTCCCAGCCCAAGTGGCAAGGATGCCGACTACCCCATTTGAGGTACGCAGAAAGACCAATACCCGCAATCTCAACAACCTACGGCCGAGAATTGACGAGCGTCGACGATGATCAACCGTAAACTTTTGCGACTCCCCCAAATGGGGTAGTCAGGGGCCGGCAGAATTCGCTATCTCAGCGTGTTCAGGACGGCTGCAACCAGTTGGTGTTGGCTGCGCACGTCGAACTTCCGAAACACCGATTTGAGTTGAACGCGCGCGGTCGCCTTCGCGATGCCGTTGGCGAGCGCGTAGTCAGCGAGAGTCGCGCCGCGCGTAAGCGTCATCACGAGCATCGACTCGCGCGGCGTCAACTTGAAAAGGCTGCGTAGATCGTCCTGATCGACATGGTCGAAGTCGCCGGGGTCGCGCAGATGCACCATTACCTTCGGGCGTTCATGCAACAGTTCACTGAGACGTTCGGAATAGAACGGCGAGACGGTGACATAGAGGGGTTCGGGCGATGCGCCGCGCTGCACCGCAAGCGTGGTACCGTCGGTCTGATCACGCGGGTCCGCCAACACGCATGCGAGTGCACAATCCAGCGCGCTCTGCTGCGCCGCGAACTCGCACACCAGGCGCGCCGACGACACGAACAATCCGCCCTTGCAAACTTGCCCGCCGTGCATTCAGAAGACCACAGCGCCTTTCCGGTCTAGCAGGATCTGTCCGATGCGGTGTCCGTCCAGTTGCTCGCGGTAGCTGCGGATCTCGCAATCGAGCTGATCGATGTGTTCCTGAATCTTGAACGCCATCTGCAGATGCGGAACGAACGACTGCAGATAAGCCTTCGCGTCGGGTGGTAGGTCGCCGTCCGCCTCGGGGCGAAAGAAACCGACCACACCGTGACGATCGCCTTGGCGCGTGAAGTAGCTGCCAGCGCCGTAGAACATCGGTGTGTCTACTACCCACTCCTGATAGAACTTCGTTTGCGTGAATTCCTGAGGTGGGCCGATTAGATTGTCACGGTTCGAACCGACCATGCCGGCGGGCGCGCTCTTGAATGCCGAGTGCCAATAGTCGTAGGCGAACATCTCGTCGTTGTAGCGGATGAGTTGGCTTTGCGTGAGCAAGGTTTGTTCGATGTAGTCGAATCTCACCGCACGAATGGCCATGCACACGACACATTCCAGCCCGTCGTCCCGAGCGTTGCGCTCACGTCATCGAGAAAGGGCTTCCACTGCGAACGGTCCACCGCCGCTTCGTACAACCGTTCGATCTGCCTCAACTGGTGCGTCCAATCAATCGAATCCCGACCACTTGTAGCTGACACCACGCCGACTCCTTCAGACTTCCATTCCGAGCCGCGACCCATCAGACGTTCCTGCGACCTGAAAGTCACGAACCAGCGCCGCAAACGCCAGGCGACTGCGCGCGCCTGTCTTGCGGAAGATAGTTATGTCAACCGGTCGAGGCGTTGCGCTTGAGTGAGATGCACGGATTCCCCCGATCCGTCGAGCGCTCGAACGGAGTTTCGATCTCCTCGGCGCGGCGGTCAACCCGATCAGACAGGCTACTCAACGATCAACAATCTGGCCCGACGGATGGATCCTGCTAACGACGATCCCGCCAATACCAGGCCACCAGCGCCGACTGCGAGTGAGCGTTCAGCTTGCGCATCGCCTTCTTGAGAGGCGTTCGAGCGGTCTCGTAGGAGACTCCCAACTCGGCGGCGGCGTGCCGCAGCGAAGTGCCGACGGCAAGACGCGCCACAATGCGCGCCTCGGCCGGGGTCAAAATCGAACCGCGCTCGCGCGATGGGTCGACGCGGTGCAAGCGCAATCTGACTGCCACGTGCTCGGAATCCTGGGTTGCCTCACGGATCAGCGCGGGGACCGGCGCCACATGGAAGCACCAGACAACGGCGCCGCTGCGAAATCGTCCGCTGAAAGATGCGCGACCGTCTCGTACCAACGCCTGATGAATGGCACGAGACACTGCGCGATGGGCGCCCGGCTGCATCAGGGCGAGACGCCGGCCCGCCGTCAGGCGAACGAGGCCCCGTTGCAGGCATCGCTCGGCGACCACGTTGCGGCCAACGACGGAGCCTCGATCGTCAAGGTCGAAGATCGCAACCTCGGACGGCGGTTCCGTACTCGATATCGCGGACGCCGGTCCAAACCGCCGCACAATCTGCACCGAGCGTACGAGATGCGGCAACAGCAGTTCGAATCGACACAGGTTCTCATCGTGCAGTGGACCCTGACGCGGCGTTCGCTGCAGGCCGAAACCGAACGCGAGCCGCGCCTCCGGCGTTTGTTCGATCGTGCCGGTTGTCATCGCGCAGTATTTGAAGTCCTGGGGACTCAGCAGTTCCTGATAGTACGGATGCGTTCGCATCTCGCGCTCGCTGATGAAATCCCGATCATGGTAGATGCGCCCCGAAGGCACTGTAGCGATGAATTCCGCGCGAATATCGCCGAACGCCTCAACCACCGTGGTGTGCTGATCGAACATCGGCCGATCGATCTCACCGGCATACGAGAAGACGGCCTGCGTATGGGTGGGAGCGACCCGATAACACTGGAACAAGCAATCCCGACTGCCTGTGAAGTCCGCGACATGTTTGAGCGTGCCCGGCCACAACGCCGGACGCAGTGCAGATGCGTAGATTCGCTCAATGAGCAACTCGGGCTGATGCAACGCTGCCCCCAGCAGCATCGATCGAAGCAGGATAGCGAAGCGAGCCGATGCGATCCACGTGCGTTCGCAAGGTCCGGCATGCTGAAGTTCGTCAAACGAATGTCACGGTCAGGTCAAAAAGACGAGCTGCGGCACCGCATCGCCATCCATCCAGACGATCGCGTTCTGACCGTACCGATGGCCCACCCCTATAGCCCGTTCCAGCGTGATCCCCAACACCAGCACGCTCGCTTCAGCCGGCCATTCGCCGGTCGGGTCCACTCCAACACCGGCAATCAACAGCAATCCGTCGGCGCGCAGTTCTGTCTCCATGCTGGCTTGCGCGGCCCGATTCGTGTCCTCCGCAAATCTGCAACTGGCCGGATTCCACGCGGTCAGAAATGCAGCACTCCCAACGCCGTGCGCCCGGTACAACGCCAACAATTCCGGAGATGACTGATCGATGCGCAGCGCGAACGCCGGATCCTCGCCACCTTCTACCGTGAAGTGCGTCTGCCGATAAGCCGCTTCCAGATCAGGACCCACAGCCACGCTTCAGCAGCCGACCAGGCACGCCGCTGGCGGTGGCTGCGGTGGCGCGTCGGCAGCCAGCTCGTCAAAATCCGCCGCAAGACCCTGCAGACGCTGCGATAGGTGCTGGTGTTGCTTCGGCGTCAGCGAATCGATCAGCGCGATCGTCAGATCGCGATACAGCACCTGGTTCGACGCCAATGCCGCTGTGTATTCGGGGCCGTACCAGCGTTTGGTTCCCAACGCCATATCGCGAAACTCGCGCGAGAACACCGCGTATGGTTTTCGTTGCCGCACCAGCGCAACCAACGCCACACCGTAGCGTCTGCGATAGTCGGCCCAGCTCGCATCATCGGGCACGAATCGCGCACTCTGGGTGACGATCAGTTGCTTTTGCGCAGTATTCAGGTTGCCCGAGAAATACTCGAAGAAATCGCGCACATCGCTCGCCCATCGCTTGCGCCGTTTCTCCGCCGACAGTTTGTCGTAGGGCTTGACGTACTTCGCGACGTCCTTCGCGTACTGCACGGTGAACTGATCGAGCTGCGCGTCGGTGGCCGAGTACATCAACTGCGTCGACAGTGGCAGGCTCGCCTCGAGGATCGCGCGCCACCACCCATCGACCTCGTTGCGGAACACGAACAGTTCTTCAACGCTTGCACCATCGGCGAGTTCAGTATCGAGCTGCCGCACCGCATTCGCATAGATAGGTAACTGCGTCGTGCGGTGCCAGTACAGCAACACGTCGAGTTCGGATTCGAAGTACTTTTGCTGCGCCGGGTCGAGATCCGCGTAGTCGTCCATCGACCAGCGCGCGATCCGGTCGAGATTGTTGTATGCCAGCTTGACACCGCAACCGCTGCCCGCTGCGGCAAGCGTCAATAGCAGCAGGATTCGCGGTACGGCACGCCGCATGATCGAATTGATCAACGGCTTCGGTCGGTGCGGCCACATCCGTCGGACCGAATGAAGTTGAGGATCCAGCGAGCGATCAGCGACTGATCCACCGGTTCGGCAAGTGATGAGACCCCTTCCGAATAAACCGGCTCGCCGAGCAACTCGCGGCGCAAATCCAGCAGTGCGTGCGAGTAGCCCTTCGAGAACTCGGGGTGTCCTTGAAACGTCAGGATGTGTTCACCGATCGTGAAGCCGCTGTTCGGACACAATGACGTCGCTGCGAACACCTCGGCGCGCGGCGGCGTGCGCAGCACCTGATCTTTGTGGCTGGACAGCAAACCAAAGCGTTGTCGGTAGGGCCGCATCCACTCGGCAGGCGTCAACACCTGCGTGTCCTGCACGCCGACCGCCCAGCCCACATCCGCCGCACGAGATTCACCACCAAGCACCTGAGCAATCAGTTGATGCCCAAAGCAGATTCCAACCAGCTTGTACTGCACCGCATCGAGTTCGCGGACGAATTCACCAAGCCGGTGAATCCAAGGTTGATCGTCGTAGACGCTCTCGCGGCTGCCGGTGATCAGGTAGGCGTCGCATTCATCGAGCGTCGCAGGATATTCGCCGTGCTGCACATCGTAGTCGCGAAATGTAATGGGCTCGGCGTCGGCACTGGCCGTCAGCATTGCGTGAAACATCTCCGGATAGTCGCCGAATTCGTGCTGGAATTCGTCCCGCACCGAGTCGGTCTTCAGTATGCCGATCCGCATTTGTCACCCTGCTACCGTTGCCGGGACACCGCTGTCAAAACCCTGCCGGAGGATCAGATGATCTCGAAGTATCGTTCGAGCTGCCAGTCATTGAGCGACCGAGTGTACTGGCGGCTCTCCCACAGGCGGCTGGCCACATAATGCTCGACGAATGCATCGCCGAATAGCGTCCGCGCAGCACCGGATTCGGACAAGCGTTCGGCGGCGGCGCGCAGATCGACCGGAAACCGACCCGGGCCCTCCATCCGATCTGCAACGTCGTAAGCATTACCGGTCACCGGATCGCCCGGCTCGAGCTTCTCAACGACACCCAGCAGCGCAGCGCCAATGATCGCCGACGCCGCCAGATAAGGGTTCGCATCGGCACCCGAAACCCGGCATTCCAGACGCTGCGATTTGGCCGACCCTGGAATCAGCCGGATCGCGGCCGTGCGATTTTCCACACCCCACGTGAACGCCGTCGGCGCCCAGGCGCCTTTCACCAGCCGCGTGTAGCTGTTCACCGTCGGCGCCACCAGTGCGATCATCTCGGGCAGATAGCGGCGCAGACCGCCGAGTGCATGGCGCTGCATCGCGCTCATCCGATGTGGCGCCGCGGGGTCGTGAAACAGACTCTCGCCGTCGTCGCTCCAGAACGAGAAGTGGCAGTGACCGCTCTGTCCGGCTTGCTTCATCGACCACTTCGCCATGAACGTCGCCAGCTTGTCGCGCCTGGCGAAGTACACCTTGCTGAATGTCTTGAACAGATTTGCACAGTCGGCAGCGGTCAGCGCGTCGGTCACCGTCAATGCGCCCTCCCATACGCCGGGGCCGGTTTCGCAATGCAGTGCCTCCAGCGGACAGTCGAATGACGCCGCATAGTCCATCAAACCGGTGAACAACTCCGACTCGGTGGATGCGCGTAACACCGAGTAGCCGAAGTTGCCAGGTGTCAGCGGCTTCAAGTCCCGGTAGCCCTTTGCCCGTGCACTGTGCGGCGTTTCGTCGAAAACGAAGAACTCGTATTCAAACGCCAGCTTGACGTTGATGCCTTGCGCAGCTGCCTGCCCAAGCACGTCTCGCAGGCGACTGCGTGGACAGAGCGGATGCGGTGCGCCATCGGCGGTGGCAAATTCACCGATGAAGAACGGGACATCCGAATCCGGCACCCAGCGCAGCGTGTCGCCGATCAGTTTGAACTGCGCATCCGGAAAACCGGTGTGCCAACCGGTGAACCGGACGTTGTCATAGAGTTGATCCGCAACGTCCCAGCCGAGTACGCAATCGCAGAAACCACCGCCGTCGCGCAGCAGAACTTCGAACTTTTCCAGACTGACGTATTTCCCTCTGATCACCCCGTCGACGTCGGTCAATCCCAGTTCGACGCGCGTTACCCCCTTGTCGCGCAGTGCCTGGAGTGTCGATTGAATGGCGTCCGTCATGGCGTACCTCAGTTGATGGCGATTGATGGCAAAAACTCGCAGTTTTCCACTACAGCTGTGGATAACTCGTTGGATAACTCGTATGAAGGTTCTGTGACACCAGAGAATACGGCAGTCGCCCAGAATTGATCAAAAATTAAACAACCCCAATAAACTAATATTTATCATGCGGTTATATGTGGTCTCTTGCGTTGAATCTCAACAGACGAGGTCGACGTATGACGTTCACAATGAACGATCCGACACTGTGCATAACCCCAACGGCACGCTGTTTCGCAGCCAATTGTGAGTGGCTGCTCTCAGCGCTGGCAGCGAAATATCTGGATCGAGGACCGCTCTATGGTCTGCAACGAGGTCCGAATCGTGTCGGGCGCGCGCCTCAGCCCGGCTGGTTGGCGAAGCTGGACTCAGTCCAGATCCTGATCGGGCGGCAGCCGTACCGCGGGTTCTTCAGCGGTGAACGGGACGATCTTCGTGAACACCACTGGATCGAGGTCGGGTGCCGACACGACATCTACTCTGAAGGCGTATTGTGCTTCGAGGATCGTGCGCTCGGTTGCCGCGTCCGCAGTCGCCTTGCGGCCCGGCGGATCGGCCGCCGCGCTCGTCGATGCGACGGACATGCACACCAGCGACGTGGCCATCAGCAACGCTAGCTGTTGCCGGGTCGGCTTTCCGCACCGGCTATGGATCGATTTTCGGAACTGTTTAGGGAACATAGCGAAGCATCCAGTAGAGCGTGGCCCCATCGTCGTTGATCCAATCCTGCGAGCCTTTGTCGGCAACGGGGACCGAAAAGCGCAGCTGCGCATCGAGCCGCTGCGGGTGCGCGCCCCCCAGCCAACGACCAATCGGCATGTCCCAGCCGACCCCGACGCTGGCCAATCCAACCGACACATCCTCGCCGAACTCACGTTTGATATCGCCATAGGCGCCGTCGGCAAACACGAGGAAGTCACCCGCATGGCCGGCATCCGGCGTGACCCGGTAGTCGAGCCCGACATACACGCCGTCATCGACGGACGCCGTCGAGCGGTCATACGCCTGCACCCGATCGATTCCACCGAGCCCCATCTGCAAGGTACCCGGCATAGCGGTACTGGCCAGTTGGCCGACGAGTACCAGCCGCAACGTCTGCTGCGTGGCCGCACCGGGCGGGGATAACAATCGCCAGACCGAGCCATCGGCCTGCAACCGATAAAACGGACTCGATTGGCCCGGCTCGCGGCCGGATGTGAATCCGCCCGCGTCCAGGCCCACGCGGGCATTCATCGAGATGCGCGGCGCGTCGAACACACGGCCTATCGATGCACCGGTAGCGAGATACCACAACGACTGATCGGTCAGCGAGCCGGCGCCGTCCTCGTCGAGTTGCAGCTTCTGATAGTTCAGCCCGGCATCCAACGAGACTGATCGCGTACGGCTGCGGGCCAACACCTCGGTGACGCCCAGTTCAGCGGTGTCGGCGGTGCCGTTCAGCGAAGCCCCGCCGTCGCTGTAGTCGAATTCGTCGCGCGACAGGCGCGTGTGCAGGCGCGTCCGTAAGCCCTGCAGCGGCGCCTCGTAGCCCAGATAGCCGTAGTAACTGTTTTCGGGATTGCGCGTGGCAAGCAGCCCTGCAGTCAGCGCGTCGCCATGCCCGGAAGGATCGAGCCAGCTTGCATCGACGAAGGCGCGTTCGCGGCCCGTTTGATCGTCGCCTTCGTTGTCGATGCGCAGTTGTGTCGCCCAACTGTGTTCGTTGCGCGCAACGAGATTCAGGTCGGTGGCGCCAACCGCCTTGCCCGCAACGAAGTTCGCCTGCGCATCCAGTCCTGGCAGATCGTTGATCAGATACATCGCCGATTCGACGCGATCCCGGCGCACCGGTTCACCGTGCTGGTCATCGAACGCGCTCATCAGCAATTTCGCCGCAACCTTCGACGCGTTCACATGCACGCTTTCGAGCGTGCCGGGCAGTACTTCGAAAAATACCTCGCCATCAACGACGTTCTGCGACGGCAGAAACGCCGTTGCAAGCGGCAGACCGTGCGCGCGATAAAACGCCGTCAAGCGCGCCGCGACCTGCTCCAGTTCCACTACCGAAGCACCGCGGCGCTTCTGCTGCGACGCGATCAGGACGTTGAGTTGGGCCGCATCCGACAGCTTCAGCGGTTGACCGTCCGCTGCGCCGATCGACTTCAGGAACATACCGATTTCCGCCAGTTCCGCCTGCGTGAAACCACTCGGACCGGGTTGCGATGCCTTGGCGAGATCCGCCAACGCCGTGTCGAGCAATGCATCGACCGATTTCGCGGTAATGCCCAGGTCCGGATAACCGACGAAATTGCGAATCTGCAGATGGCCCACCGGCATCCGCTGGCTGGTGGCCGGGTTTGGATCGCGTTGCTTTACTGGCGGGATGCTGCTGCCCCAGGCTGCGGTCGACCCGATGACGATGGCAAGCACGGCAGCGGCGGCAGCCAGCGCCAGCCACCAGCCACGCACGCGGGATACCGGACGGACGATGTCGACTTCGACGGAAGGATCAGTCTTGATCCGCGCCGCGACCGGCCGCTCGAGCCAGCGCGGCTCAGTGTCATCGCCATGATCCGCGCCCGCATCGTCTCCGAAACGTTCGATGACTTCGGCTCGGATGCGTCGGTAATCCGGCGTCGACAGTTCGCCCGCCGCGTGCGCCTTGGCGATCCGCCGCAGACGCTCGCTGTCCGGACTCAGCCGCAACAACGTCATGGAACCTCCCTGACCAATCGAAATCCGGTCGCGGGATCGCCGGTATCAGCCACGGTCTGTGACGAATCGACATCGCATGCCGAAATCGGATCGGCATACGAACCGCCCATTGCAACCGGTTTGTCGCCGTCCATCACCCACTCACGTGCATTGCCGAACACGTTGACGAGACCAAGCTTGTTCTGTGCTCCCGACGTCACCGGCACGGTTTGACTGCCACGGCTGACACCCGCCAGGTGCACCTGACAATTCCGATTCGGATCGGGCGCACCCGCGCGGGCCACGTACGTCCATTCGGCTCGGGTCGGCAAGCGATATACATATCCGCTGCGCTGCGACAGCCATTCCGCATACGCCCACGCGACGTGAACGCCGATGCCAGTGGCCGGTTGAGCGCCGCCGGTGATGCTCAGACAGAGGCCGCTATGCGCGCAGAACGGTGCGATATCCGCCTGCGACACTTCGAATTTTCCAATCGCAAAGCGATGGCCGTCGTCCGCGACCACCACCATGCGTGGGCCGGCCAGACCATCGCCCAGATCATCGGTGCAAAAGCCGCTGCGTCCGACCGCGGTACCTTTGCCAACGAGGTACCGCATGCCGCATGGATCGAGCTTCAGGTTTGCGAGACTCGGTACACCTGGAAATGCGGCCAGCCCCTGCTGCCGCAGCGACATCGCTTGATCCTGATCGACCTCACCGAGTTCCACCACGCATCGCGCTAGCCAGTTCGTCAACGTCGAGTTGATGGTTGCGCTTTCCTTGGGGTAGCGCTTCCTCAGTACCGCCGCGCGACGACCGATCACACCGCCATCAGCTTGTTGGCAGCTTGTGCGGGTCAGCTTCGCAAGCTCGGACTTAACGGTGGCGACGTCGGATTTTCGCGCTGCCTGCGCTTGCGCGCGCGCAATCGACTTGCGCATCGCATCCAATTTCTGGTCGAACGCGTTGAACGCGTCTGGATCGAACACGCGCGGCTGCGCCAGTTGGATCAATGCTTCCGCGCGCGCCGCATCGCCGGATGCCAGAACTCGACCAATCGAAGCGAGATAAGCGTCGCCGAGATCCAACTCGAGCTCAGCCTTATCGACGCTGTCGGGAAATGCGCGTTCAAAGCGAGCGAGTTCGGTTTCGACATCATCCAGCCAAGTTTCATCGAATTTGTCGCTGCGTGTCAGCGCGCGTAGTCGCGCCGCTTCGTGCCTCTCCAACATTGTGTGACCGGCGCTGAATCGGCCGCCGGCTATCGCATCGGCGTACTGCAGTAGCGTCAGGGCCGAGTCGAAATCAGAGGTGGACTCCATTCTGGATTTCAGCGCTTTGAGCACGCGCGCGCGCACCGTCCCGCGCACCTTTCCGGTGTGATCCAGCACAGCAAGCGCCCTGATTTCTTCATCGAGCCGGTGCTTCCAGCGCTCGTCGAAATCGCTATCGCTCAACAGCCGGTCGATCCGCGCGACCTCCGCAGAGATCAACGTATCGCGCGCGACCGTCGATCGATCTACTTCAGATGTTCCCAGCCACACGGCCATCGTACCGATCGCAACTGTCGCAGCGATGCCGACAATCCACCACGGCCGCGCTGCCGAGGGTCGCAACAGGCCGTCGATCACTTCGGCGACGTTATCCGGTCTGTTGTTGCGTTCCAATTCCAACGCATGCGCGAGCGTACGCCACTGCCTTCTCGTTAGACGCTTGACCCGTTCAGGCTTCAATCCCCGATCAGCCGCTTCGTCGGCGCGAACACGGTCGTAAGGATGATGGCCGGTCAGCATCAGATAGATGACCACCGCCAATGAATAAATGTCGTCGGCGGGTTCCGGTGTTTCGCCCAGCAGCATCTCGCGGCTGGCGAACGCCGGCGTCAATGCCGCGAGTTTCGCTGGATCGAAGACGGTCTCGTCACCATCGTAGTGATGCACACGGACCGCTCGAGCAATGCCGAAATCGAGAATCTTCGCGGAACCGTCGCGCATGACGAACACGTTGCCGGGCTTGAAATCCGAGTGCGTGATGCCGGCATCGTGCGCACGTTTGAGGCCGGCGCACATGCCTTCGAGCAACGGCCACAGGACGGCGTCGGGCAGTCCGTTCGGGTACTCTTTCAACAGGCTCGCCAGTTCCTGACCCTGCAACAGTTCCATCGTCATGTACGGCACGTCGCCGTCTTTGTCGAAATCGAAGATGGAGACGATGTTGGGGTGCGCGATACCCTGCGATTTCGAGGCCTCGCGCTGCAACGCAATGAACGCATCCGGGTGCGCCCGGAAGTCGTTGTTCAGGACCTTGATCGCGACGTACGGTTGGCGGTCCTGCGCTTCGACTTTGCGCAGATCTTTCGCGCGATAGACCGTGCCCATGCCACCCGAGCCGAGCTTTTCGTCGAGGATGAATCGCTGTTTCAGAATGCGCGGCGTCGCCGCCGGCGCTCCGCTGCCGGAACCGGTGTTGCCGCGCAGCACTGTAACGTCGTCGGCGGTGGTGTCGGTCGTGTCCGGCTGCTTTTCCGTCATTGCCACCATCAGCGCTCCCGGCGCGAGATCACGACGGACACGTTGTCTCGTGCACCCCGCACAAGGCATTCAGCCACCAGCATCGAAGCGGACTCACGGACGTTTTCCGTTGCCAGCAGCTCACTGATATCTTGATGCGCGAGTTCCCGATAGAGTCCGTCGGTGCACAGCAGAAACGTATCACCGAGACAAATATCGAACACCGCGACATCGAGAAACAGCTGCCCGTGCCCGCCGACCGCGCGCGTAACGACGTTGGTTTCGCGCGCCTGCGCAGTCTGCTCCGTGATCAATCCATCGTCGAGCAGGTCGCCAATCGGGTTGTGGTCGCGGGTGATCTGAGTGAGCACGCCATGACGCAGACGATATAAGCGGCTGTCTCCGGCCCATAACGCGACACCAACATCTTCATCGGCCAGCAACGTCACCACAGTGCTGCCAACGGTGCGACCGCGAAAATGCGTCTGACCGTGATCGCGCAAGCGGTGGTTGACGTCGCAGAGTAGATCGTCGATCTGATCGACCATTTCGGCGAGCGAGACGCACGGCTTTGCCTCCGCCAGCGCTTCGGTGATCGCCCGACTCGCCACGTCGCCGGCCGAATGCCCGCCCATTCCATCGGCAACCGCCCAGAGGGCCAGGTGAGGACACGCGAACACCGCGTCTTCATTGTTCTTGCGCCGGTTGCCCGGATGCGTTTCCGCTGCGTAGCGCCAACGATCGTTCATCGAATCACCCTGCGTGCATGAAACTGACGACCGAATCCGCCGTCAGCGGCTCGCCGAAGCTGATCCATCCTTTGCCCCACAGGCGTGCGCTGCGACGGTGCAGATACAGCACCGTTTCGTCTTCGCTGCGCACGAACGTGCCGTTGCTGCTGACGTCAACCAGCCAGAACGATTGGCGACGGCATACGATTTGCGCGTGAACGCGTGAGGCAAGCGGCCGCCACAGCACGACATCGCAGTCAGTGTCGCGGCCAACACTGAATTCCCGGCCGTCGGCGAACGTCAACGAGCGTTGATTGTCCCCAAATGAAAGAACCAGCCGTGCAGCCGATGCTAATTGCCGAGCTTCCATGCCGCGCAACCGCCAGATTTCGTCGATCGACGCTGAAGGATAGCGAACGCCCGTGTGCCGTTACTGCGATGCCGTGCACAGTGATACGTGCAACGCAGCCGTGCCGTGACACCTGCAACGGCGAGGCTGCGTGGGCTAGTGCATCAGCGCGAACATGCGGCGGCGGTATGCCTTTGCAAGCTCGGAACCCTTCGGCAACAGCGCAAAAATTCGCACCAACGTCGCTCGGCCGATGTCGTCGCGGAACTTGCGATCCGTTTGCAGGATATGCATCGCGTGATCCAGCGCGACCTCATAGTTGTCGTGCACCGCCTCGACAACCGCAGCTCGATAGCGCAGTTCCAAGTCATCAGGGTTCTTCGCCAAACCGGCTTCAATCTCGTCGCTGTCGCCCATGCCGGCCGCTTCTTCCATCATCTCCAACCGCGTTACCGGGCGATCACGACCCTCGGTGCCTTCCGGCACCGCCGCAAGCACGCTGCGTGCCTGGTCGAGATCACCGCTCAAAATCAGCACATCCGCATATTCGAGCTTGAATGCCGGGTTGTTCGGTTCTTCGGCGAGCGCCTGCTGCAGCATCTCGCGCGCCGCTGCGTAGTCGCCGGAGGCCAGCACGCCGTCGAGCTGCTCGCGCAACAATTCACCGCTGGTCATCGTCAGCCGGTCCAGCATCGCGCGCAACGCGCGCTCGCCTTGCGGACCTTCCATCTGGTCGATCAGTTGGCCGTCCTGGATGACCCGAATGCTCGGCAGCCCTTGGACGCGTAGCGACTGCGCCAGTTGCTGGTCGCGGGAAACGTCGGACAGGGCCAGCGCAAATTTCCCGCCGTATTGCCCGGCGAGGGTTTCAAGCACGCGCCGAGCATCTTTGGCCGGCGGCAGCTGATCGGCCCAGAACAGCACCACGACAGGGACCTGCCGGGAGCGTTCGACGACATCGGCCTGGAAGCTCTGGGCCGTGACTTCGAATACCGCGCGCGCGTCTGCCATGAGAAGTCCAACGATAGGAATGTGGGAGCCGGATTCTACCTGACGCGCCGCGCGGGCTTAAGCCCGCGGGCAAATCGAGGAAGCCGCGGCGCCAACCAGCTGCCTTGGTGCTACACGCCATGACAAAATCGAGTTCCTGTTGCTCGATCCTAATTTTCGTGCCGCGTCAAAAGGGGGGTTCATGGGTCCAGGATTTCGCGCGTGCCGGCTCGCCGGGATTGCATGCGTTTTCATCGGCTGGTGTCCTGTTTCACATGCTGCGGATTCCGCTGCCTGGAAGTATCAGATCTCCCCTTATCTATGGGCCGCCACGCTGACCGGACAGTTCGGGGCTAACGGCGGCGTCGACACCCCGGTCAGCCCGGACTACTCATTCTGGTCGGTCGACAACCTACAGGCCTATGCGTCCGGGCATTTCGAAGCGGAGGGGCCAGATTGGGGCTGGTTCGTAGACGGCATGTACGTCGACTATTCGGACGGCTTCGACAAACGTCTGCTGAGCACCAAGCTCGAGGTATCCGGGACCATCTCGGAACTGGGTGCGAGTCACACGACCTCGATCGAAGGACTCAGGATTCTAGGCGGTGGGCGCTACATCAGTGCGAAGGTTGGCGTGCGACTAACACCTGGCTCGCATACGCGCGCAACCGGATCCTGGCTCGACCCCTTCGTCGGCGTGCAATGGAACCATTCATTCGGTGAGCGTTGGTACACGGATCTTCGCGGAGACCTTGGCGGGTTCGGCGTTGGCGCCGATCTCGACGTGCAACTTATTGCAACGATCGGAGCGCATCTCGGCCGCGGGTTTTCGCTGTTCGGCGCATACCGGTATCTGACGGTCGACTACGACGACGAAGGCTTGAAGTTCGATGCGACGGTGGCGGGGCCGGGCATCGGACTTACGTGGAGTTGGTGACCAAAAGCTCGGAGTAAGGGCGAGATCGGACCTGAACTATGCCAATGGAATCGGTGTCTCGCCCGACCAGAAGACGTTGCACGTCAGCGAGCTCGGACCAGACAGCATGAAGATCGAACGGCAAGGGCAACATTTACGTAGCCCAATGGCCCGGCGGCAAGGTGCTGGAACTGTCGCCCGAGTGCAAGCTGCTGCACGTCTTGAACATCGCGGCGGGCACCGGCACCACCAATTCCGAACGTCGACTGATCACACAGCCGATCCTTGCCGATAGCATCCCTGCGGCCGATTGGTTAGCCAAAGAATGCCGGCGCGGCGTGCCACAGAACGAAGCCGGCTACCGCCAGAACCGCAACCGCAAACACCTGGCCGAGTGCGGCACGGCGCGTGGCGAGCCGGCCGGCGAGCGCTACGCCGCCCACGCCGCCGCCAATTCCGCCGAGCACGAACAAGCCTGCAACCGGCCAGTCCACCATTCCTGCAAACGCATAGGACAGTGCAGTCGTCAGGCCGAACGCACCAACCGACAACAGCGATGAACCCACCGCGTTCAGCGTCGCCATGCCGCTGCCGAGCATGATCGCCGGCACGATCAGGAAACCGCCGCCGATCCCAAAAAAGCCCGATACTGCTCCGACTACCACGCCCGTTGCCACGAGGCGCCAGGCGATTGCCGGATTGATATGCACCGATGCATCGCCAGATGTGGCACGGGGGCGCAACATCGCGACCCCAACAGCCACCATCACCAGCCCGAAATAAAATAGCAACCTTTGGCCGTCCACGAGTTTGCCCAACGCAGCACCACCTGCGGCGCCAACGACGCCCGACAGTGCAAACACCGCGGCACACGGCCATTTCACGTTGCCCGCCCGCGAGTGGGGAATGAGATTGGCGAAGGCGTTGGCAGCGACCGCCAGCGCACTGGTACCGATTGCAAGATGCGTCGAGCCGATGCCGACCACATAGATCAACAGCGGCACGGCCAGAATTGAACCGCCGCCGCCCAGCAGTCCAAGCGCGAAGCCGACGATACTTCCCGAGCCGACCGTAAGCAGATCGGTCGCGATCACGCCGCCGTACCCCAAATCCACGGGGCCAGTAGCGCAATCGATCCCCCGCCGTGCATCGCGAACAGGTACCGGTTCGTCGAACCATCGATATCTGCACGGACCTTGCCAGCATCGCTCAGCTTGCCGGGTATGTTCGCGTCCTCCAACTCGATCAACTTCATCCCCGTTCGTGCGCCTGAGCGTTAACAACTGCGACTTCGCAGGCACGCCGCGGCACGAGCGGGCATACGTCGCGGGCCCGAGCCGTTCCCCCCTCGCGAACACGCTGATCCTCATCGTATCGCCCGCGCGTCCCCGTGAAGACATCGAAGCTGAGACTAAACCGATTTATTGCTAGCTTAGGGTGGCGGAGAGACAGGGATTCGAACCCTGGAAACCGGTAAGGGTTTACTTGATTTCGAGTCAAGCGCCTTCGACCACTCGGCCATCTCTCCGGGGCGGCATTTTCCTTGAGTGATCGAACCATTGCCAGCGGTGAATGCCGCATGGTATTGCATGACACGTTGGCCAGGGCGTGTTCGGGGGCAAAGGAACATGGGGATCATCCGTCACCGGTACTGGTTACCCGTGCTGCTGCTCGCAGCGTCGCTGGTGTCAGTTCGGGCGGCAGCGGACCCGCCAACCTGGCGCTGGGAAGGCGTTGGGCGGGTAGTTGTGTTCGGCGATGTGCACGGCGCATACACTGAACTGGTCGCGCTGCTGCAGCAAACCGGCGTAGTCGATAAGTCACTGCATTGGTCGGGCGGTGCAACCCACCTCGTCAGCCTCGGCGATCTCATCGACCGCGGCCCGGGCTCTCGCGCCGTCATGGACCTGATGATGCGGCTCGAAACGGAAGCACCGCGCGCTGGCGGGTTCGTCCATATGGTGCTCGGCAACCACGAGTTGATGAATCTGACCGGTGACTATCGCTATGTCTCCGATGCCGAATATGCGTCCTTCGCCGATGCTTCGTCTGCGGCACCGATACCCATTACAGAGACGCGACCCGGCGAAGCAGAACTGCGTCAGGCGTTCTCTGCAAATGGACGTTACGGCGCGTGGCTGCTCGGTCACCCGGCATTGATCGTCATCAACGACACGGCGTACGTGCATGGCGGCATTCCGGCCACAGTGGGGGCACTCGGATTCGCCGCCGCGAACACCCACTTTCACGAAGAGTTGGTGCAGGCGCTGAACACGACCACGACCACGACTGCTTCTGCGACGGCGCCGGCCGATCTACTCTCGGATGGCGGTCCGCTGTGGTACCGCGGCACCGCCCTCTGTCATGCGTTGATCGAACGCGATCGCCTGCAACACAGCCTCGACGAATTGTCGGTGCGCCGGGTCGTGATTGGCCATACGCCAACGCGCAATCGTAGAGCGTCGTCGCGGTTCGGCGGCATCGTGGTGATGCTCGACACCGGCATGCTCGAAGCGTTTTTTCACGGCCACCCGACTGCGTTGGTCATCGAAAACGGACAAGATCGCGTCATCGTCGCAGGCGACCAGACGCCGCAGCAGGTGAGCGCCGATCCGACGCCCTATTCCGGGAACTGGCAAGCGAGCGACGCAACGGCCGCACTGCTCGCGTCAGCAGCCATATCGGCTTCGGCGCCCGTGCCAGGTGCAAACGGCGAGTCGAATGTCACGCTCGCGACGGCCAACGGCCCAGTCATGGCGCGTTTCGTCCATCTTTCGAAGGACCGTCTCCGCCGTGAACTCGCCGCCTATCGGCTCGACCACCTGCTGGGTCTCGGGATCGTTCCACCAGCGGCTGCACGCGAGATCGACGGAAAAATGGGGCTTTTGACCGCAACTGGAAGCGGCTGGCGCTCCGAGCGGCAGCGGCGCGACGACGGCATATTCCGCCTGAATCCCTGCGAGGCCGGCAACGACTACCTGTTGATGCTCGCCTTCGATGCGCTGATCGGCAACAACGCGCGAAGCATCGACAATCTCGGCTACGATCGCGCGACGCACGAGTTGCGTCTGCGCGACCAAGGCGGCGCGTTCACGCGCAGTGGGCTGCGAGGCGGCGCGAATGTCGAGTGGCCGAAGCTGCCGACGGGCTTGCGCGAACGTTTGATTGCGCTCGACGAGCAGACCTTGGTTGACACCTTGGGCGACCAGCTGCAGCCCCGCGAAATCAAGGCCGTGCTCGAGCGGCGAGATGCGATCGTCGGGAAATGGCCAGCGCTGGAGTAGCCGATGCGAAGATCCTCGAGTATCGGAGGTCCACTACTACTCATCACGGTGTATTACGCGCTGTTGATCTGTATCGCGGTATATCTCGTAAACGCGTTCGCCGAGTTGCATGATTTTCTTCCGGTCGGTGGCGTCCAGGAGTTGTTGAATCGCAACGCCGCCGACTTCGAACCGGTCCACAGCCCTGACGGCGCGACGTTGCTGCTGTGGAGCGCACCGATGAATCTCGCCATCGCGATCATCTGCACGGTGTTGCTGATGGTTCCGGTCTCCTGGGTCTACTTCATTACGACCAAAGACCGAGACGTCGATCGATCGTTCGCACAAACGATCATGGTGCTGCCGGTCATCGTCGCGGGCATCGCAATGATCGTACACGGCAGCCTCGCGCTTGCCTTCAGCCTTGCAGGTGTCGTCGCCGCGGTACGATTTCGATTCACGCTGCAAGACCCGGCCCAGGCGCTGTACATCTTCATCGCGATTGCCGTCGGTCTTGGCGCTGGAATCAGTGCGGTCAGCGTTTCAGGCGTTGTCTCGATTGCATACGTCTATTTGACCCTGGTGCTATGGAAAATCGACTATGGCGTGAATCTGAACACGCGGTTTTTTTCGTTTCTGACCGGGCGCGGACACGATGACCAGGATCTTTGAGTGCATCGGTTCCGTACCGGCGCTGGTTGCGCTGACACTCAGTGCATTGGTTGCATGCGGTCAGTCGCAACCCGGCGCGCAGACGTCATTCGATCCGACCGCACGGGACGTCGTGCAATGGAAGCTGCCGAAGCAGCTCGATGAAATCTCCGGACTCGCGCTGAGCAGCGACGGACGCTTGTTCGCACACGACGACGAGCGCGCGATCATTTATCAGATCGATCCGCAACGGGGTAAACTCGTGAAAGCATTTGCGCTTGGCAAGCCTGTCGCGCGCGGGGATTTCGAGGGCATCGCGCTCGCGGACATGGACTTCTACCTGATGACCAGCGACGGGCGGCTTTACCGGGCTGTCGAAGGCGCCGATGGTGAGCATGTCACGTATGAGGTGACCGATACCGGCCTCGGCGCCGACTGCGAACTGGAAGGACTCGCGTACGATCCACTGCGAAAGGTACTGCTGGCCTCGTGCAAAAGTCCGCGGATCGCCTCACTCAACGGCTGGGTCGCGATATTTGCGTGGTCGATTCAACGACGCGAAGTCGACCGGAACGCATCGATCCGCGTTTCCGAGAAGGCCCTCGCTGATCCGATCGGCGCGCACCGCTTCAATCCGTCGGCCATCGAAATCGCTCACGACGGTGCGCATGTATGGCTGCTCTCGGGCCGGCAGCATGCGCTGGCCGAGATTGATCTCGACGGCCACGTGACGTCGGTGACGCGGCTATCAGCGCCACGTCACCGGCAACCCGAAGGCCTCGCCCTTTCGTCGAACGGCGACCTGATGATCGCCGATGAAGCCGGGCACGGGAGGGCGAAGCTTGCAATCTATCGAACCCGCTGAGCGCGACGCGGCCAAGACACTGATCCTGATTCACGGCCGCGGCTTCAAACCGGAAGGCGCGCAACTGCAAGCACTATGGACGCGTGCGCTGCGCGCCGGTCTGGCGCGAGACGCAGCGCCAGCACTGGAAGCGTTCGACCGCTGCAATGTCCAGTTCGTCTACTACGGCGATGAGATCCACAGCGTCCTGACGGCGGCTGGACGCCGATATGATGCGGCGCTCGACCTGGCGGACCTGAACGATACGGTTTCTGCACTGGCCGGGCTTTCGAAGACGAAGCAGTTCCGTCGCCAATACTACGAACGGCTGCCCGGCAAAACGCCATTGAAGGAATTCCTGGCAGACATCGGCGCACCGACCCTGGCGGCACTCGGACTCAAACAGCGCGCGCTGCAACGGTTGATGCCGGAACTCGTCGACTATTGGCGCAGCGACGGTGGCACGCTGAGAGCCGTCGATGCGCGACTGCGTAAAACAGTTGGCGACGCGATGCACCGCGGCGACGATATCCTGCTTGTGTCGCACTGCATGGGGTGCGTGCTCGCCTACAATTCGTTGCTCGCACTATCCGGCGGCGAAGGCAGTCCCGAAGCCAAACGAAAAGTCTCGCTCTGGTTGACGCTGGGTGCACCGCTCGGTGATGAAAGCGTCAAGCGCCGCCTGGGCGGCGGCGCCGGACAGCGTCCGCAAAAGTATCCCGACAACATCGTCTCGTGGATCAACGTTGCGGCAGAGGACGACTATGTCTGTCACGACGAACGCATCGGGAATGACTTCAAGGCGATGCGTGATTCGCGCGTCATCAGCAGCATCGAGGACGTGAGCATCTACAATCTCGCCGTCCGCTATGGACGTTCGAACCCGCACTGCGTCTACGGCTATCTGACACATCCGCGTGTCAGCCGGATACTCGCGCGCTGGCTTGGCGTGGGGGAGCCGATTCTCGCTTGAACGCCATCACAGGCAGTGCGCCAGCAGTTTGCTTTGCAACGCGTCGGGGTGGTTCACCGTCGCGTAGAACTCATCGAAGTAGGCGAGCGTTTTGTCAGCGGTTCGGCGCTCGAGACGAGCGTCGTCGCGAAACAGTGCATAGATGTCCGATTGGGCTTCACGGAACACGGCAAGGGTGTTGTTAACCACAACATCCGCCCGGCAGTAGCCACGATATAGACGTTGTCGAACCGATCGGATCCCGAGCGACGCAACAGGCTTCGCGTATGGCGCAGCGACCACCCCGGTGGCATCGAAATCGTATGGGATCGGGAACAGCCTGCCATTCGCCGATCGAAGGAGTTCGATATTGTGGCAACAGGGCTCCCCTTTCGGACCTCGAATCATAGAAAAGTCGGTGTTGCCGACGAAGTACTCGAACACCTCCACGAAGTTGGCCTGGCCAGCATCCAGATTGTCCCGCTCGATCGAGTCCACCCGTGCCACTGTCATGCCGACGCGATGCGCCAGCACCTCAATCGGTTCGATCAGAAAGCCGACATGGGTGTCGCGCGTGTTTGCGCGGCTGGTATCCACATACGTCACGTCGACGGCGCGGACGCGCAGGCTCGTTGGGGAGATGCGATTGAAGACTCGATACAGCTGAAGCTCGAGCCGCACGCGGTTGGTGTAAGCCGCATTCGAATTGCCCAACCTGGCGCAATGGGTAACGAGTTTGATCTTGTCGAGATTCGAAAACGCTGTGCCTTGCTGCGGCCCGTGCTTCGGAAAGTTCAAACGCAGCGGCGGAAACCGACAGGCCGATACACTTCGGCGCGACTTGCCGCGCGGTTTGATTTTCAACGGAATACGTACGGCACCGACGGCGCCATCTTGCAGGATCAGCGTTACGTCACGATAGCCCGGATCCGCGCTGTGGTCGCGAGCAATCTCGGACATCGGTCCTTCCAGTGAAATCGCAATCGAGGCGTCATCATCGAACAGCGTCGGCACTTCTTCGGCGTACCCGGATACCGACAGCAGAATGGTTACGGGAATCGCGTAGTGAAATCGTCGGCGATTCGGTCTGTAGTGAACGCTCAATGTCCCCCCAGAGAATGACGATGACGTTCAGCGTATTAGTGACGGCATTCATTGCCATCGTTGCCACCGCAATATTCTACTGGGTGCGCCGCCCCGGCAACATGGCGCGTTTTGGCAGCTACGGTGCGCTGCCGCGCGACGAAGCGGGTCATCCGCTGGATCGGCGCCGACGAGTTCGCTGAGTTCCGCGGCGTTTCAGCCGGCGAGAATTTCCTTTAGAAGAACGACAACCGTTCGCAGCAAGATGCGCAGATCAAACCCCAGTGACCAGTTGCGCAGGTAGTACAGATCGAAGCGAATACGCGCCCGCATCGATTCGAGGTCATCGCCGCCGCGGCACCCGTTGACTTGGGCCCAGCCGGTGATTCCGGGTTTGATTTTGTGCCGCACCATGTAGCGCGGAATAACCTGCCGATACCGTTCGTTCATGGCCACTACGTGGGGCCGCGGCCCAACCAGACTCATGTTGCCAAGCAGTACGTTGAACAGTTGTGGCAACTCATCCAGTGAGGTGCGGCGGATGAATCGCCCAAACGACGTGACGCGGGCGTCGGACGGCGCAACTGCTTTGAATTGAACCTCGCCGTCTTCGACGACGCTCATCGAGCGGAACTTCCAAACCTGGATCGTATCGCCGTTCAACCCGAATCGATTCTGCCGGAACAGCACGCGTCCGGGTGACGTGAGTCGAACTCCAACAGCAACGATCAACAGAATCGGCGCGCAGAGACAAATCAGAATCGCGCTGCCAATCAGATCGAAGAGGCGCTTGCCGAGCGCATGGACGCCGAACAGCGGCGATTCACGCAGCGCGATAACCGGCAGTCCCGCCACGACGTCCAAGCGCGCATGCAGCGGATCGAACCCGAGCAGATCGGGTATGAAATAGATCGACGCTGTGGAGTTGTTGAGCGAACGGAGCAACTCGGTAATCCGTTGCTGGCGAGTCATTGGCAATGTGATGTAAACGCGCTGAACTCGATTGCGTACCACGTACTGCGCAACATCGTGCGTTCGTCCCAACACACGGACGCTAACCTCCGGCGGCAACTCCCGGCGGTCTTCGAAGAATCCCAACACCTCAGTGGCTTGCAGTTCACCTCGCAAGGTCCGGTGCAGTTGAAGCCCCAACTCGTTGACCCCGACAATCACGGCGCGCCGCTGCGATCGAGTGCGTGCGCCTGCACGGCGCAGGCTCGCGAACATCAACACCTCACCCAGCCACAGGATCACCGGTGTGAACACCATCCAACTGATATACACGCGTGGGTCAAACCGGTCCTGGATGCCCGCGACCACGATCAGCAGCCAGATCAGCGCCGCTGCCGGCAGCCAACGTAGCGCGATTGACAGCAACGGCCGCAGCCATCGCGCGAGCGCGCCGCGCGCCTGAACCTTCGATACGTTGAACAGATCGCCGGTGACCAGGAATCCGAGCGCGCCCAGCAGGATGTAGGAACCGTTGAACGGGCGCCCCCACAATGCAACGCATGCGAGCAGCGCCAGAACTGTCAACACGGGGTGAAACAACGACTTCAGCACGAACGAGGGTACGGCGTCGCCAGGCGTCACATCGAGCGTGTGAACACTGCGATTTCGCGGCGCTCGCACGTTGATCGGCAACGACAACGCGGCATGCGCAGCGGTCACGGCCGGGCTCGAGCGGATCTCGGTAATATCCTGCGGCGACGCTCGCTCGGAATTGCGCTGGGTCATTTTGTCAGAGGTCCAGAACCGATCGCTGTAGCGCGGCTTGCTTGCGGCGCAACTGCAGAACCACGAGGGTACCGGCCAATGCGGCGACGCACCATCCGTTGATGTTGGCCTCGGTCGGCTGGCAGCGCTGACTATCATCAGAGCGGAACAATGCTCGCTCGACCGATTCCTGGGGCGCGGTCCGGGTCTGCGGGGCTTTGCCGCCTGCGGCATCGGCCCCTGCTGCCACGGCGAGACATATTAATGTCGTCGCGAAGGTGTGGCCTCTCATGAACACCTCATTGCCTCGCCAGACTTCGGGCTGGAGGCATACAAACTATAAGCGACCTGTCGCGGGCGACGTTTGTCCCCCTATCGCCCGCACGTCATCATCGCAATGCCGCAAGCCCAGTCAATCACTGCATGTGTTTCGTGAGACGTATCGCAAAACTCTGACGCGTGACCGCGCATCGGCTTGACAGATGCAACGCGATTGGGGTTCTGCGATATTTGCGTCGCGGCAGTTCAGATTGCAGATGCTTGGTGCGCAGCAACAGGACTGTATCCCGCAGGATGTTTTGCCTCTCCATTAATGAGTGTCGCTGTCATGGCCTTCCATTCCCTGATGCTGCAACTGGTCGCCGACCTGCGGACCGTGCTGAGCGCCGCGCCAAGCGTCGTAGAATTAGGCAACCAGACCTTCAAGCCGAGAGCGGAAGACCTTGAGCGTGTGACTGCGTGTCTGCTGGCGCAAAGGATACCGTTCGATGCCGCGCTACTGCGCGACATCGGTACGCGCAGCGAAGCCGAACTCAGCGCCAGTACGTCCGACTACTACCGCGCGCTCGGCTTCGCATCGTATCGCTGCATTGATGTCAATGGCCGCTACGGCAGCCTCGTGATGGACCTCAATCGCGACCTCGCCAGCCATTACGGCTTTTCCGAGACCTTTGATCTGGTCACCAACAACGGCACAGGCGAGCACGTATTCAACCAGTCCGCGGTGTTCTCGAATGCCCACGCGTTGTGCAAAGTCGGCGGCGCGATGTTGCACGTACTGCCGTTCGTCAACTATCTGAACCACGGCTTCTTCAGCTACAACCCCATCCTGTTCTACGATCTCGCCGCTGCGAACGGCTACGACGTGTGCCGCCTGTCGGTAGCCAGCAACCGCGGTGTCGAGGTGGGCGATCACAGCACCCCGGCCCTGCGAAGCGAAGAACTGCAGGAACGTTGTGCGATCGACGGCAGTCCGCGCGGGTCCTTCGCGCATCTGTTGGGCATCGGCAAAGCCGGCAAGCGTAGTCGCCGTGCGCTCAGCATGGCGCTGCGACGCGTAATGACGGCCGGCCCGAACGTCAGCGTCGTCGCCCTGTTACGCAAGACCCGCGATCTGCCGTTCCAGTATCCGATCCAGGGCATGTATGGCGGTGCGAACATCTCCGAACCCGAACTGCGCGAAGCCTATTCAATACAAAGGGGTGCCGGTGAATGACCAGTGTGCTGGCACGCGCCCGAAGGCTATCGCTACAGACCGACCCGTTCCCTCATTTACTGCTCGACGACGCGCTCGACCCGGAAGGATACGCGGCGCTCGCCGCGCAATTTCCGTCGCTCGATGATGTAAACCGGCGCGGACGGCGCATCGAGAACAACCACTTGTACTTGCTATCGGCACCAGACGTGCTTGCCAACGCGCAGATTGCGCCGTCATGGCACGAGTTCTTCCGCTACCATGTGTCGGCGGCTTTCTGGCGCGACGCACTGCCACTGGTGAAGTCACATCTATTGACGATCCACCCCGGCCTCGAGGAGTTGGCGGAAAGACCGCTCGAGGAGTTTCGCGTAGGTGTCCGCGATAAGGGCGCAGCATTTACCGAGGAAATTTCGCTCGACTGCCAGTTCGGCGTCAATTCGCCGGTGACCCGTGGCTCGAGCGTCCGTTCGGCACACGTCGATCATCCAACCAAGCTTTTCAATGCCCTGCTTTACTGCAGGGCACCCGACGACGATACGCCGGGCGGTGACCTCGTCTTATATCGATGCACCGGCACGCCGGCATACTCCAACGGATCGAGCATTCTGCCTACGCGAATTGTCGCAGCGAAGCGCATCGCCTATCGTGCGAATCGTCTCGTACTGTTCCTGAACTCGCCATGGTCCGTGCATGGCGTCGCGCCGCGGCCACCCACGCCGCACGTTCGGCGCTATATCAATTTCCTGTGTGAATTCAGGCAGCCGCTGTTCGAAATCGAACGTGCGTCGACATCAACACGCTTTCTCGAAACGGCACTCACGCTGTTGCGGCGCCGACCGGCGCCCCCCGAAATGGTCGTTTAACCGACTCGGCGCCGCAGCGCCACCAGGCTCAGCAAGCCCGCTGCAAACAGACCCAATGTACCGGGCTCAGGCACTTGCGTTGGGCAGCTTCCCTGGCTGATCGCGAAGTTGCCGATGCCCCACTCCCAAGGTTCGACGATGACCTTGGAGATTGAACCGCAACTGCCGGTCGTCGCAAAGCCGAACCCAGGTGTGTTCGTCGCGCTGAGCGAGAAATTCTGGTACGCATGGTTACCCTGATCGTCGAAACCATCCACCCAGCCCGACCCGCTGCTCGATGCGCCGACCGAAAACGAAAAGGCGCGTGTGTTCTCCGGCAGAATCAGCTCCACCCAATCCACGTTTGTTTTGTAGACCTCGCCAAGCGCTTTCGGGAACCAGCTGGCGTCCTTGTCCAACGTCATCGATACCAGCGCGTAACCGCCCTCGTTCCAGAATTCAACCTGGCCGCCAAGCGGCGAGTTGACGCTTTGAACGGCTGAGTGGTCGGGGCGGAGATCGGCGCCAAATTGCGTCATCGTGAAGTGGCTCGCGACGTCACTCGGCGTGGTCACGATGATGCCTGCAACGCTCGGCGGCGCGATCGCGGTACAGAGCATCGCGATTCCCAGCGCCCGAACTGAAAGCCGACCAAGGATGCGTTGATACATGCGTACTTCCTCAACGTCGTCGATACGCTACGCAGCGGCGTGCTGCACGCGACGATTGAGCTCAGTTTATGCAGCGCTTCCCAATCACAGTATCGCGAAGATGTCCGCTTGCAGCGACATTCCATTCACAACGTCGTATTCACAGCGTCGCATTCACAAACGTCGGCGGTGGGATCAGTCGATATGTAGCCCGTACTCGGCAAGATGTGCGCTCAACGCGCGCGCGCCAGCGTTGGCGGCGAAGTGGACCGCGTGTATGCCAACGTTGCGCGCGGACACGACATTCGGCTCCACATCATCAATGAACAAGATGTGCTCCGGCCGTAATTGCAACACCTCGATGATGCGCTCGAAGTACGCTCGATCAGGCTTCGCAAAACCCAACTGGCAGGAATAGAACTCGTGGTCGAATTTTGACCGGTAGTCGAGATCATCGGACATGTAGCGTGCACGAAACGCCTGTTGGTTGCTCGCGAGATGGCAAGGCGTTCCAGCGCCACGCACCGCTGCGATCTTCGAGAAGACATCGCCGTGCATTTCGATGTCGGTCCACACTGCCAGCGCCTGCTCCAACGACGTGACGCTGTTCCAGCGATCCAGCACCGCAGCAAGCTTTGTCGGGAAATCGGCTGCGCCCGTCAGACACGGCTTCTCGGCAGCGAACACATCGGCGACGAAGGAATCCAGATCGTCGTTGCGCCCCAGCATTGTCGCGAACACCTCACGCCAATCGCCACGAGTACGCTGAATCACCCCGTCCGCGTCGAATAGAACCGCCTCGATTGCCATCGGATCAGCGCGAACCGGATACCTTTCTTACGCTTAGCGTCACGCTGACGTTGCCGGCTGCCAGTTTCCGTGGAAGCCGAATGGAACGCGGTGATCCAGATACGCCGTCGCAAGCGGGCCATCGGCGACGTTCTGCGCATCGAGAATCACCAGATGGCTCGCTTTTCGGTTGTCGTCGTAAACGTTTGCCAGCAGATAACCATCGCCCTCAGTTGCATCGTCGGACCGCGGCACGAATATCGGCTCGTTCGTTGCGCAGCCCGCGCCCACATCGTAGATGTCGAGTTTGCCGGTGTGATGGTCGATGCGGCCGATGCCGTTGAATCCGCCGACGCGGGACTCGGGCTCGGAATCGCACGCAAAATATCCGTAGCGATAATCCAGACCGGTCCGCCGTTCATCCAGCCGAGGAAACTCACACGCCAGATCGCTCAACCGCTCGACCTTGTAGTCACTGGAATTTCGCGCCAGATCGAAAGTCCAGCGGGTCAGCCTGGGCACCGCTTTCGACGGATCTCCCGGCGTGCCATCGGGTTTGGGAAACAGCGGCGCTTCCTCAAACTCGCACACGTCGCACACCACAGTGTCACCACGCGTGTGCGCGTTCATCGGATGGAACACGTACGCCGGATCACCCTTGAACCAGCGCATGTCTGCCACGGTTCCGCTGCGTGGCATGATTCCGATGCGCGTCCCCATCTCGGGTTCCCAGGCATACGCCGGCGCGCCACTCATAGCGCGCTCCATCGAACCCGTTAGCGGCATGATCGGAAAGATCACGTGATCTCGGGTCACCATGAAATCGTGCACCATCGCCGCATAAGGCGCCTGAAACGTCTCTGACCGGGTCAACCTGCCGTTGCGATCGACAACGTGGAACGACATGTCCGGCGTCATCATGCCAGCGGTGTTGTAGCCGAAGAACAGCATCTCGCCGGTCTCGGGGTCAATCTTCGGGTGCGCGGTCATCGGGCCGACGAGCTTGTCTTGAAACGTCCACGGTCCGAGCGATTCCAGCGTGTCGGGATCCACCTGAAACGGCGCGTGCGCTTCTTCGAGCGCCAATAGCTTGCCGGCGTGCCAGACGACGTTGGTATTGGCGAGGCCGTCGGTCTGCATGGTGCGCACGCGTTCGTCCGAAGCCATCCGATCGAACGCCGAAAACAGAGACGTGCCAGCCTCGTGTTCGAGCCGCCATTTCAGCGTGCGCACCCAGCGGTTCCGATAGGACACATGGCCGTCGCGAACGGCGAACGCATGCAGCATGCCGTCACCACCGAACCAGTGATACCGGCCGCGTGGTGCGAATTGTGGATTGGGGCCATTGCGGAAGAACGTACCGTTGAGGTCACGCGGCACTTCACCCCGAATGACCAGGTCGGGCGCCTCGCATTCCATCTGAATGGGCGCAAATCCGCCGGCGAGATTCGGGTGACTCGGAAACATCTTCGCCATGCTGGCGCTCCATATTCGTGTGATCGAAATCAAACCACGTTTAACGCTGATGCAACAGCGTAGGAGCAGGGTAATAAAGACACTTGCGGGGGAAGGGCCGCTCAGGCCCGCTGCTCTGGGGAGAGAGACAGCGGGCCCTTGCGGAAAACCTTGAGGTCTCTGGGGAGGGAGATGACTCAGGGTCGATCGGACGAGCGATGGGGTTAACACTGCGTCCGACTTGGGAAGCAGTGTCTCAGGCAGATGTTTCGGCACGATTTCCGTGCCCCTATCGCAGTGCAACAATGTGTAACTCGCTGTCGCACCCCCGCGACGTGTGCCTGCTGCAACTTCGTGGGCGTGATGCCCTGACGGCCTTCAACTCGCAACGCTTTCGGGGCCTCCGTGGAGTCCGTACACTGAGCGTTCTCATTTGCGGGCACGCTACTTTGGATTTCAACGATACCCCCACCGAGGCAGCCTTCAGAAAGGAAGTTCGCAGCTTTCTGGACGTCCATGCGCGGCGGCGCAAGGACCCGTCCGAATCGGCTTTTTCCAGCGGTGACGAAGATGGCCAAGCGGTTACGATCGCGAAGGCATGGCAGGCAACGCTGTTCGACGCCGGCTGGGCGTGTCTCGGTTGGCCGAAAGAATTCGGTGGCCGCGGCGCCGCACCGATTGAGCGCGTGATCTGGGGCCAGGAGGTCAACCGATATGTGACCCCGGATGGCTTCTTCGTCATCGGCCAAGGCATGTGCGGGCCGACCCTGATGGCCTACGCGAACGAAGAACAGAAACGCCACTACCTGCCGGCGCTGGCGCGCGGCGACGACATCTGGTGTCAACTGTTCAGCGAACCGGTTGCCGGATCGGACCTCGCTGGAATCAAAACGCGCGCCGATCGCGACGGCGATGATTGGGTTCTGAACGGCCAGAAGATCTGGACCAGCGGCGCCCACTATTCGGACTTCGGCATCATCGTGACGCGCACCGATCCGAACGTACCCAAACACAAAGGCCTGACGATGTTCTTCATCGACATGAAGAGTGAAGGCATCGAGGTCCGACCGATCAAGCAGATCAATGGCGATCGCGCCTTCAACGAAGTGTTCTTCACCGACGTGCGCGTGCCCGACAGCCAGCGCCTCGGTGCGGTCGGTCAGGGCTGGCAGGTATCTTTGGTGACGCTGATGAACGAACGTCTTGCGGTCGGCGGCAGTCTCGCAAGCAGCATCGATCCGCTGATTGAACTCGCCAACAGCATGCAGATCGACGGCCAACCGGCGCTCGCCAACGAAGCGGTTCGGGACAAACTCGCAACGTGGTACGCGCAACTCGCGGGTTTGAAGTACACCGGTTTTCGAATGGTATCGGCCCTGTCACGCGGCGCGACGCCTGGCCCCGAGGCGTCGATCAGCAAAGTTGTCGTTGCCCGGATGAATCAGGACATGGCCAGCTTCGCGCTCGACCTGCAGAGTCTCGGCGGCATTCTCGACTCACCGAAACTCAGTGCGATGCACAATCAGTTTCAGCGGCAGTTCATGCGTTCGCCCGCTAATCGCATCGAAGGTGGCTCGGACGAAATTCTGCGCAACATCATTGCGGAACGCGTTCTCGGTTTACCGGCGGACATTCGCGTCGACAAGAATCTGCCGTTCCGCGACGTTCCGAAAAACTAGCCGGCGGACTAGCCTCCTGTGAATATGGCACTCAAATCGCTCAGCGCGCTCGTTGCGCTGTTTGCGATCGTGACGATCTCACAGATGATTGCGTCGGAGCACGGCGAGGTGGTGGTCATTACCACCACCGATGCATCGCACGTACCACATGAGACACACGTCTGGATCGTCGATCACGATGGCCATTCATGGATTCGCTCCGGTTCACCCACGTCGGGCTGGTACGAACGCCTCAGGCGAACGCCAACGTTCGAACTCGAGCGCAATGGCAGTCACGAACGCTACACGGCTAAAGCAATTCCGGAGAATCGGGCCAACGTGAATGCGCTGATGCGGGTGAAATACGGCTGGGCGGATGCGTACATCGGCACGTTCTTCTCGCGCGCGAACGCTATTCCGATCCGCATCGATCCGCTCGCGCCACACCAGTAGCAGCCGTCCTCAGCTCGATGCCGCGGGTTCCAGGAATGATGCGACGCGCAAGCTGCATCTGACCCATTGAGTGAGAATCAGCCTCGGATCGCGGTCCGCCGCATCGGAATTCACCGAATACGCGGCTCGGAATCCCCGTCATACTCCGCCAGTGCCAGTCTGCAGACCAGCATTCCCAATGCTTTCAGGTGTTTGGCGCCACGATTCCCTGCTCGGCATAAAAATTTTTTGTGCAGTGCAATAAAATAAGTTGACGGGCTATTCGCGCACCTGTATCGTCGCGTTCGTTTATTGCAGTGCACCAATGCACAGGAGCCCTTAGATGAGTGTTATCGAGCGTAGCCAATCCTTTGTCAAAGACATGAACGACATGAACGTTAAGTCGGTCACCAAGTATTTCGAGATCCAACGCGAAGCCATCGAGCAGTATGTCGGTGCAAACCGCGACCGTTTCAACGCATTGCGCGAAGTGAAAGGCCTCGAAGACCTGGTCACCGCACAGCGCGAGTACTACACCGCGGTACAGAAGAACGTCGCCGACAGCTTCAAGAAGCAAGCCGATCTCGTTCGCGACAACTTCACGACCGGCGGCAAACTGGTGCGCGAGTTGTTCAATCGCGAAGACTCGTCCAGCCAGGCTTGATCGACCGATAGGCGAATCGGACTCGCCTTGCAGTAGAGTCCGATGATTGAAAGTGCGGCGGGCGGAGCAATCCGTCCGCCGCTTTTTATTGCGCGCTCACCACTCGCCCGCACCAGGCCAGCGCGCTACGCTGGAGCCACGCACCCGCACCGGCGCGCAGCCATTTGGGAGGACACGGCCATGCAACAACTCACTGGAATGGACGCGTCGTTTCTCTACTTTGAAACCCCGCGCACGCCGATGCACATAGGCAGCATTCAAATCTACGACCAGACCTCGCTACCGGGTGGGGTTCAAGGCTTCAAGACCATCCTGCGTCATATCGAAGAACGGTTGCACGGCGCCCGCGCCTTCCGGCAGAAGCTGGTCAATGTGCCATTCGGTCTCGACCATCCATACTGGATCGAAGACAAGGATTTCGATCTCGAGTTTCACGTCCGTCATATTCGGCTGCCGCAACCCGGCGACTGGCGGCAGTTGTGCATTCAAGCGGCGCGGCTCCATTCGCGGCCGCTCGACCTGGCGAAGCCCCTGTGGGAATTCACCGTCATCGAGGGTCTGGACAACGTCCCGGGCCTGCCGCACGGATGCTACGCGATCATCTCGAAGATCCACCACGCGTGCGTCGACGGCGTATCGGGGGTCGACATGATCCAGGCAATTCACGATCTCGATCCGGATCATCCGGACATCCGCCCCGCGGCGGCACCCTGGCACGGCGAGGACGAACCCAATCCAATGGAACTGATTGCGCGCGCGTCCGTTAACAACGCGCTGCAACCATTCCGCTTCGCCGAGGTCCTCGCGCGGACGGTACCGGCGCTGGGCCGCTTTTCACGAGGTGTCGCGCAACGGCGCTTCAGCGTGACCAAACCGGTACCCCGTACGCGATTCAACCGCACCGTGACGGCGCATCGCGCGGTTGAAGGTCGCAATTTCGACCTGAAGCAGGTTCGCGCAATCAAAGCCAGCGTGCCCGGCGCTACCGTCAACGATGTCGTGCTCTCGGTTTGCGGCGGTGCACTCCGCACTTACTTGTCGGCAAAGAACGAACTGCCAGCGGAATCGGTCGTCGCAATGGCGCCCATTTCAGTACGCAGCCAGGATCAGAGAGGGGCGCTCGGCAATCAGGTAGCCGCCATGTCGGTTGCCATTGGCACCGATATCGCGGATCCATTGGAACGGCTGCACGCGGTCCATGCGGACGCGGTTGCGTCTAAGGAAATGACGCAAGCGGTCGGCGCAAAACTGATGACCGACTACTCACAATTCATTCCGTCGACCATCGCCGCGCTGGCCGCCTCGATGTACACCAACCTCGGTATCGCCAATCGCACCAACCCTGCGTTCAACTGTGTAATCACCAACGTGCCCGGCCCGCAGGTTCCGCTGTTCTGCGCCGGCGCGAAGATGATCGCCCACTATGGGCTCGGCCCGTTGTTCGACGGTATGGGGCTGATCTTTCCGGTCGTCAGCTATTGCGGGCGAATCACCATTTCGGTGTCATCGTGCCGCGAAATGCTGCCCGACCCGGAATTCTTTGCGCAGTGCATCCAAGGCGCGTACGAGGATCTCGAGGCCGCGACACTCGGCAGGATGTCGCGGGCCATTCCCACAGAGGCATGACCGCCATGACACGCCAATGCGTTTTGATTACCGGCGCTTCGACAGGCATCGGAGCGGAATTCGCGAGGCTGTTCGCCGCCAACCACTACGACTTGATCCTGGTCGCACGGCGCGAAGACAAACTGAACGCGCTGCGCGACGAACTGGCCGAAACGGGCGCAGAGATCGTCGTGATTGCGAGGGACCTATCGCTGAAAACCGCAGCCAAGTCGTTGGCTCAGGATGTGAAGAGCTGCAATCTGCAAGTGGATGTGCTCGTGAACAACGCTGGCGTCGCCTACGCGGGTGCCTTCACGGCAATGGATGTCGACGCGGTACAGCGCATGGTGCTGCTGAATGCCGCGACGCTGGCGAGCCTGACACGCCTGTTCGTCACCGACATGGTCGCGCGCGGTTCGGGCCGAATTCTGAACGTCTCGTCGTTGTCGGCGTTTCAGGCAGTTCCGAGCATGTCACTGTACGCAGCCACCAAGGCGTTCGTTTTATCGTTCACCGAAGGGCTCGCCGAAGAGCTCCGCGGTACCGGCGTCAGCGTCACCGCACTTTGCCCAGGTTTCACCGACACGGAGATGGTCAGCGATATTGCACGCGCGGGCAGTTCGGCTGGCGCCTTGCCAACGTTCATGATCAGCGACGTCAAGGCGGTCGCTAAAGAAGGCTACGACGCCTGCCTCAAAGGCGAGGTCGTGCGGGTGCCAGGGCTCGCGAATCAGATGTCGGCACTATGGAGTCAGACGCAGCCGCGCTGGCTCGTCAGAACACTCAGCGGCATGATCGGCCGCCAGCTGCTGAAGCCGTAGAATAGGAACTCATAGATCGATCCAGCCGAAGCCGTCTCGTTGTGTCGCGAAGCGCAGCCGAGGCAGTCTCTCGCGCAGACCCGCGAACGCCGCGTCGAGCCGTTGCGCGCAGTTGTTCTGCTCACTGATATGTCCAATCACCACTTCGCGCATGTCTTCGGAGCTGATCGCATCGAGCAGCGTAACCGTCTGTTCGTTCGAAAGATGCCCCAGATCGCCGGCGATCCGTCGCTTCAGATGCGCAGGATACGTTCCGCTCGATA
Source organism: uncultured Gammaproteobacteria bacterium (assembly GCA_963735085.1). GTDB lineage: Bacteria > Pseudomonadota > Gammaproteobacteria > Pseudomonadales > Azotimanducaceae > DATJGR01. The sequence goes on from CAVTJP010000005.1 coordinate 243,383, forward strand.
GCATGCGGCGATCGTGGTTGGCCTCCACGAGCAGCGCGTTGCAACGCCGATAGGCGTCGCGCACGGACGCAGTGATGTGGCCGATATCGGTGAGCACGCCGACACTCAGGCCATCGCCCTCCAACACGAACTGCGTCGGTTCCCTCGCATCGTGGGGAACTGGCACCGGCGTCACCCGGATATCGCGAACAAAAAATTCCGCGCGCGAATTAAACGTGCGCACGTCGATATCGTCCCAGTCAACGAGTCCACGCCGTGTGCCGTGAGACATATACACCGGCAAACGATGCCGCCGTGCCAACGTCGAAACCCCGTGAATGTGGTCACTGTGTTCGTGCGTCACCAGAATCGCGTCGAGGTCGTCCGGCGTCAGGCCGAGGCGCAGCAGGCGCACGCCCGTCTGCTTCAGCGTGAAACCGCAGTCGATGAGCAACCGCGAGCCACCGAGACAAACCAGCGTCCCGTTGCCGCGACTGCCACTGCCGAGAGACGCCAGCGCAGCACCGCGCGCCGGCGCAAAGGGAATGGGCAGCTGGTCAGTGAGGCCCGCTATGTCGCAAACTCGCGAACCATAATCAGAATCTGCTCTGCCAGGTCTGCGGCGGTGCGTTTGCCGTTCTCGTCGAACACTTCCACCTCAAACCCTTGCTTCTCCGGCTTCATCAGCAAGGTGACGTTGCGCTTGTTCTCGCGTCGAAACCAGCGCGTCCAGATCGAAGGCTTCTCTTCCTGGTTCAGCATCTGATCCGTGACCGTCACATAGAACACGCCAGCAGATCGGTCGACGTCGGTGACATCCAGCTTCGCATCGTGCAGCGCCTGATTGACCGTGACCCAGGCCCGCTCGAAATCCAGATTCAGACGCAGCACCGGCAGGTCGGCTGGATCGCGCTGCAGTTCCGCCTTGCTCTGCGTGCTGATATTCCGGGCAGCATACGAGATGCTCGCGTCGGCGACGTTCGCCGCAATGTAGCCGCCGAGTTCGTTCAACAGCTGCGACTCGACCTGGGGAATGTCGGACTTCGGCGGCATGGTTTCTTGCGGCAGCGTCCTGCTGTCATTCTCATAGCGCAGATGAATCTCCGTGCTGCGGTCGCGAATGCCGGGCTCTATCAACACCATCACGCGATCATGACCGGTGCTGAGTCCCGCCGCCTTCTTGCCGTCGGCAATGGCCAGGCGGACAACGTCGCGCGCCTGATTATCCGAAACCGTCAACCATTCGGTGTCGATGCGGCCGTTCTTCGGCTCCTCCATTGCGATCGCCACGCCGTTCTCTGCGAAGAATTGCTTCACCTTCGGCCAAACCACTGCCGGCGGTTGCGGAACCAGCAGCCAGCGTTGATCGCCAAGTTTCTGAATCCGCACGCCCTTGGATTCGTCGCGCGCGTAAAGTGTATCGGGTCGCGGCGCGCCGCCTTCGAAATTCACACGACGTTGTGCCGAGGTAATCGTCGGGATCGGCATCGAATCCTGAATCGCTACACTCGATAGACCGTCAGGAACGACCAGCGGCGGCCGTTCCGTGGCCTTCAGAAAATCCTGGCTGCGATCGACGAAGAAACCTTTGTCGTCGCTCATCCAACCACAGCCTGCACTCAACAGCGTACTAACGACGAGGATGAGGCGCGCGCCGGATCGCATCACGCGATCGCTCCAACACCACGCAGCCGGCGTTCCAACTCACCTCGATTGCCCGTCGACATCGGCAGCATTGGCAAGCGAATACCGGTGTCGATCTTGCCCATCAGATGCAATGCCCATTTGACTGGTTGCGGACTGGTCTCGATGAACAGAATCTCATGGATCGGCTGCAGGCGCGCGTCGATCTCGTCTGCTCGTTCGGTGTTGCCTTCGAGATAGGCAGACACGAACTGGGACATTTCGCGAGGCAATATATTGGCGGTCACCGAAATGGTACCTACCGCTCCAAGCTTCAGCATGTCGAGTGTCTGCGCATCCTCGCCCGACAGCACGATGAAATCGGCCGCGCAGCACGAGCGAATCTCGGCTACGCGTTGCGCATCGCCGCAGGCTTCCTTGATCCCGATGATGTTGTCGATCACCGCAAGTCGCCCGACCGTTTCGGCTTTCATGTCGCAGGCCGTTCGGCCCGGCACGTTGTACAACAGCTGTGGAATGTCGACCGCAGAGGCAATCGCCTTGTAGTGCTGATACAGCCCCTCTTGCGTCGGCTTGTTGTAGTACGGCGTCACCAGCAGACACGCATCGGCGCCGGCGCGCGCCGCGGCGCGCGTCCACTCGATGGCCTCGGCCGTCGCATTTGCACCGGTGCCCGCGACCACCGGAATCTGCTTTGCGACGCGCACGACCGTTCGATCGATTACTTTGATGTGCTCATCGACATTGAGGGTCGCCGATTCGCCGGTCGTCCCCATCGGTACGATGCCGTGCGTACCCGATTCGAGATGCCAGTCGATCAACCGGTCAAGCGCCGGCCAATCGATTTCGCCCGAGCGCTGCATCGGCGTCACCAGGGCGACAATGCTGCCCGCAAGCATGAGAATTCCTGACGTAAAATATCCGGCTAAGGATACTGACGGCTCCGGGCACGCACCAGTGGCACGTCGGACAGGGGCGCGTCGGATCGTTTCACGATTCCTTCTTGCGCAACAGATACTCGAATCGCCCATCGCAGTTCGTCGACTCGAGCAATTCATTGCCGCTCTGTTGAGCGAACACCTCGAAGTCGCGCACCGAACCCGGGTCCGTCGCGATGACGCGCAGCAACGCACCCGCCGCGAGCGCGTTCAACGCCTGCTTCGCTTTCAGCAGCGGCATCGGACAATTCAGCCCGCAGACATCGAGCACCTTTGCTGGGGATTGGGGCTGCGATTCGCGGTCCGGCTTGACCATCGTCGATTCTTCAAATGTGACGTCTGCGGGAGTATTGCACACCCGCGGGGCGCTCAGGCCCGCCCCACCTGACCTGCGGGCCCACAGTAGAACATCAATGAACTTATGCGGCGCGGCGCAGCCACAGCATTACCGGGCTCCAGGCCACGTCTGCATGCTGGATTTCCCGCTATTTTCAGTATGATATCAAGATGCGCGCGCCCCAAAAGTTTCACCTGCTGCTGATGCTCGCCGCGATGTGCTGCAATGTCGCCGCCAACGCGACCGTGAGCAGCGAACTGCCCGAACTCGGTGACAGTTCGTCGGCCGTCGTATCGCTGCAGATGGAACAGGAGATCGGCCAACAGTTGCTGCGCCAGGTGCACGCGTCCGTACCAACGATCAGTGACCCGATCCTGAAGTACTACACGGATACGCAACTCTACAAGCTGGCCCAGTACTCCGACCTGAAGAACAGCACGCTGTATCCGGTGTTGATCGACTCACAGGAGGTCAACGCGTTTGCAGCACCCGGTGGCGTGGTTGGCATCAACCTCGGCCTGTATCTCGTCGCGCGGAACATCAGCGAGTATTCGGCCGTGCTCGCCCACGAACTCGCGCACTTGAGCCAGCGACACTTCGCGCGGCAAATCGAGATGCAGCAGCAATCCACACTGCCTTACCTGGCCGCAATGCTCGCATCCATCGTCGTCGCCGCGACGGCTGGCGCCAACGCGGGCATGGCCGCAATGTCGGCCACACAGGCAGCCGCGCAGCAGAATCAACTGCAGTTCTCGCGCGAACGCGAAGCCGAAGCCGACCGGATCGGCATCGACACGCTCGCAAAGGCCGGTCTCGACCCGGGCGCCATGGCGACGATGTTCGATCAGATGCAGCGCGCCTATCGATTCAGTGCGCAGCCACCCGAATTTCTACTGACGCACCCGGTCACCGAAACGCGCATCTCCTACGCACGCGACAAAGCCGCGCAGTTCCCCCATAAGCTGTACCCCGACTCGCCGGAATTCCAGATGATGCGCGCCCGCGCGATGGTGTACTACGCACCGACGGCAGAACAGGCCGTTGCACAGTTCAAAGCCTACGTAGACCACACCAACGGCGCGGACTGGGCCTACTACGGTCTGGTACTTGCATTGGCGCGCGCCGGGCATCACGACGACGCACTCGATACCTACAAACCGTTGCTCGCCAGGCACCCGGACTCGCTGCTGTACACGGCAACCGAGGGACAACTGCTGATCGACGCAGGACACTACCAGGACGCGATCAATCTGTTGTCCGCGCAGCTGGCCATCAATCCGGACAACAAGCCGTTATCGATCTACTACGCGCGGGCGTTGAGCGGCGCCAAGCGCTACCGCGATGCCGAGGCGGTACTGCTGGCGCAGTCGATCAAGTATCCCGACGATGTCGACATCTGGTACGACCTCGCCGAAACGTCCGGCCTCGCCGGCGACATCGTGCAGGTACACCTGGCGCGCGCCGAGTACTTCGTGCGCGTCGGCAATCTGCAGAAGAGCATCCAGCACCTCGAGTACGCTCGCGGCCTCATCAGCCACGACAACTACCGCCTCACCGCGATGCTGGATCAGCGCATCCGGGACCTCAGCAAGGAACTCGCCGAAAGCCAGAATCGCAGCTGAGCAGCTGAGAAGGGGGTCAGAACGTTCTGACCCCCTTCTTCAGGCCGGCTTCGGGAAATCCAACATCCGCTGCAACGGCACCATTGCGCGCCGGCCGATTTCGGGATCGACGAGCACCTCGTTGGTCTCGCGCAGCAACGCTTGCTTCAGTTCGCGCAGTTGATTCATCGCCATCCACGGGCAATGCGCACAGCTGCGGCAGGTGGCGCCCTCGCCATGGGTCGGCGCTTCGATGAAACGCTTGTTCGGCGCTTCCTTACGCATCTTATGGAAGATGCCGCGGTCGGTCGCGACGATGAACAACTTGTGCGGTAAGGTTTTGGCGGCCTTGATCAGCGCGCTCGTTGAACCGACCGAATCGGCGAGTTCAATCACCTGCGCCGGGCTCTCCGGATGTACCAGCACGCCGGCGTCGGGATAAATCGCCTTCAGGTCCATCAGTCCCTTGAATTTGAACTCTTCGTGAACCACGCAGGCACCATTCCACAGCAACATGTCGGCGCCGGTCTGGCTCTGGATGTAGTGGCCAAGGTGCTTGTCCGGTGCCCACAGAACCTTTTCGCCTTTCGCGGCCAGGTGTTCCACGATCGCCAGACCGATGCTTGACGTAACGACCCAATCCGACAATGCCTTCACGCGCGCCGACGTATTCGCATAGACCACGACGGTGCGATCCTTGTTTGCGTTGCAGAACGCCTCGAATTCGTCCGGCGGACAGCCGAGGTCGAGCGAGCATTCGGCCTTCAGACTCGGCATCAGCACTCGCTTTTCCGGCGACAGGATCTTTGCCGTCTCGCCCATAAAGCGCACGCCCGCCACCACCAAAGTCGTCGCCGCGTGGTCGCGCCCGAAGCGCGCCATCTCGAGCGAGTCGGCCACGCAGCCGCCGGTCTCTTCGGCGAGATCCTGAATGTCGCCATCGACGTAGTAATGCGACACCAGTACCGCGTTCTTCGCTTTCAGCAACGCGGCGATCTCCCGCTTCAGTTGCTGCCGCTCGGTCGCATCGAGCACCGGCGGTTCGAACAGTGGCACCCGCTCGCGTGGCAGTGAGTGATCGGCCAGATTGGTCATTTGCCGTGCATATTTGCTTGCATAGCCGCCAGTCTACCATGTAGAACCTCGCCTCCAGCCGAGCCGAGCCATGCCCAGCATCTGCTTCCTCACGAGTACCGGCGGCGTCGCGCGCAACGACAATCACCGGCGTCTGCCCGCAGCGTTCGAACACGCTGGCTGGGACGTGACCCGCGCCGACCACGACGATGTGCGGCTGTCCGGCCGCACCATCTGCATTGCCCGCGACGATACGCCGCTTTCGCAATTCGATCTGATCTGGCCGGTCGGTCTCGGCGTGCGCGATACATTTCTGGATCGCATGCAATTGCTGGCGATGCTCGATCAAGACCGCTTCGTCACCAGCGCGCGGGCGTTGATGATGCAACACTCCAAGTATGCGCTCGCACTCGGCCCGCTCGCCGACCACCATCCGCAAACCTATGCGAGTCGGGACCCGGCATGGCTGCGCCAGATCGTCGCGACCGGTGGCGACTGGATCGTCAAACCACCGGCGTCCAGCTTCGGCCGCGACGTCTATCGCGTGCATGCGCACGAACCCAATCTCGATGTGATTCTCGATGCGCTGACCGGACACGACGGATCGCGATATTGCCTGCTGCAACGCTACATCAGCGAGATTGAACACGGTGAAACGCGCGTGCTGCTCGCCAACGGTGAGTTGATCGGCGCGTATCTGCGCCGACCCGGCGCCGATCATCGCGTCAATCTGGCCCAGGACGGCCGCGCCGAGGTCATCACATTGCGCAACGAGGAAGCCACGCTCGCAATCGCCGCTGCACGACATCTACGCGAACACGGCATCCACTACGTCGCGGTCGACATCGCCTATCCGTGGATCGTCGAGTTCAACATCGCCAACCCCGGCGGGCTGGAAACGATCGAGCGATTGACCGGAGAAAACCTCGCGCCTCGTGTCGTCGGGGCGATTACGAAAGGGGGTCTGAAAAGGGGGTCAGAACTGTTCTGACCCCCTTTTCAGTCACGGCGTGCCGCCGTCGACCCGCACCAGCGTGCCGCTGGTGAAACTCGCGGCGGGGCTTGCCAGATACAACGCCGCGCCGACGATCTCGTTCGGTTCACCGCCGCGCTTCAGCGCCAGCCGCGGCGCCTGATGTTTCTCGAACGCATCCATGTCCCATGCCTTCGCGATGTCGGTCAGGAACGGCCCTGCCACGATGCAGTTGACGCGCACATGCGGGCCATACGCGAACGCGAATGAGCGCGTGATCGAATTCAGTCCGGCCTTCGCCGCGCCGTAGGGTTCCGACGTCGGACTCGGATTCAGCGAAGCGGTGCTCGAGATGTTGATGATCGAGCCGCCGTCGCCTTTCGCCATGCGGCTGGCGACGATTGCCGACAGGCGAAACGGGCCTTTCAGATTCAGCGCGACGACCTTGTCGAACAGCTCTTCCGACATCTCTTCCAATGATGGATACAGCGGCGACATGCCGGCGTTGTTGATCAGCACATCGATCTTGCCGAAGCGTTCGCAAGCCGCATCGGCCAGTTTGCCGACCTCGTCCCAATGCCCCACATGGCAGGCGATCGGCAACGCCTTGCGGCCGAGCTTTTCGACATCGCGCGCAACGTCCTCGCAGGCTGCCAGTTTGCGGCTGGCGATCACGACATCGGCGCCGCGTTCGGCGAACGCCAGCACCATCTGCCGGCCCAGCCCGCGACTGCCGCCGGTGACGAGCACCACCTTGCCGGTGAAATCGAACAACGGATCCATCAATTCTCCTCCTCCCTATGACACATTGCTTACTCGCCCCTCCGTCTATTTGTTGGGCAGCGCGACGGCCTGCTCTTTTGCCCAGCGATAATCGGCCTTGCCGCTGGGGCTGCGGACGATCGCATCGCGATAGACGTAGGCTTTCGGCAATTTGTAGCGCGCGATGTGTTTCGCGCACTCTTCGGCCAACTCGGCATCGGTCGTCGAAACGCCGGCGCGCAACTGCACCACCGCCACCACCTCCTGCCCCCAGCGTTCGCTGGGCCGCCCCGCCACCACCGCGTCGTACACCGCCGGGTGATGTTTCAACGCATGCTCCACTTCCTCGGCGAAGATCTTCTCGCCGCCGGAGTTGATCGTCACGGAATCGCGCCCGTGCAATTCGATGCTGCCATCGGCGAGGTGCCGCGCACGGTCGCCGGGCACCGCGAACCGGGTATCGCCGATCATGACGAACGTGCGCTCGGTCTTGGCCGCGTCGTCGAGATAGCCGAGCGGCACATAACCGCGCTTCGCCCACCAGCCCATGCCGTCGTGTCCCGGCGCCAGTACCTGCGTCATCGCCTCGTCGACGACGACGTTGTCCGGCCCGGGCACGAACTTGCCGGTACTCGCACCGGTCTCCCGGCTGCTGATCTGCGAGCCCTGCCCGCCCGCCTCCGACGAACCGAGGCCATCGATGATCATCACGTTCGGCAACAGCTCGAGAATTTCGGCTTTGATCGACGCATTCAACGGCGCGCCACCCGACAGGATGATGCCGAGGCTCGACAGATCGTACGTGCCGGCACGGATTGCATCGACGATCGGCCGCGCGAATGCATCGCCCACGATCTGCAGAAAGTTGATCTGTTCGCGCTCGATCAGCGACAGGACGTCGTGCGGGTCGAGCCGCTCGACATCACTTTGCACATAAACGGTATTGCCCTGGTGCAGCGCCGCCAGCGCAACCCAGTGGCCGGCACCGTGCATGAACGGTGCCGCCGGAAACGTCTTCATGCTGAGCGATTTCGCGCGTTCAACGTAGGCGTCGAGCGTTTCCAGAATACGTCCGTCGGCGGCGCGCCCGCCGAGCGCGGCGACCAGAATATCGGCCTGGCGCCACAACACGCCCTTTGGCATCCCGGTGGTGCCGCCGGTGTAGAGGATGTACAGGTCATCCGGCGACGGTTCGACATCCGGCTTGTCGGCGGAACTCTGCGCCAGCGCCGCTTCGTAGTCGACCGCACCGGGCAACAGCGCGGCGCCGGACTCGTCCGCCACCTGCAGAAATACCTCCAACGAGGGCACCTTGTCGCGCACCGCGGCAACGCGCGCTGCGAAGTTCGCATGGTAGATGATCGCGCGGGCGCGGGCGTTGTTCAGCAGATAGATGAGTTCTTCTTCGACGTAGCGGTAGTTGACGTTGAACGGCGCAACACGCGCCTTGTAGGCGCCGATCATGCCTTCCAGATATTCGTTGCCGTTGAACAGATACAGCGCCAGCTGATCCTGGCCCGATTCCCAGCGGTTCAAAGCCGAACGCGGCTTGTGTATGCCGAGCCCGCGCGAGATCAGATAGTTTGCGAGCCGACGCGTGCGCTCGTTGAACTGGCCGAACGTGATCCGGCGGTCGCGAAACACAATGGCTTCCTTGTCGGGAAATGCCGCCGCGATGGCTTCATTGACTGCAGCGATATTGAACATGGTGGCGACCGTGGCCTGCGGATCGATCATGCTGCCCGCGTAGCCGGTGCAAGTAAACCAATTGCCTGGCGCGCCGTCCTTCGCATGGCTACTCTAGTGCGAAGCCAACCGAACCGGAGCACCCGCATGCAACTGATCCTCGTCCGCCATGCGTTGCCGGAACGCCAACATGTCACCTCGGGCACCGCGGACCCAGTGCTGTCGGACGTTGGCGTCGAGCAGGCGGATAAAGCGGCGCGGTGGCTTTCGGCCGAGCAGATCGGCACCGTGTACGCCAGCCCGATGCGCCGCGCGAAACAGACGGCCGAGGCGTACGCGGCGCTCAGCGGCCATGCGATCCAGTTCCACGAGGGTCTGGTCGAATTCGACCGTCACACGTCGAGCTACATTCCGATGGAGGAACTCAAGCGCACCGACTACGCCGCGTGGAAGGCGTTCGTCGACGGCCGCTACAACGAGGAGGTCGACATCCTCGCCTTCCAGGACACCGTCGTGCGCGCACTGGAATCGATCATCGCGAAGCATCAGGGCGAACAGGTTGCCGTGTTCTGCCACGGCGGCGTCATCAACGTGTGGGCCGCGCATGTGCTGAAGATGGTGCCGCGGCTGTTCTTCGACCCGAACTACACCAGCATCAACCGCTTTCTGTGCGCCCGCACCGGCGAGCGCAACATCGTCAGCCTCAACGAAACCGCGCATCTACGCGGCTGACACTCGGACCGGCTTGCCTTCGTGGTCCATTCCCATAGACTGTTGCGTCGCACAAAATCAGACTCATACCCAAACACATAACAGGGAGGACATTTAATGGGAATGCTCGATGGCAAAGTTGCGCTGGTGACCGGCGCGGGTGGCGGCCTGGGCCGCGCCCACGCATTGTTGTTGGCGAAGGAAGGCGCATCGGTGGTGGTAAACGATCTGGGCGGCGCCCGCGACGGTAGCGGTGCCGGCCACAACATGGCCGACCATGTGGTCGAGGAAATCAAAGCCGCCGGCGGCAAAGCGGTTGCCGACTACGGCTCGGTCGCAGACCCGGCGCAAGCCAAGGCGATGGTGCAGGCAGCCGTCAAGAACTTCGGCAAGCTCGACATCTGCATCAACAACGCCGGCATCCTGCGTGACAAGTCGTTCAAGAACATGACCGACGAGATGTGGGACATCATCATCAGCGTGCATCTGCGCGGCACCTATCTGGTGACGAAAGCGGCCTACGATCAGATGCTCGAGCAGAACCACGGCGGCCGCATCATCATGACGAGTTCCACGTCGGGGCTGCTCGGCAACTTCGGCCAGACCAACTATGGCGCGGCGAAGGCCGCCACGGCCGGTTTCATGCGCTGCCTGTGGCTCGAAGGCATGAAGTACGGCATCACCGTGAACATTCTCGCGCCGACTGCGATGTCGCGGCTGACCGAAGACATTCTGCCAGAACAGGCGAAGGACGCGTTTCCGCCGGAGAAGGTCTCGCCTGCGGTCGTGTGGCTGTGCACCGACGAAGCCAAGGACGTGACCGGCCGTCAGTTCCTCGTCGCCGGCAATAATGTGTCGCTGCTGTCGTGGCAACTCACGCCGATCGCGTCGAAAGATCAGACAGACGCACCGTGGGACGTCGAGACGATCGGCGAAAAAATCCTTGCCAGCAAGGAGAAGTGGCCACCCATCAATCCGATGCGCGGATAGTTCATCGTGCCAGGGCCGCTGGCCGGCTTTTCGGTTCTCGACCTGTCGGCTGTCGTCTCCGGGCCGATGACCGCCGCGCTGCTCGCCGACCAGGGCGCGTCGGTCATCAAGGTGGAGCGCCTCGGCGGCGACATTCAGCGGCACGTCGGCAGCCGGCGAAACGGCTTCTCCGGCTTTTTCCACGTCATCAATCGCGGCAAACGCTCGATCGCGCTCGACCTGGGATCTGCAGAGGGCCGCACCATCGTAGAACGGTTGGCGGAGTCGACGGATGTCGTGATCCAGAACTTCCGTCCGGGCGTGATCGGCCGGCTCGGCCTGGGCTACGAACAGCTCAGCGCACTGAATCCGAAGCTCGTCTATCTGTCGATCAGCGGTTTCGGTCAGACCGGGCCGCGCGCCGGCGAGCGCGCGTACGACCCGATCATTCAGTTCTATTCCGGCATCGCCGCGACGCAGGGGCGCATTCATCCCGAGCATCCGCACCAGCCGGAGCAGGTCAATCAGTTGATCCTCGACAAGCTGACGGCGTACACCGGTTGCCAGGCGGTCACCGCGGCGCTGCTCGAACGCTCGAAGAGCGGTACCGGGCAGCACATCGAACTGTCGATGCTCGACACCGCAATCGCATTCCTGTGGCCGGACACCGCCGCGGATCTGATCCTGCAGGGCGACGGGGTTGACGCGCGGCCGCCGATCGGCGCATCGGGGCAGGTTGCCGAGTTCAAGGACGGCTGGGGTACCACGATGACGCTGTCGGACGACGAGTTCCACGGTATGTGTCGAGGCTATGGCTGCGAGCACATCGCGCAGGATCCGCGCTTTGCGACACTGCAGGCTCGTCAGAGCAATCGGCCGGCACTGGTGGAGGTGATACGCAACGACCTCGCCCCGGCCGCGAGCAAGCTGACCCTCGCCGAGGCCGCAGCGCGATTCGAAGCTGAGGACGTACCTTTTGCGCGCGCGCGCCGATTGACCGAACTGCACGATGATCCACAGATCGTCCACAATGAGGTGTTCGGCACGGTGACGCATCCGGTTGCCGGTGAGTTGCGCCAGGCGCGACCCGCACCGCGTTTCGGCCGAACGCCGGTTGCGCCCGGCGCACCGGCACCCGTCTCGGGGCAACATACGCGCGAGATTCTCGCCGAGTTCGGTTTCGGCGACTGCACCGAAGACTGGCTCGCGCGCGGAATCGTAGCGGCTGCCGAAATCTGAATATCCAATCGATGAGCGCGGAGACCCGATGAATTTTGGCTTTACCGAAGAACAGGAGCTGCTGCGCGATCAGGTGCGCCGGTTCATGCAGGACGCCTGTCCGTTGAGCCAGGTGCGCGACGATGATGAAGAGCGCAACCGGCACATCCCCTTCGCTGTGGCGTCAGGCGGCCGAGCTCGGCTGGCTCGGGCTCATCATTCCGGAGCGCTTCGGCGGTGTGGGTCTGAAATGGGTGGACCTGACCGTGGTGCTGGAAGAAACCGGCCGCGGTCTGTCGCCGCTGCCGATCATCTCGCAGACACTCGCCGCGACCGCGCTGTTGCGCTGCGGCAGCGCGAGTCAGCAACAGAAATACCTGCCCGGCCTCGCCGACGGCAGCCGCGTGGCCACACTCGCGTTGTACGACGAGCCGAACTGGATTCACCCCGATGCCGTGAAGTTGGCGCTGGCCGATGGACACCTGACAGGCACCAAACCGTTCGTCGCCGATGCAGCCGCAGCAGATCTGTTCATCGTCGCCTGCCGCACCGGCGCGCATTTCAAGCTCGCAATCATCGAACGCGATGCACCCGGTGTCGGCGTCGCCGTGCAGCCGATGATGGACCAGACCAAGCGCATCGGCACGCTGACATTGGACGTCGCGCTCGACGCGATGCACCTGATGCCGCTCGCGATCGAAGACCTCGCGTTTCTGTCGGACTGCGGCGCGGTCGCCGTGACTGCCGAATCCGTCGGCGCCGCCGAAGCCGCGCTCGCGATGACGACCGCGTACGCCAAAGAGCGCATTCAATTCGGCAGTCCGATCGGCAAATATCAGGGCGTGAAGCACCGCCTGGCCGAGATGTTCGTCGATATCGAGTCGTTCAAGTCGCTGTCGTACTATGCCGCGTGGACCGTCGACGACGCGCCGCAGGAGCTCCCCCGCGCTGCGTCGTTGGCGAAAGCCTATGCGAGCGATGCATTCGCGCGCATAGGCATCGACGGCGTACAACTGCACGGCGCCATCGGCTTCACCGCCGAATACGACATTCAGCTCTACCTGAAACGCTCGAAGTGGGCCCGGCCGATGTACGGCGATTCGGACCACCACTACGAACGCGTTGCCGCGCTTGGGGGTTTGTAATGGAAGGAGGTCTGTAATGGATTTCGAATTTTCGCCCGCCGAGCAGGCGTTTCGCGACGAAGTGCGCGTCTTCCTCGACGCGAACCTGCCGCCACCGAAGCAACGCAGCGGCGACTTTCTGGCCAACTGGCTGACGAAGGTGCGCGAGAAACGCTGGGTGGGCTTTGCGTGGCCGGCGGACGTCGGCGGCGGCAACGGGTCCATCGCCGAACAGGCGATCCTGAAGGAAGAGATGGCGCTCGCCAAAGCGCCGCCGCTCGGCACGTCGTTCATGGGTTTGGCGTGGGTCGGCCCCGGCATCATTCAGTACGGCACCGCCGAACAGAAGCAACGCTTCATTCCGGACATCCTCGATTCGAAAGTCAGCTGGTGCACCGGCTATTCGGAGCCGAACCACGGCAGCGACCTCGCATCCATTCAGACCAAGGCCGTGCGCCATGCTGACCACTATGTCGTCAACGGTCAGAAGATCTGGACCACCGGCGCGCCGTGGGCCGACTGGATCATCCTGCTGGTGCGCACCGATTCCGCACCGAAGGTGAAGCACGAGGGCATTACGTGCCTGCTGGTCGACATGAAGACAAAGGGCGTCGAAGTGCGGCCGATCGAGAACATGGCCGGCGATCGCCATTTCGCCGAAGTGTTTTTCACCGACGTTAAAGTGCCGCTCGAGAACCGGCTCGGCGAGGAAGGCAAAGGCTGGGCCGTGACCGTATCGGCGCTGGCCAACGAACGCTCGAGCATCGGTGAGGTGACACAGATGTTCGACAAGCTCGACACCTTGAAGGCGCTCGTCAAGAAGACGCGACGCAACGGTCGTCCGGCGGCGCAGGACCCCGCGGTACGGCGCCGCATCGCCGAGTTCGACGCGAAGATCGCCGCGATGAAATACAACGGGCTGCGCTATCTGACCAAACAGTTGAAGGGCGAGCCGCTGTCGAGCGAAACGTCGGTGAACAAGATGCACCGCGCCAGCCTCGAAGTGGACATGGACGATTTTGCGGTGTCGCTGACGGGTCAGGCCGGTCTCGAACTGAAGGATGGAACCGAGGCGGTCGACCGCGGCAAATGGGCGAAGGCGGCGCTGAACTGGCCGAACGTCGTCATCGGTGGCGGCACACCGAACATTCAGCGCAACATCATCGCCGAGCGCATTCTGGGCTTGCCGAAAGACGGCAGCGATTGACGTGGCGATGAAGGCGCGCGTGCTGATACTGCTGATCGCGCTGACTGCGCCGTTCGCGATGCCGGCCGCCTGGGCCGGCGCGCCGCTGGTGATCCTGATGTCGTGGGACGGCATGCGCTGGGACTACCCGGACCGCGCGCCGTTTCCGGGGCTCACGCGGATGCAGACCGACGGCCTGCGCGCCAAAAAGCTGGTCGCCGGCTGGCCGTCGTCGACATTCCCGGGCCACGTGACGTTGGCCACCGGCGCGTGGGCCGACGGTCACGGTATCGTCGACAACGAATTTCTCGACCGCAAGCGCGGGCTTTTCAGATATTCCAGCGATGCGAGCTGGCTGGAAGCAGAGCCGTTGTGGATTGCCGCCGAACGTCAGGGCATTCGCGCGGCGACCTACTACTGGGTCGGTTCCGAGACCGATTGGCACGGCCAACATCAAAATTACCGTGTCGCACCGTTCAACCCCGATACACCGGAAAGCGTCAAAGTCGATCAGATGCTCGCATGGATCGATCTGCCCGCGGATCAACGCCCCGGCCTGATCATGGCGTACTGGCACGGCGCCGACACGGTCGGCCACCGCCGCGGCCCCGACAGCGCCGAGATCGACAAACAGATCAACAATCAGGATGTGCAGTTGGTGCGGCTGCTCGACGGCATCGACGCGCGGCATTTGTGGAACGACACGACCGTGCTGCTGGTCAGCGACCACGGCATGACGAGCCTGCACAGCTTTTTCGACATGGCCGGTTTTCTGTCTGAGCACGGCTTTGCCGCGCGGGTCTTCGGCGGCCCCGGCGTGATGCAGATCTTCATGAACGACCCGAAGCAGATCGACGGCGCCTTTGCGCTGCTGTCGGCACATAAGCCATTCACGGTGTATCGCGGCGCGGAGCTACCCGCGCGCTATCACCTGAAGTATCCCGATCGCACCGGCGACCTCGTAGTGATCAGCGATCCGTCGACGCCGCTGTGGTACCCGGCTTGGTGGGTGCGCACGACGTTCAAGGTGCTTGGCGCGGTCGCCGACATTCATCCGGGCAGCCACGGCTTCGATCCGAACCTGCCCGATATGGGCGCAATGATGCTCGCAATGGGCCGCGGCGTACCCAAGGGCACGCGGATAGGTCCGGTGCCGATGATCGACATCGCGCCCACCACAGCGAAACTGTTGGGCATCGACCCGCCGAAACAGTCTATTGGGGTGGCGATTCCACAGATCGGCCCGTAGCGGCTCGATCGAGCCCGTCAGTGCGTGAGCGCTGGGAACGCACCGCGCAATCCTGTCACGAGCATGTCCATCGCGATCGCGGCGAGGATCAAACCCATGACGCGCACCACGATGTTCATGCCCGACACACCAATGCCGCGTTGCAGCGGCGTGGCGACGCGAAACGCCGCGTAGACGATTGCGGCGTTCGCAACCACCACCCCGATCAGCACGCCCTTCGCGATCCAGTCCGTCGCTTCGTGCGCGAATACGATTGCCGTCGCCATCGCGCCGGGACCGGCGACCATCGGAATAGCCAGCGGCACTACACCGGGACTGTCCTTCTGCGCGCCTTCGGCATGCTCCACCGCCCCACCGTGCGCGGGAGCCTGCTGCGCGCGCAGCATCGACAAGCCGATCATCAGCACCACCAGCCCGCCGGCGAGGCGCAGATCGTCCACGTCGATACCGAAAAATTCGAGCAGCGCCGAGCCGGCCACAATGCATAGCGCCAGCGTGACGGCCACCGCGACCGCCGTCGTCGCCGCAACCCGGCCGCGTTCGGCCACGGTGTCGCCTTGCGTCATCGACAGGAACAGCGCGGCGTTGCCGATCGGGTTGACGATCGCGAGCAAGCCGACAAACGCTTTCACCCATTCAACATGCTGCACTCAACCCCCTTGGAAAATCTCTTCACGCACCGATGACATTCAGTACCGCCTGGCGCCGCTCCACGCGCACCGTGTGCAGCGCGCGCTGCAGCGCCGGCATCAACTGCGCGGCCGCGTCGACCCGTTCGCCGTAGCCCCCCGACGCCTCGACGTAGCGTTCGAGCGCGGGAATCGGCGCCAGATCGGACAATGACGGCGCGCCCGCATCGCGCCAGCGACCGTCCGGGTACACGAGTTGCGCCGCCAAATCCACCGCGCCCCAGCGGGCGTTGTTGTAGACGATCGTCAGCACCGGCAAATCGTATCGCGCGGCCACCTGATGACACGCAGCCGGATTTGCGAACAGATACGCGCCGTCGCCGATCAGAGCAACGACCGTGCGCTCCGGCGCCGCGAGCTGCGCACCGAGCGCCGCCGGCAGCGCCCAACCCAGGCCGCCGGCCGACGATAGATAGAAATAAGTCTGCGGTTTGGTGCGCGCAAGCTGCGCGGGCGGCGCCCAGTATTCGTTGAACATCAACGTGTCGGCGTCAACGGCCTGGCTCAATGCGGCCGCGACCGCGTCGCGCGTGATCGGGCCATTCAGCGGCATCTCGGGTTGCGCGCCCCTCAATCGTTTCGCCAGCGCTGCAACGCGCTCGGATCGTTCTGAATCGATGTGCACGACGCGCCTTTCGAGCGCGGCCGCGAGCGCCTCGATGAACGCGGCGGCGCTCGACGTTACCGACAGGTCCGCGCGATGGCTGCGCATCGGATAGCGCGAAAAAGCCGGATCGACACCGGCGTGCGCCACGAACGCATCCTCACGCGGCGTCGCGCCGTTCGGCGTCCACGGCACGTCGCACTCGAGGAAGCACAGCACGTCCGCTTCTTCGAAGATGGGTGCGAGCTGGTAACCGAGGTGCAGACGATGACCCGCCGGAAAATTCAGATAGCGCGCCTGCTCCTCGGCGTAGCCGATGGCGAAGCGTTCGCACAGTCGCACCAGCGGAGCCACGGTCTCGGGGTCCGCGCCGCTCGCGGTCGCCACGATCACCGGCATCCGCGCGGCCGCAATCCGATCGGCGAGTTGCGCCATAGCGGCGGCGTCGGGCGCGGCTGCGGTCGGCGGCGGCCGCAACCCGTCGGCCATCGCACCGGATGCCGCCGACGCCGCGAGCACCTCACGCGGCAACGTCAGATAGATCGGCCCGCGCGGTTCCGTCGACGCAATCGTGACCGCCCGATGCACGACGTCATCGACCTGGCGCGCATCGCGCAACTCGTAATCCCACTTCACCAGTTCGCGCACCATGCCGGCCTGGTCGAACATCTCCTGGCCCCAATGGATGCGCATGTCGCGCGCGCCCAGCGCATCGCGTTCGAAAAGCGGCGAGCGCCCGGCCGTCAGCAGAATCGGAATGCGATCGCGCGCGGCATTCAGCAACCCGCAGACCGCATTCGCGGTGCCGACGCTGACATGCACCATCAATGCCTGGAGCTTGCCGGTGACGAGATAAGCACCGTGCGCCATACCAATGCCGAGATTTTCATGGGTGGCGATCACGGGTTCCGGAAACGGCGGTGCGTTCGTCTCGTTGCAGCGCGCGTAGGCTTCGACCAGCGGCGCAAAATCCGTGCCCGCATTGACGAACAACCGCTCGATACCGTGCGCGCGCAATGCCGCCAGATAGTGTTCGGCAACCGTTTCGAACGGTTCTTCACGCGCCATAGCGCAACACCGGTATGCGTTCGGTTTGCCAATCTGCTTCGTCTTTCGACGCAAGCTGTTCCAGGTCGTCGACACTCGCCTGCGGGTCGTCGACCCACTCGCGCAGCAACGGGCTGCCGTTGATCACGTCGATCGCAAGCCGTCCGACTTCATACTCGTACTCGAAATCGCGCCACAGCGGATAGTCCGGCTGCAGCAAACGAATCGCTTTGAACGCCAGCGCGATCAACCGCCACGGGCGAAATGCAGTGTGGTCATAGGCAACGTCATCGACGTGAATCTGAATGCCGGCACACGCCGTGCCGACGTGCTTGTGAAAGGTCGGTTCGAACCAGCATTCGCGCAGGCGACAGCCCTTCAGCCACTGCGGCGCGAGTTGTTGCATCTTCGCGTGTACCGCGCGCGCGTCGATGTCCGGCGCGCCGAACAGCTCCAACGGGCGCGTCGTGCCGCGGCCTTCGGACAACGTCGTACCTTCGATCATCACGGTGCCGGCAAAACAACGCGCCATCGACAAATTCGCCGCGTTGGGGCTGGGATTGACCCAACTACGCTCGTCGAGCGGCCAGCCGAATCCTGGCGGACCGCCAGGCTGCCAACCCGTCATCGTGATCACGTCGTAGTCCGCATCGAGCTTCAGTGTTTCGACGAACCAATGGCCGAGTTCGCCCAGGGTCAGGCCATGACGCATCGGCAGCGGGCCGGCACCAACGAAGCTCCGCCAGCCTTCGCGCAGACGCAGACCTTCGATTGGCCGACCCGCCGGATTCGGCCGGTCCAACACCCAGACGGCCTTACCATGGCGCGCCGCTTCTTCGAGCACGTAGCGCAACGTTGTTACGAACGTATAGATGCGGCAGCCGACATCCTGCAGATCTACCAACAACACATCGAAGGTGCTCATCATCGCTGGCGTCGGCCGGCGCTCCTCGCCGTACAAACTGAACACCGGAATACCGTGCACCGGATCGACGAAATCCGGCGTCTCGATCATGTTGTCCTGTTTGTCGCCACGCAGGCCGTGTTGCGGACCGAATGCCGCGGTCAGGTTGATCTCCGGCAATGCGGATAGCGCGTCGAGCGAATGGACCAACTCGCGCGTGACGGAGGCGGGATGGGCGAGCAGCGCGACGCGGCGGCCTTTGAGAGCGGAGCGGAGCGCGGGTTCGTTCAGGAGGCGGTCGATGCCGAACAACATTTGCTGGATTTCGATGATTTCAATGAGTATGCAAGGCGCCAGCATACTTCGATCGTAGCTCGCCAGATCGATTGATTGGGCCTGGCCCCCGCAGATCCCTCCCGACCATCCGGAGTACACTCCCCTGCAACACTTTCATTCCAACCCGGGAGGGGACTCGTGACCCACGACGTCATCATCAAAAACGGCACTTTGATCGACGGCACCGGCGCGCCGGGTCAGCGCGCAGACCTCGCGATCGACGGCGAGCGCATCGCCGCAATCGGCCAGATAGACGGCGACGCGGCGCTCACCATCGACGCCACCGGCAAGCTGGTCACGCCCGGCTTTGTCGACATCCACACGCATCTCGATGCGCAGCTCGCGTGGGATCCGATCGCATCGTCATCGTGCTATCACGGCGTCACGTCGGTGGTACTCGGCAACTGCGGCGTCACGTTCGCGCCGTGCAAACCCGAGGATCGCGACTACCTTGCCAAACTGATGGAGTCGGTCGAGGACATTCCGGCACAGAGCATCCTGTCCGGTCTTCCGTGGGACTGGGAGACGTACGGCGAGTACCTCGCATCGCTGTCGCGGATGCAGTTCGGCGTCAACGTCGGCGGCATGGTCGGCCACTGCGCGGTGCGTTACAACGCGATGGGCGAGCGCGGCCTGGCAGACGAACCGGCGAGCGCCGAGGACATCGCGCGCATCTGCGAACTGGTCGACGAGGCGATCGGCGCCGGTGCGCTCGGCTTCTCGACATCGCGCACCTACATGCACCGCGTGCCGGACGGCCGGCCGGTGCCGGGCACGTACGCGCACCCGGACGAGCTGCGCGCGATCGGCCGCGTGCTCGGCAAGCATCGACGCGGCGTGTTCGAAGCGGCCGCACGGCTCGGCGAGCGCGACAACGATGCGCTCGACAACACGCGCCGCGAAGTGGAGCTGCTCGGCGAGATCAGCCGCGCCAACGGCGTCGCGGTCACGTTCGGCCTGACCGAAAGCGCGCGCCGGCCGGATCTGTATAAGCGCGTGATCGACGTCTGCGAGCGCGAGAACGCGCGCGGCGCGAATCTGCGTCCGCAGACCACCTCGCGCGGCATCGGCGTGCTGTTCGGCATCCACCATCGCACGCCGTACGACCGTTTCCCGGCCTGGCAGGCGCTGCGCGGCCAATCGCTCGACGACAAGCTCGCGATCTTGAAGCGCGATCGCGCCGAACTGATCGCCGCGGTGGACGAGACCGCCGAGACCATGCCGGCGGAGCAGCTCTACGTGCTGCTGCCGGACGACGTCACCTATCACAACGATCCGGAGCGCTCGCTGGCGGCGCATGCGCGCCGCCGCAACACCAGCGCCGTCGGTGCGTTCATCGACCTCGCGCTCGAAACCGACGGCCGCGCCGCCTGCTACTTCGCGTTTCTGAATCAGAATCAGAATGCGGTGCGCGAGATGCTGCTGAATCCGACCGTTGCGATGGGTCTCGCCGATTCGGGCGCGCATGTCGGGCAGATCATGGACGCGAGCCAGCCGTCGTGGTTGCTGGCGCATTGGGTGCGCGACCGCAATGTGCTCAGCATCGAAGAGGCGATCCGCCGCTGGACGTCCGACACCGCCGCGATCTTCGGCGTGAAGGACCGCGGCCGCCTCACTGCGGGCGCCTTCGCCGACGTCAACGTGATCGACCTCGATGCGCTCGCGCTCGAGGCACCCGAGTACGTGCACGACTTCCCGGGCGGGGCGGGACGGTACGTGCAAAAGGCGCGCGGCTATGCGGCAACCTTGGTGAACGGCCGTGTGTTCATGCGCGACGGCGAGCCGACGGGCGAGCTGAGGGGCAGGATGCTGCTGAGCGGTTGATCAGCTGAGCGTGTCGCGTTGGGCCGCTCCCGCAGCGCGTCAAATGAACACTGCGGCCGACACGCCGAATCGTTCGGCCAATACTCCGGCTTGCCGCGCATTGATCGATCGCTTGCCGCTCAGCACTTCGCTGACGTTCGACTGGGCGCCGAACACCTCGACAAGATCAACCTGCCGCAACTGGTGCTGCGTCATCAGCAGCTGCAGCGCCTCGCGAGGGCTCCCATCCGGCGCCGCAATGTTGCGCGCATCGTAGTCCTGGACTAACGCGCTCACCACTTCGAGCAGGCCGCACAGCGGATGCGCTTCATCGTCGCCGATCTCATCCAACAGCGTCCGCATGAATCGGGTCATCGCGCTGTAGTGGCGCCGGCTCGAGATTGTCCGCAGCTTGACAGGTGATCGAGATTCGAACGCTTGCCATGCGGGCGCCAGGCTCTCGAGATTTGGCGTCGCGCGCTTCATGTCGCTTGCCAAATGGTCATCCCCTCGCCGCACACCAGCGATCGTAATCCGTGTGGGTAAATACGTGCCGGACATATACACGATGGCGGTTGTAGTGAATCACCGTCACCAATCGATACCGATTGCCGCCCACGTCGAAGATCGTGAACGGTGCAACGTAATCCGCGCTCCGGAATGCGGCTTTGGTCTGAGCCACCATGGTGCCGCACCGCTTCATTGTCTGGTGTTTCGCACGGTCCGCCGCCAAAGCGGCGCGGCGCAGTTCGACCGCAACCGTCCGGGAGCCGTGACCGGTCCCGTCGTCCGTGCACTTAAGAGCGAGCCGGGACGATCAGGTCGGCTCGACCCGTTGGGCGAGTTGTTGGCAGAAGGAGAGCAGGTCATCAAGGTCGCTGGAAGCAAGGGCGAAGATCCGATCGAAGTCCAACACGCCGTACTGATGGGCGATGAGATTGCGTAGACCGGCGGCGGCGCGAAGCCGCACTGCGAGGTCACGATCGAGAACGTGCCGATCGGCCAACACGGTGAACGCCTCGCCGTAGCTCTGCGGGACTCCCCAGCCCTCGTCAGCCAGCCAGTGGGTGGCAAGCGCTATGGATTCCTGGAGGGCGAGGAACAGGTTCAGCGTCACGACCTCGCGAGCGGTTCGATCCGAGCGGAACCTCTCCGCCGAGGCGGGGAGCACCTCGCGAATGCGTGCGACCGCGTCGCGGATCGCGGCGAGCTTGTTGGCGAGGACGGCCTTATCGACCACGAGCAGCCGCCGCCAGCGCGCCGCGCGTGGCGAGTTCCTCAAGCGGTCGGAAGTCCAGGTATTCGAGGATTGCGCGAGTCTTGCGCTCGACGAGCGCTCGATGGCCCTTGTCGACGATCACGCGTCCGTCACGAAAAACCCGATAGGCAACGGCCGGAGGCGCTTCGTCGAGCAGCAGCAAGTCGACGGGACGGCCCGCGGCTCGCTCCAGCAGCGAGACGAGGTCGCCCAGCTGCAGGGCGTCGAGCTGAGTTCCCGGCTTGAACCCGACTGCAACGTCAAGATCGCTGCCGGCGTGCGCGGATCCCCGCGCGCTCGAGCCGAACAGCACGGCATAGTCGATACGCGCGTCCTGAGCGAGAACCTGGGCTAATGCTTCCATCGGGTCAACATAGCATGCTTGCAACGCGCCCGGGTGCTGGAGCCATGAGGAGGTTTCATACGCGTCGCTATCGAGCGGGACGCCGAGATCCAAGGCACGGCATGCCCGCCGAGCAGTTCTACGTGCTGCTTCCGGACGACGTCACCTATCACAACGATCCGGAGCGTTCGCTCGCCGCGTACGCGCCCGCCTGCTACTTCGCGTTCCCGAATCAGAATCCGCGCAAGTTCGACCCGAACAACTATCTCGCGATGCGCCTTACGCCCGACATGCTGCCGTTCGCCCGGCAGATCCAAATTTCGGATCACGTGAAAAGCTGTGCGGCGCGCCTCGCCGGGATGGAACCGCCGAAGTGGGCGGACGAAGAAAACGCTCGACGAGCTGCGCACACGAATTCGCAAAGCGATCGAGTACGCACAGTCGTTCCCGGCCGCGAAGATCGACGGTTCGGAACCGCGCGAGATCGAGCTGCCGGTCGGCCCAAACCGGACGATGAAATTTCCAGGAGAGACGTTCTTAAAGAGTTTCTCGCTGCCGAACTTCTATTTCCACGTGACGATAACCTACGCGCTGCTGCGGCAGGGCGGCGTCGATCTCGGCAAGATGGACTACCTCGGCGCGCCCTGACCAAGTGCCTGGCGAGTCATCAGATAGAAGGAGTCAGCAAGGCGTTCTATCCGAAGTGGAATCCGGACGCGATAATCGTGGCCGACAAAATGATTCGTCCGGGCGGGCGGGACGTGGAGCGCTATGGCGAAGCCGTGCGCGCGAAGTCCGGCATGACCGGCGTGCTTTGCCCATCGGTTCAGGCATCGAAGTGAGTCGCTGGGAGGGGTTGAGGCGGTGAATCGCCCGAACGAGCGTGATTGACCGACTGGCTAATTGCCAGTCGCCGTCTCGCACGTGCTACAAAGGGCCATCATTCTATGTCGCAACCTATCGCGTGATTCGCCGGATAGGACGCATGCGTTGCACCCGCCTCGGCGATCTCGAAATCACGGAGCGCTGACGATGCGCCTAGACGAATACGCCACTGCATTCGCGAAGCTGCGCGTCAACACCGCCCGATCCAGTAGTCCACACAAGCCGTGCATGCTGCTCGCGATGCTCGATCTGGCCGAAGCCGGCACGCTAGCGACGAACGAGATCCATTATCTACCGAATCTGCTCGAGCGCTACGACGCCTACTTCGACATCGTGCGTAGCGCGACGGATCACGCGAATCCCTATTTCCCGTTCTTTCATCTACGTGGCGACAACTTCTGGCACCTGATTCCGGTCACCGGGCGAGAATCGCAACTAGCCGTGATGCACACAGCGCGGAGTCATGCGGACATTCAGGAGAACATCGATCACGTCGAACTGGATGCCGACCTCTACCGCTACGTGTGCGACCCCTCGGCGCGTGCCGCGCTGCGTAGTGCCTTGATCGAGCGCTGGTTCGCCGACAAAGCACCAGAGCTGAATCGCGCGTTGGCCTTGCGTTCCGAGGAGGACGCCTACGAACTCACTCTGCGCGAAGGTACGCCGTCGCCGTACGCCGTCACCCAACGCGTAGGTCAGGCCGCGTTCCGCAACGTCGTGTTGCAAGCCTATGACTACCGTTGCGCCGCAACCGGCTGGCGATTGATCGTGCCAGGTGCCTGGGGATTGATCGACGCGGCGCACCTGATTCCCTATGCCGAGACTCAGAACAACGACCCGCGCAATGGCATGGCGCTGACGCCGACCTTCCACCGCGCGCTCGATCAGAACCTGATTGCACCGGGGCCCGATCTGAGGTGGCACGTATCTCGAGTAATCGAGCCGCGCATTCCCGACAACCGGCCGCTGGTCGAACTGGATGGGAAGGAAGTCATCTTTTATGGAGAGCCGAAGTATCGGCCATCAGCAAAGAGCCTGGAGTGGCGCATGCAGAATCTGAGGGCGGGCTGAAGTGGCTACGACACGCTAGTGCGCTGCCTCGCTGGTTCTCGTCATCCCCTTAAAATAAACCGACCAGTCGGTTTATACTGACGCCGAACTATTTGCCGGGAGAGATCCGATGATTCCAAATCGCTGGTATCCAGTGCTCGAGAGCGCAAAACTCGGTAAGCGGCCCGCGACGGTTGCGCGTTTCGACGCGAGCTACGTGCTGTGGCGCGACGCCGACGGCATTGCACATATGTTCGGCGCGCACTGTCCGCATCGCGGCGCGCACCTCGGCCAGGGCAAAGTGATCGACGGCGCGCTGGCGTGTCCGTGGCACGGCTTTCAGTTCGATGCGGACGGCTGCTGCCGGGCCGCACCGTGCGAGGGACAGGACGGCAGGATCCCGGCCCAACTGCGCACCCATCCGCTGCCGGTCCGCGAGGCGCACGGCTTGATCTGGGCCTGGCGCGGCGATGAGCGCGAGCACTACCCGGAAATCGCATTCTTCGACGACGTGACGCTCGAACCGGCGCGCAGCGCCGAGGCGTCGTACGTGCTGCCATATCACTACACGCGCATGGTCGAAACCAATCTCGACATTCACCACACGCCATTCGTGCACGGCTCCGTCTTCCCGGGGCTGGGTCACGAAGTACACGACTACAGCGCGCACCTCGAAGGCGATCGCATCAAAACGCGCGGTGTGTTCGCGTTTCGGTGGTCGAAAAAAGGGCTGGCGTTTCGCGCCGATGCGATCCTGCCGAACCTCGGCATGATCGAACTGAGCGACAAACTGCGGCTGCTGGTCGCCGCGACCCCGGTCGATGCGACCCACTCGTGGGTGTGGTTCCGTTACTACCAGGACTATTCCAACCTGCCAGGCATCCGCTGGCTGATTGCGTGGCTTTCGGTGCAGTCCGAGTTGCGCGTAGTGCAGAAACAGGATTGGCGGGTCTTTTCGAAGATGACGCCGGGGACGGTCGATGACGTCGACTACCACCTGGTGCACGCCGACCTCGGCATCGCGTTGTATCTGAAGCGCCGCCGCGAACTGCTGCAGGAAGGCGCCGTTGGCTAAGCACCAGAGCGCCGCGCACCGGCGTGAACAGATTCTGACCGCCGCGCTCGCGTGCTTCGCGCGCCAGGGCTATTTTCAGACGCGAATGGACGACATCGTGCGCGAGAGCGGGCTTAGCAAAGGCGCGCTGTACCATCATTTCGCCAGCAAGGAAGAGGTCTTCCTGGGTCTGTTCGACGAATTCGAGCGCGCGATCTGGACGGGCTGGCAGGTGGCGGCGGAGTTACCCGCACGCGAAGCGATCGCGCAGCAGGGCGATATCGTGTTGCAACAGGTGTTGGGCGTCCCGGGTGTGATCGATGCGTGGATCGAATTTCTCGGTCACGCCCAGTCCCGCCAGCGGTTCGCCAACATCTACACTCAGTCGCGCGCACAGCTCGCCAGGACGATCCGGGCAGGCATTCGCGCCGGTCAATTCGCACACTGCAACGCACCGGCGCTGGCGGCTACCCTCACCGCGATCATCGAGGGGCTGATCCTGCAGGCGCTGGCCGATCGTGCATTCGACGCGCGCCGGCACTGGCGCTCGGCATGGCGGCTGTTGCTGGAAGGGGTTGGGGCGCAATGACGATCGCCCTATGAGCCCCGGCCCCAATCACCTCCGCAGCAGCTTGCTGGCCGAGACCGGCGTTCTACACCGGCAACCCGGTCACATGCGTCGAATTCACCGTGATCGAATGACCGCCCGGCTCGGTCACCGTAAACGACCGGTGAATGTCACCGTCTTCGATTGCCGACGGCGCGAGTCCATCCGTAGTCAGCATCGCGTGGGTTGCGTCGATGTCGTCCACCATCAGATCGAACGGCGCCTCGCGCCCCTGCGCAGGCTTGTCGGCAGGCAGGATGATCAGATGCGTGCCGCCGCGAAGCTCGAATATCGAAACGCGATCGAAGTTCCCGACCAGCCGCAGGCCGAGCTTCGCGAAGAACGAGGCACTCGCCGCGACATCCGAAACGCCGAGTGACACGTGACCAATCCACATCGGCGGACGTTCATCCTTCGATTCGCCCGGCTTGCGCATCCAGCGGCTGCCGCTCGCCACGTCCTGCACCGGCTCGCCGGCCTTCTGCCAACCGTTGAACCCGGCCTCGAGATGCGCGACGTCCGGATAGCCCATATCCAGAAGTGCCTTCGCCGCGAATGCCGAACGGCCGCCACCCGCGCAGAACACGACGATGCGTTTGTTTTCGTTGAAATGGTCGCGATAGTACGGGCTCGCGGGATCGGCCCAGAACTCGAGCATGCCGCGCGGTGCGTGCACCGCATTCGGAATGGTGCCGAGATCGATGGTTTCCTGGATCTCGCGGATGTCGACGAGCAGCACGTCGTCCCGATTGGCGATCTCATCTTTCAACGCGTCGATCGAGAGATTGTCGAGTTTCGATTTCAGCGCTTCGACGGCAGCAAATATCGGTTGAATGGCCATAACGTCGTTGCTTCGTATGGGTTTGGGCAAACCGTACGCCGTGTGCCGACGCCCGGCAAGCGACCTGGCCGGGCTCACCGCAACGACACTATCGCGGTGGCGCTATCGCGGTGGCGCTATCGCGGTGGCGCGGCGCAAGAAAAGCTGTCTGCAAGATCGACGCTGCCGGCACCGTCATACACGGCGATCTGTGGATATGGGCACAGCGGCCGCGTGCGCACCACGCCCGCCCCGTTCCGGCGCGACACGATGATCCGCGCCGGCGGCCTGCCCGTCATCACCCATCCGTCGAGCGCCTGCAGTGCATCGAAACGGTTCGGCCCGGTGCCGCCTCCGCATTGGCCCATGCCGGGCACCATGAACAACCGGTAGTAGCGGTCGAGATTGGCATCGTCCACCGTCGTGCGCACGCGCTCGTAGTAGTTGATGCTGTTCAACGGCGAAACGACGGGGTCGGCCCAGCCGTGATACTGCAGCAACTTGCCGCCGTGATCGAAGTACGGCGTCAGATTTGGATTGATGGCATCCAACGTGTCGCCTACTTCTACTTCCGCTTTCGTCATGTCGCGCGTGATATCGAATTTCCGATAGTCCCAGTTCTTTCTCTTGAAGACGATGAATGCGAAAAAGCCGGTCGCGAGAGGCGACGGTTGCGCCCGCATCGCGCTGTTGGCGCGAGCCCACCCGAGTTCGCTGCCCGGCGACAGGCCCGGAAATAGCCACACTTGCGTCAACGGATTGATCAGCGGTCGATACAGCAACTGCGCACTGGCGACTTGCGCCGGCGTCAAGCAACTCGGGGCATCGGCATCTGCACAACGCAATGCGCCCGGATCGAAGCGGCAGCCCAATGGATCCTCAATCATGGCGTCTTTCACGCCGTCCAGTACGTCGCACTCATCGAGCACGGCGCGATGCAGCATCGGCAACTTTTCCGGAGGAATGAGACGACCCGGCGCTTTGTCGATCACCTGCGCATCGACGACGTGCTTGGCTTGCAGTCGCGACATGTAATTCGCGGGGGCACCCGCGACGATGCCGTCGAAATCCGTTGGGAACCGCTGTGCCGCCATCAAGCCCTGACGGCCACCCGTCCCACAGCCATTCCAATAGGCGTGACGCGGCGGACTGCCATAGAACGCGACCGTAAGCGCCCTCGCCTTGGCGGCGAGTTCGTGCACTGCGCGATAGCCGAAATCGATGATCCGCTGCGGGTGATTCAATGCGAAGCTCGCATCATACGGCGCGCCCTTGTGCCCGGTATCGGTGCCCGCCGCGACATAACCCGCAGCAAGTTCGCTCGCCATCGAGGCGAGCGGAATCTCGCCGCCATAGTCATCGTTACCTGCCGCCGCGAGCTTGCCGTTCCAACCCTGCACCGGCAGCCACACTTCGAAACCGATGTCGGAGTCCGGCGCCGGCGTGACCTTGCCCACCACGCGGCAGAACGCCGGCAACGTTGCGAACGGTGATGACTCGGCCGGCGCGGCGTCGGACTTTGCCGCTTGGGGCGTCGCCGGCAATTGGACCGAACCGGGTGTGAATTGACCGGCCGCAACGCGCCGCGCAAGCGTGATCTGCGTATTCTTCAGATCGAGCGTAGCCAGACTCTCACACGAACCGGCCCGCGCCACGCCAGCAGCCGCCACGCATGCGACCAGACCGAAGGCAACGAAACCCTCGCGTATGAAAGTTCGCTGCGTCATAGGCATCCGCTCGTACGTCGTATCGATCGCTGAGAAACGGCGAGATTGCCACACGAATGCCCGTGATGCGCCTGCGCGCACACGATAAGCTCGACATCGTTCGCCTCCCAACCGAAATCACGACGCAACGGGACAAATCCGATGCACGATCTGCTGAGCGACGCCATGACGTACTTTATCGGACATGTTCGCGCCGTCGCCGCGACCGCCGTCGTATTCGTCGCAGCGGCCACCTCCGCAGATACGCCCGATTTTGCCGCGATCGGCTCTTACATCGACGCGCAGCGCAAAGCGGAACACATCCCCGGACTCGCGGTGGCGATCGTCGACGGTGACGCCACGGTATACGTCGCCGGATTTGGGGTAGCCGACGAAGACGGCCGGCCGGCCGCCAGCAACACGCCGTTCATCCTGGGGTCTACCAGCAAATCGTTCACCGCGCTCGCCATCATGCAGCTCGTCGAGGCCGGTCGGATCGATCTCGATGCCCCGGCGCAGCGCTACGTACCATGGTTCACGACGGCAGACGCCGACGCCTCGGCAAAGATCACCGTTCGTCAGTTGCTGAACCAGACGAGCGGATTCTCGACCGCGGCGGGGCGCCGCACGCTGACGGATTTCTCGAGCGGCGACGACGCGCTGGAAAATCGCGTGCGCGGCTTGCGGGATATCGCGCTCAGCACACCCGTCGGTACGACTTATCAGTACAGCAACTGCAACTACCAGGTGCTCGGCCTGATCGTTCAACAGGTCTCCGGCCAGCGCTTTGAGTCATACATGGCCGAACACGTCTTCGCACCACTTGCCATGACCCACACCTACGCGTCCAAAAAGACGGCAATCGGCAACGGTCTCGCGATGGGGCATCGCACCTGGTTCGGCCGCCCGGTCGCTTTCGACGAGACGTTCCCACGGGCGAGCGTACCGCAGGGCTTCATCATCTCCACGGCACAGGACATGTCGCACTATCTGATTGCGCAACTGAATGGCGGCCAATATCGGCAGACGCGCGTGCTCTCGGCCCATGGTATCGCCATGCTGCACCGCGGCGCTGCGCGCGAAGGCACCAGCGACGTGTACTACGGTATGGGCTGGAACGCCGGCTCCGTGGAGGGTCTGAACGCCGTCTGGCACGCCGGTGACACGAACAGTTTTCAGTCGTTCATGGTATTGCTGCCGGACCGCCAGTGGGCTTTCGCACTGTTGTCGAACGTCAACAACATTCCGGCGGAACGCCGTTTCGAGGAAATCGGCTGGGGAATCGCCCAGCTGCTGACGGGCGGCACCCCGAAGACCACCCACGCGCTCGATTCGACGTGGACCTATCTCGTGTTCTTCTGTGTCGTCGCCGTTCAGATCCTGGGCATGGCACGCACGCTGGTTCTGTTGCGTCGTTGGCAACAGGAACCGGCGTCGAGGCCCAGCGGGCCGTCGGCGGCAATCCGCCGCATCGCGCTCCCGTCCATAATGAATCTGGCGTGGGGGCTGCTGATCTTCTTCGCCCTGCCAACGCTGTTCGCGCCGATTCGGGTACTCACGTCGGCGATTCCAGATATCGGATATCTGCTGTTGATCAGCGGATCGATCGCGCTGCTCTGGAGCGCGGTCCGCGCCGTGTGGCTATTGGGGTTGCTGCGCGCTCGCCCCACTGCCGCAGCGATCTAGTCGCGGCGGATTTCGTTTTCATCGACCCGCCCTCGCCGCCGCTTCGCGCGCGGCGCGCACCTTTTCGTTGGTCTGATTGAACAGCAGCTCGCGGCGCGCCTTTTCTTCCTCGTCGGTGCGCTCGGCTTTGCCGAGTTCGCGTCCGACGTGCCGGCCCTTGTCCACTGCGGGGCGCGCGCCGACGTCATCGACCCAGCGCTTCAGATGCGGAAATGTCGTCCAGACTTCTTCGTCGATCATTCGGCCTACTAAAAATGCCCACGGCCACGAAATGATGTCGGCGATGCTGTATTCGGCACCGGCGAGATACCGGTTCGCCGAGAGTTGCGCATCCATCACACCGCACAGTCGATCGACTTCGCCAACGAAACGCTTGATGCCGTACTCGAGTTGCGCCGGATCGGCGGCGATGTTCTTCGCGTAGTTCTTGAAATGGTTTGCGTTGCCCATCATCGGGCCGAGGTTCGCCATCTGCCAATGCACCCATTGCAGCACCTCGTAGCGCGGTGCCGGTTGCTTCGGCAGAAACTTGCCGGATTTGTCGGCGAGATACTCGAGGATCGCGCCTGATTCGAAGATCGACAGCGGTGCGCCGCCGCCGAGCGGCTCGTGGTCGATGATCGCCGGCATCCGGTTGTTGGGACTGATCGCCAGGAACTCGGGTTTGAATTGATCGCCGCCGCCGATGTCGACGGGCACGATGCGATAGTCGAGGCCGCATTCCTCGAGCATGATCGTGACCTTCCAACCGTTCGGCGTGGGCCAGTAGTAAACGTCAATCATCGGAGCGCTCCTTGAAATGCATGAGACGGTGGATCGCGTGTTCAGCCGACCGTGGTTCCTGCGCCGTCCGCCGACGGCGGCGTGAAAGCGGCACCGATCGCCTCGTACATCGCGCCGATCAGCGGCCACCAGCGCGGATCGCCGCCCGGTCCGCCGCTGTGCATCTGGTTCATCGCATAACCGAACGATAACCGATTCTCCGGATCGCAGAAGCCGAGCGATCCGCCGGCGCCAGCGTGACCGAACGCGCGCGGGTTGTCGGAGAAGCGGCGCATCGGACTGGGCAACATGAAACCGAGTGCGATGCGATTGGAAAGCTGCAGCACCTTGTCCACACCCGCGACCTGTTCGGTTCGCGCGCGCTCCATGCCGGCTTGCGACACGAGTTGCACGCCGTTGAACGATTCACCGCGCGTGGACGCACCGGCCGCCGCGTAGAAACGCGCGAGCGAGCGCGCGTTGGTGTGGCCGTTGGCGCTGCAGATTTCCGCCGCGCGCCAGGCACGGCTGTTCACGCTGCCGGGCGGCAGCACCGGATTGGCAAATGTTTTGCCGGCCAGCGACTCTTTGTCGGCCATCATCTCGGCGATCAGGTCGCGCGCGCCGGGCGGCGTCGGCGGCGATGGAATCAGATCCGCAATGCGTTGATCGAGCTCCGGACCGCAACCGATGAAGGCATCCAGCGCGAGCGGATGCGCGATCTCTTCGCGAAAGAACCGGCCGACGCTGCGGCCGTCGACGCGCCGGACGATCTCGCCGACGAGCCAGCCATAGGTGAATGCGTGATAGCCGTGCGCGGTACCGGGCGGCCACCACGGTTCCTGGGCCGCGAGTTCCGCGCACATTTTGTTCCAGTCGTAAATGTCGTTGGCCGCCAACGGTTTGCGGATCGCCGAAAGGCCCGCCTGATGTGTCAGGCAGTACCGCACCGGCAGCGTGGCTTTGCCGGCCTGCGCAAACTCGGGCCAGTACTGCGCGACCGGTGCATCGAGATCGAGCGCGCCGCGGTCGGCCAGCATGTTCGCGCACAGTGCGCCGAGCCCTTTCGTCGTCGAATACACGTTGACGATCGTGTTTCTGTGCCAGGGCCGCGTGCCTGCCTTGTCGGCATGGCCGGCCCACAGATCGACGACCGGTTTGCCGTCCAGCGTGACGCACACCGACGCGCCGATCTCTTTGCCGGCATCGAAGTTGGCCGCGAACGCATCGCGAACGCGTTCGAAACGCGAATCGCAGTCACCCGATATCACTGTCACCGCCGGTTCCTCCTCGATGGGTTGTCACTGCGGGCCGAGTCAGCGCCGGTATTGCACGAACGGCGTCTTCGTCGCCATCTGATCGTACAGCCCGCGCGCCCGATAGTTGAACTCCTGCGTCATCCAGTACGTGCGCGAGCAGCCGCGCGCGTCCGCCTCGCGATATACCGCCTCGATCAGCGCTCGACCGATGCCGCCGGCGCGCAACGCGGGTTCGACGAACAGGTCTTCCAGATAACAATAGTATGCGGCCGCCCACGTCGAACGGTGGAACAGGATATGTGCGATGCCAACCGGCCGATCGTCGCCATCGACGGCCGCGAGGCCGATGTGGAAATCCGGCTCGCCGTCGATCATCCGCTGCCACGTCGTCTCGATGATGTCGTCGGCAACGCTAGCCTCGTAGAAAACGATGTAGGCTTTGAACAACTGCAACCAGGCGGCCTTGTCTTTCGCGGCGAGAGGACGAATGCGGATGTCCATGTCGTTACCGTGTAGTTCGATGTAATCGCATCACGACTCGACGCGCGCAAGCGCATTCAGGTGTCCGACGCGTTCGTCGTCTACACCCATGTAGCGCACCAGCACGGCCGTCACCTGGGCAACGTCGAGCGTGCCGGCCGCCTGCATTTCCTCGATGTCGGCCCAGTCTTTGGTGCGATTGAAAAACGCCTTGAACACTGCGATGTCGTGACACGCCAGGAATGGAATCGATTCATCCGCAAAGCGTTCCCAACGGATGCGCAGCGCAACCTCGTCATGAAACGGCGTGGTGTTCAGAAACAGATCGAGCGGCGTTCTGTCCCACCAGATTCGAACCTGTCCGTCGCGGTGCAAGGTCGCCAGATCCGTATCGCGCCATTTGGCCTGTTTCGGAAGTGCACGAAACACCTGTTCGCTACGCTCGATATCGACGAACACGTTGATGTCGATGTCGATCGTGCCGCGCGCGCGTTGTGTGCACCACGCCAGCGCCAGCGCGCCGCCGAATGCGTGCGGCAGCTCCGCTTTCGCGAGCGCCTTGTGAATCGCAACGATCTTGGCGGGCAGATCGGTCATGCGTGACCGAATTTCGGATAGCGCATCACCTTCGCGTGCCGCGCCGGAAATTGCGCGGCGAGATTCAGCACCTCTTCGAGTTCACGGCCACGCGGCAGGCCGTCGCGTTCGCGCACCCGCAACGACAACTGGAAGTCGGTCGCAAAACCGCACGCATCGAGAATGCGCAGGAAGGTCGGAACCGACGGCGCTTTGCGCCCCTGTTCGTAGGCGACCAGCGTGGAATGAGACGTGCCGGCCCGCGCGGCGAGTTCGCGCAACGACAGCCCCGCGGCGATGCGTGCCCGGCGCAGCACACCGGCGACCTGTGGCTCGTAGCGGCGATTCTCGTATGGCTGGGTCACGGTGCTCATGTCGCTAAGGTACCTGATCGGATACCAGTTGCCAACCCCGTGTACCCGGACCCCGTGTGCCCGGATCGGAACGCCGTCGTCAGCGCAGATTCTCTTCCACGTACAACGTCAGTTCGATCATTCGCTCCAACGCCTCTGCCGGCGATGCACCGGGGAAGTTGAGCTGAATCAGTTCCTTGACGAACAGCCGCCCCAGATAACGCAGCTTCAACGCCTTCGAGCGCGCGGCAAACACGAAGTCTCGATGGCCGCTGTTGATGACGACGAGATTGCGCGCCGCGTCATGGCGCGAGCGCCACAACGCGCCCGGCACGTGCTCATACGTATAGCCCGGCAGTCCACGCGCTGCGGTGCTGCGCTTAGGCGCTTCCAGCAACGTGTCGGTCACGGTAATCACCGCTTCGGCACTGCACGTCACATCGCCTTGCGTCACCTGCAACCCGACGCGCGCGAGTTCCGGCTCCGCCGGCGCCGTCACCGTGATGATTTCGGAGTCGCTGGACGAGATTGCGATGTTGCCTTCCAGCACCCGCCATGCGAACTGCAGCTCCGCGGTCACGGTGCGGCGCGAACGATCACGACACACGGCGCGCAACGTTCGCGACTCATTGACCGACACAACGCTCACAGCTGGCGCAATACGCACCTGCTGCAACGGCCCCGGGAAATCGAAGAAGTCCTTCTGCTGTTCCGTCGATGGCGCGGATTCGACCTCGGCATCGTCGATCGGCACGCCATTCACCGAAGCACGGCGTCGATCACCGTCGTCGTGTTCGCGACGCAATTCGAACCAGTCGTACTCTTCACTCGGCAGCGCCAGCATCGCTTCACGAAACGCACGCTGAATGCTCTTCAACAGTTGCTCGCTGGCCTTTTCGTCTTCCGCGCGCCGTTGTTCATCGATGAGCGCCAGCAACGCCGACGTCACGGGCGTCATGGCGTCGAGAAAGGCGGCATACGCCGCATCGTGAATCACACCGCTTCGCGTACCCGGCGTGAGATTCAAGAACGGCACGTCGACGACCCCCTCGAACACGCCATCGCCCCAAGGCGAGCCTTCGAACCCGGCGAGTTCCGTGATGCTTTCGAACACGCGGGTGCCATGCCGATGCACCCCAACACGACGCGCCGGCCGCGCATCGTCGACGTAGAGCTCCAGATAGATCTCGCCGAACGGCGTTTTCGGCGCGCGTATGTGGTGCAGCAACCGGCCGTCGAACGCGCGCGGCACCACCGAATAGGTCTTGCGCGCGTGATGATCGACGATCTCGATCTCGACGCGGCGCTTCAGAATACGGTCGCGCAGTTCGGCGGCAAGGTACCACGACAATCGTTCGCCGCTGAGTTGGCGGATGCCGGGCAGCAGCGGCTTCACTTTCAAATCCGTCCCGGCGCCCGGCGCCAGCGAACGCCGGATCGCAACCGAATAGCTCGGATCGTTGCGCTGCATGCGCATCTGATGAACACGGCCGTCATCACCGGCACAACTCAGATACAGCGTTTCACCGAGTGTCCAGAAGCTCAGCAAGCCGATGCCGAATTCGCCCTGCAAGCCCGTGATGCCCTGGGCTTTGAGACGCCGCTTCACCGAATCGCAAAGATGCGTGGCCACGTATTTGAAGTCCGGCAGGCCGTCCGGGTTCTTCGGAACGCCGTTGCCGTCGTCGCTGACCAGCAGAAAGTGTTCGCCCTGCTCTTTGCCGCGCACGATGCGGATGTGTTGCGCGCCGGCGTCGATGGCGTTCTCGACGAATTCGGCGACGGCTTTCAGCGGATTGCTTTGCGACTGCGCAATGATGCTGATCGCATTCCAGTCGTCGCCGATGCGGAGTTTTCCGCGCCGGTCTTCGCTCTCCTTCAGCCGACGTCGGCTCACAACCACTTGCGACCCCACTCGAATGGCGCAATCCCGTCGCTCGTCAATTGCAACACCTGCGCCTCGGCGCGGCCCGCTTCGAGATCGAGAAAACCGATCGTGCCGAGTTGTGTGTCGTAGTTGTGCGGGTACAGCGCCGAACCGGGGTTCACGCACAGAATGCCGTGCAACCGCGTGATGCGTTCGATGTGGGTATCGCCGGAGACGATGACGTCGGGCCGCTCGTCGGGGAAAAAGCGCTGCAGCCACTTCGCCAACGTGAAGTTCGGCGGCCGTTCGGGCACCGGCACGTAGTGCGTGAGACCCACCTTTACGCCTTCCAATTCCAGCAGCCACGCATATTTCACGCGCGGGTCCTCGGGCTGCACCGGGCGGCCGCCTGAGCCGTCCTCGCCGTTGCCGCGCGCCGCATACACCGGCGCGATGCGCTGCAATTCGTCCAGCACGGAGAACTCGTGAACATCGCCGGCATGGAAGATCAGATCGACGCCGTGAAACGCCTCCGAGATTTGCGGCCACAGGTCCGCGCGCGCCTCCGGAATGTGGGTATCCGAGATCAGACCAATACGCATGTGGTAATTCTGCCGTTCAATGCGCTGCCGGCACGCGCGGTGGGTGCGCTGGCGAGCCGGGCCGGTGGTCGGGGCGGCCGCCGGGGCGTTGCGGACGATGCGGATGCACGGGATGCGGCCCCACGTGGGGCGGTCTCCAGTAAGGTGGAAAGAACAGCGGGTAGTAGCTGGTCGAATCGCGCTCTGCTTCACGCTCGCGCGCGCGTTGTTGTGCGGCCGCGGTCCGTACGTAATCCAACTCGAGTTTCTGTTGTTCCAGCAACTCCTTCGCGCGCGCTTCGCGGCTCGTTTCCAGGACCTTGAGCAGCGCCAGTTGTTGCTCGAACACCTGATTTGCGTGCTCGACGTCTTCCCGATTCGGTGTCGGCGGTGGCACCACTTCGATTGCAACCGCAGAGGGATCACGCCGATCGCTGAACGACACCACGCCGTCGGGTCCAACAGTTCGGTAGACGGTCAGCGCATCCGTCTCGCTCGCCAGTGCCCACAACGGCACACAGAGGCACGCAACCCCTGCGCAGAGTCGTTGGCGAAGTGGTTGCTTGGCGATCTTCAACGCGCAGTGGCCGGACGCTTCGATTGCGCCGATACTAACGCAGACGAGGAGTTCCTGGGAGGGACGCATGACGATGCCGATCGATTTATCGACGTTGGCCGCGCGCGCCAACGCCGACGGCGAATTCGCGCTGCACGCGCGCTTCTGGAACGCGACCGTCAAGCTGCGCGCGGGGGCGGCGAGCTTTCGTCTCGATATCCGCGACGGCAAGCTGAGCGACTGCACGCCGTGGCTCGGCACGATCGCCTGCGACCTGTCGATCGAAGCCAACGAAGCCGACTGGAACGAGTTGCTCGCGCCGATGCCGCAGCCGTTCTATCAGGATCTGTATGCGGCAACCGTTCACCATGGCTTTTCGGTCTCCGGCGACACCCTGAATTATTGCGCCTACTACCCCGCGTTGCGGCGGCTCGTCGAACTGATGCGGGAGGCTCGCCATGCCTGAGGTTCGTTTCGATGAAACCGTCGGACGCTACGTGTATCTCGATCTCGGCGGCATCAGTCATCGCGTGTACTTCGAAGAGAGCGGCACCGGTATTCCGCTGCTGCTGCAGCACACCGCGGGTGCCGACAGCCGGCAATGGCGCCACGTGCTCGAAGACGCCGAATTGCGCAAACGGTTTCGCATGGTCGCATATGACCTGCCCTACCACGGCAAATCGGTTCCGCCAACGAGCCAACGCTGGTGGAGCGAGGCCTACCGGTTGACACGCGAGTTCCTGGTCAGCGTCCCCGTGGCGCTGGCGGCGGCGCTCGAACTGCAGCGGCCGATCTACATGGGCAGTTCGATCGGCGGCCATCTGGCGATCGATCTGGCCATCGAACAGCCCGATCGGTTTCGCGCGGTCGTCGGCCTGGAAGCGTCCGCATCCACGCCGGGCGGCTACGTCGATGAGTTCTATCACCCTGCGATCAGCAACGATTTCAAGGCGCACCTGATGTATGGATTGATGGCGCCGATGAGTCCCGAGGCCTTTCGGCGCGAGACAGCGTGGGTGTACAGCCAGGGCGCACCCGCGGTCTTCAAAGGAGATCTGTACTACTACTCGATCGACCACGACGTGACCAAAACCGCGCACACGATCGATACGGAACGCATCTCCGTCGACATCCTCAACGGCGAGTACGATTGGAGTGGCACGCCGGCGCTCGGTCGGGCGCTCGCCGATCTGATACCCGGCGCGCGCTATCAGACGATGCCCGGGCTGGGCCATTTTCCGATGAGCGAGAATCCGGAGCTGTTTCTGTCGATCATCCGCCCGGTGCTCGAGCGGATCGCACAACAGCCTGAATGAGGCGCGATATCGGACATCCAACGGGAGGTTTGCCATGAATCACGCAGCCATCGCGCCGGGCCGGAGCGCCGTCATTACCGGCGGCGCCAGCGGCATCGGTTTCGCTGCCGCGCAGCGTTTCATCGACATAGGCATGCGAGTCTGCATCGCCGACGTCGACGCAGACGCGCTGGCGAAAGCGCAGCAAACGCTGGGTAAGAACGCCATTGCCGTGGCCACCGACGTCGCTGATCTGGCCGCGGTGGAGCGGCTGCGCGACCGGGTCATCGACACGTTCGGGGAAGTCGCCATATTGATGAACAATGCCGGCACCGGAGGCGGCGGCGGACCGTGGACCGGATACGCGGGCTGGCAGCGCGTGCTCGGCGTGAATCTATGGGGCGCGGTGCATGGCGTACACGCATTTGCGCCAACGATGATCGCGCAGGGCACACCCTGCGCCATCGTCAACACCGGGTCGAAACAAGGCATCACGAACCCGCCCGGAGATACCGCCTACAACGTCAGCAAAGCCGGCATCAAGACATTGACGGAAGCGTTGGCGCACCAGTTGCGCAACACCGAGAAATGCCGCGTGACGGCGCACTTGCTGGTGCCGGGATTCACCTACACCGGACTGACGAGGCGACGCCTGCCGGAAAAACCACCGGCAGCATGGCACCCGGAGCAGGTCGTCGATGAATTGTTGCGGCGAATGGGCGCCGGCGATTTCTACATCATCTGCCCGGACAACGATGTCACGACGGCAATGGACAACGCCCGTTTGCAGTGGAATACCGACGACATCATCAAAAACCGGCCGGCGCTGTCGCGCTGGCATCCCGATTTCGCCGCGGAGTTCGCCGCTTACATGCAGGCATACCGCAAAGAGGGCTGAATCGCGCGCGGTCAATAATCCAGCCGGTACCGGTCTCCGTCGCGGACGATGCGGCCCGCGGTCGGCGCCGCGAAGTGCGTGCCGATGATCAGCACCGGCCGATCCGCGTACCGTTGCAGGAACCGTTCGCGCGTCGTGGCCGATACGAACGGATCGACATCGGCACTGCTCGACCACTTCGGATGCGCGATCTGACACGGGTGATGGATCATGTCACCGGTGATCACTGCTTCTTCGCCGCGCGAGGCAATGTGAACGCTGACGTGGCCGGGTGTGTGTCCCGGGGTCGGTTCGAGCGTGATCTCGTCGCTGACGCGGTGCGTCTCGTCCACCAGGTCCGCTAAGCCGCGATCGAAAATCGGCTGCACCGAATCTTCGATCACCGGACCGTACTCCTGCGGCTCCCGACTCCAATGCCGCCACTCCTTTTCGGCGAACAGGTAGCGCGCATTCTGAAACGTCGGCTGCCACTGGCCGTCGATGAGGCGCGTGTTCCATCCGACATGATCGACATGCATGTGCGTGCACAACACCGTGTCCACGCGATCCAGCGCAAAGCCCCGTTCGACGAAATCTTCGAGGAAGCGTCCCTGCATCCGGTTCCAGCGTGGATACGTACGTTCCTTGTCGTTGCCGATACAGGTGTCGACCACGATGCACCGATCGCGCGTCTGCAGCACCAGTGTGTGGATGCTGAGCACGATGCGCTGCTGCGCATCGATGAATGGGTCCAGCCAGTCGATCGCGTCGAGTTCTTCCGGCGTCGCCTGTGGCAACAGATACGGTCCCAGCGATGCGGTCGTCAGTTCGACAATCTGCGTGATGCTTACCTCACCGATCTGCCACGTCAGCATGTGTGCACCCCACTTTTCCAGATGAGTTACAGATGAGTCCAAACCGCATACAGCATTGCAAATGCGGCAGCCGTGATCAAAGATTCTCGATCACCCGTGGATTCGGCGAGGCACCTCAATGCAATACGGCGATGTAGAAGTCACCCGCAACGGCCATGTCGCGGTCCTCGAGATTCAGCGCGGGCCGAACAATTTCTTCGATACACAACTCATCAATTCGCTCGGTGACGCGTTCGACGCACTCGATGCGGATCCGGAGTGTCGCGCCTCAGTGCTGTGCGCGCAGGGCAAACACTTCTGTGCCGGGGCGAATTTCTCCGATCGCGGCCAGCAGAGCGAGCGCGCCACGCGAAGCGCGCAGGACGGCAATCCGTTGTACAGCGCCGCGGTGCGCCTGTTCAGCGCGCGCAAGCCGATCATCGGCGCCATTCAGGGCGCGGCGGTCGGCGGCGGCTTCGGCCTCGCGCTGCTGCCGGATTTTCGCATCGCCTGCCCGCAGACGCGCTTCACCGCTAACTTCGTCAAACTCGGCTTCCATCCGGGCTTCGCGCTGACCTACACATTGCCGCGGTTGATCGGTCAGCAACGCGCGAACCTGATGTTCTACACGGGACGACGCATCGACGGTGAGACCGCATACGCGTGGGGGCTCGCCGATGTGCTGACCGATCAGGAATCGATTCGCGACGAAGCAATCAAGCTGGCGGCGGAGATCGCCGAAAACGCGCCGCTCGCGGTGATGTCGGTGCGCGCGACGATGCGCGACGGGCTCGCTGCCGCCGTCAAAGCGCAGACCGATCACGAGTTCATCGAACAGCATCGACTGCAGCAGACAGAAGATCATAAGGAAGGCGTGCGCGCGGTTGCGGAGCGGCGGCCGGGGAATTTCAAAGGGCGCTGACGGGCGGCGATCGCCAACGCGTTGATCCGCACAGGGGATTTGTAGTGTCTTCGATCTGTCTGGTGACGGCGCTGTGCGACCCGCCTGGCGAGCTTCTGATCAAAGCGGAACGCAATTGGGGTGCGCTGCAACAGCGCTTTTCAAATATTGCGGTCCACCTGACCGACGACACACACGCGGATTGGCATCGGTTCTTGACGGAGCGCGGTGTGCCGACCGCGCAGGCTCGACAGGCGTGGGATTTCATCGGCCTGCACCGGCGCCGATCGCTCGAGCTGGGATTGCGCCATTTCGCGTGCGACCGCTTCTTCTATTCCGATCCCGATCACGTGCTGCGCTGGGTCGAGAGGCAGCCGGATGAACTGGACGACGTGCTGCGCGGCGCTCGACACTGCGACTGCACGGTGATTGGCCGATCGGATGCCGGATTCAAAGAGACGCCGGAGCGCCTGCGAGCGACCGAGGCTATCGTGAATCACATCTATCGGTTGATGACCGGACACGCGTGGGATTTGTTGATGGCGGTACGAGTGTTTTCGCGTCGCGCGGCCGAACTGATTGTCACACGGTCGACGGTGGACACGTTGGGAAACGATGTCGCGTGGCCGTTGCTGGTGGCTCAAAGCGGCTTGACGCTGGGTTACGTACAAGCTGAAGGGCTGACGTACGAAACCAATTCGGTCTATGCGCACGATGGAGCGGACACGCTGGATAACGATCCACAGTCGTGGATGTTGCGCGTCCACGCGGCAAATCAGCAGGTGGCGGCAATGCGGCCGTTTCTCAATGGGCTGAATGCGGGCCGGGATGCGGCGTCGACGTAGATGGGACTACCTTTTCGCATTGCGACTCCACGGCTGCTGTTGCGACCCCACGAAGCGACAGATGCCGAGGAGGTGCATCCTACCTGGGCCGTATGTCTTGGCGACTCGGTAGTTGGCAGCGTGAACATCCGCTTCTTCGACGGACATCGGATCGCCGAATTCGGCTACGGCATCGCACGATCATATTGGGGCCAGGGTCTGACAACCGAGGCAATGCGAGCGATTATCGATGCCTCGTTTGCAACCTATCTCGAATTGGCGCGTGTCCGCGCGCGGGCGGACGCGGAGAATTTGGGATCGCGTCGGGTCATGGAAAAACTCGGCATGACACTCGAAGGTGTGATGCGCCGGGATCGTATCTTCTTCGACGAACTACGGGACGACGCAATCTACGGATTGCTTCGCGCGGAATGGTCCGGCGCAGCTTGAACGAATCGTTGGCATCCCGGGATCCATCGAGTACGACCGCAACTTCTCGAGCCAAGCCATGTCGGCGTCACACGTAGGTCTCAATATATATTTCATGGGCGCTGCCCGAGTGATGTTCGCGTCGCCCAGATGAGATCACAGATCTACATTCGTTCCCCAACTCCGGATGACCAACGCGAGTTTCTCGCCGCGGCGCGCCGCTCCAAATCATTTCATCGGCCGTGGGTGACTGCGCCCGTCACGCCGAAGGCATTTCGCCTGTTTCTAGCGCAAATCGCACCACCCGTAGACTACGCGTTTCTGGTTTGTCTGCGCGATGGCGGCGATATCGCCGGCGTCATCAACGTGACGAACATCGTGCTCGGCGCGTTTCGCCGTGGTATCTGGGTTACTACGCGTTCGAAGGCCACGAACGTCGTGGGTTGATGCGCGAAGGCCTTCAATCGGTGGTTAGACACGCATTCGAATCGCTGAAGCTGCATCGCGTGGAGGCGAACATTCAACCGGGAAACGACGCATTGCTCGCGCTGGTCCGGTCGTGCGGATCTTTGCTGGAAGGATACTTACCGCGATATCTGAAGATCAGCGGGCGCTGGCGCGATCATCAACGGTGGGCGATCGTTAAGCCATAGCTCGACGGGGTACTGCAGCTGGCTCGGTAGTTACTTCAGCGGTGGATAACCTGCAATCGTTTGCGACATCGCCCCTTTATTGTGCTGTTGGCCATTGCATTTGTCTCGGCTTTGCTTAAGTATACTGGATAAGTATCCAGCATCAGGAGTCGGGACATGCCTCTGGCAATGGCTGCAACACCCGACGATCTCGACTCGCTCACCACCGAAATCACCACACTCTGCGGGCACCTCGATGCAGCAGAGTTCCGGCTGCTCGAACTGATCCGCGAACTCGATGAGCGCGCACCGTGGGGTCTGTGGGAAATGAAGAGTTGCGCGCACTGGCTGAACTGGAAGTGCGGGATTGCACTCGGCGCGGCACGCGAGAAGGTGCGGGTCGCGCATGCACTTCCGGGATTGCCGCTTGTACGAGATGCATTCCGAAATGGCCGGCTGTCGTATTCGAAGGTACGGGCGCTCACCCGCATCGCCAATGCGGACAACGAAGCCCTGCTGGTGGAGATGGCGTTGTCGGCCACCGCAGCTCACATCGAGACGATCGTGCGCAAGTACCGGCAGGTGGCACGGCTGCAGGCAGCAGATCAGGCGCTGTCGCTGCATCAGAGTCGCAGCCTGACCTACTACTGGGCCGATGATGGTGCATTGGTCGTCAATGGGCGGCTGAGCCCTGAACAGGGCGCTGTTCTGGTCCGTGCACTCGAACGTGCCGAAGGATGGATCGAGTCGTTACCGGATGAATCACACGAGGCACGCCACGCCGATGCACTGGCTGCAGTGGCCGAGCGGTTTCTGGCAGTGCCACTAGGCGCCGATGACGGTGCCTCGAGCGCTGACCGCTACCACATCACCGTACACGTTTCCGCGGAAACGCTACGCACCGACGGTTCGATCGATCCGGGCGATCCGCCGGCCATCGAAGACGGCCCGGTACTGGCACCGGATACCGTACGCCGTCTGGCGTGCGATGCGGGAGTCGTACCATTGATCGAAGCTGCCAACGGTGAGGCACTGGCAATCGGCCGTAGGACCCGGGTGATCTCAGCGGCGTTACGCCGGGCGCTGAAGCGCCGCGATGGCGGGTGTCGCTTTCCGGGCTGTACGAACACCCGCTTCGTCGATGCGCATCATATCCACCACTGGGCCGACGGCGGCGAGACGCGGCTCGACAATCTTGTCCTGTTGTGCCGTCACCATCATCGGCTGATCCATGAGGGCGGCTTCAGCGTCGAACGTTCGGCATCCGGCGCGATCGGCTTTCGGGATCGCAATGGTCAGAACATACCGGCGAGTGCCGAAACGCGTTTCCGCGGAAACGTCCGGGCCTTGTTCGCAGCGGATGCTGCACGTGGGATCGACATCGATTCCGATACGACAACGCCGGCATGGTATGGCCAGCACCCGGACTATGACCACATCCTGTGGGTGATGTATCAGGGTCGCGTTGACGTCGATGCAGGTCGACTACCTTTATCTGGATAGCGCGGATGGAGTCGAGGTTCGCGATAGCCATCCACCGGTCGCCTGGATCGGTTGGTCGTTCGCGTCGACAACCCAGACAGCTACCGCTTGATTCCTCGCACGGTCTGATCCGGAGACGTCGAACGCAGCGCGCCATGTATCGCCAGACTTTGCCGATCGGCTCAGCTCGATCCAATCCAATTTGCGGACGACGAACGCATGGTGCAGCGTTTTGCCGGCGTTCTCCCCCCGGCGCACTTGCGTCGTCTGATCGGATTGCAGCCACGCCAGTGCGACCCGCGGCCGGGTCATATCGTTGGTGCTGTCGAAGCTGACGTCGGCGTGCGATTGCCGGATACGCAGCGT
Source organism: uncultured Gammaproteobacteria bacterium (assembly GCA_963735085.1). Lineage (GTDB taxonomy): Bacteria > Pseudomonadota > Gammaproteobacteria > Pseudomonadales > Azotimanducaceae > DATJGR01. The sequence goes on from CAVTJP010000005.1 coordinate 287,720, forward strand.
CAGCACGCCAACCGTCTTAACGGGTAACTGTTCGTATGCGTGCGGCGCCCTGCGCCACGAGCGCCACTCGTCGCCCGCAACGAAAACGCCTGGCGTGTACACGCCGGTCCCAGCCCGCGACGCGGTGCGCGCCTGCAGCGCATCGAATTGCTGTTGTGCGAAACGATCGCGCCAACCGAGGCCGTCCCAATAGGTCACGTGGAATACCACCGGCACGAACTGCGACCACAGGCCGCTGGCGTCGCCGAGGCTTCTGATCCAGGCATCTGCGGGTGGACAGCTGTTGCAGCCCTCCGAGGTGAACAACTCGATCAACGGCGTCGCTCGCGCGGCGCTTTGGAACACCGAGTCGCAGCGTGCCACGCCGGAAAACAACATCAGTGCAACGATCAACGAAATCGCACTGAGCCACGTCAATTGCTGTTGCAGGGCTCTCATGTCACGCGTACTGATCAGCAATTCGTATATCTACAAGTACGCTCGCGACGACAGGGTGGTTACAACCCTGCTGCACGGGTGATGTGGCAATGGCAACATGACGATGCCGGCTACGCCACCGCCGTCGACACACGAATTGGTCCAGCAAGGAGTCGCTATGGCTAGGTATGTGATTACACCGGATGTCGCCGTTCGTCTGGCCGAACAACGGGCGCAAATCAAGGAAGGGACACAACTGGTAGCACCGACATTGCTGCGATCGCAGGTGCTGTCGATCCTCTACCAACGAGTTCGCGATGGAACCCTCGACAAGTCCGAGGCACAAGCGCAACTGGACTACATCCGCCGTCTGCGCACCCGACTCCTCGGCGACCGCGTGCTGCAAGACGTTGCCTGGACGGTGGCCGCCGAGTTCAACTGGCCCGATACGCTCGACGCGGAGTATGTCGCGCTCACGAAACTGCAAGCGGATGCCATGGTCACGACCATTGCCGCCATCAAGACAGCAGCCGCGAAGCTTGTTGCTGTGGCGTCCTACGACGACCTCGTCGAATAGGAGTTGGTCAGATCAACGGCGTCAACGTATGAGCAGCTCCCAAATGTGCGCCCCGCCTACTTGGATGTGCCAGTCGATGCTGGTGAGACGTTCGAGAAATCGGCGGTCGTGGCTGACCAGCAGAAGCCCACAGGGACAATCGATGAGCGCCCGCTCCAACGCTTCGATCGAGGGGAGGTCGAGGTGATTGGTCGGCTCGTCCATCGCGATCAATTGTGGCGCGCTTGCCATCCCAATGGCCAGCAACAGCTTGCGGATTTCGCCGGGGCGCCGCCGAGCGAAATCCGACCGGCTTCGAGTTCGAACAACGTGTTGCGCGGAGAACGCGAGCCGGGCAACCAAATCCGGGTGTCGTACTGTTTCGCCACGCGTGTTCGATCGAGGCGCGCCTCTGCCCGCTTGGCCCGTCCGCCGAGTTGGCGCAGGGATGCGCCGGCCTTGCCGTCGCTAACGCGGGCGCGATCGATTTTTTCGCGCGCATCGCTGTCATGACGCTTGAGGCCACGTTTCGAACGGCGAGCCGATTCGCCAGAGGCCGTCTCGCGCCGGCGGATGAGATCGCGCTCGAGTTTGCGATGTTCTCTCAGCGCGTTACTGCGCTCGGATGCCGCGACCGCGCGGTCATGACGGCGCTGCTCGCGAGCCTTCGTGTAGCCACCGGCATACACCGTTGCGGTCGGCGGTTCGAGCCACAGACACTGCACGCACAACGCATCGAGCAGTTCGCGGTCGTGGCTGACGATCAAACCGACGCCCCGAAAACGCGCCAGCGCCGCCAGCAACAGTTCGCGTGCCGCCGCATCAATGTGGTTGGTCGGCTCATCGATCGCAAGCAACTCGGGCTGCTGCCACAGTGCACACCCGATCTGCGCCCGTTTACGTTCGCCGTGGCTGAGCGATTCCCAGCGGGTGCCGAAATCAGCGTCGAGACCGAGCCTGCCGCGCAATTCGAACGCGTCCGGATCCAAATCGTCGAGAAACAAGCCCGAAAACAGCGGTTGCGATGCGCCTTCATAGGAAGGTCGCGAAGCGCGACCATACGATCGGACGACATGACGAATCTCCAAGACTAGAGGCGGTTGGCCGTTCGTGTCTTCAGGAAATCGTCGTGCGTGTCATTCGAGTCGTCCGTAGGGGCGGGAATTCGCCACTTTACGTTTTAAGCATAGCGGCGACCGACCCACACGGCCACCCACAGTCATTGCACAGCTCAGCGCATGGCCGTCGCGCTGACGCTGCGGTTCGACATACCCCGCCGGTCCGTCCATCGGCGCAGGTAACGACGCAGCGATGGCGAGTTGCAGACGCGGTATCCCAGCAGCGCCGTGGCAATGCAGGCATACACGAATACTTCAAGGTAGCTGCTGCGCGTCAACCAGAAAAGGTGAATGAGCCCAAGTATCGCGATCGCGTACACCAGTCGGTGAAGCTTCTTCCAGCGCTGCTTGAGGCGATGCATCGCCCACCTATTCGACGTTGCAGCCAATGGCACCATCGCGCAGAAGGCCGCGAAGCCGACCAGGATATAGGGCTTCTTTGTGATGTCGCGCAGCACATCGCTGAAGTTCAACTGCTGCATGAAGACAAGATAGCTCGCAAGGTGAAGCGCGACATAGAAGAAGGCGAATAATCCCAGCATACGTCGCAGCGTCGCCACTTGCGTCCAGCCGGAAATCTGCCGGATGGGCGTCACTGCCAGCGTGATGAGCAGGAATCGCAACCCCCACTGACCGTTGAAGTGCTCAACGGCTTTGCCCGGATCGGGGCCAAGGCCGTTCGGCTGACCAGTTGTGACAAGCCAGACCTGATGGCAGATATAGACAGCCGGCAGCAGACTCAATAGAAACGTTAGTGCCTTGGGAAGGTGTCTGGACATTAGAAGTACTTCTTCAAGTCCATTCCGTTGTACAGATACGCCACCTGCTCGGCGTAACCGTTGAACATTTGCGTTGGAATACGATTGGGGTGCAGCAGGCTGTTCGGCAGCCGGCGTTCGGTCGCCTGGCTCCAGCGCGGGTGATCTACATGAGGATTGACGTTGGAATAGAAACCGTACTCTGTGGGGCCGGCCTTGTGCCACGTGGTTTCCGGCTGACTGCGAATGAATTCGATCTTGACGATGGATTTCGCACCCTTGAAGCCGTACTTCCACGGCACTACCAAGCGCAACGGCGCGCCGTTCTGTACCGGCAGGTGCTTGCCATACAGGCCGACCACGACAAAAGCCAACTCGTTCATCGCCTCGTCCATACGAAGACCTTCTACGTAGGGGTAGTCGATGGCCTTGAACAACGAGCGTTGCTGAGGCATCTGCTTGGGGTCATAGATCGTCTTGAACCGCACGAATTTTGCATTCGATGTGGGCTTGAAGCGCTTGATCAGGTCGGCCAGCGGAAAACCGATCCACGGAATCACCATGGACCATGCCTCAACACACCGCAGCCGATAGATACGTTCCTGCAGCGGATGTGCCTTGAGGATATCTTCCAGTGTGAACTTGCCGGTGACTTCGGCTTCGCCGCCGACTTCCACACTCCAGGGCTCGGACACGAAGTTGGTCGAGTTCTCGGCGGGGTCGCCCTTATCCGTGCCGAACTCATAGAAGTTGTTGTAGTGAGTTTCCCACTCGTACGGAGTGATTTCCTCGTCGGAAGAGAAAGGCCCTGGCGTCGATGCGGCTATTTGTTGAGCGAGCCACGCCGGCGGCTGCTGCTTGCCGGGCGTGGCGCCACCGTGCACCAGCACTTTGCGGATGTCGGCGAGCGCCGGCATCGTTGGCAGCAACGTCGAAGCCGCCAGCATTCCCGCACCCTGAATGAACTTGCGTCGGTTCAGGTATGCGCGTTCGTCGGTAATCTCAGAAGATCGAACATCGGAAGGCTTCTTGATCAGGACCACAGCGTATCACCCGCAGTTTCGTTACCTCTTGCCTGGTTACTTCGCTGCGCGCGCGGAATCGTTACACCTGAATCGGCTGCTTTGCGTCGAACGCCAGCGTCAGGGTCCGGCTGCCCGGCGCCGCTCCAGTTCGATGCTGATGCGCCCATGCTCCGTCTCGTCGAGCTTGAAGCGCATCATCATCAGCGAGCCGATTGCGTAGCAGACCAGCGGGAACAGTCCGTACAGCGACACCATCGCGACCTGGGTCGTCATCGATTGTTGTTGGTTGGGCATGAATCCGGATGCCTGTAACACGAAGCCGGTCAGCAGCAGCATCACGCCGGTCGCACTCTTGTAAACGAAGCTCCACGCCGAAAAGTACGAGCCTTCCTTGCGCTCGCCCGTCAGGTACTCGTCGTAGTCGATCACGTCGCCCTGAATCGACGGCCCGACGGTGCCGCCGCAACCGGCTGCGAGTCCGGCGAAGATCGCCGCGAACACAATCACCCAGATCCGAGTCGCTTCCTCGCCAATGAACGGCAGCGAAAACATTACCCCGAACGAGACGCCGGTCAGCAGCATCGAAAACACCCACATGCGGATTTTGCCAAAACGGCGCGATAGCGGAATCCACATCGGTACCGAGGCGGTCGACGGAATCATGTACGCAAGGATGATCGCCGGAGCAAGTTCCAGGCGGCCGACGACGTATTGCGCAACGTACAACGTCAGTGCGCCGATCGCCGCAGAGCCGACGTTCTCGATGAATGTGACGATGATCAACAGGCGCGCATGCGGATTGCGCCACACGTCGGCGAACGCTTTGTACGGCAAGCCGATCGAGCGATTCTGAAATTCGGCGCGCTCACGCAATTTCCATACGGCAAACAGCACCATCGCCAGCATCAGTCCGGATGCCAGCCACGAGATCCATTCTGCGGCGGCACGCGTTGCCTCCGGGCCTTTTGCTTCCGCGTTGATGAATATCTGCATGCTCGCCAGCGCCAGGATCGAGCCCAATGTGAAGGCGGCGTGGCGCAAGCCGAACAAGCGGCTGCGTTCGTGGTAATTGGTAGTCAGTTCGGCGCCGAGCGACATGTGCGGCACATTGAACAACGTGATCGCCGAATAGAAGCCGATCACGCCGACGGCCATCCAGATCGTCAGCCCGAATGTTCCCATTTCCGTTGGCGGCGAAAACAACATTACGAATGCGGCACACGTCGGGATCACGCTGGCAAGCATCCAGATGCGACGTCGGCCCATAGCATGCTTGGTTCGATCGCTGAGATAGCCAACGATGGGATCGGCTATCGCGTCCCACACGCGCGATACGCTGAAGATGACCCCCATCACCGCCGGCGCAATCAGCAGCACGTCGGTGGAGAATTTCATCACGTACAGCGACAGCAGCAGGAACATGTAACCCGCGCCGACACCGGGTGTGCCGTACGCGAACACCGTGCTCCACGCGATGTGGTCGGATCGCTCTGGAACGGTTTCGACGGATTTCCGAACGGCCGACATCGTGTAGCCCTACTGCGCGATGAAAATGCAGATCATGCGTTGCGGATCGTCAGGCCGCCGTCGACCGGCAACGCGACGCCCGTGATGAAGCTCGCGGCCGGCAGCACCAGCCCCAACGTGCCGTGCGCGACTTCTTCCGGATCTGCATAGCGCCGCAGCGCAACGCGACGCCGCGCAAATTCCTGTTTCTTCTCTTCCGGAATGCCTTGCGTCATGCCGGTGCGAATCGGACCGGGACAGATGCAATTCACCGTGATGCCTTCGCCGCCGAGTTCAACAGCCAACGAGCGCGTCAGGCCGATCACGGCGTGTTTCGCCGCCGTGTACGGACTGCCAAAACGCGAGGCGCCAAGCCCTTCGGTGGAGGCAATGTTGACGATGCGCGGCGCTTTGGATTTACGCAGATGCGGCAACGCGGCGCGAATAGTCCGCGTATGGGCAGTGATCAGCACATCGAGGGACTTCTGCCATGCGGCCTCGTAGTTGTCACTGTCGATTGCGACACCAATCGAAATACCGGCGTTGTTGACCAGAATATCGATGCCGCCGAAGTGAGTGGCGATCTCGGCGAATACCCGGTCGATCGCATTCCGATCGGCCAGATCGAGCGTCCAGCCGCGCGCGGTGTGCCCGGCCGCGTCGATTTCTGCAACGACCTTCTCGAGATCGGCGCCGTTGAGGTCGACCGCCGCGACCTTCGCGCCTTCGTCCGCGAACAGTTGTGCGGTCGCGCGCCCCATACCACTGGCGGCGCCGGTGATGATGGCGACCTCGCCTGCAATGGAGCGACTGAGCTTCGATAGACGTGCCATGGAGCCTCCTGATGGACAGTTTCAGCCGGATTCTATCCGGAACCCGCGCAGCGAACCGCAAAAGATATTCCGCCCGCGGCAGACTGGCATTTGCCCGCGGAGTATGCCGTGCCCCGGCATTGTGCTATTCGATCGCCAACCATTGCACTGAGGGGGGCATTCGCCGCAAGATAGCGCGCATTGAGGAGATTCGGAATTATGCTGATCGCGCGCCTAGTCGTCTGCTGTGCCATGCTCGCCCTGGCTGCGTGTGCTACGGCCCCGAAGCACCAGGCTGTGCTCGAAGGTACCGCCAACGTCGCCGAATTTGTCGATCTGCCTCCCGAGGCGATCTTCGAGGCGTTTCTCGAAGACGTTTCACGCGCCGATGCGCCGGCAACCAGAATATCGAGCAGCCAGCTCAATCCTGCCGGACCGCCGCCGTTCAAATTCAAAATTGCGTACGATCGGCAACTTATCGATCCGCGCCACCGTTATGCTGTTAGGGCACGCGTGATGCTCGATGGCCGCGTGATGTTCACGTCCGATGCCGTTTACCCTGTGTTGACTGCCGGCACTTCCGCGAGAGTCGACCTGCTGCTACACCGCGCATCGACAACGATTGCCGCCACGCCGCTTGCGCCGCTGCCAGCCGTCTTCGAAGGCACCATGCCATGCGCAGACTGTCCGGGAATTCACTATCGACTGACGCTCAACGGTGATGGTAGCTACACGCTGCAGGCCCACTATCAAGAACGCACGCTGGAACTCGACGAGGCTGGCAAGTGGTTCTACGCGCCGAGCGAGCACACGCTTCGGCTGGCGGGCTCGGATGGCTCGACCGAACTGTTTCATGTTGCGAGCCCGGATCGACTGGAGAAGCTCGACGCAAACGGTAAACCCATCGAGTCAAAGCTGAACTACGCGCTCACTCGTATGGATCAGAGTCAACCGCACATCAAAGATGGCTGATAGCCAACAGAGACGGCGCTATGACGACGATTTCCGGTTGAATCGCTCGCTGGCCGCTTTGGCATCCTGGCTGGCGGCGGTCAGCTGGCTCTGATCGGCGTCTGCAAAACTGGCCGTCCGATTCAACGCCGCGGCGGTTGCGTTCACCGCCTCTTTGACCATCTGCACGGCAATGGGCGGCATCTCGGCTGCGGTTCGCGCCAGTTCCATGGCTCTGTCTGCGGCCTGACCGTCCGCAGCCACCTCCTCAACCAACCCCCAGTCCAGTGCCGTTTTCGCATCCATCCGCTCGCAGAGGATGCAGATTCGCTTGGCCCTCGCCGGCCCAACGAGATTGATTAGCCGCGGCAACGCACCCCACTGCAGGTTGAGGCCGATTTTGACTTCAGGCACGTAGAGATAGCAGCTTTCGCCCATCACGCGCCAGTCGCAGGCCAGCGGCAGCGCCACCCCCGCACCAACCGCCAGGCGTTCCATCGCGGCGATGGTGATCTGCGGCATCGACTCCCAGGCTTCGCACAGACGTACCCCGCGAAAGAAGCTCTGCCGTTTCTCCAGATCAGAGGTTTTGGGGTCGTTACGCCCGGCGAGGTCCTGCAGATCTGCACCTGCCGAAAAGTAATCCTTGCTGCCGGTCAGCACCACAGCGCGAGTTTCCAGATCGTCGTGGAACGAACGCGCCACTTCGGTGAGTTCGAGAATCAGCTGACTGTCAAACGCGTTCAGGTTTTTGTGGCGATCGAATGTGACCAGGGCTATCGGGCCCATTCGATCTACGGTGACGTAGTTTTGTGGCATCGCTATTTCCTTTGTCGTTAAACGCTTCAGCGGCCTTTCTCGCGCATCGCCTTAAAGCCGAGCGTCCAGTACAGCAATTCGTCCAGTAGCGTCGCGGCGGATTTGTCGATCAACTCATTGGAATTGAAGCGGCCGCCGTCGCCGATCTGACTGGCAACCATCGGCACCATCACGCCCTCCATCATCGGCATCATCTTCAGTGTGGTCACCTGCAATTTGGCCGTCTGCACTGCGCGCAGGCCGCCGGAGACACCGCCGTAGCTGACGAAACCGCACGGCTTGTAGTTCCACTCCTTGTAAACGTAGTCGAGCGCATTGACCAGCGACGGTGGGGGATTGTAGTTGTACTCCGGTGTCACGAAGACATAGGCATCCGCGGCAGCAACGCTCTCGCTCCAGGCCTTGGTATGCGCATGCTGATACTGTTGCCGCGCCGGGTGTACGGGCTCGTCGTAGACCGGCAGCTTGAACTCGGCGAGATCGATCAACCGCGCGTCAAATTTGCCGTGCCGCGCACTAAACTGGTGGAACCACTCGGCAACCGACGGCCCGACGCGACCGGGGCGGGTTGAGCAGATCACGATATGTAGTCTGGGCGACATCGATGTTCCTCTCGGGGTCGGTTTGTGCACAGCGGACGGTACGAAGTGTCGGAGCAAAGCCGATCCGGCGTCAAACAGCGAGTGTCGATGTCAGGCGAAATCACCGAGCGTTGCGAACCGCGGGCGTTCGCTGTCGCCCGCCAACAAGGCGTTCGTCTAAATTCTGCACACATCGATGCGGCGGCGCGCGGGCACGCCACGATCGAAGCGATCATGAGGCTCGGTGCCCCAGCGCCGCATCGCCGAACAGTGCGTGCGAAAACACCTCGACGTCGGGCCCTCGGCGCAGATGATGCCCGCCGTCAACCGACAGATTTACGCCGGTGATCCAACTCGCCTCCGGCCCGCATAGAAACCGTACGGCCGCGGCGATGTCTTCGACGGTGCCGGTGCGGCTGATCGGCATACACGCGAGATAATCCGCGTGTACGGCGTCGGTGGCGAACAGGCCGGCAGCAATTTCGGTGTCGACCAGGCCGGGCAACACACTGTTGACGCGGATGTTCGCGATGCCGAGCTCATCGGCGGTGTTGCGTACCAGCATGTCGATGCCGGCCTTGCTGACACAGTAAGGCCCCATGAACCGGTGCGTGCGCACCCCGGCGATCGACGAAATCGCACACATTGCGCCGCCGCCCGCGCGCCCGATCGCAGCACCGGCGTGCTTGAACGTATGGAAGGTACCGGTCAGGTTCGTCTTGATGATTGCTTCCCACTGCGCGGCATCGGTCGCGACGATCGGCCCGAGGCCGCCGATGCCCGCATTAGCGACCGCTATCGTCAGCGGGCCGGCGCGCTCCGCTACTTCGACCGCGCGGATGACGTCGGGCTCGTTGCCGACATCGCCATCGACGCAGGCAACCTTCGCACCGAGCGCTTCGATTTCAGCGGCCGCGGCTTCGAGCTTCTCGCGCTTGCGGCCCATCAGCGTCACTGCCGCGCCATCCCTCGCGAATGCCTTCGCGCAGGCGAGACCGATGCCGCTGCCGCCGCCGGTGATCAGTGCGTTGTGCTTCGCAAGCGATGTGTTCACACGGAATTTCTCTGTACCTGGAATTGAAATGTCACTCTAGTGTGGCATCCGGCGACATTGCAATGGCTGCTGTGAAGCGCCACCAAGGACACTAACGAACTCATCCGGCCGCGGCCATCCGGGCCGGTTGAGACGCGGACCAAAAAGTTTGGACACCATCTCTTCCAACTGGTTGAATGAAGACGGGACGACTCATGCCTCAATTTGAGGTCACAACACCAAAAACCTGGGAAAACGTCATGAAGGCACTGCTTGGAATCCTATCCGCAGTCTTATTGTCCGCGGCGTTGCCCGCCTTGGCAGCGAAACCCAACATCGTTTTGATCGTCGGCGACGACGTCGGTTACGGCGACCTCGGTGCCTACGGCGGTGGTGAAGGCCGCGGCATGCCAACACCAAATTTCGATCGGCTCGCCAACGAAGGCATGACGATGTTCGACTTCTACGCCCAGCCCAGTTGTACACCGGGTCGGGCTGCGATGCAGACCGGGCGCATCCCGAACCGCAGCGGCATGACAACGGTTTCGTTTCAGGGCCAGGGCGGCGGGCTTCCTGCCGCGGAGTGGACGCTGGCATCGGTTCTGAAGAAGGCCGGCTACAACACCTACTTCACCGGCAAATGGCACTTGGGTGAGTCGGACTACGCGCTGCCCAACGCTCAGGGCTACGACGAGATGAAGTACGTCGGCCTCTATCACCTGAATGCCTACACCTACGCGGATCCGACGTGGTTTCCGGAAATGAGCCCCGAACTACGGGCGATGTTCAAGAAAGTGACGAAGGGCATGCTGTCAGGCAAGGCCGGCGAAAAAGCGCACGAAGATTTTGCCGTCAACGGCCAGTACGTCGACACGCCGGATGAACACTCAAAGGACTACCCCAATGGCGTGGTCGGGATCCCGTTTGTCGACGACTACATCAACAAAGCATCACTTGCATTTCTGGACGAGGCCGCGAAATCGGGCAAGCCGTTCTTCCTGAACATCAACTACATGAAGATGCACCAGCCGAGCATGCCGGCGCCGGAGTTCAAGGGCAAATCCATGGCGAAGTCCCGATACGCGGACTCGATGGTCGAATTGGACGCGCACGTCGGTTCGATCATGGACAAGATCCGCGCGCTCGGCCTCGACAAGAACACGCTGGTGATCTTCACCACCGACAACGGTGCCTGGCAGGACGTGTATCCGGACGCCGGTTACACACCGTTCCGCGGCACCAAGGGTACCGACACGGAAGGCGGCACCCGCGTCCCCGCAATTGCCTGGATGCCGGGCAAAATCAAGGCGAACTCGAAGAATTTCGATATCGTCGGCGGTCTCGATTTCATGGCCACGTTCGCGTCGCTGGCCGGCGAGAAGCTGCCGACCAACGATCGCGACGGCAAGCCGATCATCTTCGACAGCTACGATGTATCGCCGGTCCTGTTTGGCACGGGCAAGGACCCGCGCAATAGCTGGTTCTACTTCACCGAGAATGAACTGACGCCCGGCGCGGTGCGCGTGGGCCAATTCAAGGCGGTGTTCAACCTGCGCGGCGACGATGGTCAGGCCACCGGCGGTCTCTCGGTCGACAGCAACCTGGGGTGGAAGGGCCCGGACAAGTACGTTGCAACCGTGCCGAACATCTACGACCTGTGGCAGGATCCGCAAGAGCGCTACAACATCTTCATGAACAACTACACCGAGCACACGTGGACGCTGGTGATGTTCAATACCGCGATCAAGGAGAAGATGCAGACCTACATCAAATACCCGCCTCGCAAGCTGCAGAGCGAAACCTACACGGGGCCGATCACAATCTCGCAATACCAGCGCTTCCAATGGGTCCGCGACCAGCTCAACGAGAAAGGCTTCAATATAGGTCTGCCAACCGGGAACTGAGGATAGAGTCGCGCCGCTTCGGCGGCGCGACATCGTTTAACAGAGGCGCCTGACATGAACGCTGCACTGGCGTCGCTGGGCGAAGCCATCGAGCGGTACCTGACCGCGAAATGGCCGCATCTCGAAAATCTCAAAGTCACCAACGTCCAACAGATTCCAGGAGGGGCGTCGCGCGAGACCTATCGGCTCGCCACGAGCTTCCGCGAAGACGGCGCCGATGCGCAACGCGGATTTATATTTCGTCGCGATCCGCCATCGAGTCTGATCGATACCGATCGCGCGCTCGAGTACCGCACCTACGAATCCGTATACCCGACGGTAGTGCCGGTGCCGGAACCGTTGATATTGGAAGAAGACCCGGGCGAACTCGAACGGCCGTTCTCGATCATGGCCGAAGTCGCCGGATGCGAGAGCGCCCTTGCGAACTTTGCCGCACCGCCGTATGTGGCATTGAGAGAGCACATCGGCACACAGAAGTGGACCATTCTCGGCATGCTCGCGAAGATGGATCCGGAGGCGCTCGGGGTCACGAAGTTCATGGAGGCGCCGTCGCGCGCCGACTGCGCGAGACGCGAACTCGACTACTGGGCGGGTGTCATTGCAGCGGATTCGCTGCATCCACAACCGATCGCGGCCGCGGCAATCCGTTGGTTAAAACGCGAGCTGCCACCCGCGCCGAAAAAATTGTGCCTGGTACATGGCGACTTTCGCTCCGGCAACTTTCTGTACGACAGCACAGGTACGATTCGCGGCGTGCTCGATTGGGAAATGGCACACATCGGCGACCCGCTCGAAGATCTTGCCTGGTCGCTCGATCCGCTGTGGGGTTGGCCCGAAAAGCACCTTGCCGGCGGCCTGCTGCCGCGCCGGCGCGCAATCGAGATCTGGCGCAACGCGTGCGGCCTCGAGGTGCACGCGGAGGCGTTTCGCTGGTGGCAGGTGTTTGCATCGGTCAAAGGCCTGGCGATCTGGATCTCCTCGACCGAGGACTTCGCCAACGGTTCAACAAAGGAGCCAATCCTGGCGATGGCCGGCTGGGTGATGACCGACCGGCAGAATCGAATTCTCGCGGATCGATTGGCGCCGGACTCGGAGCATCGCTACACGGAGCCGCTGGTATGATTCCCCGCCCCCAACAGGCACTCACCGATCTCGCGATGAAACTCATGCTGAGCATCGCACCCGACACGCAATCCGCATACGCTGCATCGAACGCGGGGCTGATCGCGATGCTAATGCAGTGTCTGGCGCAGGACTTCGATCGCGCGGCGTTTGTGCGCACGCAGGACATCGATGAACTGACTGCACTGTTCGAGAGCCTGCGCGACGTGCCGCCGGAGAACCTCAACCAGCGTATCGTGGAGTTTCTGCACGGCTCCGCGCAGAGCCTGCGCATCGAACATCTGAATGCACGCCACGCCGACGGCATGGCATTGTTGATCGACCTGCATGCATGGGCCGAGACACATCGCGCCGAAGAACTCGACCGTGAGATCTGGCGCTTCCTGACGCGCCATGCGGACCGGCACGCATATCAGCTACCCGTGTAGCTCAACTTGTGTTTTGAGGACCTGCGGCTACACTATGCCGCTCTTTTTCCCCGGGTCGTTAGCTCAGTTGGTAGAGCAGCGGGCTTTTAACCCGTTTGTCGTGGGTTCGACCCCCACACGGCCCACCAGATCTTTTCGGACCACTGCTTTCGGATCACCGATAGCGCGTAGGGTCCGAAACACCCGCCCCTTCGAACCCGGCGCGTCGCAGCCGACATGAATCACATCTGCCGCATGCGCGGCCGCTCGCATCCGGTTGATAACACGACACCGTCATCGCGTAATCGAACCCGGCTTTCACACCTGTGGCGATGATCTCGGCTTTCGACATGTCGATCAGCGGCGCGCGAATGCGAAAGCGGTCGCCTTCGATACCGGCTTTCGTCGCGAGATTCGCCATCCGCTCGAACGCCGCGACGAACTCCGGGCGACAGTCGGGATAGCCCGAATAGTCCACCGCATTGACGCCAACGAAGATGTCACGCGCGCCGAGCACCTCGGCCCAGCCGAGCGCATACGCAAGAAAGATCGTGTTGCGAGCCGGCACATAGGTGATCGGAATGCCGGCCGACGGCGACTCCGGCACCGCGAGCGCGGGATCGGTCAGTGCCGAACCGCCGAATGCCGCGAGATCGATGGTAATGGTGCGATGCTCAACCGCGCCGAGCGCGTTCGCCACGCGAGTGGCCGCATCCAGTTCCACGGCGTGACGTTGACCGTAACGAAACGACAGCGCGTGGCACGTGAAGCCTTGGGCGGTTGCGAGTGCAAGCGTGGTCGCTGAATCGAGCCCGCCGGATAGCAGCACGATTGCACGCGGCTGTTGCTGTGAATCGACGCGTGCCCCGCTCATCGGCCCGGCTCGTCGCCCCACAACACTTTGTGCAACTGAATCTGCATCCGAACCGGTAGGCGATCTCGCAGGATCCACTCGGCAAGCTGTGCCGCGGGTAATTGCGTGAAGCTCGGCGAGAACAATATCTCACCGACGCGGTTTGCCAGATCATGTCGCTGAATGATTTCGCGCGCCCATGCGTAATCGTTCGCATCGCAGATGACGAACTTAACCTGGTCGCGGCGCGTCAGCAGATCGATGTTCTCCCAACGATTGCGCTCGGTTTCGCCGGAACCCGGCGTCTTCAGATCGACAACGCGCACCACGCGCGAATCGACGCGACCGATGTCCAGTGCGCCGGACGTTTCCAGCGACGTTACATAGCCCGCATCACACAGTGACTTCAGCAGATCCAGGCACGCGGGCTGCGCGAGCGGCTCGCCGCCGGTCACCGTCACGTAGTGGGCGTCGTAAGACGCCACCTGCGCGAGCACATCGGTCAGCGCGGTCATCTCGCCGCCACTGAATGCATAGGCGGTGTCGCAATATTGACAGCGCAATGGACAGCCGGTGAGCCTCACGAAAACGGTGGGCAGGCCGACCGTGCTTGTTTCACCCTGCAGCGAGTGAAAAATCTCGGTGATGCGCAATTGAATCGGTGAATTGCTCGACATATCGTTCGACAGAAGCCGTTTGGCCACCATCGGTGGCCTTCTCATCAGCGCAGTTCGGAAGCGTATGCGCGCGCGAGGTTCGCGGCCGATGTGCCGGGAAACTGTGTTTGAACGCGATTCAGATATTCCAACGCCTTGGGCTGATTGCCCATCCGGTAATACACGGTTCCGAGCTTGTACATCGCATCGCTGGCTTTCTGGTTGGTCGGAAACTCGTTGACCACCTGGCCAAATGACTGGCGCGATTTCTCGAGGTTCGGTTCCGGCAGCGCCAGATACAGTTCACCCAGCCAGTAGTACGCATTGCCGGCGTATTCGCCATGTGGATAGCTCACCAGCAACTGGTTGAACGCGGCGATGGCGTCGTTGAAACGCTTGGCTTTCGTCAGTTCGAAAGCGCTGGCGTAGGCATCGCGTTCCGACTGGGCGCCGGCGGGCGCTGGCATCACTCCGCCGCCCCCCACCATAGTTGTCGTGCCGTTTTGCGAGCCGGTTGTCGGACCGTTTGGCGCGCCATTCGATGAGCCGGCTGGCGAGCCTCCCATCGATGCGCCCGCAGCAGACAGATTCGCTGCTGCGCCGGGCGAACCGCTCAACGCGGCGACCCGCTGGTCCAGATCGAGATACTGTTCCTTCTGATCCGCCTGCAGTTTTGCAATCAGATGACCTTGCTCTTCGACAATGCCTCGCAGGTCGGCCAGGTCGGCCTGAAGCTGCTGGAACTGCTGGAACATGGTGACTGCATCCGAACTACCCGCACTACTACCCGAACTACCCGAACTACCACTGCTGCCACCGGCATTGCTACCGCCGGCATATGGAGCGGGCGGACTGGACCCTGCGTCGCTCGCGACGACCTGGTCGGGTTGTGTGCCATACGCACGCACGCCATCGTATTCGGTTGCCGCTGAGGCGGCAGGCGTCGATGTCGCCGTCGGGTGCTCCGGTGTGGTGGCCTGCGATTCCACGACGGGTGCCGCGGACACGCAGGCGTCCTGCACGAACAGCGTCGCGCAGATCGTTGCGACAAGGAGCGCCGGACGCGTCATTGGATCAGTTGTAGACCAGTTCCGCGCGCCGGTTCTTGGCCCACGCGGCTTGAGTGTGTCCCGGATCGGCCGGCCGCTCTTCGCCGTAGCTGACGACATCGATCTGCGAACGTCGCACGCCCTGCGACGTGAGGAACGTTGCCACCACGTCGGCGCGGCGCTCACCGAGCGCTAGGTTGTATTCACGTGTACCACGTTCGTCGGTGAATCCGTCGATGGTCACACGCTTGTCGGGGCTGTTACGTAGGAACGCCGCGTGCAATTCGAGGATCGCAAGCGCTTCGGGTTGCAGCGTGGCTTTGTCGTAGTCGAAATAGAAAACCCGCGTCAATGCGGTGCCAGTCTGCGGATTGATCGGGTTACCGCCGGCATCGACCGAGCGGGAGATTTCCGAATCCGGCTGCGCCGGCGCTGTAACCTCGGGTTGTTCGCTGCCCGGCAACGGTTCAGGGTGAGGCTTCTTCGCGGCGCTCGAACACCCGACCAGAACCAGTCCGATGAAAACCAGACCCGCCAGATTACGTAAGCTGTGGTGCCGCATCCTTTCCTCCTAAACAGGTCCCTGAATTAGCCCGCGATGAATGGTACTAGCCCGCGATAGATGGTCGAAGCGTCTGAGCAAAGAACTTGCGGCGATCATCCGCTCGTACGGTTCAAGAAGGGGGACCATGCCGGCTCTCTGACGTCTCCGACGGACGATGGCAGGCGGTACTTCACCTTGCCATCGATCGAAACGACGGCGAGTATACCGTGGCCTTTATCCTGCGTCGCATAGATTAGCATCGTGCCATTCGGCGCGATCGACGGCGATTCGTCGAGCGATGTCGATGTCAGCTCCGACAGTCGGCCGCTGTTCAAATCCATCACGGCTATGTGGAACAACCCGTTGTCGCGGTGCACGAACACCAGATGTTTCCCATCGGGCAACAACCGGGCGCGAGCATTGTAGTCGCCGTCGAACGTCAGCCGCTGCGTCAGGCCCGTTGCCAGTTCGACCTGGTAGATCTGCGGTTGGCCGCCGCGGTCGGAAGTGAAAATCAGGCTCTTGCCGTCGTGCGTCCAGCTTGGCTCGGTATCGATGCCGCGTGATCGGGTGATGCGCCGGAGGTCCCGCGTTGCCAGGTCCATCGTATAGATTTCCGGATTGCCGTCACGCGACAACACCAGCGCCAGTTGTTTGCCGTCGGGCGAAAATGCCGGCGCGCTGTTCATACCCGGGAAATCCGACACCTTGCTGCGCTGGCCGGTCGCAATCTCCTGCACGATGATCGATGGTTTACCCCCCTCGAACGACACGTAGGCGACTCGCTTGCCGTCAGGTGACCATGACGGCGACAGAATCGGCTCGGGGCTTGCGAGCAACGTCCGTGGCCGTGCGCCATCGACGTCGGCCATTTCGAGATTGAATTTCACGTCTTTCATGCCGAGGTTGCGCGCCAGCACATAGATGATGCGCGTCGAGAATGCGCCGCGAATGCCCGTCAGCTTCTCGTACACGGCATCCGAGACGAGGTGCGCCATGTCGCGCAGCGATGCCGGCGGCGCCGTGAAGGTCTCGCTGCCGAGCTGCTTCTCGTTCAGCACGTCGAACAAATAGTAGGTGACTGACAGATCGCCGTTCGGCACCTGCTCGACCCGCCCGAGCACAACGTATTCATCGCCCAGCACGCGCCAATCGCGAAACAGGATTTCCTGCGGTCGCGTCGGCAGACTCAGCATGTTCTGGGTTGGCGTCGGCGCAAACTGACCGCTGCGCGCCAGATCGAACGCGATGATCGCGCCAGGGGCCTCAATGTCGCTCACGCCTGCACCCACACCGAACGGCACCACGGCGATCTTCTTCGGATTGTCGTAGCCGCGATCCACCTCGATGGTGATCTGTGCAGCGAGCGGGGCAGCAAACAGCAATGCCGCCAATGCGGCCAACAGTCGATTCTTCAACGTAACAAATCCTCTGGTTTGAACAGCACCGGAAAGCGCCGGAAGTATTTCTCGAACAGGATGGGGTCCTTCGGCACATCGAACTTGCCGACTTTGCGTATCGCCTGTTCGGCCGAACGATCAAACGCTTCGTTGCCACTCGACGAGACGATCGTGATGTTTACCACCGAGCCGGTCGGCACCAGTTCGACCATCAATTTGGTCTGCATGCCGTTGCGCGCCGAGGGCGGGCGCGACCAGTTCGCAACGATCAACTGGTAGATCCCCTGCGCGTAACTCTGCGCGGCCTGCTCGCTCTTCTCATCCGACAACGCCTCGGTCTCGCTCGCCAACGAATCGCTGAACGTCGCAGCGGCGAGACTGTGCAGACGTTTCTCCTTTTCGAGCTGTTCGCGCTCGGCGATCTGTTTGGCGATGTCCGGCTTCGGCGGCACTGGCTTCGCTGCCACTGGCGCCGGCTTCGGAGTCGGCTTCGGTTGCGGCTTGGGCTCCGGCTTCGCGGCCGGTTTCGGCTGCGGCGTCGGCTTGGCTGGCGGTGCGGCGGCCTTGGCCGCGGCCTTCGGCTTCGGCGCATCCATCACGATCAACTCGGCTTTGACGATGTCCGGTCGCACCAGCAGCGAACTCCTTTCGATCGGCGTCCAGTTCATCCACAGCATCGCCGCGACGAGCGCATGCACGAACACGGCAAGCACGAATGAAACACCGTAAAAACGCGCCTCAGCGTCCATCACCGTCAGTTCATCCGCCGTCAGCCGACATCCGGCGGATCGGTGATCAAGCCGACGCTCTTCGCGCCAGCCTTCTGCAACACCGTCATCACGCGTATGACCTGACCGTATTCGAGACGATGGTCCGCCCGCACGTAAACCGGCGCATCAGGGCGCACCCCCAGAATCTTCGCTGCCTGTTCTTCGAGCGAAAAAATTGTCACGCGCGTGCCTTCGGTGGATTTGCGCACGCCGAGATTGACGAACAGCGCGCCGTCCTGGCGCATCGTGACAACGAACGGATCCTGCTGATGTTCCGATACCGGTTCCGAAGGCGCCTTCGGCAGATCGACCTGCACCCCCTGCGTCAGGATCGGCGCGGTGACCATGAAGATGACCAGCAGCACGAGCATCACGTCGATGTACGGCACGACGTTGATTTCGGACATCGGCTTACGCCGCTTCGGTCGCTGCACACTCATCGCTTGGCCTGCTTCATCGCCCTGCCTGCTTCATCGCCCTGGCTTTCATCGGCCTGGCTTTCATCGCTTGGTATGCACCGCGCGGTAGAGAATGCTCGTCAGTTCCTCGGTGAACGTTTCGTAGCGCGAGATCAACACTTCGGAGCGCGCCGAAAAGCGGTTGTAGCCGATGACCGCCGGAATCGCCGCGAACAAACCCATCGCGGTGGCAACCAACGCCTCGGAAATCCCCGGCGCAACCGACGCGAGCGTCGCCTGCGTCATGTTCGCCAGGCTGCGAAACGAATTCATGATGCCCCACACCGTGCCGAACAGACCGACATAAGGGCTGGTCGAACCCACTGTCGCCAGAAACGGCAGGTGCGTTTCGAGTTTCTCCTCTTCGCGGGTCAGCGCCACGCGGGTCGCGCGCTGCACACCCTGCATCACCGCATCGACATCGACGCCTTGTTCCGACAGCCTGCTGTATTCCTTGAAGCCGGCGACGAACACCGTCTCGAGGCCGCTGAGATCCTCATCAGTGGTGTCGAGTTCGTCGTACAACTGACGTAGATCGATGCCCGACCAGAAATACGCTTCGAACGCATCGATACTTCGCTGCACTTTCTTCAGCGCAAACATCCGCTGGAAGATCATCACCCACGACGTGAGCGACGCGAACAGTAGCAACAGCAGCACGATCTGCACCAGCACGCTGGCGTTGAGCACCAGCGAAAAAATAGATACCGGTTCGGTCAATCTGAACTCCTCTTTGTCAGGATGGATCGATGTCGAGGCTCGCCTGCACCGCATCGGGCGAGCGTTGCGCCCCACGCGTGAGCCCGAAGTGCTGATAGGTCTTTTCGGTGACGATGCGACCGCGCGGCGTACGCATGATGAAACCCTGCTGGATCAGGAACGGTTCGAGCACGTCTTCGATCGTGTCGCGTTCTTCGCTGATCGCGGCCGCGAGCGAGTCGATGCCAACGGGGCCGCCGCCGAACTTGTCGAGGATCGCAAGCAACAGCCGGCGATCCATCGTATCGAAGCCCTCGGCATCGACGCTGAGCATGTCCAGCGCCTGATTCGCGATGTTCGCGGTCACCGTTCCATCGCTGCGCACTTCGGCAAAATCGCGCACTCGCCGCAGCAGGCGATTGGCGATCCGGGGCGTGCCCCGCGAGCGGCCGGCAACCGCGGTAGCGCCGTCAGGTTCGATACGCACTTGCAGCTTATCCGCCGAGCGCAGCGCAATCTGCGTCAATTCCGCGACCGTGTAGAACTCCAGGCGCTGCACGATACCGAAACGATCGCGCAGCGGCGACGTCAGCAGACCCGCGCGCGTTGTCGCGCCAACCAACGTGAACGGCGGCACGTCGAGCTTGATCGAACGCGCCGCCGGACCTTCGCCGATGACGATGTCGATCTGAAAGTCTTCCATCGCTGGATACAGAATCTCCTCGACGACAGGACTCAAGCGGTGAATCTCGTCGATGAACAGCACGTCTCCCGCGTCCAGGTTGGTCAACATCGCGGCCAGGTCGCCGGCTTTCTCCAACACCGGCCCGGACGTGCTCTTGAGTTTGGCGGACATTTCATTGGCAATGATGTGTGCCAACGTCGTCTTGCCGAGACCCGGCGGACCGAACACCAGCGTGTGATCGAGCGGTTCGCCGCGCCTGCGCGCGGCCTCGATGAACACGCTCATCTGCTCTTTGACGACCGCTTGACCGATGTATCCCTGCAACGACGTCGGGCGCAACGCCCGATCGAGCGCCACCTCGTCGGATGGCGAGCGGCCCGACACGATGCGATCCGGTTCAACTGTCACGCGTGCCCCTGCGCCGGCCTGTGCGGCGGCCTGTGCGGCAATGTGCTGGTCACGCTTCCTGCCCGGCCATGCGTTTGAGCGCGGTGCGCACCACGTCCTCCGTGGAGTGGCCGTGAATATAGGCATTGCCGATTGCCCGGCTTGCCTCGGCCGGACGGTAGCCCAGTGCGATCAACGCGCGTTCGGCCTCTTCGATGACCTCGCGCGTTGCATCGCCGGGCTTCGGCCGCGCAGCGTCCGGAATCGTGACCAGTCGATCGATGCGGTCTTTGAGTTCAACGACCAGACGTTCGGCAGTCTTGCGTCCAACACCGGGCAGTTTGACCAGACGCGCAATCTCACCGTCGCGAATACACCGCGCGAGGTCCGCGATACCCATGCCCGAGAGCACATTCAGCGCGAGCTTAGGACCGACGCCGCCGACCTTGATCAACGCCCGGAACAGATCGCGTTCGCCAACACTGGCGAAGCCGAACAATGAATGCGCATCCTCACGAATGCTCAAGTGAGTAAACAGTGTGACATCGTGGCCGATGCCCGGAAGATGGCTCAGCGTATTCGCGGTGACGTCCACCTCGTAGCCGATGCCGGCGACGTCGACCAGCACGGTGTGCTCGTCCCGCGCGATCAATGTGCCTCGAATTCGTCCGATCATCCTTGTCAGCCGACGTTCCGCGGGGGCTGAGTATTGATGTGGCAAATCGCAATGGCAAGCGCGTCGGCCGCGTCCGCAGACGGCGCCGCGCTCAGATTCAGCAATCGACACACCATGTGTTGCACCTGATATTTGTTGGCGCCACCGGTGCCGGTGACGGCTTGCTTCACTCGTCGCGCGGCGTACTCGGCGACCGGCAATCCAACCGCTACCACGGCCGCCAACGCCGCCCCGCGCGCCTGCCCGAGCTTCAACGCAGAACTCGCGTTGCGCGCCATGAACACCTGTTCGATGGCCACCGCGTCCGGCGCATGGTCGCGAATCAACGATGCGATGCCCTCGTAAATCTCACCGAGTCGTATCGGTATCTCTGAATGCGTGGTCCGGATACAACCGCTCGCAACGTAAACCGATTCACCGCACCGCACATCGATGACACCGTAGCCAGTGACGCGCGATCCCGGATCGATGCCGAGGATTCGCGTCATCGACGGTGCATATTCTGGCCAGCGTAGTCGCAGGCTAACGTAGTGCGCCATTTTCTTTGGAGCTTGATCGGCGGCTCCGAAGAATAGTGTGGAGTTGAATTCCGGTGGAGCGGGCAGTTATTCGCGCCGGACACGCCGTAGGTCCCATCCCTGGAGGCTCGTCCTGCGTGCCGATCCTCCGCCACAACCGTCAACTCCAACGCCAAACCCTGAATGCATTCTCGGCGCACTACGCTAGCGCAAACGAATGTGCAGTTCGCGAAGCTGGTGTTCGTCGACCGCGGTTGGCGCTGCCGTCAACGGACACGACGCCGTCTGCGTTTTCGGGAACGCGATGACGTCTCGAATGGCGGTCGCGCCCACCATCAGCATCACCAGCCGGTCGACGCCGAGCGCGATGCCGCCGTGTGGCGGACAGCCGTACTTCAAAGCGTCGAGCAGAAAACCGAAACGCGCCTCTGCCTCCTGGCCGAGACCCAACGTCGCAAACACCGCCTGCTGCATCTCGCTGCTGTGTATCCGGATCGACCCACCGCCCGTTTCATAGCCGTTCAGCACGACGTCGTAGGCGCGCGCATGCGCGGCCTCCGGGTCGGCCAACAGCTCTTCGATGCTGCACGCGGGACTGGTGAACGGATGATGCATCGCTTCCAGACGACCTTCCCTGCCACGTTCGAACATCGGCCAATCGACAACCCAGCACGGCGCCCAGCGGTCTTCGATCAGACCGAGATCGACGCCGAGCTGGTTGCGCAACGCACCGAGCGCTGCGTTCACCACACCGCTCTGATCCGCGCCGAAGAACACCACGTCGCCGGCGACCGCACCACTGCGATCGAGTACCGCTTCGATGACGTTTTCAGGAAGGAACTTCAGGATCGGTGACTGCAACCCAGCCGCGCCGGTGCCGCGTTCGTTCACCTTTATATAGGCAAGGCCTCTGGCGCCGTAGCGTCCTACGAAATCGGCGTAGCCATCGAGTTCTTTGCGCGACAGACGCGCCGCACCGGGCGCGCGCAGCGCGGCGACACGACCACGCGGGTCGTTGGCCGGTGCGTTGAATACCTTGAATTCAACCGCCTGCACCAGGTCGGCGATGTCGACGAGTTCCATCGGATTGCGCAGATCGGGCTTGTCGCTGCCGTAACGACACATGGCCTCGGCAAACGTCAGCACCGGAAAATCCGGCAACTCGACGTGCAATAGCTCGGCAAACAGGCGTTTCAGCATGGTCTCGGTCAGCACCATGATGTCGCGCTCTTCGATGAACGACGCCTCGATGTCGATCTGGGTAAATTCGGGTTGACGCTCAGCGCGCAGATCCTCGTCGCGGAAACAGCGCGCGATCTGATAGTACTTGTCCATGCCGGACATCATCAGCAGTTGCTTGAATACCTGCGGCGACTGCGGCAATGCGAAGAACTGTCCGGGATGGGTCCGGCTCGGCACGAGGTAGTCGCGGGCACCTTCCGGTGTCGCGCGCGTCAGAATCGGCGTTTCGATCTCGGTGTAGCCGGCATCTTCGAGATAGCGGCGCACGGCCGACAGAATCGTCGCGCGCATGCGCAAACGGTGTTGCATCTCCGGCCGCCGCAGATCGAGATAGCGATAGCGCAGCCGAATGTCTTCACCCGCATCGGAATAGTCGTCGAGCTGAAACGGCGGCGTCAGTGCCGAATTGAGGATTTCGAGTTCACGGCCGAGCACTTCGACCTCGCCGGTTTTCATGTCCGGATTGACCGTGCCGGCAGGTCGCAGCCGAACCTTGCCTGTAATGCGCAGCACAAATTCGTTGCGCACTTTGTCGGCGGTCGCGAAGCTGTCCTCGATGTCCGGGTCGTAGACCACCTGAATGATGCCGCTGCGATCGCGTACGTCGAGGAAAATCACACCGCCGTGGTCGCGGCGACGATGCACCCAGCCGCAAAGTTCGACTTCGCGATCGACCTGCGATGCATCGAGATCGCCACAGTAATGACTGCGCATGAACATGTCCTAGGGGAATATCGGCGCGCGCAGACTATCACAAGTGACGCTCGGCACCTTCAGCGCATTACCAGCGAATACACTAGGCAAAGCGCGCGGCGGTGGTTTGCACCCGGGCGATCGACCCCGTCTTTCGCGACTGCGGCGAGCACGGTCGGCTAACGACGGTCACTTCTTGTTCGGTTTGTCGCCGCCGCTGCGCTTCGCGTCGCTGCGTCCTGAATTACTCGGCGCGTCGCCCTTCGACGCCTTTCGCCCGGCATCGCTCGAAGGCTTGCCGGTCGGGTTCGACTTGGACTTGGCCGCACCATCGGATGCGCTGGACGAACTCTTCGCCTCTGACGATCCGCCGGACTTGGATTCGCTCTTCGACTCGCCTTTCGAATCACCTTTCGATTCGCCCTTCGAATCGCCTTTCGATTCCGCGTTTGAGCCTTCG
Source organism: uncultured Gammaproteobacteria bacterium (assembly GCA_963735085.1). GTDB lineage: Bacteria > Pseudomonadota > Gammaproteobacteria > Pseudomonadales > Azotimanducaceae > DATJGR01. Next base: position 311,819 of record CAVTJP010000005.1, read on the forward strand.
CTCGACGACGACTCGCTATTCGAATCGCTGCCGCTCGCAACGTTTTTCCTGTCACCGGACTTGAAGTCCGTCTCGTACCAACCACCACCCTTCAAACGAAACGCGACGGCGGAGATTTTCTTGCGCAGGAGATCTTTTCCGCACGACGGGCATTCGACCAGCGGTGCTTCACTCATTTTCTGGATCGTTTCGAACTCGTATTCGCAGCCCAGACACTGATACTCATAGATCGGCATGTTCAGGAACCCTTCATTGACTCGTTCAACAAACTGACTCGTTTCACCAATGAAAAAGCACGTATGGAGAGTGCGACTGACGGGTGGTGGACACATTGGTATCCACCGGCGACCGTCGAGCGGCGCCTAGGATAATGAAAAAAGCCCGCGAAAACATTGAAAAAACGCTTATCGTTTCTTGCCTGGCATATTTGAATGCAGTATAAAGCGCGCTCATTGGGGAGCCGATGAACGCAGTTTTCGTAAGGGCCCTCATAAGTGATGGTTTGGATGTCCATCGCAATGTTGCAATTACCCAAGGGAAATCGAATGGCAAAGAAGAAGGCTCCTGCTAAGAAAGCTGCGAAGAAGAAAGCACCCGCCAAGAAAAAGGCCGCATCTGCACCATCAAAAGGTCCGGTCACCCAGAAGATGACCAAGACTGCGATCCTGAATGAAATCGCCGGTGCGACCGCACTGACGCGCAAGCAGGTCGACGCGGTGATCGAAGAACTGGAGTCGTTGATCAAGCGTCACATCAGCAAGCGAGGCGTCGGCGAATTTACGCTGCCGGGTTTGTTGAAGGTACGCGCGGTCAAGCGCCCCGCAACGAAAAAACGTATTGGCCGCAATCCGGCAACCGGCGCCGAAATCATGATTCCGGCGAAGCCGGCATCGATTCGCGTCCGCGTCGCTGCATTGAAGCGCCTCAAGGAAATGGTCGGCTGAACGTCGATCCGATCTGATTTAAAAGGGCCGTCATACGGCCCTTTTTTTTCGGGGTCTTTTATTGAGCTCTTTTGGCGAGCTGCAACTCATCGATATCGGTCGCCGACTCGTTAGAATAACCGCCAATTCAGGACGCCTAGTTCGATGCGCGCAACACAGATTCTGATTCCGACTCTGAAGGAGACGCCGGGGGATGCCGACATCCCGAGCCACCGTTTCATGCTGCGTGCCGGAATGATCCGCCGGCTAGCGGCGGGCATCTACACATGGCTGCCGTTGGGACTGCGGGTGCTGCGCAAAGTGGAAACGATCATCCGCAGCGAACTCGATCGCAGCGGTGCCCAGGAAGTACTGATGCCGTTCGTGCAGCCGGCGGAGTTATGGCAGGAATCGCTGCGCTGGGAGCAGATGGGGCCGGAGATGCTGCGGCTGAAGGATCGCCACGACCGCGACTTCTGCCTCGGCCCGACCCACGAAGAAGTGGTTACCGATATCGTTCGACGCGAAGTGCATAGCTACAAGCAGCTGCCGTGCAACCTGTATCAGATCAACCTGAAGTTCCGCGACGAAATCCGGCCACGTTTCGGCGTGATGCGCGCGCGCGAATTCACGATGAAGGACGGCTACTCATTCCACCTCGACGAAGCCTCGTTCGAAGCAACCTATGCCGAGATGCATGCGTGCTATGGCCGCATCCTGTCGCGTATCGGGCTCGACTATCGCGCCGTGCTCGCCGACAGCGGCAACATCGGCGGCACCACGTCGCACGAGTTTCAGGTGCTGGCGAGCACCGGTGAAGACCGCATCGCGTTCAGCGACGCCAGCGACTATGCCGCCAACGTAGAACGCGCCGAAGCGCTGGCACCGCCCGTTGTGGAATCGACAGCACCCGCATCGATAGAGAAAGCAGCTACCCCGGGCCAGCACACGATCGAACAGATCGCGGCATTTTTCGACGTACCGGCATCGCAGACATTGAAAACGCTGATCGTCGTGGGTACCGAAGGACTCGTCGCGCTGGTACTGCGCGGTGACCACGAACTGAACGAAATCAAGGCGCAGAAGCTACCCGGCGTCGCCTCGCCATTGACGTTTGCCGGCGAACAGGCGATTCGCGCGAGCGTAGCGTGCGGCGTCGGTTCGCTCGGGCCCATCGGTCTCGCGCTTCCCACGTATGTCGACCGCAGCGCGCGCGCAACCAACGACTTCGTTTGCGGCGCCAACGACGACGGGTTCCACTATCGCGGCGCGAACTGGCAACGTGATGTCGGCATTGCGGCCGATCGTGTCGTGGACATACGCAACGTCGTCGAAGGCGATGCGTCGCCGGACGGCAAAGGCCAGCTCCACATCACGCGCGGTATCGAAGTGGGTCATATCTTCAAACTGGGCCGCAAATACAGCGAGACCCTGGGTGCGAACGTACTCGATCAGGACGGCTCGATGAAGACGCTGATCATGGGTTGCTACGGCATGGGTATCACGCGCCTGGTGGGTGCAATCATCGAACAGTGCCACGATGCCAACGGCATCGTCTGGCCGCAATCCGTCGCGCCGTTCGTGGCGCACATCGTTGCATTGAACTATGCGAAATCCGATACCGTCCGCGCGACGGCGGATCGATTGCTCGGCGAATTCGAAGCCGCCGGTATCGACACGTTGCTGGACGATCGCGACGAGCGGCCGGGGGTCAAATTCGCCGACGCGGATCTGATCGGCATTCCGCATCGCATCGTCATCGGTGACCGGAATCTCAAAGCGGGACTCGTCGAGTATCGGACCCGCCACAGCGCTGATACGCTCGATGTCACCGTCGACACCATCACGGCGCATGTGCGCGCCGCCACAGCTGGATGATTGACCGGAATCACTTCGAACCACACAGCGCTCCATGCGGCGCAGCCAAGTCATCGACCGGGCGCGCGTGTCGCCGCGTCGGGCTTGTCGTTCTGCTTTTGCTGCCGTTGATTGCGATTGCCGCAGCGCCGGAGGAAATCGACCCCCAGGTGATCGATGCGCTCGCCCGCAGCATGTCGGACGATCTCGATCATGGCGATCACTTCGACGCGCAGGTGTGGTTGCTGAGTTCCGTGCCGAAACTCGCGCGCTACGTCAAGAACGAGAAGGAGCAGGAGCTGATTCTGCGCACGGTGTATCGGGAGTCGAATCGGCACGACATGGACCCGGATCTGGTGCTCGCGGTGATGCAGGTGGAGAGCCGCTTCGACCGCTTCGCAGTGTCACGCGTCGGCGCACAAGGTTTGATGCAGGTGATGCCGTTCTGGCGTAACGAGATCGGCCGGCCGCAAGACAACTTGACACAGATCAAGACGAACGTCCGCTACGGTACCGCCATCCTCGGACAGTATCTGAGTGAAGCGCACGGCGACCTCATCGATGCGCTGGCACGCTACAACGGTAGTCGTGGACGACTCAACTATCCGGAGCTCGTCGTCTACGCGTATCGCGCGAAATGGCAGACGCAATCAACCGACGTATTGCCACGGCTGGAAGCGGGATGCAGGGCATACAGCCTGGCCGCCTGTCACGCCGTCAAGTCGACGCATCGTTAGCCCGACCACTATCCCCCAACACTATTCAGGGCGCATTGCGGCACGCAACGATGACTGCGTTTGCGGACCGACCAGCGTTGCGCTGACGGTTCCATGCGGATCGATGACCACAGTGGTGGGCAACACACTGGGTAGGTCGTAGCCGAACCGCTTGTGCGGGTCCTTGGTGGTTACCGGATATTCGATACCCATGTGGCCGATCAGCGTTCGCAACGGGTGACCTTTGATACCGTCGAAGTTGACACCAACGACCAGCACCGCCGACGCCGGAAGCGACTTGTCGAATGCATTCAGCTCCGGAATTTCGTGACGACAGGGCGCGCACCACTCCGCCCAATAGTTGATGAATACCCAATGGCCGCGCCAATCCGAGTAGCGGCCGGGTGAGCCGTTTGCGTACTCGAAATCCATCGGTGTGCAACCGGCGACCGCAACGACGACCAGCAGATATGTCAGGGATCGCGCGATGCGCTTCACGATTGCGCCGCCGGTTCCTGCAGGATCGAATCGAGGTTGACGGCCAGGTGTTCAGCGCCATCACGCGCGTACTCCGCCAACGGCGCAATCAAGCGTGGCAAATCGTGAATGTTCGCAAGCCGTTCTGCTTCGATGCCGTCCGGCAACCGCCGATACAGGTCGTATAGAGAAACGCTGCGAAGGTCACGGCCCAGCAGCACGATCCCGTCGTCGCCACTCGACATCAGCTTGAGGTCCGCCAGTACAGCAAGTACCTGCTCCCGCTCTGCACCCGACAGCTTGACCGCGTCGTTGAGATCCGCCGCGGTGATCGAACGTCCCTGTGCATGCGCGCGATGTAGAAACGCCAGCACACGAACGCACTGCACGAGCATCGGAGCGCCGTCGCTTTCAACGTCATCGCGCTCGAGCCCGAGCGTGCGAACCACGATTGCGCCCGACAGAACCAGTACCCACACGAGATACAGCCACATCAGGAACAACGGCACCGCCGCAAACGTGCCGTAGATCAGTTGCGTGTTCGCGTTCGCGACGATCATCGTAAACAGGCGCTTCGCGGCTTCGAAGAACAACATCGTCAGCACGCCGCCAATCAGCGCATCGCGAAAGCGCACCCGACAGTTTGGCATTGCCGCGAACAGCACGGTGAAGCCGCCCGCTTCCAGCAGCAGCGGCAGATAGCGAAACAGTGTCTGCCGTATGCCAACCGTGTCGGTGTCGGCGATCAACGGCAGAGACATCAGATATGAACTCATCAACAATCCCGCAACGACGAGCGGCGGACCGCACGTCAACACACCCCAGTACACCAGGAATCGTTGCAGACCATGGCGCGGCTGCGTCACCTGCCAGATCTCGTTGAACGCTTTCTCGATGGTGACCAGCATCAGGAACGCGGTGACGAACAGCAAACCGCCACCGGCATAGGTGAGGTTGCGCGCCTGGTTGGAAAAGTCGCTGAGTTTTTCCTGTATGACAGCGGAACTCGACGGCACGAAGTTTTCGAAAACGAAGTTCTGAATCTGTTGGCCGATCCCGGCGAAATCCGGAAACATCGACAAAATTGTGTACGAGACTGCCATCAGAGGGACGACTGCAAACAAGGTCGTATAGGTCAGCGCGGCGGCACTGTTCAACAACCCGTGCGCGCCGAACTGCGCAACGATCTGCGCATAGAACCAGCGAATCTGCGCGATGACGGTCTTAGGGAACATCGAACGAGGTATCCCGAGCGGCTACAATGCCAAGCTTGGCTGGCATTATAGAGTCCCGATGGAATGAACTCAGTCACCATTTATCACAATCCGCGCTGCTCCAAGTCGCGTCAGACACTTGCGTTGCTGACGAGTCGCGGATTGTCGCCGCACGTGATCCATTATCTGGATGCGCCGCCGACGGCGGCTGTGTTGAACCGTTTGCTGCAACTGCTCGGCATGACACCACGCGAATTGCTGCGAACGCAGGAGGCTGCATATACCGAACTCGGGCTCGACGACGAAACGCTGAGCGACGATGAACTGATCGCCGCGATGGCGCGCCATCCGGTGCTGATTGAACGACCGATCGTCGAAGCCGAAGGACGCGCCGTAATCGGGCGCCCGCCCGAGAACGTGCTGCAGATCATCTGAGTCTCACAACCCATACCCAACATAAGAGCCCGGCCGTGTCCGATCACATTCTCATTCTGTACTACAGCCGACAAGGCTCCACGGTCGCATTGGCCGAGTGTGTGGCACACGGCATCGCGACGCACGGACGCTACGAGCCGCGATTGCGCACCGTACCGAACGTCGCCTCGACGACCGAACGGACTGCGCCACCCTTGCCGCCGGAAGGCGCCGTGTACTGTACGAAAGCCGATCTCGCGCAGTGTCGTGCATTGGCACTTGGAAGCCCCACCCGCTTCGGCAACATGGCGGCGCCGCTGAAGCACTTCCTCGACGGTACCGCAGACCTGTGGATCGGCGGTGCACTTGCCGGCAAACCCGCTGCGGTTTTCACATCCACCGGCAGCCATCATGGCGGGCAGGAAACGACGCTACTGACGATGATGATGCCGCTGTTTCACCACGGCATGCTGCTGGTGGGGCTGCCGTATACAGAACCGGGTCTCAACGAGACTCATATGGGTGGCACGCCTTACGGTGCATCGCATATCTCAGGCAGCCGCGGCGACTCAACACTCGATCCCACCGAGCGGGACCTGGCGCGCGCCTTGGGGTTTCGGTTAGCCGATGTGACAGCGCGACTGTTTCCACCCGAATGAACATGCAGACGCCATTGCACGTGGTATTGCTGATCTGGCTCGGTTCATTGTTCGCGCTGCTGGGCATGCAGAGATTTTTCGTCGAACCACTGGACTCGCTGACCGCAACGATCACGGTGTTCATCGCTCAGGTTGCGCCGCTGCTGCTCGTGATCCCGGGGGCATTGCGTAAGGGTTCGAAGGGACCGTTGTGGGTATGCCTGGTGATGCTGTTGTACTTCGTGCACGGCGTCTGGCAATGGACATCACTCGACGCGCGATTGATCGGTATTCTCGAGGTGATCTTCGCGTTGGGTGCTTTTGTTACTGCGTGGATTCTGCTGAGGGTGATGCCGAAGGAAGATGGAGGAACCTGAGGACGTAGTCACGGTGCGAGCAAGTGGTAGGTTGCTTGAATTGAGCCGGTTCAGGCTGACGCCGGCAATCGCGGCTTGCCGAAGTAGTGGTCAGAGACTTTGGCAAGGTCGGAGAAGCGCACCCCTTTGGGGTTCTGCCTCCCGGCGTTTCGGAGTAATCTCCGGGCTCAATCCATCACGCGCGGTTCGCGCAGCACGCCCTCAATTTCCTTCAAAATCGCCGGATCGTCGATCGTCGACGGAATCGTGAAGGGGCGTCCATCGACCATCTTGCGCAGCACCTGCCGCAGAATCTTGCCGGAGCGCGTCTTCGGCAGCCGCTTCACGACGACGGCGCGTTTAAAATTCGCGAACGCGCCGATCGCCTGGCGGACCATCGCGATCAACTCGGTTTGCAGTGTGGCTTCATCGATGTTGACGCCGTCTTTCAGCAGCAGCAGCCCGAGTGGTATCTGGCCGCGGTCGGCGTCTTCGATTCCGATCACGGCGCACTCCGCGACGGCCGGGTGCGACGCCACGACCTCCTCCATTGCACCGGTCGACAGACGATGCCCGGCGACATTGATGACATCGTCGATGCGGCCCATTACATACAGATAGCCGTCGTCGTCCACATAGCCGCCGTCACCGGTCAGATAGAACCCCGGAAAGCGCGACCAGTACGCCTCGATATAGCGTTCGTGATCACCCCACACCGTCGGTAGCGCGCCGGGGGGTAACGGCTCTTTCACTACAACGTTACCTTCGACGTTCGCACCAACCGGTTCACCGTCGTCGTCGAGTATTCGCAGGTCGTATCCAGGCACCGGTTTCGTCGGCGAACCCGGCTTGGTCGGCATCAACTCGAGCCCGGCCATGTTCGCGCACATCGGCCATCCGGTTTCGGTCTGCCACCAGTGATCGATGACCGGAATCGGCAGCATGTCGTTGAGCCAGTGATACGTCGGCGGGTCGAGGCGCTCGCCGGCCACGAACAGGTATTGCAGACAGCTCACATCGTATGGCGCCTTCAATCGCGCCTCCGGGTCTTCCTTCTTGATGGCCCGGAACGCCGTCGGCGCGACGAAAAACGTTCGCACTCGATGTTCGGCGATCACGCGCCAGAACGCGCCGGCGTCCGGCGTGCGCACCGGCTTACCTTCATAGAGCACGGTAGTACAACCGTGAATCAGCGGGCCGTAGACGATGTACGAGTGGCCAACCACCCAGCCGACATCGGACGCCGCCCAGAACACGTCGCCGGGGCCGACGCCATAGACCGCGTGCATGCTGTAATTCAGCGCAACAGCGTGACCACCGTTGTCGCGAACCACGCCCTTCGGCTTGCCCGTGGTGCCGGACGTATAAAGGATGTAGAGCGGATCCGTCGCATCCAACCACACCGCATCTGCCGGCTGTGCCGCGGCTTCCCATGCCTGCCAATCGAGGTCGCGTGCCGCATCGAGCGTCGCGGCACTCTGCGTTCGTTGGAGGATCACGCACGCGTCGGGTTTGTGCGCCGCGAGCCGTATCGCCTCATCGAGCAGCGGTTTGTACGGAATCACGGCGCTGAACTCGATGCCGCAAGATGCCGATAGCACCACCTTCGGCGTCGCGTCGTCGATGCGCAACGCGAGTTCCGGCGCCGCGAAGCCACCGAAAACGACCGAGTGAACCGCACCGATGCGCGCGCACGCGAGCATCGCGACTGCCGCTTCCGGCACCATCGGCATATAGATGATGACGCGATCGCCTTTGCCGACACCGAGCGCGAGCAGGCCGCCGGCAACGCGCGCTACCCAATCGCGCAGCTCGGAAAAACTGTAGTGTCGAACGGTACCGGTAACCGGTGAGTCATAGATCAGCGCAGTCTGCTCACCCCGGCCCTGTTCGACGTGATGGTCGAGCGCAAGCCAGCAGGTGTTGAGTTTGCCACCCCGAAACCAGCGCCAGACATCGTTGCCGTCTTGCTCGAGGATGGTTTCCGGAAACTCGAACCAGGCGATGTCGCGGGCCTTTTCGCGCCAGAAGTCCTGCGGCTGCTCGATCGAGCGACGATATTCGCCGGCGTAGTTCATGGCGCCTTCCAGCGGCGCGTACCGCCCCTCAGCGGCGTCGTGGCCGGCTCCGCATCAGCTTATCCAGGTCTGCCTTCGATGGCTTGGCTTTCATCAGCTGCTTGTAGGCCGCCGACTTGCGGCTGATCTTCTTGTGCTTGGAGTAAAAGTCGACTGCTTTGCTCCATGCACCGTTCAGCCCGTGCAGGTTGATCGACACGGTGGTGTTGACGATCTTGGATTCCAACGTCGACATGATGCCAATTTGGAACACCGGCGTTTTCGTGCCGCTCTTTTCCGTCTTCATGCGAAACAGAATGCCGCGGACGCGACCTTTGTCATCGACATAGACTTCGCGCGCCGCCTTTTCCTTTGCACCGAGTTGGCTGCGCGCGAGTTCCGCATCACGTGCGTCGGCTTGTTTCTTGATCGCCGCACGCTTCGGGCCACGAATGCGCTTGCCGTCCGCCTTCAGCGAGAAATATTCCTGGTACGTCTTGCCGTTGATCTGGCGTCGGACGCGATAACCGTGAAACCGTGGGGTATCCAGTAGTTCGACACTCATTGCATTACCTCATTGTGTACGTGCTTTATTTACTTGGCTCCACCCGATTCACGCCGCAGGAACGATACCTGACGCCTGCAGCGACGCAATTTCATCCGCGGAGAATCCGCAGTCTTTCATAACCGCTTCGGAATCCTCGCCCGGGCGCCGCGCGCCGTGCGAGATTTCGGGCACGGTCCGGCTGAAGCGCGGTGCGGGCGCGGGCTGCACGACGCCGTCAATCTCAACGAAGCTGTTGCGCGCCTTATTGTGTGGATGATCAGGCGCTTCGAAGATCGACAACACGGGCGCGAAGCACACATCGCTGCCTTCCATGATCTGACACCATTGCGCCTGCGTTTTCGTCTTGAATACGCGAGTGAGTTCCTCTTTCAGCGCCGGCCATTGTTTGGCATCCATCTGCGGCTTGAACTTTTCGCGGTCGAGACCGGCCTTTTCCAGCAGCAACGCGTAGAACTGCGGTTCGATCGAACCGATGCAGATATGCTTGGCGTCGCTGGTTTCGTAGGTGTCGTAGAAGTGCGCGCCACCGTCGAGCAGGTTGGTGCCGCGTTTGTCGCTGAAGCCGCCGCTCGCGCGAAACGTGAAGAACATCGCCATCAGAGCCGCCGCACCGTCCACCATTGCGGCATCGATTACCTGTCCCTTACCGGAACGCTCCGCTTCGAGCAGGCCGCAGACCATGCCGAACGCGAGCAGCATGCCACCGCCGCCGAAATCGCCCACCAGATTGAGCGGCGGCACCGGCTTGGCACCGGGACGACCGATTGCGTGCAGTGCACCGGAAAGGCCGATGTAGTTGATGTCGTGTCCAGCGGCCTGCGCCATCGGGCCGTCCTGGCCCCAGCCGGTCATGCGGCCGTACACCAGCTTTTGATTGCGCGCCATGCAGTCGGCCGGCCCCAGCCCCAAGCGTTCGGTGACGCCGGGACGGAACCCTTCGAACAGGCCCGACGCGGATTGGCACAGACGCAATACGACCTCAACGCCTTCGGGCCGCTTCAGATCGACCGCGATCGAGCGGCGATTGCGCGCAAGCACATCCTTCGGTCGGCTCGACGCACCTGTCAGGCGATCGACCCGAATCACCTCGGCGCCCATATCGGACAACATCATGCCGCAAAACGGCCCCGGACCAATGCCTGCAAGCTCGATAATTCGCAAGCCGTTCAACGGTCCCACATCACGCTCCCTTGTCCTGCATTTTCGTTCAGTAGTGTACGCCTTTTGCGGCTTAAGGGAACTGTCTGTAGGCACCGCACCGCGGTCGCGCGTGGAAAATATAAGGGCATCGTGATGCCCGCGAATCAGTGAGTTGACAGCGACAGTTCGATTACGTCAGCGGTGCGACACCGCCAGACGCGTTCAGACTCGCAGTGCAGCAGCTTCGAGCCGACGCCCGTCAGCGCCGGCATCGCTACCGGCGAGCTGAATCTGCGCATACTCACGATACAGTGGGCTCGAGTGAAGCAACTCAGCGTGCGGCCCTTCGGCGACGACGACACCTTCTTCGAGCACGACAATCCGATCCGCCTCAATCACTGTCGACAGACGGTGCGCGATGATCAGCACAGTGGTGTGTCCGCGCAGCGCGCGCAGCGTCGAGCGAATCGCTTCTTCGCTCTGCGCGTCGAGCGCACTGGTGGCTTCGTCGAGCAGCAGCAATCGCGGCTTCTTGATCAGCGCGCGCGCAATGGCAAGACGCTGGCGCTGACCACCCGACAAACCCACACCGCCTTCGCCGACGCGCGTTGCGAGTCCGTCGGCGAAACGTTCGACAAAACTCAACGCACCGGCCGCGGCCAATGCTTCACGTACCGCAGCTTCCGGCGCATCGGGTTCGCCGTAACGCAGGTTGTCCAGCACGCTGCCGGCGAACAGCACCGAATCCTGCGGCACAAAACCGATCCGACCGCGCAGATCGCACAGCGAGCAACGCCGAATATCCACGCCATCGAACGTCACACGGCCAGCAAGCGGGTCGTAGAACCGCTGCGCGAGATCGAACAGTGTCGTCTTGCCGGCACCCGAGGGGCCAACCAACGCGATGGTGGCGCCGGCACCGACCTGGAACGAAACCTGCTTCAGCACCTGCGCCGATGGTCGCGTTGGATATACGAAGTCGACCGCCTCGAACGCAAACGACGCAGGCCCGTTGCCATTCAGCATGACGGGATCGATTGGTTCGACGAGCGGGCTCTCTGCCAACAGCAATTCGACCAGCCGCTCGGTCGCGCCCGCGGCGCGTTGCAGGTCGCTGACGACCTCGCTGATCGAACCCACCGATCCCGCCACGATGAACGCATAGAAGATGAATGCCGCCAGCTCGCCCGGTGAGGTCCGCCCGGCGATCACATCCTGACCGCCGATCCACAACATCGTTGCAATCGCCGTAAGCACCAGCAGCATGACCAGTGCAATCAGCCAGGCGCGCTGACGTATGCGTCTGACTGCAACGTCGAACGCGCTTTCTACGTGATTGGAAAACGCTTCGATGTCGCGTGGCTGGTGATTGAAGGCCTGCACGACCTTGATATGGCGAAATGCTTCGCCGACATAGCTACCGACGCGGGCCAACTCGTCCTGGCTGGAGCGCGACAACGCACGTACGCGGCGGCCGAACAGCACGATCGGTGCGACGATGACCGGGGCGCTGACGAGCACGATCAACGACAGCTTGGGATTGCTTGCCACCAGCAGGCCGACACCGCCGACGAACATCAGCAGATTGCGCAACGCAATCGATACGGTGGAGCCGATAACCGTCTGCAGCAACGTCGTATCGGTCGTCACGCGCGATTGAATCTCGGTCGGTTGATTGGCCTCGAAGAAGCTCGGATTGAGATGCACGAGATGATCGAAGACGGCGCGGCGCAAATCCGCGCTGACCCGCTCACCGACCCACGAAACGAAATAGTAGCGCGCGTAGGTACCGAGGGTCAGCAGCACGACCAGGGCTGCGAAGATCTCCAATGAGTAGCCCAACATGCCAGGCGCGCTCTTGCTGAAGCCGGCGTCGATGACCAGCCGCACGCCCTGACCGATCGACAACGTCACCGAGGCGGTGACGATCAGCGCGAGCGAGGCGCCAACGACCTGCCAGCGGTACGGCGCCAGATAGCGCAACGCAGGCTTCAGTTTGCCGAGATTGCGGTTCGGCGTGCGATCTTCGATAACGTCCAATGCAACCCGTGCAGCGCGTGTGAGCGTGCATTATGGGACGCGCACTGCGCATCGGGTAGTGTCGGGCTGGTCTCGAGGCAACTCGTGGACGATTGCATTGGGGCTCACCAACTGCTGAACTGCACCGCATAGTCGCGCAATCGCGCAATCTCGTAATAGCGTGCCCAGCGCACCACAGGAGTACTCCGATGGCGCTCGATCGCATCGAACTAGACACCGGCGCCGATCCCACCGTCGCGGTGATCTGGCTGCATGGCCTCGGTGCCGACGGCCACGATTTCGAACCGATCGTGCCGGAACTCAAACTGCCGGACTCACCGGCGCTGCGGTTCATCTTTCCACACGCGCCGATGCGCCCGGTCACCATCAATGGCGGCGCCGAGATGCGCGCCTGGTACGATATCGATCCGCGGGCGCCGCTGGCCGGCGATGCCGACATTCGCGCATCGGCAGTTGCAATTGAGGCGCTGATCGATGAGCAGATCGGGCGCGGCATCACGACAAAGCGCATTGTGCTCGCAGGATTCTCGCAAGGCGGTGTGGTGGCGTTGCACCTCGGCCTGCGTTATCGGGAACCGCTCGCGGGCATCATGGCACTGTCGACGTATCTGCACGATCCGGAGCATGTCGTCGACGGTATTTCACTGGCGAACGCCGGTATCCCGATATTCATGGCGCATGGTCTGATGGACCCGATGATTCCGATCACCCGCGCGATCACGTCGCGCGAAGCATTGCGTGCGCTCGATTACCCGATCGAATGGCATGAGTACGCGATGGGGCATTCTGTGTGTCTCGAAGAGATCAATGACATCGGTACTTGGTTAACCACGAGGATCGAATCCTGATACGCGCTGCCGGACAATCGATAACACGTCGGTCGCATAGACGATGAGTCTGCTGTCGCTGTACGGTTACGCGGGTGCAACGGTACTCGCGATGGTTACCTCGCTGTGGCTCGTCGGCGTGATCATTCGCGACGCCAGTATCATCGATGTGTTCTGGGGGCCGTTGTTCGTGGCGGTCGCATGGGTGTTGTTTGCCGCCAACGTCGACGCGGTCACCGGCAAGCATCTCGTCGTATTGTTTCTGGTGACTGCGTGGGGCCTGCGACTCGCGTTCCACCTCGCCGCACGCAACTTCGGCACCGGCGAAGACACGCGCTACCGGCTCTGGCGGCTACACGGGGGCGAGTACTGGTGGCTCAAGAGTTACTACCGCGTCTATCTATTGCAGGGCGCCATCGCACTGGTGGTGGCCACACCAATCGTCGCAGCGTTTCGCAGCACCGAAGCGCCGATCGCGCTCAACTGGATCGGCGTGCCGATCTGGCTGCTGGGCTTCGTTTTCGAAGCGACCGCCGATGTACAACTGATTCGCTTCAGGGCTCGTTCGGAGAACGCCGGCCAGGTGATGCAGGAAGGCTTGTGGGGACTCTGCCGGCACCCCAACTATTTCGGCGATGCGCTGCAATGGTGGGGATTGGCCGTGTTCACGTTCAGTGGTGTCGCCTGGTGGTCGTTCGTCGGGCCGCTGGCCATGACCCTGGTGTTCCTGAATCTCTCCAACGAGGTGATTGAGCGGGGGCTCCTCAAGCGGCGGCCCGGCTACGCAGAGTACATTGCCCGCACCAGCGCTTTCCTGCCGCGCCCGAAGGCTCGCCCCATGCACGACACGACGCGCTAGTCGCGTACAATGGCCCGCATCGTCTCCATGCCGACCATCCACCGCTGTGGCCGTAGCTGAAGGGATTCGCCGATGACCAATGCACTTCCCGACAATCCGGATCTGGAATGGGATCTCGGTGACGGTATCGATCGCGAACGCGCCGTCGATTTCATCATGCAATTCGAAACGACGCTGTGCGTCTACTCTGCGTCAGTCGAAAAGCTCTACAGCACGTATAACATTTATTTCCCCCGCGAATACCATCGCAGAATGGTGATCCTGCCCGACCCGGCCGCATTCCACGACACATTCAGTGGCGTCGTCACGGAAGCCGTGCAGATGACCGGTCTCTACATCATTCCGGGAGAGTTGATCAGCGAACAGGGGCTGTATCTTGCCAACGTGAAGAAGGATCGTAGCCTCGGCGACCGACGCATCCCGTTCGAACAAGGCATGCGAACGTTGATAAGCAACCGACCTCAGGACGACCCGTTTCTGCCGGTCCTGGCAAAGGGAGACCTGCGCGGCTTCGAAGAATCCTGGCCGGTGCTGCACCTTCACCGCGTGAAACTCAGCGAACTCAGCGAACGATCTGAACTCGATCGCACGAATATCCGCAGCGCAGTCATGGAAAAGCTCGAGAGCCTATTCGTCGCGCAGCGCAACCTCTCCTGACGGTGAACTGTTCGTGACAAGCCGCCCCTTCGGTGCCGCGTCGGCGACATTGCTGTTGCTTGCCGCGCTGGGTATGTCGTGGTGGGGTACCCTGGATAGCGTTGCGGCGGATCGCACCCATGCGGCATTGCAGCGCGCACTGGTGACATACGCGCTGACGAGAACCCTCAACGGCGTGATCTCGGTCGCGCAGGGCACCGAACTCGCGTTCGAGCCGGCCGGTGTCGGCGTGGTCATCAGCGCCGGACAAATTCTCGATCCGCTGAACGATCTGATCGAACAGTTCTCGTGGCTGACTCTGCTGGCCGCAACGTCGCTCGGCATTCAGATCATGCTGGGCGAGATGTTCGCGACGGACGCGGTCAACATCGTGCTGTCGGCAGCCATCGTGCTCGGCATCGTTGCGTTGTGGTGGCGCCGCGACGGCGCGTGGCGCGCGGTGGTTCTGCGGCTTGCGGCAGTGCTGGTGTTTGCGCGCTTCGCAGTCGTCGTGATGACGCTCGGCACCGCATTCGTCAACGAGCATTTCCTGACGCAGCGCGAACAGGCGTCAGTCGAAATATTGTCGCAGACCAGCACGAAGATCGAATCGTCGGACGAATCTCCGGTGCCGACAAGTTCCACCGGTTCGGTACTGGAGCGTCTCAACAAGTTCATCGACGATCAACGTCAGGCGCTCGATGTGCAGCAGCGTCTGACGCGCCTACGCCAGGACGTCGAGGTAGCCGTGGAGCAGATCGTCAATCTGATCGTCGTCTATGTGATCGAGACGCTGCTGCTGCCCCTCGGATTTCTCGTTGTCGCCTGGGCGCTGGTGAAGCAGACCTGGCGGCGCCTGACCTGATAGACAAACTGGCACCGCTTCGCGCTGCTTTCGGCGGCCGGCCCAAATCGCTAACATACCCGGCCTTTCTCCAAGCCACTTTTATTACGTCAACGAACGCATTACGTCCATGAGCGCGACAAACAGGGTATTCATCGATGGTCAGGCCGGTACGACCGGCCTCGAAATCGCCGCGCGCCTGCATGCGCGGCAGGACATCGAGTTGCTGGAAATCGACGTGGAACAGCGCAAGGACCCCGCGCGGCGCGCAGCACTTCTGAACGAAGCCGACGTGGTGGTGTTGTGTCTGCCCGACGACGCGGCCCGGGAAGCCGTGGCGCTGATCGACAATGCGAACACGCGGGTGCTCGATGCCAGCACCGCCCATCGAGTTGCGCCCGGTTGGGCCTATGGTTTGCCGGAACTGAATCCGCCTCAGAGAGAGGCGATTCGAAACGGCAACCGTATCGCCGTGCCCGGCTGCTACCCCACCGGTTTCATCCTCGGCGTGCGGCCCTTGATCGATGCGGGGCTACTCGCCGCTTCGCAGCCGTTATCCGTACATGGCGTGTCGGGGTATTCGGGTGGCGGCCGCGCGATGATCGATCGCTATCGGGAGTCCGAATCGCAGGGTATCGCCGGAGTGAAGCCGACGTTGACGTACGGCCTCACGCTGACCCACAAGCACGTCCCGGAGATGCAGTGTTACGCAGGTACTGCGATGCGGCCGTTGTTTACGCCGATCGTCGGTCACTACTACAAAGGCATGCTGGTGCACGTGCCAATCGCCAACGCGTGGCTGAACGGTGCTACACCCGCAGACGTCTACACGGTGCTGCACAAACGCTACGCGAACGAAGCCTGCGTAAATGTGCTGCCGCTCGGTGCACAGGACGCACTCGACAATGGCTTTCTGTCACCACTCGATGCCAACGACACCAATCGGGTCGACGTGATGGTGTTCGGCAATGACACACATACATTGCTGGTGAGCCGTTACGACAATCTGGGTAAGGGGGCATCTGGCGCCGCCATCCAATGCCTGAATCTGCTGCTTGGCGTCGATGAACTGCGCGGCCTCACGCTATGAGCGTCGCCGCGGTGCAACCGCTGGTCGAGCGGAGTACTGAGGACCTGAAGGTTCGCGCGCGCGAACTCGCAGCGCGGCTCGATCAGCTGCAAGCCGCTGCACTCTCTCTCGACCTGACGCGCGGCAAACCGTCGGCCGATCAACTCGATCTGTCGAATGAGCTCGACGGGATACTGCGCGGCAACTACCGATTGAAAGACGGCACCGACGCGCGCAACTACGGTGGCCTGCTCGGCATTCCGGAGGCGCGTGCACTTGGCGCCAGTATGCTCGATACCACCGCGGATCGTGTTATCGCCGGCGGCAATTCGAGCCTCACGCTGATGCAGTTCGTCGTTGATACGGCGCTTAATGTGGGTTTGTGGGGGCCCGGTAGCGCATGGCGGCGTGAAGCCGAATCAGCCGGCGCCACACCTAAATTCATCTGCCCAGTGCCCGGTTACGATCGGCACTTCTCGATCTGCGAGTCGCTCGGCATCGAGATGTTGACGGTGCCGATGACCGACCACGGCCCAGACATGAATGCGGTGGAAGCGCTCGTCGCGACCGACCCACTGATCAAAGGCATCTGGTGCGTGCCGAAATACTCGAACCCAACCGGGTGCGTCTATTCCGAAGCAGTGGTCGCGCGCATTGCCAGCCTGCCGAAGCGCGCCGGTGCACACTTTCTCGTGATGTGGGACAACGCCTATGCGGTGCACGATCTCGAACAGGCAGCGCCGCAGCTTGCGAGCCTCGCACCGCTGCTGATCGCCGCCGCCACCGACGATCACGCGGTGCAGTTCACGTCGACGTCGAAGATCACGTTCGCAGGGGCCGGCGTTGGATTCCTGGCGAGTTCGCCGGCACTCGTCGCTGCCCTCGAAAAGCGTTTGAGCACGATGACGATCGGCCCCGACAAGGTGAATCAACTGCGCCACGTGCGATTTCTCGAGGGCCGCCTGGCGGCCCACATGCAGCGCCACGCAGCACTGCTGCGACCCAAGTTCGAGGCGGTTATCGAACGGCTCGATCAATCGCTTTCGGGACTCGGTGTCGCGTCGTGGACGCGGCCATCGGGCGGCTACTTCATATCGCTCGACACGCTGCCCGGTCTAGCGCAGCGGGTCGTCGCACGCGCGCGCAACATCGGCGTGACGTTAACGCCAGCAGGTGCAACATTTCCGTACGGCCGCGACCCAAACGATCGCAACATCCGAATCGCGCCCACCTTCCCGCGTCTGTCCGACGTCGAGGCGGCGACTGACGTGGTCGTACTCTGCGTGGAACTCGAGAGTATCGAGCAGATACTCGCCCGGCGCGCCCTGTAGTGCGCCGCACCGCACGAGCCTCATGACCACACGGAGCACCCATTGACCGACTCAGACTGGACGATCGATCAATTCCCCGTACCGCAGGTCGACGATCGCGACCGTTTCCACGACTTCGCATTACCGCTGCCGATCATGCACGCGATCGCCGATCTCGGCTTCGAATACTGCACGCCGATTCAAAGCGAAGTGCTGCCATACAGCCTCGCTGACTATGACGTGACCGGCCAGGCGCAAACCGGTACCGGCAAGACGGCGGCGTTCCTCGTCACCATTCTCGCGCAGCAATGGGAACAGCCGAAATCGCCGGCAAACCCGCCGGGCACCCCACGGGCACTGGTGCTTGCGCCAACGCGCGAACTCGCGATTCAGATCGAACAGGATGGCCGCGATCTCGCAAAACATCTCGACAGCGTGGTCGTCAGCGTCGTCGGCGGCATGGATTTCAACAAACAACGTCTGCAACTGACCGAAGGCCCGGTCGACATCCTCGTCGCAACGCCGGGACGCTTGCTCGACTTCATCAATCGTCGCGTCATCGATCTCAGTCGGGTCGAAGTGCTGGTGATCGACGAAGCCGATCGCATGCTCGATATGGGATTCATTCCCGACGTGCGCCGCATCGTCTACAAAACGCCCCACAAACGTGAACGCCAGACGCTGTTCTTCAGCGCAACATTCAACGAGGACGTGATGCGGCTGGCGGCGTCGTGGACGTTGGACCCGGTGCATGTGCGGATTGAACCGGAGAACGTCGCGGTCGATACGGTGGAACAGAAATTCTGGCTCGTGTCGGCAGAAAACAAAGGCAAATTGCTGGCGGAGATGATCGAAGCGAAGGCGCTGTCGCGCGTGATGGTGTTTGCCAATCGCCGCGACTCGACGCGCAACCTGCACGAATATCTGCGCAGAAAGAACGTCGCCTGCGAGATGTTGTCGGGTGAAGTACCGCAGCGCAAACGCCTGACCACGCTCGATCGTTTCAAACAGGGCAAGATCCGTGTGCTGGTGGCGACCGACGTTGCCGGGCGCGGCATCCACGTCGACGACGTCAGCCACGTGATCAACTTCGACTTGCCGGAAGATCCGGAAGACTACGTGCATCGCATCGGCCGCACCGGCCGCGCCGGCGCATCGGGCATCTCGATCAGCTTCATCTCCGAGGACGACGCCTTCAATCTAGGGGCGATCGAAGAGTTCCTGGGTCACACGGTCACGTGCACGCAGCCGGAACTCTGATTGCTTCGAGCGGCGTTCTTTCGCGCATTGACCGAACCTGCCCAAACGTCGAGCATGCCCCGTTAACCGAATTCGGTCTCAACTGATGCGTAGCGCCGTTGTGCAAATGTGTTCGACACCCGACGTGGCTGCAAACCTCGCGGCCGTCGAACGGCTGACTGTCAAGGCCGTGCAGCGTGGCGCCGAATGCGTGTTGTTGCCCGAAGCATTCGCATTCATCGGTCCCGACGCACAGAAGCAGGAAATCACCGAACCGTTGCCGGGCGGCGGACCGATACTTGCGCGCTGTCAGGCACTCGCGTCGGCACATCGTGTGCATCTCGTGCTTGGCGGATTTCATGAGCGTTCCGACGAACCTGGCAAGACGTTCAACACCTGCGTACATCTGGGGCCGAGCGGTGCGATTGTCTCGATGTACCGCAAGATCCATCTATTCGACGTCGATCTGCCAGATGGAACGCGGCTGAACGAATCGGATCGCACGTTGCCCGGCACCGAGACCGTCGTCACGCCGACTCCATTCGGTGGCCTGGGTTTGAGCGTTTGCTATGACGTGCGGTTTCCTGCTTTGTATCAGCAGTTGGTGGACAAAGGTGCGGTCGCGCTGACGGTGCCATCGGCTTTCACGCTGTCGACCGGGAAAGACCACTGGCACGTGCTGTTGCGCGCCCGCGCAATCGAGTGTCAGGCATACGTATTGGCACCGGCTCAGTGGGGCAGGCATCACGGTAGCCGCACGTCTTACGGACACGCACTGATTGCCGATCCGTGGGGTTGCGTGATCGCCGAGTGCGGCGAAGGAGACGGCGTTGCAATCGCGGAACTCGAGCAATCTGCCGTCGCAAATGCACGCAGCCGACTGCCGAGTCTCGAGCACCGGCGCATCCGTTAGCGCGTCATCATGAATTACGAGCGGGACAATATCCGGCGCATGCGCGGCTACGCCTCCGGTGAACAACCTCAGGGCGCCGACGTCATCAAGCTGAACACCAACGAGAATCCGTATCCGCCGAGCCCCGCGGTGGGTATCGCGCTGGGGGACTTCGACGCGGCAACGCTGCGGCGCTATCCGCAGCCGACCGCGGACCGTTTCCGCACGCTCGCCGCGCAACGGCACGGCGTTTCGACCGATCGTATTATCGTCACCAACGGCGGCGATGAACTGCTGCGACTGGCATTCACCACTTTTCTCGACGGCGGCGACGTATTCGGCACTACCGATCCCACCTATTCGCTGTACTCGGTACTGGCGCAGATCCAGTCGTGCAGCATTGCGGCGCTTGCGTTGACCGACGATTGGGATCTGCCGCGCGATTTCGCGCAACAAATGAACGACTCCGGCGCGCGGCTGGTTTGCATCGTCAATCCCCATGCGCCGACCGGAAGACTGGTAGACAGCGACTTCATTGGCCATATCGCCAACGAGCTCGATGGGGTGCTACTGATCGATGAAGCGTACGTCGATTTTGTCGAACCGGCGCTGCGTCACGACGTCGTAAACATGGTGCGCGCGTTCGACAACGTATTGCTGCTGCGGACTCTTTCGAAGGGCTATTCGCTGGCCGGGCTTCGATTTGGATATGGTATTGGATCACCGAACCTGATCGAGCCGATGCTGACGAAGACCCGCGACAGCTACAACGTCGACGGGATCGCACAGTCGCTGGCCTGTGCAGCATTCGCGGATCTCGAATACGCCGAGTCAACCTGGGCGCGCGTTCGGGCAGAGCGCCGACGGCTTCGCGACGCGTTGCGAGAGCGCGGCTTTTCGGTGCCGCCGTCGCAGGCGAACTTTCTGCTCGCGACGGTTCCACTGGAGAGTGCACACGGCGCCGCATCCCTGTACGAAGCCTTGAAGTCGCACGGTGTACTGGTGCGTTACTTCGAGACCGCCCGGCTCGAAGACAAGCTGCGCATCACCATCGGTGATGCAGACCAGAACGACCGCTTGATCGCAACCATCGATGCGGTGATGGCAGCTTCCGCACGAATCTGATACATCAGGGGCTCGTGCTTCGGAGACGCTCAAATGGCCCCACATCACTCCGCGCTGTTGCGCGCTGCCACCATCGACGCACTGGAACCGGCGCAGCGTCGACACCAGTTCAACGACAATGCAATTCGTGTGACGCGTACGCTGAGCGAGCACGTTGGCATGCAGCGAATCGGTGTCCATCTCGTTCGGTTGGCCCCGGGGCGTGAGAGCACGCAATACCACTACCATGACGCCGATGAAGAGTTCCTCTACATTCTGGAGGGACGCGGTATCGCCGAAATCGGCACGGAGTCGTACGAAGTCGGCGCCGGAGACTTCATGGGTTTCGCGGCACCGTCCGAACCGCATACACTGCGCAATCCGTTTGACAAAGATCTCGTCTATCTAATGGCCGGCGAGCGCAATCCCAACGACGTTGTGCATTACCCTCGCATTCGACGCACGATGATCAAGGGTCCCGGTCCGCGTCGCTGGGTCGATTGGGACGACCTGCACGAACTGTGAAAGACGACGCCACACTTCGTGCTGCCATCGCCGGGATGGTTCCCGGTACCCGAGTCGCGACGATCGTGTCGCTCTCTGCTGGCGCACGTGCCCAGACCTATCGCGCCGACGTTATTGCCAACGGCCGCTCGCAGGCGTGGGTCATCAAAACGTTCCCGGAGCCATCGCCGCACGCAACGCAGGAGTTCAACAGCTACGCGCGGCTGCGCGGCGTCGTCGATGTCACACCGAGCCTGATCGCGCTCGACCCGCAACAGCGGATACTGATCGTTGAGCACCTGAGCCATTCACTCGATCTGTTTGTCGCGTTGCAGCGCAGCGACGATCCGTTGGATATCGTTCGCCCGCTTGGACAGTTGATCGCGCGCCTGATCATAGCGACGCGACATACGCCACCCGCCGTCGACGACATTGCGATTCGCGAACGCACTGCGCTCGCAGCAGCGTGGCCGAAGTTCGCGGCATGGGCGGGTGCACTCGGTGTTGCCTGCTCCGATGACGTCTCACGCGTCATTGCGATAGTCGAGGATCGCTATGCGCATCCGCGCAAGGCGAGTTTGACCCAGGGCGACCCGGCACCCAGCAACGTCGTGTTCACGCCGGAAGGAAAAACACTGCTCATCGACTTCGAATACGGTGCGCAACGGCACGTGCTCGCCGATCTGGTGCAATGGTGGATACGTTGCCCGTTGCCGGAACGTTGGTTCGAAGCGATGGTCGACGAAGTTCGCGCTCTATTGATCGCCGACGGCATCTACGCTGACGCCGACGAATTCGACGACGACCTGGGACACGCTGCAACGTACGCCGCACTGTACATGTTCACATGGCTGCCGGTAGAACAGGCGATTGCCGAAGACCCGCCGTGGGTCGGCAAATGGCGTGTTCGCCAGGCGCTTCTGTCGTCGAGTCTTCGCGGCATGCGCGCGGCTCGATCGTCCGACGAACTCGCTCCGCTGGCGGATTGGCTCGGCGAACTCAACGCCACATTGACACGTCTATGGCCTGACAGCGGTGACGGCTCGCCGGACTGGCTCGCGCTTGTCGGCAAAACCGAATGATGCAGCGTGGCCGCTCTCACTCCAGACGCGCGTATAGCGTATTCAGCTCATGCCGCCATTGGGTTTGAAGGCTCGGCTTCTGAAATTTCGGCTTGCGCGCCAGATCGGAGGCAAGCAGCGATTCGAGTTCGACAATCCGCGCCAGCGCGTCGTCATCCGCGCCAGCTTTTGCACCTCTATGTGCCGCCGAATGTGCCGCCGAATTCGTTGAGTTCGTTGACGATATCGAAGCCATGCGCGCCTCAGCAGAGACGCTATCAACAGCCGATGCATAAAACGCCGCAGGATCGATGACATCGACCAGGCGTCCGCGTTGTATCAGTACATAGCGCTGCGCGACCGTTTCGAGAAAACGTCGATCGTGGGATGTGATCAATAGCGCCGCACCGCTGGCCAACAGTTGCTCCTCGAGCTGCTCCTTGCCTTCGATGTCGATGTGATTCGTCGGCTCGTCGAGAATCAGGAAGTTCGGCGCGTTCAGCGACAACACGATGAACAACGCGCGGGCGCGTTCACCGCCACTCATCGCAGCGAGGCGCTTGTCGTGGTCACGATAAGGGAAACCTGCAGCGATCAACCTGCGGCGAACCTGGTCGTCGCTTACGTCGACACGTTCGATGATGAAGTCCACCAGCGACGCATCCGACGTCACTTCGTCGAGTTCCTGATCATAGTAGCCAAGTCGCACCTGCGGGCTCGAACGAATGCCTTGCCGCTCGCCACCGCGCAACACGTCGATCAGCATGCGGATGAACGTAGACTTGCCGACGCCATTTGCGCCAAGCAACGCAATCCGTTCGCCCGGTCGAATCATCAGGCTCTCTACATCGAACAGTACATGGTCTGGCGCCGCGGGCGGTGCGACACGCAACGACTCGACCCGAATGACTTCCTTGGATCGCACCACCGCGAGGTCCAACGTCAGATCGAGCGGCGATCCCGCGGTCACGAAGGTCTTTTCTTCCGCCATTCTTTCGACACGCCGCTCCATGTTCTTCGCGCGGCGTGCAAACTTCTCGTTGTCGAAATCGCGGCCCCAGATCGCCAACCGTTTTGCGCTGGCGCGTAATGTTTCGATCTTGCGCTCCTCGGCCTCGCGGCTGCGTCGCGCTGCGTCGTCGGCCTCGATCAATGCGGT
This sequence comes from uncultured Gammaproteobacteria bacterium, assembly GCA_963735085.1. GTDB lineage: Bacteria > Pseudomonadota > Gammaproteobacteria > Pseudomonadales > Azotimanducaceae > DATJGR01. The sequence goes on from CAVTJP010000005.1 coordinate 335,723, forward strand.
GCGCGCCGCGCTGAACGGCAGATCGAAGCACCATAGGCGACCATCTCGCAGAAACCAGGTCTCCGATACGACCGTGTCGAGGAACGCGCGATCGTGCGACACCAGCACGAACGCGCCTCGATACGCATTGAGAAACGTTTCGAAGATGCGCATCGTCGCGAGGTCGAGGTGGTTCGTGGGTTCATCGAGCAGCAGCAATTCGGGCTCGGCAATCACCGCACGTGCGAACATCAGGCGATTTTGCTGGCCACCCGAGAGATCACCTGCCGTGAGACCCAACAGGTTCGCGGAGATACCCAGATCGCTCAGCAATGCCTCGACACGCCAGCGTTCATCGCGCGCTTCAGGCAGAGCGTTCAACACGGCATCCACTACGGTTTGCCGGACTGCGATCTCTGGCAGAAACTGTTCGACTCTGCCAATCTTCAGACCGCGGCGAGACGTGATCTCGCCGACATCGGGCATGCGGGCACCGGCCAGGAACGCGAGCAGTGTCGATTTGCCACAGCCGTTGTGACCCACCAGACCAATGCGCGCGCCGTCGGATACCGTGAACTCCAGATCACGGAACAGGGTTCGATCGCCAACGCCATGCGTGACGTTGCGCGCGCTCAGTAACGTAGCCATCTCGAATCGCGCCAGAAATCGCTCGTACAGGCTAGTGTAGTGCGCATCGCGGCAAATCGAGTCTCATAGCGCATCAATCCAGTTGCCGATCACCTCGACTCCGGCCTCATCGACGCGGTGAGACGCCAACGACGGCATTCGGGCGTCGTCGAGACGTTGCAGCCGCTGCCACAACACGCTGTTCGCTTTTTCGCCGCGGGCGATGATACGGGCCACGCTGCCGATACCGAGATCGCCGGCCTGCGGGGCAACATCGATTGCGTTCATTGAACCGTCCGCGGTATCGAAGCGAAGGTCCAGATCCACCGGAGTCGGACCGCCCGGCCGATGGCATTGGGCGCAGTTCACCGCGAGATACGCTCGCGCTCGCATCGCGACCGGGCTGTCGACGGTGTCCATCGTGGGATAGCTGCCGTATTGTGATGTCGCGCCGATGTCCTGATCGAAGTAGCCGATGTGATTCAGCGTGCGCAGTTGATTGTCGGTGACCTGCCCGTAGCCGAACTCACGATTCAGCTGACGCGTCGCTAAACCGAGAGCGAAACCCGCCGCCTGCGTATGACATTGCAGACAATCGGTGCGGCTTGGATAGTCGTACTGCTGGGTTCGTGTGCTGCCGCTCGCAGTACTGATCGTCAGCATTTCGGACTCGCGTTCGACCAGCAGGCCGGCATCGGTCTCTGCTGCATTCCAGCGATACGTAAAGCCGAGCCAGCCCGTCGTAGTGCGCGTCAGTACGCGCGTCTCCAGACGGCGCGCCGAGTTCGGATCGCCGTCCGTCATCAGCATCTCGAAATGTTTGACGATCACCGTACCAACGGGGAATGTCCAGGGCCCGGTCGCATTGAATGCGACTTTCGCGTCGCGTGGGATTCCGACCCAGCGCCGCTTCATTGCGCCGTCGGACCAGAACGGCATGTTCAGATCGTATTCGATCAAGCCGGCTGCCGGCGTCAAATGGTCAAGGTCACTGAACAACCCCGTCTGCGAAAGCGATGTCGGTGCCGCACCCCCGCCACCCGATTCACTGAGTTCGAACAGGCCGGCATTCTGGCTCACGATGTAAACTTCGCCCGAATCGTCTTCGCCAAAGGAAGTCGGGTTCGCCGCAGTGGCAAGTTCGGTATTCGTCGGCTGACCCGTACCGTCGTATGCGAGCGACCACAGCGTGCCGGATCCGTAGTCGCTGTACAGGTATTTGCCGACCAGCGACGCGATGCGCGCGCCGCGATACACGTAGCCGCCGATCACCGCGATACCGAGGCTATGGTCGTATTCGTAGATCGGCGGCGTGTGCATGGTACCGCTCGCCAGTGGCGTGCCGCTTTGATACAGCGTTGTGCCTTCGAAACGCGGCCAACCGTAATTTCCGCCACGCGTGACGATGTCGATCTCCTCGGTTTGATTCTGACCGACATCGCCCACCCATAGCTGCCCGGTCTGCCGATCGAACGAAAAGCGGAACGGATTGCGCAATCCGAACGCCCAGATTTCGGGGCGCGCGCCTGCGACAGCGACGAACGGGTTGTCGGACGGAACGTCGTACGGATCCGCCGCGTTCGCGGGATGCACATTGATGCGAAGAATCGTCGCGAGCAACGAGCTGAGGTTCTGACCGTTGCCGAACTGATCATTGCTGCCACCGCCGTCACCGAGCGCGATATACAGATAGCCATCGGGACCGAACCCCAGCATGCCACCGTTGTGATTAGCCGCCGGTTGCGGCACCACCAGGATGATCTTCTCACTGGCAGGGTCCGCTGCATCTGCCGCACCGGTAACCCATGTGTATCGCGCGACGATCGTCGCACCGTCTGCCTGACGCGAATAGTTCACGTAGAAGAGTCTGTTGTTCACAAAATCCGGGTCGAACGCGAGTCCGAGCAGTCCGCGCTCGCCACCTGCAATGAGTTTGCCTGCCACATCCAGAACAATGCGGCTGCTGCTGACGCCTGGCGACGGCACAAAGGCGCGAATCTGGCCCGTCTGCGACACGACCACCATGCGAGAATCACCTGGCACGCCGGATGCGAAGATCGCGTTGGAAAAGGTTAGCTTCGGAAATGCGGCGAAGACGTCGAAGCTGCCAGCCGCAACGCCGGACGACGGCAAATCGAAGCTTGCTAACGTGGGCCGCGAGTCGATCCCAAACGAGGATGCGGTTCCGCCGCCCGCAGCGGTTTTGTTCCCACCGCTGCCGCCACCGCCGCATCCCACAGAAGCCCAACACAGTAGCGCGATCAGACTCGGCTTCACGGTGGCTCCTCGCTGCGCCAATTGCGCTTCAGTGTGGCGGTTGCTGCTTTTGTTCGGTTGAGTCAACCTTAGTCAGCCGCTCCTATAGCGGCTGTCGATTCGATCTCACGATATCGGGGGAAGCAATAAATGACCACACGTATGCCCGCAATCAGCCTGGCAGCCGTTCCGGGCCGCCGCAAAGCGACCCTGGAGCTCGCCCAGGAAATCGAACGGCTCGGATTTTCGGGCATCTACTGTCCGAGTTTCGGCGACGGTATCAGCCTGTGCGAAGCGATCGCACTGTCCACTCGCAAGATCCGCTTCGGCACCAGCATCGCGCCGATCTATACGCGCAACGTACAGGACTTTGCCCACACGATTGCGTTCATCCATGAGATCTCCGATGGCCGATTCGTATTCGGTGTCGGCGTCAGCCACGCGCCCGCAATGAAGCGAATGGGCATCAGCCAGGGCAAGCCGCTGACCGATATGCGTAACTTCGTCAAAGAACTTCGTGCGGTTCCACGCACCGGCGACCTGCCACCCATCGCGCTGGCAACGCTACGCAAGAAAATGATCGGGCTGTCGGAAGAAATCGCAGAAGGCATGGTCTTCGCCAACGGCGCGCGATCGCACATGGCGGACTCGCTGTCGGTGCTCACCACGCAATCACGTTCGAACGACGCATTCTTCATAGGCAACATGATTCCGACCTGCATCAGTGATGACGAAGAGGCCGCCAAAGCGGTCAACCGTCGTACGCTCACCGGCTATGCGATGTTGCCGAACTACCGCAACTATTGGAAAGAAGCGGGCTACGTCGAGGAAATGGAAGCGGTCGAAGCTGCGCTTGCGCGCGGCGAGACCGACAAGGTGGCGCAATGCCTGACCGACCGCTGGCTCGCCGATACCACCCTGTTCGGCTCGAAGCAGAAGGTGCGCGATGGTATCGAAGCCTGGTTCGATGCCGGCATCAAAACGCCGATCATCGTACCGTCGTCGGCAGTGGGCAATCAGCTGAAGGCTTTCGAGGAGTTCTTCGCGATTTGGAAGTGAGGCGCTCGCCGTTCACGCAGGTTGATAACGCAGCAGCGTGACCCCGTCGGTGACAATATCGAAAAACGGCTTCAGCCGCATACCGATGCGAATGTCGGCATCTTCTACATTCACCAACGTCGTCGTCAGGCGGACGCCTTCATCGAGTTCCACGACGGCGAGCCGTTGCGGTACCTCGCTGGTGAAGTGCGGCGCCGTCGGCTGGCGGGCGATCGTGAACGTATACAACGTTCCGGTGCCGGAGACGTCGTGCCATTGGAGTGCATCAGACAAACAATTCGAACAGCGGTTGCGCGGGTAGAACACCCAAACGCCGCAATCCGCGCATTTCTGCAGTTTGACCACTCCGTCCATCAGACCATTCCAGTACGGCGCGCTGGTCGGCGTCGGGGTGGGTAGTGGTTTGTCGAAGTGCATGATCAGTCTCCCCGCAGTATCAGTGCGGCCTGTTCGCTCATCACACCGCCTGTCCCCGATACATAGACGGTATCGCACCGACCGAGCTGAAGATCTCCGGCCCTGTGCATGATCTGTCGCACCGCTTCGATCGGCTGGGTCATGCCTCCGGCAAGCCCCGCCTGGCCGACGCCAAGTTGGCCACCGTGGGTGTTCATTGGGAAATCACCCGCGACCGTGAAGTCGTGATCGTTGATGAATGCCATGCCATCGCCTTTGGCGCAGAAGCCCGCGTCTTCGAGCGTCAGCAGCACTGTGATCGTATAACAGTCGTAGATTTCGGCGGCATCGATGTCTGCGGGCGTCACACCCGCCATCGCAAACGCCTGTTTCGACGCCGGACCTACCGGGGTCTGCACCATGTCCTGTGTATAGGTGGGTGTCTTGATCGTCAAATGCTCGCCGAACCCCGTGACCCAGGCAGGACGATGACGGCAACGCCGGGCGACCTCACGACTCGTAACGACGATCGCGCTGCCTCCGGCCACGGGCATCACGATCTCGAGCATCCGCAGTGGATCTGCGATCAACTTGCTCGCGAGCACGTCATCGACGCTCACCGGTTGACCGTAGAAAACGGCATTCGGGTTCGCGGCACCATTGGCGCGTTGGTGCACCACGAGCTTCGCCATCGCGCGCGCGTCGTAGCCGAACTGCGCGGCGTAGCGCTGCGCAATCATCGCGTAACCACAGTTCTGCGCAACGTTGCCGTAGGGCACATCGAACTCCGCTTGCGGCGAACCCCATTCCACGCTGCTCGCGCCGAAATAGCGCCGCGGGTCCACCGGGCGCGGATTCGGATTGCTCGGAATCGGCCGAGCCGGCACCGCGCATACGACGACGTCACAGATGCCGAGTTCGATCGCCGCAGCGGCCCGCCAGACCATGCCGACTGCGGTGGCACCACCGAGATCAATGCGCTCGGCGAAGTTGACCGGGTGACCCAGATACTCGACGATAGTCGCCGGCGCGAACATGCCCGATTCGCGAATGTCCGAACAGACGATCCCGTTGACGTCTCGCGCTTCGAGTCCGGCGTCGTCGAGCGCCAGCTTTGCCAGTTCAGCCCATTGCTCGAGCGTGAACGCGCGCGGACCCGTGTATTTGCGCTCATGCTTATGTTCTGCGAACCCAACCACGGCGGCATCGCCACGAAGACCCATTGTTGTTCGCCGCCCCTCCGATGAATACCCGATGATAGACTGCGCACCTCGATGCCACCACTCGATGCCAGCAATGGCAAAGACGTGATCAAGCTGGAACGGCCAATCCAATGGATCTAAGGCTTATTCGTCACGCAAAGTCTTCGTGGGCGAACGTCGGCCAGGCCGACTTCGATCGGCCATTGAATGATCGCGGCAACAAAGACGGCAAGCGGATGATCCGCTGGATGCGTTCCCAACCCGACCGACCCCAGCAAATCGTTTCCAGCGACGCTGAGCGCGCACGCGCAACTGCGGTGTTCGTTCGAGAGGGCTTTGGTGTTTCGGTGGATAGACTCCATTTTGATCATCGAATCTATGAAGCGTCCGTCGAAACCCTGCTCGACGTCCTGCACGACATGACCGAAGATTGCCCCTCGGTTGCACTGGTCGGTCACAACCCAGGATTCCACGAATTCGTCAACGCAATGGCTGGGCAACACGTACTCGATGCATTGCCGACGTTCGGTGTCGTACATCTGAAGCTACCGCCTCGATGGACCGACGCCCACTTCGGATGCGCGCAATTCATGTCACTCCACACGCCCAAAACGCTGCGCGACTAATACTCAGGAGACACCGTGCAAATCGCCAAGGCGGCAATCGACATCGGCTTGTTCACGACCCAAAAGGAGCCGATGCTCAGATTCTGGCAGCGCGATGTCGGGTTGCCGTTCCACGAAACGCTGCCGGTTGGCAACGGCGTGCACCAATTGCGTCACGGTATTGGTGATTCAGTTTTGAAGATCAACCACAGCCGCGACGCTCTACCCGCCAATCCGCCAACATGCTATCGCCATCTGACAATCGCCCAGCCCGGTGTTACCGCGCCGCGCATGCTGCGTGACCCGGATGGCAATCCAGTCACGCTGGTGGCACCTGGTCATCTGGACATAATCCAACTGCAGGTACAGGTCGCGGTCCGCGATGTCGATGCACAGCGCCACTTCTACGGACATGTGTTGGGCCTTGCCGCGACCAGCGACGGCCGCTTTCGCTGCGGCGTTTCACTTCTGTCGCTGGAACTAGACGAACGAGCAACGGCGGATGCACAGATGCGCGGCATCGGCTATCGCTATCTGACCATACAAGTCTTCGACGTCGTCGCAACACACCGAGAAATTCTCGCGCGCGGTGGTACCGAAGGTAGCTCGCCCGTGCGATTGGGGGACGTTGCGTACATCTCGTTCGTACGCGATCCCGACGGCAATTGGATCGAGATTTCGCAGCGCAAATCGATCACTGGCTCGCTGGAGTCTGGCTAGACTGCAATCGCTGCGCGGGTTATACCTATCCGCGCCGCGCAACGACGAGGATCTTTCCACGATGAGTTTTCTGACTTTCCTGCTGGTGATTGCCATCGCATACCTGATCTGGCGAATCACCGACCAATTGCCGGACCTGATCTTTCGGATCAGCGAAATTCAGCGTGATGTGGCTGAGTTGCGACGCGCATTGACCGACGCCTCGGACCGCTCGCCCGCTGCTGCTCCACCGTCCGCCCCCATGACCTCCACAGTAGATGTCGAACCGACTGAGCAGCACACCGCAGATCCCGCTTCCTGAGACGATTGCAGGCGCCAGCGTCTATGTTGCGCGAACGCGAATCGTGGCGGACACGACTCAATGATCTCGACTGGCAAGTCTGGCTGGGACTATCGCTGACGTTCGGCTGGCTCGCGCTCGGCTACGTATATCTCGATTCCACCGTTGGCTGGGACAAATTTCGTCATCTGCCAATCGATATCATCGGCAACTTCCTCGAAGGTGCGTTCGCGCCGCTCGCGTTTCTCTGGTTGGTGATCGGCCTGTTTCAGCAGCAGCGCGAGTTGTCCCAGAACAATGAGGTGATGCGCTCGTCGGTATTGCAGGCGGAAATCCAATCTCAAAAAATGGCAGCGAACGAAATGCACCAGCGCCAGGAGACCTTCCTAAGGATTTCGCAGCGGGTGCACCAACAGCTCGGCACCATCGCAGGTTTTCTGTTCATCTCGAGTCAAGGCGCGGGGGCCGACGGCGCTGTTACCAACGAGGAGCAGAGTCAGCTGTTCGCTCAGCTCAGCCAGGGAGAATCGGAAGTTTTCTCGCGACGCTTGCTCGTTACCCATCTGACGTCACCGATCGAAGCGCGAGCGCAGTTGTTCTACGGCACTCCGGTGCGCGCGCGCCACAGCAACACGTTCATCTATACGTTTGAGCGTTTGATCGCTCGGGCCAGGGATGTCGATCTCGACGGAATGATCTGCGATGCGCTGTTTTCGACGTCACACGGTTTGCTCTACAGCATCGTGAAACGATACCAGGCAGAGGCACCATCGGACCTCTCGGATCCCCAAAAAACCGGCCTGAATATCCAGTTCTGAGGGGACACCGCGATGCGCAGCGATCCGCTGACGATATTGGCCAACGATCGCATAAAGGCGCGAAAAGCTGGAGATCCGTGGGCGAACCTCTGCGTATTCTCGACTGTCAGTTCGACGGGCGACCCGCAAGCGCGAGTAGTCGTGCTGCGCGATCTCGATCAACAACTTGCTATTTTCATCAATGGAACAAGTCCTAAGCACGCGGAAATGCCGAACTCACAGCGCTACGGTGTACTCGCGTACTACGCGAGCCTTGGCGTCCAGTATCGAATGTCCGTGACACTGGAAGGCGTGCCAACCACGATCGTACGTGGCAGTTGGCTGGCTCGTCCGCGCATACCCAAAGTGATGGACTGGATGTACGAACATGGCTACCCGCAGAGCAGCGAGACGACATCCGCCGCGCACATCGGCCAGCGCTACGCCGCTCTGGATGCGTCGCTACCAGACGCCGTGGAGGCGCCTGTTCATGCGCTCGGATATTTCCTGGTCGTCGATCAGGTCGATCGGCTGGAGCTTGCCGGTGATCGGATCCATTCACGGCAACGCTATCGGCGTATTGAAGCGACCTGGGAAAGGACGGAGCTGATCCCGTGACATCTGCAAACATCGACGCCCCCGCTATTCGTCGATGACCTGAACTATTCATCGATAACCGGAACAATGCCGACAAGATTCTTGAAGCAGGTTGCGATTGCGATCTCGAGGAAGCCCTTGACGAAGGCCGAGTCTTCATCGCCGGTGCGCACGGCCGCATAGAGGGTTGGCCAGACACCTTCCTCTCCGAGCGACTGGGCGACGATGTAGTTCTTCTCGAGATACTCGTGCAATGCCCAATTCGGCAGACAGGTGACGCCGCGGCCGCTCGCAACGAGTTGAATCATCATCGCCGTCAGTTCTGCCGTGCGGATTCGCAGCGGCTCGACACCGGCGGGATCGAGAAATGACGTGAAAATATCCAGGCGGGTGCGGTCCACCGGGTAGCAAATGAGTACTTCACCGCTCAGGTCGCCTGGCTCGACCCAGTTGCGGCCCGCCAGTTCATGCGTCGGCGCAACGGCAAGCTGTGCTTCATAGGAGAACAGCGGACAGTAGGCAACGTCGAGATCACGCATCGGATCGGCGGTGATCACCAGATCGAGGTCGCCCCGGCCGAGCGCCGGCAACGGCGCGAAGCTGAAGCCGCTGGCAATATCGAGTTCGACATCGGGCCAACTTTCTCGATATCGATTGATCGCCGGCAGCAACCAATCGAAGCAGCTATGACATTCAATCGCCATGTGCAGCCGACCGGACTCCCCACCGGCGAGACGTCCCAGGTCCCGCTGTGCGCTGTGGACCATCGGCAGAACGTCATCAGCCAGCCGCAACAGACGCTTACCCGCCGAAGTGAAGCGCAGCGGGCGCGTCTTGCGGACGAACAGTGAACATCCCAGTCGGTCCTCGAGATCCTTCAACTGGTGTGACAGTGCCGATTGCGTCAGAAACACACGCTCGGCAGCTTCGACGAGACTGCCGGTATCACGCAGGGCCGCAAGGGTCCGCAAGTGGCGCAATTCGATTGATAACATGAGCTGATCTAATGAAAATGCTCATCGGACGTGCACTATATTCATGATCGTTCGTGCTGTCACGGTCTTCGCACCCCCGTGGCAAGTACTTAGTCCAATGGCATCCGAATTGTGGACCTGTGCGCATTGCACCCGGAAACCCGTAACTAAAATCTGTGCCATGAACGACTAACTAGAAGCGCACGACACAATGTTCAGCCCAACACGTACGGTTATCGATGCTTTTGTCGAGTGTCTCGTCACGACATTCGAGAAGGCGCATCCCGGCGCCGAGAAGGCCCAATGTGGCGTACTCGAACAGAGCGCACGCATGGCGCTCGAATCGCTGACCAATTCTGATTGCAGCTACCACGACCTGAACCACACGATCATGGTCACCGACGTCGGACAATCGATCCTGTGGGGTCGGTTGACTTCTCAAGGCGACGTCACTGCGCATGACTGGCTCCACGCGATACTGGCGATGCTGTATCACGACGTGGGATTCATTCGCGGCATCCTGAAAGGCGACCGCGGCGGGCGCTACATTGTCAACGAGTTCGGCGATACCGTGGCCCCACCGTCTGGTGCAACAGATGCCTACATGGCGCCTTACCATGTGTCGCGCAGTTGCCTGTTCGTCAAGGAGCGTTACGCTACCGAAGCCGTCGTCGATGCCGGCGTGTTGATCCACCACATCGAGATGACGCGCTTTCCGGTACCCAAGGATGCGTTTTACCAGCGCGTTGGTGACTTCGCTGGGTTGGTTCGTGCAGCCGATTTGATTGGTCAGATGGCAGACCCCCAATACATTCAGAAACTCTCGAGGCTGTTCACGGAGTTCAGCGAAACCGGCGAAGCGGAGCGACTAGGCTACGACAACCCGGGTCAACTGCGCGCGGACTACCCCGCATTCTTCTTCGAGCGGGTACGGCCTTACATTTCGGAAGGGCTTCGCTTTCTGCGAAAAACGCAAGAGGGCCAACTGTGGATCGCGAACCTGTTCAGCCACGTTTACAGCGAACAGCAAAGCGAACCCTCATACGGTCCGGAGCGTCGCCAGCGCGACGATGCCGCCGGCGAACATCTTCGCCGTGCGACAGATCGCATCACAGCACAGGTTGCCGTCAACCAGAACTGAAATTCCCCCCGCCGCAACAAATCAAAAGTGCTTCATCGCGAAGAACACGACGATGAAAAAGATCGGCAGCAGCGAGATCGCGTAGGTTGCCAGATTGAACACATCGTTCTGACGATCGTCGGCATCGAGCCGAAACAAATTCCCCAGCAGGAGCCACGCGGCACCCGACGCGATGATCGTCAGCACCAACGTCAGGATCGCCGCAGCCATGTGTGTGCCGGCCTGTCTTAGTTGGTCATCTAAAACGATACCCTAGAGATTCACCGAACGGGCACATCCCTCCGATCATCATTGCTGAGCCAACTGGAGCATGTTGCGTGGTTGCGCGCCGCTGAGGTCGGAGATGTTGCCGTAGTTGTCTGCGATGTCGTCGGCGTTCGCATCGCTGCCCAGATCGACGCCGGCGCTCTCGACAAGACAAGCGATCGAGTAGCGTCCACCGGCCGCCTGCATGATCACGCCATTCGGCGCTGTCTCACTGCAAAGGAAAACTACTGCGGGTGTCACCAGCTCCGGTCCGAGGCGCTTGAGCGCCTCGGCTGGCATCAAGCTTTCCGTCATCCGCGTCGCGGCGACCGGCGCTATCGCATTGGTGAACACATTGTTCTTTGCGCCTTCAATCTTCAGCGTGTTCATGAAGCCCACCAGCCCCAGCTTCGCCGCTCCGTAGTTGGTCTGACCGAAATTGCCGTAGAGACCCGACGGAGAAGTTGTCATCACGATGCGACCATAGCCCTGCTCGCGCATGATCGGCCATACTTCCTTCGTGCAATGCACCGATCCCATCAGGTGCACTTCCAGCACGGCGCGGAAATCCTCCATCGTCATCTTCGTAAAACTTTTGTCGCGCAGTATGCCGGCGTTGTTGATGAGGATGTCGACGCGACCCCACGCCGCCATCGCGGCTTCGACCATGCTCTTCGCGCCCAGCGCATCCGAGACCGATCCGCCGTTGGCAATTGCTTCACCGCCCGCCGCTTTGATCTCATCGACAACGCCCGCTGCGGCCTCAGACGAGCCACCCGTTCCATCCATCGCTCCACCCAAATCGTTGACGACGACTTTCGCGCCACGTTTGGCCAGCTCAATAGCGTGGCAACGTCCCAATCCACCACCCGCGCCGGTCACGATGGCCACGCGTCCATCGAAGTTGATCGTCATCCGAAGTACTCCTGTATCCAAAAAATCAAACGCGGCATTCTACACGCTTGGCGTCGCATTCCATCCAACGGCTCACGCGTCAGGGACGCATCGGGAAGGCCGTGCGTCCGACCAGATTCAGAAGTTTCGGTTGAATCCACTCTATCCATCGACATAACGCTGCACGTGTTTCCCTCGGGTCGATCAACTCGTGCACGGCAAACGACTCCGCACGAGGAAATGGCGAGCGGGCCGACTTCAATCGATCCTCCAGTTCAGCACGTTTGGATTCGGGATCGGTCGCAGCTTCAATCTCGCGATGGAACGCGACGGCAACGCCGCCCTCGATGGGCAACGGACCCGACTCCGCAGATGGCCACGTCAGCACATAGGCGCCAGGGGCATAGTGGGCCGCGGTGGCGACACCGAATCCTTTGTGGATCTGAATCGATGCCCACGGCACCGTCGCCTGCGCGGCGGCGGCCACTGCCGCCATGCCGAAGCGAATCGTTCCTGCGCGCTCTGCCTCAGGGCCAATCATGAACCCAGGTTGGTCGATCAGATTCACGATTGGCACATGAAAAGTGTCGCAGGTCTCAACGAATCGCCGGTATTTCTGCGCAGCGGCTGCCGTCATCGCGCCTGCGTAATGTCGGCAGTCGTTTGCCAGCACGCCGACGCTCTGTCCAGCGAGGCGCGCGTACCCGCAGATCTGGCTAGGACCAAATGTCGCGCCGATCTCGAAGAACGAGTTTCGATCCATCACCAGGCGAATGATTCGGCGCATGTCGAAGGGCGCGTTTGAATCGCGCGGCACAATCGATAACAGTTCTTCCTCGCGGCGCGACGGATCGTCGTCGCTGGGAAGCCGAGGCGCTCGCTCCCAAACACTGGATGGCAAGAACGACAGGAACCGACGCATTTGATCGAACGCGTCCTGCTCGTCTTCCGCGATGTTGTCGATCACGCCACTCTTCGCGTGCACCTCCACGCCGCCCAACTCTTCCTTCGTACGTTTAACGCCGAGCGCGCGTTCTACCAAGGCGGGCCCGCCGATCAACACCTGCGCCGTATGGCGCGTCATGACGGCGAAATGAGATGCGACTAGTCGACCCGCCGGAAATCCAGCGACTGCGCCAAGCGCCGCCGACGCGATCGGAACCTGACCGAGTGCATCCGCGATGACTTTGAAGCGCGGTTCGGCGAACACCGGTTCGCCTACGGTTCCGCCTTTACGACCACCACCGCTCACGCTTCCGCCGCCACCTTCGAGCAAGCGAATCAGCGGAACGCGATATTCGAGGGCGAGGTGTTCGGCATATACACTTTTGCGCAAGCCAGCCGCATTCGGCGAGCCGCCTTTCAGCGTGAAATCCTCGCCGCCGACCACGACGCGGCGCCTAGCGACTTTACCAAAGCCAACGACATAGTTGGCCGGCACAAAGTCCTTCACCTCGCCCGATTCGGAATACTCGGGAATCGCCGTCGCGCGACCGTGCTCTTCGAACGAATCGGGGTCGAGCAACGCCGCGATCCTCTCTCGAATGGTCAGGCGGCCGCGCGCATGTTGCTTGGCGATCGCCTCTTCGCCGCCCTGGCGCAGCGCCAGCTGACGGCGCCGCTCCAGCTCTTCGACCTCTCGACTCCAGGACATACTATCGGCTCGACCGGAGTGCGATCAGGTCGGGTTCGAAAACACCGGCGCGCGCTTTTCGAAATTCGCCTTCACGGCCTCGACCTGATTCGCGCTACCGATCAAGGCACCCTGAAGTGATTGCTCCAGTTCCAGACCCGTCGCCGGATCGGCGTGCCACGCAACTTCGAACAAATGTTTTGCCGCACGCACCGCATCGGGCGATTTGCTAGCGATTTCACGTGCCAGTTCCAACGCTGCCTGCAATGGATCGTCGGCCACGCGCGTGACCAAACCCAGCGCCTGCGCCTCGATGCCGCTCAACACTCGGCCACTGAAAGTGAGTTCCTTGGCCACGTCGAGCGGAACCAGATCGCGCAACGTCTGCGTCAACGACATGTCCGGGATCAATCCCCATTTGATCTCCATCACGGAGAGCTTCGCGTCGGGTGACGCGATTCGAATATCCGCGCCAAGTGCGATCTGACACCCACCGCCGTACGCGACGCCATGCACCGCCGCGATCACCGGCACCGGCAAACGTTTCCAGATCATCGCCGGTCGTTGGGCGCGGTTTTCAGGTTGCTCGGCTGAACGTTCGAACAGATTTGCCGTCGCACTGGCACGCGGCTGACGTTCGGTACTACCTGACATGCCTTGAAAACTCGAAAAATCGAGGCCGGCGCAAAACCCTCGACCATTGCCAGACAATACAATCGCGCGGATGTCTTTCGCATCGCGCAGCGACTCACCGGCCGCGATGATCGCTTCGAACATCTCCCCGCTCAGCGCGTTGTACTTGTCCGGTCGATTCAGCCTGACGTCTGCAACGCCGTCGGTCTTTGTAATCGTTACGAGTTCAGACATGGCTTACCCTTTGATGATTCGCTCGTTCGATGAAAGTCTGACACACGCCATCGAGAAGCTCACGCATCGATTACAACCACCACCTGACCTTCACTGACGGCATCCTGTGGACCCACGAGCAGCTCCACGACCCGCCCCGCAACGGGGCTCTCAAGTGGAATTTCCATCTTCATGGATTCGAGAACGATCAACACGTCGCCGGCCGAAACTGCGTCACCCGCGACGACTGCAACTTTCCACACGCTGCCTGTTACTTCCGATTCGACGCGATGAGCCACCGCCATCACCCTGCGAGTTGCGATTGAAACTGGTTCATGTCGAAGTAGTCGCGCCATGCGCTGATCTTGCTGCTGGTGACTTCGAAGCTACCCATCACGGGCAGTGCCACCCACTTTCCGTTGATCAGGAAGCGATCGACACGTTCGGTCAGCACCGTGCCATCGGCCGTCTCGGCGATCGTACGAAGTTGCCAGTCGATCTCGCTGGCCATACTCATGAAGCCCTGCAAGACGTCGCGAATGGCTGGTAATCCGCTGACCGGTGCCGTCGGCATATTGTGGTAGACAGCGTCGTTCGTGAAATGACCCATGATTCGATTTAGATCGTTGGCATTGAACGCATCGATCAGGCTGACAATTGTCTTGCTTGCACCACTCATCTTAATGTCCCCTTGCTGGATGTGAATAACGTACTCAAGCCACGCTTCGGCGAATCCGCCAAGTCCTCGCAGTTTCGTCGCATCGGTACGACGTTCAGCGCGCACTGCCTCGACGATGATGCGGTGAATACGGACCGCGTTGCCGATATCGAGTACCACTTCGAACATGTCCGTCGGCGCGCCACCGCGGTGGTCACGCGGCTTGGCAAGCGGCCCGGCCTTCAATACATCCGACAAGGCGGCCGCAAGTTGCGGCGATTCGTACAGCAGCTCGATACTCTGCTCCAGCATCCATCGGGAGAACATCCGCGGCGAATCGCATAGCGCTTTGTAGTCGCTCCAATCCATCGGCTGAATCGTCTCACGCCTGAAATCCCGGCACGGTACCGTCAGTAATCATCGAGATCGATCTTCTCGCCAGTCAGAATACGGTATGCCTCGACATATCGCGCCAGGCTGCTTTGCACGACATCTTCCGGCAACGATGGTCCGGGGGGTGTCTTATCCCACCGACCGTCCTTCACCAGCGTCTCCAGATAGTCGCGCACATACTGCTTGTCGAAACTCGGTTGCTCCGCGCCCGGGCGCCAGGCATCGGCTGGCCAGAAGCGCGAACTGTCCGGTGTGAATATCTCATCGACGAGTAGCGGTGTGGCGCGGCCCGGTACGCATCCGAACTCGAATTTCGTGTCGGCAAGAATGATTCCACGCTGCATCGCATATGCCGACGCGCGCTTGTATAAATCAAGGGTGGTGTCGCTCAGCCAGCGCATCAACTCCGTACCGACGATCGCCGTGCCCTGATCGAATCTGATGTTCTCATCGTGACCGCTCTCGGCCTTCGTTGACGGGGTGAAAATCGGCTCCGGCAGGCGATCGCCGTTACGCAGACCCTTCGGCAGCGGGATGCCGCACACCGTCCCGGTGCGTTGGTAATCCTTCCAGCCGCTGCCGGTGATGTAGCCGCGCGCGATGCACTCGATCGGAACCACTTCGACTCGCCGGCACAACATGACTCGTCCTGCGAGGTCGCGGCGCTGTTCATCTGTTAGCCCGGTAACATCATCGACATCCGTCGAAATCAAATGGTGTTCGATGCTGTCCGCGAAGTGTTCGAACCAGAAACGGGAGAGCTGCGTCAGCACAATGCCCTTGCCTGGCAGGCCGTTCGCCATGACTACATCGAATGCGCTGATGCGATCAGTTGCCACGATCAAAACACCCGGCTCTCCGTTCGACAGTGTCGCCGAATAGATGTCTCGCACCTTGCCCGAACGACGATCAGGCAGGGAGAGGTTGGTTGTCATCAAAGCGTTGCGCATCGTGGCTAGGCCGTGAATCCGCCGTCGGCCATGTAGACCGAACCGGTAATGAACGCACTGTCGTCACTGGCGAGAAACAACATCAACTTCGCGATATCGTCCGGCATGCCGTAGCGCCCCAGAGGAATCTGATTCGTCATCGCCTGCTTTGCAGCAGCCGCGTCCGAAGGCATCAAACCAGCTTCGAGGCTTCTCATCATCCGCGTTTCGACAGGAGACGGGTTTACCGTGTTGACGCGGATGTTGAACGGTGCGCACTCCAGCGCGGCCGTGCGCATCATGCCGATAACGGCGTGCTTGCTGGTGACATAAGCGGAGACTCCCGCCGCACCACCGACACCGGCAACGGACGACGTAATGACGATACTGCCGCCACCTCGTTGTGTCAGCGCCGGAATCACTGATTTCAAACCAAGCCACACACCGCGCACGTTGACGGCAATGACCTTGTCGAACGTGTCGACGTCATATTCGGTGATTGGCTTGACAATCCCCTCGATTCCGGCGTTGGCGAGAAACGCGTCGATGCCGCCATAACGCTCCGTCGCTACGCCCACGAACTTGTCATTTTCGTCCGGTTGGGTGACGTCCCCGGCACAGTAGCTGACGCGATTGCTGCCAATATCTTTAACAGCGTCTTTTAACGCGTCTTCCGAAAGATCAACCAGCAACACGTTCGCGCCTTCCGCACAAAACAATCGTCCAGCGGCGCGCCCGATCCCTCCGGCACCGCCGGTAATGATTGCAACTTTTCCATTCAAGCGCCCGTTCGAGCCAGACATCTGCCTACTCCTTCATTTTGGTGAAAGGTCGAGCGCATGGTCGAAGTCCGCGAGCAGATCATCGATTTCTTCGATGCCAACCGACACCCGGATCAACGAATCGGCAATTCCCATGCTGCTCCGCCGCTCGGCACCCATCTCGTAAAAAATGGTATGCGCCACGGGAATCGCCAGCGTGCGATTGTCACCAAGATTACTCGACTTGATGACGACATCCAGTCGATTGAGGAAGTCGAAAACGTCGATACGCGGATCGAGTTCGAAACTGAACAACGCACCTGGGTGGCGAAACAATCGTTTGGCGAGACCGTGTTGCGGATGCGATTGCAGGCCCGGGTAGTACACCTTGGCCACGCGCGCATCCGTCGCAAGTCTTTCGGCGAGGGCGCGCGTAGTTTGACACTGCCGCTCGAGGCGCAATGCCAACGTCTCGGCGCCGATCGCAATATGGTGCGCGGCCTCAGGTGCCAGCGCCGCACCGAAATCCCTCAACCCCTTCTTTCGGATCTGCGTGATCCCCCACAACTGTGTATCGCCTTTCCGGTATTCGGTCGCGATGTTTGCGAAGCGTTGCCAGTCGTATTGGCCTTGCTCGGTCACGCTTCCGCCAAGCACATTACCGTGCCCGGCGATGTACTTCGTGAGCGCGTTGACAACGAGCGTCGCGCCAACCCGCCGCGGTTGAAACAGATACGGCGAGGTCATCGTGTTATCAACTACGTATACAAGGTCTTTCAACGCACACAACGCGCCGATTTCTTCGAGATCAGCGACCTGAGTGCGAGGGTTGGCAATCGTCTCAACGAACACGAGCCGCGTGTTCGGCCGTATCGCCGCTTCGACCGCCTCGGCCGACGTCGCATCGACGAAGGTCACCTCGACGCCATGATTTGCGAAACTCGCGAACAGACTATTCGTGTTGCCGAACAGATAGGCACTCGAAACGAAGTGATCTCCGGCCCGCAGCAGAGCGAATAGCATCGTTCCGATCGCGCCCATGCCGGTTGCGAAGCAGATCGACGCTAGGCCGCTCTCCATCTGGGTGATTTTGTGCTCGAGCGCCTCGACCGTCGGGTTGATCTGACGAGCATATGAGTATCCTTTCCGACGCCCTTGGAACACGGCGGCGAGTTCGCGCGCGTCCTCGTAGCCGTAAGCAACGTTGGCATGCACGGGCTTGTGTAACGAGCCGTGCTCGATCGGATTACGACGATCCGAATGGACAACCGTGGTGGTGAAGCCCGCCATGACACGACTGGGGTTCTTGAGAAGCCGGCAATGTTACGTGACGGCGTTCCGCCGGACCAGCCTCAGACAATCGACGCGACAGGCTCGCCTTCAGGGTCGGAGCGGACCAGACGTACGAACGGATCCCGTCGTAGCAGCGTTGTGAATTCGGTAGCTGGAATCGGGCGGCTGAAGATAAAGCCCTGCACTTCTCGACAGCCTTGCGTACGCAGGTATTTCAGCTGTGTACGCGTCTCGACTCCCTCCGCAATCAGATCAAGCTTGAGACCACGCGCCATCGCAACGATCGCGTTGATGATGCTCGCGTCACCGAGGTCCGCTCGGATGTCGCCGACAAAGCTGCGGTCAATTTTCAATGTGTTCACCGGAAAGTGCTTCAGATACGCGAACGAACAGTAGCCTGTGCCAAAATCGTCAATTGCAATGCGAATGCCCAACTTTCGCAGAGCCCGCAGCTTCGGCACGATCACTTCAATGTCCCGCATGATCTCGTTCTCGGTGATTTCGATCTTCAAACGATCGGCCGCAAGGCCCGAGCCGTCCAGATTTGCGAGAAATCGATCGAGGAACAATTCCTGCTCCAACTGCTGCGAGGACATGTTGACGGACAGCCGGATGTCACCGTGTCCCGCGCGGCGCCACTCGGCAACATCGCGGAACGCGTGAATCTGTACCCATTCATCGAGTTGCGTGATCAGACCGGTTTCTTCGGCGACCGACAAGAACTCTCCAGGCTCGATCAATCCGTGGCGGGGATGCTGCCAGCGCACCAGCGCTTCGACGCCGATGATGCGCCCATCCATAAGATCGACCTGAGGCTGGTAGTAAACGCGCAACTGACCGCTTGCCAACGCATTGCGTAACTCACGCTCAAGTGAGAGGCGCGTCGAGAACTTGTGGTTCATCTCGTCGGAGAAGAATTGATAGCCGTTCTTACCACGACCCTTAACGTGGTACATCGCAATGTCGGCGCTCTGGATCAGCGATTCGACCGAATCACCCGCCTCGGGATACATCGCAATTCCAATGCTCGCGCCAACAAACAATTCATGACCATCGATTACGAACGGCGCCGCCAGCTTATCGAGAACCTTGCTCGCGATGACCACGACGTCGTCGCGCGTTCGAACCTCCGGCAACAACAACGTGAACTCGTCCCCGCCAAAGCGAGACAGCGTGTCGCCACCCCGCAGGCAGGCCTGTAGCCGATTCGCAACCGCTTTCAACAATCGGTCACCCATCGTGTGGCCAAGTGTGTCGTTGACGATCTTGAAGCGATCCAGATCGAGAAACATCACTGCGAGGCGGCGTTTGTTGCGCTGCGCCTGGGTGATGGCAAGGCTGAGGCGGTCCTTCAGCAATGCGCGATTTGGCAGATGTGTCAAAAGATCGTGATACGCCTGGAAATTGATGACCTGCTCGGCTTCCTTGCGTTCGGAGATGTCCCGGGCCGTGCCGTAGGTGCCGACGAAGTTCTCGCGTGTCCTCTCGTCAGGATCGGCGTAGCGACCTTGGGCCGTCAGATCCATCCAGACCGTTTGTGTCTGAAACGAGCGCTCGACACTGCGCACCTTTCGGCTGCGCACGCGCAGCTCGACGTTGCGGGTTGCGCGATCGCCGGTTCGACGCTCATTGAACAGATTCCGGGCCGCTTCGAGATCATCTTCGAAAATGAGTTCGGAGTAGTGTCGGCCTTTCAGCTCACCTTTTTTGTATCCCAACAAGCTTTCGACGCGATCGTTGAGAAACTCGAAGCAGCCGTTCCGGTCGAGCATGTAGACCAGATCGGGGGAGTTGTTGACGATGAAGCGATGCAGTTCCTCCGAATCCTTCAATCGCTCTTCCATCATGTGGTTGCTGCGTTCCAGCCGTCTATGGCTGAGCGCCTTCTCGAGCGTAGCAATCAATTCAGTGGCTTCGTAGGGTTTCTTGACGAAATCGAATGCGCCGCACGTGAGCGCTCGCTTCACCCCGGTAAAACTCGCATCACCGCTCACGACGACGAACTTTGCTTGCAACTCGCGCGCCGCCGCGAACTCAAGAACGTCGTGACCGTTGACGTCAGGCATGATTAAGTCGAGTAGCACAACGTCGTATTCGTGGGCGTCGAGCAGATCCAGCGCGGCCCTGCCCCCTAATGCCTCAGTGACGTGATATCCGTGAAGTGCAACGACCTCGGACAGGCTCTTCAAGAGTTCCGGTTTGTCATCGACGAGGAGCAGGCGGGACTCGAACGATGCTCGTTCCGGCGGCGGAGCGGCATCCGTGGTAGATGCCGACGCGGCCGGAATGGCAATGTGACTGGTCACGCCGGTTTCGGTCTTTTGACCCATGAACCCCAGGATCCGAGTGATTGCGCTTGCAGCGCGACCGTAAACCTATCCAGTTCGCAATTCCAGCCCCTCACCCTGCCAACAAGCGTATTGGGGCGAAGGGTTTGCCTTCGGCCTGATTGAAACACCACCAAGACGACGGAGTGGTCGGTCGTGCTAACCATTTGAATACACTGTACAAACTGAGATATTTCCAGATTTCAATGTCAAATTGACATCATTCCACATTGCTCAAACTATCGCTAAGCTAGGGCTGCTTGTTGGGGGAGCAGCTACCTTATGAACGAACTTACCGAACGATTCGTCGTGCGTTTTCCAGTCAGACTTCGGGCGCGCGTGGGCGAATCCGCGCGCTTGTATCGTCGCAGCGTCAATTCAGAAATCATCGTGCGTTTGGACCATTCGTTGAACGGCTTGCCGGAGATGGAAACCGAACGCGCAATTGAACCGCCGATGTTCGCGGCCATCGAACGATCGCTGCGAGGCAACTTGACCGACGAAGAACAGAAAGTCGTGTTCGGTTTCAGGCGAATGTCAGCAGAAAAGCGGAAGGCACTGGTGGATCTGCTGAGTTAGGCAGTGACGCCTGACAGGTACTACGTTCAGTGGCTCTTCTGGCGCGAACACTTCATTCGCGCCTCACAAGAAAGTGTCCGGTACGCGCGCCATCACATGCCAATGCTCGGCTGGGTTGGCGTCGTGTCCCTTATTAGCTACTACTTCATATGGAGCTTCGTGTATCCAGCAAGTTTCGAGAGCTTTCAGGTTCGCGCTGTCGGCGCTCTCCTTTGCATCCCAATCATACTGTCCAAACGCCTGTCTAAAAACATCGTTCGTTGGTTGCCCGCCTATTGGGTACTCGGACTGACCTACGTGTTGCCCTTCGTGTTTGGGTACATGCTTGCCCAGAACGCTGCCCAAGCCGCGTACATTGGAGAGACGAACCTGGTTTGGCCTTTACAGAATGTCGTAGCTCTGGTTGTGTTCATCTTGTTGATTAACGATGGCGTGATGGCAACCCTGCTCTGGCTACTGGCAACAATTGTAATCCTGATCTCCGTTTTTTCGCTGGACGCCTCACCGAACGTTGCGGAACTCGTCCGCGTGTATATCGAGCCAGCACCTCTTTACGCCTTCATCCTCGTGGTCGGTAGCCTCGCGATCCGAAATCGCAAGATCATAGAGCTGGAGAAGCTTAGGGCAATGTCCCGGATCACTAGCAATATCGCACATGAACTACGCACGCCCTTCCTCGGAATCAAAGCCCTTGCACAAGGCATCGGACAGCATTTGCCGGAACTGATAAACGCATACGATCTTGCAATCGCGAACCACATTTCCATAAAGCCGATACGGCGACGCCAGCTCGAACGGCTGCGCACGAGTCTGCGCGAAATTGAAACCGAAACCGACTATTCCAACAGCATCATCGACCGGCTACTCATCAACACATCGGAGCAACCCGTAGAGGACCACGAGTTCGCACACTTCTCCGCGCAGAGTTGCGTCATTGACACGTTGCACCGATACCCATTCGTTGGGGAATACGAGCGCGATCTCATCGGTGTGGACCTTGACCGAGACTTCATGATCTATGCACCACATGTCCTGGTGGTTCACGTGCTGTTCAACTTGTTGAAGAATGCACTCTTCTATGCTCAGAAGACCGACGACGGCGAATTGATGGTCAAGCTCGTAAAGGGGCGCCGCGCGCCTCACTCGATCATTGTCGAGGATACCGGGGCCGGTATTCCTCCCCAAAATCTCAAACGAATCTTTGAGCGGTTCTACACGACCACGGAGTCCGGGCACGGGTCAGGCATCGGATTGAGCTTCTGCAAGATGGCAATGGAAGGTCTCGGTGGATCGATCGCCTGTGAGTCCAAGGTCGCCGTCTACACGCGCTTCACGTTGACTTTTCCGAGTGTCGACCGTGCGTGAACCACCACCAAGCTCTCCCGAGTTGGCAATCGCGCCCTACTCGCATCCAACCACGGTAGTATTCATTGACGACAACGACCTGTTTCTTCACGCACTCGAACTACGAATGCCAGCCGAGATGGCGCACTTGAGTTTCCACAACCCGCGACGTGCGCTGGAGCGTCTGAACAAAAAGCTCACTCTACGTCCGATTCCCGAGCGATGTTTCTCGGTCCAATCGAAATCGCTCCATTGGAACAACTCGACGATCCAATTTGATCTCGGGCTGATCGAAACCGAAATCAACAACATGCAACGATTTCAGCGTACATCGATTGCGGTCGCCGACTTTTCGATGCCTGCGATGGAAGGACTCACGCTCCTAACCAGCATCGAGGACCCATCGGTAAAGACGATACTGATGTCAGGTCTCGGGGACGAAAAGCTCGCTCTCGAAGCGTTCAACGAGGGCGTCATCGATCGCTACGTTCCGAAGCACCGAGAAACGACGCTTGATATGGTGATCGATCATGTCAAGGAGTTGCACCATGAATACTTCCTCGACCAGCAGCGTGCCATTCAGGAATCGCTGTTCCTGAATCCTCCCGCGCTGCTTGAAGATCCATTCGTGTGCCGACACTTCGCAGAATTGCGCAAAAAACACGGCTTTGTCGAACACTACCTTGTTGGTGACCCTCCCGGTTTCGTATTCGTGACTGCAAACGGTGCGTTGAGCCGTTTGATTGTGTTGAGTAACGCCGAGGTCACCGAGCAAGTTGAATATGCAACGCGACACGGCGCACCGGATGGGGTGGTCCGCGCATTGTCATCGCGCTCGCGCATCGGCTTTTTCTCGGAACGCGCGGAGACGTATGGCAGTGAGCCGTATCCGTGGCGAGACTTCCTCTACTCACCAACTCAACTCGGTGGCGATCAGGGTTGGTGGGCAGCGCTTGTGACGGATCCTCCAGCCGATATCGACTTCAGCTCGACGGAATCGTCATACGATGCGTATCTGGAGGAGATCGACGCCGCACTGTAACGGTCGATCAAAGTGGACAACCCGCAGATTGCCCTTCGCGGCGCAACTGGGCCCACTATGCCAGATGCCGCGGTACAACGACGCGTTCGATGCCCTCGAAAAGCAGTTCAGTGACGATTGCGAGCGCCGCGGCTGGAATTGCGCCCTGGAGGATCAAACCGGGATCGTTCAGCGCAAGACCTGTCACGATCGGATCACCCAATCCGCCCGCACCGATAAACGCTGCGAGCGTCGCAGTACCGATGCTGATGACCGCCGCGGTGCGCACTCCCGCGAGAATTGACGGTAGCGACAGAGGCAGGTAGACATATCGCAACTGCTCGACTTGGTTCAAGCCAATCGCAACAGCAACATGTCTTATAACCGGATCCACGCCGGCCAACGCCGTCACCGTGTTGCGCAATATCGGCAACAGCGAATACAGAAACAATGCAGTAATGGCCGGCACGGTGCCGATACCGAGTAGCGGGATCATCAGGCCCAGCAGCGCGATCGAAGGAATGGTCTGCAGCAACCCTGCGATATAGACCGTTGCCCGGGACAGCCATCGGATGCGGTAGACCACGATACCCAGCAGCATGCCGAACAGGATCGAGCCGGCCAGTGCAATGCCGGTGAGCTTTAGATGCACCGCCGTATTGTGACGCAGAGCGCGCCACATCTGTCGCGTCTTGTTGGTGCCGTTCCCGTTGGTGAAACCGCGCTGCGCGAGCAAATCGTGCGCGACGCGTTGATAGCTGACGCCACCAAAAGTCACTTGAGAGTTGAGGCGTTGCATCTGCACATTGTTCAGTGCGCCGTGCAGTTCGTCGATCGCCGACTTTGCGCGTGCCGGCAGATCGGCTCGTACCAACGGAGCCGCGCGATATTCGGGAAAGTAATTGCGATCGTCATCCAAAACGCGCAAGCGATAGCGCGCAATCTCGCCGTCCGTCGAGTAGACGTCGGTTACGTCAATGGCTCCGTCTTCCAGCGCCTGATAGGCGAGACCGTGCTCGATGCCGGTTGGGTGCCAATCGAAACCATACGCGCGAGCGAGCCCGGGCCAACCATCAGCCCGCTTTAGGAACTCGTGGCTGACAACGATCTTGAGTTGCCGATGTGCAGCGAGATCCGAGATCCTGGTGATCCCAAGCGCCTTCGCACGCGCGCTTTTCATCGCCAGCGCATACGTGTTGTCGAAGCCGAAGTCGCCGAGCATCTCTAACCCGGTCGGTGCCAAAACCGCATTCAGTTGCATCGCGTCGGGAGTCGTATCGAGACGAAGAATGGCGCGCGCCAACGTACCCGTGTACTCGATGTACACATCGATCTCGCCATTTTTCAGCGCGTCATAGCAGATCAGTGTTCCGCCGAGGCCAAACCTTCGGTCGACTTCGTAGCCGGCGTGCTCGAGCAACTGCGCCACGACTTCACTGAGCAGGTATCCCTCGTTGAAATTCTTGCTACCGACAACGATACGTTGCGCGCCATTGGAAATTAGCGGCCACAAGACCACAACGAGCAAAACGATCCATCGATTCATTGCAATTGGTTCGTCAACATCGAATGAACGTACTCGTTACCGGGTGCCTCCACGACTGCGGTGATCTCACCGCTTTGCTGCACGACACCGTCTCGAAGGACGACCAGATGATCCGCCAATCGGGTCGCCTCACGCATATCGTGTGTGACCAGAACTGTGGTGACGAATTCCTTATCACGCAGTTGCGCAAACAGATCGTAAAGTCCCGCTTTGGCGATTGGATCCAATGCGGAAAACGGTTCATCGAGAAGCAGTAATTTCGGCTGCAGAAACAACGCCCGACACAGACCAACACGTTGCTGCTCACCGCCGGACAACAGATGTGGGAAGCGTAATTCCAGCTCCTGCCGTAGACCCATCATCGCCATCAAGTGGCGAAAGCGGCTCTCGATGAAATCGAGATCGAGTCGCTGGAGCTTCGCCAGCAGCGTGACGTTGTCACGCACGCTCAGATGAGGGAACAGCCCGGCTCCCTGTATCGCGTATCCGATCTCGCGCCGCCACAGATACACCTTTTCTTCGGGTATCGGTCCACCTAGTACGCGTATCGTCCCACGGTCCGCACGATAGACCGCATTAATCAGTTTCAGCAACGTCGACTTCCCGCTACCGCTTTCGCCGACGATTGCCGAGGTCTTGCGTTCAGGCAGCAGCAGATTCACGTCCTCGAGCACCCAAGAGGCGCCAAAACGCTTCGATACACCGGAGAACTCGACCGCGGCGCCCGTCATGAGACGTTCGGATCGATCACATCGGACAGCTTTCGTTCGATAGCATCGCCGTGTTCGCGCAACGCTTGTACAAGACCGACTGGCGCCTCCAGCGTTTCGGTGGCTTGACGGAACCGTTGCAGAGTCATCGCGCCGTCGCCACCGTCGATTAGTTTATTCCGCATCCATTTCCGCCATCGGATCTGCTCCGACGCATCCAACAGCGAGTCGTCCCGTCGCGCGCGCATCCGGAACAACAGTTCGTTGAGTCGTTCGTCGGAGAAGACCACGTCCGGCGAGCTTCCGCCACCCAACATATGCGTCAGCACCTCGCCGCAAAGCGCCCGGTCTGGCTCATCAATGAACGCGTCATACAGCGCAGCATCGGCATCATGTCGAACGAACTGCGCGTTGCGGTCATAGATCGCAGAGATTTTGTGAGCCAGGCCCGCCTGCGCGCGCAGATCATCGTAGCGTTGGCGCGCCAAGGTCACGTCGAGGCCGAGCCGCCGAGCATCCGTTTCTCTGAGCACTTCCAGCGGCGCCACAAACGGACATCGGTTCAGCCGCACTTCTTTCAAACCCGGCCGATCGGTTCCACCGACACTAAATAGTGCATCGCGTAGACGGTCGGTGTTCCATTCGATCAACGGTCGCACGTCTGTTGCGAGGTCGACCACGATGACCGAATTGCGATTCTGCGAATGGCGTGCCAGCGGCATGATCGGCGCAATGCAGCCTCGCT
The DNA here is from genome assembly GCA_963735085.1 of uncultured Gammaproteobacteria bacterium. Taxonomy (GTDB): domain Bacteria; phylum Pseudomonadota; class Gammaproteobacteria; order Pseudomonadales; family Azotimanducaceae; genus DATJGR01. The sequence continues at coordinate 362,281 of CAVTJP010000005.1, forward strand.
CACGCGGGTACATTCGTGAAACATGCAGACGCACATCCGGTCTCTCGGGCCGAAGCAGGCGCTGCAGTTCCGTGCGATCACGCAGCCCGAGGTAGTAATCGAATAACCGGCGCTGCCGCGCTCGAATCAACCGCGCCACATCCAACGTGGCGCGGACATCCGACATCGCATCGTGTGCGTTGCCATGTGCAATGCCGTTGGCAGCAGTCAAATCGCTCAATCGAAACGTCGGCAGCCCCGATTCGATTGGCCATTCGATTCCTTCCGGTCGCAGCGCAGCCGCGGCGCGAGCCAGGTCGATGATGTCCCAGCGTGAATTGCCCCCCTGCCACTCGCGAGCGTATGGGTCGATGAAGTGCCGGTAAAAGCCGAAGCGAATGAATTCATCATCGAAGCGCAGGCTGTTGAATCCAGCTACACAGGTTCTCGGCTGGGAAAAACATCGATTGATCGCCACGTACGCTTCGAGTTCGTTCATGCCTTCGCGATTGATCCGTTGCGGAGTCAATCCCGTGACGGCACAAGCAGCCGGGTCCGCTAGCACGTCTTCGGGACATTTCACATAGGTGCACAGCGGCGATTCGATTTCGTTGAGATCGAGATCGGTTCGCACGCCGGCAAACTGAACGATCCGATCCACTCGCGCATCCGTGCCCGTGGTCTCGAGGTCGTACCAGAAGAACGACGCTTCCACGCCATTCTGGCCCTGTTGGTGACGCGCGATCTCTGCTGCTCCGTCAGTGATTTTGCCGAGCATAAACGGTCGGAGGGGTTTTGGGTTCGAACCGAAGCGATTCGCAGCGAATGTGTTGGGAGTTCGCACCGTGCGCGACTTCGAACGCATGCCGCAGCCGCATGAGTTCAGACGCGCGTGCGTCTGAATTCATCCGACCCAGACGCGCGACACTCGCGTAAAACCCGGGCCAGGACTCCTCGCTTTGCGCAAACAGTTGTGCAAACGCAGTTCTGAGCTCGTGGTATGCAGCCAGTGGCACGAGTCGAGCATTGTTGGGAGTTCCAACAAACAGGTCATGATCGCCCAGGACGCCTTCATTCGAGAGGTAGCATCGTTGCGCTGCTGCGTAAAGATCCGTCTTCAACAGACTCATCGCGACCGCGTTGTAGGGCTGATCGTAGAGGCGCTGCAACTCGTCACGCCAACTCAGTGCGAAGGCAACGAAGCGATCCGACTGTTGCCAGCGCAGCATCACGCGCGAAGCCCCGGCTTCATCTCGACTGGCGTGCAGCCACGCCAGCACCCCGCGCCGCGCGACAAACTCCGCAAATCCCTCGTTGAATGGCGTATCACCGGATACGAAAACCCTGGCGTGTGCGAGTTCGTGGAAGATCAGTTCGGCAAGGTCCGCATCGGGCCACGACACGAATGTCGAGAGTACCGGATCGTTGAACCACCCTAGCGTGGAGTAGGCTGCAACGCCGGCAACGATCACATCCCTTTGCGCTGCCATCAAGCGCTGCGAGTAGCGCTCCGCGTCGCGCTGATGGAAGTAGCCGCGATACGATGCGCAGCCCACCACCGGGTAGCACCAACGCAACGGCCTCGTGGAGAACTCCGGCGTCGCGAAGACGTTCCATACGACGTCTTCGCGGTCGATCCGAACGAAGCTCGCGTAACTCTTACCCGGTTCGAGCGCCAAATTGTCCTTCGCAAAGTGCAACAAACGATCCACAAGCAGCAAACGGTCCCTCAATCTGGGGTCTGTTTGCTTGGAAGCAATCAGTTCGGCCGTGGGACGGCGCGCATGCACAATCGACCACTGCCCCGACGCGGCCTGCCAATAAAACCCAAGCGTTTCGCACGAAGCGGCAAAAAGCCCAAGCGTGCAGAGGACGCACGCGCGTACCCAGACGCCGTGGCAGCGCCGCTCGATGCCGCTACGCTGGTACTGCGTGGGGCTCATATGATAAGAACTCCGACCGATGATCGATGGCTCGCGACGCGATGACGATACTGAGAGGCTTGGCGGCAATGCTGTTCATGGCGGTCAACACGATCATCTGTTGCGTGCCAATCTATCTGCTTGCTCTGCCGCGGGCACTGATTCCGATTCCGCGAGTTCGGGTCATCATCGGGGCAGGCATGACACGAGTCGTCGATGCGTGGGTCGGCGCCAACCGCCTGATGTTGAAGGCCCTGTCTGTCACGAACGTCCTCGTTACGATGCAACTCGACGAACCCCTGAGCCGCGATAGCTGGTACGTCGTAATCTCGAACCACCAAAGCTGGTCGGACATCCTGGTGTTGCAGGACACATTCCTTGGGCGAATCCCACCGCTGAAATTCTTTGTCAAACAACAGTTGATCTGGATCCCCTTCCTCGGAATTGCGATGTGGTTGCTGGGCTTCCCATATGTGCGGCGCTACAGTCGCGAGGCACTTGCGCGTGAGCCCGGTCTGCGCCGTCATGATCAGCAGACGACGCAGCGCGCGAGCGAGACCTTCAAGCACCATCCGACCAGCGTGCTGAATTTTATGGAAGGAACACGCTTCTCTCGATCAAAACACGAGTTTCAGCAATCTAAGTACAACAATCTGCTGATGCCGAAGACGGGTGGTTTCGGCTACGTGATCGCCGCGCTTGGCGACCGCGTGCAGCACATCCTCGATGTCACGATCGTGTACCCGAACGCTGCACCCACATTCTGGGAATTCATTTCGGGGCAGTGTCCCGATGTGCACGTCGAAATCTCCAGTCGGGTCGCGCCGACCGCATTGAGCGGAACGCACCATGAACTGCCCTCTCTGGCCCGCGAAGCATTGCATAACTGGGTCGACGAACTCTGGTCACAAAAAGACCGCCGCATCGACGAATTGCGTAAAGTGATCTGAAGCGGTCCCACCCGAAGTAGACAACATGTACGACGACTACTATCGATTCAAGCAGAAGCCATTCTCGATCGCGCCTGATCCCGCGTTCTTGTACCTGAGCGAACGCCACCGGGAAGCGTTGGCGCATCTGATGTACGGATTGCGAACCGACGGCGGCTTTGTCCTGATCACCGGCGAGGTCGGAACCGGCAAAACTACATTGATTCGCAGTTTGATCGATGAAGTGCCAGACGATCTCGACGTCGCATTTGTATTGAACCCACGCCTGACGGTCAATGAACTACTGGAAACGTTGTGCGAGGAATTGGGGATCCCCGAACGAAACGACGCGGCAACTACCAACAAGCACCTCATCGACCGACTCAACAAACATCTGCTACGGATTCATGCGCTCGGCCGGAGCACGGTGGTCATCATCGACGAAGCACAGAATCTTTCACCGGCGGTACTCGAACAAATACGGCTACTGACCAATCTGGAGACCAACGAACGCAAGTTGGTGCGGATCATCCTGTTGGGACAGCCCGAACTTGCGGAAATGCTCGACCGCAGGGAAATGCGTCAGTTAGTCCAGAGAGTCACCGCCCGCTACCACCTCGCCGCACTCACGAAAGACGACACCCGCGCGTATATTGCGCACCGCCTGTCGTTAGCAGGCGGGAACCCACATCTGTTCACGCGTAGCGCGGCGCATGAGAGCTATCGACTCAGCCGCGGCATCCCTCGCCTCATCAACGTCGTCGCCGATCGCGCATTGCTGGGAGCCTACGTCGAGGGCCGGCCCAGAGTCACCGCGCGTATCGTCCGCAAAGCCGCGCGCGAGGCATTCGGTCAACAGGCCTGGCTCAGGCCGCGACTCTGGGTGAGCGCGGCGGCGGCACTGGCATTGTTGGTGATCGGTGGTGCGTGGGCACTGTGGAATCACAATCCGGATTGGCATGCATCGCCAATCGCGACATCGGACAGGGATCACACTTCGACCCCGAATGAAGCACCTACCGGCAACCTGGCTGCAACGGCTTCACCGAATAATGCATCACCGGAAATTGGCGCGGCGTCGGAAGTGGTTGCAACCGCCGCCGCTAAATCGGCGGTGGCGGCTGAACAAACGACTGACGCGCAGCTGGATTCAGCACCCGTTTCGGTAAAAGCCGTCGCGGCGACTGTGCCCGATGGTCCGGTGCTTCCGACCACCTCTGTCGACTCATTATCTCGCCCGGTTGGAGTCACGGGGCCGGACTCGCAGCGCGACGCTTATGCAGCAGTCTTCAAACGGTGGAATGCGCCGTTCAAGCCAGATGACATACCATGCGATCAGGCGCCGGGTGTCGGCCTGCAGTGCCTGAAACTCAACGGAACATGGCGCGACGTCGAGCGTCTCGACCAACCCGTTGTCATAGAACTCTGGGACGACGGCGCAACACCGTACTATGCCGCCATCATCGGTCATCGCGACAACAACATCACACTCACGCTTGGCAGTGCAGAGATCCAAACTACTCCAGAGCAACTCGCCAACCATTGGTACGGCAGCTACATCGTGTTGTGGCAGATGCCTCCGGATTACCGCGGCAATCTGCAGGTCGGTGACGAGGGCCCGTCGGTCGCTTGGCTGCGCGAGCGTCTCGCCTCCACGCTGAGCATCGATCTGCGCGCGTCGAACCCGGCCCGATTTGACGATGCGTTGCAGGCAGCGCTGATACATTTCCAACGCGAAAACGGCATGGTGCCGGACGGAGTTGCAGGTCCGATGACATGGATTGCTATGAACGCGACCGGGGCAAACTCGGCACCACGCTTGAGCACCGGCACCTGACGATGTCATACATTCTCGATGCGTTGAAAAAATCCGAGGCCGAGCGGAGCCGCGGCACGGTTCCGCCACTGCTGGTCCCATCCCAGACGCCACTCAGATCTTCGCTTGTGGTCTGGGTTGCACTCGGCGTACTAGTCGTCAATGCATGCCTGGTTGCGGCATGGATGTTCTGGCCCAGAATACCGATTCCAGCAAACAGCACCGCGCCGCCCATCGCCGCGGCTGCGCCGGGCGCTGTTACCGCTGCTCCCAGGCGCGTCGAGCAGTCGCGCGTCATCGCGCCTTTGCAGGCAACCGTCATTGCGCCTGAGAGCGCGCCGGTAAAGCCTGATCGTGCGCTGACACAATCCGTCGCCACTCAAATCCAACCGCAACCGGGCATGAGCGCACAGGACGGCGAGCCAGACGAACAATCACTAGCACAGCGATTCCCCTTCTCCACGCATGTATACGCCGATGATCCTTCGATGCGTGCTGTGACAATGAACGGAAAGCGCTTTGTCGAAGGCGACACCATCAGTCCTGGGGTCACGCTGAAGGAGATCACCGAGTCCGGTGTGGTACTCGATATCAATGGGCGCACCGTCCAGCTAGACGTCTTGCAGGATTGGCGATGAGCGCGCCCAGATCTTATCGCTACGGTGCCGCACGCGCATGGTGGTGCTCGATGGCGCCACGGGCACCCGCCGCGCCGGGGAAGCGCCCCTTCAGATAGCTGCCACTGGCGAGAAACACACTCACAATATCGACATCGATGAGTCCGGCGGCCGCCTCCTGGTTGAGAATCCGGAATGCCGTATCAATCGAGACCGCAGGCTTGTATGGGCGATCCATCGACGTCAGCGCATCGAAGATGTCGCAAACGGCCATTACTTTGCTCGGCAACGGAATCTCATCGCCGCGGCGACCATCTGGGTAGCCGCTCCCATCCAGTTTCTCGTGATGCGCGCCGGCAATGAGCGGCACGCCCGATAACTCCGGTGGCCAAGGCAGCACCGCAAGGAACTCCCTAGTATGACTGACGTGCGCCTCGATTTCCCTGCGCTCGGATGGCGTCAAACTGCCGCGCCGTACCGACAACGCAAGTAGATCGTGGTCCGTTATGAGGTGGCCGGTGCGCCCATCGAACTCACCAAACTCAATCTGGCGGACCGCTTCTAGATGGCTGAACTCGCCCTCGGCGATGACGTTGGGGTTGTTGGCGAGCACAATAGCGGCGAAATAGTCATCGAGTCTCGACAGATCCCGGTTGAGGTCCTGCATGATCCGTCGTCTGGCAAGTTCGAACTCGGCGGGCTCGGTGTGCAGTACGACGAGTTCTCTCTCCAACGCCGCGCGACGCAAGCGCTCCTTCTGCAACTCAAAACGATAACGAATCACCTCGAGCCGCTCGTCCGTTAATTTGCTCGCCTTCACGAGCACGCTTTCACGCACACCGACCTTCCCAAAGTCGTGCAATAGCGCAGCGTAGCGAACCTCAGTCAAATGCTCCGTACTGATCGTCAGGTCCCTGAACCTTCCGATGCCAGACTGCGGAAGCGCCGTCAACAATGCCGTCGTCGTTTCAGCAACGCGAAACGAGTGACCGCTCGTCGATGGATCACGTTGTTCGATTGCCTTGACGGAGGCCTGAACAAAACTCTCGAACAACTGGCTGATCTGGCGCAGCAGATCATTTTTTTGAATCGCAACCGCGGCTTGACTGGCGACAGCGCGCAATAGATCAGTAACATCCTCGTCGAATGGTACGACGTCGAATCCATTGGGCGTTCGCTTAAGCCTATTGATGAACTGCAGAACCCCAATCACGCGCGCCTTGTGATCGCACATCGGCAGCACCAGCATTGATCGGGTCCTGTAACCCGCCTGTTCGTCGAATGAACGATTGAACGCGTATGGCTCGTCCGACGGGATCTGATAGGCGTCCGCAATGTTGAGTTCACCGCCGGTCAACGCCACGTACCCTGACAGCGAATCAGTGGTCAGTGACAGGCGCGCTTCCTTGAAAGGAACCGATGCGGAGTCGTTCTGTGCGAGCTTGAAGTGCAGGCTTCGCACACCGCCCGACTCTTCCACGAGGTAGAGTGAGCCGGCATCGCATTCGGCTAACTGGCGCGCCTGTGTCAGCAGCAACTCCAACAATTGTTCAGGGTCGCGCTGCGCGGACAGCGCGATGCCGATATCCGCCAGTTGCCGTGACCGTCGGCGACGTACTGTCGCGTCTGCGCGGTCTAGGCGTGCAACATCGTGGAGTTCCCATACACGTCTCGCATGCGCCAACAACTTTTCGACGTGCACGTCCGATGCACCAGCAGGAAGTACGACGTCAGCGCTGATGACCTCCGTTGACGCGCCGATCGCAATCGCTTCGGGACACGCTACCCGCAACTCAGCCGCTTCGGTCTCGCTGCACGCGACGAATGCGGCCGCAGCGCCCCACCCAGATCGGTCACCTTCCGTTGTATCGATCGTCCATCCCGCACGCAGTGCCATCGACAACAGACGATCATTGCGAGACGACAGATGCACCAATAGCGGTGTGTCGGCGCCTTCCATGGAAATACCGTCGAATCAGGTCCAGTTGCTAAGTATGCGCATTGATCAACCGACGAGCAGGCATCGGATCACAAATCGCTTACGCTCTGACCTATCTCTAGTCGGCCGCATCTAGTCTCGGGCGCGACGCTCCGACCGAATCAAGGCGTCTTCGGCGCCGTGACACCGTCAACGCGCGTCTGAAGTTCGACCAATCGCGCGTTCATCTGGAGACGATATGCATCGATCGCCTCGATCGCCTTTTCGTTCGCAACGACGCGGCGGGTGAGTCCGGATTCAAGCCCGGCGACGCTTTGTCGAACAGCGTTCACCTGGTCACTGAGCTGCCGTTGTTGCGCTACGAGTTGGTTAACCTGCTGATCGACGCTGGCCAGTTGCTGCGCGATCGCAGTCTGCTGCGTAAGCGCCTGGTCCTGCCGCGAGTCGTTGCTCTTGAGATCCTTGATGATACTTTGCAGACTGCCAATACTCCCGTCGATAGTCTTGAGTTTGGTCTCGTCGTCCGAAAGCATCTGCCGATCACGCTTGTTCGCATCCCACAACTTGCGGACCTCTGACTCCCATCTCCCAAGCTTGGTCTGCACCTCGGAACCGGATTCAGTCACGACCTGATCTGTCATCTGCGCGCGCTCTTCCAACGCTGAAAGGCGGTGATCGGCTTGGGCGAGCGTGCTTTGTGCCTTCGACAATTGCTGGTGTTGCGTTGCAATGAACCAACCGGAAGCAGCGAGTCCGACAACCAAAATTGCCATCAGCAGATTCATGCCGAGCCCGGAACCCGCAGCTTCGCTACGGGGCTTACCGCCGGTACGCCGATATCCCGCGGCATCATTCGGATCGGCGGAAATCTTGGGTGCCGAATTCGCGCGCGGCTGGGGCATTCATCAATCCTACGGAAGAAGCCCGCGCAGTTTATCGACCCGGCACACGGCAGAACAGGGCCTCGCGTGCTGCGACGCCCTGTCTTTGAACAACGCAGCGAGCAGAGCGCTACAGCAGTTGAACCACGGCCCACAGCACGCCCGTCAGCACCAATCCGCTGACGATGACGCCGCGCACGCTTGCCATTGGGCCCGGTTTGCCGAAGATTGCGTTCAATTGCAGTGCGGCAATGATGATCAAGGCAACGATCAGTGGCGTCTGTCTGCTGCTATCCTCCACCATACCGTGCGGCAAATGGGCGCTCGACCCCATGAAAAAAAGCAGCGGAATGGAGAATAACGTATTAGTCCGCGACGCGAGCCCAGCCTTCGGTCCCGCTGCTGCAGCTTCCGCTAACGCCTGTCCCCCTCCCTTAACTTGCTCGTTCGACGCAATGAGAATCTTCTGATTTGGCCAGATGATCAGCCAGACGTTCAGGAACATCAGCGTGCCCATAGTCGCGCCGATTGTGATATCCAGCGTCCAGCGGCCATGCATGTAACCAAGCAGATAAACGCCGGTTAGGAACGTGAACATCGCTCCCCAGCGAAAATACCATAGTGCACGCGGAACCAGCTTCGTGAACGCGTCGACGCGCGAACTCGCCTCAGCCTCTTTGAAGTATTCGCCCTGTATGAAGTTGAAGTAGTACAACAATCCGATCCAGGTGATACCAAACAGGAAGTGCCCCCAACGCGCCAGATAATCCAGCACAAAACCGATGTTATCCATGCCAAACCCCTCCGCAGACGTTCTCTACAATTGTTCTTCGATTTGTTCTTCGAATCGCTTTCCGAATCGAGCATGCGACCCAGAAGAACCATTGTCCGACGCGGATCATAGCGCGCTGGTGCCGAACGGTCCAAGTGCTCAAGAAACGGTACTCAGGCGGCGCATCCAGAAAGCAGAAGCCCCGCAATTGCGGGGCTTCTTTGTCGATGCGTGCGACGCGCCGAGACGCGTCGCACATGAACGGGCGACCTGATCTACATCATGCCGTCCATTCCACCCATACCGCCCATGCCTCCCATACCGCCACCTGGCATACCACCTGCCTCCTTGTCCTCAGGCAGGTCTGCAACCATGGCTTCAGTCGTGATCATCAGACCGGCAACGGACGCGGCAGCTTGAAGCGCGGTGCGTGTGACTTTGGCGGGGTCCAGGATTCCCATTTCCAACATGTCACCGTACTCGCCGGTGGCAGCGTTGTACCCTTTGTTACCCTTCAGGTTGCGCACCTTATCCAGCACGACCGACCCTTCGTCGCCCGCATTCGCGGCAATCTGGCGCAACGGTGAGGTCATTGCGCGCAATGCGATACCGATTCCCACGTTCTGATCTTCGTTATCGCCTTTCAAGCTATGAATCGCCTGCAGTGCACGGATCAATGCAACGCCACCGCCGGCTACAACACCTTCTTCGACAGCCGCGCGCGTCGAATGCAGCGCGTCTTCAACGCGTGCCTTTTTCTCTTTCATTTCGACTTCGGTCGGTGCACCGACCTTGATCACCGCGACACCGCCGGCGAGCTTCGCCAGTCGTTCCTGAAGCTTTTCGCGATCATAGTCCGACGTCGTATCCTCGATCTCGGCGCGGATTTGTTTGATGCGACCTTCGATGTCCTTTCTCTCGCCTGCACCATCAACGATCGTGCTGTTTTCTTTGGTCGAGGAAACTCGCTTTGCACGGCCGAGGTCATCCAGAGTTGCGCCTTCCAACGTCAAGCCAACTTCTTCCGAGATCACCGTGGCACCCGTCAGGACGCCGATGTCCTGCAACATGGCCTTGCGACGGTCGCCAAAGCCAGGCGCTTTCGCCGCTGCAATCTTTACGATACCGCGCATGTTGTTGACGACCAGGGTCGCGAGCGCTTCACCTTCAATGTCTTCGGCGACGACGAACATCGGCTTACCCGATTTCGCAACCGCCTCGAGAATCGGCAGCATGTCGCGAATGTTGGAGATCTTCTTGTCGCACAACAGAATGTACGGATCTTCCAATTCGGCGGACATCGATTCCTGGTTGTTGATGAAGTACGGCGACAGATAACCGCGGTCGAACTGCATGCCTTCGACTACGTCGAGTTCGTTTTCGAGTCCGCTGCCTTCTTCGACTGTAATGACGCCTTCCTTGCCGACTTTGTCCATCGCGTTAGCGATGATTTCACCTACCGCGGCGTCGCTGTTCGCGGAAATCGTGCCGACTTGTGCGATCGATTTCGCATCCTCGCACGGCGTCGCCATCGATTTGATTTCCTTCACCGCTGCGGCAACGGCCTTGTCGATACCGCGCTTGAGGTCCATCGGGTTCATACCAGCCGCCACCGACTTCAGTCCTTCCGTCAGGATGGCCTGCGCCAGCACCGTCGCCGTGGTCGTGCCGTCGCCGGCTTCATCAGATGTCTGACTGGCCACTTCCTTGACCATCTGCGCACCCATGTTTTCGAACTTGTCTTTCAGTTCGACTTCCTTCGCTACGGAAACACCGTCTTTCGTTACCGTCGGTGCACCGAACGACTTATCCAGCACGACGTTGCGTCCCTTCGGGCCCAGGGTTACTTTCACTGCCTCAGCCAGGATGTTCACCCCTGCCAGCATTCGCTGCCGTGCGTCATCACCAAATCGTACGTCTTTCGCGCTCATCGCTTGCTTCCTCTTAATCCATTCATATGTGCAAAACGGAACTGTTAGCCTTTCAGGACCCCGAAGATCTCACTCTCAGAGAGGATCAACAGTTCCTCGCCATCGATCTTCACGGTGCTGCCGCCGTATTGGCCAAAAATGACCTGGTCACCGACTTTCACATCTGGGGCACGCACGTCGCCATTGTCGAGTGCCTTGCCGGGGCCAACCGCCAGCACTTCACCGCGGGACGGCTTCTCTGCCGCCGAATCCGGCAGCACGATTCCGCCAGCAGTTTTCGACTCTTCTTCCAGTCGACGGACCACAACACGATCATGTAACGGTCTGATTTTCATCGTAAAATATCTCCCAAGTCTCTGATTCCCTTATTCAATTCCGTCAGTTCTCTGCGGCGGATGCACATCTTGGTTGGCACTCTCCGCGCGGGACTGCCAATCATAGTGGCCCGCCACGGAGATTCAAGATAAATCCCCAACATAGCCATCTCGCCTTTCCAGCCTGCAATGTGCGGGCGCGCGGCGTAACTTCAAGGTGCCGCGAGTCCAGCGCGCTCGACTCGCACCTCGACAACGAAAATAATCAGCGGCCAGCGCTCGCGGCGACGGATGAACATGACCACACAATGCACAGACGCAGCCACGCTCGCGGAGCAGGTCTGGCAGGTGATTGCGTTGATCCCGAAGGGCCGCGTCGCGACGTATGGCCAAGTTGCAGAACTCGCCGGACTACCGGGAGGTGCACGCCGTGTTGGTCACGTCCTCAGCCAGTTGCCGAGCGGTACACGTATCCCGTGGCACCGCGTCGTCAACGCCTCCGGCCGAATCTCGCTGCCCGATAAATCCGGTGGGTTTGCGCGCCAGCACACGCGACTCAAAAAGGAAGGCATCGTGTTCAGCGCAACGGGGCGCATCGCGCTGCACAAGTACCGCTGGCAGCCTTAGCGACCGTGTTCAGCCCCGCTCCGATCCGAATAGGGTGCAACCCACCACAGCAGCAACATGCCCGGCGCTGCACACACCGCACACAGATAGAAGAAGTGCGTCCAGCCCAGGCCTCCGTCCGGCACGCCCAAACCAACCAGCAACTTCATGAACCATGACGACCCACCCGCCGACGCGTGTGCATTGCCTTCGACGAGAAAGCCCGTCGCCGCATTGGCGAGGGTCCGCGGTAGTGCGGTCAATGCGGTAAACAACGCAAACTGGGTCGCCGCAAGTGCTGGTGTGGTTTCGCGCGCGATGAACCCGACGAATGCCGCAGTACCAAGCCCGACGCCGAGGTATTCCAAGGCGATCACAATGGCAAGCGCCATCGGATCGTGGCCAACCTCCGCCAAGACCGCGAAACCAAAAATCGATACGAGTTGTACGACGCCGAATATCCATAGCGCGCGATTGATACCGATTCGCACCATCAGTACGCCACCGAGCAGGCCACCGATAATTGACGGCCACAGTGCCGCATTCTTCGCGATCAGCCCAATCTCCGTGAGACTGAACCCAAGGTCCAGATAAAACGGTGTCGAAAGCGCTGTCGCCATGCTGTCGCCGAGCTTGTAGAAAAACATGAAAGCCAGCACGAGAACCGCATATTTCAGTCCGCGGCGAACGATGAACTCGCGAAACGGTTCGACGATGGCGCTGCGCAGCGATCTAGGCGCCACCGGTTGTGCAACAGCCTCTCGAATACTCAACGTCAAACCGATACCGACCAGCATGAACAATGCAACGATCGCGATGACCCACTGCCATGCAAGACGATCGGCGAGCACGAAGGCGAGCGACCCCGGGATCAGACCGGCGATGCGGTACGTCTGAATGTGGACCGCGTTGCCGAGGCCAAGTTCGGCATCGGGCAGCAACTCGCGCCGGTACGCGTCGAGCACGATGTCCTGGGTCGCGCTGAACAGCGCGACGATCGCCGCCATCCACATGATGGCTCGCAGGTCACCCGCGGGTTGCCAATGTCCAACCAGCATCATCGTCAGCAGCAGGCCCAGTTGAGTTGCCAGCATCCAGCCCCGACGTCGACCCAGCAACGGCAGCCGATAACGATCCAGCAGGGGGGACCACGCGAACTTCCACACGTATGGCAGTTGAACTAACGCCAACAGCCCGATCTGCTTGAGATCGACGCCTTCGCTGCGTAGCCAGCCCGGCACCAGTTGAATGAGAAAGAAGAACGGCAAGCCAGACGCAAATCCGGTAAATGCACAGATGACGATTCGGCGGTTGAGAACCCTGCGGAGCAGAGGCGCTTCTGATCCGACCTGCACCCTGGCGCCGGTCAATCGCGAAAATTTTCGAACTGGAGGGGCACCTCGAGTTCCGCGTCACGCAACATTGCAATGACTTGCTGAAGATCATCGCGTTTCTTGCCGGAGATCCGAATCTTCTCGCCTTGAATCGCCGCTTGAACCTTCAACTTGGCGTCTTTGATGCGCCTTACGATCTCTTTGCCTTGATCACGATCGATCCCTTGCACGATGCGATAGCGTCGACGTTTTTCCCGGCCCGACGCTTCGATCTGTTCCGGGTCCAGACAACCGGTGTCGACCTTCCGCCGCACGAGTTTGTCGCGCAGGATGTCTTCCATCTGTTCGATCTGGAAGGCTTCTTCGGCACGTATCAGAACCGCGCCGTCTTCGAGTTCGAACGACACCGCGAAGCCACGAAAATCGAAGCGCGTGCCAATCTCCCGATTCGCCTGATCGACAGCGTTACGGACTTCCTGCATGTCGACTTCGGAAACGATGTCAAACGATGGCACGATCAGTCCTCAATCTCTTCATCGCCCTCTTTGTCGCCTCTGGGGCCGAACCGGTGGACGTTACATTAATAAGCGAAAGCCGTGCGGTGCGGTTCCTTGACAAGGCAGCACCCCTACCTGAATCTACCTTCGATCTCGACCCATTCCACTTTCGCATAAGTTACATGTCGCACGAGGACATTCCAATCCTGGTGGTAGATGACGCGAAGTTCTCTAGCGCCATCATCGCCAAGGCGCTGCGTAGCGGCGGGTTTTCCAATGTGCGGTTCACCAACAATCCGCTTCAAGCGTTGCGGTCGGTCGAGAAGCGGCCCGCGCAGATACTCGTCGCCGATTGGCTGATGCCGTCGATGGACGGCCTCGAACTCACGCGACGCATCAAGAAACTCGATGATGCGACCGGGCATTTCACATATGTGATGCTGCTAACCGCCCGCGATGACATCCAGGCGATGAATGAAGCCTTCCAGGAAGGCGTCGACGATTTTCTCAACAAGGCAAATTTGCGCGGCCAACTGCTGCCGCGCGTGTACGCCGCACAGCGCATCGCGGAGCGGCAGAATGAATTACTGCGCACCAACAAACTGCTGCGGCGCAAGGTGCGTGAGCTGACGACGACCGATCTCGTTGATCCTGTGACCGGCCTTGGCAATATGAAGTTCACGCTCGATCGAATCGGTTCGCTATCCAAAGAAGTAGAAGCGCGTGGTGGCGCCGCATGCATCCTGCTGGTTGGTGTCAACAACCTCGATGTCATCGAGAAACAATACGACAAAGCAGTCATCGACGAATTGATGTCCGGCATCGGAGCTAAACTCAGGCAACTTGTGCGCCCTCTCGATGTGGTGACGCGCCCCGAAGCCAACATGTTCGCTGTGACGATGCTGCAGCCGGACATTGAAAACTGCACATCGACCAGCTTCCGCCGCATCTTCGACAATCTCTACATGCACTCCTTCAAGACCAGCGAAGGTTTCATTCCGGTCGTAGTTGGGGTGAGTCTCGTGGCCGCCGACGCGCGCACCACCGTGCCCGATGCCCGGACTTTCATGCGTACTGCATACGAAGCGCTGACGCGTTCGTTCGACACCGGCATCATCACTGTTGTCCGTTATGGCGAGCGCGTCGAGGCACCCGTCGCACGCGGTTGAGACAATCGATGCGTAATCGCCTGACACGCATTGCCACGCGCACCGGTGATACAGGGCAAAGTGGCCTCGCAGATGGTTCACGGCATGCGAAAGACGACGCTGTGTTCACCGCGCTCGGCGACGTCGACGAACTCAACTGCGCACTCGGAATCGTCGTAAGTCTGATCGAATCAAAGCATCCCCTGCGCGCGACGCTGGTTGAACTTCAATCGCGACTGTTCGACCTCGGAGGTGCAGTTGCAATGCCGGGTACCGCTTTCTCACTTGCCGGCGAAGTGAGCTCACTGGATAGCGATATCGCGCGGCTCAGCAAGCAGCTTGGGCCTCTGGCCAATTTCATCCTTCCGGGCGGAACGATTGCGGGCGCGCACATGCACCTCGCAAGAGCCGTCAGTCGACGTGCGGAACGCAGCGTATGGCGCCTGATGTCACAGCGACCGGATGTGTACGATGCGTCACTCGGCGTGTTCATGAACCGGCTCGGCGATGCGCTGTTCGTCTACGCACGATTGCTGAACGTCGGATCCCCTGAACTGCTGTGGCAACAGAAGCCGCGCTGATTGTCGCGCCGCTACAGCAGCACGCGACGCATATCAGCCAACGTCCGGCACAGCGATGTCACGAACCGCCCGGCTTCCGCGCCGTTGATCGCGCGATGATCGTAACTCAGTGATATCGGCAGCATTTTGCGCGGCGCGAACTCGGTTCCGTTCCAGTGCGGTTTCACCGCCGCGCGCGACACACCAAGGATCGCGACTTCCGGCGCATTGATGATCGGCGTAAACCCGGTTCCACCGATCGCACCAAGACTGGAGATGCTGAAGCTCGCGCCCTGCAAATCGCTCATCACCAGCTTGCCCTGTTGCGCCTTCTGCGACAGCGATTCGATCTCCATTGCGAGTGCGATAACACCCTTCTGGTCCGCATCGCGCAGCACCGGAACAACCAGGCCGTCCGGCGTATCGACCGCCAACCCGATGTGATAGTAGTGTTTGACGATCAAACGGCGCACGGATGCGTCGAGCGATGCGTTGAACACCGGAAATTCCCGCAGCGTGGAAACGACGGCCTTCACGATGAACGCGAGCGGCGTCAGTTTCACTCCCTTGACCTGAGGGTCGGCCTTGATCTCGCCGCGAAACGCCTCGAGATCGGTTATGTCGGCTTCGTCATGTTGCGTGACGTGCGGAATATTCAGCCAGCTTCGGTGCAGATTCTCGGCGCCGCGCGCGCGGATTCTCGTTAGATCGATAGTTTCGATCGCACCGAATCGGGCGAAGTCGACCACCGGGATAGGTGGGATGCCTGTGCCCGTGGCGCCACGCGGCGATGTCAACGCTGCTTTGACGAACGAATCGACGTCGCTCTTGACGATTCGGTCACGCGCGCCCGTTCCGGTCACCTTCGTCAGATCGACGCCCAACTCGCGCGCACGCCGACGGACCGCCGGACCGGCATACACGTTTGCATCCGCGGCGGCCATAGAAGATGGTGCAGGCAATTGCTCCGTTTCGGCGTTCGCGTCCGACGAGGCTGCGGCCGGTTCGGTCTGCTTTGAACCTCTTGTCGGCGTTGCCGCCTGCACCTGTTTCGGGGCCGCGGGCGCCTCTTTCATTCTGTTGGGCTCGCTCGACGCCGGAGGCGCCTGCGTTGTCTCAATCACTACCAGCAGACTGCCCTCTGAGACCGACACGCCCTCTTCAACATCGACAGACACAATGCGACCAGCAACCGGCGCGGGAATTTCCATCGACGCCTTATCCGATTCCACCACCACCAGCAGGTCGTCGGCCGCGACATCCTGACCCGCCTTAACAGCCACCTCGATGACCACAATGTCTTCCGCGTCGCCAACATCCGGAATGTGAACCTCGATCTTTCGTGATGCCGGGGTCTTGCTTGGCTCGGGTGCCGCCGCCGCTACAGGCGCGCCCGCTTCGGTCTCAGTCGCTTCGGCTTCTTCGGCGGGTGCCGCTTCACTCGAGGACGCGGCCACTTCCGCAGTCTCGACAACTGCAATCACCTGGCCCTCCACCACCTTGTCGCCCATTGCAACGGTGACCTTCAGCAGCTTGCCGGCGACCGGCGCGGGCACTTCCATCGATGCTTTGTCGGACTCGATGACGATCAGTGGATCGTCGACGGCGATTTCGGCACCGACCGAGCCGAGGATCTCGATCACTTCGACGTCTTCGACATCACCGATGTCGGGAATGCGAACTTCCTGTTGCGCCACGACTGACCTCTCGTTCTATGCGCGACTCACACGAGCCGGGGATTCGATTGATCGGGTTCGATTTTGAATTGGCGCATCGCGTCGCCAACGACACTGCGGGCGATGATCTGCTGATCCGCAAGGGAAGAGAGCGCAGCGACCGCGATGAAGTGTCGATCGACCTCGAAGAACCGGCGCAATTCGGCACGCGTGTCACTGCGACCGAAGCCATCCGTTCCAAGCACGCGATACGGTGCCGGCACATAAGGTTGTATCTGATCGGCGTACACCTTCATGTAGTCGGTTGCTGCGATCACCGGCGCCCCATCGCCGCCGAGGCATTCGCTCACGAAGGATTTTCTTTGCGGTTCATCAGGATGCAGCATGCTCCAACGCTCCGCATCCATGCCGTCGCGGCGGAGCTCATTGAAGCTGGTCACGCTCCAAACCTCACTGGCGATGCCAAATTCCTCCAGCAGGTCCACCGCAGCGAGCACCTCACGCAGAATTGTCCCGCTGCCGAGCAGGCGCACCCGCTTGCCGTGATCTGCCTTCGCCTTCTGCAGCAGATACATGCCACGCACGATCCCCTCTTCGATGCCGTCGGGCATCGGCGGCTGTACGTACGGCTCGTTCATAACGGTGATGTAGTAGTAGACCCGCTCACCAGCTGTATACATGCGCTCGAGTCCGTGATGAATGATCACCGCGAGCTCATAGCCATAGGCCGGATCGTACGAACGGCAATTGGGGATCGTCGCTGCGAGCAGGTGACTGTGCCCGTCCTGATGTTGCAATCCTTCACCGTTCAACGTGGTCCGACCCGCCGTGCCACCGAGCAAAAAGCCTCGCGCCTGCATGTCACCAGCGGCCCAAGCGAAATCGCCGATGCGCTGAAACCCGAACATCGAATAGAAAATGTAGAACGGTACAAGCGTCTTGCGATGCGAGCTGTACGCCGTTGCCGCTGCCATCCAGGCCGCGAACGCGCCAGCCTCGTTGATGCCCTCCTCAAGCACCTGACCGTCCTTCGACTCGCGATAAGCGGCAATCTCGTCCGAGTCTTCCGGCTCGTAGAGCTGACCGCCCGAAGAATAGATGCCCAATTGCCGGAACATGCCTTCCATCCCGAACGTGCGCGCCTCGTCCGGCACAATCGGTACGACGCGCGGCCCGATACCCTTATCGCGCAGCAGCGACGCCAGAAGCCGAACGAACACCATCGTCGTGGAGATCTCACGCTCGCCACTGCCTTTGAGCTGGCCGTCGAAGATCGATAAGTCCGGCACCTTGAAGTCGGTCTCGACGACGACGCGTTGCGGAATGAACCCACCCAGCCGCTCGCGGTTGCGCCTCAGATACACCATCTCCGGCGTGTCAGGACCGGGCCGGTAATACGGCACCCGCTCGAGGTCTTCGTCGGTCAGCGGTATGTCGAATCGATCGCGGAAGTGCTTCAGGTCCTCAATGCCGAGCTTCTTCACTGCATGCGTGGTGTTCTCGGACTCACCGCCGTCGCCCATGCCGTAGCCCTTGATGGTTTTCGCGAGAATGACCGTCGGTTCGCCTTGGTGATGTACCGCAGCATGATATGCGGCATACATCTTGAACGGATCGTGCCCGCCGCGATTGAGGCGCATGATGTCCGCATCGGACAGGTTCTCGACCATCTTCAGCAGTTCCGGATATTTGCCGAAGAAATGTTCGCGCGTGTATGCACCGCCTTTGGCTTTGTAGTTCTGATATTCACCATCAACGGTTTCGTTCATGCGTTGCAGCAGCAGGCCTTTGTCGTCGTTGGCAAACAGCGGGTCCCACAGGCGCCCCCAAACGACCTTGATTACGTTCCAGCCGGCGCCGCGGAACGTTCCCTCGAGTTCCTGGATGATCTTGCCGTTGCCGCGAACCGGGCCGTCGAGTCGTTGGAGATTGCAGTTGACGACGAAAATCAGGTTGTCCAATCGTTCGCGCGCGGCAAGACCTAGAACCCCCAGCGATTCCGGCTCGTCACACTCGCCGTCGCCGAGAAACGCCCAGACCTTACGATCGTCCATCGGCACCAGGCCGCGGCTGTCCAGGTACTTCATGATGTGGGCCTGGTAAATCGCCTGAAACGGCCCGAGACCCATCGAAACCGTTGGGAACTGCCAGTAGTGCGGCATCAACCAAGGGTGCGGATACGACGAAAGACCGTTGCCACCGACCTCGCGCCGAAAACGGTCGAGATCGTCCTCGTCGAGGCGTCGTTCCAGAAAGGAGCGTGCATAGATGCCAGGCGAACTGTGCCCCTGGAAGTAGACCAGATCACCCGGATTATCTTCGGTCGGCGCGCGGAAGAAGTAATTGAACCCCACGTCATAGAGCGTCGCCGAGGACGAGAACGTTGCGATGTGCCCGCCGAGGTCGTCGCCGCCTCGATTCGCGCGCATCACCATCGCGAGCGCGTTCCAGCGAATCAGCGAACGGATGCGCCGCTCCATGAACAAATCGCCAGGCATGAAGGCTTCTTTGTTCGACGGAATCGTGTTGCGGTACGGCGTCGTCGTCGTATAAGGCAGGCGCGAGCCGGTTTGCGTCATGCGCGCCGATAAACGCTCCAGCAGAAAGTTCGCGCGCTCCGTGCCGTCGTGTTCAAGCAAATATTCGAGTGCGTCGAGCCACTCTCGGGTTTCGTCGGGATTGGAGTCGGCTCGATTTCGCGGAAATGCCATAACAGCCGTTCGTCAGGTTGGTTTGTCGGGTCGTTTCGATCCCAGAGTATAGTCAATAGGCCATAGCCACGCTGCGCCGCGTACACCGCTGGATGCACCATGGCGTGCGCGGACTAGTCGAGTGCCCACCGTTGTCGAGAACACATACTCGCGCCAACGTGTCGGCACGCTGTGGTACAGATAATCGATCTCGGAAAGGCCGCCGCCCAGCACGATGACGTCCGGGTCGACGACGTTGATGACCTGCGCGAGCGAGCGGGCGAGTTGGTGAACATAAAAGTCGATTGTTCGCAAGCTGTCGGTGTCGGCAGCGGCGGCGATGTCGCGGGGGTCGCGACGCTCACCCCACAGTTCGTGATGCGTCGCTGCAAGACCCGGTCCCGACAGAAATGTCTCCACACAGTTGCTTCGGCCGCAGTAACAGCGACGATCCGAGAGTTCCATTTCCAGCGCAGCGTCGCCGGATCTCAAGTAAGGCAAAGGCGTATGACCCCATTCGCCGGCAATGCCATTGCAACCTTGCAGGAGCTGCCCATCGACAACGATGCCGCCACCCACGCCAGTTCCCAGGATGACGCCAAACGTGATGTGAGCACCGGTTGCAGCGCCATCGACCGATTCCGACAACGCAAAACAGTTCGCGTCGTTGGCAATACGTACGCGCCGGCCCAGACGATGGACCAAATCATCGAGCAGCGGTTGATCGTTGAGCCAGGTCGAGTTGCAGTTCTTCATCAGGCCGGTGGACAACTCGACCGCGCCTGGTGTGCCGGCACCGACCGAACAAACACGATGCGCCGCTGCATCGAGCTTCTCTACCAGCCCAACAACGGCAGCTACCGTTGCCGCATAGTCGAATCTCGGCGTCGCGATGCGTTCACGCGCCGCGATGGTTCCGTCATCCGCCATCAGTATCGCTTCGACCTTGGTGCCGCCCAAGTCAACGCCGATCCGTGGCACCGGAAACTCCCATGCGTTCCAGACAGTCGTGGTACAACCGGGGCCAATCAAACACTGCACCCGGATCGGTTTTTCGTTCGGGTGCGACTTCGTTGTGGCCAACGATTCCACTGAGGGATATGCGCGGATAGCAAGCCATCAGAGTGGCGACGATGTCCGCAAGCACCCGATACTGCGGTGGTTCGTACGGCATCTCATCGGTACCTTCGAGTTCGATACCGATCGAATAGTCGTTGCAGCCGTCGCGCCCTGCGTAGCGCGACCGACCGGCGTGCCACGCGCGACGGTCGAACGGCACGAATTGGGCGATGGTCCCGCGGCGATCGATGAACAGGTGCGCGGAGACACGCACGCCCTCGAGGTCTGCCAGGGCAGCATCGGTACTGCAATCGAGACAATTGGTGAAGAACTGCCTGACGTGCTCGCCGCCGAAGCGGCCTGGCGGCAGGCTGATGTTGTGAACGACCACCAGCGCGACATCGCCACGATCCGTGCGCGCATCGCGGTTCGGCGACGGCCATCGCGCGACGTCTTCGAGCCAATGATCCGGGCCGATTCGCACGCACACCTCACCCAATGCCTGACGGCATCGTGCCGCATGGTTGTACGGTTCACAAGCCACCTGATTGTGGCAAGGACTCCCGAACTGTTGCGTCGCGTTCGGGCGCCGCTAACATCAACTGCCGCCAATACGCTCACCGCAGACCGCGCGGTGTTTCGACGGAGGTGTCCGATGGAACTCGAAGACCCGCTCGCCAACTTGCTCACACAGGCAGTCGAACGCAATGTGCGCGATGCGTTGGCGGAGGATATTGGCGACGGCGACATTACCGCGAAACTCATCGCCCCGACGGCGCTCGCCCGAGCAACGGTGATCACGCGCGAAGACGCCGTGTTTTGCGGTCGTCTCTGGGCGGACGAGACATGCAGACAGGTAGAGCCTGGCATCGCGCTTCAATGGCATACGGCGGACGGCGAGTCGATTGCAGCTGGCCAACAACTACTATCGCTCGAAGGTCCGGCGCGCGCACTGCTCACGGCGGAGCGCACGCTGTTGAACTTTCTTCAGTTGTTGTGCGGCACTGCGACCTCGGCTCGTAGCTACTACGATCGCGTTGCGGGCACGAAACTTTGCGTTTTGGATACGCGCAAGACGCTGCCCGGTCTGCGTGTGGCGCAGAAATACGCCGTCCGCTGCGGCGGCTGCAGCAACCATCGGCTCGGATTGTTCGACGCTTTCCTGATCAAGGAAAACCATATCGCGGCCGCGGGATCGATCGCCGCCGCGGTCGAGCGCGCCCGTCAGATTGCGCCAGGACGAACGGTGGAAGTGGAAGTGGAGAATATCGAGGAATTCCGCACAGCACTGATCGCGGGTGCCGATATCATCATGCTGGACGAATTCACCGAGGCGGACATGCGCGAAGCGGTCGCGATCAATCAAGGTCAGGCGAAGCTCGAGGTGTCGGGCGGCGTGACGCACGAAAGCATCGGCGCGATCGCGAATGCCGGGGTGGACTTCGTTTCGATTGGCGAGATCACAAAGCGGGTTCAACCGATCGATCTGTCGATGCGGTTCATCGATTGACCAGCAGATCGATGAACCGCGTTGGAACCATGTCCCGACTCCAGGCATTTCTGATCCATCTCGGCATCAGCCTGTCGATCTTCGGTGTGCTGGTGTATCTCGTCGTAAAGGTCTGGTATCCGGATTTCTTCTTTCGCACCGACGGCGGTTGGCAGGGTCTACGTCTGCTACTTGGTGTCGATCTGGTACTCGGCCCGATGTTGACATTAATTGTCTATCGTGCCGGCAAGCCGAGGCTCAAATTCGATCTGACGGTGATTGGCGTCGTTCAGGCCACGTGCCTCGCCGTCGGCATCTGGATTGTGCATGGGCAGCGCCCGCTCGCCATCGTCTATTCGGACGGATCGTTTTACAGCGTGACCGGAGAGTCGTTCAAGGAGGTGGACGTGCCGGTGCCGAATCTCGACGCGTTACCGGGACCGTATCCGAAATGGGTCAGCGTGAAACTGCCCAAAGCCTATGACGCACAGTCTACTATCCGCGGCAAGATGCTGGGTAGCCACCGAATGCTGTCGACTGCGTCGGACTATTACGCGCCGTTCCACGTCAAAGACCTCGACAAACGTGAAGCGCGTCCACCGAAGGAACTCGAAGACCGCGACCGCGACTCGCATGCACTAAAGCCCTGGCTCGCGCAGCATGGCGGCAAGATCGACGACTACAGCTTCTATCTGTTCGGTGCGCGTTACGTGTACAGCTACCTTGGCTTCGATAAGAAGAGCGGACAATTTGCCGGTTACCTCAGCGTACCGGCGCCACTCTAGCTTTCGAGCACCTTAGGAGCTGCGTGCTAGCGCTTCCAGGATAGCCAGGGGCGCTCGGGTCTTGGCGCAAGGTTCGCGACCGCCGCGCGGCGTTGCTTTAACTGGGCGACGAACGCCGAGTCGCCAACGGCGGTGGCATCGGCTTCCAGGCGATCGAAATATCGATCGCTGGCTTTCGGATCGTCGCGCCGCAGTCGCGCGATCCACGGATAGACCACGTTGTGCAGCAGCGTATAGCCCTTCGCTTCCTGAGACTTCGCCGCGTAATGCTGCAGCAGGTAGTCGATGCCCGGAACGAACAACGGATCGAGTCCGACCGCCGACAACAGTAGTTGTTCAGAGGATTCACCGGGCGCGCGCCCACCGGCCGGCGGAAACTCATCGAGAAACTGTGCGAAGCGCAGATAGGTCAGTGTGTTCCACGGATCAACCGCCAGCGCGCGATGAAAAGCCCGGTACGCCTGTTCGCGCAGGTAACGCGAATCCGGTTCGGCGCGGGCGGCTCGATACTGCAGAATCGCTTCGCCGAGGACCGGTATCCCGCGGTTACCGTTGAGGCGTTGCGCAACGCGCGCGTATTCCAGCATGCGCTGTTCATTGCCGCGAATCGATGTGACCAGTCCAAGACTCGGTTGGCCCTGAAACACACCGGCCGTTACGACATCCAGCGCGAGATACAGCCACATGACCCAACCCACCGCGATGCCGGCGATAATTGCGCCGCGCGGAACGTCAACCCGCGCGGCGGGCACGGCGGGCGCTTCGATTGGGTGCGCGAACAACCGTGCACTCAACAGACCAAAGAGCAACCCGAGGGGTAAGCTGTAGAACACGAAGTTGACCAATGCGTGTGCGCACGCGGCGGCCAACGCCAATGCAATGCCCAGGTCCGCAAACCGTACGTCGCCGGGCTCAAATCGAACCAACTTCCGGGCACGAAACAGCACCGATCCGACAAACAACAGCAGCAATATGAGCAGCGGTACGCCACCCTCGGTCAGGAACTGAACATAGTCGTTATGCACGAACAGCCCGGCGGTGTCCTGCTCGAGCAGTGATCGATAGTTCGGATACAGCAGCGAAAAGCAGAACACGCCGATGCCCTGCGGATGTTGCGCGAACATCGCGAGCGCCGAGTGAATCAATTCGGATCGAACAGCCAAACCGCCGCCAAGCGCGAGGCCCTTTGCTTGCGCGTTGGTCAGCAGGTTCACCGCAATCGCAACCAACACCGCGAGGCCAACAATGCCGATCTGAGCCAGCAGCCGTCCCCATGTGACCCGCCGGAGCGTCGCGATCAGCATCCACATGACGATCGCGCCGGCGACGATCAACAACGCGGTTCTCGAGCGCGTCGCGATGATCGCCAGAACCAGCAGGAAGCTCGAGACGAGCACCACGGCGTGCTGGTGACGCCTGGTTGGTTCGGCACGCCAGCCCTGAGCGAGATACCGGTGTGCGAGAGGGATCCAGGCGAAATACATCAACGTTGCGTAGTTGTTCGGATCCACCAACGGTTGCTGTGCGCGCTCACCAAACGCGATGAACCGTATGCATGAGATGGCGGCCAGCACAATCACCACCGTTGAGATCGCGATCGTCAACGTGCGCAGCGCCGCTGGGTTCTGCACCACCGCTAGGCCAGCGATGAACGCAAGCGGCCCCGCTGCCAACACCCAGCTCGGTGCGAAACTGTTGTCGGGACTGATGCTCAAGCGATACGCAACAATCAGGTAACCCAACATCGCAAGCGCCAGCGCAAAACCCCAACGGTTCGCGTTGAGCCGTGCCGTGATCGCGTCAGAGCCCACGCAGACCAGCGCCGCCAGCAATGCCGCTGCAACGAGCGCAACATAAATTAGATTGGCGGCGGTGCCTTGAAAGGCGAGGCTTGCAACCAACGCAAGTGCGAGCAGAAGCGCAGCGACGATCAAGCGCAACGTCGAACCGGCGCGGACCGCCTCGACGGGTATGGTCAGATTCAGGAGGATGGGTTCAGCGGCCACGGCGTGACACGTCCTTGCATCAGCATGTTTCTATCGGATTATCGGCAACCGTGGGCACACGTCTGCAAAGCGTGAGAGTGGTGCCGGAAAGTGGAGTCGAACCACCGACCTACTGATTACGAATCAGTTGCTCTACCAACTGAGCTATTCCGGCGCGGCGCGCAGAATACCCGGTTTCAATGAGCCTTTGAACCCGCGATCAGCACGCGATCTTCTCGGGATATTGACGACACACCGTCGTACCGCTTCGATCCACCGCGGTCACTTTGTAACTCGTCGTACCAACCAGCACGATTGTATATACGGTACCGTCGTTCTGTTGCGGCTGCCAGCCGAGCGCTGTCAAGTTAGCATCCGGCCCGGCGTTGTATACGCCCGGTTGGTATACACCGTTGCGCAGTCTGTAGTCCTCTTCGAAGACTTCGGTTGTCGCGATGTTGTTGACCAACGCGCCTTCGCGGGAGGTCTGGACGTAGCCATTGTAGATTGGCAGTGCAACTGCTGAAAGCACCGCTATCACGCCTACGGCGATCATCAGTTCCATCAGCGTGAAGCCGGATTCATGGTTGGCGCGGTTTCGCATAAACATATCCTAGAACTCAAAAAAAGAAGGGGCCAGAGGCCCCTTCCAGAGGTATGACCGAAGTCACACCCTACTGCTCAGATGCTCGTCCACAAAACGGTAGATGTCGCCGCGCTTTGAGCCGCGAAGTCACCGTATTGCGGACGGGTAAGGACCACCTGCAGGCTGCTTGCAGCAATCGTCCCAGTTACCGCGACGCCTACTACGCCGAGGCCGTTATCCACGGCTGCGGCGTACGGAGCACCACCACCTGGTGCCTTGCCGCCCTGGCTGTTCATCTGAATGACCCACCACGTGGAAGGAATCGCAGCATCGGCCAATGCGGGGGTAGCATAGGTTCCCATTGCCAATTTGGCCTGGATTTTGCGCATTTCGTTCTGCACATAGCGGGTACCTTCCTCGTAGTGCGAGGTCACCTTCGCCATATTCGCGTTCTTGATGTAATCCTGATAAGCGGGCAGCGCAACAGCGGCAAGGATGCCGATGATGGCGACCACGATCATCAATTCGATCAGGGTAAAACCCTTCTGCATTGCGTTTTTCATCGTAGTTGGCTCCATACTCCAAAGCGTCAAATCATGTTCAGGACGTTAAAGCGGACGACTGTCAGATCATTCCGATTCAGCGTCAGCCCAAGAACGGGTGTGCAATCGGTATGCCAATGCGCCACGATCATCCGTTTTCGCCGCGCGCCGGTCAGATTTATCCATCACTTCAACGCGTTAGCAAATTCTAGTTGATCCATACACGAAAGCTACCGACTTCCGCCATCCGCCCTGTGGGTAGCTCGCGGCGTCACATGCTGACACGACCCGTCAGTCATCCGGTCCGCAAGAGGGTTCGCGATCGCCGCCGCTTGCGCGTCATCGGTGAAACGTCCGATTGCGACAATGCCGCCTTTGTGACCGCTTTATCGACACGCTAGTGACGCGCGATTAGACTTCGGCCCTCACGCGCGACTACTGTTGATGAACAAGGAACTAGCCAACCGACAGGGATTGCGATCGTCCATGGCTACACAAACGGTACCGCTGTCGGGGCTCGCCCGACGCCTGGTCGAGGACGGCATCCTCGACGCGGACACAGCGCAAACGGCCAGCGACGACGCCCGCAAGGCGGGGCTCGCATTCGTCAGTTATCTGATCCGCAACGAACTCGCTAACCCCCGTTCAATTGCAACGTCCGCGTCTGAAGAGTTCGGCGTTCCGATTATCGATCTGTCGGCCTTCGATCTCGATTCGATCCCCAAGGAACTGGTCAAGGAGCGGCTGATTCGGCAGCACAACGCGCTGCCGCTGATACGGCGCGGCAGCCGGCTGTTCGTCGCGGTGTCCGATCCGACCAACCTGCAAGCACTCGACGAGATCCAGTTCCACACCGGCATCAATACTGATCCGATCCTGGTCGAGGAAGACAAGCTCGCGACGATCATCGAGCAGTTCCTGACCCGACAGGACGACAGCCCGCTCGGAGACCTCGAAGACAACGACCTCGACGACCTCGATCTCGAAGCGTTCGACGACGACGCCGACGAGGATCCCGGCACCGCGTCGGCCACCGACGACACGCCGATCGTCCGGTTCGTCAACAAGATGCTGCTCGACGCCATCAAGATGGGTGCATCCGACATCCACTTCGAACCGTACGAGAAAACCTATCGGGTGCGGTTCCGCACCGACGGCATGCTGCACGAGGTGGCGAAACCGCCGGCCAACCTCGGCACCCGGTTGTCCGCGCGTCTGAAAGTGATGTCGGAGCTCGACATTTCCGAGCGCCGCCTACCGCAGGACGGCCGTATCAAGATGAAGCTCTCGAAGACGCGTTCGATCGATTTTCGCGTGAACACCTTGCCCACATTGTGGGGCGAAAAGGTGGTGCTGCGGATTCTCGATCCGATGACCGCGAAGATGGGTATCGATCAATTGGGCTTCGGCGAGGCTGAGAAGGAGCGCTTCATGGAAGCGCTGTTCCGACCCCAGGGCATGATTCTAGTGACTGGCCCCACCGGCAGTGGCAAGACAGTTACGTTGTATACCGGCCTCAACATTCTCAACAGCGCAGAGCGCAATATCGCCACCGCCGAGGATCCGGTCGAAATCAACCTGGAAGGCGTCAACCAGGTCAACGTAAACCACAAGGTCGGCTTGTCGTTTTCCTCCGCGCTGCGGGCGTTTCTGCGCCAGGACCCGGATGTGGTGATGGTGGGTGAGATTCGCGACCTCGACACCGCCGAGATTGCGGTAAAGGCATCGCAGACCGGCCACATGGTGCTGTCGACACTGCACACCAATTCCGCTGCAGAAACGCTAACCCGATTGCGCAACATCGGCGTTCCAGCGTTCAACCTGGCAACATCGGTCAGTTTGATCATTGCCCAGCGCCTCGGCCGGCGGTTGTGCAACGGCTGCAAGAAAACGATCGACATCCCGCACGACACGCTGGTTGCCGAAGGTTTCACCGAAGACGACATCAAGGGCGACCTGCAGATCTTCGAACCCAACCCTAAGGGCTGCGAGAAGTGCAAAGACGGCTATAAGGGCCGTGTCGGAATATATGAAGTGGTTAAAATTACGCCCGAGATGTCTAGCATTATCATGGCCGACGCAAACAGCATTGAATTGAGCAAACAGGCGCGCGCGCACGGTTATCCGGATCTTCGCCGCGACGGTCTGGTCAAAGTCATGCAAGGGATCACGAGTCTGGCGGAAGTCAACCGCGTGACCACAGGGCATTAACCGTCCAGGTGAACTATGGCAGCTAGCGCACTATTCGTTTGGGAAGGGACCGACAAGCAGGGGCGCCGCGCCAAAGGCGAGATATCCAGCTCGAATCCCGCGATCGCCAAAGCAGAACTGCGCAAGCAGGGCATCAACGCGACGCGCGTCCGCAAGAAGGGTTCGGGGCTCAGCCTCGGTGGCGGGGCCAGCATCAACTCGGCAGATATTTCGCTGTTCACGCGCCAAATGGCGACGATGATGCGCGCCGGCGTGCCGCTGGTGCAGTCGTTCGAAATTGTCGCCGACGGTGTAGACAAGCCAAAGCTGCGCGATCTGGTGCTTGCGATTCGGGCCGACGTCTCATCCGGCAACACGTTTGCATCCGCGCTGCGCAAGCACCCGGTCTACTTCGACGACCTATTTTGCAATCTCGTCGATGCGGGTGAGCAATCGGGTTCGCTCGAGACGATGCTCGACCGGATCGCGACGTACAAGGAAAAGACCGAGAGCCTCAAGGCAAAGGTTCGCAAGGCAATGACATACCCGATCGCAGTCGTGGTTGTCGCGGTCATCGTGTCGGGCATCCTGCTGATCAAGGTCGTGCCACAGTTCCAGACCGTGTTCTCGGGATTCGGCGCGGAACTGCCCGCGTTCACGCTGTTCGTCATACACATTTCCGAGGTGGTCCAGAAATACTGGATCGTCATTCTGCTTGCGATCGCCGCAGCGATCGCGGGCTTCACGATCGCGCGACGACGTTCCAAGCCCCTTAGAGATTTGATTGACCGTACCGCACTTAAAGTTCCGGTGGTCGGCAACCTCATCGAGAAGTCAGCCGTTGCCCGATTCGCACGAACACTCTCGACGACGTTCGCCGCCGGTGTGCCGTTGGTCGATGCACTGAATTCCGTTGCGGGTGCTACCGGTAACTCCGTGTTCGTCAATGCAACGCACAAAGTCCGCGACGATGTATCGACCGGTCAGCAGTTGAATTTCTCGATGCGCAGTACCGGCGTATTCCCGAACATGGTCGTTCAGATGGTTGCCATCGGCGAAGAGTCCGGTGCACTCGACACGATGCTCGATAAATCCGCTTCGTACTACGAAGAGCAGGTCGACAACGCCGTAGACAATCTCACATCGCTGATGGAGCCGTTGATCATGTCGGTGCTCGGCGTGCTGATCGGCGGCCTGATCATCGCGATGTACCTGCCGATCTTCCAACTCGGTCGAGTCGTCGGCGGCAGCGGTCACTGACGCACACCCCTCTCCCCGCATGTCGCTGACTCACCTGTTGGGCCAGGGTTGGCTGACCCTGCTGCTGCTCGCCTGGATCACGCTTTCGATTGGTAGCTTTCTCAACGTGGCCATCTACCGTCTGCCGGTGATGATGAAGCGCGACTGGCGTGCGCAGGCAACCGAGGTGCTCGAGTTGAGCACCCCCGCCGGAACGCAGCCTCACGCCGACGAATCACCCTTCAACCTCGCGGTGCCACGTTCCCGATGCCCCAAATGCGCCACAGCCATTTCGGCGTGGCACAACATCCCCGTGCTGAGCTGGCTGTGGTTACGCGGCCGTTGCGCGCACTGTAACGCGCCGATATCGGCGCGTTATCCGTTCGTCGAGTTGCTCACGTGCGTTGCATCCCTGATGGTCGTCGCGACCCTCGGATACACGTGGATTGGCTTGGCGGGGCTCGCTTTCACGTGGGCCATCATCACACTGGCATTCATCGATTTCGATACCCAACTGCTGCCAGACCAGATCACCCTGCCGCTACTGTGGCTGGGACTCATCGTGAATCTGGCATCCGGCGGTTTCATTGATCTCTCGTCGGCTGTCGTCGGTGCCATCGCGGGCTATCTGGCGCTGTGGTCGATCTACTGGGCGTTCAAGCTAATCACCGGCAAGGAAGGCATGGGCTACGGGGATTTCAAGCTGCTTGCCGCACTGGGCGCATGGTTTGGTTGGCAGGCGTTGCCGGTGCTCGTGCTGATTTCGTCGGTGGTGGGGATCGCGTTGGGCGGCACGCTGATGCTGATTCGCCGCAACCGAGACCCCATTCCGTTCGGGCCATATCTCGCGATCGCCGGGTGGGTCACGCTGCTCGCGCATGATAGGGTGATCGCCGTCGTTTTCGGCTGAGAACCTCCGCATGTTCGTCGTGGGCCTCACGGGTGGTATCGGCTCTGGAAAATCCGCCGTTTCCGAGCGTTTCCAACGCTTGGGGATCAAAATCGTCGATGCCGACATCGCATCGCGCGAAGTCGTCAAACGCGGTGAACCCGCGCTCGCGTCCATCGCAGATCACTTCGGCGCCGACGTGATTCAGGCGGACGGCACGCTGGATCGTGCGCAGTTGCGCGCGCTCGTGTTCGCGAATCCGGACGAACGCAAGTGGCTCGAGCGCTTGCTGCATCCGCTCATCAACACATATCTAGAACGCGAGTTGACGAATGCCGAATCGCCCTACGCGATGCTGGTATCGCCGCTATTGATGGAGAGCGGTCAGGCGCGCCTCGCGCATCGTATCCTGGTCGTCGACGTGCCGGAGCAGGTACAACTCGAACGGACGATGGCACGCGACGCCAACGATGCGGCCCAGGTAAAGGCAATCATGGCGGCCCAGAGCGACAGGACAGCACGACTCGCAAGAGCCGATGATGTGATATCGAACGACGCAAGCTTCGATGTGCTGAATGCGCGCGTTGCGGCTCTGCATCAACGCTATCTGGAATTGGCTCGGCAGGCGACGCGCTGATGGCCAACGACCCAGCTCGCATCGTTGCGTGTCCGACGTGCCGCAAACCCGTGCATTGGAGTGAAACGAACCGCTATCGCCCGTTCTGCTCGGACCGCTGTCGGCTGATCGACCTCGGCGCGTGGGCCAACGAAAACCATCGGATTCCAGCAGACGACCTGGACGACGAATCAGCGTCCGAAGATTCCGGTCAAGACTGAATTGACTTGTTGGTGCTTCCCGTTCGGCTGATCAGGTCCGGTATTCCGCATTTATGCGGACGTACTCGTACGAGAAATCGCAGGTCCAGATCGTCTCCGTCGCGTCTCCTCGACCCAGGTCGACGCGAACGGTGAATTCAGACTGAGTCATCACGGCTGCGCCGGCCTCCTCGGTGTAGTCCGGAGCGATCATGCCGCCTCTGGCAACGCGCACGTCATCCAGATACAACGCGACCCGATCAGGTTGTAAACCTTCGACACCGGATCGTCCGATCGCCATGCAGAAGCGACCCCAGTTCGGGTCGCTCGCGAACATCGCGGTTTTGATGAGCGGCGACTGGCCAACGGTGTATGCCACCTGCAGACACTCCGCCGCGCTACGTCCGCCTTGAACCGTCACGGTGACGAACTTCGTCGCGCCTTCAGCGTCTCGAATGATCCGCTGCGCCAACTCGCGCGCCACGTCGAATATCGCTTCGCGCAGTGACGGATATCCAGCGTGCAACTGCGAATCGATGATCGAGTTGCCCGCCGCGCCGGTTGCAATCAGAACGAACGAGTCGTTGGTGGACGTATCACCATCGACGGTGATCCGATTGAAGCTGGCATCCGCCGCATCTCTAACGAGATCGCCGAGGCATGCTCGCGACACGGCGGCATCAGTTGCAACATAAGCCAGCATCGTCGCCATGTCGGGCCGGATCATGCCGGCGCCCTTCGCAATGCCGGTAATCGTCACATCGACGCCGTCGACAACAACCACCTTGGAAATCGCTTTAGGGCCCGTGTCCGTCGTCATAATCGCGCGAGCCGCTGCTTCCCAACCCGATTCGAGTTGTCCGCATGCGCGCGAAATGCCGTCGCGCAGTTTCGGTAGCGGCAGGCGCTGACCAATTACACCGGTCGAGAACGGCAACACCGTCTGCGCCGAGACGCCCAACGATTCCGCCGCCCATCTACAACACTGCCGCGCGTCCTCGACGCCATCGTCGCCAGTGGCCGCGTTCGCGTTACCGCTGTTGATCAGGATCGCGCGCGGCGCGGCGGCAGCCAGATGCTCCTCGCATACGCGCACCGGTGCGGCCTTGAATGCGCTCTGTGTAAATACACCGGCAACCTGCGTTCCCGATGCCAACGCCATGACCACCAGGTCATCACGCAGCGTCTGCTTGATGCCGGCACACGCGGTGCCGATCCGAATACCGTCAATAGCGCTCAGCGTGCCGAGCAAAGGCAGGTTGACGGCCATCAGGTACGGCCGTGGCAGTGTTTGTACTTCTTGCCTGAACCGCACGGGCACGCTTCGTTGCGGCCGACCTTGCGTTCCTGGCGCACGAACGTCTCGGCCTTCTGCGTAACAGGTTCCGGTTCCGCTTCGGCATCGCCGTTCATGCCGCTCGCGTCCTGATGCGTGAATCGCATCCGTTTGGCTTGCTCTTCGCGACGACGCCGTTCCATTTCTTCGACACTCTCGGGTCGTTCAATCTGAACCCGAGACAGCAAGCGGATAGCATCGCGTTTAATGGCGTAAAGCAACTCCTGGAACAGCTCGAACGCTTCGCGCTTGTACTCCTGCTTGGGTTGCTTCTGCGCATACGCGCGCAGGTGAATGCCCTGGCGCAAGTGATCCATCGTTGCCAGATGCTCCTTCCAACGCTGGTCGAGAATCTGCAGCATCACCTGCTTCTCTACGAGTCGGATCTCTACGCCCTGTTCCCTCCATTGCACTTCCTTGGCATCGTATTCCGCAGTGATCTGATCGAGAATCTTCTGCCGCAGTGAGTCCTCGTTGAGCGAGTCATCTTCATCGAGCCAGCGCCGCACCGGCAGGCTGGCATTGAACTCGGTGAGTAACCCCTGCTCGAGGCCACTGATATCCCACTGTTCCTCGAGACTCTGGGCAGGAATGTATTCGCCGACGACGTTGGAAACGATCTCCTCGCGCAATCCGCTGACCATTTCCGAAATATCGTCCTCGGCCATCAACTCATCGCGTTGTTGGTAGATGACCTGACGCTGATCGTTCGAGACATCGTCGTACTCGAGCAGGTTCTTGCGAATGTCGAAGTTGCGCCCTTCGACTTTGCGCTGCGCCTTCTCAATCGCGTTGCTGACCATGCGGTGTTCGATGGCCTCGCCTTCCTCAAGCCCCAACGACTGCATGATGCCGCGGATGCGATCCGACGCGAAAATGCGCATCAAGTTGTCTTCCATCGATAGATAGAATCGCGACGACCCGTTGTCGCCCTGCCGGCCGGCGCGGCCCCTAAGCTGATTGTCTATTCGCCTCGATTCGTGACGTTCGGTACCGATGATGTGCAGCCCGCCTGCTGCGATGACATTGTCGTGGCGAGCCTGCCATTCGGCGCGGATTTGATCGATTTGCGCCTGCGATGGACCCTCGATCGAGGCAACTTCTGCCTGCCAGTTGCCACCCAGCACGATGTCGGTGCCGCGACCCGCCATGTTCGTCGCGATCGTCACAACTCCGGGACGACCGGCCTGCGCAATGATTTCCGCCTCACGTTCGTGTTGCTTCGCGTTCAAGACACTGTGCGGAATCTTGCGTTTCGCGAGTTCTGCAGATAATCGCTCCGACGATTCGATTGAGGCGGTGCCAACGAGCACCGGGCGACCCTCGGCGACCCGTTCGTTGATGTCCTCGACGATCGCATTGTATTTCTCGTCGATCGTCAGATACACCAGGTCGTTGGCGTCCTTGCGCACCATTGGCCTGTGGGTCGGAATAACCACTACAGACAGGCCATAGATCTGATGAAATTCAAACGCTTCCGTGTCTGCGGTGCCGGTCATGCCCGACAACTTGCGGTACATGCGGAAATAGTTCTGGAATGTCGTCGAGGCAAGCGTCTGAGTCTCGTTCTGAATCGAGACGTGCTCTTTCGCTTCGACGGCCTGATGCAAGCCCTCCGACCATCGCCGCCCCGGCATCGCACGTCCGGTATGCTCATCCACAATCACGATCTCGTCGTTCTGCACCATGTAATCGACGTCGCGCTTGAATAGATTGTGGGCGCGCAGCGCCGCGTGAAGGTGATGCAACAAGCCAAGATTGGTTGCGGCATAGAGGCTGTCACCGTCGCTCAACACGCCAAGGCGGACCATCTCGTCTTCGACGAACGTGTGGCCGCGCTCGGTGAGTTCGATCTGCCGGTTTTTCTCGTCGAGAATGAAGTCGCCTTCCTCGATAATGCCTTCCGGCTCGTCGACGGTGCCGATCTGACGTTTCAGCTTAGGCGCGAGCCGGTCGATCTTCTGATAGAGATCGGTACTCTCTTCGGCAGGGCCAGAAATGATCAGCGGCGTTCGCGCCTCATCGATCAGAATCGAGTCGACCTCGTCAATGATGGCAAAATTCAAGCCCCGCTGAAATTTATCCTTCAGCGTGAACGCCATGTTGTCGCGCAGATAGTCGAAACCAAACTCGTTGTTGGTGCCGTAAGTGACGTCAGCAAGGTATGCGTCGCGTTTGGATTCCATGTCCTGACGCGACTGGATCACACCCACCGACATGCCAAGCGCCGTCAGTATGGGACCCATCCAGTCTGCGTCGCGACGCGCCAGATAATCGTTGACCGTGACGACGTGAACGCCCTGTCCGGTCAGGGCGTTCAGATAGGCGGGTAAGGTCGCAACGAGTGTTTTTCCTTCTCCGGTGCGCATCTCCGCGATGCGTCCTTCGTGCAACGTTATGCCGCCGATAATCTGGACGTCGAACGGCCGCATACCCAGCACGCGTTTTGACGCCTCACGAACGACCGCAAACGCTTCGGGCAACAGATCATCGAGTGAGGCGCCCGCGTCGAGCCGTTGGCGAAACTCGGCAGTCTTCGCCTTGAGTTCTTCGTCCGACAACGCCTGCGTCCGTTCCTCGAACGCGTTGACGCGCGCAACCAGCTTGCCCATGCGCTTGAGTTCGCGGCTGTTCGCACTGCCGAAAACCTTGACGAATATTCCATCAGCCATAGAAGGTTAGACGCAAGAAAAGCGGCATGTTACCGCGTTTGGCGAGGATTTTGATGCGCTGGAACGACCCGGACAGTTCCAGGCAGTGGCTCTAAGCAGCGTTGAGTAGGTGCCTTACGCCGTGTTGGTCAGTTGCGGCGCGCAAGCGTCACGTATCGCGCCGGGTCAACAGGTTGCCCGTCCTTGAGCACCTCGAAGTGCACGTGGGGGCCGGTCGAGCGACCTGTACTTCCCATGTGGCCAATCACCTGGCCTTTCTTCACGACATCACCGACCGCAACGAGCAACTCGGCATCATGTCCGTATCGGCTCACGTATCCGCCGCCGTGATTGATCTCGATCATGCGGCCGTAGCCACCCCTCTCGCCGGCGAACGTTACGACGCCAGAGGCCACCGCCACGATGTCCGATCCGGGTTTGCCGGCGAAGTCTGCACCCGCGTGCCACGCCATGCGACCCGTAAACGGGTCAACGCGACGACCGAACCCGGATGACATCCAACCGAACTTGATCGGTCGGCCCTCGAGTGCAACTTCCTGACGGAATTTCTGGTGCTCGACCAACGATGCGAGCACTTCGAGTTGGTCTTCGCGCATCTTGATCTGGCCGGCAAGAACATCGGCTGTTCGCATCAATCCGGCACCCGACTGGGGAACTTCGACATCCGATTCGGGACCGCCGACCGGTGCGGCTTCGTCGAAGCGGAATTCGCCTTTGTCCAGCCGCGCAACCTCCGCCACCCGCTCGCCCAGTGCTTCGATGCGCAACAGTCGCGCCTGCATCCCGGCCAGCCGTCGACCCACCGCGTCCATTTCGGCGCGGCTGTGCGACTGAATTTTTGTGATTTCCCGGCGCTGTTCGTTGAGGCGGGTCTGCCAGTTCGAGATAGTTCGTCCATCGAGAAGATCGTTACCGATGAGACGGGTCACGACGAGCACATTACCAACCAGTCCAGCCACCACAACGACTGCCAGCGCAACAATCCACGCACCCGGAATTCGACGGGGCTGGGCTCGACCGCTCTTTTCTCGAAAGAGTATGATTTGCATCGTTCTTCTAATCGTGCCTACTGCTCGTGGCCAACCGAAAGATAGAGAGTCTCCTCTCGCCCGGCCGCCCCCCATCTTCTGCGCTCGCCCGCTTGATCAATCGCGCATCCCAGCAGGACGCGTGGACCGATCAATTGCGTGCCCTGCTGCCGCAGGATCTGGCCTCGCAGTGCCGAGTCGCGAACGTACGCGATCAGACCCTCACTGTCCATATCAACAACGCTGCCTGGGCGACCCGGCTGCGCTTCCTGGTGCCGGGACTGTTGGAGAGTCTCGGCCGCCTCGGCGACTTCGCGACCGTCAACGACATTCGCCTGAAGGTTGTCCCGGTGGCGACCGATTCGACCCCCTCCGCAGAGAATGATCGCCTTCCTCGGCCACCCGACAGAGCTTCACTGCTGGCACTCGCCAACAGCATCGATGATGCGGATTTGAGAGGTGTGGTTCTGCGACTTGCGGCACAGGCCGATACCGAGCCGACCGGACGCAGTCGTTAGACCAGACAGGCTGCAGCCGATCAGCCAAAGACCGGACGAGAGAACGAAATGGGTGCAATTTCCCGTTCGGTCTCAAACGTGATCACCTCCCAGGCGTCGCGATTCGCCAGCACCTTTCGAAGCAGCGCATTGTTCGATGCGTGTCCCGATTTGTGACCGCAGAATGAACCCAGCACGCTGTGGCCCAGTAGATAGAGGTCGCCAATCACGTCCAGAATCTTGTGCTTCACGAACTCGTCTTCGAGGCGCAAACCCTCCTCGTTCAATATGCGGAAATCATCCACAACAACCGCGTTGTCGAGGCTGCCACCGCGCGCCAGGTCCATCTCACGGAGCTTTTCGAAGTCGGCAAGGAATCCGAAGGTTCGCGCCCGGCTGATTTCCTTCACGAACGTCGTACTCGAAAAATCGACAACGGCGGTCTTCGTGTGCTTGCGGAACACGGGATGGTCATACAACAGCGTGTATTCGACTCGGAAACCGTTGTACGGAGACAGCTTTACCGAGATATCGCCGTCGGTAAACACGGTTTCCTCGAGGATGCGGATGAACTTCTTGGGCGCATCCTGATCGACGATGCCCGCCGATTGCAGCAGGAATACGAACGGCGCGGCACTGCCATCCATGATGGGCAACTCTGGCGCGTCGACTTCAACCAACGCATTGTCGATCCCAAGGCCCGCGAACGCAGACATCAGGTGCTCGACCGTCGCGATCCGAATCGTACCGGCGGCAAGCGTCGTTGCCATCGTCGTATCACCGACGTGGCGTACCAGCGCGGGGATCTCCACCGATGGGCTGACATCGACCCGTGTGAACACGATGCCGGTATCGACCGGCGCGGGCCGCAGCGTCACGACGACCTTTTCACCGGTGTGCATGCCCACGCCGGTGGCCCGAATCGTATTCTTCAACGTTCTCTGGCTGATCATCGACGCCCGCTACCCCAGATTATCGAGCGCCGCGCAGTCTCCCGAGGCGCGGCCCGACACGCATGTTAGCAAGCGCAATCCTTCCGAGCACGCATTGATGCCGAGAACCCCGAAATCGTTCAGTCTGCCTGGCGTCTCAGGAAAGCCGGAATGTCCAGATAATCCAGATCGCGCGCCTCGCTGGTATCCACCGAGCGTTCGAGGTGCCGGGACACGTGCTGCCGCATGACCGTGGGTCGATCCAGCTTGGCGTAATCCACCTCGACGTGCGGCGCCGGCAGCGGCGTGTTGTCCACGATCACGTTCGGCCGCGTCAAGCCGCCAAGCCCCGTGGCAACTACCGTAACCTTGAGTTCGTCCTTCATATCCGGGTCGATAACCGTACCCACTACAACGGTCGCCTGCTCGGACGCGAATTCGTCGATCGTCTCGCCCACATCTGCAAACTCGCCGATCGTCAGATCCGGGCCGGCAGTGACGTTCACGAGTATGCCGCGCGCGCCATGCAGGTCGATATCTTCGAGCAGCGGGCTACGGATCGCCGCCTCCGCCGCGTCGCGTGCGCGGTTTTCGCCTTTCGCTCGGCCGGTGCCCATCATCGCCATGCCCATTTCCGACATCACCGTTCGGACATCCGCGAAATCGACGTTGATCATGCCGGGACGGATGATCAAATCGGCAATCCCCTGCACCGCGCCCAGCAGTACATCGTTTGCGGCTGCGAATGCGGTCAACATGCTGGTGCGTTCACCCAGCACCGCGAGCAGCTTCTCGTTTGGAATCGTGATCAGCGAGTCCACGTAGCGCGACAACTGCTCTATGCCGGCATCGGCTACGTCCGTGCGCTTCTCGAAGCGGAACGGTTTCGTGACGACCGCAACCGTGAGTATTTCGAGTTCACGCGCAATCTCGGCAACGACCGGTGCTGCACCGGTGCCGGTACCACCGCCCATGCCCGCCGTGATGAATACCATGTCCGCTCCGGAGAGCACTTCGGCGATACGATCGCGGTCTTCGAGCGCGGCCTGACGCCCGATCTCGGGATTGGCTCCTGCGCCCAGGCCTTTCGTGAAGGCTCCGCCAATCTGCAGCGAAGTCTTCGCATCGAGACTCTTCAACGCCTGCGCATCGGTATTCGCGGCGATGAAGTCCACGCCGTCGATACCCCTGCTGAGCATGTGCTGGATGGCGTTGCCTCCGCCACCGCCGACGCCAATCACTTTGATGATCGCGCTTTGCGGTCCGCTGTCGACGAGTTCAAACATGTTGTCTACTCCCTGGTCTTTAGAGAAATTGCCGAAAGGTTTGCCGGTCAAAAATTTTCGCTAATGAAACTCTTCAATCTCTTCACCACATCGAACGATCTACCCATGCCACGACTTCGCGTCTCCTCTTCGCGTTGCTTCCCATACAACAGCAGTCCGACACCCGTCGCGTAGATCGGATTTCGAACGATGTCTTTGAGTCCGGTGATGTATTTCGGCGCGCCAAGCGTCACCGGCATGTGGAAGATCTCTTCGGCGAGTTCGATGACGCCTTCCATCTTCGAAGACCCACCGGTGAGAACGATCCCCGCCGCGATCAACTCTTCGAATCCGCTACGCCGAAGTTCCGCTTGTACCAAGGTGAACAACTCGTCGTAGCGAGGCTCGACCACCTCGGCCAATGCCTGCCGTGAGAGTTCCTTCGGTGCCTTGTCGCCCACGCCGGGCACCTTGATCGTCTCATCCGCACCGGCAAGCTGGGTGAGCGCACACGCATACTTGATCTTGATTTCTTCGGCGTTCTGGGTCGGCGTACGCAGCGCCATTGCGATGTCGTTGGTAACCTGATCGCCGGCGATCGGTATGACCGCGGTATGACGAATAGCCCCATCGGTGAACACCGCAATATCCGTGGTGCCGCCGCCAATATCCACCATGCAGACGCCAAGTTCACGTTCGTCGTCCGAAAGAACCGCGTAGCTCGACGCGAGCTGCTCGAGGATGACGTCTTTGACCTTCAGGCCACAGCGTTCGATGCACTTTTCGACGTTCTGCGCCGCGTTGACGGCACACGTCACCAGATGCACTTTTGCCTCCAGACGTACACCCGACATGCCAAGTGGCTGACGAACGCCTTCCTGGTTGTCGACCAGATACTCCTGCGGCAGGATGTGCAGCACCTTCTGATCCGCGGGAATCGCAACGGCCTGGGCCGCATCGATGACGCGCTCGATATCCTGTTGGAACACTTCGCGATCACGGATCGCAACGATGCCATGCGAGTTGAGGCTGCGTATGTGGCTACCCGCGATGCCCGCATAGACCTCGTCGATGTGACAGCCGGCCATCAATTCGGCTTCCTCCACCGCGCGCTGAATCGATTGCACGGTCGATTCGATGTTTACGACCACACCCTTCTTCAAGCCTCTCGAACGATGGGATCCGATGCCGATCACCTCGATGTCACCATCCTCGGTTACTTCCCCAACAATCGCCGCAACCTTACTGGTGCCAATATCCAGGCCAACGATGAGCCGCCGCGAACTTTCATGGACCATCAATTAACCATCCGGGTCGTTTGAGAAGCCGATGCCATCTGAAGTCCGTTCGCGGCGCGCCAACTCACCGCCACGCCGTTTCGATAGCGCGCATCAATGTGATCGACCTGATCGAGACGATTCGCAATGACGGTCCGGTAGACGCTGTAAAACCGCTCTACGCGTTCCAACAGATCCTCATGCCCGAGCGCCACCGTCACGTCGTTGGTAAATCGCACACTCCACTCACCGAGCGCGTCCTCATCGATCGCGGCAATTCGTAGCGGTGTATCGGCAAGCACCTGGTCCAGCATCTGAACGATCTGCATCGCCCGGGCGCCATTTGCGTTGGCGCAACGAATCAACGGCAACGCCGGGTCCGGCGTGCCGGCGCTTTCGATCACTTCGCCACTGCTGTTCAGCACGCCGCCGTCGCCCCAGCGCGCAACGATGGGGGCCTTGGTAACCGATACATCTACAATTCCCGGCCAAACCCGGCGCGCGCGAACATCGCGCGGCCACGACAACGCGACGACGTTGGCGACGACGTCATCCAGGCTCACGCCCAGCAAGCCGCCGTCCAGTCTTTGCAGGACGGCGGTCTTTACCGCGGCCCGTTCCGGCCTGCTGAGGTCTCCGGTCACGCGCACGATCTCGACGGGTCTATTCATGACGACCAGCGACGCACCCAACGCCACGACGACACCCAACAACAGCACGCCGGCGAGAACGCACTGCCCCCGCGACATCCCTTCGCTAACTTTCATGAACACCTCGCAGTCGTCTGGACAGCTGGTTCACGTTGCCGGCGCCCTGCACAATGAGCACGTCGTCTTCTTCGAGAACGTTCGGCAGCAGCGCATACGCTTCCTGCGTGTCGGCTGCGTAAATCGGATTGATCAAGCCGCGCTCACGTATGCCTTGGCCAAGCGCGTGACTGTCTGCTCCGGCGATGAGCTCTTCACCGGCGCTGTACACCTCCAGCAGTACGAGCTTGTCGACCGTCGAGAGCACCTTCGTGAACTCGTCGTACAGATCGTGCGTGCGTGTATATCGGTGAGGCTGATAGAACATCACCAGCCGTCGGTTCGGCCACACCTTGCGCGCAGCCTCGATGACCATCGCAACTTCGGTCGGGTGATGCCCGTAGTCGTCCACGACGGTGATTTTCTTGTTGTCCGCGACCACATCGGCAACGTCGAATCGCCTCGAGACTCCGGAGAACGCCTCGAGCCCGCCGAGCATCGCCTCGTCTGAGATGCCTTCTTCCGTCGCAACCGCGATGGCCGCCAGTGCGTTGCGCACGTTGTGCGTACCCGGCAGATTCAGTACGACATCGAGCGGCGCATGGCCCGCCGGACGCTGCACGCGAAATGTCCACACAAGACCACGAACTTCTATGTGAGTCGCCCGAAAGTCTGCGTCGTCTGCAGTGCCGTAGGTCAACATCGGCCGCGACACCACGTCGAGAATGGCGCGCACGTTCGGGTCGTCGATGCACAACACAGCAACACCATAAAATGGCAAGCGATGTACGAATTCGACGAACGTCTGAGACAGCCGCGAGAAATCGCCGCCGTAAGTGCGCAGATGGTCGCGGTCGATGTTTGTCACGACTGCGACCATCGGCTGCAAATGCAGGAACGACGCGTCGCTCTCATCGGCTTCGGCAATCAGATAGCGGCTCGCACCAAGCTGTGCGTTACTGCCGATGCTATTCAGCAAGCCGCCAATCACGAACGTCGGGTCTTTATCCGCCGCCTTGAAGATCGACGCGATCAAGCTGGTGGTGGTGGTCTTTCCGTGCGTTCCCGCGACGGCAATACCGTGGCGATACCGCATCAGTTCGCCAAGCATCTCGGCGCGCGATACAACCGGGATGCGCGTCGCGTGCGCCGCGGCGACCTCCGGATTCGTCGCCGCCACCGCACTGGATACGACCACAACATCGGCGCCGGCGACGTTTTGCTCACAATGTCCTATGGCGATGCTGGCACCGAGCTTGACGAGTCGATCGACCGTCGCCGACCGCGCGATGTCCGATCCGGAAATACGATAGCCCTGATTCAACAACACCTCGGCGATACCGCACATCCCGGAACCGCCAATGCCAACGAAATGGATCTGCCGCACGCGGCGCATTTCGGGCACCTGGATGACCACCTAACGTGTCCTCCCGCGCTCTAGTTGCACCCGTAAAACCAGCCCGATCAATGCGCACGAAACAATCAAGCTGTTACCGCCGTACGAGACGAACGGCAACGTGAGGCCTTTTGTCGGTAACGTGCCGGTGTTCACTCCCACATTTATCGCGCATTGAATGCCGAGCAAAAGCGCAATGCCGTAAGCGAGATATCCTGCGAACGCGCGCCCTTCGGCGACCGCCTGGCCGGCGATACGGAAGATTCGCAGGACCAGCGCCATCAGCAGCGCGAATACCACCAATGCACCGACCAAGCCGAGTTCCTCGGCGATCACGGCGAAGATGAAATCGTTGTGAGCTTCCGGTAGATACAGCAGCTTCTGGATGCCGGCACCAAGGCCGAGACCAAACATATCGCCACGGCCGAACGCAATCAGCGCCTGGGTCAATTGGTAGCCGCTGCCATACGCCGACGCCCACGGATCGAGAAACGTCACCAGCCGGGCCAGGCGATAGGGCTGCAGCACCGATAGCGCCGCGAGCAGCAGCACCGCCACGACGACGATCAACAGGAAATGACGCAGCCGCGCACCAGCGAGAAACAGAATGCCGCCCGTCACCGCCGCCAACACGACGACCGAGCCGAAGTCCGGTTCGAGCAACAGCATCGCGCACATCGCCCCGACGAGCGCGAGCGGCCGCACCAGCGCAACCGCATCGGTCGCCAGCGCGGCACGATTGCGCGCGAGATAGCCCGCGAGGTAAATCACCAGTGCGAACTTGGCGACTTCCGCCGCCTGCACCGAGAACGGCCCGACGCCTATCCAGCGGCGACTCCCGTTGACCATATGGCCGAGCCCAGGCACCAGCACCATCGCGGTCATCAATAGCGCGCCGATCAGAATCGGCCTGTGCAGCGATTGCCAGACGCGTAGTGGCAGCCATGCGCATGCCCCCAGCGCGATCGCGCCAATGCACAAATAAACGCCATGCCTGATGATGAAATGCGTGGGCTCACCGTACAGCGCAACGGCGCGCGGGAACGACGCCGATGCGACCATCACGAAGCCGACTGTCACGGCGGCGAGCCAGAGCATCACGAGCGTGTAGTCCCAATCGCGACTCACCGCCCAAGCTCCGCAACAGCGTCGGCGAACGCGCGGCCGCGCGCTTCGAAATTCGCGAACATATCGAGACTCGCGCACGCCGGCGACAACAGGACGAGATCACCGCTACGGGCCAACGTCCGCGCCTTCTGCACGGCATCGCGCAACGTTGATACCCGTTCTGTCGGTGCCGCGTCGGCCACAGCCGCCTCGACCGCGGCCGCATC
Source organism: uncultured Gammaproteobacteria bacterium (assembly GCA_963735085.1). GTDB lineage: Bacteria > Pseudomonadota > Gammaproteobacteria > Pseudomonadales > Azotimanducaceae > DATJGR01. The sequence goes on from CAVTJP010000005.1 coordinate 405,955, forward strand.
CTGGCCAAGCGTGACGACATGCCGGACGTACTTCGAGATCGGCGCGCGCAACGAAGACAGATCGGCACGCTTGGCGTCCCCACCCGCAATCAGAACGATGTGTCGGCGCGCCGCCTCGCCCAACCCTTCGAGCGCCGCAATACACGCGCCCACGTTGGTGGCTTTCGAATCGTCGATGAAGGTGATGCCATCGATCACCGCAACCGTTCGGCAACGATGCGCCAACCCTTTGAAGTTGCGTAGCGTCTGCGCCCACGACGTGGCGTCGGCGCCCGCAGCCCGCGCCAGCGCCATTGCCGCCAGCGCATTGAACTCATTGTGGCGACCCCGAATGCCGAGTTCGTCGACCGCAAGCAACCGCTCGTGCCCGCTGGCCAAAAATCGCCGGCCATCCTGTTCGACAATTCCCCAACTATCGGACTCGGGCGCATCCAGTCCGATCGATATGCCGCGTCCGGACTTCGGGCGCGTCAGCGCGTCAGCGCGGTTGTAGATCGCCACGTCGCAGCCGACGAAGATGCGCTGCTTGCTCGCAGCGTATGCGGCCATGTCCGGGTAACGATCGAGATGGTCGGGCGTCACGTTCAGATTCGCAGCGATCTGGAATCTGCCGGCGTTCAAGCGCTCGAGCTGGAAGCTGGACAGTTCGACGACATATGCGTCACGCGCAGCATCGAGCAGGTCGAGCGCCGCCTCGCCCAGATTGCCGCCGACGCCGACATTCATACCCGCGCCGCGCAACAGTTCTCCGGTCAACGCCGTGACCGTGCTCTTGCCGTTGGTGCCCGTCACACCGATTACCGGCGCACGTGCATGTGCGAGGAACAGTTCGATATCGCTGACCAATGGGATGCCGCGCGCGCGCGCAAGCTCGAGGAGACAGCTGGACGTCCGCAGCCCCGGACTGACGACAATACGATCGGCAGCCACGAACCGATCTGGCGTCGCATCACCAAGGATCAGTTCAACAGCCGGGTATTGGGCGCGCGTTTTCTCCGCAAACGGCGGTGCTGTGCGTGTATCGATGACCGTCAGGCGATCGGTCGCGTGCAGGAAACGAACGCACGAAAAGCCAGTGGTGCCGAGGCCGAATACCACTGTGTGCGTCTGCCGCCCGCTCAAGTTCGCAATTCCGGCTGTGTAACATTCCGAGTGCCCAAGACACCCTGAACGACATCGGAATCGCGAAAAGGCACGCGCCGTCCAGCGATCTCCTGGTAGCTCTCATGGCCTTTTCCAGCCACCAGCACGATGTCCGCAGGCACGGCGGATGCAATTGCGCGCTCGATAGCCGTCGCGCGATCCAATTCCACGTCGAAGGACCCGCCGCGAAACCCGCCGACGATTTCCGCTGCAATGTCGGCTGCTGCTTCCGATCTCGGATTGTCGCTGGTCACCCACGCGTGATCGGCACCCGCTTCAACCGCGCGCGCCATCAATACCCGCTTGCCGCGATCACGGTCACCGCCGCAACCAAACACACAGAATATTCGGCCGGTCGAATGTTGCCGCAGTGCTGCCAATGCTTTCGCGAGCGCATCTGGGGTGTGAGCAAAATCAACGACGACCTGCGGCATGTTGTCGCCGTGAAACAACTGCATGCGACCTATCGGCGGGGCGAGCAGTGCGCCGGCTGCAATCACTTCGTCGATGGCAGCACCCGCAATACACGCCGCGGCTACGGCCGCAGCGAAATTCGCGACGTTGAATTCACCCAACAGCGGCAAACGGAATGATCGTGCGCCCCAAGGCGTCGAGAGCGTTCCGCCAATGCCCGCAGCGTCGAACACTAGATCAGACCAACTCAAGTCGGCGTCGGATGTGCTGCCGAAGCGAAGCAGATCCACGCCCGTTCGCCTTTCGCGATATAAAATGCGCCCCTGCGGGTCGTCCCAGTTGACGACGCCACCATGCAGCGTTGGCCAGTCGAACAGGCGTCGCTTCGCGGCAGCGTAATGTTCCATCGTTGAGTGATAGTCGAGGTGGTCGCGCGTCAGGTTCGTGAATACGGCAATGTCGAAAGCGATATCCGCTACGCGGCCCTGATCGAGCGCGTGGGAACTCGCCTCCAACGCGACCCACTGCGCGCCGGACGCAACCAAACCCGCGAGCCGACGCTGCAAGGTCGCGCCATCTTCCGTGGTCAGATCAGTCGCGCAATTCCTGCCCGCGAATCCCCATCCCAGAGTACCGCCGTAACCCGAGGGTCGACCCGACGCAGACAACAGCGCCGCCGCAAAATGACTGACCGAAGTCTTTCCATTGGTTCCGGTAATACCAATGCACCCGAGCTTGCGGCTCGGGTGATCGTAGAAGCGCGCGGCGATACGGCCAGCGATGCGTCGCGTGTCTGCCGCCTTCACGGTTACAACCGTTGTCGCCATCGGTGTCGTGGTCGCCGTCGTAGACACATCGCGTTCACTCAGAACCGCGGCTGCGCCTTTCGCAATCGCCGCTTCGATGAAATCGTTTCCGTCGTAGGCCGTTCCACCGATCGCAATGAACAGATCACCCGCACGTATCGTTCGAGAATCAGTCGATATGCCGCTGATCCAGACATCCTGTGTCGCAGAGAGCGAGATCCCGAGGTCGTGCCCAACGCAATCACTCAAGCGCTTGCGCGGTGATGCGGCTTCGCTCACGACGCCACCTGGGGTTCGACGTCCAACACGCGCATCGCCCGCGCAACCACTCGTGAAAACACCGGACCAGCCACCGCACCACCGCCGATCGGATAGCCTTGCGGTTCGTTGATGACAACGACCACCACGACGCGCGGATCGATGACCGGTGCTATCCCGGCGAAGAACGCCACGTGCCTGTGCACGTCGTAGCCGTTCGGTCCTACTTTGCGGGACGTCCCTGTTTTTCCTGCTATCTGGTACCCTGCGACGCGCGATTTCGGTGCCGTGCCATGAACGGAATCCACGCCGGTCATCATCTGGATGAGCGTGTCGACCGTCTTGGAATCGAATTCGCGCGTGCCTTGAGGGGGCGAGTCTCTGCGCAGGATCGATATCGGCAAGCGCACGCCACCGGTCGCAATCATCAAGTATGCCTGCGCGAGTTGCAGCGGCGTTATCGTCAGGCCATATCCGTAAGCCATCGCGGTACGAACAATCGGGTTCGTGAGCTGCGTATCCGGAATCGTACCCACGACCTCGCCCGGCAATCCGCAGTTTGTCGACTCGGTAAAGCCAGCGCGCACGAACGCGTTGAACACCATGCGATCGCCGAGCGCCTGCGTGATCTTGGCGATACCCACCTGACTCGAGCGCGCGAGGATGTCTTTGAGCTTCAGTGGTCCACGATTGATCGGATCGCGAACGACCATGTGACCGATACGTACATATCCAGGAGAAGTATCAACCACCGATGTATCGTCGAAGCGGCCCGACTCCAATGCAGCAAGCACCGTCAGAGGCTTCACCGTCGAACCCGGCTCGAAGACATCGGTTATCGCTCGATCGCGCCGGGCATCCGCCCCCGCCCGAGTCAGGTCGTTGGGGTTGAACGATGGGCCGTTCGCCAACGCGAGGATCTCGCCGGTGCGCGCATCGAGCATCACGATCGACCCGGATTTGGCGTGGTGTTCGTGGATCGCTGATTCGAGTTCGCGATACGCGAAGTACTGCAGGCGCAGGTCTACACTCAACGCCAGGTCATGGCCAAACTGTGGCGCGGTCACATATTCCACGTCCTTGACCGACTCGCGCTGAGCGTTTTTCAACACCAGTTTGCGGCCTTGAACGCTTTTCAGTTCGGAATCGAACTCGAGTTCCGCACCCTCCTGACCACGGTCGTCGACATTTGTAATGCCGACGATGTGCGCGGCGGTTTCGCCGGCGGGATAATAGCGCCGATATTCACGTTCGAAGTGCACGCCCTCGATGTGCAACGCACGTACCCGTTCCGAGATCTGCGGGGACACGCGACGTTTCAGGTACACGAACTCGCGCTGCGAGTTCCGAGCGATCCTGCTCGTCAGCTCGCGCTCATCCACGTCTATGGCCCGCGCGAGGTTCGCGATATCGGCAGCGCCGAGCGGCGACTCCTTCGGATCGAGCCAAACCGACCACACCGGCGTACTGACGGCCAACGGTTCACCGTTTCGGTCGAAGATGATGCCGCGGCTGGCCGGCAGCGTTTCGAAACGCAATGAGCGCGCGTCCCCCTGCCCCTGAAGAAACGCGCGTTCGGTGACGTTCAGGTAAGCCATGCGAACGGCGAGACCCATGGTCATCGCGACGAACAGACCCACCACCGTCACATGGCGCCAGCGATTCACGGTGACACCTTCTCGACTTTTTCGGGAAATCGCATCGCCAGTTGTCGCTCGGCCACCTGGTCGACGTTCTGATACGACGATAGCGTGCTCCGCTCGATCAGCAGACGGCTGTACTGTGCGAGCAACGCATCCTGTTGATTCTGATTCTCCTCTAACGAGACGAAGAGACCGCGAACATCTTGTGCGCTGGCAGCGATCCAGACTCCGGACGCCGCAATGCCAACATAAATTGCGCCGGCTGCGACGAGCCAGCGCCACGCCGGGCGTGGGACGGGCGTGGTGCGCTTGCGCGTCATGCCGCCTTCTCCAGCACGCGCAACAGCGCACTGCGGGCGCGTGGATTCTCGGCAATCTCGGCATCGCTCGCGCGCGCGCCGCGACCCACGAGACGCGCCACCGTCGGTGTGCGTCCAGTCACGGGGAGACGTCGCGGCATTGCGTCTCCTTCCGCCCAGCGTCGAAACGCTTGTTTAACGATGCGGTCTTCGAGGCTGTGAAACGTCAGCACCGCAATTCGACCACCGCGCCGTATCAATGCAAACGCTGCTTCAACGCCGAGCCGAACCTCGTCGAGTTCCTGGTTGATGTGTATGCGTATGGCTTGGAAAACGCGCGTCGCGGCGTGCTTGTGGGGATCCGGTCTAGGCTGGGCCTGGGCAACGAGTGCGGCAAGGTCAGCAGTACGCACGATCGGCGATTCACCGCGACGCGTCACGATCGCACGCGCAATGCGACGCGCATGGCGTTCCTCGCCGAACTCGCGGAACACGGTGGCAAGTTCGTCTTCGCTCGCCCCGTTGATCCACTCCGATGCCGGGATGCCAGATGTTGGGTCCATCCGCATGTCGAGCGGCCCGTCGCCACGGAAACTCATGCCGCGCCGCGGATCGTCCAGTTGTGGTGACGAAACGCCGAGGTCCATCAGAACACCCGCAACATCGCGCAAGTGCGCTTCTCCCGCCAGGCGCACCATTTCGCTCAAACGTCCATGACGAACCAGTACCCGGGCATCTTCGTTCGCCAGCGCCTGGGCCACCGCAATTGCCGCGGGGTCGCGGTCGATCGCCAGAATGCGCCCCTCGGGCGCCAGGCGGCGAAGCAATGCACGGCTGTGACCACCGCGGCCGAAGGTTGCGTCCACGTAGTCGCCTGCCGGGTCGATACACAGTGCATCGACGATCGCTTCGACAAGAATGGGGCGATGTGAATTCAACGGCTCAGACCGAAAGCCCAGTGAACTCATCGCCATCATCAACGACGTCACCGGATCGTTCTAAGAGCCATTCGGCAAGGCGCGGCTGCCACAGTTCCTCGCTCCAGATCTCGATCTTGTTGCCTTGTCCCAACAACACGAGCTTTTTCGACAGGCCTGCAAACTCACGCAGCATCGGCGGCAGCAACACGCGTCCGCTGCTATCGAGATCGACATCGGTCGCATGGCCAATCAGCAATCGCTGCAATACGCGCGCGGAACGCTTCATGTTCGACAGCGCCTCGAGACGCCCCTGCACGGCCTCCCACTGCGTCAATGGATACAGCAGCAGGCAACGTTCCCGGGAATCGATCGTAACGACCAGTCGCCCATCGGTTCCGGCAAGGGATTCGCGATACCGAGACGGCAGCGCCATGCGGCCTTTCGCATCGAGATTGACGCTGTTGATCCCGCGAAACATGTACTCACAACCCGTCGGAAGCCGTTCGGAACCCGCCTGGAGCACGCAGAACCTCGCGGTCACTCGGTGCGACGCCGCCACTCAGGCGACCAAATCGACACCGTGTGGCTCTAGAAGCCCAAAAGCCCCACAATTTCCCACAATTTCCCAGCACTCGACACTATAGATCGGGCGAAAGCGGTGTCAAGAAGAGCCACGGAATGCGGAGCCGCCGCGATGGCAAAGAAGTTGCGGCACGCAGGTCTGCGCGACGGATCAGGGCATCTTTACGGAGTCTATCCAGCGGGAAATCGCGGAAAGCTCGAAACTACATTAATCAATGGACTCATTTCGAACTTGTACGGCTGGAATAAGGCTGGAATGGAATAACGAGTCGGCCGATAAGCCGGGTTCTGTCGTGGGCAGTCATTCATCTGGGATGCGCGTCACCGAGCACCTCAAGCGGCCTACCCGGGTCCGGTGCGGACGACACCATAGGACCCCTATTTGGCCTTGCTCCGGGTGGGGTTTACCTAGCCGCTCGTGTTACCACGCCGCGCGGTGCGCTCTTACCGCACCATTTCACCCTTACCGCCCACTGACTTGCGCCGATGGGGTTGGCGGTTTGCTTTCTGCTGCACTTTCCGTGGGCTCACGCCCCCCAGGCGTTACCTGGCACCCTGTCCTGCGGAGCCCGGACTTTCCTCCACGCGCGGACGAATCCGTACGCAGCGACCGCCTGGCCGACTCGCGGCGCCAGCATACCAGCGCATCATTCATCGAGTGGAGTTTTCATCCCAGACGGCGTTGTGCTCTTCAAGCAAATCACTGCAGGCAAATCATGCCGGCGAATCGTCGCGTGGCAGCTTGACGGCATAGTCGTAGAGTTCGCTGCGCGGCCGCTTTGTGATTCTCGCCGCGATGCGCGCCGCCTGCGCCGGTGGCAGTTCCGCACAGAGTACGTTCATCAGGCCTGCAACGTCAGCCTCGTCTGTCGACACCGCGTCTCGCATCGGTTCGAGCACGCATACGAACTCGCCGTGTTCGAAAAACTCACCGTCGTCTGCCAGCATCATCAACTCTGTGATCGACCCGCATTCAATGCGCTCGTGTAGTTTCGTTAGCTCTTTCGCCAGCATCAGTCGACGCTCCGCGTCAATGATCGCCCGCAACTCGCTCAGCGTGTCACGCAGTCTCCGCGCGGCTTCGAAGAACACGACAGCCACGGGTGAGCTTCCCAACTCGCGCAATCGGCTGCGCCGCGCAGTCGAACGCGCCGGCAGGAATCCCTCGAACAGAAAGCGCTCAACGGGCAATGGCGACGCGGACAACGCCGCCGTCAGCGCGCTCGGTCCTGGTATGGGCACGACCCTTACACCCTCGCTGGATATTCGCCGAACGAGTTCGAACCCCGGATCGGAGATGAGCGGCGTGCCCGCGTCCGAGACCAGCGCGACATCGTGACCTTGTTGGAGAAGAAGCAAAAGTTGCTCGGATCGAGCACTTTCGTTGTGGTCATGCAACGACAGCAACCGCTCTGGACGCGCGCCTATGTGCGCTAACAGCACCCCACTACGTCTGGTATCCTCCGCAGCCACTATCGCCACTGATTTGAGGACATCGACGGCTCGCAAAGTGATGTCGTCGAGGTTTCCAATAGGGGTGGCGACAACATACAGCATCCCCTGAGGTCGACGTTCTCGCATGAGTTCCGACATGACGATTTCCAGATTTCTCACGATGAGCTTCGCGTTGCTGGTCATTCTGACGACCACTGCCTGCCAGGTCACGCCACCACATCCGGCGCTACCGTCGAAGGTCACGTCGGCCGAAACTGGCAGCGACGCACCACAACTGATGCGCAAGGCAGAGCAGGCCGGACCGGACGAGGCCGCCCGGTTGCGCCTGGCTGCCGCAGAGGCCTTCCAAAGCGCGGGCGATACGGCGTCGGCGACCGCTGCGCTGAACGCAACAGACCCGTCCCGTCTCGACGGCGCGCGACAGTTCACCTTTTACAACCTGCGCGCGCTTCTTGCGCTCGATGCGCACGACTACACAGCGGCCAAACAGGCGATTGGATTGGCAGTACCTACCAATGCGGCCGAGCGCAACGCATATGCACTCACCGTTGCCGATGTTGCCGAGGCACAGCAGCGTTTCGAGGATGCGGCACTCAGTCTGATGGGCTACACCTATTCACCGCGCGCCGTAGACACCGCACAGTTCGCGGCCATCGTCGAACGCACGTGGGCGGACGTCAATCGAACATCGGCATATCGGATCAGCGCGCTGGCAAAAAGCCAGCAGAGCGCAGTATCGGAGGCCTGGTGGCAACTGGCAGATTCGCTGCAACGCAGTTTCGATCTCGATGCCGAGCGTGCTGCGATCAGTGAATGGCGCGGCGCTCATCCAGAGCATCCCGCCGCCCGATGGCCGCCGCGCGCACTGACGTTGATCGAAGGCAATCTGTCGGCGCCATCACACATCGCTCTGCTTTTGCCGCTGACCGGCCCGCTCGCGAATGCGGGTCAGGCAGTACGCGATGGCTTTATCGCTGCCTTCTATCATGCCGCATCGAAGACGACGATCCGCATCTACGATACCGACAGCAGCGACAACACCAACAACCACGAACCTATCGCAGGACTCTATGAACAGGCGTGCAGCGATGGCGCGCAGTTGATCATCGGACCACTCGACAAACAGCGTGTCACAGAGATCAATGCGCTACCGTATCGTCAGGTACCCGTCCTCGCACTCAACTACCTGCCGAGCGGTATCAAAGCCGGCACCGGACTATTTCAGTTCGGGCTCGCGATCGAGGATGAGGCACGCGCCATCGCGCGGCGCGTGTATGCCGACGCCCTGCCACGTGTCGCGATCGTAGAGTCCGACGATGATTGGTCGGACCGCGCCGCCGATTCGTTTCGGTCTCAGTTCCTCACGCTCGGTGGAACCGTTGTCGCGACGGGAATCATCCAAGACGCGCGCGACGTAACCAGTGTCGTTGGGAACGTTTTGCTGGTTGGCGCGAGCACCCGACGGTTCGAGGCGTTGAGCAAGACGATCGGGACGACACCGGAATTTACCGCTCGGCGGCGATCAGACATCGATGCGCTCGTGGCCCTGGCGGATCCCCCTCAGGCACGCGTGTTGAACTCCGCAATGGCATTCCAGTTCGCCGGCGACATACCGATTTATGCAACATCCCAATCGGTGGCAAGTCTGTCTCCCGCGGAGCTGCGCGATCTCACCGGAATCAGGGTAACCGAACCGCCCTGGCGCGTGTATGCGAGTCCCATTCACGACGAGGTGGAAGCCGCCTTCTCGAATGCGCGTTCGTCCCTGTCGCCTCTCTACGCGCTCGGCATCGACGCCTTCCGATTGGGCGACCGGGCGGATTTGCTGATGACGAACTCTCCAGCACGCCTGCTGGGCGAAACCGGGCAACTTCAAGTGCAAAGCTCCGGCGTCGTAACGCGCGAACCAGTATGGGCAATCGTTCAGAATGGCATGCTCGTGGCGATGCCTACCGTGGTCGATTGACTCGACCACCTCCACCGAGATCGGTCGTCGTGCGGAACGCGCCGCGGAACGCTTTCTGACGCACCGCGGGCTCCACATCATCGTCCGAAACTATCGAATACGCGCCGGCGAAATCGATCTGGTCATGATGCACAAAGGCGAAATCGTCTTTGTGGAAGTGCGATACCGCAGCCGCGCCGATTTCGGAGATGGAGCTGACACAGTAGACCGCAGCAAGCAGTTGCGGCTCATTCGCGCCGCCCGTCATTTCTTGAGTCATCGGTCGGATGACATGCCCTGCCGATTTGACGTGGTATCGGTCGCAAGGCGACACTACCGCCTGCGGTTTGACTGGATACAAAACGCATTCACACCTTGAAGTACATCCGACGAGTCATCGTCCTGGGCATTGCGATCGTCATCGTGAGCGCGTGCGCGTCGACGAGCGCCACCGGCACGGCCATCCCCGCGGCAGTGTGGAACGATCAGCAGCTCGAGTATCAGGTCGCAAAGGAAATCAAAGCGTCCGATCCGGGTTTCGATTCAGCACACCTGGTAGTCGTATGCCGCGACGGTGTGGTTCTCCTCGTAGGCGAGGTGGCAACCGAAGAACTGAAAACCAAGGCCGCCGAGGTTACCAACACGCTCGCGCCGGTCCGCAGCGTTCACAACGAATTGACTGTCGGCGGTGCCACATCGTTGGGCGCGCGCAGCAACGACACCTGGCTGACGTCGAAGGTGAAAACCAAACTCGAGGCTCATGGTGCCATCAAAGCCAATCGAATCAACGTGACCACCGAAAACGGCGTTGTCTATCTGATGGGCAAGGTGTCGAGGGATCAAGCCCGCTACGCGGTCGATGTTGCGCAGACCGTGTTCGGCGTTTCGAAGATCGTCAAGGTGTTTGATTACACCGACTAGGCTTCCGATCGGCAAAAGGTGCCGCGCGCTACGAGCGTCGTCTGCTTCGCGGCGCTATTTGATGACCCGCAGATGACCACCGGGGGTTGGCTCCGGTGGCGCAGGGTCGTCTGAAGCAACGGGTTTCTCAGGCTCGAACGCCATACCCTGCCCAGTCTCCTTCGCGTACACCGCCAACACCGCGTTGATCGGCGCGCTCACGTGAAACGCACGCCCACCAAATCGGCCGTCGAATTCGAGACACTCGTTGCTGATGGTCATATTTCGGATCGCCGCCGTCGATAAATTCAACACGATGCGACCATTCTCCACGTGACCTGCGGGAACTTCGACATTGTTTGCGGACGCATCAACGATCACGTACGGGGTCAGGTTGTTATCGAGCACCCACTCATGCATGGCACGCAACAGGTAGGGCCGGTGCGAGGTCACTCGCGCATTTCCAACTCGGCCTCCGTCAGGCTCTCACGAAACGAAGGCCTTTCGAACATCGATTGCATGTACTTCTGCATCGCCTTCGTCGAACGCTCCGGTAACTTGATGTCGAGTACCTTCAGGCGCCAAAGAATCGGCGTGACGCAACAGTCTACCAGCGTGAATTCGTCGCTCATGAAGAATGGCTTTTCGACGAACACCGGGGCCACGCTGATGATGCTTTCGCGCAATTCGGTTCGCGCGCGCGTCAAGACCGTCTCACGCCCCTTGCCGATCATCAACAGATCGACGCGGTGGCTCCAGTCCTTCTCAATCCGATGGACCAGCAGGCGGCTCTGCGCGCGTGCGACCGGATACACCGGCAGCAGCGGCGGATGCGGGAAACGCTCATCGAGGTACTCCATGATCACCGCGGACTCATAGAGCACTAAATCGCGGTCCAGCAGAGTCGGCACGCTGTTGTACGGATTGATCTCTGCAAGATCCTCCGGCTTGTGGTCTGGGTCCACATCGACAATTTCGACCGTCACCCCCTTCTCCGCGAGCACCATGCGTACCCGATGACTGTAGTGGTCACGGGGATCGGAGAAGAAGGTCATCGAAGATCGTCTGGTCACAACGCTCATTGCGGCGCCTCACTTGCTAACTAATTGTTGGGCCGACCCCACGCGGTCGTTCCGTAGTAATGGAGAGGTCCGCGCAGAGGGCGTCGGACCAGTTCACCGATCAGTGGACTTCCTTGTTGTATTCGCGGCCCAACAACGCCGTGAAGACATAAAGTACCAGGAGGAACAGCAACACGTAGACGCCCAAGTGTTCGCGTTCGCTTCGCGCGGGTTCGGCCACGTAGTAGAGGAAGTTGGTCAGGTCATAGGCAGCTTGCCGGAATTCCTTCGGGTTGAGCTTCCCGGTGCCTTCGACCACATCGATGAAACCGCACTCCTTCTGCGTGATACTCCGGCCCGCAATCAACGGGTCTCGCATCTCGCCGCCATTTGCTGCGATCTTCGGTACCTGGTGGCATGCCTCGACCGGGGTGCCTTGCAGTTGCAGGAAAGGATCCGGCATCGCAACGTTCGGGAACACCTTGTTGTTGACGCCAAACGGACGCGCCGGGTCGATGTAGAACGCCTGCAGGTAGTTGTACACCCAGTCGGTACCACGCGCGTTGGCCTCAAGCGTCAGATCCGGGGGCGCCGCGCCAAACCAGGCCTTCGACTCCTCCGATGGCATCGCGTTCGTCATCAAGCCGCCAATCTTCTGACCAGTGAATATGAGATCCGTCAAAGCGATGTCGTGTGGGATCTCCAAGTCATCAGCGGTTCGCTCGTAACGCGCAAATTTGAGCGAATGACATCCCATGCAATAGTTCACGAACAGACGCATGCCGCGCTGCAACGACGGCTTGTCCTGCGTGTTCGGATGAAACGGCTGCATCTTCCAGTTCACTTCCTCCGATGCATAACCGAATGCCGGTAACACAAGCATTGCCAACAGCCAGATTGAGCGCTTCATCGCATCGTCACCCGGTCGGGTACCGGCTTGGTCTTTTCGACCCGCGTATACCAGGGCATCAGCACGAAATACGAGAAATATATGATCGAGCATATCTGCGCGAGCAATTTGGCCGGACCCGACGGCGGAATCGTGCCGAGGTAACCGAGGATGAAGAAGCTGATGACCAATGCGCCGAGCATCACCTTCGAGATCACACCTTTGTATCGAATCGACTTGACCGGGCTGCGATCGAGCCATGGCAGCATCGCGGGCAACGCGATCGCTGCCGCCATGACGGAAAAGCCCCACAGCTTGGCTTCCACACCGAATAGCGGATAGGTCACGGCGCGCAACATCGCGTAGAACGGCGTGTAATACCACACCGGAGCAATATGCGCCGGCGTCTTCAGCGGATCGGCCTCATAGAAATTTGGCTGCTCGATGAAATAGCCACCCATCTCGGGTAGGAAGAAGACGATCGCGCAGAACACGATGAGGAACAGCACGATGCCCGGCAGATCGTGCCCGATGGTGTAGTACGGATGAAACGCAATGCCGTCCAGCGGCACACCGTCCGCGTCTTTTTGCTTCTTGATGTCAACGCCGTCCGGATTGTTGGAACCGACGTGGTGCAACGCGACGATGTGGACGAACACCAGCATCACCAGCACCAGCGGCAACGCAATCACATGCAGCGCGAAGAAGCGGTTCAGCGTGACCTCCGAGATCACATAATCGCCGCGTATCCATTGCATCAGGTCACCGCCGACAACCGGAATTGCACCGAACAACGAGACGATGACCTGCGCCGCCCAGTACGACATGTTGCCCCATGGCAACAGGTAGCCGAAAAAGCCTTCAGCCATCATCGCGACAAAGATTGCCATACCGATCAGCCAGAGCAGTTCGCGCGGTTCGCGATACGAGCCGTACATCAAACCGCGGAACATGTGCAGATACACGACCACGAAGAAAGCCGAGGCACCAGTCGTGTGCAGATATCGCAGCAACCAGCCGTACTGCACATCCCGCATGATGTATTGAACGGACGCAAAGGCGCCGTCGGCGCTCGGTACGTAACTCATCGTCAACCAGATGCCGGTGATGAGTTGAAGCACCAGCACCACAACGGCGATCACGCCGAAGTAGTACCAGAAATTGAAGTTCTTCGGCGCGTAGTACTTCGACATGTGGTATTCGAAGGTTTCCGTCGCAGGAAATCTTCGATCGACCCACGTCATGAATGTCGTCCACTTGCCCGGAACTCGAGAAGGTGTCGGTGACTGTTGCATCAGGCGTTCTCCTCACCGATTCCGACATTGATGACCGTGTCGCTGGCGAAGCTATACGGGGGCACCACCAGGTTCAACGGTGCAGGAACGTCCTTCTGCACACGCCCGGCCAGGTCGTACATCGAACCATGACAGGGACAGAAAAAGCCGCCTTCCCAGTTCGCATCCCATGGCTCCGGCGTCACGATCGGGTAGTATTTCGGTGAGCATCCCAGGTGCGTGCAGATGCCAATGTAGACGCCGATCTCCGGACGGATCGAGCGCCATTCATTCTGACAATCTTTCGGTTGCTGCGCCTGAAGCGAGTGCGGGTCGGCCCGGCTTGCATCAAGCTTCGGCAACTCAGCGAGTGCCTTAGGCGTTCGATAGACAATGAAAATCGGTTGACTACGCCAGGCCGGAATCGGTCCGAGCATTTCACCCGGTTTCAACCTGGAGATATCGACTTTGATCGGCGCGCCGAGCGCGCGCGCTTTCGCGCTGGGACTCCACGACGCTACGAAAGGCACAGCGGCACCAACAACTCCAACCCCGCCGACCACGGCCGTGGCACCAATGAGAAAGTAGCGACGCTGCTTATTGACCTCGTCACCACTCATCACGATGCTCCATTTACCAACCCCACGACCGCGCAAAATTCTATCACACCGCATCCGCGCTCGGGGCGCCGGGACGACGCATCGAAGACCATTTTTCTAAAGGGGCGGACCGATGCGGCACAGCGTGTCAGCGCACAAGTGTCATTGGCGCGTCACTCGGTGACACCGCGTTGCTCTATGTGAGCATCGGTCGGCGCGAAGTACCTTCGGGAAAACTATCGTTTCGAATATTGCGGACGCTTACGTGCTTTCCGCAGGCCGACCTTCTTGCGTTCCACCTCGCGTGAATCGCGCGTCAGGAATCCGGCGCGACGCAGCGGCTGCCGCAACGTTTCGTCGTATTGCACCAACGCTCTCGCAATGCCGTGACGAATCGCGCCTGCCTGCCCCGAGCCACCACCACCCTTGACGGTGACGTATACATTGAATCGATCGGCAGCCTCGACGACCTGCAATGGTTGCCGTACCACCATGCGCGCCGTTTCGCGACCGAAATATTGATCGAGCGTTCGCTCGTTCACCCTGATCTCGCCGTTGCCCGACGTCACGAAAACTCGCGCGGTCGACGTCTTGCGGCGGCCGGTTCCATAGTGCTGATTGACTGGCATGAGTTAGATTTCCAACGTCTGCGGCTGTTGAGCTGCATGAGGGTGATTCGGACCCGCATAAACCTTGAGCTTTCTGAACATCGCGCGACCCAATGGATTGTGCGGCAGCATGCCCTTGACGGCGGTTTCGATGATGCGCTCCGGCTGTTCGGCTTGCAGCTTCTCGAAAGCAACCCCCTTGATGCCGCCCGGATATCCGGTGTGGCGGTAGTAGATCTTGTCGGTCAGTTTACGCCCGGTCACGCGCACCTTTTCCGCGTTGACCACGATGATGAAGTCGCCGGTATCGACGTTCGGTGTGTATTCGGCTTTGTGCTTACCGCGCAAGCGGTGTGCGATTTCGGTAGCCAGGCGCCCGAGCGTACGCTCCGCCGCGTCGACCACCAACCAGTCGTGGCGGACATCCTGCGCACGAATACTCAAAGTTTTCATATGGATACGCTTAGGGCGGGAAATTTTTGAGCGCGAATCTTAGCCGAGCGCCGGGGCTTTTACAAACAAATCTACCGTTACGCACGATGCGTCCTCGACAGATATTCGTGCGAGCGCATTTCACGCAAACGGCTGCGCGTTCGTTCGAATTCGAACGCCAGGCGCGTGCCCTGATAGAGCGTCTCGGCAGGCGCCGCCGCCGAAACGATCAACTTGACGTTGTGATCGTAAAACTCATCGACGAGGCTGATGAAGCGCCGTGCCTGATCTTCGCTGCGTTCCGTGAAAATCGGTACATCGCTGATCAGCACCGCGTTGTACAGGCGAGCCAGTTCGATGTAGTCGTTCTGGCTGCGCGGACCATCGCACACTGCGGCGAAATCGAACCACGCAACATCGTGCGCCGAGCGCCGGCAGCGTATTGGTCGACCCTCGATCTCGAGTTCGATGTTCGTCTCGGCGCGCGAATGTTCGAGCGTCAATGCCGCGAAGCGCTCTGCCAGCCATGCATCCGCAGTCGCATCCAATGGCGCCCGATACGTCTGTGCCTGTTCGAGCAATCGCAGGCGATAGTCCGTGCCGCCATCGAGATTCAATATCTGAGTATGACGCTCGAGCAGTTCGATCGCCGGCAGGAACCGACGCCGCTGCAGGCCATTCTCGTATAGCGACTGCGGCGGAATGTTCGACGTCGCAACCAGAGTGACACCGGCATCGAACAAGTACTCGAGGAGTCCGCCGAGAATCATCGCATCGCCGATGTCGGCGACGAAGAATTCATCGAAACACAACACACGAGCCTCGGCCGCCAGACGCCGCGCGACCGTCTCCAACGGATCGGACGTGCCTGCCAACTGTGTGAGCTCGCTATGCACGCGCCGCATGAATCGATGAAAGTGTGTGCGCCGCTTTTCGGGAAACGGAACGCACGCGAAAAACAGGTCCATCAGGAACGTCTTGCCACGACCGACGCCACCCCACATGTAAAGACCTTCGACGAGGTCACGACGTTCGCCCATGAATCGGGCCTTCAGACGCCCAGCGAGTGACGCCTCGTCGTTGCGCGCGCCGATCAGCCGATTGCACAGATCATCGAGTCGCCGCACTGCATCGCGTTGTGCGGGGTCGTCGATAAATCCAGGCAGCGAAAGACAGACGCTGTACTGCTCGGCCGGGGTCATCAATGAGTCGCGCAAAAAGACTGCACTTTACTGATCGGTCCGCTGAAAACAATCGCAAGTCCGATACACCCAGGGGCGGTGGCGGCGCTGTTAGACTGCCGTATCAATCGTCTAGCAATGCCGCATCGAGCGGCCAGCCAATGTCCCACATCATTCGCTATCTGGTGTTGGCAGCCCTGGTCGGCGGGCTGTTGGGCTTCGCAATCGTTGCATGGACGGATCGGCCGAGTGCGTCGAGTAGCGGCTTCGCAGACGCCGTCGAAGCCGCCGAGCCATCCGTCGTTAATATCTATTCCAGCAAGATCGTTCATACGCGCGTGCAACCGATTTGCGATCTGCCGCGCTATCGTAAACTGTGCGATGCAGCGAACATCTCCAATCGCCACCTTCAGAATTCGTTGGGGTCAGGTGTAATCGTCCGTAGTGATGGCTACATCCTGACCAACGCGCACGTGATCGCGGATGCCGACGAAATCCTGGTGGCATTCTTCGACGGGCAGACGACATCCGCTCAAATCGTCGGCACCGACCCGGAAACGGATCTCGCAGTGATCCGCGCAAACGCGATGGGTCTGAAGCCGATCGAGGTGGGCTCATCTACCGACGCGCGCGTCGGCGATGTCGTGCTCGCCATTGGCAATCCGTTTGGTATCGGCCAAACGGTCTCTATGGGCATCATCAGTGCGAAGGGCCGCTACGGCCTCAGCAGCAGTCCGTACGACGACTTCCTGCAGACCGATGCTGCGATCAATCCGGGTAATTCGGGCGGTGCGTTGATCGACGCGCAGGGCCGGTTGATCGGAATCAACTCGATGTTCTACAGCGCCACTGGTGGTTCCCAGGGAATAGGCTTTGCGGTCCCGGTAAAGCTGGCCCTCTCGATACTCGACGAGATCATCGCCGAAGGCCGCGTCATACGCGGCTGGCTCGGCATAGAGGTCAACAACAGTCCGGTCGAACCGGGCCACGTCGGGCTGACCGTCGCCAATGTCGTCCACGCGAGCCCCGCAGCAAAGGCAGGGCTGAAACCCGGCGACGTGATCGTCGCCGTCAACGATCAACCAGCACTCAGCCCACGCATCGTCACGCGTCAGATCGGCGTCGCCGAACCCGGCAGCGACGTCAAGCTGAAAGTGCTGCGCGGCAGCGTCCAGTTCGAAGTGCACGCGATCGTCGGCTTGCGCCCGCCGCCGGCATGATGCAGCGGCCGCATCAACCGTTGTGGTCGATCCCGGCGATACGCGCGGCTGCAGAACGCGCATGGGCATCGAGACCCTCGCCGTCGGCAAGCGTCACCGCAATTCGACCCAACGCGGCCGCCCCATGTGGTGAACACCGAATCAACGAGGTGCGCTTCTGAAAATCGTAGACGCCGAGTGGTGACGCGAATCGCGCAGTACCGAACGTCGGCAGCACGTGACTGGGACCGGCCACATAGTCGCCGAGCGCTTCGCTCGTCGAGCCTCCGATGAATATTGCACCGGCGTGCCGAATCTTCGGCAGCAACGCGTCGGGGTCGGCCACGGCGAGTTCGAGATGTTCCGGCGCGATACGGTTGGCGATCGCGACCGCATCGTCAAGATCGCGCGTGTGAATCAACGCGCCGCGACTGCGAAGCGATTCCCCGATCGTCGCGCGCCTCGACAAGCTCGGCAGCAAGGTGCGCATCGACGCGTGTACCGCATCGAGATGTGCCGCGTCGGGCGACAACAGAATCGCTTGGGCCGCCGCATCGTGTTCTGCCTGCGAGAACAGGTCCAGCGCCAGCCATTCTGCCGGCGCCGTTCCGTCCGAAATCACCAGTATTTCGCTTGGTCCGGCGATCACATCGATGCCGACCGGACCGAACACCAACCGCTTCGCCGCGGCCACGTACGCGCCACCCGGCCCAACGATTTTGTCTACCCGCGGAATCGTTTCGGTGCCGAAAGCCAGCGCCGCAACTGCCTGCGCTCCACCGACGCAGAACACCTTGTTGACTCCGGCAATGTGCAATGCCGCGAACACTAGCGGATTACGGATACCTTCTGGCGTCGGCACCGTGACAATGATCTCGCCAACGCCCGCGACGTGCGCCGGAATCACGGTCATCAAGACCGTGGAGGGGTATGCCGCCTGGCCCCCCGGAACATAGACACCGACTCGATCGAGCGGTGTCACGCGATTGCCGAGTCGATTACCGAGCGCGTCGGTGAACTCGAAACCGGTCTCGCGTTGCGCCTCGTGGAACGTACGAATCCGCTGCGCCGCGTGATTGAGCGCGTCGCGCTCGGATTCCGGCAACGCCCGTTCACACGCTGCGAGTTCCGCGGGAGCGATCTCGAGCTCGGCGATGTCGGTACACTTCAGCCGGTCGAATCGCGCCGTGTATTCGAGCACTGCCGCGTCACCGCGACGCCGAACGTCCGCGACAATGGCAGCCGTCGCGCGTAGCAGCGCATCGTTCTCCGCCACGTCCCACTGCGTCAATTCGGCAAGGACGGCATCGAAATCAGTTGCGGTGCTCGCCAGACGACGAATTTCGAGCTCAGCCATCGTCGTGCATTCGCGAATCGACGACACGCGCCAGCCGTGCAAGTAATGCTTCGATCTCATCGAATCGCAGTTTCAAAGACGCGCGATTAACGATGACACGCGCGCTGACGTTGGCGATGACGTCGCGCGCTTCGAGCCCGTTGGCGACCAATGTATTGCCGGTCTCGACGATATCCACAATGCAGTCCGCCAGACCCATCAGCGGTGCAATTTCCATCGCCCCGGAGAGCTTGATGATCTCCGCCTGGCGGCCCTGTTCCGCGAAGTACCGCTTGGCAATGTTGACGAATTTCGTTGCGACGCGAAGCGTGCCGGCTTCCAGATTCGCCCCGATTGGCGCTGCCGTCATGATGCGGCACTGGGCGATCTGCAGGTCCAGACGTTCGTAGAATCCAGACCCGCCGTATTCGAGCAGAGTGTCTTTGCCGGTAATGCCCAGGTCTGCAGCACCGTATTCAACATACGCCGGCACATCGTCGCCGCGCACCACAACGAGACGCTGGCCAGCCTGCGTCGTGAACACCAGTTTACGGCTGCCGGCGATGGTTTCCATCGGCGTTACACCAGCTTCGGCAAGCATCGATAAGCATTCGTCGAGGATCCGCGCACCGCGGTTCAACGCAATCGTCAGCGGCTTTCTGTTTGACGGCTCATTCACGACCGAACGACCGTCGCCTCAGCGACCGTGCAGGCGCTGCACGCGCGCACCCAGTTGCGTGAGCTTTTCCTCGATGCATTCATAGCCGCGATCGATATGATAAATGCGATCCACGATCGTCTTCCCCTCGGCGACGAGGCCCGCCACAACGAGACTGAAGGACGCGCGCAGATCTGTCGCCATCACCGGCGCGCCTTTCAACCGCGCAACGCCGGTGACGATCGCGGTGTGATTGCCGTCGAGCGAAATCCTGGCACCCATGCGATTAATCTCGGGGACGTGCATGAAGCGGTTCTCGAAGATCGTCTCGGTCACTCGACTGGTACCTTCGGCGATCGCGTTCATTGCCAGGAACTGAGCCTGCATGTCGGTCGGAAATCCCGGATAAGGCGCTGTACGAATATCGACAGCGCGGGGCCGCGCACCTTTCATGTCGAGTTCCAACCAGTCTTTTCCCTGGCTCAGCGCCGCGCCCGCCTCCTCCAGCTTGATCAAAACCGATTCCAGTGTCTCGGGACGCGTGTCCTTCAAACGAACCCGCCCGCCCGTCGCGGCAGCCGCGATCAGATAGGTCCCCGCTTCCACGCGATCCGGCATCACCGTGTGGCGACATCCATGCAACGTCTCGACACCTTCGACAACGATTTTCGCGGTGCCATGGCCTTCAATGCGGGCACCCATCGCGATGAGACACTCCGCAAGATCGACGATCTCGGGCTCGCGCGCGGCATTCTCGAGCACTGTCGTGCCCTGTGCGAGCGTCGCCGCCATCATCAGATTCTCGGTGCCACCGACCGTGGTGATGTCCATCAGGATGTGCGTGCCGCGCAACCGGCCCGCCGCTTTCGCAATCACGTAGCCGTCTTCAACGCGGATGTCGGCGCCCAATGCGGTGAGGCCTTTCAAGTGTTGATCGACCGGCCGAGCGCCAATCGCGCAGCCACCTGGCAAAGACACTTCCGCCCGGCCATAGCGCGCGAGCAACGGTCCCAACACGGTGAAAGAGGCGCGCATCGTCTTGACGAGATCATACGGCGCGCGGTAGCTGTTGAGCGATGCGCTGCCAACGCTGACGTTGAGTTTTGCGTCGACTATGACCTCGACACCGAGACTGCCGAGCAGTTCGATCATCGTCGTGACATCTTGCAGGTGCGGAACGTTCGCAATCACGACCTGGTCATCGGCAAGCAGGGTCGCCGCCAGTATCGGCAGCGTGGAGTTCTTGGCGCCCGACATGCGCAGTTCGCCATGCAGTGCGTTGCCTCCTTCAATCAGCAGCTTGTCCATCAGCCACGTTCAGCCGGCGTGTAAGCCCTTATCGTCACCGCGTGAAGCGCGCCATCGCGGATCAGTTCTGCGATCGCGGCATAAACCAGTTGCTGTTTCGCCACCCGACTCATGCCCTCGAAGGCGGGACTGACAACGACGACTTCCATGCGGCTCGCGTCGCCCTGCGCAGTGACCTCCGACGACGCAATTGCTTGCGCAACGCGCGTTTGTACTTCATCGGCGATCACGCCACTGCTCCGGCTACAGGCAATACATCATCGAGACCCGTGAATTCGATCAGGCTCGCCACCAACGGTGGTATGTCGATGAACCGGACCTCGACACCCGCGTGACGCGCGCGGCGCATCCACACGAGCATGAGACTGACGAGCACGCTGTTGCCGTTGCTGATATCCCCGAGCGAGATTTCGATTGCTTCGGGTGCCGTCTCCTGCGCGTCGGAGGCCCCGACTTTTTCAAAGACTGGGTCGAACAGCGTACGCGACTGCTTGCCATTCATCAGCGTCGCCGAACCCGCAACGCGGTGATGCAGCAGATCGCTCGAGGTCAACTCCAACATTACTCGTCTCCGGGATTCGTCTCCGACGAACCCTTCGGCGCACCCTCCGACGACGTGTCCGGCAGGCCCTGCTTCGCCGGATCGATATGCGCGATCGACTCGCCCCAGCCGCTGATCACTTCATCCAGACTGTGGTGGTTCTCCGGTGCCTGCATCGCGCTGGCAAATTGATTGCGATACGTCAAACCGATATTGATGCCGTTGATGATGATGTTGTAGATACGCCAGGAACCGTCGCTACCGAGGCGCATCGAGTAGATCACCGGATAAATTTTGCCTTCCTTGGAGTGAACTTCCATCCTCACGCTGTCCCGGTCGGGTTGCGGTGACGGCCGGTCTTCCGGCAACACCACGATCTTCTCGTCACCGAAATCCAGCAGCGCTTTGCCATAGGTGCGCACCAGGCCGGCCTTGAATGTCGATTCGAACCGCTCGCGTTGATCGGGTGTGGCCCGCTTGTAGTACCTCGCCATCACGCCGCGCGAGAACGTATCGAAGTCCATCGTCGGGTCGAGCACCTTCTCAACTTCAGAATAGAAGCGGTCCGGGTCCTTGTCGAAATATGTCTTGCCTTGCTTGATGACCTGGATGAGCGAATCGGCCGCCTGGCTGATGACCGTTCGAGGGTCCACCGCCGCCGAGCAGACCAACGCAACGACGAGCGCGAACCCGCCAAGCAGAATGTTCGCCTTGCGCATCATTTCGATCCCATTTTCGTTAGAAAGCTGCCGATCAGATCTTCCAGAACCAACGCGCCTTGCGTGTTGGTGATCGTATCGCCGTTCTTGAGCAGTTTGTCTTCCCCGCCAGGAATCAGGCTGATGTACTGGCCACCGAGAAATCCTTCGCTCTGAATGCGCGCGCCGGTGTCGACGGGCAGGTCATTGACGTCATCGGTGATCTCCATCGTGACCACGGCCTCGCCGAGTGCACTGTCGACACCGATTTTCGAAACCCGTCCAATCGTGACACCGGCCAGAGTCACCTTCGAGCGCACGCGCAGTCCCGCCACGTTGTCGAATTTCGCTTTCAGAAGGTAGATGCCGGTCGTGCTACCGACGTCGACGCCGCTGACGCGGAATGCGAGAAACACCAGGCCCAGAATTCCCGCGAGGACAAAAGCGCCGACGCTGATTTCGATCGTGCGCATCCGAATCAATTGAACTCTCCGTACATGACGAGGGTGAGGATAAAGTCGAGGGCCAGAATGGCAATGGATGAATAGACCACCGTTTTGGTCGTGGCGCTGCTGATGCCTTCGGCGGTCGGCGTTGCATCATACCCCTGAAATACCGCGATCCAACTGACGACCATCGCGAACACCACTGCCTTGACCATGCCTTTGCCAACGTCCTGCCACATCTGCACACCATCCTGCATGCCGCCCCAGAATCCACCCGGATCGACACCGAGCCATTTGACGCCAACGATCGACGAGCCCCAGATTGCCACCGAGTTGAAAATCAACGTCAGCAGCGGGAGGCAGATCATGCCCGCCCAAAGGCGCGGTGCAACGATGCGACGCAACGGATCGACGCCCATCATTTCCATGCTGGAGAGCTGATCCGTCGCTTTCATCAAGCCGATCTCCGCCGCAACCGCCGAGCCGGCACGCCCGGCGAACAGCAACCCGGTCACCACCGGTCCCAGTTCGCGCAACAGCACCAATGCAACGCCGAGCCCGACGGACTCTTGTGCACCGACTCGCGCCAACTGTGTGTAACCCTGCAACGCGAGCACCGCGCCGATCGAGAATGCGGACAGCACGATGATGATCAGCGACAACACGCCGATCTGGTAAATCTGCTTGATCAACAAGGTCGGGTCGCCGCGCCGCGGCAACCCGGCCAACGCATGAAACCACACCAGCGCAGCGCGGCCGAGCGAGCCAATCCAACTCAGCGCCCACTGCCCCAGCAGCCGCAGATACCGCAACATCACGCATCCCCCATGACGTCGTCGAAAAAATTGTCTGCCGGGTAATGGAAAGGCACCGGGCCGTCCGGCGACCCGAGCATGAATTGCCGCACCATCGTCGAGGGATGGTCACGCAACTCGTCCCGCGTCCCCATCCCGATCACGCGCCCGTCCGAAATGATGTAAATCTGGTCGGCAATGCTGGTCGTTTCGTGAATATCGTGCGAAACAACGAGACTGGTCATCTCCAATGCCTCGTTCAAACCGCGGATCAACGACACAAGCACGCCCATCGCAATCGGGTCCTGCCCGGTGAACGGCTCGTCGTACATGATGAACTTTGGGTCGAGCGCAATTGTGCGCGCCAGCGCTACCCGCCGCGACATCCCCCCGGACAGTTGGGATGGCATCAGGTCGCGCGCCCCGCGCAAGCCGACCGCATTCAGCTTCATCAGCACAAGGTCGCGAATCATCTCATCCGGCAGATTCGTATGGGCGCGCAGCGGGAACGCAACGTTTTCGAACACGGACAGGTCTGTGAACAACGCCGACGACTGAAACAACATGCCCATGTTGCGCCGCAATTCGAACAACTCGCCACGCGACAGCGATGGCACGTCGAGGCCATCGACGATTACGCGGCCGCTGTCCGGACGGATCTGGCCACCGATAATTCGCAGCAAGGTCGTCTTCCCGGTGCCGCTCGGTCCCATCAGCGCGGTAATCTGGCCACGTGGCACTACCATGTCCAGGCCATCGAAGACGACCCGGTCGCCGCGAGAAAACCGCAGCCCTTCGATTTCGATCAGATTATCGGTCACGAGAATTGATGGCTCGAGTGCCTGACAAAGGTTGGCGCGGCGCAACTATACCATCGCTCGCGCACGCCGCTCGCGCACGCCGCTCGCGAGCCTCCCAATCCTACGGAGGGGCGTGTCGTCGGCCGACCGGCACCGCAGGTTGCGCCGCCTCGCAATGGACGCACCGTACAACACGCCCGCCTTTGCAATAGGCCTGCCTTGCAATAAGGCAGCCACAACACATTTAATCGCTCGTCCTTGACCGCGGTTCGATCTGCAGTCCCATACTGGCCTCACGTCAAAAGAAAGTGTCCGGCGAAATGAACTACCCCGAGGCAATTCTCGATAAAGCACGCGCCGTGCGATTGCTGATTCTCGACGTCGACGGCGTGCTGACCGACGGCCGGTTGTACTATGCCGACGACGGCGAAGAGTCCAAGTCGTTTTCCACCCAGGACGGCGCCGCCATCAAAATGCTGGGCGATACCGGCTTGCTCATTGCGATCATAACCGGGCGCCACTCGAAGCTCGTCGCACGCCGCGCGGCCGAACTGGGGATCCAGCACGTTTATCAGGATGCAGCGGACAAGGCGCGCGCACTCGACGACCTGATCCACCATACCGGCATCGATCGTCCGCATATCGCCCACGTCGGCGACGACCTCGGCGATCTGCCGTTGTTCAATCGGGTTGGTCTGAAGCTCTCCGTACCTTCGGCGCACCCCGAAATCATCGAGCGCGCCGACTATGTCACCCAGGCGCCAGCGGGGCTCGGCGCGGTACGCGAAGTGTGTCACCTGCTGATGATCGCCCAACAAACATGGGCGGCCGCGCTCGGTCGCTACGACACATGAATCGCTGGCCCTGGTTACTCGTCATCTTCGGATGCCTTGCGTTACTCGTTTCGCTCAGTGACTGGAAGCACATCGACGTCACGACAAATGAGCACCCGACCGCGGCGGGCGAACCCGACCTGTACATGGACAAAGCGACCGTCACTCAATTCGGAGATGACGGATCGGTGCGCTATCGTCTGGTATCGACGGAAATCCGTCACTACGAAGATGAACGCCTCACCCGATTGGTCTCGCCAACGATGACACTGTTTCGCGCCCCCCAACCGCCCTGGTTTGCACGCTCAAAGCAAGGGTTCGTTCGCGACACGAGCGACGCCCATGGAAACACCGAGGAAGTCATCTTTCTGCGCGACGACGTACATCTCGTGCAACAGGAACCGAATCGAATCGAAATCACTTGTGCGGCGTTGCGCGTCTACCCGAGTCGCCAATTCGCCGAGACCGACCAACCTGTTATCATCGATACCAGTTCCGGACGCACCTTCGCGGTGGGCATGTCCGGAAATCTGAACACCAGTCTCCTGAAGTTGTCATCGAGCGCCTCTGAAAGGGTTCATACCATTGTCATGCCAGACCAGTTCAAGCGTGCAACGACAAAACCACAATAGGCTCGCCCGATTGTTCACAAGCTGGCTCGCAGACGGGCTCGCAACATGCGCATCAATCGCGATGCTGCTCGCTTGCAGCGTGACGTGGGCGCTTCCAGAAGATTCACAGCAGCCGATTCACATTCACTCGGATTCGGCGGAGCTGGACCAGAACAAAAGCATCGCGGTCTATCACGGCTCCGTGCAGATGGAGCAGGGTACGATGAAGGTCACCGGCGATACGATGACGGTGGAACTGAAGGACCAACTCGTCGTGCGCATCATCGCCGAGGGTGATCCTGCGCACTATCAGCAGCAGGTAAAGCCGAATGAATCCGTTGTGTATGCGAGGGCGAAAAAAATTGTCTACTTCACGCAGGAAGAGCGCGTCGAACTCACGGGCGATGCGTTCCTGACGCAGGACAAAAACGAATTCACCGGGGAGCTGATCAAATACAACGTTCGCGAAGGTAAGGTCGATGCTCAGGCTAACGGGCAGGGTCACGTGCAGATGATCCTGCAGCCGGCGGCACTGAAGAAGCAGCCGGCGCCGACGAAAAAGCAAAACGAGCCGCAAACGCCTGGCGTACCGCTCGAACCGCCGGTGCCAGAGAAAACGCCACCGGAACAAACGCCACTGAAGACGATGCCTTCACAGAAGACGCCGCTTTCACAGAAGACGCATTAAGTGTCACAGCTCGTCGCCCAGCACCTCGAAAAGCACTATGGAACGCGCACCGCAGTTGCCGATATCAGCCTGTCTGTGGCGCGCGGTGAAATCATTGGTCTGCTCGGACCCAACGGTGCCGGCAAGACGACAAGCTTCTATATGATCGTCGGCTTGGTCAAAGCCGACGCCGGCGTGATCGAACTCGACGGTCAGCCGATAACCCGCAAGCCGATGCACGAACGCGCGCGACTCGGTGTCGGCTATCTGCCGCAGGAAGCCAGCGTATTTCGCAAACTCAGCGTTGCCGACAATATTCTGGCAATCCTCGAGCTGAAGCGCGATTTGTCCAAGGCGGAGCGTCGCGGCAGGCTCGAACAACTGCTCGATGAGTTCCATTTGCAGGGTGTTCGTACTCAGCTCGGCGAGCGCTTGTCGGGTGGCGAGCGGCGGCGCGTAGAAATCGCGCGCGCGCTGGCCAGCGAACCGAAGTTCATTCTGCTCGACGAGCCGTTCGCCGGCGTCGATCCGATCTCGGTGGGCGAGATCAAGGCCATGATCCGCGACCTTGCGCAACGAAAGATCGGCGTGCTCATCACCGACCACAACGTTCGCGAGACCCTCGATATCTGCGATCGCGCCTATATCGTCAGTGAGGGACACATCATCGCGGATGGCGACACCGACGCCATCCTGGCGAACGAAAAGGTGCGCAGCGTCTATCTGGGCGCGCAATTCCGCCTGTGAGGGCGGCCTCCGACATATGAAACAGTCGCTCTCCATCAAGCTCGGCCAATCCCTGACGATGACGCCGCAGTTGCAGCACGCAATTCGCCTGCTGCAATTGTCGACGTTGGACCTGACCCTGGAAATCCAGCAGGCGGTGGAATCCAATCCGATGCTGGAACTCGTCGAAGACGAAGACGACGGCGCCGCTGCGGAGGTGTCGAATCCGGAAGACGAATCGCCGGTGGCAGAGGCGGAGGAATTCCGCGAACTCGCCGGCGATGGCGACGCACTCGCCGAGCAGATGCCGGAAGAGCTGCCGGTCGACAGTTCCTGGGAGGATGTCTTCCAGGCCGCACCCGCAGCGCCATCCGGCGCCGATGAAGATTTTGACTCAACCCAGCGCACCGGAACCGAAGAATCGCTGCAGGATCACCTGCTGTGGCAATTGAATCTAACGCCGATGTCGGAGCGCGACCTCGCCATCGGCCGCGCGGTGATCGATGGCGTCGACGTGGACGGAATGCTCATCGCATCCGTCGACGAGATCGTCTCCGGGTTTCCTGCCGAAGCGGACATCGAAACCGACGAAGTAGTTGCGGTACTCAAGCGAATCCAGCAATTCGATCCACCGGGCGTTGCGGCACGCGATCTGCGCGAATGCCTGTTGATCCAGCTTAATCAATTGAGCAACGACACCGCTTGGGTTGTCGAGGCACGCTCGCTCGTTGCGGATCATCTGGAGTTGCTTGCTGCACATGATCTGCCGGCGCTGATGCGCAAGACACGACTCGACGAAGACGCGATACGCGATGTGATCGCGCTGATCAGATCGCTCAACCCCCGTCCGGGTACGGCCGTCTCGGTCGACGAAACACAGTACATCGTCCCGGACGTGCTGGTCCGGCGGCAGCGCGACAAGTGGCTCGTGGAATTGAACCCGGACACTACGCCGCGGATTCGAATCAATGCGCAGTATGCGAATCTGATACGGCGCGCCGACTCCGGCGACACAAATACCTATCTGCGCGACAATCTGCAGGAAGCGCGTTGGTTCCTGAAGAGCTTGATGAGCCGCAACGAGACGCTGCTGAAGGTTGCCACCAAGATCGTCGAGCACCAGCGCGGTTTCCTGGAATACGGCGAAGAAGCGATGAAACCGCTGGTGCTGCACGACATCGCGGAAGCCGTGTCAATGCACGAATCGACGATTTCGCGGGTCACGACGCGCAAATACATGCACACACCACGCGGTATTTTCGAGCTGAAATACTTCTTTTCGAGCCATGTGGGCACCAGCACCGGCGGCGAAGTGTCGAGCACCGCAATCCGCGCGCTGATCAAGAAGCTTACCGCAGAAGAGAACCCGCAAAAGCCGTTGAGTGACAGCAAAATCACGGCGATACTCAAAGCACAGAAGATTAACGTAGCGCGGCGCACGGTTGCCAAATATCGCGAGCTACTTTCGATTCCCCCGTCGAACGAACGCAAACGGCTGGTTTGATCGTTCCTTGTCGTCAACACCTGTCCCTTGCCCATTCCATCGCTTCCCCGGTTACGAGGAGAATGCCCATGCAGTTGAATATCAGCGGCCATCACATCGATGTCACCGAATCGTTGAATCATTACGTCACCAGTAAATTCGCTCGACTCGAACGCCACTACGATCACATCACCAACGTCCACGTAGTACTGTCGGTCGAGAAACTGATTCAGAAGGCCGAAGCAACCGTCCACACCAGCGGCGCCGAACTGTTCGCCGACGCAGTGTCCGAAGACCTGTACGCCGCCATCGATGCGTTGATCGACAAACTCGACCGTCAGATCGTCAAGCACAAGGAAAAGAAGCGCGACAACTTACGCGGCCATGCCTGACACGAGATCAGCGCATCGATGAGGGCCCGCTGACATGAAACTGGTCGTCATCAGCGGCCGTTCGGGTTCCGGCAAGAGCACCGCGCTGCACGTGCTCGAAGACGCCGGATTCAACTGCATCGACAATTTTCCGGTCGGCTTGCTACCCGCACTGGTGCATACCGCCCTGCGCGATCCGCAACATTACAGCCAGCGGCTGGCGGTCAGCATCGATGCGCGCAACTCCCCGGCCGACCTGAAGCGATTCCCGGAAATATTGCTGTCGCTGGATCGTATGGACCTCGACTGCGAAGTGATCTACCTCGACGCACTGGGGCCGACGCTGGTGAAACGCTTCAGCGAGACGCGCAGACGCCATCCACTGACCAACGAAACAACGGACCTGCGCCAGGCCATCGAGGCCGAGCACGAACTTCTCGCGAGCATTGCCGACCTCGCCGATCTCGTGATCGACACAACCCAGCTTGCAACTCAGGCGCTCATCGATCTGATCGGCGCGCGCATCGCGTCCAAGACGACGTCGGGGCTGTCGCTGCTGTTTCGTTCGTTCGGTTTCAAGTTCGGCATTCCGGTCGACGGAGATCTGGTATTCGACATACGCTGTCTGCCGAATCCGCACTACGTGCCCGAACTGCGGCGACTGACCGGCAAGGACGAGGCGGTCCGAGCCTATCTCGAAGCCGATGCCGACGTGCTTGCGATGTACGATGACATCCGCCGCTATCTCGAAACCTGGTTACCCAAGTTCGAGCAGAACAATCGCATCTACATGACGGTGGCGATTGGCTGTACGGGCGGGCAACATCGCTCCGTATATATGGCCGAAAAGCTCAGCCGCCATTTCCACAACACGATTCCGAACGTGCTGGTGCGCCACCGCGAGTTGGAGCAACGCATATGAAACAACGCATCTGAAAAACGCATCTGACGGGCCGATATCCATGCAAGAGTGCAGCGTTACGATCATCAATAAGCTGGGGCTGCATGCGCGCGCGGCGAGCAAACTCGTCAACGTGGCAAAGCGCTACGGTTCGAAGATTCAGGTGGTGGACGCGGCGAAGACGGTGGATGGCAAAAGCATCATGAGCATCATGCTGCTCGCGGCATCGCAGGGCACGGTAATCGGATTACGCATCGAAGGTGACGACGAAGTCGATGCAATGCAGGCGATCACCGACCTGATTGCAGACCGGTTCGGCGAAGGGGAATAGAAGGGAAACAGATGATTGCTGAAAAACTCCGCGAATGCGGAGTTTTTCAGCAACCTGTTGCGCGTTCAACCGGCGGCAACCGTCATGCCTTCGATCAGCAGCGAACCGGTGACAACATTGCCGCGGTGATCCGGATCGTCACCGAGCCCCGCCAGCGATCCGTACATGTCGGCAAGGTGTCCCGCGATCGTGATCTCATCGACCGGGTGCACAATCTGGCCATTGGAAATCCAGAATCCCGCCGCGCCTCGCGAGTAATCACCCGTCACGATGTTGACGCCCTGACCGATCAGTTCGGTGACCAGCACACCTTCCTCAATGCCCCCGATCAACTCGGCAATCGGTCGACACGGACCCTCGACCCGCACGTTGTGTACGCCACCGGCGTTGGCAGTGGTCGTCATGCGCAGACGCCGCGCCGAGTAACTGCCGAGCACGTACGAAACGATCTCGCCACGATCGATGAAGGCTTTATCGAACGTAGCCACACCGTCACCGTCGAAGGCCGCACTGCCGGGGCCGCGCTGAACCAGGGGCCGCTCAACCACCGAGAATCCATCCGGGAGCAGTTTGCGACCCAACGAATTCGTTAGAAACGATGCATTGCGATACAGCGAGCCGCCGCTCAGCGCGCCAATCAAATGCCCGATCAAGCCGCCGGCAATTTCGGCCGAAAACAGTACCGGATAACGACCGGTCTTGATCGGTTGCGCATCGAGCCGAGCCACGGCCCGCCGAGCCGCTTCCAGCCCGATCCGCTCAGGACTGTCCAGATCGTCTATCGAACGCGCAACGCTGTAATAGAAGTCGCGCTGCATGCCTTGGCCGTCTTCGGCGATAACACCGCAGCTGATGCTGTGGCGCGTACCGATACGACTGCCGAGGAAGCCGGCACTGTTACCGTATACATGACAGGATCGCTGCGTCGAAACCGAAGCACCGTCCGTGTTGGTAACACGACGATCGTGATCCCTCGCCGCTGTCTCAGCCTGC
The DNA here is from genome assembly GCA_963735085.1 of uncultured Gammaproteobacteria bacterium. Classification (GTDB taxonomy): domain Bacteria; phylum Pseudomonadota; class Gammaproteobacteria; order Pseudomonadales; family Azotimanducaceae; genus DATJGR01. Next base: position 437,060 of record CAVTJP010000005.1, read on the forward strand.
CGCGCCATCGTTTCGGCAGCTGCAACGCTGGTATTCCACGGATGATCGAGGTCAAGATCCGGAAAGACTTGCGCCATAAGAGAGGCGTCAGCCAGTCCATGACATGGATCCTCCTCGGTGAAGCGCGCAATGTTGCACGCCGCCCGGACAGTCTCCGCTACCGCCTCAGGTGTCGAGTCCGACGTACTAGCGGAACCTTTGCGCTTACCGACGTAAACCGTGATCCCGAAGCCGCGGTCGCGATTGAATTCGACGTTCTCGAGCTCCGAGAGCCGCACGGTCACCGACAGTCCGGCATCTTCGCTTGCCGATACTTCCGCCGCATCGGCACCGTTGTCGCGCGCTTGCTTCAGAATGTCACTCACCAGCGCCTTCAGGGCCGCTTCGTGATCCGTCGCCGCCACCAGATTCACCGTATCGTCCATATCCGTCTCCACTTTGAATCTTCGTGCTTCAATTGCGGTTCATTCGGTCTTCATAGATGTCGTGAGGGGGGCGGGTCTGCTATGCGCCAGACACGCAGTAAGTCCCATCCCTGGAGCTCGTCAGCGCCATCCCTGGCGCCGACGGTCCGTCGCATAGCAGACCCGCCCCCCTCACGACTCGAGCGTCGCGCTTCGTTCAAGAGAAACCACAGGAAACGCCGACGCAGGTGGAGGCGGATGTGTTCTGTGCCGGACCGTACTGCGCCAGGGACGGCGCAGGACGAGCTCCAGGGATGGGACTTACGGCGTGTCCGGCACAGAACACATCCGCCTCCACCGGGAATCGTGCCCCCCATTCCCTCTTTTGCGTGTGATAATTTGCCGCCGATGATCGACGAAGAACCCAGCAAATCCGCGCGCAAGCGTGATGCGCTGCGCCTCAAAGCGTTGGGCCAGCAGCTCGCTGAATTGAATGACGAGCAACGGGCCGCGCTGCCGCTGCCCGATATTCTGGCGGCCGCAATCACCGACTACCGGCGCATCGCGGCGCATGAGGCCAAGCGCCGGCAGGCGCAATTCATCGGCCGGTTGATGCGCGATATCGACGTAACTGCGTTGGAAAGCGCGCTCGAAGACTTGTCGCGCACCAGTGCCGCAGCGCGATTCGCCCACCACCAGACCGAGCGTTGGCGCGACCGATTGATCGCCGAGGATGGCGCGCTCTCCGAGTACATCGAGACGCACCCGATGATCGATCGATCGCAGCTGCGCGCGCTGATTCGCGCTGCGCGCAAACGTGGCACTGACCCGACCGCGTTCCGCGCACTGTTTCGTTTGCTGCGCGATCAGACCGTGGATCACCCAGCCAACCCCGATGACGACTCGGTACCACCAACCGTCACCTGATCGATTCGCAACGTCGGCTGACCAACGCCCACCGGTACCGACTGCCCATCCTTGCCGCACACGCCGACGCCTTCATCGAGAGCCAGGTCGTTACCCACCATCGAGATGCGCGTCATGATTTCCGGGCCGTTGCCTATCAACGTCGCACCCTTTACCGGACGGGTAACGCGGCCGTTCTCGATCAGGTAGGCCTCCGTCGCCGAGAACACGAATTTGCCGGACGTAATATCGACCGAACCGCCACCGAAATTGACTGCATACAAACCACGATCGACGCTGGCGATGATTTCTTCCGGAGTGTGCGTGCCCGCGAGCATGAACGTGTTCGTCATTCGCGGCATCGGCGCATGTGCATATGATTGCCGCCGGCCGTTGCCGGTGGCCGCAGTCTTCATCAAACGCGCATTGAGCCGATCCTGCAGATAGCCTTTCAGCACGCCGTTTTCGATCAGCACCGTGCGTTGTGTCGGCGTACCTTCGTCATCGACGGACAACGAACCGCGGCGGTTCGGCAAAGTACCGTCATCGACGACCGTACACAGTGGCGACGCAACCCGTTCGCCGATGCGGCCGCTGAACGTGGATGTCCCTTTGCGATTGAAGTCGCCTTCCAGCCCATGACCCACCGCCTCGTGCAGCAGCACACCCGGCCAACCCGGACCGAGCACGACCGGCATCGGGCCGGCCGGCGCACCCACGGCTTCGAGACTCACCAGCGCCGTTCGCACTGCTTCGGCGACGAACTTCGACGCCCTCGAATCGGTCAGGAACCAATTCAGGTCACGGCGGCCGCCACCACCGGAAAACCCCCGTTCGCGACGCCCGTTCTGTTCGACGATAACGCTGACATCCAGTCGCACCAGCGGACGCACGTCGGCCGACATGATCCCGTCTGTGGTGACGACGAGGTGCGTCTCATGCGAAGCCGCCAGCCGGATCGTCACTTCCTTGACGCGCGCGTCGATACGCCGCGCCTGTGCGTCGAGTTCGCGCAACAAGCTGATCTTTGCATTCTCGTCGAGCGATGCAATCGGGTCCGCCGAATCGTAGCGGCGCACGGCGGATGCGCTCGTCAGCACACGGTGTTCACCCGACCCACCACTGCGAACGATGCTGCGCGCGGCCACCGCCGCTTCTTCGAGCGCGGGCAGCACAATGTCGTCCGAATACGCAAAGCCGGTGCGCTCGCCACTGATTGCGCGCACCCCGACACCGCGATCGGCGCTGAACGCGCCTTCCTTGATGAGGCCGTCTTCCATCACCCAGGCTTCGCTGCGCACGGATTGAAAGAACAGTTCGCCGGTATCGATCGCGCGACCGGCGAGTCGCCCAAGCAGACGCTCGACATCGGTACTGGCCAGTTCAGCGGCGTCCCACAATTGCCGCCGCGCGACTTCGATGAGTTCATTCATCTCGATTCCTCTCCATCACGCCATTATGCATGCGTGTCTCTCGTGCATCAGTTCTTGTCAGGCGGCGCGGGCGTTGCCGTGCTCGGCAGGACGGCGCTCGACGGTGCGGGGTTCGTCGTACTTTGCACGGGAGGCGCCGCCTGCACTTCAGGCGCTACCTGCACGGGGGCTTCCGCCCGCACCGGAGGTTTCGCTGATGCCGAAGGTGGTTGCGCAGACTTGGCGCCGGCCACGGGCTTTCCCGACGACTCGGTCATCGCCTTCGGAAACACCTCTTGAAAATCGACTTTTGGATTCTGCAGCGTTCCGGTCACTTTGTACTTGGCGCTCGACATTTTATCGATCTGATTGCGGAACAACCGTTCGCCAAGCAGCACTGCGCCAGCCGCCACCGGATTCACGAAACCCAGATAGGCGGCATACCAAGGCAGACTCGAACTGACCGGCAACGTAACGATCATTTCATTGTCGAGCACCCCGGTGAGCAAATTCACCGTGCCATTGATTCTGAAATTGCCACCGGTTCCGTCGATATCCAATGGTTCGACGAAGCGTATTACGCCCTGATTCGCCATCACCGAGCCAGTGATTTTGTCGAACGCGATCCCCTTACCGAATACGTCCGAAAAGTCGAGCGTCATACGTTTCGCGATCGCGGCAAAATTCAGCAGACCGAAGACACGCACTGCGCCTGAACCCTCACCGAGGTCGACGAACCGTCCTTTCTCTGCTTTCACCGACAACGTTCCGACTATGCGCGACAACGCAAAGTTCAACGGTGAACCGGGCCAGTCGATGTCCGCATCGACATCGGTAGAAGTCGTTTCGAGGCTCGGCGCGTAGTTCCACTGCGGCAGTACCTTGGCCAGATTGCCCGCACGCAGCTTGCCCTTGAAGTGCGTGCGGCTCCCGTCTGTCGTGCTCCACCGCGTACCGCCGGAGCTCTCGATATGCAACCCCTTGACGTCGGCGATCAAGTTCTCGATCGCAACGCTTTGATCGGCCTTACGCAAATCGAACTGCCATGTCCCGAAGTTGTCAGTGCCAAGCATCACGCTGGCCACTGATGCGTCCAGATCGATGATGCTGCGTGGATCGACGCTCGCCAGCGGATCAACCCCGCCACCCGGCGCGCCAGCCGGCAGCTTCAGATACTGTAGATCGATCTTCGGCGGCGCTTCGGTTCCCCACACTATTGAGCCGGCGATGCCGGGGCTCGTTACGGAAATATTCAGTTCACCGGCATTATTTTGTGCATCAGCGACGACGTCATCGAAGGCGAGGCTGTCGAACGTCACGCGGCCGATCTTGAACGCGTGCAGGGCCCATGGAAAGCGCGGGTAGAACTGTGCTTCGCCGCCGCTCAGACGATCCGTTAGATTCAGCTGCGTGAGCCCGCCCTCGACGGTGACGACGTCCTCGTTGCCCTGCTCGGGAGCCGGCGCGACACCGATACCCAGGCTGCCGCCACGCACGACGCCGTCACTGAGTCGTAGCCATCCCTGAGCAGCGTCACCCAGATCGAAGTCCAGCCGGTCGCTATCGGCCGCAAACGTCATCGCCAACGTCGACGGCCGAGTCTCGTCGGCAAGCTTGCCGAGCGGCGCGGGCAGCGCCAACGTCACACCCTTCAGATCCGACTGCACCGTCAACGTCGCCGGTTCGCTCGATCCCGGCCGGATTCGATACTCGCCGGTGTAGTTGAACTCGCCGTCGGCCAAATGCGGGTTCGGCAGGCCGCGCCAATCGGTGATCTGCGTCGTGTCGGCTTTGCCGCTGATTTTGACCTGGATCTGGCCGTCAGCCGACGCGATATTGAACCGCACGGGGTGATCGAACCATCGGCCGGTGAGCGCGTGCGCGGTCACCACACTCGGGTAGCTGTATTGCAGTTTTCCCCGTAGCGCGTCGAATTCAATCTTCATGTCCGCGAGTACCGCAGTGAGTCCGTTCAGATCGAGCTGAAGGTCGGCCTTCGGCACGATGCCACTCGACATCGGAATCTCCAGATCGGCAACAGCCTCGAACGGACCGGAGAATGTCCACTCCGGCTTGACGAAGGTCAGCCATTGCGACAACGGCGAGGTATCGATGAGTTGCCGCAGCGCAGTCCCATCGCCAGACCCGGCACCTCGAAAGTCGACGTACGCCGCCGTCTGCGGCAGGAAAACGCTCGCGCTGGCAAGACTGATACCGGCGAAATTGCCTGCGTCGAAGACGCCTGTCGTACCGTGCGCGGTGTATTCGATGCGACCGGCAACGCCGGTGGCGGCCGGCCAATCCGGGTGGAACCGGATCACGCCGTCGTGCATCACGACACGCAGTTCCACCTGACGCATCGGCAGCCTTTTAATCGTGCGCAGGTGCCCGTGATAGACCAGGTCCGCAACATCGACTTGACCACTGACCACCGCCCGATCCAGCCCGTAGCGCAGTGCCTGCGGCAGTTCCCGTGGAACGAACGCCAAAGCACGACCGGCATCTATGTGGCTAAGCCGCAACGCGAGCAGCAGACGCTGTTCCAGCACATCGCTCGGTCGACCGAACGTGAACGCACCATGCACACTCGACGATTCGAACGTGCCGCTGATGTCGCTGCCCTGCACCGCGAGATATCCCGGCATGAACCAAACCAGCACGTCGCCTTGGACACGGTCGAACGAGGTCGGTTTGTCGAAATAGTCGAGAAACCCCAACGCGACATGGGTGGCGTCCAGATGGAACTCAACGCTGTGCTCGGTGCCGGCAACGGTCGCAGCGCCTTCGCGCACATAGGGGACGCCTTTGAAATTCTCGAGGGCGAGATGGCTGACTGTCGCCACATAATCCAGACTATGGTTGTCGATGTTGAAGCGCGCCCGCGCGCCATCGATCCAACCTCGTGGATTCAGTCCGCCAAGCCACTCCTCGACTCCGCGCACGCCCGCCGCGGCATCTCTGACGACACCGATCACCGGCGCCGCGTCGAACGCGGGCAGCGCGACTTCGATATCACTCCAACCTTTCAGGCCGCCCTCGATGGCGAGAACGGTTTTATCGAGGTGCACCGCGCCATGGCGACCGACAATGTCCAATCGATCGACAGCCAGATTCCACCGCAGCCCCAAGCGTCCGGTCGAACCGCGAACTGCAAGATCAACCGATTTTAATGCGCCCGTGGAAAGGTGCAGATCGTGTGCCGACAGATTCAACTGACCGGTGCTGGTGCTCCCGGTGAACGACCAATGCCCCTGCAACCGATCGATCGTCGCGCCAAGTCCCCCGAGCGCGATACCCAGGGCGGGATCTATCGTGAGACCATCGGTTGCAATCACGACCTCGCCAAACGTCGGCCGGCCAAACCACGCGTCCGACAGGTTGTAGGCCAGCTTGATGCCACCTTCACCGCCGTGATCGACCTGAACGACGATTTCGCCGGAGTGGCGCAGGCCCGTATTGGCAAGCTCCACGCTTGTGTGAATCTCTCCCAGCGGCGTCAACGACTCATTGCGGCCGCTTACGGCCGTCTCGGCGAAGCGTATGCGTACATCTGGAAACAGCAGTCCATCGCTGTAGCGCAGCAGGTCTTCGACCCATGTGTTGTCAGCGGCACCACCGCCATTGCCAATCAGCCAATGTCCGCTGGCCTCGCGCACCGGTGCCAAGTCGACGTGTGCGACCGACAGGTGGCGCAAGATCAACGTGCTATGCAGCGCGCTCTCCAGCACGTCCACCTCCACTGTCACGTCGGTCGCACTACCGCCGGCAAACGTCAGCCGCTGGACGTGAACGATTGGATTCAAATGATGCCAGCGGCCTTCGATACCGGTGATCTGGGCGCCGCGGCCGACGAGCAGTTGATTGACGCGTGACTCCAGTTGCGGCAGGAACGCAACTATCACCCGGCCGGTCGCAGTGACGATTGCAAGCAGCACCGTCACGACGATCAGCAATAGCAGGGCAGGACGCAGCAGTGTGCGCATTTAGGCCACGATCACGAAACCAGTTTGGATTTCGACCGTTGTTGGGCTGCTTGATTCACCTGCTCAAATCAGTACGAGATCGAATTGATCCGGGCGGTAACTCGGCTCGACTTGAAACCTGATCGTTCGAGAAATCTGTTGCGCCACGCACGCAACGTTGTCGCGTTCTTCATCGAGCAGCCGGTCTATCACGCACTGCGATGCCTGGACGAGCATATCGCCCGACGCTGCGCCGCCAACGCTGGGCGCCGATTCGGCGCGATTCGACTCTGTGCGATTCGAGAGGGGATGCTGGCGCGCGCTGCGCAGGATGGCACGGAAAACTTCCAGGCATACCGTCTCGGCCGTCTTGACGAGGCCTTGTCCGCCACACGTTGGGCAACTCTCGCAGACCTGCTGCTGAAGGCTTTCGCGGGTGCGCTTGCGACTGACCTGAACGAGTCCGAGTTCCGACACGCCCGAGATTCGAATCCGCGCGGGATCCGCTTCGCAGGCTTTCTCCAACGTTCGCAAGACCTGGCGGCGATGTTCTTCGTCCTCCATGTCGATGAAATCGATGACGACGATGCCGCCGAGATTTCGCAGCCTCAATTGCCGCGGCAGAATCGCCGCTGCCTCCAGATTCGTTCGAAAGACCGTGTCCTCCAGATTGCGCGCGCCGACATACGCGCCGGTGTTGACGTCGATTGTTGTCATCGCTTCGGTCTGTTCGATGACCAGATGACCACCGGAGCGCAGCGCGACCTTACTCTGCAGCGCGCGTTCGATCTCGTCTTCGATGCCGAACCGGTCGAACAGCGCAACCTCTTCGTCGTAGAACTGCACGCGCTCGACATGCTCGGGCAGGAACTCTGCGACGAAGTCGCGTACGCGTTCGAACGTCGCACGGTCGTCGATTTTGACGGCCCCCAGGTCCGGCCCGGCAAAGTCGCGTATCACGCGCGTGTGCAGCGGCAGTTCCTGGTACACCAGCGCCGGCGCCGTTGCGGTTCGCCAGCGCTCTTCGACGCGATGCCATATTCGTTCGAGCACGTTCACGTCGGCCTCGAGCAGCGGGTTCGCGACACCTTCGGCAGCGGTACGGATAATGTAGCCGCGCGTGGCGTCACAGCTGAGCGCGAGCCGCGCAGCCTCGGTCGCCTCACGCAATCGCTCACGCTCGGCGGGGTCTTCGATGCGTTGTGACACTCCGATATGCGAATTCAGCGGCATCAAAACCAGATAGCGACTGGCCAGCGCAATGTTCGTGGTCAGCCGCGCACCTTTTGTCGCGATGGGATCTTTGGCGATCTGAACCAGCAGCGCCTGACCTTCATGAACCAGATCGCGGATATCCTTCTGCACAGGATCCGGTTCGGCAACGCTGATGCGGGGCGAATCGATGTCGCGGGCGTGCAGAAACCCCGGTCGCGCCAGCCCGACGTTGACGAACGCCGCCTGCATGCCAGGCAGAATCCGTTCGACGCGACCGTAATAAATGTTACCCGTCAGGCTGTAGGGGCCGGAGCGTTGCAGATGCACTTCGGCCAGTGTGTGATTCTGGACGAGGGCCACACGGGTTTCGAACCCGCTGACATTGATAAGCAGCTCTTCATCCATCGGCAACCTCACGCGCAACGATACTGCCAGGTGTCAACGCCGAAGGCCTGGAGCAACGTTTCCGTTTCGGCAAGCGGCAGACCCACGATGCCGCTGTAGCTCCCCTCGATGCGCTCCGCGAATATACCTCCAATGCCTTGGATCCCATAACCCCCGGCCTTGTCGTTGGGTTCCCCAGTCGCCCAATAGGCTTCGGCTTCGGCGCGCGAAATCGCGCGAAACGTCACGCATGAACGCGACAGCACCACCTCCGATCGCGTCCCCGATACTGCCGCAACTGCGGTCAGCACGTCGTGGCTGCGACCGGACAACAACGTCAGCATCTCGAGTCCCTCGCGCCGATCGGCAGGTTTGCCGAGCAGCGTTCCGTCGACCGCTACCACGGTGTCGGCGCCGAGAACCGGAATCGACGCAGCGCGCGCAGCAGTGTCGGCTTTTGTCCACGCCAGACGTCGCACCATATCCTCGGCGGATTCGCCCGGCCCCCGTGCCTCGTCGATATCGAGCGCCCGTATCGCGAAAACGAGACCGAGTTGTGCGAGCAGCGCAGCGCGACGCGGTGAAGCCGACGCCAGGATCAGTTGCTCGGGACGAGCGATTCGCGGCGATCGCATGAATCATTCCACCGCGAATTGATAGCGGATGCGGCGCAGCACGAGGGCCGTCAACGGCCATGCAAGTGTGCTCATCACCGCCGGCATCAACACCCACCACGACACCGCTCCATCGCGCGCGAGCCATTGCGCGCACATCCGAATCAAACCGCTGCCGAGCACCATCAAAAAAACCACCACACCCTGCTGCACGACGGAATACATTCTGAAGCGTTCGTAAAAGGACCAGGTGACATACGTCAAAGCAGCAAGGCAGAAGCCGTTGACACCGAGCGGGTCCGCGTAGAGCACGTCGACAAGCAGGCCCGTGATCCACGCCGAAATCATGCCGAAGCGATGCGGCAGCGCCATGACCCAGTAGAACACCACCAGAATGATCCATGCCGGACGAAGCCAGCCCAACCACGGTGGCGCACCTTCCGGCAGATGGAACACCGCAAGCAGCATCGCAACAGCAAGCGTGAGCAGAATCACCCAGCCGCCTTTCGTCGGGTTCACTTCGCAGCCTCGGCGGGGGCATTGCCGGCGGCGGCGCTGCTGGAAGGGTCTTTGAGCGGTTCGGCGTGTTTGACGTTGTTGCCGAACACCAGCAGCACGTGCCGGCTGCGGTCGAGCGCCGCCAGCGGACGCGCGCTGACCTGCGCATACGTCATGGTCGGATCGACGACGACAGAGACGACCTCACCTACCGGATAGCCGCGCGGAAAGTGTCCGCCGAGCCCGGATGTCACGAGCAGGTCTCCGACGCGGATGTCCGCGGTGATCGGTACGTATTCCAGTTCGAGTCGGTCCGGCCGGCCGGTGCCGGCAGCGATACTGCGGAAATCGTTACGGTTGACCTGTACCGGCACCGCATGCGCGGCGTCGATGATGAGCATCACCCGACTGGTAAACTGCGCGACCTCGACCACCTGACCGAACAAGCCATCCGCATCGATGACCGCCTGACCGACGTACGCGCCGGCGTCGGCACCCTTGTCGATCTCCACCTGGTACGTGTTCGGGGTTGGCACCACACCGATCAATTCAGCAACCAGCACCTGCGTACCGAGTCGCGCGCGACTGCCCAGCAGTTGCCGTAGACGCGTGTTCTCCTCCTGCAGCGCTACGAACTGCTGAGCAACCTGTGACAGCTGAAGATTGCGCTGCGACAATGCCGCGTTCTCGTTGATCAGGGATTCCCGCGTAGACAGTGTCACGCTCGCCTCCCGACTCACGCGATACGGGCTTTCGGCGATGACGTAGATCGGGCCCACGAGGGTTGCGAGCGCGCCGCGCAGCGGCTGCAGCAATCGCGAGTTCACATCGATCGCGAACAACAGGCAGGAGACGATCGCGAGCGCCAACAACAGGTAGCCGGCGCCCGAATCGCGCAGGAATAGCGCCTTGATGAGAGCCTCAGTCCAGTCGCAACGGCAGCATCATAGCAGCCGCTAAGAGGGTTAGTCGGTGGACAGCAGGTCCGCGTTGCCGGCGCTGTCCATCAATTCGAGCGCCTTGCCACCGCCGCGCGCAACGCAGGTCAACGGATCCTCGGCTATGACCACCGGCAACCCCGTCTCCTCCGCCAACAGCACGTCGATGTCCCGCAGCAATGCACCACCGCCGGTCAGCACCAGGCCCGTCTCCGCGATATCGGACGCGAGTTCCGGCGGCGTCTGTTCGAGCGCACTCTTCACCGCCTGCACGATCATAGACAACGGTTCCTGCAGCGCCTCGAGTATCTCGTTGCTGTTCAACGTGAAGCTGCGTGGTACGCCTTCCGCGAGATTGCGACCCCGTACATCGATTTCACGGATGTCCTTTTGCGGATACGCACAGCCGATCTCCTGCTTGATGCGCTCCGCCGTTGCTTCGCCGATCAGACTGCCCTGGGTACGACGCACATACGCGACGATCGCTTCATCGAAGCGGTCACCGCCGACGCGGACCGTATCCGAATACACGACCCCGTTGAGCGAAATGATCGCAATCTCGGTGGTGCCGCCGCCTATGTCGACAACCATCGTACCAATTGCTTCCTGCACCGGCAGGCCCGCGCCGATCGCAGCGGCCATCGGTTCTTCGATCAACCGCACGTCGCGCGCGCCGGCCGACAATGCCGATTCGCGAATCGCGCGACGCTCGACCTCGGTCGATTTGCACGGCACGCATACCAACACCCGCGGACTCGGCCGCATCCAGGCGTTTTCGTGCACCTTGGCAATGAAGTACTTGAGCATTTTCTCGGTAACGAGAAAATCTGCGATGACGCCGTCTTTCAATGGCCGTATCGCGGTGATGTTGCCTGGCGTCCGGCCGAGCATCCGCTTTGCATCCAGACCGACTGCTGCAACGCTCTTCTGATTGTTCTGATGACGGATCGCAACAACCGATGGTTCGTTCAGAACGATGCCTTCGTCACGCACATAGATGAGCGTGTTGGCTGTTCCCAGATCTATCGCAAGATCGCGCGAGAACAGCCCGCGTATGTACTTGAACATCTAATGGGAGTCTTTTGGGAGGTGAATGGCGCCGCGCACTACACTAGCAATCGCAGGGATTTTGGGCAAGGAACGATTGTGCTACCGTGCGCGTTTTCCGTGCACACTCATGCCCATTGATGATCGCGACATCGACAAGCTTTGCGTTCTAGCACGCTTGGCGCTCGATCCTGATGAACGTAGCAACGCCCGCACCGACCTCGACGCCGTCATCCACATGATCGATTACCTTGCGACGGTGCCGACCGAATCCATCGAACCCCTTGCGCATCCGTTGGATGCAACTCAACGCATGCGTGCCGACGTGGTAACCGAACACGTCGATCGCGATGCCTTCCAGCGCATCGCTCCGGCGGCCCGTGACGGGCTGTACTGGGTTCCTCGCGTCGTCGAGTGATGGGAGCCACGCTCGACAATCCATTCGCGACGCTTACAGATCTTGCCGCCGGGATCAGGGACCGGCAATTCTCGAGTGCGGAACTCACGCGCTTCTACCTGGACCGGATCAAGCGTCTCGACAGCCGTTTCAACAGCTTCATCACCGTCACTGCCGAGCGCGCGCTGGCGCAGGCCGCGAACGCCGATGCGCGCATACGCGCCGGCACGACGACACCGCTGACCGGCCTGCCGATCGCACACAAGGACATTTTCTGTACGAACGGAATCCGCACCAGTTGCGGATCGTTGATGCTCGACAACTTTGTTGCGCCGTACGACGCAACTGCCGTGGCCCGCCTCAATGCCGCCGGTGTGGTGATGCTCGGCAAGACCAATATGGACGAGTTCGCGATGGGCTCGTCGTGCGAGACCAGCTTCTACGGCGTGGTTCGCAATCCCTGGGATGCCGCGCGAGTACCGGGCGGTTCATCGGGCGGTTCCGCGGCCGCGATCGCGGCGGGCCTGACACCGGCAGCAACCGGTACCGACACCGGTGGTTCGATTCGTCAGCCAGCCGCGTTCAACGGCATCTGCGGCCTCAAACCAACCTACGGATCGGTATCGCGCTACGGCATGGTTGCGTTCGCGTCGAGCCTCGATCAGGGCGGACCGATGGCGCGTTCGGTCGCCGACCTCGCGCTGCTGATCGACGCGATGGCCGGATACGACGAGAAAGATTCGACGAGCGCGGCGAATGGTCACGACGGCAGCGCCACCGAGGCGGTAGCCGCGCCGACGAGGCCGATCAAGATCGGCGTGCCCCGTGAATATCTCAACATGCTGACCGACCCCGCGCTGGCACGCATCTTCGACGAGACGCGCCGCGTATTCGAATCGTTGGGACACACGCTGATTGAAGTTTCGCTGCCGCAAACCGCCGCTGCGGTACCGACTTACTACGTGATCGCGTCGGCCGAGGCGTCCACGAATCTGTCGCGTTACGACGGCGTACGCTACGGCCACCGCTGCGAGGCACCGGCCGACCTGACCGACCTGTACGAACGCTCGCGCAGCGAGGGATTCGGCGCCGAGGTGAAACGGCGAATTCTGACTGGGACGTATGCGCTATCAATCGGCTATTACGACGCCTATTACCTCAAAGCGCAGCGTGTGCGCCGATTGATCCGCGACGACTTCGTCAATGCATTCGGCTCGGTCGATGCGCTACTGACACCGTCGACACCCGGTGTCGCGTTTCCGATCGGTGCGATCAGCAATCCGGTCGAGATGTATCAGCAGGATGTATTCACGGTACCGGCGAGTCTTGCCGGCGTGCCCGCGCTGGCAATCCCGTGCGGTTTCGACGCCGGTCTGCCGGTTGGCGCGCAGTTGATCGGCCCGCATTTCAGTGAGAGCCGTCTGCTCGCAATCGGCGCCGGCTACCAACGCGCGACCGACTGGCATCGCCGCACGCCGGAGCACATGGAATGACGCAGTGGGAGAGCGTCATCGGTCTGGAGATCCATGTACAACTGGCGACCGCGTCGAAGATATTCTCGGGTGCCAGCACCGTATTCGGTGCACCTCCGAACAGCCAGGCGAGTGCAGTAGACATCGCGCTGCCCGGGACCTTACCGGTACTGAACGAAGCAGCGGTGCGTATGGCAGTGGCGTTCGGCGTTGCCATCGGAGCGCACGTCAGCACTCGGTGCGTCTTCGATCGCAAAAACTACTTCTATCCGGATCTGCCGAAGGGCTATCAGATCAGTCAGTTTCTGCACCCGATCGTCGGTGCCGGGCACGTCGATGTGCGTCTCGACGACGGCTCGATGCGTACGATACGGATCACGCGTGCTCACCTGGAAGAAGACGCCGGCAAATCGCTGCACGAGGCCACCGCCGGCATGACGGGTATCGATCTGAACCGTGCCGGTATGCCGTTGCTCGAAATCGTCTCGGAGCCGGACCTGCGCAACGCAAAAGATGCGGCCGCATACTTTCGTCAGATGCACACGCTGGTGCGCTACCTCGCGATATGCGACGGCAATCTGAACGAAGGTTCGATGCGCTGCGACGCCAATGTCTCCGTGCGGCCGGCCGGCAGCGCCGACCTCGGCGAGCGCACTGAAATAAAGAACCTCAATTCATTTCGCTTCCTCGAGCGCGCCATCGACAACGAAATCGCCAGGCAGATCGAGGTGATTGAATCCGGCGGCCGAGTGCGAAGGGAAACGCGCCTGTACGATCCCGACCGCGACGAGACGCGCACGATGCGCAGCAAGGAACTGTCGGACGACTACCGCTACTTTCCGGAGCCTGATCTGCTGCCGGTCGTCATCGACGAGGCATTCATCACCGAAGTGCGCGCCGCCCTGCCCGAACTGCCGCAGCAGAAGCGCGCACGCTATGTCAATGAACTCGGACTGTCCGACTACGATGCAGCATGGCTCACCGACGACCCCGGTGTGGCGCGGTTCTTCGAATCGGTGCTCGCAGTGTCCGGTGAGGTGAAGCTTACCGCCAACTGGATCATGGGGGACTGGTCCGCGGTGTTGAATCGAAGTGAACTGGGCGCCGATTGCAGCGCCGTCAGCGCGGATCAACTCGGCACGCTGATTGCCCGCGTTCATGCCGGCACGATCACCGGAAAGGTTGCGAAATCGTTGTTCGAATCACTCTGGAATGCTGCGGATCCCGAACGCGATGTCGACGCGCTGATTCGCGAGCAGGGCCTGGAGCAGGTATCGGACAGCGCGGCACTGGCGCAGGTGATCACCGAGATCGTCGATGCGAATCCCGCGCAGGTCGCTCAGTTCCGAGCCGGCAAAGAAAAGGTACTCGGCTTCTTCGTTGGCCAGATCATGAAGGCGACCGAAGGTCGCGCCAATCCCCAAAAAGTCAACGCGCTGCTGCGTAAGGCACTGTCGGAAGAATGATCGTTGGCACGGAGCAGAACTTATGAATATAACCAAAGCGCCTGAACAACCGCTACGAAACTGCCCAGACTGACATTAGAATGACCGCCCCTTAAGCGAACGCCTCACCATGGCCGGTTATCAGATCACCCATCTCAAACAACTCGAAAGCGAGAGCATCCGCATCATTCGCGAGGTGGCCGCCGAATTCGAGAAGCCGGTGATGCTGTATTCGATCGGTAAGGACTCCACGGTATTGTTGCACCTGGCGCGTAAGGCCTTCTTTCCGGGGCCGGTGCCGTTCCCGTTGATGCACATCGATACAACGTGGAAGTTCCGCGAAATGATCGCATTCCGCGATCGCGTCGCGAAGGAAATGAACCTCGAGATGATCGTGTACACGAATCAGGACGGCGCCCGAAATGGCGTCACGCCGTTCACTTACGGATCGAAGAAATATACCGACATCATGAAAACTCAGGCGCTCCTGCAGGCGCTGGATCAACACAAATTCGATGCGGCATTCGGCGGCGCGCGCCGCGACGAAGAGAAGGCACGCGCGAAGGAGCGCGTGTATTCGGTGCGGGACTCGAACCACCGCTGGGATCCGAAGAACCAACGCCCGGAACTGTGGAGCCTGTACAACGGCAACATCAACCGCGGCGAGGAAGTAAGGGTATTTCCTCTGTCGAATTGGACCGAACTCGACGTCTGGCAATACATCTACCTCGAGAAACTCGAGATCGTGCCTTTGTATTTCGCTGCGGAGCGTCCTGTCGTCGAACGCGATGGCACGTTGATCATGATCGACGACGATCGCTACCCACTGGCTGACGGCGAAGTGCCGCAAATGCGCACCGTTCGTTTTCGAACGCTGGGTTGTTACCCGTTGTCCGGCGCAGTCGAATCGAACTGCAGCGTCACTGCCGGAGATCATTCAGGAAATGCTGCTGACAAAGTATTCCGAACGTCAGGGCAGGTTGATCGACCACGACGGCGCTGGATCGATGGAACAGAAGAAGCGCGAAGGATACTTCTAGTGGTCATCGAGTCATGAGCCATCAATCCGACCTGATCTCACACGATATCCTCGCCTATCTCGAACAGCACGAGCGCAAGGAAATCCTGCGATTTCTCACCTGCGGTAGCGTGGATGACGGCAAGAGCACACTGATCGGGCGCCTTCTGCACGACTCGAAGATGATCTATGAGGATCAACTCGAATCGGTCCGCTCGAAACAAACCGGGTGACGATGGTGAGTTCGATCTCGCGCTACTCGTCGACGGATCTGCAGGCGGAACGCGAACAGGGCATCACCATCGATGTCGCATACCGGTACTTCTCCACGGCCAAACGTAAATTCATCATCGCCGACACGCCCGGACACGAGCAGTACACGCGCAACATGGCAACCGGCGCGTCCGGCTGCGATGTCGCGGTGATTCTGATCGATGCGCGCAGCGGCGTGCTCACGCAGACGCGCCGTCACACGTTCATCGCCGCGCTGCTCGGCATTCGGCACGTCATCGTCGCGATCAACAAGATGGACCTGGTCGAGTTCCAGGAGAGTGTCTTCGACGCGATCCGCTCCGAATACAACGCGTTCACCGCGAACCTCGGCATCGACGATCTACAGTTCATTCCCATCTCGGCACTACGCGGCGACAACGTCGTCGAAAAAACCTCAGCGATGCCGTGGTATCAGGGCAGCACCTTGATGCACCTGTTGGAGAACGTGCAGATCGCGTCGGACCGCAACTTCAGCGACTTCCGTTTCGCAGTGCAGCGCGTCAACAGACCCGACTCAAGCTTTCGTGGCTACAGCGGCACCGTACAGAGCGGTATCGTGCGGCCGGGCGACCAGATTGTCGTGCTGCCGTCGGGTAAAACATCCACCGTCGCGCGAATCGTCACGATGGACGGCGACCTCGCCGAGGCGTTCCCGCCGCTGGCGGTGACGTTGACGTTGACGAGCGAGATCGATATCAGCCGTGGCGACATGCTGGTTACCGCGGGCAACCTGCCGTGCGTCGAAGATCGTTTCGACGCACAATTGGTATGGATGGCGGACGAACCGCTGGTGCCAGGTAAACAGTACGTGATCAAACACGGCACGAAGCAACTGTTCGGCCGCGTTTCGGCAATTCGTCATCGCGTCGACATCAACACGCTCGAGCAGGTTCCTGCCGCGACGTTTGCACTCAATGAAATCGGCCGCTGCGAATTCACGCTGTCGGAACCCGTGCCATTCGACGCGTATGCCGACAATCGCGAGACCGGCGCGTTCATCGTGATCGACCGCATCAACAATCACACCATCGGTGCTGGCATGATCTGCCCGCCGAGCGGCAGCGCCGCAAAGGACCACTGGGACGAGACACCGCACGGCCAATTGAGTGGGCGTCGCTCACCGGTGACCGCAATCGAGCGCGAGCAGCGTCTCGGACAGCGGCCAGCAACAGTATTGCTGACGGGGTTGTCGAAGACCGGCAAGTCCGCGATCGCCAATGCGGTGGAGCGGCACCTGTTCGACATGGGCCGGCTCGCGACTGTGCTCGATGGTCAGGACTTCCGCCTTGGCATGAGCCGCGACCTGGGCTTCACAGCGTCGGACCGCTCCGAGAACATGCGCCGCGCGGCGGAAGCGGCGAAGCTGATCAACGATGCCGGCGTCATTTGCCTCACTGCGTTCGTGGTACCGCACGAGCAGGTACGTGGCCGCGCGCGAGACGTGATCGGCACCGACCGGTTCCTCGAGGTCTACCTGCACGCGCCACTCACGGTGCTGAAGAGCCGCGATACCCAGGGCATGTACGCCGCGGCAGAACGCGGCGAACTGCCGAGTTTCCCGGGTGTGACAAGCGAGTTCGAGGTTCCGACCGGGGCCGAACTGGTGCTGGATACCGCCGCGCTGGGAATCGATGCGTGCGCGCTGCGCATCATCGAATTGCTGCGCCAGCGCGGCGTCATTCACTGAGGGTCGCCTCGCATGAGAGTCACGCGCGACTAACGTCCAGGACATGTCGCGGCAATCGCCAGAGTCAATTCATCGAACGGAGACACCATGACCATCCAAACCGATGTCGTCATCGTCGGCGCGGGGCCTTGCGGCCTATTTCAGATTTTCGAGCTTGGCCTGCTTGGCCTGAAGGCGCACATCGTCGACGCGCTGCCGAAGCCCGGCGGTCAATGCACGGAGTTGTACCCCGACAAGCCCATCTACGACATTCCGGCCATTCCGATGTGCGACGCGCAAGACCTCGTGAATCGCCTGATGAAACAGATCGAGCCGTTCGGCGCGACGTTCCACCTCGACCAGCAGGTGACCGCCGTGCAGAAGCACGAGGATGGCACGTTCAGCGTTACGACGAGCGCCGGCACCGAACTGGATTGCAAGGCGGTCGTCATTGCCGGTGGCGTCGGCTCGTTTCAACCGATGCCGCTGCGCGTGGATGGTGTCGACGACCTCGTCGACCGGCACGTATTTTATCGCATCAAGGATCCAAGCCTTTATCACGGCAAGGATCTCGTCGTGCTCGGCGGCGGCGACTCGGCATTCGACTGGGCGCTGGAACTCGCGCCGAAAGCCAAATCAATGACGTTGATTCACCGCAGCGACAAATTCCGCGCCGCGCCGGCATCGGTTGCGAAAATGCAGCAACTGGTTGCCGAAGGGACGATGCAGTTCAGAGTTGGCAGCGTCGTTGGATTCGATCTGGACGCAGCGCGCCTGCAGCAGGTCGAAGTGCGCGCTCCGGACGAATCGTTGGCAAAGCTGTCGCTCGATCACCTGCTGGTGTTCTTTGGCCTGTCGCCAAAACTAGGACCGATCGCGGAGTGGGGGCTCGGCCTCGAAAAAAACCAGATCGCGACCGACACAGAAAAGTTCGAGAGCAACGTGCCCGGCATTTACGCAGTCGGCGACATTGCCACCTATCCAGGCAAGAAAAAGCTGATCCTGTCCGGCTTCCACGAAGCCGCGCTGGCCGCCTTCGCGATCAAAGCGCGCATCGAGCCCGACAAGAAGGTCCATCTGCAGTACACGACCACGAGTCCGATCATGCATCAGCGGTTGGGGGTGAAAGACTGACGGAGCGGCAGCACTCGACGCATCGCGGTCACCCCGGTAGTCGAGCGCCGAGCGTCAACAGATACACAGGTTCGTCGAGTTTCAAATCGCCCGCGGCGCCAAAATCGAAATCGTCATTCGCGTAGCGGACGCTGGCGCCGAACGTGAAACCGCTGTCGAGCACGAACTCGATACCCGCGCGGCCATACGCGACGAACGAGCCGTCGTTCTCATCTTCACCACCGCCGATACTCGACGGCGTGCTGTCATTGTTGTTGTTGTCATGCAACCACGCCCACGTCAGCGACGGGCCACCCGCAACATAAAATCGCACGTTGCGCGACAGATTTACGCTGACAACGCCACCCATGAACACGCCGAACGCGTAGAACGTGTTGTCGAAGCGGACCTGCACGCTAGTGCCACCATTGCTCGTGCCGCGAAACTCGGTATTGCCGTTTTTCCAGGCTCCGACCCCGCCGCCTTCGAAGCCAATCTGCCATGCGCCGGTACCCCAAAGCTGCTGGGCGGCGCCGCCACCGAACGGCAACGTACCGAGATCACCGAGCACCTTATCGCCGGTTTGTACGTCCGTCGCCTTCCAACTGTCGTCCTGGGTGCCGAGGGCGCCCAGCCATGCCTCCAGGTAGATCGTAGGCGATGTCGCGGCGGGCATCTCCGCCGCGTTGACGTGGAATGCCACAAACAGTGCGAGCAGCACAAGCAGCGATGACTTCATGACTTCAGTCCAAATCGGGCGCGCTACTTTGGCATAGAACGCGAGTCTGGTTGTGATCCTGGCGACGCCGGTGGTGTGTTACGAATTGTCTATCTCGACTCGAGCACCTACTGCACCCTTAGCGACGGCGTCAGAAAGGGATGGTAGGTTGGTCTACGCTGCAAACGAGTATGAGTGTCTCAGCTGCGCAAGTTCATTCAACGGTTCGTGCCATCACCGCAGTCTCTGCGCGAACATCCCGGGCTGCGGCCGTTGGGCACACTTCTCTACAACTCCGAAATCTGGCATCTGCACAGGCGCTCCGTAGCTGGCGCCTGTTTCATTGGTCTGTTCTGCGCGTTCCTGCCAATTCCATTTCAAATGCTCGTGGCGGCCGCCATCGCGATTGCGACGCGTTGCAATCTGCCCATCGCCGTTGCGCTGGTGTGGATCACCAATCCGCTGACGATGCCACCGTTGTTCTTCTTTGCGTACAAGCTCGGCGCGTGGTTGCTGCACTCACCGCTGATCGTGGACGCGAAACCCGATCTGCGCCTCGAGTGGTTATCGGAGCAGTTCGGCCGAATCTGGAAACCGCTGCTGCTCGGCCTGTTGCTGTGCGGCTGGGTCAGCGGCGTCACGGCATTCGTGCTGGTGCGAGTCGCCTGGCGGCTGAACGTGGTATGGCGCTGGAGAGAGCGCCGCCAGCGCCGCCGCGTCTCCAAACGCGGCGGGTAGAAGAACCACCTAGAAGCGGCCAGCCGCTCTGACGCAACCATTCGCTCCCCCATCGTTGCCGCTCATACTGCAAGCGCAGTATGCTTCCGCTTCTGCCTTAAGCCACGCGCATTAGACGCACGCTAGACACACGCTCGAACAAACACAAAAGAGGGACACGCTCCATGACCACCGCCAAGCCACTGCCCGCAGTGGATTTTCTGAAGATTCCCGAGACCGGCGAGCCGTATCTCGAAGGCCTCAAATGCAAAAGCTGCGGCGCCATCTATCTCGGTGCGCGTGCGGTGTGCTCGAAATGCGGCGCGCGCGATCAGCTCGCCGCACACAAGCTTGGCACGAAGGGCAAGCTGTACGCCTATTCGATCGTACATCGGTCGTTCCCGGGCGTGGAAGTACCGTACATCTCGGCCATCGTCGACCTAGAAGGCGGCGGCACATTGAAAGGCAACCTGATCAACATCGAACCCGATCCGAAGAACCTGAAGTTCGACATGCCCGTCGACATCGTCATCAAGGATGCCGGGCGTAAGGATCGCGAAGGCAATTCGTATCTCGCATACTTTTTTCAACCCCGGGCTGCGTAAGGAGCAAGACAATGAGTGATGTATATGTAGTCGGCGTCGATATGACGAAATTTCAAAAGGCCGGCACCGGTCCGAACGTGGACGTGCTTGGCTCCATCGCCGCGCTCGGCGCATTGGACGACTGCGGCCTGACAATTCAGGACATGCAGGCGTTCTATTGCGGCAACCTCGGTCAAGCCAGCGGCATGGTCGGGCAACGGATTCTGCAGCAGATCGGCCAGACCGGCATTCCCGTGGTCAACGTCGCAAACGCCTGCGCCACCGGCGCGACAGCGTTTCGTGAAGCGTGGACGGCCATCAAAGCCGGACTCTACGACAGCGTGCTTGCGGTAGGCGTAGAGAAGATGAGCTCCGGCCTGCTCGGCGGCGGCGGCAGCAGCGGCATCTCACGCGAGGGCCTGTTCGGTTCCGGCACGATGCCGGCGGTATTCGCCGAAGCCGGTATGGAACACACGCACAAATACGGCACGACGTTCGAGCAATTTGCCAAGGTGTCGGTGAAGAACCATCACCATTCGACGATGAATCCGAAAGCGATGCTGCAGAAAGAGTTTTCGCTGCCGGATGTGATGAACGCCGAGATGATCGCGTACCCGAACACCAAGTTCATGTGCTCGATCAATGTCGATGGATCCGCCGCGGCGGTGCTGTGCTCCGAAAAGAAAGTCCGCGAACTCGGCTTGATGAAGCGTGCGGTCAAGGTTCGCGCATCGGTGATGACGTCGGATCCATGGCAGGAGCGCGATCTCGTGATGCCGGACGTCAACAGCTGCACGCGTCTCGCGGTGAAGCAGGCGTACGAGATGGCGGGCGTCGGTGCAAACGACATCAACCTCATCGAGCTGCACGATTGCTTCGCGACCGCCGAGATTCTGCACTACGAAAACCTCGGTATCTGCAAAGACGGCGACGCCGGCATGATGATCGACACCGGCGCCACTGCGCTTGGCGGACGTATTCCCGTCAACGTCTCCGGTGGTTTGCTGTCGAAGGGCCATCCGCTGGGTGCCACCGGCATCGCGAACATCTACGAGGTGTGCACGCACCTGCGCGGTGAGGCCGGCAAACGTCAGGTGGAAGGCGCGCGTTTCGGCATGACGCACGTCATCGGTCTTGGCAGTGCCTGCGGTATTCACATCCTCGAAAAAGCGGCCTAGCTGAAAAACGCGGCGGCGGTCTCACGACCGCTGCCGCGACTCTTCCGTCATGCGCATCGGCGTCGTCAGCGACACCCACAACAATCTGAAGAACGTCGCCCGGATCGTCGAACTGTTCAACGCAGCGCGCGTCGAGCGCGTAATTCATACCGGCGACATCACGCAAGCAAAGACGATTCACGCTTTCGCGGCGCTCGACGTACCGCTGTGGGGTGTGTTCGGTAACAACGATCAGGAGCGCGATGCGCTCGACGCGGCAATTTCCGAACGCGGATTCTGTTTCGTCGAACCACCGCTGACACTCGCCTGGCATGGCCGCAACATCATCGTCGTGCACGATCCGCGCGAGTTCGACGGCGCGCTGAACGCACAGCATCACCTCGCGCTCCACGGCCACACGCATCATCACCGGCTCGAACGCGTTCAATCGCAGTTGATATTCAATCCCGGCGAATGCGCGGGCCATCTCGAGGGCTACAATGCCGTCGGCGTTGTCGACTTAGCTTCCCTCGACGCAGAATTGCTGCGCTTCTAACGCCCATCGCAACACGCGGCAACCGCACCGCCCGTTGCGCGGCGGCCATTGCGTGAAGAACACGACGCTACCGGGTTCGCCCGTTCGATCATCGAGTCGGTTCGATAGGTAGGAGCCGCAACTATCCGATTCGCCACGTTTGGCAGTATCCTGGGCCCCTTTTCCCGGTCGTCAGCAGCATATTCGACGTATTCGCCAATTGTTCATCCGCACTCACGGAGCAATCCCCCCCCAATGAACGTCCGCATGCACATCGTTGCCGCAGTGGTTTCAGGCTTTGCAATTGCGTTGAATTTTTCGATCTGTGTCGCGGCGGAAGTGACCGGTGAACTGGGCTCACCCGGCGCCACCACGACGATCAGCGGAGAACAGCTTCCGCCACCCGATCCCAAATTCGGCGGGGTAATCAACGAGAAAACCTCGGATTCGAAACCCTGGTGGCCGCCGCGCGTGGTACCGCCGAAAGGCGCCCCCAACGTGCTGCTGATCATGACGGATGACCAGGGTTTCGGGGCACCCAGCACCTTCGGTGGCGTGATACCCACACCCGTTATGGATCGCATCGCCAAGGCCGGCCTGCGCTACACGAACTTCCACTCCACCTCGCTGTGTTCCCCGACACGGGCGGCGATCATTACCGGGCGCAATCACCACTCGGTCGGCTTCGGTGTGGTGGGCGAAGTATCGACGGGCTACCCGCGAGGCGACCCATATTCCGGCGCCCGATACGATCAACGGTATCAAACAGCGCCCCATCGAAGGCGTGAGCATGGCGTACACGTGGGATAAGGCGAACGCCAACGCTCCGACCCGACACACGACGCAGTACTTCGAGATGCTCGGCAACCGCGCGATCTATCAGAACGGCTGGGTGGCGGCCACGACGCCGGTGACGCTGCCTTGGGAACTGAGCACCAAGCCACCGCCGGATGTGATCACCGGGTACCACTGGGAGCTCTATCACGTTGCGGATGATCCCACCGAATACAACGACCTCGCCGCCAAGATGCCGGACAAGCTCGAGCAGATGGAGGGCGCCTTCTACGCCGAGGCGAAGAAATACAACGTCCTGCCGCTCGATAACACGACGCTGGCGCGCTGGAATACGCCTCGCCCGAGCCTGACGGCGGGGCGGACGCTCTTCACCTATTCGGGCGAGCTGGCTGGAGTACCGGCCAGTGCCGCACCGAGCGTCCTGAATAGGTCCTACACGATCACCGCCGAGGTCGATATTCCCGACGGTGGTGCAGAGGGGATGATCGTCACCGAAGGCGGACGCTTCGGCGGCTATGGACTGTTCCTGAGCCAGGGCGTGGCCGGCATTCGCCGCAGCAAGCCGGTATTCATCTACAACCTCCTCAACCTCAAGCGCACAATCTGGGCGGGGCCGGAACTGGGCGCCGGCAAGCACACGATTGTTTTCGACTTCAAATCTGAGGGCCCTGCGTTGGGAGCGGGCGGGACGGGCGTGTTGTCCGTCGACGGCAAAGAAGTGGATAGAGAGTCGTTGGAGCACGGCACGCCAATCACCTTCCCCGAGGACGAAACGTTCGACGTCGGCGAAGACACGCGCACCGGCGTTGCGATGGTTCAGTATCGCTATGACGTTCCGTTCAAGTTTACCGGCAAGATCGACAAACTGACCTTCAAGCTCGAACCGCAGCACGAAGTCGCGCCGCGGCCTCAGGCTCACGCACAAGCACAGGCACAAGTCGGAATCATACCGGCACCCGAGCCGGATCCCATCGACACGTCAACGAAAGACTAGGCTCGGCGGTCAAAGAATGAAGGGTGTTCTGATCTTCGCTGCTGGTGCGGAAGCAGCCACCGGTTTGGCCCTGCTCATTACCCCGTCACTCGTTGGGCAGCTGTTGCTCGGCGAGGGACTGCCCGGCATCGCCATCCCAGTGGCGCGCGTAGCCGGCATCGCACTGATCGCGTTGAGTGTCGCATGCTGGCCCGGCACGCCGTTGCTCGGCATGGCGACCTATAGCGCTGCCGTCATGCTCTATCTCGCCTATCTGGGCCTCGCAGGGCACTTGAGCGGGCTACTCTTGTGGCCGGCCGTCGTGTTGCACGCGGTTCTGACGGCACTCTTGATTCGAGCCTGTCGGCAACGGGTCGAAATCGTCGAGTAGTAGACCCGCCTGCTCTCACGCTCGCCGCGTCGCCGCCGGCGTGTCAGGCGGCGTGTGCCTTGATCGACTCGAGTATCTTCACGATGCGCTTGGCGTTCGTGCCCGCATCGCCGATTCCGACGCGCGACACTGAGCGCACGTCTATTCGCGCACCTGTGCCGTTGGGCCGGATCCGCACCACGACATCGTCTTTGAAGCCGAACCAGAACGACGTGGCGACCGCTTCGACCGTCAGCCCCTCTTTGTTCGCATTGACCACCTCGAATCCGAGGCCATTCAGCGTCGCAACGGTGGCGTCGAACGCGGCAGCCGGTGGCACCGATACGTCGAGCGGCACCACGTTCGGATAGGCGGCGCGCTGCAGCGGCGGCAGTTTCTGTGCGTCGTAGTCCAGCGTATTGATATCCGGCCCGGCCGCATCGCGCAGCTCCACGACCACTGCATCGTATTGCGGCGGGTCCGTCATGTCGGTCGTGATGTCGTGGATCGGCGGCACGCCCCGCGCGGCGACGAACTGCGCACCCAGAAACACGACTATCAACGCCGACAACACCGTACCGATCGACACTGCAGCGCGATCATTGGTTCGATTGCGCCGCGCGACGACGATCCAGGCGACGATGCCACAAATCAGACCGATGAGGCCCACCAGGAAGCCGATTGCCCAAATGAGCAAACCCAGCTTGAAATTGAAGATACCGAGGTGCGTGCCGAGCGCGCCGAGCAACGGCAACACCACAGCCAGCACGCCGAAGATAATCACTGCACGCGACCACCATGCGCGCTTCGCCACTACTCCGTCGTTAGCCATGCATCCCCTCCCCTGCCAAGAACACAGTCTGGTTTCAAGCCGAGTTACGCAATCGTTGCGCCGCCGTCGATAACGAAGTTCTGACCGGTGGTGAATGCACCGGCGCGCGATGCGAGAAACACTGCGGCACCGGCAATCTCTTCCGGTTCGCCGATGCGGCGCAACGGATCGCGCGCGGTGCGGCGTCTGAGATTGTCCGGGTTCTCCCACAGCGCACGCGCAAAATCCGTACGGATCAGCCCGGGTGAAATCGCGTTCACGCGAATGTTGTGCTGACCGTATTCGCAGGCGAGGTTGCGCACGAGTTGCAGATCTGCGGCCTTCGAAATCGCATACGCGCCCAGATCGGTACTGCCGCGCAAGCCACCCACCGACGATACGATGATGATCGCGCCCGCGTTGCGTTCGACCATCTCCGGCAGCACCAGATGCGCAAGCCAGTGGTTCGAGCGGATGTTCACGCCCATGATCTTGTCGAACGCGCTGTCCGGGATGTCCTTCGACGGACCAAAGTACGGATTGACCGCGGCGTTGCAGACCAGCACATCGACCGGCCCCAGCCGGCGGCGCGTTTCAGCCACCAGTCTTTCCAGTTCCGCGCGCTCGCCGACGTGCGCCGGAATCGCAATTGCTTCACCGGGATCATCTGCGAGTTCCGCGTTGATGGCGGTGGCAACCGCGTCGCACGCATCCGATTTGCGGCTCGATATCACAACGCGCGCACCGTGGCGGGCCAGTTCTTCGGCAATCGCGCGACCGATCCCCTTAGTGGACCCGGTGATCAGAGCCACCTTGCCGCTCAGATCGAAGATGTCACTCGCCATCAGGCAATCCCCAGTCGTTGCTTCGCGTATTCCGTGACACCTTTGTAGTCGGCCTTGCCGTTGTTCGCACGGCCGATGTTTTCAATCGTGATGATGCGCTTCGGCGTTTTGTAGCCTGCGAGACGTTTGCGGACATACTCGCGCAGTGACTCTTCGTCGATCTCGATACCGTTTTCAACCTGAATCACCGCCGTCACCATCTGGCCCCATTTCTCGTCGGGTACGCCAACCACCAGCGCATCGTGCACCGCGTCGTGCGCCTTCAGCACTTCCTCTACTTCCTCTGGATACACTTTTTCACCGGCGGTGTTGATGCAAACGCTGCCACGTCCGAGCAACGTCAGTGTGCCGTCCGCCTCGACCCGGCAATAGTCGCCTGGCATCGAATAGCGCACACCGTCGATGGTCGGAAACGTCTTGGCGGTTTTCTCCGGATCCTTGTAGTAGCCGCGGGGAATCGCGCCGGTACGCGCTACGAAACCGACCTCGCCACTGCCTGGTTTGGCCTCGGTGAGATCTTCCTTGAACACCTTGCAGAATGGCCCGAGCGTGAACTTCGCCACCTCGGTCGTACCGTCGGCCGTGGTGTCGGAGCGACCGAAGCCCATTGCCTCGGAGGCGCCAAACGAATCCGTCAGCACCATCTTCGGGTTGTGACGTAGCAGACCCTGCTTCACTTCGGGGCTCCACATCACGCCGCTCGAGACGATGCCGAGCACCGAACTGATGTCGTAGCGGCCCTGCTCCGCATCGAGTGCGCGCAGCAACGGCTTAGCGAACGCATCGCCAACGATCGCGAGCCCCGTCACTTTGTGGCGCGCGACGGTTGCCCACGCCGCATCGGCATCGAAGCTGTTGCCGCCCATCGTAACCACGGTACCGCCTTGCGCCAGCGTGCCGATCGCGGTGAACAGTCCGGTACCGTGCATCAGCGGACAGCACGGCAGCAGTACCCCGGTGCCGCCCGCAGCTTTGACGTTTGCTGCGTGCTCGGCGACGTTTTTCGGTGCAACCAGATTCGTTGCCGCAGTCGCGCCCGCGGTACCCGCCAGCCAATGATCCTCGTGTGCCCACATCACGCCTTTCGGCATGCCTGTGGTGCCACCGGTGTACAGAAAAATCATGTCGTCGCCGGAGCGCGGCGTCGACAGCGCTTCGCCGTCGCCTATCTCGGCGAGTTCATCGAATGAGACGGCGAACTCGACCGCCGGTGGTCCCTCGCACACTTCAACCCACACTGCGACATTCGGCAGCCGCTCGCGCAGCGCGCGAACATGCTCGGCAAACTCGCTGCCGTAGACGACGATCTTGCTGTCCGAGTTGTCGAGGATGTACCACAACTCGTCGTCGACGTAGCGATAGTTGACGTTGACGTGTGTCAGGCGCGACTTGAAACACGCGCCAAGCGCTTCGAGGTACGCAGGACAGTTGCGCAGATAGAACGCAACTTTGTCGCTCGCCTGTGCGCCGCGATTCAAGAAGCGCTGCGCAAGATTGTTCGTGCGCCGATTGAAGTCACCCCACGTAACGACTTGAGTATCGTCGATTGCATCGTGGATCAAACACGGTTTTTCCGGCGGCACCACAGCCCCGACCGCGTCGAGAATGTCACCATAATTCCATGCCATCTACTGCTCTCCAGCTTATATGGCGTGCATGCCAACCGGCACGCCGTCGACGATCTGATCGAGGTACTCCGACAATCCGTAGCCGACCCGACCGTCACAGGTGTATTCGGTCATCCCCTCTGTGATTCGGGTCAGCAATTCATCCCCCTCGGGCGTCTTGCGGCGATTGCGCAGTGGAATCAGCGACATCACCTTACCCGTCACCGAATATTCGCGCTCGTCGGTGCGCGCCCAGATCGACATATCCGTCTGGCACTGATCGGCGTTGTATCGCGTTTCGATCCGCGCGTCGCGGATCATTACGTATTCGCCGTCGCGCAACACCATGCCGCCCCTGCGCGGTTCGCCGTTCGGCGCACACGTGATCGACACCATCATTGCGAAATCGCGGCTGAAATTCATTGGTAGCCAGCGATACCAATGAATCGCCTGCCAATACCGCGGCCCCCACGAATGATCGCGCAGACCGAGGCCGTCGATCGGGAAGCGCTGACCATCGACCGTGATCGAACCGCTTGCAGCCATGTGCTGTTCATAGTGGCCGCGCGCGAACGACTCCTCCGCCTTCTGTTCGATCTTGCTGCCGTCCTCGTTGACCGGCTCGCCACCGAACATCGGCGACACGCCTTCGTAATCCAGTTCCAGATCCACCGGAATGACCGGATTATTCTTGAACGCAGTGGCGGGATCGGCCATGTCCTGCGGATTTTTCATCACGCACAGCTTGCCGCGATAGCCAACCGTCAGGCGTTTGAACGGCTCGACGATGTCGAATGACATGCCGGCGCCGTTGAAGGCCTCGTTGGTACGCCCCTCTGGACGCGCAAACATGAAGCCGACGCGCCCATCCGGCAGGTAGACACAGCAGGACATTTCGCCACGACCCTCGTTCGGACGATTGGCCAGCCGGAACCAGCCGCCGATTCGGCCGGCGCGGTCGAACACGTTGAAGTACATGCTCTCGTTGAAATTCTGTGCGGCTTCAATCGCGTGGGTGAATTCGTCCAGTGGGTCGAGCCGAACGCGCACGCCCGGTCGAGCGCCTTTGCCTGCTGCCATGTCTGGTTCCCGAGAGTGACGAATCGATTCGAGCAATGTACCGAAGCGCTATCGTCCCTGCCACTGCCACGGTTTGCCGTCGAGCCAACTGCGCATCGCGTTGGCGGCGTCGTAACTTGCCATGCAGCGATCGAACTCGCGTTGTTCGACCAGCAGTCCGTCGACGAGCGGCAGTTCCGAGCCTTCGTAAATCGCGCGCTTCGCCGCCGCCAGCGCAACTGGCGCGCGTGCCGCGAGATCCACGGCGAACGCTTCGACCGATTCATTGAAGTGCGTGGCATCGAACACGCGGTGCACCAGACCGCACGCCAACGCATCCTCCGGCGCCAGCGTCTGCGCGTGCAGGATCAGATCCAGCGCCTTGGCGGTGCCGAGCAGCCGCGCGAAACGTTGCGTGCCACCGGCACCGGGAATAATTCCGACGCCGGTTTCCGGAAGCCCCAAGCGGAACGCGCCTGCCATCGCCAGGCGGAAGTCGCAGCCGAGCGCGAACTCGAGGCCACCACCCGCGGTGCTGCCGTTAATTGCGGCGATCGTCACGAACGACGCGCGTTGCAGGCGCAGGATAAAACGGTGGAAGGCGTGCAGGCTTGCGGGCGTCCCCGCAGTCTCGAGTGGCGGTTGGTGTGGTGTTTTGCGCGGCGTCGTGCTGCTGCGCTGCGCGCTCGCAGCGAGTTCGCCCACCTCGTAGTGCGCAATGAACACACCTTCGCCACCGCCGGTGAATATCACCACGCGTACATCAGCGCGCGCTTCGAGCGAAGCGATCAATTGATCGAGTTCCGTTACTTCGGCGGCAACCAGCGTGTGCCGCGGCGGATTGGACATCGTGCAGGTGACCACACCGCTTGCTTCGCGCACTTGCAGATAACGAAACGTGCTCATCGGGTCTCCGTGATGGTCGCTGCGCTGACGATCCACAGCGGATCCTCGCCGGCCGGCGACCGGTCGTCGAATCGCGCTGTCTCAAAGCCCCCGGCGCGTTCCATATACGCGCCGATCAGGCGAATTCGATCCTCCGCCGACAACTGATGGAATGCCCGCACTGCTTTGGTCGGAAAGCACCGGTGCGACATCGCCACAATCAGCACTCCGCCTGGCGAAAGCACCCGCGCGATGTCGCGAAACACCTCGACCGGACGCACCAAGTACTGCACCGACACCGCAATCAGCACCGCATCGAACGCCGCCCGCTCGAACGGCAACTGCGGCGTCTTGTTCAGATCCTGCACAATGCGAACGTCGAGCCGTTCGTTGTGCGCGAGTTCGTCGGCGTTCATGCCGAGGCCCGCGACCGACTCGAAGGATGTCTCCGGCGGCAGATGTGAAATCCACGACGACATCAAATCGAGCACGCGGCCGCCGGGCGGCAACACCTCACGGTAATACTGCGTCAGTGCCGCAATGGTGCCCGGATCGATATGCGCAACGAGCCGCGGTTGCTGGTAAAAGTGCGCGTCGTCACCCTCGTCGACCCGAGCGAAGAGTTCGTTCGGCAGCGATGGTTGGTGAACGTCTGTCGACATGGCGATTAGTACAGCGTGGAACGGCAACACTTACAAGTCTGCGCCGTTCCTCTGCACGCCCTTGCTGATCGGATGGCTGTGGATGACCGGCTTCCTTCTTTGCGCCACCATGTCCGCATGACCAGGCGAAGGATGTGACTGAACATGATGGCTCGATACAGATGACACTGAAACAGGCCCACTAAGGCGCACCGCATGCAACGCAAACCCAGCCAGGACCTGACCCAGGGTCCCGTGGCGCGGAGTCTGTTCCGCCTCACCGCGCCGATGATGCTCGCGATCTCGTCGTCGATCATCGTGCAGATGATCGAAATCGGTTTCATCGGCCAGCTCGGCACAGCGCAGATCGCCGCGGTGACGTTCACGTTCCCGGTAACGATGATGCTGAGCAGCGTGGCGCTCGGTATCAGCATCGGCACCTCGTCGGTGATCGCGCGGCGCGTCGGCGGCGGTGACTGGGACAGCGTACGGCGCCTCGCTACACACAGCCTGCTGCTCGTCGCGCTGCTGTTGTGCCTGCTTGCCGCAGTCGGCATCGCGACGATCGAACCGACGTTCCGCGCACTCGGCGCAAGCGGCGACGTGCTCGACTACATCCACCATTACCTCGTCATCTACTACCCCGGTACCGTGCTGTTCACGATCACGATGGTCACCGGCAGCACGATGCGCGCCACCGGTGATGCGCGGCTACCCGGCCTGATCATGACCGGCGGCGCAGCGCTGAATCTAGCGCTCGATCCAATCCTTATTTTTGGCTGGTTCGGCGTGCCACACCTGGGGTTGACCGGCGCCGCGGTCGCGATGGTGCTGTCGCGTCTGACAATGGCGGCTTTGCTGTTCTACTTCGCGGTCACGCGCGACCGGCTGCTGCTGCCGATTCAACAATGGCGCGGCCGGCTGCTCGCGTCCTGGCGCGAAATACTCGCGGTCGGCCTGCCCGCAATGGCCACGCAGATGATCGGGCCAATCTCCGGCGCGATCATCACCCGCCTGCTCGCTTCGCACGGGCACGACGTTGTCGCCGGCTTTGGCGTGGCCGGCCGCGTCGAAGCCGTCGCGGTCATGTTGTTGTTCGCGCTGTCCGGTAGCATCGGGCCGTTCGTCGGACAGAATTGGGGCGCAGGCAACCTCGATCGCGTTCACACCGGCATGCGCGTCGCCTATCGCTTCAGTATCGGCTGGGGTCTGTTCGCGTGGCTGGTAGTGCTGGTGTTGGGCAATCTGGTGGTGCCACTGATCGACGCCAATCCCGAAGTGGTCGCCGCTGCGCGGCGCTATCTCGCGATCGTGCCGATCTCGTACGGCTTGTGGGGCGTGCTGATGATGGCATCGGCGGCATTCAATTCGCTCGGCAAACCCATCCCGTCGACGATCATGGCATTCACGCGCATGTTCATCTTCTACGTCCCACTGGCATTGCTCGCCGACCACCTATTCGGCTACCCCGGCATTTTCGTCGCCACGGCCACGGCAAATTGCGTGATGGGTTGCTGGGGCTATCTGTGGCTCAAACGCGCGCTGTCGAGTTCAGTCGTTGGCCGTCTCGCCGCTGCGTGACTCTCGGCAACGTGAGCAGGCGTGGCGGCGGCACGCCCGCCGCGCCGTCACAGTGCCGTCATATCTCCTTTTGACGGCGATCGCGACGGCACTGATCCCGCTAACGTGGCCGCTGTGCTGGCTCGTCTCGTTGCGGCGCGCATCCCGCGGCGCATTGCGCAGCGTTGCATTCGTTACGTGCTATCTGTGGTGCGAGACGATCGGCATCGTCGTGAGTGCGTGGTTGTGGGTGCGCTGGGGCTTGCCCACGCGCAACGCACCCAACGCAAGCAATCGCTGGCAACGGTTTCTCGAGGCCAACTTCGCGCTGCAGTGCTGGTGGGCAAACGCGCTGAAGGTGGCCGCGGAGCGGTTGTTTACGTTGCGCTTCCACGTTGAAGGCACGGACGCGCTCGATGGCCCCGCGGCGATCGTGTTGCCGCGCCACGCCAGCATTGCCGACACGATCATCCCGATCGTGTTCTATGCAATTCCAAAACACATCCGGCTGCGCTATGTGTTGAAGCGCGAACTGCTGCTGGACCCGTGTCTGGATATCGTCGGCAACCGCTTGCCGAATTGCTTCGTTGCGCGCAGCGGCGTCGACGCACCAGCGGACCTCGATCGAGTCACTGCATTGGCGGACGATTTGCAGCCCGACGAGGGTTTCCTGATCTACCCGGAGGGCACGCGTTTCAGCGTCCAACGGCAGCAACGCGTGCTCACGAGTCTCGCCGACCGGGTGACTCCGACGGACCTCGAACACATGCGCGGCTGGACCGAACTGTTACCACCTCGACCCGGTGGCACACTGGCATTGATAGCGGCCGCGCCGAATCGCGATGTCGTGTTCTGTGCCCACACTGGTTTCGAAGGCGCGTCGCACGTACGCCAGCTCATCAACGGCAGTTGGATCGCAGCCGACATCCGCATCCGCTTCTGGCGCATTCAACGCCACGACATGCCGCTGGACGAGGCAGCACTACGCGCATTCCTGATCGCCCAATGGGACCGCATGCAGGACACCGTGGTGGCATTGAAAAACGGCTGAGCCGTTCACGCCTGTTTGTCCTCGGAGGGTAGACGGACGCGGAATGTGGACCCCTGACCAACGCGACTGTCTACTTCAATCGTGCCGCCGTGAGCGCGAATGATACGGCGTACAACCGACAAACCCAGACCAACGCCGGGGGCCGCGTTCAGTTTGCGGCGCTGGAACGGCAGAAAGATGTTCGAGACATCTTCAGGCGCAATGCCACATCCCTCGTCGGTGATTTCGATGACTGCCTGCGCACCTTGTTTGGCAACGCGCACGTCGATGCTGCCGCCGGACGAGTATTTGATTGCGTTGCTGAGCAGATTCCTGAGCACCTGCTCGATGCGCAAAGGGTCTGCAACGACTTGAACGGCCGTCCGCGGCAGTTCGGCCGTGATGCGGTGGTTCGGCGCCGTCGGCACATACATCTGCACGATGTCTTCCACCAGACCGCGCAAATCGAACGGCATACAACGCAGCTCGAGTTCACCCGCTTCGATGCGAGTCGCATCGAGCAGATCGTCGAGCATGCGTGCAAGTGAAGCCACCTGATCATCCAGCATGTCGCGCTTCCGACTTCGTTGCGCTTCAGACGGCTCTGATTCGAGCAGCACAAGCCCGTTTCTCAATGTGGTAAGGGGATTCTTGAGGTCGTGCGTAACGCCCGCAAGGAATTCGAGCTGCGCTCTGCGCTGTTCGGCGAGTCGCGACGCCATGTCGTTGAACATGTGGGCGAGTTCCTGCAACTCATCTGCGCCCTGTGGCGCGCCCCGAACATCCATATCGCCGTCCCGAAAGGCGTCCATCGCCGCATGTAGCGTCAGCACGGGGCGCGCCAGGTAGCGCCGCACACCGAAGCCCACCAGTAGAAAGCCGGCGATCAGCAGCGCGCTGGCGGCGATTCCGACCAGGATCGAAAGTCCTTTTGCCCGTTGCGCACGCGCACGCGCTTCCGCGAACCGCACGTTGTTTACATCTCGCCACGCCTCCACCGCGGACAACAGCTCCGTGAACGCGGGTCTGGAGCGACGCACGAGTGCCTCGAAGTCGTGCGTCTGCGTGTCAATTTCCGCGCGCACCTTTAGATATCTGGTCAGCGCCGCAGAAATCCGTTGGATCAGCCCGCGCTCGTGGGCAGCGCCCGCACTATCCACTGCCTGCGCCACGAGAGCCCGCAGCCGGGCGCCGGCCTGCGCGCGCGCTACCGTCAACGCCGGTTCGCCGGTGATCTGAGACAGATTGCTCAAGCGCTGATATTCGAGCGCAGACACCTTGATCTCGGCGGCCGTGGCGGCACTTTGCGTATCGCGCGCAGCCGTCTGGATGATGCGCTCCAGCATCAGGATCTCGCCGACCAGAATGGTCACACCCACAATCGCGACGGCCGCAAACAGAGCTACCCCCGTCCATACGAGTCTGCGGATACCGGGGCTGTGCGTCGCCGACATATTCGATGGCCCCGCGCGGAAGAGCGAGGCAGTTTCCACTCGCCCGCTAGTCGATCTTCAGCAATTGCTTGCCGATGTTCTTACCGGTG
Source organism: uncultured Gammaproteobacteria bacterium (assembly GCA_963735085.1). Lineage (GTDB taxonomy): Bacteria > Pseudomonadota > Gammaproteobacteria > Pseudomonadales > Azotimanducaceae > DATJGR01. The sequence goes on from CAVTJP010000005.1 coordinate 471,654, forward strand.
AATAAGCGGGACAGCGTGTTCGGAATGTTCTTGAAGCCTTCCTGAATGTCTTCCTGGTAGACCAGATCGCCCGACGAAATCCAGCCGAGCAGTTCCGGAATCGCGATGTGGCCGCGGTCCATGTAGTCGATCACGATGAAGCCTTCCATGCGTGCGCGCATGACGACGAGATTCATCAGGTTCGTGGGACCGGGGATCGGCTTCGTCGCGTTGTAACCCGAGATGCCGCCGCACAGCACGACTCGAGCGCGCATCGCGAGGTGATTCAGTGCCGCTTCGAGAATGTCGCCGCCGACGTTGTCGAAGAACACATCCACACCCTTCGGACACAGCTTGCCGATCCGTGCATCGACGTCTTCGCTCTTGTAGTCGATCACAGCATCGAAGCGCGCCTGCTTCTTCAGCCATTTGCACTTCTCGGCGCCGCCCGCGATGCCAACGACACGACAGCCTTTGATGCGGGCGATCTGACCCGCAACTGAACCCGTCGCGCCCGCCGCGCCGGATACCAACACCGTTTCGCCGGCCTTTGGCTTACCCAGATCGAGCAGCCCCCAATACGCAGTGAGTCCGGTAACGCCAAGCACCGACAGCGGCATCGTCAGCGGCACGCCGGCCGGCAGCTTGTTCAAACCGAACGGGCCACCCGTTGGCGATACGACTACATAGTCCTGCCAGCCACCACCGGTGAGCACCTTATCGCCGGCTGCGAAATCCGGGTGCTTCGACGAGACCACTTCGCCAACCGAACTGGCGCGCATCACTTCGCCGATCTTCACCGGCGGCAGATAGCTCGGCCGATCTTCCATCCAGCCGCGCTGCGTCGGATCGAAAGACAGGTACAGGTTTTTGACGAGCACTTTGCCGTCGCCCGGCTTCGGTACGCGGCCTTCGCGATATTCAAAGTTCGCCGCGCCCACTTTGCCGTGCGGCCGTTTTGCCAATACCCATTGTCGATTCACATTCGCCACTGTGCTGCTCCTTGGTTGATTGCGCCGCGGGACGGGTTTGTTGCGCCGTCGCGCGAATGCCGCTCGAAGAGAGTGGCGATGATAGCCGTCAGCCTTGAATAAATCGCCGGTTGCTTGCAGAGTCGCCAGGCGCTCTGGAGACGAACGGAAGGTCGAAATGCTCGCGTTCAAGTCAGCCACGGAATTGGTCGCGATGCTGCGCGGGGCGCAGATCAGCGCAGCCGAATTGCTCACCGAGTACCAGGCCCGCGTACGTCGATTCGACGACAAAATCAATTCGATCATCTGGCAGGCACCGAACGCGGACGCGATCGCGTGCGATGCCGATGCGCGCAGCCCGCTGGCCGGTCTGCCGATGACGGTCAAAGAAGCCTACGCACTCGCCGGATCGCCCACGACCTGGGGCATTGAAGAGCTACGCAACAACGTCCCGGACGCAGATTCAGTCGTCGTCGAGCGGCTGCGCACCGCCGGCGCTACGTTGTTCGGCAAGACCAACGTGCCGCTGAATCTCGGCGACTTCCAGAGTTACAACGCAATCTACGGCACCACCAACAATCCCTGGGACCACACACGCACCCCAGGTGGCTCGTCGGGCGGTTCCGCGGCCGCGCTCGCCGCCGGCTTGACCGCGCTCGAGATGGGCTCGGACATCGGTGGTTCCATTCGCAATCCGGCGCACTACTGCGGCGTGTTCGGTCATAAACCCACGTACAAACTCGTGCCGAGCCGCGGCCACGCACCGCCAGGTGTGCTGGCCGAGTTCGACATCGCTGTCGTCGGACCCATGGCGCGTTCCGCGGTCGATCTGGATCTCGCGCTGGACATCGTCGCCGGAGCGGATCGAATCGAGGCCGGCCTCCGCTACGACCTGCCGCGCCTCGACGGTCGCACTCAGCGCGACCTCAAGGTCGCCGTGTGGGCCAACGACGACGCGGCGCCGGTGTCGCGAGATTGCGAACGCGCGGTACTGAAGGTGGCCGATTCGCTGCGGTCGTCCGGCGCATCGGTGAATCTCGACGCACGCCCGGCGTTCACGTCGCGAGACAGTCACAACATCTATATGGCGGCCCTGTCGGCAGCGCTGGCAGCGGGGTTCCCGCAGCCCATGTTCGAAGAACTGAAAACGCGAGCCATGAACACCGCACTGGATGATCAAAGCGACGCGGCACGCCAGTTGCGGGCGCAGACGATGGATCATCGCGGCTGGATCCAGCTCAACAACATGCGCGAGCATCTGCGTTGGGCGTGGCGGGCGTTTTTTGATCAGTACGACGTGTTGCTCGCACCGATCTCCGCCACCGCCGCGTTTCCACACGATCACAGCCCGATGGAAGCGCGCACGATCGACGTCGATGGCACGTCGCAGCCGTATTTCCAACAGTTGTTCTGGGCGGGGCTCCCCGGCGTTGCATATCTGCCGTCCACCGTCATTCCGACGGGCACCAATGCCGCCGGCCTGCCTGTCGGCGTGCAGATCATCGGCCCCGCATACGCTGATCGTATGACGATCGGCGTCGCACGCCTGCTCGAAGCAGAAGGCTTCGCGTTCGTGCCGCCGCCCGCCTACGCCTGACTAGTCTGACCATCTCACCAGGACCCACTACAAACTCATCAGAAGCTCATCAGAAAAGGACCGTCATGACCGACTATTCATTTGCTTCCGCCACCGATCTCGCGAGCCTGATCCGGGCCAAAAAAATATCCAGCCTCGAACTGCTGCAGCACTACTTCGCCCGCATCGATACGTACAACGGCCCGATCAACGCCGTCATCGCACAGCATCGCGACGAAGCCATCGACACCGCGAAGGCCGCCGATGCGGCACTCGCGCGTGGCGAAGTTTGTGGGCCTCTGCATGGCGTGCCAATGACCGTGAAGGAGTCCTACGACGTCGCCGGATACAACACGACGTGGGGCGTCGTCGAAATGAAGGACAACCTCGCGCGTGAGGACGCACTGTCGATTCAGCGATTGAAGCGCGCCGGCGCGGTCATTTTCGGCAAAACGAACGTGCCGCTGCGACTTGCCGATTTCCAGAGCTACAACGACATCTACGGTACGACGAACAATCCATGGGATAAGGGCCGCACCCCTGGCGGCTCGTCGGGCGGCGCCGCCGCGGCACTCGCCGCGGGTTTGACTGGCATCGAAACCGGTTCCGACATCGGCGGATCGATCCGCAACCCGGCGCACTTCTGCGGCGTGTTCGGCCATAAGCCGACGTGGAATCTGTTGCCACCGCGCGGCCACGCGATGCCCGGTATCAAAACGCCTTCGGACATCTCGGTGATCGGCCCACTCGCGCGCTCGGCGCGTGATCTCGAAACGGCCGTATTGGTGATGGCCGGTCCCGATGAAATACACAGCCGCGGCATGTCACTGAAGCTGCCGCGCCTCGGCAAACCCGTCAGTGCGCTGCGCGTCGCCGTATGGTCGGACGACCCGGTCGCGCCGGTTTCAACGGCCGTTCGACAGCGCGTCGAATCGATCGGCGCGGCGCTGCGCGAGGCGGGGGCGTATGTCGATGATGCGGCGCGGCCCGACTTTTCCTCGCGAGAATCCAGAACCGCTTTCCAGTTTCTGCTACAGGCAACAATGTCATCGCGTATGCCCGAAGCCGATTTCGCATCACTCCGCAGCACTGTGGCGGGGCTCGCAGCCGATGACAACAGCGATCGCGCCGAGACATTGCGCGCCCAGGCGGCGTCGTTTCGAGACTGGAGCCGCCACAACGAAGCGCGCACGCATCTGCGCTGGGCGTGGCACGCATTCTTCAACCGCTATGACGTGCTGTTGACGCCGATCATGCCGACGTCCGCATTTCCGCACGACCACCGCCAGTTCGGCGAACGCACGATCGATGTGGACGGCGCCACGCGGCCATACTTCGAACAGGTTTTCTGGGCGGGCCTCGCCGGGGTCAGCTATCTGCCGGCCACGATTGTGCCGACGGGGCCCGATGCGCAGGGCCTGCCGATCGGCGTGCAGATTGTCGGTCCCGAATACGGCGACCTCGCGACGATCGAAGTGGCGCAGATGCTCGAGCAACGCGGCTTCGCATTCACTCCGCCACCGGGTTATTGACCCAATGCCGGCCTACCGGGCCGTCGCAGAGGCGCATCCGAACATCGCGCTGGTCAAGTATTGGGGAAAGCGTGGCGGGCCCGATGGCGGTTTCGAAAACGTTCCGGCAACGCCGTCGCTGTCGATCACGCTGGCGGCGTTGCGCACGCGCACGTCCGTCAGCGAAGCCACCGCAGCTACGCACGAAGTCGCGCAACACCGTGTGAGGTTCAACGGGATCATCGTAAGCGACGCGAAGATTGACGCGTGCATCGACAGGCTCGTCGCGCGCGCGTCGCATCCGGTACCACCGCTGTGCATCGACACGGACAACAACTTTCCAACCGCGGCCGGCCTCGCGTCCTCCGCCTCGGGCTTCGCCGCATTGATCAGGGCGATGGATGCTGCGCTCGATCTGCGCATGACCGACGCCGAACAGTCGATCGAGGCACGGCGTGCGTCGGCTTCGGCGGCTCGGTCACTGTATGGCGGGTTCGTGACCTTGACGGGTGACGAGGACCCGGCCACGTGGATCGCGCGCCCGAAACTCGACGCGGACGCCTGGCCCCTGCAGGTGGTGATCGCAATCTGCTCCGATCAACCCAAGGCGGTTTCATCCAGCCTTGGTATGATTCGTTCGCAGACATCCCCTTATTACAGCCGTTGGCTTGCCACCGCCGCAGACGATTTCGACGCCGCATGCCGTGCCGTCGCGCAGCGCAACTTCGAACAACTCGGCGAGATCGCCGAGGCGAACTGCCTTGCGATGCACGCAGTGATGCTGTCCGCGCGGCCGGGCCTGATGTACTGGTGCGGCGCGACCGTCGAGTGCATCGAGCGCGTCCGGCAACTGCGCGCCGAGGGCGAGCGCGTGTTCTTCACGATCGACGCGGGCCCACAGGTCAAAGCCATTTGCGCTGCGGGCAGTGTCGAGCGCGTTCGCACCGCTTTGGCGCAGGTCGCCGGTGTGCAGAATGTCGTCTCGGTCGGCCTTGGAGGTCCCGCGCGCGTGCTGTCTTCTGCTTCGGCATGAACTTCGTTGCCAGTGCACCGGGCAAAATTTTCGTCAGCGGCGAATACGCGGTGCTCGCCGGCGCGCCGGCGCTCGTCATGGCAATCAATCGGCGCGTCATCTGCAGCGTGCGCGACGCGCCAACCGGTGGTTGGTGTTTTCAGTCACGTGGATTCGCCGCAGACATGCGCCACACGCTCGCATCGCTGACCGGGGAACCTTCGCTGCCTCGCTCGGATCCCGCCCATCTGTGCCAGCACGTGCTGCGGCAGATGCGGATGAGTGGCATCGCGCTCGACACACTGCCGCCGAATCTCAGCGTGGAAATCGACTCGAGCGCTGGCTTCGATGGCGCCCGCAAACTAGGTATCGGCACCAGCGCAGCCGTCTGCAGCGCGCTGACCAGCGCATTGCTCGCAATGCAAAAAGGGGGTCAGAGCGGCTCTGACCCTCGCTCCGCTCGTGAGGTGTTTCCGATCGCGTTGGCTGCGCATCGCGCAGCGCAGCGCGGGCGCGGCAGTGGCGCAGACGTTGCGGCATCGTGCTTTGGCGGACTGGTACGGTTCGAAGCCCAACCGCCGCGCGCCACCCGAGTAGCTTTTCCACGCGGCGTTTCGTTCGCGGCGATCTTCGCCGGGCACAGCGCCGATACGCGCGAACACGTCGTGCGCTTCGATCAGTGGCGCGGCGAGCGTACGCCGGAGCCATTGCAGGCATTGCGGGATGCCGCGTCACGGGTGTCCGACGCGCTGCCCGAGCCCACCCGATTCATGCAACAATTGCGCGCTTATGCAGCGACGCTGGCGTCACTCGACGATGCGGCCGTACTGGGGATTTACAGCGCACCGCACCGGTTGCTGAGCGATCTCGCCGCGGGCTTCGGCGTGGTATACAAACCGTGCGGCGCAGGTGGTGGCGATCTCGGCATGGCGTTCGTTCTCGAAGAGGACGCGCGGGCGCTCGAATCGTTCGTACAGGCAGCCCACACGGCGGGCTTCACGCGTCTGCCTCTGGAGTTGGACGAGCATGGCATCACGGTTGGCATCGACAGATAGCGGTCAGTCGCGGATACCGAATTTCTTCAAGATGACGATTCGCGAGCGCGTCGAAGCGCTGCGCGAACGCGGCCTGCTGTCCGATGACGACATCGCACTGCTCGCGGCCGGAGACCACACGCTGCGTGTCCAGACCGCCGACAAGATGATCGAGAACGTCGTCGGTGTGCTCGGCCTGCCGCTTGGCCTGGCGCTTAATTTTCTGATCAACGGGCGCGACTATGTCGTGCCGCTGTGCGTGGAGGAACCGTCGATCGTCGCGGGTTTATCCAGCGCGGCGCGCACGGTGCGCCTGTCCGGCGGGTTCAAAGCCAGCGCGACCGAATCGATTCTGATCGGCCAGGTTCAGCTCGTCGACATGGGCGATCCCGCCATTGCGATTGCGGCACTGCAGGCGCAGCGCGAAGAAATCGTCGCGCTGGCCAACAGCCTGCACCCGAAGATGGTCGCGCGCGGCGGCGGTGCCCGCGACATCGAACTGTTCCATCACGTGGCTCCCGAAGACGGTCGTCAGATGGTGGTGCTGCATCTACTCGTAGACACCTGCAACGCGATGGGCGCCAACCTCGTCAACACGATGTGCGAAGGCATCGCATCGCTGGTCGAATCGATCACCGGCGGCAAGGTATTCCTGCGTATCCTGTCGAACCTGACCGATCGCGCGCTGGCCAGCGCGCAGATGGTGGTGCCCGTCAACAATCTCGAGGGCAAGGGCTTCAGCGGCGCGCAGGTGCGCGACGGCATCATCCTTGCGAACGACCTCGCCACCGTCGATCCGTACCGCGCCGCAACGCACAACAAAGGCATCATGAACGGCGTCGACGCCGTGGCACTCGCAACCGGCAACGACTGGCGCGCGATCGAAGCCGCGGCCCATGCGTACGCTGCGCGCGCCGGCCGCTACGCGTCACTGACCCGCTGGTACGCGAATGAGCGCGGCGATCTGGTCGGCGAACTGGAGATGCCGATGAAGGTCGGCACCGTCGGCGGTTCGCTGGAGACCAACCCGACGGTGCGCATCAATCACCGGCTGCTCGGTTCGCCCGATGCGCGCGAACTTGCATCGATCATGGCCAGCGTCGGGCTCGCGCAGAACTTCGCGGCATTGCGCGCGCTGTCGACCGACGGCATCCAGCAGGGCCACATGACGTTGCACGCACGCAGCGTGGCCACCACCGCAGGTGTGCCGGAACACGTCTTTGAGACCATCGTCGAAGCGTTGATCGAGTCCGGCGAGATCAAGGTCTGGAAGGCGCGTGAACTGGTGAGGGCGTTGACCGCGCAGCCGCAACAGCAGGCCGCGGTGGAGCGCAGCTTCGCGAACGGCAAGGTCATTCTGCTCGGCGAACACGCGGTGGTTTACGGCCGCCACGCGATCGCCGCACCGATCCCGCTGGCGATCGAAGTGCGCGTGCTCGATGCAACCGACGGCGTGCGGTTGCTGATCCCGCGTTGGGGTGTTGAACAGCGAATCCGCTCCGTGGCCGAACATCAACAAGGTGCCGCGGGCGTCCTGGCGGTATTGCTGCGCGAGCTATCGCTGCACGATCGCGCGATCGATATCGAGGTGTTCCCGCATATTCCGCGCGCAATGGGCCTTGGCGGCTCGGCGGCGCTGGCTGTCGCCATCGTGCGCTCGCTGGACGAACGTTTCGCGCTGAATCTGTCGGCCGAGCGCGTCAACGCACTCGCATTCGAATGCGAGAAGGCCGCGCATGGCACGCCGTCCGGTATCGACAACACAGTCGCCACCTACGGCCAGATGCTGTTGTACAGCAATGCGTCGCGACCGCGCTTTTCACCGCTGGCGCCAAAGCGGTCGATGCCCATCGTCATCGGCATGTCCGGCAAGGAGAGTTTGACCGCCAACAATGTTGCGCAGGTGCGCGCCGCCTGGCAACGGCAGCCGGCGCGCTACGAAGCGCTATTCGATCAGATCGATGCGCTGGTGCTCGCGGGTGTCGATGCGCTGGCAGCAGGCGATCTGCCGGAACTGGGCGAGCTGATGAACCTGAACCACGGTCTGTTGAACGCCTTGCAGCTCTCGACGCCCGAACTCGAAGACATGGTTCACGTTGCGCGCCGCGCCGGCGCGGTGGGCGCGAAGCTCACCGGCGGCGGTGGCGGCGGTTCGGTGATTGCACTGTGCCCGGACAACGCAGAGGCGGTAGCCACCGCCATCGAGACCGCGGGCTATCAGACGCTGACGTTCACGGTCACGGCGGACGCCGCCTCGTGAGCCGCGCGCAGACCCGCAATGTGATCGTTTCGTCGGAGGAGGAGCAGCTGATCCTCGTCGACTCGAACGACCGCGAGATGGGCACGGCATCGAAATCGGCGTGCCACGACGGCGATGGTGTGCTGCATCGTGCCTTCTCGCTGTTCGTCTTCAATTGCGACGGTGCGTTGTTGATCCACAAACGCCATCCGTCGAAACGCCTCTGGCCCAACTTCTGGTCAAACAGCTGCTGCAGTCATCCGCGCACGGGCGAGGACGTCGACGTCGCGATTCACCGCCGTCTCGAACAGGAACTCGGCCTCGCCGCGCGGCTGCACTACATCTACAAATTCGAGTACAGCGCGCCATTCGGCGAGGCCGGTACCGAACACGAACTCTGCTGGGTGTACGCCGGCACGACTACGGCGCAGCCGGTCATCAACGCAACCGAGATCGCGGAATGGCGCTGGATCGCCCCCGATGCGCTCGACCTCGAACTCGCGCACGCACCGCAGCGCTTCACGCCGTGGTTCAAGCTCGAATGGCACGCGCTGCGCAACAGCCACCGAATACGCCTCGAACAGATCCTTTCCGCGTGACTGCGCCTGCCTGACCGCATCGGCCCGCCTGCAGTAAACCTGCCTGCAACAAGCCGGTTGCTGCAACATTGCCAACCAATGGAGGTCGCGCGAGGCCACTGTTCGCGTAGACTAAGCCGCATTGAGCGGCACGCCGATGGCGTGTCAACTCGTCCGGCGAGAGGAACTGCACAATGACTCACCCGGGGACGCCGCGGGCAATCGCCCCAGCGGTCGGAATCAGCGGATTCGCCGCGTACCTGCCGTGCTACCGGGTCAACCTCGAAGACTGGTGTCGATGGACTGGCGACAGCTGGGACAAGGTGTCGAACGTCATCGGTCGCAGCTTCCGCATGCGCGCGCCCGACGAGAACGCCTACACGATGGCCGCCACTGCGGTGCTGCGTTTGATTCAGGCATACGACATCGACCCGGGCCGGGTCGGCTATTTTGCGCTCGGTACGGAATCGAGTACCGACAATTCCATCGGTGCCGTGATCGTCAAGGGCATGGTCAACGACGCGTTGCGCGCGCTCGGCTCACCGCCGCTGGCACGCCATTGCGAAGTGCCCGAGTTCAAACATGCGTGCCTCGGCGGCGTCTACGCAATGAAGGCGGCCGCCCGCTATGTCGCGCTCGACGGCATCGACAAGCTTGCCATTGTCGTTTGCGCCGACATTGCCGAATACGCGCGCGGCAGTTCCGGCGAGGCGACCCAAGGCGCCGGCGCCGTGGCGATGTTGATCGAAGCGCAGCCACGATTGCTGCAGTTCGACCTGGCGCGGGCCGGCAGCGCATCGGATTATCGCGGCCCGGACTTTCGCAAGCCGTTCACCCGATATGTCGGCCAGACGCCATCGCGGCATGGCCAGATTCGCGATTTTCCACTGTTCAACGGCAAATATTCGACGAGCTGCTATCTCGACGAAACGTTGCTCGCGATGGCCGATCTGTTCGGCAAAGACCAAGCCGCCGGCGTTTGCGCGACAACACGCTGGAACGACACCGTTGCCGCATTCCTGCATCGGCCGTATCGACGCATGGCCGAAACCGGGCTCGCTGCGAGCTATCTGCTGGCGCTGTCGCGCGGCGATCGCTCCGCGTTTGCTACGCTCGCGCACGCGGCAGGCGTCGATCCCGCCGACCTCGCCAACGAACTCGGCGAGGCGCCGCAACTCTACGATCGAGTACGCCATGGCGACAGCGCGGTGGAGCCTTATCCGAACACGCTGGCCGCATTGCGCCATCTGCGGGACCACAAGGCCTATCGAACCCGGGTGCTAGAAAAGATGCGCCTCGGCGACACCGCCATGCAGGCGTGCGGCAATCTCTATACCGCGTCGATGCCCGGCTGGCTCGCAGGCGGGCTCGAAGAAGCGTTCATTGAAGATGCGCCGCTTGGCGGACGTTCGATTCTGGCGTTCGGATACGGCAGCGGCGATGCCGCCGAAGTCGTACCGATGCGCGTCACCGACGACTGGCGCAGCGCAGCCGGACGCATCGGTTTCGGGGCAACACTGGCCGGCGCAGTCGATCTCGATCAAGCCGGCTACCAACAGCTGCACGATGGCCTGGAACTCGACGCGGCCATCGCGCCACGCACGGCAACGTTCGTCATCGATCGAGTCGGCGGCGTTACCGACGCGGCCGGCGCACTCGACGATTGCGGCATCGAGTACTACCGGTTCGTGAGCTGACGCCCCGTTTCTTTTGTTCGAGCAGCTTGTTCTTCGAGCGGCCGCTCCACCCGCTATTCGAGTTTCAGATGCGACGTGTCGGGCGGCGCCGGCGGCGGTTCGTCATTCGCATCCGCCAGCATGACACCCGCTGGCGCCAGATCGAACGCGATCGCGTCGACGTCGAGCGGCGGGTCGATCCCGGGCGCTGCGGCCACCAGTTCCACACCGACACCAGCAAGCTCCCACGCCGGCGGTTCGACCGCCGCCGCGGCCGGCCGCGATGCAGCGCCGAGAGCCGTGCCAGGCGCGGCGAGCGTCATGTGACCGACATCCGGCGCAACGGCCGAATGGCTCGATGGCGTTCCGAGCACAACGCCGGGCGCCGCAAGCGTCATGTGTGAAATGTCCATCGCAGGCGCAGGCATTTCGGGTCGCGGCTCCACCAAGGTCACACCAAGCGGCGCGAGGCGCAGACCGCCGTCTTCTGCCGCCTCCCCTGTGGAGTTCGCGACACCGCCCGATTCGGCTCCATCCGCCTGCGCGTCTGCGCGCTCAGCCTGCTCGGGTTCAACGTCAATCGTCACGACGCGCAGCCGAGCGCCGGCGCGCTTGAACGCGATCTGAAATTTCGCGGCGGTTTCGGAATCGGCGTCCTTGCGGATCGTGACGGCCTTGCCGGTGAACAGCGTCTCGAGGCGTGCTTCATTCACCTTCAACAGCGCGCCGAGGCGTTGCTTCACCACCGCCGGATGCTGCCCTTCGAGCACTTCGCCGCGAAACACCAATCGATATCGTTCCGACATGCGACACGACCCGATTCACTTCGATGCGCGAATTTAACCATAGTCGCGGCGCACGACGTGTTATGTGCGTGGCATGTGCGTGTTGCGCGCGCGTTGCGCGATCGGTAACTCCGGTCAATACTTGGCCACGACCTATCAATCGTTTGGAGGACGAGACATTCATGGGCACCCGCGCACGCGTTGTAGTGTTGCCACAACAGCAGGCACCTTTGCGTATCGAAGAAATCGAACTGCCCGATCCAGGACCCACCCAGGTAGTCGTTCGCCAATTCGCCTCGGGCGTCTGCCACTCGCAGTTGCACCAGATGCATCGCCCGCGGCAGTCGCCGGTGATCCTCGGGCACGAGTCGACGGGCGTCGTCGAGAAGTGCGGTTCGAAGGTACACCACGTGCACGAAGGCGACCTGGTGCTGGTGACGTGGGTGCCGCGCGACGCGTCGCGCGCGAAAACGCTGCCGGTGCGCGCCACGCTCAATGTCTCGGACGGTGTGGCGCAATCGGAGAATGTCTTCACGTGGGCGAACTTCACGCTGGCCGATGAGCAGTACGTCGTGAAGGTCGATCCGCGCACACCACGCGACGTCACATCGATCATCGGTTGCGCGGTCATGACCGGCGCCGGCGCGGTGATCAACACGGCCAGCGTCAGACGCGGCCAAAGCGTTGCGATCTTCGGCGTGGGCGGGGTCGGCCTGTCGGCCGTCGTCGGCGCGCGGATGGCCGGCGCGAACCCGATCATCGCGGTCGACCTCGACGACGCGAAACTCGAATTTGCAGAGCGCTTCGGCGCCACGCACATGATCAACGCGGCGAAAGTGGATCCGATCGAAGCGATTCACGCGCTGACGCCGCGCAAGCACGAGTTCACGATCCTGCAGAGCCCCGTGTCGGGCGTCGACTTCGCGTTCGACTGCATCGGCATCAAGAAGACCATGGAGCAGATCGTGCCGGCGTGCCGTGGCGGCCACTTCGGCGTTCACGCCGGCGGCACCGCGGTGCTGGTCGGTGTACCGGGCACGCCGGTCGAATTGAATGCGCTCGATATGCTGATCACCGAGAAGAAGTTCATCGGCAGCATTGGCGGATCGTGCGCGCCGGACCGGGATTTCCCGAAGTTCCTCGACTGGCACAAGAACGGCGACCTCGATCTGGATGCGATCGTCACGCAGCGCTACCGCATCGACGACATCAACGAAGCCACTGATGCGCTCGCGGCGGGCAAGATCAACGGGCGTGCGATTTTGGAATTCGAGCACTAGCAGGATGTTGAGACAACTAGAGGCGCGCCATGGCAGATCTGCTGGACATGTCGAGGCGCATCCTCGACGACGGTGACGATGCGCCTGTTGGCCCGGTCAATCGCATCAACCACGAACTCTCCGAGATCGCGCCGGGTATCGCGATGGTCGAGGCGTTTTCGCATTCGATACTGTTCGATACCGACGACGGGCTCGTGGTGTTCGACACCAGCGGCGCGCAGGGCGGCACGCGCGTCGTCGATGCAATTCGCGGCTGGTCCAAGGCGCGCTTCAATACGCTGATCTACACGCACGGCCACATCGATCATGTCGGCGGATGCGGCGCCTTCCTGGCCGATGCGACGAACAGCGGCTCGCCGCGGCCAGCCATCGCCGGCCACGAAAACGTGCCGCGCCGGTTCGATCGCTACAATCTGACCAACGGCTATAACCTCACGATCAATGCGCGCCAGTTTCGCGGCCTCGCGCGGCGCGGTTATGCACTCGGCGGCGATACCGGCCGCTTTCTGCCCAGCGACAGCGCGAAACCCAACGTCACCTACAGCGACCGCCTCGCGCTGAGCGTCGGTGGACTCGAATTCGACCTCCGCCACGCCAAGGGCGAGACCGACGACCACACGTGGGCGTGGATACCGCAGCACAAGGCGATCTGCGCCGGTGACTTTTTCATCTGGAACTTCCCGAACGCCGGCAATCCGCAGAAGGTGCAGCGCTATCCGGTCGAGTGGGCCGCGGCGATGCGCGAGATGGCCGGCGCCGGCGCTGAACTGTTTCTGCCGGCGCACGGTTTGCCGATCGGCGGTGCGCAGCGCATCAAGCGCGTGTTGCTCGACGTCGCCGAAACGCTCGAAAAGCTGATCGGCGAAACGCTCGCCATGATGAATGCCGGCGCGCCGCTGAACGACATCATTCACAGCGTCAAAGTGGCACCGGAGATGCTCGAAAAGCCATATCTTCGACCGCTGTACGACGAACCCGAATTCGTCGTGCGTAATCTGTGGCGCATGTACGGCGGCTGGTACGACGGCAACCCGGCGAACCTGAAGCCGGCCACCGATGCATCGCTCGCCGCAGAAGTCGCCGCACTCGCCGGTGGCGCGCAAAAGCTCGCAGATCGCGCGCAGGCGCTTGCCGATGAGGGCGATATGCGGCTCGCCTGCCATCTGATCGAACTCGCCACACATGCCGAACCGAACAGCACGGCAATTCATGCAATCCGCGCGCAGGTCTATCAGCGGCGGCGCGACAGCGAGACATCGTTGATGGCAAAAGGCATCTTCGGCTACACCGCAGGCGAGTCGTTGGGCGCCGCCGGCATCGACGATCCGCACGCGAAGGCGTAAGTAGTGGCGCTGCGGGTCCGGCATCGCTCGCGCCCCGGCACGCCAGGATATTTTCGTCCGGAAGACGAAGGCTCGGGGCTGCTCGACTGGGAAGAAACCGCAAAGCGCTTTGCGGTACCGCGAAATTACTGGGTGAGCACTGCATCGAAAGCAGGCCGACCAAACGCGATGCCGGTATGGGGGGTGTGGCTCGATGACCGTTTCGTGTTCAGCACGAGCCCCGAATCGCGCAAGGCCCGCAACCTGCGCGAGAACCCGCAGGTAGCCGTGCATCTCGAAGACGGCAACGCTGTGATCGTCATCGAAGGCCGCGCGGTCGAGATTTGCGCCCCAACGGCGCTGTTGGCATTCACGAACGCATACAATCCAAAATACGACTGGAACTTCACACCCGACCAACTCACGCGCGGCGTTTTCGCCGTATGTCCGGAACAGGCATTCGCATGGCTGGGCGGTGAAGGCGATGCATTTGGCGGCACCGCAACGCGCTGGCGATTCGAAACCGATTCTCCAACCTGACAGGTTACTCATGCTGACTTCGAACTTCGTTCAAAACGGCGACATCCTCACCGCATATCACGACGAAGGCAGCGGCGATGCGTTGCTTCTGTTGCACGGCTTCACCGGATCGAAGCTCGACTTCCACGATCAGTTGCAGTGGTTCACCGATCGACACCGGGTGCTCGTGCCCGATCAACGCGGCCACGGTGAAAGCTCCAACCCCGGCCGCGCCGATGCGTACAGTCTGGACATCCTCGCCGAAGATCTCGGCGGATTTCTCGACGCGCTCGATGTGCAGCGCGTGCATCTGCTTGGCCATTCGATGGGCGGCATGGTGGCGCTACGGTTTGCACTGCGTTACCCGCAGCGGCTGGCGTCGTTGATCCTGATGGATACCGCCGCTGAGCCGCTGACCTTGTTCCCGGCCGCGTTGCGCGAGCAGCTCGCCGAAGGGGTGCGCGCGAACGGCTGCGGGTTTCGACTCGATGCGATGCGGGCGATGCCAATGAGTGATGCGCAAACGCGCGGCCGCGATTTCCTGGGTGACAAGGAACACTGGCGTCGCATCGAACTGAAACTGTCGCAGATGGACCCGGAGGCGTGGATCGCGCTCGGCGACGAAATGTCGAAACAGATGTCGTTACTAGGCGAACTAGGCTCGATCGCGGTGCCGACGACCGTCATCGTTGGTGCGCACGACAGCCCCTTTGTAGAGCCGTCGGCGCGCATGGCGGCGGCGATTGAAAACGCGCGTCTGGAAACGATCCCGCTCGCCGCGCACTGTCCTCAATACGAAGATGCGCCGGCCTGGCGACGGGCGATCGACGCGCACCTTTTGCGAGCTTGAGATGCGACTCAAAGTCAGAACGTGCGCTGACGCTGCCAGGATGGCTGGCCGATTTCCATCGTAGAATCCGCCGGATACCAACAACGAGAACATCGCAATGATCGCCAGGCTGCCCGGTCGAGTCGGTATCGAAGAGGACGTCGTCTATGGCAGCGGCGGCGGACGCGAGTTGCGCTGCGACGTGTATACGCCGCCGGATGCGCGCACCGATCGAACCGCGATACTGCTGATTCATGGTGGCGGCTGGCAGAACGGCGACCGCGGTCAGTTGCGCGGCTACGGTGTTCAACTCGCCAGATACGGCTATCTGTGCGTCTGTCCGGAGTACCGGTTGTCCGGCGAAGCGGTGTGGCCAGCGCAGATCCACGACGTCAAGGCGGCGTTGCGCTGGCTGCGCGCGAATGCTCTGGCGCTGAGCGCGAATCCCGACAAGATCGTGGTGTCCGGCAACTCCGCGGGTGCGCACCTGGCGCTGATGCTGGCCGCCACGCCGAACGTGCCGGTGTTCGATGGCAAAGGCGGTCACACGGAGGTGTCGTCGAGTTGTGCCGCGGTCGTCGCGATCTATCCGCCAACTGCGCTGCGTATCGGCGAAGTAGGCGACGCCGTCGCGAATCTGTTCGGCGGCAAGGCAAGTGTGGAAGCACAGGATGCCGCAAGCCCGATTACTTACGTGCACCGTCACTTCCCGCCGACGTTGCTGGTTCACGGCAACGCCGATGACGTGGTGCCGGTGGAGGCCAGTTTCGCAATGTATCGCAACCTGTTCGACGCGGGCGCGCCGGTGGAACTGCATATTTACGAAGGCGCGCCGCATGCATTCGACGCCCTGCCGGAATTCGGCCGTCAGCTGACCGACATCATCGCGTTGTTCGTCGATCGCAAGGTAGCGAACGCGCGCGCAGTAGAAATGCCTTAGGGTTTCCCGTTCCCGCGGAGGAGTACGTTATTTCCAGCGTTGCCGAGAACGGACAGGTCGAACAGCCGCGTGTCGTTGGATTCACCGAAGGGTCTGTCGTCCGACACCTGATCCGGTTGTCGGGCTACATGATCATGGGTTTTCTGACGATGACAGTCTCTCAGTTGATCGGCGCAATTTATCTAGGCATGGTCGGCACCGAAGAACTCGCCGCCATCGCCTTCGCGTTTCCGTTGGTGCTATCGCTGAACGCAGCGGTTCGCGGCATCGGCGTTGGCGCATCGTCGATCATTGCGCGTGCAATCGGATCTGGCGATCGGCCGCGCGCCACCGTACTGGCCACCCATTGCCTGATTCTCGTCGCGGCGTTCGCGGCGCTGGGCATCGGCATCGGACTACCCGGCGCACACGCTTTCTTCGAACTGCTCGGGGCGCATGGCCGCGTGCTGGCACTCGCCGACGACTACACCCGAATCTGGCTCATCGGTTTCATCTTTTTCGCCACGTCGATGGTCGGCGCGAATCTGTTGCGTTCGTTCGGCAACGCCGCGATGCCCGGCATCGTAATGGTCGTTGGATCGCTGATCCAGGTGTTGCTCGGGCCGTTTCTGATATTCGGCTGGGGCGGTTTCCCCAAGCTCGGCATCGAAGGCGCCGCGTGGTCATTCGTGATCGCCCGCTCGATCAGTTTCGCGCTGTGCATGTACTGGATCGCCGTCAAGCAACGCATGCTGGCCGCGCACACACGTGGCTGGGCGGATTCGGTGCGGCAGATTCTGCATGTCGGGCTGCCCGCGACGGCGTCGAATCTGGTCGCACCGCTATCCACCGCGATCATCACGCGCCTGCTGGCAGGATACGGTCATGGCGTCGTCGCGGGCTTCGCCATCGCGTCACGTTTCGAAGCGGTCATCTTCATGGTCGCCGTTGCAGTTGCCGCTTCGGTCGGCCCGTTCGTCGGCCAGAACTGGGGCGCGCAACTGTTCGATCGGGTGCGCCGCGCCCTGCGCCTGTGCAACGGCTTTTGCGTCAGTTGGGGGGTCGCATCGCTGCTGCTGATGGCGCTTTCGGCTCGCTGGCTCGTCGGCCTGATCAACCCAAATCCAACCGTCGTAGACACGGCAACGATCTACCTGCTGATCATTCCGTTCAGTCTGGGCTTCATGGGTCTGATGGGCGTTGCCAGCGCGTGCTTCAACGCGCTCGGCAAACCGACCCCGCCACTGGTGCTGTCGCTGCTGCGTCTCGTCGTTGTGCTCATTCCGCTCGCACTGGCCGGCCGGGCGTTGGCGGGGTACGTGGGGGTGTTCGCGGCCATTGCGGTTGCCAACGTGTCGGTTGGTGTCCTCGCGCTCGTTTGGAACAACCACACAGTGCGCGTCGACTCGGACGCGATCTGCAAACCAGTCCCCACCGCCGCGTGATCAACCCGTGGAGACTGGATCGACGGCATGCAACGAGACGCCTAACAGGTTGCTGAAAAACTCCGCATTCGCGGAGTTTTTGGGGCTCTCACCCATCCGTGGCTTGCGAGCCCTCCATTTTTCAAACACTTGCGTGTTCGAAAAATGCCGGCGGGTCCATCCGCCGGCTAACAGGATGCTTTTTCAGCATCCTGCTAATCGGCGTCGCACGGTTTCGTCAGCCAATCAATGACTATTGCCGATCCGCGTCGTCGAGCCAGATGCACGTCGGACAGCCGCCCTGCGCCATCGCCGTTTCAGCCGCCGCCCTGTCGGCTTCGGTCTGATACTGCGGCTGCCCGACGCGCTCGACACGTGAATCGTCGTGTTTACTGCCGATCGCGCGAGGTCGCATCACGCCGTCCTTCCACGCATCATCGTCGGCCCACTCGTAGCGCAGCATGACCGTCTCGCCGGGCACCTTCAGGGTCTCGAAGGCCATCAGCGCATCGCGCACGATGTCATGGTTGAGCGCGCCTTGATGCGGCTTGCCTGACGTATGCCCCAACGGGAAATCCAGATACGCGCTACGCGGCGGATGCACCGCACGCGTAATCGACAGCGCACTCGTCATCGACAACGTCGGCACACCCCGAGCTTCGATTTCCCGCGCGATCAGTCCAACGGACTGATGACACACGGGTCAGACAGGCACCAATAGAACGACATCGACCTCGTCGCGCACGACGCGATCGACCAGCGCCGGCGCGAGCCGCTCACGCACTTTGCGCGATGAATAGATGCCGCCCATGAATGCGTATGCGCGTTCGGCCAGCGCGCCGATGAATCCTTCGCCGGCGAGTCGGTTCAACGTATCGATCGGGAATACGACATTGGGATCGCTGCGCGCATCGGTGAGGTCGTACGCAAAGTGTGTGGCACGCAACGCCGACGTCGGCGCCCGCGTATCGATGATGCGAAAACTGAGGTCGTCCTTATAGTGGAACGCGACCTGGCCGGCCTGGTAAATCCCGCCGGAGCCGATCAGTCCGACGCGGCACTGCGACAACGGCTTGCTCAGTTCGGCCCACGCGGGTGGCGTTCGACTCTCCACCCATTGATACGGCGGATAGCCGAGCGCGCTGTATTGGTTGCGCGTACGCTCGATGTAGTCGACTGGCGGGCGGCTGTTCGGCATCGGGTGATGCTAACAGGCGCGACCGCGCGCCCACCAGATCCGGAAAGCGTGCGCATCCAGCAACACGTGCACCAGGTGTAGTCGTCGAGGTCGGCGTTTTGCACTGCCGATCCATTCATGGGGCCGCGCCGACGTTCGCGAGGCTATGATTCAATGCGCGTTTCAGTCAGCCTTACAGCATTTCACGCAGGAGCTTCGTCATGCCGATCAATCCAAATGCCGTTGGCGCAACGGGTAAACCGAGCCGCCGTTCGTGGACGTCGAAAGACGCGCTGCTGTACGCCGTCGGCGTCGGCGCCGGCACCAACGAACTGGCGTTCACCACCGAGAACACCAAAGACGTCACGCAGCGGGTGCTGCCGACGTTCGCGGTGATCATCGGCGGTGGCGGCGTGCCGATGGACAAGATCGGCTCGTTCAACCCGTTTCTGATGGTGCACGGTACACAGGGCATCGAATTGCTCGACGAGATCCCGACCGACGGTGAAATCGAGAGCATCGGCCGCGTCACCGGCATCTGGGACAAAGGTAACGCCGCGGTTCTCGAATTCGAATCCACGGCAACCAACGTCGCGACATCGAAGCCGTTGTTGAAGACTCGGATGTCGTTGTACTGCCGCGGCGAAGGCGGCTGGGGCGGCGAACGCGGCCCCACCGAGAAGCTGACATTCCCCGACCGCAAGCCTGACCACCAGGTCACTTATCGGACGCGCGAAGACCAGGCGCTGACGTACCGGCTGTCCGGTGATCGCAACCCGCTGCATTCCGATCCGTCGTTCGCGAAGACCGGCGGCTTCGAAAAGCCGATCCTGCACGGCTTGTGCACATACGGCTTCACCGGACGCGCGCTGTTGCATGCGTTGTGCGACGGCGATCCGAAACGCTTCAAATCGATGGACGGTCGCTTTTCGAAACCCGTCTACCCGGGTGACACACTGACGATCTCGATGTGGGTCGACGGCACTTCGTGTGTGTTTCGCACCGCAAACCAAGACGGCGTGGTGGTGCTCGATCAGGGACGCATGTCGTTTGCGTAAAGAACCACCAGCAACGGCGGATTCGCCATGATTTTCCTCGTCACACCTCTTCTCGCCACGCTGTGGAACGCGCCGTCGTGAAACACGATGCGCGCAGCCGGCGCGATGGTTTCGGCATTGGACCGCGTAACCCCGATATCGAGATCAACAAACCCGCGCCGCGCCGATTCTGGCAGCAGAGCGGATTTCCAATCTGGATATACCTGCTGTTCATGCTGGCGTCATTGTGGTTCTGGCGTTCCGCCGAACAGGTCGCGTCAGAAAAGATCCCGTATAGCAAGTTTGTCACGCTCCTCGACAAGGGCGAGATAAAGCAAGTCCTCATCAGCGATACGATGATTCGCGGCGTGTTGACCACGAAAGATCCGAAGACTCAGAAGCCGCGCGAATTCTTCACCGTTCCGCTGCTCAATGAGCCGCTCGCGGAGGCGCTGAAAGCCCACGGTGTGTCGTACAGCGTGAGTCACGACAGCAACTGGCTCAGCAATTTCCTGCTCAGCTGGGTATTGCCGTTCGGGCTGCTTTTTCTGTTCTGGGGCTGGATGAGCCGGCGCATGGCCGGCGCCGCGCGCGGTTTCCTGAACCTTGGCGCGAATCGAGTACATATCCATGCCGAAACCGGCGTGAAGGTCACCTTCGACGATGTCGCCGGCGCCGAGGAGGCCAAGGAAGAACTGAAGGAAGTCATCGAGTTCCTCAGGGATCCAACGCGGATCCAGAGGCTCGGCGGCAGAATGCCGAAGGGCATTCTGCTGGTCGGCGCACCCGGCACCGGCAAAACATTGCTGGCACGTGCGGTATCCGGCGAAGCAGGCGTGCCGTTTTTCGACATCAGCGGGTCCGAGTTCATCGAGATGTTCGTCGGCGTGGGCGCCGCGCGCGTGCGCGAACTGTTCGAACAAGCGCGCGAAAAGGCACCCTGCATCATCTTCATCGACGAACTCGACGCAATCGGCGGCGCCCGCGGCATCGGTCCCCGCTTCGGCGGTCACGATGAGCGTGAGCAGACGCTGAACCAGTTGCTCACTGAAATGGATGGCTTCGATCCTTCGATCGGCGTCGCGGTGATGGCCGCGACGAATCGGCCGGAGATTCTGGACAAAGCGCTGATGCGTGCCGGCAGATTCGACCGGCAGATCGTCGTCGACAAGCCGGACCTCGAGGCACGCGTCGCCATTCTTGCGCTGCACGCGCGCAAGATCGCGCTGGCAAACGACGTCGATCTGCGTGTGATCGCGCAGCGCACACCTGGTTTCGTCGGCGCTGATCTGGCCAATATCGCCAACGAAGCGGCCATCATTGCAGTACGCAGCAATCACGAATCGGTGACGATGAACGATTTCGAAGCGGCCATCGATCGGGTCGTCGCCGGACCGGAAAAGAAACACCGGCTCATCGGGCAGAACGAGAAGCGCCGCATTGCGGTCCACGAATCGGGCCACGCGCTGGTTGCCAGCAGTGTTGCCACCGCGCCGCCGGTACACAAGGTTTCGATCATTCCCCACGGCGTCGCGGCGCTCGGCTATACGCTGCAACTGCCGGTCGAAGAAAAATTCCTGTCAACCGAGAGCGAACTCAACGACCAGCTAGCAATTCTGCTCGGGGGCCGGGTCGCAGAATCGATCGTCTTCGGCGATGTATCCAGCGGTGCGTCGAACGATCTCGAACACGCCACCGAAATCGCGCACAACATGGTGACGCGGCTCGGCATGAGCCGCAAACTGGGCGCGCTGACGTATGGCAAACAGCAGCAGCTCGCGTTTCTCGGCGTAGCCGCTCAGGAGGAACGCAACTACAGCGACGAAACAGCGCGTCTGATCGATGCGGAGGTCAAGGCGCTGATCGACGCCGCGCAGGCGCGCGCGGAAGAGATTCTGCGCCAGCAGCGTGCCGTCCTCGACGCACTGGCCGACACGCTGATTACCAAGGAAGTAATCGATTCGGCAGAGCTGAAGCGGATCATCGCCGCGCATTCGCACGCGTGAGCAATAGATAAGCACGCTGACGTTGATCTACAGCGAGCGCGACGTCGAACATAACGGCGCCTGGTATTGCGCGATACCTGGCACGCTACAGCCTGCTACCTCCGGCGGGGCCCTGATGCGTGCTCAGGAGCGCTCGAAATCCGCGAGCAGCGACGCCATGTCGTCGGCGTGTTCTTCCTCCATCGCCAGGATACCTTCGAGCATGCGCCGCGTCGTCGGATCGTCGGCGCCGATGTAGCGGATGATCTCGGCATACGAGTCGATCGCGATGCGCTCCGCGACGAGGTCCTCCTTGATCATCTCGACCAGCGTGTCGCCCTCGACGTACTCCGCGTGCGAGCGATCGGCGAGTCCCTCGGGGGAAAAGTTCGGCTTGCCGCCGAGTTGTACGATGCGCTTTGCAATCTCGTCGGCATGCTGCTGCTCCTCATTCGCGTGCTGCAGAAATTCCTGCGCGACGGGGTCGGCGTGAATTCCGTCAGCCATGAAGAAATGTCGCCGGTAGCGCAGAATGCAGACCAGTTCGGTTGCCAGCGCTTCGTTCAAGAGTTTCAACACCGTGTCTCGGTCGGCGCGGTAGGCGTCGGTCACGGCACCGCGCTCGATGTGCTTGCGCGCGCGGTCGCGGATGGTCTTGATGTCGCTGAGAAACGGTTGCTTGTCGTCGCGTTCGGGAATCTTGGTCCTGGGCATTTCGTGCTCCTTCTCATGCTCGTGCTCATAGTGGCGTACGTGCGCGCCACACGCAGCTTCTGTGCAGCGCTTAGTATACGGCTCGTCGTCGAATCAATGCGCACCGAACCCGTCAGCTCGGCAGCAGTTGACGCAGCACCATCTGCAGAATGCCGCGGTGCTGAAAATATTCGACTTCGGCCGGCGCATCGATCCTCACTATTGCGTCGAACGTCGTTTGCGATTCGTCTTGCCGTGTCACCGACACCTTGACGTGTTGCCCCGGTTCGATGCCGGCCGCGATGCCGGTGATGCTGAATGTCTCAAAGCCGTCCAGGTCCAACGACTCGGCTGAGTCGCCTTCTTTGAACTGCAACGGCAGCACACCCATGCAGACGAGGTTGCTGCGGTGGATACGCTCGTAGCTCTCTGCAATGATCGCTTTGACCCCCAGCAACGCAACGCCCTTGGCCGCCCAGTCGCGCGAACTGCCCGATCCGTACTCACGTCCCGCGATGACAACCAGCGGTGTGCCGTCGTGCGAATAGCGCATCGCGGCGTCGTAGATCGTCATCTTGTCGTCGCTGGGAACGTGCACCGTCCACGGGCCCTCGACACCCGGCACCATCGCATTGCGCAATCGTATGTTGCCGAAGGTGCCTCGCATCATCACTTCGTGATTGCCGCGCCGCGAACCGAAACTGTTGAACTCGGCGACGGGCACGCCAAGTTCGAGCAGATACTGTGCTGCCGGCGAATCCTTGCCAATCGCACCAGCTGGCGAGATGTGATCGGTGGTAATCGAGTCACCCAACACCGCTAAGGCGCGCGCACCTTCGACGTCGGCCAGCGGCGCCGGCGCGGCGGCAAAATCGATGAAAAACGGCGGTTCGCGCACGTAGGTCGAGTCTTCGGTCCAATCGAACAACGTGCCCGTGGGCGCCGGCATGCTTTTCCAGTTGTCATCACCGTTGAATATACGGCCGTACTCCAGATCGAATTGATCCGATGCCACCGACGAGGCGACCAGCTTTTCGATCTCCGGCGCGCTCGGCCAGAGGTCCTTCAGATAGACCGGTTCGCCGTGCGTATCCGTGCCAAGCGGATCGGTCGTCAGGTCGCATAGCACAGTACCGATCAGCGCGTACGCGACCACGAGCGGCGGTGACGCGAGATAACTCGCTTTCACCTGGCTATGGATGCGACCCTCGTAGTTGCGGTTGCCCGACAGCACCGCCGCCACGGCCAGATCTTTGTCGGCGACGGCCTTGGCGATCTCTTCGGGCAAAGGGCCTGAGTTGCCGATGCAGGTTGTGCACCCATAACCGACCAGGTTGAAACCCAGTTTCTCCAGATACGGCGTCAACCCGGCCTTGTCCAGATATTGCGTGACGACACGCGAACCCGGCGCCAGCGAGGTCTTCACCCAGGGACGACATTGCAGGCCGGCTTCGACCGCTTTGCGGGCCAGCAGGCCCGCGGCCATCATCACCGACGGGTTCGACGTATTGGTACAACTGGTGATCGCCGCGATGACGACCGATCCGTGGGTTACCGCTGCTGCTGCGCCCGGTTGATGTAACCGTTCCGGTGGCGCCTCGAGAAATTCGTTTGCTTGCGAACATCCTTCGGCGATGAGTCTGGCTATTTCCTTCGCGCTGACATCGGCTTCCATGCCATCAACGACCGACTTGAACGAATGGGTGACGCCACTCAGCGCCACGCGATCCTGTGGCCGCTTCGGACCGGCGACACTCGGTTCCACTTCGCCGAGGTCGAGATCGAGCACCTCGCTGAAGTTTGGTTCGACATCGTCGTCTGTCCTGAACAGGCCTTGCGCACGCGTGTAGCGCTCAACCATCTCGACTGAGGCGCCGCGCCCGGTCAGTTGCAAGTACTTCAATGTATTTGCGTCCACGGGGAACAGCGTCGCGGTGGCGCCGAATTCGGGTGACATATTCGACAGGGTCGCCCGATCGGCAATCCCCAGGCCACTCAGACCGGGGCCGAAGAACTCGACGAACTTACCCACCACGCCGTGCGCCCTGAGTATCTGTGCCAACGTCAGCACGAGATCGGTGGCAGTCGTGCCGGGCGGTAACGTTCCGCGTGTCCGCACGCCGAGCACAATCGGCTTCGGCAGGAACATCGGCTGGCCCAGCATCGCCGCTTCGGCTTCGATGCCGCCGACACCCCAGCCGAGCACGCCAAGGCCGTTGATCATCGGGGTATGCGAATCGGTACCGACGAGCGTGTCGGGAAAAACCCAACCGTTGCGCGCGACGACAACGCGACCGAGGTGTTCGAGGTTGACCTGATGGCAAATGCCCATGCCGGGCGGCACGACGCGAAAACCCTCGAAGGCCTGTTGCGCCCAGTTCAGCAGCGCATAGCGCTCGCCGTTGCGGCGATATTCCCACTCGAGATTCGCAGCGTAGGCGTCAGGGCTGCCAAAGCGATCGACTTGTACCGAGTGATCGATGATCAGGTCGACCGACACGAATGGATTGACCCGCTTCGGATCGCCGTCGGCCCGAGCTACGGCGCTACGCATTGCCGCGAGATCAACGACGGCCGGCACGCCGGTGAAGTCCTGCATCAGCACCCGTGCCGGCATGAACGCGAGCGACGCGTCGGCACCATCCGGCCAATTCGCCAGTGATTCGACGTCGGCTTGCGATACGTCACGTCCGTCGACGCGGCGCGCGATGTTTTCCAGCAGGATCTTGACGGTATGCGGCAGGCGTACCATATCTGCACCCGTCTTCGCCGCCAGTTTCGCCAGGCTGATGTACGTAGACGTGCCCGATGCCATCTCGAGCTTCGCGGTGATGCCGAGTGGATCCACAGGAAATCGCTCAACAACAGGGATCAATACTTTGGTCAGCCAATCTGCCGGCAAGTTCCCGACAACGGCGCGGCCGGCATAAGCCAAGTGCACTTCGGTATTTATTGAAGCAGCCAAAACGCTGCTACGGTGCGCGATCTCTACTCACTCCGTTCTTGCGAGCCATGCCAGCACGACCCGCCACCGACGCCGTATCCGCACAAATTCTCGACGCAAACCAGCAGGCCGCGCTCGAGCAACTCGTCAGCTCGCTCGACGCGGGGCAACTGACCTGGGTGGCCGAATATCTCAAAGATCTCGCGGCCAGCCAGCACAGCACGCCCGCTTCGAACCCCCCAATTGCAATCGTCCACGCGTCCCAGACCGGAAACGGCACACGCGTTGCGCAGCGGTTGCACGCGGAACTCACCAAGCTCGGTATCAGCGCGGAACTCTGGGACGTACGCCGACTGAAAGTCGCGCGCCTGATGCAGATGAAGCGTGCCACCTTCGTCGTCAGCACCCATGGCGAGGGAGAACCACCGGACTCGGCGCAGATCTTCTATCGCGAGTTGATGAGCAAACGAGCGCCTCGCCTGGAGGGCTTTCAGTTCTCGGTACTCGCACTCGGCGACCGTGGCTACGAGCATTTCTGCAAGACGGGCCGCGATGTCGATGCGCGCTTGGGTGAACTCGGCGCGACACGCCTGCTGTCCCGTATCGATTGCGACCTGGACTACGAAGCGCCGGTGCAAAAGTGGATTACCGACATCGGTCACGCGTTCCGGCTGGAACCGCGCACCGCACCCACCGTCAGGCTGGCGACGCCAACACCTGTCGTCGCATCGCGCGTCACCTCGACACCGGCAACCGTGGTCGCCAACGAGAAGATTACGGGGCGGGCATCGTCAAAAGACGTTCGTCATATCGAACTTCAGTTCAACAACGCACGCTTCCAGTACCAGTCAGGCGACTCGATTTCCGTTGCGCCGCGCAACGCATCGGACCTGGTCGACGCGCTGGTCGAGCGGGCGGCATTGTCGGCAGCCTCTGAAGTGAACATCGCCGGCGAGACGATGACGTTGCGCGAGGCGCTTGCGGCTCACCTGGAGATTACGGTTCTCACGCCACCGCTGCTGGGCAGCTACGCGGCCCACTCCAAGGATGTACGGTTTGCCGAGATGCTGGCCAACCCGGCAGCCACACGCGAGTACAGCAAGGGGCGCGATCTGATCGACCTCATGACTGACTATCCGCCGCGGGCGTTGACGGCCGAAGCACTCATTGGAATCCTGCGCAAACTGCCGCGTCGGTCCTATTCGATCGCGTCGAGCCTGCAGACCAATCCGTCTCAGGTACACCTCACCGTGGGCCTGGTCGAGTACGAAACGCACGGGCGCCAGCGCCGCGGAATCGCGTCAAATTTCCTCGCGGATCTGCCGATCGACGCCACGCTCGATATCCATCTCGAGGAGAATGCCAACTTCAGGCCACCCAGCGACCCGACGCAATCGATGATCATGATCGGTGCCGGCACCGGCATCGCGCCGTATCGCGCGTTCATCGAGGACTGGGAGGCCCGCGGGGCATCCGGACAGACCTGGCTGTTGTTCGGTGATCGAACGCTGCGTTCGGATTTTCTCTACCAGAGCGAATGGCTGGACTATCGAGAGCGCGGGCTGCTGTCTCGCCTCGATCTCGCGTTTTCCCGCGATTCCGGCCAGAAGGTTTACGTCCAGCACCGCCTGCGCCAACACGCCTCCGAGATTTATCGCTGGCTCGAGAGTGGTGCGTATCTTTACGTCTGCGGCGATGCCAATCACATGGCACGCGACGTCCACACCGCTTTGCTCGAGGTAATCCAGACCGAGCGAAACTGCGACCCGGAGGCTGCCTTCGACTATGTGGGCACCCTGACGGAACAAGGCCGCTATCAACGCGATGTCTACTGAGCAGAAACCTCCGACAGAGGACGAATCGCTCAAACGTGGCAGCGATTTCCTGCGCGGCACGATAGTCGCGGGACTGCGAGACGGCGCAACCGGCGCGGTAACCGGCGACGACGCCAAGCTGCTCAAATTTCATGGCACGTATCTGCAGGACGATCGGGATCTGCGGATCGAGCGCATGCAGCAGAAGCTCGAGCCGCATTATCAGTTCATGGTTCGCGTGCGCATGCCCGGCGGTGTATGTACGCCGGCGCAATGGCTTGCGATGGACGCGCTCGCTCGCAGTTATGGTGGCGGGTCACTTCGCATCACCACCCGGCAGACGTTTCAGTTCCACGGCATCGCAAAACACAACCTGCGCGCGACCATTGCTTCAATCAACGCCGCACTGCTGTCCACGATTGCGGCGTGTGGCGACGTCAACCGCAACGTGGTCTGTCACAACAATCCGTATCTGTCTCCCACTCATCGCGACGTGTACCAACTCGCGTGCGCGTTGAGCGAGCATTTGAAACCGGGCACGCGTGCGTATCAGCAGATCTGGATCGACGGAAAGGCGATCGCTTCGGACACCAACGAGGAGCCCCTGTACGGCGCGACCTATCTGCCACGAAAATTCAAGATTGGAATTACGATTCCGCCGTACAACGACATCGACGTTCTCGCGCAGGACTTGGGCTTCATCGCAATCGTCGAGGCAGGCAGCATTGTCGGCTATGACGTCTGCGTAGGCGGCGGCATGGGCATGAGCCACGGCGACGCCGCCACATACCCCAGAATTGGCGACGTGATCGGTTTCTGCACGCCACAGCAGGTAATCGGGCTCGCCGAAGCCATCCTCGCGATTCAACGTGATTTCGGTGACCGCACGAACCGCAAGCACGCCCGTTTCAAATACACCATCGACGATCGCGGTATCGACTGGCTCCATGACGAGATCGAAAAGCGCCTTGGTCAGCGGTTAGCGGACGCCCGACACTTCGAGTTCGTCCACAATCGCGACCCCGAAGGGTGGCTGACGGATCCCGATGGCCATCATCATCTGCTGCTCAATGTACTCAGCGGCCGGATCCGCGATGCCCGCCTCGACGCAATGCGTGAAATTGCCGCGCTTGGCGAGGGTGAATTTCGGCTGACGACGAATCAGAACGTGATGGTATCGGCGGTGTCGGCCGCCACACGCGAGCGCATCGACTCGATCCTGCTGAGCTACGGTATCAATGCGAATGAACAGAAGCGTCCGGTGTTTCGTGACGCGATCTCTTGTGTAGCGTTTCCGACATGCGGGCTGGCCATGGCCGAAAGCGAGCGCATGCTGCCAGCATTTTTGAGGCAACTGCAGCAACAACTCGACGAATTCGATCTGGCTCACGATTCGATTACGGTCCGCGTCAGTGGATGCCCCAACGGATGCTCGCGTCCATATCTGAGCGAGATCGCGCTCGTTGGTCGGTCGCTCGGACGATACGACCTCTATCTCGGCGCTAATCCGCGCGGCACGCGCATGAACCGCCTGTATCGCACAAACATCACCGAAGACGACGTGCTCGCTTCGCTTCGCCCGCTATTCGAGCGATACGCTCGCGAAAGGAGCGTTGACGAATCATTTGGCGATTTCGTCGTTCGGGCGAACTACGTCGTCCCGTGTCAGGACCCGCGCGACTACAACCGGAACTGACCGGAAGCTACGCTGGCAACGCCAGCGCGCCGCGGGCGTGCTCGTACGCGTAGCCCGCGCGAATCAATGTCGGCTCGCCGAGCAACCGGCCGATCAACTGGAACGCAATCGGCAAGCCGTCGCGATTGAACATCGCCGGCAGCGTGATGCTCGGATTTCCCGAATAGTTGAACGGTGCCGTGAACGTAATGAAGTCGGCAACACCGCTCGCCAGCAAAGATGCCATCTGATCAACGCGCGGCGGCGCCATCACCATCGCGGGTGCGATCAGCACATCGACGCGCTGCAGCAACGCTTCGAGATCAGCACGGAAGCGTTCGCGCTGACGCTCGAGTGCCGCATAAGCCATCGCCGACGCCGCGCGGCCGCCATCGAGCAGACCCGCCAGCGCCGCACCGTATTCGCCACGGCGCGCCGGAAAATACTCAGCATGCGCCAATGCCGTTTCCACGCCGCAGGTGATCCCCCAACCCTGCAGCAGCGGCTTGTAGTCCGGTAGTTTCACCTCGACGATCACGGCACCCAGACCTTCGAGCGTCGCGAGCGCTTCACGCACCCCGGCGACGACATCTTCGGCTACGCCGGTCTCGGTGTACGCGCGATCTATGCCGATGCGCATGCCGGCCACCGATTCGCCAATCGCCGCGCCGTAATTAGGCACCGCAGAGCGGAGCGAAGTCGCATCATGCACATCGTGGCCGGCGAGCACACCGAGCATGCGCGCCGCGTCTTCGGTGCTGCGCGCCATCGGGCCGATATGATCCAACGAATCTGCCAGGGGGAACGCACCGTGCCGGCTGACGCGGCCGTACGTCGGTTTGATGCCGACGATGCCGTTCGCCGCCGACGGAAACCGAATGCTGCCGCCCGTGTCGGTACCGATCGCGCCGTACGCGAGACCCGCTGCAACGGCCACACCCGAACCCGACGATGAGACACCGGGCCACACGGCCGCGTCCCATGCATTGCGCGGCGGATCGACCTCCGGGTGGTGTTCCGAGAACGCACCTTCGGTCAGTTTGGTCTTGCCGAGAACCACCGCACCGGCCTCTTTCAGTCGCGTCACCACCGTCGCGTCTTCGTCCGGCACCCAATCTGCCAGTACCTTGGTACCGCACGTGGTTTTCACACCACGCGTCCACAGCAGATCTTTCAGCGCGATCGGTACGCCGTGTAGCGGCCCGAGCGTTTGGCCATCGGCGCGCGCGGCGTCGCAGCGCGCAGCATCCGCCATCGCCGCATCCGCCATCACCGTGACGAACGCGCGATAACGGTCCTGCGTCGTACGAATGCGGTTCAGCGCATGCTCCGTGACTGCCTTCGACGTCAGTTCGCCGCTCTTGATGCGGCGACACACTTCCGACAACGACAACCAGTGCAGGTCGCTCACGCGGCGCCCTCCAAATCGGTCCGCGCAGGGCGCGCCGAGGGACGCGTAGGATAACGCGTCGGATCGAATATTTTGCCGGGGTTCAGGATCCGCTTTGGATCTAACGCGTCCTTCAAGGCGCGCATCAGTGCCAGTTCGGCCGGCGACCGGCAGATCGACAGGTAAGGTTTCTTTTCCAGTCCGACACCGTGTTCCGCGGAGACGGAACCTTCAATCGCCGCCAGCGGTTCGTAGACGCTGCGCTCAACGGTCTCACGTGCCTCGGCGCTGCCATCACCGACACTGACCACGAAATGCAGGTTACCGTCACCCATGTGACCGAACGTAAAGTTAGTAACGTCGCCGAAGTGTCCGGCGAGGCGGCGATTCACTTCATCGACGTAGGCTTCCATTTTCGAGATGCGCATGCTGACGTCGAAAACGAACGTCGGCGCATAGCGGGCGGTTTGGCCCACATCATCTCGCATCGCCCATATCTGCTGGCGTTGTGCTTCGGACTGGGCGATCACGGCATCCGCAATCAAGCCTTCCTCGTACGCCAACGTCAGAGCCGCCTCGATACGCTCGTGATCCTTTTCTGGATCGCCCCCCATCGCCTCGACGAGCACATAGAACGGATAGTCGTGCGGCAACGGCGGTTGATTGGTCGCCGGTGCCGTGGTCACCAGCCGATAGAAGTTGTTCCACATCACTTCGAATGCCGACAACGTGCCACCGAGTGATGCGTCCATCGTTTTCAGAAAGCGCGCCAGTTTGGCGAACTCGTCGATCGCGACGAACAGCGTTTCCTGACTGCGCGGCTTTTCGCGCAACCGCAGCACCGCGCGCGTGACGATGCCGAGGCTGCCTTCGGAGCCGATGAACAACTGTTTCAGGTCGTAGCCGGCATTGTTCTTGATCATCCGGTTCATGCTCGACACCACCGTGCCGTCGGCGAGCACCGCTTCGAGCCCGAGCACCATGTCGCGCGTCATGCCGTAGCGGATCACGCGATTGCCACCGGCGTTCGTTGAAATGTTGCCGCCGATCGTCGCGCTGCCGCGGCCACCGAGATCGAGCGGAAACATCAATCCCGCGGCATCAGCCTGTTCCTGCACGGTTTGCAGTACTACGCCCGCCTGCACCGTCATCGTTCGGTCGACGGTGTTGATCTCCTCGATTTGATTCAGTCGCTCCAGCGAAATCACGATGTCTTCGGGCGCGGTCAGCGCGCTGCCGACTAGACCGGTCAGGCCACCGTGGGCGATTACGCTCTGGCCGTGGGCGTGGCATACCGTAAGCGCCTGGCTGACAGCCTCCGTATCGCGCGGGCGCAGCAGCGCTTTGGCTCGAATACCGTCACGGCGCCAGATGCCCGACGCGCGATTGTGCACATCGTCGCCCGTCAGGATCGCCTCATCACCTATTGCTGCACGTAACGCCGCCATTACATCGGCCATCTCTGCTGTCTCCCGGGGTATGCCGCAGGAGAATAGCGCGGTGGCCTCACGCGCCTCAATGCGGGATACCGACCGCGGATCGAGACGCAGATAAGGGGTGCAACTGGAAGTGCAGATAGATTCTCGTCTTGGGATTCCATTCGAGTATATGATTCAGATACTTGTCGCTGGTTATTCAGCTTGCTGTCACGACACGATCAAATCTCGCACGCCGAAACAGCGCGCGCCACGCAAATCGCCAGCATGGCGATTCCGCGGACCGCCGGGGCGGCGCTTTCACGGCACGCCGCGCCGGCAATGCTGTTCGCGGCGCTGTTGGGGACAACGTTGGCCATGATGTGCTCGGCACCTGTCCGTGCCGCCGCGGCAGAACAGATCGCGATCGCCACCGTTACGGAGGCAGCTGCACGGGTAACGACACCTGCGGCAGTTCCCGCGACGTACCCGCCGCCGCCGGCGGCGGCACAACCGCTGCACATCCTCGGCAAGGACGTTCAGCCAACCTCACGGAAACTGCTGTACTGGACGCCATCGGCGTCGTTCGACGGTACTTCGATCTCGCGCGGCGTGGTGGTCGTCAACGGTGCCCAAGCAGGACCCACACTGTGCCTGACCGGCGTGATCCACGGTGATGAACACAATGGCCTCGAGATCATCCGGCGCGTCCTGTACGGAATCGATCCCAAGCAACTCACGGGTATCGTCATCGGCGTTCCGATCGTCAACCTCGACGGGTTTCGGCGCGGCACACGCTATCTGCCCGATCGCCGCGACCTGAACCGTTACTTTCCCGGCAAACCGCAGGGCAGCGCCGCATCGCGGCTGGCGTTCTCGCTGTTCCGCCAGGTCATTGTCAGCTGTGACTATCTGATCGACATCCACACCGGCTCGTTCCACCGCACCAACCTGCCACAACTGCGCGCGGACCTGACCAATCTGGACGTGCTCGACCTGTCACGGCGCTTCGGTTCGACGGTGATCGTGCACAACCGCGGCGCAATCGGCACGCTGCGACGCGCGGCGACCGATGCAGACATTCCCGCGGTGACACTGGAAACGGGCGAACCGCTGCGGATCCAGGAGCGCGACATCCGTGCCGGTGTCGATTCGATCCACCGCGCCATGTGGTCGTTGTCGATGTATCAATACGACATCGGCGACAGCCGGCAGCGCGCGCCGGTGTACTTCGAATCACGCTGGGTTCGCGTGAGTCAAGGCGGCGTGCTGATCAGCGGAGTCCATCTCGGCGACGTCATCGAGGAAGGCGCCTCACTCGGCACCGTAATCGACCCGGTCACCAACCGCGTCGCAGACGTGACTGCGCCATTCGACGGCCGCGTGCTCGGCATGGCACTGAATCAGGTCGTGCTACCCGGATACGCCGCATTTCATATCGGTATCGACTCGTCTATGGAAAATGCGAAGGCATCCGAAGCACTGGAACGCTCCGCTCGAACGCCATCAGACCGCAGCGGCTCCGTCGACGATACCGCGAGCGCTGCGCCCGACGGCGATATCGTGGAGCGCGAGAACTCCGAGTAGCCGCGCTGACCGCTCCTGCTATTGACCGTTGAGGCGCGCGACCACCGGCGCAAACGCGTCCATGGCGTCTCCGGAAACGGTGACGTACGAAATGCCGTACTGCTCGCGACGACGTTGCAGTTCCTCCACGATCGTCTCGACGCCGCCGAACAGCGCGTGCGGATGCGTCAGCATATCCGCCTCCGAGACGCCGAAATTCTTCGCGAACATCGAAACCATCGGCTTCGCATCGTCGGTGACGAACGTGAAATAGGCGCCGATTTCGATCTCGATCGAGTCGAACCGCGCGCCGGCACCGGCGCGCACCCAGCCAATCTTCTTCGCCGTCTCGGCAGCCGACGACGACTGCACGCCGTCCGGACCGATGATCCCGGCACGATTGTTGAAATTCAGGCTGACTATGTCGGCCTCGCGACCCGCTATGCGCAGGATGCGCGGGCTGCCCCCGCCGATCATCAGTGGCGGATGAGGGCGTGTCACCGGTTTCGGCAAGCCTTCGAAATCGCGCCACCGAATCGTGTCGTTGGAAAGGTTTGCATGACCGTCCGCCGCATAGGCGCGCAGGCCGGCAATGACATCTTCGAGGCGGCTGATGCGCACGCCGGGCGGGTCGAACTCGATGCCGGTCGCGTGGTATTCCTCTTCGAGCCAGCCGGCCCCGAGACCAAGTTCCAGCCGCCCATCGGACAACAGATCGAGCGTCATCGCTTCTTTGATCAACACCACCGGCAGGCGATAATCGATACAGAACACGCGGCAACCGATCTTCAGCGTTTTCGTCACCGCCGCCGCATGCGCCATCGCCGGCACCGCGGCGAGGTTCTGCACGGGATGGTTCGTCTTTGCCAGCGCCGGCCCTGGTCCCAGCAGGTGATCGGCCAGATGCAGTGTCGAGTAGCCGAGCGACTCGACTTTTCGTGCGGTATCGGTCCACGCTGCACCCGAAACGGAGTTGAACGCCTGGACACCGAAGCGGAACGGCTGCGCCATGATCTCGGCCTCTATGTGTGTGAGTGAAGTTTCGCACCTTACAGACGAAGCAAAAAACGGACAACTCTGACTGTTTTATCGCGTTTCAGCGAACATACACAATCAAAGGATCAACGTGGATTCCGAACAACGCTTCGACGCGCGGTACTACGATCGCTACTACCGCGACCCACACACTCGGGCGACGACTCCGCAGGCCGTCAAGCGCCAGGCAGCATTCGTCGCCGCGTATTTGCGCCACCTCGAATTACCGGTTCGTTCCGTGCTCGACATCGGCTGCGGCCTGGGCTGGATGCTGCGCGCGCTCGCCAACGAATTCCCGAAGGCGCGCTGCAGCGGCGTCGAATACAGCAGCCATCTGTGTCGCAAGCACGGCTGGACGCAGGGCTCGGTGACGCACTTCAGCGCGCGTACGCCGTATGATCTGGTCGTCTGTCACGACGTGCTGCCGTCGCTGGACGACAAACAGTGCCGCGCGGCGATCGAGAATCTCGCACGTCAGTGTCGCGGCGCGTTGTACCTCGGCGTGCTGACGGCGGAAGACTGGCAGCATTGCGATC
Source organism: uncultured Gammaproteobacteria bacterium (assembly GCA_963735085.1). Classification (GTDB taxonomy): domain Bacteria; phylum Pseudomonadota; class Gammaproteobacteria; order Pseudomonadales; family Azotimanducaceae; genus DATJGR01. Next base: position 506,575 of record CAVTJP010000005.1, read on the forward strand.
GGGCGCGCACCGATCCCGACGTCCATCTGCGACCCGCGAAATGGTACGCACGCGCACTTGCCAGGCATTTCCAGAGCGTCGGCGGCGGCGTATTCATCAAGAAGCCGCTCGCGGTGACGCTGTGGTCACTCGAAACAATCGGCTGACGGCGGGAATTCAGCCGCCCGCCGCGGCTTTTGGCCTCAACTCTGAGGCCGTCTCGGTGAACGGATAGATTTGCTTCCAGTCCTTCGCCATGTCGATCACGAGCCATTTCCGCTGTCGCGCTTCGTCGAGCGCCTTGTTGAGCTTACCGATCTTCGAGTTGCGGTCGTAAGCCCATTCGCGCACGGCGTCGGTGTGCCAGACCAGACCCATCAGGCTCGGACCGTCGCCCGCGGCGGCCCATTCGAGCATCTGCTGATCGCCATCGGAATTGCCGAACGAGACGATCGGCCGACGGCCGATTGCGCGCTCGATGCCCACGGGCTTGCCCGGGCCGTCGTCGACGAACTCGACCTTCGGTTGGCGCATCAGTTCAGGTGTGCCCGCATCGACCTGCCACGTCGTCACGAATGTCGTGCCAACGACCTGTTCCGGGGGAATGCCATACACCTTCTCGCTGAAGACGCGCATGAACTCAGTCCCGCCGCCCGATACGATATAGGTCTTGAAGCCGTTGGCGCGCAGATAGGTCAGCAGTTCGAGCATCGGCTGATACACGATGTCGGTGTATGGGCGACCAAAGCGCGGGCTTTTCGCGCTCGCCAGCCAGGCCGCCACCGTCTGGCGATATGTAGCGACCGACGTTCCGGTACTGGTCGCCAGTAAAACCTCTATCAAACCCTGCTGACCAGTCGCTGCAAACGCTTTCATATCACCGTCGAGCACCGCCTTGAATGGCTGCGTCGTCCGCCACTCCGGATGCTGCGGCGCCAACACCTTGACCTGATCCAGCGCAAACGCGAACTGCACGTACAGCGGTTGCTCGCTCCACAGGGTACCGTCGTTGTCGAATGTCGCGATGCGCGCCGCCGGCGCCACGTAGTCTTTGCTCCCCCCCGTTGTCACGTCTGTGACGAAGCTGACAATCGATTGCTTGGCAGACGTGTCGTTCCAGGAAGGCAACGGATCTTTTGCCGGGGAATGCAGGGTCGTGCTGGCGCAGGCAACCAACAATATCGATACCAGGAGTGTCCCAAACCTTCCGATCATTTCGGTGTCTCGTTGTGATCCTTCACGGATTGACGAATCTCACGGATTACCGTCGAGTCGTCAACACTGATGCCCCCTTAGCGAGACCGATGCCGAGCGAGCGACGCGTCCACGCATGAGCCGCGCAACGACTCGCGAGCCGTTCGCGCACCGCGAACACACGAGACGAGCAATGAGGGTCCAGACCGCCGCACTCAATCCTTTCCACCGAGCGTCCCGATCATTTTCAGGTTGTCGTCCGGATTGCGGTCGATCATTTTATTGTACGGATCGATGCCGACTCGAACAGGGAGTTGATCGACGACGAATTCGAGTGTCGATGCCGGCGTTGTGAAGTGCAGCTTTTCGATCAGCAACGGCGGCGGCAGATCGTTTTCGCCGAGGTCCTTCGACGCCTCACCGAAGATCCCGACGTCGAGCCACAGATCCAGCGGTACCTCGGTTTCGCGCCCACCACCGTCGGCTTCGTACTGCTTCGTCGCAACAGTCATCGTCACGTGGTAACGCCCGTCGTCGGTCGGCTTGACCGCCACATCGGCCACGCGCAGATCCCACAATGTGATCTTTTCGAACAGCGACGTGATCAGCGACTGTTTATCGGCAGGCGCTTCGGCGCGGAACGCATGGATCAGATCACCCGACATTGGAAACGGCGGGCCTTTCGATGCGTAGCGCGCCAGCATGTTGCGCAGCGCTCGATTCACCGCTGCTTCGCCGATCGCATCCTTCAACGCATACATCGCTAGACTGCCCTTGCGGTAGTGGATGTACCCCTGGTCTTCGACCAGCTTCAGTGGCAATTCTTCGATTTTCTCGCCACCGCGGTTTTTCAGATAATTGTCGAGTTCGTACTTCAGGAAGCGACGCATTTTGGTCGGGCCGTACTCGTGCTCCATCACCATCAGCGCGGAATATTGCGCCAGCGTTTCCACGAGCATCGTCTCACCCTGCGCGCGGCGTGACGTGAGTTGATGCCCCCACCATTGGTGCGCGAGTTCGTGCGCGGTGACGTAGAAGACGTAGTCGATGTTCTTCGGATCTTTCAGGTTCGCAATGAAACCGATGCCTTCGGAGAACGGAACCGTGTTCGGAAACGATTGCGCGAACGTCTCATACGCAGGGAACTCGATGATGCGGAACTGCCGGTACTGATACGGGGAGAATTCACGCGTGAAGTAATCCAGCGATTTCTTCGCCGCATCGATCATGCGCGCCACATTGAATTCATGCTCGGGGTGATAAAACACCTGTAGCGCGACGTCGTGCCAGTGATCGTTCGCCACCGCGTAGCGCGCCGACAGGAACGAAACGAAAGGCCAGATGGGGGTATCCATCTGGTATTCGAAGTAGCGCCGATCGCCGACGGTGGTGTCCGACTTCAGATAGCCGGGCGCAATCGCGATCTGGTCGGCACTGGTGCTGACGACGGTGTGGAACGACGCGCGCGTATGAACGCCGAACATGTTCGGCGCATCGACGCCGGCGCTTTCGTATTTCGGCAGCCGCTCGACCGGCCCCAAGCCGCGTTTGCGACGTTTGTTGTTGTCCTGCAACTCACCTCCCGGGTCGTATCCCAACGTCGGCATGATGTCGCGGTTGTCGACGAACGTGCCGTTGCCGACCACGCGAGTGGTACTGCCGGAATTGACGAAACCGGGATTGCGCCACGACAGATTCCAGGTCATCTGCAGCCTCGATCCCGGCGCCAACGGCCTGGTCAAAGCGTACCGATAAAATCCTGTTGTTGGGTCGGATTCGATCTGCGTGGCGTTCGGAATCGTGATGGCATTGATCGTCAGCCGCGGCGAAATCTGCACGTCGATTTCAGAGATCTGTGTTGAATGCACATTCTCGAGCACCGCCGCGCCCCGGCTCTCGATACGTCGCTGCGATGGATAGATGTCGACCGCGGTATCGAGGCTGACCGCTTCCGGCATCGGCAGATTCTGGTACTGCTTGTAACGCCTTTCGTAGTCCGCCTGCAGCGCTTCGCGATCGTCCGCCGTCTCGTAGTGATTCAGCACGTTGGTGTTGTAGAAAATCCAGCTGCCGAGCGCACCGGTGAGCAGCAGCGTGGCGAGTGTGACGATTCGCACCGCCGGTGTGAATCGTTGCCGCGCGACCGTGGCCCGACCGCGCCAACCCTCGGTTGCGCCGCGCAACGCGAACACATGGGCCGCAACGCCGGCCAGCACGATCCACAGCGACCAGTACGCTCCGACCGTCAGCATGGGTTCGATGTAGTGTCCCCAGCCGTTCATGTCGGACAACGGCGCATTCGGCACGCCGAACTGATACAGCACGTGTTCCAAACCGAGGCTGTTCATCGTCTGCAGGCCAACGAACAATCCGATCAGGATCAACATGCCGAGAAATTTGTTGCTGACCATCGATTGAACACACACAGCCACGACACAGAACAGATACGCAAACCAGCCGTGCACGACGAACAATCCGACCAGATAGCGCATGATCTCGAAGTGGAAATAGCCGTGACCCGCCTGCACTGCGATCGATGTCAGCATCACGACGCACATCAGCAGCACGACGATCGCCCACATCGCCGCGACCTTGGCCGCCACCATGACGCCGTTCGGAAACGGCATCGCATCGGCGTATTGCGCGACGCCGGTCTGGCGTTCGCGATGCACCAGTTCGCCGCTGTAGTAGACGATGATGATGAACACCACGAAGACGTAGCTGCCGTCGACGACGCTCAACATCATTCGCGTGACCGGCAGCACCGGGGTGCCGAAGAATTCCGAAATGGCGCCGAAGAATCCGGCCAGCACGTTGACGACACCGAACAGCAGGATCACGTAAAACGGAAAACTCGTCAGCACGCCGCGCAGATCGATTCCGACCTGCGACAGCCATTGTCTCGCTACGAGCGCGGCATCGAATGTCGGTGCCACGCGCGGCGGGTCCGTGCTCGCAATCGCGCTTGCGGCAGCGGTGGATCGCGATTTTCGCCGACGCGACGATCGAGGCGCGAAGCTGAAACGCCACGCCGCAATGCCGAGTGCCGCTACAGAAACGCATAGCCAGATCAAGCGGTTGACGAGCAGCGCGCCAGTGACCGCCGGAACCAGCGTGTTGCGGTCGAACACGGTCCAATAACGGGTGACGTCTCCGAACGCCACGAGCCCGAACGGATCGAGCAACGCCATTCGGCCGATTGTTTCCTGATCGGTGTTCGCGCCGACCACCACGTCAGCGATCAACACGGCGACGAGCACTGTGTACGAGGCCAGCAGCGAACGTGTCGACGCGGCAACGACGGCGACCAGACTGCAGATGATCAGCAGATTCGGCAACATCACCGCCCACACCGAAAACCAGTACGGGTCCAACGTCAGCGGCGCGATGCGCTGTGGATCGAGCCACGGCATGAACGTGGCGATCAGCGTGCCGAGCACGGCGGCGCAGCCGCTCAACAACGCGAACAGAAAGCCGCCCGCGAAGCGTCCGAACAGAAACGACAACCGGCCGACCCCGGTCGCCACGAGCGTTTCCTCGGTTTTCAGTTCGAGGTCACGCGTCAGCGGCCCGGCAACGAATGCCACCGCCGCAAACATCGCGATGATGCTGAGTACGAAATGCGTCTGAATCAGCGTATACGGCGCATTGAGATTCAGATTTTCGGTATCGCCGCCGATGTGGACGTGCTCGCTGGCCATGCCGAGGAACGCGAGCATGAAAAACAGCAACGCGGTCGCAATGAACAGCGCGCTGGCGCGTTGATAACGGCACTCGAAGCGAAACACTTCGCCGAGCATTGTCATCTCGCCGGACCTTTTTCCAGCGCCATGATCACGACGCGACATCGACGCCGTGCTGCATCAGCGTCGCGAAATAGACATCCTCGAGTGTTGGCGGCGCCGCTTCGAGGCCATCGGGGCGCTCGCTGCCCACGACCCTGACCTCGGCGCGGCCGGCGATCAGTCGCGTCGACAGGATCGGCAGACGTTCGCCGACCGCGGCCACTTCGGCTGGCGCAACCAGCTGCTTCCACAGCCGCCCTTCGAGCTTGCCGATCAGTGCTGCCGGTTCGCCTTCGATCAGGATGCGACCGTTCGCCATGATCGCCATCCGGGTGCACAGATCGCTGACGTCGTCGACGATGTGAGTCGACAGAATCACGACCACGTCCTCGCCGATGCGGGCGAGCAGATTGTGGAATCGGCGCCGCTCCGCCGGATCGAGGCCAGCGGTGGGTTCGTCGACGATGATCAACGCCGGCTCGCCGATCAACGCCTGCGCAATGCCGAACCGCTGTCGCATGCCGCCGGAAAACGTATCGAGATTTTTGCCGCGCACATCCCACAGATTCGTCTGCACCAGCAACCGTTCGACCAGCGCTTTGCGTTGCGCGCGCTCACCGATGCCTTTCAGAACCGCCAGATGGTGCAGCATCACTTCCGGCGAGATCCGCGGATAGACGCCGAACTCCTGCGGAAGATAGCCGAGACGGCGGCGCAATCCATCGGGATCGCTGCGTACGTCCAATCCATTCAGGTGGATACTGCCGCCATCGGGTTCCTGTAGCGTCGCGAGCGTCCGCATCAGCGTCGACTTGCCAGCGCCATTCGGGCCGAGCAGCCCGAACATGCCGGTCGGAATCGACAGCGACACATCCTGCAGCGCCGCCACGCCGTTGCCGTAGGTCTTCGACAGATGTTCGATTCGCAGCATCAGTGTTCACTCCGGTCGACCGGTGCCTTTTGCCCGGTGGTGCACATTGCGCGCCAACATCGACTCGCCAATCATTTCAAAGGGATAGCTGGCGAGGCAGGAGGTTTTCGCGCCCACCAGGCGAATTGTTGGCGAGATCAGCCACCTGCGCGCGCCAGCAGCCGCCAGCCCCACGCGCTGTCAGGCTTGTGCATGGTGCGCTCGGCGATCAGGTGTCGCGCCAGGTTGTAGCGACGTGAACGCAATGCGGCTTCGATCAGCGTCAAGGTAATCACATCACGTTGCGCGTGACTGCCACCGAACCGGTTCGCGTGATCGCGCACCGGCAGCGCGTATTCGATGGCGCCCGAATAGTCGCCGTCTGCGAACGCCAGCATCGCCTGCGCAAGCGGCAAGCCAACCTCGGTGGTCATCCTCGTGTTGGCGTTGAGCGGTTCATCTGCAATGTGCCGCAGGCGATCGATCCATTCGCGCGCCTGATCGAATTGCGCGGCAAGACAGAATGACATCACCGCATGGAGATCGTTGAACGCGTAATAGCCATGCTCCTCGACACGCCGCTGCCACACCTGCGCCAGTGCCAGCGGGCGCGCGCCGAGCGGCACGGCTTCCAGGTAGAGCCTCCACAGCAACGACGTCGCATCCACCATCACCACGCACATATCGATCTCGGTCGGATAGACGCTCGTGTCATACAGCGCGAGCGCGGCCACGTAATCGGCCCGATCGAGCCGGTACAACGCGAGGTGCCAGAAGTTGTGATACGCGAATCCGTTGTCGACTGCCCAGTCGTCGCGACGGCGCTCGAGCCACGCGATGCCTTCGTCGATGCGGCCGGTCATCTCCATCACATGCGTCACCGCGTGTACCGCCCACGCGTCGCGCGATTCCAGTTGTAGCGCGCGCCGGCCGGCCGCTTCGGCTGACGCATATTGATTGCATTCTTCCAGACCGAACGCGTGCATGCCGAGCAGATACGAAAAACCCGGCACCGCCGGGTCCCAGTGCGGCAACACGCGGGTGACACGATCGCGCAGGTTCAATGCGTCGCCGCGGTAGAAGTCGAACAGATGCGCGGTCTGCAACGCGAAGATGTCGCGCGGGTGGTCTGCGAGAATCGCATCGTAGTCGACGCACGCTCGATGCCAGTTTCCGGCCACCAGATTCCGGGTCGCCGCCAGTAGCGCCTTTTCTCGATCGTTAGCTTGCGCCGAGAGCGTGTCTGCGACGTCGAGACTGTGACCGGCATCGGCTACCACACGCCGTTCCGACGACGTCATCAGCACCGCTGCTCGCAGCACGTGGCCGAGCACGAAATCGGGCTGCAGCGCGAGCGCTCGATCGATGATCGCAACCGGATCGCCTACGAACGACTGATAGCTCGTAAGCGCGGCTTCGTACAGATCCAGGGCCGCCGGATTCGAACACGAGACCGGAACACCCCGGAGATCTCTCATAGCCAGCCCCACCGCAAGATGGGGCGAGTATTACCCAGTGTGGGCGCAGTAAGCGATCCCCCGGCGCAACAGTTCGTAGAACTGCGGCAGTTGCCACGAACCGCGTTCGACCTGCGGATAGTGGTCGATCATCGGCTGCATGTCGTAGTGGCCGCGGCAATGGCCGAGATTCAAATACAGCACCTCGCCGCTACCCACCTTGTGGATGTAGTAGATGGGCCGCGCTGGATCATCATCGTTCCACTGCTCCTCGACAAACCCTTTTGCGGCGCCCGTGTAGTGTGTGTCCAGCAGCATGTGCAGCTTGCCGTGGACGCGTGACAGGTATATCTCGTCGTCGGTTTCGAATTCGCCGACGCCCTTGACCAGTTCATGGTCCGGGTCCGCCACGCGTACTTTGAACTTCTGAATCGGCGGGTGCGCGATGAACTGCGTACCGAGCGTCTTCATCAGCACCGGTGCGATTTCGGGGCTGTCGACGCGACCATCGGCGAGAAATTTCAGGATCGAGTTGGTGCCGTGCAGCGCAAACCAGCGTTTGCCGCCTGCAACGTAATCGTGCAGCGCTTTCTGTTCAGACTCCGACGGCACCAGATTGCACGTATAGGTAATCAGAAAGTCCGCGCGATTGATCGCATCGAGATTGTGATAGTCCTGCGCGACCTCGACGCGGATCTTCTCGTTCTCCGCCATCAGCTTCAGCAATTCCAGGCGGGCGAAATCGATATCGTGATAATCGCCCGCGGCAACCAGATAAGCCTTCACCGTCCGATTCGACATGTATCCTCCTCCTTACGCAAGGCGCGGCGGAAAGGGGGTCAGAGCGACTCTGACCCTCTCTTTTGCCGATCAGTACTGAATGCGCTTGGTGATGCCGCCGTCGATGACGACGTTGGTGCCGGTCGTGAAACCAGCGCGGGGGCTTGTCATCAAGACGACCTGGGACGCGACTTCCTCTGCCGTACCCATGCGGCCCAACGGAATCTGCGCGAGCGTGGCTTCGTAGAACGGTGCCATGCCCTGCTTGATGCGATCCCACGCGCCGCCTTCAACCATGATCGGACCGGGGCTGACCGCGTTGACGCGAATACCCTTCGGCGCAAGGTCCTGCGACAGCGCGCCGGCATAGTTCAACAGCGCCGCTTTCATCGCGTTGTACGGTCCGGCCGAGATGAATTTCTCCAGTGCCGCGGTCGTCGAGATCATCACGATGTTGCCGTTTTTGGATTTCTCGAGGTACGGCAGCGCTGCTTCGACGCTGCGTACCGCGCCGAGCATGTCGTGTTCGAAATTCGAACGCCAACCCGCCTCGCCGGGTGCATTGCCGCCGCTGACATTGGAGATCAGGATGTCGAGGCCGCCGAGCGCTTCCGCGGATTCTTTGATCCACGCCTTCAGTTGATCACCCTGGCCGACATCGACAACCTTGCCGAACGCCTTGACGCCCTTCTTCTGCAGCGCCGCCACCGTCGCTTTCACTTCGTCTTCTTTGCGTGCGCAGATCGCGACGTTGCAGCCTTCGTCAGCGAACGTTTCCGCAATGGCCCGGCCGATGCCTTTTGTGGCGCCGGTGATCAGCGCGGTCTGTCCCTTCAATTGCAGGTCCATGATCTGTCCTCTCTGGTTGGAATGACTGAAATCGATTTCTAGGATCGCATCGTCGAGCCTGCGCGTCGAACCTCACAGACCCAGTACGACTTTCGCGACGATGTTCTTCTGTACCTCCTTCGCACCGCCGAAGATCGACGCCGCCCGGCCGTTCAGATAACGCGCCGTGATCGTCTGCGCATAATCCGGGGCCGGCCACGGATCGGTATGTCCGTTCAGCGAAATCAGATTCGCATGCGGCAATCCGTAGTAGTCGATTGCTTCTAGCAGCAGCGCTTCGAGTGCCTGACCTATATCGACCGACGTATTTTTCTGCAGCGAAGATTCCGGACCGGGTGAGCCGCCACCGGCGAGCCGCGCCAACGTCGTCATCTCGGCAAACTCGAGCGCCATCATGCGAATCTCGAGTTGATCCATCCGCGCTGCAAACGCCGCATCGTCCGCGAGCGCCGCGCCATCGCCGTCGAGCTGCCGCTGCGCGATCGCGCGCAATTCGCCGAGGCCGATCTTCAGCCGCGCCGACGCGCCGCCACCACCGCGTTCGAATTCGAGCAGGTACTTCGCAACGGTCCAGCCCTCGTTCTCCGGGCCGACGCGATTCGACTGGGGCACGCGCACATTGTCGAAGAACACCTGATTGACTTCGTGATCGGCGGCCAACGTGATGATCGGCTTCACAGTGATGCCCGGTGACGACATCTCGATCAGCAGGAAGGTGATACCGGCCTGCGGCTTACCGGAATCGTCAGTGCGCACGAGACAGAAAATGTGATCGGCGAACTGCGCGTGCGTCGTCCAGATTTTGGTGCCGTCGACGACATAGTCGTCACCGTCTTTGACCGCGCGGGTCTTCAGGCTCGACAGATCCGAACCGGAGCCGGGCTCTGAATAGCCCTGGCACCAGTAGTGCTCGCCGGACAACATCCGCGGCAGGTAGTAGTCCTTCTGTTCCTGGGTGCCGTAGCGGAACAATACCGGCGCAAGCATGCGCAGGCCCAACGGGATCAGACCGGGCGTGCCCGCCTTTGCGCATTCTTCGGCGAAGATGTACTTCTGCGTCGGGCTCCAATCCGTGCCGCCATGCTCGACCGGCCATGCCGGCACCGCCCAACCTTTGCGTACCAGAATTGCCTGCCAGCGCATTGCCACGTCTTTGTCGGCGAATACCGTGGTTGTGCGTCGCGCGGCGGCTCTCAGATCGGCAGGCAGTTCACGCGCGAGGAACTCGCGCACTTCGAGGCGAAATGCCGCATCGGCCGGACTGAACTCGAAATCCAACTTCGATTCTCCTTACGCCGACGAAAATGTAGCGCGCTTCGGAAACCCGGAAGGGCTCCGCGACCCAAAGGGCTGTCGAGAATAGGTAACGCAAAACAGTCAGTCAAGACGGTTTTATGCTGTAGGCTGGCGTCCACTATCGAAAGCATACCGAGAGTTTTTGCATGAGTACCGACATACGCCCGATCAATCGTCAATTTCGCATCGCCGCGCGCCCCGTCGGCATGGTCAAGGAGAGTGATTTCCGCTACACCGAGGAGCCGATCCCGGACATCGGTGACGGACAGGCGCGCATCAGGACGACATATCTGTCGCTCGACCCTTCGATGCGCGGTCAGATGGAAAACCGCGCGGACTATGTGGCACCGCTGGAAATCGGCGACGTCATGCGCGCCGGCGGTGTCGGCATCGTCGACGCATCGAAACATCCCGACTTGCCGCAAGGCGCGCTCGTCGCGGGGTCGCTGGGCATGCAGGATTATTCGGTCACCGACAACAAAACGGCGCCGGTGCGCGTCTACCCCGCCGGCACCGACCCGATCGCCGCACTCGGCGTGCTCGGCGGCACCGGCATGACGGCCTACTTCGGGATGCTCGATCTCGGCGAGCCGAAGCCGGGACAAACCGTCGTCGTCAGCGGGGCCGCCGGCGCCACCGGCAGCGTTGCCGGCCAGATCGCGCGCATTCACGGTTGTCGCGTAGTCGGCCTCGCCGGCAGCGCGGCAAAGTGTGCCTGGCTCACCGACGAACTCGGCTTCGACGTCGCGATCAACTACAAATCACAGGACGTCGGCAAAGCGCTCGACGCGGCCTGCCCGAACGGCATCAATATCTACTTCGACAACGTCGGCGGCGAAATTCTGGATATGTGCCTGGAGCGCATCGCCATGAATGCGCGCGTCGTCATCTGCGGCGGCATCTCGCGCTATAACGCGCAAGGGCCGATTCCCGGGCCGCGCAACTACTTCAATCTGGTGTTTCGCCGCGCGCGTATGGAGGGCTTCATCGTGCTCGACTACGCGAAACGGTTTCCCGACGCGCAACGTCAGATGCAGCAATGGATCGACAGCGGCGAATTGAAGCACCGCGCGACCGTGATCGAGGGCTTCGTCAATCTGCCCCGCGCGCTGATCCAGCTGTTTCAGGGCGAGAACATCGGCAAGATGATGGTGAAGGTGTGAGGCCTAAGGCCTTACTAAAAAACTCCGCGTTCGCGGATTTTTTGGGGCTCTCAGCCATCCATGGCTTACGAGCCCCTCCATTTTTCAACCGGCCGCCGCGCGGATCGGATGTTTGAAAAATGCCGGCGGGTCCATCCGCCGGATAGCAGGAAGCTGTTTCAGCATCCTGCTAAACCGTCACGGTTGATTGTTTTGTCGTCGATGCTACAGTCGCCCGGTTGTCTACGTTTGGGGTACATACGATGAGCGCAACGGCCGACGCCACGACTACTGCTACGGAAAAGGTTACGACGACGCCGCTGGATCAGTTCACACCGCTCGATGTGGACGTTCTGAAATGCCCACACCAGTTCAATGCGCGCATGCGCAGCGAAGCGCCGATCTACCGTTGCCCCCACACCGGCATGTTCTTCGTGTTCGACTACGACACCATTCGCCGAATCGCCGGCGATCCGGAGACGTTCTCCAACAAGTTCGGGCAGGCGATGCGCAGCGAGGGCGACGTCGACCCGCGGCTGATCGAGGCACAGAAGCAAGGCTATCCGGCAGTAGACACGATGCTGACCGAAGACCCGCCGGTGCATCGCCGCTATCGCGGCCTCGTCAATCAGGCGTTCACCGCGCGCCGCGTGGCCACGCTAGAACCCGATATCACGCAGATCGCCAATGACCTGATCGATTCGTTCATAGACACCGGCCGCTGCGATCTGGTCGCCGCGTTCTGCGGTCCGCTACCGATGATCGTGATCGCCGATCAGCTCGGCGTGCCGCGTAGTGATCTCGCGTTGTTCAACAAGTGGTCCGACGCATTCGTTGCGCAGTTGTCTCGGATGGCGTCGCCGGACGAAGAACTCGAGGCGGCGAAACTGATCGTCGAATATCAACACTACTTCGCCAAAAAACTCGAAGACCGCAAACACGATCGCCGCGATGACATCATCTCCGACATCGTGCACGCGCGCCTCGAAGGCGAACGGCCGCTCGATACCGCGGAGTCGCTGTCGATCATTCAGCAGTTGCTCGTCGCCGGCAACGAAACCACCACCGCGGCGATCGCCGAAGGCATTCTGCTGCTGATCCGGCATCCCGATCAGCTTGCGGCGTTACAGAACGATCCCGGTCTGATCCCGAATCTGATCGAGGAAGTGCTGCGGCTGTCGACGCCCACCGCGAATATGTGGCGTGTCTGCAAGAAAGACACCGAGGTCAACGGCACGCAGATTCCAGCGGGCAGCATGATCCAGCTGCGGTATTCATCCGGTGATCGTGACGAACGGATTTTCGAACACGCCGACGCGTTCGATGTGACCCGCAAGAACGCGCGGCAGAACATCGCGTTCGGTTATGGCGTGCACATGTGCATCGGCGCGAGCCTGGCACGCAAGGAGATGGAGGTGGCGTTTCGGGTGCTGTTGTCGCGCCTCGACAACTTTGCGCTCGATTGCGCGGACGACGCGCTCGTTTATCCGCCGAACGTGCTGCTGCGGGGCCTCGCGGCGCTGCCGATCACGTTCGCTGTGCGCTGATCATCCGACGCGCCGATCTTCTGCAAGGCCGCCGTTCAGGCGAACGAAACCGGAGCGAGTTCGATCTCTTCGTCGTAGAGCAGATGATTCACGACCATGCTGGCCGGGAATATCCGCATCACCTGCTGACCGTCGATTCGCGCCGTCGCCCGTACGATCTCGATGTCGTTGCCTTTCCCCAGCGCGCTCGCGATATACACTTGGTCTTGCAGCTTGAAGGCTCGGCCGAGCAGAAATCGATAGTCCACACCTGACTCCGTTAGCTGGCGATGGACGGGGGTGATCCCGTTCCCTGTGATCCAGTACCTCAGGCGGCGAGTCTACTCGGCGCACGCGCCGAAGCTGTAAAGTGCCGTATGAATCTGTACTGCCCTTGTGAGGTTCATCGAGCGTGAGAACAAAGCGATGACGCTGCGCGTACTGGTATTCGGTGCGCATCCGGACGACGCCGAATTTCACGGCGGTGGCCTGCTCGCGCTGCACCGCGCGCGCGGCAATCATGTGCGCATCATTTCAGTGAGTGACGGCAGCGCCGGGCATCAGTCGATGCCGCGTGCGCAACTCGCAGCGCGGCGCCGCGACGAAGCAGCGCGTGCTGCGGCCGTGATCGGCTGTGACGTGGACGTGTGGAACAACCTCGACGGCGAACTCGAACCAACGCTCGCGATCCGGCACGAGGTGATCCGCGAGATCAGACGGTTCCAGCCGGACCTCGTGTTGACGCATCGCATCCACGACTACCATCCGGATCATCGCGCGGTCGGTACGCTGGTGCGCGACGCGTGCTACATGGTACGGGTGCCGAATGTGGCGCCCGACAGGCCCGCGTTGCGCAACGACCCGGTGGTGGCGCACTTCGCCGATTTCTTCTCGCAACCCGCACCGTTTCGCGCCGACGTGAAGATCGATGTGGAACCGGTCATCGACACGATCACCGCGATGCTCGACTGCCACGCTTCGCAGGTGTACGAGTGGATTCCACACACTCTGGGAGGCAACGCCGAAGTGCCCGACGACCCCGCGCGACGCCTCCAGTGGCTACCGACGTTCTACGGCCGCAATCGCGCCATTGCGCGCCGCTTCGCGCCCGAGTATCGGCTGGCGGAGGCATTCGAAATCTCGGAGTACGCACGCAAACCGGGACCGGAGGAACTCGAACGGCTGTTCGCGTTCGCAGCAGGTGGCTGATGTCTTCCGACCATCGTGGGTGCGCCGGCGTTGGGCTGTTGGTTGCGCTGTGCTGCTCGGCGCGTTGCTCACCGGGATGCTTACCGGCTGTGACCGCGCCCCGCAAGAAGCAACGGCAACCGCTACCTCGTCTGACGCGACGACCACGCCGGTGAAGATCGACGTCGTCGAACTCAGCATCACCGACGCGCAGCACAAGATGGCTGCCGGCGAGTTCACCGCACGTCAGCTGACACAGGCGTATCTGGATCGCATACAAGCCGTCGATCGAGCCGGACCGGCGTTGAACTCCATCATCGAACTGAACCCGGCGGCACTCGACGACGCCGACCGCCTCGATGCAGAGCGAGCATCCGGCCGCGTGCGCGGGCCGCTGCATGGGATCCCGATACTCGTGAAAGACAACATCGACGTAGCCGGCATGGTGAATTCGGCAGGATCGCTGGCACTCGCCGACAACCGACCGAAGCACGATGCGTTTCTAGTCGAACGGCTGCGGGTAGCCGGGGCGATCATTCTCGGCAAAACGAATCTGAGTGAGTGGGCCAACTTCCGCTCCACCCATTCGACGTCCGGCTGGAGCAGTCGCGGCGGCCAGACGCTCAATGCGTATGCGCTGGACCGCAATCCCTGTGGTTCGAGCGCCGGCACCGCCACGGCGATCACCGCGAGCCTCGCCACCGTCGGCGTCGGCACCGAAACCGACGGCAGCATCATCTGTCCCGCGGCGATGGCCGGGCTCGTCGGCATGAAGCCGACCATCGGCCTCGTCAGCCGCAGCGGCATCATCCCCGTCTCGATCGCCCAGGACACCGCGGGGCCGATCGGCCGCACCGTCACGGATGTCGCCACGTTGCTCAACGTGCTGGCGTCCGTCGATGAGTCCGATCCGGCGGGCAAAGAGGCGAAGTCTCACGTCGCGCCGGATTTCACCGCGTTTCTGAATCCCGGCTCGCTGGCCGGCAAACGGATCGGTCTGGTGCGCGAATCGCTGGGCTTCAACCGCGACGTCGACGCGGCGATGGAACGCGCGGTCACCACGTTGACGTCCGTGGGTGCCATCGTCACCCGCATCAGGGTTGATGGCTACGGCGGTTGGAGAGACGCGGAGTTCAGTGCACTGCAATACGAATTCAAACAGGGCATCAATGCCTACCTGAAGACCGCCGGTGTCGAGCCTGCATCGCTGGCGGACCTCATCAAATTCGACGACGCGCACAGCGACCGCGTGATGCCGTGGTTCGGTCAGGACATCTTCGTCTCTGCGCAGGCCAAAGGGTCGCTGAAATCCGCCGACTACATTCAGGCACGCAACACCGCGCGGCAACTTGCCGGCCACGACGGATTGCTCGCGGCGCTCAAAGCCAACAGGGTAGAGGCGCTGATCGTGCCAAGCGCGCCACCCGCTTGGCTCACCGATCCACTGCTGGGCGATCACTTCGTCGGTGGCGGCGCGAGCATGGCGGCGGTCGCCGGCACGCCGAGCATCACAGTGCCGATGGGTACGGTACACGGGCTGCCGTTGGGCCTGACGTTCATGGGTGCCGCATACAGCGAAGCGCAGCTGATCGGCTTCGCGTACGCATTCGAACAGGCCGCGCACGCGCGCACGCCGCCGAAATTCCTGCCGACCATCCAGCTCACCTCAGCAGCCTCGACGAAGACACCTGATGCGCACTGACGACCTGCGCATCAATCGGGTTCGCCCGCTGATTGCCCCGGCAATTCTCGCCGAGGACATCCCGTTGACCGATGCGGCCGCAGCCGTCGTGGCCACCGGACGACGTGCACTGGAAGCCATTCTCGACGGCCGCGACGCGCGCCTCGCCGTCATCGTTGGGCCATGTTCGATTCACGACCCCGCTGCCGCGCTGGATTACGCGCAGCACCTGAAACCATTGGCCGATGCAGTCGCCGAACGGTTGCTGTTGATCATGCGGGTGTATTTCGAAAAGCCCCGCACCACAGTTGGTTGGAAGGGGCTGATCAACGATCCCGGCCTCGATGGCTCCTTTCGAATCAACACCGGATTGCGTCTCGCAAGGCAACTGCTGGGCGACGTCGCCGCGATCGGCCTGCCGGCCGGCACCGAATTCCTCGACACTACCTTCGGCCAGTTCTATACCGACCTGATCAGCTGGGGGGCGATCGGCGCGCGCACCGCCGAGAGCCAGGTGCATCGCGAACTCGCATCGGGACTGTCGATGCCGGTCGGCATCAAGAATCGCACCGACGGCAACGTGCAGGTGGCGGTCGATGCACTGCTGGCCGCACGGCGCAGCCACCTGTTTCCGTCGCTGACCAAAGAGGGCGCGCCGGCCATTCTGGAGACGACAGGCAATCCATACTGCCATGTGGTGTTGCGCGGCGGCAGCGAGACAGGTGCGAACTACCACGCCGAGGCAGTCGCCGACGCCGTGCGGCTGCTCGGCAACGCCGGACTGCCACAGCGCCTGATGATCGATGCGAGTCATGGCAACAGCGGCAAAGACCCGGCGCGTCAGGTAGATGTCGTCGACGCGGTGATTCGCCAGAAACACGCAGGCGATCGCGCCATCGTCGCGCTGATGATCGAGAGTCATCTCGTCGGCGGCCGTCAGGATCTGGGTCCATCGCTGCGTTACGGCCAGAGCGTCACCGACGCCTGCCTCGGATTCGACGAAACCCAGACGCTGATCCACCGTCTAGCGGACGCGCTGGCACACGATCGGGGCTGAGTCGCTGGTTGCGCTTCGATTCTCGGTGGAGGTCGATGTTGATCCTGCCGCTCCTCACAGCGAGCAGGGCGTAAGTCCCATCCCTGGAGCCTCGTTCTGCGCCGTCCCTGGCGCAGTACGGTCCGGCAGGATCAACATCGACCTCCACCTACGTCGACGTATCCATCGTTCTAATCAGTCCGGAATTGGTGCTCCCGAGGGCGGAGCGCTCGCCGTTACCAACGAAGCGCGTCGTTCGCGTCGTGAGGGGGGCGGGTTTGCTATGCGACGGACCGTCGGCGCCAGGGATGGCGCTGACGAGCTCCAGGGATGGGACTTACCGCGTGTCCGACGCATAGCAAACCCGCCCCCCTCACGACCACGCCGAAGCCCCGAGTAACGCGATTAAAGCTTGAAAATTCCAGAGGGATGTTCAGAGTTCCAAAGACCGCGTTTCCCGGCGGACCTCATTCGGAGAACTGTCCATGCTGACCCGCATCGATCGCGTTCAGATCACCACGCAAGACGCCGCGGCCGTGGCGGACCGTTGGGTTGAATTGCTCGATGCGCGCGTTGCGCGGCGAGACACGATCGACGTTTTCGGCGCGCAACGCACCGTCGTCAGCGTCGGCGACGCCGAGGTGGAAATTCTGCAGCCGATCGCACCCGGCCCGGTGGCGCGCCATGTTGCGGCCGGCGGCGGCGCGTTCGCGGCGGGACTCGCGACCCGCAACATCCATCAGATGCGGCGGCGGCTCGCCGAAGCCGGCATCGTGCCGACGCAGATCGGTCAACAGTTTTTCATCGATGCCGGGCGCTTGTCGATCCCGGGGCTCAATGTCGTCATCAGTTCAGATGCACAGCGGCCATCCACCGGTTTGATGACCAACCTGTATGAAGTGACGCATTTGACCGACGATCCACCCGGCGCGGTTGCGTCGATCGCAAGAATATTCGGTCTCGACGCGCGCAACTTCGTACCGATCCGATCGGAGGCATTCGGCTACGACGGCACGCTGACCCTGTTCGATCCCAACGCGCTGCACCGCATTGAATCGATCCATCCATTCGACGCAGCCAAGACGATGGGCCGCTACTTCGCGCGATTTGGCCCGAGCTTGTACATGTGCTACGGCGAAACCGAACGGCTGCCGGAAATCCGCGAGCGCCTGAAGCGCCTCGCACCGCGCGACTGGACCGGCAGCGATGAAGATTCCAATGGAATGTTCATCCACCCGAAAGCGCTCGGCGGCATCATGCTCGGCATCAGTCGTACAACGTATGCGTGGACGTGGTCTGGTTATCCGGAGCGGGTGCAGAGCACCTGATGCATGCGGCGATCGCAGCCATCCGCCGGATGGCAGGATGCTTCTTCAGCATCCTGCCAACGCTTCCGATCAGACATCTAGTCCGGCTTCCGATCGGCGAGTGGTGCCGCACGATTCATGAAATCGTCGGTGGTGTTGGTGCGCGGGTACGGTTCGTCCGGCACCTCGACACCTAGAAACCGGCATAGCGGCTCCCACCCCTGCTTCGCCTCGAACACCAGCAGCCGCGACTTTGGCGCGGTGGCTTGGACATACTCGACATGGGCGTTGTAGACGCCAATGGCATACTCGCGATCTTCGATACGATCGTCGAATACGCGCCTCCACGTGATATCGCACGCCCACTCGCCGAAACGCTTCTGCATCGGATCATCCGAGTCGCGCGCCCGCGTCGAGGACGGGTAAATCGTATTCATCACGCTCCTGTACCAACTGTCGGGATCGCGCGTGCTGAGAATGATCTTCGCATTCGGATACAGCGCCGCGTGCTCCTCCCAGAGATTGCACGACGGCCAGTCCACAGTTGCGCGGAACCCGTCGTAAAGACTGTCCCAGTCGACCGCTTCGCCGCGATGCGCTGCCGCCCACAGCGGAATGTGCTCCGGCCGCGGGAACACCTCCATCATGTGATAGCACTTCGCGTATCCGAGCCGCTCGAGTGCGAGCTTCAGCGACATCGTTCCGGTGCGCCCGAATCCGGCGCCAATCACTTCGAGTGGCATATGGCTTCCTTTTGTCTACTTCTGTTTACTGCGGGTTTACGTAGCTTGGTTCTGCTTTTCGAAACGTTGTCTGGCCCAGTCCCGCGCCTGCGGACTCGCCACCCATTCGATCGCGTTGCCGAGCAACGTCTGATAGTGCGGATTTTCGTACGTGCGGGCGTCGTCGCCGCATTGCAGATAGACGATCGGACTGTTGCGGTAATGCTTGACCCAGCCGATCAGGTTGCTGCCCGCCGCGTGTTCCCAACCTTCGTTCGAAAACATTTTGCCTTCGCGCACGACCTTCGCCGCCGAATAGAAATTCTCCGCTACGAACGCGTGATCGCTGCGCAGCAGCGGCACCACGCTGTCTTCGAAGACCTCGAACAGATACAACTCGTCGGTGATCGAGAACGTTTCGGGCAAGCCACACGTCACCGGATGGTCGGCGACGACGTGAACCTGGTGGTTCACCTCGTGGCGATAGCCGGAGTCCTGTCGGGGCGTGCCGCGCAATTCACCCGGTAGATACAAAAACCGTCCGCCGACAATCTCGGCATATTCCGGCCATGCCGGCCAGCCCGCGACCGCATGATGCAGAAAAACCAGACCAGCGCCTTGCTCCAACAGTTCCTCGATGTTGCGCGTGAACTCCGCCGGCGGCTCCAGAAAATCTGGCGCGGCGTCGTTGCGAAACCGGATGCCCGGCATGTCGTACAGCACGAATGCGTCGTATGGTTTGGCGAGATTCGGATCGAAAAACACCTGTGCAGCGGGCTGCTCGACGTGCGTCCAGTTTACACCCGGCAGCGCGTCGAAAAGATTGAAGAACGCGTCGCGCTGAAACGGATGCCCCTTCGTGATCAGCAGTATCTCTTTGTCGCGCACGCCATCTCCCCCTACAATTGATTGCGAACCAGCGGAGGCACTATGTCGCGCGCATTGCCCGCTTCGAATTCCACCAGAACGTGGCAGCAGACCAAAAGTCGAAACACCCGCAATGCGATCCTCGACGCAGCGATACGCTGCTTCTACGAATTCGGCTACAACAATACCACTACCGAGAAGATTGCCAACGAAGCAGGCGTGTCCCGTGGCGCCATGCTGCATCACTTTCCATCCCGCGCCGATCTGATCAAGGCGGCAGTGGCGCATCTCAACGAAAAGCGTCTGGATCTGTTCAAACGCGAAGAAAGTACCGTCCAGAGCGATGCGGCCCATTCGCGCGTCGATGAGGGCATCGACACGTACTGGAAGCAACTGAATACGCCCTACTTCGTGGTCTTCCACGAACTGCAGATTGCGGCGCGGACCGATCCCGAACTGCACGCGGTGTTGATCCCGGCCATCGAAGAACTCGACAAGGCGTGGGCCATCGTTACGCGCGAGGTATTCCCCGATCTCGCGCAATCACCGCAGATCGTCCGCGCAAACTGGATGACTTTGCTGCTGCTCGAAGGCATGGCGGCGAATCTGCATACCCGCCGGCTCACCAAAGTGGCCGACGATCTGCTTAGTTGGCTGAAGATGGAGCTACGGCGCTCGTTCGATGACGTCCTGACTTCGCTGGATCGGGAATCCGCAAAGCAGAACTCAGCGCCGAAGCGTAGGCGAGTCCGAGCGTCGGCCAAGCGCAAACGCAAACCCACACCTTCGCGAACGCCTTCGCGAACGCCGAAAACATGACAGCCTGACTGTTTTGTGATGTACTCCTGCGTCGGCATAATTTTGCTCGACGATGAGGAGATGTTGATGTCCGCGGCGCGTCAAATTCCGATCGCAGAAGGCCTTTTCACTTGGCCGTCGAACGATCCGCGTCTGCTCGGCAGCCGCTGCGGTGCGTGCGGAGTCGTCACCTTTCCGGCGCAGCACAGTTGTCCCGCGTGCTGCGGCGAAGATGTCGAAACCATTGAGCTCGAACGACGCGGCACATTATGGACGTGGACGATCCAGGGCTTCATGCCGAACCGTCCGCCATACATCGGTCCCGAAACACCGGAAACGTTCAGGCCGTTTGGCGTCGGCTATGTGGAGCTGCCCGGTCAGGTCCGCGTCGAGAGCCGGCTCAAATGCAAGGACGTTTCCAAACTCGCCATCGGTATGGAAATGGAGTTAGTGGTCGAGAAATACATCGACGACGACGCCGGTCGCGAAGTGATGGCCTACTTCTTTCAACCCGTCTCCGAACTTTAGAACACTGGAGGACACGTACATGGTCGACGTGGCAATCATCGGCATCGGCATTCATCCATTCGGCCGTACCGACGGCGTCAGCGGTCTCGATCAAGGGGTCTATGCCGCGCGGCAGGCGCTGAAGGATTCGGGGCTCGAGTGGTCCGACCTGAATTTTGCGTATGGCGGCAGTGCTTCCGCCGGCGCCGCCGACACGATGGTGTCGAAACTCGGCCTCACCGGTCTGCAGTTCATCAACGTCGCCAACGGCTGCGCGACCGGCGGCAGCGCGCTGCAGTCTGCGTACATGGCGATCAAGTCGGGCATGTTCGATGTGGGTATGGCGGTGGGTTTCGACAAGCACCCGCGCGGTGCATTCACGGTCAATACCGAAGGCAGCGGTCTGGGCAAATGGTACGGCGACATCGGCATGGCGCTGACACCGCAATTCTTCGGCATGAAGATCCAGCGTTATATGCACGACTACGGCATCACCGAGGACGCATTGGTGCGCGTCGCCGTAAAGAACTACGCCAACGGCGCGAAGAACCCCAACGCATGGCGCAAAGGCGGCATGAGCTACGAGGACGTCGCGACGTCCCAGATGGTCTGCCATCCGCTGCGCAAATACATGTTCTGTTCCCCCGCCGAAGGCGGCTGCGCGATGATTCTGTGCCGCGCCGACAAGGCCAAGCAGCTCGTCAAAAAGCCGGTCTTCGTCAAAGCGATCAGTGTGAAGACGCGGCCGTTCGGATCTTTCGAAGTGTTCAGCCAATCGCAGGCACTCGAACGCACCGACACCCCACCCACCGTGATGGCATCACGCGCCGCATTCGAAATGGCCGGTATCGGCCCTGACGAGATCGATGTGGCGCAACTGCAGGACACTGAATCCGGCGCCGAGATCATGCACATGGCAGAGAACGGCTTCTGCAAAGACGGCGAGCAGGAGCAATGGCTGCGCGACGGCGTCACCGAGATTACCGGCCGTCTGCCGGTCAACACCGATGGCGGCTGTCTGGCCAACGGTGAACCGATCGGAGCGTCGGGGCTGCGGCAGGTGTACGAGATCTGCACGCAGTTGCGCGGCGAAGGTGGTGCGCGCCAGGTCCCGCGCGATGTAAAAACCGGTTACACGCACGTGTACGGCGCGCCGGGCTTGTCTGGCGTCACCGTCCTGGCACGCTGAGCCGAATTGGCTGCGCAGCGCTTCGATGTCGCACATGCGGCATAGCCGCATCGTCACGCGTCGCGGCCACATCGCGGTGGCGGACAGCGGCGGCACCGGCGCTGCCGTGTTGATGGTTCACGGCAACTCTGCGTGCAAGGAAGTGTTCACGCGGCAGTTCGAATCGCACCTCCTGGAGCGCTTCAGGCTGGTCGCGTTCGATCTGCCGGGGCACGGCGCATCCGATGACGCGAACGACCCGCAAGCAACCTATAGCATTCCGGGCTATGCCGATGTCGCCATCGAAGTGCTCGCGAACATGGGTATCAAACGCCTGGCGATCATGGGCTGGTCACTCGGTGGTCACGTCGGCATCGAACTGCTGACACGCGACCTCGATGTTACCGGTCTGGCGATCACCGGCACGCCGCCGGTCGGCCACAACCCGGTCGATTTCGCCGCTGGATTCCGTCCGCAACCGCATATGGATCTCACCGGCAAAGAGCAGTTCAACGATGCCGACATCCGCGACTACGCGGCGGAGACCACCGGTGCGCCGGCGCCGTTTCTCGAAGCGGCAGTGCGCCGCACCGACGGCCGTTCACGGCGCATGATGATGGAAGCGGCGATGGCTGGTCGTGGTGCCGATCAACGCGATGTCGTCGCGTCGAATCCCACACCCATCGCGGTGATCACCGGCGCCAACGAACCGTTCATCGACAACGAATACCTGATGGCGTTCCCGTACCGCAATCTGTGGGATCGCAAAGTGCACGTTCTGGCGGACACGGGGCACGCGCCGTTCTGGGAGCGACCGCAGGCGTTCAATCCGTTGTTCGAACGGTTTCTAACGGATGTATTGAGGTGAGGATGAGTTGCGCTTTGGCTGACGGTGGAGGTGGATGTGCATTGTGCCGCTCTTTGCAGCGAGCAGGCCGCAAGCCCCATCCCTGGAGGCTCGTACTGCGCCGTCCCTGGCGCAGTACGGTCCGGCACAATGCACATCCACCTCCACCTGCGTCGGCGTATCCATGGTTAGCTAGCTATTACGCACTCTCGCAAACGAAGCGCGTCGCTCGAGTCGTGATGGGGGCGGATCTCGTATGCGACGGACCGTCGGCGCCAGGGATGGCGCTGACGAGCTCCAGGGACGGGACTTACCGCGTGTCCGACGCATACGAGATCCGCTCCCATCACGACCACGCCACCCATTCCAGGAGCCCAGCATGCAGATAGGCGTTTCTACGTTTCCAACCGATTACTCGATCCGTCCCACGGTACTGGGCCGTGCCCTCGAAGAGCGCGGCTTCGATTCAGTGTGGGTTGTCGAGCACACGCACATCCCTGCGTCGCGCAAAACGCCGTATCCGCCCGGCGGCGATCTGCCGAGCATCTACTGGGAGAGCTACGAGCCCTTCACGTACCTGGCTCAGGTCGCCGCGGTAACTGAACACTTGAAGGTCGGCACCGGCATCTGCCTGGTCCCGGAGCACCATCCGATTGCGCTGGCCAAACGTATTGCATCGCTCGACAACCTGTCTGACGGACGCTTCATGTTCGGCGTCGGTGCCGGTTGGAATCGCGAAGAACTCGAAAACCACGGCGTGCGTTTCGCCGATCGGTGGGCTGTGTTGCGCGAACACATCCTCGCGATGAAAGCGATGTGGACGCAGAAAGACGCGGCGTTTCACGGCAAATTTGTCGACTTCGACGCCGTCTGGGTGGAACCGAAGCCGGCACGTAAACCGCACCCTCCGGTATTCATCGGCGCGCAGTCGACTTGGGCCATTCGGCGCGTCGTCGAATACGGCGATGGATGGTACCCAATCGTCATGCCGGGCTTCGCCGAGCAGATGCAGCAACTCAACGACGCATGCAACGAGGCCGGTCGCGCGCGTTCCGAGATCGACGTATCTGCACTGACATCACCTGATGACGAATCCGCACTGGCGCAGCTCGCAGTACTGGGTGTCAATCGTGTTGTGATCGGGCTACCTACGTTGAACGAGGCCGATTCGCTGCACTTTCTCGATGACAGCGTGAAGGTGGTGAACTGGGCGCGACAGCTCGGCACAGCGCAGTTGGAGGCGGCGCGATGACGGTTCCAGCACTCGAACGCGTGGCCACACTGACCGACGTAATTCGTGCCGGTGGTGACGAAGCGCAACAACTACGGCGCGTGCCGTCGCACACAATCGACGCGCTGATCGATGCGGGCATGTTCCGCTTTACGCTACCCACCGAGCTTGGCGGAGAAAACGCCAGCGTCGTCGAAACAATCGAAGTGATCGAAGCGCTCTCGAAAGTCGATGCTTCAGTCGGCTGGAATGTGATGCTTGGTTCGGAAATCAATGCGATGGCGGCCGGCGGCATGCCGAAGGACCTCGCGCGCGAGGTGTACCTCGAGAATCCGCGCGTCATCATGTGCGGCGGGGGCGGCCCGGGCACGACACCGTCGCGCGCGGTGAAGCAAGCGGATGGCAGCTTTCGCGTTTCCGGACAGACGACGTTCATCAGCGGCTGCCACAACGCAACGTGGTGCTTCATGGGCGCACCGATCATCGAAGGCGACGCGCCGGTGCTGAACGCGCAGGGGCAACCCAGCTTCAAGATGTGGTTCCTGCACAAGTCGCAGTTCGAGATTCTCGACACATGGGATGTCGCGGGTCTGCGCGGCTCCGGCAGTCACGACGTCCGCGCGGAGGACGCGCTGGTGAGTGAAAAGTGGGCGGCCGTCGATCTGGTGCTGCTGCCAGCGTTGTACGACAACCCTGTGTTCAGGATCCCTGTACCATTGCGGCTGGCGTACAACAAAGCAGCCGTCGCGATCGGCGTCGCACGCGGTGCGCTGGATGAATTCGTCGAACTCGCGCGGACCAAAGTGCCGCTGATGTCCGCGGTACCGCTGAAGGACAAGCCGATTGCGCAGTACCGATATGGCGAGGCAGACGCAACATTGCGCGCAGCGCGCGCATTTCTGATGGAAGCCATGCAGGACGTCGCCGACGAATTGCAGCGCGGCCGGGACGCGCCGTCAGGCAGAACGACCCGCGCCGGGCGCCTTGCGTGTACGCACGCAGCGAACGCGTCAATGCACGTGGTCGATCTGATTCACAACACCGCCGGCACCACGGCGATGCGCA
Organism: uncultured Gammaproteobacteria bacterium; assembly: GCA_963735085.1. Taxonomy (GTDB): domain Bacteria; phylum Pseudomonadota; class Gammaproteobacteria; order Pseudomonadales; family Azotimanducaceae; genus DATJGR01. The sequence goes on from CAVTJP010000005.1 coordinate 531,910, forward strand.
TGCACTCCCCGCTCGAACGCAAACTGCGCGACGCGCATGGCTGCGCGACCCATCGCTGGGTCGCCCATCCGCTGTATGCCGAACTCGGCAAGATTTCTCTCGGCCACGCACCGGACGCCGAATTCGCCGGCGACGGCCAGTAGCAGCCGGAAGCTACTTCTACTTGACCGTGATGGTGATCCGCTTGGAGATCAACGGCGGGTCGTGCGGAATGTGCAGATAGTTCGCGAACACCAGTTGCAGGGTATGTTTACCCGGCGGCAGCGTCAGCTCGGTCTCCGTCTGGCCTTTCCCAAAATGCAGAATATGTTCCGACGAAGGCAACGGCTGTGTGAGGTTCGGTAGCTTGACTACGTCGATCAACAGATGGTGATGGCCTGTGTTCGGTACGTCGCTGCCGGCCGGCGCAATACCCATGCCTTTCAAACCGAATTTCACTGCGAATGTCGTCCCCACAACGGCGCCGTTGGCGGGCTCGATGAAATACACGCTCGCCCCCGCGGGCGACGGTGATAGCGACGCCACGGGCGCAACATCGGCCGCGGCCGCGATAGGCGCGCCTATCATGAATAAAATGGGCATCAGTACAGTGGACACCAGTACGTTGCGCATATTCGCTCCTCCTCCAATCAAGTGATCACAATCGATACACGCGCGCCGCCGTGTCGTGAAACAGCGCCGCCTTCTCGCTCGCAGATGCGCCGGCCGCGATCTTCTTGAATGCATTCCACAACGTCCGGTAGGAGCAACTGGCCTTGTCGACCGGAAAGTTGCTCTCGAACATGCAGCGATCCACCCCGAAAACATCGATCGCGTGCCGGTAGTAGTCACCGGCGGCGGCGACGAGTTCGTCCGACGTCGCCGGCTGGTCGCGCCTATGGAAGCCGAAACCGTTGATCGGCATCGCAATACCGCCGAGTTTTGCAACGACATTGTCGCAGGCGGCGAGATCAGTGATGGATTGTCGCCATTGTGCGAACACTTCGGCGCGTTTGTCCTCGTACGGCCCAATACCGAGCGGGCCACCGAAATGATCGAGGATGATCGTGGTGTCTTCAAACGCACGTGCAAGATCGGTCAACTGTGCAATCTGCGGGTGATACAGCCACGCATCGAAGCTCAAGCCACGTTTGCCGAGTTCGGCGAAGCCGCCTCGAAACGTTTTGTCCAGCAACAGCCCCTCGGTCGGGTTGGTGTGTGAATTGCGCACCGTTTCGGCCGCGTCCCAACCCGTCGCGTGACGGATGCCCTTGAAGCGAGGGCCGACCGCGATGTGCGCGTCCAACACTTCACCTACGCGCTTGCCGAGGGTCAGGTCCGCGAGACTGACAATACCGGCGGCGACACGAACTGCGCCATAGCGTCCGCTTGCAGACATCGCCGCAACACCGTTGACGAATTCGGTCTCGCCGACCGGTTTCATGGCCTCTTCGCCAGACGCGCGATACATCGACGCGCATTCGACGAATACCGTGGACACCACGTTATGGCCGGAGCCAGTATCGAGCAGCAGTTCGTCGAGCAGATACCGGCTCCCCGGATGGTCCCACAGATGATGGTGCGGATCGCAAATCGGCAGATCCGGTTCGAGCACCACTTCATTCACTTGAGCAAGCCACGTAGCCGGGTCCATCTCTCCCCCCAAATATTCCGTTAGCTCAATAGCGTTCGATCACGTGCTTCGCAAAGTCCGCGTAGCACTCCCGTGCCGACGCCATCGGCGGCAGCAGCGTCACTTCCTTCAAACCGCCGCGCTCCTGCTCACGCAGCATCGCAATGATCTCGTCCGGTTCGCCGACGAGTCCGCCGGATGCGCGGATCAACTCCGGCGTGATGAATTCGCGTTCTTCCGGCATCAGATAGGTACAGTGCCCATCGTGAACGCCCATGTGCCGACGGGCTTCGGGAATGGCCGCTACCCGCGCGAGATATTTCTCCCACACATCGCGCACTTCGGGACGGATAAACGCATCCGACCCACTCTGACGGTACAGTTCCCACCAGAAGTGCAGGCTGGCGCTGACCATCGAGCCAACCTGGTCGATGACGCGATCGGACGTCAGCTTCTCACCGGGCTTCAGCACACAACTGAACGTGAGCGCAGCGGTATGGAATTCTGCGCTGAGAGTTCGCCCCGCAGCTTCCGCACCGGCACGCACCCGCGCAAGGTTGTTGGCGAACACCGCCTCCGGCTCACCGCCAGCGGATATCCGCCCGTCACCGTACGCACCAGCCGCAGCCAGCGCGCGCGGGCCGTTCGCTGCAACGTAAATCGGCACGGGCTGCTCGACGTTGAAAAATCCCATGTCCTGGTGCAGAAAGCGGATCGGTCGCGTCACACCATTCAACGTGTACTCCACTTCCTCGCCGCGCAGCAGTGCACGCACAACGCGCAGATACTCCGCAAACGCCTTCGGCTTCACCGTATCCATACCCATCACGCGCATCGCGGTGTGCCCGGTACCGATGCCAAGGAATACGCGTCCCGGCGCGATCTCGTTGATCGTGGCGATGGAGTGCGCGGTAACCGGCGCGATGCGCGTACCGGCAATCGCAACGCCGGTACCGATCCGCATACGCTGCGTATGCGCGGCGACGAGTGCGAGCACCGCGTAGCAATCCGACCAGATCATCTGTGAATCCGGCACCCAGCCGTGGTCGAAACCCATCTGTTCCGCATCCACCAGCAGCCGCCAGTCGGCAATTCGCGTAGCGATCATCGCGCCGAATTTCATGCTTTGTTCTCCGGGCAAACCAGAGCAACTCTGAAGATCCCACTGGAATTATCAAGCTTTAATCGCGGTATTCGATGCTTCGGCGGTGGTGATGGGGGCGGGAGAGGGTCAGAGTGCTTCAGCAGAACAGGTAGCCGCGGCTCAACGTCGAATGAAGCACTCTGACCCTTTACCAGTGGATACACCTCCAACGTGAACCGAAGCGGCAACCGTTAGTAAATCACCACCGAGCGAATCGATTTACCTTCATGCATCAGATCGAACGCCTGATTGATGTCGTCCAGCGGCATCGTATGGGTGATGAGATCGTCGATGTTGATCTTGCCGTTCATGTACCAGTCGACGATCTTCGGTACGTCGGTGCGGCCCTTGGCGCCGCCGAACGCAGTGCCGCGCCACACCCGGCCCGTTACCAGTTGAAACGGCCGGGTGCTGATCTCTGCTCCGGCGCTGGCAACGCCGACGATGATGCTTTCGCCCCACCCTTTATGGCAGCACTCCAGCGCCTGGCGCATCACATTGACGTTGCCGATGCATTCGAACGAGTAGTCCACGCCGCCGGCGGTCATCGATACGATTTCGGCAACGAGGTTATCGACGTCGTTCGGGTTGACGAAATCGGTCATGCCGAACTTTGTCGCGAGCGCAACTTTGGCCGGATTGGTGTCGATGCCGATGATGCGATTCGCACCCACCAGTCGCGCGCCCTGAATCACGTTCAGGCCGATGCCGCCGAGACCGAACACCGCAACGTTCGCCCCGGGTTCCACCTTCGCGGTGTTGATCACTGCGCCAATGCCGGTGGTGACACCGCAGCCGATGTAACAGACTTTGTCGAATGGTGCGTCCGATCGAATCTTCGCGACCGCGATCTCCGGCAACACCGTGTAGTTCGCGAATGTCGAGGTGCCCATGTAGTGGTGCAGTGGCTTGCGATTGAACGAGAACCGGCTGGTGCCGTCCGGCATCACGCCGCGGCCCTGCGTTTCGCGAATCGCCTGACACAGATTGGTCTTGCCCGACGTGCAGAAGTCGCACTGACGGCATTCCGGCGTGTACAGCGGAATCACATGGTCACCGCGTGCGACCGACGTGACGCCGGCACCCACATCAACGACGACGCCGGCGCCTTCGTGTCCCAGGATCGCCGGAAACAATCCTTCCGGGTCGGCTCCGGAAAGCGTAAAGGCATCAGTGTGACAGATGCCGGTTGCTTTGATCTCGACGAGCACTTCGCCCGGCTTCGGTCCGTCGAGTTGCACCGTCTCCATCGACAATGGCTCGCCGGCAGCAAATGCAACCGCGGCGCGTACGTCCATGTGCATCTCCTATTGCGGCATGAGAGCGCGAGGCTAACGCGCGGGAAATAGATTGCAAGCCAACGGCAACTGTTAGCGCGCTGCGGGCAATCTGAAGGCGAATTGCAGCGTCCTTCCAGACCTCGCCGCATTCAGGTAGTTTTGTACGACATGGACACGGACTACGCGCGTTTGGTCGCGTCCAGTCCGAACAACGAGACGCTGCTTGCGAACCGCCCCGATCCACGATCATCCGAGCAAACGCTGCCGTAACCGGCACTAGCGTACCTGTAGCGACCTATGCCAGCGCTTCCGTCCCTGCACGCTTTCGCCGCGTTACTCGTAACGGTGGGCGCGTTCACGCTGTTCGTCAGGGGCCGGCCGCGTATCGAACTCACCTGCCTGATCGTGATCGGCGTGTTGGCGATCGGCTTCTATGCGTTTCCGATCCAACACGAAACCGGCACCTTCACCGGCATGGAGGTCGCGTTCGGCGGCTTCGGACATCCGGCCCTGGTCGCGATCTGTTGCCTGATGATCCTGGGTCGTGGTCTGGTGATGACCGGCGCGCTGGAACCGGCTGCGCGAGTACTCGGCCGGCTTTGGCGCTTCAGCCATACGCTCGGCATGCTGTGCACGTTGGCGGTCTGTATGTTGATCAGTGGCTTCGTCAACGACACGCCGGTGCTGGTGCTGATGCTGCCAATTCTGCTGAATCTCGCGCAGCGTGCCGGTATACCTGCTTCCAAGACCTTGATGCCGGTGAACTTCGCAATCCTGATCGGTGGCATGTCGACGACGATCGGCACGTCCACCAACGTGCTGGTGGTTTCGATCGCAGCCGACCTTGGCATGCCGCCAATCGGCGTGGTGTCGTTCCTGCCGATGGTTGCGACGGCGGCGTTGGTCGCATTCCCGTATCTGTGGCTGATCGCGCCGCGACTGCTGCCCGCGACCCCGGCCGACGATACGTCTTCACCGCGGCGCTACAGCGCCACGTTACACGTCAAGGCCCGCTCAACGATCGTCGGCAAGACACTCGACGAAATTGCCAAAGGACCCGGCGCAGATCTGGAAATCGATGGCGCTCTGCGCAACGGCCGCCACATCGCCGAGGCTACCATCGAAGCCGGCGACCTGATCCCGATCGTCGGCACGATCGATCAAGTGCGCGAAGCCAGTGAACAGTTTCGCGCAGCGCTCGCATCCGAGTGGGTGCTGGCACAGTTGCAGTCCCGCCGTCACAACATCACAAAAGACGAACGCAAGGAGGAACGCGAAGACGACGATCGCCACATGGCAGAGGTGGCAATCGGCGGAGACTCCACGTTGGTCGGCAAGTCGGTGCGTGCAGCGCGTATCGCCGACCGATTCGGGCTTGCGGTGCTGGGCACGTATCGCGCCGCCGACACGCACCTGTTTCGCAGTCGCGTGCCGGCGGCCGAGCGTCTCGATGTTGGCGACGTGCTGTTGGTGCAGGGGCGCGCGGAAGGGCTCGTCGACCTGGAGCGCACCGAGGGCACGATGGTGTTGCGCGACGCGTTCGAATTACCGCGCACTACCAAGGCGCCGCTGGCGCTCGCCATCACTGCGGCGGTCGTGGTGCTCGCCGCATTCAAGCTGGTGCCGATTGCAATCGCGGCGCTCGCCGGCACGATCGCGATGCTGGCAGCCGGTTGTGTACGTTACGAAAACATCGGCCGCGCATTGAGCGTGGAGGTCATCGTGCTCGTTGCGGCCAGCATCGCGCTGGGCCGCGCGCTGGAGGAAACCGGCGCCGCTGCGTGGATCGCCTCCATTCTCGCGCTTGGTCTCAGCGGTGTGGCACCGGCATTCGTCGTCGCCGGTTTGATGCTGTTTTCGATGATTCTGACCAACTTCGTGTCCAACACTGCGTCGGCTGCAATCAGCACACCGCTGGCCGTGAGCCTCGCGTCGCAGTTGTCGATCCAGGCGGAGCCGCTGGTGCTCGCGGTCTTGTTCGGTTGCAATCTATGCTATGTCACACCGATGGCCTACCAGACCAACCTGTTGATCATGGGCGCCGCCGGATACAAGTTTCGGGATTTCGTTCGTGTCGGTCTGCCGCTTGCGCTGATCATGATCACGACGCTCGCGTATTTGCTCGTCAAACAATTCAATATGTAGCACTCACGGAACATTACACGCAGTGAACGATATCGAACCCAGCACCATGCTCTCGCGGCTCACCGAGTTCAGTGAGCTGGCGTTCGATTACATCAACCAGCCTGCGATTCTTTACCAGATTGGAATCGCCATGGTGCTGTTCCTCGCCGCTGTCGTGCTGTCGCGTCGGGTTGAACCGAAGCTCGAGGCGCGCGCGCGACGCATCAAGGGCGACCCGAGCCTGTTGCGGGTGGTTATCGCTTTGCTGCGACGGCTGGAATGGGTGTTCTTCGTCGCATTCACCGGCGCTGCGGTGCTGGTGATGCGCGCGATCAAGTGGCCACAGCCCAGCCAGCTGACATCGGACATCTTCCTGCTCGCGCTCGCGTGGCTGGTGATCCGGGTGCTGTCACGGACGATTCGCAGCCACACCATCGGCCGCGCAATCGGCTGGATCGGCTGGACCTACGTAGCGCTGGTCGTGCTTGGTATATCTGCCGACGCTGCCACGTTGCTCGACGAGATCGGCTTCACCGTCGGCAAGTTCCGCCTGTCGCTGCTGTTGGTGATCAAGGCCGTCGTTTTCCTGGGCGTCTGGCTGTGGGTCGCGGTCGGCGTCGGCAACTTCCTCGACAACCGCATTCAACGCTCCGACGAGTTGACACCTTCTCTGCGCGTGCTGATCGGCAAGGTGCTGAGGATCACGCTGATTGTCGTTGCGTCGCTGGTCGCCATCGCCGGCATCGGCGTCGACCTCACCGTGTTTACGGTGCTGTCGGGCGCGATCGGCGTGGGTATCGGTTTCGGCCTGCAGAAGGTCGTCTCGAACTTCATCTCCGGCATCATCATTCTGCTCGACCGTTCGATCAAACCCGGCGATACGATCAGCTTGGGCGAAACGTTCGGCTGGATTCGCGAACTGCGCGCCCGCTTCGTCTCCGTGATCACGCGCGACGGCCGCGAATATCTGATTCCGAACGAGGATTTCATCACCCAGCAGGTCATCAACTGGTCGTTCTCAGACGAGTTCGTGCGTCTCGATGTCCCCTTCGGCGTTTCCTATGAAGCCGACCCGCATCGCGTCACCGTACTGGCAATCGAGGCGGCCGCGAGCGTGTCGCGCGTCATCCCAAACCGCAAACCCGTGTGCTGGATGACCGGTTTCGGCGATTCGTCAGTCAACTTCCTGCTGCGCTTCTGGATCAGCGACCCCCGCAACGGCCTCACCAACATTCGCGGTATGGTGCTGCTCGCGCTATGGGATGCGTTCAAGGAGAACGGCATTCAGATTCCCTATCCCGTTCGAGACGTGATCGTGCGCCAACCCGCGCCAACACCGAAGCGTGAGCCTCCGAACGCCAACGGAGACACTGATTGAACGTACTACTGTGGCGACCCGGCGGTGCCGCCGCCTCGGGCGGCAGCGAACTGATCGAGCGATGGCGCAGCGACACCGACACATATCTATGGATCGACCTCGACGAGCGCGACGGACTCGAGCAATCGCGCTGGCTGACCGCATTCGGCGCCGACACGGTGATCATCGAACAAGCGCTGGCAAAGCGCTTTCCGCCGAAGGCCATCACCGCCGGTGACAACGTCTTCGTGCTGTTGCGTGCGCTCAATGCCGAGGCGCATTCGATCGAGTTCCAGACCATCCAGATTGCGTTTTTCGTCGGCGCCAGATTCCTGCTGACCCGCCACAGCATGGATTCGCCCAGCATCGAAAAGGCACGCGCGCGTCTGCTGGAAGCTACCGTGGCCTGCAGCACCACGCCTGCACAACTTGCGCTCGAGATCACGCAGACCGTCGTATCGCGTTATGTCCCGATCGTGCTGAGCCTGGAGCAACGGCTCGCCGACATCGAGGAGGAAATGTTCGAAAATCCCACCGACGATCTGCTCAACGAATTGCTGACGTACAAACGGCAACTGAAGAACGTACGCCGTATCGCGAGCTACCATTCGGCGATATGCGATACGTTGGCGCGCGATCGTCATCCGCTGTTCGAAGCATCGGCGCGCGACATCCTGGAACTGCGCGAGCAATTCGAACGATTGGTCAGCCTCGCGAATCTGTACAACGATCTGGCTAATGATCTGATGAACGGCTATCTGTCGCTGGCATCGCATAACCTGAGCAAGATCATGAAGGTGTTGACGGTGATCACCTGCATCTTTGTGCCATTGAGTTTCATTGCCGGGGTTTACGGCATGAATTTCGAAGTGATGCCCGAACTGCGCATGCGCGACGGTTACTTCGCCGTGCTTGCGTTCATGGCGACGGTAGCGACGTCGTTGCTGGTGCTGTTTCGATTGAGGCGCTGGTTGTAGTGGACGACCTGCACGCCATCTGGCAGCGCATCGAAGGGCTCGCCGGCACCACGCTGTTCAAGGTCGGCCACGCATCGATCTCAGCCAATTCGCTGTTGAAACTGGCGGTGTTCGCGTTCATTGCGGTGTGGGTGTCGAAGGCGGCCCGGTTGGCGTTGAAGCGTGTGCTCGAAGCGCGCGCCGCGACCCAGAGTACGCTGTATACGCTGGATCGGCTGTCGCACTACACGATCCTGACGCTCGCCCTGGTGTTTGGCCTCAGCGCGATCGGCATCGACTTCACGACGTTCGCGCTGATCGGCGGCGCGCTCGGCCTCGGTGTCGGCCTCGGCCTGCAGCCGCTGGTCGGCAGCTTCGTGTCCGGCATCATCCTGTTGATCGATCGGACATTGCGCGTCGGCGATTTCATCGAACTCGAATCGGGGATCATGGGCGAGGTGCGGCAGATCAACATGCGCTCGACGATGATCACCACCAACGACAATGTCGATGTGCTGATTCCGAACTCGGAGTTCATCACCGGACGCGTCATCAACTGGACGTTCCACGAAGAAGTACGGCGCATCCACATTTCGTTCGGTGTCGCATACGGCTCCGACAAAGAGCGGGTGAAAACAGCCGCGCTGGAAGCCGCCGACAAGGTGCCCGCGGAAATGGCCAGCCTGCCGGGGCGTCCGCCGCAGGTATGGTTCGTGAATTTTGGCGAATCCAGTCTCGATTTCGAATTGCTGGTGTGGCTCGGCGGCGCCAACATCCGACGACCCAAGGCGGTGACCGCGGCGTATCTCTGGGAGATCCATTCGGCACTGGAGCGTCACGAGATCGAAGTACCGTTTCCACAACGTGATCTGCATCTGCGGTCTTTCTTCGGTCTCTCCGGCGAAGCGGCCCGCGACGCGATGCAGCGCCGCGAATGAAAAGGGGGTCAGAACGACTTTCGCGGCGAAAGTCGTTCTGACCCCCTTTTCTGTTCACGCTTCCAGGTCCACCTCGCCGGCGCTGTGCACGAGAATCACGGTGTCCAGATGTTCCATCACGCGGTAGTAGTTCTCTGCAAACAGTTGTGCGCTGCCTTGTTGCGGCGGATCGAAACCCATGAAAACCACTGCGGCCTTGCGCGAGCGCCGGCGCATTTCGGTGACGATGTCGTCGGAGACGATGACCTCGATATCGGCGTCGATCCGAGCGGATTCGATCAAGCGCGTCAGATGCTCGGTGACGCCGGGCTGCGCCGATGCATCGCCAACCACGTTGAGAATGCGGATGCGGTGATCGCGATACGCGCGGTTTTGAACAAGCAGATGCGCCAGCAACAGCATCAATGGCCCGTTCTCGCGGCTGTGCCACCACACGTCGATGCTGCCGGGTGGCGCCGCCCAGCGCTCTCTCAATTCGTCGTATTTCACGATGACGATGTTGCGATGGAAATCGCGCAGTAGTCGCAGGATGCGACCCATCGGCTCGAGCCGCTCCGGATCTTCGGTCCACCCCAGCATGATCGTGTTGGGGCGCACACCGCCGATGCCATAGCACTGTAGGATCGCTTTGACGCCGGCGATCAGGTCCTCCTCGATCACGACGACCGGAAATGCATTGAGTTCCTCTTCTGCAATGAACTGACGTAGGCGATGCTCGTGACGCATGCGCAGTTCGATACGATCCTCCACGTCGCCGGTGACGACCTGCGCGAAGCTGAGCAGGCCGCGGCCCGCGCCGAGCCAGGACCCATATTCGGCCAGGTGATACCGATTCCACACACCGCCGCTCAGCGCCAGAATCATCGGCCGCCAGTTTTTCGGGTGGTAAGCCTCTTCCTCGAGTCGCAGCAACGCTTTGCGCGCCTGTTCGAGCGCAACGCCGCTCTGCACGTCGCCAAAGCGCGCGCGCACTTCGGCGCGGCCGATGTAGCGGTACAGTCCCCACATGGCGGCAACGGCAACGGCGGCCCACAGCGGCGCCATCAACAACATCGCAATGCCGCAACCAATTGCGCCGGCCAGCGAAATGGACCAATGGCTCAGCCGGAAGCGGGGCCGGAAACTCGGGTTCTTCGAATAGCCCTCGTAGAAACACGCCAGGTTGAGCGTGCCGTAGGTCACCATGAAAAACATCGTGATGATCGGCGCGATGAGATCCAGATCGGCAACCATGATTGCGGCCTGTGCGATCAGAAACGTTACGGCGGTGGCGTATCGGGGCTCGTTGGACGCACCGCTGCCGCGCGACAGCCAGCGGAGTTTCGGGAAGATTTCGTCTTTCGCCAGCGCCTGCAGAATACGCGGTGCGCCCATCATGCTGCCCAGCGCCGACGATGCCGTCGCCGCGAACACGCCCAACACGATCAGCAGCGAGACCAGCGCGACATCCTTCATGATGAAGCTGTTGCCGATCAACTCATCGCGACTCGTCACACCACCGAGCAGCAGCACCATCGACAGATAGATCAGCGCCGTCACACCAATCGCCGCGAACGTGCCGGTCGGTAGTGATTTGTCCGGCTCTTTCAGGTCGCCCGACATGTTGGCGCCGGCCATGATGCCGGTCGCCGCCGGAAAGAACAGCGCGAACATCGTGAACTGACTCTCGCCCGGCGCATATCCGGCGTGCAGGTTGGCGAGCGCCGTCTGTGGCGAGAAATGCAGCGCCGCGCCAATATAGAACGACAACAGTGACAGCCCGAGTATCGCGAGAATCCCGGACTGCACTTTGATCGTCCAACCGGCTCCGACGAACACGCAGACGAATACGATCACGTTCAGCGTGGTCGCCACGAGTATTCGATACGGCTCGGACGCCGGAAATGCGTCGGTGAATGCCTCGGTAAAGCCGATCACGTACATCGCCACCGAGATCGCCTGCGCGAGGTAGAACACCACACCGATCGCACCGCCGAACTCCGGGCCGAGGCTGCGGCTGATCAGAAAATACGCCCCGCCGCCCTTCACTCGCGTGTTGGTGGCGACGCCCGCCAGCGAAACTGCGGTCAGGGACGTGATCAATTTCGCGCACAGCACGATGATCAGGGCATCGGCAATACCCGACTGGCCAACAATCTGGCCGAGCCGCAGAAACATGATGACGCCAAGAATGGTGAGCACGTTGGGCGTGAACACGCCGGCAAAGGTGCCGAACCGCACGCGTTGCGCGTCCTGCGTGTCACTGCGACCCTTTACGGTGTCAGTCGTTGCCATGGCGGTGGATGCGTCCTCGCGGCGTGAATCGATCGACTATACTGGCGCGCCGCACGCAAGTACGAATCCGATGGCTTTCTCTCCCGCGGCCCTGTGGGCCAACTTCCTCGGCAACGCGCCGCGCTGGTACAAAGGCGCGATCGCAGCGTTTCTGGTGCTGAATCCGCTGCTGGCGCTGGCCCCGTTCGGCGGCGGCTTCGTGACCGGCTGGCTGTTGGTGCTCGAGTTCGTATTCTGTCTGGCGATGGCGCTGCGCTGTTATCCACTGCAGCCCGGCGGGCTGCTGGCTCTCGAAGCGGTGGTCATCGGCCTGACTCACCCACAGAGCGTGCGCGACGAACTGTTCAGCAACTTCCCGGTGATCCTGCTGCTGATGTTCATGGTCGCGGGCATCTACTTCATGCGCGACCTGTTGCTGTTCGCGTTCACGAAGATCCTGCTCGGCGTGCGTTCGCAGACATTGCTGGCATTTTTGTTTTGCGCCGTCTCGGCATTGCTGTCGGCATTCCTGGACGCGCTGACGGTAACCGCGGTCATCATCAGTGTCACGGCGGGGTTCTACGCGATTTATCACCGCGTCGCGTCCGGAGCGACGCAGACGCACGACCACGATGGTACCCGCGACGACAACGTCGCCGACCATCATCGCGAAGATCTGGACGCGTTCCGCGCGCGTCTGCGCGGCCTGCTGATGCACGCGGCCGTTGGAACCGCCATCGGCGGTGTCTGCACCACCGTCGGCGAACCGCAGAACCTGTTGATCGCCGGGAAAATGGGCTGGCACTTCTTGGAGTATTTCACGCGCATGGCGCCGGTCACGATACCGGTTGTCGTGGTCGGGTTCGCAACGTGCGTGCTGCTCGAAAAAACCACGGCATTCGGCTACGGCGCGCCGATCCCGGAACGTGCGTCAGCGATTCTGAGGGAATCCGATGCGGCTGCCAACGATACGCGCAATGACCGCACCCGCATGCGCCTGTTGGTGCAGGGCGTCGCCGCCGTATTCCTGATCGTGGCGCTGGCATTCCATTGGGCCGAAGTGGGCCTCATCGGCCTGGCGGTGATCGTCATTCAAACGGCGTTCAACGGCGTCGTGGAAGAACATCAGATCGGCCGTGCATTCGAGGAAGCCCTGCCGTTCACGGCATTGCTGGCGGTGTTCTTCGTCATCGTCGCGGTGATTCACGATCAGCATCTGTTCACGCCGATCATCCACTACGTGCTCGGGCTCGAACCGAGCATGCAGCCGTCGATGCTGTACATCGCCAATGGTGTGCTGTCGGCGATCAGCGACAACGTGTTCGTCGCTACCGTGTACATCAACGAGGTTCAGGCCGCATTCTCGGCCGGTGAGATCGCCCGTGACCACTTCGACCATCTTGCCATCGCGATCAATACCGGCACCAACATCCCGAGTATCGCGACACCCAACGGGCAGGCGGCATTCCTGTTCCTGCTCACCTCGTCGGTGGCGCCGCTGGTCAGGCTGTCGTACGCGCGCATGGCGATCATGGCGGCACCGTATACGATCACGATGAGCGTGACCGGTTACATCTGCGTCCGCTGGTTCTTATAGGCTCGCAGAGGGAAGATAGAACGCTACCGGAGCCAACACCACGGAGGACTGTGCGATGTATCCAGGTCGATGGGCAAAGGAGTTCCCAAACAAGCCCGCGTTGATCAACGCCGCGACCGGCGCCACCGTCAGTTATCGCGAACTCGACGATCGCTCCAATCAACTGGCACAGCTCATGTGGGATTCGGGGCTGCGGCGCGGTGACCACGTTGCGATCCTGATGGAGAACCACGCCTGTTATTTCGATGTCGTGTGGGCGGCACTGCGCTCGGGTTTGTACCTGACGACAATCAATCGCTATCTGACCACCGAGGAGGCCGCATATATCCTCGACAACTGCGACGCGAAGGTGCTGGTCACGTCGCACCATATGTCGGAGGTCGCGGCCGGCTTGCCGGACGCGCCTTCCCAGTGCGTCACGTGGCTGATGGTGGATGGCGCAATTGCGGGATATCAGGACTACGAGCAGGCCATCGGCGCGTATCCCGCGCAGCCGCTCCAGAACGAACCGTCCGGCGGATTCATGCTGTACAGTTCCGGCACCACCGGCAGGCCGAAGGGTATCCTGCGGCCGTTGCCGGAAACCCAAATCGGCGATGACGCCGGTCCGGTCGGCGCATTGCAGAAGCAGCTGTGGGGATTTGATACGAACGCGGTGTATCTGTCGCCGGCGCCGCTGTATCACTCCGCGCCGCTCGGCTTCACCACCGCGACGCAGGCGCTCGGTGGCACCGTGGTGATGATGCCGCGATTCGATCCGGTGCTGGCATTGCAGGCGATTGAAAAACATCGCGTGACGCACAGCCAATGGGTGCCAACGATGTTCTCGCGGATGCTGAAACTGCCGGTCGAAGACCGCAGCGGCTTTGACCTGTCGTCGCACAAGGTCGCCATTCACGCGGCGGCGCCGTGCCCGAAGCAGGTCAAGCAGCAGATGTTCGATTGGTGGGGGCCGATCCTGTACGAGTACTACGGCGGCACCGAGTTGAACGGGCTGACACATGTGACCCCGCAGGATTGGCTCGCCTATCCCGGTACCGTCGGCAAGCCGATACTCGGCACCCTGCACATCTGCGACGAAGACGGTGCTGCGCTACCGAACGGCGAGAGCGGACTCGTCTACTTCGAACTGCCGCAAATGCCGTTCGAGTACTTCCACGATCGCGGCAAAACCAAAGGCGCCCAGCATCCCCAACATCCGAACTGGAGCGCGCTCGGCGATGTCGGCTACGTCAACGACGAGGGCTATCTGTTCCTGACCGATCGCGCGACGTTCATGATCATCTCCGGCGGTGTGAACATCTATCCGCAGGAGATCGAGGACATTATGGTAATGCACCCGAAAGTTGCCGACGTCGCAGTGGTGGGTGTGCCGAACGAAGAGATGGGCGAAGAAGTGAAGGCAGTCGTGCAGCCTGCCGCAGGGTGCAAACCCACTGCAGAACTCGCCGCGGAACTGCTCGGCTACGCGCGCGAGCACATCGCGCACTACAAATGCCCGCGCAGCATCGATTTCGAAGTGGAACTACCGCGTCTGCCAACCGGCAAGCTGTACAAGCGGATCTTGAAGGACCGCTATTGGGGCAAGCACGACTCGCGCATCGTTTGAACAACGGCCACAACGGAACCACGCACATGAACAAGGTCGACGGCCTGCACCACATTGCGATCTGCACAGCGGACATGAAATCTCAGATCGAATATTTCACCGACGTGCTGGGCACTGAACTCGTCGCGCTGTATTGGATGCACGGCGTGCCGAATACGTGGCACGGCTTTCTACGCCTGAACGACGAGAGCGCAGTTGCATTCGTGCAGAATCCGGATGTGGAGAAGATTCCTGTCGAGTTCGGAAAAACCCACGCCGGCAATCCCACCGCGAACTGCGCGCGCGGCGTGATGCAGCACCTGGCATTGCGCGTGAAGAACGACGAAGAACTGCTGGCGATGCGCGACCGGATTCGCTCGAAAGGGATCCCGGTATTGGGGCCGATCGATCACGGCATGTGCAAATCGATCTACTTCGCCGGGCTCGAGAATCTCAGTCTCGAACTATCGTGCTCAACCGAGGCGATCGACGCGCGCGCATGGATCGATCCGGAAGTCGTCGAACTCGCCGGCATCACATCGCTGGAACTCGCGCGATACAAGAAACCGGCCGACTATGCGGACCATGCCGGCGCCATCAAACAGCCCGGCGCCGATGCACCTGGTCCGCACATGACGAACGATCCAACCGGCGCGCTCGCGAAAATCCTGGCGGCACCGGACGACGTGGTTCTGGCGAACAGCGAGAATCAGCCGCCAGTGAAGGTCGCTTAGTCCGATCAGTCGCGAGCACGACGCAAGTTCGTTCGAAATGGCTCAGAGAACCCTGAACCCCTCTTTGGCTGCAGAATCCTTCAGCCTAGTATCGAACGTGATCACATCAAGACTCGACGGATCACCTTCTGCTGCAGTCAGTGCCGCCGCCAACTGCAGCGCGTCCGCAGCACGCAACGGATGGAGCCGCACCATGCGTTCAGCCTGATTGCGCAACGCCGAGGTAGGTAGCACTTCCTGCCATTCACCGGATAGTTCGCGCAGGCGTCCCCACGCCAACTGGGCGTTTGTGCCGCAGAGCGTTCGTTCGCGCTCACGACGTATCAGCGCCGACGCGCACTCCACCTGCGTTGCCCACCACACCACGATCGCCTGGTCCTCCTCGAGTTGTCGCAGCGCATCCGCATATCCAACGTCTTCGACGAGTAGCGCAACGACGGCCGACGCATCCCAGAACTTCACATGCCCTCGCGCCGTTCGTCGATCACCGCCTGTACCAGATTCGCTTTGATCTTGGGCGCCTTGTACTTGGACAGCGCCTCCAGCGGCCGCGACGTCTTCGATCGCTTGATCAAGCCCGCCTGCTCGAGGCGTGCGAGACGTTCATCGGGCAGGGACCTGACGTCGATGGGTTCCAGCATCGCGATTGGTTCGTTTCGATCCAGAACGAGCACAGTCTGTCCCGCACGTACTTTCTTCAGATATGCGCTCAGGCTGTTTTTCAGTTGCGAGATCGTCACTCTTTCCATGAGGCTATTATGGCCATTTCAACATAGCCAACAAGGCTATATTTGGTGAACAGGGTCAGAGTGCTTCACCAAAACAGGTAGCCGTAGCTCAACGTTGAATGAAGCACTCTGACCCTATCCATTGCAGCAGCACTTCGTTGACGCGCTGCGGCGCCTGGTCGGTGATGAAGTGCCCGACACCCGGCAGAACCTCGAACCGATACGGTGCAGTCACGAAGTCCGCGGTCGCGTCCGCCGCGATGCGGCCGACAGTCGCATCCTGATCGCCCCATAGATACATCGTTGGCACGTCGACTGGCGGCACGTTCGGAAGCGCCAATGCACCGCTCACGATTCGTGGCGCGCGATACCAGTTGATCGCCGCGTCGAGCGCTTCGAACGTACCGAGCCTGCTCAGATACGCATCGACATCGGCGTCCGGTACGCCCTGGTTACGCAACGTTGCGCGCAGGCGGTGCGCGTCGTCGGCCAGCAGTTCGCGCGCGGCGTTCGGATCCTGGAATGCGCGATGATGTTTCGATCGATCCGATTGTGCGGTGTCGGCTTTCATCGCACGCGCAAACGCGGCGGGATGCGGCCGTGACAGCACCGTCAAACTGTCCAACTCGCCCGGATACTGCGCCGCAATCAGCCACGACAGTTGACCGCCCCAGTCGTGCCCGACGAGGTGATAGCGCGAATAGCCCAACGACTTCGCCATGGTGCGCGCATCGGCGATCAGCCGATCTGTCGAATAGGCATCGATCCCGCTCGGCCGCGCGCCTGGCGAATAGCCACGCTGATTTGGCGCCACGGCAAAATATCCCGCATCAGCCAGCGCAGGCAATTGCTGCCGCCAGCTATGGCTCGTCTGCGGAAAGCCGTGCAGCAACAACACGAGCGGAGAGCCTGGAATGCCGGCAACGTCCGCTTCAAAAACGAGGCCCGATGCCAATAGTTCCAGCATTCCGGACATTGCGGTGGTCATTCGCCTGAAGCGACCTTGGCCATCAGTTTGCCAACCGCCAGTTCGCCTTCGCGCGTCTGACCGCCCATCGCCATGAAGCGTTTCATGTTGCGCTGCGCGCCTTCGGTGCGGAGGGTTCGTTGGAACAGATAGGCTTCGTCGGGCAGCGCTTCGGCGAGCGGTTTCTCGGCATTGTTGACACTCTCCTTCGCGAGGCGCAGCGCTTCGGGTGGAAACGTCGCCATCCGGCGGGCCAACGCAGACACAAAGGGGCCAATTTCGTTCGCGTCGAAAATCCGGTTCAGGTAACCCCAACGCTCCGCATCCTCCGCGCTGAGATCATCGCCGCCGAGGATGATTTCCAACGCACGGCCACGGCCGACGAGACGCGGCAGCCGCTGCGTTCCGGTGCCGCCGGGGAGAATGCCGAGCGGCACTTCCATCTGATTGATCTTGGTCTTGCCGCGCACCCCGAAGCGCATGTCGCACGACGACGCGAGTTCGCTGCCACCGCCGCCAACGCGTCCTTCGATCTGCGCAATCGTCACCTTGTCCATCGTGCGGAAGCGTTCGCACATCGCGTGATAGTCGTTGAGTTCACTGTCGCGCTGCGCCGGCAGATCGGTCGGGAAGGTCAGGATCGCGCTAACATCGAAATGTGCCAGAAAAAAATCCGGATCGGCGCTCTTCAGCACGACGACGGTCAGATCAGGGTCGGCTTTCAGTTCCTTGGATAGCGCTGCAAGTTCTGCATAGAGCGGCAAGGTGATGACGTTGATCGGCGGATTGGCGATCGTGATCCAAGCGATGCGGTCCTCGACGTTCACTTTCAGCAGTTGATAGTCGTAGGCCATGCGGTCCTCCTTCAAAAATCGGGATCTCGCAATGCTCCGTCGTTTCAGCGCCAATGTCGATTGATCAGACAAAGAAAAGGCCGGTCTCCTCGCGAAGACCGGCCCTGTCAGGGCGTGACCTTGGATCAGCCGCCGCCGAACGTGTACCGAAGACCGACCTTGAACATGCGGCCAAAGGGATCAGCCGTGTACGGGTCGTAGTTCAAGTCGCTCTGCGTCGCTGGTGGATCTTCGTCGGTCAGGTTCATCACCGATAGCGACAACACGGTGCTGTCGTTGAACAACGAGACATTGTAGTAGACATCGCTGTAGGCGACCGAATCGATGTTCCTCAACGGCGCGATCGTCGTCGATCTCGCGTCCCGGTAATCGGTGATGTAGCGCAGCATGTACGTGAACCGATGCGGACCGTGCACGTACTTGATATATGTGTTGCCCTTGAAGTCCGGCAACGACGTGAACGGCGTGCCCGTATTCAGCAATCCGGCGAAGTCGCCGCCGGGCGCAACGGTGGTGCCGCCAATGTCCTTGAAGTCGTCCGAATCGTACTCGATCGTATAGGTGCCGGTGGCGCCGATCGACAGCACGCCGCCGAATACGTCTTCGAAGTCGTACTGCGCGCTCGCGTCGATCCCGGTCGTCTTGATCTTGCCGCCGTTGATGAAATACACCTCGACGCGCTCGATCCCGGCTGGCGGCACCGCCATCGGCGTAATGTGTGTCTGCAACTCGGCGCAATTCGGACCCGGCGCGCCGGGTGCGCCCGTATAGCAGTTCTGCGCGCTGTACGCACTGACGATCTGGTTCGGATCAGTGACTTGGAATGGGTCCTTGAAGTCGTAATACCAGTAATCCATCGTCGCCGAGAATCCGCCGGCGTTGACAATGAACCCGACATTCGACGTCACCGCCGATTCAGACGTCAGTTTGGGGTTTCCAACCGTATCCACCGCCTTGAACGCATTTGTCGGTGCGATGAAAACGAGCGCCGTGCCGCGGCCACCGAGAAAACTTTGCGGCGGACCCCGGAACGTCGTCGTCGCGGACGCCCGGAATGCCAGCCAGTCCAGCGCCTGCCAGCGCAACGCGATCTTCGGATCTACGGTTGATCCCACGTCCGAGCCGTAGTCTTCGTAACGTACGGCGAACTGCATGTCGAGCGTGTCGAGGATCGGCAATGCGAATTCGGCGAACAGACCATAGACGTTGCGGCTGGTGTTTTCCTCGGTGGTGCCGGCGAGGAACGCAAACGGCCCGGTCGGGAACGCGCAATTCAGCGACGGCGTCAGCCCGAGCGTCACCGCATACGGATCGGTGAACGGACAGGGGTACTGTGCGAGATTCAAGTTCTTGTTCGCAGAGAGGTTGTACTTCTCGTTGCGCGCCTGGAAACCGGCCGCCCAACCGACCGCACCGCCGGGCAACGTCAGCGGTGTTTCGCCGCTGAAGACGAGGTCCCACACCAGCAGATCGCTGGTCGTGTCGTACTTCTGCTGTCCGATCAGCCAGCGCTGCAGCTCCGGTGAATTCGCGACGGCGGGGTTGTACTGAGGATTCACGATCCCGGTCACGACCGAACGCTCAACCGCATTGGAGAACGGGTTGTAGTACTCGCAGGGACCGACGCCTGGTGTAGACGAAGCGGGATCGCTGCCCCCCGGCACGCAACCCGGACCGCCGAGTCCATTGAGCGCAAACGCCATGTTCTGCACGAACATGTCTTTGCCGTTCAGGTAGCGTTCGCGGCGCGACCAGGTTACGCCCATGTCGTAGTTCACCGCCTCTTCAAACATCGAACCGTTCAACGACACGCCAAGCCGGTACGTATCGGTCGCTCGACCACCGGTTTGCGGTTTGCCGAAAAATCCGGTGACGCCGAGATACCGGTTGATCGCGAACGCACCCTGCGGCACGCCGCCGACATCCGGAACGAACCCGGGGTTCTGCAGTTTCATATCGATCAGGCCGGGATGCGTCGGCGCGATGAATCGGTCCGGGCCGAACAGCGATTGCGGCGGGTACGACGGAGACGTATTCCAGCTCGGCATATCCATCTTCGCGTATAGCGCTTCTACGTGAAATTTCGAGGTATCGCTGACGTCGTAGTTCAGTTCGGTGAAGTATTTGTACGTGGTTTGCTTCTCCGCCAGGTTGTCGAAGTACGTGAACTGGAAGCGGCACGCGCCACCGGTGAAGTTGCCGAGGACCGCGCAGCCGGGATCCGCTTGCGCCGCAAACGTCGTCGCCGGATAAACCGTTGCGGGGTTCGAGATCGCCGAGTAGCCACCGCCCGGATTTTTGTCGTATGGCTGCAGGGCCCAGTCACGTTCCTTCACCGGAAGCTTCGCGCGCTCATCGTATTCGAACGCGAACATTACGTGCAGGCGATCGTTGCCCCATCCATAAATCAGGCTCGCATCGGGGTTACCGCCGAGCGACCCTTCCGTGTTGTCTATGGACTGGAACGAGCCGCCGATTTCCAAACCTTCGAAGTTGCTGCGCGTAATGAAGTTCACAACACCCGCAATCGCGTCAGAACCGTAGGTCGCCGCCGCGCCGCCGAGCAATACCTCGGTTCTGCCCAATGCAGATGTCGGAATGGCGCTGATGTCGACACCGTTCGTCTCCGTTGCAACCTGGCGCCGACCATTGATCAGCACCAACGTGCGCGAGGCGCCGAGGCCACGCAGGTTGATCGTCGTCACCCCTTCGTTGCCTTGGCCGATGCCCTGAAACTGGTTCGTCTCACCGAGGTTCCCGGATGTCACCGAGAGGTCGCGGACCATCTCGATAATGCTCGGGCTGCCTTGGTCCAGCATGTCCTGCGCGGTAATCGACTGCACCGGCAGTGCCGCGTCCTTGGCAGAACCCTGAATGTAGGAACCTGTAACGACGATTTCTTCGACCGCCGTTTTCGCTTCCCGCGCTGCGGGGTCGGCAGCAAACGCGGCTGTGGTCCAGAAACATAAAGCCGCGAGCGCGGCACGGTTGACGTACTTCAAGATGACACCCCCTTACTAGGTTGATTCCGGAGACAACTCCGGACCGATCCCAACTCCCCAGCCGGATTCGGTTACAACTTGATACACGCAAGAAACAAGAAACTCAACACTTAATGAAAAAAAAATGAAAAAAAGCCGGCCCTGAGGCCGGCTTGATTTTGAAGCGCCGAACCTGCGTCAGTGCTGGTACACGAGTTCCAGCGCAATCGTGCGCGGTGCGCCCCAGCCCTGGAACCCGCCGTTGCCCAGCGGCAACGCCTCGACAATGTATTCCTTGTCGTTGAGGTTCTTGCCGATCAGCGACAAACGCAGCAGATTGCCGTCGTTCATGTTCCATTGAATCGCGGCACGGGCATCGATCAGCGAGTAGGCCTTCTGCGTGACGACCGCGCTCGACGTGCCGCCACCGACCAGAATCGAATCATCCTGGCCGCGCCCCGTCACGCTCATCGACACGTTGTACGGGCCGAAATCCTGCGAGTACACACCTGTTAGCGAGTAGTTGTACTTCGGTGCACGGCCCAAAGCCTCGCCTTTCAACGTCTCGGTCGGGCATGGACCCTGCAGCAGCGGGCTACAGGCCGAACCATCTGGATTGTACGGGATTCGCTCCGAACTGATCGAAATGTCGTCGGCGTTGTTGTCCTGATAGCCATACGTCGCCATCACCGAGAACAGATCGTTGATCAGCCACGTCGATTGCAGTTCGAAACCGTACTCGTCCACATCGCTGCCATTGTTGACAATGGTATTAGTACCAGGAGGCACGCCGTTCGTCGTCACCACCGATCCGAACTGAATGTCGTGCTGAATCGTGTAGAACGCCGTCAGGTTCAGCTGCAGTTTGTGATCGAAGAATTCGTTCTTCGACCCGATCTCATACGCGTCGGTATTCTCCGGCCCGAACGACAAATACTTCGGATTGTTGCCGCGGTTGCTGAAGCCGCCGCTGCGGAATCCTTGTGCGTAACGCGCATACACCATGTTGTCGTCGGTCAGATGAAACGTTGCCGTGCCTTCGGCGATCGTCTTGTTCCAGTTATTGTCGCTGTTGATCGGGAACGGCGCCTGTACCGGGCCGGTCGCAGCCGACGGCGGCTGGATCGAGCCGAACGGAATATCAGCCGGGTAGAACGCCCCCTTGAAGCTGATGTCCTGCTGGATGCGCCGCAGACCGCCGCTCAGTTGCAGCCGGTCGGTAATCTGCCAGTTGAGGGCGCCATAAATGGACTTCGACAGGTCCTGCTGATTGGTCTTCTGATACGAGCCGATTCCGACCGTGTGGCACAGCGCATCGCCAATCGCCGGGTTCGGGTTGTCGAACAGCGGGCCAAGCCCCGGTACGACACCAAACGCGGCGCAGGGTATCGGTGTCGGTGCAGCAAAATTCGGAATCTGCAGCACTTGGTTGGTCCCCTGCCGGAAGTCCAACGAGGTGTTGTAGTACAGCCCACCGAGCGTATAGGTCACGTTCTTCATCAGATCACCGCTCAAGCGCAATTCTTCGCTCGTCGTATCGAAATTCTGGTTGCGCAGCGTGTGCAGTTGCGGCAACGGAACCGCGGCCGTTGCCAACGTCGAGTTGTCGAAGTCCTGTTGGACGATATCCTTCGTCGTGACGTACCCGGTAATCGATTCCAGCGTCGTACCGCCGCCCAGATCCCAGTTCACGTGCAATCCCCACGTATCGACGTTGTACTTGACCGGCTGCTTCAGGTTCGCCTGCGTCTTGAACGGTTGTTTGCCCAGGATGTACGGATTGTTCGGAACACCGTAGTTGCCGGTGTCATCGATATTGTCGTACCACAGCGTCGCCGTCAGTGCGTCGACGGGTTGCCACTTCAGTTTGGCGCTATACGTCTTGTAGTCGATGTTGCCGGTATCGGTCTGGCGCGTCGTGTTCTGGTAGACACCATCGCGCTTGCTCATCACGCCGTCGAGTTTCAGCGCCAGCTTGTCGTCGACCAACGGAATGTTGAGTTGGCCTTTGTAGATTTCGTCGTTGTAAGTACCGCCTTCGATGGACGCCTTGTACTTGAAATCGTTGAATTCCGGTTGCGAACGGTGCACGACGATCGTGCCGCCGGTGGTGTTCTTACCGTACAGCACGCCCTGAGGACCGCGGTTCACTTCGATCTGATCGACATCGAACATGTCGATCAACTGGCCGGTGTTCGAGGCCTGAAACAGACCGTCGACGACGACGCCAACCTGTGGCGGCGTGGTTTTCTCGACGTCGGCGCTGCCGATGCCACGAATGAAGATAGCACCCATGCTCGGTCCCGCCGTCTGCTGGGCGATCGACACGTTGGGCATCAGGCCGTCCATGTCGACCAAGGTGTATGGCGCGATACGCTGAAGGTCCTGCTTCGTGTACGCCGATACCGACACCGGTACGTCCTGAATCTGTTCTTCTTCGCGGCGCGAAGTCACGACAATCTCTTCGATGCCCGCCTTGGGCTTGTCTTGTTCGACCGCGGTCGCGGCGAGCGCGTTCGCGGGAGCGCCCACGACGAACGCACACGCATACGAAGCCATCAACAGCCTTGCGAATCTCATGCTCGTTTATCTCCCCAATTTGTGTGCCATGAACAGACAGCATCCATGCTGCCGCCAACACCCGTTCTCTCAAAAACAGGCAAGCCTGACTCTTTTAAAAGATCGCCACCATAGAGTCAATGGTGCTAAGTCGCGCGAATTACGCTTGGTCCGACGCGAACGGGAGCCGCGATCGACGCCCGGTCATGCCGCCGATCGCCGGCAGCGCGGCCGTTTCATTGCGCCCCTTCACCCCTTATTAGCATCGTCAGATTCAACGCTACCCACCGTTCGATCATCATCCGAAGCGGGCTTGTGGCGTACGGGAGGAACCTGCAATCATTGCATCGGACGCGACTCGGATACCATCTTCGGAGACCGACATGACGGCACAACTGAAACAACTCGTCGCTGAACGAATCGATACGATCGCAGAGAGCCTGCTCGGCGTCTCACACGACATTCACGCGCATCCGGAACTCGCCTTCAACGAACATCATGCCAGCGGCGTGCTGTGTGATGCGTTGGGTGCGGCCGGACTGCCGGTTCGGAAGGCGGCGTACGGGCTCGAGACCGCTTTTGAAGCCGAGTTCAGCGGCCCGCGCTCCGGCGCGCGCGTAGCGTTGCTGGCCGAGTACGACGCGCTACCCGGCATCGGTCATGCCTGCGGACACAACCTCATCGCCACATCGGCGCTCGGCGCAGCGCTCGCGCTCGGCACAATCCGCGAATCGCTGTGCGGCACGGTGCGGCTGTTGGGCACGCCGGCCGAAGAGAAAGGCGGCGGCAAAGAGCTGATGATTCGCGCCGGCGCATTCGACGGTGTCGATGCGGCGATGATGATGCACCCGTCAGGCATCAACCTGACAACGATGCCGTGCATCTGCGTTGCCGAGGTTCGCGTCGAATATCACGGCCGATCGGCGCACGCATCCGCTATGCCACATCGAGGCATCAACGCGCTCGACGGATTGCTGCTCGCCTATCAGGCGATCTCGAATCTGCGCCAGCACATTCAGCCGACAGAACGCATTCACGGTATCGTCACCGACGGCGGCATGGCGCCGAACATCGTACCGGACTTCGCTGCCGGGGATTTCTACGTGCGCGCCGCGAATGTCGAGGACCTCGCGCAGTTGAAGCCACGTGTGCAGGCGTGTTTCGAAGCGGGCGCCAAAGGCAGCGGGAGCCAAGTGGACGTGCGCTGGGCAGATGTCGACTATCTCGACCTGAATGTCAGTTGGCCTTTGGCGAAGTGTTTTCAACGCAACGCCGAAAGCCTCGGCCGTTCGTTTTTTCCGATCGAAAAGCTGCCAGCCGGTTCGAGCGGCAGCACCGACATGGGTAACGTCAGCTATCGCGTACCGTCGATCCACCCGATGCTCGCTGCGGCACCGAGCAACGTCGTCATTCATCATCCCGATTTTGCGAAGTGGGCGGGTTCCGACATGGGCGACGCCGCGGCGCTGGACGGTGCCAAAGCGCTCGCAATGACCGCCATCGACTATCTGATGACGCCTGCCCTGCAGCAGGAGTGCAAGCGCGCCTTCGCGGTGTCGGTGGGACTTTCCTGAACGTCGACCTGAACGACGACCTGAGCCACGATCCGAACCACGGCGTCTGGGTGTTCGGCTACGGGTCGCTGATCTGGCGGGTTGATTTTCCATTTGCAGTGCGCAAACCCGCCTGCATCACCGGCTGGAGCAGGCGCTTCTGGCAGGGTTCCCACGATCATCGCGGCGTTCCAGACGCACCGGGGCGAGTGGTTACGCTGGTCGCACAACGTGATGCCATCTGCGACGGCATCGCGTATCTCATCGAGCATTCGGTGTTCGAACACCTCGATCATCGCGAGAAGAATGGCTATGAACGCCACGAAGTCGCACTGACGTTCGCAGACGGCCACGCACCCGGCGTGGCTTAAATCGCGCGCCCCGACAACCACGCGTACCTCGGCGACGCACCGCTCGATACGATTGCGCGGCAAATCCTCGCAAGCCACGGCCCGAGCGGCAGCAATGCCGAATACCTGTTCGAACTTGCCGCGGCGCTGCGCAAACTTGACCTCGACGATCCGCACGTGTTCGAGTTGGCAGCTCGCGTGAAACAGCTGAACAACCATGGACATCCGCCTGCTGCCTGAACACGAACGCTTCCGCGATGAGGTGCGAGAGTTTCTCGACACCGCGCTGGACGACGATCTGCGCGATGGCGCGCGGTTCTGCGCGGGCGTGTTCCAGGACTACGCAACCAACATCCGCTGGCATCGCATTCTGTATGCGCAGGGCTGGATCGCGCCGAGCTGGCCGAAGCAGTACGGCGGCACCGGCTGGGATCTGCTGCAGCGTCACATCTTCACGACGGAGGCAAGCCTCGCCGGTGCACCGGGGGTCGCCCCAATGGGGCTCGGCATGTGCGGACCGATGCTGATCGGCCACGGCACAACCGAGCAGCGCGCGTTCTATCTGCCACGCATTTTGTCGGGTGAAGACTACTGGTGCCAAGGCTATTCCGAGCCTGGTGCCGGATCCGATCTCGCATCGCTGCAACTGCGCGCGGACGTCGACGGCGAGCACTACGTGCTAAACGGTACGAAGATCTGGACGACGCACGCGCATCATGCCAATCGGATGTTCTGTCTCGTGCGCACCGACGCAAGCGGCAAACCGCAGCAGGGTATTACATTCCTGTTGCTCGACATGGACAGCCCCGGCATCAGCGTCGAACCCATACTGTTCGTCTCCGGCGAGCACGAAGTGAATCAGGTGTTCTTCGACAACGTGCGCGTGCCGCGCGCGAATCGCGTCGGTGCAGAGAACGACGGCTGGACGGTTGCGAAGTACCTGCTCGAATTCGAACGCGGCGGCGGCGGATCGGCGCGCATGCAGGCGTCGCTGACGCGGCTGCAGCGCCTGGCGTCGCTGACGCACGCGGAAGGGGGCAGCCTCGCGGAGGACCCAGGTTTCGCGCGCAAGCTGGCCGCCACGCAGATCGACCTGTTGGCGATTCAGTACACCGAGTTTCGAATTCTCGCGGCGCTGTCCCAAGGCGGCAACCCCGGCCCCGAATCTTCGATTCTAAAGAATCTGGGCGCCAACATGAGCCAGAGGATTTCGGAACTCGCCGTCGAAGCGATCGGCTACTACGCATCGCCGCATCAGCCCGAGGCACGCACCGTCGGCCGCAACGTCGCTCCAATCGGCCCCAACGAGGCCATCGTGGTGCTGCCGAACTACCTCAATTACCGCGCATCGTCGATTGCAGGCGGCAGCAACGAAGTGCAAAAAAACATCGTCGCAAAACTCGTGCTGGGATTGTAGGAAGGCAGAGGGTCAGAGCGACTCTGACCCTTTGCCTATCGGCGCGGACGGAACATCGCGCTCGACAAGCCGTGGGCGCGCAAATCGTCCGGCACGTCTTCGCCGCGAACCAATGCGGCACTGAGCCGTGCCATCGACGGTGCTGTCTGTATACCGAAGCCACCTTGACCAACGAGCCAGAAAAAGCCGGGCGCGTCCGGATCGAAGCCGACCACGGGCAGGCTGTCGGAGACGAACGAGCGCAACCCCGCCCAGCGATGCTCGACACGGGTGACCGAGAGGTTCGTGGCGCGTTCGAAGCGTTCTATCGCAATCGCAACATCTGTTTCTTCAGGCCGCGCGTCGCACGGCTCGCTCGGCGTCTGATCGGCCGGCGACAACAGCAACCGGCCAGCGTCGGGCTTGAAATAGAACGCGCTCTCGATCTCGTGAACGATCGGCCAGCGCGCGACACCTGGATGATCGCATCGCAGCAACACCGCGGTTCGACGCTTCGGAACGAGTTCGACCCCTGCTATACCGGCGAGATTCGCCAGCCGATCGCCCCACGCGCCGCTGGCATTGACAACCACATCACACTGACGATGCTGTCCGGCCGCATTGAGATGCCATCGCCCGTCAACGCGCGTGAGTGCTTCCACCGCGGCTTCCGTTATCAGTTCACCGCCGTTCGCACGCAATACACGGCGAAATCCGTTCAGCAGGCCGTGCACGTCGATGTCCAGCACGTTTGGGTCGGAAACAACGCGCGCGACCGATTCCGGCCGCAGGATCGGTACGCGTCGCAGCGTCTGCGCAGCGTCGATTTCCACGATCCCCGGACACAGCGCGCGCCAGCGTTCGAGATACGCATCGACCAGATGCGCTTTGGCCGCCGAGGCGATCATGATGTCACCGCGTGGAGTCACCAGTGGCGCATCGGCGAACTGCGGCGGCGGACCTTCGAAGAACGCGCGACTCGTGCGCGTGAGCGCAAAGATCGTCGCATTCACGTAAGGCTCGATGTACGACGCCGCCGAGCGCCCCGAACTGTGATATCCGATTGCGGATTCCGCTTCCAGAACGGTGACAGCGCAATCGCGCGACAGTTCGGCCGCGCACGACAGACCCGCCATACCACCGCCGATGACAATGACCTTTCTGCGCGCCATTCCGCTGACCAATCGATTTCCCCCGCGTGAACCGCTCGCACCCACGTTGAATTATGATGAGGCCTGTCCAACCAATCCACCGCACACAACGCTGAGGACACACAATGAGCCAACTCGTACTGCGCGAAGACGACCAGGGCCTGTGCATCCTGACGTTGAACCGGCCCGACGCATTGAACGCGTTGAGCCCGAAGCTGTTCGTCGAACTGCGCGCGCATATCGACGCGCTCGCCACGCAGACGGACACGATCGGCTGCGCGATCCTGTGCGGCAACGGCCGCTCGTTCTCTGCCGGCAACGACCTGAAGGCCATACAGTCAGGTGAGGTCGCGCCGAGCCGACACTTCCAGGCCGAGACGCTCGACGCAATCGAACGCCTTCCGCAGCCCGTGATCGCCGCGGTGCAGGGACATTGCTATACGGGTTCGCTCGAACTCGCGCTGGCATGCGACTTCATCGTCGCCGCGGACAGCGCCCGCTTTGCCGACACGCACGGCAAATGGGGCATGTCACCGACGTGGGGAATGAGCCAGCGGCTGCCGCGCCGTGTTGGCATCGGCCGTGCGAAGGAGCTGATGTTCAGTGGCCGCGTCGTGTCCGGCAAAGAAGCAACTCAAATCGGCCTGGCCGTAGGTTGCGTGCCTGACGCTGAACTGATGGCGACCGCGGTCGCAACCGCGCGCACGTTCCTCGACAATTCTTGGTTCACGTTGCGTGCCGACAAAATGCTCGTCAACCGCGGCCTCGACTACACGCTGTCGGATGGCCTGCATTTCGAGCGCGCGAACAGCCCCGGGCGCGGCCCGGACCTCGAAGAGCGCATGCGGGCGTTCAACAAACGCGGTTGACGAACGCGGCTGCCGCGTCGGCCAGCTCTTCGAATACCGAATCACTGCGCGTTCGACTACGCTTGAGTACCTTGTAGCCATGATCGGCCGTTTCGAGCCTAACGAGTTCGCCGCGCGCGCCAAGCCGTGCCGTCACGTCGCTCAACAGGTTCGGATCCGCCAACGCATCGCGCGTGCCGGACAGGAACAGCATAGGGATTGCGATGCGATCGAGATGCGCGGCGCGCGATGCATCGGGTTTGCCGGCGGCATGCAACGGAAACGAACAGAAGATCAGGCCGCGCACGTCACCGAGATCGTGCTCGAGGATCGCGTGCGACGCCATGCGGCCGCCGAATGAATGGCCACCGAGAAACAACGGCATTTCTCTATTGAAAGCGGGGCCGCTCAGCGCGCGCGCCTGCATGACGGCGGACGCAACGGTCGCCGTGGATACCGCGCGCGAATCGACGCGGCTTCTGCGCGCCACGCCCGGGCGCGGTTCCATGAACGGAAAGTTGAACCGCAGCACCGCGATGCCCCGACGCGCCAGCTCAGTCGCGATCGACGTCATGCTCGAATGCTGCATGTCTGCACCGGCGCCGTGTGCGAGCACGACTACGGCCCTGGCATCGCTCGGCTCGAATAGAATCCATGAAACATCCGCGGACGCGGCTTCGACTCGAAATTGCCCGTCGCGGGTCGGCGGCGCGGTCGTCAACGTCCCGGATCCGAGTCAGTTCACCTGACGCTCACGGCCTTCCCAGAATGGCTTGCGCAACTCGCGCTTGAGCACCTTGCCGGACGGATTGCGTGGCAACTCGGCGATGAAATCGATCGTCTTCGGCAATTTGAAACCGGCGATGCGCGTGCGCGCGAAGCCGATCAGTTCGTCTGCGGTCACGTTCTCGCCGGGCTTGAGTACGATGATCGCCTTGACCCCTTCGCCCCAGCGTTCGTCGGGCACGCCGATCACCGCAACATCGGCAACCGCGGGGTGACCGAACAGTGCGTTCTCCACTTCCGCCGGGTAGATGTTCTCGCCGCCCGAAACGATCATGTCCTTGACGCGATCGTGCACGTACACATAACCATCTTCATCGAGATAGCCGGCGTCTCCGGTGTGCACGTAGCCGTCGATCAACGTCTTTTCGGTGGCGTCCGGCAGGTTCCAGTAACCAAGCATGTTGGCCTTCGACTTGATGCAGATCTCACCGACGCTGCGGGGCGCCAACGCCTTGCCATGCTCATCGACGACCTTCAGCTCGACACCCGGATAAGGCTTTCCGGCAGAGCGCATCCGTTCATTGCCGGCCACGTCGTGATCCTGCGGCGGCAGATAGGTCGCCGCGCCGGTGGTCTCGGTCATGCCGTACAGTTGCACGAAGCCGCATTTGAATACCGCGATTGCCTGGCGCAGCAGGTCTAACGGGATGGGTGAGGCGCCATACATGATGTATTGGATATTGCTGAAATCGGTATGCTGCGCGCGGGGATGCTGCACCACCATGCGAATCGCCGCCGGCACCAGGAATACCTTCGAGATGCCGTGCGTCTCGATCAACTCCAGCGCGGTGCCGGCATCGAATTCGGAGACAACGACATTTGTCGCGCCTGCGCGTAGCCCCCAAACGCCGTAGCCGACTCCACCTATATGGAAACTCGGCATCGCAACGAGACTGACGTCGCGGTCGGTCCAGTCGTTCCATTGCATGTCGTCGTTCGGTTGCAGACGCTGCAGATCGAAAAAGCAGCAATGCTGCAACTGCACACCTTTCGGATGTCCAGTGGTGCCGCTGGTGTACATCTGAATCGCAACGTCATACGGGCGCACCGCAATCGCCGGATCATCGGCGGATTGCGCGTCACGCCACTGCGAAAAGTCCCGCCATTCGTCGTGCAGCGGGCTCATCGCAATGATCTGCTTCACATGGGTCAGGCTGTCCTTGATCTGCGCGACCAGGCCAAAGAAGTCCGGGCCGACGCACAACACTTCGGCGCGGCAGTCGTTCAGGATATAGGCGACTTCGGGCGGTGCGAGACGCCAGTTGATTCCCACCGATACGGCGCCGGCTTTCGCCGCACCGAATACGAGCTGATAGAACAGGTCGGAATTCTTGTCGAGAAAGCCGACTCGGCTACCAGACGTTAAACCCGCTGCCAGCAATCCATTCGCAACACGATTCGTCAGTTCGTCGAACTGCCCATAGGTGGTATCGCGACCTTCATAGTGGAACGCGACCTTGTCGCCGCGTTCGCGGGCATGAAAGCGCGTCAGTTCCGCAAGCGTGTCGATATCGTTGACGTGTGCCATGCCTGCTCACCCCCAGTCGTGTAGTGCGCCGTACACTAGCCCGGAAGTTCCGATGCAGTGTTGATGATCTTTCCGACGAGGCCGTATTCGACCGACTCTTCGGGGCTCATCCAATAGTCGCGATCCGTGTCGACCGCGACCCGTTCCAGCGGCTGACCCGTCTGTTCGGCAATGATGTGATTGATCCGCTCGCGCGTCTTGATGATCTCGCGCGCCTGAATTGCAATGTCGGTGGCATCGCCGCCGAAACCGCCGGACGGCTGGTGAATCAGGAATCGGGTATTCGGTAACGCATAGCGATGCTCCTTCGCCGGCGCCAGATAAATGTGCGTCGCGATGGAGCCGACCCAGCCTGTGCCGACGGTTCGCACCACCGGATTGATGAAACGAATCATGTCGAAAATCGTGTCACCCGATTCGACATGACCGCCCGGCGAGCCGATGAAGATCGTAATCGGTGCGTCGCCTTCGTAGGCGAGTGCCAACAACTTCTCCGCGGTTCGTTGCGCCACCTCCTTGTTGATCTCGCCGAAGATCGTCAACGTGCGATGCTTCAGCAACGTGTTCTCGAGAAAGTTGAACTGCTTGACTGGGTCGAGCGCCTCTTCGCCATTCATGCGATGCCGGGACGAACTCATGATCGCCTGCTCCTGAAATCTTGGATGGCCGCCATGGTACTGGAAATGAGGGTCAGAGTGCTTCATTCGAACCCGCGCTGCAGCTATCTGTTTTGGTGAAGCACTCTGACCCTGTCACGGGTTAAGCTTCGCGGCGAATTTTCCAATGGACGACCCATATGCCGCTGCACCCCGAATATGCCGCGATGTTGCAACAGTTGGCCGCCGAACCGGGCCCGGCATTGTCGGACATGCCGATCGCCGACGCGCGCGCAATGTACCGGATGATGCGTCCGGCTGCGCCCGAACTCGAGGTTGCGCGGGTTGAGGATCGGACGATTCAAGGCCCCACCGGCGCGATACGGGTGCGGGTCTATACGCCAAGCGACGGCAAACGCTTGCCATTGTTGATCAACTTTCACGGCGGTGGTTGGGTGATCGGCGATCTCGAGACGGCCGATGCGGTGTCGAGGGAACTGTGCCAACGGGCCGACTGCGTGGTGATTTCTGTCGACTACCGGCTGGCGCCCGAACATCGATTCCCCGCCGCGGTGGACGATGCCTACGCGGCGACCTGTTGGGTCGCCGACAACGCCACGGCGCTGAGCGGCGATGCAAACAAGATCGCCGTTTTCGGCGAGAGCGCGGGGGCGAACCTCGCCGCTGTCGTCGCGCAGCTCGCGCGTGATCGCAACGGACCTTCTATTGCATATCAGCTACTGGCATATCCCGTCACCGACGCCCGTTTCGACACGTCTTCGTATCGCGACAACGCCGACGGATATCTGTTGACGCGCGCTGGCATGGAGTGGTTCTGGGACAGCTATTGTGCGAATCCGTCCGACAGAAAAAATCCGTTGGCGACACCGTTGAACGCAACGAATTTCGGCAAGCTCCCGCCGGCGCTGATCATGACGGCCGAGTTCGATCCGCTGCGCGACGAAGGCGAAGCCTATGCGGCCAAGCTGAAGGCGGCAGGCGTCCAAGTCGACTGCATACGGTTCGACGGGCTGATCCACGACTTCCTCGCGATGAGCCGCCAACTGTCGGCAGTGAAACCCGCCATGGACAAGGCCGTCGACGGCTTGCGCAATGCCCTGCGCTGATCTAATGACGACGAATGGCAGCGACCTCTTCGATC
The DNA here is from genome assembly GCA_963735085.1 of uncultured Gammaproteobacteria bacterium. Taxonomy (GTDB): domain Bacteria; phylum Pseudomonadota; class Gammaproteobacteria; order Pseudomonadales; family Azotimanducaceae; genus DATJGR01. The sequence continues at coordinate 564,952 of CAVTJP010000005.1, forward strand.
CGGTTCGCTGCGTCGAAAACCTGCTCGGGATCGGCAACGCGATCTGCACACCGATCCCGGCCGGTGTGTCTTCCCAGTTATGGCGCATCGATGCCGGCGATCAGAGCTATTGCCTCAAGCGCGCGTTGCCACGGCTGAACGTCGCACAGGAATGGCTGGCGCCGGCGCGGCGCAACGCCGAAGAGGTACGCTGGTTGCAATTCGCGTCCACCGTCGCGCCGCGCCAGGTGCCGGCGGTGGTTGCTGCAGACGACGAGATGCACGCCGCGATCCTTGGCTGGTTCGACCCGGCGCGCTGGACGAACTGGAAGTCGCAGTTGATGCAAGGACTGGTGCGTCCTGCCGTCGGCACCGAGATGGGCGAGTTGCTCGCGGCGATCCATCGCCGCAGCAGCGAACAGCCGGAACTGGCGGACGCATTCGACAACATGGATCTGCTCACGGCATTGCGGCTCGAGCCGTTCTTCGTTGCGGCGGCCCGAGACAACCCCGAGGTCGAGCATCGCCTGCTGGAGACGGTCGATCATCTGAAGACATACCGCACCGCGCTGATTCACGGCGACGTCAGTCCGAAGAACATTCTGATTCACATCTCGCGACCGCCGGTGCTGCTCGACGCCGAGTGCGCCTGCTGGGCGGACCCGGCATTCGACGTCGCATTCCTCGCCGCGCACCTGCTGCTGAAAGCCGCGCACGTCTCGCGCTTTCGAGATTGGTTCTACGAGACGATCAGACGCCTGCTCGAAGCTTACGAGCGCGCCGCTCCCGAGCCCGTTGCAGAGCGCCTTCTACTGCTGGTGCCCGCGTTGCTGGTGGCTCGCGTGGACGGTGTATCACCTGTGGAGTATCTCAACGACAAGGTTCGCACCAAGGCGCGTACACACGCGCTACGACTTCTGCTCGAGCCTTCCGCGTCATTCAAAGAGATGGTCGAAGACTGGCGGCAGGCATTCTATCCGTGACCCGAATCGACGCTGCGGTTGCGCGGTCGATCTACGATTCACGCGGGCGGCCGACGATTGAAGTCGAACTGCACGCGGGCCACGCAGTGGGACGCGGCGTCGCTCCAGCGGGCGCATCGAAGGGCGCGTTTGAGGTGCACGAACGTCGCGATGCCGACGGACTCGGCGTCGATGATGCATGCGCCCAGTTTCGGCGCGAGGTGGCACCAGCGCTGATCGGAATCGATTGTCGAGATCAGGCACGAATCGATCGGCAGCTGATCGAGTTGGACGGGACCGAGCAGCGCACCCGCCTGGGCGGCAACACGCTGATTGCGACGTCGATGGCTGCGCTGCATACCGCCGCCGCGGTACAACGCGAGCCGCTGTGGCAATACCTCGCGCAGTCTAACGATCCTCCGATGCCGCGACCGCAGATCCAGATCATCGGCGGTGGCGCGCACGCACACGGTCGCATCGACATCCAGGACATCATGGCGCTGCCTCTGGGCGCCGACGACTGGCGCACCGCGCTCGATTGGTGCGCACGCGTCCACCGTGCGGCCGGTGAAATTCTCGCCGCCGCGGGCCAACTTCGCGGCGTCGCCGACGAAGGCGGATTCTGGCCCGATGTAGACGGCAACGAAGCCGCGCTCGACGTGATGCTTCGCGCCATCGAGCACGCCGGATTACAACCATTCGACGACGTTGCCATTTCGCTCGATCTCGCCGCGAGCCAGTTTTATCGCAACCGTCGCTACCGGCTGGCGGCGGATGCGCACGATTTCACTCCCGACGAGTGGGTCGAACAACTTACGCGGTGGTGTCGCCGCTACGCAGTGCGATTGGTCGAAGACCCCTGCGCAGAAGATGATCCCGAGCACTACGCTGCGTGTCGCGCTGCGCTCTCGCCGCAGGCAACCGTTGTCGGCGACGACCTTGTGGTGACCAATTCAGATCGCATCCGCGCTGCAGCGCACGCTGGTTTGATCGACGCGGCGTTGATCAAACCGAATCAGGCCGGCACCGTCAGCGAGGCACGCGCCGCGCTCGACGCGTGCCGTGAGGCCAACGTCATGCCAATCGTATCGGCGCGCTCCGGTGAAACCGAAGACACCTCGATCATGCACCTCGCAATCGGCTGGCGCGCACCCATGATAAAGGTCGGCTCGATCACGCGCGGCGAACGCACTGCAAAGTGGAACGAGGGCATTCGCATCGCCGAGCAACTATCCGGCGGCGGTGAGATTCGACGGCTGGAGTAGCTCTGATCTGGAGGCGCTACGGTTCACGGTGGAGGGGGATATGGGTTGTCCCGGACACGCCGTAAGTCCCACCCCTGGAGGCTCGTCCTGCGCCGTCCCTGGCGCCGTACGGTCCGTCGCATAGCAGGTTCGCCCCCAGCACGACTCGAGCGACGCGCTTCGTTTGTTGGTAGAAGGGTCAGAGTGCTTCACCAAGACAACTAGCCGCGGCGCCACGTCGAGTGAAGCACTCTGACCCTCTACTGGTGGATACGCCGACGTAGGTGGCGGTGGATGTTTATCGCGCCGGACCGTACGGCGCCAGGGACGGCGCAGGACGAGCTCCAGGGACGGGACTTACCGCACTCTCGTCACGAAGAGCGACGGATAGCAGACCCGCCCCCATCACGACCACGCCGAAGCTAATCACCGCGATTAGAGCTTGAAAATTCCAAACGGATGTTCAGAGTCATGCTGAACCTGCGGAAGCCGCAACGACCGACCTGGAGAACCTTCAATGCATTTCGCCATCTACTGCGTCGACAAAGCCAATGCGCTGGACTTGCGCATGGCCAATCGCCCCGCTCATCTCGCCTACATCGAAACCAAGCCGATCGAGATCATCCTCGCCGGGCCGCTGCTCGACACCGACGGAGGTATGCGCGGTTCGCTGTTCATCGTCGAAGCTGACGACCTGGCGCAGGCGCAACGATTCAGCGATGCCGATCCGTACTGCCGGGCCGGGCTGTTCGAACGCGTCGAGATCACCGGATTCCGCAAAGTCGTGCCTGCATAGAGTTGCGTCGTTGAACGTGGTCTACAACTATGCCGCCGGGCCCGAGTTCTCGGTGGCGCTCGGCGAACTGACCGTGTCGGGTATCGATGTATCGATATGCCCCGAGTCCGAAGATGCGAGGCTGTTCGAACTATTGCCGAAGACCGACGTGTTGTGGCATTGCCTGCGTCCGGTTGACGCGGCGGTGATCGATGCCGCGCCGTGCTTGCGGTTGGTGCAGAAGATCGGTGTCGGCGTGAACACGATCGATCTCGAGCGTGCCCGCGCGCGCAACATTGCGGTGTGTAACATGCCGGGTACCAACAGCCGTGCCGTCGCGGAACACACGCTCGGCTTGATGCTCGCGGTACTGCGGCAGATTCGTCGCTTCGATGCGGACGTGCGCCGCGGCGATGGATGGTCGTGGCCGGCATTGCGGCAGGATCGCCTCGGCGAGATTGCCGGCCGCACGGTCGGCCTGGTCGGCTTCGGCGGCATACCGCAAATGCTTGCACCGACGCTCACCGCGATGGGTGCACAGGTAATCTACACAGCACGATCGGCAAAGCCGCAACAGCCGTTCGAATTCGTCACGCTCGACGCACTGCTCGAGCGCGCCGACATCGTCAGCCTGCACGTGCCGCTGACCAATGCAACGCATCATTTGCTGAACGCGCCACGCTTCGAGCGGATGCGGCGCGGCAGCGTACTGATCAACACCGCGCGTGGCGCGTTGGTCGATGAGACCGCACTCGTCAACGCCCTCGATGCGCACCACATCGCTGCTGCCGGTCTCGACGTTTTCGACAGCGAACCGATCGCGTCGAACAATCCGCTGCTGCAGCGGAACGACGTCGTGCTGACACCGCACATCGCGTGGCTGACACGCGAAACGCTGCAACGCAGCCTCGACGTCGCCGTGGTGAATTGCCATCGCCTGGCAAACGCGCAACCATTGTTGCATCGGGTCGTCTGAACGGAGCCACAGTGACCGACAGGAAGGCAATCGTGATCGGCGTCGGCCCGGGTGCCGGCCTCGGCGCACGGCTCGCGGAACGATTCGCCAGCCTGGGATTGCACGTCTTCGTCGCGGGTCGCACGCAGGCGGATCTCGATCGCGTCGCAGCGTCCATCGTCACCAACGATGGCCGCGCGACCGCCGTTGTCGCCGACGCAACCGACGAGGCCGCCGTGATCGATCTATTCGATCGCGCCGAGGCCGCACCGGGCGGGCCGATCGACGTCGCGATTTACAACGCGGGCAACAATACGCCGGGGCGCATCGTCGACATGGACGCTGCGTATTTCGAAAGCGCCTGGCGCGTTGGCTGCTATGGAGGATTTCTGTTCGGCCGCGAGGCCATCCGCCGCATGTTGCCGAACCAACACGGCACGCTGCTGTTCACCGGCGCCAGCGCGTCACTGCGGGGGCGCGCCAACTTCGGTGCATTCAATGCCGCCAAAGGCGCGCTGCGCAACCTCGCGCAGGCAATGGCCAAGGAATACGGTCCCGAGTTCATCCACGTCGCCCACGTTGTCATCGACGGGCCGATCGGCGGCGACAAGATCATGCGGGGCTACCCGGAATACGCAAATCGCCTCGGCGAAGCGGGTCTAATCAATCTCGAAGGCATCGTCGATGCCTTTCAGTATCTGTACAAGCAGCCGCGCAGCGCATGGTCGTTCGAGGTCGACGTGCGCACCTCGCAAGAAAAATGGTAGACCCGCTCTGGTCACCGTCCGCGGCGGACGTTGCCTGGAGCCATCTCGATGCATTCAGGCGCCGCACCGGGCACGCCGACTACGCGGCATTGCACGCCTGGTCGGTTGCTTCACCTGAAATTTTCTGGCGCGAACTGTGGGATTTTGCCGAGATCGTCGGCGAACGCGGCAACGTCACGGTTCAACACCTCGACCGGATGCCCGGTGCAGACTGGTTCCCCGACGCGCGCATCAATTTCGCTGAGAACCTGCTGCGCCGGTGCGACGACACAACGGCGCTGATCTATCGCGACGAGTCCGGCGCACGCGAAACGCTGACATTTGCGGCACTTCGGCAACGCGTTGCCCATGTCGCGGCGCACCTGCGCGACCTCGGCATCGGCCCGGGTGATCGCGTCGCAGCGATCGTGCCGAATCGCATCGAAACGGTCATCGCGATGCTGGCGACGACCGCGCTCGGCGGCGTCTGGAGTTCCTGCTCTGCCGATTTCGGCGCGGCTGCGATCATCGATCGTCTTGCGCAGGTGCAACCGAAGCTGCTGATCGGCTGCGACGGCTACCATTACGCCGGGAAATGGTTCGATTGTGCGACGCGGTTGATCGACGTTGCGCGACGTTTACCCAGCGTGCACGCAACGGTGATGATTCGGACGCGCGGCACAGAAGACGGCGCCAGCGACGCGCTGCCGGTGCGCGCCTTCGAATCATTGTTGGCCCATTCCGAGCCTTGCTACGATTTCGTTCGCATGCCGTTTTCGGCGCCGCTATACATCATGTTTTCGTCCGGCACCACCGGCGTGCCGAAGTGCATCGTGCACGGCATCGGCGGGACGTTGCTGCAAAACAGGAAAGAGCATCTGCTGCACTGCGACTTGAAAGCAGACGAGCGGCTGCTGTTTTTCACCACGTGTGGCTGGATGATGTGGAACTGGCTCGTTGCCGCGCTCGCAACGGGCACCACGGTGTGTCTCTACGATGGTTCACCGTTTCATCCAGATCTCCCTGTGCTGCTGCGATACGCCGAAGAGGAACGCATTACGCATCTCGGCATCAGCCCGGGGTATCTATCGCACCTTGCGAAGAATCAATACGCGCCACGGTTGCATCGTCGATTGACGCCGCTGCGCTCGATCCTGTCGACCGGGTCGCCGTTGCCTGCCGAGAGCTTCCAGTGGGCGTACGACAATCTGGCAGAGGTGCGGTTGTCGTCGATCACCGGCGGCACCGACATCATGGGCTGCTTCGCACTGGGCAATCCGGTGCTGGAGGTCTACGCGGGGGAGATCCAGTCGCCGGGGCTCGGCATGGCCGTTGCGTTTTTCGATGACACCGGCTCGACCCTGCCGCGCGGCAAAGGCGAACTGGTTTGCACGCGGCCGTTTCCGTCGATGCCGATCGGATTCCTCGGCGACGCAGACGGCACACGCTATCGCGCCGCCTACTTCGAACGATTTCCCGGCGTCTGGCATCACGGCGACTACGGCGAGTGGACGCCGCATGGCGGCATCATCATCCATGGCCGTTCCGATGCGGTACTCAATCGCGGCGGCGTTCGCATCGGTACCGCCGAAATCTACCGGCAGGTCGAGACAATCGATGCGGTGCTCGAATGCATCGCGGTCGGACGCGAGGCCGCTGCGGACCTGGAAATTCTGCTGTTCGTTCATCTAAAGCCCGGCATCGCGCTCGACGCCGCGCTGGAAAAGCGCATCCGCGATGCGATACGCGTCGGAACGAGCCCGCGTCATGTCCCCAACCGGATCATCGAGGTTCCCGACATCCCGCGAACGCGCAGCGGCAAGCTGGTGGAACTCGCCGTGCGCGAACTCGTCAATGGACGCCCCGTGAAGAACGTCGGCGCGTTGGCGAACCCCGCAGCGCTCGACTATTTCAGCCGCATCGCCGACACGCCGCCGCCCACCTCGTGAGCCACGTCAGCCGTCGATACGCGCCGTGGCACTGCCCTTGATCACTTCGACGCCGTTCTGATTCACCGTGGTGACTGTCAGGTCGACAAAGTGCTTGCCGCCTTCGTTGCGCACCGCATCCACAGTGGCGGTCGAATCCAGCGTGTCACCGGGCCATACCTGGCTCGTGAAGCGCACGCCGAATTTCGTCAGGCGACCGTCGCCGACATAGTTCGTCAGCATTCTGCCCGTCATGCCCATGCTCAACATGCCGTGCGCAAATACCGATGGATATCCGGCGACCTTGGTCGTGAATACTTCATCCGTGTGCAGCGGATTGTAGTCACCCGACGCGCCGGCGTATTGCACGATCTGCGTGCGCTTGAGGTCCTCGACCAGGCGTTCCGTGTAGGTATCGCCGACTTTCAGTTCCTTTGCCTTCAGTGCCATCGCGTCATCCCCTACTTCTGGTCCACTGGACGTTCGGTGCGTACCCCGACACCGCGGGCGGTCACCACGAGTTCGCCTTTCTGGTCACGGTATTCGGTGATCGATTCGGAGAACACCAGCTTGCCCGAACGTTTGCCTTCCTTTTCCCAGGTCTTGCCGGGTTTCGTCGTTGCGGTCAGCACGTCGCCAACCTTCGGTGTGCGGTGATATTCGTAGTGCTGTTCGGCGTGGAGTCCACCACCACCGCCACCGCCACCACCACCCTTCGATGGCTTGATGCCCGTCGGTTCCTTGCCGGAGCCGAACCACGGTTGGCCGATTTTCGGCCGCAGGAAATAGTCCGGATCGAACTGCGCGCTCGACTGAACGAATGTCGGCGGCGCGATGATCGCTCCCGGTTCGGTTTTTTTCGCGTAGTCCGCGTCGTAGTAGATCTGATTGTCGTCGCCGACGGAGCGGGCAAACATCATGATGTGGCCGGACTCAATCGGGAAATGCTTGATTGTCATCGTGTCCCCTGGATTCGCAAAGGACACGCAGTATCTATCAGCAAATTACCCGTATCAACCGACGCTTCGTCCGACTGTCCGCCGGAATCAGCGCCCATGAAAGTCGGGCTTGCGCTTCTCGAGGAAGGCAGTGATCCCCTCCACCTTATCGTCGGTTTGCACCAGCGCGCCCTGAGCGTATTTCTCCAGCATCAATGCCGCAGCCAGGCTGCCGTCCATGCCGAAATGCACCATCGCCTTCATCGTGCGTGGCACGAACGGCGCAAACGCCGAAAGGTGTTTCGCCATACGGCGCACTTCCGGCATCAATTCATCTGGTTCGACGACGCGCGTGACGAGACCAATCTGCAACGCGCGCTGTGCGTCGATCGGTTCGCCCATCAGCAGCATTTCCATGCCCCAGCCGCGCCCAACGATTCGAGGCAGTCGCGCCGTGGCGCCGCCACCGGGAATGATGCCGAGCTTGCCTTCAGGTGTCGCGAACGTAGCACCCGTCACCGCGACGCGTAGATCGCAGCCGAGCGCGACTTCCAGACCACCACCCATACAGATGCCGTTGATTGCCGCGATCGTCGGCTTCGGCGTGCGCTCGAGTTGGTCGGCGAGCCCTTGTACGATCGGCTGCAACGCTTTTTCGAAGTCGCGATGCAGTACTTCTCCCAGATCCGAACCCGACGCAAACGCTTTCTGTCCCGCACCGGTGATGGCGATCACGCGTACCACCGGGTCGATCGCTGCGGCCTGCACAGCGGCGCGTAGATCGTCGAGCGTGGCCAGCGAGATCGCGTTCAGCTTGTCGGGACGATTGATAGTGATCAGCGCCAGCGCATCTGCCACCTCATACAGCAGATTCGCAAACACAGGCATCGAATTCGACTCCGCCATCATTCAGTTGCCGGGATGACCAAAGCGCTGCAGCGCATCGTTCAGCCGCTTCGCGGCCTCCGACTTCAACTGACCTTCGACACCGTGGATGCCTTCCTGCTGCACGCGCCGCACGACGGCCTTCGTAATCGGCGTCAACACCTGACCGATGACCGCCCCTACGCTCACGCCGCCGACGGAGCGGCCAATGTCTTTCAAGTGCACATCGGGCACATCGACATCGAGCGACTGCGTCAGCAGCGGCGACGAAATTGCCGCGCGTGTGTGCGTCAGGTCCAGTCGACCAATGATCATCTTCAGCGGAGATGCATTCGATTCCGGCACATTCGAAGCTAACGCCTGCAGGTTGGTTTGCGTCGGCGATTTTGCGATCGCAGCAACCTGCGCGCCGTCGATCGTCACGCGGTCGAGCACAACGAGTGAGCTGTTCGACCGCGCAACGTCCAGTGAGATCGACACCGTGCCGATCCGCAACGCATAGGGACCGTCGAAGCCGGGTGGATTACCGATCTCGAGGTTCTTCAACGTGCCGCGGCCGTCTTTCAGCGAAATGTCGACACTGCCGACGCTGACGCGTGCACCGAGATATTGCGGTCCGATCGTTTCGATCGCGCGCTTCACGATCGAGTCGGTGTTGTATCCGACGTAGACGAACACGCCGACAACCAACAGCAATACCACCGCAACTATTCCACCCAGGATTTTCATTCAATCGCCCTCGAGTTTCGATACCCGCAAAAGCAAAACGCCGAGGCCCGTATAGGCGCATCGGCGTTTTGCAGGCAACAGCCCAACCGGACCGCCGCCTAGTGTAGTGCGGCGCACTACACTATATCGGCACTACTTGTCCGATACGTCGATCGACACGCGACGGTTCTTCGCGCGCCCCTCTTCGGTATCGTTTGGCGCGATCGGCTTGCTCTCGCCATTGCCGACTGTCGACACGCGATCGCCGTCGATGCCGGACTTGACGAGCACATCCTTGACTGCCTCAGCACGGCGCTCGGACAACTTCTGGTTGTACGCTTCACCACCAACACTGTCGGTGTTGCCTTCCACCAGCGCCTTCGTATCCGGGTGCTCGCGCATGAACGTCATCGCCTTACGCAGTTCACCGAACGATAGGTCGTTGATCTCCGCAGAATTGAACGCAAACTCCACCGTCAGATCGAACGTAGTCGGCGCCACCGGAATCGGGCAACCTTGCGCGTCGACTTTCGCGCCGCGCGGTGTATCGGGACACTTATCCAGATAATCCGGTACCCCGTCGCCATCGCTGTCGAGCGGGCAGCCGCGGCTGTCGACCTGCACGCCGGCCGGCGTATTCGGGCACGCGTCACTGGTATCCGGCACGCCGTCACCATCCGAGTCGACCGGCGGCGCAGCCACTGGCGCTGGAGCTTCCTTCTGCCCGCCGAGCTTGAAGACGACACCGACGGCCGCCCACGGCTTCAGCTTCTCCGAGTCCAGCGTGTACAGGCCGCGAATGTCGGCGCGCAGCGCAACGCGTTTGCTCGTTCCAAAGAACGCGCCGAGACCAAAGTTGTACTGATTCTGCGTATCGGACTTGCCATTACCGTACGAGTCGCGGTCGTACTTTCCTTTGCCGCCACCGATCGTGGTGAACGGCGTGAACCACCGTGGTCCGGGAATCATGTACAGCACATTGGCAGCCCAGTTGTCTATCTGGCCGCTGCCGCCGGGCGGATTCTTCAAATCGGGTTGTTGAGTGTCGTACTCCCCTTCAAACGCCCAGTTCTGCAGGAACGACCAACCCAGCGCGATGCCCGGTCCGGTCCCTGCGTTGTCGTAACCGAGCTTATCGGGTGCGTCGTAATAGACGAACATCGGGTTGATATAGAACTGACCCTTTTGTGGACCTGCGACATCGCCATCGCCCGCCCAAGCACTTGCGGTGCCCAAGCAGACCACAACGGAAATAAAAACCCTCAAGCGGCTGCTCACTTTAGCGTGCTCCTCTCGTTCATCTGGGGATACCCTTTCGCAACCTCGTAGACAGCCTGAGGCCGCATATTATTTTTTTGGGGAGCCTAGGGTAGGCGAATGTCCAGATGTTGTACAGCGTACGCGGCCCGGGCAAATCGTCTCTACGACGGTCATCGCCAACGGTACGACCGGGTGGGACGCACGCGCGCCCTTAACGGCAAATCGTCAGTACCACGTCCGTTCCGATGCCGCTTCGATCACGAATTTCGATCAGCCAGCCGTGGGCGTGGCAAAGCTGCTGAACGATCGCGAGGCCGAGCCCACTGCCACCCGTGCTCAAGCTGCGCGATCGATCGAGGCGAAAAAATGGCTGGAAGACTGCATCGCGGCTGTCCGTTGGAATACCCGGACCACGGTCAATGACGTGAATCTCGACGGCCTGCTCGGAAACCACCTCGACCTCCGGCAACCCTGCGCCGTGCTGTCGTGCGTTAGCCAACAGATTCTGTAGAACGCGCCGCAACGAGCCGACCGCGACCAAGCGGCGTGTCGGCCCCGTACCATGCCACTGCACCTTCACGGCATCGTCGATGCCGGCAACAATGTCATCGAGATAGGCACGCAAGTCGACCTCCTGCGGCACTTCGCTCGTGCCCCGCGCAAAGCGCAATGCATCGCCGATCAATCCGTCCATGATGCCGAGATTGCGGTCGCATCGTTCCACGAACTTCGGGTCCACGTCGCTCGGCAGCAACTCCAATGCGAGTCGCATCCGCGCGAGCGGTGTGCGCAAATCGTGCGAAATGCCGGCCAGCAGCGTGGTTCGGTTCGACAGCAAGGTCGCGATCTCGCGCGCCATCGTATTGAAACTTCGCGCCAGCGTGACGAGTTCGCTGGGGCCGCTCTCGGGCAGTGGCACGAACTGTTCGCCACCGCGAAAAGTTTCGGCAAGTTGCGCGGCCCGAACCAATGGCCGGGCAATGCGCTGCACGATCAGCAGCGATGTACCAAATACGATCGCTGCACCCATGATGACGATCATCAGACCAACGTTCAGCGGTTGAATGTCTTTGCGGTTTGGCGACAACCCGATCTGCATTGTGTAGCCGCCCATCGGCACGTTCGCCCAGATCAGATCATCGCCCTGCATCAAGCGCACGTTGGTGCCGAGGCGCGCTTGAAGTTTTTCCTGCAACAACCCGAGATACGACAGCCTCAGGTCGGCTGGCGGTAGATCACGCGCCTGCGGAGAAATAATCAAGTCGTGGTTCTGGGCGAGTTCGAGTTCGAAATAGGGCCGCGCATTCGGCGGCAGCTCGACCCACGTCTGTGCCGACAACACGAGCAATGCTGCTTCATCGTCCGCAGAGCGCTCCGCGATCGGCCGGATCACGAAGGTGTTCAGCGCAACGATCGCTGTGGCGGCGATTGCGGCGGCGCTGACGGCCAGCACCAACGTCGTTCGGACCAGCAGAGATGCGGCGCGCGCCATGCCGACGCCAGACTATCGTCTTGCGCGATACGGACAGCGCACGTTCACGCGCCTTCGGGGCAGAACATGTATCCCTTACCCCAGATGGTTTTGATGTATACCGGTTCGGACGGATTCTGTTCGATCTTCCCTCGCAGCCGCGTCACCCGAACATCGATCGAACGATCGAAAGGCGAACGCTCCGCACCTGTCAGCAGATCGAGCAGTCGATCGCGATCGAGCACACGGTTGGGGTGCGCTACGAGAATCACCAGCAGATCGAACTCCCCAGACGTGAGCGGCACCGGTTTGCCGTCGCGGGTCAACCGGTGCGCATTCAGATCCAACTCGAACGGGCCGAATCGAGTAACGGCTTCCGGCTCGGTCGGGCGATTCTTTGCCCGTCGCAGCACCGCCCGGATACGCGCGAGCAGTTCTCTTGGATTGAAGGGCTTGGCAATGTAATCGTCGGCACCGATCTCGAGCCCAACGATACGATCGACATCCTCGCCCTGCGCCGAAACGATGATGATCGGAATATTGTTGAGCTCGCCTTTCAGCCGCTTGGCGATCGACAGACCGTCTTCACCCGGCAGCATCAGATCGAGAATGATCAGATCGAATGTACGCGCGGCGATCGCAACGTCCATGCGCGCTCCATCGGCGACCGTTTCGACATCGAAACCTTGCTGCCTGAGATACGCCTGCGCCAATTCGCGAAGTTCCGCGTCATCGTCGACGACGAGCAGCCTGGCGCGCTCACTGTTCACCGACATGATGACGCCTTACGGGTTGTGCGCGGTACCAACCTGGATTACCGGAGCCGGCGGACGCGATGGCGGAGATACAGACGTTGTTGGCGGCAATGTTGTTGGCGGCAATGTTGTTGGCGGTGTTGACGACCCGGCAGCGTTGTCGTTGTCCTTCGCGGCTCGCGCTTCGCCGGCAACGACGCGCTGCTCGAAACCGAGCCCGAAGGGGCGATCGCTCGCATCTGCCGGCAACGCCTGATATCGCACAATATGTTCGGTAGTCTCGATACGCACGAGCGAACCGTCCGGTTGGCGAACGATTCTGCCGTAACGACGCTCAGCGCGAATCGTCAATATGGGGTGCTTGTCCGAGTTGGCGTGCATGCGTGCTTTGATTTCCGTCAGCAGCGCCCGACGTTGCGCTTCCGACAGCGTCTCCCAACCGGCTGCAAGTTGTGTCAACTCCTGATCGGTCTTAGTTGCGTACAGGGTCTCCGCCTGGACCCATCTGGGGCCCAATCCGGCTAGACCAACACATGCGGTGACAACGAGCGCTCGAACAATCACGCGGTTCTGCTGCTTTACAACAGCTACCAGTTTCTGTGATCCGCGTTTCCGATACATGTCCGCGCCACGGGAATTGGTTACAGGATGTTTCCCGACACAAAGGCGAACCGGGGCATCTTGCGACGCCCCAGCTACCTCGTCAGAGTGCCTCGAACAGCCCGGATGCGCCTTGGCCGCCACCGATGCACATCGTCACGACGCCATATTTTTTCTTGCGGCGCTTCAGTTCGCGCAGCACCAGACCAGTCTGGCGCGATCCGGTCATCCCGAATGGGTGTCCGATGCTGATGGCTCCTCCATTGACGTTGTAGATCTCGTTATCGATGCCGAGCGTATCGCGACAATACAGACATTGCGACGCGAACGCTTCGTTGAGATCCCACAGATCGATGTCCTGCATCTTGAGATTCGCGTTCTTCAACAGACGCGGCACCGAGAACACCGGGCCGATGCCCATCTCGTCAGGCTCGCATGCGGCGACCGTGAAACCGCGAAACAGGCCTATCGGCTTCAAGCCGAGCTGCCCCGCACGTTCGGCCGTCATCAGCAACGTCATGGATGCGCCGTCGGACAACTGCGATGCGTTACCCGCGGTAACCGAACCGTCCTCTTCGAATGCCGGCGGCAACTTGGCCAGACCTTCGAGCGTCGTCTCCGGCCGGTTGCATTCGTCCTTATCGACGGTCACTTCGACGAGACTCTCGGTCCCAGTTTTCTTGTCGACCTTGTTCATCGTGACCTTCATTGGCACGATTTCTTCGCTGATGTAGCCTTTCTCGACCGCTTTTGCATAACGTTGCTGGCTCTGCACCGCGTATGCGTCCTGCATCTCTCGAGTGACCTGGTAGCGACGCGCCACGACTTCCGCGGTATTGCCCATCGCCATGAAGATTGCAGGTTTTTCTTCGATCAGGCGCTTGTTCGGCTTCGATTTACCCGCTTCCTGACGCTGCCGCATCGAGATGGAATCGACACCGCCCGCTATCGCGACCTGCGTCTGACCGGACGCAATCTGGTTTGCGGCAATGGCGATCGATTGCAATCCAGAGGAACAGAAGCGGTTGATCGATAGTCCGGCCGTGGTGATTGGCAAGCGCGACAAAACCACCGCAAGACGCGCGATGTTGCCGTCCTGCTCGCCGGTATGGCTGGCACAGCCGACGACGACATCCTCGACTTCATCGGGGGATACGTTCGGATTGCGGTCGAGCAGCGCATTGATGCAGTGCGCGAGCATGTCATCCGAGCGCGTCAGGTTGAAACTACCGCGGAACGCCTTGGCGAGGCCGGTCCGCACACTGTCGACGATGACGACGTCTTTCATGTTGGTTCCCTCAAATGGCTGTCGAATACCTGCTGTCAGAATTGCAGTTGGATATCAGGCGGGCCTAATAGCGACATTCCGTGGTGCGTTTGCGACGCCACATCCTACGCAGGCGTAACAGAGCAAACGTCAGGCGGCAAACTGCGCCGCCCTGGTTTCGCTCGAGGCGCGTGGCGCTCGGATTCGTAGCAGTCGAATAGCGCGCCGCTCAGCGCGTCAGTTACCCGACTTTTCCGTCGCCGCGTCTTTTGCGCTCTGCATCGCGTCGGCAGCCGAATCTGCCGCATCCGATGCGGCCTTGCTGGCCGAATCTGCTGCGTCGTTTGCCATGTCACCGGCTTTGTCTGCAGCGGAATTCATCGCATCTTTCGTCGCATCGCCGGCCTCGTTCATCTTGTCGCCCATCGCGTCGGCAGCCGATGAAGCCGCATCTTTGGCCGAATTCGCTGCGTCGCTCGCGGAATCCATCGCCTGGGATGCCGAATCAGCCGCCGCGTTCGCTGCAGGACTCGATTCCTTTTGTCCGCATCCCACCAGAATTGCCAGCATCGCTACTGCGACCAATCGAATCATGTTGCTCATGCCCTTTCTCTCCTGTGATCTTTGTTTCTCTCATGCCGCTCGCGACCGCATCCGGACCCCCGGTCGCCAACCGCGGTGACCGCAGCATACATGAAAAGCCGATTGTCGAATAATGCACCGCCGGATTCCCCGGGGCGCGATTCGTCGGCACCGCCACTTGAATCGGTGGCATGTTCAGCGATGATGCCGGATGCAGATTTGCCACAGACCCGCAATGTCCCCGAACGTCCTCATCGATTCGCCGTGAGTAGATTCACCATCGCCGCACGGCGATGCTGTGTCGTTGTGACCTTGGCAGGCGTTGGAGCCTTTGCCACTGTTGTGGCCGGCGGCAGCCATGCTGCGGATTCTCAGCGCCCGGTCACTCCATCGACACAGACCTATACGGCCGGTACAGAAGCCGACGCCGCGACCGAACTGACGATGATCCAGGCGATCGATCGCGCGCTGAAGCGGAACTTCGCGTTGCTGGCCGGCGCCCAGGACGTGCAGATCGGCACGGCCAACGTCGGAACTGCGCGCGCCGACCTGCTGCCGCAGCTCGATGCATCGCTGCACGGCAGCCAGATCGACAGCGATCGCGCGATCGCCGCTCTCGGACAGACGCCCGAATTCCAATCGTTTGCGTCGTTGTCACTGAATCAGAAGCTGTTCGACGACAAGGCGAACTCCACCTATCAGGTACAGCGCATGCTGGAAGCAGCGCGGGTGAAGGACCAGGAAGCACGGGTGCTCGACACGATTCTGGCAACCGCGATCGCCTACCTCGACCTGCTGCGCGCGGAAGCGCTGCTCGAGGTCGACCGGAAGAATCTCAGCGTCACGGAAGCAAACTACCGGCGCGCAACCTCGCGCCTGCAACTCGGCGTTGGTACGCGTTCAGAGATCTATCGGTGGGAAACCGCACGCGCTAATGCGCACGGTAATGTCGTGACCGCGCAAGCCACCGCAAATCAAGACCGCATCGCGCTGAACCGCACCATGAACGAACCGCTGGGTAGTCAATACGCAACGGAATCGCCGTCCCTCGACGCAGCGTACTTCGTTGTGTCGTCGCCCGAGATTCGCGCCGAACTGCGTCAGCCGGCGGCGCGAGTGCGGTTGCGCAAATACTTCCTCGACGAAACGGTGCGCGGCGCGCCGGAGATCAAAGCGATGCAACAACGACTGGCCGCCCAGGACCGTCGCGTAAAGACGGCGAAGCGCGCGTTCTACCTGCCGGAACTGTCCGCGCAGGCGAACCTCGACCAGGAACTGGGGCGCGGCGGCGCGGGAACCCAGCAAATCGATTTCGCGAAGATCGTTCCAGGGGCACCAGGTGGCGTCACGGACAAAACCAACTGGTTCATTGGCCTGGAAGCTCGGCTGCCGCTCTATCAGGGCGGCGCGCGCAGTGCCGAGGAAGATCGCGCGCAGGCCGAACTGAATCAGGAGCAGTTACGTTACGACGGACTGCTCGTCGATCTACAATCCGGCGTGCTGCAACAGACACTGGCAGCCGAGGCGAGCTTCGACCGCATTGCCTATTCGAACACCGCCGCGACCGCCGGTCACAACAACCTCAAGCTGGTGACCGAAGCGTACGAACGCGGCGTGATGACCGTGACGGATCTCGTCGACGCACAAGTCTCCGCGTTCAATGCCGATCAGAACGCCGCGAACGCGGTTTACGACTTTCTGATCGAATACCTGCGGCTTGAACGATACACGGGCGAGTTCGATATAACCGCCACCGCCGCGCAGCGCGCCGACATGAAGGCGCGCCTGATGGACGCCCTCGCACACTGACGACCCCGTTGGTGGAATCAGCCGGCCGCAGCAGCGATCGCTTCTTGAAATATCTTCAGCGCTTTGCCCAGCGCACCCGCGATGTTCACGTCAGCAACAATCGCGGCAGCATCGTAGTTCGTGCCGAGCAACGGCAGCGTGATTGAGGCTTCCTCGATCAACCGGCCGGACATCGTTACAACCGTCGTGCGAAGCGAGTCGTAGCCGTACGTCGAACGCGGCGAGGCATTCAGAAGTGCCACCGGCATATCGACGAACTCCGGACCGCTAACGAGCCAGTCGAGGGCGTTCTTCAGCGAACCCGGCACGCCACGCGCGTACTCCGGGCTCGAGATCAACAAACCGTCTGCATGATGCAGCCGCTGTTTCAGGTCCATCACGGCTGCCGACTCGGTCGGTTCGACATCGGGATTGAAATGCGGCAATCGGTCCAGCGCGGAATAGAGTTCGATCAGCATACCTTGGGGCGCGAGCACCCGAGCGGCCAGCAGCAACTCGGTGTTCGTCGAACGGCCGCGCAGGCTGCCGGAGATCGCGAGTATTTTCATGCGTCCTTCAGCGCCTGCGACGCATCGCATCGAGCATCATCGAAACTTTCTGCTGCGTTTCGGCGATCTTCACTTTCAGTTCATGCTGCCGTTCGACGTCCTGCGTTGCATTCAGTGCTTCACGCATTGCCGCAAGCTGCTGCAGCATCTCGATCTCGGCCGGCACGTAGCCGGCGTTCTTGAGAATCTTGTGGGCCATACGCAGTTCCGTCGGCGTTTCGACATAGCCGTCTTCGAGGTCCAACGGTTGGCCGAAGCCCGGAATTCCGCGCAACTCACCGGTCTGCTCAACCTGTTTGACCCACTGACCGATGATGTCGTCGACACCTGCCATGAACCGCACCCCTAACCTGCCTCCTGAGCACCCGCACAGCATACCGCTCAAGTGTCCGGTCCCAGATAGTGGAATTCCACCAGGTAGACCTTCTCGCCAGGGCCATGTTTGGCGATCTTCAGTAGATCGACGACGCCATTGAACCCCGAACGTCGCGCAAGCTGCGGTGTGATGTCGGTGAGTTCGATCTCGCGCAGCGCATCGACTTCGATCGCACCGCCGCCGAACTTGTACCGATTGCCGACACGCACGTGCGGCCGCTGCCAGATGCGCACGCTGACGGTGATGTCGCCATTTCTGATGCCGTCGTGAAGTCGCCGCGTGAACTGCACCGTCGGCGCTCGTCAGGCAAACAGCTTCGATACGCTGTCGCCGCTGTGAATGGCACGAATTGCCGCCGCAAACAGATGCGCGACGCTGATCACCTCGACCTGATCGAGCGGCAGCCCGTCGCGCAGCGGAATCGAATTTGTGACGATCAGTCGTTCAATCTCCGAATCGCGCAGACGCTGCACCGCGTGTCCGGACAACACCGCGTGTACCGCTGCCGCTTCGATGCGGCGCGCGCCGTTGGCGCGCAGAAAGCGGGCCGCCTCGATCATCGTGCCGCCGCTGGCGATTTCGTCGTCGATGATCAGCGTATCGCGATCGCGCACATCGCCGATCAAACCCACCGCAACCGGACTCTCGCTGTCGTCGCGGCGCCGCTTGTCGATGATCGCCATTGGCAACTTCAAGCGATTGGCGTACTCGCCGAGATCCTTCGCTTCGCCGACGTCACTGGCGACCAGCACACTATCGCCGAGATGAGTCGTTGCACGCAGGTGATCGCAAACGATCGGCGTCGCATTGAGTTGATCGACCGGAATGCGGAAGAAGCCCTGCTCCTGTGGCGAGTGCAGATTCATCGTCAGCACACGATCGGCACCGGCAGTCTCCAGCAGGTCGGCGATCAACCGCGCGGTAATCGAGATCCGCGGCCGGTCTTTCTTGTCGGAGCGCGCATACGGCATATACGGCAACACCGCGGTGATGCGTCTCGCCGAGGCGTGCTTGAGCGCATCGATGATGATCAGCAGTTCCAGCAGCAGATCCGACACCGGCGGACACGATGTCTGAATCACGAACACATCCGACTCGCGCACATTCTCCCTGCACTGGAACAGAATGTTCTCGTTGCCGAATCTATGGATCTCAGTTTCGCACAGCGGTACGCCGAGGTGCTGTGCGATTTCCGCCGCCAGTACCGGATGCGAGGTGCCCGAGATCAATTTGATCGTATCGATCATGCCAGCCGCCTCATTGATTCGCCGCCATGCTACGCCGGGCGCCGCGGCATGCGAAACCGCCAGCTGCGGTCGGCGCAGCGAACCTCGCCGAACGATGCGACCAAGCCGACCTCGACATCGAAACCATCTCGATCCCCCGTCATCTGGGACGCCACTTCGATACGCGTCTGCCAGGCGCCGCGCGCCAATTCGAACTGGCGTACACAACACACCGTCGGCCGTCCCTCATCCAACGTCGCCTCGTCAACGAAAATCGTCTCCACTTCCATGCCGTTGGCATGACGAATCCGACCCTGATCCCGGCGCCGCCCGACACCCCCTTCGAGTACCGAAAATTCAGCCTTGCGCAGCACCGTGAACGGCGCATGTGCCGCGCACCCGGGCTCCTCGAATGTCACTGCAGTACCGGCCGCGCACCAGATCGGCAGCACCAGGCGGCTGGCGCCGGAAATCGATCGCGGCGCGGCAACGTCAGTCGCCGGCCAGACGACCGGCCAGTATGACGTCGCCACCGCCAGACGCAGCCGGTGTCCCGCACGCACTCGATGGCCGATCGTGTTCAGCCGCACGCGCGCCGTCGCGCTGCCATCGAGTGTTTGCACGCCCCACGACAACAGCAACGACGACCCATCCGCGGCGACTTCACACAGCCGTGCAACGATCTGTGCGCCTGCGTTGGCAATCGTATTGGCGCCATCGAGTTCGACGATCAGTTCCGGTACGCCGAGCAGCCGCATGTCGGCGTCGAACGGCGGACTGTCGAACGTGGTGCTGACGGCATCGTCAGGGCGCTGATCCGGCGCGAGATCGTGCGGACCGAACGGGCACCACTGGCCGGCCGCGGCACCGTGGCGCAGATCGTCGCACAACGCCGCTGTGGCGGCCGGCTCCGGCGTAGCGCGCAACTCACCCGCGACCAGAAACAGAGCGCGTGTTGCGAACTCGCTCGCACCGAGGTCACTGCCGAGCCATTGTCCCGGCCACCGCGTCGGTTGCGGTGACGTGTATTCCTGCAGCCAAACGCGCAGCTTCGGTGTAGCGAGCACGCCGTGGTCGCGACCGTTCAACCAATGGTCCCACCAGCGCACCGCCTCCTGCAGAAAACCGATGCCGGGTCCGGGCCGCGCCGCATACGGATACTGGTGCGCCCATGGACCGATGATGCCGCGACACGGCACATCGAGGCCGTCGAGCAGACGCAGCACCGCGTTGGTATAGCCATCGGCCCAACCCCCGACAGCCAGCACCGGACAGCGGATCGCCGAATAGTCCTCGCACACCGAACCGTGCCGCCAATACGCATCGCGCTGCGGATGTGCGAGCCAGGTGTCGATGAACGCCGGCGTGGCATCCAGCCGCTGTTGCCACATCTCACGCCAGCGCGGGCCGACGATCGTCGGATCGGGCGGCTTCGCATTGAAGCCGAGCAGTGTGGTCGCCCAATCGAGCATGTCACGCGCGAGTACCGCGCCGCCCATGTAGTGAACGTCATCGCTGAAGCGATCGTCAGTGGAGCAGAGACTGATCACCGCGCCGAGCGCCGGCGGTGCGCGCGCGGCGACCTGCAGCGCATTGAAGCCACCCCACGAGATGCCGAACATGCCGACCCGGCCGCTACACCACGGTTGCGCCGCGAGCCACGCAATCACTTCGACGGCATCGTCGAGTTCGGCGACGCTGTATTCGTCGTCGAGCAGACCGTCGGAATCGCCCGTGCCACGAATATCGACCCGCACAGACGCGAAGCCATGTCCGGCAAAGTAGCGATGCCGTGTTGCGTCCTCGATCGCAGTGCCATCGCCTTTGCGATATGGCAGATACTCGAGCACGGCCGCGACCGGATTCGTCTCGGCGTCCTCCGGCAGCCACAACCGCGCGGCCAAACGTGTGCCATCGGACAGCACGATGAAGTCATGCGGAATTTCGCGCACCGCGTGTGGAAATTCGCGAACCACCTTCATCGTCAGCGCGTCCCGATCAACGTGACCACAACGTGAACGTTCCGGCCAATCCATTTGGTATCCGCCCAGTCGCCGAGGCCCAGCTTGAACGCAAAGCGATCGAGGTCGGCATCCCCTCGGAGTTCCATCTTGTCGCCTTCGTTCGATACGGCGAAATGCAACACCACGGGTACGCTGATCGAGCGGATGGTCAGTACACCGTTCGCCAGGTATCCGTCGCTGGATTTCTCGAACGTCTTCGCCACGAATCGTGCCTGCGGATACTGTTCGGATTCGAACCATCCCGCGCCACGCAGGATACCGTCACGTTCATCATCCCCGGTTGCCACCGAACCCGTATCGATCGAAACATCGGCACTGCTCTCGGGCAACGCGCCGGGGTCGAACCGGACGTCGGCGCGAAAATGCTTGAAACCTGCATCGAACGGCGCGCCGGCCTGTTCGGCGGTGAAGGCGATGTGACTCGCGGCGTAGTCGATTCTCCAACGACCCGGTTCCGCCGCAGCGGACAGTGCAAACAGCAACCCGAAACACGACAAAAACAGTTTCATCGCGACGCTCCGGGCAACATGCGCCGCAGCACATCGTCGCGGTCGACGAAATGGTGTTTCAGAGCCGCCGCAACGTGCACGATCGCGAGCACCACCAGCACATCGAACAGCGCCCCGTGGACATCCTCCATGAGTTCCTTGAGTGCATGATTAGGGCCGACCAGATTCGGAATTGTGAACAAACCGAAGTACGACACCGGAAAGTTCGCCGCGGCGGACATCACCAGGCCCGTGATCGGCATCGCGAACAGCACCGCATAGAAGCCGTAGTGCGTCAGCCTCGCGGCGATCGCCTGCCAGCGCGGTGTAGCGTTTGGAAATGCCGGCGGCGGTGAGTACCAGCGCCACAACAGCCGCACGACCGCGAGCGCGAAGATCGTCAGGCCGAGCTCCTTATGCCGGGCGAGCAACGCCAGTTGGTGCAGCGCGGCGGCCGGGTGCGCAGCTTTATCGTGACCGGCCCTTTCCGCAAGGTCCGCCAAAACGTACTGCGAGATGACCAGCAGAACGATCACCCAGTGCAGCGCCTGCGAGACACCGCCATAGCGGCGCGGGGTATTCGTCAGTTGCATCGTGCTCCTAGTTTAGTGCAGCTGCAGCGCGGCCGATCTTACGACACACGAAGCACTTTTTTTTCAGACCTCCGTTCGGCGAAACGTCCACAACGGTACATATCGCGAACCGCTGTTCGAACGCCTGCTTTCGAACAGTGTGACGCCGCCCATCGTCAGCGGAAAGTCGAGTGTCGAGTTCGCGCCGAGGAAACGTGCGCCGCGCCGACACCGCACGACGCTCAGGTGCGCGCGAAACGGGTGATCCGGCGGACCGAAATCGTTTTCGAGAACCGCGTTCAACTCCGCTGCGAGGCTCTCGAGCCGGCCCGCCGAGTCGATCGGCAACGCGATCACGCTCGGTCGCTGCGGGCTCGGCAGCGGCTGCAACGACAATGCGCGACACGCGATGCTGGCGACGTCATCGGCAACACCTCGCACCGATTCGACGACACGATCGACCTGAAGCTGCGTCAGTTCGCCAAGGAATCGCAGCGTAACGTGATAGTTGGCGGCCGGTATCCATCGGTAGCCGTCACTGCGATAACGGTCGGCGTGGCCGGCGAGCGCCGAGGCGAGCGCCGCGCAATCGCCATCGATGCAGCACGCCAGGAACGCCCGCATCAGCGCCGCCTAGAACGGCATGACCTGCTTCGAGAATGCGACTGCGAAGATGTAGCCGACCGAGGCGATCGCGGCAATGAACGCGAGAATCTTCAGCGGCCGACTGCGCGCCCGCATCGTGATCACGCCGAACACGATGTAGAAAATCAAGCCGATGATCTTCGCCATCAACCAGCCGTTCGTGAGCGGCGAAAGCGACAGCGACACCGCCAGCGCGATACCGAATGCGAGTAGCAACGTATCGACGACGTGTGGCGCGATGCGCAACCACTTCGCGTTGCGCAGCGGCGAATCCGCAATCGACATCAGGCCCCGCACGGTAAACCCGGCGACCGTTATGTACGCAAACGCCACGTGGAAGTCTTTCAGCAGCAACAGCACGACGTTCCCTTTTTTGGAGTTTCCTCGCCGCATTGTGCCTCCGCAACCATCCGCTGACCAATCAGGCACTGGCCAATCGCACCGACGGGTGACATCGGCCGCGTTATACTGCGCGTCGACTCAATTCGAGCAGACTCCTTCATGCCAATGGTGAGGTCCGAACAGCATGTCTAAGGCCGGCCCGACGTCGCAGATCTATTTCTCGCAACGGCTACGGCTGCACTATGTCGCCTGGGGTGAGCGCGACGCGCCGCCGCTGCTGCTGGTGCACGGTGGTCGCGACCATTGCCGCAACTGGGATTGGGTGGCAGAGGACCTGCGCCGCGACTATCACATCATCGCGCCGGACCTGCGCGGCCACGGCGATTCGGAATGGTTGAAGGGCGGCGGCTACACGCAGCTCGACTACGTTTACGACATCGCGCAGCTGCTCAATCAGCGCAAGATGACGCCGGTGACTATCATCGGCCATTCTCTGGGCGGATCGATTTCGTTGACGTACAGCGGACTGTATCCGGACACCGTCAGCAAACTGGTCTCGATCGAAGGCATGGGGCCCCCACCGCGAATGCTCGCGACGTTTGCGGAGCAGCCGACGCACGAACGCATACACGAATGGGTGAACGGGCTACGCAGGATCGCTGGCCGAAGTCCGCGCCGCTATGCGTCACTCGAAGAAGCGTTCCAGCGCATGCAGACAGAAAACCCGCATCTATCGGCCGACCAGGCGCGGCATCTGACAGTTCACGGCAGCAACCAGAACGAAGACGGCACCTATAGCTGGAAGTTCGACAACTACGTGCGGGCGTTCTTTCCAGCGGGTTTGTCGCCGGGCCAGAGCAACGAACTGTACGCCCGCATCACCTGCCCGACCTTGCTGGTCCGCGGTACCGAATCGTGGGCATCGGATCCCGAGAAAGACGGCCGCGCAAAGCACTTCAAGAACGTGCGCGTGGCCAACATCGAAGGTGCCGGCCACTGGGTGCATCACGACCAGCTCGACGCGTTCCTCGGCGTGGTACGCCCCTTCCTCGCCGCGTGACACTTCGCTGGTGAATGCACGCAACGCACTCGTCAAACGACTCCACGCCTCGCCCCACAGCGGTGTCGTCGTGGTTGCCGGCGGCGGAGCTCTGTTGTTGGCTGATCTGCTCACCGTGCCAGGCGCGTCGGCAACCGTGCTCGACGCCCAGGTGCCGTATTCAGCCGCCGCGCTGGCGCAGTTCATCGGTGCTGCACCCGAACAGTCGTGCAGTATCGCCGCAGCGTGCGACATCGCAATGGCCGGCTTCCTGCGCGCGCAGGTGCTGACCACAGGCGGCGACCACGCTTCCGAAGCCTCGCACTGCTTCGGATTCGGCTGCACCGCGAGTCTCGCCACGACATCGCCAAAACGTGGCGAGCACCGCGCCCATATGGCGCTGCAGACAACTCGGCAGACACGCACCTGGTCGATCACACTGGCGAAAGGTGCGCGGGACCGGCTCGGCGAGGAACGTCTGATCGCGGATCTCGCGCTGCGCGCGTTGGCGGAATCGTTCGACATCGACGACCGGATCGGTCTCGACCTGATGGCGGGCGAGACGATCGACACCGACCATGTCACCGCGCCCGCCGAATGGGGCGACGTGCTGCTCGACCGCGCTCAGGCCGCACCGATTCATCAATCGACACAACCAACCGTCCTGTTCCCCGGCGCGTTCAATCCGCTACACGACGGACACCGCGCGATGGCGCGTCACGCGCAACGCGTGCTCGGCGTGCCCGTGGCGTTCGAGATCTGTATCAACAACGTCGACAAGCCGCGCTTGAATTACCTGACGTTGCAACATCGGCTCAATCAGTTCGATGCATCGACGCCGCTTTGGATCACCAACACCGCGACGTTCGTCGAGAAGGCGCGGCGTTTTCCTCGTGTGCAGTTCATCGTAGGCGTCGATACCCTCAGCCGTATCGGGCTGGCGAAATACTACGATGACGACCCGCAACGCCTCGCGGAAGCCATCGGCGAGATCGGTGATCTGGGCTGTCGTTTTCTGGTGTTCGGGCGAACGACCCGCGGACGCTTCACCGGACTGGACGATTGCGAAATACCGGTCGCATTGCGCAAGTTGTGCAGCGCCGTTGCCGAAGCCGATTTCCGCGAAGACGTTTCATCGAGTGATTTGCGCGCGCGTGCACGAGACAAGCACCCGCAATAGCGCTCATTCGAGATCTTCCAGCCGCTTCGGCCAGGTCGCTTTCAGGAGACGTGACAGCGAACGGTCGGCCAGCAACCGCCCTGCGGTCTGGCATTTCGCGCAATAGTTGCTCTCGTTCTCGGCATAGACGATGCGCTGCACCGGCGATCCGCACACCGGGCACGGTTGACGGAACTTGCCGTGCACCGCCATTTGCTCGTGAAACGCGGTGACCTTCTTCGGGAATGTGTCGCCCGCTTCAGTACGCAGACGTGCAGTCCATTCATCCAGCACATCCCGACAGGCTGCGTACAGCCTGCGCAATTCCTCGTCCGTCAGCGCGCTTGCCAGCTTGAACGGCGACATCTGCGCACGCAGCAGTATCTCATCCGAATAGGCGTTGCCGATGCCGGCGAGAACGTGTTGATCCGTCAGCGCGCGTTTGATGGTGTGATTGACCGATCTCAATCGATCCGCGAAGTCCTCGACCGACACGGCTGCAACGTCGAGACCACCCGGATCGAGCGCAGCGAGCGCGGCGTCGCCTTGCACCAGCCGCAACGACGCACGCCGCTTTTTGCTCGCCTCGGTGAACACCAGCGTGCCTGTCGAAAAGTCGAGTGCCGCAATGCCGTTGCGTTTCATCGCCGAGCCAATCTGCTGCTGCCAATGCAGTCGCCCGGAAATCATCAGATGAATGACGACGTAGTAGTCGTCATCCAGTTCCAGTACGAGCTGCTTGGCGAGCCGTCGCCAGCCGTGCACACGACGGCCGCACGTTTGCGCGACCGTCGGCTGCACTGTGCGCAGCACAAACGGATTCGCGACCCGGATCGCAATGAGTTCGGCGTCACGGGTGCGACGCTCGAGGTGTTCGAGGTAGACCGTCAGGTCGGGAAGCTCAGGCACTGCCTTTGATCAAATCTTCGTTGCGCACGATGTACTGCCAGCGACCCGATCGGAATCGCCACAACTGCATGATGCCTTTCAGCACGTAGTCGCCGATCAGCGCGGCATACACCCAGCGCACCGGCAACCCCGCGTACGTGAATATCGCCGCGAGCGTACAGCGCATGCCGATCAGTCCACAGAACGTCGTGATCATTGGAAAACGCGTATCCCCGGCACCGCGCAGCGAACCACCGATGGCGAAGTCGACCGCCATCAACGGCATCATCGCGCCGAGCACGTACGTGAACTCCACTGTGTACTGAATCGTCACCGGATCGTTGCCGATGAAGAATGTCGCCAAATCGCGCGCGAAGTAGATCACGATGATGCCAAGGCCGCCCATCGTCGCGATCGCCATTCGCAGCGAGCGCCAGCCGGCCCGCACCGCGCCCGGCGCGTCATCCGCACCGAGCGCTTGCCCGACCAGCGTCGAACCTGCAATGGAAAAACCGAATCCGGCGACCATGCAGATGTTCAGCATGTTCACGCCAATGTTGTATGCCGCAAACGCCTGGGTGCCGTAGTAGTTACCGATCAGCATCAGAAACGCGAAAAACCCTGCCTGAAAAATGATCTGTTCGACACCCGCCGGGTAGCCGATATCGAGCAGCCGCTTCAGCCGCTCCATCCGGAACCAACCGCCGCGGATATGACGGATCAGCAGGCGTTGATTCCACCAGAGACCCACCAGAATGGCGCCCCCGAGTGTGAATGAAATGCCGGCCGCGAGTGCGGGACCCACAGCACCCATTTTCGGCGCGCCCCACAATCCAAACACCAGCGCATACAGCAGCGGAATGTTGATGACATTGACGAATGCACCAACGTACAGCGGTGTCCACGCATCGCCCGCCGCACGCAGCGCACCCGCCATGATGAAGTTCGCGGCGAACGCGACGTTGAACATCGACAGCCAACGGATATATTGCGCCGCGAGATGGACGGTTTTCGCGTCCAGGCCAAAAATTGACGCGATGTGAGAGGAGAAAAATACGCCCGGGATCATCAGCACCAACCCGAACACGGCGCCGAGTACCAGCGATGCAATCGTGACGCGGCCCGCTTCGATTTCGTCGTGGCGCCCCCACGCCCGCGCCACCAGCGCGGTTGTGCCAGCGCCGATCGCCATCATCACGGCCTGCAGTGCGAAGAACACGCGCTGCCCGGCGCCGACCGCCGCCAGCGCGTCCGCACCAAGCTCACCAACGGCCTTCGTCTGCACCAGGCCGACGATGCCGTACAGCAGATTGCCGAGGATCGCCGGCAGCGCGAGCTGCAGGATGCCGAGCTGTTCGCGCGTTTCCGCTGCTTCTTCTATCGCCTGTGCCATGCTAGGTGCGTCGTCTCATTGTTGCTAACATACTCTTCACGCGAAACTACCCGAATAACCAAACTCTTGATAACCAACTCAACTAAGGCGCAGCACCATGCCAGCAGCCCGTTTCACCGACATCAGCGTGACCCTCGACGGGCACATCGCCACGATCGAAATTCAACGTCCGCCGCATAATTTTTTCGACTTCAGCCTGATCGGCCAGATCGCCGACGGATTTTCCGCAATGGACGACGATCCACAGTGCCGCGCCATCGTTCTGGCTGCCCAGGGAAAATCGTTCTGTGCGGGAGCGAACTTCGGAAGCGGTCGGAGCGACGGGTCGGGAAGTGCGGATTTTACAGAGGAAGGCTTCCGCAACACCACCGGTAAGCTGTATCGCGAAGCCGTCCGTCTGTTCAATTGCAAAAAGCCGGTGGTCGGCGCGATCCAAGGCGCCGCGATTGGCGGTGGCCTGGGGCTGGCTCTGGTTCCCGATTTCCGTGTCGTCACGCGGGAAGCCCGCTTCGCGGCGAACTTCGCCAAGCTGGGCATTCACCCGGGCTTCGGCCTGACAGTGACGTTGCCGCGGCTCGTCGGGCAGCAGGCTGCAAACCTGATGTTCTACACCGGACGCAGACTCAGCGGCGAGGAAGCACTGAAGATCGGTCTCGCCGACCAGCTCGTCGAGGCAGACGCATTGCGCACGGCGGCCGTGGCGCTGGCCACCGAAATCGCCGAGAACGCACCACTGGCGGTCGTTTCGGTACGCGCCACGATGCGCCACGGCCTCGCCGACAGCATCGCCGCGGCCACCGAACACGAGTTGAAGGAACAGCAATGGCTGCGCGGCACCCAAGACTCCGACGAAGGCATCCGGGCGGTTTCGGAACGACGTCCCGGAGACTTCCAAGGCAAGTGATCGTTCCATCGAACTCAGCAGGGAGACGATAAAAATGAAGCTCGGAAAACTCGGCGTCTGGTACTTTACAGACGGGATGGCGGCGACCCTGGCCGCCGAGACCGCACAGCGCATCGAAGCGCTCGGCTACTCGGCGTTGTGGATTCCGGAAACAGTCGGACGCAACCCGTTCGTGCACGCCGCATGGCTGCTCGCAAACACGCAGAAGCTGATTCTCGCCACTGGCATCGCGTCTATCTATCACCGCGAACCCGGCGTCACGATGGCCGGACAAAAAACGCTGGCTGAGCAGTCCGGCAATCGTTTCCTGCTCGGACTCGGCGTCTCACACAAGCCGATGGTCGAAGGCGTGCGCGGGCTCGCATATGGCAAGCCGGTGGCGACGATGCGCGACTATCTCGCCAAAATGGACGCGTCACCCTACAGCGCGGTTGCGCCGTCCGAAGACCCGCCGCGCGTCATCGCGGCGCTCGGTCCGAAGATGCTCGAACTGGCACGCGATACCTGCACCGGCGCGCATCCGTACTTCACGTCGCCCGACCACACGGCGATGGCACGCAAGGTGCTCGGACCGAATCCGTGGCTGTGCGTCGAACAGAAAATCATCCTCGAAACCGATGCCGCGAAGGCGCGACAGCTGGCACGCGCTGCGGCGGCGATATACCTGACGTTGCCGAACTACCGCAACAACTGGCTGCGAATGGGCATGGCCAACACCGACCTCGACAATGGCGGTTCCGACAAATTCATCGACGCGACGTTTGCCTGGGGCAAGGCCGATGCGATCAAGGCACGCATCAAGGCGCATCTCGACGCCGGCGCGAGCCACGTGTGCATTCAGCCGGTCAATCCAAACGGCGTGATGGGCGATTTGCACTGGCAGGCGCTCGAAGAACTCGCCGGAGCCGCTTAGTGGCGGCGTTGGTTGCGACGGAGGATTTCGCCGGTAAGGTCGTCGTTGTCACCGGTGCAGCCGGTGCGCTCGGCCGCGCCGTCGCCAGCGAATTCGCGCAACGTGGCGCGACCTTGGCAGTGGTGGACATCGTCTCGACGCAAGACCCGCATCTGATGCTCGTCGGCGATCTGACCGACCCGGATACCGCTCACAGGATCGCCGCTGAAGTGAGTTCGAAGCTTGGTGGGATCGACGTGCTCGCAAACGTCGCAGGGGGCTTCGCGATGGGCGAGACGGTCCACGAAACGACTGATGCGACCTGGCAGTTCATGTTCGATCTGAACGTCAAGACGATGCTGAACATGGTGCGCGCCACAGTGCCCAAGATGCTCGCGGCGGGCAGCGGCAAGATCGTCAACATTGGCGCACGCGCCGGGTTGAAAGGCGCTGGACGCATGGGTGCGTACTGCGCATCGAAGAGTGTCGTGATTCGTTTGACCGAAAGTCTTGCCGACGAGCTGAAGGCCAGCGGCATCAACGTCAACTGTGTGCTGCCAAGTATCATCGATACGGCACGCAACAGGCAGGACATGCCCGATGCGGACCACACGCTGTGGGTGGCCCCGGCGGATCTGGCGCGCGCGATCGCCTTCCTCGCATCCGATGCGGCCAACGCAATTCATGGCGTGGCGCTGCCGGTGGAGGCGTTGAGCTAACAGATTCGATACACCGCGGCTGCGTCAGTCCGGAAGCCCTACGTACTGGCGCAATTCGAAGCCATTGCCCTCGGTATCGCGAAACGTCGCAACCCGATCCGGTACGTGTCGCTGCGCTTCACGCAATTCGAGCAGTTCACCACCGTGTTCTTCGATCAACGCCTGCAGGTCTTCGATGCGATCGACTTCGAGATTCAGGCCCGCGTGCGGGAGCGGTGCCTCGTCGGTGTGACCCTGCGCCAGGATGTGCAGCGCAAGCTCGAACGTACCGAAGTTCAACGTCGTCCAGCCTTTGGATTCGAACGACGGCGTGACTTCGAACACCGATTCATAAAATCGCCGCGCGCGGTCCATGTCGTATACGTAGTAGATGAAGATGGGATTACGCGTTTTCACGGTGTCACCTCCTGTGGAGCATCGTCACACCGGCTCGAGCGGGCGATGCGGCTCGGTCGGCAGCACAATTGAAATCGTATCGCCAGCCGCGACAAAGCCGCCGCTCAGCACAATCCCCATCACCCCGGCCCGGCGCACCAGCGTCCCATCGTTGGCGTGATCGAGCACAGCGGACATCAGTCCACGCTGAAAACCGTCGAGTTGAGTACAGGGATTGCGCAGACCGGTGACCCGCACCCGTGCAGATGCGCCGATGTGCAGTTCTGTACCCGCCGGCAGTGCCAACAGATCGATGCCGGACGTCGCGATGTTCTCGCCGAGTTCGCCCGCCGACACCCGAAAGCCCTTCGTGAGAAGCTCGTCGAACAACTCCGCCTGGATGAGGTGGACCTGCCGCAGATTCGGTTGCGATGGATCCCGCGCCACACGCGAGCGATGCTGAACGTTACGGCCGCAATGCGCATCGCCTTCGACGCCGAGACCCGTCAGCAGATTGATCCGCGCGACCCTGCGCTTCGATAGCGCGTGCCTCGTGCTCGAACTGACGGCGACTACGTGAACCGGCGTGCGAATCGGCATGCGGGCCGGGGCGATCGATGCGTCGGCGGCTGCGACCAGATCACGATTCGCCGGACGCGAGCTTCTCATCATATTGTTCCGGTGTGATGAGCCCACCTTCGTGCTCCGCGCGGCCGATGTCGGACGCAGGCAACGCATCCTGCACCATGTCGATCCGCTTCCACGCCGGCAACGGCATTGCACCGTTTCGATCCGGCACATACGGCGACGCCGCGATCCGCTTGTGCTTATGAATCAACCGCGCGCAGTTGACGAACACCTTGTCGATCTTTGCACGCACCAGCAGTTGCGCACCCGGATATTTCGCCATCAGCGGGTCGTCGGCGCTGAACGTTGCAGTCGCCTGCACGCGCAATCGGTTCGGCGTCTCGAAGTCGATGAACAACAAGCCGATTTTGCCCGTCTCGGCAATGTTGCCCATCGACATGAACATGCCGTTGCCGTCGTAACTCGGAAACACCAGCGTACCGGCATCCACGACCGTCACAACGCCTACCCCGCCGCCCTTGTGCGACACTGTGGGTTCGCCTTGCGCATTCACAGTGCTCAGGAAAAAGAAGTCACGCGACTCGATGAAGGCTCGCTGCTGCGCCGAAGCGATCTGGTCCGTCACGATGGCGGCTTCGAGTCTGTCGGCAAGTCTGCGGCTGTCGAACTGAGTCTGAAGCTGCTTTTGAGATTCGCTGTAGAACGGCATGTTTGTCCTCGTCGCGGCGCTAGCGCTGCAAGATAGCCGCCATTCAACGCACTGGCAAAAACCTTCTTTACTGGTCAGGGCCGGCCAAGCGCGCGATGCGAAGGACTTTCGCAGCACGCATCGTTTGCTGCAAGCTAGGTGAGGCGTTTCGCCGCGCGCGAGATGTTCGAGAATCAGAATGACTGGAATCGCTGAATGACCCGAGCCTGGGTGACACAGGCGGTGCGCCGCATCGAAGCCGATTTCGCGCGCTCGGCCGATACGCATCTGGAGCGGTTGGACATACCGGGGTGTCCGGGGCTGGTGCTGTTTCTCAAGGATGAGTCGACACACCCCACCGGCAGCCTCAAGCATCGGCTGGCGCGTTCTCTGTTCCTCTATGGGATCTGCAACGGATGGATCCGCGAAGGGATGTTGATGGTCGAAGCCTCATCCGGCTCAACCGCAATATCGGAAGCGTATTTCGCGCGCCTGCTCGGTTTGTCGTTCTGCGCGGTGATGCCGCGCGCGACGAGCCCGGAAAAAATAGCGCAGATCGAGTTCTACGGCGGGCGTTGCCACCTCGTCGACGATCCGAGCGCCGTCTACGCCGAAAGCCAGCGCCTCGCGGCCGAGAGCGGCGGACACTATCTCGACCAGTTCACCTACGCTGAACGCGCCACCGACTGGCGTGGCAACAACAACATCGCCGAGACGTTGTTCGCGCAGATGCGTCTCGAGGATCACGCGGTGCCGCGCTGGATCGTGTGCGGCGCCGGCACCGGCGGCACGTCGGCGACCCTCGGACGCTTTTTGCGCTATCGGCAACTCGATACCCGCCTGTGCGTCGTCGATCCCGAAGGTTCGGTGTTCTTCGATTGCTATCGAGCAGGCCGGCGAGATGTGCCGGGGGGTAAGGTCTCGCGCATCGAGGGGATCGGACGCGCGCGCGTCGAGCCGAGTTTCATACCGGAACTCGTCGATCGCATGATCCGCGTGCAGGATGCGGCGAGTATCGCCGCCGCACACGAACTGTCGCACCTCATTGGGCGACCCGTCGGGGGTTCCACCGGCACCAATCTGATCGGCGCGTTGCAACTGCTGCACGAGATGCAACAACGTGGCGAATGCGGTGCGGTGGCGACATTGATCTGCGATAGCGGCCTTCGCTACCAGCACTCTTACTTCAACGATGACTGGCTGCGCGCACAGCAACTCGATGTAGCGCCCTGGCGCGACCACATCCGCGAATTTTTGCGACATGGCCGCTGGGCGGACGCGTTGAACCAGCCCTATTTCGAGCGCGGAACGTGATGGACGCGAGTCCACTCCCACGCAATGCATCGTTATGATTGCATGCCGCAATCGGGCGCAATTTCTAAACGGCTCGGACTTCAGAGGAACTCACTGTGACCGACTCCACTTCGTACACACCGCCAACCGTCTGGAAATGGGATGCCGAAAGCGGCGGGCGCTTTGCGAATATCAATCGCCCGATCGCCGGGACAACCCACGACAAGGACCTACCCGTCGGCAAGCATCCGCTGCAACTCTATTCGCTCGCGACGCCCAACGGTGTAAAGGTGACGGTGCTGCTCGAAGAACTGCTCGCCATCGGCAAACAAGATGCCGAATACGATGCGTGGCTCATCAATATCGGTGACGGCGATCAGTTCGGCAGCGGCTTCGTTGCCGCCAATCCGAACTCGAAGATTCCTGCGCTGGTCGATCACAGCACATCACCGCCGACCCGCGTTTTCGAATCCGGCGCGATCCTGGTTTACCTGGCCGAAAAGTTCGATGCGTTTCTGCCGAAGGCGCCTTCGGCGCGCGCGGAATGCATGTCATGGCTGTTCTGGCAGATGGGCAGTGCGCCTTACCTGGGCGGCGGCTTCGGGCATTTCTATGCGTACGCGCCGGAGAAGTTCGAATACCCGATCAATCGCTACACGATGGAAGTGAAACGGCAGCTCGATGTGCTCGACCGGAACCTGGCGCAGCGACGCTATCTCGGCGGCGACGAATACACGATCGCCGACATCGCCACCTATCCGTGGTACGGCGCCTTGGTGCTGCACAACATCTACGATGCGCAGGTGTTCCTCGACGCGAAGTCGTACGGCAACGTCGTGCGTTGGGCGACGGAGATCGAGGAGCGGCCGGCAGTGCAACGTGGCCGGCGCGTCAACAAAACATGGGGATCGGAAGAGTCGCAGGTACCGGAGCGGCACGGCGCGAGTGATCTGGACAAGTAACCCGACTACGCGGCTCGTCGTACTTCAGGATCGCCTGCCGATTGCTGTGGATCGATACGCTGCGGGCCGACGCGGCCGGGACGGCGTATCTCGCAACCACGGACGACGACCTGAAGGTCTGCTACGACGCCGTGACGGCAAGCTGCCGCGCGGCGACATTCAACAACGCAAGATTCACCACCACCGCCGCTCGCCGACTCCGCGAATGCCTGGTCGATCCCGATTGCCGCGCTGTGGCCGCCGAATGCCCGGGAGAACACGCGGGTCATCACGACTGAGCGTGATCGTCAGGAGTGGTTTGGGGCGGCGCCGCGGCGACTAAGCCTCGCCGGCAGGACGCGTCCGTCGTTCACGTCCGACCTGACCGGCGACGATCTTGACGAGGTCGACCATCGCCTCCGACACGAGTTCGAGCGCATCGTCGAACGTGAAAATGCCCACGAGACCGCCCCTGTCGTCGACGACGGGAACGCGCCGCACCCCGCACGAGCGCATGTGCAACAGCGCATCCCAGAAGTCGGTTGCCTCGTGCACCGTCTCGACGTCGCGCGTCATCAAATCGCCGACCGTCACGGAGGCTGGGTCGACCTTTTGCGCGATGATCTCGACGACGAGATCGCGGTCCGTGATCAGACCCACGGGACATCGCTCGCCGCCGCGCTGCTCCACGACGACGAGGTCCCCGACGTGGTGAATGCGCATCAATTCCGCCGCCTCACGCGCCGACGTATCGGGAGCGGCGACGACGACCTCCCGATTGCATAGAAGGGCTACTGACATGCGACGAATTCCTCAGACTTGTACCGCCGACTCGAAACGATGCTAAGTGCCCCGACCCGAGCCGGATGTCAGGGAATCCACGTAGCGGCTCCCGATTGAATCTTTCGGGTCGCGCGATGGACGATTCGAATCGTTGGCCATGATCACCGGCCGTGTGGTCGAATCGACGTTCGCGCCTCCAACTGTCACGCAAGACGCATCGGGAGTATTCATGGAGTTACGCCACCTCGCCGCCGACGAGCTCTTCGCGCGTTGCGACCCTGCGCGTCTCGGCTTCGAATCGACAGACGAATTGCAGGATCTCGCGACGGTCGTCGGTCATGCGCGCGCGCTCGACGCGATCCGCTTCGGCGTCGGCATCCGCCGGAACGGCTTCAACGTCTACGCGCTCGGGCCGAGCTCGAGTGGCCGCCATTCGATCGTTCGGCAGATCGTCGCCGAGCAGGCGGCAACCGAGCCGGTGCCGTCGGACTACTGCTACATCAACAACTTCGAGGATCCGCACAAGCCGCGCGCGCTCGAATTGCCGGCCGGCCGCGGCGTCGAACTGCGCACCGACATGGCGCAGCTCGTCGCCGAGTTCGGCAGCGCCGTTCCGGAAGCGCTCGAGAGCGACGAATACCAGGCGCGCCTGCAGGAAGCCGAAGATGGCTTCAAACAGAAGCAGGAACAGGCATTTCTCGCGCTGCAGCAGCAGGCCACGGAACTCGACGTGCGGCTGATGCGCACACCCGCCGGCTTCGCGTTCGCGCCGATGCAGGCCGGGGAAGTGCTCAAACCCGAAGAGTTCGAAAAGCTGCCGCTGGAGCAACGACAGGCGATCGAGCGCAACGTCGGCGTGCTGCAGGAACAGCTCGATCGCGTCATTCAGCAACTCCCGCGCTGGCGGCGCGACATGCAGGAAGAGGTCAGAAAGCTCAATCGCGACGTCGTGATGTCGGTCGTGCGCCAGATCATGGCCGACGAGCGCGCCAAATACGCCGATCTGTCGGCCGTCATTGCATTCTTCGACGAAGTCGAGCGCGACGTGATCGAGCATGCCGATCAATTCCGGCGCACGGAAGGACCGGCGATGATGATGGGCATGCCGGTGTCCGACCAGGACATGCGTGCGCCATTGCTGCACCGTTATCAGGTGAACGTACTCGTCGATCACAGCAAGCAGGTCGGCGCGCCGGTGGTGCACGTCGACAATCCCACGTATGCGAATCTAGTCGGCCGCGTCGAGCACCAGGCACAACTCGGCGCGCTCGTCACCGACTTCACGATGATCAAACCGGGCGCGATGCACGAAGCGAACGGCGGCTACCTGATCCTCGACGCGCGCAAGGTTCTGCTGCAGCCGTACGCGTGGGAAGGATTGAAGCGCGTATTGCGGGCGCGCGAGATCGACATCGAATCGCTCGGCCAGGTCTTCAACTTCATCAGCACCGTGTCGCTCGAGCCGGAGTGTATTGCAATCGACGTGAAGGTCATGCTCGTCGGCGAGCGCGATCTGTACTACCTGCTGAGTCAGTTCGACGAGGACTTCGAAGATCTGTTCAAGGTCGCCGCGGATTTCGACGAACTGATGGACCGCAGTGCGGGCAACGACGCGCAATATGCGGGATTTCTCGCGACGCTCGCGCGGCGCGAGTCGCTCAAGCCCTTGCACGCGAATGCGGTCGCGCGGCTGATCGAGCACGGCTCGCGAATGATCGAAGACGCGGAAAAGTTGACCACGCGCTTCGGCAAGATTGCCGACTGCGTTCGCGAGGCGGATTACTGGGCGGACGCCGCGGGGCACACGCGCATCGACGCGAGCGACGTGCAGCGCGCGCTCGATGCGCGCGAAAGGCGCCATTCGCGCATCCGCGAGCGGCTGCTCGAGAACACGCTGCGCGGCACGCTGATGATCGCGACCGGCGGTGCCGCGGTCGGTCAACTGAACGGCTTGACGGTGATGACGCTCGGCGATCACGCGTTCGGTCACCCGACGCGGATCACCGCGCGCACGCGACTCGGCAAAGGCGAGGTCATCGACATTCAGCGCGAGGTCGACCTCGGCGGACCGATCCATTCGAAGGGCGTGCTGATCCTGTCCGGGCTGCTCGCGGGTCGATTCTGTCCGAACGAACCGTTGACGTTGCAGGCCAGCCTCGTGTTCGAGCAGACGTACGGTTTCGTCGACGGCGACAGCGCATCGGCCGCGGAGTTCTTCGCGTTGCTGTCGTCGCTCGCCGACGTGCCGCTGACACAAGCGATCGCGGTGACCGGCTCGGTGAATCAGCACGGTGAGATCCAGCCGATCGGCGGCGTGAACGAGAAGATCGAGGGGTTCTTCGACGTGTGCGCGAAACGCGGTCTCGACGGAAATCAGGGCGTGCTGATTCCGCAATCGAACGTCAAACATTTGATGCTGCGACGGGACGTCGTCGATGCAGTCGAGGCGGGTCGGTTCCACGTCTATGCGATGGCGACGGTCGATCAAGGGATCGAACTGCTGACCGGACTACCGGCCGGCGCGCGCGGCAGCGACGGGCGCTTCCCGGACGGCAGCGTCAACGCGCGCGTCGAGGCGAAGCTGGTCGCGATGGCCGCAGTCGCGCGGGCCCAGCGCGCGGAGCACAAACCGTGACGACGCAGATCAAACGCATCCTCGTGGCCCTCGACGCGTCGGCGCACAGCCACGCCGCGCTCGAATCCGCCGCGGCGCTGGCGGCGCGTCTCGATGCCGAACTGCTCGGGTTGTTCGTCCATGATACCGACCTGCTGCGGCTCGCGGCATTGCCGTTCGCGCTCGAGGTCGGCCTCACGTCGGCCGGCCGTCGCGCGCTGGACCTCGGCGCGATGGAACGGTCGTTGAACGCACAGGCGCAGAAGGCTCGCGCTGCGTTCGAGGCAACGGCGACGCGCCACCACCTGCACTGGTCGTTCCGCGCGACGCACGGCCGCGTCGTCGAGGAATTGCGCGCCGCGTCTTCCGAAGTCGATCTGCTCGCGCTCGGCACGTCGGGTCACATGGCGCTGACCGGCCGGCGGGTCGGCTCGACGGTGCAGGGAATCACCGCCAGTGCCAGCTGCTCGCTGTTGATCGAGCGGCACCAACGCCGCGCCGGCAGCGCGGTCGTGCTGCTGTACGAGGACAGCCCGGCCGCCGATCGCGCGCTCGAGAGTGCGCAGTTGGTCGCGCGCGATCGCGATCTCGTGATCGTGCTCGGCGGTGACGCGCGAACGCGAGCGCGCCTGCGCGGGCAACTCGACGCGATGCGGCTCGTCGGAGCCCGCACGACGATCGTCGATCTGGAGGATGGCGGAGCGAACCTGCGCGCCCTTGCGCGACGGCGCGATTGCGGACTGCTGATGCTCGCGCACGATAGCCCGCTGCTCGCCGCCGCACCGGAGCTACTCGGTGAACTGGAGCCGGTACTGCTCGCGAGATAATTGACCCCAACGACCGCACGCAGTCGCATGCAAGCGGCACAGATCGCGTCATGGCGATCGACGTACACAACCTTGCGGCGTCCGTGCGATTCGCGCAGCGCACGAAGGCGGCTCGATCAAATTTGCCCCACCGCGTCTTGCAGCGGGCGCGCGGTGTTAGACAGCACAAGTGTCCCATCAGCAAATGAAAGTTGGAGCGAGGAAACGGTGAAGAAACGAAGAAACGCCAGCGCGCCAGCTCCATGCCGCATCCTCACAGGCCGAGTTCAGGCTCGGCTGCCGGTTCCTTCGGTTTCTCGGCCAGCTCCGTCATTGTCGCCTCGGTCAGCAGCAGCACGCTCGCGACCGACACGGCGTTCTCCAGTGCAATGCGCACTACTTTGGTTGGATCGACGATGCCCGCCTCGCACAGGTCGCAATAGATGTTGCGCGCCGCATCGAAGCCGATCGCACCTTCACTCTTGCGCATCTCGTTCACCACGACGCCGCCATCTACGGCCGAGTTTTCGGCAATCTGTCGCGTTGGGACTTCCAGCGCACGCTTCAAGATCTGAATGCCGGTGCGTTCGTCGCCGCTCGTATTCGCTTCCTCTTCGGCGACCCGATCGATGCAGCGCAGCAGCGCCAGGCCGCCGCCCGGCACGATGCCTTCGGCTACCGCCGCCTTGGTTGCGCTGATCGCATCGTCGAGCGCCTCGTGTTTGGTCTTCATTTCCGCTTCGGTCGGGGCCCCGACGCGGATGACCGCGACACCGCCCGACAGCTTTGCGAGACGCTCCTCGAGCTTTTCCTTGTCGTAGTCGCTGGTGGCTTTGTCGATCTCACGGCGGATTTGCTGCATGCGCGCTTCGATGCCGGCGCGGTCACCGCGCCCTCCGATGATGGTCGTGTTCTCCTTGTCTACGACCGCGCGGCGGGCGCGGCCAAGTTCGGCTAGCTGCACATTCTCGAGTTTGAGGCCCACTTCCTCGGACACTACGGTGCCCTGGGTGAGGACGCCGATGTCCTGCAGCATCGCCTTGCGGCGGTCGCCGAAGCCCGGCGCCTTCACGGCAACGCTCTTCAGCACGCCGCGGATCTGATTGACCACCAAGGTGGCCAGCGCCTCACCTTCGATGTCCTCTGCAACTACTAACACCGGATAGCCGGATTTGGCGACCTGTTCGAGCAGCGGAATCAGATCCTTCAGGACGTTGATCTTGCGGTCACACAGGAGCACGTAGGGATCTTCGAGCACGGCTTCCATCTTCTCGGTGTCGGTGACGAAGTAGGGTGACAGGTAACCGCGATCGAACTGCATGCCTTCCACGACATCGAGCACCGTCTCGGTCGTTTTCGATTCTTCGACGGTGATGACGCCCTCGTCCCCGACCCGTTCCATGCCCTCGGCCACCAGTTCGCCAATGGTCGTATCGTTGTGCGCCGATATGGTCGCGACCTGTGCCTTTTCCTTGCGCGTGCTGACTGGTCGCGACAGTGCCTGCAATGTTGCAAGCGCCACTTTCGAGCCTCGCTCGAGACCACGCTTGATATCGATGCCGGATGCCCCGGCGACGATGTTGCGGACGCCATCGGAGAAGATCGCGGCCGCCAGCAGCGTCGATGTACTGGTGCCGTCGCCGACTGCGTCGCCGGTGTTCTCGGCTGCCTGCCGCAGCATCTGTGCGCCGAGGTTCTCCGTCGGATCGGCCAGATCGACTTCTTTGGCGATCGTGACGCCGTCGTTGCAGACGATCGGCACACCCCATTTTCTCTGAATCAGTACCGACTTGGACTTCGGGCCGAGGGTGACTCGCACCGCGTCGGCCAGCTGCGCGACACCGCGCAGTATTTTTTCGCGCGCTGCGGAACGGAACAGAATCTGTTTGTGGGCCATCGTGACGCTCCGATCACAATACGATCGTCCACGTTAACCGATGTACCGTGAGGCGCAGTCCGGAGATTTACGTATGCACTGGCTCCGCGATGGTGCGGATGCCGCTGCCGATCGCGTCGAACGAGGGTGTCGCCAGGACGAAGCTGAGATCGGTGGCGCCGAGCGTCGGCACGAAGACGCTTTGACGGACTTGCAGTACCTAACGAGTATGCAATGGCGCGCGGGACCCTGACCATCGTACTACCCAGGGTCCAGCCATGCGGTCGGTCTGTGACGCGAGCTCCTCGGACCGTTTGCCGCGATGCGCTCAAGCGGCGTCGTGCCCTTTCGGAAAGCGCTCGCACAGCCACTCTCCGAGAACCCGGCACGCGTCGCTCGTCGTGAAAATTCCGGCGAGTCGCCCATGACCCGTGACGAGCGCCGCACCGATGTGTCGTTTCGCCATTTCCAGAACGACCTCGCTGAGCGGTGCGTTGATGTCGACGACGTAGGGGTCGGCGATAAAGCCGTCTTCGACCGTCAGCTCACGTGGATTCGGATAATCCAGCTCGGGTCCTAGCAACAATTTGATGTCGCGGTCCGTAATGATGCCTTTCAATTCATGATCCCGCGTCACGGGAAGATGCCGCACGTGATGTTCCAGCATCAGCTTGCGCGCCTCGAGCAGCGGCGCATCCAGCGCCACCGAATACGGGAAAGACGACATCACGGATTTGACGCGCGGCTCATGATTCATTCGAATATCTCCAGACATTCACGGGTCCAACCGTCTTAGAAGGTACAACCGGGCGGTCTCAAACGACAGTCCGGCCGAACGACCCATAGGCTAACAGTCTTCCCGCGCGGTCTTCCAAAGCAGGGTTTGTTGCAGCTACACTCGGCGCAGACCGCTGTGTCCGCTTCGACCGCCATCCGAAAGGAGGCGGATCGGCGCAACGGCAAAGGGCTCTACTTCAACAACGGACTTGATCCACGCTCTGCGGACAGGTACCGGATCGGCATTTGGTTGCAGGTCGGCTCCTGTGCGCACGTGATCGGAGGCTACGCCAATGAACGTGCTCGACTTTGCGACCCGCAAACACAACCGCACGCGCCTTTCGATGGTGACCTGTTACGACCATTGGTCCGCGCGCATTCTCGATGCGACCCCGATCGACTGCCTGCTGGTTGGCGACAGCGTCGCGATGGTGGTGCATGGATTTGAATCCACCGTGCATGCCGACGTCGACATGATCGCGCTGCACACCCGCGCCGTCGCGCGCGGCGCACCGAACAAATTCATCGTCGCTGACATACCGTTCCTGGCAGCGCGCAAAGGACTGGTGCCGGCAATGGACGCGGTGCAACACCTGATGCAAGCCGGTGCCCACGCGGTGAAGATCGAAGGCGCCGCTGGCCAGCTCGACGTGATGGCGCACATCGCCGAGTCCGGCGTGCCGGTGATGGGTCACCTCGGATTGACGCCGCAGTCCGTGCACGGTTTTGGCGGCCACCGCGTGCAGGGGCGCGATCCGGCCGCAGCGAGACAGATCGTCGACGACGCCCAACGGCTCGCCGAAGCGGGTTGCTTTGCTCTGGTGCTCGAGTGCGTACCAGCGCCGCTGGCACGCGAGATCACGCAGCGCATTGATATTCCAACCATCGGCATCGGTGCCGGCGACGGTACCGACGGCCAGGTGCTGGTGCTGCACGATCTACTTGGATTGCAAACCGGCTTCAAACCGAAATTCGTACGCCACTATTGTAAAGGGGCGGATTTCGTCACCGACGCGGTGACGCGCTTCCATACCGATGTCGTCGACGGCCGGTACCCGCGTTGCAGCGAGGCATACGCTTGAAGGTCGTCGATGCATTGCCGCAGTGGCGCACGCTGCGAACATCGCTGACGGGCAGCATCGGCTTTGTGCCGACGATGGGCGCGCTGCACGCGGGACACGCATCGCTGGTGCGGCGCGCGCGGCAGCAGAACGACATCGTCGTCGCGAGCATTTATGTGAACCCCACGCAGTTCGATCAATCGACCGATCTGGCCGCGTATCCGGCGCCGTTGGGCGAAGACATCGCGATGTTGCGGCAACTCGGCGCCGACTATGTGCTGATGCCGACCTACGACGAAATCTATGCCGACGGGTTCCGCTTTCGAATCGACGAGACGGAACTGTCGCGCGAACTCTGCGGCGCGCACCGCCCCGGACACTTCACCGGCGTGATGACCGTCGTGATGAAGCTGCTGAATCTGGTACGCGCCGACAAAGCGTACTTCGGCGAGAAGGACTACCAACAATATCTGCTGATTCGCGACATGGCCGCGGCGTTCTTCCTCGACACCTCCATCGTGCCGTGTCCGATCATTCGCGAAGCCGACGGGTTGGCGCTGAGTTCGCGCAACGTCCGGCTCGATCCCGACGCGCGCCGCATTGCGCCGCAGTTTTATGAAATCCTCTCTACCTCGACGTGCGACAAACGCGCCGAGGCACTCCTCAGATCCGCAGGGTTCGACGTGGACTATGTGGTCACCACCCGCGGCCGGCGCCTCGGTGCAGTACGCATCGGTACCACCGATGGCACAGTACGGCTGATCGACAACGTGGACCTCGCATCATGATGCTGTGTCTGGACGTCGGTAACACACAGCTCTACGGCGGCGTTTTCGACGGCGACGAGTTGGTGATGCAGTTCCGCCGTTCGACGGCGGCGCGCGGATCCTCGGACGAACTCGGCCTGTTCCTGCGCAGCGT
Source organism: uncultured Gammaproteobacteria bacterium (assembly GCA_963735085.1). Lineage (GTDB taxonomy): Bacteria > Pseudomonadota > Gammaproteobacteria > Pseudomonadales > Azotimanducaceae > DATJGR01. Next base: position 607,754 of record CAVTJP010000005.1, read on the forward strand.
GCTGCGCGAGAACGATGTCGATCCGCACGCAATAGACGAGATCGCCATGTGTTCGGTGGTACCGGATTACGTCTACTCGCTGCGCGCGTGCTGCGAAAAGTACTTTCGCGTCGAACCGCTCATGTTGCGGCCGGGCGTGCGTACCGGGTTGCACATTCGCTACAAGGAACCCAAGGAAGTCGGCGGAGATCGCATTGCCGACGCGGTCGGCGCGCTGCACCTGTTTCCGGGCCACAACCTGATCATCGCCGATTTCGGCACTGCGACTACGTTGGCGGCTGTTTCGCGCGACCGGAATTTCCTCGGTGGCGCGATTCTGCCCGGTGTGCGGCTGGCGATGGAAGCGCTCGAAGAGAAGACGGCGGCACTCCCTAACGTGGAGATCGTGCCGGTCGAGACCGCACTGGGCCGTTCGACGATCGAGAGCATTCAGAGCGGACTGTTCTTCAGCAACATCGGCATGATCAAGGAATTGACCCAGCGCCTTGCTGCAGAGGCGTTTTCAGGCGAAGCATCGCTGGTCATCGCAACAGGTGGCTTTTCACAAGTATTTGCGCGCGCCGGCCTGTTCGATCATCTGGTACGCGAATTGATCCTGACCGGCCTGCGCGAAATCGCGAAGATGAATCGGACGCGTACGTGAACTGCGCCGACGAGGTCAATGCAGCCTGCTTCGACGCACGAGTGCGAAATTACAACAGATCAACAACGTCAGCGAGCGCGACCGGACATTTCATCTCGCTGCGCAGGTGATTAGGATGCTTCTGGATCATCAATGACTCATCTCACGGCGCATTCGCACGAGGCTATCACACCGTCGCGCGACGCCAACACGCGCGGCGATACAGGTCGACCTCGGACTCACAATGTCACGTCGCGACGCAGATGGACGTCGATGCTGTCCTTCCCGAATACTCGAAACCCATGCCGCAGATAGAACCTCGATGCATCGATCCACTCGGGTTGCGTACGCGCTTCGAGAATCGAAAGACCCTGCGTGCGAGCGTGCTCGACGCAATGACGAAGCAGCGCCGTCGCAACACCGCAACGTCGTTGGGCCTTCGCTACCGAGACGCGAACGAGTTGCGCGCGGGGCGGAAGAATGAGCATGCCGGTTGTCCCTACGAGTAGCCCTGAAAGCTCGGCAACGAAGAACGGGTGGCCGCGTGAGATATAAGACGCCTCAATGTCGATGAGATCGGGGTTCGCGTCGCCGTCGATGCAACCGAAGTGTTCACCCAACCCGGCGTTGATGAGATTTCGTGCCGCCACCTGGTCACCGGCGCGAAACGCTCGTATCCGCAGCATCGATGTGCCAATCATGGCTCGCCTCAATCGGGTTCGGCGGCTACTCTGCCAGATATCGCATTTGCGCGATTGGATCATCGGTGCGCAACATCCGCGTGTATACACAACGTTAACGGATAGGAGCAACGCAAGTGATCGTAGGTATCCACCACATCGCGCTCGGCGTACCGGACTTCGACAGAGCCCTCGCTTTCTACCGCGACACGCTCGGCTTCGAAGTCGTCCAGACCTCCGACTTCAAACGCGACAATCCGCTCGCCGATCGTGCGATCGGATTGCCGAACGTGGCTGCGAAGATGGCCATGCTGAAGGCCGCCAACGCGTATCTGGAACTCTGGCAGTACAGCAATCCGCAACCGGAGGATAAGCGCGGCCGTCCGTGCGATTACGGGTACGTGCACTTCGCGCTGCAGGTCGACGGTCTCGCGGACGAATACGCGCGCCTGGTTGCCGCCGGCATGGAGTTCGTCGGCACACCGGTAGATTTCGGAATTGCCTCCGCGATCTATGGCAAGGACCCATTCGGCAACGTGATCGAACTGTACGAGATTCGCGATAACAGTCTGGCGCAACTCATCCGCCCTGCCTGAGCAGTGGTTGCAAAGGGACACCCCACGACGACAACCCGTTCTTCGCAATGCTCGCGGGATAGGCGCTGGCCGGTACAGTATCCTTCTGCGTTCAAGTCCTCAGTCGGCTTCGCTCGCCGCTAAATCTGCGGTCCACCGCCGCCAACCCCTCGCGTTCATCGCAAGGAAAACCGCGTTCGCAAGCACCATCGCGATGCTGCCGGTCAGCACGCCCACGATCACCCAACAGGTGTTGCCACACATCATGGTGGTAAATCCCGAGCGAGACTTGTTGCCGAGTTTGAGGATCGCAACAAACGTCAGTGCCATCGCGATCCAGTCGATGCCGAAGTACTTCAATGCCAGTGCGGTGTCCATGTTCTCCCTCGTTGGGCGAGGCCCAATATTACGAACGTCACGTGCCCGGCACACTGCGCGCTTCGACTATTGAAGTTGAACACCGTTCCGATCCAATCGTGCGAATACGGCGGTCGCTACTTCTCCACCAACTCCACTCGTCGGTTCTTGGCGCGCCCCTCTTCGGTTCTGTTGGATGCGACGGGCGCCAGATAGCCGGCGCCCCAGGCCAGAAGTCTTGCCGGCGCGATACCCTGACCTGTTATGAGCGCGTCGCGCACGGCCTGCGCGCGGCGATTTGAAAGGTCCATATTGTATTCAAAGCCGCCCCTGTTATCGGTATGACCGACGATGACCAACTCGAGGTTCGACTGATCCTTCAGGAGCTGAGCGATCTGCTCGACCGTCGGCTCTGATTCGGGTTTCAAATCTGCCTTGTCGGAATCGAAATAGATCCCGTACAGCGCGATGCGGCCGTTTTCGGCAATTTCTTTCGCCATCTTCGAGGCGTCGACCATTTTGTTGGCCATTGCCTGCTGCTCCAGAACCGACACATAGACGTAGAGCGGCTCCGGTGCATTGGCATATTTCGTCACCCACACAGATGCAAATACATCACCTTTGGGGCGTTCGAGGCGCGCGCTGATGAAATGGAAATTCCAACGGTCCCACTCATAGACGCCGGGGTTTGGCAATTCGCTCGGCTTCTTGATTTGCGAGGCCAAATCCAGCGCGTTTCCGCAGTCGCCTTTGGCGGTGTTGCACTCGAAGTTTACCGTGAAGCCCTGCCCCTCGAGCCGCGTCCTGAAGTTGCGCGCGACTGCTATCTGGGAGACACCCGCAGGCAGGGCATAGCCGATCATCGTCAGCTTTCCTTCGACCGTTTGCGCATTTCCGCCATCGGACGAGTATCGCCCGGTGATGTATGGAAACGCGTCGAATTCCAGTTGCTTGTAAACGCGGATCTCGGAGCCATCGAAGCGACCAAGCATCGGGTCATCTTTACTTCCGTTGACATCCGCCGCCCACGCGCCGACGCCGAATGCACATACCGCGAAAGCGGCCAAAATCCGGTACTTGGCCAGTGTCATAGTTTCCCCCGTGCAGCTGGCAGCAAGAAGTTCCGATCCATCTTGCTGCGCTGACTCTACAGCTCCTGCCGAAGGAGCCGGCGCAGCCAGGAAAGCATTTCACCATACTCTCGATTACCCGCTTCGTCGCCCGAGCCGGTGAAGGACAAATGCTCGTACATCCTGTCCGACGCGCCCGGAGGTGAACTCGTTTCCCATTCGAAACTGTGCAGCCTCGCGCGCCAGTCGAGGAAACGCTGCTTGTCGGGGCCGCGTAACCATCCAGTCGAGGAGCCGCCACGTCTGCTGCGGGCGTAGCATCCGCTTTCGAAGACCTCGAGGTGATCCATGAAACCGGCGATACCGCCGGTTCGCACATAGTCAAAGACCTTTAGCGTCGGCGGGCAGGCTGCAGGGGTAGCAGCCGTCTCCGCTGTCTGATCATTCGCCAATACATAGGTGACAGGATGCGGCGCGATCACACCGACAGCGTGCTCGTATCGAGCCACGGTTGCAGCTGGCGCGAGGCATGTGGCAAAAAACGCGGCGACCGCGAGAAAACGCGTCGCGCGGGATGTCACTGGGCCTCTCGGATTCTGATTATTGCGGTGTCTCATCAACGGGCAAGAAACAGGTTTCAAGGTGGAGCGGTCGAATACTGGCTGCGACCGCGGCGCGGCGCGCGAAGTCGTATGCCGTACGCGTCAACAGAATCCGGCCGTCGCCGGCCAGCGACATCACCCGCGCCGCAATCGCTTTCGCCAGTCCCTCCACTTCCAACGGCTTCGCGCCACGCGCGATGTCTTGCTGCGCGTTCGCGCGCAGCACCACTTCACCGAGGTGAATACCGACCCGCGAGACCACGGATGCATCGAATGCCACGCCAAGCTCGCGCAGCCTCCTCTGGTAGGCGACCGCGAAGCGAACTGCCTCGATCGGCCGTTCGAACAGCAGCAGGAAGCCGTCGCTCTTGTCGATTTCCCGGCCGTTGAAAGCGATCAGCAGGTCCCGTGCGATGCGATCGTGCCGCGCCAGCAGATCGGCCGCTCTCGCATCGCCGATGCGTTCGACGAGTTGCGTGCTGGCAACCAGATCACACAGCAACAGCGTTCGGATTGCCGGATTGGACGCGCCGGGCGTAGTCAATCGATCACCTCCAGCCGGCCATGCCTCGGTAAATACAGCGCCGTGCGAATCTTTCGATCCCCGAGCTGTGCGAACAGGCGCTCATAAGTGCCGAGTTGCGACCGGTAGCGCTCGCTTTCCTGCGCAAAAAATGCCTCCAGGTCCGCACCGGCGTGGTAGCCGGACTTGTAATCGACGATCCAGCGCAGACCTGCCGCGTCGATGAACGTGCGATCGACAATGGCATTCACCAGGCGACCGTCGATCAGGCCCGCGATCGGCAACTCACAGGCTGCGGCGTCGTGGCGGTCGCTCAGCAGCCAGCGGCCGATGTCGCTGTCGAGCGTGTGCTCGAATGCGCGGCGGACAATTTCGGTCGTTGTCGTGAGTGCGTCGCCGCGACCACCCATCGAACGTAACAGCTGCGGGATGCGTTCGATCAGGCGTTGCCGCTCGGCGGCGTCGAATTGCTCGATGCCGACCCGGCCTACCCGTTCGAGCAACCGGTGCAACACGGTGCCGGTACGTCGGGCGCTGCTGCCGGCCCAGTTGAAGTCCACCGCCACCTGCCGTTCGACCGGCGGCAGCGCGGGCGTCCAGTGCAATCGCGATTCAATGGTCGGGTACCAGTCGGCGGCTACACGGCGCAGGGTCTGATCGGGTAACCGGGTCATGGGTTTCACGTTGCCACTCGCGTCGCCGTCGATGGCTGCGTCCCCCGCGGGCAGCACCGCCAGGCCTGCGATGAACGCATCCTCGGCAGTCGACCACAGATCGGCCAACAGGCTTTGCGGTTTCGGCTTGATCTCACCACGGGCGTCGGGCTCCAGCGCGGCGGACAACACCAGGTGCTCCCGCGCCCGGGTGGCCGCGACATAAAGCAGACGCTCATTTTCATACGCGGCGCGGGTCTTCTGTTCATTGCGGATCAGGTCCACCAGCGGCCGGTTGCGGCCTTCGTCGGCGCTGCGCAGCGGCGCCAGCAACACCCGTTCGCCGCCCTCCGCCGCGGTGAACGGCAGCCAGTGGAGCAGCTCGCGATCGGTGCGACCCGGTTGCCGGTTCAATCCCGGCAGCACCACCAGATCCCATTCCAGACCCTTCGCACCGTGCATCGTCAGAATCTCGAGTTGCACACCCGGGCTGGGCGGATCACCTTCGGTGAACTGGCCGTGGAGCAGTTCGAGGAAGTCGTTCCAGTCGTCGAGCAGACCATGGTCGTCGGCCGTGTCGAGGCTCTGCAGATAGGCCGCCGCATCGCTGAGGTCGATCTGCGGATGTTCACAGCAGGCGGGCCCACCGAGGCGCTGCCAGATGCCCTCCACCAGTTCGCGTAGCGGGCGCCGACGCCAGTGCGCGCGAGCGCCGTCGAGTGCGCTGAACACGCGCTCCGCCCGCGAGCGGGCTTCACCGTGCAGACGCTGCACGCAGTCCGGCTCCTGCAGCGAGCGGCCGTCTCCCGCCAGCGTGTGCAGGTCCGCCAGCGTCAGTCCGCAGAACGGCGCGCGCAGCAGTGCGAGCACGGCGACCGTGTCTGCCGGCTGCAGCACTGCACGGGTCAGCGCGAGCAGGTCCTGTACCACCGGACGGCTGGTCAGCGGATCGAGCTTGACGGCTCGATAGGCGATGCCGCGCGCGCGCAACGCTGGAAGAATGAACTGCAGATGGCTGCGCGCGCGCACGACAATCGCCGCCTTGAAATCCGCAGTTTCGGCATGCTCGGCGATTGCACGCTCGACGACGTCGGCCACCGCTGCGGCTTCAGCGGCGGCGCTCGAACGGGCGATCACCTCCACCCGCCCACCGCCGTCGCGCGCGGCCATCGAACGCGCGTACGCCACCGCGCCGGCAGAAATATCCTCTCGGGTTGGAAAAATAGGCCCGAGCCGCTCATTCACCCAACTGACGATTTCCGCCCGGGAGCGGAAGTTGCGGGTCAGCCGCCGGGATTCCAGTCGTAGTGCGCCGATGCCCTGATCGCGCGTGCGGATGAACAGTCCCACCTCTGCTTCGCGGAAGCGATAGATCGACTGCATCGGATCGCCGACCAGAAACAGACTGCGGCCATCCACCGCACTCGCCTGCGAAGCACTGGCAGCCGGTTGCCAGCCCGCAGTGAGTTTTTCGAGCAGGTGTAGCTGGCCCCAGTTGGTGTCCTGATATTCGTCCACCAGGATGTGCTGGATGCGGCGATCCAGATACAGGCCCAGATCGGTGAAGCCCGTTTCTTCGCTGCCGAGTCCATCCAATGCCGCGGCGGCGAGGCCGCTGAAATCCGTCTGCCCGGTGCTGGCGAACACCAGCCGCAGTTCGAGTGCGGCACGCTGCAACACCCGCACCAGCGCGTCGAGCACCGGCCACTCGTCATCACTATAGCGAGGTTCCGGCAAACGGCGGGCGCGATGCAGCGCATCGGCCAAGGCGCTGCTATCGTCAGCGAAACTGAGCGCGCTAAGCAGTTCCAGATAGCGGGCCTTTTCGGCTGTTCCCCGCAAGAAGCCGAGGCGCTTGTCCACCTTTCTTCGGAGATGCGTACCGTCCTTCACCAGCAACGCTTCGCCGAGCGCCTGCCACAGTGACAAGTCTTCCGGAACAGCGGCGGGTAGCCGCGCCTCGACAGCGAAACGTTCCAGCGGCGAGACGTGACCGTTGGCGATGAGCCTACGCGCTGCATGCTGCAGCAACTCCAGCACGTCGGCCGCTGCAATCCGGGTGGCTCGCAGCACGCGGTCGAACACCTCGGCGCTACGCTCGAGCTGTTGTGCGACCACGGTGTGCAGAACGGCTTCCAGTTCGCGTCGAGCCAACGTGCCGGTGACGCCGAACGCCCGCAGCCATTGATCGCGTTTGCCGAGCAAGTCGGCCAGCAGATCCTCGATGTCCTGGCTGCGGTGATCGCGCCAGTCGAGCAGCCGCATCAGATCCGCGGCGAGCGGGTCAGACGTGTCCACCAATGCCAACACCTGGCGCGCCGCTCGGCGATACAGCGCACGGGTGTTGTCCGCCGGCACCGGCACCGGGCCGAGCCCACTCGCGACGGGCATGGTACGGGCAACGTAGTGATTAAAACTGTCGATGGTGCGAATCAGCAGGCGCTGGGGATTTTCCCGCAACCCCCATTCGGCTACCCGCGCCTCTACCGCGCGCGCTTTGCGCAACGCGAGCACTTCATGGGCCTTCTCGGCACAAAAGCCCGGCTCCAGGTAGCCGAGGATCCGCTGCTTCATCTCCGCCGCTGCTTTTCGTGTGAACGTGATCGCGAGAATTTCTTCGGGCGCATCGACGACCGCCAACAGTCCCAGGTAACGCTCCACCAGCAACGTGGTTTTGCCGGAGCCGGCGGGCGCCTGCACGATGACCGAACGGGCGGGATCCACGGCCGCGCTGCGGGCACGATCATCCTCCGCGTCCGCGTTCCGATCAGTCATCGCCGTCAGCCTCGTCAGCAGCTACTGGCGCGCGTTCCTGAATCCGGCACAGCGCGTGCAGATGACAGCGGCGGCACACGTCCGGCTTGCGTGGATCCACCGCCGCAACGCCGGCTCTGAATTGCGCCGCCAGCCCATCGAGTTGGGTATGCCAGGCCGTCAGTAGCGTGGACCAACTGTCGATGCCGGGAAATGGCTTGCGTAGCGATGCGATTTCGGTCACGCCATCAATGCCGCTCCGCGTTGCGGACAGCCCCTCGAAGCTGAGCGCCTCTGGACGCAGGTGAGCAAACGCTATGGCGCCTGGCGAAGGTTCCAGCGCAACGGCATATGCGGGCAGCTGCGGATCTGCGATACGGCTGGTGGGAGCCCAGTCGCGGCTACCGGCGCGGCCCGTTTTGTAGTCGATCAGTATCCGCGTACCGTCAGCGAGCCGATCGATACGGTCGATGGTGCCGTTGAGCGTAATGCCGGCGAACTGCATTTCGATATTGTGTTCGTGGGCCTCGACGCGGAATGCCGCACGGTGCAATTCCACTTCGTCGAGCCAGCGCTCGACGACACGCGCAGTTCGACGCTGCTCGAGTTGGCGGCCGGCCGGTGTCAGGACGAGCCGAAACCGGCTGCCGAATGCATCGAGCGCGCGAACCACCGCGTCGCGGATACGCGCTTCGCGTTCGCCATCGGTGAGCGCGGCGAGCACGGTGAAATCGGCCAGACCGCGCCAGAACTCATCCAGCGCTTTGTGCACCACGGTACCGCGCTGGCCGGCGTCGAGTCCCGGCCGCGGCAGTTTCAGGTCGCGCGCGTCGAGACGTCGCTCGGCAAACGCGCGAAACGGGCAATCGGACTGATTGCGCAACACGCCCGTGCCGCCGCGAACGCGCGTCAGTTCGAGGACGGGGGCTCGATCATCGACCGCTCGACCGGCCCAACGCGCCGTGGCGGTCGGCTCGATCGGATCCAGCCGGATGACCGGGCAGGCGCGCAACAAACCGGTGACGTGCATCTCCTGCTCGCCGCCTCCGTGGGCGAAGCTCCCTTCGACCGACCCGGCGCACCGCAGCAGCGCCTGCAATTCCAGGCGCGCCTGTGCCAGCGCACCCGCCGCGCTCGCGCGGGGCAGATCGGCTTGAATTGCCGCGGGGATCAGCGGATCGCGACGTGGCGACCCGGGCCACGTATCGGCATTGAGCGTGGTGAGCCAGAGCGCATCGAAGCGCGAACCCAATGCTTCCTCGACCCCCAGCACTTCCACCGGTACGCCGGGATTCTGTTCGCGGAACACGGCGCCATCTGCAGATTCAACAAGCAGGTTCAACATTCGGGTGCGCGCCACGGGCGCATCGGCAACCGCATCCAGTGCGCCCTGGGTTTCGAGCAGATCGTGCCAACGCTGTAGCACTTGGTACTCGGTGCTGTCGAGGGCCCGACCGCTGCCAAAACCGAGACTGGACAGCTCCTGTTGAAAACGGGCCATCCACTCCGAAGGCCATGCGGGGCTGGCGTGTTGTTGACGTTGGGATTGCCAGACGACCAAGCGCGCCGAGAGTTGTGTCTCGCCGTAGGCATCCAGCGCCCACCGTAGTTCGGTGAACGTCAAATCGTAGGGCGCTTCCCGGGCCAGGCGTGCGAGGGTCCGCGCCCTGACCGGTGCCTCGTCGGGCCAGCCGGGCAGGAACGGAGAACGCAACAGGCGGATCGCCTCCGGCTGAGTCAATTGTTGTGTCGCCAGGTTCAGCAGCGCCAGCGCATCGCTCACCAAGGGCCAATCCGGCAGGGGCTTGCCGAGCGAAATGTGCCACGGCGCCGTGCTGATAGGGGTGCTGATAGGGGCGCCGATGAGGGAGCCGACATGGGTGCCGGTATGCGTCAAGACGAAACCCGGCGGGTCGAACTCCCGGCGGAACAGACTTTCAACGCGCGGCAGTCGCTCGGCCAGGTCGGGGACAACCACGCCGATCGATCGGCTTCCATCCTCTTCCAGTTGTGCCCGCGCCCAGCGGGCCGCGGCCCGCAATTCGTCGTCGGGCGATACAAAGGCTTGAATCCGCGACAGTTGCCCGTCACCGCTCGGTGGTTGAAGGTGGATCAGCGTCGTGCCTGCTGCCGCCGCAGCGTCGAGAATGCAGATCTGCAACGGCGTCATCGGCAATTCGAAACCGGCGAGTTCAATCCGCTCGGGCAGCCGGACATGGCCCGCTTCGATGTGACCGGGCAGCTCCGCGTTGAGTGTCCAGTCGTCCACCAGGCCCTGACGAATGCACAACGCTCGAAATCGGGCCGACCAGCTTTTGAACCGCTGGCTGTCTTCGGACAACAATAATGAAGGCCACTGCTGCGGGCGCTGCAAATCGTGTTCGTGAATCAGTCGCCACGCCCGTTGAGCGAGCGCAGCGACCCGTGGTTCGCCAACGAAAACCGCCTCTTCGATAATCGACTGCCACAACAGTTGCGCCTGGCCACCGCTGACGAGCGTTCGATCGTCGCCGGCACAGAGCAGGTAGTCGGCGCAGAGTTCACCAAGCCAGGCGGAGAAGCTGAGTATTTTCGGCGGTAACCAGGCGGTCGCTCCGCTGCCGCTGAAGGCACTCGCCAATGCGCGCGTTTCGTTGCGGGCCAACCGGGCGGTCGGGGTGAGCCGGAGCGGTGCAGGGTCGAACATCGCGCAATTATGCACCGCGTACGCACCGCGCCGACGAAAAGAGGCCGCCTTCAGATCGCGAACTCAGCGCGCATTAGCAGGTTGCCGAAAAACTCCGGCACAATGCGCGGCTCAACGAAAGCCTCGGAGAACCCTGCAGTGAAAGACGAAACCCTCGCGATACATGCCGGCTATCAGACCGAACCCACCACCCACGCAATCGCGACGCCGATCTATCAGACCGTGGCCTACGAATTCGACGATGCCCAGCACGGCGCAGACCTGTTCAATCTGGCGGTGCCGGGGAACATCTACTCGCGCATCATGAATCCGACCTGCGATGTGCTCGAGCAGCGTGTCGCGGCACTGGAGAAAGGCATCGGCGCGCTGGCGGTATCCGCCGGCATGGCCGCGATCAACTACGCGATCCTCAATCTGGCCGAGATCGGCGACAACATCGTCGCGGTGCCGCAGCTCTATGGCGGGACGTATACGCTGTTCGCGCACATGTTGCCGAAACAGGGCATCGAGGTGCGGTTTGCCGCAGACGACTCAGTGCAGGCGCTCGAAAAGCTGATCGACAAGCGAACCCGCGCGGTGTTCTTCGAAACCATCGGCAATCCGGCGGGCAACATCGTCGACATCGCCGCAATCACGGCGATGGCGCGCAGCCATGGGGTGGTCACGATCGCGGATAACACCGTCGCAACGCCGGTGCTGCTGAAACCGGTGGAGCACGGCGTGGATATCGTTGTGCACGCGCTGACCAAATACATGGGCGGCCACGGCACCACCCTGGGCGGCATCATCGTCGACTCGGGGCAGTTTCCCTGGACACAGCACGCCGAACGGTATGCGGCGATCAACAATCCGGAGCCGTCCTACCACGGTGTGGTGTACACCGAAGCGATGGGCCCGGCGGCTTATATCGCCCGTGCCCGCACCGTACCGCTGCGAAACACCGGCTCGGCGCTGCCAGCCTTCAGCGCGTTCCAACTGCTGCAGGGCATCGAGACGCTGCCGCTGCGGATGGAACGCCATTGCGACAATGCATTGGCGGTGGCCCGACATCTTTCGGAGCATCCGGCGGTGGCGTGGGTGAGGTTTGCCGGCTTACCTGGCGATCGATATCACGAACTCGCAAAGCGTTACATGCGCGGACGTGCTTCGAGCATTCTGAGCTTCGGCGTCAAAGGCGGCTTCGACGCGGGCGTGAAATTCTATGACGCGCTGAAACTGTTCAAGCGGCTGGTAAACATCGGCGATGCGAAGTCGCTTGCCTGCCACCCGGCGTCGACCACGCACCGCCAGCTCAACGAGCAGGAGCAGAAGGCCGTGGGCGTCACACCCGAAGGCATTCGATTGTCGGTGGGCATCGAAGCCATTGACGACATCATCGAAGACCTGGATCAAGCGCTCGCTGCGGCGCGCTGACGTCTAGGCGCCAACGAGCCGCAAGCGCCGCGCGCCATCGAAGACACGTTCAGCGCGTCATGCTGAACATCGTCCCGTCGGCCGCGCGCCCGGCAGCGCTGTCGAGATCAATCAAAACCGCGACGCCTTTGCGCTCCGGATCACCAGTCTGTTCGAACGGATGCATCCCTTCGAAAACTTTGGCGCGCTCGGCATCGCCTTTCACCACATGGGCGCGCCCGCGCATGCGCACGAACGTGCGCGACGAGAGTTGCGCATAAAAGACCGCGACTTTCGGATTGCGGGCAATACCCTGAATCAGATCGCCCTGCGGATTGCGCACCCACAACGCGAGTTGATCGTCACCGCTCGCGTGCAGACTACCGTACGGCGACACGTGCGGATCGCCTTCGCGATCGACATATCCCAGCACAACCGCCACACCATCGCTCAACGCATTCACGAGGCGGTGCTTCAGGTCTTCGCTCAGTGTGATCATCGCTTGTCGTCTCCTGTCAACTTTCGGGCGGCTGGTATTTCTTGCTATCGGCGTCCGGCGGTGGCTCGTCTGGCGGCGGCTCGTCCGACGACTCAGGCACGCGCGATCCACGCGAGCGAACTTCCGCCAGCAATTCGCTGAGCAACCGTTGACTCTCCGCGAGGCTCGCATTCTGTTGGCGAAGGATCGTCTTCACACCGTAGATCGCAAATGGCAGAAATATCCATAGGATCAACGTGAGGATCAATAACAGGCTGAACAGCACCACCAGCCATCCAGGCGCCGATGAATACGTTTGAACCCACGACCATGTATCGTAGTTTTGCATACCTCGGCCCCTTCACGCTGAATGAACCCTGACAATGCTTCACACGCTCACGATCGGCAACTATCGCTCACCGCAAAACTGGTGGCACCGCTCGGTATGTAACCATGTAGCACGTTGCAGCGAACTTGCTATGTAGTTCGCTGAGATTCCGCTACTGGAGAATGTCGATGCCGTTACCGTCGCTGTCACCCCTCAAATCGCACCGTGCGCCGTTGATCGCTCTCGCACTCTCGGTGTGGTTCTCGCTGCTCGGCTGCGGGCAGGCACGCGCAGGCGATGTGGATTCCGTGCTGCCGGCACCGCGCGTAGATGTCGCACCAGGTCCTGCGGGTGACTTGCAGACCGTAGTGTTTGCCGGTGGCTGCTTTTGGGGCGTTCAGGCGGTTTTTCAGCACGTGAAGGGTGTGCATTCGGCGATTTCCGGCTACGCCGGCGGCAGCAGGCAGGACGCAGAGTATGAAATCGTCAGTTCGGGACGCACCGGTCACGCCGAATCGGTACAGGTTGAATTCGATCCCGCGCAGGTTTCGTACGGCGACCTGCTGAGGGTGTTCTTCTCGGTGGTCCATGATCCTACCGAGTTGAATCGTCAGGGGCCTGATCGCGGAACCCAGTATCGCTCCGCAATTTTCACGAGCAACGAAGACCAGGCGCGCGTTGCAAAGGCATACATCGCACAACTCGACGCGGCCAAGCTGTTCGATGCGCCGATCGTCACGATCGTATCGCCGCTGCACGGCTTCTATCGCGCCGAGCCTTACCATCAGGACTACGCCACGAAGCATCCGAACAATCCGTACATCGCGATCAATGACGCACCGAAGGTGGTGGCGCTGCAAAGGGTGTACCCCGAGATGTATGTCGCGCAGCCCGTGCTGGTCAGCGCACGATAGCGAGCCGCTGCGAGATTCGATCGCCAAAGTAAGATTGACTTACATACCATGTAAGTCATACTCACTTGCCAACAGAACTGCTGACGGCATCCGTGGCACGACGCATCAAACGAAAGCCTGCAGCGGTTTACCACCACGGCGACCTCCGAGAAGCGCTGATGGGCGCTGCCGCGAGCAGCATCGCAACCAATGGGGTCGACGCGCTGAAAGTTTCGGCGCTGGCAGAGCGCCTGGGCGTGACCAATGGCGCACCGTTCCGGCATTTCGAAAGCCGACTCGCGCTGCTCGTTGCCGTCGCCGAAGACGGCGTACACCGCTTGATCGCCCGGATGGATGCGGCAGCCACAGGTATCGAAGACCCGCTCGAGCAGCAGCGCGCACGTGGCGTCGCCTATGTACGGTTTGCGATCGAAGAGCCGGGCTACTTTCGCGCATTGTCGCAAGCCGAAGTGATCGCGGCGTCACCGGTTTTGCAGCAGATCTCTGCAGCATCCGATGCTACGCTCGATGCGGTGCTCGGACGACGCCGCAAAGGTGCGTCGAGTCCCGACATCGTGTTCCGCAGCGCCGGAATGCTCGCCGCGCAGGCACTGGCCTATGGCCTGGCTCGAATGATCACCGACGGGCTACTTGGCAACATCAGCCCGGCCCAGGCCGAACGCCTCGCCCACGAGGTTACCGGCGTCCTCGGCGTCGGACTGAGAGCTGAAAAATGAAGCGTGGAGCGAAGATCGCGGGCATTTTCGTGGTGGCTCTGACAGCGCTGCTCGGTGGCGCTGGCATCGCAATTCAAATGCTGCAGCCCGACCGACCTGCAGTGCGGGTGAGCCGGCCGCAAGTGGCGATGCGTGATGGCGTGAAACTCGCGATCGACGCGATCCTGCCGGAGCCAACGCCTGCCTCGCGCGTGCCGGTCGTGCTGTATCAGACCCGTTACTGGCGCAGTTTCGCGCTGCGGTTCCCCGAGCAACAGGGCGTGCCGCCGGTTGGCCCGCGCGGTGACGTCGTCGATCGCCTCATCGCGGCCGGCTACGGCGTAGTTGTTGCCGACGTGCGCGGTACCGGCGCATCGGAGGGCACCTGGCCGCGGCCGTGGTCCGAAGACGAGGTGGCGGATGCAAGCGAACTGATCGCATGGATCGCCGCGCAACCTTTTTGTGATGGACGCATCGGCGCCGCTGGGTTGTCGTACGAAGGCACAACCGCGTTGCTGTCCGCGACGACGACGAACCCGGCGCTGAAGGCGGTACTCGCGCGCGAAATCGAATGGAATGTGGTCGACGAACTGATCGCGCCGGGCGGTGTGCGAAACTTGTCGTTCGTTTCGGCGTGGGGACGCAGTGTCGGTGAACTCGATCGCAATCACCCGCCGGAGTTCTTTCCGACCGCGGCTCGGTTCATCCTCACCGGCGTGCACCCAGTCGACGGCGACGCCGACGGCAGCCGCCTTGCAGCGACCGTCGCCGCCCGACGCGTTGCCGATGTTGCTAACGATGTCAAAGAGGTGCGCGGCGGCGCCGATTGGTTTGCCGGCGTTACCGCGTCAGCCGTCGGGCCGTCGGCGCATGCCGCGGCGCTCTCGCGAACGCGGGCGGCTGTCGGTCTCTGGGGCGGCTGGTGGGACGGTGCTACCGCAGATGCGGTGCTGCGCGCCGATCGCGCGATGCCGCTCGCCGAAGCCGTGATCGGGCCATGGACACACGAAGGCGACGCATCGGCGAGCCCATTCGGTTCACATCCCGGTTCCACGGTTGATTTCGACGACGTCGTCGCGTTTTTCGATCGTTACCTGAAGGGCACCGTGGTATCCGCACCGAAGCGCCGTTGGTGGGTCGCCGGGCTCGGGCTGTGGCGCGACGGCGATGCCTGGCCAACCACTACGCCGATGACATTATCTCTTGGCTCCGCCTACACGCTGTCTGGCAACCTTTCCGCCCAAGAGGCGCCGCTCGATGCGCGCCTCGACGTGGACTTTTCCGCCACGACCGGAACGAACAACCGTTGGATGGCCGGCCTGCTGCACCCGGTGGACAGTGGCGACCGCTCCAAAGCACGCGGCTTGATGTCGTTCGACGGCGCAATGCTGACGAATCCGTTGTCTGTGTTCGGCCCGCCGGTCCTCCGCTGCCAAGCGGCACTGGACGGCGACTCGGCGGCATTGTTTGCGTACCTCGAAACCATCGCGGCGGATGGGCGGGTACGGCTGCTCACCGAAGGTGTCGCGCGGATTGGCAGCGGTCCGGTCGAGATTCGGCTGCGGCCGATCGCATTTGAACTACCGGCAGGCTCCGCGCTGCGTGTGTCGTTCGCGGGCGCAGATGCCGACACGTTCGAGCGCGTGCCCGGCGACGGTCCGCGCGCGATTACGTTGCGTGCGCCCTGCCGGATCCAGCTGCCGACCGTCGAGCACTAGCGGGCCGTTTTTCAACGCCTGCCAGGCGACTACCGCGCGTGCAAGCCACCATCGACGATGAACTCGGCGCCGGTGCAGTAGGAACTGTCCGCACTGGCAAGAAACAATGCAACGGTGGCCACTTCGCTGGCTGCTGCGGTGCGGCCGAGCGGTACGCCACGCGTCATCCGCTCGAGGTCCGTCGGCAACTGATCCAACATATCGGTTTCGATGAGGCCCGGATGGATCGAGTTGACGCGTACGCCATGGCGCGCGAGTTCCACCGCGGCAGTCTTGGTCATGCCACGCACCGCCCACTTCGAGGTGCCGTACGCAAAAGCGCCGGCAGCGGCCTGCAAGCCCGCCAGCGACGAGATGTTGATGATGCTGCCGCCTGCGTCACGCATCGACGGCGCCACTGCACGCATGCCGAGGAACACGCCAACGCAGTTCACATCCATCACGGTCTTGAATTCTTCCAGCGACGTGTCGCGCATGCGATTGGAGCGGAAGATGCCGGCATTGTTCACCAGCACGTCGATTCGGCCGTCGCGCCCCACGATCTCGGCGACGAGTGCGGCCCACTCCGACTCGCTGCGCACATCGAGGTGACGATAGGTGCCCTCGATGGCGCGCGCCGTGGTGTCGCCAACGTCATCCAGCACATCGGTGAGCCACACGGTGGCGCCTTCGCTCGCGAACAGTCGCGCTTCTTCGGCGCCTTGACCGCGGGCCGCACCGGTAATCAGACAAACCTTGCCGTCGAGTCGTCCCATCGAGCATTGCCTCGTGCTTTTGGAACGGATGGTACGCTCCGATCGCCTTTTTCCAGAGTCCTTGCGGGGCTCCCGCTTGCGTTCGAGTGGTCGTAACATCCAGCGCCAGGGCGATACCGCACGCGCGGAGGGGACCATGCAACATCACGCACTTGACGCCCACGCACAACTCGAACCTACCGCACCTCGCACATCGGTAGTACGCAGGGTTCTTCTGCATGGCGCATGTCTGCTGATTGCGCTCATGTGCTTGGTTGGATACGCGGTCCTCAAGAGCCGTGGGCTATCGAGTGCATCGGTTGCGAGCCTGATCGCGGCAGCAGGCTTCGGCTTCGTGCCGCTGCGTGACCTGCTGCGGGTCGCCTTTTCAATCGAAAGCAAGGCACTGCATTTGGTCCACGCCCTCGGAGGTCTGGCGCTGGTCGCGCTACCGCTTACCGGCGTGGTATCGGGCACCGGCGTGCTCACTCACACGGCCATGGCGCCGTTCGCAATCATGGGTGCCGCGCAGGCACTGATGCACTCGAACCATCCGCGCAATGCCACGCAGGCAGCGGCGCTGCAACGTTTCGTGTCCAGTCTGCCGGAACTTGCGCAGTTCAGTTCCAAGAACCTCGCCTCGCCGGAGAACGCGACGCGCGCGGTCGCGGTGCTGTCTGACATTGTTGCCAAAGCGCAGGCTCTGGGCGAGACCGAACTCGAGGCCGATCCCGCGTTTCAAAGTGCGTTCCGTCGCGTGTCGACGCAATTCGGTACGAATCTCGAGTTGGACGCCGTTGATCTCGCGTTGAACAAACTCGAATCGAACCCCGCCACCGCGGGCGCTGCCGCGCGCTTGCGCAAACAAGTCGCAACAGCACGAACTATGTTCAAGGCCGCGCCTCGAAGATCAGATTGAACGGCGTTTCGGCCGCGCGCCGAAACCGGCTGAAACCGCCTTCACTAACGACCGAACGCAGGCGCGCCTCACCGGCCTGCGCGCCGAGACAGAGGCCAACTTCCTGTGATCGCGACGCCGGTGTGCAGATGCAGGTCGACGCCGAATAGAAAATCCGGCCGATCGGATTCAGGTTTTCCTCCAGGGCGTCGCCCGCATGAGGTTCGACGATCATCCATGTGCCATCGGGCTTCAGCGTTTCCCGCACATGCTTGGATGCGCCGACCGGATCGCCCATGTCGTGCAGACAATCGAACACCGCAACGAAATCGTATTCGCGACCGGGAAAATCCTTGGCCTTCGCCACCTCGAACGTAACGCGGTCTGCCAGGCCGGCGCTGGCGGCCGACTCCCTCGCGTGCTGTATCGACGGCTCGTGATAATCGAAGCCGGTGAACGTCGATGCAGGAAACGCCTGCGCCATGATCAACGTGGAAGCGCCGTGACCGCAGCCCACGTCCGCGACCCGGGCGCCCGCCTTCAGCTTCTTCTCCACACCGTGGAGCGATGGAATCCAGCTGCTGACGAGGTTCGCCGCATATCCCGGTCTGAAGAATCTCTCGGTACCGGCAAACAGTGCCGGATGCTGTTCATGCCAACCCAGACCCCGGCCGCTTCGAAATGCTTCGATCAGCTTCGGCACCGCTGCAAATGTCGCCATCGCGAGTTGAAATGCGCCCGGGATGAATGCGGGGCTGCCTTCGACTGCAAGTGCCAGCGCCTGTTCTTCGGAGAGGCTGAAGCGCTGTGTCGTCGCATCGTAGTTCGCATAGCCACTGGCCGCCTGCGCGGAAAGCCATTCCAGTACGTAGCGCGCATCCGTGCCGGTGCTGCTCGCCAGTTCATCGGCCCTCATCGGGCTTTGGGCCAACGCCTTGTACAGACCAAGCTGGTCACCGATCACAACGGTCGATGCGTGCGCCACGGCACCCAGGTCGCGCACGAAGTTGTCCATGAATTGGTTGAGTTTGCGTTCGTCGATCGCCATGGTTTGCTCCTCATCAGTGATGGATGGAAACCGGGCTGGACCGAACTGCCTGGATACGCGAATCGTTCCAGCCGACCTCTAATCGCACGGTGAGCACGCTCGAGGCGGCTCGACACTAGACCGCGCACTTTAGGCCGTCAACGGCGGTTGAAACGCGGCCGCAGGCGCGGCGCGCGATCGAGGCTCGTCTCGACAACCTCGTGTGACCGCGCGCCGCACCGGGCGTCAACCCAGTTCCACGGGTACGAAGATTCGCGAATCGCCACGCTGAATCAGCAGCGCCACCTGCTTGTCGTGTTTATGAACGATTTGGCTCAGCTGACGCGCACTGTTCACCGGTGCACCATCCGCCGAGAGCACGATGTCGCCCGACTGGATACCCGCATCCGCCGCGGGTCCGCGTGCGTGTTCAACCAGCAAACCACCCGACACGTCCGCCTGGTTGCGCTCATCCGGTGTCAGCGGACGCACGCTGAGGCCGAGGCGGCCGCCGTTCCCGCTGGCGGAACTGCCGCCGCCGCTGGAGGCAACTTGTTCAGCATTGCCCAATGTGGCCGCGATCGTCCGGTGTTTGCCGTTTCGCCAGACGTCCAGCGTAACCGTCGAATCCGGCTTGGCCATGCCGATCTTTGCAGACAGATCGCCGGCGCTGCTCACCGAATCACCGTTGACCTTGAGTATCACGTCGCCGGGCTTGATGCCCGCGCGCATCGCAGCACTATCCGGTTCGACCTTCGCGACGAGCGCCCCGGACAGTTGATCAAGATTGAACGATTCCGCCAGCGATTGCGTCACCGGCTGGACCTCCACACCGAGCCGCGCATGTTCGACCTTGCCGTTCGAAGCGAGCTGATCTTCGATGTGCATTGCGACGTTGATCGGAATCGCAAACGACAAACCCTCGTAGCCGCCGGTGTTGGTGTAGATCTGCGAGTTGATACCGACCACGGCGCCGCTCGAATCGAACAGCGGGCCGCCGGAGTTGCCGGGATTCACCGCGACGTCGGTCTGGATGAACGGCACATATGAGTCGCCCGGCAACGAACGGCCCTTAGCACTGACGATGCCAGCCGATGCGCTTTCTTCGAAGCCATACGGTTGACCGATGGCAAGCACGTAGTCGCCAACCTCGAGCCGATTGGAATTACCGATGCGTACCGTCGGCAGATTGTGCGCATCGATCTTCAGCACGGCGATATCCGTGACCTTGTCGATACCCAGCACCTTCGCTTTGAACTCGCGCCGATCGTCAAGCTTCACGGTCACCCGCTTCGCATCGCGCACGACGTGCGCGTTGGTCAGAATCAACCCGTCTGCACTGACGATGAAGCCCGAACCGAGCGCATGCTCTTCAACGTTGCCGCGCGGAATCGGCAACTGTCGGAAGAACTGGAAGAACGGATCATTTCCGAACGGGCTGTTGCCGCCACCAAAAGGCCCATTGACGGCGCCGCCGTCGTTGACCGCCACTTCGCTTTCTGTGGTGATACCGACGACCGCCGGGCCACTCTGCTTCACGATGGCGCGATAGTTCGGCGCCGTTCCGAGTGGAATCGGTCCCTGCGGCACGGGTGCTGCCGGCATGGCCGCCGCTTCGTCCGGCGCGGGTGCTGCGTTTGCCTTCACCAGAAACGGCGCTGACCATCCACCCGCCGCCCCGACCACAAGCAACGCGGCCGCAGCGATAGCAATGGTTGTTTTTTTGAGTTGCATGAGAGCCTCCTTGGCTGTTTGCACTGACTATCGATCAGCAGACAGCTTCGGCGCTCCGACTTAAGCCAACCTTAAGCGCTACCGTCAACTGCGGGGAATGTCACGGTCACGCGCAGACCATTCAGCGGCGACTCGTCGAGCGTCACCGTGGCACCGTGACGCCTGGCGATCGCTTTGACGATCGCCAGGCCGAGTCCACTGCCCCCTTCAGCTGAATCGCCGCGCCGGTAGAAGCGATCGAACGCGCGCTCGCGCTCGGCCGGCGGGATGCCGGGGCCGGAGTCGTCCACTACGAGCGTGGCGCAATCGTCTCGCTCCGCCACCACGCGCACCTTGACTGTTCCGTTTGGCGGCGTGTAACGCACCGCATTGTCGAGCAGATTGCGTACCAGAACGCGCAGCGCTTCGTTGTCACCGCGAACAGTCACCTCCGCAGCTGCATCGAGACTGAGCCCCGTTCCGCGAGCTGCGGCAAACGGATACGCATCTGCCATTCCCGCGCGCGCAACTTCATCCAGCGCCAACGGCTGCAATGGGTTGCGCGCGCCTTCCGGTTCGTTGCGCGCCAACGTCAGCAACTGCTCTACGAGATGGATCGACCGATCGATTGCGATGCCGAGTTTGCCGCGCGCTTCGCTCCGGGCAGTCTCGTCGGGTGCCCGGTCCAGCAGTTGCAGCTGCAAACGCAATGCCGTCAACGGCGAACGCAGCTCATGCGCAGCATCGGCAACGAACGCACGTTGCGCATCGAACGCGTCGCCGAGACGTACCAGCAGCCGATTCAGCTCGTCGATCAGCGGCGTCACTTCGCGCGGCAAACCCGGCGTTTCGATCGGCGACAGGCTGTGCACGTCGCGGCGTTGCACTTCCGTTGTAACGCGTCGCAGGGGCAGCAGATTGCGACCGACGATCCACGCCACCGCGCCCGCCATCAACGGCAGCAGCAGCAGCAGCGGTAGCGCCACGCGCAGCGCAGCTTTGCTCGCGAGTTGCTCGCGCACCCGCCACGGCTGCGCCACCTGAACCACGCCGTCGATGGTCTGCAGGCTGTAAACGCGCCAACGCTCACGCTGCAGCGTCTCGTCGGCGAAGCCCAGCGTGGCGCGATTGATCACCGGCAGACCGGGGCGCGACAGATACACCCGGGTACCGAACGGGTCCCAGATCTGGATGACGAAATCGCTGTCGCCATGATCGGGCGGCAATTCGATGCGCGGCGTCAGCGGAATCTGGTCGCGCAGCGACAACGCCATCTGGCGCAACTGATAGTCGAACAGCGTGGAAGTTTCGGCGAGCACGCGCTGGTAGGTGATCAACCCCGCCAGCAACGACACCACGACCACCAGCGCCAGCAAACCCCACAGCAGTCGCGCACGCAGTGAATTCATTCGCGCGGCACACAGTAGCCGACGCCGCGCAACGTGCGGATCGCATCCGCGCCCAGCTTGCGGCGCAGCGCGTGGATGTAGACCTCGATCGTGTTGCTTTCGACGGTGTCGTCCCAACCGTAGAGACGGTCTTCGAGTTGCGCGCGCGACAGCACCGCGCCGGGTCGTTGCAGCAGCGCCTCGAGCACGGCGAATTCACGCGCCGACAACTGTATCGGTTCGTCGTTGCAAGACACCTCGTGGCTTACTGGGTCAAGGCGAATGCCGTTGTGCTCGATATACGGTTCACCGCGGCCCGCAACGCGCCGCAGCACCGAGCGCATGCGCGCGGCCACTTCGTCGAGATCGAACGGCTTGACGAGATAGTCGTCTGCGCCGGCGTCCAGGCCGGCCACGCGATCGCGCACCTCATCACGCGCAGTGAGGATGATCACCGGCGTCTGATCGTGTCGGCTACGCAGTTCGCGCAACACCGACAGACCGTCGCGACGCGGCAGACCGAGGTCGAGCAGTACCAGATCGAACGTCGACGAACGCAGCGCATCGGACGCCTTCACGCCGTCTCCCACGCAATCAACGCTGTAACCGTCCTGCGTCAGCGCGGTCTGCACGCCATCGGCAATCATGCGGTCGTCTTCAACCAGCAGTACGCGCATCGTTGGCCGCGAAGATGGCGCTGACATACGTGGTCCCACCGCTACCGTCCGCATTGATCGGCGTCTCGCCCGCCAACGCAGCAGTCATCGCCGTCAGAAGTACGGCACAGGGAACAGCCTTCATTGAAAAGCACCTCAATGGCTGATCAAACACGCCGAGTATGCCGCCGACATCATTCATCTCGAAATGGTCACGTCGACCGGATGAACGATGGATGATGGACGAACGCCAACTGCCGGCGATTCTCCTCACAGACGTGGCGGGCTATACGAAGCTCACCGAGGCGGCGCAGCGGCTACGAATTCACCAACCCAGGCCGAACGGTGACTGGCGGCTCGAGACCCGACCGGCATCCGTGAAGAACACGGAGCCCGCGCCGGCACCAGGATAGTAGTAGTACCAGACAGTCCTGCCATCGAGCGTCGCTTTCTGCGACGGCGCGCCGATCAGCGCGACGATCTCGTCCTGCTGCATGCCGCGTGCAACCTTCGACCAGTTCGCCCGGAGCGCCGCTTCGGGACTGATGTAGGCCGGACTCGCACCGACCGGCGGCGCCACCGTCGCGTCTGCCGCAGTCGCATCCATCGTCGCTGCCGGCGGAGCGACCGCTACAGCCGGCGTCTGACGAACAATCGGGGCCGTGTCCGCTGCCGCAGCTTTCGGCTCGGGCGGTACTGCGCGCGACGCATCGCCCGCCAATGCCTCGAGCTGGGTGACCCGTGTCTGCAACGCGAGCACCATTTCCCGCAGCGCCGTCACCTCCTGTCGCAGTACAGCGTCATCGGACTGCGCAGCACGCGCCTGAGCGGAGACGATCAGCACGACCGCGCCGAGCGCAGCGAACGCGACACGCTGCGTCTTCAAACTTGCGCTACCTGGAAGCGGCGTACGTCGCCACCGCAATCATCTGCGAGGCGCTCAACGTCTTGGCTATGCCGGCCATGATCGGCGCGTTGGCCCGTAGTCCGGACTTGAAGCCTTCGAGCTGCGCACTCAGGTATTCGATGTGCTGCCCGGCGAGGCGTGGAAACGCAGACTCGCCTTCGCCCTTCGCTCCATGGCACGACGCACAGGCCGGCACGTTCTGTTCCTTGATACCTTGCGTGTAGATCTTCTGTCCTTCGGCGAGCAACGCTGCATTGCCTCCCGCCGCGACACGCGCGGGTTTCTGCGACGCATAGTATTGCGCCAGCGCCTTGATCGTCTCGTCGCTCAACTGCGAGGACATCCCCCACATGTATGCCCGGGCGTTCGGGTCGCCGCGTTCGTGGGTGCGAAACGCGTCGAGCTGCAGCATGACGTATGCGGCCTGCTGCCCCGCCAGGTTCGGGAACACCGGCGAGATGCTGTGACCGCCAGGCCCATGGCACGCGGAACACACGCCGGTTGCCAGCGAATTCACATCCTGATCGGCTGCTGCGTTGGGGCCCGCCACGACAACCGCTGTGGTAAGCAATGCAAGAATGAGTTGCGTCTTCATGCTTCACGCGCCTAAAAGTTGATCCAGCCGAGTATGTACAGCGTATCGTTATCCGACGCGCTGCGGCCCTCGCCGTCATAGTTGTTGTTGCCGCCGTTGAACTTCGTATACGCGGTGTACTGCAGCGCCACCTTGGTGTTCTGGTACGGTACCCAGTCGAGTTCGCCGATCCAGCCTTCGCTGTCGGGACTATCGTGCGCGTAGCCATCGAGCGGAGTCCCGGACTGATACAACAGCGCATCGCTCGAACCGGTCGTCGAGAAATACCCGAGCGCGGCGCCATAGGTGCGCCGATAGAAATAGCTGGTCGCGAGCTTGAACGTCTTCAGGTCTTGCGATTTGCCGGATGCACCGCCGTCATCGTACGCGGCATCGAGGTCCTGGCTTTCGTCGATGTACGTGGTCGTCACCGTCACCATGTGCTGGTCGCCGATGTACTGGTACTGGGAGTCGACCGCCCAATCGCGATAGTCGTTGGTCGGACCGGACAGCGATCCATCGCCGGGCGATATTTTGGCTTGCACGCCGTACGTGCCCACCTCCCATGAGTGGCGGCCCCACTCGCGCTCGTAGGCGAGCCGCCAGTACGGTGCCGTTCCCTTCACGACGTCGGTGCTGTCGCTGTTGATCTGCGCCGCGGCCTGTGCCGAGCGGTAGCCGCCGAATTCGACATAGATCGCGTCGTACAGGAAGGTGTACACGCTGGCACCGGCAACGCCCGCGTCGGCGAGACCGCCATCGATCATCGTCCCCGATGGCATGGGCGCCGTCGAACTGAGCTGATCGAATGGTGACTGCCAGGCAGACGTGGTGTTCCAAAGATCCTGGACCGTCGGATTGTTGTTGAAGCTGACGCCCCACGTGAAATTCGGGGTCTGCATCCTGGCGTATCGAATGTCGGTGTTGTCCCAACCGAATTGACCCTCCGTACCGTCGTATGTCATCTGCACGAAGGCACCGAAGTTCGGCGCGATCCTACCGGCATAGAACAGACTCGCCTGCTGCGGAAACAAGACCTCGCCGTTCTTCGCGAGCGCATCGGGCGATACGGGTACGCCATTGGCGTTGCCACCACCGGCATTGACGTCGGGCAGCGCCTTCTTGGTGTCCGTATACGAAGTCTGGAACATGAACGACAGCGGCGGAATTTCGTTGAGCAGCAGCGTCTGGTCCTTGCTCGCGTTCATGCCGCTGATCTGCGGCAGGTTGTCGATCGTGTACCCGTTGAGTTTGAAGCGACGACCGAACGGTGTGAGTTCGGGGAATACCGTGTGGCACGCCTCGCACGCCAGACCGGTTTGTCGCGCGAAACTCGGTACCGCATGCGCGGTGCCCGGCGTCAGCAGCACAACGCTACTTGTCACTGCGAGCAGCGTCACCCAGATCCATGAATTGGCCCGCGCCATCGTCGTCTCCCCTCGGTACTGCCTATGCGAAACCAGCTCCATTGGAGTGGATCGGTCAGGGGCGCTCCATAGAGGAAACCACCACACGTGCCTGCCGGATTTTCATAGACGCCGTGTGGCCGTTCGTCGATGACAACCGCATACGTGCGAGAGGCGGGGTATCGCGGGCGCGAGCGCCACCCATTGCGCCCGGATGGCGTTCGAGCGCACGTACGAGACGAATATGTCCGACATCCGCCGTGGCGTTGGGTTGGTGGCGTTCGATCATCCCACCGAATGCGATCGATGCGCTACGCAGGCCGTATATCGCAATCGCCACCGATTTCTACGGCACCGCGGCCAATCGACACACTGCGTCATCACCGTCTGCATCCGGCGTTGGGTTGGGTGGTGCGGTTTTCCTCCGGGCATTCAACCTAGTGTTGCCGCTGCTGGCCACGCCGGCTTGGATCACGTTAGCAAGCCGGTTGGTCGGTTAGCAGTGCAACGCCCGTCGTGCGTAGCATCACACGTGAGTGCGCGGTTGGCGCCCACTCGATGCCGATGAGCCCGCCGGCGTGCTCGCGTGTCCGACGAAGTCGCCGCGTTGATCCGCGCCGAGGCGGAGGTGGGCTAAATCGAGTACGCGTCCAGCGCGGTGTCGTCGGCGTCGCCGAGGAACTCGAGCAGCTCTTCGTCGTCGATGATACGCAGCGCGAGATTGTCGCTGCGTAGGTTGATCACCGGAGTCGGGTCAACGCGTACGCAGCTGGCGGCGTAGATACCGGCCGCCGTGAAGGTGCTGACCTGCACGTAGTAGTCACCGACGAACGGCAACGGGGACAGTTCCTGATAGACGAGGCTCTGGCGTTCGAACATGCCCGAGGTTTGCGCGATCGCTACGTCGCGTGCATCGAAGATCGTGATGTTGGAGCCATACCGGCCGACGATCGGCTTGGTGACATAACCGCGCACCTTGAGCGGCTCGGTCAGCGCGAACGACGAATTCAATAGGTACGGGTGGTTCGGGAACAGCGTCCAGAGCACTGGCAGAATCGCCTTGTTGGACGGGATCAGCGTCCACAGCGGCTCGTACACCATCACGTCCTGGCGCAGCAGCACGTCGACCAGCCGTGGCGGGTCGCGGCGCCGTTCGCCGGGCTTGTAGCCGGCGAGCTTCGCTTCGTCGTCTTCGCATTCGGCGCGAATCTGATCTAGCGCGGTTTCCCACGCCCAGGTTTTCCACACCCAGCGGATGCGCTCACCATCGGCATCGACGACGTTGC
This sequence comes from uncultured Gammaproteobacteria bacterium, assembly GCA_963735085.1. Taxonomy (GTDB): domain Bacteria; phylum Pseudomonadota; class Gammaproteobacteria; order Pseudomonadales; family Azotimanducaceae; genus DATJGR01. The sequence goes on from CAVTJP010000005.1 coordinate 634,390, forward strand.
TGTCGCGATCCCAGCGGAGTCCCCCGACGCCGTGAATGATCTTGGTGCGGATGCCGGCTTCGTCGAGCGCCTCCTGCATGAACAGCGCGAGGTAGGTTTCCTCCGGATCGACGTCGGCCATGATGTGTACGACACCATCGACGTCACTGGCCTTCCACGCGTCGCGCAGCTTGGCGTGGAGTTCTGCGCCGGGATCCCGGCCGACACTGCAGTCGAAATGCTTCGCCCATTTGCCCTGCACCTTGCCGCATTCCATGTGGCACGCGGCCGAGTCGCAATTGTATTCGTAGACCTTGATGCCGTGCTCGGACACGGTGAAGTCGAAGCGGCCGGTGATCATCTGATTGCGGCGGTTGTTCCACGACTGCAGCACCTTGCCCCACAGCGCGCGCGGAATGTTGAAGGTCGCAAGCAGCGATTCGTCGCGCAGCACGTAGTCGGTGGCATGCATGAACAGGGCATGCAGTTCGTTGGTGGCGCGGATGATTTCGTCGTGCGCGGTCTCGGCCAGGCAGTAGTACCTGTGCTGGTCGGCGTCGTGGCTCGTGAGCCTGTGGCCTTTCATGAACGCGACGTAGGCCGCTTCATCCGGATTGGCGACGTTGAGCCAGGCGCGCCGAGTCTGCCCGCGATCGGGAACGCGCCGTGCGACCAGATTGAACAGGCGACGATCGATCTCCTCGACCGGCTCGGCGTGGGTCGGATCGTCGGTCTGAATCACCCAGCCGATGATGGTGGCATCGCCGAACGAGCATTCGAGCCAGTATTCGCCGGCATCGGAAATCTGCGCGCGCACCTCGCGCGAGTAGTGCTGACCGGCCGGCCAGACCCGATGGCCGACATTCTGCTCGACGAAACGGACGTGATGCGGCATCACTTCGGTGACGATTGCGACGTGACCGGTACGTTCGAACTCGCCGCCTGCATCCCAGATCAACAGGCACCCCGGCTCGGGGTGCCGCTTCGAACCGTTGGCGAACGACTTCAGGGGCAGATGCGAGTTGTCGTGCACGACGCGGACCGAGCCCAACCGGAAAATCTCGTAGGCCATCGCAACGTCGTCAAAGATGTAACCCTTGTTCAGATAGAGCCAGCGGCGCGCGAACTCCACACACTGCCACTTGTAGCCCATGTAGATGCCATCGACATAGCTGCGGTACGCGTGGCGATCGGGTAGCTGGGCAGGATCGGCGCTTTCGTAATCGGAGGAGTAGATCGGTACGCTGCCGGGCGCGGTGCCGAGCACCGCCCCGAACGAGGCGGGCCCGTCCCTGGAATCGGGATTGGTAGAGATGGGCTTTGTACCGGTTTCGTTGGATAGGCAATTACAGCACAAATCCGGGGTAGGCCGTTGCGTGGAACCGCTATCCCGGCGCCCGTTTCGAATTGGAAAGCTACAGCTATGGCTATTCGTTCTCCCAGGAGATGCTGCAAGGTGGCGATGCCGAGGAGAAAGAGGAGGAGAAAGGGGGGTCAGAACGACTCTTACAGCAAAAGTCGTTCTCCCTTCCTGACCCCCCTTCCACCCAATCGGCACCGATTTCTAGGGCACCGCGACCAGTCCGGATTGGGCGCGATACCGAAACCGGATATCGCGGCTTGCTCACGGTGTCATCCCGGGTAGCATCACACGTGAGTCGACAATCTGAGAGACGGGGGGTATCGCGTGGAATTCTGGACCTCGACAACTGCGGCGCCGCGGCGCGCCGGCGACTTTGCCAAGCAGGCGCAGGAATGCGGATGGGACGGCATCGGCATCGTGGATTCCCAGAACCTGTCGGGCGATCCGTACGTGTGCCTGGCACAGGCGGCAACGACTACACAGACGCTCGGCCTGCAGACCTCGGTGACCAACCCCGTCACGCGCCATGCTGCGGTAACCGCCAGTTCAGCGCTGACAGTGCAGGCGCTATCCGCCGGGCGCATGGTGCTCGGAATCGGCCGCGGTGACAGCGCGTTGGCGCACCTCGGCCGCGCACCGGCGCGGCTGACGTGGTTCGAAAATTATCTCGCCAACGTGCAGGCGTACCTGCGCGGCGACGAGGTGCCGTTCGCCGCGACCGGCATCTCCGATGCGGTTTCGGCACCCGTCGAGAACCTGCATCTGGCGGATGCGCCGATGACGAGCAGCATCCGGTGGGCAACGAACGTACCCAAAGTGCCGGTCGAAGTGGCAGCCACCGGCGCGAAAGTCATCGGCATCGCCGCGCGGCATGCCGACCGCATCGTGTTCGCGCTCGGCGCGGATCCAAAGCGGCTGCGCTGGGGCATCGACACTGCGCGCCGCGCTGCCGCCGATGCCGGACGCGATCCCGATTCATTGAAGTTCGGCGCCTACGTCAACGTGGTCTGCCACGACGATCTCGGCATCGCCCGGGAAATGGGCCGGGCCAGCACGTCACTGTTCGCGCGCTTCTCGGTGATGCACGGCAAGGTCTCCGGCCCCGCCGACGAGGCTCAGACCAAAGTGTTCCGCGATATTCATTCCACCTACGACATGAATGCGCACGCCCAGGTGGGCGGACAGCAAACCAAAGCGTTGACCGATGCGTTCATGGACAGCTTCGCGATCATCGGCAGCATCGATCACTGCACCAAGCAGCTCGAAGAGATCGCCGAGTTGGGCATCGACAAGCTGGTAGTGACCGGACCCAACTTCGCAGCCCGCGCGCCTGATGCGTTACTGGCCGCGACACGATTTACCGACGAGGTCATCCCCCGACTTCGCGCGCGAGCCACCGCTCACGCATCGAAGACGTAAGGCTCCAGCGTCGCCTGCGCTTCCTGCCGGTATTTTTTCCAGCGGTTGCCGCCGTAGTACGCAAGGCTCCCCGGCTCCGCGTTGCCATCGCCGTTGTAGTACGACAGACAGTCGCGTAATGGCGCGGTTGCAATATCGGCTTCACGACAGTGTTTCGCGTACGCATCCTCGCGGTCCTGCCGCACGTCGACGGTGCGCGCACCGCGATCGCGCATCGTCTGCAGCAACCACACAATGTATTCGCCGTGCGCATCGATTGCGTCGGTGAAGTTGAAGCTGCCGCCGCCGCCCTGCGGCCCGGACACGATGAACAGGTTCGGAAACCCATGGCTGTGCACGCCGAGAAACGTCTTCGTGCCTTCTGCCTGCCACTTCGTTGTGAGGCTGCGACCGCCGCGCCCGGTGATCATGTTGAACGTAGACGTCGCCATCCACTGAAACCCGGTCGCGTAGATCAGCACGTCTAACGGATATTCGATACCGTCATGCACCACACCTCTCGCATTGATCTGACGAACGCCCACAGGGGCGGTGTCGATCAGATGAACGTGCGGCAGGTTGAACGCCGGCAGATATTCGTCGTGAAACGTCGGGCGTTTGCAGCCATACGGATAGTACGGTTTCAAGGCCGCGGCGGTTTTCGGATCCTCGACGATCGCATCCACGCGGGCGCGAATCTGCTCCATGATGCGGAAGTTGGAGTCGAGCTGTTTCTCGATCAACTCCTGCGCAGTGAGTTCTCGTTCGTGCCGCTTGCGCTCTTTGAAATCGGCGACTTTACCCGCGAGATAGTCGTCGTTCGCCTGAATCGCGGTGCGGCCCGCCGAGATTTTCGCGAAGCGCGCGCGCCGGGCGCGCGCCCAGCCAGGTTCCTGTGCCCACGTGCGCCGTTCGTCTTCGGTCGTCGCGCGTTGATCGCGCACGTCGATCGACGACGGCGTGCGCTGAAATACATACAGTTCGCCAACCGTCTTCGCGAGTTCGGGAATCGCCTGCACCGCCGTGGCGCCCGTACCGATGATGCCAACGGTCTTGCCTTTCAGGTCGATGTGGTAGTTCCAGCGCGATGTATGAAACGCGTCGCCTTCGAACGTCTCCATGCCTTCGATGCGCGCCAGCTTCGGTGTCGTCAGGATGCCGTTGGCGAGAATCACGAAGCGCGCCCGCATCGCGTCGCCGCGATCCGTGGTGACGGTCCACCGGCCCGAGCCTTCATCCCACGTCGTGGCTTCGACCGTGGTGTGAAACAGACAGTGTTCGTAAAAGCCGAACTGTTCGGCCATCGTCTGACAGTACTCGAGAATCTCGAAGCCCGACGCGAACTTCATCGTCGGTACGTAGCCCATTTCCTCGAGCAGCGGCAGGTAGCTGTAGGCTTCCACATCGCAGGCAATGCCGGGATAGCGGTTCCAGTACCAGGTACCGCCGACATCGCCGCCCTTCTCGCAGAAGCGCACGTCGGAGAATCCGGCAGCGCGCAGCTTGTGCCACAGCAACAGACCCGCGAAGCCGGCACCGACGACGAGGATCTCGCACTCATCGGTCAGCGCTTCGCGCGGAACCGGGTCCGCCGAGTACACATCGCTCAGGTATTTCGCAAACGCACCTTCCATCGCCATGTAGTCGGCGGCGCCACGGCGCGCCTCTTTGAATGCGCGGTATTTGGCTTGTTCCGCGGCATTGAAGGTTGCGCCCGCCGGCAGTTCCGGCAGCGTCTTCAGCGACTCGTCGGCGACGATCGAGTAGCCCTTGCCGGCAATCCGATCGGTCGCCTTGGCCGCCCGTGTGTCGAAGACCTTCAGGCCACTGTTGGGATCGATGCGGAACGACATGTCACCTGCTCCAGTCATTGGCGCCTACGCGGGCGGACCACGGAGTCCGTCAGAGATCAGGTCGCCTTCTAGTTCACATTTGAACTCGTCTTGGGGACGGGCTCGGTACCGGGCTCGCCGCACTTGGCAAACTGCTTCGTCTCGATGTTGCGACACTTGCCTGACGTGGCACTCGAATCGGCAGTAGCCGTCGGCACGGGTTCGGTTCCGGGGGTACCGCATTTCGCGAACTTCTTGGTCTCGATGTTGCGGCATTTGGCGGCGCTGGTGTGCTGCGTCGTCGGGCACTTGATGAATTTGCCGTTGGCATCGCGGCACTGATCTGCAGCGAACGCCGAACTCGAAAGTGCCGCTGCAGCAAGCAACAGGCCGACGGTCGCGCTCGACAATTTGAAGTTCATGGTGAGGATTCCTCGATGTGAACAGATCAGAACCAAGAGCGGACTTTGGAATAGACGCCGCGCTTCTCAGCATATCGGGATCTGAAATCTGCCGGCAAGCGGCACGGACCGTCGGGTCTGACTGAGCGTCCGATCGGGGCTCGCGAGGGAATTTCTCGATTACTGTGGGAATAACTGCGCAACAATCGGCCGCGAATCGGCCGACAATCGGCAGAGACACCGTCGCGCAGGCCGCAGCATGTCCATCAAGCACGCACTCGTCGTCGATGACTCCAGATCGGCCCAGTTTGCGCTGAAGAAGCAGTTGGAGCAGCACGATCTAGCCGTCGTGCTGGCCGATTCCGGTGAGGAGGCGCTGGAACTGCTGAAGCACCAGGTCGTGGACGTCATCTTCATGGATCACACGATGCCGGGCATGGACGGCCTGCAGGCACTCGCCGCCATCAAACGCAATCCGCGGACGGCGACGATCCCGGTGATGATGTACACGACGATGGAAGGCGAGGTCTACGTGGGCCAGGCGCGGGCGCTCGGCGGAATCGGTGTGCTGCCGAAGGAAGTGCATCCGCAGGTGCTGTTCGACATGCTGCTGAAGCTGGGCCTGGTGAAGGACAAACGTGCGGCAGCAGCGCCAACCGCGTTGCCAACACCGGTGATTCCGGATTGGTCCGTCCCGCAGCGGCGCTCGACCGATCAGAACGTCGACAGGCAAACCCGAACCGAACCTCCCGGCTTCGCACTCGCCGCGTTGGTGAACCGCATCATCGAGGACCAGGCTGCACTGCGGGAGGAACTGCGCGAAGAACGCGCCCGCCTCGCGCACGGCGTTGCCGCCGAAGTGATCGAAGCGCAGCAGTCCGCGCACTTACCCAGCGCCACGCCGCCAGCACCGCCAGCGTCCAGAATCTGGATAGCACTCACCGCGTTCTTCACAGCCACGACGCTGATCTTCGCGCTGCTGGCAGTGAACGCCGCGCGCTCGAGCAAGGCGCAGACACCCGCGATCGGAGTCACCGCTCAACAGACCGAACTGAGCCGGTTGCAGGGCACGGTACGCGCCGAGCAGTCGACGTCGCAGGCGCGCTACCTCAAGAGCATCGACGCGCTGCAATGGGCGCTGAATCAACACGCTGGCGTGCCATTCGACGAACTGCCGTTCAACGACGCGCGCGCGGATGAGGTGCGCGATCTGTTCGAGCGCCTCATCGCGCTGGATTTTCACGGCCGGGTGCGTATCGAATCGCATCTCGGCGAGTTCTGCCTCGTAGGCAACGATGCCGAAAGCTATCGGCTCGCGCCGCCCGACCTGCCTGTCGAGGCTTGTTCCCACATCGGCCACCCACTCGATGATTCGGCGTTCATCGCCGATCGACAGTCGTTGGGGTTTGCCGAGTTTCTGAAGAGCTCACCGCTGGTGAACGGGTCGGAAATCGTGCTGCAACTGGTTGCCCACGACCGCGCGCATTCGTTGCGGCGCGTGCCGTTCCCATCGGATGTGAGCGTCGCGGGTGACTGGAACCACATCGCACAGCGCAACAATCGACTGGAGTTCACGCTGATTCCGACGGGCGACTGACACCATAGTAGGCGTAGGCGACTTCGTGCGCGCGGGGCACACACGCGCTAGCGGCGCAGGTCCTGGAGGAAATCCAACATCAACGCGTTCACTTCCGGTGCGCGTTCCTGCTGTGTCCAGTGTGCGCAGTTTTTGATGTTCTCCATCCGGATACCCGGGATCAGCGACGGCATGTGTGCCGCCATCTCGGGCCGCAGGATGAGGTCGTTTTCGGCCGTAATCATCATGCTTGCGACGTTGAGTCCGGGACCTAAAGGTGCACCGACTTCATCTGCGTTGAGATCCGCTGCGCGATACCAGTTGAAGCCGCCGGTGAATCCCGTGCGCGTGAATTCGGTGACGTATACGTCGAGTTCAGCGTCAGTCAGGAACGTCGCGCCGGGGGGCACGCGTGTCAGCGCGCCACTGCCGTCGCCGCCGACACTGGCGAACGTCCAGAGGTCTTGCGCGCGCGTGTACGGCATGAAGACCTTCGCAAGGTTTCCGCGCACATCCGCTTCGAACTCGGCTTCCGCCACGCCAGGCTTCTGGAAATAGCGCATGTAGAACGTTTTGTCCGTCAGCCCGAATGCATCGCGCATTGCAATCGTCGGGCGTCCGCCCGGTACCGGCGGATTGTAGGGTGTGTTGAGCCCGATCAGCCGTTGAACGCGCTCCGGATACCTCAGCCCCATCTGCCACAACACCGCACCGCCCCAGTCATGACCGACGAACACCGCTTTTTCGATGTCGAGTTCATCCAACAACCCCACCATGTCGCTGCACAGGATCTTCATCGTGTACTGCGCGGGGTCGCGCGGCGCATCGGTGCGGCCATAACCGCGCATGTCCGGCGCGATCGCACGAAAGCCGTTGTCACCGAGTGCGTGCAGTTGATGGCGCCACGAGTACCAGAGCTCGGGCCAGCCGTGGCACATGACGACAGGAAAACCGGTGCCCGCCTCGGCGACATGCATCGAGATGCCGTTGGTTCGAATCGCGCGATGACGGATGGCGGCCATGGCAACTGTTCAACGTTACAAATGGCAGCAGAGCATAGCGCGGTGGCGTCGGCAATTCAGTGCGGGCTACGCTGTCCGCAAAACCATACGATGTTGCCGACCATAATCATCTGACTAGTTGCCGCCCAATCGATGCTTCCGCGTTCGTCATCGATCGGCATTCGTCAGGCGCGACGTTCATTGGCCTGGGACGTGCAGTGCCCCGCGCAAATCCGCTTGGGTGTACTGCGCCCCCGTCATGCTAGCCCCAAGCAGATCGGCTTCATTCAGATTTGCGCCCGTCAGGATGGCGCCATCGAGCTTCGCGGCGATCAGGTCAGCTTCGGACAGATTCGCTCCGGAAAAATCGGCGCCACGCAGATCCGCACTCATCAGGTTCGTTGCGTGCAGCGTGGCTCGCCGAAGACTGACGTGCGAGAAATCGATTCCCGTGAGGATCATGCCGCTCAGATCCATCGCATCGAGAACGATCTGCAGATCGGGATTGTCACGCCGCCATGAATTCCACATACCGGAGCCGTACTTCAGGTGAGTCAGATAATCGTCGCTCACGGCTCCATCAACCCGTTCAGCCGATTCAGATTCGCAAAGCGCGCTGCATCGAGATCGCGATCTGCCAACGCCGGATGATCCGCCTCGTATCGATGCGCACGATAGATGCTTACGGTGGCCTCACCGCGGCGGTTGTTGTTGACGAACGGATTGATCCACTCCCACACCACTTCATGCGCGCGGGTCACTTCGAATAGTCGGCCGCTGGTGCCTTCGCAGATCAACACATTGCCGGAGTTCAGTCGCGACGCACCTGAGATGTGTCCGCTGTAGAACTGCTGCGAAGGCATGCCACGATAGTGCCAAACGATTTCAGCGGACTTCGGATCTACCTCAATCACGCGCGAGCCGTCGTCGCCGTTGTCGAATATCTGAATGTTGCCGTTGTCGAGCCAGGTGGGGTGATGCTGGCCCAAAGACTTCGTGAATTTGAACGTCAACTCCCCCGACGTTGCGTCGATCACCACGACCCGATTGTTGCTGCGAGCTGAAACGACGATGTCGCCGGCGGCGTTCACGTCGATGCCGTTCACGTGGGTCCACTCCCAGCGCCGCCGCGTCGGACCGATCGGGTCCTTCGCCGGGTCGAACAGCTTCCAGGTGTGAATCCTGCGGACTTCTTTCTTGTTCGTGTCGATCTCGACCAGGTCGTCACCGATCAGACGCGGCAACCGCTCACGCGGCATCTTGTAACCACCGCGTACCTGCTTGTGCAGCTCGGCGGACAGTTCCACCCACTCCGGCACCAGCGTGTTGCCGTTAGGCAACCGATAGAAGTCGTGATGCTGGAAGCGGTTCTCGTATTCCCAGACGATATTGCCATCCCAGTCCACTTCGACGAGCGTCGTGTGATAGCCACCCAATCGCGTGACGTGTTGCTCGAACGGCGGTGGCGCCTTGGTAGGCTCGTCAGGCGGTGATTGCGGCAGATTCACATCCGAGCCGGTCATCAGCAGGTTGCCGTTGTCGAGCAGCCGGCCATAACCGGGTTTGATGTGCGTGAATTTCCAGCGTTGCACCACACACCCGGCCATGTCGATCAGATAGCAGCAGGTATCGCCGTGTGGCGTGAGCAGCGTGTAGCCTTTGGTTGACAGCCCCGGACGATGAAACGTCAGCCCCGTCGGGCGGTTGATGGACCAACCCACTATGTAGCTTTCCTAACCAGCACGTCTAACCAGCACGAAGTGTTCCCGCCGCCGCCGAAGCTTGCAAGATAGCGCAAATCTATTAGCCCGCCCTACCGACTTTGCCGACGCAGCGTCCGCGGCGCCGCGTCTCAACCGGTTCGAACGATCTCCAACGCGCGCTCGAAGCCGGGTTCATCGACACCGGCAACGAAGCCCGCCAGGCACATCTTACCCAGTACATAGAGCGTCTCTGACGCTCCGGGCTTCAGTCGCCCCTCCATGACGGCCGCACCGAACTCGGCCGGCGTTGGTGCGCTCAAATCAGTGATCGGCATCGGCGGCGGCGATACCGCGACGCCGCTGAAAATCAATCCGGCATAGAACAGGCGCGTGAGCTGCGTCATCAACGAAAGGCGTGTGCGAATCAACGAATCCGGCGGGTGACCCAGCCAGGCCTGCAACAGTACCTCTGACAGTTCGGGCGAGGCGCACGATTCATGGGTCAGAACTGCGATGTCGACGAGCGGATCGTTGCGAAATGATGTTTCCCAGTCGATCAGCCACAACCGTTCCCCGTCGAAGAGGATATTGCGGGGGTTCGGATCATTGTGACTGGAGACGGGTGTGGAAGCCTGCCACGGATAAGCTCCACGGATGCGCTCGAACGCCGCCTGATGCCGATCCAGCAGACCGGCAGCGAACAGACCTGACGAGCGCAGCATCTGCAGCATGTATGCGAGGATGACCGGATACTCCCCTCTCGCCGGAAACGCAGGCGTGCGCTGCAATCGCGCCACCAGATGACCGAGCGCTCGCGCCAGCGCCTGCGGTCCGCCGGGATACGCTTGCAGCGATCGTTGGTTGACAAAATCCATGATCGCCACCCCCACCGTCGCGTCAACGTAGCGCAGCGGAGGCGCGATATCCGCGTCCGCGGCCAATCGCATGCACGTATAGGCCCGCTCGATATCGGCAAAGCTCCGCTGCGGTGGCTCCAGACGCAAAAGGTACTGGCGCCCGGATGCCTCGACCCGATAAGTCAGCGCACCGGAAGCGCCGCCGGTGACAGGTTGCACTGACGTGATTTGTGTTTTGCCGAATGCCGCGCTAAGGGCTGAAGGGATATTTAGAGGTGCGCGACGGTCAGTTGAAGGCGACTCGTATCGGCAAGCAATACCGGGTATCGCGAGACGATCTGGAGGCGTTCACCGGGCGTCCGGTTCAATCCGACGCCCCGGAAATCGTCCGTCGTCAACGCGCGGTGGAAGTGTCGAGCAGCGTACAGATCGATGCCATCGATGCCGATGCGGCGTCTGGCATGACAAACCATCTCTTGGCAGCCAGCAAAAACCACCCGCACGACGATGTGCCGCTGCGGGTCGACACCATGTATGACGAACAGCGCGGCCGGCTCAGGGTCATCATCACCGGCAGCATCGCGGCAACATCGTATCTGCTGCTGCTCGTTTCGTTGCGCCTCGAGCAGGGTAGCCGCTACGACCCCAATTTGAAGTTCTGCTGCATGCGCGCACGAACCGCTCCCTGGTGTTCGAAGTACTGCCTGAATCCACCGTTGTAGTTGCCGTCCTGGCGACGCTGCGATTCGCCTTCGAAATTGTAGTAACCGGGCGTGCAATCTTCGTTTCGCGACGTCTTGCCGCGATGCGCTATCACCTCGTCCACCCACCATTGTTCGGCGACGTCCGTTGGATCGATGGTGCGATGGCCATTGCTTCGTACGTAATCGATGCATGCGGCGATATGGTCACCCTGCGTCTGCAGCATGTCCGTCAAATTGAACTGAAACGACGCCTGGTAGCCGCCCATGATGAACAGGTTCGGAAACCCGCTGGTGTGGATACCGAGCAATGTCCTGATGCCGTCGCGATACTTGTCCGTGAGATCGAGCCCGCCCGCGCCGACAATGCGGTTGTAGATGCCGGTCTTCTGCACTTCGAAGCCGGTGGCATAAATCAGTAGATCGAGTGTGTACTGCTTGCCGTCGAGCACCGGACCGAGTTCGTTGATCTCGGTGACACCTTTGCCGCGCGTGTCTACCAGATGCACTGAGGGGCGATTGAAGGTCGGCAGATAGTCGTTGTGGAAGCACGGCCGCTTGCACATGAACATGTACCAGGGCTTCAGCGACTCGGCCGTGGTTTTGTCGTGTACCTCTGCTTCGATGCGCGCGTGGATACGCATCATATAGTCTATGTTGGCGCGCTCCTGCCGCTCGATCTTCTGCTCGCGCGTCTCGGCAGCGAGGCGCGCCTTCTGTTCATCGCTCAGGCGGGGTTCCGCGAGTGCACGCGCGCGGCGCTTTGCCTGCCAGCCGGGCTCGCGATTGGCTGCCCACTCCGGGTCGGTCGGCCAGTCGTCGCGGATGTCGATCGATGACGGCGTGCGTTGGAATACATACAGTTCCTTCGCGTTCTCGCCGAGCGCGGGGACTGCCTGCACCGCGGTTGCGCCGGTGCCGATGATGCCGACGACCTTGTCTTTCAGTTTCGACAGATCGGCGCCGGTGTAGTCGTAGTCCCAGCGCGATGTGTGAAACGAGTGCCCGGCGAACGACTCCATGCCGGCGATACGCGACAGCTTGGGCTTCGACAGTGTGCCGTTGGCGCAGATCACGAACTGCGCGCGCATGTGATCGCCGCGGTCGGTATCGATGTGCCACAGCTGCTCCGTTTCGTTCCACACCGTCGCGGTGACCGTGGTTTGGAATACGGCCAACTCGTATAAGTCGTAGCGCCGCGCGATCGCCTGACAGTGCGCGAATATCTCCGGTCCCCGCGAATAATGATGTTTGGGCACGTAACCCATTTCGTCGAGCAGCGGCAGATAGTCGTACGACACCACGTCGCACGCGGCACCCGGATAGCGGTTCCAGTACCATGTGCCACCGACGTCGGCGCCGCGCTCGACGATGCGGATGCTCGCAATGCCTTTCTCACGCAACCGGGCCGAAGTCAGCAACGCCGAGAAGCCGCCGCCGATGAACAGCACCTCGACGGTGTCGTCGATCGGCTCGCGCGGTTCGACTTCGCCGCCATAAGGATCGCTTTCGTAGCGCGCAAGTTCGCCGGTCAACTCGGAAGTGAACTGCTGCGTGCCTTCCGGCCGGTAGCCGAGCCGAAGGTCACGCTCTTGCGCGAACCGCTGTTTGATGTCGGCGTAATAGGCATCCGACCGTGGCGTTCTCGTCATGGTGTTCATCCATCACTGGTAGAGGGGCTGGGCGAACCCGACCTTCATGAGACGATACGAGCAAACGAGCGACGTGACTATCCCCTGATGCAGCGGTTGTCGAAGCCACAGACGGAAATCGTGCAGCCTGCGCGTGGGCCTAAGCCCACGATGCTGACTTACTGGCGCTTTTATTGGCCGCTCGCGCTGACCGGTTTTGCCATGGTGCTGTCGACGCAGTTCCAGAACGCCACGCTCGCGCGCTACCCCGATGCCGTAAAGGAACTGGCCATCTTTGCACTGGCACAAGGCACGTTCCAATTCTTCAATGCCGCGCTCGGCTTCACGCCGCAATTGTCGAACGTTTATGCCCGCAGCCGGCACGGGCTGCGCACCAGCTTTGCATTCATCATGACGACCACGGCGTGCCTGTCGCTGCTGCAGGCATCGGTCGCCTTCACCGACGCAGGGCACCGTCTGCTCACGCTCGTATACCATCAGGACGCGGCGGTGCTGACGCGGGTACGCCATTATCTCGGCGCGCTGATCCCGGTATTATTCCTGAACGCCGCACGGTTCTACTTTACCGGCACGCTGGTTCAGGCGCGGCTCACCGGCTGGGTGACCTTGCTGAACGTACTCTACCTCACCACCACCGTGCTGGTGCTCGTGATCGGATTTCATGCCGGCTGGTCCGTGCTGGTCACCGTCGTCGGCGCACAGACCAGCGCGGTGACCGTGCATCTACTGGCCTGCCTGACGGTGCGCCATCGCTACTATCGTTGGCCCGACGTTGCCGAACACACCGAATTGCGCTGGCGCGAACTGCTGGGGTTCTTTCTGCCGGTGGGCACCAACGGCATCATGTTCGCGTTGTCCCGGCCAATTCTGTATGCCGCAATCGGTCGCACGCCGGATGCGCTCGTCAGTATCGCCGCACTGCGCGTCGGCTTCGATTTCTCAATGATGTTTCAACAGGCGGCGAATCAGTTCCGCCATTTCTTCGTCACGTTCGGCCTGGACGATCTGCGCGGCAAGCGGCGCTTTATGGTGGTGGTCTGCATCGGCATCACATTGATCATGCTGAGCGTCGCATTCACGCCACTATCCGAATGGGTGCTGATGCGCGGCCTCGGCATCGACGAGGCGGTGCTGGCGCGATCCGTTCAAGTGATTGCAGTCATGTGTGCATTGCCCACCTTGATCATCTTCCGCAACTACTTTCACGGTGTGTTGCTGGTGCAGCGCCGCACGTTGGGTATGGCGATTGGCGGCATCCTGCGCGTGGTCGGCATCTTCGTGTTCTCGCAACTGCTGCTGCACGCTGGGGTACTGAACCACGTCACCGCGGCGCTGGTGCTGCTGAGCGGGTTCGCGATCGAAGGGCTGGTAGTGTGGCGCGCCGGCACACGGCCGTTGCCGGCTGGCCACTGAACCGCGCCCGGTCTATTCCCCGCCGGGATAGACCTTCACGCTGGCGGCGACCGAATCCGCGACATGCTCCTTGGTGATCACACCGAGCACACTGTCAGGGCGCGGCACGGTGCCGGTGTCCACCACCACCACGGCCATGGTGGCGTGGCGCCGCCAGATCCGTCTAATCACGCCGAACACCAGGTCTTGCTCACGCACGATCGTGAAGTTGCGACTGGCGATATCGCGCATCGTCACCCGCGAGTTGCCATCGTCCGTCTGTCGCCCGCTGGCCTGGCGCAACGACGTGTTGATGCGCACCACCCCTAGCAATCGATTGTTCTCGGTCACCACGACATGGCGCATCCGTCCGGCGTTGTCAGGGTGGGCGAGGAACTCATCGAAGCTCATGTCGGCAGGCGCCAACACCACCGAGGTGTCCATCACGTCCTTCGCGCGCCGGACCAGGAACATGTTCGCATGCAGCGCCTTGGGAATAACGTGGCCGCGGCGAAACAGCTTCAGCGTGTAGATGTTCTCCCGCGAAAGCAGCCTGCGCACACCCACCGCGACCGCCACCGCCAGAATCATCGGCATGACGATGTCGTAATCGCGGGTCATCTCGAAGATCATCGTGACGGCGGTCATCACCGCACCGGTGCCACCGCCGACCATCGCCCCCATTCCGACCATCGCAAACGACGGAATGTTGATATCGACCGGCAGGTGCAGTGCGTTCAGCAACGCGGCAAAGCCGCCGCCGATGGCGGCCCCCATCACCAGCGACGGTGAGAAAATACCGCCCGACGAGCCGGAGCCCAGGCTCAGCGACGTCGCCAGCAGCTTGAAAGCGAACAGTGCCAGCAGCAGCCAGGTCGCGGAGAGTTGACCGGTCACGATCGCCTGAATCGTCGCATAGCCAACGCCGTCCACGTAGTACTGCCCGAGCGTCCGCATCAGGCTGTACATCATCACCCCCAGCAACAACATGCCGAGTGCATGCCGCAGATAGGTGTTCTTGATTCGGTCGAAGATGTCCTCGGCAAGAACCAGTCCGCGCACGAACCCAGCGGCGGCTGCGCCGGCAATCAGGCCGAGCAAGGCAAACAGGCACAGCGTCACCACGGACGTCGCGTCCACCGGCATCGGCGCAAGAGCCGGCACGGCGAACGCCGGGTCCGGGCCGAGGAACAGCCTGCCGATGAAGGTCGCGGTACCGGTGGCCAGCGCTACCGGCAGAAACGTGCGCGCGCTGACCTCCGGCATCATCAGTTCGATCGCGAACATCACTCCGCCGATCGGCGTGTTGAAAGTCGCCGCGATGCCGGAGCCAGCTCCCGCCGCGACCAGAATGATGCGCTGACCGGACGGCATACGGATGATCTGCCCGAGCGTGGAGCCGAGCGCCGAACCGATCTGGATGATCGGTCCCTCGCGCCCGACCGATGCGCCGGTGCCAATGGCAATCGCTGAAGCCAGCGACTTCACCGCTGCAACCACCGGACGAATCACGCCGCCTTTGTAGTAGATCGCGTCCATGACTTCCGGTACGCCATGGCCGCGCGCCTCGGGAGCGAAATTGTTGACCAGAAAGGTCAACACCAGGCCACCAGCAACCGGCACCAGGATGATCAATGCGCCCCAGGGACTCTCCGGCGTGAATATGTTGGCGTTGTAGTGGAAATCAAACTGCCCGAAGAACGCCAAGTTGTGCAGCAGCCCGATCAGGTCGCGGAACAGTATGGCGCCGAAGCCCGTGACGACGCCGACGACCAGCGCCAGCACCGACAGCGCGAGCAGCCCGATCCGGCCGATGTCGTCGTCATCGGCTTCCGGCGCGACCAGGACTGGCCGGTCGATGCCGGGACCGCGCAGGCGATGGTCCATCGCACCGGCAGCCAATGGCTCGGAAGTTGGCTCGCTGGCCATGATTCACTCTCGAATTAGAAATCTCGACGGGGTAGCAATCAAAGGCGGGCGCGCCCAGGCAACCTCAACCGCCACGGATGGCATTTAACCATCCGGTGCGTTGTCACTGCCAGTTCCAACGAAGCGCCTACAGCGTCTTGGTGAGCTGGATCCATCCGCGCGAGCTATCCGACGAACCCACATCGTCGGAGCCTATGCGCCACGCGAAGCTGCCGCGCAACGTGACGCCGAACGCGGTATCCAGATTCACGCCGATGCCGGCACCGTACTGATCGACGCTGCGTCGATGCATCCGGTCACGTTGACGACGGTGCTGACTGTGTAGTTGTTGCCGTTGTTGCAATCGGCAATCGAATAGTGCGAAACCGACAACGTCTTGCCGGTGCCAGCGTTCTTGAAGAACGCATCGGCACGCGCATCATTTGCAACGAGAGTGTGACGCTCGATTCACGCGCGCGCTTATCATCGGCGCGATGTGGAACCGCAATCTCGTCATTCTGCTCATCAGCCAGACCATCGCCGTCAGCGGTACGGTGCTGATCGTGACGATCGGCGGACTGGTGGGCGCCGCGCTGGCACCCGACCCCGCGCTTGCGACATTGCCCCAATCGATCATGATCGTCGGTACCGCAAGTGCCACGGTGTTCGCCGCGCTGCTGATGCGGCGCGTTGGCCGTCGCGCCGGCTTCGCCATCGGTGCGGCAATCGCCGCGGCAGCCGGCTTCACCGCCGCATATGCGCTGTATTCGGCCAGCTTCGTCGTGTTCTGTTTCGGCGTTGGCCTGTACGGCATCAACAATGCATTCGTACAACAGTATCGCTTTGCCGCGGCGGAAAGCGTGGCAGCGCCGCTCGCCAGCCGGGCCATCGCGCTGGTATTGCTGGGCGCGATTGGCGGTGCAATCGTCGGGCCGCTGCTGGCTACACGTGGCCAGCATTGGGTTGCCGAACACGTGTACATGGGTTCGATGCTCGCTGTCGGTTGCCTGCAGATGCTCGCCATTGCGCTGCTGGCGTGCCTCAAAGAGACTGCCCACACGCCGGCTGCCCTGTCGCGAGCGCTTCAGCGCAGCCTGTCGACAATCGTGCTGCAGCCGGCGTTTCTCGTCGCGATGCTGGCGAGCATGGTCGGCTACGGTGCGATGAGCCTCGTGATGACGGCCACGCCCCTCAGCATGCACGTGCACGACGGACTGTCACTGCGCGACACCGCCTGGGTCATCCAGACCCACGTGCTTGCCATGTACGCGCCGTCATTCTTTTCCGGCGCACTGATCGCCCGCGTCGGTGTGGTGCGGATCCTCGCGCTCGGCGTCTGCGCGCTGCTCGCAACGATTGTGTTCGGTCTACAGGGCCACGCCGTTGTGAATTACTGGTGGGCACTGGTATTGCTGGGTATCGGTTGGAACTTTCTGTTCGTCGGCGGAACCGCACTGCTGGTCGGCAGCTATCACCCCGCCGAACGCTTCAAAGCGCAGGCCGTCAACGAACTTTGCGTGTTCAGCACATCCGCCTCCGCCTCGCTGCTCGCCGGTACGTTGATCTACCACTGGGGTTGGAGCACGGTGCTGTACTCGACTGCGCCGCTGCTGATCGGCTTCTTGACAGTATTGATCGTCTATTCACGACGACGTATCGACCCGACGTCGGCGCCGCGCGTTGCATAGCCGCTGCGCGACCTCGCTCCGACCCGGAAAAAAGGACCGGAAGCGCGAGGCTCGCATAATGCGCAGGATTGCCAATGAGACGATGCGACTGCTTCGCAGCTGAAACAATTCGGCATCGTTAGGTAGCGCACACACAATTTGCAATTCTCGCCTCCGACCGTATCCTCGACGAAAATTCATCGGACCGAACTCGTGGCGGAATTGGCGCCTCGACGCGATGACGTTTCTCTGACGGAACGTTATCTCGACATCAGACGGCGCACGATCCAATTGTGCGCGCCCCTCGAAGCGGACGACTACGGCGTGCAGCCGATGGCGGACGCGAGCCCGCCGAAGTGGCACCTGGCACACACAACGTGGTTTTTCGAGACCTTCATCCTGAAGGCGTATCGGCCCGACCATCGGCCATACAACGACGCGTTCGAATACCTGTTCAACTCGTACTACAACGCCGTCGGAGAGCAATTCCCGCGCGCGCAGCGCGGCCGTCTGTCGCGGCCAACCACCACCGAAATCACGCAATACCGTCACCACGTCGATGCGGCGATGACCGACCTGCTGGCGGATGCGGCTGACAGCACGGCGATCGACAGGACGATTCTCGGTCTGCATCATGAGCAGCAGCATCAGGAACTGATCGTCACCGATCTGAAAAACAATCTCGGCACGAACCCGCTGTATCCGGCGTACGCTGAACGTCGTACGCCGCGGACCGTTGGCGGCACGCCGCCGGAACATCGTTTCATTGAGTTGCCCGGTGGATTGATTGAAATCGGCGCGGCGCCCGCGCGCGGCGAATTCGCATTCGACAACGAGCAACCGCGGCACCGCGTGTACCTGCAACCGTACGAACTGGGCTCGCGGCTGGTGACCAACGGCGAATATCGCGAGTTCATCTCCGACGGCGGTTATCGAAGGCCGGAGCTGTGGCTTTCCGAAGGCTGGGGCCGGCTCGGCGCCGGACAACTCGGCGCTGCACCGTTGTACTGGCAACGCAACAGCGACCAACGTGACAGCGATGAATGGCTCGAATACACACTGAGCGGCCTCGCGCCACTACAACTCGACGTGCCGGTGGTGCACGTCAGCTATTTCGAAGCGGACGCGTTCGCCCACTGGCGCGGTGCCCGTCTGCCGACCGAGTTCGAGTGGGAACACGCCGCCTCGCAGCGCGGTGCAGACGCGAATACCGGTGCGTTCGCCGACGACGCATGCTTTCATCCTCAGCCCGCCGCGGGTACTGCCGAGTTTGCGCAGTTGTTCGGCGATGCGTGGGAATGGACCGCGAGCGCCTATGCGGCCTATCCGGGATTCGAATCCGCAGGCGGCGCATTGGGCGAGTACAACGGCAAATTCATGAGCAGCCAGATGGTGTTGCGCGGTGGCTCGTGCGCAACACCACGAGACCACGTCCGCGCGACGTATCGCAACTTTTTCTACCCGGGCGATCGCTGGCAGTTCTCCGGCATTCGCCTCGCACGGGATGTATGACATGTCCGAACCATCCGTCATCGACCTCAAGCCGGCCACGGCGATCAGTCGCTCCGAAGTGCTCGACGGTCTCCGAGCAACACCCAAGTCGATCGCGCCGAAGTTTCTCTACGACGACCGCGGCTCGGCGCTGTTCGAGGAGATTACGAGGCTCCCCGAGTACTACCTGACCCGGACCGAGATCGGCATTCTGCGCCGCTACGCGCCGGACATTGCCAACGAAGTTGGACCGGGCCACGTGCTGATCGAATTTGGTAGCGGCAACAGCGAGAAAGTGCGTCTGTTGCTCGACGCATTGCACAGTGCTGCGTATGTGCCGGTGGATATTTCCGGCGACTGGCTGGAGCGCGCCGCCGAACAGATTCGTCAGGATTATCCAACGCTGCGCGTCGTGCCGATCTGCGCCGACTATAGTCGACCATTCATGCTGCCGCAGACGGTCGCGCACGCTGGTAGCCGCACTGCGTTCTTTCCAGGCTCCAGCATCGGCAATTTCGACCCCGACGATGCGGTGCGGTTTTTGGGCCACGTCGCGGACGTGGTGGGTGCGGCTGGACAATTGTTGATCGGCATCGATCTGAAGAAGGATCCGGACGTGCTGGAACGCGCATACAACGACGCTCAGGGGGTCACTGCGGAATTCAATCTGAACCTGCTCAATCACCTCAATGAAGCATTGGATACAGATTTTGATTTGTCTGCATACGCCCATCGCGCACGTTACAACGCACTCAAGGGTTGCATCGAAATCCATCTCGTCAGTCTCGCCGATCAGACCGTGACGATCGACGGCCACCGCATCCGGCTGCGCGCTGGCGAAGCGATTCACACCGAAAATTCCTACAAATACGATATCGACGAATTCGATGCGCTGGCCGCGGAAGCCGGTTTCACGCAGCGGCGAGCGTGGCGGGACCCGAAGGGCTGGTTCGCAGTGATCCTCTATCAGAGCGCTGGCTGACCCACGGCGCGGCCAGCGTCGCTCTGGAGCATCGCGGTATCCCTGGCGGATAGTGGAAACCGCCACGACAACATAGGGGCCTGCCCAATATTCGACCCACTGGATGCGCGCAATACTGTGGTTCCTGTCACCACACCATCTTCAGGAGTTAGTCATGTCAGAAGGGCAGAAAAAAGCACAGAACGTCAGCGTCGATTCGATCAAACCGACCGAGCCGGTCCCGATGACCAGTCGCGCAATGAGCTATTTCGACGAAACCCAGCACGAACTCGAACGCATGTTCGATTCGTTCTTCTCACGATTTCGGCCGTCGCATCGTGCATGGGCGTTGCCGTCGTTCACGAACCAGCCGTTTGACGGCCGTACGCCGCGCATCGATCTGGTGGATCGTGACGATGAAATTCTAATCAAAGCCGAATTACCAGGCGTCGAAAAAAAGGATCTGGACGTCTCGGTAACCGACAACACCGTCACCATCAAAGCCACCACGCGCAGCGAATCCAAGGAAGAAAAGGGCGACTATTATCGCCAGGAACTTTCGTCGGGATACTTCTCGCGCAGCATCGCGCTGCCGTGCGCGGTTGATGGCAAGACGGCCAACGCCAAACTGAAAGACGGCGTGCTGGAGTTGACACTCGGAAAGATCGAAAAATCGAAGCGGCAACGCATCGAAGTAAAGTAACCGGTTCGGTGCTGACGAATGAATCGAGCTGCGCTGTAGCCAACGACCTCGTTATGGGCGAAGCTGTCCCACATACGGTGGGTTCTATTACGTAACGTAGTATCGGGGGGCTGAAAATCATGTACCAAAAGATTCTTGTGCCGGTCGATGGCAGCGATACCTCGCTTCGCGGTCTTGATGAAGCGATCAAGTTGGCCAAGGTAACAGGCGGAACTCTCCGCCTGTTGCATATCGTCAACGAATTGATCGTTGCCAACGGCTATCCTGCGGGCGACTACGTCCCCGTGATCGAAGCATTGCGCGACGGCGCCAAGCAAACGCTCAGCAATTGCGAACGGATCGCCCGCGAGCAAGGCGCCAAGTTCGACAGCAAACTCGTCGAGACGCTTGGCGGCCGCGCGGCGGATGTGATCGTAGACCAGGCATCTGAATGGTCGGCAGACCTGATCGTCATCGGTACGCATGGCCGTCGCGGTATCCGTCGGCTGGCATTGGGAAGCGACGCCGAAGGCGTGCTGCGCCAGGCGACCGTTCCGGTTTTGATGGTGCGCAATCCGGCGGAACTCTCGAAGTAGCCAACGTGGTCCGCGTTGCGCAAGCGCAGTGGGGCTGCAACGGTTCCGCTCGCCAATGACTCCGCGCAAGCCACCGCGAGACCGTGTAGTGCACCGCATATTCTGGCGTGTTCAGCACGCCCCACGAGGAATATGCGGCGCACTACACTAGACCTGCAGGGTCTCAGTGCCAGCGAAGCCGCTCGACGCCTTGCGCGACACGGGCCGAATGTCCTGCCGGGCAGTTTGCCCAGAACGCTGTTCGCAATCGTCGGCGGCGTATTGATTGAGCCGATGTTCCTGATGCTGCTGGTTGCCGGCGGCCTATATCTGGCGTTGGGCGACACGGCGGAAGCGATGTTTCTGTTGACGTTCGTGTTCGTCGTGATCGGCATCACGCTGACCCAGGAACGCAAGACCCAACGCGCACTCGAATCGCTTCGCGATTTATCGGCGCCGCGCGCATTGGTCGTGCGCGACGGCGAGGAAGTGCGCATACCGGGGCGCGATGTCGTAGTCGGCGATCTGCTCGTACTGCACGAGGGTGACCGGATAGCGGCCGATGCGAGCTTGCTCGATGGCCAGCTCGATGCCAACGAATCGCTGCTCACCGGCGAAGCCGTACCGGCGACCAAACTACCCGGCGCGAAGGATGCCGATTTGTTCGCCGGCACGCTGGTTACGCGCGGCGTCGGGTTGGCCGAAGTAACCGCCATAGCGAGCGCCACCGCGGTGGGACGCATTGGCGCAGCACTGGCCGCAACGCAGGAACCGAGGTCCGCGCTGCAGCGCGCATCGCGCCGACTGATTCGTAATCTCGCGGTCGGCGGTCTCGCTCTGGCTGGCATCTATCTGCTGATCAACTGGCAGTGGAACGATCTGGGATTACTCGAGAGCGTGCTGGCCAGCATTGCGCTGGCCATGGCGATCCTGCCCGAAGAGATTCCGGTCATTCTGACGGTATTTCTCGCGCTCGGCGCGTGGCGCATGTCGAAACGCAACGTGCTGACCCGACGCATTCCGGCAATCGAGGCGCTTGGTGCCATATCGGTGCTCGCCGTCGACAAGACCGGCACCTTGACGCAGAACCGCATGCAGATTTCCGAACTGCAGCTTGCGAGCGAGACGTTTCACGGCGTGGATGCAGACGAATTGCCGGAGGCGTTTCACGAGCTGGTCGAGTTCGCCATGCTGGCGACACCTGCCGATCCGTTCGACCCCATGGAAAAAGCGATCCAGCGTTTCGGGCTGCGCTGGTTGAGCGGAACGGAACACGTGCACGCGGAGTGGTCGCCCGAATTCGAGTACGGCCTGACGCCGGATATTCTGGCCATGACGCGCGTGTTCCCCGTCGCGGCCCCCTCGAGACACATGCTGGCAACCAAAGGCGCGCCGGAAGCGGTCGTCGATCTGTGTCATCTCCACGCTGACGAGGCTGAACGGGTCTTCGAACAGGCCGAACGAATGGCCGCGCGCGGATTGCGTGTGCTGGGCGTCGCACGGGGTCGCTGGCGGGGTGAGACACCACCGCGCAGTCAACACGCGTTCGAGTTCCAGTTCCTCGGCCTGCTCGGCTTCACCGATCCACCTCGCAGCGACGTGCCCGCAGCGCTCGCCGAATGTCGCGCCGCCGGCATCCGCGTGATGATGCTGACGGGTGACCATCCGGCTACCGCGATGGCGGTTGCCGGACAGGTCGGACTCGGCGAACAGCTCAACGTCATCAGCGGCGCGGAGATCGACGCGCTGGACGACGCCGCACTACGCGAACGGCTGCGTCATACGGATCTGTGCGCACGGCTCCAACCGGTACAGAAACTGCGATTGGTCAAGCTGCTGCGCGAAGATGCTGCGATCGTGGGCATGACCGGTGATGGCGTCAACGATGCGCCGGCACTGAAAGCCGCCGATGTCGGTATCGCGATGGGGGAACGTGGCACCGATGTCGCCCGCGAGTCGGCTGCTCTCGTTCTGCTCGACGACAGCTTCGCAAGTATCGTCGCCGCAATCCGCCAGGGGCGACACATCTACGACAACATCACTAAGGCGACGCGTTTCGTATTTGCGGTGCACATGCCGATCATTGCGCTCGCGCTGGTACCGAGCTTGCTGCACTGGCCGGTATTGCTGATGCCGGTGCATATCGTGCTGCTGGAACTGTTGATCGATCCCGCGTGTTCAATCGTGTTCGAGGCTGAAGCCGAATCGCGTGACATCATGAGCCGGCCACCACGCGGCTCGAATGAATCGCCGTTCGCACGCGGCAACATCGAGTACGCCGTCATCCAGGGACTGGGGTTCGCCGGCATTTTGTTGCTGGGCTACGGCACGTTGCTCGAGCAAGGCATAGACGCCATACAAGGCCGCACCGCCGTGTTCGTAACTTTGCTGATTGGTCTGTTCCTACTGATCCTCGCCAATCGCGATTTGTCGCGCACCCTGCTGACGCGACACGCCGCGAGAAATGTCTGGCTCGTGCGGATGCTCTTCGTGCTGATGCTGGTGCTGGCACTGATGATCGGCGTGCAGTACCTCAGAGTGGTGATGGGACTGGCCGTGCTGCATGCCGCCATGCTCGGCTGGGTCGCTGTCATGCTCGGTTTCACGCTCGCATGGCTCGAGTTGCTACGGCGAACGGCCCGTCGCGTCGCGCCGCATGCACTACCGCTTCATTGATGACCAGACGGGTGATTGTTGGCGAGGTAAGCGTCGCGCAAAACCGTCGCGACGTTTCTGAAGCAGACAATCATGCCGAAGCTGCGCCACCGTCATCGTTGACCCCAGTCGCGGCGCAGCAACTCGACGAACGGCGTCCACATATCGACCAGGGTGTTGGCCAGTGTCCGCGACTCGTTTGCGATCACGCTCACCGTCTGTCCCACGCCTTCGCTGATGTGGCCCGCGCGCCGGGCCGCGTGGTCGAGCCCAATGCGCAGGAGGTCGGTTGGTGAACGGGCCTGTGTCACCGCGCTGGACGACGTGCGCACATCGTGCAGGAACAGGCGCATCTGGCTGCGCTGAATGTCGTGTAGATCGGATAGCGCACTCAGCACGCTACCGACGTTTTCCATGGCCTCTTCGGTCGCGATGAATTCGGCGGCAACGGCCTCTTGCCGCAACATCTTGCCCTGAGCCGCGGCGTCGTCGAGTGGCCGGCTGGCATCGCGTGCCTGACTCTGAACATCGCGGTCCGGCCGCGCCACATCTTCGTTCACCGAATGCATCGACATGCACATCTCCTGACTTGAATTCGCCGCAGTGTAGCGGAGTGACCTTGCGTCGATATCGCGGAATCTACGTGCCGCGCAGTACGCTAGTCGCAGTACGCTAGTGTAGTGCCTTGGATAACGGATGGTGCTGCAACCGCCCGTAGTACAGCAGTGGGATCACCAGCAGCGTCAACACGGTGGAGACGAGGATGCCGAAGATCAGCGATACCGCCAGGCCCTGAAAGATCGGATCGTCCAGGATGAAAAAGCCGCCGATCATCGCGGCGAGCGCCGTCAGCGCGATCGGTTTGGCGCGCACCGCAGCGGCCTCGATGACCGCCTCAGCGGGGGGCCGGCCGGCAGCGAGTTCATGGTCGGTGAAATCGATCAGCAGAATCGAGTTGCGCACGATAATGCCGGCCAGTGCGATCATGCCGATCATCGAGGTCGCCGTGAACTGCGCGCCGAGCAGCGCGTGGCCGGGCATCACCCCGATCACGGTCAGCGGGATCGGGGCCATGATGATCAATGGCACCACGTAGCGCCTGAACTGACCAACGACCAGCAGATAAATCAGCACCAAACCTGCCGAGTACGCAATGCCCATGTCGCGGAAGGTCTCGTAGGTGATCTGCCACTCGCCGTCCCACTTCACCGCATAGCCCGCTGGATCCACTGGCTGCGCAACGAAGTTCTGCGCCAGCGTGCGCCCGGCGACCTTGTCGTGGCGCAGCTTGCCGACCATCGCGAACATGCCGTACAGCGGACTGTCAGTGCGGCCGGCATCGTCGCCGGTGACGTATGCGTACGGCAGCAGATCCTTATGGTAGATCGCCTTTTCCCAGCCGGTCTCGCGCACGGACACCACTTCCGACAGCGCTACCAGCGCGCCGTTTCGCGCACGCACATGCAAGGCCAACAACTGTGCCCGCGACGTCTGATCGCCCGCTGGCAGACGCAGCCGTACCGGTACTGCGTAACGCGAGCGCCCGTCCATCAGATACGTTGCATCGTCACCCGACAGCATCGCGCGTAACGCAACGGCGATATCAGCCTGATCAAGCCCGAGACGCGCCGCACGCGCGCGATCGACCACCACCACCTCACGCGGTGAATCCGCCTCGACGCTGGTGTCGACATCCACCAGATCCGGATCGGAATCGAAATCGCGTTCCATCCCGCGCGCGACCCGCCGCAGTGTCGCGTAGTCCGGTCCGTAGATCTCCGCCACGATCGGTGCCAGCACGGGCGGACCCGGCGGCACCTCGACCACTTTCAACGACGCGTCGTATGGCTGCACAATCTTCTGCAGCATGGGCCGCACCGCCAGCGCAATTTCGTGGCTCTGGCGCCGGCGGTTATGCTTGTCCACCAGATTCACCTGCAGATCCCCATCCGCCGGTCCGGAGCGCAGGTAGTACTGCCGCACCAGCCCATTGAACGTGATCGGCGCGGCGGTGCCAGCGTAGCCCTGGTAGTTCTTCACTTCCGGCACGCGGTCGAGTGCGTGCGCCAACTCGGTCAGTACGCGGTTGGTGGTCTCCAGGGTGCTGCCCTCGGGCATGTCCAGCACCAACTGGAACTCCGATTTGTTGTCGAACGGCAGCATCTTCAGGATCACCGCCTTGACCGCCACAAGCCCCACCGCGCCAAGCACCAGTGCCCCCATCGCGGCGAACAGCAGACGCCTGCGACGGGGCGCGCGTCGACCCTCGAGGAACGGCGTCATCACGCCCCGGAAGAAATGCAGCAGGCGGCTGCCGCGTACCGCCACGCGCGCATCCTCGGCCGCCTGTTCCTGAGACGAGTGGCTGAGCAATTTCAGCGCCAGCCACGGTGTCACGACCAGCGCCACCGCCAGCGACAGCAACATACCGGCCGAGGCGTTGATTGGAATCGGCCGCATGTACGGCCCCATCAGGCCCGAGACGAAAGCCATTGGCAGCAATGCTGCAATCACGGTGAAGGTGGCGAGGATGGTCGGCCCGCCAACCTCGGAGACTGCCTCCGGAATCGCCTCGCGCAGGTTGCGCCCACCGAGTGTCATGTGGCGATGGATGTTCTCAACTACCACAACCGCATCGTCCACCAGGATGCCAATCGAGAAAATGAGTGCAAACAACGACACGCGATTGATGGTGAAACCCATCGCCCACGAGGCGAACAAGGTCAGCATCAGAGTAATGATCACCGCCGCGCCGACCACGATCGCCGCACGCCAGCCGAGCACGAACAGCACCAGCAGCACCACCGAGAGGGTGGCAAAGATCAGCTTGTGGATCAGCAGGTCCGCCTTGGCAGTGGAGGTTTCACCGTAATCGCGGGTGACGGCTGCGTGCACGCCGGCCGTTATCACCACGCCTCTCAGGCGGGCAATACGACGACGCACCGCATCGGTAATGTCGGCCGCGTTGCTGCCCGATTGCTTGGTGATCGCAAGGGTTACCGCCGGTGCCATACCGGTCGCGGGGCCACCTTTACCAGGTGGAGTGCCGAACCAGACGTAGCGGCTCGGCAGATCTGCACCACGTCGGATCCCGGCAACGTCAGAGAGGAACACTGGCTGGCCATTGTTCAGACCAATCACGAGGTGCGCCACTTCGTCGGCGTCAGCAAGGAAGGTGCCGGCGGTGACCGGGATGGTGCGGTCATCGGCCACGCGGTCGCCGGCCTGGGTCACCACATTGGCAGCCTCCAGCGAGCGCTCGAGGTCGCCAATCGCGAGGCCATAGGCGGCCAGCCTGGCGGCATCGAGTTCAACCACGACGGCGCGATCGGGCGCGCCGATGGTGTACACGTCGCGGGTGCCGGGAACATGCTTGAGGTCGGTCTCCAGCGTATGCGCGACTTCTGCCAGTTCGATCGCGCCACGCTCCGCATCGTCGGTCCACAACGTCAGCGCCATCACCGGCACATCATCGATGCCCATTGCCCGGATCAGCGGCTGTCCGACGCCGAGATTCGGCGGCCACAGATCGCGGTGCTGAAATACCTGGTTGTACAGGCGCACCAGCGCGGTCTGCCGCGGCACGCCGACCTGGAACTCGGCGGTCAGCAGCGCTATGCCAGGGCGGCTGACCGAGTAGATGTGCTTGATACCTTTGATGCCCGCAAGGCGTTGTTCCAGCGGCGAGGCAACCATGTTTTCGACATCGTGTACGTCCGCACCCGGAAACGGCACGATCACGTTGGCCATGGTCACGTCGATTTGCGGCTCTTCCTCACGCGGGGTGATCATCAACGCGGCGAAGCCCAGCAGCAGCGCCGCGATCGCCAGGATCGGCGTTATCGGATGCGCCTGGAAAGCGCGTGCGACACGTCCCGCGAACCCCAATCGCGGCGCGTTCATGACGCTGGTTTGTCCGCCGCGTGCAGCTTGGCGAGATACAGCGCAGCGGCACCGGGATCGCGTGCTACATGCTCGCCCGCGGCCAGCCCGGCCATCACTTCGACATCGTCGGCGTAGCGATGACCGAGCCTGAGCTGGCGCAGACTGACCGCGTGATCCGCGCCGACCACGTAAACAGCTCTGATCTCACCGCGCTGGACCAGTACGCGCACCGGCACCAGCAGCCGTGTGACCTCCCCGATCGCGAACGCCACCTTGACCGTCATGCCCGGGTACAGTCGCGGAGTGCCCGCAGGCAGGTTGACCCGCACCCTGAAGGTGTGGGTCTTGGGATCGGCATACGGAAACACCGTCATGCTCTCCGCGCGCACCCGTCGTTCGCCATCAGCGCCGGGCAGCAACACCGCGGCGTCGTGCAGCGTACGGATGGCAGCGACCGCACTCTGCGGCACCGCCACGTCCACACGCAGCGTTTCGAGCGAAGCCAGCGCGATCAACTGTTGCGGCGCGGGCGGGCCGGCTTGCACCGCTTCACCAACCTGTACGTAACGCCGTGTAATTACGCCATCGAACGGCGCACGCGTCACCGTGTAGTCGGCCTGCTGGCCAGCGGTGCGCAACGCCGCTTCGGCCGAGGCCAGCGCGGCCCGCGCAGCGTCGCGGCGCGCCACCGCGCTGTCGAGCTGAGCGCGCGCGATCAACCCGCGTGCGAAGATCGCGTCGGTCCGTTTCCAGCTGGCTTCGGCATCGTGGTACTCGGCGCGTGCGGCCGTGACCGCCGCGACGGCGCCACGGCGATCCGATTGCTGCTCGACATCGCTGAAGCGCACCAGCACGTCGCCGTTGGCGACACGGTCGCCGACATCGTGGGGAAGCGCCAGCACGCGCGCGTTGGTTTGCGCCGCGAGCGTGGTTTCGTTCACCGCCTCGACCACGCCGTCCCAGGTCTGCTCGCGGCGCGCCCGTTCGGGCTGCACGACAAGAGTTGCCAGCGGCGGCGGCGACGGCACGGGTTGTTCCTGCGAGCTGCCGCCGCAAGCCGCCAGCAGCCCAAGTGCCACCAGCGACACGCAGCGACGCCAGATCGCCGGCCCGGATGGACCGCACCGCTGCATTATCGGGCGTCGTCGATCACGCACCCAGCGACCAGCTCGAAGGTATTGTCGGTCGGCGCGGTCAGCATGCGATCGATGTTCACGTCATCTTCCTCCCGGCGACCGCGGCAGCATGCGTAGCAGCGTGTTGTCGCGCATGAAGTAGTGGTGGTACAACGCAGCGGCCGCGTGCACGCCGATGAGGTAGTACCCGATCGTGCCAACGGTTTCGTGGATATCTTCGAGCGAATGGCCCAACGCCTTGTCGCGGCCGATCAACGCCGGCAGCTCTAGGCCGAAGAAAGGCGTTACCTTGCCTTGGGCACTGAGGGTCAGCCAACCGAGCACCGGCATCACGATCAAGAACGCGTACAGCGCCAGATACATCGCCTTCGCCAGTAACATCTGCCAGGCAGGCGGCATCGGCGTGATGGGTGGCGCCCGGAACATGAGCCGCAGCGCCAGGCGTACGAACACCAGGCCGAACACCACCAGCCCCAGCATGAAGTGCCACGTCTTCATCACGTCCTGCGCAGCGCTACCCTTGGGGTAGATGCCGCGCAGTTCGATCAGCGCGTACACGGCAATCAGAAGCGCCAGTGTCAGCCAATGCGCGCTGATCGACAGCCCATGGTACCGGTGGGTGGCGCTCGTCCGGTTCATAGTCATCTCCATCATAGTGATCTCCAAATTCGAGCCCGTGGACGCCTCAGCGAAATCCATCATCACGCGCCGCCGTGCATATTGTGTTTCAGCCACTCGATGGCAACGATCGCATCGGGAAAACCACTAGGACAACGTGGTGATTTGAGCAATATCCGCGCGCTCGGATGGGCACAATACTGTTGTTCAGCTATCCAAGTCCCCAAGCCATCAGGAGTTGGTCACGTCAGTTGCGTGAGTTCTTCGCGAGCTTCACTCTGACATGAGTTGCCTTCTTTGTGGGTGCGCATCGCGCGCAGGTATCGTCCACAAAGAAACCCTGACGTTGTTTGCCACGTTGAGGATGTTTGGTAGTACGGTCACTCGGAGTTTGAACGTCATGTACAGATCAGTTCCGGTTTTGATGGTGCACCACGCCGCCGACGGGGCGTGCGCGTGCCACCAGTTCGGTTGATCCCGCTCGCGCGAGCCGATAGAAATCCCTTGAACAAAAAAATAGTAATCCGAGTGTTGGTCATTTCGCTCGCACTGGCGATCGCCGCCGGCAGTTGGTGGTATGCGAACAGACGCGAAGCGGTCGACGCAAGCCAAATCGTACTGTATGGCAACGTAGACATCCGGGAAGTCGACCTAACCTTCAACAACAGCGAGCATATCGACGCCTTGTTGGTGCAAGAGGGCGACCGGGTACACAAAGGGCAGTTGGTGGCTACCCTGCACCGGGAACGCGTCCAAGCGGAGTATGCCGCTGCGCAAGCACAAGTGGCATCACGAAAAGCATCTTTGGCGCGGCTGGAGGCCGGCAGTCGGCCACAAGAGATACGCGAAGCCAAGGCGCGTGTGGCCGCCGCGGAAGCAAGAATGGTGAACGCCGAACTTGTCTTCGAGCGCACGAAAGATCTGTTCGCGAAGCACTCAGCGTCGAAGCAGGCTGTCGACGACGCCCAAGCGAGCCACAACACAGCGCGCGCCGACGTGACGGTGGCCAAGGCAACGCTGGCATTGGTCGTGGAAGGCCCGCGCGTCGAAGATATCGACGAAGCGAAGGCCATGCTGAAAGTGGCGCAGGCGCAACTGGCGTTGGCACAGGAGGTGCTGAAAGACACCGAACTTTTTGCGCCCGCCGACGGCATCATTCGCAATCGGATCCTCGAACCCGGCGATATGGCCTCGCCACAAGGGCCGGTATTTACCATGGCGCTCACCAATCCTGTCTGGGTGCGCACTTACGCGCCCGAAGCCACGTTAGGCAAGTTGGCGCTCGGGGCATCCGCAGGCGTATCTACCGACAGCTACCCGGGCAAGACTTATCGAGGCTGGATCGGCTTCATTTCGCCAACCGCAGAATTTACGCCGAAGAACGTGGAAACGCCGGAACTGCGCACGCGCCTCGTGTATCAGGTGCGCGTGTATGTCTGTAACCCCCAGAACGAACTACGCCTGGGAATGCCGGCAACGGTCACCATTCCAATCAATCAGCCGAACTCAGCGTCCGACCAGACGATCCCGGATTGTGCGGAGCCGGGGAACGGCTGAGGTGGAAGACACAGCCGCGCTCGTCTTTGAGGCTGTCAGCAAAACCTTTGTCGCCGACGGCGTGTCCGTCAGGGCCCTGGACACGCTCCATACACGCACCCACTCCGGCCGGGTAACCGGGCTGATCGGCCCCGATGGTGCAGGCAAAACCACGCTGATGCGATTGGCGGCCGGGTTGCTGGTACCGGACTCCGGTAACATACGCGTGCTGGGTATCGACGTCGTCCAGCAGCCGCTGACCGTGCAATCCTCGGTCGGCTACATGCCGCAACGCTTCGGCCTTTACGAAGATTTGACCGTGCAGGAGAACCTGGACCTGTATGCAGATCTACAAGGCGTAGAACGAGGCGATCGCGCTGCGCGCTTCCGCGAACTGATGCATATGACCGGCCTGGCGCCATTCGTCCGACGACTCGCTGGACGACTGTCCGGCGGCATGAAACAGAAATTGGGTCTGGCCTGCACGCTGGTGCGGCCCTTGCGACTGCTGTTGTTGGACGAACCGACCGTGGGCGTCGATCCTGTGTCGCGCCGCGAACTATGGGGCATCGTCTATCGGCAGGTGCGGGACGAAGGCATGAGCGTGCTGCTGAGTACCGCCTACCTCGATGAAGCTGCGCGTTGCGACGAGGTCATTCTGCTGCACCGGGGCAAGCGGTTGGGCCAGGGCACACCCGAGAGTTTCAGTGAACCGATGCGTGGCCGCACCTTTCGTCTCAGCACCGCATCGATCGGCAAGCGAACGTTGCAGGGCCGGCTCGGTGCAGTACCGGATATCGTCGATGCCATCATCGAAGGCGAGCAGGTACGCGTAGTCACAGCGCAGATCGGTATGCCGACGCTACCCGACGCGCTGGCGAGCGTTGAAGACCTGATCATTACACCGGCCGAACCAATCTTCGAAGACGCGTTCATCGCCACATTGAAGACCCAACTGCCCTCAGCCACGAAACCCGTCGCCGACATCGGTACAGCGCGCGTTGCATCTCCCGCCGACGATGCTGCTGTTATCGAAGTGCAGCGCCTACAGAAGCGTTTCGGTGATTTCTTTGCGGTTAAGGACGTCAGTTTCAGCGTTCGGCGCGGCGAGATCTTTGGGTTGCTGGGCGCCAACGGCGCGGGCAAATCCACCACCTTCCGCATGCTGTGCGGCCTGCTGCCGGTGTCTGCGGGCGAAGTACATGTCGCTGGCCTGGACCTGCGCTTTGCTGCCGCGCGAGCGCGTGGCCGTCTCGGCTACATGGCGCAGCGGTTTTCACTGTACGCGGACCTGACCGTACTACAGAACCTACGATTTTTTGCCAGCGCCTACGGACTTACCGGTACGCGTGCCCGGCGTCGTGTCTCCTGGGCATTGCAGGCCTTCGAGCTGGCTGACCATGCTAAAGCCAGCGCCGGCAATCTGCCGCTGGGCTATAAGCAGCGCCTCGCAATGGCGGCCGCGCTGATGCACGAGCCTGACATTCTGTTCCTGGACGAACCGACATCGGGTGTCGATCCGTTGGCGCGGCGCGATTTCTGGCGGCGCATCAACGCACTGGCCGAATCCGGCGTAACCGTTCTGGTGACGACCCATTTCATGGATGAAGCCAATTACTGCGATCGACTGATCATCATGGCCGAAGGACACGTCCTGGCTGAAGGTACACCAGCCGAAATGAAGGCGCGTTTCCGCAGCACCAAGACCCCGGACCCGACGATGGAGGACGCCTTCATCAGCTTGATCGAAGCCCACGAAAAGGACTTGCGGGACGCTGCGACATGACGCCAGCCGTCGCCACGCGCATGCGCCTGATCGGCATGATCCGCAAGGAAAGCCTGCAAATCCTGCGCGATCCTTCCAGCATCGCAATCGCTTTTGTCATGCCGGTGGTGCTGTTGTTGTTATTCGGCTATGGGGTATCGCTTGACGCGCGCCACGTGCCACTGGCCATGGTGGTGGAGCAGGCAGACACCAACACCGCCGGCCTGGTCGGTGCATTTCAGCAATCCGAGTACTTTGATGTGCGCGCGTTTGACAGCATCCAGGCCGCTCAACAGGCTTTCGATTCGCGCGAGGTGTTCGGCATTGTCTGGCTACGCAACGATTTCAGCCGCCGTCTGCTGTCGCAGACGGCCGCACCGATCGGGGTAATCGTCAACGGTGTCGATGCCAACCAGGCGCGCATCACCGAAGGCTATATTCAAGGCGTATGGCAGACCTGGCTTGCCGGCTTTGCATATGCACGGGGGGAAGAGTTGACGGTTCCGGCGGCACTCGAACCACGTATCTGGTTCAACGCCGCGGTGAGCAGTCGCAACTTTCTGGTGCCAGGACTGATCGCCGTCATCATGACGCTGATTGGCGCCATGCTCACCGCCATGGTGGTGGCACGCGAATGGGAACGTGGCACCATCGAGGCGCTGATGGTGACGCCGATTCGCATCGGCGAAATGATCGTCGGCAAGCTGGTGCCGTATTTCGTGCTGGGCATGGGCGGCATGCTGTTGAGCGTGGCGATGGCGTTGTGGCAGTTCGATGTGCCATTGCGCGGCTCCTTCTGGGCGCTGACTGCGGCGTCGGCACTGTTCATGCTCGTTGCGCTGGGCATGGGCCTGCTGATTTCGGTGGTCACAAAGAACCAGTTTGTCGCCGGACAGGTTTCCATTCTCATCACCTTCCTCCCCGCCTTCATCCTGTCCGGATTCATCTTCCAGATCAGTTCGATGCCCGAAGCCATCCAGGTCATCACCCATTTGATACCGGCACGTTACTACGTAGCCATTCTGCAAACGCTGTTTCTGGCTGGCGATATCTGGCCAATCGTATTGAGCAACAGCGCCGCGCTGTTGGTGATGATGGTGATATTTCTTGGGTTGGCTCGGCGTCAATTCCACAAGCGCTTAGACGCGTGAACACGCTGCGACACATCATCGCGTTGGCGATCAAGGAACTGCTGGCCGTTCTCCGGGACAGAAAGAGCCGCTTTATGCTCATCGGCGCGCCAATCGCGCAGTTGATCGTATTCGGCTACGCCGCTACCTACGACCTGAACGACATTCCACTTGCCGTCTACAACGAAGACAGCAGCGCAGCCTCGAGAGATCTCGTGGCCCGCATCACCGGCTCACCGCACTTCCGGCTGGCAACTACCATCGGTCATGACGAACAGATCGCGCCGGCCATCAACGACAAGGACACCTTGGTCGTGCTGCATCTGGGGCCTCGCTTCAGTGAGTTCATTAAGCGCGGCAAAGCGGCACCGGTCCAAGTCATCATCGACGGGCGCAATTCCAATACCGCCCTGCTCAGCCTGGGCTACCTGCGCACCATCATTACCAGTTTCAACGTCGAATGGTCACGTGACCACGGTCTGCGCGGTCCACCTGCTGTCCCGCAGATTCGGCCCTGGTACAACGAAAACCTTTTGTCACGCTGGTTCGTCGTGCCGGGTATCGTGGGGCTGCTGACACTGGTGATCACGACCATCGTCACCGGGCTCTCGGTCGCGCGCGAGCGTGAGGCCGGCACCTTCGATCAGTTGCTTGTTACACCGATGCGTCCCGTGGAAATTTTGATCGGCAAATCGTTCCCGGGCATCCTGATCGGATTGATCGAAGGCACGTTCATCCTGTTGGCGGTCATCTATTGGTTTGAGGTTCCGCTGCGCGGCAGCCTGGGCGCGCTGTACCTCGGCATGTTTCTATTCCTGCTGTCGGCAGTGGGCATCGGCCTGATGATTTCATCGCTGGCTGTCACCCAGCAGCAGGGCATACTCGGAGCGTTTTTGTTCCTGGTGCCGTCGGTCATTCTGTCGGGGTTCGCAACACCCATTTCCAATATGCCGCTACTGGTGCAACAGCTCACCTACATCAATCCCCTGCGCTACTTTCTGGTGATCATCCGTGGCGTCTTTCTGGAAGGCGATTCCTATGAACTGCTGCTCAGCCAATACTGGCCGATGGTCATTATTGCCACGGTGACACTGGCCGGCGCGGGATGGTTGTTTCGGCGACGGATGAATTAGTGCTGTGCGCCATTGTGTTTGCAACTCAATCGGCGATTCGCACCCAGTGCAGTCGCGATGGCGGATTCCAGCATCCGTCAAAGAGTCCCTCCCACGGTGTCGCCGAGTCGGACCCAACGTGACACTTATGGCGCGCTGGTAGCCGCGCTGCTAATGTCTGCGCTGATGCTGCAGTACATTCAGAACAAGACGTTTGCCGAGATCCAGATCGGCGACAGCGCAGAGCTGTTACGCACCGTGACACCGGCGGACGTCGAATCGTTCGGTGCTGCGCTGTTCGCGGTCGTACTCGGCACCGAGTTGCCAGGACCCGGCACCGTATGCATCGATCAGTCGTTGCATTTTGGCAAGCCGCCGGTAGCGGGTGAAACGCTGAGGGTGCGGGTCACGGTCACAGCCAAGCACGCCGCCAGCAAGCAGGTGACGCTGGACTGTATTTCTTCCGGCGAACGCGGCGACACCGTAATCGAGGGTAAGGCGACGGTGCTCGCGCCCACGTCGCGGATGCGGCGTCCACGTGCGTTGGTATCGGCGTTCGATCTGCACGAGCGCGGCGCGCGTTATCGCCAGCTGATCGCCGCGACGGCAGGTCTCGAACCGATCCTCACAGCCGTCGTGCATCCGTGTGATGCGGTATCGATCGGTGCCGCGATGAAGGCGCGCGACAAGGGTCTGATTGCGCCGATCCTGGTCGGTCCCGAAGCGAGGATCCGTAGTGCCGCTGCAGAGGCCGGTTGCGATCTCGGCGATGTCGAGATCGTCGCTGCGCCACACAGCCATGCGGCCGCGGCGCAGGCGGTGGCGCTGGCGCGCAGCGGTGAGGTTCAGGCGCTGATGAAAGGCGCGTTGCATACCGATGAGGTGATGGGTGCGGCCACCGACGCCGACACCGGCCTGCGCACCGAGCGCCGCATGAGCCATGTGTTCGCGTTCGACGTACCGCATTACGCCAAACCGCTGTTCATTACCGACGCCGCGATCAATATCTATCCTGATCTCATCACGAAGCGCGACATCGTGCAGAACGCGATCGAACTGACGCATGCGCTGAACATTGCGTCTCCCAAGGTCGCGATCCTGTCGGCGGTGGAGACTGTTACGCCGAAGATAACCTCCACCGTGGAGGCGGCGGCATTGTGCAAGATGGCTGATCGGGGACAGATTGTCGGCGGCATCCTCGACGGACCGCTGGCGTTCGACAACGCGATTTCCCGCGCTGCCGCCGACACGAAGCACATCACCTCGCCGGTCGCAGGCGACGCCGATATTCTGGTCGTGCCGGACCTCGAATCGGGCAACATGCTGGCCAAGCAACTGGTTTATCTGGCCGGCGCCGATTCGGCCGGTATCGTGTTGGGCGCGCGGGTTCCGATCATGCTGAACAGCCGTGCCGATCCGGTATTGTCGCATCTGGCCTCTTGCGCGCTCGCGCTGTTGTTCATCCGACAGCGACAACAAGGTGTCGCGTGAACCGCGCGATGCTGGTTTTGAACGCAGGCTCGTCGAGCCTCAAATTCGCGCTGTACGATCGCGAGTCACTGACGCCGTTGTGTCGCGGCGAGATCGAGCGTGCCGGCGATCGTGCGCAGCTCAACGCGGACGGCGACAACGCTGGGGCATTGCTGAAAGCGAGCGGCTCTTTGCCGAAATCAGGCGGCTTGCGCGAATGGACACCGTGGTTGCTCGGCGCCATTCGCGAACGCCTGCCGCAAATCACGATCGATGCTGCAGGGCATCGCGTTGTGCATGGCGGCGCAATGTTCACCTCTGCCATGCGAATCGACGATGCGATGCTCGCCAAGCTCGAAGCACTGACGCCGATGGCACCGAATCATCAGCCGGCGAACCTGGCTGCGATCCGTGCCGTGGCAGCAGACTGGCCGGCGCTGCCGCAAGTTGCATGCTTCGATACATCGTTTCATCGCACCCAGCCGCGGCTCGCGCAACTGTATGCGTTGCCGCGCGAACTGATCGACGCGGGCATCGTCCGGTATGGATTTCACGGCCTGTCCTACGAATACATCAGCGACGTGTTGCCCGATCTGATCGGCGCACGCGCGAACGGCCGCGTCGTCATTGCGCATCTCGGCCACGGCGCGAGTTTGTGCGCGCTGCGCGAGCGCCGCAGTATCGCAACGACCATGGGGTTCACGACACTCGACGGGCTGATGATGGGCACGCGCTGCGGCGCGCTCGATCCCGGCGTCGTGCTGTATCTGCTGCAACAGAAGCAGATGCGTGCCGATGCGATCGACGCGATGCTCAACCGGGAATCGGGGCTGCTCGGCGTTTCCGGCATCAGCGAGGATGTCCGCGAACTCGAGGCAAGCAGCGAAGCGCACGCAGCCGAGGCGTTAGAGCTGTTTGCCTACCGAGCCGCGCGTGAATTGGGTTCGCTGGCGGCTGCGCTCGGCGGCCTCGATGCGCTCGTGTTCACCGCCGGCATCGGCGAGCATTCCGCGGAAATGCGCCAACGCATCTGCGCGTATACCGAATGGTTGGGCGTCGTGCTCGATACCGATGCCAACAGCCGGCACGCGTCACGGATCAATGCAAAGAACTCGATCGTCGATGTGTTGGTCATTCCAACAAATGAGGAACTGGTGATCGCGCGCGCCACACGCGCGTTGGTCTGAGTCATTTCACCACTGAAAGGCGAGCATCGCGGCTCGCTTACGTACGTCTACAGATTGCTCCTCCGGGCGAGAGTGAGTAGCCTTTTCAGTCCCTCATCGCACAGGGACCGGCACAGTGTCAACGTGGACAGCGACTGCTGGAGAGCCGGGTCATAGCGCGGCTCGAGAGATGGACTGCCCGCGCCTTCGGCGAATTGCCGTCTGCGTCGATCAGTCGCAATACTCCAAGCAGGCGCTTTCGCACGGCGTCGCGCTGGCAAGTGCGCTCAGTGCTGATCTGGCGCTGCTGCACGTACTGGAAACCGACGGTCCGACCAATACGCCTCTCGATCCGATCGAATGGCATCTATGGCGCGCCGAAATGCAACAGCAGGTCAGTGAGCTCGCGCAGCAGCGGGCGGAGGAAATCGAGCACATCGAGGCGGAGATCCTGGAAGGGCATGCGGCGGATCAGATCTGTCAGTGGGCGCGCGAACATCAGATCGACCTGACAGTGCTGTGCTCGCACGGATCCGGCGATACAGGTGAATGGGATCTGGGCAGCACCGCACGCCGCGTTCTCGATTGCGCGCCGGGTTCGATATTGATCGTACCCGCGCGTGCCGGCACTACGCCGCGCGTCGAATATCGACGGATACTGCTGCCACTGGATGGATCATCGCGCGCAGAGAGTGGGCTGCCGATTGCGGTGCAATTGGCTGAGGCACACGCTGCCGAACTGGTCATCGCTCACGTCGTGCCCCGGCCCGAACTGACCGAAATCGGACCGCTCGAGCCGGAGGCGATCGAACTGCGTCAACGGGTACTGGAGCGCAATGAGCGGGTGGGCCGTGAGTATCTGGAACGCATCGGCGCACTGCTTGCCAACCGGGGCATGACAGCACACGCGCTCCTGCTCGATGGCCAGGACGTACGCCGGTGTCTGTGCGGCGCCATCGCGGATAACCAGATTGACCTGGTCGTGCTGACGGCACATGGTCGCAGTGGTCATGTCGACGTCGCGACCGGCGGCGTACCTGCCTATCTGTTGACTCATGCCGCGGCGCCACTGTTGATCGTGCGCCAGGAAGCTAACGCACCTGCCGTGCACGTCGAGGACCAGCAAGGCCGGACCGGCCGTGCCCGCCTGCCGGGCCAGGCCACACTATGACTGCGGCGGATACGCCGCCGCCCCACGATCCTCTGACCGCCGCGGCGAGCGAACTGCAGCTACGGCATCGCATCTCGCACCAGCCGCCGCGCGACCTCGACGTGCGCGCGGCGCTGCCCGCGATGCAGCGCTGGACAACTCACGCGCGCGCGGCAAGTCTCGTCGCCGAGTTGGAGGCGACCAAGGCCGCCGAATGGATTCTCGATAATGGCCTGCAAGTCGATCGCGCGGTGCGTCAGGTCCGCGAAGATCTGCCCAGCGGCTTTTACCGGCGCCTGCCGAGACTGGAGACGCCCGAGGCCGAAGAGAACGGCTTGCCGCGCACGTTCTGTCTGGCCCATACGCTGCTCAGCGCGACGCACCTGCAACCATCGTTGAGTGCCGCCGTTCGGTTTGTCGACGCGTATCAGACCGATGCGCCGCTCACGATCGGCGAGCTGTGGGCATTTCCAACGATGCTGCGCCTGGCGTGTCTGGAAATTCTGGTGTCCGCGGCCGCCCGCATCTTTCCGACGCTCGCCGAGCCGTTCCACACCTCGCGCTGGATCTCGCTGTTCGAATCACTCGAGCCGACCGAACGCGTCGCACGTGCATTGAGCAGCCTGGCGGCAATCGATGCGATCCCGTGGAAGGACTTCTTCGACCGCACCAACCGCGTGGAGGCGATCCTGCGACAGGATCCGCGTACTGCCTACGCCAAAATGGACTTCGATACCCGCAATCGCTATCGCAACGCGGTCGAAATGCTCGCTCGCGGCGCACGCCGCCCAGAGTGGGACGTTGCAACCGAGGTACTGGAACGGGCGCGTGCGACTGACGACCGCCGGCGCCAGCATGTCGGCTACTGGCTGATTGGCGATGGCCGCACCGAGATCGAGGCTGGGCTCGGTTATCGCAGTGCTCCGGGCGCCGTGGCGCGCCGTTGGCTGCTACGCCACGCCGGCGCATGTTACGCGTCTGGGTTGGTCGTCGCGACACTCGCCATCACCGCAGTCCCGGTGCTGTATCTGGTCGCGCTGCAGGCATCACTGATGCTGACCGTAGCCGGTGCGATGCTGGCAGTGCTCCCTGCAACCATCGTCAGCGTGACGTTGGTGCATTGGATCGTCACGCTCAGCGTGCCGCCGCGCGTGCTGCCGAAGCTCGATCTAGCAGCGGGACTACCGGCCGACTGCACGACCGCGGTGGTGATTCCAGCCATCATCGGCAGCGCCGCGGAAGTGCCGGCGCTACTCGAACGTCTGGAGATGCACTGGCTGACCAATGCCGATCCACTCGCCCGCTTTGCGCTGTTGAGCGATCTGACCGACGCGCCGTGCG
The DNA here is from genome assembly GCA_963735085.1 of uncultured Gammaproteobacteria bacterium. Classification (GTDB taxonomy): domain Bacteria; phylum Pseudomonadota; class Gammaproteobacteria; order Pseudomonadales; family Azotimanducaceae; genus DATJGR01. The sequence continues at coordinate 674,493 of CAVTJP010000005.1, forward strand.
AGCGCCTCGACGGCGACGCAGCAATCGAGGCAGCCCTCGTCGAAGGCATTCGCGAACTCAACGAACGGCACCGCGGCGCCGGTGCGGGTCGTTTCCATCTGCTGCACCGCGCGCGCTGCTACAACGCATCCGAGAACTGCTGGATGGGCTGGGAACGCAAACGCGGCAAGCTCGAACAGTTCAATCGTTTCGTGCTCGGCGAAGCAGACGACTTCGTGCTCAAGGAGGGTGACAGCGGAGTTCTGCGTGGCGTTCGCTTCGTCGTGACAGCAGACGCCGACACGATGCTGCCGCGCGGTTCGCTGCATCGCCTCGTCAGTACACTCGCGCATCCGCTGAACCATGCCGAGTTCGATGCGGCAACCGGCCGCGTGCAGCGAGGCTATACGGTGATTCAGCCACGCATCGAGATCGGCCCCGAAAGCAGTCCCGTTTCGGTGTTTTCCAGAATCTACGCAGGCGATACATCGATCGACATCTATAGCCGTGCGGTTTCCGACGTATACCAGGATCTGTTCGGCAGCGCGGTGTACGTTGGCAAAGGCATCTACGAAGTTGCATCGTTTCAGCGTTGCCTAGAAGGACGTGTGCCGGACAACGCGCTGCTGAGTCACGATCTGTTCGAAGGCGCACACGGCCGCGCCGCGCTGGCGTCCGACATCACCCTTTACGATACCTTCCCGTCCAGCTACGTCGAGTATGCGAAGCGCGGGCACCGCTGGGTGCGGGGCGATTGGCAGCTGGTACCGTGGTTACTGCCGAAGGTGCCGGTGCGCAGCGGCCCATCAATCGTCAATGGTGTGCCGATACTCGAGCGCTGGAAGATGCTCGACAATCTGCGCCGCAGTGTGCTGCCGATTGCCGTCGTCGCATTCCTGATCGCCGGCTGGCTGTTGCTACCCGGACCTGTATGGGTTTGGACGCTGCTGGGGCTCGCCGGATCCGGTACCTATCTGCTGACCGATCTCATCACCGCGCTGCGGGGTCCGCTCAGCGTCGCGTTGCGCCAATCCGCCCATCAAATCGGTCATTGGGGGCTGACGGTGATCTTGCTGGCAGCAGATGCGTACATCGCGCTCGATGCAATCCTGCGAACCCTGGTCCGGTTGCGCTCGCGCCGTCGTCTGCTCGAGTGGACCTCGGCCGCGCACACTGCAGCACGCTATGCGAACGAAAGCGCGAACGACAGTGCGCGCCGCATCGCGTGGCGAATGATGTGGCCGGCCAGCACGGCGGCCGGCGTACTTGCGGTGCTCGTCGGCGTCGTGCATCCACAGGCGCTGACGGCCGCCGCACCGCTGCTGCTGCTTTGGCTGATATCGCCCGAGATCGCGGTCTGGGTCAGCCGACCACGTGTATTCGCCGTGGAAACACTCGGCACGGCTGATCGCGCATTTCTGCGTCGCGTAGCGCGGCAGACGTGGCTGTATTTCGAGACGTTCGCCGGCCCGCAGGACAACTGGTTGCCGCCTGACAACGTTCAGGAGGACCCATATCTCGAGATCGCGCATCGCACCTCACCAACCAACATCGGCATGCTGTTCGTGTCGTCGTTGACCGCATGGGACCTCGGCTATCTGGGCCCAATGGACCTTGCGCTACGGATCCACAACGGGCTCGATGCGATCGACCGGCTCGAACGCTATCGTGGCCACGTGCTGAACTGGTACGACACGCGCACGCTCGCGCCACTCGAGCCGCGCTACGTGTCGACGGTGGACAATGGCAACCTCGCGGTGAGTCTCGTCGTTCTCAAAGAAGGCTGCCACGAAATCGCCGCTGCACCGCCGATGCAGGCCGAGCGCTGGGATGGCCTGCACGATACGCTGGCACCGTTGGTCAGCGCACTGCGCGCGTATCCGACGGGAATATGGGATCAGCTCGCGCCACAGTTCGAGCGGCTCATCGCAAGCGTCGATCGCGTTCGCGGCCAACCGCAAGACTGGTATACGACGCTGATCGACATTGCCGATCGTACCTGGCCGGATCTCAAGGACGCCATTGCGCGTACGATTACCGCGCCGGACAGCCCCGCCACGCCGTTGCTGCGCGATGTGCACGTCTGGCTCGAACGCGTGACCGCCCACTTGGCGCAGATGCGCTGGAACTTCGACACACTGCACCCGTGGTGCGCTCATGCGCGAACCGCACCTGCGGGCCTGCAGCAGTGGGCGCAACGAATCAACCGTGAACTGATGCCGTCGACACCGTCGTTCGAGCTACGGGCGCGCTGCGCCGCAATGCGTGAAGAACTGGTGGAGTGCGTAGGGCATGAAGAGGATGCAGCCGCGCAGCGTTGGCTTGTCGATGCGTCGGCCACACTCGAACGCGGTAGCCACGCACTTGCCGACTTGCAACAGCGGCTGCTCGATAATGCGTCACGCGCCGAAGCCGCAGCATTCGCGATGGATTTTGCACTGCTCTATGACGCGGACGCGCGGCTCTTCCACATCGGCTACAACGTCAGCAACGATCAGATCGATCCGCACTTCTACGATCTGCTGGCCACCGAGGCGCGTCTGGCGAGCTACTTCGCAATCGCCAAGCGCGACGTTCCCACTGAACACTGGTACTACCTGCGCCGTCCGACCACACGCGCCCGTGGCGAACTGTCGCTATTGTCGTGGAACGGATCGATGTTCGAGTACCTGATGCCGACGCTGTTCCTGCGCAGCGCACCGGACAAGCTGCTCGGCGAGAGCGAGCGTGCAGCGGTATTGATACAACAGCGCTACGGCAACAGCCTTGACCTGCCCTGGGGCATATCCGAGTCGGCTTTTGCCTCACGCGATGCCGAGCACCACTACCAATATCGCGCATTCGGCGCGCCCGGCCTTGGAATGCGGCGCGGACTGTCGCGCGATATCGTGGTAGCGCCATACGCCAGCGCGCTTGCGCTCGCCGTTGCACCACGTGCCGCCGTGCACAACCTCGAGCGACTCGCGCAGCTCGGTGGTGAAGCGCTGTACGGGTTCGTCGAGGCGCTCGACTTCACCGCTGAACGGGTTGCCGCCGGCCGAACGTTCACGTTGATTCAGGCCCACATGGCACATCACCAGGGTATGACCTTCGCGGCGATCGGTAACGCGCTCACCGACAATGCCCTGGTGCGCCGTTTCTCCGCCGACATGCATGTACGCGCCGCCAACCTGTTGCTGCAGGAGCGCATCCCGTGGGAGGCAGCGCCGGTCGCGATCAGCACAGAAGAGCCGTCCAGACCACGCAGTCGACTCATCGATCCGGCGGCGTGGACGCCACACGACAACCCGTTGATGCCCAACATTCACCTGCTCGGCAACGGCCGCTTCGCGAGTTGGATCTCCGAGAGTGGCGGCGGCGTGCTGTGGTGGTATCGCCAGCAGCTATCACGCTGGACAGTGGACGCCAGCGGTGACCAGCACGGTCTGTGGGTTTACGTGCATGACCAGGAAAGTCATGCGACATGGTCGGTCGGGCGCCAGCCGACCGGCATTGCACCGGCTGATGGTCGCGTGGTGTTCCATGCGCACACCGCCGAGTTCCACCGCCATGACAACGGCATAGCGATTGCGATGACAGTCGGCGTTGCACCCGGCGACGACCTCGAGATTCGACGCCTGCGGATCGTCAACGAAACCGATCGTCCGCGAAAACTGACGATCACCAGCTACGGCGAAGTGGTACTCGCACCACCGCTCGACGACGAGCGCCACCCGGCATTCAGCAAGTTGTTCGTCGGCAGCGAATACCTCCCGAGACTCAACGCGCTGCTGTTCACGCGTCGGCCGCGCAGTTCCGGCGATCAGCCACCGGTGTTGTTACATTCACTCGTCGTCGACGGTCATCATTCGGCGAACGTCTCGGTGAACGTCGGTTTCGATGCGGATCGGGCACAGTTCCTCGGCCGCGGTGGTGCGATCCAGTTCCCCCGCGGCGTTCGCGACGGACTTTCGCAGACCACCGGCTGGACACTCGACCCGATCATGTCGCTGCAGTTCTCCATGGAGCTGTCGCCTCGGCAGCATCGGGAAATCGCCTTCGTGACGTTCGTGGCTGGATCGCGTGAGTCGGTGCTCGAACTGGCCGAACGCTACTCTACGCTGGCATCGCTGGACTGGGCGCTGGATGACGCGCGCCGGGAAGCAGCACGCGCAGTTCAGCGATTAGGACTCGCCCCGGCGCGTTTGCCGCAGTTACAGGCATTGGCATCCTTGCTACTGTCACCGCGCGCCGCGCTGTCCGCCGCGGCAACCGACATCAGGGCAAATCGGCTCGGCCAGCCGGCGCTTTGGGCGCTCGGTATCTCCGGCGACGTGCCGATTCTGCTGTTGCGCAGCGGCCACGCGAGTGATTCCGAACTCGAGGGACTGATTCGGGGCCACCGGTTGTGGCGCCGTCAGGGGCTGCATGCGGACCTGGTGATCCTGCGCATCGGCGTATCGGGCTACGAAGAACCGGTGCGGGAACGCGTGCTGGCCCTGTTGAACGAGGTGGGTGCCGGCGATAGTCTCGGCCGCCGTGGCGGCGTCCATTTCGTGCTTGCCGATCTGATCAACGCCGAGCAGCGCCGCATGCTGGAGTGCATGGCCGCCGTGGTGCTGGATGCCGGCACCAGCCTCGAATCGCAACTCGCGCGCGTCCTCGAGCCGCAACCGGTATCGCCGCCGTTTCGCGTTCCCGACATCGTGCGCAGTTATACCGCAACGCCGATCGAGCGGCCCTCGCAGCTGCAGTTCGACAACGGCTTCGGCGGCTTTTCAATGGACGGCACCGAGTACGTGATCTATCTCGAACCCGGACAACACACGCCGGCGCCGTGGTGCAACGTTCTCGCCAACGAGTCGTTTGGCTGTCTGACGACAGAAATAGGGGGCGGGTACAGCTGGGCTATCAACAGCGGTGAAAATCGCCTCACGCCATGGAGCAACGATCCGGTCGCAGATCCACCAGCCGAAGCGCTGTACCTGAGGGACGAAGAGACCGCCGCGGTATGGACGCCGACGCCGGCACCGATAGGCAACGAAATGGCATGTCGGATACAGCACGGCGCCGGGTATACCATCTGGCTCACACGCAGTCATGGCCTGGAGCAGGACATGACCATCTTCGTAGCCGCCAACGATCCAGTTAAGGTGATCCGCCTGCGTTTGCGAGACCTCGAGCAGCGCCCACGTCGCATCACTGCCACCTACTACGCGGAATGGGTTCTCGGGGCGCTGCGGAGCCAGGCCCACCCGCACGTAGTGTGTGAATACGATCCAGACAGCGACGCGCTGCTTGCGCACAATCCCTGGAACCCGGAATTCGCAGCCAATATCGCGTTTCTGACGTCGACGTATCCTGCTCATAGTGTGACCACCAATCGCACCGATTTCCTCGGTCCCAATGGAAACCTCAGCCATCCGGCCGGTCTCCATCAATGGGATCTGGGCGACCACGTCGGCCCCAGCAGCGATCCTTGCGCAGCCTTGCAGGTACACCTCGACCTGGCGCCCCGACAGACCGTCGAGATTGCCTTCATTCTGGGACAGGGTCGCAGCCGGGATGAGTCGTTGGCGCTGATCGGGCGCTGGCGCGACGGCAACCGTATCGCCGAGGCATTCGAAGCAGTACAGGCGCTGTGGCGACAACGACTGGAAGCCGTCCAGATCAAGACGCCTGAGGCGGCGTTCGACGTGTTGATGAACCGCTGGCTGCTGTATCAGACGATTGCATCGCGCATTCTCGCGCGCGCCGGCTTCTATCAGGCGAGCGGCGCGATCGGGTTTCGCGATCAACTGCAGGACATGCTCGCGCTGCTGCACGTCGACGCACCGCGGGTACGCGAGCACATCCTGCGCTGCGCCGAACACCAGTTCGAGGAAGGCGATGTAATGCACTGGTGGCATCCGCCCACGGGTCGCGGCGTGCGCACCCGCTGTTCCGACGATCTGTTGTGGTTGCCGTACGTAACGAGTTGCTACGTCGACGCAACCGGAGATCACTCGATTCTGGATGAGTCGATAGCGTTTCTGCACGCCCCGGTTCTCTCGGCCGCGGAAGAAGATCGCTACGCGCTGTTCGAATCGACCGAGGACCATCGCCCGTTGTTCGAACATTGTATTCGCGCGCTCGATCACGCCGCGATGCGCGGGCCGCACGGGTTACCGCTGATGGGATCCGGCGACTGGAACGACGGTATGAACCACGTCGCGCAGCGTGGGCGCGGCGAGAGCATCTGGCTGGCGTGGTTCTCGATCAACACCCTTGAAGCATTTGTGCCGCTCGCGCAGAACTACGGGCGCACGGATCTTGCCGATACGTATGTCGCGCGCGTCGTCGACCTGCGCGATGCGATCGAGCGGTCGGGGTGGGATGGCGAGTGGTACCTGCGTGCGCTGGACGACGATGGTCGGCCGGTCGGTTCACATACCTCGGATGAGTGCCGTATCGATTCGATCGCACAATCCTGGGCAGTACTGTCGTCCGCGACCGCATCCGAGCGCGCGCGGGTCGCGCTGGAATCCGTTGACCGGGAACTGGTTCGGACCGACGACCGGCTGGTGCTGCTGTTCTCGCCGCCGTTTCACGACACACCGCGGGACATCGGATACATCAAAGCGTATCCGCCCGGCATCCGCGAAAACGGCGGGCAATACACCCACGCCGCAGCGTGGGTCGGACACGCGTACGCGAAGCTCGGCGACGGTGCAGCGGCGTGGCGTATCTTCGAGCTACTCAATCCGATTCGCCATACGATGCAACAAAGCGATGCGATCAGATATCGTGCCGAGCCGTACGTAATCGCGGCGGATATCGCGAGCGTACCGCCGCATGTCGGCCGCGCCGGCTGGAGTTGGTACACGGGTGCGGCAGCGTGGGTATGGCGCCTCGGGCTCGAAGCGATTCTCGGAATAAGAAGATGCGATGGCGGGGTAACGATCGACCCGTGCCTGCCGCCGAACTGGGGCTGGGCGCAACTGCAGATCAGCGGGCCAGCAGGACGCCTGCTGATCGAGATCGAAGATCCCGATCACGCCGGACGCGGCGTCATCAGCGTAACCGTCGATGGTGTGGCGCTGCAGGCCGAGGTCTATCGGCTGCCGACCGATGGCGCCGATCACGTCGTGAAAGTGCGGCTCGGCAGCGTTGAGTCGCAAGCGTCTGCCGTGCGTCGCAAGTCGTAGCCCCGCAGGTCGAGCATCCATGGTGCAGACTGCGCCGCGTGATGCCGGAAGCATAATACCGGGACATGTAGCACCATCGCCGGCATCGAACAGCAACATTGAACAGCAGGAAATCTGCATGACCGCTTCTGTGTCGACCAAACGATTGTCGTTCCTCGATCGCTATCTCACGCTCTGGATTTTCGTCGCGATGGCGCTCGGTGTCGGCCTCGGCTCTGTCTTCGAGAGCGTGCCGCGATTCGTCAACAGTCTGTCCGTCGGCACCACCAACGTGCCGATCGCCATCGGACTGATCCTGATGATGTATCCACCGCTCGCGAAAGTGCGCTACGAAGAGCTGCCGCAGATCTTCCAGCAGCGCCGCCTGCTGCTGCTGTCGCTGGTGCAGAACTGGATCATCGGTCCGCTATTGATGTTCGGTCTGGCGATATTGTTTCTGCGCGATTATCCCGAATACATGACGGGCCTGATCCTGATCGGGCTGGCGCGCTGTATCGCGATGGTGCTGGTCTGGAATCAACTCGCGGAAGGCGACAATCAATACGTTGCGGCGCTGGTCGCCTTCAATTCGATCTTTCAGATCGCGTTCTTCAGTCTGTACGCGTGGTTTTTCCTGACCGTCCTGCCCCCGCTGGTCGGGCTCGAAGGCAGGGTGGTGGATGTCGACTTCTGGATGATCGCCAAATCCGTGCTGATCTATCTCGGCATTCCGTTCGCCGCTGGGTTCCTGACCCGTTGGACGCTGCTGCGCCGCAAGGGGGCGGCCTGGTACGAAAGCGCCTTCCTGCCGCGCATCGGGCCGATCACGCTTGCGGCGCTGCTGTTCACGATTGTCGCGATGTTCAGTCTGAAGGGCGAATTGGTGCTGCAACTGCCGTTGGATGTTCTTCGCATCGCGATCCCGCTCACGATTTACTTCGTCATCATGTTCCTCGTCAGCTTCTGGATGGGCCGGCTGATTGACGCCGATTATCCTCGCACCACTGCGATCGCGTTCACCGCGGCCAGCAACAACTTCGAGCTGGCGATTGCGGTCGCGATTGCGACGTTCGGTCTCGCGTCCCCGATTGCATTTGCGACCGTCATCGGCCCGCTGGTGGAAGTGCCGGTCCTCATCTCCCTCGTCAGAGTCGCATTCTGGTTGAGGCAACGGTGGTTTGCAGCGTCGGCCGTCAAGGCGCACTAGTCGACTTGCGTTTTCGTGAGACTTTCCTTTTTGCGCTTCTCGCGATCCTTCAGTGCCTCGAAGCCGACGATCACATCCAGAAGTTCGGTGGTGATCTGACTCTGGCGAACCGACCGTGTCTCCGCGGTCAGTTCCTCCAATCTGTCATCGACCGACTGCTCGGCCTGCTGCATGCGTGCGAGCCGCGCAGCGTTTTCCGTTACCAGCGCCTCGGCAGCACCGCGAAAAAGTTCGGCGAACAGATAGCTGCGGATCAGTGCTGCCAGCAGTTGCTCCGGCGGCAGGCTGAATTGCGGCAGGCTGCGCGAGGTCCAGGGACGTTTGGCGAGCGCGGCGAGCAGCTCAGGGTCGAGCGGTAGCAGATTCTGGCATACCGGAACCTGCTGGCCATGGCCCGCCCGCTGCATGAACACCAGCAGCGCGGCGATTGCCGCCGACCGGTTAATGCTGCGGATCGCATCGAGCCGCGTGATGAGTTGGCCGGCAAGCCGCCCCAACCCGTCCGCGGTTGCCGGCGGCAGCAGCGTCGCTTCGGGCGCAATGCCCAATCCCACCAGGGCGTCCTCCATCTGCGCGCCGATGCAGATCACCGTTGTTGTCCGCTGGCGATTGATGACCCGCGCGACCTCGGCCGCCACGAGCTCGTTGTAGTTGCCACAAAGCCCATGGTCGGACCCGAACGTGATGATGACCGGCAAAGCGCCCTGGCCCGGCTCGACCGGCAGTGGTCCATTACGGTGGAGGAATGCATGGAAACCGTCGAGCACCGTAGCCCGGTAGGCCTCGATCGCGCGGGCCGCCTGTTCGTATGGCAACGCGTTGATCGCCGACATCGTTTTCATCGTTCGCACGATGCCGCGAATGCTGCGCATTGTCTCGGTGCGGCGGTTCAGCAGTTCAAGTGTTTGCGCCACCGACCTCAACCCTTGCCGAAATCGCGTTCCGTGCCGTTTCGATAATCTGCATCCGACTCGCGTCGGCTAGTTTCTGATTGCCGGCAATCAGTGCCGCCAACCCGTGATCGTCCATTCTGATTGCACCCCGGATGGAGGTCATTGCGACACCGGTCTGCGTCTCGTCGAAACCGTCGAGCAGGCCCTCCATCGCCGCCAGCAGCACCGCGAGTTGTTCGTTTGCTGGCATCGGGTCGCGTTCCGCCTGGCGCAGCGCCGCTCGCACTGCGGCCCCGCGCGCCAACCGCGCCCGCGTAGCCTGATCCAATCGCGTGCCGAAGCGGGCAAACTCTTCCAGCTCTTCGAATTGCGACAACGTCACCCGCAGGTTGCCCGCAACTTCGCGAAAGGCGTGGCTTTGCGCCTTGCCGCCGACGCGCGACACCGACACGCCAAGATCGACGGCCGGAAACTGGTTCCGGCGCACCAGGCGGGGCGACAGGTAGATCTGGCCGTCGGTGATCGAGATCAGGTTGGTTGGGATGTACGCCGACAGGTTCTCCGCCTGCGTCTCCACGACCGGCAGTGCTGTGATTGAGCCACCACCGACGGCGCTGCTGAACTGACCGGCGCGTTCCAGCAGACGCGCATGGACGTAAAAGATGTCACCGGGAAATGCCTCGCGCCCCGGTGGACGGCGCAGCAGCAGTGACAACTCGCGATAGGCATGGGCGTGGTGAGTGAGATCATCCATCACGACCAGCACATCGCGGCCCTCGGCGGCAAAGCGCTCGGCCATCGACATGGCGGCATAAGGTGCGATATAGGCCAGTCCGGGTGGGTCCTCGTCGCCCGCCGCAACGACAACGCAGTTCTCCATCATGCCGCCGTGCCGGATCGCTCCGATGACTTTCGCCACCGCATCGCCCCGTTGACCGATGGCGCAATAGATGCAGAGCACGCCGGTAGCGCGCTGGTTCAGGATCGTATCCACCGCGATCGAGGTCTTGCCGGTCTGCCGGTCGCCGACGATCAGTTCACGCTGTCCAAGCCCGACCGGCACCGCCGCGTCGACCGCCTTCAATCCGGTCGCCAGTGGGCGTGTAACCGGGGCGCGGTGCAGGATTTCCGGCGCCTCGGCCTCGATCGGATGCAGCGTGCTGACGTCAATGGGCCCTTTTTCGTCGCGCGGGCGACCCAATCCATCGACCACCCGGCCCAGCACCGCCTGCCCGACCGGGACGCTGACAACCTGATTGGTTCGCCGCACATCCTCGCCCAACGTGAGTCTTTCGGACGGGCCCAACAGCACGACGCCGAGTCGATCGGGCTCCAGATCAAAGACGATCCCACGTACGCCCGACGCGAACTCCAAAAGCTCATCGGACAATGCGCGTGCCAGACCGGTGACGATGGCAATACCGTCGCCGACACCGGCGACGCGTCCAATTTCACTGACATGCGGTGCCGGCGGCGGGCTGTCCAGCAGCGCCTGCACCAGTTCACCGGTGGTGACGCCTGCTCTCGTCTCAGGCCGCATCGGTCATGGTCTCTTTCCGGGCACGTCCTGCGCGCTCCTCCAACACCGCGTCGAGGCCATTGAGATAGCTGTCTACCGTCCAGGTAACCTGCGCGCCCCCCAGTCGCACCGTCAGCCCCGGCGCAACGGTTGGGTCGGAGTCAATGCGCACCGCGAAGCCGGGCAGGACCGACGCAAGCTCGTCGCGCAGACGCTCAGCCGCACTCTCCGGCAGTGGATCGCGGGTGATCGCGACCGCCGTGCGGCTGTCGCCTGCGGCATCGCGCAACGCGTCGGCAAGCGCGCCAAACCGGGCTGCACAATGCGCGACAATTCTTTGCTCCAGCGTCTCGTCCGCGAGGTCCGACAAGGCCTTGCGGGTCAGCGACAGCAGCGCCTCGGCACCGCTGCGGTGCAGGTCTGCAGTGTACCGGCGCGCTTCTTCAGCGCGCTGCGTGTCGCGGCCGGCCTGCTCCGTTGCCAGCCGCTTGCGCGTATCGGCCAACAGCGCGTCGCGTTCGGCCTCAGCGCTTCGACGGGCCAATTCCAGCGTGTCGGCCCGGCTGGCGCGCAGCGCGGCAATCTCAGTTCTATGGTCTGCTTCGGCGGCTTCGGCGGCCTTACGAATCGTCGCGGCCTCGGCCATCCGGTCGGCGATTTCCTTCTCGCGTGCGTCGATCCCTTCCAGGATCGGCCGGTATAGAAAGCGCTTCAGCAGCCAGATCAGCACCAGAAAGTTGATGATCTGGGCCGCGACGGTAATCCAGTCGATCGACATGTCTAGCCACGCGTGCCGTGCGCCGCCGCCTCGACTGCCGCATTCCAGAATGGGTTGGCGAAAATCAGGATCATCGCGACGACGAAACAATAGATCGCGGTGGATTCGATCATCGCCAAACTGACGAACAGCGTTCGCGACAGCGTGGATGCGGCATCGGGCTGCTGCGCGATCGCGCTCAGTGCCGTCGCGGCCGCGCGGCCCTCCCCAAACGCCGGGCCAATCGAACCGAAGCATACGGTCAGGCCCGCCGTGAAAATCGACACGGCGGCGATGATGGAAATATCGGTCATGTTTGCTCCTTTTCAGTGTGAGAGGTGTCGGACGCTGGCGCGGCCGTTGCCGAGGAGATGTATACGGTCGCCAGAATGGCGAAGATGTAGGCTTGGATGACGCCGGTCAGCAGGCTGAGCATGCTCATCACCACCGGAAAGAAAAACGGCGCGACGCCCAACAGGATCGCAGCAATCACTGCGCCGCTCATGATGTTGCCGTACAGCCGGACCGCCAGCGATATGCCGCGCGAAAACTCGCTGATGATGTTGAACGGCAGCATGATGACCGACGGCTCGATGTAAGTGCGCAGATAGCCGCGCATGCCCTGGCCGCCGATGCCGAATATCGGCACCGCGATCAACACCGACAGCGCGAGCGCCGCCGTCGTAGACAGCGACGCCGTCGGCGGAGCAAATCCGGGCACGACGCTGAGCAGATTCGAAGTCACGATGAACAGAAACAGCGAGCCGGTGAAATACAGCAGCCGACGATCACGACGCTGCGTGATTTCGGAAATCTGCCCCTGGATACCGATCACGATCACCTCGAGCGTGGTGCGCCAACGGTTTGGCGGCACATCCGGGCGCAGCTTGCGGGTGATCAGAAACGACACCCCGGTCAACCCCGCCATGATCAGCCACGTGTTGAAGATCACCTTGTTGATGGCGAGACCGCCGATCATGAACACAATACTGTGGTCAGCCGTCAGTTCCATCTGAGACGCTCCGTTGCCAGCGGACGACGCGCAATCGCAATTGCAACAAAACGCAGCGTCACGAAGGCCAGGATGAAGCCGACCAGTGCCGCCGACCCGCTTTGTGCCACCCGCCATCCGACAACCAGCAACACGCCAATACGCAGCGCGCCGCTGAACAGCAATATCGGCGTGGCGTGAACCGAGCGCAGCGCCAGACGCATGCCCAGCGCGAGCCCAACGAAGAAAAGTGTACCCACCGCGGCACCCGCGAGGGCCCCAATTCCGAAAGCACCCCAGGCGATGCTCGTCATTTTCCGCCCCCTTCCTTGCCGATCCATGCCCAGGCGATCAGCGATCCGATAGCGACCCCGCCCAGAATCAGCGCGATGGTCCACGAAAAACTCTGCGGCGCCACGCGATCGAGCCATAGCCCGAGAAACGCACCCCCCACCGTCGGCACGGCAATCGACCAGCCGACCATGCCGAAAACGCCGATGCCGCGCAGCGGGCTTGGCCCGGGATCGTCGCGCGCGGATTTCATGCGGCGGGCACGGCTGCCGATCTCGGCGGCGGATTTGTCGTGCTCCTCACTCATTGATGCGATCTGCGCAGGCTCGCGAAACGGCGCACCATGTCGGCCTCGAGCCGCGACAGTGCCGCGCGCGCGGCGCGCTCCTCATCTTCCATTTCGGCGAAACTGCCGCCAACGGTGTCGCGCAGGGTTTCCAGATCGTCACCTTCCACGCCGCGGCGCACGATGACGTCGACCTTGTGGCCTTCTTTTACCAGCAGGCCGACATCGACCCCAAATATCCGCTCGCGCCCGTCTGGCTGCGTGATCAGCAACACCGACGGCACCAGCTCGGTGACGTAATCGACATGATTGGGCAGCATGCCGAATGCGCCGTCGGCCGCGGTCGCCGTCAGGCGAGCGGCAGGACCCTCGAACAGCACGCGCGCCGGCAGACGCACGCTGACCTGCATTTCGCTGGCAAAACTCACGCGACCTCCTTCAGGTCCGACAGCCCGCCAATCATGTAATAGGCGCTTTCCGGCAGATCAAAACGGGTCTGTTCCAGGATCGTCTCGCAGCCGTCGAGTGCATCGGAAACCGGCACCAGCCTGCCGACGGTTCCGACCGAGGCGCTGACGGTAAAGAACGGTTGCGTCAGGAACCGCTCCAGCCTGCGCGCCCGCGCGACGGTGGCGCGATCATGAGCCGACAACTCGTCGATTCCCAACATGGCAATGATGTCGCGCAGTTCCTCGTATTCCGCCAACGTCCGGCGTACCGCGCGGGCGATATCGTAGTGCCGCTGCCCGACCACGCCCGGCGTCAGCATCACGGAGGTCGACGCCAGCGGATCAACCGCCGGATACAGCCCCTCGCTCGCTCGTTTTCGCGACAGTACTACCGACGCTGACAGATGCGAAAAGATATGTGCCGCCGCCGGGTCAGTGAAATCGTCCGCTGGAACATAAACCGCCTGAATCGATGTGATAGAGGCCTTGCGGGTCGAAGCGATCCGCTCCTGTAGTGCAGCGAGCTCGGTTGCGAGGGTCGGCTGGTAACCTACCCGTGACGGCATCCGGCCCAGCAGACCCGACACTTCCGATCCGGCCTGCACGAACCGGAAGATGTTGTCGATCAGCAGTAGCACGTCCTGCCCTCGGTCGTCGCGGAAAAACTCGGCCATCGTCAGCGCCGAATTGCCAACCAGAAACCGCACACCGGGCGCTTCATTCATCTGACCGAACAGCATCACCATCTTATCGCGCACGCCGGCCTCGCCCATCTCACGCCACAACTCCTCGGCCTCGCGCGACCGTTCGCCGATGCCGCAAAACAGGCTAACCCCGTGATGGTGTTCGATGGTGTTGTGGATCAGTTCGCTCAACAGCACCGTCTTACCGACGCCGGCGCCGCCGAACAGACCGGTCTTGCCGCCGCGTTCGATGGGCGACAGAAGATCGATGGCCTTGATCCCGGTCTCGAGCACCTCCGCGCGTAGGACCCGCTCTGATAGAGGCGGCGGCGGCGCGTGAATCGGGCGGCGCGCAACTGCGACAGGCGGCGGCAATCCATCAATGGGCGCACCGAAGACGTTCAGCATCCGACCCAGCACGGCCTCGCCGACCGGAACCTCGATTCCGGCATCGCTGCCTACAACGCGAAGGCCTAAACGCAACCCGCGCACAGGGCCAAGGGCGACGCAACGTACGACGTCGTCGCCAACCAGCAATGCAACTTCAAGCGCGACTTCGCCGGCATGCACAAGCGCGTTGATATGCGGCGCTTTGCCGGCAAAAGCAACGTCCACGACACCGCCGCGTATGGCGACGATGGTCCCGGTTGCAGGGCTCCCTTCGGTTCGATCGTTCATGCGATCTCAAGACCCTGATTGTGCTCGCCGCGCACGGCGGCGTCTGCATTCAATTCTGCTCCGCAACGATGGTAGGCTGCACTCAACGTGACGTTCGGGAGTCGGAAATCATGTATGACAGAATTCTTGTCCCGGTCGACGGCAGCGGTGCCTCGCTTCGCAGTCTCAATGAGGCAATCAGGCTGGCTAAGGTTACCGGGGCAACGCTCCGGCTGCTGCATATCGTCAACGAATTCGGGGGCGGCTATCCAACACCGGGCGCGCTGTACTTCCGCGAAGTGATCGACGGGATGGTCGAAGACGGCAAGAAAGTTCTCAGCGACTGCGAACGCATTGCGCGCGAGCAAGGCGTCAGCCCTGAAACCGAACTCGTAGAGACGATTGGCGGACACGCGGCGGACGTGATTTTGAATCACGCGTCGCAATGGCCGGCGGACCTGATCGTCATGGGCACCCATGGCCGTCGCGGCATACGGCGGCTGGCATTGGGCAGCGACGCCGAAATGGTGCTTCGCCAAGCGTCGGTTCCGGTCTTGGTGCTGCGCAACCTGAAGGATGCAGCGTAGGGCGCCCGAGCAGCCAGACACAATGAACATCCTCGTCGTGATGGACAAGCCGAAGCATTCGCAGACCGCATTCCAACGCGCCATGAATCTGCACAGTTTAACGAAGGCGCATGTCCATCTTGCAGCATTCACCTACCATCCCATGGTGGATCAGCGGGACATTTTCGACACCCATCAACGTCGTGCCATCCGCAACGAGATCGTCCGCGAACGCACCCAGTGGCTGCGCAGCGTGGTTCTGAATGCCGGAGCAACAGCCGCAAACCTGACGATGGAGACGGTCTGGACCAAAGACCTGGCGCGCTGGGTAGTCGAACGCGCCACCACACACGGTTACGAACTCGTCGTCAAATCGACGCACCACACCGAATCGCTGCTGCACACGCCAACGGACTGGGCATTGTTACGCGACTGCCCTGCCCCGCTGATGCTGGTCACCGCCGGGCAATGGCGCCGTAAACCGGTGGTACTCGCTGCCCTCGATCTCAATCGGTTCGACCGCGCTCACGATACACTCAACCGCAAGGTACTCGACACTGCCCGGACGTTCGCCACGTTGCACGGCGGCACCGTGCATTGCGTCTATGCCATCGAGATTTCGCGCGTGCTCGCAGATCTCGACATCATCGACTCACGCCGGGCAATCGCTGCCGCAAAAGCGCGCGCAGCCGAAAAATGTGCCGAGTTGCTGAAGCCATACGGCATCCCGATTTCGCGAACCCACATGCCCGTTGGCAAGGTGGGCGATGCGGTCAACCGCATCGCCGGTAAGACCAAGGCGGAACTCCTGGTCATGGGCACGGTCGCCCGCAAAGGCGTGCACGGTTTCTTGATTGGCAATTCAGCCGAGCGCGTCTTATCGAAAGCGCGGTGCGATATTCTCGCCGTGAAGCCGTGAGCCGCTAAGACTTCTCCGACACGCGGGTCGTGTCGAACTGCATCTCGGCATTGACCCAGTCGTCCAGTTCATGGCCCGCTTCGAAGCCGCGCTCGGCGGCGAGGTAATACGCCGCCAACGCAATGGCTTCGTGTCTTTGTGCGTCGATCGCGACATCTTCCTTCGCGCTGAACGGTTCTACCGATACGGTCACCGGCAGCGTGGATGTTTTGCGCGTCACTTTCGAAGCGCTTCGCGTAGCCATGATTGATCTCCTTATGTTTATGCAGCCGCCGCCTATGCAGCCGCATGGATCGCGTCACTCGCTGCGAATCTCGCAGCAAGACTTAAGACTCCCACCCGCTGCGCATGTTCAGTCGATCGCGGCGGCAGTCGATTCAGCGTCTCCGCGAGTCGCTTCGGCGTACCCAGATCGCTCCAGCCACACGCGGCGACCGGCAGCACGCGCAACCTCGCTTCGACGCCTTCAACGATGTGGCGCGAAAAATCGATATCGGCCAGATCCCGGTACAGCCGATGCGCCTCAACAGGTTCGTCAGGGCGATCCGCGTCCGCTGCAACGACGGCCTTCATCTCGGCAACAATCTGCGGGAAGCGCTCGACATAGAGCTGCAGCAGCGCCTGCGCGCACGCAACAACGATGAACGTGTTCCACAACGCGCAAGAGTCCATCAGCGACTGAGCCAGCGCTGCCGGCGGCTTTTCGACGAAGCGTGCCACCGCGCAGGAACCGCTGGCGTCGGGTATTCCCGGGACGATGTAGCCAAGTTCACCGTCAAAGCGGTCGGGCTTTATGCCGAGCATCACGATGTCGCGCGGGCGCGTATCGAGCGCATCGAGCGCGTCGTGCATCGCGGCGGTGAGCACGGCCTCGTCGTCAACGTAGTGATCGGACGGTAGCAAAACGATGCGTGCGTCCGGATCGCGCCGCAGGATGTGCAACAGTGGCAACAGAACGCCGTTTGCGGTACCGCGATTGCTGGGTTGCACGATGATGTTGTTTGCGTCGAGCGACCTCAACGGATCGCACCACCAATGCCGATGCTGTTCGGCAACGATTGCGCAGACATGATCGGGTTGTGCAATCGCCGCCGCGCGACGCAGTGTTTCCTGCAACAGCGACAACCCACCAGAAAGCGAACAGAACTGCTTGGGCACCGCGACGCCCCCACTCGTCCTGGTCAGGCAATGCAAGCGACTACCTTCGCCGGCGGCAAGCACGATGACCCACGTATCCGAAGCACACTTCATTCGAAGCTCCCGTGATCTTTTGCGACCTTCATTCAATAGGCAAATTGTGAAGGTGCTGTGACGTTAAGCGAAATCGCGGGACACGCGGTATCAGGGATGGTGGAATCCGCCATCTGCGCGCTGCCAACGACCGCAGCGGGCCGCGGCGCGTCAGCCAATGCCGCCAACAGCGCCTCCGCCGAAAACGGCTTCTGCAGCACGGCCGTCGAGCCGACGTGGTGCGCCAGCCAACGCTTCTCCGGATCGATGCTGCCGGTCATGATGACCAGCGACAGCGGCAACCTGCCCACGACCGCGCGTTGCGCGAATGCCAGGCCATCGCTGGTGTCGAGATGGATGTCGAGCAGCAGATAGCCCGGCGTGCCGTCATAGGACTCGAGAAATGTCTCGGCCCGCCGAAATCCATGCGCGTCAAAGCCACTGTCCTCGAGAAACCCGGTGACGGAGTCGCACACGGCATTGTCGTCGTCCAGCACATACACGCGGCACGGCGCCTTTCGACTCACATCCATCAGTGCCCCCTCCAGACCGCGCTCGTGATCGCAGAACCATCGATCAATCGTGGGCCGTAGACAGGCTACGTGACATCCCATAGTGACTGAATCCGCCGTAGTGGATTCCCCGAGCGCTGGGTCTGATTGCCAGGCATCCGTTGACTCACTGCAGCGGCAATCAGGGGCGTTGCGCGTTAGCTGGAACGTCGAGTCGCGTCGAGCTGTATCTCAGCCTCGACCCAGTCCTCCAGTTCATGGCCCGGTTCGAAACCGCGTTCAGCGGCGATGTAGTAAGCCGCCAGCGCAATCGCTTCGTGCTTTTCCGCGTCGATCACGACATCCTGTTGCTCGCTGAGCCGCTCGACCGATGCGGGAACAGACTTCGTGGATTCGTTGCGGGTCGCTTTCGCAGGGTTTCGCGTACGCATGATTCAGCTCCTCATTGGTTGTTCAACCAAAGGCTACCATCGCCCCGCCTATGCTGCGCTCGCAGTGGCATTTGCAATATCGCGGACACGTTCGTTGTGAGATGGTGGAATCCACTAATCTCTGCCACGGGGCGAATCTCATATATCATCCATTCGCTCCGGGTGCCGCTCGCAAACCGGTCGCAACGTAGGACCGTATGACATCGATTGAAGGAGAGTCGCAGGCCGCAGACCGCCCATCGGAATCATCCAACGCGGCACTGCGGTCGCTGAACGAACAACTGGGCGGCGTCAACAGGCAGCTGCGGGCCAGGATCGACGAACTCGAAAGGACCAGCACTCAACGACCGAGCGGAACATCAGTGAGCGCAAGCGGCTCACGCTCGAGCCCGAGCGGATGACACAATCACTCGAACGGCGCGTCGCCGATGCGACAGGTGACGTGCGCCTCATGGCAAAGGCCATCGCCAATCTCGGCGAGGGTGTCGTGATCACCGGTGACGATCTGGACTGGCCGGGGCCAACAATCCTGTTCGTCAATGAAGCGATGTGTCGAATCAGCGGCTACGCAGCGTCGGAACTGATCGGCCAAACGCCGCGCATTCTGCAGGGAGAACAAACCGACCGCGACACGCTGGCATCGATGAAAGCGCATTTGACGGCGGGTCAATCCTGCCGCATCCAAGTGGTCAACCACCGCAAAGACGGTTCGCCGTACGATGCGGAACTCTTCGTTACACCGCTACTCGACGACCACGGCCGGCGAACGCATTTCGTCTCCATCCATCGTGACATCAGCGAGCGCAAGCAGGTCGAAGAGGCTCTGCGGCGGGAACGCGAATTTCTCGATCAACTCATCGGTACGGCCCGCGTCATCGTGCTGGTACTCGACACGGACGGTCGCATCGTACGGTTCAATCCGTATCTGGAAGAGGTATCCGGATGGCGTCTGGACGAGATGTGCGGGAAGATCTGGTTCGATACCTTCCTGCCCCAGGCGGACCACGCGTCGATACGCGAGCGGTTCGAACAGGCTCTGACCGGCAAGCAGACTCTCGCCGCGGTGAACCCTATCGTCACAAAGGATGGCCGGCTGCGCGATATCGAGTGGTATGACGCGCGGCTCACGGATTCCAACGGAGAACCGGTCGGCCTGCTCTGCACCGGCCACGACGTGACCGCAAGAAACCGAGCCGACCGCTCGCTGCGCGAACGGGAAGCACGCCTGCGAGCGGTGCTCAACACGACGATCGACTCGATCATCACGATCGACCAGCGCGGCATCATCATGAGCGCAAATTCAGCGACCGAGCGGATCTTCGGATACCCCGAGTTAGAACTCGTTGGACACAACGTCAAGATGCTGATGCCACCTCGCTACGCTGATGAGCACGATGCGTATCTCGCGCGGTATCTGGCGACCAAAGTGCCGCACATAATAGGCATCGGCAGAGAACTCACGGCTCGGCGCAAGGACGGCGTCGAATTTCCAATTGAGTTGGCGGTGAGCGAAACCGGTGACCAGGACCTGTTCACCGGCATCATCCGAGACGTATCGTCCCGCGTGGCGCTGCAACGACGCGTACTCGAAGCCTCCGAGGCGGAGCAGCGGCGCATCGGTCAGGAACTCCACGATGGCACTGGCCAGGAACTCACCGGCCTGGCGCTGTTCGCGGATACGTTGGCCGACCTTCTGAAGAAAGTTCCACAGAGTCGGCCGGACAATCCTGCGACGTGGCTGGTCGACGCGCCCGAAATGTTGCGAATACGACACATCGCGGACAGGTTGTCGCAGGGTCTTCTCGCGGCGAACCAACACGTCAAACAGCTGTCGCACGGCATCATGCCCGTGTTGATTGAGCCCGCCGGGCTGGGTGCCGCACTGAAGGTACTGACCGCAGAAACGGATGCGCTGGAGCACATCGGATGCCGCTTCAGATATCCGGAACCGGTCATGGTCGCAAATGCGACGACGGCTACGCACCTCTACCGAATTGCCCAGGAAGCGGTGCACAACGCAGTAAGCCACAGCAAGGCCGACCAGATTCGCCTGTCGCTGCGCTACGTGCGGGCCAACATCGTATTCACCGTCCGCGACAACGGCGTCGGATTCGATCTCCACGCAGTTCGCGCCACCGGTTCGCCGGGTGTATCGCGCGGGTTCGGGTTGGAAATCATGCAATATCGCGCGGCGATGAGCGGCGGCACCCTCCGCGTGATACGCGTCGCCCAAGGCGGAACCAGCGTTGAATGTACCGTCCCTTACGCCTCCGGCACTTAGTTGGCAGCACTTAGTCGGCGGATCTAGCCGCCCCCTCTGATGACCCGCTCCGTCGCTGCGCGCTGTAGCTCGGCGGCGTTACCAAGTCCCAGTTTTGTTTTGATGGCTTCGCGGTGCGAATCGACGGTATGGACGCTGATCTTCAGGCGCGCAGCGATCTGGCGTGTCGCAAGGCCCTCGCCAATCAATTGAAAAACCTGACGTTCTCGAGCGGTCAGGCCGGGTTTCGCGCGATCGACATTGTCGCTTCGGGGTTTCGCAGCACCATCACCGTCGAACACGGCGCGAATAGCCCTCAGCGTTGCCTGGCCCGAGGTGCTCTTCGAGACATACGCTGTAGCACCCGCGTCACGTGCCGCTGCACCGTAAAAACCCTGATCGTGCATCGAATAAACCAGCACGCGAATCCGCCGGTCGAAATCAGCAATATGTCGTACGAGGTCGAGCCCGTGGCTGTCCTTGAGGGATAAATCGACGATCACGAGATCCGGCTTTCGGTCGCGGATCAACGCGAGTGCCCCACCTACACCTTCCGCCTCGCCGCACACGACCAGATCCGCCTGCTCTTCGATCAGCAGCCTCAGACCTTCCCGGACGACAGGGTGATCGTCGACGATCAGAACGTTGCGTATCGTTCCATTCTTGTGCTCATTCATTTTCGGCACCGAACTACAGTAGTTCTGGAATAGCAGTTTCCACCATGAAGTATTCGCTTGCTACGCGATGCACATCAACTGTCATGCTCGGCCAAATAGCCAGTGTCGTTCAAGGTGGTTGAAAATAGTGTCATTGACCGTGTTGTCTAAAGAAAATCCCGCGAGGATCATCATCGTCGACGATCACCCGATGGTCCGCGAAGGATTGAAGATGCGCATCGCCATCGAACCGGATCTGCATATCTGCGGAGAGGCCGAAGAAGAAGGTGAAGCGCTGCGTCTCATTCGCAACGCGCAACCTGATCTGGTCATTTCCGATCTGTCTCTAAGGGCTGGGAACGGCCTCGCGCTGGTCCAACGTATCAAAACCGAGATGCCGGCCACCTACGTCCTGGTACTGTCGATGCACGACGAGACCCTTTACGCGGAACGCGCATTGCGCGCCGGCGCGCATGGTTACCTCAACAAACAAGAGCCCCAGGAGCGGCTGATCCAGGCGATCCGCACCGTGTTGTCCGGCAGCATGTACTTGAGCGAGAAGATGACCCAGCGAATGCTGTCGCGAGTCTCACAGTTGAGTCAGCCGAGTCTCGACCCGGTGGATACGTTGACGGATCGCGAATTGCAGATATTCCAGATGCTCGGGGAAGGCATGTCTACTCGGGGCATCGCAAAGGAACTCAAACGCTCGGTTCACACGATCGAAACCCACCGCGAGAAGATCAAGCGCAAACTCAATCTTCAGTCCGCCAACGATCTGGTTCAAAGTGCGGTGCATTGGGTGATCGAGAACGAGTCATGAGTCGTCGATGCGGCGCGGCTGCTTTCTACGCAGAACGGGCCGCGCACGTCGTTAGCAAAAAACGTTAGACGCCCGGATCATGTGCTCCGGCGTGGTACGCGCTGCCGCCGGCGTTGGGGCACTGCGTTTACGCGATTGGACGTGACGGCAAGGTCAACATGATCGACGTGTACATGATTCCGCTATCGCTCGAGATCGTCTCCACCCGTGGCTGCGCCTGATGACGCTGACGGACAAATGCGACGTCTACAACACAACGCACGACGTGTATTGACGCCGGCGGATCTGGATGCGCAGCCGGAATTTGCCCCTCTGCTGGCTTGGTTGGACAACGATGTCAATCGCCGTGACCGGCTGGTTGACGCCGCGCCATCTGCTCGGTTGGCTGGCGCTGCTCGGCTTGCTGACCTCGCAGACGCATGCCGCAATGGACGCGCAATGCGTGGATCTGACCACGATGGACGTGGCCGATCTGCTCCACTATCGGTTCACGCCCGGCAGCGAAGCCCTCGCTCTCGACGCGCTCGACACCACCCGGCGGTATCTCATTGGCAAGGTCCGCATCGTCATCCAGCCGATATTCGATACTGATCGGCCCGCCGAGGATCACCGGCTGTTTCGCCTTGCCAACCGCTGGCATACATCGACGCGCGCTGCCGTAATCAGGCATGTGATCCTGTTCGAGCCGGACAGTGAGGTGCGCGTCACGACCCTCAAAGAGAGCGAACGGCTGTTGCGCGCCAAACCCTACCTCTACGATGCGCGCGTACTGCCGCGGCGGTTGTGTGGCGATCGTCTGGACGTTGATGTAGTAGTGCGCGAAGTCTGGACCTTGACGCCCGATATCGACTTTTCGCGGCTGGGCGGCAACAACGAGTACGGCTACGGTCTGCTCGATACGAATCTGCTTGGCCGCGGGCGCGAAACATCGCTGTACTTTTTCAAGGACACGGACCGTCGCGGCGTCAGCGTCGGCTACGCCGATCCGAACGTTGGTGGTAGCCGAGTTGCACTGTCCACACTGCTCGAGGAAAACAGCGACGGCTCGCGGCAGGTGTTGGACGTGGGCCAGCCGTTCTACTCGCTGGATGCGCGGCGTGCCTACGGCTTTCGCGGCGACCGCGACAATGCCGAACAGGGCCTCTATCAATTCGGCGACAAGACGTCCGAATTTCGTCGCCGGGTGCGGCAGTTCGGTGTTTTCGGTGGGATTTCGGCAGGTGCGCACGATGCCGTGACCTGGCGCTGGCTGGCGGGATTCAACTACGACGAGCACGAATTCGGTCGTGTCGGTGATGCGGTCGCGCCGGACCCTTTTCCGGTGGATCGGACGCTGGCATATCCGTGGATCGGCTTCGAACGTGTCGAGGACCGCTTCGATATCGCGGCCAACTTCGATCGGATCGACCGCACCGAGGACATTCAGCTCGGCCGGCAGATCAGCGCAATGCTGGGCTGGTCGGATCACGCCTTCGGCGCCGACGACGTCACGCGTCTGATCTGGAGCTCGCGTTTGCGCAACGCGCTCCTGCATGGCGATTCACAGCTCTTCATGTACGACGTGAACCTGCGCAGCTACTGGAACTTCAATACCGATGCGGCTGAAAACCTGTGGGCGACGGCACAGTTCGATTACCGCTTGCGGCAGTCGGAGCGCTTCACCCTGGCAACCGGTCTGAAGGTTCGCTACGTGGACAATCTGACCGCAGACGAGCAACTGCTGGGCGGTGGCGACACCGGGCTACGCGGCTATCCGAGCCGCTATCAATCGGGCGACGTGAGCTACGACGTGACGTTGGAGGAGCGCTATCTGAGTGACTGGTACATCGCGCGGATCGTGCGGGTCGGACTGGTGGGGTTCGTAGACGTCGGTCGAACCTGGTTCTCCGACGGTTCCAACGATGCCGGCTACGGGACGCTCGCGGATGTCGGCTTCGGTCTGCGCTTCGATTCGACACGGACCCGGCGCGATCGGGTTCTGCACATCGATTTCGCGTTTCCGCTCATCGACGGTCCAGACGTCAGCAGCTTTCAGATTTCAGTGCAGGTGCAGCAGACACTGTAGCGATAGGGACCCGCCGATTCCCCGCTCGGCGACGGAAGTCCTAGCTGGCGCCAGAGCGCGCCGATACACCAAGAATCCTCCGACGGACCAATCGCGTCGCCGCAAGTGAGATCAGGTAGGCCGTTCCAGCAAGGAGAATGATGGTCGCTCCGGACGGCAGGTTCGTCGTATACGACAGCGCCAGACCACCCACGCCGAAAGCCACCCCAAGTCCACAGGCGACGAGCATCATGGCGCCGACCGAGCCGACGAACTGCCCCGCAATTGCGGCCGGTAGCGTAAACAGGGCAATCACGAGGATGAGGCCGACAACTTGAATGAGAGAGACGACAGCCACGGCGATGAGGCAAAGCAGCATCAAATAGATGGCGCCGACATTGACCCCGCGAATGCGCGCGAATTCCTCGTCGAAACAGACGGCGATGAGCTGCTTGTAAAACAATGCGACGAGTAGCACCACAGTGGCATCGAGCGCTGCAATGACCAGTAGATCCGAGTGCGACACCAGCAGGATGTTGCCGAACAGGTAGCTCATCAGGTCAACGTTGTAGCCTGGCGTTCGCGAGATGAAAACGATGCCGATCGCCATCCCGGTCGCCCACAGTGCGCCAATGATGGTGTCTTCGTGCTGTTTCCAACGGAGGCTGACCGCGCCGATGGCCAGCGCTGCCGCAATGGCGGCGACCGCGGCACCGAGCCGTGGATCGGCGCCCATGTAATACGCGATGCCCATTCCGCCCAGAACGGTGTGAGCAATGCCGCCAGCGAGATACCCGATCCGCTTGACGACCACGAAAGCACCGACGATGCCACAGCCCACGCCTGCGAGCACCGCTGCAATCAAGGCGTTCTGCAGAAAACTATGAGTCGAGAGCGCATCGAGGAACTCGCTCATCCACTGCTCCCGGCGCCGGTAGGCATTACATGGCGAACCATGTGGACCGGTCGTCCATACAGCTGCGTAATGACTTCGCCAGTGATTTCGCTGGTAGTGTGACAAACAAGAGTGCGATTCAGACAGGCGACTCTGCTCACATAGCGAGAGATGAAACCGATGTCGTGCGACACGACAATAATCGTGGTGTTGGCGTTGAGCTGTTTCAAAAGGTCGAAAATGTCTTTTTCGACACGCAGGTCGATGTTGGCGGTCGGCTCATCGAGCAGCAGCAACTGCGGTTCCGTAGCAAGCGCCCGCGCGATCAGAACGCGCTGCAGTTCGCCGCCGGATAGGACCGAAAGCGGCCTGTTGCGAAATTCGAGCACTTCCGTCTTGTTCATCGCGCGTTCCGCGGCTTCGTGGTCGTTCCTCGAATAGCCGCCCAATGCCGGGGCGATGCCCAATCGCCCGAGAAGGACTGTCTTTTCGACGGAGATTGGAAAGTCACGCCGGAAGTTGGCGAATTGCGGTACGTAACCGATGAAGCGCCGCGACTCGGACGGCGGTCGGTCCAGAACTCGAACCTCGCCCTGGGTCGGTTGAAGCAGGCCGAGCATGAGCTTCAGAAGCGTCGACTTGCCGCTCCCGTTGGGCCCGACCACGCCAAGGAATTCACCTCGGTGCACGGTTAGGCTGACGGCTTCCAGGACGCTCGGTCCGTCGTAGCGGAACCACACATCTCGGATCTCGATCACGGGATTCATCACGGACTCATCGCTTGGGCAAACGAGGTCGCCACGCGGCGCAGGTTGTCAATGTAATTCTCCGCCAGCGGATCGACGACGACGACTCGACCGCCTAACTCGCGGGCAATCATCTGCGCATTGGCACGGCTGAACTGCGGTTGGACGAAGACGACCGTGATCCCAAGCGCCTTTGCCTCGTCGATGTCGTTCGCGAGGGTTTTCGGACCCGGCTCTTTGCCCGCGGCCTCGATGGCGATTTGCCGCAGCCCGTAGGCATCAGCGAAGTAACCCCACGATGCGTGGAACACGAGAATGGTTTGGCCTGCAAACGGAGCCAGTCTGGCCCGAATCTCGGCATCGAGGTTATCGAGATCGTTGGCAAATTTACGGTAGTTGCGCTCGTACTGTTCGGCATGAGTACGATCGATGCGACTGAAGGTGTCGCGGATTCGTACCGCCATCGCCTTCACCAATGCTGGATTCGTCCACAGGTGTGGGTCGTTCAGGACGGTTCGGGAAGTCGTGTCAGCCGGCCCATCGATGCGGCGGCGCTCGATGCCCGCCACAGTATCGACAATTAGCATGTCGGGATTGGCGGCGCGGATCCGCGTCATCCAGACGTGCTCGAAGGGTACGCCAATCTCGAAATAGACGCGCGCACCGGAGAGCGCAGCCACCTGCCTGGGGCTCGGCTCATAACTCGCGGGGCTGTCTCCCGGGCCTACCATCACGACGACATGAGCTGAGTGACCCGCGATCCGCTCGACGAAGTATTTCTGCGGCAGGATACTAACAAATACGGTGAGGGGACCCGCATGCGCGGTTCCAACGAATGATACGGCTGCAATCATGGCCGTCGCCAGCCACCTGCATCGTCGAAAATCGAACTCGGCAGGGCCTTCAGGCGTCTGCACGGCCAGCGTTCAGCCGAGGATTTGCCATGTCCCTTTACTCGTGCTCGAGTTCTTCGCCGAATAGCTAACCATATTCAACAGACTGAGGTTGCACAAATTTCTGCAGCCACTTCGCACGCGGCAGCGTTGAGAGGCTGACAGGAGTATCGTCGCACGATGGAACTCATTCGAAAGCAGGCTGCGCAGTTGCAGCCGCCCCCGAATCTGGTGAACTACGACGAAACCTACGCCGGGTTTACGTGGGCTGCAGCGCGCGCAGAGATGTCCGGGCTGCCTGGCGCGCGTGGTCTGAACATCTGCTATGAAGCGCTCGACCGACATGTCGCGGCCGGACATGGGAATCGGGTCGCGCTGCGTTGGCTCGACAAGCGCGGCGCATCCCATGACTACAGTTATGCGGTGATGGTCGAGCTGACGAACCGCTTTGCCAATGTCCTGGAGACGCTCGGAGTAGGCCCCGGCGAGCGTGTATTTGGGCTCACTGATCGAATCCCGGAGTTGTACATAGCGGCGTTGGGTACGCTCAAACACCGCAACGTATTCTGTCCGCTGTTCTCTGTGTTCGGCCCCGAACCGATTGCGTCGCGCATGTCCATCGGCGATGCGCGGGTGCTCGTGACGACGCAGCGCCTCTACCAACGCAAGATCCGCGATCTGCGGCAGCGGTTGCCCGGGTTGCGCCATGTGCTGGTGGTACCCGACGATTCCGCCGAGGCCCTGGATGCGGATTGCCTCGATCTGCACAAGCTGCTCGACGCCGCGGACGCAACATTCGAAATTCCGCCGACGGACCCCGAGGACATGGCACTGCTGCACTTCACCAGCGGTACCACCGGCAAGCCGAAAGGTGCGGTACACGTCCACGAAGCGGTGGTGATGCACCACATGACGGGCCGTTATGCGCTGGATCTGGGGCCCGCCGATATCTTCTGGTGCACGGCTGATCCCGGCTGGGTAACGGGTACCTCCTACGGCATCATCGCGCCGCTGACGATCGGCGCCACATTGCTGGTGGATCAGCAGGAGTTCGACGCCGAACGCTGGTATCGCACGCTCGCGCAGCAGCACGTAGACGTCTGGTACACCGCGCCGACCGCCATTCGCATGCTGATGAAACAGGGAGAGGCGCTGCCGCAGGGGTTCGACCTGACACGTGTGCGCTTTGTCGCCAGCGTCGGCGAACCGTTGCACGCGGAAGGCGTGATCTGGGGCCAGCGCGCATTGGGGCTGCCGATTCATGACAACTACTGGCAGACCGAGACGGGTGGCATCGTGATGGCCAACTTCCGGGCAACGGACGTCAAACCCGGTTCCATGGGACGCCCGCTGCCCGGCATCGAGGCGGCGCTGGTGGAACGCAACGCCGACGGCACGGTCGCTGTGCTCACCGACATGAATCGCGATGGCGAACTGGCGCTGCGCCGGGGCTGGCCATCGATGTTTCGCGGTTATCTCAATGAAACGGCGCGCTATCAGAAGTGCTTTGCCGATGACTGGTATCTCACTGGTGATCTTGCGCGCCGCGACGCGGACGGCTACTTCTGGTTCGTCGGTCGCGCCGACGATGTGATCAAGTCGGCCGGCCATCTGATCGGTCCGTTCGAAGTGGAGTCTGCCTTGCTGGAACATCCGGCCGTGGCTGAAGCAGGTGTGATCGGCAAACCGGATCCGGTAGCCGGCGAAACGGTGAAAGCTTTCGTTGCATTGAAGAGTGGACACGAACCGAACGATGCGCTGCTGAAGTCATTGCTCGCGCATGCCCGCAAACGGTTGGGTCCGGCCGTGGCGCCGCGCGAAATCGCGTTTGTCGATTCATTACCGAAGACCAGGAGCGGCAAGATCATGCGGCGCTTACTCAAGGCCCGTGAAATGGGACTACCCGAAGGTGATACCTCGACGCTGGAGGTGTCGGGATGAAGGAGTTGATTTCCCGCAAGCACGCCCTGTCCCTATTGCACGCAATGGTGCGTATCCGGCGCTTCGAGGAAAAGTGCGTCGAGCTCTACAGTGCGTCGGAGATCCGCGGCTTCCTGCATCTGTATGTCGGTGAAGAAGCCGTCGCAGTCGGCGCGATGAACGCGCTCGAGGCCGATGATGCCGTCGTTGCGACCTATCGCGAGCATGGCCATGCGCTTGCACGCGGTATTTCAATGAACGCGGTCATGGCCGAGATGCTTGGCAAACGGGAAGGCGTGAGCCACGGCCGCGGTGGTTCGATGCATCTGTTCGATGCGGCGACGCGATTTTACGGTGGCAACGCGATTGTCGGTGGCGGACTCCCAGTTGCGGTGGGTCTTGCATTGGCCGATCAGATGTCCGCGCGCGCCCGCGTGACTTGCTGTTTTTTTGGCGAAGGCGCCGTCGCGGAGGGTGAGTTTCACGAGTCGTTGAACCTCGCCGCGTTGTGGCGATTGCCGGTGCTGTTTGCGTGCGAAAACAATCTCTATGCCATGGGTACCGCGTTGACGCGATCCGAATCACAGACGGACCTGACGCAGAAGGCAGCCAGCTACGGCATCCATGCCGAAGCGGTCGACGGGATGGATGTAGTGGAAACCGAAGCGGCGGCCAGGCGTGCGGTTGCGCGCGTGCGGGCGGGCGGCGGACCGGAGTTCCTCGAGTTCCGAACCTATCGATTTCGTGCGCACTCCGCGTTCGACGCCGAACTCTATCGGGACAAGCGCGAAGTGGAACAGTGGAAAGAGCGCGGCCCGATCAAAACGTTAGTGGAGCATCTGGCCGCGGCTGATCTGGCCAACGCCGATGACGTCGCGGCTATCGAGGCCGAGGTCGCGGCGGAGATCGACGCGGCGGTGGAATTCGCGCGGGCAGGGACCCTCGAGCCGGTGGCGGACCTGACCCGGTTCATCTACGCCGAGGCACCCTCGAACACTGGTTCGGAAGGTGGCACGTCGTGAGTCAGATCACTTACCGGGAGGCAGTGCGGGAAGCGTTGCGCGCAGCGTTGACGGCCGATGACCGCGTGTTTCTGATGGGCGAGGATGTCGGACGCTACGGCGGTTGCTATGCGGTCAGCAAGGGGTTGCTGGATGAGTTCGGTGAGACGCGCATCCGCGATACGCCATTGTCGGAGTCAGCATTCGTCGGGGCGGGCATCGGTGCGGCTTTGGGTGGCATGCGGCCCATCGTCGAGATCATGACGGTGAATTTCAGCCTGCTCGCCCTCGACCAGATTCTGAACAACGCAGCCACGTTGTGTCATATGTCCGGCGGCCAGTTCAATGTGCCGCTGGTGATCCGCATGGCCACCGGCGGTGGTCGGCAGTTGGCTGCGCAGCACTCGCACAGTCTGGAAGGCTGGTACGCCCACATCCCGGGACTCCGCATCGTCGCGCCCGCGACGGTGGCCGATGCGCGCGGCATGCTGCCGAGTGCGCTGGAACGCGCCGATCCGGTTCTGATCTTCGAGCATGTCGGTCTGTACAACAGCAAGGATGAGTTGTCCGACGATGCCGGCGCGACCGATCTCGATCATGCAGTAATCCGTCGCAATGGTAGCGACATCACGCTGATCACCTATGGCGGCAGCCTGCCGAAATGTCTGGAGGCCGCGCAGCAGGTCGCGGACGACGGCGTTGACGTGGAAGTGATCGACCTGCGCAGCCTGCGACCACTGGATGATGCGCTGTTGATGGCGTCGATTGCGCGGACCCGGCGCGCGTTGATCGTTGATGAAGGATGGCGCAGCGGCAGTCTATCGGCGGAGATCAGCGCGCGGATAATGGAGCAGGCGTTCTACGAGCTCGATGCACCTGTGCAGCGGTTGTGCAGTGCCGAAGTGCCGGTGCCGTATCCGGCGCACCTGGAGCAGGCCGCGCTGCCTCAGGTCGACGGTATCGTCGAGCGGTTGCGCAGCATGGCGAACGGCGGTGAGTGATTTCTTGATGCCGTCTCTCGGTGCCGACATGGAGGCCGGCACGCTGATCGAGTGGCACGTAAAACCAGGCGATCATGTGCATCGTGGGGATATCGTCGCCGTGGTGGAAACGGATAAGGGTGTCATCGACGTCGAGATTTTCAGCGATGGCGTGGTGTCCGAACTCCTGGTCGAGCCCGATACGCTGGTGCCGGTCGGTACGCCGTTGGCGCGTTTGAAGTCCGCTGATGCGGCTGACGAGGCAGCGAAGCCGCGACCAGTCCCCAGTCCAAAGCAAACCGAAACCGCGAATGTTGCAGCTCCGCCCGTTATGCATGAATCCGCAATGTCGCCGGCGCACGCGAAGTCGCGTCGCAAGATTTCGCCGTCCGCGCGAGTCCATGCGCGGGAGCTGAGTATCGATCTCGATACCGTCGTCGCCAGCGCGACGGATGGCATCGTACATGTGGCGGATGTGGAACGCGCCGCGCGTCAGCGCGGTGCTGCGGAACCCGCGCCCGCACCGGCACCACCCGCACCGGCGCCCGCACCGGCGCCCGCACCTGCAACTGCGGCCCCTGCTGCAGCAAAGCAGCGTGCCAGGCCCACCGCCAACGCGAGTTCAATGCGTCGCGCGATTGCCGCGGCGATGAGCCGTTCGAAGCGCGACATCCCGCACTACTACCTGGCGCACGGAATCGACATGGAACCGGCACTGCGTTGGATGGAACAGCGCAACGCCCAGCGTCCACTGGAACAACGGCTGGTTTATGGTGCGCTATTGATCAAAGCAGCGGCGCGTGCACTGCTGGACGTGCCGAACTTGAATGGCTTCTGGCAGGATGAATCGTTCGTACCGAGCAGCGAAATTCATATCGGTGTCGTTATCTCGCTGCGCGGCGGTGGGGTCACGGCGCCGGCACTCCGCGATGTCGCGAACAACGACATCGATCAGGTCATGGCTGGACTGCGCGATGTCACGGTGCGGGCGCGCAGCGGCCGACTGAAGAGTTCGGAGCTCGGCTGCGCCACGGTTACGGTGTCCAGCCTCGGCGAATCGGGCGTGGAGACGGTCTTCCCGATCATTCATCCACCGCAGGTCGCAATCGTCGGTTTTGGCACGGTGTTGCCCCGGCCATGGGCGGTAGATGGCGGGTTGTACGTACACCGTGTCGTGCAAGCCACGCTGGCGGCCGATCACCGCGTCAGCGATGGTCAGAGTGGCGCGAAATTCCTGGCGTCGCTGCAGCGGCAACTGGCAAATCCGGAGGCGTTATGAACGATGCAGGTCTGCGGACTGCGGTGTTGACTGCGCTCGCCAGTGTCGCGCCCGAGGTGGAAGAAATTACACTGGATCCGGCACAACCCATTCGAGATCAGCTCGAGATTGATTCGATGGATTTCCTGAATTTCATGCTGGCGTTGAACCAATCCGTTGGCGTTGAGATTCCTGAAGCGGACTACGAGAAGGTCGCAACCCTGGATGGCTGCGTTGCGTACCTGGCGCGCAAGCTCCCATAAGAGGTCCGCCGAATTACAAGGATCAGATGCCCAGAAACGCTGCAGGCGCCAGGCTGGTGGCCAGCATGACGGCGTTGATGTCTCTATGCTCCCGCCAGTTGCGGGTCTGCTGCAGGTCGGGCTGGAGCCAGCTCCGTTCGATCGATTCCCGGAGCCGTTCGAAAATCCGCAACTGATCGAGCCTCACGACGACCGACGCGGAGAGGCTGCGAAGGTACATTGGCTCGATGGCCTGCAACCCGATGCCGAGGCCGAGTTCCCGGAATGCCAGCCGCTGCGCACCGGGCAATTGCAATGCCCTCGACCTGGTGAACGATCTCAGCCCCTGTTCCGCCGCGCCGAGTATCGGCTCGAGCAAAGGCAATCCCTGCTTTCTGCCAATTCCTGATCGCAGCTGGGAAATTCTCGACGCATCAAACAGCAACCCCCCGAGACCCAGCGGATCATTGGTGGCCCATACCCGTTCCGTGCACAACGCCGCAAGCATATCGATCACGGTGTTCAGTTCGTGCGCAGCGCAAACTGGCGTTGTTTCGCGCACGACCAGGCACGTCACCAGACCGTCCAGAGTATCGTGCTGGCCCGATGCCGCGACGAGCGGATAACTGAGGTCGATGCTCATTTTCCAGTACAGCCGGGCAGGTCCGGCGCTGGCCAGAAATCCCCGATACGCCGTCACCGCGAGTTCCCTGGCCCAGCGCCGGTAATGCTCATCGCCGGTTATCGCACCCATGCGTCCAAGTGCGTGCATCCACTTGGTCAGGTAGTGATAGTACTGGCCGTCCTGTTCCCACTCGGCACGTTCATCGAACGGCGCCTCGATGGGACGCTCCGGCAGGGGTTTACCAATTCGAAGTCCGCCGATCGTCGGGTGCAGGCGCCCTTCCGAGTCACTCAGACCACTGATCCAGCCAGTACGGACATCGTCCGGGCGATGCCTCCCGAGAACCTCGTGCACCTGATCGACCAGCGCCACGGCCATCGACAGCCATTGGCCATTTTCTTGACTTGCGTGAAGCGACAGGAAGTTGCATACGGCGTGCGCATCTGTCCATAGATAACGCAACGGCGGCGACCTACCGCTGATACCCGTTCTCTCCGCAAACGCCAGCATCAAACGCTGCGCCTGCGCTGTTCGCGATTCAGTCATAGCACGTAGTCCTTCGCGAATAGAGGCTACTCGCGAAAACATACCTGCGAGATGGGGACTCCTACGTATTCAATCGCGTTTCCGATCGGTCTAAATTTCCTTGAGGAATTCACGTGGGTGATGAGTCATGACCGAGTTGGAAAGCGCCAGAATTGCGATGGTGCGTGATCAGATCCGCGCGCGCGGCGTGCGCGACGCAGCCGTACTGCAGGCGATGTCGAAGGTAAGAAGAGAGCTGTTCGTACCCCAGCACCTGCGCGAACAAGCATATCAGGATGCGCCGCTGCCCATTGCCGAAGGCCAGACCATCTCGCAGCCGTACATCGTGGCGTTCATGGTGGAAGCACTGGTGCTCAGCGCCGATTGCACGGTGCTGGAGGTTGGCGCCGGTTCCGGTTATGCCGCCGCGGTCATGGCGGAAATCGCCCGGGAAATAATTGCCGTTGAACGGCTGAAGGCGCTCGCGGACACCGCAGCGGCCAATCTTGCCGACGCGGGATACCGAAATGTGAAGGTAATTCACGCGGATGGCACGCTCGGATGGAAAGAACAGTCGCCCTACGACGCCATCCTGGTCTCTGCGGGTGGCCCGAAGGTCCCCGAGGCCCTGAAACGTCAGCTCAAAGTCGGTGGTCGACTGGTCATACCGATCGGGACCGATCCTCGCGCCCAAGAACTGGTGCGCATCACCCGCACTGGTGAGAACCACTTCAAACGCGAAGATCTGGCGGATGTGCGTTTCGTGCCGCTAATCGGCGTCGAGGGCTGGGAAGTCGAATCGCCCGAGCCGCAGACTCGGCGAGGCAGGATCGTCGAGCGACGGCCTCGCCAGCCAGAGCCAGTGCATTCACTGCTGGAACGCCACGGTGAGGTCTTCGACTCCCTCGAATCGGCGCCGCTGGATGCCCTGCTCGAGCGTGTCGGCAATGCCCGCATCGTGCTCATCGGCGAAGCGAGCCACGGCACATCGGAATTCTATCGCCTGCGCGCGAGAATCACTCAGCGGCTCATCGCCGAGATGGGCTTCAACATCGTCGCCGCTGAAGCGGACTGGCCGGACGCGGCGCGCATCGATCACTACGTGCGTCATCGGGACGCTCCGCCATCGGAGTGGACCGCGTTCGCCCGCTTTCCGGCCTGGATGTGGCGCAACGAGGAAACCCGATCGTTCGTCGACTGGCTGCATGAACACAACGCCACCCTGTCCCACGCGCAGCGCACCGGATTCTACGGCCTCGATCTCTACAGCCTCTATGCCTCGGCGCGCGAGGTGATCGCTTATCTCGCGGATGTGGACCCCGATCTGGCGGAGACGGCGCGCCACCGCTACGGCTGTCTGTCTCCCTGGGAAAGCGATCCAGCTGCCTATGGCCACGCCGCGCTGACGGGCGCCTACAAACACTGCGAACAGGACGTCGCTCACGTGCTGTCGGAATTGCTGCACAAACGAATCGCTTTTGCCGAACAGGACAGTGAACGATTCCTCGATGCAAGCCAGAACGCACAGATCGTCGCGCGCGCCGAGGCCTACTACCGGGTCATGTATTACGGCTCCCGCGCATCCTGGAATCTGCGCGACACGCATATGTTCGAAACCCTGAAACAGGTGATGGCGTTCCGGGGTGAAGGCGCCAAGGCAGTGGTGTGGGCACACAATTCCCACATCGGCGATGCCCGCGCGACCGAGATGTCGAGCCGCGGCGAGCACAACATCGGCGAACTCTGCGCGCGCGCGTTCGGAAATCTCTCCTACCGCATCGGTTTCGGCACGGACCACGGCAGCGTGGC
This sequence comes from uncultured Gammaproteobacteria bacterium, assembly GCA_963735085.1. Lineage (GTDB taxonomy): Bacteria > Pseudomonadota > Gammaproteobacteria > Pseudomonadales > Azotimanducaceae > DATJGR01. Next base: position 709,685 of record CAVTJP010000005.1, read on the forward strand.
CGCCGCATCGAACTGGGATGCGCCAATGGAAATCAAGCAGGTGCGGCCGGCTCACCCGCAGAGCCACGAATACCAATTTCACCTAACCGGGAACCAGGGCCTGCTGCTGGGCTTGCGTGGGGCGGCGCCCGAACTGGTCGATGCGGTCTGCAAACCCAGACTCGAACGCGCCATCGGCGTGATCTACCGGCCGGAAACAGAGCTTGCGAGCCATTATTTCGAAGCCAGGCTCGGCCAGCAGTTCGACGAATACATCTGGCTTGACGAAACGAGCGCCGTTAAGCCGCTGGAGGTACAGTTGCTCAAAGGGCTTCCCGATACCTATCCCTTCGGCGTCTGATCTAAAGAGCATTTGAAGACTTGACGACTGCTCCGATAGGCCGTTTTCGTCGTTTTCTGCGTTCAACGGGGACGCCGACGAGGCCGGGCGTGTGTCAGGGTTCATGCACACCGGTAGCGCTGATACGCTTGGTTTCCTGATCCTGTCACCGAGTGGCGGCACCCGGGCCGTGCGCAGGTCCCCTGTAGGCAGCACCATCCTGGATAATCCCGACCGCAGCATGCGCCCGCCCTCACCCAACAACGACCCGCTTCAGCAGCCGTGGTGCGTGTCGGTACCCCGGATACTGTCCGAACTGGCAACGGACGTAGAGCAGGGTCTTCCGGACCACGAAATAGCGCCCCGCAGAAGGCGCTTCGGTTCCAACCAGCTGCGCAGAGCGCGGCGCCACAGCGCCTGGCGCATATTCTTCGATCAACTCAACAACGTGATGATTTGGCTGCTTACCGGCGCCTCGATTCTGTCCTATGTGCTGGCGGACTGGATCCAAGGCACGGCCATTGTGGTGGTGATCGTCATCAACACCGCGATTGGATTTTTCACTGAGTTGAAAGCCGTGCGCTCGATGGAAGCGCTCTACAGCCTGGGCCAGGTTACCACCCGGGTCCAGCGCGGCGGCACGGCGCGGACGATTCCAGCGAGCGAACTCGTACCCGGGGACATCGTGCTACTCGAGGCCGGTGACGTGGTGACCGCGGATTCGAGAATCGCTTCCGCCTCACGGATGCTGGTGAACGAGTCCGCGCTCACCGGCGAATCCGTCCCGGTGGACAAGACCACCGAACCAGTGGCGGCCGATGTTCCTCTGGCCGAACGCAACAGCATGCTCTACAAGGGCACGGCAGTCGTGCGTGGTACCGGGGTTGCGGTGGTGGTGGCAACCGGGCTCGCAACAGAACTCGGGAAAATCACCGCCCTCGTCGAAGAAACCGAGAGCGGCGAGACCCCGCTGGAGCAGCGCCTCGAACACCTGGGCAGGCGCCTGATCTGGATCACGATCGCTTTAATCGTGGCCATAAGCGCCGCCGGTATCGCCATAGGGCGTGACCTGATTCTGATGGTGGAGACTGCCGTCGCCCTGGCGGTTGCCGCCGTGCCCGAGGGTCTCCCGGTGGTTGCCACCATTGCGCTGGCGCGCGGGATGTGGCGCATGGCCGATCAGAATGCCCTGATCACCCGGCTTTCCGCGGTCGAAACCCTGGGGGCGACCGGCGTCATCTGTACCGATAAGACGGGCACGCTCACCGAAAATCGCATGACCGTGACACGCCTGCTGCTGCCATCAGGGGAATTCGAAGTCCGCAGCGATCAGACGGGTCCGGCGTTTGCAACCGATGACGAAAATGTAGAGCCGGCGCAAACCCCATTGCTTCTGCAAGCCCTGGAAGTCGGTGTGTTGTGCAACAACGCCGAGTTGCCGGCGCCCGGAATCGCATCCGACACCGCGGCAGGCGACCCCATGGAAGTGGCGCTGTTGATCGCCGGTGCACGGGCCAATCTGAGGCGCGATGCTCTGCTCAGGACAAAACCCGAAGTACGCGAAGAAGCTTTTGATCCCGAGACCAAGATGATGGCGACATTTCACTGCGCCGGTGAGAGGGCGGGTCCGCTGCAGATCGCGATCAAGGGTGCCCCCGAGGCGGTGATCGACGCGTGCAGGCGCTTGCGCACTGCATCCGCCATCGTGCCCTTCGACGACGCGCAGAAGGCAACATGGCAGGCGCACAACACCCGCATGGCTGCACAGGGTCTGCGGATGCTCGGCCTCGCCACCGGGCAGGCCGATTCGTCAGATGCCGATCCCTACGCCGATCCCGTGTTTACCGGGCTTGTCGGACTCGTCGATCCACCGCGCCAGGATGTCCGCGATGCCCTGATGCGATGTCACAGTGCGGGTATCGAAGTCATCATGGTCACGGGTGATCAGGCGCCTACGGCGCTGTATGTCGCCCGGGATATCGGCCTGATCGAAGACGGTGACGCCGACGTTCTGCCTGGGGAGGCGCTCAAGCCCCCGGAGCAACTTACGCCGGAGCAGCGGGGAAAGTTGCTGGGCACCCGGGTCTTTGCAAGGGTGAGCCCGAGGCAGAAGCTCGACCTGATCGCGCTGCAGCAAGACGCGGGCGCGGTGGTGGCCATGACCGGCGATGGCGTGAACGACGCACCGGCCCTGAAAAAAGCCGACATCGGCATCGCCATGGGCCGTCGCGGCACTCAGGTTGCGCGTGAAGCTGCGGACATGGTGCTGCAGGACGATGCATTCCGCAGCATCGTCGTCGGAATCGAGCAGGGTCGGATCATATTCGCCAACATCCGCAAGTTCGCGCTCTATCTTGTGTCCTGCAATCTGAGTGAGGTTCTGGTCGTCGGCCTCGCCACGCTGGCCAGCGCACCTCTACCGATACTGCCGCTGCAGATTCTGTTCCTGAATCTCGTCACCGACGTATTTCCTGCGCTAGCGCTGGGTGTTGGCCCTGGTGGTCCGCGTGTGATGGAACACCGGCCGCGACCGGTCCGGGAGGCCATCCTCACCCGGGCGCACTGGATTGCCATATCCATCCACAGCGCGCTGATTACACTGGCAACGCTGGCGGCATTCTGGATCGCGTTGAACTGGCTCGAAATGACCCCGCCCGCGGCGGTCACCGTCTCCTTTCTAACGCTTTCGCTGGCCCAGCTGTGGCACGTGTTCAACATGCGTGAGGCCGACAGCGGCTTTCTGCGCAACGACATCACCCTCAATGGCTACATCTGGGGCGCTCTGCTGCTCTGTATCGCGCTGTTGCTCGCCGCCGTCTACGTTCCGCCGCTCGCCTTCGTACTGGCGGTGCAACGTCCTTCAACTGCTGGCTGGAGCCTCGTCTTGGGCGCTTCACTTATTCCCTGGGGTGCTGGTCAGATGTACCTGGCATTACGCGGGCGGGTACCACGATAAATTCACCGGGTCCGTTGTCCTCACAATCTGCCGTGAGCATTGTCCAACGAGAACCGCGTACATCGGCTTCGAACGATTCCAATGCCCTGCGCTCTAACCTGACGTTTCACCTTCGCAACAGAACCGACCCGGGAGGTAACTACGATGTGGCGATCGGCAACGATCACAGCGTTGTGTCTGGCATGTGCTGTCGTTCCAGCGTTTGCTGCGACCGAACAGCCCGACGCAGTGCAGAAGCAGTTCCAGACCATGCAGCAGACCTTGAACAACATGCACTCTACCGAGAATGCCGCGGAACTGAATACGCTGATGCAACAGCACATGGCCGAAATGATGTCCGGCATGCAGATGATGCACCGCATGATGGGCGGTCAGTCCGCCGGCATGATGGGTGGACAGTCGGGCAGCATGATGAGTGGTCAAGTCAGCGGCTCGACGCACGCCGGCCCACCGACCGACGCGATCGCGAACATGCAGCAACACATGTCGATGATGTGGATGATGATGAACCAGATGATGCAGCACATGCAGGAACAGCAGCGGCTGGATCAGCAGCACAAGTAGCGCGCGTGGCCGCGGAACGACGTGCCACCCTCAAGGAGCCTCCGCTTCGAAGACTACGCGCACTCCTGTATCCGCTGCGGTACCGCTTGGTCCCTAGCGCTCGCGGATGTCGGCTTCGGTCTGCGCTTCGATTCGACAGACACGCCATTCACTGCCGCCGCTCAGACCGCTCGAACTTCTGCGAGCCGTTTGACCGCAAAGTCGTCGACCCCGCTGGGGTCCCAGCAGACGGCGGCTGCCCATGCGGCCGACGCTTGCGCTGCGATGTCGCGCGCGCCGTCGTCCAGGCCGGCGGCGTTGTGGGGCAGCACCAGGTCGAGGTCGGGGACGTCGACGTGCGACTCGTCCCAGTCGATCAGCGCCACCCGATCTGCGTTCATGCGGATGTTGCGCGGGTTGGGGTCGCCGTGGACGACGCAGGTCAGCCGTCCGACGAGCCGCGCCCACGCTGCTCGGCATCGAGCAACGCCCTCAGGCGGCATCGCGCCCAGGTCGATCTTCGTGCCGGTCTCGGCCTGCACGAGGTCGGTCGACGATCGCCAGCCCGGGCGCTGCGGCCAACCCTGGGTCAACCGATGGAGCTGGCGAAGCGTGTCCGCCACGCGACACCAGTCGGCCTCCGTCTCGGGCGGTCCGCCTTCCACGTAGGTCATTACCACCACGCCGTCTGCGAACAGCCGACCGTCCGTCGTCGGGATCGGCACCGGCACGCTCATACCTTCACGGTCTAGGTGTTGGAGAAGCTCGGTCTCCCACGCGAGATCAGCGTCGCTCCTGGTGCCGAGACGACCGACCGCAACGTGTCCGTTGACGCGCACGCTCCACACCTCGTTGGCGACTCCGCCAGCGAGCGGTTCGATGCGAGCGACGTCGTCACCCCACTGCTCGAGTGCGTCCCATCCCACTAGCCATCCTCGTCGAGTTCAAGGATAGGGAACATAAGCCAGAGGGTAGGGAACATAAACCACCTGTTGGTTGTTGGGATCGTTCGGCGATCTATGTCCATCAAGGTGGTGACCACGGCTACGGCTTTATAGTGGCACTCGCGCACCGCACTATAGCTGCAACCAATCCAACCTGGGAGAAGAGCAAGCATGTCCGATCTGAATAAAGATCTGTTCAACCTGGCGATGTCCGAACAGGCGCAACCGCTGATGGCCGCGGTGAAGAAGCACATCGCCGAGAACGTGGTGCCCATCAGCGAAGAATTCTTCGCGCTTGCCCACAAGAAGGAGGACCGCTGGTCCTGGCATCCGCGTCAGCTGGAACTGCTCGATGGCGCCAAGGACAAGGCGAAGAAATCCGGCCTGTGGAATTTCTTTCTGCCCGATTCGGAGACCGGCGAAGGGCTTTCGAATCTGGACTATGCCTACATCGCCGCCGAGCTCGGCAAATATCCGCTGGCATCGGAGACGCTGAACTGCAGCGCACCGGACACGGGCAACATGGAAGTACTGGAGCGGGTTGGTACAGAAGCACAGAAAGAGCAGTGGCTGAAGCCGCTGCTGAACGGCGAAATTCGTTCCGCCTACGCGATGACAGAGCCCGGCCTGCCGTCGTCGGATGCCAAGAACATCAGCACGCGCGCGGTGCTCGATGGCGATGAATGGGTGATCAACGGCGAGAAGTTCTACATCTCCGGCGCGGGCGATCCGCGCTGCAAGATCATGATCGTGATGGTGAAGACCGATCCCGATGCCGCGCCCAGTAAGCAGCAGTCGCAGATCCTCGTGCCCACCAATACGCCCGGCGTCGAAATGCTGGAGGGCATGCAGGTATTCGGCGAAGACCACGCGCCGCGTGGCCACATGCATCTGCGCTTCAACAACGTGCGCGTGCCCAAAGACAACATCCTGCTGGGCGTGGGCCGAGGCTTCGAAATCTCCCAGGTGCGGCTGGGCCCGGGCCGCATTCACCACTGCATGCGTTCCATCGGCAAGGCGGAAGTGGCGCTCGAACTGATGGTGAAGCGGGCCAGCTCCCGGGAAGCATTCGGCCGCCCCATCGCCAAACTGGGTGGCAATCTGGAAATCATTTCGCGCGCGCGCATCGAGATCAACGCGATGCGCCTGGCGGTGCTGCAGGCAGCCAAGGCGATGGACGTGCTGGGCAACAAGGAGGCCCGAGTGTATGTCAGCGCCGTGAAGGCGATGGTGCCCGAGAAGGTGTGTCAGATCATCGATGCGGCGATTCAGATGCACGGCGCCACGGGTGTATCACAGTGGACACCGCTTGCGGGTCTTTACACAGACATGCGCCATCTGCGCTTCGCTGACGGCCCCGATGAGGTGCACCACATGGTGGTGGGCCGCGCCGAGGTCCAAAAGTACGGACTGTGGTAGCCGCGGCGTCCACACCCAAAGAGGAGGAAGAACAATCATGGAGCTGAAGGATCGTGTGGCAGTGATCACCGGCGGGAGCGGCGGCATCGGCCGGGCGATGGGGCGCGCGTTCCTGGCAGAAGGTGCGCGCGCCGTTGTGCTTGCAGATCTGGATGAGGCTGCCGTGCGCGCCGCCGCCGATGCGCTGGGCTGCGATGGTGTTGCGTGCGATGTCACGGACGAAAGCCAAGTGATTTCGCTCACCGAGCATGCGCTGGCGCGTTACGGGCAAATCGATCTGTTCTGTTCCAACGCCGGCGCAGGTGCCGGCGGGTTGCTCACAGATGCGGCAAATGCGATTTGGCAGAAACAGTGGGAACTGCATGTGATGGCGCATCTGTATGCAGCGCGGGCGGTGCTGCCGTCCATGATCGCGCGCGGTGAAGGCTATCTGCTCAATACCGCGTCTGCCGCTGGTCTGCTGGCGGCAATCGGTTCGGGGCCCTACACGGTCACCAAGGCCGCCGCGGTGAAGCTCGCGGAATTTCTGTCGATCACGCACGGCGACGACGGCATCCGGGTGTCGGTGCTGTGTCCGCAGGGCGTAAACACCGCGATGGCGCCCAGGCGCCTGGGCGACGGGCAGACCGACGGCATCATCGAACCGGACGTACTCGCCCGCACGGTGGTGGATGCCATCCGCGACGAGCGCTTCCACGTGCTGCCGCATCCAGAGGTAGAGGAGTATGTGCGTCGCAAGGGCGACAACATCGATCGCTGGCTGACGGGGATGCGGCGGCTGCGGCGGCGTTCGCTGGAGGGGAACGGATGATCGACTACCACGCCACCACGGCGCTGGTCACAGGCGGCGCATCGGGAATCGGCAAGGCGCTGGGTGCCGCACTGGTGACACGCGGTGCGCGCGTGGTGCTTGCAGACATCAATGCCGATCTGCTGGCGAGCGCAGGCCGCGAGATCGGCGCGGTGCACACCATCGCTACCGATCTGGCCGAGCCCGATGCGCCGGCGCGACTTGTGGTCGAGGCGTTCGCAATCAATGGTCGCCTCGACCTGATCTGCTCGAACGCCGGTATCGGCCATGGTCGGCGCGTGCTGGAACAGAACTTCGACGATGCGCCGCTGACACGGTTGTTCAACGTCAATCTCTTTGCCGGCCTGCGCATTGCCCAGGCATATGCAACTGCACTGAAGGGTGCTGACGCCCGGGGGCGCCTGTTGCTCACCTGTTCAGAGAATTCACTCAGTGTGCCGGCTGCTGTGAAAGGCGCGCGGCTGGGCCTGTATGCGGCGACGAAACACGCGCTGCTGATCGCCGCGGAATGGCTGCGCGACGAAACGCAGGGCGACCCGTTCGCCGTGCACGCGCTGATGCCGGGTGCGGTGTACACGCCGCTGGTTGCACGAGCACTGCCTGATCCGGCGCTCGCGCCGAAGGAACTGGAGCTGATCATGCCGGCGCGCTGTGCCGAGGTGGCCCTGCATGGCATGGACCTTGAACTGTTCTACATCCCCACGCAGCCGCATCTGGCAGTGGATATGGGGCCGCGCCATGAAGGTGTCGCTGCGGCTGTTCGTGCGCTTGGACTGGCCAGCTAACAGACGGGTCGATTAAGGGGCGGGGCAGAATCAGCCGCTACAGCAGCCCACGCACCAGCACATCCAGGCGCTGAATGGTCCAGAACGCACCCATCCCACCCACTGCATAGCCGGGTACCAGCGTTACCCAGCGGGGCCACACCAGGCGCACTTGGCGCAGCGTACGCTCCAGGACGACGATTGCACCCACAAAGGCGAGCTGACCCAGTTCCACGCCGATGTTGAAGCACAGCAGTGCCAGCGGGATATCGGAAGGCGGCAGACCGGCGCTTGTGAGCGCCGAGGCGAAACCCAACCCGTGCAGCAGGCCAAAGGCGAAGGCGACTACCCAGGGGTTGCGGATGGTGAAGCTCGTTTCGCCCCGCCAGCGCCGCACTATTTCCGGGCCGAGAAACAGAATGCTCAACGCGATCGCCGCCTCCACCGGGGGCGCCGGCACCGATACGTAGCCGAGTGTTGCGAAGGCGAGGGTGATGCTGTGGGCGACTGTGAAGGCCGTGATGGTCTTCACCAGTGTCCAGCCGTCGCGCACGATCAGCAGTAATCCCAGCACGAACAACAGATGGTCCGCGCCGGACAGGATGTGGTGGATGCCCAGCAGGATATAGTCGCCCGCCACCTGCCACGCGGTGCGCGCAGCGGTGATCTCGATCCAGGGTTCAGCGGGACGCGCAATGGTGGTCCAGCTGCGACCGTCGGCCAGTTCCACGCGCGCCAGCACGTCGGTAATCGTGAACTGCAGGCCCGGGAATTCGATGCGCTTGCCCGCAAGCCCGGCGGGACCTGCATCGATCCAGCGCCGCTCGACCAGCGAATCCGTGAGTTCCAGGATCACGGGCTCACGCAGATTGCGCACGCCCTGCGGCGTGGCCAGCATCACGGGGAGACGCTGTCCCGACAGCACCGGCGTGCGCCACAGCAACGAATATTGTCCGGGTCCGGTCTCCTTAATCTCCAGATACGCAGGGCGTGCTTCATGGGCCCGCGCGACTGGCACCGCGGTGAAGGACAACGCAAGGACGGCCACGGCGAGCATGCGGCTCGCGACACGTGTTGAGACGCGCAGGTGAGCGTTCACAGCGCTGTTACATCGTCGGGAGCGCTCGTCGGGTTTTGCGCATCTTGTGTGGCGCCGTCGTCGGGCGGCGCTGGCAGAAGCACCGTGTACTGCTCCCGCATTGCCTTGTAGGCCTTGTCCCACGCCTGAGCCTTCTGTTCACCGAGCCAGGCAGTCTTCACGTCATCTGCCACCTCATCGAAATCAGGCACGCGCCCGGGGAGCACGCCTTCCACGAAGACGAGGTGCCAGCCGAATCCGGATTCAACGGGCCCCTGCCAAGACCCTGGGGCGATCTGCTCCATGGCCAGCGCAAACGTCGGCCCGAATTCCTTGCCGAGAAACTCTGGCGTACGTTCCTGATAGTAGTCCTGGAACATGAAGGGATCGGCCATCGACTCCGCGAGCGTCGTATCCTCCGGCTGCCCTGACAGTTTCAATAAGGCGCGGGCAGCGTCGTCGCGAGCGCTGGTACCGCGACGATCGGGCGAGAAATACAGATGTCGAAAGCTGTAGCGGGAGGGGAACGCGAACTGGTCGGAATGTGTGGCGAACCACGCGCGCAATTCTTCATCGGTGGGTTCACGAGCCGCCGCCGCGTCCTCTGCCAGAAACTGCATCTTCTGCGCGATGCGGCGCTTGACGATGGTGTCGTCCTTGTCGAGCCCCAGCGCCAGTCCCTCGCGATACAGAATTTCTTCCTGGACGCGATTCTCCATCAGCCGGCCGAGTTCCTCTGCGGTGGGCTCGCGGTTCCATTGCGACTGGAACAGCAGCGCCTGCTGGGTAATCTCGGGCAGCGTGATGCGGATCTGCTTCGCACCGTATGCATCGTTCTGAGCGGGCTCGAAAACAGCATAGGCCGCGAACAGCGCGGCACCGATCAGCAGGAAGTGGACCAGGGGTTCGCGCAGCAGTTTCATCATGGTATTGACCGCAATCGCTACCCGCGATCCTCATCGCGGGTAGCGTCGCGTCACGCTAGGCCTAACGGATTGGACTGAGTTCGTGTTCCGCCGGAATGATCTCGTAATTAGCGTGACCGAACTCGTTGCCGCGCACACCGAAGTACTTGTCGCCCAGCTTGTACACCGCCGTCTCGATGGGGGTGCCCACCAGATCCGTCAGAATCTTGCCCTTGGCGATGTTGTACGTTCGTGATGTGCGCAGCTGGCTGGCCGCGACCGCGTCGCCGGTGAGGCTCTGCATCTGCACACTTCGAGCCACGTATCTCACCTGCATCTGACCCTGGTTCTCAGGGAATTGCTGCGTGACGTAATCGGGCTTGTCCGGCGTTATTGCCGTGGTATCGGGTCCCTTGCCCAGCGCGCCGAAAATGATCATGTACTTGTCGCCTGTCACCGCGTTCTGCAGCCAAACCGATTTCTCGACGATCAGCGCCTTCAACTCGGCATCCGAGAGCAGCACGGCACCCTGCTGCTTCAGGCTCGCAACGGTCTCACCCTGCTTCACGTTGTTGCGCTCGGCCTCGCTCGGTGTGTACCAGATGGGCGAACCCCAAGCGCGCTCCTGAAGCGTTGCCGCCACCATATCCGGGGGCGCGATTCCCAGCTCTTTGGCCTGGATTGTTGTCCAGCGAGGCGTTGGAATTTCGAGCACGCGGGCGTAGTAGAACGCGTGCACGCCCGGCTCGAAATCCGGATCGCTCCACACAGTCTTGAGTTCCACCGCGCCGATCGTATTGGTGTAGGTGGCGTTGGCGATATCCACCGTGCTGCCGATGGGTGGCACCACGCCGGTCCACTTGTCTGCGCTACGGTCGCCCGCCCATGCCACGTCGTAAACCTTTTCGAAGCTCTGGCCGTTCTTGCTCCAGCCCTTGACGATCTGAATGCGGTCGAGATTGCCTGAGGTTGGATCTTTGGTTGCCCAGACGACGAAGCTCGGGGGCGACTTCGTGCGGGGCGGCGGCAGGTCGCTACCCATCGGCACGCCATGGGCGTAGGCGGCCTTTACCCAGTCCTTCTCCGCGAAGATGCTGGATGCAAAATCCCAGCCGCCGAACAGACGGACTTTGATATGCGGGCCGCTGACGGCGAATGTTTCCTTGCGCTTCATGCCCTCGAACAGCGCGCTGCGGGTATTTTCGTCGGCCCACACACCGGTCAAGCCGCCAGTGCCTTCGTTGCGCGAGTCGAACATGCCGCCAACCAGGTTGCCGGACATGCGCACCTCAGGGGTGCCGTCGGTAAAGGAATGGCCGCCGAAGAAGTTGTTCTGCCGGTACGGTACGGCTGTGTTGTGGGAGTCGGACGCTGCACCGAAGCCGAATTTGAAGGGGTTGAAACCCTCCGTATCCTGCATGGCCAGGCCATCTTTCAGGGCCTGCCTTGCATAACTGCCGACGATATGGGGTATGCGGCCGGGCGGGCCGCCGAGCAGCACCGACATCAGCTCGAAATTGGCGAATTCGTCGTTGGGAGAGAGCAGCGGATGCGTTTCCGATGACCCTTTCAGCTGTTTGATCTCAATCAGCGGTTCGTTGCGTACGCGCGATTCGGCATACGCGGCGTCGATCGGACGGCCCTTGGTATCGACCTCGGTCGGGAACATGCGGCCGTCGGAGAGGTTGGCGTTGTGCGAAATAGCGAGCAGGTCGTTGCCGGCCTTACGCTGCCCGTCCATCCAGTTCCATAGATCAACCGGATGGTATGAATCCAGCGCGCTGAATGGCTGGGCGGGGACCTTCGCGCAGTCCTTGAAGAAGATATTGCGATGCAGGTTCATGTTGTTCGGCATGGAGGTCCACTCGTAGGAACAGAACGTGGTGAACTTGCCCGGCACGTTGGCCGCGTCGGCCATTGCCACGTTCTTCTTCCACACGGAACCCGCGATCTCGGGTGCCATGAGCGCCTTCACCGGCGGTCCGGCCACCAGCACGTTGATGGCATACAGTGCAACGCGCTCCATTTCTTCGCGGGTCTTTGCCTTCATCACCAGGGGTGCCGCCTGCGGGATTTTGCTGACTGCGGAGCCCGGTTCGTTGGCCAGCTGCACAACGCCTGCATATTCGGAGTGGTCCGTCACGCCGGCCCAGTCGAGCGGCGTGTCGATCGTCACCTCGTAGCCCAACGGGTGCTTGATGGCTTCACCTTTGAAGTACTTATACGCATCAGCAGGTGTGGTGACCGAGTTGCCGATTGAGAACGCATCCAGCGACCAGCTGGTGTGCACATGGGTTTCACCGAAGTAGGCGTTCCGGTCGGGGTTCTTCTCCTCGGCCTGCGCCAATGTTCCATTGAGGCAGAGCGCGGCGAGCGAGCAAACCGTCAACCCAAGGACATTCGCTTTCATGATCAATTCCTTGAAACAGCGTGAAGGATCCAATGGAGGGGTCGGCGCGCGCGCTGGCGAGGCGTGATTCTAGACCTGGTGCAATTGGGACTCAACGCGGGCGCATCAACCACACACGCCGATGGCGCCGCATGCCTGGCAGCGATCACAGCCATCCACGCGCACCAATGCGGCAACGCCACATTCTTCGCAGCGCCGGCCTGAATTCGAGGGTAGGGAACATAACCCACCTGTTGGTTGTTGGGATCGTTCGGCGATCTATGTCCATCAAGGTGGTGACCACGGCTACGGCTGGGAAAACACCGCAATGCGCGGCGCAACGAAGAGACTTGCGTATGCCACGTTTTTTTCATCGTCGTCACGGCGAGCATCGCAGTTTGGGTCGGCTCCTCTGGGCGACGATCGAAACAAGGCCCTGACGAAGCTGCTGAACGCTGAACCACAATAGGCCCGCGAACTGCGCGACAGGTTTCACTCGTTTAGTTCAATCGTCCAATCCAACTGAAATTCGCGAGTCTGCGCTGTGCGACGACCCGTTCAATTCTGTCCCTGTCCACCAAAGGGATGCATCGAGGCCCGCGATGACCTGAGGGGTTATTGAAGCGACTCGCCTCCAACGATAGTGTCGTTCGCCTTCATCCGAACGGTGTTTGAGCCATGGCTGCATTTCGCGTTTTTCTGGCGATGATCTTCCTCGTCGTTAACGTCTATACCGCGTTCGTGGTCGCCCAGCACGGCACGAACCTTTTCGCCGTCTATTTCGGTGACATGGCGCTGGGAGGCTGGGCCGGCCAGTTCAATCTCGACTTCATGTGCATGCTGATGCTTTCCGGGCTCTGGGTCGCCTGGCGACATGAATTTTCGGCGGCAGGGCTCTCGCTCGCCGCGCTGGCCTTCCTCGGTGGGGCGCCCTTCCTGAGCGCGTATCTTTTCATCGTCACGAAGCGGGCCAAAGGCGACATGCGGCAGGTATTGCTCGGCAAGCTCAGAGCGGCAGCATCGGGTATCGGCTGAGCGAATCACCGAAGCGACCGCTGTGTCCCAGCTGTGCCAACACCACATTCGCTGCGGTCACCGCTTGGTCCCCAGATCCGACAGCAGCTCGATCTGCAGCTCCTGGATGCGCACCAGCCGTTCCCACTGATGCGAAAGCAGATGATCGAGCTTCTCATGAAGATGGCGAATCTCCAGCTCGGCTTTCAGGTTCACCTGATAGTCGTGCTGGGAGCGAACGCGATCCTTCGCCTCCAAACGATTCTGGCTCATCATGATCACCGGTGCCTGAATGGCCGCCAGGCAGGACAACAGTAGATTCAGAAAGATAAACGGATACGGATCGAACGGATGGGTCAAGAGCACGAAGGTATTGCTCAGCACCCAGATCGTCAGAAACACGCCGAACCCGATCAGAAACGCCCAACTGCCGCCAAACGCCGCGATGTGATCCGCCAGTCGCTGGCCGATCGACCAGTGCTGCTCGAATTCGGCATCGGTATCCGTTGCCAGCAGTTCGTGCTCACGCAGACTTCGCACCACCTCATGTTCCAACGTGGATAGTTCGCCGCGCTCCGACTCCAGCAACGAATGAACGTACTTGCCGCGCGCGTCGGCAAGGTCCGTCCGACAAATGAATTTGTCGGGCGCCCAATCGGGGGTGGCTTTCAGAATCTCGGCGGCAATCTCCTGACGGACGATCTCACCCGACACGATATTGCGCGGTGGAAACGACTTGCCGCACACGGCACAGATTTTCACCGAAGAATTTTGAGCCGACATATGGAGCCTCCCGGCAACGCACACTGCAATTGAATTCCGACGAACCCGCGACACGGCGAAGTTGTTGGCCGCGGCCTCAACAAATCCGCGGCAATTGTTCGCCGTTGAGCATATCGACGATCCGCTCGACGTCGAGCGCGCCGCGACAGGACACCTCACCCGAGCGTCCACCATGCACCCCGCCGATCCGGACCGCGCGCGCTGTCGTCTCGAAGTTGTGCAGCACGCCGAGCGCGCGCTCGCCATGCGCGTGCGGGACGAAGGCGACAAAGCATCCTTCGTTGGCGACATGCAGCGGGTCGAGCCCCAGCAGTTCGCAGGCCGCCGCCACATCGGCGCGAACCGGAATCGCGGCCTCGTCGATCGTGATCGCGACACCCGCCGCCGCGGCGATCTCATTCAGCGCACCGGCCAGCCCGCCGCGGGTAGGATCGCGCAGACAATGCACGTCGACGCCGGCCTCGATCAATGCCAGCACCGGCGCGGCAACGCACGCACAATCGCTTTCGATCGCGTTCTCGAAGCCGAGGCCCTCGCGGGCGGCCATCACCGCCATGCCGTGGCGGCCGATATCACCGCTGAGGATCACCTGGTCGCCCGGTCGCACTGCGGCCGGGCCAATCCGCCGCGGCGCAATGATGCGGCCAATGCCTGCTGTGTTGATGAACATACCGTCGGCCTTGCCGCGGTCGACGACCTTGGTATCGCCCGTCACCAATCTCACACCGGAAGCCGTCGCAGCGTCGCGCATCGAACACAACACACGACGCAGCACATCGAGCAGAAGGCCCTCCTCGAGGATCAGCCCGACACTGAGATAGGCCGGCCGCGCGCCGCACATCGCAAGGTCGTTGACGGTTCCGTTCACCGCCAGCGAGCCGATGTCGCCGCCGGGAAAGATCAGCGGCCGCACGACATAGGAATCGGTCGTGAAGGCGACGGGGCCGTCGATGTCCAGCATCGCGCCGTCGTGGCAGCGGTCGAGTTCGACGTCCTGGAAAATCGGACGGATCATCTCGTCGATCAGCCGCGCCATGGCACGGCCACCACCGCCGTGTGCAAGCTGGACGGTGTCGTTGTTGCCGGACGGCACCGGACAGTTCAGCGACACGAGGCCGTCCGACTCGCTCATGCGTGCGCCGCCTGCGCGCCCCGATATCGGTAGTACGCCGCGCAGGCGCCTTCCGAGGACACCATCGTGACACCGAGCGGTCGCTCCGGCGTGCAGCGCACGCCGAACGCCGGGCAATCCGTCGGCTTTTTCTCGCCGCGCAATACCAGGCCGCTGATGCATTCGCCGCAGGCTTCGTCATCGACCGACACCGCGCCGAAGCGCCGCTCGGCATCGAATTCGGCATACGCATCGGCGAGGCAGAAGCCGCTCTCCGGAATGTCACCGATGCCGCGCCAGCGGCGCCGCGTCACGCGAAAAACGTCACGCATGATCTGCTGCGCAACTCGATTGCCGTCGCGACGCACCGAGCGGCTGTACTGATTGTCGACTTCGGCGCGCCCCGCCTCGAGCTGCCGCACGCACAGATACACGCCTTCCAGGATGTCGATGGGCTCGAAGCCCGTCACCACGATCGGCACATGGTAGCGAGCCGCGATCGGCTCGTACTCCGCGTAACCCATCACCGTGCAGACGTGCCCGGCGGCGAGAAATGCATCGATTTTGCGCACCGGTGCGTCGAGGATCGCGCGCATCGCCGGCGGCACGAGCACGTGCGAGACCAGCATCGAGAAGTTGCGCATGCCTTCCTGCTTCGCGCGGTACGCCGCCATCGCATTCGCCGGCGCCGTCGTCTCGAAACCAACGGCGAAAAACACCACTTCGCGCGTCGGCTCGGCACGCGCCAGCACGAGCGCGTCGAGTGGCGAGTACACCGCCCGCACGTCGGCGCCGCGCGACTTCGCAGCCAGCAGGTCGCCGTGCGTGCCCGGCACGCGCAGCATGTCGCCGAAGGAACACAGAATGGTGTCGCGCCGCTGTGCGATCTCGATCGCTTTGTCGATGTATTCGACCGGTGTCACGCAGACGGGACAACCCGGTCCGTGCACCAGCGTGACGTGCGGCGGCAGCAGCCGGTCGATCCCGAAGCGGACGATCGCGTGGGTCTGGCCGCCGCAGACTTCCATCAGCGTCCATGGCCGCGTCACGCTGGCGGCAATGGCCGCGGCCAGCTCCCGCGCCATAGGTCCGTCGCGATATTCGTCGCGATATTTCATCGCCCCTCCGTCAGCTCGTCAGCGAGTTCGCCGATCGCGCGCAGGTGCTCGAAGGTACGCGCGGCTGCAACCTCATCGATCACGGTGATGGCGAAGCCGACATGGACCAGCACATGATCGCCAACGGCCGCCTCGGGCACGTATGCGAGGTTGATTTCCTTGACGAGGCCGCCGAAATCGACGCGGCCGACCCGCAGCAACGGATCGTCGCCGGACATGCTCAGAATCCGACCCGGTACTGCTAAACACATGCTGCGTCTCCTTGGTCTGCGGTCCAGGATGCCCAAGCGACTTGACCAACGGCGATGCCGCCGTCGTTCGGTGGAATCGATTGGTGCCAGAGCGGTTCGAAGCCCGCTGCGTCGAGCGCCGCCACCGCAGCCTCGGTGAGGTGCGCGTTCTGAAAGCAGCCGCCGGTGAGTACCACGCGGCGCTCGCCGATGCGCTCGGCGACCGCAACGATGGCCCGTGCCAGGCCGCGATGCACGGCTTGCGAGATTGCACCGACGTCAACGCGGTCGCGACAGTCGGCACACACCGCTTCGATGGCGCCTTGCCAATTAATCAGCCACGGCGCCGCGTCGCCGGTCGCCGGCTCTA
Organism: uncultured Gammaproteobacteria bacterium; assembly: GCA_963735085.1. Classification (GTDB taxonomy): domain Bacteria; phylum Pseudomonadota; class Gammaproteobacteria; order Pseudomonadales; family Azotimanducaceae; genus DATJGR01. Next base: position 726,439 of record CAVTJP010000005.1, read on the forward strand.
ACGGAAACGTATAGGCGCGGTCGCTCGCCACGCCATCACAGGCCCATTCCAGCGACATTGCCGCCTGACCTTCGTAGCTCGATCGCTGGCGCAGTCCGCACAGCGACGCAACGGCGTCGAAGAATCGCCCCATGCTCGACGCGAGCGGCGCGTTGACGCCGCGCGCGAGCACCGTCCGCAGCACCGCGAGTTCGGCTGAATCGAAAGCCGCAATCGGCGCGAGTTCGGTCATCGCGCAACAGCGCTCGCCGAATGCCGCGTACAACAGGCCGAGTGCGGCGCGGCGCGGCTCTCGTACCGCCGCTTCGCCGCCGGGCAGGCGGAACGGACGCAGCGAAGCGACGCGGCGCCAGCCGGCCTTGGCCAGCAACAGGAATTCTCCACCCCAAACCGTCCCGTCCATACCGTATCCCATGCCGTCCCAGGCGACGCCCAGCGCCGGCGGCGCCAGGTCATGCTCGGCCAGGCAGGCCGCGACATGGGCAACGTGGTGCTGCACCGCGACGCTCGGCAATGCCAGTTTGTCGGCGGCACGGCTCGATGCATAGTCGGGGTGAGCGTCGTGCACGGCCAACCGTGGCCGCACGTCGTGCAGACGAACGAGCGCGCCGAGCGCCTTGCGATGCGCTTCGCGCGCAGCACCCGTCGCGAGGTCGCCGATGTGCTGGCTGAGCACCACGTCGCCGGCGCGCGACAGCGCAACGGTCGCCTTCAGATGACCGCCGAGCGCGAGGATGCCTGGTGCGATCCCGTCGACCGGCACCGGCGCGGGCGCATGGCCGCGGCCACGGCGCAACAGCTGCGGCCGGCCGCGGACGATCTGAGCCACCGAATCATCCACCGGGCGAACGATGGGCCGGTCGTGCACGAGGAACAGATCGGCAACGCCGGCGAGTCGATCCAGTGCCTGCAACGCGTCGATGACGATCGGCTCTTCGCTGAGGTTGCCGCTGGTGGCGACGACCGGGAAGCCCAGCTCGCGCATCAGCAGGTGATGCAGCGGCGTGTACGGCAGCAGCGCGCCGAGGCGTGGATTGTCCGGCGCAACCGACGGCGCCAGCGCGGCGGCGCCACGCCGCAGCAGCACGATCGGGCGCGCGGCGCTCATCAACAGTGACGCCGCCGCGCCGTCCAACATGCAATGCCCGCCAACCTGTGCAAGCGTCGGAAACATTACTGCGAAGGGTTTTTCTTCACGCCGTTTGCGTTCGCGAAGCAGGCACACGACAGCCTCGTTGCGGGCATCGGCGAGCAGATGGAAACCACCTATGCCTTTCACTGCGACGATGCGGCCGCACTGGATCGCATTCGCCGCCGCCATCAGCGCCGCGTCGTCGCACGCGAGCACGCCCCCCGACGGATCCCACAGCGACAGTCGCGGGCCGCATTCCGCGCACGCGTTCGGCTCGGCATGAAATCGCCGGTCGGCCGGATCGTCGTATTCGACCCGGCAGGCGGCGCACATGTCGAACTGCCGCATCGACGTATTTGCGCGGTCGTACGGCACGGCTTCGACGATGCTGTAGCGTGGACCACAATTGGTGCAACTCGAAAACGGATAGCGATAGCGGCGATTGGTCGGATCGAACAACTCGGCGACGCATTGTTCGCATGTCGCGAGGTCGGGCAGCACCTGCGCGCCACTTCCGCCATCGCTGCAGCTCGGCTGGATGGTGAAGGCGCGTTCGCATTGCGGTGCAATGGCGTCGAGCGCAACCGCCACGATGTGCGCGTGCGGCGGATGCGACGACCGGATCGTCGCCAGCAGCCGGGCGATATGTGCAGCATCGCCTTCCGCTTCGATGGTCACGCCGGCAGCCGAATTGCGTACCCAGCCGGCAAGCCCCAATGCCGTCGCCTCACGGTAGACGAACGGCCGGAAGCCGACGCCCTGCACGGCGCCCCGAACGACGATGCGCTGCCTCACCCGCACGGTGGTCGGCCTCGCCACGGTTCAGGTCTCCACGTCGACGCTTTCGAGTACCAGGTCCTGTGCGCCGGCGTGCGTGGCGTCGGTGGATACCGTGATGTGAAGCTGCGCGCCGTCGGCGATCGTACCGGTGGCGGCCTGCTCGAAGTGTTCGATGAAATGGCCTTCCGACATGTGGCTGAGCGCACCCAACCAGACCGACACGGTCACCACACGGCGTGCATTTTCGGCCTGTGCGATCGCCTCGATCTGGCGCATCAGATTCCGCATCAGCGAAGCTTCATGCATCGACTTCTCCAGTAGCTGCGTCGATATGGCCGAGATCGTCCGTCAGCCGCCGGCCGACCTCGACGACCGCCGCGGTCACGGCCGGCGAGAGCGCAACACCCGGCGCAAACGAGCCGCCCTCGATGGCGTAGACAACGCAGCACTCGGGCAACTGGCCGAGCGCGCGGGCCAACTCGATCGCCTCGGCAAGGCCCATGCCGTGGGTCGACATGCCGAACGCCAACTGTGGCAACGGGGCGGTTGCAACATCGAAGCGCTGCACGGTGCCGGTGGCGGCACCGGATGCGCAGGCATCCACCAGATACGCACGTTCGACGTTCTCCAGTTCGGCCATCAGCGTCGTCACCTCGCCATTGTGCTCGACGATCTCGACAGACGCCGGCAGCTTGCCGCGCAGCCATCGCGCCACCGCGCGGCCGGCGCCATCGTCACCGCGTTCGGCATTGCCCACGCCGATGATCCGCACACGCAACACGACCTCAGCCCCGATCCATGTCGAGGCGCAGGAAATGCGCGGCGCACGAGATACAGGGATCGTAGTTGCGCACCGTCTGTTCGCAGCGATGTCGCAATGCGTCATCGGGCAGGTCGAGAAACCCGCCGATGTAGCTCATCAGATCCTCTTCGATGCAGGTCTGATTCTGCGACGTCGGCGGCACGATGCGCGCCTCCGCGATGGTGCCGTCGCCGTCCAACCGGTAGCGGTGATACAGCAGCCCGCGCGGCGCTTCCGTCGCAGCGCAGCCGACGCCCGCCGCCGCTTCGACGGCAACCGCCGGTTTGTCGGGCTCCTGATACGCATCGATGATGCGTAGTGCCTCGTCGCAGGCATGCAGCACTTCCACAGCGCGCACGACGATGCTCTGGTATGGATTGCGGCACGTCGGGCCCAAGCCGGCGTCGCGCGCCGCCGCCTGCACCGAGGCCGACAGCCGGTCGAAGTTCAGGCTGTAGCGCGCCAGCGGTCCCACCAGATACGACGAGCCGTCGCGCAGGCGCGACTGCAGCGCAGTCGAGCGCGCGACGTGCGTCTCCTCGAAGTGCTGCTCGTAATCCGCCGCCGTGATATCGAGGCCGCGGTTGGAAACGATACGTCCTTCGTTGAACGGATACTCCGCGGGGTGCTTCAGCGCAACAAACGTATAGTCGCGCTCGCGATCGGGGAACTCGAGACCGGCGACCCACCGGACCGTTTCGAGCGCGGCATCGCGCGTGCGCTTCATCGATTCGGCGAGCGGCGCAAGCTCGCGGCGGCGTGGCACCCGATAGAAGCCGCCGACGCGGACGTTGATTGGATGCACTTCACGTCCGCCGAGCAGTGCGACGATCTCGTTGCCGCCTTTCTTCAGCTCGAGGCCGCGGCGCACGATGTCCGGGTGATCGCGCGCCATGTCGATGGCGCCGTCATAGCCGAGAAAGTCCGGCGCATGCAGCATGTAGATGTGCAGCACATGGCTCTCGATCCATTCGCCGCAGTACAGCAGCCGCCGCAGATCGCGCAGGGGTCCGCTGACCGAGATGCCGAGGGCATTTTCCATCGCGTGTATCGCACTCATCTGATAGGCCACCGGACAGATGCCGCAAATGCGTGCGGTGATGTCCGGTGCCTCGCTGAAGGCGCGACCGCGCAGCAGCGCCTCGAAGAAACGCGGTGGTTCGAAAATGCTGAGTTCGGCCGAGCGAACGACACCGTCGCGCACCACGACTTTGAGCGCGCCCTCGCCCTCGACGCGGGCGAGGTAGTTGACCTTGATCGTCTTACGGGCCATGCCGTTCGCTCTCCTCGCGGAACTCGGCTGCGTTGGCATTGAAGGTGCGATAGAAGCGCTGCAACGCGCGCGCGTCCATCCCCAGTTCCTGCAGCGCGCGACTCAGCGAGGCCGCGTTGGCTGTCTCCTTCGGACCATAGCAGCCGTAGCAGCCGCGGTCGTAGGACGGGCAGATCGCCCCGCAGCCCGCGTGCGTCGCCGGGCCGAGACACGGCTCGCCGTGCGCCACCATCACGCACACGTTGCCCTTCAACTTGCACTCGACGCAGACGCTGTGCGGCGGCGTGACCGGTCGGCGCCCGACGAGGAACGCGGACATCACTTCGAGCAGTTGCCGCTTCGAGATGGGACAGCCGCGCAGTTCGAAATCAACCGGCACGTGGTCGGCGATCGCCGTCGACGTTGCGAGCGTCTCGATGTAGTCGGGCCGCGCATACACCACCGCCGCATATTCCTTCACGTCTGCGAAATTGCGCAGCGCCTGGATGCCGCCCGACGTGGCGCACGCCCCGATCGTTACCAGCGTGCGCGAACGCCGGCGCACTTCGCGGATGCGCTCGGCGTCGTGCGGCGTGGTGATGGAGCCTTCCACCAGCGAGAGGTCGTAGCGGCCGTGGATCTCGCCGCGCGTCGCCTCCTTGAAATAGGCAATCTCGACGGCATCGACGATCGCGAGCAATTCGTCCTCGCAATCGAGCACACTCAGCTGGCAGCCGTCGCAGGATGCGAACTTCCACACGGCCAGGCGCGGTTTGCGCTGCTTCGCCACGATCAGATCTCCTTCACGGTGAGCAGATGTTGCAGCTGCCGGTAGCCGAACACCGGCCCGTCGCGACACACGAATTGTGGTCCGAACTGGCAGTGGCCACAGAATCCGACCGCACACTTCATGTTGCGCTCCATCGACAGCCAGATCGCATCGTCACCGACACCGGCGTCGCGCAACGCGCTAACCGCGAAACGCATCATGACCTCGGGGCCGCACACGAACGCAATCGCATGCAGCGGATCGAACGCCATGCGCGGGATCAACGTGGTCACAACGCCGACGTGGCCGTGCCACGCTGCCAACGCATGATCGACCGTGACCTCGATATCGACATCGAGCCGCCGCCGCCAGGTTTCCAGCTCGCGTTGGAACAGGATGTCGGTGGGACCGCGCGCGCCATATATCAGCACGACATTGCCGTAGCGGCTGCGTTCGGCGAGCAGCCGATAAAGCACCGGTCGCAGCGGCGCGATGCCAAGGCCGCCGGCCACCAGAATCACATCGCGGCCCACCGCCCGCTGCATCGGCCAGCCCGCACCAAACGGGCCGCGGATCCCCAGCGCAGCGCCACGCTCGAGCTTGGCCAGCGCGCTCGACACCGCGCCGACGGCACGTATCGTATGCACCAGCGACTGCGGCGCGGCCGGATCGCCACTGAGGCTGATCGGCACCTCGCCGACACCGAAGACGGTCAACATGCTGAACTGGCCGGGGCCCAACGATTCCCAGCCGGCAGGCCGCCCGACTTCCAGCGAAATCACTTGCGGTGCTTCGCGGCGGCGCCGCTGCACACGCACCACGCTGGGTACCATCGGGTCGGTCACGAGCAGCGCGCGGCAGCAGGTTGCTGAAAAAGCATCCGTCAGGCCTTGCTGCCGTATACATCCAGTATCTGCATCCGCGTGGCATGCAGCCGTTCGACCAGAATCGGCACGACGCGCTTCATCAGTTCGTACCCCAAGCTGTGGTCCTGCTCGCATTTATGACGCAGGCAGGTGCCGCTAATCGCAATCGCCCGGGTCAGCTCCAGCGCTTTTGCGTCGGAGGTCCAACGATACGGCGGGATCAGCCAGGAGACACCCACGATTTCGCCGGCCCGAAAGGTCTGGATGGTCACCGCGCCGCGCCCGGGCACTGCCAGCTCCAGCGCGACACCGCCGTGCCGCAACAGGTACAGCTGATCCGCGTCCTCGCCTTCATGGAACAGATACTGGCCGGCCTCGAAACGCACGTTCTTCGCGCAGCCACAAACAAGCTGACAGAAGCTTTCCTCGAGACCGGCAAAGAACGGATGTTCCCTGATGATTCTTTCGAGCCCTTCGATGGCTATGCTCCTGCGTTGGGTTCGGTGTCGCGAATTGCGCTGACTTCCTCGGTGAGGTCGATGCCCACCGGACACCAGGTGATGCAACGGCCGCAACCGACGCATCCCGACGAATCGAACTGATCGTGCCAGGTTGCCAGCTTATGCGTCAGCCACTGGCGGTAACGCGATCGCGCACTGGCCCGGACGCTGCCGCCGTGGATGTACGAAAAGTCCGTCGTGAAGCACGAATCCCAGCGCTGCGTGCGCGACGTTTCGGTGCCGCTCAGATCGCTCGAATCCTCGACGCTCGAGCAGAAACAGGTTGGACAGACCATGGTGCAGTTGCCGCAGGTCAAGCACCGCTCGGCCACGTCGTCCCAGCGTGCATGCTCGAGATTGCGCATCAGCAAGTCGTGGACGTCATCGGTCGCGAGTGTGCGGCCCATCGACGACGCGGTATGTGCGATCACCGCGTCGGCGGCGGCCAGGTCCTGCGCGGTCGCCGCACGGGCGGGCAACTCCGCGAGCACCTCGCCACCCGCCTGCGTTCCCGCCTCGACGACGAAGCAGTGTTCGCCCCCGACGATTTCCGTCAACGCCAGGTCGAAGCCGGCTTCCGCCTTCGGCCCGGTGTCCATCGAGACGCAAAAGCACGTGCCGCCTGCGCTGCCGCAGTTGACGGCAACGATGAAGCTCGCCTGGCGCCGCGCGGCGTAATGCGGGTCGCGATGCGGGCCACCGAGGAACACGCGATCCTGAATCGCAATCGCGTGCAGCTCGCACGCGCGCACCCCGATGAACGCAAAACGCTCCGCGGCAACCGGCTCGGCAATCACCTGCACGTCGTCACCGTCGCGCGTGGCTCGCCACAGCCGCTGCACCGGCGGATGCAGGAACTGCTTCCACGAATGCGGTCCCACCGCGTAACCGAACAGCGCCGCATCGTCGCGCCGAACCAGCCGGTAACGACCGGCGTCCTGCTGATCGGTCCATCCCTCCGGCAGATCCGCGGGCGATGCAATGTCGTCATACACGATCGCCCGGTCGCGCAGCGTCGGACCGACAACCCGGTAACCGCGATTCGCCAGGACATTCAACAGCCCCGCGAGTCCGTCCAACGTCAGGACCTGCTGCTGGTGCAACGCCATCAGGCCGATTCCTTCGGTCGCGGTGCACGCCCGGTGCGCTGCTCCACTTCGAGCACCGTCTGCATCGTCGACAATACGGAGTCGGGATTCAGGCTGATCGAGTCGATGCCGAGTTCGACCAGAAACGCCGCCATCTCCGGATAATCCGACGGCGCCTGGCCGCACAGGCCCGAGTGAATGCCGTTGCGCTGACACCCTTCCACCGCCATGCGGATCATGGCTTTGACGCCGTCGTCGCGCTCGTCGTAATCGAACGCGACGATCTCCGAATCGCGGTCGACCCCGAGCGTCAGCTGCGTCAGGTCGTTGGAGCCGATCGAGAATCCATCGAACCGCAGCGCAAACTGATCGAGCAGAATCACGTTGTTCGGAATCTCGCACATCGCATACACCTTCAGACCATTCCGGCCGCGTTCGAGCCCACATTCGGCCATGCGGGCCAATACCCCATCGGCCTCGGCAATGCGCCGCACGAACGGGATCATCAGGATCACATTGGTCAATCCCATGTCCTCACGAACGCGCCGCATCGCCGCGCACTCCAGCGCGAATCCTTCGGCATACGCCGGATGCGCATAGCGGGACGCGCCACGGAAGCCGATCATCGGATTGGCTTCGGTCGGCTCGAAGTCGCGCCCGCCAATCAACGACGCATACTCGTTGCTCTTGAAGTCCGACATACGCACCACCACCGGCTTCGGCCAGAACGCGGCGGCGATCGTGCCGACACCTTCCGACAACCGCTCGACGAAGAACGCAGCACCGTCCCGATAACCGCGGCACAGCGTTTCGATCTGCGCGCGAACGTCCGGATCGCGAATCTTGTCCGGATGCAGCAATGCCAACGGATGCGCCTTGATCGACTCGTTGATGATGAATTCCATGCGCGCAAGGCCGATACCATCGTTGGGGAGGAACGACGTCTTGAAGGCGAGGTCCGGATTGCCGAGGTTCATCATGATGTGGGTGGCCGGCCGCGGCAGCTCCGCGAGGTCGCTGCGGTCCACGGCGAATGGGACCGCGCCGGCGTAGACGCGCCCGACGTCGCCTTCGGCGCACGACACGGTCACCTCGGCGCCGTGGCCGACGCGTTGCGTTGCGTCGCCTGCACCGATGACCGCCGGAATGCCGAGCTCGCGCGCCACGATCGCGGCATGGCAGGTGCGGCCGCCGCGATTGGTGACGATCGCCGCCGCTTCCTTCATCACCGGTTCCCAGTCCGGTGTGGTGGTGTCGGCGACGAGCACTTCGCCAGCCCGAAAATCGCTCAGATGCGTGGAGTCGGTGATCACGTGTGCGCGTCCCATCGCAATCTTGGCACCCACGGAACGGCCCGTCGCGAGCAGATCGCCCGTGCCGGTCAGACGATAGCGCTCGAGGACCGTACCGCGCGTCTGCGATGCCACCGTTTCCGGACGCGCCTGCACGATGTAGAGCTTGCCGTCGATGCCGTCTTTGGCCCATTCGATGTCCATCGGGCGCGTACTGCCGGCCTTGCGGCTGTAATGTTCCTCGATGCGCATCGCGTACTCGGCCAAGGTCACCACGTCGGCGTCGCTCAAACAGAACCGTGCGCGATCGGCATCCGATGTCGCAACGTTGCGGGTCGCCTCACGGGTGCGGCCCTCGGCGTAGATCATCTTCATGTGCTTGTCGCCGAGCGCGCGCCGCAGCACGGTTCGATGCCCGGCGCGCAGCGTCGGCTTGTGCACGTAGAACTCGTCGGGATCAACCGCTCCCTGTACGACGTTTTCGCCCAACCCCCACGCGCCGGTGAGGAACACCACGTCACGGAAACCCGATTCGGTGTCGAGTGTGAACATCACCCCCGCGCTGGCGAGATCGGACCGCACCATCTTCATGACGCCGATCGACAACGCGATTTTGAAATGATCGAAGCCCTGATCGATGCGGTAGTGAATCGCGCGGTCGGTAAACAAGCTGGCGAAGCAGCGTCGGCACGCGTCGAGCAGCGATTGCTCGCCGTGCACGTTGAGAAAGGTATCCTGCTGCCCGGCGAAGCTCGCCGTCGGCAGGTCCTCCGCGGTCGCCGAACTGCGCACCGCCAGGCTCAGGCTGTCACCGTATTCGTCGCGCAACCGGCCGTACCCCTCGAGAATCTCGTCGGCCACCTCGGGCGGCAGGCCGGCGCCATAGACGATCTCCCGTGCCTGCTTACCGCGCCGCGCCAGATCCGCGACGTCATCGGCGCGGATGCCATCGAGTGCCGCGTGCAGTCGATCCGCCGCACCGGCACGTTCCAGCACCAGACGATACGCCGGCGCGGTGATCGCAAAGCCGTTCGGCACCGGCACACCCTTCGGCACGAGTTGCCGGTACAGTTCGCCAAGCGACGCATTCTTGCCGCCAACGAGCGGCACGTCTTCGATACCGAGTTCATCGAAGAAGCGCAGATATTGAAAATCCGTCATGTCGTTCTCCTGCTGGATGTTCCAGGCGGCCGCGTGCCCTGACGGACCAACCCGGCCGCATCGATACCGCACAGCTCGCCGATGCGCTCGATCTGCAGATCGGCAGGCGGATACTTCGATACCGTCTGAGGATCCAGCGCGTAATGTCCCTGGCGCGGAAAAACAGTTGTCAGGCGCTGCCGCCACGCCTGCTTCATCGCCGCAAGAATGCGCAGCTTGTCGTCCACCATGACATAACGGCGCGCCGGGAAGCGCCGCTCGACATCAGCGAGCATCTGCTCCTTGTGAATGTAGATCAGCACCCGGCCATCGACGGCGTCCCAGAGTCCGGAGCGCTGCACCTTGCGCGGTTGGAACACGGCATCGCCATCGGAAAGGATGACGGTGGTTCCAGCCGCACAAAGATGCGCGATGACGTCGAGTGCGTTCGGATACAGACATTGCGCAAACGGATAGTCCACCAGGAACGCCGACATCAGCAGCAGCCCCGGTTCGGTCATTTCGCTCAAACGATAGCGCTGCAGCGCGCCGAGATAGTCCGCATAACCGAGTTCGGCGCGCAACGCCTCGAAAATCCGCCAGTATCGATCGCGGTTCTCGGCACCGAATTCGCGCGCCAGATGCTCACGCAGATCTGCCTGCACGCGATCGTTGTCGAGCAGCGTGTTGTCGACGTCGAGCAGGAACACGGTGTCATGGGTAGTCATGCTGCCTGCCTCGCTGGAATGGGATCCAGAATTCGGTACGCCAGCAGTTTCACGCGATCACTCACCAGGAACCATAGCAACGCATAGCCCCAGACGAATCCGGCCCAACCCCAGCCGAGCGGCGGCATCAGGAAACCGTACACCGCGATGAAGGTTGCCAGAATCTGGGTACCCAGCACCGCTATCCACAGAATCATCGCGGGACGGATCGACCAGAACGGTCCCCGCGTGCGGGTCAGAAAGATCGTCAGGTGTCCAGCCACCGACAGCATCAGATACATCATCGGTTGCAGATGCGCGCGGTCGAAGTGAAACACACGATCGCCGAGATAGAACAAACCGAACGCGGCGATCGGTCCGAGCACGCCCAGTACCGAGGCGATGCCCAGCACCACGCGCATGTTCCAGACCTCGGGGTCGTTGCTGAAATGCACGTTGTCGTAGGCGATCGACAGGATCGCACCGTCGTTGAGCAGCGCCAACATTACGATCATTACCGCCGTCAACGGATAGAAGTTGAAGATCAGGATCGCCGCGGTCATGAACAACAGCACGCGCAATGTCTCGGCGATGCGGTAGATCGCATAGTTGTTCATCCGCTGGAAGATCTTGCGGCTCTCCTTGATCGCATCGATGATCACCGACAAGCCCTGCGTCGTCAGCACGATGTCCGCCGCGGCGCGCGCCGCATCGGTGGCGCCGGATACGGCGATGCCGCAATCGGCTTTCTTCAACGCCGGTGCATCGTTCACACCGTCGCCGGTCATGCCGACGATGTGGCCGCGCTTCTGCAGCACATCGACGATATGAAACTTGTGCTCCGGGAACACCTGGGCGAAACCATCGGCGTCCTCGATGGACTTCGCCACTTCCGCGCTCTCGGTCGTTTCCGAATCGCCGAGGTTCCCCGCATCGAGGATATCGGTGCCGAGGCCCAGCGCTTTGGCCATTTCCCTGGCAATGGCCAGCGCATCGCCGGTGACCATTTTGACCTTCACACCCATCGTGCCCGCGGTCGCAATGGTGGCCTTAGCCTGGTCCCGGGGTGGATCGAACAGGGGCAGCACGCCGACAAATTGCCATTCCCCGTCGCCATCGGCTCGCGCCACGCCCAACGAACGGAATCCGCGCGCGGCGAATGCATCGACCGCCTTGCCAACCGTAGCTTTGACCTGATCGGAATTGGCCGACAGCGCCATGATCACCTGAGGTGCGCCTTTGGTGACCTTGAACGTCTTACCATCCTTGTCCTTGACGCTGACCTCGGTGCGTTTGTGCACCGGATCGAACGGCGTGAAATGGACGATCTCGAACGCCTTCAGCGCATTCTCGTCCTGCAATCCGCTCAACACCGCCAGATCGATGGTGTCGTTGTTGTCCGCGCGCGACGCGAGCGCGCCAACGAGGATCAGTTGTTCGGGCGTGATATCGCCCGCGCAGAACGGGTCGCCGAGGGTCAATTTATTCTGCGTCAGCGTGCCGGTCTTGTCCGAGCACAACACGTCCACGCCGGCCAGTTCCTCGATCGACACCAGCTTGCTGACAATGGTTTTCTTCGCGGCCAGCAGCCGTGCACCGACCGCCATCGTCACCGACAGCACCGTCGGCATCGCAACCGGAATTGCCGCTACCGTCAGCACCAGCGCGAACTGCAGCGTGGTGAGAATCGGGTCATGGCGAAAGACCGCGACGGCGATGATGATCGCCACCAGAACCCCGGCGAGGACGATCAGGTAATTGCCGATCTTCAAGACCGCTTTCTGGAAATGGCTGACCGTGTGCGCCTCTGCCACCAGCGACGCAGTCTTGCCGAAATAGGTGTTCTTGCCGGTGCCATACACCAAGGCGTTGATTTCACCCTGACGGACGATGGACCCGGAAAACACCGCATCACCTGGATTGCGCTCCACCGGCAGTGATTCGCCTGTCAAAGCCGATTGGTCCACTTCGATCGCGTCGCCGTCGAACAGGCGCGCGTCCGCCGGCACGATATCGCCCAGCCGCATACGGATCACATCGCCCGGAACCACTTCGCGGGCCGGCGGGTTGATCCATTTCCCGTCCCGTTTCACCCGCGCCTTGATCGCCAGATCGGCTTTCAACGCATCGATGGCATTGCCTGCCTGGTGTTCCTCCCAGAAACCGACCACGGCGTTGGCGAACAACAGCACCAGGATGATGAAAAAATCCGGCCAATGCTGCTCAACGGCCGAGAGGATCACCGCCGCTTCGATCATCCACGCAATCGGCCCCCAGAAGTAACTCAGGAACTGCAGAAGCGGATTGGTCTTCTTTTCCTCGATCTCATTCGGCCCGTATTGGGCGAGACGCTTTTGTGCCTCCGCCTGGGTCAGGCCCTCGGGCGACGATTGCAGTTTTTTCTGCACCTCATCTACGGGCAGTGTCTGGAGATCGTCCTTCGGATCCGGCTTGTTGGATTTTTGATTCATAGATGTCACCGCCGATGCAACCGGACCGATCGTTTCATCAGCCGGTAGCCATCTTCGATCAGTAACGCCAGCGCGATCATCACGGCAAGCACCCACAACTTCCCGGGTTCGGTTTGAGCCGTCTGCCAGACCAGCGCAGTCATCGCCGCAACGCACGCCACAGCACCGGTTGCGGATATCCAGGCGCGGCTGTTCGTGCGCGAAGCATGATGTGTATTGGCAGCGTTCACCGCAGCGAAGATCAACAGAAAACCTGCACTGCCCAGCGTGGCGATGCTGGTGAGATCGAAAACGTTGGCCACGATCAGCGTCAAGCCGGCGCTGATCAACAGACCCGCGATCGGTTGACCCCAGATGTTGCGCTCCAGCAGGTCCGGCAATTCGTCGGCCTGCGCGATGCTGTAGCTCAGCCGTGCGGTGCCGTAGAGCGTGGCATTGATCGCCGACGCGGTGGACAGCATCGCCGCGATTGCGATCATCGTGAAACCGGCCTGGCCAAGCAAAGGCCGCGCAGCCTCCGCCAGCGCATAGTCCCGGGCTGCAACGATTTTAGCCACCGTGAGATGGCCCACGGTAACCAGCGAGACCAGTACATACAGCGCGACGACGAACCCCACCGCGGTGTAGTACGCGCGCGGCAGCGTCTTCGCGACGTTGCGCACATCCTGCGCTGTGTTGGCAATCAATTCGAAGCCCTCGTAGGCGACGAATATGATCATGCCGCCGGCAACCAGTTGCAGCGGCGGAGACCATGTGCCGGGCGCGATCCGGGTGACATCGATGCCGGTAAAACCGAACGCGACGAACAGCGACAGGATCGCCACTTTCAACCCGACGATCCATTTTTCCGCCCGGCCGATCGCCTGCGCACTGAGCAGATTGAGGCCGGTAATCGATACGACGACGAACGTGATCAATCCGTGTTTCGCGAGCGCCTGCCACGCGGCCGGGAAGAACGTCGCGCCATAACTGCCGAACGCAAATGCATACAGCGACAGCATGACGATGTAGCTCAGCCACAACAGTACGTTCAACGTGCCGGTCAGCTTGCCGGCGCCGAATGCTCTGTTCAGAAAGGTCACGGTACCGCCGCGGTTCGGATAGGCAACGGAGAGTTGCGCGTACGAATACGATGTCAGCAGCGCCACCGAGCCGGCCAGCGCAAACGTGACCGGCGTGCCGCCGTGCGCCAGTTGTACCGCCAGGCCAAGCACCGCGAAGATGCCGCCGCCAACCATTCCGCCAACGCCGATGGCGACCACTGGCCAGAACCCGATCCTGCCGTCGCCTGCGTTGTTCATGCGCCCGCTGGTGACCCACGCACGTCAACCGTTCCATTTCCAATCACGGATTTCTGGCAGGTCCCGGCCGTGCTGGTCGATGTACTGCTTGTGTTCGATCAGTTTGTCCTTCAGCTGCTGCTTCAGGTAAATGCCCTTGTCGCCCGTCTGCGGCAGGCGATCGATCGCGTCCATTACGAGGTGAAAGCGGTCCAGATCGTTCAGCACCGTCATATCGAACGGCGTTGTGATGGTGCCTTCTTCCTTGTAGCCGCGGACATGAATGTTGGCGTGGTTGGTGCGGCGATACGTGAGCCGGTGGATCAACCACGGGTACGCGTGGAAAGCGAAAATGACCGGCTTGCTGGTGGTGAACAGTTCATCGAAATCCGTATCGCTCAAACCATGCGGGTGCTCTGCCTGCGGTTGCAGTTTCATCAGATCGACGACGTTGATCACACGGATTTTCAGTTCGGGCAGATGCGTGCGCAGGATCGACACCGCCGCGAGGGTCTCCAGGGTTGGCACGTCGCCGCAGCACGCCATTACCACGTCCGCCGATTCGGCCTGATCATTGCTGGCCCATTGCCAGATACCGATGCCTTCGCTGCAATGCTTCACGGCCGCGTCCATCGTCAGCCACTGCGGCGCCGGATGCTTGCCTGCAACGACGACGTTGACGTAATGGCGGCTGCGCAGGCAGTGGTTCATCACCGACAGCAGGCAGTTCGCGTCCGGCGGAAAGTAAACCCGCACCACCTCGGCTTTCTTGTTGACGACGTGATCGATGAAGCCGGGGTCCTGATGGGTAAAACCGTTGTGGTCCTGACGCCAGACGTGCGATGCCAGCAGATAGTTCAGCGACGCGATCTTGCGCCGCCACGGCAACGCCGCCGTGACCTTCAACCACTTCGCATGTTGATTGAACATCGAGTCGACGATGTGGATGAAGGCTTCGTAGCAATTGAACAGGCCGTGGCGGCCGGTCAGCAAATAACCTTCGAGCCAGCCCTCGCACTGGTGCTCGCTGAGCATCTCCATCACACGGCCGGCCGGCGCCAGAAATTCGTCGTTGGGCAGGGTCGCGGCGTTCCACTGACGATTGGTTTCCTCGAACACGGCGCCGAGTCCATTAGAGAGCGTCTCATCCGGACCGAACACTCGAAAATTGCGTTGGGGGGCGTTCAGCTTGATCACGTCGCGCAGAAACGGACCGAGCACACGTGTATCACCCATACCGGGCGCACCGGGAACCGGCACGCTCTGGGCGTACTCGCGAAAATCCGGCATCCGCAGATCGCGCAGCAGCATGCCGCCGTTGGCGTGCGGGTTCGCGCCCATGCGGCGGTTGCCGGCGGGTGCGAGTTCGGCGAGTTCCGCGCGCAACCGGCCGTCGTCGTCGAAAAGCTCTTCGGGGTGATAACTCTTCAGCCACGTTTGCAGCATTTCGAGGTGTTCGGGATGAGTTGCCGGATCGGATAGTGGGACTTGGTGCGCGCGGAAGGTACCTTCATTCTGCAATCCGTCGACCACTTTCGGGCCGGTCCAGCCCTTCGGCGAATCGAGCACAATCATTGGCCAGCGCGGCCTCGTGAGGTTGCCGTTGCGACGCGCGTCGTGCTGGATTGCCCGGATACTTTCTACTGCCGCATCCAGCGTCGCGGCCATCGCCTCGTGCATCAGCTCAGGTTCGTGACCAGCGACGAAATGGGGCGTCCAGCCGTAGCCACGCAGTAGTTGCTCCAGTTCCTCGCGTTCGATCCGCGCCAGCACCGTCGGGTTCGAAATCTTGTAGCCGTTCAGATGCAGAATCGGCAGCACTGCACCGTCCGTCGCCGGGTCGAGGAATTTGTTGGAATGCCACGCGGTGGCAAGCGGACCCGTCTCCGCTTCTCCATCGCCGACGACGCATGCGACGATCAACTCGGGATTGTCGAATACCGCGCCGAACGAATGGCTGAGCGAATAGCCCAACTCGCCGCCTTCGTGAATCGAACCCGGGCACTCCGGCGAGGCGTGGCTCGGGATGCCGCCGGGGAACGAAAACTGTGTGAACAGTTTCTTCAAACCGGCTTCATCCTGACTGACGTCGGGATAGATTTCGCTGTAGCTCCCCTCGAGATAAGTGTTGGCGACTACGGTCGGACCACCGTGCCCCGGCCCCGAGACATAGATCATGTCGAGGTCGTATTTCCTGATCACCCGGTTGAGGTGCGCGTAGACGAAGTTCTGCCCGGGGGTGGTGCCCCAGTGGCCCAGCAGCATGTGCTTCAGGTCGGAAAGCGTCAGCGGCCGTTTCAGCAGCGGATTGTCGTGAAGATAGATTTGACCGACCGACAGATAGTTGGCGGCCCGCCAGTAGCCATCGATCTTGCGCAGCAGTTCCGGTGTGAGCGTATTAGGTTTCATTGGTAATTTCGACGCTGCTCCGCAGGTTCGGTTCGATGCCGAGGAGTCTGCACCGCGTCTCACCGTTGCCACAGAATGTGCGGCGCTTCGAGCGGAACTGCCACCGCGTCGCGACACGGCACCACGCGCGCCACGTAGTCCGACGCCGGCCGCGCCGCCGACACCGCCGCCGTATAGACGTAGCTGCCCGGTGTGTCGGAAAGTTCGCGCAGACGCTGCATCGGTTGCCGTGCGACACCTCCAGCGCCTGCGCCATTCGAATACAGCTCAACGCATACCGCATCCGGCTCGAGACGACCCAGATGCAACTGCACTTCGAACAAGTGCTCGTCTGAACGCGTTTCCATTTTGGCGTCGCCGAAGCGCAACTCGCCCCATAACGCGTTCAGGTTTCGGAGCCAGTCGGCGGTGGCTTTCCCTGCCGCGCCGCCGTCGGCGGCGCGCGCAGTGTAAGTGGCTGCAGCCGGCAGATAGTATCGTTCGGTGTACTCGCGAACGGCTCGATTGGTAGAGAAGACCGGCGTAAGCCGCGCCATGCTTTCGCGCATCCGCGCGATCCACGCGACGGGAACACCGTTGGCGTCGCGCGCATAAAACTGCGGGATCACTTCGTTCTCCAGCAGGTTGTACAGCGCCTCGGCGTCCGCCGCGTCGCGAGACGGGTCGTCGCCGTGTTCGCGATCGTCGCCCAACGCCCAGCCGACATCCGGTGCGTAAGCCTCTGCCCACCAGCCGTCCAGCGTCGAGACGTTGATGCCACCGTTGACGAGCACCTTCATTCCGCTGGTGCCGCAGGCTTCCCACGGGCGTCGAGGGGTGTTCAGCCAGACGTCGACACCCTGCACGAGGTGTTCCGTCAGCAGCATGTTGTAGTCGGCCAGGAACATCGCGTGATCGCGCACGTCAGGTCGGCGCACGAACTGCGTCCACTGCTGGATCAGCGCCTGCCCTTCCGCGTCGGCGGGATGCGCTTTGCCCGCCATGATCAACTGCACCGGATGGTGTGGATTGGTCAGCAGGCGCACCAACCGCTCTGGATCGTGCAGCAGCAGATTCGGCCGCTTGTAGGTGGCGAAGCGACGTGCGAATCCCAGTGTCAGCCGGTTTGGTTGGAACAATGTCTTGGCCTGCGCCACGGCTTCGGGCGTCGCGCCGGACGCAGTCAGTTGTTGGGACAGGTGAGTGCGCGCGTATTCGACGAGTGAGCGGGTCGCCGCCGTCCGAAACTGCCACAGATCGGCGTCAGGCACGCAGCGCATGTCTCGCTCCAGCGCCCCCGTCTCTCCCAGCCAACGCGCCTTGCCGCAAGAGCGAGTCCACAGGTCGTCGGCGTGTGGCGAGTCCCACGTCGGCATGTGCACACCGTTGGTGACGTGTCCGACCGGCATGTCGTCTTCCGGCCAGCGCGGAAACAGTGGTGAAAACAGGCGCCTGCTCACCTTACCGTGCAGTGCGCTGACGCCGTTCACCGCTCCGCTACCGTGGATTCCAAGATAGGCCATGTTGAACGGCTCCGTCGCGTCGCTCGGTGCAGCGCGACCGAGCGCGAGCAGTTCGTTGCGCGAGATGCCGAGCTGTTGCTCCGCATAACTGCCGAGATAGCGATCGATCAGCGCCGGTTCGAAACGATCGAAGCCTGCGGCGACAGCGGTGTGGGTGGTGAACAGATTGCCAGCCCGTGTGACCGCCAGTGCGACGTCGAACGGCTGCCCTGACGCTTCCATGAAGTCGCGCGCGCGCTCCAGTACTGCGAATGCAGCATGCCCTTCGTTTAGGTGGCAGACCTGTGGGCGAATGCCGAGTGCGCGCAGCAGCCGCCAACCCCCGATGCCGAGCACCAGTTCCTGTTTCAGTCGCAACTCCGACCCGCCACCGTACAACTCGCCGGTAATGCCGCGATGCACCGGAGCATTTGCCACATCGTTGCTATCCAACAGATACAGTTTGGTGCGACCGAGCTGGACCTGCCAGGCACGTAGCCATACCGAATCACCCGGCAACGAAATTTCCAAACGCAGCCACTCGCCGCTGTCGTTGCGCAGCGGCGAGATCGGCAGCTGGCCCGGATCGTTGTACGGATACAGCGCCTGCTGCGCGCCGTCGTTGTCGATCACCTGGCGAAAGTAGCCCTGGCTGTACAGCAATCCCACACCGATCACCGGCACGCCCAAATCGTCGGCGGTCTTGAGTTGATCCCCAGCGACGTTACCAAGCCCACCGGAATAGATCGGCAATACCTCACCCAGCATGAACTCCATGCTGAAGTATGCGACGCAAGCGAGCGCGGAGCCCGGATAGGTCTGCTGAAACCAGCCCGGCGCATCGACGGCGTCGCGGCGCGCCTGCACGAGATTCTCGACAGTGACTCTAAACTCGGAATCCTTCGAGAGCGCTTCGATCCGATCACGGGAAACCGTCTGTAGAATGGCCCATGGGTTATGCGTCCGTTCCCACAACGCCGGATTCAACCGCCGCCACACTTGATCGGCCGCGTGATTCCATGAGGAGCGCATGTCGAGCGCCAGTTCCATCAGAGAATCGAACCCTTCGACGTCGGCGCACAGCAGACGACTGACCGTCTCGTCTGCGCGCGTGGCGACCGTCATGCGCCCTCCCTCGATACCTGGTGACGGCTATCGCTGTCCCCACCAGGATGCGCCAACGCATCGCTGACCATGGTTTGCGCTTCGCTCAATATGCGCTGCAGATGTTCAGCACCCTCGAAGCTCTCCGCATAAATCTTGTAGAGATTCTCCGTACCCGACGGACGCGCCGCGAACCAGCCGCTCCGGGCGACCACTTTCACACCGCCGATCGGCGCATCGTTGCCGGGCGCGCGTGTGAGTATCGCGTCGATGTTCTCACCGGCCAGTTGTGTGGAACGCACCTGCGCCGATGACAGATTCGACAACGTCTGTTTTTGCGCCGGTGTCGCTGGTGCTTCGATGCGGTCGTAAACCGGCTCGCCCAACTCACGCACAAGTTCGCGGTACAACTCGCCCGGATCGCGGCCGCTGCGCGCGGTGATCTCCGCGGACAATAATGCCGAGACGATGCCGTCCTTGTCTGTGGTCCACACACTACCGTCGCGGCGCACGAATGACGCGCCCGCACTTTCTTCGCCACCGAAACCGAGGGACCCGTCATGCAGTCCGTCGACGAACCACTTGAAGCCGACCGGTACTTCATACAGCCGACGCCCGAGTTGCGCGGTTACACGGTCGATCATGCCGCTGCTGACGACCGTTTTGCCGACCGCAGCGGAGGCGCTCCACCCTGCGCGGTGACGGAACAGGTAGGCGATCGCAACGGAAAGGTAGTGGTTGGGCCGCAGCAGCCCGGCGTTGGGTGTGACGATGCCGTGTCTGTCATGGTCCGTATCACAGGCGAACGCAATATCGAACCGGTCTTTGATGTCGATCAACCGTTGCATCGCATACACCGAGGAAGGGTCCATGCGGATCTGTCCATCCCAGTCGAGGCTCATGAATCCGAAGGTCGCATCGACAACGTCGCTGACGACCGTGAGGTTCAGACCGTACCGCTGCGCAATCCGTTCCCAGTAATGCACGCCCGCCCCGCCGAGCGGGTCCACGCCCATCCGAATCTGCGCGCCGCGGATTACGTCGACGTCGAGTACGCTGTGAATGTCGTTGACGTATGCCGCGACAAAATCGAACCGGTGTGTGGTCGGCGCATGTAATGCCTTGTCGTATGTCAGTCGCATCACGCCGTCGAGGCCCGCCTCGAGCAGCGCGTTGGCGCGCGCCTCGATCCATTTCGTCACGTCGCCATCCGCCGGACCACCGTGCGGCGGGTTGTACTTGAACCCGCCGTCGGCGGGTGGGTTATGTGACGGCGTGACAATTATCCCGTCGGCAAGCCCCGTACTGCGACGTCTGTTGAACGTGAGTATCGCGTGCGATACCGCCGGCGTCGGTGTGTATTCGTCGTTCTGCGACAGCATCACGTCGACGCCGTTGGCGGCGAGCACTTCGAGCGCGCTGGCACACGCCGGTACCGACAACGCGTGCGTGTCGGCGCCGAGATACAACGGCCCGGTGGTATTGCGTTTTTTACGGTAGTCGCAGATCGCCTGGCTGATCGCGAGCACGTGCCACTCGTTGAATGCGTTGGAGAATGCGGAGCCGCGATGCCCTGATGTACCGAACGCGACCCGCTGTGCGGGCACAGACGGATCCGGCACGCCGGTGTAGTAGGCAGACACCAGCCGGGGGACGTCGATCAACATTTCGGCCGCAGCGGCCTTGCCTGCCAGCGGATTCGGTTTTACGGCAGCCTCCTGAGCTAATAGGCTATTGAAAAATACGTTGTAGCAGACTGCGCATTGTCGCGTACCAAACGAGCGAGACGCATCGAAGCCAGGTGCCCAACCAGCATGGTGGAATCCGCTACTGCGACACGCGACGCTGGATCCGCAGCGCCTTGACCACACGCACGACATCGGGGTCGTCAGTCCCGTACGGGCCGGCGAAACCCAGTTCGTTCGCGAATTGCAGCATGGGACGATTCTCCCGCAGCACGATGCCCTCGAGACGGTCGTATCCGGCGATGGCTGCCGCAGCAATGAGCCCACGCAACAATCGATTCGCGACGCCGAATCTCTGCCATTTGTCGGCAACGACGATCGCAAACTCAACCACGCCGTCCTGTTGTGTCGTGTTGTAGCGCGCGACGCTGATGATCTGTTCTACACCCGATTGTTCGATTGTCGCGATCAACGCATAACTCGCCGGGTAGTCGGGATGCGTGAACGGATGCAACAAAGACGGCGGCAGCTCGTTGAGAGCTGAAAAGAACCGCAGGCGACGCGTCGCTTTCGACAGGCCGCGCACGAAGGCTTGCTCGATGTCGGCGTCCTCGGGGCGCATGACCCGAAACGTTACCTGTGTACCGTCTCTGAGAACCATCGAAGGTTCGAATTCTGCGCGGGCTGCCCCATCCATGAGTTCCAGCAACCGTTGCTCCACGAACATGCCGATCAACCGCGTTTCAATCACATCGGTTGCGCCGCACTGTTGCGCTTGCTGCCGCAACGCGTGGTCACACACATCGCTGATGATGATCACCGGCAGCGCAAAACCCTGCTCCCGCAGTTGCCGCACCATGCGCCAGCCGGCCCTTCCAGTGCGCTCGACATCCACCAGCAGACATCCATCTGTCATGTGCTCTTCGGACCACATGCTGACGAAATCCACCGGATCCGTGAATGTCTGCAGGCGGATGTCGTAGCGGGCAAGCAATGGCGCCAACGCATCCCCGATGGACGCATCTGAACTTACCAGGAATGTGTGAGTATCTCTTTGCACCGGCCCGCCACGCGGTAGTGTAGCGCGCAATACGAACCGCCCCTACACCACAATGGACGCCGTACACCACTGCGCTTGCGGGTACTGACTCGCCGGTGGAGTACCGTACCGCCCCCACAATTGGCATAACCACTCAGCGGCCTGGCGCCTTCGCCCCTCAAAACAATTGCTGGCGGCGTCGGCGCTCAGCCGCCTTGAATGCGCGGTAGCAGAAATACTTCGGCGCCTTCCGGAATCGGCTCGCGCCAATCGTCGCGGAATATCTCGCCGTTGATCGACACGGCGACACCTTCGTCGATGCGGCGTTGCATACGCGGATAACGTTCGACGACGCGGCTCAGCAACTCGCGCACCGTGCTCGCCTCGATCGAGATCGACGCGGCACCATCAGCGCATTCACGCAGCGACGCGGTGAGCTTCACGTCCAATTTGGATTTAGTCGACATTCCTCAAAACGAGTGGGAAAGGGGGTCAGAACAGTTTCCGCGGCGGAAAGCCGTTCTGACCCCCTTTCTTCTCTCATCCATCATGCAGCACGGGTGGGGCGCGCGTTCTTGATCGCTTTGAGGATCCGCGGCGGCGACATAGGGATGTGTGTCATCCGCACACCGACGGCGTTCGACACTGCGTTGGCAATTGCCGCGAGCGGCGGCACGATCGACGTTTCGCCGACGCCGCGCACACCGTACGGATGATTCGGGTTCGGGATCTCCAGAATCTGCGTATCGATGAATGGCAGATCCGAGCAGACTGGGATGCGATAGTCGAGAAATCCTGCGTTCTGCAACCGGCCGTCAGCGCCGTAGATGTATTCCTCGTTCAAGGCCCAACCGATGCCCTGCGCGGCGGCGCCCTGAAACTGACCCTCGACGTAGTCGGGATGAATCGCTTTGCCCGCGTCCTGAATCACCGTGTATCGAATGACCTGCGTCTTGCCGGTTTCCGGGTCCACTTCGATGTCGCAAATGTGCGTAGCGAACGATACGCCGGCGCCGTCGGCAACGGTTTCGTTGTGGCCGGCGATTGGTCCTCCGGTCTGGGCCGCCTTCGCGGCGAGCTGTTCCAGCGTCAGCGAATCGAGGTTGCCGTGTTCGGCCCGCAGCGTAACGGCCTTGCCGTCCTTCCACGCTATGTCCTCGACGTCGATGTCCCACGTCTTCGCCGCACGCTCGCGCAATACCTGGATTGCATCGCGTGCTGCGAAGATCGTCGCCATACCGGACGAGAACGTACCGCGGCTCCCCTCTGTGGTGTCGTTGTGACCGAGCGAGGCGGTATCAGCGATCGTGCACTTGACCTTCTCGTATGGAATGCCGAGTTCCTCGGCGGCGATCAACGACAGTGACGCGCGCGACCCGCCGACATCGACGGTACCTACCGTCAGCGACACCGTGCCGTCCGCGCCGATGTTGAGATCGGTGCAGGTCTGACCGCCGAAATTGAACCAGAACCCGCAGGCCATACCCCGACCCTGATTCTTCTTCAGCGGAGCCTTCATGTGCGGATGATTCATTGCCGCTTGTAGCGTCGGCCCGATGCCGATAGGTCCGTATGTCGGTCCGTACGATGCCCGTGTGCCTTCCTTCGCGGCGTTCATGATGCGGAACTCGACCGGATTAATACCGATCTGCGCGGCGACCTGGTCTATCGTGCTCTCGACCGCGAACGCCGCCATCGGCGCCGATGGCGCGCGATACGCGGCCACCTTCGGCCGATTGACGAGCACATCGTAGCCGATCGATTTGACGTGCTCGAGGTCGTAACACGCCCACGACGTCATTGCGCCCAGCATGCCCCAGATCGACGGAAACGCGCCGTCCTGATAACGCAGCACCGCTTTCGCCGCCGTGATGCGGCCGTCCTTCTTCGCGCCGATCTTCACGTCGATCGATGTCGAGCAGGTCGGACCGGTAGCGCGGAACACTTCGTCGCGGGTCATCACGAGCTTCACCGGGCGATTGGCCTTGCGCGACAGCGCGAGCGCTACCGGCTCGATCCACACGTGCGTTTTGCCGCCGAACCCGCCGCCGATCTCAGACGACGTCACCTTCAGCTTGGCAATGTCCATGCCGAGCAGCGCGGCGCAGACGTTGCGGAACGTGAAGTGGCCCTGCGTCGTGACCCACAGCTCGCCTTGCCCATCGGGACCGACGCTCGCGAGGCATGCATGGGGTTCGATATAGCCCTGGTGCGTCTGCTCGGTCTTGTAGCTGCGTTCGACGATCACGTCGGCTTGCGCAAAACCCGCCTCCACGTCGCCATGTCCGAACTCGGACACCTGAGCAATGTTCGACGCCTTGCCTGGCTTGGGTTCGACACCCGTGGTACGAATATGCGGCTGCACGATCGGCGCGCCGGGCTTCATCGCTTCGTCCACGTCGGTGACGTGCGGCAGAACCTGATAGTCCACCTTGATGAGCTTCAGCGCGCGTCGCGCAGTGGCGGTATCGATCGCGGCGACCGCCGCGACCGCATGACCGTCGTATAGCGCGCGATCGCGCGCCATGCAGTTCTCGAGGATATCCAGCATGGCGCGATCGCCGTTGGTCAGATCCGGCAGATCGGCACTGGTGACGATCGCCTTCACGCCTTTGAGCTTTTCCGCCTTGCTGGTATCGATCTTCCGGATCTTTGCGTGAGCATGCGGCGAGCGCAGCACCAGCGCGACGAGTTGACCGGGTGCGAACGCGTCTGCGCCGTACCGGGCGCGGCCGGTGACTTTGTCGAGGCCATCCGGACGCGGCGGCCGCGTGCCGACGACTCTGAATTCCTGGTTGGTGAACTTGGTGTCGTTTGCCACGAATCTACGCCTCCCTGCTGGTTTGCGTCATAGCGCTTTTCTTTGTAGCGCCCTTCTTTGAAGTGCCTGATTTTGAAGAACGCTGCGATCTGATGTCCTTTGCCGCCGCGGTTACCGCACGCACGATCTTGTCGTACCCCGTGCAGCGACATAGATTGCCGGCCAGCGCGTAGCGGATTTCTTCTTCGCTGGGATCGGCATTGCGGTCCAACAGCACCTTGGCTGCCACTAGAAATCCGGGCGTGCAGATACCGCATTGCAACGCAGCGTGTTTGATGAACTGGCTCTGCAACGGATGCAGCTTGTCGCCATCGGTGAGACTCTCGATCGTCGTCACCTTACGGTCTTGTGCTTCCGCTCCCAGCACGAGGCACGAACACACCAGGCGGCCATCGACGGTAACACTGCACGCGCCGCAATCGCCGGTACCGCAGCCTTCCTTCGAGCCCGTCAATCCGAGCCGGTTGCGCAACACGTCGAGCAACGTTTCGTGTGGGTGACAGACGAACTCGACAGCATCGCCGTTGACGGTAGTTGAAACATGGATGCCGGACATCATTTTCCCCCTGCGCGTTGATACGCAATTTTCGCTGCGCGGCGCGCAAGCACGCCAGCCACCTCGGTTCTGAATTCAATCGTACCGCGCTTGTCGTCGATCGGTTTGCACGCGGCTGCGCACGCCGCGGCCAGCTCATCGAGCGCTGCGTCGTCGAGCTTAGTGCCAACGAGCGCCGCCGCCGCGGACGGCACCAGAAGAACCGTCGGTGCGACCGCACCCAGCACCACCCGCGCCTTCTTGATGACCCCCTTTGCGCCCAGCGTCAGGCAGACACCAGCGCTGACCACCGCGATATCCATCTCGGTGCGAGGAATGAACCTCAGGTACGCATCCGCAGAATTCTTGGCCGGCTTCGGCAGCGTGATTGCCTCGACGACCTCGCCTTTCTTCAGTGACGTCTTGCCCGGACCGGTGACGATATCCTCCACCGCGACGGTGCGGCGACCCTTCTTGCCCACCACCAGCGCTTTCGCACCCGCTGCGACCAGGGCCGGCACGCTGTCCGCCGCAGGTGACGCGTTGCAAAGATTGCCGACGATGGTACAGCGGCTCTGAATCTGGTCCGAGCCAATCAGGTTGGCTGCCTCGACAACGCCGGGCCATGCTTTCTTCAATGCGGCGTTCTCGCCGAGCGCCGCAGACGGCACGGCGGCGCCAATCCGGAACCCGGTCGCGGTGCGCGTCACCGTCTGCATCGATGCGATACGTTTGATGTCTACCACGAGGTCGGGCTCGACCAGTCCGCCTTTCATGCGGACCAGCAGGTCAGTGCCGCCGGCAAGCACGAACGCGTTGCCCTTGGCCTTCGCCAGCAGTCCCGCCGCTTCCTTGACGCTCGAAGGGGCTTCGTATCTCATCGTGCAGTTCACTCCTGTATTCGAACGGCAATCCTGCATAGATTCTCCGCGGCCAGCAAGCGGCAGCATACCTGCGCTTCCGCAACCCTCTGATCCAACCCGACCGCTTCGAAGCCCCGCGCGCAAACCCACCGTTCAAAACCGACCGTTCAAACCTAACGCTCGAAAAGAGGGGCGCGCCCGCGTCGAGACACCGTCGGAAAATGTGAACCCGAAATCGAGTCGTCCTCCTACAGCCGTTGCACGCGGCTCGATGGAGACTGGCCCCCTCACAACAAGGAGATGAATCATGCAACTGAAACACGTACTTGGCATCACACTACTCGCAAGCGCAGGCACTGCATTGGCAGGCACCAGCGCCATACACGACAACATGGGCGACAGCCAGACAAACGCGACCTCAACGGATACGACAAGCGAGTTCCATGCGCTCGATACGAACCGGGATGGTTATCTGTCGCAGACCGAAGCGCAGGCCGAAGTGCCGAACTTCACCAAGGCCGACACCAACAAGGACGGCCGCCTCAGCAGCGCCGAGTTCGCCAAGGCTGAGCAGGACGCGTCAAAGATGCAGGGCAATTCGGTTGGCAGCAGCGGCACGCAGAGCCGCTCGAGCGGCTCCACCTACTAACCTCTGATACCCCCGCCCGGCGCCCCGCGCCAGACACCCGACGGACCCAATCGTCCGTCGGGTGTTTCCTTTTGTAGCGTCCCGCCGCTAATCTGTCCGGCCGCACCTGCCCACCCCCGTGCTTCACGTTGACGCGCGGTCGACGATCGTGTCGGTCACACTCAATTGGGCGCCGGAAATGCGGCAGATTGCCAGTTCCAAAGCGTCACAGGAGCGCCCATGCGGCGGCTGAGCCCATTTGTTGCAATTGTCATCGCTGTCATCGCGTTCGCGTGCGGGCTCAGCGGCTGTGGCCGCAACAAAGCGAACCACGAAGGCTCCCAGCACCGAACGCCGCAGGTTGGAGTCGTGACGATCAGCCCGCAACGCGCCGTATTGACGACCGAGTTGCCGGGGCGAACGCTGCCATTCGCGGTATCCGATGTGCGTCCGCAAGTCAGCGGAATTCTCAAACAGCGCCTGTTTACGGAAGGCGGCCTCGTGAGTGTTGGTCAGCCGCTATACCAGATCGACGCGGCGCCCTATCAGGCCGCCTACGACAGCGCCAAGGCACAGCTTGCCAGTGCAAAGGCGACGTTGACGACCGCGGGGCTGAAGGCCAAACGCTACGCGTCGCTGCGCAAAGACAAGATGATCAGCCAACAGGACGACGACGATGCGCAGGCCGCACTGGAAGAGGCGCAAGCGAAAGTCGCGCAGCAGCAGGCGGAAGTCGAAGCTGCGCGGATCAATCTAGACTACACACGCATCGTCGCGCCGATCGCCGGCAAGATCAGCCGTTCGTATCTGACGCAAGGCGCACTCGTCACGGCCAACCAGGTCCAGGCGCTGGCAACGATTCAAACGCTGGATCCGATGTATGTCGACATGAACCAATCGGCGAGCGAGTTGCTCGCATTGCGGCAGGCGATTGCCGGTGGCCGCGTATCCGGCCCGCCAGCCGATACCGCCGACGTGACGCTGAACCTCGACGACGGCACCCGTTATTCGCACCACGGTACGCTCCAGTTCAGCGAAGTCGCCGTCGATTCGACGACCGGCACCGTGACCTTGCGCGCCCAGTTTCCCAATCCGGACGGCGTACTGCTACCCGGCATGTTCGTGCGCGCAACGATCATCGAAGGTGTCGAACCGGATGCGCTGCTGGTACCCCAGCGCGGCGTGAGCCGCGACGCGAAGGGTAACGCCACGGCCCTGATCGTCGATGCCGGCGGGGTCGTGCGACAGCGCATGCTCAAGGTGCCTCAGACCGTCGGCACGAACTGGCTCGTACGAGACGGGCTCGAAGCCGGCGATCGCGTCATCGTGGAAGGTTTGCAGTACGCACGTCCCGGTGAAAAAGCGCGAGCCGTGCCATTCGATGCGTCCGCCAACGCGGGCGATGACCAACCGCCCGCCGCCGGCAAGGCGGCTGCCACGGCAGCGAAATAACGGCGATGCTGTCGCGTTTCTTCATCGATCGACCGATTTTCGCGTGGGTCATTGCGATTTCGATCGCGCTGGCCGGCGCGCTGGCGATCGTCAGGCTGCCCGTCGCGCAATATCCGGACATCGCGCCGCCGTCGGTGACGATCCAAACCTTCTACCCCGGCGCGTCAGCGGAGACCGCGCAGAACTCCGTTACGCAGGTCATCGAACAACAGCTCACCGGCATCGACAATCTGCTGTATTTCTCGTCGACCAGCAGTTCGTCCGGGTCGATCAGTATCACCGTGACGTTCGCGCCCGGCACCGACCCCGATATCGCGCAGGTACAGGTGCAGAATCAGGTGCAGCAGGCAACTTCCCGCTTGCCACAGGAAGTGCTGCAACGTGGCATCACCGTGCGCAAGTCGCAATCCAGCTTCCAGTTGATCGTCGCGCTGTCCGACACGATGGGACGCTACAACAACGTCGATATTTCCGATTACATCGGCAGCAGTTTGCAGGACCCCATCTCGCGTGTGCCGGGTGTCGGTGACGCACAGCCATTCGGCTCGCCGTACGCGATGCGCATCTGGCTCGATCCTTACAAGCTGGTTTCGTACAACCTGGTTCCCGAAGACGTGGCAGACGCGGTCCGCGCGCAGAACACCCAGGTGTCCGCCGGCGAGATCGGCGCGCAGCCTTCAACCGCGCAACAGCAACTCAATGCGACCGTGACCTCGCAGAGCCGGCTGCAGACGCCCGAGCAGTTCCGCAACATCATCCTGAAGAGTTCTCCCGGCGGCGCCGTGGTACGGCTCGGCGACGTTGCGCGTGTGGAGATTGGCGCCGACAGCTACATGGTGGTGAGCCGCCTGAACGGCCACCCGGCGGCCGGCATGGCGATTCGCCTGGCGCCCGGCGCCAACGCGCTGACGACGATCGATGCCGTCAAGGCCAAGGCACGTGAGCTCGCCAAATCGCTGCCGGAGGGTATGGCGCTGTCGTTCCCGGTGGATAACACGCGTTTCATCCGAATCTCGATCCGCGAAGTGATCTTCACGTTGTTCGAGGCGATCGCGCTGGTGATCCTGGTGATGTTCGTGTTCCTGCAGAATTGGCGCACGACGTTGATTCCCGGCATCGCGGTTCCGGTTGTGCTGCTCGGTACGTTCGGCGCGCTCGCGGTGTTCGGCTTCACGATCAACACGCTGACGTTGTTTGCGCTGGTGCTATCGATCGGGCTGCTGGTCGACGACGCGATCGTGGTGATCGAAAACGTCGAACGCATCATGCGCGAGGAAGGCTTGTCGCCGCGCGATGCGACCCGAAAGTCGATGGATCAGATCACCGGCGCGCTGATCGCGATCGCGCTGGTACTGTCCGCGGTATTCGTGCCGATGGCGTTCTTCGGCGGGTCCACCGGTGTCATCTATCGGCAGTTCTCGGTGACCATCGTCTCTGCAATGGTGCTGTCGATCTTCATCGCAATGGTGTTGACCCCCGCGCTGTGCGCAACCTTGCTGAAACCCATTTCGCAGGACCGCATCGAGCGCCACGGCTGGTTCTTCACGAAATTCAACACGACGTTCGAGAGCGGCCGCGAACGCTACGGCACCGCTATCCGACGCCTGCTCAACATGCGCAGATCGACCGTGCTCGCATACGTTGTGGTGGTCGCGCTGATGGCGCTACTGCTGGTGCGCCTGCCCACCGGCTTTCTGCCGCAGGAAGACCAGGGCGGTTTGTTCACGCCGATCACGCTACCGTCCGGCGCGATGCAGTCGCGCACCCTCGCGGTGGCGAAACAAGTGGAGCACTTCTATCTCGTCGACGAGAAGCGCAACACCAACTCGGTGTTCGTCGTTGCAGGCTTCAGTTTCGCGGGACAAGGGCAAAACACCGGCCAGGCGTTCGTCGATCTGAAAGACTGGAGCGTGCGGCCCGGCTATGCGAACAGCGCCGAGGCCATTGCGGGGCGCGCAATGAAGGCGTTCTCCAGCATCCACGATGCGAAAATATTCGCGCTGATTCCGTCGCCGGTTCGCGAACTCGGCAATTCGACAGGCTTCGAGATGCAACTAGAGGATCGTGCCGGTCTCGGTCACGATGCGCTGATCGCCGCGCGCGACCAGTTGTTGGACGCCGCGAATGGCGATCCGCTGCTGGCGCAGGTGCGCCCGAACGGGCTCGACGACACACCGCAACTTCATCTGGACGTGGATCAGGCCAAAGCAGATGCGCTCGGTCTTTCCATTGCCGACATCAACTCGACATTGGCCGCCGCGTGGGGCGGCGTCTATCTCAACGACTTCGTCGACCGCGACCGCGTCAAGCGAGTCTACATGCAGGGCGACGCGCAGTTTCGCTCCGCACCCAAAGACCTGAATCGCTGGTACGTGCGGACCGCGTCGGGGACGATGGCGCCATTTTCGAGCTTCACGAACTGGAGCTGGCAACAAGGGCCCGCGAAACTCGAACGCTACAACGGCCAGCCATCGATCGACATCCAGGGCCAGGGCGCACCGGGCGTGAGTTCGGGTACCGCGATGGACGAGATGGAAAAGCTGGTCGCCGCGCTGCCAAAGGGATTCGGGCTCGAATGGACCGGCGCGTCATACCAGGAGCGGCTGTCCGGCTCACAGGCGCCGGTGCTGTATGCGATTTCGTTGCTGGTCGTCTTCCTGTGCCTGGCCGCGTTGTACGAGAGTTGGTCGGTGCCGGTCGCGGTGCTGCTCGTCGTTCCGCTCGGCATCGTCGGCGCGGTGCTCGCAGCAACCCTGCGTGGCCTCTACAACGACATCTATTTCCAGGTCGGATTGCTCGCGACGATGGGGCTGGCTGCGAAGAACGCGATTCTGATCGTCGAGTTCGCCGAAGCGGAATTGCGCCAGGGCGTCAATGCGGCCGAAGCTGCGTTGCGGGCAGCACGGCTGCGCTTGCGGCCGATCCTGATGACGTCGTTTGCGTTCATCGCCGGCGTATTCCCGTTGGTGGTGGCAACCGGCGCCGGGGCCGCCAGTCAGAACGACATTGGTACCGGCGTGGTCGGCGGCATGATGACCGGCGTGGTGCTGGCGATCTTCTTCGTGCCGGTGTTCTTCGTCATCGTGCGCGGTCGCGCGCGGTTGAGGGCGAAACCCACGTTGACGCCCGCGGGGGGCTGATCGCGTTTTTCGCGACCGCTACAGCTTCGCTTCGAAGCGCACGCCCCACGAGATTTCGTTCGACGCAACGTTGTTGACGGCAGAACTCCGGTAGTCGACGAAGCCGGTCAGATCACGCGCCAGTTTGGCGGCGGCACCGACCGACCACACCAGATATCCCGCTGAGGGTCGGTCGGGTCGCAGCGCGACGGGCGCGTCCGACAGATCCACGTCCGCCAGACGCACGTCAACTGCGCCGGCCCTGCTCTGCACATCGTGCACGAAGTCGGCATTGACGTGCGGGGTGACAACGACTGACCACGGCACCGCCAGCAACGGCAGCACGATCGGCGGCAGCGCGAGATGCGCGCCGGCGTTCAAGCGAATCGATTGGGCGCTCTGATTGCCGACCAGCAGGTCGTACTCACCGGCACCGTATTCGTCCAGCGGATTGACCTCAGCATCGAGGAAGGACGCGCCAACGTGCGGCCCGAACATCCACGCGCCATATCGGAAGTCGAACGCGCCGGCAAGCTGTCCCGAGAGTTGTTGGCCGCGCGTATCGCCCTCCGCCACAGCCTGCATAGACTGATCGGGATACACGACGCGCCGCTCCGACGCATACGCGGTGCTGCCATACGCGAAGAGGCCATCGAGATGGAAACCTTCGGCGTAGTAGCTTCCAAACAGCGTGCCGCGCCACGATTTGACGTCGAGCACACCGAGAGTGGGATCGCTCTCACCATCGAAGTTCGTGTAGCCGACGCCCGCGCCGACAACGAGCCGATCGGTCAGGCGGTAGTCGACGCCGGTGGTCACATCGGTGCGATCGCTGAATGCGGTATTGCCCGTCACCACATTGCCGTTGGCGAACACACCTAGGCGGTCGGCGGCACTCCGGTCGCTCAGCACACCATTGAGAACCCCGCCGAGCGTGGGCTGAGAGACCGCGTTGAGCGCATCCCCAACGATATGCCGATCGCCGCTCTGAACGTCGAGCCCCCTCAGATCCAAACCGCTGGAGCCGCTTCGCAGCGCCGCAATGCGGTTCATCACATTGCCGTTCTGCGTCATCGCCAGCCCGAGTGCTGTGTTAGCCGCAGAAACCAACGGCGCGGGACTCAGCGCATCGAGTTCACTACGAACCTGCGCGGCCTGTTCGAACGAATCGACCGCGGCGCTTGCAACGCTCGACAGTGCAACACCAACCGTCAACGCAGCACCGACTAACGCGACGTGCGGATAAACTCTGCGTGAAAAATGAAGATTTTTAACTTCCACGGGATCCCCTTCCTTGGTTTTTCCTTGGTTTTCACTTTGCCTTTTAATTCTTCTTTTCATCTCAGGCCTGTCTATCAACTACGCGAACTCTTCCTTGAGTTCGTGCCCCGACATTAAGCGCGTCGGCCCCCTCTGTCAAAGCGTTAGGTTCCGAAAAGCGTCGGCGATCTCAAAAAAAATTTCTTTGTGCCACGACAACTTGCCGACGTTGGTGCACCCGGGCGTGCCGGACAATCTAGTCGCGTGACTCGCAGGTGCGTTCGTCGGCGGTGCGCTCGCGACCGAACAGCCGCCAGTAGAGAAGCGCCACCGAAATCGTCGCCAGCTCAGCCACCAGCAATGCATACCGCGGCCCAACGCGATCGGCGAACCAACCCAACGCAAATACCACGACCGCGTACAACAGGTTGCCTGCCAGCGACACGAGCGAACCCATCGTGGCGCGCTGGCGGTCGCTGAAGCCCTGCTGCATCAGGCTGCCCTGCGCCACCACGCTAGGCCCGTACGGCAGGGATGTCAGCGACACAATGGCCGGACTCGCAATGGTGGGCGTCGCGGTTGCCGCGACTCCAAATAGAATGCTGGCGGCGTTCGCCCACAACAGCACCGGCAACTCGCGCCAGCGCCGGATGATGTAGCCCGCGCTGCGAAATCCGAGTGCGGCGAACCCGTGTGTGAGGGTGCTCGCGACACCCAACCCCGCCGGCGACCACAACGTTGCGAAGTACGTCGGATAAAACATGTGCTTCGCTTCACCCAGCGCGAAGCCAGTAATTGAGGCGATGCTGACGCCGCGGAGTCGCGTGTCGTGCCGAAACCCGATCACCGCATCGCGCAGGTGTGCGAGCAGGTTGGTCTGTAGCGCGCCGTCGTGCCGCGACGGTTCGATGGTGAAGTAGCCAATCACCAGACCGATCGCCTGTGGAATCAACGACAGCCAGAACAGTATCCGGAACCCGCACCACAGCAGCACGACGGTTGCCGTCACCGCAGACAACGCCAACGCAATCTGGAACATCGAACTGAGTCGGCCCTGATACGCCGGAAACGACTGCTCGGCACCGTCGTCTTTCAGCGTGTCGTAGAGAAACGCTTCCTGGTTGCCGCTGAACAGTGCGAACGACAGCCCCTCGAGCAATGCGCCGATCGCCAACACAGCAAACGAATCACCCGACGCATAGGTAGCGATGCATGCGATGTTCGCGAGTTGACCGGCCAGCATCGTGAGCCGGCGTCCGACGCGGTCCGAGAACACACCGGTCGGCACTTCGAACAGCGACGATGAGACTTTGGCAATCGCCAGCAGCAGCACTGCATCCGCATAGGACCCGGTGACCTGCGCGAGATACACCACCAGAACCGGGCCATAGATGCGGAAATCGTTGCAGAAGTTGAACCACGCGAGCAGGCGGATGTTGCGAACGGCGCGGTCCATGCGCGCATCGTAGGCGACCCGACGCTCATGCGACACTACCGTGCATGACGCTCCCCGCCGTCTTCTTCGCGATCGACTGGATCGACATATTCGTCGCGGTGCTGCTCGCGGGCGGCCTGCTGGTGGCATACCCCCGTAGCGTCCCCGCACGCATCGCGTCATTCATCGTCATCGTCTCGGCCGGATTCGTCGTGTTCAGCCGCTACATGTTTTCGGGCTGGATCCCGGCACCCTTCCGCTTGGCGCCCGGTGAGACCGTGATCCTCACGTTGCAGGTGTTGATGAACACCGTACCCGGCGCCTTCATGCTTTTGTGCTTCAGCCTGTTCGACGACTCGAACCGCCGCTTTCCGCGCGCCTTGATCGTGCTGTTTGCACTGCAGTTCGCGCTCGAAGATCTGATTCCCTATCTGTTTGGCGTCACGACACATCCAAGCCTCGTGCCGACGATGACGGATACGAACTTCACGCTGTATCTGATCTACGAAGCGTTGCCCGCTGCGCTGCAGACGCTGTTCATCGGTGCAGCGTTGTACTGGACCGTCAAGGACTGGCGCGTGGATCTGGTCGAGACGCGCCGCCTGCAGCGCGTCGTACTGATGGTTGTGATCGGCGTCAACATCGTCTCGTATACGTTGCTGACGCGCCTGATATTGACCCCCAACGACATCACGTTGATGTACGTGCATGAGGGCTACATGGCATTCAACGCACTGTCGAACGCAGCCGTGCTGCTGTTCCTGACACGCCACGGCTTCAGCGCACCCGTTACGGCTGCCGCCGATGCAAGCCTCCGTGCGGACTCACCAAACGATCTGGGCTCCTCGGCGTTGGATGCGGCCGCGTTCGATGCGGCAATGAAAGCGGGCGTCCACCACGAGCCGGGGCTGACGATCGCATCGCTGGCCAAGCGGCTGAAGATGCCCGAATACCGGCTGCGGCGGCTGATCAATGATCAACTCGGCTACCGCAACTTCAATCAGATGTTGCATGCCTACCGGGTGGCGGATGCCAGCGCAGCGTTGGCCGATCCTGCCCAGCGCCGCCTGCCGATTCTGTCGATCGCACTGTCGGTGGGGTATCAGTCGATCAATCCATTCAACCGCGCATTTCGCGAACTGAAAGGCACCACCCCGTCGGCGTTCCGGCAGCACGCGCTCGCCCATTGCACACCCACCAATTGCACACTGGATCCTGATATCTCGCACCGATTTCAGAATTCGACCAACGCTTCAAAGCGATGACGAGACGCCACTCGTTGCCAACGGCACGTTGACGTACCCAGCCCATGGAGCGCGGCAGTGAACGAGTGCCTGGTGGACCTGCAGCGAGTCGGTAAACGGTACCGGCGCGGCACGCATGTCGTGAGCGTGTTGAACGACCTGGACCTGCGCGTCGCGTGCGGCGAGTTCGTCGCCTTCATGGGGCCATCGGGTTCGGGCAAGACGACGTTGCTGAATCTGATCGGTGGACTCGACACGCCGGACGCCGGCCAGGTGCTGATCGACGGCCGCGATATCGCGCACTACACCGATCGGCAACTGACCGCGTGGCGCGCTGCTTATGTCGGTTTCGTGTTCCAGTCGTACAACCTGCTGCCGGCGCTGACCGCACAGCAGAACATTGCGCTGCCGCTGCTGCTGACCGGGCTCGCCCTCGGCGAGATCAACCGGCGCGCGCGCACCGCCCTGGAAATCGTCGGTCTCGCCGATCACGCCACGCATCGACCACGCGAGCTGTCCGGCGGTCAGGAACAGCGCGTGTCGATCGCGCGGGCGCTCGTCACCGACCCGGCATTGTTGATCTGCGACGAACCCACCGGCGGGCTCGATCGCGGCGCCGCCGACGGCGTGTTAGAACTGCTCGAACTGCTGCAGCGCGAACACGGCAAGACCGTGATCATGGTGACCCACGATCCGAAGGCGGCGAGCCACGCACAGCGCGTGCTGCACATGGACAAAGGCGTGCTACTCGACGCGGCCGATGCGGTCGAGATCACAACGTGAGCTGGCTGCGGCTGTTGTGGTCCGGCCTGTGGCGGCGGCCGTTGCGCACGTTGCTGACGGCAGCGAGCCTTGCGACGGCGTTTCTGCTGCTCGGACTGCTGGCCCCGATCATGTCGGTGTTCGAGCACCGCAGCGACCTCACCGGCGTGCAGCGGCTCATCGTGCAGCCGCGCTATTCGATCACCGATTTCCTGCAGGTGAGCCAGGCGGCGGTCATTGATGCATTGCCCGGTGTCCGCGCCACCACGCATCAGACCTGGTTCGGCGGTACCTTTCGCGATCCGGTCAACAGCTTCCCCCGCTGGGCGGTACCGCCGGAGAGTTATCTCGCGCTGCGCCCCGAGATTCGGCTCGCGGCCTCGCAACGCAAGGCGTTCATCGACACGCGCACAAGTGCGATCGTCGGGCGCGAGACCGCCGCAAAGTACGGCCTGACGATCGGCGACCGCATCGCGCTGGTGCCCGATATCTGGCCCAACAAGGACGCTAAGGCGTGGGAGTTCACCATTGTCGGCATATTCGACGGCACGGACCCCACCGTCGATCTGACCGCGATGTACATCAACTATGCCTACTTCGACGAATACCGAACGTGGGGTAATGGGCTGATCGGCACCGTACTGGTGGGGCTCGACGACGGTGCGCGGGCGGCCGACGTGGCCACTGCGATCGACGCACGTTTCGCAAACTCCGCCGAAGCCACCAGCACCTCGTCGGAACGCGACTACGCGATGCAGTTCGCCGATCAGCTTGGCGATGTCGGGCTGATGTTGTCGGTAATTCTCGGCTCGGTGCTGTTCGCGATCGCGTTGGTCGCCGCGAACACGATGGCGCACGGCATCCGGGAACGCATGACGGAGTTCGCGGTGTTGCATGCGCTGGGGTTCCAGCGCCGCACGCTCGAGTGGCTGGTCGCCGGCGAAGCGTTGCTACTGGTGCTGCTCGGCGCCATACCCGGATTGTTGATCGCCGCCGCATTGGTCGAAGCCGGCCGCCAGCGGCTGCCGCAACTCGGTGGTATTGCGATGAGGCTGGACACGGTCACCCAGGCTGCTGCGGTTGCCGTGGCACTGATGCTACTCGCCGCGTGCCAGCCTACCTGGCGGCTGCACCGGCTTCGCATCGTCGACACATTGCGGGCGTTGTAGGAGGTCGATCATGCTGCGTCAAGCCATCGCCATTACGTTGATCAACCTTGCGACCTTGCGCACCCGCCTCGGCGCCGGCATCGTCGTGATCATCGGCGTGGGCGGCGTCGTGTTCGTTTTCACGGCGCTGTTTGCGATGGCGAACGGGCTAACGCAAACGTTGCGCGGCACCGGCGAACCCGACCGCGCGCTGATCCTCGGCAAAGGCTCCCATTCGGAGATCAACGGCTCGATCACCCGCGATCAGGCGGCAATCATCGCCAACCTGCCCGGTATCGCCGCGACGCATTTGGCGGACGGACGTCGCATCCCGCTCGCATCCGCGGAGATCTACGCTACGGTGAATCTGCCGCGCCGCAAAGATGGTCATCGCGCCGGACTGCCGCTGCGCGGCGTCAGCGTCAATGCCTTCCGCGTGCGGCCGGAGGTGCAGATCACAGCCGGACGGCGGTTCGAACCGGGACGCTTCGAACTGATCGTCGGCGACGGCGCAGCGCGCGTGTTCGCGGGCCTCGATGTTGGCAACGAGGTTTCCATCAAAGGCACGTCGTTTCGCGTAGTCGGACATTTCAGGGCCGCAGGGCACGCGACGGAATCAGAAGCGTGGATGGACGTCGACGTGATGGCGAACGTGTTCCGCCGCGGGCCGTATCTGCAGTCGGTGCTGGTGCGACTCGAATCGCGCGCTGCGCTGGTGCCGTTGACGGCCGCAATCGATGCGGATCGGCGCCTCTCGAGCAGCGTGTTTCGCGAATCCGATTTCTACGCCGGGCAATCGGAATCCGCTACGCGCCTGATGAAGTTCGTTGGCATCACCGCAGGCACGATCATGGCGCTGGGCGCCACATTCGCGGCGCTGAATGCGCTGTACGCCGCCGTCTCCGGACGCACCCGCGAGATCGCGACGTTGCGCGCGCTCGGTTTCTCGGCCGCGCCGATCGTGGCATCGGTGCTGAGCGAATCGCTGGCATTGTCGCTGGCGGGCGGCGTATTGGGCGCTACGCTCGGCTGGCTCGTGTTCGACGGTGTCAACATGGCGTCCGTTGGTGCGACGTATTCTCAGGTCGCCTTTCGCTTTTCGGTCACGCCGCGGTTGGTCTGTTCGGGCATCGCGCTCGCGCTGCTGATCGGATTTGTCGGCGGGTTGATGCCCGCGCTGCGCGCTGCGCGACAAAGCGTGGTGGAAGGTCTGCGCACGCTGGCATAAACACGTGCACCCGTCCGACGACATGCCGATACCCACAGCGGGCAAGCGCGCGCTGCTCGAACTGGACCTCGATCGCGTACAGCGTCTTGCCGCACAGCACCTGGCCAGTGCCGCCGATCTGGATCGGGATCGCCTGACACTCGAAGGTGTGCAGGCGCAGCTGCACCAGCAACGCGACAACGTGCGCGTTGCGCAACGCAACGTGGCGCTGCAGCAACAGCGCCTCTCGGAAATGAAAATTCGCGCGCCGTTTGCCGGCGTGGTGGTCGACAAGGCCGCCCAACCAGGCGAAATGATCTCGCCAATCTCGGCCGGCGGCGGCTTCACGCGCACCGGCATCTGCACGATCGTCGACATGAATTCGCTCGAAGTCGAGGTGGACGTCAACGAAGCGTACATCTATCGCGTACAGGCAGGGCAAGCGGTCGTCGTGACGCTGAATGCCTACCCCAGCGAAGCGATCGAAGGCCACGTGATCGCGATCATCCCAACCGCAGACCGCAACAAGGCTACGGTTCGAGTACGTATCGGAATGAGCAAGGCGAATCCGCGGGTGCTACCGAACATGGGCGTCAAAGTGGCTTTTTTGAACGCGCCCGGCTAGCCATCGCAGGCCTCACGCCACGTCGCTCAGGCCGCATTGTCGAGCATGCGCACCTCGCGCTGCGGAAACGGATGCGCAATGTGGCGACCGCGAAACGACTCCAGCACTGCTTGCGTCACTTCACTCGATGCAGCGACATAGTCGGGCACGTTGACCCACGGCTTCACCGCAAGCGTCACCGATGAGTCCGCCAGCGTTGCTACTTGGATGACCGGCGAAGGTTCGTCAAGCACGCGCGGACTGGCCCGCAACACTTCGCCGATTGCAGCGAGCGCCGCGTTCATATCGGTGTCATAAGCAACGCCGACACGGATATCCAGTTGGCGCAGCTTGCCGTAGTTGTGCAAGATCTCACCGACGATCTTGCGATTCGGCACCACGACCCGCGACAGATCGGTGTGGCCGAGCACCGTGGCGAACAAACCGATGCCCTCGACATTACCTTCCACACTCACCACCGATATGTACTCGCCTACCCTGAACGGCCGCGTGAAAATGATCGTCAATCCCGCCGCAACGTTGCCGAGCACACCCTGCATCGCCAGTGCAATGCCCGCGCCGGCGACACCGAGGCCCGCGATCATCGGCAACAACTCAACGCCCAGGTTCTGCAGCGCCATGATGACGAACAGCCCCAGCACGAGTATTCGCACAACGCGCACCAGCAGCATTCGCACCGGTACCTCGATGGCCAACCGCGTCAGCATTCGATCGAACGCGTGCCCCAGCCAACGGCCGACGAACACGCCCGCAATCAGGATCACGATCGCAACGAAAAGCTTCGGTCCGAACTCGAGTGCGAGATCGAGGGCTGTGTTCTTGACGTGGTCGAGCATTGCGAGATTTTCATCCATCGACATTCTCCGGAGGGATTGACACCGTGCATTCTGCCACCGCGCGCCATGATCCGAACGTTGGTTGCGACACCGGATTTGCGTTGAACGCTACATGAGCGCGCCGGATATCCGACTGGTCGCATTGGACATCGACGGCACGCTGATCGAGCCCGGCGCTGGCCACGAAGCCATGCCCGACGCGGCCATCAGCGACGCGATAACGCGCCTGGTGGATGCCGGCATCGTGGTGGTGCTGGCAAGCGGCCGGATGTATCCGGGCACCGCGCGCGTCGCCGCGCATCTGCACCTCGACAGTCCGCTGATCTGCCAGCAGGGCGCCAGCGTGCATCGCGCCGACGGCAGCCAGCTGCATCAGTTTTCAATCGATGCGGCAATCGCCGACCAACTCGTCGAGTTCGCGCTGGAGCGACGCTGGCCGTTCGCCTGGTTCGATGCGGTGCGCTACCTCGCCTCGCAACGCAACAGCGCATCCGATGAGTACGGCCGCGTGTCCGGCGTGATACCGGAGTACCGCAGTGACGCCAATCGCGCCGGCGTCATACCGACGGGAGTCGATATCATCAGCACAGCTGCCGAGGCCAACGGCGTGCACGAATATCTCGCACAGTCTTATGGCGAACGCGTGCACCTGCTGGACTTTCCTTCGGTCACGGCAGCGCACTCCCCCGAGGCCACCAAAGCCAACGCGTTGTCACTACTTGCTGCCGACCTCGGCGTCGACGCCGACGCAGTGCTCGCGATCGGCGACAGCGTGAACGACGCGTCGATGCTGCGCTGGGCAGGACGCGGCGTGGCGATGCCGCATGCCGATCGATACGCGCGCGCGGCCGCAGACGAGACTCTCAGCGGCACCGGCGTTTCGGGTGTCGCGCCGCTGCTGCGCTCGGTGCTGCAAAGTACCGGTGGCTAAGCGCCGCCCTTCGTCATTGCGCGCTGATACGCCCGGCGCGCCTCGATACGATCGACGAATGTCGTCAGGTTCGGAAACGCATCGCGACCAGCGAACATGACCGCGACCTGTGCCACGAACGACAATTGCACGTCCGCGCCGGTGAGATCGTCACCCACGAAGTAATCTCGCCCCTTCAACTCGTCGTTTAGGAAACCGAGGTGATTCTGCGTTTCGCTCTCAATACGCGGCAGCAGCGGCGCGCCAGCATCGCCCAGACGGCCCACGTACAGGCGCAACATCAGTGGCAGCATCGCTGAGCCTTCTGCGTAGTGCAGGAACTGCATGTAGCGGTCGTAGTCCACGGTACCCATGTTGGGCGCGAGGCGGCCGTTGCCATAGCGCCGCACGAGATACTCGACGATCGCGCCGGATTCGAAGATAACCCTGCCGTCGTCGCGAATCACCGGTGCCTTGCCGAGCGGATGAATCGCCTTCAGTTCCGGTGGTGCGAGGTTCGTTGTGGCATCGCGCTGATACATGATGAGCTCGTAATCGACCCCAAGCTCTTCGAGTAACCAGGTGATTCGGCGGGAACGCGATGCATTGAGGTGATGGACTTCGATCATGGTTGCTCCTGTGGGTCGTTGAGAAGGACAGGGTCAGAGTGCTTCACCAAGACATTAGCCAAAGCTCTACTTCGAATGAAGCACTCTGACCCTCACGCTAGCTCGCTTGGTTGATCAGATGCAGATCACGCTGCGGATAGGGAATGGACAGGCCGCTGCCTTCCAGCGCGGTCTTGATCCGTTCCAGTAAATCACCGCGCACCGGCCAATAATCAGCCGATTTAACCCAAGGTCGAACCGCAATGTTCACGCTGCTGTCGGCAAGTTCGAGTGTCATGATCTTCGCTTCCGGCTCGTCGAGAATGCGTTCGTCGGCGGCCAGCACTTCCTGCATCAACTTCTTCGCGTGCGCAACGTCGTCGTCGTAGCTGACGCCGATTACCAGATCGATTCGCCGCGTCGCCTCAGTGGAATAGTTGGTGATTGCCGAGCCATAAATCAGGCTGTTCGGGATCGTGATGACACGATTGTCGGGCGTCTTGATGACCGTGTTGAATATTTTGATGCTGCTCACGGTACCGGAAACACCAGCGGCTTCGACGAAGTCACCAACCATGAACGGCCGGAAGAACACCAGCATCACGCCGGAGGAAAAGTTCGACAGCGAATCCTTCAG
Source organism: uncultured Gammaproteobacteria bacterium (assembly GCA_963735085.1). Lineage (GTDB taxonomy): Bacteria > Pseudomonadota > Gammaproteobacteria > Pseudomonadales > Azotimanducaceae > DATJGR01. The sequence goes on from CAVTJP010000005.1 coordinate 768,326, forward strand.
CGCCAGCCCCACTGCGAGACCGGCGGCACCGACGATTGCGAGGAAGTTGGTGGTCGGCACTCCAAGCGCGCTGGCAGCCGTCAACACCACGAACACCAGCAAGGTCATATTGATCAGATTGCCGAGAAAGCTCGCCAGCGTGGTTTCGACGCCGCCACGCTGGACGGCTCTGCCGAACCAACGCGTCAACGCGGCCGCGATCCAACGACCTATGAAGAAAATCAGAATCGCGGCGACGAGACGTCCCGTCCAATTGAGCAGGATCGGCCCGAGCAATTCCGGGTCGATCACCTTGGCGAGACCGTTCAGCATTCTATCCAACAAACGATGCCTCCTGACATTCTACGTGCGTTGTCACGCACTAGATCAATGGAACAGAGTTGATGAAACAGATGAGTCTGGAAGGGTAAGCCGATAGTACCCGCGAGGACAAGCGCGGTTGAGACGGCCCGCCTTGCACCTGCGTAGAGCCGTTAGTCACCTGTGGTGCCGATGATTTCCAGCACATCCGCCGCACTGGTCGCCGTCCGCAAGCGTTGGCGCGTGGCGTCGTCGCTCAACACCCGGGCAATGTTCGCCAGCGTGTTCAGATGCTCCTGAAACTGCTCCTTCGGAACCACGAACAGCAGAACGATGTAGACCGGTTGGTCGTCCAGTGCCGAGAAATCGACTGCGTGACGGGCAATGCCGAGCACGGCCTCCACCCGATCCACGTGATCTGTCGGCGCATGCGGAATGCCGATGCCGTGCCCGATGCCGGTACTCATGGTCTGTTCGCGTCCGCGTACCGCGACGGCGACCGCGGCAGCAGCGTCAGCGGGCATCTGCGTCGTCTCGACAAGCACACGCATCAACTCATCGATCGCGCCCCAGCGGTCGGTCGCCTGAAGATCGGTCACGATCTGCGCGGGCCGGGTAATGAGTTCGTGCAACAGCATGGAGTCGAGGTGCCTGTCTAACGGGAGATTAAGTGGCCGCGTCCGAACCGGCGCGCTTACACTGTTTGCCAGAGCACTTCGCACCGCCCTCAATCATTCGCAGTCGGACATTCATGAAATCTCTGGGCTCCCTGCTAACGACACGTTCCCGGCTGCCGACACGCGATTCCAGCAATCGGCAAGACCTGCGGCTGGTGTTCATGTATCTGGGTTTTCTGGTTGCGCTGATCACAGTCTACAGTGTGCTGTTCCACGTGCTGATGGCAATGGAGGGCCAGCACCACTCCTGGATCACCGGGGTCTACTGGACGTTGACCGTCATGTCCACGTTGGGCTTCGGCGACATCACGTTTCAAAGCGACCTCGGCAGGCTCTTTTCCATCGTTGTACTGCTGAGCGGCATTGTAGCGCTGCTGGTCGTGTTGCCCTTCGTCTTCATTGAATTCTTCTACGATCCGTTTCTGAAAGCACAATCGCGAGCGCGCGCGCCGCGCCGTCTCTCCGAACGCATCACCGGCCACGTCATCATCACCAGCAGCGACCCGGTCACACTGTGGTTGATCGGTATGCTGCGTGATTACGGCTACCCCTACGTGCTGCTGGTCGAGCGCGTCGAAGCGGCGCTCGACATGGCGGCCACCGGCATCAACGTCTTGGTCGGCGCGCCCGACGACCCGGATAGCTACCGCAACGCGCGCATCGAGAATGCGGCGCTCGTAGTCGCCACCGGCGGTGACATCGGCAACACCAACGTCGCATTCACTGTACGCGAACTCAACGCGACAGTGCGCATCGCCACGACCGCGCGCGACGCGCAGACCGAAGAAATTCTCGACCTTGCCGGTGCCAGCATGGTGCTGAAACTGGGCGAGATGCTCGGTGTCGCATTGGCCCGACGCATCATCGCAGGCGACGCACGCGCTCACGTAATAGGCGAGTTCGACAACCTGATCATCGCCGAAGCCGCGGCGGCCGGGACGCCGTTGGTCGGCAAGACACTGGCAGCCTGTCGCCTCGAGGAACTCGTTGGCATCCGCGTCATCGGCATCTGGGAGCGCGGCACCTTTTCGATCCCCTCACCCGAGACCCCGATCAACGATGCGACGGTACTGGTGCTCGCGGGCAACATCGAACAGGTGCAACGCTACGATGCGATGTTCTGCATCTACCACGTCGCGCGGGGCCGCGTCGTAATCCTCGGTGCGGGGCGCGTGGGCCGCGCAACGGCCGCAGCACTCGCCGAACGCGGCGTCGAATGTTGCCTGGTCGATCAAGCGCCGGAGCGGCTCGAGGGCGCCCAATACAGCGTGCTTGGTAACGCAACCGACCGCGCGGTGCTGGACGCCGCCGGCATTGCCGACGCGCCAGCCGTCGTCGTCACCACGCACGACGACGAGATCAATTCGTTCCTGACGATCTACGCGCGGCGCTTGCGCCCCGACATCGAAATCATCAGTCGCGCCACGCTGGAGCGAAATGTGTCGACGATGCACCGTGCCGGCGCGGACTTCGTGATGTCTCTTGCCCGCATGGGCGCCACGACGATTTTCAACTATCTGGAGCGCGGCGACGTGCTGATTCTCGCCGAAGGGTTGAACGTCTCGCGCGTTCGCGTGCCGCGACTGCTCATCGGCAAGGCGCCGGCCCAGCAGGCTTTGCTGGAGGAAACGGGCTGCCATCTGGTGGCCATCGGACGCGGCACGCAGATGGACATGAATCCGGACCCGAACGTGCCGCTGCTCGCAGACGACACGATGGTGATCGTCGGCAGCCTGGCGAATGAGAAGCGCTTTCTCGGCAAATACTCGCATAGCTGAGGCGACTTGCTTCAAGATAGGCCACACCACACGCACTGACCACTTCGACCAGGAGAGAAATTCCATGACGATCGATTTCGCGATTCCCGATGAAGCCAAAGCACTGCGCGTGCGCATCCGCGCGTGGGTACACGACGAATGCGTGCCGGCCGAGAAACGCCTGCTGGCAGGCGAGGATTACAAGAAAGTCCTCGGCGAACTGCGCAAGAAGGCGCGTGCACAGGGGCTGTGGTGTCCATTCATTCCGAAGGAATACGGCGGCATGGGTCTCGGCCCGCTGGCCAATGCGCTGGTGCAGATGGAACTCGGCGAGAGCTATCTCGGCGCGCTGTCGATGAATACCCAGGGTCCCGACGACGCGACCATGCTGACGTTGCTCGAGCACGGCACACCGCATCAGAAAGAGAAATTCCTTAAGCCGCTGCTGAACGGCGAGAAGCGCATCTGCTATTCGATGACCGAAAAAGCCGCAGGCGCCGATGCCACCGGCATGCAGACCCGCGCCGTGCGCAAAGGCAACGACGCCTACGTGCTGAACGGCGAGAAGTGGTTCTCCTCCGCGGCGAGCGTCGCCGACATCGCCGTCGTCATGGCGAAGACCGATCCCGACGCGCCGCGCCACCAGCAGTTCTCGACGTTCATCGTCGAACTGCCGAACCCCGGCTACAACATCAAACGCGATATCCCGACCATGGCGCTGGAGGGTCCGCTGTCGCATATCCTCGGCGGCGGCCACTCGGAGGTGGAGATCAAGGATCTGGAAGTACCTGCCGAAAACCTGCTCGGCGGCGAAGGCAACGGCTTCAACATGGGCCAGCACCGGCTCGCATATGGACGTCTGCGTCACGGCATGCACAACGTTGCGATGGCGCAGCGCGCACTCGACATGGCGACCGCGCACGTGACCAATCGCACCACGTTCGGCAAGAAGCTCGACGAGCGCCAGGCGGTGCAGTTCATGCTCGCCGAGTGCGCGAGCCAGCTCTATATCGCGCGGCTGATGCTGATGCACATCGCCTACAAAGCCGAGAACAAGATGGACATCCGTCAGGAGAACGGCATCGCCAAAGTGTTTCTCGCGAACATGGTGCACAAGGTCGTCGACACCGCAATCCAGTTGCACGGCGCGCTCGGGTATTCACGCGATACGCCGCTCGCAGCGTGGTATACGCACATCCGTTCGCAGCGCCTCGTGGATGGCCCGGATGAAGTGCATCGCTGGACCACCGGCCGCAACGTCATCAAGGCGTTCAAGGCGACCGGCACGACGGCCGGCGCATGCGGCGGTGATCTGCTGTAAATGCAAGTCGCCGCATTCCCGCCCGAAGAGTATGCAAAGCGCGTTCGCAACGTTCGCGCGCTGATGTCGAAAGCGGGCCTCGACGCCTTACTGGTGTCGACGCCCGAGAACATCTACTACCTCTGCGGGCTGGATCACATGGGCTACTTCGCCTACCAGATGCTGATCCTGCCGTTGACGGGCACGCCCATTCTGGTGACGCGGGCGATGGAGACCGCGACGGTACGCGACCAGGTGCCCGACCTGATTCACTACGGCTACGCCGACGGCAGCCGTCCGCTGCCGCCACCGCAAGTCGCGCATGCCGACGGGCGAATCGATCTGGAGGAACCGTTCAGCCTGATCGTCGAGCCGGCTATTCGCCCCAGCAACACGACCACCGGCTACATCGCATCGGTAGACGAGACGTGCCGCGCTGTGACCGATGCCGGCCTCGCCAAAGGCCAACTCGCACTCGAAGAGGGTGGCAGCTTTCTGACCTATCGCATTGCCGACAGCATCAAGCGCGGCCTATCCGACGCGACATGGCATGACGCGACCGGACTCGTCGACAAATGCCGCGTGGTGCAGTCCAATCTCGAACTCGCCTGCACCCGCCGCGCGGCGGTAATCTCCGATGCAATGATGCGCGCGGCGATGGCAACCGCCGGCATCGGCGTGAACGAGCGTGATGTGATGGCGGCGATCTACGAGGCGCTGTTCCGCCGCGGCGGCACCTACCCCGGATTCGTACCGCTGGTGCGGTCCTCTGCCAATCTGACGCACGAACACGGCACCTGGAATGACGACGAACTCGGCCCGGGTGAATTGTTGTTCCTGGAAATGTCGGGCTGCGTGCGCCGCTACCACGCGCCGATGGGTCGGCTCGTGTTCATCGATCAGATGCCGGCCAACGCCGCGCACGCGCAGGACATCTGCCTCGAAGCACAAACAGCCGCGTTACAGACCATGCGCGCCGGCGTCGCAGCCGGCGATGTTTACGAGGCCTGGCAGGCGGTGCTGAACCGCCACGGCCTGGCGAACTACACGCGCCACCACTGCGGCTACACCACCGGCATCGGTTACCCACCGAGTTGGTCGGGGGGCGGCGTACCGGTCGGGTTGCGCGCCGGATCGGACATGCAACTCGAAGCCGGCATGGTGTTCCATTTGATGTCTTGGCTGCTGCGCAGCGAGCACGGCGACTCGTTCCTGTCGGACACCGCGATCGTCACCGATACGGGTGCGGAGATGGTGACGCAGACCAGCCGAGACATCGAGGTGAGAACGTAGCCTCCGTCACCGCGGCCTCGTGGCATCGATGATCAACGACACGAATCCAATCACGCCATCGCGATTTCTGTGATCGGACAGCAGCGAACGATAGATGCGTCCTTGTTCGAATGACCATTGGTTGTAGTGAAAGCGGCCACGCTCGTCGCAGTATTCCAGCAGGTCGACTTCGAACCCCGCGTCACGGAATACGCTGGCAGAAGAGGCGGTAGTCGTAAACGATCTTGTGATCGGCCGCCAGATGATCGCTTGGCCCAGGGCCACCGATCTGGACGTTCTTCTGATATTCGGCATTTGGAAACAATGCATCCGGAACTGCGCAGCGCAGATATCCACCCGGCCTGAGAGCGTCGAAGCAATATCGCGCGGCGGCGCGACCTTCCTGTTCCGTCAGATGTTCCCAGACGTGTTCGCAGAGGAATGCATCTGCTTTCGTTTGGCTGAAGTGTCGCGCCCAGCAATCGGCATCACGCAGATCGAGATCTTCGCGTTGGGTGGCGATCCAGCCATCGTAAGTCTGGCTTCCGGCACCGATGATTATGCGCAGTGGCAGCAGTGGTTTGCGGTTCGCGAAATCCAAAAGTCTGTTCATTCAGCGTGCAACCGCTGAATCCAGCGATGGCCTGGATGGATTATCGTCAGAGACCTCGCAAGCCATGCCCGCGCGACTGGATCGAGATGTTCGAGGCACTCATTGAAGTCCGCGTCATCTTTCTTTCGGCAAGCTTTCGCTTTGTACAAAAGGACGCCTTCCGGCTTGAGAAATGCAACGCCGTCGCGGCGGTCCACCATTCGCGCACGAGGCGCTCGGATACGCGCGTCGCGCCGGAATATCCACGTCTCACGGTTGCCCGGTTCGAGCATCAGATCGAGGCGCCACTGGCAGGATTCGGGATCCAGAACCCAGCACTGATGTTTACCTGGCGGAAATGGTTCACCGGTATCGAGCGCGAACGCGTCGCCGCTGCCGACCGCATGCAGCACGAACGAGGGTTCGAAGAGACGCCGCAGAGAATTGAAGTCGGTGTTCAAAATCGCCACTTCGATGTCGCCATGGTCTCGAGTCCGGCGCCCGAGCCATACGTCGATTGCCCAACCCCCTACAACGCACCACGCTGATTTGGCCGGGCTCAGCCGCTCTGCTACTTCCTGTGGACTCCACGGTTCCCAAGCTGAAATGCCGGGGCCATCCCAGTGGTTCACAGCCTCAACCATAGAACCACACGTAGAACGCGAGCGTCTGCAGCTGTCGCGCCTTACTGCGGGCGGTTGCGGGAAACCATGCGAGTTCGCGACCGGCGCCGTCGCGCGATCGTGCCGAGCGCGCGCGGACACCGCGTAGCCCTTCTTTCCGAGCGCGCGCACCCATCGGTTGGCAGCGGGCGTGTGATACGACTTTGCCGTTGCCGTTGTTGCGCTCCAACGGATAACTCCGAGGCAATCCGGCCGCGTGAATCCCAGCTTGCGTGTGTGCGTCGCATACGCGCTGCTGCCGCGGCAACGCGACGCTCACCAGTATCGGTCCACTGTCGTCGCGCAGGTCTTCCGGCTCGTATGGCCAAGCGGCGATGAACGCGCGCAGATTCAAACGCGCCGTTACCACATCTTCATTCAGATACAGCGTTGCAAAGCTATCGGGCGGATTCCAGCGGCCACCGCGGCGACGCGCGAACTCCATGTCGAGCGGATCCCGCCACGCAGGGTCCGCGATACGCCACCAAGTGTGGGTGTCGGGCAATGCTTCTTCGCACAGCGCCGGTTCAATCGTGGACATTTTCAAAGGCGAACATGTCGCGACACGCCTCGAGCAGCTCCGCGGTCCGACCTTGCGCGAGCAGGTCCAGCAACGACACTCCGCGCGCTGCAATCGGCCGCCGCGCAACGGCGGGTATCCGGTCACGTTTGAGGTAGCGAACCAACAGGTCGGTGGCTGCCGCCAGATTGCCGATCACCTCGGCCCGATCCGCCGGCACCCCCTGCGCCAGCCATTTGCCGACCGCCTGGCGGCTGACGCCGAACACGCGGGCGCAGTCGGCCTGACTCAGATCCCAGATCAGCAACACGCGTTCCAACGTGTACCCGGCGCGTTTTCGGTCGAGCTGCTCACCGAACGTATCGAGCCAGGCGCGCTCGTCCTTGTGCGCCTCAAACAGCGCTTCGGCGGCGCGCTTCGGGTCGAGTTGGACCGCAGATGGACTCATTAGGGGGCTCCAGATCTCTGCCTGCAACCGTATGTCAACCGCAACCGCATGTCAACCCAACGGAATCAATGCGGCTTGTCCGCGCTCCCGGCTCTCGACTCTCGCGCTTCGTCTCCGTCAGCCGCCCAACAGCGTCGCCGCGATGCGCTCCCGGGTGAACGGCATCGAGCGGATGCGTGCGCCGAGCGCCTGCGCGACCGCGTTGCCGATCGCCGCCATCGTCGCGCCTAGCGAAATCTCGCCGACGCCCCACGGCGTCGCGTTCGGCATTGCGATCAGTTCCACGTCGATTGGCGGCACTTCGTCGAAACGCAGGATCGGATATTCACCCCACGTCACCGACGTGATGCCCGTATCGCCGAGCCGCACTTGCTCCTTCAGCGTCCAGCTCGCCGCCATCACCATGCCGCCTTCGAGTTGGTTCCTGGCACCGTCGGGATTGATGATCAAGCCGCAATCGGCGACGCACCACAGATGATCGAGACGCACCTCGTCGTCCACGTGTAATTCGCAGACGACAGCGCAATAGGCGCCGCGGTCGCGGTGGCGATCGTAGGCGATGCCGAGTCCACGCCCAGGCTCGAGTTCGTTCCGGCGCGACCAGCGCGCGAGTTCGGCAACGCGTTCGAGCACGCCGCGTGCGCGTGGATCGGATTGCATCGCAAGACGATACGCGAGCGGATCAGATCCGGCGATTTCGGCCAGTTCATCCACAAAACACTCGGCCGCGAAGATATTCGGTGGCCCGCCCAGCCCACGCAACGACGACGCCTTGATCGGCGTTTTCTGGATCAAATGTTCGGTGATGCGCGTGGCCGCGATGTCGTACGCCGGCACCGAGTTGAGGCGTCCGCCGCTGAACCGCAGCATCACCGCCGGGTCCGGAGGCGTCACCGCGTCGGGGGCGGTCGACGACGGCGCGCGCGGCAACGCGAGTTCGGCGAGCGCACGGCCGCGGTTCGGATGCGGGCCGCTCCAGAGTTCGCTCGTCCAATCCACCAGCCTGCCGTCGCCGTCCAATTCCGCCGTCAGCTCGATGTGCATCGCCGAGCCGACAGGTGCATGACCGAACTCGTCCTCGCGGCGCCATTGCACCCGGATCGTCTCGTTGGGACGCCGCATCGCAATCACCGCCGCATCGTAGGCGGCATCGTCGGCGCCATTGTTGCCGTATGTTCCAGCACCCTGCACGTGCTCTACCGTAATCGCCTCGACTGCAAGCCCAGTGATCCGCTGCAGGTTCAGCCGCAACGGATACACGCCTTGAGCATGCGTCCAGACCTGCAGCCGGCCATTCGCGAACCGGGCGATTGCACATGACGGCGCCAGCGAGCCATGTGAAATATACGGCCGCGAAAACGTCGCGCGATGCTGACGGCGATTAGAGGGTGCGACCGCCTCACCAAGCGTGTATTCGATATCCGGCAGCGCCTTCAGTGAAACAGCCTCGCCGTCGGCCGGATCCAACGCGCGGGCATTCTCCCAACGCGCGGTACGTTCGGCCACTGCGTGTGCGCGCACCGCGGCGCGTTCGGTGCTGCAGATTAACGCCACGAACGCGCCGTCCACCAGAATATCGACTTCGTCCGGGTCCACTGCACGACGCACCGCCACGTCGTCGATTTCCAACAAACGCGCCTTCGGCCCGGGCTGACGCAGCACGCGCGCGTGGAACATCCCAGGCAAGTGCAGGTCTTGAATGAATCCACCGCCGAATACCTTCGCCGGCAAATCCAGGCGCGCCACCTCCCCGCCCACCAGCCGATGCTGATCGGACGTTTTCCATCGCGCGGTGCCGGTCGGCGGCCGCTGTAAGTCCACCGCGTGCGCGAGTGTCCAGTAGCTCTCGCCGGTCGCCTGGTCGTCGCGAAACAACGCACCATCAACCACGCTGAGCGCATCCCCCCCGCAGCCGAGCCTGCGCGCGGCTTCGGCGATGAACAGTGCCCGCACCTCCGCACATGCTGCCCGCACCGAGGCACCCGACGTTTCGATCGACATGCTGCCCACCGTCAGGCCTTCATCGGGTACACGATCGGTCGCGGCGTTCGTCACGCGTAGTCGCGCGAGCGGCACATCCAACTCTTCCGCCGCAATCTGCGCGAGCGCGGTGACGATGCCCTGGCCGTATTCGACCTTGCCGAACGCCACGCGAACGAATCCGTCAGGCTCGATCTGCACCCACCGCGCCAGGATCGGGTTGGCCTCGAGTGTCGCGGGAATCACTGCGCCCCCTCACGCAGCCGTTGGGCCGCGAGTTGCACGGCATCGATGACGCGATTGTGAATGCCGCAGCGGCACAGATGCCACGCCAGCGCTTCGGCCACGTCGCGTCGGGTCGGCGACGGATTGCGATCGAGCAGCGCCTTCGCACCGACGATCAACCCCGACAGGCAATAGCCGCACTGTCCGGCCTGCTTCTCGAGCAGCGCGAGCTGGATCGCATGTGGCGCGTCGGGTGTCCCGATGCCTTCGACGGTGGTGATACGCTTGCCGTCGACGTGGCCGATCTCGACGCTGCACGAGGCGCGATCCTCGCCGTCGATCAGCACCGCGCACGTCCCGCATTCGCCGGCACCGCAGCCGTAACGCGGGCTCGTCAACCGCAGTTCGTTGCGCAACACGTCCAGCAGCGATGCCGTCTCTTCCACCTCCAGCGTTAGCGGGGCGCCGTTCAATTCGATTTTGACCGTCCGATTCACCGGCGTCGGCCTAGTTCGGCGCGGCAAGCGCCACGGTACACAGCAACGCGACCAGCGCAGCGAAAGGCAGTTTCATGAGACCCTCCGTTCGATCGAACGCGATGCTAACCGACGGACTGCCGTCCGATCGAGCAGCGGTTGCGCGCGGTCGGACCTTCCAAAGCTACGAAAGGCCACCTTCTGTCATGCCGATGAACGTCGAAACCCATGTTGCCCTGGGCCTCGATCGCCCGCTGCCGCGCCAGGTCAACGATCGCTCGAATGCCGACATCGTCGCGTCCCTGAATCACGCCGGGGATGCGCCGTACCACCCCTGTCCCGAAGCGTTCACCGACGCCGCGATCCCGCCGGGCACGATCAAAAAGCACGCGCGCTGGCGCGATTCTCGGATCTATCCGGACACATGGCGCGACATCTACGTGTACACGCCGGCCAATCTGGACGCCGCGCGTGCCGCACAACTGATCGTGTTCAACGATGGCTACGGCTATGTGAGCCGTCGCGGGCCGGTGCGCGCAGCGCAGGTATTGGACAGCCTGCACGCCAGCGGCGACATCGATGCAACCGTCGCGGTGTTCGTCAATCCCGGCTGCCCGAACGATATCGAAGAAGTGCAGAGTCCCGCGCAACGCGAAGTGGCCATGCGTCAGCGCAGCTTCGAATACGATTCGTTGACACCCGACTATGGTCGTTTTCTGATGGACGAAGTGCTGCCGTTCGTCGTGCGCGAACACCCGATCACGATCAGCGACGAGCCCGAGCGGCGCATGGTCTGCGGCATCAGCAGCGGCGGCATCTGCGCGTTCACGGTCGCGTGGCAACATCCAGATCACTTTCGACGTGTGTTGAGCCACTGTGGTTCGTTCACGAACATTCGCGGCGGCCACAACTATCCGTACCTGATCCGCACCACGCCGCGCAAACCGATTCGGGTCTATCTGACCAGCGGCGCGCACGACGCCGAAACGCTGACCGGCGATTGGCCGCTTGCAAACAAAACCGTCGACAACGCATTGATGTACGCCGGCTACGACCACCGTTTCGAATTCGGCAACGGCGGCCACAGCCTGCGCCATGGCGGCGCGCTGTTCGCCGATTCACTGCGCTGGCTGTGGCCGCGTGCAACGGAAACGACGCCGTGAGCGCGCGATTCACCGCTGCGCACGTCGATACATGGCGCCGTGACGGCGGCGTGTTGATCGAGCGCTTCTTCAACGGCGACGAGGTTGCGGCAGTACGCCGTGACTTCGAACAGGTATTCGGTAGAACGTCCGGCGCCGACGCACCGTTGATCAAGAAGAAAGCCGATGGGATGGGCGCATTCAATCCGGCCCAGTTCAAGACCTTCGACGCGATCCCATTCGACTGTTCGCCGGCGCTGAATCTGATCGGTGTGCATCCGGCGCTGATCGAGTTCGCCCGCTGCGCGATGCAGACTGATCACGTACACCTGTACCAATGCCAGGCGTGGGCCAAATTCACCGGCGATGCCGACTACGATCAGCCGTTTCATTGTGATTTCGTCAATCACACGCTGACCGCGCCTGCCGAAGACGACCGCCTGAACTGCGTCACGATCCTGTGCTATTTCAGCGACGTCACCGAAGCGCACGGCCCAGCGCACTATGTCTCTCGGCAAGATGCCAACAAGGTGGCCGGCCCTGAAGCGACGTTGAGTAACGATCCGGCACTGCAACAACGCCTGCGAGAATACGAACGTTCGAGCGCGGCGCCGGCGGGCAGCATTTTCCCATACGGCATCGACGTCTATCACCGCGGTACCAACATGACCGCGCCGCGCGGCCATCGCTATGCGGTGATGGCCTGCTACAAGAACGCGACCAACGACGCGATCGGATACCATGCGTGGCCGTTCCATCACACCAAACCGTGGCATGCGATCTTCGACCACGCCAGCCCCGAACAACTCGCCTGCTTCGGCGTGCATCCACCGGGGCATCCGTTCTGGACGCCAACGACGCTCGCGCGTGCGCAGGTGCGCTACCCGAACTGGAATATGACGCCGTATCGAGAGCGACTCGAAGAGTCCGTGGATTAGCTGTAGTTTTGATCCGGCGTGGCGGATTGCAACGCCCGCGCACGGCCACTCGCCAACGGATGCATCACGCCGGCACCGCGCGGCCACACGCCCGGCTCGCACTTGATATGGCGACACAGTTGCCGCGCGTGTGGCGACAAATCCATCCACAGGTCGTGCGGCATGCATTGCGCGTAGGGCATGCTGGAATGCCACGACGCGACGTATTCGATGTTGGGCATCAAGCGCACGTCCCGGCTCAGGTTCGGCGTACCGCCGTGCCATGCGCGGATGTCGCGGAACACACCGGCGCCGGCCGGCGCGCCAACGAGCGTAGACAGGCGCATCCACTCGGGTTCATCAGCGGGCAAAGGCGGCGAGCCCTGGGTCGCATGTGATCCGGGAATCTGTCTAATCGGTCCGTTTTCCCACGTCATGTCGGAGAGCAGAAAATTGATCGTCACGAACGGCGCGGTGCGTTCGATGATCAATCGCTGCGTCGCCAGTTCGAGTTCGTCGCTGTTGGGTTGCGTGCGCAGTTCGACGCCCAGCGCGACAGCCTGCCGCAGCCGCCCCGGCGGCATCTGCAGCGAATCCTTCTGGTCCGAGTGCAGATGCTGATATTCGATCGCGCCGGGCAGGCAGACATCACCGCCACCGCCGCGGACCAGATAATCGGCGGTGCCGAAGATTTCGGTGAGAATCGGCGTCGTGGTAGGCAGGTCGATCATCGCCGTCCAATCCGCGTCGTGCATCATGTGGCGCGACGCCGAACTGGTGCCAAAGCTGTAGCGGTGCGGCAACCGCTGAGTCTCGGTCAGGTATCGGCGGCCTTGCAATCCGGGAATCGACAGGATCGCGTCGAGCGCGCGTGCACAGCCACGGCGAAACCGCTCGATCTGCTGCGCATCCAGCAGGTCGCGCACCACGACGAAGCCGTCGCGCCGAAAGATCCGCGCTGCGCGTTCCACTTCATCCGGACTGACGATTTCGAGACCGAACAGACCATTGTGTTTGCGCAGATGTTTGCGCAGCGCAACCACCTCGGAGTCATCGTACGTGCGGCGGCGCGGCGCGCGCGGGTCGGCAACGCCGAAGCCCGGATTGGCAGGCGCCGGATTGCCATTCTCGTCAACCGTTTCATTGGGGGGCGTCAATGCATCCCAGCCGATCGGCACTTGCATAGGTCGATACTCGCCGTAGTCTTGCGCGCGATGATACGCCGCTCGACGCGGCGCGCGCCCGGCCGCACAATTGCCTCGCTTTTGGTTCGAAGCAATCCAATCTAAGGGGGCACAGATGTCGAAGCAGCTGGCACGACAAACCGTGGGGACGGACGGAGCCGCGCTGCCGCTGCTACCGCCGGATCGTGACGCACGCGTCTGGGCGCGATTGATTCGGGTGATGTTCTATACGCCTGGCTTCCTCGGCTTGCTGCTCATCAAGGCCGGCGAGCCGGCGAGTTTCGGCATCACGGTGGAACTGCTGATGCTGTCGAGCGGAGCGGCGATCGTCGGCGGCCTGTTCATCGGCTCGCAATCGTCGAGCGGCGCCGATACTGCATCGAAAATCGGCGTCTGGAGCGGCGCGTTGGTGCTTGAACTGCTGGCCGCAGTGCCATTTCTGGCTGCGGTGCCGGCGCTGTTTCACGAACTCGCCACCAGCACACTGCTGCACGCCCGGGCACCCAACGCCGTCGATGTTGTACTCGGACCATCGGAATTGCTGCCGGCGGTCGCGATTATGCCGTTCATGATTTACCAACTGGCCGGCTTTGGCACCTTGCACTACGTGGTATCCAAGCGAACCAATTGGATATTGAACGTGGCGATTCTCGCCCTGATCATCGCGAGCTACATCTTCTACCGTCTAGAGATGTATCACGAAGAACGCATGTCCGTCGGCGCACTCGTCGTGACGATGGCGATCACCGTGTACTACGGCGTGATGCGACTCAAGGCGATGCAACTGGATTACGACGCACGTGCACCCGTGAAGGCACCAAAGAAACAGTCCGACGGCTAAGTCAAGGTCGGCGCGCCTTTGTCAAAGCGTTATCTGTTCACGCAATCTCGATGCCGATCGCCGGGCCGGTCGCTTTGGCCGGTACCGTCTCCTTCATTAGCGACATCGCGACAATGCCGATCACGGCCGCCGCCATCATGTACCATGCCGGCGCCATCGCACTGCCCGTCGCCTTGATCAGCCACGTCACATACGGTTGCGCGACGCCACCGAATACCGCCACGCCGATTGCATAGACGACCGCCAGACCGGTGCTGCGCACGTCCTTGCGCAGCGATTCGGTGAGACAGACCAGCGCCACCCCGACACTGGTGGAACTCAGCGCGCTCAGCAACCCGGTCGCAACGATCAACGTCAGTGTGTCGTGATTACTCACCATCAATGAAAATGCAGGAAAGATCGCCAGTAGAAACAGCACGCGCGCGGAGATCATCACAGGCTTACGGCCAAACCGGTCCGACAGGACACCACCCAACAGCGCAAAGACGACGCCGCAGACGCCATTCGCCACCGACGCACTGAATGAATCCGACTCCGACATATGCAGCGTCTGCGAGGCGTACGTAGTCATGTAGAGCAACACATACGTGGACGTCGTAAAGCTCATGATCATACCGAGGCCCAACAGAATCGGTCTGGCGTGACTGAGCGGCCCCTGGGCCGTCGGGTGAATGGCGGATGGCGCCTCGTGACGGTGCAGCGTTTCGGGCAGACCGCGGCGCATGATCAGCCCGAACGGCAACACCACGGCACCCAGACCGAACGCGATCCGCCAGCCGAATTCCTGTAACTCCTGTGCGGTGAGCACATAGGTAAGCCCCAGCCCCACGCTGGCGCCGATCAACGACGCAATCGCCTGACTGCCGCTCTGCCACGCGCCGATCAGCCCGCGACGATGCGGCGGTGCCGCTTCGATCAGGAACGCGGTGGTTGGACCCACCTCGCCGCCGAGCGCGAACCCCTGAATGAGCCTGAACAGCAGCAGCAGTACCGGCGCGGCTGCGCCGATCATCGCGTACGACGGCGTCAACACCACGCCGAGCACGCCCACGCCCATCATCGAAAAGCTCAACACCATCGCCGGCCTGCGCCCGGCGCGATCACCGAACGCACCGATCACGATCGCACCGACAGGACGCGCCACGAAGCCGACCGCGAATGTCAGCAGCGACAGCATCAGGTTCTCGAACGGCGTCTCGTTCGGGAAGAAGGTGCGGCCGATCTGCACCGCAAACAGCGCGTACGTCGTGAAATCGTAGAACTCGAGCGCGTTACCGATCACCGCTGCGGTGATCTGTGGGCGGGATATGGCGGGGTGCTCAACGGCAGGCTGGGAATTCATTTGGCGCATCATTGCAACGTCGGATCGCGGAGTTTACGGCAAGGCACGTGCTACGCGAAAACCTAAAAGGGGCAGCCGGGCTCGCCTCAGCGCACTCGTCAGCGCACTGATGCGCCTCAGCGAGCGACGTCAATACCCCATTGGGTCAGCTTGATGTGCTTGAACGGCGACGACGTGGTGGCAAATCGACGAAGTCTCCAGCTCGCTTTTCGGCATTCGCGCGCATCGCTTCGGAAATCTCTTCGCCCTGCAGCATGCTGGCATTCCAGATGCCGATGTAATCGAGCCCGTCGGCGGTATTGTGGTCCCGCGCATAGTTGATCATGCGTTTGCAGCCGTACACCGCCAGCGGCGCTTTGCGCGCGATCTCGGCGGCGATCTGCATGACGCTGTCGAGCATCGTTGCCTGGTCGGCGTATACCCGATTGACCAGGCCGCACTGCTGCGCCTCCTGGGCCATCATGCGTCGGCCGGTGTACGCCAGTTCACGCACAATGCCTTCGGGAATGAGCTTCACCAGTCGCGGAAACGTCCCCACATCCGCTGTCATACCAATGTTGGTTTCGAAGATCGTGATGAACGCATCTGCGCTGGCGTAGCGGATATCGCACGCGGTGATCAGGTCGACGCCACCGCCGATACAACCGCCCTGCATCGCCGCCAGCACCGGAATACGGCAGGCCTCCAGCGCGCTGAAGCTGTCCTGCATGTGCAGCACGTTGTCGTAGAAAGAGGCGCCATGCTGACGTTGCCGGCGTGCTTCGTCCGCGTTGCCGGCAATCGACCCTGCACCGAAGGCGCTCACGTCGAGCCCGGAAGAAAAGTGCGGCCCGGTGGACGACAGCACGATGACCCGTGCTCGCGCGCCACCATCAATGTCCTCGATGATGGCCGGCAATTCATCCCAGAACTCGGGGATCATGCTGTTGCGCTTTTCCGGGCGGTTCAAGACGATGTGCGCAATCCGCTCGCTGATCGTGACGTCAAAGCATGTGTACTTCACAACGGTTCCTGAACAGTTCGCTACGAAGACGCTGATCTCACCGCCCGCTGACTACTGCGGGTGCTTCGCTTTGTACAACTTGACCTGATCATTGAAGTGCCCAACCGCCGCCTGCAACTCATCAACGGCCGCGTTGTACTTTTGGACCAGCGCCGCCTTCTGTGCGCTTATTTCCTTCTTCTGGTCGTCGGTCAGCTTCGACGCATCCTTCGGGGTCAACGCATCCTGCTCGGCTTTCAGACAATCGAGATAGGCATTCATCCCCGAGTTGAAACTCATGAAGGCGTCCTTCCCGGCCATCATCTGCTCCTCGGTTGCGGTGTTGCCATCCGGCGTGGCGCTGGGCTCCTTCGGATAGACGCACGCGGCCTGCTCGGCGTGAGCGGATGCGACCAGCGCGAAAGTCAGCATGAACGGTATCCAAGCCTTCATCGGAATCCCCAAATGTGGTTGACGGACAGCGAGCATAAAAGACCCGTGCAGCGGGTTCCATCCTGCTCGGGATTTTTCTCCGAAGGGTCACACTGCAGCGGACGTGAGCGCAGCCTCCGCGCCCGCGACCAACTCGGCCACGATCTCGGCTGCCGGTTGTACGGCGTTCACGTTGGTAACCGACTCGCCCGCATATAGGGCCATGGCAGTGACGTGACCTTCGGTGTCCGACGTGGGGCAGACGACCGAGAACCGCTGCACAGGCACGGTCTGGTCACCGATTCGCGTCTCACCGACGATCTCTTCCGGGCGCGCCTCCGCGGCAGCGACCGCCGAACGCAACACGCGATGCGGCGCATTCGGCCACATCACCGAAAAGGCTTCGGTCAGACACGTATCGGCGGCAGAAGCGTCAATGAGCGCGCGCACGTATTGCGGATGTGCGCCGCTTTCAGTTGCCGCGACGAAACGCGTGCCGATTCGCGCGCCGGAAGCGCCGCAGGCCAGTATCGCAGCGAGATCGCGCGCCGTTGCGATACCCCCCGCCGCGAGCACCGGAATTTTCAGCGCATCGAGCACCTGTGACAGCAGTGGAAACAAACTGGTTTGACCGCGTACGTGTCCGCCCGCTTCGGTTCCCTGCGCGACCACGAGATCGCACCCGGCGCGCTCCGCAGCCACCGCCTCGGCAAGCGACCCAATCTGCCAACTCACCTTGGCGCCGTGTGCGTGCACCTGTGCGATGAGATCGGCGTCGGGGTCACCGTAGAAAAATTCGACCAGTTTCGATTTGCGGGCCGCAACGATGACGCACTCACGATCGAGGAACGGCATCAGGAAGTTCACGCCGAATACGCCGCCACCTGCTTGCCCGCGTAGCGCATCCAGAATTCGTCCGAGCGACTCCGCTGGCATCATCGGCGCCCCAAACATTCCGACACCGCCCGCTGCCGCAACGGCGGCCACCAGCGCAGGCGTCGAGACGCCCGGCATCGCAGCCGATTGAATCGGAGCGGGGCATTGCATGAGCCGGGTAAACGATGTCTGGATCATTGCCATTTCTCCTGTCGGCCACGTTCGGGATACGCCCAACCGAAAATCCATGCGCAGAGTTTCGAAAAGACAGGCGCGTTCGGGAGGAGGAAAAAGCGCGCGAGGATCGACCTCCGAACGAACGGCTTCATGACGAACAGCCAGCCAGTTGCTCCGATGAGCATGCCGAGAATGAATACCACGATCAGCAGCGCTGCACCGATCAGAATCGTCGGCAGATTCGGCCGCGGTACATAGTGGGTAAGCAGGCGGCCGAAGCCGATCTCCGCGGCAATTGCGGGCACAAACATGAAGAAAAACAGTACGATGGACAGCTTGAGGTGCGCACGCACCGGATTCTTACCGTCGGCGTCTTGCGCTCGATCGTGCCGCTCATTCATGTCCGACATGGTGCCGCATGGACCTCATCGAACACAATCGAAAAGCCTGGGACCGCGCGGCCAGAACGAACTGTCAGTGGTCCACGCCCGTCACGGACGACATCATCGTTCGTGCCCGAAACCGCGACTGGGATTTGACAGTCGCGGGCCCGGACCCCGTTCCCAGGGAATGGTTCGGGCAGGTCAAAGACCAATCGGTCTTGTGCCTCGCGTCCGGTGGCGGACAGCAGGTACCGGTGCTCGCCGCGGCGGGCGCAAACGTTACGTCATACGATTTTTCAGCGGAACAACTCGAACTCGACCGCGCCGTCTGCGCACGAAACGCGCTTGCCGTTACCATCGAACAAGGCAGCATGCTGGACCTGTCGCGATTCGACGAAAGCTCGTTCGACCTGATCTTCAACCCGGTATCGAATCCCTACGTCGCCGACATTCATCGTGTCTGGCGAGAATGCGCGCGCGTGTTGAAGCACGGTGGCCGATTGATCGCCGGCTCAATCAATCCGTTGGTGTACCTGTTCGAGGAGAACGATGGCAGTTCGGATGCCGGTTTGACGGTTCGATACGCGCTCCCATTCGTCGAGATCGAGACCTTGTCGGCAGCGGAAGTCGAACAGGCGCTTGAACGCAAAATGCTGTTCACGTGGAGCCACAGTCTGGAAGACATCATCGGTGGTCAGCTACGGGTCGGCTTGCGACTGGCTGGGCTGTTCGAATCCCGACGAAACGATCCGGCGGCGCCGTCGATCAACCGCTACGCACCGACCTACATCGCGACACTTTCGATCCGGGAACCGCAATCGCGGGTGCTGATCGCAACTTCCAGGCTCGACGACGTCACCGTCGTTCCACGTTCTAGCGCTTAGCCCTTCCGATTCGTGAGCGGCGCTTCGTTGCATTCGGGTCGCAAACGGACTGATGATGGCGCAAAGACGTGGAACCCGAACTAGCGAGAAGGATCGTGTCCATCGACACCGCCGAGCCCACAGTGGGTACCTTGCTGGCCAGCGGCCGATACGAACTGCTACAACGAATCGGCCGCGGCGCGGTTGGCAATGTCTTTCGCGCCCGCGATCATGCGCGCAACGTCGAGATTGCGCTGAAAACGGTGGTCAGCACCGAACCTACGTTCATCCTCTCGCTCAAGAGCGAATTCCGGCGCTTGCCCGAGATGCGGCATCGGAACCTCGTCCGGTTTTACGAACTCGTCGCCGAAGGTGAACCGCACTTTTTCACCATGGAACTGATCGACGGCGTCGATCTGCAGAGCTACGTTTGGCAGAGCCGGACGTTTCCCGGATTGAGCGAAGCGCTGGAGTCCCGGCTTATCAGCGCGCTGCCGCAGCTAGCCGACGGCATGTGTGCGCTCCATGCCCAGGGCGAGCTTCACCGGGACATCAAACCGTCCAACATCATGGTTTCCACGTCCGGGCGCGTCGTGCTGCTCGATTTCGGCCTGGCGACCTCGATGTACCTTGACGGCTTGACGCGCACCATCGGCGCTGGCACGCCGCGGTACTGGGCACCGGAGCAGATCGCCGGACAACCTGGACCGCACTCGGATTGGTTCAGCGTCGGCGTGACGGTGTTCCATCTGCTTACCGGTACCTGGGTGTCACCGGCCATCATGGTTGCGCCGGACGAAGACGACTGGGCGTTTCTCCAACTGGTACCCGAACGGTATCGGAGCCCGCTACGCAGCCTGCTCACGGTCGAGCCGCATCGGCGCGGAGGCGCCGAGTGCATCGACGCACTCGTCGACGCGCTGGGTGCATCACCCGCCCCGGCAAATGGACACCTCCGCGAGCCACACAGCGAGTTGGTGGGTCGCGAAACAGAGTTGGCAGCCTTGGCCACAGAGTTCGAGAAGGCTCCATCGCGGCCCCACATCGTTCACGTCGTTGGTGAATCCGGAATCGGCAAGACCACGCTCGTTCGCACGTTCCTCGCATCGAAAGTCGCGGATCGCGGACTCGTCGCGCTGACGGGACGATGTAGACGCAACGAAACCGTTCAATTCCGTGCAATCGATCCTTTAGTCGATGGGTTGGCGCGCTACCTGAGCCACATGCCGCCACACGAGGTGATCTCATTGATCCCACGGTCGCGCTATGCCGCGCCGCTGCTCAGTCGGTTTCCGGTGCTCGGCGTCGTGGAAGCACTGGCGGCGCTGCCGGAAGAACAGACCCTGGAGCCAATCGAGGCGCGGCGTCGCGCGTTGAGTGGGCTTCGCGATCTGCTGCTGCGTCTGGGCGACCGGAGGCGGGTGGTCATGTGGATCGATGACGCGCAGTGGGGCGACCTCGACAGCGTGCTGGCCCTGCGAGAGTTGCTCAAGGGAGACGAGCCGCCAAATGTGTTCATCATCCTCAGCTATCGTTCCGGTGATCATCCGTTCGTCGAGCAGCTCCGCGACGTCGAGCGCGAATTCGACATCACCAATACCGTGCTGCCTGTTTCACCGCTCGACGATGCAACCGCGGCGGCATTGTTCAGCCAGCTCGCCGGGACCGATCAAGGCAGTGATGTTCGTTCCGTGGTCGCCCAGGCGGGCGGATCACCGTTCCTGATAGGTGAATTGTCGCGTTTGATCGAACTGCGCAGCGGCGTGGGCACTCACACGACGCTGCACAGCTCGATTGGCCAGCGTCTTGAACAGCTCCCAGAAAAGCTGCGCGAGCTTGTCGAAGTAGTCGCGACCGCCAATCACCCGCTGCCGGTCGAGTTTGCAGTCGACATCGTCAATGGGAGCATAGACTCCAACGACATCGAAGAGGTTTCGAGTCTGTGTTGGATCAACGTTGTGGGTGACGACGAGACGTCTCTGGAGCCCTATCACGATCGTCTTCGCGAGGCCGTCGTCGACAGAATGGATGCGCATCGGCGGCAAAGCATCCACCTGGCCATTGCCGGGCGCATATTGGACGAGCCGAGCATCGATAGTGCGCTCAAAGTGGAGCACTGTCTGGCGGGCGGCGACACAGCGAATGCGTTTCGCTTCGCCGTAGCCGCCGCCGAAGAGGCGGCCTCGAAATATGCGTTTGACCAGGCCGTCCACTACTACCGGATCGCAGTCGGTGCAGCATCGGAGCCGGGCCCCGATTTGATGATCGCGTACGCGAACGCGCTGTCCAACAGCGGGCGGAGCGACCAGGCGGCCAGCGTGTTGACGGAGCTCATTTCGGCACCGCTGCCGATCGAGCGGCTCGTTCAGATCAGGATGCAAGCCGCGTCCGAGCACATGAAAGCGGCCAATCTGATCGACGCACACGAGATCATGAAGGAGCTGCTGCCCGAACTCGGTTTCCAGTACTCCGGCGACATCAAGAAATGTTTGCGTCTGGCGCGTTGGTATCGGATCCAGTCGCTCGTTCTATCGCTGATCTTTGGTTTCGACGAACGTCCGGGACGGCGCGACGGCAACAACGCAGGGATCTCCCAGATCATCGGGCTCGGATTGCGGGTGGCACCGGTCGCCCATGCAGAATCGGAGATCATTCTCACACGCGCGTTGCGCACCGCGCTGCTGCGGGGCAACCGTGACGTGCGCCGATACATCCTGTTCTACGAAGGCACGCGTCAGGCTGCGATCGGGAAAATGTATGCACGCAACAGCCGAAAAGTGCTGCGCGAGGCAAGCCGCGTATGGCGTAAATACGAGGCGCAGAGAAGGACGGAGGTGAACTCGATACTGCAGCAAGCCCACTACACGAGAACGGATGCGGCGCCGTTTCGCGCGCTCCTCGCCGATCGCGAGCTACCCGCCGCCGCGCGTTATGCATTAATCGAACTTGCCTACAAGAAGTTCTACGCAGCATTCTGCCTGGGCGCAGCGCATTACTTCCTCGGCGAGTGGCGGCGCTCCCGCTTGTGGTGGCGATTTGCCGAGGATGGCCTGCGTCGCCTTGCCGGCGGTGGCATCGTTTGGGAACTCGCGCAGGTCGACGAATATCTCGCCCCGTCGCTGATTTTCGCCGGCGCCATTGAGGAGCTCAACCGGCGACTGGACGCGGGCCGGGAAAGCGCACGGATCCGCGGCGATGTCTTCGCTGACGCCGTCTACGAGACGGCCCTCGCTCCAGTCGTCGCATTGGCTCACGATAACCCCGGCGACGTTGTCGCCCGAATGACGCAGGCCCTGGATCGCGTTCGTTGCCAGCACTACGTCGGCATGCATATCTTCTTGACGGTCAACGGCGTGCGCGTGCTGCTCTATCAGGACCAACCACAAGCCGCATGGGATCTAGTCGAGCGGCACTGGTCTGGCCTAGTGGACGCCGGAAACTTCGAGATGGAAATGCTCGGCGGCCTGCTGCGCTTCGCGCGGCTTTGTGCGGCCGTCGCGCTGGCGAACCACATCGGGCGGCAGGATGAACGCTTCAAGGCGCTCGTTGGCGCGACGCGCGACGAGGCGGGGCATCTCAAGCGGTCGCGACTGCCCCACGCCACCGGCTTCGCACATTCCGCCGAAGCGACGATCGCCGCGCTCGTCGGAGAGCGCAAACAATGCATCGCTCAGCTCGAGGCGGCGATCGTCGCTTACCAACGTGCCGACATGCCACTCATGGCGGCCGCCACCCGGTTGCAGCTCGGTTCGTTCGCCGCCGACCGGCAGACGCGCACGGACACCGCCGAACAGTGGCTTCGCGATCACGGCATTGTCCGGCCGGACAAATTCGCAAGCGCCATGATTCCCCCGATCGTGCTGCGTTAGGCTGCCTCTCGCCCCAGCCCATGGCAGATGTATTCGTCAGCTACGCGCGCAGCGACCGGGGTCGCGTGCAGCCGCTGATCGATGCGCTCGAGGGCGCCGGCTTGACGGTGTGGTGGGACCGCGAGATCGTCGTCGGCTGGGACTTCGAGCACGTCATCGAACGCGAGATCCAGCAGGCCAAGTGCGTCCTGGTGGTCTGGTCGCATGCATCGGTGCGGTCACGTTGGGTGTTCAAGGAAGCCTACGCTGGCCTGGAGCGCGCAATTCTGGTGCCTGTTTCGATCGATTCAGTCAGCGTCCCAATGGCATTCGGTCACGTCGACACAGCACCCTTAAACCCGCCGATCGATATCGGCGACGAACAGGCGAAACGAGTACTCGCCCGTGTTTCGAACCTGGTCGCACGAAGTGCGCCGCGCCGTGCCGATGCGGCCGAGCCTGTCTCGAGAGAATCGCTGACCCGCTCCGCGCACACTGCAAGAAGGGTCATTCAATCGCATCGTGATATGGGCCATCAGCAGCCGCTCGAGCAGATCGCGCTGCACAACTTCAATCAGGGCACACCCGTCTCGGTGCAGCGAGCTCTCGAGTACTTCGATGAAATCGTCCACGACCAGCCGAGGCATTACACGTCGCTCTGGGGCTGCCAGCGTTGTTGCAGCGTGCTGGCGTTGATGGAAGGCGACGCCAACTGGCTCGCGGAAGCCAACAAATACGTCGATCGAGCGTGGGCCAATGGTATCTATCTCGTAACCTCTCGCATCGTTCTGAGCGGTCGCCTGCCGGAGATTGAACAGCAGTGCCGACCGCGCAATGATGCGGGGTTCCTCGAGCGACTTCGATACGGAGCCGATATCCTGCTGACGTCGGGCCTGCCGGCAGAGGCGCTGGTTCATCTGGAGCACGCGCAACAGTTGGCGCCCCTGCACGCCGATGTCATTCTTGGGCTCGCGCGCGCGCAGATGTGCCTCGGCAACGTTCCGAAGGCGATTGACCTGTTGGAACAGGGTCTAACCTGGTGGCCACAGTCATTCATGCTCACCTGCTACCACGGATTTCTGTCCGCAATGACGGATGACACCGACTCACTGAGGCGCGCGTTGCCGGCCCTGGATCAGAGCGTCGGCGGCCAGAACGACGTGACCACATTTCTGCGCGGCGAGTTGCTCCGGTTGGACGCAGGCGAGGCTCAGGGTACGTCGCGCATCACCAGCCCTACGCTGCGCGCCGTCGCCGCGCTGCGGCGCGGTGATATGGCTGGCAGCGTGGCGCACCTTCAGCAGGCCGTCCAATCGCGAGATGCACTGGCCATCACGCTTGCTGCGGAATTTCGCAGTTTTACGCAGCTTCGCGACCACCCCGATTTCGCCAGACTCTGCGATCAGATCAACGTCGGCGACCGTTGGCGGGAACGTCTGACAGCGCGATAGCAGTGTGCTTTGACGGCCCGCGCCGAGCGGTGTAGAAACCTACGAAGTCTCGTCGGCCGAGTGTACGCGGAGTCCTTCAACGACCTGTCAGGGAGATCGCCAGTGCGCAGATCGCAGGGCCAACTGCCGTCCGGCCCCAGGATGTCGCCCTTCGAGCAGAGTTGTGCGTTTACCTACCACACGACGGCGTTTCTGGACGAGTGCCGGCAACGCTACGGACCGGTCTTCACGATCAGTACCATGACCATTCGCGACATCGTGATGGTGGCGGACCCCGACCTGGCAACCGAGATACTCGCAAAGAACAATCAGCACATCTTCGTGGCCGGCGCTGCCAACAAGCGAACGCTGGTGCACCAGGCGCTGGGTGAAAGCTTCCTAATGGCGCTCGACGGCGAGGCGCACGAGGCAGCCCGCCGCCGCCTCGGCGGCATTCTCGAAGAAGCCCGTCACGGGTTTCTCGATGACATCCGCAAGTTGGTACTCGACTGCGTCGCGTTGTGGCCTCGTAACGACCCCTTCTCGTTGCTGGCGGAAATGGAGTATCTGGCGCTGGACGTGATCCTGACGACGATACTCGGTCGCATCGACGCGACACGACGAAAGGCGATCGGGCGAGCCGTGCATGAAATGATCGAGACCGCGCACTGCAACGGCCAACCAACGCTGTTTCCCGACGTTGCGCGGTTCTGGCCGGCGCGGGAGCGCGCCTGGGCACTGCTGGATGAGGAAATCAAGCAGCGGCGATTGGAAGGCGGTCTGGGACGAAAAGACGCGCTGTCGATCCTCGTCAATCCAACGCAGCGTGACCCGGGCCCATGCGTGAACGATCGGACTCTTCGTGAAACGCTGCTGGCGCTGTGTGTGGCGGGCTACGATACCACCGCCACGACGCTCGCCTGGTCGTTCCATCATCTACTGCAAAGCGCGCCGGCAATCGCGGCATTGCGGCCGGAGTGCGAACGGATCGCAAGCACGCCCGAACTCGACCCGGACGACGTCATCAGTCACTCCAGTGTCATCGGCAGGGTACTCAACGAAACCTCGCGTCTGCACCCGATATCGCCGGTCATCAACCGTCTTGCAACGCGTCTGGTACGGCTTGGCGACTGGGTGATTCCAAAGGGAACGATGGTCTGCCCGTGCATCTACTTGCTGCACCGAAACCCGGCTCTTGGCGATAACCTCGACCGATTCGTCTTCGACCGTCGACCGCTGAGACCCGATTCGGGATTTCTTCCGTTCGGCGGCGGCAATCGGCAGTGCATCGGCATGCGCTTCGCAAAAGTGGAAATGCGCGTCGTGCTGAGCGTCATCCTCACTCAGGTCGAACTCAGCCTGATGCAACGCAGAACAGCGGCGAAGCGCCGGGTGTTCGTGTTCGTGCCCGACAGCGGCGTCCCGGTCGTCGCCCGCGATCGATTGCACGCAAGTTAACTCGGGGTCAGCGTTCCAGGTTCTTCATGTTCTTGACGATGACGTCGATCGACTCGCTCGACAGCTCTGTAAGCTTCTTGAGCTGTGACAGCAGCGCATCGAATCCGGCGAATTTCAGATCCGCGTAACCGCGCAGGAATTCCCAATCCTTCGCCGGCTGCTGCAGAGCGTTCTCGATCAACTGGGTAAGGTTGAACACCGGTCTGTCGTTCGGATCATCCCGAATCGGCAGTCGATCGATTGCCTCAGGTATCTCCAGAACGTCCAGGAAGTGCGGGATACGCCGATCGAACAGCGCTGCATCGAGACGCTTGAACGGCGCGAGATCCGGGATTTCGTGATCGGCAGGATTCCAGATATCGACAACGTCGCCGAGCGACGTGCCGCCGCCGTTGTACAACTCCTGAAGGCGCGTGCCCAACAGCTCATCGATGATTGCATTGGACGCATGGCGGCCGGATTCGTTGGCGGATTCCATCGTTGTGAGGCGGGTATGCGTCGCCATGAAATTGCCGGCCATCACCCAGCGCGAGTTCGAAATCTGGTACCTGACCTCACGACTATTGTCATCGAGCTGCTGCAGCCCGGGACGGTATTCCCATTGGCCGGGCAGGTTGATCATCAGCATGTTCTGGTTGACAACGAGCGTGTCACGCCCCGATGCAACACCCGGCGCAACGTAACTCGTCCGCCACGGCCTGAGCTCCGGCGACGACAGCTCGCTCGGCCCGTATATCAAACCATCGTCGATCTGATAGTACCGGGGCGGCGTCACCCGTTGACGGTATTCACGCGGCTCCACCTCGATGAGCTGATTCCAACTGTAGGTCGCGAGTTGCACTGGCGAGGACTGCCATGCGGATAGCCGCAGGTTGCCACCCCGCGTTGTGTAGGGCCGGTAGAAGTTGCCGATATCGATGGACAGCTGGCCAAGGTAGCCGCGCGAAACCCACGGCCGCCGGCGCCCGATGAAGATCTGGCCGACCCCGGAAATTCCCCACGCTGACTGCGGCAACACAAAGTGCCCGTAGCCAATGCGGACCAACTCGCGGAAGTAGTATTGGACGCCGTTCAGGTCGCGGAGCGGAAAGCGAAACTGCGGCTGCGGCAGGCCGAACACGTCCCGCTCGACACCGTACGGCGAATCCGGCGGATCGCGGCCCACCGGCTGTCCGAGCGCGTCGCGCCGGTTTGCATGACGGTCGAAATCGAGCAGCCTTGCGAAATCACCATCGAGCCTCGAGAGTGCCCGGGCGCGACTCTCCGCGACATCGATCAGATAGGCGCCCAGATCAGGCAGAGTCGGCTGGGGTTCCAATCCCAGAACGACTCGTGATATCTCGACCTCGAGTTGCAGCATTCCAGCCGGCAGGAAGCGCGTCACGTGTACGCGGTCGCGGATTTCGCGCACTCGGGTACGCAGGACGTTGACGTTGTGTGCGTCGCGAAGATCTGAATTGATCTCGGCTTCGATCGTGTCCACCAGCGGGTCGACCTTACTCAAGGCTCGCCAGTTCGTGATTTCTTCCAGATCGCTCTTCAGACTTTCCGTCGCGTGCACGGCTGTGGCGGAGATCGCCGGCGCGCTGCGTGGTTGCGAAACACCTCGCGCGAGCCGGGCTGTGGCCGAGGTCGTCGGACCCGCGTCACTTCTTAGCTGATATCTGACCTGCGCATCGGAGAACTCGAGTGCAGCGCGCAGCTCATCTACTGCCTTGATCAGAGCCGTCAGCCAGAAGGCGTCCTCCACATCGCTTCGTTCGGCATCGGACACCGTCAGCCTGGGCTGTTGTTGCCAAATGCTCTTCAGCCGCAGCGCACTCGAATATTTCAGTTCGAATTGGTCGACATCCCATAGGTACTCGGTTGCCAACGCGTAGGGCAGCGCATAGATATAGAAATCGGGCGTGGGTTCTCGTTCGCTCCCCGCCGAGCTGCCCTCATAGTCACGCGGACGCTCGTAGAACCGGTCGTACGGGTTTTCCGGCTGCGGCTTGCCGCAAGGTCCATCGCCTGTTGCAACGGGCACGAGTTCCGACTCGACGAATTGCAAATGGTCGAGACGACCGCGGAAGAAACGCACGCCCTGGCGCGTCAAGTAACGCTTCCAATGCTGCAACCAGGCGGTAGAGGTTGGCCCGTTCAGCATCCGGTCGATGGGCCGGCCCGACTGCAACGCATCCAGCATCATCTGCACCGAGACCGTGCCATTGGTGAGCGCATCGGTTTCGTCGGCGGACATCGCGACGAGCAACTGCGGAATTTCGCGCACGAGCTTGCCGCCCGCCTCCGAGTAACCGGATGTGTTGAGTGCGCCTTCCGGGTCCGGGTTGGCGTACTCGCTCTTACCGTCGACGAACTCCATCCACGAAAACTTCTCGTACAGTTGCCGTCGCGCCTCGCAGGACGTCATGAACTTCAGCACCTGCACCTGATAGCGCAACTGGTCGCGCAGACTGAAATCCAAGCCGTCGCTGATGTACTCGAGCTGTCGCCGCAACTGCTCGAGTGAGCCGCCTTCGGCGTGGTCGAACTGGCGGTAACTGCCGCCGCCTGAGGCCCCGATGCGAACCGGCGGCGGCTCGATGAGTTCGTCGAAGACCGTGCGGCCGGTTTCCACCCACCGCGCGTCCAGCACCGGCGTACGTCGCATCGTATCGAAGAGATGGCGATAGAATCCCGGGAAGAATCGGAAGCCGTGCTCGCCCATCACGACGTGTTCAATGACGTTGAACTCGACGATGTTCATTCGAAGCCGCCGCTCCACCACGCCATCACTCGCTGCGGCGGGCCGCGGCGCAGAGCCGCGGCAGATGAGGTGATCCGCAAAATTCTCCAGCGTGTCCTTAAGGATGGCCTCTACATCTGAATCGTTGGCGAGCTCGTCGACTCGCGCTTTCAGCGCATCGTTGCCCGAATTTCCGGCGTTCTCTATACACTTGACGATCTTGTTCTTGATGACGTGCGCCCAAGCGCGCGCGGCTGCGACGTTTTTGCGTCGGCTCTTGAAGAAGTCACAACGTCCATGCACCTCGACAAGCAGTGCTTCGCGTCGCGCGACGCACGGGTCGAGATCATAAGTGCGGCCGTGCGCTTCGCGCAGCGCGTCGAGGTCGTCGCGCAGGTGCTTCCGATATTCGATCGCCGCGTCGAATAGCTGGCAACACACCGCGTCCAGCTTGTGTCCGTTGAGATAATTCGGGCCCGCTTGACCGATGAGCGCCTGAATCTCGCCGTTCCAATCTGGAATGTTTTCGATCTGCGCCCACGCGTCATTGGCGTCGATCCCGTATAGCGCGAGCAGTTCGTCCGCGTCGAGCAGTTGCTCATCGCTGACCTTAGATTCGGCGTCCTGCTTTATCTGTTTCGCCGGATTGTCATCTGCCTTGCGCACAAGCAACGTGATGCGTTGCGAGATCGGATAGCGTTTCTGAACCGGCTGCATCGGTCGATCGCGAATCGCCCGGATCGTGGCAAGATTCGCCTCGCGTTCGTCTTCACTCAGTGTGCCATCGATGAGTCCCTCGTCTTCGATGTTTCGCAACGAAGCATTCGCGGCAACGTACTCCTCCCGCGACTGCTTGTTGTAGAGCATCCAGTGCGGTCGCCGCGTGCTCCGGATCCGCTTGGGTTGGCTGCGGGCCAGCCCGCCCACCTCGCAGGCGTACTCGACGTCCTGGCTCGCCTCACGTTCGACCACCTGTACCAGAAAGCCCCGTTGAATGAGTTCGTGTGCAGCGGTCAGGCCCGCAACGCCGCCGCCGAAGACCGTTACCACCGGGACGTTTTTGCGCGACTTTCTCGCTTCGTACGGCAGGCCTTCGCTGACCGTGCGCTCGAAATGTTCGCGATCGTCGAATGGAATGTTCGCTGCATCTGTTTCGTCTGGCATGGCCACCTCCCAGGTTATGGTGTGCCGACGTATTGCTCATACAGTTCCGGGAACGACGGACAGGCGATGGCGCCGCGCAGAAACAGCGAGAACGCGATCCCCAGCGCCGCCAGCGCGTCCAGTGTGCCCGTCATGTCCAGCCGGCCGTCGAGCAGCGCAGCACTGATGCGGTCGCTGCCAGCCAGCAGCCGCTTGAGTGTCGCGCTGTCACAGAGAACACTCACATCAGTCGTTGGGCGTGGTACCGCAACGCCCAGGCGGCTCGCTTCGGATACCAGCTCGAACGCGTCCGTGCCCACTTCGAAAGCCACTCGATAGCGTTGGATCACTGCCGCGACCCGTTCGGCGGCACGCGGATTTTCGCGCTCGAGGAGTTCGATCGCGGCCCGTGCAAACTTCGCATGTTCGTCAGCCAACCCCGGTCTCCTCCCACAATGCCGGTCCTTCGAGATCCCAGGGCCGCCCGCGAAACCGGCCGCGCACCTCAGCGTCGGCGCGCGCTTCGGTGAGGACCGAAATCCCAAGGTCACCGTCGTCGTTTGGAATTCCGATCTGCGCGTAGTCGATCATATGCAACGCCATCTCCAATCGATCGCGGGATGTCTGTACCGTGACCTCGATATCAGCGGGCAGATCAACGGCATTGTCGTCGAGCACGAGATCGATCACGGCGGGCACGCGACACCGCGGGCGCGCGCTAACGAGTCCGGTGCGCCGCAGGTCGACCTCGGGGCCGCGGAAATCACGAAAGCCCGCGTGATCACCGACGAGCACGCTGTCGGAGTGGACGAGGTGGCTAGCGCGATCCAGCACGCGAGAGATCACCACACGGCGCCGCGATTGCGGATCGCGGTCGAGCAGAATTCCCCACTGCCACGAAAAGTCGTGGCCCCAGCGAAAGCTGCCCCAGTTGTGGTCGTGATACGCGAGCGCGCATTCGAAGCGATGCGATTGGCCGTCGACGCACAGCCGCCCATTCGCCGTCATCGCCGGCACGATGAGCCAGCGGACGAATCCGCGTTGCATCGGCGCGCTCGGCGTGACGATGGGTGCCACCTCCGGGCGGAATGTCATGTCCACCTGTATGCGGCCGTCGCGCGATGCCGCATGGACCTCAAACGCATCATCGATAAACCGCACCGAGTTTTCGCCGAACGCAATGTCGATGCGGCCGGCGCGCACATCGACGTTTCGGTCGATGCGATCGACCGAGCCTGTCCAGCTCGAATCCATCCGCGCAAGCAGCGCCACCCGCGCGACCTCGACACCGCGGCCGGCGAGCGTCTGGACGCCGTCCATGAGGCTGAAGTTGACGAGCACGTCGGCGGCGGGATGGAACGCGCAGAAGTGCATCCACTCCTTGTGCCCATCGGCGCCGCCGGCGCTGGCCGGGGAACGGCGGATGCCGTCGGCCATTTGCACGCGACGTGCGATGGCGTTCACCGCAGCAGGCTCCGCAGAACCTCACCGCGCGGGGGCCCGCCCTCGCCGTCCGCCGAGATCGAATCGCGCAGCCAGCGTTCAACGGTACGATTGACCGAAACGCAGCCGAGCAACGCAAGAACGAGTTGGTCGGCCCCTTCCACCGGCTCGGCGGAGCGAATCGCGAGCGTCGTCTCCAATCGACGGGACGCAGCGACCAGGCCCAACAACATCGGGGCAACCCCGTTCTCGCCTTCGATGGACCTGACCGCGTCCGTAATCATCGCGCAGGGTCCTTGTTGAAGAGTCCGGCAATGATCGCTTCCGGATCGTCACCGGCGGCCGTCATGAACAATGCGTCCGCGATGCCGGATGGATACGGGCCTTGCGCGTCGCTGTCGAACATCCACAGCGAGCTGCCTTCCCAGACGCGCCACAGTCTACGCACCAGTTCGGATCGCGCCATGTGCAGTTGCAGTCGGCGCCCCTCATCGGTCTGCGCAAAGGAACGGCCCTCTCGAACCAACGCGCCAACGATCGATTGCACCGTATCCGGGTGCTTCAACACGAACTTCTGGATCGAACGCAGCACCGCTTCGATGGCATCCGCGTCCGACAGCGTGATCGTGGGTACCCCGCTCATGGCACATCGTCCACGATGGTCACCTCCACCCAGACGATTGCCAGACAGTCGTTGTCGTGTCGCGCGTCGACGTGGAATGCAAGCTTCTGCACGGTGTCGTTCGGGCAACGCGTGAGATCGATGCCGATGCGAACCGCGCACGCCTCTCCTGCCGCCAGACTCAGGTGTGGTGGTTCCAGGGTGGGGGCCAACGAAAGGCTGGTGAGCCCCAACGAAAACGTGAGCCCCAGCGAATCTGCATACGACGCCGGCACTCCCATCCCATAGCGTGGAACGAAACTCAGCTGCACCGGGTGCGAGCGCGGATTGACGATGTGCATCCGGCCACCGGTACGACCGTGGCGCGGGCACACAATCAATACTTCAGTCTGGGCACTGGTGTCATTTGCGATGAGATCTATCGCAGTGTCGACCTCGCGGTGCCGCACCGCCGTGGCCTTGCGCGACTCTTCGATGTCGACGCGCAGTTTTTCCATCGCGGCTTCGCGGTCGGGTTGCCGTTCGACGGATGCATCCCCAACGTCGCGCTCCGCGCCCGCCTCTTCAAGCGTCTGCGCTGCCCGTTCGAAATGCGGCGATAGCCGGAGCAGTGCAAACAGGCTCTGCATGATTGCGCCGCCGGCGTCGAAGCGATTGCCTGCTCGCCCGACGCCACCCATCCACGGCTGCAGCAATCTAGAAACGTCTACCGGTGCGTGCTTCATTTTTAAGTACTTCGGGTCACGACGAAATCCACGAGATTCTCGATGAAGTCGAGGTGCAGCGACGGGCTGCTGCGTGCCTTGAACGACGCGAACTGGCGTTCGGCGCGTCGCGCATGACGTTCGGCTGCGCCAGTGGCGTAGCCAATCGCATCGGCACGATCAATGAGCCCACGAAGAAACCGCACGTCGTCTTCGGTCTTCGCGCAAGCACCGGTCGCCAGCGCCTGCAGCGCCGGTTCCATCACGTCGAGCTGACGACGCGTCAGTTGTGCGTCATCGATGCCTGTCTGAACAGCACGAGCGAGCGCCTGCATATTGGAGACACGCGGCTTCTTCAGAATTTCGAACGCATCTCGACGCTCGGTTGCCGTCGCCGCGCGCAGCGCATGAATCAGCATCAGCGTGTATTTCCCCTCCCACAGATCTCCTTCAAACTCTTTGCCGTAGCCGTCGTCGGTGTGTTCGAGGTTCAACAGGTCGTCTCGAATCTGAAACGCGATGCCGAGGTACGCGGCCAACCGGTGAATGCAGACGTGCAACTCGCGGTCGACCTGGCGCGATGCCGCAATGGCACCTGCCTGCATGGGCGTGATGAACGAATACCAGGCGGTCTTGCGGTACACCATCTCTACGTAGTCGCGATCGCTCGGTGCTGCGGCCGCCAATCGCGTCCAGTTCAACTCCACCATCTGGCCTTCCGCAGTCTCCCGCGCCATGCGCGTGATGAGCTGGAACAGTCGCAAAGATCGACCGAGCCCGATGGTCTCGACGTTCTCGAATAGCATCCCCATGCAGACCGCGAGCAGACCATCGCCGACGTTTACGGCGATGGGCGTTCCGTGAGAATGATGCAGCGTGGCCTCCGCACGGCGCCGATCGGAGCCATCTTCGACGTCATCGTGGATGAGAAATGCGTTGTGATACAACTCGAGCACCGCCGCGGTGCGCAACACGGAACTCAGCTTGCCACCGAGTGCGCGACAGGTCGCGATGCAAAGCGCCGGGCGCAGCGCCTTGCCGCCGCGCAAGGGGTAGTCGAGCATAAGGCCGTAGAGACCCCCTGACGCCCTATGGTCAGTGGGCAGTACCCGACGAATCTCGTCGAGCGTGAGGCTTCTCGCCGACCGAAGATAGCGCTCCAGCGGAGAGTCCGTGCTCGCCTGAACGGGTTTCCCGACGACGCCGTTGGCGCAACCGCTCATGAACTTCCCCTTCAGCCAAGGCATTAGGCGCCTCAGTCGCAAGGCTTTCAAGCACGCGTATCGGTCGCAGCTTCCCGGCGCCCCTCGATCGCTGTCAGTTGCTCATCCGGCGCGACCGTGGCCGCCGTTTCCGTCAGTCGCCGAACCGGATGCACAGCTTGCCGAAAAATTCACCGCTCTGCATCGTCGTCAGCGCCTCCGGCACCGCGTCGAAGCCGAACGTGCGATCGATCACCGGCGTCAGCTTCCAGCGTTCGATGTGCGACAACATGTCGGTGAATTGCGCGCGGCTGCCAACCGAGATGCCGATCAGATGCAGGTTGTTTGAAAACAGCACGGGCAGCGAAATCGCGCTGCTGAAACCGCTCAACACACCGATCACGACGATGCGGCCGCCGACCCGCGTGCACTGCATTGCTTGCGTCAACGTGTTCTCGCCGCCGACTTCGACAACGACGTCGACGCCGCGATTGTCGGTGAGGCGCCGCACCTCGGCCGACCAGTCAGGCGTCGTCACATAGTTGATGCAGTAGTCGGCACCGAGTTCGCGCGCGCGATCGAGCTTGGCGTCGCTCGACGACGTGACAATGACGCTCGCGCCGCGCGCTTTCGCAAACTGCAATGCGAAGATCGATACGCCGCCGGTGCCTTCCACGAGCACGGTGTCGCCGGCACCGACCGGCGCCTCGATGGCGACCGCGCGCCACGCGGTGAGCCCCGCACACGGCAACGTCGCGGCTTGTTCGAAATTCAGCGCGTCCGGAAGCTTGACCAGGCCATTGGCGTCGAGCGCGATGCGTTCCTGCAGCACGCCGTCGAGCGTGCCGCCCAGCGCCAGCGAGCGCGCTTCGGCGGATACCGCGCCATCGACCCAGCTCTGAAAAAACGTTGGCGCAACGCGATCGCCAACGCGCAGGTCCCGCACGCCTGCACCCACCTCGCTGACGACGCCCGCGCCGTCGGAACACAGCACCAGCGCTGCCGGCGCTTTGGCGCCGGGAATGCCGCGGACGGTCGCGAGATCGCGATAGTTCAGCGACGCCGCGCGCATCTCAACGAGAACCTGACCGTCAGCCGCCTTCGGTTCCGGCACGTCCACGCAGCGCAGATTCTCGATGCCGAACTCGCCCCGGATCTGCCATGCCTTCATTGCCCGCCTCCTTCGATTTTCGCCACAGACTGTCGCGACGGC
The DNA here is from genome assembly GCA_963735085.1 of uncultured Gammaproteobacteria bacterium. Taxonomy (GTDB): domain Bacteria; phylum Pseudomonadota; class Gammaproteobacteria; order Pseudomonadales; family Azotimanducaceae; genus DATJGR01. The sequence continues at coordinate 803,465 of CAVTJP010000005.1, forward strand.
GCCGACCATGCAACATACTGCCCCATTATCAAGAGGATACCGATGGAATACCGCAAATTCGGCCGCACCGGTCTGTCGGTCAGCCCGCTCGGGCTCGGCACCGTCAACTTTTCGTGGCTGACCAACGAAGCCGACAGCTTCGCGATCCTCGACGCGGCATTCGCCCACGGCATCAACTTCATCGACACGTCGAACAACTACAACGCCGGCCAGACCGAAGCATTGCTCGGCCGCTGGTTCGCACAAGGCGGCGAGCGGCGGGATAAGACCGTGCTCGCATCAAAGGTGTATTCGCCGCCGATGGAATGGGGTTCACCGGATCTCGCCAAGCGTACCGGTTCGTGGGTCGGGCCGAATCAACGCGGTTTGTCGGCGAAGAACATTCGCGCTGCGTGCGATGCGAGTCTCAAGCGCCTGCAGACCGATCACATCGACGTGTACCAGATGCATCACATCGATCGGAACACACCGTGGGAAGAGGTCTGGCAGGCGTTCGAGTTGTTGGTACAGCAGGGCAAGGTGCTGTACGTCGGCAGTTCGAATTTCGCCGGCTGGCACATCGCCCAGGGGCAGGAGATCGCGAAGCAGCGCGGTCTGTATGGACTCGTCTCGGAACAGAGCATCTACAACCTGCTGCGTCGCACCGTGGAACTCGAGGTGATTCCGGCGTGCCATGCGTACGGCCTCGCATTCCTGCCGTACAGTCCGCTTGCCGGCGGCATGCTCGGCGGCCGCCCGGCCGACAACGAACAGGGACGCCGCGCGACGCTGCCTCAATCGAAAGCGCTCACGAGGTTCCAGACGTTCTGCGCAACGCTCGGCCGGACACCGTCCGACGTTGCGCTTGCGTGGGTCGCGCAACAACCTGGCGTGACCGCGCCGATCATCGGCCCGCGCACGCTGGCACAGCTCGATGCAAGCCTCGCCGCGCTCGACATCACGCTCGACGTAGAGACGTTGAAGCAAATCGACGAGTTATTCCCCGGACCGGGCGGTGCCGCGCCGGAGGCATATGCATGGTGACCCAACAACTCGGCGCCGCGCAGCGCCAGCCCAGGTTGGACATCGCCGGATAGCCGTCGAACAAAATCCCACCGACTCGAGCAGCGCTCGGCAGCGACACGACATATTGACATATTAGCTGCCTAGGCAGACACTGCCCACGCAGCTTAAGTGGAATCCGTCGTGACGAAGCCCTTCTATCGAACGAACACGTTCAAAGCACGCAATTCGGTCGGCTATCTGATCCGGCGGTTGAACAACCTGACGATGCCGCACGCCGAAGCGCGCTTTGCCGACCAGGAACTCACCTTCACGCACTGGATTGCGCTGATGTCGCTGCGCGACGGCATTTCACGCACCTGCTCGGATATCGCGCGTCATCTGGGACACGACACCGGCGCCACCACGCGTCTGATCGATCAACTCGAAGCGCGCGGCCTGATCGCGCGTTGCCGTGACGAGACCGACCGGCGTGTGGTCAATCTGACGTTGACCGATGCGGGCCATTCCGTCGCCACTGAACTCATGCCCCGAACGGTGAAGTTCTGGAACGACATGCTCGCGGACTTTACCGCCGCCGAAGCCACCACGTTGATCGAGTTGCTAACGCGCCTGCTGAGGCGCATGGAAGCCGAGCCGATGGCAACGACGCAGAAGGTTCGCAAGGCAACACCGCGAAACGCGAAATGAGGCAATTTTTCGGCATCCTACTGGCCGGCCTGCTAGCGGGAATGGGGCTCAGCGCGTGCGTGTCAGCGCCGACCACCACGCCAACCGAATCCCGCCTGACCTCCGAGCATCTCGGGCTGGCCGGAGCAAAGACGCCCGCGATCGACGACACCTGGTGGAACGCGTTCGGTGACGAGCAACTCGATTCGTTGATCGACCAGGCACTGCACGGCAGTCCAACTCTGGCCGCAGCCCTCGCCCGTATGCGTGAGGCGCAGGCCGAATTGTCCGCAAATCGCGCTGCGAACTATCCACAGGTCAGCGTCGACGCACAGGAAACGCGCCAGCGCTTCAGCGAAAACTACATCATTCCACCGCCGTATGGCGGCACCACGAAATGGATCGGCACGGCACAGGCGAAGCTCGACTGGTCGCTCGATTTCTGGGGCAAACAAGCCGCGATGGTCGCGATGGCGCGGTCGTCCGCGAAAGCAACCGAACTGGATGCGGCGAGCGCGCGGCTGGCGCTCTCGGGCGCCGTCGCGCAGGCCTACATCGACCTGTCACGCGCTTACGCACTGCGCGATCTGGCGCAAGATACGGTGACGCAGCGCGCAAGCATTCTGGCGCTGACGACTACCCGCGTTCGCAACGGCCTCGAAAGCACCGCGGCGCAGAAAAGCGCGGAGGCGCTGCTTGCGCTCGCGCGTGCGGACCTCGTTCGCGCCAACGGCAATCTCGAACTCTCACGGCATCAGATCGCCGCATTACTCGGTCGCGGCGCAGATGTGTATGCGACCATCGCGCGGCCCCATCTGAATCCAAACGCGATTGCGCTACCGCACGTGTTGCCGGCGGATCTGCTGTCGCGACGCGCCGACATTCAGGCGTCACGCGCGCGCATCGAGTCGGCGCTGTCGGGTCGCGACGTGGCGCGCAAATCGTTCTATCCCGACATCGACATCGCGGCATTCGCCGGCTGGTCGGCCATCGGCCTCGATCCGATGTTCAGCGCGTCCGCACGGACGTATGGCGCCGGGCCCGCGATTCACCTGCCGATTTTCGACGCCGGTGAGCTGCGCGCGAACTACGCGCACGCAACCGCGGCGCTCGATGCGGCGGTGGCCGACTACAACAGCTCGGTGATCGGCGCCGTGAAGCAAACCGCCGATGCACTCACCGAACTGCGTGTGCTGCAGGGCCAGGATTCCGACCAGCGCATCGCGCTGGATGCCGCCCGCGAAAGCTTCCGGCTGGCACAGATTCGCTACCGCAACGGTCTCAATCCGCAACTCAATGTGCTCGATGCCGAAACCACGCTGCTACAGGCGGAGACGCGCACGGCAACCTTGAGTGCCGACATCCAGTCCCAGCGGGTGGCGTTGCTGGTGGCATTCGGCGGCGGATTCGATGCTTCGACGGCGGCACTTCAGGACACCACACGATGAGTGAAAGCAATTCCGCAACGCCCGACCACAATGCGAACAGTTCCGGGAACGATTCCTCGACTAACGGCAAAGATCGGACGCGTCGGCGCTGGCTGATCGTGCTCGGCATCGTCGTCGTTGCAGGCGTGATTGGCTGGACTCTGTATTGGTTCCTCGACGCTCGATTCTACGAGACGACCGACGACGCCTACGTGTCCGGCGACGTGATCGAGATCACCAGCCGCGAACCCGCCACCGTGCTCGCAGTGCACGCCGACAACACCCAATCCGTACAGCGCGGACAATTGCTGGTGGAACTCGATCCGGCGCGCGCGAAGGTTGCGATGCGCGCCGCGGAAGCCGATCTCGCTCGAACCGTGCGCAGCGTGCGGGCGCAGTTTGCCAGCGTCGATCAATACGCTGCGCAGATCGCATCCGCGCGTGTGCAACTGGCACAGGCGCAGGACGACTACCGGCGTCGCAAAGCGTCGGCCGAAGGCGGCGCCGTGTCTGCGGAAGAGATCCGCCATGCCCGCGATGCGGTGACCGCCGCGCAGGCCTCGTTGCGCGCGACCGACAGCGCGCTGAAGGAATCGCAGGCGGCAGTTGAAGGCACCACGGTGAACGACAACCCGAGTGTGTTGGCGGCTATCGCGAAGGTGCACGACGCGGCGATCACGCTGTCGCACATGCGGCTGGTTGCGCCGGTTGCCGGCGTGGTGGCGCAGCACAACGTTCAGATCGGTCAACAGGTCGCGGCGGGCACCCCGTTGATGGCCGTGGTGCCGCTGGAGCGCGTGTGGGTAGACGCGAACTTCAAGGAAGGCCAACTTGCCGACGTGCGCGTCGGCCAGCCGGCCACCGTCACCGCAGACATGTATGGCGGCAGCGTGACCTATCACGGGCGCGTGCAGGGACTGGGCGCTGGAACCGGCGCGGCGTTCGCGTTGCTGCCACCGCAAAACGCATCGGGCAACTGGATCAAGATCGTGCAGCGCTTGCCTGTGCGCGTGGCGCTGGATGCGGCTGAACTACGCGATCATCCGCTGCGCGTCGGCCTCTCTGTCACCGTCACCATCGACATTCGCGACACGAGCGGAGCGTTGATGTCACACGTATCGCTCGCGACAGATGCACGCGCGGAAACCGGCGATGCAAACGCTCGAGCCGACCGAGTTGTAGCGCGCATCCTGTCGCAGAACAGCGCGGATGCGCCCGCTCCATAAGCGCTCGTCGCGAAGTCTCCATCTGAGCGCCTTTCCATGAGCATTGTTCAAGAGCCGTTGTCATGAGCGATCAGAGCGCAGCAGAACAGCCCGCGCCTTTGCATGGCGCGCCACTCGCGATCACATCGATCGCGCTGGCGCTGGGTACGTTCATGCAGGTGCTCGACAGCACGATCGCCAACGTCTCTTTGCCGACCATCGCCGGCAATCTCGGCGCATCCACCGACCAGGGCACCTGGATCATCACGTCGTTCGCGGTTTCCAACGGCGTGGCCGTGCCGCTGACGGGATGGCTGATGCAGCGCTACGGCGCGGTGCGCACGTTCGTCGCAGCGCTGCTGCTGTTCACGCTGGCATCGTTCCTGTGCGGCATCGCGTGGAGTCTGCCGGTGCTGGTTGTATTCCGGGTGCTGCAGGGCGCGGTATCGGGACCGCTGATTCCCGGATCGCAGGCGCTGCTGATATCGATCTTCCCGTCCGACAAACGCACCACCGCGCTCGGCATCTGGTCGATCACGACATTGGTGGCGCCGATCGCAGGCCCGATTCTCGGCGGCTACATTTCCGACAACTATCACTGGAGCTGGATATTTCTGATCAATGTGCCGGTTGGCGTATTGGCCGCGACACTGTGCTGGCGCGGACTTTCGAATCGCGAGACGCCGACGCGCAAACTGCCGATCGATAGCGTCGGCCTGGGCCTGCTGGTGGTGTGGGTGGGTTCGCTGCAGGTGGTGCTGGACACCGGCAAAAACGCTGACTGGTTCGCGTCGCCGCACATCGTCGTGTTTGCAGTGATCGCCGCGGTGAGTTGCGTCGCCTGGATCATCTGGGAACTGACCGACGCACACCCGATAGTGGATCTGTCGCTGTTCCGGCAGCGCAACTTCGCACTCGGCACGCTCGCGTTCTGTCTGGGCTACGCGGTGTTTTTCGCCAACGTGCTGATCCTGCCGCTGTGGCTGCAGACGCGGCTCGGCTATACCGCAACGTGGGCCGGACTGGTCGCGGCGCCGAGTGGCGTGGTCGCGGTACTGCTGACGCCGATCGCGACACGGTTCATGTCGCGCAACGACGCGCGCTGGGCCGCCTCAGTGGCGTTCGTGGCATTCGCCGTGTCGTATTTCCTGCGCGCGCACCTCACCGCCACCGCGTCGTTCTGGGATTTCGTGGTGCCGATGCTGGTGCAGGGTGTCGCGATGACGACGTTCTTCGTCGCACTGGTCACGATCTCGCTCGACGGTATCGACCCGGCGCGCATTCCATCCGCTTCGGGTATTTCCAACTTCTCGCGCATCACCGCCGGCGGCTTTGCCGCATCGATCACGACGACGTTGTGGGATCGCCGCGCGGCGCTGCACCAGAGCAGGCTGGCCGACACCTCCAGCGCCTACGATCCGGCGATGCAGCACGCGATGCAGACGCTGCATCACTTCGGTTTCACCGAACCGCAAAGCTACGCAATGCTGGTACGCACGCTGGTGAACCAGGCCTATCTGATGTCGTCGCTCGATCTGTTCTGGATTTCGGCGTGGTTGAGCGTCGCGATGATCGGCGTGGTCTGGCTGGCGCGGCGCTCGTTCGGCGGCGGCGCGACCGTTGCGGCTGAGTGAGCACGCGACGCCCCGGTTGACAGGTAACCTTGAATTTAGAGAATGACCTATATTCTGGTCTACCTGAATTTAGTTGACACCATGAAAACAATGTCCTTGTCGGAAGCAAAGATGAAGTTGAGCGCCTTGATCGACGAGATCGGCGTGACGGAAGAACCGTTGATGATCACCCGCAACGGCGCTCCAGCGGCCGTGCTGGTGACCCCACATGATTATGAAAGCTGGCACGAAACGATTGCCGTAAAGTCCGATGCGCAACTCATGGCCGAGATCAAAGCCGGATTGCGTAAGTTGAAAGGGAAGAAGGCTGCCCTGTACACGCTCGAAGAATTGGTTGGTGAGTGACGCGGCTCGGGTCAGATTAAAGGTATCCGAAGATGTGGTTCGACTCATCAGGCATTCTCACCCCGAATTGAAGCGCAGATTGAGAGAGGCCCTGCGCGCAATCATTGACGATCCACACAGTGGCAAGGCCTTGACTGAAGCGTTGAAAGGTCTGCGCAGTTTTCGAGTGGGTCGCATTCGAATAATCTATGCAATTGCTTCGCAAACGCAGATTGAAATCGAAGCTGTCGGCCCAAGAAGAACCGTCTACGAAGAGACATACAAAATCATCGGTCGCACGTAGCGCGATCTGTGGCGGATCTTGGGCTATGCGTTGATCAGTTCGCCGTAGCGCGCGACGAACGCGGCGCGCTCATCGGTATCCCACGGGTGAAATCCCGGCTTCAGGTAGCGCCACAACAACCCATACATGCCACCCATCACGCCGCGTGGTCCCCAGACGTCGCGCACGACGCGCCAGCGCGTTGACCACGTCCACAGGTTGTCCGTCTTCAGCAGATACCGGTGTCTGATGTGGACGTGAATGAACAGATCGAACAACCCGAACAGCAGCGCCAGACACCGTCGGACGTAGCCGCCGCCCGCGCACTGGTATAGATCGAAACACACCGCCTTGTGCTCGCACTCCTCCAGCGCGTGCCAGGCGAGTGCGTCCCGCGCGGGCCGCGCGGCGTTGGCGAGCAGATCGGGGCGCTTGTCGAGCAACAACTTCGCGATGGACGCCGTCATGTGCTCCAGCGCGGCCGTCATCGCGAGCCGACTCATCGCGCTGATATGACGGCGCGACCACAGGTTGAGTTTCTCGAGCTGTGCGTCGTAGGCCGCCATGCGTGGGTAACCCATCTCCACCAATGCAGCATTCCACGCGCCATGCACGACGCCGTGCCGCGCCTCCTGCCGGATGAACGCACGCAGATCCGCCTGCAGGTCCGGCGGCATTGCGCTGGCATCGATGGTTGCGCTGACGTCCCTGGCGCTATCGATGAAGAACCGCTCGCCGACCGGAAAGGTCGCCTGCAACGCATTGATGAAGTGGGTCAGCACCGGGTCGCCGCCGAGCCAATAGCGTTGCGTCTGCATCAATCCGCCCAAGTCGAAACTCGGCGTGCGTGGGACGATCTGCAAATCGGCGGGCCGCTTTCGCATGGCCCCTCCTGTGTTCATTTAGAGACTGAGTATCCACTGTTCATCGAGCCCTTTCGAGGCCAGAATCACCGCTGTCCCAGATCGAGAATCCCATCATGCGACCATCCTCCATCCTCACGCTGATCGCGTTGGCGCTGCCGGTCAGCGCGTTGGCCGCGGCACCGCCTGAGAAAGAAACGCTCGACGTGCCGATCTACGTCACCGCGGCAATCAACGCTCCAGCGCGGGCGGCCGATAAAGCCGACGACGCGCGGCGCCACATGGCTGCCGTTATGACCTTCACTGGGGTAAAGCCGGGCCAGAGCGTGCTGGAACTGGTTCCCGGCAGCGGCTACTGGACGCGCGTATTCAGCGCCGTCGTCGGTCCCAAAGGCCACGTGTACACCGTGTGGCCGAACGAGATGGGCAAGTATGCCGCCAAGTCGCTCGCCAACTGGCAGGCACTGGTCAAATCGCCCCCTTACGAGAATGTCAGCGTCCTGGAGCAGCCGGCCGCGCAGTTGACGTCGCCGAAACCGGTGGATCTGGTGTTCACGTCGCAGAACTACCATGACTACCACGATCCGTTCATGGGTCCGGTGGATATCGCAACGTTCAACAAGCAAGTGTACGCGGCGCTGAAACCCGGCGGCAGTTTCGTGATCATCGATCACGTGGCGCCAGCTGGCACGGGCGCAACCGATACCAACACGCTGCACCGCATCGATCCGGCGCTGGTGAAGAAGGAAGTCGAGGCTGCCGGATTCGTTTTCGCCGGCGACAGTGATGCGTTGCGCAACGCCGCCGATTCGCACGACACGAAAGTATTCGACCCGGCGATTCGCGGCCATACGGACCAGTTTATCTATCGCTTCCGCAAACCGGCGCATTGACCGAAGCAGGAAACCCCGCGACCGAAGCGGAACCTTCATAGCGCGTGGTGCTCGACACCAACGTGTGCCTGGATCTGTTCGTCTATCGCGACCGCGACTGCGCGCCATTGTTGGCAGCGCTGCAGGCGGGTCGGCTAACGGCCGTGACCAACGAAGCCTGCCGGCAGGAATGCCTGCACGTTTTGCGCTATCCGCAATTTGACCTCGACGACACCGCACGTCGGCGCGCAACCGCCGAATTCGATGCGCACTGCACGTTGCTGGACACCGTAGCGCTGCCATCGCTCGATCGAGTGCGGCTACCGCTGTGCAGCGATGCAGACGATCAGAAGTTCATGCAACTCGCATGGGCCGCGCGGGCGTCATGGCTGTTGACCAAAGACAAGGCGCTGCTGAGGCTGGCGCGGCGCACGCGCAGAGCGGGGTTGTTTGCGATTGTGACGCCGCAGGGTTGGGCAGACGCAGCCATCTAAATGACTACGGCTTGTAGTTCATCATACCCGGCCCGGTCTTGTCGTATACGTTGAAATGCTCATCCGGCATGATCCAGGCAACACCGTTTTCCGGTGTCTCGATCAAGTCCTTGTCCAGTGTTTTGACCCGCACTTTCCAGCCTGGCGGAAGCTTCGTGAACATGCGGGCCCCTGCTGCGACAAATTCCTTGTAGGTGTATTGCGGGTTCAGACCCAACTGAAACCCTTTCATAACCCAAGTGTTGCCTTTGGCATCGTCAAGCAGAAAAACCGTGGTGCCCTTATTCCAACCCAACGAACTCTTGCGGGCGATCGTAACGGGCTTGTAGGGGGTACTCGCTGACACAGCGCCGCTGTTGTCGCCCATGTTCAACTGAGCGACCCACATCGCCGTTATGCCATTGAAGACCCTCTCCACTCCAGTGTCGATATCGGTCCAATCGGGCAACCAGAGTTTCGGGCCATTCAGCGACGCGCCCAGAACGCCGTATTTTTCCTTCATCTTGTCGAAGTCGAGGCCCGCCACCAGCTTCTGCGGAGCGGTCTTCCGTCGGGCCGCGGATGAGGTCGAAGGGACCAGAAGATGAAAATTGAATAGTATTTTTCCGGGTACAGGAAGGTGAGCTTGTGGTTCGACTGCCAGGTTTGTTCGGTCAACTCCCAGTCACCGCTGCGCCGCAGATCCCAGATGATCGCGCCCCGATCGGCGCGCGACAGCGGCACAAGCCGGTCGGGCATGCGATAGACGGTGCCGGGTGCGATATAAAGGACGGACGCGTCGGCCGAGTCCGCCACCACGCGCATGGGCTCGGCCCACCAGAGTTTGCCGTTGATCGTCTGCGTGAGTTCGATGGTTTCGCCAGGTTCAAACATACGATCAACGCTTACGTCTTGTTCAACGGAGCGGGCCGCGAATAGCGACTCCGCCATGACCGGGCGCTTGCAACAGCGAGGGGTACTCTGTCATCTGCCGCGCGCGGCGCGTCCGGCCCGCGCCAACTCGTCGGCAAATGCCTGTAACGCCATCAGTTGGCGGAATCGTTCTTCGACGCTCAACCGGAGATTTTTTGCGATCAGCGTCCGATCGACGCCATCCAGGTATGCTTTGACCACGGCGTTCGGTTCGCGGTGAGGCGTTGGCGTATTCGGTGACATGCGCCGAGTGAATCGCGCAGCCGGTCGGGTGTCAAACAGAGCGCGCGTACGCTGCGGAGTGCGCATCGCATGCGGTCCGACGCCGCATAAATCGATGAATTCCGGCATGGTCGACGCAGGAGCGATTTTCTCAACTGTCGTTCTATACTGTGAAAATTCGGTCATCAACACCGAATTTTCATGGTACTGTGAAGAACATGATCAAGCGCACGTTGCACCGGACAAAGGTTATCGGCCTGCTCAAGCGATTTCCGGTCGTTGGCATTCTGGGCGCGCGGCAGGTTGGAAAGACTACGCTGGCGGCCGATATCGCACGTACGCTGAGCCCTACGACCATCCGTTTCGATCTGGAGAATCCAACCGATCTCGCTCGACTCTCCGATCCAATGCTCGCCTTGGAGGATCTGTCTGGGCTTATCGTCCTCGACGAGATCCAACGCCGCCCTGAACTGTTTCCGGTGCTGCGGGTGTTGGCCGACCGCCGGCCGATCCGCGCGCGCTTTCTCGTGTTGGGAAGTGCATCGCCGAATCTTCTGCGGCAGGGATCAGAGACGCTCGCAGGGCGCATTGCCTTCTACGATCTTCCGGGCCTCTCGCTTGCCGAAGTCGGACAGCACTCTGCAGCGCGTCTGTGGGTTAGAGGCGGGTTCCCACAGTCGTATTTGAGCAGGTCGGACGTCAAGAGCATGGAGTGGCGCAGCGAATTCGTTCGCAGCTTTGTCGAACGCGATCTGCCGGGGCTCGGGATCAACGTCGGCGCAAATACGATGCGTAGGTTCTGGTCGATGCTGGCGCACCATCACGCGCAACTCTGGAATGCCTCGGAGTTCGGTCGTTCCTTCGGAGTCGCCGACACGACCGTGCGTGGGTATCTCGACAAACTCACCGATGCGCTCGTGCTACGCCAATTGAGTCCATGGCACGAAAACGTCGGCAAACGTCAGGTTAAATCGCCGAAAATCTACGTGCGCGACTCGGGTCTGCTGCACGCTTTGCTCAACCTCCCTTCGCGACGCGACATCGAGGCGCATCCCAAACTCGGCGCATCGTGGGAAGGGTTCATCATCGATCAGATCGTGCAGTGCCTCGGCGTGCGTGCCGATCAGACGTTCTTCTGGCGGACCCACACCGGCTCGGAACTCGACCTCCTGATCGTTCGCGGCCGGCAACGACATGGATTCGAGATCAAGCGCACCACAGTTCCGAAGATCACACCGTCGATACGCACCTCGTTACACGATCTCAAATTGAAGTCCGTGACTGTGGTGCATGCCGGAAAAGAAACCTACCCGCTGGCAAAGAACGTGGAGGCGCTGAGCTGGCAGCACCTCGTCGAGCGATACGGCGCCAAGGCATAGCTCACGGTGAACACGGATACTTCGACCGGCGCTGGCACAAACCAATCCTTTTGGCCGACACTGGTGCCCACCATCCACAAACGAGAGTTCAAGATCATGGCGATTCCTCTATACGACGTCAGCGTGGCGTCCTTTCAGCAGGTGCTCACCGGCGTCGCGGGGTTCCTCGACAAAGGCTTCGCGCACTGCACCGCGCACAACATCGACCTGAACGAGATCGTCGAGACCCGCCTCTATCCCGACATGCTGCCGTTCCGCTTCCAGGTCATCGCCGTTGCGCATCACTCGCTCGGCGCAATCGAGGGCGTGAAAGCCGGTGCCTTCAAACCGCCGTCGGGACCGATGGACCAGGACTACGCCGGTCTGCAGAAGTTGATCGCCGATGCGCAGACTGCGTTGAAGGGGTTCAGCCGCGAGTCCATCGACGCACTGCAAGGCAGAGACGTCGTATTCCAGCTCGGCGATCGTAAATTGCCGTTCACGGCCGAAGGCTTTCTGATGTCGTTTTCGATGCCGAACCTGCATTTCCACGCGACCACCGCGTACGACATCCTACGCTCGAAGGGCGTGCCGCTGGGCAAGCGTGACTACATGGGTCCGCTGCGGATGAAGACCTGACAAACAAGCAGAGGGGCGAGACGATGCTGAACAAACTCGACGACTATCCGATTCACCAGACGCCGGAACCGCTGGCGCATCCGGTGACCAGTGACCGCAACGTGTACGACCGTACCTGGTTCAACGGTTATGCACCGGACGGCTCGTACTACTTCGGCATCGGTATGGCCGTCTACCCACATCGTGGGGTTCTCGACTGCGCGTTCAGCGTCGTCCAGCCCGGTATGCGGCAGCACTGCTTCTACGGTTCACGGCGCGCGCCCATCGAACGAACCGAGATGCAGGTTGGACCGTTCCGAATCGAGATCATCGAGCCGCTGCTGCGCACACGCGTAACCCTGGACGACAACACGAGCGGCATCAGTTGCGATCTGTTGTTCAGCGCACGCTCCGGCGCGATTCAGGAAGCGCGGCAAACGTTGTGGAACGGCACGCGGCGCGCGATGGACGCGACCCGTTTCGATCAATTCGGTCGCTGGTCCGGCTGGGTGAAACATCCGGAGGGCACCATTCAGGTGAATGACGGCGTCTGTCACGGCACCAAGGATCGCTCGTGGGGCGTGCGCGGCGTCGGCGAACCCGAGCGCGGCGGCGCGCCGCCGACGCAGACACCGAGCGCGTTCTTCCTGTGGGCACCGCTGTTCTGGGAAGACCACATCTCTCACGCGATCTTCTTCGACGGACCGCGCGGTGAGGTGCTCGCGCGCGAAGGCATCATGGCGCCGCTGTACGGCGACGAGTCGTCGGTGCCCGCGGTGGCCGATACCACGGACGAGCGCATGGCAACCGCGCGTCACCGAGTTAAATATCACCCGGGCACGCGATTGGCAGCGTCGGCAGAAATCGATCTCGTGCCGCTCGACGGCGACATCCGCACGATCTCGCTGGAGCCGATCCTGAAATTTCAGATGAAGGGGTTGGGCTACGGTCATCCCGAGTGGGGCCAGGGCACGTGGAAGGGCGAGTCCGTCGTCGGTGGTGAATCTTTCGACCCGCGCCAACTCGACATGCTCGCGCGCGAGAACATTCACGTGCAGCAGGTCGTGAAGGCGAGCGACGGCACGCGTTCCGGCATCGGCGTGCTCGAACAGATCTGCATCGGCCCGTACGCGCCATCAGGATTCAAACAGTTTCTCGATGGGGCGTGAACGTCAAAACCGAGCTGTTCACGGACACGCGGACTTCGGATTGATGAATCGGTCGCTCTGATCCTCTCCCGGCGCGGGATCGAGACAGGCGAAGTCCTTCTCGATGAGAATCGTCAGCTCGCCTACATCGCCATGCACCGACACGAAGCGGGCATCGGCTGCCCAACGCGCACCCAACAGCGACGGTATTCGAACCGCAATCGTCCGGTCTTCGAATTCCGCGTGGACGCGGTCGCTGGACGCACAAGGAACCAGACGGTACGTCAAAACATTGCTCGATGGGAACGTCCTGACCCCTTCGACGGGGTTGCCCATCCCGATCGCGGCCACCTCCGATACGGTCAGGCGCAGACGGATCGAATTTCTTTCGATGCGTAGTTTCATCGCGATACGGTGCGCCGCAATACAGCGCGTTGTCCAACGTTGTCGCGTCAACGCAGCTCGCGTTCGAACCGCATCCGATCTGCAGGCGTGTTGACGTTGACGAACTGACCGGCAACCTCGTGGCAATCGACGATGACCGGACTGTGCCGCTCGATCCAGCCCTTCACCGAGCGCTGGCCGGATTCGAGATACGGCGCAACGCTGCTCGCGAGCGTTCGACGCAACAGCATGAATAGATGCTGGACGCGCGCCCCATCGTGCGGCAGCGCGATATCGCCCGCGTCTCGCGCAAGCGCGCGATAGAGGCGCGCTACGAGGTCGCGTGGTATCAATGGCGCATCGCCCGGGCAAACGAACAGCCACTCGTTGGGAATACGGCGTGCCGCCGCGTCCAGGCCGCCGAGAGGCCCGAGATCGCAGGCGCGATCTTCAACGACCGCAAATCCGAGCGCACGATAGGCACCGAGATCGTCGTTCGCGCTGACGACGATGTTGCCGACTTGCGGCACGAGCCTGTCAATGACGCGCGCAACGAGCGTGGTCCCGGCAACTTCGACCAGCGGTTTGTTGCCGGCCCCGAGACGCTGGCCGCGGCCGCCGCACAGGATGATCGCAGTGATTGCCGGTAGGTCGTTCATTTGATACCCAGCAATCGATCCATCGACGCAGCGCCCGCACCGCGCCCGATCAGGAGCAGTAGCAGTCCCGCCCACGATAGATGCGTCGGCCAGGCTTCCGGGTACACGAACACTTCGATCACCAAGGTCATACCGAGCAGCGCGAATGCCGAGAGGCGCGTAAACAGACCCAGTATCAACAGGAGCGGAAACAGATGTTCAGAATAGGCCGCCGCGTGCGCGGCCATCTCCGGAGATACCAGCGGCAGCTTGTATTCCTCGCGAAACAAAAACACGGCGCTGTCGGTGACGTGCAGGAAGCCATCAACTTTCGTCCGGCCGGACTGAAAAAAGACCGCTGCAATCGAGACCCGCGCGATCAGAGCCAACAGATTATCAGTGATCCAACGCGTGGACTGCTCCGCGGCACGATTCCACGCGCCGCGCGCGCCCGGTTCGCGATCCGTCACCATCGTGGCATTCATGACATCACCTGATTGTGATCGTGGGTTGGGTTCTCGAGCCGACCGAACGCGCTGGCGCGCAGCAGCCGCTCGAGCAGCGCCGCTAAATCCGTGTCCGGGGTAACACCCAGCGCAGCAGCACTGGCCTCTGCCAACGACATACCCCGACCGCACGCATCCAGAAACGCGCAGGTTGCAGCATCAATCTCCAGAGACTCGACCGTGTCGAACGGCCGCACGATCAACGCGCCTTCGCCGCGCCACTCGAGATCCGCGAGATTCGTTCGTGCCGCCGGATCGCGGTTGCTTCGCCAGATCGAAAAGGCCGGTCCGTCGAACGCTCGCCAGCGCGCGGAACCATGTGGCCGCAGCGCACAGCGCGCGAGCGCGTGGGAATCGATTTCCGCGACGCGCGACGCGGCGACACACGCCTCATCAGCGCTGACGTGTGCCTGCGTCCAGAATGCGTCGAGAATCGCGACGTCGGCCAGATACGGCAGTTCCGCGGCCGGTGCGAATGTAGCCAGGAACGCCGCAAACCGATCGTCGTATTCGATCAGCGAGGTAGTGCGCGGAGGATGCGCGCGAACGAACTCTGCGGCGACGGCGGCAAACCATTCTTCGCCTACCAATCGCAGTACCGCCGGGTAATTTGCCCGCAGCGCGTCGATGCAGCCGCGCATCACGGCGTTGCGATACACCGCGAATCCTGGTTGCGCCGTGATCTTCGCAAACGGCCCACCGATACCAGTGGACTCGATCATCAGCGCGGCGGCGAACGCATCCTGAAATGAGCCGAGACACTGCAATTCCGTCTGCGCGCCGGGCGACTTCACAACGCAACTCCATACGGCCGCTGCAGTTCGTGTGTGACCGCACGCTGCGCAGCCAGTTCGGCATGCGCATGGGCGCGTTCGCTACGCAACTCGCCAAACACCGGCAGTTTCGCATCCCGTTCGATCAACGTTGGCCGCGGACCGATTCGCGTGATGAGGCGCGCATAGAGCCGCCATACCGCCGAAGCGATCGGCGCGTCGTGCGAATCGATCAACAGCGCGTCACTGTGCAGTGAATCGATGCTGTGCCCCGCCAGATGAATCTCCGCCACGTGCTCGGCGGGGAAATCATCGATGTAGCGCTGCGCATCGAAGCTCAGATTATGTGCGCTGACCCAGACATTGTTGACGTCGAGGAGTAATCCGCATCCGGTGCGGCACGACAAAATCGTCAGGAATTCGATCTCACCATATTCGTGACCTTCCAACGTGAGATAGTGCGACGGATTCTCGATCAGAATGCGGCGCTTCAATGCGTCCTGAGTGCGCTGCACATTATCCACGATGCGTCGCAACGCTGCGCTGGTGCGGGGAACCGGCAGCAGATCGGGGTGATAGGTGCCGCGCCACGTCGACCACGCGAGGTGCTCCGATACGACAAACGGTTCGAATCGCCGAACGAGGGCATCGAGGCGGGCAAGGTGCGCGCGATCCGGTTCGGCATCGGCCGCCAGTGACAGTGCAACGCCGTGCAGTGACAGCGGACACCGCGCACGAATTCTCTCCAGCCATTTGAGGCGTGGCCCGCCGGCAACCATGTAGTTCTCCGGATGCACCTCGAACCAGAGCCCATCGTCGTTGCAATCCAGCGCCTCGACGTAATGCTCCGGCTTGAGTGCTATGCCTGCCGTCACGCCGTCCGCGGCAGTGCGGGACGGCGCAACGGGAGGCGCAAAACCGGGTGTCATGGCAGAAATATCCGGTCAGATCTTCGCCGTCAGCGAACCCACCCCTTGCGGCGTCTTGATCGACGTGCAGGTACCGGCGGGCACCAGTTTCCAGGAGTTGCCCTGGTAGTCGACCTTGGACGTTCCGGCACACGTGGTGCCGGCGCCGGCGGCGCAGTCGTTCTTGCCTGCAAGCGCTACGCCGTAGCATTTCTCCATCGATGGCTCATCGGCTGTGCCGTTGCCACCGCTCGTCGAGTGCTCGGCGGCGCGCACCGCACCAGCGGACAGGGCAACCAGGGCTACAGCGGTGGCAGCATAGGATCGGCGTTTCATGAATAGTCCTCTTCGTCGTTTGGTACTTTGGTACATTGGCATTCGAATGACACTGCGCCGCAGTGGTTGATCGCGACCAGACCACAATAGCGCGGTGTGTTGCGGAGTTCGTCGACATTCGGCTTTTGGTTACACCGGTGTTGATTGCACCGGGGCACAATTGCGTTGACACACCGGACTCCTCCACATCTGTAACCGATCTAGGTGCGCGAACGAACTTATCGATGGAAGATCTCGACGCCAGTGAACGGCGCCTGCATGCGTTGATGCTGAAGGCCCAGGCCGGAGACGAATCAGCCTATCGGAGTTTGCTGATCGATCTGAGCGAACGCCTGCGGGTGTTCTATCGGCGGCGTCTGCAGAACATCATCGAAGAAGTCGAGGATCTCGTGCAGGAAACGCTGCTCGCCATTCACAACCAGCGGCATACCTACGATGACGGGCGACCGCTGACGGTTTGGGTGTACGCGATTGCGCGATACAAGCTCATCGACCTGCTGCGTCGCCGTGGCCGCAGAGAGATGCTTACCGACGCACTCGACGACGCAGACGAATTGCCGGCTGCCGAGGACTCCACGGCGAGCGTAGCGCGGCGCGATCTGATGCAGCTGCTCGAGGCGCTGCCGGAGCGTCAACGGGCGGCGATCCGGCACGTCAAGATGGATGGCCGTTCGGTTGCCGATACCGCGCGTCTGACCGGCATGTCGGTGTCGGCCGTCAAGGTGAACATCCACCGCGGACTCAAGGCGTTGGCAAAAGACGTTCGGGATTCGTTGTGAAAACCGACGTACTGATCGATCTGCTCGCAACGGGCGCAGGTCCTGCGCAACGTCACGCCGTGACGCACCGCCTGGTGACAGCCACGGCGGTCGGCGTCGCGGGTGCCCTGCTGTTGCTGCTGGCGACATTCGGCATCAGTCCGCAGCTACGCGAATATCTCTCTGATTCGAGCTTCTGGATCAAGATGTCGTTCACCTGCGCACTTGCGCTTGGCGGCGTGTTGGTGTCGCGGCGCCTCGCGCGGCCGGGCGTGGCCGTTGGCGGCGTCAAATGGTTCGCGGCACTGCCGATACTCGCAATGTGGGGACTGGCGATTGTCGTACTGGTCGACGCACCGGCTGCGGCCCGCGCACATCTCGTGCTCGGCGACACGTGGAATCAGTGCCCGTTCAATATCGCATTGCTGTCGCTGCCGCCGCTCGCCGCCGGCATCTGGGCACTGCGCGGACTCGCGCCGACTCGACCTCGTATTGCCGGTGCCGCGGCCGGTCTGTGGGCCGGCGCCATCGGTGCGTGCGTGTATGGACTGCACTGCTCCGAATTCGCACCGCCATTTCTGGCGATCTGGTACGTGATCGGTATATCCATTCCATGCGCAATCGGCTATCTGATGGGGCCGCGGGTACTGCGCTGGTAGTTTCGCAAAACCGTCTGCTACCCCTGAAAATGGGGGCCGAAAGCAGGACGAAAGAAGGGGGTCAGAACAACTTTCCACCCAGAAAGTCGTTCTGACCCCCTCCTTGGGAAGTCACGGTTCGCCCCACAGCGGCCTGACTTCCACGACACCGTGATTCGCGGTCGGACACCGCGCCGCCCACTCGAGCGCGGCCTCGCGATCGGCGACGTCGATCAGGTAATAGCCGCCGAGCTGCTCCTTCGTTTCGGCGAACGGGCCATCGAGCACCCGCGTTTTGCCGTTGTCGATCCTCACCGTCGTCGCGGCGGAACGCGACGCAAGGCGATTGGTGTCTTTCAACACGCCGTCTTTCGTCAGCGCCTCGGTGAACGCGTGATACGCGGCCACGCCGTCGCGTTGCTGCGCCGGCGCCATCGCATCGAATCCGGATTCGTCCGAATAGAGCATCAGCAGGTATTGCATGTCGAACCTCCACAATCTATCGGTGCCATCGGCGGCACCAAGCACCGCCATTACAACGACGCATGGACGGCGGCAATTTCGACACGCTTTCTGCGCGGCGCTACACGATGGCCGGCAACCTCGAAGACACTCAGCCGGCAAGCGCCTTGCGCGCACCGCCAATTGCACCGCGGTAGATGCCCTCGACCACTTTCACCGCATCGGGTTCGGCACCTTTCGGTTCGAACGAGCCCGACCAGTTGACGTGACAACTGCCATCGCCTTTATCGGTAATTTTCACCGTCGCCGAATAGTCGCTGACCGGCAACGGACAGTCGTCGTTGATGATGGAGTAGGCAAAAACCATCGCGGCCGCGTCATGACGATCGAGCCGCTCCACCACCTTGCCACCGCCCATGCCGATCGTACGAACCATCCCGACGCCGCTGCCCTTCGTTTCGAACGACGTGACTGGGCCACCCACCTTGATGCCGCCAAAGTCGCTGAGCGCCGCCCATACCGCCTTGGCATTCGCCTTGATGTCCTCAGATACCGTAACCGTCGTCATGTGACTTCTCCCTTCTGTCGCTGTTGATGAGGCGGACGAGTGTTGTACGAATCTGGACGTGCGCGCAAGAAGGTGGTTCGATCACGCTTTGGTCTACATTAACAATGGGGCAAGCCATGCCGCTGATGATCCAAGCGACCGGCGCCACGCTCGGCGCCACCGTCACCGGCGTCGATCTGACGGCGTTGGACGACGCAACGTGGGCTGCGGTCGAGCACGCGTTCCACACGCACGCGGTACTGATCTTTCCCGGCCAGCATCTCGACGACACGGCGCAAATCGCATTCGCGCGCCGCTTCGGCAACATCGAACGGTTGGCAGCCGACCGCGACATCGTGCCAATCAGCAACCAGCGCGCCGACGGCACGCTGCTGAAGGACGACGAGCACGGCATGCAGGTCATGCGCGGCAACGAAGGCTGGCACACGGACAGTTCGTACATGCGGCTCGCCGCAAAGGCATCGGTGTTGTCGGCGCACGTGGTGCCTTCACGCGGCGGAGAAACCGAGTGGGCCGACATGCGCGCTGCGTACGATGCGCTCGATGAGCTGACTCGGGCGCGCATTGCGAATCTCACCGCTTACCATTCGCTACGTTACTCGCAGGCGCGTATCGGTCACCAGGCGAGCGTCGGTGCCAGCTACGGATTCCACGACGAATCTCCGCCCCTGCGTCCGCTCGTCAAAGTACATCCGGTGACGTCGCGCAAATCGCTGTTCATCGGACGGCACGCGTACGGCATCGTCGGTCTCGCGGCCGACGAGTCCGAAAAGCTGCTCGACGATCTGGTGACGTTTGCGTGTCAGCCGCCGCGCACCTACAAACATGCGTGGCAGCCGGGCGATATCGTCGTGTGGGACAACCGTTGCGTGCTGCATCGCGCGCGGCCGTTCGATCACCGCGAGCCACGCGTGATGCGTCATACGCGCGTCGCCGGCGAAGCGGCGTCGGAACTGGCAATCGCCAGCTGATCCGCGCGGTATTCGCGTCTCAGCGCCGGTGCACGCGCACCGGCATGCCTCGAATGCCGCGGATGAAGTTGGACTTCAGACGCTTCACCGGCCCGGTTACTTCGATGAAGCGGAAGCGCTTCATGATCTCTTCCCAGACCACGCGCAGTTGCATCTCTGCCAGACGGTTGCCCATGCAGCGGTGCACGCCGAAACCGAACGCGGCGTGCTGGCGCGCATTGGGTCTGTCGATGACGAGCGAATCGGCGTTTTCGAACACCTCTTCGTCGCGGTTGCCGGAGATGTACCACATCACCACTTTCTCGCCCGCCTTCATCTGTTTGCCGGCGTACGCGTAGTCGTGCTTCAGCGTGCGGCGCATGTGCAACACCGGCGTCTGCCAGCGGATGATCTCCGAGACCATGTTGGGAATCACCGCCGAGTCCGCCCGCAGCTTGTCGTATTGCTCTGGAAATTCGTTCAGCGCCAGCACACCGCCTGAGATCGAATTGCGGGTGGTGTCGTTGCCGCCGACGATCAGCAGCATGATGTTGCCGAGAAACTCCAGCGGCCGCGTCGCCATGTCCTTGGTGTCTTCGCCGTGGGCGAGCATCGTGATCAGATCGTTGCGATTCGTCGGGTCCGCCGCGGCGCGCTCCGCCCACAACTGCATGAACGTCATGCCCATGTCATTCAAGCCGGCCTGCACATCCTCGCCACTGAAGCCTTCGTCCATACCGGTGGTTTCCGGCGAGCCGATCGACAGGTCCGACCAGTAGCTGAGCTTCCGGCGATCCGCGAACGGAAAATCGAACAAGGTGGCGAGCATGCGGGTGGTGACCTCGATCGAGACGTGGTCCACCCAGTCGAACTCTTCGTTGGCATCCGGCAGTCCGTCGAGAATTTCCCCGACGTGGCCGCGGATCACCGGCTCCAGATTCATCAGGTTGCGCGGCGACACAACGCCCGCAACCGTCATGCGCTGCTGACCGTGCTTCGGCGGATCCATCGAGATGAAGTTCTCGATGTACTGATCGTTCGGGCTGTCGCCGATTGCAATGGTCGGGAACGACGAGAACACCTCATGGTGCGATTCCACGTGCTTGATGTCGGTATGCTTCGTGACGGACCAGTAAGGGCCGAACGGGCTTTCCGGCGTGTAATGCAGGGGGTCTTCTCTGCGCAGCCGCGCGAAGTACGGCCGCCAGGCGTCCTGCAGATACAACCGCGAATCACTGACGTCGAGTTCATCCAGCGGAGTGGTCGCCGGATCCGGCAGCGGCCCGCTTGGCAACACGATCCGCCGCGCGGATGCGTCAGGTGAGTCAATGAATTTCGTTTGCTCGCTCATCATCCTTCTCCGCTGTTTCGCTACTTCGCTGCGTCACGCAGCATCACCAACACTGCCAGCATGCAGGAAAAACGCAACAGCATGCCTGGATGTCACCAACCGCCATCGCACGCACACGTGGTAGTGTCGCTTCCGGCGGCAAAGGCGTACGCGCCGCAGAGTCAAATACACAAGGTCAAATGAAGGAAAAGGAATGATCCGCTCGATTTTCATCTGCGCCATCGCGCTGGTTACTCTGTCGGCCTGCAGTGCCACGAAGCTCACCGATTCGTGGCAAGCGCCGACTCTGCACCGCAAGGAAATGAACAACGTATTGGTGGTCGCGATGACCGACAACATCACCAACCGGATTCTGTTCGAGCGTGGCTTTGTCGATGCGATGAAGGCCGATGGCATCACCGCGACCGCGAGCTATGACGCGATCGGCAACTCGACTCCAACCAAGGATTCGGTGACCGCGTACGTCAAGAAGAACGCGATTCGTTATGTGGTGGTCACCCTCGTAGGTGGCGTCGACGTGACCCATGAGCAGGTACCGGAGTCTGTCCGAACGTACTACACCGGCCCCTACTACGGGACTTACGGCGGCTTCTGGAGCGGCTATGGCAACACCTACACGATGGTCCGCGACCCATACACCGATACCAAGACCACCGTGCTGCTGACGACATCGATCTACGAAGTGAAAACAGAGAAGCTGGTGTGGGTGGGCCGTAGCAGTACCTTCGAGATCGGCTCGATAGACCGCGAGGCCGGCCACCTTGCGAACCAGGTGATGCGCAACATCGCTCGCTGAAGAAAAAAGGTGAAGCAAAAAGGGGTCAGAACTGATCTGACCCCTTATGTTTCCGCGGACTATTTAGCCTTGCCTAACTGCCCGCGAATCTCGCCGCCTTTGTGCGCGTCGCTATGCACATTGACATAGAGCGTTCCGGCCTTTAGTTCAGCCATCTGCGCTTCGGTGAACTTCGAGCCCGCCGGCACTACCCATTCGTCGTTACCGTGCTTATTCAGCGGTATCGCGACTCCGCCGTTCACCCCCGCGGCACCCTCGTGGATGTGCGCCGCAATCGCCTCGATCCCCTTCGTCTCCACCTTGCCGCTGACGGAGCCGTCCTTTTTCACAACGATTTTTGCGGTGCCCGATGCATTGGTCTCAACCGGTGGCACTTCCCCGGCGCCGCTGAGTTTGGCCTTATAGTCCTGCGCGGCCGCGGCCGTTGGCGCGTACGCCGCCATCAACCCGGCGACGAGTAGAACGATCCCTGACCCTCGAATGATTGCATTCACGTTCAATCTCCTGCTTGGTATGTACGTCAATACGGGCACTTCGAACCCGTAGTCGCCACACATTACCGCCGATCACGCCGAGAACGCGAATCCTTCGTAACCGTTCGCAACCACGCGCTCGCACACTTCGCGATACGCCCCGACCCCCGCCGCGTACGGCATGAACACACGCGGCTTACCGGGAATGTTGGCACCCAGATACCAGGAGCCGCCTTCGAGCATCAACGTGGCGCTCGCCACGTCGTTGACGTGCGCAACCCATTGATCCTGCGCGGTCGGCTCTGGCTCCACGCGTCGATAACCGCGCTCCTTCATGTACAGCAGGCAATCGACGATCCAGTCGACGTGCTGTTCGATCGATACCAGCATATTGCTGAGCACCGAAGGGCTACCCGGGCCGGTGATGGTGAACAGATTCGGAAAGCCTGTGATGCCGAGGCCGAGGTAGCTGCGCGGACCGGCCGCCCACACATCCGCCAGGCGCTTGCCGCCGACGCCACGCACGTCGATGCGCAGCAGCGCACCGGTCATCGCATCGAAGCCGGTCGCGAGAACCAGTGTGTCGAGTTCGTGGAAACTGCCATCGCTCATGCGGATACCGTTGGCCGTGATGGCGCCAATCGGATTGTCCTGCAAGCTCACCAACTCCACATTGGGGCGGTTGTAGGTCTCGTAGTAATCGGAATCGACACAGATGCGCTTCGTGCCGATCGGATGCGACGTCGGGCACAACGCATCCGACGTCGCCGGGTCTTTGACGGTCGCGCGAATCTTGTCGCGGACGAAGTCGGCGACAATGCGATTGGTGTCTCGATTGATGATCGTATCGGCGATCACGCCGATGAAGTTCGCACCGCCAATACGCCAATGTTTTTCCAGCAATGCACGCACCTCGGCTGGCGATTTGCCGGCCGAGGTTTCGAGCTTCGGGCCGCCCGGGTGGGGCTCGATCTGTAGATCGCCGAAGCCCGCACCCATGCCCAGGCGATGATTGCGGCGATGCCCGGGATAGTTCGCCTTGAAAGCTTCCACGAACGCCGGATCGAGTGGCGCATTGCACGCCGGCACACTGAAGTTCGGCGTGCGCTGGAATACCGTCAGGTGTTTTGCCTGCTGCGCGATCACCGGAATTGCCTGAATCGCCGATGAACCGGTACCGATCACGCCGACGCGCTGCGACGAGAAACTCACCGGCTCGTGCGGCCAGCGACCCGCCCAATAGAGGTTGCCCGCGAACGTATCGAGGCCTTTGATCTGCGGTTTCTGAGGCACCGAAAGACATCCGGTCGCCATCACACAGACCGGCGCCATCGCGCGATCGCCCTGGTCGGTCTCCACCGTCCATTGACCCGTTGCGTCATCGAACAGCGCACGGGTGACGCGGCATTCGAAACGGATGTCGCGCTTCAGATCGAACCGCTCGGCGACGTGCTCGGCATAACGCAGAATTTCCGGCTGCGTCGCGTAGCGCTCCGACCAGTTCCACTGAGTCTCGAGTTCGCGCGAAAACGAATACGAATACGCGAGGCTCTCAGCATCGCAACGCGCACCCGGATAGCGGTTCCAGTACCACGTGCCACCGACACTGTCGCCCGCTTCATACACGCGCACCGTCAAACCCAGGCCACGCAACCGGTGCAACAGATACATGCCGGCGAATCCTGCGCCCACAACGATGACATCGAAGTGCTGCGCGTCGTCGCGCGCCGCGTCGGGCCGCTTCTGATCACTCATCCAATTGCCTCCCTCGGAAACTCATTCGAACGCGATGCCCGCCAGATTGCCTTCCGCGCGCCAACCGTCGAGGATCGAGGCGAACGCCATGATGCCGGGCGCAAACGAGCCATTGCGACGAATCAGCAGGCCGTTCGGCTGGCCCTCGTTGTTGTAGTAGCCGGGCGTGCAGGATTCCAGAAAGCCCAGACTCATCACCGATGCATCCACGACTTTCTGCACCCACGCGGCTTCGGCATCTCGCGTGACGTCAAATGTGCGCCGCTGATGCGTGTGCGCATGGTCCAAAATGTACGCGATATGGCGGCTCTGCACGTCGAGAATGTGCGGAATGTTCGCGCTGAGACCAACCTGCGACAGACCGACGATAAAGCAGTTTGGAAAGCCGTTGGTCTGCATGCCGAACATCGTGGAGACGCCTTCGCGCCATTTCTCGCTGAGCGCGACACCATCGCGCCCATACACTTCGTATCCGGCGCGACGCTCGAGCGGCGTACCCACCTCGAAGCCGCTCGCATAAATGATGCAATCCAGATCGTATTCGACGCCGTTCGCAACGATGCCGCGCGGCGTGATGCGTTCGATGCCGCGGCCGTCGGTATCGACCAGCGTGACATTGGGCCGATTGAAGGTCTGCAGATATTCGTCGTGGAAGCACGGCCGTTTGCAGAACTGGCGGTAATACGGCTTCAACGTTTCGGCGGTCGACGGATCATCGACAAGCGCCTGCGCACGCGCCCGGATCTGCTCCATCTTTTCGAAATCGGCCATCTCGATCGTCGCCATGATCGCCTGCGGATCGGCCGGTGTAGCGTCGTTTGCCGGATCGTTTCGCGTGCGCATACCGCGCAGCAATTTGCCGATGATCTCGGTCCAGCCGTCCATGACCAGGTCCTCTTCGGCGAAGCCACCGCCCGTCAACGTGGAGAAATTCTCCATCCGCTTGCGCTGCCAACCCGGTTCAAGCGATTTCACCCAGTCCGGGTCGGTCGGTCGATTGGCACGCACGTCGATCGACGACGGCGTGCGCTGGAATACATAAAGCTGCTGCGCCGTCTGGCCGAGGTGCGGGATGCATTGCACCGAGGTTGCACCGGTACCGATGATGCCGACGCGCTTATCGCGCAGGCCGGTCAGATTTCCGTAGCTGTCACCGCCGGTGTAGGCGTAGTCCCAGCGGCTGGTGTGAAACGAGTGGCCCGCGAAGCTGTCGATACCCGGCACGCCGGGCAGCTTCGGACGGTTCAGCGGACCGTTCGCCATGCAGACGAACTGCGCCAGAAATCGATCGCCGCGATGAGTCGAGACGATCCAGCGGGCACGCGTTTCATCCCACCGCAGTTCGGTGATCCGGGTCTGAAACAGCACGTTGCGATACAGGTCGTAATGCTTCGCGATGCGGCGGCTGTGCGCGAGAATCTCCGGCGCCTTCGCGTATTTCTCGATCGGTACGTAGCCTGTCTCTTCGAGCAACGGCAGATAGATGTATGCCTCCGTGTCGCACGCAGCCCCCGGATAGCGATTCCAATACCAGGTGCCGCCGAAGTCGCCACCGTTTTCGACCATGCGAATGTCTTCGATACCGGCTTCGCGCAGCCGCGCACCGATCAGCAGCGATGCGAAGCCACCGCCGATCACCAGCACTTGAACTTCGTCGGTCAACGGTTCGCGAACGATCGGCGCCACGTAGGGGTCTTCGAGATAGTGCGCAAACTGACCGGTGACTTCGAGGTACTGCGCATTACCATCGGCGCGTAGACGTTTATCGCGTTCCCGGCGATATTTGTCGCGCAACGCGTCCGGGTCGAATTGCCGCGCGGCCGCGTCGGCGTCATGGGTCATTTATCGTAACCTCGGTGAGAAATTTATATAACGCGTTATACGGTAAATTCTGGCACCGCTCAACGCAGCGGGGGTGCGGGGGGCCATCGAGAGATTCCGACGTGCTGTCGATTTCGAACGTCTTCGTTCGACGTATCTCCACGAGCCACAGATGGAGTACGACAATGCGCGTGATGGTATTGATCAAGGCCAATCGGGACACCGAAGCAGGCGTGATGCCCGGCGAACAACTGCTCACGGAGATGGGGCAATTCAACGAGGCGCTGGTAAAAGCCGGCGTGATGCTCGCGGGCGAGGGTCTGCATGCCAGCGCCAAGGGCAAGCGGGTGATCTTCTCCGGTCGCGAGCGTACCGTGGTCGATGGTCCGTTCACCGAATCGAAAGAACTGATCGCCGGCTTCTGGCTGTGGCAGGTCAAATCGATGGAGGAGGCCATCGAATGGATCAAGCGTTGCCCGAACCCCACCGGTGACGACGCGCAGATCGAACTGCGACCGGTTCATGAGATGGACGACTTCAGCGAATTGACGCCCGAAATGCGTAAACAGTTGCGTGAACAGGAAACTCGCGTACGCGCACGTACCGAGCAACTGATGAAAGGCACGCAGTGATCGTGCCGAGGAGCTGAACGATGGAGTACATGTTGTTGATCATCGAACCCGCCGGACAGCGCCGCGAGCGCACCGAAGAAGAGGGTCGGGCCTTGTACGCGCGCATGCAGCGCTTCGGTGAAGACCTCCAGTCGCGCGGGCTGTTGTTGGCGACGCAATCGCTGCAATCCGACGCGAGCGGTGTTCGCGTGCGGGTCCGCGATGGCAAACCGACGTTGCTCGACGGACCGTTCGCGGAAGCGAAGGAGATGGTCGGCGGCTACTTTCTGATCGACTGCGAGAGCAAGGATCAAGCGGTCGCAATCGCCACCGAATGCCCGGCCGCGGCGTGGGCGACGGTGGAGGTTCGCGCATTCGGCCCGTGCTTTACCTGATCGCACCACCTGGCTCCTGGAGTGCGCCGGCCACGCACCCCGACACCGGCACAGAGGGGCGATGATGGCCGACGCGGAGGCGACGCACCGCACGATCGAGGCCGTGTGGCGTATCGAATCGGCGAAGATCATCGCCGGCCTTGCGCGCGTGCTGCGCGATGTCGGCCTCGCCGAAGAGTTTGCCCAGGACGCATTAGTCGCCGCGCTCGAAACATGGCCCGAGCGCGGCGTTCCGGATCGTCCTGCCGCTTGGTTGAGCGCCACCGCGAAGCACCGCGCGATTGACTGGATCCGGCATCGGTCGATGCAGCAGCGCAAACAGGACTCGCTGACCCATGAGATCGAGACACAACTCGAAGACGCGCACACGCACCTGCAGGCGTCGGTAGACGCCGCGTTCGACGATCCGATCGGCGATGATCTACTACGATTGATGTTCATTGCGTGTCACCCCGTGCTGTCGCGCGAAGCACGCGTCGCGTTGACGTTGCGCCTGCTCGGTGGCCTCACGACTCAAGAGATCGCGCGCGCATTCGTCGTGCCGGAGCCGACCGTTGCCCAACGCATCGTTCGCGCCAAGCGTACCCTGGCCGAAGCGCGGGTGCCGTTCGACGTACCACTCGGCGCCGATCTCGCCGCACGGCTCGGGTCTGTGCTCGAAGTGATTTATCTGATTTTCAACGAAGGCTACGCAGCAACCGCAGGAGACGACTGGATACGGCCGTCGCTTTGTGAAGAAGCGCTGCGCCTCGGTCGAATACTGGCGGAGCTTGCGCACGAAGAGCCCGAAGCGCACGGCCTCGTTTCACTGATGGAGATCCAGGCATCGCGGCTTCGCGCACGTGTCGGGCCGACGGGAGACCCAGTGCTGCTCCCCGATCAGGATCGTACGCGTTGGGATCCGCTGCTGATCCGTCGCGGGCTCGTCGCGCTCGGCCGCGCTGAAGCGCTGGGGGTCAGAAGCGGGGGTTTGGGGCCTTACGCCGTGCAGGCGGCGATCGCCGCCTGTCATGCTCGAGCCCACACGCCCAACGAGACGGATTGGCCGCGCATCGTCGCCTTGTACGACGCGCTCGCTCAACTCTCGCCATCACCGATCGTCGAGTTGAACCGCGCCGTCGCCGTCGCTATGGCGTTCGGTCCCGCAGCAGGTCTCGAATTGGTCGACGGGCTTGCGGCCGAGGCATCGCTTGTCGGCTATCACTTACTGCCCAGTGTTCGAGGTGACTTGCTGTCGAAGCTCGGCCGAATGGACGAGGCACGTAGGGAATTCGAGCGTGCCGTATCGCTCACGAACAATACCGCGGAGCGTGCGCTGCTGCTGAAACGAGCAGCCGCCTGCGTACCCGCGACTCAATGAATACGTTGTAGTTGCCTGGCGTAGGAAAGAACCTACGAAATCCCGGCCCTGTCGGGAATGGTCGACAGCACCTGCTGTAACGAACATATGCACCATCGAGCGAGTCGCTCATCGACGAGGAATGCACACATGAAAACGAAGCTGGCGATTACATGCCTCGTAGTGGGATCGATCATCACGCCGATCTACAGCTACGCATCCGGCGATGCAGACGTCGACCGGAACCATCCCGGTACGTTCGTAGCGGATTCAGCCATCACTACGAAGATCAAGGCCAAGCTGGCCGCCCAGCACCTGTCGAGTGTCGCAAAGATTCAGGTGGATACCGATGCCAACGGTATCGTCTGGCTGAGCGGAAGCGCCGCCAGTCAGGCGGAGATCGATCAGGCCGTGGCGATTGCCAAAAACACGGAAGGCGTAAAGACCGTCAAGAACAACCTGAAGATCGAAAAGCCCGCCTGATCTGAGCAATCCCAGATCTGAGCAACCCGTGATCTGAGCAACCCATGATGCGACCACGCCCAGCGGCAGTTTGAGTATTCGTCGCTGCGGCGTGCACCGTGGCCGTCATGTCGGTGAGTTCCTGATCGTCTCGCTTTCAATGGTAGATTTCCCCTGCCGGGAACCAGGGAATTGAGATGTTCGAAGGCAACCGCCTTTATATCGGTGGGGCGGCCGCTCTGCTGATCGGCCTGTTGATCGCCGCGCTGATGCTCGAACTGAACACCGAGCAACTCGTTGACGACATCAAAGTGCTCGCAACCGCGCAAACCCGCAAGGCAGACGTGGCGCAGTACGTGCGCCTGGTCGTCGACGCCGAGACCAGCCAGCGCGGTTATCTGCTGACGCAGGACTCCAACTATCTCGATCTGTACGAACAGACGCGTCGGCGCGCGCCTCCGCTGCTGGATCGAATCACCAACAGCTACCTGTTCGAGGATGTCACGCCACCGAACGCCGAGATCCGCGACAAGCTGAGCCAGTTACGCCAACTCGGGACAGCGAAGCTGGACGAACTCGCTGCGTCGCTCACGTTGAACGCAGCGAACCGCCGTCAGGACGCGATCGATCTGGTACGCAGCAACTTCGGCAAGCGCACAATGGACGCCCTGCGCGCAGTCGCGACCGATCTCGATGCGAATGAAGATCAGCACATCGCCACTGCATTCCGGCAGTGGCGCAGTGGCATTTCCACATCGCGCATCATGCTCGCGGGCGGCACGCTACTGAACATCGCCCTGCTGGTGCTGGTAGCGCTGCTGTTGAATCGCGACTTGCGCGGGCGCGAAGTAATCGCGCAGCAGATGGC
This sequence comes from uncultured Gammaproteobacteria bacterium, assembly GCA_963735085.1. Lineage (GTDB taxonomy): Bacteria > Pseudomonadota > Gammaproteobacteria > Pseudomonadales > Azotimanducaceae > DATJGR01. The sequence goes on from CAVTJP010000005.1 coordinate 833,288, forward strand.
CCAGCACACGCAGGACCTCGAATTGCAGGTATATCGCCGCACGGCACAGCTGTCTGCGCTGTCGAGTCATCTGCAGCACGTCGCAGAACGCGAAAAAGCAGCGATCGCGCGCGAACTGCACGACGAACTCGGCGGCATCATGGTGGCGGCAACGATGGATGTCGCGTGGCTGCAGAAACGCCTGGCAACCGAGGATGGAGCGCTCACGAACCGTTGGCAGCGGCTGCGCAAGCTGCTCGACGATGGCCTGAATCTGAAACGACGTGTCGTGGAGACCCTGCGCCCGACGTTGCTGGACAACATGGGGCTGGTGCCGGCCGTTCAGTGGATCGCCCAGGAGATCTGCTCACGCGCGGGGTTGAAACTCACCGAACAGTATCCGGACCAGGTGCCGCAACTCAACGAAGACGCGGCCATCGCAGTGTTTCGTGTGATTCAGGAGGCGTTGACGAACGTCGTCAAACACGCCAACGCATCGGAAGTGTCGCTCACGATGGCGTTGAGTGACGACGCATTGACGATTCACCTCCGCGATGACGGCGTCGGTATCGCGTCCCGGCACGCGGCGCGCTCGAGCCACGGCCTCGCCAGCATGAAGCACCGCGTCACGAGCTTCAGCGGAACGTGGCGTATCACCGCACCGCCCACCGGCGGTACTGCGATCGACATCAAGCTGCCGCTGGCGCGCATCTGTGCTGATGGGGATCGCAATGGGGACTATCTCGTGTGACAGGCGGCTGGTTTCTCGCTGACAGAATGCGCAGAAATCGGCATTCAAGCGTCTGATCCACAGGATATGTTGAGCTGTCCCAACGGAAGCAAGCCGATGCATATCTTCATCATTGTCGTGACCATGATTGCCGCGTTGTGGTTGTCCAGCGCGCTGCGGAAACGATTCTTGAGTGATCCAGAGACAGAAGCCCGGTTTCGGCGCCTCTACTACGTGTGGAGTTTCAGGGCGGCCGGCATCGCGTTGGTCATCGGACTCGTGCTGGCGCTGTTTCTGCGAAGCGTCGCAGCGCACGGATGAATGATGAGATCGGTGCCCGTATCGTGAACGAGCAGACCGCCGCCTCACACCTGCAGCCGATCACCCCGGCGCGCCACCAGCGCGTACAACGTCGGCATCAGGAACATGCCAATCACGAGCCGCGACAGCATACCGGCGACGATCACGCTGGGGTAATATGCGCCGCGACCGGCGAGCGTGTCTTCGCGTGCCATCGTGAGCGCGGCCTGCGCGGCTTTCAGATCCGGATTGTGTGCCAGCGATTGTTCGATCAGCGCGTTCAGCGCCGTGGAATGAAACAGCGTCCACCAATCGGCCGGCAGATCCTCGCCGCGGTTGAGCCTCTGCGCCTCGCCACCGACGACCTTCGCGCCGGCGACCGTGGTGGTGATTGGATGGGGCGTGTAGTCGTGGACGTCCGGCGCGGCGGGCGGTACGAAATCGGGCCCGACGGCACAGCCGCCGAGCAGCAGCAGGGCCAGCACCGCAAGCGGACGGGATGGATTCATGCGAGCGTATCTTCAGTGCGCGGAGGGAACACGACGACGCGGGCGCGACGATATAGAAGATCGCGTTTCCACGAAAGCGATGTAGGACAACCCTGCAGGAAGCGCCGAGTCTACAGAGCGCTCAATTCATCCCGGCGCGAATGCGATCCAGCACGGACGGGAGTTGCTCCATGTCGCGCGCCTTATCGAGGAAGTATTCCGCGCCGAGCGCCGTTGCGGCACGTCGATACTCGGCCAGGTCGTAATTCGTCAGCACAACGATAATGGGACGCCGCGCCCTTTCGTGCTGCGTGTTGTCGCTGGAAACCTCGCCCGAAACCTCTTTCTGAACATCTCTGTGAACATCGGCTGGATGATTCTTCGAAAGCGCACGCAACACGCCGAAGCCGGTGCCGTGCCGCAGGTGCAGGTCGAGCAACATCACATCGATGGTCCGATCGCCGACAAATTCGATTGCGGCAGCTTCGCTGTCGACGACCCCGGCAAGGTCGAGCCCCGCAATACCGCACACCAGTTCGCTCAAACGCTCGGCAAGCAGCACCGAATCTTCCACGAGCAACACGGACAGATTTCGATTCGACGTTTCGGACGACGTTTCAAGCATGGCATCGATGATTATTCGCCGCCGCGCACGCCATGTATGTAAGACGAACCTTACGGAGCGTCACTCGCGTCACACTTATTCGTTCGCTGGGCCAGGTTCATTGGATCAGGTTCATTGGATCATGCCGTTGCGAACGGCGTAGAGGGTCAGGTCTGCGTTGGTCGAAAAGCTCATTTTCTCGAGTACCCGGCTTCGATACGTGCTGATGGTCTTCACCGACAGCGACAGTTCACCGGCGATCTCCGACACGCTGCGGCCGGCCGCCAACTTGCAGAATATCTGGAACTCGCGCTCGGACAATCGTGCGTGCGGCGGCTGATCGCCGTCGTTATTCAGATCATCGACCAGCAGTTCCGCCAGCACTGGGCTGACATAGCGTCGGCCCCGCAATACGGTATGCACCGCCTTTAGCAGCTCTTCCGGCGCACTGTCTTTGGCGAGATAGCCGCTCGCGCCGGCTTTGATCGCGTTCAGCGCGTATTGCCGTTCCGGAAGCCCGCTGATGATCAGAACTTTGGTATCGGGATAGCTCGACTGAATCTGCTTGAGAATGTCGAGACCGCTGCGATCGGGCATGTAAATGTCGAGGATCACCAGGTCCCACGACCCGGCACGGAGTTGATCCAGCGTCTCGCCCCCGGTTGCGGCTTCGCCAATCTCCTGAATGGATCGATCTTCCTCGAGGAACTGGCGCAGACCTGCACGCACCACGGCGTGATCATCGGCCACCAGGACTCTCGTCATGCTCTTCATTGAAGATTTCATCGTGCTTCACGCCTGTTCAGTGCGCCATCATTCGGAGTTCGGCACATCAGCCAACCGCCTGCAACCGATCGCGTTGTGCGTCGTCCTGGTACAGGGCCAGCTTGTTGTACAGCGTCTTCAGGCTACAACCCAACGCCCGTGCCGAACGACTCTTGTTGCCTTTCCAATGCGCGAGCGTCGCTTCGATGATCTGGCGTTCCGCCTGCGCCAATGTGGTCCCCAGCGGCAGTTGCACGCTATGGGCCGACTTAGTATCAACCAACATCGCACGTGATCTGTTGGCCTCCGTTTGAACCGGCAGCAATTCGAGTTCCAGCTCGCCGTCCGACACGATGAACGCCCTTTCGATCGCGTTCTTCAGTTCACGTACGTTGCCCGGCCACGGATGTCGGATCAGCAGTTCGAGCGCAGACGATGCGAGCGTCCGCTGCGTGCGGGCAGGTCGATTGAGCGCCTCGAGAAAATGGTTGGCAAGCAGCACTACGTCATCGCCGCGTTCACGCAGCGGCGGAATTTCGATTGGGAAAACCGCCAGCCGGTACAGCAGATCCTCGCGCAGCACGCCGTCATGTACGGCACGAATCGGACAGCGGTTGGTGGCCGCCACGATGCGCACATCCGTATCGATCTCGCGTGACCCACCGACGCGGAAAAAACGCCGTGTCTCCAGAAACCGCAACAGCCGCGTTTGCATTTCACTGGGCATCTCGGTGATCTCATCGAGGAACAACGTGCCGCCAGACGCGCGCTCAAACACTCCTGCGTGACTGCGCGAGGCGCCGGTGAAGCTACCGCGCTCGTAACCGAACAACTCGGATTCGATCAGCGACGCCGCGATAGCGCCACAGTTCACCGCAAGAAATGGTCCATCGCGGCGATCGCTTTGCGCGTGGATCGACTGTGCAACGGGTTCTTTGCCCGAGCCGCTCTCACCCGATACCAGAACCGTTGCGTCGGTCGGCGCAACGCGCGCAATCAGCGCGCGCACGGCCTTCATTGCCGCTGATTCGCCAATCATCTCGATCACATCATCCATCGTGTTCGCCTCTCGTCCCGTGTTCGCCTGCACCCTGCCTGGTATTGCCGGCTCACCTCGTATGAAAAAACTACATAGCCCTATGTAACCTTGACCGTGACGCAAACATCAGCGGCGTCAGCCGATGTCACCGTCGGCGTGTCGGAATTCCGGCGTCAGCGTTTCTCCTACATGTACATCCACGAACGCAATCCACGAACGCAATCCACGAACGCAATCCACGAACGCAATCTACGAGCGAAATCTACGGCACCATCTACTAGCACATCGGCGTAGGCGGCCGCCGACGGGGCCATTCAAAGATTCCGACGCGAACATCGGCAACCGCCGCTGCTTTCGGCATTCGGCCAACGCTAAAAAGGGCTCGTCAAAGTGACATCCCAGGAGAGCAGCGATGGAAATGCGACACCCCCTTATCCTAATCGGCCTGTTTGCTTTGTTGGCGGCATGCAATAAAAGCGAACCGCAAGATCACCCCAATCAACCCCCGCAGGATCGCGGCGTCATGCAGCAGTCGCAGACTCAGACCGATCAATACCGATCCGCGACCAGTGCGAACACGGCGGGCAACCTGGCCAGCAACAGCGATTCGCAGCAGGACACGCAGGGTTCTGGCAGCGCAACGCCGCAACCCAGCAAACTGCTGGCCGCCACCGCGGACGCCAACTACAAGCTGACGATGGAACAGGTGGCCGGCGAACGCGATGCAGCAATGAAGCAGTGCGATGGCATGACAATGGAACAGGCGAAATCGTGTCGGGACCGCGCTGCCGCCAAGTTTGCACGCGCACAGGCGCAGGCGGAAAACGCCCGCAATGCACGCACGCCGGCGGACGTGGAGTGACGCGCCGCGAACCACCACTCTGATCACCGCCGGAACCACGCCGTGTGATCTCTTCTGCTTAGCCCATAACCCTTTAGCCGGAAGGCAACCGAGGCATCTCACCCCCTCCCCCTGGTGATGCCTCGTTTTTTTCAGCCGCTACCGCATGCACAACGACTCTTGACCGCCAGTACACGTCGCAACCATCCTGTCGCGCATCGTCGCGTGCGTTCGTCCTACTGCGGAGCCCTCTCTGACTCACACACTCGCGCATATCCAACGCGCGCTGCACGCGTATTGGGTCGATCCGCTCGCCAACCGCACTGGACGCCTCACCAGCTTTTTTCTGTTGTATGTGTCCGAGGGCGTGCCGCTCGGGTTCACCGCGATCGTCATCGCCACGCACATGCGTCGGAATGGCCTCGATCCGGCGGTGATCGGTGCCTACGTCGGCTCGTTGTATCTGCCGTGGGCATTCAAATGGGTGTTCGGGCCAATCGTCGACACGATCACGTCGGTGAAATTCGGCCGACGGCGTACCTGGATCGTCGGCGCGCAGGTCGCAATGATGCTGACGTTGCTGGCTGCGACGCCGATCGACTTCGCAACCGCCATCGGTACGTTCACAGCGATGATCTTCGTCCACAACATCTGCGCAGCCACGCAAGACGTTGCGATCGATGCATTGGCGGTGCAGGTGTTGCCGAGCGACGAACGCGGCACCGCGAACGGACTCATGTTCGCCGGCCAGGCGGTAGGTCAGGCCATGGGTGGCGGTGGCATTCTGCTGCTCGGCGCGGCGCTGCCGTTCGCGGCAACTTATCTAATCGCCGTAGCGCTGATCGGATTGATTCTCGTCACAGTGTCGTGGCGTCTGCGCGAAAACACCACCGCGACGGAGCTCTGGTCCGCCGCGGCACCCGCCACCACGGCGCCGGTGATCAACACTTGGCTACGGATTGTCGGAGAACTCAGAGAATTCGTGCGCGCCGCCGGCCGCGCGTTCACCGGTACGCGGGCCGCGGCGATCGGGGTGCTGTTCGCCGCACTGCCGCTGGGCGCCTATGCGCTCGCGTTGGCGCTGCAGTCGAACCTCGCCGTCGAGTTGGGCATGCACGATTCGCAGATCGGAACGCTCAATCTGCAAACGTCGCTGACATCCGCAATCGGCTGCGTGATCGGTGGTTGGCTGTCGGACCGTTACGGGCGCCGCCGCATGATTGCGTTGTTCGTCGTGCTGACCGCGATCCCGCCGCTATGGCTCGCGGTTGCGATGCAGCATGTCGGACACATCATGCCGGTCGGCCCGGTCGCGGACACATCGAGCGATCCGGCGCTCGTCTCGACATTCTGGGCTCTGTGCGTCGCGTACGGATTCGTGCAGGGGTTGACGTACGGTTCTTCAACAGCGCTGTTCATGGACATCACCACTCCGGCGGTCGCCGCAACACAGTTCACCGCGTACATGGCGCTGGCCAATCTCGCGACATCGTATACATCGACGTGGCAGGGATTCGCCGCCGTCCACTACGGCTATCCGATCACACTGGGTCTCGATGCGCTCGCGGGGATGCTGTGCCTGACGTTGTTGCCGTGGCTCGGGATCCAACCGCCCACTGGTCGCAGCACGCGTAACACCCTAGGATGATTGTCTGCCGCGATACCTCTCTGCAAGTGGAGCCACTCGCAATGAAACTTCCCCAACAGGGTCGCCCGGTCGAAGACGTGATCGCCGAGCTCGATGAAAAGCGCAGCAACGACGCACGTTGGCAGGACGGCCGCACGTTCGGCATGGTCTACAACGGTGGCCCGTCGGTACACGCCGTTGCAGAACAGGCGGCGCGTCTGTATCTGCACGAGAACGCGCTGAATACGGCTGCGTTTCCGTCACTCGGCGCGATTCAGTCCGACGTGGTCGGCTGGACCAGCGCGCTGCTGCACGGCCCCGCCACCGCATCCGGATTCCTCACCAGCGGCGGCACCGAATCAATTCTCTGTGCTGTGCTCGCCGCGCGCGAACGCGGCCGCGCCGAACGCGGCATCACCGAACCCGAGATGGTGTTGGCCGAAAGCGCGCACGCCGCGTTTCACAAAGGCGCACACATGTTCGGCATCAAGGTGCACAAATCAGCGGTGCGTGCCGATTGGACTGCTGACGTCGACGCAATGGCGCGCAATGTCAATGCGAATACCGTGCTGATCGTCGGCTCCGCGCCGCAGTACCCGCAAGGCGTGGTCGATCCGATTCCGGACATCGCGGCGCTCGCCAGGTCGGTGGACGCAAACTGCCACGTGGATGCCTGCATGGGCGGCTTCGTGCTGCCGTTCGTCGAAATGCTCGGCCGCGACGTACCGCCGTGGGATTTTCGCGTCGACGGGGTGCATTCGATCTCAGCGGACATACACAAGCTGGGTTATGCACCGAAAGGCGTATCGGTGATTCTGCATCGTACGAAACAACTGCGCCGCTATCAGACGTTCGTGTTCGACGACTGGCTCGGCGGCTTCTATGCATCGCCCAATCTGCAGGGCTCTCGTTCAGGGATGCCAATGGCGGCCGCCTGGGCGGTGATGCAGCACCTCGGGGTCGACGGTTACGTTGAACTGACCCGCGCCACGCTCGACAATGCCGATCGCATGCGCGCCGGCATCGCGTCGATCGACGGTGTACGCGTGCTGGGCGCAGGCCGGTTTCACCTCGTGACCATGGCGGCCGATCCTGCATCGAATCCCGCCGTGGACATGTTTGCGCTCGGCGATGCATTGCGCACGAAAGGCTGGTTCCATGACCGCCAAACGCCGCCGGACTCGCTGCACTCGACGGTGAGCAACGGCAACACCGGTGTGATCGATCAGTACGTTACCGATCTGCGCACGTGCGTTGCGCAGGTGCGCGGCACACGCGGCGACGATCGGTCGACGAACTACGCAACGCTCGAATAGCTGCGCAACTCTGGCATAGCAAGTAACGGAGGTTTCCATGACGAGTTTGAAAGGCAAGATCGCAGTCGTGACCGGTGCCAGCCGCGGCATCGGTAAGGGCATCGCCCGCGCGCTCGGCGAGCAGGGCTGTGTGGTCTATGTGACCGGTCGCACCACCGGCAGCGGCGAACGCACCATCGACACCACCGCGCGGCTCGTTACCGAGGCCGGCGGAGACGGCCGCGCGATTGCGTGCGATCACGGCAAAGACGCCGATATCGCGGCGCTGTTCCAACGCATCGGCAGCGAGGTGGATCACATCGACTATCTCGTCAACAACGTCTATAAGATTCCCGACCCGCCGGCCTGGGGCGGCGGCTTTTGGGATCATCCGATTCAGGTCTGGGACGATCAGGTCGGCATCGGCCTGCGCGCGCACTACGTTGCGAGCTGGCACGCCGCGCAACTGATATTTGCCGCTGGACCAGGCGCGGCGATCATCAACGTCTCGTCACCGGGCGGCCAGAATTATCATTTCTCGTCGTCCTATGGCGCCGGCAAAGCCGGTCTCGACCGGCTGACAGCCGACATGGCGATCGAACTGAGACCCAAAGGCGTCGCCGCGGTGGTGTTGTATCCGGGATCCGTTGCTACCGAGTTCATTCAGGACGCCGCAAAGGTGCGCGAGATGGATTTATCGAAATCGCAGACGCCGCTGTTCGTCGGTCGCGCGGCGGCGGCACTGCTTGCTGACGATAATCTCATGGCGCGCAGCGGCACGATTCAATGGGTCGAGGATCTGGCGAACGAGTTCGACATTCTGGATGAGAATGGCCGACGGCCGCCCGGCTACGCCCAGCGGCAGCGTTGAGGATCAGGAGGCACAGATGGCTACTGCGTCCGGCAAGCCGGCTTCGCCCGAACACCAATCAGCATCTGAGTCGATCGACAAGCAGATTGCCGCGCTCGCGGACTGGCGTGGGCAGACTCTGAGCCTGATGCGCAAGCTCATCCGAGATGCGGACCCGGACGTCGTGGAAGAGGTGAAGTGGAGAAAGCCGTCGAACTCGATGCTGGGCGTTCCGGTGTGGTCCCACGACGGGATCATCTGTACCGGCGAGACCTACAAGGACAAAGTGAAGTTGACGTTCGCCAAGGGGGCCTCGCTCAAGGACACCGGCAAGCTTTTCAATTCGAGCCTCGACGGGAACACCCGGCGCGCGATCGACATCCACGATAGGGAGAAAGTGGACGCGCGCGCATTCAAGGCACTCGTCCGTGCCGCGGTCGCCCTCAACACCTCCCTCCGAAAGCAAAAGGAAGGGCGAACGAAGTAGGCTCCATATTCGCCGCCGTCGCGCGTTGGCTCGTGACCTGTGTTACGAATCCTTTTGCCTGGCAACGTAGATTGGAGACGTCATATTGCGTTCGACGCGACCGCCGAACTGCGTCTGCGCGACCTCCATCAGTTGCGTCAGAATCCGCGCTCGCGCCGCGTCGCCGAGCCGTTGAATGTGTGAGAAGCTTTCGTACAGCTTGCCGACCTGCGCGGTGTCGAGCATCAGCGACCAGCTCGTCTCGGCGTATTTGACCGCTTCGAACCTGCCACTGCGCAGGAATTGCGTTTCGCGGGCGCGGCGATCGAGCGGAAACGGAATCGCGTCGGGTGCGCCCGACGGGCTGATGGCTAAATCCGCAAGGATCGATTTCGTTGCGTCATGGAACGCATCGTCCCGCTCGGGATCGCCAAATACGTTCCACCACAGGGCCACGTAGCCGCCGGGCTTCAGTACGTCCGCGATCTTGTCGAGCGCCGTGTCCGGATCGAGCCAATGAAACGATGTCGCCGCCGCAACGAGATCGAACGCGCGCGGCCCAAGCTCTGCGTCTTCGAACGCTTCGTGAACGATTCGCACATCAACATCCGCAGCCGCCAACCCCCGCAACGTCGGCGCGAATCGCACGTCCGGCTCGACAACGGTGATTGGGTTGGCGCCGCACTCGATCAGGCCGCGCGTCGCCAGTCCGTTGCCGGCACCGATCTCCAGGGTTGCCGTGCCCGGTCCGATCGCTCGCTGCTCGACCAGGAAGCGATAGATGGCCCCTGGATATGGCGGGCGCGCATCACCATAGCCTTGCGGATTCAATCCGAAGAGGCGCTGGCCTTCGTGCCTGTCGATGTACCGCGGCATCGGCCGAGGTTACACAGCCAATCAGATGAACGGTACACCGTTGATGGCTCGAGCCGAGTTGAACATCGTTGCGGCCGCTGGCCTGCAAACGTTAGCCGGTTCACAGCGGCGTCGGCGGGCTTTGAAAATAATGAACCGACGCCGTTCTGATCGAAAACAAGGAGACAAGCTTGAGCCAGACCGGCGACTTATCCCTGATCATCAATGCGAGAATCCCGATTATGTCGATCGAAACAGCCGACGAACGGCGGGCGATCGAACTGTGCGGACAACTGGCGAAGGATCGGGGTTGGCCTGCATTCGTATGGTCGGCAACCGGCGGGCTGCTTCCGATCGGCGACGCATCCGAGTGTACGGCGGCCCAACATGTCGAACCACACGACGTGCTGCGCCACATCGCAACGACAGAAGGGCCAGCGCTCTACGTAATGTGCGATGCGGCGCCGTATTTCGAACGCGAACCACGGCTTGTGCGCCAACTGAAGGACGCCGCGCTCGCCAACGATTGGCATCGCAATACCGTGGTGCTGCTGAACGATACGTTCGACCTGCCGGCCGAGATCGCAGCATTGACAGCGAGCTTTGCGATGCACCTGCCGTCCGACGACGAACTGAAGGCGATGCTTCGCGCAAAAGCCGAGGAATGGGTACGACAGAAGCCCGGACGCAAGGCGAGAACAGACAACGACACACTCGACAAGCTGACGGCAAGCCTGAGGGGCACTACGCAGGCCGATGCCGAACAGCTGATCCACCATTCACTGTTCGCCGGCTCAAACGACGACGATGGCAGCGTTGCGGCGCTCAACCGATTGAAGTTCCACCTAATGGATGCCGACGGCATCCTGCGTTACGAGCACAACAGCGAATCGTTCGCTCGCGTTGCCGGCCTGCAGGTACTACGTGCCTGGCTCGAGCTGCGCCGCCGCAGCGTTGCCAGGGTCGGCAGGAACCGTCCGAAAGGCCTGCTGCTGCTCGGCGTCAAAGGCAGCGGCAAGAGCCTCGCCGCCCGGGCAGCCGCGGGCCTGTTCGGGTTGCCGTTGCTGCGGCTCGATTTCGGCGTGTTGTACAACAAGTCGATTCCGCGCATGGAGCGCAATCTGCGCAACGCGTTGCAACGGGCCGAACTGATGGCGCCGTGCGTACTCTGGATGGACGAGATCGAACGGGGCTTCGCTGCACGTCACACCGATCCCGAAGCCAGCGCACGGATGGTCGCCACCTTACTTACCTGGATGGCGGAGAACGAGAAGCCGGTGTTTCTGGTCGCCACGTCCAACGACGCCACTGAGCTGCCCGCCGATCTGATTCGCAAAGGTCGCCTCGACGAAGTGTTCTTCGTCGATCTGCCGGACTCCGCGACGCGTATTGAGCTTGCCCGCGTGCACCTCACGCGGCGCGATCTCGATCCCGCGACGTTCGATCTCGATGCGCTGTCAGCGGCAAGCGTCGGCTTCACCGGGGCCGAGATCGAAGCGGCGATCATCGTGGCGCACTACCTCGCTGCGTCGCGCCGACGCGCTGCGAGCACGTCCGAGATCGTCACCGCGATACGACGGAGCTCACCGGTTGCTGCGCTGCGCGGCGATGACATCGAGCGCCTGCGCGGCTGGGCCAGGGAACGTACTGCAGCAGCGTGAACCACGGCTCCGGATGCTGGCGCGTTCACGATTGGGCACACTAAACTGCGTGGAACTCACTGCACAAACGGGGTTTGCAATGGCCGTGTACGGAATCGCACTGATCAATATCGATGATCGCGACGGATACTCGAAGTACGAGCAGGGCTTCTTCGAGGTGTTCTCGAAATATCAGGGCGAACTGCTAGCCGTCGACGAAGCGCCGCGCGTCAAGGAAGGTGAATGGAACTTCACGCGAACGGTCATCGTGAAATTTCCATCCGAGACCGAGTTCAATCGTTGGTATCAGTCAGACGAATATCAAGCGCTCGCCCAACATCGCTTCAAGGCATCGTCGGCGCATCTTGCCGTGGTCAACGCATTCGAGCCGCCGCAGTGATGGGGCGAACACAGGTCAGCCAAGACGACGCGAATTCGTACATTCGCGTGCGTGGATCAAACGAAATCCCAAGCTGTCACGGCGGCCTCGCCAACCTCGATACCGAACACAGCTATTGGCTCGAACCGAGCGAAGGACGCGTGCCGGCAGACCTGCACGGTACGTTCTTCCGCAACGGACCCGGCCGGCAACGGATCGGCTCGCAGACGTACGGTCACTGGTTCGACGGCGACGGCATGATCTGCGCGTTCAGCTTCGCCGACGGGCGCGCGCACTTCAAAAACGCGTACGTGAAAACACCCAAATATCTCCACGAGACGGCCGCGCAGAAGATTCTCTATCGCGGCTTCGGCACGCAGTTGCCCGGTGGCATGCGCGCGAACCTGTTCAAGGCACCCGCCAATCCCGCCAACACCAGCCTGATCTATCACGGCGGCAAACTGCTCGCGTTGAACGAAGGCGGTCGGCCGTGGGCGCTCGAACCTTCCGATCTCACCACGCTCGGCGAATTCGACTACGCGGGCCAACTCAGCCGTGCGAACGTGTTCAGCGCGCACGGCAAGGTGCATCCGCACAGCGGCGACTACATCAACTTCGGTGCGGGTATCGCCGGCATCGGTTGGCGCGGCCCGAAGGCGTGCATCAACCTGTATCGTATCAACCCTGCCGGCAAACTGTTCAAGAAGGGCCAGATTCCGCTCGACCGCTTTCCGTTCTGCCACGACTTCGCAATGACCGATCGTCATGCAGTGTTCTTCATCAACTCGATCGTGATCGGTGGTATGGCAAGCATCGCGCTCGGTCGCAGCAGCATTTCCGACAACATCGCCTTCGACGGTGCACAACCGATGCGCATCGTCGTGGTCGATCTCGACACGTTCGCGGTCGTGCGCGAGTTCGAAACTGCGCCGGGCGCAATCATTCACTTCGGCAACGCGTTCGAATCCGGCGACGAGATCATCGTCGACGGCATGTTCGCCGACAGCTTCGAAGCCAATGCGACGTTGAAGGACGTATTCAACCCGAGCGGGCGGTTCGGTGGTGGCGCGTATCATCGCTACACACTGAATCTCGCGACGGGACAACTCGGTTGCGAATCCATCAGCGATCGAGAATCGGAGTTCCCCACATTCAATCCGTCAGTGGTCGGCCAACGACACGAGGCGTGCTATACCGCATGCTCGATCGACAACGGCGCCAACAGTTTCTTCAATGCGTTTCAGAAGGTGAGTTACGACGGAGCCTCGACTCTGGTGACCCTACCGCTCGGCCAGTACGGTTCCGAACCGCTGTTTGCGGCAGCGCGCGACGCGCAGCGTGAAGACGACGGTTACGTACTCGAAGTCGTCTACGACGCGTTCGATCATCTGAGTGAACTGCAGATCTTCCGCGCGCAAGACGTCACGTACCGGGTTTGCACCCTGCGGTTGCGGCATCACGTACCGCATCAGTTTCATGGGCATTTCACGCCGGAGGTGTTCGTTCGTTGACGCGTCGGTAAATTCCACCCCTATCAAAAAAGTACATGAGTAATTTTGACCGGGGGTGAAAATACTCATAACCTCGGTTGATGCCGATTTCACGCCGCTACATTGATTCGCAAATCCGAGCTGATCTGGCGCGCAAGATGGCGCGCGCCAGGTCGGAAAAACAACCCTCGCCAGAGCGATTCCACACGCGAAGCGCGGCTATCTCAACTTCGACGTAGCGAGCGACCGAGACAAAATTCTGCGCCGGGAGTTACCACCGTCGCCGCTGTGGGTGTTCGACGAGATCCACAAGTACCGTCAATGGCGCAATTACCTCAAGGGCATTTACGACGGTCGTAGCGAGGGGCAGCGCATTCTCGTCACTGGCAGCGGTCGCCTCGATCTATACCGGTTCGGCGGCGATTCACTGCAAGGTCGCTATCATCTGCTGCGATTGCACCCGCTGTCCGTGGCCGAGTTGAAACTCGACCGCCCGGCAGACCTCGAACAGTTGCTCACACTCAGCGGATTTCCGGAACCATTCTTCGGTGGCAGTGCGCTCGAAGCGAAGCGCTGGTCGCGCGACTATCGAACCCTGCTGGTACGCGAAGAAGTCGGCTCACTCGAACGCATCCAGGATCTCGGTCATCTCGAATTGATGATGCTACGGCTGCCGGAACTCGTCGGGTCACCACTTTCGATCAATGCGCTGCGCGAGGATCTGCAGATCAGCCACAAGACGGCGGCTTCCTGGATTGCGGCGCTCGAACGGCTGTTCGCAGCCTTTCGGCTGGCGCCGTTCGGCTCGCCGCGTATCCGCGCGGTAAAGAAGGAACAGAAGCACTACCACCTCGACTGGTCGATCGTGCCCGATCACGACGCGCGGTTCGAAAACCTCGTAGCATGTCACCTGTTGAAGTGGGTGCATTTCGACCAGGACGCGAAGGGGCGCGACCTGGAGCTCTGCTACTTTCGTGACACCGATCGCCGCGAAGTGGACTTCGTCATCACGGAGCCGGGTAAGCCGCTGCGATTCATCGAATGCAAAATGAACGACCGCGACGTTGATCCAGCGCTTGCGTATATGCACGCCAAGTTTCCAAACGCCGACGCGTGGCAGATTTCATGCGTCGGCAAGAAGGATTTCGTGACGCCGAGCGGAATACGCGTGGCACCCGCACTCGTCCTGTTACGGGATCTGGTTTAACACGCGGTAGCGCGCTACATGCTGGTCTGCGTAGTCGCGATCAACCACTGGCCGAGCAGTCCAGCTGCGCGATGCACGCCGATCTCCTGAACACGTGCGGCCGACACGATCTTCACGAACGCCGCACGCGACGGATATTCGACCAGCGCGATCATGTCGAAGTCGACGTCGGATTCGCCGATCACCATCTCCGTCACACGTCCCGCCCAGATGAATCGACCGCCACCCGCCTCGACGATGCCACGCATGGCGGCGCCATATTTTGCATACGCTTCCATGCCGCTGATGCCTTCGTCGGGCGCATCTGCGTTGGCCTTGAACTTGAGCAGATTCACCATGACCACCGGGGTCGGGTCGGTGTTTGCGGTGAACACGGCAAGTCGTTCGGGATCCGGATACTGACTGATCTTCATCGTTCGTTCCTCGGGATTGATCGATCGAATTCGCTACCATGCACCGCTCATTCGTCCAGGAGAATATACCGATGCGGATTGGAACGATGATCTCAATGCCAGGTGATGCGTCCGGTACGCGCGTGCTCGTCGACCGTGCGATCGCTGCGGAACGGGCCGGCTTTGCATCGTGCTGGTTGCCGCAGGTGAACACCATCGACGCGCTGATGGTGCTGGCGCTGGCAGGCGCCGCCACGCGTACGATCGAACTGGGCACCGCGGTGGTGCCGACCTATCCGCGCCATCCCACGGCGCTCGCCGCGCAGGCACTGACGGTGCAGGACGCAACCGGCAACCGTCTGGCGCTTGGCATCGGTCTCAGCCACCGGTTCATGATCGAGGACAGCCTCGGGCTCGACTACTCGAAGCCGATTCCGCATATGCGCGACTATCTGAATGTTCTGACTGGTCTACTGAGGGGTGAACAAGTCAGCTACGAAGGTGCGATGTACCGTGTGAACGCGCAGGTCAGCGTGGTCGACGCGAAGCCGCCGCCGGTGCTCGTGGCCGCGCTGGGCCCGCATATGCTGCGGCTGTGTGGGCGGTTGGCGGATGGAACCATTACCTGGATGGGCGGCATCAAGTACCTGCGCGACGTCGCGATACCGACGATGACGGCCGCCGCCCGAAGCGCCGGCCGGCCCGCTCCGCGCTTTGTCGCGATGGTCCCCGTCGTGCACGCCGCGAGCGATCGAGGCGGACGCGAAGCGATCAACGCGGCGTTTCGCCCATACGGTCAGATTCCGTCGTACAAGGCGGCCCTCGAACGCGGCGGCGCCGCGACGCCTGCAGATGTCGCCATCGTCGGTTCGGCCGCCGATATCGAAGCGGGTGTGCAGGCGTTCGCCGACATCGGCGTCACCGACCTGGTCGCGGCAGTGCCGGCGACGTCTGCCGACGTGCAGAACGCGACGATGGAAATACTCAGCGAGCTGGCCACCCGGCACAACGGTTGAGAAAAGGGGGGGTCAGAACGACTTTCGCGGCGGAACTCGTTCTGACCCCCTTTCTCCCATCTCAGGGGCGGCCGGCGTGGGGGGCGGCTACTTCGGTGATCAGCAGTTTACCGTTCGGCGTCGCGGCGGCTTCGTGGGCAATCGAGGTCTGCGCCGTCAGCATGAACAACGTGCGGCCATCGTCGCCGCCGAGCATGCAGGCATAACACTGCTGCTGCGTGTCGATGACGTCGAGTACTTCGCCGCCCGGTGCGATCAGCGCGCATTCCGGCGCCACCGGGTTCGCGATCCAGATGTTGCCATTGGCGTCCAGCGCGATGCCGTCGGGCACGCGGGCACCGGTCGGCGCCCATTCGCGGCGATTCGACAACGAGCCATCGTTGTCGTTGATGTCGAACGCGGTCAGCCTGGCCGCGAGCGTTTCACCGACGATCAGCGTTTTGCCGTCGGGCGTGATCACCGAGCCGTTGGGAAAGTGCATATCCGTTGCGGCGATCCGGATGGTGCCGTCGGGCATCACGCAGGCGAGTTTTGCGGTGCCGTGATCGGCCAACACGGCCGCGATGCCGCGGGCGCCCATTTCGGCATCGAGGTCGAAACCGAAGTTGCCGACGTAAGCTCGGCCGTGTGAATCGACGACCATGTCGTTGCAATGGAACGTGGCGATGCCCGACAGGTCCGCATGGACCGAGATTTTTCCGGCAACGGTGCGGCGCAACACCTGACGTTTCGTCATCGAGACAACCAGCAGCGATCCGTCCGGCATCCAGCCGAGACCGGACGGGCGATCCTCGATCTGACACTCGATGCGCACGTCGCCGGCGAGCGATACCGACTTGACGGCGTATTCGTAGAAATCACTGAACCAGAGCCGGCCGTCGTGCCAACGCGGTCCTTCCCCGAAATAGATGCCCTCTGCAAGAACGCGTGTCGGTGTGCTCATGATTCCCCCATGGTCGTGTACGCGGCGGAGCATACATCGAACAGGCAATCTACGGCGCGATCAACTCGTCAGCTTTTCCACCAGATATGTCGGCTCCGGCCGGGTGATGCCTTTGAACTCGATGTCGCCGACATGCGTGGCCTGCACGCCGCCAGCCAACATCGTGTGGACACGTTGCGAGATCAGCACCTGGCCGCCCTTCGCCTCGCTGCACAGCCGCGCGGCCAGATTCGTCACCGTGCCGATGGCGGCATACTCGTAGCGCCCTTCGAAACCGACCTGACCGCAGGTTGCGTAACCGGCGGCGACGCCGACACCGAGACGTAGATCGTGACCGCGGCATCGCCAGTCGGTCGCCAACGCTTCCGCTGTGTCGCGCATGCCGAGCGCCAGGTTTACCGCCCGCCGTGCGGGCTCATCGCACGGCACCGGATCGTTGAAAACCACCAGCATGCCGTCGCCGAGAAACTGCGCCAACGTGCCGCCGTGCTCAAACACCAGCGGACCCACCGCGTTGTGCAATCGTGCAAGCACAGCCATCACGTCCTCGGGCTCCGAAGTTTCAGCGAATGAGGTGAAACCGCGCAGATCGCAAAACAGCACGACGACTTCCCGGCGGTGGCTTTTCAACGCGTCGATGCCACCGGACGTGATCACATCGGCCAGTTGCGGCGGCAGAAAGCGCCGCATCAGGCTAAGCCGTTCGAGCTGCTGCACCTGATCGGCTACGCGCCGTTCAAGCTGTTCGTTCCAGTCGCGCAGTTCCTCCGCCTGCGCGGCGACGCGCTCGAGCAATGCATGCTCGGCATCGCGCAACCGTTTCTTTTCCAGCGTTGCGCCGACGCGCGCTTTCAACAGCACCGGGTCGAATGGTTTGGTCAGATAGTCTTCAGCGCCGGCTTCGATGCAGCGCACCACGCTGGTCATGTCGTCGAGCGCGGAGATCATGATCACCGGAATATGCCGCAGCGCCGCGTCATCGTGGTGTCGCGCGAGCACCGCGAAGCCATCCAGGCGCGGCATCATCACGTCGAGCAGCACGAGGTCGGCGCCGCCGGCGGCCATGCGCTCCAACGCTTCCACACCGTCGCGCGCGTCGACCACGCCATAGCCGAGCCGTTGCAGGCGGCGCCCGAGCACCTCGCGATTGGCTTCGTCATCATCGACCACGAGGATCGTTTCGCGATGCCCGGCGCGCGGCGCAGCCGTCATGCCGACATCGTGGCCTGCGTTGGTCGCGCCGGTTCCGAGCTTCCCAGCGAGTTCACCGAGTCGCGCAGCAGCCGCACTCAGGCGATCCAGATCCGACATCGGCAGCGTACCCGGTGCTGCGCGTAGCGACGCGACCGACGCCTCCAGCGAAACGACCTGTTCGCGCAACTTCTGCAGGGAATCATCGGACGCGCCATCGGCATCGATCAGTGCCGGCACCAGTTCGAGAACCTCTCGCGCGACGGCGCGAATCGACTTGAGCTGCGCCGCGCTCGCGGCCGGCAGACCGTCTTCTTCGAGCAACAGCTCCGCGTAACCGACGAGATGATTGAGCGGCGTGCGCAGCTCGTGCCGCAGCTCGCGCGCCGCATCCGGGTTCATGACACGCCCAACGCGGCCATCTTGCCGAGCAGGCGCGGCAGATCGACCGGCTTCACGTCATAGTCGTCGCAGCCCGCTTCCATTGCCTTTTCGCGATCGCCCGCCATCGAATGCGCGGTGAGCGCAATCACCGGCACGTGCCGGGTTGCCGCGTCGGCTTTGATTGCCCGCGTGGCCTCCCAGCCGTTCATTACCGGCAGGCTCATGTCCATCAGCACGATGTCGGGCGCTTCGGTCTTCGACATCGCAACGCCTTGCGCGCCGTCGACGGCAATCACCACGTCGAAGCCGCGCCGCTGCAACCGGCGCGACAGCATGTCGCGGTTCATTTCGTTGTCTTCCACGAGCAGGACCTTGGCCATTCGAGTGCTCCCGTCAGTGCGGCGCGTCGGTGTCGAGCACGGTTGCCGGCAACGTCGCAGTAAAAGTGGAACCCGCACCGGCGCGCGTTTCGACGCTGATGTCGCCGCCCATCATTACGCAGAACGAACGGCTCAGCGCCAGCCCGAGACCGGTGCCGCCGTACTTGCGCGTGGTTTCGGCGTCGGCCTGCGCGAACGCTTCGAACAGCCGCGCCATTTGCGCTTCGCTGATGCCGATGCCGGTGTCGCGGACCGCGAAAGCGATCGCGTTCGCAGCGACGTCGCGCTCCACGCTGAGTTCGATGGTGCCGCCTTGCGTGAACTTGGCAGCGTTCGACAGCAGGTTGAACAGCACCTGGCGCACCTTCACGAGATCGGCGCGCATCGTGCCGATGTCCGGCGCGCAGTCGATGATGAACGCGTTGTTGTTCTTCTCCACCATCGGCCGGACGATGGATTCGGCATCGCGCACCAGGGTTGCGATATCGAAGTCTTCGAGGAACAGCGTCATGCGGCCCGCTTCTACTTTCGACAAATCGAGAATGCCGCTGATCAACGTCAGCAGATGTTTGCCGGCGGTGTGGATCTTGCCGAGATCAGGCAGGAAATCCTGCTGGCCGAGGTCGGCGCACTCTTCCTGCAACAATTCCGCATAGCCGATGATCGCGTTCAGCGGCGTGCGCAGCTCATGCGACATGTTGGCGAGGAACTCGGACTTGTGCCGTGACGCGATTTCGAGCTCCTCGGTCTTCGCCTGCAACGCGTTGAACAGCCGCGCGTTCTCGATCGCGATCATTGCCTGGTTGGCCAGCGCCCGCAGGATCGTCTTATGACGTTCCTCGAATGCACGGGCCGTGTTGCGCAGCACCAGGATCGAACCGGTCGCACGCTCCCCGTCGCGGCTCGGCATCGGTTGCGCGAGCGCCGCCACTTCGACGCGTCCATCCCCACGATTGTTTTCCGCAGCCACGGGATATTCAGCGGCCCATTCCTCGATGGGACCGGTGACTTCCACCAGCCGGTTCTCGTTGATCGATACGCTCAGGAACGATCGGTGCCGCTGATCTTCCTTCGGATCGTATTCGTACGCGCCGGAGCCCGGTGCCCAGCCCCGGATCGCCTCGCCTTCGCGCACCCCAACGGAGGCGAAATCCGCTTCGCACAACCGGCTGGCCGCCTCCGCGATCTTCGGCAGCGTCGCATCGAGATCGGCCGGCGCGCTGGCAATGATCTCGAGCACCCGGCCATCACCTGTTGCCGCTCGAGGCTCTCGTTCACCACCCGATTGCTGTCGCGCAGTTCGCGAATCAGGCGCGCGTTCTCCACGGCGATGGCGGCCTGATCGGCAAAGGATTGCAGCAGCGAGACCATCGCAGGCGGAATCGTTTCACCCGATGTATTTGAGATGCCAAGGAAACCCAGCACCGTGTTACCGCGAGAAATCGGGACCAGGGCGCGGGCACGAATACCGAGCGCCAGCAACGCCCGTTGTCCACTGTCCAGCGTATCGCCAGGGCCGAAGACGTCGGGTTGTTGTGTGGCAACGATTCGTTCGAGCACACCCTGATCGGCAGCCGCGCGCCCACCACACCGCCAATGGAATCACCAGGCCGCATTGTACGTCCGCGCAGCACAGCGTCCTGTCCATCGATCATCCACAGCGCGGTCGACAATCCCGTCAACCGTGTGGTGGCATCGGCAATGGCCTGCAGCGTCTCATCGAGTTCTTCCGGCGCCCGACTGATCTGGCGCAGGATATCGCCGGTCGCCTCTTCGCGCCTCAGCGCCTCCGTTATCTCCCGGTTGCGCGCCTGCAGCGCGTTGAACAACTGGGCATTCTCAATCGCGATCACGGCCTGCGCGGCGAACGTCTCGAACAGCCGAATCTGCGTTTCGGTGTACGCTTCCGGCGAGCGTTTGCTGACGGCCAGCAACCCGAATGACCCGGTACTCGATGTCAGCGGTGTCACGATCGACGCGTTGATGCCTACCGCCTGCCACAGTGCCGCAATGTTCGGCGACTGGTAACGAATGTTGTCGGGGCCGCCATTGCGCGCGACGGATTTACCCGTCTCGATCAATGCTGCGAATTCGGAGCCGGGGTCGGAGGGTGCCGGTGTTGGGGCAGCAAGTCGCGAGTGCGGCGCAATACCGCCGCTCTCGACGAGTGCAACGCGCTCCATCGTGCCGTCGGGCGCGCGCATGATCACCACGCCCCCGTCCGAGTTGAGCAAGCGGGATGCCTTCAGCACCACCGCGTCCAGCGCCGCCTGCAGATTCGCCGGCTCGCGGCTGATGACTTCCAGCACTTCGGCGGTCGCCGTCTGGCGTTCGAGTGCTTCGGCGACGTCCTTGTTGCGCGCCTGCAGTTCGTTGAATACGCGCGCGTTCTCGATCGCGATGACGGCCTGGTCGGCAAAGCGGCGCAGCAGCGTCACATGATCTTCACCGAATGCGCGCGCGGTGTGGCGGCGCACGATCAGGAATCCCAATTGTCCCGACGGAGCGGACAATGGCACCACGAGCACCGCTGCCTCCGTGAGACCGTCGGCACGCGCCATCATCGCAGGGCGCGCGTACTCCGACCCCCAGTCCTCGACCCGACCCGCGATGTTGACTTCGTTGCTCGCCAGTCGCTCCAACTCGGTCGCGCGAATGCCGCGGATCGGATCCCAAATCGAGCCTTTGCCGTCGACTTGGAACGCGACCGCCGCATGGTCGGCTTCGCACAATCGCATCGCGGCCCGGCCGATCGCGGCCAGCACGTTCTCCACGTCGCCGGGCGACTGACTGATGATGCGCAGGATGTCGGCGCTCGCCGTCTCGCGTTCGAGCGCGTCCGCCAACACGCGATTGCGTTCGGCGAGCGCAGCTTGCGAACGCGCCGTTGCGATCGCGACCGCGGCTTGGTTGGCGAAGGCTTCCAGGGTGGCCATTTCTGTCGCGTCGAACGGCCGCACTTCGATACGCACCACAGAGAGGATGCCGGCGATCGGCTCCGCATGACCCAGCGGAGCGACCATGTAGGAGCGTATGCCGGCTGCACGAATCGCCGGAAGTTCATCGTCGGGAAAGGTAAATTCGAGAATGTCGTCGGTGGCCACGCTGCATTGCTCACGCAACGCAGTGCCAAACGGTCCGTCCCCCGTCACACGTATCGCGAAACCTCGGTCGACGTATGCCGAGTATGCGGCGGGGCCCCTTTTCTGCGCGCCCAGCTTGGGTACCAGCTCGTCACCTTCCACCAGAAATACCCGTGCACCGTCGCCATCTGTCAACGCCAGCGCCGCTTCGGCGATCGCCGCCAGCGTGCGTCGATATCGAGCGGGTGTTCGTTGATGCGCTGCGTGATCCGCGCCAACGCTGCTTCGCGCTCGCGCAGCGCCGCGAGTTCGCTGCGCAGCCGCGTCGCTTCGTCGTCGTTGGAGGGTGCTGGCATCGCGGTGGCGCCGCTCGGCCCGTTTGGGATGCGCGACAGAATGACCGATATCGGGGCGTCGGGCAAAGCGGGTGCCGCCGCGCACGTCGACGCGCGGCGTTGGCACTGCCATCTATGGGGATGCCAAACCAGACGCTCGTGTCGAGCATCCTTCACAAATATGTCGAGGGACGTCTTACTGAAAATACCTCGGCGCGCAATTTCGGCGCGCAATTGTAGGCGCGGCAGGGAATGCTCACGCTTTGATTGGTTTGATGTCCATCGGGTCAGGCGAGTGGCACCACCTTCGAGCGTCGAATACGCCGGTCGCGCGTCAGCAGCGGAACGCCGTGTACTACGCTGGTGGCGGCGATCAACTCGTCGGCCGGGTCGCCGGAGAAGTCCAGCTTCGTCGAGGTTTCCGCGACTTCGAGATCGATCGGCCATATCTGCAACGAACCGATCGTGCGGCGCACATTCCGGTCACTCAGGTTGAGTTGCAGGCGTTTGAGTTGCACCAATTTCGCCAGTTCCCACAAGACGATGTCTGAAATGCCCCAAGGTTCACTCGACAGTAACGCCCGCTCTTTGCGGCGAAGGTCACCCGCCAACGCAAACACAAGGATGTGGGTGTCAAGGTTGATCATCGACTTCCCAGGCAACACCCGTCGACACAAGATCGCCTTCGATGACAATCTTGCCCGCCAATGAGCCGATCAATTCGCCGTTCCCCTCACGATACGGCGTGACGCGCGCCAGCATCTTGCCGTGCTTGGTGACCACGATGCCATCCTCCGGAAGTGTTTCCAGTAGCGCCAGACACTGCTCTTTGAATTTGGTCGCACCGATCGTCTTTGTCATATAGAACCTACTTATATCGACTGGTCGTTAATTCTGACCACTCTAACCGCGCGCCGCAAGACATGGTTGAGGTTGGTAGCTCCCCACAACGCATCGGAACGCATTTGGCAACTCATCATCACTGGATGCATCCTTCGCTTCGAGTGTTCTCGAATTGGCCGCCTCATGCTGCATCGGATCTTTCGGCCCACGGCCCCGTTCGACCGATTCATCGACAGCTTCTGGTATTGGGAAGGCGATCCGCTGCCACACCAGAAGGAACTGATCATGGCGACCGCCTCGATGGGACTGTTGGTGAATCTGGACGAAGACGAGCTGCGCCACTACGACGGCGATGGGTTCAGCGTCGTGCATCGTTCTCGCGGCATCGCGATCAGCGGCGCGAGTATCCAGCACTTCGCGATTGATGCGCTGCAAAGGAAAATCATGGGCGTCCAGTTCAAAGCAGGCGGCGCATACCCCTTCTTTGCACCGTCGGCGCGGCTGTTGCGCAACGCGCACATCGCGCTCGAAGACATCTGGGGTATGGATGCGGAACGCTTGCATCAACAGCTCGTCGAGGCGCCGACGGTTGAAGTCAAGTTCCGCACATTGGCAGATTGGCTGCTCGCGCGGATGCCCCGGCCGCTGCAACACCATCCAGCGGTCGCATTGGCGCTGGCCCGGTTCAACTGCGCGCCGGACGCCCGGGTCGAGGCGGTTGCATCGGCGTCGGGACTCAGCCGCCGCCGGTTCATCGACGTGTTCGTCGAAGAGGTCGGTTTCACACCGAAACGTTATCTACGGCTGCTACGGTTCAAGCGCATACTCGATCGCGTGTATGGTGCGTCGAGCGCGGATTGGACCGAGATCGCGCATTTGAACGGCTATGCCGATCAACCACACTTCAACCGCGAATTCAAAGAGTTTTCGGGGCTCACGCCGTCGCAGTATCTCGCGCGTCCGGGCCAGGGGCCGGGGCACGCCGAGCTGGTGGCGCGATGATGCACGGTTACTTGCGAAGCGTAGCCGCGCTCGAATTACTTCAGGGGGATCGGGTTGCCGCGGTCGACGGCCACCGCTGTGACACTGTTCTGCGGCGAGCCTTCGATGACACGATCGGAATAGGTCAGATAGACGAGCGTATTGTGTTTCGCATCGATCATTCGCACGACGCGCAGTTTCTTGAACACCAGCGAAATGCGCTCGCTGAACATCTCCTCCTGTTGCGGTAACGGCGACGCAAACGAGATCGGGCCGACCTGCCGACAGGCAATCGAAGCCTCGGCCATGTCTTCGGCAACACCCACGGCGCCTTTCACACCACCGGTCTTCGCACGCGACACATAGCAGGTTACGCCAGCCACCTTCGGATCGTCGTACGCATCCACGACGATCTTGTGGTCGGGGCCAAACCATTTGAACACCGTGTCGACTTCACCGATCGATTCGGCACGCACCGAGCCGACGGTCAGGAACTCGGCGCACAACATCACGAGAAACAGCTTCTTCATGAAATCTCCTGTCGCGGACCGCCGCGCGAGGTTATCGAGCCGGAAGAGTAACTTCGGTCGATGGGCATGTATCGGCTGCGTAATGATACAGTCGGCTACCACAAGCAGGAGAACAACGATGGTATCGGTCAACGGACTGTTGGGACTGCTCATTCTGGTGCTCGACGTATGGGCAATCATTCGCGTGGTATCGAGCAATGCATCCACCGGAACAAAAGTCCTTTGGGTAGTGGTGATTCTGCTGCTGCCGCTGCTGGGACCGGCCCTGTGGTTCTTTCTGGGACCCAAGTGATCTGCACGCCAGGAGCAATACGATGAGCCTGAAAGAACTGAGTTACGAAAAGGACGGTGCCGTTGGCATCATCACGTTGCGTCGCCCCGAAGCAATGAATTCGCTGACGTATACGCTGTACATGGAACTGGAAGATACGGTGCGGACCAGCGACGCGGCAGCGCTGATCATCACCGGCGAAGGCCGCGCGTTCTGCGCCGGCGACGACGTCAAACAGATTCTCGGCGGCACGCAGGGGCCGCCGCAGGAGGCAATCGACCGTGGCCGCAAGACCGGCGGCCTGACCCCGGCGGCCGACGCGCTGCTGCACACCGACATTCCGGTGATCGCCGCCGTGAACGGACCCGCCGTCGGCTGGGGCATGGAACTCGCATTGATGGCGGACATCCGCGTCGCATCCGAGCGCGCCAAGTTCGCGGAGTTGTTCGTCGTGCGGGGCTTATGTTGCGACGCGGCCGGGCTCGGCCGTCTGGCGCAGATCGTCGGCCGCGAGTGGGCGGCCGAGTTGTTGTTCACAGGCGAAGTGATTGACGCGCAGATGGCCAAGGAAATTCGACTCGTCTCGCGCGTCGTGCCGCATGACGACCTGCTGCCGACCGCGCTGGGCATTGCCCGGAAGATTGCCGCCAATCCACCGCTGGCCGTGAAGTCGCTGAAAGCGGGCTTGCGCCGTACGCTCGACCCGGACTGGCGCGACGTCGGTGCGTGGGCGATCAAACAGATCTCTGAACTGCGCAAGACCGAGGACTCGAAAGAGAGCGTGCGATCGTTCCTGGAAAAGCGCGAACCCAAATTCGTCGGCCGCTGACAGCTGACAGCTGATGCCACAGGTCTGGTGAGATAGGGTCAGAACGACTCTGACCCTATCTTTCGAGATCCGGCATCGGCCAACGGCCGCACGAAGCGGACCAGCAGCGCCAGGAAAACGTCGCGCACGAAGAACGCCGAATGGCCGCCGCCTTCGACTAGTTCCACTGCTTTGCGCGGCGCGGCGATTTCGTCTGCGTAGGCCGTTACCAACGACAGCACGGTAAAGGCGTCGCGGTCACCGTGGAAAAAGAACATTGGCACATCGAAGCTCGGGCCGAGCGCGCGCGCGTCGAATTCGACGAGTTGGTCGCGAAGTTTCGAATACGCTGCCATCGCCGTCGTTAGCATGTCGAGTTGCGGCAGATCCGGCGCAACGTAGCGCGCGTCCGCCGGCGGTGCGTTGAGCGCGGCCATCGCGGCCGGGTCGAGTGCGGCGAACGCCGCCTGCTCGGCGGGCGTCAGCGCCCCGGCGTATTTCGATTTGATCGCGTCGGCTTCCGCATCCGGATACGGCGGTGGACCGAGCGTCTCGAGTTCGCGAATCGCAGTCTGATCGCCTGCCGCACGCGCCCGCGTAACCACCATCGCGTAGCTCTCACGTTCCTGGCGCGCCCAATCGACGATCTGTCCGCTGCCGATGTATGCGAAGAACAGATCCGGGCGCGCCTTGACCATCTTCAACGCGATGATCGAACCACCCGACACGCCGAGCAGCGCGAGCTTCGCGATGCCCAATCGGCGACACGCGAATTCGACAACCGCGATGCCGTCGCGCGCGATGCGGTCGAACGTAAGCATGCCGGTTCCCGCGTCACCGTTTTTGGCCTGGGTCGCGCCGGCACCGGGCTGGTCCCATTGAACGAGTGTGAAGTCGGCTTCCCACAGCGCGAAAAACGGCGCCATGCGACTCAGCGCAGCGCCGGGCCCGCCGACGATCAACAACGCGGGATTGGCCCTATCTCCGCCACGCAGCGTGACCCACTGGTCGACGCCGTGGACCGCAACGAATCGACCCTCATCGATGCTCATGCGCGAAACTATTACATATAATCGCCGCCCCTCAAACAGCATGGTGCAACGACGATGACGTGGCTGAAGAGCGTGACCCTGCAGAGTAGTCGCGTGACGTTGGCGCCGCTCGAAGCGGGCCATCACGATGCGCTCGCCGAGGCGATCCGCGATGGCGAGTTGTGGAAGTTGTGGTACACGCATATTCCCACGCCGGAATGCCTGGCTGCGGAGATCGATCGGCGCCTGAACGCGCAACTCGAAGGTTCCATGCTGCCGTTCGCGGTGATCGACAACGCGCTCGGCAGGGCTGTCGGCATGACCACGTTCATGGCCATCGACGCTGCCAACCGACGCGTCGAGATCGGCGGCACCTGGTACCGCAACAGCGTGCAGCGCACGAACTTGAATACGCAGGCGAAGCTATTGCTGCTCAGCCACGCGTTCGAAGTGCTCGAGTGCATCGCGGTGGAGTTTCGTACCCACTTCTTCAACCACGCCAGCCGCAGGGCGATCGAACGGCTCGGCGCCAAGCTCGACGGCGTACTACGCAGCCATCAGTTCGCCGCGAACGGCACGCTGCGCGATACGTGTGTGTACAGCATCATTGCGGCCGAGTGGCCGACGGTGAAGACGCATCTGACGTGGCAGCTCGAGCGCCCGCGGGCGCTTTGATCACGCATCGACGCGGGTCTATCACGCAAACGGATCGACCATTTTCACGCCCGCATTGTCGAAGTCGCGCCGATTGCACGTGGCGACCACAAAGTCGTGGGTGAGCGCCGTCGCTGCCACCAAGCTGTCCTTGATCGGCATCGAGCGACCGCCGGTACGCAGATCCGCAAGCAGCCGCGCCCACCGGGATCCGATCGCGATGTCCCAGGACACACACGTGATCGCGCGTATACCCTCATTGAACCAGCGCTCGAGGCGTTGACGACGTTTCCCCCGAGGCAACAGCAGTATCCCAAATTGGATTTCACCAACGATGATTGGATCGACAACGATGTCTCGCTCGTGGAACCGAAGCCAACGTACCACGCGCTCATCCGGCGCCGGCTTCGTTGCCTCGCTGAGCACGTTCGAGTCCACGAGATAGGTCATAGCGTATCGGTGGACTCGGAATCGATAGGCACGAAGAATCCCTTCTCGGGACAAGCCAGAAGCCAGTCCACGACGCCCTCGTTTGGCCGCGGAGTGCACCGCACAAGTCGGTATTCGCCTCGGTCGATACGCTCAACCTCAAATGCCTGACCGGGTTCGATGCCATCCTGGCGCCGCAAATCCGCTGGCAGAATGATCTGGCCCTTCGTGGAGACGATCGTTTTCATCGACTGTAAGATAACGTCTTACACCGGCCTAGACAATGGCCGTAGGAATATTTTGCCGGCAGATGCAGTCCCTTCACGGCGCCATCTCTCGCAGCTCTGAGGATAGGGAACATAAACGACCCGAGCACGACGATGCGAAGGAGGTACCACGCCTGACGAGAGCCGGGTCTCCCCCAAGCGTTCCGCAATTTCACCAAGCTGACCCGTCAGCAGCAGCGTGCCTCATAGCAGCCAGCGGCAGGTGTGAGAATTGGAACAACGCCGCGCGGCCACGTGATCACTGATCGAGAATCGCCTCGACCGCATCCAGCAGTTCCGACTGGCCAACCCATTGACCCGGATGGCCCGAGAACGGCTCAGCGACAAGGAACGGTTGGGCGAGGTAGCCGAGTAGCTCACGTGCGCGCGCGACATCGGTTCCCGTTTCCTGGTCACTGGCGCGCCACGATTCAAATGTTGGATCGACCTGCGCATAGTCGCTCAGTAACTCGGCTGCGCGCGCTGCGACTTCAACGTGACGGCTGCCGACGAACTGCGTTGTCAACGCGTCGGACAGCGACGCCGACGGATCGATGGAGGGGAACAGACGCTGCTTCGCACGCCGCCGGTCGAGGACGATCTGCGCCGAGTAAGGTGGTGAGAGTTCGCTCCAGATGTCCTGTGCATGCTCAGGAAACGGCGTGACGACAATCGTGGTGATCCGGCTATGCCCTGCATCGCTCGACAATCGCACCAGGCTCGCCTCGACATCGGCTTCGAAGCCTGTTTCGCACAGCAGCACGACGAGCACATCGTCGGATGCATTGCGCATCGCTTCGGCGCGAGCGAGTCCGGCGGCAAACACATCGCGTCGTTGCGCCGCGGTCGCCTCGAAGCTCACCAGGCTGTGTTCCACGCGCTCCGCAATACCCAACTCCGCCATTTCCGCTTGCCAGTCACGCAGATCGAATGGTCGCTGGGTGAACCCTGTCCACAGCGCATTCCCGTCGCGCAGTGTCACCCGTTTCGAAAGTTCACCAAGCAACACGACCATGCCGACACCGGCCTTGAAGGGGAATCGAATCAGACCGCCACGACGCATCGGTACGAATAGATCCAGCGCCTTGACACCGCTCCACATCACGCCGTCGGATGAATCGCTTCTGAAATGCTCCACCTCCGAGGACAGCTTCTTACGCTCGATCGCCGGCGCCGACGCTGCCAACATCGCCACCAGTTCGGTGTGACCATTCAACTCAGCCCAATCGCTGGGCGTGCGGCTGTGTGCGTCTACAGTGTCGGTTCGGGCACCGTGCGCAATCAACTGCGCCGCGATTTCGCGCTGTCCGCGCATCGCCGCAACGTGCAGCGGCGTATTGCCCGCAGCTGCGACCACATTCGGATTCGCGCAACGGGCGAGCAGTTTGCGCAGATGCGCAACCCGATTCATCACCGCTGCGGCCCATACCGGCGACTCACCCGTGACGCAGCCACACACGCCATCCACATCGGCGCCGGCATCCAGCAACAGTGTCTGCATCTGGAGATCGTCGCGCTCGATCGCGGTGATCAGCGCGGTTGCGCGCGACGCAAACGGCAGCACGCCGTCGTAGACGAGGCTCGGGTCCCACTCCTGCTGGGCATGAACCAGTTCCGGCGAGCGCTTCAGCATCCGCGCGACGGCCGATCGATCGCCGGCACGCAACGCGATGAAGAACGCCACGGCGTCGGAAAACTGATGAGTCTTGGAAGGACGGAATTTGTCGATGGTTTCCTGCATGAGCCGGTCTCCTTCATCGCGCAGCCGCGCGCGTGCGCGCCGCAGTCGTCGTTTGATCGTCGTCAGGGGCAGTTCGAGGAATCGCGACAACTCCGGACCGGAGACATCGGCGAAATAGTGCAGCGCGACGACGACACGCTCCGCCGGCGGCAAACCTTCGACTGCGAGGTGCAACCATTGCGCACGTTCGGCATCAGCGATGCTCGCGTCGGGTTCCGCAGTCGCAGCGATGACGTCGGTCGCGCGATCCAACGGCAGCAACCGCAGCCGTCGACGCCGTGTCGCACGGTCGCAGTGTTTGATCACCAACCTGCGCAGCCAACCTGGAAACGCCGCGGGCTCGCGCAACTGATGCAGATTCAGATGGGCCTCCAGGAATGCTTCCTGCGATACATCACGCGCGAGTTCGATCTCGCCGAGCCAGCCGAATGCCGCCCCGACGGCGAGATCCTGAAACGCCATCACCAGATCCGAAAACGCGGCAGCATCGCCGCGCTGGGCGCGTTCGACGAACGCTGTGTAATCGGTCTTCATGACAACGAGTCTGACTCGCGGGTTCCTCACCCAACAAGACCCGTTTGGCGATGGCGTGGATACCCCTCGCGGACGAAAATCGCGGGCAATATCTCGCTCAGTTCATGTCGTCAGCGAATTGCCGCCCTCACTCCCAAGGGTCAACGACGTCCACGCCACACCATTGGAAGTCGCGCACGTTCGCAGTTGCAACCGCAGCCCCCGAGTCGGCCGCAATCGCCGCGATCTGCGCATCGAACTGCGATATCGGTGACCCACATCGACGACGCGCCGCGCAGATGCTCGCGAACGCTCTCGCAGCTGTGGAATTGAAAGGCAGCACGCGTCTTGCAAAGTCCTGCTCGAACATCGATCCGGCTGCGACTTCAAGATTTTCCCTGCGTCGTCCTGACGGCAGCAACGCAATGCCATACAGAATTTCAGCCTGGCTGATGGCCGTTGTAAACAGAGTGTCGGCCGCGTGGCGCGACACCCAAGAGAGAACCGACGCGCCGATGGCGATGGTCGCATCAACTCCGAGAGCACGTTCGTATCCAGTACGATCACCTTCGCCGCGCGCGCTTGGTGACCTTTCGCGGTTCACGCAACGGTTCGCGCGGCGCGATTTCCAAGTCCACCCCACCAAGCGGCTGGAAGCGCCCAACGATTCGGGCTGCCAGATTCGCGTCCGCTTCTTCCGTGTCCGCAAGCGCGTCGCGCAAAATCTGGCGCGCCTCTGCTTCCATTGAGCGCTGCCGCAGTGCCGCCCGAACGCGCAATTTGTTCTTGGTGGACTCTTCCAGTCCGCGAATCGTGATGTTCGCCATGGTGGCTCCAGCATGAGTGCAATGCCTGCATTGTACTCAATGCACGCAAAGATCGCAGGGCCGCGGATCGGAGACTTCAGCAAAATGCTCCAACGCGACGACGCTTCTTGCGGGGCTGCGGGCGTCCCCGACAACAATCAGCGGCCAACCAGCACCCGGGTAGGTCGTCAGCGCATCGGCCCGAACGCGATCAGCCCCAGCAGCAACGTCCTGATCGTAGCGCGGAGCAACTTGTTCTCCCGCAACCACACCACCGCACGGTGCAAACCCGTAACGTCGTCGACGGATTCGTCCGAACGTATTTTGTCTTTGTCATCCATGCCCCCTTGATACGTCCGACCACCGGCCAGAGGAACGCGCGCCGACCGAAAATCGCGTCGGGTATTCGCCGTTTGACCAGTTGGCATCCACCTACATACGGACGCGGCCTGTCGGGGCTGGGTGCGCGGCGGCTCTAGCGGCGCGGAGTCCGACCTCTAACCCGGAGCATCCCGCAGTTCTGAAAAAGAAAGCAGCTGCGTTCCGCGCCTTGGTCGGAGAACCCATCGTTATTGGAACTGTTCGTGCGCGGTATCGCCCGCGGACGACGCCCTCCGCACGCTGTCCGCGGCCGATTGAAGGAACCTCTTTGACAGCTCCTCGTCGTTGACCGCCCGCGAGAGAATCAGCGCTCCGACCATCGTCGAGAGGATGGCCATAGCCTTGCCGCTCGACTCCTCGCCTGTCTCGCCAATCAGACCGCCGAGGAGTTCGAGATGCGCCCTGATACCGGTTTCGAACGACGCCTTCACGTCACTGCTCTGTCTGGCGGCATCTGAGCCAAGCGCAACGATCGGGCAACCATTCATCCTTTCTTCGCGATGGTCCGTACTGAGGTAGAAGGCGATCACCGCGTCAATCGGATCCTCAGGCTTCGCGGCCGCTGCGGCCGCCCATCGGGCGGTGGCGCTCTCCAGTGCTCGCCTGGACGCCTGCACCGCCAGGTCCTCTTTTGAGGCGAACTGCTTGTAAAACGCGCCTTGGGTTAGACCCGCCGCCTCCATCAGGTCCTTAAGGCCGATGCCGTCAAAGCCGTGCTCCCGGAAGAGGCGGCTCGCCACGTTGATGACGGTTTGGCGGTTTTCCTCGGCCTGAGTGCGACTCACACGCATTTGTCGACCTCTTTTTTTTAGATTGCATTCGAAATCTATGTTGAATAATATCGTGTATAGAGTTCGATCGCAATCTATTTTGATATGAGGCGGTAGGCAATGAGCATAAGAAGGAGACCCGCCATTCTGCTGGGCGGTGCCCTGATGGCTGTGTTGGCAGCGACCTCAATCGCCGCGTTATCTGTTCGCACTCAACAAGAAGCTCCTGCCGTGAGCGACCCGAGGCTGGAACCTCCAATCGTCAGACTGATGACGCCAACGCGGGTGAGCGGGTCCGAACGCAGCTTCACGGGCGTTGTAGGAGCGAGGGTACAGAGCAATCTCGGCTTTCGCGTCTCCGGGAAGATCGTGGAACGGCTTGTGAATGTCGGGCAGCAGGTCAAAGCCGGTCAGCCGCTGATGCGTATCGATGAAACCGACCTTCGCCTGGCACTCACGGCGCAGCGCAATGCTGTTGCCGCAGCGCGTGCATCGGTCGTTCAGACGGACGCAGATGAACGACGATACGCCAGTTTGGCCAAGGATGGATCGGTTCCCCGACAGCGCTACGAGCAGGCGAAAGCGGCGTCGGATACAGCCAACGCGCAACTCGCCGCCGCCGAAGCTGAAGCACGGGTGGCCGAGAATGAGGCGACCTATGCGGTCCTGGTGGCGGACGCGAATGGAACGGTGGTCGAAACGCTGGGCGAGCCAGGCCAGGTCGTCTCTGCCGGCCAGACGGTGGTCCGGATCGCTCAAGCCGGTCCCCGCGAAGCGGTGGTCGCGCTTCCCGAAACTATCCGGCCGGCGATCGGTTCGGTGGCGGAGGCCATCTTGTATGGCAGCGCTGGGCGCCGCGATACGGCGCATCTTCGGCAGCTATCCGACTCCGCCGATCCAGAGACCCGTACCTATGAGTCCCGCTTTACGCTCGATGGTGCGGCCGCGGCAGCACCGCTTGGCGCGACGGTAACCATTTGGTTGGCAAGCCAGGCAAGCCAACCGGAAGTTCAGGTACCGCTGGGGGCCGTGTTCGATGATGGCCGGAAGACCGGTGTTTGGGTTTTCGACAGGGCCACCTCAGCCGTACATTTTCGAGCCGTCAAGCTCGTTCGCATGACCAGCGAAGCCGCTGTGATCTTCGGACTGAACTCTGGCGATCCGGTTGTTTCGCTTGGCGCGCATCTTCTGCATGAGGGCGAACGCGTCAGGATTGCGTCTGAAAGCGAGAGCAGCTGATGAGCCTCAATCTTTCTGCGATCGCCGTTCGTGAACGGGCCGTCACCCTGTTCTCCATTTTCCTGCTGGCTGCAGCCGGCGCGTACGCATTCCTCATGCTCGGACGGGCGGAGGACCCCAACTTCACCATCAAAAGCCTGACGGTCACGACGGCCTGGCCGGGCGCAACCGCGCGCGAAATGCAGGATCTCGTCGCCGAACCGCTGGAGAAGCGGCTCCAGGAGCTTACCTGGTACGACCGCGTGGAGACGACCACTCGGCCGGGTTATGCGTATATGACGGTCACGCTGAAGGACAGCACACCACCGTCTTTGGTGCAGGAGCAGTTCTACCAGGCGCGCAAGAAGCTCGGCGATGAAGCCCGCAACCTGCCGTCGGGCGTCCTCGGTCCCTTCGTCAACGACGAATTTTCGGACGTGAGCTTCGCACTTTATGCGCTGAAGGCAAGGGGTATGCCGATGCGGGAACTGGCCAGGCAGGCGGAAGTGATCCGTCAGGACCTCCTGCACGTTCCGGGCGTCAAGAAGATCAACATCCTCGGCGAACGTCCCGAACAGATATTCGTAGATTTTTCCTATGCCAAACTGGCAACGCTCGGCGTGTCGGCACAGCAGATCATCGCCGCCTTGCAGCGGCAGAACACCGTCACGCCGGCGGGCTCGATCGACACCCGGGGACCGCAAGTCTTCATCCGCGTCGACGGCGCCTATGACAGCGTCCAGGCGATCGCCAACTCACCGATCGTCGCTGCGGGACGGACGTTGAAGCTTTCCGACATTGCCGAAATCCGCCGCGGCTACCAGGACCCGCCCACATACCTCATCCGACACCAGGGTGAACCAACCATCATGCTCGCCGCAGTGATGCAAGAGGGTTGGAACGGTCTTGAACTCGGCAAGGCGCTGGGCGAAAGGTCCGCAGCTATCGCACGGACGCTGCCACTCGGGATGACGCTCGACAAGGTGACCGACCAGGCCGTCAACATCAGGTCGGCGGTCGACGAATTCATGATGAAGTTCGCGATCGCGCTCAGCGTGGTGATGCTGGTGAGCCTGCTCAGCCTCGGCTGGCGTGTCGGCATCGTCGTGGCGGCCGCAGTCCCCCTGACGCTCGCCGTCGTGTTCCTGATCATGCTGGAAACTGGCCGGTTTTTTGATCGCATCACACTCGGCGCCCTCATTCTGGCGCTCGGTCTTCTGGTGGACGACGCCATCATCGCCATCGAGGTGATGGTGGTAAAAATGGAAGAAGGGATGGATCGCATCGAGGCAGCGGCTTACGCATGGAGCCACACTGCGGCGCCGATGCTGTCGGGCACACTCGTGACGGTCGCCGGATTCCTGCCGGTGGGCTTCGCGCGCTCAACGGCCGGCGAGTACGCCGGCAACATCTTCTGGGTCGTGGGGTTCGCCCTCATCGTTTCCTGGATCGTCGCGGTGGTCTTCACACCCTATCTTGGCGTCAAGTTGCTGCCCGCGATCAAACCGGTCGAAGGCGGTCACCAAGCGATTTACGGCACACCGAACCATCGCCGCCTGCGACGGCTCATCACCTTCGCCGTGCGCCACAAGTTCGTAGCCTGCGGACTCGTCGGCGTCGCCTTCGTGCTTTCTGGCGTCGGCCTGGGCGCCCTCAAACAGCAGTTCTTTCCAACATCCGACCGCCCCGAAGTGCTGGTGGAGGCTCGTCTTCCGGAAGGCACCAGCATCGAGACGACGACCGCCACCGTCGAGAAGCTCGAACACTGGCTGCAGCACCAGCCCGAGGCCAAGATCGTTACGAGCTATGTTGGTCAGGGCGCTCCCCGCTTCTTCTTCTCGATGGCGCCGGAACTACCTGACCCCGCCTTCGCCAAGATCGTCGTACGTACACCGGACGCGGAGGCGCGCGAGGCTTTGAAGCATCGGCTCCGAGAGGCGGTGTCACAGGGGCTTGCACCTGAGGCCAATGTGCGCGTCACCCAACTCGTGTTCGGCCCCTACACGCCATTTCCGGTCGAGTTCCGCGTGATGGGGCCCGATCCCGCGCAACTGTCCGCTATATCTGAAAAAGCTCTCGACATCATGCGAAGCGTGCCGGATGTGCGGCAAGCGAACCGCGATTGGGGTAATCGCACCCCCGTGCTCCGCTTCATCCCGGATCAGGATCGACTGAACCTCCTGGGGCTGTCTTCAGCGGAAGTGGGCCGGCAGCTGCAATTCCTCCTCACCGGCATCGCCGTCACACAGGTTCGTGAGGACATCCGCAGCGTCCCCATCGTGGCGCGCAGCGCCGGCAGCGAGCGGCTGGATCCGACGCGTCTGGCGGATTTCTCATTGATGAACCGGGACGGTCGCCAGATACCGCTCGACCAGATCGGCCATTCGGAATTTCGTATGGAGGAGCCGGTGCTGAAGCGCCGCGATCGCACACCCGTCATCACGATCCGCTCGGACATCAATGAGGCGACCCAGCCGCCCGAGGTATCTAAGGAGGTCATGAAGGCCCTTCAGCCGCTGATCGCATCCCTTCCGGCGGGCTACCGCATCGAACTGGGCGGATCGATCGAGGGGGCGGCCAAGGCCAACGCCGCGCTGGGCAAAGTCTTCCCGGCCATGATCGCGGCCATGCTGATCGTCATCATGCTGCAGGTGCGGTCCTTCTCGACGATGGCCATGGTCATGCTGACGGCACCGCTCGGCCTCATCGGCGTGGTGCCTATGTTGCTCGCCTTCAACCAGCCTTTTGGCTTCAACGCTATTCTTGGCTTGATTGGACTGGCCGGGATACTGATGCGCAATACGCTGATCCTGACCGAACAAATCAAGGAGAACCGTGCTGCCGGCCTCGACGACTATCACGCCGTCATCGAGGCCACGGTTCAACGCGCGAGGCCCGTGGTGCTGACCGCACTTGCCGCCGTGCTGGCCTTCATCCCTCTCACGCACTCCGTCTTCTGGGGGTCGATGGCCTATGCGCTGATCGGCGGCACGGCGATCGGCACCGTGCTGATCCTGCTCTTCCTGCCTGGTCTCTATGCCGCGTGGTTCCGGATCAAGCCCACTGCAGATGACATCCATGAGGATTTGATGGAGGAAGCGGACTTGGGAACCGCAATGGCTGCCGAGTAGGTTACAGCGCTCCGTGCGACGACAATCTGATTTGATTTTAGGGAGAACGAAATGACTGCAAAGACACTCGACGACGCCATTGCGCGCAATCACGCGGCGCTCGACGCCATGGTGAAGGGTGACAACACCGGCTACGTGAATATGCTCACTGATCGTGACGATGTGACCTGGGGCAACCCGTTCGGCCCGTTTGCACGGGGCCGAGAAAGCGTTGTGACCACGTTGGCCAGTGCAGCGGGGCGCATGCAGGGTGGCAAAGCGACCGGCTTCGATCGCATCGCAACATACGCGACTGAAAACCTTGCGGTCGTGGTCGAAGTCGAACACGCGGAAACAAAGGCCGGGGGCGCTGCCGACGTGTCGCCGGCGGCCCTCCGCGTCACCAGTGTCTTTCGGTTGGAAGGGGATGCCTGGAAGCTTGTTCATAGGCATGCCGATCCGATCACAACGCCGCGCTGAGCAAGTTCCGCGATTTCCGGGATACGAACGCGGGCTGTCCGGGCTATGCGCGCGACGCTTCCAACGCCGCGGCGACGGCGTCGTCGACTTCTTCCAGCCAGATGAACTCGAGGTGGTCGCGGACGTCGCTCGGAATATCTTCGAAGTCGCGGCGATTTCGGGCCGGCAGCAGAACACGCGTGATTCCTGCGGCCGCAGCCGCAACGACCTTTTCCTTGATGCCGCCGACCGGCAGCACCAATCCGCGCAGGCTGATTTCTCCGGTCATCGCGGTATTGCTGCGCACGGTACGCGCGGTCAGCAGCGACACCAGCGCCGTGAACATCGCGACGCCCGCGCTGGGGCCGTCCTTCGGTGTAGCACCGGCCGGCACATGAATGTGGATGTCGCTGTTCGGAAATACATCCGTATCGATGCCGAGCGCGGCGGCGCGGTTCTTGACGATGCTAAGTGCGGCCTGTGCGCTTTCGCGCATCACCTCACCGAGTTGGCCCGTCAGCAGCAGCGTGCCCTTGCCCGGCACACGGGTGGCTTCGATGAACAGGATGTCGCCGCCGACCGGCGTCCACGCAAGCCCGGTCGCGACGCCCGGCACGCTGGTGCGCATCGCGACTTCGTTTTCGAAACGCGGCGGCCCGAGACTTTCTGCGAGATCTTTGTTGCCGATTTGCGCTTTCGCGGTATTTCCCTCGGCGAAGCGCACCGCGGCGCTGCGCAATGCACGGCCGATCTCACGTTCCAGTGCACGCACACCGGCTTCGCGGGTGTAGTCGCGAATGATGTGGCGCAGCGCGTCGTCATCGAACTCGGCCTGCTCTTTTGTCAGCCCGTTTGCTTCGAGTTGCCGCTGCACGAGGTAGCGCTGCGCGATCTGCAGCTTTTCACCTTCCGTGTAGCCGGCAAGACTGATGATCTCCATGCGGTCGCGCAGCGGCCCCGGAACCGTATCTAACAGATTCGCTGTGGCGAGGAACGAAACGCGCGAAAGATCGAATGGAACGCCAAGATAGTTGTCGCGGAACGTCGCATTCTGTTCGGGGTCCAGCACTTCGAGCATCGCGGCGGCCGGGTCACCTTGCACACCGCTGCCCATCTTGTCGATTTCGTCGAGCATCATCACGCAGTTGCGCGCCTTCGCCTTACGGATCGCCTGGATGACGTTGCCCGGCAGCGCGCCGATATACGTGCGGCGATGTCCCCTGATTTCGGCTTCGTCGTGAACACCGCCCAGGCTCAAGCGTACGAACGGTCGGTCCATCGCGCGCGCGATCGACTGACCGAGCGATGTCTTGCCGACACCGGGTGGGCCGACGAAACACAGGATCGGGGCCTTGCCGTCGGGTGCCAGTTTCCGCACCGCCAGATATTCGACGATGCGGCGTTTGATTTTCTCCAACCCGAAGTGATCTGCGTCGAGGATCT
Source organism: uncultured Gammaproteobacteria bacterium (assembly GCA_963735085.1). Taxonomy (GTDB): domain Bacteria; phylum Pseudomonadota; class Gammaproteobacteria; order Pseudomonadales; family Azotimanducaceae; genus DATJGR01. Next base: position 871,821 of record CAVTJP010000005.1, read on the forward strand.
GCCGCGCCGCTTCGATGTCGATCGGTTTTTCTTCCGGCAATGCCCACGGCAACTCGATCAGCCAGTCGATATAGGTGCGAATCATGCCGGCTTCCGCAGCCGCATCGGGCATCCGTTCGTAGCGGCGCAGTTCCTTGCGGGCGGTCTCTTCGACTTCCGCAGGCATCTGCGCTTTCGTGATCGCCTCTTTGAGTTCCGCGATCTCGGGTCCTTTGCCGTCGGCCTCGCCGAGTTCGCGCTGGATCGCCGCCATCTGTTCACGCAGGATCGCTTCGCGCTGACGTTCATCCAGCGACGCCTTCGTCTGCCGACCGATCTCTTGCGAGAGCCGCAGCACTTCGATGCGTTTGGCGAGGATTCGAGCGATCCGGTCGATACGCTCGCTGACATCGATCGTCTCGAGGATTTGTTGTTTCTCGTCGGCGGTGATGTCGAGATACGCAGCAACCAGATCGGCAAGATGCCCACCCGATGGCGCAGACTGAACCGCGGCGATCAGTTCCTGTGGGACTTGCGGTAACAGCTCGAGCGCCTCGACGGCCTGCCCGCGCAAGTGAATCGTGCGCGCCTCGGCCTCCGGTGACAGCGCATCTTCGGGTTGTTCGATGCGCAATACACGCGCTGCGAATAGCGGCTGCTCCCGTTCGAAATCCACGACGCGAAAGCGCTGCTCGCCTTGCAGAGCGAGGTGGTGGCTACCGTCGGGTGCATTCACGTAGCGCAGGATGTTCGCAACCGTGCCGACGCGGTGCAGGTCGTCCGCGGTGGGTTCCAACAGTTCTGCGTTTCGCTGCATCAGAACGCCGATCGGCCGCTGCTCACGCAGCGCCTGCTGCGCAGCTTTGATCGAAACCTCACGCGTGAGGGCGATCGGGAACACGGTACCCGGGAACAGCACCGTGTCGCGGACCGGAACGATGATCAGCGCGTCGGCCGGCACATTGGAGGAAGCCGCGGGCTCGGCGCTGGTGGTTTTTTCAGTGGCCTCGCCGCGCAACGCCCCGTCGTCGTCTGACATCGATGTCACCTGAGAAAATTTACGCAGATTTATGAAGGCTGACGAGCAGGCAGCCGTTCGATGCGCTGCGCCGTACCGCGGCGTAGCGCCCGGGCGGTAGCGGCACGTGGCGTTCGAACCGCCCCTGCGGAAGTTCCAGCCGATGGATGACCGCGGTGCGCAACTCCGGCGGATGCTCGCGCCGACCCGATACGCGCAGCGAACCATCCTCGATGACCGTTTCGACCTGGTCGGGATCGATTCCCGGCAATGCGACGATGATCAGCACCACATCGGCAAGTTCGAGCACGTCAACGGGCGGTTCCCACGCAACGTCCGGCATCGAAGAAAGCGGGCGAAAAAACTGTTGCTGCAGATGCTCGGCGCGCGTCAGCATCGCGACCGCTTCGGACCACATCCAGTCGTGGAATTTATCGCGCGCCATGTTCGCAACTCCTTTTCGCAACTCACGTTCGCAACTGCGCTGCGCCAACGTGTAGCGGAACGTACCGGGAAATTACCTCGACCGCAGCATCGTGTCGAATGATCAGCGTGCCGTCACGGCGGTATTGGAGCAACCAATGCCTCAGTCGTAGCTCGAAGCGCCGCCGCTGTATCCCCGCCAGCCCAACAGCACCAGCAGTCCCAGCCCTACAATCGTCAGTATGAAGCTGAGCACGCCGCCGATCAGCGGCAGGTTGATCGCCACGATCACGATCGCGAGTCCAACGGCGAGCGTGACGATGAAGTGGCGCGGTTCGTCGCGGTCCGCGTTGAGTCGCGTGCCGATGAAATTCGCAACGACCAGCTTGGCCAGATACAGGCCAACCATCCACAGCAGCAGGCCGAGAATGCCGATCGGCAGGCCAATGATCGTAATCGCAACGATGACTGCGATAATCGGCGTCGCAATGAGCGTCACCATGCCGACGCCACCTGCGATCAGCACATCACGGGCATCGTCGATTGCGATGCTGCGCAGACCCGGCAGCAGTGCCAGCACAACCGCTCCGGTGATGAGTGCTGCCACAAAGCGCAACAGTTGACTCAGATAGAACGCACCTGTCAGGTATCTATTCGTTTGTACATGACCCTCGATGAGATTCGTCTCGAGTTTGCCGCCGATCACCGCGCCGGACGAAACCGTCACGTCCTTCGCGTGCTGCACGTACGCTGTAACATTCCCGGCGATGCGCGCCGGCGCCAACACCTTCAGCGCCTGCGCATACGCGGTCAGCGCACCGCCGATGGCGCCGCTCGTATCGACGTTTTCGCCGGCCGCGAGCACATCGCGACCGACTGATCCGGCTAGCTGCAGATCGCCGGCCACGATCGCGTTTGAATCAACACGCGCGGCCGAATTCAGGTTCACGGTGGAACCGGCGCCGTACAGGTTGCCGCCGATGTGGGGCGCCGAGACGCTGAGCGTTTCCGCCGCCGAGGTGACACTACCGCCGACGTCACCATCGACATTGACCGTCTGCGCGAACGCGAACACCTGGCCACCGACGTGACCGCGGATGGTGATACGACGTCCCACTGCGATGAGATCACCTGTTACGTTACCGGCCACCTCCACCGTTTCGCCGGATACGATCAATGTGTCGTCGATCGTCTCGCCGGCCGGGATGAACACCGCGTTCTTGTCGTGCCGAATCTCCAGCGCCTGCGACGGCATCGGTTGCAACGCCAGCAGACCGAGCAGCCCGGCCAGCAGCAGCGGACCATGCGCACGATTGCGTGCGCGCCTGGCAAACGTGAGCCAGCCGAGCAACGTCGTGAACCCAGCGATCGCGACCGTTTTGGCGATCGAAGCCATGATTACACCTCCATTCTTGACCAGAAAGATTGCCGCCTCGACGCCGAGATCGGCGATCGTTCCGCTGTCGAACGGGTTGAACCACTGAATCGGGCCCGACAGCAGACCCGTGATCAGATTCGGAATCACGGCTACCAGCAGCGCAACCAATAGCCCGCCTGCCGCCGTCGCTGCCATCGCGAGTCGCGACACCGGGCGTCGATAGGCCGGCGTCGTCACGAGTTCGGCGTCGTGCACGAGTGCCGCCGCGACGATGCTCGTTTCGCTGCGCAGCGCCGCCAGCCGCATGCGGCATTTCGAACAGCCCGCAAGATGCAGTTCCATTGCCACGGCATCGGTTGCAGGCAATTCCCGGTCCGCATGCATCGACAACGTGAGTTCGTCCGGGCAGTGATCGGTCATGACTCTGCCTCGCTCGCGAGCGCACGTCGCAGCAACTGTTTGGCGCGCAGCAGCAGCACACCGACGTGATTGCGGGTGACGCCAAGCGCGTGCGCGATCTCGTCGTAGTTCGATTCGTTGTAGTAGGCCAGCACGATCGGCAGACGATACTTGTCGGGCAATGCAGCGATCGCCGTGCGGATTTCGTTTGCCCGCTCGGCATCGACGAGTGTGTCGAGCGCCGTCGGCGCGGGTGCTTCGAGCTCTGCGGCATCCGTATCGAGATGGTCGAACAGCTTCGCGCCGCGCGTTCGCCGCCGCACCAGATCGATACAGTGATTGCTCGCAATGCTCAGAATCCATGCCGCGAACGGCTGATGGGTGTCGTATCGGTCGAGCGCTCGATAAGCGCGCACAAAAACCTCCTGGGTCGCGTCCTCAGCCTGTGCGGAGCGGCCAAGCAGCCGCAGGCACAGGCCGAAAACGCGACGGTAGTGGTCCCGGTACATCGCTTCGAAGTCGATTTTCAAAACATATCCTGCACGGCACGGACCGGAACTCAGAACGCTGTTATTGAGTACTACGATCGACGCTGCTGGACATTACAGCGCGATGCCATTGCGGGCGCGAGGTTCGCTTCCGACGCAGAGCTGGCATCCGTTCATGTCCCAGCGGCTTCTTCCATCGCCTCGAGCGCGGTCTCGGCTTCGCTCGCGCAATCCGCCTTCGCCGCTAGCCGGCATTCAAAGCCAACTCTTCCGCATCGGGTGCTTGGAAGTGTGGCAAATATTCGTTCATCATCGGCAAGGGGATAAACGTCACATCGTCAGAGGCTCGCTTGTTTCGTACATCCAATCTTTCGAGCAATTCTTCGAACGGCACATCGAGGAAGTGGATTTTTGTTGCTGCGCCCAATGCGGCGGCACGTTGCTTGAAGTCCTGACGTTCAACTTTTGCCCACATGCCAAAATCGAGTATCACATCGAGCCCGCGCGCTAACGCGGCGGCCGCGACTTTCCACTGGAGGACTTCAATTTTGCCGTGTCTCTCGTCGTGCTCCGGTTGCGTCGCATCCTGACCATATAGAAACCTATGCCACTCGTCAGGCGTAAGTCTCAGCGCTCCAAGTTCAACTTCCAATCTCTTAGCAAGCGTTGTTTTTCCAGAGCAAGGCAAGCCAATCATCAAATGTAAAGTCGTCATCAGCTCGCCGACACCAACAGCCACACCGTTCGCAGAAACAACGCGAACAACACGACGCTTGCGACCGCGAAGACGCTGAACCGAACGATGATCACGTTCTTCGTCGCGTGGACCAAAGAGTGCACGACACGCAGCAGCACGTAGCCCCATGCGAGCGCGATGCTCGCACCATCCACCGCACCGCCGACCTGCGCGGCGAGCGCCAGCGCATAGAATATCGTCGGCTGCTCGTGCAGGTGGTTGTAGTTGTCAGCGACCCGCGCCACCTTGGGCGGCAACTCGAGCTTCGCACCGGTACGCGAGATCAGATCGACGTCGATGTTCGCCGCCCGCATTGCGGGAATTCGGGTCGCATACATCCAGACCCACATCACGAAGGTCCAAGCGATCAGCGAGAGTATTGGGGCGATCATGCTGCATCCTCCTCTATTGGGAACGGAACATGGGGTCAAGAACTACTTAGTCGAAGGCGTTTCCGGCACCGGCAAAACCTCGGTCTGCGGCGGCGCGGCTACCACGCCATCCATGACGACCTCGACTTGGCGTATCAGGGTGATCCAAAAACCGGTGAGCCGTTGGATGGCTTCGCCCACGAGCATCATATCGGGGACGTCGCTAAGGTGAGAGCTTTGGTGGTCGACCAGAGTCATGCGGCATCGTTCTTTTGCGGCGGTTCCAGGAATTTCGACCGTTTCATCGGTCTATTCGATGGCGTGTTCGTTCTCGAGGTGGATCTGGACACGCTGAACCGGCGTCTTGCCGTCCGGCCTGAAGACGAGTTCGGTGGACGACCAAGCGAACGGGAATTCATTGCGCGATTGCATGCGACACGAGAAGACCTTCCAACGAACGCAATCATAGTCGACGCTACGGCACCCATCTCACGCGTCGTCGACGCGATCCTTGGAAAGGCCAGCTAAGCGCCACCGTAAGAGCTGCCGGCGTTCGCTACGCCTGACATCAACACAACGTGGCCGCGTGAAAGCCCCGAGCGTTCGAGAGCTGACGACCGCAACGGTCGCGGCAGATATGCAGAGCCAGGGCGAACTGGCCGACCAGCTTGCCTTGGAGTCGAAGATCAAGCACCGCGTTGATCCGAATACGTACCTTGTCCTGCTATGGAATTGGTCTGCAGATGGTGAGTTCCCTTTGATGACTGCCGTTGAAGTAACGTCGGCCGAGGGCCAGCCAGACGGATGCGGTTTCGACACTTTCCAGCATCCGATTTCGGGGTGTTTCCAATGGGTGGACTGGTGCCCAACCTCGTTGAACCCTGGAAAGAAATACTGGAGCGGTATCCCCACGACCCAAAAGGATTCAGCACAATTCGTCGCTACCAACAGAAGTCTGGAAAAGGAGAGATCTTGATTCCGCTGACGCCTCACCTGAAGCATATGCAAAGTTAGCCGATGTCTGGTGGCCGCCCACGAATCTGGCCGCCTCAGTCCACCATCGCCGTGAGAGGCGAGCGGTTGCAGTCTCACGTGTCGACGGTAGACACGAAAGAGCGTGCGCGCACCGCGCGCTCGATCAGTGCGGCGAGCGGCGTCTCGTTGCGCGGGGTGATCAACTCGCCGTCGCCGCGACAGAAGATGAAGTGCGGTCCATCCTTCACGACGTAGTAGCCGCCTTCGTGCAGCAGCCGGTGGTGATGGCGGCACAGGAGTAGAAGGTTATCGAGCCGCGTGGCACCTCCGTCCGCCCAGTGCGTAATGTGATGGCCATCGACGAAGCGGGTGTTGCAACAGCCCGGAAAACGACAACCCCGGTCACGATGCTTCAGCGCACGCCGGATCGCCGGTGGAATCACACGCGTCTTGCGCCCGACATCGAGCACTTCGCCATCCCCGCTCGTCAGAATCCGCACCACCGCACTGTCGCACGCAATGCGGCGGACGGTTTCGGTCGCCACGACTGCGCCGTCCTCGATCTGCGGCGGATCATCGGGATCGACCTCCCCGAACTCCGGTAACGATTCCGCGGAAGCGTGTACCGTCACCTGGAAGCGGTCGGCCGTATTCAGCCCCTCCTCCGCCACCGGTGGTTCCGATAGAAACCGCTCCGCAAGGATCGCCAGTGCATCGGCACGCCGCACGGGTTGCGGCATATCCTCGACGACCGCCTCATCATGCCGTACCCGCGCTCGGTGCGGCTGACCGCGGAACAACCAGTCCATCGCCCGATCCAGCGCCTGTAACAGTAAGGCACCTTGTTCAGCCGGTAGACGGCCTTCGAACACCAACATACCGGCTTCGTCGGTATGACAGGTGAAGTGACGGTGACGGTAGGCACCGTATGCGGTACCGGATTCCTTCAGACGCTCCGCCTGGCGCATCGCCTTCACGGTCCGTTCCACCTGTGCGGCGGTATTCGATCTGGCCAGCGCGACCAGATCGGCTTCATTGCAACGATCCGCGACACGGGTGATCGCGCGGACTTTCGAATAGCTCAGTTCGCCGTCGCGAAACGCCGCCTGGATCGCCGGCAGATCCGGTAACGCATGAGCGATACGGACCTTCTCCCGTGCGGTCACCAGATCGATACCGCAATGTGCGTTCAGCCAATGCGCACAGCTGGGCAGTGCCTCATGACGCCACGGGCGCTCGGCATCGAGTTCACGGATCAGTTCGAGCAGCCGATATTCGGTGCGCTGCATTTCGCTGCATAGAGCAACGATTTCGGCGGCCAATGATTGGGTACACATGGGAGGCGCCGCTTATACTGGATGGGCATACAGTATAACAAATCAACCGACGAACGCCACCACTAACACTCAAATTAAGGGGCGAGAAACGCAACGTTCATCGACGTGTCCACCGGCGGTGAGGCCCAAACAAGCCAGCGCCGGCGGTGGACACGTCCACGCTTCCATCTCTACCAGCAAATCGCTTATCGACCAACAAACCCCAACGATCAAATCCGCTCGCGCGACTACTTGTTGACCGCCCGTGCCAGCTCCGTCGCAATCGCGCTGCTGATGCTCACCAGCGCGCGTCCCTGCGCGGCAACGAGCGCCGCGTACGCGTCATCCGCCGTATCGGCCGCCGGCTTTGCCGACTCGCGCTCGCGGCTAGAACCGACAATCGGCTTCGCGCCGCCGTCGCGACGTTTGATCGTCCATATCATGTCGATGACCGCGGCCTCGCCGACGATCATCTCGAACCGTTGCACATCCAGCGAGACGTCGAACTCCGCCTCTTCCGCGACGCTCTGAGTCATCGGCGTGACCCGCGCGCCGTGTAGATTGTGGCTGAGATAGCCGGCGACTGCTTCGGCTATGCCGCTGTTCAACGGCTCCGCCCAGCGGCGCGTCTCGAGCACCACAATCTGATTGGCGCCTTGTCTAACGACAAACTGCGGCCGATCAACGCGTTCCGGCAGCGACACCGGGCCGACCGCCACCGAGTGCGCAAATGAAACACCGCTCACCGCGTCGCTGCTGCCGAACGATTCCGGCGTCAGCGTGTAGAACTGCGATGGAGGCGACGACGCGCATCCTGATAAAATCGTACTTAACAGGATTGCTACGCCGCGCGCGCGTACCGACGTCGTCGTCATTTGGGTTCCTCCTGCTTGCCTTTGCCGCGGATCAACGATTCGGGATGGCGTTGCAGATAATCGAGAAGATTGTGCAACGATGCCATCGTGCGCGTGAGTTCCTGCAGCGTCTGGCGCAGATCGGACTGCAATGGCGCATCGGTCGCCAACGTCGCCTGGGCGGTGCGCAGCGTTTGGCTCGCATTGTCCATAACGTCCTTCGCTGCCGGCGCAACGTCGGTGTTGAGCCGATTGACCAGTTTGCGCGTGTCGGCGAGCGTACCTTCCAGTTCGGTGGCGATCCGGTCGATCGGAACGCGGTCGAGCTTTGCCGTCAGCGTGCCGAGCATCGCCTGCAACTCACCGAAGGTACCCTGGGTCGTCGGTAACCGCGGCGGGGTCTGCTTCCAGTCCGGGGCGGCTTTGGCGGCATGTGGGAAAAAATCCAGCGCGATGTAGAGCTGCCCCGTCAACAGGTTGCCGGTGCGCAGTTGCGCGCGCAGGCCCTGAGCTACTAACGAATCTATCAGGGCGCGCTGCTCCGCCAACGTCGGCGGCTGCCTTGGCTCGTCGTTGCGGACCTTCGAGCGCAAGCGCTCGGGGTACAACTCGATATCCACCGGGAAGCGGAAACGCTGCGTCTTCGGATCGAAATCCAGATCGACCGACTTGACCTGGCCGAGCAGGATGCCGTTAAAGTCGACCGGTGCGCCCGGGTCCAGCCCGCGCAACGATTCGTCGAAGAAGAGTTCGTAGGATTGGACTTCGGTGTCGATCCGGCGCATCGCGTCGGCACGGTTCGCCTGGAGTGGAAACGCAATCTCCGGCGGAGCCGGCGCGGCGGGCGGCAGATTCGGTGGACTCTGAAAGGCGATGCCGCCCGCAATGATCGCAGCCAGCGACGCGGTATCTACTTTAACGCCGGTCGCGCTGACCGAAATATCGACACCGCTGGCATGCCAGAACCGCGTATTGGTCGTCACGTATTGATCGTACGGGGCATTGATGAATACCTGCAGGGTCACGCCGGCACCGTCGGGGTCGAGCGCAAACGACACCACCTGACCGGCTTCGATACGCCGGTAGTAGATCGGTGACCCGATGCCCAACGACCCGATTCCGTCGCTGTGCAACGTGAACTGGGTGCCCGGTACGTCGCTGGTGACGATCGGCACCACCTCGAGGCCCTTGAAGTGCCGGCGCGGTCGGCTCGAATGACCGACATCGACGCCGATGTATGACCCCGAGAACAGCGTGCCCAAGCCAGTAACGCTGCTCGCGGAAACCCGCGGCTTCACCACCCAGAAACGCGTGTCGTCGACGAGCAGATTCGTGGCGTCCTTGTTGAACTGCGCCTCCGCGATCACACCCTGACCATCCCGCATCAGGCTGACGTGGTCGACCACGCCGATCTCGACATCCTTGTAGCGGATCTTCGTTTTGCCGGCTTCCATGCCTTCCGCGGTGCGAAACGTGATTGTTACGCTCGGGCCTTGCGCAAGAATCGTTGTAATCGCGATCCATGCACCCGCGAGCGCCGCGATGATCGGGATGATCCAGACCAGCTGGATGCGACGCCGCGGTGGCTGCACCACTGCATCGGGTACGGCATCCGGCACATCCGCATCAGCCACGTCGTTCTCCCACTGGGTCCCAGATCGATCGCGAATCGAAGGTCAGCGTCGCGGACATCGTCAACACAACCACCGCTCCGAAAGCCACGGCACCGGGACCCGGTTGGATCGTGGCAAGCGCACGCAACTGCACCAGCGCGACCAGGATCGTGACCACGTAGACGTCCATCATCGACCAGCGGCCGACGAATTCGACCAGACGATAGAGCCGCAGACGCTGCATCGGTTGCCACGTCGAACGCCGCCTCGCGGTCACCACCAACAGCGTCATGGCGATTAGTTTGAGCAGCGGCACCGTGATGCTGGCAAAGAACAGCAGCACCGCGAGCGGCCACGAACCGCTCGTCCACAGAAACACGACGCCGCTGATGATCGTGTCGCTCTGCGAACCGAGGAGCGTAGTGGTCGTCATGACCGGCAGAACATTCGCCGGGATGTACAGGATGGCCGCGGCGATCAGCAGCGCCGTTGTTCGCGACAGGCTGTCCGGCTTGCGGCTGTGCAGTACCGCATCGCAGCGTGGACATCGCGACCGAATCGCCGGATTCGCTGCTCGACTGAGCAAGCCGCACGCGTGACAACTGATGAATCCGGCTTGCGCTGCGTTCACGAGAGCCGCTCGATTCGCGCCCACAAGCGCACCGGATCAAACACGCTGCTCAGCGCTGCGAAAACGACCACCAGTATCGCGAACGCCCATAGCGCAATGCCGGGGATGACGTGCGCCATGTGCGACAGCTTCACCAGCGAGATCAGAATACCGAGAATGAACACCTCCACCATGCCCCACGGCTGCGCAACGCGAAACACCCGCAACGGCAGTTCGACGTACGGCGGCACCCGACCGAACTGCAACGGCAACAGTACATACAGCATCACAGCAATCTGAATCACCGGCGACACGAACACCGTGATGAACACCAGCGCTGCCACCGGTTGCACATCGTCGCGCCACAACATGCTCACCGCGTGCCACAACGTCGTGGTGACGCTCGTGCCGCGCATCTCGAATGCAACGATCGGGTTCGCATTGGCAATCACCAGTAACGTCAACGCCGTCAACGCGAGCGACAGCGGCCCACTCAGGTCGTAGCGTCCCAGCCGATGCAGCTGAGCGCCGCATCGCCAACAGCAAACGGACCCATTCGGGAACCCATTCGAGGACACATTCGGCGAATCGTCGGGCTCCCGCGGAACCCGCTGCAGCGCATCGCATTCGAGGCACGCGATCAGCGCACGGGCGTTCATAGATGTCAGCGGCACAACGGAATGCAAAGCTCGATACGCAGGCGAAAGACTGCCGAGTGTCTCTCCGCCGATCGGCAATGTAAACGACGAAGCCCGCTGCGAACCGAGGTAGAGGGTCAGACAGCGTGACCCTCTGGAACGCTATGATGCGCGGTACGGAAAGCCTCGGATGCATCATGCCGATTTATCGCGTACTCGAATCCGAACTCGGCCAGCTACGCATCAAGGAATTACGCCGCAGCGCGCGGCGAACGGTCGGCATGTTGTTGGCGACGCTGGTCGCTTGTGCATTCGGCTTGATCGTGCTCGACTCCACCGGCGAACCGTTGCGTATCGGAATCCTCAGGGGAATCTGGAATGCCGCCAATCTTCTCACCACGCTTGGCGACTTCAAGCAGCTCAACCTCAGCCAGGAGGCGTTCCTCGTCTTCGCCATGTTCGCCTTCATCTCCATCGCCGGCTACGCGATATCGAAGCTCGCCGGGCTTGTGTCCAGCGAAGCCGTACTGAATCACCGGGAGAACCGATTGGTGCAACGCAGTCTTGCGAACTTGAAGGATCACGTTGTCGTCATCGGCTTCGGCTCGCTGGGGCAGTTGGTCGCGGCACAGTTGCGCGATGCCGGGCGCACTGTTGTGGTGGTCGAACGCGACGCCGACTTCGCATCGAATGCGTCGAGCAAAGGCTATGACGTGGTCGAAGGCGACGCCGGCGCAGGTGAGGGCGTGCTGCAACACGCAAGCATCGCCAACGCCAGTGCGCTGGTGCTGACGATCGAGGAGGCCGATCGCAAACTCGCGATCACGTTGATCGCGCATTCGCAGAATCCGTCACTGCAGATCATTGCAACCGGGCCAAACAGTCAGCGCGCTCACCTGCTGAAACGCGCGGGCGCGTCCGAAGTGGTGATCGCCGAGGAAATCATCGCCGGCGCACTGGTCGGCCACCTCGTTGGGTAGCGCGATCGAAGTCCGAATCCCGGTACGGGCTTTTGCGACACCCGAAATCGCTGGAAATTTCGCCGCGAGCGATGTGATGACGCGCCTCGAACGCGGTCATCTGGCACGTGGGTACATGACGATAGGCTGCCCCTCAGGACGATCGTTGCGCACCACCTACGCCGCGCTCTCGCAACTCGCCGCTGCACGCAGCACAGACCTCAGCGAGCTGCACATCTTCATGATGGATGAGTACGTGCAACGCGACGGCGCGCGCTGGGCATTGTGCCCGTACGACGCTCACTATAGTTGCCGACGATTTGGCGAAATAGAGATCCGCCAGCGGCTCAATACGTTCATTGAGCCGTCATTACATATGCCGGCGCAGAATCTGCACGTCCCCGACCCCAATGCGCCGGACGCATACGAGGCACTGATCGAGCGCCTTGGCGGCATCGACATGTTCCTGCTCGCCGCCGGTCGATCCGATGGCCACGTCGCGTTCAATCCTCGGGGCTGCGCGCTGCACGAGCGCACCCGGGTCATCGAACTGTCCGAGGCGACCCGGCGCGACAACCTCGATACGTTCCCCGACTTTCGTGCGTTGGCAGATGTGCCGCGCCATGGTGTCAGCGTTGGGCCCGCGACAATCGCGCACCATTCGCGTGCGGCGCTGTTGATGCTGCTTGGCACCGGTAAGGCCACCGCGCTGCGACGCGTGACGTCATTACATCACTACGATCCAGATTGGCCGGCCAGCGTCGTGCTGGAATGCGCTGACGCCCAGATCATTGCGGACGAGGCTGCTCTGCCCTCACCAGCTGTTGCGTAGCTGTCGCAACCGAACGAATACGTCCTTCGGCGCAGGCTGGTCGGGCAGGTCCGGAAATGCCTCGCGCAATCGATTGATTACGCTGGCGCTGGTCAGACGGAAGAACGCATTGATCTGTTTCTCCAGTCCCAACGACGTGACCAGGGGGTGCTCCGGATCGTGATTCTTCTCGATGTCGGCCAGCAACTGTGCGGCCTTGGTGTTGTCCGGCTCGCGGTCGAGCGTGAAGCCGAGATTGTTGGCGATGTAATCGTGGCCCGGATACACGAGCGTGGTGTCCGGCAGCTTGTCGAGTTGCTGCGCGAACGTTTCATACAACTTGGATGGATGGCCGCCGTTGTGGCAATTGCCGGCACCGGCATTGAACAGCGTATCGCCGCAGATCAGCGCCGGCGTGTCGGTCTTCGAGACGAGGCAGATGTGGCTCATTGTGTGACCGGGCGTATCGAGCGCGAGCAGTTCCACGTGCTTGCCCACTTTGACCACGTCTCCGGCGGCAAGGCCGCGATCGACACCCTCGATGCGCGCACCGGCATTCGCGTGCGCCAGCAGTTTCGCGCCGGTCGCTTCGATCATCGGTCCATTGCCGCCGGTGTGATCGCCGTGTTCATGCGTGTTCACGATCTGCGTGATCGTGTAGCCCTTGTCTTTGGCGCGCGCGAGGCATTTGCGATGGTCCAGCGGATCCACCGCCAACGCATCGCCACTGTCGGGACAAACGATCAGATAATTGAAATTCCGGTACGCATTTCCCGTCCAGATTTGTTCGACGATCATGGTTGCCTCCCGATTCTGCACGCGTTGCGTTGCAACGGTTACCAATAGACCCACTCGAACGGCGACCATACCATGCCACCATGGCTCGCTCCGACACGGAGAGCTCTGACATAGATCGCGCTGACACGGATGGCGCCGACCAACGAACGCCGCGGGCATGGATCCGCAGCGACCGGAGCCGCATGCCGCTCGAACGTGCGGGCCTGGTGTTGGCGGCGACCGGCATCGACTACGGCATCGAGGCAGACGACGACCAGTGGCGCTTATGGGTGCCCGCCGAACTGGCAGTACGCGCGAACACGGAACTCGAGAAGTACGCACAAGAGAATCGCGGGCGTCTCGAACCGCGTCCCAAAGTGGTTCAGATCGACAGCGGCTGGAGCGGTGTCGTCGGCTTTCTATTGATCATCTGGATGCTGCCATCGCTCGAAGGCGCTGCGGCATTCGGCTGGCATTGGCGGGACATCGGCGAGATGAACGCCGGACTGGTGATGCACGGGCAGTGGTGGCGCACGATCACCTCGCTCACGTTGCATGCCGATCTCGGCCACCTGATGGGCAATTCGCTGTTCGGCGCAATATTCGGGCTGTTCGCCGGCCGTCATCTCGGCTCCGGTCTCGGCTGGCTGCTGATCCTGGCGTGCGGCGCGCTCGGCAATGCGCTCGACGCATCGATTCAGGTAGCCGACTTTCACGCGATCGGCGCATCGACCGCAACGTTCGGTGCGGTTGGGCTGGTCGGCGCGTTCGTCTGGCGGCGCGGCTACTACCGGGCGATCGACTGGCGCCGCAGCCTTGCACCGATCTTTGCCGCACTCGCTATGCTGGCGTTCACAGGTGTTGCCGGTGAAAACACCGATGTCGTTGCCCATCTGATGGGCTTTGCGGTGGGTCTGGGTTGCGGTGCCGTTGCGGCGCGCTTCGACATCCAACGGATTGGCTCAGCCGCACAGATGTTCTATGGGGGCGCCGCGGCATTGCTGGTCGCCTCAGCGTGGGCGTTGGCGGGACGCAGCGGCTGATTCAGCACAGGCGACGCGCGGCAATATCCGTATTCATCGCGTCATTCTGCCCAGTGCGCGCGACTTGCAATGCGCACACATCTAGGCTCAAATTCCGCCGCTTCCAACCCCACACATGCGGTCATCGCCATGTCGCACACGCTGATCGTTCTGCCCGACGATACCGCCAAGCCCATCCTCGACGCGATCAATGGCGCAAAACGCGCGTTGAACGTCCGCATGTTTCTGTTCACCGATGAAACGCTGCTCGGCGCCGTCATCGATGCGCAACGCCGTGGCGTGAAGGTCCGCGTGATGTTGAATCCGGCGCGCCGCAGCGGCGAGACGGAGAACGAAGCATCGCGGACGATGTTGACCAACGCGGGTGTGGAGGTGCGCGACAGCAACCCGAAGTTCGCACTGACGCACCAGAAATCAATGGTCGTGGACGACGAAGTCGGCTTCGTCGAATCGCTGAACTGGGAACCGAAAGACCTGACCCAAACGCGCGACTACGCGATCGTCACGACGCACGGTCTCGAAACGCGCGAAATGGTCGCCTGCTTCGATGCCGATTGGGAACACGAAGACTTCACGCCGCATCCCGACTCGCGACTGATCTGGTGCCCCGACAACGGCCGCGCGCGCGTTGCCGAATTCATCGACGCAGCGAAGAAGTCGCTGTGGGTGCAGAACGAACGCTATCAGGACACCGTCATCATCGAACGGCTCGTCCGCGCGGCCACGCGCGGCGTCAAGGTACATATCCTGACGAAACGGCCGCACTCGCTGAAAGCGCACAAGCTGATCGAAGGTGTTGGCGGCTTGCGGATTCTGCAGGACGTCGGCGTGAAAGTGCACACGATGAAACACCTGAAACTGCACGCGAAGATGATGCTCGCCGACGACGATCGCGCAATCGTCGGTTCCATCAATCTTGCCCCCGGCAGCTTCGACGGGCGTCGTGAACTGGCAATCGAAACCGACCATGCGCACGCCGTAGCGCGGCTGCACGAGACCGCGCATCGCGATTGGGAGGGTTCGCACAAGGTCGATCTCAGCGATGAGGGGCTGCTGAAGGATCTGCAGAAGCGCGATCTCGATCCGGGCCAGCTCGTGCTGAACCCGGACAGCCACAAGAAAAGTAAACGCAAGACATAAGCGACCCAAAAAGCGCTACGTGTGGCGCATGGCTCGTGGCCCGAGCCATTGCTATAGTCGCCGCATGGCGAAGGCAAGCGCAGCAGATCGCAACTACTTTGCACGCATTGCGCGCACCAATCTGATGCTCGATTCCAACTGCCTGCCGAAATCGCTCGACGAAATGTTCGATCGCTTGGAGGCGATTCGGCGTCAGCATGGCCCGCTGGCGCAACCCGGCATAGCCGGAGGCGACGGCGATCTCGACGGTCACCTGAGATTCCTCGCCCACCAACGTGCCGTGTTGCGTCGTGGAACGCACCGCTCTTAGCGCGCTCGCAACCATACTCGAATCGCTCTCGATCCGCTGGGCGCTTATCGGTGCACTCGCTGCGAATCGTTATCGGACAACACCGCGCCTCACTCAGGATGTCGACCTGCTGCTCGCCGACATGGGACCCGGCTTGCCCGCTCTCCTGAGCGCGCTAACGACCGCGGGCTGGCGCGTTCGTCACGCCGACCCCAAAGGCGAGTTGGTCCGCCTGGTTCATGATCGACTCGGTATTGCAGACCTTCTGGTCGCCGGTACAGCGTACCAACAGGAAGCCTTGTCACGGGCCCGATCGGAAACGCTTTCCGACGGAGAGGTGGTTACGGTGGTGACCGCCGAAGACGTGATCATTCACAAGCTCATCGCCGGTCGCACGCAGGACATCGCCGATATCGAAGCTATCGTCGCGGGTCCGGTCCCGCTCGACGACACGTACATTTCACGCTGGTCCGAATTCTGGGATGTCGCCGCCCTCTGGTCATCGCTGCGGCGTTCGTAGCACCCACGCGCGCACCATCGTATCGTAACGCGCGAAAGCGATACCGTGCCGCCTCGCGAATCGCCGCCGAACGCGCTAGCGGGTACGTTCCCGACGCGCCGGGGCCGGCTTCAGCCACTGCGCCAATTCGAGAAATGACTTCGGCTTGCGGCCGTTCGAGCGCACAAACGACTCGCTGTCGCGCTCATGAGACATCCGCCATCGGGCTACGGAATTCGGTGGAGTTGATTTCGAGCGATCATCTTCGGCGACCATGGCGATGCAGTCCTTCCCTTTCTAATTGTGTCGACGGTGGATCGGGTGTTGCGAATCTGCGACGCATTCTTACCGTACATTCTGGGCAAGTGCAAACACACTCCGTGAGGCGTCCTTGGGTAGCCGCAGCGCCAACAGAGCGGCCGCCAGTGCGAAGCCCGCAGACCACCAGAGGCAGCCCTGCAGCCCGTGCGATTGATACGCCCAACCGGACAATACGGTACCCGCCAAGCGGCCGCCGGAGTTGGCCATATAGTAGAAGCCCACGTTCATCGACACCTCGTCGGCGTCGGAGTACGCGAGGACCAGGTAAGAGTGAACCGCCGAGTTGATCGCGAATACGGCGCCGAACAGGACCAGACCGCCTATCAACACGATTGTCGGATCGCCAAGGTTCAACCCCAACGCGATGGCCGCGGGTAATGGTGCCAGCGCAAACGCCCAACCCCAGGCCGTGCTGCCGCCCGGTCCTCGACCCTCGCCATGTCGTATAAGCCGCGGTGCCAGCGCCTGCACGGCGCCGTAGCCGATTACCCACAACGCCAGGAAGGCGCCGACCTGCGTGAAGCGCCAGCCCAGCACCGAATACAGAAATACCGGCAGACCCACCACGAACCAGGCATCGCGCGAACCGAACAGGAAGAACCGCGACGCGGCAAGCCAGTTGATTGCCGGTTGGTTCGAGAACATCTGCGCGAACTTGGGCTTCGATTTCATCTTGCCGACGCCCGATGGCAGCATCAGGGCCGTGGCAATGAGCACCACCAGCAGAATGCCGGCCAACGTGGCCAGCGAATATCGGAAACCGATGCCTTGCAACAGCGCCGCACCAACAAAAAAACCCGCCCCTTTCAGCGCATTCTTCGACCCGGTGAGTACCGCCACCAGTTTGAACAGCTTCGACTCGCCGCCATCGCCGGCCAGCGTTTTCACGCTGGCCTTGGCCGACATTTTGTTCAAGTCCTTAGCTATTCCAGATAGCGCCTGCGCCGTCATGACGTACGCGACGGATAGCCACGCGTCCGGCACCGTCAACATCGTCAGCGCAACCACCTGCATGCCCATGCCGATGTGCATCGTCAGATTCAGACCGATCCTCGCACCCAACCAGCCGCCGAACAGATTGGTGACGATGCCGAAGAATTCATAGAACAGAAACAGCATCGCTACCTCGAAGGGCGAATAGCCCAGGAGGTAGAAGTACATCAGTACCAGCATCCGGATCGCGCCGTCGGTAACGGTGAACGCCCAATAGCCGCCGGTGACTACGAGGTAGTTGCGAAGGCTTTTATCCATGGCCGAATTCAGAGCCCCTGCCCAATCTTGTTGGCGATATCCATCATCCGGCACGCGTAGCAGCCGGACCAATCCGTATCCGCGCACGCCGCATTCTGGCTATAGGCGATAAGTTGGCCATCGATCGAGAGCGTTGATGCATCTCCCGCACATTCATGCGGCCAGGTGCCGTGTACCGAATCGAACCGCAACAGGTGGGCAGAACCTGCGCTATCGCAGGCGATTTCGTTGATGTGGACGAATTCGAAATTGTCTCGGCCCCACGCCGACCTCAGCGCCAGCCTGCCCATGCGGCCAAAGCCGTTGATCCCGATTCGGATGCCCATTTCTTGTACTCAGTCGCTGCAGCTCAGTTGCCGTTGCGAGCCCCGTGATCGTCGCGTCCATCCGGGCAGGCGTTCAGATCGATACGGCTGATCCGTTGGGGCACGAATCCGGGCAGATCGTCGTCACCGAACGCAAACACGTAAAACACATTCGGGTTGGCAACCGTGCCGCGCGTTGAATCTTCCGGTGATTTCAGCGGATCGGCAATCGTCGCCAGAAAGTCGTTGTCGTTGGCAACGAACAACGTGTGCTTCGTCTTCCCGTCGATGACCACGTCCTGGCCAAACGCGATGCCTTCGATTTTTGATGGGATAAGGCGGCTATCGATGCCGGCTGCGTTGAGCTTCTGGACGATATCGAGAAACGGCACTTTTTTCTTGGTGACCTGATAACCAGACACGTCGCCGCTCATCCCAGTCACATCCGTCGCACCACGCAGATCAATCAGGTACAGCTTCTTCACCAGGGCCGCGGAGGCGGTGTCGGTGGGCAGCGGCGTATCGGCCATCCCGGTGCCGTCGCGTTCGTCGACCAGGAACTGATGATCGTTGACGGCGAGGATGTCGCTGACCCCGGAGCCGTCGGTGAGCTGGTAGGCGTACTCGTGCGTGGCGGTGGTTCGGAGATCGATGGTGACCAGACGAAGGCTCTTCTTCTTGTCCTGTTCGAGGTTGGCTTGCATGACGCCGACCAATAGCTTCCCGTCGGGCGTGATCGCCAGCCCTTAAATGAACACGCTGCGACCATCGCGGGAGACGCGAATGCTTTCCGGGTCGAGACGCGCATCTCTGGGGTTGGTCGACCGCAACGACGGATCGAAATTGTCAGAGCGACCGGTGAAGTAATTGGCGCGCGTGGTGTTCAAAGCCGGCGCGCCCGAACCGAGCGGCGTGGTGCCGTCGATCTGATCGCCCAGCCCGTCGCCGGTACCGTAAACCAACCACGTTGGGCTCGACAGCAAGGTCGTATCGCGCAGCGTCGGTGTCAGCGTGAACGGCAACGCCGATCCCGGGTCGCTCGGTGCAAGGCTGAGGCTGAAGGTTTGGAACCGGTCGATGTACGACACCGTATCGTCGACCATCGAATTGTAAGCGTTGGCATTCGGGCCGCGATGCGGCAGTGCGAGGAATGTGTTGCCGCCGGCATACGCCAGCCCGGAGCCGATACCGCCGAGCCGATTACCCGGCACACCGTTCTCCAGCGGCGCGGCGGTTTCGCCGGCGAGATCCTCAAAGGCGCCGTCGACTTGCCCGATGGCGATCAGATCGACGCTGGCTTGGGCGGCGGACGCACACAAGGACGAAAGCAAAAGCGGCATGACGAGTTTTCTGGCCACAGATTCGACTCCTTGGCAATGGACTGGGTGAGACTCATCAGGAGTGTGACCGGCGTGCGTGACAAGATGATTACGGGCATCGTGTGTTCGAGCGAATCATCTGAACCGCGCCGGCAGAGTGAAGTCGTTAGCGGCCGAATCGTCTCGACTACACGACCATGCCGTTGAGAAACCCGTTATCGCTTGGCGCGCCTTCATTCAACGAATCGCTTATCGAAACTGAGATGACCTGCGCTGCATCGGCTTTGTTTCGGTTCAACTCGCCGCTAGTCCTCAATGAGATGGCGACGAATTGAGACAACCGCAGCGTGCGAAAGGCCAAGCCCGCGTTCAACAAATGCTTCGGTGGAACCGAAACGGTTCTCTACGTAGGCCAGCGCAGCCTGTAGATAGGCGCGATCAGATCGAACAATCGCGTTCAGTACCTCGGTGGGTAGGTCCACGGAGTGGACGCCGACGCCGAGCGTCGCAGCGAGATCCATCCGATTCCAATCGAGATGCCGTTCGCTCAGTTCATAGTCATCGAGAATTGCCGAGCGTTCGACGCCGAGCAGATCGAGCAGAATTCCCACCGCGACACCTGTGCGGTCCTTCCCGGCGGCGCAATGGATCAGGACCGGCGTCTGCTCATCTGCAATGGCCTGGTAGAGATCGCTCAATTGCGTGACGTGATCTTCGACAATCCGTTGATAGGCCTGGATCACTATGTTTCGAGCGGCAGCAGGGTCCTGTGAAACGGCTGCCAAACTGCGTCCTGATTGTGGGTCTCGCGGCGGACGCGCGGTATCCCAGAACAACACCTTCGTCCGGCGCAACAGCAACGGGTTTGTCGGCCAATGTGCGCGTTCGTTGGAAGTTCGCAAGTCTGCGATCAGTCGAATCCCGAGCCCCGCCACGGCATCGCAATCTGCGGCAGTCAACTGGTCCAACCGCGCGGACCGCCATAGTTGTCCGCGACGCAGCGCGCGTCCGTCGCGCGTTCGGGCGTTGCTTACCGGGCGAAAGTTCTGCGCGCCCTGTACGAATGTATGTGCGGTGATATCAGCCATCGAAAACCAACCGTGTTCCATCCAAACATTAGATTCTGGAAATGAACAACACATGACAATGGTTTCATCGCGACCAATATTCATTCCGAACCCAATACACTGCGTGCCAGCTCAGGAGACGCACGATGAAAGCGAAAACCGCGAACGCGCCCAAACGCACGATGGCAGAACGAGCCGATATCCACGACCTGTACGAACAGGCCGTGCAGAACGTCGAGCATGAGGTCGAGTTCACGCAGGCAACATTCGAGCGCACGCGCGGCCGCAAGGCGCACCGTCTGCGCGAAGACTTCTGCGGCACCGCCAGCGCCTCGTGTCGGTGGGTTCGTCAGGGCAAACAGTTTCATGCCATAGGCGTGGATATCGATCCATCTGTACTGGACTGGGGGCTACGCAATCGAGTAAACCAGTTGCCGCGAACCGCCCGGGAGCGTGTGCAACTGCTCGAATCCGACGTCATGACCGCGACAACTCCGCCCGTCGATATCGTGGTCGCCTTCAACTTCAGCTATTTCATCTTCAATACGCGCGAAAAACTGCGCGACTATTTCGCGCGGGTTCGCGCCGCACTGGTCGACGACGGCCTGTTCTTCATCGATCTGTTCGGTGGCTCGGAAGCACACGACGAGGTCAAGGAAAAGACCAAGCACAAAGCTTTCACCTACATATGGGATCAGGCCGAGTTTCATCCGGTCACCCACTACATCCGCTGCCACATCCACTTCAAATTTCGTGACGGCTCAAAGATCAAAAAGGCATTCAGTTACGAATGGCGTTTGTGGTCCGCTCCGGAATTGCGCGAACTCCTGCTGGAGGCGGGGTTCCGCAGTGCCACCGTCTACTGGGAGGGAGAGGACGAGGACGGTGAAGCCAACGGTGAATTCACGCCGGAAAACAAAGGTCAGGCAGACCTCGCCTGGATCGCGTATATCGTTGCTGAAAAGTAGTTGCAGCGTTATCCGCGGGCGTTCGCGATCGTTGCGATCTCATCGGTGGTGAGGGCGAGTTCGCGGGCGGCCCAGTTCTCGTTCAAGTGCGCGACCGAACTCGTGCCGGGAATCGGCACCATTGCCGGCGAGCGCGCGAGCAGCCAGGCGATGGCTACCTGCGCTTGCGATACACCATGGCGTGTCGCAATCTCGGTGAGCGCGCGGGATTCGGCTTGTGCCGCGCCCGGAATCGCGAGTGGAAAGAATGGCAGGAACGCCATGCCGTTCGCGGCGCACAGATCGACGATGCTTTCCTGATCCTGTACCACCATGTGTGGCACACCGGCGAGCGCACGTTCGCCGGCCGCGACGTTGTACAAGTTCTGCACGCCGGCGATCGGTGTGCGCGTCATGGCCAGTTCGAGTTGTGCGAGCGTCACGTTGCTGAGTGCGATGTGTCCGATCTTGCCACGCGCGCGCAGGTCGATCATCGCATCGAGCGATTCGAGAAACGGCACGTCGGTTTCGATGTAGCGCAAGTGAACGTATTCGCAGCGCTCCAGCCGCAACCCGCGCAGATCTTCTTCGCACCCCTGGCGCAACGCATCCGGAGAGATCGCCGCGACCCAATTCTTGTCCGGCGTGCGCGCGCCACCGAGTTTCGTTGCGATCAACAGATCCTTCGGGTACGGGTACAGCGTTTCGGCGATCAGCCGATTCGCAACGTGCGGCCCGTAGTACCACGACGTGTCGATGAGACGGATGCCACATTCGACGACGCGTCGCAGCACCGCGCGCGCGGCATCGGGATCGCGCGGCTCGCCCCATACCATCGGACCCGGCAACTGCATCGCGCCGAAACCGACGCGAGGCACCTCTTTGGTGCCGATGCGCATCGTTTCGGGCGTCTGTGTCGCCATGGGACGCAGATTAACTCAGCGGGTGTGGAGCGTGTGAAAATTCCGGTCGTGTCCAGCGCCGCGGCCTTGTGGTCACCGCCTGCGTTGAACCGGATCCGGTCAACGGTTCGCGTGGGTGTATCATCGCCTTCGTTGATGACACCTGTATGACGAGCGAAATCACTGAGGCGCGTTCCAGCCCTTGTTTCGTCCCGCTCGCGCAAGATCCTCCATTGCGCGAGCGGCACGGAATCCGCTGCCGCATCGAGTGTTATCTGCCTGTAACAGAGACGCTGCATCATCTTCTGATCAAATCGTCGCGATTGATCGCTGCACCCGCTGGCGTCCGTCCGACATGCCGCAAGCTGAGTTGGTCTGGCTGCGCTGATCTTGCAATTGGCCGGTCTGCGCAGTGTTCGATCACCCGCAGTCGTCACAAACACGAATAGGACCGCAAAATCATGAGCGATGGCGATAAGGACAAGAACAACGAACTGCTCGAACGACTCGAGCGGGTCGTCGCAGCATACGACCGGCTCGACACCGAAGGCTCCGAGTCACGCGGTGCAATTCTGTTGACGCTGATGGAAGCGGAAGGAATCCGAGCGAAAGTGAAGAAACGCAAGAAGCGCACCAAATAGCCAGAGCCGCTGCCGGCAAGGATCATAACAGTGCACTGTTGTTCCGGACGCGGCTCGCGCCGCACGTTCCTCAAGCGCAGTGCAATCGCCGCCGGCGGCCTGCTGCTGCCGCGAGCGTATGCGAGCGTGATGCCGAGTTGGCGTCGCGGCAATCCTTTCAGCCTGGGCGTTGCGGCGGGTTCGCCGACGTTCGACGGCTTCGTAATCTGGACGCGGCTCGCGCCGCAGCCGCTGGCAGGTGATCCGGCAACGCCGGGTGGCGTCACGCCCGGCACCTACGCCGTGAAATACGCGATCGCGCGCGACGCATCGATGCGGTCGATCGTCCGCAGCGGTAGCGCACTTGCCGATCCGCGTTTCGCGTACTCGGTGCACGTTGAAGTCGACGGCCTCGAACCGGGACGATCGTATTGGTATCGATTCACGAGCGGCGACGCGACCAGTCGAGTCGGCCGCGCGATAACTCTGCCGACGCGTGATGCGGCCACGGCGCGCCTGCGGCTCGGCTTCGTTTCGTGCGCAAACTACGAACACGGCTACTTCGCCGCCTATCGCCATCTTGCCGACGAAGCGCCCGACGTCGCGCTGTTCCTCGGCGACTACATCTACGAATACGTCGACAAGAGTGCTACGAAGGTGCGTACCCACAGCGACGGCGTCGACGCGACGACTCTGCCGCTCTATCGCAACCGTTACGCGCAATATCGCTCGGACCCGGATTTGCAGCGCCTGCACGCCGACGTCCCGGCGTTGGTCACGTGGGACGATCACGAAGTGCAAAACGACTATGCCTCGCAGTGGTCCTCTACCTTCGACGACCCTGCCGCGTTTCTCGCGCGCCGCGCCGCCGCGTATCAGGCGTATTACGAACACATGCCGCTGCGCACGCGCTCGATTCCGAACGGTCCGGACATGCGCTTGTACGACCGCTACCGGTTCGGTGACCTCACCGAAATTTCGCTGCTCGACGGTCGTCAGTACCGTAGCCGCGAGGCGTGTCAGCGCAAGCCGTCGAAGGGCGGCGGCCACCTGGAGACGGATGCGAGTTGCCCGGAACTGCGCGATGCCGCGCGTTCGCTGCTTGGTGACCAGCAGGAAGCCTGGTTGTACAACGGCCTCGCGCACGCCTCGACGCGCTGGAATCTGATCGCGCAGGACGTTTTGACGGCGCAGTTCCGCGAACGCAATTCCGCCGGCGCCATCGCGTATTGGACCGATGACTGGAACGGCTACCCCGCCGCGCGCACGCGATTGATGACGCACCTGCGCGACGCGCGCGTCACAAACCCGGTCGTCCTGTCGGGCGACATCCATTCGTTCTGGGCGAACGATCTGAAGGTCGACTTCGACGACCCTGCGGCGCAAGTAGTCGCGACCGAATTCGTTGGCACGTCGGTGTCCGCACACCCGCCGCCGTACGAACTCTTCGCCAAGTGCCTGCCGGAAAATCCACACGTGCGGTACTTCGAGAGCCGCAAGCGCGGTTACGCGACACTCGACATCACGCGCCAGCAGATCACCACCCAATTTCGGGCTCTGTCTGACGTGACCGATCCGCGGACCGGGGTGTCCACATTGAAGTCCTTCATTGTGGAAAACGGTCGCCCCGGCGCCATCGAAAGCTGATGACGCCCCGGTTGCGCGGTGCTAACTCATCCGGCGATGCCCAATTCGCGATACTTCGGCGGTGCGTCGCGACAGCCGAACCGACGTCCAGTCGATGGTGGGCAAATGGGCAGCCATACGCCGCGCAACGGCGTCCCAACCGTGGGCCAGCGCAAAGCGCCGACACTCGCCGCGATCGATCGTCAATGCGCGGCGCACCGCCGCACCGAGATCGGCGTCGAGCGCGCCATTGACGCCGTCCACGACGACATCGATAGGCCCGGTGACGGGATAGGCCGCCACCGGCGTGCCGCATGCCATCGCTTCCAGCATTACGAGGCCGAACGTATCGGTGCGCGACGGGAAGACGAACACGTCGGCGTCGCCGTAGTAGTCAGCGAGATCGGCGCCATAGCGATAGCCCGCCCACTCGACATCGCGATAACGCATTTGCAACGCCGCGCGCGCCGGACCGTCACCAACGACGATCTTGCTTGCATCGCAACGCAGCTCCAGAAACGCTTCCAGATTTTTCTCGATGGCGACACGGCCGACGTACAGTAATCGGGGTCGCGTGCGCGAGCAGCGCCGACGCGGCACAAATTGCTGTGTGTCGACGCCGCGTCCCCACACGACGAGATGGGTCAGTCCCCACGAAGTGAGCTCGCGCCGATGCGACGCTGTGGTCACGAGTGTGGCGCTGGCCGCGCGATGAAACCAACGCAGAAATGCATAGCCGATCGCGGGAGAGAGCCGCGTGCGGGACGCAATGTATTCGGGAAACTTAGTGTGCAGCGACGTCGAGAATGGAATCGATCGGCGCGTCAGAAACAGTCGTGCCGCAACGCCGATCGGTCCCTCGGTTGCGATGTGAATCGTGTCCGGACGTTCGCGAAGAATCATGCGTCCGACGCGCCACGGGTTGATCGCCACGCGAATTTCCGGATAGCCCGGCAGCGGCAGCGTTCTGAACAACCCGGGGTGCAACACCGCGAGGTCGACGCCGCGTTGAACCAGCTCCGCAGCCACTTGCTTCAGTGTTGTGACGACGCCGTTGGTCTGTGGTTCCCAGGCGTCGCTGATCAGCAGCAGCTTCAAGCCCGCAGTCGCTGCGCCTGCGCCATCGGCACGGCACCCTTCGCGACCGTGTTCATTTCCTCGGCCCATCGAATGAGATGAAACTCACCCGCGTGGTCTTCGACCAGTGCCGTGCAAGACTCGACCCAATCGCCGCAGTTCATGTATCGCACGCCATTGTAGTCGGTGATCTCGGCGTGATGGATGTGGCCACATACCACACCATCGTAGCCTTGTTGGCGACAGTGGTGGCTGACCACTTCCTCGAAACCGCTGACAAAACTGACGGCGCGTTTCACCCGGTACTTGACCCACGCCGACAACGACCAGTAGCCGTAGCCGAGCTTCGCCCGCCAGCGATTCAAGTGGCCGTTCAGCGCGAGCAGAACGCCATATCCCAGTCCGCCCAACAACGCGACCCAACGGTGGCAACGCGTGACGACGTCGTACATGTCTCCGTGCACCACCAGGAATCGCGCGCCGTCACGCGTGCGGTGCACCGCCTCATCCACGAGGCTGATATTGCCGATCTCCATGTCGGAGTATTTGCGCAGGAACTCGTCGTGATTACCCGTCACATAAGTAACCCGCGTTCCGCGCTTCGACAGCGTCAGAAACCGGCGCATCACGTTGGTGTGCGTTTGCGGCCAATAGAATCCGGTCTTGAAGCGCCAGCCATCGATGATGTCGCCGACCAGATAGAGTTCGTCACAAGTGTGCTGCTTGAGAAATTCGAGCAACAAATCTGCGCGACAACCACGAGTGCCTAGATGAATGTCTGAGAGAAAGATCGTTCGGTAGTATGTCTTTTCGGATTCGCGGATCGCTGCCAGCGGTTTTGTGTCCATCTCGAAACGATAGACACCCTTTGTTGCAGTACCGTAATGATTCGATGAATATTCGATGACAGTCGTGCTGTGCGCCGCTTGTTACTCCGTCTCCTCCCCACTGAAAAAACTGCTGTCGTCCAACCGGCGCCGTCCCGTCGTTGGCGGATGTCCCGTCGCACGCTCATACGCGGCTTCGGCGATGTGCGTCGCGTGATCGCCAACGCGCTCGATGTTCTTTGCGCAGAATAGCAGATGAACGATGCCGACCACGGTCGTCGGCTCGTTCGGCATACGCGCAACGAGTTCGCGGAACACTTGCGTGTGCAGGAGATCCAGTTGTTCGTCCTGGAATCGCACGGACAGCGCGCGTTCGGAATCGCTCTGCACATAGGCCGCGAGTGCGTCGCGCAGCTGCTGGGCCGCGGCAAGGCTCAGTTGTTGGAGCTGCTTCGCGATGTCCAGCGGGAAATCGAGGTTGGCGATCGCGGTGGCACGCTTCGCGGTGTTCTTGGCGAGATCGCCGACGCGCTCGAGATCCTCGATGATCCGGAAATCGAGCAGGATTTCGCTGAAATCGGCAGCGACCGGCTGGCGCCTGGTGACGACCAAAGCCGTGGCGGCCAACGACTCCTTCGCGAGCGCGTCAAGGTCGGTATCCCGTTGGATAATCCGTTGCGCCAGCGTTGAATCCTGTGTCAGCAGCGCCTGCGAAGCGTCACGAAACTGCTCGGCCGCGAAGTCACCCATCGTCGCGATGCCGTTGGCGAGCGCCTTGAGTTCCTCATCGAATGCCCGGACCGTGTGGCGTTGATTCACGTGTTGTTCCCCGTTTGTTGTCGCGCGGATCATCAATATCGGTTTGAATCGTCTAGCCGAAGCGCCCGGTAATGTAGTCCTCCGTCTGCTTCTTCTCGGGTTTTGTGAATATCGCGTCTGTCGTGCCGAATTCGATGAGTTCGCCGAGGAACATGAAGCCGGTATAGTCGGAGACGCGGCCGGCTTGCTGCATGTTGTGCGTGACAATCAGCAGCGTGTAGCGCGCCTTCAGTTCGTCTATCAGCTGCTCGATCTTCGCCGTCGAGATCGGATCGAGCGCCGACGTCGGCTCGTCGAGCAGTAGCACCTCCGGCCGCAGCGCAACTGCGCGCGCGATACACAGGCGCTGCTGTTGCCCGCCGGACAACCCCAGCGCGCTCTGGTTCAGCTTGTCCTTCACCTCGTCCCACAGCGCAGCGCTCGTCAGGGCGTCCTCCACGCGTGCGTCCATGTCGATACGCCCGAGCCGCTCGTAGTGGCGGATCGCGTACGCCACGTTGTCGTAGATCGTCATCGGAAACGGCACCGGCTTCTGGAACACCATGCCGACCTTCGTGCGCAACCGATTGATCGAGTAGGCCGGGTCCAGGACGTTCTGGCCGTCAAGCAGCACTTCGCCCTCGGCACGCTGCGTCGGATAGATCGCGTAGATGCGATTGAACACGCGGATCAGCGTCGACTTACCGCAACCCGACGGCCCGATCAAAGCGGTGACGCGATTCTCGGCGATCGACAGATCGACGTTTTTCAGTGCACAAAAGTTGCCGTAATAGAAGTTGAGCCGGCGCGCGACGATTTTCGAGGGCGGCTCGGCGGCTGGCGCAACAGTTCGAAGCGCATCGATCTGCGTGGTAGCCGCTTCCGGTGCGCCGACGCGCCGCGTAGCCATGCGATCGCTACGCTCCGATTTCTTCGATTGGCTCTGATTCACGTCGGCCGTAGAGTTCATATTCAGTACTCACGATGGATGATTGCTGCGAAGCAGGATGGCGCGAGAGACGATCCCAAGCGCGAGTACGAGCATCGTCACAACGAATGCGCCGGCCCACGCCAGCGCGTGCCAGAACGGGTACGGGCTCATCGCGTACTGGAAGATCACCACCGGCACGTTCGCCATCGGCTGGAAGAGGTCGGCGCTCCAGTATTGATTGTTGAGCGCGGTGAACAGCAGCGGCGCGGTCTCGCCGAGAATGCGCGCCAGCGCGAGCAAGACACCGGTAATGATGCCGGAGAGCGCGGCGCGATACAGCACCTGCCGGACGACCTTCCACTGCGGCACGCCGAGCGCGAGCGCCGCTTCGCGCACATACACGGGTACGAGTTGCAACATTTCGTCGGTGGTACGCACGACGACCGGCAGCACGATGAACGACAGCGCGACTGCGCCCGCGAGTGACGAGAAGTGCTGCATGGGCCGCACGAGTAATTCGTAGACGAACAGACCGATGATGATCGACGGCGCCGACAGCAGAATGTCGTTGACGAAACGGATTGTCCCGCCAAGCTTCGTATGCCGCGCGTACTCGGACAAATATGTGCCGGCTGCGATGCCGATTGGGGTGGCGATCAGCACCGCGAGACCACTCATGATCGCGCTGCCGACGAATGCGTTCAGCAAACCGCCGTCGGATCCGGGTGGTGGCGTCATCTGCGTGAACAATGCCCACTTCAGCGCCGGCAATCCGTTGCTCAGAGTCGTCCACAGAATCCATGCCAGCCAGAAGAGACCGAACAGTGTCGCCGCCGAGGCCATGATTTTCGCAAGCGCATCCCGCAGCAGACGGCGTCGCCACATCGCGGACTCACTGGACGAAAGTAATCCACTCACGCGAGGGCTCCGCTGCGGCGTGCAAGCCGGTTCAACATCAGACGCGCGACCGTCAACACGATAAACGTCACGATAAACAACAGGAAACCGAGGGCGATCAGCGACGACAGATAAAGCGATGAGTCCGCCTCGGTAAATTCGTTGGCGATCGTCGCGGCGATCGAATTGCCCGGTTCGAGCAACGACGCCGACAACAGGTGCGCATTGCCGAGCACGAACGTGACGGCCATCGTCTCGCCCAGCGCGCGCCCCAGACCCAGGAAGATCCCACCGATCACGGCCGAGCGCGTGTACGGCAGCACGACGTCCCAGACCACTTCCCACGTTGTATTGCCGACCGCATAGGCAGACTCCTTCAGCGGTGTCGGCACCGTCGTGAACACCTCGCGCATCACAGCTGCAATGAACGGAATCACCATGATGCCGAGGACGATACCGGCGGTGAGCATGCCCAAGCCGATCGGCGGTCCGCGGAACAACGCACCGATTATCGGCAACGGACCGAGGTGTTCGTCGAGCCATGGGCTCACGTAATCAGCCATGAACGGCACGAACACAAACAGCCCCCACATGCCGTAGATGATCGACGGAATGCCGGCAAGTAGCTCGATCGCCGCGGACACGGGCCTGCGCAACCGCGCCGGTGCGATTTCGGTCAGAAACAGCGCGATGCCGAAGCTGACCGGCACAGCAATCAACATTGCGATCGCCGACGTCACGAGCGTCCCGTAGATCGGTACCAGGGCGCCGAAATTCTTATTCACCGCGTCCCAATCAGACGAGATCACGAACCGCCAGCCGAACGTTCCGAACGCTTCGCGTGCGCCCCACAGCATCGACCCTGCGGCGCCGAGCAGCGCCACCAGAACGATCATCGCGCAGGCAAACACCACGAAGCCAAACGCGCGATCGTTGCGTTGGTCGCGGCGTTCGATGCCGGCAGCCAGCCCGGCATCGAATGCAACATTGGCAGCAGAAGAAGCCATCGGCTATTTAATCGTGGAGGCCCAGTACGCCTCGATCTGTTTGGTCAGCGTCGCCGGCAACGGAATATAGTTCAGCGCGGCCGCCTCCTTCTGACCGTTCTCGAGCGACCACTTGAAGAAATTGAGCGCTTCGGTCGACTGCGCCGGATCCTTTGGTGAGCGATACATGATCACGAACACGCTCGCCGCGATCGGCCACGATTCCTTACCCGGTGCGTTGGTAATCACCAGATGGAAGTCCGGTGCGCTACTCCAGTCCGCGCTCGACGCCGCGGCCTGGAAGGTCGCGGAGTTCGGCTGTACGAACTCGCCGGCGCTGTTCTTCACGGCGGCATAGCTCATCTTGTTCTCTGTCGCGTAAGCGAGTTCGACGTATCCGATCGAGTTCTTCAGACGATTGACGTAGGCGGCGACGCCTTCGTTGCCTTTGCCGCCGACGCCGGTCGGCCAGTTCACCGACGTGCCTTCACCCACGGTCGTCTTCCATGCGTCGCTGACCTTCGACAGGTAGTTGACCCAGTTGAATGTCGTGCCGGAGCCGTCGGAGCGATGCACGACCGTGATCTTCTCGTTCGGCAGCTTCACGCCCGGGTTGATCTTGGCAATCGCCGGGTCGTTCCAGTTCGTGACCTTGCCAAGATAGATGTCGGCAAGCAGCGCTCCGGTGAACTTGAGTTGCCCCGGCCCGACCCCCGCGAGGTTGACGACCGGCACGACGCCGCCGATTACGACGGGGAACTGGCAGAGTCCCGCGGCCTTCAAGTCCTCAGGCTTCAACGGCATGTCGGACGCGCCGAACGTGACGGTGGCGGCTTTGATCTGCGCAATGCCGCCGCCGGAACCGATCGACTGATAGTTGATCTGGTTGCCGGTTTTCTCGTGGTACGTCTGCGACCACTTCGACAGGATCGGATAGACGAACGTCGAGCCTGCCCCCGTGATGTTCTCCGCGAACGCTGTCGTCGCCGAGAAGATGGCGAGTGTGCACAGGGCAATGGCCGACCGAACGCGTGACCGCGTCATTAAAGCATCCATCTAGGCAATCTCCGTTGTTTATTTGGGTCGGCCTACGATAGTCACGCTTCATGACAGGCGTGTGACAACGGTCACCCCCGACTTGCGACCGGTCATAGAGTCGGACCCCCAAAAATCGGCCGACCCGACTGCGGCGCACTCACGATTCAACGCAGCCCGCGCAGCTTGTTCATGCCGTCCAGCGCCGCCATGTAGCACTCGGTCAACGTCGGATAGTTGAAGACGCTATTCACGAAGTAGTCGGACGTACCGTCGTGTGCCATCACTGCCTGGCCGATGTGCACAAGTTCGGTCGCCTGCGAGCCTAGCACCCACACCCCGAGAATCTTCCTCGTATCCAGGTGAAAAATCAGCTTCGGCAAGCCTTCCGAGTCCCCGATGATCTGTCCCCGGGCGATTTCCTTGTATCGCGCCACGCCGGTCTCGAATGGGATCGCTTTCTGGGTGAGTTCGTCTTCACGCGCGCCGACCCAGGCAATCTCGGGAATGGCATAGACGAGAACGATGAGGTCGAACGATTGCATGGGCTGCGTTTTGATAGCGCGACGGTACTTCCAACGCTATGTCGCACATCTGCCAGCGGCCGGCGAGATCGTGCTGTTCGATCGCAGCTGGTACAACCGCGCCGGCGTCGAACGCGTGATGGATTTCTGCACCGAC
This sequence comes from uncultured Gammaproteobacteria bacterium, assembly GCA_963735085.1. Classification (GTDB taxonomy): domain Bacteria; phylum Pseudomonadota; class Gammaproteobacteria; order Pseudomonadales; family Azotimanducaceae; genus DATJGR01. The sequence continues at coordinate 903,727 of CAVTJP010000005.1, forward strand.
GAAGAATACGAGGAGTTTTTCCGCACAGTACCGGAGTTCGAAAAGATGCTCGCGCGATCCGGCATCAAGCTGATCAAGTACTGGTTTTCGATTACCGATGACGAACAGTACATGCGCTTTCTCGGCCGCCTGCACGATCCGTTGAAGCAATGGAAGCTCAGCTCGATGGACCTCGAGAGCCGGCGTCGTTGGGAGGCGTATACGAAAGCAAAGGAGATCATGCTGGAACGCACCCACATTCCCGAGGCACCCTGGTGGGTTGTTCAGGCAGTGGACAAGAAGCGTGCCCGCCTCAACTGCATCCGCCACTCCAGTTGCCCTACCGGGAAGTGGAGCACCCGCCGATCGAGTTACCGGATCGCGAGCGCAGCCCCGACTATCTGCGCCACCCGGTGCCGCTGCACATGGTCGTGCCTGAGGTCTATTGATCTCTGTGCAGGCCGCGAGAAGAGCCTGCTGAAAAAAGCCGCTCGGGCGACACCGTCGACGAGCCTAGGCATCCGGACGGTGCACCCCAGCGGACAACCGTGAAACCTCGTGAGAAGCGAAGATTCATCGGACTCGCCGGATGCCGCGAGGGGAGGCACAACATCCAACGTGGCCGCATTGTCGCTGCTGTTCGTGACAACCTGATGACTGGCGTGCGGCACAACGACCACGTGCATACCGCCGCACCCCAATACATTTGTCTGGCGTTTAACAATCGGCTCACGCGGCGGAATTCTCCAGACCTGTAACGGAAATGTCACAGACAGAGGCGACACTGCTTCGCCTCGCGATTTGCAGCGAGTCGTACAAGCCAATCCAATGACTAGGAGACATTCATGTGGGGAATAACCATGCGGGGAACAACACTTAGCGTCTGCGCGGGCGTGGCGCTGGCCGCAATCGCGCCGCTCGCGTCTGCCGAAACCGTCGACGCGAAGTTGCTGGGCATGCTGCGCGACAACGGCTCGATCACCGCTGCGCAGTACACCGAACTAAGCGCGGACCTGACGAAACAGCAGCAGGCGAGCGTGCCCACCGAATCGCTCGACAAAGTCGACAAGAAAGACTTCGACACCCTGCAAGAGAAGATTGCATGGGCTACCAAGACAGTCGTCGGCGGTGACGTGCGGGTACGGCAGGAGACCATCAGCATAGAGCACAACGACCCCGAACGAGCCGCCGACCGCCAACGCATCCGCGCGCGCGTCGGGTTCGTCTCGCAGGTGAATTCAGACGTCGAAGCCGGGGTGCGCATCGCGTCCGGCAACAGCAACGACGCGCGATCGACGAACCAGGATCTCGACAACTACTTCGTCAAGAAGGACTTGTGGCTCGATCGGGCCTATGTGAATTGGCATCCCTCAAACGTGCCGGGCCTGCAGTTGATCGGCGGCAAGATGGCGCAACCCTGGGTCACCGAAGAGCAACTGATCTGGGACGATGACATCAACCCGGAGGGGGTCGCGTCGCTGTACAGCCACAAATTCGGCGAGATGGAGCTGTTCGGATCGACCGGCGCATTTACGTTGAAAAACAACGTCAACGGCAACGGCAACCAGTTCACCGACGATTTGCGACTTATCTCGGGTCAACTCGGCGTGAGCCTCGGCGTCACCGACAACATCAAACTCAGGGTTGGTGGCAGCGTATACCACTACCACTTGGATGGCGCCGCGGCGCCTCTTTCGGCCAACGGCAACACCTCGACGCAGTTCCAGTTGTATGAGGGATTCGCCGACGTTGACATCGACGGCCTGCCTTTGCCACTCAAGGTCTACGGTCAGTACGTGAAGAATCCCAGTGCCAACGGACCACAAAGCGGCGATGACATGGGCTGGCTGGTTGGCTTGAAGACGAAGATCTGGCTGATCAACCTCAACTACAACTATCGCGATCTGGATCGCAACGCGGTGGTCGGCGCGTTCACCGACTCCGACTTCGCCGCCGGAACGACGGCTTCGAAGGGTTCCAAGTTCCAAGCCACCTACGATATCGCTAAGAACTTCACGTTCTCCACGACGTATTTCATGACCGAGGCAGACGCCGTCAACGCTCAGTCGGGATCCAATGTTGATACCTGGCAGATCGACCTGATTGCGAAGTTCTAACTCGCCCGACTCGACCGGTGGCACGTGGCGGGGCATCATCCCCGCTTCGTGGCCGCTGGCACCTGCGATGATCGCCCTGCCGGTATCCGATCGAAAATCAGACGGTGATCAAGACGACTTGTTCACCAATCCCAAGCAGAAAGGCACGGAAGACCACATTATGATGGGACGGCGCGGCTGACATGGCGGAACACGGCGAGTTCAATCACCATTTCTCGAGCCAGTTCAATCAGGAACTCGCGGAATTGCGCAGCCGCGTGCTTGCGATGGGTCGCGCTGCCGCGCAGCAGATTGCCGACGCGGTCACCGCGCTCGAGAGCCGCAACGAAAAACTGGCGCGAGCGGTCATCAGCACCGACCCGAAGATCAACGCACTCGAGGTCCACCTCGACCAGGAATGCAGCCGCATCATGGCGCGTCGACAGCCGGCAGCGGGTGATCTGCGGTTGATATTCGCGGTGATCAAGACCGTGACAGACATCGAACGCATCGGCGATCAGGCAAAGAGCGTTGCGAAGATGGCGCTCAAAATGGCCGCACTGGAACACGATCCTCGCAGCGTCGAGCTGCAACACCTGGGCGACCTGGTCGGCGATATGGTGCACGAGGCACTCGCGGCCTTTTCCGACTTGGACGTCGACCTCGCGCTCGAAGTAGAGCGCGCCGACATTGCTGCAGACATCGAATACGAGTCGATCATGCGCGCATTGACCACGTTGATGTCTCGGGATTCGAGCGCGATCGGCTGGGCACTGAACCTGGTATGGGCAGCGCGCGCGCTGGAACGCGCCGGCGATCACGCCAAGAACATCTGTGAATATCTGATCTACATGGTGCAGGGCGAAGACGTGCGCCATGTGAGCATCGAAGATCGCGAACGTCAGGTGCACAGGATTGCCGGCGAGTCCCCAGGCGCATCTGACACTGATTCAAACGACGTTTGACACGCGATCAGCGCAGCAGGACACCGGTCATCGCGAGGATGTCCTCGGGCAGCAGATCGAAGAACGCAACGCCGACCACGGCGCCCGCGCTGAAACCGAGCACCAGGTGCAAGCGATCCTCGAGGCGTAGCGCGAACAATCCGCCGGCGAAGGTCGTTGCGAACGCGGCGCATGCGATCGCAACAGTCAGCATCGACACCGACGAATCACAGCGTCGTCACAGCGCTTGCGACAATCCGAAGAACAGACCACGCCGCGGACCGTATTGCGGCGCGCCGACACCGACACCGGTACCGTCCCGAATCTCGTATCTGTTATCGAACACGTTCACTACATCGAAGCGGGCGGTCAGTGGTCCCATTTCAGTCAAGTGGAAGATCTGGCTGATGCCGAGGTTGAACTGCGTGTAGCTCGGCAACTGCTCGCCATTCGGCACGCTGCTGCCGTCCGGCAATGCCAAGTCGGCGCGCAACCCGTCGCCGTAGATCATGTCCGCGCTGACACGTGTTTCGTGCCACACATAGGACGCACCCGCCGACGCGGTGACCTTCTGTTCATGATCGAGATCGATGAAGTGTTTTTCGATGTACGCGAGATCGTCCGGGCCGAAGTTGAACTGCGCCGACTCGACGGCGCGCCCCTGTGCGCTTTGGAAGGCGAGATTTGCATACGTGGTGAAGCCCCCCGTCGCGTAGGTCGCCGTGAATTCGATGCCTTTAATCTTGCCCTCGTTGTAGTTGAACGGCGTCAGAATGATCGGCGCACCGAATTGACCCTCGTCGATCAGGTGTAGCGAGTCCCGGTAGTAGCCATCGACGCCGAGCGTTAGCGCCCCGAACAGTTGCTGTTGCAACCCGACGTCATAGTAGTCCTCGCGCTCGGCCTTTGCCGGCGTGTCGGCGAACACTTCGGGCGCTGCGGTCGTGTTGGTAAATTTCGATATCGATTCGCTGCCAACGAGTTCGAACGCGGGCGGGGTGAAATACCGCGAGTAACCGGCGTGTACGGTCGTCGTCGATGTCGCCTGCCAGACGGTGTTGATGCGCGGACTGACCTGATCGCTATGCGAAAACCCGTCGTAGTGGTCGTAACGCAAGCCGTAGTTGATCGTCAGCGATTCAGCCGCGGCCCATTCGTCTTGCACATACACACTCTCGATCCATTGGGTCTGGGAACCGTTGTCGGCAATCGGGAACGGTATGTCGCTCGTTTGATTGCCTTCATCGTCGGTCGGCAGCACCAGCGACGTAGTTTGCGATTTCGCGTCGTCATGCTGGAAGTACCAGCCGGCGCGCAGCGTGTGCGAATCGTTGAGCTTGTAGGAGGCGTCGGTTTGCCAGCCGAGCGCGACGTCGCGCTTGTAGGCGTCTTGGGCGATGCCGGTGTACAGCAGGTCGCCGAGCGGAGACGGTGTGAAGGCGAGCCGCGAATAGCGCGTCGTCAACGACGTCTGCCAATCGAGGTCACCTTGCGAATGTTGCCAGCTGGCGATTGCGTAGTTCGTCAGTTCGCGCTGGTTCTCGTCGAGTGCCTTGCTCGGGTAATCGGTGACGCCGAATGCGCTGAGCCCCAACGACGGTTCGAGGCCGCCCTGGTTCGGGATCTGGAATTTGCCGTTCGACGTGCCGACTGCCAGCGACAGCCGATTGTCCGGATCGAGGATGTCCTCGAAATAGCCGAAGCCGTGATACTGCGTCGTGTCGTCGTGCAACGGCGTGGTGCTGCCATCGGGCGATTCGATGCCTAACTCGCTCTTGAGGTAATCGCCGGTGACGAAGTAGTTGATATTGTCCGCGCCACCGCCATAAACAAAGCTAGGCTGGACGGTGCCGTGGCCGCCGCCGTATACGTCGATCGAACCACCCGGAGAGATGACGCCGCTTTTCGTCGTGATGTCGATGATACCCGCCGTGCGCAGACCGTATTGCGCCGGCAACGCGCCGGTTACGAGGCTCATCGACGAGATCGGACGTGGACTCAAAGACTGTCCAAAAACGCTGTTGCCTTCCGGCAGGATGATGCCGTTCAGGCGATATTGCAGATTGGCGTGATCGCCGCGGACGTGGAATTGACCGAACGAGTCTTGCGCGACGCTCGGTGCCTGCATGACGATTTTGTTCAGCAGGTTGTTGTCAGCCCCGGGTGTCGCATCGATCGCGGTCTCGTCGATCGTGTACGTCGACGCACCGGTTTGCGTGCTGATCGCGGCGCGTTTGTCGTTCAGTTGCTTGGCGATGATCTCTATTGTTTCAACATTCTCCGTCGGCGCGGAAGTGGCATCGGTCGCGTCGGCGGCTGCATCGTTTGCGGCCGCATTGCCACGCGCTGATATCGCGCAGGCCATTGCCAGCGCGACCAGGTGTTTCGCTTTCATCAGTTCGTCCTCTCAATTGCTTCAAATCGCTACGCTCACCGGGATCGGCGAGCTGCGTTGCATGAACCGGAGCAATCAGAGGAACGTGGGGGGTGCGCGGGCGGCGTGTGGCGAAAAGATGGACGGCAGAACGGCCGCTGCGAATTCAACGCACGCGGTTGCGACTCCGAAGTGGATCGCAACGATCGGTGCCGCCGCCACAGCCGGCGGCGCCGCGGCGTGTCCTATTGCCTGACAGATCTGACAAGGTGCGCCGCTCTCATGCAGCGAGAGGTCGGCCTTGTGCGCCAGGCTGATGGTCTGCCCAATCGCGAACGCGCACATCACAACGATGGCGTGCGTGCGCCATCGGCCAAGTTGTTTGCGCAGCGATCGGATCATCGCGGCATGCTAGCGCCGCGTTAGCGGCGAGGCAATTTCGCGGCGGCAGACCAGCCGTCTGTCAGCGTGCCGAGGAAGGCAATAATGTCGGCGATCTCTGAGTTGGTCAGAGTCGGTGCGTCGCCGGGGTGCCGACCGAACGGCGCCTCGACGTTCACGTTGGCGCGATAGCGCTCGGGCAGGTCGTCGTACGCGATGACGTGGCCCGCCGGGTCGCGCGCGTACCACAACTCCGGACGCTGGTCGCGCTGCGCATAGAAATGCAGGACCTGATCGAGATCGTGAAATACGCCGTTGTGGAAAAAGGTGTGCCGCAGCGTGACGTTTCGCAGCGACGGCGTGCGGAACAGACCGCAGTACTCTGGATGGTCCTTCAGGTCTGTGCGCAGCGGACCGCACAGGCCGAGATCGTAGTAGCCGGGGTTGGCGTTCGCCGCAATCTTGCGATTGCGCGGAGCGCCGAGCGCGACGTAGCCGAAGTCGGTGAATGCCGGAAACGCGCCCGTTGAGCCGATCTCGCTGCGGTGACAGAAGTTGCAGTTGCCTTTCGCGGGGTCGTTGAAGAGTTCGAGGCCGCGCATTTCTTGATCGGTCAGCTGGGTCCGGTGCCGTAGGAAGGCGTCGTACTTGCTCGTGTATGGGAAGAACTCCGCTGGATCGTCCTCGAAGAACTCGAGCGAGCGGGTGATGTCCCCGAATGCCGCGTTGGAATTGTCGAAGACGTTCGGACCAAAGATGCGACGGAACTCGCCCGCGTAGCTCGATGCGCGCACCGCGGCGACGACCTGTTCGGGGCCCGCGTTCGCCATCTCCAGCGGCGACAGCAACGGCAGACGCGCTTGCTCGCGTGCGTTCTGTACCCGTCCGTCCCACATCAGTCCGCCGGTCGCACCGTTGTCGACGCTCTCGTCGAAATCTTCGTCATAGTAGTGCTCCGTGAAGACGGGCACCGTTTGCAGGTAGCGCAGCGACGGCACCGCGCGTTGACCTTGCCGGTCGCCGTACTGGCCGCCGAGTTGCACTGCGCGATCGTTCGGCGGTCCGTAGGCGAAACTTCGATCATGGCAACTCGCGCAGGACAGCGTGTGTGAAGACGAGAGATCGCAATCGAAGAACAGCCGCCGACCCAACGCCTGCAAGGCGGCAACCGGCGGATGATTCGGTACGGGTGGAGGCTCGGCTAGTGTCACGCCGCTGCATCCCAGCGCGAATGTGGCAATCAAAGCGGTTCGGAAATTGCCCACCTTAAGCCGCGGCGATGTCGATGGATTAGTCTATATCGTCAGGAGCAAGCACGATGAAGGCTATTTGGTTGGTGAGTGTTGGCGCTGCGATAGGTCTTGCAGGCAGCGGGGCGTACGCGGACGCACATGAATTCGGGACACGCGGGAGAGTGGTTGGCGAAGGCTACTATCGGAATGCGCTGGTGTGCATCGATATCAACCGCAACGCGCGCTGTGACCGGAGCGAACCCAGCGGCCACACCGATGGGCAGGGTCGCTTCACGATCGATGGTCACGGGGCAATAGTCGCGGAAATCGTTGCAGGAAGCACCTGGCTCGTCGAACCAACCGGTGGCGCTGAAACGCGGGCGACGGAATCCCTGACGCTCCGTAGCGCCGGCAAGGACAGCAACGTAGTCAGTGCAATCAGCACAGAGTTGCAGGCGATGTTCGACGCCGGGGAGTACAAGACGGCGGCGGCGGGCCTCGCGGCTCGCGTCGGCGTCCGCAGCGATCAGCTGTTAGCGGACCCCAATGCCGCGACCGATACCGACGCGCACCGCGCCCTGGTGAACGAGATACGGCTTGCATCGGTACGTATCGCTGATGCGTTGAGCGACTATGGACACCATGGTGATCTGGTCAAAGCGTTGCGCAACCGCCTGGTGCTCGATGACGTTCGCAACGTCGTCGTGATCTACGCAGAGAACCGCAGCTTTGACAACCTGTTCGGTCTCTTCCCCAGCGCGAACGGCCTGCGGACCCGCGCTGCGCGTTCGATCGTGCAGGTCGATCGTGACGGCGGCACGGTGTTGCCGATGCTGCCGCCGGCTTGGGGTGGCCTGACGGCGGCGGGACAAACCCCCGTCGTCACGCAGGCCGAGACAACCGGCGTGTGGCCCAATGCGCCATTCCAGATCGACGCACCGAACGCGCTGAAGTTGTACGGCTACGCCGCCGTGAGCAACAGTGTGATCACGCGCGATCTGTATCACCGGTTCTTCGAGAACATCATGCAGATTGACGCTGGCAAGAACGATCAGTTCGTCGCATGGAGCAATTCCGGCGGCCTGGTGATGGGGTACTTCGACGCCAGCCGGACGCGTTTGTGGGACCTCGCGCGCCACTACACGCTCGCGGACAATTTCTTTCAGGGCGCGTTCGGCGGCTCGTTCACCAACCACCAGTACCTCGTCTGCGCGTGTGTGCCAACGGTGTCGGACGGATTCGTGGCGAGAAACCATCCGTCGCTGAATGTCCTTGGAACGCGAGTCAACGGCGTGCCCCAGTTGGCCGCCAACACCACGCAGGCGCAATCAGCGCTGACCGGCCCCACCTCGCTGAAGAGCGGCAATCTAGCGCCGCTGGATTACTTCGGCGCAGGTGACGGTTACCGCGCCGTCAACACGATGCAACCGCCGTATCAACCGAGTGGCAATGCACCGCTCGATGCGGTCGGCTCCCAGCGCTACGCCGATCCGGCGAAGAGCACGACGCTCGAGCCGCAGACGCAGACCCATATCGGTGATCTGCTGAGCGCCAAGGGTATCAGCTGGGCATGGTATGCCGGCGGTTGGGCGGCGGCGGTTGCTGATTCGTGGGACTGGGATCCGACCGGCACTGCGGCATCCACGACGACGATCTACAAGGGCAACGCATACGGTACCGCGGATTCGACCCACGTCGGTTTCCAACCCCATCACCAGCCCTTCAACTACTACGCGGATTTTGACCCGGTGGCCCACGCGGACGTGCGCGAGCAGCACCTCAAAGACCGCGCCGACCTGCTGGCCGACATTACCCGTGGGAGCTTGCCCGCAGTGACGTTCTATAAACCGGTTGGCTTCCAGAATGAGCATCCGGGTTACACCAACGTGACGAGCGGCGACGAGGAGATCGCGTCCGTGGTCGACGCATTGCGACACAGCCCCCAGTGGCATCACATGCTGATCGTCATCACCTACGACGAGTTCGGCGGTCAGTTCGACCACGTGGCGCCGCCGAAGGCCGATTTGGTCGGCCCCGGCACACGGATTCCGGCGATCATCATCTCGCCTTATGCAAGGCGCGGCTACGTCGATCACACGCAGTACGACACCGCCTCAATCCTGCGCTTCATCACGCATCGCTATTCGCTGCAGCCGCTCCCCGGACTCGAGGCACGTGACGTCGCGCTGCTCAGCAATGGCGAAGCGCGGATGGGCTACCTCGGTGGCGCGCTCGACTTTGCCGGCGCTGGCGGGAAGGACTGAGGCCAATGGATATGCTGCGCAGCGGTGTCATTTTTCGGCTCGAATAAAACAGCAATCGCTGCACCACCGCCATCCCGGTTTCGCTTTAGCATCTCCCAAACAGCGCGCGCAAGCCGATGGCTGATGGGAAGAACGATGGAATCTGAAAGATCGACGCGGTCGAGCACGACGCAACGCTACTTTGCGCGGATCGAACGGGTTGTCGACGCACTGCTCGCGGCGCCGGCTCAGGCGCACAGCGTTGCGAGCCTCGCGGCCATCGCAAACATGTCTTCCTATCACTTTCATCGCGTTTTTCGCGCCGTCGTCGGCGAGACCGTGCATGCAACGATGCGCCGCGTCCGACTCAGTCTGGCCGCAGACCGACTCGCCAGTGGCGCAGAACCCGTCCGTCGGATCGCCGAAACCGCTGGATATCAAAGCCCCCAGGCATTTGCGCGCGCGTTTCGCAGCTTCGCGAATGCCTCGCCGGACGAGTTTCGACGCCGGCACCGTCAGTCGGCTGATGCGGCGCGCCAGCGTCTGGCCGTTGGGGGCATGTTCGACGGAACGGTCGACGTCATCGAGGAACCAGGCTGCTGCGTGTTCGCGCTGCGCCATAGCGGCCCGATTGCCACCATTCCAGCGAGCGCGCGCCAATTCTGGCAATGGCAGCTGCGGCGGGCGTTGATAACACACGTGAGGCAGGTGATCGGCGTCGTCTATCCCGACGCCGACGAACCGCGGGGGTTTCGCTACTACACCACGGCCTTGATCGACGACGGCCACCGCGACTTCGACGACATGACGAAACTGTCGCTGCCCGGAGGTCTTTACGCGCGCTATCGTCTCCACGGGCCGTGTTCGCTGATCGCGCCGACGTTCTATGCACTGCAGCGAGACTGGTTGCGTCGCAGTGATTTCGAGCTCGACGCGCGACCCTTGCTCGAACGATACGTCGATCACGCGTGGTCGCATGGCGAATCGCATGGTCCGGTCACCTATCTGCAGATTCCGATCCGTCGCCAAACAACTCGCTGAAGGGGTTTGCAATGTCATCTCGGACAACGGCCTGGTGTGCTGCGATCGTCGCGCTCGTTTGCGCCGCTGCGCACGCAGATGAGACGCTCGTTCTGCGCGATGCAACAGTCTACGTCGATTCGAACACCCCGCCGCTGCATGACACGAACGTCGTCATCCGCAACGGCATCATCATCTCGGTGGGTAGTGACGCGCCTTCGACCGCATCGAGCTTGAACTGCCACGGTCTCACGGTGGTCGCGGGACTGCACAACAATCACGTGCATTTCCTGGGGCCGGAGTGGGTGGGCGCCGCAACGCAACCTGCCGCCAAGCTGGCCGCGCAGGTGCGTGAGATGCTGACGCGCTACGGGTTCACGACGGTGTTCGACATCGGCTCACTACTCAACGACACACTTGCATTGCGTCGACGTATCGAAACCGGTGAGGTGCCGGGGCCTCGGGTGCTCACCGCCGGCGAGCCGTTGTTTCCACCCGACGGGATTCCGATCTATCTTCGCGGCCTGCCGCCCGAGATGTTGCGCTTGATGAAAGAACCCGCCACGCCCAACGAGGCCATCGAGGCGGTCGATTCGAACATCGAACGCGGTGCCGACGCGATCAAGCTGTTCACCGGTTCCATCATGGGCGGCGGCAAGGTGCTGCCGATGGCTGCGGCGGTTGCACGGGCGGCCGTCACCGAGGCGCATCGGCTCGGCCGGCCGGTGTTCGCGCATCCGTCGAATGTGGAAGGCGCGACGATCGCCGTCGAATCCGGCGTCGATGTGCTGGCGCATACGAATTCCGACGGATGGACCGGCGCACTCGTCGCTTCGATGCTGGCGCACCGCATCGCGCTGATCCCGACGTTGAAGCTGTGGTCCTACGAGTCCGCGAAGGAGGATGCCACTGCAGCGGAAAGCGAGGCATTCACCGCAGATGCCGCTGCGGAGTTGGCCGCCTTCGTAAAAGGTGGTGGTGAAGTATTGTTCGGCACGGACGTCGGTTACGTGCGTGATTTCGATCCGACGGACGAATACCGGCTGATGGCGCGGGCCGGCATGACGCCGATGCAGATCCTCGCGTCGCTCACAACGGCGCCAGCACAACGATTCCAGAAAGCGTTGCGCGTCGGGCGGGTCGCAGCAGGCTATGTCGCCGATCTGACCGTGCTCGACGGCGATCCTGAACGAGATATTGCCGCGTTCGCCCGCGTGCGCTACACCATTCGGGACGGGCGGACGCTCTACGCGGCGAGTGCAGACCCGCGCTGACGTCCGTTCGATCGCCTTCGGATCGCCTTTGTCAGACGTTCAACGATCAAGGCCCGGACTCGCGCGGGCCACTAGCCGACGGTCCGCAGATGGCCCACAATCCTTCTTCCGCGCCGGGCAGTCGTCGAACTCATCTGTCGAGTCCGGCACCCTACGCCACGAACCGCCCACGAAGATGGGTCCGAACATATAGGGAGTGAGCATGAAGAACGAACGCAACTTTTACATCGATGGCAAGTGGGTCACACCACACAGCAAACAGACCCTCGACGTCCTGAACCCGGCCAACGAAGCCGTGATTGGCACCATCACGCTGGGTGATCAGGAAGACGTCAATCGTGCCGTCGCCGCGGCGAAAAAAGCCTTTCAGACGTTCTCGAAAACCACAGTCGAAGAACGCGCCGCACTGCTCGAGAAGATCATGGGCGCGTATCAAAAGCGCATGCCGGACATCGCAAACACCGTGTCGTCCGAGATGGGTGCGCCACTGTCGTTGGCAAACGCCGCGCAGGCACCGGCTGGTCTGGGTCACATCGCTTATACGCTGAACGCGATGAAGACGTTCAAATGGGAAGAAGACAAAGGCCGCAACCGCATCGTGCACGAACCGATCGGCGTGTGCGCGTTGATCACACCGTGGAACTGGCCGCTGAACCAGATCGCCGCGAAGGTTGCCCCAGCGATTGCTGCCGGCTGCACGATGGTGCTGAAGCCAACCGAAATTGCACCGCTGAACGCAATCATCTTCGCCGAAGTGATGGACGAAGCCGGCGTGCCGCCGGGCGTGTTCAACCTCGTCAACGGCGACGGTCCCGGCGTGGGCGTTGCATTGTCTTCGCATCCCGACGTCGACATGGTGTCGTTCACCGGTTCGACACGTGCGGGTGTATCGGTTGCCACAAATGCCGCACCGACAGTCAAGCGAGTCATGCAGGAACTCGGTGGCAAGTCGGCGAATATCCTGCTCGACGACGCGGATTTCCCGAAAGCCGTCGCACAGGGCATGGGTTCGTGCGTGATGAACAGCGGCCAGTCGTGTAACGCACCGACGCGGATGCTGGTCCCGATGAAGCGCATGGACGAAGCCGCGGCCATTGCCAAAGCCACCGCAATGGCGGCAAAGGTGGGCGACCCTTCCAAGGCAGACACCACGGTCGGCCCGGTCGTGTCGAAAGTGCAGTGGAACAAGATTCAGGGCCTGATCAAGAAAGGCATCGACGAAGGTGCGAAGCTCGAGTGCGGCGGTGAAGGGTTGCCCGACGGCTTGAACAACGGTTATTTCGTCAAGCCGACCGTGTTTTCGAACGTCACCAACGACATGACCATTGCGCGCGAAGAGATCTTCGGGCCGGTGCTGTCGATCATCGGCTACAAAGACGACGCCGATGCGGTGAAGATCGCCAACGACACGCTGTACGGTTTGTCGGGCTACGTGCAATCCTCGGACCTCGAACGCGCGCGTAATGTGGCGCGGCAGATTCGCGCCGGGAACATTCACGTGAATGGCGCCGGCGTCGATCCGGCTGCACCGTTCGGCGGCTACAAGCAGTCCGGCAACGGCCGCGAATTCAGCGAATGGGGCCTCGAAGAATTTCTCGAGACCAAGGCCATTCTGGGTTACAACGCGGCTTGATCGATTCGTTGGGGTTCTGACGAACCCCGTTTGTGAAAGGCGCGTCCCGAGACGCGCCTTTCGTTTTTCTGGAGGAATGTAATGGATCTCTACGACGCGATGAGCACGCTGCGCGCGGTACGGCGACTGCGCCCCGACCCGATTCCCGAAGAGGTGCTGCAGCGCGTCTTCACCGCAGCGACCTGGGCGCCGACTGGTGGCAACCGCCAACCCTGGCGGATCGTCGCGGTTCGCGATCCGCGCAAGAAGCAGACCCTCGAAGATCTGTACCGCCCGTATTGGACTGAATACGTGGTCACGTACCGCAAGCATATGGAGTCGATGCCCCTCGACGAACAGCGCACGTCGTCGCGCGCCATCGAGGCGGGCAATCACCTTGCACATCACATGCACGAAGTCCCGGTTGTTGCGGTGTTCTGCTTCAATCCAGGCATGATGACGATCACCGATTCCGCACAGCCACGGCCCTCTGTGGTGGGAGGTGGATCGGTTTATCCAGCGGTACAGAATCTGTTGCTGGCGTGCCGCAACGAGGGCCTCGGTTGCGTGCTGACGACACTACTCTGTCTCGAGGAACCAAAAGTGCGCGAGCTACTGGAGTTGCCGGAAGGCTGGTACACGTGCGCGCACGTCCCGATCGGCTACTCGGTGGGCGGCGGACACGGCCCGCTGGCGCGCAAACCGCTTCAGAAGATGGTGTTCACCGATCGATTCGGTGCTGCTTAGCAGCTCGTCAAGCCGGTATCGGACCTTCCACCTGCACCCGGTGAATCAGCCGCGGTGCGTCGCCGTGATCGTGCACCGCAAAGTGCTGCAGACAGCGGTTGTCCCACATCACGACATCGCCGGCTTTCCAGACGTGGCGCGCCTGAAATTCCGGCCGTGTCGCGTGACCGTATAGATACTCGAGCAGCGGCCTGCTCTCCTGCCGCGACCAGCCGACGAATCGCTGCGTGAACGCGCGGCACACATACAACGCCTTGCGCCCGGTTTCGTCGTGAACGCGCACCACTGGATGCTGCGCGCGCGGCGCCGCCTGTGCACTCTCACCGTACACAGCCGCAAGACCTTCGGCGGAGTGCACGGCCTTCAGAGTATCGACGACACTGCGCAATCCGTCCGACAGTGCGTCGTAGGCAAGTTCCTGATTGGCGAATGCGGTGTCACCGCCGAGTTGCGGCGCTTCGAGCGCGTACAGCATCGTCAGCTTCGGTGGCGTCGCGTTGTACGTCATATCCGAATGCCAATGCTGATTGACATCTCGCGCGCTGCCACGATTGCGTAGCTCGATGACCTCCGGATACGTATCGAGACCCGCATATGGATGTCTGACCAGCGCACCCCAACGACGCGCAAACGACATCAGCTCCTCAGGTGCCAACTGCTGCGCTGGAAACGCCAGCAGGTGGTGTTCGCAGAACAGCGCGTTCAGCTCGGGCCATACCGCATCATCGATACGGCGAACGTCGAGGTGTTCGACGACCGCACCGAGCGGTGCGGCCAAGCGTGTTACGCGCATGCTGACTCCGATCTACCTCGCCCGAGCTTACCTCGACACAGTCGGAGTGTCAGTCGTTCGCGGCTTTTCCGGAGCAGCACCGACTCTGACGCAGTTCATTGACACACGATGATGCAGACTAGAGAATGCGCGCCGCTCTGAACGCTGCGTTCGCACGCGGGTGGAGCATCTCATTCGAGAACATAGATTTCGGGCGCTTGCCCAAGGGGTTTTCATGGTTCGCAACGTATCGATCGCAACGCTGTTCCTGGCCTCCATGGCCGCTGCGGTGTCCGCGCAAGCCGGCGACACCGGGCTCTACATCGGCGGCAGCGTGGGGCAAACGACCGTCAAGGATTCGGCCCGCGTGAGCGACGGGTTCAACACCCAGAAGATCAGCTTCGACGAAAACGACACGAGTTATCGATTGTTCGGCGGTTACATGTTGCTGCCATTCCTGGGCGTTGAAACCGGCTACACGAACTTCGGCTCGCCGAACAAGAGCTACAAAAACACCGCCATCGGTAACGTCAACGCGACCGTCGACGTCGATGGCTGGGACGCATTCGTCGTGGGTAACCTGCCGCTGGGACCGATCGACCTGTTCGCGAAAGCCGGTGTGCTGTGGGTGAACACCGACGCCAAAATCAGATTCGCCGGTTCGACCGCTGGCTCAAATTCAGACAGCGACGAGGTCGGAGCCTACGGGGTCGGCGCGGCGTTGGGTTTTGGAAGCTTCAAAGTGCGGGCTGAATACACGATGTACGACGTCTCCAACATCAATGATCTGTACATGGTCTCGGCGGGTTTGACGTATCAGTTCTAGAAGTCCTATTTGCGACATCGCCTGGCGCTCACCGGCATAACGCCGATGGGCGCCTCGGGCGTGACGTCCGCCGCGATGCGGCTTCAGACGCCTGACATGCGCGACTGCTTTTTGGCTTTCTTCTCGGCGCGCTTTTCGGTCAAGCTCTTCGCAGCCTTCTTCTTGCCTTCTTTCTTGTTTCGATGTTCCTTGCTCACGACGCTGGGCTCCTCAGTCGATTTCAACACACTGCCAATGCGGTGAAGGAATCCGCTTACCAATCATACTCGCAGCATGTCGCGCGCATGAAGCGCGTGTGGTGCGTTCGCGATGCGCACGGTGATCACGAATCCTTCTTGCGGTTAAGCAACCTCGACGCCATCGACAGAATCGGTCCGATGCTCGCCAGGCCAAACTGCAATGGATCGGACTTCGTCACACGCGAAATGCTTTCGCTGATTTGCGTTACCTGAAGCTGCAACTGCGCGAGTTGCGCCTTCAGATGCGTCGCGTCGGCGGCGAGCTGGGCCAACGCCAACTCGCGCAATTCATCCACCATGACTTCTTCCGGCGTTGGCGCTCGTCGTCGCGCCAGCAGTAGCAGCATCAGAGTCAACAATGCATCGACTCCCGCGAGCGTGAGCGCGGCCACCGTTTCCGTGTAGGCCGCCGCAATGGCGTTGTACGCGCACAGATTGAGCAGGCCGAAGGCCAGCATCGCCGCGACAAACGCGGCGGCAGACAGCGCCGCGGTTCGCGCAACCTGACCGGCGCGAATCCGAATCGCCAGCGCCTCTGTGCGCGCAAGCAGGGCCAGTCGTTGCAGTAATGCGTCCATTTGGTCCGTCTCGATGCGTTAGCGCGGCAGCAGTCTTCCCAGCAGAACGCCGAGCGCGAAGATCGCGATCGCGGTGCCGGCCGGAATGTCCTCGAGTTGCTTTTCAATCAAATCGACAAAGCCATCGAATTGCTCCTTGAGCTTGTCCACGGTATCGGATTCCAGACCCAGCGGACCCGAGCGCGTGTCAGCATCGCGTTCCGCCGAGGAACCCGAGGCAGTCTGTGCGTCAGCAGGCAACTGCTTGGTCAGCGCATCGATCTGGCTGCGAAGCGCTTCGATTTCGTTCATCAGGTCGGCGGCCATTGCGTACTCGTTACGTGTTTGTGGACATCTTATGGTGCGAGTTCTTATAGATGAAGCAGACGCAACCCGCCAGTCCCACGTCGAGCCGCTATCCGCCCGACAAGGCCTGCAGAATCATCACTTCGTCGCCGGCTCCGAGCACGTGATCGAGATTCAAGATCGCTTCGCGATTGACGAATACGCGGATGTGCGGTCGCAGCAATCCGGCTTCGTTGACCATCCGGAAGCGAATGCCCGGATAATGGGTATCCAGATCGACCAACAGTGCTGCGACTGTCGCACCTTGCGCCTCCACGACCCGAGCGCCCGCCGTATAGGACTGCAACACCGACGGAATGCCAACCTTCATGTCATCGGCTCGCAGGTTGCTTTTTCAGCATTCTGTCAATGCGTGAACACAGCCGCTTCGAGTGAATAGATATGCGGCAGGTGGGCAGCCAGACACTGCCAGTTCTCGCCCTCATTGCGGCTCCCCCATACTTCGCCGTTGGTAGTGCCGAAGTAGACACCGACCTGCGGCTGCGCATCGATTGCCATCGACTGACGCAGCACCGTGTACCAAGCGCGTTGCGGCAAGCCGCGATCCAACCGTGTCCAACTTTCACCGCCGTCGCGCGTGCGGTAGACCGCCGGCTTGCCGTCGGGACAGGTACGCGGCCATACATCGGTCCCGTCCATCGGAAATACCCAGGCGGTGTCCGGGTCACGTGGGTGCAGACCGATTGCAAAGCCGATGTCGCCAATGTCGCGCGGCATGTTGTCGCCGACGCGAATCCAGCGTGCCGCCGGACGATGCATACGGTAGATGCCGCAGTGGTTTTGTTGCAGCAACAGATCCGGCTGCAGCGGGTGCAACGTCATGCAATGCGGATCGTAGCCGTACTCCGGGTGCGGGTCAGGACCAATCGGCGACAACATTCCGGCGTTGAGCAACTGCCAGTTCGCACCTTGGTCGGTGGTTTCCAACACACCCGCAGAACCGGTGCCGAAGTACATGTGCCGCGCATCCCGCGGGTCGATCAGAATCGAATGGATCGGCGAACCATCGGGGTTGCGCTGCTGCATGTCGCCAGTCCATTCGATCCATTTCGAATGATCGTTCCAACCGGCCACGCCCTGCCACGTGACACCGCTGTCTTCCGACCTGAACAGGCCCTCCGGCGATGTGCCCGCATACCAGACGCCAGGTTCACTGGCATGTCCCGGTGTCAACCAGAACACTTGCTCGACGCTCGTCGAGCGGCGTGCATCGGTCGGCTTCGAGAACGCCGGCGGTTTTGCCGACTCCTGCCACGTCGCGCCGAAGTCGGTTGAGCGGAACACCGTCGGCCCAAGGTGACCCGTGCGCAATGCCAGCAGTACAGTGCGGCCGTCGCGGGGATCCGCTACAGCGTGATGCACGATATGGCCGAGGAACACCGGTCCGCTCAGCGTAAAGCGATCGCGCTGTGCCGAAGCCGCCAAGAAGAAAGCGCCTTTCTTGGTGCCGACGAGCAACGTCAGGCCGTCGAGCATCGCCGCGGCGCGGTAATCGGACTGACTCAGTGGTTCGAACGCGCGCGAACCGGGCGGGACGGATTGTTCGCTCATCGTGCAACGACCTCAATCGGACCGATCGCGAAGCGCGTGCAGCGCTCGTGCGCTCTTGCCCATCACTGTGCTCACCAGTGTAGTGCGCCAACATTCGCCAAGCCATAGATTGAATATTCGACGCTGCAACTCGCGCGCAGCCATGACGCCAGCATAACGCGCGTACCAACGAAATAGCAGGTGCACACTTGCCGAGTCAGGTTCCCTCGCGCGGCTTCATCGCACCCGTGCCTGCGACTCTCGCAGCACCGCGGCGACCCAACCCGGCGGTCAGCACACCCAGCAGAATCAGGCCGGCGGCACACGCCAGCATCGTCGTGCGTGGACTCGTCAGACTCACCATCCAAGCCGAAACGCTCACCGAGACGAGTAAGGTCAGGCGCATCAGGAAATCCCGCAGACTGAAAACCCGCGCGCGATGCGCAAGATCGGTCTCTTCCTGCAGAACTGTCTCCGTCAAAACGAGCGCTGGAGCCGCGAACAATCCCAACAACAGGGCTGAACCGACAAATACCGCGAACAGCCGGCTCAGTGCGAACAACACCAGTGCGGACCCGGCCAGCGCCAGGCCCGCGCCAAGCACTTGCGCGCGCGGCAACCGCTTGCCGCGCGTATTGATCCACCAGGTGCCGATGCCGCTACCGACACCGATCGCAAACAGCAACCCGCCCAGGCGCGTCATGCCGGGGGCGCTCGCCATCATCTGGATGTGCTGATTGCCGGCTACGTGCAGCACGCCACCGGCAAACCACACCGCGGCGAGCGCGACGAGCCCCATGCCAACGGATCGACTGTGGCGCACGATCTTCCAGCCGAAGCCAACCTCGTCGAGGTAGCCGCGTACGCTGACCCGTTTCAGTCGCGCATGGTGTGTTGCGGCCTCATACGCAACCATGCTCAAGCCGATCACCGATATCAGGTAGCTGGCGGCATCCAGGCGCATCGCCAATGTCCAGCCCCAACGATCGATGATGTAGCCGCCCGCCAACGCACCGATCGCGGTTGCAGCAATTCCCGCACCGGCCAGCAGAGAATTCGCCGCCAGCAACTGATCGGCGCGCACCACTTCGGGCAGCAGCGCGCTCTTTGCCGGCAGAAAGAAGACGTTCACGGTGAACAGCAAGAACACAAGCACCAACACGACATCCGCCGAATGCGTGATGTGAAAGAGTACAGGCACCAACAACACCAATAAGGCGCGCAACGCATCGCTGACGACGAGAACGTGCTTTAGGTTGTGCCGGTCGACCCAGGCACCCGTGAACGGCGCGAACAACAGCACGGGCGCGACCACCACGTTTGCGAACAGCGCCAGTAACGCCGCGTAGCTGGCGCTATCGTCGGTCTTGCTGTGCTCGTAGAGCAAACCGGCAAAGGCCAGATAGGTGAATCGATCACCCGTGATCGAGAAGAGCTGACCCCACCACAACGCTGCAAAGCTGCGCTGTCGGAACAGGGAATGGTTCGCCGAATGACCCGCCAGACGGTTGGTCAAGTCGAGCTGCTCACAAGCTCACGCGGCCGAACGAGCTGCCGAATCCGCATCGGCCGGCACCTCGGGCGAGTGCGCCAGCAGCGATTGGTACACAGCTTCGATCTGGTCGGTGACGCGCGGCCAGGCGAATTCCAGCGCGGTCTTGCGGCCATTGATACTCAGCGTCGTGCGGCGGTCGTCGTGCTCAACGAGGCCGGTCAGCGCCTGCGCGAGCGCATCGACGTTGCCGGGTTCGTGAAGTACGCCGTTGTAATCGCCGATTACCGCCGAGCGATAGCCGGGGATATCCGAACACACCACCGGACGCCCCGCCGCCATCGCCTCGAGCAACACGATGCCGAAGCTTTCGTTACCCGTTGCCGGCGACACGAAGATATCCGCCGTCGCATACCAGCGCGGCAGGTCCTGCACCGGCACCGGGCCGATGAACGTGACGTGTTCACGCATGTCCGTTCGGACAGCGGCCTCGAGCTTTCGCCGCAAATAGGAGTCGCCAACGATCAGGAATCGCGCGCGACCGCGCGTTTTTTCGATGACCTGCGGAATCGCCGCGATCAGATGATTGACGCCCTTGCGCGGGTCCAGCCGGCCGACGAAGACGATATTGATCCGGTCGGCCGACCGCCATTGTTCGAACGGTTCGTTGTCCGGATGAAACCGGTCGACATCGACCCCGTTGGGGATGAGGTAATAGGTGCCCCCGAAATAGTGCTCGGCGCATTCCTGAGCGGTTGCCGAGACGGCAATGCGCGCATCGAGTCGCGCGACGCGGCGCTCGAGCGGGCCGCGAAACATTTCCTGCAGTCGATTCCGGCCCGTCATGTGAAACGTGCCCACCTGCGGACACTCGGCCGCTGCTACCGCCAGCAATGGCAGACTCGGCGCCGCCGGGCAATGCGTGTGGACCAAGTCGAAATCGTGGCGACGAAACAACGCCTCTAGCTGCTTTTTGAGACGCCAGCCGATCGTAAAGTCGACATATGCACGGTTGTAGGGAATCAACACATTGCGGCCAATGCGCTCGACCGGCAGGCCCGCGTCGCGTTCGGTGTTGAAACGGCTGGTGATCACTCTCACGTCGTGACCTCGCCGCGTGAGCTCAGTGGCTGTCGCGTGGACGTGTTCGGTAACGCCGCCAAAGCGCGGATAGTAGGACTGCGTGACAATGCCGATTTTCATGCAGTGATCTCGCGTTCATCGGCGTCGACGGCATGGCTTTGAGCTGCGTCTGCGGCATCCGCCCAGAACGGCCGGAAAATACACCATTGCTCGATGTTCTCCCGGATCTGCCGCTGCGTCGTGGCGGCGATTGCGCCATTCAGAGCGTCTGCGCTGTCGTAGAGCTCGGGGTCGAGCATCGGTTCGAGTACGATGCGAAACTTGCCCGGTCCGAGCCGCTGGCAATAGCCGCTGACGACCGGTGCTCCGGTTCGCTTCGACAGCACACCCGGGCCGGCTGGCCAGCGCACGTCGCGACCGAAAAACGAAAGCTCGGTGCCCTGCCCGAAGATGTCACCGTCGACCATCAGCGCGAGTAGATCGTTACGCGACAGCGCGCGCCAGAGTTTGCGGTAACCGTCTTCGGGCCTGATGGTATGCACGGCGAGTTCGCTTTTCGCGTCCCTGACCGCCGGCGCGAGCCAGCGGCCGAGTTGGACCCCGGCTACCGCGTGCACCTGATGGCCGAGGTGAGCCAACACCACGGCGCCCAATTCCCAGTTGCCGATGTGACTCGACGTGATGATGACGCCCTTGCCACGCGCCAGCGCATCGAGCACGTTCTGATGTCCTTCGATTTCGACGCTGCGCAACAGCTGCTCGCGTTCCAGCCGCGGTAGTCGAAAGAATTCGAACAACATGCAGTTGTAGCTCGCCATCATCTTCAACGCGGTACGCATGCGTTCGCGTCGGGAACTGCCCGGCAGGATTGTCGCGAGGTTGACAAGCGCTGCATGCCGGCGGCTGGGGAAGAACCACAAATGCGCCCGCGCAAGCCCCCGGGCAATCGCGTAGCCAACGCGATTCGGGACCGCCGCAGTCAATGCAGAAAGACATGCGAGAAGAAATCGAGACACTGCCGTCCTTAATTATTTCGTGCTTCTATTGAATGAAACGGATTGACGCAGCAGAGACGCAATTGTCACCCAACTCGACCGGTGAATGCGAGCCGGGGGAGCGCCATGTATCTGATCCGTTAGCAGGCCGTTTATCAACAAACTGTTGGCGCGGGCTCCGCTCTCAGGCGGCCTGGCGTGGCCGATGCCGAACCTGCATCGTTTTGATGCTGTTGAGGAAGTTCGTACGCATGCGGGTGATGCCGCCGGTTACCTCGATGGCGGGATAGCGGGCGAGCATTTCTTCGAGCAGCACCGTCAACTGAATTTCGGCGAGGCGCCAGCCAATGCACAGGTGTTGACCATAACCAAACGAAAGATGGCGCGGTCCGCCGCGCGTCACGTTGAACGTGAACGGATCGGACCACTTTTCCTCGTCGCGATTGCCGGACATGTACCACAACGCGAGCTTGTCACCCTTCTTGATGGTGACACCGCGTAACGTGTAATCCTCGATCGCCGTACGGCGCATGTAGATGACCGGATGCACCCAACGGATGATTTCATCAACGGCACCGCCGATCAGCGATGGATCGTCAACGAGCTTCTGCCGCTCGGCCGGGAACTGCGACAGCGCAAGCGTGCCGCCGGAAATCGAATTGCGCGTCGTTTCGTTACCCGCAACGACAAGCAGAATGAATGCAGACAGGTAATCCGCCACACTCATCGGCTCGCCATTAACCTCGGTATCGACGAGCATTGTGATCAGATCATTGCCCGGAGCGGCCTTGCGCGCCGCATATAACTCCATTGCATAGACCGCGAGGTCCATAAATGCCTGCGCAACATGCTCGCGCGATACCGCGATATCCGGATCCTCTCCACCGATGATGATGTTGGACCACTGGAACAGTTTGTGCCGGTCTTCCTGCGGTGCGCCGAACAGTTCCGCCAGCATCTGGATTGGCAGTTCCGCGGCAACGCTTCCGATGAATTCACATTCGGATTGATCGGCGATCGCATCGAGGATGGCGCGTGCCCGCTCGCGAATGCGGGGCATCAGCGCATCGAGGCGCTGCGGCGTAAAGCCAGGCGCCACCATGCGCCGATGCTGCACGTGCTCCGGCGGGTCCATCATGATCATGCTGCGGCCATTTTCGAACTGCGAAAAACGCGCGTCGCGTTCGGTCAATTGTTCGACAGTCAGTCCCTGGCGCGTCGCGATCATCGTTTCATCCGGCAACGTGATACCGCCAAGGCGCGCATCGGAGCTGAAAATGTGCGGCAGCTTCGAGATGGCGTGAATGTCATCGTATTTGGTAATGGACCAGAATCCCGGCCCATTCCACGGCTCTTCACACCACGCCACCGGCTCTTCACGGCGGAACTGCGTGAAAATTGCATGTGGCTTTGCGAGATCCTGGAAGGTTTCAGGAAGCGAAAGAGAAATACGATCCTGTTGGCTGACTGACATGTGAGACCTCGGTGACGGCGTCCTTATTGGGATTGAGCGTCTATCGGAGCGCGACCGTAACGCCGTGCATCACTTCCATCGAGCCGTCCCAGACCATGGCGCAGGCAACGTACAGGATCGTGATCAGGCCAACGTAGGCAATCCAGTGATAACGCTGCAGCCAGCGGGCCAGCACCGTCGCGCAGAATCCCATGAACGCAATCGACAATGTCAGCCCGAACACCAATACCCAGGTGTGATCCCGGGCAACGCCGGCAACCGCCAGCACATTGTCCAGCGACATGGATATGTCAGCTACGACGATCTGCGTGACGGCCCGTCCGACGGTTTTGGTTGGGGCCGTTCCGGCACCGCCGTAGATGCCGGCGGGGCTGAGTTCCATCGCGCGAACCGCTTCAATCTCGCGCCAGAGCTTCCAGCACACCCACAACAGCAACAAACCACCGGCCAGCATCAAACCGACGATCTGCATCAGATGAACCGTTGCCACTGCGAAAATGACGCGAACCACGGTGGCGGCGCAGATACCCATCATCAGTAACTGGGCGCGTTGCCGGGACGGGAAATTGGCCACCACCAGCGCAATGACGATTGCGTTGTCGCCGGCCAGAACGAGATCCACCAGAATGACCTGGAAGAAGGCCGACAGCTCGGAAATCCAGCTCACACGAGCCCTCGAGCGACCCGGCGGGCCGCTTGACGGATCGTTCGGCTGTCACATGCAGTTGCGTGACGCTGGTGTTGCATCTCACTCCGCCCCTCGGAAGAATGCCTGATCGAATATCCATATTCCGTAGGGTTGGGTCAATAGGTAACACGCTGGTAACAGCGTAACGACGCCGCTGTGTCCCGTAGGGAATGCCTTACGGCCGCCCACGATGCACAAAAATTGCTTCAGCGTCCGCTGAGCGGGGCAACCACATCTTGCGCAAACCGCTCGATCTGCGCCCGATCCTGACCTTGAATCACGATGTAGCTGATACCGGTCTGTTCGCGGCGAAGTTCCAGCGTATCGCGCAGTTCGGCAGCCGAACCAATCAGGAACAGTGGGCTGTCGTCAATCTGATCCACCGGCATGCTGGTACTGGCCGCCACCATTTCACGGATCGGCCGCGGATCGTCGGTGACGGCAGTGGCAAACACGAGCGCGTTGAATTCGATTGCGTGCGGATCGCGCCGCGCCGCCCGCGCGGCGCTTTGCACCCAGCCGATCTTCTGACGGATCGACTCAGGGGTGATATCGCGCGCGGTCTCCGCCGTGATGCGTCCCGCCGGAATCTTCGGATTGATGCCCACGATGTCGGCGTGACGGCCCGCAACCGACAGCAACTTCTCACCACCGCCGCCGACTAGAATCTGCGGTGGCGAGCCCTGCGGTAGGGCGATCTTCAATGGCACGTCTTTCACGCGATAGTGCGCGCCCGAATATGTGGTTTTCTTGTTCGCCCACATCGACTCGATGATCGTCAACGCCTCTTCGAGACGTTCGATGCGCAGGCTCGGCTTGTCGTAGCGCAGACCGGACCATTCATAGTCGTCGACCATCCAACCCGCGCCGATGCCGAACTCGTGACGCCCCGCGGACATCACTTGCAACGTCGCCGCCTGACGCGCGTAGACCACCGGATGGCGATAGTCGATACCGTAGACCAGCGTGCCCACACGAAGCGTTTTCGTAACGGCCGCCACGCCCCCGAGCATCGTCGTTGGATCCCACAGCGAACCGGAGAAGTGATCGGGGACGAACAGCGTGGAAAAGCCCAACGCTTCGATGTGGCGCGCCTGGTCAGCCCAATCGGCGGCCGGCAGATTCGACAGCTGGATGCCGAAACGAAACGCGCGCATCACCATGTATCGTCCTCAATTCAGAAACAGCTTCTCGAGATAGGGATTCAGGAACATGCCGGCGCCATCGAGCGACGCGCGGATCGACTGAAACCGTTCGAACAGCGGGTAGGCGCGTGCGAGTTGCGCGGCATCCATGCTGTGCAGCTTGCCCCAGTGCGGGCGGCCGCCGTGGTTCCGAAAAATCGCCTCTGCGGGATCGAACAACCCTCGATAGTCGCGCTCTGCACCCTGATGCACCGAAATCGTGACCGACTCGCGTTGAAACGCCGAACTCAGCATCGCATCGTCGGCAGCGAGCGTGCGGTACTCGAGCGGCCACGGCAGCCGCGGATGATCTTTCAACAACCACGCGCGCAACTCCTCGAAACACTGCCAGCCGCGCGCGAACGGAATCGAATATTCCATTTCGTTGAACTTGATGTCGCGATCGCTGGGAAACGTCTCGTACGCCGGAGCGATGTAGTCGCTGTCGCTGACGCGCATTGGCGCCGCATCGGTCTTGTTCAGCGTCTTCATCTGAAACAAGCCGTCGCGCGCGGCCCAGAAGAACTCGAAATGGCGGTTCGTATCGATCAACTGCGGAAGCTGCTCTGCGCAGGCTTCGACGCTGCAGGTCCAGGTTTTCTCATGCAGATTGAAAGCGGGATCGAGCCGCAGCGTGGCGTCGGTCATCACACCGAGCGTGCCCTGCGATACGCGCAATGCCGACAGCAACTCTGGTTCGCTGGTGTCGACGCGCCGCAGTTCACCGTCGGCCGTGACGATCGACGCACCCACCAGATAGCTCGACAGATTCGGCAAGGTGCGGCCGGTGCCGTGCGTGCCGGTGGACAGTGCGCCGGCCAGCGACTGTCGATCGATATCGCCCTGTTGCGGCAGTGACAAACCGTGCGCCCACAACAGCGGCCCGAGATCGTGCAGCTTGGTCCCGGCGGCGATCGTCGCCGTGCTCGCTGCGCGATCAACCGCTATCAAGCCGGCCAGCCGATCGAGCGACACGATGACGTCGTCGGTCCAGAACGGCACGAACGAATGCGAACTGCCAACGCAACGGACGTGCTGGCGAGCCTTCGCTGCCTCGCGCACCAGTGCAATGACGTCGGCGACTGTTGCAGGGCTCAGCAGCTTCTTGACGTTGTGACGCTGGCTGCCGGACCAGTTCTGCCACTCGACAGATTCGTCAGACACTGGGGCCGACCGCCCCGTCGGCAATCCAGCTACCGTGAAAGCCGTATGGGACGCGTGCGGGCAGGTGCACCGTTGCGATCGCGCCTCTGGCAAGGTCCTGCGCATCCAGGATCGCGAGTTCACTCTTTTGGCTTGCGGCATCGAACACGAACGTCATCAGGTAGCCGTCGTCTTCGGCTCTCGCGCCCTCGCGGGCGACAAAATACGGTTCGGCGCCCTCGCGCCCGGCCCCGAACGCAAATGTCGACGACGTACCGGAATTGAGGTCGTGCTTGATGATCGACGGAAAGCCGCCGCCTGCGACCGCGACGCTATAGCCGAACCGATACGGCTTCGTGGAATGGCTCGGATTGCAGCGCGGAAATTCCTGGTCGCGATCGTCGATGCGCTGTTCGTTCACGCGACGGGCTTTGGGGTCGATCGTCCAGCGATCGAGCGTTGCGAGGCTGTCGCCGAACGGGCCGTTCCGGTCGCTGTCGAACATCCGCTGATAGCGGCACAGATCAATGACAACGCGGCCCTCGGCGTCCTCGTACGCGTTCATCGGATGGAACACGTAACAGGCGCCGACCTCGAGCCAGATGATGTCGCCCGCGCCGCCGCTGCGCGGCAGCAGGCCGACGCGCGGCTGATAGTCGTTGTTCCATGCGAATGGGAAACTCGATCCGCCCGCCGCCATCTCGAAACTCACCGTCACCGGCAGATCGTAAATGACCACGTAGTTCTGCGTGAGGCTCATGTCATGCACCATCGGCATGCCCGGTACAGGAATGTTCACGGTCTGCGCGACGCGGCCGTCTGAGCCGACACGCACGTACTGCAGATGATCGCCCCAATCCGGCCAGTGGTAGCACATTGCATGCAGTTCGCCGGTATCCGGATCGACCTTCGGATGCGCGCTGAAACCGCGATCCTTGAGCGTGCCGAAAAACGCATTGACACCCAGCGTGTCGAGTTCTTTCGTCAATTCCACGGGCGGCGAACCGGCCTCCACCAGCGCCCACGTGCGTCCCGCGTGGCCTATCACGTGCGTGTTGTTGCCACCTGCGAGTTCACGCCCGGCGAGGTCTTCTCCGAGCGCCTTGACGACCTCGGCACTGCGCACCCAGCGATTGCGATACCACTGCGCGCGTCCATTGCCGAGTTGCACACCGTGCACCATGCCAGCGCCGGTGAACCAGTGGTGCGTTGCCGCGTCGATCGGGCCGAGCGGATTCGGACCATTGCGCAGATAGCGTCCGTTCAGTTCGGCGGGAATAGTGCCGGTGACGCGCAGATTCGACGTGGTGATCTCCTCTGCAACCGGGCTGAAATTGTCGACCAGATAGCGATTGGCCTGCATTGAAGCGTCTCCTGTGGCGGTTCTGCGTGGGACACACCACGGGATTGTGGACCATGTGTGCGGGGATGTGGAGATCGGTGCTGGCGAGGCTCTGCGATCAACGGTGGAGGCGTATCCACCGCTCATGAGCAGGGGCAAAGGGTCAGAGTGCTTCATTCGACGTGGAGTCGCAGCTATATGTTTTGGTGAAGCACTCTGACCCTCGTCCTCTCGCAACCGAAACGCGTCGCTCGAGTCGAGAAGCCCCGACTCTTCAGCGCCGCACGACGAGATCGCAGCGACCATCGGCACATCGTCTCGACTCGTCGTCTTCGTCTCGCAGCAATGGT
Organism: uncultured Gammaproteobacteria bacterium; assembly: GCA_963735085.1. Taxonomy (GTDB): domain Bacteria; phylum Pseudomonadota; class Gammaproteobacteria; order Pseudomonadales; family Azotimanducaceae; genus DATJGR01. The sequence goes on from CAVTJP010000005.1 coordinate 931,670, forward strand.
TCGAGTTGCGGCATCAACAAGCCCAATACGCGTACCGGCAGGCTGCTGGTGAACCGATACTGCGCTGCGTCTGTACCTGGAACGAACGCGGTGATGTTGCCGAAGAATCGATCGTCGATCATGAACACGAATGTCGCGGCGCGATCGACCGCGCGCGAGTCGATCAGACGTCCGTTCGCTGCAAACCGCTTGAAGCGGTGATCACCGGTGCCGGTCTTGCCGCCGGCAACATGCGCAATGCCATTCAGAAGCAGCGAGGGTTTCAACGCGATCGCAGTACCGTGATCCACCACGTTAACCAGCGCCGCACGTACCACCTGAGCGATCTCCGGCAGCAACACGCGCTCACCGTCCGAAGCGTTGCGTGCCAGACGGGTCTCGTAAGGGGTGTGCGCGGCGAATCGCATGCTATCGATCAGCACGGTTGGATAGCGAATCCCGTCATTGGCGATGATGCCCATCAACTCCGCTAACGCGCTGGGGCGGTCGCCAGAAGCGCCAAGCGCCGTCGCAAGGGATGGCGTCAGCGACGCGAACGGATAACCCAGACGCTGCCAGCGATCTTGAATCTCGAGGAACGCATCACTCTCCAACAGCTGCGCGATGCGGCGATTCTGGTCACGCTGCCGATGCCCATTGAGCAACCAACCGTAAACGTTCTGGCGCGCTTGCGTGCTGGCATCGAGCACATCGTGCAACGATGCGTCGGGGTGTACATCGAGATACGCCAATACCCACAGCTCGAGTGGATGGACGCGCGCGAGATAGCCGCGATCGTTCAGCGAAAAACGGTCGGCCGAATACTTGTCGTACAGCGTTGCTACGTATTCGGATGCGCGTTGATCCGAGCGCTCAGCGAGCTGTGCAGGCGATACGTGCGCGTGTTCGGCGAGCAGTGCCGCCAGCACACGCGGCGGCGCGTCGGGGCGCACTGCGCGCACGATGGTCGCAATGCGACGCGGTGACTCACCAGCATCGTCCAGCGCCAGTTCGAGCGCTGCCTCCGGTGCTACGCCCGTGTACTTGCGATAGAACCTGCGGATGAACTGACGGCCTTCGGCATCGGCGAAGCGCGCCAGGTACCGGGCACGATCGGGGTTGTCCGAATCTTCCAACAGGCCGGCTGCGTCGGGGGGTGAGTCCGGTGTCGTGGATTGCGGCGCGGCGGCCCGGTACGTCAGATGGTCGGTCAGCTCGCGCATCAAACGCACGAAGACCAGGTTCACGGAGTTCTGCAGCGCGTGCTCGATGGTCATGACGCGATCGTCGTCGCGGTGGTCGAAGTTCGAAAAGCGTTGCGTGCCGCCACCGGTTGCGAATGTCTGATACGGGCTGGCCGAGTATTTGCGCTGCATCGCTGCTGCGAGCATGGGCCGCAAGTCTGCGCCGGGATGTTGGATCAGGTAGCCCACCACCCAGGCCGACAATCGATCCTTTTCCGGCAACCGCAATGCACGCAGTTGCTGCGGGGTCATCGAAACGTAGCGCGCGCGGATGTCGGCGATCATCTGAAGATAGGTCACCAACGTACGCAGTTTCGCCGTCGAACCGAGGTCGATGCGGGTACCGGTGTTGATGTCGAACGGCTGATCGAAGCTGTCCGTGTTCACCCGTATCAGATTGCCGTGCGCACTGCGCTCGTACAGCGTGAAGCTGTAAATGACCTTGGCAGGATCGCCGCTACCAAGCAGATGATCGCCGATCAAGCCGAGTTTCCGCAGTGTTGCGGGGCTCTTCAAACCGGCAAGCGTCGCGGTCACCGAATCCTGCACCGACGCATCGATCGTCGTGCGCGCGCTCATGTCGTATCGATCAAGCGCATACAGGCCATCGGCGTCGAGCAGCTTCGCCAATCGGACGCGTGCAAGCGTCACGTCTTTCTGTGCAATGAAGTCTATGGCAGCCGGCGCGCCCTGCTCGCCGTCGCCGAGCAACGTCAGTGGTTGCTCGATGGCGGCATCGCGCAGCGCGGGTGAGATCACCCCCGCACCCGCCAACACCCGCAAGTAGCGATCGGTCAGCGTTTCCAACGCCGCGCGATTGCCGAGGTAGTACGACGGCCGGCGCACCGCAACGAGCAAGCTCAGCGCACGCTTGTATGCCAGCGCTGCGCCCTCCGGGTCCGTCTCCGCCGCCATCAGGTGCTTGTTGGCGAGCCCGAAATCGGCGCCGTACCACGCGCGCAAGCCGTCACCGAGACCGATGATCTCACCCTGCTCGGGTCGGCCCGCCAGCGGCAGTGAGTTGATGTAGTCCGTCACCAGATCGAGCCGTGTACGGCGGTTGTCGGCGCCGTCGCGATATATCCGCACGCTGGCCGACGCCATCTGGCGCAGCTTGTCCTCCACGGAGTCGGTACGCCCTCCGGGAGAGTGGCGGAACTTCTCGAGTTGCGTCGCCAATGTACTGCCGCCGATCACCGGATCATTTACACCCGCGTAGCTGAGCAGGCGCAGCCCCATGGCTTTGGACAGCCGCGCCCAATCGACGACGGGATTGCGGTTCCAGCGCCCGTCGAGCAATTCACGATCCTCGATGAACAGCAGACTGGCGACCATGAGGGGCGGAATCGAATCGAACGCGGCATACCCGTAGCGCGGATAACGGGCGCTGTACAGCGTGCGTCCGGAACGGTCGAACAACTCGAGCCCCGCCTGGGTCTTTTCGGGATAGATCACGTCCAGACCGTGCGCGGCGAGGCTGCGCATCCGCGGCGACGGCCTGGCTTGCTCCGCGATAACGAAACCCTGCGAACGCAACCGCGCAACACGATCGGGTAGATGCACATAGCCGAGGCGCAGATCGTAGGGACCGGCATCGGCTTCGATCGGTTCTGGAGTGGGACCCGGCGCAAGTTCGAAGTGCAGCGGCTGCGCGATACGCGCCCACCATTCGGCCTGCGCCGATGAATATCGCAGTTCGTGCGACACCATGATGAACAGCGCGACGATCGCGCAGAACGACAGCAACTGGCGATCGGTGAAACGGGAACCAACGTGTGGCGCGTTGCCACGAATCGGCACCGCACGCGGGTCCTCGAAACCCGCGTTGAAGCCAAACTTCATTGCCCCCGGCACGTCGGCGTGCACGAAACGCGGCGCCACAATGACCAGTGCTTCGCGCACCAGCGCCTCGCGCTGCCGCGATGGTGCTGGTGGCGGCAGGCGATCGATGTCTCTCGCCAGTGCGCTCATGGGTCAAACCGATACGTCAATTGCGATGTGAACCAAACGACCTCTCACAGGCCATTCTCCACAGTCGACTTCGAACGATTGTCTCGAGTGTGTAGCGAGTACCCTCGGGAACTAGAAGTTCATGCTCGCCGAATCAGTGCCGGCGATGCATGCGAGACACTTACAGAGGGTGGTTGATCAGCAGCGCAATCGGTGTGGAATTCTGGGCAGAGATGTCGGCGACGTTCAGTACACCAGAGTTGCCTTCATAGTCACCGGCCGCGGCCTTGACGTCACCACGGAGCGACGCGCGGGCGACGACCTCTACTCGCTTGGCTGCACCAATGGATCGACCGGGCACCATCGCGTCGGCGTCCGACAACGACACGTCTATTGGTAGATCCGCAACGGTAAACCGCTTCACCGCCAACGGTATCGGATTGCCGTCCGTTGCGCGCACGATCAAGAACACCGTGGTGCTCTGCGGCAATGAAACATCGGGCGAGAGGGCCACATGAACCCGCAGACGGGCTCCTTCGATGGTGCGCGCACTGGCAAGGTTCGACGCCGCGGGTTGGCTTGCGACTTCAGGCTGCGCCGTTTGCACGAGGCGAAATACCGCTACAACGATAAACGCACAAGCGATCACCGCGAGCGCGATGTTTCGGCTCCGATACGATTTCTCCTGTTCATCATCCATTCGACTGGTCATTCAGCTGTGCATCTAACCGTTCGTTCAACTGCGCCTGCGCGTAGTCGCGAATGTGCTGGTAGTCAGCTTTGCCGTTGGGCGCGCGCGCCAGATCCGCAATTGCGAGAATTCGTTTCGGCACTTTGTAGGCGGCGATGCGTGTTTTGACGAAATCTCGCAACTCGATCTCGTCGAGCTCACTGCCGACGTCCAGTTGCACCACCGCAGTGATCGCCTGACCCCATTTGGCGTCCGCTATACCCACGACCAGCGCATCGACGACGCACGGATGGGCTTTGAGCGCCTCTTCGACTTCCTCCGGGTAGACCTTTTCGCCGGCCGTGTTGATGCAGTTGCTGCCGCGTCCCAGCAACGTCAATGTACCGTCGGCTTCGACTCGCACCCAATCCCCCGGAATCGAGTAGCGCACGCCGTCGATGACCGGAAACGTCTTCGCCGTCTTCGCCGCGTCCTTGAAGTAGCCGACCGGCAGCGGACCGCTGACCGCCACCATACCGGCTTCACCCGAGCCCGGCGCAACTTCACGATGATCTTCGGTGAACACCTTGCAGGTCGGCCCCAACGAGAACTTTGCAACGTCTATCGCCCGATCGCGCGTCATCACCGAACTACCGAGACCGAGTGCTTCCGAGGACGCAAAACCGTCGATCAAGGTCAGCGCAGCATTGTGGCGCAACAAGCCGGCTTTCACTTCACGCGTCCACATCACACCCGACGAATTGATGAAGCGCAGCGATGAGATGTCGCGTTCGGGCTGTCCGCGGTCCAACGCCTCTACAAGGGGGCGCGCAAACGCGTCGCCGACGATTGTCGCGGCGGTGACGCGGTGGCGTTCGATCGCTGCGAGCGCCTCATCGGCGTCGAAACTGCGCGAACGCAGTGTCACGCAGGTGCCGCCGTGTGTCATCGCGGAGACGCACGACAGCAGGCCAGTGCCGTGCATCATCGGCGGCAGCGGCAGATTCACCGGTGGCACTTCGGTGCGCACGCGCTCGGCATAGCTGGCCAGATCAGGCGACGGTGGCACGCCGATGCGCGGATTACCGCCCGCGCCGGTGCCCCGCCACAGATCGTCATGGCGCCACATCACGCCTTTCGGCATGCCGGTGGTGCCACCGGTATAGAGAAACAGCATATCGTCGCCGGACCGTTCAATATCGAGCGGCAAGCCATTTCCGACGCCCGCGAGCGTTTCGTAGGCGACGACATCACCGGCGCTGGCGTGTCCATCGTCCACCTCGATCCAGTGCCGCACCTTGGGCAGTTGCGGACGAATCGCGGCCACGCGCGGTGCGAACTCGGCGGTGAACATCACCACCTTCGCGTCGGCGTTATCCAACAGGTAGACGAGTTCATGATCGACATAACGGTAGTTGACGTTGACATGCGTCAGCCGTGCCTTGAACGCGGCTGCAATGCCCTCGCCGTACTCGGCACGGTTTCGCATGTAGAACGCCATCTTGTCGCCGGGCTGCACGCCGCTTTCGAGCAGCGCCCGCGCCAGGTTGTTCGTCCTTCGCGAGAAGTCCGGCCAGCGCACGACGTGATCGCCATGAACGAGCGCGATGCGCTCCGGCGGCATGATTGCATCGACCGCATCCAGGATGTCGCCGTAGTTCCAGGGCATTAGCAGTTCCAGGGCATTAGCAGTTCCAAGGCATTAGTAGTTCCAGGGCATTGTTTGAGCTGTCCGTATTCGAGCCGTGTTCAATCGAGCTGTTCTGGTTCGAGCTGTTCTGGTTCGAGCTGTTCCAATTCGAGCTGTCTTTCGAGTTCGCCGAAACGATAGCATAGCCGCCCACTCAGACTTTGTTCTCACTGGTGGGTTACGCTGTCCGGCTCGCCCGCACATACAGAAACGATGAACGAAGAAGCCCTCAAGACATTCGCTGATTTCAATCTGATCCCCGAGGTATTGGCGGCGGTGAACGACGTCGGCTACGAAACGCCGACGCCGATTCAGCTGCCCACCATTCCGCACCTGTTGGCGGGACGCGACGTCGTCGGTCAGGCGCAGACCGGCACCGGCAAAACCGCCGCGTTCGCGCTGCCGCTGTTGTCGCGGCTCGACTTGCGTCGACCGGAGCCCCAGATTCTGGTGCTGACACCGACGCGCGAGCTCGCTATTCAGGTGGCCGAGGCGTTTCAGTCGTATGCGAGCCATCTGCGTGGCTTCCAGGTGTTGCCGGTTTACGGCGGCCAGGATTACGCGGTGCAGTTGCGCCAGTTGAAGCGCGGCGTGCACGTGATCGTCGGTACGCCGGGCAGACTGATGGACCACATGCGCCGCGGTACGTTGAAGCTCGCCGGCCTGCGAACCGTGGTGCTCGACGAAGCCGACGAAATGCTGCGCATGGGTTTCATCGAAGACGTCGAGTGGATTCTCAGCCAGACACCGCCGGAACGGCAGGTGGCGCTGTTTTCCGCAACGATGCCGGTCGCGATCCGCCGGATCGCGCAGCAGTACCTGCGCGATCCCGCCGAGATCACGATCAAGCTGCGTACCACCACCGCCGAAACGATCCGCCAGCGGTACTGGATCGTGACCGGTGTGCACAAGCTCGATGCGTTGACGCGGCTGCTGGAAACCGAACCGTTCGACGGCATGCTGGTGTTCGTCCGCACGCGCATCGCGGCGGTGGAACTCGCCGAGCGTCTGCAGGCACGCGGCTATGCAACATCGGCGTTGAACGGTGACATGCCGCAGAAACAGCGCGAGCAGACCGTTACACGGTTCAAGGCCGGCAAGCTCGACATTCTGGTCGCCACCGACGTGGCCGCGCGGGGTCTCGACGTGGATCGCATCAGCCACGTCATCAACTTCGACATTCCGAACGACACCGAAGCATACGTGCACCGCATCGGTCGTACCGGCCGCGCCGGACGCAGCGGCGAGGCGATCCTGTTCGTCGCGCCGCGCGAACGACATCTGCTGCGCGCGATCGAACGCGCCACCCGGCAGCAGATCGAACCGATGGAGTTGCCTTCGGCCGAAACTGTCAACGACAAGCGCATCGCCAAGTTCACGCAGCAGATCACCGACACGCTGGCAACCCGGGATCTCGCCTTCTTTCGCGACGTCATCGTGCGCTACCAGCAGCAACACGATGCCGATCCGATCGATATCGCGGCGGCACTAGCGCAGCTCGCGCAAGGCGACAAGCCGCTACTCGTGAAGGACGTGATCACGCTCGACAAGCGGCCACCGCGCGACGACGCGCGCCGCGACAGAAAGCCACCGACCACGCGTGCCACTGCGATACCCGCGAATGTGGACAAGGAGCTGTTTCGAGTTGAAGTCGGCCGCAGTCACGGTGTGCAGCCCGGCAATCTCGTCGGAGCCATCGCCAACGAAGCCGGCGTTGCCAGTTCGCACATTGGTCGGATCGAGATCTACGATGCATACAGCACCATCGAGTTGCCCGATGGCATGCCAAAGGAAATCTTCCGGTTACTGAAGAAAGTCTGGGTGTCGGGGCGCCAGCTGGAGATCAGCAGAATTGGCGCTGCCCCCAGCGCTGGACGCGCGAAGCCAACCAAGAGGCGCAGCAACGCAGCGACGAAGCCGAAGACTGCGAGCAAATCCGGGAAACCTGCGAAACAGCGCGGTTGACGGCGCGACGCGACGCGGCGGCTGACTCCTCCTGCGCCTTCCCTGGTGCAATACGGTCCGGCACAACGCACATCACCTGCGTCGCGTGATCGGCGCTTGCGAACTCCACGCAAGCCGCGCAACATTGCACTCGCTCGGATATCACACCCTGATCCAGAGGAGGGCTTACATGCGTGTCATCACATTGAAGTGGGTCCATCGCGGGATGGGGCGGTAAGTTCGAGGCTGGCATAACGTTTCGTCTTTCTTATTCCCCGCTCTTTCCTTCCCACCCGTGATCAACAGGCGCTCCGATTGATCGGAGGCCAGTCATTTGGTCGTCACCGATTCGAGTCGGTTTTGAGGAAGGGTTTCGATGACAAGGCAATACTCATTGGCCAGCCTCGGTTGGCGAGCTTTTTTCCAGCAGCAGATTGGCATCGAGGAAGTCGAGTTCGCGCGTCCCGCGCGCGTGCTGACGGTTCAGCGCAGCGGCATCACCGTCGGCGACACGCAGGGCGAACGGCACATCGCGCTCGCCAACAAATGGTTTACGGTTCCCGCGGAACAGCGCCCCGCAATCGGCGATTGGGTGCTGCTCGGCAAGCAGGGCGACGCAGTAGAACGCGTTCTCGCACGCAGCAGCGTGTTCACACGCGTTGCCGCCGGCGTCAAAGCTGACCTGCAGGTGGTCGCCGCAAACGTCGATACGCTGTTCGTCGTGACATCGTGCAACGAGGAATTCAATCCGTCGCGGCTCGAACGCTATCTCGCAATCGCATTCGAAGCCGGCGTCGAACCGGTGATCATTCTGACGAAGGCCGATCTGTGCGACACGACAGATCCGTTCGTTGATGCCGCGCGCAGTATCCGCGCCAGAGTCGCCATCGAATGTATCAATGCGCTCGATCGGGACGCGCTCGACGGTGTGCGCGCGTGGTGCCTGCCCGGCCAGACGATTGCGCTGGTGGGCTCGTCCGGCGTCGGCAAGTCGACCCTGCTGAACAGCCTCGCCGGCGAACACAAACAGATCACGGGCGGCATCCGCGAATCCGATTCCAGCGGCCGGCATACAACCTCGCATCGGTCGCTGCATTTGCTGGATAGCGGTGCCCTGCTACTCGATTCCCCCGGCATGCGGGAACTGAAGATCGTCGACGCTGAACTCGGCGTGACCGAGATGTTCACCGATGTCGGCGATCTCGCCATGCGCTGCCGCTTCTCAGACTGCGTTCACGAAGACGAACCCGGCTGCGCCGTACGCGGCGCAATCGCCTCGGGCGTGCTCGACGAGCGGCGTCTGCTGAACTACCGCAAACTGCTGCGCGAGCAAGCGCGCCACACGATGACCATCGCGCAACAACGCCACCGCAACAGGCAGTTCGCCAAAAAGGTGAAGCAGTCCGTCAAAGACAAGCAGCGTTGAGATAAGGGGTCAGAACGACTTTCCGCCGCGGAAAGTCGTTCTGACCCCCTTATCTACCCTTATCTGACCCCCCTTTTTCCCCTGTCTTAGCGGCGGGTGACGATCACTTCGTAGCGGCCGCGCGGTCCGATGAACGACGACGCCAGCCATGACGTGATGCTGACGACCAGCGCGCCGAGCATCGCGGCGCCGAAGCTGCTCAGGCGAAATCCATCGAGCAGCGCGGCAACGAGTTCGATCATCGCTGCGTTGACGACAAGAATGAACAATCCGAGCGTGATCAGCGTGAACGGTAGCGTAATCAGCAGCACGATCGGGCGCACCAGCGCATTGACGATGCCGAGCCAGAGCGCAGCGAAGATCAGTGTCCAGCCACCGTCGATGTGAACACCCGCCACGAGTTGCGCGGCGACCCACAGACCAAATGCCGATATCGCGAGTCGAAGCACAAATCCGCTCATGGCACATCCCGAGGTTGCGATGGTGTGTGCAAGGAAGTCACCGGCTCAACGCTGACGCACGAGACGCTCGTTCGTCATCGGCGTGGACGCGAGCGGTCGCTCGGTGCCGCCGACGAGATTCGTGCGAAGGTTGCTGATCAGGTGTTCTTCCGCGTATTCCTGCGTGTCCAGCACCAGGCGTTCCTGGGCCAACTGCAACTCGTGAATCACGTACATCACCAGAATCGACAACGTCAAAGCGGTGAACGTCGAATTGAACGAAACGCCCAGGCCGCCTGTCAGTGCCCCAGGATTGTTGCTGCTCAACGCGAATTGCGCGCTCTGCAGCGCTTCGCCGAGGCCGCGCACCGTACCCACGAAGCCGATGGCCGGAATCGACCACGCGCCGAAACGAATCATCGCCAGTTCCGAATCCATGCGCGCGCCTTCGATCTCGCAGACCTGATGCACCGTGGTTGCCGCATCCTGCACGTTCTGCGTGGCACCAAAGCGTTTCAGCGCGGAGCGCAGCACACGCGGTACCACCGATTCGGTGAGCGAGGTTGGAATCTGATCGAGCTGGCGCAGGTGATCGCGGACATCGTCCGGCAGCACACACGAGCCGGGCGGCATCTGCATCAGGTCCTGATCGAGCAGGTTGCGAAAGCGCGACACCTTGAAGCCCTGCCGACCTGCGAGCAACAGCGACCACAGGCACATGATGATGGCCGCCTCCGGTTCAGGCTCGCGGATGATGATCAAAATGGAGCGTTTCGCCTGATATTTCGGATTCGCATCGACCAACTTCTGCTGGTCGATCTGCCATTGCTCGGCAGTCGGTCTGACGTAGATTGCGTACACCGCCTGCACGAACAACGTAATGACCAGCAGCATCCCGACGTTGAAGATCCGATCGAACGTCTTATTCGTTGCGAGATTCGAAAACAGACTCGGGCCGGCCATCGCGACACTCCATTGCAGTCGGGATTTTCCGACGTTCACTCCACCCTGTCCATCTTCGATACCGCGCCACAAACCAAGGTTCCGCTGTCACTCGATCGAAAGGCCATCCGGCACGCGCCTACAAACTGGGCACAAAGCGAATCCGGCAGCACGCACGCCACGGTATAGAGTTCCGCCATGGCAAAGACTCCCTCTATACCGGTCGATCCGTGGGTCGCAACCTACATCCGCAACTACGCGCTCGACACGCTCGCACCGGCGGAACGCATGCAATTTCGTATGGCATGTGGGCGCGGCACCGAAGCCGTGGCCGAATGGGCGGCGGCCACCTTGCCGAAATACACGCAAGTATGGCGGCGCCTGAAGAGCGCGCAGCGCCAGCGGCGCTACCGCTCGGTGCCGAGCACGGAAAAGTGGATGACCGACTGGCACGCCGCGGAACGCACACTGGGCAAGGATCTAACGGCCATACTACGCCGCAATCGCACGGCGCTCGACCAGACACCCAAAGCAACACCCGCGGAACTGCTCCATGCGGCGCTCATGACGCTCGATTCGCAACTGGCGGTCACATCGCGCCAACGCGGATCGACCGTCTTCGTCGACGACGTCGCGCGCCCGCCTCGCAGCGCAGACCGCACCCGGCAGGATTCGGCGAAAGACGACCCGGCTACTGCGAAACGTTGAATCCGATCCGGCGTTCCGATCTGCCTTCGCCGGCAAGATAGCGTTCCAGAAAGCTCACCGAAAAATCCAGTTCCTCAACCGGCACTTGCGGATGCAATCCCGGATTGGCGTGCATTCGCTTATCGTTCGACGCGAGCCGATCGAATAGATCGAGGTACTGTTCGCGGCCGAACAACTCATCGTCCAACTGCATCAGAAACAGTACCGGGCAAGTGATCTGTTCCGCGGCAGATTGGATTTGTTGGCGGTAGCGTTCGGTTGGCCCGACGATGCCCATGAGCCCCAGCACTGCCACCTGAATGCGCGATTCGCAGGCGACCAGTGGCGCGCCGAAGATCGTCCCCATCGACAGTCCCCAATAGCCGACGGGCCCTTCACCCACCATCTCCAGACACTGCACCGCGTCCAATACCGCGCGCCAATCGGCGAGCATGTCATCGACGCAGGCATCGCGGCGCCATTCGGCGGCGAAGGCGCCACGCGCTCCGTCGCCGACCTTGCGTCGCCCGTGCACCGGACCATCGATTGCGAGTGCGGAGAAACCCGACTCCGTGACGAGCTTGCGCGCAATGTACGGAATCGGCGACTGATGCCGATCGCCGGACGCACCGTGCCCGAACAAAACCAGCGGCTTACCCGACGACGCGCTCGGCGGCGACCACAGCACACCCGGCACGACCCGATCAGCGTGACTCAGCGTGAATTCGCGTTGCAGGAACCCGCGACCGTGGTTCTGTTCCAACCACTCGAGCTTGCCCATATCTCCTCCAGCCTCCTCTCAGATCGCGCTAGTCAGGCGCCCGCGTTTCGCCAAAGTCGTCGGCGAACATCTCCCAGCCGACCACGCACAACGCTGCAATCGTCGGCCCGATGACAAAACCGGATAGACCGAATACGGTAATTCCGCCGAGTGTCGACAACAGAATCAGATAGTCGGGCATCCTGGTGTCGCGGCCAACCAGCAGCGGCCGCAGCAGGTTGTCGACGAAGCCGATCAGCACGCCCAGTACGACCAGCACGATGGCTTTGCCGAGTGCGCCGGTCGCGAACAGCCAGATCGCCGCCGGCACCCACACGATCGCGATGCCGACCGCCGGAACGATCGAGATCACCGTCATGACCACACCCCAGAACACCGCGCCCTCGATGCCGACCAGCGCCAGCGACGCACCACCGAGCGCACCCTGAACGATCGACACGATGACCGTTCCCTTCAACGTTGCGCGTGAAACTTCAGCGAACTTCTCCACCAGGCGCCACTCGCGTTGATCGCCGAGTGGAATCACCCGAACGAGCCGGTGCAGCAATGCCGAACCGTCGCGCAGAAAAAAGAACACCAGATAGATCATCAGCGCGAACTGCACGAAAATGCGCACCGCGTTCTGACCGATACCGAGCGCGCGCCCCGCGACGAAGCGGCCCACAGCCACCGCACCGCTCGATAGCCATTCGTTGATCTTGTCAGCCTCGATGCCGACGCGCGCCAGCAACTCGTTGACGATCGGCATCGCCTTCGATGACCACTCCAGCGGCGCCTTTAAATCGATCTCCCCACTGGTCACGCGCTGATAAAGCGCCTGCCCTTCGGCGGTGACCGCCAGACCCACCAATGCCAACGGCAGAATCACGATGACTAAAATCATGAGCAGCGTCAGCCCCGCACTGAGCGACTCGCGGTCGTGCAGGCGTATCCGAAGCCGGCGATGCACCGGATAGAACAAACTCGCGAGCAGCGCTGCCCAGAACACCGGTTCCAGAAAATCCCGCACGATCCACAAGAATGCGAGCGTCGCGATCATCAGCATCACGACGAAGAGGATGTCTTCGAGCGACAGCGGTTTAGTCATTCTCGACCGCTCTCCGCGTCGATCTCTCAGTCCCCGTCGGTGATTCGCCGAACCGTGTAGCCGCCGGAGCGCTCGTCAGCTTCTAGTTCCAGCAGGCCCCGATTCTGTGCTTCTTCCAGCAGGTCGCTGAATGACGCAAAGCCGTAGTAGCGCTCGTTGAACCCGGGCCGACGACGACGCAGCGCCTGTTTGATCATCGAGCCCCATAGTTTGTCAGCGTGACCGCGCTCCGCATTGAGCGCATCGGCCGTTTCGATCACCAGGTCGAACGCCTCCTGCGCGGGCGGCGCATCGTCCTTCTTCGTCACGGACTTCTCGGCCTCGGCCCCCGCGGACTTCTCGGTATCAGCTTCCACGACTTTCTTCGGCGAGCGGCGGCGACGCTTGCGGCTGGTCGATTCCTCCTGGCGCACCAGATCGTCGTAGTAGATGAACTCGTCGCAGTTGCTGATCAGCAAATCCGACGACGAGTTCTTCACACCGACACCGATGACCGTTTTGTTGTTCTCGCGCAACTTGCTGACGAGCGGCGAGAAATCCGAATCGCCGCTGACGATGACGAACGTGTCGACGTGCGCCTTCGTGTAGCAGAGATCGAGCGCATCGACGACCATGCGGATGTCCGCCGAGTTCTTGCCCGACTGGCGCACATGCGGAATCTCTATCAACTCGAACGCGGCCTCGTGCATCACCGGCTTGAACTCTTTGTAGCGTTCCCAGTCGCAGTAGGCTTTCTTGACGACGATGCTGCCTTTCAACAGCAGCCGTTCGAGCACGTGACCGATGTTGAATTTGGCATACTTCGCATCGCGAACTCCGAGCGCGACGTTTTCGAAATCGCAGAACACAGCGAGGTTGCGATCGTCTATATCAATGGCCATCGCCGTCATTCACCGCAATCGAGATGGGGCCGCAGTATACGCGCGGCACGGTCGCGCCCAACACCGAACTGAGCCGACTGCGGTCGAGGCTCACTCCCGCGGGATCGACTCCTGGGGCAATGAGCGCCCATGACGCCCGACACACGCGCTTCGTTGGTGGCCGGCCTATTTATTTTTGCCCCTTAACACGAGCGCTCCATGTGATACGCTACCGCCCGCCCACCAACCACAATCGTTTAAGGACGACGTTTCATGAAAAAAATGCTGATTATCGGATTGCTGGTCGCCCTTGCTGGCGGCTGCGATACCGTGTCGAAGAAGGAATTCGCGGACCTGTCCGCGCGCGTCGCGGGCAATGAAAAAGCTGCAGCGGATGCAATGTCGGCAGCCAAAGCGGCCCAGGGCGCGGATACGCAGGCTGTCTCCAACGCCCAAGCCACTGCCGACAAGGCATTGGCTGCAGCGCAGGAAGCCAGCGAACGCGCTCAGCGCATCAGCGAAACCTGCTGCACCCGCAAGTAGGCTCGTTAGAGTTGTCGAGTTGATATCGGCCCGGGCATCCCTGTGGGGGCCCGGGCCATTTCCTCTGCTCGAGTCCAATCCACGACCACATCCGTTCCGTCGATTGCGGCGTTGATGATCTGAGTCATCCTGGCCATATCCAGTTCGCCTTTCAGCGGCGGGTGTGTCTCCATCCAAAGCGTTCCGTCATGCCACGCAACTTTTATGGGCGTGTCGACGATGCGCACCTCAGTGCCGATAGGAACTGCATCCGCCAACGACTGGATGTCGTCGGGATACAGACGCACGCAACCATGGCTGACCCGCTGGCCAACCCCGGCCGGCTTGTTCGTGCCGTGTACGAAATAGCCCGGCAGCGACAATTGCATCGCCAGATGGCCAAGCGGATTGTCGGGCCCCGGCGGCACCACGCTCGGCAGCTTGTCACCCAGTTCGGCATGTTCGTCCCGCGCGGACTTGGTCGGATACCAAGCAGGGTTGACGATCTTGGCGATGATCTTCGCCCTGGCAGACGGCGTCTGAAAGCCTACCCGGCCGATGCCGACCGGAAACGTCATGACCGTCCCAGAGTTCTTCGGATAGTAGTAGAGGCGATACTCCGGCAGATTGATGATCACGCCACGCCGCGGACCCGGCGGCAGCATGAACTGGGTGGGCAGCACCACACGCGTGCCCTCGCCCGGAATCCACGGATCGATGCCGGGGTTGGCGTCGCGCATCTCGTCGAAGCCCAGGTCGTACTTGATCGCAAGCGACGAGAACCGATCCACGTACTTCACCTGCAGCGCCACCGGTTCACCGATCAGCGCGTCGTCCGGCGCCGGCAGAATGAACGTGGATGCATACGCAAGGGGGGTTGCGAAACCGAGCAGAATCGTCAGCCATCGCAGACGCGACGCGCCTCGCTTCATCAATTTAATCAGCTTCAACCGTCCTCCGTGACGCTGCGCGGAAATCGTCGATCCAGCGCGCGCGAATACTACCGATGTCGCGCCCGGAACGCGACATCGGCGCGGTACCCATGCTGATGCGATTGAACGTATCATCCGCTGCCGTAAGCGCAGTGCGCCGGCCCCCGGCGCACGCAGTCCGATGCACTCAGAATTCGCAAATGTCCTGTATGCGGGGGAAAACTGATGCTGAGCCGATCAACACCTTATCCGGAATACACGTGCAGGCGCTGACGCTTCGCACAGACGTCGAGCGTCGCGACCAGGCACGCATCGCCGAAATTACTACGGCGACCGATGTATTCCTGGCTTCCGAGATCGCAGTCGTCGACGAGGTCGTCGACGATCGCCTGACCAAGGGCAAGTATTCCGACTACCAATTCCTGTTCGTCGACGAAGGCGAGGAGACACTGGGCTATGCGATCTACAGCTACAACTCGATCACCCAGTCGAGTTGGGATCTGCACTGGATCGCTGTCGACCCAGAGTGCCACGGCACTGGCATCGGGCGCCTGCTGCTCGGTGAGGTCGAGTCGCGCTGTCGTGCCGGCGGCTGCACGCATTTGTGGGTGGAAACTGCCGGCCGCGAGAACTACAAGCGCACGCGCGCATTCTACGTGGCGATGGGCTATGCGATCGCCGCGGAACTGAAAGACTTTTACGCGCCCGGTGATTCGAAGATCATCTTCGTCAAAGCACTGTGACGCGGCTGCCGTGAAACAGATGCCGTAAAACAGATAGTCGAACAGATGGACCGCTGACATGGATGAATTCCGCCACGATGTGCGCGGCTGGCTCGAGAAGAACTGCCCCGACAGCATGCGCACGCCGATGCCCCAAGACGAAATGCCGGGCGGCGGACGCCGCGCACACTACAAGAATGCTGCGACGAAGATATGGCTCGATCGGATGGCCGAGAAAGGCTGGACGGTGCCGAGCTGGCCGGTGAAGTTCGGTGGAGCCGGCCTCGATGCCGCGCAGAACGCCGTCCTGCAGGACGAGCTGCGCCGTATCAACGCACGCCCGGCGTTGTTCGGTATGGGCATCAGCATGATCGGCCCCGCGTTGCTCGAGTTCGGCACGGACGAACAGAAAGCCGAGCATCTGCCGAAGATCGCCCGCGGCCAGATCTGGTGGTGTCAGGGCTACAGCGAGCCGAATGCGGGTTCCGATCTGGCCAGCTTGAAGACCAGCGCCGTGGAGCACGGCGATGAATACGTCATCAACGGTTCGAAGATCTGGACATCCGGCGCCGACCACGCCGACTGGATCTTTTGCCTGGTCCGTACCGACCCGAAGGCGCCGAAGCACGACGGCATCACCTTCGTGCTGTTCGACATCGACCAACCGGGCGTCACCGTCAAGCCCATCCTGCTGATCAGCGGCGCCTCGCCCTTCTGCGAAACGTTCTTCGACAATGCACGCGCGTTGAAGAAGAACGTCGTCGGCGAGGTGAACAAGGGCTGGACCGTGGCGAAGCGGCTGCTGCAGTACGAGCGCACGTCGATCGGTGGCATTGGCGGCGGCACGCAGGCGGCCACGAGTCTCGAAGACATCGCAAAATCCTATCTCGGCGAATCGGACGGTCGCATCGCCGATGTTGCCGCGCGGCAGCGCGTCATCGCGCATCGGATGAACGACCGCAGCTTCGGCCTGACGTTGCGCCGCACGATGGAAGAATCGCAGTCGGGGCGTGCCCCGGGCGCCGCATCGTCGATGTTCAAGTACTACGGTACCGAACAGAACATCGCCAAATACGAACTGCTGCTGTCGATCATGGGCACGCAGGCGCTCGGCTGGCAGGGGGACAATTTTGCGCCTGACGAACTGACGACAACACGCGCATGGTTGCGCTCGAAGGCCAATTCGATCGAAGGTGGCACCTCGGAGGTGCAGTTGAACATTCTGGCGAAGCGGGTACTCGGACTACCGGACTAGCGTTCGCGATCGCGCACCCTGGCTCAACTCGCCGGGTCCATTGTAAAGCCGATCTTCACGGTCACCTGCCAACTCGCGATCTTGCCGTTTTCGATATGGCCGCGAACGTCGTCGACCTTGAACCACCGCAGGCTGTGCAGCGATTCACCGGCACGGCTCAGCGCCACCTCAACGGCGGTTTCGATCGATTTCGGTGACGATCCTGTGATCTCGATGGTCTTGTAGACGTGTTCCGACATGACGACCTCCAAAAGTGATTCCGCTCCACCACCGTACTCCGCAAACCGATCTCCGGAAACCGATCTCCGGAAACATTGATTCGACCAACATCCGCACTGCGGAATCTGCGCTGCCCCAGCTAGAATGGTGGCCTGCTCTCCCCAGGTGGCCGCCATGTCGATTCGCGAAACCAATCTGGCCGTATACGGCAACCGATTCGATGCCTACACGGAGTTGCGCCTGCAGTGCAATCGAAGCACGCAGATCGCACTGCTGAACGGCGATGTCGTAACCAACACGCAGACATCAGGTGGCGGCGTCTCCGCGCGCGTGTTCAAGGACGGCGTGTGGGGATTCGCGTCGCGGCCGCAATTCGACAACGACGCAGTGATCTCAACCGTCGAGGAGGCCAAGCGCAACGCTGCATTCCTCGCACGCCACGCCGCGCGACCCGACATCGTGCTGCCGCGCGCCAAGACGTTCAAAGAAAGCGACTTCGCCACCCGGCGGCCTCGACTCACGCAACAGCAATCGATCGACTTTCTGCAAGCCCTCGACGCGCACATCGCACGCACCTATCCGAATCTGAAATCGCGCAGCGTCACCCGGCTCGACCTCGACATGGAGAAGCACCTCTACACCGCCGATGCGTCCGAGGGCTACTCGAACACCACGCGGTCATTGATCCAGGTGCGCCTGACGACGACCAACAACGCCGGTCAGCCGGTCGAATACAGCAAGTCGTTCGGCGGGCGGGGTCAGTTCGAAGATGTCTTCAGCGCGCCGGGTGCGCTGTTCGCCGACATCGCCGAGATTCATCGCCACCTTATGAATAAACGCGAGGCGGTCGCGCCACGCGCCGGTCTGCACGATGTGGTGCTCGACTCCGATCTCGCCGGCATCCTTGCCCACGAGGCCATCGGCCACACCACCGAAGCCGACATCGTGCAGGAAGGTTCGGTGGCTGGTGACTACATCGGCAAACTCGTGGCCAGTCCGCTGGTGACACTGGTCGATTTCGCCAATACCTATGAAGGCGAGCCGTTGCCGGTACCCGTGTACATCGACGACGAAGGTGTCGAGAGCCTCGATACGATCCTGATCGAAGACGGGGTGTTGAAGAATTTCATGCACAACAAGGAAAGCGCGGTGCTGTTCGACGTGCCGCCCACCGGCAACGCGCGCGCGTTCCAGTTCTCGGACGAACCGCTGATCCGCATGCGCAACACGGCGATCCTGCCGCGCAACGACAAACTCGACGACATGATCGCGAGCATCGAAGACGGCTACTACCTGTTGCGACCATCCAACGGCCAGGCGGATTCGACGTCCGAGTTCATGTTCGGCGTGACGCTCGGCTACGAGATCAAGAACGGCAAGCTCGGCCACGCGATCACCGATACGACGATTTCCGGCGTCGCCTTCGATCTGCTGAAGACCATCTCGATGGTTTCCGATGAAATGAACTGGACCTGCGCCGGCATGTGCGGCAAGAAGACGCCGATTCCGGTGGGCATGGGCGGCCCTTCGATCAAGTGTCGCGTGCACCTCGGGGGCGTCTGACATGGCCGATCGCGTGTTTGCCGAGGTCTGCCTCGATGCGCTACAAAAACGAGGCTTCCAGAAAGCCCACGTGCGGCTGGCGCACTACGATCAGCATGAACTGCAGGCCGAGTTCGGGCACACCAATCTGCTGCGCACCACGCACAACGTCGAACTGTCGCTGCTCGGCATCGTCGACGACAAGCAAGGCAGCGTAACGTTGAACAATGTCGGTGCCGATGGGCTCTCGGAGGCGGTCGACAGTCTGTGGGCTGTTGCGAGCGGCTCCCGCGCTGATCCGGCCAACGACATCGCAGAGGCGCAACCGAAGCGCACGTTCATCAGCGGTGTAGCCGAACCCGATCTCGATCAGATGTACGAGCGGGTGGCCGAACTGCTGGACCACGCGAACACCCACTACCCTACGTTGAAGATGGGTTCTGCAGCGGTCGCGTTCCGCTCGCGTCAGACATTGTTTCTCAATTCGAACAGCGTCGACTTCGATACCACGCGCAACGTCTACCATGCCAGCGCCATGTTTACCGCGCGCGACGGCAACGACGTATCGTCGTTCAACTACACCGGCATGACGCTGGCCAAACTCGATGCACCGCTCGCCTCGCTCGCGACAACAGACACGTTGATGCGGCAGACGACCGAACAGGTGCGCACCCGCAAGGTACCGCAGAAGTTCACCGGCGATTTGATCATCACACCAGATTCGATCGGTGATTTTCTGGGCTTTCTCATCGGACGTATCGGCGACCAGGCGATGATCTCGGGCACGTCGCTGTACAAGGACAGACTCGGCAAAATCGTTGCAAACGAAGCGCTGACGTTGCATTCGCGGCCGAGAGAACTGGTTGGCGGATACTGTGTCACCGGCGATGGCTACGAGGCACAGAACGCAACGATCGTCGAACGCGGCGTGCTGAAGAGTTTTCTGCTCGATCAGTACGGCGCGCGCAAGACCGGGCTCGACCGCGCGGTCACCGGCGGCGGCGCATGGGTGGTGGACGCGGGTACCACACCGCTCGCCGAAATGATTCGCGATGTGAAATCCGGGGTGATGATTACGCGTTTCTCCGGTGGCCGCCCGAACGACAAAGGCGACTTCTCCGGTATCGCGAAGAACAGCTACTACATCGAAAACGGCGAGATCGCATTCCCGATCTCGGAAACGATGGTCAGCGGCAATATGGCGGAGCTGTTGACGAACATCGTTGCGGTGTCGTCCGAGCGCGCAGACTTTGGTTCCGCGGTATTTCCGTGGGTACGCGTCGGCGGCATCGGGATCTCGTGAGCCACTACGGTCCGTGCGCGACGTAACGCTGTGCTTCAGCGCGGAAATCGTAATACGGCGCGACTTCGTCGGCGCAGTCCGGCCAGCGCCCGGTCTTGACCCAGTAGTCGCACAACCCGAGCTGTGCGCACAGTTTCACGAAGCGGCGGTCGCGGCGCATCGCATCGGGTGGCGTAAACAGGTGATGGAGCCGTAGTCGCCTTCGAAGGGCCGTCCAGCAGGTTCGAATAGACGATCGAAGTTTGCGCGCTCGAAGAGGTCGTAAACCACATCGGTGAGCCCCACCCCACAGGCAAATTGCTGAATCAGTGACAACGTGCCGAATAGCCGTGCGCTGCCAGGGCATCCTGGACCAACGTCGCGATCGGTCGAGTCGACCGCGCATAGGACAGAAAGATGTCGGTCATCTATGGTCTCACGTCACACGACCGGACTATACGACAGTCACCTGGATGGTAGCCGACGTCGTAGCAGCGCGTTTCGATTGCATACGACCGATAGTTGCGCAGCTTCGGCGCGCAGCGCACGCGTACCTGCCGAAGTGGTCTCCTAAGATGCCAAGTGCTACGCTCGCCGGCAACGACAGCTTTCAGGAGAATCAATCGTGCCGGCGCCGCGAAACAACGTGTTCAACATTCAGGGCATCAATCATCTGGCATTGGTGTGCAAAGACATGGCCAGGACGGTCGATTTCTATACCAATGTGCTCGGTATGCCGCTGGTCAAGACTATCGATCTGCCCAACAACATGGGCCAGCATTTCTTTTTCGATATCGGCAATGGCGATTCGCTGGCGTTCTTCTGGTTTCCGGGTGCGCCGGAGGCAGCGCCTGGCGTAGCGGCGGCCGGTGCTCTTCCGGGTTCGGGCGACAGCATAATTTCCGGTCATGGTTCGATGAACCATGTGGCGCTCAATGTTTCAGCGGACCAGATCGATGAGTACTACGACAAGCTGCAGGCCCGCGGCGTGGAGTGTACGCGCATCATGAACCATGATGATTCGCCGCGGCAGGCCAGTCCGGAAATCACCCCGACGACGTTTGTGCGTTCGATTTATTTCTTTGATCCCGACGGTATCTGTCTGGAATTCGCGGCCTGGACGCGGCAACTCGATCCAAAGATCGACGTGAAGCACGAGCCGGTGGATGCCGACGGCAAAAAGCGGGCTTTGGAGTTCGAGCCTGCCGAATAGGCAGCCGCGACCGGGGCGGAATTCGGATCCGCATATTCAATCTGGAGTCTGCGTGTAGCCGGTGAGGTTCTCGCGCATCCGAATGGCGACCCGCAGGAACGTATCGAGATCGCGCTGCGCGATGCCGCGCGCGGCGATTGTGTTGACACGTTCGGCATAGTGTTCGAGTTGCGCTTTCATGCGCTTGGATTTGGCCGTCAGGTACACGTTGCTGCGGCGTCTGTCCGCCGAGTCACGGCGCTTTCGAATTAAGCCGGCGCGGCGCATGGATTCGAGCATCAGCACGGTCGAAGATTCGGTGAGATTGGCTTCTGTCGCCAGTTCGCGTTGCGACATACCCTCGCGGCGCCACAATACGCGCAACAGATACCAGAAGCCGTTGGACAGATCGTGCCTGCCGATGTGGCGTGCCAGCATGCGGTCGAATGCACGGTGCGTCGCGCGCGCCTGGTAGCCGTAGCTCGCGAGAGGGTCGGTGTCGGGATGCTGTGCAGCCATTGCGATCAGCCCGGGCGGCGCATTTCGTACAGCGCCACTACGTTTGTGTAGTCGCTGTAGCCGAGCCGTGCAACCTGGCCGAGTGCCAGCGTATCAACACGGCCGTCGGCGGTAATCAGCTCCGTGTCGAGGTATATGCCGATCACTTCGCCGAGCACGAGGTGACTGCTGCGGCCGTCTTTTCCGGCAGGCAACGTGATCACATCGAACACGCGGCATTCGAGCGCCGCGCGTGCCTCGCCGACGCGTGGCGTGCTGACGTTACACGATGCGGCCATCGTCAATTGCGCGATGTCGAATTCGCTCTCGCCATATGGCAGGTCCCGCGAGGTTTCGTTCATCGCGATCGCCAGGTCCGCCGAAACGATGCTCGCCGTGAACTCGGGTACCTCGCGCACGTTACGAAGGGTGTCTTTGTGGTGCCCGTGCGTTGAGTGAGCGTTCGGTGCAAACCCAACGATCGGTGGGTCGGCCGAAAACGCGTTGAAGTATGAAAACGGCGCGAGGTTGACGCGGCCCTCGCTGTTGATCGACGTGATCCAACCGATCGGCCGCGGCGCAACGAGCGCGTTGAGGGGATTGTATTTGAGCGGCGCCGGTCTCAGATCGATGCGCGGATCGTAGTGCATGTCAGTCCTGCAACAAGCCCGTCGAACGCAGCAATGCATCGAGGCGCCGCTCGAGTTCCGCTGTCGCCGGTACCATCGGCAATCGATGCTCGTTACTCGGAATGACGCCGAGACGCTTCGCCATATACTTGATGGGTATCGGATTCGTGTCCCAGAACACCGCCCGATTCAGTTCGAGCATTTCGTAGTGCGCCAGACGGCCGGCTTCGAGGTCGCCGCCCGCCGTGGTTTCGTACAGCCGCGCAACCTGCCCGGGCACCAGGTTGCCGACCGCGTTCATCAGGCCGCATGCACCGAGCGCGAGCATCGGAAAGCTCAGTTCTTCGAGCCCGACGAATATTCGAAAGTCCGCGCCGAGGCGGGCGAGGCAATCCGACACGAACGCAAGATCGGTCGACGCGTGTTTCATGCCAACGAAGTGCGGCACCCGATCCGCGATTTCGACGAGCGTCGACAGTTCCACGTTGACGGCCGCCCGGACCGGTATGTGATAGATCATCAACGGCAGATCACTCAGCTTGCCGAGTGCCGTGTAGTACTCGACGAGGCCGCGCTGCGGCGGACGGATGTAGTAAGGGGTGACGATCAGCAACGCATCGACACCCGCCTTGGCTGCGAAGGCCGTCAGCGCCTCGGTTTCGGCATACGACTGCGAGCCCGTCGCCGCGATGACTTGCGTGCGCCCCTGTGCAATCTCCACGGCAAGTTGCACCAGCCGGTTTCGCTCGTCCACCGTCAGCGTGCTGGGCTCCGACGAGGTGCCGTTTACCAGCACGCCGTGGCCACCCTCCACGATGTGGCGTTCAACGAGCGATGCGTATGTGTCGTAGTCCACTTCGCCGTTGCGAAACGGCGTGATCAGCGGCGTGATCGATCCGCGTAGTGCGTTCTGTTCGAGTTTGATCATGGCGCTGCGTCAGCTTCGATTCGTCGCGAAGCCGGCGTCGCTGCCGAGAATGCGGCCGGGTTGATCGAGGCTTTCCTGCCACAGCAACGATTCCATGTAGATGTTCAGCGGCTGGTCCTGAATCGTCAGTTCGTATACGGGGGACTCATCGTACGACGCGTGGTTGTGCACGGCCCAGCCGGGTGCCGACACCATTAGATCGCCGGCCGACCATTCGTAGCGTTTGCCTTCCACGCGGCTGTAACCCGAACCGTGAAAATAGTAATTGATCGCCGAAGATACGTGGCGATGCGGCCGGTCGATGATGCTCGGCGGGCGGATCGTCATCGTTGCGAAAAAGTTCGGTGTCGTGCCGTTGAAGCGTTCGGTTTTCGTGTTGTAGAGCAGATACAGGCGCCGGCCGACGTATTGGCTGCCGAGCGCTTCGAGCTTGTCGAGATTCGTTTTGACCGTCTGCCACGGCCAATGCAGCACGTGTGACGCCATGGCAGGCGGATTTATCAGCGTTTCATACGGCATCAACGCGGCGCCGTCATCACCAATCTGAAAGGTCGGCAACCGCATCGTCTCTGAGTGTTTGGAAGGTTTCGCCGGCACCGCGGACTGCGGGTCTTCTTCGACCAGGTGTACGCGCATCATTTCGAGCAAGGCTGCATTCGAATAGGTGAGCCGCACGTGCAGGTCTTTCGAATCGTTGATGTGCCGATACGTCGCATACGACGGGTGATTCCACACGTCGTATTGATCGAACGCGATACGTCGATCGCCGATGCATGTCGCGCCGCTGCCGCGAATACAGAAATTCACTTGTGTCGAGTTGTGGCGAACCGGCACGGTTTCTTCACCGGGTTTCAGCACGTCGAGGCTGACTTGAACGCCGGGTGTCAGGCCGCGGCCGGGCGTTGGCGCACTCGGGTGTACGAACAACACCGAGCGGCGTCCGTTTGCGGGACGCGGTTGATCGGCGAGGCGTTCGACTTCGCGATCGATCATCGCGCGCGTGATGGTGACCGGCGGCCAGTCGTGCGCAGGCTTCAGTTTTTCGGGATCGCGGTGCGATTGCCCGCTGTCATCGACGATCACCACGTCGGGTCGAGTCATGTCGGCATCCTTCAGGTTGCTTTGCCTGTGTAGCCGTCCTCAAAGATCGACGGTACCGGTGGTTCAATTCGCAAACAGTTCACCATCAATGCGTGCGTCGTATAGCGCGCCATCACCATCATCACGGCGACGGCGTTTGCGTAGCCGAGCATATCGACCACCGCATCGAGTCTCGGCGTCACGTCGCGACCGTCGTGGCTGACAGCGTCAATGACGAAGCGCTGCACCGTGCGTTCGAGATCGGAGAGCCCTGCCACTTCCGGGGCAAGCTGCTCGACCTGCTCGACCCAGTCGCGACCGAACCCCAGATTGACGCTCAGGCGTTCATGTTGATTGCGCTCGTAGTCGACGTCCTTCATCAGCGACACCGTCAGCGCGATCAACTCGACGATGCGCGGTTCGAGCGCACCCTTCGATGCGTCGGTGAATTCGATGAACGCGCGCAATGCCTGTTCCTGATGCGCGGTGCGGGCGAAGAACTCACCGAGATAGCCGAGCCGCTCGTACTTTCCCCGCAGCGCGTCCGCAATCGATGGAGGCAGTTCGGCAAACGCCAGTTTCGGTATCTTATCCGTCATCCGCGTTCGCTGAGGCTCGGGTTGAAAAGCTTTGGGATAAAAGTATTATCGCTCGACCCATCGACGTCAATCGGACGATTGCGGTATGAACGACCAGACGACTCTGCTGTGGCCGGGCGACGGCAGCACCCGCATTCCGTATCAGATCTATTCCGATCCGGTGATATTCGAACGTGAAATGGACCGGATCTTCTGCGGCGCCGGCTGGGCTTATGTTGGCCTGGAAATCGAAGTGCCGAATCCCGGCGACTTCAAGGTAACGCGGATGGGCACCACCTCCGTGGTCATCACGCGCGACGAACGGGGTGAACTGCGCGGCTTCGTCAATCGCTGCGCGCACCGCGGCGTAAAGCTGTGCCGTAACGAATTCGGCAACAATCGCTTTTTTGTCTGTCCGTATCACCAGTGGTCGTACGATGCGAGCGGCGCGCTGCGCGGCGTGCCGTTCATCAACGGCGTGAACAATCTGGGCGGCATGCCGGACGATTTCGAACGCGCCGGCTATGCACTGCCGCGGCTCGCGATCTGCACGCGCAACGGCGTGATCTTCGCGTCATTCAACCATCAGCTACCGGAACTTACGGCATATCTCGGCGACGTGAACACGCACTATTTCGATCGCGTATTCGACGGCCGTAAATTGAAACTGCTGGGTTACTCGCGGCAACTGATTCCGGGCAACTGGAAGCTGATGTTCGAGAACATCAAAGATCCGTATCACGCATCCTTGCTGCATGTGTTCCTCGTGACGTTCGGGTTGTTCCGTGCCGACCAGAAATCGCAGGTGCGGATGGACCCCAGTGGCGCACACGCTTTGTTGATCTCGCAGCGCGGCGAAGCGAAAGCCAGTGCTGCAACACGCGACATCACGAACCTGCGCGAAGATTTCGTACTGCAGGATGCACGGCTGCTCGATCCGGTGAAAGAATTTCCCGACGACGCCACCGTGGTGATGCAGACCATCTGGCCGAATCTGATCGTGCAGCAACAATCCAACACGCTCGCGCTGCGTCAGATTCAGCCGCGCGATCCCGGGTCGTTCGAATTACATTGGACATTTTTTGGATATGCGGATGACGACGAAGCGATGACGACCCGCCGCTTACGGCAGGCAAATCTGATGAGTGCGGCGGGGCTCGTATCCGGCGATGACAGTGAGGTGATCAAGCTGAATCAGGAGGGCGTCAAACGGCATCCCCGTGACGCCGGCGTGCTGCTGATGGGCGGACGGGATACCGATGACACGCAGCACATGGTCACCGAAACGGCTTTGCGCGCGTTCTATTCGCACTATCGGTTGGTGATGGGTCTGTAGATGGCAATCGACGCGGCGCTGCAGTGCGAACTCGAGAATCTATATTCGCGCTACGGTGCGCTGCTCGACGATGGGCCGCTGCGCGACTGGCCCGATCTGTTCGCCGAACAGTGTCTGTATCTGGTGACGCCGCGCGACAACTACGATCGCGGCCTGCCACTGGCGATCATTCGCTGCGAAAGCCGCGGCATGCTGACGGATCGCATTCGCGCGACGCAGGAGACGATCATGCACGAGCCGCGTTATCTCCGGCATCAGATCACCAATGTGCGCGTGCTCGGCATTGCCGCCGGCAGCATCGACGTCACCGCAAACTTCACGGTAATCGAAGTGCTGCCCGACGAGCTGCCGAGGATTCTGAGCGTTGGCCGCTACATCGACGTCGTACAACGACGCAGCGACGGCGCGCTTCAGTTCAGCGAGAAGCGCTGCGTCTACGATTCGGTGCTAGTACCGAACACCATCGTGTATCCACTGTAAGCCGCGGCTATTTCTCCTGCAGCTTCACCGACAGCTGCAGTCCATACGTGCGGGGATTGGCAAAATACAGTTGGGTGAAGTATCCCGAACTGGGCACTGCCGACAGACGATGCAGCTCGTCGTTGAGATTCTTGCCATATGCCGATAGCGTCCACAGGCCGCTGGGCGCCTCGTACGTCAGGCTTGCATCCCAGATGCCGTAGGCCTTCTGGTAACCTGGTGCGATATTGGTCAGATCGGTGTAGTGAGAGTCTTCGTACGAATACGAGACGTTAGGCGTCAGCGTACCGTGGCCATTGAGCATGAAGTTATACGAGGCCGCCAGCCGACCGGTCCATTTCGGCGCGCGCGGTACATCGAGATAGGAGAAATCGGCAACACCGGTCCCCTTCACGTCGGCTTCAAAGCTGGTGTAGTAGGCATCGAGGTAGCCGACCGCGGCGCTGAGTAACAGATTTTCGATCGGCAACGCAGTCAATTCCAATTCCACACCTTTGGCCTTCTCGAATGCGTTGTTGACGATTGTTTGTTGCAACCCACCGCCAGGAATGAAGGCGCCGACCTGCAAGTCGTCATACTTGTTGATGAACGCGGCGATGTTTGCGCGCAAGCGGTGCTCGAGCCAATCCGACTTCAAGCCGATTTCCCACGCCTTCACCTTTTCCGGAGAGTACGGCTGCGCAGTCAGGAAATTTGTATCGACGCGTGTGTTGTAGCCGCCCGCGACGAAGCCCGTGGAGTACGTGGCATAGACCATCTTGTCTTCGCCGAACTGATAATTGACGCCGGCCCGATAAGTGGTCTCCGTCCACGTGTCCTTGTGAATGAACGGATTCGGCGTTGGCAATGACGCGTCGTGCGAAGGGATACGATAGATGTCTTTGGTCTCGTCGGTATAACGCACACCCGCTTCGAGTTGCAACGCATCGGTGATGTTGTATTCCGCCTGACCGAACACCGCCCACGCATCATCGTGCTGCCGCGCATAGTCGATGTGATTGTCGAGTGTCGGGAACAGTGAGTAGAAGAGCTGCGTCCCGGTCCATCGGCGGTTCGAATAAATGCCACCCATAACCCATTGCAACGCCGAACTGCCTGTCGATTCGATGCGTACTTCCTGGCTGATCTCCTTATTGGACAGGCTGAATTTGGATTGGAAGAAATTCAGTTCCGTATTGTCGTAATCGCTGAGACTGTCGTTTGTATCCTCCTCATAACCCGTGACGGATACGAGGTCAAAACCTTCGGCGTGATAACGCATATTCAGCGAAAGGGCCGTCGTTTCCTGGTGATCGCCACTCGGGAAATTTCGAAAGACCGCGTAGGGTTTGTTCGGACCCGGCGGGTAAGGTAGTCCCGGGGTGCGGTAGTCATAGCCAGGATGACCGAAGAACGCCGACAGTGCATCAGTTGGCACCGAGCCGTTCTGCCCACCTACGGATGGGCTTTGGTCATCCATATAGGTGCCAACGAAAGTCGCGTCGAATTCCGATGTGGGCTGCCAGACCAAAGTGCCACGCAAAGTCTTGATATCGTCGCCGCCCAGATGTTGGGGGACCGGCGGAGAACCGGGTGGTGGCTTATAGGCGTTGTGATAAGGCCCCTCGGAGTCTTGGCTCAGGAACGAAAAACGTGCACCGAACGTGTCTGTGAGGGGGAGGTCGGTCGCGAAGAAATAGTCCTGCCGACCGTAATTTCCATAGCGCGCAAACCCGTCAATTGCGAAAACGTCGCCAGGCTTTCGGGTGGTGATGTTGATAACGCCGCCGATGGTGTTTTTGCCGAAAAGCGTACCTTGGGGGCCGCGCAGGATCTCGACCGTTTCGACATCGGACATATTGGAAAGCGCGCCGATGTTGCGGGTTGAGAACACGCCGTTCACTGATACCCCAACCGCCGGGTCCTGGCCCTGGTCGACGCCGGCATAGCCAACGCCGCGCGAATAGATCACGGCCGCGTTACGATGGATTGCGCCAACGCCCTCAATCGTGAAGTTCGGCGCCTGATGATCCAAATCGGCAAGGTCGTGAACGAAGAGTTTTCCGATCTGCGCGGCATCGAGGGCTGTCACCGAGACGGGCGTTGTCTGGATCGGTTCGGCACGCTTCCGTGCGGTCACCGTGATGACTTCGATCTGATTGGCACCCTCGTCAGGTGTCGGGCGGGCGTCTGTTTCTGCGTGCGCGGTACCCGTCAACGCGAGCACGGCAAATGCCACGCTCCACAATAGCGTGCAAGAACGTTGCATGGTTGGTTCCCCTGTTTGTAATCCCCGTATCCAACTCGACGGAATCTGGTTCGAGCCAGCCTTTCCGTTACAAATTGTTGCATGCTAAATCCTAAGCATGCAAACTAATTTTGAGGATAGGCATGACCGACAATCGTTACGCGGACCGGATGCAGAGCATTGGCCATCTCACGCGCATCGCGTTCAGGGGTTTCTCCAGCGCTCTGGGTGCGCGCTTTGCGAAACACCACATCACGCCCGGCCAGTGGCGCTTCCTTCGCGTTTTGTGGGAGGAAGATGGCATCAGCCAGCGCGAATTGTCACAGCGGGTTGGCGCGACGGAGGCCACGACCGTGCGTTCGGTGCGCAGCCTGTTGAAAAGCGGCCTCGTCGAACGCAAGGACGACGTGGCGGACGCCCGCAAGTTTCGGATCCATCTAACCGCACGGGCACGTCGTCTCGAAGCGACGCTGCTACCGTACGTCAGCGAAGTGCACGCGATCGCCCAACGCGGAATTTCCCGCAAAGACGTGGCCACCACGCGCCGCGTCCTGATGGCGATGCATCGCAACTTCGCAGAGGCGGGAATGGTTGTTTTCGATGAGGATCGATTTGCATGAACGTGATACTTCCCACCTGTCTGGTCGGCAGCTATTCGCAACCCGATTGGTTGATCAACCGGGCGCGTCTGGGCGAACGGTTGCCGCCTCGCGTGCGAGCGCGCGAACTCTGGCGCGTTGGTGCGGAGCATCTGGAGGAAGCGCAAAACGACGCGTCGATTCTGGCTTTGGAGGATCAGCATCGTGCCGGCGTCGATATCGTCACCGACGGCGAGATGCGCCGGGAAAGCTATTCTAACAACTTCGCTACGGCGCTTGCCGGACTCGACCTGGATCATCCCGGCGAAACGATGGACCGAACCGGCAAAACTGTGCCGGTTCCGCGCGTGGTCGGTCCGATCTCGCGGACGCGATCAGTCGAAACGCCCTACGTCGCGTTTCTGAAGCAGCACACCAAGCTGCCGATCAAGGTGACGCTGCCGGGGCCGTTTACGATGTCTCAGCAGGCGCAGAATCAATATTACAAGGACGCTGGCGAACTTGCGTTGGCTTACGCAGCGGCCGTCAACGAGGAACTGCTGGAACTGTTCGCCGCCGGAGTAGACGTGGTGCAACTCGACGAGCCGTACGTTCAGGCGCGACCCGAAGCAGCGCGCGACTATGCGGTCGCTGCGATCGATCGTGCGTTACAGGGCGCAACCGGCACCACCGCTCTGCACGTGTGTTTCGGCTACGGCAAACACGTCGCGAACAAACCGAAAGGATACGCGTTCCTCGACGAACTCGACGCGTGTGCAGCAGATGAAATATCACTCGAATGCGCGCAGCCGCACGTCGATCTCGAACTGTTGAGCCGGTTGCCGTCGAAACGGATTCATGTGGGCGTACTCGATCTGCACGATCTATCGATCGAGACGCCGGAACAGGTCGCGCAGCGTATCCGCGACGCGCTGCAGCATCTGCCTGCCGAACGCGTGATCGTCGCGCCGGATTGCGGCATGAAATATCTGCCTCGCGATGTCGCGTTCGGCAAGCTGCGTAACATGGTGCTTGGACGTGACATCGCGCGAGCGGAACTGAATCTCTAACCATCCTCCTGAGGGGCATCATGCAGGCAACGCAGCGTGAATTCGTATCGCTGACATCACCCACGGCACCGCGCAACGGTGCGGGGTTTCATCCGTGTCAGGGTTTGTACCATCGCCCGAGAGACCGCCGGCCGACGACCGCGTTCATTGCGACCCACTACAACGTCGATTTCAGCGAGCATTATCTCGGCGAATTCATGGCGCAGCGCGGCTATGGCTTTCTCGGCTGGAATACCCGCTTTCGGGGCAACGAAGCATTTTTCCTGCTCGAACACGCATTGATCGACATCGGCGTCGGCGTGCGCTGGCTGAAGGAGGTGGCCGGCGTCGAACGCGTGGTGATTATCGGCAACTCCGGCGGCGGTTCGCTGATGGGCGCGTATCAATCGCAAGCGGTGGAACCGAACATCACGGCAACGCCGGGGTTGAAGCTGCCGGAGGCGGTCAATGAATTGATCGCGGCCGATCTGTACGTGTCGCTGTGCGCGCACGCGGGCCGTCCCGAAGTGCTCACCGCGTGGATGGATCCGTCGGTCACCGACGAACGCGATCCGACGCTGATCGATCAAACGCTGAACATGTACAACCCCGACAACGGGCCACCGTATTCGGCTGAGTTCGTCACCCGCTATCGAGCAGCCCAGGAGGCGCGCAACCATCGCATCACCGACTGGGTGTGGTCGCAGCTCGATCAATTGAAACGCATCGGCATGTTCGACCGCGCGTTCACGATGCAGCGCACGTGGGCCGATCCCCGCCTGATGGACGGCGCGCTCGACCCGTCGGAGCGTAAGGTCGGCCTCTGCTACGCAGGCGATCCGAAGACCGCGAACTTCTCGCCGCGCGGTATCGGGCTGACCAACACGCTGCGCACCTGGCTGTCGATGTGGAGCCTGCGTGATTCGCAGTGCCGCGGCGCGGCGCACCTCGCGCGTGTTCGCGTGCCGGCGCTGGTGATTCAGAGCATGGCCGATACCGGCGTGTTCCCCAGCGACGCGCGCGGCATACACGATGCGTTGGGAGCAACCGACAAGACGCTGGAGTTCGTGACCGGCGATCACTACCTGGAAAATCCGGGCAACGCCCGCGACGACGTCGCCGATCGCATCGCCGCGTGGGTCGCGACCCGTGTTTGACGATCCCCGGCCGACTGGACGTCGATGCGGATCGTAGAGACTAGAGAACTGACGGTTGCATTGGAAGGTGCCGTCGCCAATGCCGTGGTCAGTTTTGCAGATCACACCGTTTCGCTGGTCGCGCTGATCAGTGACCAGCGCCGTGACGGACAGCCGGTGGTGGGTTATGGCTTCAATTCGATCGGCCGGTTCGGCCAGGCAAGCATTCTGAATGAGCGTTTGTTTCCACGATTGGTCGGCGCGGACCCTCAGTCGTTGCTGACAGAGGATGAGCGACATTTCGATCCGGCCCGTGTTGCCGCTGCTTCGCTGCGCAATGAGAAGCCGGGCGGTCATGGCGACCGGGCTGGCGCTGCGGGCGCGCTCGAACTCGCGGTGTGGGATCTGAATGCAAAACTCGATGACGAGCCCGCTTATGCAAGCATTGCCCGTCATGCCGGCCGCTCTGTCGAACGACGTGGTGCATCGGTTTACGCAGCGGGCGGATATTACTATCCGCAGGACTCCCTGACCCGACTGCGTGAAGAACTTCAGGCGTATCAGGCACTCGGTTTCGATGCCTTCAAGATCAAGATTGGTGGGGCGTCGCTAGCGAAAGACATCGAACGAATCGAAGCGGCGCTGCGGGTATCCGGGACGGGCTCACGATTGGCAGTCGATGCGAACGGTCGCTTCAATCTCGAAGACGCACTGGCCTACGGGCACGCCATTGAGCACATGAATCTTCGCTGGTACGAAGAACCCGGCGATCCGCTCGACTATG
This sequence comes from uncultured Gammaproteobacteria bacterium, assembly GCA_963735085.1. Lineage (GTDB taxonomy): Bacteria > Pseudomonadota > Gammaproteobacteria > Pseudomonadales > Azotimanducaceae > DATJGR01. Next base: position 964,339 of record CAVTJP010000005.1, read on the forward strand.
AATTGAATCGCGCGCTGATCGAGGCATATGACGGAGCGATCGCCACCGGCGAGAATCTGTTCAGCGCACGCGACGCGCGGAATCTGATGCTGTATGGCGGCATGCGCACGGGCAAGGATATTTTTCAGATGGACCCGGGCATCAGCTACGGTCTGACCGAGTACCAGCACATGCTGGCCGCACTCGAACACAGCGGTTTCGACAGACGGCAGTGCTACCCACATGGCGGCCACCTGATCAATCTGCATATCGCCGTGGGCCTCGACCTCGGTGGCTGTGAGGCTTACCCCGGTGTCTTTCAACCTTTCGGTGGCTATGCGCCGCAATGCCGCATCGAAAACGGCAAGGTGTGGCCCAGCGATGCCGCGGGATTCGGTCTCGAGCAGAAGCCTGAATTGCGTAGACATCTCGCGGCGCTCGCTGCAGATGAGTGACTTGACGTGCGGAGACGTGCAATGCGGATAGCCGTGGTGGGTTGTGGCGCAATGGGTTCCATCTACAGCGGCTTGCTGGCGTCTGCAGGTCACGCTGTGCTCGGCATCGACACCAATCGGGCCCACGTCGATGCGATCAACTCACAGGGCTTACGCATCTCGGGAGCCAGCGGAGATCGACGCGTTGCGATGCGCGCGTTCAGCAGCCCCCCGGATAGCGGGCCGGACTCAGAGGTTGAACTGCTGATCATCGCCGTCAAGGCCGCCCACGTTACCGCAGCCGCGAAAACGGCACGCGCATTGATCGGCCCCCAAACCCTGATACTGACGATTCAGAACGGACTGGGCAGTGCCGACGCGGTTGCAGAAGTCGTCGATGCGGATCGATTGATCGTCGGCGTGGCGCAGGGCTTCGGCGCATCACTTCCGGAGCCCGGCCACGCGCATCACAATGATATGAAAGCAATCCGAATGGGAGCGTTTGCGGGCCTTCGACAGGCCGACGTGGCGCGTGTGGCTGCGGTCTGGCAGGCGGCCGGCTTCGATGCAGCGGCGGTGACGGACATTGAATCGATGCAGTGGGAAAAGCTCATCTGCAACGTTGCCTACAGCGCACCGTGTGCACTGACCGGTATGACGATCGGAGAAGCGATGGACCATGCGCACATCGGCCCGGTCAGCCGCGCCGCCGCCACCGAGGCGTACGGTGTGGCGCTGGCGCGCGGCATTTCGCTGCCGTTCGACGATCCCATCGCGCACGTTCGTGCGTTTGCCGCCCGGATGCCTGATGCGAAGCCTTCGGTTCTGCTGGATCTGCAAGCCGGCCGGGCAAGCGAGGTGGGTGTAATCAATGGCGCGGTGCCGCGCGAAGCTGAAAAAGTCGGCATCTCTGCGCCGGTCAACGCAACTCTGACTGGATTGGTCCGCGCGCTCGAAGATCACAACAGAAACAAAAGCAAAACATGACAGACGCGATGGACCTCGAGACGGCCCTGCTCGAAGCAGACGCGAGGCGGAGGAACGCTATGATCGCCGCAGACATCGCGACACTCGGCGGTCTGCTCAGTGATGACCTGATCTGGATTCACTCGTCGGGAAAGTTGGACAGCAAGAGCGGGTTGCTTGCGAGCATCGGTTCCGGAGTGGTCGTCTACGGCGCACTGGATGTGACCGATATACGCGTCTCAACACATGGCGAGGTGTTCCTCTGCCACGGTACATTGCATGGCACAGCGAGCAGAAACGGCGTGGAGAAGAACCTCGCGAGCCGCTTCTCGAGCGTCTGGAAGCACCGCAATGGCAGTTTCGAAATGCTCGCCTGGCAATCAACGGGGATCCTATGACTACTGCTCAGCACATCGTGATTGTTACCTTCGAATGCGACCCCGCCACGCAGGACGCTGCGCTCGAGGCGATCGGTGCGTACGTCGGTACGTTTCTAAGCCAGCAGTCCGGATTCGTTGCGAGCACCCTGCATCGAGGCCTGGACGGCCGCAGCATCGCTCACTATGCGAAATGGGAGTCTGAGGCTGCGTTCAAAGCCGCCGGAGACAAAGCCAGATCGCATCCCGATCTGCCGGCACTGCTCGCCTACAAGCCGAGCGGACGAGGCTACACAGCCTGGAAATCCTTTTGAGCGGCGCGCGTTGATGCACCACAACCCGACATTGCCGAAGACGCCACCGCTACGAAGAACTCAGTTGATGCTGTTCGGGCTGCCGGAGTTTGCCACCTACCTGGCCGTCATTCCGATCTCGTTGTATCTGCCATTCTTCTACTCGCGCGATCTTGGCCTGAGCATCACCGATATCGGGTTGTTACTGATGGTGGCGCGCATCAGCGATGTGATTACCGATCCGTTGATCGGCGCCCTCAGCGATCGCACGAAATCACAGTGGGGACGACGCAAAGTCTGGATGGTCGCCGGTACGCCGCTGATGATGCTCGCTGCCTATCAACTGTTCGTACCGACGAGTCCCGTCACCAACCTGTACCTGCTGTGCTGGTCGACGGTGCTGTGGTTCGGCTGGACGATGATCAACATCCCCTACTACGCATGGGGCGCGGAATTATCGGACGATTTCGATGAACGCACGCAGATCACCGGTTGGCGTCAGGCGTGGGGATTTACCGGAAACATCAGCGTGTTACTGGTGCCGGTTGCCGCGACGAAATTGTTCGGCTACGGCGGCGTGGCCAGCGAAGCGCTGGTAATCATCGGCGGCATGGTCCTCGTTCTGTTGCCGCTGCTGATCGGATTGACCGTTTGGAAATTGCCCGAGCGAGCCGTCGCGTCACCGGCCCATCAGCCGATACTTCGCAACGTGCGGTCGATGGTGGCGAACGGTTCGTTCCTGATCCTGTTTTTCGGGTTCATGCTGATGTCGCTCGGCACCACGATGATCGGCACACTGTTCATGCTGTTCACCGCGTTTGCGATGGATCTGGAACGTCAGGCGCAGCCCATTTTGCTGGCGTATTTCGCGGTGAACCTGATCGGCTTGCCGTTCTGGGTGTGGTTGTCCCACCGGATCGGCAAACGCGAAGCCTGGATGACGGGAACATTGATCATGGCGGCTGCCACACCGGCTTACGTCTTCCTCAGCCCCGGCGACCTGTTGCCGTTCGTGTTGATCACCGCGGTCATCGGCTTCGCCGGTGGCAACTACGTGGCGCTGTCGATGTCGATGAAGGCCGACGTAATCGAGATCGCTACACGTCGACAGCGTGAAACGGTTGCCGGCGCTTACGTGGCGGTCTGGTCGCTCGGTTCGAAGGCGACACAGGCGCTCGCCGTGGGGATCTGTTTACCATTGCTAGGCTTTTTCGGTTTCGACCCGCGCGCCGAAAATGGACCGGACCAGATTGCAGCGCTGCGTTACACGATCGCGCTGCTGCCGTCGGCGTGCTACCTGGTGGCAATCCTGATCATCAGCCGCTATGGGATTTCAAAGGTCCGCCTCGATCGACTGCGACAAGCGTTCAGCCGCCGTGAGCGCCGGTTCCCCGTAGCGGAATCGACCCCAGGCTGACGCCGGGGGTCGCTACTCCGGCATCCCAAACGTCGGGAGTTTGAGGCCGCGTGTGATGGCCACGACGCGCAACACAACGACCGTAGCCATTCCCAACGCCGCGGGCCAGGGGCGTGGCAAGTCTATTCCCTTTGCGAGTACGTACAACGACGCACCTGCGATCGCCGCGGTCGCATAGATGTCGCGACGCAGTATCAGTGGTATTTCGGCACACAGAACGTCGCGCAGCACGCCGCCGGCAACGCCGGTAATCGTCGCCATCAGCACCACGATCAGCGGCGAGAATCCAGCCGTCTCCGCAATCTGCGCACCCGAAATCGTAAACAGAGCAAGACCCATCGCATCGGCAAACAGCAGTGCTTTGCCGGGCGGCGGTCGCACGCGCACATAGATCAATGTGAGCGCTGCGACTACACAGATCACGATCAGATAGATCGGCTGCGCGATCCAGAAGATCGGATGGCGGTCCATCAGCAGATCGCGCATCGTGCCCCCGCCGATGGCCGTCAGACTGGCAATGACGAGCACACCCAGCAAATCCAGGCTCTTCCGTCCGGCCGCAAGCACGCCGCTGACCGCGAACACCGCCACACCCAATAAATCGAGCAGATGAAATACAGCGGGGTTCACGACCGCTGTTGCATCGGCGTGCACTGGAGGTGTTTGACCAAAATCAGAGCGGCGTCTTCGGAACCCCACAACGTCAACGATTCCAATGCGTACAGAATGGTCTCGCAGGCCGCTACGTCCTGCTGTTGGAGGCTGCGGATGTGCGGCGCCGAAGATGTCACGGTGCTACCTGTTGCCGTAGCGCCGCGTAGTGAGCCGCGCGGACGTCGTCGCCCTTCGCGCGGTACAGCGCCTCCAACTCTTCGTAAACATCCTGGCTCGGCGCGTTCAACGCGGCATACTCACTCTGCAGTTGCAGCTGCATCGCGAGTGCCTCGTCGTAGCGCTGCATGCCGCGCAATGTCCACGCGATCATCCAGCGCGCGATGCGAATCGTCTCGGCATCGCCGCGTTGTTCGCGCAACTTCAATGCGACTTCGAATTCGTTCAGCGCGGCTGCGAGTTCGCCCTGCTCATGCAGCGCGTAGCCGATGTTGTTGTGTAGCGACGCTGCCCAGCGCCGCGCGGCCGGCTGGCTCGACGCTTCGGCAACGGCAAGCGCAGCGCGCGCCCACTTCAATTGATCCGCCGGTGCGGTATCGACGAAACCGTACATGTGCAGCGCATCCACGTGCAGATCGTCGAGCCCCGCAACGGTGGCGATTTCGATCGCCCGCGCGTACGCATCACGCGCCTGTTGCCGCGTTGCATCGGTCAGCGACCGCGCCGGATGGGCAGCCGACGCGTAGCTGCGTCCGAGTTCGAGGTAGTAGTGCGCCTGCACCTCGGCGCTGGCCGTCGCCAGGTGCGGTGCAACATCAGCGAGCACCTTGCGTGCCGTCGTGAAGTCGCCACGCAGACCGTACGTGCGGGCAATCTGAGTCTGCAGCAGCAATGCATCGTCAGGGCTCGCATCCTGCATTGCTGCGCGAAAGCGCTGCTCGCTGGCTACCGGATCACCGAAGTTCCAGAGTGCGTCGAGATCGATGGCCATAGCGGGCTGCGCCAACAACACTACGGCGAGCAATATACCCAGAAGCATCCAACGGTACCCTCCCCTCATTCCACATGTTGGCGTAGAAATCGTTCGATCACCGTCGCGAAGTGCGGCGGGCATTCCTGCATCGGATAGTGTCCGCAGTTCGGTATCTGCACAAGCTCTGCATTCGGATGCCAAGCCAAAAATGTTTTTCGCATCGCGTCTCCATCCAGGCCGCGATCGTGCTCGCCGATCACCACCAGAAACGGCGTCTGCAGCCCACGCACATCATCGATGAAATTCGTTCGGGCAAACATATTCAGATAGCCCAGACGGCAGCCGGCGTTGACGGTGGTGCGGCAGTGCCGCAACTTCGCCAGTTCCCATTGGTCGGAGAGGCCACCGCTCATGTAGCGCAGCAGCGCGCGGAACCGCTCGTCATCGGTCGTGGTGCTGGCAAAGAACTCGAATGTCGCGGCGTCGATCTGCGATCCCGCCGCCGACATCGGGCACACGGCAATCGCGCTCTTGATCCGGTGGGTCGCGTCTGCGGCGATGCGCTGCACGGCCATGCCGGTCATCGAATGTCCCAGCACGTGAAAGCGTGACCATTGCAATGCATCGGCCACACTCAGACAGTCTCGCGCAATCTCGTCCACTGTGTACCGTCCGGCGATATCTCTCGAGGCGCCGTAGCCGCGCAGATCGACGAACGCGTAGGTGAACGTCGCACCATCCAGATAGGGTAGAACCGGATCGTAGCCGGTGTGATCGCCATGCCAGTCGTGCAGGACGAGTACGTTCGCAGACCCCGTGCCGTACAGCGTATACGCGATGTTGGCATTGGAATCAGTTGTCGATTGGGTGTTGCTCATGGCGGGATCTCTTTGTTGTAGGGGAACAAAGAGAAACGCCCCCGCGGCGTTGGGCCGCGAGGGCGTTGCGAGGCGCATCGAGACATCAGCAGGCCTCGATAAAGTCACGCAACGTTAACGCGTCAGCAGCGCAAGTCAAGATCCGTTTGGATCGAATGCCACATCGTGGGAGGATTCCATGCCGGTCTCGCTCGCGCGATCGCATCGGCAATTCGAGATCAGGGGGGGGGTCCGATCATGCGATATCTATCCATTGCGATGCTGACGTGCGTCACTGCGCTGATCACCGGCGGCGCGATTGCCGCCGACCAGAACATTCGAGGCAGCGCCGAAGGACCGACATCGGCACCCGGCTACAACCATCCGGACCAGTTCCTCACCGTGCAGGACGTCAAGCCCGCCGACAACATGTATCCGGCGGTGTCGCATCCGCAACAGCAGAAAGCGGCGCGTGCGAAGCTCGCGGCGCTCGAGAAGAAAACCGGTAAGAAGCCGAACATTCTGATCTTCCTGATGGACGACGTCGGTTGGTGGGACCCCGGCTTCAACGGTGGCGGTATTGCGCTCGGCAACGAAACGCCGGAAATGAACAAGCTCGCCAACGAGGGGCTCGTGCTGACGTCCGCCTACTCCACGCCGAGTTGCACACCGACGCGCGCGACAATTCACACCGGTCAGAACCCGCTGCATCACGGCTTGTTGAGGCCGCCGATGTACGGCGAGCCGGGCGGACTGGACGGCGCCGTGACGTTGCCGAGCGTGCTGCAGAAGCTCGGCTACGTGACGCAAGGCGTGGGCAAATGGCACATGGGCGAGAATCAAGCCTCGCTGCCGCAGAACGTCGGTTACGACGACTTCCGCGGCTTCCTCGGTGTGTCCGATATGTACACGGAATGGCGCGATACGTACTTCAACCCCGAAGTCGCGCTGTCCCCGGACCGCTTCGCGATGATGGAGAAAGACCCATTCAGCCATGATGAGGTGCATTGCACGCCTGCCGATAAAACGACCTGTCAGAGCGTGCGCCTCATCGACCTCGTCAGTATCAAGGATCTGGACCGCGGCTGGATGGATTACAGCGTGAACTTCATCAGGAAGATGAAAGGCAGCAAAAAGCCGTTCTTCCTGTACCACGCGACGCGCGGCTGCCATTTCGACAACTACCCGTCAGATCGCTGGGCCGGAAAATCGCGTTCGCGCACGTCGTACGGCGATTGCATGGTGGAGATGGACTACGTGCTGGGGCAACTGGTGAAGGCACTGCAGGATTCGGGCGAACTCGACAACACGCTGATTGTTCTGACATCGGACAACGGGCCGGAATGCGAAATTCCGCCGCATGCGCAAACGCCGTTCCGCGGCTGCAAAGGCTCCGATTGGGAAGGCGGTGTACGGGTGCCGACCTTCGCGTACTGGAAGGGCATGATCAAGCCGCGCCGCTCCGACGGCCTGTTCGATCTCGCCGATCTATTCAACACAGGTATTTCACTGGCCGGCAAACCCGGCGCGGGGCCCGCCGAATTCGTTTCGAAGAGCACTTATATCGATGGCATCGACCAGACCGGCATGCTGCTGGCCGACAATGGCGAATCGGCCCGCCGCAGCCGACCCTATACGTTCAATCAATATTTCGCTGCAATCCGCGTCGATGAGTTCAAAGCGCTGTGGACCGGCGAAATCGAGAACGGCTTGGTGCAGAAAGGCGATATCGGCGGCTTCAGCGGAACGGTCTTCACCGAGACCGGCGGTGCCGCGATGTTCAATCTGTATACCAATCCGCACGAAGACGCGGTCGTCGGGATTCGTCATATCCCGATGGCACTACCGCTGTTGCATACCGCTGCGTGGTACATCCAGGAACTGATCAAGTATCCACCGCAATTCAAGATCGGCTTCCTCGGCAACAGCCCGGCCGTGTACAACCTGCTACCGCAGATGAAACAGGCGATGCAGAAGCTGAAAGACGCGCCGGCGAACACACAATAGCGGGCGCGCGAAGGCGGATCACGCTCTTTCTCAACGATCGGCCGGTTCACAACCGAGATAGGTTCAGGTGCTCAATCACCCGGTCCGCAACCGCCTTCGCTGGTGATGTCGTGTTGTCGATCAGCAGGTGTGGGTATGCAAGCGGTATCAAACCATCGCTGTTCAATCGGTAGTTCTCGAGATCGAGCAGGTTCCGCTGCGACCATTCCAGATCACGTTTGGAGGGTTTCTCGCTGAGCCGGTCGGCGGCACGATTACGAATCAGTCGTTCGTCGAGCGACGCTCTGAGTTCGACGAACGCGACGCTGTAACCCCGTTGGCTGAACAGGTGGCACGTTCGTTCGAGAAAGCTCGTGTCCTTCGGATCGTCCAGATTCCACACGAACGTGAACGTCAGGCCAGGCAGGTCACTGTTCACGACCTCTTCGAACAGCTGGCGGCGGAAGCCGTCGACGAGGCGAACGAACGGTTCGGAACCGAACGGGAAGAACCGAAGCACCGGTTCGATCGCCATGTGGTTGTGAAACAGCCTCACGCCCGTGGCCGTTTCAATCTCGCGCCCCACCGCCATCTTGCCGACCGCTGGCGGTCCGAAGATCACGATGAACGGCGCGGTACCCGAACTCATTGTTGCATCTCGATCGGCGCCGGCCGCCAGCCCCCGAGCGCCCGCTCGACGATTCTTCCGCATGCTAGCGCGACATGATCGCACCACGGCCGTGCGACGATCTGCACGCCGATCGGCAATCCATCGCGCGACGTGCCGGCCCGAACCACGACGCATGGATAACCAGTGAGGCTGAACGGCAACGTATAAAGGTAATCGGCTTCGGTGTAATCGCCGGCGGCAGGAGCCGCGGAACCCGCTACCGGACACACGATCACGTCGACGTCCGCCATGAATTCGAGAAACGCGCGCCGCAGTCGATCCCATTCGAACAGCGATCGCTCGATGTCGTCGGCGCTCAACCTGCTTGCCTTGTCTGGTCGCCAGGTCTTCAACGAAATCGATTCGGGTCGCGACCAGTACGCGCGCGTGATACCGAGCGATTCGTCAATCCGGGGTGGCGTCGCGGCACACGTCGACGCACCCGCCTGTGCCAGCACTTCGACAACCGCAGCGACCGTTGCGGTGACATCGGCCGCAGCGTTCGCGCCGGGGAACTCGGTGAAATGGGCAATCGCAAGCGAGCGCATGTCGACTGACGCCGGATCACTGAGGTGCATCGGTACCACCGACGCATCGTGCCAGTCCATGCCGGCGATGACCGGGAGCGTCAGCGCCAGGTCGTCGACGCTGCGTGCCAACGGGCCAATTACGGTGCGCGGGTCGGCGAGCGCTGCGATCGGCGGCACGTGGCCGGTGTTCGGGACGCGTCCGTTCGTTGGCTTCAGGCCCGCCACACCGCAGCAATGCGCCGGCCAGCGAATGCTGCCGCCGGAATCGCTGCCAAGCCCCAACGGCGAACCACATGCCGCGATCAGCGCCGCTTCACCGCTGGAGCTGCCGCCGGTCGTGCGCGCGAGATCGTATGGATTGCGGGGCGCGGGGTATACGTCAGCGGTTGCGCCCGGCTTGGTCTTGCCAAGCAGGATGGCGCCGGCCGCGCGCATTCGCGAGACCACCGTTGCATCGCGCTTCGGCACGTAAGTGCGCCGCGCCTCATGGCCCGCCGCGCAGATCAGCCCCACGGTTTCGATCCAGTCCTTCACCGTGAACGGAACCCCGTGCAGCGGTCCGACCTTGGCATTGCGCGCCAACGCATCGTCGGCCGCGCGCGCTTCGGCGAGCACGGTATCGGACTGCTGAACGATCGCGTTGAGGCGCGGATTCACCGTTGCGATTCGAGCCAGGTACGCCTCGACCGCTTCGACGACGGAGATCTCCTTCGTCCGTATCGCACCTGCAAGCGCCAAAGCCGACGCAACCGTCGCGTCTTCCTTTAGCCATCGTTTCGTCATCGGCGATCCAGTTGCCGCTTCTGATACTAACCGGCAGAGCGTGCCTGCCGCGCCCGCCTGGTGAGGACACCGCCCAGGACCAGGATGCCGAGCGCGCCCCCTAGCAGCACCGGAACCACCCGCCGTAGTTCTCCCGGCAGTCCGATGAAGTCCGGGCGGCCGGTCTGCCAGAACACCCAGTGGAAGCCGAGCACCGTGGCCAGCGACGGGTCCCCCGTCTCCAGCACGATGATGGCGTCGCCGGTATCCAGATTGACCCGGGCGGTGCTGTTGATTGCAGGCTCGTTCACACCGTCGTGGCCGAACACATGGTCGCCGCTCGCGGTAGCCGCGTACAGGATCGTCCCCAGACCCCAGATGTCCAGACCCATCACGGACGCCTGCGGCTCGCGCATGGCATCGATCGTCGTCTGCCGAAGCGGCTTGTCGGCGGCGCCCGGCAATTGAGCCAGCACGAACCGCGTCAGGTCGTGGGCTGAGGTGCTGAAGGCCGTGGCCGCCTTGCACGCGTAACGGTAGACGGTGGCCGACTGGCCCCGCGCATCGTGGGACCCCGCCGAGTTGTTCATCTCCCCCAGGTACCGATAACCGGAGCGCGTCATGCCAAGGGGCTCGAGGATGGCGTGCCGGGTGAACGCCTCAAAGCTCTCGCCGGAGACTTCCTCCACCAGCAGTTCGAGGATCAGGTAGCCGCCTCCCGAATAGACCCATTCACTGCCGGGTTTGCGCCCCACCGCGATGGCCGCCGGCTCGCCCGACGACGCACGTGGATTCGCCAGCGACACCTCGACGGGCGGAACCGTTTCGTCCGGCTGGTAGTCTCCGAAGCCCAGCCCGTCGGTGAGCCCGGCTGTGTGGCTCAGTAGTCGGCGGACGGTCACGCCACGGTTGTCGAAACCGCTGGCGGGAAGGTGCCAGCGGGTGAGGTAGTCGTCGACGGGACGATCCAAGCCGAGCCGGCCCTGTTCCACCAGCGTCATGACCGCCCACGCGGCGATCCATTTGCTCATGGAGGCGACCGCGAAGACGGTGTCGCCGTCGACCGGGTCCGCCGAGTTCGAGTCGTATTCGTCAAAGACGACTCCGTTGTCGATCAACACCAGCGCGGTGTTGCCGCGCGCGTTCCTCGACTCGATCATCCGCACCGCGGCATCCATGAACGCCCGGGCATCCCGCGGCGGCGCCAGGGGCTGACGCCACCAGCCGGAGACCGCACCAAACAGAATCAGGAACGCCCACAGCGTCAGCGCGACAAGGGTCGCGGCCACGGCCTTGACGTAGAACACGCGGACATCTCCCCCGAACGTGCGGGCACTATAACAAGTCGCCGAAATCGCGCTCATCAAGTTGGACGGAGGTTCAGACGGGTGAGCGAAAAGCGATAGGATCAGTAGGCGATCGAAGCTGTTTGAGTTCTACCTGCGCGAAGGAAGTGAGGAATGGAGATGCTGAAAATCCGGTCCGCTGTGGCAGACGACGAAGCACGAGTATTTGAACTGCTGAAGCAATTCCCGGCGGAGAACACAGGCGCGGCGCCTTTCAACTGGGACAGCGGCAAGGCTGCGTTCCGGGCGATCGTTGCAGACGCGGAAAAAGGAACGATCCTGCTGGCGCAGGAGGGTGATCTGCTACTCGGGATCTGCAGCCTGTCCTTTCCCATCGCGGTGCATTGCGCAGGGAAATACACCTGCATCGAGGAATTCATCGTCAGCCCAAACAGCCGCGGCAAGGGGGTCGGAGGGCAACTGATCGAAGCAGCCGTTGCCCGCGCAACCGAGGGCGGGTGCTACGAGATACAGGTGAACCGCCCCAGCGAACTCGGCTACCCCGTTTACCTGCGCCAGGGGTTTCTCGATGCCGGGAAACACCTGTTGATGAACCTGTCGCGACCGTGAGGCGTTGTCCGCTGTAGGCGCTGGCCGTCCCGTCACAGGCGCCCCGCGGATTTCAGAGCCGCATCCGGATCAATCCACTTGCTTCACTGGCGGTGGCGCCCAAGTCCCCTTGCCGGGCGGCAGCACCGACGAAGCGTCGCTGGCCGGCTTCGGCCAGTACATCCGCAGGGCCAGGTAGATCGGGCCGTCCGGCGCCGGCAGCCAGTTAGATTCCCTGGCTTTGCCGGGCGAAGCCTTCTGGATGTACAGGGTCAGCGAGCCATCCTTGTTCTTCTTCATGTTCGGCAACATCGGCGAATTGATGAGGTAACGGTTGATCGGGTTTTCGACCAGCAACTGGCTCTCGCCGTAGTACATGGTCACCGACCAGAACGCATTGACCGGCGGAAGTGAACCGGCAGGGAATGTGATGGTGTAATTGTGCTTGTTGCCATCCAGAGTCTGGCCGTCGCCATCGGTCCGGCCCAGCAGGTACATCGCCTCCGCAGCATCGTTGCCGTAGATTCCGGCCCTGCCGCCGCCGGCACGCTTGAGCCAGTCGCCGTTGTAGAAAGTGCTGTCGCCCCACAACGATCCGACCTGCCAGCCGTTGACGTTGGTGGCACCACCGGCCACGAACTCGGTGACCTTGGCGTCGCCGGCTTTCATCCCCTCGGCCATCGCCTGCTGTTGCTCCGGCGAAAGACTGCCCATGTCGAAGGTCTTCCCGGGACCAACACCGATCCTTGCCAGCTTGGCGCGGATGTCCTTGTCGTTGTCGGACTCCGGAATGTAATCAAGCGCGGCGCTGAGGTAGCTCCAGAAATGGGCCTTGACGCCGGCCGACGTCGCAGGAACGAAATCGATCGTCGGCGCTGGGGCCGGCGCGGGCTTGTCCTGGAACGCCGATAGCGGCTGGACCTTGTACCCGGCCTGGATCTTCTCGACGTTGGGCATGTCCTTGGGATTGAAGAGTTGGGTGCGAAAAATAATGAGCATGAACGGGGTCGTCGAACGAAAGACCTTGCCGATGCCCGCGGGCGTGTCGCCTTGCCAGTCGGGACCGGCAACCGCATAGGAGCCGGCTTCGTTACCCGTTGCGCGGCTGCCGATATAGCCATCGTTATAAAGGTTGCCGTCCACCAATTGCACCGAGTAGTAGCGGTCCTTGTCGACCTTAGGCACCGTGATCACGACGGGCTCGGCGCGCAGGTCCAGCCAAGCCAGCGAATACGGCGTATCGCTGTTCGGGCTGAGGACCGCTGTGTCCTTGTAGGTATACACGCGCGGCTCGTTCTTGATTTGATTGAAGGGTGCCTTGAACTGGGTCGTATCCTTGTCGACGGCATACTCATTCATGATCGCGTAGTTCATTACCAGCGGCAGGCCGTAGATGAAGCCCTCCTCGGCGATGGATTTGAATTGCGCGGTACTGGGTCCAACCGCAGGTGCAGCGGCCGGCGGCGCCGCAGTCGTCTGGTCCGGTGCCTTGTTGCAGGCCGACAACAGCGCTAGCGAAAGCAAACCTGCCAGCGAAAATCTGGCGGCGGTGTCGAACTTGTTCATGTGATTTCTCCTGATCCTTGACGGGTTGTCGGCTCGAGCGGATCGCAAATGCGCAGGATCGTGAACCAGGTCCTGCGTGGTACGGTTTGTCACCGCACCGACGCCGCTGCTCCCGATCGCGGTTTCATGCATAGATTGCAACACAGTTTGCCGCTGAGTTGAATTGTTCGGGGAAAAACAGCGCATTTCCCGAGCCCGATGCCACCCGCTCAGCGGCATCGTTCAGCGCGCAGGTTTCGGCGAGCATGGTACCGGGCTACCCAACAATCAGGTTGAGGCGCCGATTAAGGCTGTGCGTTTCAAAAAAACTTGTCGAGCAGTTGGTAGAAGGCGATGCGCCGCGGGGATCACCATGGCGCGGGTCGCCGCTAGCGCGGTTCGAAGCGCTGATTCGAATACGGATTCGTGGTCGGGCGAATCACCACGTTGAAGCCGAAGCGCGTCGCTTGATGACAGGCGTTGCACGCACCGGTGAGCGCATCGAACGCCTGTTTGAACCGTGCATCGTCCTTCGCAACGATAGCTGACCTGAGTTGCTTCAGCGGCGCTGTCATCATCTCCGGCACCAGGTCGCTCAGCCGCTCTGGCGAATCCCTGTGCGTCGGATGAAATTTCACGACGTCGGCGAAGCCTTCCTCGAGTTCATCCACTTCGTATGCGGCCAACGGCCAGTTGCCGGCCTGACCGGCAAACCACAGCTTGGCGTGGCGCATCTGCTGCGCGCTCATGATCTCGCCGAGTCCCGGTCCTGTCGCGGCTGCGACAGGCGGATCGGCGTTCGCGAGTTGCGAGATCAGCAGCAGAGTCACGATTTGCGCCAGTATGCGATGCATGCTCCAAAATTGCTCGATGTCGATACGCAGCATCATAGGCGCTTTCGGCGCGTCATTTTTGATTCGAACTCGAGATACCGATCGAGCGCAACTCACTCACGACCGTGGCATTGAACAGTTCGGGTTCCTCGAATGGAACGCCATGTGCGGAATGCTCGAACCAGACCAGCCGCTTGAATGGCGCTTTCAGTTTCGCGAAGTACGCCGCAGCGATCCTCGCGTCGACATGCCGATCGTATCGGCCGAGAAAGAAGAATACCGGTACGGCAACCTCCGGCACTGAACGCGTCAAATCGAGTTCGAGTAATTCGTCGTTCATTGCCTTGAGCGAAACGTCGTTACCTCGAATCAGCTTGGGAAGTTCCCAAGGCAGTACCAAGCCCTCGAACAAACCGCGCAGTACGATCGATACTCGGTTGAGCGGTTCATGATATGTCGCGCCATATCGATCGGCGAGCTTCTCGGTCAGCAGTACCTGATCGGCCGAGTGATATGGCGGCGGCCCGATGTTGCGCAAACGCCGCAGCGCATCCGCATCGTTGTGACGCGATGCTTCTGCCAACAGAAAATCGTACTGCGCGAGCTGTGAGGCCGGCGTATTGACCAGCGGCGCCACCGCGATGAGCGCCGCAACGTTCTCCGGATGGCGTTGCGCGTAGATCAATCCCAGCGTGGCGCCCCATGAATGGCCGATGAGCACAACTTTGGCAGCTTTCAAACGCTGCTTCAGGTGATCTACGACGGCGTCGAGATCAACGAGATGCCGCGCGATCGTCAGATGGCGCGGATCGGCATGGGCATCGAACGAGCGTCCCGTGCCGCGCTGGTCCCAATACACGACGACGAAGTGATCTTCGAGTTCGCCATTGAAATAGCGGAACAATGGCCGCTCCGCGCCGCCGGGCCCGCCATGCAGCCACAGCAGAACGGGGACCGTACGGTCGGCGCCCCGAATCATCAGGAACAACCTTGCGCCGTCCACGTTCAGATACTCGGAATCGTGAATCGGTACCGGCGCGGAATTCGCCGTCGACGACGCCGCGGATTTTTGTGCTGGCGCAAACAGCAGCATCGTCAGCATTAGCCACGATACGAAGAACCGAATCACGATGGCGCAAGCAAGCGTGCGGCCGCTCTGAGCGCCTGCCAGGTATCGCCCGGTTCGGCGACCAGACGCGCAAACGTCCACAGCCGAACGCGTTGCGCGTCAACGCACAACAGGTCCGCAAAGCGCGCAACGAGACCGAGCGGATCGGCCGCCAATCGTTCACGGCAGTTCAGCAGATGCTGAGTAGCGTCGTAGGCCCGATCGCCTACGAACGGCTTCGGGTCGATCACCAGCCACGGTTCGCGCTGCGCCGCCAGGACATTGCCCGCGTGCAGGTCGGTCGCGAGCAGCACGTCGTCAGGCGCCGCACGGGCGAGTTCTTCCATCAAGCGCAAACCCTCTCGAGTAGCCCCGGCATCGGGCCGGTGTTGGACATCTGCAAGCAACGATTCGATCCAATGTCCGATCATCACTGACAATGGCCTGAAGGGGTGCGGCACCTTCGGCCGGCGCCACATTCTGCGTAGCAGACCCGCGATCACCGCATCCTGCTCAGGCTCGGCCAGCACGCGCAGCGAATGTCCGGGCACACACCGTTCCAGCAGCATCGCGTTGAGGGCAATGTCGGCATCGATCAATCGAACGGTTGGATCGTTCGCCCAGAATCGCAAACCGGCAATCTCGCCTTCGCCTTCCATATGTGGCAGGCCGAGTTTCAGAACGACCGTCGTTGCATCCGTCAGGCATGCCGGAGCCACCCAGGCGCCGCTGCCTTCGTGCATGAATGGCGGCTCCAGTTTGAGCGACCAGCGACGCTGCAATTCCCGCACCGTCCCAGGGAGTTGCTGCAGCCAGACCATCCGCTCGGGGTTCCCCTCGCAGGCGCCGGCCAGTCGCTCCGGGATCAACAACGGCGCCGACGATTTATCTGGCGGCATCGACGCTCCCTACTGTCGGGAGCCTAGCGTCGCGCCGGCGGAATCTTGCCGATCGCCTCCGCAAAGCGCGAGTGCGCCGCCGCGTCGACGGGCCGATGCGTCACGTTGGTACCGGCCGGATAAGTTCCGAGGTGGTTGCCACCTTTCAGATTATTCGCCGGCCGGATGGGCCGCGGACAGAATCCACCCCCACAGTTCGGACACACATTGAGCAGCACCTCGTCGACGCAGCGTGCGCAGAATGTACATTCGAACGAACAGATGCGCGCCTCGGTGGAGTTGGCCGTCAATGGCACGTTGCACTGTTCGCAGGTCGGCCTGAGTTCGAGCATGTCGAAACCATGAGTTGATCAGCCAGGCACGCGTTCGAATGCGGGGACACCGCTGGGTACGTGATGGAACGCCTGTTTGTCGATCGTGAAGATCGCCATCTGCGGCGTACCGAACAGCGACGGGTCATCGAATGTGCCGACCTTGATCAACGCGGCACCGGGCAAACCAGCCGAGCGCGTGGTCAGATGCGTGCCGCACTCCGCGCAGAATTCGCGCGTGACCGCATTCGGCAGATCCTTGCGCTTGAACGTTTTCGGCGCGCCCTTGGTGTACGCGAAACCGGACTCCGGCATCGCCATGATTACGTTCGGATGCCCGCCGGTCAGATACTGACACTCGCGGCAATGGCACTGCCCTTTGAACATCGGTTCGCCCTCAGCCTGATAGCGCACCGCTTTGCAATAACAACCGCCTTCGAATTTCATGATGTTCTCCTGTCTGAGTGCTTGCTCCGTCCGCGCAGATGATCGCACACTTGTGCGCATGCGAGTGGCCACCTGGAACATCAATGGACTGCGCGCCAGGCTCGACTACATCGGTCGCTGGTTGGACGCGCGCAAACCCGACATCGTGGGTCTGCAGGAAACCAAGATCACCGACGAAGAGTTTCCAACGGCGTTCTTCACCGAACTCGGATACCACGTTGCGAGCTACGGTCAGAAGGCGTGGAACGGCGTCGCCGTGCTGAGCCGGAAACCAGCGGAAATGCTCGACCGCGGCCTGCCAGGTGAAGACGCATTCGGTTCACGGCTGCTGCGGGTGCGGGTCGATGATCTCGAATTCACGACGGTCTATTGTCCGAACGGCAAGCACCTCGGCCACGACGATTTCCCGAACAAGCTCGCGTGGTTCGATTCGCTGGCGCGTTATTGGGCGGCGCAGGACAGCGACACACCGGCTGTTCTGTGTGGTGACTTCAACATCGTACCCGCCGAACTCGACAGCTGGCTCAGCGGCGACACCAGCGAGATAATCTTTCACACGAGGGCCGAGCGCGATCGATATGCGGCACTGCTCGACCTGGGCCTGATTGATCTGTTCCGCCAGCACCATCCTGAGAAGCGTGCGTTCTCCTGGTGGGATTTCAGAGGCGGCGCGTTCCATCGCGGTCAGGGGCTGCGCATCGACATGGTATTGGCGACTGCAACCGCCGCGCAGCGCGTCAACTCGATCGAGATCGATCGCGACTTCCGCAAGAAGCTCGACGGTCTGACGCCTTCGGATCATGCTCCGGTGTTCGCCGACCTGAGCTAGCCGGATGCATCGTTCGGCTCACTTGCGCACGTACGCGCACAGCTTGTTGCCATCCGGGTCGCGAACATAGGCTGCGTAGAACACGGGATCCATACCTTCGCGCACACCCGGTGGGCCCTCGCAGACTCCAGCATTGGCAAGCGCTGCCGCGTGAAACGAATCCACCGCAGCACGATCGCGCGCCAGGAACGCCAGCATCGGGCCGTTCCCGCCATGCGCGTTGGCGCGGTCGAACGGGCGCGTCAGGAACAACCTGCCGCGATCATCGGCACGGGCATAGCCGGTCCAGGTCTCACTGGTGGACTCTCGCGCGCCGCCAAGCGGCGCCAGCACGGCGTCGTAAAACGCGATCGATGCGGTCATATCGTTGGTGCCAAGCGTTGCATAGCTGATCATCGTTCTGCTCCACTGTTTCTAACGACACGACCAGGCTCAGCGCGCACCGCTGTTCGGGTCGTGAAATTTTCCCTTGCCAACGACGGTATCGACGCGCGTCCGGTGCGTCAGCGCGGCAACGGCGTCGGCGTCTTTCGGCAAACCAGCCACGTGTGAACGCACCTCGATGCGTTGGTTGGTGAACGACAACGCCTGTGCCGACAGATAACCGCCGGTTCCGACCGACCGGATGATGACGACGAGCTGACGCTCACCACTGCCGCCGAGGTCGGCAAGGCGCACCTCCACGATGGTTCCGTCGCGTGGCAGAATCACGCCCGAAGTGTAGAACGCCGTGTCGTGCGATGCGTACAGACGCACCGTGTAGGTGCCGATCGAACGGGGTTCATAGTCACCTTCGGCCACCACGACCGTCTGGCCGTCGGGCAGATCGATCTTGTGCACGTACCGATCGCTCGACGTGGCTGCCGCCGCATCGAATGTCGCCAATATGATTACCGACGCCGCGACTATGAACCGCGCATAGGCAACGCGCCTCGAGATCACACTGCAGGGCCTCAACTGCGTTGCATCTTCAGGTGGTTCGAATGCGCACGATCGGCCGATGCGGCTTGCGGCGTGCGACCTCTTCGAAGCCCGCGGCGTCATACATCGACTTCGCGCCGAACCACATCGAGTCGTCGCGTGACGGTTCACGCTTGTCTACCGGATAAGCTTCCAGCAGCGTCACGCCGCGTTTTCTGGCATAGGAAATCGCGCCGCTAAGCAGTTCGCGCGCGACACCTTCACCACGATACTGCGCCGGTACGACGAAGCAGATGACCGACCAGACGGATTGATCGTCGACCGCCTTCATAACGGGCGAGCGTTTCAGCTTTGCGTAGTCTTCGCGCGGGCCCAACGACACCCATCCGACCGGTGTTCTGCCGCGGTAGCCGATCAGGCCCGGCGTGGCACCCGCTTCTACCAGCCCCAACAGCTCCGCCCGATTGCTCTGCGCACGGGACATCTTGCCCGACAGCGGCTTGCCCTCGCCGCTGCGCCGGTAATACATGCACCAGCAGCCGCGGGCGATGGAGCAGCCTTCTGCATTGAAGACCGCTTCCAGGTCCGGCCAGCGCGCTTTCGTCAGTGGACGCACTACCAGTTTCGCTGTCATCGCCACGTCCCCGATGCAGCCGGCGGCGCGATCGCATCGGGTTCGGCGAGCGCCGGCGTCGTGCGCAGCAGCAGCGTTGCGACTCCACCCACCAGCAGTAACAGCGCGAGCATCAGCAATCCGCCGGCGAAACTACCCGTCGCATTTTTCACCAGACCCACCGCGTAAGGTCCGACGAATCCGCCCAACGAACCGACCGTGTTGATCAATGCAATTGCGCCGGCGGATGCGCTGCTGACGAGAAAGCGCCCCGGCAGCGCCCAGAAGGGTCCGCGGCTGCCGAGGTCACCAATGGCCGCGATGGTCAGTGCGATCATCGCGGGAATCGGGCTACTGATCAACGCGCTGGCGGTGAAGCCGACAGCAGCGACGAAACACGGCACGGCAATGTGCAGAAAGCGTTCGCCGGTCCGGTCGGAGTTGGCACCGATCCAGATCATGCCGACAGCGGCGCCCAGATACGGAATCGCGGAGATCAGACCCACTTGCAGATTGTCCAGGCCGGACAATCCCTTGACGATCTGCGGTATCCACAGCGACAGCCCATAGCTGCCGGTTTGACACACGAACATGATCAGCGCCAGCCGCCACACCGTCGGGTGGACCAACGCCCGCCGCAGGCCGATACCATGACGCTGCGTGGCCGCAGCATGTTCGGCGGCGATGCAGCCGCTGAGCCAGCTCTGCTGATCTCGTGTCAGCCAGCGCGCCTGCGCAGGACCGTCAGGAAGCAACCACCACACGAGCACGCCGAGAACGATCGCCGGTATGCCTTCGAGCAGGAATAGCCATTGCCAGCCCTTCAGCCCCATGGCGCCGTCCATACCGAGCAGCAGGCCGGCCACCGGACCGCCGATCACGACGGACAACGGGATCGCGACCATGAACATCGATACCGCGCGCGCGCGCTGGGCGGCTGGATACCAATTGGACAGGTAATAGATAATGCCGGGCAGAAATCCGGCTTCGGCCGCGCCGAGCAGGAACCGCAACACATAGAAACTGGTCGGGCCGTTCACCCACATCAACGCCACCGCGACGACGCCCCAGGTGACCATGATGCGGGCGATCCAGCGCCGTGCACCGACGCGGGCGAGAATCAGATTGCTCGGCACCTCGCAAAGCGCGTAGCCGACGAAGAATACCCCGGCGCCAAAGCCGTATACGGCGGCACTGAAGCCGAGATCCTGGTTCATCTGCAGCGCCGCAAAACCGACGTTGACGCGATCGACGAACGCAACGATGTACAGCAACAGCAGGAACGGAATCAGCCGCCACGTGACCTTCCCGAGCGTGGTGGTCTCGACATCGCCACTACCACGCGCCGTGTGCGGTGTTGCATTCACCTCAATCTCCCCGTTAGATTCGGCAGCGTCATTTGGCGGCAGCGATGACGTCCCCCATCAGCTCACGTGTGACGACCGCCGCGGGCAATTCCGCGCAACCGCTGGCGTTCTGACTGCACCACAGCGGTGAGAAGTCGCCACTGCCGGCGCTTTCCGCCTTTGCGCGAATCGGCGCCAGCGCCGCGCCCGCCAACGGGAATTCCGGCGCCGAACCTCGTATCGGGCCCTGCTCGCGTATCAACCGGTTGACGATCGCACGCGCGGGGCGCCCCGTGAATAGATTGGTCAAAGTCGTCGTGCGGGCGGCGTCGCTTTTCAATGCCGCGCGATGTACCGCACTCGTCGTTGCCTCCGGGCACAACAGAAAGGCACTGCCCACCTGCACGCCTACCGCGCCAAGCGCCAACGCAGCGCTCACGCCACGCGCATCCGCGATGCCACCGGCCGCGACAACCGGCACCTGCACGGCGCGCACAATCTGCGGCACCAGCGCGAGCGTGCCGATTTGCGTGCCGAGATCTGTGGAGAGGAACATGCCGCGATGGCCGCCGGCCTCCGCACCCTGCGCGATGATGATGTCCGCACCATGATCTTCGAGCCAACGCGCTTCGTCGACGGTGGTGGCCGACGATATGATCGTCGCGCCCCATGCGTGAACCTTCGTCATCAGAGCTGTCGCCGGAAGACCAAAGTGAAAGCTGACCACGCTCGGTGCGACCTCGCTCAGCGCGTCGGCCATTTCCGCATCGAACGGCCGCCTGCTCTGCCCCTCTTCGATACTGCTGGGGTCGATACTGAATTCCTGGTAGTACCCCGACAGTGCGGAACGCCACGCAGCCTCGCGCTCCGCGTCGATCGTGGGTGGTGCATGACAGAAAAAGTTCACGTTGTATGGATTCAAGGTTCCCGCGCGAATCGCATCGAGCTCCTTGCGGATCGCCTTGACGCCGAGCATCGCGCACGGCAGCGAGCCGAGCCCACCGGCATTGGAAACCGCAACTGCCAGCGCGCTGCCTTGCACGCCGGCCATCGGCGCCTGGATGATCGGCAACTCGATGTCGAGCCGCTGTTCCAAAACTCCTTTCAATACAAGTCTCCTGATGCTGAAGCCGGCACCGCTTAGAACAACGTCAACAGCGCAACGCTCAGCGCCGCGTAGATCGCAATCACCCCCCAGAAGTATCCGGGTGACTCCGCCTTTGTCACCGTACGACCCCACACGCCGGACTTTGCGAACACTTCGCCGCTGAGCGCTGCATACGCCGCATAAAGCCCCACGATGACTCCCAGCAGTTTGAACAGGATCGGCTCCGGCGGCTCTCAGGTAGAGCATACCCCGTCGGGCGGCTGATCCCGAGACCGGATACAAGACTGCATTTTCACATCGTTCGCTCGTAGCATCCGAACGTTCACTCACCGGAGGGCCGACGTGGCAACGCCGTATCAGTTGGACGACCCCTACTTGCGCGGCGGATTCGAGCCGATACGCATGGAGTGTGACTATGCAAACCTCGCCAGCGACGGCAGCATTCCGAACGACCTGAATGGCACCCTCTACCGAATTGGGCCGAATCCCCAGTTCGCGCCACGAGAACCCTACAACCCGCTGCAAGGTGATGGAATGATCCACGCCTTCCGCATCGACGGCGGTCGCGTGGCGTATCGAAACCGTTGGGTGCGCACGCACCAGTGGGCTCTCGAGCGCGCTGCGGGCCGCGCCCTGTTCGCGACATCCGGCAATGCGCGCGACTCGGATGCCACGGTTGCAGGTGAACAGTCCGACGGCGCGGCAAATACCCACATCGTGTCGCATGCCGGCACGTTACTCGCTCTGGAAGAGGGGCACGGCCCGATCGCGATCGACCCCGTTTCAATCGAAACGCTCGGTCCCTGGGATTTCAACGGCGCGCTGCCCGGCAACATGACGGCACATCCCAAGATAGACCACAGCACCGGCGAGATGCTGTTCTTCGCCAACTTCCCGGAGCGGCGGTTCAACGGCGAGATCACCTTCTACGTCGTCGATGCGCTCGGTACCATGACACGCCGTGAAACCATTCAAGGCCCGTACCCGGCATTGGTGCACGACTTCGCAATCACCAAAGATTTCGCGGTCTTCGTGGTTTGTCCGGTGTCCCTGTCGCTCGAACGCATCCGTGCCGGGCAACCGCCGATTGCGTGGGAACCAGCGCTGCGTACCCATGTCGGCGTCCTGCCGCGACGCGGTCCGGTCGAGGCGCTGCGCTGGTATGCCGGGCCTGCATGCATGGCATGGCACACCGTCAATGCGTTCAACGACGGCGAACGCATCTCCATTGATGTCTGTCAGCAGGACGCGGCCGCGTTTCCGTCGGTCGACGGCACACCGCCCGCCGACGAATCTCTCCGGCAATATCTCACGCGCTGGACGATCCACGCATCGCAATCGAGCGATTTCTCGGTGACGCGCCTCAATGGGGTTGTTTGCGAGTATCCACGCATCGACGAGCGCATGACTGGCCGCGACTATCGCTACGCGTATGTCGCGTGCGATGGCGGGCCGGGTACCGGCGATCTGTTTCAGCGCGGATTGGCCCGTTTCGATCACGCGACTCGGTCGATGGCGATCTTTCACGCCGGCAGTCGAGCGGCAGTATCTGAACCGGTATTCGTTCCGCGGTCGAACACGTGCACCGAAGGCGACGGGTATGTGCTCGCAACCGTGTTCGACGAGCGCCGCAACGCCAGCCACCTCGCGGTCTTCGACGCGCAGCGACTAGAGGACGGCCCGATCGGCCGGGCACATCTGGATCATCGGGTGCCGCTCGGCTTCCACGGCTCCTGGCTGGACCTCAGCGCGGGACCAGGCCGTTCATGATTTTGCGGCAGCCCGCGTCGTGTTCTTCTTTCCGGTTCGCAGTTTGGTGCGCGTCTCCCGCTTCACCCGCGCAGCGAGCCGGGTTTCGTGCTGCGTCAGAAAATTCTCCACTGCCGCCCGATCCCACGGTACGAGGCAGCGCAGCGCCCAACTCATTGCCTTGACGACCATGTCTTCGCGGTCGTCGACGAGGCGCGTCGCCATGTCGAGCGTGCGGCGCGTGTCGCCCTGGCCGCCGCGCGATTTGGAGTTCAGCACTACCGTTGCCACCAACGCCGCGCGACGCCGCCACAGATCCGCATCCTTTGCCCAGCGCCGGATGTCGGCATCGCGGATCTGGCCACCCAGCCAGGCGGCGCCGGCAATGTTGATGCCGTAACCATCCACTTCGTCCCAGGAACTGTTGCCGGCGCCGAGCGCCTCGACCGTATCCAGATCGAGGCTGGCCAGCGCCGGCTTATGTTGATTGATCAGTTCCCAGCCAACCCATCGCGCCCGAGCCACCTTCAGCGACGGCGTGCTCGCGAGTGCGAGTCCAATTGCGACAACCTCGGCGGCATCGGCCGATTGCACTTTCGCGCTCACACGCCTGCGAATTGCGCGCGCACCGGGTACGCCGAGCCGTGGCCCGCCGGTGAGTTCAGCAACGGTGTCGCGCACAATTCGCGCAGCTTGGGTTTTTGAAAGCGTCATCGAGGATCCACGCTTCTCCAGCATGTCAGTCGACGTGACCGATTGCAGTATCATCGTGCCACACGTCAGTTCGAAGAGGATCCACCATGGCGACACAGGAATTCAGAAACCTTGGACGTTCCGGGTTGCGCGTATCACCGCTCTGTCTGGGCGCGATGAACTTCGGCAACGAGCAGTTCGGCTGCGACGAGAAGGCCTCGATCGCGATCATTCACGCGTATCTGGACGGCGGCAACAACTTCATCGACACGGCGAACGTGTACTCCGGTACGAAGTCGGAGACGATCGTCGGCAGGGCCGTGAAGGACCGGCGCGATGCTGTCGTAATCGCAACGAAAGCGTCATCGCCGCTCGGGGCGGGTCCGTTCGATTCGGGTTCGAGCCGCAAGCATCTCGTGAAAGCGTGCGAGGACAGCCTGCGCAGACTCGACACCGACTACATCGACCTCTATCAGATGCATCGCTACGACGACGCGACGCCGCTGGAGGAAACGCTGTCTACGCTGAACGATCTGGTTCGCCAGGGCAAAGTGCGCTACCTCGGCGTATCCAACTGGACCGCATCACAGATCACTGAGGCGTGCATGATCATCGCCGCGAAAGGCTGGGAGCCGCTGGTCAGCCTGCAGCCGCAATACAGCATCCTGACGCGCGACATCGAAGTTGAAATCCTGCCCGCGTGTCAGAAATTCGGTCTCGGCGTGATTCCGTGGAGTCCGCTGGCCGGCGGCATGCTGACCGGCAAATACAAAGCCGGCGAAGACCCGAAGCAAGGCACGCGCTTTGCGGCCCCCGGTCCATTTCAGCAGGTGTGGCGCACGCGGGCCATGAACGAGCGCAATCACGCGGTGGTGAGCGTCGTGCTCGAGGAAGCGGGCAAGCTCGATGTCTCACCGATCGCTCTCGCGCTGGCATGGAACCTTGCGCGCCCCGGCATCGTTGCGCCGATTATCGGACCGAAGAGTACGCAACAACTGAAAGACAACCTCGCGGCGCTCGACGTGACGCTTCCCAACGACACCGTTGAGCGGATCGACGCGGCCAGCGAACCGCATCTGCCGTATCCGCATGACTTCATGCGCATGGCACGGCAACTGACGGCCATGATGGTGGCGCAGAACGCGGCCAAGTGATTTCCGACGACGAGTAGTCCTGAAGCTTCGAGCCGGTGCCTGTCAGTTCGCCGGCCAGGGATCGGCCCAGGCCGGAATGCGCATCAGTTCGTCCAGCCAGCGCGTGATGTTGCCGAGCTGCTGCAGCGGCATATCCGATTCCCGCCAATAGCGCGCCATCGAGGCGAGCTGAAAATCGGCGATCGTCAACCGTCCACAGGCAACATGCGTCCGCTCCGCCAGATGGCCGTCCAGAACGGCTGCGTAGCGCGTCAGGTCTGCCACGCTCTTCTCTAACAATTCACGGTCCGGCGGCCCCAGTTGATACGTCGACTTGATGACGTGCTCGAAGTAGAACGGCGCCACCGCAACGGACCAGTGACAATCGTTCCACGACAACCAGCGCAGCAGTTCGACCTGCTCGGCAGGATTGCGGGCGGGCCACATGTCCGATCCGGTTTGTATACACAGATGCGCCATGATCGCCGACGCCTCCCACAGCACCAGGTCGCCATCAACCAGCGTCGGCGCCTTCATGTTCGGGTTGAGTGCCGCATAATCCGGGGCCCGGAGACCGCCCGCCATCATGTCGATTTCGATCAGTTGCGCATTGATGCCGAGGTGCTTTACCAGCGCCAGTACGCGCAATGGCGCTTGTGCTTTGAACCAGTAGATCTTCATCTCTATTTCGCTCGTGTTGCCGTCATGCCCTATAGACGAACGGCGAGCCGGCAAACAGACAGTTGCGCGGCGGTCGTTTACTCCGCCGGAATCCGCGCCGGAGGGTTGACGTAGTCGAAAAACTCGACCACACCGGTCTCCACCGAATATTCCGCGCCAACGACACGCAACCCGTCGTGCAGCACCAATTGCTCCAGCACTTCAGAACCATGCGTCAGATGATCTACCGACGCGCCCACGTTCGCGCGGACCGCATGCTTTCTCAACACGTCCATGTCGTTGCGCAACTCCGTGTGCATCAGCACCGCGACAGACGGCCGGATGCGGTCGACGATCGAACTGAGATTGCGCGACTGATTCTCCGCCGGTTGCTGGAGTTGCTCCACGGTCGCAAGAATCGCGCCGCACTGGGTATGACCGAGCACCACGACGAGACGCGTGCCGAATCGTTCCGCGGCAAACTCGACGCTGCCCACCTGGGACGGCGCAACGATGTTGCCGGCGACGCGTATGACGAACAGATCACCCAGGCCCTGGTCGAACACGATCTCCGCAGGCACCCGCGCATCCGAACAGCCGAGAATGATTGCGAACGGCATCTTGTCCACGGGCAGTTCATCGCGCGGCGGGCGGTCTGCCAGCGCCTGCTTGCCATCGACGCGCGACGCAAACCGGCGATTGCCGTCGCGCAACCGCTCGAGCGCTTCCTCCGCGGAGATCATTGGCTCACGCAACGGCTGATGCGCCGCCAACAATCGAACAATTGCATTTTTTCACTACCTTCTACAGATATACGGAGGGTCAGGCCGCGTCGTGGAAAATGATCCCGAGCGCAAGGCGATTGCCGGACCGGACCCGGCTTACGCCATGGCGAAGTGTCACACGAACCATACCGCGCGTGCCACGCACCGGTCGAGTTCGCACCGGAAACACCACGCAGTCGCCGCGTTGCAACGGTATCACCTCGACGCGGGATTGCATGCGCGCACGTTGCTCGGTCAACACGAACTCGCCACCGTCGAAATCGTGAACGGGTTCCGAAAGCAGTACCGTGACCTGCAACGGGAACACATGCTCGCCGTAGAGGTCCTGATGCAGGCGGTTGTAGTCACCGGCGGCGTATTTCAGCAGTAGCGGCGTCGGCCGTGTCTGACCGGCCTGATGGCATCGCGCGAGATACGCGGCGTGGTCGTTCGGAAATCGCGTATCGATGTTCAACGCCTCATTCCAGCGATTGGCGATTTCCGCAAGCGGTGGATACAGCGCGCTGCGCAATTCTGCAATACGCGCAGGCAACGGGTAGCGGAAGTACCGGTACTCACCAGACCCGTAGCCGTGGCGCGACATCACCACGCGGTTGCGAAACAGTGCGTCCATCGAATAGTCCTGCCGCAACGCCTCGCATTCCGCCTGGGACAACACGTTGCGCAGTACCGCGTATCCGTCGACATCGAGGCGTTCACGCAGCCCTTCACCGAGGCCCTCGCCCATAGCTGTAGCTGTCCGGTTCACTCTGCCTCGCGATGCAGCAGCGCGCGTTTGCGTTCCACACCCCAGCGATATCCGGACAGCGCGCCGTCTTTGCGCACGACACGATGACACGGGATTGCAACCGCGAGTGAGTTCGCCGCGCACGCCTGCGCCACCGCGCGAACTGCCTTCGGCGCGCCGACCTTGCTTGCGATGTCCGCATAGCTCGCCGTTGCGCCGATGGGTATGTCACATAGCGCTTGCCAGACGCGTTGCTGGAATGCTGTGCCGCGTATGTCGAGCGGCAAACTGAGTCCGATCTGCGGCGCTTCGACCAGGCCGACCACCGCGGCGACCCAGCGCTCGAACTCCGCATCGCCACCACTCAACTCGGCATTCGGAAATCGATCCTGCAGATCACGCACCAGCGCGTCCGAATCGTCGCCCAGCCAAATCGCGCAGATTCCACGGTCGGTTGCCGCTACCAGAATCGCACCGAGCGAACACGTGCCGACAGCAAACCGAATCGCCGCGTCCTTACCACCGGCGCGGAAATCTCGCGGCTGCATCCCAAGCGCTTTCGACGCCCCTTCGTAAAATCGTCCGCCAGCGTTGAAGCCAGCGGCATAGATCGCGTCGGTCACCGTCGCGCTACGTGACAGCTCTGCACGTACGCGGCGCAAGCGCTGCGCGTCTGCATATGCTTTCGGTGTGACGCCGGTAATCGATTTGAATACGCGATGAAAATGGAACCGGCTCAGGCCCACGGCGCCGGCGAGATCGTCCAGCGCAAGCGGCTCGTCCGCCCCTTCGATCAATCGGCAGGCGCAGATGACCGCCGCCGCATGACGTTGCTCCAACGGCGCTTCGTTGGGGCGGCAGCGCTTGCACGGCCGGAAGCCGGCGCGCTCCGCATCCACGCACGTTGCGTGAAAACGCACGTTGTCGCGGCGCGGCAACCGTGCCGCGCACGACACCCGGCAATACACGCCCGTGGTACGGACGGAGTAGTAGAACGTGCCGTCGGCTCGGGTATCGCGGCGTACAACGGCATCCCAGCGTTCGTCATCTGAACCGAACATCGTCGCGTTGGACGATGTTCCTGAAATCGAAGTGTTCATGCTGCTCTGCTGCCGTAACAAGAAGGAGATTTCAATCTACGCCGCCGTGCTCAACGCAACACGCCCGCGATTGCTTTCGAATCGGCCACTGTTTCCCGCAGGCCCACCGCAAGCATGACACTTCCGACCAAACAGCACGACACCACCAGCAGGCTCGCCGTATAGCTTCCGGTCGCATCGTGAACCCGGCCGATGACGAACGGGCCGACGAAGCCGGCGAGATTGCCAATCGAATTGATCAGCGCGATCGCACCCGCCGCGGCCGTCCCGGTCAGAAACGTGGTCGGCAGCGACCAGAACACCGGCACGGCGCTCCAGATGCCGGCTGCCGCGATGGACAACGCAAGCACGCCGATGAACGGAGAGTGCACATACGCGCTGGCAATCATGCCTAGCGCACCGATGCCCGCCGCCGCAGCAATGTGCAGACAGCGCTCGCCGGTGCGATCCGATCGGGCGCCGACGAGTACCATCGCGATCGCAGCCGCAACATACGGAATCGCCGAAACGAGCGCGATACCAATGTTGTCGAGCGACGAGAACGATCGAATGATCTGCGGAGACCAGAAGCTGATGCTGTAGAAGCCGATCACCAGCGAGAAATACAGCAGCGCAAGGCGCCAGACGATGGGATGTAGCAGCGCGCTGCGCAGAGTCTCGCCGCGCGCTTCAATTGCTGCAGCTCCCGCACGCACGCGCGCACTCAGAAACTGCCTCTCGTCCAGCGTCAGCCATCGAGCGTGCTCGGGACGTTCGGTGAGATAAAACAGCACGATCACGCCGAGCATGACTGATGGGATGCCCTCGGCGATGAAGATCCACTGCCAGCCGGCAAATCCGGCAACGCCATCCAGACCGAACAGCGCCGCGGACATCGGGCCGCCGATAATCCCGGCAATCGCCGTGGCCGTCATGAATCGCGACACCGCGGACGCGCGTTCATCAGCGGCAAACCACAGGCCGAGGTAGTAGATGATGCCGGGAAAGAAACCCGCTTCGGCGACGCCGAGTAGAAAGCGCAGCGCGTAGAAGCTCAACGGCGTATGCACGAACGCCATTGTCGAGGAGATCAGGCCCCATGTGATCATGATCCGCGCAATCCACACGCGCGCGCCGACACGGGCGAGTATCAGATTGCTCGGTACCTCGAAGATGAAATAGCCGATGAAAAAGATGCCGGCGCCGAGGCCATACACCGAGTCACTGAAGCCGAGTTCGCTCTTCATCTGCAACTGAGCGAAACCAACGTTGATTCGGTCGAGATATGCCGCGACGTACAACAGAAACAGAAAGGGGATCAGCCGGCGCGAAACCTTGCCGATGACGGCATCACGGCCAGATGTTGGCTTCATCGAGTTTCTCGCCGTCACCGCGGACGACACAGAACCGCTGGCCGGTTGGCGCTTCCATCACGCACCAGGATTTGACCCGTTGGACGCAGCGCGCGCCGAGCGCCTCCAGACGCGCCACTTCCGCATCGACATCGTCGGATTCGATGTCCAGATGCACGCGGCTGGGGTGTTCGACTTGCTGAACTTCAATGTGCAGCCCGTGTGCGCCACCTTTCAGGCCCACGTACTTCGCTTCACCTGGACCGAGCGCCTGAGTTGGCATGCCGAGCGCCGCGCTCCAGAACGCCGCGGCCTCGGGCAGGTCGTCAGTGTCGCAGTCGATGATGAAACCGGCGAGTTTGCTTTTGTGCATGCGGTTGTCACTTCATTCCCAATCAGACGCCATGCTATTTCTTCGAATGTGCGATCGTC
Source organism: uncultured Gammaproteobacteria bacterium (assembly GCA_963735085.1). Lineage (GTDB taxonomy): Bacteria > Pseudomonadota > Gammaproteobacteria > Pseudomonadales > Azotimanducaceae > DATJGR01. Next base: position 994,660 of record CAVTJP010000005.1, read on the forward strand.
TTCGTCGTGAACAAGTAGTCTTTCAACTCGTGATCGAGCGTAGGATCCCGGCGTCGAATCCATTCGAGCACCATCGCGGCGTGTTCTTTTTCTTCGTCCCGATTGTGTTCGAGGATCGCTTTGAGTTCCAGATCGGTGCACGCATCGGCGCGCTGGTTGTACCAGTCGATCGCCTCGAACTCCTCCATCAGCGACGTAATCGCCCGATGCATGTCGCGCGTCTCGTTGGAAATCTCGTTGATCGGCTCGTGATAGCCTTCGTTCGCCACTTCTCCTGCTCCTTGTGCTCTGTATTGATTGGCTCGCCGGGATCGCATCCGTAGCCTAATCACCTTTACATCGATAGCAACCGGTTCGAAGGACCTGTCGAATGACCGAGAACGCCAACGAGGCATTGATCATCGGGGCCGGCATCTCCGGCCTGACGTGCGCGTTGGCTCTGCATGAGCTGGGTATTGCCGCCCGCGTGTTCGAAGCGGTCGACGAGATTCGGCCACTGGGCGTGGGTATCAACCTGCTGCCGCACTCGGTGAAGGTCCTGTCGGCGCTGGGACTGACAGAAGCGCTCGAGGCAACCGCAATTCTGACCAGCACGCTGCGGTTCCATTCCAAACACGGAAACCTCATCTGGAGCGAACCACGCGGCCTGGAAGCCGGCTATCCATGGCCGCAGTACTCGATTCACCGCGGCGAACTGCAAGCAATCCTGCTCGACGCGGTGCGCGCGCGACTGGGTGGCGATGCAGTGGAAACCGGGCACGCTCTCTCCGAATTTCAGCAGGATTCCACCGGAGTGACCGCCCGCTTCATACGCCGCAGAACCGGCACGCCCCAACCCGCCCGGCGTGGCACATGCCTGATCGGCGCCGACGGATTGATGTCCACGGTGCGAGCCGCGTTCTATCCGGACGAAGGCAATCCCGTCTATTCCGGGCAGATGCTCTGGCGCGGCGTTACCGAATGGGACCCGGTGTTCGACGGGCGATCGTGCATCATGGCCGGCCACAACGACTTGAAGGCGGTCATCTATCCGATTTCCGAAGCGGCCCGGCGGCGCGGCCGGACGCACCTGAACTGGGTGGCCGAGCGGCGCCTGCCCGGATCGCTACCGCCGAATCGGGCCGATTGGAACCGTTCCGGCGACCCCGCCGACTTCGTTGGCGCCTTCGCGGATTGGCACTTCGATTGGCTCGACGTGCCGGCGTTGTTTGCCGCCACGCAGCAGGTCTTCGAGTTTCCGATGGTCGATCGCACGCCAGTACCTCGGTGGTCGTTCGGCCGGGTGACGTTGCTTGGCGATGCAGCACACGCGATGCGACCGAACGGATCGAATGGCGCCTCGCAAGGCATTCTCGACGGGGTCGCGGTCGCGAACGCACTGCAGACCGCCGCAACCGTCGAAGACGCGTTGCGCGCATATGAAGCCGAGCGCCTCGAACCAACCGCGAAACTGACACTCGACAACCGCGAAACCGGGCCGGAGCGCGTGCTGCAGATGGTCGAGGATCGTTGCCCGGACGGATTCCGCGACATTCATGATCACTTCAGCGAGGCCGAACTTCGCGGCATCGCCGAACGCTACAAGCGACTCGCCGGTTTCAATCGTGAAAGTCTCGCCGAACCGCAGACAGGCGACCCGTAATTGCAGACCTCCACTCCAGACTTCGACTCGAGGCAACGCACATGAGCATCTGGTTTGCACCGCCCGACCTGGACGAGCTGAATCGCATCCACAAAGGCACTGCCGTTGCCGCGCTGGGCATTCAAATTACATCGGTGGGTGAAGACTCACTCAGCGGCACGATGCCGGTTGACGCCGGGACCAAGCAGCCATGGGGCCTGCTCCACGGCGGCGCGTCGGTGCTGCTCGCAGAGACGCTGGGCAGCGTCGCAGCGATCTGCTGCGTGGACCAGGCCGCGTGGTTATGCGTCGGCCTCGACATCAACGCGAACCACATCCGCGGTGTTCGCGACGGTGTCGTCACGGGCACCGCGCGGCCGATTCACCTCGGCCGGACTTCGCATGTCTGGGCCATCGAAATACGCACGCCCGACGAACGCCTGGTCTGTGTCGCGCGATTGACGGTCGCGGTAATCCCGAACCGGACCCCCTGATACCTTCACCATGGGCCACTCATCTCGGGTACGTTAGCCCGCCAGCGCAAGGAGAACCACGAATGACTGACTTGATTCGCTACCGCACAGAGGATGCCGTCGGCATCGTCACGATCAACCGTCCCGAAAAGCGCAACGCGATGACCTACGCCATGCTTGGCGAGTTTCTCGAGCGCGTGGCCGAAGCCGGCGCCGATACATCCACCCGGGTGCTGATCATCACCGGCGCACCCGGCGCGTTCTGCGCCGGTACGGATCTCGCCGACCTGGCGACGATACCGGGCGCTGAGCGCGGCTTGCGCGGCGGTTCCGAGGAGCGCGGCCGATGGTGGCCGATCGTCGAATGTTCAAAGCCGGTCATCGGTGCAATCGACGGCCCGGCAGTCGGTATGGGAGCCGAATTCAGTTCGCAGTGCGACATCCGAATTGCAACGCCAAACGCACGCTTCGCGTGGAATTTCGTTCATCGGGGGCTGGTGCCCGATACCGGTGCAGGCAGTTGGCTGCTGCCACGATTGATCGGTGTGCAACGCGCACTGAAGCTGCTTTATACCGGCGACTTTTTGAGCGCCGAGGAAGCCCTCGCGATCGGCTATGTGGATCGGATCGTCGCAAGCGATGAGCTACAAGCTGCGGCGATGGCACTCGCGCGCCGGATCGCCGAAGGCTCACCGTTTTCTCAAAGCCGCATCAAGGCCATGGTCTACGAAGGCCTTGGCGCCGAGGTATCGCAGCACATGCAGCGGCACACCAAAGCACTTGCGGAGTGCTTCAAGTCCAACGATCACAAAGAGGGGGTTGCTGCATTTCTGGAGCGCCGCGCCGCTCAATTTTCGGGTTCCTGAACGAAGCTCCGGCAGAGGTGGCGCGAATCCATCACGCTCGTGATCAGCTCATGCCGACGCGGAACAAGCTGCCCAGTGTATAAGTGATGATTGCAGCCGCAGCACCGATGCCCAACATCCTCACGCCGCCGCGTACCGCCTGCCGACCGGTGAAGAGGCTGATCAACGCACCCAAGCCAAACAGGGCCGCGCCGGTGAGCCCAGCGGACGCGAACAGGCCACCGGCATCGAATAGAAACGGAACCAGCGGCACCAGCGCACCAGCCGCGAAGCAAGCGAACGAAAACCCTGCGGCACCCAACGCCGAGCCGAGGTCGTCCGGATTGAGACCAAGTTCTTCGCGTGCCAGCACATCCAGGGCATGCTTCGGATCGGCCAGCATTTTGCGCGCGACGTCGCGCGCTTCATCGAGATTCATGCCGCGCGCGGCGTAAATCAGCGCCAGCTCTTCCGCCTCTTCTTCAGGGTATTCGTCGAGTTCGTGCTGCTCCAGACTTATCTGGTGCTCGTACATTTCGCGCTGTGAACGCACCGACACGAACTCGCCGGCGGCCATCGACAACGCCCCGGCCAGCGCACCGGCAACGCCGGTCAGCAGCGTGATGCGGCCATCCGAGGTTGCGCCGGCAACACCCATGATCAAACTGGCATTGGAGATCAAGCCGTCGTTCGCGCCGAACACCGCAGCACGTAAATTGCCGCCTACACCACGGTGCGATTGGCCGACTTCGTCGACGGTCTCGGGCATCACGTGTCCACCAGGATGCGCGCCCGAATACGCGGACATGCCGCGCACTTTCATACTCGCAAGTACCTGGCGAATCGGCTTCACACCGAGACGGCGAGCAAGCCACGCGACGAGCCTTGCCCGCGCGCTTGGCGTGAAGTGCGGCAATGCCGCGCCGTTCGAGGCTATTTTGCTTGCCCACAGCGACGCCTGATCATCCGCTTCCAGCGCCAACGAGGTGAACAGCTCGGACAGTTTCGTGCGTGATTCAACCTGTGCCAGCGCCCGATACAGCCAAGCGGATTGTTTTTCCTCGCGCCAGCTGGACAACGCGATGTCGTCAACGTGTCCAACCATATCGATCCGGCACTTTCATCGAGTGAACCGGCATGGTAACCGATGCCACATTGATCGACGGGAGCGTAGCGGATAGGCTCGCCGCGCTTGCGCACCCGCCGCTTCTGCCATCGTCAGATCATGCCCCGGAGACGTCGATATGGTCTTCCGTTTTCCTCATTCGTCGCGAGTATCGGTGCTGCTGATGTGCAGCGTTTGGATGTTCGCCGCCGAATCCCCAGCAGTGTACGCAAACGACATGTGCAGCGCGCCAGCGACCGGTCGACCGCGTATCGGACTTGTGCTGGGCGGGGGAGGCGCCCGCGGGATCGCGCACATCGGCGTCATCCGCGAACTCGAAGAACTGCGCATTCCGATCGACTACATCGCCGGTACCAGCATGGGATCCGTCGTCGGCGGGTTGTATGCGGCGGGTATGACATCCAAACAAATGGAAGACACGATCCGTCAACTGAATTGGAGCGATATTTTCGACGACGATGCGAGCCGCGCGCAGCGTCCGTACCGGCGCCAGCGCGACGACGATCTAGGACTGTTCGGACCAAAGTTCGGTGTCGGGGCGAAATCTTCGCTGCTGCCGCGCAGCGCGCTCAGCGGTCAGCAGATCCAATTCTTCCTGGAGACCCAGACCAGCGAGCGTGTGCAAACGAAACAGTTCGACAAACTGCCCATTCCGTTCAGAGCGATCGCGGCGGACCTGGTGACCGGCAAGCAGGTCGTCATTTCACAGGGTGACCTCGCCACCGCGATGCGCGCCAGCATGGCGATTCCGGGGCTGTTTTCGCCAATCGATTTCCAAGGTCATCTGCTTATCGACGGCGGTATCGTCAACAACCTGCCAGTCAACGTCGCGCGGGGTATGGGCGCGGACATTCTGATCGCGGTAGACGTCGGGACGCCGCTGCACACACGCAAGGAACTCACCGATTTCGTGTCCATAACAAGCCAGCTGACCGGCATCATGGTAGCCAACAATACCGAACATCAGGAGTCGCTGCTGACCCCAAAGGACGTGCTCATCGTGCCGCCGCTCGGCAATGACATCAGCTGGATCGACTTCGCCAGCGTAAATCAGACGATCCCGATCGGGTACGACGCAGCCCGCGCATTACGCGACCGGCTCGCGCCGTTAGGTGTCTCGAAGGAGGCGTATGCGCAATATCGTGCACGCATCGACGCGTGCGTATCCGGAATGCCAATCATCCAGTTCGTTCGTCTGAACAACCGGTCCAGATTTTCCGACGCAGTGATCTACAACCGGCTTCACGTTGATATCGGCAAACCGCTCAACAAGGCACAGATCGACAAAGACCTCCAGCAGATCCACGCACTGGGCTTTCTCGATCGAGCAACGTACGAGGTCGTCAACGACAACGGCAAACTCGGCCTGCTCGTGACAGTGAAACAGGACGCGCGCGGAACTTCGTTCATCGAGACTGGCCTCGATTTCTTCGGAGTCAGTGACTCGTCGGCGATTGACCTGCGCCTGGCGTACCTCAAAACCAACGTCGATGAGTTCGGTAGCGAACTACGCGGGATGATTCAACTGGGCGAGAATCAGGGATTTCTCGTCGAGCTCAACAAAGCGCTTGGCCCGGAACTGAAGTGGATGGTGGTGCCAAACGTGTATGCGGAGCGCCGCAGCCTGACCGAGTACAGCGAGCAGGGCGACAAGTTGGGTCAGGTCGACATCGAACAATACGGCACTTCGTTGTCGTTGGGCCGCGAGCTACGGCGCGGCGCGGCTTTGTTCGCAGGTGTGCGCCGTTACGCCGGCAGTACCCACGTGCGCATTGGCGAACCATCGCTCAACGAGGGTCCGTTCGACGGTGGCGAATGGTTCGTCAATGGCACCCTGGATCGGATCGACAACCGGTACTTTCCGTCAGACGGCACCTTTGGGGGTTTCGAGTACCTCTGGTCGCGGCCAAAGCTGGGCGCCGATACCACGTTCGAACAGTTCACGGGTTCGATGTTCACGGCCAAGTCGTGGGGCCTGCACACACTCATCCTCGGCGGTCGACTCGGGCTGACACGCGACGGCGAGGCGCCGGTGCAGAGCGTGTATCGAGCTGGCGGAATCTTTCGCCTGTCCGGCTTCGAGCCCGACGAACTGAGCGGTCAGAACTTCGGCATGGTACTGCTGGGGTATCGCTACAAGCTGTTTGCGACCGGTTGGCTGCCGCCGTACCTGGGTATGACGCTGGAGTACGGCAACGTAGCCCCCCACGCGAACGACATTCTCGACGATGGTCTCGTCAACGCGAGTGCCTACATGGGATTCAACTCACCGCTTGGGCCGATGTATCTCGGTTATGGATTTGCCCAAGGCGGACACCGAGCATACTTCCTTCGGATCGGTAACATCCTTGGCAACTCGTCGATCGACAACGAGAACTAACACGTTGTCGAAAGACTCCGCTTGCGCGGAGTCTTTCGAGCTCTCGGCCATCCATGGCCTCTGAGCCCTTTCGTTTTTCAACCGGCCGTCGCACGGACTTACGTGTTCGAAAAATGCCGGTGGATCCCTCCACCGGACTATCAGGCCGTTTTTCAACGGCCTGCTAACGCGGTGTCGCTTCCTGTGTGGTCGACTCGCCGGCAACCGATACCTTTGCAGTCAACTGGGCGAGCGCATTCGCATCAAACTTGGCGTCGATCATGAAGACACGGGTGGCCTTGGTCTGTGGCAGGAACTTGAGGAACTTCTTCAGATAGTCTCGCTTCAGCTTGACGATCGATTCATCGATCTGCAGATAGTCCGCGATGATTGATTTTGCCTGTTCGCCGGTCATGGATCGAAATACCTCGGTGTATTCGGCAACGATCTTCGCGCGACGGTCCTGCAGCTTGTCCATATCGCGCCGATAGTCGCGATACAGCGGCCAGAAGCCGTCGCCTTCGTCCCTCCCGAATGGGATCGTTGCTGCGACGAAGTTGCGCCGCTGTGCCTCGCTGATACCCGGCGCGGTGACCGGCGGCGACGACGGCGCAGCCGCGGCGACCGCGTGCGCGCCGGCATCCGCAGCGTTCGATGCTGTGCACGACAATGCCGACACAACGATGACGAAACCGGCCAACGCGTTGCGCCTTAAACCCATGATCACCTCGACATCGTTCGGTCGCCATCATAGTAACCGCCAGAGCTACAACCAAACCGGCCGAGTCGCGTTAGAATCACGGCTGGGTGAAATCAGGGGACACCGTCATGCGAACAGTCGCCAGTGCGTTTGTGACGAGTGCATTGATGTGTGCATTGATGACGATGGGCGGCTGTGCAACGGGGAATCGTGGCGCACCGGAACTCGGCACGGAGCTTACTTACGACGGACTCGCAAAGGTCACGAATCCGAAGGTCTCCGACGCATGGATGCGACCTGATTTCTCGCTGGCGGGTTACACCAAAATAATGTTGGTCGGCGCCGGTATCCAGTACCGCCCCGTCAAGCCGGTCAGCCGAGCCGCAGCCCGGAGTGCCATCAAAACGGAATTTCCGTTGACGGAAAAGCAGCAGGCGCGCCTGCGCTCGATTGTCAGCGAGGCATTCAAGAGCGAGCTTGCCAAAACGAAGCGCTTTCTACTCGTCGATCAGCCCGGCCCCGACGTCCTCACGATCTGGGGCGGCTTGATTGATGTTGTGTCGAACGTACCGCCCGCCGCCACCGGACGCGACGAAATCTATCTGACGTCGGTCGGTCAGGCGACGCTCGTCATGGAATTGCGCGATTCGGAAAGCAACGCCGTGCTGGTACGAATCGTCGATCGGCGCGCGGCTCAATTTTCGGATTCCACACCGCTCGCAATGCGGTCAAGTCCCGTTGCCGGTTGGTCGGAGGTGCGGCGGCTCGCGCGCTCCTGGGCCACTCGGTTACGCACGAGTCTCGACGAAGCGGCGACGTGGGACAGTGAGGCACTGAATTAGGCGCAACAATAGGAAGTTATGAAATGATCTACGACAGCATTCTCGACACCATCGGCAATACACCGATCATACGGCTGCATCGGACGGGTCCGGAGCACGTCGCACTGTATGTGAAGGTCGAGGCCTTCAATCCAATGGCCTCGGTCAAGGACCGTCTGGCCTACGCGATCATCAAAGACGCGCGCGATTCTGGCGCATTGAAACCGGGGCAGACGGTTGTCGAGGCAACGTCCGGAAACACCGGAATCGCAATGGCAATGGTATGCGCCGTGTACGGGCATCCATTCGTGGCCACGATGGCCGACTCTTTCTCGATTGAGCGACGCCGCCTGATGCGCGCGTTGGGCGCGAAGGTGATTCTGACGCCGGCAGCCGAGCGCGGTACCGGTATGGTGCGGCGCGCCGAAGAACTGGCGAAGCAGCACGGCTGGTTTCTCGCAAGACAGTTCGAAAACCCTGCAAACCCGGCATATCACCGCAACACCACGGCAGCCGAAATCCTGCGGGACTTCGCCGGCAATCGCCTCGACTACTGGGTGACGGGGTGGGGTACCGGCGGTACGTTGACGGGCGTCGGCGAAGTGCTCAAGGTCGCGCGCCCGGACACGAAAGTCGTTGCCGTCGAACCGGCAAATGCGGCGATGCTGACGGGCAAGCAATGGCAATCGCACAAGATTCAAGGCTGGGCACCGGATTTCATTCCCGCGGTGCTGAACAAGGGTGTCTGCGACGAGTTCGTGTCGGTCGAAGATACTGTTGCGCGCGACACGGCACTGCATCTCGCGCGGCAGGAAGGCATCTTCGCAGGCATCTCCGCCGGCGCCACACTCGCGGGCGCACTCGAAGTCGCAAAGCGCGCGCCCAAAGGCAGCGTACTGCTGGCAATGCTGCCCGATACCGGTGAACGATATCTGTCGACGTTCCTCTTCGAAGGTATTGTCGAGGGTTCCGACGACGAGTGGCTGGCCAGCCTCGGTTAGTGCCGCGCGCTAGCGCGCATCGATCATCGCACGCATCTGGGCAACCTCGATGCTACCTGCAGACAGCGATCGTCGAGCGAGTTGGTTGCCAAGCAACTGAACCACCTCGTTCGCCGGCGTAGGCACGCCGTGGCGCCGACCGAGCAGCACAATTTCACCGTTCAGATAATCGGTCTCGATGTCGCCGGTGCCGCGCGCGATGCTTTGCCACGACGAACCGCCATGTCTGGGATGATCCGGTATATCGACATAGCGCAGACCCTCCGCACGACGCGCTTTCACTTCTGCCGCGCTGGTCGCCTCGATGCCGGCCGCTGCATAGCACGCGAGCGCCTCATCGCGCAGCATTCGTGAAATGTCCGCGGCACCGTCGGCCATGTTGGTGGCCGCCTGCAACGCATTGTTCAGGTTCATCAGCAGTTTTGCATACTTCTGGCGCATCACTGCCGGGTCCGGGCGGACGCTGAATCCTGCGTGCGTGAACGCGGCCGCAACCCGTTCGCACAACTCATCGGTTCCCGCAGGATAGCAGCCAATATCCAGAATGCCGCCCGGATCATGCGCGTTGGTGATCACGACACCGGGCGACATGTGCGCAGCGGGCAGATTCACAACCATCGCGTAGACGTGCGCAAAGCGACGCAGCGCCATGGACTCGTTGGCAACACCATTCTGCACGCAGACTACCGGAACGCCATCGCCGGCGGCGTCGCGCAGGTCTTCGAGTGCGGCAACCGTCTGCTGCGACTTCACACACAACAGCACAATGTCGCCGTCGCGCCATTCGATCTGGTTCGGGTGACCGCAGACCGGAATCCGCAATCGATACTCACCGTCGGGTGCGATCAACGTAAGTCCATCGCGCCGAATCGCATCGAGATGCGCGCCGCGCGCGATCAGTTCAACCGACTCATCCCGTTGGAACAGCCTGGCGCCGATCGTGCCACCTATGCCACCGCAACCGTAGATGATGTAACGAATCGTACCCACCGCTGTACTCCTGGCACCTGCCACGTGCCATTAAACTACAACGCGCCAACACCCGATGAAACCTCCGCGCGGCACACGGTCGTTTTAGGTCCGAGATGTCCATTGCCTCCAAAGCGTGAACTGGACATGAGTCGCTGCATCGGCGCACCTCTATGGTCCAGACGTCGAGATCATCCGATGGTCATGCGATGGCAACTGGTCGGTTCTATCGGGTCTGTGTTGCGGGCTGCGTTGGCATGTTCCTGTGGGGCTGCGCTGCGAACCCCCGGCCCATCTTAACCAGCGGCGCCAGGACGCTGGGCTACACAGACGGTCGCCACGGCGCGGGCGACCGTGCCGCATCTCAACCCCAATCGGCAGTTGCCGCCTACCAAGATGGTTGGCGTCAAGGCATTGCGCGCTTCTGCACCGAAGCAAACGGCTACCGGCAAGGCTATACCGGTGCGGGATTGACGAACGTGTGTCCAGACGCATTGGCCTCCGCGTTCATCGACGGATACCAGTCCGGCCATTCGATTTATCTGATGCAACAGGAAATCGATGCAATGGAGCGTGCGGTCGAATCGAAATCGATCGCACTGCAGCGCGTCTGGTCAACGCTCGACACGGTCAAAGGTGATCTCTTGCGGCGCGACCTCGGCTCCGCGGAACGCTCGCGGCGAATCGCCCAATCAGCGTCGCTGACAGTTCAGCAGCATGAGATCGATCTTGAACTGGGCGAACTCGAAGCCGACTTGTCGGCGCGCAAATCACAACTTTCGGAACAGCTATCCGAGCAACGTCACACCATCGCGATCAACGATTGACGCGTCAGCGCAGCAATAGCGGATAATCGAGCGGCACATCCCACAGCACCTGTGCAACGCTGCCGAAGCGTTGTTCATTTGTGAAACCGTGATGGCGCAGCACCTCCATATCGCGGACTGCGCGTTCCAGCGGACTCGCCGTATAGATGACGCTCGATCCGGCCGCTTCGGCAACCAGCCGGATTACTTCCGCGCAAGCCTGGACGGTGTGTGTGCCCGCCAGATACAACGCCGCGCGCTCGGAGCGATCGGGCGTCTCGTCACGCTGCGCACGTTGCCAGGCATCATCGAGCGCGCCGATGAAGTACACATACGCGGAGCGATACATGCCCAACGCGCGTCCAAACTTGATCTGCGCGAGTGACCGGAACTTCAACTTCGCATCGCTCGCATATGGCGTTTTGTCTTGCGCGAGATCAGTCAACGATTCCAAGGCAACGTCTGCGACCGCAAGCGCCACCGGAACATAGGTCGCGAAGACGATCCGATGTGGACACCGATACAGCGGACCGTCGTAGTAAGCATTGCGTTGCGCGTCCATGCCGACGCTGGTAATCGTGTGGCGCTCCGGCACGAACGCCGCAATTCGCACATCATGGCTGCCGGTTCCGCGCATCCCCAATACCGACCAGTTCGGTACGATTTCGCAATCTGCCATCGGCACGATCACTGCGATCTGTTCAGCGCTGCGTTCGTCTGAGTCATGGCTCGTGACCACCGCTGGACTGAGGAACCAATCCGCAAAACGACAACCGCTTGCAAACGACGTCTGCCCTTCGACCTGAAAGCCACCGGCCACGCGTTGTGCTTTCATCGGCTTGTTGGAACTCGCAGCGACAATGCAGCCCGGGTTGGCAACCCAAAGCTCCTCCACGAGTCCCCTCGGCCAAGTCGCGGCGGACAGTCGCGCACCGTTGGCAACCATCAAAAACCAGCCTGCACTGCTGTCGAGCCGCGCCACGGCTTGCACGACCTTCGCGCATGCAACGGGGTCGCATTCGAGGCCCCCCAACGATTTCGGCAGCAGCAGATTGACGAGCTCGGCGCGCTTCAATGCATCGACCACCACAGTCGACAGTTCCCCGTCGCGCTCGGCCTCTTCACGATGCGCCATGATTACCGGCGCGATCGCATCTACGCGAGCCAGCAAGTCCGCGTGCTCAGGGTCCAGGTAGGGCATATGCACTTCGCTCGGAGCGGTTTGGAACTCACGATTCATTGATACTTTGCGCACATTACGCATGTAACTGCTCATCTACCATCGTCGAAAGACTTCAAGCACATGGACGCGCGTGCCCGCCCAGTACCACATCAATCACGATGACGAGTTCGTCGCGCTGCAACTCGACGGTGCAGTCGACCTCGTGGATGTCTACGAACTTTGCCAGTCTTTGCTCGCGGACCCGCGATTCAATCCGGAATTGCCGCAGCTCGCCGATCTTCGCAGCGTTCAACTGCATCTGAAGCAAGGCGCGATGCGGCCGTTCTTGCGGTACATGACCACAAAGTACCGACCACTCGTCGGCGCACCAATCGCCGTGGTGTTCGATGGCTCGATGGACGATGAATTCTGCGCGGGCGTATATCAGTTCGCGTGCAAGCTTACCGATACCGAAGCCTTCGACGACTATGCCCTGGCCATCAAATGGCTGCTGCGTAACAGGTGGACCACTGCAGACGCGACGCCGCTATCGCAACCAGAGCACACCAGCCGAGATCAGGCTGATGAACATCCAAAACAGATACGGGCTTGAGTAGGCGACCAAACGGGCGAACGCTTCGTTGTGGCCATTCTGATCGTGACCATTCATGGACATCTCCCTCACGAGGACACGTCCACTTTGTAACCGGTGAACCCCGTCACGGCAAAGATGAGAACTGGTTATCTTGTCGCTCGTTTGTAACGCATCTCGAGTCCGGCACGCCGCCGCGCAGCAACGCACGTCGCGCGCCCACGGGCCGGGTCGATCCTGCCGGGATCGGCCAAAAGTGAAGAAAATATGGAACCGAGATCGTTAACGCGTTGATGTTGAGACCCTTTTCAAAGGGCTCCGACAATCGTCAGAGAATCGCTCTTTTAATCCCCCAACCATGCCGCTATTCTAAACAGCCTCACCAGCCGATGCTGTATGCCCATACAGTGTTATTCTCCTCGGCAGGGCGAACGCACGACATACGGCGCGGCTGGTGAGGCTTCTGGTTCAAGTCCCCGCTCGATCAATTAATTTCGATCAATCAACGTGCACCTCACGGGCCGATGTTGCTCATCACAACGCAACCGCTCGCCCCGAACATTCCCCCGACACCCAGGCATAACGAAATCTCCGCGCCCTGCACTTGCGCCGGGGCAACACCGCGCAGTTGACGGACTGATTCCTGCAACGCGTACATGCCGTACATTCCCGAATGCATGTACGACAGGCCCCCACCATTCGTGTTGAGGGGCAGTTTGCCACCCGGGCGCGTATTGCCCTCCCAGATGAAACGAGCCGCCTCACCTCGCTGACAGAAGCCCAAATCTTCCAACCCGTAAATCGGCAGATGCGCGAATGCATCGTAAATCATCATGTGATGCACATCGTCGTGACCGATGCCGGCAGATTTCATCGCGGCTTGACCCGCCACGCGGAACGCGCGCGAACTCGTCAGGTCTGCCATCTGGCTCACCATTGGCGTCTCGACACTTTCACCGCTTCCGATGACGTAAACCGGCTTGCGCGGAAAATCGCGCGCACGCTCGCCGGACACCAGGATCAGCGCACCACCGCCGTCGGTGACCAGGCAGCACTCGAGCAAATGGAACGGGTACGCGATCATGCGCGAATTCAGCACGTCGTCGACGGTGATCAATTCTCGAAAGCTGGCGCGCGGATTCTTCGAGGCCCATTCGCGTTGCACGACCGCAACCATCGCAAGCTGCTCGTGCGACATCCCGTAGTCTTTCATATACCGAAGTACTGGCAGCGTGAACATCGTCGGCGGACCGACGACGCCGAACGGCGACTCAAACTGGCCAGCCAGACTGGCGCCCCCGCCACCACCACGACGGAAATCTCCGCGCCCGACGCCGGACCGTCCGCTTTCCCCATGCGTGATCAGCACGGTCTTGCATTGGCCTCGTTGAATCGCCGCAACCGCATGACGCACATGGATCATGAACGAACAGCCGCCCACCTGCGTGCCATCAACCCAGGTCGGCGTGATGCCGAGGTAATGGGCAACGGCGGTCGGCGATTCTCCGGCGGTTGCAACTCCATCTATGTCTGCAGCTGAAAGGCCGGCGTCCGCGAACGCATTGAGCGCCGCGTCCGCGTGCAGTTGCAGTTGGCTCATTTGAGGAATCACACCCAGTTCGGTCGTCTCCGCCGCGCCTACGATTGCAACGGAATTCATTGGACGTTTCCTACCGGTTTGAAGAGAGGCAAGGTGATTTCGTCCGTGAGTTTCTCGAAAGCAACCGTTAACGGCATGTCCAACTGCAGCGCTTCGGGCGTTTGATCGCAGCCGATGATGTTGCTCATCATGTGTGGGCCTTCATCGAGTTCGACAATGGCAATCGAGTAGGGCGCATCCCACGCGGGGTGTGGCCGATGGTTGATCACGTAGCTGAGTAGTCGTCCGCGACCGCGGGCTTTGAAGACGCTGACCTTGCGGGAACTGCACGCCGGACAGAACGGGCGCGGTGGAAAGTAGACCTGCTCGCATGTGTCGCAGCGCTGCAGCCGCAACTCGCCGAGGCGCGTGCCATCCCAGAAATGCTGCGTCTCAGGAGTCGGCCGCGGCACCGGTCGGCTTTGCTTGGTCATGATTACCTCCTGGCCTCCTGGATTGGTGGCGCGCGAGTATCTCAGAGCGTTTCCAACGCGCGCAACCAGACGGATGTGTCAGGGCGACGTAACGACCGGCAACTCGCTCCACCAATCGAACCGGCTATCGGCAACTGCAACGAACTCCGGATTGAGCAGAGACTCTTTCGTGTTGTAGCGCAGCGCGGCGTGATCGAATGTCCAGACCGCACCACCCGCTGCGCGCAGTACTGCGTGCGCGGCAGCGATATCCCACTCCGAAGTCGGACCGAGCCGTGGATAGAGATCGGCATCACCCTGCGCGAGGATACACAGCTTCAATGAACTACCGAGGCTGGCGCGGTCAACCGAGTCGAATCGTTGCGACAGTTCATTGATGAATGCTTCCAGCCGCTCGCCACCGTGGCTGCGGCTCGCAACCACAACCAACTGCCGCTCCCGCACCATCGAACGTCCAGCGATCCTACGGACCCCGTTTCGATCATGGCGTTCAGCCTTTCCCGCAGCAACGTCGCCCGTGTAGGTAACGCCTTGCGCCGGTACGCCGACAATACCGAGTACCGCGCGATGGTTCTCGATCAGCGCGATGTTCACGGTGAATTCACCGTTGCGATTGACGAACTCCTTCGTACCGTCGAGCGGATCGACCAACCAGTATCGATGCCACGAGCTTCGCGTCGCGAAATCAGGCGCAGCGGATTCCTCGGACAGCACTGGAATGTCGGGCGTGAGTTTTCGTAACGAAGCGTGAATCAACCGATGCGACGCCAGGTCCGCCTGCGTCAGTGGCGATGCATCGTCCTTCGTCGCGACATCGAAGTCCGATTCGTAAACCTGCATGATCTCTCGACCCGCCGCATCGACAATAACGAGCAGTTCATCGATGAGACGTTCGTGGTGCAATGGTTGGCGATCCATGGATTGGGGCATGCGTTCTCCGCGTGTCATGTTGTTCGAAGCGGGCGCGCTACACTATATACAGACTCTTCGAACCATGCCGGACGCCGCCGCTTATGATTCCCCCGATCGTTGACTGGGACAACGTCGATACCGTGCTGCTCGACATGGACGGCACGCTGCTCGATCTCAATTATGACAACGTGCTGTGGAACGAGCGTTTGCCGGAGCGCTATGCGGCACGTCATGGCACCGATACGGTCACCGCACGGGAAACGCTCTCACGCCATTTCGTCGAAACGCGCGACACGATCGAGCATTACTGCCTCGACTACTGGGCTCGATTCACGCAGCTCGACATGTTGGCGTTGCATCAAGAGTTGATTCACCTGATTCGCTATCGGCTTCACGCCGAAGTATTTCTCGAGCGACTGCGCGCGAGCGGACGCTGCGCAGTGCTGGTCACCAATGCACATCGCGACAGCCTGTCGATCAAGGATCGACAAACGGGATTGACGGCACAGCTCGACCACGCATTTTCTTCGCACGACTTTCGGGCGCCGAAGGAGTCGCCGGAGTTCTGGGCGAGGCTCGACGACGCGATACCGTTCGAAGCGCGGCGCACCCTGTTGATCGACGACAACGCATCGGTGCTGACGGCGGCGCAGAGCTTCGGCATCGCTCACCTGATGACCGTTACGCAACCCGACTCGGCGCGCGCGCCCCGAACAGGTCTCGCTCATGCCGCATTCAATACTTTCGACGAGATCATGCCGCCGTGAATGGATGTGATACCGAATGAACGACGCGCTGACAGTGCGGCTCGACCGCTGGTTGTGGGCAGCGCGCTTCTACAAGACCCGCTCAGCCGCAAAAGCCGCCATCGAAGGCGGCAAGGTACATTGTGGCGGACAGCGCACCAAACCATCGAAGGAGATCAGCATCGGGATGGAACTCGCGGTCAATCGCGGCAGCGTCGCGCAGACCGTGCTGGTAACGGGCCTCGGCGAACGTCGCGGAAGCGCCGCAGATGCGGCGCGGCTGTATAGCGAGACCGCCGAGAGCATCAGGAGCCGGGAGGCTCTCGCAGAGCAACGTCGCCTCACCCGCGCGTCGTTCGCCGCGCCACCGGCGCGACCTGACCGGCGTGGCCGGCGCGAGTTGATGCGCCTCAAACAGTCGGATGCAGATTAGCGCGAACGATTGGGCGAAATTTGGAACGGCACAGCGCTTACAACCGTTAATCGCACGCAGTGGGAGGCTTTGGCATAATACGCGCCCCCAACGCCCCTCGTATGCAACCGAGCAATCCCCCGCCATGGCAGCAAATATCGACACCACCAAACGCGCACGCACCACCTACACGCACACGTCGGCGGCAGAACTTGCCGAGTTGGCCGTGCAGCGGGGCGAGGGCCAATTCGCCGCCAGCGGTGCGATCGTCGTCAACACAGGAAAACGCACCGGCCGTTCGCCGAAGGACCGGTTCATCGTCCGCGATACCTTGACCGATGCCACGGTTGACTGGGGCTCGGTGAACCAGCCGATCGCAGCCGAAACCTTCGATGCGTTATGGAATCGAGTCCAGGCATACCTCGCTGGGACGACGACCTTCGTGTCACATCTGCACATTGGTGCCGACCCTGCGCACTATTTGCCTATCGAGGTGACGACCGAATACGCCTGGCATGCACTGTTCGGCCGCGCACTGTTCATTCGTCCTAACGAATTCAACCCAGCCGACAAACAAATCTGGCAGGTGGTCAACGCACCGGCCTTCAGCTGCGTGCCGAAGCGCGACGGCACCGCGAGCGACGGCACGGTCATGATCAATTTTGGTGAGCGGAAGGTGCTTATCGCAGGCATCCCCTACGCCGGCGAGATGAAGAAGAGCATGTTCTCGGTGCAGAACTTTCTGCTGCCGGAGGCCGACGTCCTGCCGATGCACTGTTCCGCCAACGTCGGCGCCGACGAAAGCGTCACGCTGTTCTTTGGCTTATCGGGCACCGGCAAGACCACATTATCGGCCGACCCTGAACGGTTTCTGATCGGCGACGACGAACACGGCTGGGGCAAGGGCACGGTATTCAATCTGGAGGGCGGTTGCTACGCGAAGTGCATCAACCTGACACGCGAAAACGAGCCGGTCATTTATGACGCCATCCGCTTCGGCGCGATCGTCGAAAATGTCGTAATCGATTCAGCGACCCGCGAGCCGGATTACGCGGATGCGAGCCTGACCGAGAATACGCGTGCGTGCTATCCGCTCGAGAACATAAAGTCGCGAATCGTCGCCAATCGCGGCGGCGAGCCCAACGCCATCATCTTTCTGACCTGCGATGTCAGCGGCGTGTTGCCGCCGGTGTCGATCCTGTCGCCGCAGGCCGCCGCGTACCACTTTCTCTCAGGCTACACTGCTCAGGTCGGGTCGACCGAAGTCGGATCGACCGAAGCCTACAAAGCGACGTTCTCGACCTGTTTCGGGGCGCCGTTTTTCCCGCGGCCTGCCGGCGTCTATGCCGACTTGCTGATGAAGCGCATCAACGAATTCGGTTCACAGGTATACCTCGTGAACACCGGCTGGACCGGCGGTGGACACGGCGTCGGCAAACGATTCAGCATTCCGACCACGCGCGCGATCATCAGTGCAATTCAACAGGGCGCGCTGGCGAACGTGGAAACGCGACACCTGCCGGGTTTCAATCTGCAAATCCCGACGCAGGTTCCCGGTGTTGATGCTCAGTTGCTCGATCCGCGTCAGAGTTGGCGCGACAAATCGGCTTATGACGCCGCCGCGAAACACCTCATCGGCAAGTTCGTAGATAACTTCAAGCGCTTCTCGGTGGATCCCCAGATCGTCGCCGCCGGTCCTTCCGCCGCCGCTTGAGGCGTTGCTGAAAAACTCCGGATAGCAGGCGCTGTTTCAAGCGTCCTGCTAGGCGAACCGGCCAGGTTGGCGGTAACCTTCGCGCCGGAATACGAGCGAGCAGGAACCGATGACAGCGCGGCTAGAACATGACCTCGGCGCCCTCGCCGCCGGCCCGCACAAGCAACTGCTCGGGCGACTTGTGCGTGGCATCGAGAAGGAAAGCCTGAGGGTTCTACCGAACGGTAATCTGGCACAGACGCGGCATCCGATCGCGCTCGGATCGCCGCTGACGCATCCGCTGATCACGACGGATTTCAGCGAATCGCAACCGGAGTTGGTTACCGGCGTGCACGAGAGCGTCCAGGCCTGCCTCGACGAACTCTGCGACCTTCACCGGTTTGTCTATCGCTCGCTCGACGACGAGTTGCTGTGGTCGTCGAGTATGCCGTGCATGCTCGGGCAGGATGACGATGTACCGATCGCTCAGTTCGGTTCCTCGAACGTCGGCCGGACGAAACAAATCTACCGCCGCGGTCTCGCTGCGCGCTACGGCGCGCTGATGCAGACCATCTCGGGCATTCACTATAACTTCTCCGTTCCCGATGAATTGTGGCGGGGCATCGCCGCGCTTCGCGGCTCGGTTGATTCACGCGCGTTCCGCGACGAAGCCTATTTTGGCCTGATCCGAAATTTCCGACGCCATTCGTGGCTGCTCATCTACCTGTTCGGCGCATCGCCTGCGTTGTGTAAGTCATTCGTCAAAGGGCGTGTCCATCATCTCGAAAACCTCGACGAGGGGACGCTGTATTTACCCTACGGCACATCGATTCGGATGGGCGGCCTCGGCTACCAAAGCGATGCACAATCCAGTCTTCACGTTTCCTACAACTCGCTGCCGGAATACTCTCGGACCCTGCGCGAAGCGCTGACGCGGCCTTATCCCGCGTACGAGCGTATCGGGGTCAAGGTCGATGGCGAATACCGGCAACTGTCTTCGACGTTGCTGCAGATAGAGAACGAGTTCTACGGGACGATTCGCGCCAAACGCGCGATTCACCGAGGTCAACGGCCGCTGGCGGCACTCGCGTCGGCCGGGGTCGAATACGTCGAGGTGCGCTGTCTGGATCTGAATCCGTTTCTGCCGGTCGGCATCGATGCACCGGAGATCCACTTTCTGGATACGTTTCTGCTGCATTGTCTACTCTGCGACAGTCCGCCTGACAGTCGCGCCGAATCACACGAACTGGTCGCCAACCAACGCGCGATTGTCGAAGCCGGTCGCAAGCCCGGGATCGAATTGGCGCGAGGCGGCAAGCAAGTGCTCATGCACGAATGGGCAACGACCCTGATGAACGAGTTGCGTCCGATAGCCGATCTACTGGCCCAGGTGGTCGGCGAAGACGACTATCGCGCATCCTGGATCGAGCAACGATCTCGACTCGAAGACCCTGAGCGAACCCCTTCGGCAAGGATTCTCGCGGCGATGCGCAAGGCGCGCGTGCCGTTCTTTCGATTCGCAATGAATCAATCGATTCTGCATAAAGGCTTCTTCGACGCGAATCCGTTGAGCGACGATCAGCTCGCGCATTTCGAGTCGCTGGCGGCACGTTCGGTCGACGCACAGCGCGAGATCGAGTCTTCCGAAACCGAGAGTCTCGATGACTACCTCGCGCACTACATGGCCGCACCATCGATTTCGGACGCGTGAACTTTCTCGCACATTGTGCGTTGGGCAGCGGACACAGGCACCATCTCGTCGGGGGCTTTCTCGGTGACTTCGTCAAAGGCCAAGTGCCGGCGTATTTGCCGCTCGACCTGCAGACCGGCATACGCCTGCACCGTCGCATCGACGCATTCAGCGCCGTCCAAGGCGACATCAAGAGCAGCGTAGCCCGGCTTCCGGCAACGGCACGCAGGCTCGCACCCGTGTTCATAGACCTGTTAGCCGATCATTTCCTGGCGCGTCGCTTCGAATATGAGCACGGGCAATCGCTGGCGACGTTTGCGCCGTACGCTTACGGGATCCTGGCCAACCACGAAGATTACTTCCCTGCGCCGGCGCTGCGGCTTTCGCGTTTCATGCGGGATAACGATCTGTTTTCCCGCTATGTCGACCTCGATCCGGTGGAACGCGCATTCCGTCGGATTGCGCGCCGACTCGGCTATGACGCGCTGGTCGGGGAATGTATGACGGCGCTGAGGGGCAGTTATAAGGCATTCGAGTACGACTTTTCGCGCTACTACCCGGCATTGCGCGAGCATACTGCAGTTTGGCTCAGCCAGGCTTCGCAGCAGCCATCCGACAAGACGGGTTGACGCATCCGAAACGGCCAGTAATCTCAGCGCCCTGCATCCTCCTCAATCTGGAATCGCACCGATGAAAGCCGTTCTGTGTCGAGCCTTCGGCCCCCCGGAATCCCTGTCTCTCGAGGACGTCGACGCGCCCGTTGCGGGCGCCGACGACGCAATCATCGAGGTGCGCGCGGCGGCGCTGAATTTTCCCGATGTGCTGATGATCGAAGGCAAATATCAGAGCCAGCCGCCGTTTCCGTTCGTGCCCGGCGGTGAATTCGCCGGCGTTGTACGCGAGATCGGAGCGAACGTGAAGGCACTGGCGCCCGGGCAGAGCGTCTTCGGCAGTTCCGGACATGGCGCGTTTGTCGAGCAAATCGCAATCGACGCCCGTCGATTGCGACGTATTCCGCCGGGTATGAGCTTCGAGCAGGCCGCCGGCATCAGCACGACATACGGCACCTCCTATCACGCGTTGAAGCAACGCGCCGATCTACAGCCTGGTGAATCGCTGCTGGTACTTGGCGCCGCAGGTGGCGTTGGACTGGCTGCCGTGGAACTCGGCAAGGCAATGGGCGCCAGAGTGATCGCTGCTGCGAGCACCGATGAGAAGCTCAGCGTTGCCGAGCGTGCCGGCGCAGACGATCTCATCAACTACTCCGACGGTGAACTGAAGGACAAGGTCAAGGCACTGACCAACGGCCGCGGCGTCGATGTGATTTACGATCCTGTCGGGGGTGATCTGTTCGATCAATGCATGCGCTGCATCGCGTGGAAAGGGCGCGTGCTCGTCGTGGGCTTCACAGGTGGCTACATCCCGAAAGTCCCAATCAATCTGATTCTGTTGAAGGGTTGCCAGGTGATCGGGGTCTTCTATGGTTCATTCGCGGTACGCGAATCCGACCTCAACGAACAGAACTTTCGCGACATCCTCAAACTGTTCGAGCGCGGCAAGATCAATCCGTTGGTCGGCAGCACCTACGCGTTCCCAGATTATGCCGACGCGTTTCGTTGTCTATCCGGTCGCAGCGCAATCGGCAAAGTGGTGCTGCGGGTAAGCGCATGACCGCGCCATTGCGATGGGGGCTGCTGGCGTTGCTGATCACCGGCGCAATGATTGCTGGGGCACAATTCATGGAGCACGTCATTGGACTGGACCCGTGCCCGCTGTGTCTGATGCAGCGTCTTTGGACCATGCTCTGTGGTGCATGCGTACTCGCAGGTCTCGCCCACAACCCACGGCTGCCCGCCTATCCATTTGCAGCGCTGGTCTGCGGCGTCATCGGCGCCGGATTCTCGATGAGACAACTGTGGCTGCAGAGTCTGCCGGCCGACGCGGTGCCTGCGTGCGGGCCCGACATGGCCTATATGATCGACGCATTTCCACTGAGCGACATACTTCGCGCGATGGTCTCTGGAACAGGCGACTGCGCGAAAGTGACCTGGACGTTGTTCGGCGTGGGCATCGCCGGCTGGGCACTACTCGGTTTCATCGCGTTGGCCGCCGTGCTGGCGGGCTGGATGATTTCGCTGCGCCGAACCGCAACCTCAAGGTAATTCCTTAAAGCGCGCGCAAGCCCTGGTTCGGTGACAAAAAAATACTAGGGCGGCCTTTTGGTGCAGGTATATAGTCCCCGTTCGGTTACTTATAGAGAAAAAGTGCACGACGATGGCTGAGCCGAATGCTCTTCGCATCCTGGTCGTAAATGGAAAGGGAGGCTGCGGAAAAACGACGATCGCGACCAATCTGGCCGCGGCGTATGCCCATATGGGGTATTGCGTCGCGCTGACCGACCATGATGCGCAAGCCTCCAGCAGCCAATGGCTTGAGCAGCGCGCCGCACCGCTACCTCTGATTCATCTGATTGCCGCCCACCAACGCACGTCGATGTACAGCACGCGCGCGTTCCACCAACGACTGCCGACCGAAGTGGAGCGAATCGTCATCGACACGCCTTCCGCGGTCAGTGATCACGATCTCGATGCGCTGCTTCGAAGGATCGACGTCATTCTTGTGCCGCTGTTACCTTCATCGATCGATATCCGTGCCGGCGCGCGATTCATCGCGCAGTTACTCGCGCACCACAGTTATCGTGCACACCCCGTACCCATCGGCGCGATCGCAAACCGCGTTCGCCAGAACACCACCACACACACGAAACTGATGCAGTTTCTGGAGAGCCTGGACGTTCCAACCGTTGCGACGTTCAGAGATAGCGCGCTGTATACGCGGCTCGCCGATGCGGGTACCGGGATCTTCGACGAGGCCCCCGATTCCAACACGGAACGCGAAGCGCTCGAATGGAGCAGCCTGATGGACTGGATCGATGCTGCCGCACCGCACCGTGCCGGTCTCCGCCAGCGCGAACCGCACGCCGCCGCTCCACATCAACGCAACGCAAAGTCGGCAAAAGCCTGATACTCGTGTTACGCGTGTAATGCACTAGCCGGGCGTTCCAGAACCGACCAATCATGATCGTGGTGTCCGATGTCACGCTGAAGCGCGGCGGCGAGGTGTTGTTCGAACACCTCGAGCTGACCCTGCATCCACGCCATCGCGTCGCGCTGATCGGCCGCAATGGAGTCGGCAAATCGAGTCTGTTCGCGCTGTTGCGGGGCCGCTTGTTGCCCGAGACCGGCGAGGTTCGGGTTCCACCGAGTTGGCGAATTGCCCATCTCGAACAGGAGGTGCATCCGTCGGAACGCGGCGCGTTGGACTGGGCACTCGATGGCGATACGGGACTGCGCGCCGTCGAGCAGGCGATCGCTGCCGCCGAACACCGCCACGACGACCAAGCGCTCGCGCGACTGCACACCGAGTTCGACGATCTAGGCGGTTACTCCGCGCGCGCCCGCGCGGCCGAGGTATTGAACGGATTGGGCTTCGCAGCCGGTGACTTCGATCGCCCCTATCGAGAGTTCTCCGGCGGTTGGCGAATACGGCTGAACCTGGCGCAGACATTGATGAGCCCATCCGATTTGCTGTTGCTCGACGAACCGACCAACCACCTCGATCTCGACGCAATGCTGTGGCTCGAAGGGCATCTGAATCGTTATGAGGGGACGCTGCTCGTGATCGCCCACGATCGCGAGTTCCTCGATGCCGTAGCCGACCACACTGTGCACCTCGAATCCGGCCGAGCCACCGTTTACCGGGGCCACTACAGCGCGTTCGAGCGACAACGCGGTGAGAATCTCGCCCGACAGGCCTCGCTCGCCCAACGCCAGGTCCGAAAAGCCGAAGAGATCATGCGTTTCGTTGACCGTTTTCGGGCGAAATCGAGCAAAGCCAGACAAGTTCAAAGCCGCCTCAAGGCGCTGGAAAAGCTGCAGGTATCGGCGCCGGGGCACGTGGATTCACCGTATGAGTTCAGCTTTCCGAATCCCGCGCAGATGTCACCGATGCTCATCCAAGTGGACAATGCAACGCTCGGATACGCCAACCGGCCGATCCTCACGGTGGAATCGCTGCGCATCACGCCCGGCGCGCGAATTGGCGTGCTCGGCGCCAACGGCGCCGGTAAAACAACGCTGATGCGGACCCTCGCCGGCGATCTGCCGATACTCGGCGGTGATGTGTTTCGTGGCCAGCACAGCAACGTCGGGTACTTCGCGCAGCACCAACTGGAATTGCTGCACGGCGAACTCGGCGCGCTCGCGCATCTTCGACTGCGCGAGCCGGACTCGACCGATCAACGTCGACGCACCTATCTGGGCGGCTGGGGGTTCGCCGGCGACATGGCGATGCGGCCCACCGCTTCGCTGTCCGGCGGCGAAAAGGCGCGGCTCGTTCTGGCGCTGATCGCATGGCAGCAACCCGCAATGTTGCTGTTGGACGAACCCACCAACCATCTCGATATCGAAATGCGTCATGCGCTGACCGTCGCGTTGCAGGCCTACGAGGGCGCGATGGTGATTGTGTCGCACGACCGCGATTTGCTTGGGCGCTGCGTGGATGAGTTCTGGCGGGTGTCGGCCGGGCACGTGGAACCCTACGCGGACGATCTGCAGCAGTATGCCGACCGCGTCCGTGAACGCGGCCGCGCCGCGCCGACATCAGTCAGCGCGACACCCAATCGCAAGGAACGGCGGCAGGCATCGGCCGAGCATCGTCAACGCACGCAGTCGCTGCGAAACACCATCAAGCGTCTGGAGACGCGCATCGACGCCATCGGTGTTGCGTTGCAGCGGCTCGACGCAATGCTTGCAGACCCCGCGACCTACGAGACGATGGCGACACAGGCGTTGCAAACGGTGATCGAGGAGCGCTCAGATCAACTTCGCGACCTCACCGCTGCGGAGGCCGAATGGTTGGAGACGCAGGAACGGTTGGAATCGATCATCACAACAGCCGCGTCTGACCAACCCGATTAGCGCGATAGAACCATCCTGCTGCAGCGCACCACGAACACCTCTGTGTCCGTGTACGCTGCAAACAGTGAGCATTCATAAATAGATCAACCCGCTGCGGGTTTTTCGTAGATCGACGGTTGATCGTCGGCCTCTTCGGTAATCCGCCGGCCCAGCGCGGGAAGCACCGGAATGTCCTCATCGCGCAGCGGTGCCATCTTCACTTTGCGTGCCAGCGCCGCTTTGATGTAGGGCGCGAGTTCCTGTTGTTTGCGCTGTTCGCGCTCGGCTGCACGTGCCTTGAATTCTGGCATCACGTCAGCCGCGAACAGTTCGAGCGCCTCGCATATGTGCTCGTGCTTGTTCATGCCGGCCTGCTGAATGAACGTGACCTGATCGACGCCGGCCGTCTCGAATTTGCGCAGGTGACCGCGCAGGTCATCCGGCGTGCCGATCCCGCCCGCGCCGCCTGACAGCGCTTCGCCGACCTCGGGCGGCAATTCGCGCATCCGCTTGTCGAACACCTTCTCGAATTCCTGCCAAAGATTGGTGCGACCCGGTTTGTGGGCGCCGAAGCCATACAGGCTGCCCAACGCGTAGCCGAAGAATTCGAAACCCTTCAGCCCGCGTTGGACCGCCGTCTCGCGATCCTTGTGGCACGAAAAACTCGACACCATGCAGATGTTCGCGTTGACCGAATGGCCGATCGGCACGCATTGATCGCTCTTGATGATGTCGTAATACTCCTCGACCCAGGAACTCGCCTCCAACGGATCGACGAAGGCGAACGTCAGCGCGCCTATCCCGAGCCGCGCCGCCATACGGATCGTCTCGCGTTGTGAACAGGCGACCCAGACCGGCGGATGCGGCTTCTGCACGGGCTTCGGCACCAGATTGCGGCACGGCATGTTGAAATATTTGCCGACATAGCCCGGATACGGGTCCATCGCGAGGATGTTGCAGATCTGCTCGGTCGATTCGAGAAAAATCTTGCGCTTGTCGGCAACGGGAATGCCGAATCCCGCCAATTCGAGCGCCGCCGAAGATTCGCCGGTGCCAAAGTCGACGCGTCCGTTCGATACCAGATCGAGCGTGGCGATGACCTCCGCCGTACGGGCCGGATGGTTGTATTGCGGAATGACCTGACGAATGCCTTGGCCAAGCCGAATGTTCTTGGTTCGCGCCGCACACGCGGCCAGAAATACCTCCGGCGCCGACGAGTGCGAATATTCTTCGAGGAAGTGATGCTCCACTTCCCATGCGTAGTCGATGCCGAGGCGATCGGCGACTTCGACCTGTTCCAGCGCGTCGTTGAAGAGTTTCTGCTCCGCGCCGTCGACCCAGGGTCGGGGCAATTGATGTTCGTAGAAGATGCCAAATTTCATTCGATTCTCCGTGGCCGTTGACGTTGTATCTGATGGGAATTGGGTGGTTGAAGTCTGATCATTTATTGCGGCGACGCCAAGTGCACATCATCGGTCCCGAACGCTCGTTTTGGTATGCTGCGCCGGCATGGCGGAATCGACTACCAAGCACCAGCTGATCGCGGTCCTCGACGACGTGTTTCGACGCCGTGGCTACGAAGGCGCAACGCTGGCCGAGTTGTCGCGCGCCTGCGGTCTCGGCAAGGCAAGCCTCTACCACCACTTTCCCGGCGGTAAGGAAGAGATGGCAAGCCTGCTACTACGCGGCGCAATCGCGGAGTTGAACGACGTCGCGTACCGCCACCTCGATCGGCCGGCGCCATGGCGCGAGCGCCTTTGTGGCTTCGTCGACGGCTTTTCTCAGTATTGCGCAGGCGGTACCCGCAATTGCCTGATTGCCGAGCTCACCGCGACCGCTGCGCGCGACCGGTTCGGCGACGAAATTCAGCTGCAAACGGAACTCTGGCTGCACCAACTCACCACCGCATTCAGTGAAACCGGCGCCGGCGAAAAGCGCTCGCGCCGGCGCGCCCGCGAACTGCTCGGCTCGCTGTACGGTGCATTGGTAGTTGCACGGCTGTTGAACGACCCAAAGCCGTTTCTGCAAACCACCCAACGACTGCGTAAAGGGTTCATTGCCGAGCCGCAGCCCGGTTGACCGGCCAAACTGGCAGCGCCACAACTATCAACGCTAGCACTATCAACCAACGCCACAATTATCAACGCAAGAAGGCGTGATAGTGCTGTACGACTTTCAACAGCCCAGTCGGGGCATGGCTTTTTCGCCAGCTGCTCGCAGCAAATTTGTTCAGCTCGGCGCTGGTCGGGTAGATGTGGATCGTACCGAGCAGTTTCTTAAGCCCCAGCCCGTGGGTCATGGCGAGCACGTATTCGGCGATCAACTCACCTGCGGCGGGCGCTACGATGGTCGCGCCGAGCACACGATCCGATCCGCGCGATGTCAGCACTTTGATGAAGCCGCGGGTTTCACCTTCGGCGATCGCCCGGTCCACGTGTGCCAGTTCGTGGCGGGTAATCTCGAAATCGAGGCCTTTCGCGGTCGCCTCATCGGCCGACAAACCAACGCGAGCGATCTCGGGATCGGTGTAGGTTGCCCACGGCACCACCCCGTAGTTGACCTTGAACTTGCGAATGCGGCCGAACAACGCATTGACCGCCGCATACCAGGCCTGGTGCGACGCCATATGCGTGAACTGGTATGGCCCCGCCACATCGCCGCACGCAAAAATGTTGCGCACGTTCGTGCGCAGATACTGATCGACCATCACCGTTCCATCGCGGTTCAGTTCGATTCCCAAGTCCGCCAACCCCAACGTTTGCGTATCGGCACGGCGACCGACTGCGACGAGGACTTCGTCGAACGGAATGGCAACTGTACGTCCCTGCAGTTCCGCGATCAGCTGTTTGCCCGCACCCGTTTCGAATCGCACCGCCTTGTGGCCGGTCAGTACCTCGATCCCCTCGCTGCGCAGCACGTCGGTGACGAGCGCTGCGACGTCGGTGTCCTCCCTGGGCAGAATGCGCTCGGCCATGTCGATCAAGGTGACGCGACTGCCTAGACGTTGGAAACTCTGCGCCAATTCGCACCCGATCGGCCCCGCACCCATCACCACCAGACGAGGCGGCAGTTCGTTCAACTGCCACACATCGTCGGACGTCAATGCACCCACATCGGCAATGCCGGGGATCGGCGGAATGACCGGAACCGCGCCCGTCGCAAGCACGATGTTACGCGCCGTGATCGACCTGCCGTCCACCTCGACGGTCCACGGATCATTGATCCGAGCATCTCCAGTCACACAATCAACGCCGAGCGATTCGTACCGCTCAATTGAATCGTTGGGCGCGATCGTGGCGATTGCGTCGCGCACGCGCTGCATCACGGCGCCGAAATCTACTGTACCGGTCACGTCACGCAGTCCATAGCGCTGCGCGTCGCGCACGTAGTGCGCGATCTTTGCAGACCGAATCAAGGTTTTGCTCGGTACGCATCCGGTATTCAGACAATCGCCACCCATACGCGCCCTTTCGATGAGCGTCACTTTTGCGCGCACCGTCGCCGCAATCAGCGACGCGATCAAGCCGGCGGATCCGGCTCCGATTACGATCAGGTTCGTATCAAACCGTTTTGGTTTGAGGTGTTTCATGATGCTCCGGCGCGACGTTGTGCGAACAAGGCGATCAGCTTTTTCGCGATCAGCGGAAACACACCGAGCAAGGTCAGCGCAATCAGCAAACCCGGACTCAGCACATCGCCGAGGGTGCGAATCCGCGCAAGCTGGGTACCGGCGAAAACGAAGACCACTGTGCCCGCGAGCATGCCGATCTGACTCACCAGGTAGAACCGCAGTACGTCGATGCGCGTCAGTCCCATCAGCAGATTGACGACGAAGAATGGAAACACCGGCACCATTCGCAGGCTGAAAAGATAGAAGCTGCCTTCGCGATTAAGGCCGCGGTTGATCGGTTCCAGGTGCTTGCCGAACCGTTGCTCCACCCATTCGCCCAGAAGCGTGCGCGAGATCATGAACGCGATCGTGGCGCCGATGGTGCTCGCGAACGACACCAGCACAACACCCCACAAAACACCGAAGATCGCGCCGGCGGCCACGGTCATCACGGCGGCGCCGGGCAACGACAAGCCGGCGACCACCACATAGATCGCAAAGAACACCAGCGACACAGTCAACGGCGCCGCATGAAGCCGTTCGAGCACGTGCGCCCGGCTCGAATGCAGATATTCGAGCGACAAGTAGTGTCCGAGGCCCATTGCGAAGAACCCAGCGATTGCACCGACCACGATGGCAAGGACGATCAGACGTTTCATGTTCATCCCATCGATCCAACACAAGGTCGATTACGCCGAAGATCCGCGTACAGTAACATTTTGGTTCGCACCGTTTTTTGCCAAGCTGCTTCCATCAAGCCAAGGAGTCGATCGTGCCACGTATGTTCCCAACGACGCGACTGCGCCGAAACCGCCGCAGCGAATTTTCGCGACGTCTCGTTCGCGAGACGCGGTTGTCCACCGACGATCTGATCTACCCGATGTTCGTCATCGATGGCACGTCGCGTCGCGAAGGTATTGCATCGATGCCGGGGATCGAGCGCTATACGATCGACGAACTCGTCCGCGAATGCGAGCATGTCAAAGCGTTGGGCATTGGCGCCATTGCGCTGTTTCCAAAGATCGAGCCCAGTCTGAAATCATCAGACGGCGCCGAAGCGTGGAATCCGCACGGTCTGATCGCACGTGCAATTCGTGCAATCAAAGCGGCCATTCCGGAACTGGGCGTGATCACCGACGCGGCGCTGGATCCATACACCTCGCACGGGCAGGACGGCATCGTCGATGCGGACGGTTATGTGCTCAACGACGAGACGATCGTCGCGCTGCGCCGCCAGGCGCAAACGTGCGCCGCCGCGGGCTCCGACGTGATTGCCCCGTCCGACATGATGGATGGTCGCGTCGGCGCCATTCGCACGGAACTCGACGCGCATGGGTTCGCCCTCACACAAATCATGGCGTACTCCGCGAAGTATGCATCGTCGTACTACGGTCCGTTCCGCGATGCAGTTGGTTCAGCGACGAACCTCGGCAAGGCCGACAAGATGAACTATCAGATGGATCCGGCCAACAGCAACGAAGCGCTGCACGAAATCGCGCTCGATCTGGACGAAGGTGCCGACATGGTAATGGTGAAGCCGGGTATGCCGTATCTCGACATCGTGCGCCGCGTCAAGGACGAATTCGGCGTGCCGACATTTGCGTATCAGGTCAGCGGCGAATACGCAATGCACATGGCAGCAATCGGACACGGCTGGCTCAGCGAATCAGTAATCGTCGAGTCGCTGGTCTGCCTCAAACGCGCGGGCGCGGATGGAATCCTGACGTACTTCGCCAAGCATGTGGCACAGAGCCTAAACAACCGCTGACGCTCAGCCGGTACAGGATACGTTCAACGTCACGCCCGCCGAAGCGAGCCGCTCGCGTTCGGTAGCCAGTTCCGCGCGCGTCAACGCATGGCCTTCGAGCCAAAGCCGATCGACACTCACGTCGAGCGTCGTGTCATTCGCATTGGCCGTTACAGCGGGCGAATCGGCATCCATTCGTGTGCGTTCGAAAATCACCGCGAGCCGCAGCAGAATCGCCAATCGCTTCAGACGCAACGCAGCCGACGCCGCGAAAGTCGCAAACGAAAACATCGGAAATCCGCCTCGATGGCTGCGGATCAGCAACGCGATCGAACGCCGCTCGTCTGCCGTAAACCCTGGCAGATCGCCGTTCTCGATGAGATACGCGCCATGCCGATCGGGCTGGCGCGCCGATACCATGAGCCCGATCTCGTGCAGATCCGCGGCCCAACCCAGCAACGCGCGCAGCGAAGCGTAGTTCAGATCCCAACGCCCGGACACGTCGTCAATCAGGCGCGACGCCAGTTGGCGCACACGCAATGCCTGATCGCGATCGACATCGAACCGGCGTTGCCAGCCTTCTACCGTGCGCGCCTGTACGTTTTCTAACGTGCGCCGCGCCGCCACATCGTAGAGCAGGCCATGTTGCAATGATGCGTCGATGAACTCGATGCGGGCGATGTCGAGCATCTCGAGCGTCGCCGACAACGCTGCCAGGCCGGCGGGAAATATGTCGACACGCTCGGGCGCGAGTCCGGGCACGCTCAGGTTCGTGACCCAGCCGCGCTCGATGATGCCGCGCTCGAGTTGTGCGACGTCAGCCCGCGTGATCGCGCCCGAATCGAATCCGTTGGCGGCCAACACACTCTGTACGGATTCGACCGTGCCTGAAGTTCCGATCGCAATCGCGGTGCGCGCATGCGCCTTCCAGACTGGCGCAATCGGGCGCAGCAATTCGCAGGCATCTCGACGCGCATCGAGATAGCCGTTGGCGAACGAAGTCGCGTTGGTAAGCCAACGATCCGTCAACGTCACGCAGCCGACATTGACGCTCGCACTGCACTTTGGCGCGAAGCTGCCGCCAACGCAGAATTCAGTGCTGCATCCACCGATGTCGATGACCAGACGATTGGTCTGGTCGGCGGCAAGCGCATGCGAGACGCCCAGAAAGATCAACTCCGCCTCCTCTTCGCCGCTCAGGATTCGAATCGAATGCCCCAGCAACCGGGCCGCGGGAACCAGGAAAGTGTCACGATTACGCGCGTTGCGCAGCGCGGCAGTACCGACCACGGCGACGCGATCGAGTGGCACACAGCGTAATCGTTGCGCGAAGCGGGCGATGCAGTCGAGGCCGCGCGCAACGGCCGCATCCTGCATAGCGCCCCCGGCCAATCCACGACCGAGTTGAACTTTTTCCTTGAGCCGCTCAACCGCAATCAGTTCGTCGCGGTCGAGTCGCGCGATGATCAAATGAAAGGAGTTCGATCCGAGATCGAGTGCCGCGGCTAACGTAGTGCGGCGGACGCTTGAAATTTCCAAATCTGGCCCAACAATGCAAACACATGTGAAACCAATTGCAGCATAGCAGGGCGTGACGCGATGCGGCGCGATCTGGATCGCGCCGGCTGTTTAACAGGATGCTGAAAAGGCATCCTGTTAACCGGCGGATGGATCCGCCGGCATTTTTCGAACACGCAAGTGTTTGAAAAATGGTGGGCTCGCAAGCCACGGATGGCTGAGAGGCCCAAAAGCTCCGCGAACGCGGAGTTTTTTAAGCAACCTGTTAGGCTGGAACGACGGTGATACACTCGGTCAAATCCCGCGCGCGGGTCCGCGTGCAACAAAAGCAGGAGTTTCTAAGATGGGCGCAAAGATCGTTCACACCAGTGACGCCAACTTCGACAACGATGTACTGGGTGCCGACAAGCCGGTACTGGTGGACTACTGGGCGGAGTGGTGCGGACCCTGCAAGATGATCGCGCCGATTCTCGAGGAGATCGCCAGCGAATATGGCGACCGTATCAAGGTCTGCAAGATGGACATCGACGCCAACCAACAGACGCCGCCGAAGTATGGCATTCGGGGTATTCCGACCTTGATGCTGTTCAAGAATGGTGAAGTCGAGGCGACCAAGGTCGGCGCGCTGTCCAAATCGCAACTTGCCGCTTTCCTCGAAAGCAACATCTAACACCCGTCGATACGCGCAGGCGACACGCGTTCCGTGTGAGGACCGCGGCTCGGTCCTCACACCACACAAGCGGAATTTGTCTCTGGACGCCCCGAAAGGGCGGTGGTAGATTCCTTCGTCAGTGCCCGCTCTAGTCGCCTGCCTTCCCGGTTCCTACGAACATCTCTCGAGCGATTAGCGAAAGCGGTCCGGTGCCTTTCCAATCCCCTCCCTAATACCCGCACTTTGTGGCTTTTTAATCATATGAATCTGACAGACCTGAAACGCAAACCCGTTGGTGACCTCGTGGACATGGCCCGTGAAATGGGCCTTGAAAATCTAGCCCGCTCTCGAAAACAGGAAGTCATCGCGGCGATCCTGCGAAAGCAATCCAAAAACGGCGAAGACATCTACGGCGACGGAACCCTGGAGATTCTGCAGGACGGCTTCGGCTTTCTCCGTTCGGCGGATTCATCGTACCTGGCCGGCCCCGACGACATCTATGTGTCGCCAAGCCAGGTGCGACGATTCAATCTTCGCACCGGCGATTGCATCGCCGGCAAGATTCGGCCACCGAAGGACAGCGAACGCTATTTTGCGCTGCTGAAGGTCGACGAAATCAATTTCAGCGAGCCGAACACCAAAAAGCACAAGATTCTCTTCGAAAACCTCACGCCGCTGTTTCCGAACCGTCGCCTGACGCTCGAGCGAGGCAACGGCAGCACCGAAGACCTGTCGATGCGAATTGTCGATCTGATTGCGCCAATCGGCCGTGGTCAGCGAGGCTTGATCGTGTCGCCACCAAAAGCCGGTAAGACAATCCTGCTACAGAGTATGGCCAAAGCGATCGTCGCCAACGACCCCGAGGTGGTGCTGATCGTGCTGTTGATCGACGAACGGCCCGAGGAAGTCACAGAGATGCAGCGCTCGGTGCGCGGCGAAGTCGTTGCCAGCACGTTCGACGAGCCGCCGTCACGCCACGTTCAAGTCGCCGAGATGGTGATCGAAAAAGCCAAGCGGCTCGTCGAACACCAGAAAGACGTCGTCATTCTACTCGATTCGGTCACCCGTCTCGCGCGCGCCTACAACACCATCGTGCCCTCGTCAGGCAAGGTGCTGACCGGCGGCGTGGACGCGCATGCACTGGAGCGGCCAAAGCGATTTTTCGGCGCCGCACGCAACATCGAAGAAGGCGGCAGCCTGACGATCATCGCCACAGCGCTGGTCGAAACAGGCTCTAAAATGGACGAAGTCATTTACGAAGAGTTCAAAGGCACCGGCAACATGGAACTGCATCTCGAGCGGAAAATCGCCGAGAAGCGCGTTTACCCGGCGATGAACATTCGCCGCTCGGGAACACGGCGTGAAGATCTGTTGATGTCGGAGGAAGAGCTCAATCGTGCGTGGATCCTGCGCAAGCTGCTGCACGAAATGGACGACATTGCAGCGATCGAGTTCATGCTCGACAGGCTGCGCACGACGAAGACCAACGCCGAGTTCTTCGCGTCGATGAAGGGCAGTCGCTGATTGCCTGCGGTCTCCGCGCGTATCGTCTCGATCGCGCGCCATGATTCGGGCGTCAGCCTGATCACGCTCGCAGCCGGCAACTCGTTTCACTTCCGCGCTGGGCAGTATCTGAACGTCGTGCATCCGAACGGCACCCGGATACCCATGTCGATCGCCAGCGCCCCCGTCCATTTACCTCGATTGCAGTTGCACTACCGCGCACTGTCAGGGGTTCCCGAAGCGGCATTGATGAACGAGTTGCTTGCTGGGGCTCCCGGCGAAACGCACGACGTGACGATCGACGGGCCATACGGCGATGTCCACTGCGAAGGTCCACACGCGGGAGATCTGCTGTTGATCGCCGGCGGATCGGGTATCGCGCAATGCCGCGCGATTGTCGATCACCTGCACGGAGCTGAGCAGCGCCGTCGCGTACGCCTTGTGTGGAGCGTTTCGAATGCCAGCCAGCTGTACTGCGATGCCGAGTTGCGCCGCTTCGACGCTTGGCTGGACTACGTTGCAGTCATCGATGTGCCGGGCGCAGAAAATGCAGCCGTCGCCTGGCTGCGCAGTGCCAGACCGACCGGCTCTGACCGCATAATCGTCAGCGGCGGCCCCGGCTTCGTTTATGCGGTGGTCGATGCACTGCGTGAGATCGGCGTAGCGGACGCACGTATCGAATCGGATGTCTTCAGCTACGCACCTCGGTAGCGGCTGCCGGCGCGTCCGGTAGCGGCAATGCTGGCAACTGACCACCCATATCGATCGCCTGCGCCAGCAATTCGCTGGCGCGAGTGCGTTCTCCGACCGCCAGACACAGACGCCCCAGTTCACCGTAGGCGTCCGCGCTGCGCTTGCTCTTGAGGCTTTCTTCGAAGTATTCGCGCGCCTTTGCCCAATCACTATTGGTCAACGAAATACGGCCGAGTGCGAGCAACAGCGCGGCATTGTTGGGGTGATCCCTGAGCCAGCTCTCCGCGTTGGCAATCTGCCGGCTACTGCGGTCGACTCGAACGCGACCGTACAGCGAGACCAGGTCGTCATTCCAATTCTGCTTGAGCGCCTTGCTCAGCATCGACTCGGCCTCGTCGTTGGCACCGACGGTCATCAGCGCGCGTGCACACGCTGCCACCACCGTAGGATTCGATCGCGTCTCCTTGTCGAGGCCGTTCCATTCGACCTGCAGTTGCTGCGCAATCTCCGGTTCGGCACCCGTCCCGGGCTCAGCGAAGAATTCAGTCACCCAGCGCAATCGTGACTCCTGCAGCGGGCCCGGCGCTATGGCGCGGCGCCGCTGCAGTTCCGGCGCGAGCGCCAGCAGCGCTTTCCAGTCATGCAGTTTTTCATAGCAATCCGCCAGCAGCCGCAACAAGCGCGGATGATTTGGAGCAGCGGCTTTCGCCTTATGCAAGGTGGCGATGGCCTCCTGGCAATGCCCGACAGACATCTGCAGTTCCGCTCGAGTCAGCGCCACCGCGAGCGTCGAGCCCTGAACCGATTCTTCAGCCTTCATAAGCAACGCATCGCGGTCTGCGTCCTCGCCAAGCTCGTTGGCTGCGCGCGCAGCGCCGACATAATTCAGCAACGGCGACTCCATGTGCTCGACGTCGGCCAGCAGCGACTTGCGGGCACCTTCCCAATCGCCTTCTCCAACCAGCAGCATCCCACGCACCGTTTTCGCCTGCGCAACGCGCGACCGGCGATCAGCACGCCATGCGGCAACACCGGTTCCGCTGCGAGCGAGTCGACGTACGATGCTGCTGATCGTGCGCACGAAAAAATAGCCAACGACCAACGCAAACAGCGCGAACCAAAGACTGGACTCAAAGCTCATGTGCTCGTAGGTGACGAGCACGTAACCCGGATCGCGGGTCATCAGCGTTCCGAGCGCGCCACCGACGACCAGCGCGATGACCAGGATGATCAGCGCGCGCCTCACGGATTTTCACCCGAGACAGCCGCAGGTGCAGCGGCATCATTCGACGCGCCCGGCTCCGCGCCCGCGTCAGGTGCCGCCGACGCATCCACGCGGCGTAGCGCGGCCAACGATCCGCTGATGTCCGGCATGGATCGGTCGATCTTCACCGCCGCTAACCGTTCAACCTGACTGCGGAGGTTTGTAACATCCTGCGCACCGGTATCGAAATAGTCGTCCAGCCATCGCCGAACCGATTCGAGACTGTGCTGGTAAACGACGCCGTCGTTGCGCAACAACGCAAGTTCCGCCATTTGCACCATCGTCGCGGTATTCAGCCGCAGATAGGCGGCCGCATCGGGCCCCAACGGCGGCCGCGCAGTACCTTCGCGGCGAAACTCGAACAGCGACGAGAACTTCCGCCACACTGTCGCCGACACCGACGTCGACGCGGGTTCCGGCTCCGCAGTGGACGCCGAAGGCACGAACCGCGCGCCGCGCACCGGTAGTGCGGGAATCGCACTCTCGATGGCCTGCAGACTTTGAATGGTTGCATCGAAATCGACACTCGACACAGCGCGCAGCGACGCAATCTCGCTGGACAGTGCCTCGCGCACGTCGCCCAGCGCTTGATCATCGAGTTCACCGACGAGCGACTGAGCAGCCAGCAGCATCGTCAACGCAGCCTGTGCGTCGTGCGTTACCAGCAAGCGATCGTTGGCACTGCGCAATAGGAAAGCGACCTCGCCGAGTTTCAGCGCGCGTTCTGGCATCGGCGACAACGGGGTCGGCGCGACCTCCTCGGGCACGCGCGCACTCTGTGCGTCGATACTTGCCTGCTGTTGCTTCAAGCGAGTCTCGAAATCGGCAATGCCGGCGTCGAGGCGTTTCAGTTCGTCCGCCTGGCGTTGCTGCGTCGTGCGCAAGGCCTCCAGTTCACCGTTCGGTTGCTGCGGTGGAGGTTCGGTCACGCGCTGCTGATAGTAGGGAAACCCCGCCAGACCAATCGCGATCAGCGAAAGCAGTATCGCAAGAGCCGCCAGACCGCCGCCGCGGCGCGGCTGCGCTGTATTGCCAAGATCTTCGGTCTGATCTGCCTGCTCGCGCTGGCCGGTCGTTTCATCGCTCATCATGATCCCCATTCGCCGCTCGCGACGTTTCTGCCAGCGCAGCGATTACCGCCGCCGCGCTGGCGCCGTACGCAACGGTCACGCACTGAAAATTCAGGCCCTTTAACTCATCCGCGACGCGATGCGACGGCGCAATCACCGCGACCGTTCGGCTCCCGCTCACATTGTGCCAGAGCGCCGCGAATGCTCTCGCACCATCTCCACTCGCAATCACCACGGCGCCTATCGGTCCATTGCTCATGACGCATTGCGCCGCACGGGACGCCGGAACGGGTTCACGTTGGTACAACTGCGCGTGTTCGACGCGCGCACCGCGGTGCCGCAGTTCCTCGGCCATCAGCGAGCGACCGCCTCGCCCCGCAAAGATCACCACGCGCCGCCCGGCCATCGCCTCGAGTTGCGGCAACGCCAGCACACCCTCCGACGATTCGAGTGCCGGCATCAACGCCACAATGCCTCGCTGAGCAAGCGCGGCTGCTGTCGCCGCACCGACCGCGATCCAGGTCAGCTGCGGCCGTTCGGGCCACGCAGCGTCGATCCGGTCGAGCCCAAAACGCACCGCGTGACCGGACACGAAAATCGCAACATCAAACTGATCGAGCGTGGCAACGCTGTGCTGCAATGCCGGATCATCGGTTGGCACCACATCGATCAACGGACACCGCAAGGTCGCATAGCCCGCTTCACGCAACGCATCGGCGAGCGTGGTAGCCCCCGGCTCGGTGCGCGTAATGAGCACCTTGCCCGCGCTAGTGATCGGCACTGCGCAGGTCCTGTCGCAACTCGCTCAGAATCTCGTCTGCACCCTGACGACGCAGCTGTGCTGCGGCGTCCGCACCGAGCACCTCTGCGTCATCACCGTCCGCTTCACAGCGCAGCACTCTGCTGCCGCTGCTGTTCGCAATCAGCGCTCGTAGATGCAGCCGGTCGTTGCGCACGACTGCATACGAAGCAATCGGCAGCGAGCAATCGGCGCCCAGATTGCGACTGACGGCGCGTTCGGCGGCGACGCAGCGCGCCACCGCGGCATCGTTCAACAGTCGCAGCAGAACCACGATGTCAGTGCGTTCGGCGACGCATTCGACGCCCAGCGCACCCTGGCCGGCGGCAGGCAGACTGTCCTCGAGGTTGAGCACTTCCCGAATCCTGTCCGCGAGCCCGAGGCGCTGCAGTCCGGTGCCGGCCAGCAACAGTGCGTCATATTCGCCTGAATCGAGCTTCTCGAGCCGGGTGTTGATATTGCCGCGCACCGGCGCGACTGTTAGATCGGGGCGGCGAGCGAGCAATTGCGCCTGGCGCCGCAGGCTGGACGTGCCAACACGCGCGCCGGTGCGAAGTGCGTCCACGGACCCCGCGGCCCGGCTCACCAGCACGTCTCGCACCTCGTCGCGATATCCGACAGCGGGTAACGCAAAGCCGACCGGTAACTCCGCGGGGACGTCTTTCATCGAGTGAACCGCGATATCGGCACGGCCATCGCGCAGCGCCGCTTCGAGTTCTTTTATGAACAGGCCCTTACCACCTATCTCGCTGAGGGGCGAGTCCAGCCAGCGATCGCCACTGGTCGTCATGCCGACTATCTCCACGTCGAGACCGGCATGCGCCTGCTGCAGACGCGCTTTTATGAATTCTGCCTGCCAGAGTGCAAGGCGGCTTTTGCGCGTAGCGATGCGTAGCGTTCTGCTTGTCACAGTCGGCGGGGTCACAACTGCTGGATGTACTTTCGAATAGACGAAACATGGCGGCGACTGATGTCGATACCGCCGGGCACGTCACGCAGGCGAATCTGGTATTGGCCCTCTTCGTTACGTTCGAGGCCCTCGATATATCTGGATGCAACCAGCGCGTTGCGGTGAACTCGGACGAATCGTGAGCCGAACTCGACTTCGAGTTCCTGCAGCGTTTCATCGATCAGCAGTTCACCCTGCGCGTGGCGCATCGTTACGTACTTCTGGTCCGCCTGAAAGAACCTCACCTCATCGACCGGAACCAATTCGATACCTTTGCGCGTGCGCGCGGAAATGTGACTGCGCTGCGCGCCCTCGTCCTGCGCGAGCGCCACCAGCTGCGCTCGATTCGTGCGCGCGGCAGAACCGAGCACATCGATCAGATCGTCACGCCGCACCGGCTTCAGCAGATAGCCGACCGCCTGCACCTTGAACGCCTCGATCGCGTGTTCTTCATAGGCGGTGCAGAACACCACGGCTGGCGGCTGCTCCATTCCGGCCATATGCCGCGCGGCCTCGAGCCCGTCCATGCCCGGCATCCGGATATCAAGTAACACGACGTCCGGCTGCGTCGACTCACATCGCTCGACCGCCTGCATGCCATTTGCCGCTTGACCCACGACGTCATAGCCGGGCATATCGCTCAACATGCGTGCGAGGCGATCGCGAGCGAGCTGCTCGTCATCAACTATCAGTACCTTCACGGCTTGTGCAACCTCCTCATCTATTCATACCTGCTCGTGCGCGTAATCGGTGCTCGAGCACGGCGTGCTCACTCATCCAACGCGTCCAACGCATGGTGCGGATAGCGCAGCATCGTCACGTAGACGTCGCCTTCTGCATCGGTGATCAGCTGCGCCGCGTCGCCATACAGCACGTTGAGCCGGCTGCGGATGTTGTCGATCGCCATCTTGTTGCCCTGAGTGTGCGCCCGATACTCCGCACCCGGCAGCGGATTCGAGATTCGGATGCTCACGACATTGCGATCGTAACGCAGCGTAAGCGCTATGGTGCCCCCGTCGGGCAGCGGCTGGATGCCATGATAGATCGCGTTCTCCAGTAACGGCTGCAGGGTCAGCAGCGGGATTTTCAACGCGCCCGGGTATTCACCGATGTCCCACGACAGCTTCAGACGCTCACCCAGGCGTAACTGTTCGATGCGTACATAGCGCTCGCAGAGTTCGAGTTCCTCCGAGACCAGCACCTGGTTACCGGCGTCGTTGAGGCTGGCGCGAAACAGCTCCGATAGATCCTCGACCACTGATTCCGCGGTCTCGGGGTCCACCGAAATCAGGCTCGCGATGATGTTCATGCTGTTGAACAGGAAATGTGGACGGATGCGTGACTGCAGCGCCTGAATCCGTGCCTGCAACTCGGACTGTTCCTGCTCGCGAAGCTGCTGTTGCACATAAAAGTACCGCAGCGTCATGCCGGCTATGATGCAGGCGATGCCGAGCTGCTTGCCAACCGCGACCCAGTTTACGCCGACCTCGTGGTAA
Source organism: uncultured Gammaproteobacteria bacterium (assembly GCA_963735085.1). Lineage (GTDB taxonomy): Bacteria > Pseudomonadota > Gammaproteobacteria > Pseudomonadales > Azotimanducaceae > DATJGR01. The sequence goes on from CAVTJP010000005.1 coordinate 1,034,920, forward strand.
CTCATCGTACGCGCCACGACCCGGTCGGCGCCGAGACTCACCAGGAACGTCAGCAGCGCGATCATCACGAATGCGAGCAGCGCACCCCGCGTGAGACCCATCTGCGCCAACCAGCGGCGACTGCCGCACAGCGCACCGGCGCTCATCAGCACGACCCATTGAACGTATAGCGATTTCAGTGCCAACCCTTCCCAGGTCAGCGGTCCATCGGCGAACAGCAGCACGAGCACGAGCAACTCGCCAACCAGCACTACGATGCTGAGCGCTGGTGCATTGCAGAGATCGGGAATGACGAACCGCGTGGGTCGGACCTGATCGATCGGTGCTGCCGCCAATTGTGTCGCGCCCCCCGCCCCGCTTTGTGTGCGTCGCTGTATATCGCCGTGCGTCGCCGAAGCTCGACGCCCTATTGCTATAATCGACCGTTCCTTCACCACCTCGACGCAGCAATGGCCCACGACACCGACGCCCCGAACAAACTCTGGGGTGGCCGCTTCAGCGAGCCTACGGACGAGTTCGTCGAACGGTTCACCGCGTCGGTCGGATTCGATGCGCGGTTATACCACCACGACATTCAAGGCTCCATCGCCCACGCCCGAATGCTCGCGCACGTCGGCGTACTGTCCGGTAATGAATGCGGCGCAATCGTTGACGCGTTGCAGCAGATTCACGCCGAAATCGATGCCGGTTCGTTCGCCTGGTCGATCGCCGGCGAAGACGTCCACATGAACATCGAGTCCCGCCTCATCGCAATCGTTGGCGACGTCGGCAAACGCCTGCATACCGGGCGTTCCCGCAACGACCAGGTCGCCACCGACATCCGACTCTACCTACGCGACGAAATCGACCGTCTGCGAACGCTGATGAGCGACTTGGCTACGGCATTGCTCGACCTCGCCGCCGCGCACACCGGCACGATCATGCCTGGCTTCACACATCTGCAAACCGCACAACCGGTGACGTTCGGCCATCACATGATGGCGTGGTTCGAGATGCTGTTGCGCGACCGCGAACGCCTCGATGATCTGCGCGCGCGCGTCAACGTAATGCCACTCGGCAGCGCTGCGCTCGCCGGCACGACATTCCCCATCGACCGCGCGTTCACTGCACGCGAGCTCGGCTTCGAGGCAGTCAGCGAGAACTCCCTCGATGCGGTCAGCGACCGCGATTTCGCGATTGAGTTCTGCAGCGCCGCCAGCATCGCGATGATGCATCTGTCGCGATGGTCCGAAGAACTCGTGCTGTGGTCGTCGCAGCAATTCGATTTCGTAGAGCTACCGGATCGCTTCTGCACCGGTTCATCGATCATGCCGCAGAAAAAAAACCCCGACGTACCCGAACTCGTGCGCGGCAAGACCGGGCGTGTGTTCGGCCATTTGATGGGCCTGCTGACGTTGATGAAGGGTCAGCCGCTTGCCTACAACAAGGATAATCAAGAGGACAAGGAGCCGCTGTTCGACGCCGCCGATACGCTGCGCGATAGCCTCACGGCGATGCTTGGAATGCTGCCGAGCCTCGAGGTGCACACCGAAGCGATGCGGGCCGCAGCATCGCAGGGCTATGCAACCGCAACCGACCTTGCCGACTATCTGGTACGCAAAGACGTGCCGTTTCGGGATGCCCACGAAGTTGTGGGGCGTTGCGTCGCGCACGCGCTGGCCAGAGGCGTCGCACTCAGCGAGCTGAGCCTCGACGAACTCAACCGCTTCAGCCGGGCCATTGATGCATCGGTGTTCGATGTGCTGACCCTGGAAGGCTCCGTCAATGCGCGCAACCACATAGGCGGCACCGCTCCGGCACAAGTGAAGGCCGCCATTGCCCGAGGCCGCGCCCGCGTTTGAGAGCCCACGCCGCGTTTGACCGATGATGCCGATACGGCGACACCGAGGTCGCCGTGTATACTTGCGCGCTTTCTCGACGGACGCCCCACGTGCGATTGCTGATGGCTTTCGTGTTGCTGCTGATGGTCGCGACGTGCGGCCAGAAAGGCCCGTTACGTTTGCCGGATCAAACGCACCCACCGACTCCGACGAGCCTGCGGTGAACGATCCGTTGTCAGCCCGCGCAGGCGTTGTCCATTGCGAAGGCGTCGCGCTGCCACACATTGCGCAGCGTTGCGGCACACCAACCTACGTCTACTCACGCCGCCACTTCGCGTCGCAATACGCGATGCTCGATGCCGCACTGGCACCGCTTCCGCACCGGATCTGTTACGCCGTGAAGGCCAACAGCAATCTCGCCGTATTGAGACTTTTCGCGTCGCTCGGGGCCGGCTTCGACATCGTCTCCGGCGGCGAACTCGAACGTGTGCTGCGCGCCGGTGGCGATCCACGCAACGTGATCTTTTCAGGCGTCGGCAAGTCGGGCAGCGAAATAGATTTCGCGCTAAAACTCGAAATCGGTTGCTTCAACGTCGAGAGCGCAGCCGAGCTCGAACGTCTGGAGGCGCACGCGAAGCACCTTTCACGGCGGGCGCGAATCTCGGTACGCGTCAATCCCGACATCGACGCAGGAACGCATCCGTATATCTCGACGGGCCTGAAGACCAACAAATTTGGTGTGCCGCGCGACGAGGCGCTGGCAATGTATCGACGTGCGTCGAATTCGCAGTGGCTCGACGTGATCGGCATCGACTGCCACATCGGCTCGCAGATCGCCACGCCGAAACCCCTGATCGAGGCAGCGCGAAACCTCATCAAGCTCGTCGACACGCTTGCCGCCGATGGGATACACATAGCTCATCTGAACCTTGGCGGTGGATTCGGCGTCACCTATCGCGACGAGGCCGCTTTCGACATAGCCGGCTATGCGGCTCAGTTGAAGCATCTGCTGCAGGGGCGCGAGCTGATGCTGTCGGTGGAACCGGGGCGGTTTCTCGTCGCAAACGGCGGTGTTTTGTTGACGCGGGTGGAATATCTCAAGCCAGCGTTACAACCCGACGCGCGCAGCTTCGCGATTGTCGATGCGGCAATGAACGATCTGATACGGCCCACGCTGTATCAGGCGTGGCACGACGTGATCGTGGTCGAGCCGTCGCCCGATGGCCAGCATGCGCGTTGGGATCTGGTCGGTCCGGTCTGCGAGTCGGGCGACTTCCTGGCACACGATCGCGATCTGACGCTGTCGCAGGGCGCGCTGCTCGCGATTCGCGGTGCCGGTGCATACGGGTTCGTGCAGAGCTCGAACTACAACAGCCGCAATCGATGCGCTGAAGTCCTCGTCGAGGATCACGATTTCGCAGTCGTGCGCAGACGGGAAACGATTGCGGATCAGTTGCGCGCGGAAATCATTGAAGCGCCGGTCACGGATAGCGACCACGACGCTGCGCCTTTGCAATACAAGGCTTGACCGGTAGGCTTTCGGTCCATGCAAATCCAATTCAGCAAGATGCACGGCCTCGGCAACGACTTCATGGTGATCGATGCGATCAGCCAGGACCTGCGTCTATCGCCCGAGCTGATCGGGCGGCTTGCGGACCGTCACACCGGCGTCGGCTTCGATCAGATGTTGTGTGTGGAGGCACCCACCGATCCGGACTGCGACTTTCGCTACCGAATCTACAACGCAAACGGCAGTGAAGCCGAGCAATGCGGTAATGGTGCACGCTGCTTCGCAATGTTCGTCATCGACAGCGGGCTATCGGTCAAACGCGAACTGCGGCTGCAGACGAATACCGGCACCATCGCCACGTTGCTGCACGATGATGGCATGGTAGAGGTCGACATGGGTGTGCCATCGACGGTGCCGGAACGCATTCCATTCATCACAGAAACCACGAGTACCGTGTATCGTGTCGCGGTCGGCGATCACGAAGTTGAACTCGTCGCGGTGTCGCTCGGCAACCCCCATGCGGTGATGTTCGTCGACTCGGTCAGCAACGCGCCGGTTACGACTTTGGGTCCGTTGCTCGCAAGCCACGCCCAATTCCCGCAAGGTGCCAATGTCGGGTTCTGTCAGGTTGTCGACTCGGGGTTCGCCCGGCTGCGCGTGTTCGAACGAGGCGTCGGTGAAACGCGTGCATGCGGCACCGGTGCATGCGCCGCGGCAGTGGCTGGCATGTTGACCGGCCGCTTCGGCGAGCGCGTCAAGATTTCGTTGCCCGGCGGCAAAATAAAAATCAAATGGGCCGGCCCGGGCCAGCCACTGTACATGTTTGGGCCGGCCTGCCTCGTCTATCAAGGACACATCGACGTATGAATGCAGATGTTGGCGTCATCGATCCGCACTACGAAGACTCCGTGATTCGGTACCTGCGCGAGAATCCAGATTTCTTCGGTCGTCATCCGATGTTACTGACGGACCTGAGCCTGCCTCACGATTCGGGCCAGGCAATTTCGCTGGTGGAGCGGCAGGTCGCCATACTACGGGAACGCAACATCGACATGCGTCGCCGCCTGAATCATCTGGTTGGTGCCGCTACCACCAACGACACGCTGTTCGAAAAGACTCGACGATTCACACTTGCCGTTCTTGATTGCGAAAACCTGAACGCCCTCGATTGCGTTCTCGGCGATACGTTGATCGACGACTTCGCCGCCGACTACGCGCATTGCTACGTCTCGTATCCGCAGCCCTTCGCATCGCGCGCCCACCTGATTTGCTCGAACTCCACCGCGGAACTGCCACTGACCGGGCTGACCGAGGCAACCGGGCTTTCATGTGGCTTGCTGCGTGCCGCCGATTTCGCGAACCTGTTCGGCAATTCGGCGTCAGGCGACGGCTCCGCCGCGTTGATCCAGTTGCGCCAAGGCGAACTAGTCGGCGTGCTGGCAATCGGCAGCCGGGATCCAATGCGCTTTGCGCCCGACATGGGCACGCTGTTCATTCGATACATCGGTGACGTGCTGTCGCGCGTCATCGCGCGATTGCTGCTGAGCGATGACGGCGGCTGACCGAACGGGACTGGCGGTCGACGTCGCGCGATACGTCGAGCACCTTGGAGGTGTGCGTCAGTACTCGGCACATACCCTGGCGGCCTATCGCCGCGATCTGGTCAAATTCACTGCGTCACTCGATGTGGAGCACTGGAACGCAGTGCGCGCGGCGCACGTTCGGCATCACGTGAGCACCTTGCATCGGCGCGGCGCCGCGACGCGCAGCATCCAGCGCGCGTTGTCGTGTATTCGATCCTTCTTCAGCTATTTGCATCGCGATGGTGTCGTTGAGGCAAACGTGGCCAGCGCGGTGCGCGCACCCAAGTCGCGCCGTACGCTGCCTAAGCTGCTGGACACAGATCAAGCCGCACAACTGTTGAATTTCGAGCCAAAAAGCATGCTCGATCTGCGCGACGCCGCAATGCTTGAGCTGTTCTACGGGAGCGGGTTGCGTTTGGCGGAACTGGTGGCGCTCGACATCAGAGATCTGGATCTCGCTGAAGGTTACGTCACCGTCACAGGCAAGGGTCGCAAGGTGCGGCAGGTACCGCTTGGCTCGCATTGTACTCGGGCGCTGCGCGGCTATCTCGCGCAGCGCACCCGAACGGACCCGTCGGCGCCGGTATTCGCAGCGCGCGGCGACACGCGAATCAGCCGACGTACGGTGCAGCAGCGGTTGCGGGTCTGCAGCGCTCGTCAGCTTGGCTCTAACGTCGTGCACCCACACATGCTGCGCCACAGCTTCGCCAGCCACTTGCTCGAATCGAGCGGCGATCTGCGCGCTGTGCAGGAACTGCTGGGTCACTCCGACATATCGACGACGCAGATCTACACACACCTCGACTTTCAACACCTCGCGAAGGTGTATGACGCGAGCCATCCGCGCGCCCGTGCGAAGCGAAGCTGATGCCGCGCATCGACGTCGTCACGTTCGATCTCGACAATACGCTGTGGGATGTCGACTCGGTTATACGCAATGCCGAGCGGGTGACGCGCGAATGGTTCGATGCGCGCGTCCCCGAGGTGAACGCTACACTGTCTGCCGAGCATCTGGCCGAAATTCGGCGACGCATCATCGTGGAGCGCCCGGAGCTCGCGCACAACCTGTCGCGTATCCGCCAGGCTGTGTTCGAACAGGCTATCCGGGACGCTGGACGCGACGCGGGCGAAGCGCGAACACTCGCGGACGAGGCATTTCAGTTGTTCCTCGTCGAGCGTCACAAGGTCGCGTTTTACGATGACGCGATAGAAGTACTCGAGCAGTTAGCACAGCGGCGCCAACTCGGCGCGCTGACCAACGGCAATGCGGACATCGCGAGGCTCGGCCTGGATCGGTTCTTTCGCTTTGCGTTTTCGGCCGCAGACGTCGGCGCGCCGAAGCCGGCACCGCAGATGTTCCGCGCGGCGCTTGCCCGCGCCGAGGTCGAAGCACATCAGATGATTCATGTCGGCGACAATCCGGTCGACGACATTCGCGGCGCGCACGACGTGGGCATTGCGACGATCTGGATCAATCTGGACGGACGCAATGTCGAATCGCCACCGGCAACGCGGACGGTGCATCGCCTGGGAGACATACCCAATGCGATCGACGAGATCGAACGCACCGGCTGACGCAGCCGGGACAGCCGGCGCTACAGTGCGTGCTCCGCGACGAATGATCTGACGGCATCCGCACGTGCCGGCAACACTGTACTCCGCTGCTGCGCGCTTTCGAGCGCCGCGAGACGAGCATGCTGTGCCAACGGTTTGCCAATGGCCGCATCGACCGACTCGGGGAACTTCGCCGGATGGGCCGTAGCGAGACAAACCATCGGTCCGCGGGTGGAAAGACGCCTGGCTGCGGCGATGCCGACCGCGGTGTGCGGATCTACAACGTAACCGTTCCTTCGGTAGACGTCCGCAATCGTTGCCAGCGTGTCCCGCGTGCTCACTGCACTCGCAACGATGTGCGGATCGACGGGTAGTCCACGGTCCAATTTCGCCTCACCATTGTGAGTAAACGATTCCATAAAGGCGCGGAGCCTGTTGCTATCGCGATTCATGCGCAGATACAGGAACCTTTCGAAGTTACTTGCAACCTGAATGTCCATCGACGGACTGATCGTGTGATGCACGCGGCCGCGACGATAGACGCCAGTGTTGAAGAACACCGACAGAATGTCATTGTCGTTCGTCGCGCAAACCAGCCGATCGATTGGCAGACCCATCTTCAATGCGAGATACCCGGCGAAGATGTCACCGAAGTTACCGGTCGGCACGCTGAACGACACGCGCTTGCGGCCACTATCGTCCAGCGCGAGAGTCGCGTAAACGTAGTAAACGATCTGGGCAAGTAACCGTGCCCAGTTGACGGAATTGATGGCGCCGAGACGGTAGCGCGATTTGAACGGCAGATCATTGAAGATTTCCTTCATGATTGCCTGGCACTCATCGAAGCTGCCCTGAACTGCAATGCAGTGCACGTGCGGATCGAGTACCGAGGTCATCTGCAATTCCTGCAGCCGACTGGGACGCCCCTCCGGGTACATCACGAAGATGCTGATCCCCTGCCGGCCGCGCACGCTGGCAATCGCCGCACTACCCGTATCACCACTGGTGGATCCGAGAATGTTCAGTGTGGTGCCGCGTTGCGCGAGGATATGGCTGAACACGTTGCCGAGAAACTGCAACGCAATGTCCTTGAACGCAAGCGTCGGACCATGGAAGAGTTCCAGAACACAGACATCGTCGAGTTTACGCAGCGGCGTGACGTCGGCAGCGTCGAAGCTCGCGTAGCTGCGCTGCAGCAAGCCACGTAATGCGTCGGCGTCGATGTCATCGATGAAATGCGCCATGACCCGCGCGGCCAGTTCGACAAAACCAAGGCCGCGCCACTGGGAAAGTTCACCGCGCACGTCGGGAATGCGTTCCGGCAGAAACAGTCCACCGTCATCTGCAAGCCCTTCGATCACGGTATCTTGGAAGCCAAGCGGCGCCGCGCGCCCCCGCGTGCTGACATAGCGCATTGGTTGAACAACAAGCTCGAAAAGGGGCGTCATTCTACCGCAATGCCGCAGACGGCAATTCGCTCGACGATCAGATAGAACCGCGCCCGTAGTTGCGGTCCGGTTTCGGCGGCGGATCATCGTCGTGACCATCGTCGGCAACCTTCACAATCGAGCCTCCGCGCGCGAGGAAGGCCTCGACGTCCGCAGCGATGGTGTCGCGAAGCGCAGCGCGCGCCGCTGCCGAATGCACCTCGGCCTGTTCGGTCTTGCGCGCCCGGGGTGCGACGACCGCTTCCTCTTCTTCGACCTCGTCATCGGTATCCGCGTCGCCATCCGCAGCATCCGATACGATTTCTTCGTCGTCGGCAGAGTCGTCGAGCTCGTCTTTTTCGTCCTGTTCGAAATCTTCGTCGTCGTCGCTCATGCCGTACCTCGTTGTCGACACGTATGCACCCACCATGACGGCGTATTTACAGACAAGACGCGCCGCAGCGCAAGAACGAAAAAAGGCGCCCGCCGGGCGCCCTTCATCTAATCGGCGAGAAGCTAGTGGACGCTACACCGCCTCAGGACCTGTCTCACCCGTGCGAATGCGAACGACCTCATCGAGCGTCGCGACGAATATCTTGCCGTCGCCGACCTTGCCCGTGTTCGCCGCCTTCGTGATTGCTTCCAGGCATTGCTCCAGCGCGCTGTCGTCGATTGCAACTTCGACTTTGACCTTCGGCAGAAAGTCGACCACGTACTCGGCGCCCCGGTACAGTTCCGTGTGCCCTTTCTGGCGCCCGAAGCCTTTCACCTCGGTCACCGTCATACCGTGCACGCCGATCTCCGACAGCGCTTCGCGTACGTCGTCCAGCTTGAACGGCTTGATGATTGCAGTAACGAGTTTCATAACCTATTTCTCCTTGGTGATCAGAGGTCTTGGCGATTACCCCGGATTTTCCCCTAATCAGAGGCTCTTAGAAATCGAGAACACGGCGGTCGCGGCGCACAGGTGCTTGTCGCCGAAGCAATCCTGATCGTTATCGAGGTCGGTATCGACATAGGCCAGCCCCAACGTCACGCCGAGTTGGGTTGTCGACAATCCAACCTTCCAATCGGAGTAGTGGTCGCTGTTGCCAAGGAATTTGTCCGTGTCGAACGAGTTGTATCCATAGTGGAGACTCAAGCTGAGATTCTTCATGACATCGAATCCGTATTCGATGTACGGGTAGTAGAACTTGCCGGTGCCACCGAAGTAGTTGTCGGAGTAGTTGACGCCGATCTTCGCACCTTTGAACGTAGCGCTGGTGTAGACCTCGGTGTAACCCAGGTCCGCGGAGTAGTCCTTAGGATACCCGTAGTACAGCACGCCGATGTCGTAACCGAGCCCATCACCGATCGTACCCTTGAAGCCGCCGTAAAGATCGGTCTCGATTGCGCCGCCGCTGAAGTTGACGTTCGACGCCCAGGTACCAACGTAGAAGCCCATGTCCGTTGCAAAATCGAAGCCGCCCTGAATCGCCGGCGAGAACTGCCCGGTCAGTTGGGATATGCCGCGGAACCGATAGTCGGTCGCCATCGTCACGTTGCCGCTTACGTCGGCCGCATTCGCTGTCAACGCGCCGCCTGCCACGCACGCGCAAAATAGAAGGCTCGCCAGTCTGTTCATTTTCTCAAACCCCTTAAAGATGCATTGCATTTGAATCGTTGATGACGCCGCTGCAGACGACAGTGGCCGGACCATCTGCCAACTCGGCTACGTCTGTCTGGCACGTTTGCCAAGAGCAGATTCCCTGGAGCAGATTCCGTGCCATTCAACTAACTGGCTGTTTCAGAAAGATAAAATGAGAGACGCGCAATCGCCGCGCGCCATCGCGGGGCATTCGGTTCCAGAGGATTCGGCGCATCGCACCGAAACGGGGCAGCGGGAGAATGCCGGCATCGAGATCCGACATCGCCCATTAGGCGACGGCGGGCGACCTCGATACCATGTTCAACTTCGTCGAAGCACCGGACCTCAGTCATGCCCGTTGATAGCCCCCTTTCAGACGCAATCGAATCGTTGACGGCACGCTTGTCGGATGCTCTGGCTGCGGTGTTACCGGCCGGCGCTGACTGGCAGGAACGTTTGGCGCCGGTCATCGAAGCCACGTTGAGCCGTCTCGAACTGGTCCCACGCGAAGTCTTCGACCGTCAGCGCGTTCAAGTGGAGGAACTGACCCGCGACATCACCCGTCTCGAAGCGCGTGTCGACGCGCTGGAGACAAGTAAGCCGCACTAGTTCATCGGCGCTCGCAGGAAAGTGACCAACACCAATTGCGTCGCAGTCGTGTCACGCGCCGAACGCGGCATCGACGCGCCGGAAGTGATCATCGAAACGCAGTTGTCAGGCGGCCTGCCCGGCTTCGCCATGGTGGGTCTGCCGGAGACCGCGGTCCGCGAAGCGCGCGAGCGGGTGAAGGGCGCGATTCAAGCCAGCCGTTTCGAGTTCCCCAAAGGCAAGATCACCATCAACCTGGCGCCTGCCGATCTGCCGAAAGAAGGCGGCCGCTTCGACCTGGGTATCGCGGTCGGTGTACTCGCGCGGACCGGTGCGCTGCCGGCAAGCCGGCTGAGCCGATTCGAAGTCATCGGTGAGCTTGGATTGTTCGGAGAGGTTCGCCCGGTCCGCGGCGCACTGTCCGCCGCCATCGCGGCGGGACTCGCGGGGCATGGCATCATCGTGCCGAAACAGAATTGCCACGAGGCCGCACTCGCCCGCGGCGTCGACGTGCGGGGCGTCGAGCATCTGGACGAAGCCTGCGCGCTGTTGAACTCACCCGACGGTGCGATCGGCCGGCCCGGCACCCCGCTGATAGCCGCGCCAGCGCAAAGCCTTGAGATCACCGACGTGAAGGGTCAGCCAGCGGCAAAGCGCGCAGTCGAAATCGCGGCTGCCGGCGCGCACCATCTTTTGATGATCGGACCACCCGGCACCGGTAAGACGATGCTGGCGGAGCGTTTGAACAGCCTGTTACCTCCGCTGAACGACAGTGAGGCACTCGAAGTCGTCCGCGTCCATTCGGCGCACGGGAGTTGCGATGCATCGATGTTATTCGGCGCACGACCGCTGCGTGCGCCGCACCATACCGCTTCGGCGGCAGCGCTGGTCGGCGGTGGCAGCCGTACCCCGCGACCAGGTGAGATTTCGCTTGCGCATCGAGGTGTGTTGTTCCTGGATGAACTGCCGGAGTTCGATCGCCGCGTGCTCGAGTCGTTGCGCCAGCCGCTCGAGTCCGGTTCCATCGAACTGTCTCGCGCGCATGCGCGGATACGCTATCCGGCACGCTTTCAACTGGTCGCAGCGATGAACCCGTGTCCTGCCGGGCGCGCCTGCGTGGAATCCACCTGCGTTTGCACGACGGAGCAGCAGCGCCGCTACCGCAACCGCGTCTCAGCACCGTTGCTCGATCGCATCGATCTGCGCGTATTCGTGCCACCAGTGGATGCGGACGCGCTGTTTTCTGCGTCTTCCAACGAACCGACAACGCGCGAAATCAGCGCGCGCGTGGCTGACGCGCGGCAGATCCAGTTGACCCGCGCCGGCAAGCTGAATTCGGCGCTGGTGGCGTCAGAGATTGATACGCAGTGTGTGTTGAGTCGCGCCGACCGCGCCCGCATCAGCAAGGCGATCGATCGGCTGAGCTTATCGGCGCGCGGCGTTCACCGCGTCTTGAAGGTCGCCCGCACGCTCGCGGATCTGGTCGGTGACGCACAAATTGGCTCGCCGCACCTGAGCGAAGCCCTTGCGTTCAGAGAAGTCCGTCTCGACTACTGAAACGTCGTCATGTACTCGATGGTGGCCTTCAGTTCGGCGTCGCTGCAGTTCATGCAGGTCCCTTTCGGCGGCATCGCATTCAGCCCATGAATGGCCGCCTTCAACAGCACGTCTTCGCCTTGTGCCAGGCGTGGTTTCCAGTCGGCCGGGTTGCCTTTCTTCGGTGCACCGCTGACACCGGTTGCATGACACGCAAAGCAGAAATGGTTGTATACATCTTCACCGCTGCGCTCTTTGCCGCCCGCCGTGGCTGCCGCGGATTGGCCACACGCCTCGCCCGCCTTGCACAGTTCGCCGGCTGGCTTCAACCGCGCGCTGATCTCGTCGTTGGTGCCTGGCGGAACGCGGTCGGCAACGGCGACGCCCGCGGCAAATAGTGCAATGACGGCAAAGAACTGCTTCACGATCTGGTTCCTGTGAAATGTCTCGGGTCGGGGAAATGGGGCGTGCGAATTATAGCCAAGTCGTCCTATCCGGGCGACCCATTGGATGGCCCATTCGGGGCGCATCGGCAGACGCGGGCTTCGCGTTAATCCAGTTCGATCGATTCACGCCTGATCGATTCATGACGTTGCATCGAACAGCTCGCGTCCGATCAGCATCCGGCGGATCTCGCTGGTGCCGGCGCCTATTTCGTACAGCTTCGCATCGCGCAACAACCGGCCCGTTGGAAAGTCGTTGATGTAACCATTGCCGCCCAGAGCCTGCACCGCTTCCAGTGCCATCCAGGTCGCCTTTTCGGCAGCGTAGAGAATGCATCCCGCCGCATCGAAGCGGCTGGTGCGGCCGCCGTCACACGCACGCGCCACCGAATACACGTATGCGCGGCATGCGTTCATCGTCGTGTACATGTCGGCGATCTTGCCCTGCATCAGCTGAAACGTACCGATGGGTGCGCCGAATTGCTTGCGGTCGTGCACGTATGGCATCACTTCATCGAGGCATGCGCGCATGATGCCAAGCGGACCGCCGGCCAGAACCACGCGCTCGTAATCGAGTCCGCTCATCAGAATCGACACGCCCTGGCCCACCTGGCCCAGCACCTGCGCCTTCGACACGACGCAGTCTTCGAAGATCAGCTCACACGTGTCGGAGCCACGCATGCCGAGCTTGTCGAGCTTCGCACCCGTCGCAAAACCTTTGAACCCGCGCTCAATCAGAAACGCCGTGATGCCTTTTGGTCCCAGCGCGGGATCGACTGTCGCGTAGACGACCAGCACGTCCGCTCCAGGCCCGTTGGTTATCCACATCTTCGAGCCATTGAGTACGAACTCGTCGCCGCGAGAGACTGCCCGCAGCTTCATAGCGACAACGTCCGAACCGGCGTTCGGCTCGCTCATCGCCAGCGCGCCGAGGTGTTCGCCGGACACCAGCTTTGGCAGATACTTGCGCTTCTGCTCTGCATTGCCGAAGCGACGCAACTGATTCACGCACAGGTTCGAATGCGCTCCGTACGAAAGACCGACCGCCGCAGATGCTCTGCTCAACTCCTCCATCACAACGCAATGCGCGAGGTAGCCGAGTCCGACGCCGCCATACTCAGGTTCGACCGTCACGCCGAGCAGCCCAAGGTCACCCAGCTTGGGCCACAGCGCGCGCGGGAACACATTGGTGCGGTCGATTTCCTGCGCGAGCGGTGCGATTTCCTTCTGCGCGAATGCCCAAGTCGAATCGCGCAGCATCTCAATGGTTTCGCCGAGGCCGAAATCGAATGCGGGTAACGGTTGCGTCATGGTCGCGATCATACCGCCACCCTTTGCAGGGTGCCGCAACTTCCGGTCCGTGTAACGCACGACGCGCTACACATGATGCGGTCCACGCGCAGTCAGCTGATTTGAAACAACTCCGCGCCTTCAACGACCCGGTCGCCAACAGCCAAAGCAAGGCGCTCGATCGTACCGTCGATCTGGGCCGTGATCGTGTGCTCCATCTTCATCGCTTCGAGCACCAGAATCGGTTGATCGCGCCGCACTGAATCGCCAACCCGCGCGAATACCGCAATGATCTGGCCCGGCATCGGTGCGATCGCGCGCCCGTCGCCGAGCGTATCGGCTGCAAAGCTCGCGGTATCGACTCTGGGTACGGTGTACTTCTCGGTCGCACCGTTGCTCATCACATAGAGGTTGTCTCCATCGCGCACGAATCGGCACTCGAACGGTTGCGCATCGATGAACGCGCGCATTTCACGTACGCCGATTACTACGTCGTTCGCCGTGTGCGTGCCTGTCCCAATGTCGAGGTGGCACGCGCCAGTGTCGTGGGCGACCTCGACGACAATCTGTTCGGTACCACGACGCAGCCGCAACGATTGGCGCGCCGGTAGATTGACGCGGAATGCATCGCCTTGCTGCCATGGCGAATCGCTGCGTTGTGCGTCGAGCAGAATCAACACGGACGCGACGGTCATGCGCGAATCGTGTGTCGGAATCAACGCTTCGCCGTGCGTCTCGATCAGTCCGGTGTCGTAGCGACCATCGACGAATTCATCGTTGGCCAGCACGTTGCGCAGAAACGCAACATTGTGTTCCACGCCGGCAATTTCACAGTGTCCCAACGCGCGGTACAACCGGCTGATCGCTTCACCTCGCGTCGCGCCGTACGCGACGATCTTCGCGATCATTGGATCGTAATACATCGTGACTTCAGAGCCGCTGACGACCCCGGTATCCACTCGCACGTCATCGGGAAAGTGGACGTGCGCCAATCTGCCGGTCGATGGCAGAAATTTCCTGCGTGGATTTTCCGCATATACGCGCGCTTCGATCGCGTTGCCGTGCATCTCGAGGTCGCTCTGTTCGAACGGCAGCGGATCACCCGCCGCGATGCGCAGTTGCCATTCCACCAAATCGAGGCCGAGTATCGCCTCCGTCACGGCATGCTCGACCTGCAGGCGTGTGTTCATCTCCATGAAATAGAACGCGCCCGCTTCGGTGATGAATTCGATTGTACCCGCACCTTCGTAACCGATCGCCGCGGCGGCCTTGACCGCCGCCTCCCCCATGCCGGCTCGTTGGGCCCCGTTGATCGTCGGCGCGGGCGCTTCTTCGATGACCTTCTGATGCCGTCGCTGCACCGAACAATCGCGTTCGAACAGGTACAGCGTGCGGCCGTGGGCATCCGCGAGGATCTGGACCTCGATGTGCTTCGGTGCGGTGAGGTACTTTTCGAGCAACACCGCATCGTCGCCAAACGCGGCCTGCGATTCACGCCGTGCCGCGGCTAACGCAGTTGCGAATTCACGCGTCGAACGCACCACGCGCATGCCTTTGCCGCCACCACCGGCAGATGCCTTGATCAATAGCGGGTAGCCGATCTCCTCGGCCGCAGCCGCGAGTTGCGTCGGATCCTGGTCGCCGATGTGACCGGGCACCACCGGTGTGCCAGCTGCGGCGACGATGCGCTTCGCTTGGATTTTGGATCCCATCGCGCGTATCGAATCCGCCGACGGGCCAACAAAGGTGCACGCTGCGTTGCAGGCCGACGCGAAGTCGGCATTCTCGGCGAGAAATCCGTAGCCAGGATGAACCGCATCGGCGCCGCTCAGCCTCACCGCTTCGAGTATCGCCTCGATGTTCAGATAGCTTTCGCGCGCCGGCGCGGCACCAATGTGCACAGCATGATCGGCGTGGCGCACGTGCAGGGCGTCGCGGTCGGCGTCCGAATAGATCGCAACGGTTTCGATACCCATGCGTTGCGCGGTGCGCATGACGCGACAGGCGATCTCGCCGCGGTTGGCAATCAGCAGGCGTTTGAACATGTCACATCCTGAACACGCCGAACGGCGAGGCGTCTTCACGCTCCGGTTCGCGGCATGCGACCGACAGCGCAAGGCTCAGAACGCGCCGCGTATCGACCGGATCGATGACACCGTCGTCCCATAGCCGCGCGCTCGCAAAAAAAGGATGTCCCTGCATGTCGTAGGCAGATCGGATCTGGTCCATGAATTGATCCTGTTCTGCTTCGGGCCAGACTTCGCCGCGCGCCTGCGCGCCATCTCTTCGTACCGTCGCCAGCACATGCGCGGCCTGCTCACCGCCCATCACCGAGATGCGCGCGTTCGGCCAGGTCCACAGCATTCGCGCGCCATACGCTCGGCCGCACATCGCGTAGTTACCCGCTCCGAACGATCCGCCGATGACGACGGTGAACTTCGGCACGCGCGCGCAGGCGACCGCCGTCACCATCTTCGCGCCGTCTTTTGCGATACCTTGATTTTCGTACTTGCGCCCCACCATGAAGCCGGTGATGTTCTGCAGAAACAGCAGTGGCACGCCACGGCGATCGGCCAACTGGATGAAATGCGCACCTTTCAGCGCTGATTCGGAAAACAGGATGCCGTTGTTGGCGACAATGGCGACCGGCATGCCAGCGATGTGCGCAAATCCAGTCACCAGTGTCTGGCCATATACTGGCTTGAACTCGTGAAACTCCGATCCGTCGACCAACCGTGCAATGACCTCGCGCACATCGTACGGCGTGCGCGTGTCGCGCGGCAGCACACCATAGAGTTGCTCAGCGGAATACTTCGGCAGCGCGACCGGTTGCTGCACCACCGTGTCGCGATACGCGAGGTTGCTCACCGCCACGATCTCTCGCGCAAGTGCGAGCGCATGTTCGTCGTTGACCGCCAGATAGTCCGCAACGCCGGAGATACGCGCGTGCACGTCGCCGCCGCCGAGGCTTTCCGCATCTACATCTTCGCCGGTCGCCGCTTTCACCAGCGGCGGGCCGCCAAGAAAGATCGTGCCCTGGTTGCGCACGATGATCGCCTGATCGCACATTGCCGGAACGTACGCACCGCCGGCGGTGCACGAACCCATCACGACGGCGATCTGCGGAATCCCGCGCGCCGACATATTCGCCTGGTTATAAAAGATGCGTCCGAAGTGATCTTTGTCCGGAAACACCTGCTCCTGCATCGGCAGGAATGCACCGCCGGAGTCGACCAGATAGATACACGGCAGGTGATTTTCGAGCGCGACTTCCTGCGCCCGTAGATGCTTCTTCACGGTGATCGGGTAATAGGTTCCACCTTTGACCGTCGCATCGTTGACGACGACCACACACTCACGCCCGCTGACGCGACCGATGCCGGTGACGATGCCGGCCGACGGCACGCTGTCGTCGTACAACTCGTGGCCGGCGAGCTGGGAGAACTCGAGGAACGCCGAGCCGGGATCGAGCAGTCGTTCGAGGCGCACACGCGGCAACAGTTTGCCGCGTTCCGTGTGCCGCGCGCGCGCGCGTTCATCGCCGCCGCGCGCGATCTTCCCGGTCAGCTCACGCAGTTGCTCACCGAGTCTGCGATGGTGCGCGGCGTTTGCCTGAAAACCGCTTCCGTTCGGATCGATCTTGCTGTCGAGCACTGCCATCGCTACGAACCGCTCGCGGCCGGATATGCACCCGCAATCTCGGCATGCAGCGCCTGGCGCAGCGCATCGATATCGTCCGGCCGTGTACGTCGGTACCTGGCGACTTCCCGCACGTTGAACGGTTCGAACGAACGCGGCCTCGACACACCAGCGAATTCACCGACGATCCAGTTCAGCACCTCGGCCAGCCGACGATCGTCGAGCAGTGAATTGGCGGCGCCCGGAACTTGCACCAGGTACGCGCGTCCCTGTGGAACCGTCAGGTAGTAACCGACCCGATTCTCGAGTCTGGGAATCGCGGGCGGGTGGCCTGAGCCGTCGGCGAGGTGGCAACCCATGCAATGCAGCACATAATCCTGATGCGGATCAGACCACGCATTCGCGCCGCAACACGCCAACACCGCTGCAATCAGCGCTCGCGACACGATTCGGCACGTCATTCCGCAGCTCATTCAGCAGTTTATTCAGCAACGGCGAGGCCGAGCACCACAGATGTCGAACAGTGGTACATGTTCGTCTTCGTGCCATGACACCAGTTGATGTCGTTGCTCTTCGCCGGCTCATACACCGGACGGTCACCCTCATTGCGGTTGCACAGGCAGTGTCCACAGGCCGTCTTACCGCAACAGTCGTTGTACGAAATGATGTAGTCCTTCGCATCCACTGGATTGCGGCAGGTACCGATCCAGGTAACCGGTGATGGTTCGGTGCCGGGGGGACAACTGTTGGCGGAGCCTCCGCAGCAGCCGCACAGAAAGCCATCGATGGCGCAAAAGCGCCAATACTCGCAACTCAGCGGATCGCCCTGTTCCTGCGGTTGCGGCGCACGCGGTGAATCGGCCGCACTGGCGCGGGCCACCGGCAACAAGGGAACCGCGGCGCTGCCGACCAGCACGAACCCGACGCGTGACAGAAAGTCACGCCGCGATGTGTGCCGGGCGACGCGACGGCTGCGCTGCGTGATCCAGTTGTCGAACCATTTCATGCGGTCACCTCGGTTTCATCGCGCACCTTTGGCGCTCATATATTCGTTGACGCTCGAAACACCCATCCGTCTGGCCTCGAATAGACTCTCCAGGTGCTCGCGCGAATTGACCAGCCCCTTCGCAACCAGCACGCCATGTTCGTCCAGCAATGCTGCGTAAGGCAGCTTGCCGACCTGAAATGCAATACCGAGTTCCTGCGAGATCACATAGACAAAGCCCTGAATCTGGCGCTCGGCCACGTACGCCTCATGTTCGGCGCGCGTGCCTCCATCACTGGCAAACACCAGATCGAGCCATTTGCGCTCCTCTTTCGCGATACGGGTCACCACCGGGAGCAGTGAACGGCATAGCGGACACGTCGGCGACAGAAAGAACACCAGTACGCCGCGGCCACGCGCAGCGAACGAATCTAGTTTGATGCCGCCTCCGTCGAGCGTCGTCAATTCGAGCGGTGGCGGTGTTTCACCCGCCTTGACGCCGCCCGACAACGTCAACGCACCCGCCGGCGCCACGCGTTCATGCAGCACACCGATCTGCCGGGTCAGCGCGAACACCACCAGCGCGAGACCCACGACGAGCAGCCACAAAATAATGTTGGAGACGACCAGCGCGTCCATCACACCCACTCCTCGAGACGTGCTCGCGCGGCGAGCAACTGATTGATCGCCGCATAAAGCATCGCAACCACCAGCACACCGCAGATCATGGCGGCGACATCCAGCGCGCCAAGCGACCGCGGCGCCTCCGGCGTCACGGCAACCAGCGCCATCGCACCGAGCACGACGTTGCGCATCACCAATCCAACCGACAGCGGCTGTGCCGCGCCGCCACAGCCACAATCAATGAATCGGCGTCCGCGGGCGAGATTGACCGCCATCAGAGCTGCATACCCGAACAACACCGCGGCCGCACCTGCGTACGCGGCGGGGTACTGCCAAAGCGCCCCGACCCCGATCGCGATCTCAATCGCCACCACGCACCACGCGGCGACACCGATCAATCCATTGGAGAGCCCATTCGGCAGCACGCGATAGGTCGTGAGCACGACGCGAAACTCTGTCATGTCACCCAGCTTGTGCGCCGCGGCCGCGAGAAACAGCCAGCCCAGCGACAGGTGCAGGATTGTCGCGACGACCGGGTCCAGTTTCATGGGCTTTGGTTCATGGTCTGCGTTTCACGATCTGTGACTCATGGGCTTTGAATGAACGTCGGCACCATCGGCGGTCCTGCGATGGTGCGCAGGTGTTTGCCGGTCAGCGCGTCATAAACAAAAACAGCAGAAGTCGCTGTGTTGTCGGCGATCAGCAGTGGTGCCGCATCTTTGGTCACACCCAGCGATGTGACTGGGGCGACCATCGGCAACGCCGCGAGTTTCTTCGACGATGCGAGATCATAAGTCCATACTTCGCCGCCCGGCTCTTTGCGGCTGAATGCATCACCCTGATGCACGATGACGAACAAACGGCCCAGGCTTTGATGGACCGCATTGAATTGCTCGCCGCCGACTTTCCAGCTCTGCGCCCGTTCCGCTTTGCTGAACAACGACCACGGTTTGCCGGGCTTCGCGTTGCCGTCGGTAAACGTCACCGGATGCACGTACCCGTCGAACGAAATGAACAACCACGTATCGCGGTAACGTGAAGCCCGTTCGGTAACCGGATCCTTGTCCGGATCGAAAAACTTCGCAGTGTGGCTGCGCGACGCCAGATTGCCCTGATCATTGAGCGTGACCATCTGCAAGGTGCCATCCCCGCACAGTGACGCAAACGCGCGATCGCCGATCGGGTAGACGAGGTTGCATCCGGATATGTCGATTTCACCAACGAATTTGCGCGCCGGCATATCGACAACGCTGACCGATGTCGCCGGGGTCATGTTGGCGACGTACATGAAGCGCCCATCGTCGCTCAAGCCCTGATACGCGCGGTGCGGCATGCCGGTGGCCCGCTTCGGCGGGATCACGACCTCGCCAACCGCCTTCAGGTTCTGCGTATCGTAGATCGTGACGACATCGGTACGCTCACCGCGGCTGCCGCGGCTGTAGTACAGCTCCGGCACGTAGATCGCAGAAAAATCCGGCGCAAACTCCACCGCGTTACCGAATGCCCCCGTCGACAGCATGCCGAGCATCGATCCGGTATCGCCGTCGAATAGATAGACCTTACTGTCCAGATAGCCGAAAAAGTTACTGTCATAGATGAAGAACCAATGCGGTTTCGGCGCCGCCAACTTCTCGGTTGAGACCTGTTCCGCCAGCAAAGGCGCCACCTTTGCCGGTGCCGCTGCGGCCGTGGCGCCCGCAACGATCAGACAGACCACGACCAATTCCAGCGCTCTACTCATGCCTCCCCCTCGATCCGACAACCCCGCGTCAGATCGCCATTAAACGCTCGCACGCAGCATGCGTCCATCAACGTCCATAACAACGTCCATAACAACGTCCATCAACGCTGCAGCGTCCACGCCAGCGTGTCGTCGAGCGCGCGGCTGAACTTATCGAACAGTTCATGCACTTGATCCTCGCTGATCACCAGCGGCGGGCACACCGCAATCGTCTCGCCGATGTTGCGCACGATCAGACCATGTTCTTCGGCGCGCGCCGCACAATACGCGGCAATGCCTCGGCTCGATTCGAACGGCGCCTTCGTTGTTTTGTCAGCAACGATTTCGGCAGCGCCGATCATCCCGACGCCGCGCACATCACCGACGAGCGGATGATCGCCGAGCGCACGTAGCCGCGCCTGAAACGGTATCGACATGCGCGCCGCATGGCCGAACAGATCACGCTCTTCCATCAATTCGAGATTGCGCAGTGCAACCGCCGCACACACCGGATGGCCGGAGTACGTAAAGCCATGACCGAACGTGCCGACCTGACCCGATGCCTCGACCAACGGCTCGTACAGAAACTCCGGAATAATGACCGCGGACAACGGCAGGTACGCCGACGATACCGCTTTGGCGACACTCATCGTCGTCGGCCGAATGCCAAGCGTTTGCGCGCCGAACGGATTGCCGGTACGGCCAAAGCCGCAGATCACTTCGTCGTCTATGAAGAAGATGCCGTGGCGATCGAGCAGCGCCTGGACCTTTTCGTAGTAGCCGTCAGGCGGAACGATGACACCGCCCGCACCCATCACCGGCTCTGCGATGAACGCGGCGATCGTCTCGGGGCCTTCAGCTTCAATGAGCGCTTCGAGATTGCCGACAATCCGATCGACGAATGCGGCTTCGCTCTCGCCGTCTTGCCCGGCCCGATAGTAGTACGGTGCGTCGGTATGCAGCACCGCGGCGATCGGCAGGTCAAAGTGCTTGTGGAACGCCGGAAGCCCCGTGAGGCTGCCACTCGCGACTGTCACACCGTGATAGCCGCGGTGCCGCGAAATAATCTTCTTACGCTCGGGTTTGCCGATCACGTTGTGGTAGTACCACATCAGTTTCACTTGCGTATCGTTTGCATCGGACCCCGACAATCCGAAGAACACGCGCCCCGCTTCGAATGGCATCATCGCCTTTAGTTTTTCGGCTAGCAGCACGCTCGCTTCGTTGCTCTTGCCGCCGAATAAATGCGAGTAGTTCAGCTTGCGCATCTGTTCCGCAGCAACGCGCACGAGTTCCTCTTCACCGTATCCGATCGCGGTACACCACAGGCCCGCCATGCCTTCGAGGTACTGCTTACCCTTGTTGTCCCAGATATACACACCCTTCGCCCGCATCATCACGGTGGGACCCTTCTCGTGATGCATCTTCAGATTGGTCGCAGGATGCAGCAGATGCTCAAGGTCTTTGGCTTCGAGCGAACCGGGCGGCGCAACGTTGTGCAGTAACTGAGTCATGATTCCTCTGCGTGTTCGTCAGGGGTGTTCGTCAAGATTGTTCGTCGAGTGCATCGGCGACTGTGTTGAAGAGCAGATCGAGATCGTGCTTCTCGCTGATGAACGGTGGGCCGAACTGCAGCGTGTCGCCTCCGCAACGCACGTACACGCCGCGTTCCCAGCAGCGCATCGCGACTTCGTACGGTCGTCGGGCCGGTTCACCCGGTAGCGGCGCGAGGGTCAACGCACCCGCAAGGCCATAGTTGCGAATATCGACGACGTGTTTGCGGCCTTTCAGTGCGTGAATGGAAGACTCGAAGTACGGTGCGAGCGCAGCGACACGCTCGATCAGCTTATCGTTGAGCAACAGATCGAGCGCCGCAATTGCCGCGGCGCACGCAACCGGGTGACCGGAATACGTGTAGCCGTGCGGAAACTCGAGCATATAACGCGGACCGCCGGCTGCCATGAACGCCTGATAGATCTCGTCCTTTACGACCACGGCACCCATCGGCACCGCGCCATTAGTCAGCTGTTTGGCAAAGTTCATGATGTCGGGCACCACGCCGAACGCTTCCGCGCCACTGCGCGCGCCGGCGCGGCCGAAGCCGGTGATCACTTCGTCGAATATCAACAGGATCTGGTGCTTGTCGCAGATCGCGCGCAAGCGTGCGAGGTAACCCTTCGGGGGCGGCAACACGCCCGCCGATCCGGCAAATGGTTCCACGATGACCGCGGCAATGTTCGACGCGTCGTGCAGCGCGACGAGTTCTTCGAGGTCATCGGCGAGTTCGGCACCCGCATTCGGCATACCCTTGCTGAACGCGTTTTGGGGCAACAGCGTGTGGCGCAGATGATCGGCAGCGATGCCTTCGCCGAATAACGCCCGGTTGGCCCCGATACCACCAACAGAGACGCCGCCGAAGTTCACGCCATGATAGCCCTTGGCCCGACCGATCAGACGAGTTTTCGACGGCATCCCCTGCTTGCGCCAATACGCGCGCGCGATCTTCAACGACGTGTCGGCGGCCTCCGAACCCGAGTTCGTGTAGAACACGTAGTCGAGTCCGGCGGGGGTCAGCGCCTTGATTTTGTTGGCGAGTTCGAACGCCAGCGGGTGGCCGAACTGGAACGCCGGCGAATAATCCAGCGTACGCAATTGGCGCGCCACGGCATCGGCAATTTCTGGCCGGTTATGGCCGGCACCGCAACACCACAACCCCGATAACCCATCGAGCACGCGGCGACCGTCGGTCGTGAGGTAGTGGCAACCATCCGCGCCAGCGATCAGCCTGGGGTTGTCTTTGAACTCACGATTTGCGGTGAACGGCATCCAGAAAGCTTCGAGCGCCGCTCGATCGGGATGCGACATCGCTCCAACGGCCTCCGTTTCTCTTGCCGCCATGACGATACCTGCGCGCAATGCTGCCAAAGGGCAGTGTAGTGCTCCGCACGCAAACGTTCATCTGCGGCGCTGCCACTTACACCCTATGCAGCAATGGGGAACCTCCCCAATGGATAGCCTAGCGCTTGCGCGACCGCCGCATGCATGATCGCGCCGCGATACACGTTCAGTCCTGCCGCCAGGTGTGGGTCGTCATTCAGTGCGGCGAGACCCCGATCGGCGAGCGCTTTGACGAACGGCAACGTCGCGTTGTTCAGCGCGAGCGCTGAGGTGTGCGCCACCGCGCCAGGCATGTTGGTGACGCAGTAGTGCACGACACCTTCTTCGATGTAGGTTGGTTTATCGTGTGTCGTCGGGCGACTGGTTTCGAAACAGCCGCCTTGATCGATCGCAATATCGACGACAACCGATCCGTCGCGCATTGCGCGCACCATCTCGCGGGTGACGAGTTTTGGTGCCGCTGCGCCGGGCAGCAGTACCGCACCGATGACGAGATCGGCTTCGGTGACATATTCACGAACCGTTTGCGCATTCGACATGACCGTCCGGAGCCCCGCGCCAAACCGGTCAGCCAGCCAGCGCAGTCGATTCACCGAACTGTCGAGGATCGTCACGTCGGCCTGCATCCCGAGCGCAATCAGCGCCGCGTTCGCACCCGCAGTGCCGCCGCCAACGATGACGACGCTGGCTGGCGCGACGCCGGGCACACCGCCGAGCAACTTGCCGATTCCACCGGCCTCCTTTTCCAGGCATTTCGCGCCGATCTGCACGGCCATACGACCCGCCACCTCGCTCATCGGCGCCAGCAACGGCAAGCCGCCACCGGCTGCCGTCACCGTTTCGTATGCGATCGCCGTAACACCCGAGGCAATCAATGCATCGGCCTGCGCGCGATCGGCCGCCAGATGCAGATAGGTGAACAGGACCTGACCAGTGCGCAGCATGGAAATTTCGGCCGCCTGGGGCTCCTTCACCTTGACGATCAACTCGGCGGTGCCGAACACCGATGCGGCATCCGCTGCAATGGTCGCCCCCGCGCGCTGGTAGTCGCGATCGTGGAATCCGATGCCGGCGCCGGCATCGCTCTGGACGATGATCTGGTGGCCCGCTGCCACCAGTTCGGCCACGGAACCAGGGGTCAAACCCACCCGATATTCATGGACCTTGATCTCAGTCGGCACTCCGATACGCATGTTCACGGTCCTGAAAAATGAGCTACCGCCAGGATATGCGCGCCGCCGCAGCATTTGCTTGCAAATATTCGACTCGTACACGAACGTACGCAATATACGGTTGTGACATACCCCAATGACGCAAGAATCCGCTAAGATCGATCGGAAGGATCGTCTTATCCTTCACGAACTGCAACTCGATGGTCGGCTGACCAATGCGGCGCTCGCGCTGCGCATGAGGCTGTCGGAGTCGGCGTGCCTGCGCCGCGTCCGGCGGCTCGAAAGCGCCGGTTTGATCCGCGGCTATGTCGGCCTCGTCGACCAGTCATCGGCCGGCTACCCGGACAACGTGTTCGTGCGTATCACGCTGAACAGTCAACAACAGGACGACCTGAAGCAATTCGAAACCGCGGTTCGCGATGTTCCGGAAGTGATGGAGTGCTACCTGATGTCCGGCGATGCGGACTACCTGTTGCGCGTGATCGTGGCGGACGCGCGCGACTACGAGCGCGTCCACAGCCAACATCTGACCCAACTGCCCGGTGTGGATCGGGTGCATTCGAGCTTTGCGCTGCGCACCGTGATCAAGAAGACCGAGATACCTGTGCGCTGAACGCACAGTGCGCCTATACCAGATCGACCGGCTCGAGCGCGAACTCCTTGATCAGCGCATCGGCATAATCGATGCGTCCGGTGATCTGCCTGGGGTCACCATGGCACAGCCGCAAGCACGCCTCTGCCATGTGCTCAACCGGCGTCACGCGTTCTTTGTTGCTCTCGTTGATCAGCTTGTGGTGCATGACGCCGGGTGTCGCAACCAACCCCGGCGAGATCACGTTGACACCGATGCCGTCGTCGTAGACCTCTTGCGCCAACCCGGTCGTGAACCGCTCGAGCGCTGCCTTGCACATGCCATAGACGGTGCCGCCACGGCCCGCCACGCCTTTCTGCGGATGAATCGCAGCATGTGAGGAAATGTTTAGAATCCAGCCGTTGCCACGCTCTTTCATGCCCGGCAGCACGAGTTGCGCTAACTCGAACGGCGCCCATACCTGCACGTCCATCATCAAACGAAAACGTTTCTCGGGAAAATCCTCCACCGGAATGAAATACGTGATCGCGGCGTTATTGACCAGAATGTCCACCGCGCCGTAGGCCTGCATCGCGGCATCGATCAGAGCCTTTCGGTCTGCGGCAATGGCGAGGTCCGCACGCACCGCGATCGCGTCGCCGCCGGCAGAATTGATCCGATTGACGGTGTCGGTGATCGTGCCGGGCAGGTAATGATCTTCTGCCTCGACCGTACGCGCGCTGACCACGACTCTGGCACCTTCCATCGCGAAGCGACGCGCGATCGCTTCGCCGATTCCCCTGCTGGCACCGGTGACCACTGCCACCTGGCCGGCCAACACACCATTGCGGTTGATCGTCACCATCGACGTTCCCTCCGAAAATTCCTGTATATCAATCGATGATACAACGCGACCTCCGTTGGCGTTATCATGCGGCCCTGAGGATACGGAGATTGATCATGCGATCAGCTCTGATCGCACTCGTTTTGGTGGTCTGCTCGCAAGCCTACGCGGCGGAAAGTATTCTGTTCGGATCGGACCCCGACGCGCTGACCTGCTACCAGGGTGCCACCGTCCATCCTCAATCTGCCGATCCCGACACGTGTACCGCCGCAATCAAGGATGGACGCCTGTCAAACTCCGATCTCGCCGCCACCTATTCGAATCGCGGCATCATCCTGGCGAACCAAGGCCGTCTCGCCGAAGCGATTCAAGACCAGCTGATGGCGGTGAAGCTCGACCCCTTGTCGCCGCGTGTGCATAACAACATCGCCAACGCTTACTACCGCGCGAAGCAACACGACAAGGCGCTCGACGAGTACAGCAAGGCCATCTCGCTGTCGGGTGGAAAGCTGGCGCCGGCCTATTTCAACCGCGGGTTGCTTCACATCAAGCTCGGCGACAGAGACGCGGCGCGCAAAGATCTGGCGCAAGCCGCAACGCTCGCGCCCGACGCGTACCAAAACGCGCTCGATGGATTCGACCACCCAGCCGCCGGCGCGGCACCCCAACAACCGAACAATGGCGCCGCCGGGAGCGCCAAGTCTGGTCAGCCGGACCCAGCGGGTTAGCCTATGTAGCGACGCTCGCTTCGCGAGCCGAGGCCGGTGAGGATTTCATAGGTGTTGGTGCCCGCCTGTCTGGCGACATCTTCGATCGGCACCTGCGCACCGATGAATTCGACCCACTCACCAACGCGAACCGCGTCACCCAGGCCCGTGACGTCGATCGTTGTGAGGTCCATGGACACGCGGCCGACGATCGGCACACCGGCACCGAGCACTGCAGTGTAGCCATGACCCGACAGAATCCGCGGGATGCCATCTGCATAGCCGACATCGAGCGTGGCTATGGTGCGTTGTGCATCTGCGACACCGGTCGCGCCATAGCCCACCGGTTCGTTCGCCGGTACCCGTCGTAGTTGAACGATACGCGCCTCGAGTGTCGCAACCGTCGCCAACATGTTCAGCGGTTCGACGAACGGGCTTGCGCCATACAGCGCAATGCCGGGCCGACAGACATCGCCTCGATATTGTGGGCCCAGCAGGATGCCAGCCGAGTTCGCGATGCTGGTCGCAACGCCCGGAAACTGCGCCGCAACATCGTTGAATCGTTGGAGCTGCAGCGCATTGCGCGGATGGTCCGGTTCTTCGGCACACGCCAGATGCGTCATCAACAGCGCCAGTTCGAAGTGTTCGAATTGTGCGGCATTCACCTCGGCAAATGAGAATCCCAGCCGATTCATGCCGGTGTCGACCTGCACCGCAATCGGGCGCGAACGATACGGCCGCCACGCATCGAGCTGCGCCTGCGTGTTGACGACCGGGACCAGATCGTACTCGGCGGCGCGTGGCGCTTCGATGTCGCCGACACCACCGAGTATGTAAACTTCCGGCACGTCGATCGTGTCGCGCAGCTCGATGCCTTCGGACACCGTTGCGACAAAGAACGTGGTGCATCCTTCGGCGACCAGGCGCGACGCAACTGCCGCCGCACCGAGCCCGTAACCATTCGCCTTGACGACCGCGCCGCACTCGGACGGCGCCGCAAGACCTTTGAGCGTGTGATAGTTGCGCGACAGCGCGCCGAGGTCGACCGTCAGGCGACTCGCCACATGCCGCCTCGCGCCGTCATTTGAGTGAACGGATATAGGCGACGACGTTGTCGATCGCCTGGTCGTCGGCAAGCATCCCGGCCATCGGCTTCATCTGCGCACCGTACACATCCTTCGGGTTGCTGCCGCGGGCACCGCTCTGGTAGTGCTTCAGCTGACGTACCAGATACCAGTCGTCCTGTTCTGCGAGACGCGGCGCGTTGACCTGCTCGTTGCCTGCGCCATTAGCGCCGTGACACGCAGCACACGCCACGTACAACTGTTTGCCGGCGTTTGCGTCGCCCTGCACCGTTGCCGCCGGGGGCGGGGCCTTCAACGTATCGATATACGCAATGACGTTGTCGATCGCGGCATCGTTGGGCAGCGTCATAGCCATCGGACGCATCTGCTGGCCGTAGATATCGCCCGCCGCAGTGCCGCGGATACCATCCTTGAAAGCGAGTAGCTGTCGCTTCAGATACCAGCCGAGTTGTCCGGCGAGCCGCGGCGCGTTCATTGATTGATTGCCACCGGCATCTGCGGCATGGCACGTCGCGCAGACCATGTATGCCGATTTGCCAGCGGCAACATCGGCCGCGAGCGCCGAAAAGCTGACGCAGCCGACCAACCCGATCAACAGCGCTTTCATGATCCTCATCACTATCATGGACGACTCCGATTTCGAAACGGCACACTGTATCCGAAGCGGCATTCTGCCGCGCTCACAGCGCGTCCACGAAGTTGACGTCGGCTAATTCTTTGCCCGTTGCCACAACAACCTGAGACGGGAAATCGCTTCGCCGCCACGTCGTTCCCGCTGGCGTCGATCGATCTCCTCTCCACCCCGGCGCGCGTGCAACTCGAGTAACCGGTGCTTTGCGCGCCGCCGCTGCCACGGCATCCTGCGATCCTGCCCCGATCGGCCGTCCACTTGCTCTATCGCGTCGACACGCATGTCGTCGTCCATTTACACCGCTCCCTCGGCAAGGACCCGCGTAATATATCCTTCCCCGATCGAAAGTACATGGCTACCAACGGCTTGCACGCGGAATCTAAACGCGGCATCGTCCGGACGTTACCGCACCAAGTGCATCGGTTAGGAAACCAGCCCGCGCCACAGGACGCGAAAACCATGGCGATCGTCATCAGCGGAGTGGGGGAGTGGACCCCACCGCATTCGATCAGCAACGCCGAACTGGTCGCGAGCTACAACGCCTACGCCGACCGGTTCAATGCAGCCCACGATTCGCAGATCGCCAACGGCACCGTCGAGGCGAAGCCGCACTCGAGCGCGGAGTTCATCGAAAAGGCGTCCGGCATCAAAAGCCGGTTCGCATACATTAAAGACGGGATTCTCGATAACGACTGCATGCGGCCGCGCATCCCACGTCGCGCCGACGACGCGCTGTCGCATCAGGCGGAAATGGCGCTGCACGCCGCGCGCAAGGCACTCGCCGCCGCGAACAAACGCGCCAGCGACATCGACATGGTCATTGTGTCGTGCGCGTACACGGAGCGCTCGTATCCGGCGATCGCAATCGAGGTGCAGCACGCGCTCGATATCACGGGCTTCGGTTTCGACATGCTGGTCGCCTGCTCCGCGGCCACCTTTGCATTGCAGCGCGCTCACGATGCACTCGCCGCGGGCAGCGCACGCGGCGTGCTGGTAATCAACCCGGAACTCACGTCACCGCAGGTGAATTACTGCGATCGTGACAGCCACTTCATCTTCGGCGACGTTGCGACCGCAGTGGTACTCGAAAGCGCGGCGACGTGTACCGCACCGCACAGTTACCGAATTCTCGGCAGCCGTGCCGTCACGTCGTATTCCAACAATATCCGTTCGAATTTTGGCTACGTCGGTCGCGCCGAAGGCGGCGATCCGTACGATGCCGACCGGCTGTTCCATCAGAACGGCCGCAAGGTGTTCAAAGAGGTGTGTCCAATGGCAGCGGCACACCTCGAAGCACAGGTTGCCGCAGTCGGGCTATCGGTGCCCGACATCCGCCGCTGGTGGCTGCATCAAGCCAACCTGAACATGAACCAACTGATCTCACGCAAGCTACTCGGTACCGATCCGTCGAACGATGTCGCTCCGATCGTGCTCGACCGCTACGCCAATACCGCATCCGCCGGGTCGATCGTCGCATTCGCGCAGCACCATGAAGATCTGCAGTCGGGCGATCGCGGTGTAATCTGCTCATTCGGCGCGGGCTATTCCATCGGCAGCCTGGTCGTCGAAAAGCGCTGAGCACAAAGCGCCGATGGAGGCTGCGTAGATCGGGGCGGCCGAAACCGCCCCGGACAGCTACCAAGCTTGCTGAAGAACTCCGCATTCGCGGCAAGATGCTTCTTCAGCATCCTGCTATAGCACAAACGCGCCCGACCGCAGCAGGTACGCGAACTCGCGGCGCTGATCTGCGTTGAGTATCTCGAATATCTTGCGCACCGCTGCGAGCAACTCCACGTTCAAGGCCTCGCTCGCCTGGGTTCGCATCCCGAGCGCAGCACTGACGTGCTCACCATCGAACTCCGACGCGGTAAACGCCGCGGCGATCTCCGACGTCGAGCGATCCTGATCGAGGCGCGCCTGGTTGTACGCGGTTTTCAATCGATCGAGCACGTCGACGACGTCGCGAATCTGCGTCTCATCGAGGTTCAGCTTCCACGCCAGATGCCGCAGCGGCCTGCGTACACCGAACGCGGGGCCGGAAGACCACGTGTACATAGAATGCCGCGATCGCTCTCGCGGGTGGGAAGTGGAGCGCGCCTGCTGCCAGCAGGCGGTTGCATAGGCGTGACGCCACGCATGATGGAACATGAACATATCGATCTCCTTCGCTGAGGCAATCGCGCCCAGCGGGTTGTCATGTGCGGGCAACATGCCGCGCACGCATTGAGCATAATCCCGTACTGTTCGAGTCGTCGAGCACCACGATGCCGAACATTCAGTCCAGTTCAACGCACGGTTGTTGCCAAAGTCACTTCCAAACTGATACTTTCGCGCCGCAAATCGTCCTTCCATATCAAATGGGGTTCCACTCAATGCCGCGTTTAGCCGCCCGGGTTTTGCTGGCTGCGAGCGCGTTCGCCTGTACGTTCGCTTTCGCCGATGCCTACGACTACCCGTATCACGATCCTTATATGGCAACGGTGCTGGGCACACCCGATTCGGTGAAGGCCGTTGTGCCGGACGTTCCGCTGACGATCAGGAAGTTGCCTCGCTATAAAGGACGCCAGATTCCCGACGCGCTCTGGTACGGCGCACAGCTCGATTACGCCTACGCGCTGCAGAAGCACCCGGCGCCGCTCGTCTTCGTCATCGCCGGAACCGGCGCGTCATGCGACAGCGAAAAAAATCAGTTTCTGATGCGCGCTTTGTACGCTGGAGGCTTCAGCGTCGTCGGCATTACGTCGCCAACATACCCAACGTT
Organism: uncultured Gammaproteobacteria bacterium; assembly: GCA_963735085.1. Classification (GTDB taxonomy): domain Bacteria; phylum Pseudomonadota; class Gammaproteobacteria; order Pseudomonadales; family Azotimanducaceae; genus DATJGR01. Next base: position 1,065,935 of record CAVTJP010000005.1, read on the forward strand.
CGTGATCGCGGCGTCCACGACGATGGTGCCGGGTGAACAGCGCGACGATGCGAAAGACATCTACACGGTGATGCAGAAAATCTGGGCGCACCTTCAACCGCACGCGAAGGTGACGGAGTTCTACCTGACAGGCTACAGCCTCGGCGGCACCAACGCCGCGTTTGTCGCCAAGTTGGATGAAGAGCGCAAGGCTTTCAACTTCAAGAAAGTCCTGTTGCTGAACCCGTCGGTGAACATCTACAACTCAATCTCGAAGCTCGATCGCTTTCTGCAGAACATTCCCGGCGGCGTCGACAACTTCAACAAGTTTTTCCGCCGCATCGTCAATCAACTTGGCGCCGTCTACAAAAAATCCACCACCGTAACGTTTTCGCCCGATCTCGTATTCGAAGCGTTCAAGGCAAACCCACCACGCAACGAAGAACTCGCTGCACTGATCGGCATTTCGTTTCGGCTGTCGGCTTCGGCGCTGGTATTCACATCGGACGTGATGACCAACTATGGATTCATCAAGCCCGCCAATGTGATCCTGACCCGCAACACCAGTATGGAAGACTATGCGCAGGTGAGCTTGCGGGTCGGCTTCACCGATTACTTCCACGAATATGCATGGCCTTACTACGAGCCGACGTCGTCGACGAAATCACGCCAGGCATTCGCCGCGTTGCAGAGTCTGACATCCATCAAGGACTACCTCGCGGGCGCACAGAAGATCGGTGTGGTCGACAACCAGGACGACATCATCCTAGTGCCCGGCGAAATCGATTTCCTCAAGAACACGTTCGGTGCGCGAGCCAAAATTTATCCTTACGGCGGGCATCTGGGCAATCTCGAACAACGCCAGACGACTGCTTACATCGTGGATTATTTCAAACGATGAAACGTCAAACGACTGCCGTCGCGTGCCTGATGGTGCTGACGTTGTTCAGCGCAGGATGCAGCACCGCACCTTCGAAGAAGTCTGGTCAGCCACCTGATGAGGCCTACTACGCATACGACAGGATGCAGATCGCCGACGCGGATGCGCCGCTACTGGTCTGGGATCCGTTGGAAGGCATGAATCGTACATTCTATCGGTTCAACTCATACGCCGACCGTTATTTCCTGAATCCAGCCGTCGACGCATACAGGTTCGTTCTTCCGAAATTCGTCCGGACGGGCATCGCAAATTTTTTCACCAACTTCAACAATATCCTCACTATCGTCAACGAAGTGCTGCAGTTACATCCAGGTTCGGCGTTGCAGACGACCGGCCGGCTGGTCGTCAACACCACCATCGGGATCGGCGGCCTGTTCGATCCCGCCACATCCATCGGCATCCCACAGCACCTCGAAGATTTCGGTCAGACCTTAGGCCGTTACGGTGTCGGTCAGGGGCCATACCTCGTGTTGCCACTGTTCGGGCCTTCGTCCGTACGTGACGCAACCGGGCGGCTGGTGGACTATGAGGTGTTGAATTTGATCGACCCCTTGAGGCTGGATGACACTCCGGAACTGTACACCTACATCTACTATGTGCCGTTGGTGCTGAACACGCGCGCCACGACGTCCTTCCAGTACTACCAGACCGGCTCTCCGTTCGAATACGAACTGGTCCGACTGCTGTGGGCAACGTCGCGCCAGTTGCAAATCGAGAAGTACTAGAGAGGGCACCAGCATGTACCTGTCCAACGTTTCTCGAGTTGCCGCAACTTATCTCGCACTCTGGCTGATCGCAGCGGCTGCGTTTGCAGCGGAACCGACTCCTGAACCGATTCGTATCGGCGTCACGACGTCACTGACCGGTTCGCTCGCCAATTTCGGCGTGTTGCAACGCAACGGCATGAAGATGTGGGCCGATGACCTGAACGACCGTGGCGAGTTGTTGGGGCGGCCCGTACAACTCATCCTATATGACGACGGCTCGAGCAAGGCCAACGTGACCGCGCTCTACGAAAAGCTGATTACGCAAGACAAAGTCGATGTGCTGATCAGCCCTTATTCGTCTGATCTGACCCTAGCGGCCGCGGCTGTTGCCGAACGCTACGGCGTGCCGATGGTTTCGGTCGCGTCTTCGCCCAACATCTGGGATGACGGCTATAAGAACATTTTCGGCCTGTACGCACCTGCCAATACCAACATGGATCCGGTCATCGATCTGGCGAAACAGCATCAGCTGCGGACGATTGCGCTCATTTACCTCGACGACGACTTTCCACGCTACGTTGCCGACGGCGTGCGCACCAAGGCGGCCGCCGACGGCATGACAGTGGTGCTCGATCAGAAGTATTCGGCAGACATGACGGCCATGCCTGCTCTGGCGAGGCGTGTCGCCGCGGCGAACGCGGACGTGGTGATCGTAGCCTCGTATATGGACGATGCGGTCGCGTTCGCCAAAGCCGCCAAGGTTGCCGGAGTGCACCCTAAATTGATGGCCTTCAGCGGTGCGCCGGCGCTACAGGAATTCGTCGAGAAAGTCGGCGAGCCGAATGTGCAGGGCATGATCTCGACGGTGCAATGGAGCCGCGATGCGCGGGTGCCGCTCGCATTCGACTTCGCGTTTCGGTACCAGGCACTGTATGGCGTGTATCCGTCCTACGACGTCGCCGGCGGGTATGCGGCGGGTCAAGTCATCGAGGCCGCGGTGAGGCTTGCCGGTACCACGGATCACGCCGCGGTGCGCAACGAGCTCCGGGCGATGATATTCCGCTCGATTATCGGCAACTATCGAGTCGATGCGACGGGCTTGGAGATTGGTAAGGCCACCGTTCTGGTGCAGTGTCAGGAAAGCCACATCAGTTTGGTGTACCCGCCCGATATCGCCCGCTATCCGGTGCTCTATCCCTATCCGGGCTGAGCGACGCACGCACCGCGCTGCATGACCAACCTCAGCATCAAGTCCAAGCTGCTGGTCATGCTACTGGCAGTGAGCCTTTTCTCGATCGGCGTCGTCGCTTCGCTGAATTACTACACGAGTTATCGGACTCTGCAGACGGAAGTGTTCGCGCACCTGACGAGCGTGCGTGCTTCGCGCGCGGATCAAATCGAACAGTTCGTCGACAGGCTGCGCACCGAAACCCGCGTTGTGGGCAGCGGCAGTGTGATCGTGGCGGCAGCGCAAGAGTTCATGGCCGCCTTCCAGCAACTCGAAAGCCTCTCCGGGGATTCCGATTCAGATCTGATACTGCGCAACTATTATGAGGGCACCTTCCTGCCGGAACTCGACAGCGCGACGGGACATGCGCCCGCGGTCGACACACTGATGCCGGAATCGCCTGCGGCGCGCTATCTGCAGGTCCACTACCTGGCGAGAAATCCATACCCGATCGCGAAAAAGTCGGAATTGCTCGGCGCCGATGATGGCTCGATGTACAGCCAGACCCACACGAAGTTTCATCGTCGGATCAGAGCCTCGCTCCAAGAGCTCGGATTTGCCGACGCGTACATTGTCGACATCAATACTGCGACCATCGTCTATACGGCAACCAAACAGCCGGATTTCGCGACGCGTCTGACCGATGGCCCGTACGCGCACACGCATCTGGCTGAACTGTTCCGCGCGCTACAACGATCGCCGGATCAAGGTCTGGTTCAAATTGCCGATTTTCAACCCTACGCACCTGCACTCGGCGCTCCTACAGCTTTCATTGGCACCCCCATCTTCAACGAAGGACACGCGATCGCCGTGTTGATATTGCGCGTGTCCGACGACGCAATCGATCGTGTGATGACGGGTGGCGATGCGTGGCAGCGCGACGGTTTGGGTACGACCGGCGAAAGCTATCTGGTCGGGCCTGATCTTCGTATGCGATCAAATTCCCGATTTATGATCGAAAACCCCGTCGCATACACGCAAGAGTTGCGCGAACACCGTATGCCCGAGGGGGAAATCAAACGCATTCTGCGCCACAAGTCGACGGTCCTGACGCAGAAGGTGCACAGCTATGCAGCCGAACAAGCCATCGCCGGGAACGAAGGCACCGGTGTCAGCCTCGGCTATCGAGGTATCGAGACTCTGAGTTCATGGGCGCCGCTGCGTATCGCCGGACTGGACTGGGGCATCGTCTCGAAAATCGACCGCAGCGAAGCCTATGCCCCGATGCGGCGCATGGCGCGCGATACACTGATTCAAACGCTACTGGTGCTACTGGTCATCACGCTGGTCGTGATGTTCCTGGCGACGTCGTTCGTGCGACCCGTCAACGACCTGATCGCGCGAGTGCAGCAGGCGCGCTCCGGTGGGACCGACGTGAATTTTGCCACCGAATCGACCGACGAGATCGGCGACCTGGCGCGTTCGTTCCGCGAATTGATCGGCAGCGTGCAAAAACAGACCCAATTGCTGGATGAAGTCACTCGCCAGAATCACCAGCTGCTCGAGAACGTGATGCCCAAGGGCATGGCGCAACGTGTCCGGATCGGACAGGCAGGGATCACCGAGCTCGTCGAAGACGTGACGGTGGTGTTCGCCGAGTTGCGGGGGCTCGCCGAATACACCCATACGACGTCCGACAACGAGTCGGTCGCGGTCCTGAAGCGACTGATTTCGGCATTCGATGAAACCGCTGCACGATACGGTGTGGAACGCGTCAAGGTTGTAGGCGACATCTATCTTGCTGTGGTCGGCTTGTCGCAGCCGCTGCTGGACCACATGTCTCGGGCAGTGGCATTCGCAGTCGCGGCACGCGCGATCGTGGCCGACTTCGCCCACGAGAAGAACGCGCAGCTCGGCCTGACGGTTGGTATCGACAGCGGTAGTGTCGTCGCCGACGTGATGGTCCAGGGACAGTTTCTGTTTCAATTATGGGGTGCGCCGGTGATCTCGGCCGACCACGCGATGGAAAGTGGCGAGGTGAACGACATCGTCGTAACGTGCAATATGCGCGACGGTCTTGCCGATCAATACACCTTCAAACCTCTGCAGACGTCGAAGGCCGGCGTCCCGCTGTGGACGCTCGCCGACCGTGACTGATCTGCTCGATGCCGACTGGTTCGTCTGGGGAGTCGGCCTCATTCTGGGTTTTCAGCTGCTCGTCGTTGTGCTCGGTGAAGCAATTTATCGCGCCGATCGCCGCACGCTGCCGATTGGCGGCATTTTCAGAGCGCTGCGCAACATCGTGCTGCCGCTGGCAGTGTTGTTCGTGTTCATGACTCGACTGCTCGAGGTTGCGCCCGACTCCGTATGGGTGCGATTGGTGGAGACCGCGTTGTGGACCAGCGTCGTCTATGCGGTGCTGTTGGTGCTCAACGTACTGGTGTTCGAGAACGCCGCACAGGGGACCTGGCGCAGTCGCGCGCCAAAGCTGTTCCAGGATCTGATTCGCCTGCTGCTGGTCGTCATCGGTGCGGCAATCGTGTTGTCGGTGGTGTGGCGCCAGGACCTTGGCGGTCTGATAGCCGCGTTGGGCGTTGGTTCGATCGTGCTCGGCCTTGCGCTGCAGGAAACGCTCGGCAACCTGATGTCGGGTATCGCGCTATTCTTCGAGCGGCCGTTTTCCGTCGGCGACTGGATTTCGGTTGGCGGCCAGCGCGGCGAAGTGGTGCAGGTCACCTGGCGTTCGGTGCATTTGCGTACGGCCGAGCAGACACTGTTGGTCCTACCCAACTCAGCGATGGGTCGCGAGACGATCATCAACTACTCGCAGCCGTCCGAAGAGTTGGCGCTCCACCTGTCGTTTGCGTTTGGTCTCGACGCGCCTCCGAATAGGGTCAAAGAAATGCTCGTCGACGTCGCGCGCGAGCAACCGCTGATCCTCGCGTACCCACCGCCGCTGGCCGTTGCACGCGAAGTGCTGCCGGACCGAATTCGCTACGAACTACGCGCGCACATAGGACACGGCCGATTCCGGCTGACGGTGACCGATCAGATCACCTCAGCAGTGTGGTATGCGGCGCGGCGTGCCGGCCTACCGTTGCCGTTACCGCGGGCGGTCGAAGTGCAAGTACACGACATGGACGCCGATCGTTCGAGGGCACCCCAACAGTTTGAAACGGCGCTGCGTCGCGCCGAAGGTATCCGGGTACTGCCGGCCGACGCAATCTCACGCCTGGCCACGGCTGCCGAGCGCGTGCTGTTCGGAACCCGCGAACGGCTGATCGCCGCGGGTGAAGTGCCGCCGTTCGTCTACGTGATCACCTCGGGCGAAGCGCTCGGCACTTATCCGGGTGACTCTGGCGAACCCGGATCGATTCGATTCGGCGCCGACGAGGTACTCGGGGTCACCTCGCTCGCGCGCGCCCAGGCGAGTGACATGTATGTACATGCCACAACCGACGTCACGGCCATTCGTATTCCGCGTGACGTCGTTGCACACGTGCTGCACGAGTACCCTTCGTTCAGCAATCAATTCGCGCGTATCTGGCACGCCCGCGCCGAAGTTTTGCGTCGGTCGGGCCAACTCGCGGACGTGCTGACTTCGGAGCAGACACCGGAAGATTCCATCGAATAGATGTGTCCTCCAGCTCGATCGAAGCACCAAATCATTGTCATTGCTGATCGCCGACGGTTGCACCCCATTGCCGCGATGCGCTAGCGTCGCGCTCGCTGCTCGCTATAGAGACGGACGTTGACGCTGAAGATCGTGGTGTTGAACCCGAAAGGCGGGTCCGGCAAAACTACGGTTGCAACGAATCTAGCTGCGTTCTATGCCCATCGCGGCCAATTCCCGGCACTTCGGGACCTCGACGCGCAGGCATCGAGCACGCGCTGGCTCGCGAAACGCACCGAGGATGCGCCCCGCATCCATGGTGTGTCGCCGTTCAACGTGCCCGCCAAACTCACGCGGACCTTCGCGATGCGTATTCCGCCAGAGGTCGTGCGCATCGTCGTCGATACACCCGCCGCGATCGGCAAACACCAGTTCATCGAGTTCACCCGTGACGCCGATCGAATTCTCATCCCGGTGCTACCGTCGGATATCGACATCCAAGCGGTCACGCGCTGCATCGCCGATTTATTGCTGCACGCGAAGATCTCACGCGGGGAAAACCGCATCGCCGTCGTTGCGAATCGCGTCAAACCCAACACGCTGATCTTCCGTTCCTTGATGCGCTTTCTGGGCTCGCTGAAAATTCCCGTCGTCGCGGCGCTGCGCGACTCGCAGAACTACATCCGTGCGGCCGAGTCGGGCATCGGTCTGCACGAGATGACCGGTTCGCGATCCAGCGTCGATCAAGCGCATTGGGCGCCGATGATCGATTGGATCGAGCACGGCACGGTACCCGAAGACGAGGCGAAACCGGCCGATACTCCAACGGCTGACGATGCGGATTCGACTTCCGGGGCGACCAGCGAAACGCCGGTCGAATCGATCTCTCCATTGCGAATGTTGAGCGTTTCCGCTTTCATCGAGCGGAAGTCTCAGTAGAGCAAAATCCGTGACGCGCGCATTCGACGGCATTCGAGTCATCGACTTTACCCAGGTACTCGCCGGCCCGTTCGCGACTCAGCAACTCGCGCAGCTCGGTGCGGACGTCATAAAGATCGAGCAGCCGGTGACCGGCGACCAGACCCGCGGCCTGATGCCGGGTACCGACGATGCCGGCATGTCAGCGTCGTTTCTGACGTGCAATCTCGGTAAGCGCAGCCTCACATTGAATCTGAAGGCAGCGCAGGCGCGCGCCATTGTGCACGCGTTGGTGCGCAGCGCCGACGTTGTGGCGGAAAATTTCACGCCCGGCGTGATGCAGCGCCTGGGCTTTGATTACGCAACACTTGCGGCGATCAAGCCCGATCTCATCTATTGCTCCATTTCCGGCTACGGCCAGAGTGGGCCGAAGTCGGCATATGCCGCGTACGATGGCGCGATTCAGGCAGCCAGCGGCATGATGGCGATCACCGGCCATCCCGAAACCGGTCCCACCCGCACCGGCTATATGCCGGTGGACATGGCGACGGCGCTGAACGCGGCATTCGCGATTTCCGCGGCGCTGTATCGCCGCAAGGTTACCGGCGCCGGACAATGCATTGATGTTGCGATGATGGACACCGCGATGGTAGTGCAGGCACCGCAGATCACCGGCTATCTCGTCAACCGTGTGCAGCCGGAGCTGTTCGGCAACCGTTCGCCAACACGCCAGCCGACCGCCAACGTGTTCGCAACCGCGGATGGTCACGTTCAAGTCGTCGCATTGAAAGAGCCGCAGGTGCGCAAGCTGTTCGACGTGCTGGGTTGCGCCGAACAGTACGCCGACGTGCGCTTCGCCACGGCCGATGCGCGGGTAACACATACCACCGCGGTGAATGAACTCCTGACCAGTCGATTCAGCCGCCACTCGACGCAGATATGGCTGGCGCGACTGATTGACGCCGGCATTCCCGTCGCAGAGATTCGTGATTTCGAAGCCGTCGTCGCGGATACACAGTTCGATGCACGCAACGCGCTCGTCGAAATCGATCTGCCGAACAAGCCGGGACGCCGCGCCAGGGTGGTCGGCTCCGGTTACGTGGCCACGCCAGATGGGCCGGCACCGCAGCGTGGCCCGCCAAAACTCGGCGAACACACCGCCGAAATCCTCACCGAGATCGGCTATTCCGACGCTGATATCGACGCGTTGCGCGCCGCCGCGGTGATCTGATCATGCGAGCCGTCGAACGCAGGATCGTCGCGGTGATGCCCGAGGCCGATGCGCCGAATCCAGCCAATCCGATTCATTCCAGCGATGGTGCGCGCGACTACGGCTTTCGCGCCGCGCTCGTTGGCGGCGCCACGATCTACGGCTGGTGCGTGCCTGCGATCATCGATGCCGCCGGTATGGCGTGGCTCGAACAAGGCTGGGTCGATGTTGCGTTTCGCCGGCCGGTGTTTCCGAACGATGTGCTTACGGTTCGCATCGACGCCAACGGAACGTTCGAGGTGCGCGGGGAAGACGATCGCGTACGCATCGATGGCCATGTCGGTCTCGGCGACGCGACATGGCTGGCTGAACTGACGCTGCCAACACGCAAGCCTGCGCAATTCGCCGCAAACCCGTTGCCCGCGCTGTCACCGGACAACGTACCCGTCGGGCGCGATCTGCGCGCACGTCGCGTGCCGTTATCACGTGCCGACGCGGAAGCGTTCTGCCGCGAAAAACAGTCGGAGACGATGGCATGCTTCTATGGCGACGCGGCACGCGTTCATCCCGCATGGCTCGCCAATCAGCCCATCTACTGGCTGCATCATTCGTTTGCGTACGGCCCCGCGATTCACACCGCGAGCCGTATTCAGCATCGCTGTGACGCGCGGGTAGGTCCGGACTATCTCGTCCTCGGTCGCTGCGTCGATGCGTTCGAGCGCAACGGACACCAATACATCGTCAACGATGTCGAGATCCTCGACGACACGGAGCGATCTATCGCTGTCATTCGCCACACGGCGATCTATCAGGTAGCAAAGTCGAATTGATCCGGAGGGTCTGATGAAGGGTCTATCAACGTTTTCGTTCTTTTTTCTGATGATGCTGCTGTGCGCCTGCGGGCCGCATGGACAACATACCGGAATCGTACTGGGTGGTACCGAGACCCCACTACCCGCTGATTGGCGGTTCACCGATGCCGACAAGGAAATCGAGATTCAGGTGCACACGCCGTATCTGATCCCGCACGCGGTGACGATCTGGTGCGCCGAAGTGAACGGTCAACTGTACGTGGCGTCGAGTGCGCCGCAGACGAAGCACTGGCCGGGCTGGGTGGATCGCGATCCGAACGTGCATCTGCGTATCGGCGATAAGGCATACGCCGTACGGCTGGTGCCGCTCGAAGACGCTGGCACCATCGCGAGAGTACAGGCCGCGTACGCTGCGAAATATCAACTCAAGGCGAAGGCCGGCGGCAGCATGAGCGACGCGCGGTACTGGCATGTAACGGCACAACCGAACGCGGCTTGACGGCGCGTCAGTCAGTCGCGCGCCACATATACCAACTCGCCACGGTTCGATAAGGCGCCCACTTCGCACCACGCTCGAGGACATACTTCGGCGCCGGCATCGCGCGCTTGTTGAACGCAATCGAAAAGCCCTTGCGGATGCCGAAGTCTTCCGCAGGCAGTACATCGGGACGTCCTAAGCGAAAGATCAGCAGCATCTCGACGGTCCAGCGGCCGATTCCACGCACCTGTATGAGTTGCTCGATCAGTTCGGCATCCGTCAGCCGATGCGCTTCAGCCAACGTCGGAATCTCACCGATCGCCGCGCGCCGCGCGAGGTCCTGCAACGACAACATCTTCGCTTGCGAAAGGCCCGCGCCGCGCAATCTCGCATCTGTCGCGCGCAGGATCTGTTCCGGTTCCAGGCCTCGATGCGCGTTTCGAAACAGCGCCTGCACCCGCGCAAAGATCGTCGCGGCCGCGCGGCCGTTCAGTTGCTGATAAACGATTGCCTCGGCCAGCGCCGCGAAAACGCTCGAGGTATTCTTGAGTTCCAGATCGAACGCACCAATGCGATTGATCGTGTGACCCAGCACCGGGTCTACTGCTTTCAGGTGCGCAATCGCGACCCGCGGATCGAAACCGTAGCGGCTACCATCGAACAGATCAGCTTCGGAATTCGCATGCGTCGCCTCGATCGCGAGCATGCGCAATTTTGTCGTGATGCCACCGGCCGCCGAAAAGCCACCGACCCTGCCACCCGCCGCCAAAACCCGATGGCACGGTACGACGATCGCAAACGGGTTGCGGCCGAGTGCCTGACCCACGGCGCGCGCGGCGCTTCGCTCACCGAGCCGAGCAGCTATTTCACCGTATGTCAGCGTCGCGCCAGGCAGGATCGTCCGCGCCACTTCATAGACCCGTTGGTAAAACGGTGGTACCCGCTGCATATCCAGTGAAATTGTCGAGAGGCTGCGCGACTCACCTCGCAACTCACCACGCAACAACGCAACGATGTCGTCGATCGCACGACGCACATCCGCCGGCGGCGTCGCCTGTACCGGATCCGAGAACGATTTCGTCAACCGTCCCTGCGTATCCGCCTCGCGGGTTTCCGGCAGCTGCACGCGAACGAGCCCGCGCGCGCCCCACGCGATGCCGCAGCGGCCGATCGGCGTATCGAAGAGTGTGAAATTCAGTGCGGCCATGTCGGCATGAATCGTAGCACCGGTGTCCGGACAGTTGGGCTCTGCGCGTCCCTGATATGCTCGCGTCTCACACCAACGCAGCGCAACGGGGACATTCAATGGCCATCGATTTCACGTTTCCGGACCAAATCGAAGACGCGCGTTTGCTGGTGCGTCAATTCATGCGCGATACGGTGCGTCCGAGGATGGCCGAGTTGCGTGACCAGAAAGCGAAACGCGAAGAGTGGAGCAGCGCAATCAAGGAATTGCGCAACGCCGCAAAAGAGCGCGGCTTGTGGTGCCCCCACATGCCCGAGGCATTCGGCGGCATGGGCCTGGGCCATACGGCCGTAGCCGCGATGTCCGCCGAGGCGGTGAAGACACCGTGGGGGCCGTACATCATCAACTGTCAGGCGCCGGACGAGGGCAACATGCACACGCTGCTGCACTTCGGCACCGAAGAACAGAAAGAGAAATGGTTGCGGCCGCTGTGCGAGGGCACCATGCGCTCGTGCTTTTCGATGACTGAACCGGAAGTCGCCGGCTCCGATCCCACCCAGATTCAAACCACCGCCATCGAGGACGGTGACGAGTGGGTGATCAACGGGCACAAATGGTTCACGTCCGGCGCGCACGGCGCCGACTTCGCAATCGTCATCGCCCGCAGCGATCCGGATGCTGCGATTGCACAAGCACGCAACAGCGCCTTCATCGTGCCGTTGTCGTCGCCCGGTTTCGAAATCGTCCGCGACGTACAGACGATGGGCGGCGGCGGCGGTCATCCCGAAGTACGCTACACCAACGTGCGCATTCCGAAACAGAATATGCTCGGCGAGCGTGGCGCCGGCCACCAACTCGGCCAGGTGCGACTCGGCCCGGCGCGGCTCGCGCACTGCATGCGCTGGCTCGGACAGATCGAGCAGGCGCTGGAGATGCTCGTCGATCGCGCGCAGAAGCGCTTCGCGCACGGCTCCCTGCTGTCCGAGAAGCAAGGCATCCAATGGATGATGGCGGAGAGCGCGTTGGAACTCTATTCATCGAAACTGATGGTGCTGCACGCCGCCTACAAGATCGAGAACAACATGGATTTTCGCGCCGAAGTGTCGATGGCCAAACACCACGTCGCCAATACGCTGTGGAAGGTTGTCGATCGCGCGCTGCAGGTACACGGCGCGCTCGGCTACTCCAACGACACGCCGCTGGCGCAAATGCTGATCAGCGCGCGCTGGGCGCGCATCGCAGACGGTTCCGACGAGGTGCATCTGATGCGCATTGCCGAGATGGTGATGCGTTCTTACAACGAAACCGGCTCCGTCAATCATGCGGTGGGTGATCTACCGGTCTGATTCATCTGCGTGATGTGGCTGGCGGTTCGTGAACTGCTGACGAAACACGATGAATTTGCTCAGCGTGAAGTTCACGCCGAGACCCGCGATAGCACCCGCTGCAACGCCGAGCACGGGATACGCGCGGGCCAATTGGAACGCGCTCACCAGCGACGCATACAGCGCGTAATTGATGCTGCCACCAGCCAGATTTGCGGCCAAAAAGCGCATCCACTCGGCGATGACAGCGGTTGCGCCGTGTGCGCGCGTCGCCACGAACGTGATGCGCCGATTGACGTACCAGGTAAACGTAGCCGCGACGAAATACGACAGCAGCCGGCCCCCGTAGAGACCCAATCCCCCCGCGAGACCCGCATACAGTACGACCGTATCGACGACGAATGCGACAGCACCGATCGCGGCAAAGCGCGCAAACTCGATGTACCATAGACGTGGAATCAACCGTCGGTGCCCGGCGCCGTCAACGACAGATAGCGCAGCCGTTTCATTTCCCAGCGTCCGCGGGTGACGGTGTCGAGAATCAATCCACACACGAAGCTGAGCCACGCGAGCAGCATCAGTCCGGTCGCCAGTATCGCGGTGGGAAACCGCGGCACCAGCCCCGTCTGAAAATATTCGATGAACAACGGAATCGAAATACCGATCGACAGCATCGCCAACGCCACACCAATGAAACCGAAGAACCACAGCGGCCGCTCTTCCTTCGCCAACGTCGCGATCAGCATCAGAATGCGCCAGCCATCCCGATAGGTACGCAGCTTGCTCACCGAATCGACCATGCGTTGTCGATACTCGGTCGTCACCTCATCGGTCGGCATCAACAATTGCAGTGCGTGGACGGTCATCTCGGTCTCCACGCCGAAGCCCGTCGACTGGGTCGGGAAACTCTTGACGAACCGGCGGGACAGCACGCGATAGCCGGATAGCATGTCGGTGACCTGCGCGCTGAAAATCCAACGCACCAGACCCGTCAGCAGATGATTACCGAAGCGATGCCCGGGGCGATACGCGGCGACATCGGCCTCGTGGCGCACCCCGGTGATCATGTCGAGCCGGTTGCCGACCAACCGCTCGACGAGGGTCGCCGCAACGGCGGCGTCGTACGTGTCGTCCCCATCACACAGCACATAGATGTCGGCATCGATGTCCGCAAACATCCGCCGCACCACAGCGCCTTTGCCCTGTACGCGTTCACGCCGCACGATCGCGCCCGCTCGCGACGCCACTTCCGAGGTCTTATCGCTCGAGTTGTTGTCATACACATAGATGCTCGACGTCGGCAAGGCGCGGCGGAATGCCTCCACGGTAAGACCGATGGCGATTTCTTCGTTGTAGCACGGCAACAGCACTGCGACCGACGGCACTGTTGGCGCCGATGCGACGGCAAGCCGTTCGGATTCACTCATCGCGGGGGAGTCTTTCGCTTCAAGGGACACCACAATAGCGGTTCGCCGACATTTGCGCGGATTGTCGCGCAATCGCGATGCGCCAGCACCAAACCGTCGGCCGCAAATGCCGCCACGGCGCGCCTGCGCTCACGCTCGATGAACACACCGAAGATCGGGCCATTGTGCGAATCGATGCGCGCGCGCATCTGCGCACCGAGTTCGGTACGCGACGACGGCTTGTCGAGCCAGCCGTCTATTCGCAGAAATGGAATCTGCGGCGGAAACGACGGCACGATGTAGCCCATCGGTTCGATTCCAGCCATCACCGCGAGCGTGTGGTCCGGATTGGCGATTGGCGGCACGTTCACGTGAACGTATGCATCGCGCCAGCCGTCACCGATCTTGGCGATGTCGGTCCAGCCGGTGCCCAGCACAGCAACCAACCACAGTGCCGCCAGTGCGGCCAGGCGACGCCGTTCCGTCAACGGCCACAGTGACAGCGCAAGTGCAATCAATAGCGGTGCGAGAAGTTCGAGCGTCACGACGTAACGGTAGACACCGAACATCCACAGCCAAACGAGATAGCTGACGGCCGACACCGTGAACAGAAGCCGCATCGACTGCGTCAACGTTCGCTTCGCCGTCATTGCCCAAAGCACCGTCAGCGGCACAATTAGATACGCAAGCGCGATCTTGATGTCGCGAAACGGAATGTCGCTGACCCTGCTGCCGTCCCACGCAAACACAAATGGATAAGCAAGCGCTTCCAGCAGACCGTGCGGCAGAAAGCGCGGGTCGCGATACGATGCATCGAGGATCAACGGCGAGGCGAAGATGTCGTTGAAGTACGGGAAGAATGGATTGCCGGTCTCACGCCACAGCGAATATGCCCAAGCGCCGTCGAACACTGTGAAGCCGACGGCACCGCCTGCACCTAGCAACATCACGCGTGCCAAACGCATCCGCCGTGGCGCGCGCAGCGCGATCACGCCGATTGCCAGGCCGATCGCGAACGGTGCCATCGTCAGCTTCAGCCCGACCGCGATACCGCCGGAGAGCCCCGCCACAATGTATCGCCACAAATCGGGGCTGCCCGACTCCGCGGTTCCAACCAGCAATACCAGCGCGAACAACACGAACAGACTCATGGTCATGTCGTTGCTGGCGTTGCCGAGGATCATCATCGCCATGCCGCCGGTCATGCCGGCGACCGCAAGCGCCAGTGAGAGCCAACCGTTGGCCGGTGCATCGCGCGAACGCAGCGCTGCGTGCGCGAGTCGATACAACAGCAGCAGATTCAACCCCTGCACGCAGCCGGTGAGGAAGAATACGCTCCACGCAGGCAGGAACCGCGCCGCGACGTAAATCGGCACGTCCGCGAGCGGATTGTAGTACGTGGCGTGATGTGCAACGGCCACGTCGAAGCCGCCACGCGCGGTCAACCAGGCGTACGCGTTGTACCAGTGATAGTTCAGGAAATCCCAGTCGGCATCGTGACCGCGGAGCAGAATCAACAGACCAAACAGCGGCACGAAGGCGCACGCCAGCGCACCGGGCGCATGTTCAGCGATGAGCTTCGCGCGTCCCATCTATCGAGCTTTCGCAGCTGTCATTGCGTAACGATTATGTTACACGTAGAGTTGGGCGTCGACCGAGGACCCGCAGCCATGGGCATTGAAATCAGCCTGTTGCACGTGCGCCGGAGCATTCTGATCCAAGCGCCGCCGGAACGCGTGTGGCAGGAATTCCAATCGTTCGACACCATCAACGCATGGTTCGGGCGAGGCCATCAACTGCATACACTCGAGCCCCGCCTGCGTGGCCGCGTGGAGATGAGCGCCGAGATTGACGGCGTGCGACGCAGCTATGGCGGATCGGTGATCGTCTACGAACCTGCCCGCGAGTTGACGTTCGACAACAACTGGCGCGATGCACCGCTGGCGTGGCCGGTGCCGACGTTCTTGACCATTCGGTTGACGCCGCTGTACGAGGCAACCCTCGTTGAACTGTTCCACCATGGCTTCGAGCGCCTCGGTGCCAATGCAGCCGACAACCTGGAAGGATACGAGCAGGGTTGGGATATCAAACACCTCAAAGCGTTGCGGATGATCGTTGAGAAGTAAAATACGAAGCCGCGACGTGTTTGCCGCGATCGCCGATCCGACGCGCCGCAAGATCCTGGACCTGCTGCTGGGCCACGAGTGTCTTGCCGCTGGCGACATCGCCAATCGCTTTTCGAGCGCGTCACGCCCGGGCATCTCGCGTCACCTGCGTGTACTTCGTGAATGCGATCTCGTCACGGTGGAGCGCGCCGGGAAGACGCAGAACTACACGTTGAATCCGCAACCACTCACGGATATTCGAGACGGTTGGCTCGCGCGTTTCGCGACGATGCAGGCCCACAGCCTGACCGCCCTTCACGCGCGCGGGGAAGCGCGGAACGCACCGGCCCGACACCGCGGGCGCGTCATTCGACCTGAAGGCGGTCCAACTCGGCAATGATCTGGGCGTGACGCGTTCGATCGAGCCGATACCCCGCATACAGAAACAGCGCCATCAGTGTGAACACCGATGTCGCCGGCCCTTGAATCAGCCCGAGCGTCCAGATGGTGTCCGGCGGCACGGTGCCGGCCGCCGCACCGCGTGGAAAGGCAATATATTCGAGCAGCGCACCGCCGATGATCACGCCGACCGCGCCGGTGGCCTTGACGACGAAAGAGCGCGCGGAATAGATCACGCCTTCCCGGCGCTCGCCTGTTTCCAGCGCGTGTTCGTCGGCGATGTCGCCGAACATCGAACTCAGGCTCGAGAAAATGACCGGCGCAATCAGCGCGCCGACGAATGTGCTGCCCATTACCAGCGGCAACATCCACGGCGAGCCGTTCGCCGCCAACCACGGCACATCGAGTAACCGCAATACCACCAGCACGTTGGCGTTGATGATGGCAATCGCTGCAGGAATCAGTACCGCGAGCTTCTTGTCGAGCAGGCGTGTTGCGAGCGGCGTCAGCGGCACCGACAGCAGCAGACCCACCAATGCAGTCAGCGGCAGAACCGAGAGTTGCTCGGTCGTGAAGCCCCAGAAATGCACGCCCATGAACGGCGTGAAGACGCCTTCGATCGACAGCACCAGGGTCGAGCACAACATGCCGAAGAACAACGCGCGAAAGGATTTGTTGCGAAACACCTCGCGCAGTTCGCGGCCGAGCTTCAACAAGCCGAAGCGCTCGACGTGTGCCGCCTTACGCAGATGTGGAATCTCACGAAACGTTCCGAGAAAGCACGCCAGGATCGCGATGGCCATCGCGATGCCGAATGTCGCGCCGAAGCCGACATAGCCGTGCGGATTCAGCAGCCCGGGGCTGTACTCCGGCGTGGTGGGGAAGAACAGCCGATACGCGAAGAAGCCCGTGAACGCGCCACCGATGGCGCTGAACAAGGTGCTGAACGCGAAGATCGTCGAGCGCTGCGTGTAGTCACGCGCCAGATCGGCGCCCAGCGCCAGATGAGGAATGTGAAAGAACGTCAGCGACCCGCGCACCAGCACCGCGAACACCGTGAGCCATAGGAAGCTCTCGAACTCGGTCAACGCCGTCGGTGGGTTGAACAGACAATAGAACGAGACGGCGAGTGGCAGCGCCGCGGCGAGCATGAATGGATGCCGCCGGCCCCAACGCGTTTGCGCCTTGTCTGAAATCGTGCCGGCAATCGGGTCGGTGATCGCGTCGAAGCACAGCGCGATGCCGAGCGCGATGCCGGTGAGCGTTCCCGACACCCCGACCACCTGCTGGTAGAAGAACAACAGAAACGTGTTGAACGCGGTGTTCTTGATGCCTTCGGCCGCCTGGCCGATACCGAATGCAATCATTGGCAACAGGGTCAATCGGCGCACTGCGTTCGGCATCGAGAATCCTCGTAGTGACGCGTCGCATACTACCCGACCAATAGTTTGATTGACCTGCTAAGCGAACGAACGAAGACACATTGCGAGATGCGCGGGACGTTATTGGGAGAGGGAAGCGGCACGGCTCGCGCTATGGCCACGGTTGTCGCTGGTCAAATGAGCTGGCGCGCCCGGCGCGATTCGAACGCGCGACCTTTGGCTTCGGAGGCCAACACTCTATCCAGCTGAGCTACGGGCGCTCGGAGGGTCCGCCATGATAGCAGCCCGCCTCCAAGCGTCCACACGGCGAACACGATCGCGCCAAATCTCATATGGATCGAGACTCATCGTGATCGTTTCGTCAGATGCGTGGTCTGTTCTTATGGACGTCTCACCTCAATACTGATCGCAATCAACGCATCGAGGCGCTATGCGCCGTGGCACAACCGACGCACGATTTGCGCCACGGTGGACGACTGCATCGAATAGCATCGTCAGCAGAATCGCATCGAGCATGGTGTGCGCAGGAGAACACTCGATATGCACAAGCCCGCGACCAGGATCGTGCTCGGCATCGTCTTAACGCTGGCCGCATCCGTCGCCGCAGTTCCAAATTGCTACGCCTTCGATTTCGACGGCGTCGTGCAGCAGGCTCGGGCCTTGGCGGCAAAGCCCTATCAGGCGCCTGCCGCGATTCCCGATGTGCTCGCCAAACTCGATTACGATCAATACCAGCAAATTCGCTTCGACCCGGGCCAGAGCCTCTGGCGGCAAAGTCACACGCGCTTTCAGGTCATGCTCATCGCGCCCGGCGAGTACTTCCGCAACTCGGTGAAGATCAACATCGTCGACGCAGCGGGCGTGCATCCGCTGGCGTTCGACAAATCCTGGTTTAGCTGGCCGTCGCAGCAACTGGCGGCGAAAGTGCCCGACGATCTCGGCTATGCGGGCCTCAAGCTCACTTTCCCGCTCGATCGGCCCGACGTACAGAATCAGTTTCTGGTGTTCGCGGGTGCGAGCTATTTTCGCGGCGTCGGTCGCGGTCAAAACTTCGGCTTGTCCGCGCGCGGAATCGCCATCGACACCGGCCTTGCCGGCGGCGAGCAGTTCCCTGATTTCAGCCAATTCTGGTTGGTGCGCCCCAGCCCCGACGCGCACGTGATGCAACTCTATGCTCTGCTCGACGGCGCGAACCTCACCGGCGCCTATCGTTTTGTGATCTTCCCAGGCAATCCGTTACGCATGGAAATCAGTGCCCGCCTGTTCTTGCGTAAGGACGTCAAGCTATTCGGATTGGCACCATTGACCAGCATGTTCTACTACGGCGCGAATACGCCACGCCCCGCAACGCAGTGGCGTCCGGCGGTTCACGATTCCGGCGGGCTGCTGATTCATTCCGGCACGGGGGAGTGGTTGTGGCGTCCGCTGATCAATCCACTGACTTTGCAGATGGACTACTTCGAGGCCAACTCGCCAAAGGGTTTCGGCTTATTGCAGCGTGCGACGAACTTCGATGCCTACCAGGATGCGGAAGCGCGTTACGACAACAGGCCCAGCGCTTGGGTTGCGCCGCATGAGGACTGGGGCAAGGGCAACGTAGTTCTGGTGCAGATTCCGACCGATTCGGAGACTAACGACAATATCGTCGCGTTCTGGAGCCCAACGGCGAATGTGAAATCCGGCGCGCATTACGATTTGAACTACTCGGTCGAATTCGGTCCTGCGGACATCCCGAATGAACCGTTGGCGCGTGCCGTCACCACGTACGTTGGCAGCGACAAACCACCGTCCGGCAGCGACGCCAAAAATGCATATCGTGTGATCGTGGATTTCAGCGGCGCGCCGCTTTCTGGCTTTGGCGCCCAAAGCCCTGTCGAAGCCGTTGTGAGCGGGGTCGACGGCACACAGGTGCTGTCGCAGAAAGTCTATTGGACGGCGCCCAACAAGTATTGGCGCCTGTCGCTGCTCGCCGCGCCGGCTCCTGACAAGGCGCTCGGCCTGCGAGCGTTCCTCAAGTCCGGCGACAAAACACTGTCTGAAACCTGGGCCTACGATCTGCCGCCAAAGAACCGTATCAATGGCGGCTGAGCCAATGCCGATCCCACCTGCAGCCCCACCAATCAACCGCGCGAGCATGCGCTATCCGCGCAAACATCATCGCCGTACACATCGGCCGTCGTCATGGCGCTGGGTGGCGCGTCGGCGGCGGGCGCTGTTTACGGCGTTGATCGTGGGCCAAAGTCTGCTTGCCACCTATTACATGATCGCCGTGCTGCCATATCACGGCAGCACGCTGCTCGAAATCGCGCTTGCGGCGACCTTCGCCCTGAATTTTGCGTGGGTCGGCACCGGCGCCTGGCTGGCCGTTTTCGGTTTTGTGTATCGGTCATTCGGTGGCGATCGCTGGAGCCTCGCCGCGCAGGCGAGCGCGACCAATCTCGAATCTACACCGCTCGTGCGTACCGCACTCATCATGCCGATTTATCACGAGCCGGTAGCGCGTTGTCTGGCGGGGCTGGCCACCGTCTACCGCTCGCTCGAACGCAGCGGCGAGCTCGAACATTTCGACTTTTTCGTGCTGTCCGACAGCCGCGACCCCGACGTCTGGCTCGGCGAGCAGGCCGAGTGGCATAGGTGGGTCAGTGAACTCGGTGCCGAGGGTCGACTGCACTATCGGCGACGGCGCCTGAACTTGCGCTACAAGAGCGGCAACGTATCCGATTTCCTGCGTAGGTGGGGCAATGACTATCGCTACTTCGTCGTGCTCGACGCCGACAGCCTGATGGACGCATCCACAGTTGCCCGAATGGTTCGTCTGATGGAATGCAATCCGCACGTCGGCATCATCCAGGCACCACCTCGCATCGTGGGCGCGCGTTCCCTGTTCGCGCGCGTGCAGCAATTCGCCAACGGGCTCTACGGTCCGATTTTCGGCACCGGCCTCGCCGCCCTTCAGCTCGGCGACGGCGCCTACTGGGGCCACAACGCAATCATTCGCACCCGGGCCTTCATGCATTGCTGCGGTTTGCCGAGCCTGCGCGGCATCGGGCTGTTCCGCGGTCCCATTCTGAGTCACGACTTTGCCGAGGCCGCGTTCATGCGTCGCGGCGGCTATGAAGTGTGGCTGGAACCGACCCTGGACGGCAGCTACGAACAATCCCCGCCGAGCCTCGTGGACGAACTGATGCGCGACCGCCGCTGGGCACGCGGTAATCTGCAACATCTGGCACTGATGCTCGGCGGGCAACGCCTGGGATTGGTGCAACGCTTTACGTTCCTGAACGGCATTCTGGCCTATGCCGCGGCGCCGTTGTGGTTGCTCTTTCTGATTCTAACCGGGCTCGAAGCCGCCCAGTTCACGCTCAAGCCGATCGATTACTTCCCTGGCGGCCACCACTTATTTCCGCTCTGGCCGGAATGGCACCCGGAATGGGCGCTTCGTTTGGCCGCGAGCACCATCGTTGTGCTGTTCGTTCCCAAACTCCTTGCAGGACTGGATGCGCTATTCCGGGCCCGCCTGCGCCGAGGGTTCGGCGGCGTAGGGCGGCTTACTGCCAGCATCCTGATCGAAAGCCTGGTTTCCGTTTTGCTCGCGCCGGTACGCATGCTCGCCCACAGCCGTTTCGTCGTCGAAGCTATGATCGGCGCGCGTCTGTCGTGGGCAGGACAAAACCGTGACGGCCCAATCGGTTGGTGGAGTGCATTGCGCATGCATGGTGGAGGTTTGCTGCTCGGCATCGCCTGGGGCATTTTCTCGTGGTGGCTACGGCCGCTTTACTTCTACTGGTCGCTGCCGGTTACGTTGCCTCTGGTGCTGGCACCGCTGGTGGCCGTGGTGACCAGCAACATTCGCGGCGGGGATTGGCTGGCGCGTGTTGGGCTGCTTGTGACGCCCGAAGAGCGGCATGTACCGCGGGTAGTGCAGGATCTGCTCGATTCGACCCCGGCCGACGCGGACGCCCCAACTGCCGGTCTCGCCCGCACGTTGCGCGATCCCGCCTGGCTCGCTGCCGCGCGCCACTTTGCTCGGCGCGACGGAAAGTGTCCGACGGAAACCCTGGTTCAAGCACGGCGCGACGGCATCGATTCGCTGAGCCTTCAACAGCGCAGCCAGCTCGCCGACGACGGAGACGCACTTGCTCTGCTGAGCGAGCAATCTGTGGACGCCCGTGATTCGTCTCACAGATCGGCGCGACCCAGCTTCGATCCGTCCGAAGATCTGACCGAAGCGCGACGCACCTAACTGTTTTTGCGGACGCCACGCTCAATATTGCACGAGCGGGGTCGTCGGACTCCGGAAGCTACGAAGTCCGCGAGACACACAAAGGGATTTTGATCTCGTGACGTTTTCCCTCATCACCATCGCACTTCTTGCCACTACCGCCGGCGTGTGCTTTTCGCTCGGCTGGACGGCGCGCCGCGTATCCACCAGCGGTCGCGAAGTCGAACTGAAGCGCAACGTTTACGAAGCGAAAGGGGCGATTCCGCAACTTGAATCGACACTGCGCAATCGTGATCAACGCATCGCTATGCTGACGTCCGAGGCACAATCACTGCGCGATCGGTTGACGCAGATTGAGTCCGCTGCGTCCCAGAAGGACGCCGAGATTGTGAAACGCGATCGTGAGATTCGTTTGGCTCGCTCGGAACTTCAGATCGTCAAAGACGGTTCGATCGGTGGCCTGGATCCGGATCTCATCGATGGTGCCGAGCTCGATGCGCAGCCATCGTCCGGTAACGATCCGAAGATGGCGTCCGACATGAAGCGCCTCGAAGCACGCTACGAATCGCTGAAGAAAGGTCTCATTCAGCGCGACGATCGCATTGCTGCACTCGAGCAGGAATTGGCCGGAGGTCCCGGCAAGCGCTCAACGGAAATTCTCGAACAGGAGATCGCGGATCTGCAGGCTGCAGCCGAACTGGCACAGGCAACGCTCGCCGCCCGCGATGCGACGCTTCAAGAAGTCCAGACACGCCTGCAGCAGGACACCGAACAGCGCGAACTGCTGGAAGCGCTGACGAAACGTCGCGGCGACACCAACCGGACGCTGAAAGAGAATTACGCGAAGCTCGAAGCAAAGCTGCCAAAGCTGATGGAAATGCTGAAGGCACGCGCAGACACCATCGCTGAACGCGAAGCGAGCATTGCGCTGCTCGATGGCGATCTCGCGCACGTTCGGGGGGAGAAGGCCGAGCGCGACGCCACGATCGCGGACCTCGAAGCGAAGCTCGCCACGGGGCGTGAGCAGATCGCACAGCACCTGGCGACACATCAGGCGCAGAAGCAGACACAACAGCAACTCGAACAACGCATCGACATGCTGATGCACGAAGCGTCCGAGATGACAAAGGCACTGCAGGCATCACACGCATTGGTGCGCGAGCGCGATGCATCAATCGAGGCGAAGAACGCGCGCGCGCTGTCGACCGACGAGAAGCTGCGCGAACAAGGCAACACCATCGTATCGATGCAAGCGCTGCTGAAGGATCGAGATTCGAGGATCGACGCGCTGACGGCCGATGTGGGGCGCGCCGAAGCAAGCGCCAACACAATGCGCGAAGAGGTCGCCCAGACACTCGCAGACAGCCGCGCACTGCAGCACGACTTGAGCCAATCGGAACACCGCATAGCGGAGCTGAAAATGGCTTTGGCCGAATCCGGTAGCGCGGTCCAGGCAACACAGGCCGAAGCGCAGCGTCACGACGCCGTGGCGCAGGAACGCGACGGACAATTGCGAGATACGGATCTAAAGATGCACGAACAGGCTGCTACGATCGCGTCGCTACAAAGCGCGCTGGCGGCACGCGATGACGAACTCGCGGCGCTCAGGGCAACGATGTCCGCGCCAACGAGCCAGGTCGAGCCGAGCCCCGACGCAACAGATCAGACAGGACCGACAGATCAAGTGGCCTCGCTATCGATATTCAACGATGCGATATCAACCATTGCAGACACCAAGCCGCCACCGCAAGCGGTCGACGAGCAAGTCGCAGCCGCAAATCTGCGCGCAGAGCGCACCGAGCGGGAACTCCATTCAGTGGCTCGCGAAACGAAGACGCTGAAAGCTCAACTCAGTGAGCTCGAAACACGCTGCACATCACTCGACGGTCTATTGCGCGGCAAGGACGCAACATTGACGGAGCGGGCACGCCGAATCGAAGACTTGCAGGATCAACTGCTGCGCGTCGAAGCGCGCGTAGACGAGCGCAATCAGCAGATCGCGGAACTCAAGCGCGAGCGCGATGAACTGCCACCTACGTCTCCGTACGTTGCGGCGCGCAATATGCCCGCCGGATACAACCCGCAGCCTAAGCCTCTCTAGCTGCTGCAACTGCCTGCTGTTTGATTACGCCGTGTGGCGTGCGATCGCTGACGCCGACTAAACTGTCGCGCGTCAGTAGAAGGGCACGTCCATGCGCATCGGTATCGTGGGTTCAGTTGCACTCAGCAGCGCGTTGCTGGTCGGTTGCGGCGCGGGTGAGTCGGCCCAGGATCAGCGAGCGGCGGCTTCACAGCAACCGTTTGCCGATGCCCGCATCAGCGATTTGGGCAAACAGCGCTGGGCGCGTACCTGCGCGATGTGTCACGTAAGAGGCGAGGGCGGCGCACCGAAGATCGGCGATCGGGCCGAGTGGGCCAAGCGATTGGCGCAGGGCGAAGCCATTGTGCTCGAACACACGATCAACGGCTTCGGCAACATGCCTCCGCTCGGTTATTGCATGGACTGCGAACGCGAGGATATGCGCGCCGACATACACTTCATGGCGAGCGGGGGTGGCGCATGAAGCGCGTCTCGCGCCGACGACTGGTTGCAGGGGCGCTGGCCGCCGGGTCGTTTGGCGGACTGCTCTCCGCGCTGACGCCGCGCATCGCTCACGCCAATGCAGCATCGACGTCGGAACCTTTGCCATGGCACAACTGGTCCGGTGCGCAGAGCGCGCTGCCCGCAGGACGCTTCGCGCCGGCGACCGAAGATCAGTTGATCGACTTTCTACGCCGCGAGTCAGCGCCGCTGCGTCCGGTGGGTGCCGGCCATTCCTTCTCCGCGCTGGTGCCGACCGATGGCTACATCGTTGTGCTCGACCGGATGACCGGCGTGCACAGCCACGATCCGGCGACCCTCGAAGCGACGCTCGGTGCCGGCATTCGCCTCTCCGAAGCCGGGCCGGCACTCGAGGCGGTGGGACAGGCGATGGCGAATCTACCGGACATCGACCGGCAGACACTGGCCGGCGCACTCTCGACCGCGACGCACGGTACCGGTCTCACGCTGAAGACGTTGTCCGCCTATGTGACCGCGCTACGACTGGTGACACCCACCGGCCACGTGCTCGAACTCGACTCAGCGAAGGAACCGTCATTGTTCGCTGCCGCGCAGGTTTCGCTCGGCGCCCTCGGTTTCGTCACCGAAGTACGCCTGCGCAACATCGCGCCGTATCGCCTGAAGAGGCAGGCATCGATTCAGCCGACGCAAGACGTGTTGCGCGACTTTGCGACGCAAGCGAAGGCTCATAGGCACTACGAGATGTTCCCGTTGACGCATTCGGAATACGCCAGCGTGCAGGTGACCGACGTAACCGACGAGCCAATTCACAACCCACCGGTTCCGCCCGACCAGGCCGATGCGTCCGAAGACCTGCTGAGCGGCCTGACCCACGTGCCGGTGTCGGCACGCCGCGCGATTATTGCAGCCGCTGTCGCCGCGATGCCGAAGCCGGAACCTATCGTCGATGTGTCGTACAAGATCCTCTCGAACGTGCGCAGCTACCGCTTCAACGAGATGGAATATTCCGTACCGCTCGACGCCGGCGCCGCATGCGTGAGCGAGATACTGCGCACGATCGAGGACAGGAGTATCGACGTCGTGTTTCCGCTCGAGTATCGCTACGTCGCCGGCGACGACCTTTGGCTCAGCATGTTCTCGGGCGGCCCACGCGCGGCGATCTCCGTGCACCGCGACGCACGCTTCGACTATCGCCCCTATTTCGACATCATTGAGCCGATCTTCTGGAAGTACGGTGGCCGGCCGCACTGGGGCAAGGTCCACACGCTTGGTCACGAACAGCTGACGAAGCTGTATCCAAAGTTTCAGGACTACCTGGAAATGCGTGAAGCGCTCGACCCCACCGGACGCCTGCTGAACCCCTATCTACGCAAACTATTCGGCATCGCGACCTGACCCGCATCACCTCGATTTAACTGTTAGATCGAGAAGCCCTCTTCCGAGATCGGCAATGTACGCACACGTATACCGCTTGCCGCATAGATCGCGTTGCACACGGCTGCGGCCAACGGTGGTAGCGCCGGTTCACCTAGCCCGGTCGGAGAATAGTCGCTGTCGATGAAGTGAACGTCGACTTGCGGCGCATGCGGCATTCGCAGCAGCGGATACGCATCGAAGTTGTGTTGTTGTACGCGACCGTTCTCGAACGTTACTTTTTGCCCGAGCATTGCGCTGAGGCCGTCAATCACCGCGCCTTCGCACTGATTCTCCGCCATGCTGCGATTGATGATCGGCCCGACGTCGCCAGCGACCGTGACCCGGTGTACCGAAATTTTTTTGTCCGCCGACACGCTGACGTCCGCGACTTCGGCGAAGTGGCCGGCATGACTGAAGTAGAACGCAATGCCAAGCGCACGCCCCGCAGGCATCGGCTTGCCCCAACCAGACTTCTCAGCCGCAAGTTTCACCACGGCCGCTGCGCGTGCTGTATTCAGCCGCCAGGCGTTGCCGGGCAGCATCCAACGCGGTTTGCCAAATACTTCGAGCAGAAAATCGACCCGGTCGCGACTCGCAGCCACGGCCATTTCGTCAACAAAGCCCTGCACCACGAAGCCGAATACGTTCGAACCAGGCGCGCGCCACGCGCCGCACGGCGAATCCCACTGCAGATTGGTTTGCATCAGTTGATAGTTCGCGAGCAGTTCGCCCGGAAAGATCTGCTCCGACATTTGCCCGCCGGGGACCGGCGCGCCGTCGTTCGCGAAGCTGACGAAGTGATGCCGCCACGCGGACAACTTACCCGCGGAATCCACCGCACCTTTGATCGCGTGAAAACCACCGGCGCGATAGAAGTCGTGCGCCATGTCGTCTTCACGCGTCCACTGCAGTTTGACCGGCGCGTCGACGCGCTGCGCGATCGCCGCTGCCTCGGCCATGTAATCGTTCGCCAAGCGCCGACCGAATCCACCACCGGCCCGCGTCTGGTGAACGGTGACCTTCGACGTCGGCAGCGACAGCACCGACGCGACAATCTCGACGCCGCGTTGTGGCGTTTGAGACGGCGCCCACAGTTCGATTGCGCCGTCGCGAAACCACGCCGTGCAATTCTGCGGTTCGAGTTGCGCGTGCGACACGAAGTTGTAGCGGTACACCGATTCAACCGTTGTCTTTGCAGCGGTGAACGCCGCATCGACATTTCCTTTGTCCGCGACAACGTGTTTGCCGCGCGCCTTTACTAACTCGTTTGCATGCCCCAGAGACGTCGTCCAACTATCCTTTGCCGCATTCGATTCGTTCCAGGTAACCTTGAGCTTCCGCTTTGCGCTGATGGCTGCCCATGTGCTGTTCGCGACGATGGCGACGCCGGGCATCAATTCGGACACTTTGCCATTGCCCTTCAGGATGAACGCATCGAGCACACCCGGCAGCTTCTTGATCTCGTTCAGGTTGGCACTCACAACGCTGCCGCCGGTCGCCGGACACTTCTGATAAACCGCATAGCGCATGCGTGGCAGCGTCTGATCGATGCCGAACAGTGGCGCGCCCGTGACGATGGAATGGTTGTCGACACCCGAAACACGCGTGCCGATGAGGCGGTATTGTTTGCGCGTCTTCAGCGGAATCTTCGCTGCGTCCGGCACGCGCAACTTAGCGGCATCGTTGGCAACGTCGAAATAGCTGACGCGACGATTGGTTGCAGAGTGAATGACTGCGCTGTTTTCGGTGCGGCACGCGCTTGCCTCTACATCCCAGCGCGCAGCCGCCGCGGATACCAGCATCGCACGCGCCACCGCACCGGCCCGCCGCAGCGCATCCCACGACGACGGTACCGAGCGGGACCCGCCCGCGAACTGACCGCCGTAGTCCTTCGCATCGATGCGCGCCTGCTGCACGCGCACCCGCGTCCAGTCGGCGTCGAGTTCTTCGGCCACGATCATCGGCAAGCTGGTTTTCACGCCCTGTCCGATTTCCGGGTTCGGCGCGAAGATGACGATCTCGTCGGTACCGATCTGAATGTAGGCGTTGGGTTCGAACGGGCCGGCTTTGGGCATTGAAGCAAACGCCGTGGGTAACACACCGACGCTAACGCCAAGCATCAATCCCCCACCTGCGATGCCGGTTACCTTCAGAAATTGACGGCGACCGATCTTGCCGATCGTCAATGTCGACGGCGGCGGATCGTTCGCGGCTCGTGCGTAGTCGGAGAGAAACGTGTCGTGGAACGAGCCGGGACGATTCATGACGTCTCTCCAGCGCCGTGCCCGGTACCGCGTTCCGGACCGCGCAGCACTTTTGCCGCCGTGTGGATCGCGCGACGGATGCGCAAGTAGGTACCGCAGCGGCATAGATTGCCCGCCATGGCAGCATCGATGTCCGCATCGGTTGGATTCGGGTTCGCCTTCAACAGCGCTGCTGCGGACATGAGCTGGCCCGCCTGACAGTAGCCGCATTGCGGGACGTCCAAATCGATCCACGCTTGCTGCAACGGATGCAACGGCTCATCGGCGCGCGACAATCCTTCGATTGTGGTCACTGCGTGCTCTGCCGCGGCCACCGCACTGTAAGAGCACGAGCGCACGGGCTTGCCATCAATCCACACCGTGCAGGCACCACACTGGCCAATCCCGCAGCCGTATTTCGCACCGACAAGCCCCAGGTTGTCCCGCAGCACCCACAGCAGCGGTGTCGACGGATCGACGTCGTCAATGAGCCGTTCAGCACCGTTGACCGTCAATGTCAGCATGGCGACTCCTGACAACACGTGACGACATATGATCGCACCGCGCATCCCAGCGGGCTAGCGCGAATGGCAGCGAGTTAGCGCGGGCCGCCGGCAGGCGAGTCGAGAAATCGGCGCGTCGCGGCCAACACGGCGCGGGCGCGGTCAACTGCATCTGGATAGCGGTCACGATACTGTTTCGAGCGCACCTCCAGACTCAGCGGCACTGCAGACGGCAATGCCGTCAACAACTCTCTCAGCGGCAGCTCGCCTTCGCCGGCCGCGCAGCGTCCATCGACTGCGTCCGCCAGGAACGCTTCGTAGTCGGCGCCCGCGAGGGTTGCCGGTCCATCGCACAACTGCGCATAGGGCAATAGCTTCGGGTCGAGTCGCACTACGTCGGCCGGTGAAGCGCCGCAACGCGCCAGATGCAGCGCATCGATGAGCACGCCGCCGGCCGGATGACCTACATCGGTGACCACATCCACCGCCTGAGCCAGCGTTCTGACTTCGGTGATCATCAGGAACTCGAACATCGCCCGCATACCCGCCGCCGCTGCGAGTTCACACAGTGTCGCGAACTGATGTTTGGTATCGGCAAGGTTCGGGTTCACGCTGACGATGAGCACGTTGTGCGCGCCGAGTTCGCCACCAATATCAATCAACCTGCGCGCCGCATCGGAGACCTTACGCCCGCCGCGAATCCAGATCACCTCGATGTCGAGTGCCTGCAGGGCTCCATCACGCAAATGCGCCGCGACGGAACGGGTTGTTTCGGCGGTCCAGGTTTCTGTGTCGCACCAGATCCCAGTCGCCGGATAGCCGGCGTCGGCGGCTGCCGCGACGATTGCGTCCGGCGCAAACTCGGGCAGCACACCGGCGGCCAGAGACAGCAGATGGCCACTCATCGAGCGAACCGTAGCCGCTGACCGACGGCGCGAGCCGCGCTTCGAAATACGGTCACGATACGCAGCCACCACCGGCGCAACTCGGAACGTTTCGAAACCGCCAGTTCACGCGCAAGAAATGTCTGAATGCGCTCGATGCTGCGGCGCGCGTCGCCGAAGAACTCCATCTGTAGAAACCCGTGCGGCATACCGGGCGCGACAACCATTTCATGGCGAACGGCCGCCGCAAGCAGCCGCGCTTCTAACGCACGTGCATCATCGATCAGAGCGTCTTGCCCGCCAACGATGATCAGGCTCGGGGGCAGCCAACGCGCACCGTGAATCGGGCTGACGCGTGGGTCCCGCAACAGTTCGGGTGAAACGTCGCCGCCAAGATAGGCTTCGTGCATGGTGCGCGAGAACATCGGGCCGCCGATCTCGGCAAAATCGAAAACGCCATAGATCAGCACCGCCGCCGCGAGCCTGGGTCCGCGTCCCCGTCGCGCTAGATCGATGGCCACGGCAGCGGCCAGGTTGCCGCCCGCGGAGTCGCCGCCAATCGCTATGCGCGCTGGATCGCCGCCGAATTCGTGCGCATGGGCAACGGCCCATTCCACCGCAGAAACGCAATCGTCGAACGCCGCGGGGAATGGATTTTCTGGCGCCAGCCGATAGTCGGCACTTACTACCAGAAAGCCGCCCTCGGCAAACCGATACGTCAATTTACGGTGGCTGGCAGGGTTTCCGGCAACCCATGCACCGCCGTGCAAGTAGACGAGCACCGGAAAAGGCCCGTAACCGACAGGTACGAAAACGTCTACCGAAGTGCGCCGAGGCGCCGCGCGAATCTCGATCGCCTCATGGAACGCACCGATCTCGGGCAGGTTTCGGTTCAGCAACCCGGCCAGGCGATCGAACAGGTAGCGAATCCCTTCGACGCTTGCATCGGGTGCGATTTCCTTCGCGAAGACCGTGCTCAGTTCCCGAGCGGGCGCCGCGACTCGTTCCGGGTTGGAGCTC
Organism: uncultured Gammaproteobacteria bacterium; assembly: GCA_963735085.1. Classification (GTDB taxonomy): domain Bacteria; phylum Pseudomonadota; class Gammaproteobacteria; order Pseudomonadales; family Azotimanducaceae; genus DATJGR01. The sequence continues at coordinate 1,096,414 of CAVTJP010000005.1, forward strand.
GACATCGGTCCTCGAATGCTGCAATGCAGCGCGATGCTAGCACCGTCTGACCAACATGCGGGAAGCGACTTTCTGTGATCAGATGACGATCGCCTTGCCGATGACCTTTCGGTCGATAATCAGCTTCAGCGCATCACCGGCGCGTTCGAGTGGAACGCGATGCGAGATGTACGGATTGATGCGTCCGCTGGCGAGCCAGCCGAGCAGAATCTCCGAGTTGCGCTTCGCCCATGCCGGATCGTGCCGCTGCAGACCACCGACCGTGAAGCCGATCACCGACGCATCTTTGATCAGCAAGTGATTCGTTTTCGCGAGGCCAATCCGGCCGCTGGTGAAGCCGACGATCAGGATCCGCCCGAACGGCGCAATACAGCGCATCGATTCATCGAACACATCGCCACCGACCGGATCGTAGATCACGTCCGCACCGCGTCCGCCGGTCAGTTCCTTCACCGCGTCGCGAAATCCATCCGTGTAGTTGATCAGGTGATCGGCGCCGAGTTGGCGCACGACGTCGAGTTTGGCGTCGGAGCCTGCGGTTGCGATCACCGTGGCACCGTAGAGTTTGCCGATATCGACCGCCGCGAGCCCGACGCCGCCGGCGGCACCGTGCACCAGTAATGTCTCGCCGGCCTGCAGATTCGCGCGTTGCATCGCGTAATAGGCGGTTGCGTAGTTCGCCCGAAACGCCGCCGCCGCCTCCAGATTCACGCCTTCGGGTAGCCGAGTCACCCGGGCGGCCGAAACGATTACCTGTTCCACGCAGCCGCCTTGCGTCAACACCGCATCGCCAACGCGCAAGTCCGCCACACCGGCACCCACGGCGATCACGCGGCCTGCCCCTTCGCCGCCGACGATGAACGGCAATTCCGGTTTGACCTGATACTCCCCGGCAACCATCAGAACATCGGTGAATGCGACGCCGCGCGCCTCGAGCGCCACCTTTACTTCGCCTTCGCCAGGGGCTCCCGGCTCGGGAATTTCCCGGACGACGAGATCTTCCGGGCCGCCGAGCTTTTCGCAGTACACCGCTTTCATCTGGTCCACTCCATCCATCGAGATTTGGCGGTGGACGGTAACGCCCGCTATCGTGCGGCACAACCCGGTGGATGAGGGCTGGCGATCGACAGCGGATCTCGTGAACAATTGCGCGGAGTTCTCGGGCCTGGAGGAGGGTGAGTATGTCGAGCCTGGCGCAATTGCTCGATCGAGCGACGATCACCGATGTCGTGAATCGTTACGCCACCGGTCTCGACCGGCGCGACTGGCCGCTACTTCGATCGATCTTCAGCGACGAAATCGATATGGACTACGCGTCCGTAGGCATCAAAATGGGCCGGTACTCGGCAGACAAATGGGTGCGCAGTTCCGAAGTGTTGTTCGCTGGATTCGGCCCGACACAGCACACACTGACCAACCATGCGTTCACGTTCAACGGCGACTCGGCCCACGTGGTCGTCTATATGCGCGCCGAACACTTCATCATCGAAGACGCGCCCGCAGAGAACCGTTGGACGATTGGCGGCTACTACAACGTCGATCTGACTCGCATGCAACAGACGTGGCGCATCCACGCGATGGGCCTGCATGTCACGTGGCAGACCGGCAATAAGGACCTGTCGAACCTGGCGATCCAACGCGGCCGTGCGAAACTGGGCATCGCGCGCCGCTAGGCAGCCGTCAGCGCGCTACGCGAGATATTGCGGCAGCGCCGCAGCGATCTCCTCGGGCGTGGTTTTCGGACCGAACCGCGCGACCACGTTACCGGCCCCGTCGACGACAAACTTCGTGAAATTCCACGGGATGTCAGGGCTGGCGTCGTCGCCGGGCTGTGCCGATTTCAGCAGCTTGTAGAGTTCGCACGCGCCGTCGCCATTGACCTCGATCTTCGCAAACATCGGAAACTTGACGCCGTACTTCGACGTGGCGAATTCGAGGATCTCTTCGTTAGTGCCAGGCTCCTGCGCACCGAATTGATTGCACGGAAAGCCAAGCACGGTAAATCCCTTCGACTCGTTTTCTTCAAAAAGGGTACGCAGACCTGCGTACTGACGCGTAAGTCCTCAGCGGGTCGCGAGATTGACGATCAGGCAGGTCTTGCCTTTGAATTTCGACAGCTTCACCGGCTCGCCCGTGATCGACTGCATCGTGAGGTCGTGGAATCCAGTCATCTCAGCCTCCATGGACTTATGACCCGCTCAGGCTAGCGATTGACCTTCCGCAATACAAGGTTGCGCGTTAGGGTTGGCGTTCAGCGCAACGGGATAATCGTCATGCCGACCATCAAGCCAATCGACAAAACCTGGCTCGAGCAGATCACCGAACCCGCGATCGACCCGATGCGACGGATCGTCGATCCACATCATCACCTGTGGCGTCGGACCGACATCGGTAACTATGCGCTCGACGAACTGTGGGCCGACACCGGTTCGGGACACAACGTCGAGAAGACCGTGTTCGTCGAGTGCGGCGCAAGCTATCGCAGTGAGGGGCCGGAACACCTGCGCTGCATCGGCGAGACTGAGTTCGTTGCGGAAATTGCGGCGGCGAGCGCGAAGGGAGGCAACGGCAAAGCGGCAATCTCCGCGATCGTCGCGCACGCGGATCTGACGCAGGGCGCGGTGCTCGAGGAGGTGTTGAACGCACACGTAGACGCGGGTCGCGGGTTGTTCCGCGGCATTCGCCACGCCGGCGCGCGCGATCCGTATCCGGAGGATCTGATGATCGCGGGCCAGGCGCCTGAAGGGCTTTATGCGCGCAAAGACTTTCGCGACGGCGTAAAAACGCTGGGACGTCTCGGCTTCACGTACGACACGTGGCACTACCATCACCAGAACGCAGCGTTCGCGGATCTCGCGCGCGCGGTGCCCGACACGACGATGGTGCTCGACCACTTCGGCACGCCACTGGGCGTGGGTCGCTACCGCGATCAGCGTGACGCGATCTTCACCGCATGGAAGAAGGACATCGCCGACATCTCGAAATGTCCGAATGTCGTCGCGAAGCTGGGTGGGCTCGCTATGCCGGACAACGGTTTCGGCTGGCACGAACGCGCAACACCGCCAACGTCCGACGAGTTCGTGCAGGCGCAGAAACCCTACTACCTGCACACAATCGAATGTTTCGGCCCGGAGCGCTGCATGTTCGAAAGCAATTTTCCGGTCGACAAATGGTCGATTTCATATCCGGTGTTGTGGAACGGCTTGAAGAAGATCGCCGCCGATTTCTCCGAGAGCGAGAAGGACGCGATGTTCTACGGTACCGCAGCGCGTATCTATAATTTGTAGTGTCCATCGCCGGGCCGCGGATCACGTGTCTTTGATCAGGCCCGACAATCCCTGCGACGACAGGATTTCAATCCAGTAGCCGTCCGGGTCGCGAATGAATGCGAGACCCTTCATCGCGCCATCGTCGGGTCGTTTGACGAAATCGACACCGAGCCCTTCAAAGCGCTCGCACGCGGCGTAGACATCCGGCACTGTGATGCCGATGTGACCGAAGCCGCGCGGCTGGGCGTTGCCGTCGTGATACGCAAATGTCGCATCGGTCTCCGTGCCCCAGTTGTGTGTCAGTTCCAGTAGCGCCTTGCGTTCGAACACCCATTTCGCGCGCTTGGCCGGATCGGTTGGGATCGGTCCGTCGGCGATATCCGGATAGCCCATGAAATACAGCGAGAATTTCATGGCCGGAAAATCGTAACGATCGAGCAAGCTCATGCCGAGCACGTCGCGATAGAACGGCACCGAGCGTTCAGGATCTTTGATCCGCAGCATCGTCTGATTGAGGATCCAGCCTTCGTCATTCATGCGCACTCTCTCCAATGAACCATCAGAACAAACCGATCTGGCGATCGTCACCAATCACCCGATCGAAGTCGAGTCCCAGCGCGCCGAGCACCGGCTCCGCTACCGGTCTGATCTGCTTCGCGACATAGTGAATCCGGTCAGGCGGATGCGTGATGTTATCGAGTGGTTCCGGGCCGGCCGTCGTCATCATGTACGCAATCAAGCGGCCAGGTTGCGCGTTCGATTTGCGCGCCGCCGCGACGTGCGGCGGCGTGCTCGCAGTGTACTCACGAATGTTCTTGCGCAACCCTTTGCGATAGACGAGCGCATGATCGAGATCCCCACGACGCACCTGCGCAACCACCTCGGCCAGGTATCGATCGACAGGTTGTCCGGTGAACAAGCGTAGATACAGCTCGCGCTGCACCTGTTTGGCGAGGTCGGTCCAGTCGCGGCGCACCACTTCCATACCCACGAATTCGATCGCAGACGGATCGGCACCATGAACGATGCCCGCATAGCGTTTGCGCGCGCCTGCCACGCCGTGGCGCACCGACGGCAGGAATAGTTTGACGTATAGCTTCTCGAATTCGAGCTCGAGGCGACTCTCCACGCGCCAGCGGGCAGCGATGTAGCTGGTCACGTCCCTGTTCAGCTGTGCGACCAGGCTTATTGCATCGGCGGCCGCCTTGATTGGATCGTCAGCATCAGATTTTACGAACAGACTGTCGGTGTCGCCGTAGAGCACCTTGAAACCGGCATGTTCGAACCACTGTTTGGACCACAGCAGGAAATGCTTGCCCTGTGATGTGATCGCGTTCGAGAGCGCCGGGTTGTAGAAGCGGCACGCCGGCGTACCCAACACGCCGTAAAACGAATTCATCAGAATCTTGATTGCGTGCGACGCGACCGTATCACCACTGCGCTTGGCGGCTTCGCGGCGTGGAAACAAGTCGTCGAGCAGGCGCGGCAGAATCGCTGGTTCACGCGCAAAGCACGCGCCGGAAGCCACTGTGATGGCGTCCGCGTCACTCGATGCCGCATCGATGTACGCGAGGGGATCGATGTTGAAGGTACGGATGATGCTTGGATACAGGCTCTTGAAATCGAACACCCAGACGTGATCGTGCACACCGGTGACGGGTTCCAGCACGTGACCGCCCGCCTGCGCCGCGAACACGCGCGAATCGGTACTCTGCACGCTCGGTGCGACGATGCGTCGCTTGTTGAGTTCCGCGAGATACAGAAAATCGAACGAGGCGATGCTCGCCGCGACGCGGTCCGGCGTCATGCCGGTGAGTTTGCTACGGGCAACGGCAAGCGCAATCAGATCCAGCTTCTGCGTGATTTCGAGCGCGAGGCGCGCGTCGGTTCGCGCGTATAGCGCAAACCCATCCAGATCGTTGTGATAGCGCTGCATGATTTCGCCGGTCCGGTCCCGCGCATCACCATCGAGCGCCTTGCCCTCGCCAAGCACCGTGCGCGCGACGGCGTCCAGTGAGTAGTCGTCGTAACGCACGAATGCGCCACGCAGTAGATCGATGCCGTCGAGCACCAGCCGACCGGGAATGCTGGCGCTGCCGCTGCCGAAATAGCCGCGTGCCGCACGGATGCGCAACGTACCCGACTCGCGCCCCAATTCGAACGGATGGCGCACGCGCTGCGCGATCCGCGCGAGTACCGACAGATCGAAGTCGACGACATTCCAGCCCGTCAATACATCCGGATCGAGTTCACCGACACGCCGGCAGAACAAATCGATAGCCGCGAACTCGTTGGTGCACGCGATCGCTCGCTCCGGCATTGGGCGCGCGGCCGGGTCGACGATGAACACTTCGTCGGCGCCGCATCCGTACAGCGAAATGGCCAACAGCCGCGACGCCTTTGCGTCAGTCTCGATGTCAAACGATAGCACTGAGGGGCGCACCTCGGCATCAGCCGGTGCAATGTCCGGGTCGTCGAAGACCCAGTCGATCCTGGTTTCGGGTCGCGCATCGACTCCGGCAATCGCATCGCCGTCGATCTCGCAGGTACCCTTGATGTCGCGATCGATCAACAAACGGACCGCGAAGCGAACATCCGCTTCGTACGTTTCGATCGCTGCCGCATGCAGCCTGTCGCGAAGCGCTGGAACGTCCGGCGGCACCGCAACATCGACCCGGCAAACCGCTTCGCGGGCGAAGCTGGTCCAATCGGTCGGCAGCGGCTGGATGCCGGCGACTTCTCGCGCCTTTGTGGCGTGCTTAGCTGCGATGTAGAAGTGTGGGCGCTGCCGATGATCGCGCACCAGAAACGTGGCGCCGTCATCGAGGCGACCGTAGAGGTGCACCACCGGAATCCCGCCGTGGATTCGATAACTCGTCTGGAGAATGAGGCCGCGCGCTCGCATCAAGGAATTGTGCGCCCCCCGACCGCGCGGCTCTACCGCTTACGCAGCTGAGGGATTTAGTCGACCAGCGGTTGCGTCGCGGGGTCCACCTTGTGACGGACCGGCTTCAACAGCAACAGCAGTGGAATGGCGACCAGCGAGATCAGCACCATGATCCGGAAGTCGTCTGCATAGCCAAGCATCATCGCCTCGCGCGTAACCGTTGCATTGAGCATCGCCAGCCCCTCGAGTGAATGCGGATTCATATAACTCGTGATCGCATGACTGTGCATCGCGTCGTTGAATGGCGTGACATGCTCCACCAGCCAGGAGCGATTGATCTGAATGTAACGGGCGAGCATGCCACTGAGGATCGACACGCCGATGCTGCTCCCCAGGTTGCGGGACAAAGCGAAAATCCCCGACCCTTCCGTACGGTACTTCGGGTCCAGCGTGGAGAAGCTCAGTACGCTGACGGGCGTGAACAGAAAGCCCATTCCGACGCCCTGGAGTACGCCGGTGCCGATCAACGCGGTCACACCGACGTCGGTGTTGAACTCCGACATCAGCCACATCGAATAGGCAGACACCGCCAATCCCGTCAGCAACAGCAGGCGCGCATCGATGCGATTCACCAGACGGCCGACGATATACATCGACAGCATCGTACCCAGCCCGCGCGGTGCCAGAATGAAGCCGGTTGTCAGCACCGGATAGCCGAGCAAGCGCTGCAGGAATGGCGGCAGCAGCGCCATCGTCGCAAGCAGATTGATGCCCGCGACGAACATGAAGATCATCCCGGCACTGAAGTTTCGGTCCTTGAACATTTTCGGCTCGATGAACGGTCGCGAGCGCGTCAGGATATGCACGATGAACATATAAAAGCAGGTTGCGGCAACGAGGCCTTCGATGACGATTTCGATCGACTGAAACCACAACTGCGAGTTACCGCGATCGAGCATCAGCTGTAGCGCGCCGATCGAAATGCTCAGCAACGCGAAGCCGCCCAGATCGAACGGGCGTTCGTGGTCTCGCTCGGGATCCTTGATAGCCGCCTGAATGCCGATGAGTGCAAGCACACCCAGCGGAACGTTGATGAAAAATACCCAGCGCCAGGTGTAGTACTCGGTCAGATACGCGCCGAGGCTTGGACCAAGAATCGGGCCGAGCATGACCCCCATTCCGAACATCGCCATCGCCGAGCCGTGTTTGTGCGGTGGATACGTGTCGAGCATGGTTGCCTGCGCCAGCGGCACCAACGGAGCTCCGAAACAGCCCTGCAAAAAACGGAACAACACCATTTCCTGCAGCGAACCCGCCAGCCCGCACGCCATCGATGTCAGAATGAATCCGGCGACCGCTATCAGATATAGCCGCTTGCGCCCCAGACGATCGCCGAGATACCCGGCCATCGGCGTCATAATCGCGGCCGCCACGATGTAAGACGTCAGCACCCACGCGACCTGATCCTGCGTCGCAGAAAACGTCCCCTGCATGTCGGGCAGCGCGACCGCGGCAATTGTCGAATCCAGCGCCTGCAGGATCGTCGCCAGCATGATCGTCCCGGAGATGACCGCGCGCATGGCCGGAGTTGTGGTTTGAGTCATCGTCGGTCTGAATCGTCGCGGAAGTCGCCTTCGCGGGGCGGTGACATCAACCCGGTAGCAGGTCGCTCAGGCTGCGCTTGTGCCCGGTATCCACCGTTACAGTCGCACTCATGCCAGAACGCAGCGGCGGATCGTCCTTGCTGCGATCGAGCGTGATGCGCACCGCTACCCGCTGCACGACCTTGACCCAGTTGCCGGTCGCATTCTGTGCCGGTAACAGCGCGAACACGGAGCCGGTGCCTTCGCTGAGGCTCTGCACCGAACCGTGCCACTCATGGTCGGGATAAGTGTCGATGTGCACCTCGACGCTCTGGTTGGGGCGTAGATACGTGAGGTCCGTTTCCTTGAAGTTGGCTTCGACCCACATATTGCCGTCGGAAATCAAGCTCATGACCGGACTACCGGGTTCGACGTACGAGCCCACGTCGGGGGTTTTGCTCGCCACGCCGGAGAAAGGCGCGGTGACGCGGGTCCGCTGCAGGTCGAGCGCTGCTTGGTCGCGAAGCGCCTTGGCCTGCAGGTAGCGCGGATGATCGACGACCGCGATATTCGCGTTGCCATGCAGGTCCACAAGAATCTTCGCGGCGCGCTGGTTCGCGAGTTCCTGCTGTTTAAGTGCGGTGTCGAGTTTGTGTTTGGCATCGTCGAGATCGGACACGGAGCCGATCTGACGCGCGACGAGACCCACCTGGCGCTTGTAGGTGACTTGCGCGTACGCCACGTTGTTCTCGGCCAACTGGATTTCCGCAACGGCCTGCTTGTACTGCAACTTCAATGCGGCGACATCCTGCGCGGCCTGCGCCAGCGCGGCATTGGCGCGATCCAACGCCAGTTTGTACGGTGCGTCGTCGAGGCGGAAGAGTAGTTGGCCCGGTTTGACGTGCTCGTTTTCCGCAACGTCCACCTCGACGATCTTCCCGGTAACCTCAGCGGCGATGGTCGTCTTGTCGGCATGCAGGTAGGCATTGTCGGTACCGACGTAGCGACCCGTATGGAGATACGCGTAGCACGACGCCAGCACGACGAGCAGCGGAACGCCCCACAGCAACAGCGGCCGCTTGAAGCTTTTGCGCGGCTCAACCGGCTCGTTCGCTGTGAGCGCGTCCGCCTGCGGACGCACCGTATCCTGCGGTGGAAATCCAGCAACGGGCGCGACGCGACCTTCTGCAGTGATGTTGCGAATCTCAGACATCTGAAGCTACCAGCATGGTGCGGTTGCGGACGCCTCAACGGCGCGGTTTGGTCCCCGAAGATGGCGTGGCATCGGCCGGTGCCGCTGCAAGCTGCGACAGGTTCGCCTTCACCAGGATCAACGCTTCGATGAGCCGATCGCGCTCGCTCTGACTGAGACCGGCCATCACGTGATCCTGCATTTGCGCGCTGCGATCGAAGATTTTTTGCAACAGTGGCTGTGAACGCGGCGTCAGATAGAGCTGCTGAGCGCGCCGATCACTTGGATGCGCGCGTCGTTCCAGCAAGCCGGCCTTTTCCAGCCGGTCAATCTGCCGTAGCAGGGTAATGGGTTGAATCTCGAGGATTGCCGACAATGCAACCTGGCTGATGCCCTCGTTGCGCGACAGGTGCAGTAGTACGCGCGCCTGCGCCAGCGTCAAACCGAGATCAGGTGTAGTGGTGCGGAAATTTTCGCGCAGCATCCGTGCCACGTCGGAAACGAGAAATCCGAAAGTCGTATTGCTGTTCGTTTGATTGCGTTCGGACATGCTTGCAGTAAGTAAGCTTTAACAGGGCACATGATAAGCAAAGCTTACTATTAGTCAAGGTACCAAGACGGCCAGCGGTCAACTCCTGTTCGACGTTGCTTCGGGTCTTCGATCGAACCAGGGTTGCGCGCGTTCCAGTTGGGTCGCCAATTGCAGCAATAGCAGATCATCGCCGAAGCGGCCGACAAACTGCACCCCGATCGGTAACCCTTCCGGGTTCCAGAATAACGGCAGTGATATCGCAGGTTGTCCGGTCGCATTCTGCAGATTGGTGAATCCCCAAAATCGCCCGAACCGATCGCCGAACGTCGCGACATCCAGGTTCATCGTGTCGAGCCAACCGAGTGAAACGGGCGGCGCGACCAATGTCGGTGTGAGCATGACGTCGTACGTCTGATGGAAACGTGCGACCGCGCGACTCGTCTGATGGATGGTTTGCAGCGCCGCCGCATAGCGGGATGCGGTGAGACTGCGGCCGTATTCGATGTTCGCCCGCGTGTTCGTCTCGACATCGTCCGCGCCGAGTTGGCGGCCGAGTGCGGCGAGGCGCGCATCCACGGTATTGGCCACGTTCGCCGCGACCACCACGCCAGTCGCCATCCGAAATGCATCCCGGTCGAACTGCGGCGACGCGTCCTCGACACGGTGACCCAGTGACTCGCACAACTCTGCTGCGTGACGCGCGGCATCGACACAATCGCGGTGCGTCGGCATGCCTGTCAGCGCGTGCAGATCGAGCGCGATTCTCAATGGACGGGGGGCCGCGGCGGATTGCGCTAGGAACGATCCATCGAAAGTCGGCGCGCAATACGGATCCCCTGGTGCTGGCCCATGTGTCGCGTCGAGCAGCGCTGCGCTGTCGCGCACCGAGCGTGAGACGACGTGACCGGTCGACATGCCGCCCCAGCCCTCACCGACGTCGGGACCTTGCGGATTGCGTGCACGCGTCGGCTTGAGTCCGACGAGGCCGCAACACGACGCCGGGATGCGGATCGAACCGCCACCATCGGTTGCATGCGCGGCGGGAATGACGCCGGCCGCGACCACCGCTCCCGCGCCGCCACTCGATCCACCCGTTGTCTTATCCAGTTGCCAGGGGTTATGGCAGGCACCGAACAACACCGACTCGGTCGTCACATTCAGGCCGAATTCGGGTGTATTCGTCTTGCCGAACAGCACCAGGCCCGCAGCACGGTATCGCGCAACGATCTCTGCATCGTGATCCGGCACCATGTCGGCGAATAGCCGGCTGCCCGAGGTACACGGAATGCCCTTCAGGTAGGTGATGTCTTTGATTAGAAACGGTACACCTGCAAGCGGCGTATCGGGCAGCGTCTGTTGCGCCCGCGCACGCGCGGCGTCGTAGCATTTCGCCACAACGGCATTTAGGCGGGGATTTGCCGCTTCGGTGCGCGCAACTGCTTCATCGAGCAACTCGATGGCGCTCAACTCACGGCGGCGGATCAGCTGCGCCAGCGCGAGTGCATCGTATCTGGCGTAGTCCGGGATGCCGGTCATGTTGACTTCAACAGGCGGCGGCGAACGCTATCGCTTGGATTTCGAGCTTGGCCCCAATACCAACTGTTTGCGGTTGCCCAAACCGTCCTGACCGCTGACGCCAGAGGGGATCCGCTGGATTTTCTTGCCGGACTTCAAGAACGCAGCAACGTCCTTCTCAATCTGTTTGCGCGCCTCCGGGGAAGACGGGGTCTTTGGCTTGATCGCCATTGCACGTTCTCGTGGCTGGGAATGACCGGACAGTATATCGAGGTTCCGCCCTCAAATGCCCGCTTTGTCGCCCCGCCGAAGCCACGAACCGGAAACCAAGGGCACGCGTCCGCCGCGCTCCCCAACGGTAGACTCACAACCATGCACCAACGACCGGAGGATGATACATGGCGTTGAAGCGCCCAAACTGGGCCGCGGGCCAGCGCGTGACGCTCGAATACACCTCAGCGGTGCTCGCCGACAATCCGCTGGGCGATCCGAATACGCGCAAACTCGACGTCTGGCTACCTCCGCAGTACCACGCGCCGCGTTTCTCGCATCGCCGTTTTCCAGTGCTGTTCGATCTCGTTGGCTATTCCGGCTCCGGTTTTTCGCACACCAACTGGCGCAACTTCGACGAAAACGTGCCGGAACGCTGCGCGCGCCTGCTGCACCAACGCCGCATAGGACCGTGCATCATCGTATTTCCCGACTGCTTCAATGCGCTCGGCGGCAATCAATACATCAACTCATCGGCAATCGGCCGCTATGCCGATTACCTCACGCGCGAACTGATCCCGTTCATCGACCGGGAGTTCCGCACGCTGGCCAATCGAGACCACCGCGGCTGCTTCGGCAAATCATCTGGCGGTTACGGCGCGATCGTGCATGGTATGAAGTACGCGAAGTATTGGGGCGCAGTCGCCGATCACTCGGGCGACGCGGACTTCGACTTCGTCTATCGCGGTGAATGGCCGAGCACACTCGATGAACTCGGCAAGCATCGATTGCCGCAGCGAATCGCGGGTGAATACGACGTCACCAGTGCCACAGCGAAGTTGGTCGACGGCTACGACGACGGTCGTGTGAAGCGATTCTTGGAACACGTCTGGACGCAGGAAAAGCTCACACAGTCCGAATCCATGGCGCTGATGATCGTGTGCATGGCAGCGACCTACGACCCCGACCCTCAGGCGCCAAACGGCTTCCGTCTACCCTTCAACCTCGAGACCGGTGCGCCATTGCCAGCACGTTGGCGCGCATGGAGACGCCACGATCCGATTCACATGGTGGCACGCTACCGCGACGCGCTGCGATCGCTGCATGGCGTCTTCATCGACTGCGGCTGGCGCGATCAGTTTCACATCCACTACGGATGTCGCGCATTGTCTGCTGCGCTAATCAGGCATCGTATCGCACACACATACGAGGAATTCGACGACACACACTCGGGCATCGATTACCGGATGGACGTGAGCCTGCCGTTTCTGTATCGCGCATTGAAGCCGTGATCTGCGCTTGTCGACCCGTCACGCTGCGTAGAGCGTGACCGGTGTCCAGGCACTGTCGAATTCCTGCGTGTCTCGCCAGACGCGGCGGCCATCGGCTTCGTTCATTAACCGCTCGGCCACCCGATGCAGCCCCAGATCGGCGTCGAACTCGAACGCGGTCACGCTGCCGAATTCGAAATCGACAATCGAAACGCCGGGGCGGTGCGCGCCTTTGAGCGTACCCGCGTTCAGCAACGTAAGGCGATCAAAATTGATGATGGCGCGGTAGTGCATGTGCCCATTGACGACGAGTCGAGTTGTGCCGCCAGCGATCAATTCGTCGAGCTCCGGGCTGCGCTCGATCGGCATGCGCACCGAACCCGGCCATACCTTCCGCAAATCGTTGCCACCCACACCGTGACACAGCAGCGCCGTGCCGAGCGGCGTGTCAATGCAGCGCACCGATGGCAAATTGGCGAGGTATTCGCGGCTCGTCGGGGAGATGCGTGATAGCTGGTGCGCGTCGGGGACATTGCGCATTCGGTTCGCAAGTAGCCAGCGGTCGTGATTACCCGCGACGCAAAGTACATCGGCCGCGCTCAACAATTCACAACACGTATCGATGCTACCGGAGCCGTCGGCGAGGTCTCCAGTGCAACAGATCGCATCCGTGCGTTCGCCGAGCAGAAAATTCAACGCGGCATCGAGGCGGCGATGTTCTGCGTGCACATCGCCAATCAAGCCGAGCCGCCGCAGTCGCATCATTGAAACGGTGTGTCCGGAAACGCGATCTTCACCGGATCACCCGGCAGCGTTGTGCAGGTGCGTGAAGAAACTGTCGATACCGGCCGCGCCCTGCATGTAGCCCGTCGGCGCAAAGCCGTACTCAGATAGTTAGTCATCGGGGTGCTCAGCGAGTATTCGACCGCCAAGTCTACGCGCCGATGCGGAGGAACGCCCAACGCCGCCGCATCAACAACTCAACACGGCGCCTCAGTGGGGCGAAAGCGATGGCGTGTTACGGGCACGCAGCGACCACTCCGCGTGCTCCGATGCAGCCGTCAACGCAGCGGCCTGGCCGGGCCAGTCATCGCGCTCAACGCGCCCGTGAAACGTCGGCAGATGGGCTTCAACCCAAGTGATTTCCGATGCCGCGAGGCCCGCGAGTTGACCGAACTGGTAGATGCCGAGCTTGTTCAGCGCCCGTTCGAAACCATCGCCGATACCGCGGATCTGTTGAAGTTCGTCAATGCGATCAGGTGGCAACTCGAACAACCCATTGGGTTTGGTCATCACGACGCTGGTATCTCTGCCATCCGGTTCCGGCGCACGCTGCGCGACCGCCTTCAGCTCTCGCACCTGCGCCGCAAGCCGCTCTTCGCTGCGACGCGCATCGTCGAGTTGCTGTTTCAGAACCGCAAGTGATTTCTCGTTCAATTCGGCCGACTTCACGGCCGTCGCGAGATGGTGCTCGTGTTCTTCGGCCAATTTCGTCAATTCGCGATTCTTCTCGATCTGCGCAACCAGGCGCTGCTCGAGATGATCGGCGCGCGCGTCCGCTGGTTCAGCGAGTTGGACCGGCGGCGCTGGTTGATCGGCGAGCCTGTGCTCGAGACTCGCGATGCGCTCACCGCGTTGCCGCAGCGTCGCCTGAAGCGACTCGCTCTGAGTGGTCGCCGCCTGCAACTGTGCGGTCAGGGATTCGATTTGCCCGTTGCGTTCGAACAGTGCCGCGTCACGTTGCTTGAGCAGGGATTCGAGCGGTGCAACGCGCGTGTGCAAATCGCGCGCTTCATCGCGCAACCCGACGAGTTCCGTCGTCTGCTCCTCGAGTTCCAGTTCCACCGCGATGCGCTGCTTCTCCGCCTGCTCCACATCGAGTGCACGTTGCGCAAGCGCAGAGCGTTCGGACTCGAGTTCGACCAGCCGCCGTTCGAGTGTCGTGCGTTGCGTATCCGATTCAACGAGGTCCACCTGCGTGGCCGACAATGTCTGGCGCAACGCTTCGAGGTTGGTCGCAGCTTCGGCGCGCTGGCGCTGCTCGGCGTCGATGTGCTTTTCGAGTGCCGCGCGCTGCTGCGCTGCCTGCACGAGCTGCGCCTCCAGTGTGGCGCGGACCGTGGCACCTTCGTGATGCGCTCGGGTGAATTCGTGTTCGAGGGCCGTTCGTTCGGTTTCGATGACGTCGCGGCGCGCAGCCAACTCGGTGAGTTGTGCTGCCATCGCCGCCAATTGCTCCGTGAGCGCAGATTTCTGCGACTGCAGTTCGGCGTGCGCGGCGTCGCGGCGGTGGTTCTCGTCCGCCGTCGCCGCGGAAACCTCGATTTCTCGCGCGCGCTGCGCGTCGAGTTCCCGTTCCAGCGCAACAAGCCGCAGCGCCTGGGCATCGCGCTCAGCGGCAACGCGTTCGAGTTCCGCGTGGTGACTATCGACTTCTTCGCGGCCAAGGCGCAGCGCGGTCGCAAACTTCGTGGCGTGCTCCGCCGCAGCAGCGTCCAACTGCTTTGCGGCGGTCGCCATTTGCTGTTCGAGCTTCGCCTCCAGCGCCGTAACGGCCAGCCCGCGCTCGTCGAGCGATTGCGACAGCGCCTCACGTTCGGAGGTGATCGCGCTCAGCCGCGCGGCAGTTTCCACCAGTTCGGCGTCGCTGCGTTGCGACGCCGCCAGCAGCGACGCGTTCAGCGTTCGCAGCTGCTCGAGTTCGGTCCGGTGTTCGGCGGCCTCGGATACGAGCGCGGACACGGACGCATCGAGTTCGGCGACGCGCGCGTCACGCTCGGCGATCAACGCATCCCGTTCTGTGATCGAAGCTTCGTACGCTGCGCGCATCGCGTCTTTTTCCAGCAGCATTGCGCCTTGCTGGGCAAGCGTCACATCGCGCGCAGCCAGCGCTGAGTCGCGAGCCTTGATCGTTGCGACGAGCTTCGGAACGCGCGCCTGCCACTTCGTCGCCTCGGCGTTGACGCGTTGCATCTCGATTTCGCGTGCGTTCAGCTGCGCAGTGATCGCTTCGTGTTTCTCGGCGGCTTCGTCCAACCGCGCCCGCTGTTCGGCAATGTACCGTTCGTGCGCAGCCGCGGAGGTCGCGAGCGCGTCGACCTTCGCGCGCAGGCCCGCTTCCGTCTCGGTCAGTGGAGCAACCGGCAGCGCGATGAATGCCGGGGCCGCCGCGGTCGCCTCACCCGCTGCCTTCAACGCGTTGATTTCGGTCCGTGCTGTTTGCAACTCGCGGTCTTTGGCGAGTACTTCGACGTCCTTGCGTTTGGCGGCCGCTTCCAGGGTTGGGACTTTCGCCTTCCACTCGGTCAACTCCGCAAACAACGCCGCAATACGCTGATCGCGATTGCGGAGGTTGGTCTCCAGCGAGGGTATCGAGGTTTGTGCCGAGACGAGCGTCTTCATCAGCGCGGCTTCGCGACTCTTCGCCTGGATACGCCGCAGCATCCAGCCGCTGAGGAAGCTCGAGCAGCCGAGAATCACCACCGCGACAATCTGAGCGATCGAAAACGTCAACGCTGCCCCCCGCTGCCGTGGCAATTAGAACGCCTGAAGCGACTGCTGTGGTGAGATATCTGCATCGCAATCCGTGTGCGTCGATCGTCGATGTTGCGGGCCGCGCATTGAAATGCCCGCCGGCGCGTCAAGAGACCACGCGGTCGCAATCCTCACCGTTTCGCGACGCAAAATCGGTTAGGCAGGTCTCATCGCAACGCCCTCGCAATTCTAGGGCAATTCAGGTGCTAGGATTTCGCCCAACATACGAAGAGAACTGCTATGAACGCGATCCTAGGTGCCGTGGTGTTGATCGCCACTACGCTGCTTCTCGGCTGTGGTGAGCCCATCAAAGGAGTCGGCGCCGACGCGAAGGCCGCTGAATCGCAGGCGCACGACGCAGTACAGGCCGCGCAAGATGCCGCCCGCCACGTCGATGAACAGAGCCGGGCGCCCCTAGAACAGACTACGCAAGAACAGGCTGCGAAATCACGCTGACCAACACACTTCGTGGCCCGCGGACCGGCGCGGGATTGGCGGGGCGCGTGTAGTATGGCAACGACTCCATCCGGCGGGAGACGAGATGGCGACGCAGCTTCGGGTCGCGGTCATGGGTGGCGGATCGTGGGGCACGACGATCGCTTCAATGGTGTCGCGCAACACGCCCACCATATTGTGGGCGCGAGATTCCACGACCGTTGCCGAAATCAACGAACAGCATTCCAATCAGCGCTACCTTGGTGATGCGCGGCTGTCCGCGCGGCTATCGGCCACCACCGATCTGGACGAAGCCGTTCGCGACGCTGACGTGATCGTGATGGGGATACCCTCGCACAATTTTCGGGCAACCTTGACCGACGTGGGCCGCCACATACGGCCCTGGGTCCCGGTGATCAGTCTTACCAAGGGACTCGAAGCCGGCACGCAGGCACGCATGACCCAGATCATTGTCGAGGTACTACCCGGCCATCCGCCGGGCGTGCTCACCGGACCCAATCTCGCGCGTGAAATCATGGCCGGCGATGCCGCGGCCAGTGTGTTGGCGATGGACGACGACACCATCGTGCGCCGCCTGAAAGAATTGTTTCGTTCCGGTTTATTCCGCGTCTATACCAACACCGATGTCATCGGCTGCGAACTCGGCGGCGTGCTCAAGAACGTCGTTGCAATTGCGGCTGGTATGGGTGATGGGCTGGGCGCCGGAGACAATACCCGCGCAGCGGTGATCACCCGCGGTCTCGCCGAGATCACGCGCCTGGGCATTGCGCTTGGCGGCAGAGCGGAGACGTTCGCCGGGCTCGCCGGAATGGGCGATCTGGTGGCCACCTGCACGAGCATGCACAGCCGCAATCGATTCGTCGGCGAACAGCTCGGTAAGGGTCTGCACCTGGATGAAATCGTCAAGAAGATGCACATGGTCGCCGAGGGCGTGAAGAGCGTGCCGGCAGTGATCGCGCTGGCCGATGTCCACTCCGTCGAAATGCCAATCGCACGCGAGGTGTATCGCGTCGTGCATGAAGGCGGCACTCCGCGTCAGGCGTTCAGAGGGTTGATCAGACGTCAATCCGGTGACGAATCGGAGCCCGGCTAAACCACCGGATCGGTGATTTTGCCGCGTCACGCTCGCAGCACGTTCAGCGCTGCATCGAGTGTCTTACATGCCTTACTGGCGAGTTCGTCGATCTGTTCCGTGGTGATGATCAACGGCGGCGCGACAATCATCGATTCGTTGACGTGGCGCATCACGACACCGTGCGTAACCGCGAGATCGCGACAGATCTCGCCCGCGCGCCCTTTCGGTTGATGGCGCGCCTTGGTCGCTTTGTCAGCAACCAATTCAATCGCGCCGAGCAAGCCCAACGTGCGCGCTTGACCGACCAGCGGATGATCTTCGAGTTCCTTCCAGCGCTTTGCAAAATGCGGCGCTGCGACGTCGTGAACGTGTTCGACGACACGCTCGTCGCGTAGCAGTTCGATGTTGCGCACTGCAACCGCGGCGCAGGTGGGATGTCCGGAGTACGTGAAGCCGTGATTGAAGTCGCCACCGTCGGCAAGCACCCGCGCGACGCGGTCGGCGACCATCACGCCGCCGATAGGTAGATAACCCGACGACATGCCCTTGGCCATAACCAGCAAGTCGGGTTCGAGCCCGTAGTACTGCGATGCAAACCAGGCGCCGGTGCGGCCGAAGCCGGTAATCACTTCATCGACCACCAGCAGAATCGAATATTTCGCGCAGATGCGCCGAATCTCGGGCCAGTAGCTGGCAGGCGGAATGATGACACCGCCCGCGCCCTGAATCGGCTCACCGATGAACGCGGCAATTCTGTCGGCGCCGATCGCCTCGATGCGCCGTTCGAGATCGCGCGCGCATTCGAGACCGAACTCCTCGGGGGACAGGTTGCCCCGATGCTCGAAATAGTAAGGCTGCATGATGTGCTCGATGCCAGGGATCGGCAGTCCGCCCTGCTTGTGCATGTATGACATGCCGCCGAGGCTCGCGCCGCCCATCGTGCTGCCGTGATAGGCGTTCTCGCGGCTGATGATCACGGTTCGGTCGGGTTGGCCGGCAACGGCCCAATAGTGGCGCACCATGCGGATGACAGTATCGTTGGCCTCCGAACCGGAACTGGTCAAAAACACATGGCTCAGATGCGACGGGGCGACTTCCGAAAGCAATTCCGCCAGCCGTATCGCCGGCGGATGTGTGCACTGAAAGAAGCTGTTGTAGAACGGCAGCTCCTCCATCTGCCGACTCGCGGCGTCAATCAGTTCGCGGCGACCATAGCCCAGGTTGACGCACCAAAGCCCTGACATGCCGTCGAGCAGCTTGTTGCCGGCGGCGTCGTAGATGTAGATGCCTTCACCTCGCGTGATGACGCGCGTACCTTTCGCCGCGAGCGCCTTGCTGTCGGTGAACGGGTGCAGATAGTGCGCCGCGTCTGCGCGCTGCCAGTCTTCGAGCGAACGCGGTTCAATACTTCCTTTCATCGCTACTCCGTCAGACATTCAAGAGCAGGTGTTCCCGCTCCCAGGGACTGATGACCTGAAAATAGGTTTCGTGCTCGACGCGTTTGATTGCGCAATACAGCTTCACGAAGTCGTGGCCCAGGATGTCGTGGAGTGGCGTGCAGGCTTCCATCAGATCGAGCGCCGCAAACAGGTCTCGCGCAAAGCTCTGCTCCGAGCGGTACGCGCTGCCGGTGGTCGGCTCGGTCGGCGCAAGATTCTCCACCATGCCCATGTAACCGCAAGCCAACGACGTTGCGATGGCGAGGTAGGGGTTCACGTCTGCACCGGGAATGCGGTTTTCGATCCGCCGGTTCTCAGGATTCGCATTAGGCACGCGTAGGCCCACGGTGCGATTGTCGTAACCCCATTGCACGTTGATCGGAGCTGCCAGGTGGCGGGTGAAGCGTCGGTACGAATTCACGTATGGGCCGAAGATGACGAGCGCGTCGGGGACATAGCGCTGCAACCCACCGATGAATGACCGGAACAGCGGACTATCGGCTCCGTCCGGCATGACGAACAGATTCTGCCCGGTCTGCGCATCGATGATGCTTTGATGCAGGTGCAGCGCACTGCCGGGCTCACCACCCATCGGCTTGGCCATGAACGTCGCATACATCCCATGCTTCAACGCGGCCTCACGGGCAATTCGCTTGAACAGGAATACCTGATCAGCGAGCTCCAACGGGTCGCCGTGCAGGAAGTTGACCTCGAGCTGGCCGGCGCCGTCTTCGTGCGACAGCGAATCCGCGTCCACCTCCATCGCTTCGCAGTAGTCGTAGATGTCTTCAATGACTGGATCGAACTCGTTGACCGCGTCGATGCTGTACGAACGACCCGCGCCTTCCTTTCGACCAGCCCGGCCGACAGGCGCTTCGAGCGGATAATCCGGATCCTTGTTCTGCTGTACGAGGTAGAACTCGACCTCCGGCGCAATGATCGGTTTCCACGCCTTATCCGCATACATTTTGAGGATGCGCCTGAGCACCTGACGCGGCGCGTGGTCCAACGGCACCATGCCCTGGCGATAGCAGTCGACAATAACGCTGGCGGTCGGCTCTGTTGCCCAAGGCACCGCGCGCATCGTTGCGAAATCCGGCACCAGCAGCAGGTCCGGATCGATCTCGAAACGGTCGCCTTCGACCGCGCCATAGTCGCCGGTAATACCCTGAATGAAGATTGACTCCGGTATCCGGAGATTGTGTTTCAGAAATTTGTTCGCCGGAAAGAACTTGCCGCGGGCCACACCCGCGATATCGGGAACGATCGCCTCGACTTCATCGATCCTGTGCTCAAGCAGCCACTTCTGGGGGTCGCTGGACATAAAGTGCCAACAGTTCAGGTAGGTCATTGCAGTCTACAGCGGAACGGCATTGACCCCAACGAGGCCGCCCCCAACACTTCGTGCTGGTCAATGAGAGCAACCGATGCACCCAAACTCCTACTACGCGGCGACGGCTCAGTTACAGCCTGCACAGGCGCCGCTTGGCGCGAATGCGGTGGAAGCCGACGTCTGCATCATCGGTGCCGGATTTACCGGCCTGTCCGCTGCATTGCATCTCTCGCGCGCCGGCCGCAGTGTGGTTGTGCTGGAATCCCAACATATCGGTTGGGGTGCGTCGGGACGCAACGGGGGGCAACTCTACGGCGGTCAACGGCAGGACGTCGATTGGCTCGAAGCGCGGCTCGGACCGGTGGAGGCACGCCGGTTGTGGGAACTCGGCGAGGCGGCCAAGCAGCTCGTCAGGCAGCTGATCACCGATCTGAAGATCGATTGCGATCTGACGCCGGGGATCGCTGCGGTTGCTCACAAGAGGCGCTACGTTGCCTACTACCACGCGCTCGCGGACAAGCTTGTATCGCGGTACGGGCGCCGGACAATCGAAAAACTCGACGCGGAGCAGGTCCGCGACCTGCTCGGTACCGACGCGTATTACGGCGGCTACATCGACTGGGACGCCGCACACCTGCACCCGCTCAATCTAGCACTCGGCGTAGCACGCAGCTGCATCGAAGCAGGCGTGCGAATTTACGAAGGAACTCGCGCGGTCAACTTCGCCGACGACAAGGGCGTCACAGTACACACCGCCGCGCAGGGCATCGTGACCAGTGAGCACCTGATCCTGGCCGCCAACGGACACCTCGGCAATCTCGCGCCGAAACTCGCTGGCCGCATCATGCCGATCAACAACTTCATCATCGCAACCGAACCGCTCGACGAAGCCACGGCAAACGAGATCAACCCACGGCGCATCGCCGCCGGCGACTCGCGCTTCGTCATCAATTACTTCCGCATGTCGAACGACCGGCGTTTGCTGTTTGGCGGCGGCGAAAATTACCGCAGTGGATTTCCGCGCGACATCGCGGCGTTCGTCAAACCGTACATGCTGAAGATCTACCCACGGCTCGAAGGTACGCGAATCGACTATGCATGGGGGGGCACTCTGGCGATTACGCTGAACCGCATGCCGCACTTCGGTCGGCTGAGCCCACACGTTTACTTCGCGCACGGATATTCCGGACAGGGTGTCGCATTGGCGCATCTCGCGGGACTGCTGCTTGCCGAAGCGATTGGTGGCGAGGCGCACCGTTTCGAGGCGTTCGCCGCGCTGCCAACGAGGCAATTCCCCGGTGGTCGCTGGCTACGTTGGCCGGGGATGGTGCTCGGAATGCTCTATTTCGCGATGCGGGATCGCATCTGACTAGAGTGGCAAGCCGGCCGTCTTCGGCCCTCGGCGCGCAATGACGATCGACGCAATGATGCCGATGCTGATCGCGCCGATGAACAGTGTTGCCAGCGCATTGATTTCCGGAGACAGGCCGCGCCGAACCATCGAGAACACCACCATTGGCAGTGTGTTCGAGCCGGGGCCGGAGACAAAGCTCGAAATCACCAGATCGTCTAACGACATCGTAAAGGCGAGCAACCAGCCGCTGATCAGCGCCGGTGCAATCAGCGGCAGAGTGATCAGGAGATACACGCGCCAGGGCGGTGCACCGAGATCCAGCGCCGCCTCTTCCAGCGAACGGTCGAACGTCGACAATCGCGCCTGGACGAGCACGGCAACAAAGGCGAGCGAGAACGTGATGTGGGCAATCGTGATCGTCGTGATGCCGCGCTCCGCGGGCCAGCCAAACAACGATTGCGATGCGACGAACAGCAGTAGTAGTGACAAGCCGGTGATCACCTCGGGCATCACCAGCGGTGCCGCAACCAACCCGGTAAAAATCGTGCGCCCGCGAAAATTCGTGTAACGCACCAGCGCGAACGCTGCAAGCGTGCCCAGAACGACCGACACGGTCGCGTTCATCGTCGCGATGCGCAGGCTCAGATACGCCGCGTCGATGATGGAGCGGTCATCGAACAGTGCGCCGTACCAATGCGTCGAGAAGCCCTTCCAGACCGTCACTCTTGGACTGGCATTGAACGAATAGACCACGAGCGCAACGATCGGCAGATAAAGGAACGCGAACGCCAGCGCGACCACACTGTACAGACGCGCCCTCATCGTCCTTCCGCCCGCGCCTGATAGTGCTGGAACAGCACGATCGGCACGACCAGAAATATCAGCATCGCGATCGCAACCGCACTGGCCACCGGCCAATCTCGATTCGCGAAGAATTCATTCCATAGTACCCGGCCTATCATGGCCGCATTCGGGCCGCCCAGCATCTCCGGGATCACAAATTCACCTACTGCCGGAATGAACACGAGGCCGCAGCCGGCGATGATGCCCGGCAGCGACAACGGCAGCGTCACCGAGAAGAACACGCGCCACGGTGGCGCTCCGAGATCGGACGCTGCTTCGTTGAGCGTCAGGTCGAGCCGCTCGAGGGCTGCGTACAACGGCAGCACCATGAACGGCAGATACGAGTAGACGATACCGAGGTAGATCGCGAAGTTGGTATAGAGGATTTGCACGGGTTCATCGATGATCCCGAAGTACATCAGCAGTCCGTTCAACGGACCATTGCCCTGCAAGATCACCTTCCATGCATAAACGCGGATCAGAAACGACGTCCAGAACGGCAGGATCACCAACATCAACATCGTGTTGCGCCACGTCGGCGACGCGCGCGCGATGCCGTACGACATCGGATAGCCAATGAGCAATGCAATCAACGTCGAAATGAAAGCGGTCTTGACGGACTTCAGATACGCATCGCCGTAGAACGGATCCTCTACCAGGAACGCATAGTTGTCCGCACTGGCTTTCACCTCGACCTGGCCGTCTGCTTTCGTTTCCCAGAGCGGTCCGTACGGCGGCTGCGCCAGAATCGGTTCCGACAGCGAGATTTTCAGAACCAGGATGAAGGGAACCAGGAAGAACAGCGTCAGCCACAAATACGGCGCACCTATCACGAACCGTCGGCCCCACGACGTGCGGCGATCGTTAGCCAAGTACCAGCACTCCGCTTTCCGCTGCCCAGGAAACCCAGACAGATTCGCCCCATTGGTGGGCCAGCGACAAGTCGCGCGACTGGTTCGGTTGCACGGCCTGAATCGTCCGCCCGGAGTCGGTGCGTATCCGGAAGATGCACGACGCGCCCAGATAGCCGATTTCGTGCACCACACCGTGTAGCCGGTTGTCTGCATCGACACCGGGGTCATCGCGCCAGATCTGTAGTTTCTCCGGTCGCAATGCGACGGTACAGGGGCTGTCAGGCGCGAGCATTTGCGCGTGACGCACCTTGACTCCGCCGGGAACGTCGGCAACGTCGATGGTTACGACACCGTCGGCCTGTTGCGTCATGCGTCCTTCAAACAGGTTCACCGAACCGACGAAATCGGCGACGAACCGATTTGCGGGCGCTTCGTAGATCTCGCGCGGCGTACCCGTCTGCACGATCCTGCCGGCGTTCATGACACCGATACGTGTCGCGAGCGTCATCGCCTCTTCCTGATCGTGTGTGACGACGACGAAGGTTATGCCGACCTCGTCCTGGATACGCATCAGCTCGAACTGGGTCTGTTCACGCAGCCGCTTATCGAGCGCCGCGAGCGGTTCGTCCAACAATAGCACTCGGGGGCGTTTGACGAGTGCTCGCGCGAGTGCGACTCTCTGGCGCTGTCCGCCCGACAGCTGATCCGGGCGCCGTTTGATCAAGCTCTCCATTTCCACAAGCTTCAGCGCCGCAACGACGCGTTCGCGAATTGCGTCTCTCGGCAAACCTTCCTGGCGCAACCCGAAGCCAACGTTGCGCTCGACATTCATGTGTGGAAACAGCGCATACGACTGAAACATCATGTTGATCGGGCGGCGGTGTGGCGGAACGTCGGTGACGTCCTCGCCAGCAATCGACATCCGACCCGCCGATGGGCGCTCGAAACCGGCAAGCAATCGCAGCAGTGTGGTTTTGCCGCTGCCGGACCCGCCGAGCAGCGCAAAGCATTCGCCCTCGGCAATTTCGAGCGATACGTCATCGACCGCGACGACGTCACCAAAGCGTTTGGTGACGTGGTCGAACCGCACCAGCGGTGCGCCCGTCAGTCGCCCGCTTTGGCTTGCGTCCATGCCCGATTGCGCATCAGAACGAACCGCTGGGATTTTGGGCCGATCGCGACCAGTCGCGCCATCACACTAGCTGGTGGGTAAACGATCGGATTGTCTCGAATCGCCGGATTCAAAAGCGGCCACGATGCTTTGTTGGGGTTGGCGTACCAGATCGCATTGGAAATCCCCGCTACGACCTCAGGATCGAGGATGTGGTCGATCCATTTTGCCGCTGCATCCGGGTGCGGTGCGTCCTTCGGGATCGCCATGATGTCGAACCAGATGATCGCGCCTTCCTTCGGAATGCGATAGTCGATGTGCACTCCTTTGCGCGCGTTGCGGGTCGCCTGAAAAACATCGCCTGACCAACCCAACGCCAGGCAGATTTCGCCATTGGCGAGGTCGTCGATGTAGCTCGTCGAATGAAAGTAGCGAACGTACGGTTGAATCTTCTTGATCACGGCGATGGCCGCCTTCAAATCCGCCGGATTCTCCGAATCCGGATCGCGCCCGAGGTAGATCAACGCGGACTGAACGACTTCGTCGCCCGCATCCAGTATCGATATGCCGCAGTCTTTGAACTTCGACGCAACCGCCGGATCGAAAATCATCTTCCAGCTGTCGAGCGGCGCATCCGGCATGCGCGCTTTGATCGCATCGATGTTGAACGCCACGCCGGTGGTACCCCACATGTAGGGCACACCATAGACGTTGCCCGGATCGACTCTCGCGATGCGCTTCATCAGCACCGGATCGAGATTGCCGTAGTTTTTCAGCTTGGCCTTGGGAATCGGCTGGTACAACCCGGCTTTAACCTGCATGCCGAAGAAACTCGCAGACGGCACAACTACGTCGTAGCCGGAATTTCCGGCGAGCAACTTACCCTCGAGCAGGTCGTTGGAATCCATCACATCGTAGTTGACGGTGATGCCGGTCTGCTTCTCGAAGGACGGAATCGCCTTCGAATCGATGTAGTTCGTCCAACTGAACACGTTGACCACATCGCCGGTGGCCGCGACGAGCGGCAGCGACAGCGTCACCGCAACGGCAAACAGCAAGCGACGTATCCAGGATGAACACCAGGATCGCAGCAAACGATTCGGATCTATGATCGCGCTCCTTCGGTGGGGCCGGGCGGATGTTGCGTCATGATGCGCTGTCCAACAACGCGCGGCTGCCCAACGCCGCTGGCCAAGATGGGCAAATGCATTTCGATAAGGCAGTATCGCGCACGCCAGAAATGTTAGCGTCTTTTGGAGGCCAATGACATGCGCGGAAACGGTGATGACAAGTCGCTCGGGATGTCGGCGTCGATCACCCGGCGCGATTTCCTCAACGGCGTACTGGTCAGCGGCGCGTTCCTCGCGTCCCCGGTTGGGGCGGCAACGGCGGAGTACTATCCGCCGGCCTTGAGCGGACTGCGTGGCAGCCACGTCGGATCGTTCGAAGCCGCTCACGCGCTCGCACGTGAGCACAAACACTTCTCGACCCAGGCGGCTGTGATTGACGGCGAATACGACCTCGTTGTCGTTGGCGGCGGCATATCGGGGCTCTCCGCAGCGTTCTTCTTTCGCGAGAAGAATCCACGCGCCCGGATTCTGGTGTTGGAAAATCACGATGATTTCGGTGGACACGCCAAGCGCAACGAGTTCGACATAGCGGGGCGCAAACTAATCGGCTACGGCGGCAGCCAGTCGATCGATGGCCCGGCACACTACAGCCAGGTCGCCAAAGACCTGTTGGTAAAGCTCGACATCGATACGCAGCGCTTTTACACCGCATTCGACCAAACGCTCTATTCGGGACTCGGCCTGTCGCCTGGCACTCACTTCGCGTCTGGTCCGTTCACGCGCGATGCGATCCTGCCGATTCAGCTTTCTGATGGCAAACCATCGGCGACGGTGCTTGCGCAAACGCCGATGACGCCGAAGGGCCTAGCTGACCTTGAACGCCTGTATTCCGAGACCGACTTTCTGCCCGGACAGACGACGGAACAGCGTTTGGAATTCCTGCGGCGCACGTCCTATCTCAACTACATCCGCAATACCATCGGCGTTGGCGACGAAACGGCTACGTTACTGAAGAACATTCCGAATGGATTCTGGGGCCTGAACTACGATGCGCTGTCGGCACTGGAAGGTTATCGCCTCGGCCAACCTGGCTTCACCGGACTGCCATTCGACGCGGTCGACGATCCGTATCCCGACGACGAACCGTACATATTCCATTTTCCCGACGGTAACGCCGGCATCGCACGGTCGTTGGTGCGCAAGCTGATTCCGGCCGTTGCCCCCGGACATACGATGGAAGACATCGTCACCGCGCATTTCGACTATGCGCGACTCGACGAAGCGAACTCACCCGTCCGGATCCGTCTCAACAGCACCGCACTGCGCGTGCAACCCAGCGATGCGGGCGTTGTGGTGACGTACGCCCGCGGCGGCGCGCTCGAACGTATTCGCGCCCGCCAGTGCGTATTGGCATGTTACAACGTGATGATTCCCTATCTGTTGCCGGAGCTGCCCCAGGCGCAGCGCGAAGCGTTGGCGGAGGCCGTCAAGACACCGCTCGTGTACACGAACGTCGTGCTGCGCAACTGGCACGCATTCGCTTCCGCCGGCATCCACCAGTTCTATAGTCCGACCGGTTACTACGCGTCCGGGATGCTCGACTTCCCGGTATCACTCGGCGCATACCATTTTTCACAGTCCCCTGACGATCCGATTGTGGTGCACATGTCACGCGCCCCGGTCCCGGGGGACGGCAGCCGCGACGTGGATCAGTTTCGCGCCGGACGTTACGAGTTGCTCGGCGCGACCTTCGAACAGCTCGAACGCGAAACACGCCAGCAGCTCACCGATATGCTCGCCCACCACGGCTTCGATCCGGCGCGCGACATCGTTGGCCTGACGATCAATCGCTGGCCGCACGGCTACGCTCGCGAATACAACGAACTGTTCGACCCATCGCCGAGCGTTGTCACGCCACCATGGATTCGCGCGCGTGCTCCCTATGGTCGCGTCGCTATCGCAAACTCCGACGCGGAAGGCAAGGCTTACGCGAATGGAGCCATCGATGCAGCCTACCGTGCGGTGAACGACCTGTCCTGAAGGCGCCCTGCTCAGCGCGAATAGATTGTTGCTCCATCCAGTATCGTTCGCGTCACGGCGACCTCACCGATCTGCTGCGGAGGAATACTGAACAGATCGCGTTCGAGCACCACCATATCGGCTGCCTTGCCAACTTCGAGTGACCCGGTCAGTTTTTCCTGATGCATCAGATACGCGCCATTGATCGTATACGCGGCGAGCATATCGGGGAGCGTCACGCGCTCCGACGCATTCAGCACGCCTGAGATGCGCCCGCTGGGATCGCTGCGCGTGATCGCGGTTTCGATTGCCAGCAGCGGGTTCATCGACGACACCGACCAATCGCTGCCACCAACAATCCGGCCACCTGCGCGCAACACAGACTCGATCGGATACATCTGTTCAACGCGCGCCTGGCCCACCTGCGGTAGATTGACCTCGGTGATGTACTGATCCGGGAACGCCCACAGTGCCTGGAAATTGGCGATGACGCCGAGCTGCGCGAAACGCGGCCGATCGGCAGGATCAATCAATTGCAGATGCGCGATGTGATGTCGGTTATCCGATGGTCCATTCGCATTGCGCGCTGCCGCCACTGCATCGAGCGCAACTCGAACGGCGCGATCGCCTATTGCGTGCATGTGTACTTGAATGCCGCGCCGATCGAGATCGATGACGCGCGCCGCCAGCGCTTGCGGCGAGATCTTCAGATCACCACGGTAGCCCGGACGATCGAGATACGGTTGCAGCAGCGCAGCCGTTTCGCCTTCCAGAACACCATCGACGAAAATCTTCGCCGAATCGGTCCGCAGTCTGGCGTTGCTGCCACGATCTTCTGCATGCATCAGCGCATCCGCTTGAGGGTCTGTCACGACAATCGATGCGACGACGCGCGCCGTGAGCTGGCCACTGCGCTCGAGCGATTGATAAGCGGCAAGCTCCTCCGAACCGACCGCCGCTGCGACGAACGAAGTGATGCCGAATCCGTTTGCCATCTTCAAACCTCGCAGCAGTCCCTCGCGACGCGCCTGCGCTGATAGCGGTGGAACGACCGCGCGTACAAGTTCCTGCGCCGATTCGCGCAAGGTGCCGGTTGCTTCGCCCTCGGCATCGCGCTCAATGAGGCCATGGCTGGGGTTGGGCGTTTCACGTTCGATGCCCGCCAACGTCAACGCACGTGAGTTCACCCACGACGAATGTCCATCTGCACCGGCCAGAAGGATCGGTCGCTCGGTGGAGATCGCATCGAGCAGGCTCTTGTTCGGGTTCGCCTGCGGAAACAGACTCAAATCCCAGCCGGCGCCGAGCAGCCATCCGGAGCCTGGATCGCTCCTGTTGCACGCACTCACCTTTGCCGTAACCGCCTCCACCGTCGCGAGATCGACGAGATTGCACTGGTCCAGTTCGACGCCGCCGGCGACTGGGTGAACATGTGAGTCGTGGAAGCCCGGCAAAACCATCTGGCCGTTCAGATCGATATCAGTCTTGCCTGTATATGTCCGCGCGATTACGTCGTTACTGCCAATAGCAACGATACGGCCTGCCGTCACAGCTAGCGCCTGCGCCTTGGGCTGGGTCGCGTTCATCGTGTAGATGATTGCGTTGTGTAGCACCAGGTCCGCAGAGTGCTGCGGCGGCATCGAACTCGCACCCAACAGCAGCAGAATCCCCAACCAACCAAATCGCATACCGCACCCCCGTTTAATCCGTTACACCGACATTGTTACGCCTGAATCACGCATCAACCACACGCCGCGACGCGCAAACCGGTTCACGCCCGCGCGCAATTGCGTCATTTACAGTACAGATCGCTTTGTGCTACTTGTAACGGTTGTTATTCGGAGTGAGCAATGGCACTACAGGTCGACACCACGACGGTGAGCCCTCCGTCAACCCTACTGGCACTGTCCGAGGGATGGCGCGCGTTGCTCGAAGCTTCGACACTGATTCCAAGCTTGCCGTTTTTGCGCAATATGTCGCGCGGCGACGGGCATCCCGTGTATCTGCTACCGGGTTTTATGGCTGACAGCCAATCTACTGCAATGTTGCGTCGATGGTTGAACAACCTGGGCTACAACGCAATTCCTTGGGGATTCGGACGGAACCTGGGACCGCGCGGGTTGTTGATGGAACGCCTTGTCGTCACCGTAGCCGATATTGCCCGCGAACACGGCCAGACGGTTTCATTGATTGGGCAAAGCCTCGGCGGCGTGTTTGCCCGCGAAATCGCGAAGGCCATCCCCGAACAGATTCGGCAGGTCATCACGCTGGGCTCGCCGTTCAGACAGACCGAAACGAACGGTACGGCACCCGCCGTCATGCGCCTCTTCGAGATGGCGACCGGCGAAAATGCGGATGACCTCAAGCGCGACCTGGGCGACATCTCGCGGCCCGCCCCCGTGCCCTCGACTGCGATCTATAGTCGTACCGACGGCATCGCGAACTGGAAGACGTGCATCGAGGAGGAAACACCACTCACCGACAATGTGGAAGTCTACGCGAGCCACTGCGGTATGGGGTTCAATCCCGCGATCTACTATGTGATCGGCGATCGTCTGACACAGCCGGTAGGAAAATGGCACAAATTCGCGCGTACCGGCGCGCGTTGCTTTCTATTCCCGGACGCAATCTACGCTGCGCGGTCCCTGCGTTCGCTCTAGCCCGTATGGTCGGGCTTGTCAGCAGACTCCTTTTTCGTTTCGCCGGTTTTCGAGGCATTCAAAATGCCTGCAAGGAGTTTCTGATAAGCGTCCCAGGACTGAACCCCACCCGTAATGATTGACCGCGTGATGCCAGCGATCAAATTGCTGTCCATGCCTTTTTCGACCTGTCGCGTTATGCGCTCAACGACCAGCGCCTGAATCGGCGAAAGGTCCGGTAACCCAAACAGGCGGCGCAGTTCTTCCGGTGTCAGATCCAGGTCAACAGATACTTTCATCGGAGAGCCTCCTTGATTGCTGCAGATGCGATCGTTGCAGCATCTCAGCCGCATTTCCGCACTGCGTCAAACCGTATACCATGGGCGATAGTTGGTCACGATGGTAATCCCTGGGAGCATGCTGCGGTGCGGATTCTGAAGAAATATCCAAATCGAAGACTCTACGACACCCAGCAGAGCGAATACGTAACACTGGACGACGTTCGCAAGATGATCCTCGGTAAGGACCCTGTCAAAGTCCTCGACTCGAAGACTGGTAAAGACCTGACACGGTCGGTATTGCTGCAGATCATTGCCGAGCAGGAAGCCGAAGGGCATGAGCCACTACTGACCAACCGCGTGCTCGAACAGGTTGTACGGTTCTACGGCGACAGCATGCAAAACGTGCTCAGCAGGTATCTCGAGCAGAGCATCATGACCTTTCTCGAGCAGCAGGAACTCTATCAGCGGCGCATGCGGGAGGTTTTGAACGCGAATCCCTTGAAGCTCATGCAACGGCTCGCCGATCAGAACATCAACTTCCTGCGCTCGTTGCTGCCCGTGAACACCGGCGCCGCACCGACCGATGCCGATGCGCACAAAGCGGTGGCGGAAACGCACACGACGTCCCTGGACCCGGAAAGGCCTAAGACCGTTGCGCCGGTTCAACCGACTGATGCTACTGACGTACGTCAGCGAGACGGTCAGGAGGATTGACCGAAATCCGTACCGCGACAGGGCGGTGATCCGACAGGTTGCAGTCGAGCACGTCGCAACTTCGAATCGTCAGGCTCGGTGTCACCAGAACATGGTCAAGCATCAGCGCGGGACGCCAGCTGGGATAGGTCGGCTTGGCGTTGGCCGCAGGCATCAGCGAGGTATCGGCCAGTGGCGAATCGAACAGAAGTCCGCTCAAATGGCTGTTCATATCACCCATCACCACGACATTCGCATCGTCCTTGATCAGCGACCGCACATAGGACAGCTGTTGGTGCCGGGAGCGCTCGCCGAGCGACAGGTGCAACAGGACGATTAGCACGTCCTTGCCACCAAAGCGAAATCGCGAAACGATCGCGCCGCGGCCAGCGAATGTACCCGGCAGCTTGTGATCTTCCAGAGCGCTCGGTTCGAGCCGCGACAACAGGCCATTGCCATGCTGCGCGATCGGGCCAAGATCGCGATTACGCTGCGCATACCAATATGGAAAGTGACCGCGATAGGCGAGGTATTCGACCTGGTTTACGAACCCGCTGCGGAGACTCCCTGTATCCACTTCCTGAAGTGCAACCACATCATAGTCGGCCACGAGGTCGCCGATCAGACGCAGGTTGTCGGCGCGTGCTTCGTGCGGCAGCACATGCTTCCAGCCATTCGTCAAATAATGACGATATCGTCCCGTGCTGATGCCAACCTGGATGTTGAAGCTCAACAACCGCAGTTCATCGCCTTCGACATCGGCGACCGGAATGCCCTGCGGATTGACCAGCGGCCGAACCGACTCACACTGCCGCTCGACTCTTCGATTGAACCGGAAGTTTGCCAGTGCGCCCGCGCCTCTCATGCCAACCGCCAGACTACGTTCGATGATATTTTCGGGCAGTCTAGCGACCGCGCTCGAACGCGACTGAGGTGTGGCCGGCAGTTCGGGCCGGTGACGCGAGCGACTATTGCGCTGTTGCTGGTGCATGGTCCTTCTTAGCTTGACGCGCAGCACGTTCCTTGGCGACCAGATAATCGACCACCTCAAGGCGATCGACGTTGCCTCCGGTCAAGTGCTGACCATACACCGTATATTTACCATCGACGATCAACGTTGGTACGCCAGTCAGACGATACATCCGACCCTCTGCGTCAGCCTGCTGAACTTTGCTGCGCACACCGAACGAGTTGAGGACCTGCAGAAACTTCTGGTTATCGACCCCGGCGGCCTCCTTGAATACGTCCGCAAGGACAGCCGGGTCCTCTGGATTCTGACCTTTCAAGTGAATCGCTTCGTAGATCGGTTCGTTGACTTTGTCGAGCACTCCGAGCGCCTTGGCCGCGTAAAAAGCCTGCGCCAGGATAATCCAGTCCTTGCGAAAGACCGCTGGTATGCGCCGAAAGAGGACGTCCGGCGGCTGTTTGGCTTCCCATTCTTCGAGTGACGACTCGAACTCGAAACAGTGAGGACAGCCATACGAGAAGATTTCGACAACTTCGATCTTGCTCGGATCGGCCGTTTGGACAGGGATCGGCAGCAGATCGTAGTTGTTGCCCACCTCGAAGGTATCGGCCCGCGCCGAAGCTACCGACAACCCAAACAAAAGCAGCGACACGCTGACCATGGCGACGATTTTCATCTTTCAAAACTCCTCGCAGCGGGGATGCCCACGGTCTAACTCGTTAGACCGCAAACGCGACGGTTTAGTGCAAACCCTGGATGTAGCTCGCGAGGGCTTTGATATCAGTGTCGGTGAGTCCGTTGGCGACTTCGCGCATCACTTCGCCATAGGCTTCATCGGTCTTGCGCTCCCCTTCGCGAAACGCAGTCAATTGGGGGATGACGTAATCGGATCGCTGTCCGCCAATGTGCGGGAAACCCGCGGGCGCGTTGCCCGACCCGGTCGGCGTGTGACACGCAGTGCATGCCGGAACAGATTTTTTCGCAATCCCGCCGCGATAAATTTGTTCACCTGTCGCGATCAGATCGCCTTGAGCCTGACCCACGGGCGCAGGCATCGCGGCGAAATGTGCGGCGAGGTTGTCCAGATCGCTGTCGGAAAGGTTCGTCAGTTGACCGGCCATCATTGCTACTTCGCGAACGCCGGACTTGATCATGTGTAGCTGAGCCTTCAGATACCGCTGATTCTGGCCCGCAAGATTCGGAGTGCCAGGCACCAACGCGACCCCATTCTGGCCGTGGCAGGCCCCACATGGTGTGGCAAGCGCTTTACCTGCTTCTGCATCGCTAGCCGCCATCGCCATCACCGGCATGACGCCACACAAACCAACGAGTAACCACTTCGTGAGCATAGCTTTGTTAGACTTAACGACTATCAAGGGGCGCGCGGATTATATACCAACGTGGCTGGAATGGGTGCTAACCCGGATCGTATCGTCGCGCACTTTTCGACCAGCGCGCCGACACTGCGGGAGTGTCCAAGCAGCGATGTACCGGAGGTCGCCGTTGCCGGTCGCTCCAATTCAGGGAAGTCGAGTGTCCTCAATCAGTTGACTCGCAATCGACAGCTCGCGCGGACGAGCAAAACGCCGGGGCGCACGCAACTGTTGAACTTTTTCGACACCGACCTGGGAGGGCGCCTTGTCGACCTGCCCGGCTACGGATACGCGCGCGTCGCAAAGAGCCAGAAGCACGTCTGGGAAAACAATGTCGAAGACTATCTCGCGCGGCGTGAGAATCTCGTTGGGGTGGTCCTGGTGATGGACATCCGACATCCGTTCGAGCCCTTTGACTCGATGATGGTTAGCTGGGCCGCCGAAACCCGACTACCGCTGCACGTTCTGCTGAACAAGGCCGACAAGCTCAAGCATGGCGCGCGCACGCTGGCACTTCGAGGTGCGCAACAGCGTCTGGAGTCGCCGCAGTTTTCGGTGCAACTATTCTCCGCGCAGTCCGGTCTGGGTCGTGAGTTGGCGATCGAAAAACTGAGCGAGTGGCTGACGCACCCATTCGAGCCATCGGCCCTCGAGCGGAGTATTGATCGACGCTGAGCCCATCTCTCAATGCGCTTCGTCCCAGTTTCGGCCACGCCCGACGTCGACAACCAACGCGACCTCCAGTGGCGCGGCTGATTCCATGCGCGCAACGACGCCGTCAATCAGCCTGGCGACGTCCGCATCATCCACCTCGAAGATCAACTCGTCATGAACCTGCATGATCATCAACGCGCCGATTCCCGTTTCGGCGATCCATTTATCCACTGCAATCATCGCCCGCTTGATGATGTCCGCAGCGGTGCCCTGCATTGGCGCGTTGATTGCCGCCCGTTCCGCGGCCTGACGCCGCATCCCGTTTGCGGCGTTGATTTCCGGCAAATACAGCCGCCGACCGAACACTGTTTCGACGTAGCCGTGCTGCGCGGCTGCGGCGCGGACTCCATCCATGTAGTCCCGCACGCCCGGGTAGCGGGCGAAGTACCGCTCGATGTACTCCTGAGCGACCGCGCGAGCCACCCCGAGTTGCCGACCCAGCCCAAATGCTGACATGCCGTAGATGAGTCCAAAGTTGATCGCCTTCGCGCTGCGCCGCTGATCCGCAGTCACGGCGTCGAGTGACGTGCCAAATACTTCCGACGCGGTCGCCCGATGCACATCCTGTCCGTCTGTGAATGCGCGCCTCAGACCCGCGTCGCCCGAAAGGTGCGCCATGATCCGGAGTTCAATCTGAGAATAGTCGGCAGCGACCAATGACCTTCCCGGCGGCGCGACGAACGCCTGCCGAATACGTCGCCCTTCTGCCGTTCTCACCGGAATGTTCTGCAGGTTGGGATCCATCGACGACAACCGGCCCGTTGCGGCAACGGCCTGCTGATACGACGTGTGAATGCGTTGCGTGTCGCGGTCGATCTGCAGCGGAAGTTTGTCCGTATATGTCGACTTCAATTTGGTGAGGCTGCGGTAGTCCATGATGACGCGCGGCAGCGGATAGTCGAGTGCCAGTTCTGCGAGCACCGGCTCCGCTGTCGAGGGTTGCCCACCCGGCGTCTTTCGCAATACGGGCAGGCCGAGCTTTTCGTGCAGGATCACTTGCAGTTGCTTCGGCGAGTCGAGATTGAATTCCTCGCCCGCGATTTCGAATGCCTCGTGTGCGAGCACCCCGATCCGTTCCGCCAGTTCAGCGCTCTGCGCGATCAACAACTTGCCATCCACCATCGCGCCGGATCGCTCCATACGCGATAGCACAGCGACTAACGGCATCTCGATATCATCGAATACTGATCGCAACCGGGGTTCGGCGACGAGTTTCGGCCACAATGCCTCATGCAGTCGGAGCGTGATGTCGACGCGCTCCGCCGCATAATGCGTCGCTCGGTCGAGCGAAACGGCATTGAAGCTGATCTGCTTCGCGCCTTTTCCGGCGACGTCTTCAAGACTGAGCGGCGTGATGCCCAGGTGGCGTTGCGCGAGATCAACCGTATCGTGGGGCGATGCAACGCTGTCGAGCACGTAGCTCTCGAGCATCGTGTCGAACGCGACGCCATCGAGTTCGATGTCGTAGCGCTTAAATACGTTCTTGGCGTACTTTACATTGTGGCCGATCTTCGCGAGATCGACATCTTCCAGCAGTGACTTGAGCCGCTCGATCACCGCAATACGAGGTAGTTGCACCGACGCAAGCAGGTCGTCATGTCCGACAGGAATGTAGGCTCCGTGTCCTGGTTCGATCGCCAGCGCGATTCCGACCAGATCCGCTCGCATGTAATCGGGACCGCTGCATTCAATCTGGAGCGACAGCCGTCGCGCTGCGCGTATGAGTTTGATCCAACGATCGAGCGCGGCCCAATCGGTGATGGTTTCGTAACGTTCGCCTTCAGCCACGTCGGCTGCTTCGGTTCCACTCGGAGCATCGCGCTCGGGTAGCTCAGCGAGCCACGCCTTGAATTCGAACTTTTCGAACAATTCCCGCAGCCGCTCAACGTCGACCGGATCGGGCATGAGTGTTTCGATGCCGACATCAAGGCTGACGTCGCACTTGATGGTCGTCAGTTGCTTCGACAACGGCAGCATCTCAATACTCGCGCGCAGATTTTCGCCGATCTTGCCGGAGATGCCCTCCGCGTGCGCCACCACCTCTTCGAGACTGCCGTATTCAGCGATCCACTTTGCGGCGGTTTTGGGACCCACCTTCGGCACGCCCGGAATGTTGTCGGACGTATCACCCGTCAACGCCAGATAATCGACGATTCGTTCCGGCGGTACACCGAATTTGGCGATCACGCCTTCACGATCGAGGCGCTTGTCGGTCATGGTGTCGATCAGTGTGACGTGGTCGCTGACCAGTTGTGCGATGTCCTTGTCGGACGTCGATATGACGACTTCGCGCTTCCGGGCCGTCGCCTCCTGCGCCAGCGTGCCAATGACGTCATCCGCTTCGACACCTTCAACCGCCAGCAGCGGCAATCCCATCGCCCGAATGATGTCGTGAATCGGAGCGATCTGGACCCGCAGATCGTCCGGCATCGATGGGCGATTTGCTTTGTATTCGGCAAATAGATCGTTGCGAAACGATTTGCCTTTGGCATCGAACACCACCGCGATCGGACTACCCGCATAGTCTTTTGCGAGCTTGCGCAGCATGCCGATCACGCCGCGAATCGCGCCGGTGGGAAATTCACTCGACGTGGTCAGCGACGGCAGCGCGTGGAAGGCTCGGAACAGGTACGACGATCCGTCGACGAGCACCAAGGGTTTGTCGTGGATCATGAATTGGGTCAAGATTAGGTCGTCGTGGACTCTATCACAGCATGTGAATTCAGTGGCTCAGACCAGGCAACGGCACGGCTGGATCGCGGCCGCGCTGCTTCTAGGCGCGATCGGACAAGCTCGCGCGGCCGATGTTGCCCAGGACATCAAGGGACCGGACGTCACGATCGTTGTCGGCGAACAACGAACGGTGTACGAGTATCGGCAAGCTGGCGAGCTCCGGATGATCAAGATCGTTCCGAAGCATGGGAAGCCCTACTACCTGGTGCCCCGTGACAGCACTCGAGGATTCGGCGATCTCGACAAGGCTGATATGTTGATCCCGAGTTGGAAGATCATCGAGTTTTAAGCAAATCCAGTGGCTGCGTTAACTTCACTCAACGAGTTCGACCTCGAGGACCTGCTCGCCAAATACGAATTAGGCGGAGTGGAGCGTTTTTGGCCGGCGTCCGACGGTGCGGAGAATTCCAACTACTACGTGCGCGTTGCGTCGAGCCACGGACCACACGACATAGTGGTGACGATGCTCGAGCAACGACCACACTCGGGCTCGATGTTGGTTCACTTGCTCGACGCATGCGCAGACGCTGGGCTGCCAGTCGCACCGATCATTCGCAATCGTCATGGCGCACCGAACGAGCAGATCAATGGCAAACCAGCGATCGTTGCGCCGCGTTTATGCGGAAGGCACGTCGTCAATCCGACCATACGACAATGTGAATCCGTTGGGCGGTTCCTGGCGAGATTTCATAAGGCAACCTCTTCGCTGAGCGCGCAAGCTCCGGATCATCCATGCGGCGAAGCCTGGCTTGCGCAGCATGTCGAACTGGTTCGCGGCGAGATTCCTTACGCCGATTTTCGGATGGCGCGGGACATCGTGGAAAGCATTGGCTCAATGTTGCGGCGGGAGGATGTCCAACGACTGCCTCGCGGCATCATCCATGGAGATATTTTCAGGGACAGCGTCCTGTTTTCGGAGCGTGGACTCACCGGTGTGCTCGATTTCCATCATGCCGCTGCGGGCTACTGGATCTATGACCTGGCGGTCGCCGCAAACGACTGGTGCAACGACAATAGCGGCGTTCTCGATTCCGATCGAACGCTAGCGCTGCTGCGCGCGTATCACGCGATCCGGCCGCTGACGCCCACGGAAGCATGGCATTTCCCGATGTTCGCCCTTTACGCAGCAGCCGCGTTCTGGCTGTCGCGCCTAACGGTCGACATGAGGCGCAAGTCGCAGCCACGAGCTCGCGT
Source organism: uncultured Gammaproteobacteria bacterium (assembly GCA_963735085.1). Taxonomy (GTDB): domain Bacteria; phylum Pseudomonadota; class Gammaproteobacteria; order Pseudomonadales; family Azotimanducaceae; genus DATJGR01. The sequence goes on from CAVTJP010000005.1 coordinate 1,134,555, forward strand.
CAACAACCCGGAAGAGTTTCAGCGAATCGTTCAGCAGCACGCGGCTCGCTTCTACTATTTGGACGCGCGGCTACTCGCCTGAAGCATCGAAGGGGTAATCGTTTCGTTCAGAGTCGTTGAGCGATCGACTCATAGGCGACGAGAATTCTATCAGGCTGATGCGGTGGCTTCATGAAGCCAATATAGCGGCCCTTGGGATCTACAATAACGATGTTTGTCGTGTGATCGATTGTGTAGCCACCCTTCGCATCCGGGACCTTCATGAATGCAACGTTGAGCTGTTTGGCGAACCCCGCCAGCGCTTCGCGCGAACCGGTAATGCCGGTGAACCGCGGCGAGAATGCCTTGACGTATTTACCTACGGCAGCGCTATCGTCGCGCTCTGGATCCACTGATACGAAATAGATCTTCAGCCGATTCAGCAGATCGTGCCGATCCGCGTGCGCCAGCCTATTTTCCACCTGCGCAAGTGCTGACAATGTTACCGGGCAAACGTCGGGGCACGCGGTGAAACCGAAGTACAGCAAGGACCAATGTCCGGAGAGGCTGGCGTTGTCGAACGCAACGCCGTTCTGATCGGTGAGGTGAAACGGCGCAAGGACGCGTGGCGCCGGCAGCAGATAGGTGCCTTGTTCGCGCAGCGCGGCGGCGTTGAGCAGCGGTTGCCGTGTAACGCTGTAAAACTGTACAGCGACAACGACCACAATGAACGCGACGCATAGCGCGACCGTCGCGCGAACACCGCGACTCACGCGGGGTTTCCGGAGATCGCCTGAAAATTGATTCCAGAATGCGCAGCCGCAAGACCGGTCGGATAGTAGTGGTCAACGAGCAGCGCGACGAACAACAGCATCAGGTAGAGAATTGAATAGCGGAAGGTCTCGATCGGTGCTCGCGGGTTCTTGGCGCGCAGCAACGTGACTGCCCAATACAGAAATCCGATTCCAAGCGACACGGCCGCCGCCAGGTAAATGAATCCGCTCATCGCAATGAGAAAGGGCAGCAGACTGACTACGATCAGGATCAGCGTGTAGAACAGGATGTGCCAACGTGTGTAGACCTCACCGTGCGTGACCGGCAGCATCGGAATCTTGGCGTTTCGGTATTCCTCCTTTCGGTCGAGGGCCAGCGCCCAAAAGTGCGGCGGCGTCCACGCGAAGATTATCAGTACCAGCAGCAATGAACCGGGCTCCACGCTGTTGCTGACGGCAGTCCAACCAAACAACGGAGGCGCGGCACCGAACAAACCACCAATCACAATATTCTGCGGCGTCGCGCGCTTGAGAAATAACGTGTAGACGATGCCGTACCCGAGCCACGATGCAAAGTTCAACCATGCCGTCAGCGGATTGACCAGTTCATAAAGCACTAGCATTCCCGCGACGCCTGTCAACGCCGAGAACACCATGCCCTGCATTGCAGTGACTCTGCCAGTGGCAACCGGACGATCGTGCGTGCGCGCCATGCGCGCATCGATCTCGGCATCGGCGATGTGATTGACGACGGCCGCGGAGCCTGCAACTAACGCGATGCCAAGTGTTCCGAACACCAAGGTGTACGTCGGCACCATGCCGGGTGTCGCCAGAAACATTCCGACGATCGCGCACAGCAGCATCAACAACACGACACGCGGCTTGCACATCTCCAGATAATCGCGCCATGTCGCACGAGCATTCGGCGCTGCAAGCTCACTCATCGGGGGACCTCGCTCGGAAGGAGCGATAGTTTACTGCAATGACTCCGAGCAACAAGAGTGCCCCTGTGCCGTTGTGTGCTGTTGCGACCGCCAGCGGCAACGCGAACTCGACGTTGGTGATTCCGAGTGCGATCTGGGCCGTCAACAAAGCTAGTACCGCGATGCCGAGGGTCCTGCTGTCGCGCTGGATGACAAGACGAATCGCCAATGATCCGACGGTCAAAAATACCAACAGCGCGCCAATTCGGTGCCCCATATGAATCGCAACTCGCGCACCGTTGTCGAGCAATCCGCCAAGATAGTTTGGTCCAATATGTTGGAAAAAATTAAAGCCGGCCGCAGCATCCATCGGTGGCCACCACTGGCCCTGACAGGTCGGGAAATCGGGGCAGGCCAGGGCGGCATAGTTGGAGGTGGTCCAGCCGCCGAGCGCTACTTGAACGACGACCGCCGCCAACGCAACGACTGCATGCCACCGAAGGCGTGCACCGAGAGGATGTAGCGCGCTGGATCGCAGATACAGCAGCCACAACAAGCTCAATGTCGCGAAACCGCCAAGCAAGTGCGTCGTAACTACCTGCGGCCACAACTTCAGCGTGACCGTCCACATCCCGAATGCGGCCTGTAAGATCACCAACCCAACAAGTCCCAGCGGCAATTTCAGCGGCACGTTCGCCGACCGCCCACGAAACGCAACGGCGGCCAGGGCAACGATCAAAAGCCCGAGAGCCCCCGCGAAATACCGATGAACCATTTCGGGCCACGCTTTGCGAGCCTCGAACGGCGCATGCGGAAATCGCGCCTGCGCAGTCTCCACGTTTGCGGCCGCACCGGGTACAGACAGATAGCCGTAGCAGCCGGGCCAGTCCGGACACCCGAGTCCGGCGTCCGACAATCGGGTGAACGCGCCGAGCACCACAACTACGAATGCCAGTGCCGTCCCGAGCGCGGCACCGCGACGTAGCCACGTCATCGTCGCATCTGCGGATCGATCAACCAATGTGCGACACCTTCAGCAGCTGCTTCAAATCTTCCAGCACGGGCTTGCCCGCGCTTGCGTAGCCATATCGCAACACGAGATTGCCCAGTGGGTCGACAATGTAGACGCCGGGGTGTAGGCCCACGCGGCAGGTGAAGTGCACCAACTTTGGATACGCATCCAGTCGAGGGTCGATTGGTGTATCGCCAAGCGCAACAATGCCGCGACGCACGCGGGACGCATCGCGGCCCAATAGGACGTGCAGTTGTCGCAGTTGATGAACCGCGGTCTGACACGCAGCGGTACAACCGTCGGCCGTTACCACCACCAACCACCACTGGCCGCTGTTTAGCATCGAGGTCGCGCCATCTGAGGCGGTAAGCCGAAGCTCACCTACGGACCTGATCGGGTCCAGCAACTCACCATGGTTAGTGGTCGCCCAAGGTGTGGTCGAGCGCGAGGACTCATACAGCCAGAATGCCCCGAACACCGGCAAGATTCCGATCGCGAACAACACGATAAGCATGATCCGGTTGCGACGGGCCAAACGATTATCCAACGTCACTCCTCGCGTCCTCCGCGGACACCCCACGCCACGAATGCGACCACCAGTGCGATTGCCATCGCAAACCACTGCACCGCATAGCCGATGTGCTGCGTAGACGTCATCTCTTGACCCACCACGATTGGCTTCAAACTACCCGGTTGCCCCTCTTCGAGCCTGAACTCTTCCGGCATTGCCCCACCGATTGCGTCGGCCATCCGCGCACCATCGAAATGCTCGACGCGCTTCGGCCAGCCGTCATCCCATACGCTGGTGTCTGCTATTGCGGCGCTCACAGACCAAAGCATGCAGACGATGCTCACTTTGCCTGGCGGCGGCGGCGCATCCGGCAATTCGCTGCGCAGCGGCGGCGCAAGAATCCAACCCCTATCCACCAGCACCCGCTTGCCGCCGACCGTGTAGAACGGTGTTACCACAACGTATCCGGTTCTCCCGTGGCGCGTGTAGTTGTCGAGCAGAAACTGCCGGTCCCTTTCATAGCGACCTTCGAGCCGCACGCGGGCGAAAGTTGGCGCATGGGCCAACTCACTCTCATCAATTGGCAGCGCTCCGAAGCTCGCGAGGCGTGCATTTTCGATGGCACGCTTCTGCGCGGCCCGATCGATCTGCCAGAAACCAAGACCCACGATCAACGGTAGCAACAGTGCAACCAGGATGGTCATCCTCAAACCCGGACGGAAGCGAGGCATGAGGCGATCCTTACTGCAGCGGGCTAGCTGCGTTAGAGTGGCCCCACTGTTTTCCTCGTTGCGGCACCAGCGTGTTCCTCAAAGCCATCATTGTTTTTCTACTGCTCGGCGTGCTCGGGAGTCTGTTCACGAGCCTCGGGTTCCTGTTCAAAGACAGCGGAAGCCCGGGATCGAAACGCGCGCTATATGCCCTCGGTGTGCGGATTGGCTTCGCAGCCGCACTGTTGATTGCGGTCGGTTATGGCCTCGCGACCGGCCAGTTGGCGTTACACGCCCCTTGGATGGGCCGCTAGCGGCCCGCAATCATCAGAGCACGTAGACAAACAGAAACAGGCAGACCCAGACCACATCCACGAAGTGCCAGTACCATGATGCCGCTTCCAACCCGAACTGATCGTCCGGTTTGAAGTGACCACGCATCGCTCTGAATAACTGCATCAATAATATGAACGCGCCGAGCGTGACGTGGAAACCGTGGAATCCGGTGAGAATGAAAAACGTCGAGCCATAAATGCCGGAACCCAACGTCAAGCCGAGTTCCGTGTATGCGTGGTGATATTCATACCCCTGCAGAGTCAGGAACAGTACGCCGGCGATGACCGTGACCAGCAACCAGAACATCAGCGCGCCACGCTTACCTGCCTTTACCGCACTGTGTGCGAAGTGGACCGTGAAGCTCGACGACAGCAGAATGACCGTGTTCCAGAACGGAAGATAGCTGAGCCAAGTGCTGACTCCTCGCGAAGCCATCGATTCGTGGGGACCTGTAAAAACGCTTGGATCCGGGTTGTTGATCACCGGCCAGGTGGGTGAGAAGTTCGGCCACAGATACTCGCCGGTAATCCCTTTGGCGCCTTCACCACCCAGCCACGGCACCACGAAGTGACGCGCGTAGAACAGCGCGCCGAAGAACGCACCGAAGAACATCACCTCCGAAAAGATGAACCATCCCATTCCCCACACGAATGAGCGCTTGACCTGCGCGTTCGGAATACCAGCGTGGTTCTCCTGAATAACCTTTGTGAACCAGAAGAACAGGACCAGCGCGAGTACAGTCACGCCGGCGTAGAACATCATGCGGTTCGGCGACTGCCCGATTTCGATCATGTTGAGCCAGTGGCCTAGACCGCCCAGAAATAGAAAAATGCCGAGCGCCACGAAGACCGGATACCAACCGTTGTGCGGTACGAAGTACACCGAGTTATCTTGATTGTGGTCTTGTGTCGCCATGACGCGATTGCTCCGTTAAATCCAGTAGCTCGAAAAATGGATACCGAGTGTCATCGCCTATGAGTGCGCTTCAGCTTCCGTAATCACCGGAGGGTGAGTGAACGAGTGATACGGTGCCGGCGACGGAATCGTCCATTCGAGTCCGTGCGCGCCCTCCCAGACACGATCGGTCGCAGGCTTGCCGCTACGAATCGCCTTGATGACGATGAACAGGAAGAATACCTGTGAAAATCCGAACATGAAGGCGCCGATACTCGAGATCATATTGAAATCGGCAAACTGCAACGCATAGTCGGGGATACGGCGTGGCATACCCGCGAGACCGGAGAAATGCATCGGGAAGAACAGTACGTTGACGCTGATGAACGACAGCCAGAAGTGCAGTTTGCCGAGTGATTCATCGTACATACGCCCACACCATTTCGGCAGCCAGTAATAGACTGCCGCGATAATTCCGAACAATGATCCCGGCACCAGCACGTAGTGGAAGTGGGCCACGATGAAATAGGTGTCTTGGTACTGAAAGTCGACGGGCGCCATCGCCATCATCAGGCCGGAGAAACCACCGATTGTGAACAGGATGACGAACGCAATCGCAAACAGCATCGGCGTCTCGAATGTCATCGAACCGCGCCACATCGTCGAGATCCAGTTGAAAACCTTTACGCCCGTTGGGACCGCGATCAACATCGTTGAGTACATAAAGAACAGCTCACCCGCAAGCGGCAACCCGACGGTAAACATATGGTGCGCCCAGACGATGAACGACAGAAACGCGATTGATGCGACCGCGTACACCATCGAGTCGTAGCCGAACAGCGGCTTGCGCGCAAATGTCGGGATGATCTGCGAGATCACACCGAACACCGGCAGAATCATGATGTACACCTCAGGGTGGCCAAAGAACCAGAAGATGTGCTGGAACATCACTGGATCGCCGCCCCCGGCTGCGTTGAAGAAGCTGGTATGAAAGTGCACGTCGAACAACATCATGGTCAGGACGCCCGCCAGCACCGGCATCACCGCGAGCAACAGATAAGCGGTGATCAGCCACGTCCACACGAACAACGGCATCTTCATCAAGGTCATGCCTGGCGCCCGCATGTTCAGGATTGTCGCGATGATGTTGATCGAGCCCATGATCGAAGACGCGCCCGCCATGTGCAGCGAAAATATGAAGAACGTTACGCTGAGCGGCGCATAGGTTGTCGACAGCGGTGCATAGAAGGTCCAACCGAAATTCGGACCGCCGCCGTTCATGAACAGCGTTGAGAGCAGCAGGGAGAATGCGAACGGCAAAATCCAGAACGACAGGTTATTCAGCCGCGGCAGCGCCATGTCGGGCGCACCGATCATCATCGGCACCAACCAGTTCGCTAGGCCCACGAGCGCTGGCATGATCGCGCCGAACACCATGATCAGGCCGTGCATCGTCGTCATCTGGTTGAAGAATTCGGGCTCGACAAACTGCAGCCCGGGCTGAAACAGTTCCGCGCGAATGACCAGCGCAAAGGTGCCACCAATTAGGAACATCAGAAAGCTGAACCACAGGTAAAGCGTTCCGATATCTTTGTGGTTGGTGGTGAACAACCAGCGGGTAATCCCCTTGGCGGGACCGTGGTCGTGATCCGAGTGGTCGTGTGCCTCGATGACTGCGCTCATGCCTTAACCCCTACTCCTTATGCGTTGCAACATAGTCGAGAACATCCTTGGGCTCGGTCGTGTCGCTCGTATTGTTGCCCCACGAGTGACGCTCGTACTGCACCACCGCAGCAATTTCCGCGGCATTCAACTGTTTGCCGAATGCCTGCATTGCAGTGCCCGGCACGCCGTAATACACGCGATGAAGGTGCGCATCGCGAGGACCGGTCGCAATCTTGCTGCCCGCCAGGGCAGGGAATGTCGGCGGAAGACCTTTGCCGTTCAACTGGTGGCAGGCCGAGCAGTTCTTCGCAAAAACCTCTTTGCCCATCGTCATGAGCTGCGCAACGGTGAACGTCTCATTCGCCATCTTTTCTCGTTCCGCATACGCGGTGCGCTGTGTGCTGTACCAGGTTTCGAACTCCGCTTCCGGCACGGCGCGAATGACGATCGGCATGAAGCCGTGGTTAGTGCCACACAACTCAGAGCACTGGCCGCGGTAGATGCCGGGCTTGTCCACGACAGCCCAGGCGTCGTTCATAATCCCCGGAATAGCGTCGCGCTTGATGCCGAAATCGGGCACCGCGAATGAGTGGATGACATCGTTACCCGTGACCAGGAACCGGACTTTCTTTTTCGTCGGGATTACCAGCGGGTTATCGACCTCGAGCAGATAGTACTCACCCTTCGGCACTTTGTTGTGGATTTCGTCCTGCGATGTTGCGATGTTGCTAAAGAACGAAAGCGTAGGCTTATGTTGGTCATCGAGATATTTGTACTGCCACTTCCACTGGTATCCGCGGACTTCGATGCTCAAATCCTGGCCGCCCGTGTCGTACATTTTGATCAAAGTTGCGGTTGCCGGGATGGCCATCCCAACGAGAATCAACAGCGGGATGATCGTCCAGAGGATTTCGACGCGGGTGTTCTCGTGGAATTGAGCGGGCACGGCTCCCACTGACTTACGGTGCGCGTATATAGAATACCCCATCGCTCCGAAGACGATCACGCCAATGACGCAACAGATATAGAATACGAGCATGTGCAGGTCGTAAATTTCGTGCGAGATCACCGTCGCACCGCGTCGCAAGTTGAATTCGTCCGCCCACACCGCACTGGCCGACGCCGCAATGCAAACCCCTGCCAGAATGCGCATCAGAAGATTCATGTTCACCTTGGTACCTTGCTCTTGGGTTGCCACGATCGCGCCCGTCTCGACCGAGCATTACTATCTTTGTCGCGGTGAATGCTCCTGACCGGTTCCGTACCGAGACCGGTTCGGCAATCCTGCAGAGCATATGCGCGACTTCGTTCGGCTCAAGGGTTCGTGACGCCCTCTATGAGCCAATCGCAGCTTGGTCGAACATGCAATAAGCAATCAAGCCGCTGGGAAGCTTCGCGATTATAGCTATAGCGACGCACTTTGAAACCTCAACCTGTACGTCGTGGCGAACGACTTGACGCGTTCGAAGCATCAATGCCACCACTCCATCATTCGAAAGGGATGTCTTTGAACTCTATCAGCACAATCGCGGCTTTGTTCGAAGTCTCGGCATCCGAAGCCGGCGCATCGGCCGAGCCCCAACCAACGGAGCCTTCATCCTCTCGGCCACACGCAACGCATCGTTGCAACCACAAGCCGTTTCGCTCTTCGATGACGATTCGATCGACCGCCGCACACGCAACGCACACCGCACCCGCGATGAATCGCGCGCGGCTCATCGAAGGCCGTTCAGTCGTCGCAGTACGGCGCTACTATCAGGACGAACGCCGTGAAACAGTTGGAATGCTTCCGCAGCCTGTTCAACCAGCATACCCAGACCGTCGACTGCACGTTCCGCGCCGCGTTCGCGCGCCCAACGACAGAATGGTTCCGCGTTGCGTCCATAAACCATGTCGTACACCAAGCTACCGGCGACAACCACATCGGGTACTCGCGGCACCGCTCCGGTCAACCCTGCCGAGGTGCCATTGATGACGATGTCGAACGGATCCGATAGCGCTTGGACCTCTGCTACCCGAACGCGAGGGTCTTCGAAACGCTCCTGCAGCATTTGCGCGCGCGCAATAGTTCGATTCGCGACTACTACGCTGTCCGGACCGGCCCCGAGCAGCGGACCTAGAATGCCTCGGACGGCACCACCCGCGCCGAGAATCAATACGCGTTTGTTCGCGACCTCGCAGCCCAGGTTGATCGTTAGGTCTCGCAGCAACCCAATACCGTCAGTGTTGCATCCGCGGAATCCTCTCTCCAAGGCAACGATGGTGTTCACAGCACCTGCGGAACCCGCGTACTGGTCGCGCTCCGTAACCCAGTCGAACGCGGCCTCTTTGAAAGGCAGCGTAACGTTGACGCCATCCAAGCCGCTTTCAAATAGAGCCCGCAGAGTACTAACGAAGCTATCGAGGGGTGAAAGTATGGCTTCGTATTCGAGCTTCAGGTCGGTCTGATCCGAGAACATCTGGTGGATGCGCGGCGACAAACTGTGTCCGATCGGGTTGCCGATGACGGCGTAACGTGACGTCATCTAAACCGCGCTCCCGACCTCGCATCGTGGATGCGACTAGGGGCAGGTTCACCCGCTACTACGCCGTGCAACAGATAGTCGATTCGCCCTGAAAAGTAGTGCCTGACAGCCAGTTCAGTTCGCGCCGCGGGACGACTGCTCGGATTTGCCGACGTTGATACGAGAGCGCCGCCGAAAGCGACGCAAAGGGCGCGCGCCTGCGCGTGCCCGGGAACTCGAACTGCGACACTCTCGCGCCCGCCTGTAATCCACGCTGGAAATTGGCAATTTGGAACGAGCCACGATTCGGGGCCGGGCCAAGTGCGCCGGACACGTGCTGCGTCGACTTCACTCAGGGCCGATATTTCTGCCGAAAAGTAGGACACATCGGCACCGATGACGATCAGACCCTTGGACACGGAGCGCCGCTTGAGCAGCAGCAGTCGAGTGACCGCGTCGACGTTGAACGGATCGCACGCCAGGCCCCAGACGGCCTCGGTGGCGTGGGCAACAAGCCCGCCCGCCCGCAATACGGTGGCTGCAATCCTCAAGTGAAAGGCGTCGTTCGAACGCAATGGCGTATCAACCGCCTCGTAGTTGCCCGAGCGTCTTATTCTGTTGTTCTAAACGTGTCGTGTTGGTGGCTCGGTCCGCGTGTAGACGCGCTGCTAACGCCTCGTCCTGCAGCGCCAATATCTGGGCCGATAGATACGCGGCGTTCTTCGCGCCCGCTTTGCCGATCGCAACCGTCGCCACCGGGATACCGCCCGGCATCTGAACAGTCGATAGAAGTGCATCGAATCCACCTAGGGAGCCTGCATCGAGCGGTACGCCTATCACCGGCCGAATCGTCACGGCAGCCACCGCTCCAGCGAGATGGGCCGCCATCCCTGCGCCGCAAATGAACGCGCTGCAACCGCGTTTTTCGGCATCGACGACATAATCGATGGTCGCTCGAGGCGTTCGGTGTGCCGATGTGACACGCACCTCGCAACGAACGCCCAGTGACTCCAAGGTATCTGCGGCCCCTTGCATGACCGGCCAGTCGGACTCCGAACCCATCAGGATCGCGACCCACGTCATCTCATATCTCTGCTTGTCGGTGGCCGCCGAATATAACCGCCGCGATGGGTCTCCACAAACCCATCCATTTCTAGCTCCACAAGTCCACCAAGAACTTCGTCGACAGGCATCGCCAGCGACGCCACGATGACGCTCAATGAGGAAACGGTGGTTGGGACCGCAGCCAGAATTCTTGCCAATCGGGCATCATCAGGTGCGTCGCGCCGAGCGGCAATTGTCAGTTGCAACCCAAACGCTTCGAGCACATCTGTCACGTTTTCCACCAGCGCCGCGCCCTGTTTTATCAGCCGATGACATCCCCCGTGTTGGCCATCAGACACCGCCCCCGGGACTGCCATCACCTCTCGACCCTGCTCCAGCGCCATCCTGGCGGTAATCAACGTCCCGCTTTTGAGCGTCGCTTCAACGACGACAACGCCTGCGGCGAGGCCACTGATGATCCGATTGCGTTCGGGAAAATTGCCCCGTGTTGGCGGGTTGTATGGCGGGTATTCGCTCACCACGGCGCCGGATGCGGCAACGATCTGCACCGCCAGGCCCCGATGGCTCGGTGGATAGATGCTGCCGTGTCCACCCCCTACCACTGCAACGGTCGACGCGCCCGCATCGAGCGCCCCGCGATGAGCACAGCCATCGATCCCCAATGCCAGCCCGCTCACGATTACCGCTCCCGCACCCCCTAGGTCTCTGGCCAACGCCCTAGCAGTTACCCGCCCGGATACCGAAGCACGCCGACTACCGATGACCGCAACGCAGATTGGCTTCGCCAGCGCAGCGACGCAGCCTTGCACGAACAGCGCGATCGGCGGATCGGGCACCGCGGCCAGGTGCGCCGGAAACTCCGCATCGCCGATTCGCACAACTCGTATGTCAAAGCGCTCGAGCGCGCGCTGCTGATGCGCCACATCCGCTCTGCGTAACGGTTCCAGACCAAAATCTACCTTCAGCCGAGTAGTCGCCTCATCAAGCGTACCGCCAGAGCGCCACGTATCTGCGACAACGCGTCGCACCAGACGGCGATCGGCGCCATGACTCGATAGCAATGCCAGTAGCGCGGTGAGTTCTTTCGGATGCAAATCGTGGACGGCCTCAATCGAACCAACCGACTAAAGCTTGCAACAGATGTGAAAGATGTAGGACGAAACGCACCCGTGCGTGCGTTGTTGCTGGGTGCTCGTGCGTGATTAGGGGTTCTTGACCTCGTCGCCCACAGCAAGCGGCCGCTCGGCGGCCAACACGAGTCCATACGACAATTTTTTGAACACGCGGAACACCATCAGGAGTCCAGCCCGCTCCGACGGTAACTGAACAGTGCTATTCGCGATGCGGTCTTTGACGAGCGCGCCGCGTTTGTATATGGCGAGCACGTTTCCGGAGGCGAGGCCCTCGCGCTCGCCCCGATCAAGCACGACCACATCGTATTGGCCAACTTGGGTTACGCCGCCGAACACCGCGATCAACTCTCCATCGACCTGACTGGACGGCGCGCTAGGATAGAACGTCGATTCGACTTTCCGCTCTTCGGTCGGCAGTACGCGATCGCCGATTTGCACTTCTTCGCGCGAGCTGGTGACGAAGAACGTTGTGATGTCGCCTTCAGATGCGATCACGCGTCCAAGCCCAATATACGTGGCTTCCAGACCCAATACTTCGTTGGTATGTGGGTCGTGGTACAGCGTGCCCTTTCGAACGAAACTGTACGATTCACTTTCGGGTAATGCGCCACGTACGTAGAGGCGGTCACCCGCTCCTACAACTAAGCGCTCACTGTCGCCTTGGATCACGTACGGCGCAGCGTCCAGCACTGCAGGCGTCACCACCCTGTTCTGAACCAGGAATCCCTGAATCGCGTCGAGATTGATTGCGGGAATTGCCGATTCAAGCGGCGTCGCTCGAATGTGTGGCGAAAGCTTGACGTCGGTGGAAGGCGACGCCTTATAAGTTCGCGATGCGTCACCGCGGTCAAGCACCAAAGCCGGTTTGCCGTTGATGTAAACCAATCGTATGGTGTCGCCTGGGTAGATTAGGTGCGGATTCTCAATCTGCGGATTGGCGCGCCACAGTTCCGGCCACTCCCAGGGCTTCTGCAAAAACTGGCCGCTGATCCCCCAAAGCGTGTCGCCTTTCTTTACGGTGTACGATTCGGGATGATCTGCCCGCAGATATGGTTCGAGATTCCCTGTGGATTGTGCCCAAGCTGCCATTGCGAACAACGCCGCGCCGAGCAAAACTGGGACTGATTTCCACATGTTTTGAATCCTTTTATGATAGGGGGTCGCGCGGTGAGCACGGCTGATCCACAGGCAGAAAATCATTAGCGTTCTGAATCTTAGCAGCACAAATTGCACCAATACTAGAGATAGATCACACCCCAATGGCACTGCTGAACATCCTTGAGTATCCCGATCCCCGACTACGAACGATAGCAACGCCTGTCGATCGAGTTGACGGGCGAATACAGCGCCTGATCGACGACCTCTTCGAAACGATGTATGCCGCTCCGGGCGTCGGACTCGCTGCCAGCCAGGTCAACGTGCACCAGCGCATCATCGTCGTCGATGTTTCCGAGAAACGTGATACGCCCTACGCATTCGTCAACCCGACCATCGATGTGTTGGACGGGGAGCAGGAGTCTGAGGAGGGATGTCTTTCCGTTCCTGGCTTTTACGAACTGGTCAAGCGCGCCGAACACATACGGGTCCGGGCACTGGATCGCGACGGTGCCACCTTCGAACTGGAAGCGGATGGCATGTTGGCCGTCTGCATCCAACATGAATGCGACCATCTCGAGGGCAAACTTTTCGTCGACTACATATCGGGCCTGAAACGCCAGCGCATCCGCAAGAAGCTGGAAAAGCAGCATCGCGTCGGCGTCTGACCGATGCCATCAACCTACCCGCACCGACACAGGCTCGGGTTCGCAGGCACACCGCCGTTCGCGGCCACCATATTGCTATCACTTCTAGGCCGCCACGAAGTCGCGGTCGTTTACTGTCAGCCAGCTCGACCGACCGGGCGTGGCCGCAAGCTTTCGCAGTCGGCCGTAGAGGAGGTCGCCCGTTCCAACAATATTGCCGTGCGCACGCCTACGACCCTGCGTGAGGAAGCAGCGGTATTGGCGGCGGATGGACTCGACGTGCTGGTCGTTGCTGCCTACGGACTTATCCTGCCAAAACGCATTCTCGACGTACCACGACATGGGTGCATCAACGTCCACGCGTCCTTGTTGCCGCGCTGGCGCGGGGCCGCCCCAATTGAGCGCTCAATCATGGCGGGGGATACCATGACGGGCATATCAATTATGCAGATGGACGAGGGATTGGATACCGGGCCTGTCCTGCTGCGGACAGAGTGCGCAATTCGCGACGGTGACACGGGCGACTCGCTGCGTGAACGTCTGGCGACGCTAGGGAGCAAAGCCCTCGCGAACTGTCTGGAGCAACTTGGCGTCGCTTGCGCCCAACCACAACCGGATGCCGGCGCTACCTATGCCAGCAAATTGTTGCCCGAGGATTCGCGGATCGACTGGGCCGCATCAGCCACGGACATTGCCTTGAAAATTCGCGCCTTGAATTCGCGGCAGCCCGCGTGCTGTTGGGTTGGCGGCGAGCGTGTACGACTACTGTTTGCGACAGCGCTTCCGATGCAACCGGATGCCGCGCCCGGCACTGTCATTTCAATCGATCGGAGTGGGTTGATCATCGCGTGCGGCGCGGGATGCTTACGCGTCACGCAAATTGCCCTGTCCCGTGGAAAGGGCACGCCGATGGATGTCGCATCGCTCATCAACGGCTATGCCGATCTCATTCGCGCCGGACAGTCGCTTGCCAAATCGTCCTAACGCGCGCGGTTACGCAGCCGAACTGGTGCGCCAGGTTGTGTATGGCGGGCGTTCACTGGATCGCGTCCTTTCGCTGGCGACGCCTTCTGATCGAGACAAGCCTCTCGTCCACGAGTTGACCATTGGTACTGTGCGGCACTTCTACTCGTTGTCGGACGAGGTCAGCGCTCGACTCAATGAAGCGTTGAAGCCGCGAGACATGATCGTCTTCTGCCTTCTACTCGTAGGCGCCTACCAGCTTCGACACACGCGCGTTCCGGGCTACGCAGCAGTGAACGAAAGTGTTGATGCGGCGCGTCAGATCGGCCGACCGTGGGCGCGCGGTCTAATCAACCATGTTCTGCGCAGCCTCGCTTTGGAGCCTTCGCTTGAGGCAACGTCAGAAGAGGCTGCATTTGACCATCCGAAGTGGTTGATCGATCTAGTACGCGAGGATTATCCCGAAGCGTGGCGAGAGATACTATCCACAAGCCTCTCGCGCGCTCCGCTCACATTGCGGGTCAATAGAGCACTCACGAGCCGGGAACAGGTCGTGGCAGCGCTGAAATCGGTCGGTGTAAGCGCCCACTTCGGCGACCCGGTTGACTGCGTGGTGGTGGATACTCCGACGGCCACGGCAGACCTCGGGCTGGCGCAAGCCTGGGCCAGCGTCCAGGACGCCGGTGCGATGTGGGCCGCGCCAATCCTGCGGCCGAGGGCGGGGGAACGCGTACTCGACGCCTGCGCCGCACCGGGCGGCAAAGCGATGCACATCATCGAATACGCGCCCGGTGTTGAGTTGCGGGCGATGGACATTGACGCAGATCGCTGTGAGTTGGTCCGGGCAGAATGTCGCCGACACGGCCTCGATGACTCGTCGATCGTCTTGCTAGGCGACGCTGGTCAACTAGACTGGTGGGACGGCTCACCGTTCCACCGCGTGCTCCTGGACGCACCCTGCAGCGGCTCCGGGACTCTGCGGCGACACCCGGACATCAAGCTACTAAAGCGCGAATCGGACATTGGTCAATATCAGTCGGTCCAACGCCGGTTGCTCGAAAGTCTGTGGCGAGTCGTCGACGTGGGCGGACGTCTGCTCTACTGCACCTGTTCCGTTCTCTCACTCGAGAACGACCGTATCGTGGAATGGTTCACCGAGCGGGCACCCAACGCATGCGTAATTCCAATAGATGCCGACTGTGGCATACCGACGCGATTTGGACGACAACTGTTACCCGCAATCAATGGCGCGGATGGTTTCTACTACTCGTTGATCGAGAAGCGCTCGGCTCAGTAGATCCTTTCGTGCGGAGTCGGTGGCTTTTTGAAACGTTTGTATTCCCACTGATACTGCGCCGGACCGGTTCGCACGAGCCGTTCGATCGCCGCGTTCATCGCCCCAAGGACCAACTTCGGCTCCTTCAGGCTCTCCATCTCGCTAAGCACTTCGAATCCCAAACTGAATCCGGCGCCACTGGGTAGCCGACGCGCGTGGCCGAGGATCAGCCGGGGCTGAAGCCGGTCAGCGAGGCGTTGAGCCAGGGTCATGGTCAACGCAGCCCTGCCGAAAAAAGGGACGTACGCCCCGGTCCCAGCGGAGGGCACTTGATCCGGCAAAATCGCCGCCACGCGCCCTTGCCTCAAAGCGACGTAGAGAGCACGAACACCTTTCGTATTGATCGGTACCAGCGAACTCCCAGTCCGCATGCGGGCGTTGCGAGTAATTGAGTCGAAGGCCGACATTTGCGGCGGATCATACAGCGCAGTGAGTCCGTACCGAGCGCCCAAGTACAGATTCAATACCTCCCAATTACCGAAGTGCGGCACAAGAACGAGCACGCCCTTGCCCACGCGTTGCGCTTCGTCGATCGCATCGATTCCGTCAACCGTTCGGATCAGATCTTTCCAGCGCTGGTCGCCCTGACGCCAAAGGATGCCGAACTCCGCCGCAAAGCGGCCGGTGTGGCGCAGACTCTCTCGAACAAGCCCATCGCGCTCCGCCTCAGACATTTCCGGGAAGCACACCTCCAGGTTCAAAGATGTGACTTGTCTCAGCGCGCCGCCGCACGCGTATGTCGAATCGCCAACGATCTTACCAAGGTGCTGCAACGAGCCGAAGGACAGCCAGCTCAACCCTCGCAGCAGCGCTTTAAGCGCAAGCGCGATCAGGCGATCACGCAACGCTTTGCGCCCGGTTCATTGCACTGCGCGTGTCGAAAGCAGGTCGCCAGATGATCATTCACCATGCCCGCCGCTTGCATGAATGCGTAGCAGATCGTCGGCCCGACGAATTTGAACCCTCTGGATTTCAATGCCCGCGACATTGACTCCGCCGCCGGCGTGGTCGAAGGGATCTGGCTGCCGGATCGCCATCTGTTGATTTGCGGCGCATCATCGACGAACGACCACAGGAACGCAGCCGCCCCCTCAAAGTGATCCAACTCGATAAATCGCGCCGCGTTGCTTTGGACAGCGTCAAGCTTGCCGCGATGCCGAATGACGCCAGGATCGGCAAGAAGCCGAACACGATCACGCGCGCCAAGTCGTACTAGTGTCTCTGGACAGAACGCGAACATCACACCGCGCAAGTGGCGGCGCTTTCGAAGCACAGTGATCCAACTCAAACCCGCTTGCATACCCTCTAAAATCAGAAGTTCAAATAGCGCGTCGCGATCACGCGTCGGCACACCCCACTCGAGGTCGTGATAGCGTACATAGAGTGGATCTTCCCCACACCAGGCGCATCGCACACTTTTGACCATGTTTGAGATTTGCAGCAAGATTGCGGCGCATTTTACGCACGAATCCGTTATGCCGCTTGTACTGCTCGATCGCGACGGGGTCATCAATGAGGACTCAACCGCGTACATCAAGCATCCGTCTGAATGGACACCCATCCCTGGAAGCTTGGCGGCAATCGCGCGCCTCAATCGAATCGGCTGCACCATTGCTGTTTGCACTAACCAGGCTGGTGTGGGACGAGGCCTCTTCGCAAAGGGCAATCTCGAGGCGATTCACCAGACTATGCGAGCGGCCATCGCCCGAGAGGGCGGGCACATCGATGCAATCTTTTGTTGCACCCACGCGCCCGATGCACGCTGCGCGTGTCGCAAGCCGAAGCCCGGACTACTACTGCACGCGATGCGCGTGCTGAACGCATCGCCAAACGACACCACCTTTGTCGGCGACTCGCTGCGCGACACGCAGGCAGCGCTCGCGGCTGGATGTACCCCTGTACTGGTGCGCACGGGAAACGGCACGAATTGCGAAGCGGACGCGCGCGCCAGTGGTGTCACACGCGTATTCGACGATCTTGCGTGCGTGGCGGACTGGCTCATCAATCGATGATCGGGGCGACAATCGCAAATATCCGCGCACTCGCGTTTTACGCAGGATATATTTGCGTCACGATCGTCTGGGGGTCGTTGTCTGTACTGATTGCGTGGATCTTCCCGTTCCGGTTTCGGTTTCACTTTGTGATCGGATGCTGGACACGAATGGTTTTGGGCTGGCTGCGCCTGTGTTGCGGCATAAGCGTTCGCGTGGAGGGTCGCGAGCACATTCCCAGCGAGCCTTGTATCGTGTTCGTAAAGCACGAGAGCACTTGGGAGACACTATTTGTTCAGACCCTGTTCGCGCCTCAGGCGACCATCGTAAAGGCCGAGTTGTTACTGATCCCCTTTTTCGGCTGGGCGTTCCGATTGTTGCGGCCCATCGCCATCGACCGTACCGACCCGCGGGCCGCGTTGCGCGCCCTGATCAACGAAGGTAAGGCGCGCCTCGATAAGGGGATCTGGGTCGTACTCTTTCCAGAAGGAACCCGCGTGCCGATTGGCGAGACGCGCAAATTTCAGATCGGTGGCGCGGCACTGGCGGAGTCGAGCGGCCGCCCCGTGCTCGTGGTGGCTCACAACGCAGGGGAGTTTTGGCCGGCACACCGTCTGGGCAAGCGCCCCGGCACTATTCGGGTCATCGTATCCCCACCGATTCCCGCACTCGGCATCAACCGCAAGCAGCTCAATGCGTCAGCCGAGGCAACCCTGGCGGCAGGCATGACTACATTCGGACGCGCAGAAATCAGACATCGAGATTCGCCACCGATAATGCATTAGAGACAATGAAATCTCGTCTCGGCTCGACCTGGTCGCCCATTAACGTCGTGAACATCTGGTCGGCCGCGATTGCATCATCGACTGTCACCCGCAACATGCGGCGCACCTCCGGGTCCATTGTCGTTTCCCAAAGTTGATCCGGGTTCATCTCTCCAAGGCCCTTGTAGCGCTGGATATCAACGCCGCGCCGCGCCTGGTCCATCAACCAGTCAAGCGCATCACCGAAACGTTGGACTGCCATGCGTTTGTCGGCGCGCCTGACGTACGCTCCGTCCCCAACGAGTTCGTAAAGGCGCTGCGCAAGACTGGCGATACTTCGATAATCGGCAGAGAGAAAGAAGTCCTGACCGAAGGTGACATGCTGCGCAACACCTTGGGTGTTGATCGTGACCGTCGGTAAATACACTTGGTGCTCGGGGTCGAACGTCACGCTAACGCGGATGTCGTGACCGGCGCTCGCCTGGAACCGAGCCCGCAATGCATTCACCCAATCGGTCACCCGCGAAACATCGTTGAGATTCTCGGGTTGTAGCGGAGGCCCATCCAACAGGAGTCTGGTCAAGTGAATCGGGTAGATTCGCGTCAGTGCCTCTAAACGAGTGAGGACACTCCGGTAACTGCGTGACAACGATTCGAGTTGCTCACCTTTTAGTGGCGGCGCCTGATCATTGATGTACAACTCGGCGTCATCGAGCGCCATTTGGAGGAAGTGCTCGCTCAATTCCGCATCGTCTTTGATGTAGCGTTCCTGTCGACCCTTTTTCACTTTGTAGAGCGGTGGCTGGGCTATATAGATGTGGCCGCGCTCGATGAGTTCCGGCATTTGGCGGAAGAAAAACGTCAGCAGCAGCGTTCGGATGTGCGAACCGTCCACATCAGCGTCCGTCATGACGATGATGCGATGATAGCGAAGCTTCGCGACGTCGAATTCGGTTCTGCCTATGCCGCAACCCAGCGCCGTTACCAGCGTTCCAATCTCCTGCGACGACAACATTTTGTCAAAACGGGCTTTCTCGACATTCAGAATCTTGCCCTTCAGCGGCAAGATCGCCTGGGTGCGACGATCACGCCCTTGTTTCGCAGAACCGCCGGCCGAATCACCCTCGACCAGGTAGAGTTCCGACAGCGCAGGATCCTTTTCCTGGCAATCCGCCAGCTTGCCCGGCAGCCCTGCAATGTCGAGCGCACCTTTCCGTCTCGTCATCTCGCGTGCTTTGCGCGCAGCCTCTCTGGCGCGCGCCGCGTCGATCATCTTTGTCACCACGCTTCGGGCATCCTGGGGATGCTCATCGAGGTATTCCGTGAAAAACCGGGTGAGTTCCTGCTCGACCGCAGCCTTAACTTCGCTGGAAACAAGCTTGTCCTTGGTCTGCGATGAGAACTTCGGGTCATGTACTTTCACCGAAACGACGGCCGTGAGGCCTTCGCGAGCATCATCGCCGGTGGTGGCGACGTTCAGCTTTTTCGCCAAACCTTCCCGCTCGATGTACTGATTTAGAGTCCGCGTGAGTCCGGAACGAAAGCCGGCCAAATGGGTGCCCCCGTCGCCTTGCGGGATGTTGTTCGTGTAAGTGAATACTTGCTCTTGGAAGCTATCATTCCATTGCATGGCTACTTCCACGCCGATTCGGTCCTCACGTTCGTGCGCGAAGTAGAAGACCTCGTTCAGAGAATTTTTGTTTTGATTCAAATACTTAACGAACTCTTTCAGTCCGCCTTCATAAACAAAAAGGTCTTCTTTGCCAGTACGCTCGTCGGTCAAACGGATCTTCACGCCTGAATTCAGAAACGCGAGCTCTCGAAGTCGCTTTGCGAGAATGTCGTAATGGAATTCGATGTTGCGGAAGGTCACCGCTGACGGCTTGAAGTAGCACTCGGTACCACGACGCTCGGTTTCACCTACCACCTTGAGGGGCTCTTCCGGTATGCCATGCTGATAGGTCTGCTGGTACACCTTCTGGTTGCGGCGAACTGTCAATCGAAATGTTTCGGACAGCGCATTGACGACGGACACGCCGACGCCGTGTAGCCCGCCGGAGACCTTGTAGCTGTTTTCGTCAAATTTCCCGCCGGCATGGAGTGTCGTCATGATGACTTCGGCCGCCGACACACCCTCTTCCTTGTGAATGTCCACCGGAATGCCGCGGCCATTGTCCCTCACGGTAATCGCTTCGCCGACATGAATGAAGACATGGATTTCGTCGCAATGACCAGCGAGCGCCTCATCGATGCTGTTATCGACTAACTCCTGGACCATGTGATGCAGCCCGGTCCCGTCTTCAGTATCCCCGATGTACATGCCCGGGCGTTTGCGTACTGCGTCCAGGCCGCGCAATACCTTAATACTCTCAGAATCGTACTTCCCTTCCGACATTCCTCTCTCCTAAGTGTCAATCGGGTGACACGACCCTTGTTCCACGTGAAACACTTGCCTGCTTCCGGCGAACGCCGAGCCGAGCGGCGGCACTGATGTGGCAGTTGCAAGAACCTGGCAACCCGCCTCCTCTAATGCTCGAAAGAAACGCTCGTTGTGTGCGGCGTCTAATTCAGCGCCGACATCATCGATCAGAAAAAGACTCCGCCGACCCGCAATCTGGGTGGTGGCCTCAGCCTGCGCCAATACCAGCGCGCTCGCTACAACCTTTGCCTGGCCCCTGGAGAGCGTGGCGGCGGCTGGATGACCGCCAATATCCAAGTGAAGATCTCCGCGATGCGGGCCGCAATGCGTGAGCCCGAATTTTACATCGCGCAACTGCGCCTCGCGCAAACTATCTTCGAGCGTCGAGTTCTCTCTCCACCCCCGCTTGTATGAAATCTCGACCCGGATCGATTGATCCAAGCTGTGCAGCCTCGCCCGGACCAGCGGAAGCAATCTTTCAAGGTATTGCTGCCTTGTCGCATCGACCCGCTCGCCTTGCACGACCAGGCGTTTCGTCCAGACAACCAACTCGCCCTCCGCGAAGGTTTCCCGGTCCTTAAGGCGCCGCAACAGAGAGTTACGCTGCTGCATTGTTCGCTGAAAATCGCGCAATTCATCGAGATAGGATGGTTTCACGTGGAACGTCCCCCAATCCACGAACCGTCTTCGCTCCCGTGGCCCACCAAATACCAAACTGGCCGCGTCCGGTAGCGCCATTTGAATGGGCATCAGTCGGGCAACTTCGGACGTTCGTCGCTCCGGAGCTTCATTGAGCCTCAAATCTATTCGATTTCCCCGCTGTCTCACCACGCCGGCAGACAGACGACCCCGGTGCTCATCATCGAATTGAGCCCGCACGAGAAGCGCTTCCGCATCTCGTTGAATGATTGGCTCTACCAGTGACGATCGAAACGAACGGCCCCTGGCGAGCAAGTGAACAGCTTCCAGAATCGCAGTCTTTCCCGCGCCATTGGGGCCGACAAACAGATTCAAGCCCCGAGCGCAGTCAATCGCCACGGACGACAGGTTGCGAACGGCTTCAATCTCCAACCTGATCAGCCGCATCGGACTAGAGGCAGTACGCCGGCGCGAGACTACAGGCGCATCGGCATCACGACGTAAACAGAATCGTCTGCACCCGGACCATCAACCAGCGCGCTGCTATTGGCATCCGAAACCGAAAGACGAACCGTATCCGTCGAGAGAACGCCCAGCACGTCCTGCAAGTAGCTCACGTTGAAACCAATCTCAAAACTCTGCCCCGAGTACCCGACCTCAACGACTTCCTCCGCCTCCTCCTGCTCCGGGTTATTGGCGCGAATCGTCAACTGATCCGGTTCCAGCGCAATGCGCACGCCGCGGTATTTTTCATTTGATAAGATCGACGCTCGCGCAAAGGCCTGACGCAGGCCCTCGCGGTCGGCCGTGACCAAGTTGGTACTTTCCTTAGGGATTACCTTCTCATAGTCTGGAAATCGGCCATCTACGAGTTTGGTTGTCAACGTGTATCCTGCGTGTGTGATACGAATGTGGTTTCGCGCCACGGACACAGTGACCGAATCGTCGCCCTCGGCAAGCAGCCTGGCCATCTCGAGCACTCCCTTACGTGGCACGATTGCCTGGGTGCGCTCGGTAGACGGTACGCCACGCTCCAACGTACACATCGCCAATCGATGCCCGTCCGTTGCCACCGTACGTATATGTTTGGCGGTCACCTCCAACAACATGCCGTTGAGAAAGTAACGCACGTCCTGTTGCGCCATTGAGAATGCCGTCTGCGCCAACAAACGCTGCATCTCCACGCGCGACAGAACCAATTCAAGATCACTTTCAGCCTCTTCAACTCTCGGAAAATCAGCAACCGGCAAGGTGCCCAGCGAGAAGCGGCTGCGCCCCGACCGAACGATCGCTCTGTCCCCGGCTACTTCAACCGTTACCGACGCTCCGTCAGGCAACGAGCGCCAGATATCGGCCAGCTTGCGGGCAGGGATCGTCGCCTGACCAGGTTCTGACACATCCACATTTTCTCTCCGCGCAACAAGTTCGACCTCGAGATCCGTGCCTGCGAATGACACGGACCCATCTTGTGCAGCGTCCACGAACACGTTCGCAAGCACCGGCAATGTCTGACGACGCTCCACGACGCCTGTTACTAATTGCAGAGGGCGCAACAATGTGTCGCGGGGAGTAGTGAATTTCATCCGATCCAGCTTCCTTTGTTCAACTAGTGAGCAGCCGAGTCAAATTGCGGTGGTCTTCCGAGACATCTGCGCTCGACTCCTTCAATTCCGCGATTTTCCGACACGCGTGTAATACCGTCGTGTGATCTCGGCCGCCAAAGGCGTCACCAATTTCCGGCAGCGAGTGATTGGTATTCGCTTTCGCCAGAAACATTGCCATTTGACGCGGCCGAGCTATCGTTCGACTACGTCGCTTCGACAGCAGGTCGGCAATTTTGATTTTGTAGTATTCGGCGACGATCTTCTGGATGTTTTCGATGCTCACCTGCCGGTCCTGGATCGCCAGCAGATCTCTGAGTGACCGTTGCACCTGCTCGATGCAAATGCGGCGCCCCGTGAACCTCGAGTTTGCCATCACCCGCTTCAACGCACCCTCGAGTTCGCGCACGTTGGAACGGACCCTCTCTGCGATGAAGAATGCCACGTCTGCGGGAAGGTCAACTCCCTCGATCGCTGCCTTGTTCATCAGAATGGCCACACGCGTCTCCAGTTCAGGCGGCTCCACCTCAACAGTCAGCCCCCATACGAACCGAGACTTCAGCCGCTCTTCAAGGCCACCGATCTCACTCGGGTAACGATCACAGGTCAATACCATTTGATGATCGCGCTCGAGTAGCGCGTTGAATACGTGGAAAAACTCCTCCTGGGAGCGCAGCTTGTTGGCAAAGAACTGGATATCGTCGATCAGCAACGCATCGACAGAGCGATAGTGATGCATGAAATCCTGCATCGTGCCCATCTGCAGCGCTTTGACCATATCTTGAACGAACCGTTGCGAATGCAGGTATACCACCTTCGCGTCCGGATCCTTCTTCAGGATCTGATTCCCCACTGCATGCATCAGGTGAGTTTTGCCAAGACCAACCCCACCATATAGCAACAGAGGGTTGTAGGATCGACCAGCGTTCTCTGCAACCTGTTGTGCGGCCGCCTTAGCGATCTCGTTAGATTTCCCCTCTACGAACGTGTCGAACGTGAATGCTCTATTTAAATCTACAGCGCCGCGCCGCTGAGCTTCGGCTCGCATCGGAGCTGGGTCCATTGCAACGGTCCCCACATCCAGAGCGACACCAAGTGGACTTGCCGGATCGCCCAACTGATTCATCAATTCGTTTATACGTCCCCAAAACAGCGATTCGACCTGATCTCGCACGTATCGGTTCGGGGCGAACAACACTACCTGTTCCTCACGCTGACGCGCTTGCAGCGGACGGATCCAAGTATTGAACTGATCGGAAGGTACTTCCTCTTCGAGTCGCGACAGGCACTGCTGCCAAACCGAATTAGCCACCGAACTGAGCCCCCCGCGAAGTGTTTATATTTAGGCTGCGTTTTTCGGCATATTCTACTGACTCGTGCAAGACCCAGCTATGAAGAGTTTTATGCAGGCGCGCCCCGCAACGTTCAGCCGCATTTCGAATCAAGCGGTTAGCTGCCACGGGCGAGCTAATAAATCGCACACGTGCCGAGGGGGCACTGTGTGGAACATGTGTATGACTACTTGCATAGCTTGTGGATAACTTCTTCGGCGCAGGGTTGCGCAATCAACTCGTACGTTGTTCGATGCTTATTCCGAAGCTATACACAGGCTCACCGGACAACCGAGGACAGTGCCCACGCCACATCGACTCGGTTCTCCACAGCGCTGAGTTGTCCAACAAGCAACAACAATCCATCTTCCATTAACCAAACCGATGAACTCATTGGAAAATTGACAGCTTCGTTCTCGCTACTTAGAATTCCGCTCCCTTTTCCGGTCCGACGGTCTCCAACCATGAAGCGCACATTCCAACCCAGCGTGATCAAACGCAAACGAACGCACGGGTTTCGCGCACGCATGGCCACACGAAACGGACGTAAAGTCATCAACGCGCGTAGAGCAAAGGGCCGCAAGCGCCTGTCGGTATAGCGCAATCGAAGCGCCTGCGCGGTTTCCACGTGAGCACCGTTTGCTTTGCAAAGATCAATTCGATTTCGTTTTGTCCAACCGCATGGTTCACGTCCGTAGCGGATGCTTTCGTCTGTTCGCTGCAAACAATCACAGCGACGGAGCGCGTCTCGGGCTCATCATAGGTAAACGACGGCTGAAACGCGCGGTGGATCGCAATCGAGTGAAGCGTGTTGTTCGTGAAGCGTTTCGCCTCAATCGATCAATTTTGCCGGCTATCGATATTGTCGTGCAGTTGGCCGAAAAACCATTAGCCACAACGCTGACGACGCAGGCGAGAACGATGTGGCCAAACCTCGTCACAGCCATTGGGAACGAGAATGATCGATGGACTATCTAAACGGATCGCCATATCCGTCATCCAAGGCTATCGGTATTTTCTGAGCCCGTATTTCGGCCAGCATTGTCGATTCCACCCAACCTGTTCCGCCTATGCGATCGAAGCGATCCAGGTCCATGGTGCAGTCCGCGGCATCATTTTGGCCGCGCGGCGTTTGTGTCGGTGTCACCCGCTCAATCAAGGCGGCTTCGATCCGGTGCCGCCTCCCTCAACGGCTTCTGCCCAAGCCGAGCAGAACGGTGAGACGACATCGAGTGGAGCATTGCGATGATCACATCGGAAATGCAGCGGATTTTCCTCCTGGTGGCGCTGGCGGCGACCGGTTATCTCCTTGTGCTTGCATGGAACGATGATTACATCAAAGGTCGGGTGCCGCCGGGCGGTTCGAATGTTCCTGTTACCGCAGCACCAGCACGTGAGGCACCAGACACATTCGCCGAGGCTGAGGCAACGTCGAAGGATAGCGGGGCCGCTTCTTCGCGCGAAGCTACAACGCAGGCAACCGCAGACACAGCACCAGCAGCCGTTGCGTCAAACCGTATCGTCGCGGTAACGACCGGAGCGATGGAGGTCTGGATCGATCGACTTGGCGGTGACATCGTTCGTGTTCGTCTGCCACGCTACCCTGTCAGCATCGACAAACCTAATGATCCCTTTCTGTTGCTCGATAACCGAGCGGACCATGTCTATATCGCACAGAGCGGCTTAGGTGGGCGCGACGGTGTCGATGGGGGCGGACAACGTCCACTATACAAAGTTGCGCACACGAAGTTGGATCTACCCGAAGGCGGCGAACTGCGGCTGACGACGGTTGCCAATTCGGTGGAGATTGACAAGGTTTTTACCTTTTCGCCAGACCAGTACATCGTCACAGTCCACTATGAGATCACGAATCGTTCCGATCACCCTTTCGAAGCGCGGCTGTTTGCCCAACTCAAGCACGATAGCAAGGATCTAGGTGCCAAGAGCCACACGCTCGGACCGCGTCCCTACCTCGGTGCGGCGCTGACAACCAACGACGAGCGTTACTACAAGCTCAAATTCTCCGCGCTGGATGATGGCAAGTATTCGCAGGACGTGAAGGGCGGCTGGATCGCGATTCTGCAGCACTACTTCATCAGTGCTTGGGTGGCCGATCCCGATACCGACAATCATTACTACGGTGACAAAAGGAAGGATGGCGACTATGTGGTTGGCTACATCGGGCCGCCGAAAACTGTTGCACCGGGTGCGACGGGGCAATTCGTATCGCGATTCTATGCTGGTCCGAAAAACCAAACGCGCCTTGAAGCAATCGCGCCCAATCTAAACCTGACGGTTGATTACGGTTTCCTGTGGTGGCTGGCCATCCCCATATTCCACCTGCTCAAATGGCTGCATGGCGTGGTTGGCAACTGGGGTGTTTCGATCATCCTGCTGACGCTCATCATCAAACTCGTGCTGTTTCCGCTGTCGGCCGCGAGCTATCGATCGATGGCCAACATGCGTCGAGTCGGACCGCAGATGAAGAAGATGCAGGAGCGCTATGCAGGGGATCGACAGAAGCTGTCGCAGGAAATGATGAGCCTCTACAAAAAGGAGAAGATCAATCCTTTGGGCGGCTGTTTGCCGATGGTGCTGCAAATGCCGGTTTTCATTTCCCTCTACTGGGTATTGTTCGAAAGCGTGGAACTCAGACAGGCACCGTTCTTTCTCTGGATTCGTGATCTTTCCGTGATGGATCCGTATTTCGTATTGCCGATCCTGATGGGCGGATCGATGTTCCTCACGCAGACGCTCAATCCACCCGTGCCCGACCCAATGCAGGCGCGCATCATGAAGTTCATGCCCGTCATGTTTACTGCGATGTTCCTGTTTTTCCCCGCCGGCCTGGTGCTTTACTGGCTCGTCAACAATCTCTTGTCGCTTGCGCAACAATGGTTCATCACACGCCAGATTGAAGGTGCCGCGAACGCTGCCAAGTCCTGAGTCGAACGGCTTTACCGCACGCGATACGATCGCGGCCATCGCGACACCGCCTGGTCGAGGGGGTGTTGGGGTCGTGCGGATCTCCGGGCCGCGCGCGCTGGAAATCCTGTTCGAGATATCCAGGCGCCGAATCGTGGACCGAGTTGCGACAGTCACGCAATTCTTCGACGCCACGCAGCGGCCGATCGATACTGGTTTGGCCGTGGCATTTTCTGCGCCGCGTTCGTACACCGGCGAAAACGTTGCTGAATTGCAGGCCCACGGTAGTCCGGTCGTCATGGACATGCTGCTCAATGCGGCCATTGCGCACGGAGCGCGCCTGGCGCGGCCCGGTGAATTCACCGAGCGTGCATTTCTGAATAAAAAAATCGACCTTGCCCAGGCCGAGGCGGTTGCTGACCTGATCGCAAGCCGTTCGGAAGCCGCAGCGCGCAGCGCGCAGCGGTCTTTGTCAGGTGGATTTTCGAAACCCGTGCTCGAACTAGCAGGCGCCATGTTGGAGTTGCGCATGTTTGTCGAGGGCGCCATCGATTTCCCGGAAGACGACGTGGATTTTCTCGCCGAAGGACGTGTTGACGAACGTCTCGAACGATTGATCGGGTCACTTACTGCGTTGCTCGATACGGCGGCCCAGGGTGTAATTTTGAACGAGGGCATCAATTTGGTATTGGCCGGACGGCCAAATGCCGGAAAATCCAGCTTGCTGAACCGACTATTGGGCTTCGAACGAGCCATTGTGACCGCGACACCTGGAACTACCCGAGATACGCTGGCGGAAGCGATCGATATTGGTGGCGTGCCGATCCGCGTCATAGATACGGCCGGACTACGTTGCTCCGGTGATGAAATCGAGAGAGAGAGCATGCGCCGCGCGCGCTCGCAGATTGACCAGGCTGATCGGATATTGCTGGTCCGGGACGCAACTTCGACCGAAGCGGTTGATGATTTGATTGCAGAACAATCCATACCGATCGATCGTTTGACTATTGTGACAAATAAGATTGACCTCCTCGCTGCGGAAGCGGGTGAGGCCGTCGTTGGTGAGCTGCCGGATGTTCGTGTTTCCGCATTGACTGGGGTCGGCATCGACGCGCTGAAGCGCCACGTATTGTGGTCTGTCGGACACCGCGAACAGGCAGGTGTATTTTCGGCGCGCCGGCGCCATCTCGACGCGTTGACGAGAGCGCGGCAGTCACTCGAGCATGGTGCTACTGCGCTGCGTGATTCTGGCGCGGGCGAGTTGCTTGCGGATGACCTTCGTCGTGCGCACGACCAACTTGGTGAAATCACTGGTGCCGTCACGAGCGACGCATTGCTGGGTGAAATATTCAGCCGGTTCTGCATCGGCAAGTGACGGACGAAGGGAGAACAAAGATGAGTGATTGGATGGACCGTGTCGCAATCGTCACCGGCGCTGCGTCTGGCATCGGTTTGGCAGCGGCGCGGCGGATTCTCGAGCAGGGAGGGTCCGTGGTGCTGGTCGATCAGCGCGAACCCGATCCAAGCGCCATCGCAAGCAGCGACTCGGCTGCCGAACGCATACGAACGGTGGTGGGAGATGTCACGTTGCCTTCGACCTACACAGCAGCGATAGCTGCGGCCGAACAACTCGGTGGACTGAACGCGATGCTGCTCAATGCCGGAATGGTTGCTTCGGGCACCATCGAGGCGCTGAACATGGACATATTCGATCAGGTCATCGGTGTAAATTTGCGCGCGGTTGTGTTGGGCGTGCGGGCCGGTTTGCCGCTATTGCGCAAGGCAAGTGGACCTTCAATCGCCGTGACAGCGTCGGTTTCGGGTCTCGGTGGAGATCCCGGTATGTGGGCGTACAACACCGCAAAAGGTGGTGTGGTGAACTTCGTTCGCGCCGCAGCATTGGAATTGGGCGGAATGGGAATTCGGGTCAACGCGGTCTGCCCAGGCCCCACCCATACAGGAATGACGCTAGGGATCCTGCAGTCGCCGGTCCACGAAGAGTTGCGTCGCCACATTCCACTCGGTCGTTGGGGCGAGCCCGAAGAAATTGCCGCGGTCCTCACCTTTCTGACGTCACCAGCCGCGTCGTTCGTGAACGGCGCAATCGTGCCGGTAGATGGTGGCGTGTTCGCTGGCACGGCACAGTTCACCCCCTGGAGTTCGACGAGAGAGTGACCGCAGCGCGTTCGGGTGCGGACGGGGCAAACAGTCGAGGCCTATACTTGCGTTGTTTTGTCGCGGTCAGAATGCAGTGCACCACATGAATTTTCCGGGGCGGTTTGATGTCATCGTTGTCGGCGGTGGGCACGCGGGCACCGAAGCCGCTCTTGCCGCGGCGCGTATGGGAGCACATACGCTGTTGATTACGCAGAGCATCGAGACGATCGGTCAGATGTCATGTAATCCGGCGATCGGTGGCATCGGCAAAAGCCACCTCGTGCGCGAAATCGATGCGCTCGACGGCGCAATGGCGCGCGCGACCGACCGAGCAGGCATTCAGTTTCGAGTGCTGAACGGTTCCAAAGGTCCTGCGGTGCGGGCGACGCGCGCGCAAGCGGATCGCGTGTTGTACAGGCAAGCGATACGCGAGATCGTCGAGGCCACCGACAACCTCAACCTGTTTCAGCAGTCGGTTGCCGATCTCGTAGTCGAAGGAAGTCGTGTGTGCGGTGTTGTCACCCAGTCGAATCTCACGCTCTTCGCAAACGCCGTCGTGTTGACCACGGGCACGTTTCTTGGCGGTCGGATTCACGTCGGACTGGAGAACCATCCGGGTGGTCGAGCGGGTGATGCGCCATCGAACGCGCTTGCGGAGCGGTTGCGGGCGCTCCCGTTTCGCGTAAGCCGATTGAAGACCGGAACGCCGCCGCGCATCGATGGGCGCAGCGTCGACTTCTCGGTCATGCAGATACAACCCGGCGACGAACCGGTACCCGTGATGTCTCTGCTCGGAAATGCGGCCGAACATCCTCGTCAGATTCCCTGCCACATCACCCACACCAACGCGGCGACACACGAGATCATCCGCAACGGATTGGCTCGATCGCCACTTTTTACCGGCGTCATCGAAGGTGTCGGTCCGCGCTACTGTCCGTCGATCGAAGACAAGGTGGTGCGGTTTGCGCAGAAGACGAGCCATCAGATCTTCGTTGAGCCGGAGGGGCTCACGACCCGCGAACTGTACCCGAATGGCATTTCGACAAGCCTGCCGTTCGATGTGCAGACCCATCTCGTGCGCAGTATCAAGGGCTTCGAACAAGCCCACATTACTCGTCCCGGATATGCGATCGAATATGACTTCTTCGATCCGCGCGACTTGAAATATTCGTTGGAAACCAAAGCCATCGAGGGTCTATTTTTTGCCGGACAAATCAACGGCACGACCGGCTACGAGGAAGCTGCCGCGCAAGGGCTGCTCGCCGGCGCGAATGCCGCGATGAAGGTTGCCGGAAGGCCAGCGTGGTGTCCGCGCCGGGACGAAGGCTATCTTGGCGTATTGGTGGATGATCTCATCAACAACGGAACTAACGAGCCGTACCGCATGTTCACCAGTCGAGCCGAATTTCGCCTGATACTGCGTGAGGACAACGCTGATCTTCGGTTGACAGCGAAGGGCCGCGAACTCGGACTGGTTGGCGATGAACGGTGGCGCGCGTTTAGGTCCAAATGCGACCGCATCGAAGCGTTGCGAGAATCCCTGGCTCGACACAAAGTGATGCCTGGTGACACCATCGCGATTGAGATACAGCAGCGTACCGGCGAACCGATCAACAAGTCGACGGATCTTCTGACGCTGTTGCGACGGCCGAAGATTACGATTGAATCGCTGTCTGGATTGCTACCCGCACTTGGCACTGACGACGGCGGTGCGGCGGTGAGTCAGATTGAAACCGAAATGAAGTACCAGGGCTACATTGCGCGCGCTCAAGACGATATCGATCGGCTGAAGCGCCATGCGGGTATTCAGCTGCCGCCGGATTTCGACTATGCGTCCATCTCAGGGTTATCTGTCGAGTTGAAGCAGAAATTGGAAGCTGCTCGCCCAGACAGTCTTGAACGCGCGTCTCACATTCCGGGGATCACGCCCGCGGCACTATCGATCCTGCTGGTACACGTTCGGAAAGCGCGCGCGACAGCGTGACAGCGGCCGAAGAGCTCGAATTGGGCGCCGTGGCGCTGGGTGTTGTGTTGAGCGAGACGAAGACCGCGCTGCTGCTGCAGTTCGCGGCCCTGTTGCGTCGGTGGAACCGCGCGTTCAATCTGGTTTCGAGGCGTGATGATGGGCGACTGATCGCGCGGCACCTACTCGACGCACTGTCGCTCGCGCCAATGCTACGCGCTCCGGCCGTGCTGGACCTGGGCACTGGCGCGGGCTTACCCGGTGTGCCGCTTGCGATCGCGTGCCCTGAGGTTGCGTTCACCTTGGTAGATCGCAGCGAACGACGCATCCGATTCGTTCGTCAAACGATCATCGAACTCGATTTGCGGAACGTTGCAGTGGTGGCGTCTGATTTTGCCGATTTCCGGCCCAGCACCTTGTTTGATACCGTAGTGTCCCGGGCGGTTGCCAAACCGGCGGCGCTGTGGGGTGTTGCCTCGACGTTGCTCGCCGCGGATGGTATTGCCCTCTTCCAAGTTGGCGTACCCGAGCGAGACACGATTGACCTTGGCGCGAGTGTGCGGCCGATACCCGTTCATGTTCCGGGCCTCCAACGGCTGCATCACGTTCTGCGAATAAGCCGGGGGGATACGAGCCACATAGCGCAACAGGACGTTGATCGATGACCCGGATCATTGCCGTGGCGAACCAGAAGGGCGGCGTTGGCAAGACGACGACGAGCGTGAATCTGGCAGCATCCCTTGCGCTGTCAGGCAGTCGCGTGCTGCTCGTCGACCTCGATCCACAGGGCAACGCAACGATGGGATGCGGCATCGACAAAGGCACCCTCGAGCGGAGTGCCTACGATTGGTTGATGGCGCGTGCGCCACTCGCCGAGGTTGCACAGCGCTGCCCGACCGGATTCGAGTTGGCGCCGTCCAATATCGATCTGACCGCGGCCGAGGTCGAGTTGCTGCAGGTGGAACAACGCGAACTGAAACTCAAGCGTGCACTGGGGGAGGTCGATGGCCACTACCACTACGTGATCATTGACTGCCCACCGTCACTGAACATGCTGACCCTGAACGCGCTCGTTGCGAGCCATACCGTGCTTATCCCCATGCAGTGCGAGTACTACGCGCTCGAAGGGCTTTCGGCGCTGCTCGACACTATTGAAGGTGTCAAACGGCGAGCCAATCCGACGCTGAGAATAGAGGGCATTCTGCGCACCATGTATGATCCGCGCAGCAGTCTGACGCGTGATGTCTCGCGACAATTGCTGAAGTTCTTTGGTGAGAAGGTGTTCCGAACGGTGATTCCTCGCAACATCCGGCTTGCCGAAGCGCCGAGTCATGGTTTGCCCGTCGTTCTCTATGACAGGCAGTCGCGGGGCGCGGTTGCCTATATGGCCCTCGCGGGCGAATTGAAACGCAACAGCATCGGTGGGGAGGGCGTCGCGTGATCAAGAAACGGGGGCTCGGGCGTGGTCTCGACGCGTTGCTCGGTTCGATCGATACGGTTGGCGCTGAGTCCGATCCCAGTTCGACGAACCTGGCCGAAGTGGCGATCGACCAGATTCATCCCGGCCAATACCAGCCACGCCGCAGCATTCGCGACGAAGGCATCGCCGAGCTTGCGGCGTCGATCAGAGCGCAAGGCGTCATGCAGCCGATCGTCCTGCGCCATCGAGCGATAGGCGGTTACGAGATCATTGCCGGAGAGCGACGCTGGCGCGCCTCACAACTTGCCGGATTGGAACGTATTCCCGCAGTCGTCAAGGATGTCAGCGACGAACGTGCGGTTGCGATGGCACTGATCGAGAATATCCAGCGCGAAGACCTCAATCCGCTCGAAGAAGCGCTCGCATTGCAGCGGCTGTCCGAAGAGTTTCATCTCACGCAGCAACAAGCCGCAGACGCGGTTGGCAAGTCTCGCGTGGCCGTGACCAATCTGCTGCGGTTGCTGAATCTTGCACCGCCGGTGCGCGAGATGCTGGCGGTAGGCGAACTCGAAATGGGTCACGCACGCGCGTTGCTGTCGCTGGCGCCGCTCGAGCAAGAGCGGACCGCTCGCCAGGTCGTAACGCGAGGTTTATCTGTGCGTCAGACTGAGGCGCTGGTGAGGCAGCGCAGCCGGCCGGCGTCGGCGACGCCGGCCGGTGCAACTCGACGCAAAGACCCGGACACCGAGCGTCTGGAAGTGGAGTTATCGGAGCGAATCGGCGCACCCGTATCAATCAACTTCGACGGTAAGAGTGCCGGTAGCTTGGTGATTCGATACTCGACGGTCGATGAACTCGAAGGGATTCTGACGCACTTGCGTTGATAGACGGCTACGTCGATCTACGTATCGGCCGATTTATTGCACGGCAGCAAAGCCATCTCTATACTACGCGCGCCTTGCGTGTGGGGGATTGAGTGGGTCGCGCGGATGCCCCGATCAGAACAAAAATTTCGGACCTAGGGGCAAACATCAGGATCGAAAGACGCAGCATGCCGCTGGTGTTTCGGATCCTCGCGATGCAGGGCGCTGTCGCTGCGATGCTTACGATGACGTTCTTGATGATGGCCGGCCGCCCGCAGGCGGTGTCTGCGTTGTTGGGTGCTGTGGTCGTGATCGTGCCGAGCCTTTGGTTCGCTTGGCGGGTGACGACAATCCAGGCTCCGGCAGGGCAGGAGTTGGACGCCGCGCGGCGATTGCTCGGCGGCGGTATCGCCAAGGTGATGGCGACGTTCGGTCTGTTGGTCATCGCATTTGCGTGCGCCCGTCCTGAACCGGTGGCGTTTTTCGTCACGATGATAGGCGTCCAAGTGAGCCACCTATTTGCGCCGTTGTTGGGTTCAGACACATAGCGACTTGAATAAGTGGGTTGTCGTACGAGAGCGTTTTGTGGTGACCCTGTGAAGGAAGTTTGATGGCTGAAACCACCGGCGAATATATACAGCACCACCTGACGAATCTGACGTTCGGTCAGTTGCCGGACGGCAGTTGGGGGTTTGCGCACAGCATTGAGCAAGCGACATCGATGGGATTCTGGTCCATCAATGTCGACTCGATGGGATGGGCCATTGTGCTTGGCGTAGCGTTTGCGTGGATATTCGGTCGCGCGGCAAAGCGTGCTACCGCAGGCGTGCCCGGCGCGCTGCAGAACGGCATCGAAATGATCGTTGAGTTCATCGAAGACATCGTCGGCGACATCTTCTACCACAAGAATGATCTCGTCGCGCCAATGGCGCTGACGATATTCGTCTGGGTTTTCCTGATGAACCTGATGGACCTGCTGCCGGTGGATTGGCTACCGCTCATTGCAGGATCGGTCGGAATCGAGCACATGCGGGTAGTGCCGACGGCTGATCCGAATGTCACCCTCGGTATGGCGCTAACGGTTTTCGTGCTCGTTCTGTACTACAGCATCCGCCGCAAGGGCTTGGGTGGATTTCTCGGAGAGCTGGCGTTTCACCCGCTGCCGATGAAGGTACTAGCGCCATTCAACCTGTTCCTCGAGGTCATCAACTTACTCGCTAAGCCGCTGTCGCTCGGTTTGCGTCTGTTCGGCAATATGTATGCAGGAGAAATGATCTTCATCCTGATCGCCCTGCTTTACTCGAGCCTCGCCTGGGGCCTGGTCGGCGGCGTGCTGCAGTGGGCGTGGGCTGTGTTCCACGTTCTGATCATCCTGCTGCAGGCGTTCATTTTCTCGGTTTTGACTGTCGTGTATCTGGCCCAGGCCCACGACGTCGAAGAAGATCACTAAACAAGACTTAGGAGCAATCATGGAACTCGCAGTTTTCTTGTATGTCGCAGGCGGTCTGATGATGGGCCTCGGCGCCATCGGCGCTGCCATTGGCGTGGGCGTGCTCGGCGGCAAATTCCTCGAGGGCATTGCGCGCCAGCCCGAGTTGCTGCCGATGTTGCGCACGCAGTTGTTCATCGTACTGGCGTTGGTAGACGCGGTGCCGATGATCGCTGTCGGTATCGCGCTGTTCGTGCTCTTCGCCGTGGCGCCGGGCGCCGTCGCGGGCGGCTGATTGCGCCAGATCCAAGATAGTCAACGGAGACCGCACTCGTGAACAT
This sequence comes from uncultured Gammaproteobacteria bacterium, assembly GCA_963735085.1. Classification (GTDB taxonomy): domain Bacteria; phylum Pseudomonadota; class Gammaproteobacteria; order Pseudomonadales; family Azotimanducaceae; genus DATJGR01. The sequence continues at coordinate 1,169,944 of CAVTJP010000005.1, forward strand.
GACTGCAACACTCCTGGCCCAGTCGGCGACGTTCCTTATCTTCGTCTGGTTTTGCCAACGATTCATCTGGCCGCCGTTGATTGCGGCAATGCGCGAACGGCAGAAGACAATTGCCGATGGGCTGGCTGCGTCCGAGCGCGCCGCAAAGGATCTTGCGCTGGCGAAGGAGGGCGCGGCCGAACATCTGCGCCAGGCTAAAGAAGAAGCCCGCCAGATCATCGAACAAGCTCGGGGGCGCGCGGTGATCATGATCGAAGAAGCCAAGAACGATGCGCGCGCCGAGGGTGAGCGTCAGAAGGACGCGGCCCGCGCAGAGATCGACCAGGACGTGAACCGGGCCAAGGAGAAACTGCGCGTGCAGGTCGCTTCATTGGCTGTGAGTGGCGCGGAGAAAATCCTACAGGTATCGATCGACCGATCCCGTCATGCGGCATTGCTCGATAAACTCTCAGCGGAGCTGTGATTTAACGCCATGGCTGAACTCGCAACAATCGCGCGCCCCTATGCCAATGCCGTGTTCGAGCTGGCCAAGCGTAATCGCACGCTCGATAGGTGGTCGAGCCAACTGGCGCTGGCTGCGCAGGTGTGCGGTGAGGCCTCGGTAGCTGAAATCATCGAGTCGCCGGCAGCAACGAGCATCCAAAAGGCGAATACCCTCGCGCGTGTGTGCGGCGACGAACTCAGCGAGGAAGCCGCACAACTGCTGCGCGTACTCGCGAGCAACAACCGGTTGGATGCGCTGGGCGAAATCAGTGCTCAATACGAAACCCTGCGCGCTCAGGAAGAGGCGTCGCTGGACGTGGAAATCGTCAGCGCATTTCCGCTGGACGACGCGGAGCAGAAGGGTTTGGTAGAAGCCTTGGCGCGCCGCTTCAAGAAAGAAATTCAACTGACGAGCCGTGTCGAAGAGTCGCTGCTGGGTGGGGCAATCATTCGCGCTGGTGACACCGTCATTGACGGTTCGGTCAGAGGCAAACTGAACAAACTATCGGAATCGATACAGCGGACCTGAGTCGAACGCGCCGCGGCCGCCGCCAACAGAATTGAGTGTGAGGACACGACATGCAACAACTGAATCCATCTGAGATCAGCGACATCATTCGGTCGCGGATCGAAGGTCTCGATCTGAAATCGGAAGCTCAGAACGAGGGAACGATCGTCAGCGTCTCGGACGGTGTCATACGTATCCACGGACTTGCGGAAGCACAATACGGCGAGATGATCGAATTCCCCGGCGGCGTTTACGGGATGGCGCTCAATCTCGAGCGCGATTCGGTCGGCGTCGTCGTGCTCGGCGATTACCTGAACCTGTCCGAGGGGATGACGGCGCGTTGTACCGGCCGCATCCTCGAAGTACCCATAGGACGCGAGTTACTCGGTCGCGTCGTCGACGCGCTCGGGAATCCAATTGACGGCAAGGGCCCGCTCACAACCACACTGACCTCGCCGGTGGAGAAGGTCGCTCCCGGGGTCATTTCTCGTCAATCCGTTACGCAGCCAGTCCAGATCGGCTTGAAGTCGATCGACGCTATGGTGCCGATCGGCCGCGGCCAGCGTGAGTTGATCATCGGCGACCGCCAGATTGGCAAGACCGCGATCGCAATCGACGCGATCATCAACCAGAAAGATTCGGGCATTAAATGTATCTACGTGGCGATCGGCCAAAAGATGTCGACGATCGCGAACATCGTCCGAACATTGGAAGAACACGGCGCGATGAGCAACACTATCGTCGTTGCTGCGAGTGCTTCCGATCCTGCGCCAATGCAGTACATCGCACCGTATTCGGGCTGCTCGATGGGCGAGTTCTTCCGTGATCGCGGCGAAGACGCGCTGATCATCTACGACGATTTGACGAAGCAGGCGTGGGCATATCGCCAGATCTCGCTGCTGCTACGTCGCCCGCCGGGCCGTGAGGCGTATCCGGGCGACGTATTCTATCTGCATTCGCGTTTACTCGAACGTGCGTCGCGCGTAAACGTGGAGTACGTGGAGAAGTTCACCAACGGCGAAGTAAAGGGGCAGACCGGCTCGCTGACAGCACTACCGATCGTTGAAACCCAGGCGGGCGACATTGCTGCGTTCGTACCAACCAACGTTATTTCGATCACCGACGGACAGATTTTTCTCGAATTGGATATGTTCAACGCGGGGCTTCGTCCGTCGATGAGCCCCGGCACGTCCGTGTCGCGAGTCGGTGGCTCGGCGCAGGTGCCGTTCATGCGCAAGATCTCTGGTGGCATCAAGCTGGCGCTTGCTCAATATCGCGAACTCGCAGCGTTCTCCCAGTTTGCATCCGACCTCGATGAAGCGACACGCCGCCAGCTCGAACATGGTCAGCGCGTGACCGAATTGACGAAGCAGAAGCAATACTCGCCGATGACGGTCGCCGAAATGGGCGTGGTGCTGTTCGCCGCGAACGAAGGATTTCTGCGCGATGTAGAGGTCAACAAAGTGCTGGCGTTCGAGGCGGCGCTGCTTACATACATGAAGGCCGAGCATGGCGCGTTCATGGATGAGATCACCAAGACCGGCGCGTACAACGACGACATCGTGGCGACTATGCGAGCCGCCATCGAGAAATTCAAAGCGACCCAGACGTTCTAAGAGGATCGCATCGATGGCTGCCGGCAAAGAAGTCCGCAAGAAGATCAATAGCGTCAAGAGCACGCAGAAGATCACCAAAGCCATGGAGATGGTCGCGGCCAGCAAAATGCGCCGCACGCAAGACAGAATGCGCGAGGGACGGCCCTATGCTGAAAAGATTCGCAAGGTGATCGGGCATCTCGCGAATTCGAATGCGGAGTACCGCCACGTCTTCATGACCGAGCGCGAAGTCAAGCGCGTGGGTTACATCGTGGTATCGACAGATAAAGGCTTGTGCGGGGGCCTGAACGTGAATCTGTTCCGCATGCTCGTCAAAGACTTACAGGATTGGAAGGCGCGCGGAGTTGGCTACGAATTTGCGCTGATCGGCAACAAGGCCGCGTCGTTCTTCCGCTCATACGGTGGCGAGGTCAACGCGGCGTTGAACAACATCGGGGAAAAGCCAACGGTTGAGTCGCTCGTCGGGGGCATCCGCGTGATGCTCGATGCGTATTCTGCAGGCCAGATCGATAAGCTGGTTATTGCGACGAATTCGTTCGTCAACACGATGTCGCAGCAACCCAAGATGCAACAACTGCTGCCGCTGGAAGCTGCAAGCGGCGACGAATTGAAGCATCGATGGGATTATCTCTACGAGCCGGACGCGAAAGACCTGATCGAGGGTCTCGTTACCCGGTTCATCGAAGCGCAGGTATACCAAGCGGTTGTCGAGAATCAGGCTTGCGAGCAGGCCGCGAAGATGATCGCAATGAAGAATGCGACGGACAACGCAGAGCAACTGATCGATGATCTGACCTTGCTGTACAACAATGTCCGGCAGGCGGCGATCACGCAGGAGATATCGGAAATCGTTGGCGGCGCAGCAGCCGTTTAACCGCTGGAAAACGAAAGTAGAAAAGATGAGGCGTATTTATGAGTAGCGGACGAATCGTTCAAGTGATCGGCGCCGTGGTCGATGTCGAGTTTCCGCGCGAAGACGTGCCCAACGTTTACGACGCATTGAAGGTCACCGGGAAGGGTTTGACGCTCGAGGTGCAGCAACAGCTCGGCGACGGCATCGTGCGTTCGATTGCGATGGGACCATCCGACGGATTGTCTCGGGGTCTCGAGGTGGCAAACGAGGGCCACCCGATCACCATTCCGGTTGGCGAAGAAACGCTCGGTCGGATCATGGACGTACTCGGCGATCCAATCGATGAATTGGGACCGGTCAATGCGAGGGAGCGGATGTCGATCCATCGAAAGGCGCCGAAGTACGAAGACCAGAAAGGCGGCAACGAAATTCTAGAGACGGGCATCAAGGTCATCGACCTGATTTGCCCGTTCGCGCGCGGCGGCAAGGTCGGTTTGTTCGGTGGCGCTGGCGTGGGCAAGACGGTCACGATGCTGGAACTGATCCGCAATATCGCGACCGAGCACTCCGGCCTGTCGGTATTTGCGGGCGTCGGTGAGCGTACGCGTGAAGGCAACGACTTTTATCACGAAATGCAGGACTCTAAGGTTCTCGACAAGATTTCTCTGGTGTTCGGACAGATGAATGAACCGCCGGGGAACCGCTTACGCGTCGCCCTGACAGGCCTGACGTTGGCGGAAAAATTCCGCGACGACGGCCGCGATGTGCTCCTGTTCATCGACAACATCTACCGCTACACGCTCGCTGGCACCGAGGTATCTGCGCTGCTCGGGCGCATGCCGTCGGCGGTGGGATATCAGCCGACGCTTGCTGAGGAGATGGGCTTGTTGCAGGAGCGCATCACCACGACAAAGACCGGCTCGATCACGTCGGTGCAAGCGGTATATGTACCCGCAGACGACTTGACCGACCCGTCGCCGGCAACGACGTTTGCGCACCTCGACTCGACCGTTACGCTGTCGCGCGCCATCACAGACCTCGGTATCTATCCGGCTGTCGACCCGCTCGATTCGTCGAGTCGTCAGCTCGATCCGCTGATCGTAGGCGATGAGCACTATGGCACCGCGCGCGCGGTGCAACAGGTGTTGCAGCGTTACAAGGAACTCAAGGACATCATCGCGATTCTAGGAATGGACGAGCTGTCGGAGGACGACAAGAAACTGGTCTACCGCGCACGAAAGATCCAGCAGTTTTTTTCGCAATCGTTTTTCGTTGCCGAAGCGTTCACCGGAAATCCGGGTGTGTATGTTTCGCGAGAAGACACAGTACGCAGTTTCAAGGCGATTCTCGACGGCGAGTACGATCACTTGCCGGAACAGGCCTTCTACATGGTCGGCACGATAGAAGACGCTGTTGCGAAGGCTCAGAAGCTCGAAGGCGAGGGCTAGGCGGTTTTGATGACCATTCATTGCGACATCGTTAGCGCTGAGAAGGAGATCTTTTCCGGTCGCGTCGCGATGGTCGTCGCGCAGGGGACGCTCGGTGAACTCGGTATCATGCCCGGCCACGCGCCGCTACTCACCGGCATCAAGCCAGGTCCGGTACGACTGAAGCTGGACAACGGTGAAGAACAGGTATTTTTCGCGTCGGGCGGATACCTTGAGGTTCAGCCAGGCACGGTCACCGTGCTGGCTGACACGGCACTGCGTGCCGACGATCTCGATGAAGTGGCGGCTCAGCAGGCCAAAGAGCATGCAGAGAAGCTGCTGGATGATCAGACGGCGCATCTCGAGTTCTCTATCGCCGCGGCGCAATTGGCGGAGGCATCCGCGCGGCTGCGCACGTTGGAGGAGCTGAAGAAGCGGCGCCGTTGATCGTTGCTGCGCACGCTAACCCTGCGTCGACTCGCGCCGATGGGAACTTTGTAAAGACACGCGGCTACGCACCCACATGGGGTGAGCGCGATCACCCCTTTTTCGAAGTGCGCATCTATAATCCTGGCAGACCGTTGGAATGGATTCCCTCGCTATGAGCTTGGAAGTCATCGTGCTGGCTGCCGGACAGGGCACGCGCATGCGCTCGAAGTTGCCGAAAGTGCTGCACGATCTCGCTGGTCGACCGTTGCTCGAGCACGTCTTGAGTACCGCTCGGGAGTTGGCGCCGAGTCGAATCCACGTCGTCGTCGGCCACGCGTCGGATCAAATTCGTTCAGCGTGTGCCGACGTGCGCGATCTGACGTGGGTCGAGCAAGCGGAGCAACTTGGTACCGGGCACGCGGTTGCGCAGGCCCTGCCGGGCGTCGCCGCCGACGCAACGATCCTAATCCTGTTCGGTGACGTCCCACTCGTGGACAGCGAAACGTTGTCCGCAGCCTGTGCTGCCGCGACCAACCATTCGCTATGCGTGGTTACCGCTGATATGCCGAACCCTTCGGGGCTGGGTCGAATCCTGCGTGATGCCAGTGGTGCTCTGAACGCCATTGTCGAAGAGCGCGATGCGACACCGGAGCAGCGCGCGATCACCGAAATCAACTCTGGAATCATGGCGGCCCCCGTGGCAATGCTCCGAGACCTGCTAACGAAACTCGACCGAAGCAATCAGCAAGGCGAGTTTTATCTGACGGATGTGGTCGGTCTCGCGGCGACTGCCCACATGAACATCGTGGCATATCGGGCCGCCTGTGCCGAAGATGTTTCCGGCATCAACAACCGCGCCGATCTAGCCCGTCTGGAGCGTGTCCACCAACTCCGAGAAGCAAACAGGCTGATGGCAGGCGGTGTCACGCTACGCGACCCAGCGCGTCTCGACGTCCGCGGTGTAGTCAGCACCGGAATCGATTGCGTTATCGACATCGACGTAGTCTTCGAAGGCTGCGTAACGCTTGGTGATGGAGTTCGGATCGGCTCGGGCTGTGTGATCAAAGACGCTCGGATCGGTGACGGGGTGGTGATCCATACCCATACGGTCATCGACGGGGCCGTGATTGGCGCGAAGTGCGAGGTCGGCCCGTTCGCACGACTGCGACCTGGTAGTGAACTCAGCGAGCGCGTCAGAATAGGTAACTTCGTCGAAACCAAGAAGACGCGGCTGGGTGCTGGTACGAAGTCGAATCACTTCGCCTATCTCGGCGACACGACGTCGGGCGAGAACTGCAACATTGGGGCAGGCACTATCATGTGCAACTACGATGGCTTCGCGAAGCACGAAACGCATCTGGGGAACGACGTGTTCATCGGTTCGAATTCAACGCTTGTTGCGCCGATCGAAGTTGGCGATGGTGGATATGTTGCGGCCGGGTCAACTGTGACGTCCAAAATCGAAATGGGCGAACTCGCGGTTGGCCGAGCGCGCCAGCGCAACATTGGTGGCTGGGTGCCGCCGGCGAAGCGCGGCAAGAAGACTCAATAAGCGGATCACTAAAGATATGTGCGGCATCGTGGGCGCCATCGCACGGCGAGATGTTCCCGGAATTCTCCTCGAAGGGCTCAAACGGCTGGAGTATCGGGGCTATGACTCTGCGGGTCTGGCGGTCATTCCGCAGGGGTCAGCGCGCATAGAGCGTCGCCGCAGGGTCGGCAAGGTCAAGGAACTAGCGGACAGTCTGCGTGCTGATCCGCTGGCCGGCCACATCGGCATCGCGCACACGCGCTGGGCAACCCATGGCGCGCCCGTCGAACGCAACGCGCACCCCCATATGTCGCGGGGTCGGATCTGCGTGGTGCACAACGGCATCATCGAAAACTTCGAACAGATCCGCGCCGCGCTGCAGGCGCAGGGCTTTGAGTTCGATTCGGACACCGATTCTGAAGTGATTGCACACCTGATCGAATCGCTGCTGACCGAGGGGCGTAGCCTGCTCGACGCGGTCCGCTTGGCGATCAAGCAGCTCGATGGCGCGTATGCGATTGGCGTGATGTCGCGCGATGAACCAGATCGTCTGATCGGAGCCCGCGTTGGCAGCCCACTGGTCGTCGGAATTGGAATTGGCGAGAATTTTCTGGCCTCCGACGCGCTCGCACTGCGTCCCGTGACGGATCGCTTTGTGTTCCTCGAAGAAGGCGATTTGGTTGAAGTGACTGCGGCAGGCTTGACCGTTTGGAGCGTTGCCAATGAAAGCGTGGTTCGCGCGACAGTCCGGGTAAAGCTCGGCGCCGATGATGTCGATAAGGGTGCGTACCGGCACCACATGCTGAAGGAGATCCACGAACAGCCGAAGGTCGTGCGCGACACGCTCGAAGGTCGGCTGACGAAAACACGCGTCCTCGAACCGGCGTTCGGTGTCACAGCGGGTGCGATCTTCGAACGTGTGAAGGCCGTAACGATCGTCGCATGCGGGTCCAGCTTTTACACCGGATCGATCGCGAAGTACTGGATCGAAAGCATCGCCAGGCTGCCATGCCAGGTTGAAATCGCCAGCGAATACCGCTATCGCCGGGTCGCGGTGCCCGCCGATAGTCTGTTTGTGACGATCTCCCAATCCGGTGAAACTGCCGACACGCTCGCTGCATTGCGCATGGCGAAGAGCGCCGGCTACGCGGCGACGCTGACCTTGTGCAACGTCGCAACGAGTTCGTTGGTACGAGAATCCGATCTCGCACTGATGCTCGAAGCGGGCCCGGAGATTGGCGTGGCATCAACCAAGGCATTCACTGCACAGCTAGTCGATCTTGCGTTGCTGACGATTCTACTCGGGCGCCACCAGGGCTTGTCCGCCGCGCGCGAGGCGGAGCTGGTGGCCGCATTGCACGGATTGTCTGCGGTAGTCGAGGCGACGCTTGCGCTGGATTGCGTCACCGCGAAACTGGCGGAACAGTTCATCGATCGTCGGCACGCGCTGTTTTTGGGCCGTGGCTCGCTCTTCCCGGTTGCGCTGGAAGGGGCGTTGAAGCTCAAGGAAATCTCATACATTCATGCCGAGGGCTATCCGGCCGGTGAGCTCAAACACGGTCCGCTGGCGCTGGTTGATGAGGATATGCCCGTCGTCGCAGTTGCCCCAAACGACGATCTCCTCAGCAAGCTGCAATCGAATCTGCAGGTGGTTCGCGCACGTGGCGGTGAGTTGTTCGTGTTCGCCGATCACAAGACTGGCTTCATCAACGAGCCCGGTGTTACGGTCATTCCGGTGCCGTCCATTCACGAGATGCTCGCGCCGATCGTCTACACGATCCCGCTGCAATTGCTCGCGTACCACGCGGCAGTTTTGAAAGGTACGGACGTCGATCAGCCGCGCAACCTCGCGAAGTCCGTCACCGTGGAATAGCGTGGACGTCTCCCGCATTCTTGACGGCCTCAACGACCCCCAGCGCGAGGCGGTCACAGCGCCGCCCGGCAATCTGCTGGTCGTAGCAGGCGCCGGCAGTGGCAAGACGCGGGTGCTGGTGCATCGGATCGCGTGGTTGATCGAAGCCGAGGGCGTATCTCCCCATGGTGTCCTCGCGGTGACGTTCACAAACAAGGCCGCGAGTGAGATGCGCAACCGCACCGAAGCACTGTTGCGGATGCCTGGGCGCTCCCTGTGGGTAGGCACGTTCCACGGCATCGCACACCGCTTGCTGCGCACGCACTGGAACGAGGCAAAGCTGCCGCAGAACTTTCAGATCCTCGACTCCGACGATCAACTGCGCCTCGTCAAGCGCGTGATGCGTGCGCTTGACATCGACGAAGCGCGATGGGCACCGCGCCAGGCGCAGTGGTTCATCAATGGCCAGAAAGATGAAGGTCGCCGTGCGCGCGATGTCGCCGCAGGCGACGACCTGTTCCTGATCACCCATCGACGCATCTATGAGGCGTACGAAGAACTCTGCCTCAACAGCGGCCTGGTGGATTTTGCGGAATTGCTGCTCCGTAGCCATGAACTGTGGCTCGACGTACCTGATCTGCTCGCCCACTACCAGGGCCGCTTCCAGCATCTGCTGGTAGACGAATTCCAGGACACGAACACGATCCAGTATGCGTGGCTGCGCGTTCTGGCCGGAGCCCACGCGCGCATTGTCGCGGTCGGCGATGACGATCAGTCGATCTACGGCTGGCGCGGCGCGCGCATCGAAAACATTCACCGCTTCCAGCAGGATTTCGGTGACGTGGCAATCATTCGCCTCGAGCAGAACTATCGTTCGACAGGAACGATTCTGAAGGCGGCGAATGCGCTGATCGACCACAACACCGACCGGCTGGGTAAGCAGTTGTGGACCAACGACGTTGAAGGTGATCCGATCGCGCTGTATGCGGCCTACAACGAGCTCGATGAGGCGCGCTTCATCGCCGATCGGGTCGAATCGTGGATCGACCAGGGCGGCGATGCGATCGACGTGGCGCTGCTATATCGGTCCAATGCGCAGAGCCGGGTGTTGGAGGAGGCGCTGTTGCGCGCCCAGATTCCGTACCGGATATACGGTGGTGTGCGGTTCTTCGAACGGCTCGAGGTGAAGAATGCGCTCGCATACATGCGGTTGACCGCACAACCGCATTCAGATCCGGCGTTCGAACGCGTTGTCAACACACCGCCGCGAGGGATTGGTGATAAGACGCTCGGCGCGATCCGAGATCGAGCGCGCGACAGAGGTGTTTCGATGTGGCAAGCGGCGAAGGAGGGTATCGCCGACGGTTCCTACGCGCGTGCCGGCCATGCAATTCTGGCATTCGTCACCTTGATCGAGCAAATGTCGGCGGCGGTCGATGGGCTGCCGTTGCACGAACTCGCGCAACACTGCATCGAAGTGAGCGGTCTGCTCGAGTTCCACACCCGCGAAAAAGGTGAGCGCGGGCTCGCACGCAAGGAGAATCTCGAGGAACTGATTACCGCCTGCCGACAGTTCAGCGGTGAAGTCGCGCTACCCCTCGATGAGACGGGCGAGGTGCGTGAAGGGCACGCGTCGTTGCTCGATGAGTTTCTCGATCAAGCCGCACTCGAAAGCGGTGAGCATCAGGGCGACACCGACGGCAACTGCGTTCAGTTGATGACGTTGCATTCGGCTAAGGGGTTGGAATTTCCGATCGTCTTCCTGGCCGGCATGGAAGAAGGGCTGTTCCCACATCGAATGTCGGCGGAGGAGCCTGGCCGAATGGAGGAGGAGCGGCGGTTGTGCTATGTCGGCATCACGCGCGCGATGCGGCAACTCACGTTGACCTTTGCGGAGACACGGCGCCTGCACGGAAGTGATTCGTACAATCGCCCGTCGCGGTTCATCAGCGAGATTCCGCACGCGTTGCTGCAGGAGATTCGCATGCGCGGCGCGGTGGCGCGCCCTTATGCTGCACCTCGCACTGGCGGCGGTGGACGGAGCCATTCCGATAGCGCGCGGGGCGTGACGCGCATTGCCGCGGATGACGGCGCATTGCGGATCGGGCAACGGGTGCTGCACGGCAAATTCGGTGAAGGTGTCGTATTGCAGGCGGAAGGACACGGCGACCGCGCACGCGTGCAGGTGAACTTTGCGCGTGACGGAGCGAAATGGTTAATGCTCGGCTTCGCAAAGTTGCAGCCGCTGGATTAACGCGGTGTACACCCGGACCGAGGGCACCTGAGAGGCTGATGTCGATGGAACACAAAGTGACCCGCTATGCGGTCGACGACGCTATTGCAACAATCACGCTGCATCGACCTCACCGCATGAATGCCTGGACTGGGCGTATGCACGCGGAGTATCGGCATTGCATCGATCTCGCCGAACGCGACGCGTCTGTGCGCGCAATTGTCGTGACCGGCGCGGGTCGCGGATTTTGTGTTGGCGGTGACGCGGTCGCATTGCAGGGCCACGTCAAAAAAGGCGGTTACGACCCCGGCACGCCGCTGGCGCTCGCCGAGCCGGGTTTCGGAACGTCAGCGGAGTTCGATGCGAGCTTCGCGTATCACTTCGGCCTCTCCAAACCGGTGATTGCGGCGATCAACGGCCCGGCGGCCGGCGTGGGTCTGGCGCTCGCGTGCTTTGCTGATCTGCGTTTTGCGGCGGCGGGGATCAAGCTGACCACCGCACACGGTAAGTTGAATCTACCGGCGGAATATGGATTGTCATGGCTGCTGCCGAGGATGATCGGTCTGACGCGTGCCAATGAATTGTTGCTGACGAGCCGTGTGTTTCTGGCCGAAGAGGCGCTGGCACTTGGTCTCGTCAACGCGGTGCATCCTATCGAAACGCTGCTCGAAGAAACCAATGCGTTTACGCGTAACCTGATCACGACCGTGTCACCCAACTCGTTGCGTCAAACGCGTTGGCAGATCTACCGGGACCTGCATCGAAGCATCGGCAGTTCGGTGCGCGACTCGGAGGCGCTGCTCGATTCGATGATGCGCGAGCCGGACTATGCCGAAGGCGTGGCCGCGTTCATCGAAAAGCGTTCGCCTGGGTGGCGGGTGCCCGATGCCTGACCTCGTTGTAGGAAAATTCGGCGACGAATCGATAGTGAGTGCATACTCAGGTTGGGCGGAAGCTATCCGCATCGGCGAGATGCCACACACCGTCCCATTCCGGTCCGGCGCGCTCTTCAAGCAATTGTCCGGGGGCGAGCCAATCCAGCGCGCGATCGAGCGTTGCCACCGCGCGCGACGCCATCCGCTGATTGATGTGCTGCGGCCGTAACCGCGACGGATGGTCGAGGCCCGCTGCCGCGATCAACTCGACGAGTGCGCCGACGGTGTGGCGGTGGAAATTCGCCACGCGCGTGGCTTTGTCTGAAGCTACGAGTGCCCGTTGGCGCAACGGATCCTGCGTTGCGATGCCAACCGGGCATTGATTGGTGTGACATTTCTGCGATTGCAGGCAGCCGAGCGCGAACATGAATCCGCGCGCGGAGTTGCACCAGTCGGCGCCGATTGCCATGGCGACGGCGATGTCGAATCCGGTGATGATCTTGCCGCTGACACCAAGTTTCAGACGATCGCGCAGCCCGCATCCAACGAGTGCGTTCTGTGCGAAACATAATGCGTCGCGCCGCGGCATGCCGACATGGTCCGAGAACTCGACCGGTGCGGCGCCGGTACCGCCTTCCTTTCCGTCGATAACGATGAAGTCGGGGAAGATCCCCGTCTCGATCATCGCCTTGCAGATGCCAAGGAATTCCCATTTGTGCCCGATGCAGAGCTTGAACCCGGTGGGCTTCCCGTCGCTCAGTTCACGCAAGCTGGCAACAAAATGGAGCAACCCCTTCGGCGAATCGAACTCCTGGTGGAATGACGGCGATACGCAGTCTTCGCCGACGGGAACGCCGCGCACCCGAGCGATTTCCGCGTTCACTTTGGCGCCTGGCAGGATGCCGCCATGCCCGGGTTTGGCGCCCTGTGACAACTTGATCTCGATCATCCGGACGGCGTCGGCACTCGCGCGCGCTTTGAATTGGTCTGGATCGAAGCGGCCGGCGGCGGTTCGACAGCCGAAATAGCCGGTGCCGATTTCCCAGATGATGTCGCCGCCGGCTTCCAGGTGATAGTCGCTCAAACCGCCTTCGCCGGTATCGTGCGCAAAGCCGCCGGACTTCGCGCCGCGGTTCAACGCGCGAATCGCCGCCGCACTCAGCGCTCCGAAGCTCATCGCTGAGATATTCAACACAGAGGACGAATACGGTTGAGAACATTGGTCGTTGCCGATTTGAATGCGGGGCGGGTGTTCGGCTGTTGGGCATGGTGCGATGGAGTGGTTGATCCATTCGTAGCCGACATCCATTACCCGGCGCTCGGTACCGAATGGCATCGTGTCGACGACGTTCTTGGCGCGCTGGTAGACAAGTGAGCGGTGCTCACGATCGAACGGCGTACCGTCGGTGTCGCTCTCGACGAAATATTGGTGAACCTGCGGCCGAATCGCTTCCGCCATCATGCGCAGATGTCCACTGAGTGGATAGTTGCGGTACAGGCTGTGCTTGCGCTGCAGCAGATCCCAGATACCGAGTAACACCAGCGCCGATAGCGCGATTGCCGGCCACCAGGCCATCCCAGCCATCGCCGCCGACGTGGCCGTCAGCCACAGCAATATGACGCCGATGAAAGGCAGATAGCGCCGCATCATGTTCCCCAGGCAAATGGCGGGCCAAATGTAAGTTGGACGACCGTGCCCGCGAATAGCGCGAAGCCAACCCAGACATTGTTGCGAAACGCCGCGAAACAGCGTGCAGGGCTGCGATCGCTGATCAGAATCTGTTGATACACAAACAGGCCGGTCGCGGCTGTGACACCAATGAAGTAACCGATGCCGTAGTGAAGCCGCCATCCGAGCAACGCGAGTGTGACCACCGTCGATGCCTGGAGTGCTGCGACCATTACGCGGTCGGCATGGCCGAACAGAATCGCCGTCGACTTAATGCCAACACGCAAATCGTCTTCCCGGTCGACCATCGCGTAGAGCGTGTCATAGGAAACGATCCACAGCACGCTGGCGACGAACATCAGCCAGGCGGCTTCGGGAACGGCATGGGAATTCGTTGCCGCGAACGCCATGACAATGCCCCAGCTGAAGGCAGCCCCAAGCACAACCTGCGGCAGGTACGTCCAGCGTTTCATGAATGGATAAAGCGTCGCGATTGCGGCACCCGCCACCGCCAGAAACTGGGTGCGCCGATTCAAGAAGAACACCAGCACCAGTGCAATCGCGAGTAATCCCGCAAACAGCATCAGTGCGGCAGTCTCGGTGACCTGGCGTGTCGCGAGCGGGCGATCGTGTGTGCGCGTGACATGCCCGTCCAGATGTCGATCAGCGTAGTCGTTGATCACGCACCCGGCCGCGCGCATCACGATCGTACCGAGTGTGAACAGCACGAGTAGCGACCATGACGGACGTCCAGAGGCCGCAATCCATAATGCCGCCAGGGTCGGCCACAGCAGCAACAGCGTCCCGACGGGACGATCGAAGCGCATCAAACGCACATACGGATGAATCCGCTGGGTCAGGCGGGTCAGACTGGTCACACGGGTCGCTCGATCGGGACCGGTGGAGTCTAACGGTTTGGCGGCGCACGGTAACGGTGTGTGGTTGCACCGACGGGTGCATGGACGTGGGTGTCATTTGCATTTTCGAGATCACGCAAGTAGCGTACTGCGCCTCGAAATTCGACCTGTGAGAGCGCGCCGAGATGCGAAAGTGGCAGTGTATCGTTTGCGGCTGGATCTACGACGAAGCCGAAGGATACCCCGAAGAAGGCATAGCGCCGGGAACGACGTGGGATAAAGTGCCAGAGGATTTTGTCTGCCCTGAATGCGGAGTCAGCAAAGAAGATTTCGAGATGATTGAAGTCGGCTGACACCTCAAACCTGGGTGTAGTCGGCGGCGCTCGCCGCCGACCAGGTCGCGACCAGCGCATCTGCAATGTCTTCACGCGAGGCGATGATGCGCGATGCAACGTCCGATGCGCGACCAACGAGTTGCGCGTCAATGGCCAAATCGGCAACCCGGAACTGTTGCTCGCCGGTCTGACGCGTTCCGAGCACGTCGCCCGGACCGCGCTGTCGCAGGTCCTCCTCGGCAATGCGGAATCCATCGCGCATGTTACGCATCGTCTGCAAGCGCGCGCGACTCTGCGCGCCGAGAGGTTGCGAGTACATCAGAACGCAGCGGCTCGGCTGTGTACCGCGGCCGACGCGCCCGCGTAGCTGATGCAGTTGGGCGAGCCCGAGGCGCTCCGGATTCTCGATGACCATCAACGTCGCATTCGGCACGTCAACGCCCACTTCGACAACTGTTGTCGCGACCAGCAAGTCGATCGTGCCTGCCTTGAAGCGCGCCATCACGGCCGCTTTGTCGCGCCCGAGGAGCCTCCCATGAAGGAGTCCGACCGACAATTGCGGCAGTGCCGCTGCAAGTTCTGCTGCCGTCGATTCGGCAGCGCGAAAATCCAACGCGTCCGAGTCTTCAATCAGGGTGCATACCCAGTACGCTTGATGGCCACGCGCGCACGCCCGCTCGACGCGCGCAATCACCTCCGCGCGGCGTGTGTCGCTGACGACGAGTGTGTCCACCGGTGCGCGCCCCGGCGGCATTTCGTCGATGACCGAAACGTTCATGTCGGCGTACAGGGCCATGGTCAGCGTGCGCGGAATCGGCGTCGCCGTCATGATCAGCTGATGCGGCAGCACGCCTTTTGATCGCAGCGCCATGCGCTGATGAACGCCGAAGCGGTGTTGTTCATCGATGATGACCAGCGCGAGTTGCGCGAAGTCGATGTCCTTCTGGAACAGCGCATGCGTTCCGATGACAACCAGCGCTTCACCATTGACAATCGCAGCGCGCTCACGAGCCCGTTCGATCGCGGTCATTCGCCCGGTCAGCAGACGAACAGAGATTCCCAGTGGTTCGAGCCATGCGGAAAAGTTCAGGTAGTGTTGTTCGGCGAGTATTTCGGTGGGCGCCATGATCGCAGTCTGACAACTGTGTTCAGCCGCGCGGATCGCTGCGAATGCGGCGATGATGGTCTTTCCGCTGCCGACGTCGCCCTGAATCAGGCGCAGCATCGGCGTGTGCTGCTCCAGATCGAGCAGCACCTCGCGCGCCACCCGCCTCTGCGCGCCCGTCAGCTCGAACCCGAGCCGTTTGAGTAGCGTCCGGCCAAGGTGCTGAGATTGGGGCAGCGCGATCGTCTGCTCGGTGTCGCGTGCGCGTTGTCGACGTTTCAGGACGATGATGTTGCCGACCAATTCGTCCAGCGCGACGCGGCTTCGCGCTGAGGCGAGATGCTCCTGGGTAGCACTGGCGGGAGGTGAGTGTAGAAATCGCAATGCCGAGCATAGATCGGTGTACGGTGCTGCGAGCCATTGCGACAGGTCAGGGGCTTTCCATCGGTCCAGTGCCGAGAGCGCACCGGAGACGAGACCTGCAATGCGTGCTTGCGTCAAACCTTCCGTAGCTGGATAGACCGGAGTCAGTTTGGGTTCCGGTGCATCAGGCTCTGTCGAAAACACCTTGTATTCCGGGTGCACCATTTCATATCCGTTAGGTCCGCCGCGGACCTCGCCGAAGCAGCGCAGATATATCCCCGAAGTAACGGCGGCACGCTGTCGCTCGTTGAAGTGGAAAAAGCGCAGCTGCAGGAAACCCGTCTCGTCTGTCAGCGTGAGCAACCAGCTGCGCCGGCGTCCGAACGCGACCCGGTTGGCGACGACCTGGCCAACGACCAACGCCTCGGCGTTTGGTCGCAGCGCGATCAGCGGAACGACGTGGGAACGATTCTGATAGCGGTGCGGTAGATTCAGCAGAAGATCGAAGATTGTATGGATGCGGAGTTTTGCGAACCTGTCGCGCAGCGCGGGACCGACTCCGCGCAGCGTTTCGATCGAATCCATCGGCGAAGGCCCGGTCACGGTCCTAGTCGCCGGGCAGCACCATGACGGCATCGATCTCCACCTGAGCGCCGCGCGGTAACTCGGCGATGCCGACGGCCGCCCGCGCAGGATACGGCGCCGCGAAGCGCTGAGCCATGGCTTCGTTTACGCGGGAAAAATTCGTAAGCGATGTCAGATATACGGTGAGCTTCACGATGTGTTCGAAGTTGCCGCCGGCGGCGACTGCAACGGCGCGCAGGTTGTCCAGCACCTGTCGAATCTGGAGGTCGATGTCATCACCGACCAACTCCATCGTCGTCGGGTCCAGTGCGATTTGACCGGAGAGATATACCGTCCTGCCGACTCGAACGGCTTGCGAGTAAGGCCCGATTGCCGCAGGCGCATTCGGGGTGCCGATGCTCGTGCGTGAAGCATCGCTCATTTGATGATCCTGCTTATGCTGTGGACATTGGTGAGCACACGCAATCGCCGCATCACGCGCGCGAGGTGCGTGCGACCTCTCACCGAAAGCTCTACGACCACCGTCGAGAGTTCGGCGTCTCGTTCGTCTACCTTGATGTTTTCTATGCCCGCGTCGGACTCGGTGATGGTTGCCGCAATTTCAGCGATAACGCCCTTCTGCCGATCGACCTGTATGCGCAACGCCGTGACGTAATCGCCTTCGACATCGGCGGACCATCGCGCCGGTATGATCTCGTTGGGGCTGCGGCGACGGATTTCGGCCATGTTCTTGCACGTCTCGATGTGAACGACGAAGCCTTTACCGGAGGACATGTGCCCGGCGATCGGGTCGCCCGGAACCGGATAGCAGCAGCGGCCATAGCTGATGACGAGGCCTTCGGTGCCCCGAATCGCAACCGCTCCGCCGGTTTGAATCGAAATTGCATCGGCGGCGGGATTGTCCGGCGCGAGCAATCGTTGCGCGACGACATAGGCCATGTAGTTGCCGAGACCGATCGCTTCGAGCAGGTCGTTCAGGCGCCGTACATTGAACTCCTTAAGCACTTTTCGAAGGCGGCGGAAATCCAGATCGTTGATCGATGTATCGGCGTTTGCGAGAGATCGATTCAGCAGACGACGGCCAAGCGCAATCGATTGAGACCGCTTCTGGTCCTTCAGCGCCTGACGAATCGCAGTGCGCGCTTTGCCGGAGACTGTGAACGTCAGCCAATCCGGGTTGGGCCTGGCGTCTTTGGCGGTGATGATCTCCACCGTCTGCCCGCTCTGAAGCTGCGTGCTCAACGGCGCCAGATCGCGGTCGACTCGACAGGCAACACAACTGTTGCCGATGTGCGTATGCACCGCGTATGCAAAGTCCACCGGACACGCGCCGCGGGGTAGTTCGTAGATTTCCCCCTTGGGAGAGAACACGTAGACCTCGTCGGGGAACAGGTCGATCTTCAAGCTTTCGATGAATTCCAGCGAACTGCCGGCGCGCTGCTGAAGATCCAGCAAGTCTCGCAGCCATTGTCGCGCACGGGCCTGGCTGCCAGCGAACGAGGCTTCGTCAGCTTTGTACAGCCAATGTCCCGAGATGCCGTTGTTGGCGACCGATTCCATTTGTCGCGTGCGAATCTGTACCTCGATCGGCACGCCGTGCATGCCGAACAGCGTCGTGTGCAAAGATTGATAGCCGTTCGCCTTCGGAATAGCGATGTAGTCCTTAAATCGCCCGGCGACGGGCTTGTAAAGGTTGTGCACGACGCCGAGCACGCGATAGCACGCATCGACCTGATCGACGACGATGCGAAAGCCGAATACGTCCATGATTTCGTTGAACGACTTATGCTGCGTCTTCATCTTCTGATAGATCGAATAGATGTGTTTCTCGCGCCCTGTCACGGCCGCGTCTATTCCTTCACGCAACAGGGAGGTGGCGAGCGAGCGATGGATCTGCTGCATAAGGGCTTTGCGGTTGCCGCGCGATGAAGCGACCGCGCGCCGAATTCGATCTGCGCGTAGCGGGTATAGCGCATTGAATGCCAGATCCTCGATCTCGATCTTGAGCGTGTGGATGCCGAGCCGGTTCGCGATCGGTGCGTAAAAATCCAGTGTTTCCCTTGCGATTCGACGCCGTTTATCCGGGCCGAGCACGCCGACGGTGCGCATATTGTGCAGTCGGTCCGCGAGCTTCACGAGGATCACCCGCAGGTCCTTGGCCATCGCGATGGCCATCTTCTGGAAATTTTCGGCCTGCGCTTCAGCGCGCGAACGGAACATCGTGGTCAATTTGCTGACGCCGTCGACGAGCCCGGCGACTTCGCGCCCGAACTTCTTGCCGAGCGTGCGCTTTGCGATGCCGGTGTCTTCGATGACGTCATGCAGCAGCGCCGCCATCACGGTCGGATGGTCCATGCGCATGTCCGCGAGAATTGCCGCTACCGCAAGTGGGTGAGTGATGTAGGGGTGGCCGGTGCGCCTGAATTGGCCTTCGTGCGCTTCCCGCGCGTATTCGTATGCGGCGCGGACCTGTTCAACCTGATCGAGAGTCAGGTAGGTCGACAGCGTTTCGGTAAGCGACTCAATCGTCGCCGGTGCGGCGACGTCGTCGCCCGACGCCTGGGCGGCTAGCTGCGACCCAAAATATGAGTCATAGGTCGCTGCTTCCTTCATGTGCGAACGTGAACGGTATGTCAAGCCGCTCATCCTCGGATCTCGCATCTTGGGCGTCAAGCATTTCGTCGTTGATCACCCCGCCCGCGATTTCGCGCAGCGCAATGACTGTCGGCTTGTCGTTCTCCTCGCCGACGAGTGCGTCGGCACCGCGAGCAAGTTGCCGTGCCCGCCGCGTCGCGACCATGACCAGCGAGAAGCGGTTATCGACGTGGTCGAGGCAGTCTTCGACGGTAATTCGAGCCATCAGCAGGATCCATGGTCACGGGGCGGCGGATTTTACGTGATTGGTTTACCGGGTGACAAGAGATCATCGAGCAACGCTGCTCGGCGGCGGGCGTGTTGCGCGGCGCGAAGACGTTCGGCACGAATGATCGCTTCGAGGTCTTTCACCGCCTCGTCAAAGCGATCGTTGACGACGATATAGTCGTATTCGTCGTGGTGAGACATTTCGATGACCGCTTCGGCGGAGCGTTTGCGAATCGCATCGGCGTCGTCCTGTCCACGCCGGCGCAGCCGTTCCAATAACGCATCTCGCGACGGCGGCAGGATGAACAGCGAAACAGCGGCGGGGAAAGAACGTCGAATCTGTTGCGCGCCTTGCCAGTCGATCTCCAGCAGCACGTCGTGGCCGGCGGCCAGTTCCCGTTCCACCGCGCCGCGTGAGGTGCCGTAGTAGTTGCCAAATACCAACGCATGTTCGAGGAAGGCGCCTTCGCGGAGCATTTTGGCGAATGTCGGTTGGGTGACGAACACGTAGTCCTCTCCGTCGCGTTCGCTGCCGCGTCGCGCACGCGTGGTGTGCGACACGGACACCTTGATATTGCGGTCAGACGCAATCAGCGCGTTGACGAGGCTCGTCTTACCCGCGCCTGATGGCGCCGAGACGACGAGCAGAAGACCGGGTTCTACCTGTCGCGCGGTCATTCGACGTTCTGAATCTGCTCGCGAATCTGTTCGATCACGACCTTTAGATCAACCGCCCTTTGAGCGGTTTCTGCGACCAGAGATTTCGACGCGAGTGTATTGGCCTCTCTGTTCAACTCCTGGAGCAGGAAATCCAGATGCCTCCCATGCGGACCATCGTCGGTGAGGTGTTTGCGGGCGGCCAGAACATGAATGGTCAGGCGGTCTAGTTCTTCGGTGACATCGGCGCGCTGGACAAGCAGTGCCAGCTCCTGCTCCAACCGGGTGGGATCGACAGATACCTTCAACTCTTCGATGCGTGCGCGCAGGCGTTCGCGCTGCGAGTTTGCGAGACCGGCGACGATGCGCCGCAGGTCGTCGGTAATCTGGTCGATCTCGTTGAGCTTCTGAACGATCAAAGCCGCCAGCATGTCGCCCTCGCGCTGCCGGTGCATTTCCAGCGCCTGGACCGCCTTTTTGAATCCGTCGACGACTGCGGTCTGCATCGCCGCAGCATCGTGGCTGGGTTCGACCAACACGCCCGGCCAACGCAGGAGCTCCAGCGGGTCCGGGTGCGCCGCCTCTGGTGCGTCACGGCGCAGCTGCTCGAGTGTTGCGAGCAGATGGAGCAGAACTGGGCGGTCGATCTCCAGGTGTGCCGACGTCGCAGCCGCCGCCACGCGCAATGTGCTGTCCACTTTGCCGCGCTTTAGTTTCGCTCGAAGCAACTCGCGGAGTGGCATTTCCAACTCACGAAAGGCGTCCGGTAGTCGAAACTGCGCATCGAGGTAGCGATGGTTCACCGACCGAATTTCCCATTGCAACGAGCCGGCCCCGAGCGGTACGTCCACCCGTGCGAACGCGGTCATGCTGTGAATCATCCGTGGGTTCCTCGGCTCGAGCTAACACAATCAGTCGGTGGCGCATTCTACCTCAAGGCGTCGCGGGCGCCTGAATCTAGGCACGACGCGCGTATAATTTGCGCCCACAGGAATATTTGGAGACGAGCATGACGAGCCCGCAGCGCCCCAGCGGTCGCGCGCCAGATGAGTTGCGTAGTGTGCGGTTCACGCGGCGGTTTACCAAGCACGCGGCGGGCTCAGTGCTGGTGGAGTTCGGTGACACGCGCGTCATCTGCACGGCGAGCGTCGAAGATCGCGTGCCGCCGTTTATGCGCGGTGGCGGGCGTGGTTGGGTGACCGCCGAATATGGCATGTTGCCAGGCGCCACGCACACGCGTGTCGATCGCGAAGCTGCCCGCGGCAAACAGACTGGTCGCACGGTTGAGATTCAGCGGCTGATTGGTCGAGCGCTGCGCAGCGCCGTCGATGCGAAAGCGATCGGCGAGCGGACGATCCGAATTGATTGTGACGTGATTCAAGCTGATGGTGGTACGCGAACGGCCTCGATCACCGGCAGTTGCGTTGCGCTTCACGAAGCAGTGCGTTCGCTGCCGGGCGTTGATGCGTCCCGGGCGCTGAAGCACCTCGTGGCATCTGTGTCGGTCGGTGTGTGGTCCGGCACGCCGGTGCTCGATCTCGACTACGCCGAGGATTCCTCTGCCGATACTGACATGAATGTGGTGATGCTGGATTCCGGCGGCTTCGTGGAAGTTCAAGGCACCGCAGAGCGGGCGGCATTTTCAGAGACCGAGTTGGCGGCGATGCTGTCGCTTGCGCGTAGTGGCACGCGGTCGCTGTTCGAACATCAACGCGCGGTGCTGGCGGGGGGCTGATTGTGACGGCGCGGTTTGTTGCTCAACTGATCGAGTGTGGCGTGCTGCAATTCGGCGAATTCACGCTCAAATCAGGGCGCAAGAGCCCATACTTCTTCAACCTTGGGATGATCGCAGACGGCGCAGGGCTCGCTATGCTTGGTGACGCATATGCGGACGCGATTGTTGCGTCGGGCGGGCCGCTGCCCGACGTCATTTTTGGTCCCGCCTACAAGGGCATTCCGATTGCGGTCGCAACGGCGATAGCGCTGCAGCGCGAACATGAGTGTTGCGTCGGTGTCAGCTTCAATCGAAAGGAAGCCAAAACGCACGGCGAAGGTGGGCATCTGATTGGCCACGAGTTGAAAGGCCGCGTGTTGGTGGTCGATGACGTCATGACAGCCGGGACCGCCGTCAAGGAAGCCGCCGGTCTGGTCCGGCAATCGGAAGGTGAACTCGCAGGCGTATTGGTTGCGCTGGATCGCCAGGAAGCCGTGGCGCCGGGACGCACTGCGGTGACCCAGATGGCGGAATCGCTGGGGGCACCGGTATTTTCGATTGCCACGCTCGCCGATGTGATCGCGTACCTTGACAGTCATGAGGGGTATGCGGATTCTCTGGCCCGAATGCGTACCTATCAACGAGACAACTGCGTCCTGTGAAGATTCGGCTGACACTGTTGATCGCCTGCTCAGGTTTGAGCACCGCCGTCGCGTTCGCGCAACCGCTGCAGTTGTATCGTTTCGAGAATGAAGACGGCGTTGTCGTCCTATCGCACTCGATACCGCCGAATCTGGTGTCCAAGGGCTATTCGGTCGTCAGCGAGGACGGAACGGTTCTTCGCGTGGTCCCTCGGCAGTTGACGCCCGCAGAGGTAGCTGCGCAGGATCGGAAGCGCGCCGCGGAAAAGGCTGAGCAGGAAGCTGGTGCCGCGCGGGCGCGCCACGATGGGGAATTGCTGAAACTCTATGCGTCACCGCGCGATGTCGAAGAAGCCCGCGATCGCAAGATTGCGTCGATCGACGCGGCCATAGCTACCGCCAAATCGGATGTCGAACGTCTGAAAGTGCAGAAGCAGCGTGTCGAAGAGCAAGCGGCCGATCGTGAGCGTCAGGGCCTGGCCCCCTCCAGTGAAATTCTCGATAACTTGAAAATCCTGGAAACGCAGATTGCGTCAAAGGAGAGCGAAGTCGAGGCGCGGAAGGTCCAACAGCAGCACATCAAGGATCAATTCGCGCTGGATCTGGAGCGTATCAAATTATTGTACGGCGCTGCGCCCGCCACCCCACCAGGCAATGCGGCCGCCACCGCGCCCCCTGCGAACTCAGCGGCAAAGATCGACGCGGGACGCTGAATCACAACGGGATCACAAAGAGCGCGCCAGCGAGGATCGACCAATGTTGGGTCCACTCGAATGTTGGCTTAGCTTTGAACTCGCTTCGCACGAATTGATTGATTCGGCCTTCCGCCACCGCGAGTAGCAGATTGGCGA
This sequence comes from uncultured Gammaproteobacteria bacterium, assembly GCA_963735085.1. Taxonomy (GTDB): domain Bacteria; phylum Pseudomonadota; class Gammaproteobacteria; order Pseudomonadales; family Azotimanducaceae; genus DATJGR01. Next base: position 1,193,390 of record CAVTJP010000005.1, read on the forward strand.
CCGTGTTCGGTGGCGCGCCCTCGACGAAATCACCCCGCGCACCGCCTTCGCGCAGGATTTGACGTAACTGGGTCTCCAGACGGTCGAAGAACTGACGCATTCGAGCTCGCAACCGATCGGTTTCACCTTGTAGTGCGTCGCCGGCGAGGAGCCGGGCGAACCCCGGGTTTCGTTCTGCAAACGACAGCAAAAGCCAGACCAGATTCCTGCAGCGGCCTTCTGCGGAAGACTCTTCTTCCAGAATTCGGCTGATTCGGGTGAACACGCTCGCTTCCATGAATTCGATCAGCCCTTCGATCATTTTGGCTTTGCTCGGAAAATGTCTGTATAGGGCGGCTTCCGAAACACCAACGTGGCGTGCAAGGGCCGCAGTGGTGATCCGAGACCCTGGACTCTCTTCGAGCATCATCGCGAAGGCTTCGAGAATTTCCTGGCGCCGATTCGACCGCGTCATGACCAGCGCGTCACGCGTTCGAGGGGCCGATCAACGTACCAACACCGCTATCGGTGAACACTTCCAGAAGCACGGCGTGGCGGATACGACCGTCGATAATGTGGGCGCTTCGAACGCCCTCTGACACCGCGCTGAGTGCGCATCGCACCTTCGGCAGCATGCCTCCGTAAATTGTCCCGTCGGCGATCAGCGCATCTACTTCCTCGGGCGCGAGCCCGGTCAGCGGTTGTCCTGATTTGTCGAGGATGCCGGCCGTGTTCGTCAACAGCATCAACTTCTCGGCGCCCATATGCGCCGCAAGCTTGCCTGCGACGGTATCGGCGTTGATGTTGTAGGACTCGCCTTTGATGCCAACGCCGATCGGAGCGATCACCGGAATGAAGCCTGCACCGGTCAGCGTATCGACGACGCCGCGATTGATATATTCAATCTCACCGACATGACCAATATCGATGATTTCGGTCGCCTTGAGATCTAGAGACTCGCGTTGAATACGCAATTGGCGCGCCCGGATGAGTTGCCCGTCTTTTCCAGTTATGCCAACGGCGCGCCCCCCAACGGCGTTGATCAGCGAGACAATATCCTGATTGACGAGTCCTCCGAGCACCATCTCTACGACGTCCATCGTCGCGGCATCGGTGACGCGCATGCCGTCGACGAAGCGCGTTGGAATGTTCAGCTTCTCCAGCAGTTCGCCGATTTGCGGGCCGCCGCCATGCACCACGATCGGATTCATACCAACCAGCTTCATCAGAACGATGTCGCGCGCAAACGCTTGCGTCAGTTCGTCGGTGATCATCGCGTTGCCGCCGTATTTCACGACGATTGTCGACCCATGAAACTTCTGAATGTACGGCAACGATTCCGTGAGTACGCTGGCAATGTCTGCCGCTTCGTTCGGTGAAATCGGCATGGAATCCCCTGCCACTAAAATGCGAGTTTCGAGTCAATTTTGCCGAGTTGCGTACGAAACACGGCTTGAATCCTATCCAGCGGAGCTTGGCCATCGGCTTCGAAGCGAAGCGTCAGGACCGGGCTGGTGTTGGATGGTCGAATCAAACCCCAGCCGTCGGGGTAGTCGACGCGAATCCCATCGATTGCAGTGATCGTCCCGTCGCCGAAATCGCCTTCCTTTTTCAGCCGTTCCATCACCGCGAATTTTCCCGAGTCCGTGGTGTTGATTTTGAGTTCCGGCGTCGAAAACGTGACAGGGAATTCAGCGAACAATCTGCTGACGGATTTGGACTCGGCGCCAAGAATTTCGAGAAGTCGGGCTGCGCTATACAGCGCGTCGTCGAAACCGTACCAACGCTCGCCGAAACAGATGTGGCCGCTGAATTCGCCGGCCAGCAACGCTCCGGTCTCTTTGAGTTTGGCTTTCATGTGTGAATGGCCGGTCTTCCACATGATGGGTCTGCCGCCGTATTCGCTGATCAGCGAATTGAGGTGGCGGCTGCACTTGACGTCGAAAATGATATCGGCGCCCGGATTGCGGCCCACGATGTCGCGCGCGAACAACATCAAAAGTTTATCGGGCCAAATGATCTCGCCGCGTTCCGTGACGAGGCCGAGACGATCGCCGTCGCCATCGAAAGCCAACCCGAGGTTGGCTTTTTCTGCCTTGACGACCGTAATCAAGTCTTTCAAGTTCGCCGGGTCTGCCGGGTCGGGGTGATGATTGGGAAATGTTCCGTCGACCTCGCAGTACAGTGGCACGACTTCACAACCCAACTCTGCGATTAACCTTGGCGCGACACCTCCTGCAACACCATTGCCGCAATCGACGACCACCTTCATCGGTTGCGCCACGGCAACGTCGTTCAGCACTCGCTCGAGGTAGTGATCCACGATTGTGATCTCGTCGTACGCTCCGTCGCCTTCACTGAGGTGGTTGTCTACGATACGTTCGCGCAGTGCCTGAATTCTTTGTTCGGCGAGCGTTTCGCCTGCGAGCATCATTTTCAGGCCGTTGTATTCCGGGGGGTTGTGTGACCCGGTGACCATGATGCCGGTGCCTGTATCGAGTGCGTGCGTGGCGTAGTACAGCAACGGCGTGGGAACCTGGCCGATATCGGTGACATCGATGCCGCCTTCCGTCAGTCCGCGCGCAAGCGACTTCTTCAACGCAGGGCTAGACAGGCGTCCGTCGCACCCCACTACGGCCCGCGATACCTTCAGCTGCCTGGCTTCCGCGGCGAACGCGCGGCCAACCCAGTAGACGACATCCTCGGTGAGATTCGACGTGACGATTCCGCGAATGTCGTAGGCGCGAAAGATCGCAGGATCGAGCTTTAGGCCCAGATCGATCGGTGACACGTCTTCGGAAACTTCGATACCGAAGTTGTGATCTTTGCGATCCGTTGCACGAACGTCTAGAAAGTCGTCCTCTGCATCCAGATCATCGGCATCCGCGGACTCTGCTGGTGCCGTCGGGGTCACCTGCTTTGTCAAGGGCGCCTGCTTTGTTGAACGGGCACCCGACGTCGCAGGGCCGCGCGACGTCGGTGTTGGGCTGCGCTGGGGCGTGCGGGGCGGATCGCCGTCTTCAGGTAGACGCTTCGCATAGCGATTGGCTGCCACCGCGATCTGCTGGAACAACGCGAGACCATAGCGATCCACGTTGCCGCCGCGCCCCCTGACGATGCGAGTAACGTAGTCGATCAAGGTCAGACTATCGCGCTCCAGAGCGCGGAACAGACGCGCATAGCTCAAATAGACGCCAGCGAGAATCAGTGCAATGGCGACCGCAAGAGGTGTCCACAACCAGGCACCGCTGATTACACTCGCTGCGACTGCACGAGGCTTGAAAACCAGAGTCCAGGCGGGCGCGTTGAGTTTTATTCGTATCGGTTCGACACCACCGCCGACTGGCTTTCCATACTGCAAAACAGATCGGCCGGCGCCCTCCTCGAACTTCTGTTCCACGTCAATCTGACCGAAATCGTCCGGTAGCAGTTTCAGCGGCTGATAGAAGAAATCCATCGACACCGCGGCGAACAACACGCCATCCACAGTGCCTGCGTCAGTGATCGGCCTAGCCACGTAAAAGACGGAGCGTTGATTCACGTTCGATGCCTCCGGCCCGACAAATTCCTGCGTCTCGGCGCGTTTGATTACATCAAGGGCAGCGAATGAGATCGGCGTCTTGGCGTTCAGATCAACTTCAGCCTTCCCCTTCGGAACGATGTCGACGCGCTCGGCGTTGGGAATCAGCGCGCGCAGGCGCTGGTTCTCCGCCGACATGGTTGCCGGATCGTAGGTTTGCAGCGCCGAGATCGTTTCGTTTGCGGCGGCGGCGGCGCTCAGTTCGCGCTGCATTGTTGCGATCCGCACATTGAAGAAGTTGGCGAAGCTCTCCGCCTGCAGCGCGCGGGTTTGCTTCAGATGATTTGCATCAGCCGGGCGAACCACCGTGGACCACACCAACAACGCCGCCACGAACACTCCTGCGAGCGCAACGCCAATGGCAAGCAGCGGATATGACCACAGCCCACGCGTCAGGCCCGCACCGAGCACTGCTCGATCAGGTGTGCTCAGCGGTTCACTCGAATCGTCGGAAGTCTCTTTCGCCACGTTAACCTGGTTCTTCTTAATTTCGCCCGATGGTAGTGCTCACGGCCAGTGCTGGCTAGCTATCGGCCAACCGCGCTCCTGGTGCGTCGGCCGGCCGTCGGGCGCGCGTCCGCAGGCCCGTGGCGACCCGTTCGATCAGAGCGCGTGCAATCTCTGCCTTTGAACGCAGTGCGATACGCTCTTCGCCATCGCGCACTATGACGGTTACTGCGTTGTCGTTGCTGTCGAAGCCGATGCGCTGATCCGACACGTCGTTGACAACGATCATGTCGAGCTTCTTTCGAATGAGTTTGGTGCGGGCATTAGCGATCGCGTTTTCGGTCTCGGCAGCAAAGCCGACCACGTAGACCCGTTCGCGCCGCGCAACCGATGCGATGATGTCGGGATTTTGCTCCAGATCGAGCCGCATGCCTACATCAGCGGATTTTTTGATCTTCTGCTGCTGTGCGTGTGTAGGTCGATAGTCGGCCACTGCCGCTACGCCGACAAAGACGTCACATGCGTCGAGTTGCGCCGCGACCGCGTCGTGCATCTGCTGCGCCGTGACTACGTCGATGCGGGTAACCCCCGGTGGTGTTGGCAGCCCGACAGGGCCGCTGATCAAGGTCACCGACGCGCCCGCATTGCGTGCCGCCTCTGCGACAGCGAAGCCTTGCTTGCCGGAACTGTGGTTGCTGATGTAGCGCACCGGGTCGATCGGTTCGCGAGTCGGGCCGGCGGTCACAACGACCCGAATGCCGGGCAACACCCGGGAGGCAAAGAGCTGTGTGATTTCAGCGCACAAGGTTTCGGGCTCCAGCATCCGTCCGGGACCGAATTCACCGCAGGCTTGAGGGCCGTGGCCAGGTCCGAGGATACGCACTTGGTCGCTGCCTAGCTGTGCCAGATTGCGTTGCGTCGCGGGGTGCTGCCACATTTGTTGGTTCATCGCGGGTGCAACTGCGATCGGACACGCTGCGGCGAGGCAGATCGCAGTGAGCAGATCGTCGGCGAGTCCGTGCGCGAGTCGCGCTAGCGTGTGCGCGGTAGCGGGTGCCAGCAGGATGCAGTCGGCCCATCGCGCGAGTTCGATGTGGCCCATCGCCGCCTCTGCCTCGGCATCCCAGAGATCGTCCCGCACCGGACGCTGCGAAACCGCCTGCAGCGTTGTCGGTGTCACGAACTGGCGAGCGCTGCGCGTTAGAACAACCTGTACGGTCGCGCCACGCGTGGTGAGTTGTCGCACAAGCTCTGGGGTCTTGTACGCAGCGATGCCGCCGCTGATCCCCAATACGATGTGTTTGCCTTCGAGCGGCATCATCCAACTCACAGGTTCGAGCAGTAAACATACCACTTAGGGGCGAGCGCACACTAACCCAGTTGCGCAGCGTTCATGGGATTCGACGCATGACCATCACAGAGTGGCCAAATAGCGAACGCCCGCGCGAGCGATTATTGGCGGGTGGTACCGATGGGCTATCCGATGCCGAACTGTTGGCGTTGCTCCTGCGCACAGGCAGTCGTTCGCGAGACGCGGTGCAATTGGCGCGAGAGCTGCTCGGGCAGTACACCTCGCTGCGCGCGTTGCTCGACGCGCCGGTGGCAGAGCTTGCGGATCGTCCTGGGATCGGCCCCGCGAAAGCGGCAACGCTCGCCGCCGCAGTTGCTCTAGCTGAGCGTTACCTGGCGTGTGCTGTGGCGCGTGAAGAGGTTTTTGGGGCTTCGGCAGACGTTCGTCGCTATCTGCGTCATCGCTTGGGCGGGCTATCGCGCGAGGTATTCGGTGCGCTATTTCTGGATGCACAACACCGATTGATCGCATTTCGCGAAATTTTCCTGGGCACCATCGATAGTGCAACCGTACACCCGCGCGAGGTGCTGCGCGAGACGTTGGCACTCAACGCGGCAGCGGTAATTTTTGTGCATAACCATCCTTCGGGAGTCGCTGAGCCCAGTACGAGTGACGTGAAGATCACCGAGCGTCTGCGACACATGCTGCAACTGATAGATGTGCGGGTCCTCGACCATATCGTGGTCAGTGGTGCTGAGGCCATTTCGATGGCCGAGCGGGGCCTGCTATAAGCCTCGTGCTTGCCGCAGTCAGGGCCCTCTGGTATAAACGCCCCTCTTTTTTTCGGGCAGGGCGATTTCGCCATGACTCAAGTGTGCCAAGTAACAGGTAAGCGCCCGATCAGTGGCAACAATGTGTCGCATGCGAAGAATAGAACTCGGCGTCGATTCATGCCGAACTTGCACTATCATCGGTTCTGGGTTGACGGCGAGAAGCGCTATGTGCGGCTACGCGTTTCGGCGGCTGGTATGCGGTTGATCGACAAGCAAGGTATCGACGCAGTGATCGCGGATCTGCGCAAACGTGGCGAAAAGGTCTAAGGCGATGCGAGACAAAATCAAGTTGGTTTCGAGCGCGGGCACCGGTCACTACTACACGACAGACAAGAACAAGCGGACGATGACCGAAAAACTCGAATTGAAGAAGTACGACCCTGTCGTGCGAAAGCACGTCATCTATCGCGAAGCCAAAATCAAGTAACGCTATTCGTCGAGTCTGAGCGCCTTTGAGGTCGCTGGAGCCGCGCGATTTGCGGCCAGCAGCAGGTGACCCCAAGTATCCACAGTTGCATGCCATGACGGGTCGACGAACGTTGTGGCCATCGTTTCTACAATCAACGCTGGCCCCTCGATTCGCTGGTTGGCACATAGCGTATTCCGCTCATAGACTGGTACTGACGCATATGCCGCCATCGGCACGGTCGTTCGAGGCTCCCCGGGCGAGCGCGTTGGTAGGCGCGGCAGCGTGACCTGCGGGTGCGGTGCAATCAGTTCGCAGCGGACGTTGACGAGTTCCAGCGGTAGATCGAGCGCGTGTCCATAACGCGCTTCGTGCAATGCGTTGAACTCTCCGATGACGTCACGCGGCGAAGACCATGGCACCGTCAGCGTAAAGCTCTGGCCTTGGTACCGCAGATCCAGCGATCGCGCCTCACGGATACAGGCACCGTCCGCACCGTCCGCGATCAATTCCAGGCGACCCGGTCCCGATAGCGCATCGAAGTACGCATCGACCTCGTCTGCGGTCAGTGATCGCATCGGCGCACCGATCGTCCTGATTAGTTGTCGCGTCGCATCGGCCACCAACATGCCGAACGCAGAAAAGACCCCGCAATGCGCCGGAACGATGATCTGTGGGATCTCGAGTGAGTCGGCAAGCGCGCAGGCGTGCAGCCCGCCTGCACCACCAAATGACACCAGTGAGCACGTTCGCGGGTCGTGGCCACGCTCCAGCGAAATCAGTCGCAGCGCCTGTGCCATATGGAGGTTCGCAACAGCGATAATGCCGTTAGCCGTCTCGACGGGGTCTCTTTGCAGTGGTTCCGCGATCCGCATGACTGAACGTGTGGCCAGATCGGCGCGTAGCGCCAGGGTACCGGCAAGCAGCAGGGACGGGGGCAACCGCCCCAGAACCACATTGGCGTCGGTGACGGTCGGCTCCACGCCGCCCCGGTCATAGCAAGCAGGTCCTGGTTGCGCCCCGGCTGATCGAGGACCGACGTGCAGCACTCCCGCGGCATCGAGGAATGCGATCGAGCCCCCGCCGGCGGCAATCGTGTGGATGTCAGCCATCGGCACCGCCACCGGATAGGGTCCGATCGATCCTTCGTTGGTGATCGCTGGCCGCTCGCCGATTAGCGCGACGTCGGTGGAGGTTCCCCCCATATCGAATGTCAGCAGATTGCGCTCGGCGGTTGGCGCACCGACGTATCGAGCAGCCGCAATGCCCCCCGCCGGGCCCGATAGCAGCAGATTGACGGCGCGCCGCCGCGCCCGAGCGGCCCCGATCGTACCGCCGGAAGACTGCATCACGACGACCGGGCACGGCGCAACCGCCTGTGTGAGCCTTTGTATGTAGCTGTCAACGACGGGCCCCAGCCAGGCGTTCAACCAAGTCGCGATACCACGTTCGTACTCCTTATAGTGTGGCAGCACTTCGGATGAGCGACAGACAAAAGCAAGGTCTGTGAGTGCAGCTTCGATCGCGCGCTCGTACCGGTCGTCGATGTAGCTGTAGAGCAGATTGATGGCGATTGACTCGCAACCCAACGCGCTGATCTGTTGCCGCAGATCGTCCAGGTCGGCTTGTGTCAGCGGTTCGATCACGTCGCCATTCGGCGCAATCCGCCCGCCGGTACCGATCAGCAATTCCGCAGGTATGGGGTCGGGCGGCGCATGCGGCGTCAGCGTGTACAGATCACCACGCGCTTGCCGTCCTATGTGAAGCACGTCGGTGAAGCCGCGATTCGTTACATAGGCCGTGCGCGCTCCGCGACCCTCCAGTGCTGCGTTCGTCGCGACAGTACTGCCGTGCACGATTGTCACGCGTCCTGCTGCGACATCGCGGTCCAGACGGAGTTCTCTGATGCCCTGCAGAATCGCGATCGATGGGTCGGCCGCGGTCGAGAGAACTTTGTGCAAGCGTAGCTCTTCGGCGTCGAGTAACACGAAGTCCGTGAAAGTGCCTCCGGTGTCGACGCCGAGTAACATCGATAATTGGTTGGCGCGCAATGCGAAGGGTGGATTGTAACGGATGCCGGAGCTGCCAGAAGTCGAGACAACGCGCCGCGGTATCGAGCCGGCGATCGTCGGTCGTCGGATCAGCGGATGGCAATTGCGCCAGCCGCGATTGCGTTGGCCGGTGGTGCTGCCTGATCAGATCCGCGGGGATCAGATTCTGCGCGTCGTGCGGCGCGCGAAGTATCTGGTTCTGGAAACCGCGCGCGGTGCGTTGATCGTGCATCTGGGAATGTCGGGCAGTTTGCAGTTGATGCGTGCCGACAGTGCACCGGGTCGCCACGATCACGTCGATATCGAGTTCGATCGCGACGTCGTCTTGCGATTGAACGATCCGCGGCGTTTTGGAAGCATTCATTACCAGCATGGTGACTGGCGCGGGCATTGGTTGCTCAAGAATCTAGGCGTCGAACCGCTGGGATCGGCATTTGATGGCCGCCTCTTGTATCGCCTTGCGCGCGGGCGCCGCGTCGCCATCAAACTTCTGTTGATGGACGCGCGAGTTGTCGTTGGGGTAGGCAACATCTACGCAAACGAGTCACTGTTCCGTGCCGGAATTCGACCGCGGGTCGCTGCCGGGCGCATCAATCAACGTCGCTACGAAACACTCGCCAATGCGGTGCGCGAAGTTCTTACTGACGCGATCCGGGACGGTGGCACGACGCTCAAGGATTTTGTCGATGGAGCCGGACGCCCCGGCTACTTCGGTCAATCGCTGTACGTCTATGGGCGGCAGGACCAACCCTGCTATCAATGCGGCGGCGTGCTCAAGGGCTTGCGCGTTGGCCAACGTGCGACGGTGTATTGTGCGAACTGCCAACGATAGCGCGAAATGCCGCAGCTGGTAGTGGTAGAGTCAGCCGGTCCATGACTGTGAGACGTTTCGCCATGTTGAAATTCATTCAGGGTCGCCTGCTGTTGGCACTGGTTGTCAGCGCGATGAGCGTTCCCGCATTTGCAGACCCGGCGGACTACCCCAACGACTTCTCGATGGCTGGCGACCTTCTGATTGCTCGACCGCTGGGCGTCGTATGGACAGTGGCCGGGTCCGCGTTATTTGTCGTCAGCCTGCCATTCACGGCACTTGGCGGAAACGTCAAACAAGCGGCAGATACGCTGGTGATCGGGCCGGCAAAAGAGACCTTCGTACGTTGTCTCGGTTGCACTAATTCCGGTCGATATGTGGACCCCAACGAGGTCAAGGCTCACTGAGCGGCTGAGGTTCGCTTTAGCGTTTCGCGCCGCTGGATTGATCCGGTCTGAGCGCGGCCGCGACAATCGGGTCGACGAACTTCGAAACATCACCGCCTAGCGACGCAATCTCGCGCACCAGCGTTGATGAAATGAACGAGCAACTCTTAGACGGGAGCAAAAACACGTACTCGATTGAAGGCTCGAGTTCGGTGTTCATCTCGGCCATTTGAAACTCGTATTCAAAGTCAGCCATTGTGCGCAGGCCGCGCAGGATGAAGCGCGTTCCCATTGCGTTCGCGTAATCCACAAGTAAACCGTTGAATCGCTCTACCGAGACTCGCTTGCCAAATGGCGCAAGTACGCGTTCGCACAGTTCGATACGATCTTTGAGCTGATCAGAAGCGGCCTTCTGCGCGGACGTCCCGATCGCGAGCACGACGTGGTCGAACAGGTTCAACGCTCGGTTCACCAGGTCGGTATGACCGTTGGTGATCGGGTTGAAGGTCCCCGGATAGATCACAGTCTTCAAGATTCCGCCTCCCCCCAGTTCGAGTTCCCCGTTCCAGCGCCCCACCTCCGAAACGAAGGCCGCGATGGTATCGGAAAAGCGGTAGGCACCTCAAACGTCGCGCATCACCAGTGTTGAGCAAACGTCACCGACGCGCGCAGTCTTTACCGTTCGCCAGTGATCGAGGTTCGGCGGTGAGTGAATGCTGGCCTCGACGTAGACGATGGAGTTCCGGTGCAGATGCACGCCAACTTGGAGTGTATCCAGGCAGCGCTTCAGCAGATCCGACGTAAATGGCGGGTCGATGAAAACGATGTCCCAGCAGTCTTCATGCGTGCGCAGGAACTGGATCGCCGAGGATCGGCGGATTGTGCAATCGATGGCGCCGAGCCTCCGCGCATTATGCTTGAGCGCGCGGATGACTACCGGATCATCATCAACCAATGTCGCTGCCATGGCGCCGCGCGACAACGCTTCGAATCCGAGCGCACCGGATCCGGCGAACAGATCCAGGCAGCGAGCGCCGTCGATCGACGGCATCAGCCAGTTGAATAATGTTTCGCGTGCGCGATCGGGTGTCGGGCGAAGTGTCGGGCGCTTTGGGAATGCGAGCTTTCGTCGTCCCCACTTACCGCTGATAATGCGCACCTCGTTCACGGCTGGCCTCGCAGGTCGAGCATGTGCAACCCGACAAAAGAGATCGATTGTGGTCCAGAACGACGCCAACACCGAGCGGGGATTCTTTCGCCGCCTGCGCGGTGGACTCGCAAAGACGCGCAGCACGCTTGCGAGCGGGATTGGCAATCTGTTGCTCGGCAAAAAGGCGATCGACGATGCCGTTCTCGAAGAGCTCGAAGCCAGCCTGCTACGCGCGGATGTCGGAGTCGATGCCGCTCAGCGCATCATGGATGCACTGGCGCAACGGGTAAAGCGCAAGCAACTCAACGACACGGTTGCGCTCCATGGCGCACTGCGCACCGAACTTGTCGAGCTGTTGCAACCAATCGCTAAACCGCTTGAGATCGACGGCAAACACCGCCCCTTCGTAATTTTGGTGGTGGGCGTCAATGGCGCCGGTAAGACGACGACGATTGGAAAGCTCGGCCAGCGATTCAAACGGGAGGGTAAATCGGTGCTGCTGGCTGCGGGCGATACGTTTCGGGCAGCTGCGGTCGAACAACTTAAAAGCTGGGGCGACCGCAATGGCATCCCGGTGATCGCGCAGGCGCAGGGCTCGGACAGTGCTTCGGTGGTCTTCGACGCGGTCCGGTCCGGCCAGGCGCGGGCTGTGGATGTGGTGATCGCGGATACCGCCGGAAGGCTGCAGGCAAAAGCGAACCTGATGGAGGAGCTCGCTAAGATCAAACGTGTCGTGATGAAGCTCGATGCCGACGCGCCGCATGCTGTGCTGCTGGTGCTTGATGGCAGTGTTGGCCAGAACGCGCTGTCGCAGGTGAAAGAGTTTGATGCAGCCGTCGGGCTCACGGGGATGATTGTGACCAAGCTCGATGGTTCGGCGAAGGCGGGAATTCTGTTCGCAATCGCCAATTCCAGTCGATTTCCGGTGCATTTCGTCGGCGTCGGGGAAACCGCCGATGATCTGCGCCCATTTGACCCGGAGGCTTTCGTCGCGGCGCTGCTCTCGGACGAATCGAGCCCGCTAGTGTCATGAGCCAGATCGAGTTTCGTGAAGTCACCAAACGGTTCAGCAACGGCAGCGAAGCGTTGCGCGGCGTCTCGGTGACCTTCGACGAAGGATCGATGACGTTCCTTACCGGGCACTCGGGTGCCGGTAAGAGTACATTTCTGCGGCTTCTCCTGCGGCTCGATCTTCCCACGCGGGGCCAGATCTTCGTCAATGGCGTCAACATTGCTCAGCTGGCAGACCGACGAATTCCGATCTATCGGCAGAACATTGGCGCGGTATTCCAAGACCATCATCTGCTCGCGCACCGTACGGTCTACCAGAACGTTGCGATCCCGTTGCAGGTCAGCGGAATGGCAGTTCGAGACGTCGGGCGTAGGGCTCGAGCAGCACTGTCGAGAGTGGGTTTGCTGGAAAAGGAGCATCTTCTGCCGACGCGGCTGTCGACCGGCGAGCAACAACGGGTGGGCATTGCGCGCGCGGTCGTAAATCGACCGAAGCTGCTGCTGGCGGATGAGCCGACGGGCAATCTCGATCCTGAACTGTCCCTCGATATCATGCGTCTGTTCGAGCAGTTCCAAGAGGTCGGCACGACCGTGATCATCGCGAGCCACGATCGCGAACTCATCGCGGCAATGGGCAAGCCGATCGTTGAGTTGTCTCGTGGCGTTCTGGCTCACGCAGCGGGCGAAGGTGATGGCGAGACGACACAACTCAGCAACTGACCCTTGGCGATCCGCCGCTGGCGCGCGCGGCACCACGGCGCGGATCAGGCGTTGGGTGCGCGATCACGGTCGCGTCGCCAGCGAAAGTTTGAGACATGTCAGCCAACGTATTGGAACCAGTGCGCTCGTCTGGCTGCTCATCGGGATTGCGCTTGCGTTGCCGGGCGGTCTTTACCTGCTGCAAAAGAATCTCGCCGGCATGAGCGATCGGTGGGAAGGGCGGCCGGGCATCAGTGTCTATTTTCGCGTGGGTGCAGACAGTCAGGTGGCCCAGGCGTTGCGCGACGAGCTTGCTAAAGATCCTGAAGTGGAGCGTGTGACGCTCACTTCGGCGGACGACGCGCTGGCGGAGTTCAAGAAGTTCACTGGGGTCGGAGATGCGCTGGCCCACCTACAACGAAACCCGCTGCCGTCGTCGCTGCGCGTGATCTTGAAGAGAGGTACCAAGCCGGACCGATTCGAGTCGATTGCCACCGGCCTGCGTGCGCGCGCGGGAGTCGACGAGGTCAACGTTGAAACGACCTGGATCGAAAGAGTGCAGGCGATAACTGAGGTTGTTGGACGCCTGAGTTGGATCCTAGCGGTGATGTTTGCACTCGGCGCGGTCTTGGTGACGGCCACTTCGGTGCGGCTGGCGATCGAGTCCCGGCTCGAGGAGTTGCGCGTCATGAAGCTAGTCGGTGCGACAAACGCCTACGTGCGGCGGCCGTTCCTCTACTTCGGTTTGTTTTACGGTTTGGGGGGCGGCATCGTCGGGGCCATGCTGATTAGCGCGGTGCTGGCCATCCTCGAAGCACCGCTCGCAACATTGTTGGGCAGCTACGGTCAGACTGTTGAACCTGCCGGCCTGGATCTGCTGTTCTTTGCAGCCCTGGTTTTGTGTGGCGGTGCCCTCGGTGTTGCGGGCGCACTGCTCGCGGCGCGCCAGCGGCTCTCCGGCTTGCAAGTGGTGTGATCGAAACCAGAACTCTCGGGAACCCATCCGACACTTGGCACTCTAATGCCTGGACTGCTAATATTTGCAGCCGATTGTTACGGGAGGTAGCAACGATGACCACCAACTTGTTGGCTTTCAGCAGCCTTTCACCGGGCGGTGATCTGAACGCATATGTTCAGACGGCCAGCGGTTTCCCGATTTTGAGCGCGGAAGAAGAGAAGGCGTTGGCGGAGCGCTTCTTCTATGAGAACGACCTCGATGCGGCTCGCAAGCTCGTTCTATGCCACCTGCGATTCGTTGTTCATCTGGCGCGCAGCTACGCCGGATACGGCTTGTCCCACGGCGATTTGATCCAGGAAGGCAACGTCGGCCTGATGAAGGCCGTGAAGCGCTACAACCCCGAGGTCGGGGTGCGTCTCGTATCGTTTGCAGTGCATTGGATCAGGGCGGAAATGCACGAGTTCATCCTGCGAAACTGGCGGATCGTCAAGGTGGCCACGACCAAGGCGCAACGGAAGCTGTTCTTCAACCTGCGCAGCAGCAAGAACAAACTGGGCTGGCTCAATCAAGCCGAGACCGAAGCAGTGGCCCGAGACCTCGGCGTTGCGCCAGAGGTGGTTACACAGATGGAAGGTCGTTTGTCCGCGCACGATATGGCGTTCGACGGCGAGTCTGATGACGATGACGATGCGTGGGCTGCACCGTCGCAGTACCTTGAGGCCGTCGCAGCGGATCCGGCAGAGTTGGTTGCTAATCGAGAGCATGCATCGTCATCGAGCGACAGCTTGACGGCTGCGATGCGTGGCCTGGACATGCGCAGTCGAGACATTCTCGAAAGTCGCTGGCTGACTGATGGCAAAGCAACGCTGCATGAACTTGCAGCGCGGTACGGCGTGTCGGCAGAGCGGATTCGGCAACTCGAAAAGAACGCGTTACGCAAGCTGAAAAAAGCGATGCAGCGGGAACTCACCCCGGCCTGATCCGTTCTGTGCGCTTGTTCTGCTAAGGTGGTTCATCCGTCGCTGTGGGTTGTCGTGTGCAACTGGATCGGCTGTTTCTCACGCTGGGTGCCGCGAGTGGCGCCGTCTCAGTCGTACTCGGTGCGTTTGCTGCCCACGGACTGAAGACGCGCCTCGATCCGGCCGACCTCAGCGCGTTTCACACGGGCGTCATGTACCAATTCTTTCATAGCGTTGGGCTGTGTCTGGTCGCAATCTGGCTACACCAACTCGGGAATGGCGCAACCGTCCGCGGTGCTGCATCGTTCGCCGCGGTGGCCTTCTGCATCGGCATCGTCCTGTTCTGCGGAAGCCTGTACGGATTGTCGTTGGGTGGTCCGCGATGGCTTGGACCGATCACGCCGTTGGGCGGTCTGGCATTCATTGTCGGTTGGGCGGGCTTTGCGTGGAGCGCATGGCGCAATTGAGTCGGCGTGTCTATATTCGGCGACAGGGCAGGATGACGCAGGCCCAGGCGCGCGCCCTTGGAGCGCCGTTGGAGCGTTATCGCATCCCGATGTCGGAGACCGTGGTGCCGTGGTCATCGATTTTCGCGCGCGAAGCAGCGTTGTGCCTCGAGATTGGTTTTGGCATGGGGCATGCGCTGGTAGCCACGGCACAGCGGCATCCGGAGTGGAACTGCGTTGGCGTCGAAGTTTACCGCCCCGGCATTGGCGCGCTAGTGAACGCTGTTGCCGATGCCGAACTCGACAACGTCCGAATCATCGAGGGCGACGCCCGTGATGTATTGACCAACATGGTTGCTGAGTTGCTGTTGCACCGTGTGTGGATTTTCTTTCCCGAC
Organism: uncultured Gammaproteobacteria bacterium; assembly: GCA_963735085.1. Classification (GTDB taxonomy): domain Bacteria; phylum Pseudomonadota; class Gammaproteobacteria; order Pseudomonadales; family Azotimanducaceae; genus DATJGR01. Next base: position 1,208,795 of record CAVTJP010000005.1, read on the forward strand.
CCCTGGCCCAAATCGAAACATCACAAGCGGCGTCTCATCAACGCCGAGTTTGCCGCGTTGGTGGCAAGCCGTTTGGCACCGCAGGGGCAGCTTCAGGTGGCCACTGATTGGCAACACTACGCAGAAGCGATGCGTGCGGTGCTCGACGAGGAACCGGGCTTGGTCAATGTCGTCGGCGCGGGCCTGTTCGCTGCGCCTAACGACGAACGAGTGACGACTCGGTTTGAGGCGCGTGGTGTGCGCCTCGGCCATCGCGTGTGGGAACTTACCTATTCCCGCCGGACGCCTACAGAAATTCGCTGACTACAGTGTCGAGGTGACGCAGACCGAGCGGGGTAACGCCCAGACGGTCAGCACGCATCAATCCGCGAGCCTGCTGCACGCGCCAGCGCGCTTCGATCGTCTTCGTTGGGCAACCGGTCCGCTCGTAAAACACCAGCTCAGAAACGCCGTCTATCAAACGCAACGCATTCAACAAGAACTCACCCGGCAGCGACGCAACGGAGATGGGGTCCTGTGAACGCAACCTGTTGGGTGGCAACGACAGATAACGGGAGGGCGCCAAAGGTTTGCTGGTGCGAATGATTGCGTTGCGCGCGTGACTGCTGATCTTGCCGTGCGCGCCCGCGCCGATGCCGAGATAGTCGCCAAACGTCCAATAGTTGAGATTATGTCGCGCCTCTTGCCCGGCCCGGGAAAATGCCGACACTTCGTAGCGCTGCAACTGGGCCTTTGCAAGTAATTCGAGGCCCGCCGCTTCGATATCGGCAAGTACGTCATCGCTCGGCAACGCAGGTGGATGCAGCGCGAACTCGGTACGTGGCTCGATGGTCAGTTGATACCAGGAGATGTGCGAAGCACCAAGCGATAGCGCGCGCGCAAGATCCGCTATAGCGCCTTCGAGAGTCTGCTGCGGCAACCCGTACATCAAATCGAGATTGAAGCGCTCAAAACCCGCACTTATCGCTGCGGCTACAGCGCGTTGGGTGTCATCGGGACTGTGTATCCGACCCAGCGATATCAGATGTGCTGGATCGAACGACTGCGCACCGATCGAGAGCCGGTTCACGCCGGCGGCGTGGTATGCCTCGAAATTGTTCTCGTCCATCGTGCCGGGGTTGGCTTCAAGGGTGATTTCCGCACCGTCTGCCAGATGAACGCGGTCTCGAACACCGTCCAACAGCGCGGCAATGGTGCGACCTGATATCAGGCTCGGCGTACCCCCGCCCATGAAAATCGTATCGATCGGGCGGCGATCGATGAGTTCAACGTCGTGTTCGAGATCGCGAAGCAGTTGGGCGAGATACTCCGATTCCGGGATTGCTCCTTTCGTCGGATGGGAGTTGAAATCGCAGTACGGGCATTTGCGTACACACCACGGAAAGTGGATGTACAGCGACAATGGTATGTCCTTCATGCGCGATTGAGGCGGCGCAGTTCTTCAAGCGCGCGTTGCATCGATCCGATGAGGATCGCCACGGCCTTGCCTCGGTGACTGATCTGGTTCTTCAGCGGCGCCGATAGTTCAGCCGCCGTTTGATCCAGACCATCGACGAGAAAGTGGGCGTCGTAGCCGAAACCGCCATGACCCGTTGGCGTGTCGACAATGTGTCCGTTCCACGTTGCGGTTGTAATCAACGGCGCTGGATCGTCTGCGCTGCGCATGAAGACGAGCGCGCAGTAATAATACGCGGTTCGATCGGTGTGATTCGATAGTGCGTCGATCAATTTCGAGTTGTTGGCTTGCGAATTCGATGGTGAACCCGCGTAGCGTGCCGAACGAACGCCCGGCGCGCCGGCCAACGCAGCCACCACCAGCCCGGAGTCGTCGGCAATCGCCGGGCGCCGGCTCGCCGCTGCCGCATGGCGGGCTTTGATTAATGCGTTCTCCACGAAGGTCGTGGCGGTTTCGTCCGCGGCATCGATACCCAGTTCATTTTGCGAGGTGAGTACCACGCCGAGCGGCGATAGCAGCATATTCAATTCGGCGAGCTTGCCGACATTGTCGCTTGCTAGAACTACATTCATTGGGGCGCTACGTACATGCGCTGCTGAAATTCGAAATGGAGCGGTGCATGGCTGGGCAGGTTCACGGCGATGCGAAATCGCAGAACATCCTGATCCGTATAGCGAATCTGAGCAATGTGATAGATCGATTGTCCTTCTCGTATCGTCGAGAAACTGAGTGTGGAGCTGGCGCTCAAAAGGTTCATGGCCTCGCCGGTCACCGCTCCCGACAATGCGGCACCGTCGCGATCGAGCACCGCGACGTTTATGATGGCTCGGTCTTTGGCGCGCACGACGCCATATCGGGCGGCCACCTCGGGTTGCAGGAACAGAGTGTTGACGACGGCGTAGTGAACTTCGACGTCGCCGAAGTCCTTGAACTGGTCTGCCGCTGCCGTGGACGCAATCAGCGCGAAGAAAACAATGAGCATGATTCGGGTCACTGCGCTCGCCCCAGATGATAGAACGCGGTGGTACCCATCAGATTCGGAAACCGACTGACCATCGGATGATTATCGTACTCACTGTTCACGACGAACCGCTTGATGATCGTCAAATGCTTCTCCGCACACAGCGATTCGAAATCGGCGAACGTGCACAAGTGAATGTTTGGTGTGTCGTACCATCGGTGCGGCAAGTGCTTTGCAACCGGCATCTTGCCACGGCTCGCCAGGAACAGCCGGCATCGCCAATGTGCGAAGTTCGGAAACGTCACAATGCATTCACGACCAATGCGAAGCATTTCGTCCAACATCACGTCGGGACGTTTGACGCTTTGCAGTGTGTCCGTCATCACCACCAGGTCAAAACTGTCGGATGCGAAATTCGTCAGGCCCTGATCGAGGTCCTGTTCGATGACGTTCACCCCAACGTTGATGCAACTCGTAATCATTTCTGCGTTGATCTCGAGTCCATACCCATTGACACCCTTGGTGCGCTTCAAATGCGCAAGCAACTCTCCATCGCCGCAGCCGAGGTCGAGCACCCGTGCGGTAGATTGGACGAGATCGGCGATGATAGAGATGTCAGGCCTCACGAGCGTTGCCCGGCCACCGTCAAGAGTCGATGCATGCATATACCCGCTGCAGGTATGTGCGAAGTATCTTCAGGTAGCGTGGCACGGGAAGCAGAAACGCATCGTGGCCGAGTGGTGTGTCAATCACTGCGCTGACGACATTCTTGCGCGCGGCGATCAGCGCATCGACGACTTCCTTGGATCGCGCGGGCGCGAAGCGCCAATCCGACGTGAACGAAATGACTAGGAAGTCGCACTGTGCGCCTTGCAGTGCTGCGACGAGGTCATCCTCGAAATCTCGCGCTGGATCGAAGTGGTCGAGCGCGCGCGTCATCAACAGATAAGTATTCGCATCGAATCGCTTGGAAAACGATCTGCCCTGATGATGCAGATAGCTCTCGACCTGAAACTGAACGTCGCGTGCGGCAGCGAGATCGCCCGACTTCACGTCCCTGCCAAATTTTTCCCGCAGACCGTCGTCCGATTGGTAGGTGACGTGTCCCAACATTCTCGCGAGCATCAATCCGCGCGCGGGACTGGTTGCGCAGTCGAGATAGCGGCCCTCGGCGAATTCCGGATCAGAGATGATCGCCTGCCGTGCAATCTCGTTGAACGCGATGTTTTGCGCCGACAAGCGCGCCGCGGACGCGATCAGTAGAGCGTGTGCCACGCGGTTCGGGAGATCGATGGACCATTGCATTGCCTGCATGCCGCCGAGGCTGCCGCCGACGACCGCAGCCCATCTCTGGATTCCGAGCGTGTCGGCTAGCAGTGCCTGCGTGGCGACCCAATCGCGGACAGTGACGGCTGGGAAGTCGGGGCCGTAGACACGACCGGTGTCGGGGTTGATCGAACGTGGCCCCGTGCTGCCGTTGCAGCCGCCGATATTGTTGAGGCTAACGACGAAGAACAGGTTGGTGTCGATCGGTTTGTCTGGGCCGATACAGGAATCCCACCAGCCGGGCCGGTCATCGTCTTCGCTGTGATAGCCGGCGGCGTGATGGTGCCCGGATAGCGCGTGGCAGATCAGCACGGCGTTCGATCGAGCGGCGTTCAGTTCACCATAGGTTTCGTAGACAATTTCCATACGTGGCAGCACGCGACCGCACAGCAACGTAAACGGCGCGTCGAACGACTGCAGGCGCGGTGTGACCACGCCTACCGAGTTGGCGGAACTGCTGTTGGGCATTGGACGGCGGAGTCTAAAGCAACGATCAAAGCACCAGCAACGCCGATCGATGGTGCGAACCGATTACGTCAGCTCAGCAATGTGCTGAACACCGCCGGCAGCAGGTAGTCTCGAATCAGAATAAGAACCATGAAGACCAGAATCGGGGAAAAATCCAGACCGCCGAGCGGCGGGATCAGTCGGCGCGCGGGCGCGAGGATCGGCTCGGTAACTTGTGTCAGCAGTGCGGCGGCCGGATGGTACGACCCCGGCGCGACGAAGCTCAACACGATCACGACGATCAACGCGAACCAATACACCGTCAGCAGGAGGCGCAGCACGTCGAACAAACCGAACCCAAACAGGTATGCGGCTCCGGGTATGTAGTGGGACTGAATTCCGAACGACAGGGCATGCGACAGCACTTCTATGAGCCACGCCGCGATGAACGCTGCGAAGTCGAGGTTGCGATACCCCGGAATCAACATTCGCATTGGGCGGAGGATAGGGTCTGTCGCTTTGATGATGCCCTGCGAGATCGGGTTATAGAAATCTGCCCGGCTGGCTTGCAGGATCAGTCGCGCGAGAAACAGAAAGCAGACGAACTCGAAGATGGTGTTGACGACGAAGACTAGCGGGCTATTCATTGGGGGTGTCCTGATTCATCTGTGCTGCGCGGAGTCACTGCGCCGCCGAACTCGTCGGCAAGCTCGACCGACCGCCGCGCGGCACCGTGTACCGCTTGCTTCACGAGCGACTTGCAGCCGCCCGCATCGAACATTGAAATGGCACGCTCAGTGGTACCCCCTGGGGATGTCACATTGCGCCGCAGCACACTGGGGGATAGATCGCTTTCGTTAGCCATCACGGCGGCGCCATACGCAGTCTTTAGCGTCAACCTGCGTGCGGTTGCTTCGTCGAGCCCGAGTTCGACGCCGGCTTCGATCATAGCCTCCATCAGGTAGAAGAAATAAGCCGGTCCGCTGCCCGAGACTGCGGTCACCGCGTCGATTGACGATTCGTCTCGAACCCAGATGACGTCACCAACCGCCGAAAGAATCGACTCGGCGACACTGCGTTGCTGCTGCGTGGCACGGCTATTCGCGAACAGCGCCGTCACGCCGGCCCCATACAACGCCGGTGTATTTGGCATGCAGCGAACTATGCCTACAGGACACGAACACCAACTTGCTATGGCGGAACTTGGTACGCCCGCAGCAATGGAAATCAATAGCTGCGCCTCGCGTATCGAACTCTTCAGATGCTGGACGACGCGGCTCACCAATTGTGGTTTGACTGCCAACACGATCGATGTTGCGCCCTCGACGGCACGTTCATTTGCATCGATCGCTGCCACACCGAGCGCGGCCATGCTGGAGCGTTGGTCGGCATCCGGATCAGCGGCGACGATCGATGACGCCGGAAAGCCGTGCCGCAGCAGACCTCCGACCAGGCAACGTGCCATGTTGCCCGCGCCGATGAACGCAACTCGCCCGTCCACCGCTTCAGCCATCGGTGGTAGCCGCGGGGCGAGGCCCGAATATTGCCGTACCGATTCTGATCATCGTGGCACCTTCCTCGATCGCTATTTCAAAGTCCTGACTCATTCCCATCGACAGCGTGTCCCAATGCAGCGCATTGGAGGGTTTCGCATCGTCGAACAAGATGCGCATACGGCGAAAGGCCTGACGTTGTGCCTCTGGGTCCGCGTGCGGTCGTGGAATTGCCATCAATCCGCGTACGCGCAGCCTCGGTAGATTCCGCAGCTGCGCGGAGAATTTTGCCAGAGCTTGCGGGACGATACCCGATTTCCGGGGCTCCTGATCGATATTGACCTGAATCAGGACGTTGAGAGGAACTGCATCTGCAGGGCGTTGCGCGGACAATCGGCGTGCAATCTTCTCGCGATCCAGTGTCTGTACCCATTGAAAGTGGCGCGCGATGTCTCGGGTCTTGTTCGATTGCACCGTCCCGATGAAATGCCAGTGCAACGGTACATCATGCAGTGCCTCGATTTTTGGAATCGATTCGTCGAGATAATTCTCGCCGATGTCGGCTATCCCGACGTTCGCCGCAGTGCGAATGGCGTCGCTGTCGCGCGTCTTCGACACCGCGATCAGACACACAGAGTCCTGCTGACGACCGCTTCGTTGCGCGGCAAGAGCGATGCGGTTACGTATGTCTGCGACTTGGTTGCTGATCGAGTACATGTTGCTTGTGTAGACGGCGTCGCAGTTTAGCGATGCGACATTCCCGCGTCATCCATATGCCATGTGCAACCGAAGGGGGAGGTAATACTATACAGGCCTCTCCATGGACTCTCTTTGCGGGGAGCGCGAGCAGAAAGGGACTGCTATGGATATCACCGAACTGCTGGCTTTCAGTGCCAAACAAGGCGCATCCGACCTGCATCTATCCGCGGGCTTACCGCCGATGATTCGAGTCGATGGTGACGTGCGACGCATCAATCTGCCGCCTCTCGAGCATCGCGAAGTTCACTCGCTTGTCTACGAGATCATGAACGACAAGCAGCGCAAGGACTACGAGGAATTCCTGGAGACCGACTTCTCGTTCGAGGTGCCTGGTGTCGCGCGCTTCCGTGTCAATGCGTTCAATCAGAATCGTGGCGCCGGGGCGGTGTTCCGAACCATTCCTTCCAAGGTACTGACGTTGGAAGACCTGAGCATGGGCCAGGTTTTCAAAGATATATCGATGGCGCCGCGAGGTCTCGTGCTTGTGACCGGGCCCACGGGTTCCGGCAAGAGTACGTCGATGGCCGCGATGGTCGACTTCATCAACGACAATCGCTATCAACATATCCTGACGATCGAAGACCCGATCGAGTTCGTTCACGAGAGCAAGAAGTGTCTCGTCAACCAGCGCGAGGTCCACCGCGACACACATGGATTCTCCGAAGCGCTACGCGTTGCACTGCGGGAAGATCCGGACGTGATTCTCGTGGGTGAGATGCGTGACCTGGTGACCACGCGACTGGCGTTGACAGCTGCGGAAACCGGGCATCTTGTGTTCGCGACGCTGCATACGACATCGGCATCGAAGACTATCGACCGAATCATCGACCAGTTCCCTGCTGAAGAAAAAGACATGGTTAGGTCGATGCTGTCGGAGTCGCTACAGGCTGTGATTTCGCAGACGTTGCTCAAGCGCGTGAATGGCGGTCGCGTCGCAGCGCACGAGATCATGATCGCTACGCCGGCGATTCGTAACCTGATTCGCGAAGGCAAGGTTGCCCAGATGTACTCCGCCATTCAGACCAGCGCGGCAAATGGTATGCAGACGCTCGACCAATGTCTTCAGGGCTTGGTGCAGCGTCGCGTAATAGCTCGTGATACTGCGCGCGAGATTGCAAAAATCCCCGAGAGCTTCTGAGGTGGCCCATGGAGTTCGATAAGTTACTCAAGCTGGTCGTCGAAAAAGGGGCATCCGACCTCTTCATCACCGCCGGACGCCCGCCAACGATCAAGATCAACGGCAAGTTGTTCGCCGCGTCGAAGAATGCGCTCTCCCCGGAGCAGTCGCGGGAGCTCGTGCTCGGTGTGATGAATAAAGATCAACAGGATGCGTTCAAGCGCGATCACGAGTGCAACTTTGCGATCAATACACGAGGCTTGGGTCGCTTTCGCGTCAGCGCATTCTATCAGCGCAATCTGATCGGCATGGTGTTGCGCCGTATCGAAGTGAACATTCCGAAGGTTGCCGAACTGGGGTTGCCGCCGGTCATCGAGCAACTTGCGATGACGAAGCGCGGCTTGATCATTTTCGTTGGCGCGACGGGAACTGGTAAGTCGACCTCGCTCGCCGCGATGATCGGCCATCGCAATGAAAACTCCACGGGCCACATCATCAGCATCGAGGACCCGATCGAATACGTCCACCAGCATCACGGCTGCATCATCACGCAGCGTGAGGTGGGCATGGACACCGACAGTTTCGAAGTGGCGCTGAAGAACACGCTGCGTCAGGCGCCGGATGTCATCATGATCGGCGAGGTGCGTCAGCGGGAGACAATGGAATCCGCGGTTACGTTCGCAGAAACGGGGCACCTGTGCCTATGCACGTTGCACGCGAACAATGCCAACCAGGCGCTGGATCGAATCATTCACTTCTTTCCAAGTGATCGGCATGACCAAATCTGGATGGACCTGTCGCTGAACCTGAAGGCGATCGTCGCACAGCAGCTCATTCCCACCGTCGACGGTCAAGGACGCCGCGCGGCGGTCGAGGTTTTGATCAACACGCCGCTGATGGCAGACCATATTCGCAAGGGCGAAGTCCATCTGCTGAAGGAGCTGATGACGAAATCCACGGAACTCGGCATGCAGACGTTCGACCAAGGTCTCTATCGTCTCTACAGTGCAGGCGAGATTTCTTATGACGCCGCTCTCACGCATGCCGATTCGGCAAACGATCTACGATTGATGATCAAACTCGGCGCGGATGCCGGCGCCGGCGATGCGATGGATGCGGTAGGTAACCTGACGTTGGAAGACACCGAATCCGCGTTCAGCTATCGACGCTAGCTGCGCTGTCGCCGGGTCGCGCGCCGAGGAAGGATTCCGCGATCAGTCGTGCGGCAACTGCGTGCTGCGCATCAATGTCCCGACATAGCCCTCTAGCTTCAAAACTGGTCAGGCGCTCGTCGACCAGTTCCACCCTCATGCTATAGCGGGCGCCTAGACGCTTCGCGAACCGACTGGCACGGTTCGCCATCTCGCTGATCGTGCCGTCCATGTTCAACGGTAATCCGACCAGCAATACATCGGGTTGCCAGGTTTGTAGTACCGCGTCGACCGCACGCCAATCAGGCATGCCGTCACGCGCACGCAGCGTCGTGACTTCTTGTGCGGTTTGCGTGACGGTCTGTCCGATGGCGACACCGATGTTGCGCAGTCCGAAGTCGAATGCGACCACGGTGTGCGGTTTGGTCACGGTCACGCGTGTCCGGCGTGGGTCGACATCAGGCGGAAGTCGATGCCGATGGATGCGGCAGCTTTGTTGACGCGCTGATCGAATGGCACATCGAACAGGATGTCGATATCCGCGGGACAGCTGAGCCAGGCGTTCTGCGACAGCTCAGCTTCCAGCTGGCCGCCGCCCCATCCAGCGTAGCCAAGCGCGACAACATAGCGGTGCGGGCCTTGCCCGGCGCCGATTGCCTCTAAGGTCTGGCGTGCGGTGCTGAGCATCAGGCCGTTGCCTAAGGTCAGGCTGGCGTCGTACTGCACCTCGTCGCTGTGCAGAATGAACCCGCGATCGGTTTTCACCGGACCACCTTCGAGTACGGGTTGTTTGGCAATGTGCGTTGCACCGATCCCCAGTTGTTCGAGCAGTTCGGAGACACTCAGCCGCGTTGGCCGATTGACCATCAGGCCCATAGCGCCTTCCTCGTTGTGCTCACAGATATACGTGATGGTATTGCCGAAATACTCACCGACGAGGCCCGGCATTGCGAGCAGGAAGTGGTGCTTCAGACAAATATCGAGTGACATGCGTGCGGAATCATAGCAGCTGCAGAGGTGCAGCTCAGGACGACGAGTAGTGATTCTTGCGGAACTCCCAGGTACGCACGATCTCGAGTACATCCGTGGATTGGCGCATTTGCTCAGGAAACGGTGCAAACGGCGCTGCCTGCCGAACGATGCGTATCGCAGCGTCGTCGAGCACCTTGAAGCCCGACGAATCGAGAATGCGGACATCCTTGAGCGCGCCGTCCGGTGTAATCGATACCATAAGTCGTAAGCTGCCGTAGAGGCGCTCGCGACGCGCTTCTTCCGGATAATTCAGGTTCCCCACCGTCTCGACTTTACGACGCCAGGATTGCAGATAGTAGGCATCGACGGCCTGACGCGCCGAGACGCTGGTCAATCGGCGCACCCGCGGCGACTTGGCCTTGGTATTGGTTTCGCTGTCGGGGCGTGCTTCGAGGCTTGCGATCTCCTGGCTCAAATCGAGCAGACGCTTTTGATCCGCTGGCGTTAGCCGTGGTTCTACCTTGGTTTGTGGGGCTTCGATCGTCGCTGTCTCTTCGCGAGCTGCCGACGTCGTCAACATGGCCTGCGATTCAACCTGAGGTTTTTCCTGCGCCGGATCGGATGCGACTTGGCGAAACGCACTATCGTGAAAATCCGCGGTCTCGGTGGTGGTGGTTTCGCGAACCTGCTCTGCGTCGCCACTGCCAAGCTGATTCGATTGTGCAAGGAAGTCCGGCTTGTCGGGTGCGATGCGATCGTCGTGCTGGGCTAGCGTGACCTCAACAGTGGGCGATCGAGCCTGATCCACGTGCCAGGCGAAGCCAATCCCCAGAATCACTGCGGCATGAAGCGAGGCCGCGAGAAATACGGTAAATGACAACCGGTCTCGCGGAGTGATGACGGCATCCATGATCGAGGTACTTTACGTTGCCTTATGGGGCCGCATTGCGGCCGCCGGTGAGTTTTGCATCGATGCAGTCGACGAGTTTACCGGCTATGTCGAGGCCGAACTGTGTATCGAGTTCGCGAATGCAGGTTGGACACGTGACATTCACCTCGGTCAAATAATCGCCAATGATATCGATGCCGACGAAGTATAGCCCGCGTCGTACCAACTCCGGCCCGACTTGCTCGGTGATCCACCGGTCGCGCGCCGTTAACGGCCGACCCTCCCCCGTACCGCCCGCGGCGAGGTTACCGCGCGCCTCACCCTGCTTGGGAATCCGCGCGAGCGCATAGGGTATCGCCTCACCATCGACGATGAGAACGCGTTTGTCCCCCTGACTGATTTCGGGGATGAACTGCTGGGCCATGATGGGTCGTTCGCCATAGTGAGTCAGCGTTTCGATGACGACCGACAGGTTCGGATCGTCGTCCATCATGCGGAAGATCGACTCACCGCCCATCCCGTCGAGCGGCTTGAGCACAGTGCGTTTGTGTTGAGCGTGAAACGCGCGGATCACGTCGGCCCGACTCGATACGATCAAAGGCGGCCCGCATTGGGGGAACGCGGTTGCAAAGAACTTCTCGTTGCAGTCGCGCAGGCTGCCTGGGCGATTCACCACCAACACGCCCTCGCTCTCCGCCCGCTCGAGCAAATAGGTAGTGTAGATATACTGCATGTCGAAAGGTGGATCCTTGCGCATGAAGATCACGTCAAACTCGCCGAGCGGACGGGCCACCTCCTCGCCTCGGCGATACCAGCCAGAACGCGCTGTTGCAGGATCGAGCCGTTCAAGGAATTCGCCGTGCAACGCCAGGGTTCGCGTGAACGCGAACGGCTTGGCGTCCCGATAGAACAGGTCGCTCTGAGGACTGTAGTGAACGTCCCACGCCCGTTGCTGGGCGGCGCGAATCATCGCGAGAGTACTGTCCTTTTTGAGGTTGAGTTCGTCGACGGGATCCATGACGAACAAAGCTTTTGTCATCGAACTCAAGCCTCAACGTGGTAGGAGTCAAAAGTACCCACATGGGATACTGCGAGCAACCAGAATGAGACAGAATTCCCTTTATAGTCGGCGACTTATGGATCGACCCCAGAAATCGTGTTACAACGCGATCGTTCTGTTGACCGGGCATCCCGGAGCAGTATTTCAGACACCGCAAATGACCCCTGTAGAGGGTTGAGGCAAGGAACGTACCATGGAAGAGGAACTTCAGGGCGTCAAGGTGTTGGTCATTGATGACAGTAAGACGATCCGGCGCAGTGCCGAGAATCTGTTGTCAAAGGCGGGATGCGCCGTCATCACTGCGACTGACGGATTCGATGCGCTGGCGAAGATCGCCGATTCGCATCCAGAGATCATCTTTGTTGACATCATGATGCCTCGCTTGGATGGGTATCAAACCTGCGCCCTGATCAAAAACAACAGTGAATTCAAGTCGACTCCTGTCGTGATGCTGTCGAGCAAGGACGGGCTGTTCGACAAGGCTAAGGGCCGCATCGTCGGTTCCGACCGGTACATCACGAAGCCGTTCAGCAAGGAAGAGCTGCTCGGTACCATCCGAACGTTGGTCGGTTAGGAAGCGGATCCGAGGCAGCAACGATGGCTCGTATTCTTGTAGTTGACGACTCTCCCACCGAAACCCATCAGTTCGTCAATGTATTGGCGAAGTATGGACATCAGGTGTTGACGGCGGCATCTGGCACCGATGGTATCGACTTGGCGAACGAAGAACTCCCCGATGTTATTCTGATGGACGTCGTTATGCCGGGAATCAATGGGTTCCAGGCGACCCGCCAGCTGACGCGCAACACACAGACTCGTCATATTCCGGTGATAATCGTGTCGTCGAAGGACCAGGACACCGATCGCGTCTGGGGCCAGCGCCAAGGCGCCTCGGGTTATCTGACGAAACCGGTCGACGAAAAGACGCTGATCACAGCCGTCAACGGCGTCCTGGAAGACGACTAGACTAGTAGGTTAGCGACGATGGCAGCCAGTCAGGTGCTTCAGATTCTGCGTGACATCGAAGCGGACACGTTTCGCAACGCAGCGCCATTGCCGCACAAGCGAGACGCGAGACCGGAGTGGCAAGGCATCGGCTTCCAGTTGGGCGGTGTCCGTCTCGTATCCACTCTTGGTGAGGTCGGCGAGATCCTGAAACTGCCTCGAGTCACTGCGCTACCGCGTGTGCGTGAGTGGGTTGCTGGTGTCGCAAACGTGCGCGGAAGGTTGATTCCGGTCGTGGACCTGCACCGATATTTCGGTGTCACGGCAACGGTGCAACGGTTGCAGTGGCGACTGCTGATTGTTGATGGGGATGGCATCAGCTGTGGTCTCATCGTCGAACAGTCGCTGGGCATGCAGCATTTTCAGGAGGACAGTTTCGAAAGTGGCAAACCTGAAGGGCTCGATGCGATCCACCCATTCATCAAGGGCGCGTATCGACATGGCGGGCGAATGTTCTACGTGGTCAGCCTGAAGACACTCGTTCGGGACGAACGGTTCTTAAACGTAGCGGAATAACGGAAAAGGGATATGAAGACGAACAGGGTTTCGGCGAGTCCGCTGTTGAGTGCGTTGATCGTGCTGCTGACGGTCACGTTGGGTGCGATGATATTCGTGATCGTCACGGACGACCGATCGGTGACCGGGAACAACCCACTAATGCTCGCCGTCGGCAGCATCGTGTTGGTGTCCATCATCGCGATGCTGTTGCTGCGTGACGCACGCAACCGGCTCACCGAACAGGCGGAACAGAACGAAAGGAATCAGGCGGCCATTCTTCAACTACTCGATGAACTGGCTGATCTTGCTGAAGGCGACCTGACGGTACACGCATCAGTGACCGAGAATTTCACGGGCGCCATTGCGGATTCAATCAATTTTGCGATTGACCAGATGCGCGGCCTCGTATCGAACATCAATCGCGTATCCGTGCGTGTTGCGCGGGCGGCGGAAGAAACGCAGCAAACTGCGCGCGGCCTCGCTAATGCATCCGACAACCAAGCGCGCGAAATTACCGCGGCGTCGACGGCCATCAACGAGATGGCGGTGTCGATCGACCATGTGTCGTCGAACGCAGCCGAATCCGCCGCTGTTGCCGAACGAGCCGTGGCGATTGCGAACAAAGGCGCCGATGTGGTGCAGGCGACGATTGGCGGAATGGACACGATTCGCGGCCAGATTCAGGAAACGTCCAAGCGGATCAAGCGCCTGGGAGAGTCGAGCCAGGAAATTGGTGACATTGTATCGTTGATCAACGATATCGCTGACCAAACCAATATCCTATCGTTGAACGCCGCAATCCAGGCGTCGATGGCGGGCGATGCGGGACGCGGCTTCGCGGTCGTCGCAGACGAAGTACAGCGTCTCGCAGAGCGATCGTCCGCGGCGACGAAGCAGATCGCCGCGCTCGTCAAGACGATTCAAACGGACACGAATGAAGCAGTCATCTCCATGGAGCAGACGACGACGGAAGTCGTCAGTGGCGCAAAACGCGCGCAGGATGCGGGTGTCGCGCTTGAGGAGATCGAAAGCGTATCGACCTCGCTTGCCGAATTGATTCAGAACATCAGCAACGCGGCACGGCAACAGGCGGCCTCCGCCGGCCACGTGTCGAATACGATGGGCGTCATTCAGGAGATCACCTCGCAGACCGCCAACGGTACCGAAGCAACAGCGAAGTCAGTCGGCGCGTTGGCTGAAATGGCGAACGAGATGCGCGTATCGGTTGAGTTCTTCAAGCTGCCCGGCGAATCGAAGTCTCGTTGAGCAACGCAACGTAGAATCCGCGCTGCGGCGCTTCCACCGAACTGCCGACTGGATAGGCGAATGACCGAAAGCCGAGAACATTTTGCGCTGGACTGGATCAAGCGCGAGATCGACGAAACGCTGAAGTCAGCGCGTCAGGCACTGGAAGCCTACGCGGAGTCGGAGCGCGACGAAACGCGAATGCGTGCTTGTCTGACGTATCTGCATCAAGTGCACGGCACTCTGTTGATGCTGGAGCTCACTGGGGTCACGGTCCTCAGCGACGAGATGGAACAACTCGCGCAGGCGCTACTCCATGGTTCGGTAGCGAACGTAGCTGATGCGCAACAGCTGTTGATGCAAGGCATTCTGCAGCTGCCGGCCTATCTGGAGGAAATCCAGAAAGGGCTGCCGGACTCGCGTCGCGCAGTACTCCCGCTTGCCAACGAGCTACGTGGGGCGCGGGGTGCCGAACGATTTCCGGATGCGGGGTCGCGTGCTGGTGTGTCACTTCATGGTACCGCGACCAGCGAGACACTAAAGCGATTCGATCAGATCGATGGCACCGAAAAAGCACGGCGCATTCGCGCAGCCTATCAGCAGGTACTGTTGTCGGTTCTGAAGGGTGAAGGCTCACACAACGCGCTCGCGACGCTCGCTAAAGTCGCCGCCGGGCTCGAACGAATTTGCGAGAATACACCGTACACAGCACTGTGGCGCGCGTTCTCCGCGTTTGTCGCGGCACTCTCGGAAAGTAAGGCGCACCTGAGCGGAGATGTGGTGCGCTTGCTACGCCGCGTCGATGCAGAGATCAAGGCGCTTGCCCAAAATGGCGTCGCCGCGTTGACGCGGCCACTTTCGCTGGATCTCGTCAAGCAACTCGTCGATGCCGCGCGTGAGCATGGCAACACCGATCCGGACATCAAGTTACTGGGCGACGCGATTGCAGAGGAGCCCGCGGAGGATCGGGTCGCCATCTCGAAGCGCGAAGCCATACATACGGCTGCGGCTGCACTTCGCGAGGAACTCGCGGCTGTAAAGGATTCGCTCGATCTGTTCGTTCGAAGCGATCCGCGCTCGACCGAGCAGCTTTTGCAGTTGACCGTGCCGCTGAAGCAGATTGGAAGCACTTTGTCGATCCTGGGGTTCGAGAGTTCACGCGCAGTGATCGCCGATCAGATCGAGGCGATGCAAGGCGCCGTTCAGGATGGCGCCTGCGACGAAGTACTCCTTTTGGGGGTCGCGTCCGCACTGTTACAGGTGGACGAGAATTTAGCGGCGATTGCGAAGCAACGCGGTCGTATGAGCAGCACGCCGGACGCGTCCGGGCTGGTCAGTGAAGCACAAGTCGCAGTGTTGGGTGAAGCGCGCACCGGGCTCGACCAGATTAAGCAAGCTGTAGTCGACTATGTATCGGCGCAGTGGGATCCGAGTCGTCTCGTCGACGTGCCCGCGTTGCTGTCGGCGGTGCAGGGCGCGCTCGCGATGGTAACGCTGGTGCGTCCGGCAGAACAGTTGGGCCGATGCGCGAAGTACGTCGCCAACGAACTCATTGCGGGGCGTGCGCCAGATTGGACCGGTCTTGATGCGTTCGCCGACGCTATCAGTGGAATCGACTACTACCTCGAACGATTTTGTGACGACCCGGCACAGCCAGGCGAGGAAATTCTGGGCGTCGTCGAGCGGAGTTTGGTACAGCTTGGATATGGGGAAGGTAGCGAACGTGCGCTGCGACCCGTCGAATTGCCTCCCATAGAGACCGTATCCGAATCTCCAATAGCCGCCGAGCCCGAGACATCCATTGATCCGGCTATGGAAGAAGCGCCGGCCGCGGTCCATACCGAGCCTGATAACGAAGAACCGAAGTTCGAAGAGGAAGCGCAGGAACTGCCTCTGGAAGCGGACCTTGCGGGTGACTTTGAACTCGTCGTCGAAGACCCGGACGAAGTATCGAGCGGTCCGGTGAGCGTTGATGAATTGGAAGACGACGCGTTCGACCTGGACGATCTGCAGCTTGGGTCTGATTCGAATCGCGCCGACGGCACCACGCCGCACCTCGAAGCGCCATCCTTCGCCCCTGCTGAATCGACCGATTTCAGTGACGAGGACTTGCAGACCATTGCCGATGACGTGCCGGCGTCGCATGACGATCTCGAAGTCGAAGCACTTGCAAACACCCCGCGGCGTCAGATCGCCGAAGCCCCTACCGACATCGACGATGACATCCTCGAGATCTTCGTCGAAGAAGTTGGCGAGGTACTCGAGCGTGTCGATTTGTGGTTACCCCAATGGACGAGCGATTTCGCCAACGACGAAGCGCTTTTGGAGGTACGCCGTGCTTTCCACACGCTGAAAGGCAGCGGTCGTATTGTTGGCGCGAACCTCATCGGTGAGCTTGCCTGGTCGGTGGAAAACATGTTCAACCGGGTGATGGACGGCACCGTCGCACCGAACGCGCAAATTGGTAGCGTGGCTGGCGAGGCGAGATCAGCGATACCCGGCCTATGCCGGGCGTTCGAGAGTCGCCGGTCCATAGCCGATAGCCAAGTTGTAGGCATCATGGAAAGGGCGGATGTTCTGGCCTCGGGCGGCCGCCTCGAAGAACTCCTGGATGAGAGTTCGAGCCAAGTGATTCCACAGAGCGAAGCTGAAGATCGTTTTGCGATGTCGCAAACCGGCGATTCACCGGATTCTTCGGCGCAACTGAACAGACACAGTTCTGCCGACGAAGCGGAGACGTTCGCGCTGTTCGAGCAGGAGGCAGCGCTACATCTAGCCGTACTGGAGGAGCGCTTCCAGCGAACGGATACAGCGGGCACAAATGCACTGACAGACGATGTGGTGCGCGCGCTTCATACCCTGCGTGGCAGCGCGTCGATGGCAGGAGTAGACAGCGTGTCGGGCATCGCCGGGCCCCTCTACCGAGTCGTCAGTGAAGCGCGTGACGTCGGTATGCGTGCTGGTCCCGACATCATCGATTTCGTTCAGCAGGGCGTGTTCGCGCTGCGTCGCACGCTCAATGCCGTGTCGGAGGGCGCCGAACCGCACGAGGATGTTGCGTCGTTCGAAGCGGAGGCGGACCGTCTGGTCGCGACACTTGGCGAAGCTGGGGCTGGTGCGGCTTCGGCGCTTCTCAGTTTGGATGGTGCGCCGGTGTTGCTCGGTGCGCGTGATTTCCTGACGGGATGGCGCGATGGTGCGATGGACCTCGGCGCGCTGTCGGATACCGTCGCGGCGCTGCACGAGTTGCGGAACGAAGCGGAAAGCCAAAGCCAGCCGCCAATTGCGCATTTGTGCGACGGATTGATCGCGGCCTATGAGCGTCTCGAAGACCATCCGTTGAGCAATGCGGCACATGCGGTACTGAGCCACGCACACGAGCTTCTGCTAAGCATGTTCGACGCCATCGCTGCACAGCAGGCTCTGCCGGACCCAGCGGACGAACTCGTGGCGTTGTCCGAAATACAAGGGACCAGTATTGGCGCTGACGAACCCGATCCACTTGAATCAGGCGATCGAGCCTCGCCATCAGCACATGTCGTCGACTTCCCGACATTCGTCCGACCTTCTGAAACGATGCATGAAGAACGCCAGGAAAAGTCGATCGAGTCAGAGCCAGAATTGCCAAACGCGCCGATACTGGAAGAGCGTGTTGAGGCGCCCGCTCCAATGGATGGCGATGCTGCGTCGCACCCAAGTATCACATTGCCGCCGGATACCGACCCAGAAATCCTCGAGATCTTCTTCGAAGAAGCGGAGGAACTGCTGGAAGCAATCGATCAGAGTATTCACGATTGGCTCGCAGCCCCCGATAACCGCATTCATCTCGAAAACCTATTGCGCGCGTTGCACACCCTGAAAGGCGGAGCACGCCTAGCCGGCTTGTCGGCGCTGGGCGACGACGCGCACGGGTTCGAATCGTTCCTGATCAGTGTGCAAGGCAAGCCTGCGTTGCCTGACGGATTCTTTGATTCGTTGCAGTTGCGTCACGACGAGATGGTCGTTGGGGTAAATGCACTGAAGGCGGCCGCCAGCGGTGGCGGCGCAATACCTGACGCGACGACAACCACGAGACAGGCCGTGCCGCCGCCGATCCAGGCATCGAAACCATCGGCCGCCCCCTCGTCGGGAAGCGCAACACCATCGGCGCCCGTCGCGCGAGTCGTTGTCGAAGATCCCGTGGACACGTCCACGCCTGAAGCGCGCAACGACGAATCCGTTGGCGGCCGCGCCGTCCAGGACCCGCGCGAGATGGTTCGCGTATCGGCAGGATTGCTCGAGCAGTTGGTCAACCTCGCCGGTGAGAGCAGCATCATCCGCTCGCGCGTTGAGCAGGGCATGAACGATTTCAGCGCGTCGCTGGAAGAGATGGAGATCACGATCGAACGCGTGCGCGAGCAGTTGCGCCGCCTCGAGATCGAAACCGAAACGCAGGTGCTGTTCCGCCGTGAAGTCAGTCAGGGCCAGGACTACGAAGAGTTCGATCCCCTCGAGATGGATCGATACTCGCAATTGCAGCAGCTTTCACGATCATTGTCCGAGAGCGCGTCGGACATGCTCGACCTCAAGGAGACGCTCGCCTTCAAGGCGCGCGAATCTGAAACGCTGCTGATCCAGCAGGCACGCGTCAATACCGAGTTGCAAGAAGGCTTGATGCGGACGCGCATGGTGCCTTTCAACCGACTGCTGCCGCGGTTGCGTCGCACAGTCCGCCAGGTATCACGTGACCTCGGCAAAGAGGTCGATTTCCACGCGTACAACGCCGAAGGCGAACTCGATCGTAATGTGCTCGAACGCATGGTCCCGCCGCTGGAGCACATGCTGCGCAACGCGGTAGACCATGGCATCGAGCGCGCAGAGTTTCGCCGTGGCTTCGGCAAGCCTGATGTCGGTCGCATTGACCTGCGGTTATCGCGCGAAGCCGGTGACGTGGTCATCGAGATCTCCGACGACGGAGCCGGCATTGATGTCGAATCGGTTCGCGCCAAAGCGCTCGAGCGCGGTTTGATGACGGCCGATGCGAAGTTGCGCGATGACGAGATCCTGCAATTCGTGTTGGCGCCAGGCTTCAGTACCGCGAAATCGGTCACCCAGATCTCCGGCCGGGGCGTCGGAATGGACGTCGTCCACAGCGCAGTGAAGCAGCTCGGCGGCAGCATCACGATTATGTCGATTGCGGGCAAAGGTACGCGATTTACGGTGCGATTGCCGTTCACCGTTTCGGTGAACCGCGCATTGATGGTGTCGGTCGGCGAGGATCAATATGCGATTCCACTGAACACGATCGAGGGCATCGTGCGCGTGTCCGGCGTTGAACTCGAAAAGCTGTATGGTCCCGACGGCGGTGGATTCGAGTACGCCGGTGTGCCGTACCGGGTGCGTTACCTCGGCAGCTTTATTGGTCGCGACTATGTGGCGTTGTCAGATCGCGGCTCGGTGCCAGTGGTGCTGGTCCGTTCCGGCGATCGTGCTGTGGCGGTGCATGTCGACGGCGTGCAGGGTAGCCGCGAAATTGTGGTGAAGAGCCTTGGCCCGCAGTTTGCCGGCGTGGGTGGTATTTCCGGCGCGACCATTCTGGGCGACGGGAGCGTCGTTGTGATCCTTGACCTGCTTGCGTTGATTCGTGCGCAGACGGCACCGGTCTACGCGAACGGGACGCCCGCGGCTGCAGCGGATCGGCCGACATGCGTGATGGTCGTCGATGATTCGGTGACGGTACGCAAAGTCACCTCGCGGCTCCTCGAACGACAGGGCATGGACGTCATCCTCGCCAAAGACGGTGTCGAAGCCGTCGCGATGCTGCAGGAACGCAGACCGGACATCATGTTGCTCGATATCGAGATGCCACGGATGGACGGCTTCGAAGTGGCGCGCCAGATTCGCCACGACGAGCGGCTTTCGAATCTGCCGATCGTGATGATCAGCTCACGTACCGGAGCCAAGCACCAGGAGCGTGCTGAAGAACTCGGCGTGAATCGTTTCCTGGGCAAGCCGTTCCAGGAGAACGAATTGCTCGCGACGATCGAAGAGCTTGTTCGGTAGAGTTCGTAATAGGGATTTTCGCAAATGGCGGCGCTACTGGCAGTGGACACGAAGGAACTCGCATGTGTGATGATTCCGCTTGCGCAGACCCACCTGGTGCTGCCCAACGTAACCATCGCGGAAATTCTGCCGTGGCGCCGCATCAAGCCGTTGGCCGATGGGCCGAAGTGGTGCCTGGGCATGCTCGGGTGGCGCGGCGAAACCGTGCCGGTGATTCAGTTCGAGTCGCTCAACGGTGGTGAACTGGTCGCTGCTGGTCACGGTCGATGTCTGTTGATCATGAACCGGGCGCGAAGCGCCTCGGGACGCGCGTTTTATGCGCTGGCGTCATCCGGCTTGCCGCGCATCGTGCACCTGTCGGACGACGATCTACAGAACCGTTCGGTGCGCCTCGGGCCCGCAGAAGTGGCGTCGCTCCGCGTCGGGACCGAACCCGCAATCGTCCCAAACCTGTCGTTCATCGAAGAGCAACTCGCGACGCTACGCGGCTGAGTTTGCGCCGGCACGAGACGTCACTACGCTAAGGCGCGCTCCACCCCCACGCTTGACGCATGATTGCCAGTGCTGCCAGCGGCGCGGTGTCGGCACGCAATGTCAAACCGCCGAGCCCCATTGCGCGCGCGCCACGAGCGAGCGCGGCCGCTCGCTCGGCGTCGCTGAAGCCGCCCTCGGGTCCCACCAACAGCATCGTATCGTCCAGTGCGAGCGCGTTGTCGATCGGCACTGCGCCGGGGTCGAGCAGTAATGTCTGCCTGACATCCCGCTGCTCGAGTAGCGCCGCGAGCGACAGGGGTGCATGGAGCGTCGGTACACGCAATCGGCCGCACTGCTCGGCGGCACTCGTCAGAATACGCTGCCAATGCGTTTCACGACGCAATGCACGCGCGCCTTGGAAACGCGCCTCGGTGCGCTCGGTGTCGATCAGCCATATGTCGGTTGCGCCGAGTTCGGTGGCCTTTTGCAGAACAAAGTCGAGACGGTCACCCTTGAGCATGGCCTGCGCAAGGTGCAGCCTCACGCGTGGCATCGGTTCAGATACGGCGATCGATCCAACCTGCACCTCACATGCGCGGGGATCCGCGTTGTCGATTTTGGCGACGTAACCGTCGCCATCACCGCAGAACAACAACACAAGATCGCCACGCCGCTGGCGCAGCACGCGACAGAGATAGTGTGAGCGACCCGGATCGAGTGTCAGCGAAGTGTTGGCGATCAACCGGTCAGCGACGTGCAGGCGTCGTTCAGCCATTGTCGTCGGGAAGGGAAATGCGATCGAGTATCGCCTGCGTCGGAACAGACTGATTCAACGTATAGAAATGTAGTCCCGGAGCGCCGCCGTCGATGAGACGTTGACACAGCGCTGAGACGACGTCGGCGCCGAATGCGCGCAAAGATTCATCGTCATGCTGATACGCGGAGAGCCGGCTGCGGATCCAGCGTGGAATTTCCGCGCCGCAGCCATCGGAAAAGCGCACCAGGTTGGCGTAGCTCGTAATCGGCATGATGCCGGGAACGATCGGTACGGCGACGTTGGCACGCTCGACAAAATCGAAATACGCGTCCGGATTGTAGAAATACTGCGTGATCGCGCCGTTCGCACCCGCAGCGACTTTGCGACGAAAGTGTTCGATGTCCTGGTCCGGCGAGGGCGCGTCGGGGTGAACTTCCGGGTACCCCGCCACTTCAATTTCCAATGCGTCGCCCGCATGGGCCCGTAACAGCGCCACCAGGCTGATGGCGTAGCTGACGTGGCGCGGGCTGCCGAGTCCGGACGGAATATCCCCCCGCAATGCAACCATCCGCACGATGCCGAGTTCGATGTAGCGGTCGATCAGCGCCTTGATGGCGCGCTTGTCGTCGCTGCCCATCGACAGGTGCGGAGCAACCTCATGCCCCGCAGCAGCGAGACCGGCGACGGCTTCGAACGTACGGTCGCGGGTCGACCCGCCTGCACCATATGTCACTGAGTAGAATACCGGGCGGTTCTTGGACAGCGCGGTGGCGGTTCGCAGCAGTGCGACCTGACCCTTATTGGTCTTCGGCGGAAAGAACTCGAAGCTGAGCCGAAACGCGCGCCGCGTGGTCATGATCAGGCGGCGCGCAGCGCCTCGGCGAGTGCCGCAGCCTTGTCGGTGCGCTCCCACGTGAACTGTGATTCGGTGCGTCCAAAATGCCCATAGGCTGAAGTCTGTCGAAAGATCGGCCTCTTCAGATCCAGCATGGCGATGAGTCCGCGCGGCCGCAGGTCGAAATGTTCGCGAATCAACCTGACGATCTGCTCGTCGGATAGCTTGCCGGTGCCGAACGTGTTGACGCTGATCGACGTCGGTTCGGCGACCCCGATCGCGTAGCTGACTTGAATCTCGCAGCGTTCGGCGATACCCGATGCGACGATGTTCTTTGCGACATAGCGTGTGGCATACGCTGCCGAGCGGTCCACCTTCGAGGGATCTTTTCCCGAGAATGCCCCGCCGCCGTGCCGTGCCATGCCGCCGTACGTATCGACGATGATTTTACGGCCGGTCAGTCCGCAGTCGCCGACAGGCCCGCCGATGACGAATTTTCCGGTCGGGTTGATGTACACCTTCGTTGTCTTCGTCATCCAGTTGCCGGGCAATGTCGGTTTGATGATCTCTTCTTGGACCGCTTCGTGGAGATCCTTTTGCGAGATGTCGGGGTCATGCTGCGTCGACAGCACCACCGCCTCGATGCCCAGCGGCTTGCCATCCTCGCCATAGCGAAACGTCAGTTGGCTCTTCGCGTCCGGGCGTAGAAACGAACATTTGCCGTTGCGACGCACTTCTGCCTGCTTCTGCATCAGGCGGTGCGCATACGTGATCGGTGCCGGCATGAAAACGTCGGTCTCGTTGGTTGCATAACCGAACATCAAACCCTGGTCGCCGGCGCCCTGCTCACGATCGCCGGTCTCGTCGACACCCACCGCGATATCGACCGACTGTCGGCCGAGTGCGTTCACCACCGTGCAGTCGTCAGGATCGAAGCCGCATGCGCGGTCGTAGCCGATGTCCTTGATCACTTGGCGAACGAGTCGGTCGAGGTGCACGTCGGCCGTCGAACGCGTTTCGCCGGCGATCACCACGATCCCGGTCTTGATCAGTGTTTCGCACGCGACGCGCGATTCGGAATCCTGCGCGAGCATCGCGTCGAGGACTGCATCGGAAATCTGGTCGGCCATTTTGTCGGGGTGGCCTTCACCTACCGACTCAGATGTAAACACGCTGTAGTCCACTATGAGAAATCCGCTAGCCTAAAGGCTCGGAATTCTAAGTGCTTAGCGCGCGCTTGGGTGTAAAAAATTGCGTGGCCGCCAATTTGTGTTGCAGCGGGCAAGCAACGACAATACCGGCCCTTTCGTGTCACGACTGCTTATGCCTTCCGCAACGGAACGATCCAACGCGATCCGGGCTTTGGTAATGGACGCCGTACAGCAGGCCAACTCCGGTCATCCCGGCGCGCCGATGGGACTGGCCGACGTCGGTGAAGTGCTGTGGCGCAACGTGCTGAAGCACAATCCGGCCAACCCCGCCTGGTTCGATCGCGACCGCTTCGTGTTGTCGAACGGCCACGCATCGATGCTGTTGTACGCGATGCTGCACCTGTCCGGCTACGCGGTGACAATCAACGACATCAAACAATTCCGGCAGTTGCATTCGAAGACTGCCGGGCACCCTGAATTCCGGGAATGTCCTGGCGTCGAGACCACCACCGGTCCACTCGGACAGGGGTTCGCCAATGCCGTCGGCTTCGCGCTCGCCGAGCGTCAACTCGCGCGAACGTTCAATCGCGATGGGTTCGAGGTCATCGATCACCGCACCTGGGTGATTGTCGGCGATGGATGCCTGATGGAAGGCATTTCGCACGAGGCGGCCTCGCTCGCCGGCACGCTGGCGCTGAGCAAATTAACCTGTATCTACGACGACAACGGCATCTCGATCGATGGCGAAACACATGGGTGGTTCACCGAAGATGTCGGCGCCCGATTCGAAGCCTATGGTTGGCGCGTCATCCGAGACGTCGACGGTCATGATTCGAATCTTGTTGCCGCTGCGCTCGATGCGGCGCTGAGCCAGGACAAGCCAACTTTGATCTGCTGCCGCACGTTGATTGGTTTTGGCGCGCCGACCAAACAAGGTACCGCGGCCACGCACGGCTCGCCGCTGGGTGCCAACGAGGTCGATCTGGCGCGCCGCACACTGAACTGGAATTATGCACCGTTCGAAGTACCGCAATCGATCTATGAAGAGTGGGATTGCCGCGCCGCCGGTGCGACACGCGAGCAATCCTGGCAGGCGTTGATGGAGGGATATCGTGGCGCGTTTCCCGAGGCTGCGCGTGAACTCGATCGCCGTATCGCCGGGCAGCTGCGTCAGGGATGGAACATCGAACTCGAGGAGGTTGCCCGCGCTGCGCAGGGCGCGCTGGAGAATCTCGAGACCCGTAAATCGTCGCAACGTTGCCTGGACGCGCTTGGAGCAGCAGTCCCGGAACTGATCGGTGGTTCGGCTGACCTGACCGGTTCCAACAACACGCGGTGGAATGGTGCGCGGGATGTGTCGGCTGCAAACGGTGGCGATTACATCAGTTTCGGCGTGCGTGAATTCGCAATGACGGCGATCACCAACGGCATCGCACTGCATGGCGGATTCGTGCCGTTCTCCGGTACCTTTCTGATTTTCATGGAATACGCGCGCAACGCGGTGCGGCTGGCGTCTCTGATGCGTCTGCGCAATATCTTCGTCTACACGCACGATTCGGTGGCGTTAGGCGAAGATGGCCCGACGCACCAGCCGATCGAACAACTAGCGAACCTGCGGATGACGCCAAATCTCGCACTATGGCGCCCCTGCGATACCGTCGAGACGGCTTTTGCGTGGCGCGCTGCCGTTGCGCGCCACAACGGTCCAACGGCGCTGGTGCTGACGCGCCAGAAGACACAGGCGCAGTCCCGCGACATCGAAGTCTACGAATCGATTGCGCGCGGGGGCTACGTGTTGGCCAGGGAAGCTGCGGCGCTTCAGGCAGTCATCATCGCAACGGGCTCGGAAGTCGAGCTTGCCATCGCGGCCGCGAAATTGCTCGCCAACGATGGCTTCGGGGTGCGCGTGGTATCGATGCCGAGCACAGACACATTTCTCTCCCAGGACGATGCGTACCGCGAGTCCGTCATACCGGCCGCCGTTCGGGCGCGCGTTGCCGTCGAAGCGGCGCATCCAGGGTATTGGTATCGCTTCGTGGGGCTCGACGGTGCCGTTGTCGGCATCGAGCGCTTCGGGTTGTCGGCCCCGGGCGCACAGGCGATGGAGGCGCTGGGCATGACGGTGGAAAGGATTGTGGCAGCCGTGCGCAGCTGCATCAGGAGTGGCGCAGCATGACCGTACTTGCGATGAACGATGTGTCTCTCGCGGGCAAGAAGGTGCTGATACGTGAAGATTTGAACGTACCGATGAAGCACGGCGCCATCGCAAGTGACATAAGGGTCATTGCGGCGCTGCCGACGCTCGAACGCGCGCTGGCGCAGGGTGCAGCCGTCATGATCGTGTCGCACCTGGGGCGGCCGACGGAAGGCGCCGACGCGGGCCGCGAGCCGGAGTTCAGCCTGGCGCCGGTCGCGAACCGACTGACGCAACTGCTGAAGCGCGATGTCCCGCTCGTCAGCGATTGGATCGACGGCGTCGAGATTGCGCCGGGACAGATCAAGCTGCTCGAAAATGTCCGCTGGCTGAACGGTGAGGCCGCAGACGACGATGCGCTGGCGCGACGAATGGCAAAGCTGTGCGACGTTTTCGTCATGGATGCATTTGGCACCGCACACCGCGCGCAGGTATCCACACACGGAATCGCAAAATACGCGCCGATTGCCTGCGCGGGTCCGCTGCTCGTGGAAGAACTCGATGCATTGCGCCAGGCGCTCGCGAATCCCGCCAGGCCGATGCTGGCAGTGGTCGGCGGCTCGAAGGTGTCCACTAAACTCGACGTGCTGGACCGATTGGCCGAGATTGCGGATGCGATCATCGTCGGCGGTGGTATCGCCAACACGTTCATTGCGGCGCGCGGCTACGGTGTCGGCAAGTCACTGTGTGAATTCGATCTGCTGGACACCGCGCGTCGGATCGCGGAAAAAGTCGAGGTGCCGCTGCCGGTCGATGTCATGGTCGCGCCGAAACTCGACGGGTCAGTGCCCGCCACGTTGCGTCTGGTCGATGACGTGCGGGACGACGAGATGATTCTCGACATCGGCCCGGAAACGGCCCGGCGGTTTGCGAAGCGGTTGGAGACCGCCGGGACGATTCTCTGGAACGGGCCAGTGGGTGTATTCGAGTTCGATCAGTTTGGCGAGGGTACGCGCGTGCTGGCAGAAGCGATTGCGGCGAGTCCGGCATTTTCGATTGCCGGCGGCGGCGATACGCTGGCGGCAATCGACAAATACGGTGTAACCGATGCAATCTCGTACATCTCGACTGGCGGCGGCGCGTTCCTGGAATTTGTCGAAGGGAAAAAGCTGCCGGCGGTCGCAGTTCTCGAAGCCCGGGCGATGGCGACTCGGGCAGAGCCACAGTAGCCGGATCAGTAGAGCCAAGGAGTAGATGATGCCGATGATCAGCATGCGCCAACTGTTGGATCACGCCGCCGAACACGACTACGGCGTGCCGGCGTTCAACGTCAACAATCTCGAGCAGATGCGCGCCATCATGGAGGGTGCCGCGGCGACCGACAGCCCGGTCATCGTGCAGGCTTCGGCGGGCGCACGAAAATACGCCGGCGCAACGTTTCTGCGGCATCTGATTCTCGCGGCGATCGAGGAATTTCCGCAGATTCCGATCGTCATGCACCAGGATCATGGTGCGTCGCCGGCAGTGTGTCAGCGTTCCATCCAACTCGGCTTCTCGTCGGTGATGATGGACGGGTCTCTGCGCGACGATCAGAAAACGCCCGCCGAGTACGACTACAACGTGGAGGTGACGCGTCGTGTCGTCGACATGGCGCATGCTTGCGGGGTATCTGTGGAAGGTGAACTCGGTTGCCTGGGATCACTGGAAACCGGCATGGGCGGCGAGGAAGACGGCGGTGGTCATGAGGGCTCGTTATCGCTGGACATGTTGCTCACCGATGCGGAGCAGGCTGCCGATTTCGTCAAACAGACCCATGTGGACGCACTGGCGATCGCGATTGGCACGTCGCATGGCGCGTATAAATTCAGCCGTCCGCCGACCGGCGATATTCTCGCAATCGATCGCGTGAAGGAGATCCACGCACGCATTCCCAATACGCATCTGGTGATGCACGGTTCGTCTTCGGTGCCACAGGATCTGCTGGCGATCATCAACGAATACGGCGGCGATCTGGGTGAAACATATGGCGTGCCGGTCGAGGAAATCCAGGAAGGCATAAAAAACGGAGTCCGCAAGGTGAATATCGACACCGACCTGCGTCTCGCCAGTACCGCGGCGATCCGAAAGTTCCTCGCACAGCACAAGAAAGAGTTCGATCCACGCAAGTATCTCGCGGAAACGACGAAGGCAATGACGAAGATCGTCATCGCGCGATACGAGGCATTCGGCACGGCGGGCAAAGCGTCGAAGCTGAAGCCGATACAACTTGAAGAAATGTTCAAGCGCTACGAACGAGGCGACCTGGACCCGATTGTCAACTGACACTCAGGTGCCATTCGATCCGCAGGTACTGCGCGACACGCTCAAACCGTTGGTTCCGGGTCAAACGACGATTTTGACACTGGATCAGCAACGGTATCTACGCCACTACGGCATTCATTTCAGCGAATCGAATGCAGCGATCGAGCACTGGTTCGGTCGGATCGACAGCCCGTTGCATCAACTCGCGGCGCATGTGTGGCGCCCCGAAGATGCCGTCGGCACGTCTATGGTGTTGCACGGCTACTATGACCATGTCGGCTTGTATGGGCACTTGATCGGTCATCTGCTCGACCGGCGTCAGACGGTGCTGGCGTTCGATCTGCCCGGTCATGGATTGTCGAGCGGCGCGCCCGCCACGATCGACAGCTTCGATGATTATGTAGCCGCGTTCGACGCGTGCATGGACGGCCTCCACGCGTGGTTGCCGAAGCCTTGGAGTCTGCTCGGGCAGAGTACCGGCGGCGCAATCGCGATGGAATGGCTGCTGGTGAACGGACTGACGCGTACTACGTCGCCGTTTGATCACGTGATTCTGCTGGCGCCGCTGGTGCGTCCAGCGTCCTGGCGCCTCAGTCGAATTGTCTACCAGGTTGCGCGGCGTCTGGTTGCCGAACGGCCTCGCGGCTGGTCGGACAACGCCGACAACCAGGAATTTCTTACCTTTCTCCGCGAGCGGGATCCGCTGCAAGCGAAGACGCTGCCCGTTCAATGGGTGACGGCGATGGTCGCATGGATGCGTCGGTTCCAAACGTATCAACCAACAGACGTTGCGCCGCTGGTGATTCAGGGTCAGGCAGACAACACTGTCGATTGGCACTACAACATGCGTGTGATCGAGCGCCTGTTTGAACCACAAATCGTGTATCTCCGCGAAGCTCGCCATCACCTCGTCAATGAGTCACCGGCGTTGCGTGAGCGCCTGTTCGCTTTGATCGATCAGAATATGTCTGAAACCAAAGCCGTATTTGCTATGGGGAAATCAAAATGATTCGTTCGTCCGTGGTGATTATGCTGTTTGCGTGTGTGGCTGCGCTGGCTCCGGCTCGAGGTGATGCTGCATCGGCCAAGGTGGAGACGTCTTACGACGGTTTGCAGCGTCGCGACAGCAAGGTGTTCGAGCACTTGTGGGTGCGGAAATATTTCGATGTGCGCAGCTATCACAAGATCATGTTCAAAGCGCCTCACATTGAATATCGACGGGTGATGGAGGGCGGCGGTCAGAATCCGTCCGGATTCGCGGTAACCCAGCGGCAGAAAGATTCGCTCTACGAAATCGTCGGTAAGGCCTTTCGGACTGAGCTTGCAAAGAGCAAATCGTTCACGCTGACCACTGAACCCGGCCCCGACGTACTCATCATTCGAGGCGATTTGCTGGATGTGACGTCGTTTGTGCCGCCGAGCGCCAACGGACGCAACGATCTACTGACCGTTGCAGAGATCGGTGAGGCGACGCTGGTGATGGAACTCTACGATTCGTTGTCAGATTCGATCATGGTTCGCGTGATGGAACGGGTCGCTGCCACGCACGACCCGAATGCTCCCCCAACCACGGCTGCCGATGCCGTGCAGCGCACGGCCACGCAATGGGCGCGCATTCTGCGCGAACGCCTTGATTCGGCTGCGAGCATTCCGATCAATCAGTAGCGCAGACCGGTAGCGCAAAGCGCCTCAAAACAGAACGCGCGTTCGTAGTGTTCCGTTGATGGTGCGGAGCTTTTCCAGCGCAAGCCGACTGTGCTCTGCCTCGACGTCGATCACGACGTAGCCGATGTCGGCGTTGGTCTGCAGATACTGCGCCGCAATGTTGATGCCGCCTTCGCCGAACACGCGGTTGATGTCCGACAGCACGCCCGGCACGTTGCGATGTATGTGAAGCAGACGGTGACTGGACGGATGCGGCGGCAACGCGACCTCCGGGAAATTCACCGCTGACAGCGAGGAGCCGTTGTCGCTGTAACGAATCAGCTTGTCAGCGACTTCTGCGCCGATGTTCTCCTGCGCTTCGGCGGTGCTGCCTCCGATGTGCGGTGTCAGCAGCACGTTGCTGCAATCCATCAGTGGTGAAACGAACGGATCGTCGTTTGACTTCGGCTCGGTCGGATAGACGTCGATCGCCGCGCCGAGCAGGCGTTGATCGCGCAATGCAACCGCAAGCGCATCGAGATCGACGACATTGCCGCGCGATGCGTTGATGAACACGGCGGTGGGCTTCAGGCGTGCCAGTTCGGGTGCGCCGATCATGTCGCGCGTTTCCGGCGTCGCCGGGACGTGCAACGTCACCACATCGCTCGTCGACAGCAGCTGGTCGAGCGAGTCCAGTTGCCGGGCGTTGCCCAGATTCAGGCGCTTGACGACATCGAAGAACTGCACGTGCATGCCGAGCGCTTCGGCCAGTACGCCGAGTTGCGAACCGATGTTGCCGTAGCCGATTACACCGAGCGTCTTGCCGCGGATTTCGAAACTGGCGGCTGCGCTCTTCTGCCAGATACCCTGTTTCAACAGACCGTGTTTCTCCGGAATACCGCGTAGCAGCAGCACGGCTTCGGCCAGCACCAGTTCGGCGACACTGCGGGTGTTTGAAAATGGCGCGTTGAACACAGGCACGCCGCGCAACATCGCATCCTTCAGCGCCACCTGATTCGTGCCGATGCAGAAGCAACCGACCGCAATCAGTCGATGCGCCTCGGCAAGCACCTCTTCGGTGACTTGCGTGCGACTGCGAATGCCGAGCATGTGGGCATCCGCCAGCGCGTGCGCGAGTTCATCGCCTTGCAGCGCGGCCGAACGATGGTCGATGTTGTGGTAGCCGGCGGCGTGGAAACGCTCGATGGCCGATGCATGCACGCCTTCGAGCAGAAGAATTCTGATCTTGTCTTTGTCGAACGACGTCTGGCTCATTGTGTTTTGAGAGTGGTCGCGAAAAAAGGCGCCTATACTAACGTCTCCACTACCCGCCGCGCCTGGAACATGATCGAAGCACTCAATGAATTACTTTCACCGAGGCTGGTGCGAAGCGATGCGGAATCGTTGTCGGTGTGGGGACGTGACTGGACGCGCAGCTTCACCGTCGCGCCGTCTGCGATCGTGTTTCCGGAGACCGTCGAACAGGTCGTTGCGTTGGTTGGTAGTGCCAACGAGCACGGCTGGTCGTTGGTGCCGTCGGGTGGCCGCACGGGATTGTCCGGCGGCGCGGTCGCCTCGAACGGCGAGATCGTCGTGTCGTTCGACCGGATGAATCGCATTCTGGATTTCAATGCGGCCGATCGAATCGTTCGATGCCAGGCGGGTGTCGTCACGGAAAACCTGCAGGCATACGCGGCTGAACAAGGATTGTTCTATCCGGTCGATTTCGCGTCGTCCGGGTCGAGCCAGATCGGCGGCAATATCGCGACGAACGCCGGTGGCATTCGGGTGATTCGTCACGGTATGACGCGCGACTGGGTGGCCGGCTTGAAGGTGGTCACCGGTACCGGCGCAATACTCGATCTGAATCACGGGCTCATCAAGAACGCCACGGGCTACGATTTGCGCCACGTATTCGTTGGCTCCGAAGGAACGCTGGGCTTCGTCGTAGAGGCGCAAATGCGACTCGCACCGGCGCCCGCTCCGCAAATGGTGATGGTGCTCGGTGTCGAGCAGTTTCGCGACATCTTGAGTGTACTGGCGCGATTTCGCAGTGCCCTAACGTTGTCTGCGTTCGAATTTTTCTCGGAACTCGCGTTGCAGAAGGTTGTAGCGCATCGCAAATTGCGGCGTCCACTGGAGCGCACTGCCGCGTTCTACGCATTGATCGAATTCGACGCTGACACGCTCGACGCCGCGTTACAGGCGTTCGAGGCGAGCGTCGCAGACGGTTGGGTCGACGACGGCGTCGTCAGTCAGAGCGCGGCGCAAGCGGCGGAACTCTGGCAGTTGCGCGAGGGCATTTCAGAGAGCATCGCCACTTATACGCCTTACAAGAACGACGTTTCGGTGAGAATCTCGGCGATGCCGGAATTCCTCGCGCAGGTGGATGCCATCGTGGCGGATGCATATCCCGATCTCGATGTCTGCTGGTATGGCCACATCGGCGACGGCAATCTGCATCTGAATATTCTGAAGCCTGGATCGCTCTCGATCGAAGCATTCTTCGAGCGCTGCCACGACATCAGCCCGCGAATATTCGAAGTCGTCGCCGATCACGACGGCAGCATCTCCGCCGAACACGGCGTTGGCCTGTTGAAGCGAGAATTTCTGCACTACAGCCGCAGCGAAGCCGAGGTGTCCGCGATGCGCGCGTTGAAGGCGGTGTTCGATCCGAACTGCGTGATGAATCCGGGGAAACTGCTGACGCGGTAGCGTCCAAACGCTACAGAGTTCGCACGCCGTTGGCGCCGCCGACAATGACCACATCGGCAGCCTGCGCCGCAAAGATGCCGTTGCAGACCACGCCCACGATGTTGTTGATGCGCGTCTCCATCGTCGCCGGATCAGTCATGTCGATCCCGTGCACGTCAAGAATGATATTGCCGTTGTCGGTGACGACGCCTTCGCGATACACCGGCCGACCGCCCAGCGCCACCAGTGCCCGCGCGGCCAGGCCGCGGGCAATCGGTATCACTTCGACCGGCAGCGGAGACGCATCGAGCGTCGGCACCAGTTTGCTTTCGTCGACGATGCAGACGAATTCGTTGCTTGATGCCGCAACGATTTTCTCTCGAGTGAGCGCGCCGCCGGCACCTTTAATCAGTTGTTTTGCCGGGTTCACCGCGTCGGCGCCGTCGACGTAAACGAGCACTTCCGGCACCGCGTTGAGATCGAGCACGATAATGCCGTGTGCCCGCAACCGCGCCGCGGATGCTTCGGAACTCGCAACCGCCGCGTCGAAATGCCCTCGCAACTCACCGAGCGCATCGATGAACAGGTTCGCGGTCGTGCCGGTACCTACACCAACGATGCTGTTATTGCGCAAGCGCGGCTTGATCAGCTCGATTGCCGCCTGGGCCGCAGCACGCTTGAATGCTTCGGCACTCATCGACTCTCTCTCTTTGACAGGTTGCGTTTCGATGGCTCCTGTGTGGACGACATAGCACTGCCCCTTTAGTATGACGCCGCCTCATCGACACGCGTCTTCCTCGCCAACGGCATCTGCATGCTCGAACGCTACGTCAAAAAAATTCTCGCTTCGCGCGTTTACGACGTCGCAATAGAAACGCCGCTGCAGGAAGCGCGCTCGTTGTCCCGTGATGTGCGCAACCGGGTATTCCTGAAGCGCGAAGACCTGCAGAGCGTGTTCTCGTTCAAGCTGCGTGGAGCATACAACAAGATCGCGCAGCTCTCGCCCGAAGACCGTGCACTGGGCGTAATCTGCGCTTCGGCCGGCAACCACGCGCAGGGTGTCGCGCTGGCAGCCAGCCGGCTTGGCATTCGCGCGCACATCGTGATGGGGCGCAACACGCCGGAAATCAAGGTGGCGGCGGTTCGCGATCACGGCGCCAAGGTGATTCTGCACGGCGATAATTTCGACGACGCGCGTGATCATGCGATGCATCTGATGAATGAGCACGGCTACGTGTTCGTTCATCCGTTCGACGATGCCGACGTGATTGCCGGGCAGGGCACCATCGGGATGGAGATCCTGAATCAGCACAGCGCACCGCTGCATGCGATTTTCGTCCCTGTCGGTGGCGGCGGACTGATCTCCGGCATCGGCGCATACGTGAAATATCTGCGCAAGGACGTTCGGATCATCGGCGTCGAAGCCGATGGGTCTGCGTGCATGGCAGCGGCGTTGGAGGCGAATCGAAGGGTCGTACTGCCGACCGAGTCGCTGGATCAGTTCGCTGACGGAACCTCTGTGGCGCAGGTCGGGCGCGAGACATTTAAGATTGCTCGTCAGTGCGTGGACGAGGTGATCGTCGTATCCATCGATGAAATCTGCGCCGCGATCAAGGATATTTTCAACGACACCCGCTCGATTGCAGAGCCCTCCGGTGCGCTTGCGGTGGCAGGTTTGAAGAAGTACGTCAAAGCGTCCGGGCTGTCAGGACTGGATTTCGTCGCGATCGACAGCGGTGCGAATGTGAACTTCGATCGGTTGCGGCACATCTCGGAACGTTCCGCGGTTGGCGAGAAGCGTGAGGCGATTCTTGGCGTGACGATCCCAGAGCGCCCCGGCAGCTTTCGCAGTTTCTGCCGCACGCTCGGCAAGCGCGCGATCACCGAGTTCAACTACCGCTATTCGGATGCGTCGAGCGCACGTGTCTATGTCGGCGTACAGATTGCTCCAAATGGTGATCGTGGTGAGTTGATCGCCAGTCTGACGCGCGCCGGTTATCCGGTTGAAGACATGACCGACAACGAACTGGCGAAACTGCATGTACGCCACATGGTCGGCGGGCGCACGATGAGCGGCAAGCCGGAAATTCTGTATCGGTTCGAGTTTCCGGAACGCCCCGGCGCCCTGCTCGCGTTTCTGCTGGGCCTCGGCGAGAGCTGGAACATCACGATGTTTCACTACCGCAACCACGGCTCCGCCTGGGGGCGCGTATTGATTGGTTTCGAAGCCGGCGTGAAGGCGCGTCGTGAGCTGAATCGCTTTCTCGACCGCATCGGCTACCGCTATGCCGAAGAGACCGACAATTCAGCGTACCAGATGTTCTTACGTTGATAGTCAAGGCAATGCGAAAGCTGCCGCTCGATATCGAACTCGACGTGACGATGCGGCGCCAGCCGAACGAGACGACGTGCGGTCCGACCTGTCTGCACGCGGTGTACGACTACTATGAGGACGCCGCGTCGCTGGAGCAGGTGATTGCCGAAACGCAGACGATCGAGAATGGTGGAACCTACGCGCCGTTTCTCGGCTGCCACGCATTGCAGCGTGGTTATGCGGCGACCTTGTATACCTGGGATCTGAAGGTCTTTGACCCGAGCTGGTTCGTCCCCGATGCACCGCCGCTGGCGGATCGGCTGATGCGGCAGGCCGAGTTCAAGGAGGATCGCCGCGTGCGCGTGGTGTCGCGCGCGTGCCGTGAATTCCTCCAGCTCGGCGGCATGATTCGATTTCGCGATCTCACCGCGCCGTTCGTACGCGGCATTTTGCGTCGGGGGATTCCGATGCTGGCAGGATTGAGTTCGACGTATCTGTATCGCGCGCGTCGCGAGTTCGGAGACGACGACAAGCCCGATGACGTGCGTGGCGAGCCGGCCGGACACTTCGTCGTACTGTCCGGCTACCACCGCCGTGATCGGCTGGTCCGCGTCAGCGATCCGTATCGCGCGAATCCGGTGTCGACGGAAGTGCATTATTGGGTGAACATCAACCGGCTCATCTCGTCGGTGCTGCTCGGTAACCTGACGTTTGATGCGAATATTCTGTTGATCACACAACGCAATGGAGTCGGCGACCTTTGAACCTGCTGTTCGTGGTCAATAATCCGAAGGACTGGCTGCTCGAAATTCCCGGCGTCACCGTCGTGCCCGCTCGGGCCTATCTGACCGATGCGCAGTACTTCGAGGACCGCTCTGCACGCGTGTTCAATCTGTGCCGGTCGTACAAATATCAGAGCGCCGGATATTACGTTTCGTTGCTCGCGTCAGCGCGCGGCCATCATCCCTTGCCGAGCCTGTCGACGATTCAGGATCTGCGTTCCCCCGGCGTCGCCCGGTTGTTGTCCGAGGACCTCGATGAACTGATGCAACGGACACTGAAGCCGCTGGGCGTCTCGCTGTTTTCGATGAACATCTATTTTGGCCGCAGCGGGAATCCCGCCTACGACAAGCTCGCGTGGAATCTCTTCGGCATCTTCGAAACGCCGCTGCTGCGCGCAGATTTCGTCTTGCGCGACGCGGAGTGGCAACTGAGAGCGATCCGCGCAATAGATGCCAGCGATGTGCAGGCGAGCGACCATGATTTCCTGCTCGCCGCAGCCGGCGATTATTTCTCCGGTAAGCGGCGCCGTGTGCGCCGGCGTCCTCAGTCGCGCTACGACCTCGCGATCCTGCACGATCCTGCCGAGGTCGAGCCGCCGTCTGACAAGAAGGCCCTCGAGCGCTTCGAAGACGCCGCCGAAGGGCTCGGCTTCGGCGTCGAGTTCATCACCAAGGACGATGTCGGCAGGGTTGCGGAGTTCGATGGCCTGTTCATTCGCGAGACGACCGCTGTCAACCACCACACATTCCGCATTGCGCGCCGCGCAGAGGCGGAGGGGCTGGTCGTCATCGACGATTCGAACTCGATTCTGAAATGCACCAACAAGGTGTATCTCGCGGAACTGCTGACCCGGCACAAAATTGCGTGCCCGAAAACGCTCGTCGTTCACGCGGAGAACATCGACGACATCGTGCCGAGCCTGGGCCTGCCGGTCGTATTGAAGCAACCGGATAGCGCATTCTCGAAGGGCGTTACCAAGGTGGAAACCGAAGACGCCATGCGTGCAACGGTCAAGGAGATGCTTGCGCAATCTGAACTGATCGTCGCGCAGGCGTTTCTGCCAACGGATTTCGACTGGCGCGTAGGCATACTCGACGGTCGGCCGCTGTACGTTTGCAAATACTTCATGGCAAGGCGGCATTGGCAGATCATTCGTCGCGATGAGTCTGGCGAGACCACGGTCGAAGGCAACTGCAAGACGTTCGCCGTTGGCGAAGCGCCGAAGGACGTAATTCAAATGGCCCTGAAGGCGGCCAATCTGATTGGTGACGGACTGTACGGTGTCGATCTGAAGGAGGTTGGCGGTCAGCCTTCCATCATCGAGGTCAACGACAACCCCAGCATCGACACCGGTTACGAAGACGCGGTTCTGAAGGGTGTGCTGTATCGTGAGGTCATGAGCGTGTTCCTGCAACGCATCGAAGCCAAGAAGCGCGGACGCTCGCCGACTTGAGCGAACCATTTCACGCAGCATTTTCAGTATTCGGTATCGAGATCGAATACATGATCGTCGATCGTACGACGCTCGACGTGGCACCTCTGTCGGACCGTTTGCTCACGGCGGCTGCCGGTGAACTGACACAGGAGACCGAGCAGGGCGAAATTTCGTGGAGCAATGAACTCGCGCTGCACGTCATCGAGACGAAGACCAACGGTCCGAAGCCGCGCCTCGACGAGGTTGTCGGCGATTTTCAGGCGGCCGTCCGCCACATCAATTCGTTGCTCGAACCATGGAACGGCTGTCTGATGCCTGGCGGTGCACATCCCTGGATGAATCCGGATCGCGATACGAAGCTATGGCCGCACGGCGACGACGCGATCTACCGCGCGTACGACCGGATCTTCGGCTGCCAGGGTCACGGCTGGTCGAATCTGCAAAGCGTCCATATCAACCTGCCGTTTCGCGACGACACGGAGTTCGGCCGTTTGCATAGCGCCGTGCGCTGTGTGCTGCCGCTGCTGCCCGGGCTCGCGGCAAGCACGCCGTTTCTGGATGGCCGCAGCACGGGGCTGGCAGATGCGCGCATCGATGCATACGCGCGCAATCAACGGCGCGTCCCGTCGATCACCGGCCGCATCATTCCAGAGGCGGTGCGATCGGAGAGCGAATACGCGCAACGCATCCTCGAACCGATGTTTCGCGACATTGCGCCGCATGACCCCGACGGCATCCTTGCGTTCGAATGGCTGAATTCGCATGGCGCAATCGCGCGCTTCGATCGCCACGCGATTGAGATTCGGCTGATCGATACGCAAGAGCAACCCGGCGCTGATCTGGCGATTGCGGCGTTGGTCGTCGCGGTTGTCGAACGGCTTTATCGAGGTCCGGTGGCGACGTTGTCGGCGGCCGATGCGCTCGATACCGGTGTGCTCGCCGACATCCTGCGACGCTGTGTCGAGCGTGGCGAAAATGCGCTGATCGACGATGCGGACTATCTCCGGGTGCTGGGAATCTCGGAGCGATCACTCGATGCAGGCGCCGTGTGGCGATCGCTTGCCGAGGCTACGCAGGCACACATCGCGCCGCATCGAAATGCGCTGGATGTGATTCTGCGAGAAGGCACATTGGCGACCCGGTTGCTGCGCAGTGTCGGGGCGCGCGTCGATGCGGCCGCGTTACGCTCGACCTATCGACGCCTGTGCGACTGCCTCGCACATGGTCGCATGTTTCATGCGCAAGCGTGACCTGCAGAGCCGCTGATCGAGAATAGCGGGATGCCACTAGCGGCTTGCGCTCAGGCGTCCCCAGCCACATAACGCAGGTATTCCTCTTCGAACACGAGTTTGGTTGGGTCGTCCATCCGGTCGATATACAGTACGCCGTCGAGATGATCGAATTCGTGCTGGAACACCGTTGCAAGAAAATCCTTCAATTCCAGTTCGTGCGCGGCTCCTGTGAGATCCTGATAGCTGACGCGGACGAATTGTGGACGCTCGACGAAGCCGCGCATCCCTGGCACCGACAGGCAACCCTCCCAATAGCCCCGCGCCTGGGGATCGACCACCTCGACGCGCGGATTGACGAAAACCGTCAATGGCATCGATTCGATATCACCGTAGCGGCTCGGGCCGCCTGGAATCTGGATGATCGCGAGACGCAACGATTCGTCGATCTGCGGCGCCGCGAGGCCAATGCCGCCGGAGTCGTGCAGCGTATCGACCATATCTTTGACGAGCCGCGCGGTTTCCGGATTGCGCAGGTCATCCGACGTCAGTGGCCGCGCGGCCCTGCGCAATGTCGGGTGGCCCATGCGAATGATTTTGC
This sequence comes from uncultured Gammaproteobacteria bacterium, assembly GCA_963735085.1. Classification (GTDB taxonomy): domain Bacteria; phylum Pseudomonadota; class Gammaproteobacteria; order Pseudomonadales; family Azotimanducaceae; genus DATJGR01. The sequence goes on from CAVTJP010000005.1 coordinate 1,247,568, forward strand.
GGACGGCCATTTCAGGAGGTCTCCGAAGCTGCAAAGAAGCGGCGCCCGCGTATCGTAAACCCTCTAGCGGCGCGCTCGGTGATCACGGCGTCGAGCGGAACGTCCCACGTCTGGTGCTGTAGTACGGGGTGGTGTTGCAGTTCGTGCCCGATTCCGATCAGCAGAGGGTAGCGCCGTGTTGCGAACGTTGCGTCATAGTAACCGCCACCGCGCCCGAGTCGGTTGCCGGCGTCATCGAATGCGACCAGCGGCATCAATACAACGTCGAGGATGCGTGCGGACATCGGCCGGGCGAGCCGCGTATCCGGCTCGGCAATGCCGAATCGATTTCGAACGAACGATGTATCGTCGTCGTAGCGATAGAAATCCAGCTGCCGTGAGCGTTCGACCACCGGCAACGCGACGACCTTGTTCGCCGCGAGCAGGTGAGCAGTGATCGGGCTCGGGTCGATTTCGCCATCGCTTGCCAGATATACCGCGAAGCGCCGGCAAGTCAGCATCAGCCGCGATGTCGCGAAGCGCCGCGCAACGGCGCGCGCGTGTTCGCTTTGTTGCTTCGGCGTGAGCGCACGCCGCGCGGCGCGATAGCGCCTGCGCAGTGACGCGCGTGACGGTGGATCCATACTAAAAGAATCTCCCGGAGGTGCCGCTGTTCGGTTTGCCCTGAACCGTATTGGTTCAAGGCGGAGACCCGAGCGACGTCATAGGCTTCCCGCGTGAGCGGACCTGCGCACAGACGCCAACGTCAAAGTCTCCTTAGTTACTATAACGGCTCAAGGACGACCCCGACTGGCGAACACCCCAGGAGACGCAGCGAGTATAGCCGAATCGAACTGCAACGAAGTCATTGCACGAAAGGCGTGACGGAGTTAAACGTGGGTGTTTTCGAACGAGTTGGTGACGCGTTGGAGGTTGCGTCAGAGACTGAGTTGCTTGGCCTCATCCAGTGCAGTGGCTACACGCTGCGTCAATTCACCAACCTTCCGCTCGATCGTCGTCACCACCGTCGCGCGATCGTTTTTGATGTGCAGAAAGTCGTTGGCGATGTTCAACGCCGCCATCACCGCCATTCGATCGAGCCCGAGCACCTTGCCCGAATCGCGGATACCGCGCATTTGCGCGTCGAGATACCGCGCCGACGCGTTCAGCTCGTCCACCTCTTCTTCGGGGCAGTTGACCTGGTATTCCTTCTCGAGGATCCGAACGCTAACGGTCGTAGGCGGTCGCGGCATCAATCCTGCTCCAGTGACTTCAGTCTGCTGATCATCGACTCGACCTTGCTCTTGGCCAGTTCGTTCTTTTCGATCAGTTTGGCGCGTTCCGTGCTCCAGGTGTTTTGTCGACTGCGCAGCGCGCGATTTTCGCGCGACAACACGTGACAGAGTTCGATCAGCTCATTCACTTTGCTCTCGAGCGAATCCAATTCGGTAATGGCCATGGGTAAATATACGGTCGACTGGACGGTTTCGGGACGGTTGCACAACCGTTGCGACTATAGTGATTGCGCAAATGCCGGTCAACGCGACCCGCTTTGCAAAGGTGTTGCAAAGCCCGTCAATTCAAACGTTTGGTGATAGCATGACCGGTCCGATATGGCGGCTGATGGCCCCGTGAGCGCATTCACCGAACAGCTCTGGAATCTGCCGGCCGGGCTCAGTGAGTCGCTGCTGCATGGCGTGGTGTGCGGGTTGCTGTGCGGCTCGCCCACGGAATCCGTGTCGGAATATCGACGCGCCCTGACCGGCCTGTTGGAAGATGCGGTGCGGATGGATGAGGCCGAACTCGGCCGCTTCATCGAGTTTGCCGCGGACGATCTCGCGGCCCCCGATTTGAGTTTCGAACCACTGTTGCCGGGCGATGAGCACGACATGATCGACCGCGTCGAGGGTCTGGCGGAGTGGGGCGCGGGCTTTCTGAACGGGTTCGACGAAGCGGGTGGAGACCTCGACGAAGATGCGTCGGATGCGCTCGAAGACATTGGCCGCATCGCCGACGTAGGCGGGGATGTCGAAGACGACGAATTCGACTACTTCAATGTTGCCGAGCACCTCAAAGTGGCAGTGTTGTTGATCCACGATGCCGTGCACGAGCGCCTAGACGATGAAGATGAGGCCGACGATGAGTCTGACTGAATATCAGCGTCGGCGGCAGCAGTTGATGCGGTTGATGACGCCGGGCTCAATTGCGGTGCTGCCGGCATCGCCGATTGTCAATCGCAACCGCGACACCGAACATCTGTTTCGCCAGAACAGCGATTTCTACTACCTCACCGGCTTCGAAGAACCCAATGCGGTGCTCGTCCTCGCCCCCGGACGCGCGCATGGCGAAGTGATTTTATTCTGCCAGGAGCGCGAAGCGGGCCTCGAACAGTGGACCGGTGAACGCATGGGTCCCGACCGTGCGTCGCAGATGCTGGGCGTCGATGATGGCTTTCCGATCGGTGATCTGGCGGACATTCTGCCGGGCCTGCTCGAAGGTCGTGAACGCGTTTATGCCAATCTAGGTGAGCATCCAGATTTCGATCGCGACATGCTTGGCTGGGTCAAAGCGATTCGTGCGAAGCAGGTGCATGGTGCGTCGCCGCCAGGTGAATTCATCGTGCTGTCGCATCTACTGCACGACCTGCGTCTGTACAAGTCCGCGCACGAATTGAAGCTGATGCGGCGTGCCGCGGCAATCACGGCCGATGCGCATATTCGCGCGATGCGCTGTGCACGGCCAGGCGGTACCGAAGCGGGCCTCGAAGCCGAGTTGATCTACGAATTCATGCGCAACGGCGCGCGCTTTCCAGCCTATCCGTGCATCGTTGGTGCCGGGCGTAATGCGTGCGTGATGCACTACGTGCGCAACGACGGTCCGCTGAAGGATGGCGATCTGGTGTTGATCGATGCGGGTTGCGAATACCGTTACTACGCCGCCGACGTGTCACGCACGTTTCCGGTCAACGGCCGCTACAGTGGCGTGCAGCGGGCGGTGTACGAAGTGGTACTGCGCGCACAACTCGATGCGATCGCGACCATACGTCCGGGCGCTGCATTCAACCAGCCGCACGACACCGCAGTGCACACGATGGTCGAAGGTTTGGTCGAACTCGGTTTGCTGGACGGCAATGTAGACGAACTGATTGCCGAGGAACGCTACAAACAATTCTGTGTCCACAAGAGCTCGCATTGGCTGGGCCTCGACGTTCACGATGTCGGTGACTACCGCGTGGACGATGCATGGCGCGCACTCGAGCCTGGCATGGTGCTGACGATCGAGCCCGGCATCTACATACCGGATGACGCATCGGTTCCGGCACAATTTCGCGGCATCGGCGTGCGTATCGAGGATGACGTTCTGGTCACCCGCGACGGCAGCGAGGTGCTGACCGCCGCCGCGCCGAAGTTGATCGACGATGTCGAGGCGGTGATGCGCGAACCGCTCGAGCGGGCGGGCTGAACGCTCGAGAACACGGAGCTGGAATGGCTGAGCTGAGCTGCGAGGTTCTCGTCGCCGGCGGCGGACTGATCGGCGCTGCCACGGCGCTGGCGTTGTCGCGGTGCGGGTTGAACGTGGTGCTGGTGGACCGAGGTGAACCAAAGATCACGCACGGCCGGCTCGGGTTCGATATCCGCACCGTTGCGCTGAACCCGGCTTCGGTGGAATTGCTGACGGAACTCGATGTGTGGCGCGCATTTGCGCCGAATCCGTTCGGCTCCGTTTATGTCTGTGAAGAACGCGGCACGCGGCACATCGAATTCCGGGCTGCCGAAGTCGATCGCAACGAACTCGGCTGGATTGTCGAAGTCAGCCATTCGGTCGCGGCGCTGTGGGCGGCGTTGAAACGCCAGAGCAACGTGACGGTCGTCTCGGCCAACATCGACCAAGTTGCAGCGAGTACCGACTCCGTTCACGTGCAGGCGGGCGAGATGCGCATCACGACCCAACTGTTGATCGCCGCGGACGGCGCCAATTCGTCGATTCGCGCGCTACTGGGTGTTGATACGTCACGCTTTCAGACGCAGCAAACGGCGATTGCAACGATCGTCGAGATCGAACGCGATCACGAAGGCATGGCCTGGCAATGTTTTCTGCGGGACGGACCGCTCGCATTGTTACCGTTGCCAGCGCGCGACGGGCGGTTCTTCAGTTCGGTCATCTGGACGCAATCGAACGCCGCCGCAGAGCAACTGATGCAGCTCGACGACGACGCGTTCGCATTGCGTCTCGGTGGAGCAATCGATAGCCGATTCGGCGCGATTCGGGCGCTCGATGCGCGCTACGCATTCGCGCTCGAGCAGATGGTCGCAAGTTCGTTCCAGCCGGCGCCTCGGGTGTTGCTCGTCGGCGACGCGGCGCGCGTGCTGCACCCGCTGGCGGGCCAGGGGGTCAACCTCGGCTTCGAAGACATTCGCGAGGTGGTGCGCGTCGCCGGCGCGGTTGCGCCGGAGGACCTCGGCGACGCAGCGCTCTGGCGCGGCTTCGCACGCCGCCGGCAGCTGCGCGCCGATGTGATGGTGCGAGCGATGGATGCATTCGCGATGGCGTATCGGATCAGCGATCCGACAATAAATTGGCTGCGCAACGTGGCGGTCGATCTGCTCAACGCCGCGCCACCGCTGAAACGCCAGCTGATCCGCGAGGCGATGGGATTTGGGGTGTTCGCGCCGCCGCGTTGATCTGACAGGAGCGGCGTCGGCCGCGATCAGTGCAGTCTGTACCGCGACATGGCGGGGTCGATAGAATGCGCGAACACGCACGCCATCGAGAAATGCCCGATGCCGCTGGAGCGGACAGCGCTTTACGACACCCACGTCGCCGCCGGTGCGCGGATGGTCGATTTCGGCGGCTGGGAAATGCCGCTGCATTACGGGTCCCAAATCGAGGAGCATCACGCGGTACGGCGCGCAGCCGGTATGTTCGACGTTTCACACATGACGATCATCGATCTCGACGGTCCGCAGGCGCTCGATTTCCTGCGCTATCTGGTTGCGAACGATCCGGCCCGATTGACCGAAGCGGGACGCGCGCAATACGGCGTGTTGTTGAACGCCGCCGGCTGCGTCGTTGACGATCTGATCGTGTATCGCCGCGGCGGTGACTATCGCGCGGTCGTCAACGCGGCAACTCGCGAGAAGGTGCTGGCGTGGTTCGCCAAACACGCGAAGGGTTTCGAAGTCTTGACTCACCCGCGCCCGGACCTGGTGATGATTGCGGTGCAGGGTCCGCAGGCGATCGAGATTTTCGAGCGCGTCACCGGCATTCAAGGCGCCGCGCAGATGAAACCGTTCAATGAATTCGAGAGCGACACCTGGATGGTCGCCCGCACAGGCTACACGGGGGAGGCAGGCATCGAAGTCATGCTGCCCGCGGCGGAAGGCATTGCGTTGTGGGCGAAACTCGCCGCGGCCGATGTCGCGCCTTGCGGTCTCGCATCGCGCGACACGTTGCGCCTCGAAGCCGGGTTGAACCTCTATGGCCAGGACATGGATGAAACGACCGACCCGCTCGAATCCAATCTCGCGTGGACGGTTGCGTGGGACCCGGCAGACCGCGATTTCGTTGGGCGGAAAGCGCTGGAAGCGCGTCGTGCAAGGGGTATGGATCGAAAGCTCACGGGGATCGTGCTGAACGCAAAAGGCGTCATCCGGCACGGGCAGCGCGTCGTCACGAACGCCGGCGACGGCGAGGTCACCAGCGGTATTTTCTCGCCAACGTTGGGTTACAGTATTGGGCTGGCGCGGTTGCCCCGCCTCGCGAAAGGCAGTGCCCACGTCGACATTCGCGGCAAGCTGCTACCGGTTCGGATCGTGCGACCGCCGTTCGTCCGCAACGGCCAGAAGGTATTCGAGTGAACACAGCACACAATTCAGGGAGCCAGGAATGAGCGAGATTCCGATCGAGTTGCGCTATGCGAAATCCCACGAATGGGCGCGGCTCGAGGATGACGGTACTGTTACCGTCGGCATCAGCGATCATGCACAGGACGCACTGGGCGACGTCGTCTACGTCGAGTTGCCGGAGGTCGATGTAGTACTCGATGCGGGCGAGGAAGCCGGCGTCGTCGAATCCGTGAAGGCCGCGTCCGACATCTATGCGCCCATCGGTGGCACCGTGGTTGCGATCAACGAAGTGCTGGAGGACGCGCCGGAGACGGTCAATCAGGACCCGTACAGTGACGGCTGGTTTTTTCGCATTGCCCCGAACGACGTGGCGGACCTGGATCAGCTGTTGGACGCCGACGGCTACGCCGAGGTTTGCGAAGACGACGAGCACTGATCCCTGTGTCGTGACGCTGGAAATCGCCGCTGTAGCGGAGGTAACGCTCGTCAGGGTGTGATCGAGTATCCCTTCGCGGTGACACACGCCGAATAGGCCTGCTTCGACGCAGCATCGGCGGACTGTGCTGCGGCCGTCGATTGCTGTTGTGCCTGCTGCTCTTGGTCTTTTTTGCTATCGCGTCGCGACTGACGCTGTTGCGCGCCACCGACCACCGCACCGGCCACCGCGGCATCTTTAGCCTGGTTCTGCCGATACTGCTGCTGCACGTCGCTATCGACTTTGTCGTAGTTGTCGTAGCGATTGCCCCGCACCTGGGCTGTTGCCGCACCTGCCGCCGCTCCAACCGCGGCGCCGCGCACCCGACCGCCTCTTTCCTTTTCTGTGTCGGTGGTCGATGCGGCCGCCGACTGATTGGCCGATGCGAGGGACTGATCGTACGCGGCCTTGGCCTGCGTCTGGCAGTCCGCCAGGTCCTTCTGAATCTGCTCGGGCGTTTGTCCTTTCGTCGGCACCACGGTCTCGGCATTTGCGCCGATGCCGAACGCGAGCGACGCAATCGTGACCAAGCCGATCAAGTGTCTAGACATCGCAACTCCCATAGAGTGTGGGCAAATCCATCGTAGTGTCATTCCACGCCTATTGCGCGCCGAGGTCCACCGGCGCCAGCCCCCGGCGATCATGTTTCGATACGTTTTACGATTTTCGATCAATGCTCAGGTAGAGTATTGCGCGCGCGTCGCCAAAGGCGCACGTGCGTACCCGTTACGACCGAGCACGCAATGCCATTCATTCCCCACACACAAGCCGACGTCGACACGATGCTGGATGCGATCGGCGTCGTTGCCGTCGAACAGTTGTTCGACGAAATTCCAACCGCGCTACGCGCCGGTGAACTCAAACAGGTTCCGAAAGGTCGCAGCGAGATGGACATGCTCGCGTTGCTGGCTGAGCGCGCGGACCGCGATCGTGTCGAGCTGTGCTTCATGGGTGCCGGCAGCTACGACCATCACATCCCGGCCGCGGTGTGGGACATCGCGCAGCGCGGAGAATTTCTGACCGCATACACACCATACCAAGCGGAAGCGAGCCAGGGCACCTTGCAGCTGATCTACGAATTCCAGTCGATGATGACGGCGCTGACCGGTATGGACGTGTCGAACGCATCCGTCTACGACGGCGGCTCCGGGCTCGCCGAAGCGGTATTGATGGCGGTACGCGCCAACAAGAAGAACAAGTCGCAGCTGGTGTTGGTGCCGGACACGGTCAATCCGCGCTACCGAGATGCGACGCGAAGCATTGTGCGCAATCAAGCGATCGAACTGGTCAGTTTGCCGATGACCGCCGATGGCACCATCGACACTGCCGCGCTCGATCGCTTGACCGAAGTACCGGTCGCGCTGGTCGTGCAACAGCCGAACTATTTCGGGCGGCTTGAAGATGTCGATGCGCTTGCCGACTGGGCGGCTCAGCGCGGCGTGGCATTGATCGCCTCTGTGAATCCGTTGTCGTTGGCAGTGCTTAAACCGCCATCGGAATGGGGCAAACACGGCGCCGATATCGTCTGCGGCGACGGTCAGCCGTTCGGCATTCCAATGGCGTCGGGCGGCCCGTCGTTCGGCTTCATGTGCTGCAAGATGGACTGGGTGCGGCAGATGCCGGGCCGCATCATCGGCCGCACCGTCGATCTGGAAGGCCGCACCGGTTTTGCGCTGACCTTGCAAGCGCGCGAACAACACATTCGCCGCGCGAAGGCGACGTCGAACATCTGCACCAACCAAGGGCTGCTGGTCACCGCCGGCACGCTTTACATGAGCATCCTCGGCGCGGAAGGCCTTCGCCGCGTTGCCACACACTCTCACGCGAACACGCAGGCGCTGACCGACGCGTTGACGAAAATTCCTGGCGTCACTGTTGCGTTCGATGGACCGTTCTTCCATGAACGCGTGGTGCGCCTGCCGGTCGATGCGACGAAAGTGGTCGAACAGCTCGCGTCTGAACGCATCCTGATCGGCCATCCGCTTGGCCGCGAATACCCGAAGCTCTCGAATCATTTGCTCGTGTGCGCAACCGAGAAGTACGGCGCCAACGCGATCGAGCGCGCGGCACAAGCACTGACGGCCACACTCGAGGCGGGTTCGCGGGGCGCGCGATGAAGCACGAACAACCGACAATATTCGACATCGGGCACGCCGGCCGAACCGCACCTGCGCAAATGCCGAGCGATGTGCCGCTCATGGGTATTCCCGCGTCGCTTTTGCGCGAGACCCCACCGGTAATGCCGCAGGTCTCAGAACTGCAAGCGGTGCGACATTACACGAACCTGTCGCGCCGCAATTTCTCGATCGAAACGCAGTTCTATCCGCTCGGCTCATGCACGATGAAATACAACCCGCGCGGCACGCATCGCGCGGCGAACCTGCCGGGCTTCCTCGGCCGTCATCCGCTCGCCCCCGAGTCGCTCAGTCAGGGCTTCTTGAGTTGTCTGTACGAACTGCAGGAAATCCTGAAGGACGTCACCGGCATGCGCGGCGTGTCGCTGACGCCGATGGCAGGCGCACAAGGTGAGTTTGCCGGCGTTGCGATGATTCGCGCGTATCACGAAAGTCGCGAAGACCACGCTCGTACGGAAATTCTGATTCCAAATGCCGCGCATGGCACCAACCCGGCGACGGCCGTGATGTGCGGCTACCGAGTGCGGGAAGTACCGGTGAAGGCAGACGGCGATGTCGACATCGAAGCGCTGCGCGCCGCCGTCGGGCCACACACGGCTGGCCTGATGATGACGAACCCGTCGACGTGCGGTGTGTTCGATCGCCGCATCACCGATATCGCCAAGGCCGTGCACGGCGCCGGCGGACTGCTGTACTACGACGGTGCGAACCTGAACGCGATCCTCGGCAAAGTGAAACCCGGCGACATGGGTTTCGACGTGCTGCACATGAACCTGCACAAGACGTTCGCAACGCCACATGGCGGCGGCGGGCCAGGGGCGGGTCCGGTGGGTGTCGCAGAGCGCCTCGTGCCGTTCTTGCCGACTCCGATTGTCGGCCGTGAGGGTGAGCATTATCGCTGGCTGACCGAAGCCGATCGACCGCAAACAATCGGGCGACTCTCCACGTTCATGGGTAACGCCGGCATCCTCGTCCGCGCACTCGCGTATGCATTGATGCTCGGCCGCGAAGGCATGCACCGCGTTGGCGAATACGCAACTTTGAATGCGAACTACATGGCGGCGCGCCTCGCGAAGGAAGGTTTCCAACTCGCCTATCCGCAACGCCGCGCCGGACACGAGTTCATCGTGACATTCAGCAAACAGGCGAAGACGATCGGCGTGACGGCGATGGACATCGCGAAGCGGTTGCTGGATTACGGATATCACTCGCCGACCACGTATTTCCCGCTGCTCGTGCCGGAGTGTTTCCTGATCGAACCGACGGAGACGGAACCGAAGGAAGAGCTAGACGGTTTCATTGAGGCGCTGGTTGCGATCTTGAAGGAGGCGGAGACGGACCCGGAGTTGGTGAAGGGTGCACCGCATACAATGCCGGTGAGACGGTTGGATGATGTGAAGGCGGCAAGGGATTTGGATTTGAGGTGGCGAATAGCTGCGACTTAATCTCGGGCCATAGTCACTTCTTTCAGACGTCATCGACGTATCTCTCGGCGAGTACACTGACGGACCCGCAAACAAAAGGATCGCCGCCATGATCCGCGCCGCCTGCCACTGCACCGCCGTTCGCCTCGAGATCACCGATCTCCCAGCTTGGGTGCTCGATTGCAACTGTACGATCTGTCGCCGCTACGGCGCGATCTGGTCATACCCGGAAGCCGGGCACGTGAAGGTCGTCAAGGACGCGACCGACACGTACCTCTGGGGCGATCACCAGTTGGCGTTCCACCGCTGCAAGGAATGCGGGTGTGTCATGTACATGGAAGCCGTTAAAGAGAACCCGCCATTCATCTACGGCGTCAACGCGCGGATGATTCCGACGCTCGACCCGTCGAGCGTGCGAGTGCGGCAAAAGGACAACGGCCACACCGGTTGGTTCTGGACGCCCTCCGACGATCCGCCGGAGCCGAGTCGTCATCCCAAGATGGATCCGCCCGGCGAAAACGATTGGCGATGATCAGACCCGGGGCCCTGAAGCGACGGTCGGGTGGGGAGAAGCTTGGCGCATGGAACGCGACGAACACCGATCCGAACTGGGCGAGTGGCAGACGGCGCAACGACCTGCCGACCCGCGCCTACGCGCATATGTTCACGGTTACTTGGCGAGTTCGAGCAATCTTCGGGTGCCGGTTCGGGAGCTGCATCTGCCGTCGACAGAAGTCGCCGTTCTTCTGAATTTCGGTGAGTCGCATCGACGCTTGGATGCGGCGGGCTCGGGAGAATGGTCCGCAAGAGACGGTGTCTGGGTGGTCGGGTTGCACAACCGGCACCAGCTCACACAGGCATTCGGTGAGCGACATTTCATGGTCGTGCGATTCACGCCGATTGGCGCGCATCTTTTCCTCCGCCTGCCGATGTACGCGATCGCCAATGAGGCGGTCGATCTCGAACAGATCAATCCCACTTTTGCGCGCGTTCTCGTCAGTCGTGTTGGCGTTGCGAAAAGTTGGGTCGATCGGTTCGCGGCCGTCGAATCGCTAATCGCCGAACGCGTAGCGCAGGTGCAGATACCCGCTTCCACCGGTTTGGCCTGGCGCAGGCTCGTGGCGGCAGACGGCCGCGTCGCGCTCGGTTCGGTCGCTGCCGAACTCGATTGCAGCCATCGCACGCTGATTGCGAATTTCCGTACGTGCGTTGGGTTTCCGCCTAAGACGATCGCGCGATTGCTGCGCTTCAATCGTGTTGCGCGTGAACTCGACCATCTGAGTTCGACTCGCGCCAACGAGCCTGCGGGCAAACCGTCCATCGAGGCGGAGCCTGCAGACGAACGATTAGTGCGAGCGGTTCGGTGGACCGATCTCGCGGCCGACTGCGGATATTTCGATCAGGCGCATCTCATCAAGGATTTCCGGGCTTTCGCCGGCAGCAACCCCACTGCGTTCCTGCGCCGCGTCTCCAACCTGAACTGAACGTCCGGGCGATCAAATAATTCCAATACCGGGGCGCGTGCTCGGCGGTTAGATGATGTCCGTCGCAAAAAGCGAGGAGCTAAACGAGATGCAATCCCCACCGATCAGCCAGGCCGAGATCGACGCGCGAATCGGGCCCCACATCGATGAGTTGCTTGCGCTTTGGTGGGCCGAGCAAGGCGCCTCGAAGCCCGCCGACCTCGACTTGATCGCGTTGGCGGTACCGTTTCCGCGCGACCAGGCTATTCGCGTACTGGATCTCTGCTGTGGTCCCGGTGACGTTGGCCGGACGATCCAACGGATCTATCCGAACACGCACGTCGACTGCATCGATCGAGACCCGTTTTTAACGTCGATCTGCCGAACCGCCAATCAGCGGGACCGCATACCCGGACGTGTGGTCGTGAGAGACTTGAACGACGACGGCTGGCTGGACGAATTCTCTGGCAACTACGACGTTGTGGCGACGGTCAATGCGTTGCATTGGTTCGACGCGCGGTGCGTACAACAGTTGATTGCCGACGTTCACGAGGCGCTGCGCGGTGGCGGGACGTTCGTGCTCGCCGAGCCGGCATCTGCCGAGCCACCGTTCGCGACCGGTTTCGACGAATGGAAAGCGAAGCAACCGCCGCGCTACTCGCGCGAGAATTGGGAACGGTTCTGGTCGCGTGCGAACGCGCTGCTCGGGTATGACCACCCAGCGCTCTGGGGACCACGCGACGAGAATCGCATCGATGAAGGTATATCAGTGGCAGGCTGGAGCGGCCTGCTCGAACGGGCCGGCTTCACATGCGTCGACGTGCTGCTGCGAGACGCCGATCAGGTTGTCATCGGCGCGCTGAAATCCACTGATGCCGATCATCACTGAGGCGATCGATCGACAAGGTGCGGACGCTCTAGCAGGCTTACCCGCGAATTTGCGCCGCGCGTTCGAGCGCTTCGAGAAGCTGCCGCCTGTAGACCGCCGTGTCGAGCATGTGCCTGCGTATCGTCTGGGTGGAGCCGAGCATCAGCTTCAGGCCGTCAGGAAGTACCGTCTCCTCAATGTGCACCGCGAGCACCGTGTTGCCTAGATCGTAGGCGAAGTTGACTTCGTTGATGCAGTGATTCGATTGCACTGAGTTCGCGGAAATGAAGATGAGCAGAGCCGGCGCGCGTCGGATTGCGGCCGCTAGTTCATCGCTCCACCGCGAGCCCGCCGGAATTCCCTCGTCGTACCACACCTTGATGCCGCGTTCGGTCAGCCACGCTACCTCCGCATGAACGGTAGCCGCGTCGTCGTGTGAATAACTGACGTAGACGAGCGGATCGTCACCGCGGTACGACGGAACGCGGATGCTGCGGGTAGCGGGTATCGGATCACGCCACTGCAGGCCGTGGCCGATGATGTTCGACCGGTCGACGTCATCGGCATAGCCCGGATTGATGGCGGCGATGTGCTCCGACAGCACCGAATGAAGCAGATAGTGCGACGAAGGAGGCAACGTGCGAGCGATGCCGAATCTACTTTCGCCCGGACCGAGGAAGCGTTGCATTCGGCGCCCCGAAATCGCATCGGCGACGACGATCCCGAGCAGCCCCACCTGATACAACGCGGCGAAAGCCTCGCGACCGGTGGCGTTGCCTCGGTGCTCCGGCGCTAGATCGTACTGGTCCGCCAGTGCCGCAAGCGCTTCCGCCGACAGTACGTTGCGTGAAATTAACGTCAGCAGCCCACTCAGGTTCACGTCGCCGATGTGTGGCGCGATTTCGTTGAGGTACTCCTGGGCCACTTCCTTCGCTGCGTCGTTGACGGCCCGCTTGAAGCGACTTTCGATGAGACGTTCTTCCGGCTCCATTGACGTGAGCTTCTGGCCAACGCTCATCAAGTCGCGCGGGCGACGCAGCGTGTGCCGTTCGATGTAGCCGAACACTTCTTCTTCCACGCCGGTGAACCCGTGAACTGTCGAGCGGCGACCAACGAACGCTTCAAGGGGCGATGCGTCAAGGCGCTCCGGCATCGAGAGGTTGCTCTTGCGTTCGCGCAGAATGTTGTTGATGAAGATCTGTCGCAGCCCCGACTCGGTGTAGATCGTCTCGATCGCGCTGCCGCGATACTGCTGCACCATCGGGCTCGTCTCCGCCAGCCGGTCGAACGCTTCTTTGCGGACCGTCGCGAAGACTTTCAGATGTTTGGTCACCCGACGCAGTTGATACGCCACCTCGACGAGCGACATCTGCGACAGGAACCAGACGTTGGGCGATAGCTCTCCGGAAAAGCTGGCACGCCAGATCGGCGCATGAATGTGTTTGTTGAAGTATTCATCGACGCTATCGATGAATACACCCACCGGCGTGTTCAACGTACGCAGCAGCGGCACGAGGAGCGAGTTCGTCTCTTGTGCGCAGCGATGCACATCACGTGGCGCGAAATCCAGCAGCACGACGAAATGATCGAGCACACTGCGCAGTTGCGTATTGCGCAACAGGTTCGAGAACCGCGGTGAAACGTCGAGCTGGTCCGGAAGTCCCGTCTGCTTCAAAACCGCGCTCGCGATCGCCGTCAGCCAGACCTTGTTCCAGGGATCGATGTCTTCGTAGAGGCCCAGCAGTTGCCGGCTGAATACCTTATCGCCGACGGGCTTGTCCAACAGCGCGTGTTGGGGGATGCATTGTTGGCCCGACTGCTGATAGCGGATCCGTTTCGCCTTCAGCAGAAGTGTTTTTCCGAAACCCTTTGGACCCACGACGATGAACTTGTCGTCGCGTCCTGTGTCGAGAAAGTTCTGAATCCACGCAGTTTTATGCAACACCTCATCGTCGTAATCGGTGGCAATGTGGATGTCGTCGGCGTCGATTGTCCACGGTCGCATTCAGTCACCGTCTTGCGGAGGTCGCGCAACATTAGGAGATGTCACCTGGTCAATCAAACCGGCACGGCGCCGCCTCGGTACAACCGCTACGGCCGCACTTCGTAGTACAGATTGCTCGGGTCCTCGAAGTCGTGTTCCGTGAACTGCGTGAACCCGGCTTCCCGAACCATCCGCTCCGCAACATCCGGGTTGAATCCAAGCGTGCCCAGCCCCGCGCCGCCGGGTTCGGACAACGCAGACGACATGCATGCCGACACCGAGAAGCCGTAGAACATCGCGAGCATCGGATTGCGCATGTTCTTCTTGTAGTCCGCATTGCTGCGGATGTCCTTGATCAGCCACGTGCCGTCGGGCTTCAGCGTGCGGCGAATCGCTTCGATCACCTGCGCCGGTCGCGTCATGTCATGCAGGCAATCGAACGTGATCACGAAGTCGTACGTCGGCTCCTTCGGTAATGCTTCTCCGCTCGCAATGAACGCCTGCATGTTTGTCAGGTTCTGCTCGCGCACCTTCGTATTGCAGTTTGCAATCGCATGGCTGCTCGGGTCGTAGCCGTGGAATGTCGAGTTCGAAAATACCGCCGCCATACTGGCCAGCGCGAGGCCGCTGCCGCAACCGACGTCCGCCACCTTGCAACCGCGTTCGAGTTTTTGCAGTACGCCGTCGAGCGCCGGGATGATTTTCGGTACCAGCGCCTGCCGCACCCACGGGCCGAGCATGCGTTCGGTGCGATGCGCCGCGTTCGAGCCGAGTTGTTCGTAGCTGAGACCGATGCCGGTTCGGAACGCATCACACAGCTTGTCGACGATCTCGGGTGCCGATGCAGGTGCGAATGCGCCAGCGGCGAATGCGAGACTGCCGTTTTCGTCGGCGAGCACCGCGGCACCGACCGGCGTCAGCTCGAAACGGTCGGTATCGTGATAGTCCAGCAACCGCGCGGCCGCTTGCCCCCGCAGCCATTCGAACAACCAGCGTTCTTTCAATCCGGTGCGTTCGGCAAGTTCAGCAGCGGTCACCGGACCGGCGTCCTGGAGCGCCCGATAGAGTCCCAGCCGGTCGCCAATATGAATCATCAGCGAGACCATCTCGCCCTGCTTGTAGCTCCAGACGTTGAACGAATAGCGCTTCAGCGCTTCAGGGTCGACGAACGGCTCAGTCACGTGGGTTCTCCTGTTGTGTATGAAAGCGACAGCATCGGATGCTAACGCTGCGGCACAGCACGCGCAAAAAGTAGACAGTAGCTAGACCCGCACTCATCCCAATAGCGTTACGAGTAACGTAGAATCTACTACGACAGCGCGATCTTTGGAGGCAGCATGACGACTGAACGCTTCGAGTACCTGGGCGTCAATCACGTGGCGCTCGTCTGCAAAGACATGAAAGAGACGGTCGATTTCTATACGAACGTGCTCGAGATGCCGCTCGTGAAGACGCTCGAAATTGGCAATCACGGTCAGCACTTCTTCTTCGACGCCGGCAACGGCGCGACGATTGCGTTCTTCTGGTTCCCCGATGCACCGGAGGCCGCGCCGGGCATCGCCTCGCAGGATCGACGGCCCGGATCGAATTTCACCACCGCGCACGCGTCGATGAACCACCTTGCGATTTCGATCCCGCTCGAAAAGTTTGATTCGTATGTCGAGCGGCTGAAGCAGAAGGGCATCAAGGTGCGCGTGATCAATCACGCGGACAATCCCGAGGGTTACACTGTCGGCGTCACCGACAGTACCTGGATCCGCTCCATGTACTTTGCCGATCCGAACGGCATCGCGATGGAACTCGCGGCGTATACCCGCGCGTTCCGTGCCGACGATGTGGTGCACACGCCGGCAACGCACGCCGATCGCGAGCGTTACCTGGCAGCGCGCGCGTCAGCCAACGGCCGGCACTGAGTCGCGACCGGCCGGAGCAGCCAGGGCTACAACGGTTTGTAGCTGAACTTCTGTCCGCCAACCGTCGCTTGATACATCAGGCCGCCTTTCGCGACGGTGAACACCGCCATGCCTTTGTAGTAAACGCCGGTGGTGGTTGCGTTTTTGTCGCCGCCGCTCGCGCCAGCCGAAGAGCCTGTCGTTGAAGCGCCTGCGTTAGCAGCGGCGGTGATCGCAACGGCGCTCGCTTCAGCGCCGAATTCGAAGTTGCCGTTCGTGAATTCGTCGAACGCACGCTTGTCTTCGAAGAAGATGATCTGACTGAAGGCCTCGACGCCCAGCTGAAAGCCGACTGAAAGCTGCGTCATGCTCGTCGTGCCAACTTGTTTACCGCCGACATAAACTCTGCCCGAACCGTGTGCCCCGCCGATCCCGATGCCGCCCTTGCCGATCGTTGGGAATACGGCATAGCCGTATGCTTTCTCGAAGAAGTGACTGCTTTCGCCCGCAGCTTTGAACACTGCGATCGTCTTTGCATAGTCGTCCTGATCTTTTGCTAAGGAGAAAGGTGCTGCAACAAAAAGCACCAGCATCATAGTGAGTTGTGCCACGCGCATTGAAGGTCTCCCGGTTCTTGTTGGTTGATCCCGCGACGCGGGCAAAACAGCATGCTTGGCCGAAGCGAGGCGCGTCAAGAAGTTCGTCGCCGTCCGATGTTCCGGCACACGTGACGGACGGCCACGGGCAACCTATTTAGCTCGCCTTCGCCCAGCCGGTCTCATAGTTGGCGCTCATTGCGGGGCCTTTTACGCGCAGATGGCGGATCTTCCATTCGCCGTTTACCCGCACGTAGTCCTCGTGATAGCGCGCCGTCAGCCACTTCGCCTGATTGCCGGCGCGCATCGTGAACGGACCGAAGAAGTACCAGACGGCGGTCGCCTGGTCGCCGTTCACTTCGATGATCGGATTCATCACCATGTGCTGCGAATAGCTGATCGACTTCTGGAAGCCGACGAACAGTTCGCGGATTGCCGCATGTCCCTTGGCGTGACCGATGCCGCGACCTTGCCACTCGCCGTCTTCGCTGAAGATGCTCGTGATGCGGTCGGGGTTGTGGTCGTCATCGCAGATCGAGCAGTAGCGCGCTTTCAGCTGTTTGATTGCCTCGATGTCTTCAAGACGCGTGATCCGTCTTGCCAGTTCTTCCAGGTTCATTCGTCGTCTCCTGTGCGGGTGGCCCAGTGGCCGGGATCAAGTCTTCACCACCGAAGTTCCGGCGGCAAAATCGTGAACGCAGCGCCGACTCTTCGCGAACACGAATAGCTGATCGATGAGTGGCAGCCAACACAATGCTGGAACGACCGCAACGAACAGCAACGGGAAAAACAGCGCGCGGATGCAGACCAGCTTCCAGAATGGTGGACGCTCGCCCGTGGATGTCGCGACGATTGCGACCTTCATCAACCGTTTGCCAACGGTCTGGCCGCGCGTCAGCAGCCAGTAGCCGTTGAGGATCAGATAACTCAGAACGGCCAGCAGAAAGACGTAAAGTACCCATATCATGTTCTGGTAATTCTCGGCGTGCTCGACCACGCCGCTGATCATCACGAGCAGCAATGTGAGCGCGGGCACCAGTAGCGCATCGATCAACGTCGCAATAAGGCGCCGGCCCCGCCTGGCGAGTCGTTCCGCCAACGGCTGTGTCATGGGGCGGCCCCCGCCTCGAGTTGATACACCAGCAATACGTTGCCAGGCCTCTGACCGTAGCTGCCGTAGCCGGACGACACGATCAGCTGGTCCCCTGCGACCATCGGGCCGTAGGCATCGTAGGCGCCACCGGACCCCTTCACGCCGTTCACGGTCGTAAAGTCCTTCCAGCTGTCGTCGGACCACAACGGAGCACCGGTATCCGCGTCGTAGATCTCCAGAAATCCGTCGAGACTCCCTGCGATAACGAGTTCGGGCGTGGCAGTGATCGCCGCTGACAGCCCGCCGAAGCAAACGCGATCAGCACAGCGATTGGCGCGCTGGTGCTCCCAACGTGTCGCACCGGTCGCAATGTCGAGCGCGTGCAAGCCGGTCGCGGGCGCGTGCGACTGGTCGCCCCATGTCTCGATGTCGCTGATCGGCACGAACAGCAGGCCTTTCTGCTCGTTCGCGGCCAATCCCCAATGGATGCCCCCCAGTGCGCCGCCGCGGCCGAGGTGTCGCTTCCAGACCACGGCGCCGCTGTCCGGATCGAGCGCATAGATGTCACTGGATTTCTGCCCCGCGACCAACAGGGCTCTACCGCCCTGGCTGCGCACCAACATCGGCGGCGCACCGAAATCGAGATCCGGCCCGCGAGGGTCAGGGCAATTGGGTAGGCCGGGGATGTCGCATGCGGTGTTGTAGGCGTCTGCTTTGGTGAATTGGCGGACCCAGTGCTTCTCACCCGTTTTGGCATTCACGGCGAAAATTGCATCGCTGGTGTTGGTGGTGGGACGGCTGTAGTTCTCACCGGTGCCGAAAAACACCACGCCACGTGTGGCGTCGAGCAGCGGTGCTCCCCACACGGGCGCGCCGCTCGGCGCGTACTGCTCAATGAACAGCCAACGCCGACCTGTCTGCTGCGGAGGCGCGTCGATCGTCGGGCGGTACCACAGTTGTTTTCCGGTCTGCGTGTCGAACGCAGCCAGGCCCCCGCGCGTTGTGCAGCAACCGTAGAGCGGATTCATTGCCAGCGCCACTTCCAATGAAGACAGTGGCACGTACACGACGCCGTCGTGTACGACGGGCGTGCCCGAATAAAGTGGCACGACGGATTCAGCGGCTCTGGCGTGCCAGATCTCGGTGCCATCGCTGGCGTCGATCGCGTAGATGCCGTGAGTGCGTTCGAGATACAGCAGCGCAATGCGGGCGCCGATCCGCACGTGCAGGATGGCGCTGGAAATCTCGCCCTTCTGCTCGTGAACCCAGCGCTCACATCCGGTCGCGCGGTCCAGCGCCACGATGCCGCGACCCGAATCGCCGATGAAGATCGTGTCTTCGCTGACGAGCGGCCATGAGCGCGGCTTCTTGTTCGCAAAGCCGTATGTCCACGCGAGCTTCAGGTGGCCGACGTTGGCACGGGTGATTGTCGTGTCGCGCTGCAGGCGCTGGTTGTCGAGATCGAATCCCCAGCCTTCGGAGTAGAAATGGGTGAGACCGGGTTTGGGCTCACATTGGGCCAGACTCACGTGCGACACCATAACTACCAGCGCGAACAGAATCGCTTGTGTAGTTCGTTCCGTCGCAACGTGAGGCATGCTTGCGGTGATTCTGACGAGCTTCGACCGGCCGAATCATAACCCCCGGAACTTGTGCTGGCCTCGATCTTCGTGATCATGAGGCGTTCAAGGCTGTACAAGCCATCGCAGAGGAGATCGCATGGTGTCATCGAGCTGTCGAACCGCACTCGCGTTTGCGCTGTTGTTGTTGGCTGCGCAGGCGTCGTTTGCAGAAGCAGGGGCCGACGCATCACCATCAGGATCACGCCCTCGTGTCGGTCTGGTTCTCGGCGGCGGAGGCGCGCGCGGCGCGGCAAATATCGGGGTGCTGAAGGTGCTGGAGCGCGAGCACATTCCAATCGACGCGATTGCCGGCACCAGCATTGGCGCCATCGTCGGCGGTCTGTACGCAGCGGGCTATTCCCCGGACGAAATCGAAGCCGCCGTGGGCGCCGTCGACTGGGTGGACATCTTCAGCGACGCTACGGCGCGTCCCGATTTGCCGATGCGGCAGAAGGAGACCAACCTCGGCATTCTGGCTAACCTCGAAATCGGCGTGAACGATGGACGGGTCACGTACCCGACCACCTTGGTTCGCGGTCAGAAGCTCGAGTTGTTTCTTCGCCGCATGTTTCTCGGCCGGTCCAACGTTGCCAACTTCGACGAACTGCCGATCCCGTTTCGTTGTGTCGCCACCGACATCGGCGTTGTCGCGCCGGTGGTCTTTTCATCTGGCGACCTCGAACTCGCAGTGCGCGCCAGCATGGCCGTGCCTGGCGCGTTTGCGCCGGTGCACGACCAAGGCAAGATCCTTATCGATGGCGGTGTCGTCGACAACGTGCCCATCGACGTTGCGCGCAGCATGGGGTCGATGTGCTGATCGTGGTCGACGTGTCACAGCCGCTTGCGCCTGCAGAATCCGTCACCTCGAGGCCGCAGATTCTGCTGCAGATGGTGAGCGGCTTGATGCGCGACCATACTCAGGCAAGTCTCGAAACATTACACAGCAGCGATGTGCTGCTGCGTCCGCAGCTGGGCTCGCTGACCAGCGCCGGGTTCATGCAAATGAAGGCGGGTGTACAGCCGGGCGTCGCCGCTGCGAATGCGTCGCTCGAGCAGTTGCGCAAGCTCGCCATAGGCGAGCAGCAATACGTCGCGTGGCAAGATCATCAAAGGCACCGCCCGATTCAGGATCCGACGATCTCGTTTGTGCGGGTCGCGAGCAGCGAAAGCCGCACATCGCGGTACGTCCGTGATCGCATCAGTGCGAAAGCTCACGAGCCGCTCGACGTCGACCAGCTCGAGCGCGACATCACCCAAGCGTATGGCCGCGGCACCTACGACTCGATCGGCTATCGGCTCGCGCAGAACGCCGGTGACAATACGGGTCTGGAGGTTACGCCCCTCGACACGGAACTCGGCCGAACTCTGTTTCGGTTGGGTCTGCAGGTGAACGACGACTTCACCGGTCATGACGACTATCAGTTCGACATCGAAGGACGTGTGACCGGACTCAATTCCAAGGGTGCCGAGTGGCGCACGTTTGTGGGAGTCGGGCGTATCGGTGGTGCGTCCAGCGATGTCTATCTGCCGTTTGGTTCGCGCGGCGCCTGGTTCGTCGATCCAAGTCTCAGCTATACCGCGACGAATCAGCCATTGACCTTTGAGGACCGCGATGTCGCGGATTATCGGGTATCGAGTTCGCTTGCAGACGTGCGTATCGGTCGCGATCTGACCGACAAGCTGCGTGTCTCGGCCTCGTTGCTGCGTGGCGCAGACAACGGCAAACTGCTGGTCGGAGATCTACGCCTGCCGAGTCGTGTGCACGCGGACCTTGGCGGCGTCGGGATGGCCGCATTGTGGGACAGTCTCGACAACGTTCGCTTCCCGCTGTCGGGTGTGCGCGCCGAATTGAGCTATTCCGAATATTCGACGCGGCTGGGCTCCAGCAACAACGGCAACCTGCTGCGCTTTTCGTTCGACGCACCGCTGACCTACGGTGCCAATACGCTGATGTTCGGGATGCGCGCGTCGCTTGAACCGCACAACGTCGACGCCTATCAGACCGAATCCACGCTCGGCGGCCTGTTCTTTTTGTCGGGGTTGAACGAGCGCCAGTTGCTCGGCGACAACGACCTGCTGTTCCGCGCGATTTACTACCGTCGTCTGAATCCGGCACGCTCGCTGCTGCGGCTGCCTCTGTATCTGGGAACAAGCTTGGAGGGCGGCAATGTCTGGGAGAACTATGACGACGTGTCATTACACGATCTAATCGGTGCTGCCAGCGTGTTCTTCGGCATCGATCTGCCGATTGGTGCGTTGCAGTTGGACTAAGGGCATACGTTCGAACGGTGACAACGCGATTTATCTGACGTTCGGTTCGCTCGTATTGCCTCGATTACATTAGGGTAGCGTGCCATATGATCCTGGTCCAAAAGAGGAGCAAACGTGAGTCGTACGTCTGTCGAAATCCAAACCGCTGACGGAGTGTGCCGCGCGTCAGTCTTTCGTCCTGCCGGTAATGGTCCGTGGCCCGGCGTCATCGTCTATATGGATGGGCCGGGCATCCGTCCGGTGCTGTTCGACATGGGCGAGCGCATCGCGTCGAGCGGGTATCTCGTGCTGCTGCCAGACCTTTTTTATCGCGCCGGTCCATACGCCCCCGTAGACGTCAAGACGTTGTTCAGCGATCCGGAAAAGCGCGCCGCTCACGGCCGCCTCTTCACCAGCACGAGCAATGCAAAGGCCGCCGCCGACACGCGCGCGTTCATCGACTACATGGATGACTGCGGCGACCTGCATGGCTCAGCGATTGGTGTGACGGGTTACTGTATGGGAGGTGGCATGGTATTGACTGCCGCCGCAACGTATCCGGATCGAATCGCGGCGGCCGCGAGTTTTCACGGCGGGCGTCTGGCGACCGACGCCCAGGACAGTCCGCACAGACTCGTAGCAAGCATCAAAGCAAGGGTGCTGGTCGCCGGCGCCGAAAACGATCGAGGCTTTCCGCCGGAGCAGGCGGACACGCTCCGCAGCGCGTTGGCCGCCGCGCACGTCGACCATCGCGTGGAAATCTGGCCGGGTGCAGCGCACGGCTGGACGATGAAGGACATTCCGGTCTACAACGAGACGGCCGCGGAACGGCACTGGAGCGAAATGCTCGCGCTGTTCGATCAAACGTTGAAGGAGCCGTGAGCGCGGCGACTAATCGTCGCGCATCGTGCTGACGACGTTACGGTCGCCAGCCTTCAGTTCACTTTCAAGGCCGCCAGCAGTTCCGGCTGTGAGTGGATTGGCAGCGAACAGGAGAGGCCCTTGCAAATGTATGCCGTACATTGCCGCTGCTTCTCAGCGGAAACCAGGCGCGGCATGTAACTCGGCATCACACCCGAGTCCTCGTACGGAATCCCGAACGCGTACCGCCAGGGTCGATACCCTGAGCGGACGGGTCGCAGCCAGTCGTCGAGTTCGTCTCTGGGGCCACGGACGATGATCAGTTCCGGTGGCGTCACTTCGTCTTCGAGCGCGGACAACAGCGTGGAGTGTCCGGCGGGATGCTGCTCCATCGCCGTCCGCGCCCAACGCAGTGTGCCGCTTGCCGCGTCGAGGTAGCGCGTTTCGCCGAGCAGGTGGCCAAGTAGATTCAGCGCGCGCGCGAGCACCCCGTTACCGGGTGGCATCGCGTCGTCGGCGGATGGCTTCGGGCGATGGATCAGGCTCTCGTGATCATGCGCGGTGAAGAAGAACCCGCCTGCATCGGAGTCGTAGAAGCGCGCGATGACGGAGTCGGCGAGGCGCTTTGCAAGGCGGATATCGGCGTCGCGCCAACGCACCTGCAGCAGCGCGAGCAGTCCGTCGATCAGATTCGCGTAGTCGTCGAGATATGCAGGATGACGCGCATGGCCATCGCGCCAGGTGGCATACAGCTGTCCGTCGATGATCATCCGCTTGCCGACGAAGTCGACGGCTCGCGTCGCCGAATCGATCCACGTCGATTCGCCAAGCACCAGTCCTGCCTTTGCCATACCGCGCATCGCGATGCCGTTCCACGCGGTCAGGATCTTGTCATCCTTTGCTGGTGGCACTCGCTGACTGCGCGCCTCGAACAGTTTCGTCCGCGCGCTCGACAGCAACGCATCGGCTTCGTCCCGCGACATCGCGAGGCGGTCGACCACCGCGTGCCACGCGTCGCTGCGATGCAGGTTCCATTTGCCTTCGAAGTTTGCCGGCTTGTCGAGACCGTATAGCGTTTCGATGACGAGGTATTCGTCGTCCGTCAGCAGCCGCTTGACCTCATCGCGGCGCCAGACGTAGAACTTGCCTTCCTCGCCTTCGGAATCTGCATCGATTGCGCTGAAGTAACCGCCGTCGTCGTGCTGCATCTCGCGCATCAGCCACGCGGCTGTTTCACGCACCGCACCTTCGAACAAGGGGTCGGGGCCGATCGCCAGCGCATCCGCGTAGACGCCGAGCAAAGCACCGTTGTCGTACAGCATCTTTTCGAAGTGCGGGATCATCCACTGCGCATCCGTCGAGTAGCGGCAGAAGCCGCCGCCGATGTGGTCGTAAATGCCACCGCGCGCGATGTGCGTCAGCGTGATCATCGCCATCTCGAGTGTGTCGCGATCTTTCGGCGGTGTGAAAGCCCAATGCCGCAGCAACCGTTCGATCGTCGCCGGCATCGGAAACTTTGGCGCCCCGCCAAACCCGCCGTTGCGCGCATCGTATGCGGAAGCGAGTTGATCTCGCGCCAGCTTCAGCAGCACGTCGTCCTTCAGATTGCCGGGCACAGTCTGCGGATTGAGGCCACCGAGCACGTTCGTCAGCTTGGTGCCATTCGCGGCGAGTTCGTCGTGCTGATCACGAAATACCTGTGCTATGCGCAGCAGCAGATCGACGAAACCAGGTAACTGATAGCGCGGTGTTTTCGGGAAATACGTCCCACCAAAAAACGGAATCAACGTGTTGGGGTCGAGGAACATCGTCAACGGCCAGCCGCCGGCCTGCTGCGTCATCAACTGGTGCGCGGTCTGATACACCTTGTCGAGGTCCGGGCGTTCCTCGCGATCGACTTTGATATTGACGAACAGCTCGTTCATCGTTTCGGCGGTCGCAGGATCCTCGAACGATTCGTGCGCCATGACGTGGCACCAATGACACGCGGAATAGCCGATCGACAGCAGAATCGGCTTGGCTTCGTCACGCGCCTTCGTAAGCGCGTCGGCACACCACGGATACCAGTCGACGGGATTGGCTGCGTGCTGCAGCAGATAGGGGCTCGTTTCATCGGTCAACCGGTTCATGCCGGATGCCATCGCGATGATGTCCTGGGCACTTGAGATATCGGGCATGATAGCCGATTACCCGCTGCCCGGTTTCGACCGGCTCGATGGAGCACCGTGGACCATTTGAAACTGAAGGCCGAACACGAGCGCCGTGTAAAACGCGGCCATCCGTGGGTGTACTCGAACGAAATCGATGTCGCCGCGACGCCGTTGAAGGAGCTTGCACCCGGCGCGACCGTGCGCGTGGTGGCAAGCGATGAGGCGTTGATCGGATATGGTCATGCGAGTCCGGCGAACCTCATCGCCGTGAGGTTGCTGAGCCGCGAAGCGGTAGTTGCAGACGATCTGATTGCGCGGCACCTGGAGCGTGCCTTGCAATGGCGCGAACGGATTTACCGGCAACCATACTATCGGTGGGCGTACGGCGAAGGCGATGAGTTGCCGGGGCTGGTTGTGGACCGTTACGGTGATGCCTGTGTCGTGCAGACCTCAACATGGGGCATGGAGGCCGCGCTCGAACAGATCGTTGCAGCCATCGATGCGCTCGCGGCACCGACAACGCTGGTGATCAAGAACACCAGCAGCGCGCGCGTCGCGGAAGGTCTGCCGGCCTACGTCGATGTGCGTCGCGGCAATCCGGAGGCGTTGGTGATCGAGGGCGACGCGAGTTTTTCGGTACATCTGGCCGAGGGCCAGAAGACGGGCTGGTTTTTTGATCAGGCGGACAATCGCGCGCGCTTTGCCGAGATCTATCAGGGTGCGCGTGTGCTCGACCTGTACAGTTATGTCGGCGGCTGGGGGGTACGCGCGGCGTTGCGCGGCGCGGGTCGGGTCGTCTGCGTCGACTCATCCGAGGCCGCTGTTGCCGCGACGAGCGCAAACGCGGATCGCAACGGAGTGGGTAGTTCAGTAGCAGCCGTCCGCGCGGACGTGTCCGATTACCTGGCTGACCACAATGAAAAGTACGACGTGGTGGTGCTCGATCCGCCCGCGCTGATTCGGCGCCGCAAGGACATCAAAGGCGCCAGTGCCCTATACCGACACCTCAATCGAGCCGCGATCGCGGCGCTGGCGCCGGGTGGCCTGCTGGTGACGTGTTCGTGTTCCGCACAACTCGATGCGTCAACGCATCTCGGCATCGTGCGTGCCGGCGCGCGGCAAGCGCGGCGCGATCTGGTCGTTGTCGGTCGCGGCAGCATGCCGGCAGACCATCCGGTACATCCGCTGATCCCTGAAAGCGAGTATCTGAAGTGTGTTTTCCTGCGCGCAACCGGTTGACGCGCAGCGATCCAGTTTGCCAGCTTCGCCGGAATTGAGCAGACTTCCATAGCAATTTGTGTGGGAGATCGGCACAGTGGTCGATGCCGATGGTTTCAGGCCGAACGTAGGGATTGTCGTCTCCAACGACATGGGTAAGGTGCTGTGGGCGCGCCGTATCGGCGGACGCGACGCGTGGCAGTTTCCACAGGGCGGTATTCAGGAACACGAGACGCCCGAGCAAGCTCTATACCGGGAGTTGCACGAAGAGGTCGGGCTGGACGAGCGCTGCGTAAAGATCCTGGCCTGCACGTCCGGCTGGTTACGCTACCGGTTGCCGAAGCGATTGCGGCGGCACAACTCGGTGCCTGAATTCAAAGGGCAGAAGCAGAAGTGGTTTCTGCTGAAGATGATTGCCGACGACGAGTGTGTTTGTGTGACGGCTTCTGGAAAGCCGGAGTTCGACGATTGGCGTTGGGTCAGCTATTGGTATCCTGTCAGCCAAGTAGTTGAATTCAAGCGCGATGTCTACCGTCAGGCACTAAGGGAACTCGCACCCAGACTGGTCGTAGCCGCTCGCCGCTAAAGGACAAGCGACTCCATGCTCGAAACCCTGCGCAGCATCGTTCAGGACGTCAATTCGGCGCCGACGTTCGGTCATGCGCTGGATGTCATCGTGTCGCGGGTCCGCGCGGCGATGGGCACCGAAGTCTGTTCGATCTATCTGGCGGACGCAGCCCGCGATCGTTACCTGTTCTGCGCCACGGAGGGTCTCAACAAAGACGCGATCGGCCATCTGTACCTCGAAAGCGGTCAGGGCCTCGTCGCACTCGTCGGCAGCCGCGCCGAACCGATCAATCTCGAAGACGCGACACGCCATCCAAGCTTCCACTATCTGCCTGAGATCGGCGAGGAGCCGTTCCATGCATTTCTCGGCGTGCCGATCATTCAGCAGCGCCGGGTGCTCGGCGTACTGGTGGTGCAACAACGCGGTCGCCGCCGCTTCGATGAAAGCGAAGAAGCGTTTCTCGTCACGCTGTCGGCGCAATTGGCCGGCGTTATCGCGCACGCCGAAGCAACTGGCGATGTCGCGCATCTCGGAGAAGGGCCGGCGGAACGCCAGGACGCGCGATTCATCGGAGTGCCTGGCGCGCCCGGCATCTGTATGGGCGCTGCTGTCGTCATTCACCCGAAGGCGGTCCTCGAGAGCGTTCCGGATCGAGATGCGGAAGACGTTACCGTCGAACTGATGCTGTTCGACCGCGCGATCTCCGAGGCGCGCGACGATATTCTGAGAATTCGCAGTCTGCTGTCGCAGACCCTGGCACCGGAAGAACTCGCGCTGTTCGATGCATACGTGCACATGCTCGACGATGCGGCGTTTGCGGGTGAGGTGCGTGGCCGCATTCGTAACGGTCAGTGGGCACAGGGCGCGTTGCGGCAGGTGATCATGGAACACGTCCGCGCGTTCGACAGCATGGAGGATTCGTATCTGTCCGAGCGCGGTGCCGATGTGAAGGAGCTTGGCCAGCGCGTGCTCGCCTATCTACAGGATCTGCGGCAGAAGAAAATACATTTCCCGGACGCGACGATTCTGATCGGCGAAGAAGTAACGCCGGCGATGATTGCCGAGATACCGCCGGAAAAGCTCAAAGGGATTGTGGCGCAGCGGGGCTCTGGCAACTCGCACATTGCGATCATGGCGCGCGCGCTCGACATTCCGTGTGTGATGGGTGCGCTCGACGTGCCGCTGTTCGGTGTCGATGGCCGGCCGCTGATCGTCGACGGATTCCTGGGCCAACTGTTCGTCAATCCGTCGACGCACGTTGTCAATCACTACCAGGATTTGATGGAGGAGGAGCGCGAGTTCTCCGAGGAACTCAAAGAGCTCAAGGACTTGCCGAGCGTGACCCGCGACGGACGACGCGTCCAGCTATGGGTCAACATCGGCCTTGTCGGCGACATCTCCCGCTCGTTGGATCGCGGTGCCGAAGGGATCGGTTTGTTTCGTACCGAAGTGCCGTTCATGACGCTCGATCGATTCCCCACCGAAGAGGAACAGCGCGTGATTTATCGTCAGCACATGGAGGCGTTCAGCCCGCACCCGGTCACGATGCGCACGCTCGATATCGGCGGCGACAAGGCGCTGTCGTATTTTCCGATTCACGAAGAGAATCCGTTTCTCGGCTGGCGCGGCATCCGCGTCACGCTCGATCATCCGGAAATTTTTCTCGCCCAGGTGCGCGCGATGATCAAGTCGAGCGCCGGGCTCAGCAATCGCCTGCGCATCATGCTGCCGATGATCTCGAGCGTGAAGGAAGTGATCGAGGCAAAACACCTCATCCAACGTGCATACGCGGAGGTGGTAGAGGAAGGCATGGGCGTTCGGATGCCGGAGATCGGCGTGATGATAGAAGTCCCGGCCGCGGTGTATCAGGCGCGGCTGCTTGCGAAACAGGTCGATTTCTTGGCCGTCGGGTCGAACGATTTGACGCAGTACATGCTCGCGGTTGATCGCAACAACCCGCGTGTTGCGCCGCTGTATCGCGACCTGCATCCGGCCGTACTGCATGCGCTGCGCGACGTTGCAACGGCTGGGCACAGTGAGGGTAAGGTCGTCGGTATCTGCGGTGAATTGGCCGGTACGCCTACCGGCGCGGTGTTGTGTCTCGCGATGGGGTTCGACGTGCTGTCGATGAATTCGACGAACCTGCCACGTGTGAAGTGGGTGATCCGCAACATCTCGATGATGCAGGCGCGGCGCTGGCTCGTCAGCATACTGCGCATGAGCCAAGTGGAAGAAATCGAGGAATTCATGCGCGAGGTGCTGATCGAAGCGGGACTCGGTCGCGTCGTACCGAATTACGATCCCAGTGCGAAGGCCTGATGGATAAGGGGGGTCAGAACAACTTCCCGCCGCGGGAAGTTGTTCTGACCCCCTTATCTCTTCTTTTCCGACAGCGCGAACGTCTTATCGACCCGTTGCAGCGCGGCGCCTTGCGGCCCGAAGGTCTGCTCGCTGAAATGCACGTGCGTGGTTCTGATCGTCACTGCTGTACTGGCGCGGGTCCCATACTCGTCACCACGAATGAACACCGGCGCGACGCGGCGTTCGAATTCGATATCGTTGCCGCGCTGCGGTAGCTCTGCGTCACTCGGCACGTTGTCGTCTACAAGCAATCCGATCAGATCGTCCGCGGAATAATCGCCGTTCACGAGGTGGCTCATCGCGCTCGTGCCGCGCGTGACTTTGGGCCATGCGTCGCCGTCGAGGTGGGTGTTCGCCAGCCCGTGAATACCGCTGGACAGCGCACGAGGCTTCTTCGCGTTGCGATTCGACGTGTACATCAGCTCGACGCCGTCCCACAGCAGCAGGCTGAACCCCCGGTACAGATCGTTGTCGATGCTTTCTGCATACACCCGGGCGCTGGCGTCGCCGCGCAGGAAGTTCGCCGTCAGATCGCCGCGCGTGCCCGGCGGTGTAGGACCTTCCGGCGTTTCGGAGAAATTGGTCACCGCTGCGAAGCGGCCACTGGTGGAGACACCGAGCCAGGTGCCGTGTGCGCTGAGATCGCGACCGGCGAACACCTGCGGTGCGTCGGACCAGTGATGTGCCAACGCCGCCGGACGTGCGTAGAATTCGTCGCGGTTCGCCGCGACGATCAGCGGCGCATCGGCGCGCACCCGGTACGCAAATAGAATCAGGCACATGCCTGAGCACCGTCTAAATGAGCGAAGCGGAAGTGTAGCAGACAAGATTTTTCAACCTGCCGGCAAACGCGGAGCAGCATGCACTACCCCCACATCGACCCCATCATCGTCGGCTTCGGACCGGTAGCGATTCGCTGGTATGGCCTCGCCTATCTGACTGGCTTTGTGATTGCGTGGTGGCTCGGCAACAGGCGCGCGCGCAGCATGCCCGGCGGCTGGACGGCGCAGCAGGTATCGGATGTCGTCTTCTATGGCGCGCTCGGCGCGGTGCTCGGGGGGCGCATAGGCTACGTATTCTTCTACGGCTTCAAGCAGTTCATGGCCGACCCGTTGTGGTTGCTGCGCATCTGGGACGGCGGCATGTCGTTCCACGGTGGGTTGATCGGCGTGATGGTTGCATTCGTGCTGTTTGGCCGCGCGACGCACCGGACATTCTTTCAGGTGAGCGACTTTGTTGCGCCGCTGGTGCCGCCGGGGTTGGGATTCGGCCGTCTCGGCAATTTCGCTAACACGGAATTGCCGGGCCGCATGACAGATTCGTCGCTCGGCATCATTTATCCGTGCCATGCCGACGCGATCCGCGCGATGGATCCGCTGTGCACCGGCCAATGGGAGAGTTTTGCGCGGTATCCGTCGCCGCTGTTTCAGGCATTCGCGGAAGGCATCGTGCTGTTTGCGATCGTCTGGTTGTATTCGGCCAAGCCGCGCCCTGCGGGGGCGGTGTCAGGGGTGTTTCTGATCGCCTACGGCATACTGCGGGTGATCACGGAGTTTTTTCGCGAGCCGGATGTGCAGCTCGGCTTCATCGCGCTGAACTGGTTGACGATGGGCCAGTTGCTGTCGATCCTGATGATCCTGGGTGGCGCTGTTCTGCTCGCTGTGTCCTACCGGAAGAAGCCCGCGTGAAGCAATACCTCGAACTGATGCAGCGCATCCGGACGCACGGCGTAGCCCGTGACGATCGCACCGGCACCGGCACGCTGAGCGTCTTCGGCCATCAGATGCGTTTCGATCTGAACGCCGGGTTTCCGCTGGTGACGACCAAGAAGGTGTTTCTGAAGGGCATCATCCACGAACTGCTCTGGTTCGTGGCAGGCAGTACCAATGTGCAATACCTGCAGGATCACGGCGTACACATCTGGGACGATTGGGCCGACGATCAAGGCGACCTTGGGCCGGTGTACGGCTCGCAGTGGCGGTCGTGGCCGGCGCCGGACGGCAGCACCATCGATCAGATTGGCCGTGTCATCAACGACATCAAGACCAACCCGAATTCGCGGCGGCTGATCGTCTCGGCGTGGAATGTCGCCGAAGTCGACAAGATGGCATTGCCGCCGTGTCACATGCTGTTCCAGTTCTACGTTGCCGAAGGGCGCCTGTCGTGTCAGTTGTACCAGCGCAGCGCCGATGTGTTTCTCGGCGTGCCGTTCAACATCGCCTCCTACGCACTGCTGACGATGATGATTGCGCAGGTCACGGGGTTGCAGCCCGGCGAGTTCATTCACACGCTGGGCGATGCGCATCTGTACATGAATCATCTCGAGCAGGCGGACGAGCAGTTGACGCGCGCGCCGCTGCCGATGCCACGAATGGAATTGAACGGCGCCGTGCAAGACATCCACGGTTTCAAATACGAGGACTTCACGCTGCGCGGTTACAAGAGCCACCCTGCGATCAAAGCACCGATTGCGGTCTGAACCATGCGGTTGTCACTGATCTGGGCGATGACCCGCAACCGCGTCATCGGTCGAGACAACGCTTTGCCGTGGCGGTTGCCGGACGAGATGCGCCATTTCATGCGCACCACGCTCGGCAAGCCGGTGATCATGGGTCGCAAACAATTCGAATCGATGGGTAAGCCGCTGCCGAAACGCGAGAACATCGTGCTCTCGCGCAGCAGCGGTTTTTCTGTCAGTGGCGCCGTTGTGGTACCGACCTTCGACGCTGCGATCGACCACGCGCGTGGTGTCTGCGGTGACACCGGTGAGGCGATGGTGATCGGCGGCGCTCAGATCTATGCGCTCGCGCTGCCACACGCCGACCGCTTGTACTGCACGTTGATCGATGCGGAACTCGACGGTGATACCTGGTTCCCCGAATTCGACGAATCGCGCTGGCGCGAGATCAGTCGGGAAACCCACGACGCCGACGCACGCCACGCGTACGCATACACGATCCGCGTGCTGGAGAGATTGCGGAGTCTCTAAAGTTTGATCCGCTCACGCCAATGCGCCATCGGAATGTCGGCATCGAATGGCAGTTGCGTGGTACCGATCAGAGTCATCGAGTCGACGTCGACGACAATCTGCAGATTCGTCAGTCGGGCTTGCGTCTGCACTGCATACCACTCGGCCGCAGCGCGGCTGAGATCGCAACTCGATCGTTCGCGGTTGTGTGCGTATCGGGCTGCCACAGCGTCGTCGATCAATGAGGTGCGAAACGTTCTGTGTTCGAAGCGCGCGCCTGCCCAACTGAGCATTTCAATCAGATAGGCCTGAGCGCAGGCATGACAGCGGACGATTGCATCGGTCAATCCGGCTTGGCCATCGAGCACCATCTCGATCGAAAAAGGCAGCGCCCCGGACTCAGCGTCAAGTAGGTGCTCGCAAGCTGTATCATCACGTGACGGTGTGGCCAATGCGCTTGCCTCTTGCTGTCGTAGCCAATAGCTTAGCGCTTCCTGACGGCGCGTGCGGATAAGGGGGGTCAGAGTGGCTTTTCGCGATAGCAAGATGTTCTGTGTGGTTTTTCGTTGCGAAAAGTCGTTCTGACCCCCTTATCCGTCTTGTCTGAGTCGTTGCGTTGAAGCCCGTTCGTCTCGCCATCTGCGTCAACCCGATGTCGGGCCGTGATGTGCGCCGACTTGCCGCACGCGCAACGAACATGACGCACGAAGCTAAGCGCGACACCGTTGCCCGCGTTGCAGCCGGGGCCGACGCGGTCGGCGTTACCGACATCTACGTCGCACGTGAGCCGTTTCGAATTGCGACACTGGCGTTGCAGCACATGGATCTGCGAGCGCGCGTGCACGTGGTCGAGCATCCGCTCGCGAACGATGCCACCGATACAGAAGCTGCAATCGCTGCGTATCTCGAGGCGGGCTGCGACACCGTTGTCAGCCTCGGTGGCGACGGCACCAACCGTGCAATCACGCGCGCCGCGCCTGACATCAATCTGGTGCCGTTGTCGACCGGCACCAACAACGTCTTCCCGCAAATGCTCGAGCCGACGATCGGCGGCATGGTCGCCGGGTTCGCAGCAGCGCAACGGTTGCCGCGTGATCGTCTGGCGCGCCGCTCTAAGGTGCTGCGGGTGCGCTTTGCCGACGGCAGCACAGATGTCGGCCTGATCGATGCGGCGCTGTTGCGCGATGACTTCGTCGGTAACCTGTTGCCGTACGATGCGCTGCGGCTGCAGCGGATTCTGCTGACGCGCGCCGAACCCGATTCGGTCGGCATGTCACCGATCGGCGGCTTCATCGATCCGGTGGGTGCCGCCGAGGATTTCGGCCTTCTGCTCGAGATGGGCCCGGGCCGTGCGTTCACCGCGCCGCTGTCGCCTGGCATGTTTCGCGAGGTATCGGTTGCCAGCCACACACGGATTCCGCTCGGTATGACGGTGGTGTTTGCCGAGCCTGGTGTGCTGGCGCTGGATGGCGATCGTGATCACAAACTCACCGCCGGTTCCGGCTCGCAGATCACGATCGAACGCGATGGCCCGTGGGTATTCGACGTCGCCGCTTCGATGCACTACGCGGTACGCCACGGTATGATCGGCTAGCCACGCGCCAAATCCCCAACGAGATTGCTGATGATCATCAAACCCCGTATCCGAGGCTTCATCTGCACGACCGCGCATCCGAAGGGCTGCGCGGCGTACGTGGATGAGCAGATCGCAACGGTGAACGCGCGCGGTGCGATCGCGGATGGCCCGCAACAGGCGCTGGTGATCGGCGCGTCGGGTGGCTATGGGCTTGCATCGCGCATCGTGGCCGCGTTCGGTTCGCGCGCCGCGACGCTTGGCGTGTCATTCGAAAAAGCGCCGGAAGCCAATCGCACCGCCACGGCCGGCTGGTACAACAATCGCGCGTTCGAGGCGCGCGCGCACGCTGCCGGGCTGTACGCGAAAACGCTCGACGGCGATGCGTTTTCTGATCAGATGAAATCGCAGGTCATTGAGCGCATCAAAAGTGATCTAGGCGAGATCGATCTGCTGGTTTACAGCATCGCATCGCCGGTGCGACAACATCCGCGCAGCGGCGTGTTGTATCGCTCGGCGATCAAACCGATCGGCGATGTCTACAACGTGAAAACGCTGAACGTCGATCGTGGCGTGGTGCATGAAATCGACCTGGATCCCGCGACCCCCGACGAGATCACCGCAACCGTGGCAGTCATGGGCGGCGAAGACTGGGAATTCTGGGTCGATGCGCTGCGGTCTGCCGGTGTTCTCGCAACCGGATTCCGAACGCTTGCCTACACCTACATCGGCAGCGAACTGACGTGGCCGATCTATTGGCACGCCACCCTCGGCAAAGCGAAAGAAGATCTAGATCGCGCGGCGCGCGCCATCACGCAACGGTTGGCGCGATTGAACGGCGAAGCGCGCGTTGCGGTGCTGAAAGCGATCGTCAGTCAGGCGAGTTCGGCGATTCCCGTGGTGCCGCTGTATGCGTCGCTGTTATTTCGTGTGATGAAGGACGCAGGTGTGCATGAAAGCTGCATCGAGCACATCGACCGGCTGTTTCGCACGCAACTCTACGCCGCGACGCCGCCGCGACTGGACGAAGCCGCGCGGATCCGCATGGACGAGGTCGAATTGAGTGATGCGATTCAGGCAGACGTGAAACGGCGTTGGCCGATCGTCACCAGTGAAAATCTCGGCACGCTCGCGGATCTGGAAGGGTTTCGTGCGGATTTCCTGAAGATTTTCGGCTTCGGCTTGTCGGGTGTCGATTATGACGAGGACCTCGATCCGGCATTGGCGGTTCTGTAGGCAGACGCGCACACACGTTCGGGCACCATCCGCTGCGCGTGCGCTGCGGGCTCGGTAACACTCTCTTGCATGTCGCAGCATGCGGGTCTGAATCAAAGAGTCCAACGGTTTCGCTATGCCGCATACGTGTGGCTGGCACTCCTGATGACCTTACTCGCGCGAGATGCAAGTCCGTCGGCACCGGCATGGTCGGGCGCGTTGCTGTTGCCGGCGATTCCCTGGCTGTTGACGTTTGTGAACAGAACGCGGGTGCCTGCCGAGGACGTCGAGAATGTCGTCACGCCGCTGCTTATTGCGGTGCTTGCGGTGCCATTGCTGCCTAGTGCAGCGGTGATCGGTGCGTTGCTGACGGGCGTGGTTGCGCAACACGGCTGGCGGGGACTGCCACGTTGTGCGGTACTGGTCATCGCCGGTTGGTGTGCGGGCGCACTGCTGGCGCCGGACATCGTGTATCAACCGAGTCGGCTCGTCGACGGGTTGTGCCTTGCATTCATGGTGTTGTACACAACGCCGCTGTGCGCGCTGGGGTACGAGGAGACGATGCGCATGCACGGCACTCGCGAACGATTGCGCGTGGTGTCGGTCGATCTGGCACGGCAGCGTGATCACCTGTCGCGCTACGTTGCCGAGCCGGTCGCAACACGGGCGAAGCGTCAGCGGGATTCAACCGTTCAGAAGGCGCCACTCGAACGTCGTTGGCTGACCGTCGCGTTCGTCGACATTTCGGATTTCACCGCGTTGACGCAACGCCTCGAGCCGGAAGACCTGACGATGCTGCTGGACGAGTTCTTCGCAGCCCTGTCGGAACTCGCGGCGCGCTATCAAGGCAACGTGCACAAATTCCTGGGCGACGGCGCGCTGATCAGTTTTGGCGAATCGAGGCGCGAGCAGCGCAGGGACGATGCACTTGCCTGTGTGGAGATGCTTGCGCAACTCACCTGCCTCGTAGAACAACTGAACGCCGCCGCACGCAAGCGTGGAGTTGCGTCGATACTGGCGGTGCGCGCGGGTGTGGCGTCCGGCTTTTGCTCGGTTGGTGACTTCGGTACCGATGAACGCATCGAGTACACGATGATCGGCGCGCCGGTGAATCTCGCCAGCCGGCTGGAAGGTCTTGCCGCGCCGGGCGAGATCTGGGCTGCACAAGCAACCTGCGACCTGGTCGGTGCTGAGTCGTTCGAGGCGCTCGGCGAGTTTGACGTGAAAGGATTCGACGCACCGGTGCCAGCATATCGCCTGGGCGAGACGCGCTCGGTTGACGCGAAGGGGGTGGCTATCTAAGGTGCGCCGAACTTCCCCTTTTGACACCAATTCATGTCGGGCACCTTGTCGAACAGCGCGCGTAGAGACAACGTATTTTTGAAGGCGTGCCGCGGCGAGGCGGTATCGCATACGCCGGTCTGGCTGAACCGTCAGGCTGGCCGTTACATGCGCGAGTACCACGACGTCAAAGGTGCGCTGTCCAGTCTCGAATTCTTCAAGACGCCGGATCTGGCGGCACGCGTGACGCTCGATGCACAGCGGATTCTCGGTGTCGACGCGGCGATCATGTTCGCCGATCTGCTGCCGGTGCTCGAACCGATGGGCATGCAGTTGAGCTATCAGCCCGGCACCGGCCCGGTGTTCGCCAACCCGGTGCGCAGCGCGAAGGACGTTTCGCGACTCGCTTATGTACCGGCGGAAGAGGGTACGCCGTACATCCGTGAAACGATCAAGCAGATTCTCGAAGACCTGCCGGCATCGGTTGCGTTGATCGGCTTCGCCGGCGCGCCGTTCACGTTGGCTTCGTATGCGATCGAAGGGCGCGGATCGCGCAACTACACGTCGGTCAAGAAGATGATGTATTGCGCGCCGCAGCTGTGGGACGTATTGATGACGAAGCTGGTGCAGACGCTCGTCGACTACGTGAAGCTGCAGATCGATGCCGGTGTCGATGCGGTGCAGTTATTCGATTCCTGGGTGGGCTGCCTGTCGGTTGCCGACTACCAGCGCTACGTTGCACCTTACAGTGCTGCGCTGATCGAACGGATCACCGGCCGCGTGCCGATCATCTATTTCGGCACAGGTAATTCGCATCTTGTCGATGACATGTATGCGGCCGGCCCCGACGTGATGGCGCTCGACTGGCGCACGCCGCTGAGGGCAACATGGGATCGCTTGGGCTGCACGGCGGTGCAAGGCAATCTCGATCCGATCGTGCTGTGCGCCGATCGCAAGTCGGTCGCCGCGCAATCCCAGGCGATTCTCGATGAAGTGGAAGGGCGCAACGGGCATATCTTCAATCTCGGCCACGGCATCGTGCCCGAGACGCCGGTCGACAACGTCAAATACCTCGTCGACTACGTGCACGAACATTCGGTGCGCCGTTGATGTTTGCCCTGCCGCGTTCGCTGATCGTAGTCGGTTTCTGGATTCCGTTGGTATTCACGACGTATGCAGCCTTCGCGCCGCAGGGTGTTCCGTTGCCGTTTCAGGTCAGCGACATCGCGCTGCACGCGTGCGCGTTTACATATCTGACGGCAGCGTTATGGTTTGCGCATCACTCGGAAGATAGGGGCTGGAAGCCGGCGGTGTGGATGATGGCGTATGGCATCGCAATAGAGTTGATTCAGTCGCTGGAGCCGACCCGGGACGCGGAGTTCAAGGATCTGGTGGTCGATGCGATCGGCATCGCGATGGGACTTTTGGTCTACCGGTGGGTGGTAGTTCGGCTGTTCTCCCGGAAAGGGGGTCCGGAAGGGGGTCAGAACGACTTTCGCCGCGAAAGTCGTTCTGACCCCCTTCCGACGACTAGCCGTCCGTCACCGCCCCCAAGCTCGCAGAGCTGACCAGCTTCGCGTACTTCGCGAGCGCGCCACGCTCGGCATACGGCGCCGGCGCACGCCAACGGGCGCGCCGGGCCGCGAGATCGGCATCCGAGACTTCGAGCGTGATCGTGCGCGCCTTCGCATCGACGGTGATGCGGTCGCCGTCTTCGACCAGCGCGATTGGTCCGCCGACGAACGCTTCCGGGGTGATGTGGCCGATGACGAATCCGTGCGAACCGCCGGAGAAGCGGCCGTCGGTGATCAATGCGACCTCACCAGACAAGCCGCGGCCGCTGATCGCGCTCGTTGGTGACAGCATTTCGCGCATTCCAGGCCCGCCTTTCGGACCTTCGTAGCGCACGACGATGACGTCGCCCTTGCCGACCTTGCCGTCGATGATCGCCTGCATCGCGGCTTCCTCGCCGCGGAATGCGCGCGCGGTGCCGGTGAACGTCAGTCCTTCGTTGCCGGTGATCTTCGCAACGGCGCCTTCGGGTGCAAGGTTACCGTACAGCACGACCAGATGACTTTCCGGTTTGATCGGATTCGACAGCGGCCGTACCACCTGCTGATCGTCCGGATATGGCTGCACCTTTGCCAGGTTGTCGGCAAGCGTGTGGCCGGTAACTGTCATGCAATCCCCGTGCAGCAGCCCGGCATCGAGCAGCATCTTCATCAACGGCTGAATACCGCCGATCGCGATCAATTCGGACATCGAATAGCGCCCCGCCGGCCGCATGTCTGCCAGCACGGGAACGCGTGCGCCGATGCGCGTGAAATCATCGAGCGTCAGCGGAATGCGGGCCGCGTGTGCAATGGCCATCAGGTGCAACACCGCGTTCGTCGATCCTTCCAGCGCGATCACGGTGGTGATCGCGTTCTCGAACGCTTCGCGCGACAGAATGTCCGACGGTTTGATGTCCCGCTCGAGCAGATTCAGCACCGCGGCGCCGGCGTTGTACGAATCGCGCCGCTTGTGATCGGAAACCGCCTCCTGTGCCGAACTGTTCGGCAACGAAAGCCCCAGCGCCTCGATTGCAGACGCCATCGTGTTCGCGGTGTACATGCCACCGCACGAACCGGCGCCGGGAATCGCCGTCGCCTCGACCTCCTTCAACTGAGCCTCGGATATCGTGTTTGCCGATCGCGCGCCGACCGCCTCGAATACCGAGATGATGTCGCGGCGTTCGCGGCCCATTTGTATCGAGCCGCCGTAGACGAACACGCTCGGTCGATCGAGGCGCGCCATTGCCATCGCACAGCCAGGCATGTTCTTGTCGCAGCCGCCGATCGCCACGAAGCCGTCGAAGCCTTCGGCACCGACCACCGTTTCGATGGAATCCGCAATCAGTTCGCGTGACACCATCGAATAGCGCATACCGGGCGAGCCCATCGAGATACCGTCGGACACCGTGATCGTGTTGAAGATCACCGCCTTGCCGCCAGCTTCGTCGGCGCCCATCGCCGCCGCGTCGGCGAGTGCGTTGATGTGCATGTTGCACGGCGTCAGGTTGCTGCCGGTCGACGCGATGCCGATTTGCGATTTCGTGAAATCCGCATCGGTGAAGCCGACCGCGCGCAACATGGAGCGGGCGGGCGCGTTGGTCAGACCGTCGACGACGATCGACGAATGGCGGCGTTTGTCAGTGCCCATGGCTACCTCTCACTTACTCTGTGCAAAAAGTGGCTGGACAGTCAGGCCGAATTCTTCAATGCCTTTTCCATCACCGCCGAGTTGCGCTGATTGTTGTACATCGCTTTGCGCGGCGCCGGAAGCGCATCGATCGATGCGTCAACGAATCCCTGCTCCTTGAACCAGTCGCGCGTCTGCGTCGTCAGCAGAAATAATCGCTCCAAGCCGAGCCGGCGCGCCTCGGCTTCGACTTTGCGTACGAGGGCGGCGCCATGCTTGCCGGTGTCGTCCCGATAGCTGGGATGCGTCGCGAGGCACGCGAGTTCGCCGATCGCCAGATCTTCGAACGGATACAACGCGCAGCAGCCGATGATACTGCCGTCGAGTTCCGCAACGAAGAAGCGATCGATCTCGCGTTCCAGGCGATCGCGCGCGCGTCGCACGAGCACGCCTGACTGCTCCAATGGGCGGATCAATTCGACGATGCCACCCACGTCTTCGACCGTCGCGCGGCGGATGTGCTGGACGCCGTCATCGGTGATCTGTGTGCCGCGGCCGGCGGCTGTGTACAACTCCTGCAGCAGCGCGCCGTCGTCGTGATAACCGATCAGATGCGTGCGCGGAACACCGGCGCGGCATGCGCGCAGCAATTCGCTCAGCCGCAACCGCGTCGTCGGATCGAATTCGGTTGCACCGGAGAGCATGGCTTCCAACTCGTCAGGCGAAAGGTCCGACAGTGCGTTGCCATTGCCGTCCAGCACGGCCGAGGCGTCATCGAAGAAGATCAGCTTGTCGGCGCCGAGAGCCACCGCCACGTCGGTCGCGAGTTCTTCGCTGGAGAGATTGAACGGCGAACCAGACGGCGAAT
The DNA here is from genome assembly GCA_963735085.1 of uncultured Gammaproteobacteria bacterium. Lineage (GTDB taxonomy): Bacteria > Pseudomonadota > Gammaproteobacteria > Pseudomonadales > Azotimanducaceae > DATJGR01. The sequence goes on from CAVTJP010000005.1 coordinate 1,287,438, forward strand.
AGCCGAGCGGCGACAGCAGCACGATGCAGCGCTCGTCGAGCAGTTGGTGAATACGCTCGCTGTGAATTCGCCTGACGCGGCCGGTGAACAGATGATCGATGCCATCGATCACGCCGAACGGCCGCGCGGTGACGAGGTTGCCCGACAACACGTGAATCTTGGTGTTGTGCAACGGCGTATTCGGCAAGCCCATCGAGAAAAGGCCCTCGATGCGCATGCGCACCCGCGCGACCGCAGCGGCGACCTGCTCGATGGTTGCCTGATCGGTGACACGTCGATGCGCGTGAAATTGCGGTTGCAGACCGGCGGCTGCCACTGCGGCATCGATCTGTGGACGCGCGCCGTGCACCAGCACAACGCGAACCCCGAGCACTGACAGCAACGCGAGGTCGTGCACGATATGCGTGACATGGGTGTGCGCGATCGCATCGCCGCCCAGCAGAATGACGAACGTCTTGCCGCGGTGCGCGCTGATGTATGGGGTCGAGTCGCGGAACCAGCGCGCGTATTGGGTCGAGTCGATCATGGCGACTTATGCGTGTACGCACACTTCGGCAATCAGCCGCGTCAGCACGTCGACGGCGGGCTGGATACGATTGGCGGCGATGTACTCGTCAGGTTGATGCGCTTGGTCGATGCTGCCCGGTCCGAAGATCACGGTCTCCATGCCGAGTGCCTGCAGGAATGGCCCTTCGGTGCCAAACGCAACGGTGCCCGCTGTTCCGCCCGACAAGCGCTCCAGTGTGCGCACCAGTTTGCCGTCGCTGGGTGTCTCGAACGGCGCGACCGGTGGCGAAACGGGCCGCATCGTAATCGTCGTGCCGTGCGCTTCGGCAGAACGCGCCAGGCGCGATTCGAGCGCCGCTAGCGTGGCGGTCGTATCCATACCTGGCAGCAGCCGCAGGTCGATCTGCAGATCGGCGTGATCGCAGATGCGGTTCGGGTTGTCGCCGGCGGTCAGACAGCCGAGATTCAACGTCGGTACGGACACATCGAATGCGGTGTTGCGATGCGCCGCGGCGAGTTGCGCGCGGAACGTCAACAGTTCGCCCATCACGCAGTGCATCGCATCGAGCGCGTTGTGGCCGAGATCGGGGTCCGAAGAATGTCCCGACGAACCCTGCAGCGAGATCGACAGCATCGAAAAGCCCTTGTGGGCAAAGATCGGTCTGAAATCGGTTGGTTCGCCGATCACCGCGTAGCGCGCCTTAGGAATGTCGGCAGCCTCGAGACAGCGCGCGCCGGCCATCGACGTTTCTTCATCGGACGTCGCAACGATTGTCAGGGGTGCCTTCAGATCGCCAGCCGCGAACTGACGCGCGGCTTCGATGGCGATTGGGAAGAACCCTTTCATGTCACAGGTGCCCAGACCATAGAGACGGTCGTCGCGTTCGGTCAGCTCAAACGGGCTCTGCGACCAGTGGCTGTCGTCGAATGGCACGGTGTCGGTATGACCCGCCAGCACCAGCCCGCCGTTGCCGCGCCCCAGGGTCGCGATCAGATTCGCCTTGCCGGGCGCGTTCGGCAGTGGATGTACAACGGTTTTGAAGCCGAGCGACTCCAGCCAGCCGGCGAGTTGATTGATCACGCCAAGGTTGCTTTGGTCGAGCGCCGTCTTGGTGCAACTGACCGACGGTGTTTCGATCAGCGATTGCAACATTTCGAGAAGCTTCGGCGCTTGCATAACGGCGTTCACAGGCTATGCATCGCATCATGCCCGGTTTCGTGAAGGCGGTCTAATATTGCCGGGGAGCGGTTGAAAACACGCAACTCATGCCGTTAACTGCCGTGAGTCAGCCGATCGCGCACAGGAATGCCATGGCGGCAATCGAGTCTCCCCTCAAGGAACGTCTCACCCCGGAACGGCTTCTGGATCTGCGCGGCGTACTGGACGATCTGGTGCGCGCCAACATCGTCACGCAGCGCGAAGCCGAAGACATCCTGATTGCGCCGCGCACGCAGAAGCAGTTGCACATGCATCCGCTTGAGGTGATCGCCGAGCGGGATCTCGACGACCCGCGTCGCCCCGGCGCGAAGCTCGATCTCGACGAGTTGACGCATTGGCTGTGCGAGGTTTCCGGCCAGCCGTATTACCGTATCGACCCGCTGAAGGTAAACGTCAACAAGGCGACCGAGGTGATGTCTTACGCGTTCGCGCAGCGCCACAACATCCTCGCCGTTGAGGTGCTCGAGGAAGACATCGTCATTGCCAGCGCACAGCCGTACATGGCCGCGTGGGAAGGCATGCTGAGCCAGACACTGCGCGACCGGCGCATCCAGCGGGTGGTGACGAACCCCCAGGACCTCACCCGCTACATGCTCGAGTTCTACACGATGGCGCGATCGGTCGCGAAAGCGTCCGATGCGGGTCTGGAAGTATCGAGCATCACGAACTTCGAGCAGATGCTCGAACTCGGTCAGCTGAAATCGCCGGATGCGAATGACGCGCACATCGTCAACATCGTGGATTGGCTGCTGCAGTACGCATTCGACCAGCGCGCCAGCGACATTCACATCGAGCCGCGCCGCGAGAAAGGCCACGTGCGGTTTCGCATCGACGGCGTGATGCACCACGTTTACGAGTTGCCCGCGGCGGTGAACGCAGCCGTGACGAGCCGGCTGAAGATCCTTGGCCGCATGGACGTTGCCGAGAAGCGGCGGCCGCAGGACGGCCGGGTAAAAACCAAGAGTCAGGATGGCGAAGAGATCGAACTGCGGCTGTCGACGTTGCCCACCGCGTTCGGCGAAAAGATGGTGCTGCGGATCTTCGATCCCGACGTGCTGCTGCGCAGCTTCGCCGAACTCGGTCTCGGCGGCGAGGACAACCAGCGTTGGCAAACGATGGTGGGCGCCAGCAACGGCATCGTACTGGTGACCGGTCCGACCGGTTCGGGCAAGACCACCACGCTGTATTCGACGTTGAAGCAACTGGCAACGCCGCAGGTCAACGTGTGCACGATCGAAGACCCTATCGAAATGGTCGAACCATCGTTCAATCAGATGCAGGTGCAGCACAACATTCAGTTGTCGTTCGCCTCCGGTGTGCGCTCGCTGCTGCGGCAGGACCCGGACATCATCATGGTCGGTGAAATTCGCGACCTCGAAACCGCGGAGATGGCGATTCAGGCGGCGCTGACCGGACATCTGGTGATCTCGACTCTGCACACCAACGATGCGCCGAGCGCGGTCACGCGATTGATCGACCTGGGTGTGCCGCCATATCTGATCAAGGCCACGGTGATCGGTGTGATGGCGCAACGGTTGGTACGCACGCTGTGCCCACACTGCAAGCAGTCCGAAGATGTCGATGTCGATGCGTGGAACCTGCTCACCAGGCCATTCAAGGCGCGTCCGCCGCAGCACTTCATGAAACCGGTCGGCTGCCTCGAATGTCGTGACACCGGCTATCAGGGCCGCATGGGCGTCTACGAGATCATGCTGTTGACGCAGGGACTGCGTGAGCTGATTCGCGACGACTCCGACATGGACACGCTGCGGCTGCAGGGCATCAAGGACGGCATGCGCACGCTGCGGCTGTCCGGCGCGCAGAAAGTCGGCGCGGGGCTGACGACGATCGCCGAAGTGCTCAGGGTCACGCCATCCAGCCAAGACCAGTAAGCGGCGCGTGCAGCGCACGGTACCGGATATGGGCTCGCTTCCCGCGCCGCTCGATCGAGCGGCAGACTCGGCATGGCAGCGACTGCGTGCCGGGCTCGATACAGAACTCGATGCGCGATTGTCGGCGTGGCTCGCGACGCACGGCGACGCATCGATTGAACTCCCGCGCACGCTTGCGCTGAGCGAGTTTGTCACCGAGACCGCGGCAACCCGGCCCGACGCGTTCATCGCACTGCTCGAGTCCGAGGCATACCAAGAACCGCCACCGGCCGACTTCGTGGGCAACACGCTCGATGCGGTCGCGGATGTCGATGCACTGAAGGTATTGCTGCGCCGGCTGCGCAACGCCGCGATGCTGCACATCATCTGGCGCGATTTGAACGGTCGGGCGGACGTAGCCGAAACCACCCGATCGCTGACGCGGCTCGCGGACCAGTTGATCGATGCAGCGGTCACACGCCTGCATACCTGGGCGGTCCTCAACGACGGCGAACCGGTGGACGCGAACGGCGCCGCGCAGCGGCTGGTCGTGATCGCGCTGGGTAAACTGGGCGCCGGCGAGTTGAACCTGTCATCTGATGTCGACCTGATTTTCGCGTACCCCGAAGCCGGCGAGACGCGCACTGGTCGCCGCACCAATCAGCAATTCTTCATTCGGCTGGCCCAGCAACTGGTGCAGGTGCTCGATACGATCACGGTTGATGGGTTCGTATTTCGCGTCGACATGCGGTTGCGTCCCTATGGCGATGGTGGCGCACTGGTACTGTCCTTCGACGCATTGGAGCGCTACTACGAAGAGCAAGGTCGCGACTGGGAGCGCTACGCGTGGATTCGTGCGCGGCCATGCGCAGGCGACATCGATGCAGGCCGCAGGCTGATCAACGACTTGAAGCCGTTCGTGTTCCGCCGTTACCTCGATTTCGGCGCGATCCAGGCGTTACGGGAGATGAAGGGCCGCATCGATGCCGAGCGCAGCCGTGCCGCCATGCGCGACGACGTGAAGCTCGGTCCCGGCGGCATTCGCGAAGTGGAATTCATCGCCCAGATGCACCAGTTGATCTGGGCGGGTCGCCAGCCTGAATTGCAATGCAGCGGCGTCGTGCAGACGTTGGATGCACTGGCATCACACAGGCTGTTGGCGCGTGACCGCGCGGATCGCCTCGCCGCCGGATACTGCTTTCTGCGCAACGTCGAGCACCGCCTGCAGGCGATCCGCGATGAACAGACGCAGCGATTGCCGGTAAGCGAACTGGATCGTGCGCGCGTCGCGCTGGGTATGGGATTCGACGACTATGCGCACTTCACCGCGGCGCTGGACGCGCACCGATCAAGCATCTCGGACGCGTTCGAGTCGCTGATCCAGGATGCCGATCCGCCGACACAGCGCTGGCGGGAACCGTGGGTGGCTGGGGATGCGGAGGCGCTCGCCGGCGAATTGACCGGGGCTGGATTCGGCGATGTCGGCGAGTTGACGGCGCTGCTGCAGCGACTGTGCACGACGCGTGATCGTCCTTGGGTTGGACGCGAGGGCAAAACACGGCTCGATGCATTGATTCCGGGCCTGCTCGCCGAAGTGGAAAAAACCGCGCGGCCCACGCTGACGTTGGCGCGCCTGGTGCCGCTGCTGGAAGCAACGGTGCGGCGCTCTGCTTACTATGTGCTGCTACTGGAAAATCCGGCGGCGTTGCGGCTGCTGGTCGAGATCTGTGCGGCCAGTCGCTGGCTTGCCGACGCGCTGGCGCTGCATCCGGTATTGCTGGACGAATTGCTGGATACCACGTCCCTGTACACCGTACCGGACATCGACGCGTTGCGGCAGGACCTGCGCGCCCGCCTGCGGGTTGCCGAGGAAGACGAGGAAGCCGAACTCGAAGTGTTGCGTACGTTCAAAGAAGCACACCAGTTCCGCGCCGCAGCGTGCGAAGTCCGCGGCATTCTGCCGTTGATGAACGTATCGGACTACCTGACGTTTCTCGCTGAGGTAATTCTGCAGGAGGCCGCGCAGATCGCGTGGCGGCGCACTGCGGAGACGATGAGCGCGCCGGCCGATGCATTTGCGATCATCGGGTTCGGCAAGCTGGGTGGGATCGAGTTGGGTCCCGGATCGGATCTCGATGTCGTCTTCGTGCACGACCTCGACGCGCAACACAATCGGTTTCTGCATCGCTTCGTGCGGCGTGTGTTGCATATCCTCACGGCACGCACCCATTCCGGGGCGTTGTACGAAGTCGATACACGCCTGCGGCCCTCGGGGCAAGCCGGCACGATGATCAGTTCGCTGGCCGCGTTTTCGCAATATCAGAGCCGCGATGCGTGGGTGTGGGAGCATCAGGCGCTGGTCCGAGCGCGTCCGGTGGCGGGTGATGCCGCCGTCCGCGCCAAGTTCGATCGCATCCGTCGCGAGGTATTGTGTCGCGTGCGGGATCGCGACCAGTTGCGCACCTCGATCATCGATATGCGGCGCCGGATCGCCGATTCTGCTGACGCCGTGGTGGACATCAAGCGCGAGCCGGGCGGTATCGTGGACATAGAGTTTATGGTCCAATACCTCGTATTGGCTTGGGCCGCGGAGCACCCATCGCTGACAGCCTGGACGGACAACGTCCGAATCCTGCAGACGGCGGCGGCGGTGGGATTGCTCGAGGCGAACACAGCAACGGCGTTGAAAGATGCGTATCTGGCGTTGCGCGCCGAGCGTCACCGTGAAGCGCTCGATATCCCCGACGACGGTCGCGCGCGTGAAATTCTCGACCGCTACGGTGTGCTGATTCGTCAGCAGTGGAACGCGCTGCTGACACCCTATACGTCAAAGGAGTAAATCGATGGCGGGTGCACCCTCATTCGCGGATCGTGATGGCTGGATCTGGATGAACGGCGAACTGGTGCCGTGGCGGGATGCCCGGATCCACGTGCTGACGCACACGCTGCACTATGGCCTTGGTGTTTTCGAGGGCGTGCGCGCATATGCGACCGAGCGAGGCGCGACGATCTTCCGGCTGCAGGATCACACGCGCCGGCTGTTCGACTCGGCGCATATTCTCGGCATGGAGCTGCCGTACACGCACGCCGAAATCAATGCCGCACAGTGCCAGGTCGTGACGGCGAACGGGCTCGACGAAGGGTACCTGCGGCCGATGTGTTTCCTCGGTTCCGAGGCGATGGGACTGCGCGCCGAAGGTCTGTCGGTGAATGTCAGCATCGCCGCATGGCCGTGGCCATCGTACATGGACCCTGTCGCGCGCGAGCGCGGCATCAAAGTGCGCACGTCGTCGTACACCCGGCATCACGTCAACATTACGATGTGCAAGGCCAAAGCCAACGGCAACTACATCAATTCATTGCTGGCGCTGCGCGAGGCGCTGGAAAGCGGTGCCGATGAGGCTTTGCTGCTCGATGCCGAAGGCTATGTCGCCGAAGGCAGCGGGGAGAATGTCTTCGTCGTCGAGGACGGCGTGCTGCACACGCCCGAATTGACGTCGTGTCTGAACGGCATCACGCGGCGAACGCTGATGACGTTGGCCGATGAGGCGGGCCTGATGGTCCGCGAACGGCGCATTACGCGCGACGAGGTCTACATCGCCGACGAAGCATTCTTTACCGGCACCGCTGCGGAAGTCATACCCATCCGCGAACTCGACGGCCGTCGTATCGGCAGCGGTGGCCGCGGGCCGATTACCGAAAAGCTACAGGCGTTGTACTTCGATCAGGTTCGTGGCAAGCGCGATGTCCACAATGAGTGGCACACACCGGTTGTCGACGGCGCGTAACCGACGCAGGCCGCTGTCTTTCGCGCCAATAGTGCCTATCGCGCGGCGCGCGCGGATATTGCATCGCCGTTGCAACCTTGCGCTCCCGTGCCGATTCAGATCGGTGTCGTTGCGCCGATGAAAATCCTGATCGTCGCGCCGGCCTGGGTCGGCGACATGGTGATCGCGCACGGCCTGGTTCGAGCGTTGATCGCGCACGATCGTGCCGCGGAGATCCACGTTCTCGCACCGGCCGCGACCGAACCGCTTGCGCGCCGGATGGCTGGGGTCGACGCATCGATCGTTCTGCCCTTGATGCATGGGCAACTCGCATGGCAGGTTCGGCGTGGTCTGGGCCGAAGCCTGGCCCACGCCGGGTATGATCGGGCAATCGTGCTGCCAAACAGTTTCAAATCGGGCCTGGTGCCGTTCTTCGCGAATATTCCGCAGCGAACAGGCTGGCGCGGAGAATGGCGCTATGGGCTGCTCAATGACGTGCGCCGGCTGAACGCGATCCGTTACCCGCGCCTGATTGATCGCTTCGTAGCGCTGGCAGGTGAACCCGATGCGGTGAATACAAACAACGATATCGAACCGATGCTGCGCGCTGACGCGATTCGCGCGCGCACCCTCGTCGCCGAACTGAGCCTGGACGCCGACGGCGAGGTGCTGGCGCTGTGTCCCGGCGCCGAATACGGACCCGCGAAGCGCTGGCCGAGCGCGCACTACGCGGCTGTGGCTGCGGATCATATTCGCCGCGGCGGTATCGTGTGGCTGTTCGGCGCGCGTGGCGATGCGCAATGCTGTGCCGCGATTACCGCTGCGTTGCCGCACGCAGCGCGCGCGCGTGCATTCGATCTGGCCGGCCGCACGCAGTTGCTCGACGCACTCGATTTGCTCAGCTTGGCCACGCGTGTCGTCACCAACGATTCGGGGCTCATGCATGTCGCGTGTGCGCTAGGCCGTGAAGTCATCGCCGTATTCGGATCGTCGAGCGAGGCATTCACGCCACCGCTGTCGGCCACCGCGCGAATCGTTCGAAACGCGTTGCCGTGCAGTCCGTGCTTTCAACGCACATGTCCGCTCGGGCACACCGACTGCCTGAACCGGCTGATGCCAGAACGCGTGCTGGCCGAGTTGGGGTATTGATGTGAACGGCGGGGCTGTGAACACTGCGGATGTGGATGCGAAGCGACTGCGATGCGCCTGCTGCTGGTGAAGTTATCATCGCTGGGCGATATCGTGCATACATTGCCTGCGCTCACCGACGCGTCGCGTGCGCGGTCCGGGCTCGAAGTGCATTGGGTCATCGAAGAACAATATCAGGCGGTTGCCGCGCTGCATCCGGCCGTGACGCGCGTTGTTCCCGTCGCGATCCGACGCTGGCGGCGCAGCTTTCGTGGTGCCGGTGCGGAAATTGCGCACTGCATTCGTGCGCTGCGAGAGTCGAGCTACGAACTGGTGCTGGACGCGCAAGGTCTGATCAAAAGCGCGCTGGTCGCGCGCGTGGGCCGCGGTCGTCACGTCGGCTTCGATGCCGATTCGGCACGCGAGCGAGTGGCGTCGTTGGGGTACCGGTGCGGCATCACCGTCGCCAAGCGTCAGCACGCAATCGATCGTCAACGGGCATTGTTCGCGGCGGCCCTCGAGTACGCGTTGCCGACCTGCGCGATCGACTACGGCACCCGGCGCAATTGTGCTGACCCGGCGGGGCTGGTATTCGCTCATGGTACGACGTGGGACAACAAACGCTGGCCGGAGCATTACTGGGCGGATCTGGCCAACCGCGCGCTGCGCGAGGGTAAAACGGTCACCCTGCCGTGGGGTAATGGGCAGGAGCATGCCCGCGCGCATCGCATTGCGGCGCTCGCGCCCGGTACCGAGGTCGCTGTGCGTCTCGACGCGCGCGGCATGATCGAATTGTTGGCAAAATCGGCCGGGGTCGTCAGTGTCGATTCCGGCATCGGTCATCTGGCGGTCGCGCTTGGCGTGCCGACCGTGGCATTGTTCGGACCAACGGACGCGCTGTTGACGGGCTGTCGCGGTGAATCCGCCGTCAATCTTTCATCGACGTTCGATTGCTCGCCGTGTCTGAAGCGCCAGTGCAGCTATCGCGGCGCCGCGGTTTGTGTCGATTCGATCCGGATCGAGCCAGCGTGTTTTTCGCAGATCACCCCGGAAATCGTCTGGCGGCGGTTGCGGGAACGGATAGATCGAACGTGAGGCTCGCGTTCTGCGTGTTCAAGTACTTCCCGTTCGGCGGCATTTCGCGCGATCTGGAGCGCTTTGTGCACGAATGTCTGGAGCGGGGTCACTCGGTGCGGGTGTATGCGCTGACATGGAACGCACCGCCGCTTCCTGGCGCGGAGATCGTGGTCGCGCCGGTCAACGCGCTGTCGAACCATACACGCTATGAACGCTTCGCGAGATGGGCCACGGATCATCTGCTCGAGCACCCGGTCGATCTCGTCGTCGGCATGAATAAAATGCCCGGCATCGACGTGTACTACGCCGGCGATTCCTGCTACGAAGAGAAATCGCGTACGCAACGCCATGCGCTGTATCGATATTCGCCGCGCTACCGGTTGTTCTCGCGTTTCGAACGCGCAGTGTTCGGGCGTGCCAGCGCGACAGAGATATTGACGATCTCGGACGTGCAGACGCCGTTGTTTCGTCGCTATTACGGCACCCAACCCGAACGACTGCACGCGCTGCCGCCGGGCGTCGATCGCAGCCGGGCGGCGCCAGCCAATCACGCTGAGCTGCGGCGCGCTTTCCGCAAAGAATTCGGCATCGGCTGCGATGAACACGTGCTGCTGTTCGTTGGCTCTGGGTTCATCAAGAAAGGTCTCGACCGCGCGATCGCCGCGCTGTCTGCGTTGCCGGACCGGCTACGCGCCGGAACACGGCTGTTCGTCGTTGGTGAAGACAATGCGAAACCGTTTGCGGCGAGGATCGCGGGGTTGGGTCTGACGGACCGTGTGCGGTTCTTCCATGGTCGCGACGACGTACCGCGCTTCCTGTTCGGCGCGGACGCGCTGCTGCTGCCGGCGTACGACGAGAATACCGGTACCGTAATTCTCGAGGCGATGGTGGCCGGTCTGCCCGTTCTGACGACGGAAAACTGCGGTTATGCACACTATGTGGATCAGGCAAATGCCGGGTTGGTAGTGGGCATGCCGTACGCGCAGCGAGCATTCAACGACGCTCTGGTGGAACTGCTGACCTCCCCCGAGCGCGATCGCTGGTGCTGCAACGGGCGTGCGTTCGGCGATCGGGAGGATATCTATCGGCTGGTCGAGACCTTCGTCGACTACCTCGAGGCGTTTGCGCGCGCCCGCCACGAAAATAATCGCGGCCGCCGGAGCGTGCCGTGATCGATGCATTGTTTCTGCGTGAAGATCTCGCCACCGCATGGCGCGGCGATGACCCGTTCGAGCGCGTCGAAGCACTCGACGGCGAAGTGTTTCGAGAAGTCGCGACGCGGCGGACCGTGAGATTCGAGGCCGCCGGACGCGGTTACTTTGCGAAGGTGCATTCCGGTGTCGGCTGGCTGGAAATCTTCAAGAATCTGATCGTGTTGCGCCGGCCGGTGGTGGATGCCAGCAACGAATACCACGCCTGTCTGCTGCTGCCGCGGTTCGGTGTGGCGACGCCGGTGCCGGCTGCGTTCGGTGTGCGCGGTCGCAATCCAGCTTCGCGGCAATCGTTCATCGTCTGCGATGAATTGGCCGACCATATCAGCCTGGCGTCATTGTCTGAAAACTGGCGCCAAGCGCCGCCCGTGCCGGTTTTCAAACGAAAGCTGATCGAATCGGTTGCCCAGTTGACACGGGCGATGCATCGCGCCGGCGTCGTGCATCGCGACTATTACCTGTACCACCTGCTCGTCGATCGCAGCCAATTGGCGCGCGGTGTCGTCGCATTGTCATTGATCGATCTGCACCGCGCCCAACTGAGACGTCGCATTCCCCCCCGCTGGCTCGTTAGAGATCTCGGTGCATTGTGGTTCTGGTGTCTCGACCTGCCGATTACGCGCCGCGACCGGCTGCGGTTCATACGCGCGTACGAAGGTCGTTCATTGCGCGCGGCATTGAAGGATAGTGGTGCGTTCTGGCTGCGCGTGGAACACCGCGCAATCGCGCTGTACCGCAAAGGCCAGCGCAAAGGGCTGGTGACGGGGCGTCATGCGATGGAAATGTCCGATGAGTGATCCGGGTGCGATATGCGAAAGCGACGCGGCATCAGTCGATCCGGTTGCGACCGAAGGCGAACCGGTGCCGGCGTTGACCGGCGCCGAACTCGCGCGCCTGGGTCGTGCGCTGCCATCCACGTTCGACATCGCGCTTGCCAGCCCGATCGGTTCGATTCGACTGCGCGCGCAAGCGTTGTTGCGCGTTCTGCCGGGGCGCCGCATCGTTGTGAAGGCCGTGTGGGATGGCGCCAGACCTCCTGCGAACCTGGACGTTGCCGCGCCCGGTGTCGCCACGCCCGATGGCGCCACGCCCGAGGTTGGAAGGACAGTGGTCGCCAAGATGTTCGTCGGGCCGCGCGCAGCCGTCGAGCGTGAATGGGAGGAACGCGGGCATGCGGCATTCGCACGAGCCGGTGTCGCGACGCCGGCGATCATTACAGCCGCGACGTTCGCCGAAGGCGGCGAGGCGTTGTTGTTCGAGTACCTCGAAGACGCAACACCTGCGACCGAGGCGGACCTGCCGCAGGCCATGTCGATCCTTGCGCGATTGCACGCGCACGGCGTTGTGCAGAGCGATCTGCATCTTGGCAACCTGCTGCGTACCGCGCGTGGGCTGTTCCTGATCGATGGCGGCGGTGTCAGCGGCATGGGTGAGGATGCGCCGCTGTCGGTGCGTGCCAGTGTTCGCAACCTGGCGCTGTTTCTGGCGCAATTCGATATCCACGCGCAGGACCGGTTCGTCGCCGCATGGCGGGCGTACTGCGACGCGCGCGCATTCAAGCCGGACGTTGCGGACAACGGTGCACTGCTGTCCGCGGTGCGCCGGGCGCGGCGTGCGAGGATTCGCGTATATCTACGAAAAGTGCTGCGTGATTGCAGCGAATTCCACGCCGAGCGCGGCCTCGATTATTTCCTGGTCTGCGAACGTGCCGCATTCAGCCCGAGGATGGAGGCGCTGATCGATGATATCGAGGTGCAGTTCGAACACGGCGCCGTGGTGAAGGCGGGCAACACCGCGAGCGTGGTGCGGCTGTACATTGATGGTGAGGCGCTGGTGATCAAACGCTACAAGATCAAGTCGTGGCGTCACGGCCTGGCGCGTATGTGGCGCCCGACGCGTGCGCAGCGCGCGTGGCAGAACGCGCATCGATTGCGGATGCTCGGCATTGCAACATTCCACCCGATCGCATTGATCGAGCAGCGCTTCGGCCCGTTACGGCGGGGGGCGTACCTGGTGATGCGTGACGTCGGTGGAATTGATCTGCGCGAACGTTTCGAGAGCGGCCATGTCCGATTGCTCGCCGCGTTGTTCCGGGATCTGTCGAGCGCGGGACTCGTGCACGGTGACATGAAGGCAACGAACTTCATCGCCGCGTCCGGGCGCATCCATCTGATCGATCTCGATTCGATGCGAGCACCGCGGACACAGCGTGCTGCGCGCCGTGGCCTCACGCGCGACATCGAGCGATTCATTGCGAACTGGGCTGACAGCGCCACCATTCGAGCAGCGCTCTCGCGCGCGTTTTCATCGATTGAGTCGCTTCCGACGACCGCCGCAGATCGTTTGCGGCGATGATCGTCCTCGGTCTGTCTGGCGCGCTGAATCACGATGCGTCGGCGGCGCTGCTGGTCGATGGCGAAATCGTGGCTGCCGCCGAAGAGGAACGCTTCGTTCGCGACAAGCACGCAAAAGATAGAGCGCCATTGCGGGCCGCGCGGTTCTGTCTCGCACACGCTGGAATCTCAGCGCGCGATATCGATGTGGTTGCGTTTCCCTATGCGCCGATCGGGTTGTCCTCGCCGGCGCGCTGGCACTACGCGAAGCGACACTGGTACGCCCCCGATCGGGCACTCGATGCGCTGTTCAATGGCAATCGTCGGTATCGTCGCAATCGCGCGCGGGTGTTTTCGATGGGCGACGCATTGGGCATCGATTGGTCCGCCACGGAGTTCGTGCCGGTGGAACACCACCTGGCGCATGCATCGAGTGCCTATCACCTGTCGGGTTTCACCGAGCGTACCGCAATACTCGGAATCGACGGCAAAGGCGAATATGCGACGACATTCTTTGGCTACGGCGAAGCGGGTCGCATTCACAAGATCCGAGAATTCTACGATCCGGATTCCATTTCGGGCGTCTTCGGTGCGCTGACCGAGTATCTCGGCTTCGACATGCTCGACGGCGAGTACAAGGTCATGGGGATGGCGCCATACGGCGACCGCAACAAGTACGATCTATCGCGGCTTCTGCGCAGCACACCTGACGGTTCGGTGCGCGTCGACACGCGCTATGTGAACACCGTCGGACTGCGCCGCTACAAGGACGGCGCCTCGGGGCGAGGTTACTACTTCAGCCGGAAGCTGATCGACTGGCTGGGGCCGCGACGTTGTGACGACTCGATCGACGAACCCTACATAGACTATGCCGCCGCATTGCAGAAGCTGTTCGAGGACATCAGTCTCAAGCTCATCGATTTCCATCTCGGCGCGATTCTCGCCGACACTGGCCGGCTCGCATTTGCCGGCGGCGGCGCGCTGAATGTAAAGCTGAACCAGCGAATCGTCGCGCGCAGCGACGTAAAGGAGTTGTTCGTGCAGCCCGCGGCTGGTGATGCGGGCACCGCGCTTGGGGCAGCGACGTATGTGGCGGTCGAGCGCGGTGGCAGTGTGTCGCGCATGCGCCACGTCTATCTCGGCCCGAGCTTTACGACCGAGCAGTGCGAAAGCGCGATACGCACCTTTTCGGTACCGTTGGACTACGAGCGGCTCGACGATGTGGCTTGCGCGACGGCCGAGCTGCTCGTTGCCGGCCATCCGGTTGCATGGTTTCAGGGGCGCATGGAATTCGGTCCGCGCGCACTCGGCGCCCGTAGCATTCTCGGTTGTCCCAGCGTCGTCGGTATCGCGGATCGTATCAATGCGCAGATCAAGTTCCGCGAGCGCTGGCGGCCGTTCTGTCCAAGCATGCTCGACCGCGTCGCGCCGCAAATCATTCAATCGGATCATCCGGCGCCGTTCATGACGATTACGTTCGATGTCGCGCAGGCATGGCGAGGACGTATTCCCGAGGTCGTTCATCGTGACGGCACCGCACGGGTGCAGGTCGTCGAACGGTCTACGAATCCACGTTACTACGCGCTACTGGAACAGCTCGAAGCATTGACCGGCAATGCCGTCGTGCTCAATACATCGTTGAACCGTCAGGGCGAGGCGATCGTTTGTACACCGCAGGACGCACTTACGATGTTTGTTGGATCCGACCTTCAATATCTCGTCATCGAAGACCTTCTGGTGACGAAATCGTGACGCTCTCATGACTGAGCCGCTGCGTGCGTTGCAGGTCTGCCCCGGCGATCAATCGCCGTTTCTGGAGTTATGTAGAAACCACGCTGCGGCGTTGCAGAGCATCGGCGTGACAACAGATACCGTATTTCTTGGCGCGCCCCGAGACATACGTTGGGAACGGGCCACTTATCTCGGCATCGAGCGCGGTACCCGGCGCATGGTCGATGCGTTGCGTAGCCATTGCGCAGAACGGACGTATGCAGTCGTGGTGGCACATCGCTATCGCGCGTATCAGGTTGTCAGCCGGGCTCGACTGGCAATCGAATCAGCGGCCCGCGTTGCCATCGCGCACGAGTTCGGTCTGTTCACGCGTCGCCGCCGGCGCTGGCGGCAACGCCTTGTTGCGAACGACTGGTATTTTGCCGGTGTGTCTGCGGCGGTCGTCGACGCGCTGCGGCGCGATCATTCCGCGTTGGAACGCACGCTGGTGCTACCGAATCCTGTGGACGTCGTCCGGCTGGATGCTGCGAGGCTGTCGCGGCCGGTCGCGCGTGAGCGTCTGTGTCTCGCAGAAGGCGACTACATCGTCGGCGTGGTGGGCCGTTTGCATGCGAAGAAGCGTCCAGTGCTCGCGCTGCGTGGCTTTGCCGCCGCGACAGCGCTGCCGGAAGACGCTCGTCTGGTGTTCGTCGGTGACGGCACGCTGCGCGACGCATTGGAATCGTTGGTGGTGAGCTTGGGCGTTGGTCACAAGGTGAGCTTCGTCGGCCACGTAGCGGACGCGGCACAATACTTCAACGCATTCGACGCGCTGCTGTTTGCACCAGGGCCGACGGAGGCATTCGGCATGGCTCTGCTGGAAGGCATGCTTGCCGGCGTGCCGGTCGTTTGCGCCGACGCGCCGGGCCCGCGCAGTGTACTGGGTGAAGATGGACTGTACTTTTCCGGGGCCGCGGCCGCGGCAGCAGACGTGACGGATGCGCTGGCGCGCTGCGTCGGCCTGTCGGATGAAGCCCGTGGTCGCCTGACTCGGCATCAGCGGGTTCGCGCCGAACGTGAGTTTTCGATTGCTGCGGTCGCAGGAATCTATCGGGAATTACTCAGTACGGACGCGGCTCGCCGGGCGGCCGCGTCTTGAAGCGGCGGTGCAGCCACAGGTATTGATCCGGATGAGACCGGATGGCGCTTTCTATGATCGAATTGATATGCCGCGCATCCCGCTCCTCGTCATCGCTCGGGTAGTCGTTGATCTCGCGAATGTGCAGCGACCACGTTTGCGCGTGGGGGTCGCGAAAGTGGCTGATGAACAATATCGATGACGCATTGGCTCTTGCGAATCGCGCAGTCGCTGTAATCGTGGCGGCTGGCACGCCGAAGAACGGCACGAATGCCGAGACCTTGCGTCCGTAGTCCTGATCGGCGGCGTACCACACCGTGCCGCCTTGCTTGAGGCTCCTGAGTATGCCGCGCGGATCGCTGCGTTCGATCACATCGGCGAACCGCCGCGCGCGGCCACGCCGCATGACGTGCTCGATGACGGGATTCTTGTTGTGGCGATAAATCACGTCGAAGTCGGTGGCGCATGACAACAGCGCACCGGCTAGATCGAGTGTTGAGAAGTGCGCACCGACGAGCAGCACACCGCGACCGCGCCGCTGTCGCTCCGTCAGCAACTCGAGTCCTTCGATCGAGGTTCGTTCATAGTACCGCTCGAGATTTCCGAACCACGCGATTGCCGTCTCCACCGCACCGATGCCCGTTGACTCGAAGGTCCGGCGAACGAGTTCGTCGCGCTCGATGTCATTCAGTTGCGGAAAGCACAGGCCGATGTTGATGCGTGCGATGTGTCGCCGCGCGTGAGCGAATCGATGACTGAGTGTGCCGATCATTCGACCGAGCCCGAATTGGATGCGCAGTGGCAGACGCGCAGCTATCCACATCGCACCGACACCGATCCAGGTGAGCCAGTAACGCGGGGTTGCGAGCGTCGATGCCATGGGCGGCGATGTCGGTGTAGTGCGCCGTATATTCTGGTGCATTCAGCGCGTCCCACAAGGATCTCTGGCAAGGCGCACGCGCGTCGGTGACCGGCCATGCGGCTCTACCTGCTGTGCTAACATCGCATCCCGCGAGGCACGCATGCAACCGAACATTCCTTCTTTTCGCAACGCGCGGATTCTCGTGATCGGCGATGTGATGCTCGACCGATATTGGTACGGGCGTGCCAATCGCGTGTCGCAGGAAGCACCAGTTCCGGTGGTGGATGTCGTATCCACCGAGCACCGCCCTGGTGGCGCCGGCAACGTTGCTTTGAATCTGGCGGCGCTCGGCATCGACGTGACCCTAATCGGTGTCGTTGGCGAAGATGAAGCGGCGCAGATACTGCGTCAGCAGCTCGCCGCGGCGAACATCCACTTCGATTTCGTCGCGCTTGCAGACTGGCCGACGATTCTGAAAGTACGTGTCGTCAGTCGTCGCCACCAGATGTTGCGCATAGACTTCGAAGAACCGATCCGGGGCGATGTGCAGGCCGCGTTGGTGGAGACATTTCGCAAACACATCGGTGGCACCGACGTTGTCGTGATCGAAGATTACGACAAGGGTACGCTGGCGCAACCGCGCACCTTCATCGATATCGCACGCGAGTACCGCAAGCGCGTTGTCGTCGATCCGAAGTTCAAGTCGTTCGAGTCGTATCGAGGCGCGGACGTCATCAAGCCGAACTCGACCGAGTTTATTCACGCGCTGGATCAATCCACAGAACACTCGACGCCTGACCGGTTGGACCATCGCGAACTCGTCGAACAGGCTCGCGAGCTGGCAGATCGATACGAATTCGGCGCACTCGTCGTAACGCGCGGCGAATACGGCATGACGGTCGTCGAGCGCGGCGGCACGCATCACCACGTGGCTGCTCGCAAGGTCGATGTGTTCGACGAAACCGGTGCCGGCGATACGGTGGCCGCCACACTTGCAGCTGGTCTGGCGGTTGGCTGCAGCATCCACGAAAGCGCGCTGCTGGCGAATCTCGCGGCCGGCCTGGTGGTGAGCCAATCCGGTACGGCGAGTGTGACGGTCGATCAGTTGCAGCGTTCAGCGACATGGAACGAACGTGTCGATCGCGGCGTGCTGTCGCGCGAGGCGCTACCCGAGGCGATCCAACGCGCCCGCCGCGCCGGCCAACGCGTCGTCTTTACAAATGGCTGCTTCGACATCCTGCATGCGGGACACGTGGCCTACCTCGAAGGCGCTCGTGCACTCGGGGATCGCCTTGTCGTCGCCGTCAATGACGATGCGTCCGTCGCGCGTTTGAAAGGCGAGGGACGACCAATCAATGGCATTGCCCAGCGGTTGCGTGTGCTTGCGGCGTTGGCGAGCGTCGATTGGGTGGTGGCGTTCCCCGACGACACGCCGGAGTCATTGCTCGAAATCGTCAGACCCGACGTGCTGGTGAAGGGTGGCGACTATCGAATCTGCGATGTTGTCGGAGCCGACATCGTCCGTCGCTACGGGGGCGAGGTGTGCGTTTTGGAGCACGTACCGAACCTGTCGACTTCGTCGATCATAGACAGTGCGAAGGCGTCCCGATAAGTCGTCAGCTGAACTACCGAGGCCCGTGCAGCGTCACGACGTTGTCTCTGAGGTGCGACACATTTGTCGTGCCGACGAGGATACTGGAGACGCCCGGGGTGCGTGCGACGAACTCTAGATTGAGCCGGCGCTGACGGTCTTCCTGAGCGCCGAAGCCGCTGTCCAGTGACTTCTTGATCAGAACACCGCAGCCGCATTCGCGCGCGCGGGCAATCGTGTCGACCTCGTCTCGGTGATCGAAGCTCAAGCTCGCCATCACCACGTCACAGACCTCGACGGCTCGGTCGCCACCGGCGACGGACTTGTATGACATGCCGGTTGCTCTGATCAGTCCCTGGTCTTTCAGGTGGGCCAGCGCCTGCAGTGTGCCGTAGTGCTCGATGATGTCGATGTCGTTGCCGTCTGAGTGAACCAGCACGACGTCGAGGTAGTCGGTGTTGAGCAGCCGCAGCGAGCGCAGTACGCTGGCTTGAGTCGCTTCGGGCGAAAAGTCGAAATGCGATCGTCCCGATTCGAATTTCTCGCCGACCTTCGTGCAGATGATCCACTCGTGTCGGTGCTCGAACATCAGTTCGCCAAGCCGCTCTTCGCTGGTCCCGTAAGCCGGCGCCGTGTCGATCAGGTTGATGCCGAGGTCGCGCGCGACCGCCAGCAGTTCAGACAGAGTGCGCATCGAAGGCAGCGCGGATTTCGTTGGGTATCTGAGACCGTCGGTACGGCCGAATTTCACTGCGCCGAGACCGACAAGCGAAACGCGAATTCCAGTGCTGCCGAGCGCGCGATACTGCACCTCATCCATCCCATGGAGAATCGGCAACGGCAACCCGTGCCGTGTCGGGCATCGGGTGCGGGACCGAAGATGCTGGCGTCGACAGTGCGGTGAGTACCTTGTCGCCGAGGTGTGGTGTCAACGCAAGCTTGGTGGGCCAGCAGATCAACACGTTCGATATGGCGGCAACGAATGCTTCATCGGGCCGACCGCCATCCTGCTGGTGTGGCTCCGCGCGATCGACGCGAACCGATTCGAGTTGCGCGCGTGACAGATCGATCCACGGCAAACACGCAGCGAGTTCCGCGCGCGCATGACGAATCTGCACCGCCGCGCCGCGTTCGGCGCCGCTGTCGGCGAGTTGTCCTCCGAGATACCACACTCGCGCGCCGTTGCGGTCGGTGTGTGAGGTGACCGTCAAGCGTGGCTGTGAGCTGGAGAGCTGCTCCACACAGTGCCCGTAAAGCGGTGGCAAGTTTGTATGTCGCAGGATGAGTTGGTGCAGCGGCCGTCGTTGCATGCGCGGGCTTAGTGCGGAACCGTGCGGCAATGCATCGATGAGGGCTTCGTTGCCGGCGCCGGCTGCGAACACGAAATGCGATGCGACGATCTCGCTGCGCTGCAACTGAATCGACCCGAGCGTTCCCTGACGGTGGCACACCAGCTGCTGCGCGGTCACGTCGGCACGCAAGACGTATGTGCGTTGCGAATCCGCAAGCCGCCGCAGGAGTGACGGCGTATCGATCACCAGTTCGTCGAGTTCGTAAACGACGCCTCGAAACCCTCGATCGTCGAATGGGGGCGGAAATTCGGGCTGGTGGAGGCGGCGAACTCTGCCATGCAGTGCCTTACTCGACAGAAAGCCGGTCAGACGCCCCAGTGGAGATTCGTTGGTGTTCCAGAGATGGCATCGATCGGAAAGCACACGGACACCGCGTAAATCAACATTGCCACTACCGGCCAGTGCTTCTCGCCACCGCTGCGGCATCGTCGCGATGGCTTCGGACGCCCGAGTCAGTCGTCCGTTCAGCGTGTACTTCAAGCCGCCATGGATCATCCCCTGCGAGCGGATGGTCTGGCCGTCACCGAACGCGCTGCGTTCGATCAGGATCGCATCGTAGCCGCGGTTGCGCAGCAGATTCAGCAACCACAGGCCTGCGATGCCGCCGCCGACGATTGCCACGTCCACGCGGATGCGGTTGCGCGTGCTCATCGGTACCTCATAGAGTGATGCGAGTATATCAACTGGGCGCGCCTTAGATGGATTGGCGGGGGTTGGCTTGCCGGGGGATAAATTGGCCGGGATGAACTCGCTGGCAACGGATCGGTCGGCAACGACGTGGCGGGTGCTGTATGCGGCGTTGTTGGTGCTGGCTTGTCCATTTGTCGTGCTGCGGCTGATCTGGCGCGGCGTGCGCGACCCGGCGTATCGGAACGGCCGACGAGAACGATTCGGCCGAGTGGATCCGGCCGCGCCAGGAGACGTGATCTGGGTACACGCGGTATCTGTCGGCGAGGTGATCGCGGCCGCGCCGTTGATCCGGCGGCTGATGACGATGCTGCCGGACATCCGAGTGCTTGTCACGACGATGACGCCAACTGGCGCGGACCAGGTTGCGCGCTTGCTCGGAGATCGGGTGTCACACGGTTACGCGCCGTACGACTTCTCGTGGGTCGTGCGGCGATTTCTGACCCGCGTGCGGCCGCGGATGCTGGTTCTGATGGAGACCGAGTTGTGGCCCAACATGGTGCGCATGAGTGCCACGCGGCGCGTCCCGATGGTGTTGATCAATGCGCGGCTGTCCGAACGTTCGGCGCGCGGCTATCGCTGGATCGCACCGTTGACACGGATGATGCTGACACGGCTGACGTGGATCGCCGCACAGTACCCGGAACACGCGCGGCGATTCGTCGAACTCGGTGCACCGGTGGAGAACGTCGAAGTCGTTGGCAGTATGAAGTTCGACGTCGAGATTCCGAGTGATCTGCGGGACCGCACCGCGGCGTTGCAAGCCCGTTGGGGCGTGAAGGGTCGCCCGGTATGGATCGCGGCGAGCACGCACGCGGGTGAGGACGATGTCGTCCTGGCCGCGCACCGGCGAGTACTGCGAACGCTACCCCGGGCTTTGCTGATTCTCGTGCCGAGACACCCAAGTCGTTTCGACGACGTGTCGCGGCTCGCTGCCGGCCAATTGATTGCCGAACGAATGTCCGGCGCGGTGAGTGATCGGGCGCAGGTGATCGTTGGCGACACGATGGGCCAGTTGAGTTACCTGTTCGGTATGGCGCAGGTCGCGTTCATCGGGGGCAGCCTCGTAGAACACGGCGGCCACAATCCGATCGAAGCAGCTGCCGTGGGACTACCGCTCCTGATGGGCCGCTACGACTTCAACTTCACGGCGGTCGCGGCCGCGTTCGAAATGGCGGGGTGCCTGCATCGCGTTGAGGATGCAGCGGGTCTCGCTGCGTCTGTTACGGCGTTGTTCGAGGATGCGTCACGTCGGGAGTTCGAATCGCACTGCGCACGCGAAGTTGTAGCATGCAATGAAGGCGC
Source organism: uncultured Gammaproteobacteria bacterium (assembly GCA_963735085.1). Taxonomy (GTDB): domain Bacteria; phylum Pseudomonadota; class Gammaproteobacteria; order Pseudomonadales; family Azotimanducaceae; genus DATJGR01. The sequence continues at coordinate 1,309,196 of CAVTJP010000005.1, forward strand.
GACAGAGCGAATTGCCAAACGTCTCGCGGCGATCGAGCGCTCACGGACCCGTGACGGTGGGATTGGTGACCGCGCCCACACGATGCACGGGCTGTAGCGGATCGGCGTAGCTGTTCAATCGGTCAACATCTTCAGCGGCCAACGTGCCGGCGGTCTGCTTCAGCAACAGTAGATCGCGCACGTAGTTATAACGTGAATCCGCATAATCAAACTGCGACAGGTACAGGCGCTGCTGTGCTTGCAGCACGTCGACGATGTTTCGGGTACCCACCTCATATCCGGTCTGGGTTGCATCGAGAGCCGACTTGCTCGATTTGATCGCTTTGATACGCGCCTGCACTCGAATTACGTCGGTCGTCACGGCCCGCAACAGATTGCGTATGTTGCGGCTGGTGGTCCACTCCTGGTTCCGCAGCAACTCGTCAGACTGGAGCAGCCGCGCACGGCCTTCGCGGACTCTCGAATTGGTATAGCCGCCTTGATAGATCGGCATGTTGAACTGCAACGCATACGTGCGCGTTTTGGTTTTACCGCCGAGAAAGCTGGGCCCGCCCGTGACCGCGTCGTTGTAGCTAGCGATCGCGTCGACGGTCGGCAGATGACCGGCCTCGCGTGCGCGGAGGTCACGCTGGGCGGCAACTTGCGCTTCTCGCGCAGACAGTACGTTGGGATTGTTGGCCAGCGCGATGGCAACCCATTGGTCTTCGTCGACCGATGCGGGATTGACGATTGGCAGAGTCGCTGACAGCTGATCCAGCTCCTGATACTGCGCGCCGGTCAGGGTGTACAACGTTTCGAACTGAATCCCTTGGTCACGTTCCGCCTGAATGCGCTGGACGACCACGTTGTCGTATGCTGCTGTAGCGTCCAACACATCCGTAATGGCGACGAGGCCCACGTCGTACCGCTGTTGCACCTGCTCCTGCTGACGTTTGACAGCCGCTTCCTGGGCAGAGACTGAATCGAGCGCCGCCTGGCTACGCAATACGTCGAGGTACGCCGACACCGCGCGCACGATCAGGTCCTGCTGCGCACCCGTATAATCCTCGGCCGCCTGCGCCTTCAGGGCCTTCGAAGTGCTGTAGGTGTAGTACGCCGCGACATCGAACAGCGGTTGTACCAGCTGCGCCTGCCAGCTGTGCTGGTTGAATTCGTCGCCAGGCACGCCACGGAGCTGTCCGAAGGTGGGGCTCATCGGGTTTGTATCGACAATCGTGGACCCTGGGAACTCGAGCCGGGTATACGACGTCGATCCGTTCAACTCGATGTTCGGCAGCAACGCCGCGCGCGATTGCGGGACGACCTCCTCGCGCGCTGCATAGTCCTGCTTGGCCGCACCCAGCAACGGATCGTTTTCGAGCGCTGCCTGGTAGACGTCGGTGACGTTGGCGGCGTATGCATTCGCGGTGCATATCAATGCCGCGGCGAAGATGCCGGAGATGTTCGCCATCGTGAGCCTTCGTAAAACGAGCGCCGCAGTTTAGCAGATAGTCGTTGCCGCGATGCACGAAGTGATGTGGTCGATCCGAGATCGGATCGACTTTGATAAGCGTTCGACCTTGCGGTGGAATGCACCGAGTCTTTTCTCGACTTTGCCGGATGCATCGTTAGAATGACCCGCTCGTGTCGTCAACAAATTGGCGCGAAAACGTGACAATTCAGCGATACCGGATCGATCTTTCGGCGCACATGGCGGAGTGCGACGCGAACTATTTGCGCCTGGTCAAGCTGGCGCCCGATCTGGACGATTGCGAAGAACGCGTGCTGGTACTGCTGCTTGCCGAGCGCAGAGTGACCGTGCGGATTCGCCTGCTCGAACGGTGTCCTTACACGTCGCTGATCGAAGTGTCGCAACATCCATGGCTCGAAGGACTCGCGTTTCACCTACCTGCACCTCGATTGACGGTGCGGATGTATCATGATGCGCGTTCGGCCGAAGTCGTGGAGTTTCAGGCGGGACGACGGTTTCATCCGGTGTATGCGTATCCGAACTGTGAAATGCGCCAACGCGACGAGAAGGCGCAAATCAACCGATTTCTCGCTGAGTACTTGTCCACGTGTCTCTACCACGGGGTCGCCGAGGATGAGGCGGTGGTGGTCGGCGGCGGTTGATTGATATACCCGTTTCGCGGGTGCGGCCATGAATAGTGTCGGCTCGATTTCGCTGCTTCAGATTTCCGACCTGCACCAGCTTCGTTCAGCCGATTCGTGCCTGCTGGGCGTGGACACCGCACAGAGCCTGACTGCGGTGCTCGACGCCGCGCTGTCGGAACGTGTCCCCGACGCCTTGGTTGTGACGGGCGATATCGCACACGAACCGAACCCGGAAACCTACGCGCGTGTACACGCTTTGATCGAAGCGCGTTTTCGCGGCCCGACGCTGTGGTTGGCGGGTAATCATGATTTGACGGCACCGCTGCAAGCGGCGCGGCCTGGCGGCGACGCACTCGACATATCCGGGTGGGGCGTCATCGCAATCGATACCCACATTGATGGTGCAGTGGGCGGTTTCGTAGCGGACGCCGAATTCGACCGGCTGCGCGAATCGCTGGCCTGCTCCGCAGCGAAATACCTCATCGTAGCTGGACACCATCCACCGCTGCCGATCGGAACGCCGTGGCTCGACAGCATATGCATCACCAATGGCGAGGCGTTGCTCGATGTGCTCGCTGCAGATGCGCGCGTGAAGGCTTACATCTGTGGGCACGTGCATCAGGCGACGGCCTCGATACATCGAGGATTGCAACTGCTGACCACGCCGTCGACCTGTTTTCAGTTCGTTGCGAACTCGTCACGCTTTGCCGTCGACGCCACGCCGCCGGGCTGGCGCTGGCTCGAACTCTCCGCCGACGGTACCCTTGCGACCCGCGTGGGTCGCGCGACAGACTTTGAAGTGACGCTCGATCTGTCTCGACCCGAACGCCATTAGCCCGAATCCCATTAACCTTAATCGTAGTACGCAGGACGCGACCCGACCCCATGGCGGAAACAAAATATTCAGCCGAGTCCATACAGGTGCTGTCGGGGCTCGAACCCGTGCGGCGACGGCCTGGCATGTACACCGATACGTCACGACCCAACCACCTCGTGCAGGAAGTGGTCGACAATAGTGTCGACGAAGCACTGGCCGGCCACGCACGCGAAATCGCCGTCACGTTGTTCGAAGACGGCTCGATCGACGTCATCGACGACGGCCGCGGCATGCCGGTTGATATCCATCCTGATTTCAAGCTGCCAGGCGTCGAACTGATTCTGACGCGGCTGCACTCCGGCGGTAAGTTCGACAACGACACCTACGCGTTCTCTGGGGGTCTGCACGGCGTCGGAGTGTCGGTGGTCAATGCGCTGTCGACGTGGTTGGAAGTGGAAGTACGGCGCGACGGCGCGGTGCATCACCAGCGTTACGAAAACGGCGCACCAGTGACGAAGCTGAAGGTGATCGACAGCGTTGGCAAACGCAACACCGGAACGCGGGTTCGCTTCCTGCCTGATGCGTCTTACTTCGACACAACCCAGATCGCGCTGTCTCGATTGAAGCATTTGTTGCGTGCGAAAGCCGTGCTGTGCCCCGGGCTGCGCGTCAGCCTGACGGTGAATCGAAACAACAAAGCCGAGACCGACGAGTGGCTCTACGAAGACGGTCTCTCGGGCTATCTGATGCAGGAACTCGGCGCCGCCGATACCGTACCGGCCCAACCGTTCTGCTATGGCGCGCAGGGCAACCACGAGGCTGTTGATTGGGCGCTGGCGTGGATTGTAGACAGTGGTGAGTTGGTTGCGGAAAGCTATGTGAACCTCATTCCAACGCCGCTCGGCGGTACCCACGTCAATGGGTTGCGCAGCGGGCTGACCGATGCGATGAAGGAGTTCTGCGAATTTCGGGATTTGCTGCCACGCGGGCTCAAGCTCACTGGCGAAGACCTGTGGGATCAGTGCAGCTATGTGTTGTCCGCAAAACTGGCAGACCCGCAGTTCTCCGGGCAGACGAAAGAGCGGCTGTCGTCGCGCCAATCGGCGGCATTCATTTCGGGTGTGTCGAAAGACGCGTTCAGCCTGTGGCTCAATGAGCATCCGCAGGAAGGCGGCAAGATTGCCGAGATTGCGATTCGCAATGCACAGCGACGCTTGCAGGCGGCCAAGAAAGTCGAGCGGAAGAAGATCACCGCGGGTCCGGCGCTGCCGGGGAAGCTCGCGGATTGTTCGATCCAGGACAGCTCGCGTGCGGAACTGTTTCTGGTGGAGGGTGATTCGGCAGGCGGCTCCGCAAAGCAGGCGCGCAATCGTGAGTTTCAGGCGGTGATGCCGTTGCGCGGCAAGATTCTCAATACGTGGGAGGTTTCATCGTCAGAGATCCTCGCGTCGCAGGAGGTGCACGACATCAGTGTGGCGCTTGGTGTGGATCCCGCATCGGCGGATCTTTCGGGGTTGCGCTACAACAAGATCTGTATTCTCGCCGACGCGGATTCCGACGGGTCGCACATCGCCACGCTGCTGTGTGCACTGTTCCTGAGGCACTACCGGAGCCTGGTCGATGCGGGCCATGTCTACATTGCAATGCCGCCGCTCTATCGGGTCGATGTAGGCAAGGACGTTTTCTATGCACTGGATGAGGCGGAAAAGGAAGGCATCCTCGATCGCATTGCCGCAGAGAAGAAGCGCGGCACGGTCAACGTGCAACGGTTCAAGGGACTGGGAGAAATGAACCCGATTCAATTACGAGAAACAACGATGGATCCGGATACGCGACGTCTCGTGCAACTCACCCTCGCGGCGCCGGAGGAGACGTTGGAACTGATGGACATGCTATTGGCGAAGAAGCGCGCGGCCGATCGTCGCGCGTGGCTCGAGACGAAAGGTGACCAGGCAACGATCGCATGACTACCCATACGGACCACGGCGATACGGAACAGGTCCCGCTGAAAGCGTTTACCGAGAAGGCATACCTCGACTATTCGATGTACGTCATCAACGATCGCGCGTTGCCACACATCGGTGACGGGCTGAAACCCGTGCAGCGGCGCATCGTCTATGCGATGTCGCAGTTGGGCCTGAACGCCGCCGCCAAGTTCATGAAATCGGCGCGCACGATCGGTGACGTGCTCGGCAAATTCCATCCACACGGCGATTCTGCATGCTACGAAGCGATGGTGCTGATGGCGCAGCCGTTCTCGTATCGCTATCCGCTGGTAGACGGGCAGGGTAACTGGGGTGCGCCGGACGACCCGAAGTCGTTCGCCGCGATGCGCTATACGGAAGCGCGCTTGGCTCGATTCTCGGAATTGCTGTTGTCCGAAGTCGATCAAGGCACCGTCGAATTCGTTGCGAACTTCGACGCCACGTTGACTGAACCCGCGCTGCTGCCGGCCCGCGTACCGGTCGTGCTACTCAATGGCAGCACGGGCATCGCGGTGGGGATGGCGACCGACATTCCGCCACACAACCTTCGCGAAGTTGTCAGCGCATGCATCCGATTGCTGGACGATCCAAAGGCGAAGACGCGCGAGTTGATGGAACACGTGCGCGGCCCCGATTTTCCGACCGAGGCGATGATCATTACGCCCGAGGAGGAACTGGCGAGGATCTACGAGGAGGGTCGCGGCAGCGTCAAATCGCGCGCCGTATACGTACTCGAACATGGCGAAATTGTAGTCACGGCGCTGCCGTACCAGGCTTCGCCTGCAAAGGTCCTCGAACAGATCGCTGCACAGATGCAGGCGAAAAAGTTACCGATGCTGGTCGACTTGCGCGATGAGTCCGATCACGAGAATCCCACGCGGCTGGTGTTGGTGCCGCGTTCGAATCGTATTGATACCGAACGCCTGATGAGCCATCTGTTCTCGACCACCGACCTGGAACGCAGCTTCCGCGTGAACATGAACGTCATTGGTCTCGATCTGCGGCCGCGTGTGAAGGGCCTTGCAGGCTTACTGCGTGAGTGGCTCGAGTTCAGACAGATCACGGTTACGCGGCGTCTGGAGCATCGCCTCTCGAAGATTGAGCAGCGGCTGCACATTCTCGCGGGCCTGCTGATCGCCTATTTGAACATCGACGAGGTCGTTCGCATCGTTCGCGAAGAAGACAACCCGAAGTCGGAACTGATGGCACGCTTTGCGCTATCGGAAGTTCAAGCCAACGCAATTCTCGATCTGCGTTTGCGGCAACTGGCAAAACTCGAGGAAATCAAGCTGACGTCCGAGCGCGACGAACTCGCAGCGGAAAAGGCGGACATCGAAAAGACGCTCAAGTCGAAAGCACGGCTGAAGACGCTGATCAAAAAAGAGTTGTTGGCCGATGCGCAAACGCACGGCGACGCGCGGCGTTCGCCACTCGCGCGCGTCGAGGATGCGGCGGCGTTCACCGACGAAGACCTGCTGACAAACGAACCGATTACAGTGGTGATGTCCGAGAAGGGTTGGATCCGAGCCGCAAAGGGCCACGAGGTCAACGTCGTCGACCTCAACTACCGAACAGGTGATGCATTCCTGATGGCCGCAAAAGGCCGCAGCAACGATGTATTGGCGGTCGTCGATTCGACCGGTCGAGCATATTCGTTGGCGCCGCACGCGCTGCCTTCGGCGCGTAGCCAGGGAGAGCCGCTGACCGGAAAGCTCAATCCACCGGAGGGCGCGCGTTTCGTCGGTGCCGTGATCGGCCGCGCCGATCAGCGCGTGTTGCTGGCGTCCAACGCAGGCTATGGGTTCGTCGCGCGGCTGCAAGACCTCGTCGCGAAGAATCGAGGCGGCAAGGCAATGTTGAGTGTGCCGAAGAATGGCCTCGCACTGTCGCCGATGCTGCTCACGGATGAGGAAGCTCAACTCGTCGTCGCGATCACGAGCCGGGGCCGGATGCTGGCCTTTCCGATTGCTGAAGTACCGGAGTTGGTGCGCGGCAAGGGGAACAAACTGATCAACGTGCCGAGTGCCGCGTTCAACGCGGGCGAAGAGGCTGTGGTCGCGATTGCAGTGGTTTCACAGTCTGATCAATTGCTGGTTCGAACCGGTGCACGACATCTGCGGCTGAAGGCCAAAGATCTCGAGCACTACGTGGGAGAGCGCGCACGCCGCGGCCATTTGTTGCCGCGCGGATTTCAGAAGGTGGACGGCGTCGAGGTGGAATCGGCTTCGGCGCGCAGCAACTCCGCCTGATGATCCAGCGCTGCGCCGTACGCATCGGCCATCGCCGAGACGATGACGCAGCTGTCGTGTGCGGCTGTCATAAGCGTGGCCAGGATTGGATTGGATTGTTCATCGACGATGAAACGCTCCGGCCGTGGTAGCCGTTCGAATGCTTCGCGGCTCGCTGCGATTGAACCCTCCGGTGCGACGGCGCTGAGCACGACGGTATCCTGGATCGCGTCGGTGTTGGGTGCTCCGTCAGGAAGCCGCGCGACGACATGAACGCCGAAGCGGAATTTCAGCTCCGGACGCGCAGCCAGATGACGCGCCTCGTTGAGGTCGTCGAGGGTTTCGGCAAGCAGCAGCGCCGCACACAACACCTTGAAGCATTGGTCGGCATCGTTGCTGCCGAACCTCAACAGGATACCGGTCGACGCTAGATCGCCGATCGTCGCTGTATATTGTCGCGCGACCAGCGACGCTCGTCCGTGGACGTCGCTCAACACCGAGGCACGCTCTTTACCCGGCAGCACCATCAAGTTGAGCAGGTTCACCGCCAGCAACCATTCCATTGCATGGCTTTCGGGTTCTTCGGTGGCGGACTCGCTCATATCGGACTCCGCCTCGACGTCGGGCACCGCGTCGAACCGTAATCCCAGCAGATAACCGGCGACTGCCGACAGCAGCGCCGCAATCAGTGCCGGCAGCAGCAAGTAGGGTACGGCGAAGCCGCCAGCGGAGAGCGCATCTGTCGCAATTGCGATCTGCACATATCCAGCGACGGCGCCTTCGAACTCGATCGGATGAGTAAATAGTGGCGTGTCCGCATGGGGCCGTGCACCGGCGTTGGCGACGACTCTATCGTCCACGGTGACGATGGTTACCGACTCGATTTCCGGCAGCTCGCTCATCCGCGTCGCGAGTACGCCGAGACGTATCCGATCAAGTGTAATGAGCGGTTCGATAGCCAGCGTCGCGAGTTGCGCCGCCGCTGCGTTGCCGAACTGAGACATGCGCGCGCTGCGCGCGTCGTCGACAGAGTGATACCACGATACGCCGACCAACAGTGTGGTGAGGAGCGACGCGGCTATCGCGAGCGTGGTGGCCTGCCAGCGCCGTCGCGCTAGCGGGTCGTGGACGTTCGGCCACCTTGGTTTGACGCGCATTATGTGGGGTAGGCTCCGCGGGTTTACGCGCGGTGTTTAAGTGTGATTAGGAGATCGTTTCGACTAACGTATCGGGCGGCAACAAGCTCGCACGGACGCGCATGTTGACATCGACCTTGGCCGCTTATCAAGTTGCGCCAATCGAGCCGGCCAATCGGCGAATCAAGCTGAATTGAGCTTAGTCGTCGGCGGCGAAGTCGTAGTTCATTTCGGTCGACGGCTCTTGCAGGTAGTGCCCCTGAATGTAATTCGCGCCCGCCTGCCAGAGGGCAGAGAGCACCGTTGCACTCTCGACCATCGGAATTACGGTCAGCTTTCCATGCTGCTGCAATTCGCGAATCATTGCCGTCAGATCGTCTTTTTTGGTGGTGCTGCCATCGAGTTCCTGCACTTGGTTGCCGTCAAGCTTCACAAAGTCGACCGGCACATGGCGCAATGTCTCGAACGAATTTTCCGTGACGCCGAAGTGGCTCAACGACGTACGACAATGCATTGCCTTGAGGCCCTGAACGAACTCGCGGGCCTGGCGAACGTGGTTGGCTGCATCCTGCTCGGCGATCTGGAAGATCACCGCGTCACTTGGCAACCGTGCCGCCTTGATCGCCACGGCGAGCCATTGAATGAATTCCGCGTCAATGACGCTGTTACGTGTCAGGTTGATAGTCAGACGCGTGTTGTGACCCTTCGAGCGATGCGCCGAGAGCTGTTTGATCGACTGCAGGATGACCCAACGATCGATTTTCGCCGCGACGCCGTTGTCGATCGCAAGGTCGAGAAACTGATCGGGCGGCAGGCGGCGATCCTTGTCGTCGACCAGCCGCAAAAAGACTTCGTAGTGTTCGTCGGAATCTCCGCGCAAACTGATGATCGGCTGAAATAGCAGAACGAAAGTCTGATTGTCGATCGCATCGTTGACCAGCTTCAGAATGCGCTTCTGCTCGCCCGATAATCCGTCGGTATCACCTTCGGCCTCCAACGTCGTGACGCTCGGCCATTGAATATGGTTCGTCTTGTTCGCTGCTCGCGCACTAATGAGCGTTCGAAATGCCAGATTCATGGCGTCGGCAACACCCGAATCCGATACCGCTGCGGCGCCGATCGTGATCGTGCGACGGACAGTCTTGCCATCGATCTCGAACAGCGCGGCCTCGATGGACTCGCGCAGCCGCTCAGCCAGAACGTCGCCGCCTGCTTCGCTGCCCATTGCAGCGATCGCAAAGCGATGATTGGCGATCCGTATGAGCTTCGCGCCGCCAAGCTCCGCCGTCAGCGATTCGCTGAGTTGACCTACCAGCGCATCGGTACGTTGCAAACCGAGTTCGACCTGCAGGCCGTCGAAGTCATCGATTTCGATCACCAGCATCGCGCCGGGTGGCGTGGCGTCGTGTTCGACTTCCGCAATGAACATGTGCACCGATTGAAATGGGTCGGAGCCCCCGTGGCCATTGCTTGCGGTGGGAGACGTATTCGATGGTTGAACGGTGACTTCCTCGTCCATCGGTGCGAGGCGGTCCTGCAGCACCGGCACAGGCTCGCAGCGGACCAGCACCTGAGTGCAGTGTTCGCCCTCGTATTCTGCGCCGGTCAGCGTCATCTGACCGGTGATGGGCTCGTTCGACGTCGAGCGTCCTTCGAACGCAAAGGACAGTTCCTCTGTCGAGTCATTACGGAAGGTTTTGACTTTTGCCTTGAATTCGTCGGCAAACGCCGGGTCCATCAGATCGAGTAGCGGCAGGCCAAGCAAGTCGTCTGCGTCCTGGAATCCGAACAGCTTGAAATAGTCGTCGTTTGCATAGATGTGCATGCCTTCATGCACGTATGCGATCGCTGCTGTGGAGTTGGCCAACAACAGTTCGCAGCGGCGCTCCGCTTCGGCAAGTGCGCGTCGGGTCTGGGTGAAGCGATGCCGTTGGCAGATGTTTTCGAGCTCGCGCTTCACGATATACAACAGGCGCTCGTTGTCCTCGTTGAATACGACGTCGGTTGCGCCCATTGCGAGGCCGCGGGTCAGGTTCTTCGGTTCCGATGAGTCGTCGAGCACGATGATCGGCAAGTCTGGCTTGCGCTTGCGCAGGTCCGGCAACACCCGTTCGAGGTGATCGAAGCCGGACCTGCATACCAGCAGATCGATTGCCTGCTCAGAGACGGAATCGTCGGCGATGTCGCCGCAGAATTCGGAACGTGTCGCTATGCCAGCATTGCGCAGCACGGAGTCGAGCTCATGTGCGCGATTCTCGGATCGATCGGCAATGAGTAGACGGACCGGAGACGGCGTGGCCATACCTCGTCACAATCCCTATTGTTGGACAGCTTCCCTACTTTTTCCCTTCGACGGATCCGGTCTGGGACCCCTTGGGGGACTGCTTGGCATGGTCGGCACCGATCATGTCCCACAGCGACTCCATGTTCAGGTCGATCTGGGTGTTTTCCAAGTAACCATCCAACATTCGGAATGTGAACTGGATAAAGCTTTCGGTCATCCGCGCGCGGCGCATCAGCTGTCCGGTCGCCTGGATGCCGTGGCGGCGTAGCTGCACCTTCTGTGATTCGTGATACGGCAGCCGCGGTGCAATCAGCATCGCAGGTTGGCCGATCGCTTCGAGCGCGGGCAGCAACACGGCGCGGTGGTAGTCGGTGTTGCTGCCCTTCTTCTGCAGCATTCTGACGGCGATTGGGATGGCGCGCGGCGCCAACAGTTCAATGCCCATCAGCGACTCTTCGTCACTATGCCGGATCCAGCGCGATACGGCGACACACCAGCGCGCATCGTCACGTTCGCGAATTGCGAGCAACTCACCGGTCTGTATTTGATTCGGCAAGCTCGGCCAGCGAACACAGTAGCCAGACGGGCTCGTGTCGACGATCTCGGTGTCGTAGCACGGGTAGCTGGCCTCGACGGCCCCTTGTGTTTGCGGGCGGCGCGCGGTCAGCAAGATTCTGCTCGGGTCGTCGATGTTCGGATTGACCGGGATGCGCGATCCACGCAGATCGAATGCATCGTCCCAGACGTCGCCTTTGTCGCTCGGCCGAGCCGCGCGCTGCCCGGCATCATGAAGGAATGGATTGAGTTCGCGCCGCAGCAGCGCCTCGGTTGTGCCGAGTTGGTCGGCGAACTCGACGCCACCCGAGATGTAGTAATGCAGTGTCCTCAGACCGACGCAGATCTTCATTGGCCCGGATGAACGCGAACGTCGGAACGCGCGTTGCTTCATCGCCCCCCAGGCGTGCGCCAAATGACGCAGGAGATCCTGATTGACGAAATCCGGTACCGGAATATCGGAGGCGATGTCGGCGAGGTAGGCTTCGAGTTCATACACCAGCGCATCGGTACGGATGCCACGCACCGCGCCACCGGTGTGGCTGCCGAGCTCGCGGTACCCCGGCGGTGAATCGGCGTCTAAATCGACGATGAACATGGTGTCGTCGGCGGGTGCGCCAATCGTAATCCGCGGCGTCCACTGATCGAGCGCGTTGTACACAGCCGACAGATCTTTGCGGCGCAGTTGATTTGGTTTCGCCACGGTCAGCAGCGCGATCCGCAGATAGACATCAGCGATCGTCAGCATTCCGGCGCTCTGGGCCTGTTCGTCTGCGTAAGAATTCGACGCGGTTCCAGTTTCCTCGGCGAGGCGATACAACTGATTGAGTTCGTACCAGGCCTTAGGTGGCGCGTCGGTATAGAACCCGTACGTTCGCAGCAATGCGCCGGAGAGTTCAGAGGCGGCGCGATGCGTCGCGTGCGCCAACAGATCCTTGGTCGGTTCGGTTGGTTGCGCCACCGCGAGTGCGTCGCGCACTACCGCCTTGTAGCCGAGTGCCAGTTCCCGCTGCAGCAGCTGAGCGAGTTGCGCGTGATTCTCGCCAGTGGTCGTTGCGCTCGCAGCAGTTCGATCGAGCCGCGCGCAAATGTAATGCGCGGGAGGACGAATCGTCTCGAGGCAATTGAATCGAGCATCCGGTTCGGCTTCGACTCGCGCGAGTTCGGTCGCCGCCCTTAACAGCTGCCGCGCAGCCTCCGATGTGTGCGCCATCGGCAGATGTGCAATCCAATCGGCCAGCGCCACGGGGTTGGTCTCGCACATGCTCAGTGTGGCAACCGTGCTGTCGGGAACAATCAGGCGTAGCGAATGGTCGCTCATGGCGTAGGAAGAGGCGCGCTTGGGTGCAGTATAGAGGATGGCATGCGGGTTTTTCGGACCACGTTCACGCGCATTGGCGCGGCGAGGTCACGTAAGATTCACAACTTGTTTGGCATCCATGCCGGCAACCTCACGAACGAGTTGCGGCACGAGATAGCCGGGCAGTCGCGCACGAAGGGCATTGATCAGCGACTTGCCACGATGCTCCGGCACGTCGAAATGATGCGTCCCGGTCACTGGATCGGGGAGGTGCAGGTAGTACGGCAGCACATGGTTTTCGAACAAACGCTGCGATAGCCCATCGAGCACCTCGACGTCGTCGTTGACTCCAGCCAGCAGTACGCTCTGATTGAGCAGTGTGATACCCGCGCAATGCAGCGCCGCTAGTGCATCGACGAATGATCCGGCAATCTCGTTCGGATGGTTTACGTGCAGTACCACCGATGTAACAGTGCGGGTTCCGCGCAGCAACTGCACCAGTTCGGTGGTGACGCGCTCCGGAATCACCACGGGCAGCCGCGTGTGGATGCGGATCCGCCGCAGGTGCGCAATGCCGTCGAGACGTTCGACCAGCCGCTTCAGCGGTGCGTCCTTCAACATCAGCGGGTCGCCGCCGGACAGGATTACCTCGCTGATGCCGGTGTCACCCTCCACTGCGTCGAGCGATCCGAACGGCAGCGCCTGTTGGTGATCGGTGTAAGGGAAAGCGCGCCGAAAACAGTAGCGGCAGTGCACCGCGCATGCAGGAGCCGCAATCAGCAACACGCGACCCTGATACTTCTGGATTACACCTGGGGCGCGGGTCGCGGAGATTTCCCGCAGTGGGTCGAGGCTATATCCCGGCTTCGCGTCGCGTTCTACTGACAGCGGCAACACCTGCCGTAGCAGCGGGTCGTTGAGGTCGCGTGGTCGCATGCGCTCAACGAACGAAATCGGCACGCGAAGTGGAAAATCCGGCGCGTAGTCTACAGCGCCGCCATCGAGACTAAGGCGCTCTAGCAGCACATGCGGATCGGTGATCGCCTCGGCGAGCGCACGCGTCCAGACATCAGGCTGCCAACGGGTCAACTTCGGCTGTATCATGGCGCCGTTTTTTACAGGTGCTGCGCACGAGAATGGCATTTTATTCTACCAGCGAGTTCAAGCCCGGCATGAAGGTTCTGCTCGACGGAGCGCCGTGCTCAATCGTCGAGAACGAGTTCGTCAAACCGGGTAAAGGCCAGGCGTTCAATCGCGTTCGACTGCGCAACCTAAAGAACGGTCGGATGTGGGAGCGTACGTTCAAATCCGGTGAGAGTCTGGAAGGCGCTGATGTGATGGACGTCGACATGGAGTATCTCTATACCGACGGTGAGTTCTGGCATTTCATGAAGACCGACGGCAGCTTCGAACAACTCGCTGCGAGCGAGGATGTACTGGGAAGTTCGAAAGAGTGGCTGAAGGAGCAGGACAGCTACATCGTCACGTTGTGGGACGACGTGCCAATCGCGGTAACGCCACCGAACTTCATCATCCTGGAAGTAACGGAAACCGATCCCGGCATCAAGGGTGACACGGCAACCGGGGGTACCAAGCCTGCAAAGGTGTCGACCGGAGCGACGGTCAAAGTCCCCCTCTTTATTTCCGTTGGCGACGTGCTGAAGATCGATACGCGGACCGGGATGTACGTCAGCCGCGCTTGATCGCACCAGCGAGCGACATCGCCTCTCCGGAACAGTGCAGTGCGTGAAGACGACTGGCGTCCTAGCTGTTCCATCGAGGTGCTAACCGAACGCTCACGCGCGTTGAGCGCGATTCGCGCGTTCTTCGCCGACGCCGGCGTGCTGGAGATCGACACACCGGTTCTGTCCCACACAACGGTTACCGAACCTGCAATCGAATCACTGTCGCTGCGCGATGGGCCGCAACGGTATTACCTGCAGACGTCGCCCGAATATCAAATGAAGCGACTGATGGCGGCGGGCGCGCCGTCGATCGTGCGTATCGGTCCGGTATTCCGTGCGGAGGAGTCGGGACGGCTGCACAACCCCGAGTTCACGATGATCGAATGGTACCGAATCGGCTTCGAACTCACGCAGTTGATCGCCGAAGTGGAGGCACTGGTCAATCGGGTGCTCGGAGTTGCCGATTATGATTACCTCACCTACGGCCAACTGCTACACAAAGGGGCGCGTGTAGACGCCTCTTCAGCATCGGATGCAGAGCTTGCGGACGCGTTGACACGAATCGGCGTGGAGCTGTCACCCGGTATCCAATTGCAGCGCCGCGCCATGCTCGATCTGTTAGTTTCGAACGCGATCGACGCGATCGGTGCAGGGCGCGTGTTCATCACGGACTACCCGGCGGATCAGGCCGCGCTCGCGCGAATCGAGACGGATATCGAAGGTCGCCGGGTGGCGAAACGATTCGAACTGATCATCGACGGTATCGAGATCGCTAACGGCTACGATGAGTTGCTCGACGCGGATGCACTTGCCACGCGAATGGATTTGGATCGCACGGCGCGGGCACGCGCCGGTCGCGATCAACCGGCAGCGGATGTGCGTCTGCTGGCAGCGATGCGCCAGGGTCTGCCCGCTTGCGCCGGTGTCGCATTGGGTTTCGATCGATTGATGATGCTGAAGCTCGGCATCGATACGATCGACGCCGTGATGCCATTCGGCATTACGCGAGCGTGATGCTGCCCAGCGTTTCGCCCATTCGCTTCCGCTGACCAACCGCGAGATCGTGCTCCGGTTGCACGGCGCCCTGCGGGAGCACAACGATGACCGTCGAGCCGAGGAGAAATCGGCCTATTTCTTCGCCTCGCGAAAAATGCCGATCGTGGCGCGCGATTGTTTGTTTTGCGTATGGCGATTCGGGCGTACCGAATACCGTTTCGATGCTCGCGACGATCAGCGCGCCGATCATGACCAGCGCCATCGTGCCAACTGCGGTCTCGAACTGCATGACGAGGCGCTCGTTGCGGCAGAACAACCGCTCGACGCCGGCTTCGGTGCTCGCATTCACGGAAAACAGTTCGCCCGGCACGGCAGTTGATCGAATCAGCCTGGCGTCGCACGGTACGTGCACACGGTGGTAATCCGCGGGCGCCAGATAAATGGTCGCGAACCAGCCTCGGTCAAAGGTGCGATCGGCATTTTGATCTCGTAGCAGCGAGGTCAACGGATAGCGTATGCCCTTGGCCTGCAGCAACTGTCCGTCGCCGATCGTGCCGTACTGACTGATGATGCCGTCCGCTGGTGACACCAGTGCCGCAGTGTCGTCTGGTAGCGGCCGTGCACCCGCCGCGAGCGAGCGGGTAAAAAAGTCGTTGAACGTTCGGTATTCGTCGATCTCGCCACGCTGCGCTTCCTGCAGATTCACGCCGTATGCGGCGCTGAAAGCGTGAATCAACGGCCGGGCCAGCAATGGTGAGTTCGCGATCCTGCCGAGCAATCGCGACAGGGCATGCTGCGGCAGCACGCGCTGCAACCCCACAAAGGCACTGCTCAAGAACCTGTCTCGATCGGTGTATCGTCGCGATTGCCCCAGTCGGACCACGAACCGTGATAGCCACGTATCTTCGGGTAGCCGAGAATTCGTGCGACGAGATACGCCAGGCCGGAGCGGTGGTGCGTCTGGCAATGCGCGATGATGTCCTTGTCGCGGGTAATGCCGCGCGATTCGAGCACCTCCGCGACGTCGCGGCGCAATCGCAGCGCCCGTTCCGGGTCCATCAGATCCAGCCAATCCAGGTGCACCGCGCCGGGGATGTGTCCATTGCGCGCCGCGGCGGGCCGCCGTCCGGCGTATTCATCGGCGCTGCGGCAATCCCAGATCACCATGTCCGGATCGCCGATACGGCCGATGATGTCCTGCGCATCCGCGATGGGGCCGCGATCGATCGCAACGTGTACCCGTGTCGACCGGGTCTGCACCGGAGTTCTTTGCTGCGGTAGGTCGGCGGACGCCCAGGCATGAATGCCGCCGTTCAGGTACGCCCAATCGCGGTGACCCACGACATCCAGCGTCCAGACGAATCGCCCGGCCCATCCGCCGCCTTCGTCGTCGTAGGCAACGATCGTGGCATCTTCGCGATAGCCAATGCGCGAAAACAGCGCGTCGAGCCGTGCGATTTCCGGTAGCTGGCCCAGCGCGGGCCGGATGCCGCTGACCAGTTCCGCCGGGTCGACGTGAACGGCGCCGGCGATATGGCCGGCTTCGTACGCCTGCCTGCTTGCGACATGAACCAACAGTATGTCGCCCGACGAAGCGAGCTTCGCGGCAAGTTCGGCGGGTTCGAAAAGGTGCGTCAATGCGGATTCCGTAATCGAGTCGGCGCGGATGATACAACGCGCCCGGCAATCGATGCGGCGCTGATCTATCCTGCGGTTTTGGCCTAGTGGACGTCGATGTGATCAGCAACCTGGTCTGGATGGACCTCGAAATGACCGGACTCGATCCCGATCGCGACGGCATCATCGAGATGGCGACGATCATCACCGATGGCGAACTCAATGTGGTCGCCGAGGGGCCGGCACTGGCGATATTTCAACCCGAGACGAAACTCGCGGCGATGGACGAGTGGAATACCAAACACCACACTGCGTCGGGCCTGGTGCAGCGAGTGCGCAACGAAAGTGTCAGCGTGATCGAGGCCGAAGCGCTGACTTTGGCTTTTATTGAACGCCATGTGGCAAAAGGGCAGGCGCCGTTGTGCGGCAACACGATCTGGCAGGACCGCAGGTTTCTGGCGCGCTACATGCCGACCCTGGAAGGCTATCTGCACTATCGGATGATCGACGTCAGCACCGTAAAGGAACTGGCGCGGCGTTGGTCACCCGGTGTCCTCGACGGCTTTACGAAGCAGAGCCAGCATCTGGCGCTGGCAGACATCCGCGAGTCGATCGCGGAACTCGCGTACTACCGATCGTGCTTCTTCAAGCTTCAGTGAGCGCTCGCTCACGTTGTCGATCCAAAGCCCAGTCGAGGTGCTCTGCGAGCAACGCTGTCGCGGTGGCGCGCCGCGCGGCAAGTGCGGCGACAATTCGCACATCATGTGGTGCGTTGCCCAGCGCGACTGCCAGATTGCGCTGCCACTGCGCGTAGTTGATGCGTCGCAGCGCGCTGCCTTCGGTGCGCGCCAGAAACTCCGCCTCGGACCAGCCGAACAACTCCAGCAGCGGAGTGCGGTCGAGCACGTGTCGCGGTACGAAATCAGCCTCGGCGCTCGGTTGCGCAAAGCGATTCCAGGGACAGACGAGCTGGCAATCGTCGCAGCCGAAGATCCGGTTGCCGATGGGCGTGCGCAATTCGGCGGGTATTGCGCCTTTGTATTCGATCGTCAGGTATGAGATGCAGCGGCGCGCATCGAGTTGTCGTGGGCCGGTGATGGCGTTGGTCGGACACACGCTGATGCATGCCCGGCAGCGGCCGCAATGGTCGGTGCCTTCACCAGTGTCGATTGGCAGCGGCAGATCAGTCAGCACCTCTCCGAGAAAGAACCACGATCCCGCATCGCGGTTCAACAGCAGCGTGTGTTTGCCGATCCAGCCGAGGCCGGCTTTTTCAGCCAGCGCCTTCTCCAGGATCGGTGCGCTGTCGGTGAATGCCCGTAAACACTCACTTCCGCTATGAGTGTTGATTTTACGGGCCAACGTACGCAACCCAGCGCGCACAACCTTGTGGTAGTCGCGGCCCAGCGCATAGCGTGATACGTAGCCTAATTCGCCGTGCTCGAGAATTTTATTCGGCTCTGTGTCGGGTGGCAGATAGTCCATGCGCGCGACGATGGCGCGGCAGCTGCCGCTGAGCAGGCGCGATGCGTCGAAGCGCTTTTCGAGATTCCGCTCGAGATATCCCATCTCGCCGTTGCGCCCCTCGGCGAGCCAGCGTTCAAAGCGCTCGCGATAGGCGCTCACATCGAGGTCGCTGATCGCGATCTGCTGGAAGCCGAGCGCGCGGCCCCAGGCCTTGATGTCATTGGCGAGCGCAGCCAGATTCAACCCGGCGAACCTGTCGAAGAGCCGATGGTCGGCGTTGCTCGCACTATACTGACACTGACGATCGACTGACGATTGCCGCAATACGAGGCGTCGCGCGCCGCCACACAGGCTTTAACCACAGGGGTGTAACCACGTGTCATTCGATCGATTCTCAGGCGCGCCATTCGAACGCGTGTTCACCGCAGCGCAGTCGCGCGCGCTCGATCGTCTCGCGATAGAACGCCACGGCATCGAAGGTATCGTCCTGATGAAGCGGGCCGGGCGTGCGGCCTGGACGGTGCTGCGGCAACGCTGGCCGAGCGCCGCTGTCATCAGCATTGTCTGTGGCCGCGGAAACAACGCCGGTGACGGCTATATCGTCGCAGGCTGCGCCCTGTCGAACGGCGTGCGCGTGCAGTTGATTCAAATGGGACAAGCATCTGCGTTGCAAGGCGATGCGGCGCGGGCGCGTGACTGGGCCATTGCTTGCGGACTGACGATCGAAGAAGTCGATGCCGAACAGCCGGAATTCGACATACGCGGTGCGGTGATCGTCGACGCGCTGCTGGGTACCGGCGCGCGCGGTGATGTGCGGCCTGGATTCGTGCGGGCGATCGATTCCATTAATGCGGCGGAGTTGCCCATCGTCGCTCTCGATGTTCCATCAGGCGTGTGCGCAGACACCGGCCGGGTGCTCGGCCGCGCGGTGCGCGTCGATGTCACCGTGACCTTTATCGGTATGAAGCGGGGTTTGGTGACCGGTAGCGGCGTCGATTACGCCGGCCAGATCGTGCTCGATACCCTGGCAGTACCGCTGGCGTGTCACGCGGAAATCGGTGGTGACGCGGCGCTGCAGTGGGATAGCCAACGGCACGCGCTGCCGCGGCGCGCGCCGGGTGCGTACAAACATCAGGCGGGTCACGCGTTGATCATCGGTGGCGATCACGGCATGGGTGGCGCTGTCGCGATGGCCGCAGAAGCTGCATTGCGCGTCGGCGCCGGGCTGGTCAGTGTCATTACTCGGCCTGAACACGTTGCGGCGATTCTCGCGCGCCGCCCGGAACTCATGGTCAATGGCATCGATTCCGCAGCGCACACCGGTACCTCGGCCAGTCAATCGATCGATGCGATGATCGAGCGCGCCGACGTCATCGCGATCGGACCCGGACTTGGTCGAAACGAATGGGCGCAAGCACTGCTCGACCTTGCGATCGCCGCGCGCAAGCCGCTGGTTGTCGATGCGGACGGCCTGCATCTGTTGAAGGATCACCTACGCAATGGTGCCGCGATCACCACCGCTGTCGTGCTGACGCCACATGTTGCCGAAGCCGCCGCGCTGCTTGGCTCGACTGTCGCGGACGTGCAACACGATCGGTTCGCCACGGCCAAAGCGCTTGCCGCGCTTGTGCCAACCGGCGCGGCGGTGTTGAAAGGCGCGGGTTCGCTGGTGGCGAATCTCGAACGCATCGGGGTGTGCCTGCACGGTAATCCGGGGATGGCGAGCGCCGGTATGGGCGATGTGCTCACCGGTGTCATTGCGGGCCTGCTTGCGCAAGGTCTCGATGCGATCACTGCGGCGACCGCCGGCGTATGCCTGCACAGCCTTGCCGCGGATCGTGTGGCAGATCGTTCGGGCATGCGCGGGCTGCTGGCAACCGACCTGTTGACGGAACTACGCGGGGTCCTGAATGACCTCCCAGCGTGAATTCATTGCGGATGCGGAGGCGATGCTCGCCTATGGGGCGGTGTTGGCCAGCTCGCTGGGGCGCGATGAACTCATCTTTCTCGAAGGCGACCTCGGAGCGGGCAAAACGACGTTGGCTCGCGGCATCTTGCGCGGGCTCGGCTTTTCGGGTCACGTGAGGAGTCCGACGTACACACTCGTCGAACCTTATGAGTTTGGATCGATTCATGTGTATCATTTTGATTTTTATAGAATCAAAGACCCTGAAGAGCTAGAGTACGTCGGTTTTGACGATCTGCTGGCCGAACGGGCGATCAAACTCGTCGAATGGCCGGAGAAAGCGTTCGGCCGATTGCCGCAACCGAACCGCGTCGTTCGGATACGGCCGGCGGGCGATGGCAGGGTAATCGAACAACACACAACGACGGCTGAAACGACGGATGACGATCCGGCTCCGATACCTGATTGAGTGCGCACTACTGAGCTTGTCGTTCGGGGCATCCGCCGCGACGATCGATGCCGTCAGCGTGCAGCCCAATTCAGACAACACCCGCGTGGTGCTGCGGCTGTCTACACGCGTGACGTTTCACGTGTTCACGTTGGCGAACCCGAACCGCGTTGTGATCGACCTCGATGATGCGCGCCCTCGTAGCGGCGTCAGCGTTGCCGAGACCCCGGCACCGGGCGCGGCCGTCACGCGTGTTCGTGGGGGACGGCGCGGCAAAGCGGGCTATCGGGTGGTCCTCGATGTCGGCCAGGCGCAGCAACCCAAGGGCTATATGATCGCCTCCGCGGCATCCGGTGGGGATGAACTTGTGGTGGAGTTGCGCGGCGCGGCGCTGCCGGTACGCACCAGTGTCGCAGTTGTCGCGGCAGCGACCACGCCGAATCGCACCGCTGCGCGCAGCGAAGCCAGCGTTGCCAATGGAGTGCAGCGCGACTTCATCGTGGCCATAGACGCCGGCCACGGCGGCCAGGATCCGGGCGCGATCGGTGTCGGCAAAGTTCAGGAAAAGCGCGTTGCGCTGGCGATCGCGAAAGAACTCGAACTGCTGTTCCGCAATGCGCCGGGCTATCGCGGCGCGCTGACGCGCAAAGGCGACTACTACCTGACATTGCGTCAGCGCACGACTGCTGCGCGCCGCGCGCGTGCGGATCTGTTCGTGTCCATCCACGCGGATGCGTTCTCCGGTCCCCATGCGCAGGGCGCATCGGTGTACACGCTGTCGGCCAAGGGCGCGACCAGCGAAACCGCGCGCTGGCTCGCGGCGAAGGAAAATGCCTCCGATCTGATCGGTGGCGTGGGCGACGTCAGTCTCGACGACAAGGATGCGTTGCTGGCACATGTGCTGCTGGATCTATCGATGGAGGCGAACCGTTCCGCCAGTATCGAGGCCGGCAGTGCAGTATTGGGCGCGCTAGACGACTTCACGCAGTTGCACCGAGCCCACGTCGAGCAGGCAGGATTCGTCGTGCTGAAGTCTCCCGACATTCCGTCGATTCTCGTCGAAACGGGGTATCTGTCGAATCCGGGCGAGGCGCACAAACTGTCGCAAACGGCCTATCAGCGGAAGATTGCGCGGGCCATCTTCAAAGGCGTGACGACATATGCACAACGTCACCCGCCGCCGGGCACATCGATCGCATCGCGATGACGATACGGCAAAGTCGTAACTGAACTCTTTCGCGTCTGACTTCTTTGCGATTGAACAAGGGGGGCGCTCAGATTGGCCGGTGATATCATCCGGCGCTCACGTGTAATACCCGGCCGCGCCGATGCCGCATCGAATCAAAAGGCTGTCCGATTTCGTCGCCAATCAGATTGCTGCGGGCGAAGTTGTGGAGCGACCGGCATCGATTGTCAAGGAACTGATCGAGAACAGTCTGGACGCCGATGCGCACCGCATCGTACTGACGATCGAACAAGGTGGCGTAAAACGCATTCGCGTCGGTGACGACGGCAGTGGCATCCATGCCGACGATCTCGCGCTCGCGCTGTGCCCGCATGCAACCAGCAAAATTATCGCGCCGGAAGATCTGGACGGCGTAGCGACGCTCGGCTTCCGCGGCGAGGCGCTCGCCAGTATCGCGTCCGTTGCGAAGGTCGCAATCAGCACTCGAACGATCGACGCCGAACATGGTTCGCGTATCGAAATGGACGGCGATGCGACGAATGTTGAACCGGTGGCGCATCCGCGCGGCACCACGGTCGACGTCAGCGACCTGTTCTACAACACGCCGGCGCGACGCAAGTTTCTGAAGACTGAACGCACCGAGGTCGCGCATCTGAACGATATCGTGACGCGGCTTGCACTCGGCAGACTCGACGTCGAATTCGAGATACGCATCGGCGCTACCGTGCAGCACCTGCCTCCGTGCGCGGATGACGGCCCGCGCCGAGTGGCGCAACTGCTTGGAGCGGGATTCGTCGGCGCCGCGGTGCCGGTCGATACCGCCCACGATGGGATGCGTCTGCACGGTTGGGTAGGCCTGCCGACGTTCTCCCGCGCACAAAGTGATCATCAGTACTTCTTCGTCAATGGCCGCTCGATCAAAGATCGAATCGTTGCCTATGCGGTTAAGCAGGCGTATCGCGACGTGCTCTTTCACGGACGTCATCCGGTGTTTGTCTTGCATCTCGATCTCGATCCGCGCCAGGTCGATGTGAATGTGCACCCGACCAAATACGAAGTGCGTTTTCGAGATGCGCGCGGCGTACGTGATTTCGTCTTCGGGTCGTTGAATCGCACACTGCGCGACCTTCGTGCCGGTACCGGCGCGAACCCCGCTGCGCACGCCGGTTATGTAGGCGATCATCGCCGGCCTTCGGCCGCGTCTGCTCCACCACCCTCGCTGCAGCAGCTGATGGCGCTGACCAATCCAACTGAATTGGCCAACGCAGCGACGACAATCGACATGTCGGTGCGTGAACCCCGGGCCGGCTCCTACTCAACGGACAATCACCAACATATTCCACCCCTTGGTTATGCTGTTGGTCAACTGCACGAGATATACGTCGTTGCCGAGAATGCCGATGGCATGGTCATCGTCGACATGCACGCCGCGCATGAGCGGATCACATACGAAAAGATGAAAGCGGCGCGCAGTGCGTCAGAGGCAATTCAGCAACAGCGCTTGTTGGTGCCAGTGGCGTTGAGTGTCAGTCCCGTCGAAGCGGAACTGGCCACGCAGTATCGACAGCAGCTTGCATTGCTGGGCCTCGAGATAGACCGAAGCGGACCGGCGAGTCTGATCGTTCGCGCCATACCCGCGCTGTTGGCAACCGAAGACGTCGCAGGACTCATTGCCGACGTGCTCGCAGACCTTGGCACAGACGGGGCGTCCCAACGGATCCGCGAGTACGAAGACGACCTGCTCGCGACGATGGCCTGCCATGGATCGATTCGAGCGCACCGCCGGCTCACGATCGCCGAGATGAACGCACTGCTGCGCGAAATGGAAGCAACCGAGAATGCGGGGCAATGCAACCACGGTCGACCGACGTTCGTAGTGCAGAGTCTGCGCGACCTCGACCAGCGGTTCCTGCGCGGCCGGTGAACACGGACGGCTGACGTGCTACGGGTTCCGCGCAACACCATCGTCACGTTGATGGGCCCAACGGCGTCGGGGAAGACCGATCTGGCGCTGCGTATCGCGGATCAATTGCCTGTCGACATCATCAGCGTCGACTCGGCAATGATTTACCGCGACATGAACATCGGGACCGCCAAGCCGACGGTTGCGGTGCTGGCGCGTTACCCGCATCGATTGATCGACCTGAGAGACGCCGCCGAGTCGTATTCGGTTGGCGAATTCATCGATGACGTTACGGTGTGCATTGCGGCCTCGCTGAAATCCGGACGACTACCGTTGCTGGTTGGCGGCACGATGTTGTATTTCAAAGCATTCAAGGCGGGGCTGGCGGACCTGCCGCCGGCATCCCCCGGGGTGCGCAAGCAGCTCGAGCGGCGCGCGCGTAGCGAGGGGCTGGCGGCGCTGTACAGTGAACTGATGCGGGTCGATCCGGTCGCGGCGGCTGGTATTCACCCGAATAATCCACAGCGCCTTTTGCGTGCCCTCGAGGTGTATGCGGTGTCCGGCCGACCGATCTCGGACTACTGGGTGCAGCAAAATAGTCGGACGCCGGCGCGCCACCATGGCGGTGTCGCGGACAAGCTGGGTTGTCGGCTGGTCGAGTTCGCCATTGAACCGGCAACCAAGGTGATTCATGCGCGCATCGAGCGGCGCCTCGTCAACATGCTCGAAGCCGGGTTGCTCGACGAAGTGCGCGCTTTGATGGAGCGCGGCGATCTGTCGCCGGAGCTGGCTTCGATGCGTACGGTCGGCTATCGCCAGGTATGGCAATACCTCGACGGCTCGATCGACCACGAAACGATGATCGCCAAGGTGCTTACGGCGACGCGCCAACTGGCGAAACGCCAGCGCACCTGGCTGCGTAGTTGGTCGGACAAATGGGTGCTGAACGACTCTGCAGAGGCGAGCCTGGAGCCAATCTTGCAATCCATTGAGGCGGACCGCATAGTAACGCGGTCCCCATAAGAAGACGGGTGTGCGTTCGCGCGCTTGTGGATGGCAGGCTGGTCGCGCACACATAACGGACGCAGGAGGTCGCGATGTCGAAAGGGCATTCTTTACAAGACCCTTATCTGAACACGTTGAGAAAGGAGCGCGTTCCCGTTTCGATCTATCTCGTCAATGGGATCAAACTGCAGGGCCAGATTGAGTCGTTCGATCAGTTTGTGATTCTGCTGCGCAACTCGGTGAGTCAGATGGTTTACAAGCACGCCGTTTCGACCGTCGTACCGGCGCGCAACGTCCGGTTGCCCAGTGCGACCGCGGACGATGAAGACGCGCCAGAAAGCTGACGAACACTGCATCTGGTAGTGTTACCTTGCACGGGCGGTAGCGCCCAGTGCTGCCCGATGTTGATCTAAACAACCCACGGATCCGTATCTCGCCCGATACGCGAGGCGGTATCGAAACGTCACGGTAGTGCCATTGTTCTTCGACAGACCGGAATCCGGACAGCGCGCGGTCCTCGTGCACATCAAATTTTCTCGGCTCGACGAGCAGGAGGAGATCGTCGAGTTCGAAGAACTCGTGCGCGCCGCAGACATCCAAGCCCTAGCGCTGCTCAGGGGGCGACGCGAACGACCGCATGCGCGCTGGTTCATCGGCACCGGGAAACTGGCGGAATTGCGCACGTTACTGGTAAGCCACGCCGCGGACCTCGTGGTATTCGATCATGAACTGACGCCCGCGCAGCAACGCAACATCGAAACCGAGTTGAAGTGTCGCGTGGTGACGCGGACCGAGCTGATCCTGTACATCTTCGCCACGCGGGCTCGCACCCACGAAGGTCAGTTGCAGGTGGAACTCGCGCAGTTGCGTCACGCGGAAACCCGCCTCGTGCGCGGCTGGACGCACCTCGATCGGCAGAAAGGCGGCATTGGGCTACGTGGCGCGGGTGAGACGCAGATCGAACTCGACCAACGCATCCTGTCGGAGCGCGCGCGCAGCATCGACAAGCGGCTGGAGAAGGTGCGCAAGCAACGCGAGCAGGGCCGCCGCGCGCGTGCCCGCGCCGACGTCGCGACGGTTGCGTTGGTGGGCTACACAAATGCCGGCAAGTCGACGTTGTTCAACGCGCTGACACAGGCACACGTGGGCGCGCGCGACAGACTCTTCGAAACGCTCGATCCAACCTTGCGCAGATTGAACCTGCCCGGCTTCGGTGACGTCGTACTCGCTGACACTGTTGGTTTCATCCGCGCGCTGCCGCACAGTTTGATCGATGCCTTCAAAGCGACGTTGGAGGAAGTATCGCGCGCCGAATTGCTGATTCATGTGATCGACGCGACGATGGCAGCCAATGAGGAGCGCACCGAGCAGGTACGTTCAGTGCTCGCCGAAATCGGCGCCGACCGGCAACCGCTGCTCGAGGTGTACAACAAGATCGATCAGGTGAACGAGCCGGCGCGCATCGAACGCAGAACCCACATTGAATCCATTAGCGAGTCAATCGGTGGGCGCGTTGGCGAGCCGGTTGCCGTCTGGCTGAGCGCGCGCAGCGGCGAGGGTGTCGATCTGCTCGTCGAGGCCATCACCGAACGCCTTGGCGTCGATCGTTCGTCGCTACGGGTGAAACTTGCCCCATCCGCTGGCAGCACGCGCTCGTGGCTGTATCGTCTGGGTGCGGTGGTAGATGAGCGGCCCTCCGACGACGGCGGCGTGGAACTGACTGTTCGACTCAACGCGCAATCGCTTGCGCAACTCGCAGCGCAACCGGGTGTTTTGTTGCCAGGGTCTCGGGGCATAAATAGAATCTCGCCCTTGCCCGGACTGTAATCTTAGAGGCTGACGCGCATGGCATGGAATGAACCTGGGGGAAACAAGGATAAAGACCCCTGGGGCCAGAAGGGCGGTGACCAAGGTCCACCCGACCTCGACGAAGCGTTTCGCAAATTGCAGGGCCAGCTGGCTGGAATCTTCGGTGGGCGTGGCGGTGGCTCCGGAGGCGGTTCTGGCTCGACGTCGCTGAATCCGCGCACGTTGTTGTTCGTGCTGGTGGCCGTGGTCGTGATCTACGCATTGTCCGGTCTGTATCAGATCGACCAGCAGGAGCGCGGTGTCGTGTTCCGCTTCGGCGCGGTCAAGAAAGACGTCGTCATGCCGGGCCTGCATTGGTACCCGCGTTTCGTTGATACGGTGGTGCCGGTCAACGTCACGCGTGTGAACTCGATCAGGCACCAGGCACTGATGCTGACGCAGGACGAAAACATCGTCGATGTGACGTTGACGGTGCAATGGGTCATCAACAATCCGATCGATTTCGTCACCAAGGTGCGCAATCCGGAGAACAGTCTCGAGAATGCGGCGGAGAGCGCGCTGCGTGGTGTCGTGGGCAGCACCAAGATGGACGAGGTGATCACCGAAGGGCGTGCAGGCATCGCAGTCGAGGTCGCTCATCGATTGCAGACGTATCTGGACCTTTACGGCACGGGCATTCTCGTCAGCAAGGCAAACATCGATCAGAGTGTGCCACCGAAACAGGTTCAGGATGCCTTCGACGACGTGCAGCGCGCGAAGGAAGACGAGGCGCGCGTCATCAACGAAGCCACCGCATATCGCGAGAGTGTGGTCCCCGAGGCGCGTGGTAATGCGCAGAAGGAAATCCTCAAAGCCGAGGCATACCGTGACCAGGTGACTGCGCGTGCGCAGGGCGAGGCGGAGCGTTTCACCAAGTTGCTGGTGCAATATCGCCTTGCCAAACAGGTCACGCGGGATCGCCTGTATATCGATGCGATGGAGTCGGTGCTGTCGCATTCGACGAAAATTCTCGTCGACGTGAAAGGCGCGAACAACATGCTGTACCTGCCACTCGACCGGCTCATGCAGCAGATGCCGAAAAACTCTGCGGCCCCCGCCGACACGACCACCGGGGCCACTGCAGCGCCATCTAACGACCGCGCAGAGACGCGGCGAACCAGTCGCTGACGGGAGTTGATGATGCGCAACCTGGTCTCTACCGTCATCGTTCTGCTCGTGCTGCTACTTGCGTTCGATGGCGTATATGAAGTCAAACAAACCGAGCGTGCCGTGTTGCTTCGCTTCGGCGCGGTCGAGCGCGCGGACGTACCGCCCGGGCTGCATTTCAAGTGGCCCATCGCGGACAGTGTCAAGATCACCGATGCACGCGTGTTGACGCTCGATTCCCCGGCCGAACGCTATTACACGATGGAAAAAAAGCCGCTGATCGTCGATTCGTTCGTGAAGTGGCGAGTCGCCGATGTGTCGAAGTTCTACACCGCAACGTCGTTCGACGAGCAGCAGGGCCAGCGGCTGCTGTCGGAACGCGTCAACGAGGGCCTGCGCAACGAGATCAGCAGTCGCACGATGCACGAAGTCATCACCGGCGCGCGTGACGAACTGATGAAGGATCTCACGACAAAGCTCAACAAAATCATGCGTCGCGATGTGGGTATCGACGTGATCGACGTTCGCGTCAAGCGTATCGATCTGCCGCCTGAAGTCAGCAGCGCCGTCTACGACCGGATGAATTCCGAACGCCAGATTCTTGCGCGCCAGTTTCGCGCAACCGGCCAGGAGCGCGCGCTGGAGATACGTGGTGACGCCGATCGCCAGGTCGTCGTCATCGCGGCAGATGCGTATCGTCAGGCGGAGGAAACGCGCGGCGACGGCGACGCTAAATCTGCGGCCGTCTATTCCGCAGCGTTCGACCAGGACCCCGGCTTCTACCAGTTCTATCGCAGCCTCAACGCGTACGTGAATGTATTCGAAAACAAATCCGATCTGCTGGTGCTGGACCCGAATGGTGAGTTCTTC
The DNA here is from genome assembly GCA_963735085.1 of uncultured Gammaproteobacteria bacterium. Taxonomy (GTDB): domain Bacteria; phylum Pseudomonadota; class Gammaproteobacteria; order Pseudomonadales; family Azotimanducaceae; genus DATJGR01. The sequence continues at coordinate 1,337,633 of CAVTJP010000005.1, forward strand.
AAGTATCTGAGGAATAGCGAGCCGAAGTAGAGGACCGAAGTAGCGGACTAAGTTCTGTGAACCGACACAGTTGGGGCCTGCCTGACGGCATCGATGAGTTGCTGCCCCCCGACGCATGGTCGTTGGAGCAACTGCGCAGACGGGTGCTCAACCTGTTCGTTGCCTGGGGCTACCAATACGTCGAGCCGCCGCTGGTCGAATACCTCGATTCATTGCTCGTCGGGTCCGGTCACGATCTCGAGTTGCAAACCTTTCGCATGGTCGACCAGCGCAGTGGCCGCATGCTCGGCATCCGCGCCGACATGACATCGCAGGCCGCGCGCATCGACGCGGCGAGCATGCGCGGCGACGGCAGCCGGCGCCTCTGTTATGCCGGTGCTGTGGTTCATGCGAATCCGAGGGGCGTGCTCGAATCGCGCGTGCCATTGCTGGCAGGGGCCGAGTTGTTTGGCGCCGGCAACGTCGAAGCCGACGCGGAAGTCATCTCGCTGATGTTCGATACGCTGCAGTGCGCCGGCATCGACGCGCCGGTCATCGAATTGGGACACGTCGGTATCTTTCGCTGCATCGCAGCCGCCGGGAAGCTCGATCGGGCGCTCGAACAGGCGGTGTTCGAGGCGCTGCAACGTAAGGCAAAACCGGACCTCGAGGGGCTGCTCGGTGCCGCGAAACTGCGCAAACCGATCCGTGCGGCGCTGCTCGTGTTGCCGGAGTTGCTCGGTGACCTAGGCGTCCTCGATCGGGCGCGCAGTGCGTTCGCCCGCTTACCGACGCCCGTTCACCAGGCGTTGGATGAATTACGCGCTCTTGCTGAGGCGGTCGAAGAGCGCTGCGAGCAGGTCACGCTGCGGTTCGATCTATGCGAACTGACCGGGTACGGCTATCACACCGGACCGGTGTTCGCGGCGTACAGCGAAAATTTCGGGCGCGCGGTTGCGCGCGGAGGACGTTACGACAGCGTCGGCGTATCCTTCGGCCGCGCGCGTTTCGCGACGGGGTTCGACGTCGATCTCAAACGGCTGCCGCGCGCGGTGGCTGACGCGAGCCGTTCGATCTGGGCACCCGCACCGGGTTCGCTGGATGCGGCGCAACGCAGCAAACTGTGGCGGATCGTTCGCGCACTGCGGGACGCCGGCGAGTGCGTGGTCTGTGCGCTCGACGAACGCGAGCAGTCGGCGCGCGACTGCGAGCGCGAACTGGTATGGCAAAGGAACGCGTGGCGGATTCGGACAATCGATCGGAATGGATGAATGGCAAACGGAATGGATGAATGGGCAGTAACGTAGTCGTCATCGGCACCCAATGGGGGGACGAAGGCAAAGGCAAGATTGTCGATCTGCTCACCGAGAATGTTGCAGCGGTGGTGCGCTTTCAGGGCGGCCATAACGCGGGGCATACGTTGGTCATAGAAGGCGTCAAAACGGTGCTGCACCTGATTCCATCCGGCATCCTGCGCCCCGACGTGCAGTGTCTGATCGGCAATGGCGTGGTGTTGGCGCCGCACGCGCTGATGGCGGAAATTTCGGAACTCGAAGCGAAGCACGTGCCGGTTCGTGAGCGCTTGCGCATCAGTCCGGCGTGCCAGCTGATCCTGCCGTATCACGCGGCGCTGGACCTCGCGCGCGAGACGCATCGCGGCAACCAGAAGATCGGCACAACCGGACGCGGCATCGGCCCCGCCTACGAGGACAAGGCGGCGCGTCGCGGGCTGCGTCTCGGTGATCTGTTCTATCAGCAGGAATTCGCCGCGAAACTCGCCGAGGTGATGGAGTACCACAATTACATGCTCGCCAACTACTACAAGGTGAGCACCGTCGATTTTCAGCAGACGCTCGATGAAACGCTGCAGATCGCGGAGCAGATCCGACCGATGGTTGCCGACATCGTTCCGCTGCTGCACGGGCTGCGGAAGTCCGGCGCCAATCTGCTGTTCGAAGGTGCGCAAGGCGCGCTGCTCGATATTGATCTGGGCACGTATCCGTTCGTTACATCCTCGAATACGACTGCAGGTGGAACGGCGGTCGGTAGCGGCTTCGGCCCCCGCTATCTCGACTACATTCTCGGCATCACGAAGGCCTACTCGACGCGCGTCGGTTCCGGCCCGTTTCCAACCGAGTTGTTCGATTCGGTTGGCGAGCGTTTAGCAAGCCGCGGCGCGGAGTTCGGCGCCACGACCGGGCGGCCGCGACGGTGCGGCTGGTTCGACGCGGTGGCGTTGCGCCACGCGGCGCAGACCAACAGCATTTCGGGACTGTGCCTGATGAAACTCGACGTGCTCGACGGGCTCGAAAAACTGCAGATTTGTGTCGACTACGAAGGTCCGGATGGCGAAGCCGGCCAGGTACGCTTCGGCAGCGAGTACTACTCCGGCGTGAAGGCGGTGTATGAAGAAGTGCCCGGCTGGCAGCAATCCACGGTCGGTGTGCGCAAACTCGAAGACCTGCCGGTGAACGCGCGCAGCTACCTGCGGCGGATCGAAGAAACCGTCGGCACGCCCATCGATATCATCTCAACGGGCCCGGGCCGCGACGAAACGATTGTTCTGCGCGACCCGTTCGCGCACTGCACTGGGTAACCGTATGCTCGATGCAAAGCTGTTGGAGATTCTCGTTTGTCCGGTCACCAAGGCGTCACTGGTTTATAAGGCCGATCGTGACGAACTATGGTGCCGCGCGAGCGGGCTCGCCTATCCCATCCGCGACGGTATTCCGGTGATGCTCGAACAGGAAGCCCGCCAACTCACCGCAGAGGAGCGTTCCAGCCTGTCGACGAAGTGAGCTCGCTCAGACGTCGCGGCGGGGCGTTTCGTCAGTGGGTCGTAGCTCGCTCGTTGCGCGGCGCATGTGTCGGTGGACGAAAATGTAATACAGCGCCGCGAGCACGGCGCCGATGCATCCGAGCCACAACGAGATCCGTGACAGGCTGCCCTGCATCAGCGCCTCGTCCTGACCGGCAGTTACGCCCACCCAGCACAGCACCGTGCACCAGATGGCCGAACCGACGAGCGTCGCGGCGGAGAACCACCCGTAGTGCATCCGCACGATTCCGGCCGGCAATCCGATCAGATGGCGGATCACCGGCAGCAGACGCGAGACGAATACGCCCGGCGTGCCGAACTGATCCGCCCAGGCTTCGGCGGCCGAAAGCTTCTGTGGGCTGAGCATCGCGAAGCGTCCGTACTTCGTCAGCAGCTTCATCAACACCGGCCGTCCCAGCATTCGCGCTACCCAATACATAGCCGATGCGCCGAGCCACGAACCCAGCGTTCCTGCGATCACGATGCCGGTCAATGTCATGTTGCCGCGCGTGTAAGCCAGGTGCGCGGCGGGCGGAATGACCACTTCGCTCGGCAACGGCACAATTGAACTTTCCAGCGCCATCAGCGCCGCGACGAGCGAGTAGCCGCCCGAATCGAGCGCGCCGAGATACCAGTTCAGAAACTCGCGCATCATGCGTGGTGCTCCCGCGCAGCCATCCTCCCGGTCTCACGCGCTGTGCCGTCGGGGCTGCGATCAAGCGCGCCCCTGCCGGGCGCGCCGAGCCGCATGCGCGCGAGTGCGCCTTTCAGCATGTGCGGCAGTGCCATCATTGCGGGTGTACACACCAGCGTCAGCACGGTGGCGAATGACAGACCCCAGACGATCGCCTGCGACAGCGGTACCCAGAACAGGGACATCTGGCTGCCGAACACGATGCTGCGGTGGACGAAATCGATCGACATGTTGAATGCCATCGGCAGCAGGCCGAGCACCGCGGTGATCGTGGTCAACATCACCGGGCGAACGCGTTGGGCGCCGGCGCGCACGATCAACGACACGTAATCCAGCTCCGGGTGTTCGCGGCGCAAATGGTTATAGGCGCTGATCAGGATGATGTTGTGGTTCACGACGATGCCGGCCAGCGCCACGACGCCGACGCCGCTCAGGATGGCGCTGAAGGGTTTGCCCATGATGACGAGCCCGATCAGCACGCCGGCCGTCGACATCGTCACCGCAGAGACGATCAGAAATGCCTGATAGAGGCTGTTGAATTGCGCAACCAGGATCACGAACATCAACAGCACCGCCAGGATGAACGCGATCGAAATGAATTGCATCGATTTCGACTGCTCTTCGTTCGCACCGCGGAACTTGATGCGCAGGCCGGGATCCCATGTCTGAGCATCGATCCACGTCTGCATCTGTTTTACCTTCGTGTCGGCCAGCACGCCCTTCGCCACGTCGGCATTGATGAGCTGCACCGGCGCACCGTCGATGCGCTCGAGCGTGTCGACCCGGTGGCCCGGGACCCGTTTAACGAAGCTCGAAATTGGCACCAGTCCTTTAGCGGTGTTGATCTTGAGCTGATCCAACGCCAGCAAGCCACGCTCGGCAGCCGGGTAACGCACGCGAATATCGACCTCTTCGATCGCGCCATCCGGTCGGTACTCACCTACCTTCAGACCGTTCGTGACCAACTGCACGGCCATGCCGACCTGCGACACGTCGGCCCCGAACAGCGCCGCCTGCGCACGATCCACCTCGAGTTTCCACTCGATACCGGGCATCGAGCGGGTGTCGTCGATATCGCGTAGACCGGCGACCTGCGTGTCCATGTACGTGCGCACGCGTGCCACTGCGGGCTCCAACACGCTGCGGTCGCGCGAGCGAAACTCCAGTTGAATGGCCTTGCCAACGCGCGGCCCCTGCTCCATCGCCTTCACTTCCACATTGACGCCCGCCAGATTCGCCGTGCGCTCGCGGATCTCTTCGAGAATTGCGGAGCTGCTGCGATCGCGTTCGTTCTCGTCGACGATCTCGACGAACATCTGGCCGATCCGATCGAGGCCGCGCCGTGTGTCGCCCGACATCGTTGTCCAACTGTTCAGGCTCTTGATACCACGCACGTCGAGAATGTGTGATTCGACTTCCTTGACCAGTTCGTTCTTCTGATCGGAGGCAAGATTGCCGCGCGCCTTGATCGTGATCGAGGCGAACTGGGTCTCGCCTTCGTTGAAGAACACCATGCCTTTGCCATACGCGCCGTACAGCATGAACGACCCGATCAGCGCACAGACCATCAGCACGCAGGTGAGCGGCGCATACCGCACGGCACGCTCGGCGACGCGCGCGTAAAGTCCGAGCAGCGTTTTCAGTTTCGTCGGGTCGCCTTCCTCGAGTTCGCGCAACGATTCGGTCGTCTTGGGGTCCACCGATCCGGCTTTGCCGAACAGCGCGCCGAGACACGGACCGATAATCAGCGCGTACAGCAGTGAACCGGTCAACGCGGCAAATACCGTAACAGGCAGATAGCGCATGAACTTGCCCGGTATGCCGGGCCAGAACATCAGCGGCAGAAACGCGGCGAGCGTCGATAAGGTCGAGGTGACCACCGGCCAGAACATGCGCTTCGCCGCCAGCGTATATGCCGAGCGCCGGTCGAAACCTTCGATGAGCTTTCGATCGGCGTATTCGGTCACAACAATTGCGCCATCGACAACCAGACCCAGGCCGAGCAGCAGACCGAACATGACCATGAAGTTGTAGGTGTAGCCGATCAAATAGATCACGGTTATCGCGAACAGGAACGACACCGGCACCGACATCGCAACGATGACGCCGCTGCGAAGTCCCATCGCCGCAACGATGATGACCATCACCAGCGCGAGCGCGGTGAGGATATTGCCCTGCAGTTCCGTCACCTGCTGCTGCGCGTACGGCGCTTGATCCTGTGTGTAGAGAATCTGCACGCTGCTGGGAATGTGGGGCCGCGCCGCTTCCACGACGGCGCGCACCCGGGCGACGGTATCGATGATGTTCGCATTGGTGCGTTTGCTGATGTTCAGTGACATCGCCGGCTTGCCGTTCACCCGCGCATAGCTGACGCGATCCTTGAACGTCGGCCGAATCTGCGCCACGTCGCGCAGCGTAACCACGGTATCGCCGTCGGCCTTCACCGGAATATCGAAGATGTCCTGTGCGCGCTTGATGACGCTCGGCACTTTGACGGCGAACCGGCCCTGGCCGGTGTCGAGTGCGCCGGCGGCGATCAGCCGGTTGTTATTGACGATGTTCGTCAATAACTGCTCATTGGAGACGTGATAGCTCTCCAGCGCCGCAGGGTCGATCAACGCTTCGAGAACTTCCTCGCGCTGGCCGTTGAGTTCGGCCGAAAGCACCTCCGGAATCGCTTCGATGTCGTCACGCAGTTGAACGGCGACGTTGTACAGCACCCGTTCCGGCACATCGTCGCCCAGCAGATTGACCTGGATGACCGGAAAGTCGTTGGCGTTCTGCTCCTGCACGATCGGTTCTTTGGTCGTGCTCGGGAATTTCGCCTTGGCGCGATCCACGGCGTCGCGCACATCGATGGATGCTTTGGCGAGCGGGTAGTCGGCGTTGAATTCGACAACCAGCGTGCCGGCGCCTTCGGACGAATACGACGTCAGTTCCTTGATGCCCTCGATGGAGCGCATCTCGGTTTCCGTCGGCATCACCAGCAGGCGCTCCGCATCTTCCGGGGAGATGCCTTCGTGCGGGATCGTCACGACGAAGAACGGCACTTCGATGTGCGGCTCGGATTCGACGAGGATCGCGCTCTGAGAAGCCACGCCTGCAATGACGATCATCGCCAGCACGAGCAGTGTGGTGCGCGATCGCTGGATCGCCGCGTCGATGAGTGCGTACATCGGTCCTCGATAACCCAGGGCGAGGGATTGGGTGGTGCAGAACGCCGGGACGGGGATTTTTTTGTGGGCCGCTAGTGTAGTGCGCTGAATGTTCCTCTGCACGCGTCGCGATGGTCCTGTCGGTGATTGTCCCGCCCGTGATGCGGCGGTAGGCTGCGGCGCCAAAGCAGAAGGGTTGGCGCCGCAAAGCATGTTTCGAACCGACGGGCGGGTGACCTGGCCGGTCAAGTTATGGTACTCGGCCGGACAAACCGGTCAGTCCGTCACCGACTTTGGTTTCGGCACGCTGCTGTTCATCTACTACAACCAGGTGTTGGGCCTGTCGGGCTCCTATACCGGGCTCGGCGTGGCCATTGCGCTGTTCTTCGACGCGCTATGCGATCCCGCGGTCGGCTCATGGTCGGACGGGTTTCAGTCGAAGTGGGGTCGCCGGCATCTGTTCATGGCCGCGGCGATCCTGCCGCTCGGGCTGATGTTCTTCGGCCTGTTCTGGCCGCCCGCAGAGCTGTCGCAGATTCAGCTGTTTCTTTGGTTCACGCTGTTCAGCGTGCTGGTGCGCACGGCGCTTTCGTTCTTCAACGTGCCGTATCTGTCGCTCGGTGCTGAACTGTCACAGGACTATTCAGAGCGTACGCAGATCGTCGCGGTGCGCATCGTCGTTGGTGCAATCTCGATCCTGTCGATCTCGGCGATCGGTTGGAATTTCTTCTTCGTCAGCTCACCGCACGATCTGACACCCCAACTCACGCGCGCGCCGTACTTTGCATATGCGATTGCGTCCGCGGTGGTGATGGTGTGTGTGTTGTCGGCTTCCACACTGTTCACAGCACGGTCGATTCCGCATCTCGCGGGTTCGCGGCAGCTGCCGCGCCGTTTTGGCGCGCGGCGGGTCTATCAGGATCTGTACGAGGCACTGCACAACGATTCGTTCAGGGCGTTGTTCGTCGGCACGCTGATCTACTTCGTCTACGCCGGCACACAGGGCGCGCTGTGGATGCATTTGATGACGTTCTACTGGCAGTTCGATACCAAGACAATTCAATGGATCCAATACGCCGGGATCATCGGCGCGATCTCGGGTGTTCCCCTCGCCCCTGCGTTTAATCGTTGGTTCGACAAAAAGTGGACCGTCATCGTCGGTGTGGCTATCGGTGCGGCGTGCGACAACACGCCAATCCTGCTGAACCTGGGCGGCGTGATGCCCCACAATCTCGAGATCCTTGCCGGCGTGTTGATCGCATTGTCGTTCATCGGTTCGTTCTTCGGCGTACAAGCATCGATCACCGTTGCGTCGATGATGGGCGATGTGGCCGACGAGCACGAACTCAAACACGGCACGCGCCAGGAAGGCGTCTATTTCGGCTCGTACAGTTTCTCTTCGAAATGCACGGGGGCGTTCGGCAATATGATCGCCGGTGTGGCGATTGACCTGATCGGCCTGAATCCTGCGTCGAAGCCCGGCGAAGTGCCTGTCGACGTATTGAATCACTTCGCCGCGTCCTACGGACTGATCGCGCTGTTGATCGTCGCCGCCATCTGGGTGTTTCTGCCGTATTCGTTGAACAGCAAACGGCACGCTGGAGTGCTGGCAGAGCTTGCCAGGCGACGCGTGGCGGAGCTGATCGCCAACGGTAGTCCTGTTGTCAAAAGCGGGGTTGAATCGAAGGAGATTGCGATATGAAGCGAGGGGTCCTGACGGCAACCGAACAGTTCGACGGTGGCGCGCTTGTTGAATTCGCACAGGCGCTCGAAGCGCGTGGCTACGACAGCCTGTGGTTGCCCGAGCTGTTCGGCCGCGAGCCGATCGCCACCGCCGGTTATCTGCTCGGCCGGACGCGCAATATCTCGATCGCAACGGGCATCGCGAACGTTTATGTCCGCGATGCGCACGCGACAGCGCAGGCGCGCCGAACACTGAACGAACTCTCCGGCGGGCGCTTCATGCTCGGGCTCGGTGTTTCGAACGCGCAACTGAACGATATGCGTGGCCATACCTGGCAATCACCGCTGCGCAAGATGACCACGTATCTCGATACGCTGGACACCGTGAAGGTGGCCTCGCCGGTACCGGCACAAACCGGTCCGACATACATCGCCGCACATGGACCCCAACTGCAGAAGTTGGGGGCCAGGCGTGCGAACGGTGTGATCACCTACCTGATGACGCCGCAGCACACACGCGAATCGCGTGCCCGAATCGGGCCGAGCGCGGAGTTGAACGTCGTCGCGATGTTCCTCGCCGAAGAGAACCCCGACGTTGCGCGCGCCAAAGCCCGTGCCGGTATCAAGGTATATGTGGGTCTCGACTACTACCACCGCGAATGGCGCAAGCTTGGCTTCACCGATGCGGATTTTACTGATGGCGGCAGCGATCGGTTGGTCGATACACTCGTGGCCTGGGGCGATGCGGATGTGTTGCGCGGACGGCTTGCCGCGTTCGAAGACGCCGGCGCGACGCGCGTGATTGTGATGCCGTTCGGCGTGCAGACGAAGAGCGGCGTCGATCTGCGTGTGTTGGACGCACTGGCGGTGAAACGTTGACTCATCGCGCGACACGGCCGCTCGCCAGGCTTGGGCTTGAGATCTGCGCTCGCGAAATGCGCTTGAAGGATTGAGAGGAGCGAAATGTCTGACGAAGACGACCTGGGAACGATCAAACGAACCAACGGCTGCTTCGAGGCGCGCCTCGAGCGGCTTCTCGAACACGATCAGCAACAGGTGTGGGCGATGCTGACGGACCCGGCCCGGCTGCCGGAATGGCTCGCGCCCGGAGAACTGTCGATGTACGAAGGCGGTCCTGCGAAGCTCAATTTCCCGGAGAGCGGCACGGTGATCGACAGCGTCGTCAGCGCAATCGATGCGCCGCGGCTGATCGAATATTCCTGGAGCGGGCCCGGTGAGCCGCAACGGCCGGTGCGCTGGGAACTGGCCGCGAGAGGCGGCGCTACGCAGCTCGCGCTGACGCTGCGGATTCCCGACACCGAGGACATTGCGCGTTCGTGCGCCGGCTGGGAGGCGCACCTGATGATGCTGCTCGCGGCGATCGAAGGCGTGCCGATCAAATTTCCGTTCGAACGTTTCAAGGCGACGCGCGAGGCCTACAAGGCGCTCGTTGCGGCAGCGTAATCGACGTAGCTCGATCGCGCTGAGGCCCAATCGTCTCTGCATCGATCTTTTGCAGCCCGACCGCCTTTAAGTGAACACACCGCTGCGACGTTATTCAGCCGTTGGCGTATCGTTCGCCGTCGCGGGCGTGTTGTGTTTTTCGCTGCGGCCGATCCTGATCAAGCTCGCCTACGAATGGGCGCAGGATCCGATCACGTTGCTCGCGATGCGCATGGCGTTTGCAGCGCCATTCTTCGTGGGCGCGGCGTTCTGGAGCGGGCGGGAAGCTGTGGCCAGACCGATGGTGCGGCGCGACTTTGCGTTGGTGGTTGGGCTCGGATTGCTGAGCTACTACGCGGCGAGCTTTTTGGACTTTCTCGCGTTGCAGTACATCAGCGCTGGACTGGGGCGGTTGGTGTTGTTTCTGTATCCGACAATCGTGGTCGTGTTGTCGGCGCTCTTCCTGGCACGGCCGATGACTGCTCGCGAACTGGTCGCACTCGTGCTCACCTACCTCGGACTCGCGCTGGTGTTGCTGAAGACGGTGATGGGCAGCCGCAGTGTCTGGCTCGGTGTTGCGCTGGCGCTGGCGAGTTCCGTCTGTTACGCGGTGTATCTCGTGGCGGGCGCGCAAGTGATCGCCAGGGTCGGTTCGTTGCGCTTCAGCGCGTATGCGATGGTTGCGGCGACGATCGCGTGCGTGCTGCAGTTCGTGGTGCTGCGGCCGCTTGGCGCGCTCGATGTACCAGCGCCGGTGTTCGGCTATGCCGCGGTGATGGCGGTCGTAAGCACTGTGGTGCCGGTGTTCCTCACCGCAGAGGCGCTGCGGCGGGTAGGCGCCAACACCGTTGCCATTGTCGGTGCATTGGGGCCGGTCTCGACAATCTTCCTCGCCTGGCTGGGTCTGGAAGAGGTGATGACCCCTGTTCAACTCATCGGCGTAGCGCTGGTGCTTGCCGGGGTGCTGACGGTGAGCCTGAAGCCGGGTCGCTGACGAACGATTTTACGGTGCACTACACTAGGCGTTACCTTGGGCGGCCAAATGGTTCCGCAAGCCTGCAACAATACTGTGCATACACGAAGGGAGAATGATCGATGAGTGAGTTCAAAGACAAGGTGGTCGTCATCACCGGCGCCGGCAACGGCCTCGGCAAGGCCCACGCGCTGGAATTTGCCAAGCGCGGCGCCAAGGTGGTGGTCAACGATCTCGGCGGTAAAGGTGACGGCACCGGCGCGGGTGATGCGGCTGATCAGGTGGTGAAGGAGATTCTCGCTGCCGGTGGCACGGCGATCGCCAACAAGGCGTCGGTGTCATCGAAGGAAGGCGCGAAGTCGATCATCGACGACGCCGTGAAAGCGTTCGGCACGGTCCACATCCTCGTCAATAACGCCGGCATCCTGCGCGACAAGAGCTTCAAGAAGATGCCGCTCGAAGATTGGGACCTTGTGATCAACGTGCACCTGAACGGCACCGCGTATGTCACGCATGCCGCATGGCCGATCATGTACGACCAGAACTACGGCCGCATCGTGCTGACGAGTTCGGTGTCGGGCATCTACGGCAACTTCGGCCAGGCGAACTATGGCGCAGCGAAGATGGGCATGCTCGGGCTGATGAACGTGCTGGAAAAGGAAGGCGCATCGAAGAACATTCGTGTGAACGTCCTGGCGCCTGCGGCCGAGACACGGCTGATCGGGACGATTCCCGGCGTCAAGGTGGACCCCGACAATCCGGATCCGATGCGCCACCCCAAGATCGTCACGCCCGCAGTGCTGTTGATGTGCGCGGAGGACGCGCCGACAGGCAAAGTGATTCACGCCGGCAACGGCCGCTTTTCGTGTTCGGCAATTTTCACGAATGACAACATCGAATTCGATGCCGACGTCACGTACGAAGATCTGCTCGAGAAGAAAGATCAGTTGCTCGATATGAGCCACGCGACCGAAGCCGCGCTGCGGACACGCAGACGCGCGGGCACGCGCTAACGGACCAGCTTGGTGGCGAGCCGGCGCATGTCTTCAGATGCGCGCCGGTTGCGGTCAGAGACTGATGTCGCCGTCGCTTGCGGTTTTCGCCGTGAACGCAATCGTCCTCGTACACCTTGCGTTCATCGCCTTCGTATTGTTCGGCGCGTGGTTGGCGCTGCAATGGAAGTGGGTCGCTGTGCTGCACGTCCCTGCGTTCGCGTGGGGTGCGGCCGTCGAGTTCCGATCGGCACAATGTCCGTTGACGCCGCTCGAACAGTGGCTGCGCAGGCTTGCGGGCGACGGGGGCTACAGGGGCGGTTTCGTTGAGCACTACATCATGCCGGTGATCTATCCTGCCGGACTCACGCCCGCAGTGCAGTTCTGGCTTGGTGTTGTCGTTGTCACGCTCAACGTTGCGATCTACGTATGGATTCTGTTTCGGTGGCGTCGCATGTCGAGTCGCGCGATGATCGCACCGGCCATGGACAGCAAGACATGACCGATCGAAACGCATTCACTCCGGACGAGTGGACACTGCTGCGGTTGACGCCATCGTTCGTCGCTGTCGGCGTGGTCGCGGCCGATGGGTCAGGTCTGTTTTCGTCGATTAAGGAGGCACTCGCCGGATCGAACGAAATGACTGACGCGCTCGATGCGAATCGCGATCTCGAGTTGTTCGCGGCGCTCATGGCCGACCGTCATGCCCCGGAATTGCCGGATGTCGAAGCGTTGCTGGGTCGCGGCTCGAACGAAACGCAAATGCAGAACTTCAAAGAAGCTGCGCTCGCCCGCGTCGGCGCCGCTGTAGCGCTGCTGTCCCGCAAGGCGTCCCATGCGGAGGTCGATGCCTATCGGAAGCTGCTCATACGGGTCGCCGAACGCGCAGCGGACGCATCGAAGGAGGGCGGTTTCCTCGGCTTTGGTGGCGTCCGCGTCAGCGCCAAAGAGCGCGCCTTCATCGAACTGGTGAGCAAGGCAGCCGCAATCGACTGATCGTAGGCACTACACTAGTGGTGGTGGGGCTTGTAGAAGACAAAATCGTTGACGGTGGCGGTTTTGATGTACTTTGCGGCCCAACTGGGTGTCATGGCCCGCTGATGGAAATACAAGGCACCCCCGGTACGGTCCGGTAGTCGTTGGTTCAGCGCCCGGCGTGCGATTTCCTTATCAATCGCGTAGGGCGCGTCTTCCCAGGCATGATCGGAACGCCCGTCGCACCACCACGAAAACTGGCAGAGCCCCGCTTCGTTACCTTGCTTGACGACCTTACATACGGTGTTTGGAAACGTGCTGCTACGCAATCGATTCATAACGACGTTCGCGACCGCTTCCATAGCGGCGCGTGTCTCGCCGCGCGCTTCCCAGTAGAGCGTACGTGCGAGACAGGTCAAGGGGTCGTTCAACGGCTTTGCGCCGGTTGGATCGAACACCTGCGCTTCGGGGCGTCTGATCATGTCGGCTGCCGGAACGGTCACGTTGCCGGCAGCCGCATCCTGCTCCAATGCGGTGGCCTTGTGTTCGGTGGCCTTCGGAGAGACGAGGTGCTGCTCCGGCACCTTCCGGTTACAGCCCGTCAGCACGACGAATGCCAGAAGCAGCCCGACAAACGCCGCGCTCTTCACCGAGTCACGCTCAAGAAAGCTTGGCCGGCCCGTACAACTGCGTGAAGTCGTTCTTCTTCGGCCCTGCGTAGCCGAATAGATACGCACCGACTTTGCGCATCTGAATCTCTTCCGAACCTTCGGTGATCCGATAGCGCCGATGGTGTCGATAGATGTGTTCGAACGGCTTGTGGCGTGAATAGCCCATGCCGCCGTGCACCTGCATCGCCCGGTCGGCCGCGTCGCAGCACAGCCGATTGCCGATGTAGTTGCACATCGACACGCGATCGGAGATCTGCCGTTCGACTTCCCGGTGCGGCATCTCGTCGATCGCAACGGCGGTTTCACGTATCAACAGCCGCAACATCTGCGCCTGCGTGTGCAGTTCGATCAGCGGCCACTGAATCGCCTGGTTGTTCGATAGCGGTTTGCCGAACGGCTTGCGTTGCCGCGAATACGCAACGCTTTCGTTGATGCAGTACGCCGCCGCACCGAGCGATGAGGCCGCCTGACGAATTCGGTTCTGGTGCACGAAGCTCTGACCGATTGCCAGCCCTCCGCCGATTTCGCCCCAGTAGCTGTCTTCTGCGATCCACACGTTCGTCAGCGACACGCGCGGATGGTCGGTGGGCATGTTGAACGTCCAAAGGTACTCCTCCACCTTCACGCCGGGCGCGTCGGCCGGAACGATGAAGCAGGTGATACCGCGCGCGTCACCGTCGTTACCACTGGTGCGCGTGAACGTCATGATGTAGTTCGCGTGATGCATGCCGGTGGTCCACATCTTCTCACCGTTGATCAACCAGCCGGGCTTACCATCCTTCGTTTGCGGCACCGCACGCGTTTCCATGAACGTCGCGTCCGAGCCGTGGTTCGGTTCGGTCAAACCAAAGCCGGTACGCAGGCGCCCGTTCATTACGTCGTCGCCGTAGCGTTTGAATTGATCCGGTGTCGCGAATTCTTCGAACATCACGATGAACGGGTTGTTGCCGACGATCGAGTGTTCGGTCTGCAGATCGTTGAACAGACCCAGACCTTTCGCGGCGAGATGCTCGCGAATCACCGCCATCCACAGATTGGAACCGCCTTTGCCGCCGTATTTCTTCGGCCACGCGAAACGCAGATGCCCGGCTTCGTCGGCTTTCTTGCGCGCTTCGCCGAGCAGGGCTTCCCACTCGGCGCGCGGCATGCCGTTGTTGTCCCAGTCGGTGCGCGCGTGTTCACGGCGGTGATCGAAGAAGCGGACGTTATCGTCGCGGTTCTGGATCGGCATGATCTCTTTGTCGATGAAGAGATCGAGTTCGTCGAGGTAATCCTGCAGTTCCGTTGGGATTTTGAAGTCCATCGATGGTGTTCCTTTCGTCTTTTGGGACAGTGTAACGTGCGTTGGGTACCGGCAGATCCCGATACCTTCGGACGAGCGTCTGCTCCGCTTGCGCGACGCTTGCTTCGGCGGTGCGCACCTCTTCCATATAGGCCACGGCAGCCGGACTCAGCGGTTGGTCTTTCGCGTATACAAAGCCATACCTCGTCGTCGGGGCGAGGTCCGCCACCGGCACGATGCGTATCCGATCATCTGCGAGGGCCTCGGCCGCCGTGATCAGCGGCATCAGGGCAACCGCGTCGGTGTCGGCGAGCATGTCGGCGAACTGCGTCAGCGTGTCGAGTTCGATCGCCGGCACGAAGTCGCCGTTGCGATCGATGTGCCCCGCGCGCCCGAGCGCTTTGGGAAAGTTCGAGACAATGCGCGGCGGCAGCCGCGTCGACATCCACTGGAATCTCATCAGGTCCGATAGCGACACACTGGGTTGCTCGAGAATCGGATGCCCGGGGCGACAACAGAACAGAGCGGTGTGCTCGCCGAGCAACTCGGTCTCCACGCGCGGGTCCGCTGCGGCGCGGGAGTGCTCGAGCATTCCAACGTCGGCCCGACCTTCGAGCACCGCATTCAGAAGGTCACCCGGATGGTTGTGGACGTGTGCCGAAATTTGGCAATTCGGGTGTTTGGCGCCGAAGCGTCCCACGGCGGTGAAGCCCGAGATGACGCCGGCGTACGGCGCGAGTGCGATGTGCAGTGTTTCGGTTCGAGCCGCAAGCAGTTCCTTGACCTCGCGAACGAGTGCCTCATGGTCGTCGAGCAGCACCCTGCCGCGGCGCAGGACGATCTCGCCGAATTTCGTTACCACGACGCGCCCTCGGACTCGATCGAACAACTGGACGCCCAAATCGGCCTCGAGTGCCTGAATACTGCGTGTCAACGCCGGCTGGGAAATGCGCAGTGCGGCGGCCGCGCGCCCGAAATGCGCGTGTTCGGCCAAACTGAGTGCGTGCTGTAGGCGGCGTTGAGTAATCACGATAACCAAGAGGGTATCAAGGCGGGTCACCATTTGCATTGGCGCGCCGTGCGCCGCGGCGCTAGAGTTCTAGCCAATCGGCCGGTGCGTTCGCGATCTGTGTTGCCGGAAAGCGCCAGGTCGCCCATCGACAGTCGCTCATCTAACAGACTAACTAGGGGGTACCATGCGTTTGCGAAGCGCGGCGTTCATCGCCGGAATCGCATTTTTCCTTGCAAATTCCGTTGCGGCGGAAGAGAAAATCCAGACGACGGGGGAGCCCGGTTCGCCGGACTCGACCACCACCATCAGCGGCAGACAACTGCCGCCCCCCGATCCGAAGTTCGAAGGTGTGATCAAGGACGACGCGTTGCAATCCAAACAGTGGTGGCCACCGCGCGTGGTGCCTCCGAAGGGCGCGCCCAACATACTGCTCATCATGACCGACGACGCCGGGTTCGGCGTGCCGAGCACGTTTGGCGGCGTCATCCCGACGCCGACGATGGATCGCATCGCGGCCAACGGTCTGCGCTACAACCGTATTTTTTCCACCGCGCTGTGCTCGCCGACGCGGGCAGCGCTGATCACCGGCCGCAACCATCACTCGGTGGGCTTCGGGGTGATTGGCGAGCAGGCAACCGGCTTCCCCGGTTATGACAGTATCATCCCGAAGGACGCGGCCAGCATCGGACGCATCCTGCTCGACAACGGCTATGCAACCTCCTGGTTCGGTAAGGATCACAACACGCCAACGTTCCAGGCCAGTCAGGCGGGACCGTTCGACCAGTGGCCAACAGGGTTGGGATTCGAATACTTCTACGGGTTCGTCGGCGGCGACGCCAACCAGTGGGAGCCGAATCTGTTCCGCAACACCACGCAGATTTATCCATTTCGCGGCAAGCCGCCCGGCACCTGGAATCTGGTCACGGCGATGGCCGATGATGCCATCGACTGGATGACGCGCATCCACCAGACCGATCCGAGCAAGCCGGTGTTCATCTACTATGTGCCCGGGGCGTCGCACGCGCCGCACCATCCGATGCAGGCATGGGTGGACAAGATCCACGCGATGCACCTGTTCGACGACGGCTACCAGAAATTGCGCGAGCGCATCTTCGCCAACCAGCAAAGGCTGGGCGTGATTCCCAAGGGTTTGAAACTGACGCCCTGGCCCGCAGACAAGCTGACGCCGTGGGATAAGCTCACGCCCGAGGCGAAAAAGCTGTTCATCAAGCAGGTGGAAGTCTTCGCCGCGTTCGTTGCCTACGATGACCATGAAATCGGCCGCGTGGTGCAGGCCTTCAAGGACCTGGGCAAGCTCGACAACACGCTGATCATCTATCAGAACGGTGATAACGGCACCAGTGCCGAAGGCGGACCATTGGGCACGCCGAATGAGGTCGCCTTTTTTAACGGCATGAGCGTGCCCATCGATGTGCAGATGAAGAAGTATTACGACGTCTGGGGTACCGAGCATACCTACAACCACATGTCGGCCGGCTGGTCCTGGGCCTTCGACACGCCGTTCGACTGGTTCAAGCAGAACGCCTCGCGCTTCGGCGGCATCAACCAGAACATGGTGGTGTCATGGCCGGACCGCATCAAAGACAAGGGTGCGCTGCGCCAGCAGTTCATGCACGACATCGACGTCGTCCCCACGATTCTCCAGGTCACCGGTATCGCCGCGCCTGACTATGTGGACGGCATCAAGCAGAAGCCAATCGAGGGCACCAGCTTTGCCTACACGTTCGACAAGAACAACGCCGATGCGCCTTCCCGGCACAAGCGACAATACTTCGAGATGATGGGTCAGTGGGCGCTGTACGACGACGGTTGGCTATTGAGTACCAAGGTCAATCGCGCGCCGTGGGAGGCGTTCTCGGTGGCCAACGCCGATCCGCTGAACAATCAGGTGTTCCAGCTATACGATCTGAGCAAGAGCTGGAACCAGTCCGACGACATTGCCGCGCAGCATCCGGACAAGGTCAAGGCAATGCGCGCCGCGTTCCTCGAAGAGGCGAAGAAGTATCAGGTCCTGCCGCTGGATGCGTCGGTTGGCGCACGGGTCGCGTCCGCGCGTCCGAGCGTCACCGCCGGCCGCAGCGAGTTCGACTACACGCGGCCGATGACCGGCATCCCACAGGGCGATGCCCCGTATCTGCTCGATACGTCCTACAGCATCACGGCAGACATCACCGTGCCTGAAGGTGGCGCCGAGGGCATGATCGTAACCTCCGGCGGGCGTTTCGCCGGGTATGGCTTCTACCTGCTCCACGACAAGCCCGTCTTCCTGTGGAATCTGGTGGACCTGGAACGCATCAAGTGGGAAGGCGCGGACGCGCTCTCCCCCGGTCGGCACATCGTCGAGTTCGAGTTCGTCTATGACGGCCTCGGCCTCGGTACGCTGGCGTACAACAATTACTCCGGCATCGGCCGGGACGGCGTCGGCACGCTCAAAGTGGATGGCAAGGTGGTAGATACGAAGAAGATGGAGAAAACGCTGCCCATCATCCTGCAATGGGACGAAAGCTTCGACCTCGGCTCCGACACGCTCACCGGCGTGAATGATGCCGACTACAAGCCGCCGTTCCCGCTTACGGCCCAGTTCAACAAGGTGACCATCAAGGTGAATCGCCCGAAACTGTCGCCTGAGGACGTCAGGAAACTCGAGGAAGGGATGCAGAAAGCCGCGGCCGCCATGGAGTGAGCAACAGGTAGTCGCAACGGCCGGTGCCTTGCGCACCGGCCTGTTCGGCGCCTCCGTCCGGAATCGAAGCCGTAATCCCACCGACGTTGCTCTGAACAAGGACGCCATTTTCACGCCGGCAGTTGCTGTAAGCAGTCGACCTGTGCAGATGACGGGTGCATGCTTGTGCTCGACCAATCCACTAGGGGGGCGTTCAAATGGCCATTTCAGATCACGTTGGGCTCGACAAATTCATGGAGGGCTTGAAGCGCCGCAATCCGGGCGAAACGGAGTTCCATCAGGCGGTTTACGAAGTTGCCGCCAATGTCTTCGACTTCATCGCCGACAAGGAAATCTATCACCAGATGCAGATTCTGCGGCGCATCGCGGAGCCGGATCGCGTCATCAGCTTTCGCGTCTGTTGGCAAGACGACAACGGCAACATCCGAGTGAACCGCGGCTACCGCGTGCAGAACAACAACTCGATCGGGCCGTACAAAGGCGGCATCCGATTCCACCCCAGCGTCAATCAAAGCATCCTGAAATTCCTGGCGTTCGAACAGACGTTCAAAAACAGCCTGACCGGCCTGCCTATGGGTGGCGGCAAAGGCGGCTCCGATTTCAATCCGCGCGGCAAATCCGACAGCGAAGTAATGCGCTTCTGCCAGTCGTTCATGACGGAACTGTTCCGTCATGTCGGTGAGGACATCGACGTCCCGGCCGGCGATATCGGCGTCGGCGCGCGCGAGATCGGCTACATGTTCGGGCAGTGGAAGCGTCTGACGAGCCGGTTCACGGGCGTGCTCACCGGCAAAGGCCGCGAGTACGGCGGCAGCCCCATTCGCACCGAAGCCACCGGTTACGGCACGGTCTACATGATGCAGGACATGCTCGAACGTGTGGGCAACAGTTTCGAGGGCAAGACCTGTCTGGTATCGGGCGCAGGCAATGTGGCGACGTACGCGGTGCAGAAGATCAATGAGCTCGGCGGCAAAGTGGTGACGTTGTCGGATTCTTCCGGATTCATCTACGACAAACATGGCATCGACGCTGAGCGGCTCGATTACGTCATCGATCTGAAAACAAAACGCCGCAGCGGTCTCGAGCTGTATGCGAAGGAATACAAGACCGAGTTTCATGCGGGTGAACGGCCTTGGCAGATACCGGCAGAACTCGCTTTCCCCTGCGCCACGCAGAATGAGATCAGCGAAGCCGAGGCGAAGATGCTGATCAGCAACGGCTGCATTGGCGTATCCGAAGGCGCGAACATGCCGACCGAGCAGAACGGCATCCATGCGTTCACGAATGCGAAAGTGCTGTTCGCGCCGAGCAAAGCCGCCAACGCTGGCGGCGTTGCAGTCTCCGGTTTGGAGATGAGCCAGAACAGCGCGCGCATCACTTGGAAAGAAGCGGAACTGCAGAAACTGCTGCGCGAAATCATGAGCGGTATCCATGAGCGCTGTGTCGAGTACGGCCGCGTATCCGGGTCCGATTACATCGACTACGTGCGCGGTGCCAACATCGCGGGCTTCATCAAGGTGGCGGACGCGATGATTGCCTACGGCGTCGTATGACACCGTCGTGAGAATGAGGTTATTCCCGCTCGCGGTACTCGTCGTTGCCGTCGTGGCGTCGGGCGTCGTCCAGGCCGCGGCCGCGGCGCTGGCCCCGCCTGACGCCGAAACCTGGCCGCATCCGCTGACACTCGCGAATGCCGAGATACTGGTTTATCAGCCCCAGGTGAACAGTTGGGACGACAATCACCTGGTGTTTCGTTGCGCCATCGCGGTCAAGCCGACTGGTGCGAAGAACGAGACGTTTGGCTCGATCACCGCGAGCGCTCGCACCGACGTCGACAAAGTCGCGCGGGTCGTCACGCTGCACGACCTGACGATCACCAGTCATCGATTCCCGACATTGCCCGACAACGGTGCTGCGTATGTCGGCGGAATTCGCGAGCAGATTGCGATTCACGCCAGCGAGATTGCGCTGGACCGTCTGCAGGCGTCACTGGCCGCGGCGGGTATCAAACCGTCGTCGTTCGCAGTGCAGAACCAGCCGCCCCGGATATACGTCAGCTATTCGCCGGCGATTCTGGTGCCCGTGGATGGCGACCCATCGCTACAACCACTCGCCGGTGACGATCGGTTCCAGCGCGTAATCAATACGCGCGCGCTGATCGTGCAGAACACCATGCTGCAGAGCTTCTATCTGCACGTCTACGACGGCTGGCTGGTGGCAAATTCGATGGCGGGACCGTGGACCGTGCCGCAGGACCCGATCATGGGCCTGGATCAGATCGCGCAGAAACTCGAAGCATCGGGCACGGTGGATCTGCTGACCGGAAAACCGCCCGACGGAAAGGCACCGTCTCTGAAAAACGGCGTGCCGACGATCTACACGCCAACGGTGCCGGCGGAGTTGATCGTATTCAAAGGCCAGCCGAATCTGATACCGGTCAACGACACGTCTTTGTTGTGGGCATCGAACACTACCAACGACGTGCTCGTCGACAGCGACAACAACGCCTACTACGCGTTGTTGGCCGGTCGCTGGTTCAAGGCGGCGTCGCTGGACGGGCCGTGGGCATTCGTCGCGAGTAACGCATTGCCGGCGGGATTTCGAAGAATCCCGGCGCACTCGCCGGCAGCAGTCGTGTTGCCGTCGGTGGCAGGTACGCCGCAGGCAAAAGAAGCCGTGATCGCGAATTCCATTCCGCAGACGGCCACGGTGCCGATCAACCACGGTCCCACATTCACGCCTGTGCTCGACGGCGCGCCGGTGTTCGAACCGGTGGCGGATACGTCGTTGCAGTACGTCGTGAATTCATCGGTACCGATCATCAAGGTGGCGAAGGACAGCTACTACGCGGTCGACGCAGGCGTCTGGTTCACGGCGCCGGGCATCAACGGGCCCTGGCGCATCGCCATGTCAGTGCCCGACGTGATCTACACAATTCCGATCTCCTCGCCGATTTACTACGCCACCTATGTACACGTGTACGGTACAACCCCCGAAGTTGTTTATGTTGGTTACACGCCGGGCTATCTCGGCACCGTGGTTGCGCCGTCCGGAGTCGTCGTTTACGGCACGGGGTACTCATATACACCGTGGGTCGGCAGCGTCTGGTATGCGGCGCCATACACCTATGGCGTCGCGGCAGTACCTGTCTACAACCCGGCGGTCGGTATGACATACGGCTTCGCAATGGGCCTGGCGACGGCGGCGTGGATGGACGGCGGCAACTACTATCATCCGTACTACTACGGCGGCTACGGATGTTGCGCGACTGCGAGCGCGAACGTATACGGTCGTTGGGGCAGTACGTCGTATTCAGGAACACGCACCTGGACCACCCAGCCGGGTGCCATAGGCACAACGGCGAAAGGTAACTACTACAACCAGCGCACCGGCACACAGGGCCAATATCAAGTCAGTCGCAGCTACAACGCCAATTCCGGGAACGCCACGCGCAGCTACGATCGCAACTTTTCGAATCCGTCAGGGGCCAGCGGCAAGGTGTCGCGCACCGCCAACTACAACGCCTATACGGGTCAGCGCAGCTATGAGTCGGGCCTGTCCGCGCAGGGCGCCGACGGCAGCGCGGTCCAGCGCAGTGCAGATGCAACCGCCGGCCCGGATGGCGTCAGCCGGCAGGCGCAGACCAGTGTCTACAACGCGCAAACCGGCGAATCGCACAGTTGGTCTTCGGGTTCGGGCCAGTTGGCCAACGACCGCTATGCAGACAAAGACGGCAACGTGTACCAGAACAGTGGTGACGGCTGGCAGCAGCATGGTGCCAACGGCTGGGATAAGGGGTCAGGCGCATCGTCGTGGGGCGATGCTGAATCCCAGGCGCGTAGCGAAGGCGATGACCGAGCGCAATCGTTCTCCCATTCCGGCGGCGGATTTGGTAGTGGTGGATTTGACGGCGGTGACCGTTCAGGCGGCGGCTTCGGTGGGGCCGACCGATTCGGTGGCGGTGGATTTGGCGGCGGCGGTTTCGGTGGCCGCTTCGGCGGTGGTGGCGGGTTTCGACGCTGACGAAAACGGCTGGGTGCGTTAACCGTCGACCTATACGCCCATCTCGGCAAGTGCGTCGACGATCTCCCTCAGAATGCGCTCGCCAACGCGATGCTTCACCGCGAATTCGACCTCCATCGACTTGATCCGGCGCATCAGCGCATCGAACGGGCCGTCGGCGGAATCGTCGAGCACGTGGCGGATGTCCGTGTCGAGTTTGCGCATCAATTCGACCGTTTCCGAGTCCACTTTCGCCGCATCGAGTTCCTGCCGCAGTTGCTCCAATAATGCCTTGACGCGTGCGTTGCTCATGATCATATCCGTGCCCAGATGGTCGCTAAGCTTACCCGAAACCAGGCGGTCGATTCGCGCCGTTGCCGAGCCTTTCGCAAGCCTTTCGCAAGCCTTTCGCGAGCCGAATGCACTGGAACACGCGGCGCACTACACTCAGGAGGTCTGATTTGGCGCGCTGAAAAGAGGAGCAACCCGATGAGCATCATTGAGGAAGCCCGCCAGTTGGTGGCGGCTGACGATCGTAAAGATTTCGAGTTTGCTGAACGCGGCTTCATTGCAACGCGCAAAGACCCGATCATCAAGCGCCCGGATGGACGCGCCGCGTATGACTTGTCGTCCTATGCATTCCTCGATGGCGCGGCGCCCGACACCACCAATCCGAGTCTGTGGCGCCAAGCGCAGATTCTGACGAAGCACGGTCTGTTCAAAGTCGCCGACCGGATTTATCAGGTGCGCGGCTTCGACGTATCGACGGTGTCGTTCATCGATGCCGGCACGGGCTGGATCGTTGTCGACCCGCTCACCACGGTCGAGGTCGCACGCGCGGCGCTCGAGCTGGTCACCGAGCACGTCGGCGAGAAGCCGGTGCTGGCGGTCGTCTATTCGCATAGTCACGTAGATCACTACGGCGGCGTCGGTGGCGTTGCGCGCGCAGCGGACGCGGCATCCGGTGCAGTCCAGATCATCGCGCCGGATGGGTTCCTCGAACACGCCGTATCCGAGAACATCATCGCTGGGCCGGCGATGCTGCGGCGCGCCCGATTTCAATTCGGCCTGACGTTGCCGCGCGGCAGCGAAGGCGAAATGACGTCCGGGCTGGGTCCGTGCCCGTCGCTGGGCTCGGGCTCGCTGATTGCGCCGAATCTGCTGATCACGCAGACCGGTCAGGAGGTGACCGTCGGCAACGTCACGATGGCATTTCAGTTGACGCCCGGTACCGAAGCGCCGGCCGAGATGAACTTCTACCTGCCGCAGTTCCGCGCTGTGTTCATGGCGGAGAACGCGAATCTGACGATGCACAATCTGTTGCCGGCGCGCGGCGCGCTGGTGCGCGATGCAAAGGCCTGGGCCGACTACCTAACGGAATCGATCCGCCTGTTCGGCGACAAGAGCGATGTGATGTTTGCCGCCCACGGGATTCCGCGCTTCGGCATGGACGAGATCGTCGCATTCCTCACCAATCACCGCGACGCGTACAAGTTCCTGCACGATCAAAGCGTGCGGCTGATGAACAGCGGTCTCACGTCGGCCGAGATCGCCGAAGTACTGAAGCTACCGGACGTACTCGCCAGACAATGGTTCAACCGCGGTTACTACGGCACGATCAGTCACAACTCGAAGGCGATCTATCAACGTTATCTGGGCTGGTACGACGCCAATCCGGCCAATCTCAATCCGCTGCCGCCGGAACCCGCTGCGAAGCGCTACGTTGCAGCAATGGGCGGCGCCGCCGCAGTGCTGGACCTCGCGGAAAAAGCCGAGACGGAAGGCGATTTGCGCTGGGCCGCCACGTTGCTCAATCACGTCGTGTTCAGTGATGAGAACAACACCGCTGCGCGGGAACGGCTGGCCGGGGTCTACACCCGGCTCGGCTTCGAGGCGGAGGCCGGTACTTGGCGCAACATTTATCTGACCGGCGCTCAGGAATTGCTGCACGGCATTGCGCGTCTGCCAGCTGGCGGGTTGAGCGTGGACGTATTGAGTGCCACTACCACGGCTATGCTGCTGGATTTCGCGGCGGTCCGCGTCAATCCGGATAAAGCCGCGGCGCACGCGTTCAAGATCAACGTCGAGTTGACCGACCGCAACGAGAAGCTGTTGATCAGTGTTGCGAACGGCGTGCTGATTCACGAGGCGGGTGTGCACGACGCGAACGCCGGCGCAACGGTGCGCATGAAACGCCCCGAGTTGCTGATGACGTTGCTGGCCGGCGCGCCACCTGGCGCACGCATCGACTCCGGCGACATCGTCGTCGACGGAGATCGATCGTTGTACGAATCGCTGGCTGCGCTGATCGAACCGATCGTGACCAATTTCCCGGTAGTGACACCGTGACCGATGTCGACACCCCCTTGGCCGTTTTCTTCGTCGATAGCTGATCGGGATTAGATGGGCGCGACGCCACGCTGACCGTCTGTCACGCCATTCGCCACCGCAGCACGCCGCAAGTCACGCCGTTCGATGTATTCGCGCATTCGCTGTTGGCGCGCCCGGGTCAGTGGGTATTTCCACAGCAGCGGCAACGCAACGCATGCCAGTGCGGCCGGAATGACACTGTAGAGGCAAGCGACCGCGAGCTTCGCTTCGGGTGAATTCACGGCACTGCCCGGAACGAAGCCAAACCACGCGGCGCCGCTGGTAGCCAGCAGTACACCGAACGCAACGGCGCCTTTGTTCACCATGCCCCACAACGAAAAATAAAGGCCGGTGCGCTGTTCGCCGGTACGTAACGTGTCCAGATCCACTACATCCGCGGCCATCGACGCAGGCAGGAATACCAGCGCGCCGACTGCGGAGCCCTTCAGCATCATGATGACGAAGAACAGCCAGTAGTTCTCCGGCCCCAACAGCGGAATAAAGGCGCTCCACAGTGACAGCCAGGCGATGCTCAATACGACCGTCCGGTGCTTGCCAAGCCGGCGCGATACCGCGAACCAGATCGGAATTGCAGCACTGCTGGCCAGATAGTAGGCCAGAATGAAGACCGCGTAGCGTTCGAACGGTTGCTGCATCACGCTGGCAACGAAGAAGAACGATAGCGACGCCGTCATGCTGACCGCGGCAACCAGGAACACCAGGCTGATGACCAGCCGCCGATAGGGCCCGTTCGCCCAGACGATCTTCAGCCCGCGCCGCCACGCAACGCGGGTCGCGCTACTCGCGCGCACCGGCAGTTCCCGCACGAACGCGAGTGCTGGAATCGCCAGCAACGGCATCAGTACAACAACGACGGCTGCGACGCCGAACAGCGCGTTGGCCGGTCCCGGTCGCTTGAACACGGTGGCGAGCAGCAGCGGAATGATCAGTGCCATCAACGTACCGCCATAGCCAAACGCTTCGCGCCAGCCGGTGACGCGGGAGCGCTCGTCGTAGTCGGGCGACAACTCCGCGCCCCAGGCGCGATACGGCAGGTCGACGAACGTAAAGCCCAGGTACAACAGGCTGATCCACACGAATAGATACAGGTTGGAGATAGTCTCGCCACCCAATGCATGCCAGAGGTTGGTGGCAAATGCGCTGTTCGGTACGAACAACATCCACAGCGACAGCAATTTGAGCGGCATGCCGAACACCATCCACGGCTTGCGCCGGCCGAAGCGGGTCTGCCAACGATCCGACGCAACGCCGATCAGCGGATCGGTAAACACGTCGGTGATCCGCGACAGCGCAATCAGCGCGCCGACGGCGGCCAACGACAGGCCGAGGTTCTGCGAATAGAACGCCGGGATGTACAGCGCGATCGGCAGGCCGACGATCGACGTCGGCAGGTTCACCAGGCCGTACAAAGCCATGCGTGTACGACCGAGCGTCGCTGTCCCAGCCGAATCTACCCGCATGAGTTGAACAACCGAAGCGTCTGAAGGACAGACCGTATCCGTATAAGGCATCGCCTCGCAAGGCGGTTGGCCGCGAATCAGACCACGTAGTGTTGACAGGGTCGGATCCCACGAGTCAGATGGTTCATCTACCCGCCAATGAGTCGCTATGGCCAGAGCATCCAGATTCGAGGGCCGCATCGGTCGCACCGTCGCCGATTCGCAAGCCTGGTTCGACGAGCCGCCGCATCCCGGCGACGGTGCGCCCAACGTCGTGATGGTGCTGCTCGACGACACCGGCTTCGCTCAACTCGGCTGTTACGGTTCCGACATCGACACGCCCAACATCGACGCGCTGGCGCGCGCCGGACTCCAGTTCACGAACTTCCACGTCACGCCGCTGTGTTCGCCGACACGGGCATCGCTGCTGACGGGCCGTTCCCAGCATGCGGTGGGTATGCGAGCGGTGTCGAATTTCCGCACCGGCTTTCCGAACATGCTCGGACACATCTCGAACCATGCCGCAACGGTGGCCGAGGTGCTGCGTAGTACGGGATACGCGACGTTCTGCGCCGGCAAGTGGCACCTCGCGCCGATGGAGCAATGCTCGGCCGCCGGCCCGTTCGACCAGTGGCCGCTCGGCCGCGGCTTCGACCGGTTCTACGGCTTCCTCGAAGGCGAGACCGACCAGTTCCACCCCGACCTGGTGTGCGACAACCACCCGATCGATCCCCCGGCGCGCCCCGAGGACGGCTATCACGTCAGTGAGGATCTGGTCGATCAACTGCTGCGAATGGTTTCCGACAGCAAAGGCATTCGTCCGGATCGGCCGTTCTTAGCGTACCTGCCGTTCGGTGCCACGCACGCGCCGCACCAGGCTCCTGCCGAATACCTGGCAAAGTACCGCGGTGCGTTCGACGAAGGTTGGGACGTGGTGCGGCAACGCTGGTTCGAGCGTCAGATTGAACTCGGCGTCATTCCCGCGGGCACCAGGCTCGCACCCCGCAATCCAGGCGTGCAGCCGTGGGACGATCTGCCGACGAACCAGCAACGCCTTGCCGCCCGGCTGCAGGAGGCGTTCGCCGCGTTTCTGGACCACACCGATGTGCAGATCGGCCGTCTCGTGGACGGACTGCGTCACCTCGGCCAACTCGACAATACCATCCTGCTGGTGATGGCCGACAACGGCGCGTCGCAGGAGGGGGGGCCGTTCGGCGTGATGCACGAGATGAAGTTCTTCAACGGCATCCTCGAGACGCCCGACCAGGCCATCCACCGTATCGACGACATCGGCGGCCCGCACAGTCACACGAACTACCCGTGGGGCTGGGCGCAGTGCGGCAATTGTCCATTCAAATGGTACAAGCAGAACACGCACGAAGGCGGCGTCCACGTGCCGATGATCGTGCACTGGCCGGCGGGGATCGATCCGCGACAGCGAGGCACGAAGCGCGGTCAGTTCGTCAACGTCGCCGATGTGGTGCCTACCCTTTACGAGTTGCTCGGCGTGACTGCGCCGGAAACCTACAACGGTATCGATCAACTTCCGGTCACCGGCCATTCGTTTGCCCAGGTGCTCGACGCGCCCGACGCACCCGCCAGCAACACGCTGCAGTACTTCGAAATGGGCGGTAGCCGGGCGTTGGTGGCGAGTGACTGGAAAGCGGTGCAGAAACATAGCGCCGGCGCCGACTACGACGCTGAGACCTGGGAGCTCTATTGTCTCCCAACGGATCCGTCCGAGTGCGACGACCGGGCCGCAGCCGAGCCCGCCAAGCTCGCCGAACTGATCGATTTGTGGTGGTCCGAAGCGCAACGACATGGCGTGCTACCGTTGGACGACCGTACTTTTCAGTTGTTCGGCGCGAGGTTCCGCGACCACGCGCCGCATCGCGTCGACCGACGTTACGTGTACCGGCCACCGATGTCGGCCATCCCGGCACAGGCCGCTGCAGCGGTTGGCGGGCGCAGCTTCGATCTGACCGCCCGCATCAACCGTGGCCGGGGCGATGAAGGCGTGCTGTGGGCCACCGGCACACAGAACTCAGGCATTTCGGTATTCGTCCAGAACAACCGATTGGTGGTCGACTACAACGCGTTCGATGATCACACCATCGTCGAATCCGATGTCGAGTTGCCGGAAGGGGACTCGACCCTGACGGCGCGCTTCCGCCGAGGCGATGGCAGGGCCGGCTCGATCGTACTCGCGGTGAACGGCGAAGACGTGGGCCACGGCGAGACGGCGTTGTACATGCGCATGATCTCGTCGGTTGGCGCCAGTGTCGGCTACGACCATGGCTCGCCCGTGTCCGCCCGCTACGACGCGCCATTCGCATTTACCGGCACGCTGCACGAAGTGGAGATTCAGCTGGTGGACCGGCGCCCGGCAGATGTTGCGGCGGCCGAGGCGGCCGCCGAAATGTCACGGCAGTGAGAACGCGAACGGCAGAAGCGTGAACGTTATTCGGCCGGCGGCGCAGGCTCGCGTATCAACGCGCGCAGCATGGCGGCGCGTTGCGTCTCGATCATTTCGCGCACCGCGTCTGCCGGCAGGCCGACGCGTTCGAGCAGCGTCTGGCCGAGCTGCAGCCCTGCTTCGAGCACCTCTGGAATAACGGCATTCGCGCCTGCCGTGAGCAGTATTTGGGCGTGTTCGGTGTCGTGCGCGCGGACGAGAATCGGCAAATCCGACACCAGTGACCGTGCGCGCGCCAGCACGCGTTCGGCTGCGGCGGGATCATCGGTGGTCACCAGCAATGCGCTGGCAGTGTCGAGGTGGAGGCGTTCGAGCACGCCTGGACGGCTGGCATCGCCGAGGTAGATCGGCGCACCCGCATTGCGCGCGCGGGCGACGTGCGCCGCGTCGAAGTCGATCGCGATGAACGGAATCAGCTGCCGGCCGAGCAGATCGGCGATCAGTTGCCCGGTGCGACCGAAACCGACAATCACCACGTGGCCGGCGATCGTGTCGGCCACGAATTCGGCCGATTCGGATTGCGCGGCGTCCCGCAGCAGTGCGGTGGCAAGCCGGCGCGCCAGCCGTGCTACCAGCGGCGTCAGCAGCAACGTCGTGCCCACTACGATCAGCATGAACTGGGCAATCGGCTGCGGTAGCACAGCGGTTGCCGCGGCCAGACCGATCACGATGAACGCGAACTCGCCACCCTGCCCGAGCAGCAGCCCCATTTCGGTGGCGTCTGCCCAGCCGAAGCCGAAACTGCGCGCCAGCACTGCGGTGACGAGCGTCTTGATCGCCAGCAACCCAAGCACCGACAGCATGACCGCGAGCGGGTCGGCGAGGATCGCAACCAGATCGATACTCATGCCGACGCTGATGAAAAACAGACCGAGCAACAGCGCCTTGAACGGTTCGACGTTGACCTCGATCTCGTGGCGGAACTCAGTCTCGGCCAGCAGCAGACCGGCGAGAAACGCGCCGAGTGCGGCCGACAGTCCGACCGAGGCCGTCAGCGCTGCAGTCGCGAGAATCACCAGTAACGTCATCGCCATGAACGACTCGGCACTGCGCGCCTGGCTGGCGAGGCGAAACAGCGGTCGAACGAGCAAACGTCCGGCGCCGAGAATAGCGGCGACCGCGATGACCGCGGTGCCGAGTGCCAGTCCGATTGAGACCGCCAGCGAACCATCGCTGTGGGCACCTAATACGTCGACCAGAAACAGGATGGGTACCACGGCAACATCCTGCGCCAGCAGAATCGCGAAGCTGCCGCGACCGACGCTGGTACCAAAGCGGCCTTGATCCGCCAACAGTTGGATCACGACGGCAGTTGACGACAGCGCGAGGCACGCGCCGAGCACCATCGAGGCGTCGGCGGAGTTGCCGAATAGATGAGCGATCACGCCGATGATCGCGGTGGTCACGAGAATCTGCGCCGAACCCATGCCGAACACCAACCGGCGCAGCGCCCAGAGCCGCTCCAGCGAGAGCTCCAGGCCGATCATGAACAGCAGAAACACCACACCAAGTTCGGCCAGCGCTTTGACGCCCGCGACGTCACCAATCACCACAGCGTCGAGCCATGGCCACTGAACGGTCAGCCGCGCCAGCCCATGTGGACCAATCGCAAGGCCAGCCAGCAGAAAGCCGAACACGGGGCTGATTCGGAAGCGCTTGACGAGGGGAATGACGATGCCGGCGACGACGAGAAAGACGACGGCGTCATGCAGCTTGAGTGCTTCCATCGCGCCACTCTACTGCACCGCGCCGAACCGCGCGTTGGAAAGCCGTAATGTGTTCGGTCGTCAGTTGCGCATCAGCCGACGAGCGATACTGATGCGGCAACCAGAATTCCTTCGCTTGTTACCGATGCGCGGTCGAGTCCGCAGCGCCTTCGTACATCCGTCACCGGATACAGCCATAGCGCGTCCGAAGACGCTCGAGATCGATCGGCTCCACCGCCTTGCGAGCCCGCAAATCCCGTTTCGACGGCCCCGTTGACTTAGCCGTCGTTGACGATCGTGTCGGCCGGCCCCGAAAGGTAGAATTCGAAGTATGCGTATTGCGTTCGCTCGAGCAGTCGAGTCATTGCAGCGGGCCAACCGGGGAGCAGCATGGGCAATTCCGAAACGCTCAGCGGCCGTGCGACGCCAAGTCCGATTGTCGACGATGGCGACGAGTACAGCTTCTGTTCGACCTGCGTGTTCGGCGCGGTCGGCGATGGACGTGGCCAGGATAGGTCCCGTCTACGCGAACTGAATTGTCTCGTCGAACACGTCGGTCCGTATCGCGCGGGCAGTTCGATCTTTCGCACCGGTGACAGATTCACCGCGGTCTATGCGGTGCGCTCCGGTACGGTGAAGACGCGGCTGGTCGATCTGGCGGGGCGCGAACTGATCCTGGGTTTCCATCTACCCGGCGAGCTGATTGGGCTCAACGCGATCCATCCCGAGACTTATCCGTGCGATGCGGTCGTACTCGATACCGTCGAGGTTTGCCGGTTCTCGTTTCCGGTGCTGGCGACATTGGCCGGCCGTATGCCCGAGGTTCAG
Source organism: uncultured Gammaproteobacteria bacterium (assembly GCA_963735085.1). Lineage (GTDB taxonomy): Bacteria > Pseudomonadota > Gammaproteobacteria > Pseudomonadales > Azotimanducaceae > DATJGR01. Next base: position 1,368,856 of record CAVTJP010000005.1, read on the forward strand.
AAAGAGCTGTTCCGTCGGCTGAGCAAGGACATCGGTGATGCCACCCGGCGCAATCAGGAGTCAGCCGCAGACGAACGCCTGGCGGAGTTCGTGCTCGATCTGTCGTCGCGCTATGCGGCGCGCGGTGTCGACGCGCGCGTGGTGCACCTGGCGATGTCGCGCAGCGATATCGCGAACTATCTCGGGCTCGCTGCGGAAACCGTCAGCCGCGTGCTGCGGCGAATGCAGGACCGTGGTCTTCTTGCGGTCGACGGCCGCGCGTTGCAGATTCTCGATGCGAGTGCGCTGGCGGCGGTCGCGAAGAATCTGGTGCAGCGGTGATAGCGCGGCATCTGGCGATCCGTTTGAGCGATGTGGTGCGGCTCGATGCGCACAATCCACGGTAGAACATCAAACGAACCGATGCTCTGCTTGACTTGGGTCAATGAGCCGGACATGAGGCAGAGGTATACAGCGCCAAGGGTTCCGCAAATAGGCTGATCGGCATCACTGGAGCGCGTCGTTCGGCGCGGCGGTCCGGATAGCCGCACTCGGTGTCCATGTAGCGAGGGGAGACGTCATGCCCGAACGAACTGAGGTGGTATTCACCGGCGCGCAGGACCCCCGTTTCTGGCGGGATGGTGCGATTGCCACGACCGCCGTCATGTTGATCGTACTGTTCGCGCTCACTGCCGACAGCCTGAGGGTGATCGAGGCCGGCGGTGCCAATGTGCCGCCGTACACCGTCATCAACCAGAAGATTGGCTACGAACTCGACGCTGACACCAACGTCTGGGTGCCGACCATCAGTGGAGAACAATTACTGTTCGGCCACAAGTACGAGGCTGCCGAAGCCGAGGCGGTGATGCGCAAAGCCAAGCTGGTCATTCAGAGCCGCAACTGCATCAACTGCCACACGTTCTATGGCAATGGCGCGTACTACGGGCCCGACCTGACCAAAGCGTGGCTCGATCCTGTATGGGAAAAGATGTGGATGCCGATGACGCAGAGTAAGACGCGCGAGGAGGCAATGGTCAAGTTTCTGATGCATCCGGAGCGCTACCCGACTTGGGCTCGCCAGATGCCGAATCTGAACGTTGACGAGGAGGAAGCCAAGGCCGTGACTGCCTACCTGAAATGGATGTCGTCGGTGCAGACCAACGGGTTTCCGTTCGGTTTCGGTCACATGGAAGGGCAACGCTAGTCGGTCAGATATCCAAGGGGAGCACCATGTACAAGTCGCAAAAGCTTGCGCTGAAATATTTCGCCGCGTCGTTGTTCGTATTCGGCCTGCTGGTGGCAGCCGGTTTGCTGGCGGCAATCTACTACGTGAAGTTCGGCTTTCTGCTCGGCGTGCTGGATTTCAACGTCGCCAAGATGCTGCACATCAATGCGCTGGTCATTTCACTGCTGATGGGTTTTCTCGGCGCGATCTACTGGTTCCTGCCCGATGAGCTGGGTCAGGAGACCGTCGGTATCGGTCTGGCGACGCTGTTGTTCTATGTGCTGTGCGCCGCCGTCGGCGTGGTGGTTGTGATGTTCATCTTCGTGCAGCACGGCGGGACCAATGAGACCGCTCTGTGGTTCATCAACCAGGGCCGCAAATACGTCGAGGCACCGCGCTGGGCGGCACTCGGTATCCTCGTTGTGCTGTGTGCATTGGCTTACAACATCGTCGCCACCGCGTTGCGCGCGCGCAAGATCACCGGCGTGACCGGTGTGCTGATTGCGGCGATGGTACCGCTCACGTTGGTTTACCTGATCGCATTTCCATCGATCACCAACATGTCGGTCGATCTGTACTGGTGGTGGTGGCTCGTGCACATGTGGGTGGAAGCGACGTGGGAAATCATCATCGGCTGCATTCTGGCGTTGGCGCTGATGAAACTGCTCGATACGCCGCGCCGCATCGTCGAGATCTGGTTGTATCTGGAAGTGGCGTTGGTGCTGGGAACCGGCATTCTCGGTCTCGGGCATCACTATTTCTGGATCGGCACGCCGTCGTACTGGCTGAGTATCGGCGGAGTTTTCTCGGCGCTCGAACCACTGCCTCTGCTCGGCATGGTGGTGCACGCGATCTACGATGCCGGCAGACACGAGATGAAGACCAGCAACCAACCGGCGTTCTTCTGGTTGCTGGCCGAAGCGTTCGGCAACTTCATCGGTGCCGGCATCTGGGGCTTCATGATGACGCTGCCGCAGATAAACCTGTTCTCGCACGGCACGCAGTGGACTGTCTCGCACGGGCACTTCGCGTTCTACGGCGCCTATGTCACCGGCATTCTGGCCGTCATCTACATCGCCGTGCAGCATTCACGACAGCTCGGCGAAGTGCGCGGCAATCTGTGGAAGTGGGCATTCGGGTTCCTCAACTTCGGCATGGTCGGTATGGTCGGCGGTCTGCTGGTTTCCGGCATGGCGCAGGCGTTCTATGAACGTGCGGTAGGGGGTTCCACGCTGGAGGCGTTCATGGCCGGCCAGGCCAACCCATGGTTCGTGCAGGGCATGTATGCGCGGCTGGGCTTTGGCATCCTGTTTGCGGTCGGCTTCCTGATCCTCGTTTACGACCTCATCCGGATGACTCGTCAGGGCAGCCCCTTGCCGGCGAGGACCGCAGCGACATGAGCCCGCAGGATTTCCTGGCGACCGCAATCCTGCTCGGTGTGTTCGTTCTCTGTGCGGGATGTTATGGCTTGCTTTATACGCTGGGCCGGCTCAGGCCAAACCGTGTCCTCACATCGCTGGCGTTCGCCGCATACGCGCTGCAGGGTGTCGTAACCGCGCTGCTGGTTACGCACACCTCACTGGCAATGGGCTGGAAATTGTTGCTGGCCGCAAGCTTCGCCATCTATGCGGGCATCCCGCCGATCACCTGGCGTCACCTCGAACGAACCCATCAATCATTCGGACACCAATCATGATACCGGGCATCCTCAACACCCTCATCGGTTTGGCGCTGGTCTACCTGTCGATATTTCACCTGGCGTTGGTTGAAGCAGGCAGGTGGCAGATTGTGGCCATCGGCATCGCCATCATCGTACTGGCCATCTGGTCGCGACGCGGAGACGCAGTGAGCTGGTTCTCCACGACCAATATCGTGTTGGGTGCGAGCTTGCTTCTGTTCGGTCTGCTGCAATGGACCACCGCGATCGCGGATCTGTTTACATTCTGGTTTGTGTTTTTCGACGGCATTCTGGTTGCAGTCCTGTCGCTGTGGGCGGCCCTGTATCGACCGCAGGTCCATCCGGCGATGTCCCGATAGCCGACGACACGATCGCGAGCACTCAATCCACTCACTCATACATCGAGCACAACCAAATGAAGACTGCCGCGTTCCTTTCGATCGTCACATGCTGCGGCCTGTTTGCCGCCTCGGCACACGCCGTAGATGCGAAGCAGGCCGAAGCCATCGCCAAGGCGAAAGGCTGCACAGCCTGCCACGGCGTCGCCACCAAACTGGTCGGCCCGTCGTACAAAGACGTGGCAGCCAAATACCAGGGCGTCGCAGACGCAGAGGCGTTGCTGATCAAGAAAGTGAAGGACGGTGGTGCCGGTGTATGGGGCCAGATTCCGATGCCACCGCACCCGGACATCAGCGACGCCGACCTGAAAACGCTGGTGGACTGGGTGTTGTCGATCAAGTAACGCGGAGCTCAAATTCGGTTCCGCGGCCTCTGGATTGCTGCGAACCGCTTAATCGAGTTGCCGCACGAATGTGTCGATCATTGCATTGAGCTGTGCAGGCACTTCAAGCTGTACGAAATGGCCGGACCCGACGACCTGGCCGAACTGTACATTGCGCAGCACGCTACGTACGTAGAGTTGGTCCGCAGCCGTCGCAGTGACGAACAGCACCGGCTGCCTGACGGACTTGCCGATCGCCTGTGTGTTCGCGCCGATCGTTCTGCGAAGCTCGGCGATCGCCACAGGTAATGGAGTTCGCAGTGCGTCGGCTACGGTGCGTTTCACAAGCGACCTGGCAGCATGCGGCGCGAAGAATGTCGCATAAATTTCGGCAAACCGATCTGCCCTGGCGGGCGAGGAAAGCGCATCGACCATCTGTCCGAGGCGCGCCCCAAATGGATCGTTAGAATCGCTGATTCGAGGCTTCGGATAGACGCCGGCATCTACCATTACAACCGCCCGTACCAATGCGGGGTGCGTTCGCGCGAGTTCGAGTACCGCCGGCCCGCCGCCGGCATGCCCTACGACCACCGCGCCGTTGATCCCCTCTTTGCGGGCTACCGCGGCGATGTCTGAAGCGTGCAGCGCTGGGCTGAAAAGTGCCGGGTCGCTCGGTACGCCGGATCGACCATGCCCGCGCCGGTCCACCGCAATGGTCCGATGTCGGCGTGCAAAGTAGCGGACCTGATTGCGCCAATGCGTGAGATTCGAGCACCAGCCATGGACGAAGATGAACGGTACATGACCGCTGCCGCTCTCTACGTAGTGCAATCGAATCCCTTCATGCGTGGTGGTCTGTTTCATCCTTAGCCCTTCGCACTCCGGAACCCGAATATTCCATTATCAACAGCGCGAATCCCAGGTGAAATACGCCAGCCATCTCGTCGGAATGGGGTTGTCGGCCATTGGCACGGCGCGCCGCAACGGTTTTCATGCGCTATCTGACAACGAATATCAGACAGCTGCCTTGACCGCGCGAGCGGCATCGTAGACCAGCGTACCGTCGTCGAGGTCGGCGGACGGGATATCGTCTTTGTCGAAATAGTAGTCCTGGGTATGGCGCCACGGCAGGTGCGTGCCCTGCTTTGGCAGCAGGTGCATGCCGCGCAGCAGATAGCCGGCGTTGAAGTTCTCCTCGGGGACCCAGGGACGACGCTCCATCCGCGCCTCTTCGGAACGCAGGGTTGGCGTCACGACGTCGACATTCAACTCATCCATGTGCCTCAACAGCCGGCACACGAAATCGGCGATCAGGTCGGCGCGCATGGTCCAACTGGTGCGCAGGTAGCCGAACACCCAGCACATGTTGGGTACACCGCTGAACAGCATGCCGCGCCAGGTGACTGTATCGGCGAAGTCCACCTTCGTGTCGTCGATGTCGAACCGGATGTCACCGAACATGCACAGTTCGAAGCCCGTCGCCGTGATGATGATGTCGGCGTCGAGTTGTCGGCCGCTGCGGGTACGCACGCCGGTCTCGTTGAAGGTCTCCAGTTCGTCGGTGACCACAGAGGCCTTGCCGGCAGCAATGCCGGCGAACAGATCGCCGTCCGGGATGAAAGCCAGGCGTTGTTGCCAGGGCCGGTAGCGCGGCGTGAAATGGGACTCTATGTCGAAGTCGTCGCCGAGGTGGGCGCGCGCGCCGGCGATCAACTCGGCCTTCAGCGCCTCCGGCTCTTCGAACGAGCGTCGCGTGACTTCCTTCATGTCGTGCAGAATTCGGCGTCGCACGATCTCGTGAATCCACGTCTCGGGAATGTCGAGTTCGCGCAGACTGTCGGCCAATTCGTTGCGGTTCTCTCCCGGAGCGAAATAGGTCGGCGAACGCTGCAACATCGTGATGTGGCCGGTCTTCTCCGCCATAGCCGGCACGAGTGTTGCGGCGGTGGCGCCGGAACCGATCACCAGCACCTGCTTGCCCGCGTAATCGAGGTCCTCGGGCCAGGTCTGCGGGTGAACGATCCTGCCGCGATAGCGATCCATCCCCGGCCAGTTCGGTGTGTAGCCCTTCGAGTGCCGGTAATAGCCCTGACACATCCACAGGAATCTGCAGGTGAAAGCGGCTTCCGCGCCGGTATCGCTGCGGCGGGCAACGAGGGTCCACAGGCTTTCTTTGCTCGACCAGGAAGCGGTCAGCACGGTGTGTCGGTAGCGAATGTGGCGATCGATGTCGTGCGTCTCGATCACCTCACTCATGTAGCCGAGAATCGACTCGGCGGTTGCGATCGGCGCGCCGGTCCACGGCTTGAACTTGTACCCGAACGTGTACAGGTCCGAGTCCGAGCGAATGCCGGGGTACGTGTGGGTTCTCCAGGTACCGCCGAAGCTATCCTGGTTGTCCAGAATCGCGAATGATTTGCCGGGTAGTTCGGTTTTCAGGTGCACGGCGCCACCGATACCGGATATGCCCGCGCCAACAATCAGGACGTCGAAGTGCTCGGGCGTGTCGTAACGTAGTACTGGGGCTTCGCTCATCGGTATGACTCTCACTGGTCCATCACGTGTCTCGTAGGCTACGCATCACCGTCGGCGCGGACCATTGCGCGGCCGGCCACCGAATTGATAGTTTGGGCCAGCCACCACCTGTTTGGACATTGCTTGGGCCATGCACGTGCACTCCGCACCCTCGCCAGCGGCAGCCTCGCAACGCGCCGCCGGACGGTCGCGGGCATCCTCGGCCAATGTGGTCTCGCGGGGCTCGAGCCAACAGAGATCCGCGCCATCCTGCGCCATGCCGGCCTGCCGACGCGCGCGGCGGCCGATCCGGATTTTCCCGTCTCAGTCGACCGTGAACTGACGGCACTCTCTTTCATACTCGAGCGGGTGGCCAGATCGCAGCGCACGTACGCCCAGTTTGCCATCGAGACCTTCAGCGCCATCGGCATCAACCACTACGGCATTCTGGGACTCGCGATGCAGCACGCCCCGACGGTGCTCGATGCGCTTGGGGTGATGCTCGCGTACCCCGAACTGTGCTGGGGTCATTCCCGCGTCGTGGCCACCGCAGGCGACGACCAGGTGGCGCTCGACTTCGAGATGGGTACGCCAGCGCCAGAGGGTGTCGATGCTGCTGCGCTACGCGAGTACTGCGTGACCACCGACCTGGTATCCGTCGAGCGTCTGATCAACGACATCATCGATGGCGGCATCAGGCCGCTGGCAATTTCGCTGCCGTTCGCCGACCCAGGCGCACACTTCAGCGCCGAAACGCGGCTCGGTTGCCCGGTCGCCTTCGGAACGCCTAATGCTCGAATCCACTATCCGGTGGCGATTGCCGAAGCCGTGCCGGTTCATGCCGGCGAGCTGTCGTTTCGTCGCTACGAGAAGATCGCACGGGTTTTCTCCGGTTTACTCGCCGACGAGGTGAGTATTGCCGAGCAGAGTTCACGCCTGCTGTGGGCGTACACGCCGCCACTAAACCGCGAGCAACTGGCCGACATGCTCGGTGTCTCGGCGCGCACCCTCGCTCGTCGCCTGAAGGCCACCGGCACCGCATATGCTGAACTACTCCAGCGCGTGCAGTCCGAACGCGCCAGGAACTACCTGCGCGACACGTCGATGTCCGTTGCCGAGATTGCCGAACGCATGGGCTACTCTGATCCAGCCGCGTTTACGAGAGCGTTCCGAAGCTGGACACGGATGACGCCCACGCGCTGGCGGTCGGGTCTTGGGATTGCGAAGAGGACGTGATCCGGCGACGTGCCGAACCATGCGTGAGGGTTTGAGTCATCGTTGCGCCGCTGCGCCGAGATGGCGCTCGTAAAAACGTTCCCAACTCGCACCCTCGAAGCGGGGAATGTCCAGGTGTCCGCCGGGGTTCACGTGCAGCGTTTTCTCCATGGAACCGAACGCCTCGAACAGCGCCAGCCCATTGGCCCGCGGCGCTACCGCATCGTCCCACTGGAAAACGAACTCGACCGGGATCGTAATTGCGTTCGCCGCGGCTTCGAACTCCGGCGAATTGGCGCGCAGGCCGGCAAGTCCGAACACGGCGCAAGTGATTGCGTTGCATTGGGCGACGAACGGCACGCCGATCGCGGTACCCATGGACACGCCCCAGTAGCCCACACTCTGATCGCGCCCCACAAAATCGAGTTCCTGTACGGCAGCCAGCGCTGCGTTCCACTCGGGAACGGCTTTGCGCGAACGCTCCGCCATCAGGCGAAGCCAGTTGGGATCGGCGAGCTGTGCCGGTGCCTGACCGCGTACCCGTGCGCCAACGTTTTTCGCCAATGCCGTAGCCTCCTCGCGGGAGATCCGATCGCCGTGGCCGGGTGCGTCGATGGCGAGCGTCGCGTAGCCGAGGCGTTGGGCGTACTGGCGGGCACGTGCGACGATGCCGGGTGTTTTCTTGTGCTGTGAGCCGCCATGCCCCATCAGCACCAGCGGCCGCGCCCCTTTGGCGCCGTTAGGCGCCCACAGCACCGCGGGTACGGTGTCGCCCGCGACAGCGACATTGAAAGAATAGCGGCGCACATCTTCGTCGACGCGTTCGTCGGTGAACTTCATTGGCAGTCCCTCTGTTCTACAACGTCGCTGGTCTTCTGCACGTGCCGGTGTATCGCGCCACCGTCTACGCGACGCGCATCATCTGTTCGAAGTTCCGGCGATAGAAACGATCCAGCGTGATTTCGTCGAAATCGCCGAGCGTGCGTTCGAAGCGTCCGAGGGGATCGTTGGTCCCTTCCGGGTGTGGATAGTCACTCGAAAACATGAACAGATCGGCGCCGCCGTCTCGAATCATGCGACCCACGTCCTCGCCGGGAAACGGGGTGAACTTCACCGCGCGGCGGATGCATTCCGATGGCTTCAGCTGCATCTGCTTCAGATACGGATCAGTGCGGCCGAAGCTCTTCGAGCCGAGGTCCAACTCACGCAGAAATTCCGGAACCCAGCCTGCACCGCACTCGATGACGCCGCCGCGTAACTCCGGAAATCGCTCGAATACGCCGTCGTACACCATTGCGGTCAGCCATACCTGCGGCGCGAACGACAGCATCACGTAGTCGCAGAATCGCAGGTTTTCGCCGCCGCCGTGCAGGTCCGGCGCGCGTTCGCGGCCATTGTTCCGGAATGCCATCGGCTGGGTCTTCGTGCCGGGGCCAATGTGCAGCATGAACGGTATGCCGGTTTCACTGAGGCGCGCCCAAACCGGATCGAGATCAGGGTGTCCGGGCGAGCGCTCGCCCGCGGGGCCTGCCGAAACCATGATCGCGCTGTTGCCGCCGGCGATGGCGGCATCGATCTCGACCAACGCGCGTTGGGGATTGTCGAGCGGCGCATACGCCACACCGTAGAGTCGATCGTCGGCCGAACAGAATGCGGCCATCGCCTGGTTGTGGGCTCGCACGCCGGCATACAGGATACCTTCGTCTTTTGCCGCCAACGCGGGGGCGAGCGACGACGTGCCGAACACCAGTTGCCCGGAAAAGCCGAACTGATCGAGTACGCGAATGCGTTCTGCCGGGTCGAACGCCCCGGCCGCGATCCATCCTTTCGGACCGGCGATCGGATTCTCGAACGCTTTCGCTTCGGCCGCCGCGTTGCCCTTGCGGGCCTTTGCCTCGGTGAGCAGTTTGTCGATGCGTCCGGGTTCGCGGCCGTACAGAGGGCGAAGCTTTTGCCGCAGATCGTCATCCATGTACGGGTCGAGCCACTCCCGCGTCTCCATCACATGGCTGTCTGCGTCGTAGATTGTGCGATCGGCTGCGTAGGTCATTCCAGCTTCTCCTTAGTAGAGCAGATTTATAATAGCGATGTGGCGCTTCATTGCAATGTGGTAGCGCTTTAGTCAGTTGATTCGCCGCTGCGCGGTTTGCGGTAGCGGGCTTCCACTGCGCGCCAGCCGCCGAGTATGAATTCGGTCCACACTTCGACTGTGTGATCGATATCGACGTTGCGGCGTCGCAGGTAGGGCATCGAGTGAATGGGCGCATTGATCACCATCGTCACCGCGATCATCGCGACGTCTTTCGGAATCTTGAACTGGTCAACGGCGCGATCGATGAAGTACCGGGACGTGTCCGACCAGGAAGATCGATTCGCCGTGCGGCTGAGATCTACGACGGCGGGGTCTGCGGAGAGGAGTCTCAGGATGGGACCGCGATCGTGGTAGTAGTGCAGGGCTCTTTCCACTGTGGCACGGACCACACGATCGAACGGAACCTTCTTCGGGATGGTATTGAGGCCGCGTCCATGCAGTTCGGCGAACTCCTGTTCGAGGAGGGCTTTGACGAGATCATCCCGCTTCGGAAAATATTTGTAGATCAGCGGTTTGCTGATGCCCGCCGCGTCGGCGACCTGTTCCAGCGTGCAGCCCGAGTGGCCCGTCGAGACAATCAGTTCGACCGCGGCTTGGATGATCTGCTGACGCCGCGCCGCCGGTGCCATGCGTTTTGCGCGTTTTGCCTGCACGGGACGGATACCTCATGTGCGGGGTTCAGGGTCTGTGGATGGGGCGACCGTGACAGCGATGGAATCGCTAACGAGCACGTAGAGGTGCAATGTAACCGTGTGGCGAAATCCAGGATTCGCCTTTGGGCCTCCAGCGTCGGAACGACGCTTGGCATCCGACTCGTTTCAGATCTGGCAACTCATCGAAGTGCTCGTGAGCGACGCGAAGTTGTGCGTAGGAGATCGTCGTCTCCTCAGTGACCGGCAGAACATCAAACGCGGGAAGGTTGGAGTCCAACCACTGCTCGTACGATTTTCGATGACGGACTGCACCCGAGCAGTCTCCTTGCGCAATCGACGCAGTTTGCCGAAGCCCCGCATCCACTTGAGAGTCGTCTCCATTTTCGTAAAGTGCCATATCTATGGGTATCTCGCCAGAAACATGGGCGGGAACGGGCATGATCTTCATCCTGTGTCGCGCAAGCTGCTCGAACGCCGAAGTGCACGAGCCTGCTGCGCCACGCAGCTGGCCGGCGGTCACTCAGGAGAGGGTTGCCGGCCGGATCAACTCCCTGGTGATCATCGACCCTGATTGGCCTCGCATGAGCAAGCCATGCGACTGGGAGTTCACGCGCGCTTCTCAAACACAAAGCGCGCCCCATGACGTCTCCGGAGCCGTCAATTCAACAGATTGCCCGGAGTCGGCGGCAAGCGCGGCATCGTCTGAGCCGGGAACTCGCCGGTGAGACTTTCCAGGAATGCGACGATGTCCGAGACCTGATCGTCCGGCAGCGTTTTATTCAACTGCAGCTTGGCCATCACGCGCACGGCATCCGGCAGCGTCTTGACCGAGCCGTTGTGGAGATAAGGCGCGGTGTAGACGAGGTTACGCAGCGTTGGAACCCGCCACATGTGTTTGTCGGCTTCGCTGCCGGTCGCGACGAAGCGTCCCATATCGCTCTCGAGATCGTATTTTTTCACCAGCGCGTCGTCGGGGAATGTCGGCAGTTTCATGTAGAAGCCGGTTCCGACCGGCAGCGCCGGTCCGGCGAACGCAGCCCCGGAATGGCAACTCGTGCAGCCGGTGCTTTCGAACAGTTTCATGCCGCGCACGGCGGGCGCGGACAGCGCCTTCGTGTCGCCGGTAACGTATTTGTCGTATGCGCTGTTCGGTGTGATCAGCGTGCGTTCGTAGGTCGCGATCGCTTTTGCGGCATTGTCCATCGTCACGATATCGCCTTTGCCGAACGCTGCTTCGAAGTAGGGCTTGTAGCCCGGGATCGCACGAATGCGATCGATCGCGGCATTGAGATCGGGCATGCCCATTTCGACAGGGTTGACCACCGGGCCTTTCGCCTGGTCTTCGAGCGTTGCCGCGCGACCGTCCCAGAATTGCACGGACAGAAACGCGGCGTTGAACACCGTGGGTGCGTTGCGACCCCCTTTTTCGCCGTGCACGCCAATCGACGTCGGCCGGTGGTCGTCACCGCCTTCCATCACGTTGTGGCACGAAAAGCAGGAGATTGTCCCGTTCGAGGAAAACCGCGGATCGAAATATAACATCTTGCCGAGTTCGATTTTGGCGGCGGAAGGCGGATTGTCCGCAGGGGCCGGTGCCGTTTTCGGCAGGGCGTCCCAAGCAAATGCGGATTGCGCGGCACCCGCGACCAGCAGTGTCAGTAGCCATATGCATGTTTTCATTTTCGAGGATTCCGCCCGCGAACGCGCCACCGCGTCGCTGTTAGGGATGGGTGCGTTTTTTTCCGGTAATCATTGCGCGAACGAGATTTTCCTTGTGGAAAAAACTCGCAAGGGCCACTCCCGCGATGTGCAGCACGACGAGGAACAGCGTCAGATTCGCGAGCACCTCATGGGTCTCTTCCCAGAAATCTTCGACTGACTCGGATGCGTCGGCGGCGACCATGCCGGCGAGAGGTCCGGCGTGTTTGTCATAGGCGTAGACGACGAGCCCCGATCCGGTCGTCAGCGCGAGGCTGACGAGCAGCGCGAACACCATCGCCGCCCCGGTCGGGCTGTGTCCGAGATAGTGCTTTGCGCGTCCTCGCAACATGTCGACGAAATAGGCGAGCGATTCGCGCGGCGAGTACAGAAAATCGCTAAAACGCGCGTGCTTTGTGCCCACCAGACCCCAGGCGATGCGAATGAGGATCAGTATCCCGACGACATACCCGGCCCAGACGTGCACCGTCAGCAGATCGTCTTCCGTCAGATACGCGATGAGAAAAGCGACCGCGAGCAGCCAATGGCCGTAGCGCACGAGTGGATCCCAGACGCGTACGTCACTCACGTTGTCCTCGTGGGCGCTGGCTATCGGTTCGTCCATGATCGACCTCGATTCCTTCTGAACGTGAATCGGACATTGACGGCCACACACGCGCATCGCCATCCTGCACATGTGATAGACGCCGGTATATAAGGGGTTACCTCGGTTTGAAGATCGCCGATACCACGTCTGAAGGATGGCACTCCGGCATCCTGATCGCCGCATTCGCAGTGATTGCGGTGCTTGCGGCGGTGGACCTTTGGGGTGACTCCGGCGAGGGCGTATCCGGCTACCACGTTTTCGCGGAAGCGGCGGTGGTGCTGATTGCGTTGTCCGCGGCTGCGGTTCTGATCCGAGCGCTGCTCGTGCGTGCTCGGGATCTGGATCTGCGGATCGCGTGGAGTGACGAATCGGCCCGCGCATGGCAACAGGAGGCGGAAGCTTTGCTGCGCGGGCTGGGGGCGTCGATCGACCGCCAGTTCGGCCGTTGGGGGCTGTCGGCTGCGGAGAAAGAAGTTGCCCTGCTGCTGTTGAAGGGACTGTCCCACAAGGACGTCGCTCGGGCGCGCGGAGTCGGCGAGGCCACGGCTCGGCAGCAAGCAACCGCGGTCTACCGCAAAGCCGGCGTCGGGGGTCGCAACGATCTTGCGGCGTTCTTTCTCGAAGACCTCGCGTTGCCGCAGCGAAGCGAATCCCGGAGCGCCGATCCGGCGTAGCGACGTTGGACGCGCCTAGGAGGTCGCGCGTGACGCTATTCGTGTGCCGTCTTCGATACGCTGACTCGGGTTGACGACGACGCGTTCGCCATCGCCGATCCCCTCGGTGATTTCGACGTCGAGCCCCGATCGATGACCCGGCGCGACGGCGCGCCGCTCGGCGCGGCCGTCGTGATCGACGAACAGCGCCCAGCCGTCGCCATACCTGAACAGTGCCGTCAACGGCACGATGGCAACGCCCGGACTCTCCCATGTGACCACATGGACGTCGACCCGATAGCCGTGGCCGAGCGCTTTCCAGACCTCAAACGGCTCCGTGATGTCGAGGATGACGTTGACCCGTTGTTCTTCGATGCCGAGTGCCGACACCTTCGTGAATGCGGATGGTTCGACGCGGCGTACGCGTGCGTTCAAGGGCTTTGATCCGCCCCAGCCGTCGATGAACGCGCGTTGCCCGGCTTCGATGGAGACCGCCACGTTTGATAGGTAGTCGACCACGAGCTCCATTTGGTGCGGGTCGCCGAGATCGATCAGCGGTGCTGCCGGTTGAACGACGTTTTCACTCCTTTCGTAGATCGTCAGCACTTTGCCGCTCACCGGCGCCTTCAGTTCGACGCACGCACATTGCGCGGGATTCCGCCCGCCGACTGCCGGTGCAATCAAGGCGGCGCGCGCACGCGCGAACTCATACTCGCGCATGTTCAGCGCGGCCGACGCGGCTTCGGCTGCCGCATTCGTGCTGCGCTCGGCGCGCTCCGCATCCTCGATCGATTGCTGCGACACGACGCCTTTTGTATGCAGCTCGCGCATTCGTTTGACTTCCTTTGCCGCGAAGTCGCGTTCGGAGTTCGCGCGCTCCCGATCGGCGCGCGCGAGCCGCGCTGCCGCTTCCGACGCACGGACGGCCGCTTCCGCTTCGGCCCGTGCGCGCGGATCGAGCAGCGATGGTTGTGTCGGTTCGATTTGCGCGACGATCGTTTCGCCGGCCACGACGGGATCGCCGACGTGCAGTTCCGTGCGCATGAGCCGGCCCGCGATCGGCGCCGACACGGTGAAGACGTCGTGGACGCGGGTTTCGCCTTCTTCGTCGAGCGTGACGATCAGCGGCTGGCGTTTTACGACGGCGAGATCGACGAGTGCCGGGGTCGGGCGGAACGCGAGCGCGAGCAGGACGCACAGCGCCAGCGCGGGGCCTGCCCAGAACAGCATGCGTTTGACCATGACCTGGCTCATCGAAGGCGTCTCATGCGTCACTCCCGTGTCTTGAGGACCGCGATCAGATCGAGCCTGCGCAGCCGCCGCTCGACCAGCATCGCGGCAACCGCGGCCGCCGCGACGGCAACGATGCTCGCAAAGGCGTAGGTATCGGCTTCGATCACGACCGGCACCCGAAAGAGTTCGGTTGCGAAACTTGCGGCCATCAGTGATGTGAGGCCCCAGCCGAGCAACGCGCCGATCGGCAGCGACAGCGCAACGAGCAATGCCGCTTCGCCGAACAGCATGTAGCTGATCTCGCCGGAACGGAACCCCAGCACGCGCAGCGTCGCGAGCTCGCGGCCGCGTTCCGACAGCGCGATGCGCAGGTTGTTGTAGACGACGCCGAGCGCGAGCGTGCACGAAAAGAAGACATAGAACGACACGTAGATCAGCATCGTTTCTCCCATTGTCTGATTGAACATGTCGACCGCTGCCGACTTGACGGTTGCTGCGGCGATGACCGGCAACTTCTTCAGTTCGGCGAAGAACGCGTCGCGCTGTGTGGCGTCGAGAAGCAACAGCAGCACGTTGGTCGTCTCGGATTCGCCGATCGCTTGGTTCAGCGCCGTGAGGTTCATGTAGGGTGTGGTGCCGATGTACGTATCGAAGATTCGCGCCACGGGAATGTCGACGGTCACGCGCCGCCCCTCGAGAAACTCGACAGTGACGTTGTCGCCGACATCGGCGTGCAGGATATCGGCGAGCGTTTTGGGCAAGAGCAGACCGTGCTGCGGGAAGCGGATCGGCTCACCGTCGTCGTCACGCAGCACTTCCAGTCGACCGTCGAGCGGCACGCCGACGACTACCTCGCGGCGCGAGCGCTGCTCGTGAGAGAAGCGCGCCGGGACCATACGATGCGGTTCGACGGCGAGCACGCCGGGCAGGCGCCGCATGTCCCCGACGACCGTCGTTCGGACGGCGTCGACGAGGCCGAGCGTCACATCCTGGCGCTGCTGCTGCCGGAAAAAATCGTCGACGAGTAGGTTGATCGCGTCGATCCACTGCAGCGCCGTGACCAGAACCGCGACCGACGTCGCGGCGCCGAGGCTCGTGAGCCCTGCACGCAGCGGGCGCCGTAGCACCTGGCGCAGCAGGATGCGGGTCGGCTGATCGAGCCAGCGCGTCAGAAATGGCATTGCGAGTTCCCGACGGTGAAACAGCGGCGGTGCGGGAGGACGCATCGCTTCGGCGGGTGCGAGCCGGCCGGCGCGCCGGGCCGCGGATAGGCCGCCGAACAGCGCAGCGCCGAGACTGACCGCTGCCGAGATCGCAAGCGCTCGTGGCCCCGGTGCATAGATGAGTTCGGGGAAGCGGAAAAGCTCCGCGTAGATTGTCGTCATCCAGCGCCCCAAGCCGTAGCCGGCCGCCCAGCCGAGCAGCACGCCGAGCCCCGCCATTGCGAGCACGAGTTTCGAGTAATGCCATGCGACGGCCGCCGGCGTGTAGCCGAAGGCCTTCAACAGGCCAATTTCCGCGCGTTCGATCGCTACCAGGCGCGCCAGCACAACGTTCGTGAGAAAGGCGGCGACCGCGAGAAAGATGCTCGGCAGAATCCGCGCCATCGTCTTCAGCTGTTCGATTTCGTTCATGACGAACCAGTGCGACAACTGGTCGCGGCGCGGATATGCGCCGGTGCCACCGTACGGTTCGAGGATTGCGTCGATCGCTTCGATGACGAGTTGTTCCGATTCGCCGGGCCACAGCGTCACGATCAGATCGTTGAACGCGCCGTCCAAATCGTACGCGGCAGCCAGCGCGCGTTCGTTCATCCAAAGTACGCCGTGCCGTTTTGCGTCGGGCATTAGCGCGCCGGGCGCAATCGAGTAGATGAATTCCGGCGACAGCGCCGTGCCGGCGATTTCGATCGACCGCTGGCGGCCGTTCATCAGCACACTCAGGTGGTCGCCGGGATGCAGCGCGTGCGCTGCGGCGAACGCTTCGCTGACGATTGCCTCGTCGGAACGCGCCCCATCGAGCAGTCGCCCCTCACGCAAATTCAGCTGATTCAACAGCGCGTTGCCGCGCGACGGGATCGATACGAGGGTCGCCATCACCGGCTCGCGGAACCCGGGAATGTCCACGGTCGCGTAGCGGACGATACGCGTTTCGACGAACTGCACGCCGTGGATGCCGGCAATGCGCTGCGTGAGCGCCAGCGGCGCGCGTTTGGCGGTTGCGAATACGTCTGCGAAATGTTGCCGTTCGTAGAACGCGTTCGCCGTCTGCAGTAGCGCATCGACCGTCGCGAGCGACATCACGAGGACCGCGACGCCCGACGCGACGATCATCGCGATGGCGATCGCCTGGCCTTTCAAGCGCCACAGGTCGCGGATCAGCTTTTGATTCAGCGCGGTCATCTTCACCACTGCAATGCCCTTACCATTCCAGCGAGCGCGGCGGCAGTCGCCGCACGTTGACGGTCGTCTCGACGATGCGGCCGTCGGCAAAACGCATGACGCGGTCGGCCATACCTGCGATTGCACGGTTGTGGGTGATTAGCGCGGTTGTCGTGCCGAGTTCGCGGTTGATCTTTTCGATGGCTTCGAGAACGAGCACGCCGGTTTCGGAATCGAGCGCTCCAGTCGGTTCGTCGCACAGTAGAATTTCCGGCTGCTTCGCGATCGCGCGGGCGATCGCAACACGCTGCTGCTCACCGCCCGACAGCTGTGCCGGAAATGCATCGCATCGTTCGCCGAGTCCAACGAGCGCCAGCGCGTCGCGTGGAGCGAGCGGAGCGCGCGCAATTTCGGTGACCAATGCGACGTTCTCTTCGGCCGTGAGGCTCGCGATCAAGTTGTAAAACTGAAATACGAAGCCGACGTGGTCGCGGCGGAAGTTCGTGATCTCGGCGTCGTCGGTCGGAAGCTGTGCGCCGCGAAAGTACACTTGCCCCGATGTCGGAACGTCGAGTCCGCCGAGAATGTTGAGGAGCGTCGATTTGCCGCTGCCGGACGGACCGACCAGCACGACGAGCTCCGATTCGAAGAGGTCCATGTCGATGCCGCGCAGGGCATGGATTCTCACTTCGCCGGTCTGATAGGTTTTCGTCAGGCCGCGGCCCGAAAGTGTCACTGGCCGAGTCATGTCCGATAGTCTGCGTGGGTGCGCAAACGTACCACGGGGGAGTGCGCGCAACTTGGTCTGTCGCAAGCCACCGATCTCCTTGTACCAGCCGAACGCTTCCTTGATCCGTTCGCGGATCACCTGACTCACCCGATACGACGCATGCCGAGTGGTGCGTCCATCGATCGCCGAAGCGCCGCGTCGGTTCAGGTTCTGGGCGACATGCGGGACAACCTTGATCTTGCGCAGACCAGCGACGAACCCGTAGGTGTATTGGCTTTGTCGGCGCCAAGGCTACTGCCCGGCTTGAGTCGCTCGGCCATCGACAACGCGGCATCGCGTTCGGCAGTTCCCGTGCCGGGGCTGAGCGCCACATCGTCCAGCAAGCCATGCCGGTTCTCCATCGGCACGTGGCCGGCGTAACTCGGCCGTGCCGGATGGGTATTACCCTTACGCGCAATATTGCACCAACCAACCAATGCGCCTATGTTACCTCGTTAGATGGAGTTGTTAAGCAGCCTGATAGGAGCCCGGTGCGATGGTGCTCGGGCGTTCAACGAGCTGAGACCGCTGTTGTGGAGAGATCGGACACGAGCGACGAGTTGGTTGCCGCGCTACGCGCGGCCGATCGTCACGCCGTGTCCGAACGCACGTTGAGCGATTTGGATCAACCAATTCGTGGTCTGAGTGAGCTGGACGTGCAGGCGCGCCTGACGTCGGAAGGCTATAACCAACTGCCCCGACCGGACCGCCGAACACCGTTTCGAATCGTAGGCGAAGTCTTGCGTGAACCGATGCTCGCGCTGTTGATCGGCGGCGGCGCCATCTATCTGATGCTCGGCGACGTGAAGGACGCACTGGTTTTGCTTGCGTTCGCTGCGCTCGCGGTCGTGATTACGGTGGTGCAGGAAACGCGCACCGAGCGCGTGTTGGAGGCACTACGTGACCTGACGAGTCCACGCGCGCTCGTGATTCGCGACGGACAGCGCAGACGCATCGCCGGTCGTGAAGTCGTGCGTGGTGACGCGGTCGTCCTCGTCGAGGGTGACCGCGTTCCCGCCGACGCGTTGATGATCGAGAGTCACGAACTCCAATGCGACGAATCGCTGTTGACCGGCGAGTCGGTACCCGTGCGCAAGATCGCTCGTACCGAGGCGGCGCCGCCGGACGTGCGTCGTCCCGGCGGCGACGACCTGCCTTTTGTATTCGCCGGTTCGTTGATCGTGCGGGGTTCAGGAATTGGCGAAGTGATCGCAATCGGCGCTCACAGCGAAATCGGCAGGATCGGCCAGTCGCTTGGCACAATGGAAACGGAGTCGCCACGTCTTCAGGTGCAGACGCGGCGCATCGTCAGGATTTTCGGGTTGATCGGCGGCGGCGTCAGCATCCTCGCGGTGCTGCTCTTCGGAGCGCTCAGGGGCGGCTGGCTCGATGCGGTGCTCTTCGGCATTGCATTAGGCATGTCGATGCTGCCGCAGGAATTCCCGGTCGTGCTGACTGTGTTCATGGCAATGGGCGCCTGGCGCATTTCGCAGGCACGCGTTCTGACGCGTCGTGCGGCAGCGATCGAGACCCTCGGCGCGGCAACCGTGTTGTGCACCGACAAAACCGGCACGCTGACGGAAAATCGGATGTCCATCGCGGAGCTGCGATTGCGCAACGGGGCGATTTTCCGGCCCCTCGAAGTACCCGGTGAGACGATGCCCGACGAGTTTCACGAGCTGGCAGAATTCGGTTTGCTCGCGAGCGCGAAGGAGCCCGTCGACCCGATGGAAAAGGCCTTCCATGACCTCGCGGGCAAACGATTGGCCAAAACGGAGCATGTGCATGGTCCCGAGTGGAAACTCCTGCATGCGTACGGGCTTCGTCGGGACCTGCTCGCGATGTCGCACGTGTGGGAGGCGGCCGACGGGCGCAAGTCGTTCGTCGTCGCCGCCAAAGGCGCACCGGAAGCAATCGCGGACCTGTGTCATCTCGGAGCTGACGATCTTGCGAAGGTGACGCTGTCGGTCGATGCGATGGCCGCCGAGGGTTTGCGTATGTTGGGTGTTGCGCGCGCCTCGTATAAGGGCAAGGCGTGGCCGGGCACACAACACGATTTCGAATTCGAGTACCTCGGCCTCGTCGGTCTCGCCGATCCACTGAGGCCGAGCGTCGCAGCGGCGGTGGCCGAGTGTCAATCCGCGGGCATTCGAGTGGTGATGATCACCGGAGATTATCCGGCAACCGCCAAGGCGATCGCCGGACAGGCAGGTCTCGACACCGAGGATCTCGTGACCGGCGAGGAACTCGAAACGCTCACTAGCGCCGACCTCGCTGCACGGGTTCACTCCACGACCGTCTTTGCGCGGATCATGCCGGATCAGAAACTT
The DNA here is from genome assembly GCA_963735085.1 of uncultured Gammaproteobacteria bacterium. GTDB lineage: Bacteria > Pseudomonadota > Gammaproteobacteria > Pseudomonadales > Azotimanducaceae > DATJGR01. Next base: position 1,388,604 of record CAVTJP010000005.1, read on the forward strand.
CGGATCGTCAACGCGCTGAAAGCGAACGGCGAAGTCGTCGCGATGACTGGCGACGGGGTCAACGATGCACCGTCGCTGAAAGCGGCACACATCGGCATCGCGATGGGCGGACGCGGCACGGACGTCGCGCGTGAGGCATCATCGATCGTGCTGCTCGACGACGACTTCGGTTCGATCGTCAGGTCGGTCCGGCTCGGCCGACGTATCTACGACAACCTGCGCAAGGCGACCGGTTTCATATTCGCAGTCCACGTGCCGATCGCGGGTCTGGCACTCCTACCGCTGTTGTTCGGCCTGCCGATCGTACTCGGGCCCGTACATATCGCGTTTCTCGAAATGATCATCGATCCTGTTTGTTCACTCGTGTTCGAAGCCGAGTCCGAGGAAGACGACGTGATGCGGCGACCGCCGCGCCACCCGGACGAACCGTTGGTCTCGAGGTCGATGATCGGCTGGAGCGTTCTGCAGGGCATGTTTGCGTTCGCGCTCGTCGCGGCGATCTTCGTGGGCGCTTACTTGCGCGGGCTCCCGGACGTGGAAGTGCGCGCGCTGACGTTCTTCTCGCTCGTGCTGACGAGCGTCAGCCTGATTTTCGTCAACCGTACATTCAGCGCCTCGTTGATCACGGCATTGCGACGGCCGAATCGCGCCCTCGTGTGGGTGCTCCTGTCCGTTGCGGCGATGCTGTGCCTGACGCTGCTGTGGCCGTTCGCGCGCACGCTGTTCGGCTTCGGGCCATTGCATGCGGACGACATCGCATTGACGCTCGGTGCCGGCGTGCTCGTCCTGGTCGCGCTCGAATTGTCGAAGCCGTTGTGGCGCAAACGCGTATTGGCGTGAGTCAGCCTTTTGCGATGGCGTCGATCATTGGCGCAAGCCGATTCGGCGACAGTCCACGGGTAATTCGCGGCGGCGGACGTTGGTTATTGGTGAGCGGCCCGACGATCGTGACGCACGCGACCGCGAACAACAACGAGTTCCGTCGAGGTGCCGCGCGTCGAGACGATCATCGGGTCGGGCACGTTGCGCCACGCGTTGCTGTGTTCGCTCAGCCGTAGCCAGGGAAGTTCACCTATCTCATTGGGTTTGCGCGCTACCAGGGCGACGGCGTCGTACTATCCGGGTCATTCGGCAACGCCATTCGTGACAACCAGATCAACCAGAACGAAAGCGCAGGGCTCTGGCTACAGGAGGGGGCGCAGAACAACCAGTTCATCGGAAACCGGATCGATCGCAACAGTATCGGGGCCGTATTGGTTAACGGCGAGACGGCCGAGACGAGCGGCAACGTGTTTCGCGACAACAAGGTCAGCAACAACGGGGACCTGGGCATTGTCATGCTCGCCATTCCCGACTACGGCCTGCCTACGCCCAACGACAACATAGTCATTGGCAACAGTGTTTGAGGTCGCCGTGGAATGCGGCGCTCAGCGCGAAGCTTGAGGGATGGGTGTACGGAAAGCGATCTGAACTCCAACGGGAGGCATGCGAGCGTGCCCTGTTTCAGACGTCCGGCGGCGCCGAGTATTTTCTGAACGAATTGAAAGTCGCGTCGAATGCGGCAACCGCGAGAATCAGCGATACGTTACTCGCGTACACCTACAGCTCTGGGATCTGCTGGAATACCTAAAAACGCTTTGATGAGAGACTCGAGGCCGCGCGGCAATCGAGATGATCGCGCCTCATCTCGATTGTTGTACGGGCACAACGCGTCAGCGATCGTTCAAAATCGGTGGTGGCACGGAGTCCGGAATGAAATCGCTCGCGAGGCTTTTTTGGCCGTTCTGGACGGCGATGATCCAAATGGTCTTCGTTGGGACGTGGCTTTCGGCGCTGAACGATATCGTCCCGGTCACGCCTTCGAAGTTCTGGGTTTCCTCTAGAGCATCGAATACTCCGCGTCCGCCATTTTTCGCCCGACGCAAAACGTTCAGCATGAGGCGAGCCGCGTCGTAGCCTAGCGCGGCGAATGCGTCGGCGGGCGCTGCCCCGTACGCATCACGATACGCTGCGATGAACGCCTTAGCGGCCGGCGTGCCCGTCTGCTCCGACAGCCATGCATGTGTGGTGAACCAGATATCTGTGTTTGGTCCCGCTGCGCTGCCAAGAATCTTGGAGGTATCCAGTCCATCACCGCCCACTATCGGTTGCGTGACGCCGGCCGCTCGCAGCGAAGCTACGATGTCACCGATGCAGTCGGGAAGTCCGGCGAGGTAGACGAAGTCGGGCTGCTGGGCCGCCACCCGCTGGGCCAACGGTGTGATGTCGCATCCGCCGTTGTAGGACGCATCCAGCGAGACGGTGCCCCCAAGCTGCTCGAACCGTGTCCGGAAATAGCGGGGCAGGGTGCGTGTGTATTCGGATGTAGCGTCCCACAGGATCGCTGCCCCGTTTCCGAATCGCCCTTCGCCGAACTCCGCGGCGGCGGCCGCCTGCGCGTTATCGCCGAACGGCGTCAAAAAAACACTGCTGCCAACGACCTCGGGAAGCGCCGGGTCTGTCGCGCCGATGGACAGGAACGGCACGCGCTTTTTCTGGAACACCGGACCTGCAGCCAACACGGAGTCGTTGTCGGTGAAGCCGGCCGCGATCGAGACGTTTGAAGCCACGCGTCTGGCGGAAGCTGCAGCGGCGCTGGGATCCGATTGTGTGTCCAACAGTGCCACAGAGGGGAGAAGATCATGCTCGCTCGCTTGCTGGAGTCCGAGCACGAAACCGTTCATGGCAGGACGACCTATGGTTGCCTGCGAACCATGAAGATCGAGTAGCGCAGCGATTGACACGATGTTGCGTTCGCGCTGGTGTTCCGTCCGGTCGCTGGCGAACGCGGGGATTGCGGTCGATAACAGGACGAGAAGCGGGAGTGTCAAAGGATGTGGACGATGCACGCCGTTCTCCATTGGTTGGACCGAATGCAGCGACTCGAATATGTCCCACCGCGGAGCGGCTGTCCATTCGTGTGAAGCGAGGCGCGTAGGAAGATGTAGTGATCGATTCTCGACAACAATAACTTGTTGCTGCAAGGTGCTGCTGGTCGATTCCCTGCGTGCATAGTACGCGCGCTCGAGTGCGTCCCTGCACTTCGCCCATCGATCGCCGGCCCGTTAGTCCGATGCGGGTCACACACGAGAGCTACGAAGTCCGCCCTTGGTAAAAGAGGCCCACGGTTCAAAATCGGTCCACGTGATAGCCTTTCCCAACAATTGGAGGGACGTGCAAATCACCTCATTCATGCGGGCCGCGCGACACGAATGGTTCCTCGGCGTCGGAGTTGTCGTGGGGGCGATCTTCCTCGGGTTCGGGAGTTCGATAGTCGCCGCACTCTCGAGCCGCAGCGGCATGGGGTTGCTGTTTGCCGTCTTGTTTGTCGTGATTCTGGGGTCCGCGCTTGCGGTCGTCCGGCACGCCGAACACCTATCCGAATTGATCGGAGATCCGTACGGATCTTTGATCTTGACGGTGTCTGTGGCGTTCATCGAAGTGGTCAGCATCTCCGCGGTGGTCATGCACGGTGACAGCAATCCGACACTCGTACGCGACAGCCTGTTGTCGGTGGTGATGATTGTTCTCAACGGCATGGTTGGCGCTTCGCTTCTGATCGGTGCCTGGCGCCATCGCGAACAGGTCTACAACCTCCAGGGCGCCAATGCGTACCTCGGGGTCATCATCCCAATGGTGGTACTGGCGCTGGTTATGCCGACCTTCACGGTGACCACACCGGAACCGACCCTATCCAGAGACCAGGCGATTTTTCTTAGCGTGATGTCGGTGGGACTGTATGGTGCTTTTTTAGCAATTCAGACGGGGCGACATCGCGGTTATTTCGTGGAGCAACGCGAGGAGCCCTTGGCACGTGGCCAATCGGGTGACTCAAATCCCGTTGAGTTGAAAGCCATGATGCCGGCCTGGACAGTCTCAGCCGGGCCCATCCCGGCGGAAACGGCATCTGGCCTATGGGGGGGCGCGGCGGCAACCACAACGCTTCCCAGATTCAGATCGGCTTCGCGAACTCGGGCACGGTCATCAATGCAACCACTTACGATGGCAAAGGGGGCGATGGCGAGGACGATGCCGGCGGTGGCGGTGGTGGCGGCGGCTATGGCCAAGGTGGTGGCGGCTCGGGGAATATCGACGGCGATGGGTCAAAAGACTGCTATACGGGTGGTGGTGGTGGCGGCGCGAGCCTCGCCATCACGTCGACGGCGACCTGCTCGACGGCGCCCAAATCGAAGCCCTCTAACCCGAGTGGCAGCCAGGGCTTTGCCCAGATCGTCTTCGATCTCGGCGGGTGCGAGTAGTCGGCGCGAGTCGAGCAATGCCAGGGTGCCCACCAATTCACTACGGTTATGCTGAATTGTGCAATTGGGATCGATGTCGTAGCTTCGCTGCGAGCGGCCGGCGTCACACAACCGATAGTGGGCGGTGATGGACTGGATACCCCCAAGATTCTTGGCAGCGCATCGGCACCAAACACAAAAATGCCTCGCGGGCGATTTCATTCCGGACTCCGTGCCACCACCGGTTTTGAACGATCGCTGACGCGTTGTACCCGTACAACAATCGAGATGAGGCGCGATCGTCTCGACCTCAGCCAACACTGCACGGGCCTATGGACTCAGAGGGACGATCGCGGAACTATTAGCGAGCTGAAGGGGGAACCGAGGTCGCACGGTGTCGTCGTGCTTGCGAGGGAAAACCTGGGGTTCATCACACGCAGCGAGCTCCGGCTGAGCAACGCTTATCACGCGATCGCGTTGGTTCGTCGACCTACCGGCGGCGCAGGACGAGAGTCATGAGCATTGTTTCTGAAGCATGCTGCCCGGGTTCGGCCCGGTAGTATCGGGTCAGACGCTCAAAGAATTGGTCGGTGAGCATATCGACCTCTGCCGCACTCTTCGCCGAAGGGCTGAACAAGTGCAGCCTCAGGGTCGACTCACCGAAACCACGGATGTAGCCGGCATAGAGTCGCGCGTAGGTCGCCGGATCGCTGAGCGAGTCTTCGTACACGTCCTTTGGGTGCGCCGGAGCCGGTGTGACGGACGCTTCGATAACCTCAAAGGCCTCCTTCAGATCAGGCTCTCCGTTGATTGGGGCGCAGGCCTCTTCCGCCGTCGGGAACCAGAGTGGGAACACGAAATGGTCGAGGGCCGACGCCTCGAGCAGGCCGTCGGCTACCATCTGACTCGCCACGTCGAAAGCGGCGCGATAGAGCTTTCTCGCCGACGATCTGACGCCGTTTATCTCGCTTTCATCGGGAACGCTACCGAGCGTCGACACGATGGCCATCCCGCCCGGCCGCAATTCCTCAGCGCGGCAGCGCAGGAATTGCGTCCAATCGGCCCGGGCGATTGCCGCGAATTCCTCGCGCGCCTCGCCCTGCAGGTCCGCGAACCACAGCGTTCCGGGCGAATACGGCGAGAGGGCATGGCTCAGCCAGTGGCTTGCGGCAAAGCAGGTGCCGAGCGCAATCGAACCCGAAGCTGCCAGTTGCGCGTAGAAGGAACCGGCTACAGCTTCGGTGCGAATCCCGGATTCGTTGCGCTGATAGCCGTCGGCGCCGAACACGAGTGCGAGAAGCCCGTTCCAATCGTTTCCCGCCTGATCGGAATGGCGGATGACGATCTGGCCCTGCGGATCGATGCGCCGGTAAGCTTCGATTGCCGGTACGACGGCATCAAGCGCGCTGTGACCAGGACCGCACCCATAGTCCATTGCAGTGAATTCCGGCACCACCCGCCCGATGCGCTCCACCGCGGCACGCAACCACTCCGCCCGACTGCGAACCATCTGGCTCTGCATGTAGGAATTCCGGTCGTAGTCGACCATGCGTTCCGTCGATGTGACATTCTGCTCAGTCTTGCGCTTCACGGTCTCGCCTCGTAGAGGATTGTCTTGACCATCAAGCCGACTGTTCCACCAGCTCAGGCGCCTCGAACTCGCCGATTCATGCGCACGTCGACGAACTCGGCCTGGGTTGAGATGATCTCCCAAATCCGCGAATCCGCGAATCCGCGAATCCGCATTCGCTTCCATCATCGACGGCGTGGTTCGCTCCCCCCGTGGGCGCTGCCCAGCGAGCTTTAGACTGCGGATCGAGCCAAGCGTATCAGAGATGCGAATCCAGTCTCTCATTCTAGCCGCTTGCTGTTCGGCGGCGCTCGGTTCGACGGGCCGAGCCGCCGAATCGAACGGCATCTGCGACTATGCCGGTACACAGAGCACCATCCATGCGGTGCTGCGTCCGTAGCGCGCGAAGGAAGGGACGGCTAGGTGAGCGATTAGATTCTTGAAATTGCCGCAGCCGTGTCTACCAACCCAATGTGGCCTCGCTTGGCCGATCTAACACCTCTGGTGCGTTCGGAAAAACTCCGGCTTTAGTCTCCGATACGAAACGGGGGTCTATGCATGTCTGGCAGCGCCCGACAGGGCGCATTTCTTAGCACCGACTGGCTTCTCATCTCGATCGTCTTCGTTCTCGCCTCGGCGCAGGTCAAAGGCGTCGCGGGTTTCGTCTTGACGATGGCGTTGGTTGGAACTCCGATCTGGCTTGGCTGGGGATTGTTTGGATCAGGGCGGGCTTTCGGCGTGACCATGCGTCGACGGAGGGACATCGCATAACCGCAGGCGCGGGTACGGTTCACGAAAGCCCGGATGCGCTCACAACGGACGGAGGCGGAGCCCTGCAGGGAAGGGGCCTAGGGAACGATCGTGACCTGAACTAGCGGCAGGGGCAGCTAGCCGCGATATATTGCGTATTAAGGAGATTTAAACCCAATAAATCGAAGATGAGAGTTGTCAAGTTCACAAGTGACTGATATGTTATTTATTGCAGATTAACCTGTATAAGATGCAATAAATCCAAGATGGCTAGGAAAAACGCACTGACGAAAGCCCCGCCCTACGCGGTCGAGCAAAGCCTGAAACGGCTGGGCGTAAACCTGCGTACCGCAAGGCTGCGCCGGAACCTGACGATTGAGGATGTGGCCGAAAAGATCGGCACCGGGCCCTGGCCTGTTTCAGAAGCGGAGAAAGGCAAGCCCTCGACCAGTGCTGCTGTTTACATGGCCCTGCTCTGGGCTTACGACCTGCTGGGGCAGATTGAGGACGTCGCAAGCCCACTGCGCGACGAAGAAGGACTTGCGCGCGCTGCCGCGCAAGAGCGTGAGCGCGCTCGCGCGAAATCAGGACTGGACAATGACTTTTAACGACACACAGGAGTGCTTCGTCTATATCACGCTGCCCGGGGAAACGGAGTTCGTGACGGCGGGCCGCTACGAACTCACGCAGAGCCGGACCGGTGTCCCGCTCGGACGCTTCGTCTACGGCGCGAGCTACCTGGCGCGCGAGGATGCCGTGCCGGTCGACCCGCTGGAGCTCAAACTCGCGAAGACGACCTACGAGACAGCGCTCCTGGGCGGTGTGTTCGGGGCGCTGCGCGATGCTAGTCCGGACTATTGGGGCCGCCGTGTCATCGAAAAACATGCCGGACTCACTCGGCTTCGTGAAATCGACTACATGCTGCAATCGCCCGATGACCGTGCAGGGGCGCTGTGCTTTGGTCTGAATCGCGAGCCTCCGGCTCCCAAGCGCAAATTCAACAAGACGATCGCACTTCCGACGCTGATAGCCCTCGCCGATGCGATCATCGCTGATGAGGACCCGCCAAAAGGCGCTGAGGCTGAGCAGGTTGGCGACCTCATGCTCGCAGGCACGTCGATGGGTGGCGCCCGCCCGAAGGCGGTTGTCGAAGATGATGACGGCTTGTGGGTCGCCAAGTTCAATCGACCGGACGACCGCTTCAACTACGCACGCGTCGAATGCGCCATGCTCGCGCTCGCGGGTGAATGCGGCGTTCATGTCGCCGAAAGCAGAGTGACCACGGTCGGAGACCGGGACGTTCTGCTGGTAAAGCGCTTTGACCGCGAGCAGACGAAAGACGGCTACCGCCGCGCGCGGATGCTGAGCGCACTCACGCTGCTGCGATCAGAAGAAACGCAGGATGAGCGCCATCGCTGGTCCTACGTTCAGCTTGCCGAAGAGCTACGGCGCATCTCCTCACAGCCGAAGACCGATGCACCTGAACTGTTCAAGCGCATGTGCTTCAACGCGCTGATTTCCAACACGGACGATCACCCGCGAAATCATGCGGTGATTGCGATGAGAACGGACTGGAATCTCTCACCGGCCTACGATCTGATACCCAGCACGCCGGTAAGCACGACGCGCCGCGACCTGGCACTCGTGTGCGGCGACATGGATCGCTACGCACATGCGCAAAACCTGCTTACGCAATGCGCGCGATTTCTGCTCAAAGCAGACGAGGCTGCGGCGATCATCGATGCGATGGAGGCGAGAGTCAAAGCCAAATGGTACGAAACCGCCCGGCGTGAAGGCGTCAGTGAAGCAGACTGCGGCAGGATTTCAGGGGCGTTTACCTACGAGGGGTTTCGGATGGCAATTGATCGCTGAGTGCGTCGGATTACCGCGGTACACGCAAGCCTGGCAGGTAGGGAGCAGCCAATGCGGTCACGGGAAGAGAATGAATTCGATCCTTCGCAAGATCGAACGGCTATGTAAAGTTATTGGTGGAACGGCACACTAGGCGAATTTGGCGTACACAAGTCCCGTCGACCAAACGCCTTTGTTGAGGGGAGCTGTATGGTGATCGCAAGATCCACGACTGTCGGGTTCGCAGCGCTGCTGAACATCTGGGAATAGCGCGGCCGGTTCTATGCCAACGAACACAAAGAGGGGGGCGGCGTCGCGGCTCGTGGCGACGGATGATCACGTCCTAGTTGCGAATACCCAGTTCGGCCCCACTATCGTTTGTCGCTCTTGCGCAGAATCACGACGTACTGGGGCTGGGAGACTGACAACATTCGCGCACGAACGCCCCGCAATTCGAATGCAAAATCGACTGACTGGGGATCGGTTCTGAACAGATCTCGGACATCACTCACCTGATCATCAATTGATTTACTGCCTGTGCTCGCAAGTCCGGTAATGAACGCTGCGGCATACAAATCCGTCATCGAATGACCGTAGATACGGCTCGGTTGAAATTCAAAATGAGCCAACTCGACATCGTCGCGGCCAATGCTCTTTCTCAAACGATCGATTCGAAGGTGGCACCCGCCATTTTGCCCTCGCGCTATGCCGAAAAACCGGTGGCGATCACGAATGCGGCTCGTGTATGCGGAAGCTTGGCTGGCGTCATGCTTTCTCAAATGTCGAAGCACCGCTTTGCCAGTAAATCCCGTCAATTCGTCGGCAAAAATGAGAAAGATCCTGCCCGATGGCGCCACGTCGTCAATCAGCCGAAAGAGCAGTGACTTCAAGTCGTCCAAAAAGTAAAGCGAGTGTACCAACAGGACCAAATGGAAGCCGTTGCCCTGTCGGCGCCCCATGATGTTCGAAGGCCGTCTAATCCAATCGCTGAGCGTGCTGCACATAGCTCTCGCAGACAGAATATGCCGGTACTGCGCCGCCAGATCCCCATAACCCTCAAGGTAGTGCTCGTTCGGATCAAGATATTCGAGCGTAATGTCTGACTTGAGTCTGTCCCACAGCAATTTGCTGGTCTGCCCATCTCCACAACCAAGGTCGGCAACTATGCTGCCTGCATTGAGGTAGCGCGCCTCGCGCCGCAGCAAAGGAACAAACAAGTCTCGTTGGTCGGTTCCCATCATCAAGACTTTACCGGCCGGGGACTTGCCACGAGCGCTGGCAAACTGCGCGGGATCAGGGGCCAAAAGCCTGGAAAAACACAGTTCGTAGATCTCTTCGCTTGTTCTACCCGAAAGCTCGAGAGACACGAGCTTCGCCATCCGCTCCAAAATTCCTGACGCATTGCGAACGTCGCTCGTCTTCAATGAGATGCGACGCTGACTGACCTCCGATCCAATTTGTTTCTTGTCTCTAGTAGTCATATGGAGCTTCGAATTCTCGTTGTGGCGCTTTCAGCGTCGCAGCGATCGACGCCTCCGTGATTTAACCTTCGACAAATATACCGCGCACCAACTACGCATCAATCACGCGCGTCGCACTACGACGTGAACGAATATTGGATATCTGATATCTAGAGATGCTTCCTCGGCAGCTGGATGTCACTCTGGCAAGACCTGCTCGACGGATACATCGCTGGTACTACCCCAGAGCCCTTCGCCAACCAGAAGCTCGGGTTGAGCCCCGAACTGCATGAGTGGCGTCCAGGATTCGTATCGAAGCGCAAACTCATCGGCCGCCACGCCAAGCTGAGCAGGGCGCTGCAACGGGCTGTTCCGGGAACTACGCGCTCATCTGGCCGAGATGGCGTTGTTTGCCGTGAACACCGGCTGTCGAGATGGCGAAGTCTGCAATCTGCAATGGAACTGGGAGGTTCCGGTTCCCGCGCTAGACACGAGCGTGTTCATCGTGCCAGGGAAACTCGTGAAGAACGGTGACGATCGCCTGGTGGTGCTGAACGATGTGGCGAAGCGTGTCGTGGATGCGCAGCGCGGTGAACACCCGACGCATGTGTTCACATTTGCTAGTGCTCCAGTTCAACGGATGTTGAACGGTGCCTGGTGTCGTGCGCGCAAGCGTGTGGGGCTCGGCGATGTTCGGGTGCACGATCTGAAACACACCTTCGGTCGGCGCCTGCGTGCGGCCATGGTGAGCTTCGAGACCTTCCAAGCGACTCTTTGACATCCCGGGCCAACTGGGGGCAATCCATTTCGCCGATGAGCGGCGCAAGGGGGCGCCCGGCTGCAATGACCCGAAGCTGCCCAACTAAACCAGCGGTTTCATCCGCCTTTTGTCCGAACGATAGACCGTTGAGTAGCCTCGCGAAGAACGATTTTGCTGAGGGGCCTAAGTGATTGAATTCACGGTGGCCAGGGGCAGAATTGAACTACCGACACGCGGATTTTCAGTCCGCAAGCTCGGTTGCCCGTGGCTGTAAAATCAGCAACTTGCCGGGACGTCCGTTGCAGTCTGTGCACGACAGCGCACGACTTCGCATGACTCATTCACGCAAAACTCACGCACATGTGATCGGCGGGTGACCCTTCGTATGGGCAGTTTGCGAGACAAGTTGACTTAGTCGACCTGCCATAGTGTCATTTTCGTGTCGGCTGGGGGACTAAGGAGGAGGCATGCTGCGAACGAGTTCCTGACTCGCATTTGCAACGTTCGCCCTGACGCTCGCCTACTGCGCAAGACTCGATAAGAGGCTTGGTGCGCGCAGCGCATAGAGCCCGGTGACTCGAAGAGGCAGGCGTCAGAAGCAATGAGAATTGAAGTGACGGTGTCCGGTGCGAGTGAGCCCCTGCTTGCCGGTATTTGGATGCGTCGGTGCGACGCAAGGTAGCCCTCCGCCTTCGCCCTGCCTTCGCAGAAGCGGCTACGCGCAGGCAGGCAAGGCTACGGCGTGACAGGGGGCTGAGTGCCCGACAGTTCCTCAAAGGCGCATACGAAATGGCGCACGCAGGTGATCAATCAGGCGAGCGGAATCTTCCTGATATGCGCTTCGATGGCGGCGATCACGTCCTTGTGCAGCGGCAGATTTGTCTTCTCCCTGCGCCAGTGCTCATGGAACAGCGCCACGGTTTGGCGCGCGGTATCAAGCACGAGCGCTTCGGGCAGGCGCGCCCGCGCGGCCAGATGCGAGAGCTCGTCCGCGGAGTACTCATCAAACCGTTTGCTGCGGCTTACGGTCAGCGCCGCCCTCTCGTCGGGGAGATAGGCAATCGTCGAGACGAAGTCGTATGCCGGCGCAAGCCGGGCGGTGCGCCGATCGGGATAGATCACGGACCAGTTCTTCACATGCATGTCGGCATTGCCGATCAGCGTGTTGAAGGTCAGGCGCCGTATGAATTCGGCGATGTCGGCCTCGTTGCTTTCAGCGCCGATGACGGCGGCGATGTTCATCGCGCTCGCCTTGTCGTATTTGTCCTCGGGATAGAGACCGAACACCTGCGCGAAGTCCTCGATGTGGACGGCCGTGCCATCGCTCAGGCGATCAAAGCGCTCGATCGAAAGTGCCTGGCGCCCCTTAAGCGCCTCGATGCCGTCCGGAAGGTTTTCAATGGCGCTGATGTCAACCAGCTCTGTCGCGGGAACATCGATGCCGACAAGCCGCGCCAGCGTGAGCATCGACACCTCGTTCTCCGGCACCCCTTCAAACGTCTCGGACGGCAGCTTGACGATCCACGAACCGCCGACGCCCCTTGCCGGAATCGTCAGCCCGCCGGTTGACTTGGCAACGGCAGAGAATTTGAGCTGCACGCCGGCCAGTGAAAAACGCAGTGCCGTAGCTCGCCGCGCGGCATCATTGGCATGATCGGCAGCAGGCGGCAGGGCTTCACCGTCAGCCGGCCTGATCGTGATCGCACCGGGCAGGTCGGCGCCGAGCAGCCAGAGCAGGAAGAATTCACGCTTCTCGTTAACCGCGCCGCGCTCGGCCAGGTACTTGCGCAGATGGCCTTCCGGCAAAAGGTTTGAGAAGAACGGCATGACCGCCGTCCTGTAGGTCCGAAACTCGGTGATGAGTTCGCCCATGCTGTCCTTGAAGCCGAGCCCGAGCACCGGCCTGCCCGAATCGGCGATGTAGTTGTCATTGAAAGCAAAGAGCGAACGATCGCCGTCGATACGCGTGAGCGTTCCGATCGGCGCGCCATGGAGCAGAACTTCGAGGACGAACACATCAGCCATCGTCGTCCTCCGCAAGGCTGTAGGCCGGCTTCACGGTCCCCGTTGCCGGCGCCGCATGCACAATCGCATTGCGCACCTCACGAATCTGCGAGAGCGCACGCCGCACATCGCTCAGATGCGTTGCATCTTTCCTGAACGCTTCAACTGCCTTCTCGGCCTCACGCAGCGTGGTGATGTTGAGCACCTCCGTTGCCACGAGGCGCTGGAGATCGCGCGCTCCGCTCTGGAGCTGCGCGAGTTCCTTGATCGAAGGGTTGTCGTGCAGCGCGGCGCCGATGCTCTCCTGCAATTTCTGCAATTCACGCGCGGGTGATAGATGCGACAGATCAGGAGCTGCCGCCCGCTCCGCACTGCGCACGATCGACTGAACCGCCGAGAGGTTCTTCTGCGGCACGAGGGTCACTTCAAGATCGAGGGCGCGAGCGATCTCGACCAGGCTCGACAGGCGCAGATCGACCCCGCCGTTCTCGATCTTCGAGATATGGCTCTGCGGCACACCCGCCAGCTTGGCAAGCGCACGCTGGCTCAGGCCCTTGCCCTCGCGGGCGGCCTTCAAAACCTGTGCTATCTGCTCCGTCGCGTATGCCATACTGCCTCGCCTCTCACGGTGATCTATAAAGCTATATCAAATGACATGGATGATATGTCTTAATATATCGTTTAGAGACCCCACAGACAAGAGTGGATATACAGAACTAGATCATGCGCTTTAGATGATCTATTTTAACAGATCAGAAATCAGCAACGCTCTCTTCCCGCGTAGAGCGCCGAAGGCGCGGATCGGAGCCCGTATCAAGGCACCAGTAGACACGTCCGTCCCGCAGCCAGAAATGGCTCATACAGCCTTTATCGCGCCACACCGACGGGTACAGCGTCGCCCGCCCGCCGGCGGTGCAGGATAGCCGTCAGTGGGGGGCGGTGGACGTGCTGGAGCGAGAGCGTGACGACGCTGCCGCATCCGCATGGAAATTTGAACAACGACCATTTCGGTTTGTCGCCGTTCGCGACGTAGTAAAGCTGTCCTGCTGCGATCTCCTCGTTGCGCGGCGGCTTGTCGAGGGATGTGACTGAGGAGAAGGCGATAGGCGGTTCCGGGATCGCGGGCCGCCCCGGCACGCGCTCGGGTGCCGGAGCGAAGAGAGCGCTGATCCATGCGGCAAGCCTGCTAAACAAACTCATCGCGCTTGCCCAAGAATGGTCGGTTGAGCCTGCATGACTCCTTCAATAGAAGAAACTTGCGGGCGCGGCAATACGGGCAGTGGGGATCGCCCACAGTTTCCTGACTGCGTATCTCCATCTTCACGAAGTCGACGAAGAACATATCGCGGCGCACTTCCGGCGCAAAACGCCGGAACGGTTTGATGAGATCGAATAGCGTTGCAAGCGCGTAGTCTGCGGTCGCGTCGTGAACGGCTCGACGCCGGGCGCATCAGTGCCGCCGTCCTGGAGGTAGCGTTCCTTGAGCTCCTCGTCGCTGATGTCCGGGTTCTCGCGGCGTGCGAGCTGCGTGCGAATCCAGATGTCTTTGATCACGCCCTGACAGAAGAGACACTGCCCCCACTCGGGAAGGATCGTGCTAACTCGCCCGCAGTGATAGCGCAGATAGGGCTGGCCGTCGGCCCCATCATCAACCATGCCGCCGAGCCCCATATCTATAAGCGGCTGCGCGTAAGCGTAGAGCGCGATGTTCATTACTTCGCGGCCGGCAAAATCATCGGTGCAGCCAACGATCACATCGCAACTGGCGAGCGCATCGATGGCGACCGGATCGGTATCGAGGTCGGACGCAATGGCGGCCACCTTGACCGATACACCGATGCCTTCAATGAACGTCTTGAGCGTCTCCGACTTCGGCTTATCGACATCGGCCTTCATCAAACCCCTGACCCGCCCGAGATTGCTTTCGGCGAGCGGGTCCTTGTCGATCAGCACGAGCTCGCCGATGCCGGCGCGCGCGCCGAGCGTCGCGAACGGGCTTCCGGTGCCGCCGTTTCCGGTAACACCGACGCGGAGCGAGTGGAGCATGTCAACGAACGGCCTGCCGAATGCCGCGGCCTGACGCGCTTGGTTGTGCTCGTCGCTGCTTTGCGCGTACTCGTACATGGTGATCCGACACGCGGATTTTCAGTCTAGGAATGAAATGAGTAGGGTTAACTAAATCAATGGCTTACCGGGCGTCCGTTGCGACCAGATGCCTGACAATGCACCACCATGCACGACTGATCCCCGCAAATTCCCCACACTCGTAGATTACAAGCGGATCTACAAAGGGGCGGCGCTTGGCTCCCCCTCGCGCGCATGTTAGAAGAACTCGTACAATTGAACACCATTAGTTGCTGTTATCAGCGGCTCGAATGACGACTCTGTTTGCATAAGGGGACATGATGCGACCATTCCCAAGTCGATCTTCGAACCTAAGGGCACCCTGGGTGGAATCGAGGAGAGGACGGGGTTCGAACCAGATAGATGCGCCCAATTGCGTATCATGGCGTATCTACTCGCTGATTATTCGAGACTCGCTCACGCAAACGTACACCGCCATTCTCTAAGTGTGCCCAAAACGTGCCCGCGCATTCGCCGCGATTTGAGCAAACCTCAACGAGGCTATCTGCCCAGACCATCAGGGAAGCGCGCAACCGCTCGCGCAAAGCCTTAACTCGACCAGTTTCGCATTTCCAAATCACCAGCACGCTCCAATTCAACCCTCGCAGTTTCGCGCGGTGCCGCGAAGCTTGCGAATCCAATACTCACGGTTGGCGCACAACTACACCTGCATCTTCCGTGTCGATGCTGATGCCAAAAGCAACCGTGAACGAAGATCACCTTTCGCCGGGGCGCGAATACGAGGTCTGGCTTCCCCGGTAACTGCCCCCACCGACAGGGGATGATGTAGATTTCAAAACTCAGGAACGAACCATCACGATGTCAGGTTGCGATTGGACGAAGGAAGAGCGTGAGAGACAGGCGAGCCAGTTCCGCAGTTGGAAACCGTGGCAATCGAGCACAGGCCCGCTAAGCAAACGTGGCAAGCATCGCTCTTCGCAGAACGCGGTGAAACACGACGCGTACTCAGGTGATCTTGAAGGGGCGCAGAGACTGCTTCGTGCGGCGTGGCGTGACACCTCGACCTGATTGAGGCCACCAACACCTCTAGTCAGCGATCGCGCTGTCACATCGCCAAAGAACGCACACCACCCGCTGTCGGTGTCATTCCGCTCACGATCGGGTAGTTGGACTTCACCCGCTTACCTGGCAGGCTCGCGCAGCGCGCCACTAACGGAACTGTCCGGCCGCGCACCCGTGCTGCAGTTGCAGCGGCTTCATCCCAATGGCACCACTTCGAACGCGAGGTTCGTCTCGCGCGGCGATACAACGTACAATCCGCGCCTTCACCAAAACCTGACAACCCCGCACCAAGGAGACGCCTATGCGGATTCGATACGCGATCACCACGCTCGCTGCGATCATCGCATTCGGGTTGCTCTGTGCGACGCCGATGGCCGCCACTGCATCAAATGCAACAGCAGGTCAGCGCGAGCAGAGCAAACCCACCGCGGCGGAAGCCACGGCAATCGCCAAGGAAGCCTATATCTACGGCTATCCGTTGGTGGACAGCTACCGCATCCAGTACGCCTACTTCGTCGACAAAAATGACAAGTCGTACAAGGCGCCGTGGAACCAGATCAAGAACATCCCCACGGTCTACACCCCGGCTGACACCGCAATCCAGACCCCCAATTCGGACACGCCTTACTCCTTCGTGGGCCTGGATTTGCGCGCCGAGCCGATCGTGATCAGCGTGCCCAAGATCGAGAAGAAACGTTACTACAGCATCCAGTTCATCGACGCCTACACCTTCAATTTTGCCTACGTCGGTTCGCGTGCGACGGGCAATGGCGCCGGCAGCTTTCTGATCGCCGGGCCGAGCTGGAAAGGCGAAAAGCCCGCGGGCATCAAAGAAGTGATCCGGTCTGACACGGACTTCGACATGGTCCTTATTCGTACCCAGTTGTTCAACCCGGCCGACCTCGACAACGTCAAGAAGATCCAGGCCCAGTACAAGGTGCAGCCGCTGTCCGCGTTCCTCGGCAAACCCGCGCCTGCGGCTGCGCCGGCCGTCGACTGGGTCAAGCCGCTCGCCAAGGGTGAAGAGAAGACCTCGCTGGCGTTCTTCAACGTCCTCAACTTTGTGCTTGGCTATTGCCCGACCGTTCCGAGCGAGGTTGACCTCATGAAACGCTTCGCCAAGATCGGCGTGGGCGGCGGCAAGACGTTTGATCCGACCAAACTCTCGCCGGAGATCAAGACCGCCATCGAAGCAGGCCGCGCCGACGCGTACAAGGCGTTCGCCGGCCAGGTCAAACTGATGGATGAAGGGAAATTGACCTCGGGCGATGTGTTCGGCACCCGCAAATTCCTGAAGAACAACTACCTGTATCGCTGGGTCGCGACGATCGGCATCTATGGCAACACCAAACAGGAGGCGATGTATCCGGTCTATCGCGTCGACGCACATGGCAAGCCGCTGACCGGTGCCAACCGCTACATCCTGCGCTTCGCGCCGGGTGAGTACCCGCCGGTCAAGGCGTTCTGGTCGCTGACCATGTACAAGCTGCCGCAGAGCCTGCTGGTGGCCAATCCGATCAACCGCTACCTGATCAACTCGCCGATGCTGCCCGAGATGAAGAAGGATGCGGATGGCGGACTGACTCTCTATATCCAGAACGAATCCCCCGGCAAGAGCAAGGAATCCAACTGGCTGCCCGCACCGAAAGGACCGTTTGCGATGTACATGCGTCTGTACTGGCCGGCGCAGGCGGCACTGGATGGCAGCTGGAAGCAGCCGCCGCTGGAAACGGTCAAGTGAGTCACCATCACATGACCAACACGACAATCCATCAAACGACAGGCGCCTCAATGAAATCGTTCAGGACTGGTGCAATGCTGGCCGTTGCAACCGCCTTCGCCGTTGTGCTGCTGTCAGGCTGCGACAAGAAAAGCGACCCGGTGAGTGCTGCGGACAAGACCGACAAGCAAGCGGCCGTACCGGCGCCAACCATCGAGCAGACCAAGGCGATCGCCGAGGACGGCTTCATCTACGGCCTCCCGATCGTGATGAACTATGCGGTGATGAATGAGTTCTCTGTCGACAAGAACTCCGGGCAGTTCAAGGCGCCGTTCAATGTCATCAAGAACGAGGCGCGCGTGTTCACCTACAAGGACACGGCGGTGGTCACGCCGAACAGCGACACGCCTTATTCGGCCGTATGGCTCGACCTGCGCGCCGAGCCGATGGTGATCTCGGTTCCGGCCGTGGACAAGAAACGCTACTACTCTGTACAACTGGTTGATGGCAATACCTACAACTACGGCTATATCGGCAGCCGCGCCACCGGGACGGACGCGGGTAGTTACCTGGTCGCTGGTCCAGACTGGAAGGGCGAGACGCCGGCCGGTATCAAAAAAGTGTTCCACTCGAGCACGCCGTTCGGTGAGACGATTTTCCGCACCCAGCTCTTCAATGCGGATGACATGCCAAACGTAGTGAAGGTCCAGGCGGGCTACAATGTGCAACCCCTGTCGGCTTTCCTGAATCAACCTGCACCGGCGGCAGCGCCGACGATCGATTTCGTCCCGGCAACAACCAACGGCATCAAGGACAATTTCTTCGAGTATCTCGATGCCGCGCTGCAATACGTGCCGGAGACGGCGCAGAACAAAGAGATTCGCGCCAGGCTGGCCACCATCGGCATCGGACCGGGTAAAACGTTCGACTTCAAGGATCTCTCGGCCGAACACAAGGCGGCCGTTCTGCTCGGAATGAAGGCAGGAGCGGAGAAGGTGAGCGCGCTCGTTGCCGATGGCGGCAAGGTCCAGAACGGCTGGAACGTCGGTGGATTGGCCGGTGGCGACAACGCTTTCTACCATGGCGACTGGCTCAAGCGCGCGGCAACGGCAAGAGGCGGCATCTACGCGAATGACCCCGCCGAAGCGATGTATCCCGCGACGCGCATCGACAGCAATGGCGAGACCATCGATACCGGCAAACACGATTACACCCTCACCTTCCCCGCCAGACAGTTACCGCCGGTGAACGCGTTCTGGTCGGTGACCATGTATGACGGCAAGAGCCAGCTGCTGATCGAGAATCCGATCAACCGCTATCTCATCAACTCGCCGATGTTGCCTGACATGAAGACCAACAAGGATGGATCGCTGACGATTTACATCCAGAAGGACAACCCCGGCAAGGCCAAGGAATCCAACTGGTTGCCCGCACCCAACGACCCCGCCTACCTCGTGATGCGCCTTTACTGGCCCAGGACGGAAGCGCCGTCGATTCTGCCGCCCGGGGGAGGTTCCTGGCAGCCACCGGGTATCGAATTGGCGAAGTAAGTCATTCGATCCCAGACAAGCGCGTGGGCCGCGGCACTACGGCGCTGGCACCTTCTACCCTGGGCAGCAGCTACCCTGGGCAGCAGCAAACGAAAGGATTGAGGCCACCGTGAAGCAACTCATGATGCAAACAGCGAAATGTGCCGCGCTCGCCATTTCGGTCGCACTCATGTCGGGATCGGCCTTCGCTGCCGATCGTATTGAAGGACGGGTCGAGGCCGGCGGTGCTCCGATTTCCGGGGCAGATGTGACCGTTTGGCTGGCGGGGCCGGGTGCCCCCCAGAAGCTCGCCGAGGCGAAGACGCATGACGATGGCAGCTACGATTTGGCGCTTGCCGACCGCAGGGGTGACGCCGGCGTGGTTTACCTCATTGCTGCAGGCGGTAAAGCGAAGCTGACATCCGGCAAGGGACCGAACCCCGCAATCACCCTGATGGCCACGTTGGGAACCAAGCCCCCGGAGCGCGTGACGATTAACGAGCTCACCACAGTGGCCTCCGCATGGACCGGAGCGCAGTTTCTGAACGGTACCGCGTTGCGTGGCAATGCACTTGGGTTGCGGGTCGCGGCCGGAAACGTGCCGAACCTGGTCAATCTCGAAACAGGCGGCCTGGGATCGGTCCTCCAGGATCCGCTGAACAGTTCGCAGACCACCACATTGGCCAAGTTCAACACGCTGGGCATTCTGCTGTCGGGCTGCGTTACGGCGATACCGGACGCGTGCCACAAGCTCTTCGAAGTGGCCACACCGCCGGGTGGGGTCGCGCCGACCAACACGCTTTCCGCGGCGCAGAACATCGCCCGCCACCCGTCATATCAAGCGGACAAGCTCTTCGGACTGCTGAACGAATTTTATCCCGTCCCCGCCGGGAAGCGGTGGCGCGAGGTGGCTCTCATCCCTTACCTCAACTTCGCTCCCAGCGCATGGACCCTGTCGTTGGTCTACTCGGGAGGTGGTTACTCGGGGGTGGGCGGCATCGCCATCGACGGCGAGGGCAACATGTGGGCAGCCGACAACTTCATGGTCGGGTCCCAAACCACGATTTTTGCGCAGTTTGGCGGCGGCATCACGAAATTCGCGCCGGACGGTCAGCCGCTTTCGCCGATGATCACGGGCTTTCTCGGCGGTGGCGTCGACAGCGCTGGATGGGGCATAGCCATATCCGCCGATGACAAAGTCTGGGTCACCAGCCTGATCGGCAGCAACATTTCCGTGTTCGATCGCAAGACTGGGCGGCCGCTTTCGCCAAAGACCGGCTACAACTTCGGCGGAACGCTGGGGCAGATGCAAGGCATCATCGTCACCCCGAAAGGCGACGTTTGGGCAGTCGACAATGGACACAGTCAGATCGCTTACCTGCCCCAGGGCAATGCTTCGAAAGGCCGCATTCTCGGTCGAACCGTGGACGGCAAACCCGTGGATGGCACCCTCCAGGTCAAGGCGCCGTTCGGCATCGCCATTGACCAGCAGGACAGGATTTGGATCGCCAATAGCGGCTCCAATACCGTGACCCGTTTTCCGGCCAACGACCCAGCCAAAGCCGTTGAGTTTGAGGTCGGATACAGTCCGCACGCCATTGCCATCGACAGCAAGGGCAATGCCTGGGTCACCAACTCCATCGGCCATCCCGACACCATGGAGAAACTGGCATTCATCAAGGAAAAGCTCAACGCGAAGATTGCGAGTCTCAAAGGTTCGATGTCGGACGAAGAGCGCGCGGCAAAGGGGTGGATCGATCTGTTTAGCATCGCCGCCGAGTACCCCGGGGGCGATGTGTCGATGATACGCCCTGACGGCACGGTTCTCGGACCCTTCGACGCCGGCAAGAGCATGAACGGGGCCTGGGGTGTTTCCATCGACGGCAATGACAATGTCTGGATTTCGAATTCCATGAGCCACACCATCACCCAGTTGTGTGGTGTACGCACCGAGACTTGCCCGCCGGGACTCGCGACAGGCGATCCGATTTCGCCCTCTGGTGGCTACATCGGCGGTCTGCAAACCATTACGGGCATCGCTCTCGATCCCGCCGGCAACGCCTGGGTTGCCAACAGCTGGAACGAGACGGGTGTCGGCTTCAGCGAAATGCCGGACGAGGCGCTATCCACCCGATTTGCCGCCAACACCACGGTGGTTTTCTTCGGCTTGGCCAAACCTGTACGCACGCCGTTGATCGGGCCGGCCCAAGCGCAATAGAGAACGTCCGATATGTGTCGCAAACCAGACATGGTGGCCAGGGGCAGAATTGAACTGCCGACACGCGGATTTTCAGTCCGACCGTCCGCCGGTCTCCAGCCTGTCCCGGAGCCGCAGGCTTTTGAGCAGCCCGTTACTCGCCGACCAGGCGAGCGGCGCGGGCTCCCAGCGGCGGAATTGTTTGAGCGGCTTTGCGGTGATTCGAACCATCAGGCTCAGATCGGTCAGCTCTGAGCGTTTGCCGAGCGCCAAGTCCGCCATGGCTCGGCCGCCCAGGTTCGTGGCGGCCACACCATTGCCGAAAAACCCGCCCAGCCAGCCGGTTGCCGTGTCCGGGTCGTACTCCACGAACGGGGTCCGGTCGCGGCTCATGCCCATCGCGCCGGCCCAGTCCTGCTCGTACCTCACACCCTTCAGCACGGGAAACAGTCTTTCCAAAGCCTGATGCACGTCATTGAAGTTGGCACGCGAGCCGGGGAACACGTCCCGGGGTTTGCCGTTGGCAAAAGACTTGCCGCCGTAGCCGAACGCGAGACGGTTGTCGGCGGTCCGCTGCCCGTAAGTAACCAGCCAGCTCATGTCGCCGAAAGCTTCCCGGTCACGCATGCCGATCTCATCGAATATCGCCTCGTCCAGCGGCTCCGTCACCGTCATGTACGAGTGCATGGCCATCAGGCGTCGGCGCGGCAAGCCCGGTGTGGATGCGGTGTAACCCTCGGTCGCGACGATCACTTTGTCGGCGGTGATCTGTCCGTGCTGTGTCGTGATGGCGCCAGGCTCGATTTTCAGCGCAGCGGATGACTCAAACAGTAAGACGCCTCGGTCGACGATGGTCTTCGCCAGTCCGCGTGCCAGCTTCGCCGGATGCAGCACCGCGCAATGCGGAGAAACGGTTCCACCAAGGCTGCCCGCCATGCGGACGCGCTGATCGAGTTCCGGCTTCTCCAGCCAGCGATGGATGTGGCCAAGGCTCGCCTGCTCGAACGCCTCGTGCACGGAACGGGCGCGATCGAGTTGTGCCGGTGCGACAGCCGCGTGTACCACGCCGCCTTTATGGTAGTCGCAGTCAATGTGCTCCGCGCTGGCTACTTCGCCAACGATGTCGACCATTCTCGTCAGGTGCGGCATCAATTCGACGGCCCGCGACCGGGTTTGCTCATTCTCTAGCAGGCCGAGGTAGTTGGACACATCCAGAGAGCACCAACCGCCGTTGCGACCGGCCGCGCCGCGCCCTGCGAACGCGGAATCCACCACCGTCACGTTCACCGACGGATCGAGCTTTTTCAGGTAATAGGCCGTCCACAGGCCGCCGTAGCCGGCGCCGACGATCGCGATGTCCGTGCGATGCGGCCCGCGAAGAGCAGGTTGCAGCGAGAGCGAACCTTCGATGGATCGAAGCCAGTAAGACAACGCACCCGGGCTGACGGACGTCATCTTGTTGGCGTTTGAGGTGTTTGATGGCGCGAAGCGTGTGTCAGCACCTGTTGCATTGTTTCTCACGCGGTGTCGATTGGTATTCCAATCTAGCGGCAGGTAGTGAAGACGTCACGTGTTGTCTCAGCTGAGCGGAGGTGCGGATCATTCGCACCTTCGCGCCGCCCGGCGATATCAGGTCACCGGATGCGTTTGTACGCTACTCTGACCACATCGCCTCATGGAAATAGGTGCGCCCGCGTGATGCAAATTCGTATCGGCATAGTTGGCGACTTGCACACGCACTGGGATGCGGTGGACGTTGCGCAGTTCAACCGCGCCAATTACGACCTGTTGCTCTTTACCGGAGATCTCGGCGGAGGAACACCGGACAGCAGCTTACGGATCGCGAAGGAAATGGCCCATTTGCGGACGCCGACGCTGGTCATGCCCGGCAACAACGATACCGGCGATATCGCCGCGCTTGCGGCGGAACTGTCGCACCAGGGCGGCATAAAGCGCCTGTTGGCGATGCGTGAGGAAGCGGGTCCGGTCGACGTGCCCGTTCGCCTGTGCGGCTACAGTACGCATCGCTTGTCGGCCGCCGGCGACGTCACGCTGATCGCCGCGCGTCCCCACAGCATGGGCGGTGCCTTGCTGTCGTTTCCGCAGCACATGCTCGCGACGTATGGCATCGACAGCGTCGAGCAGTCGGCGGAGCGGTTGTGCACACTCGTCGATCGGTGCGAGACGGGGCAGGTTGTGTTTCTATCGCATAACGGGCCTCGAGGGCTTGGCGAGGCGCCGAACGACATGTGGGGATGTGACTTCAAGACCGACGGCGGCGATTGGGGTGATCCTGATCTGACGGCCGCGATCGATTATGCAGTGGACCGCGGCCTGCGCGTGCTCGCGGTGGTTGCCGGCCACATGCACCTGCGCACGAAATGCGGCCGGGAACGGCCTTGGTGCGTGGAACGCGACGGGGTCCGATACATCAATGCGGCTCGGGTGCCACGGATATTCGCGGCTGACAAAGACGTCCACCGCCATCACGTCGAACTGGTCATCTCTTCCGGCGCCGCGCAGGCTAACGAGGTTTTCGTGCCAGAATCGGAGCACTAGGCGATTGTCTGCAGCAGTGCATCTACCCGCCCCTTTGAGATTCCGAAATACTCCTTGATCCATTCGAGCGCACGATTCTCTCGTACGTCGATTCGATCATCCGCCAGTGCCACCACCGCGCCGAGCATGAAGGCCGTTTCGCGGTCGGTTCGATCCCTGCCGACACGCGCGCCGATCTCGGCGAGGCGCGTTTCGCCCCCGTCCCGGCCCACGTTGCGCTCGAATTGGGTCACCATGGCATCGACGTCGGCCGCACTCAGCTGGCTGTCCGTCAGCACGTCGATGGCGGCGATGAGCGCTCTGCGTTCCACCGATGCCGGATCACCGTCGGCCACCATGACGAGGTACATCGTCTCGGCAAATGGCTCGACGCGCTGCCTGATTGCGTCGCGCGCCACCGGCTCCGGGACGTTGTCTCGAATGGAAGCGCCATCGCCGGTGACAGTTGAAAGCAGATGGTCACGCAAGCGACGAATGGCGGCTGTATCAACATTCATGGCGACTTCGAAGTCCGGGGCCGAGGTCGTTCGAATCAGCGGCGGGAGCATGACACATGCGTCCTGGCCATTCATGCGCCTCCATACGACTGCTCGGCGAGCATAGGCGGCGATCGAGCCGCGCCGCCGCATCCGGCCATTACAGCTCGAAGGCGTCGTCGAGATCACCGCTGGGTGGGATGTCCCGCTCTTCCGGTACGAAAACTTCGTCTAGTTCCATGCCGCAACGGTAGCTTGCGCATATGACGCGCGCGTGAACGTCCGTTGCGGAAGACCTGCTCCACGGCGAGGGGTCGTGTAAGGCATCATGTTCCTTTCGACGCGCGGGACCGAATGGGACCCGAGGCGATGCGGCCGCCGCGAACCGCGCCGCCCCTTACGTTTGCCGTCAGCGATTGCCTGACCGGGGTAACTGCGCTCGCTGGTCGAGCTTCTGCGGCGCCAGCGTGTCAAGCTGGTAGTCTGGCAGGTGCTCGAAGACGTCGCGACCCGCTGTCCCGCAGTTTCGACGAGGTTCTTGATGATCGATGCGCTGGTGAGGAGTTCTGAACTCTGGTGGGCCATCGTCGCGCTGGCCGGTGTGTTCGCGTTGGTGGTCTTGGTCCGGAAATTCTCGGGATCAATGATCAGGCGTCGCCGACTCGAGCGGGCGTTTGGTGCAGAGTCATTCGATGCCGACGCGATTCGCCGCGCGACCGAAAACTACGTGGAACCCGACTGCGTCCAACTCGATGCACCAGGTGTCCAGGCGCAGCCGCTGCGGCCGCGCATGGACGAGCTGCTATCCCGCGTAGATGGCCCCAGGCACTATTTGCTGCTTGCTGACTCGGGCATGGGCAAGACGACGTTTCTGCTGAACTACTGTTATCGGAATCAGCAGCGTCGACCGAGCAAACGCCTGCGGATTGTGATGGTTCGGCTCGGCCGCCCGGAAACCCTGAGCAAACTCGAATCGGTGCAACACCCGACGGACACGGTGGCGTTTGTCGATGGACTCGATGAGGACGCGGATGCCATCGACAGCGGCGACCAAAGAATCGAGCAGATCATGGCGGCATGCGCCAACTTCAAGCGCGTCGTGATCTCCTGCAGTACCGCGCCGGGGGGCCACGCATTCGAGAAAATTCAGTTGGCGCCGTTCTCTGAACGACAGATCAACGAGTATCTCCGGCGGAGCCTGCCGTGGTTTCAGAGGAGCCGCCGGCGCCGCGCCAACGCCGTCGTCACGTCCATGTCGGACCTGGCCGCGCAGCCGATGTTGCTTGCGCTGGTGCCCGAACTGGTCACCGGCGGACGCAAGCTCTCGGAGCCCTTCGAACTGTATGAATTCATGGTCGAGCGTTGGCTCGAACGGGAACGCGGATGGATCGAGCCGGACCTGCTGCGGTCAATCGCCGAAAAACTGGCGGTCGAGTCGTACCTGCGATTGTCGACAGGTGGGGGCAATCGAAGCGAGTCGATGGAGATCGCAGCTTCGCAGACACCGAAGTTGGAGCAATGGCAGTTCGGTGCTCGATCTCTGCTCATTGCCGATGCGGCGGGGCGTCTCAGGTTCGTGCACCGATCGGTGCTGGAGTACTTGTTCGTCTGCACGCTCGCTCGCGACGAAGACCGAACCCTGACGGTGCGTTGGTCCCATTCCATGCGGCGACTGTTCGTGAGTTGGGCCAACGTGATGGAGCAGCGGCAGGGGAAAGCGGCGGTGCGGGAAATGTTGGCGCGCGACTTTGCGGCCACCGGCGTGTTCCCGCTGTCGGAACCGCATCGCGATCCGCTGCAGCTACAAACGTCTCAGATTCTTGCCACGGAGTCGCGCGACTCGGAAACGCCGCAGGCGTCGCCGGTGTGGGATCCGACGACATATGTGACTGAGCATGGTGTCGAGCATTCTCTGTACCTATGCGATCGTTCGAGCGACGCCATCATCTTTGTGCCCACGGATTGGCGACGGATCGGCGACGGGGTCGATGCGGAATCGGCGCGGCTGTTTCTGGCCACTCGATCGGAAGCGGACAATCAGCTGGCCGCGCTGAACAAGCACCGCAAAGATGGCCGTGACAACTGGCGTGCTCCAACTCTCGAAGAACTCGACCTGGTGTTCCGGTTGAACCTCGAATTGGGGTTTCTGCCGCACGGCCAATTCGTCTGGAGCTCGGATCACACCACCGATGGCGAACGTGTGGTTGCGCAGATGACCAACGCGGTGGACGGTGGCGATCGTCGCTTGAATCCGATCGGAGTGCGCAAGGTAGTGGGTACCAATGCAAACGCCATCGACTATTTCGTTTCGTCAATGCCTCCGCTGGGAATTCGCGATCGCAGGGGGCGGTACGACGCGTCGTTTCAAGCGCTCCTTGTGAGGGTCTCGCAAGGTGCGGCGCAGTCGTTTTCGAAAGCACTCGGTGATGCGCCGGGGCGTGGCATCATGCCGGGTGATCGCGCGGACAAGCCAACGAGAGAGCAAAGGGAGGCAACGTGACTCAGGAACGATCATCATTCGCCACATGGACGGCCGTCGCTCGGTTCACGTCCGCCGACATCATGATGCACTTCGTTCTGAAGTTGGGTGGCCGGTCGGTGAAGCCGGCCGTGAACGACCGACTTTCCTAGTGCTGCAATACGGCGAGCTGCTGTGTCTTGTTGGCCAATTCCTGGCGCATCTGCGGTAGTTCGCCGTTGATCCGCCCCTGCTCCTCAGCAAGACGTTGCATCGTCGCCAACAGGTCGACTCGCGCAGCAGGGGTCAATGTCGGGTCGAATTGCTGAGTTGCGCTCGACACCAGTTCCGCCTTGATTGCGTCGAGCCGATATTCCCGCTGACTGATTGCCTGTTCCAGATTGCTGACGTCGGAGCGCGCCAGATAGAGTTGTCGACCATCGTGATACGCCGATAGAAAGGCATCGCGCTGATCGGCGGGACAAACGTTGTCGTATCCATAGCCGCGCTCGCCGACGTCGAATCCGTTTTGGACCTGACAATACTCGCGCACGCCTTGCTGCCAACCGGCCATGTATGCGTTGCGATCGGGTATAACGCCATGTTTGACGCATGCATCCTGATGCTCCAGCAGTCGACTACTGCGATAACCATCGGCACCGTCCCGATAGCCGACCGTTTGCCAATCACCGGCGATACATTGGCTCTCGGTGACCGAATTACTTTGGCAGCCGCTCCCCAGTACTGCGACGGCGAGTATCGAAACAATCGTTTGTTGAATGGACATCGGATGCTCCTCGGATCCGACCAAATCGACAGGAATGGTAAACGCGACAGACAACATCGAACGGGTCGACGATCACAGTCTCACCGCGGCCGAACGCACCTTGTCGGCTTCGCGTCGTCTAGTTCGTGGAATGCGTGCCGGCCGCTCCGAGCTCTCCCGATTCCCCCGAACGAAATTGTTGGGCGCGCGCTCGGAGGAATCGGCGCGGCCCTACCCGGCTTCGAACCGAATCGCGTTGAGGAAAAGGTCATTCTGGCGACGTGTTTGGCGATTGCCCAGAAAGGTCTGTGATCGGACGCCTCGATCCAGGCGACCGGTTGGTGCCGGCGCATATGAGTCAGCAATTGATGTAGCTGCACTACGTCTGTGTAGGTCTTTGGATTTGCGACGTCTCCATAGTTCATTCCGAGTCTCCAAATGTCATCCGGCTGGCGGCTCGTCGACCACGCCTCTGTTTACTCGTTGGGCGTCATTCGATTCTCAGCGTGACTTCGCCCAATCTGTCAAACAGTGCTTTGCGCGCCAGATGTCGGCGGCAATCTAGGCGATCCGGTCCGGACTCAGGGTCACCTGCTTGTGGCCTTCGCATCCTGCTCCGCCCACCAGTCGCCTCCGAGCGCGACGCGCCGAACCGCATCGGTGTCGGTGGGTTGATGGCCGACGTCATGGGCCGGCGCCGGAATGTTCTGTGCCGTGTTGGTCAGGCGTCCGAGGCCGGTCACCTCCACTTCAACGACGTCTCCGGGTTGCATCGGTCGCGAGTTGGCCGGGGTACCCGTCAGCACGATGTCGCCCGGCAACAGTGTGATGTGGCGGCACAGATCGGCTAGCTGGTAGTCGATGCCGAACGTCATCTCGGCGAGATCGCCTTGCTGCACCACCTCACCGTTGAGATACGTGCGCAGCGTCGATTTGCGAATGTCGATGCCACGGACGATGCCCGGTCCGACGGGGCAGAAACCATCCATCCCCTTCACGCGCGTCATACCGCCTGCATCGGTGTCTCGATAGTCCTGCGCGCCGACGTCGTTCGCCGGTGCGAAACCGGCGATGTAGTGCCACGTTTCTTCCCGCGGCACGTTCTTCATCGGCCGGCCGATGATGGCCGCCACTTCCCCTTCGTAATTCAGGTAGCGGCAGTTGTCCGGCCGGTTCAACATGCCGCGGTGACTGTTCAGCGCCGTCGTCGGTTTTTGAAAGTAGGTTGGCGTGGTGAGCTTGGGTGCGCGGAACTCGACCCGACGGGATTCGTAGTTCAGATGAATGCAGAGAATCTTCGTCGGTTCGCACGGCGGCAGATACACCGCATCCGTTTCGCGGACCCGGCGTCCATCCATCAGTAGCAGTTCGTCGCCATCGACTGTGGTCCACTCGGGCCGTCCCTGGAAAAGGATCCGTCGCTGCTCGAACCGGTCGCCCTGCAATACGTTCATTCGGTGTGCTCCTGTGCAGTTCCATTTTGGGTGATCCGAGGGTCAGAGTCGCTCTGACCCTCTGCCGCGGCTGCCCACTGCACTATCGCGGCGTCAGTGGGAATGACGCGAAGCGGGTGTTGGTGAAGAACTCGCGGCTGAGACCCCCGCCCTCACGGCCCAGGCCGCTCTGTTTCATGCCGCCGAATGGCTGTCGCAGATCCCGGTCGAAGCCGGAATTGATCCAGATCATGCCGGTCTGCAAACGATGACTGACGTAATGGGCGGTGTGCTGGGAACCGGTCCAGATGTAGCCCGCGAGGCCGTAGGCGGAGTCATTCGCGATGGCGATCGCGTCGTCGGTGCTGTCGAACGGCAGGATGGTTGCCACCGGGCCGAAGATCTCCTCCTGGCACACCCGGGCGCCGGGCGCGGCGTCGACGATGGCGGTGGGTTCGACAAAGTAGCCTTTATCGAAGCCCTTCGGCCGGTTGCCGCCGAACAGAATGCGGCCTTCCTGGCGCGCGATGTCCAGATAACCCATCACCCGTCCGTACTGCGCTTTGGACACCAGCGGCCCGAGGCGGGTGCTGCGATCCATTGGGTCGCCGGGTTTCCAGCCCTCCGCGATCTTTTCGAACCCGGCCAGAAATTCTTCGAAGATCGGCCGTTGCACGAGGATGCGTGAACCCGCCACGCACACCTGTCCTGCATTCATGAAGATGCCCATGGCGGCGGCCGGTATGGCCTTCTTCAGATCCGCGTCGGCGAAGATGATGTTCGCCGACTTGCCGCCGAGTTCGAATGATGTGCGCTTGAGTGCAGTCGCAGCGCGCGTGGCGATATCACGCGCTGTAGGCGGCGAGCCGGTAAAGGACACTCCGACGACGTCGTTGTGCTCGACCAATGGCACACCCGCTTCCTTGCCAAAGCCGAGTACGACGTTGTACACGCCTGCCGGCATCCCGGCTTCCGCGAACACCTCGCACAGCACCCGTATGGACAACGGCGACAGTTCGGAAGGTTTGTGCACCGCTGAATTGCCGTAGGCGAGGCACGGCGCCATTTTCCAGGTGGACAGCATGATGGGGCTGTTCCACGGCGTGATCAGTCCGAACACGCCCGCCGCGTCAGACATCGTGTAGGTCAACAGGCTGTCGTCCCGGTTGAAGGCATGCTCGCCGGCCTGTTCCTGCTCCTCGGCAAAGAACCTGAGATTCCAGGCAGAGCGTTCCACCAGCGGGTGCGGCCCCTTGAACTCGTGACCCAACGGCGCGCCCATCTCCAGCGTCTGCAACCGCACGATCTCGTCGGATCGCGCCTCCAGCAGATCGGCGGCCTTGAACAGCACCCGGCGCCGGAACGAGGCTTTCGCCCGTGACCATTCACCGCCGTCGAACGCAGCCTTCGCCGCGGCCACCGCTGCATCGACATCGGCTGCGTCACCGCGGGCGGCCACGGTGATGACGTGCTCTGTGGCCGGGTTGACGACATCGAACGTCCGCCCGGATCGCGCGGCGCTGAACCTGCCACCGATGTAGTGTTCCGGCGATACCACGCGGTTGGCCACAACGGCACTCATTGGCCGGCCTCGCCCCGGTTGAACGCGTGACCATAGGTGTCCACCACGTGGTATGCCGACTGGTGCTTCGACGGTGCGCCGCCATAGCCGATTTCCACCTGAAATCCCGACGGCGAGATGCAGTAGAAGGAGAACATCTCGTCGTTGGCGTGTTTACCGAGGCCGATGGCAATCGGATACTTCTGTTTGATCAACTCGTAGCTCAGGAACACGTCGTCGAGGTTGTCGACCTCCAGCATCAGGTGATTGACGCGCGTCTTGCTCGGCAATCCAAAGGCGAACGTGTGATCGCGCGAATTGCAGTGCATGAACATCAGGTCCAGCGTTTTGCCATCCAGCATCGGGATCCGGTATTCGATGCTGCCGCGCATCCCGAGCAGCTTGTAGAACTCGTACGTCTTCGCGAAATCGTCACACCGCAGGATCATGTGCCCGACACCTCCATCCGCCGTGACGAACTTGCCGTACATGCCTCGCCCCGGATGAAACGGCCGGTGGGTATCTACCCGGGGCCCGTGAAAGATCTCGAGCGGATTACCGGCTGGATCCACCAGCGTCAGCAACTCGAGCACGCGGCGATTGAGCGCCGTCGCCGCGTCCGCGACGGCAAAGTGCACATCGTGTTCACTGAGGCGGTTCTGCATCGCCCGGAACTCTTCCGGGCCCGCGACGCGCAGGCCCGCGCCGAGCAGATCGTCGCTGCCGTCCTCCTCGAGGATGATCCGGTGATGCCAGATGTCCGACCGTAGATAGAGCCGCCCCGGCTCACTATCGTCACCAACCTGTAGGCCGATCAGCGCGGTTGCGAACTCGCGCCATTCTGCGAGTTTCGAAACGCCGAAGCGCACGTAGCCGAGTTCTGTTATGCCTGTCATATCGGTCCCCTTACTTGACTTGTTGTCATATCCTGGCCCGACTGAACGGGCTCACTCACGCTGCCCCGGTGCGTTCCGCCGTGGACGGCGATGGCACGAGGAATTGATCCACGAGACGTTCGGCGCGCGCCGGGTTCGCGAAACCTTCGTGCATCTGACGGTTGCGACTGCCGGATGCGAGATAGAAGCGCTCGTATTGCTCGTTGCGGCTGGCCAGCGTGCTGCCGACGAAATCCCAGGCCAGGCGGAACACGCGCACGCGCGCGTCGGCGCTCACGTCACCTGCGCCCCGCAGATAGTGATCGATGAGCGGCTTCAACTCCGGATTCCGCATCTGCGCCTGGGTCGGGGCCGCGAAGACATTGTGCGAGCCCATGACCCGGATGATCTCATTCACCCGCGGAAACCAGAACGGCAGCGTGGCGCGCAATGCATGGAGCGGCCGAACGTCCGGAAACCACACTCCGCCGGGATATTCCTGCGCCTGCATCTCGGCGGCGTAGATCGACGCGCGGGCGAATTCCGAGTACGTCCAGATCTCACCGAGCATCTCCGCCGCCGCGGGTTGTTTGGCGTTGATGCATTCGAGCATCCGCTTGGCCAGCCCCCACGCGAACTCGAGCTTGGTCTGCGCCCGGATCATCGTCTGCTGCATGATGTTCGGCGACCAGGACGTGCGCATCACGGCGTTGTAGGCCGCCAGGTTCGCGTTGATGAAGACGCGGTCCTTCGGGACTTCCACGTCGTCGAAGATCACGAACGCATCCTGTTCGTCGAAGCGCCCCGACAGCGGATGGTCGAAGGGGTGCTTCGGCTGCGAGAAGCTGTCCCGACACAGGATCTTCATGCCGGGGGTCGTCATCGGAATGCTGAACGCGAGCGCGAACTCCGCCGCGCCCTCGGGTAGTGGATACGAGGGATACACCGCCATCTCGTCGGCGAACGGCGCGAGCGTCGCCAGGATCCGGGAGCCGCGCACGATGATGCCGTGCTCGGTCTCGCCCACTTTGCGCAACGCTACATCGTTGCCGGGCCGCGGCACGTCGCCCAGCGCCTTGTCGACGGTTGGGTGAACGATCGTGTGCGTCAGCGACAAGTCGCGGCGCCGCAACTCTTTTTGAAACTCGATCAGGTTCTCGGCGCCTTGCTCGTTGCCCTGCAGCGACCACTCGTCCGGACGGCCGGCGAACCCGGCGAACGTGACGTTCATGTAGTCGGGCGTGCGGCCCATCAGGCCGACACTGCGCTCGGCGCACACTTCCAGCGCTGCGTGCCGCTTCATCAGATCCTCGCGCGAGCGGGGGATCAGATGGCTGGCGTTGATCGGCTCACCAGTCTCCGGATCGGGAACAAGGCATCGAGCCGCCTGCGCGTGCTGCAGATCGAAGACCGCTGCAAGCTCTTCGGCGGCGCCGCTGAAGGCTGGGTGGCCGGCGACATCGGTCACCTTGTCGCCGCCCACGAAAATGTCACGGGGGGCTCTCAAGCCTTCGAGGAATTGGCGTCCGGTTCTGGCAGGCATGAGCGTTCTCCGTGATTCAGGTGGCGCTGCGTAGCGTTGGCCGTTCCAGTGGATGCGGCGCAGGCACACTCGAACTGCTCAACCCGCGCAGCAGCAGCGCAAGGTCTGTTCGCAGCGCACGATCGAACTGCGGCCGGTCGATGTAGCCGCTGAGCATGCGACCGAGATGAAAGTAATAGATGGCGAACAGGCTGCGTGCCGCAGCAGGGCCGGGACACGAGGCGGTCACTTCTCCGTTCGCCTTGGCGGCGTCCGCGAGCTGCACCAGGCGGCCGAGCAGGCTCGTCATGAGTTCGGCGACGAGCGCGCGTTGCTCTTCGCTGCCGACGTATCCGAGCTGCCGCATCAGCGCATGTGCCAACGGCAAATCGCGCTCGTGATAGGCGACCAGCGTTTCGAAGAAGGTCAGAATTTGAAGGAGCAGACCGTTCGGTCGACGAGCAGCCTCATAGGCGCGCTCGACCACCTCGAGCATCTCGTCGTGAAAGACCACGATGAGCAGGTCTTCCTTCGTCCTCGCGTAGGTAAACACCGTACCCGACGCAACACCGGCGGCATCGGCCACTTCCTTGGTGGTCGTTGCGTCGAAGCCCTTGTGCGTGAACAACGCTCGTGCCGCGGCAATGATGCGGCCGCGCTTTTCGAGTTTGTTCTGCTCCCGGCGTCCCAACGGTTGGGATGTCACGCTGTCCCCCGGCCACATTGCTGTGACGCAGGAGTATCGGTGGCGGCTCGGGTCGAGTCAACAAATTTTGAGTGTAGTCATTTAATTTTTGCGATTCGAGGGCCCTATCGCGTAACTTCTCCAAACGACTGTACTCATTTAAGGACTCCGGACTCGATGCCACAGGGGCTGGTGCCAAAGACGGTTCAATGGTGGAGCCGAGGGGGATCGAACCCCTGACCTCTGCATTGCGAACGCAGCGCTCTCCCAGCTGAGCTACGGCCCCGATCTGAGAATCTTCCCGCTGGCCAAAATACCCGTTTTCCATGCCTCTGTGCAGGGCCACGGATCACCGTCGAGCGATCGAGACTTGAAGTCCGAGGCCGAATCCGGCATCAAGTTGTCCGCAAAGGGGTGTCCGACTGCCCGTCGGGAAGTCCAACGAAGAACGAATAGTCGCAACCGCGACGGGGGAGGGGTGTGTTTGAACTCGACCTGATCCAGACGCTGGCGTTCGCCAGCATCGTGCTGTTGGGCGGCTATGGCCTGCGCCGGATGGTGCCCGCTTTCGCACGTTACAACCTGCCGGCGCCGGTACTCGGCGGGTTGGTGGTGTCCATTGTCGTGCTCATTGCGCGCCATTGGGACATCACGTTATTTCGGTTCGACACCACGCTGCAGAATCCGCTGATGATCGCGTTTTTCACGACGATTGGATTTGGCGCGAGTCTGCCGCTGCTGAGGATTGGTGGTCCGCAGGTGCTGAAGTTCTTTGCGATCGCCGCAGTGTTCGTCGTCGTACAGAACGTCGTGGGCGTTCTTTGCGCGATGTTGCTCGGTATGCATCCCCTGTTCGGTGTGCTCGCGGGATCGGTGACGATGACAGGGGGGCCGGCAACGGGTCTCGCCTTTGCGCCGTTGTTCGAGCAGGCGGGTGTGACCGGTGCGGCCTCGGTCGGCATAGCGGCTGCGATGGCTGGCATCGTGCTCGGTGGCGTGTTTGGCGGACCGATCGGCACGTGGCTGGTTGAGCGCTACAAGCTGGCGCACCCGAATCTCGGCACCCCTGCCGTCGACACGGCGCCGGCCGAAGAACTGCCGCGCGTCGTTCAGCATGGCAACGAAACGGATCCGTTGGGCATTCTGCGGAACCTCACGGCGATACTCGTTGCAATGTGGATTGGCAGTTGGGTCAGTCAAGGATTCACAGCATTGGGACTGACGCTGCCGGCATACATTGGCGCGATGCTGGTCGCCGCTGCGATCCGCAATCTCGACAACGTGACCGACTGGTTCGGGTTGTCAGATCAATTCATTGACCAGTTCGGCGCAGTCACGCTATCGCTGTTTCTCGTTCTCGCGCTGATGACGTTGAAGCTCTGGGAACTGGCGGGGCTCGCGTTGCCGTTGATGGTGATCGTGCTGGTGCAACTGGTGGTTGCGTGTCTCGTTGCGGCGGCAATCGTGTTCCGTGCGATGGGCCGTGACTACGAAAGTGCGGTGATGAGCGGTGGCTTCGTGGGCTTCACGCTCGGTACCACAGCCAACGCGATGGCTGTGATGGGCGCCTTAGTGGAAAAGTTTGGTCCGGCGCCGCGGGCGTTTCTGGTGGCGCCGATGGTGGGTGCATTCTTCATCGACTTCACCAACGCGATCATCATCACCGTGTTCCTGAATGTGTTCGGCTGACGTGGCTCAACACGTGCTTTCTAGGCGATCGCTGACGGATGGATCGGAGACGTTCGAGGTCACTGTGCTCGAAGCGGTCAACCCGTCCCGTATCGTGCTTTTCGCAGTCGGCGGGGGCGGGGATCCGGAACGCCACCTGCCCCTGTTGACGTCTCTCGCCGAGCACGGCTCGACGGTCGTTGCGCCGCACTTCGAGCGACTCAGTTCACCGTATCCCACCGATCACGATCTGCTGCTGCGGGGACGCAGATTGAACCTCGCACTGGACAGCGTTGCAGACCCCGACCTGCCGGTAGCAGGCGTCGGGCATTCGATCGGGACGACTCTGCTGCTCGCGCTGGCAGGCGCCCAGGCCTGGACGCGCTCGGGCCAGCGGCTCTCTATAGCGCCCGAGCAGCGCCTCGCCCGGCTGGCGCTGTTGGCCCCGGCAACGCTGTTCTTTCAAGCGCCCGGCGCGTTAGATGCTCTGAGTGTGCCGATCCTCGCGTGGGCCGGAACGAATGATTCCGTCACACCGCTGACGCAAGCCGAGTTTCTGACGAGCGCACTCGGGGGCCGCGTGCCGGTCGAAGTGCGAGTAGTTGAGGGGGCCGGCCATTTCTCGTTCATGGACACACCGCCACCGGGGATGGCGGAGCCGTTGCTGAATCGAGACGCCTTCCTTGGGCGCTTGAGGACCGAGGTGTGCCGGTTCGTCACTGAATAGCCGCGGCTGCGGCAGGTTAGGCCCGCGCGCCGTCACAGGGTGCTGTTACCAGCGCTCGATGCCCGCCAGCCTCGCACCCAACGGCGTCAATTCGACGGGCGGCCCCGGTTCCGGATCGAGCTGACCCGTAACGTGCTGACGAATTGCCCATGCCGGCGGCCGCTTTTCGATGCACTCGCGCGCGTTGCGCAGCCTCGATTCCTCCGAACCTGCCGGCGTCATCGTGACGTATTGCACCAGCCGCGGCCGATCGGAATTGTTGGGGAGGCTGGTATGCGGCATGCGCCGATGCCACAACAGCAGGCTTCCCTGACCGCCGCCGACACCGACCAACGGATATTCCGCCACGTCCGGGCGCCGCACCTCTTCGTCGCTACGGCCCGCGGCGACCCATTCGTCGACCGTCCGGTACAGCTGCGGCACCATCGCGAACGCGCCTTGCTCAACAGGCGTGTCGGTCAGGTATACGAGCCCCTGCACGGCCATCGCCTCGTCCACGCGCGGATCGCCGTCCCAATGCACGGCGTTCATTCTAAAGCCCGTCTCGTGGAGACTGCTCGGCACCTTGAAGGAGCCGCGATCGAAACTGACCCACAGCTTTTCGGTTTGATAAACGGCGCTGAATATCGCATGCAGCGTAGGCATCTGTCGGACATCCCACAGTGCCTGATGGTGGTGCAGCGGCACGATGCCGTGACCCTGCGCGGCGTAGTTGCCCCAGGTCTGTCGATCGTTCGGATCGACGCCGATGAATTCGCACAGCGCCGCCGTCGAACGTTCGCACAACGCCTTCGGAACCACATCTGGAATCAACAGCCAGCCTTCTTCCAGCAGCTTTTCGCGAATGTTGGCAGGTGTGGAAGTCACGACGCGCGCACCGACTCGAAGAACGCGCGCACGCGATTGGTGATGACTTCGGCTTTTGCCGCGTCGAGTTCGCGCGGATCGATCAGCACGACGCCTTCGTCGAGGTGATGGTTACGGCTGCGAATGCTGGGCGACCCCGACGCCAGGTATTTGACAAGTTGGCGAATGTCACCGTGGTCGTTGCGCCGCAGCGCTAGCCGCGAGATATCGCGGCCCGCCCCGTCGGATTCGATACCGGCTCGTAACCCGTCGATGCCGTTCAACTGCGTCACCATCTCACTGACGAGCGCGCGGTGTCGCGCGCTGTGGGTACCGGCATCGCGTGCCGCGTATTCCTCCAGCGCCGCCATCAGTCCCAGGATCTGCTCCTTGCCAACCTTCATCGCGCGGGCGATGCCACGCTGTTGCAGCTCACAGGCTTCGATGAGGGCGCGCTTCCCAGCGATGAAGCCGACCGTTGGACCGCCAATCGCTTTGCCGCCGGAATAGGTGACGAGATCGGCGCCGAGCGCGATGTAGCGCAGCAGATCCTCTTCGGCGGCCGCGTCGACGATCACCGGCACGTTCGCTCCGTGCGCGGCAACGACACAGTCTGCAAGTGAAATCATCTGTTCCTGCACGCTGTGGTGCGACTGGACGAACAGCAGCGCGACAACGTCGTCGTAACGCGCCAGCGATTCGTCGAGCAACGCCTTCGGCACACCGTTCGCCCAGCCGATGATCTCGCACCGCCCGCCGCCGAGTTGAATCATCTGCCGAACGGACGCGCCGAAGTTGATGTCGTGGCCCGCCTGCAGCAGCACCCGCCGGCGTAGTCCTTCGGTGTCGGGCACGCGCAGCACGCGATCGAGTTGCTTGCCGGTGATACACGCGGCAACGGCGATGGCGATACCGGCCGCGGCGCCGGGTGTGATCGACGCAGCCTCGGCACCGGTGCGTGTCGCAACGAGTTCACCGGCGCGGCGGCGCAAGGATTCGATGTCGACGTGGCTGCGCGCGGCTTCGGCCTGCGCGCGCGCGACGGTCTCACTCTGCGCGGTGCCGCCGAGCGCGGTCATCTTGCCGGCGGCGTTGATGACCGTATCGAGGCCGAAGCGCTGGTAGATGTTGCCGGTCATGTCCCCGCTCGTCTTACTGTTCGTTTCGCTCTTCTTTTAGAGTTCCGCATTGCGCTCGTGGAACACGCCGTCGACGTACACGCCGCGTGGCACGATCCATTGGTTGACGGTGCGCTTCTCGCCTTCGGCGTCCTCGAGTTCGCGCGCTTCGTCGCGCACGTCGAAGATGGTGACGTGCGCGGGCGCGCCGGGCGAGAGCGTTCCGAACCCGCGCTCATCGAGGTGCATCATCCTGGCTGGCGTTGCCGTCACCGCGCGCACGATGTCGGCCAGCGAAAGCCCCAGCGCCAACAGCTTGCTCATGGTGCGCGACAGCGAGAACGCGTAACGATTGACGTTACCGGCGTGCAGGTCGCTGGAGATCGTGTGTACCGGCATGCCTTGCTCCAGTGCCAGTTCGCACGTGCGGAAGCTGAACGACGCCTGTCCATGCCCGATGTCGGCGTAAACGCCGCGTTCGATCGCTGCGCGAAATGCCGGCAGCACCTTGTTTCCGTATGTCAGCACGCCGCCGACCTTGCCGTGATACGTGTGCGTGATGATATCGCCCGGGCGCAACAGATCGAGCACGTCGTCGATCACCGGCGGTGCATTGCCGATGTGCATCATCAACGGCTTGTCCACGAGTTCGGCCGCCTTGCGCGCCAGCTTCACGGCCTGCTCGCCGAACGCCTCGGCGTGCGAAGCGGACGCCAGCACCTTCACGCCGACCAGCCAGTCGCCATGGCGATCGAAGGCCTTCACGACACCCGGCAAGTCACACAGGTCCGGTCGCGACGCGTGCCCGCCGCCGACGTTCGGCAGCCCCGGCGAACCGATGTTGATGAACGCATACGCACGCGTGCGCTGCGTCTCGTGAACGAATTTCGGAAACGCATCGACCATGTTCGCGCCGAACGAGCCCGCGTCCACGCAACACGCCACGCCTTGTTGTACGCCGATTCGATCTGCGTTCAATCGCGTTGTGCGGAACAGCGGATGCGCGAAGATGTGCGTATGGCTGTCGATAAAGCCCGCCGACACGTAGGCGCCTGTCGCATCGACGATGGTCGAGCCCGCCGCGGCTGATTCATCGACATCACCGACCGCGACGATGCGGGCACCGTCGATGAGCACGTCGCCGGATTCGAATGCGCCTCGCTCGGGATGGTATATCCGGCCACCCCGGATCAGGGTTGTTGGCATTCGGGCGAGTTCCGTCATCGAATCACGCGAGCATAACCAAATCTCAGGGACGGGTCGCGAGGGTTGCGGCGGCGCGAGCGCGGCGTTCTATCTCGTCCCACGCGTGTTCGGCGATCAATCGCCGTGGTGCGATCCACGAACCGGATACCGCCAGCACGTTCGGCCGCGCGAGATAGCCGGTCGCGTTAGCAGCGGTCACACCGCCCGTCGGCAACAGCTGCACGTCCGCAAATGGCCCCGCGAGCGCGTCGACCAATTCGAGCCGCGCCGGAAACAGCTTCTGAATCGCGTAGCCCGCGTCGGCCAGTGCCATGACTTCGCTGGCGCTACCGGCCCCTGGCAACCATGGCGCTGCCATGTGCTGTGCCGCTGCAATCAGCGAGGCGGTACTGCCGGGGCTGATCAACGCGACGGCGCCGGTCTCGTGCGCGGCGCGCAGGTCGTGGGGTGTACGAATGGTGCCGATGGCCACGTCGATGGCAAGCTGCGCATGGTGTATCGCGCGCACTGCGGGCAGTGCCGCGTCTGTTCGCAGCGTGATTTCCATCAGCGTCAACCCGGCCGCTGCCAGTCGCATGGCCAGCGGCACGGCGTCTTCGACTCGATCGAGCGCGATGACCGGTATCGCGACCGACCTACGCAATAGGGCTTCGAGCGTACTCTGTCCAGTTGCCGCCACAGTGTCTTCAGACAGCAACCGCGGCGGCCATCAGCTTTTGCGTATTCGTGACCCGTACGCTCGGTCGGTCGCGCATTCGGTCGATCCAACACAACAGTGGCGACCCTTCGAGAATCGTCGCGCCTTCCGGCGAATCCGGGAACAGTTCCAGGTGCGCGATCAGCATCAGGTCCGCAAGGCTGACCGTATCGCCGGCCATGTAAGTTGAATTGCCCAACAATTGTTCGAGGGCGCGGATACATGTGGTTGCGCCCGGGATCGCGTTTGCGACTGCGGCTTCGTCAACCAGTGCGCCCAACATCGGCGCGATGATGCGATTCCAACCGATTCCGGCGCTGATCGTCGGCATCACGTACCAGTCGACGATGCCCATGACCTGATTCATACGCGCCTGCGCCTTTGAATCGGACGGTGTCAGTGACGGACCGGGAAACACCTGATCGATGTAACGGATGACCGCCGCCGACTCGTACAGCCAGAACCCATCGTGTTCGATGACGGGGATGCGGCCGAACGGTTGCCGCGCAAGGTATTCGGGTGTCTTGTTCTGACCGAACTGCATCGTCGCGACCCGATACGGCGCGTGCTTTTCCTCGCACGCGAGCAGCGGCATACGCACATAGGGGCTGCCGGGAATGCCGTGAACGATGATCGGTAACACGATTTTGTCCTCCGATAGTGGTGGTGTTCAGCCGGCGCGAACCGCGTCGGCGAAGCCTTGCAGAATGCCACCCCAGCCGCCGGGGCTGTCGAATCCGTCGCGTGCGCCGCCGGCACCATCGCCCATCCGTTCGAGGTGGCGATGCTCGAGATCGATGCGCGTCATCCCGGCACCTTGAGCCGTGAACGTGACCTCGACTTCGGTCAGCAGGTCCGGATGATGTTGCCAATCCGTGCCGATTCGCCACGCCAGCACCAGTCGCGTCGGCGGATCCCAGATCAGCACGTCACCCCATTCGGTTTCGCTGCCGTCATCGTCGATGCCATACCAGCGGCCACCCACGCCGGGCTCCAGAACGGCATTTTTCAGCGCGCCTTTGCCAATCGTGTGCGTACGCGGCCACCAGAGATCGAAGCCGGCCGTGAAGACTTCGAATGCGCGTTCGGGGGTTGCCGGAACGGTTATCATTTTGCGCACCGGCGCAGGTCGGATCATGCGATTCATGTTCGTTGCTTTCTCCCGTCGTGTTTTGCGCGGTGTTGCACGTCTTCGGCGCTTCGAACCACTTCGGCTTGAAAGGCGCCGAGCGCGGTGTCCCAGAAGCGGTCGAGCCACGCGCGCACCTCACCCAGACCGTTGGGATCGATCTGATACACCCGCCGGGTGCCGTCTCGACGCTCAGTCACAAGCCCGGCTGCCTTCAGCGCCTTCAGATGTTGCGAAACGGCGGGTCGGGTGACCGGCAGCTCGTCGGCCAGTTCACCAACCGCCTTGGGTCCTTTTGCGAGGCGCTCGAAAACCTCGCGACGGGTCGCGTCGGCCAGCGCTTTGAATGCAAGGTGTCGCTTCATCATGGCTGGATACCTGGTCTGAATCGCTGCCGGGATATATCCGTTAGTTGATGCTTACGGTAAGTCAGAGCTTACATATATGTCAATCGCTTTTTGGCTGAAAAGCTGCCGGATTGTGCTTGTCGGACAGCACGCGTCGTCACGCTGGTACAGTTCCTGCCATCAAAAATTGGAGTTCGCATCGATGTTGCGTCGCTTTCTAGTTGGCACCTATACATCGCAGCGCGCATCGCGCGGTCTGTATCTGTGCGCGATGGATGCGAACGGTGATATCGGCGTGCTGGCTGAATGTCAGACTCCGGATCCATCGTTCGTCGTGCTGCATCCGCGGCTGCCAATGGCGTACGTCGCCAACGAGACGCCGGCCGATCCCGGTGGAGTTGCATTGGTCGAGCTCGGCCGTGATCACTTGATCGAACGGCAGCGGGTTTCGTCCGAGGGGCACGCACCGTGCCATCTGGCGTTGCTGGGCGATACGGCGCTGGCGGTCGCCCACTACGGCTGTGGCACGATCAGCGTGTTCGAACTGGATCGAGCCGGTCGCTTAGCCGGCGCGCCGCGGACGTGGCGGCACCAGGGTGCATCGGT
This sequence comes from uncultured Gammaproteobacteria bacterium, assembly GCA_963735085.1. Taxonomy (GTDB): domain Bacteria; phylum Pseudomonadota; class Gammaproteobacteria; order Pseudomonadales; family Azotimanducaceae; genus DATJGR01. Next base: position 1,430,548 of record CAVTJP010000005.1, read on the forward strand.
GAATCCGCGCCGGCAGAAATCCGCGCATCCCCATTACGTGCTCGTTGGCGAGCATGGCGTCTACGTCACCGATCTCGGCCAGGATTGCATCGTGCAGTACGCCGGCACGCCGCTGATGGAGCGCTCGCGTTGCGCGATTCACGCCGGCGCCGGCCCACGTCATCTGAGTTTGGATGAATCGGCTGGTGTCGGTTGGCTCAGCAACGAACTGGACAACACGGTGTCGCGTCTGCGCATTGCCGCCGATGGCAGCCTGGGTGAGGTCGATCGGGTCAGCACGTTGCCGGCGGATTTTGCCGGCCGCAGCGCGAGCAGCGAGATCGCGCGGCATCCGAATAGCCGCTGGTTGTACGTCGGCAACAGGGGTCACGACTCAATCGCGTGGTTTGGGATCGGTGCCGGCGGCGAATTGGACATGCGCGGCGCCGTTGCCACGCAAGGCCGCCATCCGCGTCACTTCGCGCTGACACCGGACGGCGACGTGCTGCTGGCGGCGAATCGAGACTCCGACAATCTGGTTGCGTTTCGGGTCGATCCGCAGAGCGGCCGGCCGAATCCGTTGGCGATGCCGTTCGAAGGCATCGCGGCGCCCGTCTGCGTGTGCTGGCTTTGATGCGTGTTTTGCCCGCGCAGTTTGACCGAACGGTTACTCGCGTCGAAGGCGCGCATCGCTGGCATATGCGACGTCGACCACATCGCCCGGCGTAAACATTTCTCTGAGCCTGCGCAATGAGTTGCGGCGGGTGAGTTCGCCGAGATCATCATGGAGCAGAACTTCCGCGCCGTAGGCAACCCAATCCTGCATGACCCACGCATACCGGTAGTACGTAAAGGCTTCGCGGTCCAGCCGGGTGGGTCCGTAGCCTTCGTAGAACCTGCGCGCGTCGTCCTCGCTGCCGCCAATCGTCATGCCCGTGCCGAAGAACATCAGGTCGCGTTCCTTCGGCGCGAAGATCGGTTGATCCCAATCCACGATGTGCAATGCGCCGCCGGGCTCGACCAGCACGTTCGCGGTGTGAATGTCGCTGTGACACAACACGAAGCGGCGCGGCGTATCGCGCAGTGAACGTCCCAACGCCAGTGTCCGGTTCATCAATGCATCGACTTCGGCGCGGCGTTCGTTCCAGAACCCGATCAGTTCCGCGTCGACGTCGTCACGTACATCCGATGCGGCCACTTTCGCCTGCAACCGCTGCATTGCGTCGACCCAATACGGTCGCTCGAATGATTCCACCATCACCAGCTGTCGAGTCTCGGCTGGGAGTTCGACGTTGTGCAGGCGCTGCAGCACGCTGCCGAGCTGAGTCCACTGCTGCGCCGTCAATCCCGCCTCCATACCAGTGCGCGCCTCGATGAACGGATACAGAATGAGATTGAACGCGCCGCAGGCAACCCACAGCGCGCCGCCCGATGCAGCCAGTGGCGCAACCGCTTCGCGCAAGCCCATTTCGTTCAGCCGGTGGGGTACGACCACGCTCGGTTCATACATCGGCGCACGGCGAGCCTTGAGGAAATACACGTCGCCGTGACTCTCGACGCGATAGACGTATGAGCCTACATCGTTGCCGATCGGCAGGAATTCGAGCGAGACCACGTCCAGCCCATAGTGTTCGCGCAACTTCGCAGTGATCACGTCGTCATCGAGGTTGGGTTTCTCCAGCATGGGGGCCTACGGTGCGTGTCGATCGAGGGGCCGCGTGGCATCTGCGACGCTCTGCCAGTCGTGATAGAGCGTTGCGTATTCAGCGCAGAACGCTGCATCCGGCACATAGTGATGTTTGACCGGCACCAGCGCGGCGGCGGCGTGGTCGTAGTCGGGATACCGGCCCAGTGCCACCGCCGCGAAGATTGCCGCGCCGCGCCCCTCTACTGCTTCGTCGGATGCCTCGAGCGGACGACCGATCACGTTTGCGAGAATCTCGCACCAGATCGCGCTGCGCGCGCCGCTGCCGGTCAAACAGATCACGGCGGGATCGCCGCACCACGCATGGATCTGATCGAAGATCGCACGGATCGCGAACGCACCGCCTTCGAGCACTGCACGATAGGCATCGTAGCGGTCGTGCGACGTGCGCAGCCCGGTAAACACCGCGCTCGCGCCGGGACGCGCTGTCGGTGCTACTTGTCCGGACAGAAACGGCAGAAACCGCACGCCCGCGGCACCGGCCGGCACATGTGCTGCGGCCGCATCCATTGCCTTGAAGTGGCGCGGCCGCGAGCGGTCGTTGGCGCCGAAGATCAGGTCGAGAAACCAGTCCGCCGCGCGCCCGCCCATTACCGCGTTGCCGCCGATCACGTGGCGATCCGGTGGCAGATCGTAAAAGCGGAACGAACCGGCGGGCACCTCACGCTGGATCGCGCGAACCACCGCGTGAGTGCCAAGCGTGATTGCGTAGGCGCCTGGATAACCGGCACCGGCGCCGACATTCGCGCAGATGCCATCGTGTGCGCCGACGGTAACCGGAATCCCCGCGCTGAGCCCGAGCGCGATCGCGGCGCGTGCATCGAGCGGGCCGGCAACGTCCCATGGCATCGCGATCCGCGGCACCAGATTGGTAGCGGCAGTGTGTTCGAGTGTCCGCTCATCCCAGGCGTCGGCATCGGGTCCGCTACTCGGGTCGGTGACGGCCCTGCCAGTCAGCCGGTAGATCAGGAAATCCTTTGCGTACAGCACATGCCGCAGTTGCCGCGCCCGAGCGGGCTCGTTGGCCGTGAACCACTGCTTCTTCGCGAGCAGCGCCGCGGCGTAGTTCGAAACGTGCGCGCCGCCTTTGCGCCATTCGTTCAGCGCGCTGAGCTCGTTGCGGTGACGGCGGTCGGACCACGGTTGACCGATCACCGTGCCGTCGCGGCCGATGAATACCGCTGCACCGCCACGGCCGGAAACGGAGATCGCGACAACGTGCAACGGCCTCGCGCCGTGCATCTTTCGTGTAAGCAACTCGCGCGTGAGTCGAACCGCGTCGGTCCACCAGGCATCGGCATCCTGCCATCTCAGTTCGTCGCGTCGAAACTCCTGATGTCGTGCGGCGCGCTGACCGAGCAATCGACCGCGCATCGAAAACAGCGCGACCTTGATGCGCGTGGTGCCGAGGTCGTACGTCAGGATTGCGTCGCGGTGTTTCGGTTTGTCTGGCATGTCGATGACTCTGTTCGGTTCGGATTGCGTCGGCCGCACCTGACGGTGCAAGGTACTCATCGATTGCAGCCAGGGGAATCATCAGATGCAGGCGCAAATGCAAGATAAGGTGGTGTTGGTCACCGGCGGTGCGCGTGGCATAGGCCGGGCGATCTCGGAAGCGTTTCTGCGCGCGGGTGCGAAAGTGATGATCGGCGATCTCGGCACGAAGGCGTCCGACTGGACGTACGAACTGTCCGATGCCGACGCGCTACAGCGCAGCGCGCAGGAACAGGCGGCGATGGGCCAAGTGAAAGCCACCGAACTCGATGTCACCGATTCATCGAGCTGCGCCGCCGCCGTCGCCGCCACGCTTGCGGCTTTCGGCAGGCTCGACGTGCTGATCAACAATGCCGGTGTCGTGCAGTCCGGCCCGATTGCTGAATTCGCCGAGCGCGATTGGGACCGGATTTTCGCGGTCAACACCAAGGGCATCTACCTGATGGTGCGTGCGGCATTGCCGGCGTTGCGCCGCTCGAACGACGCGGCCATCGTCAACACTGCGTCGATTGCCGGCAAGCAGGGTTACCGCAACATGGTTGCGTACTGTGGCTCGAAGTTCGCGGCGATCGGCATCACCCAGGCGCTCGCCGCGGAGCTCGCGCCGGACAACATCCGCGTAAACGCGATCTGTCCCGGCGTCGTCGGCACCGCGATGTGGCTGGAGCACCTGATGCCGATGAACACGCTCGATCAGAATGCCAAGACCGCCGAGTTCGAGCGCGCAATGCACGAGATGATTCCGCTTGGCCGTCCGCAGACACCTCAGGACATGGGCGCTGCTGCGGTGTTTCTCGCGTCGGCGCCGAACATAACCGGTGTGAGTTTGAGCGTTGCTGGCGGCTACGAAATGAGCTGACAGATTCTTGCGGCGTCGCGCCGCTCGTGTAGCGCACCGCATTCTGGTATCGACACGACCGCGCTTTATCGGCAGCATCGTGTCACCGGCCCGTCGCGGGCGGCACTTTCTATTTAGCTATTTGGGTTTGGGGGGGAACAGTGAACCGATCGAAGCTGACTGCGAGCGTGTTGTTTGCGTTGTCTGTAACTGCGCTCGCGGCGCTCAATGGATATGCGACGGCGGCCGAATCGACCAGCACCGGCAAGGCCGCTCAGGTCGATGATCAACGGCTGCTGAACGCGAGCAAAGACGGCGCCAACTGGTTGTCGTATGGCCGCACCTACGACGAGCAGCGCTTTTCGCCGTTGGCGGCGATCGATGCATCCAATGTCGGCAAGCTGGGCTTACAGTGGTTCGCCGATCTCGATACCGCGCGTGGCCAGGAAGCGACTCCGATCGTCGTCGACGGCGTGTTGTACCTATCGACCGCATGGTCGATGGTGGAGGCGTTCAACGCGACAACCGGCAAACGGCTGTGGTCCTACGACCCGCATGTGCCGCGCGAAAAGCTCGTCGACGTCTGCTGCGACGCGGTGAATCGCGGCGTGGCCGTGTACAAAGGCAAAGTGTTCGTGGGGACGCTCGCCGGTCACGTCATCGCACTCGATGCAGCAACCGGCAAGGTCGTGTGGGACACGCAAAGCATTCCGAAAGGCTCGCACATGGCGATTACCGGCGCGCCGCGCATCGTCAAAGGCAAGGTGTTGATCGGCGCGGCCGGTGCCGAATACATCACGCGCGGGTATCTCGCGGCCTTCGATGCCGAAACGGGCAAGGAAGCGTGGCGCTTTTACACCGTCCCCGGCGACCCATCGAATCTGAATGAACCCGACTATCTCAAAGCCGCCGCGAAGACGTGGAGCGGTGAATGGTGGAAGCTCGGCGGCGGCGGCACGGTGTGGGATTCGATCACCTACGATCCCGACACCGACCTCGTCTATTTCGGCACGGCGAATGCCGAGCCGTGGAATCCCGCCGCACGTAACGCCCCCGAAGGCGACAACGACAACCTCTACACCGCATCGATCGTGGCGATTCGCCCCGAAACCGGCGAATACGTGTGGCACTTTCAGGAAACTCCCGAGGATCGTTGGGACTTCGATTCCGACCAGCAGATCATCGCCGCCAATCTGAAAATCGACGGCAAGACCCGGCGCGTGGTGATGCACGCACCGAAGAATGGCTTCTTCTATGTACTCGACGCGAAGACCGGCAAATTCATTTCCGGCACACCGTTCGCGACGGTGACCTGGGCGTCTGGTCTCGATCCCGTCACCGGTCGTCCGCACGTCAACCCCGAAGCAAAATATGAGATCACCGGCAAACCGTTCACCAGTCTGCCGAGCGCGACCGGCGCGCATAGCTGGACGCCGATGTCGTACAGCCCGAAGACCGGCCTGGTGTACATACCCACCAACGAGGTGGCCTTCACGTATGCGGCCGCAGCGAAGGGCTGGAAGCCCAGTGCCGTCGGTTTTCAACTCGGGCTCGAAGCTTCTGTGGGCAACATGCCGGCGGACGCCAAGGCGCGCGCCGAGGCTGCGAAAGCCACCACCGGCGGGCTGCTCGCGTGGGACCCGGTGGCGCGCAAGCCACGCTGGTCGGTTGCGTATCCCGGCCCGAACAACGGCGGTACGCTCGCCACCGCCGGTAATCTGGTGTTTCAAGGCACCGCCGGCGGTGAGTTCCGCGCATATGCGGCCGACACCGGCAAACTGCTGTGGCAGTTCCCGACCCAGACGGGCGTGATTGCCGCGCCGATCATGTATGCGGTCGGCAATACGCAGTACGTGGCGATTCTCGCCGGCTGGGGCGGCGTCTGGGATTTGAATGCCGGCCTGCTGGCCGGGAAGTCGGGTTCGGTTCGCAACGTCAGTCGTCTGCTGGTGTTCAAACTCGACGGCACCGCGAAGCTGCCGCCACTCGTGCCGCAGTCGCAGGCGGTACTCGACCCGCCGCCCTCCACCGGCAAACCCGCGCAGATCGCGGCCGGCGATCGCTCCTACGCCAATAGCTGCAGCGTGTGCCACGGCAATGCGGCCGTGGCAGGTGGCCTGATACCCGACTTGCGGCACTCGGCCGCGATCAACAAGCCGAAGCTGTGGCAGCAGATCGTGCATGACGGCATCTTGAAGGAAGCGGGGATGGTCGGCTGGGCGGCGAATATGACGCCGGCGCAGATCGAGGATATTCGGCTCTATGTCATCAAGCGCGCCAACGAGGACAAGTTGCTCGAAATGCAGAGCGCGAAAGCCGCACCGAGCGCTCCGCACGAGATGTAGCGCCGCAAGTCGGACAGATTGCATCGACCGCTGGCGTTGCTGCTGTTGCGGCTGTCATTCTGACAGGCCCTAGCAGCGCCATGGAGAGAATCGATGAAATACCGCAAGCTCGGCCGCACCGGCCTTAAGGTGTCGAGGCTGTGTCTCGGCACCATGACCTTCGGCAACAAGGAGTGGGGCTCTGACGAGGCGACCGCGAAACGCATCGTGGACGCATTTCTGGCGGCGGGCGGCAACTTCGTAGACACCGCCGACGTGTATGTGGACGGTGTGGCCGAGGAAATCACCGGCCGTCTGATCAAACACAAACGCAAGGATGTGATTCTCGCCACCAAGGTGGCAGGCCCGACCGGGGCCGGTCTCAACGATATGGGGCTTTCCCGCAAACACATCCTCGACAGCGTCGATGCGAGCCTCGCGCGGCTCGGCACCGACTACATCGATCTCTATCAGGTGCATGCGTACGACCCGACCACACCGCTCGACGAAACGCTGATCGCGTTGAACGACTGCGTGCGGGCCGGCAAGGTGCGCTACATCGGCTGCTCCAACTACTCCGCGTGGCATCTGATGAAAGCGACCGCGCTGGCGAAGGAACTCGGCGTCGCCCGTTACGATTGTCTGCAGCCGCAGTATTCGCTGGTGTGCCGCTCCATCGAGCGCGAGCACGTGCCACTGTGCATCGAGGAAGGCATCGGCATTATCCCGTGGAGTCCGCTCGGCGGTGGCGTGCTGACGGGCAAAGTCCGCCGCGGCGAGGCGTTGCCGCAGGACTCCCGTGCCGCGACGCAGGCCAACCAGAATGCCCGCTTCACCGACGCGAAGAATCTCGACATCGCCGAGACGTTGGTCCACGTTGCCGAAGGTCTCGGCAAGACCCCGTCGCAGGTGGCGCTGGCCTGGTGCATGAACCAGCCGGGCGTTACGTCGCCGATCTTCGGCGCGCGTACCATGGCGCAGTTGGAAGACAACATCGCCGCGGCTGACATCGCGCTTGACGACGCATCGGCGAAGAAGCTCGAGGAAGCTTCGAAGCTTGAACTGGTGTATCCGTACGACTTCCACCAGATGGTGCGTGGCATGGTGGAGGGACGGCTGGCCTGATCATGAAACTTGGCGTCACGCTCAGAAACATGGGTCCTGAGAGCACGCCGGAGTTGATGCGGGCGGCGGTACTCGAGGCCGAGGCGCTCGGCTTCGAATCCGTATGGATCACCGATCACATTGCGATCCCGCCGGACGACGCGCAGGGCAGCGGCGGCCGCTATACCGACCCACTGACCACGCTTGCGTGGCTCGGTGGCGCGACCAAGCAGATCAAACTCGGCGTCGGGGTGCTGATCGCGCCGTATCGGCCTGCGCTGCCAACCGCCAAGGCCATCGCCTCGGTGCAGGAACTCACCGGGCGGCGACTGTTGCTGGGTGTCGGAGTCGGTTGGATGGACGCCGAGTTCAAAGCGCTAGGTGTGGATCGTCATCAGCGCGGTCGGCTCACCGACGATCTGCTCGAATTCCTCGCGGCGTGCTTCAGCCGTGACGTCGTGACGCAGAACAGTCAGGACTTTCTGTTCAAGCCGCGGCCTGTCGCGCCGCCAATCTACATCGGTGGGCGCGCACCGCATGCGCTGCGCCGGGCGTTGCGTTTCGGCCATGGTTGGCTACCGATGGCGCGCGATCCAGTGTCGCTCGAGCAGGATCTGGATCAGTTTCGGGCACTGGCTCGCGAGTCGAAGGTCGAGATTGGGCCCGTCACCGCGATGGTGGGATTGCCGCTGGACGAGCCGGATCGGGCGCGCGAACTGTTGGCGCAATACAGCGCGCTCGGGCTGGAACGGTTGGTCTGCGCGGTGCGGTATCGCAATCTCGATGAGTACGTCGAGTGCCTCGATGCGTTGAGCAAGCTGAGGGCAACGCTGGCGGCCTGAGTCGCGCTGGAGGTGTCTTAGCTCAATCGCGATCAGCGCCGCGTGCGCTGTTCGTGAGCCTGTTCTTTCGCGACGATATCGGCGAGGACGCCCGCCTGCCGCGCGTGCAGATTGAGCAGATCGTCCAACGTGACCACGCCGACAAGACTGCCCGAGTGGTCAACGACCGGTATGCGGCGCACGCCGTGCGCGCGCATGTGCTCTGCGGCAGCGCTCAGATCATCCGTGTCGCGGACGATCACCAGTTTCGAATACTTGACCATCACGTCGCCGACGAGCGCTCTCGTTGGATCCAGATCCTTGGCCAGGACCTCGATGACGATGTCGCGGTCCGTGATGATGCCCGCCGGCGAGCGTTTGCCTTCGGCCTCGTCCACGACGATGAGATCGCCGGTATGGTGCTTGCGCATCATCCGCGCAGCTTCGCGAACCGTCGTCTGTCGCGTGCAGCACGCGACGTCCAGGACACACACTTCACTCAATTTCACTTCACGCTCTCCATGAATCACGCCCGTTTTGGCGCGACGTTGTCGATCCGTCAGTCGGCCAGCACCTTCGCCAGCGCCAACAGTTCCGCATCCAATACCCGCTTCTCGGACGTGACCTGCGAAAGTGGGCTCGAGACGGTCGTTCCGTTCAGCAAGCCCATCATCACGCCGTGCTCGCCCGCCCAGAGTCGATCGACCGCTGCAGCGCCGAGCCGTGTCGCCAGCATACGATCAAACACCCCGGGATTGCCGCCGCGCTGCACGTGCCCCAGTTGCGTGACCCGCAGGTCGAATCCCAGCCGGGCGTGGTGGTCGTGAAAGTGGCGCGCCAGCATTTGCGCGTTGAATGCTGCGCCTTCCGAGACGACGACGATCGCGTGATGCTTACCCCGTTCGTGGCACGTAAGTAGTTCCATGGCCAGCGTCTCGGGGTCGGTCGCGACCTCCGGGATCACGATCGCCTCCGCGCCGCCGGCAATCCCGGTAATCAAGCCGATATATCCGCTGTTGCGGCCCATGACTTCGAGCAGGAAGGCACGTTGGTGCGATGCCGCCGTGGTGCGCAGCCGGTCGACCGCTTCGAGCGCCACGTCAATCGCAGTGGTGGTGCCGATGCTGACGTCCGTGAACGGCAGGTCGTTGTCGATGGTCGAGGCGACACCGACCACTTCGACGCCCTTGCGCGACAGTGCGAGCGCACCTTTCTGCGATCCGTCGCCGCCGATGACGATCAAACCCGTGATGTTGCGGCTTTCGAGCACGTCGACCGCCTGGTTGAGACCCGGCTCGGTGTGCATCTCGACGCAACGGCTCGAACCGAGAAACGTGCCGCCGTGCTGGATGACGCCGCCCACATCACGAGGCCCGAGTTCGACCAGGTCGCCGCTGAGCAACCCGGCGTAGCCCAGACGGACGCCGAACATCGCCCAGCCTCGTGCAATGCCGCTGCGCACGACCGCGCGCACCGCGGCATTCATGCCGGGTGCGTCTCCACCGCTGGTGAGCACCGCGACGCGTTTCATCGTGTCATGCCGAACATGGTGCCGTCTGCCTCGCGTCGTTCGACGCGGTCGACATAGCCGACGACGATGGCGATTCGGTTGTTTAGTGCGCTGACGAACCGATGCTTAGGGGCGTCGCTCAGGCTGATCATGATGCTTCTCGATGGCCGCGGCTTGCCGTTGTTTGGTATTTTGCCTTGCATTTCAATGGTCGGGCAGGGCTCTCGAACGAAGAAGTCGGAACGGGATGCCGCCTGGAAAATTCGGGCCACGAATCGCCTGGCATGTGCACCGCGTGTGTACCAACGAGGGCGACGAAGAAACTAAGTGCTTGAGCCAATTGGGGTGTGGTGCCGAGGAGAGGACTTGAACCTCCACGGGGTTGCCCCCACTGGCACCTGAAGCCAGCGCGTCTACCAATTTCACCACCTCGGCCCGAGACAGCGGGCGCGACTCTACGCAGCGGTATCTGGGTTGTCAACGTGACTGGACGCGTGCCTGAAACGCGCAAGCGCCGCAGTAAATTCGTTAGGCGCATGGTCGAGTAGCGAGTCGCGTATTGTTGGCCAGACACGCGCGATGTAGTGTGTGGCTCTATTACCAGATCGAACTCAGCCGTACGTGACCGAAAAACGCAAGCGCCGCAGTAAACCCGTTGGCTCCGCGGCGCAAACTGCTACCACCGAGCACACCATTTCGTTGACCCCGAGCGCCGTCCTCGACCTCTTCCGCGCCCACAAAAAGCCAATGAAATGGCCGGAAATTCGAGATCTCGCCGGCGTTCATCAGGGCGCCGACGTCGATCAGCTGCGACGCGTGCTGCGCGGCTTGTGTCATACCGGCGACCTGCATATCGACCGCCGCGGCGCGTATCAAATGGCCGCCGCAGAACTGTCAGTCGAGGGCATCATTCGTCGCGGCGACCGTGGACGGCTCGTGCTGGTGCCCGGTTCCGGCGGCGACGCGTTGCCGGTACGGCTGACGCGAGACTCGCGCCTGCGGGTCGGCGATACCGTGCGTGCGCGGCTGGTCGAAGGGCAGGCGGTGGTCTCGGCGGTCACGGCGCGTTCGGCGAAGCCGGTGATCGGCCGCGCGGTCGCCGGCGAACGTGGCTGGTATGTGGTTGCAGAAGGCGATTTTCGCGGCCGTGTCTATCTCGAGACGAACGGTCATGGCGCCGCCGCGGATGGCGACACGGTGGCGGCCGAAGTGGTCGGCGAGGAGAGCTTCGGACTCACCGGTCGTGTCGTCGATGTGATCGCGCCGCGCGACGACCTGCATGCGGCGTCGATCACGTTGTTGCGCGCGCACGGCGTGCCGGTCGAATGGCCGGCCGACGTCGATGATGCAGTGCGCACTCTGCCGGATCGTGTCGATCCGCAGCGGCACGGCGCTCGCGAGGACGTCACCGATATTCCGCTGGTCACGATCGACGGCGAAGACGCGCGGGACTTCGACGACGCCGTCTACTGCAAGCCGCGGCCGAAAGGCGGCTGGCGGCTGATGGTTGCGATTGCCGACGTCGGCCACTACGTGAAACTGGCTTCGGCGCTCGACATCGAAGCGCGCGAGCGCGGCAACTCGGTGTATCTGCCGGATCAGGTTGTGCCGATGCTGCCGGAAGCGCTGTCGAATGGCTTGTGCTCGTTGCGTCCGCAGGAACATCGGCTGTGCATGGTTTGCGACATGCAGGTGTCGCCGCTCGGCAAGATCAGCAGCTATCGCTTCTACGCGGCACTGATGTTCTCCCGCGCGCGGCTGACGTACACGCAGGTCGCCGCGTTCATCGAGGCAGGCTACCGGGGTTTCGAAGGTGAGGTGTCGGATTCGCTGAAGGCACTGCATCAAGCCTACAAGGCGTTGCTCGCGGCGCGCGAAGAGCGCGGCGCGCTCGATTTCGATGCGCCCGAGCAGAAACTGATTCTCGAAAATGGTTTGCTCGAGCGAATCGAACCCACCGTGCGCAACGACGCGCATCGGTTGATCGAAGAGGCCATGATCTCGGCCAACGTGTGCGCCGCGCGGTTTCTCGAAAAGCACGAGGCGCGGGCGCTGTACCGCGTTCACGAAGGGCCGACGCCGGAGAAGTTCGAGTTGTTACGGCAGACGCTCGCGTACGCCGGTATTCGTTTGAGCGATGCGGCGCCGTCACCGAAAACGCTGCAGGCGGTAGCCGCGCAGATCGGTGATCGGCCGGACAAGAGCCTGCTCGAAACGATGATCCTGCGGTCGATGATGCAGGCTCGCTACAGCCCGGAGAACATCGGCCATTTTGGTTTGGCGCTGCCGCGCTACATGCATTTCACGTCGCCGATTCGACGCTACGCCGATCTCGTCGTGCATCGCGCAATTGCCGGCGTGTTGAACGGAAATCTCGAGCCGCAGCGTGGGCTAGATGAAATCGGAGAACACTTGTCGCTCACGGAACGTCGCGCGGACGAGGTCAGTCGCGGTGTTGCCGATTGGCTGAAGTGCGAATTCGCTGCGCAATTCGTGGGCGAAACGTTCGCCGGTACAGTCGTTGCGGTGACCGATTTTGGTGTGTTCATCGAACTCGACAAGATCTTCATTCAGGGCCTGCTGCACGTATCGAATCTCGGCGACGACTACTTCGAGTTCCATCCGGCGGCAATGTCGCTGGTCGGCGAACGCTCCGGCCGGCGTATCAAGCTGGGCGACACGCTGCAGGTGATCCTCGCCGACGTCGACATCGAGTCGCGCAAGATCGACCTGCTCGTCGCAGGCGGCAAGCAAGGTAAGCGGCGCCGCCGGGGTCGCTGATGAGCGAAACGGTCTTCGGCATTCACGCGGTCGAGGCGTTGCTGCGCGAAGACCCCGATCGGGTGCTGCGGATGCTGGTACTGGCCGACCGTACCGACACGCGAATTCAGACGGTTCTCAGCCTCGCCGAAGCAGCCCGGGTGAACATCGAGTTCTGCCCGCGTCGCCAGCTCGACCGACTCACACGCAATGGTCGTCATCAAGGTGTGGTGGCGGAAACGGCGGCGGCTGAACTCGGTTCCGAAGCCGAACTGGAGCTGCGATTTCCGTCGCTGCCGCAACCGAACCTGCTGCTCGCACTCGACGGCGTCATGGACCCACGGAATCTGGGCGCGTGCCTGCGCAGCGCGGACGCGGCCGGCTGCGGTGCGGTGCTGTTGCCGAAGCGGCGCAGCGCGCCGCTGAGCGAAGTGGCTCGAAAAGCCGCCAGCGGCGCGGCCGAATCGCTGTTCGTCGTCGCGGTCGCGAATCTGGTGCGGCGTCTGGAATGGCTGAAGCGGCAAGGTTTGTGGATCGTTGGTGCGGCGGGGGATGCGAACGTCGTGTGGAGCGAAGCCGATCTGAGCCGGCCGACGGTGCTGGTGCTGGGCGGTGAAGGCAGAGGGCTGCGCGAACTCACGCGCAAGACCTGCGACGAACTCGTCTCGATTCCGATGCGCGGCAATGTGTCGAGCCTGAATGTTTCGGTCGCCACGGGAATCCTGCTGTTCGAGGTGCTGCGCCAGCGCCAAAGGGGCGACGCGTGACGCGTAGCGATTGAATTATTCGACCTGGTTCAGCCTGGTTCGGTCGTGACAAATGTCGGCCGCGTCACTAGAATGCGCCCCCTTTCTTCAAATCACTCCTTGCTTCACGCCGATCCATTCGAGCGGAAGCACTACGCCATAAGGAGGCGCCATGCGACATTACGAGGTCGTGTTTCTCGTGCACCCCGATCAGAGCGATCAGGTGCCCGGCATGATCGACCGCTACAAAGCCCTGATCGAACGCGGCAACGGTACCGTCCACCGTCTGGAGGATTGGGGCCGTCGGCAGTTGACGTTCCCCGTCAAGAAGATCCACAAGGCCCACTTTGTATTGATGAACATCGAAGTGTCACTGGAGACGCTCGAAGAGCTGTCGAGTGCGTTCCGCTTCAACGACGCGGTGCTGCGCAACCTGATCATGAAGCGCGATGCGCCGGAGACCGAAATCTCGAAGATCTACGCCGAGGAGTTGCGCGATCAGGAAAAGGAACGCGACCGTGACCGGCGCCGTGAAGAAGAGTTGGCGGCACGTCGCGCGGAAGCAGATAGCGCGCCGAGCGAGACCGAACAAGCCGCCGTGGGAGAAAGCGAATGAGCGAGACACGTCAGTTCCGTCGCAAAAAATTCTGTCGTTTCACCGCGGAAGGCATCAAGGAGATCGACTACAAAGATCTCGAGTTGCTCAAGCAGTACATCACTGAAACCGGCAAGATCGTGCCAAGCCGTATCACCGGTACCAGTGCACGCTACCAGCGACAGTTGGCCCTGGCCGTGAAGCGGGCGCGCTACCTGGCGCTGCTGCCGTACACCGACGCGCATCAATGATCGGGAGCACGACGTGAACATCATTCTGTTGGAACGCATCGTCAATCTTGGCGACCTCGGCGATGAAGTTGCCGTAAAAAGCGGCTTCGCGCGGAACTTCCTGATTCCGAAAGGCAAGGCAGTGCGCGCATCGAAGGAAAACCGTGAGGTGTTCGAAGCGCGCCGCGCCGAACTCGAGCGCGTCGCGCAGGAACGGATGGGCGAAGCGCAGGGCCGTGCGGCGAAACTCGAAGGCGTGGTCGTGACGATCTCGGCGAAGGCCGGCGAAGAGGGCAAGCTGTACGGCTCGGTCGGCACGCACGACATCGCCGAGGTGCTGGTGGCGCAGGGTGCGGATGTCGAGAAGGGCGAGATTCGCATGCCCGAGGGCGTCATTCGCATGATCGGCGAGTACTCGATCGACGTGCATCTGCACACCGACGTAAACATTGCAGTGAAGGTCATCGTCGTTCCCGAATAAGCCGACCAAAGAGGGTCAGAACCGTTCTGACCCTCTTTCCGCAATAAAAGGCGCAGCGCGCCTTGACGGATGGGCCGCAATCTCTGAGGCTCGTTCTCCCGCAACGCAAGTCCCTCCGTGATGTCGGATACCGTTACAGATTCGAACCCCGCGCGTTCCTCGCCGCCGAATGCGAATCTGTCGGCTACTGCGCAACTGAAGGTTCCGCCGCACTCGGTGGAGGCGGAGCAATCGGTGCTCGGCGGCTTGATGCTGAACAACGACGCCTGGTTGAACGTGGCCGACATCCTGACGGCACGGGACTTCTATCGCGCGCAGCACCAGATTATTTACGACGCCATGGCGAGCCTGGCGAACGCGAACGAACCGCTCGATGCGGTGACGTTGTCAGAGGCACTGGCGTCACGCGGCCTGCTCGATAAAGCCGGCGGCATCAGTTTTCTCGCTGAAATTGCCGAGGCGACGCCGGGTGCTTCCAACGTGCTCGCCTACGCGCAGATCGTTCGCGAGCGTTCGACGTTGCGGCAACTCATCTCCGCCGCCAACAAGATTGCCGAGTCGGCGTTCCAACCGCAGGGCCGGCCGAGCAGCGAGCTGCTCGATCTGGCCGAGTCCGAAGTGTTCCGCATCCACGAAGGGCGCCTGCGCGACGCCGGCCCCGAAGGCGTGGCGCCGCTGCTGACGCGCGCCGTACAGCGCATCGAGGCATTGTACGCTTCCCGCAATCCCATAACGGGGCTCGCCACCGGATTCGATGATCTCGATAAACGCACGGCCGGGTTGCAGACGTCAGATCTGATTATCGTCGCGGGTCGGCCGTCGATGGGCAAATCCGCGTTGATGGTCAACATGGCCGAACACGCGCTGATGAACGATCAGCCAGGCGCCGTGCTGGTGTTCACGATGGAGATGCCGTCGGATCAGCTCGTGATGCGCATGCTGTCGTCGCTCGGCCGCATCGATCAGTCCCGAATGCGCACCGGCGACATGCACGACGACGATTGGCCGCGGTTCACCTCGGCCGTTAGCCAGTTGAAGGACAAGGCGCTGTTCATGGACGACTCGCCAGCCCTGACGCCAAACGAACTGCGCACGCGCGCGCGTCGCGTCGCGCGCGAAGCCGGTGGCCTGAAGCTGATCGTCGTCGACTACCTGCAACTGATGCGCGGCAACGAGAAAGCCGACAATCGCACCGGTGAAATCTCTGAAATCTCACGTTCGCTGAAGGCGATCGCGAAGGAATTGCGCTGTCCGCTGGTGGCAGGATCGCAGCTCAACCGGGGCCTCGAAAGCCGCAACGACAAGCGACCATTGATGTCGGATCTACGCGAGAGCGGCGCGATTGAGCAGGATGCAGACTTGATCCTGATGATCTATCGCGACGAAGTATACAACCCCGAGTCCCCGGACAAAGGCACTGCGGAAGTCATCATCGGCAAGCAGCGCAACGGGCCGATCGGTAAAGTGCGGCTCGCGTTCATCGGCAATCTGACGAAATTCGAAAACCTGGCGCGCAACGATTACGAAGACTACATGCGTTGATGACGGCGCTGGCTGAACGGAATGGCTAAGGCGCGCGTCGCGTACGTTTGCAACGACTGTGGCGCCGAGCACGGCAAGTGGCAGGGCCAGTGTACGGCGTGCGGTGCGTGGAACACGCTGACGCGCATTTCGCTGGGGCCGGCCAAACCTGCCAGGCCGGCGGTGGGCTATGCCGCGACAGCGCCGGCCGTACAGATTCTTGCCGACGTCGATTCCAACGACAGCGCGCGCATCGCGACCGGCTTCGTCGAATTCGATCGCGTACTCGGCGGCGGCCTGGTACCGGGTTCGGTGGTGTTGATCGGCGGCGAACCTGGCGCTGGAAAAAGCACGTTGTTGCTGCAGGTGACGACCGCGCTCGCGGCGATGGGCGAAGTGCTGTACGTCTCCGGCGAGGAATCGCTGCAGCAACTTGCGATGCGCGCGCGGCGTCTGGAGTTGCCGCTCGATCGATTGCGCGTCGCGTCCGAAACACGTGCCGAAGAAATCGCTGCGCTGATCGAACAGCATCGGCCGCTCGTGGTCGTGCTCGATTCGATCCAGGTGATGGAACTCGGCAGCGTCGAAAGCGTGCCGGGCAGCATCACCCAGGTGCGCGAAACGGCGGCATTCTTCACGCGGCTCGCGAAGCAGACACAGACGGTCGTAGTCCTCGTCGGCCACGTGACGAAGGAAGGCAGTCTCGCGGGGCCGAAAGTGCTCGAACACATGATCGATTGCTTCGTGATGCTCGATAGCCCGGAAGGCTCGCGATTTCGCACGCTGCGCGGGCTGAAGAATCGCTTCGGCGCGGTCAACGAACTGGGTGTGTTCGCGATGACTGATCGCGGCATGAAGGAAGTCTCGAACCCGTCGGCGATCTTTCTGCAGCGTCCCGAAGCGTTGTCGCCGGGCAGCGTGGCGACGGTGACGTGGGAGGGTACCCGGCCGCTGCTCGTCGAACTGCAGGCGCTGGTGGACGCGGTGCAGGGTGGTTATCCGCGCCGCGTTGCGGTGGGGCTGGATGCGCAACGCCTGGCAATGCATCTTGCGGTTCTGCACCGGCACTGCGGCATTTCGCTGGCGGATCAGGACGTGTTCGCCAACGTCGTGGGTGGGGTGCGCATCGGCGAGACCGGTTCGGATCTCGCGCTGATTCTTGCCGTGTTGTCGAGCTTCAAAAACCGGGTGCTGCCGCGCGATCTGATCGTGTTCGGAGAGATCGGCCTGACCGGCGAAGTAAGGGGCGTAGCCAACGGTCAGGAGCGGCTGCGGGAAGCGCTCAAGCACGGCTTTCGCAGAGCAATCATTCCGCGCGGCAACCGCCCGAAACCTGCGCTCACCGATATGGACGTTCGCGCCGTCGCTTCGCTGAATGAGGCACTCGATGTGCTCAACGAAGGTGGCTGAGCGGCCGGGTCCTTCCGACTGGGTCCTTCCGACTGGGTCCTTCCGACTGGGTCCGTGCGCTGGGGAGAGTTTTCACATCAAGAGGACAACGCCTCACACGCAGGCGTGTCCGGCGGGTGAACAATGACCTCGTTGTGGTGGTGGGTCGCAGTGAGACCCGTAGGAGGCAACGTGTTCGGCTTCGCGCTTCGAGACCTCATCTCGTTCATCGTCAGCTGCCTGATCAAGCTGCTCGGGTGAGAGAAGTAGAAGAAGGCGGTCGGAACGACTTTCCAGTTCGAAAGTCGTTCTGACCCCGTTCTTTGTCTTCTCAGGCGAGCTTCTTGTAGCGAATCCGGGTGGGTTCCGCCGCGCTCGCGCCCATCCGCTTCTTGTGATCCTCTTCGTAGTCGCTGAAGTTACCGGCGAACCATTCGACGTGGCTGTCGCCTTCGAACGCGAGCATGTGGGTGGCGATCCGGTCGAGGAACCAGCGATCGTGTGAGACCACCAGGATGGTACCGGGGAAATTCAGCAGCGCGTCTTCCAGCGCGCGCAGCGTTTCCACGTCCAGATCGTTGGTTGGCTCGTCGAGCAGCAGCACGTTGGCGCCCTGCCGCAACAGTTTCGCCAGGTGCAGCCGATTGCGCTCCCCACCGGACAGGTCGCCGACCTTCTTCTGCTGATCCCCGCCGCGGAAGTTGAAGCGTCCCACATAGGCACGCGACGGAATCTCGTACGCACCCACGCGCATGATGTCCTGACCATTGGAGACTTCCTCCCAGACGGTCTTCGCGGGGTCGAGGTCGTCGCGGCTCTGGTCGACATACGCGAGCTGCACGGTCTCGCCGAGTTCAACGCTGCCCGAGTCGGGTGCCTCGCGGTTCGTGATCATGCGGAACAACGTCGTCTTACCGGCGCCATTGGCGCCGATGATGCCGACGATTGCGCCGCGCGGAATGCTGAACGACGCGTTGTCGATCAGCAGGCGGTCGCCGTAGCCTTTGCTGACGTTCGTCAGGTCGATCACCTTCTCGCCAAGGCGCGGTCCGGGCGGAATGTATAGTTCGGAGGTTTCGTTGCGCGTCTGCACTTCCTTCGACATCAATTCCTCGAAACGTGCCAGCCGGGCCTTGCTCTTCGCCTGCCGGCCCTTCGGATTCGATCGCACCCATTCCAGTTCGGCCCTGATTGCGCGCTGGCGTGCCTGCTCCTGGCTTGCCTCTGAGCTCAGCCGTTTGTCCTTCGCGTCGAGCCAGGCGCTGTAGTTGCCTTCGAACGGAATACCGCGACCGCGGTCGAGTTCGAGGATCCAGCCGGCCACGTTGTCGAGGAAGTAACGGTCGTGGGTCACAGCAACGACGGTGCCGGGATACTCGCCCAGAAAGCGTTCGAGCCACGCGACGCTCTCGGCATCGAGGTGGTTGGTCGGTTCGTCCAGCAGCAGCATGTCCGGGCGCGACAGCAGCAGCGTGCACAATGCGACGCGACGCTTCTCGCCGCCCGACAGATTCTTCACGTCCGCGTCCCATGGCGGCAGGCGCAGCGCGTCGGCGGCAATGTCGAGCGTGCGGTCCAGATCCCAACCGTTGGCGGCGTCGATCTTTGTCTGCAGATCGCCCTGGCGCTCGAGCAGCGCGTTCATCTCGTCGTCGGACATCGGCTCGGCGAACTTGTTGGAAATCGCGTCGTATTCGGTCAGCAGCGCCTTGAGTTCGGCGACGCCCTGTTCGACGTTGCCGCGGACGTCTTGGGTTGGATCCAGCTGTGGCTCCTGCGGCAGGAAGCCGACCTGCAGACCCTTCTGCGGCCGCGCCTCCCCGTCGATCTGGGTGTCGATGCCGGCCATGATCCTCAGCAGTGTCGATTTGCCGGACCCGTTCAGACCGAGTACGCCGATCTTGGCGCCCGGGAAAAACGACAGCGAGATGTTCTCGAGAATCTTGCGTCCGCCGGGTACGGTCTTGGAGACACGATTCATGGTGTAGACGTACTGCGCCATCGGGGTCCGCTTGGTGTGTTGGAAGGGGGCCGCATTGTAGACGACCCGGTTTCATCTTCGCGATGACGGGCTTTCACGTGCTCCGATTTCGAGCCTTGGGCTACAATGCGCCGCTTCCCCAGCTGCCCGGATTTCCTATGTTCGACCCGAAAATGACGGTTGCAGGCTACGACGACGCATTGTGGCAGGCCATATCCGACGAACAACAGCGCCAGGAAGACCACATCGAACTGATCGCGTCGGAAAATTACGCAAGCCCACGAGTGCTGCAGGCGCAGGGCACGGTGTTGACGAACAAATATGCCGAGGGCTATCCGTCGAAGCGCTACTACGGCGGTTGCGAGTATGTGGATCAAGTTGAAGTGCTCGCGATTGAACGCGCCAAAACGCTGTTCGGCGCCGCATTCGCAAACGTGCAACCGCATTCCGGGTCTCAAGCTAACGCTGCGGCATACTTGGCGCTGTTGTCCGCCGGCGATACTGTCCTCGGCATGAGTCTCGACGCCGGTGGTCATCTGACCCACGGCGCGCCGGTCAGTTTTTCCGGCAAGATGTATCACGCCGTGCAGTACGGTCTCGACCCGGCAACCGGCGAAGTGGATTACGCGCAAGTCGAGGCAATGGCGCGCGAGCATCGGCCGAAACTGCTGGTCGCCGGATTTTCGGCGTACTCGCGCAGAATGGACTGGCAACGCTTCCGCGACATAGCGGATTCGGTTGGCGCATATTTTCTGGTCGACATGGCGCATGTCGCCGGGCTCGTCGCGACGGGTCTGTATCCGAATCCGGTGCCGTTCGCCGACGTCGTCACGTCCACCACGCACAAAACGCTGCGCGGTCCGCGCGGTGGCCTGATCCTGGCGCGCGCCAATGTGGATATCGAAAAGAAACTCAACTCCGCGCTGTTCCCCGGTACCCAAGGTGGCCCGCTGATGCACGTGATCGCGGCCAAAGCGGTGTGCTTCAAAGAAGCGATGGAGCCCGAGTTCGCCACATATCAGAAGCAGGTGATCGCCAACGCGCGCGTGATGGCGACGCAGTTTCAGGAGCGCGGCTATCAAGTGGTATCCGGTGGTACCGACAATCATTTGTTCCTGCTCGACCTGATCGACAAGGAGATTACCGGCAAGGCCGCCGATGCGGCATTGGGCCGCGCCAACATCACCGTCAACAAAAACGCTGTGCCGAACGATCCACGTTCACCGTTCGTCACGTCCGGTCTGCGCATCGGCACGCCTGCGGTCACCACGCGTGGCTTCAAAGAAGCCGAGTGCACGACATTGACGCACTGGATGTGCGACGTGCTGGACGATCTCAAGAACGACAACATGATTGCCACTGTTCAGCATCGCGCAATTGAACTGTGCCACCGCTTTCCCGTGTACGCCGCGGCGAGCTGAGGAACACCGGTGCACTGTCCGTTCTGCGGCGCAGACGATACCAAAGTCATCGATTCGCGCCTCGTTGCGGACGGCGATCAGGTGCGCCGCAGGCGTGAGTGCCAGACGTGCGGCGAGCGTTTCACGACGTTTGAAACCGCCGAACTGGTGATGCCGCGCATCGTCAAACGCGACGGCATCCGCGAACCATTCAATGAAGACAAGCTGCGCTCGGGACTGCTGCGCGCACTCGAAAAACGTCCCGTGAGCACTGAAGAAATCGAAGCCGGCATCGCGCGGATCATGCATCGGTTGCGCTCGTCGGGAGAGCGCGAGCTACCGTCGCGGATCGTCGGCGAAGAAGTCATGCGCGAGTTGCGGCAGATGGATGGCGTTGCGTACGTGCGGTTCGCATCCGTGTACCGCGATTTCCAGGATGTCAGCGAATTCCAGGATGAGATTCGCAAGCTGACGAAGGGCCATGTCGATGACCTCGCGCCGATTGGCAAGTCCAAGGGCGGCTAGTGTAGTGCGCCACTGCACGCGGTCTCCAATAACCAGAGGTCTCCAGTAGAGGTGCTTCAGGTGGTGGACTCCGATCTTCTGTTTCTCGATGCGGCGGTGAAGCTCGCCCGCAACGGTCTCTATTCGACCACGCCGAATCCGCGCGTTGGCTGCGTGTTGGTGCGCGATGGCGACATCGTCGGTCGCGGCTGGCATCGTCGTGCCGGTGGTCTGCACGCGGAAGCCGCGGCGCTGGCGGATGCGAAGACGCTGGGAAACGATCAACTGATCGCCGGGTCCACCTGCTACGTTTCGCTCGAGCCGTGTGCGCACCATGGCCGGATGCCGCCGTGTGCCGATGCATTGATCGCCGCAGGTGTCGCGCGCGTCGTGACGGCATCGCGCGATCCGGATACGCGCGTTTCGGGTCGAGGTATCGAACGCTTGCGCGCTGCCGGCATTCAGGTCGATGTGTGCGAACGCCCCGTCGCTACGGAGCTGAATCGCGGCTTCGTCAACCGCGTAACGCTGCGGCGACCATGGGTTCGCGTGAAGGTTGCCGCGACGCTCGACGGCCGCGCGGCGTCGGCGTCCGGTGAAAGCCAGTGGATCACCGGCGAGGCGGCTCGCGCTGATGCGCAGTACTGGCGCGCGCGCAGTTGCGCGATTCTGACCGGTGTCGGCACCGTGCTGGCGGACGATCCGCGATTAACCGTGCGGGATACTGAGTACGCGGTGGATGGCGTGATGCGTCAACCACTACGCGTCGTTGTCGATTCCGCATTGCGCACACCGCCGACGGCGACGCTGCTGCAAACGCCGCCAGTGCTGCTGGTGCATGTCGCGGCGGCTGAAAATGCCAAACGAGCAGCGCTCGTCGACGCAGGTGCGCAGCTATTGATGCAGCCTGAGCCCGGTATCGACATCGACGCGCTGCTGGCCGATTTGGCGGACCGTGGCGTCAATGAGCTGCTGGTCGAAGCGGGACCGCGGTTGACCGGCGAAGTGTTCCGCCAGGCACTGTGGGACGAAGCAATTGTCTATCTGGCGCCGAAACTGCTTGGAGCAACCGGGCGCCCCTTTGCCGATATGTCGGTCGATCGTCTTGCCGATGCGATCCGCGGGACCCTCGTGGATTCGCGACAGGTCGGCGATGATCTGCGGTTGCGCATCCAGCGCTTGGCCTCCTAGTGTCGCAGGTCACGACCCCTTAGACTGCGCCGTAACATTCGGAGACATAGCATGGCTGACGTGAAGACGATCGAGGGCGGGTTGAACGGTGGTGGCCGCAAAGTCGCTATCGTCGCGGGCCGTTTCAACAACTACATCGTCGACAGCCTCGTTGTGGGCGCAATCGACACGCTGGTGCGTCATGGCGTGGCCGCGAAGGACATCACGTTGGTCAAGGTGCCGGGCTGTTTCGAGTTGCCGCTGGCCGTCAAGCGAGTCGGCGAGGGCAAAGGTGGTCATGATGCAATCATCGCGCTCGGTGCGGTGATTCGGGGTGCGACGCCGCACTTCGATTATGTTGCCGGACAGTGCGCCGCGGGTCTGGCACGGGTGAGCCTCGAACTGTCGCTGCCGGTTGCGTTCGGCGTGTTGACCACCGATTCGATCGAACAGGCGATCGAGCGCGCCGGGACGAAAGCGGGAAACAAAGGCGCAGACGCCGCGATGACGGCGCTGGAAATGATCGACGTACTCGACAAACTCGGTTGAACAATTCGGTTGAACAATTCGGTTGAACAGCTCAGTTGAACACCACTGCTGAAAATATCCAGTCGGATAGCGCGTGTGAATGGTCCGCCACTCATGTCTGAAGCGCGCTTCGATCCGTTCGCGCGCCGGCGCGCGCGCCGCTTTCTGCTGCAGGCGCTGTACCAGTGGCAGATGTCGGCTGCCGACGAATCAGAAATCGAGCGTCAATTCCGCGAAGACCCCAATTTCAAGCGTGTCGATGGCGATTTTTTTCACCAGGTGTTGCGTGGTGTGATCGGCAACTGCGCCGCCATCGACGAATGCCTGGCGCCGCTACTCGACCGCAAAGTGATGGAATTGGATCGGGTGGAGCTTGCATTGCTGCGGATGGGCGTCTACGAATTGTGCCATCGCCAGGACGTGCCGTTCAAAGTCGCTATCGACGAGGCGGTGGGGTTGGCACGGGTGTTTGGCGCAGAAGAAAGTCATCGCTACATCAATGGCGTGCTCGACGCGGTTGCGAGGACCCAACGGGCGCGCGAAGTCGCGGCAGATGGATGAGTTTTCCCGCATCGATCGTTTGATCGAATTGCTTGGCGCCAACACGCGAGGCCCGCATATTCTGTTGGGTCCGGGGGACGATGCGGCGCTGATTGAGCCGCCCGCCGGCCAGATTCTCGTCAGCTCAATCGATACGCTGGTTGCCGATGTGCATTTCCCGGTCGACGCGCCGGCCGATCTGGTTGGATGCAGGTCGATGGGCGTCAGCCTGTCCGATCTTGCGGCAATGGGGGCTGAGCCGGGCCACGTGCTGATTGCATTGACGTTGCCGGACGCTGGTGCGGACGATTGGCTCGATCAATTTGCTCGCGGCGTCGCCGACTACGCGTCGCGTTACGGTGCAAAAATTGCCGGCGGCAATCTGGCGCGTGGCCCCCTCAATGTTACCGTCAGTGTACATGGCTATGTCGAACCGAATCAGGCGCTGAGGCGCGCCGGTGCTCGGCCGGGTGACCTCGTCTGCGTGAGCCGGTTTCTCGGCGGTGCCGCCGCCGCGTTGAGTCGACCAGACCTGAATTCACCGCCGGACCGGAAAACGCTGTTTGCGAGTGCGCCGGGGCAATCTCTGTATCCACTGCGCCGTTACTACCTGCCTGAACCACGCATCGAACTGGGGGTGGCGCTGCGTAGCTTGGCGAGCGCAGCGATCGACATCTCCGACGGTCTGCTCGCAGACCTTGCGCATCTGTGTCGAGCCAGCGGCGTTGCGGCAGAAATCGACCTCGATACCGTGCCGGTAGTTGCCGATGTGGATGTGCGGCTCGCGGCGACGGGCGGCGACGACTACGAACTCTGTTTCACGATCCCTCCACGAAACCGGCAGCGGCTGCGCGAACTGCCGCAGCAGGTCACGGTGATCGGAGAAATCGTGGCCGGCACGGGCGTATCGGTTCATTCCGGCGGCAAATCCGTACTGTTTCAGCGCGGAGGGTTCGATCATTTCGGCTGAGCCGAAAGGCCGCATTATCGCGTCCGATCTGAAAAACCCATTCGTGTTGTTGGCGACGGGCCTCGGTAGCGGTTTGTCGCCAGTGGCGCCCGGTACCGTGGGCAGCCTGCTCGCGTTGCCGATCTGGTGGTTCCTGTTTGCGGACCTGCCGTGGCCGGTGCAACTGGGCATTGTCGCCGGCATCACGCTGATCTCGATCTGGATTGTCGACCGCGCCTGCCACGCTGCCAGCGTCGGTGATGCATCCGCATTCGTGCTCGACGAATTTGTCGGTCAGTGGATCGCGCTTGTTGCGGCGCCAAAATCGTTGCTTGGAGTCGTCGCGGGGTTCGTGCTGTTCCGTGTGTTCGACATTCTTAAGCCATGGCCGGTGTCGTGGGCGGATCGACGCCTCACCGGCGGGCTTGGTGTCGTTCTCGACGACGTGCTCGCAGGAGTTCTCGCGGCGCTTGTGCTGCGGCTCTCAATCGGTTGAATCGCTTGTCGGTGCCAGGTGAGCCGGACGTATGATTTCAGCGCATGCATCTGAGACGAAGCACATGGATGGAAATCGCACGGCGCGGTTGCTGTTGACGGTCGCACTGATACTTGGTGTTGCGAACGTAGCATTCGCGAACGGCCCCGTCGAAGCGGTTGGGCTGTTCAAGGACCGCGCCATGATTCGTGTGTTGGGCAGAGAACACTATCTGACGGTGGGTCAGACGTCGGCCGAGGGCGCCACGCTGCTGGAGTCCGATGCGCACCACGCTGTGGTTCGCTACAAAGGCGAGACCTATCGGCTGACATTGAGCGACCAGATTGGCGGTGTGTTTCAGGCGCCGACGCAAACCACGTTGTCGATCGCGCCGGACAAGATTGGCCAATACCGCGCGCAAGGCACCATCAACGGCTACGCCGCCGACTTCCTGGTCGATACCGGCGCATCGCTCGTCGCGATCAGCGAACGCAGCGCAAAGGAAATGGGGCTGCAATATGCAACATCGCCGGAGCACGCTTCCGTTGTCACCGCGCAAGGACGGGTGAATTCATACCTGATCGACCTTGATACGGTAACGGTCGGGGGCATCACGACACATCATGTTCGTGCTGCGGTAATTCCAGGCGATTATCCCCTCGAGATACTGCTCGGCATGTCGTTCCTGCACAAGGTCAAGATGGAACAGCAGGAAAACGTGATGGTGCTCAGGCAGCTCTACTGAGGCCTCTGCGCGGTTGAACGAGGGTCAGAGTTGTTCTGACCCCTTCTTGACTTGCAGAGTCATTAGCGGGTTCGTTCAACGATCTGTCGCGCGATCGCATGCAGCGGACCCGAATCGATGCCGGCGCGGCGCAACGCCGCAACCGCATCGTCGTGTAAGTGCCTCGCGCGCATGCGCGAAGCGTCGATCCCCAACAAGCCCGGAAAGGTGTTCTTGCCGGCCGCCGCATCGGCACCGGCGACCTTGCCGATCTGCTGAGTGGACTCGGTGACGTCCAGCAGGTCGTCGACGATCTGAAAGGCGAGCCCTAGCAGCGATCCGAAATCGCGTAGCGCGGTGCGCGTTGCATCACCGGCACCGGCAGTCAGCGCGCCAAGTTCCACGGCAGCGGTCAACAGCGCGCCGGTCTTGGCACGATGCATCTGCTGCAACGCGTCGATCGAGAGTGTGCATCCGGTGGCGGCCATGTCGAACGCCTGTCCCCCCACCATACCTTGCCATCCGGCGGCGGCGGCGAGAACGCCGATCATCGTGAGGCGCACCTCGGCGGAAAGGATTGGCGCGCTGGTCAGTGTTTCGAACGCGAGTGCCTGCAGCGCGTCGCCCGCAAGAACTGCCATCGCTTCGCCGTAGGCGACGTGTACCGTTGGCCTGCCACGACGTAACGCGTCGTCGTCCATCGCCGGCAGATCATCGTGAATCAACGAGTAGGTGTGGATGAACTCCACCGCGCATGCCGGCGCGAGCGCCTGCGTTGGATCGGTTCCGAGGCTCGCCGCTGTGGCGCAGGTGAGCAGCGGACGAATGCGTTTCCCACCGCCGAGCGCCGCATAGCGCATTGCATCGACCAATTGCGCAGAAAGCACGCCCGGCGCCGCGCTCTTTGGCAGGCGTGCATCAAGGTCGCGTTCAATCAATGCAACGTAGTGTGACAGCGCGTCCGCGTCAGTCGTCATCGTCAGGCTCGAAATCGTCGGGTTCGACGTCCTCGAGGCTGAGGCCTGCGTCGGATTCGGTTAGCGCCTGAACGCGCAGTTCGGCGTCCTTCAACGCTCGCTGGCAGTCGCGCGTCAACGCAACGCCCCGCTCGAACGCTTTCAGCGAATCCTCCAGCGATAACTCCCCGGTCTCCATCTGCTCGACCAGTTGCTCGAGTTCCGCCAGTGCGGCTTCGAAATTCAGTTCGGGTTGTGTGCCGGGTTGTGTAGTCATGCGACGACGTTAACTGGGGCGATCCGGTGTGGTCAACGCGTAACGGAACTGGCGTGGCCGATAGCGCGCCAACGCTTCCATAAAGGCGCAAACGTGTTTCGCTCAGCGCTCCGCCGCGCTGGGCACCGCCGCAGACTTGCGGGGTGAGCGTTGGGGAAGAGGTGGCGAAGCGGGCTGTCGTGTGCGGCGATGGCGGTTGATTCGGTCCCTGTTGATCAACTGGCTTTCTGAACGATCAATCACTTCCGTGTAATTCATAATGTAGTGGCGACGAACGCAATATATCCGATTGAATAAAATGGATAAAGCGCTCCAGTTCTTTTCGCTGCAGTATTTCCGTAAGCTGCCCGTCGAACCTCATCCCTTTGCACTCGAACTGGTGGAGACATGATGCGGATACTGTTTGGACTGTTCGCGGCGGCGCTGGCTATCTCGGCTGCCGCCGACGACAACGCGGTGAAATACCGCCAGCAGACGATGGATGCGATCGGCGGACACATGAAGGATCTGGTCCAGATCGCCAAGGGCGAGGTGGACCACAAGAACCATATTCCGGTGCACACGGCGGGGCTGGCCGCGTTGGCAGGCATTGCGCCGGACTTATTTGGCCCCGATTCGAAGACCGGTGCGAAAACCAAGGCGCTGCCGAAGATATGGGAGCAACCCGAGGCGTTCAAACAGCGTCTGGACGACTTTCAGAAGGCGGCGGATCACCTGGATGCGGTGGTCAAGGCCGGTGACATGTCGACGTTCGGCAACGCACTGGGCGGGCTCGGCAAGGCGTGCAAGGGTTGCCACGACGACTTCAAGAAGGAGTGAGTGCGCGGGTCCGGGTCAGGCCCAGCGTGATCCGAGCCAGACGATCGCTGCTGCGGCGAACGCGGTGAACGTGGCGCGAACCCAGAGCTGCTGGGTGATTGCCGGTTGAGATGCTGCGTTGTGGCCGTTCAGCATCGACATTGCCACCGGATCGCGGCGCCATCCATACCAGGCGACCGCGGTCAGGTGTAGCCCCGCCAGACCCAGTACCACCCAGCATGCGCGCGTGTGAATCGATGTTGCCAGACTGACCCCAGCGCTGTTCACGAGGTGCGCGTAAGGGCCGTCCGTGAAGATGTCGTCGCTCGAAAACAAGCCGGAGACGGCCTGCGTCAGTACCGCAACGAACATTGCAATGGCCATCGCTGCGCCGGGTGGGGTGTGCGCAGCGCCACGGGTCATCCGCGAACGTAGATGCTGCCAGATTGCGGGCGGGGTGGTGCGGTACTGGTCGAGGCGTACGTAGCGCCCACCCCACAGCGCCCAGCCTAGACGAAACAACAGCAATCCGATGATCGTGACGCCGCTGCTGATGTGCAGTTCCATCGCGCCGATGCCGCCGTCGAAACCCGTGTACAGCGATACGCACAGACTGGTGGCGAACAGCCAATGCCATACACGATGCGGCCATTCCCAGACGAGTACGGGCGTGGTCACAACGCGCGTTGGTGCTTACGCGATGCCACGTCGCTGTTTGGTCGCGGGGCCCTCGGCAGTCAATCGCCAGGTTGCGGTGGCTCGGTCGAGAGTGATCTGCGCCTCGGCCTCGAGCACGGTCAGCGCGCGGCGTATTGCCCACATGCCCATTGGCTCGCCGAGTTCGCGCAGCCGAGAGCCCACGTCGCCGGGACTGAGGCCGTTTGCGGCCGAGGTGGCGAGTTCGTTGAATGCGCGCAACACGAGATCGATGTCTCGGCGATCGGTGGTCATGCATCGGGGTCCGGCTGGAAATCGCGCCCGTTGTACCAGAAAGGGTTCCTCCGGCCAAGGCCGCCAGACGCAACGGCCGGCGGCGGCGATAGCTGACGGAAGCGTCCGGCCGCGCGCACCAATCCTCACCGATCGTGACTTCACAGGTATCGTTTGCGATGCGCGTGCGTCGCGATAAAGTAGCCCGGCATTTTGAAGCGTTTGCGTCCGGCATCGGTCGCATTTTGAACGGATTTGGAGGTTGGAATGCGTCTCGGGTTCGGCGTCGCGATGATCGCGTGCGGTTTTGCCGGCAGCGTTGCGGCCGAAGCGCTGCATATTGAGCCGGGGTTGTGGAACGTGACGTACAGCTATTCCCTGCAAGGCGAGCCGCCGGCAAGCGTGTTGGCGAAGCTGTCGCCCGAGAAGCGCGCAGAGATGATGAAGGAGTGGGAGGCGAAGCGGGGCCAGACGAAGACGAACACGTCGCACGCCTGTATCACTGCGGAGGAATTGGCGAACGGCACCGCATTCGAGAATGACCCGGATGAACCCCGGAAGGGATGTGAGCGCACCGTCGGGACGCAGACCGGGACGCAGTTCAACATGGTCGAGCGGTGCACCGGCGCCGGCGGACCGATGGAACGCAACGTGCAGATCACGGCGCCTGGATCACGCAGAGTCGAGGGTTCGATGAGTTCCGCCAGGGGCGAGGGGGACGCCGCCAGCGGCCTCAACATGACTTTTACCGGCAAATGGGCGGCGAAGGACTGCGGCGACGTGCGCTAGTGAGTGCGGCGCACCACACCAGCAACTTGTCAGTGCGCGAAGCAAAATGAATGCAACCGAGACGGTGGAGATCGATTGCCCGTATTGCGGCGAGCGCATTGAAGTCGTCGTAGATTGCAGCGTTGAACATCAGCAATACATCGAAGACTGTGCAGTGTGCTGCCGGCCGATCACGATTGCGGCGTCGGTGGACGCAACGGGTACGATCGGTGTCACGGCGCGCGATGAAAATGACTCTTGAGAGGCAATAGATGCAACACGCACCCAGACGGACGTTGGCGCGTGTGGGTATTGCGGCCGTGCTGCTGGTCGTCTGTGCAGGCGCATTCGCCGCGAAGAAAACCGACGTCATCGAGTTTGGTGATGGCAGCCGTCTCGTCGGCGAGTTCAAAGGCCTCGACCGGGGCAAAGCGTCGTTCAAGACCGATGCAACGGATACGATCACGGTCGACTGGGCCGACGTCACCCGGCTCGTCACCCAGAAGGAGGTTCGCGTCGATTTACGCGACGGCAGGCGTTACTTCGGCGCGCTCGGCAAGTCGACCCAGGACGGCTCGCTGTCGATCAACACCGGCGTTGGCGTGATCGCGTTGCCCGTCCACGAAGCGGTCGCGTTGGAACCTGTCGATTCGACCATTCTGGATCGCATCGATTTCGATATTTCGTTGGGCTATTCGTTTGCAAAATCCACCGGGGTCGAAGAGCTCAATTTCGCCTCGACGTTACGCTATGACACGGAACTGGTCTCGAGGGACCTGAGCCT
Organism: uncultured Gammaproteobacteria bacterium; assembly: GCA_963735085.1. Lineage (GTDB taxonomy): Bacteria > Pseudomonadota > Gammaproteobacteria > Pseudomonadales > Azotimanducaceae > DATJGR01. The sequence goes on from CAVTJP010000005.1 coordinate 1,460,829, forward strand.
TTCATCGCAAACCACCAGTTCGGACAGCGAGCCCGAATCCACGCGCAACGTTGCCGGCTACCGCTCGATCTCGATGCGAGACAATCGTTGGTTCGCCGGTTGGACGGGGCAATTCGAGAGCAACGACGAATTGTCGCTCGATCGCCGTGTTGTCGGTGGTGCGATTGGAGGGCGTACGTTTTTCCCGTCCGCCAACCAGAGGTTGCGCGCCTTTGGCGGGCTCGCCGTGAACAGCGAGAAATTCGAAGGCAACGATTCGCAAAACAGTCTCGAGGCCATTGTCGCGGGTACCATCGATTGGTTCGATTTCGGCGAGCCGGAACTGGATTTGAGTTCGTCGCTGACACTGTACCCGAGCATCACCGAGACAGGTCGCGTGCGCGGCAACTTCAACACCACGTTGCGCTGGGAACTCATCAAGGATCTGTTTTGGGACGTGTCGCTGTTCGATGACTATGACAGCCGGCCGCAGGGAAAATCCGGCGACCCGAACCCGGAAAACAACGACTATGGCGTCACCACGTCAGTGGGCTGGTCCTGGTAACGACCCCACAAGGGGGAACATCGGCACGTCATCGCCCGATCGTCGTCGCCCCGAAAACATTTCCGATCCGCATAAAATAGACGCGTTCGCCTCCCTCGGCGAAGCCGACGCCCCAGTACAACGGGCCGATCGGTGACCGATTCCCAAAGTACAGACTGCCGTTCATGATGCCGTTCGAAAGCACGTCGTCGTGATGCTGGCCGGCGTTGCCGAACTCGGCCGACACGCCTACGTAGGCCGGAAACAGTCCGCCGCGTCCGCTCAAATCGAATCGATAGCTGGTAAACAATTCGCCGTAGTTCTGTCCGTTGACGCGGTTGGGCTCCATTCCGGACAGGTTGAACAATCCGCCACCACGAAACACCGCGTAAATCGGCGCGTTGTTGTCGAGCGTCATGTCGTACCGGAAGCCGCCAAGCAACGTGTGCCTGCCGCTGCTCCACGCGGTGAGAAACTGCGATCGGATCTGCTCGTACGGGTCGTCGGCGCCCAGCGATGTTGCGGATTTCAGGTAGGTTATGTTGGCGAAGGTCCCGGCGCTCGGGAAGTAGCGATCGTCGAGTCGATCGAGTGCTGCTTTGAAAACATATTCGGCGCCGTTGTAGTGGTAGTTGGCCAGCGACGGATCGCCAATCTGCACATTGGCGTCGCCGGAGAATCGCCTGAATCCGGCGGACAGGGCCGCGTAGTTGCCGTATTCCCGGAGTATGTCGATCTGCGCGCCGAGTTGATCGACATCGTAGGTGTTCAGCACGTGTCCGTTGTCGTTGAAATTCGACAGCACCTGCTGTTGTGCATAAACCATCGGTCGCAGGTAGAGCCGTAGCTTCGGGCTGAGCGCCTTGTACATCTCACCGAGCAGTGCCGGGCTTTCGCCTAGCTGTACCAGCACACGTGCTTCGGAACCGTATTTATCCATCGCGGTGTTGAGCACGGCGAGCCGCAGGTTCGCGTCGGTGCTATCGCCGTCACTGAAGATGTCGAGACCCCACTCCAGGAACCGGGTGCCGCGCGGGTCCTGGCTGACGTGAATGACTACGCCGGTCTTGCCGTCCTGTTCAGCGACTTCATAGGTCACCAGATTCAGGAAACCGAGCGCGTAGATCTGACCGATCTGCTGTTGAAGCGCCTGGGTGTCGAGCGGTTGTCCGATTGGAATATGCAGTCGATCGCGAATCACCGTGTCGTCGAATCGCGACCGGTTGTCGAGTTCGACGAATTCGATGGGCGGTTTGCTTGTGCTGACGCACGACTCGACGAACTTTCGGTCCTCGGTATAGGTTTTCGCACTGACCGCCAGTTGTTCCAGTTTTGCCCGTTGCTCGTTGGCGCCCGCATAGCCAATCGGGATTGCCTTGGCGACGTCATCGAAACTCGACGAGGTAATGTCCGAACCCAGTTTCGGCGTGATCAGAACATCCCGGTCGGTGAGCGTCGCAATCTGCGCGGCCGCATTGCGAACCACCAGCAATCCGGACAGTTGCGCGGTGATATCGACGAGCGTCTTCAGTTTGTCGCGCGGCTCCAATGGCGTACCGACGTCGACGGCGATTACGATGTCCGCGCCCATTTTTCGCACCACGTCGATCGGTACGTTGTCCGAGATACCACCGTCGACGAGCAGGTGCCGGCCGAGCTTGACCGGCTCGAATGCGCCCGGCACCGACATGCTGGCGCGCATTGCCACAGCGATGTCCCCACGATCGAGCACCACGGCATCGCCATCGACGATGTCCGTTGCCACAGCGCGATACGGTATCGGCAGGTTGTTGAAGTTGGTTGTACGGACACGATCGGACGTCAGTGACTCGAACAGAAACGAAATCTTCTGGCCGCTGACCGCGCCGGTTGACAGGAGTTGTGAGTTCCTGCCGATGCCGAGCTTCGGTCCGAACAGGCTCAGGTTGTCGTCGAGTTTGCGCAGGTACGGTTCGTCGGCGCGCGGCGTGGAGTCTTTGAACAATGTGTCGAAATCGATCGCTTTCACGGTCGCTTCCAGTTGCTCCGCGTCCATCCCGGTCGCGTAGAAGCCGCCAACCAACGAGCCCATGCTGGTGCCCGCTATGTAGTCGATGGGCACGTGCAACTCTTCCAGCAAGCGGATCACGCCGATGTGCGCGGCGCCGCGCGCACCGCCGCCACCGAGCACGAGGCCAATCTTCGGGCGGTTCTGCTGCGGCCCTCGAGCACATTCGACGGCGCTGGCTGTGGCGGCCGCAAGCATCGCGACGGTCGAGACGACGGCGCTCAGCGTACACATCGAGCGTTTCATGTTCGGGGTCCTCTACTATCGAGCTTGCGCACCTGTGCAATCAGTTGATCGTCACCGAGCCGCTCGGCGAGTGCTCCCAGAGCGGATTCGTCGGGGCCGGTCCATAGCAGGGCGGCCAGTTCCTCGTCGATGGGTGCGTCGTAGCGCAGCGTTGCCAGTGTGCGGAATAGCAGCGCGTCCTCGTGTGCCGCGCGCAGATTTTCCGCCAGCACGCGCGCGCCGCGTACCTTTGCCGTCCACGATTCGACATCGTCGGGGATCGCTTCGAGTTTTCCATACACGGCAAGCACCGCGGCGGCCGATTTCGCGCCCCAACGCGCGATACCGGGAAAGCCGTCGGCGCTGTCGCCCACCAGCGCCAGCCAATCGGGAATCGATTCGGGCGCCACGCCGAACTTCTCAATGACGCCGCTCTCGGAGAGTTGTGTGCCGCGCATGCGATCGCGGCATACGATGCGTTGGCCGCGCACGCATTGCGTGAGGTCTTTGTCGGGTGAGCAGATCACCACCTGTGTGACGTTATTCGATGCTGCGTATCGAACCGCTGCAGTGGCGATTGCATCGTCGGCCTCGAATTCGATCATCGGCCAGGTCACGATCCCGAGCGCACGGGTTGCGTCCTCTGCCAATGCGAACTGGGAGTGCAGTGCCGGGTCGATGCCTTCACCGGTCTTGTAGGCCGCATATAAGGCATTGCGAAATGATTCGATCACGTGATCGAACGCGATACCGACATGCGTAACATCCGGCTCGGCAAGCAATACCAGCAAAGAACGGACGAGGCCACGTACTGCGCCCACTTCCGCACCATCGTTCGCCCGTTTGGATGGCGCGCCGTAGAACGCCCGAAATAGTTCGTAGGTACCGTCGACCAGATGCACTTTCATGGGGCGGGGCTCGAACGCGTTCGCCCACGGCGTGTTGGCTGCGCGTCGCGTGCGCGCTGCAACAGCGTGCGGAGCAGGCGACGAAGACTGTCGCGGACCTGTGCGGGCTCGCCAAGTGCAGGCAGTACGTCGGCGACGGCTTCCAGTGTCGATACGTATTCGGGGCGCGGTTCTCTACGCAGACGTCCATACATCGACGCCTCACGCGGTACCAGCACGATGCGGGGTAACTTCAGCAGCCAGGGGTTGCGCCACCACAGCGTCTTCGCCTGGCTCCAGGTGCCATCCAGCACCAGCACACCGTCGAGCCCGTGTGCCGTGAGGTCTCGGAGTCTGCCGTTGCGATCGACGAGAACCACCGGCCGATCTTTGGCTTCCGCGGCCAACTCGAACGGTAGCTTCGCGGCGGCGAGCACCGCCCAGCGCGATTTGTTGACGCCCTCCGAACCGAGCGCATGGTCCAGCGATGCCCACGACAACCCGACTCGAATCTCCGCGCGCGGTAGCGTCAACGCGACGAGTTTCGCGGTGCCCAATGTCTCGTCGTCTTCCTGCGGGTGTTGCAACACGACGACACGCAGCTGCGTCGCCACCGGTTCGACGCGGTCGCAGATGCATAACCCGGGCGGTTTCGCGCAGTGCGCGCAGATTGTGGTGAGAGCGTCAGTCATGCGCGCTGAGTCGATGTCGCAATGTGGATCCTCGTTCGTAGTCGTTTCGAAACGGCGCCCCGACTGAACATAGCGTGAGTCGTTGGATTTTCGAATCGATTTTCGAATCAATGTAACGCATTTTCGCACGCAGGAATTTCACGCGAAGCCGACTTGATGGCCAGCGGCGCTGCGACGTGCGACCATCGCGACCCAGCCCGAGTCATTGTGGAGATTGACCATGCCGCTGCAAGACCTGACGCCAATCAACGACCAGCTCGCCGACATCATCGTTCGAGCCAGCGAACCATGGATCGAGACAGAAGCCGGGATGGCCTGGATGAAAGTGCTCTGGACGGGCCCCGAAACCGGTCGCTGGGCTGCGCTGTTCCGCTGGAAGAAAGGCTACGTGGCGGCGCCGCACAAACATCTGTCGGACGCGCACACTTATATTCTGAAAGGCAAGCTGCAGGTACGCGACGGCGTCCTGGAGACGGGCGACTACGACTACGAGCCCAATGGCGTGCTGCACGGCGCGACAACGGCACTGGAAGACACCGAATATCTGTTCGTGTGCGAGGGCCCGGTGCTCTTCTACGATAAGGACGGCCTAACGAACTACCTTGGCTGGGAGGAATTGCAGCGCGCGAAGGATGCCGCGCAGGCCGGCAAGGCTCGGCCGATGCCGATCTCGGCTACCGCCGGTTCCTGAACCGGGCCCGGAGAAACGCTCGCCGGTGATGCGCATGTCCGGCTCAGACCGGCATGCCGGTGCGCGCCATAAGACCGCCGTCAGCGACGATTGCCGATCCGTTGATGTACGCTGAGTCGTCGCTCGCCAGAAACACTGCGATCGACGCGATGTCGCTCGGTCGGCCGATTCGACGCAGCGGCGTCGCCTTCTCCATGCGTTCACGCCGCTCGTCGGTGAACATGCGCAGGATCGCCGGCGAGCCAATCACGCCAGGACAGATGCAATTGGTGCGAATGCCGCGTGGCCCGAAATCGACCGCCATGGATCGGCTCAAGTTGACGACAGCCGCCTTTGCCGCATTGTAAGCCGCCATGTTTCGATCGCCGGTGAGGCCGTCGACCGAGCCCATGTTGATGATCGCGCCCGAGCCACGCTCGAGCATGTGCGGCAGCACCGCGCGCGAGACGTTGAACGTGCCGCGTAGATTGACATCGAGCACCATGTCCCAGTCTTCCAGACTGACGCTAACGACGTCCCCCGGCCGCGTGGTCCCGGCATCGTTGAATACTGCGTCGATCCGGCTAAATTCCGACAGCACAGCGGCGATGGTCTTCTCGACCTGATCGAGAAAGCGCACGTCGCAGGCGAACGCGCGCGCGCGACCGCCTTGCTGCCGAATCAACCCGGCCGTCTGCTCCGCGCGGGTATCGCGGACATCGACCACCGCGACCGCCGCGCCTTCGTGTGCGAATGCCAGTGCCGAATCGCGGCCTATGCCGGCGCCGGCACCGGTGATCAATGTCACTCTGTCAATCAGCTTGCCCATCGCGTCCTCCCGGTTTCCAGATACGACGAACGCAGACTACCCGACCAGCGCGATCCCAGCACCGCATGAGACCGTCTGCCGACGAGGCCGATTAGCTTCGCGAGGGGCGGGTGCGAATTTCCAGGAAATGGCCGCTCGGGTCTTCGAAGTAGACCACTCGGCCGCCGTTGTGGGTTGATCTCCTTCGGCTGTCGGCGGTAAGGGTCCGCCCAGTAACCTTGGTCATGGGCGCGAATCCGCGCGAACGCGGCGTCGAATCGCACATCGTCGACGAGAAACGCATAGTGCTGCGCAGCTACCTCGCCGGACGTGTCCATGAAGTCGACCGTCAGACCATTGTCGAGTTGCACCTGTGTGAAGTGGCCCGCCGCGGTCGGTGTCGCCGCCCCCAACATACTCGCAAGGTAGGCGGCCGATGCCGCCCGGTCGCGCGCGAAGACGATCAAGTGATCAAGTGCTGCAGTCATTTTCCCCGGTGCGCTGCGCGACCTTGATGACCGCTACCCGACGTAGCACGTCGCGCGAGTAGCGTCGCTGATTGCCATTGGTGCGATGGCTCTTGATCAGCCCTTTGGCTTCGTAGAAGTGCAGTGCCGATACCGCCACGCCGCTTCGCGCCGCCACTTGACCGACGCTCAGGTCGTGAACGGATCTGTTGCTTGGGCGCCTGACCATTCCGATCCCCAGCCTCGACATTGCTCGAGATTGTTGCGCTCGCCGCACGCGAATCTCAATATGCCGGGCCACGTCGCGTACCGGCGCGTCGGCTCTGACTGTTACTATCGTCTCGGCAGTTGAACCAGCCCGAGGAACCCGCGATGCAAGCCATTCCGGTAAGACGTATGCGGTTCGCGGTCCCCGATAGCACGGAATTCCATCCTGTGTACGTCGCCGGCGACGCTGCGGCCTCATATCACTTCACCGGCCTCGGCCTTTACGTGGCGCTGCTCGAACCGTTCATCGTGAAGTCCGTGCGCCGCGTGTTGCCGCAGATCACCGATGCCGCGCTCGCCGACGAAGTGGACCGCTTCTGTCGCCAGGAGGCGCAGCACTATCAGCAGCACGAACGCTTCAACGCACTGATCTTCGGCCACGGCTATCCGGGACTGCAGGAACGTTACGATGCGTTACGGGTCGACTTCGAACGCATGCTTGCGCACCACGACGATCGCTATCGCATCGGCTTCGTCGAGGGCTTCGAAGCGAACACCACGCAAGGCGCTCTCTTTCTGCTGAACAGCGGCGTACTCCAGCATCCCAAGACACATCCGAGGTTCGGCGAGCTGTGGACCTGGCACATGCTCGAGGAGATCGAGCACCGCAACGTCGCGTTCGACATCTACCAGCACCTCTACGGAGATTGGCTGTTCCGGGCGCGCTTGTGTTGGGTCGCTCAGGCGCACATGGCGAAGTTCATAGACGACTGCACGCGCATCATGTCGGCAGTCGACGTGCAGAGACATGGCGACCTCTGTCGGGTACGCGTACGCAATCACCTGCTCAATCGCGTCACGCGCATGATCCCGCGGGTACGCAGCATGTTGCCGGGATACACACCGCATCACTACGAATTGCCCAAACGGGTCGCGACACTGTCCGCACGGTTCACCGCGCAGGCCGAATCGACTTCGTGAGTCGCGGCCAATCCATGCCAGAATGCCGAATGTTCGACGCGTAGTGCATGGCGATCGCAGACGAATTTCCATCCGATGGCGCCCCGGATGCTATAGAAGCGTTCGGCTATCGCTCCGAACTGAAACGGTCGCTCAGCCTCGGCGATCTGCTGGTCTACGGTCTGATCTTCATCGTGCCTGGTGCGCCGATCTCGGTATTTGGCATCGTGTTCAATGCCAGTGCCGGGATGGTGCCCCTTGTCTACATCGTTGGGCTGGTTGCGATGTTGTTCACCGCGGCGAGCTACGTAACGATGTCGCGCGCGTATCCGATCGCCGGTTCAGTGTATGCCTACGCGGGCCGTGCCATCGGTGCAAACGTCGGCTTTCTGGCCGGTTGGGTGATGCTGCTCGACTACCTGTTCCTGCCCACGCTGGTCTACATCCTGTGTGCGATCGCTGTCCACGCCGTTGTACCCGAGGTGCCGAAGATCGTCTGGATCGTCGGTTTCGTGGCGGTCAATACGGTCTTGAGCATGCGCGGCATTCAGACCACGGCGCGCATCAGCATGCTGCTGCTCGCGTTTCAGCTCGCCGGGCTGATCGCATTCATGGTGATGGCCGCGATTGCGCTGGTGCACGGCACTGCCGGCGTACATCTGTCGCTGAAGCCGCTGTTCAATCCGGCGGTCGCGACCCCAAGCCTGATATTCGGCGCATTGTCACTCGCTGTGTTGAGTTTCCTTGGCTTCGACGCGATCTCGACGTTGGCCGAGGAGGCTAAGGGCGGTGCGCATGCGATTGGGCGCGCCACGTTTCTGTCGTTGGTTCTGACGGCGTGCATCTTCGTAGTGCTCACTTATGCTGCCTCGTTGTTCGTGCTGGACCAGACTCGTTTCCCACCAGGCGATCGAACCGAAGCAGCCTTCTACGACATCGCGCTGACGATCGGCGGCAGTTGGCTGAAGTGGGTTCTGACGGTGCCCGGTGTGTTGTTTGCCGGACTCCCCGGCGCACTTGCCGCACAGATGGCAACCACGCGGCTGCTGTTCAGCATGGCACGCGATTCACGCCTGCCGAAGACACTCGCGCACGTCAGCGAAACCCACCACGTGCCGGACCACGCCGCCTTACTGGTGTCGGCTGTCACGTTGACGCTCGGGATTGTGCTGGTCGACCGGCTGGAGCTACTCACCTCGATGGTCAACTTCGGCGCGCTGACCGGCTTTCTGTTGCTGCATGCGTCGGTGGTGGCGCATGCGTTGAAGCATCGGGACGACACGCCACCCTGGCGGCCAATAGTCATCGCCGTGATTGGCTTCGCGATCATCGGCTACGTGATGGTCAACCTGAATGGGACTGCCAAACTGGTTGGATTGTGCTGGCTCGCGGTGGGTGCGATGCTGTTCGCAAAGCGTTTGCGGCAATCCGTGGCAGCTAACCCCGCAATGTGAACCCGCTTCAGCGTTTTCCGTTAGACAGCAGGATGGTCGGACGGCCGCGACGGAAATCGTCGGGTTGCGCGTTAGATTGGAACCCACACAACGATGAGGTTAGCCATCATGACTCGATCGGTCGTCTCGGCGCTGTTCTGCGCGATGCTCGCAACTCTTGCGACTACGGGGGCGGCGGCGGAAGAACCACAGTCCCGACCGTGTCAGGCGGACATGGAGAAATACTGTTCCGACGCGCGCGGCGATCGCGAGAAGATGCACCAGTGCATGCAGCAGCACATGAGTAATTTTTCGTCGGCCTGTCAGGCGCGGATCAAGGAACACCGGGCCCACCATCGCCAGGGACAAGGTGGGCAGTGGCAGCACCAATCGCCCCCACAACAAGGTGGCGGTGAACCGCCGGCCGATTCGGCAGGTTCGTGATCAACGACAAGTGACTATCGGAGGCAGCAGAGGAAGGTGCATGCCCCGCATGGCCTGCTTTTGATGATTCTGGTAGCGGTAATCGTCATACCGCTGGAACGGCTGTTGCCGGTACGCCGCCAGAAATTTCTCCGACAGCACATGCTCACCGACGGATTGCATCTGGTGCTGACATCCGCAATGTCGAAACTGTTCGTCCGGATGGCGTTCGGACTGCTGTTGGTGACGTTCGCGTTCAGCGTGGATCGGTTCATGACGGCGGAAGGCCTCAGGGCACGCGGCGCTGACCAGCCGTTCCTGCTGCAGTTTGCCGAGGCGATGGTGGTCTATGAGTTCTTTGGTTATTGGTCGCATCGGGCTTCGCATGAATGGCGCTGGTGGTGGCGCTTTCACTCGATCCATCACACGTCGACGACGCTGGACTGGCTGGCGACGCCGCGGCTGCATTTCGTCGATCAGGGATTGCGTCAGATCGTAAAGCTGACGCCGCTGGTGCTGCTCGGATTCACCCGGGAGAGCTTCGGTTTGGTCGCGGTGGCGGGCCCGCTGCTGACCTTTCTGATTCACGCCAACGTCCGCTTCCACTGGGGACCACTACGGTTCATATACACCTCACCGCAGTTTCACCACTGGCACCACGCGCTGATTCCCATCAACAGGAATTACAGTGATCAATTCCCTTGGATGGACGCGCTGTTCGGCACGTTGTATCTGCCACGCGGTGAGTGGCCCGTAGCATACGGTGTCGCCGAACCAGTCCCGGCGCAATGGTGGCGTCAGATGCTGCACCCATTCACGACGTTGCGCCGCGTGCCCGCATCCACCGAAAATCCGCTCGGAAACCCTGGGCCTGCGTCGAAAATCGCAGGTAGCTGAGCACTCCACCCGTCCCGTCATTCAGCAGAGGGCGCTCGTGTTGTGCTTCTGTGCGGTCCACGCGCAACGCTGTCTCGCCGTTGTTTGCGACGCAGTTTTGTCTCCCATCGCGTGCGCAATAGTTGTTGCAGAAATCCAACCTTGGGGCGCCAGGTACCGCGCATCGCGTGGACGCCATAGCGTCCGAACAAAGCCCAGGTGCGTCCGTCGCAGACGTCGGCGGGGAACAACACCGTAACATCGCGCGCCAACTCGGGATTCTCGGCCAACGTACGCGAGAGCAGGCCCGGCCCGGTTGTGGTCAGGACGCGAAAGTCTTCGTGGAAAAGACGCGGAATGCCCGCCAACATCGCGTCCGCCCATGCCTTGTCGCGCTGTGCTCGGACGCAGTTCTCGATGATCTTCTGCACGAACGGATTGGCGGGTGCCGCACCGAAAGCGTAGTTGCCGATCTCCCAATCCATGTCGCGGTGCCGCCGGAGAAATGGATTGACCGACAACTCTTCGAACGGAAATACGCTCGCGTGGTCCAGAAGCGGCGAGAGTTCCTCGCTGAGCAGTACGTCGAGATCCAGATAAAACCCGCCGGAACGGTATATCGCCAGATAGCGGAAGAAATCGATACGTTGTATGGGACGCGGAAACGCGTCGAACAGCAACTGATGTTCCGGCGGTTCGGTCGAGATGAAATCGCGCACGTCGACGTCGTCGAAAAACCGATAATCCCAGTGTGGATGAAGCAGTTTCACGCCGGTAGCGGCGGCTTTGTCAAAGGGCGACAGCTCTCGGCTTTTGGCGGTTTGGATGATCCGTCTGGGAATCATGGGCATCGATGCACGCCGCAGAGCAGATCCGATCGCTAGCGGGATCCCTGGCCATCGTCGACCTTGACGATCGTACCGGTAACGCATTCCGACGATGGCGATACCAGGTACAGCAACGTGCTGTCGAGCTGTGCTGGATCGCCCAGGCGTTTCCGCGGAAACGCTTTGGTGATGTCGCCGATCCGCTGCAACATGCCGTCCATCATTTCTGACGCAAACGCGCCCGGTGCGATGCAGTTGACATTGATGTGGTAGCGCGACCACTCCACCGCCAACGCTTCGGTCATGCGCGCGATGCCGCTTTTCGTTATCGAATACAGCGCCGCACCACCACCACCATAGTTGAATGCGCCGATCGAGGAGATGTTGACCATGCGCCCAGGCAACTCCTTTGCGATCAGTCGCCGGGCGACTTCGCACGACAAGATGTATGGGCCGCGCAAGTTGGTATCGAATACCGCATCGATCAGCTCGATGGACATTTTGTGCGCGCGCTGGGCGTCCGGAATGCCTGCGTTGTTCACCAGAATAGTTACCGTGCCAAGCGCGGCTTCGGTGTCCGCAACCACTGACAGCACGTTGTCTGTATTGGTCATGTCGAGACGCAGCGGCACGCAGGTACCGCCGAAGCTGCGGATTTCGCTGGCGAGCTCCTCCAGGCGCTCCGTGCGCCGCCCGGTCAGGGCGACCTTCGCGCCGCACTTGGCCAGCACGATTGCAAAACGGCGGCCCAGGCCGGAGGTAGTGCCGGTGACCAGCGCGACCTGCCCGGTGAGATCCGTCGTGAAATTGGGAGTCTGAAAGTCGGTCATCCGCGGATTCCGTACAAAACAGTGAGCGCGAGTCTGAGCGATCACCGCGGCACAACCAACCCCCATGGCTGCCTGGCGATGCGCTTCTGCATGTGCGCGACTTAGGCCCCAACGTTTAATCGGTCAACGGAGTCAGCCGTTCAGAGATGGGCAATCAGTGCGGCGGTGAACGACGTCGTCGAACCGTCGCCGTGGAGATCGGGCGTCAGCGCCGTGCCGTCACCGAGGGTCGTGCGAATGGCGCGCCGCACCCGCGCCGCCGGGTCCGGCATCTGCAGGTAGTCGAGCATCATCGCGGATGCCAACATGATCGCTGTCGGGTTGGCGATGTTTCTGCCGGCGATGTCGGGTGCGCTGCCGTGCACCGCTTCGAAGATGCCTTTTCCGTCGCCGATGTTGGCCCCTGGCGTTAAACCCAGGCCGCCCACCAGACCGGCGCACAGGTCGGAGAGGATGTCGCCGAAGAGGTTCGTGGAGACGATCACATCGAACCGATGCGGATTCAGCACGAGCTGCATCGCGCAGTTGTCGATGATCATCTCTTCGTACTCGATGTCGGTGAACTCGCTCGACACCGCCCGCGCGACGTCGAGGAACAAGCCCGACGTCGTCTTCAGGATGTTCGCCTTGTGCACCACGGTGATCTTCTTACGACCGTCGCGCCGCGCCATCTGGAATGCATAGCGCAGCAACCGGGTCGAGCCGCGTCGGGTGATGACGCTCTTCACTTCGGCGCGCTCGCCATCGTCACTCAGGGTCTGTCCGACACCCGAGTACAAGCCCTCCAGATTTTCGCGGACGATGACGATGTCGATGCTGTCGTAGCGCGACTTCACGCCGGGCATCGTCAGTACCGGGCGAACGTTTGCAAACAGATCGAACGTCTGCCGAAGCGATACGTTGATCGACGAGAAGCCGCGGCCGATCGGGGTCGTGATGGGACCTTTCAGCGTGGCCGGGTTGCGCGCGATCGAATCGAGCGTGTTCTGCGGAATGAGTTCGATGCCCTGTTCCAGGGCGGAGAGACCTGCCTGGGCAATGTCGAATTCGAGTCCGCAACGCAACGCAGTGAGCAGTTCGAGCGCCGCGTGGACGATATCCGGACCGATGCCGTCGCCGGGTATTACGGTGATTCGTGTGGCTGGCATCGACGCGACGCTCGGGTGGAACGATGCCATTCTATCGATGGTCCGCCCGGCGTTTTCGAGAAATTTCTCGTTGGCGGCGGTACGCGGTCAGCGCGTTGCGAGTTCTTTTTCGAGCTGATCGAGGATGTGGTCCAACGTGCGGCCGATCAATGTACAGTTGCGGATCATCTCGATCTTCGGCCACGTCGACGCCTCGCCTTCACCTATGAGCCGGCGCGTCTCCTCGCTCGACATGACCGACAGCAACTTCGAGGGATCCCAGACTCTGCGCTTGGGAATGATGTTGATATCCGCAGTGTAATCCTGCATCACGACGCTGTACGCCATGCGAACGTAAACGTTCAGCGGATACGCGCGTTTCACCAGCGCCATCGTGAATGGGTATGTCGCCTTCAGCCACTCCTTCGTCGCACTTTGATAGACGTCGATCAATTTCAGCATCAGGTTGTCGTCCTCGCTCGCATCGCGCAGCGCCCACAACACCACCGGGTTCGTCTGACTGGTGATGAAGTGGTTGACGCCGTAAAGCCGCGCGAGACGTTTCGCCGGTAGATCGTCGGCGATCGAGCCATCTACCCATTTGCGCGATGCGACGTACGGCAACCGCGCGCCGCTGGCAGTCTTTGCCATCAGCGTTACCGCGGGGAAAACGCCTGGGATCGCGCATGAGGCCAGCACCGCTTCGCGAATGCAGACGCTCGGTGACGTCACTGCGTTCAGCAGACGCGAGCTCTGATGCATTTCACTGGGTGAGACCGAAATGTTGATCTTGCGACCACTGCACTCGAATGCTTCCGCAAACGTCATGTCCGGCACTTGCGATTCGATTGCTGCCTGCAGGTCTGCGCGGCCAATCTGGCGGCGACCGCTGAGCACGCGAGCGTCGCCGGGATTCAACGGCGTGAATGCGTCGGCAATGTGCGTCGGCTGCATCGCCGTGCGCAGGGTTGCGTCGTCGTGTGTGCCGATGACCGCGGCAACGAACGAGCCGGCGCTCGAGCCGGAGATCACGTCGGGCAGCAGACCCTGCTCCAACAACGCCTTCGTGACGCCGACGTGGAACGGTCCGAGCGCCCCGGCGCCACTCAACATCAGCGCAGAGCGTCCGAAACACAAACTCGCGCGGCGAAAAAGTCCGAGCTTGTCTACGGGCGCAATCACCGAGTTGTCGACTAATGCCGCCTGTTCGATTGCATCGGCCAGTTCCGCAATGTAGTTGGTGATCAGTTCTTTGGTGCCGAACTTTGCTCGCGAGTAGACCGCCGGTCGACCCATGCCGCCGGTGTTGCCATGGATACCTTCGCTCAAGTAGAACAGCAGCGCCAACGGGTCGCGGGTCGCTTTCACCGCGCGAATTTCTTCGTAGCGGCGGCGGATGGCCTTGTAGTCATAGCGCCGGCTGCGGTCTTCGCGGCGCCAGCGATCGGCGCCGGATCTTGCATCGTGCGCAAGCGCCGCCGCCTTCCAGGTTTCGTAGCTCGGTTCGGCGTCGGGCACGGCGATGTTTTGCGGCGCTTCAACCTCGGGCTGGAGCACTCCGGCTGCCACGTTCATCCGCGTTCCCCGGCGAAGATATGGAAGGCGATCTGCAGTATCCATGCCACACAACAGTCTCGTCAGATTCACGGCATCGAATTTGCAGCCCTCGTCTTTTCCCCACCCAGGACGGCGGCCACGTGACATCCCAGCGTCGCAATCCGGTCGAGCATTACCTCGAGCGCCTGCATGCACGCTTCAAAGCGCAGGCCGACGGCGAGGTGGCGACCTACATTCCGCAACTCGGCCTGGCGGACCCCGACTGGTTCGCCATCTGTATCACCACAATGGACGGTCACGTCTACGAGGTGGGCGACGCGCGCCATCCGTTTACGATTCAGTCGATCTCGAAGCCGTTCGTTTACGGTCTCGCGCTCGAGGACCGGGGCAAACCGGCGGTGATGAAACGGATTGGCGTGGAGCCCACCGGTGATGCGTTCAATCAGATCAGTCTCGAGCCGGATACCGGACGGCCGCGCAATCCGATGATCAATGCAGGTGCGATCGCGGCCGCGGCGCTGGTGGCGGGTTATTCGATCGAAGATCGCTGGAACCGGATCCTGTCGCTGTTTGGTCTCTACGCCGGCCGCCCACTCGCGCTGAATGAGGCCGTCTATCGCTCCGAGCGCGATACCGGCCATCGCAATCGGGCCATCAGTCACATGCTGCGTAACGCCGGCATTCTGACCGAAGATCCAGAACCCGATCTCGACCTCTATTTCCGTCAGTGCTCGATCGACGTCACCGCGCGAGATCTCGCGGTGATGGCGGCGACGCTGGCCGCGGGCGGCGTGAATCCGGTCACGCGCGAGCGGGCGCTCGCTGCGGAATACGTCGACGAAGTACTGAGCGTGATGGCCACGTGTGGCATGTACGACTATGCGGGTGAGTGGTTCTACCGCGTTGGGTTTCCGGCCAAAAGCGGTGTATCGGGTGGGGTGCTCGCGGTGCTACCCGGTCAATTCGGGGTTGGCGTGTTCTCGCCGCCACTCGATGCGCGCGGCAACAGCGTGCGCGGCGTAGCGGTCTGTAGCGCGCTGTCCGACGACCTGGAATTGCATTCGTTACGCGCGCCGCGCGCTGCATTGTCGGCGCTGCGTAGTCGCTCCACGCTGGTGCGCACACGCTCTAAACGGGTGCGCTCGATGGCCGAGGCAGATCGCCTGACATCGATTGGCGAGCAGGTCGTCTTCTATCAATTGCAGGGCGACCTGTCGTTTGCGGCGATGGAGTTCATCGCACGCCGCATCAGCGAGGAGCATGCCGATGTGCGCCTGATGGTGCTCGACCTGAGCCGGGTGCGCGAATTCGATACGCCCGCGGCGCGCACGCTGACTGAACTGTTGCGCGACGCGATTGGTGGCCCGCACCGTATCGCTTTGGTGGCACTGCAGCAGCATGCACGTGTGCAGCGCCTGCTCGACGAAGCACGCATCGACGATCCGAAGCTGCGTGCCCCGACGTTTGACGATTTCGATGCGGCGGTCGAGTGGTGCGAAGGCCAGCTCCTGAAGACCGATGGTGCGGCGGGGACCGATGACAAGGAACTCGACATCGCGTCTCACGAATTGCTGTGCGGTCTGAGCAGCGGCGATCAGAATGTTCTTCGCTCGCTCGTCACGCGGCGCGAATATATTGCCGGCCAGTTCGTCGTGCGCGACGGCGATCAGGCCGATGCTTTGTTTCTGATCGTACGCGGCGAACTGAGCGTATTCGTGGAAGACACGACCGGCCGGCGGCGCCGCTTATCGACATTGTCGGCGGGGATGGGATTCGGTGAAGCCGCGCTGATCGAGCAGGCATCGCGCACCGCGTCGGTGCGCGCCGATTGCGATTCCGCTTGTTACGTGCTCGACCATGCGGCAATCGAGGTGTTGCGCAGCGACTACGCGACGATCGCGCTGGCGTTGCTCGGCAACGTGTTGCGTTCCACGTGGCGTATTGTCGAGCGGCTCAGCCGGGACCAGGTCGCGCGACCATATTGATTGGCCGCGAGACCGGGTCACGGTGTCAGTGCGCCGCGGGCGGAACCAGCGGCACGCTGCGCGCGATCACGAACTGCTGCATCGCATCGAGCTTCTGCTCAATCTGCATTGCGCGCGCCACCAATGCTGCCGGCAGCACCTTCTCGAACTTCTTGACGTACTGCACCTTCAGATCAAGTCTTTTGCGGTCGATGTCGAGGTATGTCTGCGTGAATTTCTTCGCGACATCGTCAGTCATCGTGGTGTATTGATCGGCGTACTGGCGGATGAGCTGCGCCAGTCGGTCATTCTGTTTGGCCACTTCCAGACGATACTCGCGATACAGGGGCCAGAACACGTTTGCCTGGGCCTCGGTCAAATTGACGTTCTCGGCGACTGTCGCCTGACGGGTTGCTTCGGTCAGCGTTCGGGCGATCTGCACGTCGCGTTCGAAGGTGGAATCAGCCGTCGGCGCTGCCGGGGCCGGTTCCGCCGCCGGCGGCGCTGGAGCGGGTTCCGCGGCAAACGCGACCGATGCACCTACGAGCAATACGAGAGCCAGTATGGTTGGCGTGCTTGGCATTTTTGGTTCGTCCTTAGGGTGGTGCGGCGATGCTAGTCGGCCGCGACGCGTCGCTCAACCAATTTCCGCGCCCGACAACGTCACAATGGCGTGGTCCGGACTGGGGCCCTGCCAAGCAGGATCGTGACCTGAACGCTGCGCCGCGAACCGCCAGTTACAATTCCAGTGCCATGCCGTCGGCGCGAATCAGGCCGAATCGCCCACGATGTCCGGCAACGCAGAGCGCTCGCTCCAGAGATAGCGGTAGATCCGAGTTCAGGAAAGGCGGCCGCCATCACGGCGGTACCGCAACCGCTCATCACCAGCCAGAACGTGCCAAAGAACTCCGCGGCAGATCGCACGCCTATGCTCATTGAAGACTCCTTCCAGATAGCTTGAATCAGCATGCCTGCCGCGATAGAAGCCGATCCGGCAAGCTATTTCGTGCAATCGGAGCGCAACCCCGACCAACATACGCAGGAAGCAAATCAATGAAGCTGGAACGCACACTCACGTTGATGGTTGTCGTAGCAATCGGCGGTTGCGCGAATCTTCGCCACGACCATGTGAAGCCGGATGTGAAGCCGCCGGTGAACCCGGGCAACGACCTGATGGATGCCGAGCTTTGGATGCAGACGGCTGCCGAGTATCGGGGCAATAGTCTTGTGGTGTACCAGGCCGCCACCAAGAGCCTGCGCTACGTGATCGGTGCCAAAGATCGAACGGCAGCCATTGAACAAGCGGACATCGAGAAATGCACGGCAGGCAATCCTTGCGACAGCGCAACACTCCAGACTCTGCCCGCAGCAGTGGTGCTAGACGTGGACGAAACCATACTCGACAACAGTGCATACGACGCCAGGCTGATCCGCGATAACAGCCCGTTCAGGTTGGACACCTGGGATCAGTGGGTCGCGGCACGGCAAGCGCGGGCGATACCGGGCGCCGTGGCGTTCATCGAAGCTGCCAGGAACGTAGGCGCCGCGATAATCTACATTTCGAACAGGAGTTGCGCCGCGCGCAAAGACGACCCCGGCAAAGACCCTTGTCCGCAACGACGAGACACATTGGAAAACATGAAGTCTGTCGGGTTCCCGGCACTGCGCGGCAACGACCTGATGCTGCTGGAAAATCAGCGGCCGGAGTGGAGTTCGTCGGACAAGCGAGCGCGGCGTGAATATGTAGCCGGGTCCTATCGAATTGCCATGTTGATCGGCGACGATCTGGGCGATCTCGCGCCGAACGTCAGGAAAGAGTCCATCAACGAGCGCTACGAAGTGGTCGAGCAATATCAAAAACTCTACGGCACCTTCTGGTTTCAACTCGCCAATCCAACGTATGGGAGTTGGACGAATCCGTTTAATGGAAAGAACAAAGACGCTTTTTTGAGGTATGACTGAGGTGGCCTTGGAACCTAACGAATTCATAGAACGGCGCTTGGAATGGGACGATCTGCGCTACGTGTTGGCGGTCGGTAAGGCGGGTTCGGTGGCGGGCGCCGGTCGCGCGCTGCGGGTCAGTCACGTGACGGTGTTCAGACGACTCGACAAGATCGAGAGAACGCTGGGTGTGCGGCTGTTCGATCGCCGCCAGAGCGGCTACGTTGCCACGCCGATCGGACGCGAGATAGTCGAAGAGGCGGAGCAATTCGAGGATCGCATCAACGCACTGGAGCGACGGGTCTGGGGCCAGGATGCTGCAATAAAAGGCACGGTGCGAGTCACCACGACGGACACGATCGCGGCGACTCCGCTGCCGGGGATCATCGCGTCGCTGGCCGTGAAACATCCTCAGCTTCGGATCGAAGTGATGATCTCAAACGAGAGCTTCAACATCACCAAACACGATGCCGACATTGCAATCCGTTTCGGTACGCGACCGCCTGAGACGCTGGTTGGCCATCGTGTTGCCGCGGTGAAACACGCCGTCTATTGCCAATCGGCATGCGACGACCGCATCGACCTAGCGGCGTGGCAGTGGGTAGCGCCCAACGATATTGCCAGCGAGCTTCAGGTCAACCAGTGGCTGCGCAACGAGGGCCACGATGCGCGCGTCGTGTACCGGTCCAATTCCTTCCTGGCCGAGGTGATGGCTGTCAGGGCTGGTGTTGGCGTTGGGCTTCTGGCGTGCTTCGTCGCTGACAGTTTTGATGGTTTGCGCAAGCTGACCCCTCCCGTGGCCGGCGTAGAAAACGAGTACTGGGTTCTGACGCATCCGGAGTTGCGAAGTGTCGCTCGTGTTGCTGCCGTGTACGCCTTCATCCGTAGGTCCTTTGTTCAGCTGAAGCCACTGTTCAGCGGAGATACGCTTCCGACCGACTGACTCGAGCGACACTCCGATCGATGCATCCCGACAGCAATACTTGGGGGCGAGCCGCCCGGCATATCCCGCATCGGGCGAGCGCCTAGCCCGCGTCGATATCTGCCGGCCGCGATGGGTTCGCGAGCGATTCCGAGTCGGTACATTTCTGAAAAGCTGCATTTCTGTGACGGTCATAGCGGGTGCGCCGCTCGAGTTCTAGGATTGCGCCGCGGTCACGGAAGCGAGCCGCATCAGAAATCTGCGTTATCGAAATCAGGAGATGTATCCAGTCATGAACATGAAACACGGCATGCGCCGTCGCGCGCTGGCGCTCACCGTTGCCTTGGCCGCCTTCGGCGGCTCAGTTGCGTTGGCCAACGCCCCGGACCCGGATCGAGTTTCCTTAAGCGTTCGCTACAGCGATCTCAACCTGACGCGTGAAGAAGGAGCCCGCACGCTCTATTCGCGCCTGCAGTCGGCAGCCCGGCGCGTGTGCGGTGTGGGTCAAGACCGCGATCTTGTGTGGCAGGCGCTGGCGCTTAGCTGTGCCGAAAAGGCGCTCGGCGATGCCGTCGCGGAACTCGACAATCCGCAGGTATCGGCGTTGCACGACGCGCACGATCATCGTCGGCCCGCGCCGGTGATCGTGGCGACCGGTCGCCGAATAGCCAGTGACCGCGATAAATCGGAACCGAGCCAAGGAGATGGACATGGACACGGCTGACAAACACACAGGTACCTGTTTCTGCGGCGCCGTTGGTCTGGAAGTCGAGGGTTCGCCGGAGGGCATGGGCTATTGCCACTGCGCTTCGTGTCGAGCCTGGTCGGCCGGTCCGGTGAATGCGTTTACGTTGTGGAAGCCGGAAAACGTGCAGGTCACGAAGGGAAAGCAGTTCATCGGTCACTTCAAAAAGTCGGAGATGAGCGACAGGCAATTCTGCACTCAGTGCGGTGGTCATCTGATGACCCACCATCCCACACTCGGGCTTACCGACGTATTCGCGGCGACCATTCCCAGCCTGAAGTTCGCGCCGGGCGTCCACGTGAACTACTCGGAAACGGTTCTGCGAATGAAGGACGGGTTGCCGAAACTGGTGGACTTCCCGGCGGAACTCGGTGGATCCGGTGTCGCAGTGGCAGAGTGAGCCCGCGGACCCCCGTCGATTTTGGCGTGCACGGTGACGCTCCCGGCAGCCCATGCTAGCGTCGCTGCCATGAGGATCGTCGTGCAGCAGATGCCCGCGCGGGAAGATGCCGCCGCGGTGGCAAACGGGCTGAGGCCGGCGGGCGCCTCGGCAAGTCCGTCAGCGGCCCAGTGAGCTGCTGGTGATGGCGTTGACGCCCAAGTTGGTCGAACGGGTGCGGCACGGAGAATCGATGCACACCGGCGGCTTGTACCGTGTCGGCTGAGGCGCGTACTGACCTACATAGACGAGAATCTGGCCGACCGTGATCCGCCGCCGCATCGAATTCGCCAAGCCGATGCTGCGCGATACCGACGAATCGATCGTGACGGCGTGGTCGGCCGATGCAGCCGCCGCACTTCGGGGAATGGCTCATCGAAGTTTCGCAGCGTTATTGATCGCGACAGCGGAATCATCCCGCTATATTTCCTATACGCAGCACGGCCGCGTGACAAAACGTTGCTGAGCCAAGCTAACGATCCAACGACGGAGAACCACATGACCACCGAAACGGTGACCTACTCTGACGCCGGCGTTATGCTGAAGGGTTTCCTAGCGTACGACGAAAAACGCAATGGCAAGCGACCGGGCGTTCTCGTGATGCCGGAGGCATTCGGTCTCGGCAAAAACGCGAAAGGCCGCGCGCAGCGCCTGGCCGACGAACTCGGTTACGTCGCACTCGGCGGTGATCCGTTCGGTGACGGTCTCGAACTCACCGATCTGCAGGAAGCTATCGGCGTGGCAGGCGCGTTAGCCGCCGATCCGACGAAATTTCGCGCACGGGCACGCGCTGGCATCGACAAGCTCATGTCGCTGCCGCAGGTCGATCCGACGCGTCTCGCAGCCATCGGCTATTGCATGGGGGGCACGTTCGCCCTGGAGCTCGCGCGCGACGGTGCGCCGCTGCGGGGTGTGGTGTCGTTCCACGGTGGCCTGCAAACGCAGCGGCCCGCGATTGCCGGGCAGGTCAAAGCCAAAATTCTGGTGTGTCACGGCGCGGACGATCCGATGATCCCCGCCGATCAGGTCAACGCATTCATCAACGAGATGACTAAGGCGCAAGCCGACTGGCAATTGATCAGCTACGGCAACACGGTGCACAGCTTCACGAACCCGGATGCCGACGGCACGATGATGCCCGGCATCAAATTCAACGCACAGTCGGATGCGCGGTCGTGGCAGGCGATGCGGAGTTTCTTCGAGGAGATTTTTGACGGTTAGTCATTGCCGCCGAACAGCATATGGCTCGCGCGGCGGGCGCCTTCGACCATCGACGCGAGCTTCTGCCAGGCAATTTCGTCGACCACCGACGAGTAGCCCGCCGAGGTTTCGAAACCGCAGTCGGTGCCGGCCATCAAGCGGCGCGGATCATCGAGCGAATTCGCGATGGACATCAGCCGATCGGCGACTGCGTCGGGATGCTCGATGTAGTTCGTCGTCGTATCGATCACACCGGCAACGAGCGTGGTGTCAGCGGGAAATCCATGTTCCTCGAACAGATGATGTTCGTGCGCATGGCGCGGGTTGGCCATCGACAACAGCACCCGACCCGCATCAATGCGCTTCAGCGCGTGCCAG
This sequence comes from uncultured Gammaproteobacteria bacterium, assembly GCA_963735085.1. Lineage (GTDB taxonomy): Bacteria > Pseudomonadota > Gammaproteobacteria > Pseudomonadales > Azotimanducaceae > DATJGR01. The sequence goes on from CAVTJP010000005.1 coordinate 1,482,977, forward strand.
ATGTCGGCCAGCGGCACGTCTTCATCGTGTGGCCCTTCATAGTTGCCCCAACAAACGTGCAGGCGAATCCGCTCCCGCGGCACATCGCGCAACGCTTGGTTGATCGCATCACCCACCCGTTCCACGAACGCGACGAACGCCGATAGCGGTTGGTCGGCGAAGTAGGTGTGGCGTTCCATTGCCAGGTCCGGCGCGTCGACCTGCAGCTGATAACCGTGCTGCAGAATCGCGCGATATTCGACTGCCAGAGCAGCCGACACGGCATCCAGATACGCATCCAGATCGGGATAGTGACGATTCTCCATCGCCGCAACGATGATGCCGGGTGACGGTGCCGATACGAATGCGTCCGAGTTGTCGCGGCCGAGCGCTCGCAGCGCGCCAGCGAGTTCATCGCACTCCGCGTCGATTGCAGACGAGTCGGTATAGGCGATAGGCCCGGTCGCCTGCGGCGGCTGCAACAGGCTGACGTTGTCGCCGGCGAACGCGGTGCGCTGCAGAAAGCTGAGAAAATGCGGGTACTTGACGATGTCGCGCATCGGCGCGCGCTGGCTCTGGCCGGAGAATCCGCTCATGCGGTGCTGCACGTATGTGAAAAAGCTCTCACGGCCGACTTCACCGTTGTTGACCTCGTCGATGCCGAGGGCGCATTGCCGGCGGACCACTTCGGTCGTCGCCTGCTTCGTGCGTGCCGTGAGTTCGGCGGGGTCGATCCGTTCGCCGGCGAAACGCCGTGCCAGCAAACTAACGAGTTCAGTAGGGCGCGGCAGACTGCCCGCGTGCGTGGTGCGTATCCGGTCCGTCATGATCCGTCTGCCTGCCGCATGTCGGGCATTCCCAAACGTGCCGGAATTGTACCCGCGAAGGCGACGTCATGTCGGTAGACTTGCGTGACTTTAATCGATCAGCCGGATGCCCGACGGGTCTGACGGCGCAACGCCGTTACGCCGAATATTCACGCAGCGTACTCGAAGGAGCCGGCCGCTTCGTTGGCGGCGATCGCCGCCCGTTCTTTCGCGTGGCGTGTGGCAAGGATGTTGCGCAGCATCGAGGTCGCTTCGTCGACGTTCGTACCCGCTGCGAACACAATCGGAGCGAAGACGTCGACGCCAGCCGCACCTGCTTTGGCGCGCAGCGCGCCTTTCGGCCGCATCTCGCGCAAGCCGGATAAATAAATCGGCACGACCGGAACGCCGAGTTCGAGCGCAAGAATCGACACGCCCGGCTTGAACCGTCCGAGTTCGTCCTTGGTCGTTCGTGTGCCCTCGGGAAAGATGCAGACGCTCGATCCTTGCCGCAACATCCATCCGGCATAGTCGAGTGCTTTTGTTCCGCCGCCCCGCACGATGGGGAAATTGCCGAGCACCATCGATTGGTACCAGGGCTGCAGCACGAGTTTCTTTTTGCCCTTCACGTACCAGCGGTCCGCCGCGGCGCCGAAGTAGAGATTGCGTTTAACCCTTTCGGGCATGGCCTGGAACAGCACCAGCGTGTCCATGTGACTCTGATGGTTGGCAATGAAGATCGCCGGACCGTCGAGCGAATGAAGATTTTCGAGACCGGTCACCTTCAGTGGAGCGCAATAGCGATCCACCCATCGCGTGTATGCGTAGCGCCGCATTATTCGACGGGCGACCTTCGCCCAGATGCGGGTTTGCCAGGGGTGTGGTCCGACATAAACGGGTTCCGCGGCAGTTGCGGTGGTCGAGTGGCTAGCTGGGTGTGTGGCGGCGTACGGGGGCATGGTCCATTCCTCTGCGCTGTGCGATGAGGCTCTTCGACCGCGTACTTGAAGAGCTTGCATGTGGCTAATGCAGGGAACGGGCCAAACACGCTGCGACACGAATGTCCCGCTCGACGGCCGACGACCGGACTCAGTCGCGCCGCCGGCGTACCGGACCGGCACCCCGATGGTGCATTCGCGACCAGCAAGTCCCGCTGCGGTGCAAACACGCGTTGCGCATGAGCAGCTCCGTTCAAAGATCGGGAGGTGCGCTGCGACGCGATGGGTCCGAAGGGCTCATGAAGCCAATCTGGTTGCCGTCGGGGTCTTCAACGATCGCATAGCGCGCGCCCCAGAACGGATCGAACGGCGGCTGCGACGTCTGGTGTCCCAGTGCCGTCAGTTTGGCGTGAATGCGGTCGACGTCCTCTCGCGTCGGCACGCTGAAGGTCACCACCGAACGGCTGCCGGCACCGCTCCACTCGCGCCAGCCTCGGTTGTATACCTTCGCAAGCGCGGGGCTGTCGAAGTGCAGCACCATCCCGCCCGGCAGCGTGACGTCGACGTGGTGGATGCCGCTCGCGGTCCGCCAGATCGCCGAATCCGGTATCTCGACACCGGCGGCGCGATAGAACGCGATGCTCGCCTCCATATCGCGCACCACGAGGTCGAGTTGCTTCATGGCAGGTTGCATCTGCGTCTCCCGTGGGCATTTCACGCGCACCTTAAGCTGCGGGCACACGCGACGTCTTGGACATATTTTCCGCCGCCGCTTCGCGTCGATTGAACCGCCACTCCGCGACGACCAGGTTCGGCACCCAGGCGATCCAGGCGATGATCGGATAGGCCATTTCGAACGGAACGCCGAGCAGCATCGAGAGTGGCAGATAGAGCCGCAGCGTCACGGCGGCGAACGTCAGCGAGAAGTTGCGCACCATCCAGCGCCGATGCGCCGCGAAATCGCCGGCGCGGATCGCTGCGTAAGCACGCGCGCCGGTGTACAGCCACGCCACCGCGAGACAGCCTAAACCGAGCCGTGCCGGCGCGCCGCCGAATGCGTGCGTCGACAGCATCAACCCGGCGATGCCGCCGATCAGCACACCGACACCGAGATAGATTCGTCCCATCCAACGGTGCAGTTCGCGGTGCCTCGTGCGCAGCCGCGAAGAGAACTGGAATCCGCCGAGGCTCAGTGCAACGGCCGCCGCGAAAACGTGCGCGTAAAGCGCGGTGGTGTGGGCCTTGAACGTGACGCCGAGCAATGGGACGGTGACGTCGTCGATCGGCCGCAGACCATACGAAAGCACCGCGTTGGCCGCGATCGCGAGCGACAGCAACACCAGGAGCACGTAGCCGGTCGCTCGCATAACTGCACCCGCGTGGTTGTCAGGCTCATCCTATCCCTTTCGAACGGATAGGCGCTCACGTCCTGACCGGCCCGATTGCAGGCGGCGCCGTTGCGGCGGTCCTCGGCGTTCTGGTGTCGTCGACGGCTCGCGTCAGCGTGCCGAATACCAGTCCAGCACGCGCAGTGCGCGTAGCGTGTTCCAACGGCTCGCGGTGCCCGGCCCGCCTTCCATGGAGAAGTGAACCGTGCCCGCATGAGCGGTGTCGAGGAGCCAGCGTCCGTTGCGGCCTTGTTTGCCGTTAGCACGTCGATCGCCTCCGCGACTCGTTCGTCGGGCCTCGCACCCGCCCTGCGCAAATAGTCGAGACCCCACAGCACGTCGTAGTGCCAGCGTGTTGGGAACGCGATGTCGGTCCAGTCACAACCGCTCTTGCGGTCGCGGTCGATCACTGTTCCGGTCGATAGCGACTTGAACAGCTCTCGTTCCAGCAGATATTCCTGGGCTCGCAGGCGCGCGTCTTTTGTCGCGCTGATGCCTCCCGCACGCTCGTATGCCAGCAGCCCTTCCAGCACGCAGATCGTCGAATTGAAGGATGAGCGCGTGCTCGGCGGCGCATCGCAGTTCCAGCCCCCATCCTGCAATTGCGCGCCGAGCAGGCGTTCGACCAGACGTTCACGGGGCTCACCGAAGTAGGCGCCGCACGCGAGCACCCTGCCGTTGATGCACGGTTCGGTCTCGCCTTCGAAGAACGGCGCGTGGCCGTGATAGGGGCCCCAGTTGCTGTTGTCGCGAACGAGAGCGATCGCATTGCGCGCCTGCGGGCTCGCCGGGTCGAGCCCCAACTCGCGCAGCTGCATCAGTGTTTCCATCGTCGACGCCCAACTCTGGCGAACCCACGGACCACCCCCCCAGTTCCCGTCCGGCTGCTGGCGGCCGAGCAGTTGCGCGCCCCAGCCTTCCACCGCGACGCGCGACCGTTCCGCGGCCACGGTGGCATCGGACTCACCCAGCAGATCGCGTTTCACCTGCCATCGAATTGCGGGATCGGAATCGAGCAGCCAACGAATGACGGCTTGCCGGGGCTTTGTGGCGAGATGCGTCACTTTCAACAACCTCCAATTCGTACGCTGCTTCGTTACCGAAACGGTGGCGCGAATGCTTCGCAGTGCGCACACACTCGATCCTTCAACGTCTGCATGTATTGCGAGCGTTCGAGTTCCGGACGCTGATGTATCCAGCCGATGATCGCGAGCCCTCGAATCAGCAAAAACATCGGCACCCATGCGAGTGCTTCGTCGGATAGTTCGCGCGCGGTCCGATAGCCGCGAACGAACGCGCGTTCGAGACGTGGATAGTCGGGCGACATCCAGCTTCCGAACAGCGCCACTGCGACGTCGTACTGATGCCAGCCGAAGCCGGCGTCGTCGAAATCGATGACGGTCAATCGATCGCCGTCGACCAGCAGATTACCGGTGTGCAAGTCTGCGTGAATCATGCTGAAGGTTCCGGCATCGCGCCCATAGCGTTCGAGTGCGGCGTGGATGCGATCGCGGGTGCGCAGCAACAGCGCGCGTTCCGCGCTCGACAACGCAGCGTGCTCCCAGAACGGTCCCCAGAACGGCGTTTCGCCCATCAGTCCATCGGCGTCGAATGCGTGGCGTTTGAACGTCTCCGGCACCTGCCACGAACTCGCCTGGTTGTGCAGGGACGCGGTGATCGATCCCAGTTGCGCGTAGTACCGTTCGGCGTCGTCAGCGTCTTTGGACTGCCGCAATACGTCTGCCAGCAACTCACCTTTTGTCCAATGCGAAATTCCGACGTAGCGCTGTTCGTTGCTGGGCGGAATGGATATCCGGACATAGTGACGACCGTCGTGCGCCGACACGGCGCGCGGTACAGCGATACCCGCGGCGGCCAACGCTGCGATCCAAACGCGTTCCGAATTCAGCTCATCGAACGTGTGATAGCCGGGCCGATGCAGTCGCAAGACGTACACCGATCCGTCGCGATCGGTGACGCGAAATGTGACGTTTTCCGAGAGTGACACGAGCTTCAGTTCGGCGGGTGCGATTGGAAACGCCCGCAGTGACTCCCGCGCGGCGGGTGTGTACGCCGCTTCCGCAGCCGCGCTGTCCATCGGTGCCGTCAGCGGTCGATCTCGGCGACCGTTGCGTCGAACGCATCGAGAAACGCAGTTGCATGCTCCGTTGTGAAAACGAGCGGGGGGCGGATTTTGACGACGTTGTTGAATGCGCCGGCGTTGCTCGTCAGGAAGCCTTTGTCTTTCAGCCGCTCGACGACGTCGACCGCACATTCGCGATCCGGCGCTTTCGTCTTGCGATCCTTCACCATCTCGATGCCGACGAACAGACCTTGCCCACGAATGTCGCCGATCGCGGTGCAGTTGCCTTTGCGTTCCAGCAGCGCCGCTTTCAGTGCAGAGCCCACCGACGCTGCGCTTTCGCGCAACCGGTCGCGCTCGATCACGTCGAGCACGGCCATGCCGACGGCGGCCTGCAACGGGCTCGACGCGAATGTATTGAAGTAATGCGTGGCGGCACGAAACCTGTCGACCAGGGACTTGCTCGCGGTGGTCGCCGACAACGGCAGGCCGTTACCCATCGGCTTGCCGGTGACGACGATGTCGGGTGTGAAACCGGTGACCTCGTAGCCCCACCAACGTCCAGTACGGCAATAGCCGGCCTGCACCTCGTCCGCGATCACGAGCCCGCCCGCCGCGTGTACGATCTCCACAGCGCGTGGCATGAAGCCCGCGGGCACGTCCGGCAATCCTTCGTTTGCGAAGATCGAACAGACGATCAATGCGGCAAAGCCTTCGCCGCTGTTTTCGAGGCTACGGATCGCATCGCGCAACCGGTTGAGGTATGCATGGGTCAGGTCTGCTTCGCTCGCGTTCGGCGCGATCGGGCGATACAACTCCGGAAACGGAAATGATCGCACGTCTGCACTTTCGGGTTGGCCCCTTCGCGACGCCGTTAGCTTGCCGACGGCATCGCTGTTGCCGTGATACGTCGCGTTCGAGCACACGATGCCGTGCTTGCCGGTTGCGATACGCGCCATCCGCAGCGCCACTTCGTTCGCCTCGGTACCGCTGCAGCTGAACACGACGCTTTCGAGTGGTGGCGTATGCAGTTTCGTCAGACGCTCGGCGTATTCGACTATGGCCTCGTGCAGATAGCGGCTGTGGACGTTCAGCGTGCCCTGTTGGCGCGCCATCGCTTCGGCCACATACGGATTCGCATGGCCGACGCACGGCACGTTGTTGTACATGTCGACGTAGCGGCGACCGCTGGCGTCGAACAGATACACGCCGTCGCCGCGGACGATGTGCAGCGGCGTCTTGTAGAACAGCGGGGCGCCGGCACCCAGGGCCTGGTTGCGGCGCGCGATTAGCGATTGGATCGTCATCGAATCACCTCGTCTGTTCGGCGCACTGTACGTTACTCGCCGTTGAGATAGGATTGCGCGAAAAGCTCGAAAGCCACCAGGTATCGAATATGCCGACGCACACCTTACGCAACCAACGCATCGTCGTCATCGGCGGAACGTCCGGTATTGGATTTTCCGTCGCGCAGGAAGCAATTGCCGATGGCGCGAACGTTATTGTCGGTTCCAGCAACGCTGCAAACGTCGACGCGGCGACCAAGCGGCTCGGCAGTGGAAGCTCGGGTTCGGCGATCGACGTTAAAGACGAAGCGAGCGTTGCAGCATTTTTCGAACGCACGGGGCCGTTCGACCATCTCGTCTTCACCGCCGGCGACTGGGGCGCGCTGCGCAGCGGCAGCACTGTCGCCGCACTCGATCTGGTCGGCGCGAACGCCGTCTTCGCGGTCCGCTTCTGGGGCGCGTTGTCGGCGATCAAGCACGCCCAGGGGAGCATCTCTCCGAACGGCTCGGTCACGCTGACCGACGGCGCCATCGCTCACCGACCGCGCAAAGGCGCGGCGATCAACACCGCGATGGCCGGCGCGATCGAGCACCTGACGCAGGCGCTGGCCGTGGACCTCGCGCCGTTGCGCGTCAACGCGGTCTGTCCGGGCTATGTGCTGACCGAGGTGTGGAACAGTATTCCGGAGGATCAGCGCGCGAGCCAGATTCAAAAGATGACGCAGCACCTGCCGCTGCCGCGCGCCGGCCTGCCGTCGGAGGTCGCGCAGGCGTATCTGTATCTGATGCGCGGCGCGTATTCGACCGGTCAGGTGCTGGTCGTCGACGGCGGCATGACGCTGATCTGACGCGCCGCGTCTACGGTCGAAATTGCAACGCACGCGGCCCGAGCGAGGCGGGCTGACGCACGATCCCGTACGCGGTTTCGAGCCACTCGCAGACGAGCCGTCGCGTGTCGCGCGGGTCGATCATCTCTTCCATCTGAAAACGCGACAACGGGCCGACCGGACCGCGCACGCTTTCGATCCGCGCCATCAATTCATCGCGCAATGCGCGTGGGTCTTTCGATTCCGCGAGCTGACGCTTGTACGCCGCTTCGATGCCGCCTTCCGGTGGAATGCCGCCGACATCAGCCGACGGCCACACAACGCGCATCGACGGGCGCGCACGCGGCGTAGCGTAGTTGTTACCCGCCACGCCGAAGCTGCGGCGCATGATCACGGTAAAAATCGGTATCGACGCCTGCGCGAACGCGACCATCCACTCACCGCCCTTGCGGATGGTGCCGGCAATTTCGTGTTCGATGCCGACCGCGAAGCCAGGGTTGTCGACGAGGTTCAGCAGTGGCAGATGGAACACGTCGCACACATCGATGTGGCGTTTGAGTTTGTCGCAACCATCGGCCGTGAGCGCCCCGCCGTTGATGTGGCGGCTGTCGGAGGCGATCACGCCCATCGGATAGCCGTTGAACCGCACGAATCCGGTGACCTGATCGCTGCCCCACAACTTGCCTACTTCAAAGAACGAATCGGTGTCGGCCATCAACCGGATCGCTTTGCGGATGTCGAAGGTGCTCGTTCGTTTGCGCGGCACGAGCGTGAACAGATCTTCGTCGCGCCGATCGGCCGGATCGCGCGCGTTGGGCGGCAGCACCGGCGGTGCGTCGTACACGCTCGATGGCAGATACGACAGGAACCGGCGTGTCATTGCCATCGCTTCGGCTTCGGTCTCCGCCAGGTTGTCGACGGCGCCGTTGCGGCAATGAATCCGCCAGTCGCCAAGATCTTCCTTCGTGACGTCGTAACCCATCGCGTGCGAGACCACCGGAGGACCGGCGACAAACAATTGCGCAATGTCGCGCACCATCACCGAAAAGTGGCCGAGAACGGCCTTTGCAGCACCGATGCCGACCACGCTGCCGAGCAAAACATTCACCACCGGCACCGCGGCGAGCTGTGCGGCATAGTCACTCGAGCCGAGGTGCCCCGGCAGGAACGAACCCCCGCCGCCGGCAACGCGCGGCCGCCCCGCCGTGATCGAACCGGAACTCTCCTGGGCAGTCGATTCCCCTTCTTTCTTCTGTTGGGGCACCATCGCGGCGACGCTGCCGCCGCCGGACGAGCCATCCAGTAGCCGAACCGACGGCACCCGCAGCTCCATCGAGAGACGGTCGAGGTACAGACTCTTCGCACCGATCGCGCCGTCGGCATGTCCCCCACGCGATGTGAAGTCGTCGGCACAGACGATCGCAGGGCGGCCTTCCACCGTTCCCCAACCCCCGACGTGATTCGCCGGCGTGAACGCGGCGATGCGGCCGTCCTCGTCGTACGACGCAAAGCCCGTGACGCTGCCGACTTCACGAAACGATCCGTCGTCGAGCAGCAGCGCGATGCGTTCGCGGCACGTGAGTTTGCCGCGGTCGCGTTGCCGCACGACACCGGGTTCGGTGGAACCCGGTTGCAACCGCGCGTGCGCCAGACCCTGTAGCGTGCGAACTTCTTCGAGCATCGGCGCCCACGTGTCGCGACCTTGCGTGGCGATCGATCCGTCGTCCGCCGTCGGCGCAATGCTGATCAGAATTTGACCCTCTACGACGGCGTCGCCCGGCGCCAGCCCTTGCACCGCATCGACTTTTCCAGAGCACGGCGCCTGGATTTCGGTTTCCATCTTCATCGCAGTGACTACGATCAAGACGTCGCCGCGACCGACCGACTGTCCCGGTTTGGCCCGAACCTCGATCACCGAACCCGCCATCGGACATTCGACGCCGACATGGCCGTCCTCGACGGCGAGATTCGGGGCCGTTGCGGTCATGGGTCCCGTTGGTGGTGCGGCGGAGTTTGCACGCACATGTTGTTGCAACAGCGCCATCATCTGACCGTTGCTCTCCGCGCCGCCGTCCTTCAACGCCGCAGCGTCTTCGGCAAGCAACGTGGTACGTGCATCTCCCGCGCGAACAGCCGGATGCGCGAGTATCGCGCGCAGCAGCGCCACGTTCGTCGGCAGCCCTTCGATGTGCAGTTCCGCAAGCGCACGCGACGTGCGTTCGAGCGCCGACGTCAGCGTTCCCGCCGAGTTCGACGAGCCAATCACCTTCGCAAACAATGGATCGAACTGCGGCGGCGGCGCGTATCCGACATATCCACAGGCATCGACGCGTACGCCGACGCCGGAGGGCTCGCGATACGCCGCAAGCGTTCCAACACCGGTCGCCACCACACGCGCTTGAACGGCGAACCCGCGTGGCGTTCCGATCGCGCGCTGGTCGGTGATACCGATCTCGGCCAGCGTTGCGCCCGCAGCGATTCGAAACTGCGCCTCTACAAGATCGATGCCGGTCACTTGTTCGGTGATCGTGTGTTCGACTTGAATCCGCGGATTGCACTCGATGAACCAGTATTCGCCGCGCTCGGGCGCGACGAGAAATTCGACGGTGCCTGCATTGCCATATTCCGCGGCCTTCACCAGCCGGATCGCGTCCGCCGTGATGTGCTCGCGAAGCGCGTCGCTCAGGTTCGGCGCCGGCGCAACTTCGACGACCTTCTGGTTACGCAACTGCACCGAACAATCGCGTTCGTGCAGATGAACCGCATTGCCCCGGCCATCGGCGAGCACCTGCACTTCGATGTGCCGCGGCCGTTCAATCAGCTTCTCGATGAACAGCGCGCCGTCGCCGAATGCGGCTTGCGCCTCGCTGCGGCAACGTGCGTATGCTTCGGGCATCTCGTCCGCGTTTGCGACGGCTCGCATGCCGCGTCCGCCGCCGCCGGCCGCGGCTTTCAGCATCACGGGGTAACCGACCTCTTCCGCGAAGCGGGCGGCTTGGTCCGCGGAATCCAATGCACGCGTGCTGCCCGGCACGATCGGAATCTCCAACGATCGCGCCAGGTCGCGCGCACGCACTTTGTTGCCGAACAATTCGAGGCAGGCCGGCGACGGGCCGACGAACGTGATCGCTGCGTCCGCGCAGCATTGCGCGAAGCGGTTGTTCTCCGATAGAAATCCGTAGCCGGGGTGAACGCAATCGCAGCCGGTGTCGCGCGCGACAGCGATCAGCGCGTCGATGTCGAGATACGCGCGAACGGGATCGGTGGTGGCCGCGAGTTCACGCGACTGCGTCGTCATGCGCGTGTGCAACGACGCCGCATCGGCCGGCGCAAACACGCCGACCGATTCCATCCCCAACGCAGCCGCCGCTCGTGCGACCCGAATCGCAATTTCGCCCCGGTTCGCAATCAACACACGCTCGAACATGCTCACTCAGTTCACCTTCGGAAAGCCGGGATCGCGAAACGGCGCGCCTTCGCCGAGTCGTTTAGCGCGGGTCATCGGATGTATGTTGGGCCCGTCGCCGATCTTTGCAATGCGCTCCATCGTGTCACCCGGTCGCCACGCTACTTTCGCGTCCTCGCCAAAGTAACGCAGCGACAACGTGTGCCGCTGCCTGCCGGATCCAGCCGGCGCGCCGCCGTGCAGCATGGCCGGATGGAATACGACGATATCGCCGACGGTAATCGGGAACGAGACGATGACATAGTTGGAACGATTCGCCTCAATGTCGGGCAGACGCGGCAGGTCGCCGGTGCCGTACAACGGCAGGGTTTCGTCATTGGGATCGAAACGACTGCCGTCATAGAGCGTGCCCCGGTGCGATCCCACGACGAATTCCAGTGATTCGTCCGCCGCCAAGTCGTCGAACGCAATCCACACCACCGCGAGGTCGTTGCCACACACCGGTAGATAGGGCAGATCCTGGTGCCAGGGTGTGCGCCGCGCGGCATCTGCTTCGCCCCCGGCCTTCAGGAAGATCTGCTCGTACATGTACCAAACGTCGGGCTTCTGCCAGAGGCTGGAGACGATGCGCGGAATCGAGGTCTTCGTGTTGACGTCGGTATATGGATCGAACGACGCCGGATTCGCGAGGTCGCCGTAGAAGGACCCGGGCGTGCCCGGCAGCAGTTGCGATGCGCCGCCTCCGGGGTGGCTGAGCGACCAGTCGAAAGCCGCCCTGGCGATCGCAATCGCCTCAGCACCGAGGGCACCAGGAAGATGCACCACACCCCGTTCCCGGAATTCGTCGACAGCGCGCTGGGTGATCAAATCGTCTACCTCGCATTTCACGGCAGGTCATTATTGCGTGGCAGGCGATGCGACCCAAGCGGAATGAGAACACCGGCCCGCGATTGGAGGGGCAGCACCTGCTGTACGATGACGGGCCTGCGCTGCTGCATAGAGAGGAGGAACGCACGTGGAATTGAACGACAAGGTGGCCATCATCACGGGTGCGGGATCGGGCATCGGACGGGCGCTCGCGCAGCGCATCGCGAGTGCGGGCGCGCGGGCCGTCGTGTGCACCGACCTGAACGGTGCCACCGCCGCAGAAACCGCGCAGCTGATCGGCGACGTTGCCAGTGCCTCGGCGCTCGACGTCGCGGACGAGGCGGCCATCGAAAGGATCGTTGCCGACACGCAAGCGCGCTACGGCGCGGTAGACCTGTTCGTGTCGAATGCCGGCTACGGGCGTCGGGGGGGTCTGGAACTGCCGACCGAGGCATGGCAGAAGATGATGAACGTCCATGCGTTCGCGCACCTCGCTGCTGCGCGCGCGGTGATTCCGGGCATGATCGAACGCGGTGGCGGATATCTACTGTCCACCGCATCTGCCGCAGGCCTGCTCACGCAAATCGACTCGGGGCCATACGCGCTGTCCAAGCACGCCGCGGTCGCGCTCGCCGAATGGCTTGCAATCAATTATGGCGATCAAGGCATTGGCGTGTCGGTGCTGTGTCCGCAGGCGGTGCGCACCAACATCCTCGGCCCGCGCGCATCGAGTGCAACGTCCGGCGCGCGGCAGGCTGCCGGCGACGGCATCCTGGAACCGGAATTCGTTGCGGATGCGTGTGTGGACGCGATTCGCGAGGAACGTTTCCTGGTGCTGCCGCATCCTGAGGTTGCGACGTATTTCCAGCGCAAGGCGAACGACTACGACCGTTGGTTGGGCGGAATGAGGCGGTTTCGGCGGAAGCTGGCAGGTGGGTGAGCGGCATCGGCCTCTCGCACGCGCCGTGCTCGGTTTCAACGCAGCCGGGATCGAGCTATTGGATGGTCTGCGCTGCTGCTTCTCGGCGACTCGGTGCAACGGGATAAGCCAACCACCGCTCGCAATTCGAGGACGATCTGAACCGACCGGCCAAAAAGACTGTTGATTCGAACGGAACGATCCGCGCAACGAACAGAGTGAAGACTGAGCGGCGCAAGCCATTACTTTTTGGCTTGTGACAATTGACGGCCATAAAGCCCGCAAATAGAATTCCTTACAAACCGTAAGGCGCTTTGAAGTTGGCTACATCGACAGTGACATCCAAAGGCCAGATCACCCTTCCTCGCGATGTGCGTCGCGCACTCGGTCTCGATGCCGGCGACAAAGTCGATTTCGTGGAGGTCGAAGGCGGCTACAAGCTCATTCCGGTGCGCGAGGACGTACGTGCCTTGAAAGGACGTTTCTCCGGGCGCGTTAGCACAGCCAAATCACTCGAGGACATGGATGAGGTGATCGCCCGCGCGGCCATCGAGGGCAACGCAGGTTGATCGGCCTGGACACCAACGTCCTGGTGCGCTATCTCACGCAGGACGACGCGCGCCAGGCTGCGGTTGCGACGCGGGTCATCGAGCGAGACCTTACCGAAGAAACACCCGGTTTCATCGGTACGGTCGTCCTTGTCGAGACGACCTGGGTATTGCAGCGCTTGTACAGCGCCTCGCCTGCAGAAATCCTAGAGACCGTGAGTGGCCTGCTTGGCACTCGTACGATCGTGCTGGAGAACCGGAACGTCATTGCACGGGCAGTCTCAACCTGCGAGGCCAATGGCGGTAGTTTCGCGGATGCTGTGATCGCAGCGGCCGCGACCAGCGCCGGTTGCACGAAAACGGTGACGTTCGATCGAGGGGCGGTCTCCACCGGTATGACACTGTTGCGCTGAACCGTCGCCGGACTGGAAGTGGGCCGATCGAGACGGCCACGAGGGGATAGCCTCTAATCACGGGCTCGTGTTGTGATGGTGACGCGTCGAATGCTGGTCCGCGATCGACTCGGCGGGTGCGCCATCGTAACCCCGTTGGCGTCCCGTCATCAGTGTCACCGGTTTGCCTCGACCAACGCGAGCAAACCGCGCAACAGTTGTTCCGGCGTCGGCGGACAGCCTGTGATCCTCAGGTCCACCGGCACGGCTTCGCCGACGCCGCCGCACACCGCGTAGCTGCCGGCGAAAAGGCCGCCGTCGATCGCGCAAGCACCGGCCGCGACGACCCACTTCGGGTTCGGCGTCGCGGCGTAAGTGCGTTGCAGTGCCTCGCGCATGTTCGCGGTCAGCGGACCGGTCACGAGCAGCACGTCGGCGTGCCGCGGCGATGCGACGAACCGCAGACCGAACCGTTCGAGGTCGTAGATCGCGTTGTTCAGCGCGTGGATCTCCAGTTCGCAGCCGTTGCACGAACCGGCGTCGACTTCACGAATCGCGAGACTGCGGCCGAGCTTGCGCCGCGCCGCGGCGTCGAGCCGCGCGGTGAGTTCGGCGAGGCCGGCGTCATCGAGTGGCGGCGGCGGTTCGGTGACCGGGGTGTTGACGAGACTCTGGAACAGCAATCTACGCATCGTCGCCTATCCGTCGTGGCCCGCATACGAGCAATTGAACGATTTGTTGCACAGCGGGAAGTCCGCGACGATGTTCCCTTCGACGACGGCCTCGAGCAGCGGCCAGTGGAACCACGAAGCGTCGCGGATGTGGCAGCGCGCAATCCGACCGTCATGGTCGACGCGGACCCACGCGAACACGTCGCCGCGGAACGCTTCGACGAGCGCTACGCCTTCGCTGACGACCCCGCCCGGTCGCGCGACACGGTTGTCGAACGCCGGCCCGTCGGGTAAACGTTCGAGCATCGTGCGAACCAGACGCAGACTCTGCCGCACTTCGTCGATACGCACCCAGACGCGCGCGTCGACGTCGCCGTCGGTGCGCACCACCACGTCGAAGTCGAGCGCGTCGTACGGTGCGTAGGGAATCGCGTGGCGCGCATCGAACGCGCGCCCGGAGGCGCGGCCGACATATCCGCCGGCGCCAAACTGACGTGCCAGCTCCGCGGTCAGCACGCCGGTGCCGACTGTGCGATCCTGCAGCGACGGCGTGTCGTCGTACAGCTCGACGAGCCTCGGGAAGCGTGCATCGATCTCGTCGAGCGCGGTTCGGATCGCCGCGATTCCGTCGCTCGCGAGATCGACGGCGACGCCGCCCGGCACGATCCGATCCATCATCAGGCGGTGACCGAACGCCGTGGCGCACGCGCGCAGCACGCGCTCACGCAGCACCCCGCAATGTGCGTGCATCAGCGCGAACGCCGCGTCGTTGCAGATCGCACCGATATCGCCGAGATGATTGGCGATGCGTTCGAGCTCGGCCATCAGTCCGCGCAGCCATTGTGCGCGGGTGGGCACCGCGACGCCGAGCGCCGCTTCAACTGCGCGCGCGAACGCAAACGACATTGCGACGGTGCTGTCGCCGGATACGCGCGCGGCGAGTTGCGCAGCGCGATCGAGCGGCGCATCGACCCACAACGACTCGATCCCCTTGTGCGCGTAGCCCAAGCGCTGTTCGAGGCGCACCACCGTTTCGCCGTTGGCGGAGAAGCGGAAATGCCCGGGCTCGATGATGCCCGCATGCACCGGACCGACCGCGATCTGGTGCAGGCCGTCGCCCTCCGCGGCCAGAAACGGATAAGGGGGAGGCGTGGCGGGTGCACCCGGGTTCGACGCGAGCGGATGGCGCATGGGCCACCGGCCGTGATCGAGCCACGGCCGCGGATCGGGTGCGTGCTCCGCGTCGATGCCGTGCAAATCGCAGAGCGCGCGTTCGAGTCGAATCGCCGGCGCATGGTGACGACCGATCGACGGATACCGGTTCTGCGGACAATCGAGCGTCGCGATTGCAACCGCGCCGTCGTGCGCGTCGAACACCGCCGCGTGCACGGCGCCGGGTTCGGCCCAATGCGCGAGCAGCGACCAGGCGCCGAGTTCGCTGAGCCGTACGGCGAGCGCATCCCACTCGGCCGCGTTGACGACCGTGCGGGCGAGCGGCATGTTGCCGAGAGGGCGTTGTGCGCCATCGAACGTGCCGGTCAATCGTTCATTCATCAGTGTTCACCCGAGCAATTGCGCGATTGTCTGGAACCAGCGCACCAGCGACGCGGGCAGGAAAACGCCGGCGACCAGCACCAACGCGAGGTGACCGTACAGCGGCAGATACGACGCATCGCTGTGTGCATGGTTCGGGCTCGGCTCGCCGAATGCGAGCCCGTTGATTTGTTTGAGCAGTGCACCGAAACCGAGCAACAGACCCACGACCAGCGGCAGCGCGAGCCACGGGAACCGATCCATCGTAGACGTGACGATCAGGAACTCGCTCATGAAGATACCCATCGGCGGAATGCCGGCGATCGCCAGCACGCCGAGCACCAGCCCCCAGCCGAGCAGCGGATGCGACTGTGTCAGCCCGCGGATGTCGGCGATGCGCTGCGTGCCTTTGATCTGCGCGACGTGTCCGACGGCGTAGAAGATCGCCGACTTGGTCAGGCTATGCATCGTCATATGCAACAGTCCGGCGAAGTTCGCGAGCGGTCCGCCGACGCCAAACGCAAACGTGATGATGCCCATATGTTCGATTGACGAATACGCGAACAGCCTCTTGATATCGTGCCGGCGATACAACATCAATGCGCCGAACGACAACGACGCGAGCCCCATGCCGATCATCAACGGACCCGGTGCGACGGCGCCCGCGTTGCCGGCCATCAACATTTTGAAACGCAGTACGGCATACAGCGCGACGTTCAGCAACAATCCCGACAGCACCGCCGAAATAGGCGTGGGGCCTTCGGCGTGTGCGTCCGGCAGCCATCCGTGCACCGGTACCAGGCCGACTTTCGTGCCGTAGCCGAGCAGCAGGAACACGAACGCGAGGTTCAGGATCGCCGGCTCGAACTGCGCGACGTGCACGATCAGGTTCGTCCACGCCATCGTTTGTAAGCCTTCACCGAGCACCGGCAGTGCGGCGACGTAGACGAGCGTCGTGCCGAACAGCGCAAGCGCGATGCCGACACTGCCGAGGATGAAATATTTCCATGCCGCTTCGAGCGACTCATGCGTGCGGTACAGCCCGACCATCACCACCGTCGTCAATGTCGCGAGTTCGACCGCGACCCACATCAGCCCGATGTTGTTGGCGACCAGAGCGAGGTTCATGCCGAACATCATCGACTGGAACATTGCGTGGTAGAACCGCACGTGGTTGCGTGTCAGTCGCCCCGAGTCGATCTCGTGGCCGATGTAACTGGCGCTGAACACGCTCGTCGTGAAGCCGACGAATGCGTTGACGACAATGAACACGATGTTTAGATCGTCGATGAACAACAACGTGCCCGGCGGCGGTTTGACCGCGAGGAACGAAACGGCACCGAGCAGCGTCACGAACGATGCAACGGCGTTCACAGCAGCCGATAGCCGATAGCCACGGATCACCGCGAGCAAAGCGGCGCCCAGCAGCGGCGTGCCGAGAACGCCCCAGAACGGCGCCTGCGATACATCGATCATGGCGCGTCTCCGCGCGACAGGTTCAACGCCGAGAGGTCGACGCTGTCGAAGCGTTCGCGAATACGGAACAGAAACAAGCCGATCACGATGAACGCGATCAACACCGAGAACGCGATGCTGATTTCCACCACCAGCGGCATTCCGCGCGCGCCGGACACCGCCAGGATCAGGCCGTTCTCCAGCGACATGAAGCCGACGACCTGGCTGACCGCATTGCGACGCGTGACCATCATCAACAGCCCCAGGAGAATTACCGCGAGCGCGAACGCGAGGTCTTGGCGGCCGAGCGGATCGAAGCCCGGCGTGACCTTCAGCATCAGTACGATCGCCAGCGCGACCAGCCCGACGCCGACCAGCATCGTCAGACCAATGCCGACCGCCGTCTCGATCTCGCGGTGGATCTGCAGGCGCCGCACGATCCTACGCAACGCCGATGGAATCAGGATTGCCTTGAGGCCGAGCGCGATGAACGCGGTCACATACAGGTGCGGCGCATTTTGCCCGTACGCCTGCCACGCGACCGACAGCGACAGCACCGCCGCGTGCAGCGCGAACACGTTCAGCAGTGCGCCCATCCGGTCTTGATAAAGCAGCATGAAACTCACCAGTACCATCCCGCCGGCGAACAGGTGCGCGAGGTCATATGTCAGTGACTGGGTCACAGGCTTCTTGTCACGAACATCAGCAATACCGCGAGCAGCGCCAGCATCAGCGAGATACCGAGGAACTCCGGCACGCGAAACACGCGCATCTTCGCGATCGTCGTTTCGAACACGGCAAGCAGCACGCCGGCGCCGGTGACTTTTAATGCATACGCCAGCAGTCCCCACAGGTAGTCCGCCCAACGCGCTTCGGTTGGCGCGAGGCCCCACGGAACGAACACCGCAGCAATCAATGAGACGTACAGCAGCAACTTCAGCGAGCCGGCCAACTCGATCACGGCGAGATGGCGTCCGGAGTACTCGAGCACCATCGCCTCGTGCACCATTGTGAGTTCCAAGTGTGTCGCCGGATTGTCGACCGGGATGCGGGCGTTCTCGGCCAGCGCGACAATGACCATCGCGACGAACGCGAGGCCGAGCGACACGCGCAACCCGGCGTCACCGGAGGTCATGTACGCGGCGATGACGGATAACTGCGTCGATCCGGCGATCAGCGCGAGCGTGAATGCGACGACGACCAGCGCCGGTTCCGCGAGCGATGCGATCATCACCTCGCGGCTCGAACCGATACCGCCGAAGCTGGTGCCGATGTCGAGACCGACGAGCGCGAGGAAGAACCGGGCGCTGCCGAGCAGTGCGACGATCGCGATCAGATCCGCCGACACGCTGAGCGCGAGGCCGGTCGCGAACGTCGGCACCAGCGACGCGGCGGTCCACGTTGCCGCAAAGATCAGATACGGCGCCACGCGGAACAGCCACGACGCGTTCTCCGCAACGACCGCTTCCTTGTTCAGCAGCTTCCACAGATCGCGGTACGGCTGCAGCACCGGTGGACCGCGGCGCTGCTGCAGACGCGACTTCACCTTGCGGATAAATCCGGTCAGCAGCGGCGCGGCGGCGAGCACCAGCAGCGTCTGGCCGGCCTGCAATGCGAGTACGCCGATCACTGCCATAGCGCGAGCACTCCCAACAAGCTCACGAGCGCAATGAACACCAGTCCGAGATACTGACGGATCGTCAGTGACTGTGAACGATTCACACGCTCCGAGACGACGACGACGGCACGCGCAATTGGCACGTACAGTGTCTCCCACAGCACGTCGCGGACGGTGACCACGAAGTGGGCAGCGCCGACATCGCCGGGTTTCGCGAACGTCACGCGCTCGCGCGCGCGAAACAGTAGCGTGCCGAACACGCGACGGATCGGTTGCGCGAAGCTGGACGCTGAGTACTGCAGTGCGGGGCTCGAATCTGGAAAGCCGCAGTCCCACGGCGGCGCGCGGCGGATCTCGCGCGATGCGACGCGGTGGATCACGAATGCGACAAGGCTCGCGGCGAACGCCGCGAACAGGAAGACGAAGAATGGATTGTAAGAACTTCGCGCCGCGTTGATCGGCACAATCGTCAACCACGATTGATCGGCCTGCGGCATCACGTGTCCGCCGACAAGCACATCTGTCAGCGGCGCGAGCGCGTCGATCGCGTAGCCGGGCAGGATGCCGGCCGCAACGCACAGCACAACGACGATCAGCATCGCGGCGAGCGACGTCGGCCGCGCGTCGTGCGCGATCTGTGACGCCGACGAGCGCGGCCGGCCAAGGAACGTCAGGCCGAACGCCTTGACGAAGCACGCCGCCGCCAGGGCCGCTGACAGCGCGAGCATTGCGCCGACCGCCGGGATCAGGAACTTCAATCCCCAAGCCGATAGCTGCGGGCTCACGAGAATCGCTTGGAATGTCAACCATTCAGAAACGAATCCGTTGAGGGGCGGTAGCGCCGAGATCGCCATCGCGCCGATCAGAAACGCGAACGCGGTGACGGGCATCCGGCGAATCAGCCCGCCCAGGTGTTCCATGTCGCGTTCGTGCGTCGACGCGTGTACCGCCCCCGCCCCATAGAACAGCAGGCTCTTGAACAACGAGTGGTTGAACGCGTGAAACAGCGCCGCAACGAATGCCAGCGCCGCGGCCCATGGGATGCCGCCTGCTTCGAATGCAAGCGCGAGCCCGAGACCGACGAACACGATGCCGACGTTCTCGACGGTGCTGTACGCGAGCAGGCGCTTGAGGTCATCCTGCAGCGTGGCCTGCAATACGCCGAGCACTGCGGTGATGCCGCCGATTGCGAGCACGACGACGCTCCACCAGTTCGCCGGCTGGCCCAGCAGATCGAAGACGATTCGGATGAATCCGTAGATCGCAACTTTCGTCATGACCCCGCTCATCAACGCCGAGACGTGGCTCGGGGCGGCCGGGTGCGCCAGCGGCAGCCACACATGCAGCGGCGCGATGCCGGCCTTCGAGCCGCAGCCGACGAGCGCGAGACAGAAAATCGCGCCGGCCCGCAACGCGTTGCGATCGAGCGCACGCATCGCGGCGAATTCATAGCCACCGTCCGACGCGAGCAGTCCGAACGCGAGCAACAGCGCAAGCGTGCCGAAGCTCGCCATCACGAGATAGATGTAGCCGGCTCGGCGGTTGTCCGGTTCGCGGTGGTGCGACATGACGAGCGCCCACGACGTGAGCGACATGAATTCCCAACTGAGCAGGTACGTGAACGCGTCCCCGGCAACGACGACCAGGTTCATGGCGGCCAGAAACGCTGGAAAGAACGGCACCACGCGACCGGGCGACGGCTCGTGCGCACCGTAGCCGATGCCGTACAAGCTTGCCGTCGCGCCGCCGAGATCGACGACGAACAGAAACAGCGAAGCCAGTAGATCAAGATTGAAATGTGCCCCGACCCAGGGCAGGCCGACCGGCAACGTCACGCTCGGTTGGCTCATGCCGCTGAGTAGAGAGGCCAGCGCGACACCTGTGAGTGTGAGGCAAACGACCAGACAGACGCCGTACACGACCGTCGCACCGCCGCGCCGCGGCGCCGCATATACAGCGAACACCGCCGCCCCCAACAGGACCGCAATGCCGTACAGCACGACGCCCAGTGGATGTGCGTCCCGGACGACTGCTTCGATCACGACGATCCGCTCATTGCTGCTTCAGTCGTACCCCGCGGCCGCCGCCGCTGCTCGCCGCTCCCGGATCGATCAGCGAGATGCCGGCTCGGTCGAGTGCTTCGATGAGCTTCATCAACGATTCGACGTTCCCGCGCACCACGTCGTCACTCGCCTCCATACGCTGAATCGTCGGCAGCGACAGCCCGCTCAGCTTCGCGAGCGTCCTCTGGTTGATGCACAGCAGCGCCCGCGCCGCCCGCATTTGTGTTGACGTTATCATGTCTAAAACATCATATATTAAGCTTTATACATTCAAAAGGGATCGTTCCGAACCAATATGACCGGCGTGCCCAACGGCTGATCCGAACCCGCCTGTGGTTGGGGTCGCTGCCGACGCTGCCGACATAGGTGCGCGGATCGCGTCTGGAAGATTGTTTTAGGCGCAGCCACCTGAGACGCTGGCCGCCCACTTGGCTGATGACCCCTTGGAGCGTCAACTATTATGCGCATAGGCATCAACGGCACTGGACTCGTTCAACGCGCGTCGATCGACGCGATCGTCGAACACGCAGCCCAGGCCGCTGCCGACGGCTTCTCGAGCTACTGGCTCGCCGAGCACCCGACCGGCGGACTCGATGCGCTGACGGTGCTGACGGTCGTCGGCTTGCGCGTGCCGGCGATCGAACTTGGCACCGCGATCGTGCCGACCATGCCGCGCCATCCAATGGTGCTTGCCGGGCAAGCGCTGACGACCAACGCCGCCATTGGCGGACGGCTGACGCTCGGCATCGGCCTCTCGCACGCGCCGATGATGGCGCAGCTCGGCATCGGCTTCGACAAGCCGATCCGTCATCTGCGCGAGTTCCTCTGCGTGCTGATGCCGCTGCTCGACGACGGCAAGGTGTCGTTCGAGGGCGAGACGATCCGTTGTGACGCGCAGCTCTTCAAACGGGCTGAGCAGCGCTGCGGTGTCTTGGTCGCGGCTCTTGGGCCGCAGGCATTGGCCGTGGCGGGCGCGCGCACCGACGGCACGACGCTCGCGTGGGTCGGTCCGCGGACGATTCGCGAGCATATCGCGCCGTCGATCGGCGAGGCAGCGCAGAAGGCGGGTCGACCAACGCCGCGCATCATCGCGAGCTTGCCGGTGTGCGTTACCAACGACGCCGAGAAGGTGCGCGCGCAAGTCGACAAGCAACTGTCGATGTATGGCCGGCTTCCTTCTTATCGCGCGATGTTCGATCGCGAGGGTGTCGCCGGACCTGGCGACCTCGCGCTCATCGGTGACGAGGACGCCGTACTGAAGCGCATCGACGAGTTGCGTGCAGCGGGCGCCACCGATTTCACTCCGTCGGAATTCACACCGAGTGCGCAAGAGCGCACGCGTACCCGGGCCCTGTTGAAGTCGTTGGTTGGGTAGTCTGGCGGCATCATGACTGGCGGATCTCGATCTTCTGTGCCGAAAATGCTTTCGCTACTGCGACCAAGGCGGATCGCTCCGCTGCTACTGTGTGCGTTGAGCCTGACGGGTTGTGGCCATGAGCCGGCGATTGCGACCGCCAAGGTACAGTCCAAAGCCGTCAGCGTGGTCACCGTCACATCGCGCGTCATCGAGGGCGGTCTGATTGCATCCGGCTCGCTGATACCGCGCGAGGACACGGCGGTGTTCTCGGACCTGAACGGCTATCGCGTCGCGCGGGTGTTCGTCGACGAAGGTGTGTGGGTGGCGGGCGGTCAGCCGCTCGCACAACTCGACGACACGCTGCTGCGTTCGCAGGTCGATCAACAAGCCGCGCTGGCTAGGCAAATGGAAGTGCAGGCGCAGCGCGCAGAGGAGGAAGCGGAGCGGGTCAAGAATTTCGACGGCACCAGCGTCTTTGCACAAGAACAAATCGACGCGCGCCGATTTGCCGCCAAAGCCGCGCGTGCGCAGGCAGACGCCCAGGCGGCAGCGGCCCGCGACCTGCGCACCCGCGAGGAACGGACGATGATTCGTGCGCCTTACGCGGGACTCGTCATCGAACGCAACGTGCGGGTGGGCGACATGGGCGGTGGTGGCGGTCCTTGGTTCCGCATTGCCAAAGGCGGGCAGATCGAACTAGCAGCCGATGTTTCCGAAGTCGCGCTGACGCGACTGCAAGTCGGCTCCACTGCAAAAGTGACTCTCGCGGATGGCAGCGTAGTCGACGGGACGGTGCGTCTGGTCAGCCCGCGCGTCGATGCGAACACGAAGCTCGGCAAGGTGCGCATCGAACTGCCCGTCATGGACTCGATCCGCGCCGGTGGTTTCGCGCGGGCCAGCTTCGCCGGGGTGTCGGTTGCCAGCGTGGCCGTTCCTGAAACCGCGGTCTTGTATGACGCCGACGGCGCAGCGGTGATGCTGGTGGCAGCAGACAATACGATAGCCCGAGCCCCTGTCGTCACCGGCCAGCGCGGCAGCGGCTACGTGGAGCTGGTCTCAGGTCCTCCGGTCGGGTCCCGCGTGGTTGCCAAAGCCGCGGCGATGCTCGTAAGCGGAGATACGATCGCCCCGGTACAGATGCCCGAAGCAGCCGCTGTGCAGCGATGACCGACGAAACCGAATTTCGCCTTTCAGCCTGGGGAATCAGGAACCCGATCCCGGTCTCGGTGCTGTTCATCGCGCTAGTGGTGATGGGGTTGTTCGCTTACACGCAACTGCCGATCAAGAACTTCCCCAACGTGCAATTCCCCGGTGTGGCGGTCACCGTTACGCGCAGCGGCGCGGCGCCTGCGGAAATGGAAAGCCAGATCACCCGGCAGATCGAAAACTCGATGGCCGGCCTCGCGAACGTCCAGAGCATTACCTCGACGATCACCCAAGGAGCCTCGACGACGGTGGTCGAGTTCTATCTGGGTACCGATCTGCAAAAGGCGGTCGACGACGTGCGCACGCGTACCGATCAGGCTCGCGCCGACCTGCCCCGCGACATTGATCCGCCGTTGGTGAAACGCCTCGAGATCGATGACCAGCCGATTATCACTTATGCCGTGTCTGCGCCGGCTATGTCGACGCAGGAACTCTCCTGGTTCATCGACGACACGCTGGCGCGCGCGTTGCAGGCCGTGCCCGGCGTTGCGCAGGTGAGTCGGGTCGGCGGTGTGGATCGCGAGATCAACGTGCTCGTTGATCCCGATCGTCTGGCAGCGCAGGGATTGACCGCCGACAACGTGAGCCAGGCGTTGGCGGTGGCCAGTCTCGATGCGCCGGGCGGACGGGTTGAGGTGGGCGGGCGCGAACAGTCGTTGCGCATTCTGGGCGCCGCCGCCAGCGTCGAACAGATCCGCGACATCTCGATCCCGACGGCTGGCGGGCATTCAGTGCGCCTTTCCGACGTCGCGGACGTTGGTGACGGTTCCGCTGAGGTGCGCTCGTTCGCGTTTCTCAACGGATCTCCAGTGGTGGGATTTCAGGTCAGCAAGGTCAAAGACGCCAGCGAGATCACCACCGAGAACGGCGTCTCTGCAGCTATCGAGAAGTTGCTGAAGTCGCACAAAGGCGTCGCGGTCACCAAGATCTTGTCGCGCGTGGACCAGACTCGCGCCGGCTTCATCGCCACCTGGCACACGCTGCTGGAAGGCATGCTGCTGGCCGCATTGGTCGTATTCATCTTCCTGCGCGATTGGCGCTCCACGTTGATCACGGCGGTCGCGATGCCTGTGTCGCTGATTCCCACGTTCTTCTTCATGAACATGCTGGGCTTCAGCCTGAATATGGTGACGCTGCTGGGGCTCACGTTGGTGATCGGCATCCTGGTCGACGACGCGATCGTCGAGATCGAGAATATCGAAAAGCGCGTTTATCGGGGTCTGCGCCCTTACTATGCCGCGATTCAAGGCGCCGATCAGATTGCCCTTGCGGTGGTGGCGACCACCTTTGCGATTGCAGCGACGTTCTTTCCGGTTGTGTTCATGCCCGGAATTCCCGGCCAGTTTTTCCGCGAGTTCGGCGTGACGGTGACGGTTGCCGTGCTGTTCTCGCTATTGGTGGCGCGGCTGCTCACGCCGTTGATGGCAGCGTATTTCCTCGTGCCCAAGCCAGCCAAAAAACGACTGGAGCTGCCCCGGCTGTATCGGCGCACGCTTACGTGGGCGCTTGACCATCGCGGGGCGTCGGTCATATTTGCGACCATTCTGTTTTTCCTCTCCATCGCCTTGGTGGTGCCGTTGCCCAAAGGCGTGCAGCCCGAGGGGAATCCGAATTTCCTGAGCGTTGCGATCGAAGCGCCGCCGGGTTCCACCGTGGACGACATGCGCGCAGTCGTCACGCAGGTCTACCGCCTGCTTGCGTCCCAGCCGGAGGCCGAGTCCGTTTTCGCGCAAGTGGGAAGCGGCGGCCCAAGTGGCGGTCCTCCGGGCACTTCCAGTGCAGGCGTCACCAAGGGAACGGTCACGTTGATCCTGAAGGAACACCGGGCTCTTCGCGTCAGCGAGATTCGGGACCGGATACGCCCGATGCTGCTGAAGATTCCCGATGCGCGGCTGTCGTTCGACAACGCCGAGTTCGGCTCCGCGGGTATCAATATCATTCTGACCAGCGAGACTGGCGAAGGTCTCGAAGCGGCGGGTCTTGCTCTGCAGCGTCAGATGCGCACGCTGCCGGGGCTCGTCGATACGCGCCCCACTACGCCGCCCAGCGGCCCCGAAGTGATTGTGCGGCCGAAGGCCGACGAAGCAGCGCGTCTCGGTGTGTCGGTTGCGACCATCGCGGCTGCAGCGCGTGTTGCCACTGTCGGCGACATCGACGCGAATGTCGCGAAACTGAACGAGGGCGAGCGTCGTATCCCGATCCGTGTGCGGTTGCCGCAAGACGCGCGCGCAGATCTGTCGGTGATTAAGAACATGCGTATTCCGACTGCTACCGGCGGCACGACCACGCTCGAGACCGTCGCGGATGTGTATTTCCAGGCAGGTCCAGCGCAGATCAGCCGCTTCGACCGCAGGCGCAATCTGACGATCCGAGCCGATCTCACCGGCGGCGTTCAGTTGGGCGACGCGCTGAACAAAGTCGAGGCGCTACCGATCCTGAAGAATCCGCCGCCCGGAATCGGCCGTGCGTCGCAAGGACAGGAGCAGGCGCTGGCGCAACTGACGCTCGGTTTCATGGTGGCGTTCGCCGAAGCGATCGGGCTCGTTTATATGGTGATGGTGCTGTTGTTCCGCAGCTTCTTCAAACCCGTGATCATCATGATGGCGCTGCCCACTGCCGTCGGCGGCGCGTTTCTGGCGTTGTTGCTCGGTGGTTCCATGCTCGGAATACCGTCGCTGATCGGATTTCTGATGCTGATGGGATTGGCCGCGAAGAACTCGATTCTGTTGGTTGAATACGCGATTGAGCGTGAACGCGAGGGATACAGTCAGCGGGAAGCGTTGCTCGAAGCGTGTCGCGAACGGGCGAGACCGATCGTCATGACCAGCCTCGCGATGATGGCCGGCATGCTGCCCACGGCGCTGTCGATCGGCCAAGGGTCCGAGTTCCGCCAACCCATGGCGATCGCGGTAATCGGCGGCTTGATCACGTCGACCATCTTGTCGCTGGTACTGGTGCCGGTCGTTTACGAGTTCGTCGATGACTTCGAACGCTGGATATTGCCGCGGCTGTCGCGCTTGGCGACGCCGCGGGTGGCTAACCCCCCACACACCCGAAGAGTTCTGGCGGACGCATCAGCGCAGTCGACGGTCCAGGATGAGGTCGCCAACAACTAGTTTGAGGCGCGTCCACGGCCGGCGCGGGCAAAGGATCAATTCAGCCATCGATGCGACTCAGCGCGGGCATCACGTCGTCGATGAACAGACGCAACGACCGACGCGATTCATCGAACGTCATGTCGCCGGTCGGCAACTGCAGCACGATGTAGTTACATAGACCCGTCGCAAGGTACTGCTGCAGACGCTCACGCACTTGGGCCGGCGTTCCGGAATTGGCGGTCAGGGTCGGCAACATCGTATCGCCACCCGGTGCCATCAACGCTTGCGCGCCGCGGGCGAGCGGGTTCATCGCGGCGTCTGCCTGTTCTGCCGATAACGCCAGGCGGTCGTTCGTGTGCACCTGCATGATGCGCCGCATCAGCCCTTTCCAGCCGCGTGCGGCAATGGCCTTTGCTTCGGCTCCGTCGTGCGCCACCACCAACAATTCCGTACTGCCGACACGCGGCTTCGCGCCGGGCACATCCGCTCGAAGCGGCGAACCAGCATGTGTGTGCCACGTCTCGACGTACAAAGCATGCGCCTCTGGCGTGATGGCGCCCGGCCACAGCAGGTTCATCCCGAACTTGCCGGCGACCACCGGATTGCCCGGATACCAGAATGGCGGGTTCGGCTGCTGATACGGCGACATGCTGACGTCGATGTCGGGGAACGAATGAAACTTGCAGCCTTCACTGCTGACGCGTCCGGTGCGCAAACCCCTCAGCACCAGCCCCAGTGCTTCTTCAAAACGCGCGTGTGAGCTGAACCAGTCCCCTTCGAACCAAAAGTGTTCGATCGCCGAAATGCCTCGCCCAACGCCGTAGTCGAGGCGCCCGCCGGTCAACTGGTCGAACACGCAGATGTCCTCGATCACGCGCAGCGGGTGGTGCAGCGGCAGAATCTTCACCATCGGACCGAGCCGGATGTGCCGGGTCGCTTCGGCCGCGGCTGCCAGAAAGATCTCCTGGTTGGGCGCCTGACACAGATCGGAGCCGTGATGTTCCGCAAGGTGATAGCCGGCAAAGCCGGCCTCATCCGCCATCTTCACAAGCTCGATCCGGTCGCGCAGTAGGCGATGTAGCGACGTGCCCGGAATCCCTTCGATGTGGTCGAAAATCCCGAATTGCACTGTCATATGATGTGCGTTCCAACCGAAGGAGTTCGACACTAGCGCGTTGGGCTTGCAATGTTCCAGTCCCGAGTTGCCTTATCCATGCGTCGCTCGTCCGTCCTGGCATAGACTGAAGCTCCTCGAGCGCACGGGAGAGGCTGGTGAAAAACCAACGCACGACAAAGCTCGGCGACCATCAGTTGTCGCCACAGTCGCTGATGATGGGTTACGGATACGATCCGAAGCTGTCGGAAGGCGCACTCAAACCGCCGATCTTTTTGACTTCTACGTTCGTCTTCGACAGTTGCGCCGACGGCAAGCGTTTCTTCGAGGGCATCACCGGCAAACGTCCTGGCGGGACGGAAGGCCTCGTTTACGGTCGATTCAACGGACCGGACCAGGAGATCCTCGAGGATCGGCTCGCACTGTGGGAGGGCGCCGAAGAGGCAGCCGTCTTTTCGACCGGCATGTCGGCGATTACCACCGCGCTGATCGCACACGTGAAGGCTGGTGAGACCATCCTGCATTCCGGGCCGTTGTACGCTGCCACCGAAAAGCTCATCGACACGGTGTTCGGCCGGATGGATATCGATTACGCGAACTTTGCTGCGGGCGCGCCGCTTGCCGAGGTGCGTAGCTTGATCAACCAGTCGCGCGCGAAGCGCCGAATCGCCGTGATCTACCTCGAAAGCCCCGCCAATCCGACCAACGAACTGGTCGATATCGCCGGCATCGTCCGGTTGCGCGACGAACTGTACGCCGACGATCCTGCCGCGAAGCCGCTGATCATGGTGGATAACACGTTTCTGGGGCCGGTGTTCCAGCAGCCGATCCGGCATGGCGCCGACGTATCGCTGTATTCGCTCACCAAGTACGTTGGGGGGCACAGCGACCTGGTAGCCGGCGGTGTGGTCGGTAACAGGGCGGCGTTGCTGCCGATCATGGCGCTGCGCAACACCATCGGCACGATCACGGACCCGCACACCTCGTGGATGCTGCTGCGTTCGCTGGAAACGGTGGCGTTGCGCATGGAGCGCGCCGAACAGAACGCGCGGACGGTATGTGAGTTCCTGCGCACTCATCCGAAGATCGAGCGCGTCGGCTACCTTGGCTTCCTCGACCCGGCGAGCCCGCAGGGGCGCATCTACGCGGACCACTGCTCCGGTGCCGGGTCGACGTTCTCCGTGCTGGTGAAAGGCGGTGAGGAGCAGGCGTTCCGCCTGCTCGACAGCCTGCAACTCGTAAAGCTCGCGGTGAGCCTGGGCGGCACCGAGAGCCTCGCCTCACACCCGGCATCGATGACGCATTTGAGCGTGCCCGATGCGCGCCGCAAGCAGCTGGGCATCACCGACAATCTGGTGCGTGTATCGATCGGTATCGAAAGCGCCGACGATCTGCTGGCGGACTTCGCGCAGGCGCTGAAGCGCGTGTAGCGTGGAATTAGTGAGCCGGTTTTCACAGGAACGCACATGACGAACGCCGAGCGGCGCTGGATGCGCGCCACGCCGACGCTGCCGCAACTCGATGCCGCGCTGACCGCGGCGCAGATTGGGTCATGGCGCGCGCACGGCTTCGCGTTCGTCGAGGGACTGTTCCCCAATCCGCTCATCGCGCAACTGCGAGCGGACGCCCTCGCGCGGTTTCCGGCGCCGGGCACGCCGGAAGCCGCACAGATCGCCGACTTCGGCAGCGGCGGAGCGCTCACCTTTCCCGCGCAGAGCCGCGCCTTCAATGCAGTCACGCTGCATCCGCGATTGCTCGGCGCCATCAGTCAGTTACTCGATGTTGCCGCGACGGACATCCGCCTCACGCAATCGGACCTATGGCCGAAATACGGCCGGACCGGGCCGGCGCGTGCGCTCGACAACCATGCGCTTGATAATAGCGACCAGCGCATTCACGTCGACTATCCGAACCACACGCTGGCGCATCCGACGCCGTGGCAACGTCCCGAAGCCGTTGAACTCATCGTGTATCTGGACGACGTTGAAGACTGCGGCGGCGCGACCGCGCTGGTTCCCCGAACAGGCGACGGCGATCCCGCTTACCGTTGGCCAATCGTCGACTCGCCAGGGATCGCCGAACTCGACTACGTCAACGATCGCAGTCACGCGGAGGCCTATTTCGCGCGAGAGCGGCCACACCTCGCGCAGTGGCGGCAGAGCCTCTACGCGCGCGAGCAGCACGCTCACTTCAAGCCCGGCGACGTGCTGCTGTACCGCCACGACACGTGGCACCGGGGTACACCGCTGCTGCCCGGGCGCCTGCGACTCGCGCACAACATCACTTATCGCAAGGCGCACGCCGAGTGGATCAGCATGCTGCACGTCGGCTGGGCGTGGTCCGCCTACCGCAGGGACAAATCCCTCGAGAAACTGATCGCGCAGGCGTCGTTGACGCAGCGCGCGGTGCTCGGTTTTCCGCAGCCCGAGGCGGACTACTGGTGCGATGAGACCATTCGCGCGATCGAGGCGCGTTACGGCGTGTTCGGTATGGACATGGCGCCGTATCGTCAGAACCCGCGCTAGATGGTGGGGGCGATCGCGGTGTATGTCCGCTATGGTGGTGATCACTCGGGAGAGAATCCATGAAACAGCCGATCGGTGCCTACCGCGCGTATCGCGACAAGGCGCAGGAATATGTCGGGACGTCCTACCAGAGCAGCCGTCGGCGGCGCGATCCGGTCGACCCCGATGTCGATCCCTATGCAATTCCGCTGGGGGAGTTGAACGTCGCCAATCCGCAGTTGTTCAAGGAAGACCTCATCTGGCCGTACTTCAAACGCCTGCGCGAAGAGGCGCCGGTGCACTACTGCGCGCGGAGCCAGTACGGAGCGTATTGGTCGATCTGCCGATTCGACGACATTCTGGCCATCGACGCCGACCACAAGCGCTTTTCGTCGGACTTCAGCACCGGCGGCGTTACGATCAACGGTACGCCGAGTTCCGGCGAATTCATGCCGATGTTCATCCAGATGGATCCGCCGCGGCACGATCGGCAGCGCGCCGCGGTGGCGCCACGCTTCGCACCGACGCAGCTGGCGATGCTCGAAGACACGATCCGCGCGCGCGCGGCGGCGATTCTCGACGGGCTGCCGCGTGGCGAAACGTTCGACTGGGTGGAGCACGTGTCGAAAAATCTCACTGGCCAGATGCTGGCAACGCTGCTCGGCCTGCCGCTGAGCGAGAAAGACCGGCTGGTCGGCTGGTCCGACATTCTCGCCAACCCGGACAATCCGGAACTGGTGGCGTCGCCGGACGTGTTCTACAACACGCTGGCCGATGTCGGCGACTACTTCATCGGATTGTGGAACGAACGCGTGGATCGCGATCCCGGCTTCGATCTGATTTCGATGCTCGCCCACGGCGCGGGCACGCGTGACATGGGTCCGCGTGAATTCGTCGGCAATCTGGTGCTGCTGATCACCGGCGGCAACGACACCACCCGCAATTCGATCAGTGGCGGACTGTTGGCGCTCAACGAGCACCCCAACGAGTATGCGAAGCTGCGCGCGAGACCAGAACTGGTCACCAATATGGTGCCCGAGATCATCCGCTGGCAGACGCCGCTCGCGCATATGGCCCGTACTGCCAACGAAGATGTCGAGGTGCGTGACCAACGAATCCGCGCGGGCGACCGCGTCGTGCTGTGGTACATCTCGGGCAACCGCGATGCCGACGCGATTCCGGAGCCGGACACGTTCAAGATCGATCGCGCCAACGCGCGACATCATCTTTCGTTCGGCTTCGGCATCCACCGCTGTCTCGGCAATCGGTTGGCGGAACTTCAGCTGCGGGTGCTCTGGGAAGAGATTCTGCAGCGCTGTCCGTTGATCGAGGTGGTTGGTGAGCCGGAGCGGGTGAATTCCTGCCTGTTCCACGGTTTTTCGCGGCTGCTCGTGCGGATTCAGAGTTGACGCGGTACGCATCGGAGCGCCCCTGAAATCGAGTCCCAGGACTGAGGGCAGTTCATGAACGAATCGAACACACGCCGCGGGCGGCGTATACCAGCGCCCGCTCACCCGGACGTACGCCGGGAACCGCTGCCGTGGCGGCAGCCGAAGCCGCGAGAAGACGATCCGCATGCGCTCGAACGGGTCGAGTCTCTGCTGGCGAGCCCCGGCTATCGCCGCGCAGATGCCGACCTGGATTTTCTCGGGCAGGATGTTATGCGCGGCGTAAGGTTGCAACTCGACTACACGAAGGCCGAGGCGCTGCTGGAAGCGCACGGTATCGAGCACACCATCGTTGTGTTCGGGGGCACCCGAATCGCCGAGCCCGTTGCGGCCCGGCGACGCGTCGAGGCGTTACGCGCAGCGGCGGCCGCTGGCGATACCGAACTGACGCGTCAGCTGCGTATCGCCGAACGGATCCTCGAAAAGAGTCACTACTATGAAATTGCACGCGCATTCGGGACCCTGGTCGGTGCCGCCGGCGACGGTCCCGGCGACTGTCGCATCGTGGTGATGACCGGAGGCGGTCCCGGTGTCATGGAGGCTGCAAATCGCGGTGCGTTCGATGTCGGCGCGAAAAGCGCTGGGCTGAACATCGATTTACCGCACGAGCAATACCCGAATCCCTACATCGCACCGGACCTGTGTTTCCGCTTTCATTATTTCGCGCTGCGCAAGATGCATTTCCTGCTGCGCGCCAAGGCGCTCGTCGTGTTTCCGGGCGGGTATGGCACGTGCGACGAACTCTTCGAAACACTCGCGTTGATTCAGACCCGCAAAATTGCGCCGCTGCCGGTGGTGTTGGTGGGCGAATCCTTCTGGCGTCGGGCATTCGACGTCGACTTCATGGTCGACGAAGGCGTAATCGACGCGGAAGACGCTGAGTTGTTCTGGTATGCCGAGACGGCGGAGGAGATCTGGCTCGGTATACTCGATTGGCATCGCGCGTGTGGTCGGCCGCTACTACCTGATCAGCAGGAACAACCAAGATGAAAATATCCTTTCACGGGGCCGATCGCGGCGTTACCGGATCCTGCCATCTCGTAGAGTGTGCCGGAAAACGCCTGCTGATCGACTGCGGCCTGTACCAAGGCGGCCACGAGATCGACGAAGAGAACGCGGAGCCGTTTGGTTTCGATGCGGCTGAGATAGACTTCCTGCTGCTGACGCACGCGCACCTCGATCATTGCGGCCGGATTCCGTTGTTGGTGCGACGCGGCTTCGAGGGCGAGATCATCACGACTGCTGCTTCGCGCGAACTGGCGCGGCTCGTGCTGCTGGATTCTGCTCACATCAACGAAGAAGAAGTACGCCGCAGGATGCGGCATCAATCGAACCACCGCGGAGATCATCGGGATTCCCCGTTGTTGTACTCGGTGGTCGATGCGATGCGCAGCTTCGACTATTTCGGCCGCACCGCGGCGTACGGTCATGCGATGGACCTCGCACCCGGCGTGCGCGCCACGTTCATTGATGCCGGCCACATCCTGGGGTCGGCCAGCGTGCGCCTCGAGCTTACGGAGTCTGGCCGACGTCGCAGCGTGTTGTTTTCCGGTGATCTCGGCAACTCCGGTCGGCCGTTATTGCGCGATCCCACGGTTCCGCCGAAGAGCGACG
Organism: uncultured Gammaproteobacteria bacterium; assembly: GCA_963735085.1. Lineage (GTDB taxonomy): Bacteria > Pseudomonadota > Gammaproteobacteria > Pseudomonadales > Azotimanducaceae > DATJGR01. The sequence continues at coordinate 1,516,097 of CAVTJP010000005.1, forward strand.
TCGTCGTCATCGAAACGACGTATGGCGATCGCCTGCACAAGCGGATCGGCCCCTCGGTGGAAGAGTTGTACGACGCGATCGGCGCGACCTTTGCGCGTGGCGGCAACGTCGTGATTCCCACATTCGCGCTCGAGCGCGCGCAGGAGTTGCTGTTCTATCTGCGCGAAGGCAGCGAATCAGGGCGGTTGCCGCGCAACACGCAGGTATTTCTGGACTCGCCGATGGCGATCTCCGCCACCGAGATCTTCGAACGTCACCCGGAATGCTACGACAGCCAGACCGCCGAGTTGTTTCGCGAGGGACGAGACCCGATGGGTCTGCCAGGCCTGCACATGACGCGCGAAACGTCCGAGTCGATTGCGCTGAACAAGATCTCCAGCGGCGCGGTCATCATGGCCGGGTCAGGCATGTGCACCGGCGGTCGCGTGCGCCACCACCTCGAGCACAACCTCGAACGGCCCGAGTCGAGTGTGGTCTTCGTGGGCTTTGCTGCGCGGGGCACGCTCGCTCGCAGGATCGTCGATGGCGCACGCGAAGTAGGTATCTTCGGACGGCAACTGCGGGTTCGTGCGCACTTGCACACGATCAACGGATTCTCGGCCCACGCGGATCGCGATGAGCTGATCGCTTGGCACGCGCATGCCGAACCCGAACTTACCTTCCTGGTGCACGGTGAAGAAGACACGATGCACCGCTTTGCGTCGCAATTGCGCGGTACGCACATCGAACTGCCCGAGCTTCATCAGTCCTTCGATCTGTGAAGTCGCGAATGGCGTCCCGTCGCGCGAGCAGCCGCTAGGGTTTCTTCCACGCGCCGCCGGCCCAATCTGCCACCGCGCCGCCCGCGGGGACGGGCACCTCACGAATGCGCTCCTCGACGTCGTCATACTCGAGGCGCAGCGCCTTGCACGACACCGCGTGGAGGTTGTATGCCAGCGTGTGATACGTGATTTCGAGGATGTCCTCGTCGGAGAAGTGACGCTTCAGCGCGGCGAAAGTGGCGTCCGGAACCCGGCCGCCCTCGAGGATCAGACAATCCACGTAGGCGAGCAGCGCACGCTCGTTCGGCGAGAACGCGTCGGATACCGACCATGACGGAATCGCCGAGATCTGTTCTTCACTGATCTTGAAGCGGCGCGCAGCCTTGCAATGCTGTGAGTAAACGAACTGGCTTGCCTGCGCGTATCCGGTGCGCATCAGAGCGAGTTCGCGAATCTTCGGCTCGAGCTTGCTGATGCTCTTGTCGGCGAACATGCCGAACATACCGAAATGGCTCGTCGCGTGATCGAAGATGTACGGCAGCAACGCGAACACCGTCCACCAGTTGCCGGGCGTGCCGGTCGCGGTGCCCGGCTGGGCAACCGGATCGCGATCACCGAACAGCTGATCGTAGTACTTGCGGATGTTGCCGGTGGCTTGCGCGCGCGCGACTTGTTTGAGACGTGGCATTCGCTGGGCTCCTTTATCTTTACCGTGAACGTTCTGCTGCGGCGCGCAGCGCGGCGGCTTGTGCGGTGTCGAGGTATTCGTCGATGCGCGTGATCTTGCCGTCGCGCGCGGTGATGAAAATGCACGCTGGAATGACGATCTCTTCACCGCTGCCGACGCGGCAGCGCAGCAGGTGGCGCTGCATCACGCGATCGCCGAGCAACACCCGTTCGGTGACGTCGTAGCGGATCTGCGCAGCGCGTTTCGTCAGACCATCGAGCACTGCCAGGTTCTCTGCCTTGGTCTGTGTCGCGTCTGAGAAGTTATGCCAGACAACGATGTCATCGGCGTACAGCGCCGCGACGCCATCGACCCGTTTGGCTTCGATCTGTTCGAAGAGCTCTTTTGCTATCTCGATCGCAGTGCTGGACATCGCCGTCTCCTGGTCGGTGTCGCAGTCTGCCGCGACGTGGGCACGCGCCGCAACTCGCCAGATTGACCGCGGCGTTCACCGATGTGTTGAAAAGCGTCGGTGTGGAATCAACGAATGCGGTTCGGCGAACCAGACCGAAAGGGCGTGTCCTGACACCACATATGAATTGCCCAAAGAGCGGGATATCCTCCTGTCACCGTGCACGGCCGCGCGTCTTCGGGGAGTTCACATGCAGCTGCAAACCGGTGCATACGGCGCGGGCCTCGCGAGATATTTCCGCGCCGACGTCAGCTCACATCTGATCACCAACACGCTCCGCAAGTCGCGACTGGCAGTAACCCGTATCCGTCGGGACACGCCGGGTCACGGCCTAACTTCCCCGCTTCCCGCAGAATCCGCGTTTATCGTCCTGCTGCAACTGCGGGACGCCCCCAAACGCGAACTCTTCATCGCCGGCCGCTCTGTTTATCGTGGCGGCTACGGCGCGCGCACGACCAGCATCGTCGATCTCGAACAGCAGCCCACCGCCAACCTGGAAAGTCCGTTCGATGCGATGCACTTCTATGTCTCGCGCGCCGCTCTCAACGAAATCACCGACGAACAGGGCGCGGCGCCCATCGGCACGCTCGCCTGCGAGCGTGGCGCGTTCATTCCGACGGTCTGGCATCTCGGCCAGGCGCTGCTGCCCGCGCTCGAGCGTCCCGAGGAAGTCGGAGCGATGTATGCGGATCACCTGCTGCTGGCGACGCACACTTACTTCGCAATGGCCTTCGGTGGCATGCGCCCGCAGGGGCACAGCCGGCGCGGCGGCCTTGCACCCTGGCAAGTGCGCTGCGCCACTGATCTGATGATCGAGCGGCTCAGCGAGGACATATCGCTCGCGGAGCCCGCCGCCGCGTGCGGACTGTCGGTGAGCTATTTCTCCCGCGCCTTCCGCAAGAGCGTGGGCACGCCGCCGTATCGCTGGCTGCTGCTACAACGCGTACTGCGTGCCAAGTCGCTGCTGCGGGATGCCAAACGTCCGCTTGCGGATATCGCTGCCGCATGCGGCTTCGCCGACCAGAGCCATTTCACGCGCCTCTTCACCGGTATCGTCGGCGCGAGCCCCGGCGCCTGGCGGAAACAGGTGCTCTGAACGTCGCGACGGTTTTCGCGAAAAACCGACAGGTATATCCAAGATCTTCCCCACGCGCGCGGGCACGCTTGAGTGACCAAATCTGGTCAATGGAGCGACTGCGGTGGTTATGCGATGTCCGGTCCGTATTTACGTGTGGATTTTTGCTGCCCTGCTGTTGACCACCGCGCCAGCGCAGGCCACAGAATTCGGCTTCCCTGCCGGCTTCCGTACGCAGGAGATCGCCACCAACGGGACCAGTCTGCATGTCCGCGTTGGTGGATCGGGTCCGGCCGTCGTGCTCGTGCATGGCTATGGCGACACGGGCGATATGTGGGCACCGCTGGCGGCGGAACTGATGCGCGACCACACCGTCATCGCGCCAGATCTTCGCGGCATGGGGCGTTCGGCGATCGCCACGGATGGCTTCACCAAAAAGAACCAGGCCGAGGACATCGCCGGTGTGATGGATGCGCTGCACGTACAGCGCGCCGACGTCGTGGGCCACGACATCGGTGATATGGTCGCCTTCGCGTTCGCCGAAGCGCATCAGGATCGCACCACACGGCTGGTGGTGATGGACGCACCGGTGCCCGGTATCGGCCCATGGGACGACATCCTCAAGAATCCGCTGCTGTGGCACTTCCGTTTCGGCGGAGCGGATATGGAGCGCCTCGTGGCCGACCGTGAACGCATCTATCTCGATCGGTTCTGGAACGAGTTCTCTGCCGATCCCGCGCATTTTCCGGAAAACTCGCGCCGCCACTATGCGGCGCTGTATGCGCAGCCCGGCCGCATGCACGCGGGTTTTTTGCAATTCGCGGCATTTGACCAGGATGCGATCGATAACCGCGCGTCCTCGGCGCTCGGTCGGTTGCAGATGCCGGTACTGGCCATAGGCGGCGATCACTCGTTCGGGCCAACCATGGCCTTCGTGATGCGCTTCGCCGCAGACGATGTGCATCAGGTGGTAATCGCTAATTCCGGCCACTGGCTGATGGAGGAACAGCCGCAGGCGACGGTCGCGGCGATTCGCGCGTTCCTCGATGCCGGCGCCCCTCTGGCGCAAGCGCGGTTGACGTCGATGCAAGTCGATGCGCTGGTGCGACAGGACGCTGGTGCGGGCACCTCCGGCGTCAGCGGCATCCAGACGACAGTGCTCTCCGGTGATCCTTCCACGCCCGGACCGTACGCGTTGGAGATCCGGGTCCCTGCCCATACGCAGATCCCCGCACATACCCATCGCGACAATCGCACCGCACTCGTCGTCTCCGGCCAATGGCATTTCGGCTACGGCGAACAGGCCAACGACGCCGCAACCCGCGCGCTCGGACCTGGCGCCTTCTACACCGAACCGGCGGGCCAGCCACATTTCGCGTTCACCGGCGAGTTGCCGACAGTCGTCTACGTCACCGGCCAGGGACCGACGGATACGCACTACGTCGTTCACGCCGATGCCCCCTCTCACAACTAAGGAAAACCCCATGACTTCTTTCAAGACCATCCGCGATCCCGTCACCGATCATCTGCTCACGCCGCAGAACGCCGCGCTGCTGATCATCGACTTCCAGCCGGTGCAGGTCGCCTCTATTCAGTCGCGGCCGAAGCGAGAGCTGGTCGCGAACATCACCGCGCTCGCCCGCATCGGCCGGCTATATGGATTGCCGACAGTGCTCTCCACGGTGAACGTGAAGACCGGGCGCAATCAGCCGACCATCCACCAGATCACGGAAGTGCTGCCGGACGTAGAGCCTTTCGACCGCACCTCGATCAATGCCTGGGAGGACGAGGACTTCGTGCGGGCGGTGAAGGCTACGGATCGCAGGAAGCTCATCATGGCCGCACTGTGGACCGAGGTGTGTCTGGTGCACCCCGCGCTCGATGCCATCAAGGAAGGCTTCGACGTGTATCCGGTCATCGATTGCGTAGGCGGCACCTCGCCCGAGGCGCACGAGCTCGCCGTGAAGCGACTGATCCAGGCCGGCGGCAAACCGCTAGGCTGGGTGCAGCTGATCTGCGAACTGCAACGCGACTGGAATCGAGAGAAGACCACAGAGGGATTTGCGGACATTCTTTTTGCGGTGGAAGGTCACTGAGCCTTCTTTGCCGCCACTCACAACCCGCCGAAGGAAGTCAGCATTGCCCCACCCGGCACAGTCGATCTCGCGTTGACTTTCCGCAACGTGCACAACTGAATCATGGCCGATCAAGAGCACGACTAATTCGCTGCGTTCTTCAAGGCGCTGAAGCCGGGCGGTGTGCGTCGGGTTTGGCGCAGTGTTCTTCAATTCCCAGCGACGGCGACCGCCACGCGCAAACGCCAGATATCCTAAGAAACTTCGGAGCTGTGGCAAGCTTGGGTTGCGGGCCATAAACGGGAATGAACGCATGAACGAAACCATCAAAGAATACCGCCAGCAGCGCTTTGCGCGACCGCCCGGCGCAACCGAGATTCTGCTGGTCCGCCACGGCGAGTCGCGCGCGGCGACTGCCGAATCGCCATTCCCGCTGATCGATGGCCACGGCGATCCGGAACTGCATCCGAACGGGTGTATCCAGGCCGAGCGGGTCGGCGAGCGCCTGCGTCATGAACCGATCAGCGCGGTGTACGTGACCAGTCTGCGCCGGACCGCCGAAACTGCTGCGCCGCTGTGCGCTCGCCTCAGCCTAACCCCGATTGTCGAGCCGGATCTGCGCGAAGTGTTTCTCGGCGCCTGGGAAGGCGGGGTGTTGCGCATGAAGGCGCACGATAACGACCCGGTGTACCTGCGCATGCTCGCCGAGCAGCGCTGGGATGTGATCCCGGGCGGCGAATCCTGGCAGGCGCTGAACGTGCGAATCGTACGGGCGTTGAGCGGCATTCACGAGTCTCATCCCGACGCGCTCGTCGTGGCAGTCGTGCACGGTGGCGTGATCGGCCACATACTCGCCCATGCCACCGGCTCGCGACCGTTCGTGTTCAACGGTGCCGACAACGGCTCGATCAGTCACATCGTGATGGTCGGCGAACAGATTCTGGTGCGTCGCTTCAACGATTCGAGCCACCTGACACACGAGTTGTCGATTCAGGCGGCATTGCCGACCTAGTCTTGGCGTAACAGACGTCAGCGAGCAGAACGCACCGTCGCGTTCCACGCGTCCCTGGAATTCAGAGGTCGCTAGCGCCGTCGGCCGCCTGCACGATGCGCATTTCATGGTGTCGCACCATTTCCGCCAAGTTGTCGAACGCCTCGTGGGCGGGCGTGGCTTCCACCGCATCGGCTGCCTCGGCGAACAATGCGATCAGGGGTCGGTTGACGTCGAGCATCCACTGCGTAAGCGTGTCTGGAGTCATCGGCGCAACGGGTTCGGGACACGACTCCGGCACCGGGATGGAGACTTGCACGAACGTATCCAGAATCTTCGGGGCCGCTTCACGAGCATAGTGCATTAGCGCGGACGTCAGCTTTGCTTGTTCTTCGTTGAATGCGTTCTGCATGAGCGCTGCGCGCGACTCGCGGCTCAGCCCGTGCAGTTGCCCAAGGTAGTGCTCGATCCTGGACGAGTAGTTGGCAGCGCGCGCGATCAAGTCGTGCGCCGGAAGATAGGTGTCTCTGTCGTGCGTCATCGAAATGCTCCTCGAGCGCGGTCGTTGAACCGCCTGGTGCAGTGCTGTGGTTACCCGAACGAAATTCGTCGAATCATACTTCGACTTGGGTCGGCAGTTCCCGAAACCCTCGCGGCACGGACCGGTGCAAGTCATCCGAATGCATAGAGCGCTGCCAGACCGCAAGCCAGGCCAAGAAGCGGACCCGCGAACGCGCGCGCCGTCGGTTTCCACAACACCGCACCCGCAACCGTTGCGACCAGCGTGGCCTTCATCACCAGATTTGCTCCAACCGCGAGCGTGATCGCCGTGGCTGTGTCAATACCGTGAATCGCGCCGGCCCTGAAGAGCTGTAGTGTAGACAGCGAAATGGGATCGACATCCGTCAAGCCCGCAACCGCTGCAAGGCCGAAGAGCGCGTTGCGTCCTAGTGTTTCGGACAACCACGCCGAGACCAGAAGTACCACGGCGTACCCGGCCACAAACGCGAGTGCGACTGGAAGATTGGTGGGATTTCGATATGTTTCCTTGCTGCGCAACCCGTCTGGCCCGGCACGACGCCACGTGGCCCACAATGCCGGTGCCGCGAACAACGCCGCGGGCACCAGACATGACGCAACGAAGGCCGCGGCGCTCGGCGCAACGACCGCCGCAAAGAGCAATACCCGCAGCAGCATGACGGTGTTGGCGAGCGCGATGACGACGAGCGCGGAAGATGGCGACATCACCCCCGTCTTGACATGACGCGCGAAAACAAGGGTCGTGGCCGTGCTCGAAACGACGCCCCCTAAGGCGCCCGTTAGCAACAGGTTCGCTCGCCACGCCCCATCGCCCCGCTCCCGCATCAAGCGCCACGCGACGTAGCCGACGAGACTCACGCCCGAGATCAGCACGACCATCATCCACATCTGAAACGGATTCAGAACGCCATAAGGCCCGTAAGGCACGTTCGGCAGCAGCGGCAATATCACTGCGGTCAAAACCGCGAACTGCAGCATCGAGCGCGTGTCCTGAGGCGTCAGCCGGCGGGAGATTCCTTCCAGTTCCGGCTTGAAGTGCAGCAAAGTGGTGATGACGACGGCGAGCGTGACGGCGAGTAGCCAATCGCCGAAGTAGACGATGACTCCCAGCAGAAACACCCCCAACGCCGCGGCCACGGTCGTGGTTCCGGAGTCATCGGCCGTCGTGCGTGGATCGACGAAGTAGGCGCCGGCCAACGCGGCGGTCAACGAGATCGCCGTGGCAGCGATGATCCAGGCGGTGTGCAATGTCTCCGATATCAACCCCGCGAGGGTGCCGAGAAGCGCGATCAGTGCAAACGTCCGCAGTCCGGCTTTGGTGAGGGCATGCTGTTCGCGCTCGAGCCCCACCAACAGACCGATTGCGAGGCTGACCGTGAACGTCAGCAAATGCTGTGTCAGGTCCTCGGCCGGTTGGGCCAGCGGGTGGAACTGCGCATCGGCTATCTGCATCGGATCAGACTGGTCTCTTTTGCACAGGCGTTTGTGTTGACGCCGGGCCGGCATCGCGCGCCGACCCGGCACCGGCGACGACGTCTAAGAATACTTCGTCGATCGAACTCTGCTGTACGCGCTGATTGCCCAACGATCGCGTTGAGGCCCGGCTCAACGACGACGCTCACGACGGATGTCCCTCCGTTTCGCTCAGTCAGAACCCTTGTCGCCTTGGAAAGCTCATCCAGCACGTCTGCGTCCACCGCCACGTACAAAAAAGAGTCCCACCAGGCCTACCGAAAGCAGCAAAAGAATCGTCGCAAATCCGCCTTGTTGGCTGTGCGTCAGTCGGGTACCGATATTGACCAGTGATGGCGCCAGCCAGGCCGTCGCGACGCCGGAAAGGGCGTAGACACCGAAGAATGCGCCGGTCTGTTCGGGCGGGGTCAATCGCGTCAACGTCGTACGACTGGAGGCGTACTGAGCCGTGATGAAGACGGCATTGGAGAATCCGATCAGTAGGAATACCAGGTCGGGTAAGGTCTTGTAGAAAGGTCCATCCCACAGTGGTGCATGCGTGGCGGGATCGTAGGACCAGAAAAAAATAATTTTGTCGGGTGCCATACCCAACAAAGCGCCCAGTCCCAGTATCGACATGAAGACCTCGATCCTGAGCGCGTTCTTAGGCCCCAACCGATCGTCCAGCCAGTGGCCGACGAACCCGCCCAACACTGCCAATATGGAGAGAATTATTCCGGTGACGAGTAGATCGAGCGATTTCCACTTCATCACGCCGGCTGCAAACACACCGAAGAAGAACAGCACGCCGTTCATTCCGTCGACGAAGAACATTCGCGAGGCCAGATAGATCACCGCGTCTCGATAGCGCCGAACCGTCTTGATCATTGCCCACAGGTCGGCGGCTCCATCACGGAAAGCGCGCAGCGGGGGAATGCCGGTCTTCGGCGCGTCGGGCGTGAAGAGAAACAGCGGAATCGCGCCCAGCACCAGAATACCCGCCGAAAGAAAGGCCACCACGCGCTCAGGCTCGTGCAGCGCGGGGTCGAGGCCGAAGAGCGGTGTCGCCGGTACCCAACTCCAATCGACTTTTCCCGGCAGTGCGAACGCCCATGCCGTGAAGCCCAACGCGCACACTGAGGCGAAGTTGCCCAGCGATAGCGCCAGGCCGGAAGCCTTGTGTGCACTTTCTAAACCGGCGGCGCGCACCAGCAGCGAGTTGTGCAGTACCTCGGAGTAGGCAAATAGCACGTTGACCATCATTGCAATGAACATCGTCGTAGTCACCGTGAGCGCTGAGGAGTCCGGGCGCGCCCACCAAAGCGAAGCGATCAGCGGTGCCATCGCCGCGATGACGAGCCCCAGCCACAGCTTGCGCGGACCGAGTTTGTCGATGGAGGCGCCGAGAAACGGCGCGGTGGCCATGACGATCCAGCCCGCGTATTGCTGCCAGCTCGAAATCACCGCCTGACCGTGTACCGGATCGCCCACCATCACGGCTGATACATACGGAATGAAGATGTAGATCGTCATCAGGATGACGTACGGATCACGGCCACCTTCGAAGACGGACCAGGCGATCCCGCCTCGAGACAGCTTTGCGTCGCCGCCGATCTCCGAGATCATCGGTGGATCGACCACCGACGACACCCCATGCGTCTCGACCGATGTCGAATCCGTCACTGTGACCTCCGCATTCGGCCGTCGAACAAGCGGCCCTTGTGGACGTTAGCTGGTTTCGGACGCCTAGCGCCAGGCAATGTTGGTACCTACGCCAGCGGGTTCACGTGCATCGAAACGAGCCTCCTTACTAATCGGCAGGCGTCGAAGTCTGGGATGAGTCTGCTTCGATAGCGAGTCGGCATCCGTTGCCCCGACGTTTGACCTAACGACCGAACGCGGGCGCAAACCCGGAATGTCGCGGTTCGGCAAGCCGCGGTGCGTCGAGGTCCCAAATTTGTGCCTGTTCGATCGACATTGGCTATCGAGGCCAAACAAACAATCAATTGGCGCTATCGGCAGGGAGCGATCACACTTGCGTTCGTAGCATGTGGATCGGAGCCCGATATGAACGTCCAGGACAGCGACCTCGCCAGCAAATGCCCGGTGATGCACGGTGCCAATACCACTCACACATCCAGCATCGATTGGTGGCCCAACGCGCTGAATCTCGACATCCTGTCCCAGCACGACAGCAAGACGAATCCGCTGGGTGAGGATTTCGATTACCGCGAAGAGCTGAAGAAGCTCGACGTCGCCGCGCTCAAGAAAGATCTGCACGCGCTGATGACCGACAGCCAGCCGTGGTGGCCCGCAGACTGGGGACACTACGGCGGCCTGATGATCCGCATGGCGTGGCACGCTGCAGGCAGCTATCGCGTGGCGGACGGTCGCGGCGGCGGCGGCACCGGCAATCAGCGCTTCGCACCGCTCAATTCGTGGCCCGACAACGTTAGCCTAGACAAGGCGCGCCGGTTGCTCTGGCCGATCAAGAAGAAGTACGGCAACCGCATCAGCTGGGCCGATCTGATCATTCTCGCGGGCAACATCGCATACGAGTCGATGGGACTGAAAACCTTCGGCTTCGGTTTTGGCCGTGAGGATATCTGGCATCCTGAGAAGGACACCTATTGGGGGTCAGAAAAGGAGTGGCTTGGCAAGGACCGCTATGCGGACGCCAACGACGAGACGTCGCTTGAGAACCCGCTCGCAGCCGTGCAGATGGGGCTGATCTACGTTAACCCGGAAGGCGTCAACGGCAAGCCTGATCCGCTGAAGACGGCGGAGGCCGTCCGTGAAACGTTCGCTCGCATGGCGATGAACGATGAGGAAACCGCTGCCCTGACGGCCGGCGGTCACACCGTCGGCAAGACCCACGGCAATGGCGATGCAAGCAAGCTAGGCCCGGACCCGGAAGCGGCCGGCGTCGAGGCGCAGGGCCTCGGCTGGCACAACCCGAAAGGCAAGGGCTTCGGGCGCGACACGATCACCAGCGGCATCGAAGGCGCCTGGACGACCCACCCGACGAAGTTCGACATGGGCTACTTCGACATGCTGCTGGATCACGAGTGGGAAATCCGCACGAGCCCCGCAGGTGCCCGGCAGTGGCAGCCCGTCAGCATCAACGAAGCAGACAAGCCGGTGGACGTCGAGGATCCCTCGATCCGCTGCATGCCGATCATGACGGACGCCGACATGGCGATGAAGGTAGACCCGACCTATCGCGCGATCATTGAAAAATTCCGCAAGGACCCCGCGTATTTCAAGGACACCTTCGCACGCGCCTGGTTCAAGCTCACGCACCGCGACATGGGGCCGAAGGCGCGCTATGTCGGTCCCGACGTGCCGAAGCAAGACCTGCTCTGGCAGGACCCGGTGCCCGCCGGCAACACCAACTACGACGTGGCGGACGTCAAAGTGGAGATCGCGAAGAGCGGTCTTTCGATCGGCGACATGGTAACGACCGCGTGGGACAGTGCACGCACCTATCGCGGCTCCGATATGCGGGGCGGCGCGAATGGTGCACACATTCGCCTCGCCCCTCAGAAGGATTGGGAAGGCAACGAACCGGAACGGCTCGCGCGTGTGCTCGACGTACTCGGCGGCATTGCCGCGAAATCAGGTGCGAGCGTGGCGGACGTGATCGTACTGGCGGGTAACGTCGGCATCGAGCAGGCCGCGAAAGCGGGCGGGTTCGACATCACTGTGCCATTTTCACCGGGCCGCGGTGACGCGACCGACGCGATGACGGACGCGGCCTCGTTCGAACCGCTCGAACCGGTTCACGACGGTTACCGCAATTGGTTGAAGAAGGATTATGTAGTCAGCGCGGAAGAACTGATGCTCGACCGCACCCAGCTGATGGGGCTCACCGCACCGGAAATGACCGTGCTGGTCGGCGGTATGCGCGTGTTGGGCACCAACCACGGTGGCACCAGGCACGGTGTGTTCACAGATCGCGTGGGCACGTTGACCAACGACTTCTTCGTGAACCTGACCGACATGGGCAACAGCTGGGCGCCCACGGGCGACGGCCGGTACGAGATCCGCGACCGCAGCAGCGGCAAGGCGAAGTGGACAGCCACGCGCCTCGATCTCGTGTTCGGGTCGAATGCGATCCTGCGCGCCTACGCCGAGCTGTATGCGCAGGACGACAGCAAGGAGAAGTTCGTGAAGGACTTCGTCGCCACGTGGACCAAAGTCATGAACGCGGACCGGTTCGAAGTCGCCTGACGCCCGTCTGTTGCTATTGACGAGACGAACGGGCGGCTTGCCGCCCGTTTGCAGTTTCATTGCGCGAAACACCCAGTGCGTCAGGCCGATTTTTTCGCTCCTCCGGCGCTCGCCATGCGTCGAATCGCTCCAGCGCATCAGTGCTGCGGAACCGGGCGCTCGCTCGTCGAAGAATTGCCCCACCCGCCAGCGTTTATGAGGGTGCGCGCAGCGCGGATAGATGATACAAATCCTCGGTACATAGGATCTATACATCGAGTATTTGTATCAATGGCAAAGCCCCGATCGCAGCGTGAGCTCGCCCAAACTCTGCTGAAAAAGCAGGGGATCATGCGCCTGATCGAGCTGCGGGAGGCCGGCGTGACCGCGGCCACGATGAGTCGCATGGAGCGGGCCGGTGAGGTAATCCGCCTGTCGCGGGGCGTCTATCAGTTGCCGGACGCCGAGCTGGATCCGAACCACAGTCTGGCCGAGGCCGCGAAGCGGGTGCCCAAGGGAATCGTATGTCTCGTCTCGGCGCTGGCATTTCATGGCCTGACCGACCAGCTGCCGCCGAAAGTCTGGATGGCGATCGGGCCCAAGGACTGGGCGCCGCAGCGCAGTGGACCGGGCATTCGCATTGTGCGTTTCACAGACAGTCTGCTGAGGGAGGGCATCGAGACGCACGTGATCGAACGCGTGTCGGTGAAAGTCGTCGGCGTGGCCAAGACGGTGGCCGATTGCTTCCGACATCGCGGCAAAGTGGGCCTGTCCGTCGCGATCGAGGGGCTACAAGAGGCGCTGAGGCAACGTAAGGCGACTCCCGCGGAAATCGCTCGTCAAGCCGAGAAGGGCGGGGTGTCCACAGTCGTGCGGCCGTATCTCGAGGCGCTGACCGCCAATGCCTAGAGAGATCAGAAACGTCGGCGCCTCCGTTCGGGCGCGTCTGCAGAATCTCTCCCGAGAAACGGGACAGAGTTTCGAGCTGATACTCACCCGCTATGCGTTGGAACGCCTGCTTTACAGTCTCAGCACGTCGGCCTTCTCGGACCGATTCGTGCTCAAGGGCGCGATGCTGCTGACGAGCTGGTTTACGGACCCACACCGGGCTACTCGTGATCTCGACCTGTTGGGGTTCGGCGATCCAAGCCCGGAGGCGATGGTCGCAGCGTTCAAGGAGATTCTTGCCATAGGCGTCGCGGATGGCGTCGATTTCGATTCGAACGCGGTACGTGTCGACCAGATCCGGGAAGAGCTCGAGTACGGTGGACTGCGGCTGCGCACGACCGCGTCGATCAGTGGTGCCCGTATCGCCGTGACAGTTGACGTCGCATTCGGAGATGCGTTGGAGCCGGATGCCGAGGTCATCGACTATCCGTGCATGCTGGACCTGCCGGCACCTCGCCTGCGCGCGTACGCTCGCGAAACGGTGATCGCAGAGAAATTCCAGGCCATGGTGTCGCTTGGACGCGCGAACAGTCGAATGAAGGACTTCTATGACATTTGGCTCCTCAGCCAGTCGTTTCCTTTCGACGACGACCGGCTTGCCCGCGCAATCGCCGCGACCTTCGAACGGCGCGAGACCGAGATCCCGGCCGAACTGCCTGATGCCCTTACGCCGGCCTTCGCCGCGGATGAGCAGAAGCAGCGTCAGTGGAATGCTTTTCTGGAGAACGTGGCGCTTCGTCCCGGCAGCCTCGCCGATGTGATCACGAGTGTTGCTCGATTCCTGATGCCTCATGCCATCGCCGCAGCGAAGATCGGCAGGAGCGATTGATGCCGGCGGATCCAACTGCATGGCTGGCTGCTTGCCCACGTGACGGGTTGGGAGACCGCTACCGTCAGTCACTTGCTCGATCGAATCGAAGGCATCCCCGTCGTGCACTTCGGCGACCTGGATCCGAACGGTGTGCGGATCATGCTGCATCTACGCAGGCTCGCATAGCGAACCATCGTAACGACCGTGATGTCACCGCCGGTCTTGCAGATCTCGAGGCTGGCCTCGAGCTCTCATTTAATTAGCTGATGAGCGGATCAATCGGCTGACCGTGAAGGCCCAAACTGCACTTGGCGCTCCACCCGGTCCGTTCATCGCGTCTCTGATGGATCGGGCCGGTCTGACGCTCGAAGAGGCAACCGCACTGAGTCAGCATCATGGGGCGTGGTGGAACTACACGATTCAGCTTGTTCCGAACATCGATGGGATGTCGACGATTGAACGCCATCAGTTCGATCTATCTGTCATGAGGCGGTATGGCCGCGTCGGTATCGGCCGACTGTTCTACGAGGCAGTGGCGCTCCAGTGGCACATCCCGACGTCGTCCGCTACATCGACAACGTGCTCGCAAGCGCGACGACTGGCCAGATAGCCGAGCGCTTTGCCGGTCAGGCTCTGCGGCACGACCTGGATCAGCGCGGCATCGAGCCAGTCCTTCAGATGCGCGAGCAGCGGTGCCGCCTCATTCCGCCGAGGAAAGCGATGCTCAGCACAGATCACAAACAGCCCACATCTGCTCAAGATGCGGGAAATATGGGGGTTTCAGGATAAAAAAAGCCCCGAGTGGGACTTTGTGATCGTTCTTAATCTGGGTTTATGGTGGAGGCGGCGGGAGTTGAACCCGACGTTTCTCTATCGGTATCAACCATCTATGGTCTCCTGAGCCTCGGGTGTGTCATTCGCAGGCTTTCGCCACGCCGACGCCGAGCCTCTCCGACCGGGAACCCGTTCGAGTTGCGCTGTGCGATCGAGCCGATAAAAGACTTCCTTCATCGTGTTTTCAGACCGAATCCCAGTGAGCTGTCTGGCTATTGAATTGGTTATGACGTCGTGGTTTGCCATGTACTCCATGACCATCTGTTCCGGCGACGCGAGTTTCTCATGGCGAAGGGTGACCAAGACGCTTGTGTCGAGCTCGCGAATCTCGGGTTGCTTCAGTCGCAGTTTTTCCATGGCTTCGAAGGCCGTGTTTAGACCTTCTCCCACGTCCTTATTCGGAGGGTTGGGAAACTTGTTGATTAGGCGAACGATCTTCGGATTTCGCGCGAACTGTTCGCGAAGAATGTTCTGGATTGTAATGTGCCCTGGCAGTTTCCCCGGACTCTCGACCTCCACTCGGTTATCAAATATCCGGACTTGGATGTCCGTTGCGATCGAGTAGTCTCGATGTATAACTGCGTTGGTGATGATTTCGTGCAGTGCTTCGCTTGGATACTCGATGGCGCCCAGACCCTCTGGGCCTAGCTTCTCGATCTCCTCGACAACTCCTGAGGCGTGGTCTACCGCACGATAGGCTTGGTCGTACAAACATCCTTCGATAGACGCCGGTTGGCCGACAAGATTGTCACGTGACCCCTGTGCATCCGAAGTCGCGTATCGGTAAATCTTGATGCCGCAGCGCTTGGGGAGCGCCGCTTGCGGTTCTTCGTCGTAGAGGAGTACTGCCGCTGCGCGAGGCTTTCTTTTGAGCAGCAGATGCTGACGCGTCAACCACTCCATCGGCTCAGTTGCCGGCACGACCTCGTCGAGGAACGATCTCAACTTGTCGCTCTCGATCAATTGCTCAAGATCCAAGTTGACGGTTTCGTCCTCGAAGGAGGAGATTCCCTTGTCTCGACGTAAACGCTCCATGGCCTCTACGCCGTGAACGCGTAAATTCTGGGCTCCGCGTCTGACGTATGCGTGGCCATCGGTTGCGTACAGAATCTCCTGCGACTTGAAGATCGTCATCTGCAAAACGATTCCATCTTCTTCCGTGTGGCGCAGGAAATTCGGAAGGTAGTGGTTGCCTAGCGGCGATTGAGCTTCAACAACCTGAATGATCGCGTTGGCCGCTTCAACGTCTTCGAAACCTGCCCATTCGAGCTCGTCTCCAGTCTCAGTAACGACTTCTGATAGGCCGATGTAAAGTTCGCCGCCGGCGGCGTTCGCCAAGGCTGACACGACGCGCGACACCGCTGCGCCGCTGACTTCCCGCGACTTGAACTCCATGAAATGACCTTCTTCGAGTTCAAGTAGAAGGTCTCGTTCAAAATCGTCTAAGTCTCTTTCTTCAAACTCCGCCATCGGAATGGATCCACCTACCGTAGACGCGTCGAATCATGCCCCAATCCTTATGCCCCATCTGCTGTGACACGTAAAGCGGGTTCGCCCCCTTCATTAGCTGTTGTGACGCGTAGCTGTGACGCGTTTGATACGGGTTCCGCCTGCGAATTCCGATGGCTTTGAGGGACGGATACCAAAAGCGTTTCCGTAGGGCTTGGTCGTTCTTCCATGGCTCGTTTGACGTAGGGTCGAGGAACACCTCGTCAGTTCCCTCGGTGATGGCACGCTGCGACTCCAAAGCGTCTATTGCTTCGGCCTGTAGATCGACAATCCTGCGTCCCGAAGATGTTTTCGGTTCCTTAACATGGCCTCGCACCTTCGCCTTGGTAATCGACGCACGCCGCAAGTCGAGATCAACGTCAGACCAGGTCAACGCGATCAATTCAGACGTGCGTAGGCCCGTCGCGAACGCGAACTGAAAGTAGTTCGCCACTTCGAGAGATCGCGTAGCGAGCTCCAACAGTACCTTCGTCGCTTCTTCACGAGAGAATGGATCGGCTTCTCTGGATTGCACAGGGAGCCAACGGACTCTTGCCATCGGATTCTGTATGACGATTCCGTCTTCGAAGGCGCGCGAAAACACCTTGCGCAGCGGAATCAGCGTGTTGTTGATTGACTTGTTGGATAGCGACTGTCGCCGTTGCCATTCCCGCACGTGATCAGGGCCGAGTTGTTCGAGCGACAGGTCACCGAATTCAGGTATCAGGTGACGATAGGTCCGGTCGCTGTAGTCCTTCGACGTGCTTCGTGCGCATCGATGCTCCGCCTCCTTCAGAAACTCGCGAAGAGCGTCCTTGATCAAAATGTGTCTGCCGGGGCGAGGAGAGTGACGTAGCGCGCGTGCGCTTCGCGGAAAACAGGCGGCGTAGTCGAAGGTTCCCCTTTGAAGTTCCGTCAGCACCTTTCCGCGAAGGGCGCGCGCCTCATCCTCGCCCTTCCGTGTTTGGGGAAATGAGACCGTCTCGCGACAACGCTCGCCCGTTGGTAGCGTGAACGAAATCTGCCAACCTTTCCCGCGTTGGGTTACTCCTCGGTATTTTCCAGCCACGTGTAAAAATTCTCGATGTGTATGAACAAGCGCCGGCCCTTTTTGATCCAATGGATCTCCTGCCGAAGCTTGCCCTTTTTCTTGTATGCCCAAATCGCCTCCTGCGTCAGGCCCGTAAGCTCCGCTAGCTTTCCGACGGTCACCCACCTAGGACTTTGCATGCTTGCGACCGTCATTGGTGGAGAGCTCGACAACACTTTTGTCCTTTGATTCTGGCGTGCGACCCATTACCACATCCCAAAACGCGCCGAGCTTGTCGGCCGCTTTGATCCCCTTGAGCTTGCTCGATTGAGGCGTGCGTTCATCGCAGTGGTCCTCGAACTTGATCCCGAGGATCCGCTCGTATTTTCGATACGTGCTAGGGCTGTGAATCATGCGAAGCGCACGAGTGCCGAAGTGCTGTCCGAGGATCAGCGCCCCAAGTGCTGATCCCAGCGTCGGGCTTTGCCCTTCGTATTCGGCGATCTGCCGACACAGCAACGCCTCGACCTCGCGATTGAGGCGGAGTAGGTGCGGCATTGGTTCAGGAGCTTTGCCAGGCATGATAGTTACGCTCACGTTCACTAGTTATCTCAAATTACACTAGTTACTCTCAGAGTCAACATCATTTTCGTCGTCGAGGCTGCTCCCGAACGTCTCGATGAGCTCGACCTGGTGCAAGAACTCGCGCTTAGTCGCTTGGGTGACTCGGTCCATGAATTTCAAGACCACCTCGATTTCCTCGTTCAGTGTGAGGACGCCGGCGACTACACCAAACGACCTAGGATCTCGCTTGTCTGGATGTCGCTTCAGGACAACGATGTGATCGATCAGCTGAATCGCTTCGTCTAGCTCGAACCGCTTCTGTTTCGTCAGCTTCGGTTTTGTCATTTCAATTCCAACAAGTGAGTGTTCCGTACAGTTATTGATACAAGTCCAAGGCAGGCACGCGCGGTGGGCCGGTGGCCCAGTCCGCGCCCGCCTGCACCGTCCACGTGTGTTTGCGCGTGTTGATCAACGCGCCGGTTGCTCGCACGAGTAGGAAAACCACCGATGAGATCGCATCTTCGCTTTCGCAGTCTGGAAGCTTCAGCAGAGCGATCGTGAGGTGTGTGCGCGGTATCCCGACGCCGCCCATCACGAGAACAAAGGCCGCCCAATTAGAACTGTTGGCGGCACTTCGAGCGGGTTCAGCGTCCAGGTCAACGCGTTCGTGTATTCGGCGGAGTTCGCGCCATATGGTGACCGGCGGACCTCCGATTTGCTGGAACTGACGAATGCCCCAGAGTCTCGCCCACGCTTCTATTCGTAGCGCTGCAGTGGGCGCGTCCGTCCCCTCTAGGTCGTGGGCGATGTGTGCGCCATCGACGTTTTTTGCGACGTACTTTGCGATGTAGCCCGCAGGCGACCCCTTAGTCGGGTCGATCTGCACAACTTTTACTCGATGGGTGTCCGCGCCTAATTCATCTGGGTCAGTTGCCAGACCGTAGCGCCGGAATGTAGCCACGATCTGTTCGTGCTCCCGCGGCGGCGCAAATAGTAGGAGATGCCAGTGCGGCGTCGCGTCGTGGTGAGGTTCCGCAATTCGAAAACCGTAGGGCTTGATTTCGAAACGTTCCAGCGAAGCGCGAATGCGAGCCCAGACCTGGCATAGATAAGCTTGGGCTTCGCGCGGCGAGGTTTCGTCGTAGTTGGGATTGAGCCCGCCGCTTGCTAGTGCCGCATGCATGCGAGACGGTGTGGTCAGGGTGATGAAGAGCGCCGTGTCTCCTCGCAGCTCAGCGACCTCCTCGAAGCCGCGCATACGAACCATCAGTTCGGCACGTCGAATCGCTGGATTGGAGACGCTCACGTCGGCCAGTTCGGCAAGTGTAAAGGCTTGCCCCAATTCGTTGACGAGCAAGCTCTTCTCGAGGAAGTGCCGAGTCGCGACCTTGATCCGCTCCCTTCGTGAGTGGGCTTCGTCGGTTGCGTAGATCGCGCGTTGCTTGCAGACGATGCCCACATCACGCGCGGTCTGTTCAATCAACCTGGCCGACTTGACGCTGATTCGTCGTCGCCACCATCGCGGATCGCGGAAGCGCTCCAACCGTTCCGCTTCGCTGTGTCGCTTTGAAGGAGGATCAATTCCGTAGCGCGCAGCCGCCGCCAGGCATGCAGCGAGCGGGCGGGTCTGGCGAGCCCGCCCGCTGCATGCCTGCCGGCATTCTTCAGCGCGCGCCTCCGCAAATTCGGTCAGCTCCGATTCGGATGCCGCCAGATTCAGTTCATGTATGACTAAACGTTCGTGGAATCGCCGAAGCCGGGCGTTGGCGTCGCGGTAGGAAGAGCGATCCGTCTGGCACTTGTAGTCGTTTGCGAGCTCGACGGAGAGGCTTCCCAGATCACCGAACAGGCGCTGGCGGAACACCAGGCACTCTCGCGTCCCGATCCCGTCCGTGATGGCCATGGCGCGGGCAAGCGGCGACCGTTCGTGTGTCGGTGCTGTGTCATTTGTGCCGGAATCGTGCCGCTCTGGGGCCCGATCTGGACCACCGGGGACGGCTCGATGTGAGGGACCGATACGGCTAGAGGCCAGGTTTTCACTGGTCTCCAGTCGTCCGGAGTGGTCTGAGTTAGACCGAGGTTTGGTGGAGGCGGCGGGAGTTGAACCCGCGTCCGCCGGTACTCGACCATCGGATCTACATGCTTAGTTTCGTCTACTGATTTAGCTTCGAGTCGACCCGACGAGCAGGGTGTCCCAAGCGATCCCGATTGGTTTTAACGACGCGGCCCCGGGCGAGGCGTTGTGCGCGATCCTGTGAAACGTGCCGCTGATTTCATGCCACAGGCAGCAATTGTCAGCGTTAGCCGGCTTAAGCGGCTAGTGCGTAGTTTTCGTCGTTGGCAACTATAAAAGTTGCAGCGATTGTTTTACGAGAGTCACTACCCTCTCGGCATGCACCTTTGGCGTTGTCACCGCCGTCGAAGCCAGGTCGCCCCCAGTTCGTCAAATCCGTCTGCGAGTGTACCACTGGTTACTTAGATGGGGGTCTAGGCGGTTTGTTTCAAGGTGCGGTGCTGTTGCCGCTTCCAGTCGCGGTCCCTTTGGGTGGCGCGCTTGTCGTGCTCCTTCTTGCCTTTGGCCAGCGCGATTTCGCATTTCACCTTGTTGCCCTTCCAGTACAGTGACGTCGCGACGCATGTATAGCCTTTCTGGCTGAGAGCGGCGAACACGCGTGCGATCTCCTTTTTGTGCAGCAACAGTTTGCGCATGCGCTTCGGATTGGCAATCACGTGCGTGGACGCGCTCACCAACGGCGTTATTGTGGCGCCGTGCAGCCATACCTCGCCGTCGCGGATCAGCACATAGCTGTCCAACAACTGCGCCTTTCCGCTGCGGATGCTCTTCAATTCCCAGCCGGCAAGCGCAATGCCCGCCTCGAATCGGTCGGATAGCTCATAGTCGTGGCGCGCGCGCCGGTTCTGTGCGATCGACGGCGGCCCTTTCGTTTTCGTTTTTGCCATGCGGGTGATTATAGGGGCGCTTGAGAGCGTTACCCAATTTGTCGACAATTGCGGTGTCTTGTGTTCCCCCTTTTTTGGGCTCGAGAGTTAGGCTAAAAAGTTGGCCTCGAAACAGGTTGTCGAAATGCCCCAGGTACGGCGCTCAGCATTACTGCCGTATTCTGCGGCCCAGGTGTTCGATATCGTCCGCGACATAAGGCGCTATCCCGAATTCCTGCCGTGGTGCAGTTCGGTGGAGATCGAACGCGACGAAGACGATGAAACGATCGCCGAGTTGACGATCAGGAAGGGGCGCGTCAGCGAACGCTTCACTACCCGCAACGTACTCGTTTACCCTCACTCGATTGAACTGAATCTGGTGCGAGGCCCATTCAGGCGTTTTGCGGGTATCTGGCGATTCACCGAACTTGCCGCACTCGGCAGCAAAGTGGAACTGGAACTCGATTTCGAAATGTCGCGATCGCTCATCCAGCGCACGCTCGGCATCATCTTCGCGCATGCCGCGGGTACGATGGTGGATGCGTTCTGCGCCAGAGCGCGTGCCGTGTACGGCTCCGGCATCGCGTGAACGACATGCGTATCGAAGTCGCTTATGCGCAATCCGACAGCCAATGGCTCGTCGAACTGTCATTGCCAAAGGGCGCTACGGTGGCGGAGGCGCTAACGCTGGTCGCTTCGACGCCGCGGTTTGGCACGCTCGATCTGGAACGTGCTTCGATCGGGGTCTATGGGCAGGTGGTTGCCGACCGAAATCAACAGCTCAACGAGGGGGATCGAGTTGAGATTTATCGGCCGCTGGTGGTTGATCCGATGACGGCGCGGCGGCGGCGGGCTGATCGGCGGGCACGCTGATTCCCGGTGGTTTGGCTGCGAGCGGGTCGTCCACCGTGTCGGCTTTGGCATTCTCGGCCGGAGTCGTTGGTTTGACGTCGCCGCTGAATTTATCGAGCTTGTCGTCCTTGAAGAACAGTGACATTTTCAGCTGTTGGTAAACCACATCGCCAACCTGAACAGAGTACACATAGTCCCAACGGTCCGGATCGAACGGGTCACGCAACACCGGCTCACCCATCACGAATGCAACCTGCCGGCGGGTCATGCCGGGTTTCAAGCGGTCGACCATCTCCTGTGTGATGACGTTGCCTTGTTGCACCGCGACGTGAGCCACTCTCGGAAAACTGAAGTGACAGCCCGCGACCAGCAACAGGATCATCGTTACCACAAGCGGACGCACGCAGACTCCGGAAACCCAATGGGGCGCAGATAGTAGCGAGACGGCCGAGGTGTTGGAAGGTTTACCCGACGGCTTGCTCAACGATCATGACGCGCCGGTACTGATGAGTTCCTGTGCGTATTCGATCGTCTTCGGGGTGATGTCTGCACCACCGAGCATTCGCGCGAGTTCGGCAACGCGGCCTGCACTGTCCAACGGTTCGACGATGGTGTCGTACTCGCTGGTCTTGCGGATCAACAGATGATGTTCGCCTCGCGCGGCAACTTGTGGCGCGTGCGTGACACACAATATTTGCGTGCGCGTGGCGAGACGACGCAACAGTCGGCCCACCACATCCGCCGTGGTGCCGCCGATGCCGACGTCGGCTTCGTCGAGAATCAGCGCCGGAAGACAGGATTTTTCGGCGGCAACCACCTGGATCGCGAGGCTGACGCGCGAGCGTTCGCCGCCCGAAGCGATGCGCGTCAGTGGCGCCGCCGGATATTTCGGATTCGTCACGATGTGATATTCGGCGGATTCGAGGCCGCCTTCGTTTTCGGCGTCGGTGAATTTCAACTCGAGGGCGCCGCCGGCAATGCCCAAACTATCCATGTGTGCGCTGACGTCGCGTGCGAATTTTTTCGCCGCGCGTCGGCGTTTGAGCGACAGTTCGCCAGCCATCGTTCGAAATTGGGCTTCGGTTGCTGCCATCGTCTTGCGTACGGTATCGAGGTCTCCAACGCCGACAGCGAGCGCATCGAGTTCGGTTTGGAGTTCGGCGTGGCGCTCGGCCAGCAATTCGGGACGTACTCGATGTTTGCGCGCGAGTTCGGTGATGTGGTCGAGGCGTGCCTCCATGCGTTCGAGTTCTTCCGGTGCAGAGGTCAGGTCGTCGAGGTAGCGCCGTAGTTCTACAGCGGTCTCATCGAGGTGTGTCAACGCGGTTTGCAGCAATTCCCGCGCGTTCGACAGGGCCACGTGACGATCTTCGATGCCCGCGAGCAGGGTTGCGAGGTGCGCAACGTCCGTGGCGCCGGATTCCGCCTCGCCATCGAGCACGGCCAGCGCAGTGCCAATGCGCGTCTGCGTCTCCTGCGATTTGGATTGGCGGCGAAAGCGGTCGTGCAGTTCTGTGTATTCGCCGGTCGTGGTCGCCAGTTCGGCAAGTTCACCGAGTTGATATTCCAACAAGGTTCTTCGGTCGCGCGATTGCGCCGCGCCGGCTTCGAGTGCCTCCAGATCATCCGTAGCATCGCGCCATGCCCGGTATGCGTCGCGCACGCGCGCCGCGAGCGTTTCGACGCCTGCGTAGTGATCGAGCAGATCGAGTTGCACGTCGCGTCGCAGTAGCGACTGATGCTCGTTCTGGCCATGAATGTCGATCAGGGTTGCGGCGAGTTCACTCAGATCGTTCAAGGTCGCCGGTGCGCCGTTGATGAACGCGCGCGAGCGACCCTCCTTGTTGATGATTCGCCGCAGCGTGCAGCGATGCGGCGCATCGGGATCGTCCAGGCCTCGTGTCGTGAGAAATTCGAATGCCTGCGCGATACCGTCAATGTCGAACTCGGCGCTGACGTCGCTGCGCTCGGCGGTTGGTCGTACGGCCGCGGAAGATGCGCGATCACCCAGTGCGAGTCCGAGCGCGCCCAACAGAATCGACTTGCCGGCGCCCGACTCACCGGTCAGCACCGTGAGGCCGCGCTCGAACACCACATCTACTGCTCGCACCAACGCGAAATCGCGGACGATCAATCGGGTCAACATGGTGTGGGTAGATCCTCGAGCGCTGCTCGGGTTGGTTTCGCCGAGTATTCGTGCCATTTTAGGTGCCGGCGCCGATCAGGGTAAACGCGTTTTTGGCAACGTGAAGCGACAGCAAAGATCAGAAGACGGCATTGGCGATCGTGCTCAGCGCCTGTTGAAAATGCTCGTTGAGCATTACTTGGCGCAAGGCACGCCCGTTGCGTCGAAAACGCTTGCCACACAACCTGGCGTGGATGTGAGCCCCGCGACGGTACGCAGCATCATGGCTGAACTGGAATCGCGCGGCCTTGTCATATCGCCGCACACGTCGGCCGGCAAAGTGCCCACCAATCTCGGCTTGCGGTTTTTCGTCGACACACTGTTGTCGGTGCAACCGCTGCGTCGCAGCAGTGTGCAGATGCTGCGCGACGGCTTGAATCCCGATCTCGCGCCATCGCGGCTCGTCGAACTGGCGTCGGGGCTGCTGGCGGAGATCAGCAGCATGGCCGGTGTGGTGACCTTGCCGCGCAAAGAGCAAATCGCGTTGCGGCAGGTGGAATTCCTGCCGCTGACGGCCAATCGCGTGCTGGTGATCCTGGTCATCAATGAACGCGACGTGCAAAACAGAGTGATTCATACGGATCGCGAATACAGCGAAAGCGAACTCGTGCAGGCCGCGAACTACATTAATCGCGAGTTTGCCGGTGAATCGCTGCAGAAAATCCGTGCCGCGTTGATCGAAAGCATGCAGCGCGACAAAGCCGGTGTTGATCAACTGATGCAACTCGCGCTCGATATGGCCGCGAAAGCATTCGATGTGGACGCCTCGGGCAGCGGTGCTGGTGCATCGGACGCCGATGGCTATGTAGTGGCTGGCGAGGCGAACCTGCTCGGGACCCGCAACGATGAGGCGATGCGCCGGTTGTTCGATGCGTTTGCCCGGAAACGCGACATCCTGCATCTGCTCGATCGATGTCTGGATTCCGAAGGCATTCAGCTGTTCATCGGCGAGGAATCCGGCTACGAGGTGCTGGGTGACTACAGCGTGGTCACCGCGCCGTATCGGGTGAACGGCCGCGTTGCAGGTGTACTGGGCGTGATTGGCCCGACGCGCATGGCGTACCAGCAGGTCATCCCGATTGTCGACGTGACCGCGCGGGTGCTTGGCGCGGCCCTCGATCAGCCCTGACGGGTCGTCCGATCGTAGCGGGCCGTTTTTCAACAACCTGTCAGGGTTGGAAATCCGCATCGAGCCCCCATTATTTGCGATCACGGCCCGCAGGAGTTTCGTTGCGTATGTCCGAAGATAAATCACGGCCCGAAGCCGCCGCCGATGCGCTGAAAGAGGCGGCCGACGCTGAAATTGCCCCCCAGACGGTGGCTGAGTTGGCTGCCGCGCTCGAAGCGGCGCGCGCCGAGGCCGGTCAGGCGCGAGAGCAGGCACTACGCGCGCACGCGGAGTCGGAAAACGTTCGGCGGCGGGCGCAGCGCGACGTCGAAAGCGCCCGGAAGTTCGCGCTGGAGCGATTTGCCAGCGATCTGCTGCCGGTGATAGATAGCCTCGAGCGCGCGGTCGAATCAGCGCGAGGACCGAATGCTGCCGGCTCCGCCGCGGCGATCGCCGACGGCGTGGACCTGTCGCTGAAGTTGTTCATCGACACGCTGGCGAAGGCCGACATCGTTCAGATCGACCCTCTCGGTGAGCCGTTCGACCCCAAGTTCCATCAGGCCGTCGGCATGCTGGAGAGCCAGTCCGCCGAGCCCGGTTCGGTGGTCGAGGTGTTGCAGAAGGGCTTTACGTTGAATGGCCGTCTGGTGCGGGCGGCGATGGTCATGGTGGCGAAGGCACCCACTGATTCGAGTGAAATGACGGGTTGAACTTTGGCGTCGAGCGCCAATATAGCGGTTATCAATTGCCCCGCAGACCGGGGCCCTGAAGGAGATCCCGAAGATGGGCAAGATTATCGGCATAGACCTCGGCACCACGAATTCCTGTGTCGCGGTGTTGGAAGGCAAAGACGTCAAGGTCATCGAGAATTCCGAGGGCGATCGGACCACGCCATCGCTCATCGCCTATACCGACGAAGGTGAAATCCTCGTCGGTCAGTCGGCAAAGCGCCAGGCGGTGACCAACCCGACCAATACGCTGTCAGCGATCAAGCGCTTGATCGGTCGAAAGTTCAAAGACCAGGTCGTTCAGAAAGACATGAACATGGTCCCGTACAAGATTGTCGGGGCCAAGAACGGCGATGCGTGGATTGACGTTAAAGGGCAGCAACTCGCACCGCCGCAGATCTCGGCCGAAGTGTTGAAGAAGATGAAGAAGACCGCCGAGGACTACCTCGGTGAGACGGTCTCGGAAGCGGTCATCACGGTGCCAGCGTATTTCGACGACTCGCAGCGGCAGGCGACCAAGGACGCCGGCCGCATCGCCGGACTCGACGTCAAGCGCATCATCAACGAACCGACCGCGGCCGCGCTCGCCTATGGCATGGACAAAAACCGCGGCGATTCGAAAATCGCGGTCTACGACTTGGGCGGTGGCACGTTCGATATCTCGATCATCGAGATCGCCGATGTCGACGGCGAAAAGCAGTTCGAAGTGCTGTCGACCAATGGTGACACCTTCCTCGGTGGCGAAGACTTCGACAAAACGCTGATCGACTATCTTGCCGACGAGTTCAAGAAGGCGAACGGCATGGACCTGCGCGGCGATCCGCTGGCGATGCAGCGCCTCAAAGAAGCGGGCGAGAAAGCCAAGATCGAACTGTCGTCGTCGCAGCAGACCGAAGTGAATCTGCCGTACATCACCGCGGACAAATCCGGGCCGAAGCACCTGGTTCAAAAAGTAACGCGGGCGAAGCTCGAATCGCTGGTGGAATCGCTCGTCGAGCGGACGATGGCGCCGTGCCGCACGGCGCTGGATGACGCCGGCGTGAAAGTGGCCGATGTCGACGAAGTCATTCTGGTCGGCGGCCAGACGCGGATGCCGTTGGTGCAGGCGCGGGTCAAAGAGTTCTTCGGCAAAGAGCCGCGTAAGGACGTCAACCCGGACGAAGCGGTTGCGATTGGTGCCGCCATTCAGGCTGCAGTGCTGTCCGGTGACGTCAAAGACGTGCTGTTGCTGGATGTCACACCGTTGTCTCTCGGTATCGAAACCCTCGGCGGCGTGATGAGCGCGCTGATCGAGAAGAACACGACGATCCCGACGAAAAAGCAGCAGGTGTTCTCGACCGCGGACGACAACCAGACCGCCGTCACGATTCACGTGCTGCAGGGCGAGCGCAAACAGGCGGCGCAGAACAAGTCGCTGGGACGCTTCGATCTTGCGGACATTCCGCCGGCGCCGCGCGGCATGCCGCAGGTGGAGGTCAGCTTCGACATCGATGCCAACGGCATTCTGAACGTGTCGGCAAAGGACAAGGCGACCGGCAAAGAGCAGTCGATCATCATCAAGGCGTCCAGTGGTTTGAGCGAAGCCGAGGTCGACAAGATGGTTCGCGACGCGGAGGCGCACGCCGAAGAAGATCAGAAGTTCGAGGAAATGGTTTCACTGCGCAACCAGGCCGATGGTTTGATTCACTCGGCGCGCAAAGCCGTGACGGATGCCGGTGATAAGGCGACCGATGACGAAAAAGCCAACGTCGAGTCAGCGGCCAAAGCGCTCGAAGAAGTGATGAAGGGCGACGACAAGGATGCGATCGAGAAAGCGATTGCGGCCTTGACCGAAGCATCGGCGGTGGTGGCACAGAAGATGTATGCGGATGCGGCCGCGGACGCGCGTTCCGGCACCGGCAATGCAGACAGTGACGGCGCGGGTGATGGCGCCGTGGATGCGGAATTCGAAGAGGTCAAGGACGACGATAAGAAGTAACTTCCGGGGCTGGTGCCGTGGCAAGGTACCAGGCCTGATGGAATGGCAAGGGCGCGCGCGTTCATAGCGTGCGCCTTTTTGTGTAAATTTTTCCAGTAGAGCACCGCATGACAGCAAAGCGCGACTACTACGAAGTTCTGGGATTGCAACGTGGCGCGTCCGAAGCGGACGTCAAGAAAGCATATCGCCGCCTCGCGATGAAGCATCACCCGGATCGCAATCCGGACCCGGCGTCGGAGGAGAAATTCAAGGAAGCATCGGAAGCGTACGAAGTGCTCTCCGATCAGGCGAAGAAAAATACCTACGACCAGTTCGGTCATGCCGGGTTGGACGCCAACGGGATGGGCGGTCGTGGGGCCAGCTTTTCGGACATCTTCAGCGATGTGTTCGGTGACATCTTCGGTGGCGGCGGGCGCAGTTCGGTCGCGCGCGGTTCGGACCTGCGCTACACGTTCGAACTCGATCTCGAAAAGGCGGTTCGCGGCGACACAGTCGAGATTCGAGTGCCGGTGCTGTCGGCGTGCGACGAGTGCGAAGGCAGCGGAGCACGCAAAGGTACCACCGCAACGCCGTGCGCAGATTGTGGCGGCGCGGGCCAGATTCGCGTCTCGCAGGGATTCTTTTCGTTGCAGCAAACATGCCCGCGCTGCCACGGTGCCGGGGCGATCATCAAAGACCCGTGTCGCGCGTGTGGCGGCGGCGGTCGCGTCGAGCGGCGCAAGACGTTGTCGGTAAAGATTCCACCGGGCGTTGATACCGGTGATCGAATCCGGCTGAACGGAGAAGGCGAGGCTGGTCACAACGGTGGTCCGCCCGGCGATCTGTATGTGCAGATTGCCGTGCGCGAACACAAGATTTTCACCCGGGACGGCAAGGACCTGTACTGCGAAGTGCCGATTTCGATCGCCGATGCGGTGCTTGGCGGCGAGTTGGAAGTGCCGACGTTGGGCGGTCGCGTCAAACTGAAAATTCCAGCCGAGACGCAAACCGGACGCATGTTCCGATTGCGCGGCAAAGGCGTTGCGCCGGTCCGCGGCGGCGCGGCAGGCGATCTGCTGTGTCGCGTGGTTGTGGAAACGCCGGTGAAGCTCAACGGCGAACAGAAGGCGATGTTTGAACAGCTACGCAGCGCGCTTCGCGAAGGCGGTGACACGCACTCGCCGAAAGAGACTTCGTGGTTCAAAGGCGTCATGGACTTCTTCGAGGGGCTGAAGTCGTAGGCGTGGTTCGGGCTACAATCGAGCGCCTTAAATCGAGCGCTATCGATGCCGGACTCGACGATGATCAGAATTGCGATAACGGGTGCCGCAGGGCGGATGGGCCGCACCCTCGTGCAGGCGTTGGGATCGATCGACACGCTGACGCTTGGTGCGGCGTTCGAACGGCCCGGTTTGTCACTGCTGGGCGCCGATGCTGGTGAACTGGCCGGCGTCGGCCGTCTCGACGTCCCTGTGACCGAATCGATTCGAGAGGCGCTCGATTCGTTCGATACGCTGGTGGATTTCAGCGTACCCGCTGCGACGCTGAACGCATTGGCGATCTGTCGCGACGCCGGTAAATCGCTGGTCATCGGCACCACCGGATTCGACGCGTCGGGGCGCGAGGCAATCGAGATGGCGGCGCGCGACATTCCGATCGTGATGGCGCCGAACTACAGCATCGGCGTGAATCTGTGCTTCAAGCTCATTGAATTGGCGGCCACGGTGCTCGGCGACGACGTCGATGTCGAGGTCATCGAAGCGCATCACCGCGGCAAGATCGATGCGCCGTCCGGAACGGCATTGAAGATGGGTGAAATCCTGGCGTCTGCGCTGGGTCGCGACCTGGCGGATGCGGCGATCTACGGCCGGCAGGGGATTACCGGACCGCGTGAACGCAAGACGATCGGCTTCGAGACGTTGCGTGCGGGCGACATCGTCGGCGAACACACCGTGATGTTCGCGGGCGCGGGCGAACGCGTCGAGATCACTCACCGCGCGGCAAGCCGCATGAACTTCGCGAGCGGTGCCATGCGTGCTGCGCAATGGCTTGCCGGACGCGAGCACGGTCTGTACGACATGCAGGATGTGCTGGGCTTGCGCGCCTGATCGCAGGACTGCGCGCCTGACAGCGGGATCGTGCAGTTGACTGTGCCGACGAAGTGACACACAGGAAGCCTTTCACTAGAATACGCGCCCAGCCTGCATTGGCCGTCGCGGTCCGCGAAACACGGATCGACGACGTGGTCTGATCTGCGCAACCGCCAGCGGGTGGGAAGTCACATTCCCCCCGCTTTTTTGTAACCTCGGGTTCCCGAAGGGACGTGAATTTGACACCCGCTCTACTGGCGCTCGAAGACGGCAGCGTGTTTCGCGGCACCTCGATTGGCGTCGAGGGTCGCTCCGTCGGGGAGGTGGTGTTCAATACCGCGATGACCGGTTATCAGGAAATTCTCACCGATCCTTCCTACGCCAGTCAGATCATCACATTGACCCATCCGCACATCGGTAACACCGGCGCAAATTCCGAGGACGCCGAGTCCGATCGCGTCTGGGCGGCCGGTCTGGTGATTCGCGACCTGCCGATTCTGCCGAGCAATTGGCGTTCGCAGATGACCCTTGGACAGTATCTGATTGCCGAACGCGTGGTGGCGATTGCCGGTATCGATACGCGACGTCTGACCCGACTCATCCGCACGCGAGGCGCGCTGGCGGGATGCATCGTGACCGGACGCGCGCACGGTGCCGAGTTGGATGCGGATGCGGCAGTACACGCGGCGCGCCAGTTCCCCGGACTCGAAGGCGCCGATCTGGCGACGGGCGTGACGTGCGCTGCGACCTATCCGTGGGACGGCGGCAGTTGGCGGCTCGGTGAAGGCTACAAGAAAGCGGCGAAAGGCACCTTTCGTGTCGTCGCGTACGATTTCGGCGTGAAGCGGAACATTCTGCGGCTGCTCGCGGAACGCGGTTGCGACGTGACGGTGGTGCCGGCGAAAACCACTGCGGCACAAGCGCTTGAACTGAAGCCGAACGGTGTGTTCCTGTCGAATGGTCCGGGAGATCCGGACGCCTGCGACTACGCGATACGCGCCGTAGCCGAACTGGTGGAGACCGGCGTGCCGACATTCGGCATCTGTCTCGGTCATCAGTTTCTGGCACTGGCGAGCGGCGCGAAGACAGTGAAGATGTCGCATGGGCACCATGGCGCGAATCATCCGGTGAAAGACTTGCGCGACGGCCGCGTGATTATCACGAGCCAGAACCATGGTTTCTCGGTCGATCAAAGCACCTTGCCGAATTGCCTCGAAGCGACTCATGTGTCGCTGTTCGACGGTTCGTTGCAGGGCCTGCGCCGGACCGACCGGCCCGCGTTCGGATTTCAGGGACACCCCGAAGCGAGTCCCGGACCGAAGGATTGCGACTACCTGTTCGATCATTTCATCGCGCTGATGAACGAGGCGCGCACGCGCGATGCCTAAGCGTACTGACATCAAATCCGTATTGATTATCGGTGCGGGTCCGATCGTCATCGGTCAGGCGTGCGAGTTCGACTACTCGGGCGCGCAAGCGTGTAAGGCGTTGCGCGACGAGGGCTATCGCGTTGTGCTGGTCAATTCGAATCCGGCGACCATCATGACCGACCCGGCGATGGCCGACGCGACGTACATCGAGCCGGTCGAATGGCGCACCGTCGCGCAGATTATCGAGCGCGAGCGACCGGATGCGCTGCTGCCGACAATGGGCGGTCAGACCGCGCTCAACTGCGCGCTCGATCTGGTGCGCGAAGGCGTGCTGGAGAAGTGGGGCGTCGAACTGATCGGCGCGAGTCAGGATGCAATCGACAAAGCAGAGGATCGCGAGCGATTCGGCCGCGCGATGAAATCGATCGGACTCGACACGCCTCGTTCGGCGATCGCGCATAGCATCGAAGAGGCGCTGCAAGTGCAGAGCGCGCTCGGGTTTCCATGCGTGATCCGGCCGTCGTTCACGCTGGGCGGCACCGGCGGTGGGATTGCCTACAACCGCGAGGAATTCGTTGAAATCTGCACGCGCGGCCTCGATCTGTCGCCCACCAACGAGTTGTTGATCGACGAATCGTTGCTCGGCTGGAAAGAGTTCGAGATGGAAGTGGTACGTGATAGTCGCGACAACTGCATCATCGTCTGCTCGATCGAAAACCTGGATCCGATGGGTATCCATACCGGTGATTCGATCACCGTTGCACCGGCACAGACGCTGACCGACAAGGAATATCAGATCCTGCGCAATGCATCGATCGCGGTGCTGCGCGAGATCGGTGTCGAGACCGGCGGTTCGAACGTGCAGTTTGCGATCGACCCGAAGACCGGCCGGATGGTCGTCATCGAAATGAACCCACGCGTATCGCGCTCGTCGGCGCTGGCATCCAAGGCGACCGGTTTTCCAATCGCAAAGGTGGCGGCCAAACTCGCAGTCGGCTACACGCTGGATGAACTCACTAACGACATTACCGGTGTGACGCCGGTGTCGTTCGAACCTGCGATCGACTATATCGTCACAAAAATACCGCGCTTCACGTTCGAGAAGTTCCCGAACGTCGATGCCCGCCTGACGACACAGATGAAATCCGTTGGCGAGGTGATGGCCATCGGCCGGACGTTCCAGGAATCGTTTCAGAAGGCGCTTCGCGGTCTGGAGATCTCGCGTTCGGGGCTCAATGAGCTGATTTCGGTAACCGATGACGATGAGCGAACGCGTCTGGTCCGGGAACTGAAGGTCGCCGGTGCCGACAGAATCTGGTACGTGGCGGACGCGTTTCGTGCCGGCATGAGTATCGAAGACGTTGGCGAGTTCACCGCAATCGATCCCTGGTTCCTCGCGCAAATTGAAGATCTCGTTCGCACTGAACAAGGTTTGAAGGGGCGAAACCTGGTGTCGCTCGAACGCGACGAAGTGTTCGCGCTCAAGCGCAAAGGGTTCTCCGACGCGCGTCTGGGCGAACTGTTGGGCGAGGCCGAGTCCGCGATTCGCGCGCGACGCCAATCGCTGGACGTCAGACCCGTGTTCAAGCGCGTCGACACGTGCGCCGCGGAATTCCCGTCAGCGACGGCGTACATGTACTCGACGTATGAAGAAGAGTGCGAGGCGGCACCGTCGGAGAAGCGCAAGATCATGGTGCTTGGTGGCGGACCCAACAGAATCGGTCAGGGGATCGAGTTTGACTATTGCTGCGTGCATGCGGCACTCGCGATGCGCGAGGACGGCTATGAGACGATCATGGTCAACTGCAACCCGGAAACGGTTTCCACGGACTACGACACATCGGATCGCCTCTACTTCGAGCCGGTCACACTCGAGGACGTTCTGGCAATCGTCGAAGTGGAGCGTCCCACCGGCGTGATCGTTCAGTTCGGTGGACAGACTCCGCTGAAACTCGTCGATGAGCTGCAAGCGGAAGGCGTGCCGATCATCGGCACCAGCGCGGATGCAATCGATCGTGCGGAAGACCGCCAGCGTTTTCAGCAGATGATCGCCAAGGTCGGCCTGTTGCAGCCGGAGAATCGAACCGTCGCGACGGTGGAGGACGGCATCGAAGCCGCCGACGCGATCGGCTTCCCAATGGTGGTGCGGCCATCTTACGTTCTCGGTGGCCGCGCGATGGAGATCGTGCACAACAAAACCGATCTGGCGCGATATCTACTTGATGCGTTCGTCGTGTCGAACTCGGCACCGGTGTTGCTGGATCATTTCCTCGATCAGGCCATCGAAGTCGATGTCGATGCGGTATGTGACGGTGAGCGGGTCGTCATCGGCGCAATCATGCAGCACATCGAGCAGGCGGGTGTGCATTCAGGCGACTCGGCCTGTTCGTTACCACCGTATCGGCTCGACCCGGGCATTCAAGACACGATTCGGCGCCAAGTTGCGGCGATGGCGATTGAACTTGGCGTCGTCGGCCTGATGAACGTTCAAATGGCCGTTCAACAGGACAACGTATTCGTGCTCGAGGTGAATCCGCGTGCGTCCCGCACGGTGCCGTTCGTTTCGAAGTGCGTAGGCGTGTCGCTGGCAAAGGTTGCCGCCCGATGCATGGCGGGTACATCGCTGGCGGCACAAGGATTCACGCAGGAGATCATTCCGCACTATTGGTGCGTGAAGGAGTCGGTGTTCCCGTTCAACAAATTCCCCGGAGCGGACCCGATCCTGGGACCGGAAATGAAGTCCACCGGAGAGGTGATGGGCGTTGGCGACACTTTTGCGGAGGCCTTCGCAAAGGCGACCCTCGCGAGCGGCGAGCGCCTGCCGCGCGGCGGGCGAGCGTTCCTCAGCGTAAAAAGCTCGGACAAACCCGGCGTTGCAGCGATCGGCCGCGATCTCGTCGATCTCGGATTCGAACTGGTCGCAACACGGGGCACTGCGCGAATCCTCAGTGAGGCGGGCATTGAGGTCGAGCTGGTAAACAAAGTCACTGAGGGGCGGCCCGACATTGTCGACCTGCTGAAGAACGCAAAGATCGACCTGATCGTCAATACGACCGAAGGCCGCCAGGCCATCGCCGACTCGGCGGTTATCCGGCGGCTCGCGTTGCAGAACAAAGTCTGTTACACCACCACTTTGGCGGGTGGTGATGCTTTCTGTATCGCCATTCGTTTTGGTCGGGGCAATCAGGTGCGTGCTTTGCAGGACCTTCACACGGATATCCTGAGCCGAGCCGGGGTTGCCGAAGCGATGACTCGAACGTGATGGCGGTAACATGGCGCTTGGTAAGATGACGCTCGTAACATGACACTCGTAACATGAAAGTACCGATGACACTCGAAGGATCGGAGCGTCTCCGTGAGGAGCTCGAGCATCTGAAATCCGTATTGCGACCGCAGATCATTCAGGCGATCGCCACTGCGCGCGAGCATGGCGACCTGCGCGAAAATGCCGAATACCATGCGGCGAAGGAACAACAAGGCTTCACGGAGGGCCGTGTCAAGGAAATAGAAAGCAAGCTCGCCGATGCACAGATCATCGACGTCACTAAGATCAAGCACACCGGCAAGGTGGTTTTCGGTTCGACGGTGACGCTGGTCGAGGTCGCCAGCGGGGCCGAGAAACGTTACAAGATCGTCGGCGAAGACGAGGCCGATCTGAAACTGAATAAGATCTCGGTGATGTCACCGATTGCGCGGGCGCTGATCGGTAAGTGCGAAGGCGACACGGTGGTCGTCAACGCGCCAAACGGCGCGTCCGAATACGAAATCGACAAAGTCGAGCACATCTGACGATTGCATCGGGCGATCTGCATTACGTGAAGCGGGCGACGTTCGACAGCCTCGGGTCGACATCCGGATTCTGCCGGTACAACACCCAAACCTTGCCGACGATTTGCACGATTTCGGCGCCGGACTGCATCGACAGCGCTTCTCCGAGTTCCTTGCGTGTGCTGCGATCGGCAACGTTGATTTTGGCTTTGATGAGTTCGTGATCGTGCAGCGCCCGACGCGTCTCCTCGAGCAGGCCATCGGTCAAGCCACGTTCGGCGATTGTGACAACACTCTGCAGGTGATGCGCTATTTGCCGCAGATGCCGCTTTTCTTTGGACGTCAGCATCGGCCCATTAACTCATGACGAAGCGAACAAAATCCAGCCAGCGCTGGCTGGAACGACAGCGGCGGGACCCCTATGTGAAGCGCGCGGCGACCGGTGCGCTCGGCTCGCGCGCGCACTTCAAATTGGCACAATTGGATCAGCGCTTTTCGCTGTTGCGACCACAGATGTCCGTGCTGGAACTCGGGGCGGCACCGGGCGGATGGACACGATACGTTGCCAACCGTGTGAATGGCGGCCGTATTGTCGCAGTGGACTACCGGGCGATGCAGGTGCCGCGCGGTGTGGTCTTCATTTGCCTCGACATCTACTCCGACGAATGTCTGGATGCGGTCGATGACGCACTTGGCGGGCAGAAAGTCGACCTTGTTTTGTCGGATATGTCCCCCAACATTACAGGAGTGAAGGCGGCAGATCAGGCAGCCACGATGGATCTGGTCGATCTGGCGACCGACAGCGCGATGCGATGGTTGCAACCCCGCGGCACAATTGTGGTCAAGATGTTCCAGGGCGAAGGCATTGATGGGTGGGTTGCAACCATGCGACAGAGCTTTACGAGAGTGACGTTCGCGAAGCCCGCCGCGTCGCGTTCGGAGTCGCGTGAGGTTTATGGTGTTGCGACCGGATTCACGGGAGACGCGCAGTGTGACGCCCGCCGGATGGTTGCCCCGACTGATGTGTAGTAAGCTTTTGATAGCCCGACGGTTAGATTCTGAGAGGATAACCCATTGAACGATATGGGAAAAAATTTGCTCCTGTGGTTGATCATCGCAGCCGTGCTGCTGACGGTGTTCAACAATTTCAGCGTCCACCCACAGCCGCAAGAGATTACCTATTCCAGCTTCGTCTCCGATGTCCAACAGGATCAGGTGCAGCAGGTTGCCATTAATGGCCTGGTGATGATCGGTAAGCGCAAGTCGGGTGAAGACTTCAAAGTGATTCGCCCGCCGATCGCCGATCCGAAACTGATGGACGAGTTGATCAACCACAATGTCAATGTGATTGGAGAGGCGCCGGAGCAGCAGAGCATCTGGGCCCAGTTGTTGATAGCGAGCTTCCCGATCCTGATCATCATTGCGGTGTTCATGCTGTTCATGCGGCAGATGCAGGGGGGCGCGGGTGGTCGCGGCGGACCGATGGCGTTCGGCAAGAGTAAGGCGCGGCTCCTTTCTGAAGACCAGATCAAGACGACGTTCGCCGACGTCGCCGGCGTCGACGAGGCGAAAGAGGACGTTCAGGAGCTCGTCGACTTTCTGCGCGACCCCGGCAAGTTTCAGAAACTGGGTGGTCGAATTCCGCGCGGCATATTGATGGTCGGCCCGCCGGGTACCGGTAAAACGCTACTTGCCAAAGCCATCGCCGGTGAGGCGAAGGTGCCGTTTTTCACGATTTCAGGATCGGACTTCGTCGAAATGTTCGTCGGCGTTGGCGCCTCGCGGGTGCGCGACATGTTCGAGCAGGCTAAAAAGCAGTCGCCGTGCATCATCTTCATTGACGAGATCGACGCGGTCGGCCGGCACCGCGGCGCCGGGCTCGGTGGTGGTCACGACGAACGCGAGCAGACGCTGAACCAATTGCTGGTCGAGATGGACGGCTTCGAGCCGAACGACGGAATCATCGTCATCGCGGCAACCAACCGCCCCGATGTACTGGACCCAGCGTTGCTGCGCCCTGGTCGATTCGACCGGCAGGTCGTTGTCGGGCTACCCGATATACGCGGTCGCGAGCAGATTCTGAAGGTGCATATGCGCAAGGTGCCGCTCTCCGACAACGTTGATGCCAGCATCATTGCTCGCGGCACACCCGGCTTTTCAGGTGCCGACCTCGCCAACCTCGTCAATGAAGCGACGCTGTTTGCCGCGCGCGCCAGCAAACGGCTGGTTGAAATGGACGAGTTCGACAAGGCCAAAGACAAGATCATGATGGGCGCCGAGCGCAAGACGATGGTGATGTCCGAAAAGGAAAAGCGCACGACCGCCTATCACGAAGCGGGTCACGCCATCGTCGGCCGCGGGGTGCCGGAGCATGATCCGATTTACAAAGTGACGATCATGCCGCGCGGTAGAGCGCTGGGCGTCACGATGTTCCTACCCGAGGAAGACCGCTACAGCCACAGCCGCACCTGGCTGTTGTCGAACATCAGTTCGCTGTTCGGCGGGCGCATCGCCGAAGAAATGGTTCTCGGCCCGGACGGCATCACCACCGGCGCGTCGAACGACATCGAACGCGCGACGCGCTTGGCTCGCAATATGGTGACCAAGTGGGGGCTGTCGGAAAAGCTGGGCCCGCAGCAGTTCGACGAGGACGATACCGAGGTATTTCTCGGCATGTCGGCCGGCGCAAAGGCCAAATCGGTGTCGGACGAGACGGCCCGTCTCATCGACGAAGAGGTCAGACGCATCATCGATCAGTGCTACAAGGCGGCGCAGCAGATCCTAAAAACGAACGAAGACAAACTGCATATGATGGCCGATGCGTTGATCGAATATGAGACGCTGACCGCCGATCAGATTGATGACATCATGGCCGGTGCCAAGCCGCGCATGCCTGGCGATGGTGGCGGTTCGACGAGCCGAACGAAAGACCAGCCCAGCCAACCCGGCGAGCAAAACCAGGGCAGCCAAAACATAGGTGGTCCCGCGGAGGAACACTGATACCGGCTGCTGTTCCTCAGTGGATGCGCCAGCCCCGGTCCTGATGTGTCGTGACAAGCGGTTGGTGCTGAGCACGCCGCAAGTCATGGGCGTGCTGAACGTCACCCCAGACTCGTTCTCAGACGGTGGACGCTTCCTGCGCAACGATGGCGGCATCGATGTGTCCGCCGCTGTTGCGGCCGCGGCGCAGATGATCGAAGACGGTGCCGCAATCATCGACGTTGGCGGAGAGTCGACCCGGCCGGGCGCGACTCCGGTCGATTGCGACGAACAACTCCGTCGTGTGATCCCCATCGTGGAGCGGTTGGCTGGGATGGCTACCATTGTTTCGGTGGATACCAGTAACGCACGCGTTGCGCGTGCGGCGCTCGATGCCGGTGCACGTCTGGTGAACGACGTGTGCGGACTCGAAGCCGCGGATCTGCTGGCGGTGGTGGCGGCAACGGATGCAGGGGTGTGCCTGATGCACATGCGCGGTGAGCCTCGAACGATGCAGGAGGCACCTCGGTATCGCGACGTCGTTTCTGAAGTGAGCAATTACCTTCGCGATCGTGCCGGGCAATGCGAGGCGGCCGGAATTGCCCGCCAGCGGATTGCAATTGATCCGGGCTTCGGGTTTGGCAAAACGCTCGTGCACAACCTGACGTTGCTGCGCCGCCTGCATGACATCGCGGCCGTCGGGTATCCCGTATTGGTGGGGCTGTCGAGGAAGGGGATGATCGGCTCCATCACATCCCGACAGTCCGATCAGCGATTGGCAGGCAGCGTCGCCGCTGCGGTGGTGGCGGTGCAAAACGGCGCGCGCATCATACGTACACACGACGTTGCTGCAACAATCGATGCAATAGAGGTGGCAGTTCGGATCATGGACGTCTGACATGACGCGTAAGTACTTCGGCACAGACGGTATTCGGGGCCGCGTCGGTGAGGCGCCGATTACACCCGATTTTTGCTTGAAGCTTGGCTGGGCCGCTGGCCGAGTGTTCGCCCGCAACGGGCGTCGTCGCATCTTAATCGGCAAAGACACGCGCGTGTCCGGGTACATGATCGAATCGGTGCTGGAGGCCGGATTGGCTTCCGCCGGCGTAGATGTACGGTTGCTCGGCCCGATGCCAACCCCTGCCGTCGCATATCTCACGCGAACGCTGCGTGCAGATGCCGGCATCGTGATCAGCGCCTCGCATAACCCGTTCTACGACAATGGCATCAAATTCTTCGATTGCGACGGCAACAAGTTGGAAGATTCGAAGGAACTCGAGATCGAAGCGGAACTCGAGTCACCGTTGCAATGCGTCGCGTCGGAGGCGATCGGCAAGGCACAGCGCGTAGATGATGCCCGTGGCCGATACATCGAATTCTGCAAGGCGACTGTTGATCGCGGCATGCGACTGTCAGGTTTCAAGATTGTGCTCGATTGCGCCCACGGTGCCACGTATGACGTTGCGCCCGGCGTGTTCGCTGAGTTGGGTGCTGACATCGTCGTGACCGGGGCCGATCCTGACGGTTTGAACATCAACGCGGATTGTGGTTCGACGCACCCCGAGCAACTGCAGCGGGACGTGCGCACTCATCGCGCAGATCTGGGCATTGCGTTCGATGGCGACGGTGACCGGCTGTTGATGGTCGATCACCACGGAACGGTGCTGGACGGTGACGAGTTGTTATTCATCCTTGCTCGGCACCGCAAGGAGTCGAACAGATTGACTGGCGGTGTCGTTGGCACGCTGATGAGCAACCTGGGCTTAGAGCATGCACTTGGTCGGCTTTCCGTCCCGTTTGTCCGCTCCAACGTCGGCGATCGCCACATCCTCGAGGAATTGAAGAAGCGAAGCTGGCACCTGGGCGGTGAAGGATCGGGACACATCGTCTGCCTCGATCTCAACACCACCGGTGACGGAATCGTATCGGCGCTGCAGGTGCTTGCGGCGATGGTTGGTAGCGGAAGTTCGTTGGCGGAGTTGCGCAGCGGCATCGAAAAGTTACCGCAAATATTGGTCAACGTCGGCGCGACGAGACCTGCCAGCATTGTTGCGTTGCCCAGCGTGAAGCGAGCTGTCAGTGAGATCGAGCATTCTCTGGCGGGGGCCGGCCGCGTTCTGCTGCGGCCATCGGGAACGGAACCGTTGGTGCGTGTAATGATCGAGGGTCAGGATGCCATGCAAGTGGCGCGGCTCGC
Source organism: uncultured Gammaproteobacteria bacterium (assembly GCA_963735085.1). Lineage (GTDB taxonomy): Bacteria > Pseudomonadota > Gammaproteobacteria > Pseudomonadales > Azotimanducaceae > DATJGR01. The sequence continues at coordinate 1,556,191 of CAVTJP010000005.1, forward strand.
CGACGATCTCGCAGCGATTGTTCGAGAGGCCGCCAACGGCGCGTAGCTGAAAAAACGCCGCGTGCCTACGATGATCCACGCCAGCGCGGCATTGTGCCGATGGTCCACGTTGTTTACCATTGCCGGCCTTTTTTGACCCGCTTCAGCGTTGCGAGGTCCATCGAAGTGCGACGTCGCGTTGTCGCAGGCAACTGGAAAATGCACGGTTCGACAGCAACCATCGAAGTGCTGCTCGACGCTTTGCTACCAGTGGCCGAACCACGGATTGACGTGGTGCTGTTCCCACCTGTCGCGTACCTGTCAATGGTGGTCGGGCGTTTGCGGAACAGCTCCATCGCAGTAGGTGCGCAAAACGTTCATCCGGAGCGTAGCGGTGCCTTTACCGGCGAGGTGGCCGCCGAAATGGTCAAGGACGTCGGCGCGAAATACGTGCTCGTCGGTCACTCGGAGCGGCGCCAGTTGTTCGGTGAGAGTGACGAATTGGTAGCACAGAAGTTCGCGGCGGCGCTGCGCGCCGTACTCACGCCGGTGCTATGCGTCGGCGAGACTTGGGCCGACCGAGAAGCGGGTCGCGCCGAAAGCGTCGTGACGGAGCAGTTGACTGCAGTGATCGGGCTTGTTGGTGTCGCAGCGCTGAGGCAGGCGATCATCGCATATGAGCCCGTGTGGGCGATCGGTACCGGGCGAAGTGCGACGCCGGCGGATGCGCAAACGATGCACAGCGCGATCAGGGCTCGGATTCGATCGATCGATGCACCGATCGCAGATGAAGTCCGGATCCTCTATGGCGGCAGCATCAATGCCGACAACGCGGCAGCACTGTTTGGGTGCGAGGACGTGGATGGCGGGTTGGTCGGCGGTGCTTCACTGAATGCGGAACAGTTTTTGGACATTTGCAAGGCGGCATAGCGCATGAGCACGCTCGAAACGATTCTCCTGATATTGCTGGTGATTGACGCAATCGCGCTCGGTGCACTGATCTTGATACAACAAGGTAAGGGCGCAGATATTGGCGCGGCGTTCGGCAGCGGTGCTGCAAACGCTGTATTCGGTGGCGCGGGGTCTGCGTCGTTCCTCGCAAAACTCACAGGCTGGCTTGCGCTGGCGTTCTTTCTGCTGTCGTTTGGATTGGCGTATACGGCGAAGGAACGCGCCGCCGGCCTGAAGGACGTGGGGGTGCCCGTCGTCACGATGCCGGTCGTGCCGGCAGAGACATCCAAACAACCTGCACAATCGACGGGGCAACCGTCGACTGTCGAAGGGAAAAAACAGGATGTCTCCGGCGGGAAGTTGACAGCCCCGAGCGAACCTGTAAATTCCGGCGTTCCCGACGTCTGATCGCCGGGCTTGGCTCGAGCCGAAGTGGTGAAATTGGTAGACACGCTACCTTGAGGGGGTAGTGAGCTCACGCTCGTGGAGGTTCGAGTCCTCTCTTCGGCACCAACCAACGAAAGTCCGCGCAGGCACATGCAATGCTCTAGATCGCGAGCAGATGACGCGGCTGATGCTTTGTTGACCCGCTATACCCACCTCCCTATAATCCGCACCCTGCTGATGCGGGGTGGAGCAGTCTGGTAGCTCGTCGGGCTCATAACCCGAAGGTCGTGGGTTCAAATCCTGCCCCCGCTACCAAGGATAAAAAGCCCCTCTTCAGGGGCTTTTTCGTAGGTCAGGAAGGTCTCGGTCCTTCCCCTCCAGATGGGCGTTAGCCCATTTTTTATTTGTGGCGTCGCATCGGCGACAGCGAAATTTGGAAATTGATGATTCGTGGATGACGAACAAGGAACGGGAACTCGACGCTTTATTGTCGCCCACGGTTGCTGCGATGGGTCTTCGCATGTGGGGCATCGAATATCTCGGGCATGGCAAGCACGCGGTGTTGCGTGTGTACATCGACCGGGACGAAGGCGTCACCATCGACGACTGCGAGCAGGTTTCCAAGCAGGTCAGCGAACTACTCGATGTCGAGGGCACGCTTACCGCGAGCTACACACTGGAAGTCTCTTCGCCGGGAATGGATCGACTGTTGTTCAAGCCGGAACAGTACGCGGAGAGCATTGGCGAGACCGTCGACGTAAGGCTGAACTACCCGTTCGAGGGGCGTCGCCGAGTCATTGGTTCGCTGGCTGGATTGACCGATGAGGAAGTCGTCATTCAGTTCGAGGATTCGGAATATTTGATTCCGCTGAGCAACGTGGCGCGAGCGCGGATCGTGCCGCGATTTGAATAGGTCGAGACCATGAGCAAAGAGATATTGATGGTGGTGGAATCCGTCTCGCTGGAGAAGGGAGTTCCAAAGGAAGTGATTATCGATGCGCTCGAGCATGCGCTGGCGATGGCCACCAAGAAGCGCTACTCCGAAGATGCGGAGATCCGTGTTTCGATCGATCGGGACACTGGAGAGTATTCGACGTTTCGCGTTTGGAGGGTCGTCAGCCCGGACGAGTTGCCCGAAGAGGAAGAGTGGAACCCGGATGCACATCTGACGATCGACGAGGCGCACGAAAAAGATCCGAACCTGACGCTCGGCGATGTGTACGAGATTCCGGTCGAATCTGTTGAGTTCGGTCGCATCGCCGCGCAAACCGCGAAGCAGGTCATCGTGCAGAAGGTACGTGAAGCAGAGCGCGCGCAGGTGGTGGAAGCGTATTTGCCGCGCATGGGTCAACTGGTAAGTGGAACTGTCAAGAAGGTTACCCGGGAATCGGTCATCGTCGACCTGGGCAACAATGCTGAAGCGTTGCTCGGGCGGGAACATCTCATTCCGCGCGAAACATTTCGGGTCAGCGATCGACTTCGCGCGCTGCTCGTCGATGTGCGTCCCGACGCGCGCGGCCCGCAATTGATACTCACGCGCACCTCACCAAAAATGTTGGTGGAACTGTTCAAGATCGAGGTTCCCGAGATCGCGGAATACGTTATCGAGATCCGGGGAGCAGCACGCGATCCGGGTTCGCGCGCCAAGATTGCGGTGAAGACAAACGATGGGCGCATTGATCCCGTGGGTGCGTGCGTCGGTATGCGCGGATCCCGGGTCCAGGCAGTGTCGGGAGAATTGGCCGGCGAACGCATCGACATCGTGCTGTGGGACGATAACCCGGCGCAACTTGCGATCAACGCCATGGCACCGGCGGAAGTTGCCTCGATTGTCGTCGACGAAGATTCGCATTCGATGGATATCGCCGTTGCCGACGACAACCTCGCGCAGGCAATCGGTCGCGGCGGGCAGAACGTGCGCCTGGCAAGCGAGCTGACTGGGTGGACTCTGAACATCATGACGATAGAAGACGCAGCATCAAAGCAGGAACTCGAATCGTCTAAGTTCATGACGGAATTCATCGATGCGTTGCAGATCGATGAGAACGTCGCGACGGTACTTGTCGAGGAGGGCTTTACGACGCTCGAAGAGATCGCGTATGTGCCGTTGGACGAAATGCTCGCCATCGAAGGGTTCGATGAAGAGATCGCACAGGAGTTGCGCAATCGCGCCAAAGACGCGCTGCTGACGAAGGCGATTGCTGCGGAAGAGAAGTTGGGCGACGTCGAACCCGCGGCGGATCTGCTCGGGGTGGAGGGTATGGACCGCCGCCTTGCATATCTGTTGGCGAGTCACGGCATCATCACCCAGGAGGACCTGGCAGAGCAGGCGGTCGACGACCTGCTCGACATCGAAGATATCGGTCAGGAACGCGCAGCGGGGCTGATCATGACGGCGCGCGCGCCCTGGTTCGAAGCCACCGAATCGGACCTGGGATAGGCGCACGGTAACGGAGGACGGACGGCATGGCAGATGTCACAGTTAGAGAGCTTGCGGAGACGGTTGGCGCCCCCGTCGATCGCCTGCTCAAGCAAATGCAGGATGCAGGTCTGCCTCACAAGGCGGACAAAGACGCTGTATCCGAGGAAGAAAGACAGGAATTGCTCGCGTATTTGAAGCGTAGTCACGGGCAAGCCGAAGGTGTGCCGCGGAAGATTACGTTGACGCGCAAATCGGTCAGCACACTGAAGGCGGGACAGGGCAAGGGTCGCACCGTTGCGGTCGAAGTGCGCAAGAGTCGCACCTACGTAAAACGCACCGGTGCTGCGGCCGATCTCAAGGGGCCGTTGGCCGACGCCGCAGCTCCGCCAAAGCAGCAGGCCAGGTCTCAATCCGAGGTAGAAGCAGAGCGGATTCGCCGCGAAGAAACAGCACGCAAGTCGGCCGAGGAAGAGGCGCGTCGCGTCATCGCGGAGAAGAAGGCCGAAGACGAGCGTCGACGCGCAGAACTCGAACGTCAAAAGGAACAAGCGCTGGCGCCGGCCGCTGCGCCGAAGGTCGAAGAATCCGACAAGGCTCGACTCGAACGCGAGGCTGCCGAGGCAGTCGCGCAGGCGCAGGCGAGCGAGCAGAGCGAGCAGAAAGCCGGTTCTCCGAAGCGTTCCGCAAAAGACCGCAGCCGTGAGAAGAACCGCGGCCTCGATGATGAATTCGGGGATGGCCGTCGTCGCCGTCGCGAGATCACGCTAAAGCCTGATCTGCGACGTCCGAAACGCAAAGTCGACAAACAGGGCGGCGAGTTTGAACGACCGACGGAGATTGCAAAGCGCGAAATCCAGGTACCGGAAGCGATTACGGTAGGTGACCTAGCGCAACGCCTGACGGTAAAAGCCGGTGAAGTCATCAAGACATTGATGGCGATGGGCGTGATGGCAACGATCAACCATGTGCTCGACCAGGACAGCGCGACGCTGGTCGTCGAGGAGATGGGACATGTTGCCAAAGCGGTGGCTTCCGATGCAATCGAGCATGCGCACGAACAGTCGTTGAACATCGAAGGTGAGGCGCAGGCGCGTCCGCCGGTCGTCACGATCATGGGTCACGTCGATCACGGCAAGACGTCGCTGCTCGACTACATTCGCAAGACACGCGTTGCGAGCGGTGAAGCCGGCGGGATCACGCAGCACATCGGCGCCTATCACGTGGAGATACCGCAGGGTCGTGTCACTTTCCTCGACACACCGGGCCACGCGGCGTTTACGGCGATGCGGGCAAGAGGCGCGCAGGCAACCGATATCGTCGTCCTCGTGGTGGCCGCAGACGACGGCGTCATGCCGCAGACCGAAGAAGCCATTCAGCACGCGAAGGCCGCCGGCACGCCGATCATCGTTGCTGTGAACAAGATGGATAAGGAAGGCGCGGACGCGGAACGTGTGAAAAACGAACTCGCGGCCAAAGGTGTCATACCCGACGATTGGGGTGGCGATACACAGTTCGTCAATGTCTCAGCCATGACGGGTCAAGGCATCGAAGACCTGCTTGGCGCGATCGTGCTGCAAGCGGAAGTAATGGAACTGATGGCCGTTCCGGACGGTCCGGGACGCGGTGTCGTGGTTGAGTCACGCCTCGATCGTGGCCGGGGACCGGTTGCGACCTTGCTCGTGCAGAACGGCACCTTGCGTCAAGGCGCTGTATTGATTGCTGGTGAGTACATTGGTCGTGTCCGTGCGATGGTCAATGACCGCGGTGAGCAGGTTAAAGAAGCGGGCCCGTCGATGCCCGTAGAAGTGCTCGGACTATCAGGTACACCGGATGCAGGGGACCCGTTCTCTGTAGCCCCGGACGAACGCAGCGCGCGCGAGCTTGCGGATTTCCGACAGAACAAGAGCGTTGAGCAGCGCCAAGCCGCACACCAGGCGACCAAGATCGAGAATATGTTCGCCACGATGCAGGAAGGCGAGAAGTCGGTGTTGCGACTGGTGTTGAAGACCGATGTTCGCGGCTCGCTGGAAGCGATCACACATGCTGTCAACGAACTGGGCACCAGTGAAGTCAAAGCGTTGATCATTGGCTCCGGGGTCGGTGGCATCAGTGAGTCCGATGCGATGATGTCGCTGGCTTCGCGCGCTACGCTGTTCGGGTTCAACGTTCGTGCCGATGCCTCGGCAAAGAAAATCATCGAACGTGAAGGTGTCGACGTACGTTATTACAGCGTCATCTACGAACTGCTCGACGACGTCAAGCAAGTTCTGTCGGGCATGCTGGCGCCGGAAATCCGTGAGGAGATCCTCGGTCTCGCGGAAGTGCGCGAAGTATTCCGTTCGCCGCGATATGGACAGGTCGCCGGTTGCATGGTCGTCGAGGGCACGATATTTCGGAACAAGAAGGTTCGTGTGCTGCGCGACGACGTCGTCATCCACCAGGGTGAACTCGACTCGTTGCGCCGATTCAAAGACGATGTGAACGAGGTTCGCGCTGGGCTGGAGTGCGGTATCGGCGTGCGCAACTACGATGTCAAAGTGGGTGACAAGATCGAAGTATTCGATACCAAGGAAATTGCACGCGCGCTTTGAGCGCTCGACTGGGCAGCGATGAAGGAACAAGGCCGAGGACCTCGAGTTGCCGACCACCTGCGAGAGCGATTGGCCGACATCATCCGCGCGCAGATGCGCGACCCGCGAGTGGGCATGGTCAGTGTGAACGACGTGCGCGTGACCCGGGACCTGGCATATGCGGACATTTATGTGTCGGCGTTGGGTGCCGATGATCCGAAGGATCAACAGGCGCTGATCGATGTGCTCGAGCACGCCGCCGGGTTCCTGCGTTCTGCGGTCGCGCGCGACAGTACGATGCGTACGACGCCGAAGCTGCGTTTTCACCACGACGGCCTGATCCTCGAAGGTGCCCGGATCGAATCGTTGATACGTCAGGCGGTAGCCGCCGACGAGGAATCGCATCGGCGAGGGGACAGTGACTGATGGCGCGCCGACAACGCGGTCGCGAAGTGAGCGGCATGATCATCGTCGATAAACCCGTCGGCGCGAGTTCAAACGACGTCGTGCAACGCGCGAAGCAGTTGTATCGGGCTCAGAAAGTGGGCCATACAGGCAGCCTGGATCCGTTGGCGACGGGCGTACTTCCGTTGTGCTTCGGTGAGGCGACGAAGTTCTCGCAGTTCCTGCTCGATTCGGACAAGAAGTATCGTGTTCGGATCAAACTCGGTGTTCGCACCGACAGCGGCGATGCAGACGGGCGTGTGCTCGAGACTCGACCAGTTGTCGATATCGACGCGGCTGCGGTACGTGAGGTGCTGGCGGAATTCATGGGTGAGATCGACCAGGTTCCGTCGATGTTCTCGGCGATCAAACATCAGGGTCAACCGCTCTACAAGTTGGCGCGCCGCGGTATAGAAGTGGAGCGCAAATCGCGCAGGGTGACGATTTACAGCAATGAACTGGTGGTTTTCGAGGGTGATGAGTTCGAACTGGAGATCCACTGTAGTAAAGGCACCTATGTGCGCACTATCGCCGAGGAACTCGGTGAAAAACTCGGTTGCGGCGCGCATGTGTGCGCCTTGCGCCGGCGTCAGGCCGGTCCCTATGATGAATCGGACATGGTGAGTTTTGCGGAACTGGAACGGGTTCGCGACCAAGGCGGCTTCGAGGCGCTGGATGCGCTGTTGATGCCCATCGAGAGTGCGGTGCGCGACTGGCCGGTGGTATCGGTCAGTGATGCAACGGCATTCTATATCCGCCAGGGACAGCCGGTGATCGTGCCGCACGCACCGACGTCGGGCCACGTGCAGTTGGTGGAGCAATCAACCGACGGTTCGCATCGGATGTTCATTGGCGTGGGCGAGATACTCGATGATGGGCGCGTTGCGCCGAGACGTCTGGTGGTCACCCACTAATTTGACAGCAACTGCAGATATGCGTGGTTGTTGCCTGAAAGCAGGTTGTTTTCAACGACCTGTAGGGTTGCGGAAGGAACCGCATGTGTTGCGGAAGTATCCGCGTTCATTCACAAAGCATATTCGGAGAACGACATGGCACTGAGTGCACAGGTAAAAGCGAAGTTAGTAGAAGAGTATCAATTGTCAGCAAACGACACCGGCTCTCCGGAGGTTCAGGTCGCGCTTCTGACGGCGAACATCAACTCGCTGCAGGAACACTTCCGTTCCAATCAGAAGGATCACCATTCGCGACGCGGATTGATCCGCATGGTGAACCAGCGCCGCAAGCTGTTGGATTACCTTCATGAGAAGGACACTTCACGCTATGCGACCCTGATCGAACGACTGGGATTGAGACGATAACCGGTATGTAACTAGGTAGGAGGATAGAGTTTTGAATCGAGTAACCAAGGAATTCCAGTACGGCGATCACCGGGTAATCCTGGAGACCGGGCGACTTGCCCGTCAGGCCACCGGCGCTGTGCTCGTCACGATGGGCGAGACCGTCGTGCTGTGTACGGTCGTCGGGATGAAAACGAGCCGACCGGGTGTCGACTTCTTTCCGTTGACCGTGAACTATCAGGAGAAGACCTACGCTGCGGGCAAGATTCCCGGTGGCTTTTTCCGTCGTGAGGGTCGGCCGTCCGAGAAGGAAACGCTCACGTGCCGTCTGATCGACCGGCCGATCCGGCCGTTGTTTCCCAAGGGGTTCAGCAACGAAGTGCAGATCGTCTGTACGGTCATGTCGGCAGACAAGGACATGGACCCGGATGTCCCATCGCTGATCGGTGCGTCGGCGGCGTTGGCCGTTTCCGGGCTGCCGTTCAACGGCCCAGTCGGCGCCGCGCGTGTGGGGTACAAGGATGGTCAGTACCTGCTGAACCCGGGTTATGCGGCTTTGCAGGATTCGCGTCTCAACATGGTCGTGGCGGGAACCGAATCCGCGGTGCTGATGGTCGAATCGGAAGCGCAGGAGCTCACCGAGGATCAGATGCTGGGCGGTGTACTGTTCGGGCACGACTCGATGCAGGTAGCGATCGCTGCGATCAAGGAGTTGGCGGCGGAAGCCGGCAAGCCGCGTTGGGAAGTTGCTTCGGCAAAGATTGACGAAACGCTGGTCGCCGCTGTCGGCGATCTCGTCAAGGCGGATCTGGGTGTGGCCTATCGCACCACGGATAAGCAGGAGCGTCAGGCGAAAGTTGGCGAGCTACGCAAACGTGTAGTCGCCGAACTCGGTGGCGGCGACTCGCCAAAATATGCGGCGCAGGATGTCAGCGATGTGTTTGGCAAGCTCGAAAAGCAACTGGTCCGTCAACGGGTACTGAACGGCGAACCACGGATCGACGGTCGTGACCTGCGCAAGGTCAGGCCCATTTCGATCGAGGTCGGCGTGCTGCCGAAGGCGCACGGATCAGCGCTGTTCACGCGCGGTGAAACGCAGGCGATCGTCGTCGCGACGCTTGGCACACTACGCGACGCGGCAATCGTCGATGCACTCGAAGGCACCTACAAAGACGGCTTCATGCTGCACTACAACTTCCCTCCTTACAGCACCGGTGAAGCCGGCTTCATGACGGGACCAAAACGGCGTGAAATCGGCCATGGCCGGCTGGCGCGACGCGGCATCGCGGCGGTTCTGCCGCCGCAGGATTCGTTTCCGTACACGTTGCGGGTGGTGTCGGAGATTACCGAGTCGAACGGCTCGAGTTCGATGGCGAGCGTGTGCGGCGCATCGCTGGCCCTGATGGATGCAGGCGTGCCCCTCAAAGCACCCGTGGCGGGTGTCGCAATGGGTCTGGTGAAGGAAGGCAATCGCTACGCGGTGCTGACGGACATCCTCGGTGACGAGGATCACCTCGGCGACATGGATTTCAAGGTCGCGGGTACCAGTCGTGGTGTGACGGCCTTGCAGATGGACATCAAGATCGATGGCATCACCGAAGAGATCATGGAAGCTGCCCTCGAGCAGGCATCGGAAGCGAGGCAGCACATTCTCGGCGAGATGAACAACGTGCTGGCGCAATCGCGCCCATCGATTTCAACCAACGCACCGCAGATGGTCGTCCTGAAGGTCAATCCCGAGAAGATCCGCGACATCATCGGCAAAGGTGGCAGCACGATTCGGGCAATCGTCGAGCAGACGGGTGCGCAGATCGACATCGATGACGACGGCAGCGTCCGAATCTATGCCGCGGATGCAGCGGCGAAAGATGCTGCTGTCAATCGCGTCATGGAAATCGCCGCAGACGCCGAAATCGGCAAGGTCTACCATGGCCGCGTCGAGCGCATCGTCGATTTCGGTGCGTTCATCAATATCCTGCCTGGCAAGGATGGCTTGGTGCACATCTCGCAGATCGCGGAAGAGCGGGTGGAGAAGGTCACTGACTATCTGAAAGAGGGGCAGGAGGTGGATGTTGTCGTGCTGGATGTGGATCAGCGTGGCCGCGTTAAACTCAGTATGAAGGAAGTGCCAAAGCAGGCAGCTGGCTGAAGGCTATCTGCCACTGGAGGACCCGGCACCGGTTGCCGGGTCGTTCAGCGCTGCCGCCGGTTACCGCCGGTTATGCGTCGTTTCGGCCCTTGACCAGATCATCGACGACCGCTGGGTCCGCCAAAGTCGTCGTGTCCCCCAGGTTGTTCAGCTCGTTCGCGGCGATTTTTCGCAGAATGCGCCGCATGATCTTGCCCGAGCGTGTTTTCGGTAGTCCCGGCGCCCACTGAATGACGTCGGGCTTGGCGATTGCACCGATCTCTTTGCGTACCAGATCCGACAGCTCCTGCTTTAATGCACCGGTCGGCGCCGCACTGCTCATCAATGTGACATAGGCGTATATGCCTTCTCCTTTGACGGCGTGTGGATAGCCCACCACGGCTGCCTCTGCGACTTCGGGATGCAGCACCAGGGCGCTCTCGACTTCGGCTGTGCCCAGACGGTGGCCCGAGATATTCATCACGTCGTCGACACGCCCGGTAATCCAGTAGTAGCCGTCCGTGTCGCGGCGCGCGCCATCGCCGGTGAAGTACACGCCCTTGTAGGTGCGATAGTACGTGTCGATTGCACGCTGATGGTCGCCATAGACGGTTCGGATCTGCCCGGGCCACGAACTCGTCAGTACGAGGTTACCTACCGCGGCTGTCGATTCGATGACTTTGCCCTGTTCGTCGACGATTGCCGGTGCCACGCCGAAGAAGGGTAGCGTCGCGGACCCCGGCTTCAAATCGATGGCGCCCGGCAGCGGCGTGATCATGATTCCGCCAGTCTCGGTCTGCCACCAGGTATCGACGATTGGGCATCTACGCTCTCCAACCACGTTGAAGTACCACTCCCATGCCTCCGGGTTGATCGGCTCACCGACACTACCCAACAATTTCAGTGAGGCGCGCGACGTGCGTTTTACGAATTCGTCGCCCTGGCCCATCAGCGAGCGCAGCGCAGTTGGTGCCGTATAGAAAATGTTGACGTTGTGCTTGTCGATGACCTGCCAGAAACGCGATGCATCCGGGTAGGTGGGGATCCCTTCGAACATCAGCGTGGTTGCGCCGTTCGCCAGCGGCCCATAGACGATGTATGAGTGGCCGGTTACCCAGCCCACGTCGGCGGTGCACCAGTAGACGTCTCCGTCGTGATAGTCGAACACGTATTTGTGCGTGATCGCAGAGTGCAGCAGGTATCCGCCGGTGGAGTGTTGAACGCCCTTTGGTTTACCGGTGGAACCGGAGGTGTACAGAATGAACAACGGATCTTCCGCGTCCATTTTTTCTGGTTCGCATTCGGCGGGCTGCTTTGTGGCCAGTTCGTGATACCAGACATCGCGGCTCTGGTCCCACGGAATTTTGCCGCCGGTGCGCTTCACCGTCAGCACCGTGTGCACGTTGGGGCACTGTGTGAGGGCTTCGTCGGTGTTTCGTTTCAGCGGAATCGGGCGTCCGCCGCGAATGCCCTCGTCGGCGGTGATAACCACGCGACAATCTGAATCGAGGATGCGGTCTTTCAGCGAATGTGGCGAAAATCCGCCGAAGACAACGGAGTGAATGGCGCCGATGCGTGCGCAGGCCAGCATCGCATAGGCCGCTTCCGGAATCATCGGCATGTAGATGCACACCCGATCACCTCTGTTGACGCCGCGACTCTTCAGCGCGTTCGCCAGTTGACACACATGGCGATGCAATTCGTTGTAGGTAATCTTCGCGTCGTGCCCGGGATCGTCAGCCTCCCAGATGATCGCAACCTGGTCGCCGCGAGTTTTCAGATGGCGATCGATGCAGTTATAGCTTGCGTTGAGGGTCGCGCCTTTGAACCAGGCGAAACGGCCGTCGGCAAAATCCGCCTCGCATACGGTATCCCAGCGTTGATACCAATCGATGAACGCATCGGCCTGCTCCGCCCAGAAAGCATCCGGCGTCGCGATCGATCGACGATACATCGCGTCGTATTTGGCGCGGTCGATGTGTGCTGATGCCTTCAGGCTCTCCGGCACGGCGTGGGTCTCGATCTCGGTCATGGCCATTCCTCCTTGCTACTGCCGAATCATACCCGGCCACGTCCACCAACGATGGGCCCGAACGCGTGGTGTCGTGTCGGACAACTCATATCAGTGTCGGATGGGGATTGAAGTATTGACGCACGCCGGACATGTTCAGGATCCGCGAAACGAGTTGTTCGTAGTGCGTTTCGTTGTTCACGACATCGATTTCCGCCGCGTTCACGATCAGCAACGGCGAATCGTCGTAGAAGTGGAAAAAGCGCGTGTAGGCATCGATCAGGGTCGTGAGATAGTCATGACTGATGTGCTGTTCCGCCGGTATTCCTCGTCGCCGCACGCGCTCCATTAGAACGTCGGCGGGTGCTTGCAGATACACGACCAGGTCGGGCGTCGGCGTATTGATCGCAAGGGTTCGATAAATCTGTTCGTAAAGCTGAAGTTCATTGGCATCCAACGTGATCTCAGCGAACAGGCGATCCTTCTGAATCAGAAAATCCGCGATGAGTACAGGGTGGAACAGATCGCCTTCCGCCAGCTCCGCGATCTGACGCGCACGATGTAGCAGAAAGAACAGTTGCGTCGGTAGCGCGTGCCGGCCACGTTCGCGATAGAAGCGCTCCAGAAAAGGGTTTTCTGCAGCGGGCTCCATCAAAGTCGGGTAGTGAAACGATTCTCCGAGGCGTCGGGCCAGCGTGGTTTTGCCAACGCCGATCGGCCCTTCCACCACGACGAAGCGGGGCGGTTCAGCCTCGTCGATATTTGCGATAGGCGTTGCCATCGGGAGAACTCAGCAAGCGTTGCGTATTCGGGCGAATCGCCATCATGGAGAACCGCCGGGCGTGGATCAAGCCGCGCCACGCCGTCGTCGCCGCCGCCTTCGCTTACTCTTCGCCGGAACGATTGCACTGCTCATCGACGTACGCTGGTCCTCATCGGCGGCCTGGAAGTGCGTCCACCAGTCGGCCAGTTCCTGTTCGACTTCGCCGACGCTCGCGCGCAGCAACAGGAAATCGTAGGCGGCCCGAAAGCGCGGATGGGCAATGAGCTTGTCGGTACCATGGCCTTGCGATTCGAGGCGCGGCTGCAACAGCCACACCTCACGAACGAATTGCGCAAAGCGTCGCGGCACAGCGGCGATTTCGTTCTGATCGCGCAACACTTCGCTGCTGGCGGATTCGCGTGCTTCGGCGAGTGGCATTGCCTCACAGTGTTGTGCGAGACGCTCGCGATACGAATCCCACAGCAATACCGCAATCAGAAATCCCGGCGTTACGGGCTTGTCTTCGCGAACGCGCAGGTCGGTGCCTTCCATCGCATTGCGGATCAGTTCGAGGCTGCGTGTCGATGTGTTGTGGTCGGGGAATATCGTATCTGCAAGTTCATAACGCTGGAGCAGTTCCCACGTGAGTAACGCGTGTCCCTGCAGCAGCAGCTTGCACAGCTCATCGAACAATCGTGCTGGCGCCACGGCACTGATCATATATGCGGCGCCGGGTATCGCGGCATTGGTGTCAGGCTCGATATCGAATCCCAGCTTGGTGGCGAAACGGATCGCCCGCAGGATCCGCACCGGGTCTTCGCGAAACCGGACGTTGGCGTCGCCAATCAGCTTCAGGCGCCGCGCGCGCAGATCCGCGAGTCCGCCGACGTAATCGATCAACGCCTGGTCGAGTGGATCGTAATAGAGTGCGTTGATCGTGAAGTCGCGACGAAATGCGTCTTCGTGGATGTCGCCGTAGACGTTGTCCCGCAGAATCATTCCTTCAACTGACCGCGCAGAGTCCCGGTCGCGCAGATCCCGCCGACTGGTGTTGTGCACGACGTCGTCATCGTCGCCATCGACGAGGCGACGAAACGTCGAAACTTCGATCGTCTCCCGCCCGAAGCGAACGTGCGCAATACGGAAGCGGCGGCCGACCAGTCGTGAGCGGCGGAAAACCTCCCTGACCTGCTCGGGTGTCGCGCTGGTTGCAACATCGAAATCCTTTGGCGGAACACCCAGCAGCATGTCGCGAACACAACCACCGACCAGAAGCGCGTCGTAGCCGGCTTCGCGCAATCCCTGCACGACATTCATTGCGGCGGCATCTACCAGTTCAACCGGGATACCGTGTTCGGATTCGCCCATACGCAGAGGTTCAGGAAAGTGCCCGGTCTCGCTCGATGGCGCGAGACCGTCGGAAGACGTCATATCGGTTTTGAGTTCACGTGAGCGGAGCCTGAAATGGTATCAGATCGTTGAAACAAAGAGTGAAATCAACGGGGGTGCATTGTCGGAGATCTCGCCTCACAGGCCGCTGTCGCGACGCGGCGCGCGCGTTCGTGTGCGCTTTCGCGGGATGTTCAGCCGCTGTCGCCGTTCCCACAGACTCTTGCGGCTTATCCCCAGTTTGGCGGCCAGTTGCGTCTCTGTCAGCGCATCCTGATGTTCGAGGACGAACTTGACGAAGTAACCCTCGAGGCTCGTCTCGACATCGCTGTCGCTGGTCGACTGCTCCGTGCCAGTCGCGGCCCTGGGCGAATCAATTGCGAGCAAATTCGCGTCGATGATATCAGCGGGACATAGAATCACAGCGCGCTCGAGTGCATTTTCGAGTTCCCGCACATTGCCGGGCCATTCGTAGCGAGTGATTGCAGTAAGTGCCGCGTTGGACAGCCTGAGCGCCGGTCGGGACAATTTCCGGCAGATGCGTTGCAGCAGCCAGTTGGCGAGTTCGATGACGTCATCGCCACGTTCGCGTAGTGGCGGCACGGTCAGTGTCGCAGCGCTCAACCGTACGTAGAGTGCTTCCAGGAATCGGCCCGAGGTAACCAGCGTTCCCAAGTCGCGATGCGTAGCGGTGATCAATCGAACGTCAGTGGGCTCGCGCGTATCGAGGCCCTGTAGAACGCGCAGCAACCGAGTCTGCGCCGACAACGTCAGCGCGCCGATCTCGTCAAGAAACAGCGTGCCCCGATCGGCTGCCTCGATGAGGCCGCGACGTGCGCTGGCGGTTCCGTCGCGATCGCCGAACAATTCGGACTCGATCAACGACTCGGGAATGGTGGCGCAGTTGCAGGAGATCATCTGGTTGGTGCGGCGCGGGCTTGCGGCGTGTAGTGCGCGAGCGACCAACTCGGTTCCCGAGCCCGGTTCTCCCTCGATCAACAGGGAAGTCCGCGTCTCTGCCAAAGCCTCGATGCGTCGGGATAGATCCAGCATCGCGGCACAACGACCGATCATCCGATTCGACTGGTCAGCTGCTTGGTCGAGTGTCGCACGACGCTGAATGCAGCGATTGAGCGCCGAAACCAGTTCGTGTGGTTCGAAAGGCGT
The DNA here is from genome assembly GCA_963735085.1 of uncultured Gammaproteobacteria bacterium. Classification (GTDB taxonomy): domain Bacteria; phylum Pseudomonadota; class Gammaproteobacteria; order Pseudomonadales; family Azotimanducaceae; genus DATJGR01. Next base: position 1,571,700 of record CAVTJP010000005.1, read on the forward strand.
CGCGAAGTAGTCGGACGCGCCGAGTTGCATGGCCTCGACAGCGCGCCGTACGTTGCCGTTGTCGGCGAACAGGATCAATGGAAGGTCGCCGAATTGGCTGCGCAGCGCGATGCCTTCGCCCGAGGGAAGCACCGTGTTGGCTATGACGCCGTCGATATCGACGAGGTCGGGTCCGGCGAGACCATCGATGTCGCTCGCGTCGCTGACAAAGACACCCGCATCATTGAGTGCGCAGCGCAATCGTGTGCGGCGGGTCGCGTCGGGATCCAATAGCAGAACGCGGGTCATACGATTTCAAGATGGGCACTGGGCGCCGATGTTAGCAAACACATCTCAGATGCACACGAAGCCAGGATGCACGAGGCCGCGAGGTACGCGAGCAAGATCCCAGTGTGCCACGGCCCAATCGAGCAAATCTCGCGGCGCGCGGCGTCGCAGTGTTCGCGGCGGGTCGTGGCCGAGGAGGTCGAGGATGAGCCGCAGGTTCGCACCGGGATTGGTATTCACGGCCTGGGCGTGAGTCTGTTTGCTGAGCTTCTGATGCGTCCGATCTGCAAGAACGGGAACGTGCGCATATCGCGGAGCGCGCAGTCCGAGCAGCCGGAACAACAGCAGCTGACGAGGTGTATTGTCGAGCAGATCGGCGCCGCGAACGACCTGAGTGACCTGTTGTGCCGCGTCGTCGACAACAACCGCGAGCTGATAGGCAATGATGCCATCGCGCCGCGCGATGACGAAATCGCCAACCTCCCGGTCGAGGCGCTGTGAAAAGCGCCCCTGAATCAGGTCGATCAACTCGATTGACTCGTCAGGAACCGTCAGGCGCACTGACGACGGTTCTGACGGAATGCCGCGCCGGTTGCGGCAGGTACCAGGATAGATCGCGGTCTGTTGCAGATCACTGCGGCTGCACGTACACGCAAACGTATGGCGGTCGCCGCGCAGCCGATCGATCGCGCTGTGGTACAACGAGATCCGGTCGTGCTGAAAACTCACGTCATCCCAGTGCAGTGCGTGGTGTTCCAGTGTCGCGAGGATTGAGTCCACCGCGCCAGGGACGCAACGCGGTCGATCGAGGTCTTCGAAACGAACCAACCATCTCCCACCGCTCGCCCGGACGTTGATCCAGCTTGCGACCGCGGTCAGCAACGAGCCGAGGTGGAGAGGTCCGGTCGGCGAAGGCGCGAAGCGACCAATCTCAGGTGTGCCGGCCGTCGCCTGGACGTCAGCCGTGGAGTTGCCGCTCCTTGATCTCATCAAGCGTCTTGCAGTCGACGCACTGGGTCGCAGTGGGGCGTGCTTCGAGACGGCGCAGCCCGATTTCGACGCCGCACGTATCGCAATATCCGTAGTCTTCCTGTTCAATTCGCTCGACGGTCTGGTCGATCTTCTTGATCAGCTTGCGCTCGCGGTCGCGTGTTCGAAGCTCAATACTGAACTCTTCCTCCTGGGTTGCCCGATCGGCTGGGTCCGGGAAGTTTGCGGCTTCGTCTTGCATGTGATGGACCGTTCGGTCTACCTCTTCCATTAATTCGAGGCGCCACTTCAGAAGAATGTCGCGAAAGTGGTCGAGTTGCTTCGAATCCATATACGCTTCGCCGCGCTTCGGTTCGTAGGGAATGAAGTTTTTGAAGGGTGAATCGACCAGGCGCGCTTTCGCATTCGACTTGGCGCGAGTGCTCGGCACCGCTTTGGCTGCGGCCACGTTCGCGCGGCGGGTGGCGCCGGCTTTGGACTTTCCGTCCGTTTTGGATTGAGTAGCCGCTTTTGATTCTCCGTCAGCTTTGGATTTCACGGTCGGCTTGGCCTTCGCCTTGGGCTTTGCTTGGCGTTTTGCGGTCGTCGATTTTGCCGAGGCCGGTTTCGTGGTTGAAGATTTTTTCCCTGTTTTCGCCGCCATTTCCGTAGTTCGCTCGTCTCCGACGCATGGCCTTTGGTGGTGCGAGGAAGGACCCCCCGCGATGAAGGGCGCGTACGCTACCAGAACACTCCGGCAATCGCCATAGCCTTTCCCGTTTGGCGGCGGATGCTCAAGATGACGCCAAATCAGTCTCGGTGCCGCTGTGCGGTCATAAGGTTGGCAGCTTGCGGAAGTCGTCGAGAACGCGCTGATAGTCGGCCTGGGCCGGCAATCGCGCGCCGTAGCGTGTGATGAGGTGTGCGGCGGCGAAGTTTGCAAATCGCGCGGCAACGTCCGGGGGCATGTCGGCCGTCCATCCTGCGAGGCAGGCACCGGAATAGATGTCACCGGCGCCATTGGTATCGATGGGCGTGACGGAAAATCCCGGAACCTCCCAACGATCGCGATCGTCGATAACGAGGCTGCCGCGAGCCCCCAACGTGATGTTCACCGAGCGCGCAATGTCCTTCAATTCGGCAACCGCAATGTCGAGGCGGTCTGTGCCAGCCCAATCCAGGGCCTCCTCTTCGTTGCAGAAGAGGTGATCTACTCCGTTGCCGAGCATCGCGGTCAATGGATCGCGGAAGATCCGAACCATGCTGGCGTCCGACAGCGTCAATGCGGTGCTGACGGATTCGGACTCAGCGAGTTCGCGGCAGCGTATGGCGGCGTCGCAACCCGTTGAGGAGGAACTCAGGTAGCCTTCGATATAGAGGTACCGGGATGCGCGTAGCGCTTCCGCGTCAACCTCGGAAACCGCGAGCTTGTCGGAGACGCCGAGGAACGTGCTCATCGATCGTTCGGCATCGGGTGTGACCAGCACGAGACAGCGTCCGGATTTAGCGTTGGTCGACGGTGCTTGTCGGTTGGTCGCAACGCCGATTGTCGCCATGTCCTTCAGGAAGAACGCTCCGACATCATCGTTGGCTACCTTGCAGGAATAAAACGTTCTGCACCCGAAGGCTTGCGCGGCAATCAACGTGTTCGCCGCAGAACCTCCGCTCATACGAGTCGGGTCGAGATCGCGAAGGCTGACCAGCAGCGCTTCGAGGCGATCTTCATCGACCAGCATCACGTGACCCTTGTCGATGTCGTGGCGGCGTAGAAAGCCGTCATCTACGCTGAATTCCATATCCACAAGCGCGTTGCCCAGCGCGTAGACATCGTACCGTTTCGTCGTCATCGGGCTGCTACCTCTGCGAATGCCTGATCAGCGGCCGAGACGGTCGCCGCAATGTGTTGATCGTCGTGCGCGGCGCTGACGAAACCTGCTTCATATGCGGATGGTGCCAGATAGACTCCGCGTGCCAGGAGCGCGTGGAACAAGCAATTGAAGCTTTCACTGTCCGATGCCGAGACGTCATCGAGATTGCACACGTCTGACTTGGACGTGAAGAACATACTGAACATTCCGCAGACCGAATTGATCCTAACGGCAACGTTATGTCGCGTCGCAGCCGCAGCCAAGCCGTCGGCGAGGTGCTGCGTAGATATGGCGAGGCGCTCGTAGAACGCGTCGTTGTCGATTTCCGTGAGCGTTGCGAGGCCGGCGGCCATGGCAAGCGGGCTGCCCGACAATGTGCCAGCCTGGTAAATCGGACCGAGTGGCGCGATTCGGTCCATTATTTCGGCGCGACCACCGAACGCGCCAACCGGCATACCGCCGCCGACGATCTTGCCGAGCGTCGTTAAGTCGGGCTCGATCGCATACAACGATTGCGCCCCGCCGCGAGCGACTCGAAACCCCGTCATCACCTCATCGAATATCAGCAACGCGCCATGTCGTTCGGTGACGTCGCGCAGCGTCTGCAGAAAACTCGGTTGCGGGGGAACGCAGCCCATATTTCCGGCGATGGGCTCGACGATCACGCAGGCAACTCGTTCGCCATACTGCGCGAATGCCTGGTGAATAGCGTCCTCATCGTTAAACGGCAGGTTGAGCGTATGTTTCGCGGTATCCTCGGGCACGCCGGGTGAGTTGGGGATGCCCAATGTGAGCAGTCCGGAACCCGCTTTAACCAGCAACGCATCGGCGTGTCCGTGATAGCAGCCGGCAAACTTGACTACGAGGTCGCGCCCGGTGAACCCGCGCGCCAATCGGATTGCGGACATGGTTGCTTCGGTCCCGGAGTTGACCATGCGCACCTTTTCGATGCTCGGCATCATCGCCCGCACTTTTTCCGCCAATTCGACTTCCAATTCGGTCGGTGCGCCGAACCCAAGCGCCCGCTCGAGTTGCTCCGCGATGGCGGCGCGCACCTTCGGGTGGCCGTGACCGAGAATCATTGGACCCCATGCACCGACATAATCGATATAGGTGTTGCCATCGACGTCGGTCAACTGGGCGCCGCGCGCTGACTCGAAGAAGATCGGTGTGCCGCCGACGCCTCGGAATGCCCTGACCGGCGAATTGACGCCCCCCGGAATGCTGGCTTCGGCGCGGCGAATCAGTTGCTCGGATTTCGTGTAACGAGCCATCAGGTGTTGTCTCAGAAGGGTTTGACGACGACGAGCAGTACGATGCCGACTAGGATCAGTAGCGGCGCTTCGTTGAACCACCGATAGAAGCGATGACTCTTACGATTCTCGTCGCGTGCGAATGTGGCAATGATGAAACCGCAGTATGCGTGATAGCCGATCAGCACTGCGACGAGAGCGAGTTTCGCGTGCATCCATCCAGCGCGGGCGAACGCATCCCATGATGCCGCCAACAGCCAAACGCCAAGCAGCAACGCAATCACCGCCGACGGTGTCATGATGCCGCGATAGAGCTTGCGTTCCATGATCTTGAATCGCTCGATGCTGATTCGATCTGTTGCCATTGAGTGATACACGAACAACCGCGGCAGATAGAAGATGCCGGCAAACCAGAAAATCACGAACAGGAGATGCGCAGCTTTGACCCACAACATATCTAGTCGCCATCGATATGATGCAATGCGCCCAAACGCACCTCGATCGACTGTTTGAGCATGTCGACGCCGTCCGCAAACCTGACCAGCCGGGCATTCTAGTATAGGAAGCATCTGAATGAGCGCTGCACGATGAATAGAGCCTCCTCTGCATTGCGGATGAAAGTGGTGGCACACCGCCCGTTGCGCAACGCACTGGTCGTTTTGATGGTGCTCTTCGTCGTGGCAGCGATCGGATACGTTGGCTATTGGATTGGACGAGAACACAGCGTTCCCATGGCTAAGTGGGTTGTGCCGCCGGCCTCGAATGATCGAAGTGCGCCACAGCGGGTTGTCGAACTGGAGCGAAAGCTTGCGGACATCCAACTGAATCAGGTGGTTGACGGCGATGCCAGCGAGAGCCTTCGTCAGACGATCAAATCGTTGCGCGACCAGCTGTCGGCGTCGCAAGACGAGGTATTGTTCTATCGCCAATTGATGGCGCCATCGGTCGCGCAACGCGGACTGCAAATCGAAAAGCTGGAGCTAAGTCGAGGCGCAACGCCGACCGAATTCAAGTATCGGCTCCTGCTGACCCAGGCGGCGGCGAAGAACCCGGCGATCGGCAACGTGACAATTGATGTCGTGGCCACGTCGAACAACAAACAGGTAGTGCTGCCGCTCACGGAATTGGCGCCCGTCGAGTCATATCCTCTCACGTTCAAGTTCCGCTACTTCCAGGACCTTTCCGGGACGCTGACGATCCCGGATGGCGTCAATCCCGAGCAGGTCGTCATCGCGGCGGCCCCGGCTGGCAAGGATGGAAAGCGGATTCAAAAGACCTTCAGCTGGAAGCTCGAGGAGAACTGACGATGATGAGCAAGAAGCCGATGACGAAGATGGGCAAAGGCGCCACGTTGATCGCCGAGAACACTGCGATAGTGGGAGAAGTGCGTTTCGCGGACCAGTTGTACGTCAACGGTCATATCGAAGGCAATGTGCTCGCCGAAGCAGGCAGCGAAGCGACGCTTACCATCAGTGACGTTGGGTCTGTGAAGGGCCAGATCAACGCGCCGTTCGTCATTGTGAACGGTCGCGTCGAGGGCGACGTGCACGCGGGTACGCGAGTCGAATTGGCGCCGCAGGCAAGAATCTCCGGTAACGTCTACTACACATTGATTGAGATGCAACTCGGCGCAATGGTGGACGGTCAACTGGTGCACGTGCACAACGAAGCCGACGCGAAGAGCAATGTGCATCCGCTACCGTTGGTCAGCGAAGAGTCGCGCTGAGACGGAGCCCGATTGACCGGCGCGCCGCGGGTCACGATAATTGCGCTATGGAAACTGAAACGGCTGATGCAAGCGGAAAACTGCGCGAAATTCACTTCTCGGATCGCGCTGCGCACAAGGTGCGTAACCTCATCGAGGACGAAGGCAACGCCGCGCTGAAGCTGCGCGTATTCATTACCGGCGGCGGATGTTCCGGTTTCTCATACGGGTTCACTTTCGATGAGGATGTCGCTGAAGACGACGCTCTCGTCGAGAACGACGGGGTCGCGATGGTCGTGGACCCGATGAGCTTTCAATATCTCGCTGGTGCAGAAGTGGACTATCGTGAAGATCTGCAGGGCGCACAATTCGTTGTGCAAAACCCGAATGCGTCCTCTACATGCGGATGCGGCAACTCGTTCTCGATCTAGTCCTGCGGTAAACGCCGCGTATTGCTCCGACGACTCACGGATTCGCTGCGACCCGCACATCATCATCGTGGTGACTGTCGAGTTGAGCCAGCAGCGTTGCCGATTGCGCCTGAAAACGGGCGCGTTCTTTCGTTGAAACCGGGCTGGCATTCGGTAGCGCAACGGTTCTCGGGTTGCGATGCGTACCATCGACGAGAAATTCGTAGTGGAGATGTGGCGCGGTTGCCCACCCCGTTGCCCCGACGTAGCCGATGACATGGCCTTGGCTGACGCGCGTTCCGGTCCGAATCCCTCGCCCAAACTTCGACAGATGTAGATATTTCGTCTGGATTGAGTTGCCGTGCTGCACGACGATGTAGTTCCCGTTTGGCACAGTTCGGGTGGCGGTTAGCACGCGACCGTCACCCGCGGCCAGAATCGGTGTGCCTGTTGGTGCGACATAGTCTATGCCGCGATGCGGCATCACGCGCTTCTGGATCGGATGGAACCGATGCAGATTGAAATTCGAACTGATGCGGCTGAATTGAACAGGCGCGCGGAGAAATGCCTTTCGCATGCTCTCACCAGACGGGCTGTAGTAGTCACCCTGGCCACTGGCGTCGGTGTAGTAGACGGCTCGATATCGTGTGGCTCGATTGGTGAATTCAGCGGCAAGAATTTTGCCGTAGCCAACGAATTCGTTGTTGACGTACGTTTCCTCGAACAACATTGAAAACGCATCTCCTTTGCGAATATCGAGCACGAAATCGACATCCCATTGAAAGATCTGGGCAAGGCGCAATGTGATTGCGTCGCTCAAACCGATTTTCTGACTCGCGGCAAACAGTGATTGATCGATGGTGCTCTGTTTGTACGCAGTCACGACATCTGCCTTGCGGGTGATGCGCCTTGCGACAAAGCGGGTGTCTTCTCGCGCGAATTCCAGGGTCTGCAGTCGATCGACTGCGTAGGAGAGTTTCAGCAGTCGCCCGTCCGAGGACGTAACGACCCTCAGCTCGTTGCCGGGATAGATGCGTTGGAGCGTTGCAGACAATGAATCGCTTTCGAGAACGGCCGCGAGATCACGAGGTGACAATGAGACTCGCTCGAAGATTCGCGCCAAGCTATCTCCCGCGCGAACCTTTTCGATCCGTTCGGAGACCGCCACATCCCGGTTGGACTCAACCGACTCGGATGCCGCTGCGATAGGGATCACAGCGGCATCCGCTGCTGCGTTGAGACCAAGCCGACTCGACGGGACTTCGAGGTCGTGCTTCGGTGCGGGAGCATCGACTTGCTCCACCCGAGTTTGCGCGAGTAGAAGTGAAATCAGCGGCAACCCAATCAGACCCACGATCGCAAGGTGGATCTTGGGAAATCGACGCAGTATCCCCATGAAAATATTCGGAAGCAAAATGGGCGGGTCGTTGTGCAACTGACGGTGCGGCAGGGTTGGCAAGTATAGGGTGCGGCGGCGATGGGTGGAAAGTCCTCTACCGGCACGTTTCGTTGGCTGTCCGGATCGAAGTGTGTCTGGTATCTTTCGGGGCCAAATTTCGCCTAACAACTCAATCATGTCTGGCTCACCGATCTCGGAGTTGGATCAGCGCGAACTGGTCGCCCAAATCTCGGATCGCGCACGATTGGATGCGCATCTCGTTGCAGGCGCGCGCACGCTTTATGGCGGTTTCGACCCCACTGCCGACAGTCTTCATATCGGCAGCCTGGTGCCGTTGCTGACTCTGCGTCGATTTCAACTCTACGGACATCGCCCAATCGTTCTCGTGGGTGGTGCCACTGGTTTGATCGGAGACCCGTCCTTCAAGGGCACGGAACGTGCGCTGAACGAGCGCGAAGTGGTTGAAGGCTGGGTGGTGCGGATTCGCGACCAGGTTTCTCGTTTAGTCGATCTGACGGGAAATAATCCCGCGATTGTCGTCGACAATCTCGATTGGACCAAACAACTCGATGTCATCAGTTTCTTGCGCGATGTCGGCAAGCACTTCTCGGTCAACGCAATGATGCAAAAGGACTCGGTTCGGTCCAGGTTGAACGAGCCCGAGTCGGGCATATCCTTTACTGAATTCAGCTATATGCTGCTCCAATCGATGGACTACATGGAGTTGTGCAAGCGCTATGAATGCACGCTTCAAATCGGGGGAAGCGACCAGTGGGGTAACATCACAGCAGGGATGGATCTGGTACGCCGAACGCTGAATCGCGAGGCCTTTGCGCTGACCGTTCCGTTGGTTACGAAATCTGACGGGACAAAATTTGGCAAGACCGAAACCGGCACGGTCTGGCTCGATCCAAACCGAACCTCGCCGTATGCATTCTTTCAATTCTGGTTGAATACCGCCGACGCGGACGTGCTGCGATATCTCGGTATGTTCACGTTTGTTGATGTCGAGGAAATTGCGGGATTCGGTAGTCTTCTGGTCGACGCGCCGGAGGCGCGACAGCCACAGCGCAGGCTCGCGCGCGAGGTGACACGGCTTGTCCACGGTCGCAGCGGCCTTGAGTCGGCCGAACGAATCTCGGCGGCGCTGTTCGGTGGAAACGTCCGCGACCTGACGCTTGCAGACCTCGAACAACTTCGTCTTGATGGAATTCCTGCAACTGAGATTGACGATGCCGACAACGGCCTGATAGCAGTGCTTGCGAAGAGTTCGCTGGCACCGTCGCGCAGCGCGGCTCGCAAACTGGTACAGAGCGGCGGAGTCCAGCTGAATGGATCGACTGTCGTCAATGTTGACGCCATATTGTCGCGAGGATCCGCTCTATTTGGCCGTTACCACCTGATCAGGCGAGGCAAGAAAGTCTGGCATCTCGCCACTCACCGATGACCAAACACGGTGTTTGCCAGCAAATCAATTGGTGAAATCAATCGGCAAGGAGAATTAGCAACCCACTCTTGGTGGCTCTTGCTATGCAAAAGTCGCTGCGTATAATACGCACCCCTTGGTCGCCGGACACCCGCGCGGCCCGCTCTTTAAAAAACTAAGCAAGCCATTCGTGTGGGCGCCCGAAAGTTCGGAATGAACCAAGCGTTTATTCTTGTAGCTGCGTCTTTCCTTTGGGAGAGACAAAGCGAGACCTTAAAAAGTGAAGAGTTTGATCATGGCTCAGATTGAACGTTGGCGGCAGGCCTAAAACATGCAAGTCGAACGGTAACAGCGGAAGCTTGCTTCCGGCTGACGAGTGGCGGACGGGTGAGTAACACGTAGGAATCTACCTAGTAGTGGGGGACAACCCGGGGAAACTCGGGCTAATACCGCATACGCTCTACGGAGGAAAGCAGGGGATCTTCGGACCTTGCGCTATTGGAGGAGCCTGCGTCGGATTAGCTAGTTGGTGGGGTAAAGGCCTACCAAGGCGACGATCCGTAGCTGGTCTGAGAGGACGATCAGCCACACTGGAACTGAGACACGGTCCAGACTCCTACGGGAGGCAGCAGTTAGGAATCTTGGGCAATGGGCGCAAGCCTGACCCAGCCATGCCGCGTGTGTGAAGAAGGCCCTCGGGTTGTAAAGCACTTTCAGCGGTGAAGAAAAGCTTAGGGCTAATATCCCTGAGTCTTGACGTTAACCACAGAAGAAGCACCGGCTAACTCCGTGCCAGCAGCCGCGGTAATACGGAGGGTGCGAACGTTAATCGGAATCACTGGGCGTAAAGCGCGCGTAGGCGGTTTGTTAAGTGGGATGTGAAAGCCCCGGGCTCAACCTGGGAATTGCATTTCAAACTAGCCGACTAGAGTACGGTAGAGGGAGGTAGAATTTCCTGTGTAGCGGTGAAATGCGTAGATATAGGAAGGAATACCAGTGGCGAAGGCGGCCTCCTGGATCGATACTGACGCTGAGGCGCGAAAGCGTGGGGAGCAAACAGGATTAGATACCCTGGTAGTCCACGCCGTAAACGATGAGAACTAGCCGTTGGACCCCTTGAGGGTTTAGTGGCGCAGCTAACGCGATAAGTTCTCCGCCTGGGGAGTACGGCCGCAAGGCTAAAACTCAAATGAATTGACGGGGGCCCGCACAAGCGGTGGAGCATGTTGTTTAATTCGATGCAACGCGAAGAACCTTACCACCCCTTGACATCCTCGGAACTTGGCAGAGATGCCTTGGTGCCTTCGGGAACCGAGTGACAGGTGCTGCATGGCTGTCGTCAGCTCGTGTCGTGAGATGTTGGGTTAAGTCCCGTAACGAGCGCAACCCTTGTCCTTATTTGCCAGCGGGTAATGCCGGGAACTCTAAGGAGACTGCCGGTGACAAACCGGAGGAAGGTGGGGATGACGTCAAGTCATCATGGCCCTCACGGGGTGGGCTACAAACGTGCTACAATGGGCGGCACAAAGGGTTGCTAACCTGCGAAGGGGAGCGAATCCCAAAAAACCGCTCGTAGTCCGGATCGGAGTCTGCAACTCGACTCCGTGAAGTCGGAATCGCTAGTAATCGCGAATCAGCATGTCGCGGTGAATACGTTCCCGGGCCTTGTACACACCGCCCGTCACGTCATGGGAGTGGATTGCACCAGAAGTGGCTAGTCTAACCTTCGGGAGGACGGTTACCACGGTGTGGTCCATGACTGGGACGAAGTCGTAACAAGGTAGCCGTAGGGGAACCTGCGGCTGGATCACCTCCTTAAACGAAAGGCCCCATCAACGATGCTCTATGAGCTAAGTTGGTGTGGCATCAAGGTGCATTGCGGCTTTCCCGCGCTCACACGAATGGCTTGCTGAAATACGTCGACGATTGGTTGTCGAGAGTTAGGTGCTGGCGCTCGCTTGGAGCGAGCAAAGTCGGGTCTGTAGCTCAGTTGGTTAGAGCGCACCCCTGATAAGGGTGAGGTCGGAAGTTCAAATCTTCCCAGACCCACCATCTAGAGCAACGCGGACAGCTGGTAGTTCTAGAGGGGCCGTAGCTCAGCTGGGAGAGCGCCTGCCTTGCACGCAGGAGGTCAGGAGTTCGATCCTCCTCGGCTCCACCAATTCGACCGATCGTGACGTGAATGTGAGAGCCCAGATCTAGTATCGACGTTGGTACCAGATGTGAGCTTTCGCGCCGTTGGTGCGGAGCTGTTCTTTAACAATTTGGATTCAATGCAGTTTATTGGTTGTTGTCGACCATTGTGTCGATGCGACAGAAAAGGCTGTGGACCTTCGATCGTTCGTGATCGGCGATTCGCAGTTGTTTGATGAGTCAAGGTATGTTGGAAATTGAGATCATTTGATCTAACCATCCAGATAGGGTGCGTTGGGTTATATGGTCAAGCAGAGAAGCGCATTTGGTGGATGCCTTGGCAGCTGGAGGCGATGAAGGACGTTGTAGCTTGCGATAAGCCTCGGGGAGCCGGCAAACAGGCTTTGATCCGGGGATTTCCGAATGGGGAAACCCACCGCTTCGGCGGTATCTACATCTGAATACATAGGGTGTAGAGGCGAACCCGGGGAACTGAAATATCTCAGTACCCGGAGGAAAAGAAATCAACCGAGATTCCCTTAGTAGCGACGAGCGAACGGGGATTAGCCCTTAAGCTGCGTGGAACGTTAATGGAAGTGTCTGGAAAGTCACACCATAGAGGGTGAGAGTCCCGTACATGAAAACATCCGCGTAGTGAAATCGAGTAAGGCGGGACACGTGACATCCTGTCTGAACGTGGGGGGACCATCCTCCAAGGCTAAATACTCCCAGCTGACCGATAGTGAACCAGTACCGTGAGGGAAAGGCGAAAAGAACCCCGGCGAGGGGAGTGAAATAGAACCTGAAACCAAGTGCGTACAAGCAGTCAGAGCCCTTCTTCGGAGGGGTGATGGCGTACCTTTTGTATAATGGGTCAGCGAGTTATTTTCAGTGGCAAGGTTAACCGTCTAGGGGAGCCGTAGGGAAACCGAGTCTCAATAGGGCGTTTAGTCGCTGGGAATAGACCCGAAACCGGGCGATCTAGCCATGGGCAGGGTGAAGGTTCGGTAACACGAACTGGAGGCCCGAACCCACTACTGTTGAAAAAGTAGGGGATGACCTGTGGCTCGGAGTGAAAGGCTAATCAAGCCCGGAGATAGCTGGTTCTCCCCGAAAGCTATTTAGGTAGCGCCTCTCGTATCACCGCTGGGGGTAGAGCACTGTTTGGGCTAGGGGGCCATCCCGGCTTACCAACCCCATGCAAACTCCGAATACCAGCGAGTGCAATCGAGGGAGACAGACGGCGGGTGCTAACGTCCGTCGTCAAGAGGGAAACAACCCAGATCGCCAGCTAAGGTCCCTAAATTACGGTTAAGTGGGAAACGATGTGGGAAGGCACAGACAGCCAGGAGGTTGGCTTAGAAGCAGCCATCCTTTAAAGAAAGCGTAATAGCTCACTGGTCGAGTCGGCCCGCGCGGAAGATGTAACGGGGCTCAAACCGTATACCGAAGCTGCGAATGCGACGTCTTCGGATGTCGCGTGGTAGGGGAGCGTTCCGTACGCCGTCGAAGGTGAATCGTGAGGTTCGCTGGAGGTATCGGAAGTGCGAATGCTGACATGAGTAACGATAAGGGAGGTGAAAATCCTCCCCGCCGAAAGACCAAGGGTTCCTGCGCAACGTTCGTCGGCGCAGGGTGAGTCGGATCCTAAGGCGAGGCCGAAAGGCGTAGTCGATGGGAAGCCGGTTAATATTCCGGCACCAGATATTGCTGCGATGGAGTGACGGAGAAGGCTAGGCCGGCCTGGTGATGGTTATCCAGGTTTAAGCGTGTAGGCGGGGATTCCAGGCAAATCCGGAGTCCTAACGCTGAGGCGTGATGACGAACCTCTCCTATACGAGAGGGAAGTGGTTGATGCCATGCTTCCAAGAAAAACTTCTAAGCGTCAGGCAATAGATGTCCGTACCCCAAACCGACACAGGTGGTCGGGTAGAGAATACCAAGGCGTTTGAGAGAACTCGGGTGAAGGAACTAGGCAAAATAGCACCGTAACTTCGGGAGAAGGTGCGCCCCTGTTACGTGAAAGCCCTCGCGGCTGGAGCGGAAGGGGGTCGAAGATACCAGGTGGCTGCGACTGTTTATTAAAAACACAGCACTCTGCAAACACGTAAGTGGAAGTATAGGGTGTGACGCCTGCCCGGTGCCGGAAGGTTAATTGATGGGGTTAGCGTAAGCGAAGCTCTTGATCGAAGCCCCGGTAAACGGCGGCCGTAACTATAACGGTCCTAAGGTAGCGAAATTCCTTGTCGGGTAAGTTCCGACCTGCACGAATGGCGTAACGATGGCCACACTGTCTCCACCCGAGACTCAGTGAAATTGAAATCGCGGTGAAGATGCCGTGTACCCGCGGCTAGACGGAAAGACCCCGTGAACCTTTACTATAGCTTCACACTGGACTTTGACCTGACCTGTGTAGGATAGGTGGGAGGCTTTGAAGCCGGGACGCTAGTTTCGGTGGAGCCAACCTTGAAATACCACCCTGGTCATGTCGGGGTTCTAACTCTGACCCGTTATCCGGGTCGAGGACAGTGTGTGGTGGGTAGTTTGACTGGGGCGGTCTCCTCCCAAAGAGTAACGGAGGAGCACGAAGGTGCGCTCAGCATGGTCGGAAATCATGCGTTGCGTGTAAAGGCAGAAGCGCGCTTGACTGCGAGACTGACAAGTCGAGCAGGGTCGAAAGACGGTCTTAGTGATCCGGTGGTTCTGTATGGAAGGGCCATCGCTCAACGGATAAAAGGTACTCCGGGGATAACAGGCTGATACCGCCCAAGAGTTCACATCGACGGCGGTGTTTGGCACCTCGATGTCGGCTCATCACATCCTGGGGCTGAAGCCGGTCCCAAGGGTATGGCTGTTCGCCATTTAAAGTGGTACGCGAGCTGGGTTTAGAACGTCGTGAGACAGTTCGGTCCCTATCTGCCGTGGGCGTATGAGATTTGAGAGGAGCTGCTCCTAGTACGAGAGGACCGGAGTGGACGGACCTCTGGTGTTCCGGTTGTCACGCCAGTGGCATTGCCGGGTAGCTATGTCCGGAAGGGATAACCGCTGAAAGCATCTAAGCGGGAAGCCCCCCTCAAGATGAGATCTCACTGATCTTATGATCCTGAAGGGCCCTCGTAGACTACGAGGTTGATAGGCGGGGTGTGTAAGCGCTGCGAGGCGTTGAGCTAACCCGTACTAATTGCCCGTGAGGCTTGACCATATAACCCAGCGTATCCAACGCATCAAACCTGCATTGATTCCAACTTGTTTGGCACCGGTTTAGCGGTTTGCCTGACGACGATAGCGAGTCGGAACCACCTGATCCCATCCCGAACTCAGCAGTGAAACGGCTCAGCGCCGATGGTAGTGTGGGGTCTCCCCATGTGAGAGTAGGACATCGTCAGGCTTGTTAGTGAACAGGGCCCACCTCTGGTGGGCCTTGTTGTTTCTGGGTCCGGGACCGGTGCGCGAGGGAATTGCTACAGCGTGAGATATAGTCGCTCGTTCTCGAGCGGATCCGGTCTGTAGAAAATGGTCTCCAGTATTCGGCCTCTGAGCCGCGAACTCATCGTCGCCGGCCTTTCCCCAGCCGCAGGGCGTTGGCTGCGGGAACTCGACATCCATCTCGAGATCGATTCGACCAATTCGCGCTTGATGAGCCGAGCGGCCGTTGAGTCGATCGACGGCATTGTGTGCATCGCCGAACGACAAACCAGCGGACGAGGGCGACGAGGCCGGACCTGGCTGACCCCGGCGGGTGGCAACGTTGCGATGTCGTTGGGTGTGAGTATCTCGGTCGCGATGGCCGCGGTCGCGCCGCTCAGCCTGGTCGTTGGCATTGCGGTTGCTGATGCTCTGGAGCGGTCCGGTGTGAGTGGCGTCCTGCTCAAATGGCCGAACGACATCCTCCTCGACGGCGCCAAGCTGGGTGGGATATTGATCGAGATCGTCCGGATCGCAAACCCGCTCGAGGTGGTCATCGGCGTTGGGATCAATATCGGATCCAGCGTCGAAGTTGCTGCACGCCTCGGCATTCCTGTTGGCGACGCGTTGGTTCGAAACCGAAATATTTCACGCAATAGCCTCACCGCGCAGTTGATCAACTCGATTCACGATCTGATAGGGCGTTTTGAGGCACAGGGATTCGCATCGATGCGATCGGTTTGGGAAGCGCTGCACGCACACCAGAATCGCCGGGTACGCGTAGTCAGCGTGAATGCAACTGTTGTGGGCACCGCGCGTGGCGTAAACGACAACGGAGAACTCATCCTGGAGACGGATCAGGGCATCTGTCATTTCAGCGGCGGTGAAGTGTCGCTGCGTAGTGACGCGGAGCTGCACTGACAGGTATCACGCCTCAAATCGTTGCGCGCCATCCGCGCATTCTATAGAATGCCGCCCCCATTTCGGCCGCCATAGCTCAGTTGGTAGAGCAGCTCATTTGTAATGAGATGGTCCAGGGTTCAACTCCTTGTGGCGGCACCAAGCGCGGGTCACACAGTGTCAAACGATAACGTAAGTGCTTGCATTTACAGGGATAACACGCCGTATGTCGTTGACATAGGTGGGGGTCGCGGGCAAAATCGCGCGTCCTTGCTCGGAGGGGTTCCCGAGCGGTCAAAGGGATCAGACTGTAAATCTGACGGCTTAGCCTTCGTAGGTTCGAATCCTACCCCCTCCACCAGGCAGTCTGAATCGAACCTGCGAACGAAGATGCAATTGGTAGTCGACCGGCGCAAGCAGCGCGCGTTGGTTGTCACGTTATTGAGGTGGAACGAATTGTGCGGCGGGTATGGTTCAATGGTAGAACCTCAGCCTTCCAAGCTGAAGGTGCGGGTTCGATTCCCGCTACCCGCTCCATCGCGCGGATGTCTCCTCGAGTGCCGGAACGAACCGCGATCGGCGACTGCGGCAGCGGGAAGCTCTATTGCTCACATAGCTCAGTCGGTAGAGCACTTCCTTGGTAAGGAAGAGGCCACCGGTTCGAATCCGGTTGTGAGCACCACAATCCCCGAAATCGAACACGAATTTTCCGTAACACACCGGGACCATTAGAAGGAGGCGGTTAGACAAATGTCGAAGTCGAAGTTTGAGCGGAACAAGCCGCATGTAAATGTTGGGACGATAGGGCATGTAGACCATGGTAAGACGACGTTGACGGCGGCGTTGACGAAGGTGTGTATGGAGGCGTGGGGTAAGGGGGAGGTGAAGGCGTTTGATCAGATTGACAATGCGCCGGAGGAGCGGGAGCGGGGTATTACGATTAATACGTCGCACGTGGAATACGAGTCGCCGAAGCGTCACTACGCGCATGTAGATTGTCCTGGTCATGCGGATTATGTGAAGAACATGATCACGGGTGCGGCGCAGATGGACGGAGCGATTTTGGTGGTGTCGGCGGCGGATGGTCCGATGCCGCAGACGCGGGAACATATTGTGTTGTCGCGTCAGGTGGGTGTACCGCGGATTGTGGTGTATTTGAACAAGGCGGACATGGTTGACGATGCGGAGTTGCTGGAGTTGGTGGAGATGGAGGTCCGGGAGTTGCTGGACCGGTATGAATTTCCGGGTGACGACACGCCGATCATCATTGGCAGTGCGTTGAAGGCACTGGAAGGTGATACGAGTGAGATTGGTGCACCGAGTGTGAAGAAGTTGGTGGAGACGCTGGATGAGTACATTCCGGAACCGGAACGGGCGGTGGACCTGCCGTTTTTGATGCCGATTGAGGACGTCTTTTCGATTTCGGGTCGTGGCACGGTGGTGACGGGACGGATCGACCGTGGTGTGATCAAGGTTGGCGAAGAGATCGAGATTGTCGGGATCAAGGACACGACGCGTACGACGTGTACGGGTGTGGAGATGTTCCGCAAGTTGTTGGATGAGGGTCGCGCGGGGGAGAACGTTGGGGTGTTGTTGCGGGGTACGAAGCGTGACGACGTTGAGCGTGGTCAGGTGTTGGCGAAGCCGGGATCGATTACGCCGCATACCAAATTCGAAGCGGAAGTGTATGTGTTGTCGAAGGATGAAGGGGGACGGCATACACCGTTTTTCAAGGGGTATCGACCGCAGTTTTACTTTCGCACGACGGATGTAACGGGGTCGGTGGAGTTACCGGCGGACGTTGAGATGGTGATGCCGGGAGACAACGTGAACATGATTGTGACGTTGATCAATCCGATTGCGATGGATGAGGGGTTGCGGTTTGCGATCCGCGAAGGTGGTCGGACCGTCGGCGCCGGCGTCGTCGTCAAAATCGTCGAGTGAAGGATTAGAGCTTCAGGTCAGTAGCTCAATTGGTAGAGCAGCGGTCTCCAAAACCGCAGGTTGGGGGTTCGATTCCCTCCTGGCCTGCCACTAGGTCGTCGTAAGGATCTCAAGTTACGTGAGTGCAAATGCCCAGTCCGGCCAATCCATTACGGATTGGTTCAAATGGATCGTCGTTGCGGTAGTCGTGGCCGGTGGTGTATTCGGCAACTGGTATTACCAGGATCAATCGCTGCTCTATCGAGTCCTGGCGCTATTGGCGCTGGCTGGGATCGCTGCGCTTGTTACGTTTCAAACGAATCAGGGCAAGGCGCTGTGGACCCTGATCATGGAATCGCGAGTAGAGATCCGGCGCGTAGTCTGGCCGAATCGTCAGGAGACAACCCAGACAACATTTATCGTGGTTGGCTTGGTGCTGGTGTTCTCTCTGGTTCTCTGGGGGCTCGACTCGCTGTTGAGCTGGATTGTCTCTATTGTGATCGGGTAGCGCGATGGCGAAACGCTGGTATGTAGTGCACGCCTATTCGGGCTTCGAGAAAAACGTCGCTCGGGCGCTCAAAGAACGGATTGGTCTTTCGAAGCTCGACGAGTATTTCGGCCAGGTCTTGGTGCCCACGGAAGAAGTGGTCGAAATGCGCGCGGGACAAAAGCGCCGCAGTGAGCGCAAGTTCTTCCCTGGCTATGTGCTGGTCGAGATGGAGTTGAACGATGAGACCTGGCACCTGGTCAAAGAGACTCCACGTGTCATGGGATTCATTGGCGGCAAGGCCGATCGTCCCGCGCCGCTGACTGAGGCTGAAGCGAACGCGATTCTCGATCGTGTGGAAACCGGCGGTGACAAAGCCACGCCGAAAACTGTCTACGAACCCGGTGAACTCGTGCGGGTGATGGATGGTCCGTTCAACGACTTCAACGGCGTTGTCGAGCAGGTGAATTATGAGAAGAGTCGGCTGGTGGTCGCGGTGACGATCTTCGGGCGTTCGACGCCCGTGGAGCTTGATTTTGCTCAGGTAGAAAAAGGCTGAATGGCTGTGTGGGTAGAGATGCGCACCAGCGATACGTTTTCGATAGTTTGATCGGCCGAACGGCCGCCGGGGAGTGCGATTGTTCATGTCAACGCACGCTGGAACCCATACAAGGAGCGCTATATGGCGAAGAAAGTACAAGCGTACATCCGGTTGCAAGTGCCGGCCGGGAAGGCGAATCCCAGCCCTCCGGTGGGTCCCGCGCTAGGACAGCACGGCGTGAACATCATGGAGTTCTGCAAGGCGTTCAATGCCGATACGCAGGGCATGGAAGTTGGCATGCCGATTCCGGTCGTCATTACGGTATACAGCGACCGCAGTTTCACGTTCATCAAAAAGACTCCGCCCGCGGCGGTGTTACTTCGCAAGGCCGCAAGCATTGATAAGGGCAGTGCGGTTCCCAATACCAACAAAGTTGGCAAGGTGACGCGTGCACAGGTGGAAGAGATTGCGCGTCTGAAAGCGCCGGATCTGACGGCCGCTGGAATGGAGGCCGCTGTTCGCACGATCGCCGGTAGCGCCCGCAGCGCCGGCATCGAAGTTGAGGGGCTTTAGCATGGCAAATCTCTCTAAGCGCATGAAGGCGATTGCGGCAAAGATCGATCGTGAGCGGACGTACTCGATCGACGATGCCGTCAAACTGCTCAACGAAGTGGCAACGACGAAGTTCAAAGAGTCGATCGACGTGGCCGTCAATCTCGGTGTCGATCCGCGTAAGTCGGACCAAGCCGTTCGCGGTGCTACGACTTTGCCGCACGGAACGGGTAAGGAGACGCGCGTTGCAGTGTTTGCACAAGGCGCGAATGCAGAGAAGGCTACTGCGGCTGGTGCGGATATTGTTGGATTCGAGGATCTTGCCGAACAAATCAAAGCGGGTGAGCTGAATTTCGACGTCGTAATCGCAACGCCTGACGCGATGCGAATCGTCGGCCAGCTGGGCAAGGTGCTGGGTCCGCGCGGGCTGATGCCGAACCCGAAGACCGGCACGGTAACTCCTGATGTCGAGACTGCAGTGCGTAATGCCAAGTCCGGCCAGGTTCAATTCCGCGCCGATAAAGCCGGAATTGTGCATGGCAGCGTGGGCAAGGTTGGCTTTGGCGCCAAGGAGATCAAAGAAAACCTGGAAGCGCTGATGGCAGATTTGAGAAAGGCCAAGCCGGCGTCGGCGAAGGGCGTCTACCTGAAGAAGGTCACGTTGTCGACGACGATGGGACCGGGCGTGGCGATCGATCAGGCCTCTCTGGAGGGCTGACAGGGTATTCAACAGTTTTGGTGGCACCACGACGTCGATAAAACGTCGTGGTCCGTCAAAGACCGTGGGTGTCGGTGCGCTTGCTGGAACCGGCTTAAGTCGCGAGGGCCCACGCAGACGGTGAGTCTTGAACGAGATCTGGGTCTCGCCGTGCAACCGATCTGTCGAAGACGGATCACGTAGAAGCAGAAAAGAGGTAAGCCGGGAAACCGGCCTCATCCAGGAGAGCATCGGTGGCACTGAAACTCGAGCACAAGCAGGCAATCGTTGCCGAGGTGAACGAAGCGGCTGGGAAAGCGTTGTCCGCAGTGTTGGCCGACTATCGCGGGCTGACCGTAAGCCAGATGACCGAACTTCGTGCGAAAGCGCGGGCGTCGGGCGTCTACATGAGGGTCATCCGCAATACGTTGGCGAAGCGCGCGGTCGCAGGGACGGATCACGAATGTCTGCAAGCAGCACTCGTCGGTCCGACTCTCGTTGCCTTTTCCCAGGAAGAACCGGGTGCGGCGGCGCGCCTGCTGAAGGAGTACGTAAAGGCCTTCGAGAAACTCGAAGTCAAAGCGTTGTCCATTGGCGGAACGTTGTTGCCTGCGGACCAACTCGACCGAGTGGCGACACTGCCAACCCGAGATGAAGCGCTGTCGCTTCTCATGTCGGTCATGCAGGCACCGGTTGCGAAGTTGGCGCGCACGCTCAACGAGATACCGGGGAAACTGGTACGCACGTTGGCGGCGGTTCGCGAACAAAAGGAAGCGGCGGCCTAGTCTTGGCGGTACACCGCAATTCACCCAAGCAAACGCAGATTTGAAGATTAGTTAGGAGATTTCGAGATGGCTTTGTCCAAAGACGATATTTTGAACGCGATCGCCGACATGAGTGTCATGCAGGTTGTCGACCTCGTACAGGCGATGGAAGAGAAGTTCGGCGTGACTGCAGCGGCAGCCGTCGCAGCGGCCCCGGCGGCGGCGGGCGCTGCCGCCGCCGTTGTTGAAGAGCAGACCGAATTCAATGTATTTCTGGCATCGATCGGCGAGAAAAAAGTGAATGTCATCAAAGCGGTGCGTACCGTGACGGGCCTCGGCTTGAAGGAAGCCAAGGATCTGGTCGATGGCGCGCCTTCATCCGTGAAGGAAGGTGTGAGCAAGGCAGAGGCGGAAGAGATCAAGAAGCAGTTGGAAGAGGCCGGCGCAACGGTCGAGCTCAAGTAGCCTGCTTGGCTTCGATTCGGCCACTCATCCGATGGAACGGCTGGCGGTGCGACCGGGAGGTTGCGCCGACCCGGCCTTTCGTCGTTGGGGCGTTGAGTCGGGTTGGGACACGAGAGAATTCGAGTAGTAGTTGGTGGTGATGAGCTGTTTGGCGCAAAAAGTTGAGCAACCGGGAGATTCGAATGGCGTATAGCTTTACCGAGAAAAAGCGGATCCGAAAAGACTTCGGCAAATTACCGGAGATCATGGAGATACCGTACCTGCTCTCTATCCAGATCGACTCCTACAATCGGTTCCTGCAGCTGAACGGAAGCGCGACAGATCGCCGCGATGCAGGTCTGCATGCCGCGTTCCGGTCGGTATTTCCCATCGTCAGTTATTCTGGCAATGCGGCACTCGAGTATGTCGATTACCGTCTGGGCGACCCGGTATTCGATGTCAAAGAGTGCGTATCGCGCGGCATTACGTACGCGGCGCCGCTGCGCGTTCGGGTGCGGCTGATCATCTATGACCGCGAATCTGCCTCGAAGGCGGTCAAAGACGTGAAGGAGCAGGAAGTCTACATGGGCGAGATTCCGCTCATGACCGAAAACGGCACCTTCGTGATCAACGGTACCGAGCGCGTGGTGGTCTCGCAGCTGCACCGATCGCCTGGCGTGTTCTACGATCACGACCGCGGCAAGACACACTCGTCAGGCAAGTTGCTGTACAACGGCCGCGTGATTCCTTATCGCGGCTCCTGGCTCGATTTCGAATTCGACCCGAAGGACTGTGTGTTCGTGCGCATCGACCGTCGCCGCAAACTGCCAGCGACGATTCTGCTACGGGCGCTGGATTTCACATCTGAACAGATGCTGGAGATGTTCTTCGAGACCAACCAGTTTCATGTCAAGAAGGATGGCTTCTCGATCGACCTGATTCCCGAGCGGATGCGCGGCGATGTCGCATCGTTTGAAATCAAGGACAAGAAGGGCGACACCATCGTCGAAGTGGGCCGGCGCATTACCGCGCGCCACGTTCGGCTGCTCGAAAAATCGGGCCTTCGCCGCCTCGATGTTCCGCGCGAGTACATGCTGGATCGCGTCATCGCGCGCGACATCGTCAACCAGGACACCGGCGAAATTCTCGTTCCCTGCAACGCGATCATCACTGACGAAGTGCTGAATCAGTTACTCGAGGCAGGCGTATCGACGATCGAGACGATCTACACGAACGAACTCGACTGCGGGCCATACGTTTCGGACACGCTGCGCATAGACGCGACGCGTAACCGACTCGAGGCGCTGGTTGAGATCTACCGCATGATGCGTCCTGGAGAACCGCCGACGAAGGAAGCTGCCGAAAACCTGTTCAACAATCTGTTCTTCACGCCTGAGCGATACGATTTGTCCGCGGTCGGGCGCATGAAGTTCAACCGCCGCCTTGGTCGCGAAGCCATAACAGGCTCCGGCGTGCTCGACGCCCAGGACATCATCGAAGTGTTGCGCACGCTCATTGCGATCCGCAACGGCAAAGGCACGGTCGATGACATCGACCATCTCGGCAACCGCCGGGTTCGTTCAGTGGGCGAGATGGCGGAGAACCAATTCCGGGTCGGCCTGATTCGCGTCGAGCGTGCGGTGAAAGAGCGTCTATCGCTTGCCGAAAGCGAAGGCTTGATGCCGCAGGACATGATCAATGCGAAGCCTGTGGCCGCCGCGATCAAGGAATTTTTCGGCTCCAGTCAGCTGTCGCAGTTCATGGACCAGAACAATCCGTTGTCCGAGGTCACCCACAAGCGGCGCGTATCGGCGCTTGGGCCGGGCGGCCTGACGCGTGAGCGAGCGGGGTTCGAAGTTCGCGACGTGCATCCGACGCACTACGGCCGGGTTTGCCCGATCGAAACGCCGGAAGGTCCGAACATCGGTCTGATCAACAGTCTCGCGACGTATGCGCGGACGAACGAATATGGGTTCCTTGAAACACCGTATCGCAAAGTTGTCGGCGGCAAGGTGACCAACGACATCGAATACCTGTCGGCGATCGACGAAGCGGAGTACGTGATCGCGCAAGCGAGTTCGCGACTCGATGCCAAAGGTCAGTTCATCGGCGATCTCGTCGATGTTCGGCATCAGAACGAATTCGAGAAGGCGACACCGGAAAACGTCAACTATATGGACGTTTCGCCGAAGCAGGTTGTGTCGGTGGCCGCGGCGCTGATTCCGTTCCTCGAACACGATGACGCGAACCGCGCGCTGATGGGTTCGAACATGCAACGCCAGGGCGTGCCGACCATTCGCACCGAGAAGCCGCTCGTTGGCACCGGTATGGAACGCCATGTCGCGCGCGATTCGGGCGTGTGTGTGATAGCGCAGCGTGGCGGCGTCATCGACAGCGTCGATGCGGCGCGTATTGTCGTGCGCGTTGCCGACCGTGAGACGGATGCGGGCGAGGCGGGCGTCGATATCTACAATTTGACGAAATTCACGCGCTCGAACCAGAACACCTGCATCAACCAGCGGCCTCTGGTGAAGAAAGGCGATCAGATCGCGCGTGGCGACATCCTCGCTGATGGACCGTCCATCGATATGGGCGAACTCGCGCTGGGTCAGAACATGCGCATCGCGTTCATGCCGTGGAACGGCTACAACTTCGAAGACTCGATTCTGGTATCGGAGCGCGTGGTTCAGGAAGACCGTTTCACGAGCATCCACATTCAGGAACTGACGTGTATCGCGCGTGATACGAAACTCGGCCCTGAAGAGATCACCTGCGACATTCCGAACGTCGGTGAGTCGGCACTCGCCAAACTCGACGAATCCGGCATCGTCTACATCGGCGCCGAAGTTAAATCAGGCGACATCCTGGTTGGTAAGGTCACGCCGAAAGGCGAGACACAACTGACACCGGAAGAGAAGCTGCTGCGCGCGATCTTCGGCGAGAAGGCTTCAGACGTAAAAGACACGTCGCTGCGTGTGCCGACCAGCGTCAAAGGCACCGTGATCGATGTGCAGGTGTTCACGCGTGACGGCGTTGAGAAGGATCAGCGGGCGAAGGACATCGAGAAGTCTCAGCTTGCCCAGATCCGCAAAGACCTGGACGACGAATACCGAATCGTCGAACTCGCGACGTATCAGCGGCTGCGACAGGCACTCGTCGGCAAGAAGGCGGCGAGCGCACCGGATATGGCAAAAGGCGGCGCGGTTACATCGGAATATCTCGATGCGCTGGCGCATGGCGATGACTGGTTCCGCATCCGCATGTCCGAAGATGCTCTGAATGAGCAGCTGGAAAAGGCCGAGGCGCAGCTGAAGGCGCGCCGCGAGAAACTCGACGCACGCTACGCCGACAAGAAGCAGAAGCTCGAGAGTGGCGACGACCTCGCGCCGGGCGTGCTGAAGATCGTGAAGGTTTACCTCGCGATCAAGCGGCGCATTCAGCCCGGCGACAAGATGGCCGGCAGACACGGCAACAAAGGGGTGATCTCGGTGATCATGCCGGTGGAAGACATGCCGTTCGATTCGCGCGGTGAGCCGGTGGACATCGTGTTGAATCCGCTCGGGGTGCCGTCACGAATGAACGTCGGCCAGGTGTTGGAAACACACCTGGGCTGGGCTGCAACGGGTCTGGGTGAAAAGATCAACCGGATGCTCGAAGAGCAGCGCAAGGCTGCCGACATTCGCAAGTTTCTCGACGAAATCTACAACGGTACCGGTGGCCGTGCGGAAGACCTGCAGTCGTTGAGCGACGACGAGATCCTCGAGCTAGCGCGAAACCTGATCGGCGGCGTGCCGATGGCAACGCAGGTGTTCGACGGCGCTAATGAGGCTGAAATCAAGAAGATGCTGGCGTTGGCGGAATTGCCGAGTACGGGTCAGGCAACGCTTTGGGACGGGCGTACCGGGGATCAGTTCGATCGTCCGGTAACGATCGGCTATATGTATATGATGAAGCTGAACCACCTCGTCGACGACAAAATGCACGCGCGCTCGACCGGTTCGTACAGCCTGGTCACGCAACAACCACTCGGTGGCAAGGCACAGTTCGGCGGTCAGCGCTTCGGCGAAATGGAAGTGTGGGCGCTCGAGGCCTACGGGGCGGCGTATACGTTGCAGGAAATGCTCACGGTCAAATCGGACGACGTCGCCGGCAGAACGAAGATGTACAAAAACATCGTCGATGGCGATTTTCGCATGGATCCGGGTATGCCCGAATCGTTCAACGTGCTGCTGAAAGAAGTGCGATCCCTCGGGATCGACATGGAACTCGAGAGCGAGTGAGACCGAACCTAATGAACGGAGAGAGACATTGAAAGACTTATTGAATCTTCTCAAATCTCAAGGAAGCGTTGACGAATTCGATTCGTTGCGCATTGGTCTCGCGTCGCCGGACATGATCCGCTCGTGGTCGTTCGGCGAGGTCAAAAAGCCCGAGACCATCAACTACCGTACGTTCAAACCTGAACGCGACGGCTTGTTTTGTGCGCGGATCTTCGGGCCGACGAAGGACTACGAGTGCCTGTGCGGCAAGTACAAGCGCTTGAAACACCGCGGCGTCATCTGCGAGAAATGCGGCGTCGAGGTGACGTTGACGAAGGTACGGCGGGATCGCATGGGCCACATCGAACTTGCGAGTCCCGTCGCCCACATCTGGTTTCTGAAGTCGCTGCCGTCGCGCATCGGGCTGCTGCTCGATATGACGTTGCGCGACATCGAGCGCGTGTTGTATTTCGAATCGTACGTCGTTGTCGACTCGGGCATGACCGATCTCGATGTCGGTCAGTTGCTGACCGATGAGGAGTACTACGCGAAGCTGGAAGAATTCGGTGACGAATTCGTCGCAAAGATGGGTGCCGAGGCGATTCAGGCGTTGCTGAAAGCTCAGGACGTCGATGAAGAGATCGCCCGCCTGCGCGAAGAGATTCCGGCAACGAACTCCGAAACGAAGATCAAGAAGCTGTCGAAGCGCTTGAAGTTGATGGAAGCGTTCGTCAACTCGGGCAACAACCCCGAGTGGATGATCATGACCGTGCTGCCGGTGTTGCCGCCTGATCTGCGTCCGCTCGTGCCGCTCGACGGGGGTCGCTTCGCGACGTCCGATCTGAACGATCTGTATCGCCGCGTGATCAACCGCAACAACCGTTTGAAGCGGCTGCTCGATCTGAATGCGCCCGACATCATCGTGCGCAACGAAAAGCGGATGCTGCAGGAAGCGGTTGACGCGCTGCTCGACAACGGTCGCCGCGGTCGTGCAATCACCGGTTCCAACAAGCGCCCGTTGAAGTCGCTGGCCGACATGATCAAAGGCAAGCAGGGCCGGTTCCGGCAGAACCTGCTCGGCAAGCGTGTCGATTATTCCGGCCGCTCGGTCATCGTGGTCGGACCGACTCTGAAGCTGCACCAGTGCGGATTGCCGAAGAAAATGGCGCTGGAGCTGTTCAAGCCGTTCATCTTCGGCAAGCTCGAAGCGCGCGGTCTGGCGACAACGATCAAAGCTGCGAAGAAGATGGTGGAGCGCGAAACCGCCGAGGTCTGGGACATCCTGGCCGAGGTCATTCGCGAACACCCGGTGCTGTTGAACCGTGCGCCGACGTTGCACCGTCTCGGCATCCAGGCATTCGAACCGACGTTGATCGAAGGTAAAGCGATTCAGCTGCACCCGCTCGTTTGCGCCGCGTACAACGCGGACTTCGATGGTGACCAGATGGCAGTACACGTGCCGTTGACGCTCGAAGCACAGCTCGAATCGCGCGCGCTGATGATGTCGACGAACAACATTCTGTCGCCGGCATCGGGTGAACCGATCATCGTGCCGTCACAGGACGTCGTGCTGGGCCTGTATTACATGACCCGAGACCGCGTCAATGCGAAGGGTGAGGGTATGACGTTCGCGGATGCGGGCGAAGTTCATCGCGCGTATCGCACCGGCACCGCGTCACTGCATGCGCGAGTCAAAGTTCGCATCGTCGAACACGTCGCTGACGAGGACGGCAACCTCCACGAGGAGCGCTCGCTCGTCGAAACGACGGTCGGACGCGCGTTGCTGTATGAGATCGTGCCGAAGCAGCTGCCGTTCGGTTTGATCAACAAGCCGATGGACAAAAAGTCGATCTCGGGTTTGATCAATGCCTGTTACCGCAACGTGGGTCTCAAGGAGACGGTGATATTCGCAGATCAGTTGATGTACACCGGCTTCGCGCAATCCACGTCATCCGGTGCATCGATCGGCGTCGAGGACTTCGTCATTCCACAAGCGAAAGCGAAGATCATCGGCGACGCTGAATCCGAAGTGAAGGAGATCGAGTCACAGTACGCATCGGGTCTGGTCACTCAGGGCGAGAAGTACAACAAGGTCGTCGACATCTGGTCGCGCGCGAACGATCTCGTTGCACGGTCGATGATGGACGGCATCTCGCGGGAGAAGGTCGTCAACCGGGACGGCAACGACGAAGACCAGGCGTCGTTCAACTCCGTGTACATCTATGCCGACTCCGGCGCGCGAGGTTCGCCGGCCCAGATTCGACAGTTGGCCGGTATGCGCGGGCTGATGACGAAGCCGGATGGCAGCATCATCGAAACGCCGATCACCGCCAACTTCCGCGAAGGGCTGTCGGTGAACGAGTACTTCATCTCTACCCACGGCGCCCGCAAAGGTCTCGCGGATACCGCGCTGAAGACGGCGAACTCCGGCTATCTGACACGTCGCCTCGTCGACGTGGCGCAGGATCTGGTGGTGACCGAAGTGGATTGCGGTACGCGGCAGGGCCTGCACATCAGCGCGTTGATCGAAGGCGGCGACGTCGTGGAACCGTTGGCGGCACGCGTGTTGGGTCGGGTTGTCGCGAACGATGTGCATGCCTCCGATGGCAAGACATTGCTGATGCCGGCCGGCACGATGCTCGACGAGGCATGGGTCGAACAACTCGAGACGCTGGGTGTCGACGAGTTGATCGTGCGTTCGCCGATCACCTGCGATACACGCCACGGCGTGTGTGCAACATGTTACGGACGCGATCTGGCGCGTGGCCATCTGGTCAACGTCGGTGAATCGGTCGGCGTCATCGCAGCTCAATCGATCGGCGAGCCGGGCACGCAGTTGACGATGCGGACATTCCACATCGGCGGTGCGGCGTCGCGGGCCACTGCAATCGACAACATTCAGGTGAAGCACGGCGGCTCGGTACGCCTGCACAACCTGAAGACGGTCAAGCGCGATACGGGTGAACTGGTTGCGGTCTCGCGCTCCGGGGAAATAGCGATCGCCGATACACAGGGTCGCGAGCGCGAACGCTACAAGTTGCCGTATGGTGCCGTGATTTCGGTCAGCGAGAACGAACACGTAGACGCGGGTCAGATGATTGCGCAATGGGATCCGCATACCCACGCGATCATCACCGAAGTGGCGGGCAAGGCGGTCTTCCAGGACATGGAAGAGGGTCTGTCGATCAATCGGCAGACAGACGAACTGACTGGCCTGACGAATATCCTCGTGCTCGACGCGAAGGATCGTCCAAGCGCGGGTAAGGACCTGCGTCCTGCGATCAGTCTCGTCGACGGCAAAGGCAAAGAGGTGTTCCTCGCAGGCACCGACGTACCGGCGCACTACCTGCTTCCGGCGGATGCGATATTGAGCCTCGAAGACGGCGAGCAAATCGGTGTCGGCGATGTCATCGCACGGATTCCACAGGAAGGTTCGAAGACCCGCGACATTACCGGTGGTCTGCCTCGAGTGGCGGACCTGTTCGAAGCACGCAAGCCGAAGGAACCGGCGATCCTGGCGGAGGCGTCGGGCACCATCAGTTTCGGCAAGGAGACCAAGGGCAAGCGACGCCTGGTGATAACGCCAGCGGACGGTGATCCGTACGAAACGTTGATACCGAAATGGCGCAACATCGGCGTGTTCGAAGGCGAGTCGGTGGAGCGTGGCGAAGTCGTTTCCGACGGCGCTGCTTCGCCACACGACATTCTGCGTCTGAAGGGCGTCAACGAACTCGCGCGGTACATCACCAACGAGATTCAGGAGGTGTATCGCCTGCAGGGCGTGACGATCAACGACAAGCACATCGAAGTGATCGTGCGGCAGATGCTGCGCAAAGTAGAGATCACCGATCCGGGCGATTCGTCGTTGATTCGCGGTGAGCAACTGGAACACGTGGCGGTAGTCGAGGAAAACGAACGGCTGCGCGCCGAATCGAAGGATCTGATTGGATTCGAACGACAACTGCTCGGCATCACCAAGGCATCGCTCGCTACGGAGTCGTTCCTGTCGGCGGCATCCTTCCAGGAGACAACGCGCGTGTTGACCGAAGCTGCGGTTACCGGCAAACGCGACTTTCTCCGGGGTCTAAAGGAGAACGTTGTGGTCGGGCGACTGATCCCAGCAGGAACCGGTCTCGCGTACCACAGTGAACGCAAACGCAAGCGCGAGCAGGAATTGGCCGCGCGACTCGCGAAAGAGCAAGGTGCTACGGCCGATGAGATTGAAGCGGCGCTATCCGAAGCGCTGAGCAACAGCGGCAGCTGACCGCGTTTGGTTGCGGCTCAGTAGGAGAGCGACTAGAATCGCGCACCTTTCATCCGGGGGCACCTGCGCCCCCGGTTTTATCTAGAGGACGTGTCAAATGGCGACAATCAGCCAGCTCGTGCGCAAGCCGCGCAAGCGCAAGGTTGAAAAGAATCAGGTGCCCGCGCTGCAGGGATCGCCGCAGAAGCGCGGTGTCTGCACGCGCGTCTACACGACGACGCCGAAGAAGCCCAATTCGGCGTTACGTAAAGTATGCCGTGTACGGCTGACGAATGGCTACGAGGTGGCATCCTACATCGGTGGCGAAGGCCACAATCTGCAGGAGCACTCGGTCGTTCTGATTCGCGGCGGACGCGTGAAAGATCTGCCGGGCGTTCGCTATCACACAGTGCGCGGCACCCTGGATACCTCCGGCGTGACGGATCGCCGTCAGTCGCGATCCAAGTACGGAGCCAAGCGCCCGAAATAGTTTCGGTCGATTCGAAAACCCCAAGTAAGGCCGGCCGAGTGTGCCGGATACCCTGAATAGAGGAGCAACACCATGCCAAGACGTCACGTCGCCGCCAAGCGCGCCATTTTGCCGGACCCGATGTACGGCAATCAGATACTCGCCAAGTTCATCAACCACGTCATGATCAGCGGCAAGAAAGCCGTTGCCGAAGGCATCGTGTACGGAGCGCTGGATCGCATTCGCGAACGGGGAAAATCCGATCCGGTCGAAGTGTTCGAAAAGGCGCTCGAAGCGATCGCGCCGTACATCGAAGTGAAATCGCGTCGCGTCGGCGGTGCGACCTATCAGGTCCCGGTTGAAGTACGGCCATCGCGACGTCAGGCGTTGGCGATGCGGTGGTTGGTCGACAATGCCCGCGGACGCGGTGAGAAATCGATGGCCGCCCGCCTGGCCGGCGAGATCTTCGATGCGGCCGAAGGTCGCGGTGGTGCGGTGAAAAAACGCGAAGACACCCATCGCATGGCCGAGGCCAACAAGGCATTCGCGCACTATCGATTCTGATCGATGCGAGTGTCGGCCGGCGAACGTAGCGGTACGCTGCCGGGTACCCTAGCGCGTTCTGACGCCGGGCGATGGACGGAGAGGGCCATGCCTCGTACAACACCGATTTCACGCTATCGCAACATCGGCATTGTTGCGCACGTGGACGCTGGGAAGACGACGACCACCGAGCGGGTGTTGTTTTACACGGGCGTGTCGCAAAGGCTGGGTGAGGTGCACGACGGCGCCGCGATCATGGACTGGATGGAGCAGGAGCAGGAGCGTGGCATCACGATCACGTCTGCGTGTACGACCTGCTTCTGGTCGGGCATGGACAAGCAGCGCGAAGAACATCGCATCAACATCATCGACACGCCCGGACACGTCGACTTCACTGTCGAGGTGGAGCGTAGTTTGCGCGTGCTCGACGGCGCAT
Source organism: uncultured Gammaproteobacteria bacterium (assembly GCA_963735085.1). Classification (GTDB taxonomy): domain Bacteria; phylum Pseudomonadota; class Gammaproteobacteria; order Pseudomonadales; family Azotimanducaceae; genus DATJGR01. Next base: position 1,602,793 of record CAVTJP010000005.1, read on the forward strand.
GTGCGGTTTTCTGTGGCACGGCGGGTGTCGAACCGCAGTCCGAAACAGTTTGGCGGCAAGCTGACAGATACGAAGTGCCGCGCATCGTGTTCGTCAACAAGATGGATCGCCCCGACGCCGATTTCATTCGCGTCGTCGAACAGATTCGAAATCGCCTCGGCGCCAATCCAGTGCCGATTCAGTTGCCGATCGGTGCCGAAGAGAATTTCGAAGGCGTCGTCGATCTCATCGAGATGAAGGCGATCTATTGGGACGAAGCGGATCTGGGCCTCAGTTTCCAGAAGCGGGAAGTCCCGCAGCAGATGCGCGCGCTGTGCGAGAAGTTTCGCGAACGCCTCGTTGCAATCGCAGCCGACGCAAGTGAAGAGCTGATCGAGAAATATCTCGGCGGTCTCGCACTGACCAACGAGGAGATCAGATCCGGGCTTCGAAAGCGGACGATCGCAAATGAAATCGCCCCGGCGCTGTGTGGTTCGGCGTTCAGAAACAAGGGCGTTCAGGCAATGCTCGACGCGGTCGTCGACTATTTGCCGGCGCCCACGGAAGTCAGGGCGATCGCGGGCATGCTGGAAGACGGTGTGACCCCGGCCGTTCGGGCGTCGAGCGACGACGCGCCGTTTGCAGCGTTGGTATTCAAGATCGCAAAGGATCCGTCGACCGGCACGTTGACATTCTTCCGTGTTTACTCAGGCGCGTTGCACAGTGGTGATGTCGTGTACCACGTCGCCAAGCGCAAACCGGAACGTATCGGCCGCATGGTGCAGATGCATGCGAACGACCGCAGCGAAATTCATGAAGTTCGCGCCGGCGATATCGCCGCAGCAGTGGGCCTGCTTGACGTCGCGACCGGCGATACGTTGTGCGCGCTCAACCATATCATCACGCTCGAACGAATGGATTTTCCGGAGCCGGTCATGTCGGTGGCGGTCGAGCCGAAGTCGGTGCGGGACCGCGAAAGCCTCGCGGCCGCACTCGCGCATATGGCCGAGGAAGATCCCTCGTTTCGCGTCCACACCGACGCAGACTCCGGACAAACGATCATCGAAGGCATGGGCGAATTGCACCTCGATGTCGTTGCCGAACGGCTGCGGCGTGAGTTCAAAGTCGCGATCAGCGTCGGCAAACCCCGCGTTGCATATCGCGAGACCATACGCGCTCAAGTTGAAATTGAAGGCAAGCTCGCGCGTCAGTGGGGTGGTCGCGGTCAATACGCGCATGTGCGGTTGCGCCTTGCGCCGCTGGCCGCAGGTGGCGCCGCATACCAGTTTGCGGACCAGACCACCGCCGGAACCATCCCGCCGGCGTTCATCGGCGCAGTCGAGAGAGGCATTGGGGATCAGTTGCGTAGTGGCGTCCTGGCAGGTTATCCGTTGACCAACATCGCAGTAACGCTGTTCGACGGGTCGTATCACGAGGTCGACTCATCGGAGATGGCATTCAGGATCGCGGCATCGACGGCGCTGAAAGCCGGCGCGTTGAAGGCCCGGCCGGCGGTTCTCGAGCCGATCATGGCGGTCGAAGTGGCGACGCCGGAGGTTTATCTGGGCGATGTCGTGGGCGATTTCAATCGTCGGCGTGGTCTGATCCAGGGCATCGACGCCGGGTCGACGGGGAAAATCATTCGCGCCGACGTGCCGATGGCCGAGATGTTCGGCTACGCAACGCATCTGCGCTCGGCAACGCAGGGTCGCGCAACGTTTGCGATGAAATTTTCTAGATACCAGGTCGTCCCTGACGGAATTGCGCAGGGGATCATCAAACAGGCATGAGTGGATTGGAGGAAAAGACAAATGTCGAAGTCGAAGTTTGAGCGGAACAAGCCGCATGTAAATGTTGGGACGATAGGGCATGTAGACCATGGTAAGACGACGTTGACGGCGGCGTTGACGAAGGTGTGTATGGAGGCGTGGGGTAAGGGGGAGGTGAAGGCGTTTGATCAGATTGACAATGCGCCGGAGGAGCGGGAGCGGGGTATTACGATTAATACGTCGCACGTGGAATACGAGTCGCCGAAGCGTCACTACGCGCATGTAGATTGTCCTGGTCATGCGGATTATGTGAAGAACATGATCACGGGTGCGGCGCAGATGGACGGAGCGATTTTGGTGGTGTCGGCGGCGGATGGTCCGATGCCGCAGACGCGGGAACATATTGTGTTGTCGCGTCAGGTGGGTGTACCGCGGATTGTGGTGTATTTGAACAAGGCGGACATGGTTGACGATGCGGAGTTGCTGGAGTTGGTGGAGATGGAGGTCCGGGAGTTGCTGGACCGGTATGAATTTCCGGGTGACGACACGCCGATCATCATTGGCAGTGCGTTGAAGGCACTGGAAGGTGATACGAGTGAGATTGGTGCACCGAGTGTGAAGAAGTTGGTGGAGACGCTGGATGAGTACATTCCGGAACCGGAACGGGCGGTGGACCTGCCGTTTTTGATGCCGATTGAGGACGTCTTTTCGATTTCGGGTCGTGGCACGGTGGTGACGGGACGGATCGACCGTGGTGTGATCAAGGTTGGCGAAGAGATCGAGATTGTCGGGATCAAGGACACGACGCGTACGACGTGTACGGGTGTGGAGATGTTCCGCAAGTTGTTGGATGAGGGTCGCGCGGGGGAGAACGTTGGGGTGTTGTTGCGGGGTACGAAGCGTGACGACGTTGAGCGTGGTCAGGTGTTGGCGAAGCCGGGATCGATTACGCCGCATACCAAATTCGAAGCGGAAGTGTATGTGTTGTCGAAGGATGAAGGGGGACGGCATACACCGTTTTTCAAGGGGTATCGACCGCAGTTTTACTTTCGCACGACGGATGTAACGGGGTCGGTGGAGTTACCGGCGGACGTTGAGATGGTGATGCCGGGAGACAACGTGAACATGATTGTGACGTTGATCAATCCGATTGCGATGGATGAGGGGTTGCGGTTTGCGATCCGCGAAGGTGGTCGGACCGTCGGCGCCGGCGTCGTCGTCAAAATCGTCGAGTAGAGTTCGCCGAGCGCGGCTGAGGATATTCGTTAGCAGTCGCCCGATGGGTGTAATGGAAGGGCGCGCGCCGGATGCCGGGATGCTGTTTGACAGTCATGGGGCCGCTCTATAGAATGCCGCCTCCTTTTTCCAGGGGCGGCTTTTCTTCCCCTAAAAAACTTCTCCGTGAAAATTTTCTGTGAAAGTAGGGGTTGGAGTCACAAGTCGTGCAGAACCAGCGAATACGAATTCGATTGAAGGCTTTCGATCACCGTTTGATCGATGTATCGACGCAGGAGATCGTCGACACCGCGAAGCGAACCGGTGCGCTCGTACGTGGCCCGATTCCGCTCCCGACGCGAAAGGAACGATTCACGATTCTGGTGTCGCCGCACGTCAACAAAGACGCGCGCGACCAATATGAAATTCGCACCCACAAGCGGCTGCTCGATATCGTCGAGCCGACCGAGAAGACGGTGGATGCATTGATGAAGCTTGATCTGGCCGCTGGAGTCGAGGTCCAGATCAGCTTGAACTAGAACTGCCTTGCGGTGCCGCTAGGGCGCCCGGTTGACGCTTCGCAGGGACGACGCGAAACGGACTTTTGAGGCAGTGCATCAAGATCCCGACAGGGGATCACGGATGGTTAGCGACCGCTTGCGCGCTTCCTTACGGAAGGTGGGTGAGCGGTCTCCACATGTGGCCGCCCCGTACGGCGAGCCGTGCGAACGAGAGGAATACCGTGGCCATTGGTCTGGTGGGCAGAAAGAGTGGAATGACGCGGATCTTCACCGAAGACGGCGCGTCGATTCCCGTGACGGTGATCGAAGTAGATCCGAATCGCATTACGCAACTCAAAACAGAGCAGCGCGACGGATATATGGCGGTGCAGGTCACGACCGGCGCGCGCAAGGCGCAGCGCGTTACCAAGGCCATGGCTGGGCACTTTGCAAAGGCTGGCAGCCTCGCGGGCCGCGGTACGTGGGAGTTTCGACTCGACGGGTCTGAGACGACCGAGTTGGTCGCCGGTGCGACCCTGGGAGTAGACCAGTTCGAGGCGGGCCAGAAGGTCGACGTGACGGGCATATCGAAAGGTAAAGGTTTTGCCGGCACCATCAAACGGTGGAACTTTGCGGGTCAGGACGCCACGCACGGCAACTCGGTCTCGCACCGGGTGCCGGGGTCGATCGGTCAGAACCAGTCGCCCGGTCGTGTCTTCAAGGGCAAAAAGATGTCGGGCCAAATGGGTAACCGGCGCGTGACCGAGCAGAACCTCGTCGTCGCGCGCGTCGATACGGAACGCAACCTGTTGCTGATCCGGGGCGCGGTACCTGGCGCGGCGGGCACCGATGTGTACATCCGACCGGCCGTGAAGGGCTGAGCGGCATGCGGATGTTGGAGGAGCAGTGGCGATGAATCTGAACCTGGCGGCACCTGGTGGCGGCACGGTAGAAATTTCCGAACTGGCGTTCGGGCGCGAGTTCAACGAATCGTTGGTTCACCAAGTGGTCGTTGCGTACCTCGCGGGTGGCCGGCATGGAACGCGCAAGCAATTGACGCGCGCCGAAGTCAGGGGCGGCGGCAAAAAGCCGTGGCGCCAGAAGGGAACGGGTCGCGCCCGCGCGGGCAGTAGCCGCAGCCCGCTGTGGCGTGCCGGCGGGGTGACGTTTGCGGCGCGGCCGCAGGACCACTCACAGAAGGTGAATCGCAAAATGTATCAGGGCGCACTGCGCTGCATCGCGTCCGAACTCATCCGCCAGGACCGCCTGATTGCGATTGATACCTTCTCCGTCGACGCCCCGAAAACCCAAACCCTCCTCGCCAAGCTCAAAGCGCTCGATCTTTCCAACGTGCTGATTGTCACTGAAGACGTCGATCCGAATCTTTATCTGTCGGCGCGCAACCTGAAGAACGTTGACGTCTGCGACGTCGCGGCGCTCGATCCGGTGGCGTTGCTCGCGCACGATCGGGTGTTGATCACCGTCGCGGCCCTGAAGCGATTCGAGGAGGTGCTGGCATGACCACAGAACGCCACTACACGATCCTGCTCGCGCCGCATTTCTCGGAAAAGATCGCTTCGTTGACGGATGCGTCGAATCAGTACGCGTTCAAGGTGGCCCGCGATGCGACCAAATCGGAAATCAAAGCGGCGGTCGAGTCGATCTTCTCGGTCAGGGTGGCAAACGTCTCGACATTGAACGTGCGCGGCAAGGAAAAGCAGACCCAACGTGGTGTGTCGCGCAAGAACCATTGGAAAAAGGCATACGTGCGCCTCGTGCCCGGTCAAACCATCGACCTGACGGCGACGGACTAGGGGAAACAGCGATGGCAGTAGTCAAGACCAAACCCACCTCGCCTGGCCGACGCTTCGTCATCAAGGTCGTCAGTCCGGAGTTGCACAAAGGCGAGCCGCACTGGCCGTTGGTAGAACGTCAGACCAAGCGTGGCGGGCGCAATAATGCCGGCCGCATCACGATGCGGCACCACGGCGGCGGTCACAAACAGCATTATCGGGTGATCGACTTCAAGCGCGACAAGGACGGCATTCCAGCGACCGTCGAGCGCATCGAATACGACCCCAATCGCACTGCGAACATCGCGCTGCTGAAATATCAGGACGGCGAACGCCGCTATATCGTGGCGCCACGCGGAATCGCCGCCGGTGACCAGCTGATGTCGGGTTCCACTGCGCCAATTCGCGCCGGCAATTCGATGCAGTTGCGCAGTGTTCCGCTCGGTAGCGTAGTGCATTGCGTTGAGTTGAAATCCGGACGTGGCGCGCAGTTGGCGCGCAGCGCCGGCAGCTCGGCGCAACTCGTCGCGCGCGAAGGTGCCTACGCGACGTTGCGTCTTCGATCCGGAGAGATGCGCCGGGTGCTGATCGAATGTCGTGCCACGCTCGGCGAAGTCGGCAACTCGGAACACAGCCTGCGATCGTTGGGTAAAGCCGGCGCGAAGCGATGGCGCGGTATTCGTCCGACAGTTCGCGGGGTTGCGATGAATCCGGTCGATCATCCGCATGGTGGTGGTGAAGGCAAAACGTCTGCGGGCCGTCACCCGGTATCGCCATGGGGCACGAAGACGAAAGGTTACAAGACGCGCAGCAACAAGCGAACCGACGGCATGATCGTGCGCCGACGCGGTAAGAAATAGACGTGGCAAGAAATAAGCGGACCGCGGGAGAAGCCAAGTGCCAAGATCGTTGAGAAAAGGACCATTCGTCGACCTCCACCTTGCAAAGAAGGTCCAGGTTGCGTCGGCGGCGAACGACAAGCGCCCCATCAAGACGTGGTCGCGGCGCTCGATGATTCTGCCCGACATGGTCGGGCTGACGATTGCGGTCCACAACGGTCGTCAGCACATTCCCGTGTACGTGTCCGAGGAGATGGTCGGCCACAAGCTGGGCGAATTTGCGCCGACGCGTACCTATCGGGGTCACGCGGGCGACAAGAAAGTGAAGCGCTAACGCGCAAGTCACGGAGCGAAATGATGGAAGCTACGGCAATTGCAAAAGGCCTACGGATCGCGGCTCAAAAAGCCCGTCTCGTGGTTGATCTGGTGCGTGGCAAGCCGGTTGCCAAAGCGCTCGATATTCTGAGCTTCAGCAATCAGAAGAGTGCCGTGCTCGTCCGCAAGGTGCTCGAGTCGGCGATTGCCAACGCTGAGAACAACGAAGGCGCAGACGTGGACGAATTGCGCGTACACAGAATATTTGTCGATGAAGGCAGGACACTGAAGCGCATGATGCCGCGCGCCAAGGGCCGTGGGGATCGCATCTCGAAACGCTCCTGCCACATCACCGTCACCGTCTCAGATACGACCGCCCAGGCGCGGTAAGCGGAGCTAGCATGGGTCAGAAAGTAAATCCGACGGGAATGCGACTTGGCATCGTCAAAGGCCATACGTCGGTCTGGTACGCGGATAAGAAGCAGTATTCGAAGTACCTGTTGAACGATCTGCGTGTTCGCGAATTTCTCCGCGCGCGGCTGTCGCAGGCATCCGTCAGTCGCATCGAGATCGAGCGTCCGGCGCAGACCGCGAGAATTTCAATTCACACCGCCCGGCCCGGTATCGTCATTGGCAAGAAAGGTGAAGACGTCGAGCGGCTGCGCCGCGAACTCGCGCGGATGATGAACGTGCCGGTGCACGTCAACATCGAAGAGATCCGCAAGCCGGAAATCGATGCATTGCTCGTCGCGCAGAACGTCGCACAGCAACTCGAGCGCCGCGTGCAGTTCCGCCGTGCGATGCGTCGGGTTATTCAGAACGCAATGCGGCTCGGCGCGAAGGGCATCAAGGTGCGTGTCGCAGGTCGACTCGGCGGTACTGAAATCGCACGCTCTGAGGTCTATCACGAAGGTCGGGTGCCGCTGCACACGCTGCGCGCCGATATCGATTACGCGACTGCCGAAGCGAAAACAACCTATGGCGTGCTCGGAATCAAGGTCTGGATTTTCAAAGGTGAAATTCTGGGCACAGATGCAGAGGCGCACGCAGGCGCGTAGCGCGGCGACGCTTGACGCGGTGTCAAACGAAGGAAGCCAGTAATAATGTTGCAACCCAAGCGAACGAAATTCCGCAAGATGCACAAGGGCCGCAATCGCGGGCTTGCGGTGCGCGGAAGCACCGTCAGCTTCGGCGAGTATGGCCTGAAGGCGACCGGGCGTGGGCGCCTGACGGCGCGTCAACTCGAGGCGGGACGTCGGGCGATGACGCGGCACGTGAAGCGCGGCGGCAAGGTCTGGATCCGGGTGTTCCCGGACAAACCGATCACGAAAAAACCGCTCGAAGTGCGGCAGGGCAAAGGTAAGGGTGCGGTGGAATATTGGGTTGCGTTGATTCAGCCCGGCCGCGTGTTGTACGAAATGGAAGGCGTGACCGAGGACCTGGCCCGCGAAGCGTTCTCGTTGGCGGCGGCGAAACTGCCGTTCAAGACCACGTTCGTCAAGCGTTCGGTGATGTGATGAAGGCGTCCGAAATCAGAGACAAGACAGCGGCGGAACTGCAAACGGAGCTGCTGCGGCTGCGCAAGGAACAGTTCAACGTGCGCATGCAATCGGCCGGTGGCCAAATGAACCAGCCGCATTTCATCAAAGGACTGCGTCGCGATATCGCGCGGGTTAAGACGGTGCTCAGGGAGAAACGCGACAATGGCTGAAGTGGAACCGAAACGGGCCGTTGGCCGTGTCGTCACGGGCCGGGTGATCAGCAATAAATCCAATCAGACGATCACCGTGCTCATCGAGCGCCGCGAGCCGCATCCGGTGTATGGCAAATACATTCGTCGCTCGACGAAAGTTCACGCCCACGACGCAAATAACGAGTGCAACGAAGGCGATCTGGTGACGGTGCGCGAATCGCGTCCGTATTCGAAAACAAAGTCGTGGGTGCTCGCGAGCATCGACGAGCGCGCTCGCGAACGCGCCGTGACAGCGTCGCAACCGCAAAGCGGCGAATAGGTAACGCAGATGATTCAGACGGAATCGATGTTGGATGTGGCGGATAACAGCGGTGCGCGCCGGGTTATGTGCATCAAGGTGCTGGGCGGCTCGAAACGTCGCTATGCCGGTATCGGTGACGTCATCAAGGTCACGATAAAGGAAGCGATTCCGCGCGGCCGTGTGCGCAAAGGCCAGGTCATGAATGCCGTGGTCGTGCGAACCAAGCATGGTGTGCGCCGTCAGGACGGCTCGCTGATCAAGTTCGATCAGAACGCCGCGGTACTGTTGAACGCGCAGATGCAGCCGGTCGGCACGCGTATCTTCGGACCCGTGACGCGCGAACTGCGGACGGAGAACTTCATGCGGATCATTTCGCTGGCGCCGGAAGTGCTCTAGGTGGAGATGCTCTAAGGAGAACGCGATGCGAAAAATCAAAACCAAAGACGAAGTGATCGTCATCGCCGGCCGCGACAAGGGCCGACGCGGCGAAGTGTTGTCGGTGCGCCCGGACGGCCGCTTGGTTGTTGCCGGTGTGAACATCGCCAAAAAGCACCAGCGCGGCGACCCGAACCAGGGCAAACCAGGCGGCATCGTCGACAAAGAAGTGCCAATTCAGGCGTCCAATGTTGCGATTTACAACGACGAGACCGGCAAAGCCGATCGCGTTGGATTCCGGGTGGAAGATGGCACCAAGGTCCGCTACTTCAAATCGACGAACAAGCTGCTGGACGCCTAACGGGGCAGAGATGACCGATCTACACAGACATTACATTGAAACGATCCGTCCGAGCCTGATGGAGCAGTTCTCCTACAAGAACGTGATGGAGGTACCGCGGCTTGTCAAAGTGACGTTGAACATGGGCGTTGGCGAGGCCGTTGGCGATAAAAAGATCATGGACAACGCGGTTGCGGACATGACTTCGATTGCAGGTCAGAAACCCGTCGTCAACAACGCGCGCAAATCCGAAGCCGGATTCAAGATTCGCGAAGGCTATCCGGTCGGCTGCAAAGTGACACTGCGCCATGCGCGCATGTACGAGTTTGTCGAGCGCCTGGTCGGCATCGCGATTCCGCGTATGCGCGATTTCCGAGGCCTCAATCCGCGTTCATTCGATGGGCGTGGCAATTTTTCGATGGGTGTAACCGAGCAGATTATTTTTCCCGAAGTCGATTACGACAAGATCGACGCAATTCGGGGTCTCGATGTCACGGTTACGACGACGGCACGGACCAATGCGGAAGGTCTCGCGCTGCTCAAGGCATTCAGTTTTCCATTCCGCGAGGCGCACTAGGTATGGCAAAGACTTCGGTGGTCGAACGCGAGCGCAAGCGCGACCGAATTCAGGCGAAATACGCGCAAAAGCGCAAGGATCTCAAGGCAATCGTCAAAGACCACAACGCGTCCGATGACGATCGCTGGGAGGCGCAGGTAAAGCTGCAGAAGCTGCCCCGCGATGCGAGTCCGTTTCGCCGGCGTCGGCGCTGCTCCATCACAGGACGTCCGCGCGGCGTATATCGCAAATTTGGTCTCGGGCGGACGAAGCTGCGTGAAGCGGCGATGCGAGGCGATGTGCCAGGCCTGGTAAAAGCGAGTTGGTGACGATTTGGTGAGGAGTGCTCTGAAATGACAATGCAGGATCCGGTGGCCGACATGCTGACGCGCATTCGCAATGCCCAGCAGGTGCGCAATCCGAATGTGTCGATGCCGAGTTCGAAGCTGAAGCTCGCCATTGCGAAGGTGTTGCGCGACGAGGGTTATGTCGGTGGATTTTCCGTTTCGCCTGGGGCGAAGCCGGTGCTGTCGATCGACCTGAAGTATCACAAGGGGCGCGCGGTCATCGAGTCGCTCGATCGGGTCAGCCGCCCGGGCTTGCGCATCTATCGTGACAAAGACGAACTGCCGACGATCCAGGGCGGCCTCGGAGTCGCGGTCGTCAGCACGTGCAAAGGTGTAATGACCGATCGCGCAGCGCGAAGGGCCGGCGTCGGCGGCGAAGTATTGTGCACGGTATTTTGATCCGGCCGCGCGTTCGTTTCGAGCGCGCTGGTCTGCGTAAGAGGTGAGAGATGTCTCGAGTTGCCAACTATCCGATCGACGTGCCGAAGGGTGTCGAAGTCACGCTCGACGGAGCCACGCTGCGCGTCAAAGGCGCCAAGGGCAGTTTGTCGGTGTCGATGGACGAGGCAGTGGAAATAGAGCGCGAAGACGATCGTTTGCGCTTTACTGCGCGGCGTGCCGACCAGCACGCACAGTCGATGGCGGGAACGTTGCGCGCACTGGTGGGCAACATGCTCGTTGGTGTGTCCAAAGGATTCACCAAGAAGCTCGAACTGCAGGGTGTGGGTTATCGCGCTGCAGCGCAGAGCAAACATCTCGATCTGCAGCTGGGCTTCTCGCATCCGATCAAATACCCGCTGCCCGACGGAATCAAAGTGGAAACGCCGAGCCAGAACGAAGTGATCGTCAGCGGAGCGGACCGGCAACTCGTCGGTCAGGTCGCATCGGAGATTCGCGGATTCCGCCCGCCGGAACCGTACAAGGGCAAAGGCGTGCGATACGCCGACGAACGCGTTAAACGCAAAGAAGCGAAGAAGAAATAGGCGCAGGACGATGAACGAAAAGAAACAGGCACGCATGCGGCGCGCGCGCAGCAGCCGGATGAAGATGCGCGAACTCGGTGCGACGCGGCTGACGATTCACCGCACGCCACGTCACATCTATGCACAAGTCATCGAGCCCGCCGGTGCGCGGGTGCTCGTTTGTGCATCGACTTTGGACGCAGCGCTACGGGCAGCCGGCAAAACCGGCAACAAAGAAGCGGCCGCCAAAGTGGGTGCGTTGATTGCGGAACGCGCCAAAGCAGCCGGTATCACACGCGTGGCGTTCGATCGCTCGGGCTTCAAATATCACGGGCGCATCAAAGCGCTGGCCGACGCCGCCCGCGAGGGCGGCCTGGAATTTTAGTAAGGGAGCCAAAGGTAAGTCATGGCCTATACGCAGGAAGTGAAAGAAGAAGGACTGGTCGAAAAGCTCGTCCAGGTCAATCGCGTCGCCAAGGTCGTCAAGGGCGGACGCATTTTCGGCTTCACAGCGCTGACGGTGGTCGGTGACGGCCAGGGTCGGGTTGGATTTGGCCGTGGCAAGGCGCGTGAAGTGCCGGTGGCAATTCAAAAGGCGATGGAGGCTGCGCGCCGCAACATGATCGAGATCGAACTCGACCGCGGCACGATCTGGTATCCGATCGCTCGGCGCCATGGCGCTTCCAAGGTATTCATGCAGCCGGCGTCGGATGGAACCGGGGTTATTGCCGGCGGAGCGATGCGTGCGGTGCTCGAAGCGGCCGGCGTGCATAACGTGCTGGCGAAATGCTACGGCTCGACAAATCCGGTGAATGTAGTGCGGGCAACGTTCGACGCATTGCGGCATATGAGCTCGCCGCAGCAGGTCGCCGAAAAGCGCGGCTTGACCATCGAACAGATGCAGGCGTGAAGCGTTAGAAGGGCTGTTGAAGGTAGTAGTGATGAGTGCTGACAAAACCATTCGTGTCACCCAGACGAAAAGCGCGGCGCACCGCCTGCCGAAGCACAAAGCGTGCGTTGCCGGTCTCGGTTTGCGCCGCATCGGGCACACCGTCGAACTGCAGGACACGCCTGCGGTGCGCGGCATGATCGAAAAGGTCTATTACATGGTCCGCGTCGAGGGAGAACAGTGATGCGATTGAACGAGTTGTCTCCCGCCACTGGCAGCAAGCCGCTCAAGAAGCGGGTCGGTCGCGGTATCGGCTCCGGTCTCGGTAAGACCTGTGGCCGCGGCCACAAAGGTCAGAAGGCGCGCAAGAGTGGCAATGTGAAGCCCGGTTTCGAGGGCGGTCAGATGCCGTTGCAGCGCAGGGTGCCGAAATTCGGATTTCGCTCGCGCGTCAGCATCACCACCGGCGAAGTACGTCTCGGCGAACTCGCGACGATCAGCGGCGATGTCGTCGATCTCGACGCGCTGAAAGCGGCAAACCTGGTCAACAAAGGTGCGAAGCGCGCCAGGGTCATGTTGTCGGGCACCATCGACAGAGCCGTCACGGTGAAAGGCATCAAACTCACCAAGGGTGCGCGTGAAGCAATCGAAGCCGCGGGAGGCAAGGTAGAAGACTGATGGCCGTTCAGGGACAGAAACTGGCAGGCGTACAGGCGGGGCTCACCGAGCTGCGCAACCGCCTGCTGTTCGTTCTGTTCGCGCTGATCGTGTCGCGGATTGGCACGCACATTCCCATACCCGGCATCAATCCGGACCGCCTGCGTCAGCTATTCGAACAGAACCAGGGCGGCATTCTCGATCTTTTCAACATGTTCTCCGGTGGCGCGCTGCACCGCATGAGTGTTCTCGCGCTCGGCGTCATGCCGTACATCACGTCGAGCATCATCATGAACCTGCTTACGATGATGCACCCGCCGTTACAGCAACTGCGCAAGGAAGGTGAAGCCGGCCGGCGCAAGATCACCCAATACACGCGTTATGGCACGTTGCTGGTTGCATTGATTCAAGGCTCGGCGCTGGCGGTGACCTTGGCGAATCAGGGTCTGGCGTTCAGCTCGAGCTTCATATTTCACTTCGTCGCCGTGGTGACCCTCGTCACGGGTGCGCTGTTCATGATGTGGCTCGGTGAGCAGATCACCGAACGCGGCGTCGGCAACGGCATTTCGATGTTGATCTTCGCGAACATCGTGTCGGGCTTTCCGGCCGCGATCGGACGCTCGTTCGAAGCTGCGCGGCAGGGCGATATCAACATCGTCGCACTGCTCGCGATTGGCGCGTTTGCAATCGTCGTGGTGGCGTTCGTGGTATTCATCGAGCGCGGTCAACGGCGCATCACGGTCAACTATGCAAAACGTCAGCAGGGCCGCCGCGTCTATCAGGCGCAGTCGAGCCATCTGCCGTTGAAGGTGAACATGGCCGGCGTAATTCCGGCGATCTTCGCGTCGAGCCTGCTGCTCGCGCCGTCGTCGCTGGCGCAGTGGTTCGGTCAGACGAAAGGCCTGGAATGGCTGCAGGAAGTTTCGCTGGTTTTGTCACCGGGACAGCCTCTGTACATTCTGATGTTCGCCGGCGGTATCGTGTTTTTCAGTTTCTTCTACACGGCGATCGTGTTCGATCCGAAGGATGTCGCCGACAACCTGCAACGCCAGGGCGCGTACGTGCCGGGCATCCGTCCGGGTCAGCACACCGCGAAATACATCGATGACGTCATCACGCGGCTGACCGCGTTCGGGGCGCTGTACGTCACGCTGGTCTGTTTGTTGCCCGAGTTCATGATCGTGTTCTTCAAGGTCACGTTTCAGCTCGGTGGTACCGCACTGTTGATCGTCGTCGTCGTGGCGATGGATTTCATGGCGCAGGTTCAGGCGCATCTGATGTCGTCTCAGTACGCGAAGTTGATGGAAAAATCGAATCTCAAGAACTATGGGCGCGGCCGTCGATGAATGGCGCCGCGGCAAAGGCGAGGCAAAGAGGTAACACGTGAAAGTCAGAGCATCGGTCAAGAAGCTGTGCCGCAACTGTAAGATCGTTCGACGCAAGCGCGTCGTGCGTGTGATTTGTACCGCCGAAGCGCGGCACAAGCAGCGTCAGGGATGAGTGCGCGTTCGTGCGAACTCTTTGCTCGGCTGCCGGGCGGTCAGTTGAATACAGCCAGTTCACCAGCTACACTGCGCGCCCTTTTTGCGCCGGGGTCGGTGAACGCGCTCTTTTTGAAGCATGGTCACGGAGCTAACTGAATGGCGCGAATTGCCGGAATCAACGTCCCAGACAATAAACATGCGGTCATTTCGCTGACTTATATCTATGGCATTGGCCGCACCACCGCTCAGCGCATCTGTGCAGCGGCCGGTGTCAATCCGAGCGCCAAAGTACAGGACCTCTCGGAAGCGGACCTCGACGCCATTCGTGGCGAGATTGGCAAGCTCAGCGTCGAAGGGGATCTGCGCCGGGTCACCTCGATGAGCATTAAGCGGCTGATGGACCTGGGCTGTTATCGAGGCATACGCCATCGCCGCGGGTTACCGCTGCGAGGCCAACGTACCCGTACCAACGCGCGGACTCGAAAAGGCCCGCGGCGACCGATCAGGAAATAAGCAGGAACCAAAAGACAAGCCATGGCAGATCAGCCCGCACGAAAGAAAGCCAAGCGTGTCGTCGTCGACGGCATTGCTCACATACAGGCATCGTTCAACAACACGATGATCACGATCACCGATCGGCAGGGCAACGCGTTGTGCTGGGCGACATCCGGCGCATCGGGTTATCGCGGCTCCCGCAAAAGCACGCCTTTCGCGGCGCAGGTTGCCGCCGAACGCGCTGCGAATGCGGCGCAGGAATACGGCATGAAAAGCCTGGATGTGCTGGTGAAAGGTCCGGGGCCAGGTCGCGAATCGGCGGTGCGCTCGCTGAACGCATCCGGCATGCGCATCAACAGCATCGCCGACGTAACGCCGATCCCGCATAACGGGTGTCGGCCGCCGAAGAAGCGACGGGTTTAGCAGGAGAGCACGATGGCCCGCTATCTAGGTCCAAAATTGAAGCTGTCGCGCCGCGAAGGAACGGATCTGTTCCTGAAGAGCGGCGTGCGGCCGCTGGATTCCAAATGCAAAGCCGAGACGGTGCCCGGACAACACGGTGCACGTCGTTCGCGCCTATCCGACTACGCGGTGCAATTGCGCGAAAAGCAAAAGGTGCGCCGGCTGTACGGCGTGCTCGAACGTCAGTTCCGTAATTACTACAAAGCCGCGGACGGTGCGAAAGGCGCCACCGGCGAGAATCTTCTGCGCAACCTCGAAGGCCGCCTCGACAACGTCGTGTATCGGATGGGGTTCGGTTGCACTCGCGCGGAGTCGCGGCAACTCGTTACGCACAAGGCGATCACGGTCAATGGCCGCGCTGTAAACATTCCGAGCTACTGCGTGCAGCCGGAAGACGTGATTGCGGTGCGCGAGAAAGCCCGCGGTCAACTGCGTATCCAGGCAGCTCTCGAGCTGGCGGTGCAGCGCGGGTCGGTTGATTGGGTGGAAGTCGACGCGACGAAGATGGAAGGCGTATTCAAGCGCATGCCGGATCGCGCCGAATTGCCCAGTGAGATCAATGAGAACCTCATTGTCGAGTTGTACTCGAAATAAATTGTCGAGTTGTACTCGAAGTAACGCTGGCTGCTAACTGCTAAGAGAAGGAAAGGAGATGGGATCAATGGCACAGGCGGTGAACGAATTCCTGACGCCCCGTCATATCGACATTCATGAACTTGGGCCCACGCGCGCACGCGTGACGCTCGAACCGCTCGAGCGTGGCTTTGGCCACACGCTGGGCAATACACTGCGACGCATCCTGCTGTCTTCGATGCCGGGTTGTGCAATCACGGAAGTGCAGATCGACAACGTGCTGCACGAATACAGCGCAATGGACGGTGTGCAGGAGGATGTCATCGACATCCTGCTCAACCTCAAGGGTGTTAGCGTCGTGCTGCACAACGCCGACGAGGCGATCATCTCGCTGTCGAAGAAGGGCGCCGGCGCGGTCACCGCGGGCGACTTCCAATTGACGCAGGATGTCGCGATTGTCAACCCCGATCATCTGATCTGCACACTCAATGAGAATGGTGCGATCAAGATGGAGGTCAAGGTCAGTCGCGGGCGTGGCTACGAGCCAGCGGAAAACCGCGAAGAGATCGAAGACGAAGAATCGTCGCGTTCGATCGGTGTGCTGCGCCTCGACGCAACGTTCAGCCCGATGCGGCGCGTGTCGTACACGGTCGAAAACGCACGGGTTGAGCAGCGCACCAACCTCGACAAGCTGATACTCGATCTGGAAACCAATGGTACGATCGATCCTGAAGAAGCGATTCGCCGCGCCGCGACGATTCTGCAGCAGCAGCTCGCGGTGTTCGTCGATCTCGAAAGCGAGGGCGAACCCGAAGCGGTTGAAAAGCACGATGAAGTCGATCCGATCCTGATGCGGCCGGTCGATGATCTCGAGTTGACGGTACGATCGGCGAATTGTTTGAAAGCCGAGAATATCTATTACATCGGGGATCTGATTCAGCGCACCGAGGTGGAGCTGTTGAAGACGCCAAACCTCGGCAAGAAGTCGCTGACCGAGATCAAGGATGTGCTCGCTTCACGCGGCTTGTCGCTCGGCATGCGTCTGGAAAACTGGCCGCCGTCCGGGTTGCGCGACGACAGAGGCGGTTGATGTCGCGTCCGATTGTCGTCTGCATCGAACGCGAAACGGAATAACAGGAATACAGGTAAATGCGTCATCGTAAGAGTGGCCGTCACTTCAACATGCCGGGGGCGCATCGCGACTCGATGCTGCGCAATCTGGCGATTTCATTGATCGAGCACGAACTGATCAAGACGACGTTGCCACGGGCGAAGGAACTGCGGCGCATCGCGGAACCGCTGATCACGATGGCGAAGGAAGATTCGGTGTCGCATCGTCGGTTGATTTTCAATCGCACCCGAAGCGATCGCGCTGTCGGCAAGCTGTTCACCGAGTTGGGACCACGTTATCGGAGCCGTCCCGGCGGCTATACCCGTATCCTGAAATGTGGCTATCGCCACGGCGACAACGCGCCGATGGCGTACATCGAGTTGGTCGATCGGCCGGTGGTGGCGCGCGAAGACGCGGACGATACGGCAGACGATTCGCAGGACTGACCCAAACTTCGAATGATCGCAAGAGCCGGACCTCGTCCGGCTTTTTGCTTGTGGACGCGCCAACCGGCTTCGTGGAGAACAGTAGATGACCAACAGCTTCAATCCACCGCAGCGAATATTGTTGGGCCCGGGTCCTTCTGACGTTCACCCGCGTGTGCTAGCCGCGATGGCACGACCGACTATCGGGCATCTGGATCCGGAGTTCGTGCGCATGATGGATGAGCTCAAATCGCTGCTGCAGAGCGCTTTCCGGACGCGCAACGCACTGACCATTCCGATCTCTGCGCCCGGATCGGCAGGCATGGAGGCCGTTTTCGTCAATCTGGTGGAGCCGCTCGACAAAGTCATCGTCTGCGTCAACGGCGTATTCGGCGGCCGCATGGCGGAGAACGTACGTCGTATCGGCGGCGAAGCCGTAATCATCGAAGACCCGTGGGGGTCTCCGGTGGATCCCAACAAAGTCGCTGAGGCGCTGAAGCAACATCCGGATGCGAAAGTCGTCGCCTTCGTACACGCCGAGACATCCACCGGCGTGCGCTCGGACGTGCGGACACTCTGCAAACTCGCGCACGAACACGGCTGCCTGTCGATCGTCGATGCGGTGACGTCGCTCGGCGGCATTCCGCTCGAAGTGGACGCGTGGGGTGTGGATGCGGTGTATTCAGGTTCGCAGAAATGTCTGTCGTGCCCGCCGGGCATTTCACCGGTGACAATGAGCCCGCGCGCTGTCGAGGCGATCCGCAAGCGCAATGCGCCGGTGCAGAGCTGGTTCCTCGATCTGAACCTCGTGATGGCGTATTGGGATGGCGACGGCGCGCGCGTCTATCACCACACTGCGCCGGTCAACGCGCTGTATGGGTTGCACGAGTCACTGGTGATGCTCGAAGAGGAAGGCCTCGAGAATTCGTGGGCTCGGCATGCACGCGAGCACGCGGCGTTGCGCGCTGGAGCCGAAGCGATCGGGTTGCAATTTGCCGTCGACGAGCGGTGGCGACTGCCGCAGTTGAATACCATTCTGGTGCCGGACGGCGTCGTCGAAGCCGATGTCCGGCGCGCATTGCTGAATGATTTCGATCTCGAGATCGGTGCGGGGCTCGGCCCGTTGGCGGGCAAACTGTGGCGTGTCGGATTGATGGGCCGCAGCGCGTGCCGGCGCAACGTATTGGTGTTCCTGAGTGCGATGCAGGCGATTCTGGGGCGTAACGGAGCAGTCGCAGCGGCCGGCGGCTAGCGACTAACGGCCGGCGCGTCAGCGCTGGCGTCGGGAGTTTCGATGTCGTTCCTCCAAAGGCTGTTGGTGATTCGCGGCCTGTCGAGCGCGACCACGCGCAGCTTTCGGTGCGAGCAACTGACAGAGTCCACGTTACCCGTCGCGCTGAGTCTGCTCGAAGGCGGTTTCGCCGCGGTTGTCGCCGCGAAGACATTCGACGTACCGCCGTGGGTGCTCGCAGTGATCTCCGCGTCGCCGATGTTCGGCAATCTGTCCAGCTTCGTGTGGAATCGCGTTGCCAGCGCGCGCTCGAAGGTGCCGATGATCGTCACCCTGCAGAGCATGGTGCTCGTTTGCGTGTGCGCCGTGGCGTTCAGCCCGCGTTCGATGACCGGGGCGTGGGTGCTGGTCGGTGCGGTGATCCTTTCGCGCCTGCTGATCGCCGGCATCATCACCGCGCGCAGCGTGACGTGGAGCCTGAACTACGGCCGCAATCTTCGCGCCAGCGTGACCAGCCGGCTGCAGGTTATTTCCAGTTTCGTCACGGTGTTCACGACCAGCGTGGCGGGATTGGTGCTCGATGCGCATCCGCAAAACTATCGCTGGCTGTACGGCGCCGGCGTATTGTTCGGTGCCGTCGGCGTATGGTCGTTCTCGCGCGTCACGGTGCAGGGCGAACTGCGCCACCGCGTGCGTGAGCGCCAGGGCGATGCCGACGTCGGCGGCCGCAACGGCTTTCTGAGCATCCTGCGCGCGGATCGCAAATACGCGCGCTACCAGTTCCATCAGTTCACATCCGGCGTGGCGGCGATGATGCTCGAACCTGTGCTCGTCTATCTGGTGTCGAGGCAACTCGGCGCCAGCTACATCGTCAGCATCGGCATCATCATGATCATCCCATTCTCGATGAACCTGATCACGCTGCCGTTGTGGGGACGCTACCTCGATCGCGTGCACGTCGCGGAGTTTCGCGCACGGCAGAACGCGCTGTGGGTAGGCGGCGTGCTGATCATGTTCTGGGGCGCGCTGACGGGTTCACTCGCGTGGATTGCCGCCGGACGATTCGTCAATGGCATCGTTAACGGTGGCGGTTCACTGGCGTGGCAGCTTGGCCATAACGATTTCGCACCGCGCGATCAGGTGGCCGCGTACATGGGCATTCACGTGACGTTGACCGGTGTGCGCGGGGCGTTTGCACCGTTTCTTGGCATGGCGCTGTACCTTGGCTGGCGTGGCGGGGAGATGCTGCCGGCGATGACCGGACTCGGCCCGTATCTTTTCCTGGTTTCCGCCGCGCTCGGCGTGATGGCGTGGCGCGGCTTCAACACATTGCGCCATGAAGTCGGCTTGGACCTGCGACAAGCATAGAATGAACCCCATGCTTGCCGCCAAACCCATGCTTACAACAAAACAACTGTTCGCATACCGCAAATTCTGGGCACATCGCTTCGGTACCGCGCCGTTCCTGCCGACGACTGCAGCCGAGATGGAGGCGCTCGGCTGGGATTCGTGCGACGTCGTCATCGTCACCGGCGACGCGTATGTCGATCATCCCAGCTTTGGCATGGCGATCGTCGGTCGGTTGCTCGAAGCACAAGGCTTTCGCGTCGGCATCATCGCGCAGCCCAACTGGCGCAGCGCGGACGATTTCACCCGGCTCGGCCGGCCGAATCTGTTCTTCGGCATCACCGCCGGCAACATGGATTCGATGGTGAATCGTTACACGGCGGATCGCCGCGTGCGCAGCGACGATGCGTACACGCCGGGCGGCGTGGCGGGCAGCCGACCGGATCGCAGCGTGATCGTCTACGCGCAACGCGCGCGGGAAGCATTCAACGACGTGCCGATCGTGCTCGGCGGCATCGAAGCGAGCCTGCGGCGCATCGCGCACTTCGACTATTGGTCTGAGAAGGTGCGCCGCAGCGTGCTGCTCGATGCGAAAGCCGACATGTTGCTGTACGGCAATGCGGAGCGCGCGCTGGCCGAAGTCGCCCACCGTCTTGCGGCGGGCGACGCGATCGATACGATTACCGATGTGCGCGGCACGGTATTCGTGCGGGAGCGCGTGCCCGCGGGATGGATCGAAGTCGACTCGACGCATCTCGACGCACCGGGCCCGATCGCGCGGCATCCGGATCCCTACGCGATGTCGCCGACGACGATGAGCGACGATTTCCAGCAGGATGAAACCGTTGGCGCCGATGCCCCGCGCGTCGTTCGCTTCGTTCGCGACGTTCCAAGCGCACGGCGCGATACCAGCGTGATCCGCCTGCCGGACTACCACACGGTCCGCGACGATCCGGTCATGTACGCGCATGCATCGCGGATCCTGCACACGGAAGCGAATCCGGGTAACGCACGCCCGCTGGTGCAACGTCACGCATTGCGGGACGTCTGGCTGAACCCTCCGCCAATTCCGCTGACGACAAAGGAACTCGACGCGATCTACGAATTACCGTATGCCCGCGCCGCGCATCCAAGCTACGGCGATGCAAAGATCCCGGCGTGGGAAATGATCCGCTTTTCGGTCGCGATTCAGCGTGGTTGCTTCGGTGGTTGCACGTTCTGTTCAATCACCGAACACGAAGGCCGCATCATCCAGAGCCGCTCGGAGGCGTCGGTATTGCGCGAGATCGAAACGATCCGCGACACTGTTTCCGGATTCACCGGCGTGATTTCCGATCTCGGCGGCCCCACAGCGAACATGTATCGGCTGGCGTGCAAGAGCCGCGAGATCGAGTCTGCGTGCCGGCGTCCGTCGTGCGTATATCCAGGCGTTTGTCCGAATCTCGATACCAATCACCAGCCACTGATCGATCTGTACAAAAAAGCGCGGGCGCTGCCGGGCATCAAAAAGATTCTGATTGCATCCGGCGTGCGCTATGACCTGGCGATCGAGTCGCCGGAGTACGTGAAGGAACTGGCGCAGCATCACGTAGGTGGCTATCTGAAGATCGCGCCGGAAGCGATCGGCGAAGGTCCGCTGTCGAAGATGATGAAACCGGGTGTTGGCGCCTACTACAAATTCAAGGAGCTGTTCGACAAGTTCTCTAACGAGGCAGGTAAGGAGCAGTACCTGATTCCGTATTTCATCGCCGCGCATCCCGGCACGACGGACGAAGACATGCTCGAACTCGCACTTTGGCTGAAGCAAAGCGGGTATCGCGCTGATCAGGTGCAGGCGTTTCTGCCGTCGCCTATGGCAACCGCCACTGCGATGTGGCATTCGGGAAAGAATCCGCTGCGCAAAGTCACACGAGACGGTGAAGCCGTCGTTGTCGTGAAAGGTTTGAAGCAGCGGCGCCTGCACAAAGCGTTCCTGCGCTACCACGACGCCAACAACTGGCCGCTGCTGCGCGAGGCGTTGCAGCGGATGGGACGCGCCGACCTGATCGGCAACGGCAAGAAGCACCTCATCCCTCGGTTTCAGCCGAAGGGAACGGGCGACGGTGGACAAGGCAAACGTACGCGAACTTTCCGTACGCAACACGTTCGCGATTCGATCAAGGGGAAGGGGCGCGGCTGAGTTTTGACGTTGCTATGGACGCCCGCCAGACCGGCGCGCACGCGGATGCCGTGCTCCGCGATCTCGTCGTCAGTGCATCGTCTTATTTGCAGACCATTGCTGAGTGAGCAGCCGCACTGTGTCTCTAGCCGGCCAAACAGTTTCTGCACCAGATCGACCACATCGGCAAGGTGTCTCTGCCAGCCTATCCTCAGCGAAACGGAGCACCGAGTCATTCACCCCGCCGATCGGTATGTAGTACGGAATGGCCTTCGCAAAATCGACCATCTGCCCGGTAACTGAGCGATCGCGCGTCCGCCCAACGATGGCGACATTCATCGCTTGAGCCTCCGCACGAATCAGATGCTCGTCGACGCCCATGCGCGCCAGCCGGGACACAACCAATTCGCTGACGCGATCTGGAAGTGACTTGACGTTTCTTGCGGCAGTTAGAACTGCGAGAAGTGAATTTGAGCTCACAAGGAGGAGAAGCGGCCGACGATCGATGACGATACGGTTTACGTACCAATCACCCAGTGCGGCGTCCGATACGTCCGAATCATCTGCCGACTTCGGCAATGTTCTGAGTACCTTCTGTGTTGCTCGCAGTACGATCATCGCGCCAGTCTGCCCCAGTGCGACCTAACGAGACTGTCGAAAATGGTCGTTGGGGAACCATTGGCATTGCTTCATGTAGTGGGTACGCATAGCGTTGTCCTCGTCATAGTCGGGTTGGGTTGCTCGGTGGCAAGAGCCAAGAGAGGAAGAACCCTTTGCGAAGCGCCGTCTATGGGCGCGGGAATCTGCCCAATGCGGTCAGCGCCACAAGCAATGTAAAAAGCTTCGGCATTGGGATCGGCCTCTATGAGAAGGTGACTTACTCCAGACTCTGCTGCGATTCGAGTTGCCTCGGAAAGCATGAGTCTTCCAACTCCTTTACCCATGCATGACGGATGAACCCAGAAATGCTCGAGCTGCCAGTGTTCTTTCTCGGGAACAAGCAGGAAGCAGCCCACAATGTGTTCATTCGATTCAGCGACGTAGGCCGGAAAGGTGCGAACCATTTCCGGAGAAATATTCAAGCCATCTTGCCAAGCTGCGAGCTGGGCTTGGCTGTATGCCCAATGAGCCTTTGACGCGGTTGCTAAAGTGGAGAGCGCTTCTGCTTCATCTTCTCTCGCCCGACGCACGTTTGGCGGCTTGCTTTCAATAGAAGACTTCACCATGTTGCGCCTCTGGACATGTTCACTGCGACCTCTGTTGACCAGCCGGAGCCCTATAACAGGGAATCCAGAATGAGGTTGGTGGACTCGATGATGCGCTGCTCGCGCGGGCGCAGATCCGGTTCGAAGGCCTCCCCTGTGAGGTGCTGTAGCCCCTGGATGTAGCGAACGGCGATCTCGTTCGCTTGCTCGTCGGTGAACTGCTGTCCCTTCTCTTTCACCATGCCGCGGGCGAACTCCTTCGAGAACGACACCGGCCTGCCATCCCGGGTCATCAGAGCGCCATCTTCGTCCAACCTCCAGAACCGGGAGGAATCCATAGTGTAGAGTTCATCTGCGGACACGATTTGGCCGTCCGCGTTGATGCCGTGTTCAGTCTTGGTATCGACCAGCACCATACCTCTCTGCGCCAGATACTGCGTCACGATGCCGAAAGCCATCAGGGACGCATTGCGGATCTGCGCGTACTGACGCTCCGTGCAGACACCGTCCTGGATCAGGTAGTCCGCGTCAGTCGTGTGGTCGACCTCCTCCTTCGTGCTCGGCGTGTCCATCAAGTAGGGAAGTCGGCCATTGGGCTCGAGGGCGGTGACATCGAGCTGGTGCCCCGCATAAGTCATCGTGGTTTGACCCTTGTCCTTCGCAGCCAGCCAGTGCTGGTACAGCGAGGTCGAGGTCGAGCTCTCCGCCATGTAGAGGCGCAGGACATTCTCCACCTTCAAGAGATTGAGGTTCTCGGCTGGGATCACGGTGGCGGTAGCAGAGAGCCCATCGACTTCGAACTGTGAAGATCCCAGCACGTGCTTCACCAGCCGGTGCATGTGGTCATGGTTAATCGCCAGGACCTGATCCTTGAAGGGGATCGCCCCCCGATTCACGTCGTGAGTGGAGATTCGATTGTTTCGGAACATCAAACGAATCGGCTTCCCAGACGCAGTCTTCAGGTCGTCCCCGAACACGGAATCGGACACCTTGCCCTCGAGCACGGTGCAGTCGCTCAGGCGCGGAAGCTCGCCGTCTTCGATCAGCTGCTTGATGGAACGGCCTTCGTTCACGGCGGCTCCATGGCTCGCTACCAGGTCACGGATCCGTTCTTCGTTTAGCATCGGCAAAAAATCTCTTTTCGAAGAAATGATTAAGTATCGAGGTGTAGCAAGCCGGCGGACATAGCCTGCTTGGGGTCTCCCTACCTACGCGCAGTAATGCTGATGATGTTGCCGTCCGGATCCAAGTACCGAGCGGTTCTTCCCCAAGGTTCGTCGCGGGGAATCTGCGCGATGCTGATTCCAGCCAGCATCAGCCGCGGCCCAGACAGGCAGCATTTGCGCATGCAAATTTGACGACTGGCTGGCGCGCGGCTGCATGCACTAACAGTGTTACCCATGTACCTGAACAGTTTGTCACCTATGTTCCCGACGGCTCAAGCGCTTCACGCTGCGGGTCGAACCGAGAGCGCTAAACCAGCGCCTTGGCTACTTTGAGGAAGGTGTCCACTGCGGATTACCGTCTGCCGACAGCGCCTTGTATAGACTTTCGCGGCACAAGCGTTTGTCAGGCGCCGGCATTGCGAAGCCTCATGTGTGATTCTGTGGGTTGAAGTAGATCCCACATGTTGCCGTACAGGTCGAGAAATACCGCTACGGTGCCATACGATTCTACTTTTGGTTCTCGAACAAACACGATGCCTCGAGATCTGTATGTCTCGTAGTCGCCCCAGAAATCATCGGTGTACAAAAAGAGGAACACTCTCCCACCTGTCTGTGCGCCGATGCGGGTCTGCTGCTCAGAAGTGGAAGCCTGAGCAAGTAGCAACTGGCACTCTTCGCCGCCTGACGGAGACACAACGACCCAACGTTTCGACTGCTCGGGTATTGGGGTGTCTTCAACAAGCCTGAAGCCGAGTTTCCCAACGAAGAAATCGAGAGCTTCGTCATAGTCACGAACGACAAGGGATATCAGGCCAAGAGATCGTTTCAACGTAAAGCTCTACAGCAACCCCTTCAGAAACTTCCCCGTATACGACTTCTTATGCTTCGCGAGTTGCTCCGGCGTGCCGGTTGCGATCACTTCGCCGCCGCCACCACCGCCTTCCGGACCAAGATCGATGATCCAGTCCGCCGTCTTAATCACATCGAGGTTGTGTTCGATCACGACGATCGTGTTGCCGTCGTCGCGCAGTCGATGCAACACTTCGAGCAGTTGCTTGATGTCGTGAAAATGCAGCCCGGTGGTTGGCTCGTCGAGGATGTAGAGCGTCTGCCCGGTGCCACGCTTCGACAACTCGCGCGATAGCTTCACGCGCTGGGCCTCGCCCCCCGACAACGTCGTTGCGCTTTGCCCGAGGCGAATATAAGACAAGCCGACGTCGATGATCGTCTGCAGCTTGCGCGCGAGCATCGGCACCGCGTCGAAGAATTCGCGCGCTTCTTCGACGGTCATATCCAGCACTTCGCTGATGTTCTTGTCCTTGTAGCGCACGTCGAGCGTTTCGCGGTTGTAGCGTTTGCTCTTGCACACATCGCACGGCACGTAGATGTCCGGCAGGAAGTGCATTTCGACCTTGATCAATCCGTCACCCTGACACGCTTCGCAGCGGCCGCCTTTGACGTTGAAACTGAAACGTCCGGCCTGATAGCCGCGGCTGCGCGCTTCCTGTGTCTGCGCAAACAGCTCGCGAATCGGCGTAAACAATCCGGTATACGTCGCGGGGTTCGAACGCGGCGTGCGGCCGATCGGGCTTTGATCGATGTCCACGACTTTGTCGACCAGATTCAAACCGTCGATGCCGTCGTGTGCTGCGGCGGTCGGCGTGGTCGCTTTATTCAGCAACCGCGCGGCGACCGGAAACAGCGTGTGATTGATCAACGTGGATTTGCCGGAGCCGGACACACCGGTGATGCACGTGAACAAGCCGAATGGAATCTCGACAGTCAGGTTCTTCAGATTGTTGCCGCGCGCACCGCGAAGGCGGATCACTTTCTTCGGGTCCATCTTGCGACGCATCTTCGGCACGTCGATCTTCTGTTTGCCCGACAGATACTGGCCGGTGATCGAGCATTTCGATTTCAGAATGTCGGCGAGCGCGCCCTGCGCGACGATCTCGCCGCCGTGCACGCCGGCGCCGGGGCCGATGTCGATGATGTGATCGGCGCGCCGAATGGCTTCCTCGTCGTGCTCCACCACGATCACGGTATTGCCGAGGTCGCGCAGGTGCGTGAGCGTGCGCAGCAGGCGCGCGTTGTCGCGCTGATGCAGGCCGATGGACGGCTCGTCGAGGATGTACATCACACCGACCAATCCGGCACCGATCTGGCTCGCGAGGCGAATCCGTTGTGCTTCACCGCCCGACAGCGTATCGGCGCTGCGATTCAAGGTCAGATAGTTGAGGCCGACGTCGACGAGAAACTGCAATCGCGCGCAGATCTCCTTCAGAATCTTGTCGGCGATCTCACCGCGTCGCCCCGGCAGCTTCAAGTTCGCGAAGTAATCGAATGCGGCTTCGACGGACCGGTCGCTGAGGTCCGGTAACGTCGTCTCTCCGATGTAGACATTGCGTGATGCTTCTTTAAGCCGCGTACCGTGGCAGGCAGGGCAACTGCGCACCGTCAGATAGCGCGCCAGGTTCTCGCGCACCATCGTGGAATCGGTTTCGCGATAGCGCCGTTCCATGTTCGGCACGATGCCTTCGAACCGATGTCGACGCTGAATGATGTCGCCGCGATCGTTGACGTAGCTGAAGTCGATGCGTTCTGAACCGCTGCCGTTGAGGATCGCCTCGCGCTGCTTCTTCTTCAGGGAACTGAACGGCGCTTCGACGTCGAAGCCATAGTGCTTGGCGAGCGACGCGAGCATGTGGAAATAGTAGACATTGCGGCGGTCCCAACCCCGAATCGCGCCTTCGGCGAGCGACAGATCGTGATCGGCGACCACCAGATCCGCATCGAAGAATTGCTTCACACCCAAGCCGTCGCACTCGGGACATGCGCCTGCCGGATTGTTGAATGAAAACATTCGCGGTTCGAGTTCGTTGATGCTGTAGCCGCAGTGCGGGCAGGCGAAGCGCGCGGAAAAGATCAGATCGGGTGCCTTTTCGTCGTCGATGAAGGACACCTTCGCCACGCCATCGGCAAGGCCAATTGCGGTTTCGAAAGACTCGGCGAGGCGCTGCTGCGCGTCGGCCCGTACGCGCAGACGATCGATGACTGCCTCGATCGTGTGCTTCTTTTTCTTGTCGAGCGTCGGTGGGTGATCCAGATCCGTGACGATGCCGTCGACGCGCGCGCGAATGAAACCGTTGGCGACAAGTTCACGGAACACAAGCTGGTGTTCGCCCTTCCGGTCGGCGATCACCGGCGCCAGCACCATGATGCGTGCGTCGCCTGGTAGCGCGAGCACCTGATCGACCATCTGGCTGACGGTCTGCGCGGCCAGCGGCTGGCCGTGAGTGGGGCAGCGCGGCTCGCCGACCCGGGCAAACAGCAGGCGCAGGTAGTCGTAGATCTCGGTAATCGTGCCGACAGTCGAACGCGGATTGTGCGACGTCGATTTCTGTTCAATCGAGATGGCCGGCGACAGCCCTTCGATATGGTCGATATCCGGTTTTTCCATCATCGACAGAAACTGCCGCGCGTACGCGGACAGCGACTCCACATAACGGCGCTGGCCTTCCGCATACAGCGTGTCGAACGCCAGCGACGACTTGCCGGAACCGGACAAGCCGGTAACCACAACGAGCCGGTCTCGGGGGATCGTCAGGTCGAAATTCTTCAGATTGTGGGTGCGCGCCCCGCGCAGTGTGATCGCGTCCAAAGCACCTTCTGCGCGGACGGTCCGCATGGCGAAAACCAGCAAAAATACGCGTTAGATTCGCGCGCCGCAAGGCGCCACTCGTTTACTCCTGACAGCGTCTTTGCGCACTGCCGTCGGCGCCGTACGCAGTGGGTTTGGCGATGACGATGCGCTAGACTGCCATCTCTCACGACCATCGCAAAGACGAGACCAACCATGGCGCGCGGCATCAACAAGGTCATCCTGATCGGCAACCTGGGGCGTGATCCGGAGACTCGATACACGCAAGGCGGCTCCGCGGTAACCAACCTGCGCCTCGCAACCGCGGAGTCGTGGAAGGACCGCCAGACCGGCGAACAACAGGAGCGCACCGAGTGGCATTCGGTCGTCTGCTTCGCCCGGCTCGCCGAAATTGCCGGTGAATATCTACGCAAAGGCAGCAAGATATACATCGAAGGCCGCCTGCAGACGCGCAAGTGGCAGGACAAAGACGGTCACGATCGCTATTCCACCGAAATCGTCGCCAACGAGATGCAGATGCTCGACAGTCGCGGCGGCAGCGACGGCGACGCACCGATGCGGCAGAGCGCGGGTGCGCCGCGCAATCAGGCCGCGCGCAGCGACAAAGGCGATAGCCGTGCCGAAAGCGCATACGACTCTGGCGCGACGAGCGATTTCGCAGACATCGACGACGACATTCCGTTCTAGGCGTCACCCAAGAAGGGGGTCAGAACGACTTTCGCCGCGAAAGTCGTTCTGACCCCCTTCTTGGTCCCCGTCCCTAAGAGCCGTGATATTGTGTCGCCCATGCACGCAGCGCCGTCTGTCAGCAACGTAATTCCCTTGTTTCCACTGGGCACGGTGTTGTTCAGCGGTGGACGATTGCCATTGCGAATATTCGAGCCCCGCTACACCTCGATGGTGAGCCGCTGTCTGCGGGAACAACGCGGCTTCGGCGTGGTGCTGATTCGGGAAGGCTCCGATGCGCGGCTCGGCGGCAGCGCAGCCCAGCCGGAGATTTTCAGCGTGGGAACCTACGGCACGATCGTCGATTTCAATACGCTCGACAACGGCATGCTCGGCATCATTGCGCGAGGTGGCGCGAAGTTCCGGATACAGGAGACGTTCGAAAACGACGACCATCTACTGATGGGCAAGGTCGAATTTCTGCCGGAAGAGCGCGCGCAGGTGCCGGGCGAGGAGTACGTCGCGCTGATCGACATCTTGCGCGAGTTGATGCAGCACCCGGTGGCACAGAAGCTGGCGCTCGACGTGGACTATCGTGATGCGCGCTCGGTGTCGTGGCGGCTGTCCGAACTGCTGCCGCTGGAGCCCGAGATCAAGCAGGGGTTGTTGCAGATGAGCCTGCCGCGCGAACGCCTGGCGGAATTGACGCGCATCGTCAACAACCTGCGCGGTTGACGGCCTCCCATTATTGCCATTGCCACGATCACCATGACGCAGACGCACGCCGATCCACACCTCATTCGACAGTCGACGCCCGCGAGCGTGGATATCGAAACCTACATGCTGGAACTCGGCCGAAACGCACGCGCGGCGGCCCGCACGATCGTCGCAGCCGGGTCCGGCGCGAAGTCGAAGGCGTTGCGCGCCATTGCCGACGCCATCCATGCCGCACGGACGGACATATTGCGCGCGAACGGCACCGACGTACGTGCGGCCAAATCCAACTCGCTGGACCAGTCACTGCTCGATCGCCTTGTGCTCGACGATCGGGGTATCGATCGGATCATCGACGGCATTCGCGAAGTCGATGGGTTGCCTGACCCGGTGGGTGCGATCAGCGATGTCGAGTTCCGCCCGAGCGGTATCCAGGTCGGCCGGATGCGGGTACCGCTCGGTGTCATCGGCATCATCTATGAGTCGCGCCCGAACGTCACAGCCGACGCCGCGGCGCTGTGTTTGAAATCCGCCAATGCATGCATCCTGCGCGGTGGATCGGAAGCGATCGAGTCGAACAAAGCCATTGCTGCGGCGATCGGTGTCGGGCTCGTTGCCGCAGGTCTGCCGGCGACCGCCGTGCAACTCGTCGCAACCACCGATCGCGCCGCCGTGGGCGCACTGCTGAAGCTGAAACAATATGTCGATGTGCTGGTGCCGCGCGGTGGCAAAGGCCTGATCGAGCGCGTCAGCGCGGAATCGACGATTCCGGTGATCAAGCACCTCGATGGTGTTTGCCATGTCTACATCGACGACGACGCCGATACCGACATGGCAATCGCGGTTGCAGTCAACTCCAAGACGGAGAAGTACGCCGTCTGCAACGCGATGGAGACCTTGCTCGTAGCGCAATCCATCGCGCCGAAGGTGCTGCCGGCGCTGCGCGAACGGTTCGATCAGGCTCATGTCGAATTGCGTGGCTGCGCGCAAACGCGCGCGCTGTTGCCCGGCATCGGTACAGCGACCGAAGCGGACTGGTATGCCGAATATCTCGGCCCCACGCTGGCGTTGCGCGTCGTCGCAAACATCGATGAAGCCATCGACCACATCGCGAAATACGGCTCGCACCACACCGACGTCATCGTGTCTAACGACTACGCGAGGACGCGACGCTTCGTCACCGAAGTCGATTCCGCCTCGGTCATGGTCAACGCATCGTCACAGTTCGCCGACGGGTTCGAATTCGGACTCGGCGCTGAGATCGGCATCTCCACAGACAAACTGCATGCGCGCGGTCCGGTCGGCCTCGAAGGGCTCACGACCCGCAAATTCGTCGTGTTCGGCAATGGTGAGATCCGGCATCGTTGATCGGGTTCTTTGGCGGTACCTTCGATCCCATCCACAACGGTCATCTGCATGCCGCGGTTGCCGCTGCATCGGCGCTGGATCTCGACCATGTCGCGCTCGTGCTGGCGGCACAACCGCCGCACCGCGCCGCGCCGATTGCGACCTTGCAGCAGCGTTGGGCGATGCTGGAGATTGCCACGCGCGACGAGGATCGGCTGCGCGCCGACAATCGGGAAATGTTGCGTGACAGCGCGAGCTATACGATCGACACACTGGAAGAGCTGCGCGTGCAGCACGGCGCGTCGGCGTCGGTCATCTGGTTGCTCGGCTGGGATGCGTATCGGAGCTTGCCCACCTGGCACCGCTGGCGCGAGCTGTTGCAATGCGCGCACCTGGGCGTTTTGCGGCGGCCCGGCCTCGACGTTGCGCTCGATGCACCGATGCAACGATTTACCGGCGCGCATCGCGTCGATGACGTCGCGACGCTGCGCCAGCGACCGGCTGGCAGCGTCTGCTTCATCGACGCACCGATGCTGTTCATTTCATCCACCGAGATTCGCGCACGACTGGGTCGCGGTGAGGACGTTGGCCAATTGCTCCCGTCCCGCGTCTGGACCTATATTAAGGCGCATCGAATTTACGCCGATCCGCCGTCGCAACCATGACACCACTTTAGGAGTGCATCCCCACACAATGGTACCCAAGAAGTTGCGCGACCGTGTCGTGCACGCGCTCGAAGAACTCAAAGGAAGAGAAATCGTGGCGCTCGACGTGTCACGCGCAACCAGCGTCACAGACTACATGGTCATTGCCAGCGGTACGTCGAATCGTCACGTCAAGGCCCTCGTCGACAGCGTTCTCGAATCCTCCAAAGCCAGCGGTGTTGCAACGATTGGCGTCGAAGGTCGCGAGACGATGGAATGGGTGCTGGTCGATCTCGGTGATGTCGTTGTGAATGTGATGCAGAAAGACGCTCGCGAGTTCTACGATCTGGAACGTCTCTGGTCCGAAGTACCGCGAGAGGTACCGCGAGACACACTGAAAGATGCATCGAGAGTCGAATCCTCGGCCTGAGCGCGACGGTGATCGCGACACGACGTCCTGCCCATGAAAATTCGTCTGCTATGTGTCGGTACCCGTGTACCGCGGTGGGTCTCAGAAGGCTATGCGACGTTTGCCAACCGGTTGCCGAAAGATAATGCGCTGCTGCTCGAGGAAGTCCCCGCAGTGACGCGCAGCGGTGATCTGCAGCGCTGCATCGACGCGGAAGGCGAGCGGCTGCTGCGCCGAACGCATGCCGATGATTGTGTGATCACGTTGGATGAACGCGGTGTGGCGTGGAGTAGTGTCGAATTATCGCGGCAGCTCGCAGGGTGGCGCCGTGATGGACGCGATGTGGTACTGCTGGTCGGCGGCGCGGACGGTTTGTCGGACACGTGCAGAGCACGTGCCAGTGGGTCGTGGTCGTTGTCCGCGGCTACACTGCCACATGCATTGGTGCGCGTGCTGGTCGCGGAGCAGATTTATCGCGCGTGGACTCTGCTGACCGGCCACCCATATCACCGGGCCTGAACGCGATGGTTGCTTCGTCTCACCTGAAAGACCCGAATCGCGAACAGCGCGATTTCACGAGCCGTGTGATCGTGCTGTTCCTGCTCGCGTTGCTGGCAATCTTCATCCTGATCACGCGGATGATTCATCTGCAGGTCGCCGACTACGAAAAGTACCGCACGCGTTCGGATCAGAACCGCATTCAGGTGCAACCGATCGGGCCGCCGCGCGGCCTGATATTCGATCGCAACGGGGTATTGCTCGCCGACAACCAGCCGGTCTTCACGCTCAGCCTGATCGCCGAGCAGGTTCCCAACCTCAACAAGCTGCTCGCGCAGTTGCACAAGCTCGTCGATTTCGATGCGCGCGATGTCGATGCGTTCAAGAAGCGCTTCGAGCGTCGGCGCCGGCCATTCGAATCCGTGCCGCTGAAACTGGTGCTGTCGGAGAAGGAAATCGCGGCGCTCGCCGTCAACCGCTTCCGTCTGCCGGGTGTCGTCGTGGAAGCTCAACTGGTGCGGCACTATCCAATGGGCGCGCTGATGGCGCACGCGATCGGCTCGGTGCGCAGGATCAGTGAAGACGACCTCAAGACGCTCGACCCGGTGAGCTACAGCGCAACGCAGTTCGTCGGCAAGCTGGGTGTGGAGCGCGTCTATGAACGCTCACTGCATGGCCAGGTTGGCTATCAACAAGTCGAGACAGATGCGCGCGGTCGGATCCGCAAAGTGCTTCACGTGCAGCCGCCGATTGCCGGCCAGAACCTGACGTTGCAACTCGATACGCGGCTGCAGATCGCAGCAACCGCTGCGCTTGGCGACCGGCGCGGCGCGGTGGTCGCCATCGATCCGCACACCGGCGGCATCCTGGCGCTGGTCAGTAATCCCGGCTACGACCCGAACCTGTTCATTACCGGCATCAGTGCTGCGCAGTATCAGGCGTTGAACAAAGATCGGGAAAAACCGTTGCTGAATCGCGCGACCAACGGCCAGTACGCGCCCGGTTCGACATTCAAACCGGTCGTTGCGCTATGCGGGCTGTCGCTTGGTGCAACGGATTGGGACCGCACGATCGACGATCACGGCTTCTTCAAGTTTCCGGGCCAGTCGCGAATATATCGTGATTGGACCTGGAAGCCGGACAACAGCGGCGGGCAGGGTGTCGAGAACCTGACGCGGGCAATCTATCGGTCGTCGAACACGTATTTTTACGACCTTGCGTCGCGGCTCGATATCAACGACTTCGCCAAGTGTGCGGCGAAATTCGGCTACGGACGCAACACCACCGTCGATGTGGATGCGTTACCGGGCCTGCTGCCGGACCCAGTGTGGAAACGCGGCGTCAAAGGGCTACCGTGGTATCCGGGCGATACGGTCAACATGGGCGTGGGCCAGGGCTTCGTACTGGCAACGCCGCTACAGCTGGCGACGGTTGCCTCGGTCATCGCGGATCGGGGTCACTGGGTGCGGCCGCGGCTGTTGCTGTCGAGCGATCACGCGCTGCCGGAGTGGGACCCGCCGCCGCCGATGCCTGACGTCACCAACCTGGTGACGCCGACCGACTGGGAACGCCTCGTCGATGCGATGGAAATGGTCGTGTCTCGCGGCGCCCCCGGCTACCGTCAACTGGGTACTGCGTACCTCGCGATCGGTCGGAACCTGGCGTACAAGATGGCCGGCAAGTCGGGTACCGCGCAGGTGGTCGGCATCAAGCAGGGCGATACCTATCACGGCGACGAACTGTCGGAGTTCAATCGCAAGCACGCGTGGTTCATTGCATTCGCACCGGCCGACGCGCCGCAAATTGCGGTGTCGGTGCTGGTTGAAAACGGTGGTGGCGGCAGTGCGGTTGCCGCGCCGGTCGCGCGCGCGGTCATCGACGCGTATCTGCTGCCGCTGCTGGCCGCCCGATGAGCGGTCGCGACTTCGTCCGGTCGTTACCGGGCGGTTCGCTGCCGACGGCGCGGCGGTTGAACAGGATGCATCTCGACCCATTGTTGCTGGCGGCGCTACTCGGCGTGATCGCGTTCGGTCTGGTGGTGCTCTATAGCGCGCTGGGTCGCGATATCAGCGTATTCGATGGGCAGGTTGTCCGCATACTGCTCGCGCTCGGCATCATGGTGGTGGCGGCGCAATTCGAACCGGGCGTCTATCTACGCTGGACGCCGGTGCTCTACGGCGTCGGCATGGTGATGCTGATCGCGGTGAAATTTCTCGGGGTCACCGTGAAAGGCTCTCAACGCTGGCTTGAAGTACCGGGTCTGCCGAGGTTCCAGCCGTCCGAGGTGATGCGCATTGCGGTGCCGTTGATGGTGGCGTGGTATTTCAACGATCGACCTTTGCCGCCGCGCTTTGGCCATCTCGTCGTGGCGCTCTTGCTGATCATTGCGCCGTCGGCGTTGATCGCGATCCAGCCCGATCTCGGCACCGGCATTCTGGTCGCCGCGGCGGGACTTCTCGTCATCGTGCTCGCCGGATTGCAATGGCGCTGGATCGGCGTGGCGCTCGTTGCAGCCGCTGCCGCGTTGCCGGGCCTGTGGTATGTGATGCGCGACTACCAGCGCGATCGCGTGTTGACCTTGTTCGATCCGGAACGCGATCCGCTCGGTGCCGGCTGGAACATCATTCAGTCGACCACCGCCATTGGTTCGGGTGGCGTATTCGGCAAGGGCCTGTTCGAAGGGACCCAATCGCACCTGGATTTCCTGCCGGAGGGCCAGACCGATTTCATTATCGCCGTGGTCGCCGAAGAACTCGGACTCATCGGCGTGATTACGCTGCTGGTGCTGTATCTCGTCATCACCGCGCGTGGCCTTTATATCGCCACTCAGGCGCGGCAGACGTTCGGCCGCTTGACTGCCGGCGCGTTGACGTTGACGTTCTTCGTCTATGCATTTGTTAATATCGCGATGGTGTCCGGGTTGTTGCCGGTGGTCGGGGTGCCACTACCGCTGGTGAGTTACGGTGGCACGTCGGCGATGACCTTGCTTGCGGGCTTTGGCATCGTGATGTCGATCTACACGCATCGCGGCTGGTGACAATCGCGGTTTGGGACAAGCGGTAACCGAGGTGACCGAGGTGACAGGGAGGTTCGGATCATGCGAATTGCGACGGGAATCGGAATGGCCGCCGCGATGCTGTATGCGTTGTGTGTGCTGGCCGCGTCCGATTTCGGTGACCGCAAGGATGTCGAGGCGTACGTCGACGGGATGGTGAAGCAACACGGCTTTTCCCGCACCGATCTGACGAAGCTGTTCGATGACGCGCAACGCAAGCAGAACATTCTCGATGCTATTGCGCGGCCTGCGGAGAAGGTCAAGCCGTGGGCGGACTATCGCGAGATTTTCGTCACCGATACGCGTATCAGCGAAGGGGTCGAGTTCTGGCGCGAGAACGCCGCCGCACTTGCGCGTGCGCAACGCGAGTACTCGGTGCCGCCGCAAATCATCGTTGCGATCATCGGTGTGGAGACTCGCTATGGCCGCCACGCCGGGACCTACCGCGCGCTGGATGCGTTGACAACGCTGGCGTTCGATTACCCACCGCGCGCCGATTTCTTTCGAGGCGAACTGACCCAGTTCCTGCTGCTCGCGCGCGAAGAAGGTGTCGACCCGCGCTCGCTGATGGGGTCCTACGCAGGCGCCATGGGTTATGGCCAGTTCATTCCATCGAGCTTTCGCAGCTACGCGGTAGATTTCGATGGTGATGGCAAACGCGACATCTGGACGAACCCGCAGGACGCGATCGGCAGCGTCGCCAACTACTTCAGCAAACACGGCTGGACCGCCGGCGGACAGATCGCAGAGCCGGCATCGGTCACAGGCAACCGCGCCGACGCGGTTGCAAACGAAAGCCTTAAGCTGCTGTATACCGTCGGCCAGTTACGCGCGATGGGTGTCGCCGTCGCCGGCGTTGACGACGCGGCGGCGGCCGGGTTGTACCGGATGGATGGCGCCAATGGTGTCGAGTACTGGGTCGGGCTGCACAACTTCTACGTCATCACGCGATACAACCACAGCAGCATGTATGCGCTGGCCGTGCATCAACTCGGCCAGGCCATTGCCGGACGTGCAGCGCAGGTAGCGCTCACGGGCTCCAGCAGCCGATGACGCATCGGCGCCGAGTTCGGCCTCATGCTCGGTTCGGTATGCGGTTTGCTGCGTGGCCGGTCACACTGGCGGTGCTGTTGGTGATGAGCGCATGTTCAACGACGCCGCCTGCGACGCACGACAGCGCCCCGGTGCATCCGCCAGCCGATCTCGCTCGCCTCCCCAATCCCGTGCCGCACGACGAACCGTTGAGCAAGTACGGCAACAAGAGCCCATATCAGGTGCTTGGCAAAACGTACTACGTGTTGCGTGACCCTGAGCACTATAAGGAATACGGCACCGCTTCGTGGTATGGCACCAAGTTCCACGGTCGAAAAACGTCCAGCGGCGAACCGTACGACATGTACCAGTTGACGGCTGCACATCGCAGCCTGCCGATTCCGTCGTACGCGCGGGTAACCAATCTGGACAACCACCGTTCGATCATCGTGCGGGTGAACGACCGCGGCCCGTTTCACAGCAAACGGCTCATCGATCTGTCGTATGCGGCGGCGGTGAAGCTCGGCTTTGCCCAACAAGGCACCGCGCGCGTGATGGTGGAACGTATTGATGGCGGCACCGATCCGACGCGTGCCGCGACATATGTAGCTTCCGATACCACGCACAGATCGGCGGCAGCCGTTGCGGCGGTCGCTGCAGTCTCCGGTCAGATCTACCTACAGGCTGGCGCATTTTCGGACGCGGCTGGCGCGGAGCGGTTGCGCAGTGATCTCACGCAGATCGTCGGTGTCGCGGTGCGCGTACAACATATTCCGAGCGATCGCTATTACCACGTGCGGGTCGGACCGGTTGCGCAAATGAGCGAAGCGACCCGACTGCAAGCGTTGATCGTCGATGCGTCGCATCCGAAGCCCCTGATCATCCTGCAGTGAAGGCATTTCGCAATTGAAGGCTCGCAATGAAAGACTCGCAATGAAGAGGGCCGGTAACCTGCACATGCACTAACGTGCAGACATACAATTCCCAGGCGGTACAATTCGCCGCCTGTTTCGTCTACCGAAGTCATTCACGACGCATTCGTTCACTAAATGAGGGTAAGGGCCATCAGACCACGCATCTTCGTCACGCTGCTTCTCCTGCCGGTTCTCGCATTTGCGGCCGAATCTGCACTGCCGCCGATGGCGCCGCCACAGCCGCCCGAGATCAACGCCACCGCATATATTCTGATCGACTACGACACCGACAAGACGCTGGCGGAGAAGAACATAGATGAGAGGATTCCGCCGGCGAGTCTGACGAAAATCATGACCAGCTACATCGCCGCGCGTGAGATCGACGCGGGCCGCATCCACCTCGACGACCAGGTGCCGGTCAGCATCAATGCGTGGCGTCATGCCGCACCCGAGGCACGGCAGTCGGCGATGTTCATTCGAGAAGGCACCACGGTCAAGCTCGAAGACCTGTTGCGCGGCATCATCGTTCAATCGGGCAACGACGCGACGGTCGCGGTCGCCGAATACATCGGCGGCAGCGAAGGCGCGTTCGTCGATCTGATGAATCGGCAAGCCAAAGCACTGGGCATGACCAACACGCACTTCGCGAACTCCGATGGGCTGCCCGATCCCGAGCACTACAGTACGGTTCGAGATCTCGCGACCTTGACCCGCGCGTTGATCCACGATCATCCGAAGCACTATGAGATCTACTCGGAAAAATCATTCAGCTACAACAACATCGACCAGCCGAACCGCAATCGCCTGTTGTGGCGCGACCGCACTGTCGATGGTGTGAAGACCGGACACACCGAGGCAGCGGGCTATTGCCTGATCGCCAGCGCATTGCGCGACGGCATGCGGCTGATCTCGGTCGTCGTCGGGACCGACAGCGACGAAGCGCGGATGCGGGAGAGTCAGAAACTGTTGTCGTACGGCTACCGCTATTTTGAAACGCATAAGCTGTACGATCCCGGCGTCATGCTGCGCACGGCCAAGGTGTGGTACGGCAAAGACGACGAAGTACAACTCGGTGTGACCGCCCCGGTGTATGTGACCGTTCCGCGCGGCCGCTATGGCGACCTGAAGGCCGAGACCGACGTCGATCGCGTGGTTAAGGCGCCGTTTGCCGTCGGCGCGCCGTTGGGTCAGTTGCAGGTTGCGCTCGACGATAAAACCCTCGTCAAGGTGCCGTTGACGGCGCAATCCGCGGTTGAGGAAGCGGGCTGGTTCAAACGCATGTGGCAAAGCGTCTATCTATTCTTCCGGGAACTTCTGAGTTGACCGACGACTCGTACAGGATCGTATTTCCATGCGATTACCCGGTGAAGATCGTCGGCGAGAGCCACGATACATTCGCCGAAGAGGTGGTCGAATTGACCCGCAGGCACGCGCCTGAGATCACAGACGAGCACGTTGAGGTGCGTGCCAGCCGTGCGGGG
Source organism: uncultured Gammaproteobacteria bacterium (assembly GCA_963735085.1). Classification (GTDB taxonomy): domain Bacteria; phylum Pseudomonadota; class Gammaproteobacteria; order Pseudomonadales; family Azotimanducaceae; genus DATJGR01. The sequence continues at coordinate 1,641,401 of CAVTJP010000005.1, forward strand.
CGCTACTGCTCGGTAACGATCACGATCCGCGCGACCGGCGAGCCACAGCTACGCGACCTGCACGAGACGCTAAAGGCTCACCCGCTGGTTCGCATGGTCTTGTGATGAAAACGGTGCTGTGATGAGAAGCCTCGACCTGGGCAGCACTCGCTATCTGCCGGTGTTCGGGGCGATGCAGGCATTCACCGCGCAGCGCACAGCCGAGACCGAAGACGAGTTGTGGCTCACTGAGCACGAACGCGTTTTCACGCAAGGCCAGGCGGGGCGTGCAGAGCACCTTCTGGCGCCGGGCGACATCGAAGTGGTGCAAACGGATCGCGGCGGTCAGGTCACCTATCACGGCCCCGGCCAGCTCGTCGTTTATCTGATGATCGACATTCGTCGCGCGCGGCTGACGCCGCGCGGCCTCGTCACCGTGATCGAGCGTTCGATTGTCGACCTGCTTGCCGGCTATGGTATCGACGCCGGCAACCGGCCGGATGCGCCGGGTGTGTACGTCAGCGGCGCCAAGGTGGCGTCGCTGGGACTGCGTATCAAGAAAGGGTGTTCCTATCACGGCCTCGCGCTGAACGTGAACATGGATCTCGAGCCGTTCAGCCGAATCAATCCATGTGGCCTCATCGGCTTGAGAGTCACACAATTGGCCGACCTCGGTGGGCCGTTGCGCGTTGACGATGTGAAAGCACCGCTGATCGAACGGCTCGCGGAACGGCTCGGCGAACGTCTCGAAACGACCTGACTTCAGCGGTGGATCGGGCAGGCTGGATTGCGGCGCAGACGCAACTTGTGCCACTCCATCGCCATCGCGTCGAGGTAGAGCACATAACCGACGAGCGGTGTCCCGGCGCCGGTGATCAGCTTCCACGCTTCCATTGCCTGAACACTGCCGATGATGCCGACCAGCGGGGCGGCAACACCGTTTTCCGAGCAGTTCAGCGCGGCGTCGTCGCCGCTGGGATACAGGCACCGATAGCACGGTGCGTCTGCTACACGCGGATCGAACACCGCCACCTGCCCCTCGGCGCGGATGGCAGCGCCGGAAACCAGCGGCTTGCCTGAAGCGAAACAGGCGTCGTTGATCTCGTAACGTACGGTGAAATTATCGGTGCCGTCGATCACCAGATCGGCGCCGTCGATGGCGCGTTGCAGACTCGCGCCGGCCATCCGTTCGCGTATCGGGGTGATGCGCGTATCCGGATTCAACGCACGAATTGATGCTGCCGCGGATTCGACTTTCGACAGCCCAACGGATGAATTATGGTGCGCGATCTGCCGCTGCAGATTCGATTGCTCGACAGTATCGTGATCGGCCAGTATCAGGTGCCCGACGCCCGCCGCAGCCAGATACAGCGCGACGGGTGAACCGAGCCCGCCGAGCCCGACGATCAGCACATTGGCTGCCAGCAGCCGTTCCTGCCCCTCGATGTCGATTTGCGGCAGCATGATCTGCCGGCTGTAACGAAGCAGTTGGTCGTCGTTCATCGTTGGCCGAGCGTAACACGCTCGCATCCGGCGGCATCGCGTATCGTATCGACCGCCCGAAAGCCGGCGCATTCGAACAATCGCCGCACCGGTGCGCCTTGATCGAAACCGTGTTCGACGAGCAGCCAGCCCTCGGTTTCGAGATGTGCAGGCGCGCCCGCGACGACGCAGCGCAATGCAGCAAGCCCGTCAGCGCCCGCAACCAGCGCGAGACGCGGTTCGTCGACGAGTGCATCGAGGTGCGGATCGCCATCGCGGATGTACGGTGGATTCGACACGACTACATCGAACGTCCCGGACACAGCGCCGTACCAGTCGCCACGCTGCAGGTCGATGTCGAGGCCATACTTCTGCGCATTGCGCCGCGCGACGGCGAGCGCGGCTTCGCAGATGTCGGTAGCCACGACCGTGGCCCGCCTCAGTTGCTGTTTGATTGCCAGCGCGATTGCGCCGGAGCCGGTGCCGAGATCGACAATTCGAGCATCCGCCGGCGCGTATTGCACCATCAGTTCCACGAGCAACTCGGTTTCCGGACGCGGAACCAGCACCGCGTCCGACACATCGAGTTCGAGATTCATGAACGATCGATGCCCGATCACGTAGGCCAACGGCGTGCCGTTGCGGTATTCGCGCAGCATTTGCGTGAATCGCGCGCTTTCGTCGGCGTTTGGCGTCGCGTCACGATGTGCGTATATATACGCGCGACCGACCCGCAGGGCCTCGCACAGCAGTACCTCGATATCGCGGCGTTCTGCGTGGTTACGCGCGTCGCGCAGGATGGTGTCGATCGTCGTCACGGTGCGCTCGCTCAACTGAACGTCAGGCTGCGCCGCCGAGCGCAGCGAGTGCGTCTGCCTGATGCTCCTGAACCAGCGGGTCGACCACTTCATCGAGGTGGCCCTCCATGATCTCACCGAGTTTGTAGAGTGTCAGATTGATACGATGGTCCGTCAGGCGACCCTGCGGAAAGTTGTAGGTGCGAATGCGTTCTGAACGATCGCCGCTGCCGACCATCGATTTTCGCGACTGGGCTTGATCGGCCTGCTGCTGCTGACGTGCAGCGTCCAGCAGACGCGCCTTCAACAACGACATCGCTCGGGCGCGGTTCTTGTGCTGCGAGCGCTCATCCTGACATTCAACGACGAGTCCGGTGGGAATGTGTGTAAGCCGTACCGCGGAGTCGGTTTTGTTGACGTGCTGTCCGCCGGCGCCCGAGGAGCGGTACGTATCGATACGCAGATCGCTTCTGGGAATTTCGATGTCATCGATATCGTCCACCTCCGGCAGTATCGCAACCGTGCAGGCCGAGGTATGAACTCGCCCCTGCGATTCCGTCTGTGGCACGCGTTGTACCCGGTGAACGCCGGATTCGAATTTGAGGCGACTGTAAACGCCGTCGCCTTCGACGCGGCTGATTATTTCTTTGAAACCGCCGTGTTCGCCTTGCCGCTCATTGAGAATTTCCAGATGCCAGCCGTTGAGTTCGGCGTAGCGTGCATACATCCGAAATAAATCGCCGGCGAAGATCGCCGCCTCGTCGCCGCCGGTACCGGCTCTTACCTCGAGAAAGATATTTGCATCGTCGTGCCGATCCTTCGGTATCAGCAGCGTCCTGATCTCGCGCTCTTCGATGTCGATGCGATCGAGTAGATGGTCCCGATCGTCGGCGGCGAGCTGGCGCAGTTCTGCATCACTGTCCTGCAGCAGCACCTGTGCGTCTTCGATCTGGGTTCGCAACGTTTGCATGCGTCGATAGCGTTCGATGATCGGTTCGAGCTCGGCGTACTCACGAGACAACGCAGTGAACTGGTCCCGATCTGCGACGACCTCTGCTTCGCCGAGCAACGCCGACAACTCTTCGTGACGATCGGCTAAACCGTCCAGGGTCGCGAGGATGGACTGAGAGAGCGCCATGAAGTCTCAATCCTGCTTGTCGAGGTCGTACAGTGCCCGCACGTAGTCGAGAATGTCGTGGCGACCCGCGGCACTCGCCTCGCGGATTGCAATGGTTGGATCGTGAATCAATTTGTTGGTCAGCGCACGTGCCAGCGCCTGCAATACCGCCTCGGCCGGTTCGCCGTTGTCGAGCCGTTGGCGCGCGCGTTCCATTTCCAGCAGTTGCACCGCCTCTGCGCGGCTGCGGAATCGCGTTAGCAGGTGCTGCGCGTCGCGGATGCGCTTCTCGCGAAAGTAGCGATCGGTACCAGCCACGATCAGTTCTTCCGCACTCTCGGCGGCGCGGCGGCGCTCGCTGACGTTGGTTTCGATGATGTCGGTCAGATCGTCTATCGAATACAGATAGACATCGCGCAGCTCTGCGACCTCCGGCTCGATGTCGCGCGGCACCGCGATGTCGACCATGAACATCGGCCGGTGGCGGCGGGTCCGAATTGCAGCTTCTACGGCGCCTTTGCCAAGCACCGGGAACTCACTGCCGGTGGATGCAATAACGATGTCGTGGTTGGCAAGCACACTGGCGACGTCGGTGAGCTGAATGGCTTGCGCACCGAAACGCGACGCCAGATCTTCTGCATTGGCGAGTGTGCGATTGGCGATGGTGATCGAGCCGATGCCCGCCTTGAGAAGATGCTGTGCAACCAATTCGATCGTGTCGCCGGCGCCGAGCAACAATGCGGCGTTCTGTGACAGATCCGCAAAGATCTGCTGCGCGAGCGATACAGCAGCGTAGGCCACCGACACGGGATTGCGGCCGATGTCGGTACCAGTACGCACTTGCTTGGCGACGTTGAGGGTGACCTGTGACAGCAGGTTCAGTTCCGGACCGATCGTGCCTGCTTCGCGCGCCAGATCGTATGCGCCTTTGACCTGACCGAGAATCTGCGGCTCACCGAGTATCTGTGAGTCGAGTCCGGCGGCCACGCGCATCAGATGCCGTGCCGCATCGCGGTCCCAGTGCGCGTATGCAGCATCGCGAATATCCGACGGTGCAACGTTTCGATAGTGCGACAACCAGTCGAGCAACGCGCCCTGATCGTTCAAGTCCGCATAGCAATACAACTCGGTCCGATTGCACGTGGAGAGAATCGCAACCTCTCCGACAGCGGGTACTGAGCGCGTCAGGTCGCGGTGTGCCTCCAGCAAACCGTCCACGGGAAATGCAATGCGTTCCCGCAGATCGATCGGTGCAGTGCGAAAGTTCAGGCCGTACGCGAGAATCGCCATCAGCAGTTGTTCAGATGTGGCCGCGACATCATACCAAAGCCGGACATGGAGTTTAGATGCAACAAAGGGCTAACCCGTTATTTCTAAAAGCGTTTTCAATCAGGTGTCGACGCATTGCCTTTTTCGGCGTGGCGCTGGTCGCACTCGGGGGCTGCGCGCTGCTGCGCGGGGGGCCGTCAATGTCGATTCCGGACGTCGGTGGCTTTGCGGTCAAAGGCCGTATCGCGGTGCGCCAGGCGGACGATGGCTTCGCCGGTAATTTCCTGTGGCAGCACGCAAAGGATCGCGACGAGATCGATCTGTGGGGACCGATCGGCCAGGACCACAGCCGGTTGGTTGCCGTTTCGGATGGCGGATCACATAACGGAAAGGCGGGCAACGTCACGGTGTACACCGCGAAAGGCGAGGTGTACCACGAGCCGGACACCGCCGCGGCGATGCAGCGCTGGCTCGGGTTCACCTTGCCGATCGACGCACTGACCCACTGGATCCGGGGCGAGCGGGCGCCGCAATATCCAGTGGCGGCGAAGACGTTCGCGGCGTCCGGCGAACTGACCAGCCTGGATCAGCTGTCGTGGCACATTGAGTTTTCGGACCCACACACGTTCGATGCGGACCGACGCCTGCCATCGCGCATCGTTGCTGTGCGCGGAGATATCAGAATCACGTTGCTGCCGGCGCAGTGGTCATTCGGTGCCCAGAACGCGTTTGACACCCCGTAGACCGATCATCAAAATACCGCCCTTCCGCGAATCGGGGCATGCGCCCGCGCAGCCACAAACCTTCGTCGAGTCCACTACTTGGGGCGTAGCCAAGCGGTAAGGCAGCGGGTTTTGATCCCGCCATCCTAGGTTCGATCCCTAGCGCCCCAGCCACTTTTGGATGAGTGGACGAGCGGATCCATGAGTTTGGTCCACGTGACCTTGTGAGTGAGTACAGTTGGCTCATCTGATCGTATTTGCAGGCAATTCGCATCCCGAACTGGCGAAGCGCGTGGCGCATCAGTTGCGAATCGATCTCGGCGCGGCCGAGGTAGATCGATTCAGTGACGGTGAAGTGCGCGTCGAGATCCACGAAAACGTTCGCGGCGCCGACGTGTTCATGCTGCAGTCGACATGCGCGCCAACCAACGACAACCTGATGGAACTGATGGTGATGGCCGATGCGATCAAGCGCGCATCGGCCAGCCGGATCACGGCGGTGATGCCGTACTTTGGCTATGCGCGGCAGGACCGCCGCCCGCGTTCGGCGCGGGTGCCGATCAGCGCGAAGGTCGTTGCCGATATGCTGGCAGTCGCCGGAGTCAATCGGGTGCTCACGGTCGATCTGCACGCGGATCAGATTCAGGGTTTTTTCAACGTTCCGGTAGACAACGTGTACGCCTCGCCGCTGCTGATCGATCATGCGTTGGCGGAGCATTATCCGAACCCGATGGTGATTTCGCCTGACGTGGGTGGTGTGGTGCGCGCGCGTGCCATCGCCAAGCGTATCAACGACACGGACCTTGCGATCATCGACAAGCGCCGTTCGGTTGCCAACGAATCCGAAGTCATGAACATCATTGGCGATGTCGAGGGACGCACCGCGATCATCGTCGACGACATCGTTGATACTGCCGGCACGTTATGCCAGGCCGCCGCGGCGCTGAAGGACCGTGGTGCCTCCGGTGTGGTCGCCTACATCACCCACGCGGTGTTATCCGGGCCGGCGATTGCGCGCATCGACGATTCCGCGCTCGATGCGCTGTTCGTCACCGACACCATTCCGTTGAACGCGCAGGCGACGGCCTGCTCGAGGATCAAACAACTGAGTCTCGATCGACTGCTGGCGGAGGCAATTCGCCGCGTTAGCAATGAAGAATCGGTCAGCGCGATGTTTCGGTAAGTTCGGGTGAGGTTGGAAGAGTTTCGCTAGATTCGAAGAGTTTGATGGGTGTGTACGGGTTCTGGTCGCGGACCCGATACATGGTTGAACGTGACACATTAGGAGACCGCAATGTCACAGAAGATTGAATTGGTTGCGCAAGCGCGTGCCGACGTTGGGAAAGGTGCGAGCCGCCGCCTGCGTCGCAAAGCAGCGATGGTGCCGGGTATCGTCTACGGAGGCGGAGAGGCGCCGGTGAGCATCTCGTTGATCGAGAACGATCTGTCGAAGGCGATCCAACTGGATTCGTTTTTCTCTCAGATCCTCGCGTTGAAGCTGGGCGCTGAACGCAGCCAGGTGCTCGCGCGCGACATGCAGCGACATCCGGCAACGAACAAGCCGATGCACATCGATTTCCAACGCATCGTCGCGGACCAGGAAATTACCGTAGAGATCCCGCTGCACTTCCTGAACGAAGAGGAGTGCATCGGCGTAAAGGACCAGAAAGGGTTGATCACGCACCACGTCATCGAGGTCGAGGTCACCTGTCTGCCGAGTGCTTTGCCGGAGTTCATCGCAGTAGATGTCGCACCGCTGCAACTCGGCGATATCCTGCACCTGTCCGACTTGAAGCTGCCTGAAGGCGTTGTGCTCGAGGCGCTCGAAGGTCTGTCAGCTGAGGAGCGCGAAGAACAGGACGTGGCAGTCGTCAGCGTCCACACATCGACGCTTGCCGCCGAAGTGGATGAGATCGCGCCCGCCGTCGACGCTGCGGCCGTGCCGGCCGGTGAAAAAGGCGAAGGTGCTGAGGGCTCCACCACCGATAAAGATTGAGCATGACCCCGATACGTCTGATCGTGGGCCTGGGCAATCCGGGTCCACGATACGACGGCACACCGCACAACGTCGGCGCGGAGTTCGTCGAGGCGATTGCGGCGCGATTCCGCATCGCGCTGACCGACGAACCGCGATTCAAGGGGCGCCTGGGGCGTGGGTCGATCGCTGGCCATGATGTTCGGTTGCTGATCCCCAGTACCTACATGAACGCGAGTGGCGAATCGGTCGGCGCGGTTGCGACGTTCTACAAGTTCACGCCTGCTGAGATTCTGGTGATGCACGACGAGATGGCGTTCGACCCGGGTACCGTGCGGTTCAAGCAAGGTGGCGGACACAACGGGCACAATGGGCTTCGCGACATTATCGCGTCGTTGGGTAACGATGCCGGGTTCGCGCGATTGCGTATCGGCGTTGGCCATCCCGGCAGCAAGGATCGCGTTACGGGTTACCTTACGGGTGCGAAAATGCGTCGCGACGATCACGACAGGGTTCGGCGCGCGATGGAGCTGCCGGATGAGGTTCTGGAACTACTCTGTGCGGGTTCGTTTCTGAAAGCGATGAACGTTCTGCACACATCCGACGTCGGGGACGATTGATGGGTTTCAACTGCGGAATCGTCGGCCTGCCGAACGTCGGCAAGTCGACACTGTTCAACGCGCTCACCAAGGCGGGCATCGACGCCGAGAATTTTCCGTTCTGCACGATCGAGCCGAATACCGGCATCGTTCCGGTTCCAGATCCGCGCCTCGACAAGATCAGTGAAATCGTAAAACCGCAGAAGGTGATTCCAACGACGATGGAGTTCGTCGACATAGCGGGTCTGGTCGCGGGTGCGTCGAAGGGCGAGGGGCTGGGCAATCAGTTCCTTGCGCATATCCGCGAAACGGACGCGATCGCCCACGTGGTGCGCTGCTTCGTGGACGACAACGTCGTGCACGTCGCCGACCGCGTGTCGCCGCGCGACGACATCGAAGTGATCGATACCGAACTGGCGCTGGCGGACCTCGAAACGGTGGAGCGTGTCTACGATCGCAGCCGTCGCACGGCAAACGCCGGCGACAAGGATGCCAAAGCGCTGGTTGTGCTGCTGGAGCAGGTACGCGCCGCGCTGAATGAAGCGCGCCCGGTGCGCGCGCTCGCGCTCGACGCCAACGACTCCAGTCGGCTACGCGAACTGCACCTGATCACCGCGAAGCCCGTGATGTACATCGCCAACGTCGATGAGCAGGGATTCGACAATAATCCGCTGCTCGACGAGGTGACCCGTATCGCGGCCGAACAGGGCGCCGTGGTGGTTCCGATCTGCAACAAGCTGGAAGCTGAAATTGCTGAACTCGACGCCGCCGAGCGGGCAGAGTTCCTTGCGGACCTGGGTATGTCGGAACCAGGCTTGAATCGGGTGATTCGGGCCGGGTATGAACTGCTGCGATTACAGACGTACTTCACGGCTGGGCCGAAAGAGGCGCGCGCGTGGACGATTCAGATCGGCACCCGGGCACCGCAAGCCGCGCGCGTGATTCACACCGACTTCGAGAAAGGCTTCATCCGCGCAGAGGTCATCGGCTATGACGACTTCATCGCCTGCAACGGTGAGCAAGGCGCGAAGGACGCGGGCAAGTGGCGTCTCGAAGGTAAGGAATACGTCGTCGCCGATGGTGACGTCGTGCATTTCAGGTTCAACGTCTGACGGGCACGGCGGTGCGGTACCGTTGCCTTGACATGAAAGAGTCATGTTCGGAAAATCCGCAGCCCTCTCCGTGGCTACGTAGCTCAGCTGGTTAGAGCACAGGATTCATAATCCTGGGGTCGGTGGTTCAAGTCCACCCGTAGCTACCATTAAATCAATGGGTTGACTGTCCGAATGGATTGGATCGCCTTGAGGGGACATACGGGGGAAACGGCGAAGCTGCGGGCGTTCGTCGGTTCGATCGGGCAGTGACGAACGTGCCAGAGCATCATGAGGACGCGACCGTACCCGGCAAGCTGAGCGACTCTGCCAAGGTTCGCGCAGAAATTGACGGGTCGACGAACCGCTACCTGTTCGCGATGCATGGCGCGGGATCGATTGCACTGCTGGCGCTCCTGCCAGCCATCATCACCAACTCTGATCTCGATGCGCTACGCGATGCGTGGTCCTTGCATTGGTTGTCTATCAGTTTGGGCTCGTGTTCAGTGTGTTTCACAACATCGCACGACGCCGGTGCTCGAACGAGTACGAAGCTGCAAACAAGAAAGGGAACCACCGCCCGGATCCATGTCGTTTTCTCGGCGTGACGATTCGTGGCGGGTGCCAGTGCTTTCGCGAACTCGTTTGGCGTTCAACCGCAATCGGCTTATTTCTGTTCGGCAGCATGACTGTGGCGGCGGGTGCGTGGATGGTGCTGAGTGAGTCCCCCGACGAAACGCCGAATCAGGCGACACGCATTGTCTTGGGCACCATGACTGAAGACGAACCTTCTAGCTGTGCAGTGGACCGACGGGCCTTGTTTTCATCGTGCTGCGGGTACCGCGCGCGCCGACCTCGAACTGGACATTCGCAACTCGTCGCAATTGCTCTGCCGCGATAAATCCAATGCCGGCGGTGCCCCATTCGGACATTCGATCGCACCCAACAGATACCGGCGGCGTCTCACGTGGGCCTCGATCGTTCCGCCCTTACGAACTTGAGCGATTCGTCTGCTAGTTTGCGCAGAAGGCGCGCAAGCTCAGCGACGTCTTGTTTGTCCCAGTCGGCAAGCAACGCCGTGACAATTTTCGCCCTCGCGCGATCTAAAGCCTTTGTTATCGTGCGACCCTTTTCGGTGATCGCGGCTTCTTTGATTCGAGCGTCTTGTTCGTTGACTTGACGGGCGACGAGGCCAATACCCTCGAGTTGGGTGATCTGTCGACTGACAGTGGTGTGGTGGCGTCCACATAGGTCAGCAAGTTCACCGATCCCCAGCGGCCCCCTTCGCTCTACTCGCGCAAGCAATGGAAATAGCGCGCGGTCGAGGTCGACACCCGCCAATCTGATCAGCGCGGCGTCAGGCTGAGGCCTGTTCAAGACCCCGGTGAGGTCGAGGAGCGCCTCGCGCAGCTTCAATACTTCTCGCTTCATGGCTGGCTCGCTGTCTGTGCGTGACGGACTCATGGTCAATCTCGATCAGTGTGTATTTTGCACATTTCTCTTGAGGCGAGCGCACCGATGATTTATGTGTATATTGCACATAATAGGAGCTTGCAATGAGCGCGCGTTTCACTACCGACATCTTGATTTGTGGTGCGGGAGCGTCTGGGCTGACCCTTGCGCTGGAACTGGCCCGCCGAGGCGTGAATTTTCGCCTGATCGAAAAGCTGCCAGATCCGTTTCGCGGTTCACGAGGGAAGGGCATTCAGCCGCGGACGCAGGAGATTTTCGAGGACCTTGGCATCATCGATCGAGTCGTGGCATCCGGTGGACTGTATCCGCCGCAGTGGGAGTACCAGGCCGACGGAACCTATCAGGATGTGCCGGTGATGGAGTTTTCCAAACCGACGCCGGCCGAGCCTTATCAGATCGCGCTGATGGTCCCCCAATTCCTGACCGAGACCGCACTCCGAGAACGATTGACGGAACTTGGGCACCGCCCGGAGTTTGGGTACGAGCTGATCGGCTTCGATCAGGATGAAGACGGCGTCAACGCAACGCTCGCGCGCGCCGAGGCCCAAGAGGTCATGAACGTTCGCTACCTCGTTGGCACAGATGGTGGCCGTAGCTTTGTACGCAGCGCGCTGAAGATCGAATTCCCAGGTAAAACACTCGGCGTGCGCGCTGTGGTTGCTGATGTGATGGCAACTGGCGTCAGCCGGGATGCCTGGCATCGATTCAACGAAGGCGCCATGGAGAAACAAATTTCGTTGTGTCCGCTCGCGGGCACCGAGATGTTTCAACTGCAGGCGCCCGTTCCACTGGAAGGCGAAATCGATCTCTCGGCCGAGGGATTGTCGCGGCTGATCGCACAGCGGGTCAGTGGATCCGATATCACCATTCAATCGGTGTCATGGGCTTCCGCCTTCAACATGAATGCGCGCCTGGCCGAGCGATATCGCGAAGGTCGCGTGTTCCTCGCTGGCGACGCGGCGCACACGCACCCGCCAACTGGTGGCCAGGGGCTCAATACCAGTGTTCAAGACGCCTACAACCTTGGGTGGAAGCTGTCTGCCGTATTGAAGGGAGCCCCCGAGGTGCTGTTGGCCAGCTACGAGCAAGAGCGCCGGCCGATCGCTGCGCATATGCTCGGACTCGCGACGAAGCTGTTGGAGGCTGCAAAGGCGGGCTCCATGCGCCGCGGCTGGGAAGTACATCAACTCGACCTGTGTTACCCCGAATCGCCACTCGCCCTGGAAAAGCCGGAGCGCCACGGCGGTGTCCTCGCCGGTGACCGTGCGCCGGACGCGCCGATACGGGGAGCGGGAGGTCTTCCGACCCGTCTGTTCAATCTCTTCAATGGGGTCCACTGGACGTTGATCGGCTACGAGGTCGAACGTCTTTCAGCGGTCAAACCGCGCCGCGGGCTTCACATCCATGCGGTTGGCACGGGTGGCGATATCGTCGATGACGGCGGACAGATCCGTGAAGGTTATGGTGTAGAGCCGGGCGACTGGATTTTGGTGCGGCCGGACGGCTATGTCGGCGCGATTGTGTCTTCAGAGCATATCGCCGCACTCGAGACCTACCTCGATGACGTTGGCTTGTACGCGGATCGAGTTCGCGGAAATCTGCATCGCGACGACTTATAGCCCCAGGCGATCCGACAACATTGCAGCGATTGTATCCGCCCAACGGCTAAGATCAGGGGCGGCGACATGGTCTCGCGTCAGATGTTCGGCTACGCTCGAGACGGTGACGAGAACGAATTCCGCCTCGAATGGAATGTCGAGCAGACCGGCCCGTGCACCAGGGGCCTCGCGCAGGAAGCGTTCCACCGACTCGCCGATGATTCGTTCGAGCGCGGCGAACGTTTCGGTCTCGGACAACGCAACGGCCGCGTCGGCGAGCAGGGTTCGCATGCGCGCCCACTCGGCCTCGGTTCGGAAGAAGTACTCGATCGCCTGGGCGAACCGCTTTCGTGGGTTGGCACAGTCGGCAAAAAGCTCTGCTTCGACCGCAGCCCAGGTCTGATACGTCGCCTTCTCATACAGTTCCAGCAGCAGAGCGGTTTTGTTGGGGTAGTACTGATACAACGATCCAACGCTGATTCCGGCGACGGCCGCGACCCGATTGGTCGTGAATCGAACGGTGCCGTCACGCGCCAGAACGCGAGTCGCGGCCTGCCTGATCGTATCCCGCATCTGCACGGAACGCGTTTGCTGAGGCGTTTTCCTGGGTCGTAAGCGTGCGGCGAGACGTCGAGCCATGAAAAAATATTGTGGAGCGCGTATTCAAAGTGATCGGGTTGTATGTAGCAGCCGCAGGACCCCCCTGCAACAGATTTTCGTCGCGACTTACGGAGTGACAGTGCAGGCGTAAGCCGTCGAGTATCCAGCCCGCGCCGTCTCAGATCTATATCGATGGGTGTCGCTCCGATGCGGTGCGCAGTCCGCTCGATGGCTAACTGGCATGGACGGCCGCGACGCCTGGCCCTTTGCTCCGGTACCGCGCGCGCAGTGACGTCGGTGTGAAGCTGAAGGCGCTTGACGAGCTACTGGTGAGAGCCTCCATAGAACGGCGAAAGCTCACCGTTCACACCGATATCCGGATCCGGCAGATACACACCGACCTGAGACCGCGACAGAGACAATCCGTCAGACGGCGTGAATACCTGACTGCGCCATGGCACCAGGCAGAAATTGGCATGGGTTGTAGGATCCAGGAAAGGGTATTTGATCACCTCGAAATATGGCGAGTAGTCGAAATCCTTTGGTGTACACAGCAGCGGGTTGCGCCGGAACAGCGCAACGGTACTGCCCTCCACACGCTTGACCAACGGCAGGATCGGGAACCGAACCGCGTCGAACGCCTCGGCGATCATCGTCGAACAGACGGTGCGCGTTGGTGTACCGAGGTGATGGTAGAACAGCGTCGAGCGCCAGCGGCGCGGCATGATGGCCCATGGGAACAGGAACCGCGCCAGATCGAGGATTTGGCGTACGTTGTACGGCGTTCCAAGCCGAGAAAGCGTGTACGCGACGACACGCCGCGCGTCTTTTCGGTCCAAGCCCGTAGGGCGGCAGATTCGGACGTGCTCGTCGCGGTAGACCGACACCGGGCGAACTATGGTGCCCAAGCCGAGTTCGCTCTCGATGATGAGTTGTTCTTCGCAGTTGGCGCCAACTTGTGCGATGACCAGATCGCGCAATTCGTCCGACCAGTCGATCTCCCGGATGCGTCCGATGTACAACGCGGCATGCGACCATGGGCTCTGAGTGATCAGCTTGATGACGTCACTGATGCGGCTGCGACCTTCGACCAGGATCACGTCACACAGCTTTAGCTCTTCCCCTATCCGCTGAAAATCCGACAATGGCAGGCCGCGTAACGCTCGACGCTGCCCCAACCATTTCACGATGGGGCTGGTCAGGCGTTGCTTCAGGCCGGGGTTCATTGTCGAATGTAGTGGCTAGGTTGTTTGTGATCCCACGGTTGGTACGTCAATGCGAATCGAATGCGATCGGCGATCGGTGGATGGCTGAACGCCCAGAATACGTACAACGGATTAGGGCGTGGATACGCCAATGCCTTCTCGCCCAGTTTCTGAAATGCATGTGCCGCCACCTGCGGAGAGTCTGGTACCAGGCCATGGATCACCTCCAGTCCGTAGATGTCGGCTTGATGTTCGAGATACCGTGAGAATGCCGAACTGATCGGTTGAGTGAACAGCGAGAACACGGCAAACAGCAACAACAGTGCCGGTAGCGAAGCCCAATCCGCGAGTTCACGTACGCCCCAGCCTTGGCCCCATCTGCGGAGTACGCGATCGATCAAACGGTGCGCGAAGTACAGCGAAAACAGTAATCCGACGATGCTTGCGGCGATGCGGATCCACATGTGATGAAGCGCGTAATGCCCCTGTTCATGGCCGAAAACAAACATTGTCTCGGGAACTGTCAGGTCGCGCGCCGTGTTGTCCCACACCACGACACGCTTGCTGGCGCCGATGCCGGTGACATAAGCGTTGTACGTCGTTACTTTGGCGCTGGCTTGCATCTCGAACATTCGCGAACGGTCGATGGATATTCCGCCGCGATGCATGACTTTCTCAAGCGCGACAACCAACTGCGGCTGCGTGCTCTGCAGGGGCTCGAATTTATTGAACAGCGGGGCGATGAAGATGGGTTGGATCAGAACCACCAACAAGACCACGGGAATCGACGCCAGCCAGCAGTACAACCACCAGCGCTTCGGGCTCCGTCGCAGGATTGCATACAAGCCCCAGACCAGTAGCGTTGCAATGATGGTCCCGATAATCTCGCCCTTGGTCCAGTCCCAGAGCCAGGAGCCCCAACTCTGTACGGACAAGCCATAGCTTCGCGCCAGATGCTCGCCGTAGATGCTCAGCGGCAGACTGAGCACATCGATCGTCAGCAACAGCAATGGAGCGAACACGATGGCCTGCACGAAGCGGCGTCGGCTCACGCGTTCCGCCCAATCGCGAAAGTGAGCGCTTATGCCGAACATCAGCACCACCAACGGCACTATGAGCCCGTACAGCGTGCCGACCACCAGCATCGACACGCGGGTATGGTACAGCGCTTCGGCCTCAGCGAGCTTTTCCGGTGTTAACCGGTATGCCGTGATATCGATGTCGGGCGCGTTCGCAGATGTACTCGCGTTCACATCCGTTGCCAAAGTGGTTGTCTGAGTCACGTCTGGCGTGGCGCGGTCAGGCGTCGCCGGTACCTGTGCGTGCAATGTGGATGCCGCGACGCAGGCGACAACGAATAGCGACGCGTGGATCAGTACTTTCATAGAGCTACTCCGGAACATGGGCTGACGAGCCGCATGAGGCGCGCCATCATACAACGTTCGATCTGTGTTGGGCCCGTGGTGGCCCGCGCGTCGCTGGAGTAGCATCTGCCGCGAGCGATCGTTGTTGCGACCATGGACATATCCCTTGCCTGGCTGATTGCCGGATTCATTCTGATCATCATCGAACTCGTTACCGGTACGTTTTATCTGCTGGTGTTGGGGATAGCTTCCGTGATCGCCGCGGCGATCGGTTATGCCGGCGGTGGGTTCACGTGGCAGGCGGTCGGCGCTACGGTGATCGCAATGGCGGGGGTGATCTGGGTACGTCGATTTCACCGTTCATCCCAACGAACACCCATGCCAGCGCTCGATGTCGGTCAGCCGACGGTGTTCGATGCGTGGGTCAGCGAAGGCACCCGGCACGCGCGCGTGAAGCACCGCGACGCGCTATGGGATGCGCATGTCGTCGGCGATGTATTGGGCGATGTAGGCGAGGTTCTCTACATCACGGCGATCGACGGCAACACCCTCACGGTTTCCAAGGTGCGGCCCTCATAGCCGCGCAAAGCCTAAATTTCGCTGGAGGCAGCATGGGATTCAAGATCATTGGCGTGATCGTGGCCACAATAATTCTGGCGAGCGTCGAGCAACTGCGCCCCTTCGCGATTCCGTTTTTCATCGTGGCAACGGCGGTGGTGTTCATCGTCGAAGGGGTGCGGGTTGTGCCCCAACAATCCGCCTGGGTCGTCGAGCGTCTCGGTAAGTTCCACGAAATTCTTCAGCCCGGCCTCAACGTGATCATTCCGTTTCTCGATCGCGTCGCGTATCAGCATTCGCTGAAAGAAGTGCCGCTCGATGTCGACGAGCAGGTATGCATCACGAAGGACAACACCCAACTCGCGGTCGACGGCCTGATCTATTTTCAGGTGACTGATCCGCGGCTGGCTTCCTATGGCACCTCAGACTACGTCACCGCGATCGTTCAGCTTGCGCAGACCACTTTGCGCAGCGAAGTAGGCAAGATGGAGCTCGATCAATCGCTGCAGAGCCGCGACGTGATCAATCGTCAGATCGTGTCGGTGCTCGACGAGGCGGGGCGATCGTGGGGCGTGAAGGTGTTGCGCTACGAGGTCAAAAACCTGACGCCGCCGGAATCGATCCTTCGCGCGATGCAGCAGCAGATCACGGCCGAGCGCGAAAAGCGCGCGCTGATCGCGAAGTCGGAAGGTGAGAAGCAGCAGGAGATCAATCTGGCCGAAGGCGAGAAGCAGGCGGCGATTTTGAAATCCGAGGGCGACAAGCAATCCGCAATCAACAAGGCGCAGGGCGAAGCGACTGCATTGCGCCTGGTTGCCGAGGCAACCGCGGCCGCGGTAACCGCGGTGGCGGAGTCGATCGGCAAGGAAGGCGGCCTGCAGGCGGCCAATCTGAAGATCGCCGAGGAATATATCGGCGCGCTGGGTAACCTGGCGAAGACCAACAACACAATGATCGTGCCAACCAATCTGGCGGATGTCGCCAGCGTGGTTGCCTCGGCAATGACGGTGCTCGACCGAACGCGCGCTGCGCCGTCGCTGCAGAGTCCCGGCTAACGGAAGACCGGCGCCGGCGGCTCAGCTCGCCGGCAGACCCTCGGCAAGGAATTGCTCCACGATTGCGCAATGCGCGGCAACGCCGCGCGCCAGCACCGATTCGTTCAGCATCATCCGATTCGAATGACACGGGCACGCGGTATGCCAATCCTGGCCGTCCGGGCACACGCCGAGCATCATCATCGCGCCCGGTACACGCTGCAATACGTACGAGAAATCTTCGGCGCCCATGATCGGCTTCTGCATCGTCTGCCAGGCCGCTTCGCCTAACAGATTCGTCACGGCGCGCTCGGCGAGCGAGACAGCCCGAGGATCACAGACGGTCACCGGAAACCCCGTGGTGATCTCGACGACCGCTTCGGCGCCGTGTGCGCGCGCGATGTTCTCGGCGAGGCGGGTGATGCCGGCATGGATCGTCGAGCGTGACTGTTCCGACACCGAGCGGATGGTGCCCGTCAAGCGTGCCGTTTCCGGAATGACGTTGTTCGTGGAACCCGCTTGAATCTGCGCGATCGTGACGACGACCGGGTCGAAGGCGTCGATCTGTCGTGTCACCAGCGTTTGCAGGGCGGTGACGATTTCGCAGGCGATCGGCACCGGGTCGAGCGTCTGATGCGGCATCGACGCGTGGCCGCCGCGGCCGCGTACGTCGATTGTCACGACGTCGGCGGATGCCAGCAGCGGACCGGGCTTGGACGACAACATGCCAGCCGGCGCGTTGGGCGCAATGTGGATGGCGAACGCGGCATCAGGGGCGGGATTGTCGAGCAGGCCGTCCTCGATCATGTGTTTCGCACCGTGCCAGCCTTCTTCGCCGGGTTGGAACATGAACAGCACACGCCCGGCAAGCCGTTCACGCTGCGCACACAGCACCTTCGCGGCAGAGGCCAGCATCGCCGTGTGTGCATCGTGGCCACAGGCGTGCATCGCACCGGCAACGGTCGAGCGAAATGCGACGTTGGTGTCTTCCGGCATCGGCAGCGCGTCCATGTCGCCGCGCAACAGCACGGTCCTGCCGGGCCGCGCGCCCTCGAGAATCGCGATGAGCCCGGTCGTTGTAGGGCCGGTTTTCAGTTCGAGAGGTAGACCGGCGAGGGCGGCTTGCACTTTAGCCAATGTCTTGGGTGTTTTCAGGCCAAGTTCAGGTTCGCGATGGATCGCGCGACGCAACTCGATGGTTTCGGCATCCAGCGCTTGTGAGTGGTGCAGCCAATCGGTGCTGCGGGCTTGTTGATTCATACGGCGATCCTCGTTGACCCCCGGATACTAGCCCACCATCGGCCCGGAGACATCCTCGGACGGTTTTCCTTACACTGCGGCGTCATTTTCACGAGGCGCCAAACGGTGAACATTCTGCTCACGCCGGCGGAGATGCGTATTCTAGGTTCGTTGATGGAAAAATCCGTCGTGACGCCGGAGCAGTATCCGCTGACCTTGAACGCGCTGACCTTGGCGTGCAATCAGAAATCCAGTCGAGAGCCGGTGATGTCCCTCGATCCGGGCGCGGTTGAACACACGGCGCGCCAACTGGAAGCCAAACACCTGCTCGCCAGTGAGGAGAATTTCAAAGGGCGCGCCGTCAAATACACGCAGCGGCTGTGTAACACGCCGTTTGCAGAACTGCAGCTTACTGAGCCGGAGTTCGCGATCATCTGCCTGATGTTGCTGCGCGGCAGGCAGACACCAGGCGAACTGCGCGCGCGCAGCGGCAGGCTGCATGCGTTCGCGGACAACGCCGCGGTCGAAACGGCACTGGAGCAGTTGATAAACCGGGACGGTGGGGCGCTGGTCGCGCGGCTGCCGCGTTCGCCGGGTCGGCGTGACTTCGAGTACATGCACCTGCTGGGTGGGCCTATTGAGTCAGTCGCCATGCAACCCGATCTGCCCTCGGACAGCGCTGGAACGACTGCGCGGCTCGATCGTGTTTCGCGGCTGGAGTCGCGAATCGATCTGCTGGAACGGGAGTTGCAGGAGTTGAAGCGAATCCTGACGCCAAACCCGGACGCTGACGCAGATGAGGGTCGTACGAAGGAGGACGAGTCATGACGTTCGACGAATACATCGGCATGTGCCATGTTGAGAATGCCGGCGAAGTGAGCGCGCAGATCCGCATCGAACCGCATCACTGCAATCCGACAGGTAACATCAATGGCGGCGTCATCATCTCGTTGGCGGACAATATCTCGACCGGCGCCGCCAACCGAGCCTACGAAGTGAAGACCGGTGAGCGTAAGTTCATGGTGGGTGTCGATCTGCATGCGGTGATGCTCGCCAACCAACAAGGGGGATCGATACGAGGCGTTGCGACGCCGGTGCGCGTCGGCCGCAGGATCACGGTGATTCGCAGCCAGGTCTGGGGTGACGGTGACAGGCTCTTGGCTGAAATCACTACGACGCATGTTCCAACCTGATTCTCTGCGGAATAGTGCTTTGCGGAGCATCAGATCGCGCGAAATCGCGCATCGGCGCGTCGTTGCGGGAGCAGGAAAATGTTGGAGCTGGAGGGGGGGAGTGGCGCGACTGCCTCTAAGCGCAGAGACCGGAGACATCTCTAGGGTCGAACGGTTTCGCTGGATCGTCCTAGAGGCAGCCGCTGGGGAGTAATGTAGTCTCCAGTGCTGTGGAAAAAGCGTGCAATTTATGGAGAGTTGATGGATTTTTGCCGATTTTGCGCCGGTTTGACGGGTGTAGAAAAAATGAAAGCCATTCCCGAACCAGCGACACGAGCTGTTTGGTTCAGTAACGCAAATCCATGAGATTGTCCGTTCTCGACCAAAGTCCCATCCGCAGTGGCGGTTCGGCCGCCGATGCACTGCGCGAGAGCATCGAACTGGCACAAATCGCCGAACGGCTCGGCTATCACCGCTATTGGGTAGCTGAACATCATGGCTCGGCGAGTTTCGCCGGTTCTTCCCCGGAAGTGTTGGTGAGTGCCATCGCGGCACACACATCGCGCATCAGGGTCGGCTCCGGCGGCGTGATGTTGATGCATTACAGCCCGTTGAAGGTCGCCGAGAATTTTCGCCTGCTGGCCACGCTGTATCCGGACCGGATCGACCTCGGCGTTGGGCGCGCACCAGGCAGCGACGGAATAACCGCACTCGCGCTGGCGTATGGATCGAAGATCGGCATCGAGTATTTCCCGGCTAAGCTCGCCGATCTGCAAGCCTTTGTCAGTGGAACGCCGCCGTATACCGAAGCGTTGCGTCCGGTGCGTGTAACGCCGGAACCGGCCGCGATACCGGAGATCTGGATGTTGGCGTCCAGCGAAGACGGCGCGCGTCTCGCGGCGCACTTTGGTTTGCCGCTGTCGTTTGCGCATTTTATCAGCCCGCATTCAGCAGAGTCGTGCTGCCAGATCTATCGGAATACGTTTCGTCCCTCGGAGGCATGTGCGGCACCGCGGGTGAATCTCGGCGTGTTCGTGATCTGTGCAGATAGCGACGACGAGGCGCAACTGCTGGCCCAATGTCGCGATCTATGGCGTATCAGAGTGGAACGTGGCGAATTCGGTCCGTTCCCCTCACCTGAGGAGGCGCTCGCGTATCAGATGACACAAGCCGAGCGTGAGCGGATCGCTTTGCGCCGCGAGCACCAGATCCTGGGCACGCGCGGCCCGGTGCTCGGGCAACTGGAAGAGCTTGCCGCGCGCTGTTGGGCGGAGGAACTCGTCGTCGTCAGCATCACGCATGATTTCCAGCAGCGGGTGCGATGCTATGAACTGTTGATGCAGCCGGCCTGAAACGAACCGGGAACACTGCTAGTGGCGTTCCGCCTCGGTGGCGCAATCGACACACAGGCTGGTGGTAGGCAAAGCCTGCAGTCGCGCTGACGGGATGTTCTCGCCGCACACGGTGCAATATGTGTAGTCGCCGGACTCAATACGTTGCAGCGCCCGCGAAATCTGTCGCAGTTCTTCGGCCACTTCGGCATCGAGCGCTTCGAGCAATTCCTGATTCTCGAGTTCCACTGCCTGCTCGGCGAAATCCTGCGGTAGCGGCTCGTCGCGATGCCGTGTTTTCTTCGTGATGCGATCGTGGCGCTCGAGCAACTCCTCTTTTCGAGCCAGTAGCGCGAGTTTCATGTGTTGCTGATCCACGACGAGTACCTTGTTGCCGCCCGCCTTGATCATACCCGACTCTTTCGCCTCCAATGCCATCTGACGGAAGGTTGTGTTGTGCGCACTTGCGCGGATTGATAAACAGCCCGGCATGCCCTATATAGGCGGTTGTTGCATCAACCACCGGAGCCCAAGTGGCCGAAATCAGACGACTCAGCGGCGCACCCGCACGTTCGATCGAAATCAACAGCGTGCTGCGCAATACGTATCTGTTGCTCGGATTGACGTTGGCGTTCAGTTCGATGGTCACCTATGCGGCGATTGCCAGCAATGCACCGTATCTCGGGTTCTTCCCGACGTTGATCGGCTTCTTCGGGCTGTTATTCGTGGTGCACCGGCTTGCAAACAGCGCCTGGGGTCTGCTCGCGGTGTTCGCATTCACCGGGTTTCTCGGTTACACCTTGGGACCGTTGCTGTCGATGTATCTGAAGCTCCCCAATGGCCATCAACTCGTCGGTCAGGCATTGGCGCTGACGTCCGGGGCTTTTGTCGGACTGTCGGCATACGCATTGACCACGCGCAAGGATTTCAGCTTCCTCAGCGGCTTTCTGGTCACTGGGTTCTTCGTGCTGATGGGCGCGATTCTGCTGAACTATTTCGCGGACATCTCCGGCCTGTCGCTCGCGATCTCGGCGGGTATCGTGTTGTTCGCGTGCGCAGCAATCCTGTTCGAAACGAGCCTGATCATCAGCGGCGGCGAGACGAACTACATCCGCGCGACGGTCAGTCTGTACGTGTCGATCTACAACCTGTTTGCGAGTCTGCTGCACCTGCTCGGCGGCTTTGGGGACGACTGAACGGCGGGCGTCGGTACGTCTATCAAAAACGCCGCATCCTGTTACGCAGTCAGTTTCTGATACACCTTGGTGAGCGCATCAGGCAACGATTCGATGTCCTCGATCAGCAGATAGCGATCATCCGGGCACATGCGTTTCAGGTAGTCGTGCCCTGATCGGTCAACGGTGATGCAAAAGGTCTGCACCCCGGACCGCGCGGCTTCTTCCAGCGCCTTCGCCGTGTCGGCAACGCCGTATTCGTGATCGCTGCGGTCGGGGCCGTAGTCGCAGTCCTGCGGGAAGCCGTCCGATAGCATGATCAGCACCTTCAGCGCGCTGCCGGTCCGCGCCAGCTTCGCCACGCTGTGGCGGATCGCCGGCCCCATACGCGTGCTTCGGCGCGGGCGCATCCCAACGAGCGCTCTGAGGCTCGCACTTCGAAACGCATCACCGAATTCCTTTGCGATGTAGTACTCCACGCAATCCCGGCCGTAGCCGGAGAAGCCGAAAATGCCGTAGGCGTCACCGTGGCTGTCGAGCGCGCGGGCCATCAATGCGATCGAATCGCGTAGCACATCGATGATGCGCCGTGGTGGCGGCGCGCCGGGTTCGGTGCGCACCGGTTGCCACAGGAACGAATCGTCGTCGTCGTTGACGTCGAGGTTCGGTGGGTCCGGCGGTACCACCGGATCGTCCGTCGATGCCGACAGATCGATCAGAAACGCGGCGGCGACATCGCGCGTGACACGATCGCGGCGCTGATAAACGCGTTCGTCGGGTACCGCTCCACGGCGCAACTCGGTGCGATGGTCCAGGACCTGATCCCAGTCGAGTTCCTCACCGTCGAGCACGCGCCGGGTGCGTTGATAGGCGTGCAACGGTAGTTGCTGGAACTGACGCCGCACGCGCCGCTCGTGCGGCGCAATGCGGTTCAGTAACGCCATTACGGCTGTGGCGTCGCCGGGATCGCTGCGCCGCTCGTAGAGTCTGCACCAGCCGCGCAGATAGCGCCGTTCGTGCATGTCCCACTCGTCGTAGAGATAGCTCTGGCTCGCCGGCTTGTCGTCGTGGCCGAGTGCATGAGCAAGCGTAGTACGCTCCATCTCGATTCGACGCGCCAGCATGTCGCGCTCGTCGGTGGCACGGCGAATGTCGATCTCCGGAGGTTTCTCCGCGCCCGCTCCAGCAGCGCTGGCATCGGCGTCGAGCGCGCCGGTTGCAATGGCTGCGTCGAGGCCCTC
Source organism: uncultured Gammaproteobacteria bacterium (assembly GCA_963735085.1). Taxonomy (GTDB): domain Bacteria; phylum Pseudomonadota; class Gammaproteobacteria; order Pseudomonadales; family Azotimanducaceae; genus DATJGR01. The sequence continues at coordinate 1,664,422 of CAVTJP010000005.1, forward strand.
CAGCTCCCGGTCCCAATCATCGAGGCGGTCTTCGCGCTGCAGCCATTCGGTGGGCGGTGCGCCGTGCAGTGCGGGGCGTTGTTCGGCAATTTCGTCAGTCACCTGCGCAACACTGGCCTGTGTGGCCGGCACCAGGCCATGGGCGTCGAGCGACGCATAAATCTGCGCGGTCGCCTGCGTGGTTGCGTAAACGTCCGCATCGCGATCCCGAATGGTCGCCGTCGCTGCCAGGATCGAATCGATCGCACCAGTTGCGTCGAGATCGATCAGCAACTGCTTCGAAGCGCCCAACGTGAAGCGCAGCATCGCCTCCAGGACGTCGCGCAAGTCTGCGATCATGTGCAGCGGCGCCCGACGATGCAACTCGGCCGCGGCCTCGCGCATATGATCGTGGCGCACGCCCGGATAGAACTCGATCATTCGGCGGTCGATGCGGTGCGCTTCGATCAACCGAAACAGCACGCGCGCGAGCGCAGGCATCTCGAAGCGTTCGTAGAATGCCTCGAGGTCGGATTCCCGCACGATCCCGGGTTTGCCGATGCGCGCCGACAGCGTCGGCGAGTGTTCCGCCGCGCTCGCCAGGCGGAATGTGAACGTGCCGAATTCGCGATAGCCGAGTTGATGCAGCGACAGCAGCCTGAAGGTGCGGCGATTAATCTGCGCTTCGGTATGGGTGGCGATACTCGCCGGTAGATACAGCGCCTTCGAGCTTAGCATTGCGCGATCGTGGCGCCCGATTGATTCATCGCCCGCGAACGTCTCGGCTGCGCGCACCTCGTATGGGGCGCCGGTAATGGCCTGGGCGAACAGCGCGATGCGACGCTCGACGTCGAGCAATTCGACGCTGTGGCCCGTCACGGCAATACGACGTCGACTACGTCTGCCACTGCGCTCTGCACCGTTGCATCGTCTGACACCGCGTGGACGATGCCGATCTCGCAGGCACGTCGCGGCTCGATACCGCGTCGAATGAGCTGGCCGGTGTAGGTGAGCAGGCGCGTGCTGACTCCGTCGTCGAAACCCTGATCGGCGAGCTGCCGCGTCTTGGCGCCGATGACCGCGAGCCTTTCCGCGGTGGCGGTGTCCACGCCACTCTCGTGCGCAATGATGATCGTCTCGCGGTCGATATCGGGATAGTCGAAAGCGATGGCGACGAAACGCTGTCGTGTGCTCGCCTTGAGATCCTTCAACACGCTCTGGTAGCCGGGGTTGTACGAAATCACCAGCAGGAAGTCGGCGTGCGCGGCCAGCAATTCGCCGGTCTTTTCAATCGGCAGCATGCGCCGATGATCGGTCAGCGAGTGGATGATGACGGTGGTGTCCTTGCGCGCCTCGACGATCTCGTCCAGGTAGCAGATCGAACCGGCACGCACCGCGCGCGTCAACGGCCCGTCCATCCACACCGCCTCGTCGCCGCGCAGCAGATAGCGCCCGACCAGGTCCGTGGCGGTGAGGTCTTCGTGGCAACTGACGGTAACCAGCGGTTCCGTGAGCAGTTGCCGCGCCGACTCGTACTGGCGATACAGCCGCCACGTCATGTATTCGACGAAGCGCGTTTTGCCGCAGCCGGTTGGTCCTTTCAGCAGCACCGGCAGGCGCGCCTCGTAGGCGGCTTCGAATACGTCCAGCTCATCGCCGACCGGTAGATAGTATGGCTCGACGTGCTGTTCCTCCGGCTGCGTCGCCCTCATGGCACGAACGCTTCGCGGCCGCGGTGGAACGTGACGAACGTTTGCCCGGAGTTTCGGTTGGTCAGCCGGCGTCCCCACATGGGGTGTTTCATGCTGCGCACTTCGTGTTCGAGTTCAACGAGCGCCGTGTCGCCGCGCGCAGGATCGACGATCGCCTGAAAGCGGTACTGATGCTGGTCCGACTCTTCGCTAATGAGTCCGTGCGCGTCGAGCCAATCGTGCGCTGCCGAGAAATTCGCCACGTAGATCGCGATGTGGTGGCCGTCGTAGCCGCCGACGTCGCCGTCTTTCTCGACGAAGCGCAGTATCTGATTGGTGCCCATTTGCACCTCAGCTACACCGTTAGTTTCGCTGGCAGGCGTGGCAAAGACGTCGCGATAGAAGCGCGCGATCGGTGCAGCGGTTCCCGCGGGTACGTCCATGTCGAGATAGCCGATGCCGAGCGACATCTTCTCGTTCGCCGCGTGGCAGCGTATGCGGTTGCCCCAGGGGCAGGTCACGCCGATGTAGTCGTCGTAAACCTCCCAACCGAACTGGGTGTCCTTCAGCGATCTGCCGACCTGGTCGAGGCGCCAGCGAAGCTGCTCCAGATCGGGCACGACGAGTCCGATGGTGCCGCGGAATCGCTGCGCGTTGCCCTGCGGCAGGTGAAACTGCTGGTCGCCGACATTGACCCACATATTGTTGAAGTTGAACACGCCGAAATCGACGTAGGGGTCGCGCGTGAAGCCGAGGCCGGATACGTAGAACAGCGCCGCGAGAGGCTGATCCGGCACTGTGAGGTTCAAATGTTCCAGCGAAAGGATGTTGCCCACATCCTCTGCGCTCCGGTCGAATGTCTTGCTCACGATGGCTCTCCTGCGCGGCGCGACTGTGGACTGAGATGCGTCACATTAAAGCAGACTTGTCGCGCAGAGCCATCACGCCGAAGATTCGGAGCACGGCGAGACGACCTGTAAAGCGACTCCGAGGCGACGCATGACCGAAGACACCGAGATACTGCTCGACGCGACCACTGCGCTGGTGCCGCCGCTGCTCACCGCGCTGGACGTCTTGGCGTTCGTCGGCAGACATCTGCATCCGCCGCAGTTGCCGCAACTGGCTGCGTCGGTCGCCGAGTTCGTGGCGCCGCTGCGCACCGGTCGCGCGCAATTCGATGCGGTGCCGTGGCCGGACGATCTGCAGTACTTCCGCAGCCAGCTGGTGACAGCCAGCGATGCGGCGCTGCGCGCGCTGGATGGCGTGGCCGAGAGCGCGACGCAGGCGAACGGCGCGATGCGGGCATATCGCGCAATGCGGGCCGGTACCCAGGCGGTGGAGGCGTTGTATCCGCTGACGGTTATGCTGCCACCGGTGAGCCGCTTCTTCCTCGAACCGGAACGCCGTGGTGATGACGAACTCGTGCGGCGGCTCGCCGATGCGGACGCGCAGCGCGATGAGGTCGGTGTGCTCAATGTGGACAACGCGCGCGATGCACGCGGCGGATTCTCGCTTTATGTACCGGAATATTACGACGCCGCGGTGCCGAGCCCGTTGGTCGTTGCGCTGCATGGCGGCAGCGGCCACGGCGCCGATTTTCTGTGGACCTGGCTGCGCGAAGCACGTACCCGTGGCTGCATCGTCATCAGCCCGACATCGCGCGGCGGTACCTGGTCGCTGATGGAACCGACACTCGACGGCGACGCGCTGCGCGCACTTGTACTGCGCGTTGCACAGCGGTGGTCCGTCGACACCCGTCGGGTGCTGCTGACGGGCATGTCGGACGGTGGCACGTTCTCGCTGTTGACCGGCTTGATGCAACTCGCGCCGTTCACGCATCTCGCACCGATCTCCGGCAGCTTTCATCCGATGCTGCTCGAGGCTGCCGGCGACATCACCGGGCTGCCGATCTATCTCGTGCACGGCGCGCTCGACTGGATGTTCCCGATCGACATGGCGCGCACTGCGCACGCCGCGCTGGCGGCAGCCGGCGCCGACGTCACGTTCCGTGAGATCGAGGACCTGTCGCACACCTATCCGCGCGACGAAAATCCGAAAATACTCGACTGGTTTTTGGGGTAAGAGCAGGGCAGAGGGTCAGAGCGGTTCTGACCCTCTGTTGTGCTATATCGTCAATCGCCGGTACACGACCCAACGGTCACCCTGATTCACCGGTACTGCCAGACCACCGCGCGCTTGGGTTAACGCGTGCGCGCTGTCCGGCAAGCTATTGCTGCTGTCGATCACGTATGCATCGATCGGAGCGGGCGTGGCATCGATCTCGACCGTCACGCCGGATGCAGGCGGCGCGACGATCCGCACCATTCGATAGCCGCTTTTCGCCGTCGAACCGGTGACCACCGGATGTCCATCGACACGGATTGCGCTGATGGCCGCATCCGACGGAAGTGCCAGATCGATTGCGTTGGTCGTTGCGGCCGGGCGGAGTTGCAACACGTGCGTCACGCCGTGAACGGTCTGCACCACGTCGGTCGTTGCGCGGGGCTGCGCGGCTGTTGGCGCCACGAACACATTGCCGAACGATTTGCCGCGATCCCATGGCAATGGCGAAGCGGCGTACTTGAACGGCAATACGTGCGCGACGTTCGGCGGCAGTGGATTGGGGCTCCACGCCAGGTAATGTGCCTGGCCGGAATCGGCGTCGAGCGCGTAGGTGAAATTCACGTGCTGCGGCAGTTGCTCCGAATACAACGGCGCCCAATGTGCCCAGATAAGGCCGATGGCCAGCGTCAGCACGGCAAGCCGGCGTGCGAGTTTCACCCGGCCGCGATCGATCAGCGGCAGCAGCGTGACGGCGAGCAGCGCCAGCGGTACGAACATCACTGCGGCGGCGGTGAGCCCCTGCGTCACTTCAGCCATGTACGCGAGCGGCAACGTGAAGAAGCCCGCCACCAGCGCGTTCAATATCGCCGCGCTGCAGCGGAACGCCGGCCGATCCAAAGGATGCGCGAATGCGAGCACGATGATCACCACCGTTGCAACCACCACCGCGGGTAGCAACAGGTGCGATGCCAGCGGCAGAAACCGGGCCAGGGCGAGCGCCAGCAGCGACCACGACCACCACGCCGCCAGCAACGTGTTCCAGAAACCCACTCGACGCACCAGTGGCCGCTGCAGTACCACGGCCACGATCGGTGTCGCATAGATGATCAGTCGCCATGGCCACGGGTTTGCGGGCCATGCCACACGTGTCGAAGCCAGCAGGGTGGCGAGCTCGAGTAACGCGAGCTCAAGTACCAAGACGAACACGAACGTCAACGCGACGATGCCGAATGCGGCGCTGAAACGACCCGATCCCTGCCAGCGTCGCCAGGTGGCAAGGCCAAGCCCCGCGACGACGAAAATCGATATCAGCAGCCCCGTCCGCGGCGCGTAACAAAGCCAGACCGACTGGCTCAGTGTTGTGTAGACGTAGCTAGGCGTGGTCTTCGACAAGTCTGCCCGGGCCAGCGCGCGCACCAGCGGCAGCACGTCTTCCCCGTGATGCTGCAGGGTCGCGGCGCTCAGGTTCGCAATCGTATCGAGCGGTGTGTGGTAGTGGTTGCGTTGCCCGGCAAAAACGAAATCGAGGCCGGGCTTACCGAACCGGTCCGATACGGAGAGGTCGGTGTTGTTCGGTAAATGTTTGAACAGTTCTTCGAAGAAACTCGATGCAACCGGATATCGTGCGACCGATCGAAACGCATCGAGTACACGACCGCTGCGCGGACCGCTGCGCAGCAACAGCACCGGCCCCTCCGACCCTGAACCTTCGAGGTTGATGGTCACTGCAACGTCCTTGCTCCACGGATGCTGCGAGAAGAACGCTTCGGCGCCGAGCATGCCAGGCTCTTCACCGTCGGTGAACGCAAACACGATGCTGTTCGATATGCGTGGCGCGGTGTGCAGGATTCGCGCGATCTCGAGCAACGTTGCGACGCCGGCACCGTCATCGCCTGCGCCCGGTGCATCCGCAACGGAATCGTAGTGCGCCATCAGCAGCACCGCACTTTTGTGTTGTCCGTCGATGCGCGCCAGAACGTTCTGCACATGGCCGCATACCGGCGCCTGGGCACTGCAGACGAACGTGTCCTGCACCTGTGGTGTCAGGCCGAGTTCGTTCAGACGCGCAATGAGCCGCGACTCAACGAGGTGGTTGGCGGGGCTGCCGACCGGATGCGGCGCCTCGTCGCCGAGCAGGCGAATGAGTTCGGCGCGGGCACGCGCTGCGGAGAACGAATTCTCCGGTGCATGGAGCCCGAGTGGAGCGGGCGGTGCAAGGCTCAATGTCGTCAACGCGAACACGACGGCGAGCAACAAAAGGCATCCCACGAAGCCGGCGGCGGCGAATTTCGAGGCGCGGCGCGGCATCGCTAACGCGCCGCCCGCGTCAGCCCGCGCGCCATGTTGCAGCGGCTACTTGGGCGGGAACGGCAACGGAGCCGCATCGAACATCTTCACATCGACGTTCTTCGGCGGATGCGCGCGCATCGCCTCGTTGAACGTTGCCATGTGCGGCATCGTGAAGTGCAGTTTCAAAGCATCGATGTCCTGCCAGTGTTCGACGATGCGCAGCGTCGTCGGATCGCCAATTTCGGTTGCGAACACGTAGTCGACGCAGCCGGGCTCGGCGCGGCTCGCAGCCTCCATCACGATGATTGCGTCTTTGAGTGCTGTTACGGCGCCTGTATCCGTTTCGATCTTGACGTTCAGAACGATCATGCCGCCCCCTTATTCGATGGGTTAGTGAAATTCGCAATCAGCTTTGCACACGATCCAACGGATCGTTTGCGTCATTGTCAGTGTCCCACAACGACGGCTGTTGCGCGCCCGCCGCATGAGCGAAATGCTCCACCGCATAGTCGATTCGCTCCTCCACGGTGAAGTGCTGCAATTCGTCGAGCGACTCAACGTGGCGCAACCGCGGCAGCAGGCCGCGGTCGTTGGCAACCTGGATTGTCAGGCCGGGCCGCGCGTTCAGTTCGAGCAGCAGTGGGCCGCGCTGGGAATCGAGCACCATGTCGGCACCGAGATATCCCAGCCGCGTTACCTCGTAGCAACGCGCGGCCAGCGACAGCAATTGGCGCCAGTGCGGCACCTGGATGTTGACGAGTTCGTGTCCTGTATCGGGATGTCGATCGATCGGACGATTGAACTGTACCGCCGCAATGCTGCGACCGGTTGCGATGTCGATGCCGAGCCCGACCGCACCCTGATGCAGATTCGCTTTGCCATCGGATTTTCTGGTCGCCAGCCGCAGCATACCCATCACAGGGTAGCCTTTGAACACGATCAACCGGACGTCCGGCACGCCTTCGTAGCTGATGTGCTGGAACGTCGTATCGATGGTCACCAATGCTTCGACGAAGGCAACGTCGGTGCGCCCGCCGAGCGAGTAGAGGCCGCTGATGATGTTCGACAGATGTCGCTTTACATCCTGTGCCGACAACTGCGCGCCGCTGGCTTTCACCAGCCGGTCGCCATCACGCCCGACGATCACCAGAATGCCTTTGCCGCCGCTACCGCGCGCTGGTTTAATGACGAACTGCGTAAACGTGTCGAGGATTTTTTCGATGTGCTCGATCTCGTGCTGCAGGCGAATTACCAGCAATAGCTCAGGCGCGGTGACGCCGGCCTTGCGCACCACCATCTTCGTCAGCAACTTGTCATCCACCAGCGGATAGCGTTCGCGCGGGTTGTAGCGGCTGATATAGGCGACGTTGCGGCAGTTCATGCCGAGAATACCTTTGCGCCACAGCGTGATCGGATTCGCCCACATGAATCAGTCGTCCGCCATCGTTGCAAAGCGGCGCAACTCGAGCAGCCGGTAACCGGTATAGCGGCCGAGCAGCAGAATCACGGCGAGCACTACGAGATGCAGTTCCGGGAAATTGAACGCGAGATGGCGCGTCAACGGCTGATCCATAACCAGGAACGCCGTAATCGCCACGAGCAGGCTGCCGCCACCTTGCACCAGCACCTCTTTCGGACCGTCTTCTTCCCACAGGATCGACATGCGCTCTATTGTCCACGCCAGAATGATCATCGGGAAGAACGTGATCGTCAGGCCCGCCTCCAGGCCGAGGCGGTAACTCAATACGCTGACGATCGACATGATGGCGACCACGACGATCACCAACGTGGCAATACGTGCGACCAGCAGCAGGTTCAACGTCGACAGATACGAGCGTATGAACAGGCCAATCGCCACCACCAGCACGAAGATCGTCACGCCCGGTATCAGCTGTGTCTGCAGAAATGCGAGCGCGATCAGCACCGGCATGAACGTACCCGAGGTCTTCAACCCGATCAGCGTTCGCAGCAGCACGACCACCAGCGCGCCGACCGGCAGCAGCATGATGAGCTTGAACATGTTCTGCTCTTCGACCGGCAGGCTATACAACGACAGGCTCGGCGCCTGCATGCCCTGGGCCTGCGATGTCGCAAGCGACAGCGATGGCCGCGTCTGACTGATGATCGCGAACGTGACGTGGCTGCGCTTGCCGCCGATCACATCGAGCACACTCGGCGTATCGGTCTGCCAGTACAGGAGGTTCGACGTCTGCGTAATCAGCCCCTTATCCGGATCGAATAGATGCCAGTGTCCGTCTTGCCACACCTGCACCAGTTCGACGAGCGGCTGCCGGCGGCGCCCCGTTTCGAGGACCAGCGCTTGAACACGCCGGGCCGGTACATCAGCCAGTGCAAGCAGATCGCTGAACAGCGACGGTTGGGAAAATCGGTCGAGCAGCAGCGCGATGTTCTGATCGCGCGGCACCACCGTCATTTCGCGAATCAGTTGCTGGCCGAGGGTCAGCGCGTCGGCTGACCGGGGCCGCACCGCATTGATGACGGTTCGCGCCGCCGTTGCATAAGGCTCGTCGAAACGAACCGACTCGATCTCCGGTTCCGGTTCGAAGACGCGTGACGGGTCGCGGTCGGCGACCAGTTCAACCTTGTAGTAAAGGGTCTGTTCGCCCTGAACGTTGCGCTTCGACCAGCGCGCGCGGCGCTGTCCCTCGTTGTCTTCGATGACGAAGCCGTAGCCGGATGACACCGTATTTTCGTTGACGATGCGATAGTCGGCCTGGCTCGACGGTAGACTGAGGATGGCTTGTACCGGTTCGCCGTCGCCGAAGAAGTTGATCTTCGCCTCGATCTGCCAGACGGTCTCCTGGGTGCCCGGCAGAAACGGAATGTTGAATTGATCGTGGCGAAAGATCGCGCTGGCCAGGCCACCAGCCGCCAGCATGATCACCAGAAACAGAAACGGTCCCCGCTTCGTCATGAGCCATGCTTCTGGGTATCGGACGCGGCCGCTTTCATGCGCGGCTGAACATAACGCGCACCCACTTCGACGAGCGCGATATCCTTGAGAAAACTGCGCCCCAGAATCATCGGGTGGTCGGCTCGATCGGTCAGCACGAACGAATACGTATCCTTCACGTCGCCCAGTTCGATGCGCATGCGCATGACGGGACGTTTGAGTTCGTTTCCACCGGATTGCACCACCCGGACGTGGCGCGAGACGCGCCGTTCCAGGGAGATGGGTTTGTCCGAATCGCTGGCGTGCAACACGAAGCGTACCCAGGATTTGCCGTCACGTTCGAATTCGACAATGTCTTGCGCGAGTAGCGAGTTGTTGGCCGCACTGGCATCGATTCCCGCGGTCACCGCAAACCCGGGCGGATCGATCCAGACCTGCTCGATATCGCCAACGACCATCTTTGAACCGCTGACCACCACGCGCTCGACTTGCGGCTTGCACTGGGTAGCGGTTCGCGATGGTTGTGGGCACAGGGCCTTCAGCCGCTCCGGCAATATTGCGAACGAATCCTCTACCCGCCCAATGGCGTGGGTTTGCGCGTCGAGTTCGCTCGTGACGGACTGTTGCGCGGCATGCACGTCGCCGAGCGATGCCTGAACGCTCGCCAGTTCGTCCTTCAAGCGGCTGACTTCGACCTTGAGCGCATCCAGCGTCTCGGCCTGGGCAGCCTGCGGGGCGGGCGAGATAGGGGCACAGCCAATAGCTGCCAGCGCCGCCAGCGCGGTGGAAAAAAGCAGTCGGATTTGCACCGCGGCGATGCGCACGCTGACTTGAACCCTCCCCCGAAGAGGGTTCAAGTCTACAGGATCATCCGCGCACGAGTTGTCCAGGCAATGCGCCGGTGTGATGACCATCGGCGAAGATCGGCACGCCGCGCTTGATGATGTGCCGATAGCCGTCGACCCGCTGCACGAGCCGCTTTCCGCCGGCAGGCAGATCGAATATCGCCTCGGGACGGTGCAGCGCGAGGCTGTCGAAATCGATGATGTTGATGTCGGCGAGCCGGCCAGCGGCGAGCAGACCGCGATCGTGCATGCCATACGCGGCCGCGGTATCGAACGAGAGCTTCCTGACGAGATACTCGAGGGGTAGCTGTTCACCTTTGGTGCGATCGCGCGCCCAGTGCGTGAGAATGAACGTGGGCATGCCCGCGTCGGCGATGACGCCGCAATGCGCGCCGCCGTCCGACAGCCCGAACAGGATGTTCGGATGCTGCATGTTTTCGCGGAACGAATCGAAATTGTAGGTGCGATAGCCGCCCAGCGGCTGATAGAACAGTTCCTTGCCATCGTGCTCGACGAGCAGGTCGTACATTACGTCGAATGCGTCACGGCCGGCGTGTTGTGCGATTCCAGCAACGCTGTCGGCTTGGTTCGGTTCATAGTTCGGCTTTTCACCGAGCGGGAAAATCTGCCACAGCAGTTCATCGAGACTGGACGCCGATATCGTGCGTTGCAGCGTGCTGAGTTCGGCGAGAATCTTCGCCTTCATCGCGGGTTCGCGCAGTTTGGCGACCAGTTCCTCGTGCGGTAGATGCGCAAGCTCGGTTGCATAGGTCGGGTGGCGCATGAAGACGTGGAAGTTGGACTGCAACCCGTGCAGCACGCCGGTTGGTCGTCCGGCCATCTGCGGGCGCACTTCGATGCCCTGGCGCCGCGCCTGTTCGGCGATGTTGAACATCTTGTTGCCTTCGTAGGCGCCGGCGGAGGTTGCAACTAACGTCACCGGACGGCCGGTCTGCTCGGCGAACTGCGTGACCCACGCCCATTCGTCTTCTCCGCCGAGGTGATCGGACACCAGTTCGAAGATGCCGTGGTCGAGCCCCTTCATCGACAATCCGAGCGCCAGCATTTCGTCGCTGCCGGCGAACGTGCCGGGTACGTGCACGCCGTGTTTGTCTTTGTGCAGCAGCGTGCGGGAGCTGGAAAATCCCAGTGCGCCTGCTTTGATGCCGTCGCGAACGATTTCCGCCATCGCAGTAATTTCTTCGGTGGTCGGCAGATCGTCGTTGCTGTTGCAGCGCTCGCCCATCACGTACGCGCGGACGGCGCCGTGCGGCACTTGCGTGGCAATGTCGATCGCGCGCGGCTGCGTTTCGAGCGCATCGAGATATTCGGCGAAGCTCTCCCAGCGCCAATCGATGCCTTCCGCAAGCGCCGCACCTGGAATGTCCTCGACACCTTCCATCAGCTCGATCAGAAACCCCTCTTTACCGGGACGGACCGGCGCGAAGCCAACGCCGCAGTTGCCCATCACCACGGTGGTGACGCCGTGCCAGCTCGATGGCGCGAGGATCGGATCCCACGTCGCCTGGCCGTCGTAGTGCGTATGGACGTCGACCCATCCGGGTGTGACGAGACAGCCACGCGCATCAATGCTGCGATGTGCGTCGTCGTCGATGTGCCCGACCGCAACGATCTGTTCGCCGTCGATCGCCACATCGGCCATGACACGCGCGTTGCCACTACCATCAATGACGGTGCCGTTTCGGATGATCAGATCGTGCATGGGTTCGTCTCGCTATGTGGTGCGTTGCGTAGTGGGTCGCTCGACGTTAATGGATGTGATTTAGGTTGTCCACGCGCAAGGCATAGGTTTCGGCGTGGTCGGGATGGGGGCGGGTCTGCTATGCGTCGGACACGCAGTAAGTCCCATCCCTGGAGCTCGTCAGCGCCATCCCTGGCGCCGACGGTCCGTCGCATAGCAGACCCGCCCCCATCCCGACTCGAGCGACGCGCTTCGTTCGGGAGCAGAAAGGCCAACTCTGGTCACGCCGACGCAGGTGGAGGTGGATGTTTGTCATGCCGGACCGTCCTGCGCCAGGGACGGCGCAGGACGAGCCTGCAGGGATGCGACTTACGGCGTGTCCGGCATGACAAACATTCACCTCCACCGTGATACGAAGCGCGCCACTTGATCGTTAGGCCATATCCTGTATATATATACAGTTATCTGCTCAAGAGACTCTTGTTGTGAACACGCGACCGAATCCTCCCGCGCTGAAAGGTCGCGGCGCATTGTCCAACCCCGCCGGGCGATTCGAACGGCGCAGCAGCGAGGCCGTTGATGACGGCTGGGGTGAAGACCCATGGCCCGACACGCAGCCTGCCACGGAACTCTTTGCCGATAAGACGCGCAACATCATCGCGCGCAATCAATCCCCGGATGTGGCGTTCGATCAGTCGATCAACCCGTATAAGGGGTGCGAGCACGGCTGTGTTTATTGCTTTGCGCGGCCAAGTCACGCCTACCTCGATCTGTCGCCCGGCATCGATTTCGAAACGAAGATTTTCTACAAGACGCACGTTCCGAAGCGGCTCGTCGAGGCGCTGTCCCGGCCCGGGTATGTCTGCAGCACGATCGCGCTGGGCGCAAACACGGACCCGTATCAGCCCGTGGAGAAGCGCCTGAAAATCACCCGTCAGATCCTCACGACGCTGCTTGCATGGAAGCATCCGGTATCGATCGTGACGAAGGGCGCGCTCGTGCTGCGCGACGTCGATCTGCTCGGTGAACTCGCGGCGCAGGGGCTCGCATCCGTCACGATCAGCCTGACGACGCTCGACAACGCATTGAAGGCGACGCTCGAACCACGCGCGGCCGGGCCAGCCGCTCGGTTGCGCTGCATTCGCGAACTGGCGGCTGCCGGCATTCCGGTGGGCGTGCTGATGGCACCGGTGATCCCGGGCCTGAATGACGCGGAGATCGAAGCAATTGCGTCGGCGAGTGCGCAGGCGGGTGCGCGCAGCATCGGCTATGTGCTGCTGCGTCTGCCATACGAAGTCAAAGACCTGTTCCGGGAATGGCTGCAAGCGCACGCGCCGGACAAAGCCAGGCGCGTGATGAGCCTGATTCGCGAGATGCGCGGCGGCCGCGACTACGACTCGCAGTGGCAACAGCGGCAGACGGGCAGCGGGCCGCTGGCGGATCTATTGCGGCGGCGTTTCGAACTGGCACGAAGGCGGCACGGACTCGACGGCACGCGCTTAACGCACCTGCGCACCGATCTGTTTTGCGACCCTGGCGCGACGCGGCAATCGGATCTGTTCGTTTGACGATGACGGGTTCGCGTTTGCGTTGCCGAGCCCGGATAATCGCGGCGCTGCAACCGCATGCCGACCGAACAACGTGAGCCGTCCGAGACGCTATCAACTCAGCTACAGAGATCGGCCCGTCGATCTGGAGATCACGCCCGACGGTGATCTGGTCCTGCGCCTGGACGGCATCGTCCGCAAGCGGCGCAACCGGGATGGCGTCGAATGCGTCTACGTGTGGACGAATATCGAGTTGCACTGGGAAGAACACCACTACATCGAGGCGCGCTGGTGGCCGGACAGTGGCCGGGTGCATATGACGGTGAACGGCGCGACGCTGATCGACGACACGCGCACGGTGCAGAGCTAGGATATCCTCGAGCGGGTTTTGGAGCGCAGACGTGGAACAGCTTTCGGGACAGGACGCCTCATTCCTGTACGCGGAGTCTAAGCACGCACCGCTGCACGTGGGCTCAATCGGCATCTACGACCAGTCGTCGGTACCGGGCGGCATACTGCGATTCCGCGAGATCCTCGACTACAACGCGCAGCGGCTGCACCTGACGAAAACGCTGAGGCGCAAAGTGGTGCGGGTACCGTTCGATCTCGATCACCCGTACTGGGTGGACGACAAGGATTTCGATCTCGAATACCACATCCGTCATATCGCGCTGCCGCAACCGGCGGATTGGCGTCAACTCTACATCCTCGCCTCACGCATTCTGGCGACGCCGCTCGATATGTCGAAGCCGCCGTGGGAGTCGTATTACGTCGAAGGGCTCGATCACGTCGAAGGTCTGCCGCCGCGCTGCTTTGCTGTGATCATGAAGACGCACCACTGCGCGATCGATGGCGCATCGAGCGTCGATCTCGCCGAACTGCTGCATGATCTAACACCCGAACCGCGGCAGATTCCGCCGCCGAAGACTGCTTGGCAGGGTGAGAGAGACCCGGCCGTGGCCGAACTGATGTTGCGTACGTTTGCCAACGGCGCGCTTGCGCCGCTGCGCGCAGCCGAAATGTTCGCGCGCGCCGCACCGGGCGCGGGCCGCTCGTTCGAGCGCCTTGCAGACAATCCAACGGCGGGGCCGATCGCGCCGGTGCCACGGACGCGCTTCAACCGCACGATCACCGCGCACCGGGTGATCGGCTTCTGCCGCTTCAGCCTCGACGAGATTCGCGTGATGCGCAAAGCGGTCAAAGGCGCCACGGTCAACGATACCGTGGTCAGTTTGTGCGGCGGCGCGCTGCGCAAATACCTTGCCGGCAAGCAGGAGCTACCGTCGGATTCACTGGTTGCGATGGCGCCGGTCAGCGTGCGCGGTGGCGACGAGAAGGGCGCGATGGGCAACCGCGTCTCCGGCATGATGATCTCGCTCGGCAGTCACATCGAGAACCCGCGCGAGCGTTTGGCGCACGTGCAGAAAAGCTCCGCCCAGTCGAAGGCGCTGGCGAACGCGATCGGCGCGCGGCAGATGACCGACGCGATGCGCTTCATTCCGGGTTCTTTGATGGTGATGGGAACGCGCTTCGCGAGTCAGATGGGGCTCGCGAACATACAGAATCCGGCTTACAACTGCGTTGTCACGAATGTGCCGGGTCCGCAGGTGCCGTTGTATTCGATGGGCGCGAAGCTGTTGACGACGATCGGTTTCGGTCCGTTGACCGACGGCGTTGGGCTGATGTTTCCGGTTGGCAGCTATTGCGGCGAGTTCATGGTTTCGTTCACCGCATGCCGCGAGATGTTGCCGGATCCGGCGTTCATGGAGCAGTGCATCCGCGATACGTATGACGACATGCGCGCTACACTGATCGGGTCCAACGCGCCGTAGCGCGCCTTCACTCGTCTGTTATCGGACCGGGGCCGTTCCGGAAACCGTCAGTTCACCACTGCTTGCCGATACCGCCGCGGTGGCCGAAAAATGCGGCCGGCCAGTTGCGCCCGGTGATCATTGCCTTGTCGACGTCCTCTTCGGTGGCGAGGCCGTCGTCGACGATCTTTTTTGCTTCACGGTACGCGGCGGCGAACACGCGGTTCAGAATGAAGCCATACGTGCCGGGCGCATCGCGCACCATCGACACGCTGCGGCCGGCTTTCTCGGCGACACCGCGCACCGCGTCGATCGTCGTCTGACTCGACTGCGGCGTGAAGACCACTTCGCACATGCGCATCACCGGTACCGGGTTCGAGAAGTGCATACCTGCGCATAACGTCTGGCGGTTTTGCGGCAGCGCGCCCACGATGTCGGCGATTGCAAATCCGGATGTATTCGACGTCAGGATTGCATCCGGCTTGATGACCGAATCGAGTTCCGCGAACACGCGCTGTTTCAGTTCGAGTTTCTCCGGTACGGCCTCAATGATGAAATCGCAATCCCGCAGCGTGTCGAGTTCCAGCGTGTAGTCGATCCGATCGATCGCAGCCGCAGCAAGGTCGAAGCCTAGTTTGCCGCGTTCGACGGAGCGTTTCAGGCTCCATTTGCGGTCCACCACTTCGGCGCGCGTTTCATCGAGGATCTGTTGCGTCAGGTCACGAATCGTCACCCGATAGCCAGCCAGCGCGAGCACCTGCGCAATGCCGCCGCCCATCACGCCGCCGCCAACGACACCGATACGCTTCACTGCTGCGAGTTCCATGGCCGTCTCCTTCATCGAGAATTTGTTTCGCCAGCAAGCATAGCCTCGGGGCCGCGCTCGAGCGAAGCGATTTGGGTATGATCCGACGCTGATGCGATGCGCGTATGACGGAGACCAGACGATGCAGGACACCAGCCGCGCCACGATGCTCGATGTACTCGACCGGCAGCGCAACGATTATCTGCGCGAAGGCGAAGTCACGGCGGCGCGACGCATCGACCGTCTCGATCGCGCAATTGCGCTGCTCGTCGATCATCAAGCCCGCCTCGTCGCCGCGATGTCGGCGGACTTCGGGCATCGTTCACGGCATCAGTCGCTGTTCACCGACATCGCCGCGTCGATCGGTCCGCTGAAGCACGCGAAGAAGCATCTTGCCGAGTGGCTGAAACCACAGAAACGCAAGGTCGACTTCCCGATGAATCTGCTCGGCGCCAAAGCGCGCGTCGAATATCAGCCGCTCGGTGTCGTCGGCGTCATCAGTCCGTGGAATTTTCCGGTGAATCTGACGTTCACGCCGCTCGCGGGCATTCTCGCTGCCGGCAACCGCTGCATGATCAAGCCGTCGGAGTACACGCCGGCGACCTCGGCGGTGATGGCGGAGATCATTGCCGATGCGTTCGATGAACTCGAGATCGCAGTGTGCGTTGGCGGTCCGCAGACCGGCGCGGATTTCGCCGGCTTGCCATTCGATCATCTGTTGTTTACTGGTGCCACGTCGGTGGCGCGCCATGTGATGCGCGCGGCGGCGGAAAATCTGGTGCCGGTCACGTTAGAACTCGGCGGCAAGTCGCCGGTCATCGTCGGCCGCTCGGTGAACATCGATAAAACCACCGACGCGATCATGGCCGGCAAGATGATGAACGCCGGTCAGATCTGTCTGGCACCGGACTATGTATTCGTGCCGAAGGAGCGCCTCGGTGAGTTCGTTACCTCCACGCAGCGTTCCGTTGCGAAGATGTTTACCAGCCTGATCGACAATGACGACTACACATCCATCGTCAATCAACGTCACTACGATCGGCTGAACGGCTACATCGACGACGCGAAGCAGAAAGGTGCACAAGTCGTCGAGATCAATCCCGCCAATGAAGACTTCAGGCAGCAGCCGCATCACAAGATTCCGCCGACGCTGATCCTCGATGCAGACGACTCCATGAAGGTAATGCAGGATGAGATCTTCGGTCCGGTACTGCCGGTGAAAACATACGACGATCTGGCTGAGGCCGTCGACTATGTGAACGGCCACCCGCGACCGTTGGGCCTGTACTACTTCGGTACCGACGAACGTGAACAGCATCGCGTGTTGACGCACACGACTTCCGGCGGCGTCACCGTCAACGACGTGATCATGCATGTGGCGCAGGAGGACCTGCCGTTCGGCGGCGTCGGTCCGTCTGGCATGGGTGCCTATCACGGCTACGATGGCTTCAGAACCTTCAGCCACGCGAAATCGGTGTTCACGCAGTCGAAGATCGATCTGGCCAGTCTGGCCGGATTGCGGCCGCCGTACGGGCCGAAGATCGAGAAACTGCTGAAGACTCAGATCGGCAAGTAGCCGGCTTCGTACGTCGATTCGGCAACGTCAATTTAGGCACAGCGCGCCGCTGCGGGGGCGTAAAGGCGGGGGCGCATTTTGATCAAGATCAGCGACGCGACGCGACGGTATGTACTCGGTGTTCTGGTGGTCGTGTACACGTTCAACTTCATCGACCGGCAGATCCTGTCGATCCTGCTCGAGCCGATCAAAGAAGATCTCGGTCTTTCCGATACCCAACTCGGGCTGTTGACGGGCTTCGCGTTCGCGGCGTTCTACGCGACCTTGGGCATGCCGATCGCGCGCTTCGCGGACCGCGGCAACCGCCGCAATCTGATTGCGTTGTCGCTGACCATATGGAGCGCGATGACTGCGTTGTCGGGTGTCGCGGTTAATTTCTGGCAGTTGCTGGTGGCGCGCATCGGCGTTGGCGTAGGTGAAGCGGGCTGTTCGCCGGCGTCGCACGCGATCATCGCCGACTATTATTCGGCAAAGTCGCGCGCGACCGCGCTGGGCATCTACTCGCTCGGCATCCCGATCGGCATCCTCTTTGGCTTCTATCTAGGCGGCACCATCAACGAGTTGTTCGGTTGGCGGACCGCGTTCCTGGTGGTTGGCCTGCCCGGGCTGCTGCTGGCGCTGCTGGTGCGGTTCACGGTGCGCGAACCGCCGCGCGGTATGGCCGAGGGGCGCACTGCGGCGGCGTTGCAGCCCGGCATCGGCGAGACGCTACGCTACCTGTTATCGAAGCGTTCATTTCGGCATCTGGCATTCGGCGCGGCGTTGACGGCGTTCGTCGGTTACGGCTTCGTCACGTGGACGCCGTCGTTTCTGATCCGGTCGCACGGCATGAATACCGGTGAAATCGGCAAGTGGCTCGGGCTGATCGTTGGCATCGCGGGGGGCGCCGGCATCTCGCTGGGCGGGTTTCTCGCCGATCGATGGGGCAGCCGCGATACGCGCTGGTATATGTGGATTGTCAGCGTGGCATTGCTCATCGGCGTGCCATTTTCGATCGCGGCATTTCTGGCGCCGTCGTCGGCGCAGGCGCTGTGGTATTTCGTCGTTCCGGTGATGCTTGGCAGTTTCTATCAGGCGACAACCTTTTCGCAGACGCAGGGGTTGGTCGGGCTGCGGATGCGGGCGGTTGCAGCCGGCGTGTTGTTGTTCATCATCAATATCATCGGGCTGGGCGCCGGCCCCACGTTCGTCGGCTTCGTTGCCGATCTGCTGGCGCCGCGTTTCGGCGTCGAATCATTGCGCTATGCACTGCTGCTGTGTTCGCTGGTCAATGTCTGGGCGGCAGTGCACTACTTCGTGGCCGGCAGGCATCTCGAGGACGATCTCGAAAAAGCCTGACAGTGCGATAATGCGCCGGCAGATGTGTTTGAGAATGTGATGCCGATGGTTACCCCGCAGCGTGCGCCGAGCCTGGATGACGAAGCCGAACGGTTTCACCGCGACGGCTATCTGGTGGTGCGCGGGTTGGCGAGCGCAGCCGAGTGCGCGTCGCTGACGGCGCTGGTCGAATCGATGCTGCAACCGCTGCAGGGACCCGTCGAATTCGAAGCCGACGTCGGCTATCCGGGTGCGCCGAAGAGTCGCGGCGAACACGGCGGGTTGACGCCGCGGCGATTACTGCATGCGTACTCGCGCGATCCGCTGCTGCGCGCCTGGGCGCGCGATCCGCGTGTTGCGCGTCGTCTGGCGGTGTTGCTCCCCGGCCGGGCGCCGTATGTATCGCAGTGCCACCACAACTGCATCATGACCAAGCATCCCGGTTATTCGAGTCTCACGTCGTGGCATCGCGACATCCGATATTGGTCGTTCGCGCGCCCCGAATTGATCTCGACGTGGCTCGCGCTCGGCCCCGAACGACGTGCCAACGGGGCGCTGTGGGTGATTCCGTCGAGTCATCTGCTCGATCTCGATGCCCAGCGCTACGATCAGAAGTTGTTCCTGCGCACCGAATTGCCGGAGAACCAGGCGCTCATCGACCAGGCCGAAATGATCGAACTCGACAAAGGCGACATGTTGTTCTTTCACTGTCGTCTGCTGCACGCGGCCGGCCGCAACGAGACCGACGCAGTGAAGTGTTCGCTGGTGTTCAGCTATCACGATGTGTCCAACCACGCTAATCCCGGCACGCGGTCGGCGGTGTATCCGTCGGTGGCCGTACCGATACCTGAACCGGAATGAGTGCGCGATGGACGACGATGATGAGTTGTTTCGTGCTGCGATGGCCGATGTCGCGCGGCTCGATACGGTTGCCAAGCCACCGCGGCCGCGTGCCCAACCGACGCCGGGACAGCGCGCGCGCCGCGAACGCGCTGAATCGAATCCGCGACCGCCGGTAGACCCCAACTATCTGACGCTTGCGGACGTCAAGCAGCTCGCGCCGCACGAACTCGTCAGCTGGAAAAAGGACGGCGTGCAGGACGGCGTATTCAGAAAACTGCGCCTCGGCCAATATCCCGTCGACGGACATCTGGACCTGCATCGAAAAACCGTCAAACAGGCGCGCGACGAATTGTTCGCGTTCACGCGCATGGCGCTGGCGAAGGGTTGGCGCTGCGTGCTGATAAATCATGGACGCGGCGAGCGCAGCCCGACGCCGGCACGCATCAAGAGTTACACGATCGCGTGGCTTGCGCAGATGCCGGAGGTGCTGGCGTATCATCATCCCGAACGGCGTTATGGAGGGGCGGGTGCGGTATTCGTGCTGCTGCGTAAATCGGCGGCGCTGCGCGAACAGAACCGCGAGCGCCATGGGCAGAAGAGTTCTCCCTGACTTTTGGCGCGTTTTGCAAGACGCTCTTGTTCAACGCCGGGCTTACAGAAGGCCTTTGTCGAGATCGAGGCTGCCGCGCGCCAGATTCAACCGCAGCACGTCGCTCGCGCCTTCGGCAAGACGCAGCGAGCGAACCTGACGATACAACCGCTCCAGTGGATGACCAATCGTCAGCGCTTTGCCGCCAACCAGTTGAATGGCGCCGTCGACGACGTCGCTGAGCATCTCGGTCGCGAACACCTTGCACGCAATCCCTTCGTTGACGATATTCGCGCCGCTTTCGCCGAGCCGCGCGGTTCGATACAACATGCTGCGCGCGGCAAATGTGTGGATGCGCAGGTCCGCATACCGCAGGCGCACACCCTCGCGCGCGCCCAGCGGCTCGCCGGAGTGGTGTGGCGCTTTCAGATGCTGCGTCGTGAAATCGATGGTCCAACGAGCCAGTCCAACCGCATCGGCGGCGATCGCCATGCGCGTATCGCCGATCTGGCGCATCGCGCGCGGCAGCCCTTCACCGGGGCGGCCGATGATGTGTGAGTTGGGCACGAGGACGTCCTCGAATCGAAACGCCGCGTGATGGCTGCCGTCTAGCGAGTCGAAGCGTCGCTCGATCGTCACGCCTTCGGCATGGGTGTCGATCACCACCATCGCGCGACCTTGGCCCGTCACATCGACCAGCGTGTTCAGAAAATCGGCGCTGCCGCCGCCGGTCACATAGGATTTGCGGCCGGTGATGCGCAATCCGTCGGGTGTCGCCGCGGCGCGTGTGAAATGCGCCGCGTCGTCGGGTTCGGTGAATGCAAAGCCCGCGCGTTTTTCGCCGGCCAGCAGCGGCGCCAGGAACTGCGACCGCAATGGTTCGTCGCATCCGGCGAGCACGCCCGGTCCCGGTCCGAACGCAGCGCTGGCCAGGCCACTGTTGAACCCCGCGAACGTGTCGCGCACCACGGTCAATGCGAGTAAACCGGCCTCGGTTCCGCCAACGGCCCGTGGCTGAGTCATCGCGAAGAAGCCCGCTTCGCGAGCCGCACGGGTAACGTTCACGCGAGCCTCGGACTCGGCCATTCCACCGGCCATTGCGTTGCTGTTGGCAAGCAGCACGTCATGGGCAAACCGTTGGGCGCGTTCGCGCAGGTCGGCGAGTGCGCCTGATATCGACTCCGGCATCGGCGGAACGCTCAATCGACGAGGCGGTCACTCTAACATCCCGCCTTCGCCAGCCGGTATACGGCGGTCTGCGGGAGCGCGTAGCAATGCGGGCCGGGATCGAATTTCAACCCGCAACCAAGTAATCTAGCGCCCTTCGAATATATGACAACCCGACCTCACCTTCGAAGGATGAGCTGCAGGAGGAATGTGGATGAGCCCCATCAGGGTTGCCATCGTTGGCGTAGGGAACTGTGCAAGTTCGCTGGTTCAAGGAATTCACTACTACCGTGACAAAACACCGGAGAATGCCGTTGGCTTGATGCACTGGCGTATCGGTGAATACGGCCCATCGGACATCCGCATCGTCGCTGCCTTCGACATCGATGCGCGCAAGGTAGGACGCGATGTCAACGAAGCGATATTTGCGCTGCCCAACTGTACGACGGTGTTCTGCGGCGAACTGCCGAAGAGCGACGTCGAGGTCGCGATGGGTTGTGTGCTGGACGGTTTTTCCGAGCATCTCGAAGACTATCCGGATCATCAGAGATTCGTCCGCTCGGACGCACCTGAAGCCAGCCAAGCCGATGTCGTTGCGGCACTGCGCGCTGCGCGCGCCGACGTTCTGCTGAACTATCTACCGGTGGGTTCGGAGCAGGCGGCTCGGTTTTACGCCGAGTGCGCACTGCAAGCCGGCGTTGCGCTCGTCAACTGCATGCCGGTGTTCCTTGCCAGCGACCCGGCTTGGGCGCAGCGCTTTCGCGACCAGGGCCTGCCGATCATAGGCGACGACATCAAAGCCCAACTCGGCGCG
Source organism: uncultured Gammaproteobacteria bacterium (assembly GCA_963735085.1). GTDB lineage: Bacteria > Pseudomonadota > Gammaproteobacteria > Pseudomonadales > Azotimanducaceae > DATJGR01. Next base: position 1,686,375 of record CAVTJP010000005.1, read on the forward strand.
ACGATCACGCACCGCCTGCTGACCGACCTGTTTCACAAGCGCGGCGTCAAACTCGAACGTACGTATCAATTGAACACTGGCGGCAACACCGACTTCCTCAACATGCTGAATCGCTCTCGGTTGAGCTCGAAGAAAACGTCGAAGACCGAAGCCGTGCAATCGGTGGCCGAACAACGCCTCGACGACGACAACATCCATATTGGTCCGAGCGACTACGTGCCGTGGCAGAAGGACAACAAGGTCTGCTTCCTGCGCATGGAGGGAAAGTTGTTCGGTGATGTTGCGATGAACCTCGAATTACGCCTGTCGGTAGAAGACTCGCCGAACTCCGCGGGTGTCGCGATCGACATGGTCCGTTGCGCGAAGCTCGCCCTCGAGCGCGGCCAGGGCGGTGTGCTCGATGGCCCCGCCGCGTATTTCTGCAAACACCCGCCACGTCAGTACACCGATGATCAGGCACACCAGATGACCGAGGCGTTCATCGCCGGTGCACCGGTCAGCGTAACCGTCGAACGCGAAGCGCGCGTCGCAGCCGAAGCGGAACGCAAACGCCGCACGGTCTGATCTCAGAGCTCCCGTTGTGGCCGTGCTGGGGGCGGGTCTGCTATGCAGCGGACACGCAGTAAGTCCCGTCCCTGGAGCTCGTCAGCGCCATCCCTGGCGCCGACGGTCCGCCGCATAGCAGACCCGCCCCCAGCACGACTCGAGCGTTGCGCTTCGTTTGCGAAGGGGACGCAACAGCTAACTACCGATGGACACGCCGACGCAGGCGGAGGTGGATGGGTTCTGTGCCGGACCGTACTGCGCCAGGGACGGCGCAGGACGAGCCTCCAGGGATGGGACCTACGGCGTGTCCGGCGCAGAACCCATCCGCCTCCACCGTGAGCCGTAGCTCACTTCGTTGCGATCAACGCGCAGCGTACCGGCGCCGGGTAACCTTCGATCGTCTGCGTTGGCTCGTTGGGATCGAGCGCTTCGGCGAGTGAGTCGAAGCGCATCCATCCTGTGGTGCGTTGCTCGTCGGTGGACGTCGGAGTGACATCGACGATGCGCGCGTCGCGGAAGCCGGCGTCGCTGACCCATGCAAGCAGCGTCTTCGAATCCGGAATATGCCAGACATTGCGCATCCGCGCGTAGCGGCCGTCGGGTATCAGCACCCCAGTGGAGCCGTTGGCGACGAGCAGCGTTTCGAGTACCAGTTCACCGCCATGACGTAAATGCGCGTGCAGTGCGCGCAGGTGCTCGAGCGGGTTGCGACGATGATAAAGAACCCCCATCGAGAACACCGTATCGAACGCGGCGGAACCGGACGGCAGGTCTTCGAGGCGAGCAGGCAGGACTGCGTTGACAAACTGCGGCCTCACGTTGCGCAGATAACTCGCGATTGCCACGTGCTGCATCGTGTAGAGAATGGTGGGGTCGACACCGACGACACAGCGGGCGCCCGCCGCGCCCATGCGCCAACCGTAGTAGCCATTGCCGCAACCGACGTCGAGCACGACGCGATCGTCGAGCGCGCTCAGGTGCGGTGCAATGCGCGCCCATTTCCAATCGCAGCGCCACTCCGTGTCGATTTGAATGCCGAACAGGGAAAACGGCCCCTTGCGCCACGGATGCAGCAGCATCAGCCGATCGCGCAGAGCCTGCCGCGTCGACGCATCGCAATCTTCGTCGCTGCCGATCCGAATGATTGCGGCGAACTCGACGTCGTCGCTGACGACACGCGGCAGCGCGGCGATCGACTCCAGCCAGGCTCGGCTGTCACCGTGTGCGTGTACGTTGTGACCGAGCAGTGCCGTGAGCACATGCCAGCCCGGCAGAGCCGTGAATGCGCGCTGCCATTCGGCGGTCAGGGTCTGCGTTGGCGTCACGACTTCGACATCACACCATCGCGACGAACGATGCCCAGTTCAGACACCTGAACCAGACATGTACGCGAGCAAAGCCGGCCGCGCGAAAGCGCGCAACGTGTTCTTCGATGCTGTCTGGAACCATTACGTTCTCGAGCGCCGTGCGCTTCTGCGCGATCTCCAACTCGCTGTATCCATTCGCGCGTTTGTAGCCGAGATGGGTGTGATTGAAATAGCTCTGTTGCCATTCGTCGGCGAAACGCACCTTCTCGGATACGATCAGCACACCGCTCGCGTCGATGCCGTCGCGAATGCGCCTCAACAGCGGTAGTCGGTCTGCGCTTGGCACGAACTGCAACGTGTAATTCATGGCGACCGCGCAGGCATTCTCGATAGGCACTTCGCGCACGTCGGCGTGCACCCACTCGATGCGATCGTCGCTGCCATGCAGCGCACGGGCGCGATCCAGCATCGCTAACGAGTTATCTACGCCGATGATGCGGCAGTCCGGCGTATCGAGTTGCCGGCGGATTGCCATCGTGGTGGCGCCTAACGAGCAGCCGAGGTCGTAGCAGCGGCCACCCGCACGCGCGTGACGCGCGGCGATCAGGCCACTGATTGGCACCACGGTTTCGTAGCCCGGCACCGAGCGCCGGATCATGTCCGGAAACGCCGCCGCAACGGATTCGTCGAACACGAAATCGACGATCTGAGCGCGCGGATCGCGGAATACCTCGTCACGCATGGGTCATCTCATTGTGGAGCGTGGCCGCCATGATAAGCTCTCCAACCGATGTCGATCCGCTGCAAATCCCTGCGATGAATTCGCCCAACATCGATCTGACCAGTCCCGAGCTATATATCAACCGCGAGTTGTCGCAGCTCGAGTTCAACCGGCGCGTGCTCGAACTGGCAAAAGACGACGATGTGCCGCTGCTCGAACGCTTGACCTTTCTGTGCATCGCCAACGCCAATCTCGATGAATTCTTCGAGATTCGAGTCGCGGGTCTGATTCACCAGCAGGCATTCGGCGTAACGCAACGCGGCCCCGACAATCTGTCGCCGGCCGAACAGCTGCGCGCAATCGCGCAGGTCGCGCACGAGCTGCTGGACGACCAATACCGCGTGCTGAACGAACTGCTGCTGCCGCGCCTCGATCTCGAAGGTATCCGCTTCATTCCGCGCGACCGCTGGAACGCGAAGCAGAGCCAATGGCTGCGACGCTATTTCACGCACGACCTGGTGCCGATCCTGAGCCCGGTGGGGCTCGATCCGGCGCATCCGTTTCCAAAGGTGCTGAACAAAGGTTTGAGTTTCATCGTCACACTCGAAGGCAAGGATGCATTCGGTCGTGATAGCGGACGCGCCGTGGTGCAGGCGCCGCGATCGCTGCCGCGCCTGGTACGTCTGCCCGAATCCGTCGCGCAGGCACCGTACGATTTCGTATTTCTGTCTTCCATCGTGCACGCGAACGTCGGTGATCTGTTTCCGGGCATGAAAGTCACCGGTTGTTATCAGTTTCGTGTCACCCGCAACAGCGATCTGTTCGTAGACGAGGAAGAAGTCGACGACCTGCTGCGCGCGCTGGAAGGTGAATTGTCGGCACGCCGCTTTGGCGACGAGGTGCGGCTGGAGATTACCCACGACACGCCGCCGCACGTCATTGCGTCGCTGGTTGCCGAATTCGGACTCACCGAGACTGACACTTATCTGTGCCGCGGACCGGTGAATCTGAATCGATTGTCGGCGTTGCCTGATCTGGTGGATAGGCCGGACCTGAAATATCCAGGCTTTATTGCCGGCCTGCCGGACCGACTGAAGCAAGGTGCAGACATCTTCGAAGTGATCCGTAAAGGCGACGTGCTGCTGCACCATCCGTTTCAAGCGTTCACGCCGGTGGTCGATTTTCTGCGCCAGGCCGCGGCGGATCCGGATGTGCTGTCGATTCGCCAGACGCTGTACCGAACCGGCTTCGACTCCACCGTTGCAAAATCGTTGGTGGCCGCAGCGAATGCGGACAAAGACGTACTTGTTGTGATCGAACTGCGTGCGCGTTTCGACGAACAGGCCAATATCGAACTCGCCAACCGTTTGCAGGCTGCTGGTGCGCAGGTGGTCTATGGCGTGGTGCGCCACAAGACGCACGCCAAGATGAGCATGGTGATTCGTCGTGAAGGCCGCACGCTGCGGCGCTACGTTCACCTGGGCACCGGCAATTACCACGCGCGCACCGCGCGCACGTACACCGACTATGGGTTGTTCACGTGCGACAAAGAGATTGGCGAAGACGTGCAGAAGGTGTTCCAGCAACTCACGGCGATGGGTCGGCCCGGGCGCCTGAAGAAGTTGCTGCAGTCACCGTTCACACTGCATCGCTCGGTGCTGGATCTGATCGGCCGTGAAGCCGAACGGGCAGCCAATGGTGAGCCGGCGCGCGTAATGGCGAAGCTGAATGCGCTGATCGACCCGCAGGTCATTCTGGCGCTGTATCGCGCATCACAAGCCGGTGTGAAGGTCGATCTGATCGTGCGCGGCATGTGCGCGCTGCGGCCGGGTGTTCCCGGTGTTTCCGACAACATTCAGGTGCGCTCGATCATCGGCCGGTTTCTCGAACACACGCGCGTGTACTACTTCGAAAATGGCGGCGCGCCGAAGGTGTATCTGTCGAGTGCCGATTGGATGCAGCGCAATTTCTTCAGTCGAGTCGAAACGGCGTTTCCGATCGAGGGCGAACGCATGGTGCGACGCGTTGTCGCCGAGACGTTCGATCTGTACAACGCCGACAATTGTCAGGCGTGGGTGCTGCAAACCGACGGCCGCTACAAGCGCCTGCGCAGCGGAGCGGCGAAACGCCGCAGCGCGCAGGATGTGCTGTTGCAGACACTTGCCGAAGACAGCGGGTTGGCCGCATTGCGCGCTCAGGAAACGTCGAACTAACACGCCGTTGCAAATCCGGCGAGGCATTCTTCGAACCCGAAGACAGCACGCATCCGATCTGGCAACCGATGAAAGCGGCCGACCGACGTCGAGGCGGCGTCTGTCCCCGTGGTCGCGCGGAAAGATCGTGTTGTGCATGTCAGTGACACCATAGAACAGGCGTATGCGCTGACGCAGCGTCCGGGCGAGCGGGCGCAGATGCTGAGTCAGTGCAACTCCACCACCGGTGCCGCAGGACACGCCGGTGCGTCGGCCGTGGTCACGCTGCGCACGCCCATGTTGTGCCGGATCGATTCCACGGGGGTCATCCACACCATCTTCTGTGCCGCGCAATTCGCGGCATAGTTGAACAGCGTCCGCATATGCTGCTGGTCGAAGTCGATGAAGCTGGTCTGCGGATAATCGACTGGAATCTCGGTGATATGGAGATTCATGCCGAGGCGGCGGGCAGCGGCGATGTTGTCGACGATCGCCTCGCGGGTCTTGTACGTCATTTCGGCGGCGAAGGCGTTGGAGAGAATGTCGATCGTGTTGTAGCGCGTGGTTTGCGGCGTGCGGGCAAGCTGGCCGTTGACGATCATGTACAACTGCGCGCCGCGCAACTGCGGCAAATCGGTCGACTGGATGCCGGCAATCAGCGGTGTGCTGAATATCGAGGTGGTGACGCTACCATCGACATGCATCTCGTCATACTCATGGTTGCCTTCGCGCACGCGGATCAGCACCGGTGCAAACACGCCCGGCACGCTCGCCGAGGCGACCAATACGTCGCGGAACAGCCGCCGCGCGGCCGGCCCGCCGTGCTGCGCAATCTCGCCCAGGTTCCACAGCACGGTCTCGTGCTTGTCGAGGTCGGTTGTCGCCACCACCAGCCGTCGGCCCTTGGCTGCCTCACGCGCCACAGCTTCGATCATCTGCGTCGTAACGAAATGGTTGACCAGCTTGAACAGCGCATTGCGATGCGGCTGGCCGCGCGGCCACAACAACCGGGCAAGGATCATTCGAGTGGGCGAGTGCATCAGCTGGGCATTGCGCTCGCCGGTGAACAATGCCTGCATACGCGCATCCCAGTCCGCACCGAGGAAAGCAAACGGCGCCAGCAGCGCGCCGGCGCTCACGCCGGTTACCATCTCGAATTGCGGACGCGCGTGTGCCCGGCTCATGCCGGCCAGTACGCCGGCGCCGTAGGCAGCGCCTGAACCACCACCGGACAACGCCAGAAGGTCGACGCTGCCGTCGGTCGCCGCCGCACGGATACCGCCGAAGAAACGCGCCGCCCGCGTGGTGAATGCACTCAGGTCCGTGGTGACCAGCTGTACGCTAGGCGCGAAGCCGACCGGCGCTGCGGCGCCGATCAATTTCGGCGGACCTGGAAGGCGCGTTGCCGTCTGACAGCCCGCCAGGGCCAGCAGCCCAAACAGCAGCAGAAGTGGTTTGTTTCGCATGATGTTGCTCCGGTTGGCCGGGGCGGCGCTAGCTGGTGATCTCGAGCCGCAGTGGAATGCCGGCGAGAAACGCCGATTCCTGATCGAGATCGAGTTGCGTCAGCGGATGCGCTTCGAGCCACTCGCTCGAAATGGACATTCTCAATCGGTCTGCGTCAGCCTGCATGGAAACGCGCGGCAACGGATTACCCGTACGGTTGCGTCGCAGCACGACCGCCAGGCGCAGCAACACTGCAAGGCGGATCAACGCAGTGCGCTCGTCTGCATCGATTCGATCGAAATCGAGCTTGGGGAACTTGCGCCGATGCGCACGCACCAGCAGTGCAAGCCTCAGCTTGTCGGTCTGTGAAAAGCCCGCGAGGTCCATGTTCTGCAGCAGATAATGGCCATGCTTGTGGTATTGGCTGTGCGATACGTCCATGCCGATCTCGTGCAGCATCGCACCCCAGCGCAGCAGACGTTCGTATTCATCGTCAGCCAGCCCCCACGCCGCGGCAACCTGAACGAGCAAAGTCTGGGCGGTTTCGGCGACTTTATGCGCATGCGCCTCGTCGACGTGATAGCGACGCGCGAGATCGGCAACGCTGTGTTCACGCACATCCTCGTGGCGCACGCGGCCGATCAGTTCCTGCAGCAGACCCTCGCGCAACGCGCCGTTCGACGCGGTCAGCCGCTCGATGCCGAGGCCCTCGAAGATCGCGCGCAGAATCGCGACGCCGCCTGGAAACACCGGCGCGCGTTCCGCCGGCAAACCGCTGAGCGAGACCGCCTCGATGCGCTTCGCGCCGGTCAACGCCTTCGTGATCTCGGTGAGTGCGGCTGGCGTCAAGCCGTCGGCGCCCTCGGTGATCTTCGCAGCCACGTCGTTGATTGCGTTGATCGTTCCGGACGTGCCGATGACAGTGTCCCAACCGCGCCGACGGTACAGCGCTTCGACGGGTTCCAATTCCTGACGGGCGGCCAGTTCCGCGGCTGCGAAACGGCTCGGCTTGAGCTCACCGTCATCGAAGAATCGCCGCGAGACGGATACACAGCCCATGTAGAGGCTGTCCATCAGTTCCGGTTCGTAGCCGTGGCCGAGTATCAATTCGGTGCTGCCACCGCCGATGTCGATGACGAGGCGTCGATCCGCTGCCGGGCCCATCGCGTAGCAGACGCCTTTGTAGATCAGACGCGCTTCTTCGCGGCCCGAAATGATATCGATGGGATGGCCGATGGCAGCTTCGGCGCGTGAAATGAATTCCCAGCCGTTGCGCGCCTTACGTAAAGTGTTGGTACCCACTACTCGGACGCTGTCGGAAGGCAGATGACGCAGACGCTGCCCGAAGCGGGCCAGACACTCGATGCCGCGATCCATCGCCGGCCGAGACAATGTGTCGTTAGCATCGAGGCCGGCGGCGAGGCGCACCATTTCCTTCAGCCGGTCCACCACCTGGATGCGACCGTTGTGTTGCTGCGCGACGATCAGGTGGAAGCTGTTCGAACCAAGGTCGAGCGCGGCCAGTTGGCTCTCGGGCTCTGGACGCGGGGACGGGTCGAGTGATTCTGCCATACGGGACCGCCGACGAAAGCGCGATTGTAGCCGACGTCGCCGACACAGCGCGTCGCAAGGGAAGGGGGTCAGAACGACTTTTGCGGAGAAAGCCGTTCTGACCCCCTTCCCCGCTAGGCAGCGAGATCAGGTGGCAACGGACAATCGAGCGTCGCGGCGATACCAATCAGCAGCGCGCGTTGCGCGGTGGTGGCGCCGTCGGTCAGCGCGCATGCCGCGCAGCCCTTGATCAGGCGCGGTTTCGCGAGTGGATGCAGTGTTTGCAGATCGCGCAGCGCGTCATTCAACCGCGAAAAATTCGGATCGGTTGCCGCGTCGAACTGCACTGTCAGTTCCACCGCGGCGGCGCCGGCGTTGAACGCGCGCTGAGGTGCGTCGGTTGCGCCGGCACAGGCCCGCGCGACCGCGGACAGCACTTGCGCCACCTGCGTGCGCACCGCGCCGAGATCGCGAAATCGCACCGCCGTGGCGCGTGGGCCTTCGAAGTGCGACTTCAGCGATTTCAGCAGCACGCGATGCAGCACCCATTCGAACAGATCGATGCGTTGATCGGCGCGTATCAAAGCGATGACGTCTGCGACGAAGCGGTCGTACTGCGGTCGTGACATCGTCAGCAGCGCAGGTGCCGCGAGCGACACGAGTATCAACCGTTGCATGTCGTCGAGGCCACCGACCATCGACTCAATCGCGCCCAGATGCGTCCGCACGGCCGGTTCGAGCACCGCTTCCAATTGCGCGCGCGGTGCCACGTCGGCGGGCAGCAGGAATGCATAGACCAGCGCCCGCGCCGACCACGGATCGTGTGCGGCTTCGACACACGGCGCCGGCAATCCGCCGATCAACCTCTGTGCGTGCGTCAGACTCGCAGCACTCGGATTGCCAACCGCCGCGACGACAGCGTCGTGAACACTTTCCGGCGCAGGCGATCGCGCGCTGCCGGCAAATCCCGCGGCACCCGCCGACACCGCCTCAGGCACATCGGTCGACGCATCTGCGCCGGCAGCCTCCGGCGCGCCGGCCAGGAACTGCCCGTCCCAGCTCGGTTCGATCGCGCGAATGCGCACGGGCAGCGGCGGATGCGTTGCCATCAAGCTGTTCATGAACAGGCTGATCGCCTGACCGAAGAACATGTGGCTCATCTCGCTTGCGTGCGCGTTCGAGACCTGTGAGCCGGCGCTTGCACCGCCGATCTTCTTCAGCGCATTCGCGATGCCGCGCGGGTTGCGGGTGAACTGCACCGAGGCGGCATCGGCAAGCAGTTCGCGCTGCCGGCTGACCGCCGCCTTGATCAGGTTGCCGCAGAATGTGCCGGCAGAGCCGATCACCATCAGGCCGGCGCCCAATGCGAGCAGCGGCAGCCCGTTGGAGTCGCGACGGCTTCTTGGAATCGTGCCCCCACGCAACACCAGATGGCCGACCAAGCCGATGAACACAATACCGTTCAGCAATGCGATCAGCCGCAGATTCAGGCGTGAGTCGCCATTGAGCACGTGGCTGAATTCATGACCGATGACACCTTGCAGTTCTTCGCGATTGAGCGTTTCTAAGGTGCCGGCGGTGACGCCGATAACCGCATCATCGGTGCTGAATCCTGCGGCAAACGCGTTGATGCCCGGCTCGTCGATGCGATACACCGCCGGCACCCGGATGCCGGACGCAATCGCCATCTCTTCAACGACATTGAGCAGCCGCCGCTCGGCGAACGATTGCGTGCCGGGGTCGATCAGTCGACCGCCTAACATCTCTACAATGGCGCGACCGCCGGAACGCAGCGCCAGATATTTGTACAGACTCGCGCCGGCAATGCAGATCAGTACGCCACAGGAAATCAGAACCCACGACTGCGTCGGCTGGCCGCTCAGTGCCGCGCCGGCGCCGCGGGCGACGCCCGGCGAAGTGGAGAACGCTACGACGATTGCCACCAGCACGTTCGTTGCCACGATCAAGCCGACGATCGCGATCGTAAACAGCACGACAAGTTGCCAAGTCTTGCGCCGGGCGCGGTCTTGCGCGGCGAAGAAATCCATCTACGTCAAACCCGTTTGGAATCTATCTCCGGATCAGAACTTCACCTTTGGGGCTTCCTGAATCGCCGCGTGGTCTTCGAACTCCAGCAGCGAAGCATTGGCTGCGTGACCGAAGGCGGTCGCCAGCACGACGGGCGGGAAGGTCTGCTTGTAGGTATTGTAGGCGGTCACCTGATCGTTGTAAGCCTGCCGCGCGAACGCAACGCGGTTCTCCGTGCTCGTCAGTTCCTCGGAAAGCTGCATCATGTTCTGGTTCGCCTTCAGGTCCGGATACGCCTCCATCACGACATTCAGGCGGCCTAACGCGCCGCCAAGCGCTCGCTCGGCGCTGCCAAGCTGTTCCATCGCGGCCGCATTGCCCGGATCCTTCGCGGCGGCAGCAAGGCCGGTAACCGCCTGATTGCGCGCGGCCGTCACCGCTTCGAGCGTGCCGCGTTCGTGCGCGAGGTAGCCCTTCGCCGTTTCGATGAGGTTTGGAATCAGATCGTAGCGGCGCTTCAGTTGCACCTCGATCTGCGAGAACGCGTTCACATAGCGGTTCTTCAACGTGACGAGCTTGTTGTAGATCGCGATGACCCAGACGACCACTACAACGATGATGGCCAGGAATATCAGTGCGCCCATTCCCATGCGAAGCTCCGTATCTTGATCGGTGGGGCGCAAGCTTACCAATGCCCATGCCGTGTGTATCGCTAAAGGCGTGGTATCGCCAAAGCGAATGGTTCACGCTGACGTGGATATCAGGGCGCGATCATGCCATTGGTCAGATTGCTCTTGTCGTACTCGAACACGACGCTCGGGTCCGGCAGCAGCAGCGCGTGGTCCTTGCCCTGATAGTCGAGACGAAACAGCAGATCTTTGATGAGGTTCAGCCGTGCGGGGCGCTTGTTGTCGGCGCGCACGATGACCCACGGCGCAAGCGCATGGTGCGTGCGGGCGAACATCGCGTTGCGCGCAGTGCTGTAGTCCTGCCAATGCTGCGCGGCGACCTCGTCGATCGGGCTGATCTTCCACTGCTTCAGCGGGTCCTCGCGCCGTTCCTCGAGGCGCCGCTTCTGTTCCGCCTCGGAAATGTCGAGGTAATACTTGAACAGTTTGATGCCCGAGCGAATGAGCATGTGCTCATATTCGACGACGGTTTCAATGAACTCCGCATACTGTTCTTCGGTGCAGAAGCCCATGACCCGTTCGACGCCGGCGCGGTTGTACCAGCTGCGGTTGAACAGCACGATCTCGTCCGCGGTCGGCAGATGCGATGTGTAGCGCTGGAAGAACCATGCGCTGCGATCGCGGTCGGACGGCTTGCCGAGCGCGACGACGCGCGTTTCGCGGGGGCTCAGATGCTGCACGAAGCGTTTGATCGTGCCGTCCTTACCGGCGGCGTCGCGGCCCTCGACAATCACGAGAATCTTTTCGTCGGCCGCGATGACCTGCTTCTGCAGTTTGACGAGTTCTATCTGCAGCGCACGCAGCGTCTCTTTGTAGTCAGCAGAGTCCGCAGAATTCGACTGTTTGCTCATCCGGATGCGTCAGCCGCGCATCAGCGCCAGGACTTCCTCAGGCGCTTGTATGCCTTGTCGAGTTCCGCCGCGACGCCGCGCAGCGAAGCGGCGACATCCACTGCGGATGCCTTGGCTTCGTTGCCGAACGAGTCGAATCGCTGCTCGAGTGTTTCCCACTTCCGCTCCAACTGCTCCCACTCCTGCTTCACCTCGGCCTTCGCCAGATGCAGCTGCAGATTCAACTCGTCACGCTCCTGGCGCAGCGTCTCGATGATCTCTTCGAGCTTGATCTTCTCGGCCATGACTCTTCCTGTGTGCGTTGTGCTGTTGATGCGACATTAGGGTGGGGCGATCGCGAGCGCAAGAGCGCGCCATCAGCGCCGATTTTCCATAGAATCCGAACGAACGTGATGTGGGGGGGTGGCATGAAGATCGGAACGGGCGTTGGTGGTTGGCTGGCGGGTATTGGCGAAGGCGCGCGCGAAGCGGAAGAGCAGGGCTACGATTTCGTCACGTGCGGCGAACTCGCGCACGACTCGATGCTGACGATGACGGTGGCGGCGAACGCGACGCAACGTATCGAACTGAACACCGGCGTCACGATCGCGTTCCCGCGCAGTCCGATGGTGCTCGCGATGGAGGCGTGGGATCTGCAGCATTATTCCAAGGGCCGTTTCAACATTGGCCTCGGCAGTCAGGTGAAGGGCCACAACGAGCGTCGCTTCGGCGGCACCTGGAGTGCACCCGCGCCACGGATGAAGGAATACATCCAGATGATGAAGGCGGTCTGGGACAGCTGGCAGAACGGCACAAAGCCCGAGTTTCTCGGCAAGTCATACAAATACACGCTGATGACGCCGAACTTCAATCCAGGCCCGATCGACTATCCGCGGCCGAAAATCTTCCTCGCCGTCGTCGGCGACGCAATGGCGCGCGTTGCCGGTGAAGTGGCCGACGGCATCCTGCCGCACGGCGGCATCATGACCGACAAATACATGCGTGAAGTGATGCTGCCGAACATCAAGATCGGCCTCGAACGTTCGGGCCGCAGTTGGGACGACATCGACATTGCCGCGAGTGGCTACACGGTATACGGCGAGAACGACGAAGAGATTCACCGTGGCCTCGACGGGTTGCGTCAGGCGCTGTCGTTCTACGGGTCCACGCGCACGTATCACGATGTGCTCGAACTGCACGGGCTCAAATACCTCGGCGACAAACTTCACGCGCTGTCGTTGCGTGGAGAATGGCAAAAGATGCGCGAGGTGATCACCGACGAGGAACTGCTGGAACTCGCACAAGTTTCGACCTACGACAAGATGCCGCAGTTCCTGCGCGAGCATCGCGAATACGCGAAGCGCACGACGTTCGGCATGCGTTATTCGTCGCCTGACGAGCGCGCTCGGGCGCAGGCGGTGATGGGGGAGGTAAGGAAGGTGGAGACGAGCGGTGTGCCGAAAGGGTTGGAGATTTAGAGACGGTGGCGTTGAGATGTCGATTTGCGGAGTTTTTTGTGTCCAGCGGAGCCTTCTATATTTAGCGGAGCTTTGTGCGTCTAGCGGAGCTTTTCCCAGAATCCTCGCGGCGACACGATCGTCACCGAAACGTCTTCTGCAATATCCAACAGGTCTCGATCGCCGGTGACCAATGCGTCGACGTGGCCGTCGATTGCGGCCGCAAGGATCCACCGATCGTCTGGGTCGCTTTCCGGTAGCAACGCGGGTTCCGAGGGCTGCACGATCGTGCATTGCTCGCGCAGAAACGTTGCGACCGCCCGGGCGCCGTCTGTCGGCATACGCAGTTTTGCGACGAGCACGCGCTCTAGTTCGACCAGAATCGTTTCACTCAGGACGAGATCGTGTTCGGTCAGTACGGTTCGCAGAACATCTTCGCATAGCCCGCGCGTCGCAAATGCTGCAACCAGCAGGTTGGTGTCCAGCAGAACCCTCACGAGATGGCGCGAAAGACATCTTCATCGGTGAGCCAACCTCTCGCCTCGGCGAACGGCGCGACGCCACGGCGTAAGTCTTCGAATTTCGCGACAGCAAGCTGGCGACGCAATGCGTCGCGAATCAGCTCGCTCTTGGCGCGGCCGGTTTTCTTGGCGAGCCTTCGCAGCTCGCTGTCCAGTTTTTTGTCTAGTCGAACCGTTATCGTTCCCATGTAAGACATCGTAATACGTTGAACGGATGCCGGCAACCTGGACGGTTGAATTTCGCAGTGGCGCACTACAAACGCTTCGGAAACAACACCTCGTTCGTCGACGCATCCAGCGCAGCGTGGATGCGGTCAGCGGTGTCGGGAAGGAACGCCCGCAGTGTCCTGCCCACGCTGCGTAACGTTGCATACAGCTCTGCCAGCACGCGGCCAGCCTCGTCGCGATTGCCTGTCTTGAGCAACCGCCACGGTTCGGTCCGGTTGACGTACGCGTTCGCCTCCGCAACGACATCCCAGATTGCTTCGAGTGCGCGGTGAAGCGCGAACGCGTCGATGTGTCGGTCGACGTTATCGATGAGGCTCGATGCAAGCGTGGACGCCACGGTTTCGATCGGCGACCCGAGTCGCCGGCCAAGTGCAACGGTGCGTGACAGCAGATTGCCGAGCGCATTCGCGAGTTCGTTCTGGTAGACCGTATCGAATCGGCTCCAGGAGAAATCGCCGTCGCGATGGCTGCCGATGTGCCGCAACAGGTAGTAGCGCAATGGGTCGGCGCCGTAGCGCGCGCAGGCCTGCGAGGGTGAGATCGTGTTGCCGAGCGATTTACCGATCTTGCGACCATCGACGGTGATGTATCCGTGCACCAGGATTTTGGATGGCGGGCGCAAGCCGGCGGACAGCAGGATCGCCGGCCAGTACACTGTGTGAAATCGAGTGACACCTTTGCCAACGACATGACTGATGCGCGCCGCATGGGCCCAATAGCGCTGGAACGACGGCGCCGCGGATGCGTATCCGAGCGCGCTGATGTAGTTCGCCAGCGCGTCGAACCACACATAGACAACCTGAGACGAATCGCCCGGCACCGCGATGCCCCAGCCTCGTGCGCGAGCCACGCTGCGCGATACCGACAAGTCCGCAAGCGGCGCGTCGAGGAACGCGAGTACCTCGTTCTTTCGGTGTGCTGGACGAATCGCGATCTCGTCGCGCTGGATGAGCTGGATCAACTGGTCCTGATAACGGCTCAATCTAAAGAAGTAGTTCCGCTCTGCAACCTTTTCCGGTTGTGTACCGTGCTCGGGACATACGCCGTTCACCAGTTCCGAGCCTGAGTAGAACTGTTCGCAACCGATGCAATAGAGCCCTTCGTAGTTGCCCGAATAGATGTCTCCGCTACGGTCACACGCGTGCCATAGTTTCGCGACCGCGGGGGCGTGGCGCGGGTCGGCACTGGTGCGCACGAAATCGTTGTAATCGATGTTCAGCAACGGCTGCAACGCTGCGAAGGCATTCGCGTGACGGGCGACGAATTCGGCAGTTGGTACACCTTGCGCCTCGGCCGCGAGTGCGTTTTTGACACTGTTGTCGTCGGTGCCCGACAGAAAATACACGCCGCCGTCACGTAATCGTGCGTGGCGCGCGATCACATCGGCAATGACCAGTTCCAGCGCGAAGCCGATATGCGGTTCGGCATTGACGTAAGGGATCGAGGTGCTCACGAAATGATCGTTCATCACTTTCTCCGGGGAAAAATCGGGCAAAAAAAAGCCGGACCATCGTTTGGGGACGGCCCGGCTCTTCGTTAGGATTGTTAGGCGAAAATCAGATCGAGCGGGATCCCCACATCTGCGGCATGGCCATGGGCATCGCGTTGAAATGCACGCTCGGATTCATGGAGCGCATGCTAGACCGATCCGCCGCAGGAGTCGATTCCCGCGGAATCCAGGTCGTATCGTTCGCGCATACGCCTGGCTTTTTCGCTCAGCGGTTTGAACACCGGCTTGCCATTCTCGAGAATCGGTTTGAAGTCGTCGTCGAGTGCCAGTTCGCCGGTTTGATCCGCATGGTCGATGTAAATCTGACATAACGCGACGCACTCGTCACAGATGAACACCGAGGGGCCGGCGATGAGTTTTGCTACCTGCTTGCTATCCTTGCCGCAGAACGAGCATCGCAGCGGAATCTTTGCATCTTCACTCATGATTCTTGCCACCACCTGTTGAAAGCTGAGGAATCGTCGACCGTCTGCGGTGACGGTGTCGTCCGGTTCGATGTCGCGAATCGTTTTCATCGTGTAGGCCGCGCCGTCGTACCGTCTGACGACCCACCGCGACCCGAACTTGCCTTTGCGGTAGCCCACATGCACACCGGCAGCAAGTCTGGCGAAGTACGGTTTCGCACGGACTTCGAGGTGCTTACGTTGCGTGCGATCGTGGATCGGAAACGACATGAGTGCGTCCCGCGACATCGAGCCATTACGCTATCAAGGTCGTACGTCGATGTAATGTCCAATGTTTGTCCAGCAGCGCAGGCGATGCGGCCACGCGAAATGGATTCGGTGATTTGGCACTTGTCCGATGGCTTCGACAAAGATGCCTTTCTGGTGCGTCTTGCGAAGCTGCAGGCGTCGATGCCGATGACAGAGGCGGTCGTGGAACGGATGCGCCAAGAAAACCGCTACTGATGCTGTATGTGGACACGAGCGTCGTCGTTGCGCTGCTCACTGCTGAGCCGAAAACACCGCACGTTACGAAGTGGTTTGCAGAACTCGATGAAACGCCGATTTCCTCGGATTGGCTTTTGCCGGAATTTTCCAGCGCGATGTCGATCAAGTTGCGCTCGAAACAGCTGAGCGACGCCCACGTGCGCCGGGTGCGCAAGGAGTTCGAATTGCTGATTTCCGGCGGCATCCAGTTGGTGGCGTTGAGTCGCTCTGCGTTCAGCCTGGCGTCGGACATGGTCAAGCAGCATCGATACGGGCTGCGCGCAGGCCACTCGTTGCACCTCGCGGTCGGTGTCGAATGTGGTGCCAGTCACGTCGCTACCCTCGATGTCACGTTCGCGCAAAACGTGCGGCGTAACGGAATACGGACGATCGATTTCTGACGCTGGGCCGCAAACGCTGCGTTCCAACCAAGGTCTCAGCCCGACAACGCCAACAGAAAACGGACCATCGTGCGACCGCGCTGATTGATCCAGCGCTGCGCTTCCTCTGCACCGACGGCACGCGCGACGCGTAGCGAAGCGATGTTGTCCGAGTCGATGATGAGATGTGTGCGCCGCGCGCCGGTGTGATCGATTAGAAATCGTGCTATCAGGTTTACCGCGCGGCTGACATAGCCGCACCCTCGATGTGCCGGATGTGCCGCGTAGGAGATATTCGCATCACCCGCTGGCACGTGTTCATTGGCGAGATCGCAGTCGACGTATGCCACATAATCAGCGCCAGGTGCGTCCACGGCAAAGCACCATTTGGGCCCGTTTCCGAATTCGGTTTGGTTCGTGCGCAGATACCGCAATGTGTGATTGCGACGTTCGTTTGGCGACATCGCTTGCCACGCATCGCGTTCTTCGGGTTGCCAAAGCCATTTCATCTGCTCGTTGTCTTTGGCCGCGAGATCCGTATCGAGATCGTCGACGCTCTGGCGCCGTATGGTGATCACACCATCCGTGTAACGCAGTGGCGGGACCGGTCGTTTGTAGTAGCAGCTACCGTCGAGATAGCCCGTCGCTGTGAATCGCGTGCGCGCAGCCAACGCGCGCGAGCGCGCGTTGTCGGGGTGGATCAGCAACGTCCCCGTCGAGTACGTGCCGGAAAGTGCCAGATGGTGCATCAGCAACTGCACCGCACGGGATGCGTATCCGCGGCCGCGACGCTGCGCGAAGACGTTGTAGCCGATGTTGACCCCGCCGGGCGGCAACCATGCGCGCTCGACGTCGTAGTCCACCCAGCCGACGATTTCGTCCGCCACCACGATGCAGGCTGTTGGCTGAGGTGTGGGCGAACCTTCTCCCAGCCAGCGTCTGAACTGTTCGTCGCGGCCCGCGATCAACACCGCTGCGTCGCCTGGCGCTGGCTGCCGAATGGTGACTAAACCATCGGTGATGCGCAGCGGTGGCGCGCTCAATCCGGCAGACCGAGCACTCGCTTGGCAATCACGTTGAGCTGCACTTCGCTGGTGCCGCCTTCGATCGAATTGGCCTTCGATCGCAGCCATTGGCGCGTGGTGTTGAGCTCCCGGTCGCTGAATGCATCACCGCTCCAGCCGACGGCCTGTGTGCCCATCGTCTCGAGCAGCACTTCGTATTTGCGTTTGTTCTGCTCGGTGCCGTAATACTTGAACATCGAACTGAGATCGCCATTGGCGCGGCCGGCTTTCGCTTCTTCGATCGAACGCCCCAACGTCAATTGAAAGGCGCGATCGTCCATGCGGTGGCGGGTGATCCGGCCGCGGATCGCGGTGTCTGCGATGCGGCCGCCGGCTTCGCCGACATATTCCTTCGCGATGTCCTCCATCCTGCGGCCCGTTGCGCCGAGCGCGGAGTTGCCGCCGATGCCGGCCACCATCTGGCGCTCGTGCTGCAGCAGACGCTTTGCGATCGTCCAGCCGTTGTTGATCTGGCCGACCAGATTCTGCTTCGGTACTTTGACGTCCTCGAAGAACGTCTGGCAGAACGGCGACGAACCGCTGATCAGCGTGATCGGCGACGTGCTGACGCCGGGCGAGGCCATATCGAACAACAGAAAGCTGATGCCGTCGTGTTTCGGCACGTCGAAATCGGTGCGTACCAGACAAAAGATCCAGTCGGCTTCGTCGGCGTACGACGTCCAGATCTTCGAACCGTTTACAAGGTAGTAATCGCCCATGTCCTGCGCGCGCGTGCGCAGCCCGGCGAGATCGGAACCAGAGCCCGGTTCGGAATATCCCTGACACCAGCGAATTTCACCGCGCGCGATCTTTGGCAGATGTTCCAGCTTCTGCGCTTCATTGCCGAACTCGAGCAGCGCTGGTCCCAGCATCCAGATACCGAAGCTCGACAGCGGTGAGCGCGCGTTGATGCGGCCGAGTTCCTGCTGCAGCACCCGATTTTCGTCGATCGACAGGCCGCCACCGCCGTACTGCTTCGGCCACATCGGACACGTCCAGCCTTTCTCGGCCATACGCGTGAGCCAGACGCGTGATTCGGGATTGACGAACTTCTCGCGGCGGCCGCCCCACACGGTCTCGTCCTCGGTGCCCGGCGTACGCATTGACGCTGGGCAGTTGGCTTCGAGCCAGGTACGGGTTTCGTTACGGAAGCTGTCCAGATCAGTCACGGGCATACCTATCGATGTCTGCATGTTGGAGACGATTCTAGCGGGCTTGCCGATGCGCGTGCAGCCCCGAAACGAGCACCGATTTGGTTCTGATATAGTGCCGCGGAACCGATCTTTGCACGGGCCGATGATGGCGAGTTCTGATGTGGCCTTCGACAGCCTGACGTTTCGCACGACGTTGGCGCAGTTCTGCACAGGTGTCGTCGTCGCCACCGGCATGGACGATGGACAACCGGTAGGGTTCGCGGCGCAGTCGTTCACGTCACTGTCGCTCGATCCGCCGCTGGTCGCCGTATGCCCTGGCAAGAAAAGCACCAGTTGGCCGAGACTGCGCAGTTCGGGCAGCTTCTGCATCAATGTACTGTCGGCGAAACAGAAAGTAGTGTGCGATGAATTCGCGAAGCCGGGGCTGTTCGCCGAAATCGATTGGCGCCCGGGCGTGACGGGTTCGCCGGTACTCGCAGGCATCCTCGCGTATGTAGACTGCGACATCGAAGCGGAACACGATGCCGGCGATCACATCATCGCAATCGGCCGTGTGCGTGATCTGCAGATTCTCGACGCACACGCCGAGCCGCTACTGTTCTTTCGCGGCAAATATGGCCGCTTCGAGACGTTCATCTAGACCCAGTTCATCCAAAAAGGACATCAGGGCCAATCGAAAGGCTCAATCGAATCGTTAGGAATGCAGATCATGTTCAAGACGCGCGTGTGCGACATTCTCGGGATCGAATATCCAATCGTGCTGGCAGGCATGGGCGGTGCCAGCACACCGGAACTCGCGGCGGCGGTGTCCAACGCCGGCGGTTTGGGTGTGCTCGGCGCGGCAGGCTGCGGACCGAAGCAGTTGCGCGAGTGGATCCGGCGCACGCGCGAGTTGACGGACAAACCCTTTGGGGTCGATACGTTGCTGCCGGCGTCGGTGAGGCGCGCGAACTACGCGCAGACCGATGGCCCGTCGCCGATGGACCTGCTGCCGGAAATGCAGGCGTTTGCAGCGCAGTTCATGGCGGCACAGCATCTCGAACCGGTCGATCCGGAAACGCTGCGTCAACGCCGCGATCCCGACGAGCCTGCCGGCTTTTCAAAAGGGTTTTTCGACGCGCAGATGGAAGTGGTGATCGAGGAGCGCGTGCCGGTGTATGCATCCGGTCTCGGCAACCCGGGACCGTGGATGAAACAGCTGCGCGCGAACGGCACGAAAGTGATGTGCGTCGTCGGCAAGGTGAAGCACGCGGTACAGGTGATTCAGGTGGGCATCGACATTGTGGTGGCGCAAGGTCACGACGGCGGCGGCCATAATTCACCGATCGGCACGATGGCATTGATTCCGCAGGTGGTTGATGCGGTGGGCGATGTGCCGGTGCTCGGCGCCGGCGGCATCACCGACGGCCGTGGCATAGCTGCGGCGATGATGCTCGGCGCCGAGGGCGTATGGGTTGGCTCGGCGTTTCTGGCCTCGAACGAAGCCGGCATCCATGACTTTCAGAAGCAGGCGATTGTCGATGCCGCCGAAGACGGAACGGTTGTTTCGCGCAGCGTCACCGGCAAACCGGCGCGGATCATTCGCAGCGTGTGGACGGATGCATGGACCCATGCGGGCAAAGAACCACTGCCGATGCCGTATCAAGGCGCCGTATCGGGTCCGGTGATGGCGGCCGCGACGCGTGACAAGCGCGGCGACGTCAATCCCGGTTTCGCCGGCCAGGGTATCGGGATGATCAAAGCGGTGCGTCCGGCGGCCGAGATCTTCAACGAACTGGTGTGGGGCGCGGAACAAGCGCTGAAGCGCAGTTCGAATTGGGTCTGAAGAACATGTCTGGTTTGCAGCACTACATTCGCACCACACTGATCGGTGGAGTTGTAGTCGTGTTGCCTCTATTCGTATTTGCGAACCTGTTGCTGTGGCTCGCGACATGGGTCGTTGGCAAAACGGCGCCGGTTGCAGAATACGTCGCATCCGACCTGAGTCTGCCGATCTGGGTGGGCCAGGGGTTGACGATTGCGACAATCCTGCTCGCGTGCTTCGTGCTGGGCGTGATCGTGAGTACCCGATTCGGCAATCGCGCTTTCACCTGGCTCGAGCGCAACACTGTGCAGCGAGTGCCCGGGTACAAGCCGGTCAAAGAGATTGTCGGCTATCTCGGTAAGCGCGATCAGAATCCGTTCGCTCGCCCGGTAATCGTCGACATCGGCGATGGCATCCGGCTGACTGGATTTCTAGCTGATGAAGGGATCGAGGGGTCGACCGTGTTCATGCCCACCGGCCCGAACCCGACGACGGGGCTCATTCTGCACGTTTCGCCATCTCAGGTACAGAGGCTGCCGCTGCCCGGCAGCGATGTGTTGCAGACTGTCATTTCGTGTGGGGCGGGTTCGCAGCGTCTGCTGCGCTCGATCGTGCCGCGCGCCGTCGCGCCAACAGATACCGCACCAACCATATGATCATGGCACCGGCCATTACAATACCGATGATGCGGACTTCGTAGTTTTTGCCGGTGCCGAGCAGCGATTCGGCAGTCCTTCCGAAGTAGTAACCCAGCAAGGGGATGGATGTCGCCCACAGGGCTGCGCCGGCAGCATTCAGCGCAATGAACCGCAACACCGGAATCTTCGTGATGCTGCCGGCGACGAACGGCGTGACGTTGCGGATGCCGTACACGAAGCGAAAGCCGAGCAGCACCGGAATCTGATAGCGACTCAATAGCCGTTCCGCTTGCGCGATGCGCCGCTGCAACAGCGGCGATTTCGGATTCCAGCGCGAGCCAAAATGCTTACCCAGCCAGTATGCGGTTTGATCGCCGCAGAAGGATCCCACGAATGTAACGACGATCACGATGGGCAGGCTGAGGAAGCCGCTGTGCGCCAGGAATCCGCCCAGCAACGCGATCGACTCTCCCTCGAAAAACGTTCCGATGAAAACCGCCACATAGCCGTATTGTTGGAGCAGATCGCTGAGTTCGTTCATGTTGCCGGTTCGTGTCCATCTATGGCTCATTGCGCCGTGCGCGGCTACTGTAACCGCTTCATGTCGAGTGAGTGAGGAATCATGAAGCAGGCCACGCGTCATCGGGCACCGGGAACGGCACCGGGCACCTTCGATACCGACAGAGTACGGGCGGTTCAACACTCGCACATCGAGATTACCGAGTATTCAGCGGATCGATTGATGGCCGTCTCGAACGAGCCTGACCTGCTCGATCAGCCGGAACCATCGGTTGGCGTTCGCTGGATTCACGTAGCTGGCGCGCCTTCGATGAAACTGCTCGAGAAGCTGAAGAGCCTGTACGCCATCGATACGCTGGTGCTGGAGGACGTTGTCACGCTGAGCCAGCGACCGAAGTTCAACGAATACGACACGCGTCTGTTCGTTACGTTGCTGGTCCCGGCCGCTGGACAACCTGGACGATTCGAACAACTCAGCGTTTTTGCCGACGACCGTATCGTGATCAGCTTTCACGACGGCGCGCCCGGGCTGCTCGATCCGATTCGAAAGCGCCTGGCGATCGACCAGAGCCGCATGCGGCGCAATGATGGCAGCTATCTGCTGTACGCGATGATCGATCTGGCAATCGACCTTGTGTTTCCGGTCGTGGAGGACATCGGCGCGGAGATCACGACGCTCGAAGCAGAGATTCTGGAGCGTCCAGCACCGGAGGCGCTTGCGCAACTGCACGAGATGCGCAATCGTCTGTTGGTGTATCGACGCGTCGCGTGGGCGATGCGCGAGATCCTCGCCGATATGTTCCGCCACCTCGATACGTCCGACAGTGATCGCAGCTATCTACGGCCTTACCTGCAGGATTGCTACGACCACATCGTGAGCGCTATCGATCTGTTGGAGACTCACCGTGAGGTGGCGACCAGTCTGGTCGAGGTTTATCTGTCGCTCGTCAGCAATCGCTTGAACGAAGTGATGCGCGTGCTGACGCTAATCGCAACATTGTTCATTCCGCCAACCTTCATCGTCGGTGTGTACGGCATGAACTTCGACAGAAACGCGGGGCCACTGAGCATGCCGGAATTGGGTTGGCCATATGGGTACGTTGGCGTGATGTTCGTGATTGCGGTAATGATGATCAGCATGCTCGTGTACTTTCGACGCAAAGGCTGGATCTGACGCCGAGGCTCAGTGGTCCGGCTTGCGCAAGTGCAACGACGCGAGTGGACTTTTCACGGCGTTACCGCCCAGGTTCAATACGTGCGTGTAGATCTGGGTGGTCTTGACGTCCGCATGTCCCAACAGTTCTTGTACGGTGCGAATATCGTAGCCGGATTCGAGCAAGTGGGTTGCGAACGAATGCCGCAACGTGTGTGGACTGCCTTTCTTCTCGATGCCCGCCTCGCGTAGTGCGCGCCGCAGGTGTCGCTGAATCAACTCGGGTAGCAGGTGATGACGGCGCATCTGTGCCGTATCGCGGGAATCGGTGTTGCGTGGATCGGGGCTGAGTTCGGCGGCCGGGAACGCCCATTGCCAAGCCCATTCAACCGGTGCGTTCGGATATTTGCGCGCGAGCGCAAACGGTAGCTGAACGCCGGAGATGCCCCGCTCGCGGTCGCGCTCGAATATGATGCGAACTTGCGCCAGATGGACAGTCAGCGGCTCAACCAGATCGCTGGGCAACATTGTCACGCGATCCTTGGAGCCTTTTCCTGCGCGAACGAAAAGCGCGCGCCGGTCGAAATCGAAGTCTTTGACCCGCATGCGCAATCCTTCCATCAGGCGCAACCCCGACCCGTACAGCAGTGCCGCGATCAACCAGACGGTTCCGTCGAGGCGGTCGAGCACTGCAGTAACTTCGTCTCGCGTGAACACCACGGGTAGATGCTCACTCCGCTTTGCGCGCGCAGCGCCGGCAAGACTACCGAGCGGTTGGTTCAACACATGCTTGTAGAGGAACACCAATGCATTGAGCGCCTGGTTCTGGGTGGACGAAGACACGCGACGATCGACCGCCAGGTGCGTTAGATACTCCACGACCTGGATATCGCCCATCTCGGCCGGGTGGCGCACGCCGTGGTAGCGGATATAGTCTCTGCTCCAGTACACGTATGCCGCTTCGGTTCGAATGGAGTAGTGCTTGCGCCTGATGACGTCGCGAATCTTCTGCAAAAGTGGGGAAGGTGGCATTGCGATCTGCCGCTTTTCTGGCTGAGTCTTGATGGTGAAGGCGCGGCGGGAGATAGACGACATCTCGTCGTTTTGTCGCACGAGATCTAGCGGCAATGTATTACGCGAATGCTTGAGTCCGGACGGGTTTCGAGTGTTGGGAGCCTGCGTGATGACTTGGTTCGCTGGCTGTGCCGCGGTTGGCTTGGATTGACGAACGGGCGGAGGAGTGTTGCGATCGTGGTAAAGGATAGAATTGACGGTGTCGGTGTGCGTTACACGATTTTCTTGTCCAATCGTTGTTAGGCGTCACTAGCACGCGCGTCGAAGGACCATATGGAAATTGAAGAGAAACAAAGGAAATCTGTTCGAACTCGTGCGGACAAGATTAAGGCCTACCGATGCAAGAATCTGATCGCTGTCATTGAGGATCCTAGTGACATCAAGAACATCGGCACGGTCATTAGAAACGTAAACGCCTTGGGCGTAGAAAAAGCATACGTCGTAGACCCAAGGAAATCCTTGCCCGACGATTGGCATGAAATGCGCGAGAGAAAGTCCCTGTCGGCGACTTCCGTTTCAGCCATCAAGTGGAGCTTCGTTAAGAGATTCGACAGCACTGAGGAGTGCTTGGCGCACCTGGAACGGAAACACTTCGCGTCCATCGTCACCTCTCCGCACGTTAAAGGCATGAAGAACGCCGTCCTAGATGAGGTCGATTACACCATCTATACGAAGCTGGCCGTGTGGTTCGGCAGCGAGTCTCGGGGCATCAGTGACCTGGCAGTAGAGCGAAGCGAAATGTGCGTGAGCATTCCAATGTTTGGCATGATCGAGAGCCTCAACCTAGGCACTACATCAGGGATTGTCTTGTACGAAGTCACGAAACAGCGGCGCGATTATCAGAGCAAGTACAGATGGCGAAACAAGCGAGGCAGCAAAAAGTGACGCCTAACCACTCATGCAGCGCCTCGATCGAGCTCATTTCCGAATCCATGACCGATTGGGAGTGATCAGTGTTCAGAGATAAACTTCGGCAATGAAATTACCCGACGTCATCCTACTCAACGGCACCTCGTCTTCCGGCAAGTCTACGTTGACGCAGGCGCTGCAGGCGCGGCTGCCGTTCGTGCGTATGGGCATTGACGACTTCATCTGGCAGCGTGTCCCGTCGAGTTGGTACGACGCAGTCGGGACCTTGCTTCGCGGGTCACGCGATGACCAAGCTCCTGTCGAGTATGCGGATGAACCCAAGAAGCTATTTCGCGCATACCACCGCGCGGTCCGCGCCTGTGTGACAGAGGGGTTGGGCGTCGTTGTCGACGACGCCATCGTAAATCGTGAACTGCTTGACGACTGGGCGAAGGCGCTGGATGGCATTGATGTGTTCTTCGTGGGCGTGCATTGCGCTGCCGAAGAATTGATCCTGCGCGAGCGCGCTCGCGGGGATCGCGCGCCCGGCATGGCAGTGGGAGGCATCAAGCGCATGCACGCACATGCGGTGTACGACTTGGAAGTCGATTCCACAGCGACTGTGCCCTCGGCACTTGCCACACAGATTCTGGAAGCGATCGATCGGCGTGGCAGCCCCAGCGCATTTGAGCGAATGCGTTTCCGGCTTGGCGCGTCACGTTGATGAACGGCGGCGCACAACTCGAAGCGATGCCTAACAAGCCGTTGCAGCTGACGCGATCGGCTGTCATCAAATTTGCTTGCGCAAATTTGCCGCCATCCGCTCGCGCAGCTGAACGGCGGCGTTAGGCGTCCCGATCGGCGGTCATCGTGAACCAAAACGAACTAAAGAGAAGAGCCAACATTGCTGTCGAGCAGTACAACGGTTTGGTCCCGTACTGCGAGGTGTTCTACATTCTTTCGATCCGCTATTCGGCATCGAGATGCCTTGAAGCCTTTGCGAGGTATGACACCGCGAGAACGAAACCTGATGCCGAGGAAATGGCTGTCAGCTCAGTGCATGAGGCGTTGGGTCACGCCGCGGCGTTGTCTAGGTTCTTTTGGCCGTCTGGCCTGGGTAACAACGACTTCAGTAAGTTGAGAGCCAAGCGTTCAGAGCGTCTGAGAGAAGCCTTCAACATGGACGAGCAGTCTCCGCTTCGGTCCCGAGATCTCAGAGACGCGTTGGAGCACTTCGACGAGAGGCTTGATCTGTATCTCTTGGAACAGGACGCGGGAATTTTCGTTCCATCTGCGATTCTGGGAGATTCAGATCTCACCGATGACCCAACTGGAAAAATCTTTAAGCTCGTCGATCCTCAACGAGAGATCTTTGTTGTTCTCGGCAGGAAGTTGCCCTTCGGTGGAATCAGGCGCGAGGTGGAACAGCTCAATGATGCAGCGCGTAGGCATGATCGAACTGGCGGGCGCCTTCGTGGGGACGCCTAACCACTGCATGCAGCCGACGCCCCAGCCAGTCATCAAATTTGCATGCGCAAATTTGCCGCCTGCCTGGCGCGCGGCTGATGCTGGCTGTTAGGCGACCATGCGACTCGACTGCGTGCGGCATGGGCTCACGATCGAGAACACCAAGGGCATCTACCACGGCCGCGCCGATGGGGTTTTGACCGAAGAGCAGGTTCAGTCATTGGCCCCTGTGCGATTCGACGCATCAGGATATGACACGATTTATTGCAGTCCGTTGGGGCGTTGCCGCGACACTGCGAACGCGCTAGGAATATCGTCATGGATCCGCGAACCCCGTATCGCCGAGCGAGACTTTGGGATCTTCGAAGGTCTTAGCGCATCGGAGTGCGCGAGCCGATATCAGAGTGAGTTCATGGCGTTTCAACG
The DNA here is from genome assembly GCA_963735085.1 of uncultured Gammaproteobacteria bacterium. Classification (GTDB taxonomy): domain Bacteria; phylum Pseudomonadota; class Gammaproteobacteria; order Pseudomonadales; family Azotimanducaceae; genus DATJGR01. The sequence goes on from CAVTJP010000005.1 coordinate 1,712,858, forward strand.
CTTCGACGCGGACTACTGTATTCCTGGAGGCGAAAGTCGTGCACAGCATCTGGCGCGCACGGTTGAGTGGTTGCGAGAGATCACGGGCATGCGACGGGTTCTAGCCATCACGCATGGCGGAACGATCGACTTTCTCTATCGGATGGCCAGTGGTATTTCGCTGCACGGTGGGGAGAGAATCTTCAACGGTTCTGCTGCGTCCATCTCGAGTTTCGAGGTCAATTGGCCAAATGTGGTGCTTATTCGCTATGACCATCATGTGGTCGCCTAACCACTGCATGCAGCCGACGCCCCAGCCAGTCATCAAATTTGCATACGCAAATCTGCCGCCTGTCTGGCGCGCGGCTGATGCTGGCTGTTAGGCGGCACTGTCGGCTTCGAACTACATTTCGATGTTTCAAGCTAGGGTCATCCGATGTGGGAATCGATGAAGCAGGTACTGATGTCTCCAGACGTATGGAGCGCAATCATCTACTTGGTTGTTGGCGCGATCGTCGGCGCGATCATCAGTGTTCGGTATTCACTCAGCGCTCAAAGGCCAAAGCTACTCGTTACTGGTGGAGGCTCGGGTGGCAACCAACAGCGTCACAGTTGGAGGATCAGTGTTTCGAACAGACCTACCTTCTTCGGTCAGACACTGGATGGAGAGTCCGCGCGGGACGTACACGCCCACATCCGGCTCAATGAACAGAGATCACAGAGCTATGGTGTCTTCTGGGGGAATCAGCGCGAACATCGCGCAACGATAGAGCCTGGTGAGCAGCAATCGCTAGAGCTATTTCACTGGGAATCTGGTGCGGACGGCTATTTCATTGTGGATGGAAACGGTGACCCTGTGGCGAGATTCCAAAATCGCGAGTTAGAGTTCGTCGTTACACTGCGAGATCGCTTAGAGCGAATGACTGAGTTGCGATTTACCGTCGAGTTTGACGATACACATCTCAAGAATACGCCGCGACTACAGATCATTCACCCGACTACTATTCAAACGCGGTTGCATCGAGCCAGGCGCGGCGTGCAACAGTTTCTGTCGGCCTTTCGAGCCAGGTAGGAAGGTGCCGCCTAACCACTGCATGCAGCCGACGCCCCAGCCAGTCATCAAATTTGCATACGCAAATTTGCCGCCTGTCTGGTGCGCGGCTGATGCTGGCTGTTAGGCGGCAGCAGCATGTCGCATCGTTTCCTTAAGATCCGAGCACTTGCGCCAGAAGACATCGATGCTTGCAGCCGGATTCTCTATTCGCTTCCCAATTGGTTTGGGTTGGAAGAGTCCAATCGTGCTTACCTAGAAAGTCTCCACACGTCTCCTGGCGCCGTGGCGACGCAGGGGAACGAAATCGTCGGGTTCATCGCCCTGGCAAAGCACACGGACGAGTCGTACGAAATCAATGTCATGGCTGTCCCTGAAGAACAACATCGCAAAGGCATAGGATCTGCTCTTATCGACTGGGCGGAGGGCTGGTGTCGCGAGCGAGGCATCCCCTGGCTGCACGTCAAGACTCGAGGCCCATCAACGCCAGATCCCGGATACGATCGAACGCGACAGTTCTATCTCGCTTGTGGGTACGCACCGCTTTTCGAGTCGCTCACGTTGTGGGGGCCGCAGGATGCAGCACTTGTTCTCGTCAAACACATCACGTGCGGCGCTGCCGCCTAACCACTGCATGCAGCCGACGCCCCAGCCAGTCATCAAATTTGCATGCGCAAATTTGCCGCCTGCCTGGCGCGCGGCTGATGCTGGCTGTTAGGCGACCATGCGACTCGACTGCGTGCGGCATGGGCTCACGATCGAGAACACCAAGGGCATCTACCACGGCCGCGCCGATGGGGTTTTGACCGAAGAGCAGGTTCAGTCATTGGCCCCTGTGCGATTCGACGCATCAGGATATGACACGATTTATTGCAGTCCGTTGGGGCGTTGCCGCGACACTGCGAACGCGCTAGGAATATCGTCATGGATCCCCGAACCCCGTATCGCCGAGCGAGACTTTGGGATCTTCGAAGGTCTTAGCGCATCGGAGTGCGCGAGCCGATATCAGAGTGAGTTCATGGCGTTTCAACGCTTCGACGCGGACTACTGTATTCCCGGAGGCGAAAGTCGTGCACAGCATCTGGCGCGCACGGTTGAGTGGTTGCGAGAGATCACGGGCATGCGACGGGTTCTAGCCATCACGCATGGCGGAACGATCGACTTTCTCTATCGGATGGCCAGTGGTATTTCGCTGCACGGTGGGGAGAGAATCTTCAGCGGTTCTGCTGCGTCCATCTCGAGTTTCGAGGTCAATTGGCCAAATGTGGTGCTTATTCGCTATGACCATCATGTGGTCGCCTAACCACTGCATGCAGCCGACGCCCCAGCCAGTCATCAAATTTGCATACGCAAATCTGCCGCCTGTCTGGCGCGCGGCTGATGCTGGCTGTTAGGCGGCATTGGATAGGCCAACGATTTATCAGAGGAGAGTATCGATGCCTCAGGAGCTTCCGTATCTGCCGACTTACAAGAATGTTGGCCTGTTGTTCGAGAAGATTCGCACCGCCAAAGTGCCTGAATCGTTTACCCAGAGCTTCCTGGCGGAAACTCTGGGTCTGAAGAGCAGCGGCGACCGATCGCTAATCGCGCTCCTCAAGGCGCTAGGGTTTGTCGATTCTTCAGGAAGGCCCACCGCACGATATGCGACGCTGAAGAACGAGAAGATCGCAGGTATCGAAGTCGCGAGGGGCGTAAGAGAAGGGTATGAGGCGCTGTTCAATGCTAACGAGAATGCTCACAAGCTCGAGGGACAGGAACTAAAGGGTCTAGTTGCGCAGGTGGCTGGCTCTGACACGGGGACCACTTCAAAAATTGTCGGTACGTTCCGCGCACTGCTTGGCGTTGCAGATTTCGACTCTGCTGAGCAATTGAAGGAAGAGATTCCGGCAACTATTTCCGAAACAGAACAGAAGGCCGGAATCGAAGAAAAGGCCGCTGCTGCTGCTCTCTCAAGCGTCGGGACGATGAGACCGGATTTCCACTACAACATTCAGATCCATCTTCCCGCAAACGGATCGGAAGAGACGTACATCAACATCTTCAATGCCGTCCGAAAGGTGTTTAAGTGATCGACGACGGACGCCTCGCGCTATTCGTGCTCTTAGGCCAGACGGCAACGCAGGCGATCCAATCGGCGCCGGAAACAGCTCATGCCGAGCCGCTCCATATCTCGGATACCTTTGACCTTGCGGCTGCCATTCCAGAGGCCGTCAAGAAAGCCAACGTTGCAGCCCTGAGCTACAAGCTCTTCTTCGTGTTCGAAAACTATCTGCGGCAATTCGTCGTTCAGGTGCTAGCAAGCGACGAGTCAACAACCTGGTGGGAGAAGATTCCGGGTAACCGTCCGGCGAAGGCCGTCTTGACGGTCAGCGTGGGTTGATCTCGTCGATGCAGGTTTCTGTTTCGATCGCGGCAACGAGTGTGAGATCGAGTCGGGTCATGAGATCGACGAGGGATTCATCTTCGCGTCGCACGAGCATGACGTAGCAGGTATGTTCGTCGTTGGCGACCGCGGCACAGGCGATCGGGTGCATGCGTCCAACGGATATCGAACCGTCGTTGTCGATCAACTCTTGGAGGTTCGGCCAAGGACTGGCCACGTTGGCCGGAGACGACGTTACGCCGCGACCCGATCGGCTGGTGGGGCGAGTTGGATTTGGTTTGCGACGTGCCATGGCAACAGCTCTTCGATGCGGTTAACAGGATGGTCGGCGATCCGTTCGAGTACATAGCGTAAGTACGCTTCGGGATTGACGTCGTTGAGCTTTGCGGTACCGAGCAAGCTGTACATCGCAGCAGCGCGTTCGCCACCGGTATCGGAACCGGCGAACAGATAATTCTTACGACCCAGGGCGACGGTTCGCAGCGCCCGCTCAGCAGTGTTGTTGTCGATTTCGAGCCGACCGTCATCGCGATACCGCGTCAGCGCAGTCCAGCGCGACAACGCGTAACGGATGGCATTGGCCAGTGCGCTCTTCTTCGATACCTGGGTGAGTGTCTGCGTGAGCCAAGCACGCAGTGCATCAAGATGCGGCGTTGCACGGACCTGGCGCGTGGCTGCACGTGCGTCGGGTAACTGGCCGCGGATCTCGGCTTCGATCGCGTAGAGCTGAGCGATGCGGGTCAGCGCTTCTTGTGCGAGTGGCGCCGGCTTACCGAGTGTCAGGTCGTAGAACTTGCGTCGTACATGCGCCCAACAGGCGGCTTCGGTGAGCGGATCTCGGGCACGGTTGTAGAGTCCATTGAAGCCGCTGTAGCCATCGGCCTGCAGCACGCCGCTGAAGTCCGCCAAGTGCGTACGGGGTCGTTCGCCTTTGCGGTCTGGTGAGTAGCGGAACAGGACGGCAGGCGGTTCAATACTACCGGCGGGGCGATCATCGCGGACATAGGTCCACAGCCGACCCGTCTTGGTCGAGCCGCGACCGGGACTGAGCACCGGTACCGGCGTGTCATCGGCATGCAGCTTCGAAGCCACCAGCACATGCCGGCCGATCGCGCCGATCAGCGGATCGAGCAACGCACTCACGCTGCCGACCCAGTCGGCCAATGTGGAGCGATCCAGATCAACCCCTTCTCGCGCGAAGATCGCACTCTGCCGATACAACGGCAGGTGATCGGCGTACTTGGAGACGATCACGTGGGCGAGCAAGCCCGGACCCGCCAGACCGCGCGCAATCGGCCGCGACGGTGCCGACTGTTGCACGATGACCTGGCAACCACCACAACGCAGCTTCGGCCGCACATGGCGGATCACTTTGAAGTGCGACGGGATGTACTCCAGCACTTCGCTGATATCTTCTCCGAGTACATCGAGCGCATTGCCACAGTTCGGACACTGACAGGCTGGCATATGCACCGCATCTTCGCGGGGCAGATGATCCGGCAACGGCCGTCGCACCGGTTGTTGTTTGACCCGTGCGGTCGGGCCGATCACAGACGACACCGGCACCACCGATTCGGCCGCACTGGTCTCGAGTTCTTCCAATGTCAGTTCGAGTTGTGCGATCTGGCTATCGATCTGTTCCGAGGAACGACCGAACTGTTGCCGGCGCAACTTGGCGATCTGTAGCTTCAGGTGTTCAATCAGAACGTCGCGACTTTGCAGCTGATGGCGGGCTGTATCGAGTGCCGCGCGACCCTCGATGACGAGCCGTTGCAGCTGTTCGGTGTCGGTGGGCAGGTCGGCGTGAAGCACCCGTGCATTGTACTCGACCTACCGAGTCAACGCACGTAAATATCAATCAAAATGCAGGGTTTTTGTCGATTCCAGATGAGCAGATGGACTTCGCTTGAAGTGTACTACGCCGCCACCATCGGCCGCTCGAAGCTACGTGCTGGATGCCGCCAATCGATCCCTTCGAGCAACATCGACAGTTGTGCTGCCGACAGCGATATACGACCTGCCGTGGCCTGCGGCCAGATGAAGCGACCCCGCTCCAGGCGTTTGGCGTACAGACACAACCCATCGCCATCCCACCACAGTATTTTGATCCGATCACCACGGCGGCCACGGAATACGAACAGCTGACCCGAGAACGGATCATCGGCGAGTTGCGTTTGCACCAATCTGGCCAGACCATCAAAGCCATTGCGCATATCCGTCACACCGGCCGCCAGCCACACCTTCACGCCAGCCGGTAGCGCGATCATCGGTGCTTCGCCAGTGCGGCGAGCACCGTACCCAGTACGTCGGCTTCGACGCGACCCTGCAGACGCATTCGAACCCCATCGGGCCACTCGATCTCGACATGGCCATCTGATGCAGCAGTGTTGGCGGGTTTACTGCGCGTGCGGAGCTTCGAGTTCTCCCCACTCCGAGTGGCCACGATGGTCGGCGTCGTCACCTCCACCGGCAGCAGCTTCGCCGCCGGTTCTCGACAGGCCCCGAGTACGCCTTGCGTGTACAGCTTCCGCCACGCAAACAGCAGGTTCGCGTTCACGTCATGCTTGCGTGCGACCACCGAAACCGACGCACCGCGTACCAACGTCTCTTCGACAATCCGCCGCTTCTCCGCAACGGTGCGCATCCGTCGCCGTGACCCCACGAACGCTTGATCTCCTCGATTTGACGTGTCCATCTGATCTCCAAATGGACACGTCCACCGTGTCCGCTTCGCGAACACGCATCATCTTCGGCCAACAGTTCATTGACCAGACGGTACAGACCGGACGCTTACGATTCCGGCTGATGTTCAGCAAGAAGTCGAGAAGCTCGAGGACGCTGAGGAATTGAAGGTCTGGATGGCATTGGGTTCAAGGGACAAATCAGCGTTACTGACGTATCCCCAACTGCTCCGTGTGATCGATCATTGTTGGAAGGACTATTTCCAAGATATCGTGCGTGACAAGGCACTCGTTCAAGAGGCGAGGCATATCACCCACCTTCGCAATACGATTTGCCACATGTCTGAGATCGCAGAAGAGGAGACCGATCGTGTGCGGCAGGTGATGCGTGATTGGTTTCGAGTGGTATCTCCGTGACCAGCAATGCCGCCTAACAAACGCATGCAGCCGACGCCCCAGCCAGTCATCAAATTTGCGTGCGCAAATTTGCCGCCTGTCTGGTGCGCGGCTGATGCGAAACGTTAGACGCCTTGAACATACCTACCGCGACTCGACCATCGCTTTCAGGATATGTTGCTGCCGGACAGTTGCTGCCTTGGAGTTGGGTCGATTCGCGCATGTATCGATCTAGGAACTATTGGATATCGACGAGTTCAGCAGGCTTTCCGAGTTCACGCCCCGTCTGGGGAGTTTGGCGTGATGGCGTTCTCTACTTTAGTACGAGTACGAGATCGGCCATAGCTAAGAACATTGCCCGAGACCCCCGCATTCAGGTGAACCTAGAAAGTGCAGATGAACTAGTAATCGTTGAGGGGAATACGGAGAGTCTCTCCGAAGAAGACCTCGCATTTTGGGTGCAGGCTTACAAAGAAAAATACAACTGGGATATGCCACAATCTGTCGAAGGAGTTTTTAGGGTCATACCAACTCGAGTCCTGGCTTGGCTTTGTGATTCCACGGGGCAGGATGGTGGTGTACTTTTCTCCAACACGGCAACCGAGTGGCGATTCGAGGCCGGCGTCTAACATGAAGTTGAAGCCGCCATTCCGCCTACGGCTCCATGGCTCGGACGTGCCTACTCCAGGTTCGTTTGCGAATGGCTTCGCCATTTTATCGCAAACGCCCCTTCCGCAGTCACGCCGCTTAACTTGGTGTTAGACGCCTGAGGCGAGTCATGCGCTACGCAATGTTCTTCCACATGCACGATGCGACAGAGTTGAGCGAAGAGTCCAACCAGAAGTGCTTCGAAGAAATGATGAGCTTCGTAGATGAGTTGAAGGCTAGTGGAGCGCTCGTCTTCGATTCTCAAGTACTTCAAACGCCTACAGCCATTCACCTACCGAGTAGGTCTGGCCTTGAGGTACGACAACCGCCAAATCTTGGAGGATTCTTCGTGGTTGATGTGCCCACACACAAAGCTGCCCTGGAACTCGCAACACGATGCCCGCATCGCCAGGTTGGTGCAGTTTCAATATATCCGCTGAACGAGACTCAGGAGAATGCCTATGTGGGAATATGAGGGTACTGCGGGCAGGCGTCTAACAAAACGTTGAAGCGGACGTGACCAGTCATCAAATTTGCATACGCAAATTTGCTGCCTGTCTGGGCCGCGGCTGATGCTGGCTGTTAGGCGTACATGAAGGCGCCAGCGAACCCGCCGAGAGTTCTAATTACGGGCATGTCTGCCACTGGTAAATCGACGGTGGTTCAAGAGCTCCGCAAATTAGGATTTAGTGCGATAGATATGGATGAGTCAGGCAATTCGTATCGTGACGCGGAAGGGAATCAGCTCTGGAATGAAGAGGTAGTCGAGACTGCTATTCGCAACGCAGGAACCACGCCTTTATTCATAAGCGGGTGTGCGGAGAATCAGATCAAATTCTACCCGGACCTGACCGATGTGGTTCTCTTTAGCGCTCCACGGGACGTAATCCTTGAGCGCCTAGCGGCGAGGACCAACAACCCTTATGGGAAGAGTTTAGCGGAGAGTGCCGAGATTCTTCGTAATCTGGAGCTAGTCGAACCCCTCTTGCGCCGCGGTGCCACCTGCGAGATTGACACGTCCACGAACCTAGCGGATGTTGTTCAACAACTCTTGAGATGTGTACGCCTAAGGAATGTCCGCACAACCATAGTCACTGAGGGGTGCGGATTGATTTGACGAATACATTCATTGGATCCTTGATCCGAGTGGCGATTTGGCTGGGTTTTACGAGCTTTTCACTCGTTTCGACTCGGTTTACCCAGTCTTCAGACACACCTATCCCACGTCAAGTCACGTGGCAAGACGGCCACGCAGCCGGTGCAGATTGGCCATCGCACAGGTGACATACAGCCGGTTGGTGTTTTTCGCCATACCCCGCAGGCGCGTGTAGCTGAACCCGAAGATTCGCTTGATCGTCAAGAACGGATGCTCCACCTTGGCCCGGATCTTCGACTTGTGCCAATTGCTGGCACGCTCCAGATGCGCGGTATCGTGCCAACGTACCCGTCGATTGGTCAGGTCCTGCGCGTGGGGTGCATGGGCGGCAATCACCTGCGTCCGTCCGCTATAGAGCTGGTCGCCATACACGGCCGACTCCTCACCGTGTAACAGGTTGGCCAGACAGTCACCGTCATACACATTGGCGGCCGTCACATCGATGGAATGGATCGCCTTGCTGTCTACATCCATGCCGATATGTAGCTTCATGCCGAAATACCACTGCTGACCTTTCTGGGTTTGCCACATCTCCGGATCCCGTTCGCCCGTCTGATTCTTGGTCGAACTCGGGGCATTGATGATCGTCGCATCGACGATGGTGCCCTTCTGCAGTAACAACCCTTTGTCCCGTAACACCGTATTGACGGTCTCGAACAACGCCTGGCCGAGGTGGTGCTGCTCCAACAGATGCCGAAAGCGCATGATCGTGGTCTCGTCCGGTACCGGCTCACGACCCAGATCGATGCCCACGAAGCGTCGTAGCACGGGCGATTCGTACAAGGCATCCTCCACGCCCGGGTCCGACAGGGTGAACCAGTGCTGTAGCAGGTGGATGCGCAACATCACCTCAAGTCCCCGCGGCGGTCGGCCACCGCTCACGCCCGGATCTTTCGGGTAGAACGGCGCCATCACCGCCAACAACTGCGGCCATGGCACCGCCTTCTCCATCTCATTCAGAAACCGTTCCCGACGCGTGGGTTTGCGGTACTTGTCGAACCCGCCTACCTCGAACGATCCCTGCTTGGCCATGCCTTAAACCCAAATCATCGACACCGCACCATTGTATACCCGTTAGGACAGATGTGGTAGGTTGTGCGGAGGTTCCCTAACGTTTCGTTGCAGCTGACCCAGCGAGGTGTCACGTCGTTTGCATACGCAAACGCCGCGCCACCGCGCTGGGCAGCTGAACTCAGTCGTTATACCGCACTCAACCTGTCGCCCCGTTCAACGTCTGCTTCCGACCCAAAGCCAACATTGGATACTGATCAATTCCCGGTCACGACCCACGAGTTCCCTTCACTCCACTTCGCCTTCAGAACTAGGCAGTTGATTCGCCAGCCATCCTCTGTGCGATTCATCGACAAGTCATACGTTCCAATCATTCTTTGTACTGGCGCGCCATGGTTGTTCGGAAGGTAGTGCTGTGCGTGCAGCATCGCAATCACATTCGCCTCGTCTCCAGTGATGTTTAGAGCGAGCGTATTGGTGATGTGCTGACTTGACTGCAAGCGATTGAAGAATTGAGTCAATACACCCAAATATTCATCGATACTTATCGTGCCAGTTGGACCAGCTATGCTAGAAAAATCTATGTGGAACGGATCGATATAGAGGCTTCGCTGCGTGTCCCAGTCGCGTGCGTCGAGTGCCCGCCCGTAATCAGTAATGATATCGCGAATAGCCTCTCGATCTAGCAAACCTTGTATCTGAGCTTCAAGTGCCGTAATTCGCCTACCACTCTCGGTCATGCGCATTCTCCTTACCCAATCTAGAACCGTTCACACTAACTTAAAGAGGGGCGTTCCGCTCGTGGCCGGAATCGGACGGTCGCATTGTCGCCAAGGTGCCGTATAACATCTGCATGCAGTTGACCCACCAAAGCGTCATCAATCTTGCTTGTGCAAAATTGCCGCTACTTTGGCGGGCAACTGATGCAGGGCGTTGAGACTGTAGAAAAACGCCAATCGAGGTACACTAGCACATCGCCCCTGTATGGAGCTGTTAGTGCCACGCTACAAGCCCGACCTATCAGGTCAATCACAACTGGTACCGGTAGATTTCGTCAAACAGGTATTACCGGGGACGTTTGAACACGCGCTGGTGCACCTGATCGATCACAAGCTGGACTGCTCGGCATTCGATAGCCGTTATTGCAACGATGCGACCGGAGCGACGGCATACGACGGCACCGGGAACGGGATAAGCAGGCGGCCGAACAGGACGGCGATGACCGTGATCGGCGGGTACGACGACGCCTGGAGGCGAGTGCCGGTAAGCTGCGTGACTGGCTATCGAGTCATGACGACATGGTGAGCAAACGCGGCTACGTCAAGACGCAGAACATCACGGATCCGGACTCGGCGAAGATGAAGACCTCCCACGGGACGTTCCAGGGATACACCGGGGTGGCATGACCGCCACCAAGTGATTGTCTATGCCGAGGCGTTCGGTGAGGGTCAGGAGCAATCGACGCTGGCGCCGGTAGTAGCGGGTCCTGAACGCCACCTTGGAGAGATGCGCGAGACCCTGGCTGGCAAGCGCCTCACGGCGGGCGCGGGTTATCACAGCGAGGCCAACGTCGAGCTTCTATATACGCGCGACATCGATGGTTATGTGGCGGATAACGGCTGTTCAGGCAGACCGCCATATCGATCCGCGTGCGCTTCGGCAGCAGCATTAGCAGCGGACTTCAGCTACGACGCTGCGCGCGGTGTGTGTTACTGCCCGGAAGGGCATCGGCTCACCGGTCCGAGTGTGGTGGCGCCGAATGGTTATGAGGGGGTGCGCTTCCAGGGACGCAAAGCATTGTGCGGTGCGTGTCCAAGTCGGGCGATGTGTTTACGCGACCCTAATCAATCGAAGAATCGAAGTACCGGCAGGTGGTGTTCTTCAGTGGCAAGACGCGCGGCAAACCCAAGGCGAATGGGGAGTGGTTGTTGTACTGCCTGGTGCGTAACATCACTAAGCTGCTGAAGGTTCCGGAGATCGGAAGGTCAACAACCTGATAAAGGGGCGACGGTGATATCGTCCGATTGTCAACAACACCATCGGAACAATGACGAGGGTAATGTGATGTGTACGCACTACATGAAGCAATGCCGACGCTCCTTCAATAGCCTTTTTCTACAGTCTCGTTAGACGCCGGAGCAGCCATCGTTGTCCTCTACGGATGTGTTGTCACTTCTGGCAGAGGTTGCCACGACGATTGCAGGCTTTTCTGGGATCGTGGGTGCGTTTGGCCACCGCGGCGCTGGACGGTGGAGGCCGGCCGAGAGCGGCCCTCTTCTCCGCTCTACCGCTGGCGCTCTTGTCGATCCCTGTCTCTGAACCAACGTGCTGGAGAGTGCTGAGTGTTCTTCTGGCCGTTTGGCTAGTCCGCCCGATTCTGAACTTGCTCCGAATCGTCACCCGAACTAAGTCTACTCCGGTAGACGAGCGTGAGTCGTCCCTCGCGACGTCATGGTTCTTCGTCGTCGGCAATGGCTCAGCGATCATGGCCCTCCTGATCAACGCAATCTTTTCCTCAGTGGCATGGCCTTATCTGGCTGGCATCCTCTGGGCGTTGATTCAGGCTGCCGTGCTCTTCGCACGCCTTGTCATGATTCCGCTTTCCGATCCATCCGACGTCTAACAAGCGGTTGCAGTTGACACCCAACAGCTCGGTTCAATCGATCCGTGGTACCGTTCTGGCAGCGAGCGTCGCGCCCCAGCGTTGGGGGTCTGCGCTGTGGGGCGCACCTGAACCGCATATCCGTTAGGCGGCATGTCGATTGTTTCCGATTAACGAGGTGAACATGCGAGAAGAGGTAACCATGCGGCGCGCCAGTTATCTGATCCTCTGCGCGATTCCGGTTCTCATCGGCCCGCTGATTGGCATTCGCGCTCTTCGAGTTCCGGTACTCCATGAGGTGCTTGGGATTCTGTTGATTGGCGTCATCGCGGTTTGCGGCTGGCGGCTGGCGCGTCCGGAGTTCGATTCGCGCAGCGATCTCATATCGGTGATCCGCGCTTCGGGGGCACTCCTACTATCGCCACTGGCGTTGATGGCTTTTTTTTGGGTAGGACTTGGTACACCTTGGGATGCCACCGTCGGTGAGAACAAGATGCGCTACGCTGTTCTCCTGGCCGGTTCGATCGGCGTCACCGCTGGTTTCGTTCTGCTTAAGGAGGCTCTCAACGCGTCGTGTGAGCACCTATTCTCGACGCTCGCGCTCGCGATGAGTTTGTTGTCGGGCGCCACCTATGTCGCATGGACCTCCTTTCAGCTCGGCGATTTCGCTCTGAGATTGGATACTGGTTCGGCATCCCCGGCAGTCTTGTCCATGAACAATGTGTTCGATGCGTTGCTGTTCGCTGCCAGTGCACTTGCCTATGCCGCGACGGCTGCATTCGCTCACGCATTCGCGAAAACCGGTTGGATTGGCCGAAATACTTCGCACGCATACGTTGCCTTAAGTCTGCTTGCGTTAGCACTTCTGATGCTACGAGGGGTGTCGTTTCCGAGCCCAGGTAGCGACCCTGCACCTTGGTACGCGCGCCCCGGCTTTATTGTTGGCATTCCTGCTGTGCCATGGTTCATGCCTTACTTCCTCGGAGTTCTCTTACTCCAGCGTGCAGGCGCCAATCGTGTATTGGTCAACGCCACCGGTCTGCCGCCCAACAACGGCATGCAGCCGACGCCGAAGAGCGGCACGGCGGATGCTGAGCATTGAGACTGTAGAAAAACCCCGATCGAGGTACACTAGCACATCGCCCCTGTATGGAGCTGTTAGTGCAACGCTACAAGCCCGACCTGTCAGGTCAATCACAACTGGTACCGGTAGATTTCGTCCTCGACTGCTGATGAAGATCGTGCTTCTGGGCTACTCGCGAGGACTGATCTCATCCAGGCGTATGGAAGCGGCCTGCTGGGAGAACGTGGTGTTCATATCAAAGTCTGTCTTCCAGCTGTTCACTACCCACCGGCGCAGCCCGTATCGCGCGGCGCCTGCACGAAGTCGTCGACCGCGTTCCAGGTATCTTGGTCGAAGCACTGATGCCGGTGCTCGATGAGATCGGCACGCTCGAAGCGGATCAAGCAGCTCGACCGGCATCTCAACCAGATCGCAAAAGCGCATCCCGCCATAAGCGGCTGCTCAGCATACGGGCCGCGCTAGCGGGTTTTGTGCGGGCATGGCTATGTCAATGTCGAATTCCGAAAGCCGGGTTCGTCGGTCTGATGCCAGGCCAATTCCAACCAGCACTGACAAGGAGAAAGACGATGCGTGTGATGGTATTCGTGAAGGCTACCGACGACAGCGAAATGGGCGCTCTGCCTTCCATAGAGGCTCGCGAGGCCATGAGCAGGTTTAATGAGGAACTGGTCAACGCTGGCATCCGGCGTGCCGCCGATGGCCTCAAGCCCTCCTCGCAGGGCAAGCGCCGAGGAGATTTTCTCTGGACTGGTCGCCGGCCTTTGAGAAATTGAGACCTTAGAAGAACCAAACCGCAGGCGGACTTGGAGCCCGTGGCAATATCCGATGAATACTGGTTTCGTGGAAGGCACTTCACCCCACCAGTCAGCTAGTTCGCCTTCGGTAGGGGCACGGTGGCGCCGTTTGCGCCTGAACGATTCGCGTGCGTCGGCCACGAAGGCGAGTAGTCCGCCGCTTCGTGTCCCCACACAGTCCATCCAGCGCGTGGACCCCTCGCAAACAATTCCAGATACGGTCCCCAGCTGCAGGATTCGATCAGATCGTATTGCTCGTCGGGCTTCCGGCTGTGTTCTCGTTTCTGACTCGAAATCAGGTTCGCCTGCCGACGGCCCGGGGCCAAGGTCCTGACGTCTTTTCCTCTGACGCCAAACAGGATCAATTCGGTAACGTTCCTGAAGTAGAAGCCGACGCCCCGACGATCCGGACCGCCATCCTTGCGAACCTTGTACCAGATGAGGTTCGTCTTATAGGTGAACCCCCAGTGATCCAATACGGCCAATCCTTCCCGCAGCAGCGCGTTCGGAACCCACAGGTACAGATGCGCGCGTTCGGCCGCCACCGTCGCGACCGGCAACTCTTTGATCTGCTGAAGTGACATCGTCGAGTAGCGCGACAAACGTTTGTGCTCGGGGGCGATCTTCCCGGTGCGATTCGAAAACTGCCACGGCGGGTCGGCAACGATCGTGCCGAACTGTTTGCCGCTGAGGGTCGCAATGAAATCGTCAGCCACTGGAATGGTGATCCGCCTTCAAGCCAAGTGGAGATATTTCACCACGATGCGTCACCATTTTTCGACCCAGGGTCGCAGCACCACTTCGAATGCCCAGGTCGAACGGTGCTGTCGATGCAACTGCAGATAAGTCTCCGCGATGCGATCCGGGTCGGCCATGTTGTCGTCGACGGCGGTGCCGGCAAGTCGATGTGCACGTGTTCCGTCTTCCTGGGTCCAACCGATCGCGGCATCGATCGGCACGTTGGCGATGTGGATGCCTTCCGGCATCAATTCTCTTGCCATGCTCTGCGCAAGACCGGACTTCGCATGACATGCCATCGCAAAGGCTCCGCTCAGTGGGAACCCTTTCAGTGCCGCGCTTGCGTTGGTGAAGATGAGCGTGCCCTTCGCACCATCGGCGTTGGGCGTGTTCGCGCGCATCAGTCGCGCGGCTTGCTGGCCGATCAGGAACGCACTGAACGCCGAGTTGCGCAGTGTTTCCAGCGCCATGCCGGGATCGGCTTCGGTAATGCCTTTGCGGAAGATGCCGGCGACGCGTCCGTCGATGTTGTGCACCACGAGCGTGGGTGTGCCGAGATCGCGAACGACATTCCGGAACAGGTTTTCCACGTCTGCCGGCTCGCTGGCGTCACAACGGTATCGACGCACGCCGTGCGCCTTCTCCAACGTCTCCATCACCGGCTTGTCGGGATTTCTGGCCGCGATGGCAACCCGCATGCCCTGCGCCGTGAAGAGTCGCGCGCAACTTGCGCTGATACCGGGACCGCCGCCGACGATGAGCGCAACGTCCTGTCCGACCGGGTTGTTTGACTGAGCCATATTGCGTTTCCGCACCTGCAGATATTGGTTGCATTAGAAAACTAAATGGTGGTTTTATGCAACTGAAATTGTGAGACGCGTTTTCCCCACGCACTGCTTTTCGCACACCCAGGAGCGATCGAATATGAAACCCGTTTGTCTGGTTATAGGAGCTGGCGCAGGTATTGGTGGCAACGTCGCGCAACGCTTTGCCAAAGAGGGCTATCACGCAGTGCTGTGTCGGCGCAGCGATCTGGATGGATTGAACAGTATGGTTGATGCGATCAACGGCGACGGTGGCTCGGCCACCGGATTTCTGTTGAACGCCGTGGAGCCCAACAGCATCGAAGAGCGCGTGGCTGCGATCGAGGCCGACATCGGTCCAATAGAAGTTGTCGTCTACAATCTGGGCGCGCAGATTGGCGATCGCGCGCTGAAAGACACCTCTGCCAAGGCATTCGAGATGGGCTGGCGTATTGGCACATTTGGCCTGTTTCGCCTCGCATCGGCGGTGTGTCCGCTGATGGAAGCGCGCGGCAAGGGGACGATTCTGGTCACGTCTTCAACGGCGGCAGTGCGCGGCAACAGCGGCCAACATTCTCACGCCGCTGCGATGGGCGGTCGGCGGATGCTATGCCAGTCACTGAACGCCGAGTTCGCCTCGAAGGGTATCCACGTTGCACACATCGTCATCGACGGCGCGGTCGACGCTCCCGACACGCTGGGCAAAATGCTTGGCGCCGAGCGGTTCCAGCAGCTCAGGGAGACGCGGGGCAACGAACACGATGGCTTGATGCTGCCGGCGAAGATCGCTGAGACATATCTGCACCTCGCACAACAACACCGCTCCACGTGGACGCATGAACTCGACATGCGCGCGTTTTCCGATCGCCCGTGGTGGAATCACTGAAAAGGCCGGCGTCGCTATGGGTCGCACACGTTTTGACGAAATGAATTGCGGCGTCGCGCAGGCGCTGGAAGCGCTTGGCGACTGGTGGACGCTGCTGATCGTACGCGACGCATTCTTCGGCGCGCGCCGTTTCGGTGAGTTCGAACGCAGCTTGGGGATCGCAAAGAACATCCTGTCGGTGCGGCTGCAGCATCTGGTGGAGCACGACATTTTCCAGCGTGTGGATGTGGGTAGCTCCGGCGAGCGCTTCGAATATCAACTGACGGAAAAAGGCGAGGCGCTGTTGCCCGTGCTGACTGCGTTGCGGGAGTGGTCCGACGAGTGGGTGTTCGGACGCGGCAATGAACCGTTGATCCTGCGCGAGCGCAAGACGGGCCGCCGCATTCCGCGCATGCGCGTAACGAACCGGGACGGTGTAGTGTTGACGTCTGGCGATCTGCGCGCAGTGCCCGGTCCGGGCGCGTCAGCGGACACACGACAGCGGTTCGAACACCGCACGCACGCAAAGAGACGGCTCACGTGATGGATGGGCGGCGTATGGGGGCATTGTGGACGGGGTTATGAAGTTTTTGACGATATCGGTCCAGGCTTTGGGCATCCTGTTGCTCATCGTCGCAGTAGCGATTGGCACGCTGCGCTACGAATATCGAAATGCTGACGGCGCGTCGATCCTGTTTCCGGGCGGCAGGCTCGTGTCAGGCAACCTGTACATCGGGCCGGAGCCGGACTGGCGCTTCACCAATCAGGTGAACACCATCGAGCTGCAGCTGGACAATCCTGTCAGCTCGCGGCGTATCTGGATCGTGGAAAGTGGCGGCAGGATCTACATCGCGTCGGGTTACATGCGATCGTTTCTCGGCAGACTGTGGAAACATTGGGCGATACAGGCCGATGCGGGCGACGGTCTGGCGGTGGTTCGCATCAACGGCGTACGCTACGAGCGAAAGCTGGTACGGATAAAACGAGGCGCGGTGCTGGACAATGTGGCGGCGGCGATGACGACGAAGTACAAAGCGCCGACGACGCGACAGGATATCGAAGCTGGCAATGTCTGGGTATTCGAGCTTGCGCCGCGTGAGAACCGTCGATGAAAGCCAGGAACTATCTGATTCTGTGTGTGGTGGTTGCTGTCGTCGTTGCGCTCACCGTGCTGTACGTGCCAGGTGTTGCCAAAGTCATTGAGACTGTGCTGCTGACGTTTCTGTCCACGAACGCACGCTAATTCCGAGGTATTCGTAATTGACGAAAGTCCGAGTGATCGTCGTGGCGCTTCTGCTGCCGCTGATCTGGTATGGCAATCCCGCGGTTGCGTTGCTCACGGGCGCGTTGTTCAGCCTGTTGCGGAAAGCGCCGCTCGGCATTGACGGGCAGCGTTGGAGCAGCCTGGCGTTGCAGAGCGCGATCGTGTTGTTGGGGTTTTCGTTGAGTATCGGTCGGGTCACGGAAATCAGTGGCGATAGTCTGTGGCTCGTGGCGATTTACGTGCTCGGCGTATTGGGTATCGGCATTGCGCTCGCCTGGGCGCTGCGGCTGGAGCGCGAGAGCGGTCTGCTGATGGCAGCCGGCACGGCGATTTGCGGCGGCACGGCGATCGCCTCGATCGCACCCGTGATCGGTGCTCGACCGGATCAGATCGGGGTTGCGATCGGAATCATCTTTCTGTTGAACGCGGTTGCTCTATTCGGCTTTCCGGTGATCGGACACGCGCTTGGCATGAGTCAGACCCAATTCGGTATCTGGGTAGCGCTGGCGATCCACGATACGAGTTCGGTGCTCGCAACTGCGGCGATCTATGGCAACAAGGCGCTCGAGGTTGCCACAACGGTTAAGCTGGGGCGCACGCTGTGGCTCATCCCGCTTACGTTTGGTGTCAGTCTGGCGTTTCGGCAGTCGACGACCCGGATCCGCGTGCCCGCCTTCATTCTCGCATTCGTCGCAGCGTCGATACTGGCCAGCGTCGTGGCACTGCCGACATGGATTGGCCATGACGCGGGCCGCGCCAGCAAGGGCTTGTTGGTGGCGGCGCTGTTCTTCATTGGCACGGAAATCAGCAGGGCGACGTTGCGGCTGATGCGTGGCCGCGTGCTGGTACATGCGTTGGTGCTGTGGGCTGCGGCGGCATCGGCGATGTTGGTTGCCGCGATGGCAGCCTTCTGACCGGAACCGTTCTCACCGGAATATGGATAGGAAGATTCGTTCCTTCCGAGGTCGCGCCGGGCTGACGACAATGCCGGCATGACCATCCGCTCCACCAAGATCGACCTGTTGAGCCTGGCGGCGCTCGTGTTCTTCGCCACGTACGTCGCGGTCGGCTGCCTCGCCTGAAGGCTCGTCGCCCGTGCGCACCGTACGAGGCGCACCGAATGTCCCCTCTGAGCTGCCTATGAAGCCGCCCGCGCGCGTCCGGCAGTCCTCGCTGTCCACTCATATTGCAGATAAATAGCCGCTGAATCCTGCGAGATGGACGACGAGAGGGCGACCCGAACGATGTATTGCGTAGGCGAATACATGTTTGTAGCATCGGCGATTCACATCTGTCGGTCGGTTGCCAACCCGATCCGATCAGTGGGGTTGCGACGAAACGTCGGTAGTTGGGGTGGCCGAGCGGATGGGTTGCGCGATGCCAACGTTCCCGGCGACGGCATGTTCGGACCAGAAGGTCTATGGGGAGAAACTCGGTGAAGCAATTTGTCACACGCGCAATTGCGCTGTTCGTCCTGTTTGGGCTGTCTTTCGGATTGAGAGCGTTTGCCGCGGGCGCGGAGATCGAAGAGATCGTCGTGACGGCGCAGAAGCGCGAATCAAATCTTCAACAGACGCCGATCGCCATCACTGCGCTGACACACGAGCAGATCCAGCTCAACCGCATCGAGAACTTTGGCGATGTCGCGCTGCACACCCCGAGCATGAGCTACACAGAGCTGCAGGGATATTCGCAAACATCGATTCGTGGCGTCGGCACCGACCTGACGAACCTCGCAAACGAAACAGCTGTCGCGATGTACGAAGACGGTGTGTACCGGGGGGCGACTTATGCGCAAACGGTCCCGCAATTCGACTTGGAACGCATTGAAGTTCTGCGTGGGCCACAGGGTACGCTGTACGGGCGCAATGCGACCGGCGGTGCGGTCAACATCATTACGCGGCCGCCGTCCGACGTGCCGGAGTTCAACGCATCGTTTACCGGTGGCAACTACGACCGAATCAGGGCTGAACTCGGGGCGTCCGGTCCGCTGAACGACATGGTCTCGGGTCGCGTGAGTTTCGTGACCGACAGTCACTCCGGATTCAACGACAACAAAACGCTTGGCGAATCAGAAGGCGATGACAGCCTGAAGGGTGGACACGCCGCGCTTGCGTTCAATTTGAACGACACCACCGACCTGATTCTTCGTGGCAACTACACGCGTGATCACGGTAGTACCGGTGTATTCATGATCCGAGAGATATCGCCAACCGGCTTGGCCAGCGGTGCAATCTCACCGGACAATCTCGGCGGAATCCTGACGTTTCCGCAACCAGGGCTCGGTGGTCAGAGTTTTGCAGACGTATTCGGCTTGACGTTTCCGCAAGCTAATCCGCCGATCGTCGTTGATCCGAACAAGCAGAAATCCTACACGGAGCAACCGACGAAGAACAACGTCAAACAGTATGGCGGTAGCGCCACCCTAACGACTGAGCTGGGCGGTGTTACCGCAAAACTGATTCTCGGATACGAGAACAGCAAGCTGGTGCGATACGGGGACATAGATGGTACCGACATCCAGATGTTGACGCAGGACGGGCAACAGGCCAACCGCCAGAACACCGCGGAGCTGAACCTATCCGGAGACTACTGGGATGGCAGAGCGACCTGGATGATTGGCGGGTTCTATTTTCAGGAAGACGGCAACACCCACTTCTACTATGACCTCGGCGCGTTGCAGCAGACCTACGAGGCGCTCTTTGGAATCTTCGGCCCCGGCGGGGCGCCGTTGCCACCCGGCAGCCTTGCGGCGTTCGGGGTGCGATTGAAGACGGGTCAGCCTTCAGCCGCGCCATTCCTGGATTTCCGCGGGAATCAGGACAGCAAGTCGTGGGCAACATTTGGCCAGACGACAATCGACATCGTCGACAATCTGCACCTGACCTTGGGTGCGCGCTACACCGATGACACCAAAAACATGCATCGTGAGCTGTCCAATAACCTCGGTGGCGCGCCGTGCGATCAGCGCATCAATCAGGAGTGGAACGAAACCACTGGAACCGCAATCGTCAACTACGACTTCACCGATGACACGATGGTGTACCTGAGTGCATCAAAGGGATTCAAGGCAGGTGGATTCAACGTGTCCGAATGCCAGGGCGCATTCGACCCGGAAACAATCTGGGCGTATGAGGCGGGTATCAAGACGCAACTGCTGGACAAGCGGCTGCAGTTGAACGCCGCGACGTTCGTGTACAAGTACGACGACATCCAGGTAAACCGTTTCGTCAACAACGCTTCGTCCATCACGAACGCCGCCAAGGCGAACATCTATGGCGCGGAACTGGAGTTCGTTGCGTTGGTCGGCGAAGGGTTCCAGTTCGATGGCGGCGTCACGTATCTGTCTACCGAATACGATGGCGGTGCGAGCTTCAGCAACCCGATCACAGGCGGTCCGCCGATCAACGTAGATGGCAACGATCTACTACGCTCGCCGCCGTGGAAGCTGTACATCGGCGGACAGTACGAATGGCAAACCAAATACGGCCGCTTCACTGCACGCGCGGACGTTACCTACTCCGACAGCTTTTACTTCGATGTATTCGAGGCATCGCTACCGAACCAGAAAGAGATGGAGCAGGACGCCTATACGATCACGAATGCGCATCTCGCATGGGACAGCAACGATGGCAAGTACTCGGGTCAGCTGTTCTGCCAGAACATAGGCGACCAGTTGTACTCCTATTCGTCGCAAGCGGTTGGCACGACGGGTTCGATCATGTCGCAATATTCCTCGCCAAGGCAGTACGGCATACGCGTGTCGATGAAGATGGGCGGCAAGAACTGACAGGTTGCTGAAAAACTCCCCGACTTTTTGGGGCTCTCGCCATGAATGGCTTGCGAACCCGCGGAGCGTTACTTCAACGATATGCCGGTCGGGTCCGGACTGTACGTATGATCGCTGACGATCTGCCCATCTGAATTGAACGTCAGAATTACGCATGCGTTGAATGCGAGTTCGCCGAACAGACCTTCGCATTCGACCGCGACCGAGTCGCCGCTCGCGAACTTCTTCAAAACCCGTAACTTTCGATCGACCTGATGCGCCTGGATCGCATGCTCGATTTCACGCAGCCCGGAACGGCCGTGAAACACGGAGCCGGCAAGCATGTTGTGGACCTCGCAGTCAGGCGCGTAGCACTCGTCGACCATACGATCGACCGCGTTGTTGTAGGTGTCCTCCCATCGATCGACCATCGCCAGGTTGCGCTGTTCGGCCGGTGTCATTGGCATCTCCTCGTTATGTGTGTTCGCCGAGTGATTCGACGATCCGTTGTCGCGGCGGAATCGGATCGGGCAGCTGTTTGGTTGCGGGCGAAAGCAAAATCCCCAACGCGCGTGCCCAGACGAGCGGATCTTTTGTCCAGTCGGCTAGATTCGCCAGACCGTGATAGCCCTTCATGATGGCGCGGTGCAGATGCGCATCCGCACGCATGCCGCGCTGAATCACAACCTCGTCGAGTTTCTCGGCGACGTGATCGGCGAAGCTAAGCCTTTCTCCGAACAGCTTCGCCCGGAAGCGCTTGTAGCGACCGCGATCCATCGCAAGTGTTGTGGTCCAGTTCGAATGGAACGATTGGCGTAGGGTGGCCTCGTAGTCGATTATCCGACGTGCCGGATCGCTTTCGCGTACCAGAATGTCCGCAAGCATATGCGCTTGTGTGAATCCCCAGGTACATCCGCGGCCATACTTCGGATTTGTTCGGATCACCGTGTCGCCGACACAGAACAGGTTGAGTACCTGGGGCGCGCCATCGACCACGGTAGTGCGCCAGAACGAATCGAGCGCGCCGAACCCGTACACGATGTTGTTCACGGGTTCGGCGAAGGTTGGGTCGATCCACCCGGCAGCGCGCGGAACGAGCCTGCAAAAGGCCTCGAATTTGGATGGGTCTTTTACGGCTTCGTGCAGCACTGGATCGTCCTTCCACACCGCGATCGTGACCGTGAAATAGCCGTTGTCTGCGGGCAGCATGCCGATCGTGTAATCGGATGTGATGATCGCCGGCAGGCCGTGTAGCGGCGCGTAGTCCTGCCCTGGCAGGAGACGGTAGTGGCGAGTGAAGTAGACGTCACCCGAATCGTGGTGTTCGTCGCGAATATCGGCACCAGCCTGACGCAGACTGCTTGCAAGATTACCGGAACGCCCTGATGCGTCGACGACGATCCCGCCCCTCAGTTCGTCCGTCTTTGCGCGGTCGCAGAGAACGCCAACGCCCAGTACTCGAACTGGCTTAAGGCGGGTGTCGATCAACAGGCGTTCAGCTCTGCAATTCGAGATGACCTCGACGCGGGGGAGTGTCTCGACATAACGACGAATCACTGTTTCAAGGGTCGATCGGCGGCTCACGAAAGCGGAGAGTTGCGCATCGCCCGGTACCGCGACGTAGTTCAGCTTCGCTGCGGGATGCAGCGTTTCGCTGAACGGCAGCTCCCAAACGCCAGAACGCAATAGCGCGTCGACGAGATCACGATGGTGCGCATAGAGGAGATTGCGCAGTCCGCCCATCAGGAAGTGAGGGTGCGGAATCTGGGGTGCGCCACGCCGACGCCACGGGGTGACGGCAGTTGGGTCGAACTCGTCGGGTGGAGGAGCGTCGCGCTCGAGCAACCGAATCTCGAACCCTTTCGCCTGCAGCGCGAGCGTCGCAGCCAGCCCGCCAATGCCGGCACCGATCACGATGACCTTGGTCATGATCTCAGCGGCGACCGCGAATCAGCCGGCCCGGGCGCGCTCCCGTGTCTTGATCGTGTTCCCGTGTGGCAACACCGCACACGATGGTGGCCAGATATCCGGAGGAATGCTGCAGGAAGCGCTTACCGCCAGCCGGCAAGTCGTTGGTCATGTACGGTTGCCCGAGCTTCAGCCGATCGAAATCGATGATGTTGATGTCCGCGCGTTTGCCGATCGACAGTGTGCCGCGATCGCTCAGCCCATACAGGGTCGCATTGTCCGCGGATTGCTTTTTGATCGCCTGTTCGAGCCCGAGCCGCTCGCCGCGTCGATCGCGCACCCAATGCGTGAGCATGTAGGTGGTGCTGGATGCATCGCATATCAGGCTGCAATGCGCACCACCATCGCCGAGACCCACGACGGTGTTGTCATTGCTGAGCATGCCGAACAGTGCATCGTGGTTGCGACGTGCGAAGTTCAACGTTGGCAGCAACAGCATTGCGCGACCGTCATCGTGCAGCATCAGATCGTAGATAAGCGCTTGCGGGTCGACCCCGTCGCGGCGCGCCTGTACCGCTACGGCGGTGTCGAGGGCAGGTTCATAATCGATTGGGTCACCGAGCGGAAAGATATCCTCGAGCGATTGACCGATGATGAGGTGGATCGCATCGTTGATCGACGTTGAACGCGGCGGCAGATCCGATTCCGCCAGAATTGCACTGCGAATCTCCGGTGCGCGCAGTGCCGCGGCGCGCTGCGCGAGCGGCAGGTCGGCGATCTTCAGATACGTCGGACGCCGTTGAAACAGATGGTTCGACTGCAAACCGAGAAGAAGTCCGCCCGGACGCGCCGCAGTCTGCGGAAACAAACGCGCGCCGTTGGCGTTCGCGTTCGCGACGAAGCTTAGAACGTGCTGCCACGCGTCAGGGTCTTCCTGAAACTCGACGATCAGAAACGTGATGGGCAGCCGTGTCTTCTTCGACAGACGCGCCATCCAATCGAGTTCGCTGCTGAGGCGCGCTTCGCTGGCGCCCAATCGCATGCCGCCTTGACCGACCGAGCCACCGGGTACGAGTTCGAAGACGGCCCCTGACGCAGCCATGGCCTCGCCGATCGCAAAGACCTCGTCTTCACCTGCGAACGTACCGGGAACTGGTAACCCTTTGATCGATTGATGGCCAAGGATTCTAGAAGTTGAGAAGCCCAGCGCCCCTGCGGCAATCGCATCCTGCGTAATCGACGCCATCTGAGCGATGTCTGCTGCTGTCGAGGCTTCGTTGTTGACGCCGCGCTCGCCCATAACATAGACGCGCACGGCGCCATGCGGCACTTGGGTACCCACGTCCATCGACCAACGCCGTTGCGCGAGCACGTCGAGGTACTGTGGAAACGTCTCCCAGTTCCATTGGATTCCCTCGTATAAGGCGGTACCGGGAATGTCCTCGACGCCTTCCATCAACTCGACCAACTCTGACTGGCTGCCTGGCCGTACCGGCGCGAAACCGACGCCGCAGTTGCCGGCAATGACAGTTGTTACGCCGTGGCTGGCCGAGGGTTCGAGGGCTTCATCCCAGGTCGCCTGGCCGTCGTAGTGGGTGTGAATGTCGACGAAGCCCGGCGTAACGATCGCCCCGCGCACATCGATTACGCGTCGCGACCGGCCGCCTAGATGCGGGCCGATGTCGACAATTCGCCCATCATTGACGGCGAGTTCGGCAGCGTACGCGGTTCGACCGGTGCCATCGACGATGAGACCGTCCTTGATGAGCAGATCTCGCATGGCATTGCTTCGACTTGTTGTTCGAAGAAAGCGTGCGGCGGCTGCGTTGTAGTGTCAAGCGTTTGGGTCGCAAAGCACGGAAACCGAACAAATTAAGCGAATAGTGCGCGGATGGTTTGATCGCGTATCGCATGAATCAGAGTGCAGGAGCCCCGGCGCGGCGCCAAGGCAGCCTGTGCGGCTCGCGCTGTCGATCCTTGTAGGAAATACGCGATAATCCTACGCATTGTTGCTGTCGCCTTGCATATGGCAAAGACTCCGGACGAAATCGATCTTCAAATCATCGACACCCTGCGGGTCGATGGACGCACGTCGAACAAGTCGATTTCGAAGCGCCTCGGCATATCGGAAACGACCGTTGCTTCGCGCATTCGCGCGATGACCGAGCGCAACATCATGCGGGTCACCTTGCAGCGTGACATCCACTCGCTCGGTTATCAGTTCCAGGGCTTTCTGGACCTGTATGTGTTCGGCAGAAGCGTCGATGACGTTGCCTCGGAAGTCGCGTTGATCGAAGGCGTGCTGGTTGTGGCGCTTTATCTGGGCAGCCCCGACATCGTGGTAACGATTGGCGCGCGCGATCGCGAAGATCTGGTGCGGATCGTGAATCAAAAGATAGCGAGCATCCCCGGGATCCAGCGCGTCGATTCTTACATCGCACTCGAGATAGGAAAATATGAATCGGTATACGCGGCGTTGGGGGAACCGTGATTCGAACCGATGATATGGACGAGCAAATCATGGCGCTATTGCAAGACGATGGTCGCTTGAGCAATCGCGAAGTGGGGCGTCGCCTGGGCGTCTCCGAAGGTACCGTGCGCCAGCGCCTGAAGAAACTCGAGGATGCGCGTGCGATACGGATGGGTGTGGTGGTGGACCCGGACAAACTGGGTCTCGGGCTTTCTGCGACGGTGCTGGTGACTGTCGAACCCAGCCGCCTGCAAGGTGCGCTTGATGCGTTCAGCCGGTTACCGGAGGTCTCGTTCGCTGCGTCGATTATGGGGTCGTTCAATCTGTTTGTGCTGATCAGGGCGGCGGACATGCAGGCGCTGCGGGAACTGGTCAACGCGCAGATCGAGCGATTTACCGGAGTGCATCGAGTGGAGGTGCGTCCCGTGGTGAGTACGTTGAAGCACGAGTATCACGTGATTGCGATTCCCAAGCGGGAAGCGGAAAACCGATAGCTCCACGGTGTTAGATTGCGTAGCTGAATCTGATCCATTTCAGCTCATAGCCCGAACTTTTAATTGATCTGCAGCGTATTGCGTTAATTCATCGGCTGAATGTGTTGATCGATGCAAGATGCCTGTAGTAACGTCGATCGGACGAAGAGGGCAGCCGGACACCGACATGAATACACGACCGAAGAATCTGTATTCCAATCTTGGTTTCGATCCCGACGCGCTGCGCGAGAAATACCGCCTCGAACGAGATAAGCGGATTCGCAAGGACGCCGAGGGCCAATTCATCGAGATGGCGGGCGAGTTTGCCCACTATGCGAACGAAGACCCTTACGTCGAACCGGGCTTCACGCGTGACCCGATCGATGAGGAAATCGACGTGGCGATTGTCGGCGGTGGTTTCAGCGGCATGCTCGCGGCGACACGTCTGCGTGAACAAGGCGTCACGAACGTGCGCATCATCGAATCGGGCGGCGACTTTGGCGGCACATGGTATTGGAACCGCTATCCGGGTGCTCAATGCGATATCGAGTCGTACTGCTATCTGCCGCTGCTCGAAGAACTGGGTGTGATCCCGAAGGAAAAGTACTCGTACGCGCCGGAAATCTTCGAACACTCGCAACGCATAGGCCGAGAATACGGCTTGTACGACGTGGCGTATTTCCAGACGCGCGTGACCGAACTGCGCTGGAATGAAGACGCAGCGCGTTGGTTGGTGTCGACGAACCACGGCGACACCATTCGTGCACGCTTCGTCATCCAGGCGGCCGGCGTCGCAAACCGGCCGAAGCTACCCGGTATTCCGGGTATCGCAGATTTTGCCGGCCACTCGTTTCACACCAGCCGTTGGGACTATCAATACACCGGCGGCGATCATTCGGGCGGCTTGACGAAGCTCGCCGACAAGCGGGTCGCAGTGATAGGTACCGGCGCCACTGCCATTCAGTGTGTGCCGTTTGTTGGCGCTCACGCGAAACAGCTCTATGTGTTCCAGCGTACGCCGTCATCGGTCGATCGACGCGGCAACAAACCTACCGACCCGGAATGGGTCAAGACACTGCAACCTGGCTGGCAGCGGGCCCGCCGTGAAAATTTCGCGGACATTGTCGTTGGCCGTCCGTTCGAGGAAGACCTGGTTTCGGACGGCTGGACGGACATCTTCCGCAGACTGCAGTCCGGTGTTATGGCGCGAGAATCGACACAGGTTGAAGACCCTGAAGAAGCCGCTGCGCGCGCAGAAATAGCGGACTTCCAGAAAATGAACGAAATACGCGCCCGCGTTCACAAGACGGTTCGAGATACTTCCACGGCCGAGGCGTTGAAGCCGTGGTACCGGCAGTTCTGCAAACGGCCGACGTTCAACGACGAATATCTCGCAACGTTCAATCGGCCGAACGTGAAACTGATCGACGTGAGCGAGCGCCAGGGCGTGGAGCGCATTACCGGCAACGCGGTGGTCGCGAACGGCGTCGAGTACCCGGTCGACTGCATAATCTATGCAACCGGCTTCGAGATCAGTTCGGCACCGCGGCGCCGGGTCAGCTTCGATGTGATTGGCCGCAATGACGAATCGTTGTTCGATCATTGGCAGGGCGGACTGAAAACGCTGCACGGCATCGCAAGCCATGGATTTCCGAACTGGTTCTTCATCGGAATCAATCAGAATGGTCTGTCCGTGAACATGACCGCGATGTTCGACGATCAGGCGCGACACATCGCCTACATCATTCGCGAAGTGCAGCAGCGCGGCAAGAAGACGGTCGATGTGACGCCGGCAGCCGAGTCCGCCTGGGTGGCCGAAGTCAGACGATTGGCTGTGAATAACCGTGATTTTCAGGAAGCCTGCACACCGGGCTACTACAACAACGAAGGTCTGTTGGAGAAAGCAGAAGGTTCGTTGGTGTTGGAGGTATACGCGCCGGGAATAAATGCGTTCAACGCGCTGCTGGCGGAGTGGCGTGCCGCAGGGAACCTGGATGGCATGGCGTTGAACTGAGAATGGATGCGGCGTCCTTGGGTCGCCGGAATGCCCGGTACCACAATGTGATGTGGCCGTTCAGGATTGCCATACCTCGGCCGTCGTGGAACCATCTCTGTCCCACGGGGGACGACATATACCATGCGAAAATCGATGAAGAAGCGGCGGCTTGCAGTCGCGATTGCAGGACTGGTTGCGGCAACTTGGACGCTGAACGGATGTTCGAAGAGCGACGACACACAGGCAGCGCAAGCCTCGGCTTCGCCGACGCCGGTTACCGCGCCACCGCCCCCGCAGGGCGATCCGCCGCCACCGACCGCCGACGCGAAGCAATGGACGCCGGCCGCGCTCGACGAGTTGCTGGCGCCGATCGCCCTGTATCCCGATCCGGTTCTGGCGCAGGTGCTCGCCGCATCGACGAACTCGCAGGAGGTGCTCGATGCGGGTAACTGGCTGCTCGATCACGAGGATTTGAAAGGGGACGCGCTAACGAAGGCCGCGTCGGACGCCGGCTTCACTCCGTCGACTCAAGCGCTGGTTCATTTTCCGACCGTCGTCGACATGATGTGTCGCGAACTCGATTGGACGAAACAGGTGGGCGATGCGTTCGCGGCCGACCAGCCGGCCGTGCTCGCATCGGTGCAGCGCTTGCGCGCGCAGGCGGCCGACGCGGGCAATTTGAAGACGTCGCCGGAGATGACCGTCACGAAGACCGAGCAGAACGGTCAGTCAGTGATCGTCGTGCAACCGCCGACTCCACAAGTCGTCTACGTTCCGCAATACAACCCGCAAACGGTTTATACGGCGCCGCCGGCGACTACCACGACGACAACCACGACGACGTCGGATTCGGGAATCAGTACCAATCAGGCGGTGGTCGGCGGGTTGCTCGCGTTCGGCGCCGGTATGTTGATTGGCAATGCGATTGCCGACAACAACGACCACTATGGTTATCCGAACTGGGGCTACGGCGGGGTCTACTACGGTGGACGCCCGTACTACCCCCACAACACGTTCGTCTACGCGCCGCACTACGGCGCGGGCTATCGCCCGACGCCGTACTACCGCGCGCCGAACAACTACGCGAACCGCTACAACAACAATAACCGCTACGGCAACAACAACGTCAACGTCAACGTCAACAAAAACAACAATTATTTCAACCGATTCGATGGCAACCGGAACCGCGTTTCGGGCTATCAGCCGCGTTCGCCGATCAACTCGCCCGCGACCGCTAACCGCGCTGCGAATCGTGGCTCGTCGACGTACGCCGGCGCCAATAAACCGCGGCCGACGACGACCCAACAACCGTCGAATCGGCCGACGCGGCAGCCGTCACAGAGCTATGCGGGCAGCGCCAATCGGCCCAGCCAAGGTGCGTCGAGCGGCGCGTATCGCGGTAACACACAAGGCGGTGGACAACCGCGCGTGGCCAACAACGCCCAACGACCGGTCACAGGGGTGGACCGCGGCTATCCGCAGACGTCCGGCAAGCGCTCCGATGTCGGCGCCACCAATACGCGCGGTGGGTCGTTTTCGGGCGTCAACCAGGGGTCGGCCGATCGCACGGCGAGCCAGCGTGGCCGTGCCAGCATGAAAGGCGCAACGCGCCCGTCGACCACGCAACGTGCTGCGCGCACAGGTGGCGGCGGTCGGGCAGGTGGTGGCAGTCGCGCAGGCGGTGGCGGTGGCCGTGGAGGGCGTGGGTGATGGAGAAGACCATGCAACTCGATCGTATGCAAAATCCCGTCCTCCGATATGGCCGTCATCTGGTGTGGGCGCTGGCCTTTTCGCTCGCCGGCACCTCGTATGCGGCGGGGTCGCAAACCTTTGCGACGGCGCAAGCGGCGGTTGATGCGCTTGTGGCGGCGACGCGCAGCAATGACTCGAAGGCGTTGCTCGCGGTGCTCGGCGACGAAGCCGCGCAACTCGTCTCGTCCGGCGACGACGTAGCCGATGCGTCCGCGCGCGAGAAGTTCGTCGACGCCTACGACAAATCCCACGAACTGATCGCCGAGGGCGACACCAAGTACTTGCTCGAAGTCGGTCCCAACGACTGGGAACTACCGTTTCCGATCGTCAAAGGTGGCGACAAATGGACGTTCGACGTCGACGAAGGCATCGACGAGATCGTCTATCGGCGCATCGGCCGCAACGAAATCGGTGCAATGCAAACGTGTCGCGGCATCGTCGACGCGGAGCACGAATACGCCTCCGAATCGCGCGACGGCATGCCGCAAGGCACCTACGCGCAAAAGCTCGTAAGCGATCCCGGCAAGCATAACGGTCTGTACTGGCCGGCGAGTACCGACGAGCCCGCGAGTCCGATCGGACCGTTCGCCGCGCGGGCGACGTCCGAGGGTTATGGGAAGAACACGATCGAAGAGCAGAGGCCGTATCACGGCTACCTCTACAAACTGTTGACCGCACAAGGACCGGCCGCGCCGGGCGGCGCAAAGGATTACCTGGACAACGGTCGGTTAACCAAAGGCTTCGCGGTGATCGCATACCCGGTCGAATACCACTCGAGCGGCGTCAAGACTTTCATGATCAGTCAGGACGGCGTGCTGTATCAGAAGGATCTCGGGCCGAAGACCGTTGAAATCGCGCAATCGATCAAGACGTTCAATCCGGATTCGGGCTGGTCGGAGGTTGACTGACGATTCGGTCGCGGGGGCGGAACCGCACCATTCGGGCGCATGGCCGAATATGCGGAACGGTTGACCGAACAAGACGATCTGCGGTGTGGCGCCGATGAGCCGATCGGTTAGCATGTGCGTTCGCAGAGAGCGGTGGTCGGTACAACATGAAGTGGGTTTTGCTAGCGTTAGGCATGAGCCTACTGTCCGGTACGAAAACCGACGCGCGCAGCTTGAGCTTCTATCACACCCATACTGGCAAGACGCTGTCGGTGGTGTATTACGCGAACGGTGCTTACGTGCCGGGCGCACTCCATGAGATCGACGATTTTCTCAAGGACTTCCGCAACGGCGAGGAACATCACATGGACCCCGCGTTGCTCGACGTCCTGTTCGACATCAAACAGAAGACCCATACGCACGCGCCGTTTCAGGTGATCTCGGCTTATCGCTCACCCGAGACGAATCACATGTTGCGCACCACGACGCGCGGCGTCGCGAAAGACAGCATGCACCTGCGCGGACAAGCAATAGACGTGCGCCTCGCGGACGTTCCGCTCGGCAAACTGCGCACCGTCGCGCTGGATCTGCGGAAAGGCGGTGTCGGCTTCTATCCGGAGTCACAGTTCGTGCACGTCGATACCGGGCGCGTTCGCCGGTGGTGATTGCCGCGATTCGCTGAGCACTCATCAGTTCAGTCGGCCGCGCGCATCGCTTCGGGCGTCTGATTCCGTGCGAATCGTCAGCACGGTTTCGCCCACCGGTCCTGCTGGGGCGCGTTGCAGTATCGCTGTCGCGCACGACGCACATTTCCGCCTGACACGCCGCACCGGCGACAGATGTGCATCGAAGGAAAAGACCTGGCAGCTAGTCACTGGCAGACTAAACTGGTAACGATTCGCGATCGCATATAGTGTCGAGCAGCGCTGGCGGAGGAATCCATCCACCAACCGGAACCGTGCAGACGCGGAGCGGCAAACATGGCACTGAAGGTGATTGGCTCTGGTCTTGGGCGGACCGGGACGATGTCGCTCAAACTCGCGCTCGAACAACTAGGGCTTGGGCCATGCCACCATATGGTGGAGGTCTTCATGCACCCCGAGAGCATTCCGCTGTGGGTGGCGGCCGGTGCCGGCAATGCGGATTGGCCAGCAATTTTCGCTGGCTATCAGTCGGTGGTCGACTACCCGGGCTGCAAATTCTGGCGGGAGTTGATGGACTGCTATCCGGATGCGAAGGTGCTGCATTCCATACGCGATCCGGAGCGCTGGTTCGAATCGACGCAGGCAACGATCTTCGCGCCCGGATCACCGGCCGATAATCCGCCGGAGCCGATGCGGCCGTTTTTTGAAGTCGTGGCCGAAGATTTCAAGGGACGCATCCACGATCGCACTTTCATGATCGACTATTTCAACCGTCACACGGAGGCGGTGCTGGCCGAGGTACCAAAGGATCGATTGCTGGTTTTCGAAGCCTCCCAAGGTTGGGCGCCGCTGTGTGCGTTTCTTGGGGTTCCGGTGCCGAACACGCCGTTTCCGCGTGAAAATTCTCGCGCCGAGTTTCAGGCGCGTGTGCAGGCACAGGCAACAGACGGTCCACCCGATCCATCCCGCATCAAGGCGCTGCCGGATCAAGCCAAGCAGCACTGAGCCCTCGTACGAGCCAGCCGCACCCGGGGCCTGAGCGCTGATCGACGGCGCAAGTGCGTCTGCCGCATCTGATTAGCCTCGCTTCATCGCTGGGGTTGGGGCGGATAGTTGAAGGTAAGCAATCTTCTTCGTGCAGGAACATTGATCTGACTGCGAAGTTCCTGTATCAGCTGTAGTTGGAGCTCGGGACATGAGGGTCGGACAAAGGCCGAATTGCAGAGCTTGGGAAACGTCATCACGCGTTACCGTTTCGCTTATCTGATGACAACCAGCGACGAATCTGCGCCGCATGTGGTTCAGGTGGCCGCGGTGCTGCAAGGTCGCGACCTGGTTGTAAACGGCATCGGTCGCCGCACCCGCGTGAACGCGCTTGCACGACCAGCCGTCGGCTTGGTGTGGCCGCCGCAATCCGAAGCGGACTACTCGTTGATCGTCGACGGTCAGGCTGAAGCGGTTGGTGAATCGCTACGGATAACACCGACGCGAGCGGTGCTGCATCGGCCATCGCCGCCTTCCACGCCCAGTGTGCCAGGGATTTGTGGGTCCGATTGCGTGGAACTCGGCCTGACATCTGAGTCGATGCAGACGCGCTAAAGCGCGCGGTCGCTTCAACCAGGCGGCCCGTCACGTTGCAGCACGTCGCCGATTGTTGAAGGGCTCTCAACGAATTCAGCGGTATGCTCGCAGGCTCTGCAACGGAGCGCCGCGCCATGTTCAAACGTACTTGTCATGTCTTCTTGTCCGCCGGACTCGTCGGCGTGTTGCTGTTTACCGGCGTTACTGCTGCAGCGCAATCGGGGCCGATCATCCCTTCAAGCGACACCGCGACGATGCTCAAGGAGGCTGTGGCGGGCAAATGGCGCTCCGACGCCAACAAGGCGCGCGACCAGTACCGCCATCCGGTTGAGACGCTGGCATTCTTCGGTATCGAGCCTGACATGACGGTAATCGAACTGTCCCCGGCTGGTGGCTGGTACACGGAGATCCTGGCGCCGTTTCTGTACGCCCACGGGCATCTGATCGAGGCTGCTTCGCCCCCTCGCAGTACTGGTTCGAGCGAGTTCGAGCAGAAGCTAAAGGCCAATCCGGCGGTATACGGCCACATCGAAAAGGTGATTCCGTTTGCGCCGCCCGCACAGGTAGATCTCGGATCGGGCAATTCTGCCGACATGGTGCTGACCTTCCGCAACACGCATGACTGGATGAACCAAAACCCGGAAACGCTGGCCAAGGTGTTCAAGGCGGCATTTGCGGTGCTGAAGCCCGGCGGCATTTTCGGCGTGGTCGAGCATCGTGCCAAGCCATTTGCGGTTGCGAAGATAAGCTCCAGGGACCTGCACCGGATCCCCGAAGACTACATGATCGACCTTGGCCTGAAGGCCGGGTTTCGGCTGGCGGGCGTGTCGGAGGTAAATCGCAATCCGAAAGATCCTGAGGATATCAACATTCACCGGTTGCCGCCGAATCTGACCGGGTCTGATTCCGAGCACGCGAAGATGAAGGCGATCGGTGAGTCGGACCGTATGACGTTGAAATTTGTCAAACCATAGCGGCGGCGCAGTCTTGCAGCTGTCGCGCATCGGGCGAGCCTTCGTCGCCATAGTGCAAGCGTGGATCTGGCGTCAGGGGTGGTTAGTGTGGTGCGAACGCCAGATCCCGCGGGCGCTAGCGCACGCCGTCGATGATCTCAAGCATCTTCGGATTGTTCATGAGCGCTTCGATCTTGGGGTTGTTCAGCAACTCGGCGTAATTACCGGCCGCCATCGCCTTCGTGATTTCCGGATCGGCTAGAACCGCCGCCACGTCCGGGTCGTTTTGTAGCGCCAGTACGCTCGCCAGTAATTTCGGGTCTTGCATGATCCGCGATTTGGTCGCGTCTAGCTCGCCCGCGGGTGAAGAACCAGGTGTGGACGATTCCGAAGGTGCTGCGCTCTTAGGTTCGCCATCCGAGTCGATGGAGCGGATCTCTTGTTTGCGCACATGGACCGTACCGAGCGAATCGGTCTTGATGGTATAGACATCGTCTTGCAGCGACTGCACTTCGCCGCGAATTACAGTGCCGTCTCGGAGCACGACGGTCGCCGCGAATGATGCCCCGGAGAACGCCAACATGCCCGCCATCACGAATGCATGAGTGGCCGCCAGCCCGCGCGTGAAGCTGCGCATTACGGTCTACCAGTTGTAAGTTCGCCGAGCGTACATCAGATCGCGTTGGAACGCGTGTGGGCTCGGGTCTATGAGACGACCCTCCGAGGACTGCTACCGGACTCGCCTACACTATCCGAAATGATGCCCGCTCGTTATTCTCAAACCAAATGGCCGATGGTGCGTGCGAAATTGCGCGCGCCCATAAAACCTAGTTGGAGTCGCCTCTGCAATGTCTGATCGTTTTGATGTCATCGTCGTCGGCGCCGGGTTTGCTGGTATGTACGCGCTCTATCGGCTGCGCAAACAGGGTTTGAGTGTGCTGGTTCTGGAGGCCGGGTCGGACGTGGGCGGAACCTGGTACTGGAATCGCTATCCGGGTGCACGCTGCGATGTGCCAAGTCTGGAGTATTCGTACAGTTTCTCCGAGGATTTGGAACAGGAGTGGGACTGGCCCGAAGTGTTCTCGGCGCAGCCGGACATTCTGCGCTACGCCAACCATGTTGCGGACCGATTCGATCTTCGCAAGGATATCCGCTTCGACACCCGCGCGAGCTCCGTCGATTACCTCGACGCCGACAATCGATGGCGCGTGACCAGCGAGCGAGGTGAGTCGTTCGAGGCGCAGTTTTGCGTGATGGCGACCGGCTGCCTGTCGGTGCCAAACAAGCCAACGCTGCCGGGTGCCGATAATTTCCGGGGGCCGGTTCTGCACACCGGTCTGTGGCCGAAAGAATCGGTTGACCTGAGCGGCAAAAGCGTCGGCATCATCGGGACAGGTTCATCCGGCGTACAGGCGATTCCGGAACTCGCGAAGCAAGCAAAGCACCTCACGGTGTTCCAGCGCACACCCGTGTACACCGTACCCGCCAACCGCAAGCGCATGCGCGCAGCGGTGCAACAGGACTTTCGCGATCATTACCGCGAGATCAGGCAGATGCAGCAACGCAATGCTGGCGGGGTGTCGAACTTTCGTCCGTTTCGAAGTCTGCGGCCGAAGGACGAGGTAGCGGCAGCGGCTGCACGAATCGTTGCGCGCGAACCGATCGAGACGGACGTGCTCGACGCTGCGCCGAATATCGACGTTCGGCCCAACGAGATTCTTAAGCTCGGACCAGAAGAGCGTGTGAAGCTAGTCGCCGAACGCGGGTTGGGCGTTCTGTTGACGTTTCGAGACGTGTACACCGATCCGCAGGCGAACGAGATTGCGAACGAGACTTACCGCGACACCGTACGTTCGTTGGTCGCAGACCCTTCGGTCGCCGAACGCTTGTTGCCGAAAACGTATGGTCTGGGGTGCAAGCGTCAGGTGTTGGACCGGGACTTCTACGACACTTTCAATCGCGACAACGTGACGCTGGTGGACTTGGCCGAATCACCGATCGAGACGGTAACCGCAACCGGTATTCGGACGCGTGATGCGTGCTATGACCTCGATGTGCTGATCTATGCGACGGGTTTCGACGCGATGACCGGGGCGCTGTTGAGAGCGCACATACGTGGTCGCGGTGGTCAAATGCTCTCCGAGAAATGGAGTCATGGCCCGATCGCGTACCTCGGTCTGCAAATGCAGGGCTTTCCGAATCTTTTTACCGTCACCGGTCCCGGGAGTCCTTCGGTACTGTGCAACATGCTGGTGGCGATCGAACAACACGTGAACTGGATCGCCGACTGCATCGACTACCTGCGGCGCAACGACCTGCACGAGATTGAACCGACTGCTGAGGCTGAACTCGACTGGATCGCACACGTCAACGAAGTTGCGGAGGGTACGATGTACACCGCTCCAAGCTGTAACTCCTGGTATCTCGGAGCGAACGTTCCAGGCAAGCCGAGAATTTTCATGCCTTACGTGGGTGGATATCCGAAATACCGGGAGCGCTGCGAGCAAGTAGCAGAGAACGGCTATAAGGGGTTTCGGGTGCGCTGACAGCCTATTCGACGGGGTCAGAGCTGCTGGCCTTTGCGACGCCTGACTCAGTGCGAATCGAGAGGCCGGACAGTTTTCACGGGAGGAACAAAACATGGCCGTTCAATCCGAAGACGTGATCCGCCTCTGGCCCGAAGGCCACCCTGCAAGCTGGACGGGGTTGGCCCCGAGATCGAATTCCGCGGCCCCGTCGGAACCGTCGGTGACGCATCGATGCTGCGCAATGTGTCGGAACCGACGCTGACGGTGTTCCCGCCCGCAATTGATGTGACGCGCAAAGGACGCAAAGCAGCGCGCGCGATGAGCGACATTGTGCCTTACGAGTCGATCCGCGAAGCGCGCGCAGCCGCGGCCGATGACGGACGCCGCGCGGTCGCGATCGTTCGCGAGGGAGCGAAGCGTTGGGACATCGATCCCTCCAAGGTCGGCATCATCGGATTCTCGGCCGGTGCGTTTCTCGTGGTTGATGTTGCACTCGATCCCCGCGCGTCACCGCTGGCCTTTGTCGCGGCAATCTATGGCGGCGAGACGCTCGGACGGCCGGTACCCGCGGACGCACCGCCGCTGTTCACCTGCATCGCACAAGATGATGTTCTGATGCACCGCGTGGTCGAGCGGCTCTATTCCGACTGGACCGACGCCGAACGTTCAGCCGAACTGCATATCTACCGGCGCGGTGACCACGGGTTTGGCATGGCGCGGCAGGGAATGCCATCAGACCGTTGGATCGATCAATTCCGCGACTGGCTCGCCGACCTGGGATTCGCATTGCCGGTCGCGGTAACGATTCTGTGAATGGGCCCAAGTGATTGATTTCTTGTTGGCCAGGGGCAGAATTGAACTGCGAGGGCTCGGCCGAAAGGCAGTCTTGCAGAGCGCTGCATGGCGCTGTGACCGCCGCAGCCTGTTAGTCTTCAGGGGTCGACCGCTGTACGCAGGAGGATAAGCATGTCGCGTTTGAGCTATCAGATTCCGAACTTCACCTATCCCGACACGCGCCCCGAGGAGATCTTCGACAAAGTCGTCGCCCAGGCGAAGGCCGCTGAGGCTGCGGGCTTTGATCGGGTGATGGTGATGGACCATTTCTATCAGCTGCCAATGTTGGGGGCGCTGGATGAGCCGATGTTCGAGTGCTACACGCTGCTCTCGGCGTTAGCTCAGCATACGAAGGACGTCCGCCTGTCCGCGCTGGTGACCGGTAACACCTATCGTAATCCCGCACTGCTCGCGAAGACGATTACGACCTTGGACCACGTCTCTCACGGCCGCGCCACACTCGGCATCGGCGCTGGCTGGTTCGAGCAAGAACACGCGGCCTATGGCTTCGAGTTCGGTACCTTCGGTGAGCGCTTCCGAAAGCTCGATGAGGCGCTGTCGATCATCGTCCCGATGCTCAACGGTGAGCGGCCGACGGTGAAAGGCAAGTTCTATACGGTAGTGGACGCGATCAATTCACCTGCGCCGGTCACACCGATTCCGCTCATGATTGGCGGCCAGGGCGAAAAAAAGACGCTGCGACTGGTCGCGAAGTATGCGGATGAGTCGAATCTCACTGGCGAGGTGAAGGACATTCCGAGAAAGCTCGAGGCATTAGCGAAGCATTGTGAGGACCTCGGCCGCGATCGCGCTGAGGTTTCGGTGACCAAAATGCTGATGATTGCAGTGGCGCCGACGATGGAAAAGGCGCATGCCGACCTCAACGCGATGGCCGTTGCCAAGGGCTGGAATAGCGACGTCGTCGCAATGGCGCGGCAGTTGCTCATCTTCGGCGATCCGGACACGGTCGGAGAGCAGATCGCGAACGCAATGAGCTACGGGATCGACGGGGTCGCGCTCAATCTCCCTGCGAACGGCCACGACCTCGAGCGCATCGGCTTGCTCGGGGAGATCGCGCAGAAGGTCATTGCGGCTTCTGGCCGGAACTGAACGGTGTGGCTATTCTTTCGGTCCTGTCGAAGCCGCCATTGATCGAAGTCGGTAGTGACATAGCGATATCGGCGAGATCCTTGCACGATGAAACCCAAAAGAGACTCTCATGCGGAATCTCAATTAGGATAACCTCACGGAGGCGGTGATCGCCCGTTTTGCGCAGACGCCCGAGGCTGTCGATGCTGACGATTGCGATGAACAACGACAAACCTGCCGGTTGCACTCAGAGCACGGTACTCGGTCCGTTCTATGTCGAAGGTGCACCCGAGTACGAACACGGCGCCGATGGTTCGAACGGCGCGCCAGGCGAACCGAAATTCGTTGGGCAGGTCACGGCGCTGGCGGAGTCGCCAACGAGGTATGGAGCGTGCGCGTCAACGGACACGTTGCGGTCGGTCGTCTCGGCACCAGGAGCGACGCTGATCTCGCGTGGGAGACCGAGCTCCTCCAACACCTGGACCGTGAAGGTCTGAGCGTGCCGGTGCCGATCCCGACTACGGACGGTCGGCTGTTCGCAGACGGTATGGTGGTGATGACCTACGTGGAAGGCGGACCGCCCGAGACGGAGGCCGACTGGTGTCGCGTGGCGGACACGCTTCGCCAGTTGCATCGGTTGACCCAGGGTTGGCCGCAGCGCCCGGGCTGGTGATCGTCGATAGACCTCCTGCAGGCCGAGACCGGCACGAAGATCGACCTGGGCGCGATGCCGCCTGAGGGCGTTGCTCGATGCCGAGCAGCGTGGGCGCGGCTCGTCGGACGGCTGACCTGCGTCGTCCACGGCGACCCCAACCCGCGCAACATCCGCATGAACGCAGATCGGGTGGCGCTGATTGACTGGGACGAGTCGCACGTCGACGTCCCCGACCTCGACCTGGTGCTGCCCCACAACGCCGCCGGCCTGGACGACGGCGCGCGCGACATCGCAGCGCAAGCGTCGGCCGCATGGGGAGCCGCCGTCTGCTGGGACCCCAGCGGGACCGACGACTTCGCAGTCAAACGGCTCGCCGAAGTTCGAACGGTCTGAGCAGAGGCAGCGCGTACCTGTTGACGGCACGTCGCAACCGACCACGTCAAACGGGCAATTGGTGCGATTTGGGCACCAACCTGGATCGGGCACGTTTGGTCTCAGGCACAGCGCGAGGGTCGCAAATGCGAAAGCAACCGGAGCGAGCGAGAACGAACATGAGTCAGCCTGTTTCGACATACATTTTCACGTCGATCACCAGTGGCGTCTTCGGCGCGGCGTTGGTGCTCGGTATGGCTATCGGTGGTGCCGCGCTGGCCGGACAGGACGGGTCAGTTGCGATGCGGACGGTTGGAATTCGAATACGGCAATACCGACCTCGAATTTGTGAATACCATCGAGGTCAACATTCTCGACGCCACGCCGCCAACGACGTCGATCTGCGGCGTGCGCGTCGAGAACGGCACGGTGTCGGACTG
The DNA here is from genome assembly GCA_963735085.1 of uncultured Gammaproteobacteria bacterium. Lineage (GTDB taxonomy): Bacteria > Pseudomonadota > Gammaproteobacteria > Pseudomonadales > Azotimanducaceae > DATJGR01. Next base: position 1,752,664 of record CAVTJP010000005.1, read on the forward strand.
CGCATCCGTTCTCCGGTCGAGAGATTCGGTCGCTAAGACGGTGAGATGTCGGAATTCACGCGCTCAGGCGAGAGAGGTTGCCCTTCTGCGTTCCGAGGAGGTCTGCGATCTGTGGTGGCCTAAGCCAGACCAAATTGCGTGGCACTCACCGAGTTCGACGACGCTTCGAGATGGTGATGAGTGCCTCTAATGAGTGGCCTGATATCACGTCGCGGCTCTCATCGCCGCCACGCTGGCGGCCCAGGCCTTGGTGTCCGGGCACGCGTCCATGGCGCGCTTGTAGCTATCGCGCGCGACCGTGCGGGCGATATAGGCCTGCTCTGCTTCGCCAAACGGGTAGTCCACGGTCCGTGAGGCGAATTCCAGGGCGTAAGTCACTGCAATATCGGCCGCCGTGAACGTCTCGCCGGCCATGTATGGCGCGCGGGCAAGCTGGCGCGTTACCAGCCGCAGGCGGCTTTCGAATATCTCCATCGCCTTGCGCGCGCCCCAGTTGTTCTTGTCCGGCTCGGGCGCCAGATTGCGGCTGACGACAACGATATACATCGACATTGCAAGACCGGCTTCGCCGAGATGCAGGAATTGCTGGTAAAGCGGGAACGCGGAATCCTGCGGGGCGGGCGCGAGTAGCGTTGGTCCGTAACGGGCCATCAGGTATTCCATGATGGCGATCGACTCGACCATGACGGCGTCGCCGTCCTGGAGCGCTGGAATGAATCCCGACGGGTTGATGGCCAGGAACTCAGAGTCGTTTTTGACGCCGGCGAGCAGGTCTACCGGTCTCAGCCGATAGGGAAGTCCCATCTCCTCCAGCAGCCAGACGACCCGGAAGCCACGCCCTGTTCCCCAAACGGTGATCATCTTTTCAACACCCGAATTGGCGCGTCTCAACGCTCTCTACAGAATGACGAACGGGAGTGGCGAAAATCGACGATCTCCGGTTCTGCTCGCCGCGGCCGTGCTAAACGATATCTGTGAAGAGCCGTGAATTCAAACGGACGGCTCGCTGATTTGAGTCAGTGAATCGCGCCGGGACTTTCGGAGCCTCCAACTCTTGAGAGGATGGAGCGATGAACAAGACGTACCTCCAAGTGGTCCGGAAAATGAGGGGGGTTACAGAACGCCACGCTCAACCCTGACGTTGTCCGCCACATAGACAACCTGTTCCGCAGACGAGTTGAGCGATCGCCTCAGAGCTACGCGAGGGGGCCTCAGCGATTGCGTTGGACGAGATGCGGCGCGACACGGCACTCGCGCGACCGAACGACGACGGAAATGGTCAATTTAATCGTGCGTACCTCGGCGAATTCGAACCGAGGATCAAGGCTATGCGCTAATCTGAACTATCTATTCGTTTCGTCGCTAGTCGGGCCGCCCTTGTGCTGAAGCTAGAAGGCCCGTACCAATGCCAATTGGTGCAATTTAGGCACCAAATGGGCACCAACGCCACATCGCGCCCCAATGCTGCTGTTGGCGATCCGCGTAAGTAATTGAATCGAAAGGATGTGCATGGTGGCCAGGGCAGAATTGAACTGCCGACACGCGGATTTTCAGTTGGATTGGACGTTTGAACTAAACAAGCTAAATTAGTCGCTTAGCGCGCTTGCCGATTTCGATACCGTAGTTCAGCGTAGTTCGGTATGTGTTCAGCGAAAGTTGTATTGGCACAGTTTGGACACATTGGATCCGACAGAGTAGATGTGAATCGGCGAGATGATTTTCTTCACCGATTCCACTACAGACCCTTGGAAACCGCGACGGGATGGCCTGGCTTCCCGTTTTGATTTCACCGGCGTCAGCAGATCGCTACAGCCTTTGTCGTCATTTCATCGACCTTGGATGCGCCTCAACGAATAAACGTGTCGTCACCGTCCGAGTGGTGATGACCGTGGGCATGCGGGCCAATCAGGACGCTGTCTCACCGATGAGCACGCCAAGCGCCTAGATAGAGCGAGGCTGCGGTGACGACGCCATAGAGGACCATGCCTGCCGCGATGCACGCGCAAACGAAACTCAGCCCGGAGTGGAACCAATGCACGCCAGCCATCGCGGCGCCGGCCGCCACCAGGCGACCCCGAATTCGATTCGCTACCAGCAGATCAACGTCGGCCATGGGCATCGGTGCCGCGCTGCACGCGCATCGTCAGGACGGATGGATTGGCGATGCTAAACCATCGTTGGCGCCGCTGGATTAGACTTGGGCGTTGCGGGTAGTGTCTCACTGAGACACTACCGCGTTGTGCTGCATACTGTCGCCTCAGCGTGGCGCGTGCTTCGAAGGCAATTCAGACACGCGAGATTTCGGGGGTCGAATTCACCGTACGCGGCGTCGTCCGAATTCACTTTCGCGCTCACCGTCCTTGCTCGTTGGTGCTCGACACCGGTACCGTCCGCAATATAGAAGTGCCGTTTGAACTTCCTATGCTCGAATGCGGTGAGAAAATCGCGCTGACCTGCTCGTACGCTGCTGCCGACATGCAGCGGGACCAACAGGACTTGCTCGTCTGATCCGATCTAGCGTCCGATCAACCACTCGAGGAGGCGTTCGACACGCCGTTCTGACGAATTTATAGAGGCTTACGACACCCATGCGCACCGTACTGTTCATCGTCGTATCCGTCGGAGCCTTCTTCGGAGTCCGTCCCGCAATGGCCATCGAAGAACCGAGTTACGCGGTCGTTCGCTCCGCGGACGGCTACGAGCTGCGCGACTATCCTGCCTACTGCGTGGCGCAGACCGAGGTGACCGCAACACAATCCGAAGCCGGTAACGCCGGTTTCCGCATCCTCGCGAAGTACATCTTCGGCGGGAACACCACAAACTCTTCGATTGCGATGACCGCGCCCGTGGTCCAGGCACCATCCGAAACGATCGCGATGACAGCACCGGTGACCCAAGAACCGGGCTCTGGTTCCGGCCGCTATGTTGTGGCATTCACGATGCCATCGAAATACACCCTGGAAACGCTGCCCAAGCCGAACGACGATCGGGTCCGCTTGCGTGAGGTGGGCGAGCGCATCGTGGCCGTTCGCGTCTATGGTGGCGGCTGGTCACTCGCGCGTTACGAGAAGGAACTCGCTGCCCTTCGCACGGCGCTGGCCCGCGATGCGCTCGTCCCGATCGGCGAACCCCAGTGGGCGCGCTACAACGCGCCGTTCAGTCTGCCCTTCATGCGGCGCAATGAAATCTGGTTGCAGGTCGATCGGCACTAGCCATTGGACTTCGTGGCGAAGCTCGCTGCGTTGGTGCCGCCTACCGTCGTCACAACGCGCTGACGGTTTTACACTGTCGGTGAGGCAAATTTGTGTCAATTAGGGATGTATCGATGTTGCCGGTCGCCGATCGATGGTTGGAACGCCGGTCGATGAGTGCGGATCTGACGCTGCTGACGGAGAGCGGGCGGACCTTGCAGTCCCGTTCGTGCTGGTCGGCGAGTCGTTCGGCGTTCCCGTCGTGAGGCGTTTTGCCATCTTGAATCCGACACAGGTCGTGGGCGTCGTGTTGGTCGATGCGGCGGAAGAAGGTGTTGCGTTCGGAACGTTGATGAACGAGTTCGTCGACGCAAATGAACGAACCGGTCGGGCACGCGAGCCGCAAGCGTGCGCTCGACGAAACCCGTGAGTAAGTCGCGAGCATAGGAATTTCAAACTGCACCTCCGCATTGCGGACGGTACCGGTGTCGAGCATCAACTCGCTGTGGTGCTGCTGCCGCGCACGGACCTCATGGATTCTGGCAGGGCGCGCGCGTAACACGCAGCCTCGTATGACAGTACGATGGCGTCTCGTAATCACTGGACCCGATCATGCTGCCAACCGATCTTCTGTCCGCGGCTTTGCCACTTCGCATCTCGGTGCAGGCGCGACGCGGGCCGCTGATCGTCCCGCTCTGGTTTCACTGGGACGGCGAGCGGTTCTGGTGTGCGAGCCAAGTCGACGCCGCCGTCGTCGGCGCGTTGCACGACACGCCGCGCTGCGCCTTCGACCTGTCTACCAACGACATGCCGTATCGCGGCATCAGGGGACGCGGTGACGTGCACATACGGCCTGAGCTGGGCGGCGTCACGCTCGATCGGCTGATCGATCGCTATCGCGTCGATCGCGGCAGCAAGCTCGCGAAGTGGCTGCTGTCACGCCGTGCAAGCGAAGTCGCCATCGAGATCACGCCCACGTGGCAAACGGGTTGGGACTACTCGGAGCGCATGGCGCAGCGTTAGTTCTCGAACAACCCTGTCGGCGAATCCAGCGACGTTGGCGTATCGATCGGAGACGGCATCGGCACGGCCCACTGCACCGCTTTGCGCAGCACGCGCGCGATCACCGGATCGTGGCTATTAACGTCGTGTCTGGTCTGAATCACGTTCACGCTCAGAAAAGTCCTTAACCGCGTGTCCGGGAAAATGGGGGATCATCAGAGATCTATGTTGGGTTACCGCTGCAATATCTTGACGGTATCGCAAACCGGGGTCGAGAATCCCGAGTTGCGCCGCTTCGGGAGATTCCTGGTGAACGGAGCCATTCGGCTGCTCTTCGCGGTCCTGATCATCATGCCCGCGTGCGTTGTCGCGGAGCCGGTCGAAACCGAGATGGCTGGGGTCACTGTCGAACTGCTTGAGCTGCGCCAGGCCGGTGGCGTGATGCGCCTGGCCATACGCTATGCGAACACCACGGACACGGAGGTCCGCTTCAGTGAACCCGTTTCCTACGGCGCGATCGCATTGGATTGGCACAAGACAGACACAATCTAACGGGTTTGTGAAGGCGCGAAGTCGCGCAACCTACTGATTCCCTTGGTGGCCAGGGGCAGAATTGAACTGCCGACACGCGGATTTTCAGTCCGCTGCTCTACCAACTGAGCTACCTGGCCCGGAGGACAAAATTGAAAACCGACTCCACACAATCGCCCAGCGAAATGGAGCGAAGACGTGCCGGTCGCAAGCGGGCGGTATTAAATCGACTGCCCCCAACCCCGTCAAGGCAACACCCTCAGGATTTCGTCGGCGGCACATAGCCTTCGGCGCTCTCGACTTCGGCATTGCTCAAGAACCTGTGCATTTGATCTGCCAGGTACTTGCGTGCGTCTGGGTCGATCAAGCTCAGATGCTTTTCGTTGATCAACATCGTCTGGTGCTTTTGCCATTCGCTCCAGGCTTGTTTGGAGACGGTCTGGTAGATCTCCAGGCCGCGTGCGCCAGGTAGTGGCGGTGCATCGAGACCTTCCAGTTCTTTTTGATACTTGCGGCAGAAGACCAGTCTAGTCACAGCGCAGCTGCCGTCGAGTGAGTAAGGGCCAACAGTTTAACGGCAACGGCAGAAAGCCCAAGCGGTTCATTGTCACTTGAGCCATGCCAGCGCCAGCGATCGTCATCTGAGACCTGCTGCGTCGGCGCGGACACGTCGATCCGAAGCGGTTCGATGTCCAAGTGGAAGTGTGTGAATGTGTGCCGGAATGCGGGAGGTTGGTGCAGTGCGACAGTGCTTGATGACCGCAGCCCGATCTCGTCAAGCATTTGATCCACGCGGTAGTCTGCGGCGCGTTCGGGCGGAGTCCATAGCCCACCCCAGATTCCGGTTGGTGGCCGACGCTCGAGCAGGCAACGTCCCGTCGGATCGACCAACAGGTACATTCGTGCGCGCTTGACCGGGAGCGTCTTCCGCGGTCTCGGTGCTGGGTAGCAGGCGACTGAATCGCGGATGTACGCCGCGCAGCGCGTGGCGATGGGGCATTGTGCGCAACGCGGTTTGCTGCGTGTACACAGGGTGGCGCCGAGGTCCATGATTCCTTGTGTGTAGTCGCCAACGCGCGCATGTGGCGTGTGCGCTTCGGCATGACTCCATAGCGATTCACTGATCAGGCGCTCGGCGGGATACCCGGATACAGCCAAAAAGCGAGCCAACACGCGTTTGACGTTACCGTCGAGAATCGGTGCGCGGATGCTGTATCCGGCGGCGAGAATCGCGCCGGCCGTGGAGCGGCCGATGCCGGGCAGTGCCATCAGCGCTTCGAGCGTACGCGGTAACTCGGATTTGTGTGCTGTGACGATATGCCTGGCTGCAGCGTGCAGGTTGCGTCCGCGCGCGTAGTATCCGAGGCCCGTCCACAGGTGCAGCACTTCGTCGATCTCTGCACGCGCCAGCGCGTCGACGTTGGGAAAACGCGCAACGAACCGCTCGAAGTACGGCATGACGGTCGCTACTTGCGTCTGCTGCAGCATCACTTCGGATATCCACACGCGATATGGCGAGCGCGGGTGCTGCCACGGCAGATCTTTGCGTCCGTGCGTATCGAACCACTCGATTATTTGATCGGATAGCCACGTCACGTGTCAGGGCGACTTCGGTTTCGAGTGATTGCCTTTGTTCAGCATCTCGAGCAGCGAACGGGCAGCATCGCGATATTCCGCGGGCACCTTTTCGTCGATCGCCTTGTCGAGTTTCTTCTTCATCTCAGGGTCTTGCCCGGACAGGGCGCGCGCAACGAGTTGGCGCGTGCCGTCTTCGTCGGCACCGCATCTCGGCGACGCAATCGAGCCTTTGCAGCGGATTGGCAACGGCAGGCCCGTCATCGTTGAGTTCACCTTGAAGCTGGCGTACTTCGGATCATCGTTCACCGTCACCGTTGCGCGCAGATCCATGTCGTCGGCGAGCAGGTCGACTTTGCCCTGCGCTTTCAGGGTCAGATTGTCGAGCGCAACATCGATGCTCTGTTGCTGGCCCTTCGTGTCCCAGACGCCGGTGAAACGTTTGTATTTCAATCGATCGGGCCACTTTTCAACCTTATCGGTGCCGCCGGCGATTTTGGCGACTGCCAGTGCGGCATCCTTGATCTGCGCGACGTTGATGATGCCCTGACCGCCGTCGAACGTGGTATGGCCGGTCAATGATGAAATCAGTTCGCGTGCAGTGTTACCACGCATACTCATTTCACCGCTCGCGAGAATCGATGCAATCCAATCGTATTTTTCGCCGTGCCACGCCATCAGAGCCTGGCTGTCGACGTGGTCCATCTTCGGCGTCAGCGTCCATTGCGGTGCGTTGCCGTTTGCGTCGATTTTCAGTTGGGTGGATGCGGTGCCGCCGAAGAAATGCGGCAGATTGATTGCAGTGTTGCTAACACCCGCCGCATTGCTGGACGCAATCGTCGCGTTGCGGAATGTTGCCCCATCCTGCACCAGTTCGCCGATGGCGAGCTTGCCGTCCCAATCGTTCGTGCGTATCGCTTCCAGTGGCAGCAACGCTTCATCGAGCGACGGGTCGACCGAAACCGGTGGCGCCGCGAACGCAACGGTTGCAAACGAACCGGCGCCGAGCGAGGCGACCGCCGTTCTGCTCGATGGCACGATGAAGCGGTCGGTCGCCAGATCGAAGCTGATATGTGGCCGGTTGGTCAGCGTAGCGCCGATCTTGCCCGTCACCAGTGCCGCGCCGTAACGCAGTTCTGCATTCGCCAAATCCACGCGGTCGACCGTCGCAGTGAACGCAGCCTTCACACCAACCGGCACATCGAGATGGGTGCGAAACGTAGCTGCCACGCTGTCGAGCGATTGTTGGGGTAGGTCCAAATGGCCGCTGACTTGCGGCGATTTCAGCAGGTCGACTGCGGCGACATCGAACGTTGCGGACACCTTGCCAAGGTCGAGGTGCGCGTTTTGCAGATCGGCTGTACCGGCAGCCGTATTCATATGCGCGGTGCCCGTCAAACGAAACGAGGGACCGGGGTTACCGTACGCGCCATTGATGTCAATGTCGTCGATCTGCCATTTGGCAACGCCTGCATCGAAAGTCAGTGCGGCTGCGATCGTCAACGGAATTTCAAGCTGCGCATCCTTGACCACGAGCCTTGCGTGCAGTGGAAAACGGCGCGCCGGCGCGATGCCTTTCATCTGCAACGCATCGATGGTGACTTGTGTTGATTCGGCGTCGTGGGTGTAGTCGATCACCGCGTCATCGAGTGTAAAGCGGTCAACAAGCCAGGGCGTCGCTGAGTCCGCTGCGCGGGGCGGTGGTATTGGCAGTGGCGGGACTGGCGTGCCCTTCTGCCCCGGCGGCATCCAGTTCGCGACATTGCCATGTTCGACGAGGTGCGCCCGCAAGCCGTTTATCGCGATGCCCTGAATCGCCAGCTTCGGGTTGCGCGACAACAGTGGCAGTATGTCGGCGTCGAGCCGCAGTTCGTGGGCGGAGAGCAACGGTTGCGCAGGTTGTGCTGTCCAGTCCGCGGTCACATCCTCCGCGACCAGCTGCACCGGCGGCCACAGGCGCCATTTGAGGTTGCCGCGGATGGTTACGGTGAGGCCGGTGTGTGACTGGATCAGTTCGACGATTTGGGGTTTGTAGCGGTTGGCATCGGCCAGCAGCCACCACACCACGCCGGCGGCCGATATCAGAACGAGTAGCGTGATCAGCAGGATTTTGCGCATGCCGCGCAGTATACGGGAACGCGTAGTAGAACCGCTTCGGCGGCCGACCTTGTCAGGCGCACGAACCGCGCGTGAGCTGAGTGCCGGCAGCTAAGCCCGGCGCGGATTCGCGGTTACATTCGGAACATCGCTGACCTTGCGCACCCAATGACGCACGTGCAGCCAGCGTGGCCATCTAAAACTCAGTTCGCCTTGGCGGCGACACGACGCGGTGTATCGCTGCAGGCTCTGATCGGCTTCGCGGTGGGTTGAATAGGGTCCCATCGTGGTGTTGCCGCGAATTCGGAAATACCAGTTGCCGTCCGGCTGTTGAAATATGCGCTCCGATTGCATGACTGAAGCACCCTCGTTGATTGCGAGCGGGTTGATTGCGAGTTGAGTGGTTACCGGTGTTTCGAACGAGTCCTTTGAAGGCGTATCGGACGATGTGTTTGTCAACGAATTCATTGCAGCACAGGCTCCCGTTTGTATTGTGCCAACCTTGTAAAGGACGGTAGGCTGATCGCAAGTTGCGACACTGTGATGAACGATGGCTGATGTTGGAGTCTGGCAACCGCAAGAGGTGCCGTTGGATTCGATCACGCTCGCGCGACTGTCCGACGTGGCGGATTCGTTAGATGAACCCGACCTGGGATTGTCTGCGGGGCAGGTATTGAATTGGGCGGCTCTGATGAAGCTCCCGGACGATGTTTGGACGCCGCTGCTCGAGCAGGAACCCGACTCGCGTCTGATTCGACTGGTGAAGGCGCTTACGGTCGCCGAGATGCGGCTGCCCGGATGGGAAGCTGGGGCGCGCTCGCCGGTCATCACCATCGTGCGTGAGTTGCGGCGCCGCAACGCCTATCCGAAAGACCTCACGCCATGGATCAAGGCGCATACGACAAATCGGTTTCTGCCACACGGCAGCCTGCTTGACCGCCTGTAACGGATATCGCGAAGGATAGGTCGCCCCGGCGGCGCTGCTATACTGCGCGGCCTTTCAGCAACCTGCTGAGGACGACGCATGAAAGCGCGCAGGGCGCGCGTCGCGCGCGATACGCTCGAGACGCAAATCGAAGTCGCCGTCAATCTCGACGGTACGGGTGTGGCAACGCTGTCGAGCGGAATTCCGTTTCTGGATCACATGCTCGACCAGATCGCACGCCATGGGTTGATCGATCTGACGGTCAAAGCAACGGGTGATCTGCAGATAGACCCACACCACACCGTCGAGGACATTGGCATCACGCTGGGTCAGGCGGTTGCACAGGCAGTCGGCGACAAGAAGGGCCTGACGCGCTACGGCCATGCGTACGTACCGCTCGACGAAGCGCTGTCGCGTGTCGTAATCGATTTCTCGGGGCGCCCGTCATTGCAATATCACGTACCGTTCACGCGTTCGCGCGTCGGCGAGTTCGACGTCGACCTGTGCCACGAGTTCTTTCAGGGTTTCGTGAATCACGCGATGGTGACGCTGCACGTCGACAACCTCCGCGGTGACAACAGTCACCATCAGGCGGAAACGCTCTTCAAGGCATTCGGCCGCGCGCTGCGGATGGCCGTGGCGCTCGATGCGCGCCTCGGCGACGCCACACCGTCGACGAAAGGCTCGCTGTAGCGCGATGCTGGTCATCCCCGCGATCGATATCAAAGATGGCCAATGCGTCCGGTTGCGACAGGGACGTATGGATGAAGTGACCGTGTTCGGTACCAACCCGGTGGCGATGGCGCGGCATTGGCTCGACGAGGGTTGCCGGCGGTTGCACCTCGTCGATCTCGATGGTGCTGTTGCCGGTGCGCCGCGCAATGCAGCGATCATTCGCGCGATCTGCGCGGCGGCCGGCGAGGTGCCCGTGCAGGTTGGCGGTGGTATACGTGAAATCGAGACGATCAAGGGCTACCTCGATACCGGTATCGATCAGGTGATCATCGGCACGCGCGCGGTGCGTGAACCGGCATTCCTGGCGGAAGCATGCGCGGCGTTTCCCGATCGAATTCTGTTGGGGCTCGATGCCCGTGACGGAATGATTGCAACCGACGGCTGGGAAACAACGACGACCGAACGGGCGGTGACGTTCGCCCAACGGGTTGGTCACCTGCCGCTCGCCGGCATTGTGTATACCGACATTGCGCGCGACGGGATGGGCCGCGGGCTCAACATCGAAGCGACGATCGAAATGGCGGAGCAGTCGGGGGTCGCGGTGATTGCTTCAGGCGGCGTCAGAGATCTGGCTCACCTGCGTGAACTCGCACACGCGGCCGCGGCCAGCAGCAGCAACGTGTTGGGCGTGATCACAGGGCGGGCGCTGTACGAGGGGACGCTCGATCTGCGCTCAGCACAGGCGTTGTTGGTGGCGCCGATACAGCTGTGAGTCTCTCGACAAGGTCGACCAGGCGAACCTGAACCACGCCCCGCTCAGCCAAGGTCGGCAACGCGCGTTGCAGAAATTCCAGACTGATGTCGTATGGGTGCGCGATCAGCACCGCGTGGCCCTGGCGGCGCGCAATAACGATAGCCCGCTCGAACTCGGCGGCGATGTCGCGCGCGTCGGCAACGTGATCGAGGAAGACATCGCGACGCCCGGCCGGTATGCCGTTCTCGATTGCCACGCTGCGTGCGACGGTTTTCGGCGTTGTGCGGCTGTCCAGAAAGAACAATCCGTGTAAGCGCAGTTCCCGCATCAGCGACATCATCGCCGACCGCCGCGCTGTCAGCAGACTACCGGTGTGATTGTTGACGCCGATTGCTTGCGGCACGTCGGCGAGCGCGCGTTCGAATGCATCGGCGAGCTCGGTGGACGACATGGCGGCGGTCAATGTGCCGGGTTCCGTCGGCAGTTCGTGGCTCGCCTGCATCGGTTCGTGCAGGATCACGTCGGCACCGGTCGCGGCCGCGAGTTTGGCAAGCGCCGTCGTGTGCGGTGCGAATGGCAATATCGCCACGGTGATAGGCCCCGGCAGCGCAATTGCGCTGCGCCCGCGAGTCAGGCTGTAGCCGAGATCGTCGATGATGACCGCCAGGACCGCTGCCACATGTTGCTCCGGTTTCGCCGAATACCCTGACACCGCGGATGTCGATGGCGCGGCGACCAGCGTTGTCGTGGTGAGCATGGCCGCGATGAACCACAGCACATGAGCAATCCGATGTCGTCGATCAGCCATGCTGTGCCAGCTTCAATTGGCGTAGGGCTTCGGCAAGCAGCGCCGCGCGGTCCGCGTGGCGGGTGCTGTCTGCATCGATGACCACATCCGGATCAATACCCTTGGATTGGATCGAACGACCGTTTGGCGTGTAATACAGCGCCGTTGTCAATTTCAATGCGCGATCGTGATCGAGCGGTAGCACGGCCTGCACGGAGCCTTTTCCGAAGCTCCTCGAACCGAGTATGAGTGCACGCTTGTGATCCTGCAGCGCGCCCGCGACGATCTCCGACGCAGATGCGGACCCTTTGTTGACCAGAACGATTAGCGGCGCGCCGTCGAGCAGGTCACCGTCGGTGGCGACAAAGCGCAGATCGGATGAACGAGTACGCCCATGGGTGTAGACAATCAGACCATCTGCTCTCGTCAGGAATGCGTCAGCCACGATGACCGAAGCCTGCAATACACCGCCCGGATTGTTGCGCAGATCGAGCACCAGGCCTTTCAGATGTGAGCCATGGCCGGTCTGCAACGCTTTCAGCGCTTTGACAAACTCGGCTCCGGTACCGGTCTGGAACTGCGAGATGCGCGCGTATCCGTAGTCGGGCTCGAGGTATCGGGTGCGCACGCTTGCGACATTGATTTCGGCACGGTGCAACGTGAATTCGAGGTCGTCGTTGTCGCGATGCACCGTTACGCGGACTTCCGTGCCGCGTTTGCCGCGCAACGCGTCATTGACCTGATCCAGTGTACGACCGAGTAGCGGCGTGTCATCGATCCGGATCAACTCGTCGCCGGGATAAATACCGGCGCGTTGCGCGGGCGTGTCGTCGACGGGTGCGATGACCTTGAATGTGCCTGCGTCGAATGCCAGTTCGATGCCGACACCGCCGAAATGCCCCGTGGTCTGTTCGGTCAGTTTCGTCAGCGCGCCAGCATCGAGGAACACGGAATGCTCATCGAGTGAACTCATGACGCCGTGGATGCCGTCGGTGATCAATGCGTCGGAGGTCTTTGCTTCAACGTAGTTGTCGCGAACCTCATTGACGACTTCAGCGAACGTACGGAGGTCCGGTTCGATCGCCGATTTGGGATGTTCGAACAGCGGGCGCACCGTAATGCCGATCAGCACCCCGATGACCGCGCCGAATGCGACCAGCGCCAATCGGTGTCGGGGTGTTGATGCGTCCATCTGGGTGGCGTCTCCGCGAGTTGCGCTGTTTGCGGCGTCAGCGACGCGACAGCCATGCGAGCGGATCGATTGCAGCGCCCTTGGCACGAATCTCGAAATACAGGCCGCTTTCGGATTGGCCACCGCTGCGTCCGGTGGTCGCAATCGTTTCACCCGCCTTGACCCGATCGCCAACGCGCTTGTACAGGACGTCCGAGTGCGCATAGAGGCTCATGTAGCCGCTGCCGTGATCGATGATCGTCAGCAGGCCGAAGCCGCGCAACCAATCGGAGAATGCGACCTGACCGCTGTGCACTGCCGTCACAGGTGTCCCTTCGGCGGCATCGATGAAGATTCCCTGCCACTTCAGCAGACCACCGGCACGAAACTCGCCGAATCGGTGCGCGAGTTTGCCCTCCGTTGGCCACGGCAGCTTGCCTTTTGCGCGCGCGAACGTCGTGGCCTCGAGGCGCTCTTTCGCACGGCGCTGAAGTTCGGCGACCAGCGCGGCGAGACGTTTGCGATCCTCGCTGAGGCGCGACTTTTCCTGAGACTTGCCTTCGATCTGCGTGTTCAACGCTACCAGCAGGCGTTCGCGCGCATCGCGCTTCGTGCGCAACTCCGTGCGTTCTCCGTCCAGATCGCGTTCTTGCGCAGCCAGTTCCTGCTCGCGCGCGTGGGTGGCAGCCGTATTGGCATCAATTGCGGCGAGCGTTTTCTGATACGCCTCCAGGGCTTCGGTGCGCGCGCTGGAGAAATAGCGGTGGTAACGAATCATCCGATCGAATTGATCGGGGCTCTGCTGATTCAGCAGCAGCTTCAGAAAGTCTTCGCCGGATAAGCGATACGCCGCCGCGAGATGGCTGGCGATCAGCTTGGCTTGTGCGTCGCGCTGTTCGTTGAGCGCGTCCTGCTGGGTTTTCAGTTCCGTAAGCGAGGCGGCGATTCGCTTCAGTTCATCTTCGATCCGGCGGATCTGGCTGCTGGTCGAAGCAATCGATTGATCTGTGTCGCGCAACTCCTTCTGCAGATCGCGCTGTCGTCGAGTTGCGTCGGAGAACCACGCGTCGAGGTCGTTGAGCCGCCGGGTGATGCCGCTGATATCGCGCTGCGCTTTCGAAATATCTTCCGCAGCGCTGGTTGATAGCGCCGACACCGCGATCCAGGTCGCGCTCAGCCAAGCGAACCGCTTGCGGCACTGCATGCGTCTGGATGCTACGCGCTGCGGCGCGTGGACGTGGACTGATCGATGAGCGATCGTCCGGTCATCTCCTTTGGCACCGGCAACTGCATTAGTGTCAACAGCGTCGGCGCGACGTCGGCCAGCGTTCCGCCGTTACGAAGATGCAGCGTGCGGTTACCGACATAGACCAACGGCACAGGCTCGCACGTGTGGGCGGTATGCGGCTGTCCGGTCGCTTTGTCTGACATCTGTTCGACATTGCCGTGGTCCGCGGTGATCAGGCATTCGGCATTGGTCTCGCGCACTGCAGCGACGATTCGACCGAGACAGGCATCGAGCGCTTCAACTGCCTGCACGGCGGCGTCGAACATGCCGGTATGGCCGACCATATCGGCGTTGGCGAAGTTGCAGATGATTGCGTCGTAGTGCCGGCAGCGAATTGCCTCGATGAGCCTGTCGGTCACCTCGGGTGCGCTCATCTGCGGCTGTAGGTCATAGGTCGCGACCCGCGGTGACGGAATCAGCACACGATCCTCGCCGGCATACGGTGTTTCACGACCGCCGCTGAAGAAAAACGTGACATGCGCATACTTTTCGGTTTCAGCGATGCGCAGCTGAGTGCGCCCCAGACGCTCGAGGTATTCACCGAATGTGTTGGTGAGATTTTCCGGCTCGAACGCGCAGGGTACGTCGATATCGTCGGCGTAGCGTGTCAGCGTCACGAACGCTGACGGTTTGATTCGGGTGTGCCGGGCGAATCCGGAGAAATCGTCGGCGATGAATGCGCGGCTCAGTTCGCGGGCCCGATCGGCGCGGAAGTTCATGAATATGATTGAGTCGCCGTCTTCGATACGAATCGGAGAATCCTCCGCCGAATGCACTGAGGTCGGTTGCACGAACTCGTCGCTCTCGCCGCGTTGATAGGCGGCCGCCAGCGCGGCCTGCGCATCGTTGGCATGAAACGGTGCTTGGCCGTGAACGAGCAGGTTGTAGGCACGTTCGACCCGATCCCAGCGCTGGTCCCGGTCCATCGCAAAGTAGCGCCCGACAATCGACGCCGTGCGACCGACGCCCAGTTTTGCGAATTCGGCATCCGCGCGCGCGAGCGATGCTGCAGCACTCTTCGGCGGCGTGTCACGACCGTCGAGAAACGCGTGCAGATAGACCTTCGTAACGCCTCGTGCAGCGGCGTGGGCGATCAACGCAAAGATGTGGTCTTCATGACTGTGGACGCCGCCAGGCGACAGCAACCCGAGCACGTGCAGCGCGCTGTCCTTTGCTGCGTCGATGGCGCGGTTGATGACGGCGTTGGCGGCAAACTCCGCTGTCTCGATTGCGCGGCTGATGCGCGTGAGATCCTGATACACGACGCGGCCGGCACCGAGGTTCATATGGCCCACCTCGGAATTTCCCATCTGACCCGATGGCAGGCCGACATCCTGGCCGGAACCGGATATCAACGTGTGCGGTGCGTCGGCCCACAGCGCGTCCCACGTCGGCGTGGTGGCGGCGACGATGGCATTGCCTTCGACGTTCGGACTGTAGCCGAAACCATCCAACACGATGAGCAGACCGGTGCGGCGGGGTGTGTCTGACATGGGGCAAAAAACCTCGGCGCGCGGGAAGCGCGCATTCTAATCAGTTTGACCACCAGCGAACACCGCGGCCGTGGCAGCTGTGTATAATGCGCGCCGTTTCCCATACCGCGCCCGATACAGCGCCTTCAGGTTTTCGATGGCCCAGCTGCTTGAATTCATTCAACATCATCCGGTCCTCGTCGGGATTTTCGCCGTCCTCCTCGCACTGTTCATCCGCAATGAGACCCAACGGGGCGGAAAAGGGGTGAGCCCGCAGGAACTGGTGAACCTGGTCAACCGCGAGGGCGCGGTGGTGATCGACGTGCGCGATTCGAAAGAGTTCGCGGCCGGTCACATAGTCGATGCGGTGAACGTTCCGCACACGGCACTTGCGGGCCGCATGCCCGAACTCGAGAAATTCAAGGAACGGCCGGTGACGATCGTCTGCAAGATGGGCCAGCACGCCGGTGCGGCCGGCGCGGTGTTGCGCAAAGCCGGCTTCGCGTCGGTGTCACGGTTGAGCGGCGGCATGACGGAATGGCGCAACCAGAATCTGCCGGTTGTGAAGGGTTGATGCTTAGTCGATGAGCACGTCACCCGCAGAGTTCGCGCTCGAACGAATCTACGTCAAGGACCTGTCATTCGAGTCACCACGGGCGCCGGAGGTTTTCCGCGAGCCATGGCAACCGCAAGTGGAACTCGAGATAAACACCCGCACCAGCGCGCTGATCGAAGAGCGATTCGAAGTCGTCTTGACGGTGACTGTAAACGCGACGTCGAGCGCGGGTCAGACACAAATGATCGTTGAAGTTCAACAGGCGGGCGTGTTCCGCATTCGTGGCCTCGCGGAGGAGCGGCTGCGTCGGGTTCTCGCGACCCAATGCCCCAGCATATTGTTCCCTTATGTCCGCGAGACGATTGACAGTCTCGTCATCAAAGGCGGCTTTCCGCCATTGATGCTGGCGCCGGTGAATTTCGACGCAATGTTCGAAGAAGCCGTGAAGCGTGGCAACGACCCCGCACAGGTTCAGCACTGAATTGTTCATAGCGCCGAGCGCAGCAGCGCCGCGCATGCGCTAGCTCGCACCGACGTAGCGAAGTTGCCGCCACGCCTCGTAAACCACCACGGCGACTGCGTTGGACAGATTCAGGCTGCGCGACTGCGGACGCATCGGAATGCGGATGCGCATATCGACCGGAAACCGCTCCAGTAGCGGCGTCGGCAGGCCGCGGGTTTCCGGTCCGAACAACAACGCATCGTCGCGACTGAAGCGTACATCGGCGAAGCTTCGCGTTGCTTTGGTCGTAAGCGCCCAGACGTGCGGCGCGGAGAGCGATGCGAGCGCGGTATCCAAGTCCCGGTGGACTAAGACGTTCGACCAATCACCATAATCGAGTCCAGCGCGGCGCAGCTTTGCGTCGTGGAGGGTGAATCCGAGCGGTTCGACCAGATGCAACCGCGCACCTGAATTGACGCACAACCGCATGATGTTGCCGGTGTTGGGCGGGATCTCCGGTTGATACAGAATGACGTCGATCATCGAGGGTGCCTTTCGTTGCGGCGTTCAATCTTGCCAGCGGAACCTTGCGCCGACCACGCGTGTCTGTTTCGATGCGCTGTCCGCCAAACGATGAGAGTTCGCAATGAAATTCGGTCTGATTCCAGTGAATATCGGTGTCGAGAATGCGCAACAGATGGTTGGTCTTGCGCAGGTTGCTGAGTCGGTCGGTTTCGAGTCGGTGTGGACGTTCGAACACGTGATCGTGCCGGTCGACTACAAATCGAAGTATCCGTACAGCCCCAACGGCAAGATGGGTGCCACGCCGGAAACGAATTTCTTCGATCCGTTGATCGCGCTGACCGCGATTGCGGCGCAGACCAAAACGATTCGGCTCGGTACCGGCGTAAACATCCTGTCGCAAACCAGCCCGCTGTTGCTTGCAAAGCAGGCAGCGAGCCTCGATGTGGTTTCCAACGGACGTTTCATGCTCGGCGTCGGCATTGGCTGGTTGCAGGAAGAGTTCGTGGCGATGGGTACGCCGTTTGAGCGTCGTGGCGCACGTTTCGATGACTACGTGGTTGCCATGAAGAAGGTGTGGTCCGGGGAGGTTGTTGAACACGCCAGCGAGTTTCTCGATTGGCATGGTTTCAAGAGCTACCCGGTGCCGGTGCAGCGGCCGCACGTGCCGGTGATCATCGGCGGCGCCAAGGGCAAGATTTATGAACGCATCGCCAAGGTCGGCGACGGATGGTTCGCGCCAGTCGCCGATCCTGAGGAACTGGGCAAAGCGCTGGCGCAGTTGCGATCGGTTTGCGAGAGGCTCGGCCGCAACTACGATGAGATCGAGATTACGACCATGTGGAGCCCGCAGGCCGGCCCCGACTCGATCAAACGGCTCGAGGATATCGGCGTGGTTCGTGTTACGACGTTCGCGGACCCGAGCGATGCAGTCAATTCGATCAAACGTCTCGGCGATGAGGTGATCGCAAAGCTCTGACTGAGCGGCGGTCTATCCAATCGCACGGGAAACGCCGGTGCGTGATCGCCATTCACGAACGCGTTGATTGGAGCCGTCAACCGCTTTCGTTCGCGTCATGGTCTGCATCCTGGCCCGGCGTATTCATGTCGAGTTCCTTCATCTTTCGGGTCAGGGTATTGCGGCCCCAGCCTAACAATATCGATGCGTCGCGCCGCCTTCCGCCGCTGCGCGCCAGGGCGGCCTCGATGACGATACGCTCGAATCGCGGCATCGCAGTGGCAAGCAACGCTGTTTCGCCATCCGGCGAAACGTGCGCGAGTTCTTCGTGCGCCCAGCGCGCCAACGCGGTTTCCCAATCGCTGGTTGATGTTGCGGCGCTTTCGGCTGCCCGCAATTCCGGCGGCAAGTCGTCGATATAAACTTCGCGCCCCGCTGCCATCACCGTCAACCAGCGGCAGGTATTTTCGAGCTGACGCACGTTACCCGGCCACGGCAGCCCCGCGAGATACCGTTCAGTGTCGCCGCGCAGCGTCTTCGTTTCCCCACCCAGTTCGAGCGCGGCGGCTCTGAGAAAATGACGCGCGAGCAGTGGTATGTCTTCGCGTCTTTCAGATAGCCGTGGCAGGTGAATGCGAATGACGTTGAGCCGATGATAGAGATCTTCGCGAAACGCACCTTGTTCGACGAGCCGCTCGAGATTCTGATGAGTCGCAGCGATGATGCGCACGTCGACCCGCACCGGCGCACGGCCACCAACGCGATAGAATTCACCGTCCGCGAGCACACGCAACAGGCGTGTCTGCGTGTCCTGCGGCATGTCGCCTATCTCATCTAGAAACAGTGTGCCCCCGTTAGCTTGTTCGAATCGCCCGACGCGCTGTTGTGCGGCGCCGGTGAATGCGCCTTTTTCGTGGCCGAACAACTCTGCTTCGACGAGGTCCTTCGGAATCGCGGCCATGTTGAGTGCGATGAAGGTTGCGGCAGCCCGTGGGCTATGACGATGCAGCGCGCGGGCGACCAACTCCTTGCCGCTGCCGGATTCGCCGTTGATCAGAACTGTAACGTTGGAGTGCGACAATCGTCCGATGGCGCGAAAGACCTCCTGCATCGCAGGTGCTTGACCAATGATTTCCGTGGGCCCCGCGTCGTCCGATGTTGGCTCGGTGCGTTGTTCACGCGCGTGCGTGACCGCGCGCCGAACCATCGCCATCGCGTCGTCGACGTCAAATGGCTTCGGCAGATAGTCGAACGCACCCGTTTGATAGGAGTTGACCGCGCTCTCGAGATCCGAATGCGCGGTCATGATGATCACCGGCAGTGTCGGCGCGTCATGATGTACCCGCTCCAGTAGCGCGATGCCGTCGATGCCGGGCATACGAATGTCACTGATGATCACGTCCGGCCGCTCGCGATCCAGGCGCTGCAGCATCGCATCGCCGTTGTCGAAGGTCATTGCCGTCATGCCGGCCTGTTCGAGGGCGCGCTCCAATACCCAGCGGATCGAACGATCGTCGTCCACTATCCAGACATTGCTATTTGCCATGCGGCTGTTTGCCATGCGACTGCTCCAACGGCAGGTAGATGCTGAAAGTCGTGGCACCCGGTTGCGTTTCGCATTCGATCAAACCGCCGTGTTGGCTGATGATGCTCTGTGCAATTGAAAGGCCCAAACCGGAACCGTCCGCGCGACCGCTGATCATTGGGTAGTACATCCGATCGAACAGGTCGGGCGCGATGCCAGGGCCGTTGTCGGCGACTTCGAGGCACAGAACGAGTCGGTGCCGCGTGGTGCCGATCGTGAATTGCCGGATGATTCGAGTGCCCAGCCTGATCTGACCGGAGGATGTCGTCTCGAGCGCCTGCTGCGCATTGCGGACGATGTTGAGTAGTGCCTGGATCAACTGCTCGAGGTCGGCTTCTATTTCCGGAAGACTCGGATCGTAGTCGCGAACGAAGCGAACTCGACCTGGTGCCTCGGCGTGCAACAGTTGAACCACGCGTTCGAGCGCCTGATGCACGTTCACTGACGCAAATCGGGGCATCTGGCTTGGGCCGAGCATCCGATCGACGAGGTTACGCAGGCGATCTGCTTCCTCGATGATGATGCGTGTGTAGTCGCGTTGGTGTTCGGTTTCGAGTTCGCGCTGCAGCAACTGCGCGGCGCCCCGAATGCCGCCGAGCGGATTCTTGATCTCGTGCGCTAGACCCCTAACAAGTTTGCGGGTGGTCGACTGAACCGACACGTGGTGATCGTCTCGGTTGATGCGCAGCAAGCGGTCGAGGGGTTGGATCTCGATGAGCAACTCTGGCGGCGCGCGATCCAGTATTGGCGTAACGGTGTAGTCCACGGATACGGTCGCACCCGAAATCGTTCTCACAATGGCGCTGCGTTTGGTAAATGCCTGACCAGTGTTCAGCGCCTTGGCGAAGGCCGTGGCCGACGTCGCAGGATCATTGAACGCGCGTGCGAGCGGTTCGCCGAGTAGCCGATGACCGCTCGCCTCGATCAACGTTTCGGCGGCCTGATTCAGATACAGAACGAGCAGATTCGACGACACCAGCATCACCGCAGTGCTCTGTTGGTCGAGGAGGTCGTCTGGTGATCGCATACGTAGCGGGTTCCAGTCTGGTGCGATGGGCTGCTGGGTGGCATCGACGTCGCCGCCATTTTGCCTTGCCTGTTGGCAATGGCCTCGATTGCGAAGCAATTATCGAACCAATGCCGGAATACGACCCAGGGACTTGAGTAAACACTTACTATTCCAGGACGCATACGGACTGGGTCGAGCGGGCAGGTCTGGAAACACATAGGTGTCGGAACAGTCTGCACTAAATTAGTGCAGACGGAACGGTGAATCAAGATGCGAAGACGGTGCTGCTGGTGCTGTTTAGTGAGGCTGCGGTTTAGCCCGTTGCGGGCTGTTGACCGAGATTCGCATCAGGTAGAACGTCGTCGGGTCGCTGTCGATCACGACATTTCCCTGGCTGTCGACAACGCGGACGGCCACTGTGTGGGCGCCTCGATTGACATTCGAGAGTTCGAACACGCCGTTCACCCCTTGGACATCGACCGGTGAACCGTCGAGTAACAACAGCATCTGATCAGCGCCTCGCAGCGGAGGGTTGATCGCGGCTTCCACCTGAACGTTTCCGGCGTTGTCACGAATGGTCTCCTCCGGTGTCGGCGAGATCACATTGAGTTGTGCGTATGCAGTTGCTGGCGTTTGCGCAGGGGTGTTGTCGGGTGTTTGAGTCGCCGGCTGTACGGGCGGGTCGTATGTATTGGTGGGCGGCACGGTGACCGCCTGTGGCACTGGTTTCCCGGTGGAACGATCAACGGGTGCGATGTCAGTGAATACGACGTTGCCGTCCGCGTCCACGGTTTTGTAGATCTGTCCGAACGCCGCGGTCGATGAGGCAACGAGCGCAATGAACAGTACCGATCGGATTCCCATGAGCCTGCCCGCGATGACGTAAGTGTCTAATATGCGTCTGCGCGATGTATAAAAAAACCCCGGGTCCGTAAGCGACCCGGGGTTTCGTGACATGGTCGATGTCGAGTCCGCTGCGCAGCCGCGCGCGGCTAGACGCTGCTAGACACTGTAGTACAACTCAAACTCCGCCGGGTGCGTTGTCATGTTCACCAACGCGACATCCTGACGCTTCAACTGCACATACGAATCGATCATCTGATCTGAGAACACGCCGCCTGCCTTCAGGTACTCGCGGTCCTCGTTCAGGCAGTCGAGGGCGTTTTCGAGGGAGGTCGCGACGGTCGGTACGCCTTCCAGCTCTTCCGGTTCGAGATCGTACAAATCCTTGTCGAACGGGTCGCCGGGATGAATCTTGTTTTTTATGCCATCGAGGCCCGCCATCAGCATGGCAGCAAACGCGAGGTAGGGATTCGCGGTACTGTCGGGGAAACGGACCTCGATACGATACGCACGAGGATTCGCAGCGAGAATGTAAGGAATTCGAATCGATGCGGATCGGTTGCGTGCCGAGTAGGCAAGCAGCACGGGCGCTTCGTAGCCTGGTACCAGACGCTTGTAGGAGTTGGTGCTGGAGTTCGTGAATGCATTCAGCGAACGCGCGTGCTTGATGATGCCGCCGATGTAGTGGAGCGCCGTTTCAGACATTCCCGCGTACGCATCACCGTGAAAAAGATTCTTGCCACCTTTCGCGATCGATTGGTGCACGTGCATGCCGCTGCCATTGTCGCCGACGAGCGGCTTTGGCATGAAAGTCGCGGTCTTGCCGTAGGCGTGTGCGACGTTGTGCACTACGTATTTGTAGATCTGCAATTCGTCGGCTTTCTTCACCAGCGTATTGAAGCGCACGCCGATCTCGTTCTGGCAGGCGGTGGCGACTTCGTGATGATGCACCTCGATCGGCAGTCCCATTGTCTGCATCGTGCTGCACATCGCGTTTCGGATGTCGGCGGCCGAATCGATTGGCGGAACCGGGAAATAGCCTCCTTTGACTCGCGGCCGGTGACCCATGTTGCCGCCTTCGTAGGCGTCGTTGGATTCCCAGGCCGCCTCTTCGGATGAAATCGAGTACGACGCGCCGGACATTTTTACCTGCCAGCGAACGTCATCGAATATGAAAAACTCTGCTTCGGGACCGAAATACGCAGTGTCGCCGATACCGCTCGATTTGAGATAGGCCTCGGCCTGTTTGGCGATCGAACGCGGGTCGCGGCTGTAGGGTTGCATCGTACTGGGTTCGACGATGTCACAGCGCAGGTTCAGCGTGGTTTCGTCCCGGAACGGGTCAATGACGGGCGTATCGTCGTCGGGCATCAGAATCATGTCGGATTCGTTAATTGCCTTCCAACCTGCAATCGATGACCCATCGAACATGAAGCCTTCTTCGATGGTGTCTTTGGTAACGGCATCGGTGGGAAATGTTGTGTGCTGCTCCTTGCCGCGGGGGTCGGTAAACCGCAGCGAGACCCATTTGACGTCGTTGTCTTTGATCATTTTGAGAGTGTTTTCGGACATTGCTTACCGCTCCTGAGTTCGGGGTGCTGTTGAGAGCTGTTTTCGCGCGTTGGCCGCCTCAACGGGCGCTGTCCGTTATAGGGGCCGGTTATCTTAGCGGGTTCAAACAGTAATAGTCAGATTCAGCAATAGTCATGCCACGCAAATGCTCAACGCGGCCGCGGGCCGCGGCGTGAGCAGTCGATCGTGGATGCGCCATTATTGTGCGGTCTGATCGACCAAGTTGGCCGCGTGCACCAATATGAGTCACGCCGCACTGTTTCATGACCAAGTCGCATGCCGAACCCGAACCCGGATATGTATTTCACGGTCGTTCCGCTGCATGGCAATCACCTGGTGCCCATGCACTCGGCACCAGGCGGGGATGTCGTGCAGCGCACCTGGATCGGTCGCTACGATGTCCAGCAACGCGCCGCATTCGAGGCGCTTGATATGGTCCTGGGTACGGATCACCGGCAGCGGACAGATCAGCCCGCTGACATCCAGCTTTTCGGCGTCGCGCGCGGAGAAGTCGTCAGACATGCCATGCCGCGGGAACTTGATGGGCTCGGATTGGTACGACGTGCAGCTGTTCGACAACCCCGTTGGGGTGGTGCGCGGAAACGCGCACGACATCGGCATCGCGACCCTGACTGTAGCGGGCGGTGACGCGTGCCGCCAATTCGATATCGCTCGGCGATGCGTTCCCATCGATCAACGCCAGGGGCCCCTGATGGCTTTCGGTTCGCAGGTGCACGAATTGTTTGCGGTAGCCTTCGAGGAAGTTGTTCTCACCGTCATCTCTCGCGACGATTACCTTGAAGTGGCTTGCGGGGCGCAGGTGACGCCCCACCTTCAAAAGCATGATGTCGTCGAGACTGTAGTCGCGCTGGCCGCGCGCGCGCCACAGATCGGAAAGCTTCGCTGAATACGTCGCGTCGGTCAGAAAGCAGCATCCACCAGCGGGTTGCGCATAGTCGTGGAAGCCGAATTGTTCGGCGAGCGCGATTTGCGGTTTTCGGTTGCGTCCGTGGAATCCGTAGAGGTGCTCGCGATTGACCCAGCCTTCCCGCTCGGGCAACGACGGTGGCAGGTTCAATGCGGTCAGTGGCCGCAGCAGGCGATCCTCAGCGCCGGATTCGCGTGCGATCAGGGGCATGGTATCGCGGCGCTGTGACTTGGGTCGCTGGCCGACAACTTCACCGGTGACGATGAAGTCGCAGCCGCTCTCCTCCATGAACCCCCACACGCGAGCCTGCTCGACCATGAAGATCTTGCAGTCCAGACACGGATTCAGATTCGCCCCGTAGCCGTGCTTCGGATTCAGCACGATATCTTTGTAGGCTTCCGAGATATCTATGATGTGGAGCTTGATGCCGAGCTGTTCTGCTACCCAGAGTGCGTTGTTGCGCTTCGTTTTGCGCTGATGCTGGTTGCGAATCGCGTGGGTGTGGCCTTCGACGCAGAAGCCGGTGAAGAAATTCAACCCCTCGACGTGGACGCCTTCCTCGATCACGACCTTGGCGGCCAGCATTGAGTCGAGGCCGCCTGAAATCAGCGCGACAGCTTTTCTGCGTTCAGCCATAATGCGCGCCCGTTTGGGCCGGTGCCCGTTCAGTCATGCCCGTCGAGGGCCACAAAGTCTAGCACGAAGCTCCAGTCCGTTCGTTTCGAAGCTCGCTAACAAGCACGCGAATACTATGAATGCACCCAAGCTGCGCAACGTTGCCATCGTTGCGCACGTCGATCATGGCAAGACCACCCTAGTGGACCGGCTGTTGCAGCAGACCGGCACGCTCGACGCGCGTAAGGCGGCGCCCGACCGCATCATGGACAGCAACGAATTGGAGCGCGAACGCGGTATCACGATCCTCGCAAAGACCACGGCGATCCGCTATCAGGACCATCAGATCAATATCGTCGATACACCCGGTCACGCCGATTTTGGCGGTGAGGTCGAGCGCATCCTGTCGATGGTCGACTCGGTGCTGTTGTTGGTCGATGCCGTCGATGGACCGATGCCGCAAACACGCTTCGTAACGAAGAAAGCGTTCCTGGCGAATTTGAATCCGATAGTTGTGATCAACAAAGTGGATCGGCCGGGTGCCCGCCCACACAAAGTCGTCGATCTGGTGTTCGATCTGTTCCACTCACTCGGGGCAACCGAGCAGCAACTCGATTTTCCGGTGATCTACACGTCGGCGCTGTTGGGAACCGCCGGGCTGGAACCGGAGGACATGGCATCCGATATGAAGCCGCTGCTCGATGCGATCCTGACGCGCGTGCCGCCACCAAACGTCGATGCCGACGGTCCATTTCAAATGCGAATCAGCTCGCTGGATTATTCGAGCTACGTAGGCGTCATTGGTATTGGCCGCATCGCGCGCGGTTCGGTGCGCACCAATACGCCCGTTAGTGTGATCGATCGCCATGGTGATGTGCGGTCCGGTCGGGTCCTTTCGGTACTTGGCCACTTGGGCCTTGCGCGCGTCGAGATGGACAGCGCACGGGCCGGCGACATCGTTTGTGTGACAGGCGTGGACGAGATCAGCATTTCGGATACCCTGTGCGCCAGGGAGTGCCCCGAACCGCTGCCGCCGCTGACGGTAGATGAGCCCACGGTGTCGATGATGTTCTGTGTCAACACGTCACCGCTTGCAGGCACCGAAGGCAAGTTCTTGACGAGTCGACAGATTCGCGAACGATTGCTGCGTGAGGCCTCGCACAATGTGGCGTTGCGCGTCGAGGAAACCGGCGACCCTGATCAATTCAGAGTATCGGGTCGCGGCGAGTTGCATCTCGCGATCCTGATTGAAACGATGCGTCGGGAAGGCTATGAACTCGCCGTGTCCCGACCTAGAGTGATCACCAAAGAGGAGGGTGGCAAGGTCTACGAGCCATTCGAGGAACTGACGCTCGACGTCGAGGAGGCCCATCAGGGTCGCGTGATGGAGACGATGGGCGCTCGCCGGGCCGAGCTGCTCGACATGCAGAGCGATGCCCAAGGCAGGGTACGCCTGAGCTATCGAATCGCATCACGCGCATCGATGGGCTTCCGGCCCCAGTTCCTGTCGATGACGTCTGGGACCGGCATCATGTCATTTGGGTTTGCCGGCTACGATCAGGAGATCGCCGCATCGATTGGTCAGCGCACCAGCGGCGTGCTGATCTCCAACAGTCGCGGTAAGGCGGTGGGCTACGGACTGTTCAATCTGCAGGAACGCGGTCGCTTGTTCATCGGTCCGAACGACGACGCTTACGAAGGCATGGTGATTGGCATCCACAGTCGGGAAAACGATCTGACAGTGAATCCTCTGAAAGAGAAAAAGCTCACGAACGTTCGCGCTGCAGGCAGCGACGAGAACGTCATCCTAACGCCGCCAGTCCGACTCACGTTGGAACAGTCGCTGGAGTTCATCAACGACGACGAACTCGTCGAGGTAACGCCGCAATCGATCCGGATTCGGAAACGCTTCCTGACCGAGAATCAGCGTAAGCGCGAAGCGAGAGCCTAGTGCCCTGTCTCGCGGGACGCCGTTGAACGCGCTGCTGCAGCGCGTACGCGAGGCGAGTGTCTGCGTTGACGAAGAATGCATCGCGGCGATCGAATTCGGATTACTGGTGTTCGTAGGAGTGTTTCCACAGGACTCGCCTGCGGTGGCGCAAAAGCTCGCCGATCGAACCTTGGATTTCCGGATCTTTGCGGATTCGTCGAAGGCGATGAATCGCAGTGTTGTCGAAGTCGACGGCGAAGTGCTTGTAGTGCCGCAATTCACACTGACAGCAGACACGCGACGGGGCCGACGTCCAAGCTTCGCTTCTGCTGCGCCACCGGATCATGCGCGCGCTCTGTTCGATGTATTCGTGGAGCGGGTGCGGGAGCGCGTGGGCCGTGTGGCGAGCGGACGTTTCGGCGCGGACATGCAGGTTGCCCTGATCAACGATGGCCCCGTTACGTTCCTGCTGAGCTAGCATCGTGCGTCCGCGCCCTCAGACGCGCTTGAGTTGGCCGCTGCCGAGTCAATCGGTCTTTTCGGCGCCTTCGGCTTCTGTATCGTCTTGCGAATCGTGCTCGGCGAGGCGGGCGAAAAGCACGCCGAGTTCGAACAGACCAACCATCGGCACCGCCAGCGTGCATTGTGAGATCACGTCCGGTGGCGTGAGCACCATTGCGACGACGAAAATGCCAACAACTACGTAGGGACGCTTTTCGGCGAGGCTCTTCGTAGTGGTCAGACCAGTCGAGACGATCAAGAACGTCGCGATTGGAATTTCGAAAGCGAAGCCGAATGCGAAGAACATCCCCAACACGAAATCGAGGTATTGATTGATGTCGGTCATCATCGACACACCGGCCGGGGTCACGCCTGCGAAGAAATGGAATGCCAGCGGGAACACCATGAAATACGCGAAGGCCATGCCGAGGTAGTAAAGCAATACGCTCGAGATGAGCAGCGGCATCGCGAAGCGCTTCTCGCGCATATACAGGCCGGGTGAAATGAACGCCCAGATCTGATGCAGGATGACCGGCATCGCCAGAAACAACGCCGCGTACATTGCGAGTTTCAACGGCGCGACAAATGGCGATGTGACGCTCGTGGCGATCATGTTGCTGCCGGCGGGCAGATTCTTCATCAGCGGCTCTGCCAGCCACTCATACAGGTCGTTGGAGAAGTAGTAGAGCGGGCAGAACATCACCAACACTGCAAGCAATGCTTTGAGCAGGCGTGCGCGCAGTTCGATGATGTGATCGACGAAAGGGCGTTCGTCGGAGTCCACGGCAACGTCGTGTTCTTCGGCACGCTTCGGGGCGTCCTTCGAGCTTGCCATTGAATTCAGCGGTGCGATTGCTCGTGTTCGGGCTGCGATGTGGCCGGTGTCGCGGCGGGCGCGGCGGTTGCAGCCACTACCGGGGTATTGCCGGTTGAACTCGTATCGGTGTGGGAGTCGGGCTTAGTGCCGTTTGCTGTTTCACCGCGAACGTCCTGCTCCAGACGTTTGATCTGGTCCATGACGGCTTCATTGTGGAGTTGGCGACGAATCTCATCCATGCCGATTTCGCGTTCGATCTCGGACTTCAGGGTGGAAAATGTTCGCGACAGGCGGCCTATCCACAAACCGAGGGTGCGCATTGCACCGGGCAGGCGTTCCGGCCCCAATACCACAAGGGCGATTACGCAAACGACCACCAGCTCTGAAAAGCTGCTGTCAAACATTCGTGTCCTGTTTTTTGTGTTCTTCCGCAGCACGCGTCACGTGCTCGACCTCGCCTTCGATTACTCGTGCGCGCGGAGCCGGTGATGACTCCTCTTCCTTGAGCGCCGACCGGAAGCCTTTGATTGCATTGCCGAGATCGCCGCCCAGCGTCTTCAGTCGTTTCGTGCCGAACAGCACCACGACAATTGCCAAGATGACCAGCAACTCTCCCACACCCAAACCGAACATTTCATTCTCCATATGAGGTGGCGTGCCCGGCCAGTATACGCCTGGAACGTCAGTCGATCTGCGAAGTGGTTCGGGCCGCCTTCTCGGCATGTCCGGAGACGCCGAAGCGGCCTGCAAGTTTGTCCAACACCCAGACGGGCTGCTGCTGCAGGTGTACCAGCATCACCATGGTATGAAACCAGAGGTCGGCGACTTCGCCGATCAGTGCGTCGTTGCGCGCAGTGGTTTCGACATTCTTTGCCGCAATGACTGTCTCGCCGGCCTCTTCGGCCACCTTCTTCAGGATTCGATCGAGACCTGAGCTATACAGCGATGCCACGTACGAGGATTCGGGGTCTGCCGAGCGCCGTTCCTCCAGAATTTTCGTCAATGCTTCGATGATGTCCAACGGATCAGGTCCTCGCGATCAGAATCGAGCCTAGCACAGCGGCAAGTATGCCGACGGTAATCGGTATCGATTCGCCTGCCCGCAGTGCGTGTACGACCGGGTTCCAAAGCAGCGTCGCGCCGATCAGCAGTACTATCACGCCGATCCATCGCCGCCCGCGATCTCTGCGTTGCTGACTTTCGAGCAGCAATGCAAGCCGATTCATGACCATGCGTTGCTCGCGGGCGATCTTGTCGAGCCGGCGCAATCCGTGGCTGGCACTTATCATCAGTTCCGGAAGTCTCGGCAACTGTTCGATCAACTCCGGTGCGTAGGTGCTGAGTTGCCTCAATATGGCGGTGGGTCCGACGCGCTGCTCCATCCATCGTTCCATGAACGGCTTTGCGGTGTGCCATAGATCGAGGTCGGGATACAACTGACGGCCCAGGCCCTCTATGTTCAGCAGTGTCTTTTGTAACAGCACCAGTTGCGGCTGCACCTCCATGTTGAATTCGCGTGCTGTCTGAAACAACGTGACGAGAAAGTGACCGAACGAGATTTCCTTCAGCGGCTTCTCGAAGATCGGCTCGCACACGCGGCGAATGACCTCCTCGAATTCGGCGACTTTGGTTTCCTCCGGAATCCAACCGCTCTCGAGATGCAGGCGGGCCACCTCGCGATAGTCCTGGTTGAAGAACGCGAGCAGATTGCGCGCGAGGTAGTTCTGATCCTCGTCGGTCAACGTGCCAATGATCGCGCAATCGATCGCCACGTAGCGCGGATCGCTCGGATTCGTGACGTCGACAAAAATATTCCCGGGATGCATGTCGGCGTGAAAGAAGTTGTCGACGAATACCTGCGTGAAGAAAGTCTCGACACCGCGTTCCGCGAGGAGCTTCATGTCGGTGCCGCAGGCACGTAGTTCCTCGACATTGGCGATTGGCACTCCCCGGATACGCTCGAGTACCAGCAGGTCTTCACGGGTGTAATCCCAATGGACCCGAGGGACGTACAGCAGCGGCGACTCGGCAAAATTGCGCCTTAGTTTGGCTGTGTTCGCGCCTTCGTGGACCAGATTCAGTTCGTTGATGATCGTAGTCTGATAGTCCTCAACGATGGTGACGAGATGTAGCCTGCGTGCGTCTCCCGAGACGCGCTCCAGCAATCTGGCGATGGTGTGCAATAGCATCAGATCCTCGCGGATCACTGCCTCGATGCCAGGGCGCACCACCTTGACGACCACGTCCTCGCCGCTGAGCAGGCGCGCGGCGTGCACTTGCGCCACTGACGCCGAGGCGAGCGGCTGTTCGTCGAACGACGCGAAGACATCAGAAAGCGGTTTCCCGAGGCTGGCTTCAATTTTTGCGCGTGCCTGGTCGCCTGGAAACGGCGGAACGCGATCCTGCAGCTTGGCGAGTTCGTCTGCGTAGTCCGGCGCGAGCAAATCTCGCCGCGTCGACAGGATCTGACCGAATTTAATGAAAACCGGACCGAGCGTTTCCAGCGCGAGCCGGAGTCGATGGGCAGGCGGATCCTTGGGTTTCGGTAGCCAGCGTGTCGGCGAGAGGCGCCACAGTAGTCGTAGCGGCGCCGGCAACTGCTCCTCCGCGACCCCAGTCCGGTCGAGCAGATCATCGAGACGATGACGAACGACAGTCGCGCCGATTCGCGACAGTCGCATCAATCTACTCATCGCGATCTCTTGGACGTTCGAGGGCATCTACGCGCACGTTCAGCCGGTCGATTCGGATACGCAACGCCCGCATTGAGTCGAGCAACGAGTCGAGTTCCGGTGCGGTCAGGTAGCGCTGCCGGACGCCTTCGCGTCCAAGGCGGCGACTTTCGTCGGTGAAACTGAGGCCGACCGTCGCCAGCGCTGCGAACCCAAGTTCAACGGCGCTCGTCAGTGCTTGTGCAACCTCTGGTCCAACGAGACGACCAAGGGGAGAGAATGCGTCGGGACGATAGTCCCTGACAACGCTCCGGAACTGACCGAGAACGACTTCGTCACCGTCAATTGTGATCGAGTCGTGGCGCATATCCACGCCGATGAATGCTGCTGCCAACGCGCCCGGTGTGCCGCGCACGACGACCGACGGTGCCTCGATACGATGAGCCTGCAGGCGAATCGATTCGTCATCGAAATACAGTGTCATCGTTTCCCCGGATGGGTGAAGTTCGATGGCGATGCTGTTTCCGGCGAGGGCAGCAAGTCGCTTTCGCGTCAATGGATCGAGGCGCGCCGATTCATTGGCGATGGCTTCGACCCAACGCGTCAGTACACTCGCAAAAGATGTCACGGAGGTGACGCCTTTTCGGCGTGGTGAATTGCCACGATTCCGTTCAGCAGATTCTCGTATGCGGCGTGATCGAATCCCGCATCGGTAATCATCTGCTTCAACGCTTTCTGTGTGGGATGCATTTCGATGGATTCGACGAGATAGCGATAGGCGTTTGCGTCGCCCGTTACGACGCGACCGATTGCTGGCCACAGCGATTGAAACGCACTATAGGCAGTGGCGACGAACGGATTGTCGGGTTTGGAGAACTCGAGCACGAGCAACCGCCCGCGTGGCCGCAATACGCGGTACATTTCTGCGAGCGCGCGTTCCTTGTGGGTGACGTTGCGCAAACCGAAGCCGATCGTCACGCAATTGAAACTCGCATCGGCGAACGGCAATGCCTCTGCATCCGCTTGGCAGACTGCGACATTCATCAGACCTCGGTCGCTCAGCCGGTCGCGCCCGACGTCGATCATGGCGCTGTTGATATCGGCGAGCACGACGCGGCCATGTTCACCGACCAGCGGGGCATACAGCGCTGCCAGGTCACCGGTGCCTCCGGCCAGATCCAGCACCGCGTGTCCGGCGCGTACGCCGGACATCTCGATCGTGATGCGTTTCATGATGCGATGCGATCCCAGCGACATCAGATCGTTCATCACGTCGTAGCGCTGCGCGACGGACTCGAACACGCGGCTGACCCGCCGCACTTTCTCGGCGGCCGGGATGGTTTGAAATCCGAAGTCGACCGGCTCGTCGTCTTGAGTCACGTCGTTGGTCCCTTGGCCGGTTGCCAGTGGCCGATCGGAATGCCAGGCAACCGGCTCGCATTCGCCACCTTGAGTTCTTCGAGATATCGCTGCCAGTACTGGCTGAGCTGTTCGCCGAGTTCGCGAAGATAGTCCCACGCATAGATCCCGGTATCGTGTCCGTCGTCGAACGCAATGCGTATTGCATAGTTGCCCACGAGGTCGATCTGTTCGATGTTGACGTACTTTTTGCCGGTCATCAGTTTCCGCTCGCCCGCCCCGTGACCACGCACCTCCGCCGACGGCGAATACACGCGCAACAATTCACAGGGCAGCCGGAAATGCGACCCGTCCGGAAACCCCACCTCGAGTTCGCGAGATTGACGGTGCAGCTTGAGCTCGGTTGGCGCCGCGGTCACGACGTCAGAGGATGTAGCGCGAGAGGTCTTGGTCTTGGGCGAGATCATGCAGGCGCGCATCGACGTAGGCCGCATCGATCTGCAGGCCGGCAGCGCCGCTGGAACGCTCCGTTGCGGCGAAGGAAACCTCTTCGAGCAGCCGTTCCATCACGGTATGCAACCGCCGCGCGCCGATATTCTCGGTTGACTCGTTGACTTGAAATGCGAGTTCGGCGATGCGCTCGATCGCGCTGTCCGAAAATTCGATCTTGACGCCTTCGGTCTCCAGCAACGCGCGGTACTGTTCGGTAAGCGACGCGTTGGGCTCGGTGAGAATGCGTTTGAAATCATCCGCCGTCAGCGCGTCGAGTTCGACGCGTATCGGCAGGCGCCCCTGCAGTTCCGGAATGAGATCGGAAGGTTTGGTCAAATGGAATGCGCCGGATGCGATGAACAGGATGTGATCGGTCTTGACCATGCCGTATTTGGTGGACACGGTGCATCCTTCTATCAATGGTAGAAGGTCGCGCTGCACGCCTTCGCGAGATACGTCGACGCCCATCGCTTCGCCGCGCTTGGCGACTTTGTCCATTTCATCGAGAAACACGATGCCGGTTTGTTCGACGCTCTCGATTGCGCGGGCTTTGATTTCTTCTTCGTTGACCAGGCGCAGCGCCTCTTCTTCTCGTGTACGCCGCAGCGCGTCCTTGACCTTCAATCGTGCCGTGCGTTTGCGCTGATTGGTCAGATTCGAAAACATGCTCTGCAGCTGATTGGTCATCTCCTCCATACCGGGCGGTGCCATGATCTCGACGCCCACCGGAGCTGCGGAAAGCTCCAGTTCCACTTCCTTGTCGTCCAATTCCCCTTCTCGGAGTCGTTTGCGAAATACCTGGCGCGCGGTCGAGTCTGAGCGTTGGTCGGACTCGGTGAAGCCAACCGAGCGCGGCTCGGGGAGCAGCGCATCGAGGATGCGATCTTCTGCAGCGTCTTCCGCGCGCGGCTTGACCTTTTCGAGCTGCTCCTGACGCAGCATCTTGACTGCGGCGTCGGCTAGATCGCGAATGATCGATTCGACATCGCGCCCAACATAGCCGACCTCGGTGAACTTGGTGGCCTCGACCTTTATGAACGGGGCTCCAGCCAGTTTCGCGAGGCGGCGCGCGATCTCGGTCTTGCCAACACCGGTTGGGCCGATCATCAGAATGTTTTTAGGCGTCACTTCGTCGCGCAACGATTCGCTCAGTTGCATGCGCCGCCAACGGTTGCGCAGTGCGATCGCCACCGCGCGCTTTGCAGCGTGTTGCCCGACGATGTGTTTGTCGAGTTCATGGACGATTTCACGTGGGGTCATCACGCTCACGATGCGGCCACCTCAAGCGTTTCGATGGTCGTGCTGTGGTTGGTATAGACGCAGATGTCGGCTGCGATCGCGAGCGCCTTTTCGACGATGCTGCGCGCATCGAGATCGGTATTTTCGAGTAGCGCGCGGGCAGCCGCTTGCGCAAAGCTGCCCCCCGATCCAATCGCGAGCAAATTGTGCTCCGGTTCGATGACGTCACCGTTGCCGGTGACCATCAACGATGTGTGGACGTCTGCCACGATCAGCAGGGCTTCAAGCCGACGCAGCGCTCGATCGGTGCGCCAGTCTTTAGCAAGTTCCACTGCTGCGCGGGTCAGATTGCCGGAGTACTGTTCGAGCTGCCTTTCGAAACGCTCGAACAGCGTGAACGCATCGGCAGTACCGCCGGCGAATCCGGCCACGACAGTGTCTTTGTACAGACGCCGCACTTTGCGCGCGTTGCCCTTCATGATGGTCTGGCCCATCGAAACCTGACCGTCCCCGCCCACCGCGACAGTATTGCCGCGACGCACGCTGACGATCGTCGTTCCTCGATACTGTTCCAAAGAATTCTCCAATGCCATGCGGAACGAGTGCAGCACGAATGTGAACGTGACGACGAACCCGGGCGAATTCGATGGGCCACACTGGTCATAGTGAGGACCGTAACGGGCGAATTCAACCGCCGCCAGATGTGCGCGCCAGAACGAGAGCGTCGAGATCCTGTTTGCGCAGCTTCGTGATCGCGCGCTGGGTGTCCAGCGTCGATGAAAATGGCCCGACCACGACGCGATGTCTGATTGCACCGCTGGACAACGTTACAGTCGCCGTTTCGACATGCCAGCCGGTCTGCGACAACGAGTCGCGTAGTTGGTCGGCGTCTTCTTTGCGCGTGAACGATCCGACCTGCAGCAGGTATTCGCGTGCTGTGTCGGGGGCAGCTTGCGGCATAGTTGCAACGGACGGCGCTGAGCCGGCCTCGGCAGGCGGCGACATCTTTTCGTTTGGCAGGCGATCAAAGAATTCGAAACGGGTGATTGGCGTTGGATCCGGGGGATCTGACGGTGGAATCGGCCCGGCAGCGGAGCGATCCCACCAGCTTGGCAACAACATGCCCGCCAACGCGGCTGCAATTCCTAGTGCGATGCCGGCGCCGAAACTTCCCCAATGAAGCGTTGGCTGCCGGGTTCGCTTTCGATTACGCGATTCGTTGCGGGGCGCGTGTTTGCGCCGCTGTCCGTTGGCAAAGTCTTGCGACATCGTCGGGCGACCGGGATCGGTGTTATGGGGAACTAGCGCGCATGATAGCGGTGCGCGCGGCGCGCTCAAAACATATCGTACGGGTCGACGTCGATCGACCATCGAACGCCAGTGAAGCGACTCGTTGCGTGTGCGGCGATGAGGTCGTCGAGCGCGCGACCGAGTGTTGCGCGATCATTGGCCAGCAGTGCGGTCTGACATCGATAACGTCGAGCGCGCCGCGCGAGCGGGGCTTGCGTGGGGCCCAACACATCGATATCAGCGTGGCCGCGCAGCGGCGCCACGAGCGCCCGCAAACAAGCCAGAGTCCGTTCCATTTCCACGCCGTCAGCCTTGAGCAGCGCCATCGCACGCATCGGCGGCAGCCCTGCCTTGGCGCGATGCGCCAATTCGCTTGCTGCAAACCCCGAATACCCTTGTTCGACCAGTGCGCGCAGCAGCGGATTGTCGGGGTTGTAGGTTTGAATCCAGACTTCGCCGGGACGCTCGGCACGCCCGGCGCGTCCGGCGACTTGAATGATGATCTGCGCAGTGTGTTCCGGCGCGCGAAAATCAGGGCTTGCGAATCCTGCGTCGGCGTTGATCACGCCGACTAGCGTCACGCACGGGAAGTGATGGCCTTTTGCGAGCATCTGCGTACCGACCAACACCGCCGGTTCGCCACGACCGATCATTTCCAAGTGCGATGCCATCGTACGTGCGCTGCGCGTCGTATCTCGGTCAACGCGGATGACCGGCACGTCCGGGAACGCGCGTGCGATGCCTTGTTCGCTGCGTTGTGTTCCGATACCAACGCCACGCAACGTGGGATAGCTGCATTCGGGGCAGTGCGCAGGCAAGCGGGAACCGAAGCCACAGTGGTGACAGCGCAGCCCGACCGGTGTCTGGTGCAGGGTCAGGCGGCTCTCGCAGCGCGGGCAACCTGCGCACCAGCCGCACCGAGTGCAAAGGTAGGACGGCGAATAACCGCGACGATTGATGAACAGCAGTGTCTGATTACCGCGCGCGAGATGTCTGGCGACCGCCGTTCGTAGCGGCGCACTGAGCCCGTCGTCGAGTGGCAGGCCGCGGATATCGACGAGTTTGATCGATGTTGGTTTCGCGGCCCCGGGGCGCGCCGTCAGGCGCAGATGTCGGTAGCGGCCGCGTTGCGCGTTGTGTAGTGTTTCGAGTGCCGGCGTCGCGGTTCCCATCAATAGTGGAATGTTGAGCAACTGCGCGCGTTTGATGGCGAGATCGCGCGCGGAGTAGCGAAATCCGTCCTGTTGTTTGAACGATCCGTCATGCTCTTCGTCGACGACGATCAGAGCCAATGCGGCAAACGGTACGAAGATCGCGCTGCGTGTTCCAATCAGGACGCGCGCATCGCCTGTACGGCATTGCAGCCACACGTCGGCACGTTCGCGCTCGCTGAGGCTCGAGTGATACACCGCGGCGGCGCCGAAGCGTTGCGTGAAACGTTCGAGCGTTTGTGGCGTCAGTGCAATTTCCGGAATCAGCACCAGCGCTTGACCGCCGCCCGCAAGTACCGACTCGATCACCTGCAGGTATATCTCGGTTTTGCCGCTGCCGGTCACGCCATCCACGAGCAGGCATTCGAAATGACCCAATGCCGCCCGCGCCGCGTTGACCGCCGCCAATTGCTCAGCGGTCAACTCGAAATTCGGCGAATCGTGGATGTGGTTGACGGCGCGTGCTTCGGGTTGCGGCTTTCCGGCTTCTTCGATGAACCCCTTCTTGGCGAGTTGCTGCAACACTCGAACGTCGACGCCCGCCGCGATCAGCGCCGCGTGACCGATGTGCCCGCCGGCGACATGAAATGCGTTGATTGCCGCCCGCTGCCGGACGGCGCGCGCGGGCACGCGACTGTCGTCATTGCCGCACAGACGCCAATAACGCGGCGCGAGCGGCTGCAGTTGGCGCCCATTACGCAGCGCGACAGGAATCGCCGAGAACAGTGCGTCTCCGGGCGGGTGGTGATAATACTCGGCAGCCCAGCGGATCAGTTCGAGCACGTCGGCGCGCACGAGTGGGTCGGCATCGATCACTTCGATGACCTGTTTGAGGACGGGACCGTCTCGATCACGGTCGAATGTTTCCACAACGAGGCCGACCAACTCGCCCGCACCAAATGGAACGCGCACGCGGGCACCCGGCGCAGCGTTGGAACACTGGTTGGGCAGAAGGTAGTCGAACAGTGTCCAGAGTGGTCTCGGGACTGCGACACGGGCAATCAGACTCATGGCGGCGATGGTACAGCGGTACGTTGGTGATCGAGTCCCTGCTTGATCCGGATCGATTGGAATGGGGTGTGCCGCGCACGCGCTTGCTACGCCGGTGCGCTCTGGTAAACTCCGCGGCCTTCGAATTTCGGGTCTGAGCATCATGAAGCCAGATATTCATCCTGAATACACTGCGATGAAGGCCACTTGCAGCTGTGGCAATGTCATCGAAACACGTTCAACGCTGGGCGCAGACACGCACCTGGATGTGTGTTCGAAGTGTCACCCTTTCTATACCGGACGGCAGAAAGTCGTGGATGCCGGTGGTCGCGTTGAACGATTCCGCAAACGCTTCGGAACACGCGGCGTCAGCTGATTTCTCCTCGACGGCGTTGCTCTGGATAATTTTGCCAGCGGGCACTCCTCTTAGGCGGACGACTCTAATGGGTTGCAACCGCCACGCATGTGCGGTTTGGTAGTCTTCGCGTGTGAGGGAATCCCATCGTGCCGCGTGCATTGATCGGCCTGTTGTTCTTCGGTGTGCTCGTAACGGCACCGGTTGCGGTGCATGCCGCTGGCCCCGGCAAGAAGGCGTACGACGAGTTTGCCAAGAAAGGGCAGGTCTATGACGACCCGCGCTGGCAAGCATACCTGCAGAAGGTCGGCCAACGCCTGGTAGCCTACACGTCCGAACCGAAGGCCACCTTTCACTTCACGGTACTCAACAATTCCGATGTCAACGCATTCGCGTTGCCGGATGGCTATATCTTCGTCAATCGGGGCCTGCTCGCCTATCTCGAAAGCGAGGATCAGATTGCGGCGGTCGTCGGCCACGAGATTGGTCATGTAGTGGCTCACCATGCGGCCAAAAAGAATCTGCTCGGTGCGTTCGGTAGTGTGGTGGGCTTCGTTGGCGCTGTCGTGACCGGCGTCGGCCAGGTGATGGACACCACCAATGAAGCGACCAACACGCTTGTCTCGGGCTATGGTCGCGATATGGAACTGCAGGCCGACCAACTGGGCAGTGAGTTTATTGCGAAAGCCGGCTATAACCCGTTCGCAATGATAGAAGTGATTCAGACTCTGAAGGATCAAGAAATGTTCTCCACCGAGATTGGTGGTCAACAAAAGACCTATCACGGCGTGTTCGCATCGCACCCGGAGAATGACAAACGCTTGCACGATGCGATCGGCGAAAGCTCCAAGTATCTCCCGGCGGAAGCGGTCGAACCGATCGGCGACTTCTGGCAGATGATCGACGGATTGGTATATGGCAATCAGGCCGCCGCCGGCATCGTCAAAGATCGCACGTTCTACCACGAAGGCCTTCGCATCGTGGTGACCTTCCCGAAGGGATGGGACGTGTCGAGTTCGTCGTCGACGGTGACGGGCATTTCGCCGGCGGGCCACATCGCCGGCCACATCACGTTTCAGCGTCAGACCGCTCCGAAGACCAAACAGACGCCGCAGCAGTACCTGACGGAAACGCTGAAGCGCGACGACATCGTTTCCGGTGAAGCAATCAAGGTCGGTGATTACGATGGCTACGTCGCCAAGCTCGATCTCACCAAAGGCGGCCTGAAAGCCAATATGATCGCTGTGGTTTTCAAGGACGGTGGCGTGTATCTGTTCAAAGGCGAAGCCGGGGAGGGTGGCGATGCAAAGACATTCGAAGCAGACTTTCGCGCCACAGTACAGTCGTTCAGGGCGATGCAGCCTGCGGACCTGAAGGTTGCGAATAACCAACGCATCAAGGTAATTGAAGCGAAACCCGGCGACACGTTTGCGGAACTCGCGACGAGG
This sequence comes from uncultured Gammaproteobacteria bacterium, assembly GCA_963735085.1. Taxonomy (GTDB): domain Bacteria; phylum Pseudomonadota; class Gammaproteobacteria; order Pseudomonadales; family Azotimanducaceae; genus DATJGR01. Next base: position 1,791,466 of record CAVTJP010000005.1, read on the forward strand.
TCATCAATCACGAATCATGCGGAGGACACACTGCGGCTTCTGAACGGCGATTACCCGCACGGTGAGCCGCGTGCTGGCGACCCGATCAAAATCGTTCAGTGATCGTTTGTGGCCCCCTAAAATATATCGATCGGCCGAATTGTGTGCGTAGTGTCTGAATTCGTGGTGGTTTGATCCGTCGGCTGGCTTGCGGGGACGTGGCCAGCCAGAAAGTACTCGAAGATTGCATCGGCTTGATCGGGCGGAGCTGGCTGCCCCGTCTTTGGATCGATTTTCAGCGTAACGACATCAGGCGGCATGGGGCGGGTAGCTTCCGGTACACCGTCGAGCGCCACCTTCATGAAATCGATCCAAATCGGTAGCGAAGAGTTCGAGCCGTACTCGTTGTCCCCAACTGGCCGATGGTCGCTGAACCCAAGCCAGACGGTCGCAACCAGATTCTTCTGATAACCGTTGAACCAAGTATCCGCTTCGTTCGTGGTGCCGGTTTTGCCGGCGAGATCGCTGCGATTCAGGCTGCGCGCACGAGTGGCCGTGCCACGCCTGATCACATCTTGCAGCATGGAGTTCATGATGTAGGCGTTGCCGGCATCGATCACTCGCGGTGCGGCAATGGGTGCGTCTGCGGCGGCCGGGCCGCTTGCGGCCGGAGTAGCGCCCACGATTGATGAGTCGTAGGCTGTAGAAGGCTCGCTTGCAACAGGCTGTTCGTCCACGGAGCCTTCCGGTGGGGGTTGGCAATCGTCACAAACCACAGGAAAGTTCGCGCTGTAGATGGTTTTGCCGGCCAAATTCTTCACTTCTCGAAGGATGTTGGGCTCGACGAGATAGCCGCCGTTGGCGAACGTCGCATAGCCGCGCGCCATTTGAATTGGTGTGACTCCCATCGTGCCGCCGCCGATTGCCAGTTGCGTGTTGTGCGGGAAGTCGGTCGTGTCGAACCCGAATCGATTCACGTAATTGAGCACGCGATCGGCGCCGACTGCGAGCAAGACTCGAATTGAGACCAGATTGATCGAGCGGTACAGCGCGACACGGAGTCGAGTGGGGCCGTTGTAGTGCGCGCCGTCGTTCTTCGGACGATAGGTGGTTTCGAGGTTATCGTCTTCGAAGACCAGCGGCGCGTCCATGAAGATAGATGCGGGTGTCACACCGGCATTCAGCGCTGCGGAATAGACGAATGGTTTGAACCCCGAACCCGGTTGCCGCGCGGCCTGCAATGCCTGGTTGAACTGACTAGACGAGAAATCGAACCCACCCACCATCGCTTTGATCGCGCCGTTGTTCGGATCCATCGCAACGATCGCGCTCTGGATGTCGGGCATTTGCGACAATGCCCAACCCTCCTGCTGGTGTTTGAGCCAGACGATGTCGCCCGGCGCGACGATATCGGAGGCCTTTGACGGTGGCGCCCCGGTACTGTTCGCATCGATGTAGCGGCGTGCCCACTTGTACTCCGCACTATCGATCGACACCGTGTCGCCGCCCGCGCGCATCGCCGAGAATCGATCGGTGCCGACGTTCGTGACGACTCCCGCCTCGAGTCCCACGCGAGACGAGAATGGAACTAGGGCCTGCGCGACGGCGAGGCGTTCGGCATCCGGCTCCGTTGGCAGCTCGACGTGTCCGGCGGGTCCGCGATAGCCGTGGCGCCGATCGTAGAGAAACACGCCGTGGCGTAGGGCGTTCGTGGCGGCGTTCTGCAGGCGCGCGTCGATCGTTGTCGTTGCCTCGTACCCGCTCGAGTACACGTCGGTTCCGTAGCGCGAGACCAACTGCTGACGCACCCATTCGGATGCGTAGGGCGCCACCACGTCGAGATCCCGCTCATGAACTTTTGCGGTGATTGGCGAGTTGACAGCGACCTTGTACTGGTCGCGTGTGATTGAGTTCTGATCGAGCATCCGCGACAACACCAGGTTGCGGCGCTTCAGCGCACGGTCTGGGCCATTGATCGGGTTTCCCGCGGTTGGCGCCTGCGGGATGCCGGCGAGCATCGCGAGTTGCGCGATATCGAGTCGACTCAATGGCTGCCCGTAGTAGGTGAACGCGGCCGCCTGCGCACCGTATGCACGCTTGCCGAACGGCACGACATTGAAATAGAGCTCCAGGATTTGATCCTTGGTGAGTTCGCGTTCGATCTTCAACGCGAGCAGCATTTCCTTGAACTTTCGAATGAACGTCTGTTCAGGCGACAGAGATATGTTCTTGGCGAGTTGCATCGTGATCGTGCTCGCGCCAGAGCGGATCTGGCGATGCAGCACTAACTCAATGGAGTCGTTGAGCAGCGAGATGAAATCGATTCCACCATGCGAGTAAAAGCGCTTGTCTTCGGTATCCACCAATGCGTGGACGAACAACGGCGGAATATCGGCGAACTTGATCGGAATAACCCGGCGTTCGCCGAACTCCGCCATTAGCTCGCCGCCATCGGCGAAGATTCGCAGCGGCGTTTCCAGTCGAACGTGGCGGTACGTCTCAGCCGACGGAATTTGTGGGTTTAGATAGAGAAATACCCCCGCGAGACTGAGCACTGCACCACATACACCCGTCCAGACCAACCACATAATGCTGACGAATTTCGTACGCGACCGCGAATTCATGGTTTCTCTGATATTGTTGAGGTGTTACTTGCAATGTCGGACCCTAAGTTGTGATCCGTACGGCTTTTTCTAAGGGTACCCGATTGCTCTGACGATCAGACTGGTATTTAATTCTGAATCGCACGAAACCGACGTAAGTGCCCGCGCCTGTAAGGAAAAATTACCGTGTTTGGCCTTCTAACGAAAAAGTCGGAAATACTCCTGGGGCTAGACATCAGCTCCACCTCGGTAAAGCTCCTGGAACTATCGAAAGCGGGTGGCCGCTACCGGGTAGAAGCATACGGGGTCGAGCCGCTGCCACCGAATGCCGTGGTGGAGAAGAATATTAGTGATGTCGAAGGCGTTGGTGAAGCGATCAAACGGCTTGTGACGCGCTCGAAGGGCAGCTCCAAACTATCGGCCGTAGCCGTCGCTGGCTCTGCGGTCATCACGAAGACCATCGAGATGGACTCTGCGCTGTCCGACGACGAGCTCGAAAATCAAATCACCGTAGAAGCCGACCAGTACATCCCCTATCCGCTAGACGAAGTCGCCATCGACTTTGAAGTGCAGGGCCTGTCGGAGCGCAACCCTGAACAAGTCGAGGTTTTACTTGCGGCCTGCCGGAAGGAGAACGTCGAATTGCGTGAAGCAGCGCTTGATCTCGGCGGGCTGAAGGCGCGGGTTGTTGATATCGAAGCGCACGCGATGAAACGCGCGTTCGAGCTGATCAAATCGCAACTGGGCGAAAACGCCAACGATCTCGTGGTGGCGATCATCGATATCGGCGCCACCATGACGACGCTATCGGTGCTCGCTGACGATCGCTCTATCTACACACGTGAACAGTTGTTCGGCGGCAAACAATTGACGGAAGAAATTCAACGTCGCTACAGCTTGTCGTTCGAGGAGGCGGGGCTCGCCAAAAAGCAAGGCGGCCTACCCGACGACTACGAGACTGAAGTCCTGCAACCGTTCAAAGAAGCGGTACTGCAACAGGTCACTCGGTCACTGCAGTTCTTCTTCTCGTCGAGTCAGTACGACGACGTGGACTACATCGTCCTCGCGGGCGGCACGTCGTCGATTGAGGGATTGGCTGAGATGATCGAAAACAAGCTCGGCACCCCGACGGTAATCGCGAACCCGTTCGTCGATATGTCTATCGCGTCGAAAGTCGATGCCAATGCGCTCGCCAACGATGCGCCGGCGATGATGATTGCCTGTGGTCTGGCGATGAGGAGCTTCGACTGATGGCGCGTATCAACCTACTTCCGTGGCGAGAATGGGAGCGCGAACGGCGCAAGAACGAATTCCTGCTGCGACTGGGCGGGGCAGTCGTGTTTGCTGCATTGATCGTGTTTGCGGGAGGCTGGTACCTGGATAATTCGGTCGATCAGCAGAACGCGCGCAATCAGTTCATCAAAGACAAGATCGCCGTGCTTGACCAACAGATTGCCGAGATTCGGGATTTGCGCCAACGACGTGAGCAACTGCTTGCTCGCATGAGGGTCATTCAGGAGCTGCAGGGCAATCGGCCTGTCATCGTTCGCGTATTCGACGAGTTGGTGCGCACGTTAGCCAAGGGTGTTTACTTCACCTCCGCAAAATTGGACGGACACGTCTTGTCCATAGACGGTACTGCGGAGTCGAACAACCGGATTTCGTCGGAGATGCGTAATCTCAATGCGTCCGAGTGGTTCAAAGAGCCCAACCTCAAGGGAATCAAGGAGAATTCTGCAGCCGGGGCGCAAGCGAGCAACTTCCAATTGACGGTCGTGCAGACCAGTCCGAAGAAGGCTGGTGCAGCGGCGGAAGGGGAGGAATAGCACATGGCGCTTCAGGATACGCTGGAACAGCTGCGCGGGTTGGAGATTGGTGATCTCGACGTCAACAACATTGGCGGCTGGCCGGCTCCGCTCAAGGCGATCATTCTGCTGCTGTTGTTCATTGTAGTGCTCGCTGCAGGATATTTTTTCTACTTGACCGATAAGCAGGCTGTGCTGGAAAGCGCACGGAAGCAGGAGGCCGCGCTGCGTACCGAATACGAGTCCAAGGCTGCGCAGGCGGCGAACCTGCCGGAATATCGCCAGCAAAAGGAAGAAATGGAAGCGTCGTTCGGTACGATGCTTCGCCAACTGCCGAAGGATACTGAAGTCCCCGGGCTGATCGAGGACATTACGCTGGCCGCATTGGATAGCGGCCTGACAATCGAGAGCATCGAACTTCAACCGGAGCACAAGGCCGAGTTCTACGTCGAGTTACCGATGACGATCGTCGTGACCGGCGAGTACCACGACATTGGTGCGTTCGTCTCGTCCGTGGCAAATCTGTCGAGGATCGTGACGCTGCACGATTTCACCATCAAACCCGTCAAATCGCCGACCGACCTGAAGATGTCGATCGTTGCGAAGACGTATCGGTACCTGGGCGAAGAGGATAAGTAATGCGTACGTTTGCACGAGCATTGCTGACCTTGGCCGGCGCGGGATTGATCGCAGGCTGTTCGGCAAACAACAATTTTCAGGATATCAAGGCGTTTATGGATAAGGTAAACGCCCAAGGCAAAGGCCACATCGAGCCACTGCCGGAATTTCAGCCGTATCAGGCATTCGCATACAGCGCCAGCAACATGCGTAGTCCATTCGAACCGCCGGTTGTAGTCAAGCCGGTGGACCCGAACAAGAAGTCCGCCAACGTCAAACCCGATCCGAATCGCGTCAAACAGTTCCTCGAGCAGTTCAACATTGGTGCGATCGCGATGGTCGGGACATTGTCGCAGGGCACGCGGCTATACGGCCTGGTGCGCGATCCGAACGGGGGAGTGCATCGTGTCGAGATCGGAGATTACATGGGAATGGACAACGGCAAGATTTCCGCGATAAACGAAAATCGTATCGAGCTACGGGAAATCGTGTCCGACGGAACCGGGGGTTGGGTAGAGCGCGAACGCACGGTGAATCTCGGAGGCGCTCAGTCATGAGGGTGAAGCATATGGAAACAAGAACGTCAGCTTTGCGCCGGGCACCCGTGCGCAGCGCAATGGCTGGGTTGATCGCGGTGCTATCGTGGCTCGTTGCAGTGCCCGTGCTCGCGACGACGATGGAGTCCATCGCGTTCTCGTCGCTACCCGGGGATAAGACCGAAATCCGGATGAAATTCGACGGTCCGCCGCCGGCCCCGAAGGGATATACGATCGAATCACCCGCGCGGATCGCGCTTGATTTGATGGGCACGAAGAGTGCGTTGGCTACCAAGTATCACAGCCTGGGCATAGGTAATGCTCGTGAGGTGACTGTGATCGAAGCGAAGGATCGCACGCGGGTTATCGTCAATCTGACGCAATTGGTGCCGTACGAAACGAAGGTCGAAGGTGACACGTTGGTCATGTACGTCGGCACGGGCAACACTGCGAAAGGTGTTCCGTCCCCGGAGAAATACAGTGATGCGGACGTTATGCAGGCGCAAGCCGCCCCGCGCAGTGACTCGCATGTAACCGATGTCGACTTCCATCGTGGCGAGAATGGCGAAGGGCGCGTGGTCGTAACGCTGTCCGATCCAAAAGCGCCGGTGGATGTGTCCCGAGAATCGGACAAGATTAGGATCAAGATTCGGAACACGAAGCTGCCGGACAACCTGCGTCGTCGCCTCGACGTCACCGATTTCGCGACGCCCGTACAAGTTGTCGACGCCGTTCAGGCCGGGCCGGACATCGAGATAACGATCGATGCGAAGGGTAACTATGATTACCTCGCGTATCAGGCCGACCAGACGTTGACCGTCAATGTCAATCCGATCAGCGAAAAGGAACTCACGGCGCGTGACGATGTGTTCAAGTACAAGGGCGAGAAGCTATCGCTGAATTTTCAGGACATCGAAGTGAGGTCAGTGCTGCAGCTGATTGCCGACTTCACCGATCTCAACCTCGTGGCCAGCGATACGGTGACCGGTCGAATAACGCTGCGGCTGAAGAACGTACCCTGGGATCAGGCGCTTGAACTGATCTTGAAAACCAAAGGTCTCGACAAGCGCCAGGTGGGTAACGTCTTGTTGGTGGCGCCAGCCGCGGAAATTGCGGCTCGTGAAAAGCTCGAGCTGGAGAATCAGCGTCAGATCGCCGAACTGGCGCCGCTGCGAACCGAGTTCATTCAGGTGCGCTACGCGAAGGCGAGTGAGTTGTACAAGCTCTTCAACACCAGCGCGAGCGGCCAAAGCTCCGCCGGCAGCGCAGCTGCGTCTGCGGTCGGTGGCAAGAGCTCGATCGTATCGTCGCGCGGCAGCGTGATTGTCGATGAACGCACTAACTCGATCATACTGACCGACACGGCCGATCGACTCGAGGACTTCCGCAAAGTCATAGCGCGGCTGGACGTTCCGGTTCGCCAGGTTCTGATCGAATCGCGGATCGTTACTGCGAGCACCAATTATGACCAGGAGTTGGGTATTCGGTGGGGTGGTGCCAGCATCGCCAATTCCAATGGTACGACGATCAAGACCGGTGGCAGCCTGACTACATTGGAGAACATACCTCCCGTATCTGGCTCTACATCGGCAGACAATCTCGTTGTAGACCTGGGTGTCGCCGCGGCCAACTCGAGCTTCGGCATCGGTATTGCCGGATCGGACTACCTTCTGGATCTGGAGCTGACGGCGCTGCAGGTCGATGGGCGTGCGCAGGTGGTTGCGCGGCCCAAGGTCATTACCGCTGATAAACAGACGGCGACCATTCAGTCGGGTACCGAGATTCCATACCAGGAAGCCTCCAGCAGTGGCGCGACATCCGTGTCGTTCAAGGAAGCCGTGCTGTCGTTGGAAGTTACGCCGCAGATTACGCCGGACGATCGGATCATTATGACGTTGAAGGTGAATCAGGATTCGGTTGGTCAGGTGTACAACGGCGTTCCGAGCATCGACACGAACCAGGTCAAAACCGAGGTACTCGTGGATAACGCTCAGACGGTGGTACTGGGTGGCATCTTCAAGGATCAGTTGACCCAAACGACCGAAAAGACGCCGTTCCTGGGTGACGTACCATACATTGGTCGTTTGTTCCGCAGAACACTGGACAAGACCGACAAGCAGGAACTACTGATCTTCATTACGCCGCGAATCATCCAGGAATCGCTGACGACACGGTGATCTTGGTTATCGGGACAGACTTGTCGTTGTCCTCGTATTAGACTGAACGGCGCCGGGATGGCGCCGTTCGTCGTTATGATCGCGAAGCCTCAAAACGTATTTCTCATCGGTCTGATGGCCGTCGGCAAGACAACCGTCGGACGCATCCTTTCCGAAGAGTTGGACCTGCCGTTCTTCGACACCGATCGCGTGGTCGAAGAGAAAGCGGGCGCCGATATCGCCTGGATCTTCGATGTGGAGGGCGAAGCGGGTTTCCGGGAACGTGAGTATCAAGCGGTGGACGAGCTGACACGGCGCAATGGAGTCGTTCTCGCGACAGGTGGTGGCGTGGTGCTGCGCGACGAGAATCGGCGCAATCTCGCAACTCGTGGCACCGTGATATTTCTCGATTCACCGATCGAAAGGCTCATCGAACGAACTCGTCGCGATAAGCGCCGACCGTTGCTGCGACAAGGTGACACAAAGGCGACATTCGAGCGCCTTGCGCAACAGCGCACCCCGCTCTATGCAAGCATCGCTGACTACCGGTTTTGTGCAGATGGATCGTCTGCCAAGGTGCTTGCACGTGCAATAGCCGATCGGCTTCGTTGCGACGGATGCGTTGCGTGACAACGAAACTGTTGGTCGAACTCGGTGCACGCAGTTACCCGATTGTCATCGGGACGGGCTTGCTGAGCGACTCTACGCAATTCGCGCCGTTCATCGCGGGACGCCAGGTTTGCATCGTCACTAACGAGACGATTGCGCCGCTATACCTGGCTCGGCTGACGGTTGCGTTGGCGGGTTTTCAAGTCGATACCTGCGTGCTGCCCGATGGCGAAGACCACAAGACACTCGAAACGTATGCGCGAGTCATCGATCATCTGATGACACATCGCCACAATCGCACAACCACGTTGATTGCGCTCGGCGGCGGCGTGGTCGGAGATATTGCCGGATTTTGCGCTGCGACCTATCAGCGAGGGGTGGACCTGATTCAGGTTCCAACTACGCTGCTGGCGTTGGTCGACTCCTCGGTCGGCGGCAAGACGGCCGTTAATCATCCGCTGGGTAAAAACATGATCGGGGCGTTCCATCAGCCGCGTCTGGTGCTCGCCGACCTCAGCACGCTGAGTTCGCTGCCGCAGCGCGAGTACCTCTCGGGCATCGCCGAAATCATCAAGTATGGTGTGATCCGAGACGCGCAATTCTTCGCGTGGCTCGAGGCGAATGTCGAGCCTCTGCTGCGCCGCGACTCGGACTGCCTGAATCACGCAGTAATGACATCCTGCGCCATCAAGGCGGCGGTGGTTGCGAGCGATGAGCGCGAGTCGGGGGTGCGCGCGGTTCTGAATTATGGCCATACGTTTGGTCATGCGATCGAAACGCTGACACGTTATGAGTACCTGCACGGCGAATCGGTCGCGATCGGGATGGTGATGGCAGCGGATCTATCCATCCGCATCGGTTTGCTGGACAAGATCGACGGACACCGCATCAAGGCGCTGATCGCCGCGTTCGGCTTGCCCGTCGTGCCGCCCGGAAACATCACGCCAAACACCATGCATGCCTCCATGGGTATGGACAAGAAGGTCATCGATGGTCAGTTGCGGCTCGTGCTGACGCGATCGATAGGAGAAGCCTCGGTCACTGATCAGTTCGATTCCGCTGCGCTTGCTGCCACACTCTCTGCGCAGGGGGGTCTTTGTGAGGGCTGACACGCAATGAGGCCCTCACTTGGCGCGTTGGGCCTTTCCAAGGACCCTTTCAGCGGGATCACGGACGGGTTCTTTGGTGCGGGTGAGCGGGGTCGTCTGCTTGAGGAATTGCGTCACCCGCTACGCTGGACGCATCGACTGTTGGTGGTCACCGGGGAGCCGGGTGTTGGCAAGTCGACGCTCTACCGGGCACTGTCCGGCAGTCTTGATCCCGGCGTCAAGGCGGCTCGCATCAACGCCAACTTGACCAGCGATACGCGCGAGATCCTCGCCGGAATCGTCCATGGGTTCGGTATGGCGGCGCCGGCCAATGCAGACGCGCAGTTGCTGATCAAGCTGATTTCTCTACACGCCCACGAACAGATCGGCGTCAACCGTGGTTGTCTGGTGATGATAGACGACGCTCAATTGCTGGAGTTGCGTGCACTAGAGCAATTGCTTGAACTCGCTCGTTCAGGTGCCGAGGACGGTCTGCGGATTGTGTTCTTTGCGGAGACTTACTTTGTGCAATCTCTGGGCAAGGCTTCCAAGCGGTTCGATTGTGAGCAGGATTGGCGTGAGCTCCGGTTGACTCCATTCACAGACGAGGAATCGCGCAGGTACGTCGCGTTTCGCGTCGCAGATGCCGGCGTGCGCGATCGATCAGTATTTGCACCAAACGAAATTTCCGTAATCGTCCGGGACTCAAGCGGTTTACCGGGGCGCATCGACGAGCTCGCGAGCGCAATTCTTAGCGGCAAGTTGACGGTCAGCCGCGAGCGTCAGTGGCTGCCTCGCGCGCACCGAGCACTCGCTGCACTCGTTCTGATCGCTGGCGGGATGGGTTGGCTGATCTTCGACAAACGTTCCGATCGGGGCACCACTTCTGAGTCCATCGCGGTAGCGCACGAGTCGACAATGCCAGATCGCTCGGGCGCGTTGTCTTTAGCGCTGCCGGCGGCCGACCACAATGAGCCGAAGGTACCGAGCGCGACGTTCGGTCCGATGCCCATTGAAAGGGGGGTGGCATCCACGAGCAATTCAGTCGATCAGGTGCCACGCGCTGCGCCGGCCGCGTCGGTGCCTAGGCCAAAGCAATCTTTGCAGGTGGCCGAGTCTGTGACAGCGGCGAAACCTCCATCGCGCGCTGCGACGAAACAACCCGTCACCCCGGACAGCATCGCTGGCAAACCGCATTCGGCTCAGTGGCTTCGTCAACAGTCGCCGAAATTCCTTACGCTGCAGTTGTTCGCGACTACGAGTCGTGCGAATCGAGACAGCTTCATTGGGCGGCAGGATCATGTAGAGCGTTACGCCACGTTCGAAATGAAACGCAACGCTTCGCTGCTGTATGTCGTCACCTATGGCAGTTACGCTACGCAAGCAGAGGCAAGCGCTGCAGCGTCGTCATTGCCGTCAAGTGTCGGTCGCGTAAAGCCGTGGATCAGGTCGTTCGGCTCGATACAAGCGATACTCAACTAAATCACTGATCGTGTTGAACAGCCGTCAGGGAAGCAGGGTGGTGCCCATCAATGCTCGGTCGATTTCGCGTGCGGCCTCACGGCCTTCGTTGATTGCGCGAACGACCAGCGATTGACCGCGACGACAATCGCCGGCGGCGAAGACCTTCGCTACGTTCGTTGCGTACTTGCCGTAGTCGGCCTGCAGGTTGCTGCGCGCATCATAAGCGAGGTCGAGCGGATCGGAGGCCTGATGCTCTGGTCCGAGAAAGCCCATCGCGATCAGAATCAGGTCTGCGTGCCAGACCTTCTCGGTATTGGGGATCTCCTGCACGGAACCACCGACGAATTTCACTTCTGACGTGCGTATTCCGGTGAGTTGGCCGCGATCGCCTTCGAACGCCTTACCGGAAATACTGTAAACGCGTGGGTCGTTGCCGAATTGTTTTGTCGATTCTTCGTGAGCGTAGTCGACGCGGAAGATTTTCGGCCAAGTCGGCCACGGATTGTCCTCCGCCCTTCCGGTCGGTGGCTGCGGCAGGATCTCGAAGTTCACGAGTGAGCGGCAACCGTGGCGCAGCGATGTGCCAATGCAATCGGCGCCGGTATCGCCGCCACCGATGACGATGACGTCTTTGCCCTTGGCTGAAATGTAGTTGCCGTCGGCCAGATCGGAATCGAGCAGACTCTTCGTATTGGCACGCAGGAAATCCATTGCGAAATGAATGCCTGAAAGCGCGCGTCCGGGAATCGGCAGGTCTCGTGGCACCGTGGCGCCGGTGGTGAACAGCACGGCGTCGTTCTCCGCAACCAGGCTGCGTGCGTCGAGCGTGCCACTGCTACCGTCTCCAACATGCACAGACGTCCGGAACACGATTCCTTCAGCGCGCAACAGGTCAACGCGACGATCGACGACAGACTTGTCGAGCTTCATGTTCGGGATGCCGTACATCAACAGACCGCCAATGCGATCGGCACGCTCATAAACCGTCACGAGATGACCGGCACGATTCAACTGTGCCGCGGCGGACAGCCCGGCGGGTCCGGAGCCGATTATCGCAACCCGCTTGCCGGTGCGCGCCGCGGGCGGATTCGCCACAATCCAACCTTCGGCAAAGCCTCGGTCGACAATCGCCATTTCGATGTTCTTGATGGTGACGGGTGGGTCGGTGATGCCGAGCACGCACGCGCCTTCGCACGGTGCCGGGCACACGCGGCCAGTGAAATCAGGAAAGTTGTTGGTCAGGTGCAGCCGATCGAGCGCTGCGCGCCAGCGCCCGTGGTAGACGAGATCGTTCCATTCCGGAATCAGGTTGTGGATCGGACAACCCTCGTTCGACTGGCAGAAGGGCACGCCGCAATCCATGCAGCGGGCGCCCTGTATTGCGAGCTTCTTGGAATCGTGCTCGGTATAGATTTCTTTGAAATCCAGCAACCGCTTCTTCGCCTCACGGTACGGTTCGGCGCGACGTGGAAACTCTTTGAAGCCGGTATGTTTGCCCATTGCGCTGGTACTTACGCTTCGATTGCAAACGGCAGCGGTTCGCCGGCGTTGCGGGCCTTCAGCACGCGCTTGTAGTCCGTCGGCATCACTTTGACGAAGTGGAGCAGCGAATGACCCCAGTCGTCGAGGATGGCCCGTGCGATCGTCGATGCGGTGAACTCGAAATGGTTCTCGATGGAAGTTTTCAGTTCACAGATATCCGCGTCTTCCTCGAGCGTCTCGAGTTCCACCATCTCGGTATTGCAGCGTTGCGGAAACATGCCTTCCGGGTCCCAGACGTAAGCAATACCGCCGCTCATGCCGGCAGCAAAATTGCGTCCCGTCTCGCCCAGCACGATGACGCGACCCCCGGTCATGTATTCACAACCATGATCGCCGACGCCTTCGATCACCGCGGTCGCACCGCTGTTGCGAACCGCAAAGCGCTCCGCGGCCATGCCGCGAAAATACGCGTCACCACTTGTGGCGCCATACAGCACAACATTGCCAATGAGAATGTTGCGTTCGGCGACGAAAGAACTCGCCTTTGGCGGATAGATGATGATGCGTCCACCGGAGAGGCCTTTGCCAACGTAGTCATTCGCATCACCTTCTACTTCCAACGTGACGCCCTTAGCCAGCCAGGCGCCGAAACTTTGACCGGCGCTACCGTAGAAACGAAAGTGGATCGTACCGTCCGGCAGCATCTGCGGACCGACGCGTTTGATGATCGCGTTCGACAACATGCCGCCGACCACGCGGTTCGTATTGACGATATCCAGGCGCTGTTCGACTTTCTCGCCGCGCGCGAGTGCCGGTTCCGCAAGGCGAATCAGTTCGTTGTCGAGTGCGATGTCGAGATCGTGATCCTGTTTGTGCTGAGCGAACGCGCCGAGAAAATCTTCCGGTTTTTCGGCCGAAGCCAGCAGACTGGAAAGGTCCAGTCCCTTCGCCTTCCAATGATTCACCGCTGCAGCCACTTGCAGCGCATCGACTCGCCCGACCATCTCGTTGACGGTACGAAAGCCCAACTCCGCCATGATCATGCGCAGCTCTTTCGCAACCATGAACAGATAGTTGACGACATGCTCCGGCTTGCCGCTGAATTTCTTGCGTAGTTCGGGGTCCTGCGTCGCGATGCCGACGGGGCACGTGTTCAGATGGCACTTGCGCATCATGATGCAGCCAAGCGTAATGAGCGGCGCGGTTGCAAAACCAAACTCTTCAGCGCCGAGCAACGCGGCAATCGCGACGTCACGGCCCGTCTTCAACTGCCCGTCGGTCTGCAGCACGACGCGCGACCGCAAGTTGTTCATGACCAGCGTCTGGTGTGTCTCGGCAATACCGAGTTCCCACGGTATGCCGGCATGTTTGATCGAAGTCAACGGCGATGCACCGGTACCACCGGTATCCCCAGCGATCACGAGGTGATCGGCGCGCGCCTTCGTTACGCCGGTTGCAACTGTGCCGACGCCGATTTCGGCGCCGAGTTTGACGCTGATCCGCGCGTCCGGATTTGCGTTCTTCAAATCGTGAATCAACTGCGCGATGTCTTCGATCGAATAGATGTCGTGATGCGGCGGCGGACTGATCAGCCCAACGCCTGGCGTCGAATGGCGAATGCTTGCGATGTATTCGTCGACTTTGCGACCCGGCAGTTCACCGCCTTCACCCGGCTTCGCGCCTTGCACGATCTTGATCTGCAGTTCGTCGGCATTGGTCAGATAATTGATGGTCACGCCGAAACGGCCGCTCGCGACCTGTTTGATCGCTGAGCGCTTCGAATCACCGTTGGCGAGCGGAATGAAGCGAATTGGATCTTCGCCGCCCTCGCCGGTGTTCGACTTGGCGCCGATGCGGTTCATCGCGATTGCCAGCGTCTCGTGCGCCTCCTGTGAAATCGAGCCGAAGCTCATCGCGCCCGTGACGAATCGTTTGACGATCTCGGACTCGGGCTCCACCTCTTCGATTGGGACCGAGCCGCCGTTGACCGCGGTATTGAATGTGAGCAGCCCCCGCAACATCGCGTGGCGGTTGACTGATTCATTCGTATGCTTCGAAAACCGCCAGTAGGCGTCTTCACTGTTTGCACGCGCAGCAACCTGTAATTCGGCGATCGCGGTGGGATCCCACATATGGCGTTCACCCGCGTCACGCCAGTGAAAGTCGCCCGGATTCGGCAATACGGGCAGCGATACGACGTTGCGCCCTGGATAGCCGAGCGCGTGGCGGCGCTGCAACTCCTCCGTCAGTACATCGAAACCGACACCCTGGATTCGGCTCGCGGTGCCAACGAAGCATCGATCGATCACCTCGGAGGCGAGGCCGATCGCTTCGAAAATCTGCGCACCCTTGTATGACTGCAGCGTGGAGATGCCAATCTTCGCCATCACCTTCAGAATGCCCTTGGCGGTCGCCTTGCGATAGGCGTAAACGATGTCGTCGTCGCTTCTCACGTGCGCAGCATCCGACAGCAGGCCATCGGCGCGTGCCTGCCAAAGCGCTTCGAAAGCGAGATAGGGATTGATTGCATCGGCCCCGTAGCCGATCAACAGCGCGTGATGATGGACCTCTCGCGCCTCGCCGGTTTCGACGATGATGCCGATGCGCGTGCGCGCGTGATTTTGTACCAGATGATGGTGTACCGCGGCCGTTGCAATCAGTGCGCTATGTGGAACGCGCGACGCTGATATCCCGCGATCAGACAGCACGATGATGCTCATGCCGTCGGCAATCGCCGCGGATGCGTCGCGGCAGATTCGATCGAGCGACTTCGTCAAACCGGCGCTGCCGGAATCGCGCGGAAACGTGATGTCTATCGTGCGCGATTTCCAGCCGCGATGATCGAGCCCCTTGAGTGCCGCAACCTCCTCGTTGGTCAGAATCGGATGCGGAACATGCATTCGATGCGCGTTGGCGGCGGACACCTCCAGCAGGTTGGCTTCGGGGCCGATGTAGCACTCCAGCGCCATGATCACGTCTTCGCGAATCGAGTCGATAGCGGGGTTCGTGACCTGCGCATAACGCTGCTTGAAGTAGTCGTACAACATTCGCGGCTTGTCAGACATCACTGCCAGCGCCGCGTCGTTACCCATCGAACCGAGTGGGTCGCGGAGTTCGCGTACCATCGGCAGCAACATGAACTGCATCGTCTCCTGGGTATAGCCGAATGCCCGCATGCGCTCCATCAGCGTTTCCGGATGAAACCCGTGTGCGTCGCCGTTCGATTTCAGCTCGCCGAGCTGCAGACGCTGGTTGTCCAGCCACTTCCGATACGGGCGCGCCTTGGCCCACGTGCTCTTGATCTCTTCGTCCGGAATCATGCGCCCCTGTTCGAAGTCGATCAGAAACATCTTGCCCGGCTGCAGGCGACCCTTCGCGATGACATGTTCGGGATCGACCGGCAGTACACCGACTTCCGACGCCATGATGCACATGTCGTCGTCAGTGATGTAGTAGCGGCTCGGTCGCAGTCCATTGCGGTCAAGCACCGCACCAATGTAGTTGCCGTCGGTAAATACGATCGACGCGGGACCGTCCCATGGTTCCATCATGCAGGAGTGGAACTCGTACAGTGCACGCTTCTCGTCGGACATTTCCGGGTGCTGCTGCCACGCCTCCGGAATCATCATCAGCACGGCTTCCTGCAACGTGCGACCGGACATCAGCAGGAACTCGAGGACGTTGTCGAATTCGCCGGAATCCGAACAATCCGGCTCGACGATTGGAAACAGTTTCTTGATGTCGGCGCCGAACAGGTTCGATTTCACGACGCCTTCGCGCGCGTTCATCCAGTTCTTGTTGCCGAGCGCGGTGTTGATCTCGCCGTTGTGGCTCATGAATCGATTGGGTTGCGCGCGGTCCCACGAAGGAAACGTGTTCGTCGAAAAACGCGAATGCACCATCGCCAGGTGCGATTCGTAGTCGAGATCGTCGAGGTCGCGGTAAAACGGAAACACCTGATGCGGCGTCAGCATGCCTTTGTAGATGATCACCTTGCTGGAAAGGCTGCAGACGTAAAACATCTTACGCTCGGCGAGTGCAACGTCGCTGCGCAACAGATGCGTCGCATGTTTGCGAATGAGATACAGCTTCCGTTCGAACGCATCGTTGTCGACACCGGCCGCGGCGCCGACGAAGAGTTGCTCAATAGTGGGCATCGAGCGTCGCGCCGCTTTACCGATGCCGGCCCCATCGGCATCGATCGGCACGGTGCGCCAGCCGAGCAGAATCTGACCCTCGGCCTCGATGCGTTCCTCGATGACGCGCTTGCAGTGTTGCCGTTCATCGATTGCGCGAGGCAGAAACACGTTGCCCGCTCCGTAGCGGCCAGGCGCCGGCAGTTCCTGGTTGAACTGACGTCGCGCAAATTTGGCGAACAGTTTGTGCGGCAGTGCAGTCAGAATGCCCGCGCCGTCGCCGGTATTTTTTTCGTAGCCGACGCCGCCCCGATGCACCATGCAGCAGTTGATGTGTTCTGCCGCTCGCACGATCTGGTTCTTCGCAACGCCCTTGATGTCGCAGACGAAACCGACGCCGCAGCTGTCGTGCTCGAACCCCGGATCGTACAGCCCGCGTCCGCGGGGCATTCCGAGGGCAAGCTCCTCCTTCAATGTGCTCGGCCGGCTGCTCGGGCTCGTCATTGTGTGTCTCCGTGAATGCCGCCTCGTACAGCCAAGCCGGCCCCGGTCTCCGTCGATCGACGAAAACTCATTCTATTCCAATAGATTATGGCGGCGCGCGCCGCCCAAACGACCGGCGAATGTACCATCACCAGGCTCAAGGATGCCAACCGTCTCAAAATCGTCTGGGTGAATCAAGCCGGTGCCGGTGCGGCGAATTCATTGCGGGGCGACGCGGTACCAGTATTCGTAGAGCCCTTCGAAGCCAAGTTGCGCATAAAGCGCGCGCGCTGACTCGTTCGATTCGACCACCTGAAGATACGCGTGACTGGCACCACCGCGTTTGCCCCAATCGAGCAGAGACGTAATCAGCGCACGCGCATGCCCAAGTCTGCGCGCCTGCGGATGCGTGACGACGTCGAATAGGCCCACCAACTCGCGCTCGAGCACGGCGACGCCGCAGGCCACCGGCATACCGTCGATGATGATCGCCCCAAACACGTGCGGAGTGCGGATGCCCGCCAGCAGGGTCGCATGAAGGCGTTGACCCACGGCCGGCACGTCGGTTGCCTGCGCATAGGCATCGAGCCACGCTTGGCGTGAGATTTCGTGGAACCGCGGTGCGACCGCAACGCGTGTTGTTGCGAGTTCGCATCCGAGCACCCGAGTTGGGTCCACGTGCTGGTAGCCCCGTCCGGCGAGCAGCGTATCGAGCGGCGCCCACTCGATCACCGTCGTCAATCTGAAGATTGTCTTCAAATTCTCGCGTGCGTAGAGATTCTCGCAGTAGCGCACCTTCTCAATCGTGGCTTGGTCGATGACGGCTTCGTCGATCACGTCTTGATCGACCAGCGTTCGCTCGACCTCGGCTCGCCGCGTGGGCTGGGGTTGTGTTGGGTACGGTTGTGTTGAATAGAGCGGCACGATCGAATTCGCGCGCTTGGTAAAGCCGTGGGAGAAGCGCAACACCCAGCCATCGAACAGCGACTGATGAAATGCCGGCCACGCGTTCAGCGAAGCCTCTTCGACCCGACGACAGAGATGAGGATCGGACATCGCCTACGATGCTAGCCGTTCTTCGCACGCAGTTCACTGCGCGCGATACGATATCGACAACCTCGATGTAAACTCGGAGGTGCCATGCGCGACCTGTTTCCGATCGTGGTTCATACGCTGCTGATGCGCTGC
This sequence comes from uncultured Gammaproteobacteria bacterium, assembly GCA_963735085.1. Classification (GTDB taxonomy): domain Bacteria; phylum Pseudomonadota; class Gammaproteobacteria; order Pseudomonadales; family Azotimanducaceae; genus DATJGR01. Next base: position 1,809,613 of record CAVTJP010000005.1, read on the forward strand.
GATAAGGTGCTGCTGTTGCGACGCGCCCGCACGGGTTATCTCGACGGATGGTATGCACTACCCGGCGGGCACCTGCAACGTGGCGAGAGCATCGTTGCGTGCGCGCGTCGCGAGTGCCTCGAAGAGATCGGTGTGGGGCTCGATGCGGCGCGGCTGCGTCCGATCGCTGCGATGCCCTATCAATCCGGCGAGCAACAGGGCGTGGATTTCATCATGCGCTACGAATTCGGCAACGAGGACATCGCAGATGAGCCCTACCTGGCCGAGCCCGATCGCTTCGATGATCTCGGGTGGTGGCCCGCGCGCGCGTTGCCGCCGAACGCAGTGCCGTACATCGAGCGCGCAGTCGCGATGATGCAAACCGGCGAGTGGTTTTACGAAGCGATAGACTGATTACCGCTTTCGTCGCGTCGGGTTCGGCTCAATCGAACCGGGTGCGCGGCTACTGCTACAATCCCAGCCCGTTGCCAATCATCTCGGCAGTACCTCTTCAGCCAGCAGAAGGAAATTTCGATGAAACCACCCGTTCGGGTAACGGTAACCGGCGCCGCCGGTCAGATCGGCTATGCGTTGTTGTTTCGCGTCGCATCCGGCGCGATGCTCGGTAATGACCAGCCGGTCATATTGCAGTTGCTGGAAATCACGCCTGCGCTTGGCGCATTGGACGGCGTGATCATGGAGATAGAAGACTGCGCGTTTCCGCTGGTTCATGGCATGGTGTCCACCGATGACGCGAACGTTGCGTTCAAGGATTCCGACTATGCGCTGCTGGTCGGCTCGCGGCCGCGCTCGAAAGGGATGGAGCGAAAAGATCTGATCGAAGCCAACGCGGCGATCTTCTCGGTGCAGGGCAAGGCGTTGAACGAACATGCATCACGCGCAGTGAAAGTGCTCGTGGTCGGCAATCCGGCGAACACGAATTGCCTGATTGCACAACGCAATGCACCTGACCTGAATCCGCGCCAGTTCACGGCGATGACGCGACTCGACCACAATCGCGCGGTGGCGCAGTTGGCGCGCAAGACAGGCAAGCACGCTACCGACGTGAAGCACGTCACCATCTGGGGGAACCATTCGGCGACGCAATATCCCGACGCGCACGCGGCCACCATCTCGGGCAAACCGGCGATGAGTCTGTTCGACACGAACTGGTACGCGAAAGAGTTCATTCCGACGGTCCAACAGAGGGGTGCGGCGATCATCGAGGCGCGTGGCGCATCGAGCGCGGCATCGGCGGCGAATGCCGCGATCGATCACATGCACGACTGGGCGCTCGGCAGCGCCAGTGACGATTCGGTCAGCATGTCCGTCTATTCGGACGGCAGCTACGGCATCGAGAAGGGGTTGATCTACTCGTATCCGGTGGTGTGCCGCAATGGCGACTGGCAGATCGTCAAGGGCCGTGAGATCAACGAATTCAGTCGCGAGAAGATGACGGCAACCGAGACCGAACTGCGCGAAGAGCGCGACGCAGTCGCCCATCTGCTGCCGAAGTGACCAGTGTAATGCACCAGAATATCGGCGCACTACACTAGCTCCCTTTGAAACGCGGCGGGCGCTTCTCCGTGAACGCCCGCCGACCTTCGGCACCATCGTCGCTGTCGCGCACGCGCAGCAGTTGTGCGCGCGCAAGCGCCGCGGCCTCGGCTGGACTGGCGCTCAACGTCTGCAATGCGAAGCGCTTCAGCGTTTCAACGACCAGCGGCGCGGAGCGCGCCAGGATCCGGGCATAGACCATTGCGGCTTCGCGTTGGCCGCCGTTGGACACGACCTGATTCACCATGCCCACTTCATACGCGCGCTGGGCCGTCAGATCCTGGCCGAGTAGCATGAATTCCATTGCGATCTTATGCGGCAACCGCGCGACGGCGCTGGCGATCAGGCCGCCGGTGAAGCCCACCTGCGCTTCCGGATACTTGAATACCGTGTTCTGCGCCGCGACGACCAGATCGCACATCTGCACGATCACGTAGGCGCCGCCAATGCACCAGCCGTGCACCGCAGCGATAACCGGCTTGCTCAACGCGACACCGATGCTGGGTACGCCCTGCCACATCTCTCGAGGGGCGTCCTTGATGTCCGCGCCGACGGAGAATGCGCGCTCACCTGCCGCCGCAAGAACCGCGACCCGCTCGTCGCTGTCGGCGAAGCGCTGCCAGGCGCTGTGCAGACCCTGGATCACGGTTTCATTGAGTGCGTTCATCTTCTCGGCACGCTCGATCGTGATCAGCGCGATGCCAGGTTCTGCAACCGCGTAAGTGACGATGTCGGTCATCAGGGCGACCGCTTTGGTGTTGTGTTCAACCATGCGTTGAACGACGCGGCGCGCTTGTCTCGAAACGCAGCGACACCTTCGCGTGCATCGGGATGGTGATCGCTGATGGCGGTCTTCGCCGCGATTTCGTCGAGTGCGTGTTCGAGCGACAACTCCGCGGCGTTGTAGACCGAACGCTTCAACAAACGCATCGACACCTGAGGGCCGTTGGCGAGTTCGGTCGCCATCGCCATCGTCGCACTTTCGAGCATGTCCGAATCCACCACTTCGCCTACGAGCCCCAACTGCAACGCCTCGTTGGCATCGACGATGCGCTTGCGCATCAGGAAATCCATCGTCTTTGCGACACCGAGCAACTGCACCAGCAGGTATTGGCCGCCTTCGTCGGGTAACAGACCGAAGCGCAGCGTTGCACTGCCCATGCGAGCGGCGCGCGACGCGATCCGAAAGTCACACGACAACGCGAGCGAAAACCCTGTCTGAATCGCCACGCCGTTGATCGCTGCGATCGTCAGTTTGTCGAGCCCACGCACGACAGTATTGAGTCGCTGTGAAATTGTCCGAAGACCGTTGTAGGTGCCGATTGCGTTGTCGTGCCCTGGCGGTATTGCTGGCACCAGCGGTTTGCCGCCGAGTTCCGCATCGCGATAGGCCTTCAGGTCGTCGCCCGCGCAGAATGCACGTCCGGTGCCCGTGAACACGACGATCCGCACGCGGTTGTCCATCTGCGCCTGCGTGACGGCTTCGATCAGATCGCGTTTGATCGCGGTCGTCATGCCGTTCAGACGCTCTGGTGTGTTGAATTGAAACCACGCGATGCCGGGATCGCGCATCGACACTTCGAAGCCGGAAAATGCGCCGGTATCCATTTGTTCCTCTCCTACGATCAACTTCGATACTATCGGAACGTTTCACTCGAAAAGCAAAAGCGATGAAGACGTTACGCGGGTTGGCAGTTTTGGTTGCGCTGTTCCCGGGTCTGGTGTTTTTGGGAACCGCATCGGCGAATGATCGCGATGCGCGCGACGCGGTATTTGGCCAATGGGCCGGCGATACGTCGATTCTCGAAGTCGGTGAGGCAAACGGCGCGTTGTATGCCCGCGTGATCAGCGTCCGTGATCCGGTGTACATTGCAGGCGAAAAGGATGGCCCCGTCGGTACCACGCGAGTGGATGTGCATAACCCGGACGCATCGTTGCGATCCCGGCCGATCGTTGGCATCGATCTGGTCAGTGGCTATAAGTACGACGACGGCAAATGGCAGGGCCAGCTCTACGATCCGGGATCAGGCAAGACGTATCAGAGTCAGATGAGCGTTGATGGGGGAGGCAATCTGAAGCTGCGCGGCTATATCGGCTCGCCAATGTTCGGCAAAACGCAGACGTTCAAGCCGGTATCGACCTGCACGGATGCCATCAGGAAGATGCTGGCGCAGGCGAGTATTTCGAACACCTGCGGCTGACGAGTCAGCCCATCACTTGCTTCCAGGTATCCAGGTCTTCGATCCGCAGATACGGATTGTGCCGTTTCGTTTCACCCATCGTCGCATTCGGCGCTTCGCTGTAGTGATGGCCCGGCAGCAGTAGCGTGTCGTCGGGCAATGCCGCGAGTTTGCGCAGGCTGCGGTACATCTGCTCGGCATCCGAACCAGGCAGATCGACCCGACCGCACCCCTGAATGAACAAGGTGTCACCCGACACCAGCGTGTTGCGGATGCGAAAGCACTGCGAACCCGGCGTGTGACCGGGCGTGTGCAGGAACTCGATTTCGATGTCGCCGACGTTCATCCGGTCGCCTGAGTCGACCCGAACGAGATCACTTTCCGAAACACCGGTGACTTTGCGCACGCCATCGCTCTCTTCGCGGTGGGCGTAAATCTTCACTGGGTGTTGCGCCAGCAGTTCCGCGAGTCCGGCGACCTTGCGATTGCCGAAGCCGCCGCCGATGTGATCGGGGTGATAGTGCGTCACCAGCGCGCCGGTCAGCTTGTAGTCGCGCTCAGCGATGTGTGTGGATAACGCATCGATATCCCACGCCGGATCGATGAGCACCACTTCGCGTGTCGCGCGCGAGCCCACGATGTAGACGAAGTTCTGCATCGGGCCGATCTGTAGCTGCTCCAGTATTAGTTCCGAGTTCAGTTCCGAGGTACTCATGGTGGCTCCCACGCGTGGCAAGTGCCCAGTGTACCTGACGATTCGCCGCGCCCTGCGCGCCTTCAAGCGGCACGACACGCGGTGATAGACTCGACCGCCCTGTTTGCCGCGGTGGCGGAGTGGACAAGCGGACGCTGCTGGATGAATTGAAGATCGATCGCAGCACGACGGCTGTCGAGCCGCCACGTTGGTGGCTCCGCTGGCTGGCGGTAATCGGTTGCCTTGCTGTCCTCGCGATTGCTGTCTGGTTCGTCATGGCGCGAGAGCCTGAGCCCGTGGCGGTTGCCGCGCCACTGGCAGCCTCACCGGTCGCAGCCGAGCCTGTGGCCGACGGCAGCGTGCTGGACGCGACGGGATATGTTGTGGCGCGGCGCGAGGCGACCGTTAGCGCGAAGGTCACCGGTAAGGTCGTCGAAGTCTTCATCGAGGAGGGGATGCGCGTCGAAGCGGGTCAGCTGCTTGCACGACTCGATGCCAGCGTGCCGCGCGCCGAACTTGCTTTGTCCGAAGCGCAGCTCGCGTCCGCGCGGGCCGGTCTGGAGCAGCTGAACGTGCAGATTCAGCAGGCCGAGCTCGATCTGCATCGCACACAGGAACTCGCCGGGCGCAAGCTTGCAAGCGCCGCCGAATTGGACCGCGCACGTCTGACACTCGCTGGCCTGCATGCGCAGCTCGACCGGCAGCAAAGCGACGTCGTCGTTGCTGAGCGCGCGGCGGCAGTGCAGCGGCAACTGCTCGACGACATGGAAATCCGCGCGCCGTTCACAGGCGTCGTCGTCGCGAAGGCTGCCCAACCGGGCGAGATGATTTCGCCGATCTCGGCGGGCGGCGGCTTCACGCGTACCGGTATCTGCACGATCGTCGATATGGATTCGCTCGAGGTCGAGGTCGATGTCAACGAGGCCTATATCAATCGCGTGCAGCCGAAGCAGCGCGTGTCGGTGACTTTGAATGCGTATCCCGACGATCACATTGCGGCAGAGGTGATCGCAATCATTCCAACGGCCGATCGCAACAAAGCGACGGTGCGCGTCCGCATTGCTCTGCTCGAGAAAAACCCGCGCGTGTTGCCCGACATGGGCGTTAAGGTGGCCTTCCTCGAAGACAAGACCAACGAAGACAAAACCCCTAACGGCAAGACCAACGTGCCAGGAGAGTCACAATGAGCGCAATTGTTTCACTGTCGAAAGTCTCAAAGCACTACACCCGGGGCAAGCAGCAGGTCGAGGTGCTTTCCGATCTCGATCTGAGTATCGAGACGGGGGATTTTGCGGCGCTGATGGGACCGTCCGGCTCGGGCAAGACAACGTTGCTGAATTTGATTGGCGGTCTCGACCAGCCGACGTCGGGCAGCATCACCGTGGCCGGCCAGGAACTGCAGAAACTGAATTCGAAGGCGTTGGCGCAGTGGCGCGCCCGGCACATCGGCTTCGTGTTCCAGTTTTACAATCTGCTGCCGGTGCTGAGCGCGCAGCGCAACGTCGAATTGCCGCTGCTGCTGACGCCGCTGAACGCCGGCCAACGCAAAAAGAATGCGGCCACGGCGCTGCAGATCGTTGGTCTTGCGGATCGCGGTAGCCATAAGCCCGGCGAGCTGTCCGGTGGACAACAACAGCGTGTCGCCATCGCCCGTGCGATCGTGGCAGACCCCACTGTGCTGATCTGCGACGAGCCAACAGGCGATCTCGACCGCGATTCGGCCGATGAAATCCTCGATCTGCTGGCGCTGCTGAATAGCGAACACGGCAAGACCATTGTTATGGTGACACACGACCCGAAGGCCGCCGATCACGCTCGCCACGTGTTGCATCTCGACAAAGGCAGGCTCGTGGAGGAAGCCCGCGCGTGAGTTTCGCATCGCTGATCTGGGCCGGCCTCTTTCGGCGCCGAACGCGCACGATGCTGACGCTGTTCTCGATCATTGTGGCGTTTGTGTTATTCGGTTTGCTGCGCAGCATCGCTGGTGCATTCGACGTGGGCGTGAACGTGGCCGGGGTCGATCGCCTCATCGTGCAACCGAAGTATTCGATCATCGATCCGCTGCCGATATCGCATTTGAACGTCATTCGCCGTGTCCCCGGTGTGGCGATGGTTACACACTTCAGCTGGTTCGGCGGCGTCTACCAGGAACCGAAGAACTTCTTTCCGAAGTATCCGGTGGCGCCAAAGGAATGGTTCGCGGCGTATCCGGAACTTCGAATTGATCCGGCGCAGCTCGAAGCCTTCTCGAAAACGCGAACCGGCGTCGTCGTGCCGACGGAGATGGCAGCCAAGTACGGATGGAAGATCGGCGACCGCATTCCGATCGAGGCGAATATCTGGCCGAAGAAGGACGGCAGCCGATTGTGGGAATTCGATCTGGTCGGCATCTATCAGGCGCCTTCGGGACAGTTCGGCCAGAACGCGTTCCTGATCAACTACGACTACTTCGATGAGGCGCGGCAGTTCGGTCAGGGGCAGGTCGGCTCGTTCGTCGTGCGCGTCAAAGACCCCGCGCATGCAGCCGAAGTAGCGCGCGCAATCGATGCGGCGTTCGAAAACTCTTCATATGAAACGCGCACGGCCAGCGAGGCCGAGGTGGCGCGTCAGTTCGCCAATCAGATCGGCAACATCGGGTTGATGATGGGCGGTATCCTCGGCGCGGTGTTCTTCACGATCGTCCTGCTCACCGGTAATACGATGGCGCAGGCGTTTCGCGAGCGGATACCTGAACTGGCGATACTGAAGACGCTTGGCTTCAGCGATGTACTGGTTGCGTTGATCGTACTAGGCGAGGCAGTGCTGCTGTGTGCCGCCGGCGGTGCGCTCGGACTCGGCATGTCGGCGCTGCTCGCGCCAGGCATCGCGCGCGGCATCAAAGACATTCTGCCGGGCTTCGAAATTGCGTGGCAGACGATTGCCGCCGGCATGGCGATTGCCGTGCTGCTGGGGCTGGTGGTCGGCGCCGTACCGGCGTTGACGGCACGCCGACTGCGCATCGTCGATGCGTTGCGGGAACGTTGAAGATGTTCTGCCAGGTTTGCGCCCGTCACACGAACCTCGGGGAGCAATGAGATGCTCGGCCAGATTCGCGAAATCACACTGATGAACCTGCGCAACCTGCCGTCGCGGCTCGGTGCGTCGTCGGTGATCGTCGTTGGCATTGCCGGTGTCGTGGCGGTACTGATATCGATCCTGGCGATGGCGACCGGCTTTCGCGCAGCGCTCGAATCAACCGGTGCACCGGATCGTGCGATCGTGCTGCGCGGCGGTTCCGGTGGCGAACTGTCAAGCGGCATCAGCCAGGAAGCAGTCAACATCGTCTCGCAGATGGACGGCGTCATCGCCGCCAGCGGCGAGTTGTATACCATCGCCGACGTACCCAAACGTGGCAGCGGCACGCCGGCCAACCTGGTCGTGCGCGGTGTGCAACCGAGTGCGTTCGTGGTACGCCCCGAAATACACATCATCGCGGGGCGCATGTTCGAGCCGGGCAAAGGCGAACTGATCGCAGGACGTCGCGCGGCTGAACAATTCGCCGGCATCGACCTCGGCGCAACCGTTCGGTTTCGCGACAACGACTGGAAAATCGTCGGCCTCTTCGAGGCCAACGGCGACGTCAATGAGTCCGAGGTCTGGGCCGACGTCAACGTCGTGCAGGCCGCGTTTCGCCGCGCCGGCGGTGTCAGCACGATGCGCCTGAAGCTGGTGAACGATCCGTCGGTAGTCGGGGTGCTTGCCGAACGCATTTCGAAAGACCCACGGCTCGATCTGCAGATTCGCACGGAACAGGATTTCTATGGTGATCAGTCGAAGCAGATGTCGTCGATCATCACCGGATTCGGTTATCTGGTCGGCCTGATCATGGCGGTGGGTGCGATTTTTGCCGCGCTGAATACGATGTACGGCGCGGTCACGGCGCGAACCGTCGAGATCGCAACCTTGCGCGCGATCGGTTTTGGCACCACGCCCATTGTGGTTTCGGTATTGATCGAGGCATTGCTGCTCGCGATGCTGGGCGGTGTTATCGGTGCGCTGATCGCATATCTGGTTTTCAACAACCTGACGGTCTCGACGCTGAATCGTGCGTCGTTTTCGCAGGTCGCGTTCGACTTTGCGGTGACGCCGAAGCTGATCACACAAGGTCTGGTCTGGGCGTTGGGGCTGGGCTTCGTCGGCGGACTGTTTCCCGCGCTGCGTGCGGCGCGCCTGCCGATCACCGTAGCGCTGCGCGGTGAATAGATGCTGTCCGGAATTCGCTAGACGAATTCCAGCAGCGTGATTTCGGAGCGTGAACCGATCCGCAGGATCGGTCCCCAGGTGCCGGTGCCTGGCGATACGTAGAGGCGCGACCCATTCAACTGGTACAGACCCCGGATGCGCGGATACACGCGCTTGACGATGAAGTTGAACGGAATCAGTTGGCCCGCGTGCGTGTGACCGGCCAGCATCAACGGAATACCTCGATCGGCCGACGCATCGAAGCCATCCGGGCGGTGATACAGAAGAACGCCATAGTGTTCCCCGGACAGTTCGATGCGACGCAGTGGTGCCACCATCCGTTTGGCGGAATCGACGTCGTCGATGCCGATGAACTGGAATGGACCGTGCGTAACGGCTGTGTCACGCAACACGATCACGCCGAGGTCGCGCAGACGTTCATCGATCGCAGCCAGGTCCACATAGCGTTCGTGGTTGCCGATCGCAAACAGCGTCGGTGCATTGATTTCGCCGAGCGGCGCGAGTTCGGCGCGTGAGATGCCCGCGAAATCGATCAGGTCGCCGGTGATCAACACGTAATCGGGTTCCAGCGCATTGACGCGCGCCACGATGCGCTTCAGCAGGCGCGGGCTGCGCGAGCCGATGTGTACGTCGCTGATCTGCGCCAACGTGCGGCCGGCCACATGCGCTGGGGCTTCGATTTGCACGCCACGAACATGCAGCATCTGCGCGTTGACGAAGCCGACAACGCTCATTACCGCAAGCAATCCCGCGATCACAATGCCGGAGCCCTGCGCAGGCAACGACACCGCGGCGTTGACAATTTCGAACGGCACCATCAGCGAGAACAGCAGAAAGCAGATCCCGAGCCACGTCAACGCGATGGCCGACAGCATGCGGGTTGCTGCGCCCGGGTAGCGTTCGTACAAAGCGCGTCCAACGATCGGCAGCACGATGATCGCCAGCAGTTCGATCGTGTTGGGTGTCCAGTTCGGTACCAACAGTCCGATCAGTCGCACGACGGGATAGACGAGGATGCCAAAATACAGAAGCGTCACAACCGCGGTTCGCGTGATTTGGCGGCGCACACGCGAAAGCGGCGAGATCGGCCGTGTTGAGACTGTCTCGGGTGCTTGACTCACAGGCCGGGACCGGCCAACAGGCAAACGGCGTCGTGCGGTCCGGTGTTGATCAGCGTGCGCTGTGTGGCCGAGTTCGGCACCAGGCACGCGGCTTCATGGTCGAGCGTGGTATTGCCGAGCGACAACTCGCCGCTGATGCCGATACACAGTGCATACGGAAGGTCGTTCGCCAGCCTCAGCCGTGCGGTCGGCGCCAGCCGTAGCCGCCGTGCGCCGAAACCGTCGAATTCGGCGATACGCTCCACCGCGCAGCCGGAATCCTCCGTCAACAAGATGTCGGGCCCGAACGTTGGCGGGCTGTCGAGTCGCATGCAGCCGATGGCCGTCTGCGTATCCCAGTGATCCTGCGTCAGCACCTTTTGGGTGAATGACAGGATGCGGCGTTCGAACGTCGGCGTTTGCAATTCGATCACGCGTACTCCGTGTTGCAATGCGTGCGGAAGTCCGCGCGGCAGTTGCACGATATCGCCTTCAACCAATGTGCGCATCTGCGTGAAGGCGTCCATTGCCTCACGCCGGGTGCGTTCGCGTTCGCGCAGTGGCGGGTCGATTTCGTTCAGCCACCGTTGCATCAGCGCGATCGGCGCTGCTGCATCGAGTTCGATACCCGCCGCCAGGCGCTTCTCATCCAGCAGGCGATCGATAGTCCGGCGCACCGCCTCGTATTCGCTCACCGCAGCAAGGTATCCACGGCGGAAGCGGTCGTCGTCGGCGAACTCCGCGCGCCGCCCGGGATGCATGCCGAAGCGAATCGCACCGCGCCCATCGGGCCATGCACGCCGATCGACGTGCGTAACGACGTAAAGTTCCTCCTTGGTGTCGTGCAACTCGAAGTACAAATCTCCGAGAATGGGTTCGGGTGCCGGTTCGAGCACTTTCAACAACGCGACGGTGGCTGCACCGCACAACCGCCGCGGTGCAGTGGCGAGCACCCACGACAGCGGTGTCGTGAAGTGGCCGTCAGTGACGCCGCTGGTGCCGCGCGCCTCGATGCCGGTGTACCAGCGCTCGTGGCCCCACGGCTTCGCAATGGTCACCGGCGCCAGGCGCAACGGTTCATCGAGCGAAAAGATGGCTGCGCGGCAGCGTTTCGCGGTTGCGTGGAAATGCGCTGCTTCGGGTACGTCCAGCGGCCGGTCGGTGACGAATACCTGGATCACGCCGTGTTCGAACAGGTACACCGCGGTCAATGCGATGTGCTGGTCTGGTCTGGCCCATGCTTCGTGCAAATCGATGCGGATCGCATGGGTTTGGGGTACGTCGAACCGCGCGGTGGCCTGATCGAGCGCGGCGTCGATGTCGTTGGCGTGCTGGGTGACGATCTGAATTCGCCGGACAGGTAAGATGCCGGTAGTGTAGTGCGCCGAATATTCCGGTGCATGCAGCGCCTCGCAAGGGTCATGGCGATGCTCGATGAGTAACGGAGCGATCCGGCAGAACCGGACGAAGCGCACGCGCCTTTCGATACGCGCGCCGTTCGATGTTGCGTGGATGATCTCGTTTTTCGCCAAGCGGGCGATACCGGAACTCGAATCGGTGCGCGAATCGACCTATTTTCGTGTGCTGGACGGGTCCGCCGAACCGTTGGCGGTGCGGGCCACAGGTCACGGTGTGTCGCTGTCGGTGCCGGTCGCGCTACATGACCGTACCGCCACGCTGAAGGCGCACGTGCGGCGCATATTCGACGCTAATGCCGACTCGTCGGCGATCGATGCCCATCTCGGCGCCGATCCAAGGCTGCGCGACGCGGTGCGCAGTCGTCCCGGCCTGCGCGTGCCTGGCGCGTTCGATGGATTCGAACTTGCGGTGCGCGCGATCCTCGGCCAGCAGGTCAGCGTGGCGCGTGCGACCGCATTGGCGAGTCTGCTCGTCCAGCGCTACGGTGCGACCGGCAATGGTCGACACCTGTTTCCATCGCCAGACATCCTGGCTCGGCAGACGCCCGCGGAACTGGGCATACCATTTCGTCGTGGCGATGCCATCCGCCGCCTCGCCGAATGTGTAGCGCGGGGTGATCTCGACATCTCACCGGCGATGCGGCCTCACGATCTGCGCAGAGCGCTGACCGCCATCGACGGCATCGGGGAATGGACCGCGCAGTACATCGCGATGCGTGCCGGACGTGACGCGGATGCATTCCCGGACAGCGACTGGGTGATTTTGAAGCAGCTCGAGATGACGCCGGCCGGCGCCCGCCGCGCGGCCGAAGCATGGCGACCGTTTCGCGCCTATGCGGTGATGTATATCTGGGCGTCGGCGACCGCGTCCCGTGCGCGGGCGGCCTGAGATGTACTACAGCTACATGGACAGTCCGATCGGAGCGCTGCTACTCGCGGGTAGTCGCCACGCACTGAAAGTCATCGGCTTTTCGCGCGGCCACAAAGCGCGCGAGGCGGAGCCTGATTGGGAACGCCTCGACGAGCCGTTCGCACGCGTCAAGCGCCAGCTCGAAGAATACTTCGCCGGCAAACGCCGCACCTTCGACGTGCCGTTGGCGCCGGATGGGACCGACTTTCAGCGTGCAGTCTGGCACGCGCTGACGACCATTCCGTATGGCACGACGTGTGCGTATAGCGACATCGCCAACCACGTCGATCATCCGAAAGCGGTCCGCGCAGTCGGCGCGGCGAACGGCGCCAACCCGATTCCAATCATCATTCCATGCCATCGCGTGATCGGCCTGGATGGATCGCTGACGGGTTTCGGCGGCGGTATCGAAACCAAGCGCTGGCTGCTCGATCTGGAGCGCAGTCGTTCGGGATTGTTCGGATGAGCGGCCCTGCTGCCGGATCGATTCAGGCGCGACATGTGATCTTCGATTTCTTCGGCACGCTGGTGACGTATCGGGAGGGCATCGAGGGCAACCCGGTCGAGCACGCGCAAATGGAACTGGTGACACACGGTATAGAATTGCCCCCGGGTGTGCTGGTGAGTCGGTTCGGCGAGTGTTTTACCGTGCTCGAACGCGCCGCAAACGAATCGTTGCGCGAATACGCCATGGCCGATGCCGTTGCGCTGTTGTTCGAACGGCTGGGTGTGGCAACGTCACCGGAACGCGTCGCACGTTTCGTCGATGCCTACCTGCGCGACTGGACCCAGAGCGTGCGGGGCTTGCCTGGCCTGGGCGAATGGCTCGGCGCGCTACCCGCATCGAAATCGGTGCTCAGCAACACCCACCATGAACCCATGCTCGCGGGGCTGATGAATCGTCTCGATATCGATGCGTCGTTCGCGCGTGTGACCACATCGATCGGCCATGGATATCGAAAGCCGCACCCGAGCATTTATCTTGCGCATCTCGACTCACTCGGGATATCCGCGCAGGACGCCATATTCGTTGGTGACAATCTCCAGTGCGACTACGCCGGTCCACGGGCGATAGGTATCGAGGCGTTTCTGATTGCAGCGGAACCGGTGGACGGTGTCGACGAACGCCACCGACTGACAAACCTGTATGAATTGACGGAGCGGCTGTCTGCGTAGCAGGTTGTTGAAAAACTCCGCTTACGCGGAGTTTTTCGGGCTCTCGGCCATCCATGGCCTCGGAGCCATTCCATTTTTCAAACACTTACGTGTTAAAAAAATGCCGGTGGATCCATCCACCGGCCTAGCAGGCCGTTTTTCAACGACCTGCTAGGGCTGCCGCCGGCGCCATGCCAACTTCAGGGGTTGTCGATCTTCCAGTATTTGTTGCCCTTGAACGACAGATCGAACATCAAGCCCTTGTCGTCGAATACGAAGCCGATGATCGGTTCGCGGATATTGTCGGTGTCGATGCTGTTGCCGACACCGAACGCCAGCAGCGCGATGCTGCCGTCAACGCCGGCTTGCCAGCCACTACCGGCGCGAAAGCGATCGAGCGCGTCCTGGGTCATGAACAGCACGATCTCGACGCGCGACTGCAGCCCGGCCTGGAATCCCCAGGAAACTGCTGTGGTGCGGTAGTACTGCACGGTCTGGCCGTGAACCTGCAGCGCGCCTTCGCCGTACGTGCCGCCGAACATGAAGCCGGCCTTGAACACACTGGGAAAGACCAGAATGCCGGCTGCCTTTTGCATCAGGTCCGGTGCGGCCGGGATCTTCTCCGCGAAGCTTTTCAGTGCGGTCTGCACGTCCGCATCGAGCTTTTCCTTCGAAGCCTGAGCGTTGCCCGCTAACAATGCAGCAACTACAACCAGCATCCATGAAGTGCGGCGACGAGCGAATCTCGACATTTTGGGATGTCCTCTTGAGCAGCGGGCGCCTTTATAGCAGAAGTGCAGGTCGCGGCGAATTCATGACCTGCGGCCAACCGTCCCGGCACGAATGCAGCCGCCTCGTCAGACCGCGAACAAGCCGTCGGCTTCGACGTCCAGCAGCGATGCCGTGAACACGTCGATCAGCGTATCGACGTCCTGCGTTGTATGCGCCGCGGACAGGAATGCGCGTTGTGTACCGGGAACCAGCACACCGCGGTTCAATGCGTGCAGATAAAACGCCTTTTCGGCGACCGCGTGATGCGCGCGGATATCGCGAGCACTTTCGACGGGCTCGCGCTGAAAGTACAGGTGGAACATCGAACCGACATTCTTCATTTGCACCGGCAATTGCCGCGCGGTGCTGAAGTCGTTCAGCGCCCGCGCGAGCCGGTCGCCCTCGCCGTTCATATACGGGTAAATCTCCGGGTGCGCCTTCATATGGCCCACTGCGGCGGTGCCGGCGACCATCGTCATCGGGTTGCCGGAAAACGTGCCGCCGGAAAAAATGCCGCGCTGCGCGCCGAGGCCGGTGAATACGTCCATCACGTCGGCGCGGCCGGCTATGGCACCGATCGGCATGCCGCCGCCAAGGGCCTTACCGTATGTGGCCAAGTCGGGTTGGACGTCGAACAGGCCCTGCGCGCCGGCGTACGTCAACCGAAACCCGGTGATCACTTCGTCGATGATGAACAGCACACCAGCATCGCGGCATACCTCGCGCAATTCACGCAGAAATTCGCCGGCATCGGATTGCGGATTGGAACTTTGCACGCCCTCCACCATCACGGCGGCGAGTTCGTCCTTGTGGCTGCGGATCGCGTCGAACGCGGCGGCATGCCGATACGGCAGCATCATCATCAGCGCGGTAATGACGCTCGGCACGCCGCGGCCCATCGGCAGCGTTCGCAGCGCCTCGGGTGGGCTCGACGGGTCGGCGACGACCATGCCGTAGTCATGCGCACCGTGATAACAGCCGTCGAACAGCGCGATCTTGTCGCGCCCGGTGAATCCGCGCGCCGCGCGCATTGCGTAGAACGTCGCCTCGGTGCCGGTATTGCAGAACACCACGCGTTCGGCGCACGGCG
This sequence comes from uncultured Gammaproteobacteria bacterium, assembly GCA_963735085.1. GTDB lineage: Bacteria > Pseudomonadota > Gammaproteobacteria > Pseudomonadales > Azotimanducaceae > DATJGR01. The sequence continues at coordinate 1,824,709 of CAVTJP010000005.1, forward strand.
CCGCTTCGTGGAACAGCGTTGCCAGGTCCATCTGCGCAGTGGTGTGGATGCCGAACATCCAGCCCTTGTCGGCGCGCGCGACGAGCGCGTCGTGAATGGCCGGATGTCGATGGCCGAGCACGTGCAGGCCGAAACCGACCGATGTGTCGATGTAGTGGTTGCCGTCGGCGTCGGTCACGCGTGCACCGCGGCCGTTGTCGATGAAGATCGGATGCGGCATCTCGAGATTCGCGGCGAGTCCGGAGTTGAGAATCTCGGAACGTGTCGCCGAGATTTCGCGGCATTTCGGCGTCTTCGCGATCAATTCGCTGCGCGCCGCATCCAGGCGCGGCGTTGCGCGCGGGTCACTCACCGCGTGACACTGAAGCAAGCACGTCGAAATAGTCCGGGAAAGTCTTGGCAACGCAATCCGGGTCGATGATGGTCACGGGTACGCCACCGAGCGCCACCAGTGAAAAGCACATTGCCATTCGGTGATCGCCATACGTGTCGATTTTTGCTGCGATGAATCGCGCCGGAGGGGTGATCTCGATGGCGTCGTCGTGTTCGACAACCTGCGCGCCAACCTTGCGCAGTTCAGTGGCCATTGCCGCCAGACGGTCGGTTTCCTTCACCCGCCAGTTGGCGATGTTGCGGATTCGCGTCGTGCCATGCGCGAACAACGCGAGCATGGCCACCGTCATCGCCGCATCGGGAATAGCATTCAGGTCGAGATCGACCGCGTGCAACGGCGCTGAACGCACTTCGACGGATCCGCTGTTCACGTGCACGTCTGCGCCCATGGCGCGCAACACATCGATGAACGCGATGTCACCCTGCACGCTTTCGGCTCCGATGCCCTGTACCGTAACGTTGCCACGAATCGCCGCGGCGGCGAGAAAATAGGTTGCAGAGGATGCGTCGCCCTCGACATGGATCGACCCGGGCGAACGATAGCGTCCGTTTGGAATGTCGAAACGTTGGTAGTTGTCGTGCCTGCAGGCAACGCCGAAGCGCTGCATCAGCGCCATCGTGATGTCGAGATAGGGCTTCGAGACCTGCTCGCCGACAATGCTCACGGTTACCGGATCGTCTGCCAGTGGCGCGGCCATCATCAGCGACGTCAGGAACTGGCTCGACACGTTGCCGCGCATGCATACATTGCCGCCGCGCAAACCTGTGCCGTGAACGCGCAGCGGCGGATAGCCGTCGCGCCCGAGGTAGTCGATCGATGCGCCCAGCGTGCGCAGTCCGTCCACCAGATCGGCAATGGGGCGTTCGGTCATCCGCTCGCTACCGATGAGATTGAACGTGCCGCGGCCAAGACACAGTGCCGCCGTCAGCGGCCGGTACGCTGTTCCGGCCATGCCGAGGTAGAGTTCGCGCGCAATATGCCGGGCCACCAGCGGTCCGCCACAACCGACGATCTCGACGTCGTTGGCGTTTCGCGTGGCATCGACGCCGAGCGCGATAAGCGCATCGAGCATGTAGCGGGTGTCGTCGCTATCGAGGACATTGGTGATCCGCGTGATACCCTTCGCCAGCGCAGCCAGCAGCAAAACCCTGTTCGATATGCTCTTCGAACCGGGCAACTGCACCACACCGTCGATACGGTCGATGGGATTCAACGTAAGGGAATTCATTACCCTCGCATTTAACGACATATCCACCAGACAAGACAGACGTGCACAACGTACCAGATGACAATCCCGCAACGAGCGGCGTCAGCAACGCGCTGGATGCGTTCGTCCAATCCTATCTGGAGACATTTCCAAGGCTCATAGATCGGTACGACGCACAATGGCGTTCACCGTGCGAAGTAGGCGAACCCTTCGAATCCTCCGACGGCATCGAATTGATCGCGTGGCGCCCGCTGCAGCGCGCGTTCGCGGACGATTTTGCGGGCCTCGAACGCGCGCTCGAAGTGACGATTCACGAAGACATCAAGGCGTACTACGGTGGTTTCTGGTCAGGTGGACTGGAGGCCACCGCCGACCAGGGTCATGTCAGTCTGATCCTGTTGTGGAATCCTGCGGATGCGGAGCGGCTGGTCGAAAACCTCATCGGTCACGCGTTGGCGAAGCGCCGTGCGCGCGCGCCGCTGACGGTATTCTTTGCCTGCACAGAGCCGGATTCGGAGCTCTTTCTGTCGATCGACAATGCAACTGGCGAAGTCGTTCTGGAGGCACCCGGCGCAAAGCCGCTGCGCCCGGTCGCACCGTCACTGACGGTCTTCTTGAGGGGGCTGGTCCCGGCTGCCCCCGGGACGCATCCCGAGCGCGGTTTGATCGCGGTGCCCTGAGTTATCATCGCGGTTTGTGCGGCGGTGCATGTGTGGCGAACGCCGCATTGCGCGAACCAGCGACTTACGTTCGTCGTTCGTCAGCGACTCCGCCAACGTGACGAACGAACGGTGACTTGCGATCTGGGCGGCACTCAGATTGCTGCGCAGGTCCGCCAACGCCGCTTCGAGTGCCGCCGGCTCGAACGGATCTGCGGACAGCGCGTCGAATACGTTCTTCTGATCGCCATGTATTTTCCGCAGCAGTGGCACGATTGCACTCATCTGCTTGCGCAACACAGGCGTTATCGCGGCTCGCCGCTGGTCATTCAGGAATCCGAGCAGCCGATAAAATCCGACTGTCGGATCAGGCCCAACGCCATGCGGCGGCCCGAAGCCCGACATCCGTCCGGCGACAAAGCCGACCAGTAGCAGATTCATGATCAGTGACGCCACGAGTGCGCCAATCAACCATCGGTTAGTTCGCATCGGAGTATGTCTCGTAGTCGGTGAACGCGAACAAGCTGACGTCGGACGCCAGTTGATCCGTCACGCCGCCTTGATAGCTGACACCGATCGCATAGCCGAGGAACAACGGAATCAGCGCTGCGGCGAGCGTCATGGGCCGGAGTATCCGGTGGCTGCCCAACCATCGTCGTTCGCCGGCGGTTTGCCGGGCCACCTCGGCGAGTATCCGGCTACGCAATGCATCGGTCGTCGATCCGGCGGCCGGCATTGCGCTGGCCAACAGGCTCTCCATGTTGCGGGATTCCGCCAACAGATCGCGCGCGGGACGCGATGCTTCCAGCAGCGCCCGCGCTGGTGCTGCCGCGTGATGCGGCCAGGTATCGACGCTCGCGCCGTGGCGATCGAGGCAGGACGCGAACGCGTCGAGCGTCATGGGTGTGTCGTGCATGGCTGGTTCCCGGGTTGATTCAGCACACCTCGTAACGTGGTCCGCAGTGTTCGCCGTGCCCTCGAAAGCAGCGACTCGAGCGCGTCCACGGTCACTTCGAGCACGGCTGCTGCGTCCTGGTTGGACATACCGTCGAAGTGACACAGCAACAGTGCCGTGCGCTGCCGTTCGGGAAGACTCGCCACCGCCCCACGCAACATCTGCTGGCGTCGGTCAAGGTCGATGAGGTGCGCAGCGTCGGGCGATTCGTCGACGAACATCGTGATGTCCACGACATTGGTTTCACGCTTTTTGCGGTATCTGTCGATCGCCAGATTGCGCGCGATGCGATACAGCCACGTGCTGAACTTGACGCGCTCAGGCTGCCAGCGCGTCGCGTGGCTCCAGATACGCAGAAAGGTGTCTTGCGATACTTCATCGGCGTCTGCTGCATTGCCCGTCATCCGCAACAGAAACGTTTGCAATGAAACGAGGTGCCGATCGAGGAGGCGGGTGAACGCCTCCTGATCGCGGCGCGCGACACGCGCCATGAGTTCCTCGTCTGTTGCCTCGGATGCGGGCAATCGCCAGCCTCAATTCGGTACGGGGTCGGTTTGAGACGGGTCAGTTCCAGATGGCTCATGTTGAGCGCCACCGGACCTCGCCGCGCGTGCCGCCTTCATTTCATCCCGGCTCACGGTGCCGTCGCCGTTGGTATCCATCGCCGATAGCTTTGCCATGTAGGGCGGGAACTCATCCTTGGTCAATACGCCGTCGTGGTTCTTGTCGAGCTTGGTAAACATCGCCTTCTTCATCATGGTCTGCGCGGTGGACCATGCCTTGGCGAATTCGGCCTGCGACAATTGCCCGTTGTGATCAGCATCGAGCGCTTTGAACAGATCGTTCTGGAACGCTTGCATCCTGGCTTCGCGCTGCTTCTGATTGTCCGGCCCATGACCGCGACCCATGCCGTCACCGGCCATCCACATGCCCATGCCCGGTCCGCCCATGCCGGGACGATGTCCGTGTTCGCCGCGCGGCGGCTTGGCGGCGAGGAACTCTGCCTCGGTGATCTTGCCGTCACCGTTGCTGTCGACCGACGCGAAGATTTTCGCGGCGCGTTCCTTCATTGTGGCGACGTTGACCTCGCCGCGGTGCCCGCATCGCGCGGAATCGGCCGACGATCCTGTTGCGCCGGGCGGTGTCGTGGCTGCAATGCCCGTAGTTGCAAGTGTAGTTGCGAATACAGTTGCGCCGGCGAGGATCAGCGCGCGGGCTGCGCGTTTCCGGCTAACGGTTTTTTCGATTGAGAACATTGGAAATCTCCTGGTGTGTTTCCAAGGCTTCATACGTGCGACCCACGTGGATCCGTCGGTGGGCCCTTGAGTTCCACGGTATTTCCATCGGGGTCTGTGATGTAAATCGACGGACCGGTGCCGTTCGCGCCGTAGCGCTGCGCCACGTCGCCATGCTCAACCCCGTGTGCATCCAGATACGCGAATATCGCAGTTGCGTCGAAAGGATCGAGCGCGAGGGCGACGTGATCCATGTTGTGGCCATCGCTGCCGGACGCAGGGCCGCCGGCGCGACCGAGTTCGCTCGCAACCGGCACCAGGTCGATCAGCGAGGCGCCGGCGCGCAGTTGCACCAGGCCGATATCGAGTTCGCGTTCGATCGCAAGCCCAAGCACGTCGCAGTAGAACGCAAGTGCCGCCGCGAGGTCCTTTACGCGCAACACGACATGATCGATGGTGCGGATCTCAATCGGGTTCGTCATAGCTGATCTCCGTGATGGTATAGCGTGCCACACCATCGGGCCGCCTCACTTCGACCTCGTCACCACAGCATTTCTTCAGTAGCGCCTGCGCCACCGGCGCATCGATGCTGATGAATCCCGGCTCGCGATCGAACTCGTCCGGACCGACGATGCGGTAACGCTGCCGTGTGCCGTCGTCGCTTTCGAGCGTAGCCCACGCGCCGAAGTAAACGCGCGATCGATCCGGCGGAATGCGATCCACAACTACGAGTTCGTCGAGGCGCTTGGCCAGAAAACGAATGCGCGAATCGATCTCGCGCAGCGCTTTCTTGCCGTAAATGTACTCGGCGTTCTCCGAGCGATCGCCCAGCGCGGCGGCCTCCGACACCTTGCGCGTCACTTCCGGTCGTTCGACTTTCCACAGATGCTTCAGTTCGTCAGCGAGTCTGCGCTGCCCTTGCGCGGTGATCACCGCGGTGGATTTCGGACGCGGCGGACGATAGCGGCTCATCGCGCGGCGCCAGCCGGGTGCGCTGCGTTCATGTGCCGCAACGACAGATCGAACGGCGGCGTCAGCAGGCCGGCGTCGGTGACGAACGCAGTCACCAACTCGTGCGGCGTCACGTCGAATGCCGGATTGCGCACGTTGACGTTGGACGGTGCGGTCAAGTGACCGGCGATGCTGCGCACTTCGTCCGCGTCGCGTTCTTCGATCGTCACCGATGCACCGGTCGCGGTTGCATCATCGAACGTCGAGGACGGGCACGCGACGTAGAACGGAATACCGAAATGGCGCGCGAGTATCGCGATACCGCACGTACCGATCTTGTTGACGACGTCGCCGTTGCGCGCCACGCGATCGGTACCGACCAGCACCAGGTCGATTGCACCTTCGGCCATCACGCGGGCCACCATCGTGTCGCAAATCAACGTGACGTCGATGCCGGCGTGCAGCAATTCCCACACGGTCAACCGGCTGCCCTGCAGCAGCGGGCGGGTCTCGCCTGCATAAACGCGAAAGGCAACGCCGGCTTCGTGTGCGAGGTACAACGGCGCGGTGGCGGTGCCCAGTTCGGATACCGCCAGCGCCCCGGCGTTGCAGTGCGTCAACACGCCGCAGCCGGATCGGATGAGGGATTGTCCGGCGTGTCCGATCGCACGGCACATGCGCCGGTCTTGCGCGTGGATGGCTTCGGCTTCCGCTTTGATTCGTTCGTAGCAGCTCTCGCCGTTACCCCCCGTTTGTTGCTGTTGCGCAGCCGCAACGATTCGGTCGACGGCCCAGCCGAGATTCACCGCGGTCGGCCGCGCGGTGCGCAAGCGGTCGGCGGCAGCGTGGAGTTCGCGCATGAACACATCGCTGGTCGCGTCGCGATGAGGCTGCATCGCAACGACCAGACCATAAGCCGCGGCGATCCCGATTGCCGGCGCGCCACGGACCTTCAGTTTTCGTATCGAATCGAACACCGATTCGAGCGAAATCTGCCGTTCGAAGACGGTGCTCGCCGGCAGCAGCGTCTGATCGAGCAGATCGAGTTGCTCGCCGTGCCAGCGAATCGGTTCGGGCGCGCTGTTCATACGCGCGATCGCCGCGGTGCGTTCGCCAGCACTTCGACCAGCGCGCCACCGGTCGCATCCGCCGTCGCACCGCAGGCGAACACGCCGTCTTCATGCCCGAGTGTGGCAAACACTAACGGACGTGCGCTTTGACGCTGGCTCAGCGCAGCGACCGCCTGCGCCATCGCTGCCGAACCGTAGACGATGTCGACCGCGGTGACCGGCAGCGCGAGGCGTGTCGCGGCGTGCCAGATCGCCGGGCAATGAACGTGCATGATCCAGGCGATTGCCGGATCGGCGGCATACACCATGCCGTGCGTGATGCTTTCGGAGGAGGGCGGCTGTATCCCGGTGGCGTCCAGTTCGAAGCGCGCTGCATCCCAGTGGTCGATGCGCACGATATCGCGCGTGATCAGGCGCGGCGCATCGCCCGTTTGACTCGCCGTGACGAAAAAGCGCGAGGGTACGTCGGGGTCCCGGACACTGAGGTTGCCGTACGAGAATCCGCCGTAGCGGTGCGGGTCGCGGCCGATCAGCCCGAGTTTCTGCAGTTCGCCACGCCACGCGGCGAGGCGTTCGAACCGCGGCGCGTCGAGCGCGTCCGACGGCGCCGGATTGGCGAGGCGGTAGCGAAACCGGATTGCGCCTTCGGCTGCCGCTGTGGTGGGGGATGTGACCATCGTGGTGTCGCTGTTTGGCGCCTGGTCGGCAGAGATTACCTTGAGCGTGTATCGCGAACGAGTAGACTCGACGCTGCGCGACCAAACGAACCATCGAGTGGATACAGAAAGGGGGCATGCATGGCCGATCAAGAGCCGAAGAATCCGTGGCCGAATCTGGATGTCAGCGAGTTGCTCAAGCAGTTCCAGATCCCGGGTGTGGATGTCAGCAAGGTCATCGAAAGCCAGCGCGAGAACATCAAGGCGCTGCAGGAAGCTAATCAGACCGCGCTGCAGGGCTGGCAGAACCTGATGACGCGACAGACTGAACTACTGCGCGAGGCATTCGAGTCGTGGCAGGCCTCCATTGAGGACACCGCGAAAACGCCGCCCGCCGAAATGGCGCAGAAGCAGATCGAGCACGGTCGGAAAGCGATCGAAAAGGCGCTGTCGAATATGCGCGAGCTGGCCGAGATGTCGATCAAATCGCAATCTGATACCGCCGACGTCATCCGCAAGCGCTTCGAAGCGGCACTGAAGGAGATTCAGAACCGCTGAGCTGCTGTTTGGGCGGGACGCTGATGCGCATCGAAAAGGCTGCGGGCGCGCTCGGCGCGTTCGTGCGCGACGTCAACGTCGCAACGGCGATCGACTCGAACGAGGCGTTCGAGTCGATCGTGCATGCATTGCGCAAACATCAGGTGCTGATCTTTCGCGACCAGCATCTGGCGCCGCCGCAGCTACGCGCATTCGCCGAACGTTTTGGCGCCATCGAGCCGCATCCCGCGTATGAAGTGGTGGCCGACACGCGGGACGTGCAGATCCTCGAAAGCACGCAGCAGAAGCCGTCGAAGATCGAGCGCTGGCATTCCGATATGACGTTCAGACCGGCGCCACCGAAACTGACGATGCTGCACGGCAAAGTGATACCGGCGTTCGGCGGCGACACGCTGTTTGCCAGCATGACGGCGGCATACGACGCGCTGTCGCACGCAATGCAGACGTTCCTCGACGGTCTGACTGCAACGCATGATTTCGCGCACGGCTTTCAAGAGAGCCTCGCCGAGCCGGGTGGCCGGGAACGTCTGGCCGGTGCGCTCGCCGCCAATCCGGCGGTGATGCATCCGTTGATCCGCACGCATCCGGAAACCGGCCGAAAGGCAATTTACGTAAATTCGCTGTTCACGGTGCGCATCAACGAGCTCGCGCCGTCCGAGAGCCGCACGTTGCTCGACATGCTGTACCGACACGTGGTGATCGATGAATTCACACTGCGCGTGAATTGGGCACCAGAGACACTGGTGATCTGGGACAACCGCGCAACGCAACACAAGCCGGTCAACGACTTCTTTCCGCAGCATCGGCTGATGCATCGCGTTACCGTGGTTGGCGATGCGCCGTGCTGATCGAGCCGATGAGCGGCGCGCTGGGCGCCGAGATCGAATCCATCGACATACGCTGTATCAGCGCTGCCGACATCGCCGAGATTCATAAGGCACTGCTGGCGTATCACGTTGTCGCGTTGCGTGGCCAACAGCTTGACCCGGCCGCTTTGTCCGCATTTGCAGCCCGTCTCGGTGAACGCGAGATCTACCCGTTCGCCGCCGCGTTGCCCGAGGATCCGTACGTCGTACCGGTCATCAAAGAACCGCAGGACACCTCGAATTTCGGTGGCATGTGGCACACCGATTCGAGCTATCTGGTGCGGCCGCCGAGTCTGACTTTGCTGTATGCGGTCGCCTTGCCAAAAGGCGGCGGCGACACGCTGTTCGCCAATATGCACGCCGCGTACCAGGCGTTGCCCGAAGCGCTGCGCGCGCAGATCGACGGTATGTACGCGTGCTACACGTCGGCGCTCGTGCACGAGGAAGGCGGCGCCTACGCGTCTATTGCGGGCGCAAATCGAAATCGCCGTGCTGCCGGCCCGACACCGACCGACGCAATTCATCCGGTGGTGCGAACACATCCGCGGAGTGGATCGCGCGCGCTATACGTCAGCCTCGCCCATACACGCTGCTTTGTCGGGATGTCGCGCGCCGAGAGTCTGCCGTTGCTGACGCAACTCGCCGAACATGCCGTGCGCGATGAATTCTGCACGCGTCTGCGCTGGCGCGTTGGCACGCTGGCGATCTGGGACAACTGCTCGGTGCAACACTACCCGCTGAACGACTATCCGGGCGAGCGACGCGTGATGCATCGGGTGATTCTGAAAGGGCAGAAGCCGATTTGACGCGATCATTTCTGGTATGTCTATGCATCGATCAATGACATATTGATGCAAGATTTGATATCTTCAACGCATGCGTACGACAATCCGGCTCGACGACAAACTCCTGAAAGAGGCGAAGCGGCAAGCAGCAGAAGCCGGCATCACGCTGACCGCCATCATTGAAGACTCACTGCGAGAGCGCCTTGCACGCCGGACGAAGACAACCAAGATCGAACCGACGCGACTGCATACAACGGGGAAGGGCGGTCTGCGTCCCGGTGTCGATCTGGATGACTCCGCCGCGCTGATCGACGTGATGGAAGGCGGGTAGTGGTACTTCCGGACGTCAACGTGCTCGTTTATGCGCACCGGGGCGACTCGGTCGACCACAGCGACTATCGCGATTGGCTCGAGATGACGATCAACTCGGAAGCCGCCTACGGTCTCAGCGACCTGGTGTTGAGTGGATTCGTCCGCGTCGTCACGCACCCACGGGTGTTCGCCGCGCCGAGTTCAATCGCGAGTGCGCGCAAATTCGCTGCGCAGCTTCGCGACCGACCCAATTGCGTGGCAATTGCGCCCGGCCAACATCATTGGGAGATCTTCATGCGACTGTGTGATGTCGCGGGTGCCAAGGGCAATCTGGTTGCGGACGCGTATCTGGCGGCGATCGCGATCGAGAATGGCTGCGACTGGATCAGCACCGATCGCGACTTCAGCCGATTTTCCGGCTTGAAATGGCGTCATCCGCTACGAACTTGACGAGTTGCTGGTGGCGCGCTTCAAAGAAACCGCGGCATCACCTTTTCGGTGAACAGCACGAAGGATTCGTGACTGAGCGGCGTGCACATCAGATATGCCAGCGGCAGCTGCTCCGCGAGCGCATGAAGCTGATCGGTAACGGATTCGGGGGTACCGCAGATCACCGTGTCGTCAACGTAACGCTCGACGGGATCGCCAACGTCGTCGGCCGGCCGCGGGGCACGCGCCAGATACGAACCGAACATGAACTGAGCGCTGCTCTTTGCGACCTCGCGTGCCTTGCGCTGGGTGCTTGCCAGTGCAATGTTGCGCGCCATCGGAATCACGCGTCCCGCGATGCTGAACCCCGCCGCTTCCAGCTCGGTCTGATAGCGGGCGCGCTTGGCCGCGATCTGCGCGTGCGAACTGTGCGGATCCATTAAAATCGAATAGCCGTTGCGGGCCGACCAGATCACAGCATCCTCGGACGACGCCGCAAGCCACACCGGCGGATGCGGCTGCTGCAGGGGCTTCGGCAGCACCTCGACATCGTCGAAGTGGCAGAAGCGGCCGTGAAACGTCAGCCGCTCGTTGCGCCACGCGTCGAGCACCACCTGCACGTGCTCGCGGAAAATTGGATAGCTGTCATCGCGCGCCACACCGAAGTGGCGGTATTCGGTCGCATCGAAGCCACGCCCGGCGCCGAAATTGACGCGTCCACCCGACAGCACGTCGAGCAGCGCGATTTCCTCGGCCAGGCGCAGCGGTTGGTAAAACGGTGCGAGCGATACCGCCGTGCCGATTCGCAGCCGCTGGGTCCGTGCGGCAATGTATGCGCCCATCATATGTATCGACGGACACACGCTGTAGGTACTGAAATGGTGTTCGGCAAGCCAGACGGCGTCGTAACCGGCATGCTCCATGATGTCGATACGTTCGAACGCGCGTTGGTAGACTTCCGGCAACGCAATGCGCCGCCCGGGCCAACTGAAGAACTGTAGGACGCCGAATTGCATGTGGCGTTTGCTGCCCAGCGTCTACGCGGGGTCCAACCGAACCAGTCGCCGCGGTGGAAAGCCGGTCAGAATGCGAATCGCGATACCCAGTGGGTGCTCGGCAAACACCCGCGCCCGCTCTTCGCCCACGACAGGCACGGCGACATACGGCAGCGTTTTGCCGTTCTGGGTAACGCGTACGTTGGGGTGCGCCAAAACCTCCGTGTACCAGCGCCGCGGCCAATGATTGGCGGCAACATAAAGCCTGCCGTCGCTTTCGAGACGCGCCACGACGCGCTCGTTTGGCCGGCCGTTATCGTCCTGCGTCGTGATTGTCAACGTGCGTGCGCCCGACGGTTGTGCGTAACCGAGCCAGGATTCGAACGCGACCACGACACCAACGTAGACGAGAAATAGGACTGCGATGACCTTGATCGCTTTCATTTTCGCCTTCCCTTGTCTGACACGGTTGCAATGTACACGACTGTCAGTGTTCGCGAAGAAGGGGGTCAGAACAACTTTCCAATCCGAAAGTCGTTCTGACCCCCTTCTTGGACCGGATCAGCAACGGCTCTGGCCGTGGGATCGACACGCGCGCCTGGCAGATTTCGCGCCGCGTTGGCGATCGATGCCGCATCGATCTGATTCCGCAATCCGATCAGTACGATCTGCGTGCCGGTTGAGATCGATGCTGGCGCGGCGTCGAGCGTGGCGCGGCGTCCAACCTGTTGCAGCACCAATGATTGCCCGTCGACGAGTTGAACGAACCCTTTCGCGCGTAGCACCCAATCGGGCAACGCGTCGATGAACCGCTCGATGTCGTCTCGGTTGCAGGGTTGTCCGCTCTCGACCAGAAAGCTCGCGTAGTGCGGGTGATGCGCGATCTCGGCGCACCTCCCTGTTGTCGTCGTTTCGGCGTGGACGCCGAGCAGCACGGCAATGGGTACGTCGCAGCGGCGAGCCGGCACGATGCGCGCAGCGGGTACCAATGTTTCGAGCCAGCCGGAGATAGCGGCGAGCGCGCCGGCGTCGAGCAGATCGGTCTTGTTCAGCACGACGACGTCAGCGGCTTCGAGCTGACGGCGAACGGTCTGGGCCACGTATTTGTCGCTCGCTTTGGCGCGCACGGTCTCCGCGTCGGCAACCACGATGACGCCGTCCAGGTTCAGTGGCGGCCGGTGGCCGTACTCGGCAACGGCAGCTACGTCGGCTACGCCACTGGCCTCCACGACGATGTGGTCGGGCCGCGGCGTCGCGATGAGCAGTGCATCGAGCGCCGCGTCGAAACCGTCGCCCATTCCGCAGCAGATACAGCCATTGGTGAGGTTGATCCGTTGTGCGGCCTCGTCGGATTCCCTGATCAATTGCGCATCGATGTTCACCGCGCCGAAGTCGTTGATCAGCAGTGCGATGCGCTGCCCCGCGTTGTGTTGCAGCAGGTGATTGAGCAGGGTCGTCTTGCCGGCGCCGAGATAACCGCCGATCACGGTCATTGGCACGGCTGGCGCGATCATGCGCGCTTCGGCGCGGCCGGATGCAAAGCACCGCCGAGCACTGTGCCCCAGACGCCGATGTCACGAATCCGCATCGGATCGACCTGCAGCGGGTCCTCTTCGAGCACCGCGAAATCGGCGCGTTTGCCGGCTTCCAGCGAGCCGATCTCGTGATCCATGTGCATCTGAAACGCAGCGCCAAGCGTGACTGCGCGCAATGCATCGTAGGCGCTGATTTTTTCCGGAGCGCCGAGTACACGTCCCTTCGGTGTGATTCGATTCACCGCACACCACATCGTATGCAACTGGCCGAGTGGCGTGACACCGGCATCGGAATGAATCGACAACGGCACGCCTTCGCGCACTGTCGAAGCACACGGTTCCAGGCCGTGCGCGCGCTCCGGCCCGACGGTTTGTTCGTAGTGCTGATCACCCCAGTACCACAGATGGTTGGCGAAGAAATTCGCGCAGATGCCGAGCCGCGCCATCTTGCGCAGTTGCGCCTGGGTGGTAAGTTGCGCATGCGTGATCGTATGCCGGTGGTCCAGCCACGGATCGGCGCGCAGCAACGCCTCGATCGTTTCGATTGCGAGATCCTGAGTCTTGTTACCGTTGCAATGCAGATGCGCGTTGAGCCCGCGGCGGTGAAACGGCGCAAGCCAGTTGCGAAACTGCTCGGGCACCGTCAGCAATTGCCCATGATCTTCACCGGTGAAGTAGCCGGGTTCGTTCAGCAGTGCGGTCCAGCCCTGAATGGAACCGTCGAGGATGAATTTCACGCCTGGAAACCGGAGCTTGTCGGATTGCTTCGTGCGCAGTTCGGCGAACCGATCCGCCAGCGTTTCGAAATCGCCGCCGTCGCCGGGCATCGCGGGCAGGTTGTACATCACGATGCGCGCCGGAAAATCCGCATCGCCGACGATGCGTTGCCAGTTCGCCAGACTTTGTGGTGCGAGAATCACCGTACCGGAGAGGTCGGCGGTAGTGGTGATGCCGGCGTTGCGCGCGCAGCGGGCAAAGTTCCAGATCGCCTCGTCCTGCGTCATGGTCTGCATCACCGCGCGATAGCCGGTCTTGCACAGCGACATCGCCGCCGGTTCGCGCAGTTCGCCGTCGAGGTTGCCGTCGGCATCGCGACCGAGTCCCGTGGATTTCAGCGCGGCGGTGACGCCATTCTCATCGAGCATCGCCGTGTTCGCCGTCGCCAGATGACCACTTGCGTGATACAGGTAAATGGGCCGCGTGCGCGATACCTGATCCAGATGGTGGCGTGTCAGCCGCGGCTCGGTATCCGCGAAATAGATCGGATCGAAACCGCACGCGATGATCGGTTCGTGTGGATCGGCAAGCGCCGCGTCGGCTCGGCGTAGCGCCGCGATCAACTCCACATAGCTCTTGATGCCCTTCGCGGTGCCACCGTCCGGCATCGGTCGGTCGAAATACCCAAGGTATGGCAGCAGGGTCATAGCGCCTTCCATTGTGTGTGCGTGCGCCTCGACGAAACCGGGGACGATCACGTGATCGCGAAACGAATCGTCGAGTTCGTAGTCGCCCCAGCCGGCGAGTTCGGCAATGCTGCCGACGCCGAGAATCGTGCCGTCGCGCACGGCGACGTGGCTGCCTTCTGGATTGCTCGGATTCAACGTGACGATCTGCCGCGCGCGAAAGATCGTGATTGGGGTTTTCGTAGCGTTCATGTCAAACCTCCGGGTCGAGCATCGGCGTCCAATTGCCGAAGTACTGTCCGCCGTCGGCGACCAACGATGCACCGTTGATATAGCGTGCGGCGGGTGAACACAGAAATGCGCAGATACCGGCGACTTCGGACGGCTCGCCGAGCCGGTGCGCCGGGATGTCCTGCAGCGTGACGGATTCGTAGTCCTGTAGATCGGAATGGGCAAATTCCTCCTCGCGAACACCGGCGGTTGCGATCGTTCCCGGCGCGAGCGCGTTGATCGTCACGCCTTTGCGCGCCCAGTAGTAGGCGAGCGAGCGGGTCATGTTGACGACGCCGGCGCGCGCGGCACCCGAATGCACGAACGGCGGCGCGCCGCGCTCGAACGAATAGACATGCACGATGCTGACGACCGCGCCGTAGCCGCGCTCGACCATGTGGCGGCCCACGCGGCTCGTCACGTTCCAGGTGCCGTTCAGATTCAGATCGACGACCGAGCGCCAGCCGTTGTCGCTGATGTCGAACGGCCGCGCCGGGAACTGGCCGCCGGCATTGTTGATCAGGAAATCGATCTTGCCGAACGTTGCGATCGCCGCGTCCATGAGTGCGTCCACGTCGTCCGTCTTGCGCACATTGGTGACCTGCGCGAGACACCGCGCTCCGAGCGCTTCGATATCGCGTGCGGTGGTGGCCAGATTGTCGGGGTTGCGACTCGCGATGATCACATCCGCGCCGAGTTCGGCAAATGCGAGGGCGATCTCACGCCCGATCCCTCTGCCGCCGCCGGTCACCAGGGCCGTGCGTCCTGCGAACAGATTCGGTGCGAAGGTCGACAGCGGTGCAATTTCCATGGATATTCCCGACTCCCAACGATCCACCGATGGTACCGCACGATCATCAAGTTCATTCGGTTGGCGTTGGTTCTGCTCGCGGGCGTCTGCGGGTTCGAGCATTGCGCCGCACCGGCGTGTTCACCGGAGAAGTGAGAATGGAATGGTCTGACGAGGCGTTCGGTTTCGAAACGCGGGCGATTCATGCCGGCCAGGCGCCGGATCCGACCACCGGCGCAATTGTCACGCCGCTATACATGACGTCGACGTTCACACATTCGGCGCCGGGCGTGCATCAGGGTTACGACTACTCGCGCAGCGGCAATCCAACCCGGCGCGCGTTCGAGGACTGCGTGGCGAACCTCGAGGGGGCGCGTTTCGGTTTCGCGATGGCATCCGGATCAATAGGCACCGCAACGGTGGTGCATCTGTTGTCGGCGGGCGATCACGTCGTTGCGTGCGACGATCTGTATGGCGGCACATCGCGATTGTTCAACGGCGTGTTCAAGCGGCAGGGCATCGAGTTCAGCTACATCGACATGACGGACCCCGACAAACTTGCCAACGCGATGCGCAAGAACACGCGATTGCTGTGGCTGGAGACACCGAGCAATCCGCTGATGAAGGTCATCGATATTGCTGGTGCGGCCGACATTGCGCATGCCCACGATGCATTGCTCGCCGTCGATAACACGTTCATGAGCCCGTACTTTCAACGACCCATCGCACTCGGTGCGGACCTCGTGATTCACTCGACGACGAAGTACATCAATGGCCACAGCGATCTGGTCGGCGGCGTGGTCATCACCGATGACGAAGAACTCGCCGCCCGTTTGAAGTTCCTGAGTAATTCGATCGGCGGCATTCAAAGTACGTTCGATGCGTTCATGTGCCTGCGCAGCCTGAAAACGCTGGCGGTGCGTATGCAGGCACACGAATCCAATGCGCTGGCCGTGGCGCGGCATCTGGACGCGCATCGGAAGATCGCATCGGTCAGTTACCCGGGATTGCCGGGTCATCCGCAGCACGAATTGGCGAAGCGGCAGATGTCCGGCTATGGCGGCATGCTGACGTGCAACGTTGCCGGTGATCTGGCTGCCACGCGACGGTTCCTGGAATCCGTGCGCATCTTCGCGCTCGCCGAAAGTCTCGGCGGTGTCGAATCGCTGATCGAGCATCCGGCGATCATGACGCATGCCAGCGTGCCGCAACCGGTGCGCGATGCGCTTGGAATAGGCGACAACCTGGTGCGGCTGTCGGTTGGCATCGAGGCGCAAGCCGACCTGCTGCGCGATCTCGATCGCGCGCTCGAAGCCGTGTAACGCACTGATGTCGGCGATCATCGACGAACTCGATGCCCACCGCGACGCGGGTTCGATCGACCGTGCCGCGTTGGTGCCCGGCATGTACTTCGCGTGGTGCGTGAACCTGCAGTTGATCGCGGCATCGTTCGAAGCGGCGCATGAGCGCGACATGCTGCGGCTGCGCTATCGCGAACTCACGCCAGCGGCATTCTTCCTGAAAACTGCGCACGGCCGCTTGAGCGGCGACCTGCTGTCGGAACAGGGGCTGGCGTTCGCCAATGCGCACTATGTTCAATACCGCGCCGATACCGCTGCGCAGCTATACGACGCGAAGGACGACTGGGATACATACGACGCCGTTGCACCGGCGCTGACGAAAGCGTATTACACCTTTTCAGAGCATAGTCACACGCCGCAACCGGCCAGGCACTGGTGGCAGAAGTGGCGCTCGTGATGCGCGTATCCGGGACATCGAATGCTGCAAGTCACACCTGAAATCGAGGCGGCGCGTCGACGCTGGCACCATCGCGGCGACGTGCGGCCGGACTTTGCGCATGCCGATGCCGAGCACGAAGAATCGGTCTGGGATTATCCACGGCCGCCGATGATCGTGCCCGACACGCGGCTCGTGCAGGTGTTCGCCGAAGGTTCGCTGATCGCCGACTCGCGCGACTGTGTGCGGGTGTTGGAGACTGCGAGTCCGCCGGTGTTCTATCTGCCGCCCGACGACATTGAATGGGATGCGCTGCAGGCCACCGACGTGCGTACTTCATGCGAATGGAAAGGCACCGCGATCGCCTACGATGTGCTCGTTGACGGCGAGCGCGTCGTTGGCGCCGCATGGAGCTACGTCGAAGTGTTCCCCGACTATCGGGATCTGCTCGGCTGGGTCGCGTACTACCCGGGGCTCGTCAGTTGTTTTGTGGAACGCGAGACGGTCTATCCGCAGCCCGGCGGGTACTACGGCGGCTGGGTCACGCGTGAAATCATCGGGCCGTTCAAAGGTGCGCCAGGCACTGAAGAGTGGTGAAACCGTTCGAGCCGCGCGATGTGCGCTTCCTGCGTCCGTATCCCGAAGAAATTCCCTGGGATCTGCTGCTTGACGCGGACCCGTCGCGCAGCCGCGTCGAATCCTATCTATCCGATTCACTGACGCGCATCACCAAGTACGACGACGCCGTCGTCGGGGTATATGCGCTGCAGCGGCATGATGCGACGACGTTCGAACTGATGAACATCGCCGTTGCGCAGAGCTATCGGCGCAGCGGTCTCGGTCGCCGTTTACTCGGGCACGCGATCGGCCTCGCGGAATCAAAAGGCGCGCGCGCCATCGATGCCGGCACTGGCAACTCGAGCTTTGCAGCACTGCGCTTTTATCAGCGCGCCGGGTTTCGTGTTGTCGGGGTCGTGCCGGATTTCTTTACCAAAAACTACGATGAGCCGATCGTCGAAGACGGCATTGCGTGCGTCGATATGATCCGCTTGCGCCTCGAGCTCACGCCGGAATGACGCCGATGTACTTCGCTGCCGGGCGGATGATGCGATTGTTGATGCGGCTCTCGATGAAATGCGCGAGGTAACCGTACACGCGCGCCATCGCGAACGCGGCCGTGAAGTAGTCTGCCGGTAGCCCTGCCGCCCGGTAGACGATGCCCTTGTAGAATTCCAGGTTCGCGTGCAACGGCCTGCCGCGCTCCGCCATCCGCTCGCTGATGCGTGCCTCGATCGCCTCCAGCGTCAGGTACAACGGTTCCAGTGAGGTGCCTTTCGCAAGGTCTGCTGCGAGGACTTTGACGAACCGCGCGCGCGGATCGAGTACCTGGTATTCGCGATGCCCCATGCCCATGATCTTGCGGCCGCTCGCCAGGCACGCATCGACGAAGTCGGCAGCGCGCGCTGGATCGCCCACTTCGATGGCCATTTCCAGCGCCGCCTGATCGGCGCCGCCATGCAACGCGCCGTGCAGCGCACCAAGCGCGGCGGCCAATGCGTTTTCGACCGGCGCCAGCGTGCTCGCAACGACGCGCGCGGCAAACGTGCTCGCATTGAAGCTGTGTTCGATCTGCAGGATCTGCGTGACGTTGAATGCGTGCGCGAGTTGGGGATTGGCGGCGAACCCCATCTGCGCGAGGAAGCGCGCATTCGGATCGAGCAGGTTGCTTGGCGCGGGTAGCGATTCGCCACTGCGCAGGCGGTTCAAGCCGGCGATCAGACTGGGCAGCTTCGCGGCCACGGTGAAGCCGTGCGCCGCATCGCCGTATGTGTCGAACTCGTTGCCGCGTGACAGCA
Organism: uncultured Gammaproteobacteria bacterium; assembly: GCA_963735085.1. GTDB lineage: Bacteria > Pseudomonadota > Gammaproteobacteria > Pseudomonadales > Azotimanducaceae > DATJGR01. Next base: position 1,843,372 of record CAVTJP010000005.1, read on the forward strand.
GCGGCACGAGTCCTTGCAGCACCGCCATTGGATGTGCGTCGGTTTTCGCAGCCAGCGCGAGCAGCGCTGCGTCGTCAGCCGACAATTGCGACGCGCGAGCGAGCGCGATTTCGAACGCGCGTTGTTCGGCTGGCGTTGGCATCTCGCCGGTCAATACCAGCAGCACGACGCACGCGAACGGTACCTCGATCAACGTTGCGACGTCGTGGCCGCGGTAGCTGAGACGGCCGCAATCGCCGTCGACGAGCGAGATTTTGGTAACGTCGACTTCGACCCCATCCAGGCCCTTGGGCACTTCCACGGTGGCTGCGCGCATCGCTGATTTCTCCGATTGACGTGCATCCACGCTACGCAAATGCTGCATGTCAGGCGAGCGCGATCGGCTAATGGCGCGTTGCGATTCGCTTAAGTATCAGCCGGGCTGATGGCGGGATAAGTACGGCGTAGACGCTTTGCCTATGTCTTCACCAACTCGACGCGCCGGTTCTTCGCGCGACCCGCCTCTGTGCGGTTATCGGCAATGGGTGATTCCTGCCCAAACCCCTTGGCAGTCAAGCGCTGCGCTGCGATGCCTTGCGCGACGACGGCATCCATCACATGCTGGGCGCGTGCCTGAGACAGCGTCTTGTTGCTGGCGGCATCGCCGACATTGTCGGTGTGCCCTTCGATGCGCAGCGTCAGGGTCGGTTGCGCGTTCATCAACGCAACGATCTCATTCACCGCCGCTACGCCGTCTGACTTCAAGTCCGACTTGCCGGTATCGAAATTGATATACAGCGTGACGAAGCCGTTTTTGCTCAGCTCATCCCAGATCTGGTTGGCTTTGACGACTTGAGTCATCGCGGCGAGTTCCAGAATCTGCAGCTGGTAACTCTGCGTCGGCGCGCCATAGATGTCCTGTGCGACCTTCACCCAGAACGATTTACCGTTCGCATCCACCGTCATCACCGTCTCGCCACCGTCGCCTTCGGTCGGCAGACGCTCATAGACCACGGCGCCGCCAATGGCCTTGATCGCGTTTTGATAGTTCCGCATCAGTTGCAGTGGACTCGCCTGTTTGTCGGGGCTGTCGTAAAAGTAGCGGATCACGGTGACTTCGCCTTCCAGGCGCTTCTGCTCCACTGCGCCGTCGGCGCCGGCAACCGGGAATTCCACGGAGTCATAACCTTGTCGGTATTCGGTGATGAACGAGTTGGGGTACCGGTTCAGCAGCGGATGATCTTTGCTGCCGGCCACGTCTTCGCCGCGCGCCCCGCTTGCGGCGATGGCACCGAGGGCCAAGACACACATCCATCCTTTCCACCAACCGATAGAGCGGCGCATATGAATCCTGTTGTGCTGTTTCGACTCGATGTCGGGCCGGCTCCGGATGCTCGATCAGCACGCCCGTCGATGTCAATCGAGTCGTTCAGCATCAGCGAGCCTGATGATGCGATAAGTGGTGCGTTGCGCGACAGTGTGCTGTAGTCGGCACGCGATGGAGATAGTTCATGCAAATCGAACGTCACGAGATTCGCGTGTTGTCCGCGGTGATCGAAGAGGGCGGTTTCAGCCGCGCCGCGGAACGGCTCAACGTATCGCAGTCGGCTGTCAGTCAGGCGATTGCGAATCTCGAGCACAAACTGAATACGGCCCTGCTGGTGCGCGGCCGGGTGCCGCATCTCACCGAAGCCGGTGTACGGCTGTTTCGTTTCGCACAAACGATGATCAACGAAGAGCGCAATGCACTCGATGACATCCAACAGATTCGCCAGGGCGCGCTGTCGACGCTGAATCTGGCAATGAACAGCCTGGTCAACAAGTTCTATGCCAAGTCGCTGCTGCTGAAATTCTGCGAACGTAATCCGTTGACGCGCCTGAAGCTCGATGTCGCACCGAGCCGCGAAATCGTCTACGGCGTAGACGAGGATCGCTGGGAGCTGGGCTTCGGCCCGTTCCAGCATCAGATGCCGGGGCATTTCGTGTTGCGCGGCTGCTTCGACGAGCAGCGCGTGCTCGTCGCACACCGATCGCATCCACGCTTCGATGCACTGATGAACGATCCGATGAAGGTGCTCGGCGAGGTCACGTTGATCACGTCGTATCTCGACGAAGCGACGAAGCGGCCGGGGCATGAACGGCTGCGCGACTGGTTCGCGAGCATCTGGGAAGTGAGCCATCTGGAGTTGCGGCTCGCGCTGCTCGAAGCCGGCAAGGGCGTCACATTCCTGTCGGATCGCCTGCTGGGCGAACTCGACGGGCTGGTCGCGTTGCCGGCGCTCGAATTCGGCGCGATCCGCCGTACCGTCGGCATCTATTACAAGAAGCACAAGCCGTTGTCGGAGGCGGCGAAGCGGTTTCTCGCAATCGTCGAGGGGGAATTCCCGCCGCAGGCGAGTGGCAGAGCGTTGGGCAGAACCGAGGGTACGTAGAGGCTCCAGAGACATCCACATGAATCCACCCAACGAACCGGCGACCGGTCTGCGCCTGGCCGTGCTCGAAGGCGTGCTGCCAATCGAGCGCGCCCGGCTACCCGGCGAAATAGTCGCCGGGCTCACCCTCGCTGCCCTCGCCATACCCGAGGTGATGGGCTACACGAAGATCGCCGGCATGCCCGTCATCACGGGCTTGTACACGATGCTGGTTCCGGCGGTGCTGTTCGCGTTGTTCGGCTCGTCGCGGCACCTCGTCGTCGGCGCCGACTCGGCGACAGCGGCGATCCTCGCGGCCGGACTGGTCGGCATCGCTGCGCCGGGCTCGGATCAGTACGTTGCGCTGGCCGGGGTGCTGGCGTTGCTGGCCGGCGGGTTTCTGCTCCTGGCACGGCTGATCCGCCTGGGCTTCATGGCCGATTTCCTGTCGCGAACGGTGTTGATCGGATTCCTGACTGGCGTCGGCATCCAGGTCGCGCTCGGCCAGGTTGCCGGCATGCTCGGACTGCCCAACGGCGGACAGGGCATCACGCAGCAGCTCCGCGCCATCATCGCGCAGCTCGATCAGGTCAACCTGCACGCGCTCGCCGTCGCAGTTGCCGCAATCGTGATCACCATCGGTTGCAAGCGCGTGTCGCACCGGCTGCCCGGCGCATTGATCGCGGTGGTCGGCGCCATCTTCACAAGCTGGGCGTTCGGCTGGCAGGCCCACGTCAACGTGCTCGGCAGAGTACCGCATGGCTTGCCGGGGCTTGGGCTGCCGCACGTGACTTGGAGTATCGATCTGATCGCCAGGCTGTTGCCGACGGCGTTCTCGATGTTCGTCGTGATCCTCGCCCAGAGCGCTGCGACTTCGCGCGCCTATGCGGCGCGTTACAACGAAACCGTCAGTGAAGACACCGATCTCGTCGGGCTGTCGCTGGCCAATGTCGGCGCCGGGCTGACCGGGACGTTCGTCGTCAACGGCAGCCCGACCAAGACGCAGATGATCGACGGCGCCGGCGGCCGCTCCCAGTTGTCGCTGCTCGTCAGCGCCGGTGTCGTTGTGCTGGTGCTGCTGTTCCTGACGCCACCACTCGCATTTTTGCCGGAAGCGGTGTTGTCCGCCGTCGTGTTCGTTATCGGCATCGACCTGATCGACGTGGCCGGCATGCGCCGGGTGTTCGCCGAGCGCCGCAGTGAATTCTGGGTGGCGATGATCACCGCCGCGATGGTGGTACTGGCGGGTGTCGGCGAAGGTATCCTGCTCGCGATCGTGCTGTCGTTGATCGATCACACGCGCCGCGGCTACCGCCCGCGCAACGTCGTGGTGGTACCAACCGCCGCGGGGCCCTGGCGCGTGCAACCACTGTCGAGCGCCGCCCAGGCGGCGCCGGGACTGCTGATCTATCGCTTCACGCACAGTATGTACTACGCCAACTGCGAGCAGCTGACGCGTGAGCTAACGGCCCTGGTGAGTCGCTCGGATCCACCGCTGAAGTGGCTGTGCATCGACACCGCGGCGGTCGACGACATCGACTACACGGCGGCGGAGACGCTGCGGTCACTGGTCGATCTGCTCGGGCGCCGGGGCATCAAGCTGGTGATCGCGCAGGTTCTCGAGGACGTTGCCAGCGAAGGTCTCTCGCACTTCCGCAAACTATTCCCGGAAGGCGCATTCTTCGAGACGCTCGATGAGGTACTGCACGCATACGGCGCCTCTCAGCGAGCTGCAGCGCGATCTGATCACGAGTAGCGCCACCGAGCGTGAACAGCACTATTCCGGCAGCGTCACCGGACCTGCTGCGGTTCGCGTGGAACACCGAACGTCGCCTGCTCGTCGTTGCCGAAGCTGCGTGGCGTCACGGTTGTGCCTCGATCCGATCCGCCAACTCCTGGATCCCGCTGCGCCGCGTGGGGTCCGGCGGGTTGCCGGCCATCAATCCACCGTCCACGACGAACTGCTGGCCGGTGACGAACGTCGATTCGTCGCTCGCCAGATACGTCGCGATCGCTGCGATGTCGGAGCCGAGCCCGGCACGCCGGATCGGTGTCATCGCGGTGGGAAATTTCTCCAGTTCGCCGATGAAACGCTGGCGAGTCTCATAACTCCAGTTGCGTGCGCCGGCGAAAATCGCGGTGGCGATGAAGCCTGGACAGATCGCATTGACGCGGATGCCTTGCGCGCCGAGTTCGAGTGCCGCGGTGCGCGACAGCGACAGCACGGCGGCTTTCATTGCGCTGTAGACGTGCGGCCCGTAGCCGCCGCGCAATCCCGCCACCGATGCGGTGTTGATGATGCTGCCGCCGCGTGCCTTCATTGCGCGCGCCGCGTGTTTCGTGCCGGCGGCCACACCGGTGAACAACACGTCGATCGTGCGCCGATATGCATCGCCGAAGTCGAGGTCGACCAGTTCGCCGCCGATACCGCCGAAGCCAGCGTTGTTGAATATGCAATCGAGTTGGCCGAATTCTTCGATCGTGTGCACGACCAATGCTTCGACGTCGGCTTCGCGCGACACGTCTGTCAACTGGAAGCGCACGCAGTCGCCGAGTTCGCGCGCGAGTTGCGCACCGGGGTCGCCCTGCACATCGCCGATCACGACGCGCGCGCCTTCGGCGACGAATTGTCTCACCGTCGCGAGTCCCATGCCCGAGACACCTCCGGTCAGGATCGCCACTTTGCCGTCCAGTCTTGCCATGCTCGATTGCTCCTGCTGAGGCGCGCTACGGCGCCCGAATGGTCTGCCGAGTTTGCGCAGTATGGATGCATCGACTATACAGGCGCGCGCGGCGCCAGCGAGCAGGCGGCGGCGATTGAACGAGTACGCAATGCCTTACCGGGTGCCCAACAGAAGGAAGCGCAAGCCGACGTTTTTCGTCCGTGTTCGGCGTGTGCTCGCGGCGTGGGTGTTTGCATGGTTCGTCTGGTCGATCGGCAGCGTAGTGCTGTTGCGATGGTTCGACCCGCCGACCACGGCGTTCATCGCCGCCGATCGCGTGCAGGCGTGGTGGGACGGGACGCCGGGCTACACGTTCAGGCAAAAGTGGACCGACTGGGCACACATCGCGTCGAGCGCGAAGCTTGCGGTCATTGCGTCGGAAGATCAGCGCTTCGCGGATCATTTCGGCTTCGATTTCGTCGAGATCGAACATGCGCTATCGGAGCGCTTCCGCGGTATTTCCACGCGCGGCGCCAGCACGATTTCGCAACAGACGGCGAAGAATCTTTTTCTGTGGGGTGGCCAGAGCTGGTTGCGCAAAGGCCTCGAAGCGTATTTCACGGTGCTGATCGAAACGTTCTGGTCGAAGATGCGCATCCTGGAGGTGTATCTGAACGTCGCCCAATTTGGTCAGGGTGTGTTCGGTGTCGGCGCGGCCAGCGAACATTTCTTCCGACAACCCGCGGCGCGATTGAGTCGTGCGCAGAGTGCATTGCTGGCCGCGGTATTACCGAACCCGATCGAGTTTCGCGTCAATGCGCCGTCACCGTACGTGCGTAGCCGGCAGGCGTGGATCCTGCAGCAGATGCGCGCGCTCGGCGGTGAGCACAGCCTGACCGACCTCGACGATTGATTGTGACGGTCACGCCGCGGCGGCTGCGACGCGCGGATAGTAGCGACCGAGCGTTACCGCGCGGGCAAGATAGAACAGCAGCAGCGACGCCCATAGACCGTGATTGCCGTATGCGGATGAGAGCGGCCACCACGCCAGCATGAAGATCGCCAGCGACAGCGCCATGGCGTTGCGCATTTCGCCGGTACGCGTGGCGCCGATGAAGACGCCGTCGAGCAGGAAACAGGCGACCGATGCGACCGGGGCGACGGCCGCCCACGGTAGATAGACTCGCGCGGCGGCCCTGACAGCAGGATCGGTGGACAACGCATTGACGAACGGCCCTCCGAACGACAGGAACGCAATCGTCAGCGCGATTGCGATGCCGCCGGCCCAGATGGTCGCGAGGCGCACCGCGTCGTGCAGCGCCGCACGCGACCGTCCGCCCACGGATTTGCCGACCAGCGCCTCTGCCGCGAATGCAAACGCATCCAGCAGGTACGCCGACAACGAGACAAATTGCATCAGCACGACGTTTGCCGCCAGCACCACGTCGCCCGCCCGCGCGCCTTCCGCGGTGAACCAACTCAGCACGAAGATCAGACAGAGCGTGCGCAGCATGATGTCGCGGTTCACAGCGAGACTGCGCGCAATGCGGTCCGGCTGTTTGATGCGCGCCCAGTCCCAGGTGCCGCCTATTGTTGCCAGCTCGCGACGAGCCAGAGACAGGCCAACGAAAGTCGCAGCGACTTCGGCAATGAGGGTCCCGGCCGCGACGCCCTGCACCGCCCAGCCGAAACCCAGCACGAAGACCACGTCCAGGACGATGTTCACGCCGTTCATGAATACCTGGACGATGAGTGCGGTGCCGGCCCGCTGGCGGCCAATGAACCAGCCGAGCAGCGCGTAGTTCGCCAACGTGAACGGCGCGCTCCAGATACGGATTGCGAAGTAACGCTGCGCGAGTTCTTCCACTTCGGAGCTGCCGTGCACCAGGGCGAACGCCACAGCTTGAATGGGCCACTGCAGAACGATCAGAACCAGCCCCAACACACCGGCAATCACCAGCGCGCGGCCGAGAGCGGCGCGCACTTCATCACGGTCATCGGCGCCATGTGCCTGCGCGGTGAGCCCGGTGGTGCCCATGCGTAGAAATCCGAAGCCCCAGTAGACGAAGTTGAAGATCATCGCGCCGATCGCGATTGCCCCGATGTACGCGGCGTCGGGGATCTGGCCGACTACGGCCGTGTCGGCGAGGCCCAGCAGTGGCGTGGAGAGGTTCGAGATCACGATCGGACCCGCGATGCGCAATACGGTGCGGTTGTCGATCTCTACGGCGGAACGTCGCGACACGGCGTGCGGTTATTGTTGTTGTGGAAAACGGGGGATCCCGCGGCAGCATAGTCGGAGTCGCTGCAGGAAAACAAAGTGAGAGCCACGATCCCTGTGCTTGCATAATGCATGCATCACGGTCAGGATGCGTTCATGTCTGTCCAGATCACCATTCGCGACGTGCCGGAGGCAGTACGCGCCGAGCTTGCGTCCCGTGCCGCATTGCAGCGCAAATCGATGCAGGCCTACCTGCGCGACGAACTGCAACGGATCGCTTCGCGACCTAGCCTGGAATCCTGGCTCGAAGGTGTGCGCGAACGAAAGCAGGCGGCCGGTACGCGGGTTCGGGCTTCGACGCTGCTCCGCGCGCGAGATTCGGATCGCAAGTGACCGTAGTCATCGACGCTTCGGTACTCACCGCGGCGCTGATCGATGTTGGTCCTGCGGGGCGCTGGTCGGAGTCGGCGATCGAAAGTGATTTCATCAGCGCACCTGAACTGGTGCTGGTAGAGACGACCAATGTCCTGCGTCGACTCGAGCGAGCGAAGCGCATTTCGGCTTTCGAAGCCGCCAGTGCATTTCGCGACCTGTTGCGTCTCGATCTCGAACTCTATCCATTCGGTCCTTTCGCAGCGCGGACTTGGGCGCTGAGGGACAACTTCACCAGTTACGACGCCTGGTACGTCGCGCTAGCCGAGGCGCTGGAGTGTCCACTCGCTACCCTGGATCGCAAACTCGCGCGTGCCAGCGGCGCAGCGTGCCGGTTTCTGACGCCTCAATAGAACAGCGACAATAGAAGAACGTTCGACTCGTCAGTTCCGTTTTCTGATCCCGGTGCTGGCGCCCGGCCCCGGCGTCGCGCGGACCTCGCGCGGCGCCAACACGCGGCCATCGGCACTACGCACCGACATTTGTTCGATCGGCTCACCTGTGGCGCGTTCGACGAATATCACGCGCTTGCCCTTCGCGTGCGCTTTGTAACGGTCGCCCCAGTGGGTCATCGATAGCAGCACCGGCTGCAAGTCGAGCCCTTTCGGCGTCAACACGTATTCGAATCGGCCAGCCTCCACGGGACGCTTCTCGAAGATACCTTCGCTAACGAGTCGATTGAGGCGTGAAGTGAGGATGTTGCGGGCGATGCCGAGACTCTTCTGAAATTCTTCGAAGCGTTTTCTGCCGAAGAAGGCATCGCGCAGGATCAACAGTGTCCATCGTTCGCCGATGACGTCGAGCGTCAGCGCGAGCGAGCAATTCATGTGGTCGAACGATTTGAGTTTCATGCCGGGCATTGTAGCTGGACAGTTGCGTCACGCAACTTACGGCGATACAGTGCGTTTCGTCATGCAACTGATATGTATGACCGAACGAGCGTGCAGAACACAACAAAGGAGACACTTGTGGCCGCGACGACACTGGACACCGGGACGGATCAACTGTTGTGCGGCGTCGAGAATGGCGTCGCGACGATTACGCTCAATCGCCCAGACAAGCGCAACGCGCTGTCGAACGAACTGACTCCGGCACTTCGGCAGACGTTGCTAACGGTCGAAGCAGACCCGACGGTGCGTTGTGTGGTCATCACCGGCGTGGGCAAGGCGTTCTGCTCGGGCGGCGACGTGTCGGGTATGGGCAACAGCGCGCCGACCCCGGCCGATGGGTCGCGTGCGACGCCGCGCCCAACCGTGGAAGACGCGATCCGCAGACTGCAACACGGCCAGGAAACGCTGACCTTGCGGCTGTTCGATCTCACGAAACCGACGATTGCGGCGCTGCCGGGCGCGGCGGCCGGGGCAGGTATGTCGATCGCGCTGGCGTGCGATTTGCGCATCGCGGCGCAGAGTGCGTTCATCACGACGGCCTTCGCGAACATCGGCTTGTCGGGCGATTACGGTGGCAGTTGGCTGTTGACGCAACTTGTCGGTGTCGCCCGCGCAAAAGAACTCTATTACACGAGCCGCCGCGTCGGTGCCGAAGAGGGGCTCGCGCTGGGCCTCTTCAACGAGGTGGTCGCCGACGACGAATTGATGGTCCGCACGCGCAGCCTCGCTGAATCGATTGCGTCGGGTCCGCCAATTGCGTTGCGCTACATGAAAGAGAACCTCAACCGAGCCGTTGGTGTGGACCTGCGCAGCGCGCTCGCGTTGGAGGCGGACCGCATGGTCCGCTGCACGCGCACCGAAGATCACCGCGAAGCGGTCGGCGCGTTCATCGCCAAACGTAAACCCACCTTCCAGGGAAAATGAGCATGGCCACCAGCAAGGTTGAATTCCTGTTCGATTTCGGCAGCCCGAATGCGTATCTGAGCCATCTTGTGATTCCACAGATCGAAGCGCGCACCGGCGTCAAGTTCGACTACGTGCCGGTGCTGCTTGGCGGCGTATTCAAAGCGACGAACAACGTCTCCCCTGCGGTATCGCTGCAGGGGATCAAGAACAAACCACAGTACACGCAACTCGAAACGCGCCGCTTTCTTGCACAGCACGACATCACCCGGTACACGCCGAATCCATTTTTCCCGGTGAACACGCTGACGATCATGCGTGGCGCCGTGTTCGCACAGCGTGAAGGGCTCCTCGAACGCTATGTCGATGAGGTGTATCGCCACATGTGGGCCGAGCCGAAAAAGATGGATGAGCTCGATGTCATCGCGGCTGCGCTGAACGAATCCGGGCTGCCGAGCGAAGCGATTCTAGCGGGCACGCAATTGCCTTGGGTCAAACAGCAGTTGATCGCCAATGTGGAAAATGCGGTCGCGCGCGGTGTGTTTGGCTCGCCCAGCTTCTTCGTCGGCGATGAACTGTATTTCGGCAAGGACCGGCTGCGAGATGTGGAAGAAGAGATCCGGCGACAGGGCAAACATGATGAGTAGTTCCAACGATGCAGGTGAGGTGCGAACGCAGCGCGACGATCGCATTCTCACGATTACGGTTGATCGCACGGCAAAGATGAACGGCTTCACGCCGGAAATGTTCGATGCGTTGTCAGATGCGCTGACGCAGCTCGATGTGGACCCGGACCTGTGGGTTGGCGTCGTCACCTTCGCGGGCTCGCACACGACGGCCGGCCTGGATCTACCGCGCTTCGCAGCCGCGTTTGCATCCGACGATCGTAATGCCCTCGATGAACGGGTGGATGCGTTTGCGTTGAAGCGCCGCTGCAGCAAGCCTGTCGTGATGGCCGTGCAGGGTGTCACGTTCACGATCGGAATCGAGATGCTGCTCGCCGCAGACATCGTGGTTGCGGCGGATGATTGCCGCTTCTGCCAGATGGAGCCGAAGCGTGGACTCGCGGTGTTCGGCGGCGCGCACGTGCGCTACGTCGAACGCGCCGGCTGGGGCAACGCGATGTACCACCTGCTGCGCGCCGATGAATTTGGCGCTGCCCGCGCGTTGCAACTCGGCTTTGTTCAGGAGGTTGTACCGGCGGGGCAGCAGATCGAACGTGCGCAGGCGATCGCTGCCGAGATCTGTACGCTGGCACCGCTGGCGGTTCGGGAAATCAAACGCGGCGCGCTCACCTACCTCGCGGAGGGCGAGCAGGCCGCATTCGCCGAGATCCCGAGCATGCGGTCGCGAACGGTCAAGTCGAAGGACTTTGCCGAAGGTCTCGCGTCGTTCCGTGAAAAGCGCACCCCGCGTTTCGAAGGTCGCTGACGGCGAAACCGCCTGGATTTCTCGAAACAGCGAGCCCATCAAACGCGAAATCAGAGTCGTTGACGAGGGGTTCCCCGTTGGGCGTACCCTTCGTTGTCTGTCCGATACGCGTCGTTCACTGACGAACGGCGGCATTCCTCGTGACGTGTGAGACGGAGTACCAGCATTTGATCGAACACACTCTCGACACTACCGACGCCATTCTTTATGTGCATCCACAGTCTCCGCTCGAAGAGGAAGACTTCGTGCAATTGGCGAAGTCGGCGGATTCCTATATCCGGGAAGTGGGAGATCTACGGGGTCTCATCATCGAGGCTCCCACATTCCCTGGATGGAGAAGCCTGGGAGCGATGGTGATGCACTTTCGCTTCGTGCGAGATCATCACAAGCACATCAAGAAAATTGGCCTGGTCACCGACTCGCCTCTCGGGAGTATGGCAGAGACTCTGGCGTCTCACTTCGTATCGGCGGAAATTAGGCACTTCCCCGCCGGGGAACGCGAGGCCGCCAAGCATTGGGTCATGGATCGCGATTGATATGCCCAAGGAGTTGGAGGCCTGGTTATGTGCGAATCCGACGGTTTTCTTCGACGAACAGCTTCTGGAACTTACCCATTACTCTTGAGTCTCTACTACTCTTGAGTCTCCATAGATGCGCTGATTGTGACTTCGCCGCTCTATGTTGCTCGACCCCGGGAGATTTTCATGCAGTTTGATCAGGGACCCCAGAGACTTGGATATCGCGGCAGCGTGGGTTCGCGCGCCGGGGACGTCTTGGTGAAGGTGGTGGCCGTGACTGCAGGAATAGTCCTGCTGATGAGTGCTTTCGTGCTCTCACTGGTGTTCTTCGCCGTCGCCTTTACTGTCGTCCTGGTCGCGGGTGGGTACCTGTGGTGGAAGACACGCGATCTGCGCAAACAGATGCGGGCACAGATGCAGGAACAGATGCAGCCGCGGCGTTCCGATGATGATGTGATCGAAGGAGTGGTGATTCACAAAACAGAAGCCACAGTCCGGGCAGATTGACAGACCGATCGCGGGGCATTCGGCCCGCCGGTACCGATTTGACCGCCGCGAGATAGCGCATTGTCCGCGGTGCCGATCCACCTCCGTGGATCGGCATGAGCGGGCGCAGCGCGAACTGCAGCTGACGACCGTCAGCTGAAAATAGTAATAGTGTAGTGCGCCGTATGCGGCGCACTACACTAGCGGTGCGTCATGGCATCCGCACCGCCGTGGCCTTCGCGCAACCGCTCGGTGGCACCTTCTCGCCGGCGCTGTTGTAGAACGTCACCAGCAGATCGCTCGCCCAGTGGTCGCGATCCTGCATTTCGATGCTGTGATCGAAGGTCTGAGTACCGCGGACGTACCTGGTGCTGTTGACACTGTCGAACAGCACAAATGCCTGGTAGTGCGAGCGGTAGGTCCGACGCCCGGTGTACTCCCAATGCCCTTGCCCGCTACTGCGCTGGCCGGGTTCGAACCCCAGCCCCGACGTCGTCTCCGCCACGGTGCCACCCGCGGCAAACGTCACGTACGACAGGATCGTTACCGGAAGTGGTGTGCCGCTGTCGCAATCGACTGGGTTGATTGTCACTTGCCACGGCCCGTGAATGGTCGTCAGGGGCCACCATTTTTCGCTGCCGCCTGCTGTCGCCGCCATCGATGTGGCCAGTGCGAACGCCGCAATTGTGGATCGTGGAATCACATTCATTTTCATGTCATGCATCTCCATGGCCGGCGGGATTGCCGGACCTCCGCTTCGCAAGGTGCCGCAGCGGTCCGTCCGGTTCTTTGGGCCGCAGTGAATTGTTATGAAAATTCGTGAATTCGAACTCTTGGTGCTGCCAACACGTCGGCGCCGATGCGGATCGAGCCGAATGTCGGCATGCGGCAGAACAGCCGTTTCCAGTATTCGGTCAAACCGCGATGTTTTTCTACCTTCTGCGCCGGCTCGTGCTCGATATGCCGGCAAAGTATTTTGGGTTACGCGACGCCGGCGGCATCGTGATGGCATATGTATCCGGCGTATCGGTGGTGCCGCAGGTTCAAGGCGGCTTATCCCAACTCTCTGCTGCAATACTTCTGAGCCATTCGGAACGGTGAGCGTCACGCCTACCGTCGGCGCATCTGCAGCGATAGACTCTTGCGGCGACGAGGAGCAGACGTGCCCGACCGACCGCTTCCGAGCTATTCCGGTGATGCCCCGTACTTCTTCGTGAGCTACGGCCACGACGATGCCGCACTGGTCCACCCGGAGATGCGCGCCCTGCAGGAAGCCGGCTTCCACCTCTGGTACGACGACGGCATCCACGTCGGCGCGGTGTGGCGGCAAGCCATCGCCGATGCGCTTTCCAATGCGGCCGGCATGGTGTTCTTCGCCTGCCGGTCGTCAGTCGAATCGGACAACTGCCTCAAGGAACTGAACTTCGCGCTCGACGAAAGCAAGCCCGTGCTGGTCCTCAAGCTCGATGACACGAAATTGCCGAGCCTGCTGCGGCTGACGTTGTCGGACCGGCAGATGCTCGACCGAACGAGCTTCAGCGACGACGGATACCGCAAGCGATTGATCGACGCGATGGCCGCGATTGCACCGCCGTCTCCGCGGTCGAGTCAGAATCTCGAATCACGAAAGACTCCGACGCCGTCGCTCGCTGTGCAGGCGCTCGCCACCGAAGACGCGGGAGCCGTGTTCTGGGCGGCGGGGCTGGTCGACGATCTGGCGATCTTGTTGGGGCATCGTTCGCAGCAAGGGTGCTCGGTAACCCACAATCCGGAACGCGATCCGGCCGTGCTCGGTCGCGCGCTGGAAGTCAACTACGTGGTGTCGGGCAGCGTGCGTCGCGCCGATGCTCACTACCGTGTCAACCTCAAGCTGACCCACACTGGGAGCGACGGCCAAGTTTGGAGCCAACGCTACAACGAATCGGGCGATGGCATCGAAGCTTCCGACGCGATCTGTCGGGCTGCCGCAATCGACATTTCGACAGCGATGATGCGCCGCGAGTACGAACGCGCGATGGCGACTGACGACGAGCAGCTCGACGCGTTTGGGCTCTGCCTCAAGGCAGGGGGAACGACCGGTGGTTGGAGGACGAGGCGGGATCGCGACGCCAGCATGGCGCGACTACGACTCGCGCTCGAGCGTGATCCCAATTTCCTAATGGCGCACTCCCTCTGATGGGCGGCTTCCTGAGCGCATCTGTGATGCTGATGGCGAGCCGCACACCCGACGAAGACATCCGCGAAGCGTTGGCGCATGTAGATCGGGCGCTGGCGCTGGCGCCTGGCAATCCGCAGATCATGCTGGGCGCGGCACTGACGCACCGCGTGTTCGGCAACGAAGCTCTGGCGTTCGATCTTGCCGAGCGCGCCAACGCGGCCGTTGGATCTGACGATATGTTTGCCGGGGCGTTCGGCGGAGCGCGTCTCGACAATCAGCTGTTCAGTTGCTTGATCCAGGCAGGGCGCGTAGACGAGGCGATCCAACGCATGCTCGACAGCAAACCGCTGCCCGAAGGTTTGCTGTGCACGGCGTACGCCGTTCAAGGCGACTGGGCGGAAGCACTCAACTGGGCGCGGCGCGCGACGGCCACGGACCCGCTGCGGTACACGAACTGGGTGGCGCTCGCGAATACGTTGGCGATGTGCGACCAGCTGCGCGAGGCTAGCGAAGTGATGGAACGCGTGCGGGGATACGTTCCGAAGTTCACCTTAGCCGTTTACGAAAAGAGAATCCGCATCGCGTGGCGTGACCGCGATAAGGTGGTGGAACCCCAGCTCGTCGGATTGCGCAGACTAGAGATCGACTGACTTGGAATGAGTCCCAACGATTTCCACGAGTCGCGTTTTTGGGCGCACCCCAGACTGCAGCTCACGCATCCGTTAGATATGAATGGAACAACCGAAGCGGCCCTTTCAAAAGGTGGCGGTACCTTCGTGGGCGCGTACGCATTTTGGGACGATCCCGCACACGACGCTGCGAGTCGAGCGTGGGTTCGATCCGTGATGTCTGCCGCGGCGCCATACAGTTCCGGCAGCTACATCGGCGAGGCCGACCTCTCAGTCGGTCCGAAAGGGGTTCACCTCCCAGCGACACTGGCCCACCGGAAATGCGAGACCGCGGGTACTCAAGGCCGCCGCGAGCTGGCCGCCTGTTACTGCCGGCTGCACGGACGCGCGCCTCTGACTTGCGTTAACCTCGACCGCCGTCAGGCGAGAGAGATCGAGCAGCAACGCGCCGTCGCGCAACGGCGAGCCCTGGTAGTTGTGGCCGCCGCCGCGAATCGCCACCTTGAATCCGTTGGCTCGGGCAAATCTGATGGCGGTAACTACATCCTTGGCCGAAGCCACCTGCACGATTGCATCGGGGGATCGCGCCTGCGTCACGCGTCTATTCCAAACCATCGCATCGCGTGCGCTCGCGTAGTTGATGCTGTCCTTCGGAATGACCGCACCCTGTATCACGTCTTGCAGTGCCGAGAACCGGGCGTCAACGCATGAAGCGGGAGCGTCGCTTCGATGACGATTGCCGCGCTCGAACCAGCCATTAGCCCCAGCGCCTGACGACGCGTGTATCTCAGCCCACGCACAGTCTTGCCCGGCGGAGCGCAGCGGTACTTAAAAACCCTAAAGAACCCGATCTGTACGTCACTGCGAACCTGCGCCAGCCAGCATCGTCGTGCGCCTTAGTCGTCGTCTCCATTGTCCATGCAGGCAGCGCCAGTGTGGTCGCTGACCCAATGCATATGCTCGGTCACCGGCCCGATTTCCGTTTGCGCGGTCAAGATGCCCTTTACGTCGACGTGCGTCGACGTAAACGTGCCGTTGATGCTGAGATGCCCCGAATTGCCGCTGTCGTCATGGCACGTCGCGACGCCGGTGATCACGCCATTGGCCGCCGAGCCATGATCTTCACTACAGGTCATGTTGCCGTTGGCAGAAATTGCGTCCGCCACCTCGGCGTTGATGTCGCCGTCGGGGGAGCAACCCTCTACCGGGTGCGGGGTCGCCATCATACTTTGCGCGATGGCTGGCGGCAGCCCGGTGACGGATGTGTATGTGATGACGGTGTGCCACTCGCCGGTCTCGATGCGGTTCGGGCCGGGTGTAGCAACGGTTGTGCTTTGGTTTGTATGCGGGGCCGAAGCCTTGCTGCTTGCCGGCAGCACACACGCTAAGAACAAACCAGACAATCCAATGAACAAGGTGGAACGCAAAGCCATGGCGAACTCCTCTAGATCTGCACTCGCAGCGCGAAGTCTGCGCCACCGCGTTGGGTTCGCCCAGCCCCCGAAAAAAGGTTGTTGCGAGCTGGCGTGATCGAGCGGAATCCGCCGGCGGTGGCCGATGCTTTGCTAAGCTGTTCGACCATCTCGTCGTTGGTCGGCGCGGTAGTGGAAAAGAGCAACAACCCCTTCATCCGCCTCCTTGGCGGTTGGGCGTCGAAACGAAAAGCGCGCCGCAAGCGCGCCAAGATGGACGCCAAGATCACCGGCTTCTCGTCCGAAGCATGGCAACGCGACGACAACGGTTTCGCGCATCGCGAGTATGCGACTTATGACCTCTATCTGAAGCACCAAGCATCGAAACTCGATGCCGCGTACGAACGCCGCGTCGAAAAGGATATCGAAGAAGTGCGCTTCTTCAGCGAATCGTTCGCTGAAATCCGCGAGCTACGCGATGCGCGGAACGTGCTCTGTTTGGGCGCACGGCTCGGTGGTGAAGTGCGGGCATTGCGAAACCTGCGGCACTTCGCCGTGGGCATCGATCTGAATCCGGGCAAGGACAACGCGTACGTTCACTACGGAGACTTCCATGCACTGCCGTTCGGCAACGGAACGGTCGATGCGGTGTATACGAACGCTCTGGATCACGTCTACGACCTTGCGCGCGTGGCCAAGGAAGTGCACCGCGTGCTCGGCCCCCACGGCGTCTTCGTCGCCGACGTAATCCCGGGTTACGGCGAGGGTCAGCTGCCGGGTCGCAATGAGGCGACCTTCTGGCGCAGCAGCGCCGACGTGTTCCAGGCGGTGCGCGCCGCCGGTCCGTTCGTGTGCCTGAGTACGCGGGAACTTCCTCCTCGCGGCCGCAACCGCTGGCTGCAAGCCGTGATGCGAAGGGTCGACGCAGCGGGCATCGGTACCGCCGTGCCATAGAGGTAAACGAGCATCGACCCGCTGGACGGCAGCTCGACGTTCGTTGCGGCCGCGGAGCACCCGCGCACGATGCCGGTCCACCCGCGGCAACTACTCGATCGCCCACGAACGCACGCGCTGCGGGCGGATACGCAGAATCACCCGATCATCTGCTTCGGCGAGACGTTCGCGCATCTGCGCGGCGGCGTCGGATCCGAGATAGCGGCCGACGATCGAATCGATGATCGCGCCATCGGTGTCGGTGACGATCTCCGCAATACCTTCGATGGCGACGCCTCGATACGGCATTGCCTTGGTATCGACGATGAAGGAAATACGCGAGTCGCGTCGTACGTTGCGGGCTTTGTTGCGTTGCGCCGGTGTCGACACCACGACGTCGTCGGCGACGAATCCATACCAGGTGGCGGAGGTGATCGGGTGACCATCGGCGCGTAGCGTGGAAATAACACAAGGCACGCGCATGCTGTCGAGGAACGCGCGAACGTCTGGTGTGATCACGGGCAGAGCCATGTGCCCATCTTGCCGGCGAACTCGTCGAACCTCTACTCGGAAGTGCGCGCTCAGACCTTCCAACGTTCCGCCCATTCATACAGCGGCTGCATTGCCGCGAGTAGCGCGCGCCCGCTCTCGGTCAACCGATAGCCACCGGCGTCGTGCTCGACGAGCGCGACGTCGCGCAACTCGCGCAGCCGTGTGTTCAATGCACCCGGATTCGTCTGCGCGGCCTCCTGGAGCGCGCGAAACGTCAGCGGCTCGCCGCGCAGTTCCCACAGAATTCGTTGCGCGCCGCGGCGGCCGAGCAGGTCGAACAACACCATGATCGGCCGGCCGGTGCTCGATCCGCGCACTTTGCGACCGATCTTCGGAGTCTGTCGCACTATCTTCGGAGTCGCCATTCGATTCTCTCTCGATGCTTTACTTTTTATAGCGCAGCGTTGATGATGTGCTATCAAATTTATAGCATCCGGAGAATTCGCCGACAATGCAAGCACGCATCGCACCCGCCACCCCGCCATTCGACCCGCCGATCCAGCGCGCGCTCGAGCGCATCATGCCGCCGGGCATGCCGCCGTTGGCGTTGTTCACGACATTGGCTCGCGATCCACGGTTATTCGGCAAGCTCTTCGCCGCGGGCTTGCTCGACCGTGGTCACCTGACGCTGCGCCAGCGCGAAATCGTAATCGACCGGACGACCGCGGCCTGCGGTTCCGAATACGAATGGGGCGTGCACATCGCGATCTTCGCTGCGCGCGCCGGCATCGATCGCGACCAGATCAGATCGTTGGTCCTCGGCGGCGCCGACGATCCGTGCTGGAACGACGACGACAGATTGTTGCTGCGCTTCTGCGACGCCCTGCATCGTGACTGCGCGATCGACGATGCGCTGTGGCAGGGGCTGGCCCATCAATTCAGCGACGAAGCGCTACTCGAGTTGCTGATGCTGGCCGGTTTCTACCGCACCATCAGTTACTTGACGAACGCGCTTCGGCTGCCGCTTGAAGCGGGCGTTGCGCGCTTTCCCGCTTGATCGCTGAAGAGCGGTTCGGCCACCGCGAGTTTGGTCCCGAGCAACCTTCAGCCGTCGCGGCCCTTTTCGAAGTGGTCTTGCGCTGGTACGTGCAACCAACGATGCCGGGAGCGCTCCCACACGGAGCGCAGCGGTGCAGGGAAGTCCGGATCGGCAAACGCGCCGACCGCAACGCCGATCAGCCCGGGATTCTTGCCGGAATGCCAATACAGCGAGGTTCCGCAGGTTGGGCAGAAATGCGTGATGAACTGATGGCCGGCGTCCGTCGAGCGCGTGAAAACGCGCGCCTCGCCCGTGGTACGCGTTTGGTCGGCGGCAAAATACGCGCCGAGCCCGAACGGCGAACCACTGCGTCGTTGGCAATCGACGCAATGACACGCCACCACGCTCAGCGGTTCTCCCGCGGTCGTCAGTGACAGTGCTCCGCAGCCGCACTTCGCCACGCGTTGCTTCGATTCGGCCATTGTCGACTGCCTTGATCGCCACGATTATGCACGGCGGAATAGTATCGTTCCTGGGGGTGGCAATTGGACATCTATCACGTTTGGTGCAACCTCAAGCCGGGGGTGCACGACATGGAGTTTGTAGAGAGCGCGCGCAACTATCTCGAACGCCTGAGGCAGGATGGTCACCTTCACGCCTATCGCATCACGCGCTGCAAGCTTGGTTTTCGTCCACCGCAGCTTCGAGAGTTTCATATCACGCTCGAGTTCGAAGACTTGACGCAAATGCAGTCAGCCTTTGACGCGGTCGCGTCTCGCGCGGACCCTGTCGAAAGTTTCCATCACGCAGTGAATTCAAAGGTGCAGGACGTATTCTTCGCCTTGTACCGCGATTTCCCTGATGCAAATCGCGTTCAAGGTCAGGAGAAGTTCTAACAGCGAACTTGGTCAGCCAATTGAGGGGCACACAATGACAGAGAAGCCACTTCTGGACGGCATTCGCGTCGTCGAACTCGCGACGTTCGTATTCGGGCCGGCGGCCGGTACCGTGCTCGGTGACTTCGGCGCCGAAGTCGTCCACATCGAGCATCCGGAAATTGGCGATGCGTACAGGTACCTGCCGCAGTTGAAGCCGCTGCCGGAATGTACCGAGAACTACTGCTGGATCCTGACGGCGCGCGGCAAGAAATCGATTGCGCTGGACGTCCGCTCGCCCAACGGCCGCGAGGTGGCGCTCGATCTGGTACGCGGCGCGGACGTTTTCATAACCAATCTGCATCCGTCTGTGCTCGAAAAGCTCGGTATGCGCTACGAGGATGTCGCGCCGCTCAACGAACGTTTGATATATGCCCACGCCACCGGCTACGGCGATAAGGGCGATGAAGTCGAAAAGCCCGGCTATGACGCGACCGCATGGTGGGCGCGCTCCGGATTGATGGATGCAGTACGGCCGCATGGCGCAGACTATCCGCTGGCGACCGCGGCAATGGGCGATCACCCGAGTTCGATGGCGCTGTTCGGCGCAATTGCGTTGGCGCTCTTCGACCGTGAGCGAACAGGCAAAGGGCGACGCGTGCGTTCGTCGCTCGCCGCCAACGGTGCCTGGGCCAACGCGATTCTGCTGCAGGCGGCGTTGTGTGGCGGCGAACGCTATGCAGTGCCGGGCCGCGCGCAGTGGCCGAATGCACTCGTCTGCCCGTATGTCTGCGGCGACGGGCGCGGGCTTTATCTTGCGATGGTGCAGGAGGCGCTGGAGTGGCAGCGTTTCACGGTAGCGATCGGTCGGCCGGAACTCGTCACCGATCCGCGCTTCGCGGAACTCACCGCGCGCCGCGCCAATGCAGCCGCACTGGTGCAGATACTCGATCAAGTGTTCGCGTCGCAGCCACTCGCGCACTGGCGCGAGCAACTGGACCGCCACACGGTCACGTTCGGTTTGATTGCGACGATCGACGAACTGCCAAACGATCCACAGCTCATCGCCAACGGGGTGTTCCGGCCCGTAGTGGGTGAGGGGGTGCGTGAGGACTTGCGCACGGTCGACAGTCCGATCCACATCGACGGCGTCGAGAAGCGGCCGGCGACACGTCCACCCGCACTCGGCGAACACGGCCGTGAAATTCTCAGCGAGCTCGGGTATCCACGCGAGCGGATCGACGCACTGGTGCGCGAAGGCGTGGTGCGCGAACCGCAAACGACCTGATCAAGGCGCGCAGCGCGCCGGCCGGCTGATCACGCGACGCGCACAATCGTCGTGCCGATCGTGTCGCCGTTCAGCAGATTGACGAACGCCGCTGGAGCAGACTCGAGGCCCTCGAACTGTGTCACCCGCGGTACCAATTCGCCGCGATCGATCCAGCCTGTCATTTCGCTACGCGCTTCGTCGAAGCGATCTGTGTAATCGAACACGAGGAAGCCTTCCATGCGAACCCGGTTGTTCACCAACAGCCCGGGCAAGCCGCGCGGACTACCGGCTGGATTGGCGGTGTCGTACTGGCTGACGGCGCCGCAACAGACGATGCGGCCGTGTGTATTCATCCGGAACAGCGCGCTGCCGAGGATATCGCCACCGGTGTTGTCGAAGTAGACATCGATGCGGTTCGGTGTGGCGTCTTTGAATGCCGTGCGAAAGTCCGCGTCCTTGTAATTCACGGCAACATCGAAACCGAGTTCGTCGACGAGAATGTGGCACTTCTGCGGCGAACCTGCGATCCCGACGACGCGACAGCCGGCGCGCTTCGCGATCTGACCCACGATATGACCAACGGAACCCGCCGCAGCCGAAACGACAACGGTGTTGCCGGTGCGCGGCGCGCCGATATCGAGCAGCCCGAAGTACGCGGTGAGGCCATTGGTGCCGAGTACGCCGAGATGCAATGCCGGATCCGCACCATGCGGGACTTTACGCAGCGCAGCGGGTTTGAGGACTGACAGCGTTTGCCATCCCGTTGGACCCACGACGAGGTCGCCGCTCTCGAAGCCCGGTACTTTGGAAACCTCGACGCGGGCGACGCCGGTGCCGCCCATCACGACGCCGGCACGCGCCGCGCCCGCGTAACTTGCACTGCCCTGCAATCCTGCCCGTTGTCCGGCGCCGATCGTGAGCGCAAGCGTTCGGCACATCACCTGCCCGTCAGTGCATTCAGGCGCCTCCGTGACATGGATTTTGAAGTGTTCGGGGGTGAGCGGACCATTCGGGACGGAAGCGATCAGTACTTGTGTGTTCTGCGGCATGACAATTCTCGGATTTGGGGCTGTCGGCGGAGGATACCGATTTCGAGACGCCTCGCGAGCAGCCCCCGTATTGCGACGGTCTTTGACAGCTCTTTTTCGGCCGCCTAAACCAATTGCTCATTCGTGGCCGTCTAAGCTGACAATCACCGGCATTCGGCTGACGCAGTGGGCTTGGCAATCGAATTGGATCGTCGATGCGGAAACAGATGCCGAGGTGCTCGCGGTGAAGACCGTGTCCGGCGATGCCGACGTGCGTTCGGGCAAGCGCGTCAAGGAGTTGAGCTTGACGATCTCCGGCGACCTCCAGTTGTTGGCGCGCTAGGTAGTGCGCCATTCTCTTTCGACCGCCACAACCAGCTCCACGCGTGTCGAAAAGCATCCTATCCGACGAAGTGCTCGAACAGCCCGCCCCAGAACTTCGATGGCGTGCCACGCGAAAATTCGCTGCGGTCTGCGCGATCGCCGAAACGCTCGATCGCTTTCGCCCCGAGATAGCGCAACGGTTCGGGTTCCCAGCGGCGCGCCACGTCGTTGATCCATGGCAACTGCGTGAGCTCTGTGCGGCTCGATGTGACCAGATCAGCCATTGCGCGGCCGGCGAGGTTCGATGCCGCGACGCCCTCGCCCACATAGCCGCCGGCCCAGCCCGTGCGCGTCTGCGCATCCCAATGCACGCATGGCCGCCAATGGCGCGGCACGCCCATCAGACCGCCCCAGCCGTGCGTGATGCGATAGCCCGCGAGCATCGGAAACAACGTTGTCACGAGGCTCTTGACGCGCACCACTTTGGGATCGTTGGGCGGAATCGAGCGGCGTCGCTTCGAGCCGAAGTAGTAACCGGCGCGGCCGCCGAGCACCAGCCGGTCGTCGAGCGTGCGTTGACCGTAGATCACGACGCGACGGCTGTCTCCGAACGTTTCGCGTTGCGCAAGGCCGATCTGTTGCCAGATGTGTTCCGGCAGTGGTTCGGTCGCCGTCACCATCGAATACAGCGGCATGATGCGACGCCGTTCACCGGCGATCGTATCGGTATAACCCTCCGTCGCGCGAATGATCGACTCTGCCTTCACGACACCGCGCCGCGTCGTGACACGGCCCTGCTGAATCGCATCGACGGGTGTGCCTTCATGGATTTGTGTGCCCTGGCGGCGCACTGCATCGGCGAGGCCGAGCACCAGCCTCGCGGGCTGCAGTGCGGCGCAGTGCTCGAAATACACCGCGCCATGATTCGGCGTCATGCCAAGGCGGGCTTTCGATTCGTCGGCGTTCAGCCAGCGATAGTCGTGCTCGTCGAAGCCCGCGTGATGCATGTGTTCGACGTGCTGCTGCAAAAGCGGCACCTGAAACGGAATCGTCGCGACGGTCAATGTGCCGCCTTTCGTGTAGTGCGCGTCGATGTTCTGCGCCTGACAGACGCGGCCGACCTCATCGACGCTGTCGAACAATGCGCGTGCCAGCGCGATGCCGCGGCTGCGCGTTTGCGGGTCTCGCAACATCGGCTCCACGCCCCATGCCGCACCCACGCACCAGCCACCGTTGCGGCCACTCGCACCAAAACCCACGCGCTCGGCTTCGAACACGCCGATACGCAGCGTCGGCTCGCGTTGTTTCAGGTAATAGGCGCTCCACAATCCGGTGTATCCGGCGCCGACGATTGCGACATCGAGTTGCTGCGGCAACGGCGCGATGTCGACTTGGGGTAGTTCGGCGATCGAGTCGAACCAGAAGCTGACGTCCGACAGCGCGTTGCTCACGTTACGACGCGGCCATCAGGTCTGTACCCAGAAATGCAGCATGCGGCGAAATCCCGGCACCGAGGCGAATACCCAGCCGCGCGAACTGAGTTCCAGTTGCGGAAACTGCACCACGAGGCCGAGCAGCGCCTCCCGCGCGACAGCGCGCGCAAATGGCGCACCCAGGCAGAAATGTTGGCCGGCGCCGAACGCGTGGTGGTGCGTGTCGTCGCGTCGGATGTCGAATCTGTCGGGCTTGAGATAAATCGCTTCGTCGCGGTTCGCGGCCGCCAGCGAAACTGAAATCGTCTCACCTTTTGCAATGGGACAGTCGCCGATGACGATATCGCGATTGGCGACGCGCGCGGTGCCGACGACCGGCGAATCGAAGCGTAGAACCTCTTCGATTGCGTTGCCGATCAATTCCGGGTTCTCTCGCAACCGAGTCATGTTTCGGGGCACCTGGGTCATCGCGCGGATGCCGTTGCCGATCAGATCGGTCAACGTGACGCTGCCGGCCAGCAGTAGCAAACGGCAGGCCGCCACTACCTCGCCATCGTCGAGTGCGTCGGCGTCTTCGGCCCGCAACAGCTCGCTGATCACGTCAGCCTCCGGTGCGTCGCGGCGGGCTGCAACCCCAGCGCGGATGATGGCTTCGATTTCGGCGTCGGCGGTGGCCCCGGCCACCGCTTCGTCGCCGGTGCGGAACGGATTTCCCCCCGCAGTGAACGACGCGTCTGCCCAACGTTTCAATTGAGAGTGACGCTTCGGATCGAGGCCGATGAACTCTGCGATTGCAATCGTCGCAACGGGCGCCGCGTATCGGCCGATCACCTCGATCTCGAACTCCGATGCCTCCAGCTCATCGAGAAAGCGGCGAACGATCTTCTTGATGCGCGGCGTAAATGCATCGACGTGCGCTTGATCGAGCACGGCACCGACGAGCCGGCGCAGGCGCGTGTGGTCGGCCCCATCGGTGAACGGCATCGCTGGTGGCGGTCGATCGAGCTGCGCGCGGCGATGGGCGTAGGTGTCCGGATTGGCTTTGCGCGGATCGGTCCACAGCGCATCGTCCAGCAGCACCGCGTGAACATCATCGTGGCGGCTCAGAAAATACCGATAGAAATCGGTGTCGTGATGCACCGGTTCGCGTTCGCGCATCTCTGCGACGATCGGGTATGGGCTGCCGCGAAACACATCATCGAGCGGCGTCAGTTCGAGGCCGGTTGGAATCGGTAGCGGTAGTTCCTCTTCCGGCGCTTCCGTGTCGTCGAGCGGCAGCCCGGTATCCGGATCGATTTCACGGGGCTCGGATTCGGACACGGTATGACGTTGTCAGGTGGATCAGTGCGGCAGATTGTCGGTGCGGGCCAGTCGCCCCAGATAGCCGCCGTGGTGGCGTTTGCCCCAGTCCGCTTTCGTTACGCCTTTCTGTTCCATCAGCGCTACGGCCACTGCATCACTGATCGCCAGCATCACCGCCATGCTGGTGGTCGGGGTGAGCCCCAACGGACACGCTTCAGCGATCTCGCCCATATTCAGAATGGCTTCGCAATGTTTGCGTAGCGCCGAATCGGGGTGCGACGTGACGCCGATGATGTGGGTGACGCCGAGGTGTCGCGACAGTTCGAGGATTTCCAGCACTTCGTCGGATTTGCCGCTGGTCGAGAAAGCGACCATTACATCGTCTTTGCCGACCACGCCAAGATCACCGTGCGCGGCTTCGGCCGGATGCACGAAGTCCGCGGGTGTCGCAGTGGAACACAGCGTCGCGGCGAATTTACGCGCGATATGACCGGCTTTGCCGATGCCGGTGGTCAGCACCTTGCCGCGGCACGCCAGCAGAATGTTCACCGCGGTCTCGAAGTCGTCGTCGATGACGATCGCGCGGATCGCGGCCGCTTCAGTCTCGACCACCGCGCGCATGCGCTGCTTGATATCCATTAGGGTCCTTCGTGGATCACACAGGTGTTCGGTCGGCATGGTGTCAGATGCGCTTGCGTCGCTCAAGCGAGCGCCGTGTCACGGTGATATCAACGTTGACAGCGCCGGGTGCGGTCGCCGAGAGTCGGCGGAATCAACATGACACACGCAGATGAGTGAATCGCTGGCCTTGATGCCGTGGCCGCGCCGGTTGACGCGCACTGATGCGGCGCTGGCACTTTCGGCGCCGCGTTGGTCGGTGAACTTCTCCGGCGTGCGCACGCTTCGGCTCGAACGCGTCGTCGCGCGCACCACTGAGCGCATGACGCGCAGCAGTGGCGGCGGGGCACAATTGACGATCGACTGCGCGTCGGCATCCGCGCCTTACCCGGATCTCGACGACGACGAATCGTATCTGCTCGAGATCGATTCCGTGCAAGCGCGCGTGATGGCCGCGACCGAGTGGGGCGTGCTGCGCGGGCTTTCGACGTTGGCGCAGCTCGGCGTGGCGGCCACAACACTGCCCGGTGTATCAATCGCCGATGCGCCACGGTTTGCATGGCGCGGCTTCATGGTGGATGCCGCACGGCACTTCATCACGGTCGCGACGTTGCTGCGTACCCTGGATGCCATGGCGCTGGTCAAACTGAACGTGCTGCATCTGCATCTCACCGACGATCAGGCATTTCGCTTCGCCAGCCGCGCCTTTCCGGAACTGGCAGCGCGCGGCAGCGATGGCCGTTACTACAGTGAAGCCGATCTCGCCACGATCGTTGCGCATGCAGCCGAGCGGGGCATTCGCGTAGTACCGGAACTCGACGTGCCGGGCCACACGACGAGTTGGCTCGCTGCCCATCCGGAGTGGGGCGCCGGCCAGGTATTGCAGGCGCCGTCGATGCGCTTCGGTGTGCATCCAGCATGCCTGGACCCGACCCGCGACGAGGTCTATGCGGCGCTCGCGGGTCTGTTCGACGACGTCGTGCGCGTATTTCCCGACCGATTCGTGCATATCGGCGGCGACGAGGTAAATCCGAAATGGTGGCGCGACAGCAGTGACGTGCAGGCGTTCATGCGGTTGCACGACATCGCCGACATCGACGCGGTGCAGAGTCTGTTCAATCAACGGCTCGCCGACCTGTTGCTCGAACGCGGCCGCATGCTGGTGGGCTGGGACGAGATCGCGCACGCCGATCTGCCGCGCACGTCAGTGGTACAAAGCTGGCGCGGTGGCCCGTCGCGCGATCGTGCCGTTGCGCAGGGCTTCGACTGCGTCTTTTCGGCCGGCTATTACCTCGACTTCTTCTATCCTGCGGATCTGCACTACGCGTACGACCCACAGAGTCCGGCGGCGGATCTGCTCGCGCTCGACGCGCGGGTGCGCGCCGACCCGCGCCTGGCGCACGTTCGCGATGGGCTCGGTTGGGCCAGTGAATTCGCTGGTCGCAGCGCCGTCGACGCCGCACCGGGCAACTTATCGGAAGGTCGGGTGCTTGGCGGTGAAGCGTGCATGTGGGCCGAGCTGGTCACCGACGATGTCTTCGAGGTGCGCGTGTGGGGACGCCTGCCGGCGATTGCCGAACGGCTCTGGTCACCGCGTTCGGTGCGCGACGAAGCCGATATGTATCTGCGACTGGCGCGTCTGCGGCCGATGCTCGCCGCACTGGCGGACGTCGATATCGAGCGGCGTCAGCGGGCGTTGTTTTCAACGGTCGGCATCGACGCGGCAGAACTCGACGCGTTGCGCGATCTATTCGATGCGATCGAACCGGTGAAATGGTATTCACGCCTGTTGGGTGAGGCTGCGTTGCGCGCGCGCGTTGCCGGCTCTAATGCGGCAGTCGAACGACCGTACTCGGTGGACACGCCGCTGAATTGCGTCGTTGACTATATCGATCCGGCCAGTCCGTGGGTGGTGCGCTTCAACACGGCGGTGCGCGCATCGATCGATGGCTCGGCGGATGCTGAAGACATTGCACTGATCCAAGCGGCCGCGGCCGGATGGCGCCGTCAGCGCCACGTGGTACGAACGCTGGGGCCACGCGTTTCCAGAATTGCCGAGCTGGATACGGTTTCGGCGACACTGGAGCGGCTCGCCGACGTGGTCGATGCAGCACTCGCCGGTAGAGTGACAGACGCACACCGGCAGACCCTCGCGGAGTCCAGGAAACCGGTCGGCGAAGTGATTGTTGCCGTGACGCCAGTGCTCGATGAGTGGCTCGGCGCATCGTTGCAAGCCACCAACGGCGACCGATAGTGGCTGACGGAGCCGGCGACCTGCTGGCGATCGCGAACCGCTTTGCGGTGACCGGCGTGCCGAGCCGGATCGAAGCCCACAACGGCGGCCATATCAACGACACCTGGTTTGTTTCGACCGACCTCGATCGACGCTATGTGCTGCAACGAATCAATCCACTGGTATTCCCGGATGCGATCGGGGTGGTCGGTAACACCGGGCGCGTCATCGCCGAAATCGAACGTCGCACGGTCGGCCTGGTGCCGCCGTTCGTCGCCGCGCGCGATGGCAGTACAGCAGTCGTGATCGGTGACTCGGTGTATCGAATGCTCGGCTTCGTGACCGGGCGCGGGCTCGACGGCCTCGAGTCGGTTGGCCAGGCTGCGGCGGCCGGCCTCGCGTTCGGCCGCTTCCAGCGCGCGCTGGTGCATTACGATCGCAGCGACCATGTGATACCGATTCCGCGCTTTCACGAGGTGGCGTTTCAGCTCGAACGGTTCGACCAAGCGCTCGATCGGCCGCAACCGGATCGCGCGAAAGACGCCTCTAACGACATTGCACGAGCGCAGCGCGCTCGGAAGCGTGTTATCGCTGAATCGCTCGGCCCATACGGCATGATCCACGGCGACGGCAAGGTGACGAACCTGTTGTTCGACGAGCAGGATCGTGTCGTCGCGGTGCTGGATCTCGACACTGTGATGTGGGGCGCGCTCGCGTGGGATTTCGGCGATCTGGTGCGTTCGGCCGCCGCCGTCGGTGCCGAGGATGCGCGCGACATCGGTTTTTCGATCGACCGTTTTCGCGCCCTCGCGGAGGGTTACATGCGCGGCACCGGCGACCTGGCGACGGCCGAGTTGCGCGGAGCGCTTGGCTCGGTACCGGCGTATATGGCATTCATGCTGGCTTTGCGCTTTCTGATCGACTACCTAGACGGCGACAGATATTTTCGCGTGGCGCACCCGCAGCACAACCTGCTGCGCGCGCGCAGCCAGTTCCGGCTGTTCCGTCTGATGGTAGATGCGCGCGCCGATCTCGACCGCATTGCAATGAGGGTGTGACATGGCCATCGAAATCAACGGCGTCGCGCACGTCTACATCACGGTGCAGGATTTTCCGCGCTGCCGGGCCTTTTATGGTGCGCTGCTGCCGTTTCTAGGCATGGTCTGTCTCGTCGATACCGACGAGTTGTACTACTGCATCGGCGGCCGCACCGGCATTGGCATACGAGCGGCGTCCAATGTGCACCGGGATACGTCGTTCGATCAATATCGCGCCGGACTGCACCACCTGTGCCTGCGCGCGCGCAGCGTGGAAGACGTGGATGCCGTGGCGCGCTTCGTTGCTGAACAAGGCGCGCGCATCGTGAACCAGCCGCGCCACGATGCGTGGGCGCCCGGGTACTACTCGGTGCTGTTCGAAGACCCCTGTGGCACTCGGCTGGAGGTGAATCATGTGCCGGGCAAGGGGCATCTTGCCGAGGAGGCGCGGACGCCGCTCGGCGAAAACGTTCAGCGGCGATTGAGCGAGCCGTGATGAGACTCTTGCGTCCCGCTCGCACTCAGCGAGATCGACGAGTCCTCGAAATTGCAGGGGACGAAGTGGACCCCTGCCGGCGCCGATATGCCGAGTTCGTTCATGCGTTCACGCTTCCATCGCTGCAATGGGGGATCGTCGACCTCGAACACCGCCACGCTGTCGTGGACGTCCGCGTTGCGCAAAGCATACGAGTCCAGCCCGGCACCCAACACGACATATTGATTGACACCGTCGGCGGTGACTTCTTCGACGTCGTCGCGAGCTATTGGGCGAAGCGCGGCGAGCGAAACCTGTTGTTCGCGCACTACAATGATCTGAAGGCCGGCCTCGGTGGCGAGATGCGGCGCGTGGCACGATTTCTCGACATCGATATTCCGGAATCCAAATGGCCTGCGGCGATCGAACGTTGCACGTTCGAGGCGATGCGAAATGCGGAAGATCCGGGCATGGACAACTTATTCGAATGCGGTCTGCAGGGATTCGTCTACAAAGGCACGAATGGCCGTTGGCGAGACGCCGGAAGCGGTGAAGTTCGTTGAAGGCGGCCGCCACGCAGTCGGCATGCGTTGACGACGGCTGAGTAGCGCCTATTTTGGATAGCCCCGTGGCGCCGTCTCGATTGCGTAACCCGGAACGTGGAGCGACAGGTATGCCGGCAGGGGGTTCAGCGATTGCCAGATCGCAAACGGAGAAACTCGGTTGTGCCGGGCCGTGAACAGCGAAATCACGGTCCCGTGCGCGACAACGCCAACTTGCTCATCTGGATGGTCCTCGACGATTGACTGAAGCGCTCGCGAAAAACGCGTGCATGCCTCGTCTGCCGATTCATTGCCGATCACACGTTTCGTGGGTTCGGCGAAGAACTCGATGAACCGCTGCTGAAACGCGTCCCTGCTATCGATGTATGACAAGCCGGTTCGATCATTCTCGTGCAGATCTTGCAGAGCCGTATTAACCAGACCAAGCTGCCGAGCCGCGATTTCCGACGTTTGGCGCGCCTTGGTTTCGGTACTGGAATAGAGGACGGAAACGCCGAGTCGCGACAATTCACCTGCCAGCCAGGCGCAGCGCGTGATGCCTTCCTGGGAGAGAACCCACTCGCGTGCGGGACGCAACTGCACCATTTCGGGCAGCGAGTGCTTGATCAGAACCAACCGGGCCATGGGGCGATGGTCGACCCAGTGGATCAATAAAACAACATCGGACTCTTGCGGACGAACGTCGTGTCGATGACCTGCTTCAACATGAAATCCGCCACATCGGCGCGCGAGATCTGCGCGTTGATGGGTAGCCGAAGATCGCAGCCGAAGCGATATGTTCCGGTCAACGGACCGTTGGCAAGCCGCGCCGGACACACGTTGATCCAGTCGAGATCGCTGTTGCGGATCAGGCCGTCCTGAGTCTCCCTGTCGCGGGCCGCGTTGCGGTCCAGCATGCGGCGGCCGCCGGCGAGCACGCGCCGCATCGTGCTCAATCGCTCGCGCGTCTCTCCGGTGGTTACGTCTGACACGTTGATCAGGCGTTCCACGCCGAATTTCTGCATCGCGGGTACGATTGTGGTGGTGGCAATGGTGCAGACCTGATCGGCGGTACCCTGCTTGACGCCTAGGGCCATCAAAACGACGTCCTGTCCGTTGACGACCCGCTCAACGTCGTCGGATTCGGCGATATCTCCAACGAGAATGTCGAGGCGCGGATGACGTGTCGTCAGTGAGCCGGGAGTGCGGACGAATGCGGTCACGTCGTGGCCCAGTTCCAGCGCCTGTGACACGATGCAGGTGCCCGTTCGTCCCGAGGCGCCGAAGATCGTCAAACGCATCGATGCTCTCTGAATCTACTGAGCGTTCCGCAGCACGATCTGCACCACCGTCGCCACGATCAACACGAACACGACGGTGAACACGATGCCGGCGATGATGAAGTGATGCGGCTTGCCACGTCCGAAATCGCGCTCCCGATTGGCGCGCTTCTGAACTCCGAATGCGGCGGCAAGCGTGCTACCGGCGACCTGCCAGAAGGTCAGTGGTGGTTCATCGGGCGGCGGTTTCGGCGCCTGTGAGTCGCTCATGCGTGCATACTCCCTGCGGGTTCGTTCTCGATCCGTGTCAGCCAGTAATCGGCATCGAAGTGCTCGTCGCCGAGCAGATAGCGCCACATGCGAATCCGGTTCAGATACTCGAGCCGCCCGGTGTCGGCTTCGAACCACGGTTCGGGTGTGGTCAGGATCGTGTGGATGCTGCTCGGATCCGGCGGTTCCTTGATCAGGAAGATCGGCCGCTGTTCGTAGTGGTCGTTCGGCAGGTCCGAGGTATCCCACAGGCGCTGCTGACGTACGGTCGGATTGATGCGTATCTTGAACATGTAGCGCAATCGATCGGAGTGATTCACGCCCCCACCGTGCCAGATGCCGTGATGCAGAACCAACAATGTTCCGGCGGGACACACGACGTGTTGTTGACCTCGAATATTCTGATAGCGCGCGACCGCCGCTTCGCTGACGCGTCGCAGATGCGTGCCCGGCACGAATCGCGTGCCGCCCATCTCGCGCGTCACGTCGTGCGGGTAGTACATGATCTGTATGTCGAACGCGCGGCGCGGGTCGATCGTCGAATCCTGGTGCGTGTGCTGCGATACGTTCGGCATGCCGCGAGCGGCGTAGAACGCCGGCGGAAACGTTACATGGAGAAAATGGTGGTCGAAGCGCGGATTGGGTCCGACGAGGCTCTCGATTGCGCCGCGCACGAGGGGTAGCTGCAGTATCCGCGTCACCGCCGATTCCGGCGGATAGCTCGATGCAAGCTCAGTACCCGCAGCCACGGCGGGAATTCCGCTGCCCGACAGGAACTTCGCATACGCCTTGCGCATGCTTTCGCCTGGCTGCGGCGGTCGTCCGACCTGATCGAGAAACTGCTGATTGATGTCATCGGGCACCGCCGCTTCGAAGCGCAGAAAGCCGCGCGCGACGAAACGGGCCATTTGTTGCGATGTCAGCAGCGTACGTTCAGTCATCGACGTCCACCCATTGCTCGAACAGAAACTCGTACTTCAGATAGGCAGTCGTGAACTCCGCACCTGGCGCGTGTGCCTGCATCGGCGCCATTTGAATCAGCCGCCAGCCGTCGCGTATCGCTGCGAGTCCACTCGTATACGGCGGTTCCTCCGAGTCGCCCGCCATGTGATCGGTTTTTCCGGTGCCATCGTACTGCGCCCATGCGATCACGTTGGCATCGAGCGCGGAATCCGCCAGGTAGAGCACCAGCACTTTCTGTCGCTTCATTCTGTCGTTGCGTCACCGTTCTGCAGATTGCACTTTTCGCATCTCCGTGCCGGCGTGTCGATTCCGGGCGCGGTGGCGGAGGATAAACGAAAGCGGTCGACCATTGCATCGCGGGATGCCCGCCGTCACGCTACGGCCTTTTCGAGCGCATCATGCTGCGGCCAGAGACGACGCCAATGCCAGTTGGGGAAATACGGTTCGGGGAAATATCCCTCTGGCAAACGCCGCTCTGGGAGATGCCAGAGTGCGTGGCACTGCACCGGCTGCCGATGCATGTGCCGTTGACGTCATATCCGACTGCCGATGCTGCCCGTGCAGGAGACGCCTCACCGTGGCGCATGTCGCTCGACGGCACCTGGCGGTTCCGGCTCGTCGATTCACCCCTTGCCGCGCCGGCAGATTTTGCCGCGTTCGATCACGACGAGTCGCTATGGGCCGATATTCGCGTGCCGGGCACGTGGGTGCGCCAGGGTCACGACCATCCGCACTACACCAACGTCGTGATGCCGTTTCCGTGCGAGCCGCCCGCGACGCCGCGTCGCAACCCGACCGGCCTGTATCGCAAAGTCTTCAAGCTGCCGTCTGCGTGGCGTGGTCGCCGTGTGGTGTTGCATGTCGGTTCGGCCGACAGCGTGCTGCTCGTCTACGTCAACGGCGCCTTCGTGGGAATGTCGAAAGATTCACGGCTGCCGGCGGAGTTCGAGCTAACGCCATACGTGAGGCGCGGCAACAACGTGCTGGCGGCAATGGTGATCCGCTGGTCCGACGCGAGCTATGTGGAAGATCAGGATCAGTGGTGGCAACCCGGCATTCATCGAAGCGTCGAGTTGTACAGCACGGCGACGACGTACATTCAGGATCTGCGTATCACCGCGGGCCTCGCCGACGATCTGAAATGTGGCGTACTGACGATAGAAGGTGAAGTGGCCGGCATCGATGCGCAGGGCTGGCGGCTTCGCTATCGCGTCGAAACACTCGCGGGTCGCGCGTTGGTGCGCCGCGCGCTCGGTGGTGAAGTGCCCGTGTACCGGCACCATTCGCATCGCGCCTCGAGTGTATCGTCTGCGATCCATGTGGGGCCGTTGGTGCGCGAATCAGTGGAAATACGCGGCATCAAACCGTGGACGCACGAAACGCCGCAGTTGTATCGCGTCGTCGCCGAATTGCTCGCACCGGATGGTCGCGTGATCGAAGCAGTTGCGCAACGCTTCGGCTTTCGGCGCGTCGACGTTCGCGACAAATCGTTGCTGATCAATGGTCGTCGCGTGTTCATCCGCGGCGTCAACCGGCACGAATTCCACCCCGCGCACGGTAAGACGATGAGCGTCGACGACATGCGCGAAGACCTCGTGCTGATGAAACGCTTCAATTTCAACGCAGTGCGCACCGCGCACTATCCGAACGATCACCGCTTCTACGACCTGTGTGACGAACTCGGTGTGTATGTCATTGATGAAGCGAACATCGAATCGCATGCGCGGCTGCGCAGCCTGGTGCACGATCCGCGCTATGCAACCGCGTTCATGACGCGCTTTCAGCGCATGGTCGAGCGCGACCGGAACCACCCGAGCATCATCTTCTGGTCGCTCGGCAACGAGAGCGGTTACGGTGCGGTACACGATGCGATGGCGGCGTGGTCGCGGGCAAGCGATCCGAGCCGCCCGCTGCATTACGAGGGTTCGTTGTTCGTTGCATGGGGCCAGTTCCACGGACGCGCCTTCGAGACTTCATTGGACGAGCGCTGCGAACTTGATGTGCCGGCGTCGGACGTGATTGCGCCGATGTATCCGAGCATTGCGGAACTCGATCGTTGGTCGAAAACGTATCGCGGCAACAAGCCGTTGATCATGTGTGAGTATTCTCACGCGATGGGTAACTCCAATGGCAGTCTTGCGGATTACTGGAAGCTGATCGAATCGCGCCCCGGCCTGCAGGGTGGCTTCATCTGGGATTGGGTCGATCAGGCATACCTCGAACGCGATTCGAGTGGTCGCGAGTATTACGCTTTCGGCGGCGACTACGGCGACGAACCGAACGACGCCAATTTCTGCTGCAACGGTGTGGTGTGGCCGGATCGAACACCGCATCCGGGCATCTGGGAACACCATCGCATCGCACAGCCGTTACGGGCGCAGTTGAAGAAACGCGCGCCGCTGCGCATAGAGATTTCCAACAGGAATGATTTCGCCGACAGCGACAGATATACGGTGCGCATGGTCACGCTCGTGGATGGCGTGGCGGTGGCGGAACAACGGCTGACGGTGCCGTGTATCGCGCCCGGGGCACACCGAACGATCGCGCCACCGTTTCGTTCACCGGAACTCGAAGCCGGAGCTGAATTGGTGATTCGGCTCGTCTACGAGCTCAAACGTGCATGCGACTGGGCGCCGGCCAGGCACCAGGTCGGCTTCGATGAATGGGTGATAGGTCGCGGCAGAGCGGTTTCACGTCGGCGCGGCGCACCCGCGCCGGTGATTGCGCGCAACGGTGCGCGTATCGACGTGACCGCAACCGATCTGGCGATGCGCTTCGATGCCGAAAGCGGCGCGCTGCGGCAGCTTGCGTTCGCTGGCCACAAGCTGCTGGCGAGCGGTCTCCGCCTGTCGCTGTGGCGCGCGCCGACCGACAACGATGGCGTCCGTCTGGCGCCGCGCGTCGGTGGTGTGTTGCCGAGGTGGCAGCGCTGGAACCTTGCCGCACCGCAAGCGCACGTTACGGACGTCCGCGTCGGCCCGATGCGGGGCGGTGCGTTCGAGATTGAACGAACGCTGACACATCGTATGCGTGGCGTAGAAATGCCTGTGCGCCAACGCGAACGTTGGACGATCGCGGGCGACGGCGAGATGCGGCTGACGCAGCAGATCGATATTCCCCGCGAACTCGAAGATCTGCCCCGGCTCGGGTTGTTGCTGAGGTTGCGTGGTGGTCTGGAACGCCTGACGTACTATGGGCGCGGGCCGGAGGAGAACTACTGCGATCGGAATTTCGGCTATCCGCTGGCTCGCTACGCCTCGACCGTGAGCGATGAGTACGTGCCATACGTAACACCGCAGGAACACGGCAACCACACCGACGTACGCTGGTTCGCGCTTGCTGACGAGATGGTCGGGCTGTTGTTTCAACCGGATGAACCGGCACAGTTCTCGGTCAGTCACTTCACGATCGCCGACCTCTATTCGGCCCGCCATAGCGTCGATTTGGTGCGCCGCGATGAGATCGACGTGCACCTCGACTACCGCAATCGCGGCCTCGGAACCGGTGCGTGCGGCCCCGATACCTTGCCGCAGTACTGTATTGGCGCGGGTCGGTATCAGTTCGCGTGGCGGTTGCGGGCGTATCGGTGCGATGCGGCGCAACCGGAGAGTCTTGCCCGCGAACGCTCTACAATCCCCCCCAACGTGAGGCAGCGACGAAACACTGAGAAGAACTGATGCGTTACGAACTGCATCCCCGTAACACCAACTTTGAATGGCAACGGCCCGAACTGCCGCTGCGGCGACTGACCGCTGCCGAATTGCGTGCGTATGACGACAACGGTTTCGTCGTGGTGCGTCATGCGTTCCACGCCGACGAGGTGGCGAACGTGACGGCGGCAATCGATCCACTGGAGGCGCAGACGGAAGCGTTTCTGCGTAGGCGTGACAACGGGGTGCTGGGCATTGCGCGCGCCGGTGAGATCACGTTTCGGCCGCATCTGGTGACGGTGTCCGCCGAACTGCGGGCGTTTTCGCGTCATCGCGTACTGCTCGATCTGTGTTACGACTTGATCGGTGCGAACGTGCGCTTGTACTGGGACCAGTCGGTATATAAAAAGCAGGACGCCAGCGTCGAGTTCCCATGGCATCAGGACAATGGCTACACGTACATCGAACCACAACAATATCTGACCTGTTGGATCGCGCTTACGGACGCGACGATCGACAACGGCTGTCCGTGGCTGGTGCCGGGTCTACACCGTCTGGGTACGCTGAAGCACCGCTGGACACGTCTTGGGTTCCAATGTCTGGAAGATGTCGAAGGTGCGCAACCGGTGGAACTCGAAGCTGGATCGATTGCCGTATTTTCGAGCCTCACACCGCATCGCACCGGGCCCAACACGACGGCTGGGGTGCGTAAAGCGTACATCCTGCAGTACGCGCCGGACGGCGCGATCGCTTACCCGAATAACGGCGTGTCGTCGTCGTGCGATGAGGCGACGCGACAGTACCTTGTGTTGCGAAACGGAGTATCAGCATGAAGCGCTTTGCAGTGATTGCGAGCATCGCCCTGCTCGCGGCCGGTTGCATGACGTCGCCGAACCGACCGCCGCAGATTCTTTCCACCTATGGTCTCGTGTATCCCAAAGATGCGATCAAGCGCCACGTCGAAGGTTTCGTGCGCGTCGAATACGACGTCACTGTCGACGGCACTGTCGTGAACGCACATGTCGTCGAATCGAGCCCGTCGGGTGTGTTCGATGCGGCCGCGCTGACAGCGGTTCGCGGCTGGCAATTTCGTCCCGCGGTGCGCAAGGGCAAGATCGTGGCCATGCAGAACCTCGTCAGCCGGGTGAATTTCAAGCTGGGCGATAGCGACGCGTATGCGCGGTGACGGTGTGCTGGCTGCGCCGATCGCCGCGAGGGATCGGCGCATGTGAGTACGGCGCGTGTAGGTACGGCGCAGGGGTGGCGCCGTGCCGGAGCGATCGCATGCCTACTGTGCTGCGTTGCCGCGTGTTCCTCATCGGTGACGCCGGTGCTCGGTTGCCAGGCCTCTGCCGGCATCAAGCCGATCTGTGCGTTCCACAATCCCGAAGACATCGTGGCGCTGCCATCGGGCGATTGGCTACTCGTCAGTCAGATGGCCGATGCGAACGGTCACCTCGCCGGTAGCATTGCCGCCTACCAACCGGGCAGTGGTCGGGTTGAGGAGCTGTTTCCGGTGGGTGCGTTCGAAGACGTGCGCGAATGGGGTGACGCGAGTTGTGCCCCGCCGTCGATTGCGCAGTTTGCACCGCACGGTATCGATCTGGAACGACGCCCTGATGGCGCATTGCAACTGCTGGTCATCAATCACGGCGGCCGCGAATCGGTTGAATACCTGCAAGTCGAACAGAGCAATGCCGGCCTGGCGCTGCACTGGCGCGGCTGCGTGATCGCACCGGACCACGCATTCTTCAACGATCTGGTCGCGCGCCGCGATGGCGGCTTCTGGGCCACCGACATGATGCCGAAGAACCGCCAGGTCTGGTCGCTTATCACCGGAGCACTGTTCGGCGCGAATACCGGCAAGCTATATCGGTGGACGCCGCGTGGCGGATTTGCCGTCGAACCCGGCAGCGCCATGCCGTTCCCCAACGGCATCGAAAAGGCGCCCGACGAGACGACGTTGTACGTGGCGAGCTTCTTTGGTAACGACGTGCGGCGGCTGGATCTGGAGCGCGGCCAGGTGACGGCGCGCGTGCGGATCGAACGTCCCGACAACCTGACGTGGAGCCCGGATGGCAAGTTGCTGGTCGCCTCGCACACCGATTCATTGTTCGAATTGATGCGCTGTCGCGAGATGCCGGTTGGTGCGTGCGGGTCTGCATTCGAAGTCGTCTCGATCGACCCGCAAACGATGGACCAGTTCGTGGTGCTCGCGCATCGCGGCGCACCGATCGGTGGCGTATCGGTGGCATTGCGTGCTGGAGGCGACGTATTTCTCGGCACGATCGCCGGCGATCGAGTCGCGCGCTGGCATGTTGTCGGCGCAACACCGTAATGTCGTCAGGTGCCGCAGCCGAGCGCCTCGGCGAGGCGATGCCAGAGCTGCTGTTGGGCTAACGTCAGTAGCGGCGACGTTGCAACAGGATACGAGCCGTAGCCGACGATCATCAGCGCGTTTTCGAGATCGAACCACGCGAACTGCCCGTGGATGCCGAGCATCGTAAACTGCCGACGCTCGGGCTCGGTGATCCAGAACTGATTCCGATAATGACCGCGCGGAAAGCGGACGGAGCGCTCGACTGCATTGAATGCGCTGTGAGCAGCCGCATTCGGTGCGCAGGTATCGGTGACGAACGATGCTGGAATGATGACTTCGCCATCGA
The DNA here is from genome assembly GCA_963735085.1 of uncultured Gammaproteobacteria bacterium. GTDB lineage: Bacteria > Pseudomonadota > Gammaproteobacteria > Pseudomonadales > Azotimanducaceae > DATJGR01. The sequence continues at coordinate 1,881,935 of CAVTJP010000005.1, forward strand.
GACTGCGGCCGTCGTTGATCATCACGCTGGCCCAGCGCGCGAAGTCGGCGAGGGTCAAGCTCAACTGGCCTTCGGCGATCGGAAAACCCAGCGCATCGGTATTGAACCAGCCGACTGATTCGGCACCGATGCGGCGATACAGCCGCGCTTCGAGCAACTGCAGTATCGGCTCTCCGAGTGCGTACTCGGCAGCCATCATCAGTGCATTGGTCAGCGGCGATGCATAGTTGAACTGCGTGCCGGGTGGCTCGGCGCGTTCGGTCATATGTTCGACCAACCAGCGCCGCGCCCCAACCGATTCGTTTGCGGTTGCAGGGTAGTAGCCAACCGCGCGTGCGTACGCGCGATAGTCGGAGTTTCGATCTTCGTAGGACTCGGCGTAGCGCAGACCGCTGCACATGTCGAGCACGTGCTGCAAGGTGACACCGCGCCAGCCTGTGGCGGTTCGCAGTTCGGGCATGTATCGATCGAACGGCGCGAGCGGATCCATACGCCCGGCATCGATCGCCTGTGCGATCAGCATGACCGTCAACGACTTGGTTGTGGAGTGCTGCACGTGATGATCGTTCGCAGTCATGCCGTTGCGATAGGACTCGTGCACGATGCGACCTCGGTGCATCACCATCAGTGCGTCATTGAACAGCCGTCGATCGAGAAACGTAGCGGCGTCGATCGGCTGGCCGCTCAATGGATCCTGAAATGCCAGCGCATCCACGTGGAGCGTCTGCGCTGCGCGCGGCAACGCAATCGCCTGCCCCGGTTCCAGGTGAACGACCGGCATCATCCGGTCCATATGGAGTTGGCTCAGTGCGAGATGCGGTGGTTCGTCCCAGTTCGAACGATCGATACCGAGTTTCGCTTCGATTATGCCGTCAACACCGCCGGCATGAACGATGCGGACCATCGTTCAGTCGTGCCGATTCACGCGCACGGCATAATCGCCGGTGAAGCGCGCGGCGTCGTGGCCATTTGCGCGGATGACGCATTCGAGGATGAATCTCGATTTTCCGTCGCGATCCAGTCTTTCGAGTGCCTTGGCCTGATCGTCGGCTATGAAGCGGCATGTCGCGACAATGGGTTCTTTGACGGGCCGTTCGTAGCCGATGTGACCGTCGGCGATGACGATGCTGCCGTCGATACGACGCGACTTGAGTTGCAGCCACGTCATGCCCCAGCCGCACAAAGCCGCAATCGCGTACAGGCTGCCGGCAAAGGCGGTACCGTGAACATTGATGTTCGGTTCCAGTTCGGCACGCACCACGAGTTGATCGTTGGCGAAATCGGCGACGCGGATACCCATCGCCTTGCTGATCGGGATTTCTTCGTGCCAGGTCCGTTCGAGTTCTGTGCAGAGCTTTTTCATGGGCGCGCAGTATAAGGGGGTCAGAGCGTTGGTTGCGCTTCGATTCACGGTGGAGGTTGATTTCTTTTTTGCCGGACACGCCGTAAGTCCCATCCCTGGAGGCTCGTCCTGCGCCGTCCCTGGCGCAGTACGGTCCGACACAAAAGAAATCAACCTCCACCTATGTCGGCGTATCCACCAGTACAGGGTCAGAGTGCTTCATTCGACGTGGAGCCGCGGCTAGTTGTCTTGGTGAAGCACTCTGACCCTTCCTACCAACAACCGGAGCATAGCGGACCCGCCCCCATCCCGACGACGCCGAAGTCCAAATCAACCGCGACCGAGCACTTCTATCCCGATTTTCTCTGCGTAACGTGTCGCAGCTTCAACAGTCTTCGCGAACGCGAGCAGCCGTGCCTCGGCGCGTACCGACGCGACGATCTGCATGCCGATCGGCAGGCCGGCGGCGCTGAAACCGGCAGGCAGCGACAGCGCAGGACACCCTGTCACCGTGACGCGCGCGCAACTTTGCATCCACTCGAGATAATCGTTCATGGCAACACCGTCGATCTCCGTCGGATACGGCTGATCCACGTCGAACGGCAATACCTGGGTTGTCGGGCCGATCAGGAAGTCGTAGTGCTCGAAAAATGTCGCGACGCGGTCGTACACGGCGCGGCGCGTCGCCCAGGCGCGATCGAGATCGGTGACGGTCAGCGCCTCGCCGGCGGCCAGGTTCCAACGGATCGTATCTTTCAGTTCCGCGCGCGACTCAGAGGGCAGCGCCGCGAAGCGTTCGCGAAATCCATTCGCGCGCAGCACGTGGAACACTTCCGTAGCGCCGGTCAAATCGGGACATGCGATTTCCACCGTCGCGCCGAGCGATTGCAGCAGTTCGCCCGCCGCACTGATACATGCTTTGATCTCTGCCTGCACCGGCAGGCCGAAATCGGTCGTCAGCCCGATGCGCAAACCACGCGGATCGAGCGGCGTTACCGGATAGAACGCCGAACCTGGATCGGTGAGCGCGATCGGCACGCGCGGATCGTCACCGACCATCACCGACAGGAACAGCGCGATGTCGTCCACGCTGCGCGCCATCGGTCCCAGCACCGACATGTCGGACCACGGGTTCAGGGTCGGGTAGGCAGGTACGCGTCCGGGTGTCGGACGCAGCCCCAGCACATTGCAGAAGCTCGCCGGATTGCGCAGCGAACCGCCCAGATCGCTGCCATCCGCGAGCGGCAGCATGCGCGCGGCCAACGCAACCGCGGCGCCGCCGCTACTGCCGCCGCACGTGCGGGTCGCATCGTATGGGTTGCGCGTTGCGCCGAACACACGATTGAACGTCTGCGAACCGGCGCCGAATTCTGGCGTGTTGGTTTTGCCGACTGCAATCGCGCCGGCGGCCCGGATGCGCTCGACGATCAGATCGTCGCGATCGGGCACGTTGTTGGCATGCAGTGTCGAGCCGAACGTGGTGCGGATGCCACGGGTCTGCAGCAAATCCTTGTGAGCGGTCGGGATGCCCCACAACGGCGGCAAGACGTCCGGCGGCTTTGCGTCGAACGCCGCGGCCGTAGCGCGCGCCTTCTCGGCCACGAGGGTGACAATTGCGTTGAGGCGCGGGTTGACGCGTTCGATCTGTGCGAGATGCGCATCCATGACCTCCACGCAACTGACGTCGCGCGTCGCGAGGAGTTCGACGAGGTCTACCGCGCTCTTGTTGCAGAGTTCATTCATCTTGAGTCGGCGTTGAACGATCTTCGTATCATTCCTTCACGGCCATCTCAAATCCGCCCTTGAACGGCAACGTCATGGTTCGAAACTGCTGTGCGGGATCATCGATGATGTCGAAGAATGGCGCGTACGCTTCGCGATTGCGACCGCCGGTATTGTCTGCGCAGACGATGGCGCCGGGTCGCAGATGAGGCAGCAACAGATCGAGTGCTGGCCGTACGACCTGAATCCAGATGTCGAACAAAACGAAATCGACGGGGCCGTCGATTGCCTTGAAGGCTTCGAGGACGTCGCCTTGGCGGAGGTCGACGAAGTTCGATAGCCCCGCGCTTTGGATGTTCGCGCGGGCGTGCTTCAGCTTTTCCGCTTCATGCTCTGCGCCAATGACGATTCCACCACCGTTGTCGCGAACGGCGGCAGCCAGGTAGATCGTTGAAACGCCGAACGACGTGCCGGCCTCTGCGACGCGTCGGGCACCGATTGCCCTGCAGATTCCGTAACAGAACTCGGCCTTGTCGCGGTCGAGCGCGACGAGCTTGTCGGCAAAATGGGCGTGGTCGCGCGGTTCCATCTGGTGCCACGGTCCGCTGCGTTTGCGGAAGTAGTCGTCGGTCGTCGGGCCCTGCGCGTCGCTCTGAGCATGAAGTTCGTCGAGCAGCGATTCGAGTCTTGGGTCACGCAGGATGTTCGGCATTGGAAATCTCCGGATTCTTCGGCACTCATCGACCCAGGCGTTGCGCCATGTCGTCCTCGAATTCCGGAAAATATCGGTTGATCATCGACAGGTCGAACTCTCGGAGAATCGACGTATTCGGTTCACGTTCCAGCAGAAACTGAAACGCCTGCACCAGCACCCATTCGTGCGTGACGGTCGCGCCACTGAGTTTGCGGTAGTAGTCGGGCGACATACGAACGCGATGGGCCGTTTCGGTGTCGCCCGACACGATCACTTCGTACGTGTTCGCGTCGACCAGCGAGACGCTGATCATGTCACCAGGTGTTGAAGTGCGTGATGTTCGATACCGGCGGGCGTTGTGCGCGTTTGAAATCGGTGCCTTTCGTATAGGCAACCGGCAGCAGCGCAACCTGCATCACGTTATCCGGCACGCCGAGAACCGCAGCGGCCTCCTTCTCGTGGATCAGGTGCAGGGTTGTCAGCACCGTGCCGAGCCCGCGTGATCGCGCCGCGAGTTGAAAGCTCCAGACGGCCGGAAAGATCGAACCGAAATAGCCCGCGAGCATCGGCGTGGGGGTGCCCTGCGGCGGCCGGCCCTCGAGACACGGAATTACGTGTACAGGCACTTTGTGCAGGATGTCGACGAGGTACATCGCCGAGTCGTACACGCGCAGCGTCTGCGCGTTGCCCGCGCCTTTGGCTTGCTCGGCCGCGGTCGACAGGTACGCTTCGCCACCTTTGCGGTAGAGGTCGGCGAGCGCCTGCTTCTTGGCCGGATCGTCGACGATCAGCCAGCGCCAGCCTTGTGAATTCGAACCCGTCGGCGCTTGCACCGCCAGTTCCAGGCACTCCATGATCACGTTGCGCGGCACTTTTCGATCCAGATCGAGACGCTTGCGCACCGCGCGCGTGGTGGCCAGCAACTCGTCGGTCATCGCGAGGTCGAACTTCATCGTGTCACCCCATCCTGTTCAGCAAGGAAAGACAAACAGTGTATCCGACTCGTGCCGGACGGCTCTACCTGATGCTCGCAGGCGTGCTGATCGTGTTGTTGTTTGCGCAACAACAGCAGCTGATCAAACTGCCCGACACCGGACGGCTATCGGGCGCGTTGCCGGATTCCGTGCACGGGTCGTGGTTCGCGTGCGTTACCTGGGTGCTGCTGCAGTTCATTCGACGCTGGACGCGGGGTGGCGCCACAGTTGCAGTAACCGCGGCGGTCGGATTCGCTCTAGCCGTTGGCACTGAACTGCTTCAGGCGGTAACGGGGGGGGACGCAGAGGCCGGAGACGTGTTCAGCGACATGCTCGGCATGAGCGCGGCGCTGTGCCTCTGGAGCGTGCACGAACATCTGATTCCGCGTCGCCCGGGCGTCACAGCGGCCGGGCTGTTGCTGATTGCATCGCTGTGGCCGCTGGGTCATGCGTTGCTGATCGAACGGTATCGCGTGTCGATCATGCCGGCATTGGTACGGTTCGATTCGGCGTACACGAAGTATCTGATAGGCAGCAGCGACACGACGGCAATCGTTGCGCCGCCGGCCGATTGGCACATCGGCGGAGACGTCATGAAGATCACGTTGGGCGATCATCATGACTATCCCGGTGTTTGGATGGGGCAACCGTTGGCGGACTGGCGGCCGTACTCCACACTGCAGGTGGATACCTATGTCGCCGGTTCTGCGCCGTTGCCGATCACGATTTCGGTGCGGCTGGATCACGCGCCGGTCGACCACGTGTATCGAACGTTCGAGTGCGCACCCGGGCCGTGTCGGATTACGTTGCAGCTGACGAAATTGTTCAACACGAACATCGCGCGCGTCAACGCAGTCGTCATTTACTCGACCCGACGATATGCGGGCAGGACCTTCTACCTGGGCGGCGTTACGTTGGAACGATAGACGTCCCCGTCGACACCAACGAGGCGGCATTGCCGCGCAAGCACGCTACAGGTTTCGGTGCATTCGATGCGCCGACCAGTAGATTCACTGCCCGAACCGACTCGCACTACGCAGAAACGCGATCTCCGCGTCGGTGGATGCACGTCCCAGGCATTCATTGCGATGCGGAAAACGTCCAAATCGAATGACGATGTCGTGGTGACCTTGCGCGAAGCGAAGCGTGCTGTCGGTGACGGCGCGATGCGCTGCAGGCGTTTCTTTGACCAGTTGCGTGAACAGCGCAACCGACGTGTATTGATCGACACGCGATTCAGAATGTTCGAACGGCAGATAGAAGAACGAACGCTCGTCGATCGAGAGTTGTCGGTCGTGCGCGAGATCGATGCCGTCACGCGCGGCCGTCAGCGCCAGCCCGTCGGTTGCGAACGCCTCGGGCCGCCCTCTGTGAATCTGTCGGGAGAACTGATCCGTTACGATGATGAATGCGAGGCGGCCTCGGGCGCCTTCGAGCCAATGCGATATCGTGCCGGCCGCGGCGTTTTCGAGCAATTTAGAGAAGCGGCGCCCGATCTCCCGGTCAAACTCTGGGTCGGCGGCGAACCAGCGGCTGCGTGTGGCCGCGCTGCAGAATCCCTCCGTGAGTGTGCCGAACCAGAACTCGAGCACGCGTTGTGCGTCGGTGTGCGTCTGATTGTGTTGATTCATGAGGTGGGCAAGAATGCAGTCGCGCAAGTACTCGCCTGGATTGTGGAAGCACTTCGAACATCGATCAAGCAAGCGTGGGAACGACTGACTCAGGGGCTGGTCGCAATGCTTGCTGCGCGCGGCGTCACGCCGAACCAGGTTTCGTTCGCGGGTCTGTTCGTAACCGTCGCGTCGGCGCCGTTGTTCGCGCAAGGCTGGCTGTCGCTCGGCGCGTGGATTTTCGCGGCTGGCAGCGTCACCGACAGCATCGACGGCGCGCTCGCACGGCGCACCGGGACGTTCAGTGAAGTTGGCGCATTTCTCGACTCGACGTTCGACCGAATCGGCGAAGCAGCCGCGTTGGCCGGTGTGGCTGTTTACCTGGCGGGCCGTGGCTCTGAAATGGCCGTCGGTGCGATCGTGATTGCGCTGCTGGGCGGCAGCTTGACGAGCTATGTGCGCGCCCGGGCAGAAGCGTTAGGGATATCGTGCACCGTCGGCTGGTTCAGCCGCACCGAACGGGTGACCATCATGGGCGTTCTGCTGGTTGTGCATTTACCGGAACTGATGGCGTACGTGCTCGCTGCAACAACGTGCTTTACAGCGGGGCAGCGCATCGTCCATGTGCACAGAGCGCTGGCGAATGCGCCGCCCAGCTCAGTTTGACTGAATCAGGTTCCGTCGCGCCGTTGGAGCAGGAAATCGCTGGTAATCCGCGCGGCGGCGCTGGCCGCGCGACGTGCATCGGCCCGTTTTGCCGCACGATGATAGAGGTATGCGGCGAAGAATACGTCACCGGCGCCGGTCGGGTCGCAGTTCTCGACCGGCGGTGCGGCCGACCAGCGCATGTCCTGCTGACCGTTGCGCAACAGGAGTCCTCCGGCGGCGCCGTCGGTTACCAACGTCTCGGTAGAGGCGCGCTGTGGCCGCTCCTGCGGTGCCAGGTTCAAGTGCGATTGCAGTGTCTGCCATTCGGTGCGCGAAGCCTTGAGCCAGGTGATATTCGGCATCGAATCGACGATATCCGGGTCGATTGCGGGCGTCACACGCTCGCCATCGATACGCCGGGCGAAGCCTTGGAGATCGATTCCCGCGGGCTGTTCGCGTCGCTTGCCGAGCCAGTCGACATGTAGATCGCGCGGATGTAACGGTCCGAGGTGAAGCCACGCGACATCGGCAAAGTATTCGGTTCGATAGTCGATCGGTGCGGCAATGGCAGTCACTCGTTGAGTTCGTTCGTCTGCACAGCCGTAGTCGTTCTCGAACGTCGTCGTGACGGCCGAAGACTGGGCGATGAATTCGACATCTGACGGTAGTTCCGCGGCAATGCACCCGTGATCCGCGGAAGCGATGCGAGTGACCAGCCGGACGTCCGCGCCTAGCTTGCTATAAGTGCGCGCCGCAAACAGTGCGGTGCCGCCAAACGCATGCTGCTCGACGCCGTCGTAGATGTTGGTGTCGCGGGTGATCGATCCGACGATGAGGACGCGCATGGTTGGGCGTTGCGTCAAAGTGCGTCGATGCTGGCGATCAATGCATCGGCAACTGCTTCATCGGGCATCCGCCAGTCGCCGCGGGGCGACAGGCTGACCGTTCCGACCTTCGGTGCCGGTGGCAGCGTCGTGCGTTTGAACTGCTGTGCGAAGAAGCGCTCGAAAAAGAGTCGCATCCAGCGTTTTACCTCATCGCCAGCATAGGTGTCGGCAAAGCTTGCGCGGCTGAGGGCGTAGATTTTTGGTGGACCGAAACCATTGCGCAAATAGTGATACAGAAAGAAGTCGTGCAACTCGTACGGACCAATGATCGATTCGGTGGCTTGGCTGATCGCACCGTCGTCGCCGGGAGGCAGCAGTTCGGGACTGATCGGCGTATTCAGCACCGCTTCGAGCACTTTTGCGAGTTCGTTTGTCGCCCGATGGCGTGCATACCAACGCACCAGATAGCCGATCAGCGTCTTCGGCACACTTGCGTTCACGTTGTAGTTGGCCATGTGATCGCCGTTGAACGTGCACCAGCCTAGCGCGAGTTCGGACAGGTCGCCGGTGCCGACGACAATGCCGTCGACCTTGTTCGCGTAGTTGAACAGCAACTGGGTCCGTTCGCGCGCCTGGGCGTTCTCGAAAACGACATCGCGTGAATCGAGGCCATGCTGCAGATCCTTCAAATGCTGATTCACGGCCGCGGCAATTGGAATTTCCAGCAGTGTCGCACCACCGGTGTTGGCAAGTGCACGCGCTGATTTGAGCGTGCCGGCGCTGGTGCCCGGCCCGGGCATCGTCAACGCGTGAAGTGTCGACGCCGGGCGATCGCGCTTGGCAAGCGCATCCAGGCAGACCAGAAATGCCAACGTCGAGTCGAGTCCACCGGACAATCCGATCACCAGCGTCTTTGAACGCGACGCGATCTGCCGGCGCGCCAGGCCGGTAGCCTGGATCGACAGAATCTCCTGTGCGCGCGCGTCGAACTCATGCTCGTCGGCGGGCACGAACGGGTGCCTCGGATACGAACGCGTCAGCGTCGTCAGTGACGTTGGTGTAACGCCGGCATCGATGAGTGAGTACGGCGCGGGACGCGCGGCCGCTGCAAACGTATTGTTGAAGGCGCGGTCGTGGCGGAGCTTCTCGCGATCGAACTCGACGATCAGCCGAGCGGACGTCAAATCGAATCGTTCCGATTCGCCAAGCAGCACGCCATTCTCGCTTGCGATCAGATGGCCGCCGAATACGACGTCCTTGGTCGATTCCGTCGGCCCGCAGGATGCGAACAGATAGCCACACACGCGCTGGCCGCTGGCCATGCGCACGAGGTCGCGCCGATAGTCGGCTTTGCCGATCAGTTCGGTGCTGGCGGACGGATTCAGGATCAGGTCGGCGCCGGCGAGCGCATGTCGGCTGCCGATCGGGTCCGGTGCCCACAAGTCTTCGCAGACTTCGATCGCAAACCGTGTGGCACCGACGGCGAACAGCTGATTCGTGGCGAGCGTGAACGTCCCGAACCGTTCATCGTCGATCGTCTGTCCGATATCGGTTCCGGAGACGAACCAGCGCTTTTCATAGAACTCACCGTAGTTGGGTTGCGCAGATTTCGGCACGGCACCCAACAGACGCCCTCGCGCGGCTACGAACGCGCAATTGATCAAGCGGCCGTCGGCGAGCAGCCACGGCGCGCCGACGATTAGTGCCGCCTGACTGGCCGCTGTCGCGCGCACCAGCGAATCGAGTGCGTCGCGGGTCGCATCGAGCAGTGATTGCGTGAAAAACAGATCCTCACAGCTGTAGCCGGTGATCGACAGCTCGGGAAACAATACGATGCTCGCCCCTTCGGCGACCAGTTGGTGGAACTCCGTGCTGATTCGGACGGCATTTTCGGCCGGATCGGCGAGCGCAACCGCGGGTGCACAGGCGGCGGCGCGCAGATAACCAAACTCGGTCATGTCGTTCATCGTCTGGAGTGTAGCCGAAAGACAGTGCAGGATTCGCGAGCGATGGCGCTTGTCTGCGCCGCGTATGCGCGGCACGGGAGGCTGGTTGCGGCAACCGCGAAAGCGTGGACAATGATAATTCGCTTGATTTACCGAACTTTTACGAGCTTGGGGAAAGAGGATGAATTTCGAGTTTTCAGAAGAGCAGAACCTGCTGCGCGAGCAGGCGCACGGATTTCTCGCAGACAACTGTCCGCCTGCGGCGGTTCGACGAATTCTCGAAGGTGAGGCGTCGTTTGACGAAAAGCTGTGGCGTGGGATCGGTGAAATGGGTTGGACGGCCACCACAATTCCGGAGCAATACGGCGGCCTCGGGCTGGGTTACCTCGAGCTCTGCGTGATTGCCGAGGAACTGGGGCGCGCCGTTGCACCGGTGCCGTTTTCGTCGTCGGTGTATCTGGCCACCGAAGCGCTGCTGCTCGCCGGCAACGAAGAACAGAAAGAACGCTGGTTGCCAAAGCTGGCAACCGGTGAGGCGATCGGTACGTTCGCGCTGGCGGAAGGTCCGGGCAGGCCGACGCCGAAGAGCTTGAAGGTCGGTCTCGCGAAGGGCCGCCTGCGCGGCACCAAACTTGCGGTGCCGGACGGCGACATTGCGCACGTCGCCATCGTCGTCGCGAAGAGCCGGGTCGGCGACAAGGCCAGCTGTTATCTCGTCGATCTGACTCAGCGCAACGTCAAGCGAACCCCTGTCTCCACGCTCGACCCGACCCGTTCGCATGCGTCGCTCACGTTACGAAGCGCAGATGCGGAACTGCTCGGCGCCGACGGTGAAGGTTGGGCGCTGACGCAGAAGCTGTTCGATCGAGCGGCGATCCTGTTTGCCTGGGAGCAGGTGGGCGGCGCGGACGCTGCGCTCGACCAAGCCAAGGCGTATGCGCAGGGGCGTTATGCATTCGGCCGCCCGATTGCGTCGTATCAGGCGATCAAGCACAAGCTCGCCAACGCCTACATCAAAAATACGCTGGCGCGTTCGAACTGTTACTACGGCGCGTGGGCACTGAACAGCAATGCAGCCGAACTCGCTCTTGCCGCCGCGTCCGCACGCGTGGCGGCGACGCAGGCGTATTACTTTGCATCGAAAGAGAACATTCAGACGCACGGTGGCATGGGCTTCACGTGGGAGTTCGACTGTCAGTTCTTCTACCGGCGCGCGAAGCTGCTGTCGGTGAACATTGGCAGCGAGAGCTTCTGGCAGGATCGGTTGATCACTGCAGTGGAACAGAGCAACGCCGCCTGAATCAAAATTGCAACGCATCATTGCAACGCATCATTGCAACGCACAATCATTGGAACGCACAACGGAGCACAGCATGGATTTCAACGACACCCCCGCCGAAGCGGCGTTTCGCGACGAAGCGCGAACCTGGCTGAATGCCAATACGCCGCGTGCCAACGAGCTCGATGAGCTCGACTACATCGGCAAAGCAAAACTCTGGCAGAAGCGAAAGTTCGATGCGGGCTGGGCGTGTCTGCGCTGGCCGAAGGAATACGGTGGCCGCGGGGCGAGCCCGATGGAGCAGGTGATCTGGGGTCAGGAAGAGGGCAAGTTCGAAACGCCGCAGAGCGTTTTCATGATCGGTCAGGGCATGGCGGCACCGACGTTGATGGCCTATGGGAGCGACGAGCACAAGAGGCGCTACCTGCCAAAGCTCGCCAGCGGTGAAGAAATCTGGTGCCAGTTGTTCAGCGAGCCGGCAGGCGGCTCCGACCTCGCGGCACTACGCACCCGTGCGGAAAAGCACGGTGACGAATGGATCGTGAATGGCCAGAAAATCTGGACATCCGGCGCGCACTACAGCGACTGGGGCATTCTCGTGACACGTTCGGATCCGACCTTGGCAAAGCATAAGGGTCTGACGTATTTCTTTCTCGACATGAAGTCGCCCGGCATCGAGATCAAACCGATCAAACAGATTTCCGGAGGGGCGAATTTCAACGAGGTGTATTTCACCGATGTGCGGATTCCGGATTCACAGCGCCTCGGTGCGGTAGGCCAGGGCTGGCAGGTGGCGTTGACCACACTGATGAATGAGCGCGCCTCGATCGGCGCGGGCGGCGCCGGGGTCAACTTCAACCTCGCCTACAAACTTGCCCAGAAAGTCACCATCGACGACCGGCCGGCGATCGAAGACCGCGCGGTTCGCGCGCGCCTGGCGAACTGGTACGTCGAGGAAGCCGGCCTCAAATACACCGGTTATCGCACGATGACGGCGCTGTCGCGCGGCCAGACACCGGGCCCGGAGAACTCGATTGGCAAAGCGGTCGGCGCGCCGAAGACGCAGGACATGGCGTCGTTCTGCATGGATCTGCTCGAAATGGCGGGTGCGGTCAACGACCCCGAGATCGCCGAGGCGGCGGGGCTGATCCAGTTGACGTTCATGGCTTCGCCGGGCGGCCGGATTGCCGGCGGCACCGACGAGATCCTGCTGAATATCCTCGCCGAACGGGTGCTTGGATTGCCGCAGGATGTGCGGGTCGACAAGGGCGTGCCGTTCAACGAAGTGCCGACCGGACGCGGCTGATCGACATGGCGGCAGGTAGTAGTTTCGACGCGCGTGCCGCGACGTGGGACGAGGATCCGGCCAAACGTCGCCGCGCGGCTGAAATCGCCGCCGCGATTCGCGCGCGAGTGAAATTGTCAGCGGACATGAAGGCGCTGGAATATGGCGCCGGCACGGGGTTGTTGTCATTCGAACTCGCCGATGCGTTGGGGTCGATCGTGCTGACCGACAACTCGATCGGCATGCTCGACGTGGCGCGAGAGAAGATTGCCGCGCGTTGCACCGATCAGATGACCGTGCGTTCGTTGGACCTGACTGTCGATCCGCTCCCAGTGGAACGCTTCGACCTCGTTTATTCGATGATGACCTTGCATCACGTGCCCGACACAACCTCGCTGCTGGATAAGCTGCACGCTCTATTGCGGCCGCGCGGCTACCTGTGCGTCGCGGACCTGGACGCCGAGGATGGATCGTTTCATGGCACCGCCGTGAATGTGCATCACGGCTTCGATCGAAACGCATTGGGTGCATCGCTGCGCACCGTCGGCTTCGAAGATGTGCAGTTCAGCACCTGTTTCGAGATTCCGCGCGGCGAGCGGCGCTATACGGTGTTTCTGGTGGTCGCGCGCGCTTGAGCTATCCGTTCGAGGTGCGCAACGTTGCGTCTCCAATCGGTGGTGATCACGCGAAGTTGGAGTTCCCAGCGTCGACCTGCTGCGCGGCCGGCGCGGCGCTATGGCTCGAACGACGGCCCTGCGAAGGTGCGCTCCGGCGGCGGACGGTTCTGCCCCGGTTTCGGCGCCAACGCGATCGGCCCGGCCGTGGCGCCGCCGTCGACCACCAGCGTGTGGCCGGTGATGAACTGCGAGGCGTCGCTGGCGAGGAACAATGCGGCGTTGGCGATGTCTTCCGGCTGACCGGCGCGCGGATAAGGCTGACCCTGCGCCAGCATCGCCTCCACCGCCGCTTTGTTGTTGCCGGCGAAGCCGTACAGGATCGGTGTGGAGATGCCACCGGGTGCAATGCAGTTCACGCGAATGCGATCGCACGCGAACTCGAGCGCCGCCGATCGCGTGAGGTTCACAACCCCCGCTTTCGCCGCGCTGTACGCATGCAGGTTCGGATAGCCCTCGATTCCGGCGATCGATGCGGTGGAAATGATCGAGCCACCGCCGGCCGCGCGCATTGGCGCCACCGCGTACTTCATGCCGAGGAACACGCCGCGCAGACACACCGCCTGGGTGCGGTCCCAGTCCTCCACGGAGATGCTCTCCAACGGTCCCACCGCGCCGCCGATCCCAGCGTTGTTGAACATGATGTCGAGCCGGCCGAATGTCTTCGTGGCGCGTGCGACGAGCGCGGCTACGTCTGCCTCTAGTGAAACGTCGGTACGCTGGAAGATCGCCTTGTTGCCGCTTTCAGATGCGAGCTTGGCCACTTCCTCGCCCGCCGACGCATTCAAGTCCGCGAGCACTACGTTCGCGCCGTGACCGGCAAACAGAAGCGAAGCCGCTCGGCCCATGCCGCTGGCACCGCCGGTGATGATCGCTACTTTTCCGTTCAAGTCGTACATCAGAGCACTCCGTCCCAGGCTTTGCGTTCCGCATCGAACGGCGCGCGTTCCAGCGCGCTGGCGCGGCCAAACATCATCGTGGCGCGCTCCCGAGTGTCGTAAGCCGTCCAGTCGCCGATGCCGGCATGGCTGGGATTGCCGGTCTGTGTGAATCTCAACCACGCGTCCATCATGTGCTGCGACAGTTGCTCGACCACTTCACCGGTGCCGGCGAACTTGTCCTGTGTCGGTGCGTCGAGCGTGCCGAACACGAACGGCAGTTCGAGCGCGTGGCATGCGCCGAGCGAACCGCGGCGCGCCGGCGACTCGTACACGAACAGATACATGTAAGTATGCGGCTGATGCAGACATTGCGCCTCGGCCAGGCGCACCGACGGAATGCGGAACATTTCGTCGCCTTGAATCGCATCGAGCAAGTCGAGGTTGGTGGCCGGTAGCGAAAGCGCTTCGCGTGAGCGTCGATACGCGCCGATGAGATCGCTTGCCCGCGCCGCCGCTTGCTTCGGCAACAGGCGCGCCACACGCTCCACCAGCTTGCCTTCGTCGATCGGCTCGCGCGGCGCAACGGCGTTGAACAGCTTCGCTTCGTCGCGGTTGCTGCCGATGACGAGTTCGACGTCACGCGCTACGCCGTCTGCGACGGCCTTCAGCGGATTCACCGGCACCGTCTGGCCGTCCACGATCGGCGCGAACGCAAGACCGGTACCGCCCGCAGCGACCGCGAGTTGCGCTTGCAGAATCGCCTCTGCCGGCACGTCGAGAATTTTGGCTGCATTCGATTCGGCGATGCCGAGCTTGTCGAGCACGCGCGCGGCCAGCTTCGCGCCCGATGCGACGCTGCCCAGCTGATGCGCCGCGCCGCTCTGCAGAACCGCGCGTTTGAACAAGCCGCTCGCCGCCGGCATCGCAAGCAGTGTGGCGCACGCCATCGATCCGGCCGACTCGCCCGCGATCGTCACGTTGGCGGGATCGCCGCCGAATGCCGCGATGTTGTCGCGCACCCATTCGAGCGCCGCGATCTGATCGAGCTGACCAGCGTTCGCGGTGGCACCCCAGTTCTCTCCGCCGTGCGCGTCGAGATACAGATAGCCGAGCGCGCCGAGGCGGTAATGGATCGTCACGACCACGATGTTGCCACGCGTCGCGAGTCGCGAGCCGTCGTACAGCGGTTCCGAACCGGAGCCGAGCGTGAAGCCGCCGCCGTGGATCCAGAAGAACACCGGACGCTTCGCGCCGTCGGCGGCCGGCGTGTACACGTTCAGATACAGGCAGTCCTCATCGCGCGGTCCGCTCGCGGCGGTACCGGGCATCGGACTGGTGCCTTGAATCGCCGAGCAGGCGAATTGGCCTGCAGTGCGTACACCCGTCCAGCTCGCAGCAGGCGCCGGTGCGCAGAAGCGCCGTGGTCCGGTCGGCGCCGCAGCGAACGGTATGCCCAGAAATGCCTGGTGCCGCTCGAACTGCAACCCCTCGATGCGGCCGTTGGCGATTGTGCGTTGAACCGTTGATTTGTGCATGCTTTCCGTCCTCCGAACGAGGTCTGATTAAATCAGACCTTCCGGGCGAGCGCCAAGCGCGGCAGCGTTTCCGTCCAAAACTCGTGCGATTGGCGACGGATGACGACGCGCGGCTGGTCGTGCCGAAGGCGACACTAGACGCGATCTAGGTCACGGAGGGGCGAGGGGAGGTACATCGCGAAGCCGCCTTTGCATATCGCTGTATGCGGTCGCGATCAGCCCCGTTAGAGCCGCAGCATCGACGTCATCGCCGGGTCTCAATTTCACGTGTCGCATGAATTTGCCGGCGCCTTCCAGCAAGCGTTGGGGATCGGCAATCTCGGCGCCGCGAAAGAAGCCCACATTGACGTGAGCCGTGAACACGTTGACGTATCCGAACGCTGAATCGGCCACGCACGCGGTTGGGTGTCCATCGTGCAATAGCTCTCGAACATCATCTCCGCAATTGCGCATGACCTCGAACCAGCGGCGCGCGATCGCTGCTAACTGACCCGAGTGTTCGCGCATCCATAGCTCGATGGCTGGATCTCGCTCGACGGAACTCGGGAACCGCATGAGTTGGTTCGGCTTCATCGCGCGGCTCGTGTGAGATTCGCCTCGCACAAAGGTGCGCTCAATCGTACGCTCTGATTCGAGCAGATGCTTGACTATACGTACTGCACACCGTCGCCGTGCGGCCGGATTCGTTCGACCAATCGCCCTTCGCCAGGCTTTGCGACAGCGCGGAGTGGCTGGGCGTCGAACGGCCAAGTATCATTTCGTCGGCGCCGCGATTGCCAAGCCGCATCGACGGCCCACTTCAACGAAATTGCCCTGGTCCGTGTCGCGCGGCGAAATCACGGATGGTGAGCCCCGCTTGCCGCCTTAGTATAACTGTTGGCGCTGCTGCACCCGCTTTGCCTTACCGGTGGACGTGGACATCAGATGGCGCAATCCGGCAAAGGTGACTACCGATGTTCCAGTCGTTCTTTCCGCGACCTCGTCTGTTCTTTACGTCCGCTGTAGCCTGGATCGCCATCGCTGTGGCACTCTGGTATGGAGGGCTCGAAGGCCTCGGCGTGCGTCTCGGTTTTCCGCACGAGCCGCCACACGCCGAGCCGGTCCTGGGTCTGGGCTTTTTCGTCACGCCTCGTTTTCTGTGGTTCTACGCTTATTGTTCGGCCTTTCTTGGCGTCTTCACGCTGTTCTGGTTCAGGTATGCGCCGCACCGCTATCAACTGTGGTCCATCCTCGGGTCGGCACTGATTCTGTTTACCACCTATTTCAACGTCCAGGTTTCGGTTGCGATCAACAACTGGCGCCGGCCGTTCTTCGACGACGTACAGAGCGCGCTGTCCGGCAGCGGAACGAGAACTGCAGCCGATCTGTATGCGTTGATCGTCATCTTCGCGCAGATCGCGTTCGTTTGGGTTGCGATCTACGTGGCCACACGGTTCTTCGTCAGCCACTATGTCTTTCGTTGGCGCACTGCGATGAACGACTACTACATGTCGCGCTGGCATGAGGTGCGCGGCATCGAAGGCGCCGCGCAACGCGTTCAAGAGGACACGATGCGCTTCGCCCTGATCGTCGAAGACCTCGGCGTTTCCATTGTGGAGTCGCTGATGACGCTGTTCGCTTTCCTGCCGGTTCTCGCTTCGCTGTCGGTCTATGTCACCGATCTGCCGGTCGTGGGCAAGATTCCAGAACCGCTGCTTGCTGCTGCGATAATCTGGTCATTGTTCGGGACGATGCTGCTTGCCGGGGCCGGGATCCGCCTGCCGGGCTTGAACTTCCGAAACCAGCGCGTTGAGGCTGCCTACCGCAAGGAACTGATCTACGGGGAGGACGACGCAACGCGGGCTGATCCGATGACCACGACGGAACTGTTTCGTCGGGTGCGGAAAAACTATTTCCGCATGTATTTTCACTACGCCTATTTCAATATGTTCCGCGGCATGTACCTGCAGGCCGACAACATTTTCGCCTATCTGATCCTGATCCCGACGATTGCGGCCGGCAAGATTACCTTTGGGATACTGCAGCAGATTCTCACCGCCTTCAGCCAGGTGTCGGGTTCGTTCCAGTATCTGATCAACTCATGGACGACGATCATCGAACTACTGTCGATCCGCAAGCGGCTCAAGACGTTCGAGGCCGCATTCGAGGGTCAGGATCCCAGCGTTCTGGAGCGCGCGATCGTTCGCGAGGGCGAGATTCACGAGATGTGATGAGCGCCGGGGAGATCGGCAGACCTGCGCGCCTTCGCGGACGCTGCGAGTAGGCCGACCAGAGTCAGCGAGAACCAGCCAAACGAACCGCCACCGCCACCCCCCGACTTTGACGTCGTGGGCGCAGGCGTGATGGTGACCTGGGCAGCGGAACTCACCGCGGCGTCGGCGGCCGACACGGCGGTAACGCTGACGATCGTGGAAGTCCGTACGCTGGCAGGTGGCGTGTACAGACCGGCTGAAGAGACCGTGCCCACGGTTGAATTACCGCCCGCGACGCCGTTGACCTGCCAGTTGACGGCGGTGTTCGTGGTGTTCGCGACGTAGGCTACGAACGACTGTGCCGCGGCTGCTGCCTGGAAGGTCGCCGTGGTGGGGCAGACGGCCACCATCACCGCTGGCGTTGCCGGGGCTGGACTGGTCGGCGAGGCGGACGCTGGAGCGGTGGTGCTGGCGGTGTTCGGGGTGATCACCACGTCGGCGGTGTCCTGCCGCCCGGCATCGTCGGTGACGGTCAACTGTACGGTACCGATCCCACACGTGGGCGAGGTAACGGTTGCGGTAGCCAGATCAGCATTCGTGATCGCGAGCGCGAGGTTGCCCACGTTGCTCCATGCGTAGGTATTGATGACATCCCCGTCCGCCGCGGCGCTACCATTCCCCTGCAACTCGACGTTCTGGCCGGCATTGAACGACGGGGCCGGCACCGCGACCGCGGCTATGGGGCGCAGCGCCTGGGCCACGGCGACCGACGCGTTCGCCAGACCGGCTCCGCAGGTCTTGCCGTCGTTGGTGCAGATGCACTGGCCCCCTGAGTTGGTGCTCGGACAGGCGGGGGGCTGCGGCGAGGTGTCGAGCGAGGATTGAGGAAATGCGGTTGCGCTAGCCTTGACGCGCGCGGCAATCTCGCTTGGGCTCAGATTGCCGTTGACCGACGCCATCAGTGCCGCGATGCCGGAAACCAGCGGCGCCGAGAAGCTGGTGCCCACGTTGTAGTCACGGTATTGATTCGCAGCGATGCTGCAGTTGGGGTAGCTGCCGGGTGAGCCGCCGCCGGTGCTGTCCGGGTAGCAGGAATACTCGCCGGTGTAGTCATTCGCACCAGGACCCTCGATGCCTAGATTGGTCGTGGTCGTGATCGTGTAGAGGCAAGGTTGCTGCGTGCCGCTGTTGATGCAGTTGCCAGCGGGTGCGGACACCGCGACCTGCGAGCCGAAGCTGCTGTAGCCGACCTTGGTGCCATCCTCACGTGCACCCGCAACGGCAATCACGCCCGGGCAGTTGGCCGGCGCAGCGACCGCCCCGGTCTCGTTGCCCGCGGAGGCGACGATGATTACGCCGTCGGCGAGGATCTGATTGATCGCATCCTGGTAGCTTGCAGGACACGAGCCGCTGCCACCGAGGCTGAGGTTGATGATGCGCGCGGGATTGGGATTCGTCAGCTGCTGACCGTTGACCGTGACCTCGATACCGGCGGCCCAGAGCATCGCCGTAATGATGTCGGAATCGGTGCCGCCGCATTTGCCGAGCGCACGCACGGGCAGGATCTGCGGGTCCCAGGTGACCCCGGCGATCCCTATCGCGTTGTTGCTGGCGGTACCGAGGATGCCGGCGACGCGCGTACCGTGCCAGGAGCTGTAGCCAGTGGACGCGCCACCGCAGTCCGATGGGTGGTTGCTGATGTCGCTGCTCGTGACCCAATCGCCCGGATCGGAGTCGTCGGGCCCTGGGCAAGTCGAGTTGTTGGCCACAAAGGTGTCGGAGATAAAACAGTAACCCGCCACGAGTTTGCCCGCGAGGTCGGGATGGTCCGGGCGCACGCCGGTGTCGATATCCGCGATGATCACGCTGCTGCTGCCAGTCGTCGTGCTCCAGGCATCGGTCGCGTCCAGCGCAGCGGGCGCGGCAGCGCTGACCGCTTGCAAATACCACTGCTCGCTGTAGAGCGGATCATTGGGCGTCATGGCTTGGATGTAACGGCGCTGATCCACTACGGCGTACTCCACGTCCGGGTCTGTGCGTAGCTGCGCGAGCACCTGGTCCACTGTCTGGCCCGCGACCGTTGATTGCACATTCAGCACGTGCACGCGCGGGGTGATGGACCGTTGCGCATCGAGTTCGAGCCCGCGCCGGGCGGCGAGCGCCTCGATGCGCGTCGCCGGCGTCTGCAGGTCCTCGGCAGTCCGCAACTGCGTCTGCGAGTCCGCGCCAGCCCGCAATTTGACGATGAGCTGCGGGACGTCACCAACGTGCTGCGTCGCAGCGGCTGGTGGGCTATGGCGGACGAGATTGAGTTCTGTCGCGCCGCCGCTGGCCGCGCTGACGCAGGGTGCGGCGATGAGTGCCATGCCGGCAAACATTGCGGTGACAAAGCTACGCATCGCGAACCTCGAGAGGGTTTGACTGATTGAGCCCGAGACCGGTTGCGGCAGCGGCGGTGCCTTGCTCCTGGACGTGGCGCCGCTGATCGATATCCACGGAGCGGACGCGCACGTCACCGCGTAGTCGCGCCAGCGCCAGATGGCAATCTTCATCGGTCGCGCCCGCGTCCAATTGAAATACATACAATCCAGGTCCGGCAGTGCGCACGAACACGAGCGTGACGTTTGTTGCCCGAGAGATCTCCGTTACCACGCTGTCAGCAGGGCGCTCGCCCAGATTCTGGGTAAACGTCACGATCACACGCATGTGGCACTCGCCCGCGCTCGCAAGATCTCCGGGATTTGATGGGTGATCGGCGCACCCCGCGCATGCGCAGGCCATTAGCACCATCGATACTAGCGCTGCGGCGCTCCAAACGACGTGACGATTGCCTCTATTGCCAATGATCATCCATCCGCCATCGTCACGTGCCGCGGATGCGCCGCGACGCGCGCGAGCCAGCGATTGATCGCTGGATACGGCGCCAGCGAGAAGCCTCCTTCTCCGGCCACGTGCGTGTAGGCATACAGCGAAATGTCGGCAATCGTGAAACGATCGTCAACGAGATAATCGTTGTGCCCCAGGTGCGATTCCATGACTGACAGTGCCGCATGGCCGCCTGTCTGCTTGGCTTCGTATTCGGCTCGGCGTGCATCCGGCAAGCCGAGATACACGGCGATGTAGCGCGCGGTCGCGATGTACGGTTCGTGGCTGTACTGCTCGAAGAATTGCCACTGCAGAATCTGTGCGCGCCTCCACGCGTCGTCTGGCAGCAGCGTGGTGCCGGTCGCCAGATAATTCAGGATGGCGTTCGATTCCGCCAGATAGCGGCCGTCCGGAAGTTCAAGCAGTGGAATGCGACCGTTCGCATTGCGGGCGAGGAATGCCGGCGTACGTGTCTCGCCGCGCATGATGTCGGTATGCGTCCATTCGTGCGGCAGATCGAGGTACGCCAGCAGCAACTTGATCTTGTAGCAGTTGCCGGAACGCAGGTCTCCGAAGATGCGCATCGATGGTTGTTGCGGGGCCGTCATGACGTGACGCTTACTTGCGCTTTCTGCCGCCGCCGAATGTGACGACGTTGTTCGCGCTAGTCGTCAGGCGTTCCTCGCGCAACACCATTTCCCACGTCAGCTGGTTTTTTTGCGAGCGGCTGAAACCGCGAAAGCCACGACCTGAGCTCAGATCGAAGAGTGCGCAGGACACCTGGATGTCGCCGCGTGTTGCCCACAGCATGCCGAGGTTCGGGTAACTCTCCATTTTCGCGGTGCCTTCGAGATTCGCTGCGCCAAACTGCGCGGCGACATCGTAGGTGCCGGTGTCGTTCGGCGTTATCCAAACAGCAAACGCGTGCCGCGCGTTGCCTTCGCGCAGCGACAGTTCGCCTTTGATGTGCGTGCCGACCTGCTCTGATGCAACGTCGAATGTACATTCGACGGTGGTGCCGAGCGATTGACCTTTCTCGAGGAAGCTGCCGCGGCCGACCCAGGCGCCAGGCGTCAGCAGATGTTTAGTCATCGATCGCATCTATGGAATCATCCACCGAAGAATACACATTGCGGAAGTGCAAAACTGTTGGGAACGGATCGTAAAAATGATGCAGCAGTGCTTTCCACTGTTGATAGTCCTCGGATTCGCGAAAACCAACCGTGTGAGCCTCCAGGCTCGTCCATTCCACGAGCAGCAGGTAGCGGCCGGGATGTTCAATGCAGTGTTCGAGCCGGTGCGAAATATAACCAGGTGAAGCACTGATGATGTTCTGGGCCTTCGCAAACGCGGCCTCGAACGCCTGTTCGTGTCCGGGGCGGACTTCGAGCATCGCGTGCTCGAGTACGTGAACGTTCATGCGGCCACGTGGCAGACGGCTTCCACGTTGTAGCCGTCGGGGTCGAATACGAACGCGCCGTAGTAGTTGGGGTGGTACAGGGCTCTGATCCCCGGTTTGCCGTTGTCGGTGGCGCCTGCAGCCATCGCCGCTGCATAGAACTCATCGACTTTGGCGCGCGACGCGGCGGCGAATGCGATGTGTGTCTTGTGCACGCCCACGTCACCCAACGCGAACCAGAACTGCGCCCGATCAGTGCCCATGCCGGCGAAGCCGCTGAACTCGGCGAGCATCGTGATACCGAGCGGCTTCAAGGCGCGCTGATAGAAGGCTTTTGCACGCTCGAAATCCGAGACCGAAATTGTCAGATGATCGAGGATCATGTCTCGTGCTCCACTGAGTTCAGCGGCCATGGTACTCCGGTCACTTGCGGCTCGTCAGAGGCCGCGCGGCCGCGTTGCGCATGCGGATGATCGAGAACGCGAAGCTCGAGGCGACATCGCGCGACGGCCATGGCGGGCGGACGCTGCGGTTCACGGCGCCCAGGGATTCAGAAATGTCGAGAACTCCTGCCAGTGCTCGGCCAACGATTGGCGCGTGCTGGTGCGCGCGACGATTTCGAGATGAATGCCGTCCGGATCTTCGAAGAAGGTTGCGTAGTACTCCGGGTTGTATTCGGGGTACAGCTTCGGTTCGGTGGCGTCGATTTCGAACGACTTCAGTGAGCGGTAGGCGGTGTCGACATCGCGCCGGGTTTCCGCCTGCAGACACAGATGATGTAGGCCGGGCGAGTACGGATCGTGCGCTGTGTCGCTGCGCGCCGGACGCAGTGAGATCTGCAGTGTCGGGCGCAGATAGTGCGCGTGCGGCTGGTCGTGCAGCCACTCATCGGATTTCTTGAAGCCGAGCGATTCCATCACCATGTCGTAGAACGCTTCCGAGCGCGCGAAATCGCTGACCGTGAGATATATGTGGTCGATGCCGATGATATTCATCGCGACCTCTCGTCAAAAAACAGCCACCACAAAGAAGCCACTACAAAGCATTTGCCAAACGGAAGCCGTCAGACGAAAAAGCAATACGCGACTTTGCATATCACGTGCAGTGCCTGATCCTGATGGAAACCGATCCAATGCTCGCACTTTGCACAATCGATGGCGGAGTGCAGTACAACTTCGATCAGCCCGAGGATTGCGCTGCCGGTGAACAGATACACCGACCCGCCGTGCACCAATGCATGCGCACCGATCCAGTACTGCCAGGATGGGAAGTTAGGCCCGGCATTGGTGGCGAAATCGCTGTGTCGATTCTTTGCGCGCGCCATCGTATCGGATTGGAGCACGAAATCGGCCAGCGCATGGCCGATCAGCAATTGAAAGAAAAGGGTCATGCTTGGCTGTGTTCCTGATTTACGTCCCAGCCTAATGGTGCCGGTTATTCGGCGCGCTGTCGCCCACCGCAGCCGTCCGGATTGAGGTATTGGCCGCGCCGTATCGTGTTCGTTGGCATCGCCGCGGGGCTGTATCGGTACAATGTCGAATGTCGCGTGAAGGAGTCGTGATGCCGGATTCGATGGATCGCTATCGTATGCCGCCGGAGTGGGCGCCACATCAGGGCACGTGGTTGTCGTGGCCCCACAATCGCGACACGTGGCCGGGATGCCTTGCCGAAGCCGAAGCGGCGTTGGCGGAGGCGGTGGTCGCGTTGGCCGAAGGCGAAACGGTGCACATCAATGTGCTGAATGCCGCACATCGGGCGACGGTCGCGAAACGGTTCAGCGGTACCGTCGCGCGGGAGCGGCTGCAATTCCACTTGATTGAAACCAACGATGCGTGGTGTCGCGATCACGGCGCGATCTTCGCGTACGACGCCGACGACCAACTGGTGGCGCTCGACTTTCGCTTCAACGCATGGGGCACGAAGTATCGCCCGTACGATGCCGACGATGCGGCGGCGCGACGCATGGCTGATGCGCTCGGCGTCAAGACGATCCGCATCGAACGCGTGCTGGAGGGTGGCTCGATTGACGTCAATGGCGCCGGCGCGCTGTTGACCACGCGGCAGTGTCTGCTGAATCCGAACCGCAATCCGCAACTGGACCGTACTGCGATCGAAGCGATGCTTTCGCGATACCTCGGTGGGTCCGACGTGCTGTGGCTTGGTGACGGTATCGTGGGCGATGACACCGACGGCCACATCGACGATCTGACACGCTTTGTCGATGAGACGACGGTAGTGACTGTCGTGGAGGCGAATCCCGCCGATCCGAACCACGCCGCGCTTACGGAGAATCTCGAGCTACTGCGACAACTGCGACTCGCCGATGGCCGCGCGTTGACGATCATCGAACTGCCGCTGCCGGACCTGGTGCGGGGTACCGGCAGCAGGCTGCCGGCGAGCTACGCGAATTTCTACATCGGCAACGACGTGATTGTGTTGCCGGTGTTCGACGCGCCGCAGGATGCGCACGCAATCGCGGCGTTGACCGTTTGCTTTCCGACGCGGCGCATTGTGCCGATCGACTCGCGCGCGCTCGTTGTCGGCCTTGGCACGTTTCATTGTTTGACGCAGCAAATTCCCGTACAACTCGCAGCGGTGTAGCGCACTATTGCGTCAGTGCCCTGGCGAGAATTGATCGAGCTTTGCCTAGCACGTAAGCTGAGCGGCCTTTGTGGTACCGGAGTAGTCGATGGGCAACATCAGCGAGTTCATGCGCCATCACTACCGGCACTTCAACGCCGCGGCATTGATGGATGCCGCCGACGGCTACAGTCGCCACATCGATCAGGGCGGCAAGATGTTCGTGACAATCGCGGGTGCAATGAGCACCGCGGAACTCGGTCTGTCGCTTGCCGAAATGATTCGACGCGACAAGATCCACGGTATCTGTTGCACCGGCGCGAATCTCGAAGAAGATTTGTTCAATCTGGTGGCGCACGACCACTACGTGCGCGTGCCGCACTATCGTGAACTGACACCGCAACAGGAAGCAGACCTGCTCGCGCGACATCTGAACCGTGTCACCGATACGTGCATTCCAGAAGAAGAGGCGATTCGCCGTATCGAGCGTGCGATCCTCGAAGATTGGCGTGCCGCCGACGAGGCCGGCGAGCGGTATTTTCCGGATGAGTTCATGTACCGACTGTTGCGTTCGGGCAAGCTCAACGAGAGCTTTCAGATCGATGTAAAGGACTCGTGGTTGTACGCGGCATGCGAGCGCGACCTGCCGATCATCGTACCCGGCTGGGAAGACTCGACCCTGGGCAACATTTTTGCGGCGCACGTGTTCGAGGGGGAAATCAAAAGTGTGCATACCGTGCGCAGCGGAATCGAATACATGATCCGTCTGGCGCATTGGTACCGACAGGTATCTGCGGATGCATCGATCGGTTTCTTTCAGATCGGTGGCGGCATCGCCGGCGATTTCCCGATCTGCGTGGTGCCGATGTTGCGTCAGGATTTGCTGATGCAGGACATTCCGTTGTGGGCCTACTTCTGTCAGATCAGCGACTCCACGACGAGCTACGGTTCCTACTCGGGCGCGGTACCCAACGAGAAGATCACGTGGGGCAAACTGGCGATAGATACACCGAAGTACATCATCGAATCGGACGCGAGTATCGTCGCACCGCTGCTGTTCGCGAGCGTGCTCGGCCAGTGATCACCGCACGGTTGCCGGGCGCAGGGAGCACGACATGACAGAGGAAAATGGCGCGCCATCGGCATTCGGCGCCTGGTCGGTCGACAGCGCGCAGGAACTCTACGCGGTGGGTGCGTGGGCCGATGGGTTTTACTTCGTCAACGAAGCAGGTCACGCGGCGGTGAAGCCGTTGCTCGACAACGATCTGTCGATCGACATCCTCGAAGTCGTGCGCGCAGCGGCGAGTCACGACGTGGCACCGCCGATGCTGGTGCGCTTCCAGGATGTGCTGCGCGCCCGAGTGCGCCGGTTGGTCGAAGCGTTCGACACGGCGATTGCCGACGCCGGCTATGGCAGCCCGTATCAGGCGATCTATCCGATCAAGGTCAATCAGTTGCACGAGGTCGTTGAAGAGGTGCTGGACGCCGGCAAGGCGTACGGTCTGGGACTCGAATGCGGTTCGAAGGCGGAACTGATTGCGGCGCTGCCGCACATTGGCGACGACCGGTTGCTGTTGTGCAACGGCGTGAAAGACCGCGTCATCCTGTCGCTGATCCTGTCGGCGCAACTGCTCGGCCAACGCGTGCTGCCGATCATCGAAAAATATACCGAGTTCGAACAGTTGATGATGCTTGCGGACCGGGCGAACCAGGTGCCGCGGCTGGCGGTCCGGGTCAAGCTTGCAACGCGCGGTGCGGGCCGTTGGTTCGAATCGGGCGGAGAGCGTTCGAAGTTCGGTCTCGCGGTGCCGGAACTGGTGCGCCTGGTGCGGGAACTCGAACGGCGCGGCATGTCCGATCGGCTCGAGTTGCTGCATTTTCATCTCGGCAGCCAGATCACCGAGATTCAGGTACTCAGGCAGGCGGTCAAGGAAGTGACTCAGGTGTACGCCGATCTGCATCGTCGTGGCGTCTCGGTGCGCTGTCTGGATGTCGGTGGCGGCCTCGGCGTGCATTACGGCGGCGGTGCCGGCGCAGACGAATCGGCGATCAACTACAGCCTGCAGGAATACGCGAACGCGGTGGTTTTCTCGGTGCAGGAAATCTGCGCGTCACGCGACGTGCCGGAGCCGGTGTTGATTTCCGAAAGCGGCCGCGCGATTACCGCGCATCATTCGGTGCTGGTGGTGCCGGTGATCGGCGCGCACGGCCATGCGCTCGACGTCGCGCAACCGTTACCCGCCAGCAGCGACGGCCTCGTGCAACGCATGCTCGCTGCACTGGAAGAGGCGCGCAATGCCGACGACAACGTCGGTGAGTTGCTCGAGGCCTACCACGATGCGCAGGAAGCGCGCGCCGAGGCCGACACGGTGTTTCGTCTCGGCTTTCTCGAACTGGAAGAACTCGCGACATTGGAAACGCTGTATTGGGGCGCGTGCCGGGAAATTCTGGACGGCCTCGTCGCGGCGAATCTCGAGACGCCGCCGCCGGTGCAGGCCGAACTCGAAGCGTTGCTGACGGATTTGTACTTGTGCAACTTTTCGGTGTTTCACTCGATGCTCGATCACTGGGCGATCCACCAGTTGTTTCCGATCATGCCTCTGCAGCGGCTCAACGAACGGCCCGATCGACGCGCCGTGGTGGTCGACCTGACGTGCGATTCCGACGGCAAGGTGGCCGAATACGTCTCGTCGCTCGAAGATCGCAGTCATCTGCCGTTGCACACATTGCGCAAAGGCGAACCGTACTACCTGGGCATATTCCTTGTTGGCGCGTATCAGGACATTCTCGGTGACGCGCATAATCTGTTCGGGCGATTGCCTGAAGTGCATGTCTACGCGGACGATGAGGAGACCGGTAACTTCTGGATCGAGAAGGTGATTCCCGGGATGTCGGTACACGAGATGCTCGCGCAGGTGCAGTATTTCCCGAACGATCTGAACCGGCGCATGAGCGAACTGGTCCGGCAGAAGATTGACGCCGACGAAGTGCGCCCGAACATCGGCATGCGCGTTCTCAACGACTACCAGAAGCGGTTCAACGAAAC
Source organism: uncultured Gammaproteobacteria bacterium (assembly GCA_963735085.1). GTDB lineage: Bacteria > Pseudomonadota > Gammaproteobacteria > Pseudomonadales > Azotimanducaceae > DATJGR01. The sequence goes on from CAVTJP010000005.1 coordinate 1,909,434, forward strand.
GACGTATTGCACCACCGATTTCGTGGACATGGCGCCGACGGCGGTGAACGACGATGCCGGCTGAGTCGGTGCGCGCTGCATCGGATCGGGTGCCGGTCGGGCTCGTGCAGATGCAAATGTCCGAGGTGCCCGATGATAATCTGGCGCGCGCGATCGTTGGTATCCGCGATGCTGCCGCGAAAGGCGCTCGGTTGGTGTGTCTGCCGGAGCTGTTTCGCAGCCGCTACTTCTGCCAGGAGGAGAATGCCGCGCACTTTGCGCTGGCCGAAGCGGTGCCGGGACCGACGACCGCCGCGCTCACGCGGGTCGTCGAGGAACTCGACATCACATTGATCGCGAGCCTGTTCGAAGCGCGCGCGCCCGGTCTGTATCACAACACTGCGGCGGTACTCGACGGCAGCATCGGTTACCTCGGCAAGTATCGCAAGATGCACATTCCGGATGATCCGCGCTACTACGAAAAATTCTATTTCACACCGGGCGACCTGGGCTTCAAGGCATTTCCAACGCGCGTAGGCTCGCTCGGTGTACTGGTGTGCTGGGATCAGTGGTATCCCGAAGCAGCGCGCCTTACTGCACTCGCCGGGGCGCAGATGCTGTTTTATCCCACGGCGATCGGCTGGCATCCTGAAGAGCGTGAAGACGTGAATCTCGCCCAGCACGACGCATGGCAGACCGCACAGCGCGCTCATGCGATCGCCAACGGCTGCTATGTGGTTGCGGTGAATCGCACCGGCTTCGAACCCGACCCGACGGGTGTCGGCGGTATCCGGTTCTGGGGTCAGAGCTTTATTGCAGCACCCGACGGGTCGATTATGGTGCGGGCGTCGAGCGATCGCGAGGAAGTCATTGTGTGTGAATTGGACCTGTCACTGATCGGTGCGCAACGGGTCGGCTGGCCGTTCTTTCGCGATCGGCGCATCGATGCGTATGAGAATCTGACCAAACGCTTCATCGATTGAGGTCAGGGTCGAAGTTGCCGCTGCTGACGCTGTGACTGTTGTTGCCGCGACTACTATTGCCGTGATCGGGCGTGCTTCGCGAGGAACCGGTCCAGCGCATTGGCAAAGGTCTGGCGTTCAACGTTGCCGAGTGGCGGCGGGCCGCCCGATAGCGATCCGGCATCGCGCAACGTCGCCATCAGGTCGCGCATCGCCAGCCGTTCACGGATGTTCTCAACCGTGTAGAACTCGCCGCGTGGATTCAGCGCAGTGCCGCCTTTCTCGACCGCGCGTGCGGCGAGCGGGATGTCGGCCGTCACCACCAGATCACCTGCGTTCATTCGCTCGATAATCGCGTCGTCGGCGGCGTCGAAGCCGGTCGATACGGTCACCGCCGTCACCCAACGCGATCGCGGTGTCCGCGTGGGCTGCCCGGCAACCAGTGTCATCGGCACCTGGGTTCGCTCGGCTGCACGAGTGAGGATGTCCTTGATGACATTCGGACACGCATCGGCATCGACCCAGATTCGCATGGTCATGTGCAACCCATCATCAGATCCAACCCAGGGACCGCAGCCGTTCGCGCATCCATGGTGTGAAATTGTCCGGTTTCGCGGCGATGGCAACCGTGAGTGCATCGCGTGACATGCGCACAACGTCCGCAACTTCCGCAGCATCGGCGACGATGGGGCCGTCGTAGATGCCGCGAAAAGTCTGCTGGAACTCGCAGTCGCGAATATCGAACTCCGGAATCTCGAGGCAGCCTTCAACGACGTCTCCGACGGGACTCAACCGTACATTTCGCACGCCGAGTTCTTCAGCGAGGCCGCGATGTGCCGCATGTTCGAATGATTCACCTGGTTGCAGATGTTCGCCGATACTCAAGTCCCATGCGTCCGGCCAGACGTCTTTGCCGGCGGCGCGTCGCTGCAGATAGAGGTATCCGCGGCTGTCGAACAGCAACACGTTACTTGCCCGATGCCAGAGACCGCGTCGATGTACCTCAGGACGGGGAACCAGGCCCAGCGGCGTCCCATCGGCGTCGAATGTTTCGAACAACTCGACCGAGGCACTCACCTCACGGCCGAATCACGATCAGGGTGCCGTCGTCGACAGCGCTCCAGATCATGTCCATCGCGGCGTTGCTGACGGCGATACAGCCGTCGGTCCAGTCATCCCAGGCGAGCCCGGCCTGAATCGGGTCGTTGGGCGAGCCATGGATCATCACCATACTGCCGGGTGACGCGCCGGTTCGTTGCGCGTGCGCCACGTCATGAGGATTTGGATAGGAAATGTGGATCGACCGATAGAACTTGCTATTGGGGTTGCGCCAATCGAGGTAGTAACGGCCCTCCGGCGTGCGCGCGTCGCCTTCGCGGGCTTTGGGTCCGATCGGGTTCCTGCCCAGCGAGATCGGAAAGTGCGCAATGATCCGACCGGCCCGCAGCAACATCATCAAACGCTCGGATTTGTAGACCAGCACTGCGTCGGCTTTGCCGACGGCCACCGTTGGTGGTGGCGCGGCACGACTCGTCGTTGAAAGCACGAGAAGCACCAGCAACGGTGCAACAGCCACAGCTTTGAACGAGCGCAGTCCGTGCGATCCGCTCATCGAGCGTTTGGCTCTCTTCCATGAAAACAAAAACGTGCGCATTTTGTCCCGTTGTTGGCGGCGCCGTCGAGTGGCGTACTGAAGCATCGAGCTACTGGCATTCGCGGATGGCATAGTGTAGCCTGCGATCCGCCTAGGAACTGACCCGCCCCGATTTCCCCTCTAAGTCTCATGCCTTACGTTAGCAAGTCGGTCATCGATTCCGTTTCGAAGCGGTCGTTGCGGCATCTGCCGTGGCGAGTACTTAACCTGTGCAGGCCATTGCATTGAGCTGACGCCTAAGCACCTTGTGAGGTCCGGATAATCCGGGCGCGGAGTAAATTAGTGAAGAAGATCTACGTTGGAAATCTGTCCTGGGGTACTACGGATCGCGACTTGGAGCAGTTGTTCTCAGCTCACGGCGAAGTTCGTTCTGCGACCGTCATCACCGATCGCGACACCGGCCGTTCACGCGGTTTCGGGTTCGTCGAGATGGAAGACCAGTCGGCGAATGACGCCATCAGCGCGCTCAATGACAAAGAAGTCGACGGTCGTCGGCTGAAGGTCAACGAGGCGAAAGACCGGCCGGCACGTGGCGGTGACCGCGGCGGCGACCGTGGTGGTCGCGCGGGCGGCGGTGGCGGCGGACGCTGGTAAGACCAGAGATATAAGCGGGTTGCTCGGCGACCTGCGATTCGAAACAAGGCTCGCGCTCGCGGGCCCGATTCGACCTTGGACCCTTACCGCCTTGTATCGGTTTACGCTGGTGCAACGCGGTAGGCGGTCAGTATTTTGCCTTCCTGTCGCTTCCCTCGGGTGCTACACCCGCTTCCCCAGCGCGTTGTAGCCGGCGTCGCCGTAGGGTTGCAGCTTTCCGAGCCACAAATCTTCGAGTACCGCCAGATCATCCTTCGGATCATAGGCGTCGTCGTCTGTGGGTTCGAGCGTGTCTAACGTTTCGAATGTGAATGCGCTCGCGCCAAGTTGCCGCCAATCGCCCAACAGCGCCGTGTTGGGATGGATACCGAGTTTCAACTCCGCCAGATGCCTGTTCAGCCGCGCGCGAATGTCGCGTGATGCACCCACGAGTGATTTGCCGGTGACCATGTTGCGCACGCAATAGACGCCGAATTGCTTCGGCGTCTCCTTGTACGCGCGGGTCAATTCCTTGCGGCGGTCCGAAGCGACCACGCTGTTCAGCCCTCGGCAGTCGCTGGATCGATCATCTTGCGCACCGGCGTAATCTTCGTCGCGGGAAAGCCGCTGCGTTTCGCGTGCTCGTGAATCAGCGCTTCGCTGCCGGCGTGATAGATACAGAACGTCTTGTCGCCGGCTACGTAGGAATGTTCCCACTGGATGGCTTTCTTTTCGGCCTGCATCTCCGCCAGCACGCCGTTGGATTTCTTTGCGGCCTCGCGAAGCGCGTCCCGGTCGGCAGAGCCGATTTGGGGAATGTCTCTTTCAATGACGTATCTGGGCATGGTGTCCTCGACTGATCTCACGGAGGGGCAGGTAGTGTAGTGCGCCGTATATTCCGGCGCACTACACTAGATTACGCCGCGAGCGGTATCGTTGTGTAGTAGCGCGCGACGCCAGATTCGTGCCTTGTCCGGCACTGGAATCGCTGCGTTGGCGGGACTCGTCGACGGTAATCGCACATAGTGCACGGCGTGATGCACGGCGTGTGCGTTCGACAATCCAGGCAGCACATGACGCCGATAGAACACCTCGGCCGCGGCGCCGTTGAAACAGACTTGCGCGATCTGCCCGTGTTGCGCGAAGAATCGTGCGAAGTCGTTCGCTACTATTGATGCTGGCGCGATCCTGGCATCGAGGCTGCCGGGACGCTCGCACGAACGCAGCACGTCCCAGACCGCGATCCCCGCATCGATGAGATGTTGCGCGCGAACGACGTAATCGAGGCGCGAGTCGAAGCCGAGCAACTCCGCGAGAATCCGCCAGAACGCGTTGCGCGGATGAGCGTAGTACTGTTGCGCGCGCAATGATGCCGCACCCGGCATCGTGCCTAGAATGAGAGTCCGCGCGGATTCGCCGGCGATCGGTGGAAAGCTGTAAACGGGTTCCACGGGTCGTGCGTCAGCCGAGCAACAGCAGCGATTCGTCGATTTTCGCCAGCAGCGTGCGTTGTTCCGAGCGCGTCGTGGCACGCAGGCGAATGAAATCCACGAAATCGAGTTTGACGTCGGCGAAGATGCCGGCCGGGTCTTCATGGAAGTGCAGATAGCCCTTCGATTTGACGTAGAACGAACCGGGTGTTCGTTCGCGCAACTGCGACCGCTTGCGTACTTCGCGAAGTAGTCCATCCAATTGCGCCAGCGTGGCGGTGCCTGCGTGCTTCATGTCTGTGACTTCGAAATCACCAATCGTGCCTATCCGAGTCTGTTCGCCAGCCGCGGCGTCAGATCGATGATCCGATCGATAGTCGCGCGCACGTGTGCTTCGACGGCGATCGGGTTCGTTGCGTAATCGGAGACGGCCTCGTCGACGTCCGGCAATGGTTCGTCCGCGAGTCCGCATGCGGTCGTGAACAGTTGTGCGCCACTATAGTTGAACCGGTCGCGCAACGTGTCGACGTGCTCTGTGCTCATCGCAATCACCCGCGAAGACTGATCGAGCATCTGTGGTGTCAGCGTCCGGCGTCTGTGCGCTTGCACGTCCAGGCCTTTCGTCAGAAGGTAGCGCGCGACGCTCGACTTGACGACGTGCGGAAAATCCTCGGTACCGGCAGATTCGACGACGATCTCGCGGCCGCTGTCGCGCAGCGCCGCGCGCAGCGCGTACTCTGCGGTGAGGCTGCGGAAAATATTGCCGGTGCAGACGAACAGCACGCGATTCATCTCGGCGAAACACCCCCTATCGCGACTACACAGCGTTGTTTTGAAAATGAAAGTACGCCCAGGCTTTGCCGTTCACGATGCGCCGTTCTTCGGTGTGCGCACCTTTCGCGTAACGCGAGACGATCTTGCGCCAGAACGGAATCGCCGGGAGGTTGCCTTCGTAGACGCGAACCAGCCAGCGCCCCGGGTGCATGTCCCAGATCGTGTTTGCGAGGGCTTCGCCTGCACCGGTGTGGCGGTAGCGGCGAATGATGAAGAATTCTTCGACGTCGAACCCGTCGCCGTCATTTAGAAACGGCTTTGCAGACGTAACGAGCGCAAACCCGGCGAGCTTGCCGGCGTAGCGTGCGATGTAGACCTCGTCGCCGCGCTGCCAGTGCTTCGACATGTCGTAGCCGTAGCGACCTGTATCATCGGTATCGAACAGAAACCACTCGGCCATGTCGTGGAGATAGAATTCGAACAGGTTTGTCATCAGCGCGTGCGACGCTTCGTCGACGCGTTCTAGGGTGAGATCGGTTTGGTTCATTGGCTAGCGTGCCTGTGGCTCAGATTTCCAGGTAGACGGACTCGATCAATTCGGGTGAATAGATCCGCTCTAATCTTCGGATCGTGAAATGGCCCTTCGCCATCTGTTGATAGTGGCTGATGAAGAGCCAGTTCAGCACCGCGCCACCTGCGGCGCCGATGATCGGCACGGCCTGCGCCGCGGCTTTCTCCGACACTTGCAGGCTGAAGCGCGCGGCGATTCGCTGAACCAGATTGATCAGCGGCGGCGCGGCGCCTTTGACAGCGTGTTTCGACATCAGATGGTGGGCGGCTTCGGCGACCGCATTCGCCAGACTCAGTCGCGCCACGTAGTAGGCCGACTCAGTGGCATCGTCGGACGCTGCGCGACCACCCAATGCGAAGACCGACAGGCACGCAAGCTTTGCGTCGGCAGAGTAAAGGTCTTCGCCTTCGGAGCGCGCGATGTCGGCAATCGAGCGCAACATCACGGTGGTCGAAAGCGGTAGCTCCAGCACCAGCGCGGATACACCGAACGCGCCGCCGGCCGCGCCGGTGCCGGTCGCCGCGAGTTTGTGAAGCAACTCGTTTGCCGCGCGGGGCCGCGACGCGTCGATGCTCCACAACGCGATGTCTGCCGCGCGTTCCAGCGCGACCCGGCTGATCGACAGGATCTTTTCGCGCCAGTCTGCGGGCAGATGCGTGATGCCTCGTTCTATTGGAACGCCAATCAGATTCACCGCTTGAATCGAAAAGCGCGGACTTTCCAACGTCTGTTTTGCCGCGCGCAGTTCGAGCAGATGCTCAGGAGCGAGTTCTGCGTGTGTCAGCGCGTAGTCGTTCACCGACTGCCCTCGGGGGCGCCGGGAATCGGCGCAAGCCGCAGGGCATGTTCCGGGCACGCCGTCACGCACAACTGACACGCATGACAGTCGAGCGGATTGACGATGAATGCCTGCTGGTAGCCATGCGTCCAGGCCTTCGCGCGCCCAACCAGCGACAACTCGCTGCGTTGCGGCTTCGTCAACGTGCCGATTTCGAACACGTTGAATGGACAAACGCGAACGCAGTCGGCCTTGCCTTCGCAGCGATCGCGATCGACGACCGGCGCGACGCGGCCCGATATATCGCTGCATTCTGACGCTACCGTGTCGCTGCCGGTCTCCATCACATCACGCGCGTTCGGCGACTGCCGGCGATACACCGAACCGCTTTGCTGCTTTTGCGCGCGCCCGTGCGATCTCCTCAGCCCGATTCTTGGGCGGTGCGTTGGTTTCGAGCGACTTCAGCAGGTTTGAAGATATCCGTGCGATTTCATCCACGCTGAGCAAGAACGCCGCCTCGTTGGCCTTCGAGGGCTTGTTGAACCCACTGACCTTGCGGACGAACTGCAGTGCAGCCGCGTGAATCTCCGCGTCGGTGACCGGTGGATCGAAGTTGAACAGGGTCCTGATGTTTCTACACATGTGAGCTACCTCGATCCGGGTCGTGTTCGAGTTTCTCGATCGCATTCGCGATGTTCAGCCGCGCCTGCGCTTCGTAGCGATCGACGAACGCAGCCGTCGAGTAGATTCGCGCCCGCTCCAGGAAGCCACCCAACACCGACACTCTGCCCTCGACGTACTGCGGCCATGGTACCCAATGGTATTCCCGACGTATGTCACTGTCATAGCGTTCGAACACGTCGGCTGGCTGACCCAGAACCCCGAGATCGATGTCCGCGAGCAGTTGCTGGTCTGGGTCGCTGACGAGCGAGCTGTGCTGCGAGGCCATAATCAGCGCGTGAATACGTTCGATGGAATGGCGATTTGCCCGCTCGTGCTCCAGAAAGTCCTTGGCCCAATCGGCACTGCGCCGTTCGTTGTCGTTGCGCCGCGTGTCGTATATCGCATCGTGAAACCACAGCGCGATCTCGATCTCCACCGGATGCACGGCGAACGCGCGATGAATATCGAACTGGGTAAGACAATGCCCGATGTGGCGTGAATCGTGATAGTGCCGGTGAGGTTGTGAGTACGCCGCATGGAGTTCGGCGTAGATGTTTTGCGACGTTCGAATCGCCAGTTGCGCGAGGCTCGATCGAAGTCTTGCATGCGTGAAGGCGTTCATCTGCGAGGAACCGCCCGCGGCAGCTATCGAAGCCGACTGTTGGTCATGGGATACAGCCCCACCGCGAACAGCGGGATCACCCACCAGGCCCACTCGCCGAGCAGCAACGCGAAGCTGGTGTAGCCCAACCACGGCAAGCCGAGAATCGCGAGCAGCATCGCCAATCCGAACGCGCCGGTGAAGCACGCGAACACCACCCAGAATGGGCGCGGCAGGCCTCGGTGCCCGTCCGTGGCAAGATCGCCGCGAACCACCAGGGTCAGAAAGCCGATCACCACCAGCAGAACCGAGAAGACAACCAGCGAAATGATGTCGGGCGAAGCCCATTCCGCTCGCCACAGCGCCAAGCCGCCGTACGCCGCCAATACGATGATCAGAAGGCGAAGCAGCAGGCGTTGGCGGGCAGGCATGAATCTCGGTTCTCATCGTGACGTTGAACCGATGCCGAACTACATGAAGCACAGGTACATGAGGCACAAACAACCGACAATCTGCCTCCGGCGTTGCACCGTGGTCAAGCGCGCCCGACGTGGCCACATGCGGTATTGTTTGCGCGCGCAATAATCGTCTGAAACCTGCGGAGAGGGCACGCCATGATCCGATTGATTTTCTTGCTGCGTCGCAAGCCGGCCTCATCATTGGCGGAATTTCAACGTTATTGGCGCGAGGAGCACGGCCCGCTCGTCGCAAGTCACGCTCAGCACATCGGTACCATGCGCTACGTACAGGTGCATCGCATCGACGATCCGTCAAACGAGCGCATGGCAACCGCACGCGGCGGCATGGAACCCCCGTACGACGGCGTCGCGGAGTTGTGGTGGGACTCCGAGCAAGCGATTACCGATGCGCTGTCGACGCAAGCCGGTGCCGCCGCCGCTGCTGCGCTGCTTGAAGACGAACAACGGTTCATCGACTTACCCAACTCCCCGCTGTGGTTGGCGCATGAGTACCCGCAGGTCAACCCGACACCGGAAAACATCCTCGCGCGCCCACACAGCGGCATCGTGAAGTTGTATTTTCCGTTGCGCGCTCGCGCGGAACTCACCGAAGAGGCGGCGCAACGCTACTGGCGGACGAGTCACGGTCCGCTTATCCGCTCGCAGGCGGGCGCCGCTGGCATCCTGCGCTATCAGCAGGTGCATCGTTTCGAAAATCCGCTGGAAGCGGAACTGCGCGCGTCGCGCGGTACGACGGTGGCGCCTTACACCGGCCACGCGGAAGTGTGGTTCGATCGCGGCGTTCAGCGGTCTGGACCGGAGGCTGCGGCGTCCGGCGCGCGCGCCATTGAGGACGAAAGCAAGTTCATCGACTTCAAACGTTCGTGCATGTGGCTCGGCAAGGAGCACGTGTTCATCGACCGGATGTGAGCGCGGCGTTGCGTCGTGGTAGCCGGTGCGATTGATCACTCGTAGTCGGCGAAGTCGTATCGTAGTTCGAGTGCTAAACGCTTCTCGAGGTTCGCGACACCGAAGCGGTTGCGTCCAGCGCGCGCACCGACGATGTTCAGGATCTCGAATTTGTTCGGGTCGGGTGTCGCGTTCAGCGCGGACGCGCATGCAGCGACCACATCTTCGAGCGCGACCCATCCACCGCGACAGTAGTCGAGTTCAGTCAGTGGCGTCATTCCATCGAGATCGGTTTCGTTGGCTCCGCAAACGATATGACCGAACCGCAAGCACAGGACAGGCAGCCCGTGTGCGTGGAAATCGCGTGCGACGACTTCCTGGACTGTTTTGGTGAGATCGTAGACGTGGTCGGAGCTGTCCGATGTTCGAAGCAAGAAGCCGTCGTCCAGAGGGTCGGCTTCAAGATGCACCGGCGCTGAACTCGCAACTATCGCCGTGTGAAACCGAGCCTTCTCGGCCGCCGAGAGGAATGCATACGCCCCCAAGACGTTGACCGACATGATGTCTTCGCCCGAGGAGTCGCCAGCCAACGCAGCCAGGTGAATTCCGGCGTCGCAGCCTGCCGCCGCCTCGTGCACGGCGGCAAAGTGCCTGACGTCTCCCAGTACAAAATGGACGCGGGCGGGTAAATCAGCTGTTTGCTTGACGTCGAACACGACGACGTTGTGTCCTGCTTCGAGAAGCGTTTTGCAGAGAGCGCGCCCGAGTTCGCTGCATCCACCGGTTATCAGATATTTGATTCGCGCCGCTCCGTCGGAAACGTTGAGATGCGTTACCGCATCCAGTGAGCCGCCACCATCAGGCGATTGTTTTTGAGTGAGATGCGTTTCTTCCGCAGAGGATCACGCGGTATCCGAGTCTGGAATAAAAGTTCGCCGCATCGACTGTGTCGGTGAAAAGGTGCAACTCGCGGAACGAGCGTCGTGCCGTAGCTTCGATTGCGTCCATTAGAGCGACCCCGATTCCCTTCCCGCGGTCCGCTGGATCGACATAGACCCGACGCACCCGGCCTACGGTTCCGTCGGCGGCATAGGGGTCTCTGTTCAAACCGCCGACACCGACGAGCTTGCCTTCGTTCCGCGCCTCGAAGAACGCTTCGCCGGGGGCGGAAAACGTATTCGCTGCGGAGTTGAAATCGACGATCAGTCGATCGATGAAACGAAATCCTTCTGAACGGGCGCGGTCTGCCAACTCGGCGAAGTCGTTGGGGAGAAGGTTCACCCCAGAGACGGTGATCATGTCTGCCCTCTTTTTGATGTGCTTGATGGTAGAGATGGAGGCGTGGACGTGTCCACCAGCGGCGCTGGCTTGTTTGGGCCTCACCGCCGGTGGACACGTCGATGAACGTTGCACTTCACGCCCCTTAATCTGAGTGTTAGTGGTGGCGTTCGTCGGTTGATTTGTTATACTGTATGCCCATCCAGTATAAGCGGCGCCACCCATGTGTACCCCATCATTGGCCGCCGAAATCGTTGCTCTATGCAGCGAAATGCAGCGCACCGAATATCGGCTGCTCGAACTGATCCGTGAACTCGATGCCGAGCGCCCGTGGCGTCATGAGGCACTGCCCAGCTGTGCGCATTGGCTGAACGCACACTGCGGTATCGATCTGGTGACCGCACGGGAGAAGGTCCGTATCGCTCATGCGTTACCGGATCTGCCGGCGATCCGGGCGGCGTTTCGCGATGGCGAACTGAGCTATTCGAAGGTTCGTGCGATCACCCGGGTGGACCGTGAAGGCAATGCGCCAGGCGGAACGTCTGAAGCAAGCCGGTACCGCATACGGTGCCTACCGTCACCGTCACTTCACCTGTCATACCGACGAAGCCGGTATGTTGGTGTTCGAAGGCCGTCTACCGGCTGAACAAGGTGCCTTGCTGTTACAGGCGCTGGATCGGGCGATGGACTGGTTGTTCCGCGGTCAGCCGCACCGAGAGCGGGTACGGCATGATGAGGCCGTCGTCGAGGATATGCCGCAACCCGTGCGGCGTGCCGATGCACTGGCGATCCTTGCGGAGCGGTTTCTATCGGAACCACCGGTGGCGGAGGAGGGGCTGAATACGGCCGACCGCTTCCAGGTGACGGTACACGCTTCCGCGGAAGCGTTACCGGAGTTCGGGGAGGTCGATCCCGATGATCCGCCGCAGATCGAGGACGGCGCAGTCGTGGCGACCGAAACCGTCCGCCGCATTGCGTGCGACAGTGCGGTGGTACGGATTCTGACGAGCGGGGATGGCGAAGTGCTCGATGTCGGGCGCAAGACCCGGGTGATTCCACCGGCGATTCGGCGTGCGCTGAAGCATCGTGACCGGGGTTGTCGTTTTCCGGGCTGTTGCAACACCCGCTTCGTCGATGGCCATCACATCACCCATTGGGCCGATGGCGGTGCGACGCGGCTCGATAACCTTCTACTCTTGTGCCGTCATCACCACCGGCTGCTGCACGAAGGCGGTTACTACGTCGTGAAGGATGGACCGCACTTCATTTTCTGTCGCGGCGACGGCGAGTTGATCACGCCACGTAACGAGACGCCGCTCGCCGCGCTGGTTGAACGCGCGGCGCGCATCGGATCACGAATTCACCGTCAGCCGAGTGCCTGACTGAATCGTAGCCGATTGCCGAACGGGTCGGCGATCTCCATCACGTTGGCGTTCCACGGTGCTTTTTCAATGCCTGGATTCGCATGACGATAACCTTTCGACGTGATCTCGCGATGATATTCGGAGAGTCCGTCCGCAACGCGCACGAACACGGTCGAACCGGGGCAGCAATCGCCGTGATGCTCGGTCAGGTGCAGCGTGCAGCCATTCCGCGTGACCTGCAGGTACGCCGGCGCGGCGTCGTCCAGGCGGTGTTCCCAATCGATCGAAAAGCCAAGAAAGGCGATGTAAAAATCCTTGGCCTTGTCCAGGTCGAAGATTCGCAACATCGGGATGGTCTGCTCAACGTTCACATAATGCTCCTGGCTTCAGCCGGGTTACCAAGCTAAGAATGCGCGTGCTGCAGATCGTCGCTGCGCGCGAATCGCTTCTTACGGCGGTATGGAAATACATCCATCACCTCGCCGCTTTCGATCGATCGCTGCAAGCCCTGCCAGTATGCCGGGTCGAACAGCTCGCCGTGCATCTGCGCAAACAGCCTTTTGATGCCGGGGCGGCCGAATAGAAAGCGGCGGAATTCCTCCGGGAACACGTCGCGCGGACCCACGCTGTACCAGGTCTCGGCCGAGAACTCTTCTTCGATCGTGCGCGGTGTTGGCAGCACACGAAAGTTCACGTCGGTCAGGTAACAGATCTCGTCGTAGTCGTAGAACACCACGCGGCCGTGACGGGTTACACCGAAGTTCTTCAGCAGCATGTCGCCGGGGAAGATGTTCGCGGCCGCCAGCTGTTTGATTGCGTTGCCGTACTCGTCGAGCACTTCGCGGAGCTGCTCGTCGGTCGCGGCTTCAATGTAGAGATTCAGTGGTGTCATCAGGCGTTCGGCATACAAGTGGGCAATGATGACGAGGTCGTCGGTCAGCGTCAGCGATGACGGTGCGACCGCCTGCAGTTCGTCGAGCAGTTCAGTCGAGAAGCGCGCGCGTGGCATCGCAAAGCGGACGAATTCCTGTGTATCGGCCATGCGGCCGACGCGATCGTGACTCTTGACGATGGAGTACTTCTCTTCGACCTGCTGGCGCGTGATGTCCTTCGGTGGCGCGAAGCGGTCTTTGATCACTTTGAAAACGGTCTGATACGACGGCAACGTGAATACCGTCATCACCATGCCCTTCACGCCCGGGGCGATGACGAATTGATCCTTGGTGCGGGCGAGATGCGTCAGGAATCCGCGGTAGAACTCGGTCTTGCCGTGCTTGTGCATGCCGATCGCGGCATACAGCTCGGAGCGCTTCTTGCCGGGTAGCAGCGCGTTGAGGTATTCGATCAATGCGAAAGGGTGCGGTGCGTCGACCATGAAGTACGAACGGGTAAAGCTGAACACCACCGACAACTCGTCTTCGTCGCATATCAACGTATCGACGTACAGCTTGCCTGCTTCGTCGATCAGAATCGGCAGCACCACGGGCCAACTGTTGCCCGAATAACGAAGCGTCCCGACGAGATAGGCACCTTTGTTGCGGTAAAAGACCGACTCGAGAATCTCCACGTCGAGGCCGGCGGGGCGGCGGATTTCCGGACGCGCTTCCGCTAACGAGCGCAGTATGTTGCGCACGTCCCGGTCGATGTCCTGCCACGGCAGGTCGAAATCGAGGTCGCGCAGAATCTGTGTGACCGTCGCGACCATATCGCGATGCATCGGATAGGTGCGATAGATCGGCCGGCTCGGTCTGACCGGTGGTTCGACGCACTCGCTCCAGATGAACGACTGTGTCTCGTCGATACCGGCATCGGGGGCGAGGCGCCGATGGATCGAATTGAAGTACGTTTCGGCGAGTTCGAATTCTGGCAGCGGCACGATCAGCCTGGCGTACGCGCCTTTGATCGCGCGGGATAACGCGGGTGTCAATGGTGCGCCGTTGAGCCGCGAAACGATTTCGGCTTGCAGCTCGCCAACGAATTCCTTGTAGATCGCGAGTCGTCTGGCACTGGCGATTTGCACTTCAACCCAGGCGGCGCGTTCGAATCGGGTTTTCGCTGCCAGCGTGATATCGCGAAAGCTCGCCCGATAGGCGCGAAAGTTCGCCAGGATCAGGTTCGCGAGGTCTGCTGGGTCGACGTCGGGTGACGCCGGTATCATTGACCGATCTGCGCCAGCGAGCCCGCGAGCATCGACATCACGACGAGTCCGATCAGTACCAGATAAGGCACTTGACCGTTGACGCCACCGTGCGCTTCGAGATAACGATTCTGCGATTCGAGCTGACCGGGAAACTTCATGCGCGCCCGCTCGATTTCGTGCCTCGCCCATCGGTAATAGATCCCGTTCGCGTGCAACGGTAACCAGACGAAGCCGAAGCCCATCACGGCAATTGCGAGTAACGGCCGTCCGCTCCCCGGTAGCGCGGCATCGATCAGCGCCGCGATGATTGCAGCGAGGTACGGTATGCCGAATACGATCAGTGCGAAGCGATACTGCTTGCGGTACAGCAGCCAGAACAGGCCGATCACGAACACCGGCCAATGCCATGAAATCGGCGGATAGCCGCGACTGTCGGCGCGCTTGAAATAACTTAAGTAAAACGCCTGACTGGGTTCGCCGATGATCGCGCGGTAGAGATCGTCTGATGGTGTATCAGCCGGGATCACGACCCTCTCGGAATCTCGTTGAATGGCACACTCTTATCGACTCGGATGTCGCTCGGCAAGCCCAGCACGCGCTCGGCGATGATGTTGCGCAGGATCTCGTCGGTGCCGCCGGCGATACGGTAGCCCGGCGCGCCCATGAAATTGTGCTGGAATGCGAGATCTGCGGGCACCCGCTTCGGGTCCATCAGGATGCCGCCCATGTCCATCAGATCCATGCCGAACGATCCGATGTCCTGCTGCTTCTTCGCGCTGACGACCTTGGTGATCGAGTTCTCCGGTCCTGGTGTCGCGCCGCGCGACAGCGCGCTGATGACTCGGTAGTTGGTGAAGCGCAGCCCGCTCGACTGACAGTACCAGTCGGCGAGTTTCTCGCGCACTGCCTGGTTGCGAATGGCCGGCATGCCATCGAGTTTGACCTGGGTCGCCAGTGCCAGCGCGTCGTCGAAATCGGCGCCGCCGGCATTGCCGACCGCGAGGCGTTCGTTCATCAACGTCGTCAGCGAAACCTGCCAGCCCTGGCCGACGGCGCCGAGACGTTGCGCGTCCGGAATGCGCACATCGGTGAAGTACACCTCGTTGAAATTGGCGTCGCCGGAAATCTGTTTGATCGGTTTTGCCGTCACGCCCGGCGAATGCATGTTCAGGAAGAAGAACGTCAGACCCTTATGCTTCGGTACGGTGGGATCGGAGCGGGTGACCAGAATGCCCCAGTCGCTGTAGTGCGCGCCCGACGTCCAGATCTTCTGGCCGTTTATCACCCATTCGTCGCCGACGCGTTCAGCCTTGGTGCGCAACGCGGCGAGGTCGGAGCCGCCGGCCGGTTCGCTGAACAACTGGCACCAGATGTGCTCGCCGGACGCCATGCGGGGCAGCAGTTCGCGCTTCTGCTGTTCGGACGCGTAGGCAATCATCGTTGGGCCGCACATGCCGAGGCCGATTGCGAATGGTCCCACCGGCACGTCGTAACGCGCCTCTTCCTGATTCCAGATGATCAGCTGCATGGCTGTCGCGTCGCGTCCGCCATACTCTTTCGGCCAGTTCAGGCATGCCCAGCCATTCTCGTACTTGAGTTTCTGCCAGGCTTTCGCTCGCGTGAGGTATTCCGCCTCGGTTTCATCTCGTGGTTCCGATTCCGACTTCAGTTGTGCATGCGCGCTCAGGAAATCGCGGGCCTCGGCGCGGAACGAACTCTCTTCGGCTGTGTCGTTGAAATTCATCGTCTGCTCCCGTTCGTGTTCAAGCTGTCTGCAGGTTGGTTATCGCGAGGCTTCGATCGCCGTGATCAGACGATCCTTCCAGCGCGGCAATGCGCCGAGATTCACCGACAGTAACTTTGCGCGACGGTAGTAGAGGTGGCAGTCGAACTCCCATGTGAAACCCATGCCGCCGTGTGTCTGAATGTTCTCCTTGGATGATTCGTGGAACGCCTCGGTGGCACTGACACGGGCGGTCGCCGCGGCGACCGGCAGTTCGTCGGCATCGGTGGAGAGCGCCCAGGCGCCGTAGTAGCAGTTCGAGTGCGCCAGCGTATTGGCAATGTACATATCCGCGAGCTTGTGTTTGATCGCCTGGAACGATGCGATCGGCCGACCGAACGCGAAGCGGCCGAGTGCGTACTGCTTTGCCATCTCCAGCGCCGCCTGAGCGCCGCCGACCTGCTCGAATGAAAACAGCACCGCGGCGCGATTGAACAGCTTTTCGGTTTGCGGCCAGCCCTTGCCCGCCTTGCCGAGCAACTCAGCCGGTGCATCATTGAAGCGTATCGAGGCGTGAGAGCGCGTCGGATCGAGCGTTGGCACCACCGTGCGCTTCACGCCGGCGCCGGTCAGATCGACGATGTACATCGACGCGTGCTTCTTCTCTTCCTTCGCGAGCACGATGGCGAAATCGGCGACGTCGCCGTCCGGCACCGGGATTTTGGTGCCCTTGATCGTGTCCTTCTTTGCTTTCGTTTTCAGGCTGACGGCCGGTTCGCCGGCGCCTTCGGCGATCGCGAACGTGCCGACCCATTCACCTGCGGCAAGCTTCGGCAGATAGCGCGCCTTCTGCTTGGCGCTGCCGAATGCGAGCAGGGCCTCGGTGGCGAGATAGACGCTGGACGAAAACGGTGTCGGTGCGAGGCTGCGGCCGAGTTCCTCGGCGAGTACGCACAGTTCGAGGTAGCCGAGTCCGATGCCACCGAATTCTTCGGGGATCGATGTCGCCGTCCAGCCGAGATCGACCATGCCGCGCCACACCTGGGCGTCGTTCGGTTGGTCGCCGTCGAGCACGCGGCGTACCGCCGACAGCGGGCATTTGTCCGCCAGGAACGATTGGGCCTGCTCGCGAAGCAGGTTCTGTTCTTCGGAAAACTCGAAATTCATGCTCGCATCCTATCTATGAAGGTGACTGCGGTGGGGTAAATACGGCCACGACCCGAAAGGGCAGTGATTCAATCTCATTAACGCGAAGCTGGCAAGAACGCGCGCCCGTTGAGAGTGGGCCTCAGGTCAGTATGCCGAGTGCGCCGCCGTCGATGCGGATGTTCTGACCGTGGATCGCGTCGGCGCGCGGACTCGCGAGGAACGCGACCAGATCGGCCACCTCTTCGCGCTTCACGATGCGTCGGATTGGTATCTCGGCCGCGACGTGAGGCTCGACCTCTGCCCACGTTTCGCCCCAGCCTTTGCGGCGGCCTTGCGCGACGTAGCTGGCTTCCACTTCGGCGGTGTGGATGAGCCCGGGCGAAACCAGATTGACGGTGATGCCAGTCCCCGCCACTTCCTGTGCCAGGCTGATCGTCAACGTCGCGAGCGCACCTTTTGCGGCGTAATAGTGCGGCATGCGGGCGGCGGGGCGCGTGGAGCCAACGGTACCGAGATTGATGATGCGTCCCCAACTGCGCGCGCGCATCGCGGGCAGCAGCGCCTGTATCAGTCGCTGCGCGGCCAGCACGTTGCGTTGATACATGTCGAGCCACGCCGTTTCGTCGGTATCGCTCCAGCGACCCGGGCCGGCGGTCCCATAGTTGTTGACGAGGATGTCGATCGGCGGCGCGGATGCACAACCTAATAGCAGGACATCCGTGCCGGCGCGTGTCGCGATATCGCCGTGGACCGGTATGCCGCCACCGATCGTCGCAACGGATTGCTCGGCTTCGGTATGCGTGAAACCGTGTACCAGCACGGTCGCACCTTCGTCGAGCAGGCGCGCGGCTATGATTGCACCGGTGCCACGATGGCTGCCGGTAACCAATGCGACCTTGTCCGAGAGTCCCAACTCCATATGCGGCTACGTTAGTGGATAGCCATGTACAACGCCATCCGCCGAAAGGCGGACGCGTCGCTTCGCGAAGCGTTCGCGCTGTATTTACATTCCGGTCACTTCGCCGCCTAATGCGCTTTGTTAATCTGCGCACCTGTTTCGCGCATACCAGAACAAAAGAAAAAGGGGTTCGTAGGTGTTTACCCGTATTGCAATCGTGATGGCGTTGACGTTCGCCACGATCGGTGCCAGCGCAGTCGCCATTGGTGCGCTCAAGGTTCCCGATCCGAGCATCTATGTGCTGCTCACCGCTGGCGTCTTGGCGTTGGTGATGCTGCGCCGTCGTACGCTGTAGTTTTTTCGGACCATGCCCTCGCGGGCATCCGGAGCGTCAAAGGGGTGCCTGGCACCCCTTATTTTTTGCGTCTTGCTTTGTGAACCTTCGCCATCATGCCGAACAATGCTGCCGTGTCGTTCGGTGTCGTATCACCAGCAAATTCCTTATACAGCGTTGCGACGTTGACGACGATCCGCTCGGCGTCACCCCACGAGTCGTAGTCGGCGAGCGAAATATCCATCGCCGCGTCGTACGCATCCATGCCGGCATCGAACCGCGCCCGCGCCTGATCACGAACGTAGACGAGATAGTCGCGTACTGCGCGCACGCCGCGCTGATCAGTGATGGGTCCGTGGCCAGGCACGACCGCGTCGACATCGAGCGAAGCGATGTGATCGCACGCATCGATCCAGTTGCCGACCGGCCCGGCCCACAGGATCGGATGCCCCTCGATGAACAGAATGTCGCCGGTGAATACCATTCGGTCCGCCGGCACGTGCACGATCGTGTCACCACGCGTGTGGGCAGGCCCAACTTGTTTCAGATGAACGCGCTTGTCGCCAACGGTTAGATCCAGTTCGCCTTCGAAGGTGCGTGTTGGCAGTGCCTGCGTGACTTCCTCGAAATGGAACGCGCCGAAGCAGTAGACGAAAAATTCGCCGACCTCGCCCATGCTCGGCGCCTGTTTCATCAAGGACGCCATCATGCGTGGCGATTCATGGGCCAACTCATCTGCGGTGGCTTTCGACGCGATGATCTGCGCACCCGCGACGAGTTCGTTGCCGTTGCAGTGATCGCCGTTAGAGTGCGTGTTGACCAGTTGCTCGATGCGCACTCCGGGGACCGCGCCGCGCATCGCGGCGAGCATCTCGGCGGTGAGTCGCACGTCGAACAACGTATCGACCAGCAGCGCCTGACCGGCGTCGGTCACCAGACCGGCGTTGCTCCAACCCCAACCGCCATCGGGTTGCAGCCAGGCGTAACCGCCGCGGCCGAGATCGAAGAGTCCCCTTTCATAGGGTCGAGTACCGAGCGAGGTCATGCGTGCGTCCCTAAACCATTCGGACCCGGAATGTTAGATGAACGTGGTGCTTTTGTGGCGGACGGCTTTTGGCTAGCCTGCAACACCGGTTCAAACGGACCGCCGTTCGAGATGCGATGCAAGAAGCGTTGGCCGAATTCGAAGAGATTCGTCCGTATCGGGACGATGAAGTCGCTGCCGTGCTCGAACGGCTTGGAGCCGATGCGTCGTTGCGCAAAGACCTGTCACGCTATGCTTTGCCATTGCTGAGCCGTTGCGCGCCGCCGCTCGCGCGTTGGTTGATCGGCAGGAAACTGCGTACCGCGTTTGCGAGAATCGATTCAGTGGATTCGTTTCAACGGGCACTTGCCGGCGTTTTTCAACGCATGATCGACGACACGACAGATGGCTTTACGGTGTCCGGGCTGGACGCACTCGAGCCTGATCTCGCGCATCTTTTCATTTCCAATCATCGCGACATCACGCTCGATTCCGGCTTCATGAACCTTGCTCTGTTCCGCGCCGGGCACCCAACCACACGGATGGCAATTGGCGACAACCTGTTGCACACGGGCTATGCGGCCGACGTGATGCGGCTGAACAAAGGCTTTGTGGTGCATCGAGGCCATCGCGGTGCAAAGCTCGCATTTGCGTCGATGTCGCGGACCTCGCGCTACATTCGATATTCGGTGGAAACGGGACAGTCGGTCTGGACCGCACAGCGTGAAGGCAGGGCGAAGGACGGTCGCGATCTGACGGATCCCGCACTGGTTAAAATGCTCTCGCTGGCCTATCGCAAAGACATCCCCGATCTGAACGACATGATCGAGCGGTTGTCGATCGTGCCGGTGGCCGTGTCGTATGAGTTCGATCCATGTGATGAACTGAAAGCACGCGAACTTGTCGAGATCGCGCAGCACGGGGCATATCGAAAGACGCCGGGTGAGGATCTGCGCAGCATCATCACCGGCGTCACCGGGCGCAAGGGCCGCGTACATCTGAGTGTGGGTGGAACGTTGCGCGGTCGGTTTACCGACGCCGACGCGGTTGCGGCCGAAATAGACCGTCAGATTGCGCAGGGTTATCGCTTGTTTCCCAGCCACTTGATGGCCGCGCGGCTGGCGGGTTTGAGTTGCGCATTGCCTGAAGAACGCGGCGATGCGTCGCGTGAGTTCGAACAACGGCTCGCGGCAACTCCGCCGACGTTGCGCGAGCAGCTGATCAATCAGTACGCGAATCCGGTTGCCCGCGCGCTGGAACTGGGCGTAGCTCGCTGATCATAGCTACCCGCGGACGGCGCCCGTGGACGGGCCGCCGTCGATCTGGGAGACGCTACGGCGCCAACGGCGGTTCGTCGAGTGCGGCGAGTTGCTCGCGCAAATGCAACACGTGCTCCGACCAGTAACGCATGCTGCCGAATGCAGGAAACCCGAGCTGAAACGCCGGATCGTGCCAACGTCGGGCAATCCAGGCTGCGTGGTGCATGATCCGCAACGTGCGCAGTACCTCGATCAGCGCGAGTTCGCGCAGGTCGAATTCGAGGAACGTTTCGTATCCCTCCAGCAGCTTCGCGAGCGACCGCGTCTGCTCGTCGCGTTCACCGGACAGCAGCATCCACAGATCCTGC
Organism: uncultured Gammaproteobacteria bacterium; assembly: GCA_963735085.1. Classification (GTDB taxonomy): domain Bacteria; phylum Pseudomonadota; class Gammaproteobacteria; order Pseudomonadales; family Azotimanducaceae; genus DATJGR01. The sequence goes on from CAVTJP010000005.1 coordinate 1,930,323, forward strand.
ACCGCTGGACCCATTACAGTGTCGTCGAAGTCGACGAAGTGCGGGGCGTCGTCACGCCAGAGTACGTTGCCCGGATGGCAATCGCCGTGAATGCGGCCATTTGTGGCGAGCGTGTGCGGCTGCATCCGATCGATCAAGTGCGTCGTCACCGACGCGTACGCATCGATCAGTTCGGCGGGGACGAAATCGTGCATCAGCACGAAGTCGCGGGACTCGACGCCGAGACGTTCGACGCTGAACGCGGGCCTGTGTTGAAAACGGCCGGTGCGCCCCACGCGATGAATGCGTCCCATCGTGCGGCCGAGTACACGCAGATTGTCGGGCGATTCGAGATTCGGTGCGTGCCCGCCCTGGCGTGGAAACAGTGCAAATCGATAGCCGCCGCCACGCAACAGCGTTTCACCCGATTCCGCCCGCAGCGGTGCGATGCACGGCAGTTCTGCCGCAGTCAACTCGGCGAGGAATGCGTGCTCCTCGCCGATCGCCGCGTCGGTCAACCGATCGGGGCGATAGAACTTCGCAATGATTTTGCTGCCGTCCTCCAGACCGATCTGATAGACGCGGTTTTCGTAGCTGTTCAACGCGAGCAGATGCCCGTCGCATGAGTATCCTGCGGTTTCGATCGCTGTCAGGATCTGGTCGGGCGACAGATTCGCGTACGGCGTTTCGTTATCGGTATCGCTCACGACGGCGCCGCCAGCGCTACGGTTTTGATCAACGCAACGACGCGCTGCCCGGGCTGCAACTTCAACTCGTCTCTGGAGAACCGGGTGATGCGCGCAAGCAGACGCTGGCCTTCGCATGCAAGTGTGGCGATGCAGGCGCCATGTGCGTCGTCGGCAAGCGATTCGATGGTTGTTGGTAACCGGTTCAACACGCTGATGCCAGCCACCGGAGCGAGTGCCAGACTGACGTCGCGGGCAGGCACCAGAACACGCACCGTGCTCTGCGCGGGGCCGATTCGGCCTCGCAGATACATCGAATATTCGCCGAGTTTGAGTTCCGTCAGATCGTAATGCTCGTCATAGCGCGCGACCCGGCAGCGTAACACGCTGCCACCACGGGAGGTTTCGTCGATCGGCAGGCTGTCGCCGAGCGCCTCAATTTTCTGGTTGGCAACGACTTGGCCGTGCTCGACCAGCAACACCGCACTGGCGAGATCCAACACTTCTTCGAGCGCGTGTGTCACGTAGAAGATCGGCAGCCGATGGGTGCGGCAGACCTGCTCCAGGTACGGTGCGATCTCACGCTTGGCGGCTGTGTCGAGCGCCGCCAGTGGCTCGTCGAACAGCCACAGGTTCGCTGGCGTCAGCAACGCGCGGCCGAGTGCGACCCGTTGTCGCTGTCCGCCGGAGAGCGTCTGCGGCGACCGGTCGAGCAGGCGCGCAAGCGCGAGTTGCTCGACGACTTCGTCGAACTCGAGGCGGAATCCGCGGCGTTGCGGGTAGCGCAGCGGAAAGCGCAGGTTTTCGGTAACGCTCAGATGTGGGAATAGCCGCCCGTCCTGAAACACGAGGCTCACCGGACGGCGATGTGCCGGCATTCGATATCCCGGTGCGTCCCAGGTTTGCTCGCCGAGCCGCAGGGATAGCGTTGCGTCGGGTTCGAGTCCCGCGATCATGCGCAGTAGCGTCGATTTACCTGACCCGGATGGACCGAGAATCGCGGTGACCCCTTCGAGCGGTACGGTCACGTCGAAGTCCGCGCGAAATCCTCCGGCGCGGTCGAGCTGTGCCGTCAGCGCCAGCGTGTCGGTCATGAGAGTCGAATCATGGGGCCGGACTGCGTTGTACGCGATATACCAGCGTCAGCGCCGCAATCGACAGCACCACGAGCACCAACGCTGTGATGTGTGCGTCCGCGTATCGAAGCGATTCGACCTGATCGAACAGTGCAATCGACAGGACGCGTGTTTCGCCGCGGATGTTGCCGCCGATCATCAGTACAACTCCGAATTCGCCGACCGTATGCGCGAAACCCAACACGCCGGCCGCGATCAGCGCGCGGCGATGCATCGGTAGCACCAGTGCGACGAATCGCCGGACGCGACTCGCGCCGAGCATCGTGGCTGCTTCGAGCAACCCCGGGTCCATCGTGCGGAAGCTCGCCGTCAACGGCTGCACGACGAACGGAAGTGAATAGATCAGTGAACCGATCACGAGGCCGGAGAACGAAAACACCAGGGGATGACCCGTGAGCGAATGCCATGCGGAGCCCACGACGCTGGTCGGCGATAACGCGAGCAGCAGATAGAAGCCGATCACCGTCGGTGGCAGCACAAGCGGCAGCGCAACCAACGCCTCAACGAAGGGGCGAGTGGTTGCACGGCTGCGCGCCAGCCACCAGGCCAGCGGGGGCGTCGTCAACAGCAGAATAGATGCCGTGGTGGCCGCGAGGGCCACAGTAACGGCCGCGGCCGTCATCAATTCACCGTTCAATGCGCCGGAGCCAGCACTTGGTATCCACCCGCTTCGATGATCGCGCGCCCGGCGTCCGAGGTGACGAACTTCATGAATGTCTGTGCGCGGCCGGCGTCCGGCGTATTCAGGACGACGGCTTCCTGAACGATTGGTGTGTACATGTCTTGTGGCACGAGCCAGACGTCCGTTGCCGGAGGTGCTCCGGCACCTTTGTCATCCTTGGAGCGCGCGATCAACTGCGCCTGGGCGACGAACCCTCCGGGCGCCGCACCCGTGGCAATGAACTGCATCGTCTGGCCGATACTGGTGCCGGTTATCAGCCGTGGCTGGATCTGATCCCACAATTTCATCGCCGTCAGCGTCTCCTGCGCGGCGCGACCGTACGGCGCCAATTCCGGGTTCGCGATTGCCACTCGATGCCGGGTATCTTCAAGCCACTGCGTCGGTGATTGCGATGTCGCATTCGGTGTCCACAGCACTAGACGACCAATCGCGTAGACGAAGCGGCTGGATGCCGGCGCGCGACCGGCCGCGACCAACCGCCGAGGCCGGGCGCCGTCGGCGGCGAACAGCGCGGCGAACGGCGCGCCCTCGGAAATCTGCGTATACAGCAGCCCCGTGGATCCGTAGCTGCCTTCGATGTGGTCGTTCGATTGCTTTGCGTACGCACTGACGAGGGCTTCGAACGTGTTCTGGAAATTCGCGGCAACGGCCATGCGCAGTGGCGCAGCTTGGGCGATGCCCGCGACGCCGACGATAAACAAAGCCGCTAGTAGACGAGCCATTGATGCGCTCTCGCTGAAATGAGAAAGGGCCGCTCATTCTATCAGGCCGTTGAAAAACGGCCTGATAGGCCGGTGGATGGATCCACCGGCATTTTTCGAACACGTAAGTGTTTGAAAAATGGAAGGGCTCCGAGGCCATGGATGGCCGAGAGCACGAAAAACTCCGCGTAAGCGGAGTTTTTCAACAACCTAGGCAAGCTCGAATTGATTCACACGCCCGCAAAATACGGCTCGGGAGTGCGTGCCGCGACCCAGATGTGAACCTCTGCGGCGCCCGCCGCGAGCAACGTGTGCGTCAGCGCGGTGCAAGTGCTACCGGTGGTCATCACATCGTCGACAATGGCGACCCGCAGGTCTTGCAACGGATGCGCCACACTGAACGCCGCCGTCAGGTTGCGCAGCCGCGCGTTCCGGTTCAGGCCTGTCTGCGGCGGTGTGTTCCGGATGCGGCGACATCCACGATAGTCGACCGGAACGCCGGTTCCGCTGCCGATCCAACGCGAGAGCAGTGCGGCTTGATTGTGCCCCCGCTTCAGCAGGCGCTCACGGCTGAGCGGCACGGGTATCACGACATCCGGTAGCGAATCGCCTTGGTACGCTTCGTTCAGGCGCATGGCGAGTACGCTGCCGATCACGCGAGCATCGATACGGCTGCCGGCGAACTTCAGCCGGTGAATCATCCGCGTGACGGGTTCGACGTAGCACAGTGCCGCGACCGTTCGAACGAATGGCGGTGGCTGCGCCAGACACTTAGCACAAAGTATCGCGTCGACGGATGCCAGAGGCAGTGCACAGCGGTGGCACGATTGTGCGACGTGCGGTAGCGCCCGACAACACGCCTGGCAGAGGTCTGCTGCGACGTGGCTGCGCGCGTTGCACAGGATGCAGACACCCGGCAGCAGGGTCCAGAGGAGCGTGTCGAAGCAATGCCGAATCTGTTTGAACGGCCCCATGGACTATTGAGGCGCGCGCAAAGCGAATCGGCAAGTGTGCGATGTCGCAAGACCGGGTGCGAAAAGAAGAAGGGGGGTCAGAACAACTTTCCAGCGCGAAAATCGTTCTGACCAGTCTGACCGCTCTCTTTGAACGGCCAATCGTTTTGACACTCTCGAAGCCGCGACGTTATCGTGCGCGTCCGCGGTCGCGTGAGCGTGATCCGCCAACACTGCAGTCGAGGTCAGGATACCCATGACGGACATTCGCACCCCGCTTCGGGACATGCGTTTTCTGGTGTACGACGTGCTCGACTTCGAAGCGCACTACGCGACGCTGTCGGACCGTGTCCGCGTGACACGCGATCTGCTGGACCCGATCCTCGATGAGGCGGCGCGTTTTGCCGAAACGGAACTGCTGCCGGTGAATCGCAGCGGGGACGAACAGGGATGTCATTTTGCCGACGGGGTGGTGACAACCCCAAGCGGCTTCAAAGAAGCCTACCGAACCTATGTTGCCAATGGCTGGACCGGCATGACCGGGAATCCGGCATACGGCGGTCAGGGCCTGCCGCACAGCATGAGCCTGGTCGTCGAGGAACCGATGACGATCGCGAACATGGCGTGGACGATGTACCCGGACCTTTCGCATAGCGCGATGAATGCGCTCGAACGCCACGGTACGCCCGAGCAGAAGCAGCGTTTTCTGAGCTTGCTGTTGTCCGGCGCCTGCACAGGCACGATGTGCCTCACGGAACCGCAAGCCGGATCGGACGTGGGCATTCTTCGCACCAAAGCTGAGCCGAACACCGATGGCAGCTACGCGATCACCGGCACGAAGATCTTCATTTCCGCCGGAGAACACGATTTCGTCGACAATATCCTGCACTTGGTGCTGGCGCGGTTGCCTGATGCCCCCGCCGGCACGAAGGGTATTTCACTGTTTATCGTGCCGAAGTTCATGCCTCGCGAAGACGGTACCCCGGGGGAGCGCAACGGTGTGCTGTGTACCGGCATCGAAGAAAAGATGGGCATTCACGCTAATCCAACGTGCGTGCTGAATTTCGATTCGGCGACAGGCTTTCTCGTCGGTGCGGAAAATCAGGGTATGCGTTGCATGTTCACGATGATGAACGCGGCGCGTCTCGGCGTCGGCATGCAGGGTGTCGGTGTGTCCGAGGCAGCGTACCAGGCATCACTTGCCTATGCGCGCGAACGGTTGCAGATGCGTGCGATGACCGGACCGCAGAATCCAGATGGGCCAGCCGACCCGATCATCGTGCACCCCGACGTGCGGCGGATGCTGTTGACGCAGAAGGCGTTGATCGAAGGCGGACGGGCACTGGGCTACTTCACGGCGCAGCAGGCCGATCTCGCCGAATTCGGCCCGGTTGACGAACGTGATAAAGCGGAAACGATGCTGAGCTTTCTCACACCGATCGTGAAGGCGTTTCTGACCGAGACGGGTTTCGAGAGCGTCAATCATGCGCTGCAGATCTTCGGCGGCGCCGGCTTCATTCGCGAGACGGGCATCGAGCAATACGTGCGTGACGGTCGCATCACGCTGATCTACGAAGGCACCACGCAGATTCAGGCACTCGATCTGCTCGGTCGCAAGGTGATGTTGACGCAGGGCAAGGCGCTGCTGATGTTCGTTGAAGAGATGCAACGCGTGGCCAAACTGTGCGCCAGCCCGCTGCCGGATATAGCTACCGAACTCGAACGTCTCGCCAGCGAATGGGCGACGTTGAGCATGGCAACGGGCGCACGTGCGGCAACCGATCTGAATGAATTGGGTGGCGCATCGGTGGACTATCTGATGTACAGCGGTTATGCGGCGCTCGCGTACTGTTGGGCACGCATGGCGCTGGTGGCATCCGGTCAACTCAACAGCAAGCCGGAGTCGGGTGCGCGCGCGGCCGCGGATCCGTTTCTGACCGGTAAGGTTGCGACGGCGCGGTTCTACATGGCGCGGATGCTGCCGCGCGCTGAAATGCACAAACGGGCGATCGAAGCGGGCGGCGGTGTGTTGATGCAGATGGATTCGGCGGCGTTCGATCACAACTGAGCATGGGCCTGAGCGTTGGACACCAAAGCAGATGCCTGAATACGTAGCTCCCACTCGCGATATGGCATTCGTGCTGTTCGACCTGCTCGACGCGGAATCAACGTGGCGGCGCGTTCCGGCGCTGGCCGAGGTGACGCGTGATCTGGTGGAGGCGGTACTCGACGAAAGCGGCCGGATCGCTTCCGAACAACTTGCGCCATTGAATCAGGTCGGCGACCGCGAGGGCTGCACGTGGCACGACGGCATGGTAACGACGCCGAGCGGCTTCAAGCAGGGTTTTCGCGCGCTTGCCGATGGCGGCTGGCTCGGCGTTTCCGGCAATCCGACGTACGGCGGGCAGGGTCTGCCGAAGATGCTGACGGTCGCGCTCGAAGAGATGTTCTACGGCGCGAACACCGGCCTGTATCTATGTGGCACGCTGACGGTTGGGGCGGCGACGTGTATCTCTAACCACGGCAGTGAGGCGCAGAAGAGACTGTATCTGCCGAAGCTGTACTCCGGCGAATGGGCCGGTGCGATGGCGCTGACCGAGGCACACGCCGGCACTGATCTGGGCATCATGCGCAGCCGCGCAGAACTTGCGCCGGACGGCAGCTACCGTATCAGCGGCACAAAGATTTTCATCACCTACGGCGATCATGATTTAACGGCCAACGTCATTCACCTCGTGTTGGCGAAGTTGCCGGACGCGCCGGAAGGTACGCGCGGAATCTCGCTGTTCCTGGTGCCGAAGTTTCTGGTCAACGCGGACGGTTCGATTGGGGAGCGCAATTCTTTCGCCAGTGGATCGATCGAACACAAGATGGGTGTGAAAGGCAGCCCGACCTGCGTGATGAACTACGACGGTGCTGTCGGGTACCTGGTCGGCGAGGAAAATCAGGGACTCGCCGCGATGTTCACGATGATGAACTACGAGCGATTGTCGGTTGGCATCCAGGGTCTGGGGACAGCCGACGCCGCGTACCAGGCCGCCAAAAGCTACGCGTCGGAACGCCTGCAAGGCCGTTCTCCGCTTGGTGTGCAGCGACAGGATGCGGCTGCCGACCCGATCGTGGTGCACCCGGATGTTCGCCGCATGCTGCTGACGACGCGTGCGTACAACGAGGCGGGCCGCGCGTTCGCCGCGCTGGTGGGGCGCGAACTCGATCTGGCGAAGTATTCACAGGACGACGTTGAACGCGAACGTGCGGAGCGGTTGGTGGGCCTGCTGACGCCGATTGCGAAGGCGCATCTGACCGATCGCGGGTTCGAGGCGTGCGTCGCCGCGCAACAGGTATTCGGCGGCCATGGCTACATCGCCGAGTGGGGCGTCGAGCAGTTCGTTCGCGACGCACGCATCGCGCAGATTTACGAAGGCACCAATGGCGTTCAGGCACTCGATCTGCTGGCGCGCAAAGTGCTGCGCGATGGTGGCGTGACGGCGAACGAATTCATCGCCTCGATACGCGCCGACGTGAACGCGGTGGAGGTGAACTACCGTGATGCGCTCGAAGCGGCGATCGACCTGTTGACGGATGTCACGCAGCGATTGCTGACGCGTGCCGCGCGCGATCCCGCGCTGGCCGGCGCCGCGTCGGTCGACTACCTGGATCTGTTCGCGCTGACGGTGTACGCATGGCTGTGGGCGCGGATGGCTAACGTCGCACCCGACGATGCGTTCGGCGCCGCCAAGCGCCATACGGCGACATTCTTTTTCGCGCGATTGCTGCCGCGCTCGCTCGCACTGGCCGAGGCGATCGACTCCGGTTCGACCGCGATCATGGCCATGCCGGACGCGTCATTCTGATTTGTTCGGTGGCGTGGACGCAGCTTTGGCTGCGACGGGCGACGGACACGGATGGCGTGGGTCAGTGGCGTTGCAGACGCGGATCGCGTGCAGATATAGCGACCACTTTGCGATCTCCGCCTCCGTCGCTTTCGAAGCCGTGCTATCGGATTGAATCGGCGGCACCCGCTTCGCGCGCGTGATGACGTAAAAGCGAGCATCGCCCTTGATCGTCTTGACCAGCGTGAGCTGGCCCTGCTTGGTGAGCGGATTCTCGTAACAGACGAACAATCGCACCGAGGTCGGGTAGTCGTTCTCGAGGCCCGAGAACGTATCGTGGTCAGCGAACTTGGTACATGTCTTGCGCTGATCCGCGGCAATGGACTTCAGCAGTTCGATCGGATCGGGTAGCGGCGGGTCGCTGAATGATTCGAACGACACCTTCTCGGTCCACGTTTCTGGATCGCTGTGCGGTGGAATGTAGTCCACCATGCGGATTGCGGCGCCTTCAGTGTGGAAGCTCTGCTGCCACCCGTCCGGCGCTTGCGCCAGCAGGTGTTCCGGCGAAGTGTCCGCTGCCGGCGCTGCATGTGCAGGTGCCGGGCGCGCCGGCGCGGCGGCCTTGGCCGGCTGTGTGACGACCCCGGCTTTCTCCGGATGACAGCCGGTCACCCCGATCCAACCGATCAGTGCGAATGCGAGAACGGGCCTTACGCACCTCTTCGACATCGTTGGGCTACCTTGTGATGAATTGGCTGCCGCATGCTAACGCGTCGTGTGTTGCTTCAGTAAACACTGCCAACAATTTCCGCGACGAACGTCTCGGCGCCTCCGGCAACGAAGCCGGTGCAGTACGTGGCGTGTGCGGAAGCATCGGCGGTTTCGCTGCATTCCAGGCGCGCCGGTGATTTCCCATGCGCCGGCAGAATCCGAACACTGCGCTGCTGCGTGGTGAACAACTCCGGATGCGCGATCCAGGCGATGGCTGCGGAGTCCCACGGGTGAAACCCGCGCTCGGTCGGAAACTGCTTCGTCCAATGGTCAAACCAGGCGAGCGAGTTGCGATGCAGATACCGGGCAGTATCGGTGGCGCGCGCTTCGATCGTCGCCAGATCGACGTCCGTGATGACCACTTGGCTGGTCAGTTCGAATCCCGCGAGCACGATCGGGATGCGCTGTTCGAGTGGCCCGCGTGCGTCGAGCAGCAGCGCCATCGCGCGGACGTCGTTTTCGAAGTTGAAGTCTCGCACCGGGCCGGCGTCGCCGATGTAGAAGGTGCGATTCGGGCTTCGACCAGCAACGATGATCATTTCCTCGACGTTTGCGATGCGCTCCGGAAAATGATGTGCCAGCAAGGCCATGTTCGTCAGCGGACCAATTGCTGCGATCGTCAAACGCTGTCGGCGCAGAAGCTCGGCGAGCTGGATGACGGCATCATTGGGGGGTGGTATTGCGCCGCGTTGTGGCAGCGCGCCGTCGGCACCGCGCCAGACCGGAACATCGACGTGCTTCAGTTCGATCAGTTCGCGGGCCACACGGTCGACATCGGCGAGCGGCGCATTGCCGTATACGGTGGTTACGCCGAGCAGTTCGATGCTGTCGAGATTGATCGCCTCGACGATCGCAAAGCCATCGTCGATATCGCGCGGCCGGCCCTCATGCCAGACACCCAGTGCGACATCGGTGTCGATGACCAGCGACCTCGTCATGCTGCAATGATCCACTGCCGGGCGGTGTCGAGCCAGCGTTGTTTCATCGATAAGTCGGTGGATAACGGCAGCTGTGCGACACCCAACAGACGGCGCATCAATTCAACGCCGGCGAATGCGCGCGCCAGCGAAAACGAAAACCCCGACGGGGCGCGATAGCTGCGCAGCGCCGCGTCGAGTTCGGCCTGCTCGATGCGCGCGAATGTGAAGTGGGCGCTCAACACGCCGATGTCGAACTCAGGCGGGCCGATGAAAGCGAACTCCGGGTCGATGATCGCGACACGAGTGCCGGTATGCCGAAGCCACGCTCCGGGACAGTAGTCGCCATGGAGCAACGCTGACGTCGATGCGTGCGGTGCGTCGCCGAGGTATATATCGCCAAGCGCGGCGACACGTTGTCGAAGCCGGGCATCGCCCGAACAAGTGCGCGCAACTGCAGCGAGTCCGGGTGTAGCGGCATCCAGGTCGAGTCCGTTGTCACTGCGCAGCGGGATATCGAATATGTGTGCATGGTTCAGCGCGCGCATCGCGTGATTGTCGAATTCCGGAAACCGTGATGCATCGATACGCAGCGCATGCAACGCGCTGATCCAGTCGAGCAGCGCCGTCGAGTCTTCCGGCGAAATACCTGCGCGCGACGTCTGGTCATCGTTCGCGTATGCGCCGGTGAAATCTGCCGATGCGCCCAGATCTTCGAGCGCCATGAGACGATTTTCCGCGTCGAACCCAAGTATTCGGGGCAGGCGCATCGACACCGCGGACGATGCAGCGGTTGCACGGTAAAACGCGAACTCGACGGAGATGCGATCGGCAGGGGCGGCAATACTGGGGTATTTCGCAACGAACGGTACCGACTGCTTCAGCACCAGAGTGCGCTTTTGCAGGTGCGCTCTGAGCGTGCGGTTCATATTGCCGGCGCCCGCCGGCTCGAGCGCTTGCAGAGATTCGTCGGTGTCGATCCAACCGAGGTCGCGCAGGCGTGATTCGATGCTGACGATGTTCTCTGCGAGCAGGTCGACCATCACGGCGCGGGCGCGGCAAGCGCTGCGACGAGTGAGCGGTGAATGCCGCCGAACGATCCGTTGCTCATGATGACGATGTGGCGGCGATGTTTTGGCGGCGGCAGCGATGTCAGCGTGCGGATCAGGTGCTTCAGGTCGTCCTCGATCGCGGCCGGCACTACGCTCGCGTGGACGACCTCGGCCAGGTCCCACTTGATGTTCTCGCCCCGAAACCAGTACACGCTGTCGGCCGCAGCGCAGCAGGTCGCCAACTCATCGCGCAGCGTGCCGAGCGACATCGTGTGTGAGCGCGGTTCGATCACTGCGACAATCTCGTCGCCGGCGAATCGGTGCCGCAAGCCCTGCAACGTCGTGCGGATCGCGGTCGGGTGGTGGGCGAAGTCGTCATAGACGAGAATGTCACCGAGCTCCGCGATCAATTCGAGCCGTCGCGTGACACCTTGAAACGTGCGCAACGCCTCGATGGCGACTTCAGGCGGCACTCCGGCGTGGCGGGCGGCGGCAATTGCGTTCAAGCCGTTTGCGACGTTGTGCTGGCCGAGTTGGTGCCACGCGAGTTCGCCGAGTGGCGTTTCGTTCAGATATGGCGCGAAGGTGGAACCGTCCGACGCGACGTGTTCGGCGTGCCACAGTTCGCCGTTGTCCGTTGCGATCCTCGCCACTTTGCGAGGTCGTTGGTTACCCCGAACGCGCGCCACCGGCGTCCAGCAACCCATTCGCAGCACATGATCGACGGCCTCGTCGTGTTCCGGCGCAACGATCAGGCCCGTGGCAGGGACCGTGCGCAGAAGATGATGGAACTGCGTCTGGATGGCTGCCAGGTCGGGGAAAATATCGGCGTGATCGTACTCGAGATTGTTGATGACGAGCGTACGCGGCCGGTAGTGCACGAATTTCGAGCGGCGATCGAAGTACGAAGTATCGTACTCGTCGGCTTCCACGACGAAGAACGGCGTGCTGCCGAGGCGTGCCGAGCAACCAAAATCCTTTGGTACGCCGCCGATCAGGAAACCCGGGTCGAGTCCTGCTCGATCCAGAATATGCGCGAGCATGCTCGCCGTCGTCGTCTTGCCATGCGTGCCGGACACAGCGAGCACCCAGCGACCGTTGAGGATGCGGCTGCCGAGCCATTCGGCTCCCGAGGTATACGGCAGCGCATTTTCCAGGATGTACTCGACACCCGCGTGGCCGCGGGGCAAGCCGGCGTTGCCGATCACGACGAGGTCGGGCGCGGGCTTCAGTTGCGCCGGATCGAAGCCCTCATGCACCGTGATGTTTGCGGCGGCGAGTTGCTCGCTCATCGGTGGATACAGCGCGTTGTCGGAACCGCTGACGCGAACGCCCGACTCTCTGGCGAGTAGCGCCAGGCTGCCCATCAGAGTGCCACCGATGCCCAGAAAATAGATGTGTTCTGTCACTGGGCAACCATCCGTATGCGCCCCGTCATTGCGGGCTACCGGATGCGGCAAATGACAGCGCAGCAGCAAGGAACGTGGTGCCCAGCGCGAGCAGGATGCCGATGAAAACGGTCACGTTCATCGCCCGATGCAGGATGAAGCCATTGACGGCGATCGACCAGATGACGATGAGATCGACGATGCCGACCCGTAGCGAACTCGCATCGCCAACGAGCGGAACCAGTATCGCGCTCAGCAGCGTGAACAGCAGGTCGCAACCGAACAGCGCGGTTACAGTGGCGGGAAATCGACCGATCACATCGCGCATCGACAGCATGATCCACGTCGTGGTCGCCATCGTCGCCATTGAAACGAGTACGCGGGTTGCGATCTGGGTCGCGGTCAGATCGTGGCCGTACTGAAGCGAGACGAAGAAGCTCAGCAGCACATCCGCGACGATCACGCCGCCGACGAACAACGGGTGCGTAGGAACCAGTTCCGGTCCACGCCGCAACAGACAGATGTTCCAGAAGACCGCGAGGATCGGTTTCATTGCAGACGTAGCATTCGACCAATGGGAATTGTCGCATAAAAGCCTTTACCCTTTACTATGGCCGCCGCTCGCAATCTCCGGAAAGGAATACATGCGCAAACGCAACGCCTTTTACGCCCAGTCCGGCGGTGTGACCGCCGTCATCAATGCCAGCGCTTGCGGTGTGATCGAGACTGCGCGGCGTCATCGCGACGTCATCGGCAAGGTCTTTGCTGGGCGCAACGGCATCATCGGTGCGTTGCGCGAGGAGTTGGTCGACACCAGTCTGGAATCGGCGGGCGCGATTGCCGGCCTGCGTAGTACACCTGCGGGCGCATTCGGATCGTGTCGGCACAAGCTGAAATCGTTCGACGCGGATCCGCGTGAATACCAGCGCCTGATCGACGTATTCAAGGCGCACGACATCGGCTACTTCTTCTACAACGGTGGTGGCGATTCACAGGATACCGCCTACAAAGTGGCGCAACTGAGTGCGCGCCTGGACTATCCGATCATCTGCGTCGGTGTGCCGAAGACCGTCGACAACGATCTTCCATTCACCGACACGTGCCCCGGCTTTGGGTCGGTTGCCAAGTACGTTGCGGTGTCCATTCGAGAAGCGGCGCTCGACGTCGCCAGCATGTGCGAGACATCGACGAAAGTGTTCGTGATGGAGGTCATGGGCCGGCACGCGGGGTGGATCGCGGCCGCCGCGGGCCTGGCGCAACAGGTGAAGGGCGGTGCACCGCATCTCATCGTATTTCCGGAAATTGCATTCGAGCGGGCCGGGTTCATTCAGAAGGTCGATGCGACGGTCAAACGCGAAGGCTATTGCGTCATCGTGGTATCGGAGGGCGCGCGCCACGTGGATGGCAGTTTTCTTGCTGAAGCCGGCACGCGAGATGCCTTCGGGCATGCGCAACTTGGCGGTGTCGCGCCGACGGTGGCTGAGTTGATCCGATCGGAACTGGGCTACAAATTCCACTGGGCAGTCGCCGATTACCTGCAGCGGGCAGCGCGTCACGTCGCGTCGAAGACCGACGTCGAGCAAGCCTATGCGGTAGGCCGCGCGGCCGTCGAGTTTGCGGTCGCCGGCAAGAACGCAGTCATGCCGATTATCGTACGCAAATCGTCGCAACCGTATCGCTGGACGATTGGCGAGGCACCGCTTGCGAAGGTCGCCAACGTCGAAAAGAAGATGCCGCGCAGTTTCATCACGCGCGATGGCTTTGGTATCACGCAGAAAGCGCGCGACTACCTGGCGCCGCTGATCGCAGGTGAGGATTACCCGCGCTTCAAGAATGGCTTGCCGGAGTATGTGAGCTTGAAGAACCGGCTGGTGCCGAAAAAGCTGCCGCCGTTCTGAGGGAAAGAGGAAAGGGGGTCAGAACGACTTTTGCTGCAAAAGTCGTTCTGACCCCCTTTCCGGACGCCTATCACGGCATCGTCAGACGATCGAGCCGATGATCGGCACCATCAACAGAGCGACGATGTTGATGATCTTGATCAGCGGGTTGACCGCAGGACCGGCCGTATCCTTGTAGGGGTCGCCGACCGTGTCGCCGGTGACGGCCGCTTTGTGGGCTTCCGAGCCTTTGCCGCCGAAGTTACCGTCCTCAATGTATTTCTTGGCGTTGTCCCAGGCACCGCCGCCGGTCGTCATCGAGATCGCGACAAACAAGCCGGTGACGATCGTGCCGATCAGCAATCCGCCGAGCGCCTTGATGCCGGAGGATACGTCCATCGCGAACGTCATCACGACGAACAGCACGATCGGGACCAGAATCGGCAGCAGACTCGGGATGACCATTTCTTTGATAGCGGCCTTCGTCAACATGTCGACGGCACGCGAATAGTCCGGTTTGCCGGTACCTTCCATGATGCCTTTGATCTCCTTGAACTGACGCCGCACTTCGTTGACGACGGTCGCGGCGGCGCGGCCGACGGCTTCCATCGCCATTGCGCCGAACAGATACGGCACCATGCCGCCAATGAACAGCCCGATGATCACCGCTGGGTCCGACAGGCTGAAATCGACCAGCCGGCCAACCGCGTCGAGGTTGTGCGTGTAGTCGGCGAACAGCACCAGCGCCGCAAGCCCGGCAGAGCCGATCGCGTAGCCTTTGGTGACTGCTTTCGTGGTGTTGCCGACCGCGTCGAGCGGATCGGTGATGTCGCGAATTTCGCTCGGCAACCCCGCCATCTCGGCGATGCCGCCAGCGTTATCGGTAATCGGACCGTATGCGTCGAGCGCGACGATCATGCCGGTCATCGACAGCATTGCCGTGGCGGCGATCGCGATGCCGAACAGGCCGGCCAACGTGAACGATGCCCAGATCGCGACACACACAGCAAGCACCGGCAGTGCGGTCGATTTCATCGATATGCCGAGACCGGCAATGATGTTCGTTGCGTGGCCGGTCTGTGATGCGGCGGCAACGTGTTGCACCGGCGCGTATTCGGTTGCGGTGTAGTACTCGGTGATCACCACCATCGCCGCGGTTAACAACAGACCGACGACCGCAGCGCCGAACAGCGGCAGCACGTGTTCGGGCGGCAGCATCCAGGCCGTAATGAAATAGAAGGCAATCGCAGCGAGGACGCCCGAGACGATTACGCCCTTGTAGAGCGCGTTCATGATCTTGCCGCCTTCCTTCGCCGAGACAAAGAACGTGCCGATGATCGAGGCCACGATCGACGCGCCGCCGAGTACGAGCGGATACAGCACGGCCGACGAGCCGGCATCTTTCATCACCAGCCCCGCCAGCAACATCGTGGCCACGATCGTGACCGCATAGGTTTCGAACAGGTCTGCGGCCATTCCGGCGCAGTCGCCAACGTTGTCACCGACGTTGTCGGCGATCACCGCGGGGTTGCGCGGGTCGTCTTCCGGAATACCGGCTTCCACCTTGCCAACCAGATCGGCCCCGACGTCGGCGCCCTTCGTGAAGATGCCACCACCGAGGCGCGCGAAGATCGAAATCAGCGAGCCGCCGAAGGCAAGCCCTACAAGGGCGTGCAGCGCGCGTTCTTCGCCGATCATCGGCAGGATCGCGGCGAAATATCCGGCCACGCCGAGCAGACCCAGGCCCACAACCAGCATGCCGGTGATCGCGCCACCGCGAAACGCCACGGCGAGCGCCGCGTTGACCCCATTATGGGCGGCTTGGGCCGTGCGCACGTTGGCGCGCACGGAGATGTTCATACCGATGAAACCCGTCAGGCCCGACAGTACCGCACCGATCATGAAACCGATGGCGGTGTACCAGTTCAACGCGAACCCCAGGATGATGAACAACGCGACGCCGACGTACGCAATGGTCGTGTACTGGCGGTTCAAATAGGCCTTGGCGCCGGCCTGGATCGCAGCCGCGATCTCCTGCATGCGCGGGTTGCCGGCGGGCTGAGCGAGAATCCAGCGGATGGAAACCAGACCATAAGCCAACGCGACGAAAGCGCAGACGACGGCGATGATCAGCGGTGTAGACATGAATCCCCCCTTGAGGCTTTATTGTTGAGACGCTGGGCTTTTTGCGGGTGAAACGGCCCGTTGAGTTCGTAACAGCAACGCGTGGCGATGCCCGCGCGCCCGGTGGCCCCCCGACAAAGGCGGCGATTCTACAACAAATACCGGGACATAGAAGCGCGGCATTGGACACACACTACGCGGCGCAGGGTGGCCCACTACACTATCCCTGTTGCAGCAAATTCCGTAGATCGATGATTGCGGCATTGGCGCGGGCAATGTACGAAGCCATAACCAGCGAGTGATTGGCGAGCACTCCGAAACCGTCGCCGTTGAGGATCACCGGACTCCAGATCGTCGCCTGAGTCGGCTCCAGTTCGCGGATGATCTGTTGGAGGCTGACGCGCGCGTTCTTCTTCTCCAGCACGTCCTTGAAATCGTGGTCGACTGCGTGCAGCAACTCGAGCAATGCCCAAGTCTGTCCGCGCGCCTCGTAGAACACGTCGTCCAGTTGCAGCCACGGTGTCTTCACCCGCGACTCGGCCGGCGCAGGGGTCGCCGAAGTCGCCGCGCTGTCCCCGGCGAGGCCGGTGTCGAGCTGGCGCTTGCCAACGGCGCTGCTGAGGCGCTGGGACAGGCTGCCGAGGCGGGTTGAGAC
Organism: uncultured Gammaproteobacteria bacterium; assembly: GCA_963735085.1. Lineage (GTDB taxonomy): Bacteria > Pseudomonadota > Gammaproteobacteria > Pseudomonadales > Azotimanducaceae > DATJGR01. The sequence goes on from CAVTJP010000005.1 coordinate 1,947,077, forward strand.
ACCCGCGAGCCAGTTGCGAAGGTTGTCCGCGCGCGCGTAGAACTGGGCGTCGGGCTTGTTCGGGTCCGCGAGACGCTGCATATAGTGGTCGAGGTGAGCAATGCCTTTGCGGTATTCGCCTTCGGTGTCGGGAAACATCCAGCTCGAGTTGTCCCAGAAGAACTGCCCTTCGGCATCCGACAGGTCCGGGTCTTCCGCGGATTGACTCTGCGAGCGGCTCAGATCGAGCCGCATTTCGCGGCTCATGTCGCGTACCTGCACCAGCACACCGAATTCCCAATTCGGTACGTTGTCCATCCACACGCCGGGCGGGAAGACATCGTTGGACAGGTATCCGCCGCGCTTGTCCAACAGCGTCTCGGCAACCTGGGCAAGCGTTGCGGCGGTGGTATAGCCGGTGACGACGTTGACGCCCTGACGCGCGGCATACGCGTGCGCGTTGTCGTCGACGGAAAACGCTGCGGGCTCGTAGTCCCACCACCAACCCAGCAGGCAGCAGATCAGCAGGTAAGCCACCACCGCGCCGGCCAGGATGCGGCCAATCCATCCGGCGCGCTGCGTGGACGCGCTGGATTGCCAGAACTTCCAGTTCAACGTGTTGCGCTCCAGTCTGGATTCATAGGCACAGTGAGGCGACTCGATTCTCGGAGCCTGCCAGCCTGAGCGGTATCGGGCACGAAGTCACGCCACCGATCTCGATTCTGCTCACGGATGGTCATTGACGTCGGCTGATGAACTGCCGGAGGCGGTGTCGATCTGCAGCAGATCCACACCGGGCGGTGCATCGAGCGTCAACTCTGCACGGATCCTGCGGTCACCGGGGGAATCTGCCATCTGTTGATAGATCCAGCGCCCCTCTGCATCGTTGCGCGCGTGGATGACGACCCACGCATCGGACGCCTTTGCCTGCGCACCGAGCGTCTTCAAACGGATCGCCAATTCATGGCTGCGCGCCGCGAGTTGCTGCGTGTCGAGCGCTGTGTGTTGACGCTTCGCGGAACTGCGCATTTCGATCTGTGCCTGCGCGGCGGCGATGCTGTCGAGCCCCGGATCGACGATCCGGGCGCGTTTGAGCATCGCACGGGCCGTGTCGAAGCGACCCTGTTCCATCGCCTTTTCGGACCACGCCACGTAGCGTTCTGCGACGCGTTCCAGACCATGCAGCGCCGCTGGATGGTTCGGCGCGACCTGCAGCGCCTCGCGGTAGTAATCGTAGGCGCAATTGTCTATCGGCGTCAGCAGTCGATTGTCCTTCAACGCGCGGTCGCCTTCGTCGAGCAGTGCGTCGAGTCGGTCGACGTCAATTCTCGGCGGCGGCTTCGGCGCCACTGGTGTGGATGGTGCGACGGGTTGTGCAGCAGGAGCCGGTGTGGGTGCCGGCGCCGTACAAGCGACCAGAGCCGCTACGGCTGCGCAGCCGAACAGGTAGCGAATCACGATTCGATCCAGGTAGATACGGACTTTGCGTCTGTCACGCGGACTTCGTCACGTCCCATGCAGTGCCGCACCTTATAGTGATCGCCCAGGTAGTTACAATGGAACTGCGCCCGTGCTACGCAGTCTCTGCAAAGGGCTTCGATGAGAGCAACGACGGGTGGCCACTTCTTCGCCGCGGACGGACCCAGGCATGCTGAAAATCGGATGGACGCTGTTGTCGCTGGTCCTGCTTGCGCCAATGGCGTTCGGCGCGGAACTGAACGGCAAACCCCCCCTGCTGCTCGACGACGAACCGGCATTCCTCTCCGCCGACCAGGCATTCGAATTTTCGGCCAGCCTCGACGGCGGCATCCTGCATGCACATTGGACGATGCCGGACGGCTACTACCTGTACCGCCATCGCTTCGGTTTCACAGTGCCCAAGGACAGCGCGTTCACGCTTGGTGAAGCACAGATTCCGCACGGCAAGACCAAAATCGACGACTACTTCGGCGAAGTGCAGGTCTACTACCACAGTGTGTCGGCGCAGGTGCCGGTGGACCGCGTGGGTAACGCTGCGGGCCGGCTCGAAGCCGCGATCACATATCAGGGCTGTGCAGATCGCGGCTTGTGTTATCCGCCGCAGACCAAGCATGTATCGTTTGCCTGGCATGCAAGCAGCGGCGCCGCTGGGACCGCGCCCGGGGCCGCAGCGCGGGTGTCGGGAACCTCGACCGCCGCGCCGATCGCGGAGCGAACCGAAGAGCAGCGTCTCGCGGCGCTGCTGACGCGAGGCAATCTGCTCTACGCGCTCGGCATTTTCTTCATTGCCGGTATCGGGCTCGCCTTCACGCCGTGCGTGTTGCCGATGGTGCCGATCCTGTCGAGCATCATCGTCGGACAAGGCAGTTCGGTGACCCGTTTTCGCGCCTTTTCGCTGTCGTTGGCATATGTGCTCGGCATGGCAGTAACGTACGCCGCGCTGGGCGTGGTGGTTGGGCTGTTTGGTGCGGGCATGAACCTGCAGGCAGCACTGCAATCGCCGCCGGTGCTGATCGCATTCGCGGTGGTGTTCGTCGTGCTGGCTCTGTCGATGTTCGGGCTGTACGAACTGCAGCTACCACAGGCCTGGCAGAACCGTGTCAATGCGGTGTCGCAGAATCAGCGCGGCGGCGAGTATATCGGCGTCGGCATCATGGGCAGCTTGTCGAGCCTGGTGGTGTCGCCGTGTCTTTCGGCGCCGCTGGCGGGTGCGTTGATCGTGATCAGCGCTACGGGCGATGCGCTACTCGGTGGCAGCGCGTTGCTTGCGCTCGGTCTCGGCATGGGCGTCCCGCTATTGCTGATCGGTTCCAGCGGCGCGCATTGGTTACCGCGGGCAGGCGCATGGATGAACAACGTCAAGGCGGTGTTCGGCGTGCTGTTGCTGGGTGTAGCTGTGTGGTTGCTCGAGCGCGTGATACCGGCAGCCGCGACGTTGCTGCTGTGGGCAATTCTGGCGATCGGAGTTGGTGTCTATCTTGGCGCGCTGGATTTCTCGCCGCGTCACGGTTGGGGGCAATTGTTCAAGGCAACCGGCGCGTTCAGTTTCATATACGGCGTGCTGTTGCTGATCGGCGCGGCGAGCGGCGCGCAGGACGCGTTGGCGCCATTGTCCGGCCTCGCGCACGGCAGCGTCGCGCAGAGCGACAGCGGCGAAGTGACGTGGAAACGGGTGCGCGGCATGGCGGCGCTGCGAACCGAACTGGCTGCCGCCGAAAAAGCCGGCAGACCAGTCGCGCTCGATTTCTATGCGGACTGGTGCATCTCCTGCAAAGTGATGCAGCGAACGGTCTTTTCCAAACCGGACGTTGCCGCGCAGTTGCGACGATTCGATCTGCTGCAGGCAGACGTCACCGCCAACGACGCATCGGATCAGGAACTATTGAAGAATTTCGGCTTGTTCGGTCCGCCGAGCATGCTGTTCTTCGGTCTCGACGGCCACGAGATCAGCGCGCTGCGGATGCAGGGCGAAATGGATCGGGCAGCATTCACACGTCACCTCGAGCGGGTGCTCGCCGGCGTCTAAGTCCGGTGGAGGGATCCACCGGCATTTTTCGAACGCCTAAGTCCGTGCGACGGCCGGTTGAAAAATGGAAGGGCTCGCGGGCCATGCATGGGCGAGAGCCCGGAACTCCGCGTGAGCGGAGTTATTCAACAACCTGCTGAGGTTGGCGAGCCTGGCACCCTCGCTGGCATTCGGCGACAATCCGGCCTCTTTCGGATAAGCACTGTTCGGATCAACACTGCGCGGATATACATTGTCGATGGCCAAACTCCTTGTTCTGCACGGCCCGAACCTGAATCTGCTTGGCAGCCGCGAGCCTGAGATCTACGGCACCGATACGTTGGCCGATATCGATGCGCGCCTGACGAAACTCGCATCGGCACGGCGACATCGACTCGACACGCTGCAGAGCAACGCTGAGCACGTGTTGATCGAACGCGTCCATGCGGCCAAGCACGAAGGCGTGGGATACATCGTCCTAAACCCCGGTGCATTCACCCACACCAGCATTGCGTTGCGCGATGCTTTGCTCGGGGTGGGCATTCCGTTCATCGAAGTGCATCTGTCGAACGTTCACGCACGGGAGACGTTTCGGCGCCACTCGTATCTGTCGGACGTTGCCCGCGGTGTCATCAGCGGTTTGGGTGCGAAGGGATACGAATTCGCATTGAGCTACGCAATGGATGCGCTGGAGGCGTAATGGATCTGCGCAAGATCAAGAAGCTGATTGATATGGTCGAAGCGTCGGGCGTCTCGGAGCTGGAGGTGCGCAGCGGTGAGGAGTCCATCCGCATCTCGCGTCCGCTTACGCGGACCCGCTCGACGCAAGCCCCGGCCCCAACGGGTCAGCGTGCATCAGCCGCGGTACGGTCGACTTCACGCGGTTCGAGTGGCTTTACGGTTCGTGCGCCGTTGACCGGCACCTTTTATTGCGCACCGGCGCCGGGCGAGCCGCCGTTCGTCTATGTCGGTCAGGGCGTCGCGGTCGGCGACGTGCTGTGCATCATCGAGAGTATGAAGATGATGAATCAGATCGAAGCCGAACGCGCCGGTCGTGTGATCGAGGTGGCGGTGGAAGATGCCACGCCGGTCGAAACCGGCGCGCCGTTGTTCCGCATCGAGTAACGTAAGTGGCCTGGCTGAGCGTCCGGTTGTCGATGCCCGCAGCCCGGATTGACGCCCTTTGCGATGCGCTGGCCGGCGCCGGCGCGTTGTCGATCACGTTGTGCGACGCAGCCGATGCGCCGGTGTACGAGCCGGCGCCAGGCGAAACACCCATGTGGGCGCACACGGAACTCGACGCGCTGTTTCCGCTCGACGTCCAACTGGGCGTAGTTCGCGATAGGCTTGCCGCTGAGTTGGGCGTTCCGTGTGAGCGCACGCTGCTCGATGTGCGTTTCGTCGAAGATGCAGATTGGTCGCAAAGCTGGCGCAACCATGCGGTGGAATACTGCTTTGGCGACCGATTGTGGGTGGTACCCCGCGATGCGGCCACGCCGCGTAGTGTCGGGCCGGGCGATACCAAGGCGGTGCTACGTCTCGATCCAGGACTCGCGTTCGGCACCGGCAGCCATGCGACCACTGCAATGTGCCTCGATTGGCTGGTTGGGCATGCGCTCACCAAGTGGTCCGTCGTCGACTACGGCGCCGGTTCCGGCATCCTCGGTATCGCGGCGTTGTTGCTCGATGCCGCAACCGTGGTCGCGGTCGATCACGATGAGCAGGCGCGTCTCGCGACGCGTGCAAACGGCACCTACAATGGCATTGCTTCGAAGCGGCTGAGGGTCATCGCACCCGATGAACTGGCAAAAGCGCCTCACGATCTCGTGCTCGCAAACATTCTGGCGGAACCCTTGATTGCGCTGGCGCCGACGTTGACGGCGCTGGTACGGCCGGGTGGTTCGCTGGTGCTGTCCGGAATGTTGGCGCGTCAACTCGGTGACGTGGTGGCGGCGTATCCGGACTTTGCGTTCGAGCCGGCAGACGAGCGCGATTCGTGGATCATGATCGAAGGAATCCGAGCGGGTGGCTGAGGACGCGCTAGAACCGCTTATCACGCAATGCCCGACTTGCCGGACGCGGTTTCGTGTGACCGAGTCGCAACTCGACATTGCCGGGGGGCGCGTGCGATGCGGCGCGTGTCTGTCGGTGTTTACCGGCATCGAGCATCTCGTGGCATCCGGTTCGCAGTTGAGGGAAGGGGAAAGTCCGAACGAAGCCCTCGACGCGCTGCTTGAAGAGCTTCGCAGGGATCCGGGACCGACGGCCAACCGTACGGGTGCCTCGAGTCCGCCGGCGCACGATCGGATGTCGGACGCCCCGGTGCCGCGCCGCGCCCGTGCGGAAGCGTTGGCGGCCGATGCGAACAAGGCGCCTGTCAACCATCCTGATGCAGCCGAACGGGGTGTGACCGAACGCGTGCCTCAATCGAAACTGGACGACTCGCCGGTCTCGACGCTGGACGCCGTTGCCGCTCGCCGACTGCGGCGGTTGGCGCTGCGCGGTTCGAGCGAAACAACCTCGGCCTCGACAGCCTCCGACGCCGCCACAACCAAGGACGACTCCACCAACAACGCGGAACTGGAACGGGTAGTGCCTGCGACCCAACTCGACATTCGACTCGAGGATCTGATCGAGCGGCCGCGCCGGCGGCGTCGCTGGTGGCTGCCTGTTGCGGTGCTGGCCGCCGTCGTGCTGCTGGGCGCTCAGGTGCTGTACTTTCAATTCGACGCGTGGGCAAAGAATCCGAGCATCCGGCCGGTTTACGAATGGTTGTGTCCGATGTTGCATTGCGAATTACCGGTGATGCGTGCCGTGGACGAGATTCGATCCAGGAACCTCGTGGTCCGAGCGAACCCCGAAGTGCCCGGCGAGCTGACCGTCGATGCGCTCATCATCAATCAGGCGCGGTTCGCGCAACCGTTTCCGGAGATCGAGTTGCGTTTTTCGTCCGTGGACGGCCGCCCGATTGCGGCGCGCCGATTCAAGCCGTCCGATTATCTTGCGGGTGAGCTGAAGGGTGCAACGATGTTCGCACCGATGACGCCGGTACACATCGCACTCGAGATCGAAGACCCCGGCCCGGAAGCGGTGAGCTACTTCATTCAATTCCGCTGAACGCAGTCGATGCATCGTCGCGTTTGAATTTGAATTTGAATTTGAATGCAGAGGCGGTTGCGCCATATCGACGCGGCGTTATCATGGCGACCCCTTTTTCGCGTCGAGCCTGCCTTGATCTCCATTGGCGCGCACACGTTACGTAACTCCGTCGTTCTGGCGCCGATGGCCGGTATCACCGACGTACCGTTTCGTGAGCTTGCCTGGAAGCTTGGTGCGGGCCTCGTAGTTGCGGAGATGACCAGCGTCAATCCGCAGTTGTGGCATACACGAACTTCTCGTTTGCGGCGTGAACATGTCGTTGGCGCACGTCCGCGCGTGGTGCAGATTGCTGGCGCAGATCCCGCATGGGTGGCAATGGCTGCGCAGCGTGAAGCGGACGCCGGCGCCGAAATCATCGACGTCAACATGGGATGTCCTGCAAAGAAGGTCTGCAATCAGGCCGCAGGATCGGCGCTGTTGCGAGATGAAGCATTGGTCGAACGCATCCTGCGCGCGGCGGTTGACGCAGTGTCGGTGCCGGTCACCGTGAAGATCCGTACCGGCTGGTCGACCGATCGACGCAACGGTGTGACGATCGCCCGGATCGCAGAGGATGTCGGCGTTGCGTCGATCGCCGTTCATGGCCGCACGCGCGCCTGCCGCTTCGTCGGAACCGTCGAGTACGCGACGATCGCGGCGATCAAGGCGGCGGTGCAAATTCCGGTCTTTGCCAACGGCGACATCACGTGTGTCGGCGATGCGCGACGCGTGCTCGCTCAGACCGGTGCGGATGGTGTGTTGATTGGTCGTGCGGCATTGGGTGCGCCGTGGTTGCCGGGCGACGTAGCCGATGCACTAGCGGATGGTCGGCCGTCACGCGTGCGCTCGTCTGCGGAGGTGCTTGCGATCGTCCACGCGCATCTCGAGCACATGCACGCGTTTTACGGCGATGAACAGGGTGTGCGCGTCGCGCGCAAACACGTGAAGGCCTATCTGCAGCGGTTGGCTATCGACCCGGCACGTATTCGTGCCTTCAATTCTCTGCCCACGCCGCGTGAGCAATTGCGCTATATCGAGACATTGATGCGCGGCGAGGAATGGACACTGGCTCTACAGACCAAGGCGGCATGAAGAAGCCCGTTGCCAAATCGCGCAAGCGCGCCGTCGCCAAGGCGGCCGGCGCTCATACGCCGTTGCCGGAGACCGGCGCATCATTCGCCGACTTCGACGACCGGCCGCTGCATCGCTGCGTTGAGAGCGCCATGACGGCTTATTTCGAGGCTCTCGATGGTGCGCACACGTGCGGCCTGTTCGATCTGGTGATGGCAGAGGTCGAGCGTCCGATGCTCGCAAGCGTGATGCGCCATGTCGGTTCCAATCAGAGTCGCGCGGCAGAGGTACTGGGCCTCAGTCGCGGCACGTTGCGCAAGAAGCTTCTCCAACACGGCCTACTGGAAGACTGAAAGACCATGACCGATGCGTCGCGGCGCCCCATTCGTCGGGCGCTCCTGAGTGTTTCCGACAAGACCGGTATCGTTGATCTGGCGACTACGCTCGCGGCGCATGGGGTCGAAATCCTGTCGACCGGACGCACCTATCTCGCACTGAGAGAGAGCGGCATAGAAGCGCGCGAAGTGGCGGAATTTACCGGCTTTCCAGAGATGATGGACGGTCGCGTCAAGACATTGCATCCGAAGATCCACGGGGGGATTCTGGCGCGCCGCGGCATCGACGATGCGGTCATGGCGCAGCACGGCATCGAACCGATCGATCTGGTGGTGGTTGATCTGTATCCCTTCGAAGCGACCGTTGCACGTGCGGACGTGACGCTGGAAATGGCAATCGAGAACATCGATATCGGTGGTCCGGCGATGGTTCGATCGGCCGCCAAGAACAACGTGAGTGTTCTCGTCGTCGTGGATCCCAACGACTACGATGAGGTGCGCGGTGCGATCGAAGCAGGTGGTACGAATATCGCTTTACGCCATCGATTTGCGGCCAAGGCATTTGCGCATACTGCGCGTTACGATGCGGCGGTTGCCGCGTACTTGGCGGCGGGTGCAGACGACGCATTCCCGGACGTGTTGACGTTGCGGTTCGACAAACGCCAGGACATGCGCTACGGGGAAAACCCGCATCAACGTGCGGCCTTGTACGTGGACCGGAACGAGCCGCGTGCCGGTACGGTGACCGGAGCGCGGCAATTGCAGGGGCGCGCACTTTCGTACAACAACGTCGCTGACACCGATGCCGCGCTCGAATGCGTACGCCAGTTCGATGCCCCGGCGTGTGTGATCGTCAAACACGGCAACCCGTGTGGTGTCGCGATCGGTGCCGATCTGCGTGCGGCGTACGAACGTGCGTACGCAACTGATCCGACGTCGGCCTTCGGCGGCATCATTGCGTTCAATCGGCGCCTCGATGCCGCGACGCTGGAAACAATTCTCGAGCGCCAGTTCGTCGAAGTACTTGTGGCCCCGGAAGTGGACGACGGAGCCGTCGCGGCCGCGAAGCGTAAGAAGAACGTGCGGTTGCTCGCGAGCGGTGCATTCGCAACGAGATCGCGCGGATTCGAATTCAAACGCGTTGGCGGAGGCTTGCTGATACAGACGTCCGATGACCGATTTCTGGGCGACGCGCCGTTGCATGTCGCAACACGCCGGGCGCCGTCGGAGTGCGAAATGACGGATCTGCTGTTTGCGTGGAAGGTCGCGTGGTTCGTCAAGTCGAATGCGATCGTCTACGCCAAGGACGGTGCGACGGTTGGTGTCGGTGCGGGCCAGATGAGTCGGGTTGTCAGCGCCCGGATCGCCGCAATGAAAGCGGCGGATGAAGGCCTCGAAGTAGCGGGATCGGTGATGGCATCCGACGGGTTGTTTCCGTTCCGGGACGGTATCGACGCGGCCGCCAGCGCAGGGGTGACCGCCGTGATCCAGCCCGGTGGTTCACTGCGCGACGCTGAGGTCATAGACGCAGCCAACCAACATGGCCTTGCGATGGTGGTTACGGGCTTGCGACATTTTCGACACTGATCCTGACACTGAGATGGATACGTACCCACGAATGGGACAGCGATGAAAGTTCTGATCGTAGGTGGCGGTGGACGTGAACATGCACTGGCATGGAAGGCCGCGCAGAGCAAGCGTGTCACCAAGGTGTACGTTGCCCCGGGGAACCCGGGCACTGCGCTCGAACCCAACGTCGAGAACGTGTCACTGGATGTCCTCGATTTTCCGGGCCTCGCCGATTTCGTCCGGGAGACCGGCGTCGACCTGACGATCATTGGCCCCGAAGTTCCGCTGGTTGCAGGTATTCGAGACTATTTCGATGCGCGGGGTCTGGCGTGCTTCGGTCCATCACGCGCGGCGGCGCAGCTCGAAGGGTCGAAAGCGTTCACGAAAGCGTTTCTTGCGCGACATCGTATTCCGACTGCGGCGCACCGCACCTTTACGGATCTGTCGGAGGCGGAAGCATACATTCGAAAGCGTGGTGTGCCGATCGTCGTCAAGGCCGACGGACTCGCGGCAGGTAAGGGCGTTGTCGTGGCGCGCGCCCTCCCCGAAGCATTGGATGCGGTGCGTGAAATGCTGTCGGGCGCGGCGTTTGGCGATGCGGGACGCACAGTTGTGATCGAAGACTGCCTTGTGGGCGAGGAAGCGACCTTGATCTGCATCGCCGACGGCCACCGTGCGATTCCGTTTGCGAGTTCGCAGGATCACAAAACACGTGACGATGGCGATCGCGGCCCGAACACCGGCGGCATGGGCGCGTACTCTCCGGCGCCGGTGGTGACCGACGAGATCCACGAACGCATCATGGCCGAAGTGATTCGCCCCGCGATCGCCGGCATGGCCGCCGACGGTGTTCCGTACATCGGTTTCCTGTACGCGGGCCTGATGATTGCGCCGGACGGCACGCCCAACGTCATCGAGTTCAATTGCCGGTTCGGTGATCCGGAAGCGCAGCCGGTGCTGGTGCGCCTCGACGCGGATATCGTCGAACTCTGCGAGGCGGCGCTGACCGGTCGCCTGGATTCGGTCGAACTGCGTTGGGATTCGCGCGTTGCGCTCGCAGTGGTGATGGCGGCTGGTGGCTACCCGGGCAGCTTCTCGAAAGGAGATGCGATCGAGGGCCTCGATAACGTCGGCAACGATGTGAAAGTGTTCCACGCAGGCACCCGGTTCGACGGCGAGCAGATCGTTACCGACGGCGGTCGCGTGCTGAGTGTGGTTGGGATGGGTGACGATATCGTTGCGGCGCAGCGGCGAACGTATCAGGCGGTCGATCATATTCGATATGCCAACCGCTATTTTCGACGCGACATTGGCTACCGGGCGGTGGCCCGCCTGGTGGACGCATAGGCAATCTTCAGCACGCCACATCGAGTCGATCGCGCACAATACGGTCAGCGCTAAGCGAATTGTCGGGGCGGGCTGGCACTGTGAAGCTTGCCGCATGCTCGCCCGATTGTTACGCCGATTCGAACCGTTCTCCGCGTTGGAGTGGACGACGTTGTGCAGCATTGCGCGCCATGCACGTCTGTTGCGGTGCGCTGCGCAGCGTACGCTGGCACCGACCGGCCGCAAGCAGCACGGCAGTTGCTATCTCGTAAAGGGTGTCGTGCGACGCTGCGACAAGAGTGGCCTCGATGTTCAGATCGGCGATCAGGATGCAGCGGCGCGTCACGCGCTGCTGGTTGCCGGTGACGGAACATCGATCAGGACGATCGGCGCGGTGACGCTGTTGTGGATCAACCTCGATCCGGTCGCCTTCATGCTGGGTGCCGGTGCGGCCTTTGGCTATGCGGTTGAACACCTCGATGCGACGCCGGACGACTACTGGATGCATCGCTTCCTTGGGCCGGGGCTCGTCGAGTGCCTCCCGCCGGCATCGCTACAAGCAGTTTTTCGTGCGTTCGAGCCGATCGTCATACCGGCGGGCGAAGTGGTGGTTCAGGAAGGCGAAACTGCGGATCTCTTTTATGTGATAGCAAACGGCTCCGCTGAGGTGCGACGAGATGGTCGTCGACTTGCAGCATTGATCGCGGGAGATTCGTTCGGCGCGGACGCGCTCGTCAGCGGCTCGAGACGCAACGCGAGCGTCGTGATGCTGAGTGACGGACGCGTCATGTGTTTGTCTGCGGAGACCTTTCGGCGTCTGTTGGGCGAGCGGCTGGTGAGTTGGGTCGACGGACTCACCGCAGGCGCCCACACCATCGATCTCGCGGGGCGCGTGCGTGGTCCCGATGCGCTGCGGCGGCTCGCCGGCGAACTGGACCTTGCCGCAACGTATGTTTTCGAGGGTGCGGCCGAAGGCGATCGCGCGCTGGCGGCGTTCCTTGCCGCGCAACGTGGCGTGCGTGCGTTTGCGCGACGCGGTCGCCCGCGCTGAAGCCTATGCCTATGCCCTGTCAGGCGGGTACGGTACGGTCTTTGGCCCAGGCGCGCAGCGCCTGAACGGAATCCGCGCGCAGCACCGACATCGGGTAGGTGCGGTTGATGGCGGCCAGCACGTCATCTGTAGCAACCGATGCGTGATGTGACGCGGATAGATAGCGCGCCGACACGATGGCCTCTTCGATCTCTGCGCCAGTGAAGCCGTCGCTGTGCTCGGCAAGTTGATCCAGATCGAACGCGTTCGGGTCGAGGTCGCGTTTCATCAGATGGATGCGGAAGATCTCGTGCCGTGTCGCAACGTCGGGAAGATCGACGAAGAAGATTTCGTCCATCCTGCCTTTGCGGACCAGCTCCGGCGGTAGTTCGGTGATGTTGTTGGAGGTCGCCACGATGAAGACTGGACGGTTGTTCTCCGCCATCCACGTCAACATCGTCGCGAGCACGCGCTTTGATGTCGCATTATCCGAATCGCCGGTCGCAATCCCTTTTTCGATTTCGTCTAGCCACAATACACACGGTGCCATCAGTTCGGCTTGGCGTAGTGAATTGCGCAGATTTCGCTCGGTCTCACCGAAGTACTTGTTGTACAGCGTTCCGAAGTCGAGGCGCAGCAGCGGTACGCCGAAGAGCCCGGCGACCGACTTCGCCGCGAGACTCTTGCCGCTGCCCTGCACACCGAGCAACAGCAGACCCTTCGGCCGATCTTTGCCGCCGGGTTTCAGTAACTCGTGCTCGCGCAGGCGCAGCCAGGCTTTCAGATTCGTCAGTCCGGCGACATTTGCGAACGACTCGGTATCGTACTCATAGTGCAGTACCCCTTCGGCATCGAGCAGTTCAAATTTCAGCTTGTTGATCTCAGGAATGTCGCTGTCGCTGATGGCGCCGTCGGCGAACACCGCGCGGCGGATCAGAATCTGCGCATCGGAGTGCGTGACGCCACGCAAGTTGGCAATGAGCTTGTCGAGTGTTTTGCTGTCGGTCGTCACCTTGCGACCCTTGTGCAGGCGCGCCCAGTCCTGTGCCTGTTTTCGGACCAACGCAAGCAGTTCTTCGTCGCTTGGTAACCGCAGATTGAACGTTGCGGTAAGCCGGCCGAGTTCCTGCGGAACCGTCAGCGCGTGGCTGACGAACACCAGGGTATTGCCGAGACGTTCGTAGTCGAGCGCGATGTCCTTGATGTGACGGATCGTCTTCGGTTCGCCGGCCAGATAAGGGTGCATGTCGCACAGCGCGTAAAGTGCCGGACCTGGCGTCGCACCGATCTGGATCAGTGTTTCGTTCGGCTCCGCGTATCTGACTGGATCGTGGCGGTCGCCAACGAGCTCGCCACGTCGCAGCCCGCGCGTGGCGGACCACTCGCTGAACGGTAGGCCGCGCTGCAGCGCGAACTGCATTAGTAGCGCAAGCACACGGCGTTCGTCGGGGGATTCGATGACAACGATCGGTATGCTCGCGTCGAGGATCAGGCCCAGGTCCCGGGTATCACTCACGTGCGCCTCCTTGCTTTCATGGGCCAGGTCGATCCGCTAAAGTGACTTGGTGTTTTCGAGGACGTGCCGTGGAACCGGATTGCCTCTTTTGTAAGATTGCCGCACGGCAACTGCCAAGTGAGATCGTCTACGAGGACGACACCTTGCTCGCATTCAACGACATCAGTCCTCAGGCACCGACTCACGTACTCATTATTCCAAAACGTCACTTGGCTACCGTGAACGACGTAGCAGCCGCCGATGCGGGGCTGTTCTCGACGCTGGTTTTGTGCGCACGGAGCATCGCGACCGACCTCGGCATCGCCACGCCAGGCTATCGGTTGCTGTTCAATTGCAACGCCGCGGGCGGCCAGACCGTATATCACCTGCATCTACACCTGCTTGGCGGTCGCCAACTCAAAGGGCTGGGCTGATGCCGCGGGGCTCACTGCTCGATCTCGCGGTGGTTGCAGCAGATCGCGTGCTGAGGACGCTCGCGGGGCGTCACACTCCGGAGCGCGCCTCGCCAGCGCAGTCCCTTGCTGCAGCGCCGCTGGACGACGCGAGCAAAGCGCATTCGGCAGGCCTCATGCGCGTGAATCACGCCGGCGAAGTTTGCGCCCAGGCGTTGTACGAGGGGCAGGCGCTGGTTGCGCGCGATGTGCGCGTACGCGAAGCACTGTTGCGCGCGGCGCGTGAAGAGGAAGACCATCTCGCGTGGTGCGGCGAGCGTCTGCGGGAGCTCGAAAGTCGACCAAGCGTGTTGAATCCGTTGTGGTATGGGATGTCATTTGCGATAGGTGCCGCGACCGGACTCATGGGTGACCAGATCAGTCTCGGCTTTGTTGCAGCAACGGAAGATCAGGTGTGCCGGCATCTGAGTCGACATCTGAACGAACTACCGGCCGATGACGAGCGCAGTCGTGCGATCGTGATGCAAATGCGCGACGACGAGGCGCGCCACGGAACGGCAGCACTCGAAGCCGGCGGGAAGGATTTCCCGCAGCCTGCGAAGGACGCGATGACGCTGGTCTCCGGCGTCATGACGGCATCCGCCTACCGGGTCTAGGAACGAGGGTGCAGAGGCGCTCATTTGCCCCATGGGAGTCGATCCCCCGGGGCTGAGTTCTTCGCTGCTATGTGCTGGTTTCGACAATCTCGAAGTCGTGGGTCATCTCGACGCCGCCCCGTTGCAGCATCAGCGAAGCGGAGCAGTATTTCGTCGCGGACAACTCGACTGCGCGTTCAATCTGGTGGCGTTTCAGATTCCGGCCGGTGACGATGAAGTGAATATGTATGCTCGTGAAAACGGCGGGAATGGCATCGGCGCGCTCCGCTGTTAACTGCGTCACACAGTCAGTGACGTCCTGACGAGATTTCTTCAGGATGTCGATCACGTCAATCGATGTACAGCCACCCAGTCCCATCAGTACCATCTCCATGGGCCGCGAGCCCAGGTTCCGGCCGCCGTGATCTGGTGGTCCATCAATGATCAAACTGTGACCGCTTTCGGATTGGGCAATGAATTGACTGTCTTTCATCCACAGGATACTGGCCTTCATTGCAATCTCATCAATGTGATCTCGTGACGGTCTAAGAGGAAACGATGTTAACTCCGACCGTTCGGTCTCCCAAACTGTGCCACTCGTCGAGCGACGCTCGTCTACCGGTTCACGCCTGTGCCAGAGTCCAAATCGACAGGCACGTCACCAAGGAGCGTAGGAAATGCTTGCAATGAAAAGTACCCACCCGATAGGCGTTGTACCGAAGCGTCCGATGGTCAAAGGGTATCAAACAACGATGTTGAACACGGACAGTTCGGAGAACACCCATCTAGATGCTTTTCTAACCGCCGCGCATCGCCGGAAGTATCCGGCGAAAAGTACGCTGATCTACGCCGGCGACAAGTCTGATTCGATTTACTACATCACGAAGGGTTCGGTCACGGTTCTGGTGGAAGACGAGTCCGGCCGCGAGATCATCGTGGCGTATCTGAACAAGGGCGACTTCTTCGGTGAAATGCCGTTGTTCTTCGACGCGAGTTCACGCTCGGCGTGGATCAAAGCAAAAACGGAGTGCGAAGTCGCAGAACTGTCGTACCCGAAGTTCAAAGAGTTGGCCGAGAAGCATACCGAACTGTTGTATGCGGTCGGTCGTCAGATGGCCGAACGGCTGCGCAAAACCACTCAGAAGGTCAGCGATCTCGCATTTCTGGATGTAACTGGTCGGGTGGCGCGCACCTTGCTCGATCTGACAAAACAACCCGATGCGATGACACATCCGGACGGCATGCAGATCAAGATCACGCGCCAGGAAATTGGCCGTATCGTCGGCTGTTCGCGAGAGATGGTGGGGCGGGTCCTGAAGACACTCGTCGAGCAGGGGCTCGTATCGGTTAAGGGCAAAACGATGGTGGTGTTCGGTACCCGATGATCGTTCGATGACCCAAAAAAAGCCCGCCAGCGCGGGCTTTTTTCGTTTCATACGGTTTGTTTCGCGCGTGTGGCGATCGTTGCCTCAGAGGTCCAACAGCGCAACGATGCGATGCGCGGCTTCATCGGCGGTGCATTGGCTGGTGTCGATTTTCAGCTTCGGCGTTGGCATCCTGCGAAACTCGAACCCGCCTTCGTCGCGCAGGCGACGATACTCGTCGAGCGAAGCGAGTTTGCCCAGTTCGCGGCGGCCTTCGCTTTCGATGCGCGATTCGATCACCACGTCCGGGCATGTCAGCTCGACGAACACGATCTCACCGCCGAGACGTTCGATGATGACGCAGGCGTGTGAGATGAATGAAGGCCGAATTTCCGCCCGCGGCTCGAAGGTAAACACGAGCGAGCGATTCGCGTGAACCGCTTCGCGCAGCACTTCGGTCCATGCCCATTCGCGAATGCGAATGAACGCGTGCATGTCGGTATCGAACACGCCGCTGACGAGATTTTCCGCGAGATGATCCGGGAACAATCGGAAACCCGTTTGCTGCGCGACGCCCCGCGCGATGGTCAGCTTGCCGGAAGCGGTGGGCCCGAAGATAAAGACGACTTGCACGTGACAGCTCCGCGTGGTGTTCAACGATGCCCGTTCGACGAATGGGCAAATTGGCAAAATGGGCGAACGTCGTCGCCGCGAAGCGCGCTATCGTGCCGTTGCGAGGAAGCCAACGCAACTCGATCGCCAGCGGGCGGTGGACTCCGCGCGACCTGCGGCGCGTACCGAATGTCATTGCTGCGTTGTGTCATCATCGGCCGATGATCGAGTCGATAAAAGAGTCGATGGAACTGCGGCCGGCCGGACCGTTCGCGCGCGCGGTTGCACTCGCGGTTGATGAACTGATTCGCTGGATGATGATTTTGGCGGGCCTTTATCTGCTCGCCGCAATTGGCGCGTTGAGCCTCGGCAAGGCACTGGTGTTGATCTTCATCGTGTATTGGCTGTACGGCGTGATGTTCGACGTGCTTTGTGACGGCCAGACGCCAGGCAAACGTGCGCAGCACATCGGCGTGGTGAACGCCGACGGTACGCCAGTTCATTTCGGCGCCTCACTGATCCGCAACCTGCTGTGGCCGATCGATGCGTTGCCATTTGCATACCTGCTAGGGCTCATCACGATGATGGTAACGGAGCGCTTCCGCCGCATTGGCGACCTGGCGGCAGCAACCTTGGTAGTGTTTCGCCAGCCTGCATGCGAACCGTGGGAAGCAGCCGATCGAGGATGTGTCATTGTGCGTGACGCGCCGCGCAGTTTGTATGGCGCATGGTTTGTGACTGCGGTGCCGATCTTCGTTCTGACGGTCGTATTGCTGTGGTCGTATCCCGGTGCGTCGGGCTTTCTGCTGTGGTGGCTCAAGCCGCTCTACGAGCGGCTCCCGATGTGGATCGCGCGTCAGCGAGCAGACGGCCGCGCGCCGAACGTTCTCGAAGCGGCCGCAGAATGGCGTCAGTTCTGTGCGGGATTGTTGGCGACGCTGACCTACCGGCGGTTGTCGCCAACGCGTTCGTTCGACGTGTGTGTCGACGTCGTCGAAGGCAGTAAGGCTTCGATACGGAGTGCCCGCGTCGCTCTGCTGCACCAGCGCAGCGGATCGCCTGCGCTATGGTTGACGGTGATCTGTGCGCATATCGAGGCATTCCTCGTCACCGCCGCGGTCATGGCGTTGCTGTGGCTGGCGCCGCATCCGAAGAACTTCGACTTGATGTCGTTGGTAACCTGGGTAGACAGTAATCAGTTCGGTTGGGCAACGAATCTGGTGTACCTGATCGCGATCGGTCTGGTCGGGCCGGTTTATGCAGCGGCGGGATTCACGCTGTACGCGAACAGATGCAGTGAACTCGAGACTGCTGCATCAGAGGCACGCCAGCCAATAGTGCCGGCACGACAAAGTACAACGTTTATTCGAAGAACAATCGACTGAGCGCCGCGCCAGGATCACGCTCGCGCATGAATGCCTCTCCGACAAGGAACGCATTGACGCCGCGGCGGCGCATCTCGCGAACTTGCGCGCGCTCGCCAATACCGCTCTCGGTCACCACAACGACGTCGTCAGGGATGTCTGCCAGCAGATCGTAGGTCGTCGACAGTTGTGTATCGAACGTGCGCAGGTCGCGGTTGTTGATGCCGATCAGCGACGGTGCAAGCTCAAGGCAGCGTTCCAGTTCGACTCGGTCATGCACCTCGACCAATACATCCAGTCCGAGGTCCAGTGCCAGCGCATAGGAGTCATGTAGGGATTGATTCGACAGTGCTGCCACGATCAGCAGTATGCAATCTGCGCCTATCGCGCGCGCTTCGACGATTTGGTAGGGGTCGACTACAAAGTCTTTGCGCAGCGTTGGCAATGGCGTGGCTGCGCGCACGTCGATGAGATATCGGTCATGACCCTGAAAGAATGCTTCGTCAGTCAGCACCGACAGGCAGGCAGCACCGGCCCCGAAATAACTGCGGGCGATCGCAGCGGGATCGAAATCGGCCCGGATGACGCCTTTGGATGGCGATGCTTTCTTCACTTCGGCAATGACCGCAGCGTCGCCGGCCTCGATTCGCGCCGACAAAGCTGAAACGAATCCGCGCGTAGCCGGTGCGGCGCGGGCACGGCGCATCAGTTCGGATTGCGGCAGCGCGCGCATGCGATTGGCGACCTCGCCGCGTTTGTGCGCCAGGATTCGATTCAGAATTGCTGCGGTCATCGAGACTCGTTCATCAAGGACGTGATCCGCACGAGTTCTTCGAAACGCTCGTTTGCGAGGCCGGAAGCGATGGCATCCTGCGCCATCGTCACGCCGTTGGCGAGTGAAATGGCGACACCCGAAACGTAGATGGCGGCGCCAGCATTCAACGCGACAATCTGGGCCGCAGCCGAATCCGGCTCGTTGAGCGATTGGACCAAGAGCACGAGACTGGCAGCGGGCGAATCCGCGTAGAGACCTTCGAGCGATGTGGTATCGATACCGAAATCCGACGGGTGGACCGTGTGGCGCGTGACCTTGCCCGCTCTCAGTTCGGCAACGTCGGATGGACCTGAGATCGACAGTTCGTCCAGGCCGTTGGCGTGTACCAGCATGACGTGATCGCTGCCCAACCGATTCAGCACGTGTGCCAGCGGCTCGAGCCATTCCTCGGCGAATACGCCGATAACCTGATTTTGCGCGCAAGCCGGATTCGTCAGCGGCGCCACCAGATTGAATATCGTGCGCGTGCCGAGGTCGCGGCGCGCACCCGCCGCGTGCTTCATCGCGCGATGGTGTGACGGGGCGAACATGAAGCCCACTCCAACTTCGCCAATGCACCGCGCGATCTGCGCCGGTGTCAGATTCAAATTGACGCCGGCGGCTTCAAGCACGTCCGCGCTGCCGCTTTTGCTGGTCATGCCGCGATTGCCATGTTTCGCGACGTGGGCGCCTGCTGCCGCGGCGACGAATGCGGCTGCCGTTGAAATGTTGAACAGTTTCGAACTGCCGCTACCGCCGGTGCCGCAGGTGTCCACCAGATAGCCGAGATCGACGGACACCTTCTCCGATAAAGCTCGCATGGCTTCGACCGCGCCAACGATCTCGTCGACCGTCTCGCCTTTGAGTTTGAGCGCCATCAGAGCGCCGCCGATCTGCGCGTCGGAGGCGGCGCCGGTCATAATCGATTCGAACAGCTGGCGTGCGTCCAAACGCGACAGGTCGCGGCGTTCGCCAAGGTGTGCGATGTGCCGCTGAACGTTCTCGTTGGCGCTCATCGCGGTTCAGGCTGCAATTGGCGCTTGCCTGAGGAATTGGCTCAGCAGATCGTGGCCGCATCGGGTGAGGATCGACTCGGGGTGAAACTGCACGCCTTCGACTGCGAGCGATCGATGCCGCACAGCCATGATTTCATCGACTTCGCCATCTTCGCTGAGCGTCCATGCGGTGACCTCGAGGCAGTCGGGCAGCGATTCGCGGTCAATGATCAGCGAATGATATC
Source organism: uncultured Gammaproteobacteria bacterium (assembly GCA_963735085.1). GTDB lineage: Bacteria > Pseudomonadota > Gammaproteobacteria > Pseudomonadales > Azotimanducaceae > DATJGR01. Next base: position 1,966,946 of record CAVTJP010000005.1, read on the forward strand.
GGGTGGCTTCGAACGGCATCGGCAGCGACTCCAGGACGCCCGAATTCGAGTGATGGATCATCGACGTCTTGCCATGCATGACTTGACGGGCTCTGACCACGTTGCCGCCGAACGCGGCACCGATGCACTGGTGGCCCAGACAGATGCCGAGGATTGGCAGCCGGCCGGCAAACGCGCGCACAACATCCATTGAGATGCCGGCCTCGGTCGGCGTGCACGGCCCTGGCGAAATGACAATGGATTCGGGATGCAGTTGCTCGATTTCGGTCAGGGTGATCTCGTCGTTGCGGTGCACGGCGACGTCCGCACCCAGCTCCGCCAGATACTGGACGATGTTGTAGGTGAACGAATCATAGTTGTCGATCATCAGCAGCATGGACGTCGAGACCTTTGATAGCGAACGAGGCAGCGGACGCATCTGCATTGTCGCACCGCGATGAATCCGTGGAACGACACTGCACGTATCTTGCACGTATCTTGCAAGTGTTTTTGCTGCCGCAATGGTAACAGGCGGTAACACACTGATACAGCAGAGCGGCCATTGAGCGATGCGAATATCTGGTTGCGTGGATGCGCCATCGATATAATGCTCGCGCGGCTCGAACCACCTGAATCGACACCCGTCAACGAACGCCCGCAGCTTCGGCATCATCCGAAAACGCACGCGCTCAACAAGGCACCACAGACCACGGACCCCATGAAGATTCTGATTGCGCTGATTGTAGTGTGTTTGGGATCGATGGCTTTTTGGGCCTCCTTCGATCATCCATTAGCCGCACCCGACTGGTCGGGGAAACTCGGCGGCGTCTCCTACAACCCCAGCGGAATCTACACTCAGGACGAGTTTGAGAAGCCGGTACCCGAATCGGTGATTCGTGGGGATCTGAAGCAACTGTCGAAGGTGACCAACCGGATTCGGACGTATTCGGTGGCGCGCGGACTCGATCGAGTGCCATCCATCGCGCGGGAATTCGGCCTGAAGGTCACACTCGGCATCTGGTTGAGCGGTGACCGGATGTTGAATGAAGCCGAACTGGCGCGTGGTATCGAGACGATTCGCGATAATCCCGATGTTGTCGACCGGGTCATCGTCGGCAACGAGGCCGTACTGCGCGGCGAACTGACCGCGAGTGATGTCGTTGCCTACATGCACCGTGTTCGCAACGCGATCGCCAATCCAAGGATCGAAGTCGGCACCGCCGACGTCTGGAGCGTATGGCTGAAGCATCCGAACCTGGCGCAAGGCAGTGCGTTCGTGGGCATTCACCTGTTGCCGTACTGGGAAGGCATTGCGGCAAATCAAAGCATGCGTTACATCACCGATCGCGTGGCAATGATCAAGAAAGCATTCCCGGGCAAAAAAATCGTGATTGCGGAAACCGGCTGGCCGTCGGAAGGCCGCGTCAAGAAAGGCTCGGTTCCGTCGGCGTCAATGGAAGCATTCTACGTGCGCAAATTCCTGCGACTGGCCGCGGCTAGGCACTATGACTACTACATCATCGAAGCGTACGACCAGCCGTGGAAGGCCGAAAAGGAAGGCGCCGTTGGTTCGTTCTGGGGACTGTTCAACGCGGATCGCACGCCGAAGTTCGAGCTGACCGGCGGGCTCTCGTCGTTCCCGGAGTGGCCGAAGTTCGCGACATCGGCAGCGCTGGGGATACTCGCGGTGGGCGCCTCGGTGCTGGGCGCGATACCGGCGGTCGCGCTATCCGGCTATCTTCTACTCGGTGGGATCGTCGGATTGATCGTGTCCGGCGTGCTTTTCATCGTGGATGCATTGTCGCTGCAGTATATCGACTGGAGCGCGTTGGGTGGGACGCTGTTGATCATGCCTGCAGTGTTGTTTACGGCATTGGTACTGCTGACCGAAACCGCCGAATGGGCGCTCAGCCTGTGGCGGGTTCGACGCAAGTCGATGCCAACGGTCGATTTTGGCACGTCGCAGCGCGTGTCGATTCACGTGCCGATTCACAACGAACCGCCGGACATGGTGATCGACACGTTGGATGCGCTGGCGCGCCTCGAGTATCCGGACTTTGAGGTGATCGTGCTCGACAACAACACCGCATCGGAGGCGGATTGGGGTCCTGTGAAAGATCACTGCCTCGCGCTCGGGCCGCAGTTTCGCTTCTATCACTTCGACGGCATGCAGGGGTTCAAGGCAGGTGCGCTGAACAAAGCCCTGGAGTTGACCGACCCGGCCGCAACGTTCATCGGTGTAATCGACAGCGACTATCAGGTATCGCCTGAGTGGCTCAACACCACCGTGCCGGCGTTCTCCGATCCACAAGTTGCGTTGGTGCAGGCGCCGCAGGACTACCGCGATTCCAACGAGAGCCTGCTGAAGCAGTGCTGTTTCGAAGAATATCGGGGCTTCTTCCATGTGGGCATGGTCGAGCGCGATCAGCACAATGCGATCATCCAGCACGGCACGATGTGCATGGTACGTCGCTCAGCGCTCATCGAGGTGGGTGGCTGGGCACCGTGGTGTATCACCGAAGATACCGAACTGGGTCTGCGCCTGTTCGAGGCGGGCTATGTCGCACACTACACGTCGCAGTCGCTCGGCCGCGGTCTGATGCCGGATACCTATGCAGCCTATAAAGATCAACGTTATCGCTGGGTGTACGGCGCGATGCAGATTCTCAAGCGCCATGGACCGATGCTGTTCGGCGGCGCCGGCAAGTTGTCGCTGGCGCAGCGCTATCATTTCATTGCCGGCTGGCTGCCGTGGTTCGCCGATGCGTTCGCGTTGATCTTCTCGGTGCTGGCAGTCGTGTGGACGGCGTTGATGATCGCTGCGCCGAGGTATTTCGACGTTCCGTTGACCGCACTGTCGTCCACGGCGCTCGCGTTGTTCGCGATCAAGACGATCAAGACGATCGTTCTGCACCGCACCAAGGTCGGTGGTGGCATTCGGGGGTCGATCGCGTCGGCGATAACCGGCTTGTCGCTTGCCTACACCGTCGGTAAGGGGGTGCTATGGGGTCTCGTTACGTCGTCGAATCCGTTCGTTCGCACGCCGAAATGTGAGAATGCCGCACCGTTGTCGGCCGCACTGCGTATGAGCGCGGCCGAGGCGATAATGCTGGTGGCGATCTTGCTGGCGCTTGTCGCAACCGTGATGATCACCGGTGTGGACGATCCCGCCGAGCAAGTCTGGTCGATGGCGCTCGGCGTGCTCGCCGTTCCGTACGCGGCATCGTTGCTGGTGTCGATCGCCTCCTGTGTGAAGACATCGCCGAGCGGCGGCTTGGTACCCGGGATTGCAGCCGGTCCGGAGTATGGTGGCTCGGATATGGATCTCGCCGCCTGACCGAACTGGTCTCGACGCGGAGTGACGCAATGTCGTCCAACCATCGTAGTTTGGGCTACGGCCTCGGATTGCGGCCGCCGTACTACGACGCGATTCTTGCCGAGGAACCGCCGGTAGACTGGTTCGAGATCCTGTCGGAGAACTACCTGGTTCCTGGCGGCAAGCCATTGCACTATCTCGACCTGATCGCCGAACGCTATCCGGTCGTCATGCATGGGGTTTCTTTGTCGATCGGTGGCGTCGATCCGCTCGACTTCGACTATCTCGGCCGACTGAAGACCCTCGCAGATCGTGTTCAGCCGCGTTGGATATCAGACCATCTGTGCTGGACGGGTGTGGGCGGACACAATCTTCACGACCTGATGCCGTTGCCATACGACGAAGAAGCGATCCGGCATGTCGTGGAACGCGTCAACCGCGTGCAGGATTTTCTGGGCCGGCAGATTCTGCTCGAGAACGTGTCGAGTTATCTCGAATATCGACATTCTCAAATGCCGGAATGGGAGTTTGTCTCGGCCGTGGTGTCTGGCAGCGATTGCCTGCTGTTGCTCGACGTCAACAATGTGTATGTCAGCTCTGTAAATCACGAATTCGATCCACTGACATACCTGAATTCGGTTCCGCACGAGCGTGTCCAACAGATCCACCTTGCCGGGCATCGCAATCACGGTGCCTACATCATCGACAGCCACGATCAGCCAATCGTCGACGCGGTGTGGGATTTGTACGCGCGGGCGCTCGAAATCGTGGGCCCCGTGGCGACCATGATCGAACGCGACGACAACATGCCGCCACTGTCGGATCTACTCGCGGAGCTCGACAAGGCGCGTGGTATCGGACGCAGCCTGTCCGTTGCCTCATGACGCTCGAACAATTGCAACAGGACTTCAAGCGCTATCTGTTCGATGGCGATGAAGGTGTCGGCGCGGCGGTTGTGGAAACGCAACGCCTGGATTCCGCTTCACGTCTGCAGATTTATGGCAGCGCCTATCGCGCGCGACTGGTTGATGTACTGGTGAGCGACTATCCGGTGCTCCAATCGATGCTCGGCGAACGCACCTTTGCCGGCCTGTCGGAAGAGTACATTGCCGCGTTTCCCTCTATTTCGTACACGCTGCGTGGATTCGGAGCGCGGCTTGCGGCGTTTGTCGAGTCCACGGCGAGCCTGCCCAATCGGCCGTTCGCAGTTGAAATGGCAACGTTCGAATGGGGGCTCGTTGAAGCGTTCGATGCCCGCGACCAGTCTGTCGCCCGTATCGAAGATATGGCGCGGATTGCAGCCGAGTCGTGGCCGACGCTTTGGGTGGATATTCATCCATCCGTGCAGACTCTGGACACGCGGTTCAATACGCTCGGCGTTTGGAATGCCGTGAAGGCGAACCAGGACATGCCGGTAGTGGCCGCACTGGACGAGCCGTCGGGATGTCTGATTTGGCGCAAAGGCCTGACGACGGTGTTTCGTTCGACGGAGTCCGACGAACTCGTCGCATGGCGCGTACTGGCGGCCGGTGGCGATTTTTCGGCGCTGTGTGCATCTCTGCTGGAACGGATGGCCCCGGATGAGGTGCCGATGCGCGCGGCCGCGCTGCTGCAGAAATGGCTCGGCGAGGGATTGATCGGCGTACTGCACGCGTCTCGAGATCGCGTTCGATAGCTCGGCGGCGGGGATTTCCGAGTGTCAGCGTGACGCGGGGCTATCGGCGATCCAAGCGCCGATCAGCCAGCGCGATGGCCCAACTTGCACGGCGACGGCATTGCCGCCCTGTTCCGCGGTCTTTTGTAACCAGGCAGTCGCAGCTTCGGTCGAATCGAATTGTTTCGGCAGAATGGCGACCGCGCGAACGCCCGGGAAATGCGTATGAGATGCGGCCGGTGCGGCGAGGCTGCGCGACATGAACAGGCCGCGAACCATACCGTCCGCGCCGGCGATTTCATGGGTGACGAATTGCATTGAATGATCTCGGTCGATCGAAGTTATCAGTTTGAGGCGCCTGGCGTATCCCACGGCTCATTGCCGGCGGGCCGCGCGCCCTTGTCCATCAAGTACTGAGTCAGTGCGCGCATCGCCTCTTCGGCCGAGTCGTACGGCCCTTCGTTGCTGCCTTCGCGCGTTGTGAAATACCACTTCCCGTCAACGACGAAGTAGCGGTCGCTGCGAAACCTGTTCAGATCTTTCACATCGGAGGTGCGTTTCATATCCACAACGCCTCACGGATGCCACCAAGTGTAACTCAGCCTTCGCCGCGGAGCGCCTCTCCATCCGCCGGACCACAGGATGCTTTTCAGCATCCAGTTAGGCTAAGGTCAACGGCGTGACTTACGCTCAAGGGGGGAGAGCGATGGCAAACTTCATGGCACCGCTGAACAGCTACACCTATGCAGTACTTCGATTCGTTACGGGCCTGTTGTTCCTGTTCCACGGCTTGCAGAAACTGTTGGGGTGGCCACTCGAAATGGGCGCGGGAATACCGGCGTTCATTATCTACATTGCCGGACCGATCGAGCTGATCGGCGGCACACTGGTGATGATCGGTCTAATGACCCGATGGGCCGCATTCGTCTGTAGCGGGCTGATGGCCGTGGCATATTGGCTGGCGCACGGGAGCAAAGCGCTCTTTCCGATTATGAACGGCGGCGAACTGGCGATTATCTTTTGTTTCGCGTTCTTATACATTTCGTCGCAGGGCCCAGGTATCTGGAGCCTGGATTCGATGCGCGGAAAACGCTGAGCAGCTAGTTCGAGCGCGCCCTTCCAGCGTCGTCAGATCTGTATGGTAGAGTCGCGCGGTTTGGCGGATTTGTCTGGCGAATCGCTGCGTCCCGCCGACTGCAGGCGCAGCGTGCCAACGAGCGCGCCGGCTAGATCCAGTCGCACAGGCACGGTCAATCCATCGATGTGTTCGAGCCAGACGGTCGCATCGATGCGTTCGTTGTCCTTGCTGCTGACGACGAACGTGCAGCGTTCGGTAGCGTCGCTATCCGACGGCGAAACCGCTTGCTGTCCCGTCAACTGCAACGCGAACTGATCCTTACCGTTGTGCACTGCTGCGCCGGCCGATGCACAGTCGTGCGATACGAACAGCGCGGACAACAGATCGAGACTGGTCGGAGCGCGCGGCAACCGGACATGGCCGTTCTTGACGTAGGTCAGTTGACCATCGCTGAGCGTCAGTTCCTTGACCTTGTTGCGCGTTCGCTCGATGTAGCGATAACCGTCGTTGACCGGACCCCGGTCGGCGAGTCGGCCGCTGGAGCTGAAGACGCCTTGCCACTGTGTGACGAGGTTGAAGAGGCCGACGGTCCAAGCTTTGCCGCTGATTTCGTAACGCGCGTCGTCGGTACTGATTTTCACCTCTGCCGCGCCGACCTTTGCGCCGCCGATAAAGGCGTCGTAGCCCAGCGTCGTCTGCTGCGCCATGGCAGGGGCGGCGGCGAGCAGAAGTGCGGTAATGAAAGCGGAGCGCATAGTGCTCAGCCGATAGTGGAGGAAAAGTGAACACAAAATGGACCGCCTGCAGGACATTGTCAAGGCGGTAATTCGCGAACTGTTCAGTCGCTGTTCAGCTGACGCGTCAGGTGCCCGAAAGATCAGGCGTCGAAGGCTCAGGCGTCGGAAAGGTCTTTGAAACGCCGCTCGGCCATCGCCGCGGCGTGAAAGATCGCGCGGGCTTTGTTCATACTTTCCTTCCACTCGAGTCGGCCGATCGAATCTGCGACGATACCGCCACCTGCCTCGATGTAGACCTTGCCGTCCTTGACCACCGCGGTGCGGATCGCGATCGCGGTATCCATATTCCCGTTCCACGCCAGATAGCCGACCGCGCCGCCATAGATGCCGCGTTTGACCGGTTCGAGTTCGTCGATGATCTCCATCGCGCGAATCTTCGGCGCGCCGGACAGCGTGCCGACCGGTAGCGTCGCGCGCAGTACGTCTATCGCCGTGGCGCCGGCCTTCAACTTGCCCACGACATTGCTCGATATGTGCATCACGGAGTAGTAGCGTTCGATCGCAAATCGCTCGGTGACCTCGACGCTACCGGTCTGCGCCACCCGACCGACATCGTTACGTGCCAGGTCGATCAGCATCAGATGCTCGGCAATCTCCTTGGGGTCCGCGAGCAGTTCCGCTTCCATGGCGTTGTCTTCGGCTTCGGTGTACCCGCGCCGCCGCGTTCCCGCCAGCGGCCGATTGACGATGACGCCGTCTTCCACGCGCGCCAGGATCTCCGGTGAAGAACTCACCAGGTGAAAGTCGTCGAGGTCCATGTAATACATGTACGGCGATGGATTCAGGCTGCGCAGCGCGCGATACAGATTGATCGGAGCTGCGCTGAACGGCACCGACATGCGCTGTGCCAGCACGACCTGCATCACGTCGCCAGCGACAATGTACTCGCGAATCTTCTCGATAGAGGTCAGAAATGCCTCTCGACCGAATTCCGAAACGAAATCCGACTCATCCAGCGGTTGGTTGGCGCTCGAAGCAGCAATATCGGGAACTGGCCCGGCGAGGCGGCGCGCGATCCGGCTCAGGCGTTCCCGTGCGCGACTCAACGAATCCGGCATCGACGGATCAGCAAGCGTGATGAGCTGCATCCGACCTTTGAGATTATCGAACACGATGATGTCATCGGATACCATCAACAGGATATCAGGCGTCCCCAACGAGTCAGGTGGGGCGCTGTGTGCGAGGCGCTTCTCGACGTAGCGGACAGTGTCGTAACCGAAGTAGCCGACGAGACCACCATAGAATCGCGGCAGGCCGGCTACGTGTGCGACCCGGAACCGGGCCATGTAGCGCTCGATGAAATCGAGCGGATCATCGCTGTCGGTCTGCTCGACGACATGGCCGTCGGTGGTGATCGTGATCTGCGTGCCCGACACTTTCAAAACGGTTCGCGCCGGCAGACCGATGATCGAATAGCGGCCCCATTTTTCGCCACCCTGGGCCGACTCGAGCAGGTAAGAGTATGGGCCGGCGGCGAGCTTCAGGTACGTCGATAGCGGTGTATCGAGGTCGGCCAGCGCTTCCTCGACGACGGGGATGCGGTTGTAGCCTTCGGCGGCGAGACGGGCGAACTCTTCCGGCGTCATGACAGGGGAGATCGGGAAGGGCCCGGCAGGCTAAATGAGCTCGATCAGGGAATCAATGACCGCGTCCGCGCCGAGCTGTTCGGCCGGCGTACCCTGGCTGTAGCCATCGCGAACGCATACCACCGCGCAGCCGGCTGCGCGCGCGGTTTCGACGTCTGTGATCGAGTCGCCGACGAACAACGCATCTTCGATCGCGCAATTCAGCAGTCTGCAGGCGTGTTTCAGCGGGGCCGGGTCCGGTTTGCGCTGCGCCAGCGTGTCACCGCAGACGAGGGCTTCGATGTAGCAGTCGAGCCGCAGCGCCGAGAGCACCTGTCGCGAGAGCCCCGTCAACTTGTTCGTCACCACTGCGAGTCGCGCGCCGCGCGATTGCAGAGCCTGTAGCGCCTCGAAAACGCCCGCATACGCTGTGCTCGTGTCGGCGATGTGCGTGGCGTAGTGGTCGATGAAGCACTGCAGCAGCTGCGCCATTGCCCGGTCGTCTGCGATCGTATCCGACGCACTGTGGTGGGCGAGCGCGTGCTCCAGCAGCGCTCGCGAGCCGTGACCGATCCAGCATCGCGTCAATGCTTCCCCGACACTTGGATATCCCGCACTGTTCAGCGCGGCGTTCAATGCGCTGTTGATGTCTGGGGCGCTGTCGATCAGGGTGCCGTCGAGATCAAAAAGATAGGCGCGATAAGTTCGCGACAACACTGTGTCGTCACCCAAGTGCGCGTCTCATCGAAGCGATCGTCGCCGCGTAGTCGTCACTGCCGAAGATCGCCGATCCCGCGACAAACGTGTCGGCGCCGGCATGCGCGGCTGCGGCGATGTTGTCCGGTTTGATGCCACCGTCGATTTCGAGCCGTATTGAGCGACCACTGCTGTCGATGATCGCGCGCGCGTCCGTGAGCTTGCCGAGACTCGAGTCGATGAATCGCTGGCCGCCGAATCCGGGATTCACCGACATGATCAGCACCAGATCGACGAGGTCGAGCACGTACGAGAGGTGGTCGAGCGGCGTTGCAGGATTGAATACCAGGCCGGCCTTGGCGCCACCTTCACGAATCAGACTGAGCGAGCGGTGAACATGTCTGGTCGCGTCAGGATGAATGCTGATGTAGTTCGCGCCGGCATCGAGGAAGTCGCCGATGAGGCGGTCAACCGGCTGCACCATCAGATGTACGTCGACCGGCGCGCGTAGCCCATATTTGCGCAGCGACCGCAACACCGGTGGGCCGATCGTCAGATTCGGCACGTAGTGGTTGTCCATCACGTCGAAATGGATCAGGTCCGCGCCGGCCGATATCACCGCATCGATTTCGGCGCCGAGCCGCGCGAAATCTGCTGCGAGAATCGACGGTGCTATCCAGTGGTCATTCATGCGCGTGCATTCTAGCAGGCCGTTGCTTCGCGCCGCGCGGCGGAAATCGGGTCAGCGCGCTCTATGCTGCAGCGCCTCGTACTGCGCAGGGGTACCGATATCGGTCCAATCACCGCGCCACAGTTCGCCGCCGAGCCGACAAGCGCCGCTCGCGGCGAACAGCAGATCGCGCAACGGGAATGGGCTGGGTGGGGCATTGTCGAACAGCGCTGGCGACAGCAGCGATATTCCGGCGAAGGTATAGGGACGCTCGACTCCACGTGTGACGCGGTCGCGATCGAGTCCGAAGTCGCCCTCGCTCCGGTGCGCCGGTGTCGGGACAAGCACGAGGTGCGCCAGATCGTTGCCCAATGCGCCGACCAGCCGCGCGATCGGATAGTCGGTCCAGATATCGCCCGCGACGACCACGAACGGTGCATCGCCAAGCAGCGGACGCGCACGCACGATGCCGCCGCCCGTCTCCAGCAGTGTTTCCTCGCGGCTATACGTGATGCGTACGCCTAGATCGTCGCCCGTTCCGAGCGCTGTCGCGATTGATTCACCCAGATGATGCAGGTTGACGACGACGTCGTGAATACCGGCCCGCTCGAGCCAGCGCAACTGATGCACGATCAACGGTTCACCGGCGATGGGCAGCAGCGGCTTTGGCGTGCGATCGGTCAATGGTCGCAGTCTTTCGCCACGGCCGGCCGCGAGAATCATCGCGCGCAATCTACACCTCGCGCCACCAATGCCGCGTGTGCAACACTCCGGATCGATTGCGCGAGCCATTGCGAGAACGCCATAAACTCAGAGTGTGTCGCGGCGACATCGATCAGATGATCCAGCACCGGCGCGATATCGACGAGGTGACTCGGTCGCTGATCGCGTAGTTCCAGGCGCGAGAAAATGCCAATGGCTTTCAATTGGCGTTGCATCGCGGTCAGATCGAGCTGTTGCGCGAATCGCGCCGGATCCGGTTCGACGTGCAACCCGGCGTGTGCGGCTCGTACCCGGAATCGGTCGCGCCAGCGCGCGATTTCAGCTTCGTCGAATCGCACGTAACAATCGCGCAGCAGCGAGGCGAGGTCGTACAGCGCGGGACCGTATAGTGCGTCCTGAAAGTCGACGACGCGTGTTACGCGATCTGCGCCCCAGAGCAAGTTGCGTGAATGAAAGTCGCGGTGAACGCAGACTTTCGGCTGCGCATCGATGCTGTCGATCAGCCGTTGCCAGACGTCCTGGAGCATGCGCTCGTGTGATTTTGTTAGGGTCTGCTGCAGCAGACCTTCGACGAACCAGATTCTGAATAGATCGAGTTCATCGTGCAGACGCTGGGCCGTATAGGGTGGCACCATTCCGGCGCCATCACCGACACGAGCAATCCGCGTCATCGTGTCGAGTGCGGCATCGATCGCCGCATCGTGCTCGTCGGTGCGGTACACGGTTGAATACAGCAGCTCTCCGAGATCCGACACCAGCAGGAATCCATTCTCGACGTCGCTAGCAACTACGACGGGCACGCAAACCGAGGCACTGCGAAACAGCTTGGACAACGCGATGAACTGCGCGTTGTTCTCCGTTGCCGGCGGCGCGTCCATCGCGATCAGACTTTCGGTGCCCGTGTGGATTCGGTAGAAGTGTCGGAAACTTGCATCGCCGGCAACTGGTTGCCATGTGTCCGACGCATATGTTCCGGTATCGGCGAGGACGCGCGCGACCCATGTTTCGAGCGCGAGCCGACGGCTGGATGGCTGGGCGGCGTGCATTGTTCGAATGGTATCATCCGCGCGCAATTCCACGATGCCATCCATGCGTTCAGCCTTCCTACTGGCCTGCGGTGCAGCGTTTGCGCTATGCGCCCACGCCGCTGATCGCTGGCTGTGTACCCCGTCACCGGATCATGCCGGATGGCAATGCGTCGGCGCCGGTCAACCCTCGAACGCGGCAACGCCCAGCGCGAGTGCGGCATCGAAAGCCGCTGCGGCCGCAACGCCTCATGCGGCATCACAAACACTCGACTGGGTGCCGCGAAGCCAGTTGCCTGCGGCCAGGTTGAGGACGATTCCCGAATATTGCGCTGGCGCTTATGTCGAGCCGCCGTTCACTGCGTTGTCAAAAGTTCAGCTCGACAAGATGCCGATGCACGCGCAGGCAGACCAATTCCAGTATTGGTTGCAGGATCGCGCCGAACTCAGCGGCTCGGTTCAGGTGACACGCGGCAACCAATCGTTGCTGGCGTCGAAGGCAACATATCTACAACCGCAACAGACGGTCGACGCGAGCGACGGCGTCACGTTGCGCGAGCCCGGCATGCTGATAGAAGGGCGCTCCGCCGAATTTCACGTCGACACGGGTGCCGCGTCGGTGACGGACTCACAATTCGTGCTGCAGCCACGCGCATTGCGCGGCACCGCGGACGAGCTGAGTCGAAGCGGTGTCGGCGACGTTCACGTCACGCAGGGATCGTTCACACGCTGCGAGCCGGGCAACAATGAATGGAAGGTGACCAGCAGCGAAATACAGATCGATGATGGTGCCAAATTCGGCACCGCACGCAATGCGGTGTTGCGTATCCACGACGTCCCGGTTTTCTACACGCCGTATCTGCGATTTCCGGTGACTGATGAACGCATGTCAGGTTGGCTGTTTCCCGACGTCGGTGTCGGGCAAAACAACGGCATCGACATCGCAGCGCCGTATTATCTGAACCTGGCGCCGAACTATGACGCGACGTTGACGCCGCGGTATATCTCCGACCGTGGTACCGGGCTGGAAGGGGATTTTCGCGAGATCTCCCGATACGGCAAAGCGGATTTCGGTGGCGCCTATCTGCCGAACGACAAGGAGTACAACGGGACGTATTCGCGAACCGATTTCGACAACCTCGGACTGACCGGCTTCAATCCCGCCGATCGCTGGTTGTTCACTGCACATCAGCACGGTCAATATGGCGCGTTCAGGACGCAGATCAACACGACGAAGGTCAGCGACTACGACTATTTTCGCGATCTTGGCAGCAACCTCGCCTCGTCCAGCCAGGTGCAACTGGAACAATATGGATTGGTCGGGTATGACCATGGCGGTCTGTCCACCAGCGTGTGGATGCAGGATTTCCAACGCCTCGACGTTGCGGTCACCGAGCCGTATCGGCGGTTACCGGAAATCGATCTCAACTACAATGCGCCGCAGGTTGGTCCTGTCTGGTGGTCGGTGAAATCATCGTGGGCGAAATTCGACCGGCCGAATGGACAGTTCACAGGCATTGCGCGCATCAACGGTGAGCGCCTGGACATCGAGCCGCGCATTCGTTTGCCGTTCGATTGGGCGCCCGGGTACGTGCACTTCGTTGGAGGCTACCGCTACACGCGTTACAACCTGGAGGACGAACCGCTCGGTGCAGACCCGGAGCCCGACCGCAAAATCTGGCTCGGCTCGGTGGATAGCGGCTTGTATTTCGAGCGCGACACGAACTGGTTCGGCAGTCCGGCGATACAGACGTTGGAGCCGCGCCTCTTCTATCTGTACCAGCAGTACCGGAACCAGGATCAGCTGCCGCAATTCGACGTCAGCGAGCTGTCCTTCACGTTCGACCAACTGTTTCGAGACAATCGCTTCGCGGGGATCGACCGGATCGGTGATGCGAATCAACTCACAGCGGCGGTAACGACGCGCTGGTTGAACGGAGATACCGGGCAGGAACGACTGCGTGCCAGCGTCGGTCAGATTTTTTATTTCGAAGATCGCCTCGTGACGCAGTCGGGTACTGTAACCGCGGACGATCGTCACCAGAGTTCGGCGATTGCCGGCCAGGTCGCGGCGGCGCTTGCCGACCATCTGAGTATTCGCGCGTCCGGAACCTGGAATCCGAACGACGGTGAATGGGACGAGATTGGTACGGCGCTGCAATATCGCGCCGACAACCGCCACATATTCAATATTGGCTACCAGCGGCGTAACGACATTCAGCCCGTGCTGCGCCAGTCCGACACTTCGATCTACTGGTCGGTCTTTCGACAGTGGAGCGCGATCGGCCGGTTCCAATACGACCTCGAGGAGCATCGAACTATCGAGGCGCTTGCCGGTCTTGAGTACAGTGACTGCTGTTGGCAGATTCGCGTGGTCGGCAGAAAGTTTCTGTCGACGCCCGGTAGCACCATCACACCTGACGCTCAGTCGGACAAGGGCGTGTTCTTCCAGGTTGTCTTCAAGGGTCTCGCCAGTATCGGCGGACGAATCGATTCGATGATGCATGCCGGCATCCCGGGTTATGTTGCGGAGGAGTTCTGAATGTCGTTGAAGTGGTTGTTCGGTGGGGTACTGATGTTGGTGAGCCTGACGTCGAGCCTTACCGCGAACGCCGTGCCGCAGACGCTCGACTACATCGTCGCGATCGTCGACGACGACGTTGTGTTGGCGTCGGAACTCGTGGACCGTCTGAAGTCTGTCCGTGCGCAGATGCGATCGGCCAACATGCAGATCCCGCCGGACAAGGTGCTGTTCAATCAGATGCTCGAGCGGTTGATCATGGAGAGCATCCAGTTGCAGATGGGCAAACGGGCGGGCATCCGGATCGACGACGAATCGCTGACCGACGCGTTGGAGGGAATCGCGAAGCAAAACAAGATGACGCTCGAACAGTTCACTGCCGCGCTCGCCCACGACGGCATGAGTTACAACGATTTTCGTGACGAGGTGCGCCGCGAGATGATCATCCAGCGGGTCCAGCGCGGCGCAGTGAATCGCCGGATCTACCTGTCGGACGAAGAGATCGACGCGTTCCTGGCGTCGCCGCTCGGCCAGCAGACGCTGTCCGACGAATATCGCGTCGGCCACATACTCATCGCGGTCGACAGCAATGCCAAACCCGAGACGGTGGCGAAAGCCCAGGCGGAGGCGAACTCCATCTATGACCAGCTGAAAGCCGGCGCCGACTTCCGGCAGATGGCGATCGCGCATTCGTCGGACTCGCGCGCGCTCGAAGGGGGCGACCTCGGTTGGCGCAAAGCGGGCGAGTTGCCGACAGTCTTCGCTGAGGAGGTGCTGGGTCTGAAGGTTGGCGAGACCGCGCCGCCGGTTCGAAGCAGTAGCGGATTCCATATCGTGCAACTGCTCGATAAGCGCGGAGCCGGCACCGAGGTGGTCGAACAGGCACACGTGCGCCACATTCTGGTCAAGCCGTCGGAGATTCGCAGCGAAGCGGACACCAAGGCGTTGATCGACGACATCCATCGGCGCCTGGTTGCGGGTGAGGATTTCGCGACGCTCGCACGACTGTATTCGGAGGATCCCAGCAGTGCGCTGACCGGTGGTGATCTGGGATGGGTCGAGCCGGACAAATTCGCCCCGGAGTTTGCCGACATGATGCGCGCGACACCCACCGGAAAATTGAGCGAGCCGTTCCACTCGAAATTCGGTTGGCACGTATTGCAGATCCTCGGTCGACGGCAACACGACATGAGCGAAGACGCGCGTCGCGATCTGGCCATTCGCGTGCTGCACAATCGGCGCTACGAGGAAGAGTTGCAGGCTTGGCTGAAAGAAATACGTGATGAAGCCTACGTGGAGATCCGCGTCGGAAGCGACGGCGAACCGAAAGCAAAAAACGCAACAGAGACGCAAACAACGGCACAATAGCTCCGCGTTGCACAGGTAATAGAAAGGCGCAGCCGATGAATTTGCCGTTGGTGCTGACGACCGGAGAGCCGGCCGGCATCGGACCCGATCTCGCGGTGATATGGGCACAGCAGGCGCGTGAGGTTCCGGTCGTCGCCGTGGCAGATCCGCGACTGCTTGCGGCGCGTGCAATGCAACTGGGTTTGAAGCTCGCGATCGAACTGTATCCAGGTGCCGTAAGTTGTGCGGCGGGTGCGCTGTCGGTTCAGCCGGTTCCCCTCGCCGGCGATGTCGTGGCGGGAACGCTCGATACGGTCAATGTGCCCTATGTGATCGAGACACTGACGGTAGCGGTTGACGGCTGTCTCGCCGGCCGCTTTGCCGGAATGGTCACCGGCCCCGTGCAGAAATCGATCATCAACGACGCGGGCATCGCGTTCTCCGGTCATACGGAATTTCTCGCGCAGCGGTGCGCGCGCAGCACCGTCGTGATGCTGCTGGTCGCGGGTGATCTGCGCGTCGCGCTTGCCACGACACACGTTCCACTGTCCGCGGTCCCGGCGTTGATCACACGGAAGCGGTTGACCGCAGTACTCGAGATATTGCTCGAAGACCTGACGCGACGGTTTGCGATTGCGCGACCGCGCGTGCTGGTGACTTCACTCAATCCGCATGCGGGCGAAGGCGGTCATCTGGGGCACGAGGAGATCGACGTGATTGCGCCCGTCTGCCGCGCGTTTGCGCAACGTGGCGTGGTTGGCCCGCTACCGGCGGACACGCTGTTCACGCCCCGGATGCTGTCCGGCGCGGACGCGGTCCTGGCGATGTACCACGACCAGGGACTACCGGTGTTGAAGCACGTCGGGTTCGGCAACGCAGTCAATGTCACGCTCGGGCTGCCGATCGTGCGAACGTCCGTGGATCACGGGACGGCGCTCGATCTGGCGGGACGCGGCGGTGCCGATACCGGTAGTCTCGTCGCAGCCATTGCGCTTGCGGCGTCGCTCGTGCGCTCGTGAGCCATCGCCCCCGACGCCGCTTCGGCCAGCACTTTCTCGACAACGAAGCCGTGCTCGAGGCAATGGCCGAGCGGCTGGCATACGGCCACGGTGATCCGATTCTGGAGATTGGTCCCGGCGAAGGTGCGTTGACGCGGCACCTGCTTGCCGCCTCCGATGACGTCACGGTGATCGAGATCGATCGCGACCTCGTCGCGGTGCTGCAACGACGGTTCGCCGGCCTGCGCATCATCGAGGCCGATGTACTGCAGTTGGACCTGGCACCGCTACTGACCCGCGCGCGTCGCATCGTAGGCAACCTGCCGTACAACATCTCCACCCCTCTGTTGCTGCGTTTGTTGGAAAATCTGGAGGGCGTTCGCGATGTGCACGTTCTGCTGCAGAAGGAAGTCGTCGATCGGTTGGCTGCGTCACCGGGCAGCAAGGATTGGGGTCGCCTCGCGCTGCTAGCGCAGTATGCCGCGCATGTGGAACCGCTGTTCGATGTCGGCCCGGAGAATTTTCGACCACCGCCAAAGGTCACCTCGACCTTCGTTCGCATCACGCCGCGTAAGACGCTGTTGCCGATGCGATCACGCGACGCGTTCAGGATGGTTCTGCGCACGGCGTTCCAGCAGCGCCGAAAGACGTTGCGCAATGCACTACAATCGCTGGACATCGATTGGTCGCGCGCAGGTATCGATCCGGGCATTCGTCCGGATGCGCTCGATCTGGCGGGATATGTGGAACTCGCCAACCAAGTGGCGGAGCACCGCGAGAATCAGTGAGTCACACGCGCATGATTGAGAGGTTCGAATGCGGCATCCCGGCATGGCAAACCGAGCGGGTTGATTGATGTCGGTCTACGCGATCGGTGACGTTCAGGGCTGTTACGAATCACTTCGACGTTTGCTGGATCGGGTCGACTTCGACGATGCGCGGGACCGACTGTGGTTCGCCGGCGACCTCGTCAATCGCGGCCCGGCTTCGCTCGCAACCCTTCGATTCGTCAAATCATTGGACGATTGCGCCATTACGGTACTGGGCAATCACGACCTGAACCTGCTTGCGCTATCCGTGGGGCAACGCGCACCGAAATCGAGCGACACGCTCGCCGAAGTGCTCGCTGCGCCCGATCGTGATGCGCTGATCGACTGGTTGCGCCGCCGACCGTTGATCCACGTGGATGAAACGTTGGGCTTTGCGATGGCGCACGCAGGCATTCCGCACATATGGGATATCGATTTTGCGTCCGCCCGCGCCCGAGAAGTCGAGGCCGTTCTGGCCGGTGACGACTTCGTCGAAGTGCTGTCGGCCATGTATGGCAACAATCCTGCATGTTGGAACGATGAACTCAAAGGAATGGAGCGCCTGAGGTCCATCATCAACTATCTGACCCGAATGCGACTGGTCAACGCCGTTGGCGAGCTGGAACTGGTGTATGACGGCCCGCTCACCAACATTCCGAAAGGATATCGGGCGTGGTTTCACTTCTATCGAAAAACACCGCCGCCGCTTCGGCTGGTATTCGGTCATTGGGCGGCGATCAACGGTCAGTGCGACGTCGACGATCTGTATGCGTTGGATACCGGATGCGTGTGGGGCAACAGGCTCACCGCATTGCGGTTGCATGACCGTGAACGGTTCTCGGTGAAATCGGTCGAATGATTAGTGGATGGACGGCGTGGAAGAACCGACAGACTGTGACGGAGCCAACTGGCGCTTTTGTGTGCGCTGTACTACGGTTACTGATAGGCGCACCGGGCGAGGGACTCACGGCAGGGTGCCGTAGTGTGAGACCTCCGTCATGTGGTTCGATCCCCTGATCGAACATTTACATGGAGGAGAACACATGGGCGTTTTCGAGCACTTCCGCAGTCGTTACGACGCATCCCAGCAAGAACAGTATTCACTGAAGGAATTCCTCGAGATCTGTCGCGACGATGCGACAGCGTACGCAACAGCAGCGGAGCGCTTGCTGCTTGCGGTCGGGAAACCCGAGTTCGTCGATACCTCGAAGGATGCGCGGCTGTCGCGGATCTTTTCCAACAAGGTGATCAAACGGTATCCCGCCTTCGATGAGTTCTACGGTATGGAAGAGGCGATCGAGCAGATCGTTTCATTCTTCCGCCACGCGGCTCAGGGGCTGGAAGAGCGCAAGCAGATTCTCTACCTGTTGGGACCCGTCGGCGGTGGCAAATCATCGTTGGCCGAGCGACTGAAGTCGTTGATGCAGCGGATGCCGTTCTACGCGATCGAAGGATCGCCGGTGAACGAATCGCCGCTCGGCTTGTTCGATGTAGCCGAAGATGCGGGCATCCTCGAAGACGACTATGGCATTCCGCGCCGCTACCTGCGCTGCGTGATGTCACCGTGGGCAGCCAAGCGCCTCAAGGAATTCGGCGGCGATATCTCGCAGTTCCGCGTCGTCAAACTGTTTCCGTCGATTCTCGATCAGGTCGCGATCGCGAAGACTGAGCCCGGTGATGAAAACAACCAGGACATCTCCGCGCTGGTCGGCAAGGTCGACATTCGCAAGCTCGAGGAGTTCGAGCAGAACGACCCCGACGCGTACAGCTACTCGGGCGCGCTGTGTAAATCCAATCAGGGTCTGATGGAGTTTGTCGAGATGTTCAAGGCGCCGATCAAGGTGCTGCATCCACTGCTGACGGCAACGCAGGAAGGCAACTACAACGGTACCGAGGCGATCGGCGGTATTCCGTTCGATGGTGTTGTGCTCGCCCACTCCAACGAGTCGGAGTGGCAGAACTTCAAATCGAACAAGAACAACGAAGCGTTCATCGACCGTGTCTATATCGTCAAGGTGCCGTACTGTCTGCGCGTCTCGGAAGAGGTGAAGATCTACGAGAAGCTGATCAATGGTTCCTCACTGAGCGAAGCGCCCTGCGCGCCGGATACGATGCGGATGCTGGCGCAGTTCTCGGTACTGTCGCGGCTGAAGGAACCAGAGAACTCGAATCTGTATTCGAAGATGCGCGTCTATGATGGCGAGAACCTGAAGGATACCGATCCGAAAGCGAAGACGCTGCAGGAATATCACGACGCCGCGGGTGTCGATGAAGGCATGCAGGGCCAGTCGACGCGGTTCGCGTTCAAGATTCTGTCGAAGGTATTCAACTTCGATGCCAGCGAAGTGGCGGCGAACCCCGTGCATCTGATGTACGTGCTCGAACAGCAGATCGACCAGCAGCAGTTCCCGGAAGACACGCGTACTCGTTATCTCGGATTCATCAAGGAATATCTCGCGCCGAAATACATCGAATTCATCGGTAAAGAGATTCAGACCGCCTACCTCGAATCGTATTCGGAGTATGGCCAGAACATCTTCGATCGCTACGTCATCTACGCGGACTTCTGGATTCAGGATCAGGAGTACCGTGATCCCGAGACCGGCGACATCCTCAACCGGGCGGCGCTCAATGAGGAACTGGAGAAGATCGAAAAGCCTGCCGGCATCTCCAATCCGAAAGACTTCCGCAACGAGATCGTAAACTTTGTGCTGCGAGCCCGGGCAAACAACAATGGCCAGAATCCATCGTGGCTCGGCTACGAGAAACTGCGCACCGTGATCGAGAAGAAGATGTTCTCGAACACTGAAGATCTGTTGCCGGTGATTTCTTTCAACGCGAAAGGCTCGAAGGACGAGCAGAAGAAGCACAACGACTTCGTCGCCCGGATGGTCGATCGCGGCTATACGGAAAAGCAGGTCAGACTGCTTGCGGAGTGGTATCTGCGGGTTCGCAAAGCCCAATAGGCGGCGCGGGAGGTACCGTGTCCTACGTCATTGATCGGCGGCTTAACAGCCGCAACAAGAACGCGGTGAATCGACAGCGATTCATGCGCCGCTACAAATCGCACATTCAGAAAGCGGTGCAGGAGGCCATCAAGCAGCGCAGCATCACCGACATGGAACGCGGTGAGGACGTATCGATTCCAGCGTCCGATGTCGATGAACCGTCTTTCAGCCACGGTGCGGATGGTCGACGATCGATCGTACATCCGGGCAACCGTGAATTCGTTGCCGGCGATCGTGTGCCCCGCCCGTCCGGCGGTAGCGGTGGCGGCGGCAGCAATGCATCGGATAGTGGCGAAGGCGACGACGACTTTGTATTCCAGTTGACGCAGGACGAGTTCCTCGACGTGGTGTTCGAAGACCTCGAGTTGCCGAATCTGGTAAAGCGCCACTTGCGCGGCGCCGACAGTTTCAAGCGCGTCCACGCGGGTTTCGCACACGATGGCGTGCCGGCAAAGCTGAACGTGGTGCGCTCGTTGCGCGTTGCAAAGGCGCGACGCATCGCGCTCACCGGCGGCACGCGCAACCGGATTGCCGAACTCGAAGACGATCTGGTGCTTGCCGAGGGCGCCGGTGATGAGGTGACGTCGCGACGCATCAAGAACGAGCTGTCGGAGCTGCGGCGCCGGATCAAACGCGTGCCGTTTCTGGATACCTACGATCTGCGCTACAACCTGCACCTGAAGCAACCGGTGCCCACGTCGAAGGCGGTCATGTTCTGCCTGATGGACGTGTCCGGTTCGATGGATCAGCACATCAAGGAGTTGGCGAAGCGTTTCTTTCTGCTGCTGTATCTGTTTCTGAAGCGCAACTATGAGCGCACGGAGATCGTCTTCATTCGGCATCACACGGTGGCGAAGGAAGTGGATGAGCAGGAGTTCTTTTACTCGCGTGAAACCGGCGGTACGGTCGTGTCCAGTGCGCTGAAAATGATGGCGGAGATCATTGCCGAGCGCTACTCGCCGAGCGAGTGGAACATCTATGGCGCGCAGGCGTCCGACGGCGACAACTGGAATGACGACTCACCGCTGTGTGTCGATGTGCTGAAGAAAGGCATCCTGCCGCACGTTCAATATTTCTCGTACGTGGAGATCACGCGGCGCGACCCGCAGGCGCTGTGGAACGAATATCAGACCCTGGCCGATGCACTGCCGGATCGATTCGCGCAACGGCGCATCGCCGAAGTAGCGGACATCTACCCGGTATTTCGTGACCTGTTTCAGAAGAAAGTGGTGGCGGCATGACGCAGGCGTTACCAATCGATCGCGGGCCGCGCGTGCCGATCTCGACCGGTTCGGAATGGACATTCGATTTGATCGATCGGTATGACCAGGAGATCGGGCGGCTCGCGGCGGAGTTTCGCCTGGACACCTATCCGAATCAGATCGAAGTGATCCGGTCCGATCAGATGCTCGACGCCTATGCGTCGATCGGTATGCCGCTCGGCTACAGCCACTGGTCGTTCGGAAAGCATTTCGTCGAATCGGAGCGCAGCTACCAGCGCGGCCAGATGGGTCTCGCCTACGAGATCGTCATCAATTCGAATCCGTGCATCGCGTATCTGATGGAAGAGAACACCATGACGATGCAGGCGCTGGTGATCGCGCATGCGTGTTATGGACACAATTCGTTCTTCAAGAACAACTATCTGTATCGCACGTGGACCGACGCAAGCTCGATCATCGACTACCTGGTGTTCGCGAAGCAGTACGTCAGTCAGTGCGAAGAGCGCCATGGTGTGGAAGAGGTAGAGAAGATCCTCGATTCGTGTCATGCGCTGATGAGCCACGGTGTCGATCGTTACAAACGTCCGGACCCGGTTTCACCCGAAGAGGAGCGTCGTCGTCAGCGCGAACGCGCTGAATACATTCAGCGCAACCTGAACGATCTGTGGCGCACCGTGCCGCGCGCGAGAGAGATGGACGAGCGGGACGATGAACGATTCCCACGAGACCCGCAAGAGAATCTGTTGTATTTCATTGAGAAGAACGCGCCGCTGCTCGAGCCGTGGCAACGCGAGATCGTGCGCATCGTGCGCAAGATGGCGCAGTACTTTTACCCGCAGCGGCAGACACAGGTGATGAACGAGGGCTGGGCCACGTTCTGGCACTACACGCTGCTCAACGCGCTGTATGACGAAGGCAAGGTGACCGACGGCTTCATGATGGAGTTTCTGACGTCGCACACCGGGGTGTTGTTTCAGCCCGGCTTCGATCACCCGCACTACCGTGGCATCAACCCGTATTCGCTCGGGTTTGCAATGTATTCGGATCTGCGCCGAGTATGCGAGAACCCGACTGACGAAGACCGCGAATGGTTCGCCGACTTCGCCGGCGCGCCGTGGCTCGAGGTACTCGATCACGCGATGCGCAATTTCAAGGATGAGAGCTTCATCCTGCAATTCCTGTCGCCCAAGGTCATTAGAGATCTGCGGTTGTTCGGTGTGGTCGACGACGACGAAGAGGCCGAAATCGAGATCGCGGCAATCCACGATTCGGGTGGCTATCGGCGGGTTCGCGAATTGCTCGCGAGTCAGTACAACCTCAGCGACCGCGAACCCAACATCCAGATCGTCTCCGCCGACATTCGCGGCGACCGCAGCCTGACGTTGCGCCATACCCAACATCTGCGCCGTACGTTGAACGGCGGCACCGACGAAGTGCTCAAGCACCTGCACCGGTTGTGGGGCTTTCCGGTGCATCTGGAATCCGTCCGCAGCGATCAGGTCATCAGCACAACGACCTGTCCCGCGTAGCGACGCATCCCGCCGGATCGTTGGCTTCACGACGCGTTCGTGATACCACAGCGCGCAAATATCGAGCGGCATCATCGAAGTGGAAACCTACCTGGTTGGCGGCGCGGTCCGCGATTCTCTCCTCGGCCTGCCGATGCGCGAACGCGATTGGGTGGTCGTTGGGAGTACGCCGGAAGAAATGCTGCGCCTCGGCTATCGTCAGGTGGGGCGCGATTTCCCGGTGTTTCTCCACCCGCAAACGCACGAGGAATACGCACTCGCGCGGACCGAGCGCAAGGTGGGCCCCGGCCACACCGGATTTGTCTGTCACGCCGGATCGGACGTGACGCTCGAGGACGATCTGCGTCGTCGCGATTTGACAGTCAACGCGATCGCGCGCGCGCCCGATGGCGTGTTGATCGATCCATGGGGTGGTGCCGACGACCTGGCCGCGCGCCGGTTGCGGCATGTGTCGGATGCGTTCGTTGAAGACCCGCTGCGCGTGTTCCGCGTCGCCAGATTCGCCGCACAACTCAACGCGTTCGAGTTTCGCGTGGCACCCGAGACACTGCAGTTGATGACTGAGATGTGTCGTCGCGACGTGGTTGCGGAACTCGCCGCGGAACGCGTCTGGCAAGAATTGCGTAGAGCGCTCGAGGCGGAGGCGCCGGGTGCGTTCTTCGACGTGTTGCGCGCGTGCGATGGCACGCGCCGGTGGTTTGCGGAGCTGCGGACGATTGATGACATCGTTGTGTTCGTCAATGCGCGAGCGCTGCGATTGTCGACTCCGCGCGAACGTTTTGGCGCCTTGGGCTGGCTGTTGGACGCTGACTCAATCGAAGCGCTGTGCGACCGCATGCGCACGCCCAACGACTTTCGGCGTGCCGCGCTCGATGTTGCGCGTCATGGACGAACGCTGGCTGGTTGGCGCACGGCTCCAACCGAGGTGCTGCTGGAATCGATGAAAGCCACTGGTGCGTTGCGCCAACCCGACTGGGCCCGCGAAATCGTTGCGATCGTCACCGAATGCGCATCTGTGGATTTGTCGGAATTGGCGGTCCTCATCCGCGATGTCGCGGCGGTCGCATCGCAACCGCTGCGCGCGGCCGGCTACGATGGAATTGCGCTCGGTAAGGCCCTCGACGATGCACGCACCAACCTGATTCGGATCGCGCAAAGGAAAAGGGGGTCAGAGTAACTCTGACCCCCTTTTCCTTTGGATCTCGATGCAGGTATCGAGCGCGCCGGGTACCGCACCTGGCTTGTGAACGATGACGCTGAGGCGCTCGATCGGGAACTCATTGAGCAAATGCATGGCGATGCGCTCCGCAAGGGTTTCAATGAGTCGAAACCGGGTCGAGGTGACAAAGTCGACGACGCTGTGTGCGATCGCGCTGTAGTCCAGCGCGGCGGCGATATCGTCGGTCGCTGCAACACGCGCGGCATCGGTATCGAGGACAAGGTCGATGACCAGGCGCTGGCGTACGAGTTGCTCCCAGTCCCGGATTCCGATGAGCGCCGACACGTCGAGTCCGGTGACGCGCAACCTATCCATCCGTTGGTTCATCCATCAGTCGACTTCCGATTGCTCATCCAGTGCCGCCAGTTCGTTGAGCGGCCAGCGCGCGCGGGTCTGGATTTCGAGCGGCGATTGCTGGCCGGCGGCGAGTCGCATGTAGCCGGCGAACGCGACCATTGCGCCGTTGTCGGTGCACAGCGCGCCCGGTGCGTAGAACACCTGCCCCGGCATCTGCTCATCCAGCGCTGCGCGCAACCGCGCATTTGCAGCCACGCCGCCCGCCATGATCAGGCGCGTCAGACCGGTGTGCTGCAGCGCGCGCCGGCATTTGATGACGAGCGTATCGACGACGGCGTCTTCGAACGCACGCGCGACATCTGCCTTGTCCTGCGGGGTGGGTTGGCCGATGCGCTGCAGTGTGTTCAACGTGAAGGTCTTCAAACCGCTGAAACTGAAGTCGAAGCCCGGACGGTCGGTCATCGGCCGAGGGAATTTGAAGCGCGTCGAATCGCCGTGCTCTGCAAGACGCGCGACCGCGGGGCCGCCGGGATAGCCGAGGCCAAGCATCTTGGCAGTTTTGTCGAACGCTTCACCGGCCGCGTCGTCGATGGATTCGCCGAGGATGTGGTAGCTGCCGATCGCGTCCACTCGCACCAATTGTGTGTGCCCGCCGGACACGAGCAGGGCCACGAACGGCAACGCCGGCCGCGGATCGCCGAGCAACGGTGCCAATAAATGTGCCTCCATGTGGTGCACTGCAATTGCGGGGATCTGCAACGCCCAGGCAAGCGATCGGCCGATGCCGGCGCCCACCATTAATGCGCCGATCAATCCAGGCCCGGCGGTATATGCGATGCCGTCGAGGTCGCGTAGCGCGATGCCGGCACGATCGAGCATGTCACTGAGCAACGGAACGGTTTTGCGCACGTGATCGCGGGAGGCGAGTTCGGGTACCACGCCGCCGTATTCGGCATGCATCGCCATCTGGCTATACAGTGCCTCGGCGACGATCCCGGCGGCGCTGTCGTACAGCGCCACCCCGGTTTCATCGCACGATGTCTCGATACCCAACACACGCATAGCGGCGCGATGGTAGCACTGCCTCTCGATGTGTCCGAGCGTGCCGGGAATCTTTGCGTGCATCGATCGAACTGAGTAGAATCCGCCTCCCTTTGGGTCGCCTTAGTAGACAAGTAGAGAGGACGAGTCCCGTTGCCATCAGTCAAGGTTAGAGAGAACGAACCCTTCGACGTCGCGCTGCGACGTTTCAAACGCTCCTGCGAGAAAGCGGGTATTTTGTCGGAAGTGCGCCGCCGTGAGTTCTACGAGAAGCCGACATCGGTACGCAAGCGCAAAGCAGCCGCCGCCGTAAAGCGCCACCAGAAAAAGCTGCAACGCGAATCGCGGCGGTTCGAGCGCAGTTTCTAGTCGTTTCCAAGCGTAAACCCAGCGAACAGGGCCATGTCCGACGACTTACGCGGACGGATTGTCGAGGCGACCAAGACCGCGATGAAGGCGGGGGAGAAGTCCCGCGTCGCGGTGCTGCGGCTCGTCGGTTCCGAAATCAAACGCATCGAAGTCGACGAGCGGCGCGAGCTTGCAGACGCTGATGTCATTGCCGTTCTGCAGCGGATGTTGAAGCAACGCAACGATTCCGAAAGTCAGTTCCGCGCCGCCGGCCGCGTCGATCTGGCCGATCAGGAAGTGTTCGAAATCGCGCTCATCAAAGAGTTCATGCCGGATGCGCTGGGCGGCGCCGAGTTGGACGAGTTGATTCGCTCGGCCATTGCGTCCACCGGCGCGACGTCGATGCGCGACATGGGTAAAGTCATGAACGCGGTGCGCGACGCGGCGCAGGGCCGCGTCGACATGGCCACCGTTAGCGCACGAGTGAAAGCGCTGCTCACAGCCTGATTGTCGCTTTACGCTATCGTCTCGTCTGGGAAGACGGACGACGCGCGGGATACACTGCGTCATGGCCGGTCGCATTCCCCAACACTTCATCAACGATCTACTGTCGCGCATCGACATTGTCGATGTCGTCGATTCACGACTGACGCTGCGCAAGACCGGACGGAATTTTCAGGCCCTGTGCCCGTTCCACAATGAGAAAACCGCATCGTTCAGCGTCAACGCCGAGAAGCAGTTCTACTACTGCTTTGGCTGCGGAGCGACCGGCACAGCATTGACGTTTCTGATGGAGCACGATCGCCTCGATTTCGTTGCTGCGGTGGAGGCATTGGCGTCAATCGCCGGCGTCGAAGTCCCCAGAGAGGCGGGCGCACGGAGCGATGAGGCACAACGCGACCGGCTGTTGAAGGCGTTGGACGGCGCGAACGCGTATTTCCGCAAGATGCTGCGTAACCACGCTGATGCGCCGCGCGTGGTCGAGTATCTGAAGGCGCGCGGACTCACCGGGGTTGTGGCGCGTGATTTCGGCATCGGCTTTGCGCCGCCTGGCTGGGATTGTCTGAAAACCGCGCTGTGCGAATTCGGCGAGGCCGATCTGATTGCTGCTGGGCTGCTGGTGAAGAACGATCAGGGCCGTACCTACGACCGATTCCGCGATCGCGTCATGTTTCCGATCCGCAATACCCGCGGCCACGTCATCGGATTCGGCGGTCGCGTGCTCGGCAGCGAGCAGCCGAAATATCTGAATTCGCCTGAGACCGACGTGTTTCACAAGGGCAGGGAGCTCTATGGCCTCTATGAGGCGCGTATGGCGCTGCGCCGCATCGAGCAACTGATCGTCGTGGAAGGCTATATGGATGTGGTCGCGCTGGCGCAGGCGGGATTTCCGAACGCGGTGGCAACGCTGGGCACCGCAACCAGCATCAACCACTTTGAAAAGCTGTTCCGGCAGACGCCGGCGGTGGTCTGTTGTTTTGATGGTGACAGCGCCGGTCGTGAAGCAGCCTGGAAGGCGCTGACCGTCGCATTGCCCGCGTTGACCGCCGGGCATCAACTCGCGTTCATGTTTCTGCCCGACGGAGAAGACCCGGACTCGCTGGTTCGCAAGGAGGGCAAGGCCCGTTTCAGTGAGCGTGTCGCCGGGGCCGTCAGCGCCGCGGAATACCTGTTTCAGGGCCTCGCCAGGGGGCTCGATCTCAGCACACTGGATGGCCAGGCAAGACTCGCCGATCTGGCCATGCCCTACATTCAGTCAATTCCAGATGGTGTGTTGCGAGAATTGACAATGGAGCGCCTTGCATCAATGGCGAAAACCTCGCCGGAGGCGCTGCAGCGCGGTGCGAAGCTCTCGCGCACACCGGCGCGGCAGCCGCGCGTCAGCGAGAACGCGCGAGACGTCGCAAATGCCCGTTTGAGTGAGCGCCTGCTGGCAATCCTGCTGAAACACCCGGAGTTTCTGGCGAGACTCGACGCGCACAGACGCGCCCGCCTGGTCGGCATTTCGCCCGACCCCGCTACGCAGCACGGCCGATCGAATGACTCGCTGCTTGGGGAGGTTGTGAGGTATCTGGCGGACGCGCCGGACACCGACCTGGCCGCGCTGCTCGGCTACTGGTCTGGACAGGCGGGCCAGCAAACCTTGGTGGAACTCGCGGATCGCCCGTTGGTCTTGAATGATGAGGCGTTGGCGGCGGAGTTCGACGATGCAGTCACCCAATGTTTGCTGGCCGTTGAGCGTGCGAATCGGCGCGCCAGCCTGCGTATCCTCAAGGAAGAAGGCTCAACGGAAGCGCTGGCGCAGTATTGGCAACTCAAACAAAAAGCAGATTGAGACGGTCCATGAGGCGTCACGCAGTTGTATCTGGCTGGTTGTACCCCATAAATGTGGATATACTGCCGCGTTTTTTCGCGGCGGCGCGTTGCGCGCCCGTGCCTGTCGCGCATTCGTAACAACAGCAGAGGTCCCATGAGCACTGACACCACGCAGCAGCAGTCCCGTTTGAAAGAGCTGATTGCCAAGGGTAAGGAGCAAGGATTCCTGACTTACGCCGAGGTCAACGATCACCTGCCGGACGACATTTCCGATCCGGATCAGATTGAAGACATCATCGGCATGATCAATGACATGGGCATCACGGTCTACGAGATCGCACCGGATGCCGATGATCTGCTGACCGGCGGCGAAAGCACCGCCGACGAGCTCGCTGCCGAAGAAGCGGCTGCGGCGTTGGCCGCGGTGGAGACCGAAGCCGGACGCACCACCGACCCGGTGCGCATGTACATGCGTGAAATGGGCACCGTCGAGTTGCTGACGCGCGAAGGCGAAATCGCGATCGCCAAACGCATCGAAGAAGGCATCCGCGATATTCTGACGGCACTGGCCTACTACCCCGGTACGGTGCAGTACATTCTCGATACGTACAACGAGGCGACCAAAGAAGGACGCCTGTACGACATGCTCGTCGGCTATCTCGACCCCACCGATGAAGTACCCGAAGCCGCACAGGTCGATCTCAACGCCGCGCCCGTGGAGAAAGACGACGACGAGGAAGAGGAGAAGGGCCCCGATCCGGTCGAAGCCAAGCGTCGCTTCAACATTCTGAAACGCCAGTACTCGAAGACGTCGAAGACGCTCGCTAAGGGGCGTACCAGCGCCGTGGCGAAGAAGGATCTCGAGCGCCTCGGCGAGGTGTTCTGCGTGTTCAAACTGGTGCCGCGCCACTTCGACGAGATCGTCCAGATGCCGCGCGAAACGTTGATCAGAGTTCGCCGCCAGGAGCGCGCAATCATGGTTGCCTGCGTGCGGCGAGCGAAGATGCCGCGCAGGATTTTTCTGAAGGAGTTTCAGGGCAGCGAGACGAGCATCGCGTGGGTGAACAAGCACACGAAGGCCAGAAAAGATTACAGCGCGGCGCTCGAAGAACAACGTGACGATATCGCTCGCGCGCAGAAAAAGCTCAAGGCGATTACCCTGGAAACCGGCTTGACCGTCAGCGAGATCAAGGACATCAACCGGCGCATGTCGCTGGGTGAAGCGAAGGCCCGCCGCGCCAAGAAAGACATGGTCGAAGCGAACCTTCGCCTGGTGATTTCGATCGCCAAGAAATACACCAACCGCGGCCTGCAGTTCCTCGACCTGATTCAGGAAGGCAATATCGGCCTGATGAAGGCGGTGGACAAATTCGAGTACCGCCGTGGCTACAAGTTCTCGACGTACGCAACCTGGTGGATCCGTCAGGCCATCACGCGGTCCATTGCCGACCAGGCCCGCACCATCCGAATTCCGGTGCACATGATCGAGACGATCAACAAGCTCAACCGGGTGTCCCGGCAAATGCTGCAGGAGATGGGGCGCGAGCCGACGCCGGAAGAACTCGGCACGCGCATGGAGATGCCCGAGGACAAGGTGCGCCGGGTGCTGAAGATCGCCAAAGAGCCCATTTCGATGGAAACCCCGATAGGCGACGACGAAGACTCCCATCTAGGCGATTTCATCGAAGACATCACGATCGGTTCGCCGATCGATCTCGCCACGGGCGAAGGCTTGCGCGAAGCAACGCGCGAAGTGCTCGCAGGCTTGACCGCGCGCGAGGCGAAAGTGCTGCGGATGCGCTTCGGTATCGACATGAATACCGATCACACGCTCGAAGAGGTGGGCAAGCAGTTCGATGTCACCCGCGAACGCATTCGCCAGATCGAAGCGAAGGCACTGCGCAAGCTGCGTCATCCGAGCCGCTCGGAGCACCTGCGCAGTTTCCTCGACGAGACCAACTAATTTAGTCGGTCTCGCACGCGTTCAGGGCCCATAGCTCAGTTGGTTAGAGCAGTCGACTCATAATCGATAGGTCCCAGGTTCGAGCCCTGGTGGGCCCACCACACATGGCAGACTCGGATTTGGAAACGCCCGACGGGCTCCCGCGCAGTCCCCACGCGATGACTGTCGATCGCGTCATCGCGGTGCTGGCGGGCGTGTCGTTGCTGTTTGTGTTCCTGCTGCCATCCCAGAGCGGAGCGAGCTTTTCGACGTACATGCTGGCGCTGCTGATGCTCGCGGCTGGACGTGAACGTTGGGGAGTCTCAGGCCGGTCGCGGATGCTCGCCGGGTTCGTGGTGGCACTGTTGATCTATCTCTCGTCGTCGGTGTGGTGGTCGGCGGATCTGTCGGCGCGTGGCGCGTTGTCGATTTACTCGCGATGTGTGTTGATTTTGGCCTTCGTCGTCGCGTTGTCGACTTCGCTCAGGCGGGTGAAGGGCTGCGCGCGATGGCTCGGCCGCGCGCTGGCCGTTGGCGGCGGTTTCGCGGCGCTGGCGGCGTTGATCAACCTTCACCTGCATCCAACGTTCGACGGACGCCTGGTCGGCCTGGGCCAACTGCGTAGTGTTGTCATTGCAGCGCTGGCGTTCGATGCCGCTTTGCTGTTTGCGCTGCATGTTGCGATCGGCGACTCAGCGCGATGGCGCGTTGTGGCGGGGCTGTGCGTGGCAGTGCTGCTGGCGGCGATCGCAGCGACCGGTTCCCGCTCGGGATATCTCGGTGCGGCGGTCGGCGTCTGGATACTGCTGCTGCCAAATCATTGGACGCCGCGCCAGAAGTATGGATGGTTGGCGTGGCCGCTGATGATCGGGGCGACGATTGGCGTTGTGGCGCTGGTACGTCCCGAATATCTGGCGACGCTGTTTCCAAGAGGTGATAGCTTCCGGCTGGAAATATGGAGCGGCGAGTGGCAGCGACTGCTCGCGCGGGGCCCGCTGTTCGGTCTGGGTATCCTCACCCGCGACGCTATCACCGTCGACGGCCTCGAGTTCGCGCATCCGCACAGCCTGTATCTGGCGAGCGCGTTGCAGGGCGGGCTGGTCGGCCTGCTACTCTTGCTCGGCGTGCTGATGTGTACGGCGTGGCATCTGCTGCGCAATGCCGATCAGCGTGTGGCGCGTTTGGGGTTGGCGCTATTGGCCGGTGGCATGAGCGTATACGCCTTCGATGGCTGGGAGTTGATCGATAAGGTGAGCGTCAGTTGGCTGGTGTTGTGGGTGCCTGTCGCCATCGCAGTGACGGTAGAAATGTCGGAACCCGAGTCATGACTGCGGCCGGATCGGTTGCTGTGATCGTGGTGAACTTCAACGGTGGAAAGTATCTGCAGCGCTGTCTCGCGACGATCGACGGTCAATCGCGGCGGCCCGAGTATGTCGTCGTCGTCGACAATGCCAGTGACGATGGATCTCTGGATGAGGCGCGAGCACGTTTTCCGGCGTATCGGTATGTCGCGAATGCGGCCAACGTCGGATTCGCCGCTGCGAACAACCAGGCATTCGAACTCTGCGCCGGTCTGGGTGTGGAGTATGTCGCGTTGTTGAATCCCGATGCATTTGCGGCACCGGAGTGGCTATCGACGTTGCTCGCTGCTGCCGCGGCGGATCATGACTGCGCCTCATGGGCATCGTGTCTGCTGCGAGCCGATGCGCCAACGGAAGTCGACGGACTGGGTGACGCATACCACGTGTGCGGCGCTGCCTGGCGCCGGCGCCATGGCAAACCGCTCGATATCGCCTGGCTTGTGGATTGCGATGTGTTTTGTGCATGCGCGGCCGCGGCGCTGTATCGGCTCGATGCCGTACGCGCCATCGGTGGTTTCGACGAAGACCTATTCTGCTATATGGAGGATGTCGACCTCGGCTTCCGGCTGCGTTTGATGGGTTATGGCTGTCGCCTGGTTGCCGCCGCCAGAGTAGAACACGTGGGTTCGGGCCTCACCGGCGTGCGCTCGGCGTTCGCGACCTATCACGGTCAACGCAATCTCGTTTGGGTCTTTGTGAAGAACATGCCAACGACTCTGTTGTGGTTGATGTTGCCGCTGCACCTCGCGCTGAATACCGTGATGATCTTTGTATGCGCGCTGCGCGGCCAGTTCGGTGTTGCGATGCGGGCGAAAGTCGATGCGCTGAAAGGCTTCGGTGATCTACCCGCGAAGCGGAGAGCCATACAATCTATGGCCATCGCACCGACGCGTGCGATATGGCGTGCACTTGATAAATCCATCGTGCACGGACGCTGAGCGGTGCAATTGTCAGCCAGCATCGTCACGTTTCGTTCCGACATCGGCTTGTTCCGTGCGTTGGCCGAGAGCCTGACCGACGCGCTGCAGCAGGCACGCCGCGAGTTCTCTGTCGATTCGGACCTGGTCGTCGTGATCAACGACACATGCGAAGAAGACGTCGCCGTCATCGAAACGGCGGTGGAATGCTATCGGGCAGCGGCCCCACCGCAGGTTCGTTGGCGAGTGGTCAAAGGTCACGGGAATGTCGGCTACGGGGCGGGCCAGAACCGTGCGCTGCAAACGATCTCGTCTGACTACCACCTGATACTGAATCCGGACGTATTCCTGGAACGCAACGCCTTGCTGGAGGGTCTGCGCTATCTGAACGAACATGCCGAGGCAGCTATGCTGGTACCGCAGGGCTTCGATCCGCACAATGAGTACGCTCGACTGTCGAAGCGGCATCCCACGTTGCTCGTGCTGCTGCTGCGTGCGCTTGCCGTTCGCAGCTCAGACGGCGTGTTGGGGCGGCGTGTCGCAAGATACACCTACGGTGGAGAACTGCCGTGCGACGCGCCGAAATCGATCACGCTCGCGAGCGGGTGTTTCATGCTGTGCCGCACCGACATCCTGAAGCGCGTGGACGGGTTCGACGAACGCTTCTTCCTGTACTTCGAAGACTACGATCTGTCGTTGCGCATGAAGAACTACGGAACGATCGTCGAATTGCCGCAAGCCCGAATCACGCATCATGGTGGCCATACGGCGCGGCGCGATTTCCGCAGAGTCGCCCATTTCATTCGATCGGGTGTGCGTTTCTTCAACCGCTATGGCTGGCGGATTTTCTGAATGATCGATTGACGACGAACAGGTAACGACGGAGCAGGTATAGATGACCTCAGTGCTTCCCGTGATTCTTGCCGGTGGCTCCGGCACCCGACTCTGGCCGCTGTCGAGGGAGTTGTATCCCAAGCAATTCCTCGAACTCACCGGCGCGCAAACGATGCTGCAGGATACGCTGTCGCGGCTCGATGGGCTGGGAGCCGCTCCGCCGTACCTGATCTGCAACGAAGCACATCGCTTCATCGTTGCCGAGCAGTGTCGTGCCATCGGCATCGAATGGGGCGCGATCGTATTGGAACCCGTCGCGCGCAATACCGCGCCGGCGATAGCGCTGGCGGCGTTACTGGCAATGCGCAACGGCGATGATCCGGTGCTGTTGATACTCGCCGCCGACCATCACATCGCCGACGCTGATGCGTTTCGTGCGGCGGTTGCAGTGGGCGCGGGCCTGGTTCAGCAGAATCAGTTGCTGACGTTCGGCGTGATTCCGGAAGTGGCCGAGACGGGGTATGGCTATATAAAGGCGGGTGCGGCCATCGATGCGCGGGCGCATCAGGTCGCGCGGTTCGTCGAGAAGCCCGACAGCGCGATGGCCGCGACGTATCTCGCTGAGGGTGGTTACTACTGGAACAGCGGCATGTTCATGTTCAAGGCCAGCACGTACCTGGATGAACTCGAGGCGCACCGTCCCGATATATACGAGGCGTGCCGCAAATCCGCCGAGAACATGTCCAGCGACCTGGATTTCATCCGTCCGGGTGCGGAATTTGCGGACTCTCCGGCTGAGTCGATCGATTACGCGGTGATGGAAAAAACCAGCCATTCCGTCGTTCTACCGGTCAGCATCGGCTGGAGCGATGTCGGATCGTGGAAGGCCCTCTGGGAAGTGTCCTCGCGTGACGCGGCGGACAATCACATCCGCGGCGATGTGGTGGCCGTGGATACATCCGGCTCGCTGCTGGTTTCGGAAGGACGCTTGCTCGCGACGATCGGATTGCGTGATCTGATGGTGATCGAGACCGCCGATGCGGTGCTGGTGGCACAGCGCGATCGCGCTCAGGATGTGAAACGTATCGTTGAGGCGCTACGCGCGTCGAAACGAACGGAACATCTGACGCAGCGGCGCGTGTATCGACCGTGGGGTAGTTACGAAACGGTCGAGCAGGGCGAGCGGCATCAGGTGAAGCTGCTCAGCGTGAATCCCGGCGCAACGCTGTCGCTGCAGATGCACCATCACCGCTCCGAACACTGGGTCGTCGTGCAGGGCACTGCGACGGTCACCTGCGATGAGAATGAGTTCGTCGTGCACGAAAATGAATCCACCTACATCCCGATCGGCAGCAAACATCGGCTGGCGAATCCCGGTAAAATCCCGCTGCATCTGATCGAAGTTCAGGTCGGTTCATATCTCGGTGAAGATGACATCGTTCGATTTCAAGACGCGTACGGGCGGGGTTAGGCAGCCTCCATGGCGATGAGGATCGTTGTGACCGGAGGCGCCGGCTTCATCGGTTCTGCGCTGGTGCGTCACCTCGTCCTGGAGCGAGATGCACACGTTTGCACGATCGACAAGCTCACTTACTCGGGCAGCCTGGATAACCTGAGTGACGTTTCGGACGCCAAGGCACATCAGTTCCGGCAAATAGACATCTGCGATGCGGCGGCACTGCGGGCAGCGGTCTTCGATTTTTCCCCCGATGCGATCATGCACCTCGCCGCCGAAACGCATGTCGATCGCTCGATCGACGGCCCCGGCGACTTCATACAAACGAACGTTGTCGGCACCTACCGGTTGCTCGAAGTCGCGCGCGAGTACGCGCACGTGAAAGGCGATGCGTTTCGGTTCCTGCACGTGTCGACGGACGAGGTATACGGCAGTCTGGGCGCGTCCGGGCAGTTCACCGAAGACACGCCGTACAGTCCCAACTCGCCGTATTCGGCGTCGAAGGCAGGCTCCGATCATCTTGCGCGCGCGTGGTTTTCGACGTACGGGCTGCCGGTGCTGGTGACGAACTGTTCGAACAACTACGGTCCGTATCAGTTTCCCGAAAAGCTGATACCGCTGACCATTCTGAAAGCGCTGCAGGGGCTGCCGATCCCGGTGTACGGCGACGGGCAGCAGGTGCGCGACTGGCTGCATGTCGAGGATCACGTGCGCGGCCTGGTCCGGGTGTTGGAGCGGGGCACGCCGGGACGCACGTACAATATTGGTGGTGCATGCGAGCGAACGAACCTCGCTGTAGTGGAGGCGATTTTGGGTTCGGTCGCACGCGATACGTCGCGCGATGAAAGGCAACTGCTCGATCTGATTGAATTCGTTGCGGATCGACCCGGGCATGACCGTCGTTACGCGATCGACTCGGCGCGGATGCGTGACGAACTGGATTGGAGTGCGCAAACGCACTTCACCGCGGGAATCGACGCGACCGTGGCGTGGTATGCGTCGAATCTGTCCTGGTGCGAGCGCAGGCGTAATCTGTACTCGGGGCAGCGACTCGGCGCAACGGCGGGAATAGACAATCGCGTGCGAACCGGAACATCGTGATGGCAGGCGCGACCATCAAAGGCATCATTCTCGCGGGCGGTCACGGCACACGCCTGTATCCGGTGACGCGCAGCGTCTGCAAGCAACTACTGCCGGTGTACGACAAACCGATGATTTACTACCCGCTGACGACGCTGATGCTGGCGGGTATCCGCGACATCCTGATCATCTCCACACCGAGCGACACCCCGCGGTTCAGTGAACTGATGGGTGACGGCAGTCAGTGGGGCGTGTCGTTGAGCTACGCGGTTCAGGATGCGCCACGGGGTCTTGCCGATGCGTTCATCGTCGGTAAGCCGTTCATCGGTAACAGCAACTGCATGATGATTCTCGGTGACAACATATTCTTCGGCAGTGAACTGTCGCGGCTGACGCAAACGGCGCTGCGGGAGAATCGCGGTGCGACGATCTTTGCGTACCCGGTCAAAGACCCTGAGCGGTTTGGCGTCATCGAATTCAACAAGGACGGTCGCCCTGCCAACATCATCGAAAAACCGAAGAATCCAAAGTCTCATTTTGCGGTGACGGGGTTGTATGTCTACGACAATGATGTCGTTGCCATTGCGAAGGACCTTGCGCCATCGGCGAGAGGCGAACTCGAAATCACCGAGTTGAATATGCAGTATCTTCGGGCGGGACGGCTCGACGTCAAGCACATGGGGCGCGGCATGGCGTGGCTCGACACCGGCACGCATGAAGCGTTGCTGGAGGCGAGTCAGTTCGTGCAGACCATCGAGCATCGCCAGGGATTGAAGATTGCCTGCCCCGAGGAAGCCGCCTGGCGGTTGAAGTGGATCGATGATGCGGCTTTGGCGCGCATCGCCGGCGAGATTGGCTCGTCGAGCTATTCGGAGTACCTGGTGGAACTGGTGCGCGATGCGGAACTCGATGGCTTCGAGGCGGGGCGCGAAGGGCCCGACAGAACCGGCTCCGCGTTCTGGGATTCGATGATTTCCAGTGGTTGAGGACGTTCGGTGATGAAGGTCCTGGAGACCAAACTTGCTGGTGTACGCATCGTCGAGCCCACAGTCTTTCGCGACGAACGTGGCTCCTTTCGCGAGTCGTATCACAAGCAACGTTACGCAGACGTCGTCGGTAGCGACATAGAGTTCGTGCAGGACAATCATTCAAAGTCGCGCAAAGGCGTTCTGCGCGGCTTGCATCTGCAGCAAAAGCATCCACAGGGCAAGCTCGTGAGAGTGATCACGGGTCATGTCTGGGACGTGGCGGTCGATGTTGACCCTCAATCTTCAACATTCAGGGAATGGGTCGGAGTCGATCTCACGCAGGACAACGAGCGCCAAATGTATGTTCCGCCGGGCTACGCGCACGGCTTCTGTGTCCTGTCCGATTTTGCGGATTTTCTCTACAAATGTACGACGTTCTACGATCCGCGCGACGAAGTGGGCATTCTCTGGAACGATCCAGAACTTGCAATCGACTGGCCGGTGCAGATGCCGGAACTGTCTGTGCGCGACGCTGGCAACATGACGTTGAATGATTTCCTGAAGCAGCGCTGATGCGCATTCTGCTCACAGGCGGCAGTGGTCAGGTTGGCAATGCGCTGCAGCGGGCCGTTACGTCTGGCA
Source organism: uncultured Gammaproteobacteria bacterium (assembly GCA_963735085.1). Taxonomy (GTDB): domain Bacteria; phylum Pseudomonadota; class Gammaproteobacteria; order Pseudomonadales; family Azotimanducaceae; genus DATJGR01. The sequence goes on from CAVTJP010000005.1 coordinate 2,004,305, forward strand.
TAGAGATCGTGGCCCCATCATCGCGCAAACTCGATATTCGGGATGGTGATGCAGTGGAATCTGCGTTTGCGGCGGTTCGCCCCGACGTCGTGATCAATGCGGCCGCATACACCAGCGTCGATCGCGCGGAGGCGGAACCCGAATTGGCGTGGCAGGTGAATGCCGACGGGGCGGCTCATATCGCTAAGGCGTGTCGTGCGGCGGGCGCCTATCTGGTCCATCTCTCGACCGATTACGTGTTCGACGGCGCCAAGCCGGCGCCGTACCTGGAGACCGATGCGACCAATCCACAAGGCGTATATGGCCGCACCAAACTCGAAGGTGAAGCCGCCGCGCTGTCGAACTGGCCGCATACGCTCGTGTTGCGGGCGAGTTGGGTATTCAGCGATACAGGCAGCAATTTCGTCAAAACCATGCTTCGCCTGGCGCGCAGTGGCGGCGAACTGCGAGTCGTCGATGATCAATGGGGCACACCGTGCTCGGCGCGGTCCATTGCCGCTGCGGTTCTGACGGCGGTCACTCGGTGGCCGAACGGTTCTGCGCTCGAGGGTATTTATCACTTTGGATCGCAACCGCGGACCAACTGGTGCGACTTTGCGCGTCAGATTGTCGCGGTGGCCCGTTCGATCGGGCTGCTCGAGGAAGCGGTACCAGTCGCGGCGATTACCACGCGGGAGTTCGGTGCGCCCGCGCCGCGGCCGGCCAGCAGCATGCTGGACTCATCGCGCTTGTGTCGTGCGCTTGGCGTTCGTGCGCCGGATTGGCGCGACGAGCTGCAATGGACGGTTGAGCAACTCGCCTCGATATGACTGCCGATTGCGAACCGCGGTGACATCTACGCTCTATTCGACGCGCGTCAAGCTGTTCGTGAAGCGTTTCGTCCCGCCGCAGATCGTCAAACGGCTTGGACAGATTCATCTACTAGGGCGCATTCTGCGGCGGTTGCCGTTTCTGTCGAGACGGCGCGGCTTTTGGAACATCGCGCAGGTTGCGTGGCGGTTCCGCCGAGACGGCAGCGGCAGCGCCCGTTTCGCCCAATGGTGCCTGGAGACCCTTGGGTATGAAGAGCGGGACGATCCCACCGCGTATCGAAATTGGATCGCCAACGTCGAAGCCACTCTTCAGGATGATCGCGAGTTTGGGGCCTCGCGTGCTAGTGATGAGCTTCGTTGTACCGTTGTTTCGGTATCGATTGACGACCTCGCCGAGCAGGTTCTTGCAGTAGCCGAACCTTACGTTTTGTTCACGCACGGCGACGCGGTGTTGTCGCCTCAAGCAATTCCGCGGTTGCTTTCGATTGCGGTTCAAACGGATGCCGACCTGGTGTACTCCGACGAGGACGAAATCCAGAATGGCGAACGCAGCCATCCCTATTTCAAGCCTGATTTCTCGATCGACCTCGCGCGTTCGGAGGATTACATCGGGCCGGTCTATCTGCTGCGTACGAGCGTCGCACAGCGCGTGTTGCGTGATATGGCGGAGGCGGCGCCGCTGGTTGCGTACACGCTGCCGCTGACGCTCTACGAAAACAACTTACGGATCGAGCATGCCGCCGAAGTGCTCGTTCATTGGAAGGCTCGCCGTGATCGGAGCCTGTCGTCGAATCATCTGCGCTTCCGGAACGCGCATCTGAAGCGTTGCTACGGGCCTGACCTGGGACAAGTGCTGGCCGGTGGGTATGGCGGCGATCCGGGCCGGGTGACGTCGACCGATACGCCGCTGGTCTCAATCATCATCCCGACGCGGGATCGCATCGATCTGTTGGCGACCTGTTTGGACAGCATTTATCGGAGTAAACCGGCTGTGCCGTTTGAGGTCGTCGTTCTCGACAACCGCTCGGAGGAGGCCGAAAGCCGTAGCTGGTTCGCGCAGGCGAGACAGCAGTATGGCAATCTCGAAATCATTTCGGCCGACTATGAATTCAATTGGTCCAGGCTGAACAATCAAGGCATCGCAGCCTCGCGCGGCCGGGTGCTGTTGTTCCTGAACAACGACATCGAAGTCATCAGCGCCAATTGGCTCGACCGCCTTGTGGCACAAGCACTGCGACCGGATGTGGGTGCCGTCGGGGCGCTGCTGCTCTATCCGGATGGGACGGTTCAGCATGCGGGCGTCGTGATGGGCATCGGTGGTTTTGCTGACCATATCTACAGTGGCGCGCCGCTGAATATGCGGGACCGACATGTGTTCGCGCATCCGGGGAGGTCACGGAACGTCTCAGTTTGTACGGGCGCCTGTTTGGCCATTGAGCGCTCGAAACTCGAAAGGGTCTCTGGCTTTGACGAGGCCTTGAAGATTTGCGGCGATGTGGCCGTGTGTGTTCGACTCCTCGCAGAAGGTCTGTTGGTCGTTTATGACGCCGATGTTCAGCTGACTCACTACGAGTCCGCGACACGTTCGAGGGCTGCGTTGCCGAGCGAGGAAATTAAGGTAGCAATGCAAGTCTGCGCCGCCCAGATCGAACGCGGTGATATTTTCTACAATCGCAACTTGTCGCTTTTGACGCGGTACCCGACGTTGGAAGACTAGATCGATAGCGCGCTCCAATCGGACGAATACTGGATCAAGCGTTCAAGCGGACATTTCCTACGCGCGTCGAAGGCGCTTCGGAGCTTCGAAAATGAGTTGGTCGCCAACGCATCAATACAGCACTGCCAGACGTGCACTAGCTGTCTTGCTGATCTATGTTGCGGTGTCGGTGATCGCACTTGGGGCGAACCCGTTTCGCGGTCAGACCATTACCCCTTTCGATTTGCTCATCAGTCAGCCCGCATGGTCGTCTGTCGATCCAGGTGTTCGGGTGCGGGACGCCGAGCGGTCGGATGTTCTCGACGTGTTGTTGCCCCTGTGGATCAACACACGTGAGCAGTGGCGTGAGGGACATATCCCCGTGTGGGACGACGTCAGCAACGGTGGTTCGGAGGCATTTCCGCTAACCGAAGCAAGCTTGCTTACGCCGTCGTATCTAATCTTTGTTGCGACAGCCAATCCCGCGGATGGATTCTATCTAGCGATCTTGCTGAATCTGATCATTGCCGGCGTCGGCATGCATCTGTTTCTTCGCAAGCATTTGGGATATGTCGCGGCCGTTGTCGGTGCGATCAGCTTCCAACTCTGTGGGTTCCACGCGGCATGGCTGTATTGGCCGCAGACTCAGACGTCCATCTGGGCACCTTGGCTATTGCTCGCCGTGAGCCGGTGTGCGGATCGACCATCGTTCAAGAGCAGCATCGGCATCGCGCTGGCGTCGGCGATGGTTATTCTCGGAGGATTTCCCTTCGTCGCTATGATGGTGTTTGGCGCATCGGGCCTGTATTTGCTGGCTCGCTGCGCGACCCGACGTCGTAGCGGAGCCGGCGTCCTGCGACTACTTGGCTGGTACGGCGCGGGCGTCGTGCTTGGGTTCATGCTGTGCGCGCTACCGCTGTTTAGCTTTGTTTCCTGGCTCGGCCAGTACCAGCTTGGGCACCGTGGGGGAGGTAGTCCGTTGACCCTTCACGATTGGCGGTTGCTGTTTGCGCCATGGGCGTATCGTGCGCCTCGGGTCGAATTCACGCTTTATGTTGGCGTGGTGATCACCATGCTGGCGCTCCTATCGCCGCTGTTCGTGCTTTGGCGGCGGGCGAGATTGTCGTCACTGCCGATTTTCGGCTTCGCATTGCTGCTGGTATCGGCTGGTTTGGTGTTCGGATTCTGGCCGATGTGGCTCGTTGGGAAATTCCCGGGCATGTCGTCGAACGCGTGGTCCCGCGCGATTTGTATTCTCGATATTGCGTTGGTGGTTCTGGGCGCGTGGATGCTCGACTGTCTGTGGAACCTGGGTCAGGGGGAATTGCGCAAGTGGACCAGGGTCGTGGTGGTTTTCTTGGCGGCTGTGCAGGTTGCCGAGACTACGTTCTTTTTTCGCGTTTTCAACGGACCGGTGAGCAAGGAATACTTCTACCCATCGACACCCGCGATCAGCTACTTGCGAAATCATATGGGTCATTTCGATTATGTAGTCGCGGACAGTTCCTTCCTCGTTTCGGGGACACTCGGAGCCTATCGGTTACGCGAATGGTTTGCGCATCACTTCCGGGGTCCGGCGCTGCAGATGGCGTTGCAGGACATGGCGGCCAATCCGTTTACCACGCCAACTGCGTCGAGACTGGCCGCCCAGGACATCAAGCGATCGTCACCCGCGATGGCTACTTTCAATGTCCGCTACGTTGCAGTCAGCGCAATGGCCGATCTCTCGGCAACCGGGCCGAACGTGCCTCCGAGAACGGCTCGAAGGGCGCTGCCCCCGATGCCTGCACATCGATATGCCCAGCAATTCAAGGTGATCAATGCTCAACGGCTGACGGGAATTTCTGTGCGGCTTGCGACGTATCGAAAGACAGATATCGGCGGGACGATCAACCTGACATTGAATGATAACGGTGGCACGCAACTGGCAACGGTGACGCGACCGGCGCGATCCATCATCGATAATGCCATGGAGGATTTCTACTTTCCCGCGCCGGTTGAACTGATGCCCGGCACGTACGTATTTGCGTTGTCGTTCAGTGACCAAGGCGACACGCGCCCGATTACCGCGTGGGCGTATGTGAACCGGAGCGCCCAACAAGCACCCTTGGCCGTGGATGGCCATCGTGTGGATGGAACCATAGATTACGTGCTGCATATTCAGAACAGCGACAGCCCATTCAGAGAGGTGTTTTCCGGTGCTGGGGTGACCGTACTGGAGAACAGCCGCAGCCCTGATGGGCCCTATTTTCTGAGTTCAGTTGAACAGGCGCCCGACGCACGGTCAGGAGACGAAATCGAAGTGACGAGCTATCGTGCCGATCGCTTCACGTTGCAATATAGAGGTGCGCCGGCGGGATACATCGTTGTTCCGATGAATATGCAGCGTGACTGGAACGTACTCGTCAATGGGAAGCCGGCCGAGACGACGCTCAAGGAAGGCGTAATGCCCGCGGTGCGTGTATCGGGCCTAGCCGAGATCGAATTCGACTACCGGCCGCGTGTGAAACAATGGCTGATTCCATGGATGTTTGCCGTCGCGCTGATGCTGGTGCTGATGGTCTACGCGGATCGGCGTACGCGGCGTTCCGACGGACAACTTTGATAGGGTGCGGTCGGTTGTGCGATAGGTGCGCGACTGTTGAGACCGCAAGAAATGGAATGTGAATGAAGCTGATAATTCAGATCCCTTGCTACAACGAAGCGCCGACCCTCGCCACTGCGCTGGCCGAATTACCGCGCAACGTTTCCGGATTCGATCGCGTTGAATGGTTGGTCATCGACGACGGCAGCAACGACGACACCGCCGGCGTTGCACGCGCCAATGGCGTCAACCACGTCGTTCGACACACCACCAATCAGGGCTTGGCGCGTGCGTTCATGACCGGGTTGGATGCCTGTCTGTCGTTGGGGGCAGACGTCATCGTGAATACCGACGCCGACAATCAATACTGTTCCGGCGACATACCGGCTCTGACTGCGCCGATTATCGAACGTCGTGCCGATATCGTCGTCGGCGCCCGCCCCATCGAAGTCATCGAGCACTTTTCGCCGATCAAGAAGATGTTGCAGAAGCTGGGCAGTTGGGTGGTGCGCGTCGCGAGCAAAACCGACATTCCGGATGCACCGAGCGGCTTTCGTGCGTTCAGCCGCAGCGCCGCCCAACGCTTGATGGTGTTCAACGACTACACCTACACGTTGGAAACGATCATTCAAGCCGGTCAGAAGAACATGGCAATTGGTTGGGTGCCGGTTCGCGTGAATGAAGATCTGCGTCCTTCGCGACTCGTGAAAAGCATTCCCTCATACATCAAGCGCAGCATTGTCACGATTGTCCGCATATTCGTGATCTATCGACCGTTCAGATTCTTCGGCACGATTGGCGCGGTGCTATTGGGTGCGGGACTTCTCATCGGATTGAGATTTCTGTGGTACTACACCCAGGGGAGCGGGGCGGGGCATGTGCAGTCGGTGGTGCTCGCGGGAGCATTGCTCGTGATGGGTTTCCAGACCTTATTGGTGGCGTTCCTGGCGGATCTGCTGGCCGCAAACCGAAAGTTCATGGAAGACATTCGATTCAGACTCATGTCGGCAGATGAGGTAGTCGCGGGAATGGACAGAACCGCCGCATATCGGCCCATCGAGGAGCCCACCGAATGAGAATTTCCCGAGGCATCGAGGAAGGCGGCGTCGTGGTGGGCAATGTCTACGACAAATATGGCTCGGGCAATCCAGTTGTCCGCCGGATCATGAAGGGCTTCAGAGATACGCTTAACGGGTTGGTAGCCAAGGTCGGACCCAGCAGCATTCACGAGATAGGGTGTGGGGAGGGATATTGGGTTCTGGAGTGGCGCGCGGCGGGCATGGACGCGCGAGGTAGTGATTTCTCGGAGACGGTCATCGAGATGGCGAGATCCAATGCCACTGCACGCGGCTTGCCGCCCTCGATCTTTTCCCGGTGCAGCGTCTATGACATTTATGCCGAGCGCGATCGTGCAGAACTGTTAGTGTGTTGTGAAGTCCTCGAACACCTTGAGCAACCCGAGAAGGCACTCTCCGCCCTACAACGCGTTGCGTCCGATTTCGTCATTTTGAGCGTGCCGCGCGAACCAGTGTGGTGTGTCTTGAACATGATTCGCGCCAAGTACCTGGCCAGCTTCGGTAATACGCCTGGCCACATTCAGCATTGGTCCACCGGAACGTTCATCGATCTGGTCGGGAGATATTTTGAGATTGTCGAGGTGGCAAGGCCTCTGCCATGGACAATGTTGTTGTGTCGGATCAAGCGTGCGGAAGGATATGCTGCGGACGGCTCGCAAGGGATTCGCTAAGCCGGCCAGACATAAATTCAAGGAATGGCGGTTCGAGCTGGGGTGGAATACGCGGTATTGTGCATTCCCATCCTAAAACCTGTTGCTGACATTGCTATCCGCCCGGGCGGAATACGAATACCATCGCCCGCCGCGATCTAGCACAAAGGGGCCGTCTATGGCCGATCAAGCCAGTGAGGGGCTGCTGTCGCCCTTTTTGCGGTCGCGCCGCATTGCTGCAGCGAAACCGTTTCTCCGTGGACGGATTCTGGACGTTGGATGTGGTTCGGGAATGCTTGCGGAGTTTGTGCGTCCGGACCGCTACTTGGGCGTGGACGCGGATTCGGCTTCTCTTGAAGCGGCTAGGAAGACACACCCTGCGCACACGTTTGAGCCTGTGCTACCGACATCGTCGGTTCAATTCGATACGGTGATAGCCCTCGCCATCCTGGAACATATTCCCAATCCATCGAACTTTCTCCGGGATCTTAGCGCAAGATTGTCTCCTGGTTTTGAGAGTCAGATTGTTTGTACCACCCCTCATCCTTCGATGGACTGGATCCATGGGCTTGGGGCTCGTCTCCGCGTTTTTAGCTGGCATGCAAGCGAAGAGCACGAAGCGTTGCTCAATCGCAATAGCCTCAACTCGATTGCCGCAGACAACCAACTGCGTCTGGTCTCCTACCGTCGCTTTCTATTTGGTGCCAATCAACTCGCCGTGTTCCGGAAGGTCGAGGATTCTGTGCGTCATGGCGGTTCGGGATTTCTCACCGGCATCGAGTAGGACATTGGACTGACTAGCGTGAGAGTTCCGTGGAGGCGTTGGCTTCACATTCTAGGAGCGCTACTCGGAGTTCTCGGCGTGATCTTCGTTGGCGTGCGATTCGCCGAGTACGGTGACCAGCTCGAACTCTCTCGCTTTGGTACATCCACGTGGGCGCTAGTCGCGCTGTTCGCAACTGTGTATGGAGTAGCGAACGTTTTCTTGGCCCAGGCGTGGTGGCAAATACTGCACTTTCTCGACGTAGACGTTGGCCGAGTCTGGGCCATTAGGACGTATGGCGTTTCGCAGCTCGCCAAATACGTGCCCGGAAATGTAGTTCACTTTGCGAGTCGTCAAGCTCTTGGCGCTGCGGATGGGTTAGCCTCTGGCGCGTTGGCGAAGTCGGTCATTTGGGAGCTGGGACTGATAGCCGTCGGTGACGCACTGTTCGGAGTTCTAGCGATTCCGTTGCTTTGGAACAGCGTGTCCGTAGCACTTTCGATCGCAATATTTGGTGCGATGTCGGCCATAGTCATATTTGTTTTGCGCGGCGCGGTATCAAAGTCCGTCAGCGCAGCATTGTCTTGGCAGATTGCCTTCTTGGCCGTTTCCGGTGCGGTGTTTGTAGCAGGATTGGCACTGGTCTCGCCATCGAGCCTGGCAGCTTCGACTTTGCCGCTGATTTGCGCTGCCTATGCAGTTGCGTGGCTGGCCGGCTTAATCACACCGGGCGCCCCGGCGGGCGTCGGCGTCCGCGAACTGGTCTTGATACAGCTTCTCAAAGGCCAGGTTGCACCTGAGGACCTGCTGGTCGCTGTTGTGTTGGGACGAGCTGTTACAGTCGCTGGAGACTCACTATTTTTTTTGGCGTCCTTGTTGCTCGGAAGACCGTGGCAAAGCCGGAGTCGCGAATAGGCACAAACTCGATGGATTCAGTGTGACCGTGCGCGCATGTCTTCTAAGCGACCAACGAGATCGATTCGATCAACCCCGTGCCTTGCGCAGAATCACTGTGCTTTGACCCAAAGCTGATCCACCATGGGGTGCAGCGTTGCCGTCGATGAACTCGACGATCTCGCAATTGAGATGCCGGGCCCAAGTCTTGATGGTCGCGCGTTCAATGAACATGTTCAGCGGGTCTTTCGACTGCCGACGTTTGTTCTCTACCGTACCCGCAAAAACACTCCAGTGAAGGTCGGTGGGTCCGCAGAATTCGAGAAACGAGAAGACGATTCTTCCATCGCGCTTGAGCGCGCGCAGCATGTCTTCGAGATAGATATAGGTCTCCTCGTGCAACAAATGCGTAAACACGCTGAACGCGCAGATCATGTCTGCGGAATCGTTCTTTGCGGGAATCGACAGTTCGCGATGCAGCTTGAATCGATAGGAGCGGGGGCATTTGGTTTTCGCGTAGTTCAACAGCGTCTGCACGATATCCGTGCCCAGATAGTCGATTGACATCGTTTCCCCGAGGACATGTCCCAGGCGCGCGGTGCCGCAACCAACGTCGATCAAACTCATGCCGTCTGAAAGTCCGGCATATCGGACGATCTGGGCTTCAACTTTGCCGATCTCGCGGTAGGCGCCACCGACGGCTCGACTCATGGCCTCGTCGAGCGGTAGTGTGGCGACCAGGTTCGCCACGTGTCGCTCATAGTCCTCGACGAAATGAAACTCAGCCATCCATCGGATTCCGGTTGTCGGGACGTTCGTAGTGCAACTCTCGAATTCCATTGCAGTAGGCGGCGGTCGGATCGAGGTTTGCGCCGCGACCCGGATGATATCCGCAGGAACCACCAGGCGGTAGTTGCGCGAACCGCGAGCCGGCCACCTCAACCAGCGCGGCCCATCCTAGGAGGCCAGGCAAAAGAAAAGTCCTCGTGATCCAATGTGAGGTTTGGGTTATATGCGGGGTCGTTCAGCAACGCCTCGCCCCAGCGATGCCGCATGTAGTTTGCCTCACTCTCGAATCGCCGCTGCTTGTCGGGTGTATCTTCATGACCGCGCGTCGCGGACTCGTGATGATAGAGTTCCGCATAGGGTGTCCAAACGTTGCGGTATCCCGCTTCGCTCAGGCGCAAGCAAAAGTCGACGTCGTTAAATGCAATCTTGAGGTTTGATTCATCCAGTCCGCCAACATCTTCGTAGAGAGACTTCCGCACTATCAGGCAGGCAGCGGTAACCGCCGAAAAGCATTGAATAAGCTGCGCGCGGCCAAAGTAGCCAGGCTGGCCTTCGGGCAGACGCTTGTGCGAATGGCCCGCTATGCCGCCTATTCCGAGAATGACACCGCCGTGCTGAAGCGTATCGTCTGGATACCAGAGTCGAGCGCCAACTGCGCCAACGCCAGGCTGTTGGGCCAGGCTGACCATTTCTTCAAGCCAGTGTGGTGACCTCACTTCGACATCATCGTTTAGGAGTCCGAGATATTCACCTCGCGCATGCTCAGCCGCGAAGTTATTGAGTGCCGAAAAGTTGAACGGTCGATCGTCGCGTAGCACGCGTACTCGGTCGTCGGTGTCGAGCGTCTCGAAATACTCGAGAACGCGTGGATCGTCGGAGCCATTGTCGACGACAATAATCTCGTAGTGCTGGTAGGTTGTTCGATCGAGGATGCTTGCTACGCACTGCCCGATTAGCTGCAGGCTGTTCCGGGTGGGGATGATCAGGCTGACTAGAGGTGCAGGTTCCAGAACCTCATATCGGGTCCGATACATACCAATATCAAGGACCTCAGCGCGCGCAGCGGTGCCGATCCTCGCAAAGTGATCGTTCAATGCACGCTCGCCGGCAACCAGCGCATACGGCTTTTCGTTCACGCCTTGTGCCGTACTCCCTGCGTGACTGCGCCAGTGGTACAGCACCTTGGGAATATGCACGATCTGCCGTGGCTCGAGCTTTTCGATGCATCGCAATGCCAGATCATAGTCCTGTGCGCCTTCGTAGCCTTCTCTGAATCCGCCAACGTCTCTGATCAGATCGGCGCGATAGGCGCTGAGATGGCAAATCATGTTGTGCGATAGGAACAGATCGGCGTTCCAGTCGGATTTGAAATACGGCTCTGATCGACTTCCCGACTCATCGATCTTGTCCTCGTCCGAATAGATCAATGCAACTTCAGGGTGATCCGCAATTGCCTGTGCAATCCAGAACAACGCGTGTTCGGACAACAGGTCATCGTTGTCGAGAAAGGCGATGAAAGCGCCGTTTGCCACGTCGAGCGCGGAGTTACTCGCGGCCGAGATGTGCCCATTCACATCCCTGAACACAATCTTGATACGCGGATCCTGCTGAGCCCATCTTTTGAGGGCGCTACGAATGGACTTGTCCGTTGATGCATCGTCGGCAATGCAGAGTTCCCAATTCGGATAGAGCTGATTCACCACCGATTCGATGGCTTCATTGAGCATCGACAACGGTGGGTTGAATACCGGCATCACAAGCGAAATCAAGGGCTTCTCGCGCAGTCGATCGATTCGATCTCTGATCTTGGCGCGGTCGGAGTCGGTGATCGTGTCATAGCGACGTACCCACTCGATATAGTCGTTGGGGTCGGGATGATCTTCAGCGGTGTCGCGGTTTGAAGCTTGCGGGCTGTTAGGTCCAGTAGACGGAGCCCGCGTAGTGGAATCGGCAGTCCTCATGCGTGCCATCTGACGGCCGATGAATCGAACCGGCGCACTCACCTTCCAACTGGTGGAATTGAGAACTTCCGACAAAGATTGACGCAGTGCGGCGACTTCCTTGCTGGCGACGTTTGTCGCGGCCTGAAAGGCGGTCCTCAGCGAGTCTCGCTCTGCCTGCAACGTTCGTAGATCGACGTCTACTCGATCGCGCATCGCAACAAGGTGCTGTCGCTCTTCGCGAAGCATCGAGATTTCGCGTCGTGCCAGTTCGAGTTCCAGGTCGAGCGCACGGTTCCGATGGCTCGTATCATCGAGATCCGCGGACAACGCATTCACGCGCATCTCGAGTTCAGCGATGAATTGTTCATTCGTTTGACTCCTTTCAGTCGAATCGGACTGAGATGCCAACAGTTCGACACGAGCGCGCTTCGCAGCGAGATCGAATCGCTCGGTTAGGTGCAGTACCGGTGCGAACAGCTGGAGTGATTCTTCTATTCTGGAGAGAGTCGAGTCGAGCGGGTCATCGTCGAGCGACGCGTCGCCTGCGCATACTCGACAGAGAGCTCTGTAAAGCACATTGGCATCGTGCGGAACAGCACGATCTTCGGCCACTGCCCGCCAATCGAAAGAGCTGTGGCGTAATCCTTCGGACACGAATTCGCGCTCGAACTCAGTCGCGGCCCTGAGGGCACCTTCATCCGTCCGCAACGCAAGAGACTCAGAGATCTTCCGCAGCGTTTCGGCCGGCGACGCAATGAATCGGTCGTACTCCACGATGCACCGAGGTTTGTCACGCGTCAGCATCAACGCTGGCACCATATGAAGCAGCCAAAGCAGATGCGATTTTTCGTGGGGGAAGCCGTTTCTAGCCTCGAGCGAATGCGCGACGCTGATTGGATTCCTCAGCAAGATGACGTATCGATCGTTCAATCCGAGAGTTGAACACGCGTCCTGCCAAATGGGCAGAAGGCGGGCGGTGCGCGGGTCCTTGAAGCCGAACAGCGGCGCGTTATCGAACTCCTGCAGGATCACGCGGCGCGCGCGAAAGCGGAAGTCCTGCTTCAGCGCTGCTGGTAGGCGATCCCAGTCGATCAATCCTAGTCCATCCCACGATGACCCCAGTTCACTCAAGAAGGCTTCATTGGTCTCGAAGGCGGCTCGGTTCTCCCAGAATCCACGTGGATTCTCCTCTGCCGCCGGCAGCATTCGAGTTCCAAGTTCAATACCGAGCGTCGCTAAACCCCGAGTCAGTACGCTGGTGCCGCTGCGATGCATGCCCAGGACGATGACGATGGTGCGCTCGGCCACGGATGGGATGCTGGTCGTCATAGCGTCGTCATCCGTTGCTCTGGAGGCCACAATACTGCCTATGTGTGCGATGCCGATTCAGCCGCTGACTCAGCGTTGACATTGTCATCTCTCCCCTTGAGTATCGCCAACCCGCGCCACCAACATCAGAGGCAATAGTTGCGGAGCCCGGCTCTACACCGAAGCAAAACTCAACTTGCTCTGGCGGATATCAGCGCATCGTTGCGCGGATGGCGAATCGTACTGCTGTTGGGTTGGGCGGAAATCGCCAAACGCTATCGGCGTTCCGCGCTCGGCCCATTCTGGCTCACCCTGAGCATGGCCGGCACGATCGGCTCGCTTTCGCTTGTGTATTCTTACCTGTTCGGCATGAGCTTGGAAGCCTACGTACCCTTCCTGACTGTCGGCTTCGTGATCTGGAGTTTCCTCAGTCAGTCAATTCTGGAGGCAGCGACTGCCTTTTCGCTCAATAGCGGATTCCTGCTGCAAATTCGAATTCCGCGGTTCACCTTTCCACTTCAATTGGTGTATCGCCAACTCGTGATCCTGGGGCACAACTCAATCGTTTTGCTCGTGGTCGCGATGGTCTTTCCGCCGCCGTACCGCGCCTCGATGCTGCTGTTCATTCCAGCGTTCGTTTTGTTGGTCCTCTTCAGTGCCTCTCTGGCGACGATCACTGCGACACTGTGCACCCGTTTCCGCGACCTTCCGCAAGCCGTTGCGAGTCTTATGCAGATTGCTTTCTTCATCACGCCGATCATGTGGAAACCGGACCAGCTTCTCGGCAATCGCCGCTTCATCGTCGATGGGAATCCCTTCGCCACGTTTATCGACCTGACCCGAACGCCGCTGATGGGCGGCAGTGTCGGAGAAGGTGTTTGGCTTCATGCGATTGCGTACACGCTGATTGCCATGGTCGTTGCATTTGCAGTCTTCGCCAGATTTCGGGCGCGAATTGCGTACTGGCTCTGAAGATGGCTTCGATTTCGGTCGCCGATGTCGGCATAGTCTTTCCGATCTACGACGCGCGTGGTCGATCGATCAAGAGCCGTCTGTACGAGTTTGCGCGCAAGTCGAAGCACGCCAATTCGTCGGTCACGCTTGTTACCGCGTTGCGAGGCGTCTCGCTGGAACTGCGCGATGGGGATCGGCTTGGCATCATCGGCAGAAACGGATCCGGCAAGACCACCCTGCTGCGCGTGCTGTCGGGTATCTATGAACCCACGTCGGGATCGGTCGCCATCGAGGGGAACGTTGCATCGATGACGGACCTGACCATGGGGATGGATACGGATGCGACGGGTGAAGAGAACGTCGTCATCAGGGGAATCCTGCTAGGCCTGACGCGTAAGGAGGCCGTGTCGCTGATTGAGCCGGTGCGGGAATTTACCGAGTTGGGTGATCGTCTGCTGTATCCGATTCGAACCTATTCCACCGGCATGCTGTTGCGACTGGCGTTTGCGATCTCGACGTCGATCAGGCCGGACATCTTGGTCATGGATGAAATGATCGGTGCCGGCGACGCGCATTTCCTCGAGAAGGCACGACAGCGAGTGCGCGAATTGGTTGGCGTCAGCAACATTCTGGCGATTTCCTCCCACAATCTGGCGATGATCCGCGAGTTCTGCAACTCGGCCATTCTGCTGAGTGACGGACAGTTGATTGCGCGGGGCGGTGTTGAAGAGGTTATCTCTCGATACGAACAGATCGATGGGGTTTAACGACCCCGCACGTCCGGTGCTTCCACGGGGCACAACTCGGTCGTAACGAATTCCATCATCTGTTTGACGCTCGCCTGTACTGATTTTCGGTTCGTGTCGATGACGACCTCGGGACTGTCGGGCGCTTCATATGGTGCCGAGATGCCGGTGAAGTTGTCGATCTCGCCGGCGCGTGCCTTTTTGTACAAGCCCTTCGGGTCGCGTTTCTCGCACGTCGCAAGGTCGGCTGCGACGTAGATTTCGTGGAATTTGTCGCCGGCTGCACGCCGCGCAATTTCGCGATCGGCACGATACGGTGAGATGAACGCCGAGATGCATATCACGCCGGCGCCGGCGAACAGTGCGGCGACCTCGCCGACGCGACGGATGTTCTCGGTGCGGTCTTCATGCGAGAAGCCGAGGTCCGAGGTGAGCCCATAGCGAACGTTGTCGCCGTCGAGCACATAGACTTGGAAGTTGCGCTTGAACAGCGCTTCCTCGAGCGCGAACGCAAGGGTCGATTTACCCGCGCCAGACAGCCCCGTGAACCAAAGCACCGCACCCTTGTGGCGATTGCGCGATTCACGGTCCTCGGTCGATATGCGATGTTCGACGCGGGTAATGTTTTTCGACTTGCGGTCGGCCATAAATGCCCCGTTGGCAAAGGTGCGGATGGTGGGGAATCGGTATTTCGAAGTCAACGTAACGCATTGTGCGGCATCGGGTTGTCGGGCTTTGTGATGCATTCAGTTGGTGTTCAGTTGAAATCGGTTAACAATGGACGCCGAATTTTTTCATGCAAAGGGATCAGCGATGAATCGAACGCCTTATCTCCTGGCCTTGGTACTGGCTGCAAGCATGTTGCTAGCGGCCTGTCAGACGACCAACCCCTACACCGGACAGCAACAAACCAGCAACACTACCAAGGGCGCCGGAATTGGTGCCGCCGCCGGTGCAGTTATCGGTGCGCTTGCGGGCGGCGGCAGTTCGAAGGAGCGACGCCAGAAGGCGCTGATCGGTGCCGGCGTGGGCGCGTTGGCGGGCGGTGGCGTGGGTGCTTATATGGACTCACAGGAAAAGCAGCTACGTGAACAGCTCGCCGGAACCGGCGTCAGCGTGACCCGCAATGGTGACAACCTGGTGCTGAATATGCCGGGGAACATCACCTTCCCGACCAATCAGTCGGACGTGAACGCAAGCTTCTACCCGGTGCTCAATTCTGTGGCGCTGGTGTTGAAGAAATACGAAAAGACCCTGATCGACGTGGTGGGTCACACTGACAGCACCGGGTCCATGCAGCTCAATATGCAGCTCTCCCAGCAACGCGCGAATTCCGTCGGCCAGTACCTGCAAAGCCAGGGTGTGGCGGCGATGCGCATTCAGACACAGGGCGTAGGGCCGCAATATCCGATTGCGTCCAACGATACGCCAGAGGGGCGTGCAGCAAACCGCCGGGTGGAACTGATATTGCGACCGCTGACTGCCTGAAGAAGCTTACGCGAAGAAGTCTTTGACGTAGTCGGATAGCGCGTCCACATGGACGCGCTGTTGCGCCATCGAGTCGCGATCCCGGATCGTAACGTGCGAATCACCCTCTATGGTTTCGAAATCGACAGTGACACACAACGGCGTGCCCACTTCATCGTGACGCCGATAGCCTTTGCCGATATTGCCGGTATTTTCGAACAGTACCCGGCCGATACCGAGCTTCTGTAACAATTGCTTGATGCCGCGCGCCTTGTCCATGATGCCTTCGTGGTTGCGCTTCAGCGGCAATACGGCAACCTTGATGGGCGCCAGATGGGGTTTCAGCGAAAGCACCGTTCGTTCGGACGAGTTGTCGAGCTGCTCCACCCTGTAGGCTTCGTTGAGAACCGCCAGCACGCCGCGGTCGACTCCGGCAGATGGTTCGATGACGTACGGCACCACCCATTGTTTGGTGTCTAGGTCCTGAATGGCGAGTTTCGAATTCGAGTCTGAATTCGGCATGACGCTGGCGGTGAGATTGAAATCCGCCTGGCTGCGCGTATGCGAGCCCAGATCAAAATCTGTCCGGTTCGCGATGCCTTCGAGCTCCTCGACGCCATGCGGAAAGTGGTACATCACGTCGAAGGTCGCCTTCGAGTAGTGTGCGAGTTCCTCTGGCGGCACCTTGTACAGCTGCAACCTGTTGCGGTTCACGCCCTGGTCGGACCACCAATCCAGGCGCCGCTCCACCCACTCTTCATGCCACGCCTCGTCCGTGCCGGGTTTGACGAAGAACTCCAGTTCCATCTGCTCGAACTCGCGCACGCGGAAGATGAAGTTGCGCGGCGTGATCTCGTTGCGAAACGCTTTGCCGATCTGCGCGATGCCGAACGGCAGTTTGCGCGATGTCGAATCCAGTACGTGCTTGAAGTTGGTGAAGATCGCCTGCGCGGTTTCCGGCCTGAGATAGGCGAACGAGCTGCCGTCGTCGACGGGTCCCACCGTGGTCTTGAACATCAGATTGAAGGGGCGCGGTTCGGTGAGATCGGCGGAACCGCAATTGGGACATTTCGCGTCCGACAGATGATCGGCACGCCAACGACTCTTGCACTGGCGGCAATCGACCATCGGATCGGAGAAGGTGGCCTCGTGGCCCGAGTAGTGCAGCACCTTCGAGTTGGTGAGGATCGCGGCATCCAGACCTTCCACATCGTCGCGGTCGTATACCATCGAGCGCCACCAGGCAGCTTTCAGATTGTTCTTCAGCTCGACACCAAGTGGGCCGTAGTCGTAGACACCTTGCAGGCCACCGTAGATATCGCTGCTGGGGAAAATGAAGCCGCGCCGCTTACAGAGCGAGACGATTTCATCCATGGATTTTGCTGGCATTCGTCGCTGTGCCCGAAATTTCGAGCAGCGACTATACCCGATCTAATTCGCCAGATGGCGCGGCCGCGATACAAGCGACATACACCGGAGTACAAGCCGGTGCCAACGTTGCCGGCGCCGATCTGGTGAAATTGCGTGGTACAAATTCGCCAACAAAGCAATGGCCGGCCATGCGTAGACGAGAAGACCACAGCGAGAAAACGTACTTCCGTTCGGAGCGGATTTTCGCGATGAACGGGGAGTGGTACTTCAGTGCGCGGGAAGGCGATTGCGGACCATTTAAGACGCCCGAAATCGCACGCACGGCGCTGGCACGATTCATCACGGAGAAGGTGGAACTCGAAGGCTTTCAAAAGTCCCGCGAGGTGGAGGTCCGCAAGCCGAAACTGACGTTGGCGGAACGTTTGAAGGTTGCGGATGTGACGAACGATCGTCCGCGCGACGCGTTGAATCTGTTGGTCTGACCGGCGCCGGTCGCGTTCGAAGAGTAGCAGCGGGCGCTACTTTGCAAGCGAACGGCGGGTGATGGATGGTGTGTAGGCGACGTAGTGCTCAATCGAGAGGATGACATGCAATCGCATAATGATGACCATCTTCAATGCACCTTGCGGGCGACCGCCAAATCGCAGACTCCGCGATAACACGTCTGCAGGTCTAATACGTCAAATCCGGCAGCTGATATTACCGATCTAAATTCCTGGGGTGAGTGGAGCCAGTAGCGCCCATGGTCTTGCTCACGACGTATAAGACGATTCTGTCCGATGGCTTTTCTACCCTTTATGAACGACTTGACCGTCGCGCTGATGCCGTGCGCTTTGAGACTAGATGCGACGATGTATCGGGACCAATCGGCGACGTCCATGGGCCTTCCTAGATCGATCAGAAAAAGCAGTGAGGTCGGTTTCAACCAAGACCGAAACCTCTCCAAGACGCTCTTGGTATCGGGGAACGTATACAGGGCGTTGATGCACACGATGAGATCGAAATTGTCGGCGGTGAAGGCGGCGTCGCCGGCGCTCGAAGTTTTGAATTCGACGTTCACGGCACCGGCGCCTCGATATTTGCGCGAAGCGGCTCTGTTCATCATTGGATCGCTGTCCAAATGGATCACTCGCGCGTCGGGGAACCGCCTCGCGAGTTCCAGAGCGTAGTTTCCGGTACCGGCGCCCACATCACAAATCTTGGCGTTGGCGGGCAAGGCAATCGTGCTAATCCATTCGCGGAAGAGATCTATATTGCTCTGATACGCGGGATTGCTGGCGCACATCACGTCATATGCTTGAGCATATTCGTCCCACCGAACCTCACCAGCGCTGTGTCGTTGGCGGAATCGAGTCTTCGCGAATGATTGCGCGAAACGCGCTGAACTGCGTCGCGGGTGCTTCCGCGCAGGTAGGCTGAAATCAGAACCTGTCGTGGCTGGGATTGGCGCGGCCAGCGCGCGTCTATATCTGGCGAGTTCGGCTCTCGCTCTTTCGAGTAGGGGTTCCGAATCAAGGTGGGGAGAAGCGGACCAAATCGAAGCAGAGCGTTCGGGGCTTGCACACTCGAGCTCACACACGACTTCGTCGCTCAGACGGCCAATCAGTTTCAGTCCGTCGAATGCATTTGAAGCGTTGGGTCGACCTGCGGTACCAAGGGCGGAGAACTCCACCAAGTCAATCCAGTTGGGAACGAGCAGGTTCTCGCGTTGAAGATCCCTAACGGAATTCGACGACATTGGGCGTATCAGACACGAAGAAATCACGTCGCGCGCACGTCGATCATCACCGGCAAATTCCGCGGAGATGCGAGTTCCTGCTGGAGAGCCATCGACCGCGCTGGCGGCCACTCCTTGAACAACCAACCTGCTGTGAAACGACCCAATAGCAGGCGCTTCGAAGTGACAGTGCATCTGCATACCCGGAACGAAAACAAAATCGGAGCGGCTACACATCAGTGAAACTCCGCCGTTGGATACATCGACGGCTCGCAGGGGCGCCAACCGATGGTCGAATGGATGCTGTGCAAAACAGAACAGCGGAAACAGTGGGCTGAATCGAAATCGGGTGTTGGCCCGCCTCTGCGCGTCATCGAGATTCGCTTCGTTCGACGCCGAAGTCTGGAATGTCAGACGCGTAAACGATCCATAGATTTCCTCGATGCGACTCATGGTCGCGCGGAGTCGCATGATCTGTGACCCGGAATTGACAACAACAATCTCGCACGGCGTGTCCAGATCTGGGTATTCGGAGCCCAACGGCAACAGCAGTTGCAACGTCGAACTTTCGAACGACCATAGCGGGGCCGAAAGAGTGCTACTCGCCCACGCCACGTGCGCCACAGATGATCGCTCCGATGCGTCTGGGACCGGGAATCTGACAGACAAGGAATCCTCCGGGTTGATCGTGCGGGGTGACGCTTATCGCTTGAATCGCAATATCGTCGAACTCAGCAAGCCAAGCAATGGCGCCAGCGATCGGTAGAGGGCGATCCGGACACGCGTTGGTGTGTCTTGCGTGACCGCGTTCCGGGACGACGTGTATGGAAGCGCGTCTCGCCAAACCTGGTCCCAGGCGATCGGTCCTACCGTGCGGCCCGCCAGCGCGTCGTGCATGTTGCCA
Organism: uncultured Gammaproteobacteria bacterium; assembly: GCA_963735085.1. GTDB lineage: Bacteria > Pseudomonadota > Gammaproteobacteria > Pseudomonadales > Azotimanducaceae > DATJGR01. The sequence goes on from CAVTJP010000005.1 coordinate 2,023,979, forward strand.
ATCAAAACGACATGTCTGAGATCGTTCAATTGAGGATGTTGATAGGTGAGGCCCACGTCTCTAAGTCCGACAAAACGATACAGTGACACTAGATCTTCGGTCGATGACGTGACTACCCAAGTCCGACCCGCCTGCGTTGCAGTGATGACCACGTAACGGAGCAGCGCAAAGAACAGGCCGGTTCGGCGAAAATCAGGATGAGTGCACGCGCGGGTCACCTCTACAGATTCGTCTCGTCGCGGAAAATCACTGGGCCAAGAAACGAACTCCTCATGTTCGGTGATGTCACCGGCTTCGTGAAACGTGAGTCTTGCCGTCGCTATAGTTTTGCCTCGGAATTTGCAGGTCAGGATTCGCGCGCGCGAATCGTGTATATCAGAGACGTCGTTGACGCTAGCTGCTGTACCGATCTTATGATCTGCCTGATAGGCTAGGTGCCGAAGATTGAGGACCTCTCGGTAATCCTGTTCGGTACGAACGACCCCATACTCGATCGAACTCAGGATACCGGCGCGAACGAACCCGCTGTCGTGAAACTCTCGAAGCGACTCGATGTCGCCAAACTGAGACATGTATTGAGCGATTACGCTTGCTTGACTGTCAGTCAACCGTTTGATTTGTACCCCAATCGATAGGTACTCCTTTTCGTTCAAGGTGACAAACGATACGTTCTGTACGGCAGCCTCGACGGTGATTTGAGACACCATCGGAAAGCTGATGATCACATCTAGCTTCATCCCGCGAACGATGAAATTGTTGCGGAGGCTTGTTACGAACCGCATTCCGGAGATGGAAACATCCATAATCCGAAAGACTATGAAGTCGTTGAACTTTGCTGGATTCGAAGCAACCCCTGTTGGGTGGAACTCGTCCGAGCACAGCCATCGCGTCTGCCGTCTACGTTCGATATGCGGCAATCGTGATGTAGGATGAGACGTGATCCGTATTGATAGCGCGCGTGATTCACGCGCGGAAGATACATCAACGACCACCCCATGGTGGACGATGATCTGAGCGTTTAAATAGATGATTCGAACTTGGACAGACACGCCTAGCCAGCCTTGGTCGACTAGCGTAAGGTTCCCGCCACCTATCCGCAGACCTAATGGTGATTGTGCGATTAATCCAGCTTGGATTGGTCCCTGTGGGTTGTCGGAGCGCGTAATCTCAACCAAGGTGCCCTCAAGGGGATGCGTTCCGTCCGATGCAAGCTCTCTGCGTAGGACTTCTAGAGAGGCTTCGCGCATCTCAAATGCAGTGTCGCGTTGTGATCGGTTGGTTGGTTTCGATGTACTGCTGCGCCGTGAAGATCGTGCGTTGATTGTCCGGTGTAGAAGGTAAGAGCCACAGGGTGGCCGTCTCTTCAAAGTCGCGAATCCTCACCCCGATAGGCTCAAGGTCTAACTTGATCATAGTACATCCCAAGTCTAGATGTTCGAGTAAACGAGCTGTGTTGGGACAAAGAACCAAGTCACTTTCCTGAACTGAATTTTTGAACGTGGTCAGTTTGGTGATTTCGTCGATTCTGCTTAGAAGATTCACAGGTGAGCCTAATGCAGTGATTTCGATGGACGAATCGTAACCCCCGAGATTGCCCACGATCGCGTCGCCGTTGGCAATCAGTACATGCCTGCGAATTCGCGTTTCGGCCGTTTGATGGTCGTTGAATCTCTTGTTCGCGTGGGCGATTTCGAGGCCAGCGCAGATGCAATATATCAGGTTGATGTATGGATTCGAATCGTCGTAGTAAGCAAAGATCAGGTCGCCGACTTTTCGAGGAATTCCGTGATATTTCTCGATCACGGCGTTGCAATTTCGGATGTTTGGAATCACCCCTTCGTCAAGGAAGGTACGAGAACGCTTTGTAGACTGTGTGAACCCTCGAATGTCAGAGAACAGACATGCTATCGGTCGTTGTGCTGGTCTCAGGATTTCGTCCACTACTTGAAGAATGCTGTGGCGTCTGTCCGATAGTTGTTTGCTTATGCGTGTTGAAATTTCTCGTGGAAGGAATGCACGTATTCGATCTGTAAATTCAGCATTCATCTCGATCATTCGACGCTGTGCGTCAAGATTCTGTTGGCTCGCGAGGAAAAAGCGGATGTCGCTCAGGTATTTTGAGCGTGTGATCAGGATGAAGATGAGCGTCGCAACAATTCCGCTGATCGCAGCCGGCTTGGAAATGCCAGATTGCAGGAATGACGACCATTGACCGCTGAACGCCGCACAGCCAAACAGGAAGCTTTTCAACATCGACATGCGAAGCAGCATCGTGGATGCGACTACGAACAGGAACGCGTATAGGTATTGACTCTGCTCGTACCAAATGATCGTTCGTGCCTGCGTGTAGCAGAGCAGCCACAGCATTGCCATGGCTGGCACTCTAAAGAGCGCGGCGTCACGTATCGATGGTAAGAAGTAGCACAATGTCGTCGCGACGCAGCAGCCGGCAACGGACATCCTGAAATGAAACCAGAGCCAATCGGGTTTGAGCCCCATTGGTTGGTCGAAGAAATAATAATGACCTACGTAAACAGTTGCCACTATTGGAAAGAATAATCGCCACAGCAGGATGCACTCTCGTCGCTCTTTTTCCACCCAGCCTGCGTGCCACGGCGTGTCTTTCAACAAAAGCGTTGGGAACAAGGCATGCGCGATCCGCTCCAGCATCCGAAGTTGCGTTCCTGAGACCGTTCGGAAAGCAGGAACGTCTAAACCTATCACTTCAACGTCCTTGTTGGCGGTTGGCATCTATGTCTCGACGTCGTATGGACAGCGAATCGGAGGTGAATGCGTATTGGATCGTCAGTTGTCCTAGCGCCTCGCCATTCTCCCACCCCCCACCCCCTTCCCAGGTATGACCTCCGTCACACTATTCCTACCGCTGATCAGGTTCGAACGCGCTGGTGTATACAGGCAGGGTCGCGGAGCCGCCGGTGTGCACGAATACCGCGTTGTTGCAGGTGGCGAGATCACGGCGGCGAATCATCTCGAGTAACCCGCCAAGTGCTTTGCCGGAATACACCGGGTCCGTCACGATACCTTCGGTGGCGGCGAGGGTTCTAATCGCCTCGATGGTGTGTCGCGTCGGAATCCCGTAGTCCTCACCGACAAAATCGTGTGCGATTCGCACCCGCGATGAGGCGCTGGAAGCGAGTTGCGCGAGATCCAGCGTTTCTGTGAGCAGGCGCGCAATGCGCCGTTCCAGTCGCGCGCGGTCGGTGTCGTATACGTTGATACCCAGTACGTCGATATCCGACTGCGTCGCGCTGAATCCAGCAATCAGCCCGGCTTGTGTGCCGCCACTCGAAGTCGCATGCACCACCAGATCGGGACGAAAGCCGCACGCGCGGCTCTGCTCCACGATCTCCGTTGCGCAACGCAGGTAACCCAGCGCGCCGATCGCATTGGAACCGCCGGTAGGCACAACGTAGCAGCGCCGTCCCTTTGCGGTGAGGTCTTCGATCAGCGTGCGCGCCAGCGCTTCGGCGTTGGCGGTCTCGCAGAAATGTATCTGCGCGCCGAGCAGCCGGTCGAGCAGCACGTTGCCGCTGGTTTCGTATTCCGGGTGGAGCCACGTAACACGGCGGGAGAGCACCAGATGACATTCCAAGCCGAGCTTCGCGCAGGCGGCGGCTGTTTGCCGCGCATGATTCGATTGCACGGCGCCGAAGGTGATGACGGTGTCGGCACGCTGGTCGTTCGCTTCGGCCAGCAAATATTCGAGCTTGCGCGTCTTGTTGCCGCCGGTGGCGAGGCCGGTGCAGTCGTCGCGCTTGATCCAGATACGAGGTCCGCCGAGCAGTTCCGAGAGGCGGTCGAGGGGTTCCAGGGGGGTCGGCGTGAAGCCCAGTTCGACGCGATGAAATCCGTCCAGAACATTTGTCATCGCATCACCTGCACACGTTGTTGAGATAGTCGGTTACCGCGGGCGCGAAGTATTCATACCCTTTTGCAGTGCGTTCGGCGTCGTCCAGTGCATCGAGCGCCGCCAACAGATCGCGCGCGGCGTCCGGGAAACCAACGATTTCAGTGAGGGGGTGGCAGCACACGCGGATCGTGAAAACGATCCGGCGCGCGTCCAGCCGTCGCAGCGTCTGCCGCTCGGAACGCACCACCAGTGCGTCGATTTCGTCGCAGGCGATAGGATGCCAGGCATCGGATCGTGGCTGAAAAAGCTCGGCATCCGTGTGTATCAGCCAGTTGCTGCGCTCGAAGACGGCGCCATCGGGTAGCCGCGCGAAGAATTGCCGCATCGGCGCGCCAAGCTTGGCGTTCAGTGTTGGCACGGGCGCATGGATGCCTTCGAGCGTTCGGCCGATCTTCTCGGCGAGCGACCAATACGACGGCGCGCAGACGCACGCGGCGATCAGCCGATACGAATCGCCGTCGCGTTCCATCACGCACAGATCGTCCGGAACCAGCAGCGCCGCGGTCACCAGCGGCGCTTCGCGGTCGCCACGATGCGTAGCGTCGGAAGCGCCGCGCGCAGCGCCGAAATCATTCAAAACACCGCGCACCGCATCGAGCACCTGTAGCTGGGCGTCGTGCGATTCGTCCAGCGCGGCGAACACCAACGCATTCGGGTCGGCCAGCAACTGCTGTTTGCGCGCGCGTTGCGACTCGGTGATTCGCTCCGGCAACCAGTGCTCGGATGCGATCGGGCGCAGCGCCATGCGATAGCCGCTTTTGCCGCCGCGCCATGGCGGGTCGCGCCAGAACGAATCCGTCAAGAGCGTTGGCGGGCGGTCACGCGAATTTCCACGTGCGCGCCGGGAACCGCGAGTTCGCTGATGCCGATGGCCGTCCACGCCGGCCACGGTGCCGTCAGAAACTGGTCGCGCACCTTCATGAACGTGCCCATCGTGCGTTGCAGACCAACATGGTACGTCGTGTACTCCACCACGTCGGCGAACCCCATTCCAGCAGCCTTCAATACCGATTCGACTTTGCGCCACGCATTGCTGAACTCGTCGGCGACCTCCGGCGGCACTTTGCCGTCGGCGTTCGTGCCGATCTGGCCGGAGCACAGCAACAGCTCACCGCAGCGAACGGCTTGCGAAAAATGGAAGTTGTCGTAAAGCGCTTGGGATTCCTTCGGGTTGATCGTTTCGATGGCCACTGCCTGTCTCCTGTTCGATTGATTGGCGCCGGTTTGATTGAAGGTGTTGATCGTCAGCGGATCATACGCGCACGACGTGTTGCGCCGCAGGACTGTGCAATACTCGCCATTGGCGGCTTTCGAACATCTGCGTACCACGATGAGCTTCGGTTACTACAAACGCACCACCGTCTCCGCGACCGAACGCGACGCATACCTAGCCGCTGCCATCGATTTTGCACGCGCGGCAGGTCGCGAGATCCTGCCGCATTTCCGCAGCGACCTTGCGGTGGAAAACAAGCTCGCCGACGGCGGCTACGACCCGGTCACCATTGCGGACAAGAGCGCGGAGGCGGTCATCCGTGCCGGCATCGAGCGTCGCTTCCCGGCGCATGGCATTTTCGGTGAAGAACTCGGCCACCAACCGGGCGCGGGGTTGACGTGGGTGATCGATCCAATCGACGGCACGCGCGCGTTCGTCACCGGCATGGTGCATTGGGGGGTGTTGATTGCGTTGTTCGATGGCGCCCAACCGGTGCTCGGCGTGATGTATCAACCCTTCACGGACGAACTGTTTACCGGCACCAATGAGGCTGCGCATTACGATCGCGGTGGTTTCGAACGCGTACCGAAAGTGCGCCCGTGTACGTCGGTCGCCGACGCGGTGCTCGCATCGACCACTCCGCAAGTGTTTGGCCCCGAGGAGCAAGCCGCCTTCGGGGCGCTGCGTCATCGCGTGCGTCTCACGCGCTGGGGCGGCGATTGCTACCAGTACTGCATGTTGGCCATGGGCTATGTGGATCTGGTCGTCGAGGCCGGGCTGCAGCCGTACGACATACAGGCATTGATGCCGATCATTCGCGGCGCCGGCGGCATCGTCACGACATGGGACGGTGGCGATGCATCGATGGGTGGACGCATCATCGCCGCGGGGGATGCCCGCGTGCATCGCGAAGCGATGTCGCTGCTATGCGACGGCATGGCCGGCAAATCGGACCAAACCAGATAACGAAGGGGAGCACGCCATGGAATTTGGAATCGCGCTGGCAACATCCACCGAGTCGTGGAAGGCCGTCAAACGTGCCGAGGCGTTGGGCTTCAGTCACGCATGGTTCTACGACACGCAGTTGCTGAATCCGGATGTGTTCATCGGCATGACACAGGCGGCGATGAACACGCAGCGCATCCGGCTGGGCACCGGCGTGCTGATTCCGTCGAATCGTATCGAGCCGGTCACCGCGAATGCTTTTGCGACGTTGAACAAGATCGCCCCGGGACGTATCGATTTCGGCGTTGGTACCGGGTTCACCGGTCGACGCACGATGGGCCTCGGCGCAATCACGCTGGCGCGGATGGAAACCTACATCGAACACGTCCAGGGGTTGTTACGTGGTGAGACGATCAGATGGGATTTCGAAGGTGAATCGCGCGCGATTCGGTTTCTGAATCCGGACTTCGGCCTGATCAATATCGACGATCCGATTCCACTGCACATTTCTGCGTTCGGCCCGAAGGCGCGCCGGTTGACGGCGAAACTGGGTGCGGGGTGGTTGAACTTCGGCACTGACGTGCAGCGCGCCGCGAAGGAACTCGACGACATGCGCGGAGCTTGGCGGGACGCCGGCCGCACCGATGCGCTGCACAGCACGCAGTTTGCGTTGGGTTGCGTGTTGAAGCAGGGCGAAGCGGCTGATTCGCCGCGTGCCATTGCGCAGGCGGGGCCAATGGTGGCGGTGCTGTTCCACAACCTCGTGGAGACGACCTCGCCTGGCGCGATGGCGGGTGTGTTGCCGGACGATGTCAATGCAGCGCTGGAACGGTATCGCAGCCTCTACAATTCCTTTGAGCCGCAGGACGCGCGCTATCTGCAGAATCATCGTGGCCACCTGATGTTCGTCAAGCCGGAGGAGCGGCCGCTGTTGAGCGCATCGCTGATCGAATCGTTTTCGTTTACAGCCACGGCAGACGTGCTGCTCGAGCGCCTGAAGGTGCTCGAAGCGGCCGGCTATTCTCAATTCACGATCCAGCTTGTGGAGGGCCAGGAAGATGCCCTCGACGACTGGTCCGAGCTGTTCTCGCGGCTTTAGCAATATGTTGGCGAGTGAATAGACGCGCGATGTCGAAGCCTGAGCGGTATGCCGAATTGTCCCGTATGCTGGCGAGTCTGCTGGCGGGCGAGCATGACTGGATCGCCAATCTCGCCAACACGGCCGCGCTGTTGTTCGCGGAACTCGACGACATAAACTGGCTGGGATTCTATCTGCTGAAAGGCGACGAACTGGTCGTCGGCCCGTTTCAGGGCAAACCCGCTTGCGTGCGAATCGCCGTTGGCAGAGGTGTGTGCGGCACCGCCGCACTGCGGCGCGAAAGCATTGTGGTGCCCGATGTCGCTGTGTTCGACGGCCACATTGCCTGCGACAGCGCGTCGCGATCGGAACTGGTGGTGCCGCTGTTGCGCGAGGGTGAGTTGATCGGCGTGCTCGATGTCGACAGTCCGCAACTCGCCCGGTTCGATGAGGCCGACCGTCGCGGCATGGAAGCCGTTGCGGCCGTGCTGGTCAGCGCGAGCCGGATTTGAGCCGCAGCAGCATGTGTATTTCGTCGTAGTCGACGCCTTCGAATTTCAGCGCCGCGGGTTCCGTCCCCCAGGCTTCGAAGCCGAACGACCGATACAGTGCGAGTGCACCGGTGTTTTCCGACGTCACCGACAACAGGATGTGTTCCAGGCCGGGCAGGTCGCGCGCGCGGGCGAGCATCGTTGTCATGATGCGCCGGCCGAGCCCGGCGCCGCGGTGGGCGGGTGTCACGTACACGCCCCACACGGAACCGATGTGGCAACGTTTCTCGGCCGTCTCGCGCAGGAAGCCGCCGATGCCCACCAACTCACTGCCATCAAACGCGCCGAGTACGAAGTTGTCGGCCAAGCCCAGTAGGCGATCTCGATATTTGTCGGCCCTCGCACTCAATTCGGTTTCATAACTGGAGCCGAAGGCGGTCGGTTCGGCGCGCAACGCCTCGAGGCGCAGGCGCCGATAGCGATCGAGGTCATCGTGACCGAGCAGCCGCAACTCAACCGCGCTCACGTCGCGCGGCTCACATTGCATCAACCAGGTTGCGCAGCGATTCGCAGTAGCGCACCCGATCCTTCAAGGTTTTGCCGGCAAAACCGACATTGAGCGCGTTCACACCAGATTCCTTCAGCGCCGCCAGGCGATCGCGCACGAAACCTTCAGGGCCGATCAACGATGTCGAATCGATGTACGACTGCGGAATCGCTGCCTCTGCGGCATCCTTCTTGCCGGCGAGGTATAAGTCCTGGATCACCTTCGCATCCTTTTCGTAGCCGTACTTCGAAAAGGTGTCGTTGTAGAAGTTCTTCGAGCGCGCGCCCATGCCGCCGATGTACAGCGCCATCTGCGGTCGGCCCAGGTTGCGCAAGTCTTCGAGACCTTCGCCGATCGCCACACCGCCGCCAGCGAATATCTCGAGGGGCGCGCGGCTCGGGTCGCGTTTGGCCGCACCGGCCTTCAGTGCCTTGCCCCACACGGCGCTCGCGCCTTCGGCCATGTAGAACGCCGGCAGCCACGCATCGGCGAGTTCGGCGGTCAGTTCCACGCTCCGCGCGCCGAGTGCGGCGACGGCGATCGGAATCTCGTCGCGCACCGGATGATTGATCAGCTTCAGCGGTTTGCCGAGGCCGCTGCCGCGGTTCTGCGGCAACGGGATCTGATAGTGACGGCCATCGTAGCTGACCTTTTCGCGACGCCACACCATGCGGCAGATCTCGATGATCTCGCGAATGCGTTGTGTCGGCGCGTCGTAAACCACCCCGTGAAAACCCTCGATCACCTGCGGCCCCGAAGCGCCGAGGCCGAGCATGCAGCGGCCGTCGGACAAGTAGTCGATGCCGGCCGCGGTCATCGCCAGCAGCGACGGCGTGCGCGTGTAAATCGGCAGGATGCCGGAAGCAATCGTCACCCGTTGCGTCTGCGCCGCGATGTAGCCCATCGCGCTCGGTGCATCGTAGGAATACGCCTCCGGCACCCACACCATGTCGAGGCCGGCCTTTTCGAGTTCCTGTACTTCTTTGACGGCTTCCTTCATGCCGCTGGAATAGCTCAATAGCGTGGAGATTCGCATCTTTTTTCCTCGGTGATGTCGTCAGGCGATTCGTGTGGATTGCGGCTGCGTCAGTGTGCGCAGCGCATCGAGCAGCAGGCCACGCTCGGCCGCTTTGACTTTCGTCTCCAGCGATTCGGGCGTTTCGGTGGCATCGATGGGTACCCGCACCTGGGCAATGATCGGCCCCGAATCGTAATCTGCAGTCACCCAATGCACCGTCGCACCGCTTTCGCGCTCGCCGCCATCGAGCACCATTTCGTGAACGCGGCGGCCGAAGCAGCCACTGCCGCCATATTTCGGTAGCAGTGATGGATGGGTGTTGATGATCCGGTCTTTGAACCGCGCAAGGGTCTCGGGTCCCAGGCGTTTCATGTAGCCGGCGAGCACGACCAGGTCGGTGCCGGCGTCCTCCAGGCTCTGCGCAATCGCGTGATCGAGCGCGTCGGCGGTCGCGTGCGTTGTGCTCGACAGATGCTGCGCGCGAATGCCGGCGCTGCGCGCGCGCCGGATCGCGCCGGAATTGCTGTTGTTGCTGATGACGATGCCGACGCGCGCAGGCAGCCGTGCCCCGGTGCTGGATGCATCGCACGCGTCGAGGACGGTCTGCAGCACCGAGCCCCCGTGTGACGCCAGCACGCCGATGTGCATCAAGGCGCCTTCGCTGCCACTTTGTAGATCGCCGTGTGGAGCGCCTCGACCGCCGGAGCGCCGTCGACGACAAACGCCAGATAGAGCTTGATGAATTCGTGGCCCTTGCGTTCCCACTTCTCGATCGGGATGGCGCGAATCTCGACCTTATCGCCGACTTTCAGAATCCGCCTGAAGGTCATCTCCGTGCCCACGTGAATCCATGCCGGCAGCATGAAACGGCGCACCAGCATCTGATTGCACCAGTGTTGAATCAGATGCGGGTGCACCACGCCGTCGCGGTACACGGGCAGGTCGTCGGAGATTTCGTCAGCATAGCGCCGGTTCTCCGCCTGGCTCGGTGTCCACGCGGCGGCGGCAAACGGCGAGTCCACGTTGATGGCGCCCCAGTTGATCTCGACACGCGGTGCTTCGCTCGCGGCGCCCGCCTCCTGTGAACGCGTGTCGATCGGTGGCAGCACCGCCGGCACTTCGACGTTGACGTGCGCGAGCAGCACACCGGCTGCGTTGTAGCATTCCACGAGATAGGTGTGCTCACCGGTCTGTGTCAGCGGGATCGACAAACGATCGCCGTCATACGCCGGCTTCAGCAGCCTAAGCGCGATTCGGCTGTGGCCCAGCCAATCGACGCCGAGCTGGTTCGTCAGCGGATGCGTCATGTGGCCGAACACCGCCACCCCTGGCACCAGCGCGCCGGTAAATCCATAGACACGCGCGACGTCGTCGCTGTGGATGCGGTTCTCGCTGGCGTGTGAATGGTTGACGGCGACGCACTGATACACGCTCATGGCTGCGGCTCGTTCGTGGGCGAGGCGGGCATCGTATCGCCATCGCCTGCGCGAATCACTGTAATGGTCGGGACGGAAAGGGGGTCAGAACGACTTTCGTGGCGAAAGTCGTTCTGACCCCCTTTCCCTCCCGCAAGATTGTCTTGCCTGAGGTCTTTCGTTAGCCTAGCGCGCTCTTTGTGCGCGACGATCGCACAACCTGCCAATCGGTTTCAGACAAGCACGATCAAACGAGGGGACTACCGGATGCGCATAGGCGTGCCAAGAGAAAACTGGCCAGGAGAGTTGCGCGCCGCGCTGGTCCCGGCTGGTGTCAAGAAGCTGGCCGGGCTCGGCTTCGACGTTACGGTTGAGACGGGCATCGGCGCCGGTGCCCGAATTCCCGACGACGACTATCGCGAGGCGGGCGCATCCGTTGCACCGGATGCAGCCTCGGCCATTGCCGGTGCGGACATCGTGGTGCGGGTGCGCAAGCCGTCGGCGGAAGACGTGCCAAGCCTTGCCAGCGGCGTCATTCACATCAGCTTTCTCGATCCGTTCAACGAGCGCGAGTTGGTCGCGAGCCTCGCATCCCAGGGCGTCACCGGCATTTCGATGGAGATGGTGCCGCGCAGCACGCGCGCGCAGAAGATGGACGCGCTGTCTTCGCAGGCGAACCTGGCCGGCTATGTCACGGTGATTCTGGCGGCGACCTACAGCCCGAAGATGCTGCCGATGATGATGACGCCGGCCGGCACGATCCAACCGTGTCGGGTGTTCGTGATCGGCGCGGGCGTCGCGGGGCTGCAGGCCATTGCCACCGCGAAGCGCCTCGGCGCGCGCGTCGAAGCGTTCGATACTCGTCCCGTGGTGGCCGAACAGGTGCAGTCGCTCGGTGCGAAGTTCGTCGAGATCGATCTCGGCGACACCGGACAAACGGCGCAGGGCTATGCGCGCGAGTTGACGCCGGAACAGCTGGAACTGCAGCGTCAGGGTATGAAGAAGGTCATCGGTACGTCCGACATTCTGATCACCACGGCGCAGGTATTCGGCCGTCCGGCGCCGCGTATCGTCACGCGCGACATGGTTGAAGCGATGCGGCCGGGCAGCGTCGTGGTCGATATGGCCGTCGAATCCGGTGGCAATGTGGAAGGGTCGGTGGTTGATCAGGTGGTCGACATCAACGGCGTTCTCGTCGTCGGCCTCGGGAATCTGCCGTCTCGCGTCAGCCGCAACGCCAGCGAGATGTACTCGGCCAACATCGTGAATTTGTTGGACGAATTCTGGGACAAAGAAACCAAACAGCTGAGCCTCGATCCTGAAGACGACATCATCAAGGGGTGCGTCATCACGCGCGGCGGCGAGATCGTCAACGAGACCATCAAGAAGCTGTAACGCATTCCGGAAGTGCCGATGCGCCTGCATATCGTCGATGTGTTTGCCGAAACGCGTTACGCCGGCAATCAGCTCGCCGTCGTGCGCGACTGCGCGGCGCTTTCTGCCGAGACAATGCGGGCCATCGCGCGCGAAATGAACTTCTCGGAAACGACGTTCGTCGTCGATGAATCGGCGTCGCGTGCGAAGGTGCGTATATTCACGCCCGGCGCGGAATTGCCGTTCGCCGGACACCCCACCATCGGCACGGCATGGGTGCTGGGGCACCAGCGCCCGAGTTACCGGTTGGAACTGGCAGCCGGCAACGTCGATGTCGCGTTCGACGGCGCCGAAGGCATCGCCTGGATGTCGCCGCCGGCGCCGACACTTGGTGAACGCTTTCCGATGCAACGGGCGGCGGAACTGGTCGGGCTGACGCCGGACGATCTGTTGAAAGACCTACCGGCGCAGTTCGTCTCGATTGGTCCCGAATTCGTATTCGTTGGCGTGCGCAATCTGCAAACGCTGCAGCGCGCGCGATTGAACGAGGCCAAATTCCGTGCGGGGGTTTCCGAGGGATTGCCGTTCCACGCGGTGTTCGCGTTCACACCGCAGGCCTACTCGGCCGACGCCGACTTTGCAGCGCGGGTATTTTTCGACGCCAACGGCGTACGCGAAGACCCGGCAACCGGCAGCGCCAACAGCGGTTTTGCCGCGTATCTGCATGCGCATTTGAACAAACCGATCGACGTGATTGTCGAGCAGGGTTTCGAGATCGGGCGACCGTCACGGTTGTATCTGCAGGCGGACGGCACACGGCTGCGCGTTGGCGGACGCGTACGGGCGGTGTCCGAGGGCCGCTTGCTGTAGCAGCCGAGCCTCAGACGATTCCGAGCCGTTCGAATTGTTCATCCGGTGCTTCGACCGCTGTCAATGCCGCGCGCAACATTTCGATCATGTCGGTCTCGTCCTGTGAGCCCAGGCGGTTTTCCAGTTCGCCCGGATCGTTGTCGAGCCGATAGCAGTGGTGCTCGCCCGCCCGCGTGCCAATCGACCAGTACGGCAGCATGTCACCTGGTTTGAACGGCTGGCGGATCACCGGCGCATCGGAGCCCGGCATGTAGTCGAGATAAGCCGCGCGATTCGGCCGCGGCAGCTTCAGATCGTGCATGCCGGCGACCGGCATTGTCGACCACCGGTTCGACCACATCGACAGCGGCAGGTTGTCATCTGTCACGGGTGACCGCGCGTATTTCCGCACGCCGTCGATGACGTGCACCCAGCGACCGTACATGCCGGCCAACACCCAATCCCTGATCTGCGGCGACTCGCCGGTCACCAACGGCGCCATTGAGTGGCCGTGCGTGCGATGCTCGCTCGCAACGCCGAACACGTCGGCAATCGTTGCGTAGATGTCGACGTTGGTCGTCAGCGCCTGCGTCCGTTTCGGCTCGACACCGGGCCAGGCAATCATCAGCGGCGTGTGTCCGAGCGGTTCGTAATGCGGCACACCGGGTTTGCCGAAGATGTCTTTCTCGCCCAGATAGTGGCCGTGATCGGTGCACAGGATGATTGCGGTATCCGACCACAGTTCATGCGCGTCGACGACATCGAGCAGCTTGCCGAACCAATGATCGATCATGCTCAGCTTGGCGCCGTAGTTCGCGCGGATGTGGCGCGCTTCGCGCGCGGAGATCACCCCGCGTGCCACGGCGTCCACCGCGTACGGGGGCCAGATGATCTGCTCGTCGTGCCAGTCCGGGTCGTAGCGATTCACCCACGGCGCCGGCGTGTCGAATGGTTCGTGCGGATCGAATTCGTCGACGAACAGCATGAAACGATCGTGGCAGCCCGCGTTGTCGCGCAACCAGCCGGCAGCGGTGGACATGGTTTTCGGCCCGGGAAAGTCGAGTTCCGAGCGAAACCAGGTACGGCTGACGTCGTATGGCCGGCCGCGGGCGGCGCGCGCCGGCGGTAGCGTTGGCGCGCCGGTCGCCGACGGATCGGGGCGCGTCTTCCACGGATCGCCTTCGTGACCGCGCAGATATTCCCACGCAGCGAACTCGGTGTGGTAGTTCTCGCCACCGGTTTCGAAGAGGTGCGGATGGTCGGAGACCAGCATCGTCGTCACGCCTGCGCGCCGCAGCGGTTGCGTGATCGGTTCTTCCCACAGCTCGATAGACCCCCACGGCTTCCACAGAAAGTCGAGCGCGCCGCACAGCACATCGTGACGCGCCGGCATGCACGGCAGTGAGCCGACGAAGTGATTGTCGAACTGCACCGCGCGCTTTGCGAAGCGATCCAGATTCGGCGTCGCAAATTCGCGCCCGCCGTAGCTGCCGAGCATGTGGCGATTCAGACTGTCCAGCAGCACCACGATAACGTTCTTGGGGTTGCCCACGCAGTTGATCCTGATCCTGTTGCTTGGACCGACATTCTACGTAAGACGCCGCGCATTTTGACTTTCGTCATGAATGTGGAAATAGTGCCGCGCAAGAACCGAGGGGGATTGATTTGCATACCGTTGAGCGACAGATCTTCGGCGTCGGCTATCGAGAGACTGCGGCGTTCAAAGACACCTATGGCGGTGAGCCGGGCAATGTATTCATCGAGTGTCTGCGCATTACACCCGTCAATGTCGCATCGGACACGGTGCTGGTATTCAGTCATCCGATCGGTGGCGGCGGGTTTCTGCCGGCGATCACGCAGCTCGCGCGCGCGGGCCATCACGTGTTGTTCGTCAACACGCGTTATCGCGGTAACGACAGCGCGTTGATCATGGAGAAATGCCTGCTCGATCTCGGCGCCGGCATCAAGGATGCGAAGCAGCGTTTTGGGTACACGAACGTCGTGCTCGGTGGCTGGTCCGGCGGCGGATCGCTCGCGCTCTATTACCAGGAGCAGGCCGAGCATACGAGCATCGATCGCACGCCGGCCGGCGACGTCGTCGATCTGGCCGGCGCAAAGCTGATCCCGGGCGATGCCATCATGCTGATGGCGGCGCACGTGAGTCGCTCGGTGACGCTGACCGAATGGCTGGATGCCTCGATCATCGACGAACTGGATCCGAACCGGCGCGAGCCGGAACTGGATCTGTACGATCCGCGCAATCCGCATCAGGCGCCGTACGACGGTGACTTTCTGGCGCGCTATCGCGCCGCGCAGGTCGCACGCAACCGCCGTATCACCGATTGGGTCAAGACCGAACTCGCGGCTCGCATCCGTGTGGACGGTCCCGGTGCCGAACGCGGCTTCGTCGTGCACGGCACGATGGCGGATCCGCGCTGGCTCGATCCGGCGGTCGACCCGAACGATCGCGAGCCCGGCACCTGCTATCTGGGCGATCCGCGCGTGGTCAACATGGGGCCGGTCGGACTCGCGCGGTTCTGCACGTTGCGCAGTTGGTTGTCGCAATGGAGTTTCGACGAGTCGCGCGCCAATGGTGTGGTGAACGCGCGCCACGTTTCGTGTCCGGTGCTCGTCATCGGCAACAGCGCCGACAACGCCTGCACGCCGAGCCACACCCATCGGCTGTTCGATGCAGTGGGCCACGCCGACAAGGAACTGCGCGAGATCAAAGGCGCAACGCACTACTATGCGGGTCAGCCAAAACAGTGTGCCGAAGCGATTGATGTGTGCACGGAATGGCTCAGCCGCAAACGGTTTGTCAATGCCTAGCGTTGGCGGCGATAGCGATCCCGGCGAGCTGATCGCAGCGCTGCGCGAACTCGCGCCGGCGCTGGCAGCGACTGCCGGCGAAACCGAACGCCAGCGCCAACCGCTGGACGCGAATATCGATGCGATCGCCGCAACCGGTGCGTTCCGCTTTTTCGTGCCGCGGCGTTTCGGTGGATTTGAGTATCCGCTGGATGCGTTCGTCGACACTGGCCTGCTGCTGGGCGAGGCGTGCGCGTCCACGGCGTGGGTGACCACCTTCTGTATGGAACACAACTGGATGCTGGCGCAGTTCCCGCAGCAGGCACAGGAAGAGATCTTCGGCGCGAATCCGTACGTCATCGCACCCGGCGCAATCTCACCCAACGGCCGCGCGGTGGCGCGGGGCGACGGCTATGTGCTGAATGGTCGCTGGCAATGGGGCACCGGCGTGATGCACGCGGATTGGGCGTTGCTGTCGGGGATCGTTGAAGAGACGGGCGAACTGAGGCTGTTCGCGCTGCCGATCGACGCGGTCGAGATCATCGATACCTGGCATGTCGACGGCATGGCCGGCACCGGCAGCAACGACATGCAGGTGCGGGACGCATTCGTGCCTGCTTATCGGTCTCAATCGGTGCTCGCGATGAGCGTGGGCCGTGCAACGGGTGCGCAATGGCACGGCACGCCGATGTACCGGATGCCGATGATGCCGATTCTCGGTCTCGCGGCGGGCGTGCCGGCGATCGGCGCCGCGCGCGGCGCGCTCGAGCGGTTCGCGCAGCGCGCAACCACCCGCACGAGCTTCGGCTCGACGGTGAAACAGATGGATCGAACCGACACGCAGATTCGAATCGGCTGGGCAAAAGGCAGGCTCGACACGGCCGAATTGATCGCGCGGCAGGTCGCGGCCGAATGCACACGTTGGGGGCACGACCCGGAGATCTGCCCGCTGGACCAGCGTGTCCGCCACCGGGTGTTGCTGGCCCAGGCGGTGCGCCTGGCGCGCGACGTCGTACGCGACCTGTTCGAAGCCAGCGGCGCTGGGGCGCATCTGTCAAGCGAGCCGCTACAGCGCATCCATCGCGACGTGCATACCATTGCCAGTCACACGGTATTCGATTGCGACCTGATCGCGGAGCAGTATGGCCGCCTCGAACTGGGGCTTGCGGCGAGCGTGCCGGTCTAGTCGTTCACGAGTTCGTTCATAGGAAGACGAGGAGCTGCAAACGTGAGCAAAGACAAGCAGGACAACGATGCGTTCGGCGTGCTGGATTTCGGCTGGCGCCTGCTGCTGGCGCTGGTCCTGGTGCTGATAACCTACAATCCGACGGACTATTCGTTCGTGCATTGGCTACGGACGTCCATGGCGACGCACACGCTTGGCCCGGCCCATGCGGTTGCCGGTGTCGCGTTGCTCGCCGGTTGGCTGGTCGTCGTCGGCGCCACGCGCGCCGCGCTCGGCTCCGTCGGTCTGATTGTACTGTGCGCGTTCCTCGCAACCCTGGTGTGGTGGTTCATCGACCTGGGTTGGCTCGTCGCGAATTCGCGCGGTTCGATCGAATGGGTGGTGCTGGTGTGCCTGGCGGTGTTCCTGGCCGTGGGTATGTCATGGGCACACATCTGGCGCCGCATCACCGGTCAGGTCGCGGTCGAACGAGTTCACGACTGATTACCAACAAGAGGGTCAGAGTCGCTCTGACCCTACCGACACATCACTGAGCCCCCACACACCGTAATCGCCTGGCCGGTGATGTAGCTGCTGGCATCGGATGCGAGAAACACCGCTACGCCGGCGAGTTCTTCCGGTTCGCCGATGCGCCGTAGCGGCATCCGTTCGACGACGCGCCGTTCGGTTTCAGGATTGTCCCAGAGCGCCTTGGCGAAGTCGGTGCGGATGAGTCCTGGACAGATCGCATTCACGCGGATGTTGTGCGGCCCGTATTCGAGCGCGAGATTGCGCACCAGCGCCAGATCGGCAGTCTTCGAGATGTTGTAGGTGCCGAGTACTTCAGACGGACCGAATGCCGCCGTGCTCGACGTGATGATGATCGAGCCGTGCTTTTTCTCGACCATGTCGGGCAGCACCATGTGCGCGAGCCAGTGATTCGACTTCACGTTCGACGCCATGATCTTGTCGAATGCCGAGTCGGGAATGTCCGATGACGGACCGTAGAACGGATTGACGCCGGCGTTGCCGATCAGGATGTCGATGCTGCCGAGTCGCTCGTGCGTTTCGTCGACGAGTGCCTGCAGTTGTTCCTTGTAGCCGATGTTGCAGGCGATCGCGGTGGCGCGTCCGTGGCCGTGGCGGGCATTGATCGCATCGCACGCCGCTTCGCACTGATCGATCTTGCGGCTCGAGATCACCACGCGCGCGCCGTGATCGGCCAGCGCGTTCGCCATCGCCAGCCCCATGCCTTTGGATGCGCCGGTCAGTACCGCGACGCGATCGTTCAAATCGAAAAGACCCATGATTCCCCCTGCGGAAACAGTTATCGGTTGGTTATCTGTTAGGCTCGCGAAGGTTAGCAGGGGAGTGCGGGGAGTGTCTGTTCGACCAACGCCGGAATCTATGTCGGCGGAATCCAAGTTGGAATCCAACTCCACACCGGAGGTCGGCGGGCGCTATGCGAAGTACGTGCTCGGCGTGCTCATCCTCGTCTATGTATTCAACTTCATCGATCGGCAAATCCTGTCGATCCTCGCCGAAGAGATCAAAGCCGATCTCGGCATCAGCGACGCGCAGATCGGCTTTCTATACGGCACTGCATTTGCGGTCTTCTATGCGGTGTTCGGTATTCCGCTCGGCAAGCTCGCCGATGTCTGGGTTCGCAAGAATCTCATCTCCGTCGGTCTCGCGTTCTGGAGTGTGATGACCGCGCTGTCCGGCACCGCGCGGAACTTCGCTACGCTCGCGACGTGCCGGTTCGGCGTCGGCATCGGTGAGGCGAGTGCTACACCGGCGGCGTTCTCGATGCTGTCGGATTACTTTCCAACGCGGCTGCGCGCGACGGCCATCGCGATTTACTCCAGCGGCATTTACATCGGCGCCGGGATAGGCATTTTTCTGGGCGGCGTGATCGTGGACGGTTGGCGTGAAGCGTTCCCCGATCCCGCGAGCGCACCGTTCGGCCTGAAGCCGTGGCACGCGGCATTTTTTGCCGTCGGTCTGCCGGGTTTGTTGATGTCGTTGTGGGTGGCAACATTGCGCGAGCCGCGACGCGGCCTCAGCGAAGGTCTCAGCGAGCGCGTCGAGCCGCATCCATTCCGTGTCGCGGGGCTCGAATTGCTTGCGGTGCTGCCGCCGTTGACGTTGATTGCCGCCGCCCGCATCGGCCGCAAGGCGCTGTTGATCAACGTCGCCGCGGCGGTGATCGTCGCCGTCGCGGCCGCTGTGCTGATCGAACTGGTCGGCAATCCGACACAATGGGTTGCGCTCGGGATCGGCGTCTATGCCGCGTTGTCGTGGATCCAGAACCTGGCCGCGCGCGATCCCGTAGCGTTCTCAATGATATTTCGCTGCAAAGCGCTGCGCTGCGTGGCGATCGGATTTCCATTCATCGCGTTCGTCACGTACGGCATCGGCTTCTGGGCGCCTCCGTTCATGCTGCGTATCCACCATGTCGATGCGTCCAGCGCAGGAACGATTCTCGGTTTGTCGGCCGCGCTGGGGGGGCTGATCGGCGTCACCTTCGGCGGCTGGATATCGGATCGCCTGCGCGCACGCTCCATCAACGCGCGTTTGTGGGTCGGGATTGCGACCCCGTTGTTGGCGTTGCCGGTAGGGCTCGAGTTTCTGTTGACGGACAATCTTACCGTCGCATATGTCTGCAACTTCGTATTCAGCATTGTTTCACCGATGTGGATCGGTCCGGCCGCCGGTACCGTCAATGACCTGGTCATGCCGCGCATGCGAGCGATGGCATCGGCGTTCTATCTGCTGATGGTCACATTCATCGGCCTCGCGCTCGGACCATTCACGATCGGTCAACTGAGCGACGTGTTCGCGGCGTCCGGCATGAGTTCCGCGGATGCGCTGCGTCAAGGCATGTTGTGCGGTCTGGGCGCGTTGGTGCTGGCGTTACTGTTTCTGGTACTCGCGTTGCGCTACCTCGAATCGGACGAACTCAGCCGGCTGGAGCGCGCGCGCCTCGCCGGGGAAATCGCCTAGCCGAGCGGGCAGAATCGTGCGAGAGTTCGGAACAGTTTGGGGAGGACGCCTTTGCAACAAGCCGGTGAGTATCGCATCGGAGCCACGCGCGAAAAGGTGTGGCTCGCGCTGAACGACCCGCAGGTGCTCGCTCAGTGCATCGAAGGCTGTCAGAGCATGGAGAAGGTGGCCGACGATGCGTACGTTGCGTCGATCAAGGCCAAGGTCGGCCCCGTCAGCGCGACGTTCGGCGCCGATCTGAATCTGTCGGATCTGGACCCGCCGTCGGGATATACGTTGAACGCCAGCGCCAAAGGCGGCGCAGCCGGATTCGGCAAAGGTTCCGCACGGGTCGCGCTCGTCGATGACGGCGGCGCGACGATTTTGCGCTATACGTTAAACGGCAATGTCGGCGGCAAACTGGCGCAAGTGGGCTCCCGATTGATTGACGCTGCGGGCCGCAAGATGGCGGACGATTTCTTTCGCAAGTTCGGCGAAATCGTGGCGCCGGGAGACAGCGGGAAAGTAGTCGCGCCACACCAGACAGAACCAAGTGAAACAGAAACATACGAGCGCAGTGGGGTGCGCATCATCTGGATCGTTGCCTTCGCGGTGCTGATAATCGCAATCGCGCTGGCCGCGTGAACGCCGCCATGCAGGCGGCGTGAATACGCGAAGGATCGCCCTGGGGCCGTTGTAGTGACGCCAATCGTTGCGATTGGCGGAGATCGCTGTTCGAGAAAAAAAAAACAGAAGTCGAGAAAACAGAATTCCAGAAAACGGATAGATAAATCCGACACAGAGATTCGAGGGAGGATACGACGTGAAAATCTCGCTGAAGGTCAACGGTGAAGCGCGCGCGCTCGACGTCGCGCCGAATACGTTGCTGGTCGAACTGTTGCGTGGTCACCTGGGGTTGACCGGCACCCATGTCGGGTGTGATACGAGTCAGTGCGGCGCGTGCACGGTACATTTGAACGGGGCTTCGGTGAAATCTTGCGCGTTGCTTGCGGCGCAGGCGGACGGCGCTGAGATCACGACGATCGAAGGTATCGGCACACCCGATCATCTACATCCGATGCAGGCGGCATTTCGCGAATGCCACGCGCTGCAATGCGGCTTCTGCACACCCGGCATGATCATGAGCGCCATCGACCTGGTCGCCAACTCGCCGAAACTGGACGAAGCCGCGGTGCGGCACGGACTGGAAGGCAACATCTGCCGTTGTACCGGTTATCACAACATCGTTCGCGCGGTGATCGCGGCGGCGGGTGTCATGCAGGAGGTCGCGTCATGAACGCAACGGGCATCGGCGCATCGGTCAGGCGCACAGAAGACTTTCGATTCATCACCGGCCGTGGCCGCTATACCGACGACATCAATCAGCCCGGTCAAGTTTACGCGGTGTTTTTGCGCTCGCCCTATGCCAGAGCGCGCGTTGCCACGGTGGATGGGAGCGCTGCGCTGGAAGTGGATGGCGTGCTGGCCGTGCTGACCGGACGTGAAATGGTCGCTGACGGCATTGGCGATCTGCCATGCGGCTGGCTCGTGAAATCGAAAGACGGCAGCGACATGAAGCAGCCGCCGCATCCGCCGCTGGCGGCGGAGTTCTGCAACTACGTGGGTGAGCCGTATGGCGTCGTCATCGGCACCACCGTTGCTGCGGCGCGCGAAGGCGCCGATGCGGTCATGACCGACTTTGAGGAACTCGAAGCAGTCGTGTCGATTACGCAGGCGACGCGGGCGACCCGGATCCACGCCGACGTGCCGGATAATCGCAGCTATCAGTGGGAATTGGGCGACCAGGCCGCAACCGACGCAGCCTTCGCGGGTGCGGCGCACGTCACCAAACTCGATATCACCAACAATCGGCTGATTCCCAATGCGCTCGAACCGCGCGCGGCGGTCGGCGTGCATGATCTCGCTAACGAGTCATTCACGATCTATACGACCAGCCAGAATCCGCACCTCGCACGCCTCGTGCTGTCGGCGTTCGTCAAGCTCGCACCGGAACACAAGCTGCGCATCGTCGCGCCCGACGTCGGCGGCGGATTCGGTTCGAAGATCTTCATCTATCCGGAAGAGACGACAGTCGCGTGGGCGTCGCGTCGCGTCGGTGCGCCGGTGAAGTGGACAGCCGACCGCTCCGAATCGTTTCTGTCCGACGCACACGGCCGCGATCATTCCACGCACGCGGAACTCGCGCTGGACGACAAAGGCAGATTCCTCGGCCTGCGCGTCAAAACGATCGCGAATCTCGGTGCGTATCTGTCCACGTTTGCATCATCTGTACCAACGTATCTGTACGGCACGTTGCTCGCCGGACAGTACAAAACGCCGGCAATCCATGTCGAAGTGGATGGTGTGTTCACCAATACCGCGCCGGTCGATGCGTATCGCGGCGCAGGTCGGCCGGAGGCGACGTACGTGGTCGAGCGCATTGTCGAGACGGCCGCGCGCGAACTGAACATCGATCCAACGGAACTGCGCCGACGCAACTTCATCCAGCCGGACGACTTCCCCTATCAAACGCCCGTTGCGCTGGTTTATGACATCGGTAATTACGAAGCGAGCCTCGACAGGGCGCTCGAATTGATCGAATACGATGCGTATCCGGCGCGTAAGAAGGCTTCGGAGGCGCGCGGCCGCAAGCGCGGCATCGGATTCTCGTGCTACATCGAAGCGTGCGGCCTGGCGCCGTCACAACTCGCCACGCAGCTCGGCGCCGGCGTCGGTCTATACGAGAGCGGCGAGGTGCGCGTCAATCCGACCGGCTCGGTGACGGTATTCACCGGTTCGCACAGCCACGGTCAGGGTCATGAGACGACATTTGCGCAGATCGTTTCCGACCGGCTCGGTATTCCGCTCGAAAACGTCGAGGTCGTCCACGGCGATACCGGTCGCGTTGAGTTCGGTCTGGGCACATACGGTTCGCGCTCGGTCGCGGTCGGTGGATCGGCGCTGATGAAGGCGACCGACAAGGTCATCGCAAAAGGTAAGAAGATCGCCGCGTACATGCTCGAATCGGAAGCCGGCAGCATCGATTTCGATGCCGGCGTTTTTGCAGTACGTGACAGCAACCGCTCGATGACGTTCGGCGAGGTGGCGTTCGCGGCATATGTCCCCTCGAACTATCCGTTGGATGAACTGGAGCCGGGGCTGTCCGAGAAGGCGTTCTACGACCCGGCGAATTTCACGTTCCCGGCCGGCGCGCATATCGCCGAAGTCGAGGTCGACCCGGAGACCGGCGTCGTCGACGTCGTCAACTTCGTCGCCGTCGACGACTTCGGTAACGTCATCAACCCGATGATCGTCGAAGGCCAGGTGCATGGCGGCATCGCGCAGGGCATCGGCCAGGCGCTGCTCGAACACGGCATTTACGACGACACCGGTCAGTTGATCACCGGCTCCTTCATGGACTACTGCATGCCGCGCGCCGATGATCTGCCGAACTTCGTCGTCGACACCACGGTGACCGCCTGCACGCACAATCCACTTGGCGTGAAAGGCTGCGGCGAGGCCGGCGCGATCGGCGCACCGGCGGCGATCATCAACGCGCTGACCGACGCGCTCGGGGTCAAGGACGTCGCGATGCCCGCGACGCCGGAACGCGTCTGGCGCGCGTGCAGGGGGGAATGAGCATGTACAGCTTCAACTATCATCGTCCTACGAGTCTCGACGCGGCCGCGAAGCTGCGCGCCGATAGTGAAGATGCGGTGTTTCTGGCCGGCGGGCAGACGTTGATCCCGACGTTGAAGCAACGCCTCGCGGCGCCGACCGACGTGATCGATCTCGGCGGCGTCGAGGGCCTCGCCGGCATCGACGTAGACGCCAAGCGGGTGGTTATCGGCGCGATGACGCGGCATGCAGATGTGGCGCGATCGAGTGCGTTGCGTAAGGTGTTGCCGGTGCTGTGCGATCTTGCCGGGCAAATCGGCGATGCGCAGGTGCGCAATCGCGGCACCATCGGCGGTTCCATCGCCAACAGCGATCCCGCAGCCGACTACCCGGCGGCGGTGATCGCACTCGGTGCAACATTGCAGACGAACAAGCGCACGATCGAGGCGGCCGACTATTTCAAGGATCTGTTCGAGACGGCACTCGAACCGGGCGAGATCCTCAAATCGATCGCGTTCCCGGTGCCGAAGCGAGCCGCGTACTGCAAGTTCCCGAATCCGGCGTCGCGCTATGCGGTGGCCGGTGTGCTGATCGCCGATTTCGCCGGCACGATACGCGTCGGTGTGACCGGCGCCGGTCCATGCGCGTTTCGGGGCACGAATCTGGAACAGGCGCTGAATTCGAAACTCACGCCGGACGCGGTCGATGCGGTGGAGATCGACTACGAGCGCTTCAACAGCGATCTGCATGCAAGCGCCGAGTTTCGCGCGAACCTGGTGCGCGTGATGGCACGCCGCGCTGTTGCGGCATTGATCGCCAACTGACAATGCGTTTGGCAATGCGGCTGGCAACGCAACTGACGGTGCGGGCATGACGCGGATTCACAGCGTGCGCTGTCACGCAATCTCGCCGGACATCGACAGCGTTGTATTTGAAGAAGTCGAGTTGCCGCCACCCGGTGCCGGCGAGATTCAAGTTCGGCTGAAGGCATGCGCGGTGAATTTTCCGGACATCCTGATGATTCAGGGCAAGTATCAATACAAGCCGCCGCTGCCGTTTGCGCCCGGCGGCGAGGCCGCGGGCGACGTCGTGGCGCTCGGCGCGAACGTCACGAGCCACGCTGTTGGCGACGGCGTCGTCGTGGGCTTGCGCCACGGCGGTTTCGCCGAAGCCGTCAACGTGCCGGTGAACGCGGTACAGCCGATCCCCGGCAGCATGAGCTATGCAAAGGCGGCGTCGTTTCAAACGGCGTATCAGACCGCCTACGTGGCGCTGGTACCGCGCGGGCAACTGCAGGCCGGCGAAACGCTGCTCGTGCATGGTGCCACCGGCGGCGTCGGATTGGCTGCGGTCGATCTCGGCAAGGTGCTCGGTGCAACCGTCATCGCAACCGGCGGCACCGACGAGAAACTCGCCATTGTGAAAGCGCGCGGCGCCGATCACGTAATTAACTACACGCTGCCCGACGGGCGGCTCGGCGGCTTCCGGCATCAGGTGAAGGCGCTGACCGGCGATCGCGGTGCCGACGTCGTCTACGATCCGGTCGGTGGTGACGTATTTGACGAATCGATGCGCTGCGTCAATTGGAACGCGCGGCTGCTGACGATCGGCTTCACCAGCGGCCGCTGGCCGCAGGCCGCTGTGAATCTGATTCTGATCAAGTCACTCAGCGTGATCGGCGTACGGGCCGGCGAATATGGCCGCCGCGAGCCGGAGAAGGGCGCGCAGGTGCGCAAAGCCCTATTCGATCTAGCGGAATCCGGCCGCATCGACCCTTACATCTGCGCGGCGTTTCCCCTCGAGAATGCCGTTGGCGCGATGCGCATGCTGACCGACCGCAAGGTCGTCGGCAAAGTCGTCGTCACAATGAACGGCTACACGATGGCTGGCTGATATGTGACGAACGGGTCGGGTGGCCGCGATAGTTCGGATACGTTGTTGAACGATGCATGACGAGGAGAGCACGCCGATGGAGACACGGGTCGATGAAATTGCCGATGGTATCTTTCGGCTGTCGACGTTCATTCCTGATACGCCGCCGAGCGGGTTCACCTTCAATCAATATCTGATCGTCGCCGAACAACCGTTCTTGTTCCATTGCGGTGGGCGCAGCTTGTTCGCGTCTGTTTCGAAAGCCGCTTCGACCATCGTGCCTGTCGACAGCATTCGATGGATCTCCTTCGGACATGTCGAGTCGGATGAATGCGGTTCAATGAATCAATGGCTGGGCGCAGCGCCGAAAGCACAAATAGTGCATGGCGCGATCGCTTGCATGGTCTCCCTGAACGATCTTGCCGATCGCCCGCCGCGCGCGTTGGACGATGGCGAGATTATCGACTTGGGCGGCAAACGTGTGCGATATATCGACACGCCGCATGTTCCTCATGCCTGGGAATCCGGGCTCGTATTCGAGGAAACGACGAAGACGCTATTCACCGGCGATCTGTTCACCCAGCTGGGAAATGGGCCTGCGATCACCCGTGCCAGTATCGTGTCCAGCGCCATCATGGCGGAAGAGGCATTTCACGCGATGGCACTTACACCGTCCACATCGTTGACCATTCGCAAACTCAAAGCGCTGGACCCTGAACGGCTCGCTGTCATGCATGGTTCATGTTTCGCCGGGGATTGCAAAGCTGAACTGGAAGCGCTGGCTGTTTACGCGACCGAATCGCTGGAGTTTGCGCAACGATCGACAAGCGCACCAACCGCCGATTGAGTTCCAAACAGAACGGCGCCCCCCGTCGCAACGATCGAATATGGCGCAGGAGTGCTCTGAGCCTTCATGTCGACCTTAGCACTGTGCCTGGTACTGGTCGCCGCGATCATCCATGCGGGCTGGAACTTCATCGCCAAGACGAGCGGCGGCGACGTGCGGTTCGCGTTGATTACGTGCGTTGCGCAGCTCTTCGTGTGGGCCCCGGTCGGATTCTGGTTCACCTGGCGCGACGTGCCCGCGTTCGGTGCATTGCAGTGGAGTTTGATCGGTGCCAGCGGCGCGATCCACGTCGCGTATTACGTGACACTGTTGCGCGGTTATCGACTCGGCGATCTGTCGGTGGTGTATCCGCTGGCGCGCGGCACCGGCCCGCTGCTCACCGCGCTCATTGCAACCACATTCTTCGACGAAGCGCTGGGATTGATCGGCTGGTTCGGCGTGCTGGGTATCGTTGGCGGGGTTGTCGTCATCGCCGGCGGTGCCACGTTGCTGGGCGCTGTTCGTCGTGGTACGCAATTTCCGGAGAAGCTTGCGCGCCTGCGTGCCGGCGTTAGGTATGGACTGATCACGGGTGGCTTCATCGCCTCGTACACGCTGGTAGACGGCTACGCGGTGAAGCATGCCAACGTGTCGCCAATCCTCGTCGACTACCTCAGCAACATGGTGCGGTTACCGCTCACAGCGGTGCTGATCGGCGTGCTCGGTCGACGCGAGCCGCTGCCGATGACCGACTACGTGAAACAGATGTGGCGCCGCGCGCTGATCATCGGCGCGGTGTCCCCGGTCGCTTATGTGCTGGTGCTCTATGCAATCGGTATGGCGCCGCTGTCGCAGGTGGCGCCCGCGCGGGAAGTATCGATGTTGTTCGCAGCGTTCCTCGGCGGCTCGCAACTCGGTGAACGCGATCCGCGTGCGCGCCTGATCGGTGCGGCCTGCATCGCGATTGGCGTTGTAGCGATTGCGGCCGCATGAATACGCGCGGTTTCGACGCGCTGGAATCGGGTGCCACGAACTCCATTTGGATCTAACGACTTGATCGAGGGGTCAGGTTTCCGGGTTTACAGCCTTCGCAATTCGTGAGAATCTCGCTGTATTCCCTGAGCCGGATGCGACGGGTTACGTCACGCGAATGGAAGTCGCCCGCCGGGGTTGCCCCACGATGACGTCCGACCACATTCAAGCGCTCCGCAATCGCCTCGTTCGCCGCGCTTCGCGCCCTCGACCCGAAGATCTGCAAACCGATTTTGACGATGCCCGTTGCCAACCCCATACGGCAAAGCGCCACTGTGCGCGACGATGTCGGCAATTTGTCGCGGACGTGGGTACCCCCGCAAAGTCGGTGTCGTGGCTGACATGCGGCTGTCATTTTTCGAACCCAGCGTCTTTGCCTAGCAAAATATGACGGAGGATCTTGGCATGACACCCAAATTGACTCAGCTGCGCAATAAACTGGCAGAGCGCCTTGCTCGACAAATAAGAAATCCCACCGTTGAAGCGAAGGAACTGCATGCCTTCGACTTTATGCTGAGCCGGCGGCATTTTCTGAAAGTCACCGAAGTAACCGCCCTCGCAGCACTGGTCAACTCGTCGCTACCACCGACGGCCTGGGCGAAGAAGGCACCCGATGTCTGCCATTTCGGCAAACCCAGCGATGTGGGCCTGACGCCTGCGGAAATGGCAGCCGTCACGCAGGCCACCGGCATCAGCCATGGCACCGAACTGTTTCAGGACACCATTTATGCTGAACCGGTGGTGGCACCCAACCAGCCTTATCAGCACTGTCTGATCGAAGCGCCGCGCTCGCGCATGCGGGTACAAAGCCAGCTCGATGACAAAAGCCCACTGGAAGAAGGCTTTTTGGACCGCGATTTTCACTTTGGCCGTTCGGAATTGATTCAAGTGGAGCACGTTGGCAACACCAGCTGGGAGCTGGTCCACTATTTCCTCCCCTGGATCGCCCGCACCGATGGCGGGCGCGCCGACGGGCTCACTCGTCACGTGATCATGGACAGTAGCAGCGGTTTATTGTATCCGACCAAGATTTTCAGCATCACCGGTTCGCACACCAACGAGTTCATCGAGACTTCACAGGGCCTGCAGGTCGCCGCCGCCTATTTGATCTACGTCGAGCAAAACAACGGTCTTAACGATGGCATTGTCCTGCTTGGCCGTTCGCTGTCGGCTGTGGACTCGGGTCAAGTGGCGAATGCGCCGGAGTATCCTCTGGAATGGACGCATCAGCTCACCAGCAATCTGAATCTTCCGCCTGGCACCAACCGCTATCGGTCGGCCGACAAATACGTCCACGCCGGTCTCGATGAATCCGGCCAGTACTCACCGTTACTCGCCGCAGAACACATCGTTATTTATCTAACCAATATCATCAAGATCGTCTCGCTCGACGATGCCACCACCCCCGGCACGCCTAATCTCATCGTCACCAGCGTACCGTACCCGACCGGTGACGAGCTTGATTCTGACCCCACCACATCGAAGGTGGCTCACATTGAATTCGATCCAACCGCGCCGGGGCCAGGCAAACCACTTTTGCAGTTGAGTGATTTTGCCCTGATTAATTCCGGACCCTTTTCAGAAGGGGGAAGCACAGGCATGAGTCTTGTCACATACTCATACCAGGCAAGCATGGCTACCGTTCGCAACGGCGGCTATCAAAACTTTGATGCCAGCGGCACGCTCAAGTGGCTGGACATCGAGTACACCGCCAGTACCACACCGGGCGGTTTTGGGACTTCGACCGCATCGTATTTGCACCGACCGGATTTTTCGAGTCTGAACAATGTCATCGGTCTCGCCAGCGTCTCATTTCCAGCCTTGGTCAACGGTACTGACAGCGTTCACCTCAAAATCGGCAATTTTCCCGGAAATGGCACCACCAGTAACTTCGGTCCCGTCCTGTTTGCCTTGTATCGAGAAGTGAATAGTGATGGTTATACGTTCTATACCCCGGTAGCCGACTATCCGATTGCCGTGCCAGATGACGCCGGCATTGGCAAGATTACCGGCATCAGCGGCGGCATCAGCAAGTTCGGCGGCCTGAGGCTGTTCGCGAGCGACGACATCGGCAATTTGTTCTTGTTGCGGCAGCGCCGCCTGTCCAGTGCTACCACGGTCTATACGCCGCCGATTTACATCCAAAACGACGCGCAGGGCAAACCGGCGACCATCTCGAATACCGGATATATGGCCTTACCGTCCACGACGGCGAGCACTTCGAACCTGCACGGCCTCAGCCAATGGATGAAACCCTACGTGCCGGACAGGAGAGGTATAACAGGATACAACTTCGTGCTGAACGGGTTGCTGGGGTTCGGCACGGACGACTCCAACGTCGCGCAAGGGATCTGGCTGGGCAGCGGCGCCCAGGCCGTGTACGCGCCGAAACGCTTCGGCCACGATGCCGAACACATGGTCGTCAGGGAAATCTCCGACGACGGCACTACCAGCGAGTTCAACGTCTTCAACGTCTTCAACAACGTCGTCGAGAAAACCTGGGTAAGCCGCAAAATCGCCAGCCAGATTACCCCGGACGCGCCGGGCTTGCAGGACAGCGGCGATTTTTACCAGTTGACGCTGTACGCCACCAATCTGTACAGCACTCAAGTGCCGTTGAACGACACCACCAACCCGGGGATGGTGGTCGAAATACGTGCCGACGCGCCCGCCACCGCAATCGACATCACCAACAACAAATACTACGACATCGACCGTTACACCTCCTTCGTGGCCTTGCCCGATGCGTCGAGCAACCGATTGCGGATTGCTGTCAAGGCCGAGAATTTTTCCCAAATCATCTACGCCCGGCTTCTGCAAACCAACCAGCTGGCACCGAACTCTTCGGATTCGGCCATGCTCAGTGCGGACGCCAGCAGTGCAGCCACCACCGACTGGGTGACAATCAACATCGCAGCCGACGGGCAAGCGCGCATGGCCGCGACTGGTTCGACATCAAACCTGACATCGGACACGTGCGGCAGTTGTTCGGATTTGGTTTATGTCTGTGCCGAGTCGCTTTGTGAAAGCAACGCACAGAACCCCTGGCAGCCTAAAGGCGGTTATTCGCCCAGTACCAGCAATTTAGACAGCCTCGCACAGTACATGAATCAGTCGGGGCAAAATCTGGCCGATGCATCCGCCAGCGCCGCCAACTTTTCGCTGACCGCAACACCTGTCGATCCGCTGACAAGCACCACCGCGCTCACCGCCGATGCCAACCGCAGCCCGTTTTCCACCACGTTTGATTATAAGGGAGGGACGATTGAAATCGGCCAGCCGGCCACTGCGTTGCCAGCGGGACAACTGGGAAATGTTTTCTCCTCGCTCAGCCATGCACTTCACGACGCTCTGCACTGGCTGCAGAACGTCGAGGGTAAACTTTATTCGGATTTGCCCAACGGTGTGACCATTGTCATCAACGACACGGAGAACATCGCCGTGACCGTTAGCGCAGACATCATGAAGCAGGTCAATGGCATTGAAGCCGATTTGAATGAAGTGGTGTCAACGGTTGAAGAATACGGCAGTGTCGTCGTCAGCATCGTCGTCACCATTGTGGAATCAAGCTTCATTTTCCGCTTCATCGTGCTGCTGATCGAATTGATCTCCTTGTTTATTCACCTGGGCGATATCAAGAATCTCAGCGCCACGTTGAAAACCCTCATCAAGGGCTTGACCGACCCCAGTTCAACCTCACCCACTAGGCTGGCACCCGTCGACGTGAATTACCCCTGGGAGGAGAAAATAACCGCCTATGTCGGCAGCTCGAACAGTGTCGACACCGATACGAGCCAGGCCAATATCGACTCGGTCGTAGACGAAGTTGTGGATGAGGTGATCAACGCCGTGGTGAACAACCCGTTCACCAATAAAATTCTGGAAGACATCATGTCGGTCATTACGCGTGCCATCAGCGCGATCGATAGTTCGTCTCCAGTGCATTTCAATCTGGACGACTCGATTGTCGCTTCGCAGATTCAACTGGTTGAGGACATTGCAGGCGACGTTGAGAGGTTATTCGTCAACGTTACCAATGATGGCGTCAACTTCCTGATCAATCAGGTCGTTGAAGATGTCGAAGACCCCAAACAGAGCTTTACCAATTTCAGTTCGGGACTCGGCCAGTTCATGGGGCAGTTGGAAACCGACACCATGCAGACCGTATACACCGCGCTCGGGCAATTGGTGGCAACGGAAACAAAGCTGATCACCGACCTGATGGACCAGGGCAGCCTTCTCGAACTCGACATTGCCCTGCTCGCGGACTTGTTCCGTTTATTCGACCTCGGCAATGTCTCCGGCAGCAAAGTGACCGTTGGCGCCGACGATGTGCTTTGCTTTCCGATGGCGCTGATTATCTGGAACGGTATTTTTATGAGCAGCGGGAAGAGTATCAGCGACATCAACCAGCTGATACCGAGTCCGCCGGGGGTGCTCACAGACCAGCCGCTTGGCGCCTCTACCAACGATTACCTCACCTTCGCCAACTCCACGGTAGCCGCGGTAATGATGGCCGCAAACGGCGTCATTTGGACGTTCATGCAAACTGTCGACACGGCGGAGCGCAGTGTTGAGCCCTTTAAAACTCTGGATGTTCTGGGCGATATCGCCATGCTGATCCGCTGGTACATGTCATCGGCCACTACGTCGATTCAGTTTCAGACCAAGCAGACCAGTCTCAACTGGACGAAGGGTTATCTTCCGGTTGTGACCTATTGCCGGTTGGTTACTGCAGTGACCAGCACAGCTATCAAAGTCAGGCCTACAGCAAGCATTCCCCCGTACGTTGTCACGGCGCTCAATGCGTTTTTGAATCTGGTATCGATCGTCTGGTCGGTAGTGGATGCCATCCTGGCCGAGCAGCAAGGCCATACTCTGGATGGAGAAGACTGGGCCATTCTCGCGGGCA
Source organism: uncultured Gammaproteobacteria bacterium (assembly GCA_963735085.1). GTDB lineage: Bacteria > Pseudomonadota > Gammaproteobacteria > Pseudomonadales > Azotimanducaceae > DATJGR01. The sequence continues at coordinate 2,056,058 of CAVTJP010000005.1, forward strand.
CCGACGTGGGCAGAGCCGGCGTGTTCGGGAAGCTGCTGTATGCATTGATGGATTCAGCGACAGCCAAAGACAACTTGGTGTATTTTGGAATTTATGTGATCGGCACGAGCGCAGGAGGCTTTGGCGCTGCCGCGGTGGCAACAGGGATCAAGAAGCTCACGGCAACGGCGCCGAACCCATCGGGGTGCGTGCAGCCATCACCTGCAGTCATCAATGGATTGATCGATCAGCTCCGAACGGTCAGCATCAAGTTGCCCAAACGAGCGCAATGCGAACAGCAGGCGGGCCTGAAGCAATATCTGCAAAGAGCCGGTCGCGCTTATGCTCAGGGCCACGAAAGGGAAGGTGCCGCGTATTTGCGAAAATTTGTCCGCAGAGTCCAAGCGCTGAAACAGGGGCGGCGTATCCCGGCGGCAGATGCCAATTTGTTGCTCGAGGCAATCCGAGACAGTCTTACCTGCCAACTGGGTTCAAACCGCAGAGCAAGACGAAGGCGGTTCTGACCTGAGCGCAAGGCTCATTGTTCGTGGCGTCGTGGCACTCAGCCCTGGAACATCAGCAGCAGATATGCTGCGAACAAGAGTAGGTGCACCGCCCCCTGAAGCACGTTGGTGCGCCCGCTGGCGAAGGTGACGATGCTCACGGCGAGCGTCAGCAGTAGCATGATCTGGTCAGGCCCCTGCACGCCGAGGATCATGTCCAGGCCGGCCAAGCGGCTGATCACGAGCATCGCCGGAATGGTCAGTCCGATCGTTGCCAGCACCGAACCCAGAAAGATATTTACCGCCCGCTGCAGATGGTTGTCGATTGCCGCGCGCACGGCGCCAATGGCCTCCGGTGTCGCGACAAGTACCGCCAACGCGATGCCACCGAGTGCCACCGGCGCTGCAAGCGTCTCTATGAGATAGTCGATGGGCCGGGCCAACTGTTCAGCGAGTAGCGCGACGGGAACCATGTAAGCTGCAAGAAGGATGGAGTGGCGCACAACCGATCCGGCCGCTGTAGCGATGTTCGAGTGTTCGGCCGGTTCCGCATCGTGCTCCCCGACGAAGTATGCGCGATGTCGTCCGGTCTGAATTCCCAAGAACGCGCAGTAGAGTCCGACCGACATGACGATCAGGAAGTTCGCCTGACCGTGAGATAAGGTCGGGCCTGGCGTCGTCTCCGTGAAGCTCGGCATGACGAGACTGAGCACTACGAGCGGGAGAATCACGCCGAAATAAGTGTTCGCGCCGCGGAGGTTGTAGTGTTGTTCGCGGTGCCGCCAGGCACCGATCAGCAGCGAAGTGCCAACCATGCCATTGAGGATGATCATCACGACCGACACCAAACTATCGCGGACCAGCGTTGGGTTGTTATCGCCGTGCAACACGACTGCCGAAATACTCACGACCTCGATGAACGCCACCGATATCGTCAGGATCAGGGTCCCGTAGGGCTCGCTCAACCGCTCCGAAAGATGCTCGGCATGGCGAACCACCGCGAGGCTCGAGACCAAAATGACAGCGAAAATGGCAGCGAACAGACTTGCCATTCCGATGGGGGTCGTCAGTTCGGCAAACAGCGTCGCGCCGAATACAACGAAGACCGCGCTGACGGTGATTGCGATAGCAAGGAACCACTCGTCACGTACGAACCGGCTCAACCCTGCATAACGTGGAGACGCAGCGTGCATTTTTTTGACTCTTCTTGGCTAGGCGCGGGTAAAGCTCATTGCACTGCTGTTTCCGAACTCTCGAGGAAGCCTCCCGCGCGTTTCGCGCTTCAACCCTTGTCCATCGATTCGGCTTTTGGCGCGCTCGCCCACAAGCGGTAACGCACCTCGACGCCTTCCGGTGCATACACAACGATCGGCAAGCGACTGTTGTAGCGGACAAGATACGGCTCGCCTCCGAGCGCGATGAACCGCTCGACCTTCGGGGCGTCTGGATCGGATGCCACCAGCGTACCGGCCATCGGCCCAAGTGCGCTGACCACGTATCGGGTGTATCCCCAGCCTTTGATTGTCTCGGCTTCGATCCGGCCACCGAAGAAGTACTGATTCTGCGAGTCGGTGTGCACTGTCTTGCCGACGATCAACTCGACCTTGTATGTCGATTCGTTGGGTTGTTCCTGTAGTTGCAGTACATAACGAACCATGCCTGGTTCCGCAGGCGGAAATGCTTTCAGCTCGTCAGCTGCGCGGGCCGCGGACGCGGCGAACAGCAATATGGCAACTGCGGTGATTGGTTTGATCATCTGGCTGAGGGTTCGTCCATGTTGATTGGCGAGCGAGAACCGGGCATTGCAGAGTGCCAGCGGTTGATCCTCAGATCAATTCGGCCGGCGTTCATCGCGGCGTGTCGTGATGCTTATGGCGCTGTTTTGTTCGCAAGCGTTCGACCGGCGCCGGTGGCGTGGGATGGAACAGGAGCGCCGAGGCGCGGGCCGAGGATGCCAACCAGCGCGAGCGCACCCGCGACCAGCACGATTGCGTTGACCCACGTCATGGGTCCGGTTGCGTTGCCGTACGCATTGGCGATTGCATGCGGAATGATGCCGGCGATGAGAATGCTCTGGCGTGCGTTGACGAAAAGCCATGTGACGAATACCGACAATGCGATCCCGCCGAGCACAAATACCGAAAACACCATGCTCGATTGCGGCAGGCCCGACACGAGAAAAGCCGGGATATGCCAGATCATCCAAATGGTTCCAACAACCACACCTGCTGAAGCGGGCCGCATTCGCTCGAGAACACGTGGGAGCAGGTAGCCGCGCCAGCCCAGTTCTTCGCCAAGCGGACCGAGCAAAAGGGCCGGAACGCTGAAGGCGCCGATGGCTGCATGCAACCATGCGTCTGCACTCGCCAACGGCCGTCCGAAGGCGAGGCCGATCGTCTGAACAACGAGCATCAGTGCGGGATAGAAACCGATCGCGGCAATCCACACCCACGGTGCGACGCGAACACGGACCAGTCGCGAAAGCAGATCCTTGATCGCGGGCCAGCCCCCGCGCGTCGCCGTTAGTGCGATCGCAGCGACGTTCGGCGCCCACACTGCGGCGTAGAAGATGGGCGAGCCCGAATTTAACTGGCCGAAGTGGACGGCGAACCAATCGGAATAACCCAACACGGCGACCGCAATCGACCAGGTGATGCCGAACGTGATGGCCAGAAAGAGCGCGATCTCGACGTTTGGTTTGTCGCTCACCACGTTCGACCAGTCGGTACGCCGCAGTGAAACACTAAGCCAACGACTGGAACGCTGTCATGGCGAGAGTCGCGGCGCGCGCATCGCCGGTGGTGCCGACACCCATTTTGTTCATGACGTACGCCATGCACACCCGCTTATCCGCGTCCACGATCGCCAATGAACCGCCCCAGCCACCCCAGAAACAGGTGCGCGGGCTCGGGCCCATCGGAAATGCGTCACTGGTCAACCCATAGCCCATGCCGAATCGAACCGGCACGCCGAGCACCAGATCCATGCCGTTGGACTGTTCCTCGAATGCCCGGTCGCAACCTTGCTGCGACAGAATGCGTTTGCCGAATGCGGAACCACCATTTGCAATCAGCGTTTGAACTTTCGACACGGATCGTGCGTTGCCGTGTCCGTTTGCGGCAGGGATCTCGGCGCGCCGCCACTCGCTGGTGCGCGAATCGAGCGCGTTGATCTGCGGACAACGGAACGTGCGTGCGGCGGTGGAATCCGGGTCGGTGTCGCTGGCTGCGGGGGTGGCGCCCGTCGGCGGCGGAATGAGATCGCCGACCCGGGCGAAATGACGCGGGTCGAGGCCGATGTGAAAGTCGGCACCGAGCGGTTCCGCGATTTCCTGGCGGAAGAAGGTGCCGAGTGTCGAACCGGTGATGCGCCGCACCACTTCGCCGATCAGATAGCCCTGCGTGATTGCGTGATAGCCGCTCTGTGTGCCGGGTTTCCACCAGGGTGCCTGTGCCGCGAGCAGGCCGGTCATCTTTTCCCAGTCGTAGATGTCGCCTGCAGCCAACGGGCCGTCCATTCCTGACAGCCCCGCTGAGTGGCTCAGGAAATGCCGTACTTCGACACCGGCTTTGCCGTTCTGCGCGAATTCCGGCCAGTAACGCGCGACTGGCGCATACAGATCGATTTCGCCGCGATCCGCCAGTACCAGCGCACACAGCGCTGCCATCGTCTTCGTCGTCGAATAGACATTGACGATCGTATCCTGCTGCCAGGGATGCTGCTTGTCCTCGTCGAGATGGCCGGCCCAGATATCGACGACGTATTCGCCGTCGACGGTTAGCGCAAACGATGCGCCGAGGTCGCTTCCATCTGTGAAATTACTGGCGAATGCGTCGCGCACGCGCTCGAATTTGTCGTCACAATGGCCGTGAATCGTAGTGTCCATCTGCGTCTCCTGTTGATCGTGATGTTGTTCGGCGAGTCGAGTCGTCGCCTCAACTCGCGTGGCGGTTGCGCGAAGCTGTGTTGAGAAGCGGGTTGAAAAAACCATCCAGCAACCCGATGAAGGTTATCGCCCAGGCAATCAGTGAGGCGATCATGAATGCATCCGATAGGGGTGCCAGGAAAGGCACCGGCAGAATCTGCGTCAACTGATAGGTACACACGGAGTACATCCCCAACGGAAACACGCCGCCCCAATAGAGGGGGTCATAGGCGAACGGCACGCCGCGCACAATGTAGCGCCACACTCCGAGGACGACCAGCATCGGGATCCACCAGGTGGCAGCGGCCCAGTAAACCAGCGTGAACCCTTTGATGAACGGGATCAGTTGCATCACCACCGGGGACCAGTCGGCGTGCTCCACCAGCGTCGCGCCGGCCAACGTGGAGATCGCCATCGCGCCCATGTTGATCCAGTACGGCGGCGTCAGATCTTCAGGTGACGTGCGCAGGAATGTGTAGCGGAGGAAGATCAACGTCATCAGCCACGTATACAGCGCGCCGCCACCGAGCCACAGCGCGAGCGCCGCGAACATCATCGGTTCACGAACACCTGCGAAGTCGGGTGACGGCAGTACCATTACCGTGGCGATCGCTATCGATTGGGTGGCCACCACGCTTACCAGCCAACCGCTGTTGAGCCCGTCGGCTAGCTCGGGCTTGTTCGATTCGACGGTGAGCACCGCCAGTACGCCGTAGGTGACCACCACCCAGAGCACTGTGGCCATTACCCAGAACACCGTGGCGAGTCCGAGCGCATCCACTCTCAGCGCCAATTGATTGCTGAATACACCGCAGGCGGCAACGAGGGTGAAGAACCCGACGCTGCGGCTGTGGCTGCGCACATCGGCTGCGAATTTCTTACGGTAGCGCAGCAGTCGCGCGACGGTGGCTGCCACCAGGACAACGAGAAACACACAATTCAACCAGAACAGAATCGTTGGTACCCAGGCCACGCCGTGCAGTTGGGCCGCGATCGCGACGATGCCGGTGGCCATGACGAGGGCGAAATACGCCGGCTGCAGGGTTTGCAGCCTGTCGCGCTCGCCGCGCTCGACACGCGGGATCATCCGCGCCTCACGAAAACGCTGATGGCTGCCGCTTCCCCGAAGGATTCGACTCGCGCGCTGCCGACCATTCGACTCGGCGCTCGCGGCTGGCGCAACAACCGTGCAATGCGGCCTCCGTCCAGTCTCCGCTCAACCCCGATACTGTTCGGCGAGCCTGCGCATACCGGCGAGCCAGCGATCGTAGTCGGCGGTCTTGCGGCGCATGTAGTTGAGCACTTCGGGATGGGGCAGTACCAGAAAGCGTTCTTCTGCCAGAGTCTCGACGACCGCATCTACGACCTGCTCGGGCTCCAGCATGCCATCGACGCTGGCGACTCCATCCGGGTTGCCCGCGGTCATCGCGGTGCGCACGGCCTGCGGGCACAGCACCGATACTTTGATGCCTTCGTGGCCGTGAGTGATTGATAGCCATTCGGCGAGCGCGACGGCTGCGTGCTTGGTCACTGCGTACGTCACAGAGCCGATCTGCGACAGCAGCCCCGCCGCCGATGCGGTGTTCAACAGATAGCCGCCGCCGCGCTTGACCATGCGCGGAATCAGGTTGCGCGCGGCGTACACGTGCGCCATTAAATTGACTTCCCAAATCTTCTGCCAGGCGTCGTCCGGTGCGTCGATGCCGCGGCCGATACCGATGCCGGCGTTCGAACAGAACAGCGCGATCGGACCATGCTCACGCTCGGTGGTGTCGATCAACGTCTGAATGTCGGCTTCCTTGCTGACGTCCACCTGGTGGTGAGAGCCGCCTATTTCATCGGCGACCGCGGCGGCGCCTTTGCCGTCCAGGTCTGCCACCGCAACGTGCTGCGCGCCGTCTGCTGCGAAGCGTCGCGCCATCGCGCGCCCGATGCCGCTCGCGCCGCCGGTGACCACGACGACTTTGTCATTTACGTTCATCGGTCCCTCGAATTCTGGTTGGCTGAAACCCGAGACCTTAGACTTTCCGATGGCTCATTTCCAACTCGTCGTTTTTGGTATTCGCTTAGACCTTTGCGGAAGCGTTTGCCATAATCCGCGCCCGCCGCGGGTGTAGTTCAATGGTAGAACGGCAGCTTCCCAAGCTGCATACGAGGGTTCGATTCCCTCCACCCGCTCCACCTTGCCTGCTATCGGCTGTCTCGCATGCGATCAGAACGCTACCGCTGGGTGCTTGCGTGCAATCTGTTCGCAATCCTGACGGTTTCATCCGGTCTCGGCTTCTACAATCTGTCGGTCTACATGAATGTGCTCGCCGCACAGCGTGGCTTTCTCGATCTCGGCAGCATCCAACGCAGTGGGTACTTTTTTTTCTGATGAGCGGCGCCGCGGGTCTGGCCATCGGCCGAATTCTGCAGCGGCACGATGCGCGCCTCGTCATGGTCGTTGGGGCGCTGCTCGGCGGCGGCGCGATCGCCAGCATCGGCTGGGTGCGCGCGATCTCCCATCTCTACACGGTCTACGCGCTGTTCGGTATCGGCTACGCCTGTGTTTCGGTGCTGCCGGCCACTACGTTGATCACCCGCTGGTTCGAGGCGTCGAAGCGCCCGCTGGCAGTGTCGCTGACCACCACGGGGCTGTCCGTCGGCGGCGTCGTGATGACGCCGTTGTCGACGCTGCTGCTCGCACATTGGCCGATCGAACAGGCGATGGCTGGGCTTGCGGGCGCATTCACATTGGTGATCCTGCCGTTTGCTTGGTTCGGCGTGCGATCGTTCCCGCCGATGGAACACCCCGTCACCCCTTCGTCGAATGGTGTGGGGACGTCGTTTTCGTTGGCGGTCCGTTCGCGCTTCTTCATCGTTCTGACGTTGGGCTATATCGTAGCGATGGGTACCCAGGTCGGTGCAATCGCGCATCTCTACAATCGCGGTTTCGCGATCGCGACACCGCTGCAGGCGGCGTTCGCCGTTTCGGCGATGGCGACGCTTTCCGTGATCGGACGCCTCGTTGGCGGTGTGGTGATTGGACGCGTACCGATCAAAACTTTCACGCTCGCCAATGTGGTGGGTCAGCTGCTCGGATTCATCCTGCTCGCGCACGCGCAGGACGCGACGCAGCTCTGGATCGGTGCCGGCGTATTCGGCGTCACGGTGGGCAACCTGTTGATGTTGCAGCCGTTGTTGCTTGGGCAGGCATTCGGGGCGATTGACTACCCCAGAATTTATGCCGTGAGCCAGGCCGTCACGATGCTCGGCGTCGCCTGCGGGCCGGTGCTGCTCGGCATGATCGTCGGGACCAACGGATACTCAGCAGGCTTTTCGGTGTTTGCGTTACTCTCCGGCTTGGCGCTTGCGCTGATCGTCGCGGCCGGCCCGGTGCCCGAGGGTGATCGGGTCCTTTGATAATCGCCGTGGTGTCGGCGCAGTGCCGCAAGGAACAGTCACCATTCACACGAGGGACTCGAGTCGATGCAGGTTTTGTTTGCGCTGATGCTGAGCATGTCCATTTTCATGTTCACGGCGGCTGATGCCAGCGCCGCCTTTCCGGCGATTCAGTCGAATGGCGACCCGATGCCGAGTCTCGCGCCGATGCTCGAAGAGATCACGCCGGCCGTCGTCAACATCGCGACGTATGCGACGGTGCAGGTGCGTAACCCGCTGATGGACGATCCGTTCTTTCGGCGATTCTTCAATGTGCCCGATCAGCGGCATCGCTACCGCCGCACGCAAGCTGCCGGATCGGGGGTCATCGTCGATGCGCGGCGGGGTTACATCGTCACCAACAATCATGTGATCGATCACGCCGACGAAATTACGGTGGCGCTGTCAGACGGTCGTTCGTTGCCGGCGAAGCTGATAGGTACCGATACACAGGTTGACCTCGCAGTCTTGAAGGTCGATGCGGACAAACTCACCCAGATCAAGTTCGCGGATTCCAGCAAACTGCGGGTCGGCGACTATGCAGTGGCGATCGGCAATCCGTTCGGGCTCGATCAGACGGTAACGTCCGGCATTGTCAGTGCACTCGGCCGCAGTGGTTTGGGCATCGAAGGCTACGAAGATTTCATCCAGACGGATGCGTCGATCAATCCCGGCAACTCCGGTGGTGCGTTGGTCAACCTGCGCGGTGAACTGATCGGTATCAACACCGCGATCCTTGCGCCGGCGGGCGGCAACATCGGTATCGGCTTTGCCATTCCCAGCAACATGGTTGCCGCGATCATGACGCAGTTGATCAAACACGGCGAAGTGGAACGCGGCCGTCTCGGCATTCGCGTGCAGGCGCTGAATGCAGAACTCGCCAAGGCGTTCAATGTCAGCTTCGTAGAAGGCGTCGTTGTCGTGGAGGTGGACAAAGGCGGCGTGGCTGCGAATGCGGGCGTTCAACCGGGCGACATCATCGTCAAGGTGAATGATCGCGACATCAAACGGGTAGTCGACTTTCACTCGCAGTCGGCGCTGCTGATGGTGGGCGATACGGTGAATCTGACCGTGTCGCGCGACGGCAAACAGAAGCACATCGCGTTCGTTCTGGCTGCTGAGAACCTCGAGCAGGTCAGCGGCGATCGCATCGACCCGCGCCTGGCGGGCGTTTCATTGCGGAACTTCCGCAACGAACAGGACCCCTCGACCGGCGCAGGTGTTCTGGTCACCAATGTCGCCAACGACAGCGTTGCGTGGGCGCGTGGCTTGCGTCCCGGCGACATCGTCGTCGCGGTCAACCGTCAACCGGTCCGGAGCATCGCTGAGATGACCGACCAACCGCGCGTCGCGGGGCAACAAATGTTGCTGCGGGTCTATCGGTCTGGCGAGTTCGGCTACATCGTGGTTCCGTAGCCGCGTCGGGTCTGTAACAGTGTAGAAAGGGTCAGAGGCGCTCTGACCCTCTTCCATCAGGGTCAGAGCGACTCTGACCCTCGCATCAATCGACCAGCGTGAACTGCGGTTCCGCCGGTTCCGCAGCATCGCCGATGTAGACCTCGTCCAAGTCGACGCACTGCAGCGCTTCGGCCAGCGGTACCAGTACGCGCTGCAGCGTACCGCTCTTGTCGCGATAGGCGGCCACCACAGTCGAGTCGTGGGCCTTGATGATCAAGTACTTGGTCCCGTTGCGGTTCAGCAGGAGGCCGACCAGCGACTCGGATATGTTCATGATTCAGGCTCCACCACACATGCCGTTACGATACCGCCGGGACCGCCGCGACCGCGATTCCACTCATCGACCCAGGTGATCCGTTTGGCGGTGGCGCGCAATCAGCGGTCGAATTCCCGGCCTGATCGGTTGGAGAAACGAAAAGGCGCCTCGCGGCGCCTTCGTTCGATCTGGATGATGGTCGAGCTTATGCGTCGAACATGATCACGCTGCGTGCGACTTCGCCCTTCTTCAGGGCTTCCATCGCGTCGTTGACGTCGTTCAATTTGATGCGACCCGAGATCATGTCGTCGAGGTGCAGTTTGCCGTTGAGGTAGAAGTCGACGAACCGCGGCATGTCCACGCGGAACCGGTTCGAACCCATGTTCGAACCCTGAATCTTGCGCTCCATCAGGAACTCGGGACCGTGCAACTCGATCATCGTGCCGACCGGAATCATGCCGATGATGGTCGCGGTGCCGCCTTTTCTGAGCATCTTGAACGCCTGCTCCGTGGTCACCTTCAGCCCGATCGCTTCGAACGAGTAGTGCACGCCGCCGCCTGTCATCGCCAGCACCTCGCCGACGGCGTCTTTCTCTTTGGCGTTGATCACGTCGGTTGCGCCGAACTTGCGCGCGAGTTCGAGCTTACTGGGCAACGCATCGATGGCGATGATGCGTCCGGCACCGGCGATCGCGGCGCCATTGATGCACGACAATCCGACACCGCCGCAGCCGATGACGGCAACGGTGGAGCCGGGCTCCACTTTCGCCGTATGAATCACTGCGCCGACGCCGGTCGTTACGCCACAGCCGATCAACGCCGCGCGATCGAGCGGCATGTCGGGGCGGATCTTCACGATCGCGTGTTCATGCACCAGCATCCGCTCGGCGAACGACGACAGGTTCAGGAACTGAAACACCGGCGCGCCGCCGGCACTCAATCGTGGCGGCTGATCCATCGCACGGTCCAGGTCTTCGCGATCGCACAGCGACATGTGGCCAGTCAGGCACGGCTCGCAATGGCCGCAAAATGCCGATAAACAGGTGATCACATGGTCGCCGGGCTTCACATAGCTGACGGCGGAACCGACTGCTTCGACGATGCCGGCCGATTCGTGGCCGAGCACCGACGGCAGTGGGTACGGATACGAACCATTCTGAAAATGCAGGTCCGAGTGACACACACCGGCGGCGACGGTGCGTACCAGCACCTCGCGCGGGCCGGGATTGCCGTGACTCACTTCTTCGATGACCAGTGGCTTGTTGACTTCACGCAATACTGCTGCCTTCATCCCGATTCCTCCGCGACATAATTCGATTTCAGATAACGGTCGGAGTGTGCCAAAGGCGATGTCTGTTTACTACTCGAACTCTTGCTGGAACGGAGCCGGCGAATGATTCTCGTCGGCATCGGCTCCAATCGAGGCGATTCGATTCGCATCGTGCGGCACAGCATTGAGCGGTTGCGCGGCTTTTCGAATGGTTGCTTCCGCGCGTCGTCGCTGTGGTGCACCAGCCCCGTCGATTGTCCGCCCGATGCAGGTGACTTCATCAACGCCGTGGTGGCGTTCGACGCGGCGCCACAGCTCACGCCCGAAACGCTGCTGCGCGCGCTGAAGCAACTGGAACGCGAATTCGGTCGCGCCGAGGCGCCGGTGCGCAACGCGCCGCGCGAACTCGATCTCGACCTGCTGGCATTCGATGACGAGCGGCGCGCCACGCGCGACTTCGTTCTGCCGCATCCGCGCGCGACCGAAAGACGCTTCGTGATGGCGCCGGCCGCTGAAGTCGCGGCCGAATTCTCATGGCCCGGATCTGGCGCGACCATTGCCGAACTTCTCGAGCGCATCGGCGGCAACGATCGTGTCGAGCGCCTGCCGGCGGGTGTGTCGGCGTGCTGAGCACAGACCGTGGTAGCATCCGGATCAAAACGAAGGGTCCGGTAGCATGCCTGCGCCGGATGCACTTATGCGTATCTTGGGGACACCGTGGGGACTGCTGGCGTGCTGTGTGTGCGTGGCAAGTGCTGTGTTTTGCAACAGCAGCGCCGCATACGATCCGCCGCTGCATCAACAGTTCACGTTCATTGCCGCGAAAGAGCTCAATCGTTGCCTGGACGGCACGGCGATACCTCTGTTGACGCCGCTGCAGGTTCGCTACATCGCCAAGAGTGATTTCGCGCAGGCCCAGGGAGGCTGGTTCGGGCAATTTCGCTGGGGCTATTACGATCGTGCCGGACAGCAGCAGCGGACGTTGCTGTGGGTGATCGACACGCGCCTGCACGACCATTTCCGCCAGCTCGAACAGGATTTGTCGAGCGCGCGCGCGATGCGGGATCAGTATTCGGATCTCGGCTATGTCGTGAATTATCTGCAGAACATGACATCGCCGGCGCACGTCGTTCCGGTCTACTTCACGCGCTGGTGGCGCCTTTCGCTGACGGATCGGTTCGACAGCTACCCGAGCGACTCCGACACGCTGGAACGCGCGCTGAACACCGATTGCGCGGCACTGCTGAAGGAGCCGGACAGCCCGGTGGACGTGATATTGCGCAACACGGCGAGCGCAACGCTGCTTGCGGTGCAACGGCGCATCGACGGTCTGCCTATCACCTGGCAGGCGTTCTGGAAGCTCGCCGACGACCCTGAGCAGTTCGGTGAGTACGGCCGCGCCGGCAACAACTTCGGTCGCCGCGTGCAGTTCAACTGCGGTGACACGAAGTGCGTGCTGCTCGACAAGGACCCGTTGTACGACGCATTTGCGCTGGCACGGCATATCGACGCGGTGCAGGCGACAATGCGCGCGATGCTCTGGCTGCAGCGACGGTTGACGGGTGAGTACGCTACGCACTGACGGCGCGCTCGCCGGCGTCCGGGTGCTCGATCTGAGCGATGCAGGCGGCGTGCTGGCGGGTCAGGCTCTCGCCGATCTCGGTGCCGACGTCGTGCAGGTCGTGGCGTCGCGACAGGTGCCCGTTGCTGCTGGAAGTGATGCCGATTTCCACTGGCGCGCGTACACGCGCGGCAAGCGGCTACTGGAAATCGATCTGGACCATCACGCCACACCAGAACTGTTGGCTGAACTGCTTGCCGGCGCGGACGTGTTGATCGAATCGCTGGCCAACGATGCGGCCTCGCGCCTCGGTCTGGACGCCGCGCGGATCGCGGAACGGCATCCACATCTGGTACATGCGTCGATCACACCATTCGGGCGCGGGGGACCTAAGACTGACTACGTCGCGAGCGATCTGACGATCTGCGCCGCGTCGGGGTTTCTGTTCGTCTCCGGTGCGGCCGGCGAAACGCCGTTGCGCATTTCCATTCCACAAGCGCACGCACACGCGGGTGCCGATGCGGCAGTCGCCATCCTGATTGCGTTGCGTGCGTCGTCGCACGGCCGCGGCCAGCACATCGACATCTCGGCACAGCATTCGATGACGCTCGCGCTGCTGGGACGCAGCCTCGACGGTGCGGTCAATCAGCCGCACGCCGAGCGCAGCAGCGGCTACGCGATGATCGGTGCGGTGCGCGTGCGAAACATCTATCCGGTACGCGACGGCTGGGTGATGGTGACACCGGGCGTTCTGCCGCCGGTGGCGGCGTTCATGCGACGCCTGATGAGTTGGGCTGTCGAAGAAGGCCTGTGCGAAGCAGAGTTCGTCGAGTGGGATTGGGCGAGCGCAGCGGTGCGCATGCTGCAGGGCGACATCAGCCCGCAGCAGTGGCACCTGGTCGAAGCAGCGATCGAGGCGTTGCTGGCGCCGCTCACCAAAGCTGAAGTAATGGCCGAGGCCGTGTCGCGCAAACTACTGCTGGCGCCGGTGTTGCACGTGGGCGAACTCATCGACAGCCCGCACTTTGCCGAGCGGGGTGTCATACAAGGTGTTGCGCAGCTTCCCAACGAAATCGAAAAGGTGCGTATCGCATCCCCGGCGCTGAACTGGACACCCCGTGCGACGCCATCCGACGCACCATCCAGCGCGCCACTGGCCGGGCTGAAAGTGCTGGACCTGTTTTGGGTGGTCGCCGGCCCGGGTGCCACGCGGATGCTCGCGGACTATGGCGCGACTGTCATTCACGTGGAATCCCGTAATCGGCTCGACATGTTGCGCGCGGTGCCGCCGTACATCGACGCGATACCCGGCCCTGAACGCACGCCCGGCTTTCACAGCACGCACGCCAACAAACTGAATGTGTCGCTCGACCTGTCGACCGCGGCCGGTCGCGAGGTGCTCGCGGATTTGATCCGTTGGGCGGATGTTTACGGTGAATCGTTCTCACCCGGCGTGGTCGAGCGCATGGGCTTTGGCTACGCGGCCGCCCGTGCGCTCAATCCCGACATCATCATGGTGAGCAGCAGTCTGCTGGGTCAGTCGGGACCATGGCGTGACTATGCGGGGTTCGGCAATCTGGCATCCGCGGTGTGCGGCTTCTATCAATTGACCGGCGTTGCCGACGCGCCGCCCACCGGCTGCTTCGGCCCGTACACCGATTTTATGGGCGTGCGTTTCAACGCCATCGCAATCCTGGCGGCGCTCGCACATCGTGATCGCACCGGCGAAGGGCAGTTCATCGACATGGCACAGGCGGAAGCCGCAGTAGGTTTCCTCGCGCCAGCCGCGCTGGCATACCGCGAAGCGCATATCGTCCCCACGCCGCGCGGTAACCGCGACGCCTCGATGGCGCCGCACGGCGTCTATCCATGCCGCGGAGTCGATCGCTGGGTTGCGATCGCGGTGCCCACCGACGACGCGTGGCAGCGCTTGTGCCGCTACGCGAACTGGCCGGAGTTTGCCGCAGACGCAACGCTGGCAACGCTTGATGGTCGCAAACGGGCCGAGGACCGGATCGACGCCGCGGTGGCCACGTGGACGTGCGATCGTGATGCGCACGATGTCGAGCACGAACTGCAGCAACTCGGCATCGCGGCGTACGCGCTGCTGGACACTCACGAACTGCTCGCCGATACGCAATTGCAATCACGCGACCACGTGCTGCGGATTGCACATCCGCAGTTCGGCATGACGGCGATCGAAGGCAGCCGCATCCTGATGTCCGCGGCCCGTGCCGCTCGGCCGACGGTGGCGGTGACGTATGGCTCGCACAACGAAGTAGTGCTCGCGGATATTCTCGGCTATTCGCAGCAGCGCATCGCCGAACTTGCCGCGCTTGGAGCGCTGCAATGAAGCGCTGGTCGCTACTGCGATATTTGACTGTTGTGATGCTCGGCATGAACTTCGCCGGTCAGGTCGCGGCAACCGATCGCGCGTGGCTCGACGACCGCGACGCTGTGCATCAGTTCGTCGATGGTGTGATGGCGGCGCAGATCGCCAGCGGCGAGGTCGTCGGTGCGACGGTATCGATCGTTCGTGGCAATGATGTGCTGCTGGCGCAGGGATACGGCGATGCGGATCAGGCGAGCGGCCGACCTGTGAGCGCCACCGACACGTTGTTTCGCGTCGGCTCGGTATCGAAGGTATTCGTCTGGATCGCGGTAATGCAGCAGGTTGCAGAGGGACGGCTCGATCTGAATGCCGATGTGAATACCTACCTGAAGGACTTTCAGATCCCCGAAACGTTTCCGGAGCCGATCACGCTGACGAATCTGATGACGCACACCACGGGCTTCGAAGATCGACCGCTGATCGGCCTGTTTGCGCACGGTCCGCGAACTGTGGGCGACTTTCACTCGAATCTCGTCACCATGCTGCCGCAACGCGTGAGAATGCCGGGCAAGTTCGCCGCGTATTCGAACTACGGCGCGGCGCTTGCAGCGCATCTGGTGGAAATCGTCTCGAAAGAGGATTGGGACGGTTACGTCGAGCGCCACATCCTGAAACCGTTGGGCATGAATGCGAGCACTGCGCGACAGCCGGTACCGGCGGTGCTTGCCGAGCGTGTTGCGCGCGGCTACCTGCAGCAGAACGGCGAGGAAGAGGTGCTGCCTTTCGAATTCGTCACATTGCCGCCGGCCGGCTCCGTCAGCAGCACAGCGGTAGATATGGCTCGTTTGATGATGGAACTGCTGAGCCACACCGATACGGCCATACTGCCGTCGGCCGCACGCGCGGAGCTATTCGCGCCGGGGTACGAGCACGATGCGCGCTTGAATCGCATGCTGCACGGGCTATACCAGCGCAACAGTCACGGTGCGCGACTGGTCGGTCACGACGGCGACACCTTGGCGTTTCATGCCGCGCTGGTGCTGTGTCCAGCGCTCGATCTCGGCATCTTTGCGTCCTACAACAGCGATGGCGGCGCAAAAGCCCGCGACGATCTGATCGCGGCGTTGCTGGATCGTCTGTTCGGGCAGCCGACCCGGCCGCAAGCGGAGCCTGGTCGAACGACCGACGCGCAGCGCTATCGCGGTTTCTATTCGAGCCTGCGGGTACCGCACAGTGGTCACGCGAAGATCCTGTCGTTGCTCGGTACGTTCGAGGTCCGTGTCGACGACGCAGGCCGCCTGGTACTGCCCGGCGCGCATGGACCAGTGCGCTTCGTCAAGGCGGGCACGGATCTGTTCGAGGCCGACAACGGTCGCGAGCGCATTGCGTTTCGCGGCGACGGGCCACGCGCGCTGTATCTGTTCCAGGACTCTGTGCCGATGATCGATTTCGCGCGGGTCGCACCACGAGACGATCCACGAATCCATATTGCGCTGCTCGCAACGGTGCTCGTGTTGTGCGCAGCCGTATGGTTGCTGTGGCCGCTGTCGTGGCTACGCCACCGCGGTCGAATCGCGCAAACTGGAGAGACGCGCGCCAGTCTGCTGGCAGCATTGACGTCCGCGATGATCATCGGCTTCTGCGTGGTGATCGGCACTTCGATAGAAGGACCGCAACAACTCCTCTTCGGCCTGCCGCAGCGCGTCGAGCAGGCGTTCTGGCTGCCGATTGCGCTGATACCGCTGTTGCTGCTGCAACTCGTCTATGGCTCGCGCGCCTGGGTCGGCGGCTGGTGGTGGGCGGCGCGGCGCATTCACTACACGCTGCTGACGTTCGCCGCGATCGCGTTCGTCGTGTGGGCGTTCTACTGGCATCTCACGGCGATGGTTCTCGACATCTAACGGGCCGTTGAAAACGGCCTGTTGTTCCGGTGGAGGGATCCACCGGCACTTTCCAAACACGTAAGTGTTTGAAAATGGAAGGGCTCCGAGGCCATGGATGGCCGAGAGCCCGAAAAAATCCGCGGGAGCGGGATTTTTCAACGACCTCTTAAGGTGCGCGATGGGCGAACGGTTGGCCGCGTATCGACGTGTGCTTCGCGATGCGAAGTTCGCGCCGGAGGACGTCTACATCGTCGATATTGCCGCGGGGTTGCGGTTGTCGAGCGCACAGCGCCGCGCGATCGAAGACGCTGCGGCGCGGCTCGTCGAACAGGTGCGTGCGCGCCGTGACGAGCACAGCGTATTGGATGTCTTTCTACAGGAATTCGGTCTCGCCAACGAGGAAGGTGTGGCGCTGATGTGCCTGGCCGAAGCGCTGCTGCGAGTGCCCGATGCAGCGACCGTGGATGCGCTGATTGCGGACAAGATTCTGCCCGGTCGCTGGGCCGACCACGTCGGCAACTCGGAGTCTATCTTCGTCAACGCCTCGACGTGGGCGCTGATGTTGACTGGTCGCGCCATTGCGTTGGACACCTATGTCGAACGCTCGGTCGAACGCTCGCCGGTCGATGTATTGCGGCGCTTGATCGGCCGCGTGTCCGAGCCGGTGATTCGCCAGGCGATGCGTCGCGCGATGGGCATTCTCGGCGGCGAGTTCGTGCTCGGCCGCAATATCGACGAGGCGCTCACACGCGGTGCGCAAGAACGCGGCGCTGCCGCCGTGTTCTCGTTCGACATGCTTGGCGAGGGTGCGCGCACGGCACACGATGCACAGCGTTACTACACCGCCTACGCTGAAGCGCTCGATCGGGTTGGCGAGGCTGCCGCGGGTCGCGGCACGCGTCTCGGTTCGGGCGTGTCGGTGAAGCTGTCGGCGCTGCACCCGCGCTATGAGTTCGCGCAGCGCGATCGCGTCGTCGACGAACTGTACCCTCGGTTGTTCGATCTCGCGCGGCGTGCCGCGCGATGGGATATTGGTCTTTCCATCGATGCAGAGGAAGCCGACCGGCTGGACCTTTCGCTCGATCTGTTCGAACGTCTTGCCCGTGCGCCGGAGCTCGATCGTTGGGATGGTCTCGGGCTCGTCGTGCAAGCGTACGGCAAGCGCGCGTTGCCGGCGATCGATTGGCTGATCGAACTCGCGCATGAGACAGGCCGCCGGCATATGCCCGTCCGCCTCGTCAAAGGCGCGTACTGGGACGCCGAGATCAAGCATGCGCAGGAAAGCGGATTGCCGGAGTTTCCGGTATTCACCCAGAAGGCCAATACCGACGTCGCCTATCTGGCGTGCGCGGAAAAGCTGCTCGCGGCGCGCGGGACGATCTATCCGCAATTTGCGACGCATAACGCGCATACGCTGACGGCGGTCCTCGAGATCGCCGGTGGCGCTTCCGATATCGACCGCGCAGACTTCGAGTTCCAACGCCTGCACGGCATGGGTGAACTGTTGTACCGGGTCGCCGCCGAGCATTTCGCGGCCCTGCCGCAGGTGCGCGTCTACGCACCGGTTGGTGGACACCGCGACCTGCTCGCCTATCTGGTGCGCCGGCTGCTCGAGAACGGTGCCAACTCGAGTTTCGTCAATCGCTTCCTCGATGCGGAAACGCCGCCGCGCGAAGTCGTGCGGGACCCGGTGACGTTGGTTGCGCAGGGCCTACGTCGACACCCGCGTATTCGCCTGCCCGCTGCGCTGTACGGTTCCCAGCGGCGCAATTCGGCGGGATTCGATCTGACCGATGCAGACAGCGTTGACGCGCTGACGGCGACGCTGGCGAGGCATCCATCGCGCACGTTCGATGCGCGCCCCGCGACGTCGGTGGACGGCGTCCTGTTCGAAGTGCACAACCCCGCGAATCATCGCGATGTCGTTGGGCACGTACGTTATGCGTCGAATGCAGATATCGATGCCGCGATGAAGGTTGCGGTTGCGGCGCAGGCCGGCTGGGACCGCCTTGGCGGGGACGCGCGCGCAAAACCGCTGCGAGCGTTGGCGGACCGCATCGAGGACGACCGCGACATGTTGGTTGGCTTGCTGGTGCGTGAAGCCGGCAGGACGCTCGCCGATGCGCTGGCCGAAGTGCGCGAAGCAGTCGATTTTTGCCGCTACTACGCAGCGCTTGCCAGTGAACAATTCGCTGCGCCGACGAGGCTGCCCGGCCCGACAGGCGAATCGAACGAACTCAGCCTGCATGGCCGCGGCGTGTTCGCGTGCGTCAGCCCATGGAATTTTCCACTGGCGATATTCGTCGGCCAGATTGCCGCCGCGTTGGCCGCCGGCAATACCGTGGTCGCGAAACCTGCCGAACAGACGCCGTTGATCGCCGCACGCATGGTCGAACTCGCCTACACAGCCGGCATTGCGGACGACGTACTGCATTTGCTGCCGGGCGACGCAGCCGTCGGCGCGGCGCTCGTCGCGCATCCGCTGATTGCCGGCGTGGCATTTACCGGCGGCACCGATACCGCGCGCGCCATCAATCGCACGCTGGCGGCACGCGATGGCGCTATCGTGGCGCTGATCGCCGAGACCGGTGGTCAGAACGCGATGTTCGTCGATTCCACGGCGCTGCTCGAACAGTTGACCGACGACGTGATGCGCTCGGCGTTCGGTAGTGCCGGTCAGCGCTGTTCGGCACTGCGGTTGCTGCTGTTGCAGGACGACGTTTACGAGCCGGCGCTGACGATGATCCGTGGCGCAATGCGCGAACTGCGCCTTGGTGATCCCGCCGACCCCGCGACGGATATTGGGCCGTTGATCGATGCGAATGCGCTCGCGAAGCTCACCCGCTACATAGCTGAATTACGCGCGAGCGGTGCGCGAATCGATACGGCGGCGCTACCGGCACGCTGTGCTAACGGATTCTTTATGGCGCCGCACATTGTAGAAATGGACAACTTCGACAATCTCACGGAGGAACATTTCGGCCCGGTGCTGCATGTAGTGCGCTTCGCGGCGGACACGCTCGATGCAACAGTTGCTGCTGTGGGCGCGCTGGGGTTCGGTCTGACGATGGGCATTCACAGCCGCATCGATTCACGATGGCGGCGTGTGTTCGAGCATTCGGCGGTCGGCAACACGTATGTCAATCGCTCGATGATCGGCGCAGTGGTGGGCGTGCAACCATTTGGCGGTGAGGGCGCCTCCGGCACCGGGCCGAAGGCGGGCGGGCCCAACTATCTGTTGCGCTTCGCGACGGAACGGGTGCTGAGCGTCAATACGATGGCACGCGGCGGCAACGTCGATCTGTTACGTGGCGGCTGACGAGGTGACCGCCGGCGGTGTTGCGCTGCTGCGTACAATGCAGGACGAGGCAGGCGCGTTCGCGCGCACAATATTTCGCGACTATGTCGGCCGGTTGGGGGAAAACAAATGACGATCCAGGACTGGGGCGCAATCGGCGAGATGATCGGCGCGATCGGCGTCGTGGTCACGTTGATCTACCTGACGAAACAGATTCGGCAGAATACGCTGGCGATGGACGAAGCGCGCAAACTCGCGCTCGCACAGACGTATCAGATGCGTTCGGACGCACTCCAGTCGATGATCGTTCGCGCGGCGGAATCCGAGCACATCGGCCCGATCATCATCAAACTGACCGAACTCGGCTATCCGGGGCGCGTCACGGCGCTCGAGCAACTCAGCAGCGAAGAGCGCGGGCGCTTCCGCTTGTGGCAGATCGCGCAGCAGACGCATTGGGACAACATGTATTTCCAGTACGAGCATGGCTATCTCGATGCCGAGTCGTACGAGGATTCGTTCAAGGTGCGCGTGCGCCGCCTCGCGCCGACGTGGCGCGCACTCGACCTGATGGCGGTGCGCCGCAGCTTTCTCGAGGAGATCGAGCGTCTGGAGCGTGAATGAGCGCTACCGAGTCGGCACCTGCATGCCGAGGAAATCCGCCTAGCGCAACGGAATCAGTTGCGCAACGAAATGTGTTTGCGTTGATTGACGATCGGCGCAGGCGCGTCCAAGTCGGATATCCTCGAACTTCGCTAATGAGGTGTACCACACGATGAGCGTCGCCGGCGTCGTCCCGAAAGAACGCTTCAGCACCTACCACGTCGTGTTGCTGAGCCTGCTCGGTATCGCAACGCTATACGATGGTTTCGATGCGTCGATGCTGACGTTGGCGTCGGTCGATGTGCGCGCAACGTTGCACATCCAGCTCGACGAGTGGGGCAGCCTGTATGCCGTGACACGCGCCGGTGTCATCGCATCGTTCTTTTTTTTGATGTGCGCGGATCGCTTCGGCCGGCGGACGTTGTTTCTGCTCACGGTCGCTGGTTTCGCGATCGCCAGCGGCGCGACTGCATTCGTGCAGACGAAGGTCGAATTCACGCTCTGGCAGACGCTCGCGCGGCTTTTCCTGACTGCGCAATACGGACTGGCGGTGATCATCGCGAGCGAGGAACTGCCGGCGAGTCTGCGTGGAACCGGCATTACGATACTCACCGCGTTCGCGACGATCGGCACTGTTGCGATGGCGAAAGCATCGCCGTACTTTCTGCTGATCGGCGACGCGGCAGGCAATCCGGCGGACGATTTCGCGATGCATTGCGTGGCGATCGGTTCGCGCTGGCTCGGCCTGCCATACGACGGCGCGCACTGGCGCGGCCTTTATCTGATCGGGCTGGTGCCGTTGCTGCTATTGCCTGTGTTGGCTCTCGGCGTTCGCGAGACTCAGCGTTTTCGACAGATCGCACTCGGGCGGGCTGTCGCATCGTTGCTCGGTACGATGAAAGCGCAATTCACCGAGGCGCGCCGTCTGTTCGAGCCGCGCTACCG
Organism: uncultured Gammaproteobacteria bacterium; assembly: GCA_963735085.1. Lineage (GTDB taxonomy): Bacteria > Pseudomonadota > Gammaproteobacteria > Pseudomonadales > Azotimanducaceae > DATJGR01. Next base: position 2,077,491 of record CAVTJP010000005.1, read on the forward strand.
GCCGCGCTTTCTGATCGTCGCGCTGTTGTGGAATTGTGTGAATCTGGTGATCGCGCCGGCGGTCGCGTTCTGGGCGATCTACGCGCGCGAGGACGTCGGCATGACGCCGGCGCAAGTCGGCAATATCGTGATGTGGGCATACATCGCCGGCGCCTTCGGGCACCTGTTGGCGGGCCAGCTCGTCGATCGAGTGGGTCGCAAGATTACCTGTGCAGGCTTCTACAGCATCGCCGCGGTTGCCATCGTCGGGCTGTTCCACACGCACACTGTCGGTGGCCAATATTTCTGGCACATCGCCACGGTGTTCTTCTTCAATTGTGCAATCGGTGCCACGCACGTGTACGCATCGGAGCTATTTCCGACCGAACTGCGTGCGACCGGCTACGGCTGGACGACGAACCTGTTCGGCCGCGTCACCGAGGTGGCGATCCCGGTGTTGATCGGCGCGCTGATCCCGATCATGGGCATTTCATGGGGCATCACGTGGGTGGCGATCGGGCCGATCATCGGCGCGTTGCTGGTGATGAAGTACGCGCTCGAGACGCGGGGTCTTACGCTCGAAGAAGTGCAGGCGAGGCTCGATGGTGAGCACGGTACCGGGGAGAAGGTCGCCGCCTGACGCGAACAACCGGCGTTGTATCTATTGTCGCCGGCAATGGTCGGTAGATTGCCGAGCCTTGGCTGGTGGCGGTAGAGTTTTCTGCTAGGAATTGTAGACACCGGTGAAAATGAGCGGCGAGACGAAGTTATTCGACCCGCAGCGCCACGAGCCACTGATCGACGAAGCGTGGGACGAGACGGCCGCGCGCCGCTGCATCGACACGATAGTCGATGCAGCCGTCGAGGCATGGCGCCTACCGGGCTTCTACCCGCCGCATCCCGACGACGACGCGCTGACGGGCGATTCGATCGGCACGTCGCTGTACTTCGGCGCCCTCGGCGTGCTGTGGGGCATCGAACGGCTGTCCGCGGCCGGCATGGTACGCGATCGGCGTGAATGGCTCTCCCCGCGCCTCGACGCGATCGTCTCGGCGACGCAGGGCGCCGCGTTCGGCGATGGTTCGCTGCTGTTGGGACGTACGCCAATCCTGCTGCTGCGATGCCGTGTTGCGCCGCATGCGGCCGCGGCAGATCTCGACACGATTCACGCCACGCTCACGGCGACAGCCGACGGGGCTGTGCAGGAACTGATGTGGGGCATCCCCGGCGCGGCACTGGTCGCCGATGCATTGTTGCGTGCGACCGGCGAGCCGCGTTGGCGTGCGCTACTGCAGCGTCAGCTCGACGCGATCTGGGCTGCACGGATCGAACTGCCGCATGTCGGGTGGCTCTGGAACGAAGACCTGTATGGCGAACGCAACGCCTATCTTGGACTCATTCACGGCTTCGCGGGGCAGGTGCTGCCGCTGCTGCGCGCCTCTGCATTGTTGTCAGATGAGCAACGACAGGCGCTGCGTATCGCTGTGCCCGAGGTATTGCGGCGCACCGCGCGACACGATGCCGGGATGGTGAACTGGCCGAACGTAGCCGGAGTCGAAGGCTCGCCTTGCGTGGTACAAATCTGTCACGGTGCGCCAGGGATCGTCAGTGCACTCGCAGACATGCCCGACGCTCAAGTGCCCGACGTCGATGACCTGCTGTACGGTGCGGGAGAGTTGATCTGGGCAGCGGGTCCACTCGCCAAAGGTGGCAACCTGTGTCACGGCACTGCCGGCAATGGTCTCGCGTTGTTGAAATTGTTCGGCCGCAGCGGTGACGAACGCTGGCTGGCACGGGCGCGCGCGTTCGCGATGCATGCGATGCAGCGCTACCACGCGACACGACGGCGCTTCGGGCGCGACCGTTATGCGCTGTGGACCGGCGACATCGGTCTGGCGCTGTTCCTCGAACATTGCATCGGCACGGTCGCATTGCTGCCGGGCATCGACGATCTCCGGGGCTGACTTGCACGGATCCGGTCCGTGGTTGCGGAAGCCCATCTCATGGCGTTACATTCTTCACGGGGGAGCCTGCAGTTCGACTCTGAAAGAAATGCAGTGGGGAGATTGCCATGGACCTGCATATTGCGGCGCGACTGTCGGGCGTTGTGCTGTGTTTTGTTACGTCACCCATTCTGGCGGAAACAACGACACCGCCTGAACATGTCGGTATCGAAGAGATCGTAGTCACCGCGCAGAAGCGGGAAGAAAACATCAACGATGTCGGCATGTCGATTCAGGCAGCGACGGGTGAACAACTCACGAAACTCGGCATCGTGGACACGTCGCAGCTCGACAAGGTGGTGACCGGATTCAACTCCAACGTCACCTACTACGGTACCGCGATCTACACGATTCGCGGCGTCGGTTTCCAGGACACCGCACTCGCCTCGGGGCCGACCGTCAGCGTCTATCTCGACGAAATGCCGTTGCAGTTCTCGGTGATGACCCAGGGTGCAACGCTCGACTTGCAGCGCGTCGAAGCCCTGAAAGGCCCGCAGGGAACGCTGTTTGGCGAGAACGCGACCGGTGGCGCGGTGAACTACATCGCGAATAAACCGACGGAACAATTCGAAAGTGGCGTCGACGCGAGTTACGGCCGCTTCAACAGCGTCAACGTCGACGCCTTCGTTAGCGGGCCGATCAACGACACGCTGCGTTATCGGCTTGCCGGCCGCGTGATCAAGACGGGTCCGTGGCAGACGAGCTACACGCGCAACGAATCGCTCCCGCCCGATCCCTACTGGGTGGCTGCCGGCGAAACCTACTCGCGCGACCGCGAGTCGGGCGACCAGAATTTCTACGACATGCGTGCATCTGTGGAATGGCTGCCGACCGACAAGCTGACCGCGCTGCTGACGTTCAGCGCGTTCAAGGACGAAGGTGATTCACAGATGCCGCAGCTGTTCGGCATCGCGCCACTGAACCAGGTGAACACGCTCAACCCGCTGATCGCGAACTATCCTGCCTCGCCGCGCAATCCGCGGGACGCTGACTGGGGGCCGTGTGTGAACGTCAGCGGTGGCGACCCCGCCAACGTCAACGGACCCATCAATACGACGAACCGTTTGTACGACCACTGCAAGCCTGCCCGCAAGAACAACAAGTTCTATTCGCCGTCGCTGCGCGTGGATTACGACCTCACCGACGATCTGAAGCTCACTTCGCTGACGAGTTACAACAAATTCGATCGGAACCAACAACTCGAAAGCGACGGCACGCTTTATCAGGACTATGAATCGTCGCAGGAAGGTGATCTGAAGACGTTCTTCCAGGAACTGCGCGTGGCGGGCACCGTGCGCGGACGAGGTAGTTGGGTGGTCGGCGCAAACTACGAGTACACCAGAACCTGGGATAGCTTCCTGCAGACCTACGGCATTTCGACCGCGGTCCCGACGGTCGTCATCACCGCCACGCCGCTCGGCCCGACCAATCCGAACAACCTGCAGAGCACTAAAACATATGCGATGTTTGGCGATATCGAATATCCGGTACTCGACACCGTGAGACTGCATGCGGGCATACGCTATACGAACCAGAAGCGTGACTACCGCGGCTGCGGCTCCGACGGAGGCGACGGCAGTTGGTCGCACATCTCTCAAGAAATTCAGACGGTCCTGCAACTCCTCAACGGATATCCCGTCATCGGGGGCATCGACGTGGGTCCCGGGAATTGCGCCAGCTCCGGTCCGCCGCCGACGTACTATCCGATCCCGAGTGGTTTTACTGACAAGCTGAATCAGGACAACGTGCCGTGGCGCCTCGGTGCGGACTGGACGCCGTCGTCCGATGTGTTGGTGTATGCAAACGTCAGCCAGGGCTATAAGTCCGGCAGTTTCCCGACGGTGGCGAGTGCCGCCTTCGTGCAACTGTTCCCCGCCACCCAGGAGGATCTGCTGGCGTACGAGGTGGGCACGAAGCTGCAACTGTTCGACAACAGGATGCAATTGAACGCGGCGACGTTCTATTACGACTACACGGACAAGCAGATTCTCGGCGCGATCAACGACTTCGTGTTCGGTTCGTTGCCGGCGTTGGTCAACGTGCCGAAGTCACACGTTGCCGGCTTTGAAATCGACATGGTTTGGGAACCGATCGACGGGTTGCGCATTGCGCCGGCGATCAGCTACGCGAAGAGTGAGATCGATGGCCACTTCCGCAACTTCGATCCGTTCTTCAACACCGCCGCCAACGCCTCGACGAAAGACTTCTCCGGAGAACCGTTCCCGAATGCACCGGAGTGGACGGGCAATCTGGACGCGCAGTACACATGGTCGGTGCGAGGGGATATGTCTGCGTTCGTCGGCGCGCATCTGAATTATCAGAGCTCCACGCACGGCTTTTTCTATGACCGCTGCAACGAGCCAGGACAGACCGATCCGGTAACCGGCTTGCCGGTGACCTGCACAAAAACGTATCTCGCCAGCATTCCATACGCGTACGGCAACTCGGACATGAAGATCGAATCGCGTGCATTGCTCGATTTGCGCGCAGGCGTGGAGTCGGGCGGGTGGAGCGTCTGGCTGTGGGGCCGCAACGTCACTGACAAGTACTACTGGAACCAGGCGCAGCACGTGAACGACGTGTTGCTGCACTACGCCGGTATGCCGGCGACGTATGGGATTACTGTCAGTTTGCGTTCTGGCGGCTGAGCGCGAAGCGAGAGAGCTCCGCCGTCCCCTCGACGGCGCCGTCGGGGCGCACAGCGAACTGGTCCATCGGATTGGTGGTCACTGCAGTATGGGAGAAGACACGGCGTCCGGAAGTTCGCCGTGGATCAGCCCATAGAAGACCCGCCACAAGACGAGATTCTGGCCGAAGTCTTTGCAATGGTGCTCGCTCCAGCATGCGCGAACAACAGGTCGCCGGCTTCGAACGGCTCTCGTTGACCACCTCAGACTGTCACAAATCCAGAGACTCAATCGTCTAGCTATAGACATGCAAACAAAACGGAGTCGAATCAATGTGGCGATCCAGCGTCCCGGTTCGAGTCGTGATGGGGCTGATCGCCGTGGCGCTTGCCGCGAATGGCCTCTACATGCTGCTAGCGCCGCAAGACTGGTACCAGTCCATTCCCAGCGTGCCGCATACCGGTCCGTTCAACGCGCATTTCGTCCGGGACATCGGCTGCGCGTATCTGGCGTGTGGCGTCGGGCTGGCGGTGGGTGTTTGGCGTACGCGCTGGATGCTGCCTGCCACGTTACCCGCATTGACGTTTCTGGGCGTGCACGCCGCGCTGCATGCCTGGGAGGCATTGTTCGCCCACACCGACGCGGCCGCGCACGCCGATTGGATCGATTTCCTCGGTGTTTATGGTCCGCCACTGCTGATTTTGTTGATCATCGTCTTCACCCAACCCACTCGACAGGAGGTCTGACATGATGCGTTCGCTCTTGCAGAGAACGTTGCATAGAACGATCGGCGCGTTCGAAAGGCGCTATGGGTACGATGCCGCGTATATGCACGAGATTCTCGACACGTCGATCGGTGCGTTTCTGAAACTGGGCATGGCGCAGGCGATGAACACGCATCGGGACAGCGTGCCAATCGATGCATTGTTCGCGGCCCGCATCGCGGCAGTCCGGTTCGAGGATTGCGGACCTTGCGCTCAACTGGTCGTCAACATGGCACTGGAGGCGGGTGTCGCGCCTGACATGGTTCGCGCCATCGTCGCTCGCGATCCGGCGAAGCTGAGCGATGATGCCGAGCTTGGGCTCGCACTCGCTGACGCCGTGCTCGCGCACGCGCCTGCCGACGACGAACGCGCCGAGGTATTGCGACGCTACGGCGAGCGGGGCTTGATCACGCTGGCCTACACCATCGCCGCCACTCGAATCTACCCGACGATGAAGCGCGCGCTCGGTCATGCACATGCCTGCGAACGGCTGCGCATCGAGGATGAACTGGTGCCGGCCGCCTGCGCACCGGCGCGCGCCGCGGCGTGACGGGTACCGATGCCACCGCGGAGGAATTCGAGCGTCATCGCGCACGGTTGACTGGTCTCGGCTATCGGATGCTGGGCAGTGTCGCGGAAGCAGAGGATCTGGTGCAGGAAACCTACATGCGCTGGCGCGTTGCACCCCTGCTCGAGGTCCGTCAACCGGGCGCGTGGTTGCACACCACGATGGCGCGGCTCTGCATCGATGCACTGCGCAGACGTGCCTCGCGGCGTGAGGATTATGTCGGCCCGTGGCTACCCGAACCCTGCCGAACCGCGGCGCCACCCGAGGACGATGCAGAACAATCACTGGCGCTGGCGGACGATCTGTCGATGGCATTCATGCTGTTGCTTGAACGGCTCGCGCCCGAGGAACGCGCCGCTTTTCTGCTGCACGAAGTATTCGATGCGCGCTATTCACAAATTGCGCGGACGCTCGACAAGTCCGAGGCGACCGTTCGTCAACTGGTATCCCGCGCGCGCCGTCGAATCACCCAGGATCGCACGCGCTTTCGCGCAACGGCCGACGATGCGCAGGCACTCGCCGAGCGCTTTCAGCAGGCCGTGCTGGAGCGCGACGAAGCGGCCTTGCTGGCGATGTTCAAACCCGATGCGACGTTGATCTCCGACGGCGGCGGCAAGGCACTGGCGGCGTTGCGGCCGATCGAAGGCGCAGACAAGATCGTGCGTTTTTTCATGGGCATCACCAAGCACGACGACCCGCATCGATTTTTTTTCGAATGGACGTGGATCAATCAAACGCCGGGATTTGTGTTGCGTGAGGCAGACGGTCAGATCGATTCGACGGTTTCCCTCGAGGTCGACGACGGCGCAGTTGTCACGATCTACATGGTACGCAATCCGGACAAGTTGATCCGGTTCAACTAGCCGGCACTGTCTCGCGCGTGCGTCAAACCACCGTATCACCGTTGTCGACCACCATCTCCGTGCCGTTGATATGTTTCGATTCATCGGACATCAGATACAGCACCATGTAGGCGACGTCGTTCGGTTCACCGATGCCCATCTGCAGGCGCATCGCTTCGGGATCCGGTTGTTCCATCAGCTTCAGCCCCGACAGCGTCTCCAGCGCGGCGTGCACCATCGGCGTGCTGATGCTGCCGGGGTGTACGGTGTTGCAGCGGATTCGGTATTTCTGCGCGCGGCAATGGATGGCGATCGATTTGGTCATCGATCGAATGCCACCTTTCGCCGCCGAGTAGGCGAGAAAATCTGGAATACCAATCAGTGCTGCGGACGAAGACATGTTCACGATCGAGCCACCGCTGCCGGCTTTCATTGCCTCGATGGCGTATTTGCAGCCGAAGAACGTCGAGTCGAGATGGATTGCGAGCGTGCGGCGCCAGACCTCGGTGGTGGTCGTCTCGATGTTCGCCGCCACCGCGATACCGGCGTTGTTGACGAGGCCATCGAGGCGGCCGTGGTTGCGCACGACACCGCCAATCAGATCACGCCAGACCTGCTCGTCCGCCACGTCCTGACGAATGAACTCGGCATCGATCTCCTTGGCGATCGCGCGTCCGGCGCTTTCGTTGATATCGGTCATCACCACCTTTGCGCCGTGTGCGGCGAGTAAACGCGCATCCGCGGCGCCCAACCCGCTCGCAGCACCCGTCACGATGATCACTTTGTTATCGACACGTCCCATGATTGCTCCTTGTAAATCGAACCGCGAAAATTCGGCGGCGCCTGTGCCTACGTCGGCGCGCCGATACCACTCACGTCACGCGAGTCTGGCCGAGACGACGGCCTGCGAAGAATCATGCGATGCCGGATGGCGTCGTTGCGAAGCCGCTGCGGCAATCGCCTCGCCGATCCTGTGGTGCTCGGCGCGCGAGATGTCGTAGAAGCTCGCCAGATAGGTCGTCAGGGCGATCATTGCCAGAACGCCCGGTCCCATGGCCAGGCCGAGGAAATGCAGAGAAGCCGGATCGATGGACGCGGCGGTTGCGCCGCGGCCGATGCCAGCGAGATCGACGATCACGCCGGAAATTACGATACCGAATCCTCCGACGGCCTTTGCCGCAAACGACAGCGCGGCAAAGTAAATCCCTTCGTTGCGGGTGCCGTGCACCTCTTCGTGCTGGTCAGTGATATCGGCCACCATCGAGCCGATCATAACGCCGAGCACGCCGATGCCGAGGCTGCAGATCGCATTGGCGATCAGCACGATATAGAACCCGTGAATGTCTCCGGGCTCCGGGAAGAAACCCAGCAGCTTGAGAATGATCGGAAAGGTGTTCCAGACCGCATACCAGCCCAGCCCGCACATCAGCAGCGTCTTCTTCTCGGTGAATATGCGGGTCAATGGTGTCGCGAGCGCGGCACCGACGAAGCCGCCGACAACCGAGGCCGGGAAGCTCCAACTAATCTGAACGAGCGTGAATTGAAAGTACAGCGTACCCAGGTACAGCGACAATGCGGCCACCATGCCCATCGTCATGCCCCATAGTACGCATGTCAGCACCATCACCTTGAAGGACCGCAGCGCGAATGCGTGGCCGGCTTCCCTGAGCACCTGCATCAGACTGAAACGCTGCGTCGATTCGGCGGCCTGCGGCAGATTGCGGATCTGGTCATGTGTGCCGAGCGCGGAGATCCACACGCCCGCGCAGATGATCAGCGCAAATGTCGCGCCGAAAACCGGATAAGCATTCGGATTCAACTGCCCGTTTGGAAACGCCTCGGTCGCTTTGAAATAACCCTGCAAGCCCAGCAGAAACACCAGCAACGTGCCGATCGATCCCATCAACGAACGCAGCGCCGACAGCAACGTGCGTTCGTCGTACGCAGTAGCCAGTTCGGCGGTCATTGCGGTATGCGGGATCGAATAGAACGACTGCGTAATGCGTGTGAGGATCGAAAACGCCAGCAACCAGCAGAACAGGGCGAGTTCGGTCAGCCCGGCTGGCGGCGCGAACAGCAGGTAGAAACACAACGCGAACGGTATTGCGGCGCCGTACATGAACGGATGCCGTCGCCCCCAGCGACTGCGTGTGCGGTCGGACAGCGAGCCGACGATCGGATCCACCACGGCATCCACAACCAGCGCCAGCACGATGGCCAGGCTCGCGAGAAACCCGGACAGTCCGAGAACCTGGTTGTAGAAGAACAACAGGAAGAAGCCGAATGCCGTGCTCTGCACACCTTCGGGAATCTGTCCGAACGCAAACGCGAGCCGGACCCGCCAACTTGCGGGAGCCGGCGCTGCGCGCGCCGCCCCGTTGTCCGTAGTCGTCACGTCAACGCGGCTTCAGGCCCCTTCTTTCGCGTTCGCGGGCCATGCGGACACGGTCACTTTCGAGCCGCGCGCCAAGTTCTTCCTCGCTGACGGTGCCTGCCATGTGGCGTCCGGCGAGTACCGAGTTGTACATGATCTTCTTCACTGGCGTCACCGCCAGCACCACGCGCAGCGGTGATTCCAGCAGATTGTTGAAGAAGTCTTCGCCAGTCGCGTTGTCCGGATTCAATTTCTTCGACAGTGCCGGATAGAACCACCGCTTGGTGGCCTCATCCTCGAAGATCTCCCCGGTTCCCTTGAAGGTAATTGCGCCGCGTGCCAGATCTTTAGGCGCGCCGGCTGGGTATCCGGTGCTGCTGACGACCACCGAAACCTTGTTGTTGCGCCGAATCGCGGCGGTGCGATGCCGGTGCGATGCGAACGTGATCCAGATCTTGCCTTCGTGCCAGACGAACGCGTGCACCACGCCGACGGGCCAGTTGTCTTTGGTTGCCCACATCAGTACGCACTCGTTCGAATGCGTCATCAGTTGTTCCGTCTCGGCATCCGAGAATGGATAGATAGAGACGATTTCGTGATCGGTTGTCTGTGCCATGGTTCTGCTCCTCCTCTGATCGACGTTTTTGATTTATTGACGCTGCTGAATGTTGCCACACAGGTTGACTAACTGCGCCGTCTCCGGCGTGATGACGAATCCCCCACAGGAGAGAACGATGCCAGACACTCTACGGTACATCGCCGACCGCATCGAATTGATGGACGTGATGCTGACCTACGCGAAGGGCGTTGACGAGCGCGACCTCGAACTCTACCGCTCTGTCTTTGCCGATGACGTAGCGGTTGTGGGCTTCGGTCCCGAAGCGATTCACGGCGCGGACGCCTGGATCGTATACGTCGAACAGGCGCTTGCCCAGTTCGGACCCACGCAGCACATGCTCGGGCCGCAACTCGCCACAGTAGACGGTGACAGGGCGAACTGCCGCACCGATGTGCAGGCCCTGCACTTCCTGAATGCGGCTCCGAAGGACACGCTGACGTTGTGGGCCACCTACGTGACCGACATGCGTCGCATCGGCGGCACCTGGAAAATCGCACGCCACGAATTAATCTCTCGGGGAACCCGCGTTCAGTCTGGCTGAACACGGTGCCGTACGACACTATCCAAAACGGGAGGTGTTCAAGGCTGTTCCGAGGTTGCAGACTGAAAAAAACGAAGAGGTCTGCATGAACGTCTCGGGGATGATCCACGTCAACATCAACTGTTCGAACTTCGAACGCTCCAGGCCCTTCTACGAAGCGCTCGGCTTCCGCGTCATCTGGCAGGTACCGAGCACGAACTCGAAAGAGGTGGCAGCGGCCGTAGGTATGCCACCGTATCAGGTCAATGGCGCGCTGATGGCGCTGGAAGGATCGCAACCCCCAGTGGTGATTGACCTGCTCGAGTGGCAGTCGCCGCGCGACGCTGCGCCGCCGTATCCGCACCTGTACCATCTCGGCCTCGCTCGCCTGGCGCTGGCAACGCGCGACATGGACGCGGATCTCGCGGAACTGGAGAAAATGGGCGTTGAACTGGTCGGCCCGCCGGCCCGCGTTATGGTCAACGGCGTCGCATCGGGCGGGCGTTTCGTCTGCTTCAAGGATCCGGACGGTACCGTGCTGGAACTGGTGGAAGCCCGCGACGGCGGTGAGGTTGCCGACAATGCGAACGCTGCGGCTGGATCGAGTCGTTAGATTCCGTGCGAAAATCGGGTCGTGACGCTCGAGCCCCATCACGTCTGGAGTAACCGATGACAACCAATCGCAGAGTGTTTCTGAAGCGTCGCCCGGACGGGTTACCGACGACAGCGGATTTTGGAATCGAGGATCAGGCCATTGCCGAGGTCGGCGACGCTCAGGTCCTCGTCAGAGTCGAAGTGATCTCGATCGATGCGTTCATCAGAACCACGCTCGATGGTGGCGGCATCCACGGCACGGCGCCGATTGGCGGGACGGTCGTTGCGCTCGGTGTTGGTGAGGTGCTGCAGAGTCGGTTCGAAGCGTTGAAGCCAGGCGATTGGGTAACCGGGCCGACGATGGCCCAGACGGTCGCGCTGATGCCCGGCGCGATGATGCAGAAGATCGACGTCGCCGACGTGCCCCCGAGTACATACGTTGGTGTGCTCGGCTTGACAACGGGTCTCACCGCGCATGTCGGCATGATTCAGATCGGCAAAGTACGCGCCGACGATACGGTGGTCGTCTCCGGCGCTGCCGGCGCCGTCGGAATGCTCGCAAGCCAGATCGCCAAGGCGAAGGGTGCGCGGGTGATTGGAATCGCCGGCGGCCCCGGGAAGGTTGCCTTCCTCATCGACGAAATCGGCCTCGATGGCGCGATCGACTACAAAAGCGACGACGTCGCGGCGCGGCTCGACGAATTGGCGCCAGACGGGGTGAATGTGTATTTCGACAACGTCGGCGGCGAACTGCTCGACACGGTGCTCGATCGTATTGCGCCAGAGGCGCGGGTCGTGATCTGCGGTGCCATCTCGCAGTATCAGCACCTCGACGACGTGCGTGGTCCGAAGCTTTACCTGCGGTTGGCCGAACGCAACGCAACGATGGGCGGCTTCACCGTCGATCACTATCCACAGACGTTCGCATCCGCGAGCGCCGAAATGGCGCTGTGGATGCAACAAGGCAAGTTGCGTCTGCCGGAACACGTTGTCGACGGCATCGACGGTTTCCCGCAGGCGCTGATCACGCTGTTCAACGGCGGTCATACGGGCAAGCTGCTGGTCAAGCCGTAGAGGCCACTTAGCAGGCCGTTGAAAAACGGCCTGCTAGTCCGGTGGAGGGATCCACCGGCATTTTTCGAACACGTAAGTGTTTGAAAAATGAAAGGGCTCAGAGGCTATGGATGGCCGAGAGCCCGAAAGACTCCGCGCAAGCGGAGTTTTTCAAGAACCTGTTAGAGCTATCGTCAGGAGATATTGATGCGTTTCGGAATGTTCTATGTCCTCGAGTCACCGGACAACGACTACGCTCGCGCGTACAAGGAGATGTTCGGTCAGATCGAATATGCCGAGGAACTCGGTTTCGATTCGGTATGGCTCGCAGAGCACCACGGCTCACAGTACGGTTCGATGCCATCCGGTGCAGTGGCGGCGTCGGCGGTCGCAAAGATCACCGAGAGAATGCGTATCGGCCTGGCTGTATCGATTTTGCCGTTCAACAATCCGGTGCGCATTGCCGAAGACTACGCGATGGTCGACGTGATCAGCGGCGGGCGGCTCGACATGGGTGTTGGGCGCGGCTACCAGCCGCGTGAGTTCAAGCATCTGGGGCTTGCGGATCAGATGTCGCACAGCAGGGAAATCTTCGAAGAATCGCTCGATATTTTGATCGGCCTGTGGGAGAACGAGACGTTCTCGTATGCCGGCAAACACTTTCAACTCGAAGACGTGCGGTTGACGCCGCGGCCGATCCAGAAGCCGCGTCCGCCGATTACGGTAGCGGCGATCAGCCCAAGCACCTTCGAGTTGGTCGGCAAGTACGGCTTGAACGTGATGGTCACGCCGACGTTGATGTCGCTCGATGAACTGAAGGGATTCGTGCTCAGCGCGAAGCAGAATCTCGTCGCCGCGGGCGTCGATCCGAAGTCGCTGAATTTTCCAATGAACTGGCAGGTGCATCTGGCGGAAACCGAAGCCGAGGCGCTCTCGCGGCCGTCCGAAGCGTTGGACTGGTATTTCAATCTGGTCATGAAGCTCGTACCGAAGGGGCCGAACGCGCAGGGTTATGAGTACATGGCCAACGTCGCCGCGGAATTCGAAAAGGCCGGCGGCGTCAACATTCAGTCCTTGCGTGAAGGCGGCATCATCATGCTCGGCACGCCGGAAATGATGCGCGCCAAACTCACCGAACTGCGCAACGACATCGGCCAACAGCAGGTTTTCTGCTGGATGCGCATCGGCGGGCTCGAAGATCACAAGGTCCGCGCTTCGATGAAATTGTTCGCGGAAGAAGTCATGCCGCATTTCAGGGACTAGCCGGCGTGGCCTACCTCGACGTCGAAGGTTCAAAACGGATCTACTACGAACACTTTGCAGGCGTCGAACCCGCAATCGTGCTGATCCACGGCTGGGCGGTCGATTCGCGCTGCTGGGATGGCGTGCTGCCGGCCCTATTGGAGACCGGCCGCAGCGTGATCACGCTGGATGCGCGCTGCTGCGGACGCTCCGACCGGGATTTCATCGATGTGTCGATCGGGGCGATTGCGGCGGACGTAGTGCAGGTGGCAGATAAGCTGTCGTTACGCCGCATGGTGTTGAATGGGTGGTCGCTTGGTGGCGCGGTTGCGGTCGAGGCGGCAGTTGCGCTGGGTGACCGCGTTGCCGGACTCGTGCTGACCGGCGCGGCGACGCCGCGCTATACGCATGCCGAGGATTTCCCGCATGGCAGCGCCGAAGCCGATGTGCACGCCACCGTCGCAGCGATACGAGGCGATCGGGTCGGCACGTTCGAAGGCGTGGCGCGCGCGGTTTTCGCGCACGATCCGGGGGCTGCGCAACTCTCGTTTGTTACACGGATGTTTCTCGACAGCAGCCCGCGCGCCTATACAACGCTGTTGGATCTCGCGACGGTGGATCAGCGCGAACTTCTAGCCGAGATCGACGCACCCACGTTGCTGATGCACGGCGACGTCGACGCGTTCGTGCCGCTGGACATTGCCCGCGCAGCAACGGCACTACTGCCGGACGCGCGATTGTCCGTCTATCCAAACTGTGGCCATGCGCCATTCATTGAACACCAGTCTCGCTACGGCGACGAACTGGTCGCATTTCTGGCGCGGCTGTAGCGGATCGCGCGATGGCACGTCAGGTGAATTTCGGGCTGTGGTACGACTTTCGAAATCCCGTGCGCTGGCGTGTGCCGTTCGAGCGCCTCTATCAGCAAACACTCGAACAGATCAGTTGGGCGGAATCCATCGGCTTCGACTCAGTATGGCTGACCGAACACCATTTCACCGACGATGGCTACACGCCGTCGCCGCTGGTCATCGCCGCTGCGATCGGTGCGCGCACCAGCCGGCTGCGCATCGGCACCAATCTTTTGCAGATTCCATTGCACGACCCGATTCGCCTCGCGGAAGACTCGGCGACATTGTCGCTGCTGACCGCCGGCCGTTTCGATCTCGGTGTCGCGATCGGTTACCGCGAACTGGAGTTCGACGCGTTCGGTCGGCGTCTGCGACACCGTCCGAGCCTGCTCGAAGAAAGCGTGGAGATCCTGCGCCGCGCGTGGCGCGGTGAATCGATCCAGTTCAATGGCGCCCGCTTTCGTATCGGTGACCTGCGCATCACGCCGGTGCCGGAACGGCCGCCGCGGATTCTGATCGGCGGCATGGTGCCGGCGGCGATCGAACGCGCCGCACGCATTGGCGATGGCTTTCTGTCGACCGGTGGTATCGGCCACGATGTCTATGTCGCGACCTTGGCCAGACGGGCCAAGGCGCCTGAAGCGGGCGTAATCTGCGCGGGCGACTGGGCGATTGTCAGCGATGATCCGCAGCGTGAAGCCGCGTTGATCGGTGAGCACGTGCTGTACCAGACCAACGCATACGTCGCGTGGGGCGCGTTTGGTCCGCCCGACAGCGTGCCGCAGTTCGGCGACGCCGCCGCCGCGCTGCGCGATGGTCTTTACCAACTGAGTACGCCTGAGGCAGCGGTAGATCGACTGGTTGCGATGCTGAAACAGTATCCCCAGATCGTCGATGTACATTTCTGGGCGCAGTTTCCCGGTGAGTCGATAGCGTCCGGCTCGCGACGCATCGAAACGTTGGCGAATAGGGTCCTGCCGGCGATCCGAGCGGCCATCGCGTGACACTCATGCGCTGGACGTCGCGGGGTGCGGGTGACATGGTGGCGTCGAGAGTCGACAGAGACGCGCACGTGTCCGACGCGAAACAGAATCTGCAACGCGCCTATCAACGGCTGGACGAATCGGGCGATCTGGTCGCGGCCGCCGAATGCTTGAAGGCGGCCGGACGGTGCATCGGCATGCCGCACCCTGCGGTGATCGACGATTATTCGTCGAACCGCCTGCTAACGATCGAAGACGGCCGCACGCTCACCAGCGTATTGGGATGGGAAACCGATTTCGTCGAACAGTATCTGTCGCAAAAACTGTATCTGGTGAGCCCGATCGCCGCGGTGTGTCGCATGTCGACGAAACCGTTCAGCTGGGATGCGTTGGCGATCGAAGCAGCTATCCAGGAGGCGCGCAGCCGTACGATCGAATGGCCGCTGACCCCGGCGCGAGGTGTCTACGGCGGCATCACGGTACCGATCCATCTGCCGCGCGGAAGAACCGGTTCCGTCTCCTGGTACTCGCGCGACCCGGACGTGAACATACCGCGAGCGCTCGAAGACTTCGGCGATCTGCTGCGTTTGGTCGGCCATCGATTCATGGATCTCGTATATGCCCATCGCGCCGAAACCGAATCGGAGGAGCAGGCACGGTTGCATCTCAGTGAACGCGAACTCGAATGCCTCACCTGGGCGGCACTCGGGCGAACCGATGCAGATATTGGCGCCGTAATTCACCGGTCACCGGCCACCGCGCGATTTCACATCGACAACGCCGTGCGAAAACTTGGTGCACGCAATCGCACCCAGGCCGTTGCAATTGCCGCGCAACGCGGTTTGATTCACCCGCTGGACGGATCGCCTGGAAGTTCGGCGCAACAGCAATAACCTCCCCAAAACGCGAGTTACCCGATGCGGACGACGCAGCGATACTGAACCACTGCATGTCGACTTCGGGGAGGGGGTTATGCGTGACAGTTCACTGCGTTGGGTCCGGATTGGCTTCGTTGCGGCTCTGACTAGCGCCTTCACGTTTTCAAATACGTCGTTCGCCGCAGAGGCGAAACCTGCCGCGATCGAAGAAATCATCGTAACCGCGCAGAAGCGCGCCCAAAACGTCCAGGACGTACCGGTCGCCATCACTGCGGTGACCGCGCAGGAGTTGGCGCAGCCCGCGATCCGCAACCTCGTTGACCTGAACGGCTATGCGCCGAACGTCAACATCGGTCGAGACCCAACGCGATCCGGCGGCGCAGCGATCACGATTCGCGGCATCAGCCCGACGCGTACCGACGACAACTCGCTCGACTCACCGATTGCGACGGAGATCGACGGAATCTTCCTCGGTACGCTGTCAGGGCAGATCATCGACAACTTCGACCTCGAACGCGTCGAGATCCTGCGTGGCCCGCAGGGCACGCTGTTCGGCAAAAACACGACCGGCGGCGTCATCAGCGTGTTCCGCACTCGCCCGACCGGCGAATGGGGCGCCAAGGTCAAAGTCGATTACGGCCAGTGGAACGATCGGGAGGCCCGTGTCGTCATCAACGCCCCGGTGATCCAGGACAAGCTGGCTGCCAAGGCGTTCTACACGATCACGAAAGGCGATGGATACCTGCAGCGCAACGGCACCGGCAACAACATGCCGGAAGTGGATTACAAGAACTACGGCCTGACGCTGTTGGCGACACCGATCGACAAATTCGAAGCGCTGTTCACGATCGAAAAGTACGAGGACAAGAGCCAGGGCGGCGGTTCGCTGACGAACTACAACCTCGCTCCCGGCGTCGCACCGGCGCCGCCCCCGGGCTCGCCGGAGACGGATCTTTCGGGCGGATTCTTGTCCTGCACACTGTTCAACAGCGGCATCCTACCGCAATGGCACTCAGGCGTGCCGTGTAGGACGGACCTGAAGACGGCGCGCTCGACGACGGTCAATCTGGATAACCCATCAAAGTTCGACGTGGACGCGTACACGTTGAACATGAACTACGACTTGAACGATCACCTCAAGGTCGTGTCCGTGACCGGTTATCGCGACATGACCGAGGATCGCAAGTTGGACTTCGACGGTACGCAAGCCGATTTCATCACCATCGAGCGCGACAACAAGTTTGACCAGACGAGTGAAGAACTGCGCCTGGAAGGCACGTGGGACCGGTTCAACTTCGTTGCCGGCGCATTCTACTGGGACAGCAAATTCACACAGGATTGGGCCACCGGCGGAGACTTCTGGACGTACGTTGGTTCGATCAGCGGTTATGACCTATCGAACAATACCTGGATCGACCCGGTATTCGGTCCGTTCGTCGGTCAGCCGCCGCTCTACGCGCCGAACCCGTACATCGCGGCGAACGGGGGACCGATCACGGCTTCGCCGCTGCAGGCGTGCTGGAACACCCCGGCCGACGCTGCGATACCGGAACCGCAACGCACGCCGGAACAAGCGGCCACAGTGGCGCTGTTCGGCAACGTGCGCTGTGACACTGGTGCAACGCTGGCGGGATTGGGACCGAAGTTCCAGCAGCGCCTCTACGAAACCCAGGAAACCAAGTCCTACGCCTACTTCTTCCAGGCAGACTGGGAGTTCATCGAAAACTGGACGTTGACGTTAGGCACTCGGTATACAGACGAGCAGAAGAATTTCAAAGCGGGACAGGCCTATCTCGCGCCCGCGGCACGCCAGGGCATCAACAACTTTCCCGGTTACGCGAAGCTCGATAACGATTGGACGAAGTGGACGCCGAAGGTTGGCCTGTCGTACAAGTTTCGGCCCGACATCCTGTTCTATGCGTCCTACTCCGAGGGTTTTCATTCTGGCGGCTTCTTCGGCGTAAATCAGAACGTTGCGGACTTCACGCGCGACCAGTACAAGCCCGAAGAAGTCGGCTCATATGAAGTGGGCATGAAGAGCCAGTTTTTCGAGAATCGGGTTCAGGTAAACGCCGCCTATTTCTACAACAAGTACAAGAACAAGCAGGAAAGCTCGGTCCAACTCGACCCGTCGACCAACACGGTGGCCACGGTATTCAGCAACGTTGCCGATGCGACGTATCAGGGTGCCGAACTCGAAACGCGATGGGTTGCGAACGATTATCTGAGCTTCTTCGCGACGGGCGGCTACCTGGATGCCAAATACGACAGCTTCGACACCGACATCAATGCCAACGATGGCGTGACCAAGATTGTCGACGCCAGCTTTCTGACACCGCGCAATGCGCCGAAGTACACCTACGGCTTTGGCGCAAACGTCACGTACCCGGTTGGCCCGGGTAACGTCGAAGTGTTCTCCAAGTACTCCTGGGTAGACAAGATCGAAACCGACCTGCTCAACCTGAAGATTGGCCAGGTCGATGCGCGGAAGGACCTGAGCGCGTCAATCGGCTATTTCTACAAAAACATGTCGTTGATTCTCTACGGGCGCAACTTGACCAACGAGAAGATCGAAGTACCGTTCCCCATCGTGCCGTTGTTTGCATCGGGAACGGTCACACAGGGTATGAGCTGGGGGCTCAGCTTCAGTATCGATCTGAGTCGTGATTCGCACTAAGCAGCGTTCAGCACTTTGTAGATGCGCTTCGAAAACAACCAGCGACCGTCGCGCTTTACGTAGTCGTCTTCGTATTGGCCGGTGATCGCGCGTTTGACGCCGTCTTTCTGATGCAGGAATTCCTGCTGATACCAGGTTGCGTGCGCCGTGTTGCCGGTAATGACCATCGGACCGGCGGACGCGAAAAAGCCGACGAACGAAAAGGTGGACATCATCTGTTGCCACATTGGGAGGAACTTGTCTTTGCCGGTCACGTCGCCCATGCCCGGCAGCGACCACGTTGCGTCGTCAGTCCAGTTGGCGGCCCACGCGTCCGCGTCGAAACGCATCACAGCGTCGTTGTACGAGTCCACCAGTTCGCGAATCGCTAACCTGTCTTCGACCGGGCCGCTGCTGATCATTGCATACCTCTTCGTGACGGAAATTGTGTGATGGCGATGACGAGTGACAGTGTAGTGGACATTGGGCAGGATGCACCTGGAAATGAAATGCATTGACTACGGAGAACACTCGAGCATGACGAAAATGATCATCATCGCCGGAACCATTGATCTCGAAGACCCCGCTAAACGCGACGAAACGCTGGTGATCGCAAGGGGTCTCCAGCAGAAGACGCGCGACGAAGAGCCGGGCTGTCTGGCGTATGTGTTCTCTGCGGACCCGTGTGTCGACGGGCGGTTGGCCGTCTACGAACTGTGGCGGGACGAGGCGAGCCTTGCCGCGCATTTCAAGCATCCGAACTATCTGAACATGCGCGATGCATTGGGACGCGTCGGGTTGAAGGGTGCCGACAACAAGAAATACCGCATCGACGCGTCCGAGCCGGTCTATGACGCTACGATGACGCCACGCGCGGACTTCTTCAGCGAAGCGAAGTAGAGGCGCGTGGCTTTCGGCTCGCTTACGCGGTTCACCGCGCTGTCGGTTTCGTGAGCGCCTCGCGGCGGCGGTACAGCATGTCGTCGCGGCTCTGCTTGCTGCGCAGTTCCGCCGGTGCGGCCGAGAGCCCTTGCGACGCCGGTGGTTCGATGCGCATCCAGTCGGTGGTGCCGATGCGGTACGCGATCTTCCACACGTCACCACGCTTCTCCATGCGATCCATGTAGCGGCCGCCGACCCAGAAATCCATTTCGGTGTCGTAAGCATTCGCAGCCGCCAACGGATCGCCTTTGGCGCGCATGCGGTGATACGCGGTGAAGTACGCTTCCGTGTACGCGGTTGCAGTATCGGGTTCGATCTCGATGAAGACGTTGCCGAGCTGATGATGCGTGTGCGTGTTGGTTGCCAGCACGCCGAGCGCGTATGCGACGAAATCGCCGGGTTCGCCCGGCCGCGATGGCCGCGACGCATCGCTGCTCGGCCCCTCGAAGCCGTGCCGATGATGCGACTCGGGATGAAACACACTGCGCAGCAACGCTTCGTCGAGGTGATCGATCGCGCGGCAATACGTCATCATCACCTGCGCGCACGCCTGCTTGTCGAGTAATTGCTGCAGATGCGGATCGCTGACGGTGGCGACCTTGCCGGCGTTCATCATCGTGTCGATGCTCATGGTTCTACCTTCATTTGTGCGGACGATTCGATTGGGCTTCGGCGTGGTCGTGATGGAGGCGGGTTTGCTATGCGTCGCTCTTCGTGACGAGAGTGCGGTAAGTCCCATCCCTGGAGCTCGTCAGCGCCATCCCTGGCGCCGACGGTCCGTCGCATAGCAAACCCGCCCCCATCACGACTCGAGCGACGCGCTTCGTTTGTGAGTGGACGAGGGTCAGAGTGCTTCACCAATACATATAGCCGCGACTCCACGTCGAATGAAGCACTCTGACCCTTTTTCCCTGCCGAATACGCCTCCACCAAGAACCCTGGCGTAACTTACGGCCCACCGGAGATGCGTATGCATTGTCCCGTCACCCACGCCGATGCGGCAGAACACAGATACAACGCCGCCGCACCGAGGTCGTCGGGGGTGCCGAGGCGGCCGGCCGGCAACCGCAGCATCTTTTCCAGCCGTGGCAGATCGGCCTCGGTCAGCTTCATCGCGCCCATCATGATCTCGGTGGGCACCGCGCCCGGCATGATGCAGTTGACGCGGATGCGCGGGCCGAGTTCGACGGCGAATATGCGCGTCAGCATGTTGGTGCCAGCCTTCGCGGCGCCGTAGTGGCCGCTGCCCGGCACCAGTACTTCGGCGGCGATCGACGAAATATTCAAGATGCGGCCGCCGTCCTGCATCTTGCCGGCGGCTATTCGCGTGCACGCAAAGATGGCCGTCAGATTCAGAGCCAGCGTTGCATCCCATTCCGCGCGCGGCAGTTCCGTCAACGGCATCTGCAGCGGCGAACCGCCGGCGTTGTTGACCCAGATGTCGAGCCGGCCCCACTCATCGATCGCGGCCTGTGCCAGGTGCGCCACTGCATCTTCGTCAGTCACGTCGGTTGCCACGGCGATCGCGCGACCACCGGATTCGACGATATCGGCCGCGACGCGCTCGATTTCGTTGACCCGCCGGGCCGCGCAAACCACATTGGCGCCCGCAGCCGCGAGCGTTTTCGCGATGCCTTCACCGATACCGCGACCCGCACCGGTGACCACCGCCACTTCGCCGTGCAGACCAAACAGATTCTCGAGCAGTGAGTTTTCGGTCATGCGTACGTCTTCCCGTCTTTGATGACCGACAGCTTGGCACGATCCTGTAACACGCGGATGTCTGCGATCGGATCGCCATCGACGATCATCAGATCGGCGAGGGAGCCTGGCGCCAATGTGCCAAGCCGACCGCTGTTGTCGAATGCCAGGCCGCCGTTGCGCGTCGCACAGATCAGCGCTGCGGCGCTCGACATACCGAACAGATCGACGAAGTACTCGAGGTCCTTCGCGTAAGTACCGTGCGGCGCGATGCTGATGCCATAGTCGCCGCCGACCACCAGCCGTACGCCAGCGCGTTGAAGCTTTTCGACGCTTGCGATAGTTGCGTCGATTTCTGCGGCGTAACCCTGTTTGCGCACGGTGGCTTTCGAGATGCCCAGGCTTTCGCACTGTGCCAGATACTGAACTTCCCACGCGATCGCGGGCCCGACGAAGATACGGTCACGGTGCTGGGCAAGTAGCTCAACGGCCTCATCGTCCAGATAGTTTGCGTGGCCCACATAATCCACACCGGCCCGCACGGCCTGCTTGACGGCGGCGGCGGAGCGCGCGTGACAGGCAACGCGCAATTTGCGTCGATGCGCCTCGTCGACGATGGCGGCTACCTCTTCGTCGCAGAACGACAGTTCACCCGGTGGATTGATCGGATTGATCGCCTCGCCGTCGATGAAAATCTTGACGATATCCACGCGCTGTTTGCGTTGTTCGCGCACGGCTTTGCGCAATGCCCATGGACCGTCTTCGATGCGGCTGAGTCCGCCGGGCGCATCGACATTACTTGCCGTTGCGCCGAGATCGCGTCCGGCGGCGAGCAGCCGTGGGCCGGCAATGCGCCCGGCGTTGATCGCGTCACGCAGGGCAACGTCGATCTGGTACGTCGAGCCGAAACTGATCGCAGATGTGAATCCGCTCGTCAGCATCAACGCGGCGTTGCGCACGGCGGTGATGGTGGCCTCTTCCACCGAGGTTGCACCGATCGCGAACGGGCTGGCGTCGGCAAACGACAAGTGCGCATGCGTCTCGGTCATGCCCGGCATGATGAATTTGCCGCCGACGTCGATCACCGCGCACCCATCCGGCGTGACCGGGAGTTTGTCTTGCGGCCCGGCGTATCGAATGGTGCTGCCCGAAACCCAGACTGCGCCCGATGCGATGACGGATTCGTCGATTGCGGTGAACACGCGGGCATTGGTGAAGACTTGATCGTTGCTTTTCATATCAGGTCGGTCATGTCGGCTCCGATTTTCGGTAGAGCGAGGCTCAAGAAAACAACTACTTCAGTCGGCAAAGAAGGCCGTCTTTTTTTCCCCGTTCGGGCCGTACACCGGTTCGCCGCGTTCGACGAGGTAGGCTTGATTGACGCTCTCTTTGATGTTCGCGTTCGACAACAGCTCCACCATCTTCGCGTAGTTCGGATGTTTGAAGTGCGCGGCGAGGCTGGCGCTGTCGTCCCACAGTTCGTACACCTGAACACGCGTGGGCACAGCAGGATCGGGCGCGAAGCAGTAGTCGCGACAGCCGGGTTCCTGCTGGCGCGTGGCCATCTGCACATCAGTCGTCAACGCCACCGCACGGTCGCGATCCTGCTGGGTTTCGAATCTCAGCGCGGCTACCACGATGATCATGTGGGCTCCTTGGTTAGGTTGCGTGTCCAGCGGCGATGCGACGGTCCCTCGACGCCGCGCTTTGCTCCGGCATGTTCCGGGTATACCGATGCGGTGTACAGATCCCCGTGCGTGTCCATCGCCAGTTGGTGAATGTAGATCGCGATGTCGTCGACGCGTTGCAGCACCACGCCGGTCTCTTCGTCCAGAATCGCCAGATTGCTCATCTTGTCACTGGCATAGATCTGCTTTCCGTAGGTCGCAATGCTGAGCGGCGCGATATGCGTCCATTCGTCGATGTACGCGCCGTCCGGATCGAGACGCTGAATGCGCGGTTTGCAACCCGGTGTCGCACGCGTTCGGTGCGGCGCGATCTGCCCGGGCACCGTCATATACGGATGAAAGTTGCCGCCGCACAGGTCGGCGACCAGCAGGCGACCCTGCGAATCCTGCGCGAGCGCGTGTGGCGTGTTGAACTGTCCGGGACCGCGACCCCAGCCGCCGACCGATTTGATGAATTCGCCGTCGGGTGAAAACCACACCAGGCGGGAGTTCCAGTAGCCGTCGGCCACGACGATGTTGCCGTTGTCCTGCACGATCACCGCGGTTGGTCCGTTGAAGTGGCTTTCGTCGTCGCCCCATTGGCCGAATTGGCCGAGGCTCAGCAAAAGTTCGCCATTCGGATGATATTTCCGCACCGTATGGCCGTCGCGATCGGTGGTCCAGAACATCCCGTCGCGTTCGATGTACAACGTGTGCGCGCCGAGCGCGAAGCCGCGTTCATCGGACGCACCCCATTTGCCCAGATAGGCGCCGTCGCGACTGAACATCGAGATGCTGCTCTTGCCCATCTTGTCTTTCATCGCAAGTGGATGCGCGGCCCAGTGTTCGATGTCGCGCGTGAACAGGTAGATCACGCCTTGTGCGTCGACCGCCACGCCCGAACCCATCTCGAACTGCATGCCTGGCGGATAAACGGGCCAGTGCTCTACCAGCCGGTAACCGCTGCGTGGATCGTCGTTGTCGGTATCGTCAGAGACTTCGTGGTCGCCGCACATGGTGTACTCGTGAGTGATTACGGGTCGGCTTTGCCGATTTGTGTGAGGCATGGCGATTGCGCGCATGAACCGGATTCGGTTGGATAGAACACTGGCGCGAAGCCGCCGCCGGGCGTGCGGAAATTCGTCGTCTGACCCTGATACAGGCGCGCCGCGATCAGCAGCACATCGCCATCGTAGACATAGTTGCGCAGGTCCACTTTCAGAATCCGCGCGCCGTGCTCGTCACCGCCGAGTCGCTCGCTCGGCGGCACCAGCACCTGCGCGACATAGTCGCCCGCGAGGATGTCGGCGAACACGCGCCGCGTGACCTTTTCGCCGCGATACGCGCCACCGCTGCCGAAGCCGTTTGCCGGTTTGAAGAACAGACGCTTGCGATCGCGCCAGAGCGCTTCATGGTCGCTAGCAACCACTGGAACGGTGCGCGGAATGTTCTGAAGCAGACAGTCGGCAACCGATGGTTCCGTCTTCCAACGATCCAACACCGTCGCATTCGACAGCAGCGTCAGATTGCGCTTGTTTGCATACAGTGCATGGCCGTAAGGGTGTGGGGTGACCACGGCCGCATCATCCCGATAGGCTTGCGCCACAACTGCGTGTTCGGGCTGTTCGAAGTAAAAGTCGGTGAGGCGGTTGTAGACGAGGTCGATTGGCCCCGCCGCATCGCGCAGCGTGCCGGAAACCAGTTCGAGCTCGGACGGATCGGTGATTGACGTTGTCACCCCGTGCGATTCGAAAAGGCGCTGGAACAGCAGAAATTCCGGGTAGAGGTACTGATCACGTGGCGCGGTATCCACGATCGCGATGTGCCGCAGCGGCGCGGTGCCGCGTGCGCGGAGCCACTCGGTGGCGAACATCTCGAACAGACGCGCCTCGATCAGGTCGTAGTCGCCGACGCCAATCACGAGATCCGAAACCTCCCGGCAGCACGCCTGCTGCGCACGGCCCATGACGGCGTTCAACATTGCGCCGCCGGCGTTGGTGTTGATCTCGATGAGCTGCGGTCCAGCGGCCCCGAGATGAAAATCGTAGCTTTGCAGCACGCCATGGGTGGCCGGCGCCGACAAAGCGATCGGTGGTGCAATGGACAGCGCCGCCTGACGATACGCCTCGGTGGCAACCACGGTCTGAATCGCGCCGATCACGCTTTGCATCTGCTGCACGTGTTCACGCGTCACGAACACCGGCAGTGACGAAAACAGATGCGGATGGGAATCTGCAAACGAACCACCGAGACCGCGATGTCGCAGGTCTGCATCGAGCCAGTCGTGCAGCGCCGCGACATCGGTGCCGATGCAGAAGCACTCGCGATTCAATCGGTTGGCTGCAGCCTGTAATGCAGGGTCGAAGCGCGTCATCGTGTCGGCGTTTATCGAAGAAGGTAGGGCTGAGTGTAGCTCGCCGGCCGAAGCATGCCAGGGCTTGTGATAACGTCGCTGTCATGAGGCAACCGCTGCATCTTGGACTGACGCCGTGGCTCGCACCGATCGGGCGACGCGCCGATGAATTGTCGCGCCAGGCCGAATTGGCCGAGCAATGGGGTTACCAATCCTTCTGGTTACCGGAAAACCACTTTGGCGAAGGCGCAATTCCGGAGCCGATGATGTTGCTCGCCGCCGTGGCGGCCGCCACCACGCACATCCGCCTCGGTACCACGTCATATCTGTTGCCGCTGCGGCATCCGCTGCAGGCGGCAGAGCAGGTCGCGGTGCTCGACCAGTTGTCCGGCGGCCGGGTCATTCTCGGTGTCGGCCGCGGCTATCAACCGGCGCTGTTCGATGCGTTCAATGTTGCGCGCGCCGAGAAGCGCGAGATCTTCGCCGACTGCCTGGCAACGATGTGTCGCGTCTGGAGCGGCGAAGCCGTTGGCGGCGCCGCGGCCGTGTCGCTGTGGCCGCGCCCGGTGCAGGTGCCGCATCCGCCGGTCTGGGTCGCGGCGTTCGGGCCGAAAGCGCTACGCCAGGCAGGCCGGCTGGGGCTGCCGTACCTGGCCTCGCCAATGGAGTCGATGGCAACCTTGGTCGAAAACTACGCGCGGCACGCGCAAGCGTGCGAGCAGGCGAACGTTGCGGTGCCGGCTGTCGTGCCGATCATGCGTACGGTGTTCGTCGGCCACGACGGCGCGGTGCTGGATCGCGTCCGTGCGGCGTTGGCGGAACAACTGTCGGTCAGTCGCGCGCAGGCGACCGCGACGATGCGCGCGCGCATGCCGACGAACGTTGGCGAATGGAGCATCATCGGCACGCCGGAGCAGGTTCATCAGCGCATCGGTGACTATCGCCGCGAACTCGGCATGACGCATCTGATCGCGACGCGCTTGCGCATTGGCGGGATCGAATCGAGCCTGATAGAGCAATCCATGCATACGCTGGCGGAAATTGTCGGCCATGAGGAGTAATCGATGAGTTTGCGCGTACTGTGGCCGGCAATGCGCTGGCGTGACGATCGGCATATCGAGAGCGAGGCCGTAGGCAGCGGCATCAGCGCCGAATTCGTCGATCGCTTCGAAGAGGTAACGGATGAACAATGGCGCGGTTGCGACGGCATCGTGTCGGTACTCGACGTACCGGCGCAGTATCGTGGCAAGCTGGAAAAATGCCGCATCTTCGTCACGCCAAAGGTCGGCTTCGACAACCTCGATATCGCCGCGTGGGGCGCACTCGGCATCCCGGTCTGCAATGTGCCGGACTACGGCACGATGGAAGTGGCCGATCATGCGATCGCGCTGATGCTGACCTTGATGAAGGGCATCGAGTTCCACACGGCCGCGCTGCGCGCCGATCCGCGAGGCAACTGGCGGCCGGCGTTGAACCCGTACGGGCGGCGACTGTCGGCATGTACATTCGGCCTGGTCGGCTTGGGCCGCATCGGCACCGCCACCGCGCTGCGCGCAAAAGCGTTCGGAATGAACGTGGTGTTCTACGATCCATACATCAGCAACGGCGTCGATCTGGCGCTCGGCGTGCGCCGCGTGCACTCGCTCGAAGACCTGATGCGCCAGTGTGATGTCGTCAGCGTGCATGTGCCACTTTCGAATGAGACCCGCAAGCTCGTTGGCACAGCTGCATTCGCTGCCGCGAAACAGAACCTGATTCTGGTGAACACCGCGCGCGGCGAGGTGATCGATCTCGACGCGCTTTACGAAGCCATGCGCAACGGTTCCGTGCGCGCGGCGGGTCTGGACGTATTGCCGGTAGAACCCGCCGACCCGGCGCACCCGTTGATCGCCGCGTTCAAGGCGAATGAAGCATGGCTCGCGCACCGACTGGTGCTGACGCCGCACTCGGCATTCTTCACACCGGAGAGCGTGTTCGACATGCGCGCGAAAAGCGCGGAGGTCGCGGCGACGTTTCTGCGCGATGGTCGCATGCAGAACTGCGTAAATGGCGCGTTCCTGAAGAAATAGGCGCGGTGCTACGGTTCACGGTGGAGGCGGATGTTGTTGTTCCGGACACGCCATGAACCCATCCCTGGCGCAACAGGGTCCGGAACAACAAACACCCACCTCCCCCTGCGTCGGTGTATCCAGCGGTAACAGGCAGGGGCAAAGGGTCAGAGCGCTTCATGCGACGTGGAACCGGGTTTATATGTCTTGGTGAAGCACTCTGACCCTCGTCCTCTCCCAGAACGACAGCGCCGAAAGCCAAGAATCTAATGCTCGACCTGCCCCAAATTCGCATGCAGCACGGCGCCGTTGATCACCGGGTTGTGCGCCGCCCAGTGCAGCGTTTCGGCGATTTCTTCGGGGTTGATCAGCCGGCCGTACGCGGACATCGCGCGCACCTTGTCTCTGGCGTCGACCGGTACGTGCTCGCGAAACATTTCGGTGTCCGTAAAGCCGGGACAGATGCACGCAGTGTGAATCTCACGCCCGGCAAGGTCCTGACAGGCGGCGCGCATCATGCCGATGAGCGCGTGTTTGCTGACGACGTAACTGAAGCTGTGCGGTACCGCTTTCTCCGACAACGTCGAGCCGACGAACAGCACGCTCGAACCACGGTGCATGAACGGTAACGCAAAGTAATTCAATGTGTTCGGCGCGACCAGGTTCACTTCGAACACCTCGCGCAGCCGATTGCTCGGTGTCTCCACCGCGCTGTCGTTGTCCAGTCGCGCGGCATTGTGTATCAGCACGATGCGCTCGGCATCGCCGAGCAACTGGCCGAGCTGGCCCGAGATGTTGTCGATGAAGCGCGGTGTGGACAGATCGCAGTTGATTTGCGTCACCTTCGCGAGCGGACAGCGCCGGCGCGATAGATTGACGACATCGAAGCCGTCGTCGGCGAAGCGTCGGGCGGTGGCGAGGCCGATGCCTGCGCTGGCACCGGTAATCAGCAATAGTTTCATGGACGACTCCAGCGGCAAGAGGCCCACTGACCTGGGCCGGAGGATACGCGCACGGTCAGCGATTCGATCGGCTGCTCGCGCAATGTCGCATCGGTGCCTAGCCGATTGGCGAACCATCGCGCGAACTCTTCGACGGTCGTATTGCGGATCGGCAATGGCAAAGCATCGCGCTCCAGAAAGGGTATGCGTTCATCGGCGAAGCAGACGATCAGATAGTTCCCGTCCTTTTCGAACGTCAGATGAGGTGATTGCGACGGTAACAACACGCGTTCGTCGAGTTCGTCGCACAGCGCCATCAGGCGATCCTTGACGAGGTTGTAATCGAATGCCAGACCGTTGGCGCCGACGATGGTGTCGAGCGAGCAACTCACATCGAAATTGTGGCCGTGGAGGTTTTCGCGCTGCGTCGCCGAGAAGATCGTGAAATGCGCTGCCGAGAAGTGCAGGTAGTCTTTGGTGATTTCGATCGTCGTGGCGGTCGGCTGCAGTTGCGCTTCGGCGCGTAGTGTTTGCTGCGTGGCGACGGGCTTTTGCATGGCCATCGATGCTACGCAGCTTTGCAGTGCTTGAACAGCGCTCGCACGGCGCGGCGGCCGGCACGTCCAACAAAAGCGTGGCGGGCATGGCACGACGCGGCGCTTGTGCTCGATCACGCAGCCATTTGCGGTTGATGGCATGCCTTGCGGTTGCGTAGAGTGTCGCGTTCACACAGGTGGAGAGAGATCAGCGATGCGGATCGACGCAGCGGGGGCGGGGATGTCTGCGCGCGCATTGGCGCGGATATCGGATCACTTCATGCGGCGTTACATCGAACCCGGCAAGATTGCCGGCGCGTTACCGGTGGTGTTTCGAAAAGGCGAACTGGCGTACTTCGAGCCGCTCGGGCGAATGGACATCGAACGCGACGCGCCGATGCGCGACGACACGATCTTCCGCATCTATTCGATGACGAAACCGATCACCGCCGTTGCGCTGATGATGCTTTACGAGGACGGTCACTTTCAGTTGAACGATCCGGTGCACCGGTTCATTCCGCAGTGGCGCGATCTGGCCGTGTACGAAGCGGGTGTGGTGCCGAATTTTCTGACCCGGCCGGTCGATCGCGCGATGACGATCAAGGATCTGTTCACGCACATGTCCGGGCTGACGTACGGCTTTATGAACCGATCCAATGTCGACCACGCGTATCGAAAGCTGAATGTCGGCGCAGCGGACGGCGCCACGTTGCGCACCATGATCGATACGTTGGCGAAGGTGCCGCTGGAGTTTTCTCCCGGCACGCGCTGGAACTATTCGGTGGCCTCGGATGTGCTCGGCTATCTCGTCGAGGTGATGTCGGGTCAGTCATTCGATGAATATCTGCGCACGCGAATCTTCGGACCACTTGGTATGAAAGACACCGGCTTCTCCGTTGCGCAGGAAACAGTCGACCGCTTCGCCGCGAACTATAGCCGCGGCGCCGACAAAAGGCTGCGCTGCGAAGACGACCCGCGCACCAGCGCCTATCTGAAACCACGCACATTCTTTTCCGGTGGCGGCGGGCTGGTGTCCACCGCGCACGACTACCTGCGCTTCTGCCGCATGCTCGTCAACGGCGGCGAACTCGACGGTGTGCGTATCCTTGGCCGCAAGACCATCGAACTGATGACGCGCAATCATCTGCCGAACGACGAAGATCTCACGCGCTGGGCGCTCGGCAGCTTTTCGGAGACGGCCAACGAGGGCTACGGATTCGGCCTCGGATTCTCTATCAATCTGGGCCCGGCACGCAGCGCGACGATCGGCTCGGCCGGCGAGTACGCGTGGGGCGGCGCCGCGAGTACGATCTTCTGGGTCGATCCAGCGGAGCAACTCGTCGTGGTCCTGATGACGCAATTCATGCCGTCGGCGACATTCAACTTCCGCGGTCAGATGAAAACGCTGGTGTATCCGGCGATTGTGGACTGATGCCATGAACATGATCCCACGCGGTTGTCTGCTCACGCTCGCAACCCTGCTGCCCACGATTGCATTGGCCGCCGACGTGCCTACGTTTCAGTCGGGCGAATACGAAATCACGACGACCTTCGGCGCCAGCCAGACGCTGACGAAGAAAGCCTGCCTGACGCACTACGAGGACTGGTTCGACTCGGTGCGCACGAGTTTGAAAGCCGGTGGCTGCGATTTGGCGGCCACCGGTCAGGCGGACCGCGTGTACAACTACAAGTTGGATTGCACGAGCGGCGCGAGCGGCACGTTGGCAGTTACGAAGTTGAGTGAATCGGATTTCGAATCGGCCGCCGAGATTCAGCTGCCGATCGCTGGATTCACACAGACGATCTCCACGCGTGACCACGCGAAGCGCATCGGCGACTGTCCGGTGGACTAAGTATTGCCTGGATTGAGACGCTGCGCGACGGCGGGGCGATGGTCGGGCTGTTTGCGCCATTGCTGTGCGAAATCATCCGGTGGATCGAGCGAGAAACCGGCGCAACGTTCGATAGGCGCTGGCACCAGTCGCTTTCGATGAACTTGGCCTGGACGTTGCATGGTTAGCCTCCAGGCGGCAGGTACGAAGCAAATCTCCCCCCTCGCTGGCACGTGTTGCGTGCTTGAACCCCAGCCATCGTGCCTGCCGCCGCCTTCACTTGGATCGCGACGGAGATCGACATGCATAAGCTGGGCATTACCGACGCATCGTTCCTGTACATGGAGAGCCCGTCGAATCCGATGAACATCGGTTCAGTGCAATTGCTCGAAGTCCCCTCGCGAGACGAATTCTTCATCGAGTTGAAGCGCTACCTGAAAGATCGCGTCGCGTCAGTCCCGTTCATGTGCAAGCGCCTGAAGTCGACGCCTTTCACGCTCGACCAGCCGGTGTGGATTGACGATCCGACCTTCGATATCGACAACCACGTTACGCGCGTGGCACTCGGTGCGCCGGGCACCTGGGTGCAACTGGAAGCGCTGGTCGCGCGGCTCCATGAAACGCCGCTGCCGCGCAACCGACCGCTGTGGGCGTTCTACTACATCGAGGGCCTCGAATCGGGCCAGGTGGCGTGGTTCTGCAAATATCATCACGCGTGCATCGACGGTATGGCCGGGCAGGCGATCATCGATGTGCTGTTCTCGCGCGATCCGGCGACAGATGCGCCGATCGCGCAACCAACGGCCGCCGAACCCGAGCCCAGCGCGCTGGACCTCGTCTTCGATGCGGCGCGATCGTTGATCGATCAGAGCTTCGGCTGGACATCGCGGCTCGACGACCAGCGCAAAGCGGCCGTGGCGCTGTTCAATCGTGCCCTGCGCGGCCGCGCGGGTATCGGTGCGCTATACGGCGAAGCGCCGCGTGCGCCGTTCAACTGTGCGGTGAGTCCCTACCGCGCGTGGGCTGCCGCGTCGTTGCCATTGCCTGAGATGAAGGCGGTCGCGAAGTCGCGCGGTGCGACTCTGAATGACGCGGTGATGGCGGTGTGCGCGGCCGGGTTGCGTCGTTATCTGCTGCGCCACAATGCGCTGCCGGCAACGTCGCTGCGCTGCGGTGTGCCGGTGTCGCTGCGCGCGCCGGGCGATACCAGCATGCGTAACCAGGTGACGATGCTCGTCGCCTCGCTCGGCACCGACATTGCCGATCCGATCGAACGGCTGCTCGCGATCAAAGCGTCGATGCAGGTCGGCAAGGGCGTCGTTGCGGAAACGGGTGCGCTGCAGCCGGATGACTTACACGTGCCCGGTCTCGCGACGATGATGTCCGCCGCGTCGCTCTGGGCCGAACGGCTGCGCGTCGCCGACTTCATGGCGCCGATGGTCAATGTCGTGATTTCGAACGTGCGTGGCCCGGCGAGGACGATGTACCTGCATGGCGCGAAGATGTGCAGCCACTTCCCGGTATCGATTCCGGCGCATTCGGTTGCACTGAATCTGACGGTGCAGACCTATGTGGATCGCGTTGATCTGGGAGTGACTGCGTGCCTCGAAGCGGTTCCGGACATTGGCGCATTGCGCGACGACATCGTTGCGGGTTGGCTGGAATTGAAAGCCGCCGCGATGCCGTGCGCGACGGTAGAGCCAGAGCCGACGATCGAGGCGCGAGGCGCCCGAACGCCTGCAAGTCAATCGACTTCCGGCGCGATCGCGACTACTCTGCACGCGGCCTGATCAGCACAGCGCGGCGACCAGTTCACTCAGCGAACCCAGAGACCATTTCGGCTTCGCCTCGGTAGATGGTGTCGCGCCGCTGCCATCACCGCCGTGCCGGTCGATCCACACGGTGTCGAACCCCAGCGCGTTGGCCGGCGCGATGTCGTGATACAGACTTTGCGCAACATGCAGGATTCGCTCCTTCGGCACACCGATGCGCTCGATGGCTGCCTGGAACGGACGTGAATCCGGCTTATACGCACCCACCTGTGCCGCGGTGACGACGTGATCGAAGCGTGTGTCGAGGCGTGCGTTCGTCAGTTCGAACAGGTCGTCGTCGATGTTCGATACGATCGCGCGTTGAAATTTCGGCGCCAGCGCCTGCAGTGCGGCGAGCGTGTCGGGAAATGGCATCCAGTCGCGAATGCTGTCGGGAAAGCCCGTGATCGCCTCGGCGCCGGGGGCAAAGCCCAGGCGTTCACCCAGTGCCGTGACGACCCCTTCGAGAATCTGGCGATAGGCGCGATAGGCACCGGCTTGGAGTTTCGCCTCGGTGCGGCCGTAGAAATCCAGCAGAAAGCTGTCTACCGCGTGAGCATCGTGCGCCTCGAGAAGCGGTTTGAAGTATCCGAGGATCCCTGATTCCCAATCGACTAGCGTTCCATAGCAGTCGAAGGTAATGGCGTCGTAGCGGCTGCCGTCGATCCTGATGGTCATAGTTCGAATTGCTTCCGTATCAGTCGGTTTGAATGCGGTCGGTGATCAAGCCGAAGAACGCGTGATCGTTCGCATCTGCGAAAAACCAGCCAAGATGGATTGCGCACTCTTCGCACTGGGCCAGTCGCCAGCGGTGATTGGGAAACCAGGTATCGGCCGCGTTGGGCGGACCGTTGACCGTGCAGCCCAAGGCCTCTTTATAGCAGCCGAGATGGAATCGGTAACCATGCGGATTGGTGAAGTGATGATCGTGACTGCCACGCACCTCGATACGGTGGTCGATGTGGCTGATGACGTGTGAGCAGGTGGCGCAGTAGACGTAGCCCTTCATTGCCCGTGTTTGCTCGTCGAGCAGCGCGGCCAGTGCCGGGTCGAGCGTGACTTGACCGGGTTTGTCGACGACGTCGATCATCGTGCCCTGGGTCCCTGAGGACGTGTGATTGCAGCCATATTCGGTAATCTATCAGCAGGCCGCGGCGCGCAAAGGCGGCGCCGACGCGCTCGAAGCGTTATTACCAGAACCTAAATCGGCAGCGCAACTGAAGCGCATAACCGATGATCGGTATCTCGCCGAAATGACGAAATGCGTGTTCAGATCTGGATTCGTCTGGCAGATCATCGAGTACAAATGGCCTGGTTTCGAGGCGGCATTCGATCACTTTGACAGCGTTACGTGCGCGATGTTATCGGACGAGGACCTCGAGCGGCTTACGTTGGACGAACGCATCGTTCGGCATGCGAAGAAAATTGCGTCGGTGCGCGGCAATGCGCAATTCGTCCGCGACGTGAGCGCGTCGCACGGCGGCTTTGGCCGGTATCTCGCGGCATGGCCGGACGACGATGTCGTCGGACTATGGAGCGACCTGAAGCGCCGCGGCCAGCGTCTCGGCGGCAACACCGGCCCGTTCTTCCTGCGATTCATGGGCCGTGACACGTTCATGTTGACGGCCGACGTCGTGACCGCGCTGGTGCGACAGAAGGTCATAGACAAACCACCGACCAGCAAAAAGTCGCTTGTCGCGGTGCAGGCAGCGTTCAACGCCTGGCGGGCTGACGGCGGGCGTTCGCTGGCGGCGATTTCACGCATGCTGTCGTATACAGTGGGCTGACGATTGAACCGTTCTTCACAACGGACGAAGACGATGTCGTGGAGATGGCCGACGGTTGGACGTTGACATGCGGGGCCGGCGAAATCGTCGCGCAGTTCGAACAGACACTCATCGTCACCGACGGCGCGCCGATCATCGTGACGGCATAATCGATTCTACCCCTGACCTAAATGAGTTCCTTCAGCGCGACTGTCGGGTCGGCCAGCTTCGCCGGATCGGGCTTCGAGCGCTTGTTCACCATCTGTCTGCAGGCCATGAATTCGCGCGGGCTGTTGACGGCGTCGACGGCAACGATCACGCCGTCTTTCAGATAGAACGTGGCGAACTGATTGGTCGCCGGATCGCCGCGTGTGACGGCGAGGTCGCCGTCGGATGAGAATCCGACCATCTGCAGCTTGAGTTCGTATTGGTCGGACCAGAACCACGGGATCGATGCGTAGGTTGCGTCGCCGCCGTTCATGTTGATTGCGGCCACGCGCGCCTGTTCCATCGCGTTGGGCACGCTCTCCAGGCGCATGCGGCGACCGAGCAACGCGTTCGGATGATTCGTACAGTCGCCCGCCGCGTAGATATCCGAGTTGGACGTGCGACAGTGATCGTCGACGAGGATGCCATTGTCGCAGGCGATGCCGGCCTCAGCAGCTACCTCGGTGTTCGGCACGATGCCGATACCGATGATCACAATGTCGGCTGGGATACGTTCGCCCGAGTCGGTGACGACAGTGTCGAGATGGTCTGTGCCTTCGAAACCCGACACTTTCGTGCTGGTGCGAATGACGACCCCGCGGCCGGTGTGCAGATCGTGATAAAACGCGCTCATTGCCGGCGTGGTCACCCGCTTGAGAATGCGATCTTCCATTTCGATCACCGTGACGTTGAGCCCCGTGGTCAACGCAACCGCAGCAACTTCGAGGCCCACGTAACCACCACCGGCGATCACCATGCGCTTGCCGGGTGCGAATGCGGCCCGAATCGCATCGACATCTGCGAGCGAACGCAGGTAGTAGATGCCGGGCAGATCGTGACCGGGAATCTCGAGCCGGCGCGCGCGCCCGCCGGTCGCGAGCAGCAGCTTGTCGTAGCTCAGCGTCTTGCCGTTCGACAGCGAAACCGTATGTGAGACCGGATCGATGTGTTCTGCGCGCACGTCCAGATGCAGCGCGATGTTGCGTTCGTTGTAGAACGACGCGGCCCGCAGGTGCACTTTGTCGAGGCCGTGCTCGCCGGAGAGATATTGCTTCGATAGCGGCGGCCGCTGATATGGCAGATGCGGCTCATCGCCGACCACGTCGATCTCGCCATCGAAACCGTCCTGGCGCAGACTCGCCACCGCTTGGCCGGCCGCGTGGCCGCCACCGATCACGACAATTCTGGACATGGGATCCCCCGTTTCAGTAGCAGAACCATTCTAGTTTAGTGCGCTGCAAATTTTCCGGTGCTTTCAGCGTTCGCCGAGGCGCTGGCTGTCAGTCGATCGAAGACCAGGGTCAGAGTGCTTCACCAGAACATGTAGCCGTGGCTCCACGTCCAATGAAGCACTCTGACCCTTTTCAACTCCACACCATGCTTCAGCTAACCGCGCTGGGTTCCGGCTTTGCGCGGGTCGATTTCCAGGCGGCGCCCGCGATGAATGCGCTCCATCCCCAGCGCACCCAGCGCATGATCGCGAAGGCGAGCCACAGTGACCAGGCCAGCATCACGACGCGGTATACCCACATCGGTGCCGACACCACGTACGCGCTCGGCAGGTTCGCCTGCGTTTGATCCTGAAACCAGTGATAGCTGTACGCCGACGATCCGTTGCCGACGACGTGCATTTCCGGCGTGCCGAGCAACCCCATCGGCACGCTCGCAGCCAGCGCAATCAGTGTGACGACACTGCCCAGCGCAAGCAGGAACTGGGTTAGTTGAAATGTCCTGACGGGCACCTGCTCCAGCCGATCTGCGTGGCGGCGGCGCAGCAGCAGCAACAACAGCCACGCGGCGACGAGGATCGTGCTGGGCAGATTGCACAGGCTCATGCCGAATCCGAGCAGCACACCGTCGAGCGTTGTCAGCGGCAGCCCCGGGACGCGCGACAGCAGCCAGGCGATGCCGATTACAACCACCACCACGCCCCAATACAGAATCGCCGGGCCCAGCAGCGGGCCACCGACGAACAGCGGCCAGCGATTCGACGGCAGGCTGAGGTTGAGGCGCACGTTGTAGGCACGGCCGGCCAATACAACAGCGCTGGTACGCAGCATCGCACCGATTGCAAGCGGCGCTTCCCAGGCGACCTCGGCGGTCTCGGAACCTGGCATTACCGGCAGCGGCAGCGATTCCCCGGCTGTAGGAATCGGTTGCGGTGCGCCGTTGATCGCAATGCTCAGAATTTTCGCGTTACTGGGGATGCGCACCGCGTAGTTGCCGCCCTGGCTGCTGAGCAGACGCAGTGTGAGCGTGCTGCGTCGCGCGCGGGCACCCGGTTGTTCGCTCAGGCTGATCGACTCCACCGTGGTCGTTTCGCCGCGCACGGGCACGGGTTTGGTCAGCGTGATCTTCAGTGCTTCACCGCTGAGCGGCGCAAAGCGCGGCCCGGCGGCCTCGCCGGCGGCAAGCTTCATCGGTGTCAGCGTGGCTGGAATGCCGGCGTAGTCCACGTGCCAGAAGTTCGATGGCACCAGAGTCCACTGCTCGCTCCATTGCGAGACAGCAGGTGCCGTCAACTGCAATGTAGCGGTGCTCGCCAGCGCGCTGAGCCAGTCGATCTGCTGTTGTCCTGGTGCCAGCACCCCGATGATCTTGCCGTCTTCCGCCCGAACGCGACCGTCGAGCAGTGACTCGCCGGTTACTAACGGTATTGCGAAGGGGATGCCGCCGCTGCGCGGTGCGAGGCGCGTCAACGTCGTATGAATGCGCCATTCGAGACCGAAGTCGAATGTGCGGCTGAGCTTGAAATACGGCGCGATCGGCGCCGGTACGAGACTCGCCTTCGCTTCGCTCGTCGTGGATGCGGCGTTGCGCTCGAACTGCACGGCGCCGCCACGCAGGCGGCCGTCCTCCACGCCGTACGCGTGCCAGCCTTTCAGATCGAGCGAGATGCGTCCGGGCGGGGCCGGGAAGGGCAGTTCGAATCGATCGATGTCGGTCACCGGACCGGACAGTTCGATTGTGTGCATGCCGGCCGTCACGGCGACCGTCATCTGACCCGCGTCGTCGCGCGTAACGACCGCCGCGTGGTCACCGTCGTGCGCTTCGAGCGGCCACCACTGTGCTACCGACGGCAACGGCAGTGCCACGTTGACGGCTGCGTTGACGTTGAGGCGCATCGACAGACGGTCGCCGGCCAGCGTCACGCTTGCGTGCTCGACGGCGGCGCAGCCCGGCAGACACTCGGGTGGCCGCGTCAGGCGCTGCTCCAGTTCGTTGAGCATCTGTTGGCTCGGGATGTCGGCGTGCACCGAGGTTGGTGCGCCGAAGCCCGCGACGAACAGCAAGACCGTCGCCGCAGGGACCGCGATGCGCTTCAGCCATGCCGGCAGCGGCGTTGACGGCGGCAATGTCGCGCCACCGACGATGGCGGCAAGCAGGAGTAACAACACGGGTCCAACCACATGCAGGCTGCGCGTCAGCCACGGCGGTGACAACACCAGCGCGACCGGCTGCGCCGCGGTGACCGGCCCATCCCAGATCAGCGTTTCGTTGCGCCATTGCCAGGTGGGCACACCCGGGCCCGTCTGCACCTGCGTGTTGGCTTCGAGCTGCCGCAGCGGTGCGCTGGCCGGTGCGACTGCCGGCGCATTCTGCTTTTTCAACGCGGAACTGGCCATCGCGCGGACCACGTTCGCATCGCTCGAGCCCGCCTCGCGTTTCTCGGCCGGCGCCGTCGTGAACGTTTCCGCCACAGACGTCGGTAATGCGGCGGATCGGTTTTCGAGCTGCGGATAGATTGCCATTCTGAAGTTGTCGATCGCGAACGACAGAATGCCGAGTACGGTCGCGGCCAGTACAACGAAATAACTGAGGCGCGCGAGCTGGCCTAGGCGCGCGCGTGCCACGCGCAGCACCGCGAGCAACAGCAGCAGAACTATCCAGGCGAACGTCGGCGCGCCGGGTTCCTGATAGACCAGCACCAGGGTCAGCGCGAACAGCGCGGCGGCGGTGCGGCTCAACAGGCGCAAGGCCAGCACCACGCTGATGACGACCAGGAAAATATCCCAGAGCGTCCACCGCGCCAGCCACGCGGTGGGCGCCCGATCGACGCCGTGCGTCCACAGCAATCGCCAGCCGGGTGGCAGGTGCAGCGCGCCGGACAGGCGCGAGACATCGGTATCCCAGCCGACCGCCGTATCGAGCCCCGCTCGCGGCAATTCGCTGGTCGCAACGATGCGATGCTTGCCGCTGGGCAGTTCGATCCCGGGTTTGGCATCGCCGAGCCGGGTAATCAACTGAGGTGTGCCGTCGACGGTCATGCGGCCGGGAACGAACCGCGCGGCGAGCCGCGTCGGTCGCGCGATCGAACCATCTAGCGTATCGCGCACCGTTATGCCGGTGCCGTCGAAAGACAGCCAGATACTGCGCGCCAACGAAAAATCGTTAGGCGTCGGATTGGGATCGCCGCGGAACTGCTCGGCAAGCTTCAATGCGTTCTGCGCGGTGACCACATACGCGGGAATATCTTTGAATGGCGCGTTCGTCTGACTCAGATCAATTGGTGTCGCACCTTCGACGTTTACCACCCGCAACGCGCGGTCGGCGTTGAATCCCCAGATCTCCTGTGCCGGCCAGTAGTCGGTTTTTGCGGCTGCGCGAAACTTTTCTGCTGCATGGAATATGGTCGGCGCGTCGAGCGCACGGGCCGTCAACTGCACCTGCCACTCGCCCGGTTCGACCTGCACCTCGAGTTGGCCGCTGCTGTCGAGGCGCGCGGGCAATCTGCTGTCGATGGCCGTGAGTTCGAACCCTTCGGGCATCGCGCGGCCCAGTGTGACGAGGCGGTGGCTGCCTGCTACAGAGAGGTCGATATAAGTTTGCAGCAGCATCGGCACGCCGTCGTCGAGGCGTCGATAAACGCGTGCTGTCAGCGAATCGTTGGGCGGGTTGGCGGCGGGGCCGGACGTCGCCGGGTTGGTGCCGAGCCACAACCGCCCGGCCTTGATCAGCGGCTGCGGGATCGGGCTGCCGTCGATGCTTACCTGCAGCATGCCGGGCTGACGCGGCAGCGCAAGCGAATCGGGCAGGGTGCTCCAATGCAGCGTGCCGGTCACGGTGTAGCGCCCGGGTGGCAGGCGCAGCCGCGGCCGATCCTGCAGGCGCGTAACGACTGCGGGTGCGCCATTCGAGCGAACGTCGTCGGGCCACGCGTCGGCATCACCCGGCAGAATCACGTCGGCGTCGCCAAATAGCTCCACGTCGATCGAAAAGCGGCCCGCGGTTTTGGTCAGATCGAGATTCAGCGCGCTCATCCACACGCATGTACGGATCGCGGCATTGTCATATTGCGGCGGGCATTGGATATCGGGGTGGCGATCGAGCACCCAGCCGCGCCACGGTTCGAGTACGGCCGGTATGTTGGGCTGCGCGGCGTATGCGTGTCCGGCGCCGATCGCGGCCCCAAACATCGCCATCACCAGCGCAGCCACCAGCCGGCGCGTTCGTTGCTGCATTTTCCCCATCCCCATCCCCGAAAGGCGCCCGATTCTTTCATTTCTGATCCAATGCCGAAAGCGCGTCGAAAAGGCACTTCGCAAGGCACTTCTAATGGCACGTCGAATGGCACGTCGAATGGCACTTCGAGTGGAATGGGCCGGCGCGCTACCATCCGGTGCCAGTAATCTGGAGTCGACGATGAATACATTCCGCACCCTGCACGACATCGCGAAAGCGGCGCGCGCCAATCTGTCGCGCAACGACTGGGACTACCTGATCGGCGCCGCGGACACCGAGACTTCGATGAAGCGCAATCGTCTTGCGCTCGATTCGATTGCGTTTCGGCCGCGCGTGTTGAACGACGTCGCGAACGTTGATGCGGGCGTCGACCTCTGCGGTCATCGGCTGCGGATACCGGTGGTGCTGCCGCCCATCGGATCGATTCAGGTGTTCGAATCGGGCGGTGCGGCGTCCGTTGCGCAGGCAGCCGGTGCATTCGGCACGATGATGATTCTGAGTTCGGTGTGTCTGCCGGATTTCGAAACGCTCGCGAAAGCACAACCGCGCGAGGGCTCGGCGCCAAAGATCTTCCAGCTTTATCTACTCGGCGATTGGGGCTGGATGGATGATCGCATCGAACGGGCGATCGCAGCGGGTTATGCCGGCTTCTGCCTGACGGTGGATACCGCCGTGTACAGCCGCCGTGAGCGCGACATCGCGAAGGCATACGTGCCGGCATCGGGCCGCCAGGCGGGCGGCGGCGATTTCATCCATCAGGCGAAGATGACGTGGGACACCGTTGCACACATCAAACGCAAACACGCGATCCCGTTGTGGCTGAAAGGCATCAACGCGGCGGACGACGCGCGCCGCGCGGTCGATCTGGGTGTCGATGTCGTTTACGTGTCCAACCACGGCGGCCGTCAACTCGATCATGGCCGTGGCTGCATCGATGCGTTGCCGGACGTGGCAGCCGCGGTGGCGGGGCGCGTGCCGGTGATTGTCGACGGCGGTTTCATGCGCGGCACAGACATCATCAAAGGCCTCGCGCGCGGCGCCTCGGCAGTGGGTGTCGGACGCCTCGAGGCATTGGCGATGGCGGCTGGCGGCGCGTCGGCGCTGACACGCGCACTGGAACTGCTCGAAGTGGAGATCCGCACCAACATGGCGTTGTTGGGCGTCAGTCGTGTCGCAGATCTGACCCCGGAACTGCTCGAATCCGCCCCGCCGATTGGCACCCCGCACGTGCTATCGGCGTTCCCGCTGTTGGACGAGGGATATTAGTCGGTTCATGCTGCGTAGTCATAGTGGTCGCGATGGAGGTGGGTCTGCTATGCCGCGGACACGCAGTAAGTCCCATCCCTGGAGCTCGTCAGCGCCATCCATGGCGCCGACGGTCCGCTGCATAGCAGACCCGCCTCCATCGCGACTCGAGCGACGCGCTTCGTTTGCGAGAGAACGAGGGTCAGAGTGCTTCACCAAGACATATAAACGCGGCTCCACGTCGCATGAAGCACTCTGACCCTTTGCCCCTGCCTGTTACCGCTGGCTACGCCGACGCAGGGGGAGGTGCCAGGGATGGCGCAACGAGAGCCCCCCAGGGATGGGTTCATGGCGTGTCCGGCACAACAAACATCCGCCTCGACCGTGAACCGTAGCGCAACCGCCCTCAGGGTTTCCCTTCGTTGCGCGGAATCGGCAGTGGAAGATGCGCGATATTGGTGCCGCCTTTGCTCTCGCTGATCTTCGCGACACCTTCCTTTTCGACCTCGTCGATGCGCACAACCGAATGCACAGGTATGAAGCTGCGCTGCACACCGTCGAACTCTGTACGTAGCCGGTCCTGGCCCGGGTCGATCACGACCTTGGTCTTGTCACCGAAGATGTAGTCCTCGATCTCGATGAATCCGTACAGATCGCTCTGATAAATCGCGCGCGCATACACCTCGTAGATCTGGCCTTGATTGTGAAAGAGGATCTTGTAGATGTGTTGCTGCTGATCGGCCATGCGCGTTCCCGATGCGGATGTTTCGCCATATATAAAGGTCTGACCCGCAAATTCAAGTGCCGCTATAATTCCGTCCCCGTTTAATTCGATTGCAGCACGAAATAATGCCCGGAAAAGTCTTCATCGAGACACAGGGGTGTCAGATGAACGAGTACGACTCGGCTCGCATGCTCGACCTGCTGCGGGAAAGCCACGGACTCGAGCCCGTACATTGCGCCGAGGACGCCGACGTGCTGCTGCTCAACACCTGCTCGGTGCGCGAGAAGGCGCAGGAGAAGGTGTTTTCGCAACTCGGCCGGTGGCGGCCATTGAAGGCTGCCAGGCCCGACCTGCTGATTGGCGTCGGCGGCTGCGTTGCGAGCCAGGAGGGCGATGCGATCCGGCGTCGCGCGCCGTATGTCGATGTGGTGTTCGGGCCGCAGACCTTGCATCGCCTGCCGGCGCTGCTCGAAGCAGCCCGCACCGGTGCACAGGACAGCGCGCAGGTTGTCGACATCAGCTTTGTCGCAATCGAAAAGTTCGACTCGTTGCCGGCGCCGAAGGTCGATGGGCCGGCGGCGATGGTTTCGGTGATGGAAGGTTGCAGCAAATACTGTTCGTTCTGCGTCGTGCCATACACGCGCGGGCCCGAAGTGAGCCGCCCGGTCGCCGACGTAATGCGCGAAGTGGTGCAGCTCGCGCGCCAGGGCGTTCGCGAAATCACTTTCCTCGGCCAGAACGTCAACGCCTACCGCGGCGAGATCGATGGCGATCAGGCAGATCTTGCCGAGTTGCTGCACTACGCAGCCGACGTACCTGGGATCGACAGGCTGCGCTATACCACCTCGCACCCTGTCGAATTTTCCAACAGTCTGATCGAGGCGTACGCGAGCCTGCCGCAACTCGTCAGCCACGTGCATCTGCCGGTTCAATCGGGATCGGATCGCGTGCTCGCACTGATGAAGCGCGGCCATACGATTCTGGAATACAAGGACAAGATTCGCCGCGTACGCGCGGTGCGGCCGGATGTGTCGTTGACGTCCGATTTCATCGTCGGCTTCCCCGGCGAAACCGATCGGGATTTCGAGGCGACGCTGGCGCTCGTCGAGGCGCTGCGCTTCGACATGTCATTCACGTTCCAGTACAGCCCGCGCCCAGGCACGCCGGCTGCGAGCCTGCCCGATCCGACCCCGCCCGACGTCAAGCGCGGGCGGCTGACGAGGCTGCAGGCGCTGCTGCGCAAGCAGGGTGATGCGTTCAGCCGGGCAATGGTCGGCACCACGCAACGGGTACTTGTGACCGGGCCGGCCAAACGCGATCCGAGACAGTTGCAGGGTCGCACGGACAACAATCGCGTGGTCAACTTCGATGGCGCCGCCGAGATCGGCCAATTCGTCAGCGTCGTCATCGACGAAGCGAAGAGCTACACGTTGCGAGGTAGCGTCGTTGGAAACACAGCCGCTGTAAACAGCAATTGACAGACCATCGGTCGCCGATATGCTAGCCGTCATATGCCCAGTTGCCTCGTAGTTTGACGGACCAGCCGAATCGCGTCGTGGCGCTGACGGGCAGCGTCACGCTCGAACCCAACGATTCCCGCCGCCTCGCGTCGCTATGTGGCCCGTTCGATGCGAATCTCAAGTTCATCGAACGCAATCTCGGCGTACGGATTCGCAACCGCGGTAATGAATTTCAGGTGTCCGGCCCGGCGCAACGCGTCGAGGCAGCCGAAGCGCTGCTGAAGGTGCTGTACGAAGACACCACCGATGGCGAGGCCCTCGAATCCGAAGCCATTCATCTGTATCTGCAGGATGCCGGCGTAGAAGCGTTGACGCGCGGCGAGGGCGACGATGGGTTGTTGATTCATACGCGCCGCAAAACGATCAAGCCGCGCGGACCCAATCAGACTCATTACGTGCGCGCGATTCAGTTGCACGACGCGAACTTCGGCATCGGTCCGGCGGGTACCGGCAAGACTTATCTGGCCGTCGCGTGCGCCGTTGCGGCGCTCGAACAGCAACGCGTGGGGCGGATTCTGCTGGTTCGGCCGGCGGTCGAGGCGGGCGAGAAACTTGGCTTCCTGCCCGGCGATCTCGCACAGAAGATCGACCCGTATCTGCGGCCCCTGTACGACGCGCTGTACGAAATGATGGGCGTCGAGCGGGTGCACAAGTACATCGAGCGCAACATCATCGAAGTGGCGCCGCTGGCGTTCATGCGCGGCCGCACATTGAACAACGCGTTCATCATCCTTGATGAAAGCCAGAACACGACCATCGAACAGATGAAGATGTTCCTGACGCGGATCGGCTTCGGCTCCACTGCCGTGATCACCGGTGACAT
Organism: uncultured Gammaproteobacteria bacterium; assembly: GCA_963735085.1. GTDB lineage: Bacteria > Pseudomonadota > Gammaproteobacteria > Pseudomonadales > Azotimanducaceae > DATJGR01. Next base: position 2,121,623 of record CAVTJP010000005.1, read on the forward strand.
CACGCAGATCGACCTGCCGCGTGGCAGCCGTTCCGGACTGATTCACTGCATCGGCGTGCTCGATGGTGTGGACGGGCTTTCATTCACCCACTTCACGTCGAAGGATGTCGTGCGGCACCCCTTGGTACAACGCATCGTCGAAGCCTACGCGCGTCACGACGCCACCAGCGAACTGCGATCCGAAAACGGTTCGCGGAGCGATGACCACTCCTGATTTTGAAAACCAGTTTTGAACACCCGGCGTTGAGCAGCAGGCTTGTGCGCACCAGAATTGAGATTCAGGTCGCCGATGACGTCGACGCGCCGGTGCGAGCGACTGCGTTACGTCGTTGGGCGAAAGCGGCGTTGGCGGCCATCGACGAAGCCGGCAGTCTGTGCATTCGGATCGTCGGTGCCGATGAGATGGCCGATCTCAACGCGCGCTATCGCAACAAGCAGGGCACTACCAACGTGCTGTCCTTCTCCTTCACCGATATGGTCGAACCCGAGGGAGGCGAGCGATTGCTTGGCGATGTGGTGATCTGCGCACCGGTGCTTGCCGCCGAAGCTGCGCTGCAAGCCAAATCGGAAAGCGATCACTGCGCGCACCTGCTGGTCCACGGCGTGCTGCATCTGTTTGGTTACGACCATGAAACGGCCGCTGATGCACAGGTGATGGAAGGCCGCGAAGTCGCCATACTGAGTACCTTTGGCATTGGCGACCCGTATCAATGATCCTACTGTGTGGTCGGTTGGCTATTCGGTTCGGGGGCCCGTTCGGAATGCGATCGTATGAGTGACTCCGAGACTGACGGCACCGGAAGTGGCCGGGGCTGGATCGAACGGGTCGCCGACATGTTCTCCGGCGAGCCCACGTCGCGCTCGGAATTGATGGAAACGTTGCGCGACGCGGCCGATCGCGACGTGATTGATGCCGACGTCCTCAACATCCTGTTCGGTGCAATCGCCGTTGCCGACATGCACGCGCGCGACGTGATGGTGCCGCGCTCGCAGCTCGTCTACGTCCGCGCCGACATGGCGCCGCAGCAGTTTCTGCCGATCGTCATCGAGTCGCAGCATTCCCGGTTTCCCGTCATTGGCGACGACTTCGACGATCTGCACGGAATCCTGCATGCGAAGGACATCCTGCCGCTGCTGCTGCAGGACGACTGGGCCGATTTCGACATCAAGGATTGCATACGCCCGGCGGCCGCGATTCCGGAGAGCAAACGGCTCAACGTGCTGCTGCAGGACTTTCGTGCCAACCGCAATCACATGGCGGTGGTTATCGACGAATATGGTCATGTCAGCGGCGCCGTGACGATCGAGGATGTGCTGGAACAGATCGTCGGCGACATCGAAGACGAACACGATGTCGATGAAGATTCAGACATCAAGGAACTCGACGCGAACAACTACACGGTCAAGGCGACAACGCCGATCGAGGATTTCAACGAACGGCTCGGCACGAACTTCAGCGACACCGAATTCGACACGATCGGTGGTCTGGTGATGAAGCACTTCGGCCACCTGCCGAAGCGCGACGAAAGTACCCAAATGGGCGAACTGATGTTCGAAGTGCTCAATGCCGACAGCCGGCGGATTCGGCTGATGCGTGTCTCGCCGATTGGCCGGGATCGCTGAGCCGGCAACGATGTTCTGCGCATGAAAATGATTTACGCATGAACCGGGTGCGCCCGCTCTGGCTCGCCTTGATCGCCGGCGCGGCGCTTCCGTTGGGGCTGGCGCCGTTCAATTGGTGGCCGCTGTCGCTGATCTCGGTTGCGGTGTTGTTCCGCCTGCTGGATACCGCGCGGCCAAGGCGTGCGGCGCTGCTCGGCTGGCTGTACGGCGTCAGCAAATACGGCGTCGGCGCGTCGTGGGTCTACGTCAGCATTCACGACTTCGGGCCGGCGCCGGTATGGCTTGCGGGATCGCTGGTCGCGATGTTCGTCGCAGCGATGGCATTGTTTCCGATGGCGATGACGTTTGCCTATGTGCGCATCTTTCGCGGCCCCAACCGTTGGGTCAACGCGATCGGCTTCAGTGTCTGTTGGGTCGCGCTCGAATGGATGCTGACATGGGTGCTGACCGGATTTCCATGGTTGTACCTCGGCTACGCGCACCTCGACGACCCACTGCGCCATTTCGCGCCCGTTGGGGGCGTGCTGCTTGTCAGCCTCGTGGCGGCGCTGAGTGCGACGTTTGCCGTGGCGCCGATTGCGCGTGGCGTGTCGCGCCGCGCGGCAATCATCGCCATCGCGTTCGCAATGCTGCCGTGGCTGGGGGGCGTGGGGCTTGGCTTTGCGCGCTGGGTGGAACCCGGCACACGGGGCAGTGTGGCGCTGGTGCAGGGCGATATTCCTCAGGATTCCAAATGGCGACCCGAAAGCGTCGCGCCGATCCTCGATCGATACCGGACGTTGTCGGCACCGTACTGGCATGACAATCTGGTGATCTGGCCGGAAGCAGCGGTAACGTTGTTCGAACAACAGGCGCAGCCGTTCATCGAAGACATGGCGCGCAAGGCACGCGACGGTGGCGCGGCGCTGCTGTTCGGCGTGCCCGGCTACGAGCGCTCGCCCGATGGCCAGGTCAGCTTTCGCAACATGGCGGTGGTGGTCGGCAACGGCAGCGGCCACTACATCAAGCGCCACCTTGTGCCGTTCGGTGAATACGTGCCGCTGCAAGGCTTGTTGCGCGGCCTCATCGAATTTTTCGACCTGCCGATGTCGCACGCCAGCCCCGGGCCACTCGACCAGCCGCTGCTGCGCGCCGGGCCTTGGCGTGTAGCGATGGCGATCTGCTACGAGGTGGTGTACCCGGACATGGTTCGCCGCGACGCTCGCCACGCGGACGTCATCGTGACGATTTCGAATGATTCATGGTTCGGCCATTCGATCGGCCCGTTTCAGCACATGCAAATGGCCCAGATGCGGGCGCTGGAGAATGGTCGCTACGTGCTGCGCGCCACCAACAGCGGCATCACCGCAATCGTCGCGCCGACCGGCGCGATCGTCGCCCAGGCGCCGGAATTCGAACCCATCGTGCTCGAGGGCACCTTCAGCGGCATGAAAGGGGTCACTCCGTACGGCGCGGTGGGCAATATTCCGGTGCTGGTGCTGATCGTCCTGGGGCTCGTTGCTGCGGTGTTGTTTCGAAGGCGGCGATAGATACGTGGAAGGCTTCGGCGTGGTCGAGATGGGGGCGGATCTTCGACGCGTCGGACACGCAGTAAGTCCCATCCCTGGAGCTCGTCAGCGCCATCCCTGGCGCCGACGGTCCGCCGCATCGAAGATCCGCCCCCATCTCGACTCGAGCGTCGCGCTTCGGTCGGGGGAGATGGAAAGGGTCAGAGTGCTTCACCAAAGCAGCCAGCCGCGGCTCCACGTCGAATGAAGCACTCTGACCCTCTGCCCCCGCTGACGAGCGGTGGATACGCCGACGCAGGCGGAGGTGGATGTTGATTCTGCCGGACCGTCCTGCGCCAGGGACGGCGCAGGATGAGCCTGCAGGGATGCGACTTACGGCCTGCTCGCGGTGAAGAGCGGCACAACCAACATCCCTGCCTCCGGGAACCGTAGCTGATCCAGCCAATGTTGTCGTTTGCCAGCCGCTCGACTACCGTGCGCGTTTTCCCGTCCACACGTACCATGAGCAGCAACGACGATCGTTACGACCCGCAGGCCATCGAAGCCAAGTGGCAGGCCGAGTGGGTGAAACGCGGCACCAACACGTTTACCGAAGCGCAGCTTCGCGCGCCGCGCGATCCGCTGTACAACCTGATGATGTTTCCGTATCCGTCGGCGGAAGGGCTGCACATCGGCAACATCTATGCGTTCACCGGCGCAGATGTGCACGGCCGCTACTGGCGGTTACGCGGCAAGACGGTGTTCGAGCCGATCGGCTTCGATGCGTTCGGCATCCATTCGGAAAACTATGCGCTCAAAGTCCAGACGAATCCCAACGACCTGATTCCTCGCAACGTTGCGAATTTCACGCGTCAATTGAAGCGCGTTGGCGGCATGTTCGACTGGAATCACATCGTCGACACCACCGACCCCGCGTATTACAAATGGACGCAGTGGGTGTTCCTGAAGCTGTATCACGGCGGGCTGGTTGAACGGCGCGATGGCGCGGTGAACTGGTGCCCGTCGTGCAAGACGGTGCTCGCGAACGAGCAGGTGATTGCCGGGCTGTGCGAGCGCTGCGATGCGGTCGTCGAACAGCGCCGCATGCCGCAGTGGTATTTCAAGATCAGCCAGTACGCGGCGCGGCTGCTCGACAACATCGAACAGCTCGATTGGTCGGACGTCACTCGGAAAGCGCAAACGAACTGGATCGGCCGCAGCGAAGGTGCGGAGGTCGATTTCTCGGTTGCCGGAAGCGACGCCACGGTTCGCGTCTTCACAACGCGCCCGGATACGCTGTTCGGTGCGACGTACATGGTGCTCGCACCCGAGCATCCGCTGGTCGATTCGGTCACGACGCCGGCGCAGCGCGCTGTGGTAGATGCCTATCGCGACGACGTCGCGAAGCGAGATATCGTCGATCGCAAGAAGACCGACAAGGACAAGACCGGCGTGTTCACCGGTGGTTACTGCATCAATCCCGTCAACGCCGCGCTCATCCCGATCTGGATCGCCGACTATGTGCTGATGGACTACGGCACCGGCGCGATCATGGCGGTGCCGGGTCACGATCCGCGCGATTTCGAATTCGCCACGCGCTTCGCGTTGCCTATCGTTCGCGTTATCGCGGCGCCCGCCGACTTGGCGACGAGCCCGCTCCCGGAGGCGTATATCGGCGATGGCGTGCTCGTCAACTCGGAGCGCTTCGACGGCATGGACGTTGCGGCAGCCAAGCGCGCCATTGTGGAATGGTTGGCGCAGAAAGGCGTCGCGGAATCGAAGATCAACTATCGTCTGCACGACTGGTGCGTTTCCCGACAGCGCTACTGGGGCCCGCCGATTCCGATGATTCATTGCGAAAGAGATGGTGCGGTGCCGGTTCCAGAGGCTGACTTGCCCGTCATCCTGCCGCGCGTCGAAGATTTCAAGCCGGACGATTCCGGTGTCAGTCCGCTTGCGCGTGTGCGCGAATGGTACGAGACGTCCTGCCCGGTGTGCGGTGGGCCGGCGCGGCGCGAAACCGATGTCTCCGACACGTTCCTCGACAGCGCGTGGTATTTCCTGCGCTACCCGAGCACCGATCGCCGTGACATCGCGTTCGATGCCGACATCACGCGTACCTGGCTGCCGGTGCATACGTACATCGGCGGCAACGAGCACGCCGTGCTGCATTTGATGTACTCACGCTTCGTCACGATGGCGTTGCACGATCTCGGGTTGCTCGATTTCGAGGAGCCGTTCGTCAAGTTCCGTGCGCACGGCTTGATCGTCAAGGATGGCGCGAAGATGTCGAAGAGCCGCGGTAACGTCGTGGTACCCGACGCGCTCATCGAGAAATATGGCGCCGATACGGTGCGCCTCTACCTGATGTTTCTCGGCCCGTTCGAGCAGGGCGGCGACTACAACGATCAAGGCATCGCGGGGCCGCATGGCTTCCTTGCGCGTATCTGGCAGAGCGTGTTGGAAGCGCAGGATGGGCTGCCTGACCCGGATGTCGAAAAGAAACTCCACCAGACGATCCGTCAGGTTACCGACCAGATCGCCGATCTCCACTACAACACCGCAATTGCTGCGTTGATGGAATATCTGAACGCGGTGCGCGCCGGCGGTCGCACCGCGCGGCGCGCCGAAGTAGAACCGTTAGTCGTGATGCTGGCGCCGTTCGCGCCGCACATTGCCGAGGAGTTGTATCAGCGACTGGGACACAAAGGCGGCTTGTTCGATGCGCCGCAGTGGCCGACGTTCGATGCGTCGAAGGCGGCCGAAGCTTCGGTGGAGATTGCGGTGCAGGTAAACGGCAAGCTTCGCGCCCGCCTGATCATCGATGTCGATGCCAACGAAGCAAGCGTCAAGGCGGCGGCGCTCGAACTGGACAACGTGGCGCGGCACGTCGACGGCAAGGTCGTGCGCAAGCAGATCTACGTGGCCGGCAAACTCCTCAATCTGGTGGTGGGTTGATGCAACGCGTGGTGCTGGCGCTGGTGCTGACGTCGGGCTTGCTCGTTGGTTGCGGCTTCCATCTACGCGGGTCGAGCATCGAGGCGGATATCGCCTCCGCTTACGTGAGCGCCGGGGCAAACGTGACGATAACCGGCGACCTGACGCGCCAGCTCGAACAAGCCGGCGTGAAGATACTCGACAGCGCAGAGGGTGCCGCCGTCGAGATTGATCTGCTCGAGCAGCAAGGCAGCGACCGCACGCTGTCGTATACCAATCGTGCGACGACGGCGGAGTCGGAAGTGGGGCTGGGAGTGCGTTACAGGATAACCGGCGCACACGGCAAGGTTCTGCTCGACGACCGTTGGGCGCGCGCGACGCGAACGTATCTGGTGGATACCAACAATCTCGTAGGCAGCAACCAACAGCGGCAGCTGTTGAGTGGTGAACTGGCTGGCGACGTCGCCCAGCAGATCATACGCGGCCTGAATGCCGCGACGCGCGCGAAGCCGCACTGATGCCGGCGCTGCGTTGGGAGGATCTGCAACGTGACCTCGAGAAAAGGTTGCGGCCCGCCTACTTCATTACAGGCGACGAGACGCTGCTGGTCGAGGAAGCGTGCGATGCGATCATTGCTGCCGCCCGCGCGAGCGGCTTCGACGAACGTGAACTGATTCAGGCCGACGCAACCTTCGACTGGAACGAATTGACGTTGCGGGCCTATTCCATGTCGCTGTTCGCACAGCGCAAGGTGCTGGACGTACGTGCGTCACCAAACAGCATCGCCAAAGCGGAACCGCTGTTGGAGATCTTTGAAGAGCAGCCGGAGGACACGTTGCTGCTCGTTCGAACCGGCCAACTCGACGGGAGGCAACGTAAGGCAGCATGGTTCAAGCGGATCGAGGCAGCCGCCGCGGTGATGGTCGTCTGGCCAATGGAGCTGAAGGCCACATCCAAATGGCTTGCGCAACGCAGCAAGCGGAGTGGATTGGACCTGAGCGACGATGCGCTGGCGTTCCTCTCATCGCGCGTCGAAGGCAACCTGCTCGCGGCCGCACAGGAACTCGACAAGCTCGCGCTGTTGGGGCTATCGCAACCCGTGACGATGGCCGAGCTGACACGCGTAACGAGTGATGTCACCCACTATGACGCGTTCGATCTGACCGATGCAGCGCTCGCGGGCGAAGCACAGCGCGTGCGGCGCATCGCCTGGGCGTTGCGCGAAGAAGGCACGCCAGTGCTCGGCGTGCTCGGCGCGCTCGCGTTTCAAATGCGCCGCCTGATAAACGACGACACCAAAGGTCTTCCAGGTCCAAAAATCAGCTTGATGCGCGCGGCGCGCCAGCGATTGAACTTACGCGATATCGAGACGTTGTTCGCGTTGGCAACCCAGGCGGACGAACAGGTCAAAGGTGCCGCGAGCGGTGATCCGTGGCTGACGATCGAAGGCATCGCTTTGCGTCTGGCCGGCGTGGAGAACCTTCCGCGCTCCGCGACGACTGATCTGCTCGAACGAACCTACTAACAGATTGTTGAAAAACTCCGCTTACGCGGAGTTTTTCGGGCTCTCGGCCATCCATGGCCTCGGAGCCCTTCCATTTTTCAAATACTTACGTGTTCGAAAAATGCCGGTGGATCCATCCACCGGCTTAGCAGGCCGTTTTTCAACGGCCTGCTAAGGTGCTGCGGGCGCAAAGCGTGCTTCGAGCGGTGCCAGATACCGTTCGATGTCAACCTTGATCGGCATCAGATACGCGTTGCCGCCGCGCTGCGCGACTTCCGATAGAAACCGCAGCGCGAATGCCTGGCTCCAGTTCAGGCTCGGCACGAACCCGGCCGGGAACTGCACACGGTTGACACGCTGCCAGTATCGCTGGCTGCGGGCCGACACCACCGGGCTGACGCCCCAGAATGTGGTCGCGTCGCCGAGCAACGCTGCGCACCGGTCCAGGTCGTGCAGATCGAACAGCGGTTGCGTAAAGAATCCATCCGCGCCGGCGGCGAGTTTGTCTTCTATGTTGCGCGCGAGTTCTGCGTCGAGCCGATAGCGGTGCGGATCCAGCGCGGCATACATCGCGACGGACGGCGCGTGTGTGGCGAGGAAGTGAATCAGTGCGCTGGGTTCCATGCCCGTGTGGGCCGATGCATCTGCGCGGCGGTCACCGGCGACGACGATCACCTCGTCAATGCCACTCGCGGCGAGCCTGCCGATCAGTTCAGTTGCCGAGCGCGCGTCGAAATCGCAGGCGCGCAAATGCGGAATGCGATGGGCAATCCGATGCCGGATATGATCGGCTGCGTCGATGCACTGCAGTTCGCAGTTGGCCACGTCCGGCACATTGACGGTGTCGATGCGCGGATAGCGCGTCGCGATCAACGTGGTTGCGGCGTCCAATTCGGCGACGGATCGCGGGACGACTTCGAGAGACGTGCGCATGGTTGTGCTCGATGAGACGTGTAGGCAAGTCTCCGATGCAGCGTCGTTCGGACAAAACCAAAGGGTTCATCGGCAACGTGAGTTGGCCTCATGCGGGGCTTCGTTTCGGGAGAGGGTCAGAGTGCTTCAGCAGAAAAGGTAGCCGTGTCTCAACGTTGAATGAAGCACTCTGACCCTTTGCCAGAACCTCATGCCCTCTCACCCCGTGATCGGCTGCACGCGCAAACCGTCACCTGCCTTCGGCAACTGGGTTGTGATGATGCGGCTGCCCTGGTGCAAACCTTCGCCGCGCACCAACACGCGATATGCGCCGTCGGCGGTGCGGTGATCGCCGACGCGCTGCACTCGAATCGCCTGCAACCGATCATCGCTGCCGACCGCGTAGACACGGTTGTCGTCGTAGATCGATTGTATGGGTAATGCAACGACCTGGGATTCGCGCGGCAGTGTCACATCGAGATCGACCACGCGGCCGATCTCCGGCGTCGCAATCTCGCTGTCGGTTGGTTCGAATCTGAAGAACGCATCCAGACCGCTCTGTCCCGTACGCACACTGCTCGACAGTCGGCTCAACGTGAGCACTCGATGATCCGCGAGTGTCGCCGTAACCGGCACGCCGCCCGCAAGTGCTGCGCGCACGCGTGCCGCGTAGCTATCGGGTAGTGGCGCACGGATCTCGAAGCCCGCGGCGCTGGCCATGTCGACGAGCGGCGCAGCGAGCGTCGTGTGATTGCCCGACGCAGCCTCCACCTTCAGAATCGGTCCCGCGAACGGCGCGCGAATGGTGGCATGATCGAGGTCGATTCGTGCCTGCGCGAGTTCTGCTTCGCTGCGCAGTATCCGTGCACGCTGCTCGTTGATGCGATTGGGGAAGTCCGCGAGTTCACGCACGTGTTTCTGATAGTCGATCTCCGCGGCACTGGCCTGCGCGACCGCATCGTCGAACATCGCTGCCGCGATCATCTTCTGCTGCAACAGATCGTTGAGGCGCGCGCGACGTTTCAGCGCGACGTCGTGCATCGCGCGAAACTGCGGGTCGGTGTGCGCCACCATGCGTTGCTCCGCCTGCAGCGACTTCAACGCCGCTTGTTGTTGTGCGACGTCGGCCGCGTGTTCCTGAACGCGCAGTTCGAGTTCGTTCCTGGCCAGTTCAACCAGCACGTCGCCTTGCGCAACCCATTGGCCTTCGCGAACGTGCACCGTGGCGATCTCGGCATCGAGGTTCGATTGCAGATGCGCAACCTGCGTCGATTCCACGCGGCCGTAGGCCGCGAACGTCGGCGCCAGTGCGGTTGGTGTGACCGTGGTCACCGATACCGGCCAGATCTTTTCCGGCTGTACTTCCGGTACGGGCTTCGGCCCGGTGGCGAATATCGACGCGCTGATCAGGCCGGAGGCGCCGATGATGCCGAGCGCGAGCAGCGCGCGGCGCGCGCGGTCGCCACGCGGCAGCCTTGCAGCAACGGCGGTGCGCATACGATTGAATTCGTTCATGGTTGTGACTCTTCTGATAGAACAGCGTTTGGTCGAACGGCGTCTGGTAGCGCGACGCCACCGCGCTTCATGCGCGTCTGAATTGCCTGAAAGTGTCTGCGCGCGAAATGCTTCACGCGTTGTTCGAGTGAGTCCAGCAGCAGGATCAGCGCCGGAATCACCAGCAATACCAGCAATGTCGAAAATGCCAACCCAAAGCACAGCGTCACTGCGATCGGCGTGACGTAAATCGATAGCGTGGACGTGACGAACATCAGCGATATCAGCCCTGCGATTGTCGTCAAAGAGGTCAGCAGAACGGCTCGGAACCGAGCGCGTACCGCGGCTTCCAACGACGCTCGGAGGGGGCGGGAGGCGTCGACCTCGTCTTTCAGAAAACTCACCAGCACGATCGAGTCGTTGACGACGATGCCGGTCAGCGCAAAGAAAGCCAGCAGCGACATTGCGCCGACATCGATGCCCATCAACCAATGGCCGATGATCGCGCCGGTCAAACCGAACGGAATTGCGGTCATGATCGCCAATGGCCACAGATACGAGGCGAACACCCACGCCAGAATCAGATAGATCAGGATCAACGTCAGAATACTGCCAAGCCCCATCGTCGCGATCATTCGCTGATCGCCTTCGGACTTTCCGGACAAGCCGAACGTCAGGTGGTGCGTTGCCGTGATGGCCGGCATATGGTTCTTTTCGATGTCGGAAACGATTGCCAGCGCGTTGTTGACGTGCGCGTCGACGTCGGCGAAAACCCGCACCGCCATCTCGGAATTGTTGTGTCGGATCACGTCGATGCCGCGCCGGTTGGACAGCGTGGCGACATTGCCGAGCGGCACCAGCGAGCCGGATGGTGTCTGGATCGGAAACTGGCGCAGCCGCGACAGGTCGTCGCGTTCGTCGTCCGGCAGCATCACCCGCACCTCCAGTTCGGTGTCGTTCTCGTTGAGGATCTGCACGCGTTGGCCGCTGTATGCGGCGCGCAACTGGCGGCCCAGCGAATCCGATGTCAGCCCGAGACTGCGCCCGGCCGGTGTCAATTCGAAGATCAGCTGATCCTTGCCGTAGGGCAGATCGTCCAGCACATTCGAAACGCCGGGATAGCCTTCGAGCACCCGTGCCAGATCGTCAGCGCCAGCCTTGACCGAGTCGAGGTCGGCGCCACGCAACACCAATGTGATATCGGCCTCGCCATTGTTCGCCCCACCGTCCACGCCGACGAAGAGCTGTTCGACGTATGCAGGTTGGTGAATCTTCTTGCGCCAGGTTTTGGCAAACACCGCCGGCGCGACCGTGCGCGACTCCTCGAACGCATACGGCGCGTCGATCGAGGCGTATTGAACGCCGGTTTGACGCTCGCGATTGAACTCCGCGAGATTCTGCTTGGTGGTCCACCCCTTCAGATTCGTCGACCCATACTGCGCGTCGGTTGCGCGCAACGTTTCTTCCAACTCGGTGGTGAATGCGCGCTTCTCGGTGTCGGTCGCCGCAGCGCTGAATTCGACGTCGGCCTCGATGGATTCGAAGTCGAAGCCGGTTACGAAGTGAACGCCGACGTGCTGCGACGCAATCAGACTGATGCCGCAGATCATCGCGCCGATCGCGGCGCACAACGTCGCGCCCGGCTTGTCGAGCGCGGCGCGCGCAAACGGCATGAACCGCAGGTCCAGGAAACGCGCGAACGCCGAATCGAAACGCTGTCGAAATGCAGACGGCTGCGTCGCGCCGCGCATCTTTTCGAACGCCGTCTTCAGGTGTCCGGGCAGCACCAGGAAACATTCGATGAGCGACGCGATGATGATGCACAACAGCACCGTTGGCAGCGCGAGCACTGCAGCGCCCATCTCGCCACCGAACAACAGCAGTGGAATGAATGCGGCGAGTGTAGTCAGCGACGAGGCGACCACCGGTACGAACATCCTCCGCGCGCCCCCGACCGCCGCTTCGAGCGGCGTCGCGCCGGACTCGTACAGCGTCACAGACGCTTCGCCAACGACGATTGCATCGTCCACGACGATACCGAGCGCCATGACGAATCCGATCAGCGCGATGATGCTGATGCCATAGCCGAACGCCCAATGGAACACCGTCAAACCGAGCAGACAGGTCACCGGCACGCCGATTGCCACCCACCAACTGACGCGCGCGTTCAGAAACAGGAACAAGGTGAGTACCACCAGGAACAGGCCCGATGCGGCGTTGTTGCCGATCATCCGCAGTTGCGCGCCGAGCATGTCCCAGACGTCGGTCGATACCGACAGCTCGACGCCCCTTGGCAGAGTCGGCCGCGTATCGGCCAGCCATTTTTGCACGATGCGTTCGCCGCGCAGGGCGTCGAAATCGGTGTCCCGCATCAGCCACATCTGGATCGCCGGCCGCCCTTCATTGGTGACGATCGGCTGACCGTCGCGGGGACGGCGCACCACGTTGGCGATGTCACCGAGCCGCACCAGCTGATCGCCGCGATCGATGTGAAGTTGCGCGAACGCGATCGGATCACGCTTCTGATCCAGACTGCGCAGTTGGCGCGAACCCTGACCGCGGCCGATTGTGCCGGCGGGAACGTCCTGTGAGACGTGCGCGATATCCGCGGCCAGCTCATCCAGCGTCATGCCGAGCTCGTGCAACCGTGCGGCCGGCGTCAGTACGGCGATTTCTTCGTCAGGCAGGCCATCGTACTGGATCGCAGCGACGCCGCGCGCCAGCAGATCCTTCTCCATGCCGCGCACCAGCGGAATCAAATCTTCGATGGTGCCCGACCCCGTCACCAGCACCGATGCGATCGGTTCCATGTCGATATAGCGGCGCACCACCGGCGGTTCGATATCGGGCGGCAGATTGCGGATGTTGGCGACGCGCTGTTTGACGGTGTCGAGCGCGACCATCATGTCCGCATTCACATTGAACCGGGCGGTTATCTCGACCGATCCGTTGTTCGTACGCGAGCGCAATTCACGCAGATCGTTGACGGTGCGGATCTGCTGTTCGATCGGTGTGGTGACGAGTTGCTCGATGTCTTCGGCGGAAGCGCCGCGCCATTCCACATCCACCACAACGGACGCCTGCGGCGTCGGGGGATCGAGCTGCGTCGGGATGGTTCTCAAGGTCCATAAGCCAGCGAGGATCATGATCAGCATCGCCAGGTTGGCGGCGACGCGATGCTTCGCGAACAGTTCGATCAAGGCGGGTCCCCGGCAACGTAGCTGTTACGTCGGTATCAGGAACCATGCCAACGATTGCGAGTCCGTAAGCCTTTGAAAAATTTGCTTTATCTAACGGAGCCACCGCGGCACCATCGCGGTGTGTGGCGAAACTCACCAAACAATGGCGGGCGCTGGTGAGTGCGCCGCAAGCGGCAAAAAGCGGTGTTGCACCGATGATTGCATTCTTATATTTTGCATGTAAATAAAGCAAAGTCAGGAAACGAAACATGGCTTCCATTACGGTCCGAAACGTACCCGATGAGGTGCATCGGGCGCTACGGGTGCGGGCCGCTCAACATGGTCGCAGTGCCGAGGCGGAAATCCGCGACATCCTGGAACAGGCCGTGAAGCCGGAAGGCCGGGTGAAGCTGGGTTCGCTGCTTGCCGACATTGGCCGCCGGGCCAAGCTGACCGACGAAGAGTTCGCGGTGTTCGAGCAGGTACGCGACAAGACGGAAGCCCGACCTTTGAGCTTTGAATGATCCTGCTCGATACCAACGTGATTTCGGAGCCGCTGCGTCGCGCGGCCGAAGCCCACGTGATCGACTGGATCGATGCGCAACCGTTGGAGACGCTCTATCTGTCTGCCATCACCGTAGCCGAACTACGCGCCGGCGTGGTGCTGCTGCCGTCCGGCAAGCGGCGGACCGGGTTGCATGAGAGTCTGGAAAAGCGGGTGCTGCCTTTGTTCGTCGGCCGCGTGCTGGCGTTCGATGTCGGTTGCACGCAAGCCTATGCCGAACTGGTGGCGAAGGCGCGAGCGTCTGGGTTGGCAATCACCACGGCGGACGGATACATCGCGGCCATCGCGGCGGCCAATGGGCTTGCGGTAGCCACGCGCGACACGAGCCCGTTCGAAGCCGCTGGAGTGGCTGTCATCAACCCGTGGTCGGAAAGAGGGTCAGAGCGACTCTGACCCTCTGTTCGTGGAAGGCGACGCTCAGTTGACCTGGGTATCGCTCTCGCGGCCCAGTTCGATCAGCCGCAGGCGGCCGTCGTTGTTGGCGATTCGCGTGATGGAGCCGTTGTCCGGGCGGAAGCAGACGAGACGGTCGTCGGCTGTGGCTGCGCCGACGGCGACGTTGATTGCGATGAAGTGGCAGAACACGACGCTGTCTTCGGAAACCTGCAGCAGGCAATCGATCAGCGCGGTACGCCATTGCTGCAAGTCGTCGGGCAGCGTTCGCCAACGACCTTGCATGGCCTCACGCAACCACACCGCGCGCTGCGCCAGATCGTCCGTTGGCGATGGAATCTCGGCGACGCGATGCTCGATGACGGGCTCGATGCCCCATTGCTGCGACAGCGGAACCGCCGTTTCACGTGCGCGCGCGAGCGGGCTCGAATAAATGGCGAACGGACCCAACGGCGCCAGGACCGTTGCACTGCTGGCGGCCTGCGTGCGACCCAGATCGTCGAGCCCCGGATCCAGATGACCGTCGAAACCGGCTGCAGCCCGTCCGTGTCGCACGAGGAAAAGAGTGGCCATGTCGTGTCTGTCCGAAGTTAATGGTTAAATACGCGATTCGCTCGTCGCCGACGGCTGTCGGAGCACGTCGCTCGCACGAAGTTGCAGTTCGAAGTACTGGAAAAAACCTATGAAATCGCACGATTCCGGCTTGTCCCCGGACATGTTACCCGACACGAAAGTCAGCGTCCGAGAGATCTTCGGCCTCAATCAGGATCTCGTCTGCCCCGCGTTTTCCGAGCGCACCGCGTACGTGCCGGAGATCGATTCCGCGTACCGTTTCAATCCGGAGACGACGCTGGCGATCCTGGCCGGCTTTGCGTTCAATCGGCGCGTAATGATTCAGGGGTATCACGGCACGGGCAAGTCGACTCACATCGAACAGGTTGCCGCGCGGCTGAACTGGCCCTGCATCCGGGTGAATCTGGACAGCCACATCAGTCGTATCGATCTCGTCGGCAAAGACGCAATCGTGGTACGCGACGGCCAGCAGATCACCGAGTTCAAAGAAGGCATGCTGCCGTGGGCATTGCAGCATCCGACGGCGCTGGTGTTCGACGAATACGATGCGGGCCGTCCGGATGTGATGTTCGTCATCCAGCGCGTGCTCGAGGTCGAGGGCAAGTTGACGTTGCTCGACCAGAACAAGGTCATCAGCCCGCATCCGGCGTTCCGGCTGTTCTCCACCACCAACACGATCGGGTTGGGTGATACAACGGGCCTCTACCACGGCACGCAACAGATCAACCAGGGTCAGATGGACCGCTGGAATATCGTCACGACACTGAATTATCTGCCGCACGACGCGGAGGTCGAGATCGTGCTCAGCAAAGAGCCGAGCTGGAACTCCGACAAGGGCCGCCGCCAGATCTCCAACATGGTTTCGGTCGCCGACATGACGCGACGCGGTTTCATCAATGGCGACCTGTCGGTGGTGATGTCGCCGCGCACGGTGATCACATGGGCCGAAAACGCCGAAATCTTCGGCGACCTCGGCTTCGCGTTTCGCGTGTCGTTCCTCAACAAGTGCGATGAACTCGAACGGCCGATCGTGGCCGAGTACTACCAACGCTGCATGGGCGCGGATCTTGGTGATGCCACGCGCGGCATCACACTGAAAGCGTCCTAGCGGGCCTCGGTCGACGCACATGTCCGCGAGCGACAAGGACAATCCGTTAGAGCCGTTCAAGCGCGCGACGATCGCGACGATGCGCGCGCTGGCCGAAAACGACGAACTCGACGTGACCTTCGGCCACGGTACGCCGGCCGCGTCCGGCAATCGTATTCGCGTGCCGTTGCCGGCGGTCGGCTCGACCGACGAACAGATCAACGTGGTGCGCGGCGTCGGCGATGAATTTGCGCTACGGCTGCGTTACCACGACGAACAGCTGTATCAGCGGCGCGCACCGCGCGAAGGCCCTGCCCAGGAGATGTTCCGTTGGGTGGAGGATGCGCGCATTGCATCCATCGGTTCGCTGCGCATGCAGGGTGTCGCGCAAAACCTCGATGCGTCGCTGGAATCGCAATGCCAGGAAGCCGCGTTCGATACCATCACCACGCAAACCGAGGCTCCCCTTAGTGTAGCCGTTGGGCTTCTGGTGCGCGAGCACCTGACAGGCCGCAAGCTGCCTCCATCCGCGGAAAACGTGGTGAAACACTGGCGTGAATTCGTCGAATCCCGCGCCGGCCGCGACATCGATGCATTGAAAGCGTGTCTGCTCGATCAAGATCGTTTCTCGCGGGTGTCGCGGGCGATCCTCAGCGATCTCGGCCTGGCGTCGGAGTTCGACGACCCGCCGGAGCTCGAAGAGAACGATCAGGATTCCGAGACGGTGGATGAATCTTCCGATTCAGATTCGGACGCGAGCCCGGAAGATGTAGCGCTCGACGACGACTCGATGGCCGATGAAGACGCCGAAGGCGAGACCTCGACGATGCAGATGGAAGCGGAGATGGATTTGTCCGACCTCGGCTCCGAATCCGACCCCGACGAGGCGCCGCAGATTACGCCGGACGAATCCGGGCGCATTCGCGTGGACGTCAACTATCAGGCATTCACACCGGAATTCGACGAGGTGGTCAGGGCCGAAGACCTGTGCGACGCGGAGGAACTCACCCGTCTTCGCACGCTGCTCGATCAGCAACTCGTCTCACTGCAGCACGCGACGTCGAAGCTCGCCAATCGGCTGCAGCGCCGGCTGATGGCAAAGCAGAACCGATCGTGGGAGTTCGATCTCGAAGAGGGCATTCTGGATGCGTCGCGCCTCGCGATCGTCGTTGCCGACCCAATGAATCCGTTGGCGTACAAGCAGGAAAAGGAAATCACGTTTCGCGACACCGTGGTGACGATGCTGATCGACAGCTCCGGTTCGATGCGTGGCCGTTCGATCACCATCGCCGCGATGTGCGCCGACATTCTTGGGCGAACCTTGGAGCGCTGTTCGGTGAAGGTCGAAATTCTCGGCTTCACCACGCGCGCGTGGCGCGGCGGTCAATCGCGCGAGCGCTGGATACAGGCGGGCAAGCCTTCGAATCCGGGGCGTCTGAACGACCTGCGTCACATCATTTACAAAGCCGCCGACGATCCGTGGCGCCGCGCGCGGCGCAATCTCGGCTTGATGATGCGCGAGGAATTATTGAAGGAGAACATCGACGGCGAAGCGTTGATCTGGGCGCACAATCGTATCGTCGTTCGCCAGGAGCAGCGCAAAGTATTGATGGTGATTTCGGACGGCCTGCCGGTGGACAACTCGACGTTGCTGGTCAACCCGAGCAACTACCTCGAACAGCATCTGAAGTACGCGATCGACATCATCGAAAATCAGTCGAGCGTCGAACTGATCGCCATCGGCATCGGCCACGACGTCACACACCACTATCGACGCGCGGTGACGATCACCGACGCGGAGCAACTCGGCGGCGCGATGACCGAGCAGTTGGCGGCGTTGTTCGACGTCGATACGCGTCCGCGGCGGGGCAGGGTGCGTTGACTTTGGTCTAGGCGCCGCATATAAACGTCCGACGAAGGTCCTGGGAGGGATCTTCGCCGCCTGTTTCAAGTGTTCGGGTGGGGGTCTATTCAAACGGGGAGATCATTCGCATGGCAATCCGCTCAAGGGAGCGCGTCGGGGTGTGCACCGACGCTGGCGTTAGCAGTTGTGTTCGCGTGATTCAATTGTTCCTGTCGACAATATTTCGCGGGTCCGGGTTCCACGGATTGTTCAAGCCGTGCGCATACAGCGCATCGATCCTTTTCACTGCGGCGGTCATGACACAAGCGGTGTCGGCTGCCGATGCACCGGCTGCGACCACCGCGCCCGCCGCACCCGCCGCAAAGGCGTCGCCCGCCGCGAAGCGCCAGATCGAAGAGGTGGTGGTCACCGCCGAACGCAAAGAAGCCAGCATCAGCGACACGTCCATTTCGATCACGGCCTTCACCGGCCAGATGCTCGAAGACTTCGGTATCCGCAATGCAGAAGACCTGCAGAACCTGATTCCGGCAGCAGTCATTCAGCCGTATGACATGGCGATTCGCGGCATCGGCCGCAACTTCCGCAACCTCGGCGGCGACCCCGGTATCGCAACATATGCCAACGGCGTGTACTCGGAAGACTTCGGTATTGCGTCCAGCGAAGGCGGCCTGTTCGATATCGAGCGGGTCGAAGTGTTGCGCGGTCCGCAAGGCACGTTGTACGGCCGTAACGCCATCGGCGGTGCGGTCAACTTCATCAACAAGAAACCGACGGACGAGTTCGAAGGCGAAGCCAAAGTGATAACGGGCGACGATGGCCTGCAGGAAGAGTACGGGATGCTGTCCGGGCCGATCATTCCGGGCATTCTGGATGCCCGCGCCACCGGCACCAAGCGGAAGCGAGATGGTTCGATCAAGGACCTATCCGGTAACCAGAACGCAGACAGTGTCGGCGACGAGAACTACTCACTCGCACTGATGTGGACGCCGACCGATGAATTCAGTTGGTACGTCCGCGGCAACGAACGCAGTTCGCGGCGCCGGATGGGCGGTGCCGATGCGGCCGGTATCATCACATTCTCTGAAAACGGCAGCACAGCCAAAAATGCGCGCGATACCTCGACGTACGCGTTTGGCTATCGCGCCGTCAACCCTTCGATAGCGTGCCCGGATCAATTCACTCGGACGGCTACGGTGGCGGCAGCGGGCGTTCGCAATGGCGTGGGTTGCATGGTGAGCGGGATGCCGACGTTCAATTTCACCAATCCCACTGACGGGTCGATCGTCACCGCGCAACGAGCGGTGCCGGGCGTCGACATGGCAACCGGAACCGGTACGTCTAATCATCCGAACTACGCATACGGTGCGGATCCGTCACGACTGCGGGTACTGGGTTTCGATAATCTGAAGGGCAGCGATCTGGTGACCACGACCAACGGGCTGCAGAACGAGGGCTTCGACCAGCATGCGGGTACGTCCGAGATGACCTGGCAGGCTAACGACGCTACGACGTTGAAGTACATCTTCGGCTACTCGTCGTTCTTCTATGATCGAAACACCGATGTCGATCTGACCAACAACTCGATATTCGACAATCAGTTCTATGTGAGTCAGGAAGCGGAGTACGTGTCGCACGAGTTGCAGGCGTTCACGGACTTCTCCGATAAGCTATCGGTCACGTCCGGTCTGTTCTACTACGATTCCAAAATCACCCAACGCGGCGACTTCTACGACAGCAACTGTCAACTGAACCAGCCCTGTACTTCCCGGTACGCGAACCCCGCGTTTGGGACAGCGGCTTCGCCGGTACCGTACGGGGCGATCAGCAAGGACCTTGCGTTCCTGGACGGATTGCCCCAGATGACGCTGTTCGACGCGAAGCGCTACGGGACCATTGCGGTTAATGGTGGTGGCTCGCCGTTCAATTGCGTTCCGGGGTTGTTCCAGGTTGCCAAGTCAGCGTTTTGTTATGGCAGTTGGCAAGGGAATACGAACAGCCACGTCGTCCACCAGAATCCGTTTGTGTCGGCGACTGATTTGCAATACCAGACGCGATCCGAACGCCACTCGTACGCGGCGTACACGCAGGGTGTGTACACGTTCAACAAATACTTCGCGCTGACATTGGGCGCGCGCTGGGCGCGGGACCAGTTGACGGGCGAGGAAAACCTCTTTTACTACAACGAGGATACGATCGCCCCATTGGGATTCAACGCCGCCGCGGGCCAGCCGTGTACGTATGATCCTGCGAACCCGGGGAGTTGCACGCCGGCGGGGACGACCACCACGCAATCGTCACTTGCCGCTGTCAACCAGGCGTTCGGCTACCTCGCGGCGGACGGGACGATCCTCAATCCACAACGCCTGCTGCCGGTGGGTGTGCCGACCAGCATCAGCTTGTGGCGGCAGGAAAAGCGCAAGGACGACGACATCACCTGGCGCGTCAATCTGGATTGGACGCCGAGCGACAACGACCTGATCTATCTGTCGGCGACGAAGGGTTCACGAGCCGGCGGATTCAACCTCGTCTTTTTCAGCTCGCAGCGGACGTTCAAGACCGAGAGCCTGATCTCGTACGAGTTGGGTTACAAAGGCACGTTGCGCGATGGCACTTTGCAGTTCAACACCGCTGTGTATTACTACGACTACAAGAACGTCGAGACGTTTGGAACCGGTCCGTCGGTGCTCAACCCGCAAAATACGTCGACGAGCGTGTTCTCGGTGCCGACAGCGCGGATCATCGGTTGGGATACCGATTTCGATTGGCTGCTCACCGACGCCATCACGCTGGGCGCCAACTTCAGCTACACGGATAGTGAGTACACCGACAATTTCACCGTCAACGATCCGAACGACCCGACCCGGCCCCCGTCGCTGTTCGACCCGATCAACATACCGATCGACCTGAAAGGCAAGCAGATGCTGCAGGTGCCGGAAATGAAAGGCGGTGTGTATGCGCAGTACAACTGGCAACTGGGCGACAAGGGTGCGCTGACGTTCCTCGTCAACTGGAGCTGGATCGACAAAGTGTATTTCTCGGCGTTCCAATCCAAAGAAGATGCGGCGCCGTCGTATCAGCGCACCGACTTGCGGGCAACCTGGGTCTCACCGAGCACCGCCTGGACCGTGGCCGGATTCGTCAACAACGTATTCAATGATATCGGCGTTCGGCAGGTGGACCACTACGGCTCGACTGAGGACGTGAACTTCCGCCGCTCAGGCGCGAACACGATTCCTCAGCAGCTGGGCGTGTCGGTCGACTTCAAATTCGGCACGATCAAATAATAACGACCTGAATGTCGATTCGAACGGGGGGCGTATGCCCCCCGATTTTTTTGTTGGTGCTAACCAACGATCGTGAGGCGTTGAATTTCGGGCCGGCCGGCCATCAACCCCGCGAATTTCGGCCCCGCCGCCTTGAAGTGCGCCGTTTGACCATGTGCTGCAAGCGCTTCGTCCGATTCGTAGAGTTCCAGCATCAGGTACTCGCCAGCTTCGGTTTTCGCCAGCGTGTACAGCTTGTTACCGGGTTCGTTGGCGCGCACTTCCTTTGCCAGACCGAGCATGACTTTCTCGAAATCGGCCTCTTTGCCGGGCACGACTTTCAGCGTTGCGATGACGGCGAGCATTGGCTTTCCTTTTGAGTGAGTGATGTGAACTCGGCATGATAGTCCGATGAACCGTGATGGTGCGATCGAACGCCTCGTCGAGCGGCTTGCCGACTATCGAGGGCGCTTCCCCGAAGAAGCAACCGCCGTGGACCGCTTCGAGGCATTCGTCAGCAGCGAGCCGCATTGCTTTCTTCGCGACTGCTGGAGCGGCCACGTCACGGGTTCAGCGTGGGTCGTCAACCCCCAGCGCAGTCATGTGCTGCTGACGCATCACCGTAAGCTCGATCGGTGGCTGCAGTTGGGCGGCCACAGCGACGGTGATGGCGACACGTTGCGCGTGGCCCGTCGCGAAGCGCGAGAGGAATCGGGGCTCACGGTCGTGCCATTGAGCGATGAACTGTTCGATATCGATATCCACCTGATTCCGGCGCGCGGCAACGATCCGGCGCATCATCATTTCGACGCACGATTTGCGCTTGCGGCGGTCAGCGAAGATTTTCGCGTCAGCGACGAATCGCACGCGCTGCGCTGGGTCAGGATCGACGAAATAACTGGGGTGACGCGCGAACCTTCGATGCTGCGGATGGCGGGAAAGTGGCTGCGGCGTAGCGAGTGACATCCGCCTCATCGTCCCTGGACTGAAGCGGCAACCGCGTTCTCCGTCCTTTCTTCCAGTCACATCCAATTCGACGTCAGGATTCGGGAAACAATCCCGGCAGCCATCTAGCGGCGAGTGCTGCGGGAAATTTGATCTTCAACGGCGCTCGCGAACTCTCGGCTACCAAGACCCCTGCGTTCTGCAATGCCGCAACTATCCGCCGCGCGTGGCGATCGCCGGTGCCCACGACATCAGGCACATCGCCGCGGCGCAACTCGCCCCGATGTAGTACCGCATCGAGAACAGCGCCGGCTTGGCGCGGTAGGCCGCCCGTCCGGATTTCTTCCTCCACCCACAGTCCAATGCGCGTGCGTAGTTTGTTCGGCTGGATCAGGCTCTCCATGAACGTCACTTGGTCGATGCACGTTTGAAGAAAGAAGCGCGTGAATTCGGCGAGCGCAGCTTCGCTGCGGTGGCCGCGTCCATCGAGGTCCCCGCGGCGGGGCTGGTCACAGGCCGTCAGATGATCTTTGTAGGTGCGTTCCTGTCTGGCCAGACCGCGCGCGATCGACCAGATGCCGCCGGTATCCAAAGCATCGCGCAGCATCGAATAGGACATCAGTCGCGCGACGCGCCCATTGCCGTCCAGGAAGGGATGTATCCAGAGCAGGCGGTGATGTGCCGCGGCCGACGAGACGATTGCCTCGGCGTTGCCGAGCCCTACGTACGCCCCTTCGAAACGTTCGATAAAGCGCGGTACCGCACCCGGACTGATCGCGACATGACGCCCAACGACCACATCACGCCTGCGGAACCGCCCCGGCTCCAATCGGGTGCGCACACCGGCTTCGGGTTGTTCAACCCACAGCAAATCGTCAGGTAGCTGTTCGCAGAAACGTTGGTGGACTTCGCATAGGCCATCGCGTGTGGTGGCTCTGCCGGTCAGCGCGCCGTCATCGATCCATTGTTGTACGCTGACATGCGCTCGCGCCTCGAGCTGCAGATTTCGTTTGGCCGGCTCTTCGCTATAGTCGCTTCGCATCGCGCGCTCGATGTCGAGCGGGTGGGTGTTATGACCCTCCATCAGGTTCGAGTAGTAGCAATTCATCGTGCGTACGAGATCGGCCAACGCTGTGACCACACCCTCGGGCAGGCTGCGGCGAAACCCGGCGGACTTTGCGGCGAGTTCCAAAGCCAGTTCAGTGAGTTCGGGACGCTTCGACGACTCCTCGCCGATTCGGATCGGTTCCATCATCGCGACGCTTTCGCCGCGATCGAGCGTATCGGTGTCCGCTTCTATGTCCTTGTGAACTCCGTCCATGTTTCTTTAAATAACATAGGCTTAAAGGACATGAAAGGTTGATCTTTGCAGCGTAGAAGTCCGGTTTGTTGTCCGGTTCGCTTGTCTGATTTCCGCGGATCCCTTGAGAGCTTGACAGTCGGCGACTTTGGCTGTCGTGCTGTTCACGACTTGTGAACTCTATCGAGCGGTGATAATGTTCACGCATAGTGAACAGCCGGACTGAGTGTGCACGTCATCTCCAGGACTCCATTCAGCGAGGCTGCCGAGAGGTTTCCGAATGATCGATTGTCAATTCTGGATACCTATAACGTGTTGCGCAGAGGCGCATTCAAAAATCCAGTGGAGCTTAGGTCTGTGTTTCCATCGCTCGACAACTTCAAACACAGGAAGCATTGGTGGGTTATCGATATCGGCGGCAACAATCTGCGCCTGATTGCCGCTATCCAGTTCGTGCATCAGCGCGTTTACGTGAAGCACATTGTCGTTCACGCCGAATACGATCGATTGAACTCGAGATATGCCAAAGGAGAGTTGTGATGGAAGCAGCAGAATATCAGGATGTCACTGATCGCTTTGTCGAATTCTCCCGCGTGGCAAAGCGATTCATCCACATCCGTTCAAAGCGCGATTTTCGCGAGACGCTGGAGCTGCTCGAAGAACTCATGGGTGAGGCTGACGATTCGGCATCGGATCCGCTGAATGATCTGATCAACGTGCTGGCTGCCTCAATCGAGGCATACGAGGCCAAGCAAGCCAGCATCTCCCGATTTCACGAGGAAGCCGAAAATCTCGATCCGTCCGTTTCCGCCCTGCGATTGCTGATGCAACAGCATGCTTTGGGGGTTTCAGGGTTCGCGGCTGAAATCGGCTCCAAATCGTTGGTGTCGATGATCCTGTCGGGTCAGAGAGCGCTCACAAAGGACCATATTGCGAGACTGTCTGCGCGCTTTGGGGTGAGTCCGGCGGTGTTTTTTTAGCGCCCTCGTAGCGAAGCGGTACGGCCTTCAGCCAGACAGCTTTTCTTCGAGCCACACTTTGATCAGCGACTGATACGGTACGTCGCGGGCATTTGCAGCCAGCTTGATGCGCTCAAGTGTATGCACCGGCAGGCGCAGCGAGATGCTCTGTGTAGATGGCTTCAGGTTGGGCATCGTGACCCGCTTTGCGTTGGACCAATCAACATGCTCCGTGCTGTCGTGCGTTTCCCAGAATCGACGCTCCTGTACCTCCGATTTGAACCGGGGCACCTTAGCCTTCGTTTTTGCGCTCATAAATCTGCCTCTCCATACGACGCTATCACGGGCCGAAATGATTCGGATGCGTGTTCCGGGCGACCACCACAATATACAGAACCTCAATGCAGCCTCGCGATCACGCCCCACGACAGATCACTGAAGCGGCGTGTCGCCACGCTGAAACCCAAGCCTTCGAGCGCTTCGACGCTTTCATCCAGCAGCCAGAAGAACTCTTCCTCGATCGCCGCGGCAACGTCGGGCCACGCATCGCGGTAGCGCGCCAATGCCTCGGTTCGATGCCGCGCCGATTCGAACATCAGATCACCGAATACCACGCGCGCGCTGCGCTTCGCGACAGACCGAATTCGTTGGAACAGTTCGGTCTTCTCGTCGTCTTGCAGATGATGGATCGCGTATGTCGAAACGAATCGGTCGAACGGCTCGCTTCGACCGTCGAAACAGGCCAGCAGATCGTCGTGTACCCACTCGATGCATCCGGTCGGGTCGCTCGGCGCTGTCTTGTGCGCGGCGATCGCGAGCATCGCGCTCGATACGTCGACGGCCACGATGCGGCGTGCCGGCAGCAACAACCGGGTGAGATTACCGGTGCCGGCGCCAAGTTCCAGCACGTCGTGTCGGGCGTCAATTTGCGCACTGCGCGCGACCCACGCGAGCAATTCACCGTAGCCGGCGCGGATCGGGTGCCCCTCGTCGGATACGTCGACATCGTAGTCCGCTGCATCCGCATCATGATTGAAGGTGTCTGCGTAGCGCGAGCGCATGGCAACTTCCGAATGATGTGCCTTTGTCTATGAAACGGCATTCAAGCACGGATCGAAATCGCATGGGCGACGCAAAACGCGAGAAAAAAAAGGGGCGCCGAAGGCGCCCCCGAGATCAATGTCGCGTGGAACGATTAGCCGGCGCCCGCGCCGAAATTGTACGACACCGTTGCGCCATACACGCGTGGTTCCGTCAGGAAGTAGTTCTGGAACAGACCCGACGTATCAGACGTCAGGTAATGCCCCGTCACGTTGTCCTTGTCGGTGATGTTGCGAATCCACAGCTTCGCGCTCCACGTGTTGTGCAACGAGTCGATACTGATCGACGCGTTCTGCTGCGACCACGAATCGATCTGGTCGCCCTTGGTGTTGAACTCGCGGGCATACGAGCTGTCCTGCCAGTAGAACGAGTAGCGCGGCGTGACGGTGCCGAAGCTGAAGTCGAACGCATACGAAATGCCGATATTGATCTTGTTCTGCGGCGTATTCGGCAGCTTGTTGCCGCTCGTGTTTGCCAGCAAACCATCATTCGCGTTGACGTTGTTCGTGATCAGGTAGTCGCGGCTGAAGTACGCCGGGATGCCATTCGGATACTGTGCATCCGGTGCTTGCAGAGGGCCGATCGCCTTGCCGTTGGCGATGGCGTCGGCAACCAGCGCCGGGGTCAACGCTGCCACCGGTGCAACGTAGTTGACGCCGGTGTTCGAACCCGGATCGATATTCTTCAGCAGAATCAACGACGGATCGCCTTGCGTTCGATCTGAGGTATCGAGCTCGTAGGTGTTGTTGGCGATGTCGGTGTGCAGGAACGAGTATGTGAAGTCGATTGACAGGTTCTCCAATCCCGGCGGCTTGAAGAACGATTCGAGTTCCATGCCGTAGATCTTCGCATCGATGTTCGAGTTCACCGCGGTGTTGTTCTGGATGCTGGCGATCTGCAGGCCCTTGTAGTCGTAGTGGAAAACGGCGACGTTCATCTGTAGATGGTCGTCGAGCAGCATGTTCTTGCTGCCCACCTCAAATGCGTCGATCTGTTCGCTGTCGAACAGGAACGGCGTGGTCGACTGGAAGGTCGGGTTGATCGGCGGGTTGAAGCCGCCCGGCTTGTAACCGTGGCTGTAGAACGCATACAGACTGCTGTTGTCGTTCACGGCCCAGTCCACACCGAACCGGCCGGTGTACTCCTTGAACGTGGCGTCGTGCGGGCTGCCGGTCAGATTCCGCGCCTCGTTGACCTGCGGCACGATCGGCACCGCCGAGTTCACCAACGCAAGGCGGCCCAGAATGCCCGGAACGCCGCCAACTGTTGCGGCGTTCGCATACGTTTGCGAGTCGATGCCGTAGTAGTGAGCCAACTGCGCATCACCTCCTACGGCGGGATTGATTACACCTGCGAGCACGTAAGCGGCCTCCGTGGTACGAAGCCAGACAGGGTCTGGTCCGAGCGCGCCGCCGAGATAACCGTTGTTGATGTCGAGCGCGTTGAACAACAGGCCGCGGTCCTGCACTTCCTTATAGTCGCGGTTGTAGCGCAATCCAGCGGTAATTTTCACCGTCTCGGTCGGCTTGAAGTACAACTCGCCGAAGCCCGCGAAGTCCCGCGTCTTGTAGCCGGGATTCTGTCCGGTCGAATCGAACTGACCCGGATACAGCGGCGGGAAGGGGATCGGCGGCACCGTACCCTGCGCGGTGACGACGTCGAGCGAGTTCGCGATCACGAAATAGTCGCCAGAGCTGCGCGACTGTGAGTAGTTCGTGCCGAGCAGGAAGTTCCACATGCCGTCGAACTGCGACTGCAGGTTCAGTTCGGTGGTCCAGTAGTTGCTGGTCGAATCCGAGCGGTCGTAGGAGTACGAGCGCGTGCCGCCACCGGCGATCGGGTTCGAGTAGATGCAACCGCCTATCGCGCCGAACTTGCCGTCTTCCACCGAGCCGCATGGCGAGTGCTGCAGGCCACCGACGACCGACGACGTCGGATAGATGCCCGAGGGATTCGCGGCTGTCTTGTTCAGAGTCGGGCCGACATCCATGTTGTAGTCCTGCAGCGAGCGGAAACTGGTGTCCTGCATGCCGCTGAGCCATTTGACGGTGAATTTGTCGAACTGATAGGTGACATTGCTCTCGAGGATGTTTTCGTCGTAGTAGTACTTCGGATTGAAGTCGGTAAACATGTCGCGTACACCCAACTTCGGCCGGGGAATACCGGGCGGGCTGGGATCGCCGATCTGCACCGCGTCGTTCAGGCCGAAGAAGATGCCGCCGGTCGTCGAACCGAAGTTGACGGGCTGCAGCCCGTATGCGTTGGGAACGCAGCCGGTGGTCGGCAGCGGGTTTGTCACGCATATCTGGTTGGTGATACGCGTTCTGTTGTCATCCTCGTGGAACTTCGAATAGATCAGCGATGCGCTGAGTTTGTCGGTGATGTCCCACAGCCCCGAAATCCGGTAGCTGTACATACCGCGGCCGTCGACGTTGTCGTCGATGCCGGGCGCCTTGTATTTGTTGTTCGTGTAGCCGTCGCGCATCAGGCCCTGGCCGGCGAAGCGCAAAGCGAATGTATCGGTGATCGGCAGGTTGATCATGCCCTTGACGCGCTGATCGTTGAAATTGCCGTACTCGGCTTCGACGTTGGCGGCAAAGCCGTCGAAGTTCGGCTTGGCGGTGATCATGTTCATCACGCCGCCGGTCGCATTGCGGCCGTACAGGGTGCCCTGTGGACCGCGCAGGATCTCGACCCGCTCCATGTCGTAGAACTCCATCGCGGTCAGGTTGGTGCCGAACGGCACCTCGTTCATGTGGATCGCCACGCCCGCGTCACCGGAACCCGCTGTCACGAGGCGGCCGATACCGCGGATCGACAGGCTGGAACTGCCGAAGTTCGTCGGCGTGAAGCTGACGTTCGGCGCGTTCATCTGAATGTCGGAGGTGCCTAGAATCTGCCGGTTCTGCAACGTTGCACCGGTATACGCCGTTACGGCGATCGGCACGTCCTGAATGTTGTTAGAAGTGCGTTCTGCCGTGACAATGACTTCCTCGATGCCTTTGGTCGGCGCCTTCGCAGGCGGTGTGACGGCAGCGTCTTCGGCCCAGGCGGATGCGGCGAACGACGTAGCGACGACCCATGCAATCATTGCGGTGGATTGCGTTGATCGTCGCGTTCTTGCGGCGAAATGAAACTTCATGATGAATTTCCCCAAACTTTGACCGGAACTACGACGAGGCACTTCGAAATTGCGCGCAGGCGCTGCATTGCAGGAACGAACCCCATCGGCCACGACGGATTACAGTGGTGTTACGTGTGTGTGTCAATGTATTTAGTTCGGCTAACACCGTGTGTTCGACAACACAACCGTTCGCTCGCGTCAATGCGCATTGTGCAGATACGAGTCCGTGATCGAGCGATTCTCCAAAACCGACATTTGATGCGACCATCAGCCATGCACCTCAATGCGCTGAATTTCGACGCGCTCTGGCACTGCAACGTGCGGTTGCTCGACGAACCGAACCGTCGTGGTGCCGGTACCAGTACCGTCGGTGTTGCAGACATGGCGCAATGGCCGGAATTCGCCACGCACGCGCATCTGTTCGTCAAGCGTCAACAGGCATTCTTCTGCCGGCCGGCGTGGAACGCGTTCCGACGCGCGCCGACGTTGCGCCGCGAAGTGCGTTTCATCGAACGTGCACGCGCGATCGGCGTTGCGGTACCACGAGTGATTCACTATGCGGAAGGCTCGGCGGATCGCGCGCTGCTGCTGCTGGAAGAAATCGACGCCACGGTGGATCTCGAACGCGCGCTTGCCGCTGCGACTGATTCGGATCGCGCCGCCATACTGCGTAATGTGTCTGCAATGCTGGCGCGCCTGCACCGCGCGCGCATCCTGCACGGTGCCGTCTATCCCAAGCATGTGCTGATCGATCGCGTCGCACCGCATCGTTGCTGGCTGATCGATTTTGAAAAAGCGCGTCACGTCGCCACGCGCACGCGCGCGGCTGAACGGGACCTGGCACGTCTGTTGCGCCACGCGCCGTTCATTGACGACGCGGATCTGACAGCGCTATTGAATGCTTACGATGCGCGCGCGTTTCCGAATCTGCGGTCTCGACTCAGTGCGATGTTGCAACGTGCGCGGGCGGCTCAGTCGTACAGATGACAGGCAACCAGGCGCTCGGGCTGATCCGCATCTTTCAGCGGGATCAACGGTGGCCGCGTTACGCGGCACACGTCCATCACCTTCGGACATCTGTTGGCGAACCTGCAACCCGGTGGAATGTTGACCGGAGACGGAATTTCGCCAATGATTTCATTGCTGTTGCGGGTCTTTTCAGCAATCGGATCCGGCTCCGGGTTCGAGCCGATCAGCAGTTGCGTATACGGGTGTTTGGGTTCGAAGAACACCCGGTCGGCTGGGCCGACTTCGACCAGTGAGCCGAGGTACATCACCGCCATCCGGTCCGATACGTAGCGCACCATCGACAAGTCGTGCGCGATGAACAACAACGTAAGACCCATCGACGTTTTCAATTCGTCGAGCAGATTCACCACCTGCGCCTGCACGGACACGTCGAGCGCCGAGATCGGCTCGTCGCATACAACGAACTCGGGCTGCATGATCAGTGCGCGCGCAATGCCGATGCGTTGCCGTTGGCCGCCCGAGAACTCATGCGGGTAGCGCGACATGTGATCCGGCTCGAGGCCGACGCGCCGCAACCATTCGGCAACCTGCTCACGTACCTGAACGGACGGTTCGCTGCTGAACAGCCGCGGACCCTCGCCGATGATTTCACCCACCGTCATGCGCGGATTCAACGACGAGTACGGATCCTGAAAGATCATCTGCATGCGCTTCGCGTGGCTGCGAAAGTCGGCCGGTGTGTACTGCTGCGGCAGCCGCTCATCGCGATAGGTGACGGTGCCGCGGGTCTTGGCGTGTAAGCCGACCAACGCTTTGCCGAACGTCGATTTGCCGGAGCCGCTCTCGCCGACGAGCCCGACGATTTCCCGTTCGGCAATAGACAATGTCACTTCGTCGAGCGCATGCACAATCTGATTGCCGCCGATGGGAAAGTGTTTGGTCAGCCTATCCGCGGTGATCAGCGCGTTCATTGGTGTGGCGATTGCGTGCGTGGAGCGATATGGAGGCGTGCAACGTCACGATGGGCGTCTGCGTGTTGCAGCCAGCAACGCGACGCGTGATCGTCGCCTACGTCGAACAGCGGTGGCCGTTCGTGCTGACAGATCTGCATCGCGTGTGGGCAGCGCGCGAAGTAGCCGCAACCGACCGGCGGCGCAAACAAATCCGGCGGGCTGCCGTCAATCGGCTGCAATCGGTGCGACCGGTCGGCGTTGGTGGACGGCATCGCGTCACGCAGGCCCAGCGTGTACGGATGCGCGGAACGATAGAAGATGTCCTGCGCGCTGCCGCGCTCGACGATCTCGCCGGCGTACATCACGTTGACGCGATCGGCCATGCGCGCCACCACGCCGAGATCGTGCGTGATCAGCACAATCGCCATCTGCCGTTCGCGCTGGATGTCCTTCAGCAGATCGAGAATCTGCGCCTGAATCGTCACGTCGAGTGCGGTGGTCGGTTCGTCGGCAATCAATATCGCCGGCTCGCAGGCGATGGCCACTGCGATCATCGCGCGTTGCAGCATGCCGCCGGAGAACTCGAACGGATATTGTTTCGCGCGTTCGGCGGCATCCGGAATGCGCGTCGCGCGGAGCAGTTCGATCGCGCGATCGGCTGCTCTTTTTTTGCTGAACCCGCGATGCACGATCAGGGTCTCGGCGATCTGGTCGCCGATCTTCATCGTCGGGTTCAACGACGTCATCGGATCCTGAAAGATCATGCCGACTTCGTCGCCTCGGATGTCGGTGCCATCGATCTGTTTGCTGCGCAGAATGTCGTCGCCGCGCAACCGCGCGCAACCGTGGGTGATGCGCCCGGGCGGCATCGGGATCAAGCCCATGATGCTCTGCACCGACACCGACTTACCGCAGCCCGACTCGCCGACGATCGCCAGTGTTTCGCCGGGCTCGACACTGAAACTGACACCGCGCACCGCGTGTACGGTGCCGCCGTAGGTGTCGAATTCGACGTGCAGATCCACCACCTCGAGTAACGGTCGCGTCATTCGCGCGATCTCATGCGGGCATCGAGCGCATCGCGCATGCCGTCGCCAAGCAGATTGAACGCAAGCACCGTGGCGGAAATGAATGCGGCAGGGAAGATCAGTTCGTGCGGATGCGTCAGCATCGTTTTGATGCCGTCGTTGCACATGCTGCCCCACGACGGCGTCGGCGGGGCGACGCCCATGCCGATGAACGACAGAAATGCTTCGGTGAAGATCGCGCCGGGTACCGCGAACGTCAATGTCACAAGGATCACGCCCAGCGTATTCGGGATCATGTGCCGCAGGATCAGATAATTCGTTGGCGCGCCGAGCAATCGCGATGCGCTGATGTAGGCTTCCTCGCGAATCTGCAGAATCTGGCCGCGCACGAGGCGCGCGGTGCCGGGCCAACTCAGTAGCACCAGTGCCACCAGCATCGGCACGATGCCGCTTTCGCCGGGCCCGATGCCGAACGCGATCTTGAATAGAATCATGAACAGCAGGAATGGTAGCGCAATGATGAAATCGGTGAAGCGCATCAGCAGTTGATCGATGCGGCCGCCGAGGAAACCCGCGGTGGCGCCGTACAGAATGCCGATCACCACGTACAGCAGCGGCGCGGCGATGCCGATGAACAGCGACACGCGCGCGCCGAACATCAAACGGGCGAGCATGTCGCGGCCGAGATAGTCGGTGCCGAACGGGTGCAGCGCGAGACGGATCTGCTCGCCCGGTTCGCAGATCGGCGTTCGGCGCCGCCAGGCCGCGTTCGATCGCGGTGTCCGCGGTGATCACGCGGATCGGATGCACCGTCAGCCGCGCAGTCTGCGCCAGTTCTTTGCCGTTGGCGTTGAACGGTACCACCGTGTAGTAGTAGGTCTGTGGCGCCAGATTGAGCAGGTCTTCGTAGCTGACGTGATCGGCGCCGTAGACATCGCCCAACGGCAAGCCCAGCGAATGCTTGGCGTCCGGGTCGAAGATATTTCGATATATGCGATAGCCGGCGACGTGCGCAACGGGACTCCACACCAGGCGTATCGACTGCGTATCGGCGGGCTGTGCGAGCGCGAGCGTCATCGGGACTGCATTCGACGCGGGTGACTCGGTCACGCCGGCCCAGGGTTGATGCGGTGCAACGATCGTTGCCGCGCGACTGGCCCATGGCGATTGGCTGATCTGATCGACATCCTGCGTGGCGGGATCGACGCGCCACAGCAGCGGGCCGAATACCGTGAACAGCAGCAGTGCGATAATCAGATACAGCGACATCAGCGCGCGCGAATTGCGCTTCAGTCTGAGCCAGGCGTCCTGCCAGTACGATAACGATGGCCGCGATATTTCGTGCCGCACACGTTCGGCGACGACCGGTTCGAATGCGCGCGCGGACAGCGACGGGGCGGTGGTCTCAGCCATGGCTACGCACCGCTATTCCAGCCTGACGCGTGGATCGACGAGCCCGTACAGCAGGTCGACGAGAATGACCATGAAAACCAGAAACGCGCCGTAAAACACCGTGGTGCCCATGATCACGGTGTAGTCGAGCTGTTGCACGGCCTGCACGAAGTAACGGCCGAGACCCGGAATCGCAAACACCAGTTCGACGACGAAACCGCCGGTGGTGATCGCGGCAATAGCCGGCCCGAGCACGGTGATCACCGGCAGGATCGCGTTGCGCAACTCGTGCTTCAGAAAGATCCGCGTGATCGGCAGGCCCTTCGCTTTCGCGGTGCGGATGTAATCTGCATTGACGATCTCGAGCATCGACGAGCGCATCAGCCGGGTGAGAAATGCCATCGTGCCAAGACCGAGCACCAGTGACGGCACGATCATGTGCGAAACGCCGCCCCAGCCGGCCACCGGCAATATGGTTCGATGAAACAACGCATTCAGATTCACCAGCGCCAGCTGCCCGAGCGCGGCAAATACGAAGTTCGGCACCGAGATACCCAGTATCACCAGGAACATGATCACCACGTCCGGCAGGCGATTGCGGTACAGAGCGGTCAGCGCTCCCCACAGCACGCCGCCCATGGCGGCGAACACGATGGCCAGAATGCCCAGCGTCGCCGATATCGGGAAATGTTCGACGATGATGTCGTTGACGCTGCGATTCTGCTGCGTAAACGAAATGCCGAAGTCGCCGTGCAGCATGTTGTTCATGTAGATGAGGTATTGCTGCGTCACCGGCTTGTCGAGGCCGTACTTCGTCTCGAGGTTCTTGCGGACCTGCGCCGCAACGGCCTTGTCGTTGATCAGCGGATCGCCGGGTACCGAATGCATCGCGATGAACGTGGCGGTGGCAATGAACCAGACGGTGATGACGCCCTGAATCAGCCGCTTGATCGTGTAGCGCAGCATTGCTGTTAATGCCGGCGGCCGACGCGGCGTTGGCTCATCGGCTCCCCTCGATGTAGGCGTTGGTGAAATCCGGATCGGCGCCGACGACGCGGCGCTCGATGCCTTTCAAGCGCGGATCGGACACGTACACGACGCCCTGCTCGTATTCCGGAATGATCACGACGTCGTTGCGGATGATGCGCTGTATCTTGCCGAACGCAGCCATGCGCGTCTTGGCGTCGAGCGAACTCTGCGCGACGCGCACCAGCTCATCGAGTTTCGGGTTCGAGTACAGCCCGCGGTTGTTCTTGTTCCACGACGTGAACAGATCGGCGAACGTCATCGGATCATCGTAGTCCGGTCCCCATCCGGCCATCACCATGTCGAACTCACCGGCTGTCATCTTTGCGAGGCGCTGCTTGAAGATCTGCTTGTCGATCTTGACGTCGAGGCCGAGCGTGCGCTTCAAGACGTTCTGATAATACTCGGCCTGTGTCGCGGACTGCGGATTGTCGCCGGTCAGCATCACCAGCGGCGGCAGTTCGGTGAGCCCGAGTTCCTGCTTCGCGAGTTCCAGATCGCGCCGCGCCTCGGGGATGTCCACGCGCATCGGCTGCGGTGGATATTCCTGGCGGAAATAGCCGTGCACGCCGGGCAGCCACGCCGGGAACAGTGACACGCCCGGCAGGTTGCCGGGCAGCTTCATCACCTTGTTGACCAGTTCGCTCGAATCCGACACCAACGACAGCGCACGGCGCAGGTTCAGGTTGCGTGTCGGGCGGCCGGGCCGGTGATTGAACTCGATGTAGAACACCGCGCCGGTGTTGAAGCGGTGAATCTGCCAGCCCTGTTGGAGCGCGTTGTCCAGCGTATCGGCATCGAGACCGGCGATTGCAACTTTGCCGTCTTTGAACAGATTCAGCACAGCATTCGCGTCACTGGTGAAATAGGGCAGGTCGATGACGTTGAGCCGGATGCGGTCCGCATCCCAGTAGGATGGGTTTTTCTCCATGCGCAAATGAGCGCCATGGATCCACGTGGTGATGCGGAACGGCCCGTTGTACAGCATTGCGTTCGCGTCGGCGCCGTAGCGGCCGTGCTGCGCTTCGTAGAAGTCCTGCCGGATCGGCCCGTACGTGGAGTACACCACGAGCTTTTCGAAATAGGAGATTGGACGTTCGAAGTCGACAACCAACGTGCGGTCGTCGACGGCGTGCACACCCAGCGCCTCGACCGGCAGTTCGCCTTTGTTGATGCGCTCGCCGTTCTTCACGGGGAATAGAAAGAACGCGTACTCCGACGCGGTGGCAGGGTCCACGACCTTGCGCCACGCGAATACGAAGTCGTGTGCGGTAACGGGTTTACCGTCGCTCCAGCGGGCGTCCGGGCGCAGCCAGAACGTGGCTCCGGTCGGTGTGATCTGCCAGCGCTCGGCGACGCCGGGTTCCAGTTTGGTGCCCGGGCCGCGACGCAACAGGCTTTCCATCACGTGGCCGAGCACGAAGCCGCTGACCTGATCGGTGGCGCGCGTGCTGTCGAGCTGCGGTGGTTCGGCGCCGATTGCCAATGTGATCGTCTTCGTGATCGGATCGACGGCTTCGGAGGCGCCTTCGCTGCCGCTGGTGATGCGCGACAACCAACCCAGCAGCATTGCCAATGCGAAGAACGCGGCAATGCCGAGCAGGCCGAGCAGCAGTAGCTGACGCGCCGCCGTGCGCGTGAAGGAGTCGCCCGTATCGGTGATGACTTCACTCATGTCGCGGATGGTGGGCTATTGGACTGTGCGCAGCAGGTTACCGACTATCCGCTCCAAATGCATGAGGCTGTTACATTCCTCGACCTGGTGCGAATAGGCGGAATAGCGGCGCATTTCGGCGTCGCCAACGTTCCAGCTATTGCGCGATTCCGGGTTCAACCAGATCAAGCGCTTGCAGCGGTCGTACATCTCTTTGAGGATTTCGGCGCGCGGTTCGCCATAGTTGTTGCGGGCATCGCCCAAGATGATGATCGTGGTGCGATTGTCCACGTCGTCGAGGCACAGCTTCTTGAAGTCGACGAATGCCTGGCCGTAATCGGTGGAGCCGCCGCTGTAATCGCGTAGTACTTTGGCGATCGCGTCTTCGATTTTGTTGCGTTCGAAAAGCTCGGTGACCTCGGCCAGATCGGAAGAGAACGCGAACGAACGCACCTTTGGCATCACCTCTTCGAGGCTGTATAGGAACATCAGCATGAAGCGCGCGTAGTTGGCGACCGAGCCGCTGACATCGCAGATGGCGAACACTTTCGGCCGGTCGATCTTCACAGATTTCCAGTGCAGATCGAAGATTGCGCCGTCGTATGCCATGTTGCGGCGTAGCGTGCGCGGCAGGTTCAGGGCGCCGCGCTTGAAGACCTTCTTGCGCCGTGAATGCAGCGCGGCGAGCTTTTTCGCCATACGGAACACGACTTCCTGAATGAGCCGGAAGTTGCGCTGTTCGACATTGGACAGCTTGACCTTGCGCAACAGGTCTTCGCGCAGCCGCCGTCCGGTCGCATCCGCGTGCAGCAGAAACTGCTGTTCGACGTAGTCGCGCACCTGTTCGCGCAACCACTCGCGGCGCTTCTTCAGTTCCTGGCCCAGCCTGCGCGCCGGCGTTGCGCGGCTCTGTCGCAGTGCAGAGATTTCCCGCGACAGATCGTTCAGCCCCATCGCCTCCATGATCCGGCGCGTATACAGGCCTTTCTGCGTGAACACCTGAATCGATTTGAGATCCACGGCTTCGGCGGCACTCGCCATCGCCATCGCGAGTTCGGCACGCGCGCCTTCGATCAGCAGTTTGCCGAGGCTCGATGTCGGCTCGGCCATCTCGCCTTTGCCGAGGTCCTCGTCTTCGTCGTCTTGGCCGCCGCGCTGCTTGGATTTACGCGCGCCGCCGCCACCCGCCTTGGAACCGCGACCTTCGGCCCCCTGGCCGCCTTGCGCATCGTCGCCGTCCTGCTCGGATTGCCCCTCATCGGTATTGTCAGCGTCCTCTGACGAATCGCTCGGGCGCGGCGGGTCGGTATCGAACTTCTTGAACGAGAAGAACGCATCGAAGCAGTCGCTGAACGATTCTTTCTCGTCGGCGGTCTTCGGCAGCACCATCGACAGCGCGTCTTTCAGGAACGCCCGATCGCGATAGCCGACCAGTTCCATCGCGTTGAACGCATCGAGCGTCTCGGCGGTGGACACGCGCACCTCGGCGTTACGCAACGCGCGAATGAAATTGGATAGCGTACGTTCCACCGCGTCTCCAGAACGAGGGTCAGAACCGTTCTGACCCCCCCTTTTCTCTAACCTTTCGTCGCCTTGCTCGTCAACGTCGTTAATTCGGCTTCGACGTTCACGATGTCGTCCTGAAACTTCAGGATTACGTTCAGAGTGTCGCGGACGAGTTCCGGGTCGAGCCGGTCTGCGTGCAACAGCAGCAAGGTGCGCGCCCAGTCGATGGTTTCCGATATCGCCGGCACTTTCTTCAGATCGAGGTCGCGCAGTTCGTGGATGAAGCTGACGAGTTGCTTGCGCAGCTCCGGCAGAATTTCCGGAACGCGCGCATGAATGATGCGCTGCTCGAGATCGATGTCGGGAAACGGAATATAAAGGTGCAGGCAGCGGCGTTTCAGTGCGTCGGAAATTTCGCGGGTGTTGTTGCTCGTGAGAAACACCAGCGGCGGTTCGGCTTTGGCTTTTACCGTGCCGATCTCCGGAATCGATACCTGGAAGTCCGACAGAATCTCCAGCAGCAGCGATTCGAATTCGTGGTCGGATTTGTCGACCTCGTCGATCAGCAGCACGCAGCCGTGTTCTTCTTTCAGTGCTTTCAGCAGCGGCCGCGGCTCGATAAATTCCTCGGAAAAGAAGATGTCACCGAACTCGTGCAGCCGGCTGACGGATTCCCTGAAGCCTTTGGCGCCCTGCAGCACTTCGTCGAGGGTCTCCTTCAGCACCTGTGTGTACAGCAGCTGCTTACCGTACTTCCATTCATAAAGCGCTTTGGATTCGTCGAGGCCCTCGTAGCACTGCAGGCGAATCAGCGGCATACCGAACATCGTCGCGGTGGTCTTCGCCAGTTCGGTTTTGCCGACCCCCGGCGGGCCTTCGATCAGGACGGGCTTCTTCAGATGGAACGCGAGATAGACGGCGGTGGCGATCTGATTGCTGCAGATGTAACGGTGTTGCTCCAGCGCGTTCTTCAGCGAATCGACCGATCCGGTTATGTGTTCGATGTCCGGCACTCACTCCCCCTGAAGGCTGTTGGTTGATCTCGCAAGGGCCGCGAGCGCAAAGCGGGTTATTATCGTGGTCAAGTCCGCGCGAATGCAAAGCCTAGGAGGGTCAGAGTCGCTCTGACCCTTGATGCAGGCGGATGAGGCCCTCCTGCGCGACGCTTGCGACGAGCGCGCCATCGCGCCGATAGATCAGGCCGCGATTGAAGCCACGCGCGCCGGATGCGCTCGGGCTGTCCTGAACGAACAGCAGCCACTCGTCCGCGCGAAACGGCCGGTGAAACCACATCGCGTGGTCGAGGCTGGCGCTTTGCAGATTCTGCTGCGTATACGACACCGCATGCGGCAGCAATGCGGTGTCGAGCAGCGACCAGTCCGACAGGTACGCGAGCACGCACTGGTGTAAGCGCAAGTCGTCGGGCAGCGCATCGCGCGCGCGCATCCAACCGTTCTGGAAGGGCGCGCGCGGTGTTGGATGGAATAAGTCGTTCGGGTCGATCGGGCGCACTTCGATCGGACGCTCGCGGGTGAACATCTCGCGATACTCGCTCGGCAGATCTTGCGACATCCGTCGGCGTAGCGATGCCTCGTCTTCCAGGTCGTCGGGCGGCGGCACGTCGGGCATGTCGAACTGGTGATCCAATCCTTCCTCGTGATTCTGAAACGAAATCGCCATGTTGAAGATCGCTTTGCCATTCTGAATGGCGACGACGCGGCGGGTGGTGAAGCTCTTGCCGTCGCGGATGCGATCGACGACGTACAGGATCGGCAGCGACGTATCGCCCGGCCGCAGAAAATAACCGTGCAGCGAATGCGCGTGACGCTCCGGTACGACGGTGCGCGATGCAGCCACCAGCGCCTGGCCGATGACCTGGCCGCCATACACGCGTTGCCACCCTTCGTTGGGGCTGGAGCCGCGAAAATGATTGACGTCGATCTCTTCGAGATCGAGCAGGGCGATCAGGTGCTCGAGGCTCTGCTGCATGGGCGATCCGGGTTCACTGAGGTGCGGGGTATTGTAGATGCATAGGCGGGTGGTCATAACTTTCCAGCAATTCCAGCGATCATCGAAGGATTCGTTGTCGTGATGGGTGCGGGTTTGCCATACGCCGCTCTTCGTGACGAGAGCGCGGTAGGTCCCATCCCTGGAGCTGGTCAGCGCCATCCCTGGCGCCGACGGTCCGTCGCACGGCAAACCCGCACCCATCACGACTCGAGCGCTGCAATTCGTTCGGGGGAGGACGAGGGTCAGAGTGCTTCACCTAGACATATAGCCGCGACTCCACGTCGAAAGAAGCACTCTGACCCTTTGCCCCTGATCACGGTGGATACGCCGACGCAGGTGGATGTTTATTGCGCAGGACGAGCCTCCGGGGATGGGACTTACGGCGTGTCCGGCGCAATAAACATCCATCTCCACCGTCAGCGGTAGCGCACCTTAATTACCGCACTGTGAACAGCACTTGATCGATGACGCTTCCTGCCGCATCGACCAGCGCGAGCCGGTGTGCGCCGGTGCGGGGTGCCCACATCAATGGCGTGTCGGCGGGGCCGATTGCGGCGCCGTCGAGGCGAAACGCCAACTGTTTCGTCGTGCCGCGGGCGAGCAGCGGGACGCGCTGGCGTTGTGACGGAATGTCTGGATCGATCGCGATGATCAGTCCGTTGCCGGGGCTGGCGATGTGGGTTCGAGCCGCGTGCGTCGGCACCGGCGCCACCGTCGTGAGTTCGGTCCCCGCCGCGAACCATTCGTTGCGCGGCGGTTCGACGCCGCCGTCGAAGGTTACGGCAATGCGGCGCACGCCCAGCGGCGGAGACGGCGCGCGGGAACCGTGCGTTGTGCGCAACGCGGCGATGATATCGTGCCACGCCGGCGCGGCGCCGGTGACGCCGCTGACGGTGCGCATCGAGTCACCCTCGAAATTGCCGACCCAGATGCCCACGGTGTAGCGATCCGTGAAGCCGATGCACCAGTTGTCGCGCAGGTCTTTGCTGGTGCCGGTTTTCACTGCGCTCCAGAAATCGGTGTTCAGATGGTTGTCGAGCCCGAACGTCGCGACGCGCGCTGCGCGATCGCTCAGGATGTCGCCGATGAGGAAGCTGGCAACCGCGGGCAGTTCGCGCGACGGCGGCACTGTCGGCTCGTCAGCAAGTAACCTGAGCGGCGAAGCGAAGCCGCCACGCGCAAGCGTTCGATACGCATTGACCTGTTCCCACAGGCTCACCTCTGCGGAGCCGAGTGCCAGTGAGTAGCCGTAGAATTCGCCATCCTGGATGATGCCGGAATAGCCAAGCGCGTGCAGTCGATCGCGGAATGCTTCGACGCCGACGAGCACCAACGTGCGCACCGCAGGTACGTTCAACGAACTGGCGAGCGCAGTGCGTACGCTGACGAGGCCCTTGAAATCCCGGTCGTAGTTCTGCGGCAGATAGACGCCCGTGGCGGTATCGAGGCTGATCGGGGAATCGTCCAGCAGCGAGGCGGGCGTCAGGTACCGGTTCTCCAATGCGAGGCCATACAGGAACGGCTTCAGCGTGGAGCCCGCCTGACGATGCGCGCGCACGCCGTCGACATGCCGCGCGCGTGACTCGGGTCCCGCCGAACCGACATACGCGAGCACGTCGCCGCTCGCGTTGTCGACAACCAGCGCCGCGCCATCGCGGACATTGTGAAGTGCGAGGCCCGCCAGGTGATTGCGCATCACGTCACGCGCCACCCTTTGAACGTTGGCGTCCAGTGTGGTGACGAGGCGCTGGCCCGGCTGTTCGAGTAGCTCACCAGCGAGATCGGGCGCGAGATCCGCGGCCTCCGTCAGGTGCGCGGCGCGATCCAGCAACGTGTGCGTGGTTGCCGTGATCGCATCGCAGCCCGGCGCCGCGTGCAGAGCGCGCGCGCGTCCGCAGGCACGCGCAGCGATTCGCGCGGCGTTCAGTGCCGGCGCTGGAAGCAGTGCCGCGAGCACGAGACTTTCCGGTACCGACAACCCCGACGGCAGTTTGCCCGCCAGCAGGCGCGCTGCGGCGTCCACACCCTGCAACTCGCCGCGAAAGTCGAGCAGGTTCAGATAGGCTTCGAGGATCTGCGCTTTGCTCCAGTGCGATTCGATCACCTGGGCGGTTCGCACCTGTGCAAACTTGTCTGACCAGCCACGGCGGTACCGTGCGATCGAAGGGTCGATCATCGCAGCCAACTGCATCGTAATGGTGCTGGCGCCGCGGCGGTGGGCGCCGCTCAGGTTGTCGCGCAGCGCGCCGGCGACGGCGTACCAGTCGACGCCGTGATGTGTCCAGAAGCGGTGATCTTCGGCAGCAATGACGGCCTCGATCAACGCGGGTGAAATCGAATCGAGACTGATCCAGTCGAAGCGCCGAACGCCGTAGTCCATTCGAGCGCTGTCGAGCAATACGCCATCGCGGTCGAGCAGGTACGCCTCCGAGGGTTGCCAACGGGCACGCACGGTCGCGAAATCCGGCACCGCGGCGGCGTCCGGTGAACGCAACCAGAACGCCAGCGCGCACAGTGCGGCTGCGAAGATGGCGGCCACCGGCATCGCGCGCGCAACCCGCGTCACGGTTGCGGTTCCACAACGACCGGTGCATTGGGCGTTTCACCGAGCATTTCCGGCGCATACATCGCCTCGACGCGTGTCGGCGGCAGCTGGAAAGTGCCCGGGTTGTTCAACCGCAGTGTGTATTCGGTGGTGAATTTGCCTTTCGGCACAAACCGGTAGTAGGCGCGAAATGCATCGAACGTGCGCTGTTCGAATGCGGGCCACGCCCAGCCGGACTGCTTCTCGTTGTCGGTCAACGTGCGCGACTGACCACCGAGCCCGCTGCCGAGAACCGTGGCGCCCGCTGGAATCGGATCATCGACGACGACCCAGGTCATGTCGGACTGCGCATCGACGTCGAGACGCACGCGAACGACGTCGCCGCGGGTCCAATGGTTGGGCTCGGCCTGTTCGACGGCGGTGACGGTGCGGGTGACCGCAAAGCCGGTTGAGAGCGCGGATTTCAACGGTAACGCAGCGGTGGCGCGTACGGTAACCCACGGCCTTCCGGTGCCGAGTTGCGCTACATCGAGCGTTTCCGGACCGTTCTGCCACGGCAACTGCGCTTTCAACTCGTCGGATTTCTCGCGCCATACCAACGACTGTTCGAGGGGACCATAGCTGAGGCGTGTCGTGCCCGTGACCGGTGCCGATTCGAATGCGTTGGAGAATTTTTCCATCGCGAGAACGCCCCACGCGTTAGCGACCGTCGTATTCCAATGTCCAAACTGTTGCCGTCCGATTGCGCCGCGAACCATCCGTGGCATGTCGCTGCGCCAGGCCGGCCGGTCCATCAAAGTCAACAGTGTGCGAACGGCGTTCGAGTCGCTGGAGACCATCAGCCACCATAGCGCGTCGCTGCGTTGCGTGGAAAAGCCCATCGTGGTGCCCTGAAAATTCAGGCGCGCGCGAACGATGCGTTCCGCCTCGGCTGCGCGAGTTTTGGCATTCGGCAGCGCCGGTATTCGGCGCAGGATGTTCAGCCAGTCGAGCACCGCTGACGTCGGCCAGTTGTTCGGGTCGATCTCGATACTGTCGAGCATGCGTGGTTGAGCGGATTGATAACGCGATAGCGCTTCGATTGCGGCGAGCTTCCGAATTGTCAGATCGGCTGTCGGCAGAGCGGAGCGCAGATTGATTCGCCCCTCGACGAAATCGGTCAACCCATCCAGCATCTTCTGCAATTCGGGCTGCGGAATCGAATATCCGGCTTCAGCACCGATCGCCAACGAATAGGCCGTCAACGTGTCGTCGCCGGCCAGCGTATCCGACGGGAAATACTTCAACAGCCCATGGCGATCCTGATAGGTGGGCAGCCGGTCCATCCAGCGCCGCCATGCATCCGGGTCACGCAGCGCGACGGCTTTGGACAGGTTCTGTTCGAGGCACACGTACGGATACCGCGACATGTATTCGTGCACACCGTCGAGACGGTCGCCGAGGCGCGCCTGCAGCGACACGTCGAGTCCACCGCGGCCGGCAATGGCGTCCGCCGGTCGCTGCACTGCGATGACGAGCGGCCGATCGAGTTGCGTCAGCGTCGCCTGGAAGGTGCTCACCGGAATTGCCGCGATGATACGCTGCGTCACGGCGAGCCGGTCGTGCGCGGTGCCTGAGGTTGCTCTCAACGAAACGTTCCACGCAAGCGTACCGGTCCCGGTAGCGGTTCCGATGGGCGCTTCCGCCTGCCAGGTGACGTCGCGTGCACCGCCCGCGGCAATGTCGATTCGTTGGGATGGAAGCGGTGGTGTCAGCGCCGGAACAGTTGTCGCACCAACATCGGCGGCGATCGAATGATCGGTTGTGTTGCGTACGGTGAAGGTCGCTGCATAGCGGTCGCCTTCGCGGACGACGGGCGGCACACCTGACAGCAGCAACAGGTCCTGCGTTGTCGCAATGCGCGTGCCGCCGGTGCCGAACAGATCGGCACCGCCGTTGGCAACGGCGACGATGCGAAAGTGCGTCAGCGAATCGTTCAGTGGAAATGTCGCTTGCGCATT
Source organism: uncultured Gammaproteobacteria bacterium (assembly GCA_963735085.1). GTDB lineage: Bacteria > Pseudomonadota > Gammaproteobacteria > Pseudomonadales > Azotimanducaceae > DATJGR01. The sequence continues at coordinate 2,165,016 of CAVTJP010000005.1, forward strand.
GCCGTTCGCATCCAGCGCGACGCGGCCCTGCCACGTCAGCAACGTGTCGAACAGTTCGCGCGCGCGTTCACGGCCACCGCCGCCGCCGTGCGGCACCGCCTTGCGGCCGAACGCGCGACGGCCGATCACTTCCATCTGGGCGGTCGCGGTCCACACTTCGAGCCCGCGTCGCCCCATCATCGCAGCGAGCAGGTTCCAACTTGGATTGGGCGCCAGATCGAGCAACGCTTCGTCCACCGCAGCGAGCGCGACTTCCGATCCGGCCGGCAGCGGTTTGCCGTCGGCGCGGGCGACGTGGATTTTCACGTGGGCCTGCTGTCGCACGGTGTAGCTTGGCTGATCCGCGGTGACCTTGACGTCGAGCCGGTGCGGCTTCCAGCCGACACGTATCTCTGCCGTGCCGAGCCGATAGCTCGGCTTGCTGAGATCGATCAGCGCGGTCGGCCGGCCGCCATTGCGGGGGATGAAATCGGGCAGATCGAAACGCCGCGCCAAGTCGGCGAGCCAGCTTGCGAACGCTCCGACGCGACCGCGCACGGCCAGTACCGATACGAACACGTTGGGTGCGTCGGCGTCGGTGATCGGCACTTCGACGATGGGATCGGTGCCGTCGAGGGTTGTCACGAAACTCTGGAGCACACCTTCGCGTTCTACCGTGACGAGCGCAGTTGCACTGCGGAACGGCATGCGCACCTGAAAGCGTGCCGTATCGCCGGGCTGGTACTCCTTCTGCTCGGGCAACAGGTCCATCCGATCGCCGCTGGTGCCGCCGAACCACCAGTCCTCCGCAGCGACTACCCACATCGATGTTGAGGCCGCAACGGAGTGACCGGCTGCGTCCTTGCCGCGAGCGACCACGATCACTTCTCCCGCGGTGCCGGGGGCGACTTCGCAACTCAGCAGGCCTTGTGCGTTGGTCGCGCCGTCGCAGGTCGGCTTCAGGGCGCGCACCTCGCGCATGCTTTCGTAGGCATAGAAGCCGCCGATCAATCTCTTGCGATACGAATAGTTGGTCGCGCGATACAAGGTCACGTCGATGCGCTGACCGGCCGCGGGCCGGCCCCGCAGATCGAGCGCGACCACGCGAAAACGCATCTGCCTGGTGCTCGCCGCCCAGCCCTCGCTTCGAATGCCGAGCGTCACTGCGGCGGGCCACAGGTCGATGCGCGTCGCGGACGTCATGATTTCGCCGTTTGCATCGGCATAGTCCATTTCGGCGTTCAGCACTGACGCTTGTTCAACGTTGGGTAAATCGGGAATCGTCACGCGTGCTGCGCCCTGATCGTCGAGGGTCAACGGAACGACGCGCGCCTTGATGACATTGTTAGTATCGGCGTCGTGTTCGAAGTCGTATGCGGCAGGACCCGATTGAGTGGTACCTTCGGTCACTGCCGGGCCGCCGAACTCGTAATCGGGATAATCAGCGAAGCTGATGGTTCTCGGCTCGACGGTGGTGCGAACTTTGACGGGCAATCCGGCTGCGCTGCCGCCGGACAGATAGCTTGCGTGCAGGTTCAGCACCACTTGGGTTGGCCGCAGCTGCGGCTGGCTGGGTCCGTCGACGGTCGCGCGAACGGTCGGCAAACGAAACTGTTCCACCTTGAACGCGCCGCTGTCATGCCAGTATTTGTTGCCATAGATCTCGATCGAGTAGTCGCCCAGCTTTGCGTCCGGCGGAATCGGCCACGTCGATTCAGCAATGCCGTTGGCATCGAACGACGCGGTGAATTCGAAGCGCGTTGCGCTGCCGCGATGCGTGATGCGGACCTTGCGATCGCCGGGCAGCGTGCGGGCAAGCTCCACGCCCGCTGCGATGTGGCGCCGCAGGAAATGTTTCATCGACACCGTTTCGCCGGCTCGGAACAGTGCCCGATCGAGCACGGTGTGATAGATGTCGGCCTCCGATTTGTCGCCGACGTCCAAGCCGAAGTCGTATGGCGCGATACCTTCATTCCAGGAAGACAGTGCGAAGCTGAAGTCGTCTTCGGTTCGCGCGCTGATCATCAGTGGCGGAGCGTAGCTGCACGAGGCGCTGCCACTGGGGTCGCCGAATGTCTGAGCAACCACCGCGATGCCGTCGTGATCCGTGCGACCATGCCATCGTAGTGCACCGGTGCAGTAGTCTGTGATCTCGACATCGACGTTGGCTGCCGGCGTTGCGTCATCGAGGTGCGTGACCCAGATTCGCGAGGATTCGCGGCCCCATTTGAAATGTACGGCGAGGTTGGTTACCAGCACTGCGGTCGATACGAAGCGGGGCCGGTCGCTGCCGAGCAGCGCTTCGCCGAGTCGCCGGCTGGCGAGTTGTACAACGTAGAAGCCGCGCTGCGGCAGCGGAATACCGACGACTTCGAATGGCCGCGCCGGCGCGTTTGGCGCAGCGCCGGCCGGCACCGTGAACGATTCTGTCGTGTCGCTCGGCCCGAACAACGAGCGGTCCGCGGTCTGCTCGACCCAGAACGATTTCTTCTCGGCCTCGTCATAGGACCACGCACCGCGTGGCCGGTTGGCTGCTTCGACTCGCCTAAGCCACGTCGCAACGTGCGCGGCGTCCGATGTCTCCCGAAGGCGCTTGCCAGTGATTTCTGTTCGTTTGGCCGGCAGCGTTGATTCCACGTTGCGCAACGTGACCGGCAGCAGAACCGGCTGGTTGGCTTCGAGTATGCCGAAGTCGCCGGAGAACTTTGCCAGCGGTGGGTAGCTGTCGATTGCAACGTCGAGCGGGTAGCGTTCGGCATTCAGTAGCGGCCGGCCGACGTCGTCGACCAGCCCGGCAGGCAGTGCCACCCTGACCGTCTGGTCCTGCGGAAACGGTCCTTTGAAAGTGACGTCTTCGACGGTTTCGACCCCTGCCGCGATGGGTTCCGGTGCCATTGCCGCGCCGTCGGACATGACAATTCGAATCGCCCGTGCGCTTACCGCCGGAACCGGCGCGCTAAAACGCAATCGCAGCGGTTGCAGCGGAATACAGCCGGCGCGCGCGTTGACGCGACTGCATTCCAGATGTGCGGTGAACGCCGGACGGACCTGGTACGCCAGCTTCTGGTCGATGGTCGTGGCGATATGGTTCGGTGCCTCGATGCCGGCGCCCCAAACGACCTGCAGTTTCGTGTGGTTCGGCAGATTGCGGTTGCAGGCGAGCACCACGAGATTCGCTTCGGCGGCGGCTTCGAGCGTACGGTCGCGAATGCGCGCGGTCGAAAGCGCGCCATCCTTCCACAGGATTCGATAGTAGCTGTAGCCCAGTTCGCGACGCTGGTCGAGAATCGCCGCGCGTTCTTTGCTTCTCAGTACGCGTACCGGTATGCGTTCCGAGATGCCGTCGACCGCGCAATACGCAGCACGTTCGATCGATTCGGTCGTTGCAGCCGCATCGAGCGCGAACAGGAACACCTGGCGTTCGTCGACGGTACTGCCTTCATAAGGTAACGCCACGCGAATAGACGGACCGCCCGTATCGAACACGAAGCGTTGCCCTGTGCCGATCGGCGCGCCATCTCGCGATCGTTGGCCGGCACGCAGCGTGAACGTGCAACGCAGCCCGCCGGGCACGTCTGCATCGAAGTCGTATACCCAGTTGCGCTCGTCAGCCCAGCGACCTTGACCCTTGGCGTCGCAATCGATATCGAACGGATCGGCCAGCCGCGGGTCGCCAAGTGCGACCATCGGCACCGCGAAGCGGGCCGTCACCTGGCGAACCTGCTTGACGGTACCTTGTGGAGAAAACAGCGTGACCGGATTTGTCGCCGCGGCGATCTCAATGGACATCAACGTACAAAGCACCCAGCCGAGGGCAACGAGTGTCGTTCGCAGCTTCATCGGGTAGTGAGGCCTTCGTTTGGTGCGAACTGAAAGATTGCCCGATCGACCAGGGTTACACCATCCGTGCACCGATTTGCAATGCAGACATATCGTGATGGAGACGCTGTGAACGGCGGTTGCGGACGGCGGCGATGGATGACTGCGGGGTCGTTTGGCTTGCCGCGGCGTCTGCCGATGCGGACAATCCCACGCTTATCCACGCGGGAGTGCATATTGGGCGTTCTAAAGGACGCGCCGGGCTGGTTTGCCAAGGCGCTGAATGTGCCGTTCGAAGAAGGCTGGATCGAGGTTGACGGTGCCCGCATCCATTTCCTGCAATGGGGCGGCGTCAGCGACAAGCCCGGCATCGTGCTGGTGCACGGCAACGGCGCGCACGCGCATTGGTGGACGTTCATCGCGCCGTTCCTGCTCGAACACTATCGAGTCGCGGCGATCGATCTGTCGGGCATGGGCGATTCGGGTCATCGCGAACACTATTCACCGGAAGGGTTCGCGGCGGAGGTGGCCGGCGTCATGGACGCCGCCGGCTTCGGCAACGACTCGATCATCGTCGGTCACAGCTTCGGCGGCTTCGTCACACTGAATACGGGGCTGTTGTATCGCGAGCGGCTCGCCGGGATCGTACTGGTCGATTCCGCGGTGCGCCCGCCGGATTTCCAATGGGAACGAGATCCGCGCCGTTCGCCGATTCGTCCCAAGCGGATGTACGACGACTACGCTGAAGCGTTGGCGCGCTTTCGGCTGATGCCGCCGCAGGATTGCAACAATCAGTACATTCTCGATTACATCGGCAAGCACTCGCTGAAGCGGACCGAAGCCGGTTGGACGTGGAAGTTCGACGACGGCCTGTTCAGGAAGATGCAGTTCCATACCAACATGGCGGAAGGACTTGCATCGATCAGTTGCCGCGTGGGCGTGATTTACGGCCAGGACAGCTACCTGTTCGGCCAGGAGGTTGCCGACTACATGTTCAAGGTGCTCGACGAATCGGTGCCGTTCGTCGCGATCCCGGAGGCGCAACATCATCTGTTCCTCGATCAGCCGCTCGCGTTCGTCGCAGCGCTGCGCACGCTGCTCGCGGAATGGCGCCATTCGAAGCCGCTGCGTGCGGTAGCGACAGATTCTCTTTAATCAAGCTCACAGGACCTCGAGATGCCGTCCAGACGCAACAACATCGAACTCGACGCCGCGGAGATCCGCGCGTTTCTCGACAGCCGCAAGACGCTGATCATCGTTTCCAACGGCAAGGACGGCTATCCGCACCCGATGCCCATGTGGTTCTACGTTGACGACGCGGGCTGCCTGTACTGCACGACGTTCGCGAAGTCGCAGAAGGTACTGAACTGGCAACGGGATCCGAAGGCGAGCCTGCTGGTGGAGAGTGGCGAGGAGTACGCAAAACTCAAAGGCGTGGTGATCTATGCGCGCGCCGAGGTCATCGACGATCTAGACACCGCGATCGACACACTTGTGAAGATCAATTCGCGCGGCGCGACGCTCGATGCGACACAGCGGCAGGCGCTGACCGCGGCGGTGTCGAAGACGGCGGCGAAAAGGGCGGTGATCAAGTTTCATCCGCAGCGATACGTGAGCTGGGATCATTCGAAGTTGGGCGGGCGGTACTGAATCGTTCGGTTCGAAAAGTGTGTCGGTTAAAGACCGCTTGAGCGCCATGCTTCTGGCACTTCGCCAAACGCACAGGGCCACAAAGGTGAGCGAACACGAGACCAAGGGCCGATGAAAGGTTGCGGCGCGTTTGCCGCCTGTTGCTCACTACTGCTGTGCGCTTGTCGAAGCTGTTCGCGGCCGCGGGCGCGGCGCAGGCATCTGTTCGCACGCTCGCGGGCACGGCGCGATTCGCGTCGATCGACGCGTGGCTGTACACCGACATCAGGGCTGGACGTTGGCGGATGTCATCGACGACGCCGGCTACGGAGGTTGAACCAGCGGCCTGCGTGGTTGTCGCAGTTCGTTCAACCCGAGGTTCGGCTGCGGCCTGCTCCACCATCTGGTGACGAGTGCGGTGCGTGGCTGATGGCTACGCCCGATGGCAATCGTTAGCAACTGCTCGACCCGCCCGATCGGAATCAGCTCCGTGACCGCCTCCGCCCGCAACGGCCCCGAATCGCGCAGCGCCCGAAACGCCTCGATGATCGCGTCGATCTGCTCCGGCGTATGCGCCGCCGACAGGCTGACCCGCAGCAGACAGAACGGTCCAGGCGAAGCCTGCAGCGGCACCAGATTCACATACACGCCGCGATCGATCAGAAACCGCCATGCATTCAGCGCTTGCTCTGTATCGCGCACGTGCACGCCGACAACCGGCGTGATCACCGGCCCCAGTTCGTAGCCGAGTTGCTGCAGCGCGCCGTAGGTGACGCGCGCGTTGTTGTGCAGGCGTTCGCGCAGATCGGGGTTTTCACGGATGACGTTCAGCGCCGCACGCGCCGACGCCATCACCGACGGCGAACTCGACGCCGAATACGCATACGAACGCGCGGCCGCGCGCAGCAGCGACAGATCGTGACGCCGGCTGACCGCATAGCCGCCGACGCAGCCGAGGCTTTTGCTGAACGTGCCGACGACGACATCGACCTGATCTTCGACGCCGGCTTCTTCGGCGAGGCCGCGGCCCGTTTCGCCAAGCACGCCGAACGAATGCGCCTCGTCAACCAACAACGCGGCCCGGTGGCGCGTGGTGACTTCGCAGATTTCGGCGAGTGGCGCGGTGTCGCCGAGCATGCTGTAGATGCCTTCGACGATGACCAGCGCGTTGGCCGCGGATTCGCCGAGACGCCGCAGTTTCTTGTCGAGATCGGCCACGTCGTTGTGCTTGAAGCGATATGTCGTGGCACCCGCGAGCGTGGCGCCGTCGTAGATGCTGGCGTGACTCTGCGCGTCGAGAATCAACACCGAGTCGCGATCGGCCAGCGCCGAAATCATGCCGACATTGGCCTGATAGCCGGTGGTGAACACCACTGCCGAGCGCGCGCCGTAGAACTCTGCCAGTTCGCGTTCGAGCGCGGTGTGGTCGGGGTAGGTTCCGCTGGCGAGCCGCGAACCGGTTGTACCCGTGCCGTAGCGCGCCGCCGCTTCGGCGGATGCGCGCACGCAATCGGGATGGAACGTCAGGCCGAGGTAATTGTTGGTGCCGGCGAGAATGACGTTGCGGCCGTCGACGGTGCCCGCAGTGGGGCTGCCGTCAACGAGCACCATCGTGCCGAGCACATTGCTGTCCTGCCAGGGCAGTTCCTCGGCAGCGATCCGGCGTTCGACGAGGTTCATGCTTTTTTGACCAGGCGCTCGAGTTCGTTGGCCATGTCGGTAATCGTGCGTATCTCGGCGAGATCGTTCAGCGGAAACGAGATGTCGTACGTATCCTCGAGCTGTTCGATCAATTCCATGATCTCGATCGACGAAAGGCCAACGTCGTCCACCAGGTCGCTGTCGACTTCGACGGTGGTGCCGTCCTCGGCGAGTTGGTTGACAAGCTCCTTCAGGCGAGCGGCATAATCCTCGCGTTTTTCCATAGCGTCGTTGCAAATTGGGGCGGATATTGGCGGGAGGCGATTATACAGACAAAGCCTCTCGACAGGACACAGCACCTCGCGTCTGGGCGGTTGCGAGCTATCGGGCCGGCGAAAATTCGCAGATCTCGGGACTGGCAGATCGTGTCAGCGATGCTGTCGCGACCAAACGCCTGCACTATAACGCCTGGGCGGGGCCGCTCGGGTTGATGCGCCGCGTGACGCGTGGCGGCATCGACGCGTCGCGTTCCGACGTGCTCGCGCCGCCCTGGCCGGATGTGGTCGTATCCGCCGGGCTGAAGAATGAACCGGTCTGCCGCTGGATCAAGGCGCGCAGCGGTGGCCGCACGAAGCTGGTGTTTCTCGGGCGAACATGGGCGCGCCGTAGCGCGTTCGACCTCGTGGTGACCACCCCGCAATATCGACTGCCCCGGGAACCGAACGTACTGCACAACCTGATGACGCAACACGGTGTTGCACCGACGCGGCTCGCAATGGATCGGGCCCGGTGGGCCACGAAGTTCTCGGCGTTGCGGCAACCGGTGCTGGGTGTGCTGATAGGCGGTGACAGCGGGCCGTTCGTGCTGGGACCTCGCGCCGCGCGCCGTCTTGCCGACAAGGTCAACGCGATTGTTGAGGCCCGCGGCGGTAGCGCCATTGTGACCACCAGTTCGCGCACCCGGCCCGTTGTCGCGGACGTGCTCGCGTCCGCCGTGACAGTGCCGATGTCGCTGCATCGCTATCGCGCGAATGATCCCGACAACCCATATTTCGGCATCCTCGGGCTTGCGGACGCGTTCGTGGTGACGTCCGACAGCGTTGCGATGTTGTCGGAGGCCGCGGCGACAGGACGCTGTGTGCACATCTTCGATCTCGCAGCCGCAGACGCTGCCGGTCGCGATGCCAGCCTGAAATCGGTGTGCTACGCCGCGATGATGAAGGTGCTGCCAAAACGACTGTCGCGCGACATTGGTCTGTTTCACGAAGCCTTCGTCGCGGCCGGCCACGGCACGTGGTCTAACGATTCGTGCGACGGCGCGGCGCGAACGGCTGCGCAGGAGATCGATGCGACGGTCGCCCGCGTCCGATCGCTGCTGGCGCGGGATATCGGTCGATGGGATTGACGAGTTGCGGCTTGGTCGTGAAGGGGGCGGACTTGCTATACGTCGGACACGCAGTAAGTCCCATCCCTGGAACTCGTCAGCGCCATCCCTGGCGCCGACGGTCCGTCGCATAGCAAGTCCACCCCCTTCACGACGCGAGCGACGCGCTTCGTTTGCGAGAGGACGAGGGTCAGAGTGCTTCACCAAGACATATAGCCGCGACTCCGCGTCGCATGAAGCACTCTGACCCTTTGCCCCTGCCTGCTACCGTTGGATACGCTGACGCAGGTGGAGGTGGATGTGTTTTGTGCCGGACCGTACTGCGCCAGGGATGGCGCAGGACGAGCCTCCAGGGATGGGACTTACGGCGCGTCCGGCGCAATGAACAGCCATCTCCACCGAGAACCGTAGCGTAATCCGGCGCGACGAGTCCTACCTGACGCTTTGGTTGAGGCGCGCCCCATTGGGTCGCGTGAGATCCGGAGCGAGTGTGCCGGCGTCGACCCGATACACGGCATCGGCAATATCCGCCATTGCCGATTGATGCGACACTGCCAGAATCGTTAGCTGGCCACGCAGTGATTGCAATGTGGCGCAGATGCCTGCTTCGGTTGCCGAGTCCAATGCGCTGGTTGCCTCGTCCAGGATCAGCAGCTTGGGATGATGGGCGAGTGCGCGGGCGATCATGACGCGTTGGCGTTGGCCGCCGGAAAGCAGCGTGCCACGTTCACCAACCACACTGTCGATTCCATCAGGCAGTTGCGAAACGAAATCCCATGCGCCCGCGATCTTCAATGCCTGCTCCGCATCGTCGCGTTTGAGGCTGGGGTCGCCCAGCGCGACGTTGTGCAGGATGGAGTCGTGCAGCAGCAGATTTTCCTGCGGCACATAACCAATGCTGTGGCGCCAGCTATGGACGTCGAGTTCCGCAAGGTCGTGGCCGTCGACGCGGATGGTTCCGGACGCGGGCGTGATGAGCCCGATCACCAGATCGGCGATCGTCGTTTTGCCGGAGCCGGAATCACCAACGAGGCAGGTGATGACGCCGGCCGCAATCGAGAATGACACATCGTCGAGAATCCGGTGATCGCCGTAGGCGAAGCTCACGCCGTCGAATTCGATGCCATCGCGCAGCTCGACGCGTTTGATGCCGGCGCCGGTTTCGGCGTGTGCGCGCGCTTCGTCAATGGTGGCATTGAGCGCCCAGTACGCGCTCTCGCACCCGACGACCTTCTGGTACTGCTTCTGTACCTTGCCGACGCGCTTCAACGTTTGGCCGAGTACTACCGCCATGAACGTGACGGTGGCCAACTGCACGTCGAACGATACGAGTGCGATGAAAATGCCACCGACGATCACCAGTGCAAGCAATGATTCCTGTGCACCGGTCAAGCCGGCTTCGCCGAGTACCTGGCGGCGTAGTGCACCTCTGAGTTTGCCGGTCTCCAATGTCAGCACGTCTTCGGCGACCTTGTCGCGGCCCATCGCTTTGAAGGTTTTGACCGACTGAAGCACGTCGCTCAACGTGCCGAGCAGCGAGCGATACCAGTGCGTTTGCTTGTCCCCTGCACGGTGCGCAATGCGCACGAACACGTGCGATGCCGACAGCACCGCTACACCTGCGACGAAGCACAACACGGTGGCTTGCCACGACACGAGCACAGCAACGGCCGTGTAGACAGTGGCTTCGATCACCGCAGCGAGTACCCGAACGGCGAAGACGTAAGCTTGCGCCGCACGCCACGCTTCGGTCGCCATTGCGTTGGCGAGGGCGCCGGTCGACTGGCGTGTGAAGAAAGACCAGCGCGATGCGATGACCGCAGTCAGCAGGTTCATCCGCAGCTCGGTCGCAACGTCGGCGGCGATATAGCCGATGCGCTGCTCCGCGATGAAGATCAATGTGTTCTTGACGACGATGGCGCCGAGTATGACGGCCAGCAGCAAGCCGAGCGTCGGCGTGATGCCGATGTTGGCGAGCACCTCGTGCACGTGCTGTGCGAATGGATTTTGAGGCGCGGCGGGTGTTTCGCTCGACATAGCCAACTGCAGCGCGGGCAGCAGCGACGACAGGCCGATGCCATCGGCAATGCCGGCCAGCAACAGTGCGACGGCCAGGAACACGCTTTGAAACGGATACCGGTGGATGAATGCTTTGAGAAGTTCCATATCGGGTCGGCGTCAGTTCATGCGTCGCATCAGCAGCAGGGCCAGAACCAGCACGAGCATCGGTGGCACGGCCGATGTCACCGGAATGGACAGGCCTGCGAGTATACCTGCGTTCGAAACCACCTGCTGCCCGACGTAGATGAGAAACGCGAGCGCAGCGCCGATCGCCAGGCGCGCCGATCGGCCGCCCCGTATGTTCGACAACAGCGCGAACGGTGCCGCCAGCAGCGCATATGCGATCGCCGCCAGCGGCAACGTGAGCCTGCGCCAGAGCTCCAACCGCTCATTCTGCCCCCCAGATACCTCGTTGGTGCGATGTTTCGAGCGGCTGATCAGTTCACCGATCGTATAACTCGAAATGGGTACGTCGTACAGGCGCCTCGTTTGATCCCATAACGGTTTCCAATTCAGTGAGGGTATCGTCTGTGGCGCGGCCGGTGCGCCGTTGTCCGAATAGCGTTTGCGCCAGACATCTTCCAGGCGCCACAGGCCGGCATTGACGATGGTGGCCGACTTTGCCCGCAGGTAGCTCTCGAGATGCGCATCCGGTGTGAAATCGAACATGCGGATGTCGCTGGGCCCTTCTGCATTCTCCAAGGCCGCGACGTTCACGTACATCGAGCCCGAGCGAATCCAGAAGCCGCTGCGTCGCAGCAGATTTCCGGTCGGCGCCGTCTTCTGAATGCGCAGCACACTCGCGTCGAGGCGCAACGGACGTGCTGCCACTTCGACGCCGGCGATGACGATCATGAATGCCCCCGCCAGCAGACCGGCGATGCGGCTGAGGCGCAGGCCGGTTACGCCGGCGGCACGCAACGCAATGATTTCACTGGTGGCATTCAGACGATCGTACGCGTTCAGTGTTCCCAGCAGCGCGATGAACGGTGACAGATCGACGAGCAGCGCCGGTGTGCTGTAGAGCACCACCAGTATCGCGTCGAGTACGGTGTAGTGCGCATCGCCAATGTCCTGAGATTCGGTGAGGAACGCCAGCAGATCGAACAATACGAGCAGCGCCGCGCCGATCAGCAGATAGCTCTTCGCCAGTTCCCGCGCCAGATACTTGAATGCGCGGCTCATCCGGGGCGTCTCAGGCTAACCGACGGAAGCTGGCGCACGACGAGGAACAGCAGCGCGGTCAGCAGCGGAACCCACAACATGCCCGGCATCTCATGAACCTGGCCATTCTCGACCCAGGTGCGGCCGGCTGCCGCGACGTTGAACACGACCGCGTAGATGACGATACCGGCTATGAAGCGCGGATACGGGCTGCTGCCAGGCAACGCGCGCGAGATTTCCACCGCGATCAATGCCATGAAGAATGCGATCACCGGCAGGCACATTCGCCATTGCAGTTCGGCGCGCTCCTTCGGCGACGTTGCGGTGACCAGTTCGCGCGTGGGTGACGCGCGCCGCTTGTTTTGCACATCCGAGAGTTGTTGCGAGGGCGCGTAGTAGGTGAGTCCCTGGAACTCCGAGCGCTTGTCCGCACGCGAGGTTTCACTGAGCGCATAGCTGATGCCCTGCTGCAGTTCGATGCGCTGACGACTGCTTCCTTGCGCGCCGAAAATACGTCCTGAATCGGAGCGGATTACACGAACGTTCTGCGCGTCTCTGCTCTGGATGAACACACCGTGCATGACGTCCGCGCGGCGGTCGATCGAGGCGGCCGTGAGCACCACGTTATCGCCAAATGTATAGAACTGATTCGGCTGCATCGCATCGGTTGTCAGCTGACTGGACGCGGCGTCGAGCCGGTAACTTTCTGCGTACGCCCAGGGTCGCGCGTACAGCGACAGGCCCGCAACGCACAGGCACAGGATCAGCGCGATGAACCAGACGGGATACGCGGCGCGTTCCGGCAATACCCCTGCTCCGTACAGCGCGAACGCTTCGCGATCGCGATGCCACTGATTCATCGTCGTCAGCACGCCCATGTACAGCGATGTTGGCAGCAATACTTCGGCAGCGATCAGGTCGCGCAGGCCGATCAGTGTGAAGATCTCGTTTATTGGAATTCTGGAGTACGCCGCATCGCGCAACAATGCAGCGGCGTTGAATGCCGATACCAGCAGAATCAACAGCGCGAAACCGACCAATGTCGGCAGCAACACCAGGCGTATCAGGTAGCGATCGATGATCAAACTGTCACCAGAGCAGGGTCGTCAGTACCAGGCGGCACGTCGTGTGGCGACATGATGGCCGCTCATCCATAATCCCGCGCCATGCTCGAATTGCGGTGAGTGTAGCGACGCGGGAACGTGGATGTCGAATGCGCGGGCGCGGGTGCCCCTCGTATGGATTCTGAAGGGACCGAAGGCCGGTGACTACGCGCAACTACAACTGCTGGCGCGTGCGTTCGACCGCGCCGCAAGTGATGCGCTCGAACCGCCGTGGCTGGACCTCTTGTTGACGGCCGGGCGGCGCAACGAACTGGTCGCGCGTTGGGTGCGCAATGCATCCGGCGGAACGTCGCGTCTGGTTCACGTTGGCCGCCCGTGGTCGAGCCCGATGCACTTCGATCTGGTGGTCTCGAACCGTCAGTATCTGCTCGAATCCTGCGGCAACGTCATCGTCAACGATCTGCCGTTGACCGATGCGAGTACCGTGTCAGATGAACAGACGAACCGACAGACGGAGTGGGGGGTCTGCCGCATCCATACCGCGAATTGCTAGCGTGCGCCGACGAATTCATTGTCACCGCCGACAGCATGTCGATGCTGGCCGAAGCGTGCGCGACGTCAAAACCGGTGTAAGCGCTCCGGAACACGGCGGAGGTGGATGTTTATCGCGCCGGACACGCCGTAAGTCCCATCCCTGGAGGCTCGTCCTGCGCCGTCCCTGGCGCAGGACGGTCCGGCACGATAAACATCCACCTCCGCCTGCGTCGGCGTATCCGCCGTTCAACTCAACGCAGAGCCGTGGAAAGGTTGTTCTCCCAAAACGAAGCGCGTCGCTCGAGTCGTGCGTGGGTCGGGTGTGTTATGCGACGGACCGTCGGCGCCATGGATGGCGCTGACGAGCTCCAGGGATGGGACTTACTGCGTGTCCGTCGGATAACACACCCGACCCATGCACGGCCCCGATGCCGCGCCCTATCCCGTAAGCGCCATCGGTGGCTGCCCGGGCGGCGCGAGCGGGGGCGTTCGGTCGAGCACTTCGAATGCGTCGTGGCGGACGTGATTGCGCTGCATTTCACTGCGCAGCATGTCTTCGGTGACCAGCTTGGCGTCGATGCACTCGCGCAGCAAACCGAAGAACAAACGCTCCTGATTGGCGTCCGGATGGTCTTTGTAGTTGCCGAGGAATGCGTACTCGCCGAACATTTTGCGGCGCGCGCGCATCAGCCAGCCGATCGGCGGGAACAGACGGAAGCGTTCCGCCGGACGCCAATCCACCGGCAATCCGGATTTCCACGGCTGGGTCTTGCGGCGCGTGGTGTGCAGCATCTTCGTCTGCGACGTCAGATGGTCGAAGTCGTTCCACTCCTTCTCCAGCAAACCGATCGTTGCGCGGTCCTCGTGCTTCAAACAGATCCAGTCCGAGTAATCGAGCTTCATGTCGAACATCGAACGGAACTGCGCTTCGCAGCGCCAGTGCGTCAGCTTCGCGCAATCGAGCAGCATCACACTCGACGCCATGCAGTGATCGATCAATCCCTTCGTGCCGGAACGCGCCCGCGCGATGATCGCTTTACCTTGCATGTCGCGCGCCAGCAGTTCCCAGATATCGCCGACCGCGAATATATCGGGGTCCATGATGACCGCGCGCCCCTGATAACCCATCAATTCCGGCGGCATGAAACGCAGTGGCGTAAACGACTGCAGATCGTCGTTCAACCACACGCGCTTCACGCCGTCGCGCAGGTACATTTTGCCTTCGTATTCGAGAAAGAACGGATAGTCCTGGGTTTCGATGATCTTGACGTCGAATGCATCGGGGCTGCTCGAGTTGCGCTTCAACGCGTGCCGAGCAACGATCGCACCGACGATTTGTTTGGGATTGCTATGAATGAAAACGCAGTGATTCATCGTGATTACCTCATCTGACGCTGTGTAACCGCGTGGCCGTAACCGAACCGCGGATCCAGCGTTTTGTCTATGACGTCGATGATCGCCTCGACCTGGGCATCGTCGAAGTAGTCCTGATAGCCGCCCACTTTTGCGCGGCGCGTTTTGAAGGAATCCGGATTGTCGACGTCAGCGGCGCGCAATCGATCGCTCGATGACGTCGCCTCGGCCTCGCGCTGCTTCATATTCTCGAAACGTGCCCACTCGACTGCGTCGGCCACTTCTTCGTCCGTTGCCCGCATGCCCATGAAATCGGTGATGCGACGTAACTCCACCACCGTCTCGGCGCGCATGTCTTCGTAACGCACCGTCAACGTCGAATCGAGCGCGTCGAGCGCAGCGGCCCATTCGTTGAGCCACGCGTTGACCTTCGGCAGGCCGCTTGGCCCCATCATGAAATCGAACTCGGTCACCGAGTCATCGACCGGCGGATATTGATTCAGCAGCACCTTGTGCGGTCGCATGCGATGCTTCCATTGAAAATATTGAGACATCGTAATGTCTGCGGGGTGCCGCACCAGCAGCAGCACCGGCGTGCCGGCGAACGCGGCCTTGCCGCTGCCGTGGCCGGTGTAGTCGCGCAGATAGTTGTCGTGCGTGAACAGCACCCGTGGCAGCGCCGGGTTGGCGCGGTGGTAGTTGCTATACTCGATCAGTTCTTCGGGCAACCCATGGCGGCGTTGATAAATACGCGAAACCATTACGCGCAACCAGGTGCGGCCGCTCTTGCCGAACGACACCACCGCGTAATCGGCGCGATCCAGACGTGTTTGCTCCAGCCATCCACGCAGCCGACGTTCAGTGGGGAAGCGCTTGGATTCGGGCAGCAGGCGCCCGGCCTGTTCGAGAATTCGTTGCAGCATCGATGACCAAAACTCCGTCTGCGGGACGGCTCAATTGGCGGCTATTCTAGGGAATTTCCTGTGGTTTGCACGCCACGCCGCAGGCGCTTTTTGATCAGCCGCGGCAGCTTGGCGAGGCGCACCTGCCAATGCTGTGGCACGTCGAACAGCTTGGCGCGCGATTCGCCGACCAGATTCATGAACAGCCGCAGGTGCGGTGTTGGCTGACGCACGGTGACGCCGTGCAGCGCATTGGGACTGTTGACGAACATCACCAGCGTGTTGCGCGCGTAGGGTACCCGGCAGACGCGCTCGACCAGTGCGTCGTCGATGAACATGCCGTTGAAGCGCTTGCGCCATTGCGCGGATGTCAGGTCGGGGCGAAATCGCAGCACGTCGAGATCCCCACCGGTGGAATCGTCTTCGGGACGGCGCAGGTACAACAGACCCGAGAACAGTTTGTGCTCGGAATCGACGTGGATGGTCTTGACCGAACACGCATCGCGCACTGCGGTGTTACCGGAAATCTGCGCATCGAGACAGAAGTCGTCAGGCCCGTCGCCGCCCGTGCGTGCGCGAACTCCCGGGCGCATGGCCCGCAGCGCCGCAACATTAGGGAATACGTGGGGGTAGACGCGCACGACGTGGTCGCCGAACACGCGCACGAAATCGTCGAAGAATGCCGGTGAGGCATGGTAGGCAACGAGCGCCTTCCAGATATCGGCCACGCCGCCGGCCGCGGTCGCCTCAGCTGCCGGCATGCTCCATCTACTGTTGTTACGCGTGCCGTCTACCCCCAAAATGTCGAGCGTGGGGTAGTTGGCGATCAGCGCGTCGCAGACCTCATCGGACAGCGCATTGCGAATGACGATGTAGGGATACGGGTCTTCCACGACATCGCCCGGCCGTGCAAGTCGCAGGACCGAAAGGGAGTCTGGGCCGTTCGTTCGGTGAGAATCTTGGCGAATAGTGGCATGGCGCAACTTGAAGGAGCGGAAGTTTTGGTCCGTGCGCCGCTCGAGTCAATAGGTGTTCGAGTCAATGGCGAAAGAGGCGCCGGGGTGCTGAACCTATCCGGCACAACCCAAGTCGAACCCAGCGAGGCGGTGGAAGGTCGAGTCGTATGAATCGCAGCGGAAGCTATCCGAAGACGTCCTTCGACCTGTTGCGCGGTCAGCGTAACCGTTCCGCGGCAATAGTCGATCTGCTGCGGGTGGCGCCGTCGCCCAGAGTCTGGTTGCTGATCGGCGACAAACTTGGTGATAACCAGCAGGTCGAGTTGATTGCGCACGGCCTGACAGACCGCCTGAACTGGCGCGTCGACGTACGGCGCCTGCAGTTCAAAGACGTGTATCGCACCGGCAAGCCGGCATTTCGTGCCGGTCACTCGCATGTCGACTGGTCGGCGTCGGATAGCATCAATCCCCCATGGCCCGATCTGCTGATTACCGTTGGCCGGCGTCCATCGATGGTCGCGCTGTGGATCAAGGCGCAGTCCGGTGGGTGCACCCGGCTCGTCATCGTCGGGCGACCGCGCCGCTGGTTGCGCGAATTCGACCTGATCGTCGCGGCTGCGCACCATCACGTGCCGGACCTGCCCAACGTGCTGCGCCTGGGGCTACCGCTGATCATGGCGGATCAGCCAGGCATGGCGGCGGCCAGCGTAAGATGGACACCGCGATTCGCGGGCGTGGCGCGGCCGCTGGTTGCACTATTCGTGGGCGGCCCAACGAAGCCCCACGTGTTCGATCGCAGCGTGGCGCGCGAACTGATGATGCACGCCGGCAATCTGGTGCAATCGGGTGGCACGTTGTGGGTTGCGACCAGTCCACGGACGTCCCCTGAGGTGGTCGACGCGCTCGAACAGGCGCTGCCGGAAAACGCGCACCTGTTCCGCTGGCGCCCGAACGATCCCGACAATCCGTACCTGGGGCTGCTAGCGTGTGCCGACCGCTTCGTTGTGACCGGCGACAGCGTGTCGATGCAGGTGGAGGTCGCGCGTCTGGGCAAACCGCTGGCAATCTTTGCATTGCCCACCCGGTTTGGACTGCTGGAACGATTGCGGCGCGCCCTGGCGCGGCTCGCGTACGGGCGCACGCCGGCGCCGGTACTGCCACGTCTGATCCGCGCGCTGCAGGCGATGGGTTTGATGCAGTTTCCTCGTGATGTCGCGGAGATCCACGCGCTGTTGTTCGAACAGGGTTTTGCGGTGCGCCTCGGTGAACCGTTCGCGTTGCCCGGTGCGGGTGTCGATATCGACCTGCACCAGATCGTCGATCGGATTCGCGCGCTGCTCCCGCAAGTGGGAGAGTCTGCCGCACGCCGCGACGTACTGGATCGCGAAGGATCGTCTCCTGCCGCATAATCCGAGGTTTTTCAGCAACCTGTCGGATGCATCGTGGCACTGAGAAACTTCGTCAACCGATATATCGGACCTCAGCATGAGCGTCGGCGCGCGTGGTCGAAGCACCTGGCGCGTGTTGCGCAACGCCATCGCCTGATCATCTACCCGCACCATCTGAACTGGAGCTTGCCTGGCGAGCTGACGGAACTCGAGGCGAGCTGGGGCGACTTGCCCGGACTGCCGCTCGATTGTTGCCAATTGTTGTTCTCGGTCGCGCGCGGCATCAGTGCCCGCGGCGTGTCTGGCGAAACCGCGGAGTGTGGTGTGCGCTACGGCAAGAGTTCGTACTTCGTGCTGCACGGCTTGAACGACCCGCAGCGGCCGCATCACTTGTGCGATTCATTCGAAGGTCTGTCACAACCGAGCGCGGCCGATGCCGAAACCGGTGCCCGGCGCGACGCATGGGCCGCGGGCGATCTCGAAGCCGACGAGCAGATTGCGCGCGAACAACTCAAGGCGTTTGCGCAATGCCGGTTCCACCGCGGTTGGATTCCGGATTGCTTTGCCGGCATGGAAGAACGTCGCTTCGCGCTGGTGCACATCGACGTCGATCTGTACGAACCGACGCGCGCCGCGTTCGAGTTTTTCTATCCACGCTTGAGCCGCGGCGCCGTGATGATCTGTGATGACTATGGCTTTGCGTCCTGCCCCGGCGCGCGTAAAGCGGTGGACGAGTTTTTCAGCGACAAAGCGGATGTGCCGATCGAGTTGCCGTCGGGGCAAGCGCTGATATTTCATTGCTGATCGCGCCAGCTGCAACTGAGGAGATGCGATGCGAGGTTCCCATCAACGCCGGCATCTGCAAAACTGCGCGCGGGAGCGGGAGAACGTGAGTGGTGCCATCCGCGAGGCATAGCATCGGTTGGGGTGTGATCGGTTGCGGCGATGTTGTCGATCGCAAGGCAGGTATCGCGCTGCGCACGATTCCGGGCAGCAGCATCGTCACGGTGATGCGGCGCTCTGCTGATCTGGCCCGCAAGTTCGCCGAGCGCCATGGCGTCGCGCGCTGGACGACCGACGCCGACGAAGTCATCGAGAGCCCCGATGTCGACGCGGTCTATATCGCAACGCCACCCGAGAATCATCTCGAATATGCGCTTGCAGTGTGCGCCGCCGGCAAAGCGTGCCTGGTCGAAAAGCCCGCGGGCCGCTCCGAAGTCGAATGTCGAGCAATGGTCGAGGTATTCAAGCAAGCGGGTGTGCCGTTGTACGTCTCGTACTACCGGCGTTATCTGGCCAAGTTTCGCGGCGTCAAACAGATCATCGCCACGGGGCAACTCGGCGCGATCGTCGCAATTCATTATCGAATGGCAAAGCCGCATCGCGAATCGCAATGGCGCGTGGATCCGCGCATCAGCGGCGGCGGACATTTCTATGATCTCGCCGGCCACGTGCTCGATCTGTTCGACGATTGGTTCGGGCCGCTCGAACTGTTGGGCAGCGCGGCGGCCAATACAATTCCGGTCCAGTCCGCCGAAGACGCCGTTGCGTTGACGTTTCGCACGGCCGACGGTGCGCTCGGGAGCGCGACATGGAATTTCGCGTCGGCAACCAGCGTCGATGAACTCATCATTGAGGGCACGTTCGGCAGCCTTCGGCTGGCCGCAATGTCGCGATCGGGCTCGATACGGCTGACCTTGACGCCTGAAGCCGCCGTACGCGCGAGCCGATCGATCGCGCGCCGTGCAGTGACGATTTTGAAACGGCGTGCTCGGTGGCCGACCCGGCGCGAGTTCCGCTACCCCGAGGAGCCGCAGCCACATCGACCGATGCTCGAACACGTCGTCGATGAATTGCGTAGCGGAGGTGCGCCGGCGAGCCCGGTGGCGGCGTTGCGTACCGCGGGAATCATGAATGCCGCGCTGGATGCCTATTATGGCGGTCGCGACGATGCGTTCTGGAACCAGCCGCAGCGCTGGCAGAGTCTGCGCAATCGCGCGGCGCGGCGCATTGCCGAGACGACCGGGTATCGATTGAGCCCAGAGCAGGTCGAATTCTTTTCAACCAACGGTTATCTCGGGCCGCTGAAATGCGACGCCGACTGGCAGCGCATCGTCGTACCGCTGAAGAAAGGCCGCAACCTGCATCTCACCGAACCGTTCGTGTTCGAGTTGTGCTCGCATCCTTCGATTGTTGTACGCGCGGCGCAGTTGCTCGGCGAAGATCGCGTGTCGCTGTTCAAGAGCCGCTTCGTCGTGAAAATCGGCGGCGCGAATGCCGAGGTGGCGTGGCATCAGGATGTGGGACCGACCAACGGCGGCTATTTTCCGGATGGGCGCCCGGTACCCACGTTGACGTGCTGGCTCGCGCTCGATCGCGTGAACTCGAGCAACGGTGCGGTTCGCGTCGTGCCGGGGACGCATCGCGTGCTCTACGGCGATTATCACAAGCGTATCCGCGCCGATCTCGTCGAACGCGGTGACATTGCCGACGTCGAACTGGACCGCGCAGTGACTTTCACGCTCGAACCCGGCGAGTTCTATCTGTTTCATTCATGGCTGCTGCACGGCAGCGAACCGAGTACCTCGAAGGGCCGCCGGGCGGGCGTGAACATGCGCTACGCGGCCACCGGAAACGAGTTCGAAACGGACTTCGAGTACATCCCGCTGTAAGTTGCATGCGCGGCGGTAAATCGTTGAGTGGTACGTGAACGCATGATCGTCTCTCACCGGCATCGCTACATCTTCGTTCGTACCCGAAAAACTGCAGGTACCAGCGTCGAGATCGCGTTGTCGAAATTCTGCGGGCCCGACGACATCGTCACGCGCGATGCCGACGATGCGTTGCGCCGCGAACTCGGCTACCCGGGACCGCAGAACGACGGCGGTATCAGCCTCACGCAATACACATTCGGCGAATGGCGCAGATTCCTGCTGCGCGGCGAACGTGCACGGTTCAAGAATCACATGGCTGCCGCGCGGATTCGCGCGCTGGTGGGCGAAAACATCTGGCGCAGCTATTACAAGTTCGCCATCGAACGCGATCCGTGGGACAAGGCGATTTCGCTGTATTACTGGCGCACGCGCAATGAGGCGCCGCGCCGGCCTCTGCTGCAGTTTCTCAAAGAGGTCGGCACGCGTTCACTGTCGAATGCGCACATCTATCTGATCGATGGCCAAGTCGCGGTTGACAGGATCATTGCGTATGAGCACCTCACCGCGCAGCTGGAAGAAGTCCGCGTAAAGATTGGCTTGCCTGAACCGTTGTCGCTGCCACGCGCGAAAGGGACGCACCGGGTGGAGCGATCGAATGATGCGCAGTTGATCGGCTCTGCTGAGCGTGCGGTCATTGACGATGCATGCCAGCGCGAAATCGCGCTGCTCGGGTTTCGACGGTAGCAGGGTGGGTCAGAGTGCTTCGCCAGAACAGATCGCCGCGGCTCCGCGTCGAATGAAGCACTCTGACCCTTTCCCAGCCACGCGCTACACTGGCCAGAAATTCACGGGAGCATGCGATGCAGAGGTCCTTCACAGTCGATGCCGATTCTCACGTCCTCGAACCACCGGATTTGTGGGAGCGCTATCTGGAGGCGCGCTACGTGGATCGTGCAATCAAGATTCGGCCTGGCCCGGACGGTGAACAGCTGATTGTCGACGGCGAGGTGCTGATGAGCGGCCGTCTCGCGAGTCTCGGCGGTGTCGAGCACGATGCCGGCGAACTGTTCCGCCGCGCCGATGTGCCATACCTCGACGGCTGTCCTGCTGCGAGCATGCAGACGCAAGCGCGCGTTGCGATGCTCGATGAATGGGGTGTCGATGCCGGGGTCACGTTTCCGACGATCGGCATTCTGTGGGACAAAGAGGAGGATCCCGAACTCGCGATGGCGTATGCGCGCGCGTACAACACCTGGCAATGGGACTTTGCTTCACCGGCGCGTAACCGCATCATTCCGATCGCGCATGTGCCGCTGTACGACCCGAGCCTCGCGCTAACGGAATTGCGCAGGTGCCTGAAACTCGGCTTCAAAGGCATGTTCCTGGCGCCAGAGCGCGTCTGTGGCAAGCGTCCGTCGCATCCGGATTTCGATCCGTTGTGGGCCGAACTTCAGGCTGCGGATCTGCCCGTCTGCATCCATCTGATCGTGCGTTTCAAGCGCGCGGTTGGTCTCGCAGGGTCGCAGTGGTATGACCCTGCCGAAGGCATCAACACGGTGTTCGCGTTCGGCCTCGGCGGAACGATGCAGCTGATTCCAGCCATTTCGTCGATGGTCTGCGACGGGCTGTTCGATCGCTTTCCGAAGCTGAAAGTGCTGGTGGTTGAAGCGGGTGCCGGGTTTGCCGCCTATGTGATGGATCGTCTCGATGAAAAATTCGATCGCTTCGGCGCATTCACGCCGCTGAAGCACAAACCGAGCGAGTATTTTCGCCGCAACCTCTCGTACGTGATGGATCCGCAGGAGCGCTCGATCGACGCGCAGTGCGATCTCGTTGGCGAAGACCGGTTTCTGTGGGGTTCAGACTATCCGCATATCGATTCGCACATCCACGCCGCCGACGAAGTACGCTCGAGCCTTGCCACGATGAGCGACCATCGTCGCCGCCTTGTTCTCGGAGAAAACGCGCGGCGGTTGTTCAACCTGGGCTGAAGGTCGCGCGCGGGCCGCAGCCGGAAGACGTCAACATCATTCACTTCGCCGAATTCGCCGAGAGCGAACCTGGCGGCTTCGTGGCACCGCCTGCCTGATATGCAATATCCGACTGGTCGAGCGCTGCTTCGAACAGGCGGCGCAGTTTGCGCGCGCCGGTGATCGACAGATGATTGTCATCGACATAGAGCGGCCGTGCGGGCGTGCCGACGTTGCACCGGTTTGCGTCGCACAGCACCTGATACGGTTCGATCAGCACGAAACCGAACCGTGTTTGCAGATCGTGCAGCGTGCTCAACACGCGTTTCTCGCGTTTGAAGAACGCGGCACGTGATGGTTCGATTCGGTCAATATCGTCGCGACGGTTGAACCAGATGTCCCGGGCCAACGAGGTCGGCACGTCGAAGCCGATCTCGGGTATCGGACCCACCACGACGATCCGTCTGCCGGTCCTGCGCAGCGCGGTCAGCGTCCGTTCGAGACCGCGTTGGAATACCGCGGCGTTTTCGGCAATGCTGGTTTCGTGTGATTGCGCATCGCGGACGAATACGTCAGTGCCGCTCTCGTTCAGGTAACGCGTGCCGTCCGCCGTCAGTGCCCAGCGTGCGGCGAGCATGACGGTGCCGAGCTTTGCGTCGTGGCGTATCAGGTCCATGACACGCGCATTGAAGGCTTCGCATGGAAATGATTTGTCGTCGGTCCGCGACACTCCGAGCAGTGGAGCACACCCGCCGGAACCGGCAAACAATCCTGCGATGCGCTTAGATTCGGCGACGTCTGAAATCACCGGCGCGAGCGCATTCGCGTGCGAGTCGCCCCATAGCAGAAACGTTGGCTCGACGCCGCTGCCGATCCTGCACAGTACGTCGGTGGAGACCTGGTCAGGCGCGAAGTTCATGCAGCGGCGTTTGAATTTGCTGTCGGTATCCAGCGAGCCCGCGGCCGCCGTCACGACGGCATCCGGCAAGCGCGCGGGCAAGCCGTGTCGCGCGTCGACGATGGCGCCGGTCAGCAGCATGGCGATGCTGGCGGCGCCGCCGAACGCGAATATCTGCGCTCGCGAGAAGCGTCTGCCGCGGCCGCGAAATGGTGCCTCGATGAACCGCCACGACAAATCGGCGGCGACGAGCGACAACGCAACCAGCGGCAGAGTTTCGAGGCTGGTCAGCGGCTGTGCGGTCACGGCGCGAGCGAACACGAGAATCGGCCAATGCCATAGATACAGCGAGTACGAGATCAATCCGACGTAGACGAACGCGCGGCTGGACAGCAACGAGTGGATGCGGGACGTGCCGCTGCGTCCCGCGTGAATGATCAGCGCTGCGCCTACGCACGGCGGCAGCGCCGCGATGCCCGGAAACGGGGTTCTGGGCGAGTACAGCGATACGCTGGCACCGATCAGGACGAGCCCAAGCAGCGCGGCCGCCTCGCGCGCGCGCGGCGTCGTTATTGCCGGGATCGGCGCGCAAACCAGCAGCGCGCCGATCATCAGTTCCCATATGCGTGTGTGCGGTAGATAGAACGCTGCATCGGGATGACTGCCCACGAGGCCGGCGCTCAGTGCGAACGATATCAGCGCGATCGCGAGTACACCCAGCCATGTCGCTTTGGTCGCATTCGGGTATTTCGACAGGACGATCAGAAGTGCAGGAAACACCAGATAGAACTGTTCTTCGACCGCCAGCGACCACGTGTGCAACAACGGTTTGAGTTCGGCGGGCGTGTCGAAGTAACCGGCTTGATGCCAGAACAGGAAATTCGACGCGAACGCGCTGGTCGCCACCACGCTGCGGCCGAACGCGGCAAACTCCGCTGGCAGAAACAGTAGATACCCGGCGATTGTGCACGCGATGAGTACGACGAACAGCGCCGGAAACAAGCGCCGCACGCGGCGCTCGTAGAACATGGCAATCGAAAACTGTCGGCCGCGGATATCGTCGAGGATGATGCCGACGATCAGATAGCCCGAGATCACGAAGAACACGTCTACACCGACAAACCCGCCGGTGAACGGCCCGATGTGCGCGTGAAACAGCACCACTGCCACGACGGCGATCGCGCGCAGGCCATCGATGTCGCGCCGGTACGCAGTCACGCGGCGTGCGAGACGATGCGTACGATCTCGGCAACCACATGATCGAGCTCGTCGGATGCCGAACCATTGCGGTCGCGCATCGGTGTGCCGGCCGCGACCGCGAACCCGGCATCGATCAACTGGCGGTGGATTTGCGTGAGGTCGCGCGGAAACGCGGCGAACCCGATCCGTGGAAGCAGCTGATATTTGAGCGTATCGCGTGCCCCGACGATCCACCGCGGCAACAGCGCCAGCGCGCGCGTGACGAATTTCGACCGGCGCAGCGGGTAGATTGCCAGCGGCCGGTTCAGCCGGGCGACTTCGGTGATCATCGACATGCTGTCGCCGGTAACGACGAAGCCGTCGGCGTGCGCGAGCAGTCCGAAATATGGATTCTCGGTCGTCTCGGCTCGCCATTCGAACAGCGTATCGCGCTCATCGAGGCTGCTGCGGATTGCTTCGATCGCTGCCGCCGGCGTGCGGCGGCTGGTGCTGACGTACAACGAGCCCGTCACACCGCAATAGCTGTGCGCGAGCGCGATCAACTCGCGTGCCGAGTCGGCATCGAAAACGAACGGTTGCGTCGCGCCGCCCACCAGTACGGCGATCAGCGGGTGGGCGCGTTGTGCGAAATGCGCCTGCCAATGTGCCGCTTCGCGAGCCAGCCGCTGTCGATCGATGCGCATCAGCGGCAGCGATACGCGGATGACGTTGTCCCGGTCGGGTAGCTGAAACTGCCCTGAAACGACGATCAACGCGAAATGTCGGGGATGGCGCTTCGGCCGGCCGAACAGCACGATGCCGGTGCGGTTGCCGGATTGCCGACGGATCCACAGTGCCGCCATCGCTGGCCGCCGGCCGATCGTGATGACGAAATCGGGCCACGGCGCCGTGAGCGCATCGGAATGCGCCGTATCGACGTGATACAGCGATGCGAAGAACGGCGGCTTACCTTTCTTGAAAGGCTCCTTGAACTGCAGACGGCGGTATTCGACGTGCCACGGCAATCGTTCGACGACCGCGTCGACCTGAGCGTTGTCGCCTGCCTTGTCGCTGACGACGACCCAGATGCGCGGCTCGGCAACCGGTTGTGTCAACGAAACACTCCGGCGCGATACAGCCGCCAGAAGAAACCCCACATGTGCAGTGCCGGGTTGCGCCGCACCCGCTCGGGCACCTCGATGTGCGCGCCGGAGTGGCGCTCCAGCTTCCAAATGATGTAGTCGAACCCGCCGTCGAATGTGATCCACGCTTTGAGGATTCGTGCAAGTGCGAGGAATTTTCCGGTGATTCGTCGAATTTTCCATGTGAACGCGCCGTGTCGGCGCGCACGCTCGGTGAGCGTCGATTGC
This sequence comes from uncultured Gammaproteobacteria bacterium, assembly GCA_963735085.1. Taxonomy (GTDB): domain Bacteria; phylum Pseudomonadota; class Gammaproteobacteria; order Pseudomonadales; family Azotimanducaceae; genus DATJGR01. The sequence continues at coordinate 2,190,961 of CAVTJP010000005.1, forward strand.
CAACGACCTGACTCGGTGGCGATCATAGCCGCATCCGCGCTGGCGGCCACCGTCACGGCTTGGTAGAACGCGGCGTGCGTCGCAACGAGTTCAGCGGCTCGATCAGGGCCTTCGCTGCGCAGTTCGGTCGCATAACTGGTGCGCAGACCGTCGGCCCACAGCGCGCGCGCGTCGAAATCGGCGCGTTGCAGGCACAGCACTTTGTCGATGAACGTCGTAACGGCGGTGCCGAGGCAGGTAAGCACTTGCGCGCGTATCGGTGCATCGCGCGTGTACGCCAGCGATACCGGCTGGCAGAAGCGGCCCCAAAGATAGGAGTGGAACCAACTGCGGACGCCGCGCGCGAAATCGGCGCGCGAGATGACCGTGCACTTCGCACGGCGTACGCCGGCCCCGGTGCGGACCTCGAGGTAATAGACGTTTGGCGGCAACATTGCGGCGAGCAGTGCTTCGACGCGTGGTAGCGCTCGGTAATCGTCGAGGATCACGTATAGATCGTAGAGCCCGTCCGGCTGATCGACACGCCGACACGATCCATAGAACAGGATCGCGGCGACCGATGCGCCGAACTTGTCGGTTGCCGCGGTTACGAACGCAGGTACCGCGAATGGCAATTCTCGACCGGCCTCGGTCGCGACGACATCCAGCAGGCCGGCCGCAGTTGCGTTCACTGGCCGTTGCCACCATTGCTGGCTTTTCCGAGCGGTACGATCGCGACCGGACCGAAGGCTTCGACGCGGATCTCGCCGGTTTTCGGATGGTAGATTTCGCCGTCGATCGTATACGGGCCTTCGCCGCGAAGATCGATGCGTTCGCCGCGTCGGCTGAGATAGCCGTTGGCTTGCGTTAGATTGGGTTCCGCTCGGCCGCGCAGGAAGTCTGGAAAGTTGCGCAGAAAGCGCTTGGTGTGCTCGCGCACCAGTGTGATGCGCAGCGGGGCTGTGCCATCGCCCCAGAACGGGCGAATGCCGAGGATCAGTTCGCTCAGCACGGTGATCAGAAAGATCGACGCACGCGAGGCATGGCGCTCGCCGTCGATGTCGAGATCGAGCGACACACCGTCGGCGAACACGGCTTCGCGCCTCGCGATGCCCCAGCCGGCGCGCAGCAATGCGACCCCGGCAGCCCACTCGTCGCGCAGGCCGAGGTTGTAGATTCGCTGATGGCAATATTCAATGCCACGCACGATCGCGCCCATGCCGAGACACAAGCCCAACTGCGGCTCGGCGCCAACCGCGTGCACCTTCAACAGATGACGGGCTTCAGAAACGCCGCTGTCGGTGAGCGCAGGCAGTTCCATCCCGCTCAGCAACGCATCGAGCGCGCGATTGAACGACACCGGACCGCCGTTGACACCGCGCGCGCTCATGCTCGTGGTACCGCCGGGCAGTAATGCGAGTGCCGGCAACGGTCGTCCGGCAGCCGCGCGCAGCAGTGCAGTCAGAGTCAGATGCACGGTGCCGTCGCCGCCGTTGATGCCGAGCAGTTCGATGCCGTCTGCAAACAGTGACTCCGCTGCAGCTGGAAGATCGTCCAGCGAAGCCGTTTCGATGTGACGGATTTCGTGATGTTTCGCGAGTTGCATGCGCAACCTCGGCAGGTGGCGCCGATTGCGGTTCGAGTGAGGATTCGTGAGGATGGCGGACCGCAAAGGCACTCAGCTCGTGACAACGAAGCGGGCTATGGTAGCAACCCGCCCGTGCGACCGCATGATGTGCAGCGCGGCACAGCACATTGCAGCAGAACGGCGAGACCCGGATTGACGACCGCTTCGACAACATCGCCCGAGCCATCATCTGCGGCATCGCGCGTCTTCACGCTGGCGCATCTGTCGGACCCGCACCTGACATCGCTGGTCGGCGCGCGTTCGGCGGACCTGCTGAACAAGCGCATCCTCGGCTACCTGTCGTGGCGTCGACGCCGTCGGCGAGTTCATCGCATCGAGACGTTGGCGACGGTGGTCGCCGACATCGGCGGATTCGCGCCGGACCATCTGGCGGTAACGGGTGATCTGACGCACATCGGTCTGCCGGCTGAATGTGAAGCGGCGTTACGGTGGTTGCATGAACTCGGCCCGGGCGACCGTGTTTCACTGGTTCCGGGTAATCACGACCGTTACGTCGCTGCCGAATTCGAGCGCACGGTCGGGCTCTGGCGCGATTATTTTCGCGGCGACAACGGTTCGATCGGTTTTCCATTTCTGCGCCGTCGTGGGCCGATTGCGTTGATTGGGATTGATACCGCGGTGCCGACCGCGCCGTTCCTTGCATCCGGTCGGGTCGGTGATGCACAGCGCCGGCGCCTCGCCCAAAGCCTGGCCGATGCCCGCGCGGCGAAGCTGTTTCGGGTCGTGCTGATCCACCATTCGCCACTGGCCGACGGTCACACGCGGCGCAAGCGGTTGAGCGATGCGGCGGCTCTCACCGATACGTTGCTGGAATACGGTGCGGAACTCGTGATTCACGGTCACGGTCACGCAGAACGGATAGATCGTCTGGCCGGTTGCGACGGACCGATGCTGGTTGTCGCGGTGCCGTCGGCGTCGCATAGCGAGCCGGGCCGCGCGGGTTGGAATCGATACGGCGTTTCCGGCGTGGCAGGAACTTGGCGGCTCGACATCGAAGCGCGCCGCAGCGGCGTTCACGGATTCTCAACGACCCTGCACGACACGGTCGCATGGGGCGATGTCAGCCGCGCAACCGCTCCCACATCTCGTTGACGAGACGCCAGTCATCGATCGAATCGACGTCCACCGCCGTTTCGGGCTGCGGCAGCATCACTGGGGCGATCCGGCATTCGGTGCGGCGGCTCAACTCGGCGAGCGCTTCGGCGAGTGACAAACGATGCGCCATGTAACGCAGGAACAGACCGGTGCCCAGCATCCGTATGATCCGCCACGGACGCTTGCGCTGCGTTTCGACGTGGCGCCAGAAAACAGTGACCGAATGACCGGCTGGCCGCAGCACGGCGAACAGATTGCAGCCGCAGTAGGTGTCGTCGCTGAAATGCCAACCCGTTCTGCGGGTGCGCGGGAATGTTGCCAACACGTCCGCGCGGCGTGCAAACCCAACCGCGAAATCGGCGTCCGTTGCGAGCGCGGCGGTGCAGAAATGATCGAGGATTTCCGGCGTGATGAACGCGTGATCTGCGGTGGTCAGGACGATGTGGCCGTCGGTGCCGATTGCGTCGAGCGCGGCGCTGGCGCTTGCGGCCGGGCTCTCGGTTGGTGCAATCCAGGTCCAGTTGCCGGAGTCGATACGGGCGCGCAGCTGGGGTTCGGCTGCCAAGGTCGCAGCGCTCGGGCCAACCAGCATTCGCCTGCCAATGCGATCGCAGCGCTCGATGGTATCCAGCACGCGTTCGATGACCGCGATGCCGGCAATGGGAACCAGCACTTTGCTTGCAACGCCAGCAGCACTCGCGAGCGGATCAGTGCCAGGGGAGGCGCGCTCGCCGGCGAGCACGACCGCAGTAAACGGCTGAGCGGACTTCACACTGTTGAGGAGGCGAGCGCTTTTTCGTACATGCGGTAGCGCTTGTAAACCCGACCGCCGATGGTTTCGATGATATTGCGCATGCCGGCGTTGTTTTCCAGGATCCAGCCCATCTCGACCTTTTTGATACCACGCGCTACCGATGCATTGCGCACCGCATGGATCACGGCGAATGCCAACCCCGGGCCGAGCCGGGTGCGTTGATACTTCTGCCTGACGCCCATCAGCGGCACCCGCGCGCTGTGCGGATAGCGGACCTTCAAGCGCCACAGCAGCTTCAACCAGCCCAGTGGCAACAAACGCCCATTCAGATCGGCGATTGCCTCATTGACGTTCGGCAGCATCACGATGAAAGCTGCCGGTTCGCCATCGACTTCGGCAATCTGAATGAAGTCGTCGCTGATGATCAGCAGCATCTCGTGGCCGATCGTCAGAAATTCGTCGTTGGTGAACGGCACGAACCCCCAGTTGTTCTCCCATGCATCGTTGAAGACGCTGCACATGGCCTTGAGATCGGCGTCACGGTTCTTGCGGTCGATCGGCCGGATCACCATGCGTCCCTGGAGGCGGCGTTCCACCGCGGTCATGATTGCGGGGATTTTGAAGTTCGGGTCCATCTGGTATGCCAACAGGTCCTTGACGGGGTGATAACCGGCTTCCTCGACGCGCGTTCCGGTGTACGGCAGCGAGTGGCCCATCATGAAATAGGGGGGCGTATCGAAGCCATCGACGAGCAGACCGACCTCCTGGTTGATGTTGAGGTTCATCGGACCTTGTGCCTGGGTCATGTGGCGTTCGATCAACCAGCGCTCGGCGGCTTGAAATAGCCCACTGAAGACAGCCGGGTCGTCCACGGCATCCAGGCAGCCGAAGTAGCCAAGCCCCGGCCGGCCGCGGTCGGCGTTCAGATGATCGATCTGTGCGCTGATTCGACCGACAGCTTTGCCGTCACGGTAGGCCACGAAGGCCTGCATGTCCGCGTGGCGGAAAAACGGGTGTTTCGGGCTGATCTGATCACGGCGATCGAACAACAACGGAGGCACCCAGTTCGGATCGCCCCGGTTGATGTCGAATGGCACGCGAACGAACGTCTCGCGTTGCTGTTTCGTGACAGCGGGCAGAATTTCGAGCGTCAAAGTTTCGATTTACCTCTCAGGTCGCATGAGTATAATGGCGCCCGCACGAAGAATAGCCGTCATAAGGCGGAGAGAGCTCAAGTAGAGTGCGGTCTCAGGGTATGTAGCTGCTTGCGCGGCTTAGTTTGCGTGTTGGCAAACTCTATCATAATAAGCTCGAGTGTGTGTTGGTGGTAAACGGGGCTTCCTTTCAAACGGATGCGAATAGCGGAGTAGACGACCCAGTTTGGCGACCAGGAGACTTCTCGACGCTGCATGAAGCGTTGGATCACGCGGCCCGAAGCCGTCACACGATGACGTTCTTCAACGGGCGCGGTGAAGTCGTACGTGAGCTGAGCTATCGAGAGTTGCGCGCGCAAGCGATGCACGCTGCTCGACGTCTGCTTGGACTGGCAAGCGTCAATCGTGGCGATCGCATTGCATTGGTCGCCGAAACGCGCGCCGAATTCGTCATTCTGTTTTTTGCCTGCCAGTACGCAGGTCTCGTGCCCGTGCCGCTCCCGGCGACGGTGAGTCTGGGTGGGCGCGAACAATATCTGCACCAGTTGCGATTCCTGATCGAGAACTCGCGCGCGCGCGCCGCCTTCGCAACGGACGATTTCGTCGGCCTGCTGCGCGACGCCACCGATGGCCTCGACCTTGCGCTGGCCGCACGGCTGGAAGACCTCGCGAATTTGCCCGGCACCGACGGCGCGCTTGTCGGCTCGACGAGCGACGAGATTGCCTACGTGCAATACACCTCAGGCAGCACGCGCGTGGCGCGTGGTGCCGTGATTACCCAGCGCGCCGTCATGTGCAATCTGACGGCAATCATCTCAGACGGTCTTGGTTTGCGGCCCGACGATCGATTTTTCTCATGGCTGCCGTTCTATCACGACATGGGTCTGGTCGGAAAAATGCTGGTACCGGTGGCCGGCCAAGTGCCGGTTGCGTATCTGGGCACCCGTGAATTCGCAATGCGGCCGCGGATGTGGTTGACGTTGATGGATCGAACGCAGGCGACAATTTCGTTCGGTCCGCCGTTCGGTTACGAACTGTGCGCGCGCCGGTTGCGTGACGGCGATGGTGCCCGGTTCGACCTGCATCGATGGCGCGTGGCCGGCGTCGGTGCGGAGATGATCCGGCCCGAGGCGCTGGCTTCGTTCGTCAGCGCGGTGGCGGGCAGTGGCTTCACCGGCGAAGCGTTCGTACCGTCATATGGTATGGCCGAAGTCGGCCTCGCGATCAGCTTTGCACAACGTGGTGCCGGGGTCGGTGTTGATTACGTCGACCGCAGCGATTGCGTGAAGCACCGCCGCGCCCGCGCGGTCGTGAACGGTGCCGGTCAAGACGCGCCGGTCCGGGCGTTTGTCGATTGCGGTGCGCCGTTGCCTGGCATCGACGTCGAGGTGCGCGGCACGGACGGTGAACTGCTGCCCGAACGCGTGATCGGCACGCTGTGGGTGCGTACCGCCAGCGTTATGCAGGGCTATCTGCATCAACCGGAAGCGACCGCCGAGGTGCTGACGCCGGATGGCTGGCTGGATACCGGCGACCTGGGGTATCTGCTGGACGGGCGCATCTTCGTGACCGGTCGTGAAAAGGACATGATCATTGTCGGCGGCCGCAACTTCTGGCCGCAGGATCTCGAATACGTCGCCGAATCCCAGGAAACGGTCCGGACTGGTGACTCAATGGCGTTTTCGATCTCGGATGACGAAGGTGAGCGCGTCGTTCTGCTCGTTCAGAGCCGGGAGTTGGATGAAGCAGCACGCGCGCGACTGCAACACATTGTGCATGCGCACATCAAGACGGAGTTCGGCATTGACTGTCATGTCGAACTCGTCGACTCCCATGCGTTGCCGCGCACATCGTCAGGCAAGCCGTCGCGTTCGCAGGCACGACGCATGTACTCCGAATCGCTCGAGGCAGCCACCCTCGCGCCCAACCCAGCGGGCGGCACCCGCTTCTGACCGGGTCGGACGCAGCGGTCGCACAGCGGTGCCAGTGCGTCGCGGTGACCGGCGCGACCGGCTTCATCGGCACACATCTGTTGCATCGGCTTCGGCTCGACGGCGTGGCGGTTCGCGCGCTGACCAGAACGCCACGCAGCGCTGCCGACACCGACCAACTCACGTGGATAACCGGTAATCTGGTCGAAGGGCGGGGTGTCGAACAACTCGTCGATGGCGTTGACGCCGTCGTGCACTGCGCGGGAGCAGTACGCGGCGCGCGGGCTACCGATTTCGACGCGATCAATGTAGCCGGTACCGGACGCCTCGCTGCCGCCGCGGCGGCAGCGGGGGTGACGCGGGGCCTGGCGTTGTCGTCGCTGGCGGCCCGTGAACCCCAGCTTTCGATGTATGCATCCAGCAAACGGCGCGGCGAGGCCGTGCTGAGTGATGGTCCGGTGCCCTGGACTCTACTTCGGCCGCCTGCCGTCTACGGACCGGGCGATACCGAACTGACGCCGCTGTTCGCGTTGATGCTGCGCGGACTTGCCGTCGTACCGAGCCACTCGGGCCGCACATCGCTGATTTACGTGACGGACCTGGTTCGAGCGATCTCCGCGTGGCTCACGGCACCGTCTGTTCGGGGCGGTTGTTTCGAACTCGACGATGGCACACCGGGTGGCTACGACTGGTCCGAGATGATCCGGATTGCGACCGAACTGCGGGGTGCGCCAGTGCGCCGGCTCGATGTGCCGCGCGGTGTGCTCGCCGGCGTCGGGGCGCTGAATCTATGGCTCGGACGCGCGCTGGGTCGTGCGCCGATGTTGAGTTCGGGCAAGGTACGTGAACTGTTTCATATGGATTGGGTTTGTCACACTCAGGGTATTCGCGAGACGCTCCGGTGGCAGCCCGAGGTGAGGTTCGCCGAAGGCCTGCGTCTCTGCTTTCCCGACAAGTGGCCGGACGCAGCAGCCTGACGCGCAGGCGACGACTGGCCAAACAAGCGGGGCAGTTAGTGGAATGACGGAATCGGGTGCAACCTGGCGCGGCCGCTGTCTCGGCATCGAATTGCGTTGGTCGCCTCTGCCCGACGAAGTCTCCGTTGCCGATCTCGCGGTGTTGTCGTCGCCAGAACGTAGCCGGGCGAGTGAATTCACAGCGCCGCGACGGCAACTGGAATACGTTGCATCGCGCGCGTTTCTGCGCAGATCGCTCGGCGCGGTGCTGCACACCGATCCGGCGGCGATCCCGATCACCCCGGATGATTTCGGTAAGCCACAGCATGCCGGTCGCGTGGAATTCAACCTGTCGCACAGCGCCCGCGCCGTACTGATCGGTTGGGGCGATCGGCCGCTCGGCGTCGACATGGAGGCGGCGCAGCGGACCACCCGAACCATCGAGCGCGTGCGCATCGTCGCCGAGGTACGTGACGCGGCATCGGTCGAGTTGATTGCGGCGTTCACGCTCGTCGAAGCAGTAACCAAGGCAATCGGCCGGGGGCTCGCCGCGATGCGCGGACTGCAGCTGGAACGGGTCGGCGCGACGGGCGAGCTCTGGTTTTCTTCGGCATTGGTGGCCGGATCGATTCGTGCGGCGCCGGTGCCCGTCCCGCAAGACTTTGTCGCGGCTGTTGCGGTACTCGAAGAGCATCGCGCTTAGCCACGATTGATTTTCAGGTACTGCTGTAGCCGCTCGTTACAGGTGTTCGGCGAACGCCGCGATGTCGGTGAGGCTGTGCAGATCACGATCGAAGTACGGAACGCTGCGCCGCGCAACCTGACCGCGTGCCCAGTCGGTTGCGTCGATCGCAGCGCGATCGAGCGCAGCCAGGGTGAGCTGCTCCCGATACGCAGTGAGCAGTCGTTGGGCCAATCCGGCTCCGTCGAACTGCCGATTGGACGCAGCTTCGATCAGGGCCCTGTCTTGCTCGGTCAAAGTGTCCTGCGGCGTCAAGCTGGGGCTTGCATCGTCGAGTGTCGCATCGGCCTGATGCACGCGATTGATGATGACGCCGCCGATGGGCATCGCATCCTGCGACAGCCGGCCGAAGAAACGATCGACCTGCGCCAGGCTCGCGGGTTCCGGTGAGCAGATCAGCAGGAAGCTCGTATCGGGCTGACGCAGCATTGCCAGCAGCCGTTGCGAGCGTTCCTTGAATCCGCTGGACATGCCGGCAAACGCGAGAAAAAAATTCGACAGATCGCTCAGCACGTCGTAGCCGGTGAGCCGTTCGAAAACCTTTAGCAACCGATCCGACGAGCGACGGAACAAATCGAAGCCGATGCGGCCCGCGACGCGATACGGTTGCAGAAGCAGATTGACGAATGATCCCTCGAACAGATCGAACAGACGCACGGGGGCGTCGAGAAAGTCGAGCGCGTGTTGCGCTGGTGGCGTATCGACCACCAGCAGGTCATAGGCCGATGACAAGGCCAGTTCGTAGACCTTCTCCATCGCCATGAACTCCCGCGAACCGGCCAGCGAATTCGACAGGTGCTGGTAGTAGCGATTCGCGAAGATCGTTTCGCGCGCTGCGTCGTTCGGCGCGTACTGTTCGATCAGCGCGTCGAACGTGCGTTTGGTGTCGAGCATCATCGCGTGCAGTTCGCCGGATGCGGACTCGATTGCAATGCGCTGCGGCGCGTCGCCCAACGCGTCCAGGCCGAGCGCTTGCGCCAGGCGTCGGGCGGGGTCGATGGTAATCACCAGCGCTTTGCGTCCGTGCAGCGCGGCGAGGTAGCCAAGCGCGGCCGCAGTGGTGGTCTTTCCAACGCCCCCACCGCCACAGCAGACGATGATGCGTTTGTGCTCGAGGAGCGCCGCAACGTCCAGATCGGTTGCGTCAGGCATGCGTTGACTCGCTGTTGAGATTCGCCAGGACGGCGCATGGGCGCCTGAGGAGCGCCACAACGTCGAGTTCCGTCGTGTCAGTCATCCGCTACCCATCCAGACTCGCAATGATGCCGTCGATCAGCACTGCCGGGTCGTGCCGCGCCAGAACGATCTGCGGTACCTCGAGCAGGGGCGTGGCCAGATGCGCGCATTGCTCTCGTAACATCTCGATGTGGTGCGCTTGCGCCGACGAGCGGTCAAAGCGCGCGGTGGCCGCGCGGATCATGCGGGCAAGTGCCGGCGATGCGTCGTCTGCAGCGCGCAGTGCAGCGATTTCATCGGCGCCGAACAACGGCGGGGTGACGCGGTTGACGATCATCGGACCAAGATGCATCGCCAGATCGCCCCTCACATATTTCGTCAGTTCGAGTGCTTCCCGAACGGCCATCTCTTCGGCCAATGTGGCGATGACGATGCGCGTGGTGACGTCGTTCTCCAGCATCAGCTGGATCTTCAGTGCGCTGTGATGCAACGGACCGGTACGCACTGCCGCACCGGTGGTGCGCGGTGTACGCAACATCAGCGCTGCGTGGCCGGTGGCCGGGCCGTCGAACACGACGAGCTCGTACTTCGAAGCCGACACCAGATCGTATAGCTTGCCCAGACACATCAGTTCTTCGAAACCGGGTGCGGCTTCAGTGAAATGCTGCATCGCTGTGCTGTTGAGAAACCAGTCGTACAAACCCGGCAATAACATCGTTCGATGCACGTATTCCTTCAGCGCGGATCGGCCGTCGACACTACAGAGATCCAGATCGGGTTCGATCCGGGCCGACTCGTATGTGGCAGCAACGCCGAGGTACGGGTGCACCTGCCCCGCCTGATGCTGTACGACCAGCAGACTCTTTCGCCCCGACCGCGCGGCACGCGCCGCGAGCGCGGTGGCGACTGCACTTTTGCCCACGCCACCCTTGCCGGTGACGAACAGCAACTTGGGCTGCGCCGCTTCTGCAACGATGACTTAAGCTCCTCGAAAGAGGAGAAAAGGGGATCAGAACGAGTTTCCGAAGAAGCGGAAACTCGTTTTGACCCCGTTTTTCCCTAGTACTTGTACGTTTCGGGTTTGAACGGACCCTCGACATTCACGCCGATATAGTTCGCTTGGGGCGTGGTCAAGCGCGTGACCACGCCGCCGAAGCCTTCGACCATCAGTTGCGCGACCTCCTCGTCGAGTTTTTTCGGCAGCACCTCGATGGTGATCGGTGCGCGCTGATTCGGCGGTTGGTCGGCCCAGCGCTGTTCGAACAGGTGCATTTGCGCAAGCACCTGGTTCGCAAACGAACCGTCCATGACGCGCGACGGGTGGCCCATTGCATTGCCCAGATTCACCAGCCGGCCTTCCGACAGCAGGATCAGATAGTCGTCCGCGTCGCCGCTGCGGTAGATCTGATGGACCTGGTCTTTGATCTTGTCCCAGCGCCAGTGCGCACGCATGTAGGCGGTGTCGATTTCATTGTCGAAGTGGCCGATGTTGCAGACCACCGCGCCCCGTTTCAGCGCTTTCAGCATCGCAGCATCGCAGACGTTCGAATTCCCGGTGCAGGTGACGATGAGATCGGTGCTGCCAAGCAGTCGCCTATCGACGTCTTCTTCACGGCCCGTGTTGTTGCCATCGAGATACGGCGACACGACCTCGTAGCCGTCCATGCAGGCCTGCATCGCGCAGATTGGATCGACCTCGGCAACCCGCACCACCATGCTCTCCTGGCGCAGGCTCTGCGCGGAGCCCTTGCCAACATCGCCGTAGCCGATCACCAGTGCCCGGCGACCCGCCAGCAGCATGTCGGTGCCGCGCTTGATCGCGTCGCTGAGGCTGTGCCGGCAGCCGTATTTGTTGTCGTTCTTCGACTTGGTGATCGAGTCGTTGACGTTGATCACCGGCACTTTCAATGTGGCGGCCTTCAGCATGTCGTAGAGTCGATGCACGCCGGTCGTCGTTTCCTCACTGATGCCGTGCATGTGTTTGAGCATCTCAGGATATGCTTCGTGAATGCGCTGCGTCAGGTCGCCGCCATCGTCGAGCAGCAGGTTGGCATTCCATGGCTTGCCGTCTTTGTTGATCGTCTGTTCGATGCACCACCAGTACTCCTCTTCTGTTTCGCCTTTCCATGCGAACACCGGTACGCCCGCAACCGCAGTCGCTGCGGCGGCGTGATCCTGGGTTGAGAAGATGTTGCACGAAGACCAGCGCACCTCGGCGCCGAGCGCACACAGCGTCTCGATCAACACTGCGGTCTGCACCGTCATATGAATGCAACCGATGATGCGCGCGCCTTTCAGCGGTTGGCTCGCCTGATACTTGCGCCGCAGCGCCATCAGTGCCGGCATTTCGGCCTCTGCGAGCCGGATCTCCTTACGGCCGAAGTCGGCGAGACCGATGTCCGCCACTTTGTAATCCTGTTGGGTCACTGTATTGCTCCTTTCTGGTAAGAGTGACATTGGATGCGAAAACCATTGCGCTGCGCGAGGTACTGACTGGTGCCTGGCAGGAAGCCGGCTTCGGCTGCCCAGCTGTCCAGGTCAACCGGATCGAAACCGAGCCACAGATCGCCGCAGGCGCTTTTCGCCCATTCCTGCTCGTGGTCAACCAGTTCCACGACAACGAGCGTGCCGCTGTCGTGCAACAACCGATAGGCGTGTTCGATGAACCGCCGCGGCGATGCGGCGTGGTGCAGCACCATCGCAAACAGGATCAGATCCTGGCGCGGCGACTCGAGCGATTCGAAGGCCTTCAGCCGCAGCGTGACGTTGCCTGGATTGGCGCGGCGGATGCCAGTGCGCGCGCGTTCGAGCATTTCTGTCGAGTTGTCGATGCCGAGCACCGTGTTGAACCGTTCGGCGAGCATCAGCAGCGTTTCGCCGTCACCCGGTCCGACATCCAGAGCGCGCTTGCGCGCACACGGTGCGCCATCGAGCATGTCGCTCAACGCTGCGAGATAGGTGTCGGGCGTGCAGATCAACTCGCGCTGGTCGGCGAATTCGCCGGCGTGGTCGGCGAAGAATTTCCGGCTGCGCTCAGCGCGCTCAGCGTGCACTTGATTGATGCGCCGTTGCAGCGCGTCGTCGATCTCGAATCCGTCCAGCGTCTCGAAAAGTTGGGTGACGTAGCCATGCACGCTGCAGTCCGGCTTCTGCTGAGCGCGCCGATAGTAGATGCCATTGCCATCCCGACGGGTCACGACCAGTCCGGCACGGTTCAGGATCTTCAGGTGGTGGCTCAACGCGGGTTGCGTGACATCGAAGATATGGGCGAGTTCCAGCACACCGAACGAATCCTTGCGCAGCGCACGCAGAATGTCGGCGCGCAGCGGATCGGCCGCCGCGCGGGTGGTGCTGAGAAACGCTTCATAGCCCGCCGATGCGGTCATCGATGTGGTGGCTGCATGGATACGGCGAGCATCCTAGCAGCGTCGGCAAACAACATCAAAATATTTTTATGTAGATTCTAGATTGGCTTAGGTAGATCTTGGCAATGACGTCTGGCTTCGAATCCCCCGACACTACTGCGACAATGGAGTCCTTCTGCGTCGGCTTGGTGTCTCGATGGACCTGGATAGCAAATTGCCCCATGTAGGCACGACGATCTTCACGGTGATGTCGCAACTGGCCGGCGAACACAACGCGATCAACCTGTCGCAGGGATTTCCCGATTTCGATGCCCCGTCCGCGCTGCTCGAGCGCGCGGTGCACCACCTGACGCACGGGCACAATCAATACGCGCCGATGCCGGGTGTGCCCGCGCTGCGTGAGCAGATCGCGCGCAAAGTCGCGGATCTATACGGCTGCCGCGTCGACATGGACACCGAGGTGACGATTACCGCCGGCGCGACGGAAGCCATCTTCTGTGCGATCACCGCCGTCGTACGACCGTCGGATGAGGTGATCGTGTTCGATCCTGCGTATGACTGCTACGAACCTGCAGTCACGCTGGCCGGTGGCGTGACGCGTCACGTTCCATTGGCGACGCCGTCATTCACGCCGGATTGGGATCGCGTGCGCGATGCGATCACGCCGCGGACGCGGCTGATGATCATCAATACACCGCACAACCCAACCGGATCGATCTGGCGCGAGTCCGATGTGCAGGCGCTGCGCGAACTGGCGCGCGAACACACGTTCTTCATTGTTGGCGACGAGGTCTACGAACACATCGTGTTCGACGGCGCGCAACATGAAAGCCTGCTCAGATACCCGGATCTCTACGCGCGCAGCTTCGTCGTATCGTCGTTCGGCAAGACATTTCATACGACGGGCTGGAAGACCGGCTATTGCGTTGCGCCGCTCGAACTGTCACTCGAGCTTCGCCGCATCCATCAATACGTGAATTTTGTCGCGAACACGCCAATTCAGCACGCGCTGGCGGATTTCATGGCGTTGGCGCCGGAGCATGCCATGTCGCTCGGCGCCTTTTATCAGCGCAAACGCGACTTGTTCGTTGGCTTGCTGGCTGATTCGCGGTTCGCCGTCACGCCGAGCGCCGGAACGTACTTTCAGATGCTGGACTATGCGCAGGTGTCGGGCGAGCGCGACGTTGATCTCGCCAGGCGACTGACCATCGAGGCGGGAGTCGCGTCGATTCCGGTGTCGGTGTTCTATCAGCGGGCTCCGGAACTGCGCCTGCTTCGATTCTGCTTCGCGAAGGACGACGCAACTCTGGCGCGCGCGGCGGACATTCTGTGTCGACTCTAACGAGGCTCCGCCTGATGCGCACATGCGTGACGATGGTGATGTTGGCGTGGTTTCTGCTGGCCACCGGATGCGGCGGGGAGCCGAACGCAAGCAGCTCCTCCAAGCCATTGCTGCCGGGTCAGCAGACGTATCAGCGATTCTGCATTTCGTGCCACGCATCGAGTGTCACCGGCGCGCCGACGATCGGCAATGCGCAAGCCTGGGCACCGCGGATTGCGCAAGGTGAAGCGCTGATGCTGAAGCACACGATCGAAGGGATGCCGTCCGGTGGTATGCCACCGCGCGGTATGTGTGCCGCGTGCAGCGACCAGGACTTGAAAGACGCGATTCACTACATGACGACGCAGCATCCATGACACGGAGCGCGCTGAGTTGCGTATTCGACCAACTGTTCGCCGCTGCGACCAGGCATCGGCCTGCGACGTCGGTGGTGCCACCCGCTGACCCCAGCGTTTGCGCAAGCCGCGGAGTTGGAACGATTCCTGCTAAAACGATTCGGGATTGACGATTGGGAACGGTTGCGCGGATTGCTGCGCTCCGAACGTGACACAGGAGTGAGTCATCGAACATGAGCCGCTATCTACCCGGAGACGTCGTCTCACGCCGTAAAGGCATCGTCATGCACCGAGGCATCGCGCTCGGCGATGGCCGCGTGTTGCACAACACGCCATTCAAGGGCGAGCACGTCTGCAGCGAGGTGGAGTTCAGCGACGGACACCGGTTGTATGTAACGCCGATGGATCGAGCCGCACGCCAGCGGGCGTTGTTGCACGCGGAGGTGGGTGCAACGAGACGGCGCTACAGCCTGCTGTCGAACAACTGCGAACACACTGTGTCGCGTGCATTGGGAGGCGAAGCCGAAAGTCCGCAACTGCGCGGTTGGCTTGGAGGTCTCGTTGCTGGCGCCGCGCTACTCGCGGTCACCCGCAGTCCGGCGGCCGCCGCCGCGGGATTCGCGGCGGTGCGAGGCTGGCTGTCGAGCAGCAGGTAGCGCGAACTCCGATGGAAGCGGTGCCGTGATCGCCAGACCGTTCACGACGATACGGTGGCAATGCAGTGCGAGCCGCGGCCAGAGTTGCTCCGGAGCGGCGGGCTTGCCGTACAGATGATCGCCAATGATAGGGTGTCCGATCCATGCAAGGTGCACACGCAATTGATGCGTACGCCCTGTCAGCGGCTGCAATGCAAGCAGCGAGTGGTGCGCGTTGCCGGCAAGCCTGCGTAAGCGCGAAAGACTTTCGTGTCCGTTTGAACTACGTCCGGTCAGGTGCCAGCGCGCGCCGTGGCGCACGATGCGATCGCGTGGTGCTGCCACCCGAAAGCGACTCTTGCGACCCTTCACCAGTGGCAGATCGATGACGCCGCTATGGCCGCCGAGTCGCACGTCGCCGACCACACGCGCCACGTAGAACTTGCCGATTTCGCGTCTGGCAAACGCTTGCGTCAGTTGCGCCTGGCGCTCGCGCGTGAGCGCCACCAGCAACACGCCGCTGGTGCCTTTGTCGATACGGTGCACCGAAAACGGCTCGGTGCCGTCGGCCGCGAGGTAATCGCGCAACGCATCCCACAGGCACGCGGCGCCGCTGCGATCCGCCAGCAGTGAGATGCCGCTCGGTTTGTCGATTGCAAGCAGATCGGCGCTGCGATGCAGCACATTGAAATCAGTGGGGAAATGGACCGCGTCGCCCACTCGGTCAGCGCCCGAACGGCTCCGTGAACCGGACGTTGCGCCGTTCGATACCCAGCCGAACAATATCGAGCGCGCCGTTTCTGATCATCCATTCCAGGCGATGATCCCGGTATTCGCGCTTGAACAGCCCGGCCAGCAGTGCTTCGCGTACCGCCGCCATGCCGGCACTCGCCCCTTCCATTGCCATGGCCGCCGCCTCGGCCGACACACGCTGGACGCTGTCGCGCGCATTCGCGCGGGACAGCCATGCGCCGAGTGCGGATTCGGCCGACGGCGCGTGGCCGAAGCTGCTGGCCCCGTTGACGAACGGAATCACACACAGATCGCCCCGGCCAAACGCGTCGCCGTTGAACCAGCGACGTGCACCGAGTTGCTGCTCGAGCCATTGGTACCAACGGGCCAGCTCTGCCGCGCCGGCGTCTTCCAGCCGGCTGGCTTCGGCGCCTTCGGCGCGACCGAAATTGCGAATCTCCGAAAGTGCCCAGGTGATGGCCTCGAAGTGCGTGTCCATCACATCCTCGAGCATGCGCACGCGCGCGCGTTCGACCGGCGTGGCTGGCAGCAGTGCTGGCGCCGGCCACGCATCTTCGATGTATTCGAGGATGACAGTCGAATCGAACACGGCCGCGTTGCCATCGAGCAGCGCCGGTACCTCGCCGCGCGGGTTGGCCGCTGCGAACGCCGCATCGACCTGGCCGCTGCCGATTGCGTTGGGCAGCACGGCTTCGAACTCGACGCCTTTCTCGATCAACGCGATCTTGACCTTCTGACCGTAGGGTGACAGCGGATGGTCGTAAAGACGTAGTGCCATGAGTGTGCTCTCGACGCGAAGGGGCGAGCATTCTTTCAGATGCGCGCGCGCGCGTCATCGACGACCTGGTGTTTGCGCTTCACCGATACCGTAACGGCGTGGCCTACCAGCGTTGTGCAGCGTTGTGTCTGCCGAGCGCATCCACCAGACTGACCGTTCAAGACTGCCGATGGAGAGTGATATGCGTGCTGCGGTGATGCGAGATTCCAGGATCGTGACCGCCGATGTACCGGAACCGGTGCCAGGCGCAGGCGAAGTGCTGGTGAAGACGCTGGCCTGCGGCATCTGCGGGTCTGATCTGCATGCGCTGAAACACGCCAAACAGTTCGTCGAGGACGCGCCCGGCGGTATGGCGATGGACATCTCCCGCGACGTCGTCATGGGCCACGAGTTCTGCGCCGAGATCCTCGATCACGGTCCGCAGACCAGCGGCGCGCTGAAAGCCGGCACGCGCGTCTGTTCGTTCCCGATCGTGCTGCGCGGCGGCGCGCCGGTTTCGGTTGGCTATTCGAACGACGTGCCCGGTGGGTATGCGGAACGGATGGTGTTGATGGAGCAACTGCTGTTGCCGGTACCGAACGGATTGTCGACCGAACTCGCGGCGTTGACCGAACCGTTGGCGGTTGGGTTGCATGCGGTCGAAATGGCACGATTGAGTAGCGACGACGTGCCGCTGGTCATCGGGTGCGGGCCGATCGGACTCGCCGTGATCAGTGCGTTGAAGACGCACGACGTACGGCCGATTATCGCTGCCGACTACTCGCCATTGCGCCGCAAGCTGGCTGAACAGATGGGTGCCGACATCGTGCTCGATCCATCGAAGACATCGCCGTACACGAACTGGCGTCAGGTTGCCGAAGTCAGCAAAGCCGGCGAGCGGTTGCCGCTGAACCCGTTGACTGGCGCGCCGATGCTGCGCCCCGGGGTGTTCTTCGAATGCGTCGGTATTCCCGGTGTGATCGATCAGATGATGGTCGGCGCCGAACGCGGTTGCCGTTTTGTCGTCGTTGGCGTCTGTATGGAACCGGATCAGGTCAGACCACTGCTCGGCATCACGAAAGAACTCAACCTGCAGTTCGTGCTCGCCTACACCGTCGAGGAATTCGCCAGGACGCTGTCGCTGATCGCCGATGGCACGCTGACGGTGGACCCACTGATCACCGGCAAAGTCGGGGTTGGCGACGTGGCCGGTGCGTTCGAGAGTCTCGGTCATCCCGACGCTCACGCGAAGATCATCGTGGAGCCCTGGCGTGAATGAGCCGGGCTGAATGACCAGACGGCAACCATGAGCGCCGCACGATGAATTTGCGCGACCTGCGCTATCTGGTCGCGCTGGCCGACCAACGTCATTTCGGTCGCGCCGCGCAGGCGTGTTTTGTCAGCCAGCCGACGTTGTCTACGCAGATCAAGAAGCTCGAAGAACAACTCAACGTCACGTTGATCGAGCGCGCCAATCGGCAGGTGATTCTGACGCCGGTCGGCGTCGCGATTGTTGCCGCAGCGCAGCGTGTATTGCGCGACGTGGACGATCTGTTGCGCGTCGCGGAGGAATATCGCGATCCGCTTGGCGGCACCGTGCGCCTCGGTATCATTCCGACCGTCGCGCCGTATTTGTTGCCGCGGATTCTGCCAATCATTCGCCGCGAGTTCCCCAAGGTTTCGATCAAACTCAACGAAGCACAGACGCGCGTGATCATGAAGCTGCTGGAGGACGGCGAACTGGATGCCGCGATCGTCGCGTTGCCGGTCGCCGAGGAACATATCGTGCAGACGAAGCTATACAGCGAGCCGTTTTATCTGGCCGTCGGGAAGCAGCACCCGAAGGCGGCCCGCAAGACAGTCTCGCTCGACGACTTGAACGACGAACAGGTATTGCTGCTGGAAGACGGCCACTGTCTGCGCGATCAGGCGCTCGATATTTGTAAGTCGCACAATGCGGTAGAGAACACGAACTTCCGTGCGACCAGCCTCGAGACGCTGCGCCAGATGGTTGCGGCGAACATCGGCATCACGTTGATGCCGGAACTCGCGTTGGGCGCGCGGGCCGGCAGCGTCAAGTACATCCCGTTTCGCGGCCGGCCACCGAGCCGCGACATCGGCATGGTGTGGCGGGACACCGTCAGCCGCGCCGAGTTGTTGGGTCGATTGGCGCGAGCGATCCAAGGCCCGTTGCGCTGACCCGCGACGTCCCGGCCACGTTTTTTTTCGGTCAGCACTTGAAACTCCTACGCGCGGGCCCATTATGCGCAGGCGCGACGCACCGCCCGCGATCCAACAGAATTGAACAGCTGAAGAGTTAGAGGAAAAACATATGAAATTCAGACCGTTACACGACCGAGTTTTAGTGGAACGGGTTGCCGAGGAGTCGAAATCGGCCGGCGGCATCCTGATTCCCGACAACGCCCGGGAGAAACCGCAGCAAGGCCTCGTGGAAGCTGTGGGCACCGGTGCGATTCTGGACAACGGCAACACACGTGCACCGAGTGTCAAGAAAGGCGACCGAATTCTGTTTGGTAAGTATTCCGGCAGCGAGATCAAGATCGACGGTAAGGAATACGTGATCATGCGGGAAGAAGACGTGATGGCGGTGATGAAGTAACGAACCGAAGAGGACAGGAACGAAACCATGAGTGCGAAGAAGATCGTATTTGACGAAGACGCCCGTAAACGTCTGGCAAAAGGTGTCGACATTCTCGCTGACGCCGTGAAAGTCACGCTGGGACCGAAGGGTCGCCACGTCGTGTTGAATAAGAGTTGGGGTGCGCCGACCGTGACCAAAGACGGCGTCTCGGTCGCGAAAGAGATCGAACTGAAAGACAAGTTCGAAAACATGGGCGCGCAACTGGTCAAGCAGGTCGCCAGCAAGACATCCGACGAAGCAGGCGACGGCACGACAACGGCAACGGTGATCGCGCAGGCGGTATTGCGCGAAGGTGCCAAAGCGGTTGCAGCGGGTGTCAACCCGATGGACCTGAAGCGTGGTATCGATCAGGCGGTGAAGGTGGTAACCGAAGGCCTTCGTAAATTGTCGACCCCGTGTACGGACCGCAAGTCGATCGCGCAGGTGGGCGCGGTATCGGCGAATGCGGATCAGGCGATCGGCGATCTGCTTGCGGAGGCGATGGACAAGGTCGGCAAGGAAGGCGTCATCACGATCGAGGACGGCTCCGGTATGGAGAATGAACTGGAAGTCGTCGAAGGCATGCAGTTCGACCGCGGTTACCTGTCACCGTACTTCATTACCAAGCCCGACCGTCAGGTTGCCGAACTCGACAATCCGATGATCCTGCTGCGCGACAAGAAGATCTCGTCGGTGCGTGAACTGCTGCCGATCCTCGAAGCCGTTGCACGCGCCGGCAAACCTTTGGTGATCATCGCTGAAGACATCGAAGGCGAAGCGTTGGCGACGTTGGTGGTCAACAAACTGCGTTCGATCGTCAGCGTGGCGGCGGTCAAGGCGCCCGGCTTCGGTGATCGTCGCAAGGCGATGCTCGAAGACATTGCGACCCTGACCGGCGGCCGGGTGATTTCCGACGACACCGGTATGCAACTCGAAAAGGTAACGCTCGAAGACCTCGGTACTGCAAAGCGTGTTGAAATCTCGAAGGAGAACACGACTATCGTCGGTGGGTCGGGTAAGTCGAAAGACATCAAGGCCCGCATCGGCGCGATCCGCAAAGAGATCGAAGATACCAAGTCCGACTACGACAAGGAAAAGCTGCAGGAACGCCTGGCGAAACTGGCCGGCGGCGTGGCCGTTGTGAAAGTTGGCGCTGCGACCGAGATTGCGATGAAAGAGAAGAAAGCCCGCCTCGAGGATGCGTTGCATGCAACCCGTGCAGCCGTCGAAGAAGGTGTCGTACCCGGTGGCGGCGTCGCGCTGCTTCGCGCGAGTCGCGGTCTCGACAAGCTGAAAGGCGACAACGACGACCAGACCGCCGGCATCAAGCTGCTGCGCCGGGCGATCGAAGAACCGCTGCGACAGATCGTGGCCAACGCGGGTTTCGAGCAGTCGGTCATCGTCGACAAGGTTCGCTCCGGCAAGGGCAACTACGGCTTCAATGCGGCGACCGATGAATACGGCGACATGATGGAACTGGGCATTCTGGATCCGACGAAGGTGACGCGATTGGCACTGCAGAATGCCGCCAGCGTCGCGAGCCTGATGCTGACCACTGAAGCGCTGATCGCGGACGCACCGGAGAAGCCGAAAGCAGCAGGTCATGACCACGACCACGATCACGACGACTATTGATCGGTAGGACGAGGGTCAGAGTCGCTCTGACCCTCCCTTCCTATAGCAGGAAGGACAACAGCGTCGCGATGCCGAGAAACGAGAAAAAACCCGTCACATCGGTAATGGTCGTCAGCACGATCGTTGAACTCGTTGCCGGGTCCTGGCCGAAACGGCTCATCATGATCGGGATGAACGCGCCGGCGATGCCGGCAATCGTCATCGATGCGATCATCGCCAGGCCGATGACAAGCGCCAGTCCCGGTGATTTGCTCCAGACGTAGACGGCCAGTGCTGTCACCAACGCGACGCCGATCCCGTTCAGCAGGCCGGCCACCATCTCTTTACGCAGCACGCGTGGCCACGCGTTGATGCCTATTTCGCGCAGCGCGAGGCCGCGCAACGTCACCGCGAGTGCCTGTGAGCCAGAGTTCCCGGACTGACCGGCGACCACGGGCATCAATACCGCGAGCGCGGTGAACTGGGAAATGGTGCCTTCGAACAGACCGACTACCGACGCGGCCAGAAATGCGGTCAGCAGATTGATCTGCAGCCACGGATGGCGTTTCTGAATCGTGGTCCAGATCGTAGACAAGGCGTGCTCGTCCTTGCCGGCACCAACCATCGTTTGCAGGTCGGATAGTGCGTCCCGCTCGACCGCGTCGAACAGATTCTCGCTGCGGATGATGCCGGAGAAGCGCCCCTCGAGGTTCACGACCGGCAACGTGTTGACGTTGAAGCGGCCGATCCCGGCAGCGATTTCCTCTCGCGTCGTGAACTCGTCGACCTGCCAGATGACGTTGCGCATCAGCGTACCGATGCTTGCGTCGGGGCTCGCGCCGATGAGCAACTGCAGGTCGATCGTACCGACAAGGCGGTCGTTGGCGTCGACGACGAACAGCGTGCGCGCAAGCCTCGTTCGACATTGGCGTACCCGCGCGAGACATTCTTCGACGTGCGTGTGCGTCGTCACATGCAGCGGCTGAATTTCCATCAATGCGGCGGCGGAACCTTCCTGAACACGCAGGATGCGCTCGGCCTCGCGTTGTACGGTACCGGGAAACGATGCAATAAGCGCCTCGCGGCGCCTGCGCGGAATCGTTCGCAGGCAGCGAAACGCATCGCGCGGTTCCATCGCCGCGATGACCTCGGCGCATCGCTGCGGTGAAAACGCCTCGATCAGGCGTCCGGCGGTATCGGCGTCGAGGTGACGCAGCGCGACAACGGCGCGTTGCACGCTGCCGGATTCGATCCACTCGAGCAATTCGGCTTCGGATTGACGCGTCAGCACACTGATTGCGACATCGGGTGCCGCGCTGAGGACTTCGTCGGAGAGCATCATCGGCCGCTCCGACGGCGGCCCATCAGTGCGACCAGCAGGCCGGCCCAGGAGCCGATGATCAATACCGGCAGATTGACCGATCGTGGATGCGCATCGGCGTCCGCCAGGCGCAACGCTCTAACGAGATCTCCGAGGTGAAGCACACCGGCGAAGCGCTCTGCCTCGTCGAGCACCGGCAGGCTGTCGTGAGCTTGCCAATCCGGCAGTCGCATCGCGTGGTCGAGCATCAGCACGCTGCGCAGAATGGGTCGCTGCAGTATGGGGAGGTCCGCCATCGTCTGCTCGCCGTGCGCACGCGCGGCGTCGACGATCGCCACCTGACCTGCGTAGCCTTCCGAGTCATTGACGAGAAAGATCCAGGATTCACCCTGAGCGTGCAGGTGGGTGAAGCGATCCATTACGGTCTGGACGGTTTCACTCAGGTGCGCAATCGGCGGGTGGTCGTCCAGCGCCGAAACGACGCGGTCGCGCGGCAATACCAGCGCCCGCGCGATTCGTGCGCGTTGGCGCGCCGGGAAGCCCGCAAGCAGATGTTCTCGCACGCCACGCGGAACGCCACGTAGCATGCGGATGACGTTGATGTCGACGCCCGCTTCGACTATGGCTTCGTGCCACGGCAAATCCGGCAGTTCGGTGTGCACGACATTCAACCACCATACCGGAGCGTGCCGCAGCAGCAGTGCCAGATCGCCGGGATCACACTGCGATAGTGCGTTGGCGCGTTCGTCGACGCCGAGCTTTGCGAGCGCAACGCAGCACGCCGGCGCATCTGCGCGCATCCAGCCGTGCATCAGTTCCACATCGATTGTGGTCACGATTCTCTGTCCGGTTCGACCAGCAGCGGCCGCGTCGCGAGGTAGCGCCCCGGTACGTGGAGCACACCGTCGCTGCCTTCGACGATGACGCCGGTTTCGGTCACTTCGATGACACGACCGCGAACGTTGCCGACACGAATGCGGGTGCCTGGGCGGATGAGTTCGGGGAACCGTCGCATCGTCATCAGGTCCTGAACGAAGCCAATGCTGCCGATCGACAGCGCGATACCCACACTCGCAACCAGCGCAATGACGATGCCAACGAGCGCATTGAGGATCCAGCCGACGTAAACGCCGACCAGATCCAGCGCCATGACGATCGACAGGAACAGCACGACCGTGTACGTCGTGCGTCGAACGAGTTGTTCGCTGCCGGTGCTGACGACGCGCGCACTGCGACCCAACAAGTCTTGCGCCGCGACGCCGAGCAAATGCCCCAGCACGATCACCGCAAGCGCCGCAAGGAACGCCGGACCGTGCATCGCGAGGGTCGCCAGTGCATCTCCAACCGCCGGCGCGGCCAACATTCGGACTGCCATCACGAGCCCGCCGATCAACATGCCCCAGAAAGCGATGCCGCCCATGACGGCAACCGATTCCGGGCCTAAATGCAGCCAGCGCCGGCCAGCCGCGCGAATCAGCGCGCGGAGTCCGTAGCCGCCCAGCAATGACGCAGCGAACACGGCGAGAGCCGTAAAGGTAATGTCCATCGTTTCGGTCACCGCGTTGTTTCGGGCACCACTTTCATTCGGTCGCTACTCTTGTCAATTACCGGGGCGTGACATCACCAGGTCGATGCGCCGATTGCGCGCACGCCCCTGGGCGGTGTCGTTACTTGCGATCGGCCGGGTTTCGCCGTAGCCCATGGCCGAAATCCGATACGTTGCAAGCTTCATGTGATCAAGCAGGTACGCGCGCACCGCGTCGGCTCGGCGTTGCGAGAGTTGCAGGTTGGATTCGTCACCGCCGAACGAATCGGTGTGACCTTCCACCGTAATCACCGAGTCGCCCAGAATATCGATTGCCTGTTCGGCCTTGCCGAGCAATGCGAACTGATCGGGCTTGATGGCGGCTGCGCCGCTGTCGAAGCTGAGTCCGACCAGCCGCACGACGATTGCGTTGCTGGTTTGAAATACGTCGGCCTCGCTGGCATCGAACAGCTTTTCGATCTGCGTCAATTGATTGCGCCGTTGCTGCTGTTCGGCGAGCAGCGCATTCAGTGCAACCGATTCCTTCGACGCGCCGCCAAGGCTGGTTTCGAGGGTGGCGATCCGCTCATCGCGATCGCTCAGGTCTACACGCAGTTGCGCGAGGTCGCGTTGCGATTGCTTGACCGCCGCCAAGGTTGCCGCTGCGGTCGGTGCGATGCCATTGGTCAGATCCGGGGTAACGCCAATCGCATTGGCGATCTCGACGATCGGCGTTTCGTCAGCCAGTAATACGTCTTCGAGCGTCCGATTGTCAGCGTTGATGGCTTTGATCTGCAGCGCAAGATGGAGTGCGTGGCTCGCCTGCTCCTTCGCCTGCCTGGCGAGCAGTCGCGCACGGTCGGTGTCGTATCGATCTTCAACGATCGCGCTGTCGGCCGCGGCAATCGATGCCCGCGCCTCGGCCAGCGTAATGGGCGCGTACTTTACCGCGTTCGCTTCATCGGCCTTCACCAGCAGATGTTGCGCGTCGCGCAGGATCGCATCCCTGATTGCATCGAGTTCGGCGCTGCGATAGCTCTGCACGGCGTCGATCGCCTGCGACTGCGCCTTTTCGGTGTGGCCGTGCTCGAGCGTGATTGCGGCCTTGCGAAACTGCTGTTCGGCTTTGTCGAAGGTGCGCGCCGCCAACCGATCGGCGCCCGCGGAGAGCGCGTTGCGACGGCTGGTCAATACCGATTCAAACGTTCCGCGGCCGAGACGCATGGTGTTGGCAGCGCCGGTGATCGCGGCAATGGCTATGGCGATGGAATCGTTGATCTGGTCAGCCGAACGTCCGTTCTGGAAGTCTTTATGCGCGCGGTTGGCGGCTTTGGTGGCATCGTCCCAAGCGTCGGGCGCCAGCAGTGGCATCTGGTCCTGCCGCGCCTGCGTCATTGCCGCGTCGAGTTTCGTAAACGCATCGTCGGCGTTCGCAGCAGTGGCAAGCGCGCCGACGAGCAGCAGCGGCGCGAACAACGCGAAACGCATGGATAGCTCCGGAGGCGATCAATACAGACGTTGTCTAGACTACAGGGGAACTCGCCGGCTCACAGCAGCAGCCGGGCAATTTTGCGCGCGCCAGTCGAGCGAATCAGTCGAGGTCGGCGGCGAGGCTCGCGCGAATATCGTCCGGCACGTGATCGATGCGATAGGGCAGCTGCGGATGATCGATGCCGATTGCAATCTGTCCGCCCGCCTTGACGGCGGAGATCAGGCCACGGGTCAGATCGAAACGCAGAAAATGTACCGCCGCGGTCTTCTCGTCAGTGCTGCGTGGTAGATCTTCGTTAGCGATTGCAAACACCGTTTCATTTTCATGGCCTGTGACCTTGACCCACACGCGGTGTTCAACGCCGACCAATTGAGCAAGCGCTTCGCGCCGCTCATCGACGTCCTCGTATTCGATCATGAAAGTTGCTTTCCAGTTGTTGCCATCCGGAATCAACGGGTTGTACGACGCGATTTCCTCTTCGATGGCATCGGCTTCGAAGATTCGTTCGACGCGCAGCATCTCCTGCACTTGATATTTCATCGTCATGAAATCCTCGAACACCAGCGTCGCATGCGGGCCGAGTGCGACCCGCCGCAACTTCTTGTGCTCGATGACCTCGGCGCGGAATGCCGCGCGCCGGGTCGCATAGTCCTCGAGATTCCAGATTTTTGAACGGTCGAGTTTCATGTCAGATCCCGTAAGCGCGCCTGACCAGGCTGAGCGGATGTTCGGCCCGCGTGTGTGAGCCCTTCTGTTCGAGACCGTGCTGGATCATTCGTCCTGCCATCGGGCAGTCTGACCCATAGTGATCCGCAGCAGCCTGTTCGACGCGCGTCACCACCGGCCGCGCGATCTTCATTGCCTTTTCGTAGGTTTCACTCTTCAGTGCATACGTGCCGTCGTGACCGGAGCAGCGTTCGATCGCAGTGATCTGCGTGTCGGGAATCAGTTGCATGAAATCGCGGGTCTTCATGCCGATGTTCTGCACGCGCTGGTGGCATGCCACGTGATAGGCGACGGTACCAAGGGATTGCGCGAAATCCGTTTTCGCCAGACCTGCCTTGTGGCGCAGCATCAGGTACTCGAAGGGATCGAAGAATGCGGTTTTGATGCGCGTCACATCGGGATTGTTGGGAAACATCAGCGGTATTTCTTGTTTGTACATCAGCACGCACGATGGAATGGGGCTCATCAAGTCGTAACCGGCATTGATGGCTTCGAGAAAGATTGGCAGATTGTCATTCTTTAGTTTCTCGACGGCGCGCAGATCGCCCAACTCGAGCTTTGGCATGCCGCAGCAGCGTGTGTGCTCGAGCAGCCGCACCGAAATGTCGTTGTGCTTGAGCACCGCGACCATGTCCTGCACGACTTCCGGTTCGTTGTGTTCGCCATAGCAGGTGACAAAGATGGCCACCTTACCTCGCGTGCGGTCGGTCGGTTGCGGTGGCGCTTCAACGCTTTGTTCCGCATCGAGGCGCCGGCTGAGGGTTTTCGTATGAAACTTGGGCACGGGAGCATTCGGATGCACGCCGATCATCTTGTCGGCCACCGACCGCATCGTGGAATTGCCGATCGCGCCATTGGCGATCTGCCCGATGCCGGGTGTCGATAGTGTCTTGAAAACCGTATCGGTCGTCGTGATCAGGCGATCGCGCCACTTCGTATCGCCCTCACGAAAGCGATAAGCCTTCGCCCGCAACATCAGGTGCGGAAAGTCGACCGCCCATTCATGCGGCGGCAGGTATGGACACTTCGTCTCCGCACACAGATCGCAGAGGTAACATTGATCGACTACTTTCGTGTAATCCGCTTTGTCGACTCCGTCGACTTCGAGCGTGGGTGATTCGTCGACCAGATCGAACAGGGTTGGAAACGAATCGCACAGGCTGACGCACCGTCGGCATCCGTGGCAGATATCGAACACGCGTTCGAGTTCGGCGTAAAGCGAATCCTTCGCATAGAACTCGCTGCTTTGCCATTCTATCGGGGTGCGCTTCGGCGCCTCGAGATTGCCTTCGCGGATGCCTGCCATCGGAGTGCCCTGGTCAATATGGAAAGCCGACCGAGAGAACGGGTGGCGGTCGATGAAAAAAGGGGCCGTTGGAAGGACGGCCCCCCGCGTCGGACCCCGCGACGGGGTCCTCCGTTATTGCACCTGACCCGTTCCGTTCAAGCCATCGCGTCCAACGCTTTGGTAAAGCGATTCGCGTGCGATCGCTCCGCTTTGGCGAGCGTCTCGAACCAGTCGGCGATTTCGTCGAACCCTTCGTCACGTGCGGTCTTTGCCATGCCCGGATACATATCGGTGTATTCGTGCGTCTCACCGGCGATGGCCGCCTTCAGGTTGTTCGAAGTGCTGCCGATCGGTAGACCGGTCGCCGGGTCGCCGACGGCTTCCAGGTATTCCAGATGTCCGTGCGCATGGCCTGTTTCGCCTTCCGCAGTGGAACGGAACACCGCGGCGACATCGTTTTCACCTTCCACATCCGCCTTTGCGGCGAAGTACAGGTAGCGACGATTGGCTTGCGATTCGCCCGCGAATGCGTCCTTCAGATTATTCAGCGTCTTGCTAGTTTTCAGATCCATCGCGTCATCACCTCTCTTTGACTATGTGATCTTTCATATGGACTCACGTCCTTCCGACACGGCCCAGTATAAGAGCAATCAGCCGAAGTGGAATTCGTATCTATGAATGGCATCGATTGGCAACATCTATCGATGCATTCAGTACAGAAGGCGGCGTATATGAATCTCCAACGCCGTCGTCCATTAGAATCAGCGGCTTCGCTCTTTCCGGCGCGCCACACCCGATGAGTTGCTCTCCACAAGCGGTTGCACCTATGTCAATGCGATCGTTGGCGCGCCGTGAGTTCGGCGCGCTGACCAGTCTTGCGCTGCCGATGATCGTGACGCAGCTATCGCAGATGGGGATGGGTGTTGCCGACGCCATCATGGCCGGACGCGTCAGCCCGGCGGACCTTGCCGGCGTTGCACTGGGCGGCAACCTGTTCTGGCCGCTGATGCTGTTGATGTCCGGCATCATCATGGCGGTAACCCCGTCGGTGTCGCAACTGCATGGTGCGCGTCGTGAAACTGAAGTGGCCGGTATCGTGCGGCAGGCGCTATGGCTCGCGCTTGCAGGCGGCGGCGTCGTGGTTCTGCTGCTCGGCTATGCGCAGGATTTGCTGCGATTCGTCGGTGTCGATCCGACGGCGATTCCGGTCGCCATTGGCTACCTGCACGCATTGCGCTTCGGGATGCTGCCCGTGCTTGGCTATTTCGTGCTGCGCTACCTGTGCGAAGGCATGTCGTGGACGACGCCGGCGATGGTGATCGCGCTGACGGCGCTCGTGCTGAAAGTGCCACTGAACCTGCTGTTCATCTACGGTGGCTTCGGCTTCCACGGCCTCGGCGGCGTGGGTTGCGGCTGGTCGAGCGCGCTGGTGATGTGCTTCGAACTGACTGCGATGATCTGTGTCGTGCTGTTTACACGGATGCGCCGAATCGGATTGTTCAGTGGTTTTTCGGCACCCGACCCGGCGCAGATTCTGCGGCTGGTCAGGCTCGGCGCGCCAATCGGTGCGACGATGTTTTTTGAGATGGCGATCTTCTCGTTGATGACGCTGCTGATCGGTCGGCTCGGCGTCGACGCGGTGGCGGCGCATCAGATTGCATCGAACGTCGGCGGCATCACGTACATGATTCCGATGGCGCTCGGCATGGCCGCAACGATTCGTGTCGGCTACAACGTCGGTGCTAACGATCTAATAAGAGCGCGTGTTGCGGGACGGGTTGCGATTGGATCATCGCTGGTGTTTGCGATGGTGTCGGCGTCAATGGTGCTGTTGTTCCGCGACGCCATCCCGTTGCTGTATACACAAGATCCCGGGGTGATAGCAGTTGCGACACAATTGCTGCTGCTGATCGCGATCTATCAGGTCTTCGATGACTCGCAGGCGACCATCATTGGCGTGCTGCGCGGTTACAAAGACACGCGCGTGCCGCTGTTCGTCACACTCTTTGCGTACTGGGCCATCTCGCTGCCGCTGGGGGCCGTGCTGGGATTTGGTATCGGCTTCGACTCGGGCGCGGCGGCTCTCGGCGTCAGCGGTTTCTGGCTGGGCCTGATTTTTGGTCTGATATTGGTTGCACTGACGTTGAGCGGGCGTTTCCTCTGGCTCAGCGCGCGCGACGATCGGATTCTCGAGTTCACCACGCGTTGAGGTGCTTCAGACGGCGGCGCCGCGCATCAGCGCTGCGAGTTGCCGTTCGTTCGAGAGCGCATCACTCACTTCGAGTGCCGCCGCTGCGGCACTCATGTCGTCTGCGGAGCGATTCTGGCCGAGCTTTGCCTTGGCCTCGATCGAGTGAATGCGAATGCGAAATCCGACGATTGCGTCGAGCATTCTGGAGCGCGTGGCGGCATCCATCTTGTTCGAATGCCATGGCTGCGGCAGATGTGCCTCGTGCCTGGCGCTGAGCCGGTCGACCAGATCGAGATGTGCGACCTGGCCTTCCAACAGCTCTATTGTGCCGCGAACTTCAACGGCGATGTAGTTCCACGTCGGTACCATGTTGGAACTCACGTACCAGGATGGCGACACGTACGCGTTCGGACCGATAAAGCCGACCAGTACGTCGCTTGCAGCGACAAAATCGCGCCAGTGCGAATTTGCACGCGCAACGTGCCCGTCGAGCCAGCCACCGTCACGCTCGACCAGAAACGGAATCGTACTGATGCGCAAACGTTTCTCGCAGACGGTCGTCAACGTGCCGAATGGATGGCGGTCGATCAGATCGAGCTGCGCGGCACGGTCGGTGACGGCGAACTGGGCGGGTATGTACATGGGCCACCATACGAGGGTTTCAAAGCACACTACACTAGGATCGCGCGCACACTTGACGCAAATCCGCTGATGCCAGCGTGGGTCTGAATCATCATCGCGGTAGCGTTCTGTCAGCAACCAGCGGCCGCGCATCAGGCGCGAAGCAACGTCCAGATACCAATGACGATGAAGCCGGCACCGGCGATGTAGTGCAGTACTTTCTCGCTGATGTATGCGGACAATGCGCTGCCCGCCAGCACGCCGATACCTGACGTGGCGACCAGCGCCAGAGATGCACCAAGAAATACCGTCAGTTTGCTGACTTCGCGATCTGCCGCGAACAGCAGTGTTGCAAGCTGCGTCTTGTCGCCGAGTTCCGCGACAAAGACGGTTGCGAAAACGGTCATCAGTATTTTCGGATCCATGCTTTCTTCCGTTCATGTTCCAGAGTGAGAGTGAATGTGGGCGTCACGGTGCTGGCAGACGATCCGTATGCTTCGCGTCCACGCCGCGCAGAAACTCGAGGATCGTTGAATCGACATCGTCGGTTGCCTCTTCCATCAACCAATGGCCCGCGTTCAGTTCGTGATAATCGAACGGTCCTTCGATGAAATTGCGCTGGGACTCGACCGCATAGCGGCCCACCGCGGGGTCCTGATTGCCCCAGATGAACAGCACCGGCAAGCGCACCTTCGGCGCGGCCTCGACCTTGAAGCTATACGGTGCGCGGTACCAGTTCAGCGCGGCGGTCAACGCGCCGGGCTCGGAGAATACCGCGTGATACTCGGCACGTTGCGCTTCGCTCATGTCGCCGTAGAGCGCGTCGTCCATCAATGCCAGATGGTTGAATGTGAACACGGCTTCAGGCAGCAGCGGTATCCGGAAGAACAGCATGTAGCGGCTGCGACGGCGCTGATCTGCATCGTTGGCGAGCGCGTCGGCGAACGCCGAAATGTGCGGTATCGACAGGCTGGTGTACGAGCGCAGCAGCTCGGGCCGGCTCATCACCGCTGCCCAACCCACCGCCGCCCCCCAGTCGTGGCCGACGAGATGAAAGTGGTGCATGCCGGTCGCGCGAGCGACGGCGAACACATCTTCGACGAGCTTCGGCAGTGCGTACGCGGCGACATCCTTGGGCCGCGCACCCGGTGAATATCCGCGTTGATCGAATGCGACGACCCGAAAGCCCTGGTCTGCCAGCAACTCGATCAAGGGCTGCCACATCAGCGACGTTTCCGGAAAGCCGTGCAGCAGCATCACACCGGGTCCGGTATTGTGAAGCCCTGCGACGCGCGCGCGAAATACCAGACCGTTTGCGGCAATGCGGACCAACCCGTGCTCTGTTTTCGCGTCGAGCATCGGTAGCGCGGCAGTCTCCGCACGATAACGATGCTTCCAATCGAGCGACAACAGACTGCCTCCGGCGAGCACCGCGACGGCGATGACGACGATCACAATCAGCAGAATGACGGCGGCTCGCAGGATTCCCAAGCCGGGCGCTCCGAGAGTTTGGATTACCCGTAGCGTAGCATCTCTTGTCAGCAGTGGCGGCTGCACCGACACTGCACGAACGGAGGACCACCGATGCAATTCAAAGCGCTCGCGATCGACCTCGACGGCACGCTCCTGGTCGGTGAGACACTGCCTGCCGACAACGTGACCGCAGTGCGCGCCGCGCGCGCCGCCGGCTTGCAAGTGATCATTGCCACCGCGCGTTGGCATCAGATGGCGCTGCGCATCGCCAGCGAACTCGGCATCGACGGTCCGGTGATTGCGTGTTCCGGCGCTCAGGTGCACCTGCCGTCCGAGGACCGCGACATCTTCGACGAACGCCTACCGGAGGATTTCGTTGCGGCGCTCTACGGGATCTGCGATGCGGAGCGATGCGTGGCGACCGTTACGGTCGCCGACCGCGTGCTGTTGAAACTCGACGGCGAACCCGATCCCGCATTGCTGTTGCCAGAGATGAGTTGGGTGCGGCAGTTGCAAGGCGCCGCGGATTCGTTGCCGCGCGTCGCGGCGATTCAGGGCAGCCGCGTCAATGCACGGATTCGTGCCGAATTGGAACCGCGTTTCAGTGACCGCGTACATTTTTTCGATTCGATCGGGCCGAATGGCAAGATCATCATGGCGATTACCGCTGCGACCGCGAGTAAAGGCGCTGCGCTGGAATCGGCGTGCCGCTATCTAAATCTCTCGCCGCGCGATGTCGTGGCGTTCGGTGACGCTGACAACGATATCGAGATGTTTCGCGTCGCCGGTGCATCGGTTGCGATGGGTCAGGCGGAACCGCGTGTCAAAGCGATGGCAACGACGGTCACTTTGCGCAACGATGAATCCGGTGTCGCGCGCGCCATTGAGCGATTGTTGGCGAACGGGCGCGTCGACTAGCGCGAATATCTCACCACAGCGCGCCGTCGCGCCTGGCTCAGGCGGTCTGGCGCCAATTCGATACCGCCGCGTCGACTCCGTGTTCCTGGACGCGTTCGTGCACGGAGTTCAGCGCGTCGTAGATTGCCTTGGTCGCGTCCGGAACGCTGGTACCGGGAGCAATGTGGACGGCCGGTTGGAAATGCGCCCCAGCCGGACCGGGATGAATCTCGCGCGAGCCCTTCGGCCGCAGTTTGTTCAGGCCGACCAGATAGATCGGTACCACCGGCACGTTCAATTCGGTCGCGAGAATCGATACGCCGTGGCGAAACTTCGCCATCTTGCGGCTCGTCGAGCGGGTTCCCTCGGGAAAGATCACCAGATTCGCGCCGTGCTTGATCAACCACTTTGGATAGTCGAGCGCCCGCGAGCCGCCGCCGCGCTGAATCGGGAAGGTACCCATTACGAGCGACTGATACCACGGTTGCATGACGAGTTCAGGGCGCCCGGTGACGAACCATCGGTCCGCCGCGGCGCCGAAATAGATATTCCATTTCACGCGTTGCGGTAGCGCGTGAAACAGCACCAGCGCGTCGAGGTGGCTGGTGTGATTCCCCACGACGATGCATGGGCCGCGGATGCCGTTGAAATGCTCGCGGCCCGTCACGGTTAGCGGTTTGCACGCTTCCCATACCCAGCGCGAATAGCCATGCCAGCGCATCATCGCGCGGGCGAGCTTCGCCCACCATTTGATCTGCCACTCGTGCGGTCCAACGGTGCCGGATTCGCTGACGATCAGGCGTTTGAAGAGCTCCAGATCGATCGCGGGCAGCAGTTCGGTGTCGACCGCGTCGGTCAATTCCTGGCCGAGCGTCGCGTGATACGCGCGGAAGTTGTCCGACGCCTCGAAAATCGTGCAGTGGTCCCATTCGCCGAGCACTTGGAATTCGTAGAGGACTTTCGCCTCGCGTGCTTCCAGCGCTGTGCGCAGTTGCAGCAGATGTTCTGGATCAGCCGAGATGCTGCGCAACGCGTCGGTGGAATAACGCGACAGCATCACATAGTTGGGCATCGTGCGGTTCCGTTTCCGCGCTGATTGCGGTGTCAGGCGCCGCCAGCGCTTTTGCCCGACAGCATGTCGACGAACTGCGCCACTGGCATCGCCGGCATCGTGGTGACCTTGATCGTGCCACGTGCGCCCAGTTCCATAGCGATGCGCGCCATCACTTCATTGGTGGGTGCTTCGATGATGTTGACGAAATCGTATCCGCCGAGCACCGCATATTGGCTCGTCACGCGTGCACCCATCGATTCGACTTCCTTGTTCACCTCACCGAGTCGTTCGGGACGTTCTTTGAGCGTCTTGCGACCTTCGTCGGTCAGATTGCTGAACATGATGTACGTGGCCATGGCGCTCCCCTCGTTGAGCGTTCGACTGTACGCGGAACAATCCGCATCGTCACCCGCTGTACCGCAGTCGTCTTCGCGGACTAACATCGACGATTTGGCGTGGGCGCAGACGATGAAAGCAGCGGTGTTCTCCGGGCCGGGTTCGCTGAACATCGTGGACCGCAGCATTCCGGAACCGAAACCAGGTTGGGTGCGGATCGGTGTCACGGCAACCGGCATCTGTGGCAGTGATCTGCATATTTACGGCGGTATGCTTGGCGATGTGACCGGCCTGCAACCCGGCCACGAAGTCTCTGGCGTGATCGATGCGGTGGGTGACGGCGTGTCGCTTGCAACGGGCGGCCATGTGGCGGTCGAACCGATAACCGCATGTGGTCACTGCTTTCAATGTGCGACGGGTCACCGCAATCGTTGTGCCGGACATCGCCTTTTCGGGGTCACCGCGCGGGGTGGTATGGCCGAATATCTCAGCGTGCCAGCCGACTGCCTGCACGCATTGCCCGCTGCTCTGGACGGCAATGTCGCGGCTCTGGCTGAGCCGATGGCGGTGTGCGTACGCGGGACGCGCCGCGCCCGCATCGAACTGGGCGACCGCGTCGCTGTGCTGGGTGCCGGCAGCATCGGGCTTTTATCTGTGCTGACGGCGCGCGAAGCGGGTGCGAGCGAGGTTTTCGTCACCGCGCGTCACCCGCATCAACGCGCGCTTGCCGAATCGTTCGGCGCAACGGGTGTGTTCGCCAGCATCGAAGCGATGATCGAAGCGGTCGGTCCGGAATCTATGGACGTCGTCATCGAAACGGTTGGCGGCCGCTCGGATGCGTTGACGGAAGCGGTCAGTGTCGCGGCACGCGGCGGCACTATCGCGATGCTGGGTGTATTCGAGGGCTCACCGCGTATTCCGGGGCTGCCGTTTGCAGATCGCGAGCTGACATTGGTTGGATCGTACTGTTATGCGCGCGACGCGCGGGTTGGTGATTTCGCGCACGCGACAACGTTGCTGTCGAAGTTCCAAAGTGCGCTGCCGCAACTCGTGACGCACCGCTTCAAGCTGGATGAGGTATCGCGTGCTTACGCCGCCGCGGCGGACAAAAGCTCGGGCTCGATCAAAGTGCAGATCGAACCGTAAGCAGGGTTTCGATTGGTATCGCTTACGCTCAAGTTTCGATGACGTAGCGTCCGGGAGCCGGATACAGCGGCGCAAACGCGATCGAACCGGGCATCGTCGGCGCCTGGATTCGGGTACCGGAATGTGCCGCGAGCCAGCCAAACCAGTGTTCACGCCAGTCGCCCTTGGTCTCCCGGGCAGTCGCCAGCCAGTCATCGGCGCAGGCAGGCAGTTCCTTCGCCCGCCAATATTTCAAGTGCCTGTTGTCGCCGCGCGCGCTGATCGTCTGCGTATGGTTCTGGTTCGTCAGCACGAATTCGATGTTGCCGCCGAACAGCTGCGTCGAGCGATATGCGCCCTTCCACGGTGTGATGTGATCGGTGCTGCCGGCCATCAGATAAACGTCACAGCCGACATTCTTCAATTCGATCCGGTTGCCCAACGCGCGCAGTTGCCCCTTCGCCAGTTTGTTTGCGTAGGACAGATCCAGAAAGTCTGAATACAGCCCGGCCGGCAGGCGTGTGTAATCCATCGACCAGAACAGCAACGGATGCGACGGCGGGTCTTCGCCGAGCAGGTAGTTGCTGCGGAAGAACGCCATCACGTTCTCCTCCGGCCGTAGCCAGGCGAACATTTCGAACACGTTCTTTTCATCGAACACGCCGTCGCTGCGCACGCGCGCCTTCTGTGTCATCACCGAACGCTCGCTGATGAACAGTCCGAAATCGGAGTCGAGCGGCCGGTTGTCGAGGATGTTGATGAATAGGGTGAGCGACGCCAGCCAATCATCTCCGCGCGCTGCGAGCACGCCGGCCGCGACCGCGGTGGTGAGCCCGCCGGCGCAGACACCGATCAGGTTCACCTGCTGCTGTCCACTGATCTCGCGCGCGACCGCCACCGCTTCAATGACGCCTTCGGTGTAGGTATCGATGCCCCAGCTGCGTTGCTTCTCGGTCGGATTGCGCCAACTGACGGCGAATACCTGAATACCTGCATCGAGGAGTTTCTGGAAAAGGCTGCGATCGGGCGTCAAATCACCCAGATAGAAGCGGTTGACTTGACTGAACACGTAGACGAGCGGGACGGCGTGTACGTCCGGTGTGTTCGGTGTGTACTGAATGACTTCGAGCAACTCGTTGCAGAACACGACGGAACCGGGGCTTGCACACACGTCGACGCCAATTTTGAATGCGTCTCTGGCCGCGACGGCTGGGTAACCGTGGTTGTGGCGTAAATCGTCGACATAATTGCGCAGCCCCTTCAGCAGGCTCTTGCCACGAGTCTGCCACGCCTTGCGCAGCGCCGCTGGATTGCCCGCTAACGAGTTCATTGGGGCAGCGAGATCTTTCATGATATCGAGCATGAAGCGGGCGCGCTCGCGTTCGAGATCGTCGAAATTGGCGCGCGCCAGCCATTCATCGACGGACCTGCCCCACGCCAGATAGCCTTGGCCGATGCGGCGAAACAGAGGATTATCGCGCCATGCGTCGTCTTGGAAGCGTGCGTCCTTCGGAGCGGGTTCGATCTTGCTGCTGCCGAACGTGATGCTCACCAGGTCACTCAGCAGCGCTTCTACGGACTCGAAGACCGCGCGCGGCTGCTCGGTGGCGCGATCGATCACAAGTCGCAGCGACTCGAGCATCGCGCGGCGATCCAGTGCGAGCGCCGACGTCAGCGCGATGCCTTCGCGCATCTCGTCGAGATCCTCCTGCGAGGCATCTGGACGAACATCGGATGGAATGACCATGACCGCGTCTCCCGATCAGGCGCGTTTGCGAGGCTGATGCAGGCGCTCTGCAACGATCCTGAATACTTGCGGATTGACGCCGAAGCCGACGTGGGAACTGGTCACCTCGATGTTTTCGACATCTGGATTGGTATCGTCAATGGCCGCCTGCCACGAAACGACCCCATCGGTCTTGCTGTACAACGCAGTGATCGGCACGCGAATCGGCGTGCGTTCGCGGCGTCGAATCAGTTCGTGAATCTGTGCGTCGGTCATCCCGGTGCTGGCTTGCATGAGCCGCCCGATGCTGGTCGCGCCGGGGCCGCCTTTCACTGGCGATCCGAGCGTGATGACCTGGCGTACCAGATCGGGCCTGGCTCGAGCGATCTCGCGCGCGATGCTGCCGCCGCGGCTCCAGCCGACCAGATTGATCTTTTGCCCGTGACCCTTGTGCAGCGTGACCGCCCGCGCCGTCAGTCTTTCGATCAGTGGTTGTCCCGGGCCGGTATTGCGGCCCAGATCCCAGCCGGTAACAGCGTAGCCGATCTCCGTCAGGAACCGTCGGAGCACCCACGTTGATGAGTCGTTCGCCATAAAGCCAGGCAACACGATCACCGGGCGTTCGTCGCCGCGAGATGCGCTCATGCGCAGCAACGGCAGCATCAGCATCAGCGACGCGAATTCGGCACCCGCGCGGGCTTCCAGAAACTGATACAGCATCGGCGGCGGGGCGATGAATTCGCGATCGGTCGTCATGCGTGCAAGATAACCCGCCGCGAACCGGTTGTCCGCACCAGCGGTTTCTGCTTGCGGTTGCAATGAATTGTCCACAGGTCGGGTCAAACGGGTGCCGTGCCGATGTTGACATCGTACCGAGGCCACGCGTGCAGACGGCGCGGCTAACCCGCATGCCGCCTGCACGGACGCGCTCACACTACCCTAGGCGACCATCAATTCGGTTTGCAGACAGCGCCGTTCGATCCGCTCGAGCGGTTCGATCGGATGTAGCGCGCGCACATCGACGCGACGATTCAGCACCTGCGCACGCAGATCGATATAGGCACGCAGGAGATCGTCGCGAAACTGAGGCAGGTCCGGCATGGTCGCGGCGCATGCCGTGATGCCGATGTCGAAATGTGCGGCGTAGCTCTGCACGGTGATGTTGATGCCGCTGCCGTGCGCGGGGATGGACACTGGAAAGTGCGTCAACATGCGCGCGCCATTCGAGTAGCGTATGGCGCGCGGTCCCGGAACGTTCGAAATCACTAGATTGACCAATGGCGGCAGATAATTCGCCGCACCACTGAGTTCCCAGATGCGAGACGCGGCGCGGCCGAACCACGGCGCCCCCGGCAGGCGCGGATTGCGGGGCAGCAATGAATTGAATTCCTGCGCCAGGGCCTTCGCATCGACTGCTGCGGTATGAATCGCGCGCAGGCGGGTAATCGAATCACCGATCTGTGTGCCGAGCGCGACGCGCATCATCGTCACCTGGGTATTCAGTGTGGTGTCGCCCGGCCGTCGCACCGATACCGGCACGCCGGCGACCAGCGATGTATCGGGTAACGTGTTGTGGCGCATGAGATATGCGCGCAACGCGCCACCGCACAGCGTCAGAAACACGTCGTTGATAGAACAGCCATGCGCTTTGCCGATCGCCCTGACGTCGCCCAGCGAGACGCGCAGCATCGCGTAGCCGCGCGTCGCGCCGATACTTCGGTTGATCGGTGTCGCCGGTGCAAGCCATGGTGCGGACCCGTTGGGATTCGCTGTGAGCATGCGCTGGCCGAGACGCGTCAACGCATCAATGCTGCGCGCGGCGTCGATCAGCGATTCGCTGCCGGCGTTCAGGACTCGCTGCAGTGACCCTCGAAGAGGGGCGAGGTCAGCCTTCGATGTCTGCGCGTCGCTGCTCACGGTGTCGCCTGGTTCTGCCGTCGCGTCGGTTAAGGTATCGACAGCGGATTGTCCCGCCAGGCCATCGAGGCACGCGTGGTGAACGACATTGAAATAGGCGACGCGGCCGCCCGCCAATCCATCGATGTAGTAGATCTTCCACAGCGGCCGTGAACGATCGAGCGGGCGCGCATGCAACTTGGCAACCGCTCGTTCGAGTTGCGATGTATCGCCGGGCCCGGGCAACGCGACACGTTCGATGTGAGCGTCGTAGTCGACGTCGCACGCGACCCAACGCGGGTGGTCGATCTGCAATGGTGCGTTCTCGACGCGATGTGTGAGATACGGCAACAAATGACTACGCGATTGAACCATTTGTTTCATTTCGGCGAAGAAGCGATCGCGTCGATCGGCCGGCATGTCGAATACCTGTACCGAGCCGATGTGCATCGGCATGCGTGCGGTTTCGGCATAGAGGAAGCTTGCGTCCAGTCCGTTCAATTGATTCATGTCAGATGTCCTTTACTGCAGTGACGAGTGTGGTGAGTTCCATCTTCTACCGGGCTGCGTAAAGCCGTA
This sequence comes from uncultured Gammaproteobacteria bacterium, assembly GCA_963735085.1. Lineage (GTDB taxonomy): Bacteria > Pseudomonadota > Gammaproteobacteria > Pseudomonadales > Azotimanducaceae > DATJGR01. The sequence continues at coordinate 2,230,088 of CAVTJP010000005.1, forward strand.
CGCACAGGAAAACACAGTCGCATTTCGTTTGTGTGAAGGCTCGTTCGCGCGTCCGATGGGTTCGATTGCGGCGCATCCATGAAGTTCGTCGCGTGACTGACGTGTGATCGATATGTCAGACGAAAGACATCTCGCGGGAATCTGGATCGACGAGCGTTTTCGCGCGCAATCGCACCGGGAGAACTTACGGTAGCGTTGTATCCAAGGTCGCGCGATAGCCGGTTGCTGCACCGAACGAAGGTGGGTCCAGCGCTTCGAACAGACCGCCGCTGCGTTTGCCGCCGAGCGACGTGCCCGATGCATAACGGGCGATCAACGACGTCAATGTGTATTCGGGCGGTGTCAGTAATCGGTCCGAGACGACGACGTAGACGGCGGTAAACGCGTTTTGACTGGAGGCCATTGCTGGCACGCGTTGGCCGTAGACATTGATGATGTCGTCGATCGCTACGATCCGCGTCGATGCTGCCGGCACGATTGCGTCGAACTGCACGTCGACCGAAGGGTCGGTGACGAATCGGTAGGGGTGTACTTCGTCCGGCCGCGCCAGGCCCATCAGATACAACTCGAGATCCGAGAACGGATTCGCGATGAACTTTTCGGAATCGTCGGCGTTGGTGACACGATAACCATCGCCATCCGCCAGCAGATACGGGCCGTTACCCATTTGCCCGACATGATCCGACGCGCCCCAGTGGAAGCCCGTCGGCAACGACAGATTAAGCGCTGGATTGTTCAGATATGCGGCCCAGCGATGGCCGATCTCGTGATTGATCTCCAAGCCGAGCGTATGTGCGTTCTGGAATGCGATCTGCTGAAGGCGACCGGCGCTGCCGTATTGGGCGGAGTGATCGAATTGCGCGACATTGATGCCCGCGACGTCGTTCTTCACGCCGATCGAGCGCGGCACGCCGTCACCGGTACTGTGAGTGTGAAACAGTACCGCGAAATCGAACGGATCACCGGGAATGACGGCGTACACGCGTGCCATCGTGCGCTCGATGGCAGTGTCGTCGAACGTCGGGTCGACGATATTGATCATGGTGTCGGTCAACTGCGTCTTCGAGTCGAGGCCGCGCGCGTTAAATGCGTCTTGCAGCGAGCGGGCGACAATTGAAACGTCGATACTCGTATCGATCGAATTGGCGGGTGAGACCGGCGTTTCGTTGCCAGTCGTGGCGGAAATTGCAATCGATATCGAATCGACGAGCCCGTCGTACAGGCGCAGTTGACTCGGTTCGGAGAGATTCAGCGTGAACGTGAGCGTCCAGACGCCGTCGCCGGCGATTTCGTCGCCGTGCGTGCCGTCGTCGAACATTCGTTTGACGATCTGGGCACCACTCCCATCGATCAGACCGTCGAAGTACGACAGGCTCAGTGCAACGTTGCCGGTCACTTTGGTACGGACTTTGACGGTGATGGGCTCGGTTGCCAGCGCGTCGGCCCACACCGCGTACGGCGCTACTTCTACATCCTGCAGCGTGAACGATGCAGCGACACCCGGCGCCGTGTTGCTGGTGGCGACGTCGTTGGGTTGAACGGTGCTACCGCCGCCGGCGCCACCGCCGCAACCGCTCAGCAGTGCAGCGATCAGCGAAGCAGCAGCGATTCGACTGGGACAGAGCACGCAACACCTGCGAAATTCGAACGTGGTGGAATGCTACGGGGCGGTCGTGCAGCGGGTGTTTCGACGTTGTGGGCGGTGTGCGTGAGCTTTCAACGAGTTGCGTGCGTTCGCGGCAATGTGACTCCGGTCCCGGTTCGTGGTTTTTCGAGTATGGTGGCGGTCTGAGATCGGCTCGCGAAAGCGGCCCGCAAATGAAGGAGGCGAATTCGTGGCACTGCTCGAAGACAAGATTGCGGTCATCACCGGCGGCGGCACTGGCATTGGCCGTGCGCATGCGCTGCTGTTTGCGAAACATGGCGCCCGCATTGTCGTAAACGACACCGGCGGCGCATTGAACGGCAGTGGCACTGGCGCATCTGCGCAGGCAGTGGTCGATGAGATCCGCGCGCTGGGCGGTGACGCGGTGGCCGATGTGCATTCGGTGGCGAGCTTCGACGGTGCGCGAGCAATCGTTGCGGCCGCGGTCGATGCATTTGGCGGCGTCGATATTCTGGTCAACAACGCCGGCATCCTGCGCGATCGCACGTTGCTGAAAATGACCCCCGAGGAATGGCAGAGTGTCATCGACGTGCATCTGACGGGCACGTTCGCGTGCCTGCAGGCTGCCGCGCAGCAGATGGTGACGCAGGGTCACGGCGGCCGGATCATCAACACGAGTTCGTCGTCCGGTCTGCTTGGCAACTTCGGTCAATCGAACTACGGCGCGGCGAAGGCCGGCATCCACGCGTTGACGCGGATCGCGTCGATGGAACTGGCGAGTAAAGGCATCACTGTGAATGCGCTGGCGCCGAACGCGTTTACCCGCATGACGCGTGACCTGCCGGGCATGTCCGGCTTCACCGAAGCGGAGATGGGTCCGCAGTTCATGGCGCCCATCGTCTGTTACCTCGCGTCCGATGGGGCCGCCAACATCACGGGCCAGACGTTCGGGTCGAACCAGAACCAGTTGTTCATCTACAAGATGATGGTCAGCGAAGGCATCAATAAGCCCGGCTTCGATCCGTGGGACCCCGAACAGATCGGTGCGCTGATTCAGCGCGTGATTGCATGGTGAGTTGCGTGGTGAGTTTCAATTTCTTAGCGAGGTGATCCGTGGCACCCATTCCAAAGCGAGGCTGCGTTGCGGTGACCGGGGCCGCCGGGTTCATCGGTGGCTGGGTCGTGCGCCGGTTGCTCGACAAGGGCTATCGCGTACGCGCGTGCGTCCGCAACGTCGACGATGGCGCGCGAACGACGTTTTTGCGCAACATGCCGGGCTTTGCGTCGGGGCGCCTCACGCTGCACGCCGCAGACCTCGACACTGCCGGCTGCTTCGACGACATATTCAAGGGCTGCCACGGTGTTTGTCACGTCTCGCACGTGAGCACGTACGACGATCACGAGTACGTCAAGCATGTCTGCGATCACGTCATCGCCAGCGTGAATGCCTCGGAGAGTGTCAGCCGGGTCATCGTCACGTCGAGCATTGCAGCGGTGCTATCGGAAGCCGATATCAACGAACTCGTCAGGCGCCCGGTCATTTTTGAGGATCGCTATCCGGATGAATCCAACCCGAAGCGCACGCCGGAACGCGGGCAGGGTTATTCGATGGGTAAAGTCATTGCAGAGCGAGCGTTCTCCGATGCCGCGCGTCTTCACGGAGGCTGGGACGCGATCACGTGCTGTCCCGCCGATAATGTCGGGCCAATCCAGTCTGCGCACCAGAAGAACATGGGTCCATGGCAGCACATCATCGAGCACATGCTGCTCGGCAAGTACGAACAGACCGGTGCATATCGACCATGGATGACTGTCGATGTCCGTGACGATGCCGACTGTCACATCGGACTGCTCGAAAGTGTCGATGTGAAGAACGCCGAACGCTATATCGCGTGGTCAACCGAGACACGCAACGTCGAAGACATCTGTGCCAGCATCGGTCGTTTGCTGCCGGAACTCGGCCACGACGCGCCTGCCGTATCCGACGATTTCCCGGATCGAATCAAGGCACGGGAGGCGGAGCTGCGCGCGATCTGGGCAGGCCTGGACCTGCGTAACGATCGGATACGTGCAGCAACAAATGTGACGTTTCGTCCGCTGGACGAATCGATTCGCGACTGTGTCGAGTCGCTTTTGGCCGTCGCGAACGTGCGGCCCATACACAGGCCGGGGTTCGAACCTCGACTCTGAGGCAGGAATCTCAGTCGTCCGAGCCCGGCTTGCTGCGAAGCTTCTTGACCACACCTCGATGGTCTTTCGTGTCGAGCCGCCGCCGCTTCGATGCGAGCGTGGGGCGCGTTGCGACGCGCCGCTTTGGTTCGCGCTCGGCGGCGGCGACCAACTCGGTCAGGCGATTCAATGCATCTTCGCGATTTGCCTTTTGCGTGCGGAAGCGTTGCGCAAACACGATGATCTCACCGTCGCGGGTCAACCGACTGCCAACGAGTCGTTCGAGTCGCGCGCGCATTGGCGGCGTCAACTCCGCGGCGTCGAGGTCAAAACGCAACTCCACTGCGGTGGAGACCTTGTTGACGTTCTGCCCACCCGGACCGGTGCTGCGAACGAACGCCAATCGGATCGCTGCTTCCGGCACCGACGTTTTCGGAGTCAATCGAAAGCGGGCCATCATTGAGGCTCAGGTGATGTCGATGAGCGCGGTAATTTCACTGATCAGCCGCGCTCGTGTCGCTGCGTCGATCGATGCATCCGAGCGCAGCGTGCGAAATATCGTCTCGAGTCGGCGCCGACGCGAGGCATCGATCGTATCGCCGAAATGCTCACTGCGCTCGGCATTGATTACCAGCGCTTCGCGGCGCGCATGATTGCGTTCGGCGATCAGCCGCAGGTGCACAAGCGCGCGCCCGAGCAACACCCAAGGGAAATTCGGATCGGTGATCGGCCCCAGCCGCAGTTCGAAGCCGCCGAGTGGCCGGCCGAGTACTTCGATCTTCGCGAGCCGATCGGAGCCCACCAGCGCCCCAGCGGCCCCCATCAACGCGCCGATGCCCGCACCGAGGAACAGCGAGGCGCCGCCAAGCATGGCGTCGACCAGGCCACCGGCTACGGCCCCGGATGCGGCGCCAGTGATGGCAAGTTGCGCCGATGACAAGCCAAACACGCTGAAGCTACGCTGCGAAAATACATCCTCTGCGAGAAACGAAGCGTCTGCTTCGTCGGCTCGCAGCCCCGCGTGGTGATAGATCTGCGCCACGCTGCGCCGGGCAACGCTCTCTCGCTTACTGACGGATTTGCGCAGTCTGCCCCGAACGGCGTCTTCGATTGCCGGATCGGTTTTCTCGCTCGACAGCGGTGCGGATTCGGTTGCGGTCAGCACAGCGATCAAAAGATCGGCGATCTCGGTCGCTGCGCGTTCTTTGCGCTGCGCGCGCTCGGCCGCCAATGCGTCGGCCGCCTGACTCAATCGTGGCGCCCAGCTTTCGTCGATCGCACCGAATGCGCGTAGAAGTTCGATGCGACGCGCGAAATCGGCATGCATTGCGTCGAACACGCGCACGATGGAAAAGTACTGCGACAACGCGGCCCGCCATTCGTCGACGTGATCACCCTTGGCGATCATGTTGATCAGTGCCATCCGTGGTCGGCCCGTCCAGCGCAGTACTTCCATTTCCGGTTCGTATTCGCGTCCGTACGGACGGCTGCCGTCGACGACATAAAGAATGCCGGCACCGTCGAGGATCGGTCGCAACAGTTCGCATTCATCGTGAAATCGCGCATCGTTTGCATGCCGGGTGACGAATTCGCGAACAACGTCAGCGCGGGCACCTGCGCCGCGATCGTGCGCGTTCAACCATTCAAGCACGTCACGCGCGCGCTGAAATCCGGGTGTATCGAACAGTTCGTACAGCGCTACACCATCGAGCCGCATTGGAAAGCTGCGTGTTGTTTGCGTTGTGCCGGGGTTGGCCGAGATGGTGACGCTGTCATCTTCTGCGAGCGTGGCGACGATACTGCTCTTGCCTTTGTTCGGATGACCGACGATCGCGAAGCGCGGCACACTCATACGGCACCGGTCTCGAGGTACAAGCGTGGATCGGCAATACGATCTATCACGCGCGCCCAAGTCTCGCGGTATGACTTTGCGACGGCACTGCCGGCCATCTCCGCGACCGGCGCAACGACGATTGATGCGTCAGTTCCGAGTGCCTCGCGCAGCGCGACGATAAAATCGATAAATTCGAGCAGGGGTGGCTCCCATGCACGTGTGAATACGATGATGCTGGCTGGTGCTCCTTTGGAAATCTCTACAATAGATGCACGATCCTGTTCCAGAGTTTGGCCACCCCCGGCTTCGACCACGTGGCCCAAGGCGACGCCGAGTGTGGTGCGTGCGTGAACCTCGGCCGTTGCCGGATTCATGCTTCCGGACCATATCACTGCGCGCGCTTCTCCAACGGTTTTAATATGGCGCGGACGATCGTGTGATTCCCGCGAGATTCGAGGATTCTCCGGATCCTCCGCTACCGTCTCCAGTGACGGCGTTGCCATTCGGTCGAGCAGTGCTGCAACGCGGGGATCTTCGATGAGCAGTGAACGTGTCGCGCTGCGCAATCGCACGGCGGAAAGCGTCAGCAACGCCATGCGTGGAATCAGACCGTAACTGACGATGGCGAAGATCACGAATGACCACCAGCCCGTCAGTTCACGCGAGGCCGCCACATCAAACGCTCCGGAACCGTCGAGACGAAAGAACTGCGAACGTTCGATGAGTACGATGTCGGGCACCGCGTTCGGCAGCCACGATCTCCATGGTGCGGACACTGTGTCGACGATGCGAGCGATTGAATGTGCGTCTGTGTGCAGCGTAGTGCTCCAGCCGAACGCGAGATCGGTGAACGTTACCAGCGCGACGCCGGTTGCGATCACCGCGACATTGAAGGCGACCGCTGCCGTCTGCGACCAGAATAGCAGTTGCCATTTTGCGAATCGGCTCGCTGCCGCTGCGCGTCCCGGATGCCAGCCAAACAGCGGCGCGGCGTCGCGTGGAATATTGGCGATGCGCCGGTAGATCGATGCGGCGAGCGCCCCCGGGCTGATGGCTGCCAACAGGTCCTGAATGGCGCGCAGTCCAGGCACGCCGCGAGGGATCAGCAGCAACGTCAACACCAACAGCACCAGCTGCGTGAACACGAGCGTGGCGAGAATTGTGACGACATTGACCGGACGAGAGCCGTCGTAGTGGAATGCCGCGAGCGCCGCGCCGATTCCGAACGCCGCGCCGACAACGGTCATGACTGCGCTCACCAGCCTTCGCGTTCGCTGCAAGCGTGCGCCAGGCTGGTCTGGAGGTCGCTGCGCGAGCGGAGCTAGCAAAGCCCACCACCTGCGCGCACGTTCATCGGCGGCTTTGGCCGTCAACTTGGCGCCAATCTCGCGATCGCGACGAGAACGCTTCGCGAACGGCGTATCTCGATCGCCTTCGAGCCACAGTGGGATATCGATTGCGTCTTCGAACAGCGTAGTCGAGGGGCGAGGCGGCAACATTGCGCAATGATAGGGGGGCGAACGGTCGCGGTCACGCGTCCCCTATATCATGACGGACGCTCGGCGCTGTGAACCAGGTCTCTCGAATGCCGTGGGAAGCGCCGCAGATGATCCGCGGCAACGACCATAGACTCGAGCCAATATCTGTGTGTAACCGGCGCCGGATGCGCCGGGGTCCGAACGCACGCATCTACGATTGTCAAGGACGATTGCCAAGGACGATGCCATGGTACGGTTCGCGACCAATGTGTTGTTGACAGGGCTGGCGATTGCCCTGCTCGGAATACTGGTTCTATTGTCTACGACGGCGGACGAAGCAGTGCGCCGGCAGGCCGATCTGGATTTGCGGCAGTTGCGTGAAACAGCTGCGGCGATCGAACGCGATGCGCTGAGCTCGCGCAATCTGCAAATGGACAATGGCGCCGGCCTGCGCTCGCTCGATCGTGACGTTCGCGTGCGGGTTGAATCGATCGGACGCGACCTACATCAATTGTTTCCGGTCGACCCGAACGGCCTGGCGCGAATGCGTACGATCGCGGAAGCCGGATTCAACTCGATCGACCCGCGCAATCAGGAACGTGTCGAAGCGGAACCGCTGCTTCGTAAGCTCGCGGCACTCAATCAGTCCGCCGCACGGCTATCCGATCGCATTACAGCATTTCGCGAGAATCAGACACGCTATCTGCAACTGCGCCAGACATTGACCCGCGACAGCCGCGCGTTCGTCAACCGTTTGCGCGAACACGGCTCCCCGTCACTCGCTGATTCGATCTTTCGCGGCGTACAGCAGGTACTCGAACGCGCCGAACGCGGTGGTGATTCGGATCTCGATCAGATCGAGCCAGTCGTGACGAAATTGAAAACACTGCCGCAGATCAAAGACCCGGGTGACCGCACCGCCTTGCTTGCGCTGGCGGAACAGATGGACGCGTTGGTACCGACCCGTCGGGCTGTCCAAACGAACCTTGCCGATATTGTCAGCGGTCGCTTCTCCAGACAGGTGATGAACCTGCACGAATTGATTTCGCGCGACACGTTGTATCAACTGACCACCGTCAACGATTCCCGCGTGTTGCTGAACATATATACCGTTTTGCTGCTGCTCGTGCTGGGCTATTTCGGCATTCGCCTGCAGCGCAGCTATCGCGCACTCAATACTTCGCACGAAGCCCTCGAGATCGCAAACACGTCACTAGAGGTGCGCGTGCAGGAACGCACCCAGGATCTCGAACGCGCCTATGAAGAATTGAAGGAATCCCAGGTACAGCTCGTTCAGGCCGAGAAGATGTCGTCGCTCGGTCAGCTTGTGGCAGGCATCGTTCACGAGATCAACACGCCGCTCCTGTATGTCCAGAACAATGCGACGGTGACATCACAGAACATCGAAGATCTCCGAGAGTGCATCGTGGAGACTACCCGGCTGGCCAAGCTGGTCGACGAAAACGGTGTGCAAGGGCCGCAGGTACTCGAGGCATTGCAACAGCTTAACGAGCACGTGGATGCGGAGCTGCTGAGCGAAACCATCGATGAAATCGTCTCGCTCGCGAAGGATAGTACCGACGGCTTGAATCAGATCAGTGAACTCGTACAAAGCCTGAAAGACTTCAGCCGGCTCGATCGCGCAGCAGAGGATCGTTTCGACGTGCGCGAAGGCATCGAGAAGACGTTGCTGATTACGCGCAACTTGCTCAAGTACGGCATCACGGTTGAAAAACGATTGGACGAGGTGCCCCGGATTCTGTGTGCGCCGTCGCGTATCAATCAGATCTTCATCAACCTCGTGACGAACGCAGTTCAGGCAATGGATGGCAAAGGTACCCTGACGATTTCTACTAAGGCGCGAGACGGTTGGGTCGACATTGAAGTGTGCGACACGGGATGCGGCATTGCGCAAGAAAATCTGGACAAGATCATGGACCCGTTCTTCACGACGAAGCCGGTTGGCCAGGGCACTGGTCTGGGTCTGTCGATTGTGCGGCGAATCGTCGATGAACACGGTGGCCGTGTGACAGTCGACTCGCAGGTCGATGTGGGCACGGCGATCATGATCAGTCTGCCGATCGATCGTGTTGTGACGCCTGCAGACGGTGCTGAAGATGCGCCGCCCTCGGAAGATGCAGAGGCAGCCTGACATGGATGCTGCGGTGAAGCGAGGTACCTTGCTGTTCGTCGATGACGAGCGTCGCGTGTTGACTTCGATGCGCGCAATGTTTCGTCGCGACTACGAGGTGCTACTGGCAAACAGCGGCCAGGAGGCACTCGACCTGCTGAATGACCACACTGTAGACGTGATCGTGTCCGACCAGCGCATGCCCGGTATGTCTGGCGTCGAGGTACTCAAAGCGGTCAAGCAGCTCGCCCCGAATGCAATGCGGATTCTGTTGACTGGTTACGCCGATTTGAAGGCGATCGAAGCGTCGATCAACGAAGGCGAAGTGTTTCGTTATCTGACCAAGCCGTGCGGCGGCGATGAATTGAAGGAGGCGATCGGGCTGGCGGCCGGTATCGCGACACAATCCGATCACCTGTTGTCCCCGCCTGGACAGCCGCACATCGAGCCATCGGATTCGACGCCGGCCATTGTGTCGACGGAGGCAGCTGCAAAAGCGCCAGCGATGCAACCGCGCGTTGCTCACGGGAGCCCGCCGGTGCGCCACGCGCCGTTGACGCCGATCATGCGAAATCCACCGCGCGCAACGCGGATGGCGTTGACGCGCACCGGTAATGCCGATTCGCCAAAGCGCGACGTCGAGCTGCTGGTGCTGACGCCGGACGTTGCGATGGCCAAGGCGCTTGAAGCTGCGCTGGACGGTAGTCATCGAGTCCATCACGTCAGTTCGCTCGAGGCGGCGGTTGAGGCGCTCGAGGCACATCCGATTGGTGTAATGGTGACCGACACGGCTGCAAGCGAAGAACAGTTTGCGACGTTGACCACCACGTTGAAGCGCCATGTTCCGGAGCTGGTGACGATCGTTGCGAGCAGCCGGTCGGACGCGCAACTGCTGATCGATCTGATCAACTACGGCCAGATCTTCCGTTTCCTGCTGAAACCGCTGCACGGTGGCCAGTGTCGCCTGTCGGTCGAGTCGGCGGTCGTCAAACACCGCGAGCTGGCCTCCGATCCGACGTTGCGCCGGCGTCATGCGGTGCCTGAACGTAAGGTTGCCCCTGACGGAGTGTTCAGCGCGGTGTTCGGCCGCATTCGTCGGCTGCGCGATCGTTTCCTCACTCACAACGGCGTGGCATGACGATGGCAACACAAACTCTGGATCGCGACCCGACCTTCCACAACATCGCGAGCAGTTTTGGTGCCGCGTCGCTGGTCGTTATTGTCGGCGTTCTCTTGGCGTGGGTACTCGTCAAATACGATCCAGGTGCGACGCCGGACGCGCTCGATCATGCGGCCCGGATTACGCCGCCGGTGGCTGGAGGCAGCATTGATCGCGGCACGTTGGCGAGCGCTTCGGCGAACGCCTCGACGAAAGAGCCCGTGACGAACGCGACGCCATCGAATCGGCCGGCATCGAACTCGCTGCTCGAGCAAGCTGAAGTCGCATTCGCGGCGGGCCGCATCATCGAACCAGAGTTCGACAACGCACTGAACTACTACCGGTCGCTGCTGGAAACCGAGCCCGGCAACAAAGACGCCGTTCAGGGGATCGAACGTGTGGTTGCGTATCTGGAGAACCAGGCCGAGGGAGCGGTGTTTCAGAACGATTGGGATGCGGCGCGCGCGTATACCGCCGTCATTCTGAATGTACGCCCGAACGATACGCAGGCGCTCGCTCTGCGTACCCGCATCAACAAACTCGAGCGTATCCAGACGTTGATGGCCAAGGCGCTCGATCAATCCGGTCGCGGCAATCTCGTCACGCCCAAAGGTGACAATGCGGCAGAGTCGTACCGGGCAATACTCGCACTGGATGCGGATAACTCGGTTGCGACGCAGGGTCTCCGCTCGATCGTGCAAAGACTGATTGCCAACGCTCAATCGGCAAATCTCGCCGGCGAACAAGACAAGGCGCGCAAGTTCACTACGGCAGCACGCGCGCTCGATCCGAGTGCGCCCGGGCTGGCTGCGGTGGAACAGTCATTGAATCACGCGAAGAGCGGCGAAGACGATCACACTACGCAGAACGATCTGCTGGCGGCATCGGAGGCGCTGCAGTCCGATCGTCTGATGCCACCGGCGACACCTAATGCATTCGATCTGTTCAACGCGGTGTTGGCGCGTGCTCCGCAATCGGCGGCGGCCCAGCAAGGGCTTACTCTGGTACGCAATGCGTTGCTCGATCGGTCAGCATCGCTGATCGCCGGTGGTTCCTTTGAAGAAGCCGGAACGCTGTTGATTCAAGCGAAAGTGGCCGGCGCCGACCACGCGCGGCTGGAACAGCTGCAAAGCGAATTCGCGTATCAGAGACGATTGAAGGATGCGCGCGAAGGGCGTTTCGATCGGGTCTACTCGATCAGCGATTTGAAGGTCACCAAACAGGTTGCGCCGACCTTCCCGCGTTCGGCGAGAAACAGTGGCTCGCAGGGCTGGGTAGAGGTTGAATTTACCGTCACTGAACAGGGTGACGTCCGCGATGCAAGGGTCAGCAAATCCTCCGCTTCGATCTTTGAAGGGGTCGCGATCTCGGCGATCAACCGCTGGCGTTTCGAACCCGTCATGGATCACGGCAGACCGGTTCCGGTACGCGGTGTTTTGCGATTCACGTTCAAGGCCGACCGCGAGGGCTAGGCCCCTGAGGTGGCGAGCGCATCGCGAGCGCAGCGCGCAGTCATACGGTAGAGTGACGCGCTGAGTAACGTTGGAGCCGTCATGCCTCGCGTGAGTTATGTCGACCATGCGGGAGCTGCTCGCGAAGTGGAAGTTGCCGTCGGCAGCACCGTTATGGAAGGCGCCTATCAGAACGGCATCAGCGGCATCGAAGCCGAATGCGGCGGCGCGTGTAGTTGCGCCACGTGCCATTGCTACGTCGACGAGGCGTGGGTCGCGAGCTTCCCCGCACCGCAAGACGAAGAGCTCGAGATGCTCGAATTTGCCAAGTCCGAGTTTCGCTCGAACAGCCGCCTCGCCTGCCAACTGGATATCACCGACGCGCATGACGGGTTGATCGTCCGACTGCCGGAACTGCAGTGACGCGCCGGCTCTATCACTGTGTCGACGCGCGCTCGATGCGCTCGTTGTGGCTGCTGAATGAGCTCGGGCTCGAGTTCGAATTGATCGAGCTCGGATTCGATATGAAGAAGCTGCGGTCGCCTGAGTACCTGGCGATTCATCCGCTTGGCCGGGTGCCGTGTCTCGTTGACGGCGATCTGGTTCTGTTCGAATCGGGCGCGATCTGTCAGTACCTGTGTGAGCGCTACGACGACGGTGTTTTGCATCGGCCGCCGGGGCATCCGGAGCGCGCGCAGTGGCTGCAATGGGTGCATTACGCGGAGACCATTGCGGTTCACGGCGCGAGCCTCGTTCAGCAGCGTGTGTTCATTGCGCCGGACGAACGTTCGGAGGCGGTACGCAACCTCGAGTCGCGGCGACTCGGTAAAGCGCTTGGGGTTATCGATGCGCACCTCGAGAACCGCGAATATCTGCTGGCCAGCGGATTCACGGCCGCCGATACCGGAGTTGGTTATAGCGTGCACCTCGCGGCCAAATTCATCCCGCTCGATCCGTATCCGCGCGTTGTCGCGTATTACGAACGTCTGCGCGCCAGGCCGGCGTTCCGTGCATCGGTTGGAAAGCCCGGGTAAGTCGCGCCCGCAACGCATAGTGGGCGTTGTGCCGCGAGCCCGCACGCAGCGCCCGGCGCAGGTATGATTCCACCAATCTGTGCAATCGGGGCAAGCGATGCAGGGCCGACGCAGCTTCTGGACATGGGGATTCGAGCGCGACGAGCCGAGTGATTCAGACCGGCGCGCGTTTGCCGCGAGCTGGTCCAAGCGCGTCGGCCATGCGGTTGAACCACCAGTGATTCCGGCGATCGCCGATATCGAATTGCGTGCGCCGCGGATCACCATTCCGAGCGCATTGCAGGAATGGGTAACGGCGGACAAGCACGAACGTATCGTGCACACGCATGGCGGTCACTCGCTGGAGCTGTTGCAGGCGCTACGCGGAGATTTCGCATCACCTCCCGACGCCGTTGCGCATCCACGTACCGAAGCGGAACTCGAAGCAACCCTCGCATGGTGCGACAGCAACCGATACGTCGTCATTCCATCGGGCGGCCGGACGTCGGTGGTGTGGGGTGTCAACGTACCCGAGGGCTGCGATGCGGCTGTGACGATCGATCTCGATCGTCTCAATCATGTGCTCGAAGTCGATGACGTCTCGCGCGCGGCGCGTGTGCAGGCGGGTATCTACGGACCGGATCTGGAAGATCATCTGCGCCCACTCGGCTTTACGCTACGACATTTTCCGCAGAGCTTTCCGTGGTCGACGTTGGGCGGTTGGATCGCAACGCGATCCGGCGGGCATTACGCCACCAATCACACGCACATAGACGATTTTGTCGAGTCGACGCGAATGCTGACGCCGGCGGGCTGGTGGGAATCGCGGCGGCTGCCGGGTAGTGGCGCTGGCCCAAGCCCCGATCGCATGGTGCTTGGTTCAGAAGGCACGCTCGGCCTCATCACTGAGGCATGGATGCGCATTCAGAAACGGCCGATCTTCCGCGCGACCGCAGGCGTCACGTTCGATTCGTGGCAAGCTGGCTATGAGGCGACGCGCCAGGTTGTGCAGGCGAAACTGTGGCCGGCGAATTTGCGGCTACTCGATCCGGCAGAAGCACAACGCGCCGCGGGGCTCGACGGCAAGCGCACGCTGCTGATCATCGGCTTCGAGTCGGCCGAGGTGCCGCAAGGTCCATTCATTCAGGCGGCGGTTGCGATCGCGCGAAGCGCCGGCGGCACCATTTCCGACGATGCGATTCGTGTGTCTGACGGTTCCGGCGAGGCGACGGGACGTGGCGGTGCGGTGGGCGCATGGCGGGATAGCTTCATCGGTGTCAATGCCGGGCTCACGAATGGCATGGGCTTGCTTGCGGATACATTCGAAACGGCGATTACGTGGGATCGTTGGCCGGCGTTCGACGCGGAAGTTCGCGCAAAAGTTTCGCGCGCCTTGAAGGAAGTGTTGGGCGCAGGTACCTCGCTGTCGTGCCGCTTCACGCACGTCTATGCGGACGGTCCCGCGCCATACTACTCATTCTCGGGTGTCGCCAAGCTTGGTAGTGAATACGCGCAGTGGCGCGAGATTAAGGAAGCTGCGTCAAACGCCATCGTAGATGCGGGCGGTACGATTACGCACCATCATGCCGTTGGCCGGCTGCATCGAGCCGCGTGGGAGCGCCAGCGGCCGCCGCTGTTTGCCGAGGCACTGCGCGTGGTAAAGAAACGGCTGGACCCGAATTCACTGTTGAATCCGGGTGTGTTGTTGGATTGACGCCGGCCGGACGCCTCACTCGTTGTCGTGTGGAATCGCGAGTTGCGCGCCGCACGCCTTGCAATGAATCGCGTCCGGATCGTGGCGCTGCAGACCGCACGCTGGGCACGGGAACACCACCTTGGATGGCCGCATCAGCACCTGCGCCAGGCGCACGAACAGCGAGATACCCACCACCATCATCACGATCGAGAGTATCCGTCCCCACGCACCGGGCAATGTGATGTCGCCGTAGCCGGTGGTTGTCAGCGTTGATACCGTGAAGTACAGCGAATCCAGATAGGAATTGATCGTCACGGTTTTCGCTGCGAACGCTGCGTGCACGAAGCCGGTGGCGACGAACACGAATACGAACAGGTTGGTGGCCGCCAACGTGATTTCCTGGACGCGCGTGCCGGCCCAGCGGCCGTTGCCAACGGCCGCCCAGAAGCGATCCAGCCGCACCAGAGTGAAAGCACGCATGACGCGCAAGAACGCAAGATTCCCCAGCGTTGTCGGGGCGAGCAGGGAGCCCAGCACGATCAGGTCGACCCAGACGATCGGTCGCGCAAGCCATGCGCGAAAGCTCTCGTATGCCCACGCGCGCGCGGCGAGATCGATCGCCAGTAGCGTGCCGATGGCGTAGTCGACGATCAGGTAGTCGCGGCCGCGCTCGATGAACGGCGCCACGACGAAAAATCCGATGATCACCACGTCGAAGCTCAACAGCGCGGAGCGGAAGCGGATCGCCCGGCGCGAATCGCCGTGATACAGCATCCGCATGCGAGAACGCAGTGTGCGCGCCTGGCGCGGCGAACCGCTCGGCAGTTCGCCGAGTCGCTTTGCCCGCGACGGCCGGGTACTCGACGCCATTGATGATGCCAACACCGGTGTGGGGTCTCGTTCGAAACGCGAGTCTACACGTGATGCTGAGGTGCATTACACTGCTGCAGTTTTCCTCCAACGCGCGATGCACCGATGTCTTCTGCTCCGAACGATTCCGTCGCCCGCCGCGCGATGAATGCGTCGCCGCGCGCCGTGAGATCTGCGATTCGGCGAGCGCGGGACCTGCTTGCGGGCTTGTCCGACCGTGTGCATGTCCTGCCGGAACCGGGCGCGCTTCCCACGCACCTGCTGAGCGAAGGCGAGATTCAGTCGTTTCGACAGATCGGCGACAAATTTCTCGGCTACTTCGTCGAGTTTGGCGGATTGAAGCCGAATCACGCAGTCCTTGAAGTGGGTTGCGGACCCGGACGCATGGCGCGGCCGCTTACGCAGTATCTGGATTCGGGTTCGTATGACGGCTTCGACGTAATTCCCGAATGCATTCGCTGGTGTCGTGCCTCGATCGCGTCGCGGTACATGAATTTCAGGTTTCAGATTGCCGACATCTACAACGGTTCCTACAACCCGGATGGCAGGTTTACGGCGTCTGCCTATCGTTTTCCTTACGCCAATGACCAATTCGACTTCGTCTTCCTGACGTCGGTTTTTACGCATCTGCTGCCGGACGACATGGAGCACTATCTCAAAGAAATATCCCGCGTCATGAAACCGGGCGGTCGCTGTCTCATCACGTTCTTCCTGTTGAATGCCGAATCGACAGATTTGATACGAGCCGGCAAAAGCACCATTGCGTTCGTGTTGGATCGCGGCCGCTACCTCACTGTCGACGGTGCACCGGAAGAGGCGGCGGTAGCGTATGACGAGCGCTACATCGCCGAGATATTCGAACGCAATGGATTGCGCGATCTTCACATACACTTCGGCAACTGGTGTCGTCGGCCGCTGGCGCTCGATTACCAGGATCTCGTGTTTGCGACGAAGTAAATCCTGCGTGTGTACGGGTGAGTCATGCCCCGTCCGAATGCACCGTCACGCGGCGTCCGATCCAGCGCATCGACATGAACAGCACGACATAAACAGCCGCGGCGACTGCATACGGCAACGCCGGATTGATTTCGTACAGCACGCCGCCTGCAAGCGGGCCGAGCGTAAAACCGAGTGGTCCGCAGGACCCGGCGACACCGGCGACCGCGCCTTGCTCCTGCGGCGATACGGCGAGCGATGCACCCGCCATGAACGCAGGGCCGGCGATGCCCATACCGAACCCGAGAAACATCATCGCGATCGACAGCCACAACTGGGAGTCCGCCAACGCCATGATTGTGAAGGCGACGATCAATAGCGGCATTGCCACCCGCAGCATCGTAAACGGCGGCCATGACAGTCGCTGGACGATGAAACCCTGGGCGATGAGAGAGCACGCTGCCGACAACATCATGGCGAAGCCAAACGTTCGCGCGGTTTCGCCGGCACTGAGTCCGAGCGTGTCCTGGAATCGAAAACCGAGTGTCTGCTGCACGAGTGCCGTGCCGCTGAACATCAGCACGCCGACGATCACGAACGGCAGGATTCGCGGATCGGTGTATCTCATGCGTGCGGTTCGGGTGGCCGGCACGTAGCGCGGCGGTTCCGGCAGAAAGCGCCAGACGTACAGGCCGTTGAGCAATGCCACACCGGCCATCACCCACAGCGGCGTCAGCATTGAGAACATCGCCAGCCCGGCGACGGCCGGGCCGAGGATTGCGCCGAGATTATTCGCAGCTCCCGCGGCACCCATGCCCTTGGTGCGCGTGGCAGGGCTGGTGATATCCGCCATGTATGCGTTTGCCGCCGGCATTGTCGCCGACATCATCGCTGCGTGCGTCATGCGTGAAACCACCAGCGTGACGAACAGCAAACCGCCGGTGAGTGCACCGATCATGCCGGCGTAGAGCACCGAATTGAACAGCACCGTGCCTGCCGTGAAGCCGAACAGACCGACCAGCATCACGCGTTTGCGCCCCCTGTGATCGCTGACCCGGCCCCATATCGGGCTCGTCAGAAACACCGTCAGCGACGAAGCCGCGATGATCGAGGTGATTTGTATTTCCGACAGTCCGATCTCGCGCCCGAGCGGCGCGAGCACCGGAAACAGCACGGTAAAGCCCATACCGACACTGACGAGCGAGACGAGCAACGCGCGGCGTGCATAGACGAGAGAAAGTTCTGGCACACGCACTCCTGGGCTGCTCGAACGAACAGTTGCGAACGAAACGAATCAGACGTTGCGCGGAATATCGCGAAACGGGCCGGCGTCCGAGCGTACGTCCTTCGGCAATCCGAGCACACGCTCGCCGATGATATTGCGCTGAATTTCGTCGGTGCCGCCGGCGATCGACGTCGCCGGAACCGAAACGAGAATTTCGGCGATGATGCCGCCGTACGGTGCATCTGTTCCGGTCAGCATCGCGTCCGCACCGGTAATCAGGGTGTGCACGCGCGATGCTTGTCGTGCGATGTTGCTGCCCGCGAGTTTTCCGAGCGAACCCTCGGGGCCTTGCGGCTTCCCGGCGCGCTGCGCTGCAGCCGCGCGGCGCGCCATCCAATTCGTCGCGCGTGACAGGGTTAGCAGCTTTGCGATCTCCTGCCGAATTACCGGGTTCATCCAGGCACCGGTCTCCTTCGCGCGAGGAATTACCAGATCGACGCGGCCCGCGCGCTGTGGGTACCACTTATACGGCTCGTTGGCGATGTCGGCTTCGGCGCGAGCCTCCTCATACGCCAACCCGCTGCGGCCCTGTGGATTTGTACCGGAGACGCCGACCGCGGGGCGGCGTTCGTGCGCCAGTGTCGTCATCGCAACGGCCCAGCCATTGTTCTTCGAGCCAACGATCCAGTCCGCGGGAATCTTCGCGTCACTGAAAAACACCTGATTGAACGACGCGTGGCCGTTCATCTGCTTCAACGGCATCACCTGCACGCCGGGTTGCCGCATGTCGATCACGAAATACGTGAGGCCGGAATGCTTCGGCGCATCCCAATCCGTGCGCGCGACAAGTAGTCCATAGTCCGCGTGGTGCGCGCTGGTATTCCATACTTTCTGGCCGTTGATGATCCAATGGGTGCCGTCGAAATCGGCGCGCGTCGTTGCGCCGGCAAGATCGGAGCCGCTGCCGGGCTCGCTGAACAACTGGCACCAGCCATCTTCGCCGGTGATGATTCTTCGAAGAAAGCGCTCCTTAATGGCATCGCTTGCATGCTCCAACAAGGTTACCGAGGCGAGGATGCGCGGCCCGGTTGCCGCGGCACCAACCGCACCTGCGGCGACGAATTCGTCGTTGATTGTGGGAAGCTGGCGCACGGGAATACCACGGCCGTGCCATTGCTGGGGCCAATGTGGCATGCCCCAGCCGGAGTCGGCGAGCTTGCTGCGCCATTCGATCAGGCTGAACTCCGGGTTCCAGTTCGCCTTCAACCAAGCGCGCACTTCGGCTGCGACATCTGTTTCGTTCGTCTCGTTCATCGTTGGGCCTCCAGCCGTTGCAGCATCAACTCGCGGTGGTGGTTCGGATCGCCGAACAGCACTTCTGAGCTCTTTGCGCGCTTGAACCACAGATGTGTATCGTGATCCCACGTAAACCCGATGCCGCCGTGGATCTGAATCGTGTCGGCCGCGACGCGCACGTACGTATCGGCGGCTACTGCCTTGGCCATCGACGCCAGATACGGCGTTTGCGGATCATCGGCGGCCTGAGCCTGAGCGGCGTAGTACGCGGCTGATTTCGCCAGTTCTACGTCGAGCAGCATGTCGGCGCATTTGTGCTTGATCGCCTGGAACGAGCCGATCGCGCGCCCGAACTGCACCCGCATGTTCGCGTAGGCAACCGCGGAGTCGAGTAGGGCCTGCGCGCCACCGACCATCTCGTTTGCCAGGGCGATCGCGGCATGGTCGAGGGTACGAGCCAACGGAGCCGCGCCAGCACCGGCATCGCCCAACAGTTGTGCGGGGGCGTTGTCGAATTCGATCTTCGCCTGCTTGCGGGTTGCGTCCATGGTGGCGAGCGCGGTGCGAGTAACACCCTCGGCGCTCGAGTCCACAACGAACAGCGAAATGCCCGTGTCGCCCGTGCTGCCCACTTCGCGCGCAACGACGACGAGCGATTGCGCGCTGCAGCCGTCGATTACGAAACTCTTCACGCCGTCGATCGTCCAGCGGTGGTCTTTGCGCGTCGCGACGGATTGAATACCGGCTGTGTCCCAGCGGCCGTTCGGTTCCGACACTGCGAACGCAGCGCGCAACCGGCCGCTCGCGATTGTGGGCAACAGTTCCGCGCATTGCTCCGGCGTGGCTGCGTTGGCGATGGCACCAGCCGCTAACACACATGAGGAGAAGTAAGGCGCGCACAACAGCGCTCGGCCCTGTTCTTCCATCGCGATCCCGAGTTCGACCGGTCCGAATCCGGCGCCGCCATACGCCTCGGGGATGTGGATGCCCGTTAGTGCCAGATCATCGCCGAGCTGCCGCCACACGGCCGGGTCGAACCCGTCGGCGGTCTCCATCAACGCCCGCACCGCGGTCGACGTTGATTTGTCGCCGAGAAAGCGACGCACGACCGAGCGGAACTGATCCTGCTCGTCGGTGAACGCGAATTCCATTTTAATTCCAGCTCTCGAAAGAACCGATGATAGGGTCGCGGAGCCCGGATGAGGAGTCTGGCGTGCCGATTGGGACCGGGTCAGCTCAGGCTTTCGAGGAGTTCGTTCAGGGTGCGATTGAACCGAGCCCGATATTCGAGGTTAGGCAGATGCGCTGCGTTGGCGAATATCGATGTCCGCGCGGCGCGCAGTGTGCCACGTCCACTCGATATGCCGGCCAACTGCGCCGACCCTGATGCAACGGTGAAGCGGTCTTGGCTCACGTTGCGGGCCGGTGCGCGTGCGTTGCGGTCGCCGTTATAGATGGTCGCAACAGCCCGATGGCCACGCCGATGAACGTGCCCAGCGTCGCCAATGCCATGTCCTTCTGTGCGTCCCACTCGTCGCCCTGAGTGCCGACATACGCAGCACCCAACTCGCCGCCGAAGACTTCGGCTGCGCCCCACTCGATCAGTTCATAGATGTGCGACGCCGACATCGCGAGCAACAGAGTCACCCACCATGCTGCGCGCACCGACGCCCGACCGCTGCGCACCAGCCATTCGTGGCACGGGATCGCGAGCAGCAAACCGAACGAAAAGTGCACGAGGCGATCGAACTCATTGCGATGCGCCCCGGTCATGTCGGTAACCGATTGGCTGAACAGGCTCCGCGACCAATCGTCGTACGGTACCAACGAATAGGTGTAGTGGGCGCCGGTGACGTGCAACGTGAGGAAGCCGAGCGCCAGCACGATCGACGTCGATGTCAGCGTGCCGGCGCGCCAGAACGCCACCAGCAGACCCACGCCGACGAGCGTCATCACGTTTTCCAGCAGCCAGTCGGAGCGGCTCACGGGCGCGATGGCCATCGCGCACCAATAGATCGCGAATGCAGCGAAGGCGCATCGCGCGGCCATGGACGACCTCGTCATCGTGGTTTCAAGACCGGTCTCCACTCCAAACCCGCGTCAGTGTCGTCGCATACGGTGGCGCGGTGGGTTCATGCATGAAGTACGCATAGACCTCGCGCCATTTCGTGTCTTTCAGTTTGGCTGCCCACCGCTCGAGGTCGTGATCGGAATAGTGTTCCAGCCGCAGCCTGACGTAGCCCCAATTAGCAGTTTCCTCTAGCGGCGGCGGTGCGTCGTCTTCGCGCTCGGAAAGACACAGCGCGGCGTTGGCGCTCGCGAGCGCGTCGTAAACCGTGTCGTCGAACCAGCTGTCGTTGCGGAATTCGAACGTCGCGCGATGATCGTCGGGAAGCAGATCCAGGAATTCGGTCAGGCGCGGCAGGTCCTTCTTCAGAAACGGCGGCAGTTGGAACAGCACCGGGCCACGCTTCTCACCTAGCGTCGCCAGATTCTTGTACAGATAGCCGACCGCTTCGGAAGCCGTATCCGCCTTCAGACGTGCCATGTGCGTGATCCGTCGCGACGCTTTGATTGCGAACCGGAACGCGTCCGGGGTCGAGCCGGCCCAAGTCTTGAGTACAGTTTGCTTTGGCATGCGATAAAACGTGTTGTTGATTTCGACTGTCGGCAGGCGCTGTGCATACCAAGTGAGCATCTCGTCCGCTTTCATCGTCGCTGGATAGAAATCGCCTTTCCACTCCTTGTACGCGTAGCCGCTTGCGCCCGCATAGAGTCTGGCCGTTTTCACGTTGAGTCCTTTGCGATGGGTCCGTCGTTAGATATCCAGCTCCGCCGGCAGGTGATCCGCTCGGTTCAAATAGCGCAGCCGCGCTCCAAGCGGCGCGAGTTCGACGCACGTGATGCCGGTATTCTTGTGCTCATAGAAGATCCCGGCACCCACCGGGCGTTCGCCGAGGGCGTTCAGCAGTGCGCTCATGAAATCTCCGTGCGTCACGATGCCGATCCGTACATCTTCGCCGGCGCGTTCGCGCAACGCCTGCGCGACCCGCGCCGCAACCACGCCGACCGTCCGGGAGATCGCATCGGCGGTCTGCATCGCGCGGATCATCGGGCTGCAATAGAGCTGATCGAGGGCCGGGCGCGTGGCGTCGCTTGGCGGCGTGGCGATGTGCCGGCCGCCCGCGACATGCACGGCCGCATGTCCTGCTTGCTGTTCGCCTTTTGCGGTCAGCAGCGGGTGCGTCCAATCGGTCAGCGCGTTGTTGGTGGATTGGCCGTGACGAATCAGAAATAGTTTCATCGGATATGGCGTCGGTGCCGGTCGGTGCCAAGTGTACAGACAACGCGGTTTTTCAATTGGAGATAGTGTTTCGCCGGCATAGCGAAATCAACAAGTTACCCAGCGTCCTCGCCCGCGATTTGACTCGATCCAGCTAAATGCGCGGTTGAACAAGGGCGTACGCTCATTTGGGTAACGAATCTGGTTTGCGAGGTTGCCAGGGTATGGATCACGGGAAGCCTCTGGCTGGAACAAGCGGTATGCACCTCGGATCAAATTGGGGCGGCCCCCGTGTAATGCTGTTGTACGCAAGACCGCGTTGGCACTTCCTCGCGCTCAAGCGCTTGTGTAGCATGCTCTACGTTGAACGCCAGGCGTGATTCGACCGTTAGAGGCGAACGCGTGAAGCAGGGGCCGCAAGGAGCAGCGTTCGCGGTGCGGTCTCTAGGAGTACACATCCACGGCGTTGGGACAACTCCTTGGTTATTCGCGCGACCGTTCCTCCGGCGTGCGCAGGGCATCTTATATTTCCGCCTCAGGAATCTCACATGCAATCGAAGAAGTCGGGTTTTGCTGCCTCCGTTTCAGTTGCGCTGCTCGCCGCACTGCTGTCGGCGTTCGCGCCGCTAGCCAGCGCGGGGGGCTCGCATGAGCATGAGCATGAGCATGAGGGGAGTTCGAAAAAGACAATCAGCCTGTCGGTGACCCCCACGAACCTATCGATACAGACGACGGTGGTTTCCGCAACGATCACCAACACCGGCAACTCGAATGCCAATTCGTTCGAAGTCGACTGGACTCCGTCCCCCTATTTCGCCGTTACCGGTGCCTCAGTCGGGGGCGACTCGGGCAGCTGTTCAAGCTCGGGTTGCGTCTTCCTCAAGCAACTGCCGACGAAGAGTTCGGTCACTGTCACGCTGGACGTGCAGGTCGCCAACCAGTGCACCCCGCTGTCGATCACCTGGGTTGCGCACGCGTGGACCGGCTCGCCCGGATCGGTTAGTACGTCGTTCGCACTTGAGCCCCCACCCTCCATCACCTCCTTTTCGCCCAGTTGCAGCATCAAGTTCGTCACGCAGCCGAAGGACGCGTTCAATGGCTCGACCATCACGGGCTCGCCGTTCAGTTCGAACGGCACTCCTGTGAGTGTGAAATTGCTGCAGAACGGAGCGCCGGCGGTTGCCGGGACAGATGTATCTCTGATAGCCCCATCTGGGTGCGCAACTGGTGCCAGCGCAACGACCGATGCGACAGGCGCCGCCAATTTGAACGCCACTGCCGCCGCGGTCTCCGATTCCTGCGTGCTCACCGCGTCGGCGCCAGGATACGGCTCTGATGATTCGCAATCGTTCAAGGTCGTCCAGCCTGCCGGCGAACTTGGCTGCGACCCGGGCAACAATGCAATTCAGGAAACGTCCGGCGCCGGTGGGCTCGTATTCAACGGCACCCGGTTGGGGAACGTTGATGATCCGGCGTCGGATGCAGTAGGAGGTTCCAATGCACCGGCGTGCGTGGTCGTACCGTACGCCGTGTCGACGACGTGTCCGACCGGTGTCGCCGGAGCGTGCACCGACGTCACCTATGATCCGCTGGATCAGGGCACGCATATGGCCTTCCACTTCACGTGGGACTGGCCAATCGAGTCCATTCCGGACGGCGGCATCGATGCGATTCCCAAGACGCTGCAGTTGTTCATCAACGGCAATCCGACTCCCGTAGAACTGGACCTCTGCCCGCATACGATTGCGGTCTACAACACAAACAACGAATTCGTGGAGCTGATTGCCGATCCGGCGTACACCGGACCGCTGCCGCATCCTCAGGACCAGGATCTCGTTGCGCCTGGCACCCAGGCGGGGTGCCTGATCGGCCGTAACGTCTTCCAGAATGGTGCTGGTCTAAAACTGATTGAAGAAGCCTGGGTTCAAGGCGACTACGCTGCGCGTCGCAACTGACGCGGTTCAGTTCTCCGCCGCAACCAACGGATCTTCTTCGAGCCCCGGCGTGCGCCGCACGCCGAGGCTGTCGAGCATCTGCACCGCTAACGCGGCGTCTTCGGCCGCGCGGCCGTCAGCAGCGATCTCGGATCGCACCGCCAACAGCAATGCCTCGTCGTAACGCAATGCGTGTTCACGCGCCGCGTAGATGCCGTTGTCGACTTCGTATTCTGCGTCTGCGATGCGGCCGATCTCGGCGAGCGCGCGCGCACGTATGCGCGCGGTCCTTGGCCGGATCAGATTTGCGTCCTGGCCCGCCGCATGCGCGGCGCGGTCGATCAGGTCGAGCGCTGTCGCCGGCTGGGTCTGTCTCAAGTGCACTTCGGCGAGTACCACACAGGCTTCCAACGCGAAGACAGGTTTCTGCAGACGTGTGAATTCGGCCACGGTATGCGTCATCGAGGCTTCCGCCTGAGCAAACTGGCCGCGTTCGATCATGATCCGTGCGAGTTGGATGTCGATCACCGCCACACCTTCGTCGAATTCGGCGGCCTGCATCGCGCGGCGCGCCTCCTGAAGCAACGCCTCGGCTTCTGTGAAGCGGCGTTGATTGACGAAGATTTCGCCGATGTTCAATCCGGCGTAGGCGCCGCCGACAGAGTCTCCGGTGCGCAGGTCGAGTTCGCGACCGGACCGTAACCATTCGACTGCTTCGTCCCATCGGCATGCGTGCGCGTTCAGAAACCCCAGGTTCGCTCTGACGTTGGCCTGCATGCGCAGATCGCCCAGGTCCTCGAAGATCACGAGTGCTTCCTTCAAGTTGGCGCCATCGCCGGGACCTTCGAGAGCGGTGCGTGCGAGGTCGAGCACGGTCAGCGCACGGCCCAACGACAGGCGTTCGTCGGCGTCGCGTGCTTCGGCGACCGCCGTTTGGGCGCTCGCAAGCGCGCGCCGCGGACGATCCTGCCCGAACTGCACCATCGCCTCGAACGACCGCAGGCGCGCGCGCGCCTGCGCCGCTTGCGGCGTGGTGTGATCGTTGAGCAATCGCAGGCCAATGGTGAGATCGCGTAGCGCGGCAGAGAATGCGCCGGCGCGCTCCTTCGCGCGGGCGCGGCCGAACAACAGATCGGCGCGCGTCACAGCATCGTCCTCCGCCAACTGCAATCCATGTTTGTACGCATCGAGCGACGCGCCGAACAATCCGGCCAATTCGCGCACGTCTCCGAGTTCAATCCACGCAGCAAGGTGTTCCCGGTGGTCGAGCGCCGGTAGGCGTTTTGCAGCAGCCAACGCCATCTCGTAGTAGCGCGCGGCATCGACGTTGGCGTAGCTCTTGCGCGCGCGGTCTGCGGCGACGCGCGCGTAGCGCCACGTGCGCGTTGCATCGCCGGCGCGAGAAAAGTGCAGAGCCAGCACGTCGGGGCTGCCGTCGCTACGCTCCATGGCAGCGCCGGCGGCGCCGTGCAGGTGCGTGCGCAACCGGAACGCCACGGATTCGTAGGTGGTGTCACGCACGAGACCGTTCCTGAAACGCAACTCGTCGCCATCGCATTCCAGGAATTCGTCGAGCCGCGCGAGCGCGTCGAGGTCGGCGTCGCGCCCGTCGGTCCGCACGATCGCCTCCAGTACTTCGCGTGGAAAGGCTCGGCCGAGTACCGACGCGTAACGCAGCAGCCGGCGCGCAACGGCATCGAGTGTGTCGATCCGCGCGGCCAGCGTCGCTTCGAGCGACAGCGGCACTGCATCGAGCGATCCGACATCGCGAGCGGTGCGCAGAATCTCGGTCGCGAACAACGGATTGCCGCCCGAGCGGTGCACCACTTCTTCGACGTCGTGCGCGCGCAACGGCGCGGCTTCCGTTGCCAATTCGATGAGTCGACGGATCTCGTCTGCCGGCATTGGAGTGAGCTGGAACTCGAAGTCGGCGCCAGGGCGGAACCCCGTCTCGACGTTGCGTCGCGACGTGAGCATCAGCCAGCCGCGGTCGCGGCAACTGCGCGCAACGAACGACAGCAGCTCGCACGACGCCTCGTCGACCCATTGCGCGTCGTCGATCACGAACACGAGCGGGTCGAGATGGCGCGCGGCGATCAGAGCTGTCAATGCTGCGCCGCGTCGCTCCGCGCGAAAACCCGGTTGCAGTGCGGCAACCTGCGACGACGCTTCGATGTCGATCTGCAAAGCTTCGCCGATCAGCGACAGCCACGGCAGTTGAGACGGGTCGTATTGCGCGATGCATTCACGCAGCACCGTGGCAGCGTCCCGATCAGGCTCATCGATCGCGAGCAAGCGACGCAGCGGCTCTCGCATCAGGCGGAACGGCGCGTTCGCACTATACGGTTCTGCCCGCAACGAGACGATGCAATCTTTCGGAAGCGAAGCAATCGCTTCGCGCAGTAGCCGGCTCTTACCCACGCCGGACTCGCCGACGATCGACAACACCGCACCGCCCCGGCGTTCTCGCGTCGAGTCGATCGCGTCGCGCAGCAGATCCAGTTCATTGGTTCGGCCGACGAACTCGTCGACCTCGAGACCTTCGCGGCGCCGCGGTCCGAGCTCGGTGCCGACCTCGTATACGAGCATCGGCACCCTCTTACCTTTGAATTGGAACGGACCTGCAGGCCGGACATTGAACAGCGTGAGCGATTGGTCGAGCACGGACGGGTGTGCGTAGATCGAACCCGGGGGCGCCTTCGATGCGATTCGTGCGGCGGTGTTCGTGGTATCGCCCATTGCCGAATATGCAGCACGATCCGGCGCACCGACCTCGGCGGCGAACGCATGCCCGCGATTCACGCCGATCTGCACCGGCAACGGTAACGGTGCGTCGGCAATGCGGCGCAGCGCGCGCAACATCACGCCTTCGTCGTCCTCGTGGGCGAACGGCACGCCGGCACCGACGAAGAACTTGCCGCCGTCACGGTCGATGTCGACCGCGAGCAGCGTCACGCCCTCGGCTTCGAGACACGTCTGAACTGTGCGAACGGTCGTCTGCAGCGCCTTCGCCAGTTCGTCAGCACCGTCCTGGCGCAGGAACGCGTCGGTTCCGGAAAAGCGCACAAAGGCGATACACGCGACTCGGTGCTCAGGTTCGGGCGGTGTTGCCAGAAAATCGCCGAGCTGGCGCGGGAACAGTGATGCGACCAGGTCGGCGGAGGCCTCGCGCTGACGCCTGCGTTGAGGGGCGACAGGTGACGTTCGCCAACGGAGCAGCCGTACGCCGTCCATACGTGCTTTGACGGCACGTTCAGGCAACATCGCCGCAGCATCCGAGCTGAGCGCAATTTCGCCGGCTCTGGCCGCGTGCTCGACGTCGACGACGGTGCTCGCCGACGGTCCCAGTACGATGAGCTCTTTGTGCGTCGATCCGACCAGGAAGAAATGGACGTCGCCGCTATGGATGCCGACCGACATCGACAATCGTAGCGGTCCCACCGATGTCGCGATTTCAGCGGCCTTACGCAGCGCGCGGCGCATTTCAACCGCCGCACCCGCAGCGCGGCGCGTATGGTCTTCCCCCTCGAAGAACAACAACAACGCGTCGCCGCCGAACTTCAGCAGCATGCCACCGTGGTCGTGAGTGATGTCGATCATCACCGCGAATACGCGGCTCAACGTTTCGACGAGTTCTTCCCCGCCGGATCGGCCACGCAGCGCCAATCGTTCGGCAAGCGCGGTGAATCCGGAAATATCGGCAAAGCACAACGATCCGGGAATCACGCGCCAGAGCCGGTCTGGTTCGTCGAGCGCCCAGTCGATTGCGAGTTCGGGGATGTGTCTGCGTAACGCCATCGTTGCGGCATTCAACACCGCGCAGCCCCTTCACTCAATAGGTACGAAAACAGCGACGGATGTGAAGCGACAGATTGCACTTCGCGCAGGCTCGCCAGAGGTCGAAGGCCCGAGATCGTCCGTGCCGAATCAGCCTCTGGCATCGTGCCGACCATCATGCACTCTCAGCCAACACCTTCGCGAAGTCAACGCGCACCATGTAAGTCAGCCCGATACCGCTTCCGTTGAGGGGCGTGTGACGGTTCGAAGAAGGCGTCGACGCGGCGCGGTCGGTGTGGTTGCATGCATCGAACTTCGCTTCCAATGCGCTACCATGGCTGCGCGATGGTCACGCAACGGCGCAGTTCCACCCGACGATACGATCCGCCCGCATACCGGTGGACCGATTTTGACGACGAAAGCTTGTTGACCGTTCGCCTGTGCGACCTGGGATTGCGCATCGCAGGCAGTTTGGTGGAACCCGAAGTCCAGGCGCTCTACGCCAATCTCGAACGCCGCGGCATCGATTTCAGACCGCACGTCTGGCTGTCCGAAGAGTGGTTCTCGCCGGACGGCGTGCCCGGCATTGCGATTCCCTTTTTCGTTGCACATCCGCGACTACGCCAGCTGGAGCGTCGCATGATGGGCGATGTCGACGGCGGCAACGCGTTCTGGCGCCTGCGGCTGCTGCGACACGAGGCGGGCCACGCGCTGGATACCGCCTACGGTCTTCGCAGGCGCGCCGACTGGCGCCGCGTCTTCGGGCCGGCCTCGACGCGATATCCAGGCACATATACGACCCGGCCGAGTAGCCGCCGCCACGTATTGCATGTCGGGCATTGGTATGCGCAGAGCCATCCGACCGAGGATTTCGCCGAGACGTTCGCTGTTTGGATGCAACCGAAAGCGCGCTGGCGGCGGGAATATGCGGACTGGCCGGCCCTTGCAAAACTCGAGTTCGTGGATGCACTGATGGACGAGATCGCATCGGGTCCACGACGCGTGCGTGACCGGTCGGTCATCGAACCGCTATCGCAGAGCGAGGTGACGCTCGGCACACACTACCGGCGTAAACAGGCGCGCTATGGACGCATCGAGCGTCGCTACGACGCCTGGCTGCTGCGCGCATTCACAACGCGTTCGGCGCGCCCCCGTGCGATATCGGCAGCGCGTTTCATCCATGAGATCGAACATCAGATGCGGCGCCTGCTGGCGCGCCGCGACCGGCTGCATTCGTACCTGGTCGACTATGCGATTGCAACGATCGCGCGTCGCGCGCAGGAACTCGATCTGGTGTTACGCGGTTCGCGCCGCGACAACAAACGCCGGGTCGTTCGCCTGCACGAACGCGTGGTGCTAGACGTGCTGCGACGGAATCGGGAGAGGTACACGCTATGAGGAAGTATCGGATCCTGATGATCACGCACGAGTCGCTGGTACCGTCGGATCTGGACCGGCTGGTCGACGCGGAAGAGAGTGTCACGGAATACCACGTCTACGCGACTCTTCAAAACCTCGGCCATCACGTTCGTCTGCTGGGAATAGGCGATCAGTTGACGGAGCTGCGCGAAACGATCCGCGACTGGCAGCCGCATGTCATCTTCAATCTGATGGAACAGTTTGCCGGCATCGTCGCCTACGACTACTACGTGGTCGCATTTCTCGAACTGATGCGGCAGCGCTACACCGGCTGTAACCCGCGTGGGTTGATGTTGTCGCGCGACAAAGTGCTGACGAAGCAGGTGCTCGCGTGGCATCGCATTGCCACACCGGCGTTCCACTATGTTCCGTTCGGACGCCGATTTCGCGAACCGCGACGCTTGAAGTTTCCGTTGTTCGTGAAGTCAGCGACGGAAGATGCGTCAGTTGGCATTGCGCAGGCATCGGTGGTGGACGACATGCAGAGCCTGCGCGAGCGCGTTGAGTTCATCCACGATCAGATTCAGAGCGATGCGCTCGTTGAGGAGTACATCGAAGGGCGCGAGATCTACGTGGGCGTGATCGGCAATACGCAGTTGACGACGTTTCCTGCCTGGGAGATGAACTTCGGCACACTGCCGGCCGGCATTGCAACGCGCAGGGTGAAGTGGGACCGCAACTATCAGCAGAAGCATGGCATCACCACCGGTCCGGCCGCCGATCTCGGCGAGGCGCAGGCCGATCGGCTCGGCCGCCTGGCAAAACGCATCTACCGCGCGTTGCATATGAACGGTTTTGCTCGTATGGACTTTCGCATGCGCGCAGACGGCAGTGTGTTTCTGTTGGAAGCCAACGCGAATCCGAATCTCACGCACGGCGAAGATTTTGCCGAGTCGGCCGAGACAGTCGGTGTCGACTACGAGGCGCTGCTGACGCGGATCGTAAATCTTGGCCTGGCATACATGCCGGAGTGGCGGATGTTCGAGGGCTGAACAGACCGCCGAACCAGTCGTCAGACGATACTGTCGAGCCGCCCGGCCGCTAGCAACAGGCTTTCCAGCTGTTGGTGGGCGATGCCATAGCGGCGCATCAGCTCCGTCGCCTGAGCACGCTTCGTGTCGCGATCGCGCAGCGACGCATCGTGCGTTCCCACGATCATCACATTGCGATGCGTGTGCGCGTCGGAAATGAACTCCATCACACGTGTACGGTAGCCTTGCGATTCGAGCAGCAAGCCTCGCAATGCGTCGGTGATCATCTGCGAGTAGCGGTCTTTGAACGTGTCGTGTTTCAGTAGTGGTCGCTCGTCGATCGGCACTTTCAATTGTGGACGCAGTTCCTGCTGACAGCACGGCACCACCATGATGATCGAGGCGTCGGCAACGACGCCTTTGAACAACGCGACGTCGGTGGCGGTGTCGCACGCGTGCAACGCAACGACGATATCGGCCGGACCGAATTCGACTGCCTCGACCGTAGATGATTCGAATTGCAGGCGATCGTAGCCGAGCTTTCGCGCAATGCTATTGCACACGCCGACCAGTTCGCTGTTGCGATCGACTCCGAGTACGTCGGTTTCGATGCCGAGTTCGTTGTTGCAATAGTCGTACAACGCAAACGTCAGATATGCCTTGCCGCAGCCCATGTCGACTACGCGCAGGCGCTTGCGTTCGCTCAGCCCCGATTTACGCACCAGATCGTCGAGAATCTTGACGATGCTCTGCAGTTGCCGGTATTTGTCGCTTTTGCTGCTCTTTACTTTGCCTTCGGCACTGACAATGCCGAGTTCGCGCAGATAGGGGGCATTGGCGGGTTCGAGCACGTAGCGTCGTGCGCGATCGTGTTCCGCAGATGGACGATCGGTAAAGGATGGCGCGCCGCGAAACAGCCGCGCCTTTCCCTTCTTGTGGGTGCGCAGTTCGATATCGGCATCGGTCGTAAACAGATGCGCATTGTCGAACTGCTCGGCCAGCAGCGTGCTGATCGCCTGCGCCGCATTTGCGACAGGATGGTTCTGCGTAATGTCGCGGGTGACGTATCGCAACAGAATGCTGATATGCGGTGCGTGCTGGATCTCAACGAGTCGCACGAAGGCTTGTCGGGGGCGTGAGTCCAACTCGATTCCGCGCTTTGGCTTGCCTAGCGTGAGTTTGACGAATTGCTGCGTCTCCAATGCACGCGTGAGTTCGGCGAGCAGATCGATAATGGGGTCGTTGGCAGAGTCGTCGGCTTTCAAAGTGCGCGCGCCTCGTTCGGTACGCCAAGAATAGACCGGTTCGTCGACACGATTCTCGGGCTGAACCCCTGAAGCATTGAACTCCGTATGGTGATGCAATAGCATCTGATGCATGCGCACCACACTCGACATCGCGGACGACGTACTTCAGGCCGCCAAGGAACGGGCTCGACGGGAGAAAAAGACAGCCGGCGAAGTTATTTCTGAACTCGCGCGCAGTGCGTTGAACGCTCAGCCGGCCGTGCGCGGCAGCCGATCGTCGAAGTCGGTCCATGGAATCCGGCCGTTCCCGAAACGCGGTGGAATCGTCACCAATGATCTGATCGATGGACTGCGAGAGGACGACACGTATTGATGCGTGCATTGCTGGACGTCAACGTTTTGATTGCGCTGTTGGATGCCGATCATGTCCTGCACGGGCGCGCCATGAATTGGTTTGCGGACAACGCGCGATCAGGCTGGGCGTCTTGTCCAATCACCCAGAATGGTTGCATTCGCGTGATGGCGCATCCCGGTTATCCGAATCCATTGCCGGTACGCGCGGTAATGGAGCGGCTTTATGAGGCGAGCGCGTCACCGCTTCATGATTTCTGGGCCGACGACGTCAGCTTGCTGGACCCCGAGATCGCCGATTGCGGAAGAATTCATGGTCCGCGCCAACTGACGGATGTGTATCTACTGGCCCTCGCGGTTGCACATCGAGGGCAATTCGTCACGTTCGATACGTCGGTTCCGTTGGATGCGGCGACCAGCGCGAAGCGCAGCCAACTCGTCGTCCTCTGACGGGCGGGTCGTTGCAAGTCGGCACCGCGCATTGCAGTTCAAACTGGGTCCGGTGCCGCTAATTCTCCGACGCGCTGCATCCACTCGCGCGGATCGTCGCGATGATATGGATGCTCGGCCGGCTCGATGTTGTCAAGGAATCCGAGGTAGATCACCGCCCGCCGCGCTGCGGCGATCGGTGCGATCAAGTCCCAGGCGCGCCTGGCGTCGCAGTCGGGACAGGCGTCCTGCCACCGTTTCAGCCAATGATCGCGCAGGCGCGATTGCAACCCCGCCGGCATACGCTCCATGAACGCGCTGGCATCCAGCAGCGGATGGCCGACGCCGGCATCGCCCCAATCCAGAATCGTCAGTTGCTGCCCATCGCCGCGCACGTTGCCCGGATGGAAGTCGCCGTGCACCAACGAATCTGAAATGCCGCAGGCGTCCAATGCCGTGAAGCGCTCTTCGATTCCGTAGAGGAATTGTTCGATGGTTGCTGCATTCGACGCATCGAGTTCGTGCCGGGTGCGTTCGAACACATTCTCGATTGCGGGCACGAGTGCAGGTGCACGCCAGTCGGGTAGTCCAATCGCCAGCAGCGTATCGATGCACGCCGCCCAGTCGTGCTGCAGAGCGACGAGCATATCGATCATCTCGCGGGACTGTTCAGGCGTCGCTTCGAACAGATCCGCACCCGGAATGTCGCTCATGAGGAGACGCCCGTGTTCGTGCGCCAGCGCTCGCGGCACACACCCAGATGAAGCGAGCGCCTGCATCAGCGCGCCTTCGTGGCCAAAGAATCCGGGGACCGACTTCAGCCACGCCGCTTCGCCGTCGAGCGCAAGACGCCAAAGGCTTGAGAGATTCCAAGTCTTGACCTGCACCGGCGGGGCGACGATTTCGCGGTTCATCTGCGCGAGCGCGGCGCGAGCCCAATCGAGATCGGCGCGCGGACCCCCCACCTTCGCATAGCGGTTGCGCAACCGTTGGTCGTCTAGCACGCCATCGAATGGTTGGCATTTGATCGCGTCATCGGTCTCGGCCAGATAGGTTACGCGACCACCGGGCATGCGCGGTCGCTCGGCATCGAGCACCCGCAGGATCGTTACGTCGATGCCGAATCGCGTCCGCACCGCGCGGACGACGGATTCTACCTCCGGCCACCAAGGCGTGCCGGCCAGCACAGGGGGCAACTTACCGATGGGCGTTCCCAAAGCATCCACGAGCACCAGCTCGGCCCAGCGCTCAGGCGTGGGTTCGGCCATCAACGCGGATCGCGAATCGTGACTGTGCCTTGCGCGATCGCAGCGCGGCGACCTTCGTTGACGATGTCGATGCGCACCACCGCCTGTGTGCGCGACAGATTGATGATCTCGGCATGCGCCGCGACTGTTCCCTGCGTCACGGGTGCCGTCAGGTTGATCTTGAACTCGGTGGTCGCACCCCACTGGCCCTTTTTCATCACCGGATAGCAGACGCAGCCGAGCATGTGATCGCAGAACGCCGACAGCACACCACCGTGCATGTTGCCGATGCCGGTCAACAGTTCCGGCCGCACCGTGAGTTCGCCGGTCATCGTGCCGGGGCCGACGGCGGTGATGCGTATGCCGAGAAAATCAGGCAGCCCGCCGGCGCCGCCTTTGTTCGCGAGAAAGCGCGCTGCGATCGCCTCGTCGTATTCGAATTTCGGCGTCAGATCGGTGTTCTGGCTCATCGGCGTCAACCCTCCATCCGGAATGTGTCGATGATCGCGTCGACATTTTCGGCGACGCGCTCCCGTTTGATACCGACCGACGGCGAATACAGCAGCACGTGTTCGGTCAGCGGCGTCCACTGCTTCAAACGGTCGCGCACTTCATCGGGTTTCCCGGTGATCGCGATGGCGTCGACCAACTCGTCCGGCACCGCCGCCGCCATCGCTGCGAAGTCACCCTTGCGGAAAGCTGCCGCGATCGTCTCACCGATGGCTTGCCAGCCGTGCGGCGCCAGGATCGAGTGATAAAGCCGCGTGGTGTAGTAGAACGCGATCTGCATGCGTGCCTCGTTGCGCGCCTGCGTCGAGTCGTCTGCGATGCTGCAGATGACGTACGGCAACAGCGTGCATTGGGTATCCGCGAGTTGTGGCAACACCATTTCCGCGATGTATTTGCGCGTGTAGATCGGATGGCCGACCAGTCCGTTGGCAACTGATGCCGCCGTTTTGATCATGCCGCGATTCACGGCCGCGATCGCAATCGGTACGTCCGGACGCGCGGCGTTCGGTCGCGAGTACTGCGGGATCTTCACTCGATAATACGGACCGTCGTAAGCGAGTCCGCCGCCTTTCTGCGCGGCGAACGCGGCGCGAATCAGGCCGATCGCATCTCTCATCTTCGGCGCGGGTGGATCGTCGAACGGCATCGAATACCAATTCTCGTTCATCGTCTTGGTGCCGCTGCCGAGGCCGAGAATCATGCGGCCGCCGGATAGTTCGTCAATGTCCATCGCGGCGGTGGCAGCGAGCATCGGCGACCGCATGAATGCGTACGCGATCCCCGTGCCGAGTTTCACCCGCGTCGTGGCGGTTGCGATCGCGGCCAGCCGCACCAGGCCATTGGCGTTGAAAAACTCGGTGGTCCACACCGACTCGAAGCCGGCGGCTTCGGCGCGTACTGCGGAGTCGATCTGGCCTTTGATGTCGGCGCGCGTCAGGATCAGCCCGTATTGCATCGGAATGCCTCGCTCAATATTGCTGTCAGTGTTGCGGGATCAGGCACGAGTGGATCGATTCGTCGCCCGGTACTTCTCGCGCGAGCGTGCGAATCGCCAGCGCGGCGTCTTCGAGCGCGAAGTTGTGCGTGTGCATGTTCTCGATTGGCACGCGGCCGGATTCGATCAGCCGAATCGCCGCCTTGTATCCCGACGACGTGACGCCGATCGCGCCCTTGATGTTGATTTCCTTCATCACAATCAGATCCGAAACGAAGTTATCGACGGCGCGAAACCCCTTGACGCCGGCGAGCACAACGGTGCCGCCGGGACGCACCATCGACAGCGCGTCGGCAACCGGCTTGGTCGCATAGGCCGACACGTCGACGACGATGTCCACGCCGCGGCCGTTGGTCAACTCTTTGATGCGTTTGACCGGATCTTCGTTGTCGACGTCAATCGTGTGGTCGGCACCAAACGCGCGCGCCAGTGCCAGCTTGTTGGCGTCTGCGGCGAGCCCCGTGACGATGATCGTGCCGGCGCCGACTTCGCGGCAGGCGATTACGCTGGCAAGTCCGCGCTGCCCCGGACCGAGGATCGCCACCGAATCGCCGGGCCGCGTATTCGGCATCTCGACCGCCCACCGAAAGCCCGCGCCGAGCGGATTGAACATCACGGCGAGTTCCGGCGACAGTTTGGGATCGACGCGATGAATGATCGTGTTCGGGGCGAGATACATGTATTGCGCGTACGCACCCCACAGTCCCGGCGGTTCCGACAGTGGAATGTACGAGTAGATCCGGCGCGTATCGCACAGGTGATAGCTACCCGACAGACATGGGCCGCAATGACGGCATGCGAGCATCGTCTCCACCGCAACGCGATCGCCGACGTCGACGCCCCAACGTTTTCCGGCACGATCGCCGATCTTTGCAATGCGGCCGAGCGGTTCGTGCCCCGGCACCACCGGCATCGGCGTGCGCAGCTGGCCCTCGAACTGTTCGTAGTCGGAACCGCAGATGCCGCACGCCTCGAGTCGCAGCACAGCGGAATCGTCATCGATGTCCGGAATCGCGATGTCGCGCGGTTCGAGCGTGCGGATCGCGGTCTGCACCATAGCGAACGCAGTGCGCGGCAACGTACTCATTTGATTTTGACCGGCCGCCATTCCTTGATCTCTGCGCCGCGGGCACAATGTCTTGCAATGTAATGCACTTCTGCGAGGCGACCAACCGGTGACGGCACGAAGCGACGTCAGGCAATTCGATGCGCGGACGACGGCGGAGGAGGTTGTCGCAGGACTCGACCTCTCCGGTAGAACGATCATCGTGACCGGTGCGAACACCGGCATCGGCGAACCGACTGCGACGGCGCTTGCGGGTACCGGCGCGCGGGTGATCTTCGCCTGCCGGCGGAACGACACCGGCGAAGCCGCGGTCGCGCGCGCCCGCGCCGCGCATCCAGGATGCAAGGCGGAATTCGCGGCGCTCGATCTGGCGTCATTCGCGAGCATTCGAGATTTCGCGGATGGTTTGGCGACGGAGAAGATCGACGCGCTGGTGTGCAATGCCGGGCTCGCGTTGATGACCTTCGAAGAAACCGAAGACGGTTTCGAGCGCACGGTCGGGGTTTGCCACATCGGCCACTTTCTGCTCGCGCGGCTGCTGATGCCGCGCCTGCTCGCAAGCGGCGCGCCGCGCATCGTGATGGTGTCGAGCACCAGTCACGGCTCACCCGCGAAACTCGATTTCGATCAGCTGCCGATGAGCCGCAGCCACTTCAAGGGGATGGGTGCCTATGGCCAGGCGAAATTGTGCAACGTGCTGATGGCGAAGTCGTTGCAGCTACGCTACGGGAGTCGAGGGCTCACCGCGTGCGCGCTGCATCCGGGCACCCTGATCACCACCGAAATCGGCCGCGGCTCGAAGCTCGTGGGTGTGCTGATGAAACTCGTCAGTCCGTTCACGAAGAATCCGGCGCAGGGTGCGGCGACGACGGTCTATGCCACGGTGCATGAGCCCGCGGCCGATATCGCCGGCCAATATCTGCGCGACTGCCGCGTGGTGTCGAGCAGCGCTGAGTCCAACGACCCTGCAGTGGCGCAACGACTGTGGAATCTCAGCGAGCAATGGCTGATGCGGGCGGGCGAATGGCCGAATTGGCCGGCGTAGCGGTTCGATGAGCATAAGCGGTGCGCAGAAACCACGAGACCCGCGCGGGTTCATATGAGTGAACTGGACAGTCTCAGGCGGCTGGGCGCTCTCCGACGATAGACACCCGCTCGCCGTAGCGCGTTTCGGGATAGTAGTCCCAGACGGCGTGGTGCTGCGTGCAGCGGTTGTCCCAGAACGTCAGTGTGTCGGCTGCCCAGCGTACGCGGCACGTCAACGACGGGGTGGTCGCGATATGTCGGAAGAGCATGTCCAGCAGACCCCGACTCTCCCACCGGGCGAGGCCTTTGATGTGGGACGTGAAACCGCTGTTCACATATAACACTTTGCGGCCGGTGTCCGGATGACGAGTGACGACCGGATGCTCAGTGCGCGGATAGTTCTGCCCCTGCGGCGGCGCGATACCGTACGAACCGACATACGGGATGGCGCCATCGTGCACAGCGGTGAGGCCCGAAAGGAACTGCTGCAGTGGTTCGGAGAGCGTCTCGTACGCTTGGTACATGTCGGCGAACAGCGTGTCGCCGCCGCCGTGCGCGGGCACCTCTTTCATATGGAGCATCGACCCGAGCGGCGGGCGTTCCTCGCAGGTGACGTCGGTGTGCCAGGCGTCGCCGGCCGTGTAGCGCGACTTGGCCGTGGTCTTCACAGTGAGAATCTCGGGGTCGCCGCCGTAGTCGTGCTGCAGCGGATGCACGTGCAGCGGTCCAAACAACCGCCCGAACGTCTTGTGCTGTTCGCTCGACAGGTGCTGATCGCGGAACACCAGGACCATCCAATCCGCGAATGCGCGTTTCAAGTCCGCTTGCTGGGCGGTAGACAGCGGTTGCGACAGATCCACGCCCATTACCTCCGCACCGATGTGCGGTGTCAACGGCTCGATCGTCAGGGTTCCATAGTCCATTGCACATGGCTCCGGTGACCGGTCAACTGCCTGATGCTCGCCAAAACGATCCGGACGTGCAAGCGCCGCGTCGGTCAGACCGTCGGAAAGCTCAGCGCAGACCCGCGAATCAGGTGCCTACTGCTGCGTCATGGCGCTCCACGTAGCGCTCGGCCTCGACGAAGACGCGTTTCACATCCGGATATGCGGTCTTGATCGCGCGGTCGAGGCCTTCGATGGCGGCTTCGATCTCGGTGGCGCGGGCGTCATGCAGGAACTGAACGCTGATGTTCACCAGCACGAATTCCGGCCCCATGTGCATGGTCAGCACTTCGTGCACCTGCTCAACGCCTTCGCGTTCGCGGGCGATGGCGCGGATGCCGTCTACGACGCGCTGATTGGCACTCTCGCCGATGAGCAGTCCCTTGGTTTCATAAGCCAGCCACGCAGCGGTGCCGCCGAGGATGATGCCGATCATGATGGAGCCGAGACCGTCGAACCATAGTACGCCGGTCAGATTCGCCGCCGTGACCGCGGCCAGTGCAACGAGCAGGCCCAGCAGTGCGGCGGAGTCCTCGAATAACACGACAAACAGCGCAGGATCCTTGCCGCGGTGTACCGCCTCGAGGTAGCCCCACGTGCCCTTGGCCCGGCGAAACTCCACAAAGGCGAAGGTCCAGGCAGCGCCTTCGAAAATTATCGCGAACCCCAGGACAACGTAGTTCACCACGGCGTTCTCAATCGAAGCGGGGACGAGCACGTGTCGGATGCCCTCGATGATGGAGATGCCGGCCCCGACCGCGAAGATCAGGATTGCGACGACGAAGCTCCAGAAATAGATTTCCTTGCCGTGGCCGAACGGAAAGCGCGCATCCGGTGGCCGACTCGCCCGGCGCATGCCGTGCAGCAGCAGAACCTGGTTGCCGGTGTCCACCAGCGAGTGAATGCCTTCGGACAGCATCGTGGCACTGCCGGTGAACGCCGCGGCGGCGAATTTGGTCGCCGCGATCAGCAGATTGCCAGCGAGCGCGGCGTAGATGACGCGGGTTGAACCTCGTGCCATGGATGGGTTCAGCCGCCGACGGCGAGGGGCGGCGGATTGGTGCAGGGGGCGGACTGATGATGGATCAGTTTGAGCTGCCCAGCTTCCTCGATGAACGCATTCAACGCTACCAGTACGCCATCGCGTAGCTCCTCGTAGCAGACCACGGTGATCGTTCCGCTCTGGTCCACGGCCACTGCGTTGTAGAAGTCGATACCCGGCTGGTCGGCATTGCCGAGGATGTTGCGCCAGCTCTGCATCACCGCCTCGCGGCCCACCAGCGCGGGCCACCCCGGATGGATGCACACCACCGGAACGCTATGTGCCCACAGGTGGTCCATCGCCTCGAAGTCTTTGCGGATGAACGCGAGATAGAAGGCTTCGTTCGCAAAAAGGGCGCGCTCGGAAGCGGAATCCGGCATGGGTACCTCACGCATAAGTCGGGGATGCATCTCCCCGGTTGGCCGCAGCTACGCCGCCGGCCGCTTTTCGGCACAACCTAACAGGACCCGTTTGCGCTGATCGGTGAACGCGTGCAGCCGCGCCATGTACGCCGCCCGCACATGATCACGGCCTTCGGCGGTCAGCTTGTCGAACCAGTCGTCCTCTCCGAGCATCTCACCGAGGCGCGGTGGATTGCGATGCATCATCTGCACGTCCACTTTCTTGGGTTCCAGACCGCGCAGGATGCCGCGATTGAAATGCGCGTGCAGCGTGATGCGTTCGCCGGGTTCGGTGCGATCGCCCTGCCAGTGCCACACGCCATGGGTGAAATAGACAACCGAGCCTTTCGGCATCTCGATCGGCACACCGCGATCCATCCCCTCACCCTTGCGAGGCGCACGGTGCTCGCGATGGGAACCGGGAACGATCCAGGTTGGCCCGCTGGCCTCGGTCCAATCCTCCAGCGCCCACACACCGACTCCGGTCATCGCGAAATCGGGATACGGCTCCGGCACCATCGAGTAGTCGGTGTGGATGGGGATGACGCCGGCGCCGGGCCCGCGCCGAATCGAACTCAGCGACGCGATCACGGCGCCGCGCCCCAATGAGGCATCGATCAGCGTCATCAGCTGCGGGTTTTGCACGATGCGCTCGAATGCGCGCCCGTGGTAGAGCATCCACTGCAGGGAAAAGCTGTGGTGCGGCAACAACGCCTGCAGGGTTGCCTCGCGCAATTCGTCGGCGAACCCAGGAGAGATCGCCCGTTCGATGACGGTATAGCCGTTCTCTTCCATTTCCCTGACGCGATCCGCAATGCCGAGACGGGCCGCGCGGTGGGCGAGGTCCGGATTCTCAACTGTGGAGCGGCCGAGGTGGTCGTGCATCAGCGCGAGCATTTCCAGCGTGGCAGGGTGCGTCAGCGTCGAGTTCCGCTGTAGTACCCGGCCACCGAAAACGTGCGTGACCTCGTCGAGCGTCGCATCCATGACGCCCGGTGCCAGCGCACCGATACTCTGCGCGGCCATCAGCGCGGCCTGATAGTCCCCGGCTATCACCGTATCGGCGGCGGGCAGGAATTCTCTCGACACGATCAGTCTCGCGCCGTCGTAGCGCGCGCTCCAGGACGCAACGTCGTCGGGAAATTCGAGGTGGGGCGGTGCGTCGCTGAAGCGTTCCGACAGTGAAAACGGCACGATCACGTCCTTGTGGCGCCCGACTTCCCGTTGCAGATACGCCTCCGCGGCGTTCAACCAGGTATCTGACAAGAACTCGAAATGGTGCGGCAGTGTGACCATTTGCTTCCCTTGCGTGTTCAGCCGTCTCCCACTAATGACAGCATTTCTGCGCGGCTCGGCCCGCGTTGAATTCGCGCAGCCGCGTTGCGTGAGCGTCCGCGCAGCATGTAGCCGAAGATGATCAACTGGGTACGCCGTTCTTCGAGGAACGCGCCCGGCTTCTCCAGTAGGTTGATGGTGCGCGACATGCCGCGCATCACGTGCAGGTTGTAACGCGCGGCCGCGGCCAGCGCATCACCGAACGCCAGGCCGAAGCGCTGCTTCCAGCCGTGCGGGGCATCCTCGACCCGATCCGGTTGCGCAGCAGCGCGCGCACGGCGGATACCGTTGCGGTCCTCGGTCAGGCTGCTGTCGAAGATGGGGCGCAGTTCGGCCAGGGTACGTTGTTCGAAAGCGGTCGCGCGGCGCGCTGGATCGTCCTGCTGACACAACACGTCGGCCAGCATGTGAGCGTGCAGAATGCCGGTGCTGCAACCGCGGCCGTACAGCGGATTGGTGCGCAGCGCCGCGTCGCCCACCGCAAAGAAATTCAGCGCCAACGGGTGCCCATCCTTCACATAGTGGCGCCAGACCGCGCGGATATCGCCGATTCCGAACGGCTCCGTGGTGGCCTCGGCGGCGCCTTTGCGCACCCACGGTTCGAGTCCGGGAATGCTGCGGCAGATCGTGTCGAACTGGTCGCCGGACTTCACCGCCTTGCGTAGCGCCGTCTCGTCGTTGTGCAGGCACACGATGATGGCGAAGTTGCCGTTGTCGCCTGGAAACACCCCGAACTTGATGTAGCCGAGATCGCCGCCCGCCCGGTCCTTACTCTGTCGGGAGGGCTCCGCGACGCCAGGTGCCAGCCGGTAATGGCGGGTGTAGTAGACGATCTCGGCGTCCTCGTTTTCTTCTTCGACCGCAGCGCCCGCTGCAGCCAGCCAGCGGGGAAATTTGGTGCCCCGACCGCTGGCATCCACCACGACATCTGCGAGCATCTGTTCGCCATGTTGTGCCGATCGATCGCGCCGCACTTTGACGCCTTCGGCGACGAGCGCGTCACCGTCGCGAGCCAACACCAAGCCATCGATCGTGACGTCGTTGATGATGTGGATGTTGTCGAACTTGCCCACGTAGCGCCGCAGCACGGTTTCGATGATTGCGCGTCGGCACAACAGCACCCACAACCGCTCGTCGCCGGGTGCCGGCCGATAGCGAGCCTCGAGTTCCGCCGGCAGCATCTCCTTGAAATCCAGCCGCCGCGCTCCGGACGCGTAGAAGTCGTCTAGCAGGTCCGGGTAGTTGTCCTGCAGCAGATTGCACATCAAGCCCAGGAATGCGTGCGGATGCCGGAATTGCGAAGCACCCCGACGCGGCCATTCGTAGAATGCCCGCTCGGCATCTCCCGGCGGCGGTGGCGTATCGCGCTCGATGACGACCACGTCGTTGCCCTTGCGGGCCAGCGCCAGCGCGGTACACATGCCGGCAATGCCGCACCCGACGACGATGATTCGCTGGCTCATCGGCAAACGTCTCCGAGAAACTTCAGCAGCGTTCGATTGACGGTGTCTGGTGCTTCCTGCTGCGTCCAGTGTCCAACGCCGGGGATCAATTCGTTGATGCGCAGGTCGACGACGCGTTCGGGCAGCGCCTGCAAAGCCTCGGCCGCCATCAGCACGACCCCATCCTTCGCGCCCGCGAGAAACATCGCCGGTTGTGTGATCGTTTCGGGCGCTCCCGCGGTGAGTTGCCAGGTGAGGTTGTGGTTGCGGTAGTAATTGAGTGGTCCGCGCATGCCTGAGCGGGTGAACTCGTTGGCATAGAACGACAGGTCTTCTTCGGTCAGCCAAGCCGGCAGCGTGGCTGGGTTCGGCAGGCTCGACAGCATATCGTCGTCGGCGGACTTGGCCGGCAGGCTCGCCAGATCGGTCTCTCCCGCCCCCATGACGAGGAACTTGCGCAGTGCCGTGCGGATATCGCGTTCGAACTCCGCCTCGGCCACGCCCGGTTCCTGAAAATAGAGTTGATAGAAGAACTGGCCCTTGAACGCTTCGC
Source organism: uncultured Gammaproteobacteria bacterium (assembly GCA_963735085.1). Classification (GTDB taxonomy): domain Bacteria; phylum Pseudomonadota; class Gammaproteobacteria; order Pseudomonadales; family Azotimanducaceae; genus DATJGR01. The sequence continues at coordinate 2,272,923 of CAVTJP010000005.1, forward strand.
GCATGGCGTCCAGCGGCGGCACCGGTGAACGTGGCATGAATGGTACCGACAGAGCGCCCACCGCGGTCACCCGATCGGGATGGTGAAGCGCGCAACTCCAAGCAGTGGGCGCCCCCCAGTCGTGCCCGATCACCACGGCGGTGTCATGGCCGAGAGCGGGGATCAGGCCAATGATGTCGTTGACCACTTCCACCTGGTTGTAGGCCTCGATCGCCGCCGGCTTGTCACTGCCGCCATAACCCCGCATGTCCGGCGCAACGACGTGATATCCGGCATTGGCGAGGGGTTCCAACTGATGCCGCCACGAATACCAGGATTCGGGAAACCCGTGCAGCAGCAATACCAACGGGCGCTTAGCCGAACCGTCGATGCCCTGTTCCGCGATGCGCAGTTCCAATCCGTTGGTGGCGATCCGCCGTTGCCGTATGCCGTCGAGCATCACGCACCCGCCCGGCCGGGCAGGATCGCGCCACGCGTTTCGCTGCCGTAGCCGGCACCGGCGCTCCAAGCAACCTCGCCGCCGACGATGACGGTATCGATGCCCTGGGAATCGCGTACGTAGCGGCTGCCGTCACCCGGCACGTCGGCAACGTAGTACTCGTTGCCGCGCGCGATGCTGTTGGCGTCGAAGATGGTGATGTCCGCCACGTAGCCTTTCTTCAACAGGCCGCGTTCGGGTATCCCCCAGATGTCGGCGGTGTCGCTGGTGATTTTCTTCACCGCCGCCTCCAGACCCATCGCGTGGCACTCGCGCACGAAGCGGCTGAACAGGTAGCCGGTATCGCCATATGTCGAGAACGACAGAATGTGCGCACCGCCATCGCTGGCCCCGATGTGCACGCGGGGATGATTCAGCAGTTCCGCCACCCGGCCGTCGTCGTTGTGCCCCATGTTGGCCGCCAGAAAATGGGCATTCAACGATTCCTCCAGAGACAGGTCGATCATCGCGTCGAGCGGTGTCGTGCCGCGCAGTTCGGCGATCTCCGCAAGCGTTTTACCCACCAACGGCTGATTCTCGGCAGTGGCCACCTGACGAAGCCGCAGGATCGACCACAGCGGCCCCATCGCCTGGGCTTCGCCGACGAGCTTTTCGCGCTGCTGCGCATCGGAGAAGGTTGCCATGATCTCGTCACGCGAGCCGAAGCGCATGACCCGGTACCAGCTGGGCAGGCGAATGAACAACAGGCTCGGTACGGCAAAGCTGAAGCTGATGTCGATGGGCCGGGTCTGCACCTGTGGCCACACCCGTGCGCCGCGCGCGAACTGTTCGTCCACGCGCGCCATCACTCGGTTGACCCCGTCGGCGTTGTCGCCGTTGACGAACAACGGAGAGAAAGTCGTCGGAATGCCATGCCGCAGTGACAACTCGGCGAGTTGGTCGACGCGCGCGATGGTCAGATCGGCGTCGTAGAACTCCGGAACGATCTGCAGCATTCGGCCGTATTCGCCGAGCACGCTGGCCAGCGCGTCGAGTTCTTCGGTATTCGCATAACGGCTCGGTACCGGCTGCAGCGTCTCGTCCATGTCGACGAAACTGGTGGACATGCCCACCGCACCTGCATCGAGACAACTGCGCAGCAGGTCCTGCATGGCTGCGATTTCATCAGGGTTGGCGGTGCGTTCGGTGGCGGCCGCATCCATCACCCATAGGCGCAGCGCACTGTGCCCAACCAGGGGCGCGACGTTGATCGCAAGCCCCTTGGAAATTCTGTCGAGGTAGCCGTCGAAGGTTTCCCAAGTCCACTCGACCCCGTCTTCGAACGCTCTGTAGGGCATTTCCTCGATCTGGTTGAACATGCCGACGAGCCGCATCCGGTGCTGGGCCTTCAGCGGCGCCAGCGACAGCGAGCAGTTGCCCGGCACGATGGTGGTTACGCCATGCGCCAGCGCCGGCTTGGCATACCCGTCCCACAACAGTTGCGCATCGAAATGGGTATGGGGGTCGATGAACCCAGGCGCCACCACCTGACCCGCGGCGTCGATGACGCGGCGCGCTTCGTCCTCGACGTGACCCAGCTTGACGATCCGCCCGCCGTTGATTGCGACGTCGGCGGTATAGGCCGGCAACCCCGACCCATCCACCACTCGACCGTTCTTGATGATCAGATCCAGCATGTCTCACCCTCCAGTTTGCGTATTCGAATACCGATTCCACGAAACGCCGAGCGCTTCCCGGACCTTTTCCCATCCGTGTCCCACCACGTCGCTCGCTGTGCTCGCGCCACAAGCGCGAAACAATGCCGCAGCTGCCATTTCGTCGAGGCTGACCTCGGAGCGTCCGCCGTTGCCATGGCTCAGCACCACGACGAGTTCTGCAACGCCGTCATGGGCGGCGGCGACGCGCACGGCGCTGATGACGGCTGTGGCCATCAATCAAAGCGCCTCCTGCCGATGCGCGTGGGGCGGCTCGAGAAAAATGACGTCGCTCGGCAGAATCGGGTTGCCCTGCCTGGGCGAACCCGCCCGCGCTGCGGGGCGCATGAACGCGTGCAGATTGACGCTCTGCAGCATCTGCACGGCCTCGTCGGTTGGCATGTCGCCGAGTTCCCGCGCGGCGATCGATTGCCAGGTGTCGTCGGCCCGAGGGTGAATGCAACGACGTTGGGTCGACAGGGTTTGTGTAGTCATACCGTTGGCTCCTCTTTTTCTGTTGCAGCTTGTTCTGTAGCAGCTTGCTTCTGTAGCAGCTTGAGTTGACCCGCCAGCAATGCGCGGGTTTCGTCGTCCAGTTCGCCGCGCTCCAGGCGATTCATCAACGCCGCGCGCCAGAGCCGTTGCAGTCGGTTTTCCGCGCGGCGCATGCGTTCGGCGAGGTAGTCGCGGCTGCGGTCGGTGGCGATCGCAGACAACGTCAATGCGAGCCCGTATTCGTTGCGGGCATCCAGTTCCTCCAACGTCAACGTGCCGCCTGCCCACTCCAGCAGGCTGGCCATCATCAGCTGGCTCGAGGCGATCGCGAATGCGTCGGGATTCACCGCATCGCTCAGTAACCCTGCCGCGGTGGCCTGTTGCAGTAGCCGCTTCCAGACCAGATACCGCGGCGCGTTGACCATCACGCCGAACTCGGGGCCATCCCGGGCGACCGCAGCGAGTGCGTTGCGATAGAAGTCGGGCTCGCGGCGCAGCACTGTGGACAACAGTGCGCTCGCGTCGAACAACACCTCGATCGCGTCGGCTTGCATGGCTGCAAGTTCGCGCTGGTAGTCGCTCAAGTCGGCATCCAGCACCGCCAGCAGAATCGCCTGCTTGGACCCGAACAGGTTGTAAGGCGTCGCGATGCTGACACCCGCTTCGGTTGCGAGGTTTCGCATCGAGAAGCCTGCATCGCCGGCATCGCGCATCAGCCGCCGGGCCGCGTCGATGATCTCGTCGCGGCGCGGGTTGCGGTTGGGTTGCAGTGCTGACATGGCGGGCATCGGGCGGTGCAACGCGTTATATATCACGCCTAGAACGTGTTTTAAACTTCATTTCCCGTGTCGGCCGGTACCGGTCTGGCCGAAGGCTTCGCGCGGACGGTCAGGTTCCCGGCAGCCGTGCGGGGTCGGGTTGCTGGGATTGCGGCCACTCGACGTTGTGCTCGGCCATGATCGCGGCGATGCGTTTGTCCCAGAATTCCCGGCCGAATGCTTTGTAGGTCTGGAACGGATTGCAGTACTCTCGCATCCGGAATGCCCGGCCGTCGCGACTGGTGATCTGCGAAAAGTACCGCTGTTCGTAGCGGGCGCCATGAATGGTGGGGCCACCGCCCGTGGATTCGATGATGATCGTGTCGGGCTCCGCCGTCGGGTACGCCGCAATCAACTGCGTGGAGAACTCCGGTACCACCTCCAGCAGCAATTCCATGAAGCGGCCAACCGCCTGACGGCCGACCATGTATATCGGCGTCGCGAAGGTCGGGCCTTCCCAGATTGCGTCTTCATGCAGCGCTTCGAGCCAGATTTCCCGTTGTTCCGACAGGTTAGTCCGTTTACCGCCGAAGGCCGCTTCGAGCCCCCGGCGCGCCGGTTTCGTGGTATTCGACATTGTTGCTCCTGTTGATGATGCTCGACCGTTCATGTGCAACGAGATTGAGGCGCCCCTCAACGCGCGTGGTAGACCATATCCAGGTCTTCGTCCTTGTCCATGCCGAATATCTGTTGCATTGCCTCGATCAGCGGCGGCGCGAACTCCGGATTGGTCCACGAACCCGCCGTCAGCGCACCGTCGACGACGAGCGCGTGACCGGAGATGAACGACGCTTCGTCGCTGGCCAGAAAACATGCGGCGTTGGCGATGTCGGCGGGCTCGCCGGCGCGCGGAATCGGCTGCATCTTTTCGAGGAACGGTTTCACTGCAGCGGCGTAGTCGGTGTTGCCGCCGCGCTTCAAAGCGAGTTGCCCGGCGAATATCGGCGTCGCGATGCCGCCCGGGCAGATTGCGTTGACGCGAATGTTGAATGGCCCGAGTTCCTGCGCAACTGAGCGGGTCAGGTTGATCACCGCGGATTTCACTGCGGTGTACACGTGCGGACCGTAGCCTGCTTTGAGGCCCGCGACACTCGCAGTGGAGATGATCACGCCGGAACGCTGTTCCCGCATGATCGGTGCTGCGTATTTCATACCGAGAATCGGGCCGGTCAACATCGCATCAACGGTGCGCCGATACGGTTCGCCCATGTCGGTATCGTGAATTTCACCGGTGACGCCGCCAAATCCTGCATTGTTGAACAGCGTGTCGAGGCGACCGAAACGCTTCACGGCGAAGTCGATCATCGCTTTGATGTCGTTTTCATTGCAGACGTCAGTGCTGACGTATGCGGCATCGCCACCCAACTGCGCTGCAAGCGCTTCGCCTTTGTCCTGCTGCAGATCTGCGATGACGACGCGCGCGCCTTCGGCAACGAACTTTTCTACGGTCGCGCGGCCCATGCCGCTGGCGCCGCCGGTGATCACCGCCACTTTGCCGCTGAGCCGATCCCCCATGACTGTCTTCCTCTTGTTGGTGTACCCGGCATTGCGCCTGGTGTTGTGTGAACTCGTGAAGGCTACCATGCTGCAATACACACACGCGGTAACGCAAAAGAGGCTCATGCATTGACTGACGCACAAGTGTTCGCGCAACTGCGCATCTGGGACGGTATCGGCGACGGCTACCTCGACAGCGCCGATGCGATCCGCATCGAAGCGGGAAAGATTGCGGCAATCGGACCGGTGTCGGAGATTTCGGAAGGTGCTTCGGTGCGCAACATGGGCGGTGTGACCGCGATGCCGGGTCTCATCGACGCGCACGTGCACATGGTGCTCGATCCCGACGTGCGCGACCCGCTCGCGCAGACGAATGGTGATACGCAAACGCGATTCGCAGCGATGGCGCAACGCGCGGAGGGCATGGTTCGCGCGGGTGTTACCAGCGCCCGCGATCTCGGTGGTGGCGAATGGCTGGAACTCGAGCTGCGTGATCGCATTGCGCGCAGCGAGATCGTCGGGCCGCGACTGTTGTGTTCCGGCCAGCCGATCACATCTCCGGGTGGCCATTGTCATTTCTGGGGTGGCGAAGCGGCGAATCTCGGTGACGCGGCGGCCGTGCTCGCTCGTCAGCACGCGCATGGCGTCGATCTGATCAAGGTGATGGCAACCGGTGGCACGATGACCAAGGGCAGCACACCGCGCATGGCGCAGTTCGATCAGGAAACGATCGCAGCGATCGTTGCAGATGCTCGCCAACGAGGCTACCCGGTCGCGGCGCACTGCCACGGCACCGTCGGCATCCGCTATGCGGCGCGTGCCGGCGTCAGCACGGTCGAACACTGCTCCTGGGTCGGCGAGGCGGGCTGGGGCGCCGAATATGATCCGGAACTCGCCGCCGAGATGGCGCAACGCGGCGTGTGGGTGTCGCCCACGGTGAACGCCGGCTGGAAGCGCCACCAGGGCAGCGGCAGCGACCACGAAAAACGCCTGCTGAGTAATTTCGCCGCGATGCGCGCCGCTGGCGTGCGGCTGGCCGCATCGACGGATGCCGGCATCCCGAACGTACGCCACGCGGATCTCGGCAAAGCGCTACCGGTGTTCGCGCATTTCGCCGGGCTGTCGAATGTCGAGGTATTGAGAGCTGCCACGTCGGACTGCGCGCAGGCGATTGGATTGGGGGGCGTTGCTGGACGCATCGCGGCCGGATATTCTGCCGACGTGCTGTTTGTCGATGGAGACCCGTTGACGGATCTCGGATGTCTCGTCACGCCGGTCGACGTGCTGGCGCGCGGGCGCAGCGTCGGCGAACGAAATCGCTGAGGCGCGCCCGACGGGCCGGATGAGAACCTACGGCAGCGTTCAATGTCGGTGAAAATGCACGTCGACGAAGTGGCCACAGATGCAGGACTGGTGCGCCGGTTGCTCCGGAACCAACACCCTCGGTGGGCTGAACTACCGATCGAACGGGTCGCGTCGGCCGGTACAGACAACGCGATGTACCGCCTTGGCGACGAACTCGCCGTGCGGCTACCCCGCATTCACTGGGCGGTCGACAACGTGGCGAAGGAGCAGACGTGGCTGGGTGTACTCGCGCCGCATTTGCCGCTTGCGGTGCCGGTTCCGGTTGCGCACGGCGAACCGGAACTGGCATTTCCATATCCATGGGGCATCGTGCGGTGGCTACCGGGCGAACTGGCGACGCTGGATCGCCTCGACGATCCTGTTGGCGCGGCGCTCGATCTGGCGGGCTTCGTCCGTGCGCTGCAATCCATCGATACTGCGGGTGGGCCGAGGCACAATCGCGGCGGACCGATTCGTTTTGCAGATGCTGTGATGCGCAAGGCGATTGCCGGCCTGCGCGGCGAGGTAGACGCCGATGCCGTCACCGAAGCGTGGAACCGGGTCATCGCCGCGCCCGACTACAACGGTCCGCCGGTCTGGTTCCATGGTGATCTGTCATATCTGAATTTGCTCGCGCGGGACGGCAAGCTCACCGGCGTCATCGACTGGGGCACCTGCGGCGTAGGTGATCCCGCGATTGAAATGATCATTGCCTGGAGTCTGTTTCCGAGCGACGCACGCCGCGCCTACCGCGAGGTACTGAATGTGGATGCGGCGACCTGGGAGCGGGGTAAGGGCTGGGCGCTGAACGGTATCTTCGGCGTTAACTACTACCGCAGCACCAACCCCACACTCGTTGCAGACAAGCTTCGGGCAATCGAAGCGGTACTGACCGATACGGACTGAAAATCCGCGTGTCGGCAGTTCAATTCTGCCCTTGACCACCATGCACAACCTGTCGAATCAACTACTTACGCGATTCGCCAACAGTGTAATTGGGGTGCGATGCCGGCTGGTACCCGTTTGTTGCCCAAATCGTGTGTCTGTCGTTGACCTGCCAATTCATAGAACTCCGGCTCTGGAAACGGAGGCGTCAACGCGGATCTGAGGTGAGCACCATCGCTCTGGGGCCAATTCGCATTCGGGTTCCGAACATACTGCGCGTAAAGACACCGCTTTCATCAAACCCGCAAACGTTCCTATTGGGGGGTGAGTCACCGCTCTGCCTTCGGTTTTGGCCGAATGCTCCTTGCGGGGGTTGCGATTCGGGCATTGTGAAGCGCCTCACGGAAAGCGATCGCAGTGCCATCCATGGCGTGAATGCCGGGGCGGCTCGGTGATTTGTGTCACGTTCAACGGCGGCTCGCGGATCTATGGTCACTGAGGTCACGGACCGGTATCCGTGAGCGAGAGAGGGATTTCTCCTGGACACACCCGCGACATGAAGATCCTGTTAGTAGAGGACGATCGTTCCGACGCGAGATTTCTGCGTAGCTGTCTCGCGCGCACCGACGTTAGGCCGCCAGCACTCGTGCATGTGGAGTGTCTGAACGAAGCTTTGGCCGCGCTGCGCGGGACGGAGTTCGACGTCGTTCTGCTGGACCTGCACCTGCCTGATGCGAGCGGCGAGGTGTGCGTTCGTGAGATCAAACAGGCGAACCCCACGATCCCAATCGTCGTGCTCAGCGGCGAGGATAGCGAAGACTATGCCATCGGGATCCTCAACGAGGGAGCGCAGGATTATCTCGTAAAGTGGGACGGTGATGGTCGCTCGATCCTCCGCGCCATTCGTTACGCAATCGAGCGCAAGCGCGCTGAACTACGTCTGCATCACTTGGCGACCTATGACACGTTGACGCAGATTCCGAATCGAAACTATTTCGTACAGCACCTCGATAAGGCTGTCAGTCGGGCACGTCGCGGCGGTTCAAAGCTAGGCCTCGTGTTCCTCGATCTCGATCGATTCAAGGGTGTGAACGACACGCTCGGTCACCATTTCGGAGACAAATTGCTGATCGCTGCTTCGCAGCGCATCGCGCGCTCGGTACGCGACGGTGACGTAGTCGCGCGGATGGGCGGAGACGAGTTCGCGATACTTCTCGAAAATGTCGCGGATCCACAGTCCGCTGAAGCGGTGGCGCGCAAGCTCACGAGCGTACTAGCGGAGCCCTATCTGCTCGATGGTCGCATCGTCAACGCGACCGTCAGCATTGGAATCACCATCTTTCCAAATGACCAGGGTGATCCGGCCACGCTCGTCAAGAACGCAGACATCGCGATGTACCAGGCGAAGAACGCCGGCCGCAACGGCTTCAAGTTCTTCACCGAGCGTATGCACGCTGAGATCATCCAGCAGCACGAACTTGCTCAGGACATGGTCCGCGCGTTGCAAGCCGACGAGTTCTTTCTCCTTTATCAACCGCAAGTCGATTTGATCGAGCGACGTCTGGTCGGTGTCGAGGCACTCGTTCGTTGGCAACGCGGCGCCCAGTTCATGTTGCCCGGCGAGTTCATTTCGATCGCAGAGGAAAGTGGTCAGATCATCCCGCTAGGGCGGCGTGTGACCGAAATGGCATTCCGGCAAAGCGTCGCATGGCAGCGCGCGAATAGCGGCGCGGTAAAGATCGCCATCAACGTCTCGCCACGCGAAATTCACAATGCCGCGTTTTGCGACGAACTACGTCGCCTGGTCGTCGATCAACGAGTCGAACCTGCGAGCTTCGAGATCGAGGTAACCGAAAGTTGCCTCATGCAGGACGTGCGATCCACGCAGCGGGCGCTTGAAACGCTGCGCGAGATGGGGTTCACGCTCGCGATCGACGATTTCGGAACCGGACACTCCTGTCTCGACTACTTGCGCCGTTTCCCGATTGACACGCTCAAGCTGGATCGTTCGTTCGTCAAGGACATCGGCGTGAATCGCTATGGTCCCGCGATATGCCGCGCCATCTTGTCCCTCGCTGAAAGCCTCGGCATGAACACCGTGGCCGAAGGTATCGAGAACGAAGCACAGCTCGAGTTTCTCCTGCAGCACGGCTGCCGCTACGGCCAAGGGTTCTACTTCAGCGAGCCGATCGCTGCCGACGCTATTGTGCAGCGTTACCACGAACAGGTGCGCTTGCCTTCTGAGGTATCACGCCATGCATGATTCGATGACGAACGAACTCCACATGATCCTGGACGCCATTCCATATCCGGTCCTGTATCTGGAGGTGGACGGCACAGTGCGCTTCGGCAACAGAGCATTCCGCCGCGCGAATCGATTACCTCCAAATTGGGCCGACGGCAAGAACGTCAACGAGGTCATGAGTCCTGGTGAAAAAGACAACGGCAGGAATGCGTTTGCCGAATGCATCCACGGTCGGCGCGTCATCGAAGAGCGAGACACAGCGGTGCCCGGCATGCCGGTGCGATTTTGCCGTTACGTCTACGAACCGGTACGCGACGCGGACGGTGGTGTGCAGGGCGTCTGCTGCACAGTCGTCGATTTGACGGATATCAAAGAGACCGAAACGCAGTTGCGTACGAGTCACGAGGAACTCCAACGGTCTAACCAAGATCTCGAACAGTTCGCCTATGTCGCGTCACACGATCTGAAGGCGCCGCTGCGCGCCATGGAAGTGCTCATTGGATGGCTTGCCGACGATCTCGTCGACTATCGGGTGGGCGATGTTCAGGAGAATCTGGACCTTCTGAGGGCGCGCACCGCACGCCTCAATCGGCTGCTCGATGATCTGCTCGCGTACTCTCGAGTCGGACGGCGCGTTGGCGATCTCTGCGAAGTGAACACGGCCGAGTTGGTCGATGACATCTGGTCACTCTCGGCTCCACCGCCGGGCTTCCGGTTGGAGACTCACGGCGAGCTTCCAAGAATCACGACGTACCGGGGACCACTCGAGCAGGTGTTGCGAAACCTGATTGGCAACGCGGTCAAGCACCACCCGGGTCCCGACGCCTGCGTCAGCGTGTCTGTCGAGGACAACGGTGATCACTACCTGTTCTCAGTGGCCGACGACGGCGAAGGTATTCCCGACGAATATCGGGAACGCGTGTATCAGATGTTCCAGACCTTGAAGCCCCGCGACGATATGGAAGGCAGCGGCATGGGCCTCGCAATCGTCAGCCGAATCGTCGCGTGGCAAGGCGGCCGCGTTTGGCATGAAGACGCGCCGAACGGGCGCGGAACCGTTTTCAAGTTCGAATGGCGCGTGAAGGATCACGCATCCGCGGAGGCGGTGACGTCAACCACAGGGAGTCGTGCAGCATGAATGGAGGAACCGTGAATATCCTGTTGGTCGAAGATGACAGCATCGACGCGAAAGCGTTCATGCGGGCGATGAGCAAGCTGAAGATCGGCAATCCCGTCGCGCGCGCGGTGGATGGCGTAGAGGGCCTGACGATGCTCGAAAACCTGCAGCGGCCCAATCTCGTGATCCTCGACATCAACATGCCGCGCATGAACGGGCTCGAGTTGCTGCGAAAGATCCGCGAGGACGTCAGGCTGCGGGACACGATCGTGTTCGTGCTTACGACGTCGAACGACGAGAAGGACAAATTCGAGGCTTACGACCTCAACGTCGCGGGCTACATGCTGAAGTCCGACATGGGCAACAGCTTCGTCCGCGCCGTCTCGCTCGTGGAAAACTATTGGAAGGTCGTCGAGTTCCCGGAGAGCCGTCGCGCTGGGTGACAAGTTCGCGACGGCGGAATCGAGTGGTGTTTGCGTCTCGTGCATTCATCGTAGTTTGCGACGCGGGTGACCTCAGTCAACTCTCGCTGCGTAATTCCAAAGCGTTGTGTCGTAAGTAACGCGCTTCGATGCGCTCGCCAATGTGAGCGCACATCGTTGAATCTAGCGGGGCTTTATTCCAACTGCCCATTTCCTACACGGCGCCTGCGAAGCCCCGGCCAAGACCACGACCTTGGTGACTGTGGCTAAAGAGATGCCGTCGCGTACTGGCCCCTCACCCTTCAATCCACTGCATGCTTTCCAGGTCGGCGATCATCCCGGGCCGAGTCGGTTGCCAACCCAGCCGGTGCTGTGTCAACGAACTGGACGCCGGCACGTCGAGTCCGGCGAACCAGCCAACGAAACCGAAATGTGCTGACGCGTCCTCCTGGGCGATCGACACCACCGGCACTTTCAAGCCTCGACCAATCGCCTCGGCGATATCCCTGAACGGCACGCCTTCTTCGCCCACAGCGTGGTAGCGGCCGCCCGCCACGTGCTTGTCCAGAGCAAGTCGATAAAGACGGGCGACGTCGCTGACGTGCGCCGCCGGCATGCGTCCCGTTCCGTCGCCAACATAGCCGGAGACACCTTTTTCCCGCGCGGTCGCGATCATCAAAGAGACGAGACCATGCTTTGTCGTGTCGTGCACCTGCGGCAGCCGCACCGCCGCCGCGCTGACGCCTTTGGCGCGCAGTGCCATGGCGACCTGTTCCGAAACACGCGGCGTCATCGGTTGCTCGGGCGCGTCATCGTCTTCGGTCGTCACACGGCCTGGCGCGATAGGGTTGATGCCCCCGCTGACAATCAGCGGGCGATCCGATCCAGCTAACGCGGCGCCCATCGCCTCGATCGCCCGTGCGTCCTGCTCGCTGTTTTCCGCGAACTTCGCGAAGTCATGGTCGTAGGCGCAGTGGATGACGGCATCCGCGTTGGCCGCGCCAGTGCGCAGACTGGCGGGGTTCTCGAGGGTCCCGCGATGCGACTCGACGCCCAAGGCAGCGAGCGCCTTGGCTCCCGCGTCCGACCGCGTGAGGCCAAGCACCGTGTGTCCGGCGCTGATGAGCTCCGGAATGATTGCGGAACCAATGAAACCGGTCGCGCCGGTTAGAAATACACGCATGAGTCAGCTCCTTGGTCGATGAATGCCTGAGGATTCGGACCAGGCGGCGTGGTGGACGGTCTGGTTGGGACCATTTCTATGAAGGATCCCGTTCATCTTGTTCCTCAGGTTTTAGCGGTTTCTGGGTCCAGATTAGAAAATTGCATCCGAACGATCTATGCTGTCGCGTTCGTATTATCTTCGCGATCGTTCGGAAAATGGTGATGGATCCACTCTCAGACGTGCTGTCGCTTCTTAAGGTCCGCAGCTACATGTCTGGCGCCTTTGACGCGGGAGGAGACTGGTCAGTCGAGTTCGGCCCGCACGATGGGATCAAATTCCATGCGGTCGTTGCCGGCGAGTGCTGGGTTTCAGTCGGCGGTATGTCCGACCCGTCGCGTGTGCAGGCAGGTGACTGCTTCCTATTGCCTCATGGGCGGCCGGTCCGAATTGCGAGCGACTTGTCCCTGCCGCCGATCGACGGTCAAGAGCTCCTACAGACCGCCCGCGAAGGCAGTATTGTTAGGTATAACGGTGGCGGCGATTTCTTCAGTATCGGCGGTTATTTTGCGCTGGCGGATAACTACGCTGAGGCTCTACTCGCCGTGTTGCCGCCATTTGTTCACATTCGCGATGAGGCGGAAGGGGCAGAGCTGCGCTGGTACGTGGATCGCATGCGCAAGGAACTACACGAACCGCGGCCTGGCGGCGGGTTTGTCGCGCAGCAACTCGCTACCATGGTGCTGGTGCAGGTTCTGCGGCTTCATATGGTCGAAGGTCCGAAAGGCGGCGTCGGCTGGCTCTTCGCGCTCGCCGACAAACACATGAAGGCGGCGATCCATGCAATGCACGCTGACCCGGCCCGACGGTGGACCTTGCAGACTCTGGCCAGTTGCGCGGGCATGTCGCGCACGACCTTTACGTTGAAGTTCAAAGCGATGGTCGGCGCCTCGCCTATGGAATATCTCACCCGCTGGCGGATGATGCTCGCCGGCGACCGCCTGGCAAACACACGCGATCCTATCTCTACTATTGCGCTTTCCCTTGGGTACGAGTCCGAGAGCGCATTCAGCACGGCCTTCAAAAGGACCATGGGCTGTGCTCCCCGCCAGTATGCGCGCAGCCGATGATGCCTCCTTACCTTCTTACTTACCTGAGACCCCTTAAAGGGGTCGTCAGTCAATGGCCGTCAAAAGCGCCGTGCCGCGACGATGGCGGCGGAAGCCGGGCACGTTGGCGCGACGCAGACGCAGTCAGATGTTCGAACGTTGAACGAGGAGGCCATCGCGCGCATTTGCGCGCGCCTGGATGAGTTGAGCGCGCGCTGGCGTTCGTTGGGCATCGGCGAATCTCTCGTCGTTGCGTGGCCCCACGATGTCGTTCGGGTTGCGTAGACCGCCGCTGCGATAGTTGAGCTAGATAAAACCTTTCAACATCGGACCTTCGGGTTCGAGCCCCAGCAGCACGCGGCCGCCGTCTTCAATGTGCTGCGGCGCCACGGTCACGTGCTGGCGTACGACGCGAACGTCGCGCGCGAGTCGTTCGAGCGGCGCGGCGCGGAAATTTGCCGTCGTGCCGGCCGCTTCGGTCACCGCGTCCACGGCCTCGGCTGCGCCCGCTACCGCGTCGGAGCACGCGATCTGAAACAACGCGCGATCGCGAATCGTGATCTCCTCGTGCGCGCGAACTTTCGTCCACATCGCTTCGACGAGCTCCAATACGAGCGCGCGTGCCGCACGGAGTCGCACTTCTGCTGTGGCGACCGCGCGTTGCGCAAACGGTCGCTCGCGCAATGTTCGCGACGTGAAGCGCGGCACCTTGCCGGTGGCGATATCGGTAAACGCATCGATTGCCGCGCGCCCGATACCCAGCGCGACACCGACCTTGTTATAGGCGAGGCGGCTGCCGAGCGGAAAGTGTTCGAGCGGTGATTTGTCGTGGTGGCGGCCCATCTGCGCCAGAATACGCGCGTTGGGGACCTCGACGTTGGTGATCTTGACGTCGTGTGAGCCGGAACCGCACATGCCGCCGACGTCCCATGTGTCGACGATTTCGAAATCCGGTTTCGTTACCACCGCGTAGACCGGTGGCAACTCTGGAATTGTTTCACCGTTGCGCTTGCGCCACACGAGTCCGGCAAAAACGCCGGCGTTGTGGCAACCGCTGACGAACTGCCATTGGCCATTGATTCGGAATCCATTGGCGGTTTCGTCGGCGCTACAGATCGCGGCGGTGGAGCCGCACAGGATGGTCAATGGATCGGCCAGCAGGTCCGCACACTCTACAAAAGCTGGGCCAATCAACCCGAAGCTCTCGATGCCGATCATCAGGTTCCAGCCCGTGCTGCCGTCGGCGTACGCGACGGCTTCGATCGTCGCGATCTGGGTCATCGGATCGGCATCGCTACCGCCGCTGCGGCGTGGTGCCGCGATGCGATACAGGCCCGCTTCGGCCATTGCGTGCGCCACTTCCGGCGACAGATGACGTTGCCGTTCCGCGGTATCGGCATGCTGACGGATCAATGGTGCGAGGTCGCGCGCACGCGCGACTGGATCGAAGGTCGATTCGGAGTTCATTCGATGTCCCGCGCGATGGTGCGCTGAGATTGTCGCAAATTTGGGGCCGTCTGCGGCGGCCGTGATGAAGGCGCCGTCGCAGGGCGAACGGATCGATTATGCTGTGGTCCACCGTGATGGAGTGACGCAGATGCTTTCCTATTCGTTCGATGAGTTGATGCGCGAACCGGCGATCGAAGAACCGCTGGTTGCTGGCGGCGTCCGCTGTCACGGCGGTTACATCGCGGGCCAATACGTGTCGCCGCGCAGCGTGGTGCGACAACCCGCGATCGCGGCATGGCGGCAACGGTTGGTCGACGAAGGCGCGCCGCTGGTGCACGTGCCGGCGAAGTATGTGCCGCCGAACTACCCGAACTATCCGCAGGCGAAGTTTCTGCTACAGGAAGGCGTCGTCGAACCGGTGACGCGGGCGCTGACGATCATCTCAATCGTCGAAGGATTCGGGGCGCGCATTCGGGAAGTGAAGGTGCCGGATTTTGCTGCCGAAATCAAAGAGTCGGTAGAAGGCACCGCAATCGCCCATCTCGCCAGCGGATTATTCGAGGCGCACGCGCGTGACGAAGCCGGGCATCGCAACGAAGGCGGTCATAAGCAGATGTGGGAGGCGGCGCGCGATCTCGGTTTGGAAAAGCCGCATGTGCCGGGCGATGTATTGCTGCGGCTGATGTCCGGCGGTGCCGTCGGTGAACGCGTACGGATGTTTCCGGCGCTGTCGGAGCGCATGGAGAACATGATCGTGATGATGGCAAACGTACTGATCGTCGAAACGTTTGCCGAGGACACCTTCGACTGGGCCCAGCAATTGCTGGGCGATCCGGAGGTGAGCGCGGATCCGCAGCGCGCGGCGCACGTCATCGCCTGCATTGCGCGCGACGAAGTGCCGCATGTCGACTACCTGACGGTGGCGCTGTCCGAACTGCGCGCGCGAACCTTGCTAAGTGCTGATGGTAAGCAGGAATTCTCAGGTGTCGATGTCATCGACGGCGTATTCCGTCGGCAACTGCGCGGCATGGCCACGCAGCGTCCGCGTCAGTCGCGCGACCGTCTGCGCGACGAGATCCGTATGGCGATCGCGGACGAGCAACGTGCATCGGTGATTGCGAAGCGTTTCGAAGATCTCGATGCCGGCTGGGCATTCCCGCATCCAGACGATGAAGCGCTCGACATCCTGTTGACCGCCGCTTGATGATCGGGCGCCTCGCCAAAGGGTTCGCCGAACGACTCGCCGAACGGCTCTACCGCAACGCGCGCATCGGTTGGACGGCGCTGTGCGTGTGGCTGCGCTACAAGACACCGTTGTGGTGGGACGCGCTGTTGCGCCGCGAACCCGGCAAGCGCGACATGACCGCGATCCATCAGCGCAACGCCGACCAGATTTTCGCAACTGCCGTGTCGATGCGCGGCATGCTCGTGAAGATGTGTCAGGTCGTTGGCACGCGCTCCGACATCTTTCCGCCTCAGTATGTGAGGACGTTATCGCAAGCTCACGATCGATTGCCGCCGCGGGACTTCGAAACGGTGAAGCGCGTCGTCGAAGAGGACTTCGGTCGACCGCTCGCGGAGGTGTTCAGCGAGTTTTCGCCGACCGCAATCGCCGCTGCTTCGCTGGCCCAGGTGCATCGCGCGCGCCTGCTGGACGGACGTGTCGTCGCGGTGAAAGTGCAATATCCGGACATCGACCACATCATTCGTACCGATCTGACGGCGTCGCGGCGCGTGGCTGTGATCTACCAGCATTTCGATTCAAATCCGATGGACTTCATTCCGCTGCTCGACGAAATGCAGCGGCATTTGAAGATGGAACTCGATTTCCGTCGCGAAGCGCAGAGCGCCGAGCGTGTGCGGGGATTCTTCACCGACGATCCAACGGTGCGCATTCCGGAAATCCTGCACGAACACTGTACGCGCCGTGTGATCACGATGGAGTTCGTCGAAGGCGTGAAGGTCAACGATCGGGATGCGCTGGAAGCCGCCGGCATCGAATACTCCGATCTGATGACGCGGCTGATGCGAATCTTCAATCAGATGATCCTGGCGCATGGCTTTTTCCACGCCGACCCGCATCCGGGCAACATTCTCGTCACCCGCAGCCCGCGCGGTAAGGCGCTGTTCACGCTGCTCGACTTTGGGCTATCGAAGGAATTACCGGAAGGTTTTGGCTTGGGTTTGTTCGAACTGATGTTCTCGATGATGACGTTCAACGAATCCGCGATGCTGCGTGCGTTCCGCGAGTTGGGCTTTGCGACGAAGAATGACGACGACTCGACGTTACTGATGATTGCGCGCCGAATGATCTCCCGCTCAGATACCGGTGCATTTCAGGGCGAGTTCACTGAAGACATGACCGACGAGATGTTCGATGCGATTCGCGAGAATCCGGTCGTCAAAGTGCCGATCGACTTCGTGCTGGTCGCGCGCGCCTTCGCGTTACTGTCGGGTATCGCGCACACGCTGGGTCAGCGCGCCAATGCGCTCGATGCGATGGGCCCGGCGGTGGCGGGATAGGGAAAAGGGTCAGAGTGCTCTATTCGACGTGGAGCTTTGGCTCATTGGCCCGGTAGAGCACTCTGACCCTAAAAACGCCTCGACCATCGCCACGCTGCGCTCCAGCCGCGTCAGCAGGAACAGATGGCCGCAATCGAACACTTCGAGCCGTGCATTCGGAATCAGTCGGGCCAACAGTTTTGCATTGACCAGTGGAATGATCGGATCGTCGTCGCCGGCCATCACCAGGGTTGGTTGTTTGACCTGGTGCAGCCAATGTACGCTGGTCCAGCCCGCGAGCGCATACAGCTGGCTCAGGTAGCCGTAGATACTCGGCGGCGCCATGCGTCTTGCGTGACGCTCGCCCAGCACACGGTCGTTGCGGAAGTCGCCGCCGTAGATGGAACCAGCGATGCCTTTGAAGAAACCGGCGGACAGATAGCGCATCGGTGTCGCCATCTTCAACAGCACCGACGGGCGCGGCGGAATCATCAGATGCCCGGTTGAAGTGGCCGCGAGAATCAGACGGTCGACGCGATCGGAATACTGACGGGTGAACTGCTGCGCAAGCCCGCCACCCCACGAGATGCCCATTACGTGCACGCGATCGACGCCAAGGTCGTCGAGCAACTCCTTCGCCAATTGCGCATACCCGGGAAGACGACGAACCAGAATGGATGGTGTCGACGCGCCGACGCCGGGCAGGTCGAACGTCAGGGTTGCAACTCCTGTCACGCGCCGCGTGAACGGCTCCAGCAATTCAGTGCTGGCGCCGATGCCGTTGAAGATCAGCAGCGTTGGCCCGATTGCGTGCTCGGGACGAGTCGTCGCGACGCGCAGCCGTTCGCCGCCGACACGGCAATACGAATATTCGACGCGGTTCGAATCGGGCGCGGATTGCGTCATTCGAAGACGTACGTGCCCGGCGCATCGGCGAGCGGCGGATGGGCTGTGCTGCCGAGCGCCGCCGGCGCAACGTTTTCGCCGATGCCGTTCGCGCGCAGCCAGTCCGTCCACAACGGCCACCAGGAGCCTTCATGTTCGCGCGCGTTGCGTCGCCACGCTTCGCAGTCCGCCGGCGTTTCGAGATTCAGGAAGTAGCGACGCTTTGATGGCCCGGGCGGGTTGATCAGGCTTTGAATGTGGCCGGCCGTGCTCAGTACGTAGGTTGCCGGCCCGCCAAACAACTGCGTCGAGCGATAGCACGCCTGCCACGGCGTGATGTGGTCGGTCGTGCCACCGGTGATGAACACCGGACAGTTGACCTGCTTCAGATCGATCGGCACATCGCGGACCCGCAGCATGCCGGGCCGCCTGAACGGGTTGTCTTTGAAAACATCGAGGAAATCGCTGTGCAGGCGCGCCGGCAACCGCGTCGTATCGTTGTTCCAGTACAGAATGTCGAATGCCGGCGGCGTTTCGCCGTGCAGATAGTTCGCCACCACGTAGTTCCAGATTAGATCGTTCGGCCGCATCCAGTTGAATACGCGGGCGGTGTCGTGACCGTCGAGCACGCCCTGACGGGCGGAGCGTTTGCGTGCGGCCTCGATGGCCTCGTCGGTCATGAACAGGCCGGTGACCGAATCTTCCGGATGCGTGTCGAGCACGTTCACCATCAACGTCAATGACGACACGCGGTCCGCTGTGCCGCACGCCGCCATGTACCCGAGCGCTGCCGTCAGCGTGATGCCGCCGGCACAGGCGCCCACTGCGGCGACGCTGCGATGGCCGGTGATTTCGCGCGTGGCTTCGATTGCGACGTCCAGCGCGTCGATGTACTCGGCCAGACCCCAATCGCGATGTTCGGGGGTCGGGTTGCGCCACGACACCATGAATACCTGAATGCCCGCGTCGAGCAGAAATTTGACGAGGCTCTTCTGCGGCGACATGTCGTAAACGTAGAACTTGTTGATCTGCGGCGGCACGATGAACACGGGTCGCGTCTCGACGTTCGGCGTGGTCGGACGATACTGAATCAGTTCGAGTATTGGCGTGCGCAATACGACGGCACCCGGTGTGTTCGCGAGATTTACGCCCACTTTGAACGGCGTCTTGTCGACCTGAGCCGGCATGCCGCCATTGTGGATCAGATCGTCGATGAAATTGCGGGCGCCGTTGACGAGACTGTGGCCGCGCGTCTCGCGGGCCTTCTTGAGCGCCGATGGGTTGCCGAGCAGGAAATTCGTTGGTGCAAGTCCGTCGGTGAGCAGGTCAAACAGGAAATGCGCGCGCTGTCGATCGATCGAATCGAAGCCGATCGCGTCGACCCAATTGTGAACGCCACGCTGCCACACCAGCCAGTTCTGCGCGACGCGCTTGTAGATCGGATTGTCGCGGAACGCCGGATCCTTGAACCGTGCGTCCTTCGGATCGGGCACCGCATCGGAGCTGCCGAACAGAATGCGCACGGATTCCTGCCATTGGCGCATTGCGTGTTCGAAGCCGATCGCCGGTTGCAGCATTCCCTGACGCAGCACACTGACGCCGGCGCGGACGATGTCCTCGATGCCGAAGCCGACCACCGGATTCAACGCCAGCGTACTCTCCGCGGCCGCTTCCTCCGGATGCGACCTGATGTCGTCTGAGTCCGCCATGGATGCCCCTTGAGTGTCGTTGAGTCGGACTATAGTCGGCTTTTCGGGACAGCGGGCCAACTCCGCCTGCAGTGGCCCGCCTGCAGTGGCTGGTGCGAAGTTGGGGTGTGAAGTCGCGGGTGTGAAGTCGCCATGGTGCTTGCCTATAATGCGCGGCCTCAGAATTCCGGTATCACGCATTGACCCATGCTTCCACTCAGCCGCTGCGCGAACCCGTCGAACGTTACGTGCAAGCCAACGGCATCGATCTGTGCTATTTCGAATGGGGCACACGCGATCCGGCACAGCCGACGGCGCTGTTGGCGCACGCGACCGGCTTCCATGCACGTTGCTGGGACACCGTGGTCGGCTACCTGCCCGATACACGGCATGTGATCGCAATCGATCAGCGTGGTCACGGCCGCAGCGCTAAAGTCCCGCCGTACAACTGGGAGTCTTTCGGCCGCGACCTGATTGGGTTCGTCGAGGCGCTCGATCTCGATCGGATCATCGGCGTGGGCCACTCGATGGGTGGCCATGCCGTCGTGCAGGCTGCCGCGCAAGCTCGAGAGCGATTCGAGCGCCTCGTGTTGGTGGACCCGGTGATCATGGACCCGCAGCTCTATGAAACAATGAAATCCACCATGGGGGCGCAGCGTCCGCAGGATCACCCGACATCGAGGCGCAACAATCAGTGGCGATCGTGGCGTGAGATGTTCGACCGCCTGAAGGGTCGCGGATCGTTCTCGGTGTGGCGCGACGACGCACTGGAAGACTATTGCCGATGGGGTGTGTTGTCGAATCCTGATGGCGCCGGATTCGTGCTGGCCTGTCCGCCATTGGTCGAGGCGTCGATCTACACGGGCTCGAGTGGCCGCGACATTCACGATCTGTTCGCGACGATCACAGTGCCGGTAGCGGTGCTGCGCGGTGAGAAACGCGTTCGCGCAGAAACGATGGACTTTCTGGCGTCACCAACATGGGAACGTCTAGCGGACCAGTTTCCGAAGGGGCGCGATGTCTACCTGCCGACGCTGACGCATTTCATCCCGATGCAGGATCCGGAACGGGTGGCGCGCTTTATTGAAGGCCGCGACTGAGTACGGCGGCTTGCGCCGTCGCGACTCCGCTTGGCGCCTGGTATTGCCACAGGCCGCTCCACACGCGACCGATGACGAAAATAAGTGCCGACACGACGACGCCGGGGATCAACGCCGTCAACGGATCGTAGCCTGCGATCAGATTGCCGAGCAGCAGCGAACTGAGTGGTGCCGAAACCATGAAGCTGACCAGCAGCACCGATAGGATCTGCGCTCGATGCACGCCTTCAGCCAGTTCCTGAACGGTGGTTCGAACCAGCGTTGTGGTCACGCCCATATTGAATCCCCACGCGAACATTGCAACGTAGAACAGCCACAACTCGGGTTTGGTCCACAGCAAACCGAGGATCGCGACGCGCGTGACCTGCATCAGCAGAAACAGACGACCCGGCTGAAACAGCGGCATGAATCGCAGCAGGATGACGTTCGAACCGATGCTGCCGGTCGTGAATATCATCATCACCGCCGCAAAGAACGCCGCGTCGCCGTGATAGACCTGCTTGACGATGAACGGGATCGCGACGATGTACGCGCCGGCATTGACCAGCGACGATGCGAAATTGAGGCCGATGATGTTGCGGATCAGCGGTATCCGCCACGTCGCCTTGATGCCCGCCAACAAGTCGGGCCGGCCGCGGCCGGGTGCGGGCGGCATCGGCGGCATCCGCTGGGCTGCACCCGCGCCGACCGCAAAGCATGCCGCCTGCAGCAGCAATACGACGATCAGACCGAGTTCATCGAGGCGACCGCCGAGCCACACACCGCACAATCCTGCCAGAGAAGTCACGATCGTCATCATCGTTACGGTGCGTTGAATGTCGGTCCGCGCCACCCGGCTGAGAATCGATTGGCGCGCTGGATCGGTGATCGCCTGCATCGAAGACACCGCGATGCCAAATGCAATCACCACCCAGAACGACAAAAGTCCGCGATACACCATCGCGGCGATCAACAGCGATGGCACCGCGATCGCAATATGCATACTGATCAGCACACGTCGCCCGTCGGTGCGATCGGCGAGTACGCCGCCGATCAGCAGAACCAGCAGCCCCGGCATCTCGATCAGCGCGCGGCCGAAACCGACTCGATCGGCCGGCGTCTGTAGCACGCCGACCATCAGCCACGTGATCAGAAATCCCTGCAGGCTCATCGCAGCCAGCCACAGGCTGGAACTGGTCAGATACCAGGGAAACGCCGAGCGCGGTACGTTGATCGACGCTGCGGGGGGTCGCGGGGGCATACGGCGTTTCGTTGTTAAAAATCGATCATACCGATAGTCTCGGGTGCCAGCGAAAAGGTGAGACAAGCCGATGACGATGCGAATGGGAGTGACGGTAGCGTTCAATCACACGACGAGGCCCGATTACATCGCGGCTGCTGCGCGTTTCATCGAAGAAGCGGGCTTTCATTCGTTGTGGGTGCCCGAACACGTATTGTTTTTCCCGGATTATGCGTCGCGTTATCCGTATGCCGATGACGGCCGGGTGCCCGGCAACCCTGAAGGCGTACTCGATCCATTCACGGCGCTGACGTTTGCCGCGGCGCACACGCAGCGCCTGCGTCTGGGTACCGGTATCTGTCTGGTGCCGCAGCGGCAACCGGTGTACACCGCAAAGATGGTTGCCGATGTCGATTACCTTTCCGGCGGCCGCGTCGATTTCGGCGTCGGTATCGGCTGGCTTGCTGAAGAGTTCCAGGCGTTGGGTATGGATTTCCACGCGCGGGCACGCCGCTGCGCCGAATACATCGATGCAATGAAGGCGCTGTGGGCCGACGGTGTGTCGGCGTTTTCCGGTGAGACGGTCCAGTTGGCGCCGTGTCACTTCAACCCAAAACCCGTTCAGAAGCCGCATCCGCCGATCTATTTTGGCGGCGAGAGCAAGGCGGCGTTGACGCGTGTCGCGATACAGGGCAACGGTTGGTACGGCTTCGATCTCGATCCCGCCGGCGTCCGCGAACGGCTGATCGTGCTCGATGGCCTGCTGGCAGAAGCGGGCCGCACCCGCGCCGACATCGACATCTGTGTTTGCCCGAATCGACACACGATCACCGGCGACGGCGTGAAGGCATATCGTGACGCCGGCGTGTCTCAACTCATCGCGCCACTGTTCGCCCGCAAGCTCGACGATCTGAAGCGGCGGGCAGACCGACTGCTGGCAACCGTAGGTACGCCTGCGTCATAGCCCGGTCCGTTGGGTGTCCAAGCGTGGATTACGAGCCCTTACATCCGTAACAACCGTGGCACATACAGCGGTTCACCGGAGCGCCGAGAATCGAGTCGTGTTCAATTTTAGGAGGCTCGGAAATGCTTGTGGGCCGCCGTGACGAAGGATCGAAAACCTGGTTCCGTGCCGAGCGTGTGTTTCACACCAACGGCAGATGGTACTTTCACACGCGTGAGGGCATCGACGTAGGCCCGTACGAGTCGCAACTCGAAGCTGAAATCGAAGCGGGGATGCTGAAGGAACTGATCAAAAACAGCCTCGTGCGGGGTGAATCGCTGACGGTACTGCGGGACTTCATTCTCGAATCCTTCACCCTCGGTCGCCCGCTGAACGTCATGGTTGCCGATAACGCCGAACACATCGTCATGAGCCCGCCCGCAGGCGACTGATTGTCGCGCCCGTGAACGCGGGTTACGTGAAAACTCGGGAAGCGGGGCATAGAATGCGCCCTCGCTTGATCACCGTACAACAGCACCACCATGGCGGAACCCGCTGAAGCGCCCTCCGGCGCATTCGACTTCGTCGCAATGGAACACGCGATTCTGGATTTCTGGCGTCGCGACGAACTGTTCCGCAAATCGCTCGAGCACACCAGCGACAAGAAGCCGTACATCTTCTACGACGGCCCGCCGTTTGCGACCGGGCTGCCTCACCATGGCCATATCGTCGCCTCGACACTGAAAGATGTCGTGCCGCGCTATTGGACGATGAAGGGCCGCTATGTGCTGCGGCGCTTTGGCTGGGACTGCCACGGCTTGCCGATCGAGCACGAGATCGACAAACAACTGGGCGCCTCGGCTTCAGAGGTCGTCGCACAACTCGGCGTCGCGGGCTACAACGCCGAGTGCCGCAAGATCGTGCAGCGTTACGTCGCGCAGTGGCGCCATACCATTACCCGCCTCGGCCGCTGGGTCGATTTCGACAACGACTACAAGACGATGGACGTGTCGTACATGGAGTCGGTCTGGTGGGTAGTCCGGCAGTTGTGGGACAAAGGTCTGGTCTATCAAGGCGTCAAGGTGATGCCGATCTCGACCGAGCTTGGCACCGTATTGTCGAATTTCGAGGCCACGTCGAACTATCAGGACGTGCAGGACCCGGCGATCACGGTGCTGCTGAAGCTGCGCGACGAGGATGCCTATCTGGCGATCTGGACAACCACGCCGTGGACCTTGCCGTCGAACCTTGCCGTCTGTGTCGGTCCCGATATTACGTATGCGAAAGTGCGTGACCGACAGCGCAACGTCGTCTTTTATCTGGCAGAAACGCGTCTGGAAGCCTACCAGGCAGCGCACGAACTGGAGGTACTGGGCAGTTGTCTGGGCCAGGACCTGGTGGGCCGCTCATACGAGCCGCTGTTCCCGTATTTTGCTGACCAGCGCGCCAAAGGGGCGTTCGTCGTGGTGATGGACGACTACGTCAGCACTGAATCGGGTACCGGGCTCGTCCATCAGGCGCCGGCGTTCGGCGAAGACGACTACCGCATCGCGAAGGCCTCCGGCATCGATGCGTTTGCGTGTCCAGTTACGCTGAACGGCACTTTTACCGACGAGGTGTCCGATTACGCAGGCCGCTATGTCAAGGAAGCCGACAAGGACATCATCAAGCACCTCAAGGAGACCGGCGCGCTGTACGAACAGGGGGTGCTGCAGCACAGCTACCCGTTCTGCTACCGCTCCGATACGCCGCTGATCTATCGCGCGATTCCATCCTGGTACGTGCGCGTTACCGAGATCATCGATGATCTGCTGGCGGCGAACGAACAGATCCGCTGGATTCCCGAGCACATCAAGCACGGTCGCTTCGGCAACTGGCTCAAAGGGGCAATCGACTGGTCCATCTCGCGTAACCGGATCTGGGGGACGCCGCTGCCGATCTGGGTCAACGATGTGACGGGCAAGACGCTCTGCATCGGCTCGCTGGACGAACTGGAAGCGTACACCGGCCAACGCGTTGCAGATTTGCACCGCGAATACGTCGATCCGCTGACGTTTACGCTGAATGGCGAAGACGGCACCTATCGACGCGTCGAGGAAGTGCTGGACTGCTGGTTCGAATCGGGCTCGATGCCGTATGCGCAATTGCACTATCCGTTCGAAAATCAGGCGGTCTTCGAGGCGGGCTTCCCCGCCGAATTCATTGCCGAGGGTCTCGACCAGACGCGCGGCTGGTTCTATACGTTGATCGTGTTGTCGGCCGCGCTGCACAAAAAGCCCGCGTTCAAGAATGCGATCGTCAACGGCATGGTGATCGCCGAAGACGGCCGCAAGATGTCGAAGCGGCTGCGCAACTACACGCCGCCAGACGAATTGATGGATATGTATGGCGCGGATGCACTGCGGCTGTATCTGATCAACTCGGGCCTGGTGCGCGGCGAGGAGCAGCGTTTCGCGGACAGCGGCGTGAAGGACATGACGCGCCGTACGCTGCTGCCCTGGTACAACGCATTCCAGTTCCTGATGACGTACGCGACGATCGATGGTTGGTCGCCGGACAAAGGTCTGCATTACGGCAGCAACATCCTCGATCAGTGGATCCTGTCGCGGCTGCAGAGCGTCGAGAAGGACATCGATCAGGAGATGCGCAAGTACCGGCTCTACAACGTGGTACCGCGACTGCTCGAATTCATCGAGGATCTGACCAACGGTTACATTCGTCTTAACCGGGACCGGTTCTGGGGTCAGGACATCACTGCCGACAAGATCGCTGCATACAGCACGCTGTATACCGTGATCGAGGAATTGACGATGCTGATGGCGCCGTTCACGCCGTTTCTGGCCGAGCATCTGTACCAGGAGTTGGCGAAGCTGACCGGCCGCGCTGCACCGAAGCCGTCATCTGTGCATCTGTGCTCGTATCCGGACCCGGATGAATCGTTGATTCAGCCGCGCCTCGAAGAAGCCGTCAGCCGCATGCAGCAGGTCATTCTGTTAGGCCGCCAGCGCCGTGAGGAAGTCAAAATCAATCTGCGCAAACCGATGCGCTGTTTGACGATCGTGCATCGGGATGGGGATCTGCTGGACGAACTGCGTGCGCTGGAACCGTTCATTCGTCGGGAATTGAACGTCAAACGCGTGGCTTACGACCGTGACGAGGACAAATATACTCGCCTGTACGCCAGACCTAATTTTCCGGTGCTAGGCAAGCGGCTCGGCAAGCGCATGAAGCAATTCGCCTCGCAAATCGAACAGCTGGATCGCACGCAGATCGAAGCGTTGCAGGAATCCGGTCGCGTCACGATCGACGGCGAAACGTTTGATGGCGAAGAGATCCAGGTTCTGCGTGAAGCCAAGGCCGGCACTCAGACAGTTTCGAACCGCTTCATTTCGATAGATCTCGACTGCGCGCTCGATGAAGAACTGCTCGCTGAGGGTTTCGCACGTGAAGCCGTCAATCGAATTCAGCGCAGTCGTAAGGAGGTGGGCCTGAATGTCGCCGATCGCATCACCGTGATCTACCAAGGTGCGGCCCCGGTCGAAGCAGCGCTCGAGCAGTTCGCCGAGTATGTTGCCGGCGAGACGCTGGCGACACGTTTTGAACGAGGCGATCCGGGCAGTGCCGGATTCGCCACGACGATCGACGGTCACGCGTTCAGCTATCGCATCGACGTGTCGGCGTCCGGAAAATAAAGCGCGGAAAAGAAAAAGGCCGCTCAATGCGGCCTAAGCTGCGCCGAATGTTCAGCGCGATGTCTCTAGATCTCTCCCTCCTCCTAGCGGAGCGGATATCAGCAGAATCGATACCGTGTGTCAACTCGGATGTGTCCGAGTCTGGAAAAATTGTCCGACACTAACGCTTCTGCTGGGCCGCGAAAAAATTGAGGCTGCGGGGTAGCGGGACGAAACCCAGCGCAGCCTCGAGGGGGGATCTGCGGACTACTGTTTGAGTGTTGCTACTGCGGCTGGCAGTGCAGCTTCATCGACATTGACGGCGAGCACCTGGCCGTTCTGCTTGGCGCGGCAGGTCACCGGAACCTGTTTGATCGGGCTGGTCTCTTCACGCGAGGACACGCTGAATTCGAAATCCCGGTACCGCGCCGAGGACTTGATCTTCGTGATACGGAAATCCGCTTGCGCTGCCGTCAGTCCAAGGCGTTCTGCGGCGGCCGCCTTGCAGCTGTCCATGGACGCCGAGTACGCGTCCGCATTTGCGTTTACGCCGAGCAGAACGAACATAGTTGCGACGAACGAGGTGAGGACGGTCTTCATGCGATCTCCAGAGCGTTGGGTTGCAACGCGATGTTACTTTGAGTAACACTCTGTGCAAGCGTCAATAACGCACCACGGCGGCGCAGAATTGCACCGGGGACGAATCGATGTCGACGATGGACTGGGATGATCTCAAAGTGTTCACTGCGGTTGCACACCGCGGGTCTGTCCGCGGCGCGGCCCGTCAGTTGGGCGTTCACCATTCCACCGTGGCACGGCGTTTGGATCATTTCGAAAAACGCCTTGGCACCCCCATGTTCAACCGCACACCCGACGGCTTGACGTTGTCGGCCGATGGGCAAATCGTGCTGCTTCGGGCCGAGCAGGTTGAAACTGAAATCGATGCGATTGAGCGGGTGCTGGTGGGGCGCGACCAGCGGCTGCAGGGGCGCGTTCGCGTCACGTTCCCCGAACCGGGCGGCACCGGATTTCTGATGCGCGATCTGGGTCGTTTCGTCGACGCACATCCGGATATCTCGCTGGATTTCGTTGCCTCGCACGAGGCGCTCAGCCTGACGCGCGGCGAAGCCGACATTGCTGTTCGCGCAACGGATGCGCCGCCGGAGCACCTTGTCGGGCGCCGGTTGGGACGCTACGCGGTGGCGGTATATGCAAGCAGCGATTATCTGATCTCGCATGATCCGGCCGGTGCGCCGCTGTTGTGCAACTGGATCGATTGCGGAGCGGGTCGACCCATCAGCGAAGCGCTGCGATTGGCCACCTTTCCCGAGATACCGTCTCGCGCGCGCAGTCCGAGCGCGTCGTTGCAACTCGCAGCCGTCGAGGCGGGTGTCGGCCTGGCTGCGCTGCCATGTGCGCTCGGCGATACGCATCCTGAATTCAGACGCCTCAGTGATCCTGTCATCGCGCAGGAGATCTGGGTACTGACGCATCCCGACTTGCGCAGTGCAGCGCGCGTACGCGCCGTCACGGCGTGCATCGTCGAATCGTTCCAGCGAAATGAGAATCTGTTGCTCGGTCGTGCCGCCTGGCGAGACGCGACCGTAAAATTGAAGCGGGCCTGAATTTAGCGGCAGGTGTGCGCGACCAGATTGTCGTGATTTGGCGGCACTGTGTGCGAAACTCGGAATGCGTCAGGATTTGCGGCGCACTACACTAGCCCGCGAAACTCGGAACACGACGTGGGACGGCTGATGCCTGGCGCGCCAACGCGGCTGCGATGCGAATACCTCGACAATCCAATCGGCATCGACGAGTCAACGCCTCGTCTGTCGTGGTGGCTCGATGACGAGCGACCTGCAGAGATTCAGACCGGATACCACATCCTGGCGGCGCGCCGCGAAGATTTACTCGATGGCGACAACGGCGATCTATGGGACAGCGGGCGCGCCGAGTCGTCGAATACCTGTGATATCGCATATGCGGGGCAGCCGTTGCGTTCTGGTGAGCGGGTGTGGTGGAAAGTTCGCGCGTTCGATTCCGACGGGATCGGCGGGACGTGGAGTCGCGCGAGCTATTTCGAGATGGGCCTGCTCGACGCAGAGGATTGGCGCGCGCGCTGGATTGGCGCGCCGCTGATGGGCGGCAAGCGCACGGCGGTGCAGGTACCGGCACTACGCCGGTCGTTCGAATTGGCGCAGCCGGTCGAGCGCGCGCGCCTGTATGTGACGGCGCTCGGAATCTACGACATCGAGATCAACGGCGCCCGCGCAATCGACGTCGAACTGGCGCCCGGCTGGACCGACTTCGGCACGCGCGTCCGGTATCAGACGTTCGACGTCACGCGTTTGTTGCAGCCCGGTGAGAATGCGCTCGGCGTATTGCTCGGCGACGGATGGTATTGCGGCACGTTGGGTCTGTCGGACCGCCAGCAGTATGGCGACCGACCGCTGTTGCTGCTGCAACTCGACGTGACGTTCACAGATGGCACACCGATACGCATCGTCAGCGACGATCAATGGAAGTGGCACCGGTCGCCGATTCTGTATTCGGACATCATGCGCGGCGAGAGTGTCGATGCGCGTCAGCGCCTCGGTGCGTGGACTGCACCCGGTTACGACGCGGCAGGCTGGTCGCAGGTGGACGTGTTGCCGCCGCGCCGCGATCTTCGCCTCGATGCGACGGCGCATCCACTGATTCGTGTCGTCGAACGACTTTCGCCGCCGCGGCCGCCCAGTCGTCGTACCGGCGACTTTGGCGCACAGCGTCTGATCTACGACTTCGGCCAGAACATCGTTGGGCGTGTTCGCCTCGAGGTGCGCGCACCGCGTGGCACGCTGATCGAGATCCGTCACGCCGAACGACTCGACGACGACGGCGAACTGTACACGGCGAACCTGCGCAACGCCGCTGCAACCGATCTGTATACCTGCTGCGGCGATGTCAACGGTGAAGTGTTCGAGCCGCGATTCACGTTTCACGGATTTCAGTTCGTCGAAGTGACCGGACACTTCGACCCGTCCGTGGTCGAAGGGATCACCGCCGCGGTGCTGACGTCGGCGTTGGAAGAGATCGGCGAGTTCCAGTGCGATCATCCGCTGGTGAATCAACTGCAGAACAATATTCAGCGCAGCCGGCGCGGCAACTTCGTCGATGTGCCGACGGATTGTCCGCAACGGGACGAGCGTTTGGGTTGGACGGGCGATGCACAAGTGTTCGCGCGCAGTGCCGCATTCAACGCGGACGTTGCGGCTTTTTTCTCGAAGTGGCTGGTTGATCTGACCGATGCGCAGGCGGCGGATGGGTGCGTTCCACCCATGGCGCCGGTGCCGCCGCAGCTTGCGGCGCTGCATCGCGACGGTGGCCCCGGGTGGTCCGATGCGATCGTCATCTGCCCATGGACGGTGTATCGATGCTGCGGCGACCGGCGCATTCTGGAGCGACATTACGATGCGATGAAGGCGTTCATCGAAAACATCCGGGCGCGCTTCCCGGCGCTGATTCGCGCCGATGGCGAAGTCGAGTCGTGGCAGGGCTTCGGGGACTGGCTGGCGACCGATGGCGCACACATCGGCGACACGCGGTTCGGTAACACGCCGAAGGACCTGATCGGCACTGCATACTTCTGCTACAGCGCGAAATTGTTGGCGCGCATCGCCGGTGTGTTGGGCAACGTGTCGGACCTCGAAACCTACGAAGCCTTGGCGCAGCGTGTGCGCGCGGCGTTTCGACGCCGGTTCGTCACCGCGGCGGGTCGGCTGGTCGGCGAGACGCAGACCGCGTACGTGTTGGCGCTGCATTTCGGCTTGTTCGATCCGGAAGAAGCCGATCAGGCGGTGGCCACGTTGGTACGCGACATCGAAGCGCGTGGCGACCATTTGTCGACCGGCTTCGTCGGCA
Organism: uncultured Gammaproteobacteria bacterium; assembly: GCA_963735085.1. Classification (GTDB taxonomy): domain Bacteria; phylum Pseudomonadota; class Gammaproteobacteria; order Pseudomonadales; family Azotimanducaceae; genus DATJGR01. The sequence continues at coordinate 2,303,507 of CAVTJP010000005.1, forward strand.
CTCCTTATCTGCTGCACGTTCTGACCAACCATGGCCGGCTGGATGTAGCCTATCGGCTATTGCTGCAGACGTCGGCGCCGAGTTGGTTGTATCCGATCACGCAAGGCGCCACGACGATCTGGGAACGGTGGAACGGCTGGGCGGAAGACGGTGGGTTCGCCGACCCGGCGATGAACAGCTTCAACCACTACGCGTATGGCGCGGTTGGCGAATGGCTGTACGGAACGCTGGCGGGGCTCGAACTCGACCCGGACCTCGCGCCGACGCGCAACGCCTATCGACGCGTTCGGATCCAGCCTCGCCCGCCACGCATCGAAGATTTTCCAAACGGTGTGCCGATTCGCTTTGCGAGCGTAACGCTGGATTCGGTTCACGGCCGTTACGAAGTGGCCTGGGAACTTGGTAAGGGCCGCTTCCTGCTGAGGGTGCTGATACCCCCCAACTGTTCTGCGAAGGTTATCCTGCCGAACGGCGCGTCGCACGAAGCCGTCGCCGGCCGCCACGAATTCGGCATTGAAATGGGCGCCTTGGCGGATGACGGTATTCCGGTGTTGGCGGAGGACGGCATTCCGGTGCTATCGGAAAAGCTGGCGAGCTGATCGGGAGCTTGGCGATGGACGGCATTCATGACCTCGGCGGTAAACACGGCTTCGGACCCATTCAACCGGAACTAGATGAGCCGGTATTTCATGCGCGCTGGGAGGGCCGGGTGTTTGCGATGAGCTTGCTCGGGCCGCCGGGCGCGCAGCACAACGCCGATCACTTTCGTCATGCGATCGAACGAATCGATCCCGTTGCGTATCTGGAACACGGCTACTACGGGCGCTGGCTGGGTGGTCTGGAAACGCGGATCGTCGAAGCCGGTATGCTCGACAGCGCAACCATCACGCATCGCGCGGCGGAACTCGGTGCCGCCGCTGGTGAGTTGATCGCCGCGCGGCCCTCGCCGAATCCCGATCGCTTCGGCTACGCACCGTCCGACGCTGGTTGCGATCGACCTGTCTCGACACCGCCGCGATTCAGGGTTGGTGATCCGGTGCGAACGAGTGCTCATGGCGTGTCCGGCCACACCCGCCTGCCGGCTTATGCCCGCAGCCGTCGGGGAACGGTCGTAGCGTGGCATAACGGCTGGGTGTTCCCGGACGACGACGCCCACGGTCGTGGCGAGAATCCCCAACATCTTTACACCGTCGCATTCAACGGTACTGAGTTGTGGGGCGAGGGTGCCGAAGCGGGCATCGTCGTCCACCTGGACCTGTTCGAACCCTATCTTCATCAGGAGCGCGTCGATGTCTGACGAACACGCACCGGCCATCCGCGCGGAGGCGATCGAATCGCTGTTGATTGAAAAGGGGTTGATCCGCGGAGAGGATGTCGATGCGGTGATCGAGCGTTACAACGATCGCACCGGTCCATTGAACGGTGCGCGCGTAGTTGCGCGCGCGTGGCGCGACGCTGAATTCAAGCGCGCGCTGCTTGCCGACGGTACCGCCACAGTCGCGGCGTTTGCATTCGAGGGCGGCCAGACGGAAAAGCTCGTCGTCGTCGAGAACACGTCCGAGGTCCACAACGTCGTGGTCTGCACGTTGTGCTCGTGCTACCCGTGGGCGATGCTCGGTTTACCGCCGCGCTGGTACAAGGACCCGGCATATCGCTCCCGAATCGTTCGCGAGCCGCGCCGCGTACTCGAGGAGTTTGGCGTAAGTCTTGCGGAAGATGTGGCCGTGCGCGTGTGGGATTCCAGTGCGGAAGTGCGCTACCTGGTGCTGCCGCAACCACCGGCCGGTTGGTCGGATTGTTCCGAAGATGAGTTGGCGGCTCGAGTCACGCGCGATGCAATGATCGGCGTCGAGGTGCTGCGATGACGACGCCATATTCGCTGACGGGGATGGCCGAGCCACCGATGGTCAATGGCGAACTCGCATTCGACTCGCCGTGGCAAGGGCGCGTGTTCGGTATCGCACGCGGATTGGCAGAGCAGGGCATTTTCGAATGGGATGCGTTTCGTGTGTGCCTGATCGAGCAGATCGCATCGTTCGACCGCGATCAGCATGAGCCCGCTTCCGTGGTGGGCCTGTCGACGCCGCGGTTTCATTACTACGATCATTTTCTCGCGGCTCTCGAGGCACTGCTCGTCGAACGATCGATCATCGCACCGGGAGAACTTTCACAAAGGATTCGTGCGTTCGCCGTGCGGCCGCATGAACATGATCACTAGCGCCGGCACCGAAGAGACACGACGCACCATGAAAATCTTGGTCACGGGCAGCAGTGGGCATCTCGGCGAGGCTCTAGTTCGTACCTTGCACGGCACGACACATCAAGTTGTTGGCCTCGACCGAACGGCGTCGCCCTTGACCGGGAGGGTCGGGACCATCACCGACAGCGACTTCGTGCGGCAGTGTATGCAGGGCGTGGATGCGGTCATTCACACGGCGACTTTGCACAAGCCACACATCGGCACCCACGCCCGACAGGACTTCATCGATACCAACATCACCGGCACGCTCAACCTTCTCGAGGAAGCGGTGTCGGTCGGCGTCTCGGCCTTCGTCTTCACAAGTACGACCAGCGCGTTCGGTCGGGCTCTGACGCCGCCGTTCGGTGCCCCGGCGGCGTGGGTGACCGAGGAAGTGCGGCCCGTCCCAAAGAACGTCTATGGCGTGAGCAAGACGGCGGCCGAAGACTTATGCGAGTTGTTTCACCGCCTCCACCGACTCGCGTGCATAGTCCTGCGGACGTCGCGGTTCTTCCCGGAGGTGGACGATGATCCGGCAGTTCGCGGTGCTTACGACGACGGCAACATCAAGGCGAACGAGTACCTCTACCGGCGGGTCGACCTCCAAGATGTCGCTGACGCACATGTGCTCGCCCTCGAGAGGGCCACGTCGATCGGATTCGGGCGGTACATCATCAGCGCGACCACGCCCTTCCAGCCTGACGACTTGGCCGACCTGAGACTGAACGCCCCGCAGGTATTAGAACGACGGGTCCCCGAGTACGCAGAAGAGTACGCGCGTCGTGGTTGGAAGATGTTCGCCGGCATCGAGCGGGTGTACGTAAATGAGCGCGCGCGGCAGGAACTTGGTTGGCGGCCCCGGTATGACTTCCGGAGAATCATCGATTGTCTGCGGGCGGGAGATGTCCCCGGGAGCCCGCTCGCTCGAATGGTTGGATCGAAGGGATATCACGATCGTGAGTTCAAGGATGGTCCTTATCCCGTGTCGTAAATGGCCGGATCAGGAGAAGCTCGGAACCGCGGCGTGAACGCGGCTCGTTGCGGACCAACAGGCCGCTTGCAGCCGAAGCAAGTTCGCAACAACCTGGCACCACACGAGGTCAGCCGCGCGCCAGCGCGTCGCGTGCAAATTCGCGGATTGCTGTCAGGTCGCCGCTTGCCACGACGCGGCTGCGCTTGGTCGTCAGTTGATGGTCGTACATCGGATCGTAATACCAGTCGAGCAGCAGCCCGATCCAGATCAGATGCAGGTTGGGATTGACGCAGTCTGACTTGCTGTCCAAGTCGAACGCGATGTCGATGGCACGGCGAACATCCGCATGGCGAGAACCGCCGAGGCGGCGGCGGATTCGATCGGCCGCAGCGCTGAAGCGCTCGTGCAACGCGTAGTGTGCAACGCCTTGCTCGAGCGGGCTTTCCAGATACTCGCGATAGATGCGTCGTGCGCGTTCATCGCGCGATGTCTCCAGCACGACGAGCGGCGCGGCCTGCATCGCAGCGTGCAACTGCACCGGCAACGCCAGACGGCCGATCGTGCGGCTCTCGTCTTCGATCAGCAGCGGCTTGTCGCCGCGCAGACGCAACATGTCGATTGCAAGCTGGTTCTCGAATCCGATCGGCGTCGGCTGCGGCGAAAACGTCGAGCCAAATGCGGAACCGCGATGATTGGCGAGCCGCTCGAGGTCTATGCGCGCATCGAACTGTTGCAGCAGATCGGTTTTTCCGGAGCCGGTGCGGCCACCAATGACCAACAGTCTGGGTGAGGCGCAGAACTCCTCGATAACCTGTAGGCACGTGCGGCGCAGCGCCTTGTAACCGCCATCGATGCGGGCAACGCCAACACCCGCGTCGAGCAGCCATTGCTGCGCAATCTGCGAACGCAACCCGCCTCTGAAACAGTACAACGCCGCATTCGGATGCGCCGCAATGAATGCCCGCCACGCCTGGATGCGCGTGCGGCGCGTCTCACCGCCGACGAGTTCTTCGCCGAGCGCGATGGCGGCGTGTTGGCCGCACGCCTTGTAACGCGTACCGACCGCGGTGCGTTCCGCGTCGGTCAGCAATGGCAGGTTGGTCGCCGTGGGAAACGCGCCGAGGCAGAACTCGGTCGGCGCGCGTAGATCGATCAGCGGGATTCCGTCGCCCAGAAGGCGCCGGTAATCGTCACGCACATCATTCATTCCAGCGCGCTTTCCAGCGCGTGCTCCCGCGCGCATTCCAGTGCGTTCGAGTGGGCATTCAGCAATGGGATCATCAGGGCACTGGATCGATGACGGTCTCACCGCGCTGAAATGCATTCAGGTGCTGCTGCAACACGTCCACCACATCCGTATCCTTCTGGTCGCGCGCGGCATTGACGGCTTTCTGCTGCAGCGCCACCGCTTTGGTGAAGTTGCCATTTGCGGCATAGGCAGCCGCCCATGTATCGAGATAGGCGGGATTCTGCTGCGCGGCCGCATCGCCGGTCATCGCGTGGTCCATGATCTCGAGTGCGTAGCTCGGCTTTCGCAACGGTTCCAGATGGGTGACTGCGAGCGTCCACGCTACTTCGTTGACGATGTTGACGTCATCGGGGGATGTGCTGACGGCCGATTTGAACCACGTCAACGCCTGGCGATAGCTCTGCGACACACCGACGCCTTTTGCATATAGATTGCCGAGCAGCAGCATCGCCTCCGGTTCGCCTGCCTTGGCTTCGGCGATCAGCCAGGTACGTGCTTGTGGGTCGAATTCGTGGCTGTTGTCCTGCGACAGCAGGAAACGCACGTACTGCAAGCGGGCCCGCTTGTCACCCGTTTCGGCGGCGCGCTTGAAATACGTCTGTGCAGTCGCTTCGTTCTTGGTGACATGCGTGCCTTCGGCGTACAGGTGTCCGAGCCACATCAATGCATTCGGATTGTTCAGATCAGCCGCCTGATTCAACAGCGCCATGCCCGATTGAATATTGTCGTCGCCGTACGCGCCGTCCAGGTACAAGCCAGACAGTGCAAACATCGCCTCGTCGGAGCCAGCCGCAATTGCGTGCAGATATTGTTCGAGCACGTATTCCATCGCGCTCTTTTGCGCGTCGCCTTTGAGGTCGTCGGCTTCCAGCTCATAAACCCGCGCCAACATGAGATTGGCGAGCACGTTGCCGGTTCGGGTCGCCGCACTGAGCCAATCGGCGGCCTCCCGGAATCGATTCTGCGACAACAAATACGCGCCGATCGCGGTTTGTGCCGCTGAATCATTGTTGCGTGCGAGATATCCGATCAGCATGCCGGCACTGAACGGCTTATCCGACGCGGCGTCGCTATCTGCCTGCGCGTCGCCTTTGCCGGCAGACTTGCCTTCTCCTTCGCTGTTCTCATCCTGCTGCGCGTCGCGCTGGACAACCCCTTCGACCGCACGGTAGGCGGCTGTCAAATCGAAGTAGATGTTCTTCAGTGGACCTTTTGTCGGGCGCGCGCTCACCAACAACATGAACGGGATCTTGTCGCCGCTGTGGTACATCGAGCCCACTGACGTCAATCCCTGGATTTTCAGAAACGCCTGAGCGTCGGAGGATGAGATGACCGGATACGGGTGGTCACTGGTGCCGTCACCCGCCTTCTCGATCGACTGGGTGATCCTGTCGACCCAGGCCTGGTGCAGCGCCGCCGAATCCGGCGCATCGACGTGCTCGTAGAAATGCACCAGCGCCAGATGCCCCGACAGGCTGCCGTAGTACAGATTCACGATCGCCGTACCGACGGCGCCGAGACGCAGCGGTTCATCGGCCATCATCTGCAGCGCCTGCTGCTCGAGCGGCGCCAGCTTCTGCATGCGCTGATCGAAGTCGGGTGCCGCAAAAAACGCCTTACGCAGCGCCTCGACGGACACGGTCTTACCTGCGTCGGCAGCCTTTGAGAGGGTTTCGTAACTGGGAGGAGGTGCGGCGGTCTGACATCCGGCCAATGAGATCAGCGCGGAAATCAGCGCGAACCAGAGCGCCAGTGAGGCGGTGCGAATCTGCAACTGTGTATCCATCGAATGTAGGCCGCGAGTGTATCGTACCTTTGGACCGTGGTTGAGACCGGGTGTCACCGTTCTGTTGTGCTTTGGTAACGAACCTTCCGTCGAGGTTAGAATCCAAACGTGAGTAACGTGAGTAACGTGAGTATTGAACCGGAGGTGCTGTGATGGGAATGGAACGCAAACTGCGTCTGCCGAGCGCTGAAGAGGCGCTTCCGGGACGCCCCGACGCGATGCGTGTGCCCGCAACGCACTTCGTCAACGGTCATCCGCTGAAGCCGCCGTTTGGCGAGCAATATCAACAAGCAGTATTCGGCATGGGCTGCTTCTGGGGTGCGGAACGCAGGTTCTGGCAGACGCCGGGCGTTTACACGACCGCAGCCGGGTATGCCGGCGGAACCACACCGAACCCGACCTACGAAGAAGTGTGTTCCGGCGGTACGGGCCACAGCGAGGTCGTGCTGGTGGTGTTCGATCCGGCCGTCGTCGCGTACGACGAACTGCTGCAGCTGTTCTGGGAAGCGCACGACCCGACGCAAGGCATGCGGCAGGGCAACGACATCGGTACGCAATACCGGTCTGTCATTTACACCTATTCGGACGCGCAATTGGCTGCGGCACGCAAATCCGAGCAGCTGTTTCAGCGGGCTCTGCAAGCATCCCACTACGGCGCGATCACCACGGAAGTCCGCAGCGCGCCACAGTTCTACTACGCGGAGCACTACCATCAGCAGTACCTGGCAAAGGTGCCCAATGGATATTGCGGGCTCAGTGGAACCGGCGTCTGCATGCCGAGCGAGGCTGTCGCATCCTGAGTTGTGGTGGTGCAACGCGACCGAGACGCGGCGTGTTGCATCAATCGAGCGTTGTCTTCGTTGCCCCGCAGCGCTCGCAGCGGTGCAGCGTAACGAGGCGTCCGCGCCGCACGTCGAACTGCTTCTTTTGCGCGATCCGCCACTTGTGAAAGCCGCGCCCGCACAGTGTCTTACCTTCGGCGCGTTTTACGGCTGATGGACGCTGGAACTTGATCACGTCGCCCACGAACGCTGTTGCTCCTTGCGTGGCAGTTCAAACTAGCACATCAGACGGGCCGGGTTTAGTATCCCGGGCCTTTGTCAGGGGCGCGACCGTGGGCCTTGCCGATGGGAAATACTTCAGTCTCGCGACGTTCCGCAGGAACGGCAACGCGGTGGCAACGCCGGTGTGGTTCGCAACGCTCGGCGACACGTTCTACGTGTTCAGTGCGCCGGATGCCGGCAAGGTGAAGCGAATTCGTCTGACCGCGCGCGCACGCGTTGCCGCGTGCGACATGCGCGGCAAGCTGCAGGGTGAGTGGCAGGACGCAAATGCGCGCCTGGTGTCCGACCCCGCCGAAATCGCGAAGGCGCATGCGGGGCTGGTTTCGAAATACGGACTGACAATGGTGATTGGCGACTTCTTCGCGAAGCTGACCGGTCGTTATCATCGGCGCCAGTTCATCGCCGTGACATTGGGGGCGCCATGAGTTATCCGTTAGCCGGGATCCGGGTGCTCGACATGTCGCGCGTGCTGGCGGGGCCGTTCGCCGGACGGATGCTCGCGGACCTTGGCGCGGAGGTTGTCAAGGTGGAGCCGCCCGCCGGCGATATCACGCGCAACTGGGGTGCGCGGATCAATGGTCAGGCCGGCTATTTCAACCAGCAGAACGTCGGCAAGCGCGGCATCTGCGTCGACCTCGACGTGGCCGGCGGCGCGGATCTGATCAAACAACTGGTGGCGAAAGCGGACGTACTGATCGAGAACTTCCGCCCGGACGTCATGGGTCGCCTGGGGTTGGGCTACGACGTGTTGCAGCAGGTCAATCCCCGCCTGGTGATGTTGTCGATCTCCGGATTCGGCCACAACGGCCCCGAATCGCGCCGCGCGGCATATGCGCCGATCGTGCACGCAGAGTCCGGCCTGATCGCGCGCCAGCAGAAGGTGACCGGCGCGCACGCCACCGACATTGCCGTGTCGATCGCCGATACCAATGCGGCGCTGCATGGTCTGGTTGGGCTGTTGTCCGCGCTGTTGATGCGCGAACGAACCGGCGTGGGTCAGCACATCGACATCGCGATGGTCGACTCGATGCTGGTGACCGATGACGCGTTGCACTACGTCGTAGACAACGCCGAGCACCTCAAGCCGATGCCGAGTGAAGTGTGGGATACCGCTGCCGGCACCTTGCTGATCGCGAGCGATTTCCGCCATGTCTGGAAACAGCTCGTGTCGCGGTGCGGTGTTGTCGATCCGACTCCAGCGAACGCCTCGCTCGACGAAAAGATCAGCTTGCGGCGTGCCGCCGCGCAAGCGTTCTTCAAAGATATGCCGAACCGCGAAGCCGTGATCGGTGCGCTCGACAAGATGAACCTCGCGTGGGGTGATGTACGCAACGGCGCGCAAGCGCTCGAGTTGCCGACGGTGAAGCATCGCGGCACGATCACGCAGGTCGACGATCGCGGCGGCGGACAGCGGCCCGTCGTGCAATCGCCGTATCGATTCTCCGCAGCCGCGAGTGGCGCCCGAGGTGGCTCACCGCGCCAGGGCGAACACAACGTCGCGGTGCTGGTGGACTGGCTCGGAATGGACGCGCGGGCTGTCGATGCGCTCCGCTCGTCCGGCGTGCTGGTGAACATTGACGGCTAGTGTCGTGCAGCGCGTCGGTGTCGGTATCGACTTCGGAACAACGAATACCGCGGCGGCGATATATGACGGACGGCGCGTGACGTTGATCCAGCTCGACGCGCCGGAGCAGATCATGCCGTCGGCAACCTACATCGATTCAGATCTGCAGACACTGACCGGCGTTGCGGCCATCGATCGATATATCAGCGACAACGTCGGGCGCACCGTCGAACTGGTGCCCGAAGTGATCGGCGAGTCGATGTTGATGGTGGGCGATCCGGACCCGGAAGGGCGCCGCCCGGTCGAAACGTTGACGCAGAAAGTCTACGGGCAGCCGGTGCGCGACGGCGGCTTGAAGGGGCGCTTGTTTCGCGGCGTGAAGCGCCTGTTGGGCGATCCGAACGTGCGCCGGCTGATGGTGTTCGACCATCCGTTTCGGCTCGTCGCGCTGGTTACGCCGATTCTGCTGCACGTGCGCCGCGCCATCGAGGCGAGTATCGGTGACGTGTCGCGCGCATGGGTTGGACACCCGGTTACGTTCGAAGGCCGCGATCCGCATCGCGACAAGCTGGCACTGGCGCGTCTCGGCGAGTCGTACGGGCACGCAGGCATAAAGGAACACGTATTCTATCCGGAGCCGATCGCTGCAGCCGTGAGCTACCTGGATGCCCACCCCGACGTGGCGGGCCGCTGTGTGCTATCGGTTGACTTCGGGGGCGGCACGCTCGATTTCTGCGTATTGCGCGCCGCGGCGAATCACTTCGACGTGATTGCGACCCACGGCGTTGCACTCGGCGGAGACCACATCGATCAACGGCTGTTCCGCACGCTCCTGTTTCCGGCGCTCGGCAAAGGCGAGATCTGGCGCCGGCGCGGTTTCGACAAGGAAGAAATCGAAACGCGCTTTCCGTTCGAGGACTACGAGGATCTGCTGCTGAACTGGGCGGTGACCTATCTGCTGAATCAGAACAAGTACACTACGCCGATGATCGACTGTATCGAGCGCGGCGGTCCGGCGGCGCACAAGTTCCGCCGCTTGCGCGAACTGATCCAGCAGAACTTGAGCTACAGCGTGTTTCAAGCCATCAAAGATTTCAAAGCGGCGCTGTCGTCGGCGGACGAAGCGGTGCTCGACATTCCGGAGATCGACGTCGAAATCGCGCTGACGCGAGCGCGTTTCGAAGAACTGATAGGCGATCTATTGCAGCAGTTCGAACGTGGCGTCGACGATACGCTGGGGAAGTGCGGCTTCGCGTCAAATGCGATCGACCTCGTGTTGCGTACCGGTGGTTCGTCGCTGATCCCGGCTGTGCGGCGGATTCTGGAGAACCGATTCCCCGGCCGCGTCGTGGAACACGATCCATTTACTTCCGTCGCCGCCGGTCTGGCCATCGCCGACTATCGCGATTATCGCTACGGCTGAGCGAACTTCAGCCCTGTTCGTCGGGCGGTTCCCAGTTTGGATCGAGCACCTCGAAGAACGACTGCAGCATGCGATAGGTCAGCCCCCAGACGAAGTGACCGCCATTGATGCGATAGCCGCTGAACAGCACCGGCGAGCCATTGATGATGCGTTCTTCTTCGGTGTGGTTGGCGCCGCGGACGATCGGGTCCAGCGGCGTCCAGACGACTTCAGCGACTTCATGGTTGGGTCGAAACGCGGGTTCGCTGTTCAACCGGAACACGTAGGGCGCGATCAGCATATTCAGCGGTCGTCCACGCGGCTGCGCACGTTGGTGGTCCAGCGCGCCGATGTGCGTTGCAGTGGCGTCGAGGTCGAGACCGACCTCCTCGTGCGTTTCGCGAACGGCGGCCGCGAGCAGCGAAGCGTCCGACGTCTGACTGTGGCCGCCCGGAAACGCCATGTGGCCCGACCACGGATCGCCTTGTTTCTCGGCACGTCGAATGAAGAGCAGATCCGTTACGCGCTGCCCGTTGTGATCGCGCTCGCGCAGGATCATCGCCACGGCAGCCTGACGCGTCGACGATCTGATCGGAGCGAGCTGTGCCGTGTGGTCGGCGAGGCGTTGTTCAATATGCGGCAGCGTGATCACGCGTTGTATTCTTTTGAAAAGCCCGCATGATATCCAGACTTTTCGTTGGGGCGTTGCGGATGAGTTCGTTGCTCGAGTCGTCGGCCAATCAGTGTTTCGTCTGCGGTGAGGCGAATTCGATTGGTCTCAAGCTGAGCTTCCGCATCGATGGCGATGTCTGTCGCACCGAGTTCACGCCGACAGAAGCGCACATGGGATACCAGGGGCTCACACACGGCGGCATCATTTTCAGCCTGCTCGATGACGTGATGGCGAACTGGCTGTGGTTGCAAGGGGAACGGTGTTTCACTGCGCGCGCTGACATCCGTTATCGCGAATCGTTGCCAATCGGTACGCCGGTACGCGTGGAGGGCCGTATGCTGAAGCGCAAGGGTCGCCTCGTTCAACTCGAAGGGCGCGTGATACGACAGGACACAGATGCGACGGTAGCCGAGGCCGGCGGCAGTTTCATGACGGATTAGGTTTGCGGCACGACCGGCCGATGTCGCTCATACATTTCCAGCACCCACTTCCCTGCGGCGTGTTCGCGCCACTGCTGCGTGAGCTGTGCTAGCCGCGCCGGCATCGGTGTCGGTTTCTGCATGTCTGGGTGTGGTGGGTCGATCAGCGGTGCGAGTAGCGATGCTGCGGTCAGGTCGGCGATCGTGAAGCTGTCACCGGCGAGATAGTGCGTTTTGTATGTGATTCTCTTAATCGATTCCATGTTGTCGGCAACGAGGCGTTCGGCTTCGCTAATTGCAAAGCGGCTGGTCAAGCCGTTGGCTTTTTTGATACGGCTCTTCAGCAGCGGCACGATGGCGCGGTACAGCGTACGTGGCAGCAGCGGTTTGCCCGTTGAGAACAGCCGGGCGATGTAGTCCGGTTCGTCGAGCATCGCGGCGAATACGCAGATGCGCACCGCCGGTCCGACAACGAAATCGAAGTGGCGCGCGGTTTCACGCGCGCGATCGGAAGTTGCCTCGTCGGTCGGAAACAAACGCGGCGTATCTTTGAAGATCATCTCGAGACGCTCGATGATCCACGCCGAGTCGGATACGTACTCGTTTCCGATACGCAGCACTGGCGTGTGGCTCTGGCCAGTGAGCTTTTTGATCATGCCTGCGTGAGGCCCCGGTAGCAGGTCCGTGCGTTTGTGCGCGAGACCTTTGTAGTCGAGCGCCCAGCGCACCTTTTCGTTGTAGTGCGAATACCGAAACTGGAACAGTTCGAGGTCAGCATTCATGGCGGCGCATAATGCTATTGCAGCGCCGCCGACACAATGCGTTGAAATGGATGGGGCAGGGGGGCTAGGGCAGCGGGTCAGAGCGGTTCTGACCCTATTTCTCCCCCGAGCGCTACTGTCAGCTTGCTGAACGACGCGGCAATGGTGGATGATCGTGCGCGGGATGGAACGATTACCGAATCGGAGGGGATGCGATGGCCTGGGTCACCATAGTCGCCATGTTGGCGCTGCTCGAGTACTTCTTCTTCAGCATGAAAGTGGGTCAGGCGCGGGGGAAATACGGCATCAAGGCGCCGGCAACCACCGGCAATGACATGTTCGAGCGCTACAATCGTGTTCACCAGAACACGCTGGAACAGCTCGTGATGTTCATACCGAGCCTGTTCACGTTCGCGTCGTTCGTCTCCGAAATGTGGGCGGCGATTCTCGGTGTCGTGTTCATCATCGGCCGTGCGTTGTATTTCAACCTGTATATCGGCGACCCGGATAAACGTGGTCCGGGCGTGCTGATCGGCATGCTGGCCACCGCGGTACTCGTGATCGGCTCGCTGATCGGGGCCATTCTCAGGCTCGTCTGAATCGCACCTCGGGGTAGCGGTCTGGCGGCTACCGCGCGGGCGACCGAACAGAATAATTTCGCGTCAGCCAGTCGAGCATCAGCCGGTTGGTTTCGACGGGTTTTTCCTGCTGAATCCAGTGGCCGCAGTCGAGCGTTTCGACTTCGACCCGCGGCACGAATTCGCTGATCTTCGCCGACGCCTGCACCATGTCGTAGCGTCCGTGGATCATCAGCGCAGCGCAGGCTACATGCTGTGGGATTGAGCCGAGCGTATGCCAGTTGCGCGTGAAGTTGCGGTACCAGTTGATCGGCCCGGTGAAGCCGCCTTCGGCGAACGCGCTGGCGAACACGTCGAGTTCCGCTTCCGACATCATCAGCCGCCCAGGCGGATCGGTTTCCTCGACAAGGTTGATCATCGCCATGCCGGGACGCGCTTCGCGCGGCGGCGCATCCCATTGTCCGGTGCGATACAGGTTGCGCAGCAGATTCTTCGGGTTGCGCGCGAAGGCCGCATCCGCGACGCCGGGTTGGCGATTGAAGTGAACGATGTAGAAGTCGCCGCCGAGCATCTGCTCCCAGAACGCCACCCATTCGGTGGTGCCGCGATCGAGAAACGGTACGCTCAGGTTAATGACACCCGCGACGCGTTCGGGGTGCAGCAGCGCCATACCCCAGACGACGATCGCGCCCCAGTCGTGGCCGACGAACACCGCGTCCTTATACCCATAGTGGTCCAACAGGCCGACCAGGTCGCCGGTCAGATGAACGATGTCATACGATTCGACCTCGGCCGGTTTGTCGGTTGCGCCATAGCCGCGCTGGTCCGGTGCCAGCACGTGATAGCCGGCATCGGCGAGCGGCTGCAGTTGGTGCCGCCACGAGAACGCAAGTTCCGGGAAGCCGTGACACAACACCAGCGGCTTGCCTGCGCCCTGTTCGTAGACCGCCATGCGGATGCCGTTGGTGGTGATGAAATGTGGCGAATCGAATGGCGTCATGAAGTGGCTCTGGCGTCGATTGAGATGACCGGCAGGCTACCGTACTAAATGCCATGCGCAAACTGCCCGGCACGCTCCGAGTAGCACATTCTGAGTAGTACATTTTGAGTAGTACAATCGCGCCACGATTAATCGACGAGGCAATTTGCATGGCGCAGTTGGCGGCGAACGGGATTCAGATCGAGTACGACACCTTTGGCGAACGCACCGGGCGGCCGTTGCTGCTGGTGATGGGCCTCGGTGCACAAATGATTCATTGGCGAGCGGAGTTCTGTCAGCAACTCGCCGACGCGGGTCATTTCGTCGTCCGATACGACAATCGCGACGTAGGATTGTCGACGAAACTCGATTCGGCAGGCGTGCCGGACATTGCCGCGATGATGGCGCAGGCAGCTGCGGGCGAGCCGGTTTCGGCGCCGTACACACTGGATGACATGGCGCTTGACGGCTTCGGCGTGCTCGATGCGCTCGACATCCCCGCCGCACACATCTGCGGCGCGTCGATGGGCGGCATGATTGTGCAGGCGATGGCGATCAACGATCCCAAGCGCGTCAAGAGCCTCACGTCGATCATGTCGAGCACAGGCAATCGCGACCTGCCGCCATCGAAACCGGAAGCGATGGCTGCACTGATGAGTCCGGCGGGCACAAGCCGCGACGAGGTGCTCGCACGCTCCGTCAGCGTATCGAAGATCATTGGCAGTCCCGGCTATCCGGCGGATCCCGAAGAGGTACAGGCGCGTGCCCTGGAAGCATTCGAGCGTGCGTTCCATCCGGTCGGTGTGGCGCGCCAGATGGCGGCGGTAGCCTCGCACGGCAGCCGCAAGCCGGCGCTGGCGAACCTCGAGCTTGCCGCGCTGGTCATTCACGGCAAAGCGGATCCGTTGGTGCCGGTCGAAGCGGGGATCGACACACACGAAGCGCTGCGCGGATCGCAGCTGATGTTGATCGACGGCATGGGACACGATCTGCCGCGCCAGGTGTGGCCGCAGATTGTCAGCGCCATCACTGCTTTGACCACCGCAGCGGACTGACTTGAACGGCGGTCGAGCGCCGTACTCATCGCGGCAGCGCGCGCTCGTCGGCGTGTTGCTGGTGCTGACGCTGGTGTGTGGCTGCGCGCACAACCGGCCGATCGTCTTGCCGGGCGGTGCGAGGCAGGATGTGGAACTCACCGCGACGCCGTTTTTTGCCCAGGCCACTCACCAGTGTGGACCGGCGGCGCTGGCAACGGTGCTGAATGCGTCGGGCGCACGGGTTACACCCGAGCAACTCGTACCGCAGATTTACCTGCCTGGCCGGCGCGGCTCTCTGCAGCTTGAATTGATCGCTGCGGCGCGCCGCCATCAACGCATTCCCTACGTGCTGTCCCCGGATGCGAACGCGTTGTTTGCCGAACTCGATGCGGGCCATCCGGTGCTGGTGCTGCAGGACCTCGGCGTCGGACCGTTGCACGTGTGGCACTACGCCGTCGTGGTCGGATATCAATCATCCGGTCAAATGATGCTGTTGCGGTCGGGTACCACCGAGCGCTTGGAGATGCCTTACGCGGATTTCATACGCAGTTGGCGCAAGTCGAAGCAATGGGCGATGGTGACTCTGGCAGGCCACACGCTGCCGGCGACGGCCGACGCGGCGCGCTATGTCGCTTCGATCGTGCCGCTCGAGGCACTCGGCGAGCTCGCGGTCGCGCGCGACGCGTATGCGGCTGCGTTGGTTCGTTGGCCGGACAATCTGGTGGCGTCGTTTGGGCTCGCAACCACCGAGTACCGTCTTGGGCATCTTTCTGCAGCAGGAGCCGGGTACGAGCGGGTTCTGCGGCTGTCTCCCGGCAACCCCAGCGCGCTGAACAATCTTGCCGAGGTGATGCTGGGTCTGGGTTGCGCAACACGCGCCGTCAGCTACGCGGATGCGGCGCTGGCAAACATTGCAGATACCGAACAAGGCGGCGAACTGCGCGCGGCGATCGGCGACACGCGCGCGAAGGCCATTGCGGCCCAGGCCGCGGGGCGTGATGCGGCCGCATGCAGTCGCTGAAGACGGTCGGTTAAAACTTGCTGAAGATATGGGTTACGCCGACCAGTTCGAGAATCAGCAGCACGATGAATACGATTCCGAACAAGGCCAACACGTCACCGCCCGCCGGCATCGAACCGATGCGCTGATCGAGCGTCTGCAGTTCACCGTCAGTCAGCGCAGCCACGCGCGCTTGCGCGTCTTTGGGATCGACGCCCAGACCGATCATCTGTTTGCGCACGGCGTCCCGTGCGAAGAAGCCGTTGATCCGTTGGATGCGCGCATCGCGCCCCACGGATTGAACAGCCGATTGGCTGCCGGATTGGCTGATCGATTGACTGAAAGCCGGTGTGCCGATCACCGCCGCGTGAGCGGCCGGTATGCAGCCGAGGCCGACGAGATGCAGGCTCATCGTGACGACGAGCGCGTTGCGAAGCAGAAAGCCTTTGGGCGTGTTCAAGTGGAACCCTCCATGATTGGCACGTCGATTGGCGCATCGGGAAGTGTAGAGAGGTGATTCAGCCAATTCCATAGAGTGCGTCGCTATCTTGATGCGCCGTCGCATTGCCCACATAGTGCGTGCATCCATCACCGGGAGATCGACATGCGTGTGGCGCGAATTGGACTGTTTACGATCGTGGCGGCGATCGTTTCCGGATGCGGCATCAACACCATTCCGAGCTATGACGAACAGGTCAAGGCGGCGTGGGGCCAGGTCCAGAATCAATACCAGCGCCGTGCCGATCTGGTACCGAACCTGGTGGCCACGGTGAAGGGCTACGCGACGCACGAGCAGGACACGCTGCAAGCGGTCATCGAAGCGCGCGCGAAAGTATCGCAGATGAACGTGACGCCCGAAACGATGTCCGACCCCAAAGCGTTCAAGGCATTCGAGCAGAACCAGGCAGCGCTGACCGGCGCGCTGTCCAGGCTAATGGTGGTGGTCGAACGCTATCCCGACCTGAAGGCGAACCAGAACTTTCTGCAGCTGCAATCGCAACTCGAAGGCACCGAGAATCGCATCAGTGTGGCGCGCCGGGACTACATCGCCGCGGTGCAGCGCTACAACACCGAGATTCGCACGTTTCCCGGCCGCATCTGGCACGCATTGATGTATCGCGACATGAAGGTACGCGAGTCGTTCACAGCGTCGGAAGGTGCGGCCACCGCGCCGGTCGTCAAATTCTGATGCGACGCGTGCCGATGCTTGCCGTGCTGCTGTTGGCGGCAGCATTCGCGCATGCGTTGACATTTCCGCCGCTGAGCGGCCGCGTGGTCGATGCTGCGGGCCTCCTCAGCGCGCAAACGCGTGCCGAACTGACGCGGCAACTCGCAGCGTATGACGCGGCAACCGGGCGGCAGATTGTCGTGGCGACGATACCGAGCCTCGACGGCACGCCGATCGAACAGTACGGCTATCAATTGGGCCGGCACTGGGGCATCGGCGGCAAGGCGCATGACACCGGCGTATTGCTGATCGTCGCGAAGGCGGAGCACAAGGTTCGTATCGAGGTGGGCTATGGCCTCGAGGGGGATCTGACTGACGCGATGTCGTCGAACATCATCAACACCCGCATCGTTCCCGAGTTTCGCAAAGGTGATTACGATGCTGGCGTTAGTGCCGGTGTCAGCGCCATCATCGACGTGTTGGGCGGGCAGAGCCGTGAAGGCAATGCGCAACCGGCAAAGAACCGAGTCAAGGGACTGCACGTCAGCATATTCTGGCTGATCGTGTTGTTCATCGTCATCAGTGGATTCGGCGGTCGCCGCGGCGGTGGCGGTGGATTGGGCCGCGCAATACTGTGGGGTAGCGTGCTCAATGGCATGGGCGGCGGGCGCGGCGGTGGCTTTGGTGGTGGCGGTTTCGGCGGTGGTGGCGGATTCAGTGGTGGCGGCGGCAGCTTCGGCGGCGGCGGTGCGTCGGGCAGTTGGTAACGCGACGATGAGTCTGTTTGTCGAACATGAGCGTTCCGAGATTGCCGATGCGATCAGCGAAGTCGAGCTGCGCACCAACGCGGAACTGGTGGCGGTACTCGCGGCGCGCAGCGACGACTATGTTCACCTGGCGATGGCGTGCGCAGCGGTAGGCGCGCTGCTGTTGAGCGCGCCGTTGTTGTTCCTGCATCCGAGTGCGTTGCTCTTCGTTGCATTTCAACTGGTGCTGTTCTGCGTACTGGTGCTGCTGGTCCGCATTCCAGCGCTGGCGCAACGCATCATTCCGAAACGGCTCGGACACTGGCGCGCAGCGAACATGGCGCGCCGGCAGTTTCTGGACAACGGTTTGCACCACACCAGCGGTGAAACGGGGCTGCTGATATTTGTCTCCGAAGCCGAGCACTATGTCGAAATTCTCGTCGATCGCGGCGTCAGTGCACACGTTGACGACGGCCGCTGGCAGGCCATCGTCGACCGTTTCATTGCCAACGTGCGGCGCAAGCGCGTGACCTCCGGGTTCGTGCAGGCGATCGGTGAATGCGGTGACATTCTGGCCGAAGCCGTGCCGAAAACCGCCGACAACCAGAACGAGCTTCCGAATCGGCTGATTCTGGTCGGATACGACTGAAGCGCGATGATCGAAACCCACTCGAAAGCGGTCGGCTACATTCTGTGGATCTTCGGGTTCATGGGCGCGCATCGTTTCTACTACGGGCGTCCGGTGAGTGGAACGATCTACTTCTTCACATTCGGCCTGCTGCTGATCGGCTGGATCATCGACCTGCTGCTGATTCCGCAGATGAACGATGAGGCCGACCGGCGTTACTTTTCCGGCGACGTCAGCTACACGGTGGCGTGGGTGTTCTTGACGTTTCTGGGCGTGTTCGGCGTGCATCGGTTCTACATGGGCAAGTGGTTTACCGGTCTGCTTTATCTGCTCACGGGCGGCCTGCTATTGATCGGTGTGCTCTATGACTACTGGACGCTGAATGAACAGATCAGCGAACTCAACGCGTGACCGGACAGCAATTTCAGCAATTCAGGAACGATAGATGAACCGAATTCTCGACCTTCCGGGTGCCGTCAATCTGCGCGACTTCGGCGGCTACGACACGGTGGACGGAAGACGTGTTCGATCGGGCGCGCTGTTTCGCTCGGGCATCCTGTCGACATTGACACAAGACGGCCGCAATGCCGTGCTTAATCTGCGCATTGGCGTGATCTGCGATCTGCGCCGTGAGGAGGAACGCGAACTCGAGCCGACGCCATTTCCGCCGCACGATCCGCGCCAGGTGCATGTGCCGATCGATCCCGACAGCGGCGTGAAGCTGCGTGCGGCGATGGAGTTCGCCGGGCTCGATCTGGCCGGGCGCGTGCATTACATGACAGAGATCAATCGCGAACTGGCACGCGTGCACAATGCCGAGTACCGGCGTGTATTCGATGCACTATGGGCGGCGGGAGACAAAGGCTTTCTGATTCATTGCGCCGCCGGCAAGGACCGCACGGGGTTCGGCGTAGCCGCGATTCAGCTTGCGCTCGGTGTGCCGCGCGAAACGGTGATTGAAGACTATCTGCTGACCAACGAAGCGATGGACTTCGAACGTTTCATCGTGCCGCGTCTTCATGGGCACTATGGTGATGTCGATGTCGAGACGGCGAAAGCGCTGTCCGGCGTGCGCGAAGAATACATCGGCGCGGCACTCGACGAGGTCGATACGCGCTACGGCTCGTTCGATGGGTATCTCGAACGTGCGCTTGGCGTCGATGCGCAGCGGCGCGCGGCATTGCGCGATCGTTATCTGGAATGACGCCGTTTCCGGAATGATGCCCTTCTGAAGTGATGCCTCTGAAACAATGCGGAGGCGCTTGCGAATCGCGAGGTGGCTCGATGGCAGATAAAGGCGCCGGCTTCGACACGCTTTCGCTGCATGCCGGGCAGCGCCCGGATCCGGCCACAGGGGCACGCGCCACGCCGATCTATCAATCGGCTGCGTTCGTCTTTCCGGATACCGAATACGCTGCGGGGCTTTTCAACCTCGAACGCGCCGGACATGTGTATTCGCGGTTGTCCAATCCAACGAATGCGGTGCTCGAGGAGCGCGTCGCCGCACTGGAAGGCGGTGTCGGTGCGATTGCCACTGCGAGCGGGCAGGCGGCGATGCATCTCGCGGCGGCGACGTTGTGCAGTGCCGGTGATCACATCGTCGCGTCGCGCTCGATCTATGGCGGCACCCACAATCTGCTCGCTTACACGCTGCCGCGCTTCGGCATTACAACAACGTTCGTCGATCCGCGCGATCCCGCAGCATTTGCCAACGCGATCCGGGCCGAGACGCGCCTCGTATTCGGCGAGACGCTGGGCAACCCGGGACTGGAAGTGCTGAACGTTCCCGTTGTGGCGCGCATCGCGCACGATGCCGGCTTGCCGCTGTTGATCGATTCGACGTTCACGACGCCGTATCTGATGCGGCCGTTCGAATGGGGTGCGGATCTCGTGCTGCACAGCGCGACGAAATTTCTGTCGGGCCACGGCGTCGTCATCGGTGGTGTGCTGGTCGACGGGGGCGCGTTCGATTGGGAAGCGTCGGGCAAGTTCGCGACATTGACACAACCCTACGCCGGTTTTCACGGTCTGGTTTTCGCGGAGGAATTCGGTCCACAGGCATTCATCACGCGCGCCCGCAAAGAAGGGCTGCGCGATTTCGGTGCGTGCATGGCGCCGACGACGGCGTTTCAAATCCTGCAGGGCCTCGAGACGCTGTCGCTGCGCATGGACCGGCATGTTGCGAACGCGCACCGAATCGCGGCGTTCCTCGCCGAACACGCCGCGGTGCGAAGTGTCAGTCATCCTGATCTGCCGGGCCATCCGGATCACGAACTCGCACGACAATTGATGCCGCGCGGTGCAGGCGCGGTGTTGTCGTTCGACATCAACGGCGGCCGCGCGGCGGGTCGCGTGTTCATCGAGAGCCTGGCAATTTTTTCGCACGTCGCAAACGTTGGCGATGCCAAGTCGCTGGTCATTCATCCGGCCAGCACCACGCACCACCGTATGGACACCGATGCGTTGCGTGCGGCCGGTATCGGCGAAGGCCTGGTGCGACTGTCGGTTGGGCTGGAGGATGTCGACGATCTGATCGATGATCTGGGCCGCGCGCTACACCGTGCCCAGCGCTCGGTGAGTTGAGTGCGCGTCGATCTCGACGGACGCATGGTGTTCATCGGAACCGGCAGCGGACAACCGCGCTCGGACGCGGCGCCCATCGTCTTTCTGCACGGCGCCGCGCACGATCACACCGTCTGGGTCATGCCGGCACGTTACTTTGCGCGTCACGGCCGGCGTGTGCTGGCGCCGGATTTGCCCGGACATGGACGGTCCGACGGCCCTGCGCTGACGCGCGTCGAAGCGATGGCGGATTGGCTCGCGCATCTGCTCGATGCCGTACACGTGGCCAGCGCCACGGTCGTGGGTCATAGCATGGGTGCGTTGATTGCGCAGGCGCTCGCAACCCGTCACCCGTCGCGGGTGACGGCGCTGGCGCTGCTCGGCGTCTCGGCGCCGATGCCGGTTACCGAACGATTGCTCGGCGCCGCGCTCGCCAACGACTCGTCGGCGACCGAGATGGCCAATGGTTGGAGTCACAGCCCGCGAGCCCGGCTGGGCGGCAACCCGAATCCCGGCGTGTGGATGCTGGGTGGTGGCGCGCGCCTGATCGAACGAACCGCGCGCGGCGTTCATTACGCCGACCTGGCGGCGTGCAACGCCTACGTCTCGGATCCGGCAGCCATCAAAGTGCCAACGTTGGTGATCGTCGGCGAAGCTGATCAGATGACGCCCGCGCGCAGCGGTCGCGCGTTCGCGGCGCAGATTCCGAACGCGCGTCTCGTTACGCTGCCCGGCTGCGGCCATGCGATGTTGTCAGAGCAACCGAATCAGGTGCTGGATGCGTTGATCGGTGGGGTCGGTACCGGGATATGAGCGTCATGCGTCGGCTTTGGATCCTGCGGCTGGTGCCGAATGTGCGCTTTGGCCGTCTGCTGACCGCTGCTGTGGTATTGGTGGTTCTGCTGGGCATCTATGCTGCGGTCGGGATTTTCGGTCATACCTCACCGCGCAATACTCCGGCGAATGTCCCAGTGTTCTTCGCGGTGATCATTGCCTATGCGATAGCCGCATTTCACTACACGGTTGCCCGCTCCGAGGATGCCTTCGACGATCTCGTGCCGCACCTGGAAGCATCCGATTTGGAGATCGATCGCTGGCGGCGCGCGATCTCGGAACGATCGGTCCGCGCGCAGGTGATCATTCTCGTCGTCGGTATCGTCGCCGGTCTCGCGCACAACATTGCGCTGACGCGGACTGGGAACCTGGTTCGAGTCTTTGCGGAGAATCGAATCGACGGGGCAGTGGCGTGGGGCACGCTGCTGGTTTGGATCGTGATGATGACGGTGATGGCCGGCGAGTTTCAGATTGCGTTGCTGTTTTCGCGGCTCGGTCGGCGAACCCGGGTCGATCTGTTACAACCGCGCGCGATCACGCCGTTTGCGCGGGTCGCGGTGATCCTGACGTTGGCCATCATCGGCGCGCAGGCGGCATTTCCGATTCTGTGGTTGAACACCAACCTGGCTGCAATTGCGTCGGTTCCGGGGCTCTTTGCAACGACGATTCCGTTGCTGTTCTTATTCGCATTGCCGTTGTTGCCGATTCATCGCGCCATCGCGGCGGCCAAAGTCGCCGAAATCGAACGACTCGATGGCGAACTCGAGGCACTGACCAGGGCCAAGCAAAAGGACCCGCAGCTCATCGCTCACCTCGTGCCACTGCTGACCTATCGGCGCGAGATCGAGTCGGTAAGCGAGTGGCCGTTCGATACCGGCGTGGCGAGCCGGCTCGCCATTTATCTGGTGATTCCGCCGATCACATGGATCGGATCCGCCGTGATCCAGCACTTCGTCGACAGTGCGCTGTAGCGCCAGCGTGGACTGAGCACAATTCGTCTATTGGCTCATGTACCAGCCGCCGTTCGGCGAGATCACCTGGCCGGTCATGAACTTCGCTTCCTCGCTGGCGAGATAGACCGCTGCCCACGCGATGTCGTCCGGTTCACCAATGCGACCCTGCGGTGTCTGCGCCGCCAGCATCGGGTGCATCGCTTCGAATGGTGAAGTCATATCCGTCAGAATCCAGCCGGGCGCAATCGCGTTCACACGAATGTTGCGATCGGCGACCTCGTGCGCCAACGAGCGCGTAAAGCCGAGGATCGCCGCTTTCGCGGTGCAGTACGCGGTGCCGCCGCCACGGCCGAACGTACCCATGATGCTACCCATGTTGATGATTGCGCCGGCGCGTTGCGCGGTCATCGTTTTGAGCGCCTCTCGGCAGCAGAAGAACGTGCCGTCGACATGCACACCGAGCATTCGGTGCCATTCCTCGTCGGTGGTCTCAATCGTCGCATTGTTCGGTTCGACCGGCTCGCCGCGCGCCGCCGCTTCGGCGCGCTGAACCATCTCGGCGATGCGCTGGTTGTTGTCGTTGCGCCCTTCGAGGCCACTGATGCCGGCGTTGTTGACGAGGATGTCGATTCGTTCGGTTGTTTTGGCGATATCGGCGAACATCCGCGCGACATCCTTCGAGTCGGCGACGTTGGCGGCAAAGCCGGTGCCGTTCAATGACTTGGCCGTCGCGCGCGCCGCATCGAGATTGAGATCGTTGATGATGATTGAGGCGCCTTCCTCGGCGAAGCGTGTCGCGATGGCGGCGCCGAGCCCGCGTGCGGCGCCGGTGATCAGCGCGGTCTTGCCTTTCAGTCTGTTCATGCGAGCGCCCTCAAACGTTGTGATCGTTGCGGTATTGCGACCAGCGCGCAAACGACTCATTGATCGCTGCGCTGCGTGCATCGACCATCATCTTCAGTTCCGGATGGCTGAAGATGTACGCGTCATCCGCTTGAATGGCCGCCAGCACCATGTCGCCGACGACGGCCGGGTCGAGCGCGTTGGCGATGATTTCAGCCATGCGTGCGGCTTGGTCGGCATCGGGTCCGTCACCGGCCAGCAACATGGAGGCGGTGTCGACCTCTCCCTGCAAAACCTCTGGCCGATTGCGCCCGGAGTTGAAAATACCCGTCGTGACGACGCCCGGACACAGCACCGACACGCCGATGTTGTGCGGCGCAAGATCCGCGCGCATCACTTCCGACAGACCGACCACGGCATACTTCGTGGTGGTGTAGACGCCCAGGCCGGGAACGGCCATCTGCCCGGCCATCGAGGCAGTGTTGACGATATGACCGCCCTCACCGTGCGACTTGATGCGTTCGACGAATGTCTGCACGCCGTTGACGACGCCAGCGAGGTTGACGCCCATCACCCAGTCCCAGTCCTTGTAGTTCATCGCATCCAGCGGTCCGCTGACCGCGACGCCGGCATTGTTGCAGAGCACGTGCACCTTGCCGAACGCTGCCTCGGTTTCGGCGGCGGCACGCTCCATCGCGTCGCGATCCGTCACGTCGACTTTCAGCGTGATCACTTCGGCATTGGTCTTGGCGAATTCCGCTTTCACGCGATCGAGCGCGTCCTGCTCGATGTCGGCGATCGCAACCTTCATGCCCGCCGCTGAAAACGAACGTGCCATTGCCAGGCCCATGCCGCTGGCGCCACCGGTGATGAATGCCACTTTGCCCGTGACGTCTTTCATATGCTCTGCCCCATGCTTGTGAACATCCCCTCGATCAAATCGCTGGAAATTCTAACCGGTATGCTCACAATGAGCGACTGATCGCGATCCACGCAGCGGGGTGGGGATATGGCCGAGTTGCTGTTGGCCGGTGTCGTGTTTGTCATCGCCCATCTGGGCATCAGCAGCACACCGCTGCGCGGCGGGTTGGTGACAGCGATCGGAGACCGCGCCTATCTTGGCGTGTATTCGCTGATCGCCGCCGCAACGCTTACCTGGCTGATCATCGCTTACAACCGAGCGTCGCACGTCGAATTCCTGTGGCTGTCGACGCCGGTGTTGCGCGCGATCCCGTTCATCGTGATGCCAATCGCCTTTACGCTGCTGTTGGGAGGATTCATGGCACGTAATCCGACGGCGGTGGGTCAGGAAGCGCAGATTGCGTCGGTCGGACAGGGCAGCGGTGTGGTGCGCATTACGCGGCATCCGTTTCAGTGGGCCGTCGTATTGTGGGCCGTCGCGCACATCCTCGCCAACGGCGATGTTGCGTCGCTGCTGTTGTTCGGCAGCCTCGGCACACTATCGCTCGCCGGCGGCTATCTGATCGATTTGAAGAAATCGCGCGCGATGGGCGCCGACTGGAACGCGTTTGCGCAGTCGACATCGAACGTGCCTTTCGCGGCGATCGTTCAATCGCGCAATCGCTTGGTGATGCGCGAACTGGCGGCGCCGTTGCTGGCAGGTCTCGCTGCGTATGCGCTGGTGATGTGGGGCCACGAGTACGTATCGGGTGTCGCGCTGATCTGAATGTTGGTTGGGGCGCTACGGTTCACGGTGGAGGCGGATGTTTGTTGTTCCGGACGCGCCATGAACCCATCCCTGGCGCAACAGGGTCCGGCACAACAAACATCCACCTCCACCTGCGTGGCGTATCCAGCGGTGATAGGCAGGAAAAGGGTCAGAGTGCTTCATTCGACGTGAAGCTGTGGCTATCTGTTGTGGTGAAGCACTCTGACCCTGCCTACGTCCAGGCGAAGCGCGACGCTCGAGTCGTGGTGGGGGCGGATCTCGTATGCGACGGACCGTCGGCGCCAGGGATGGCGCTGACGAGCTCCAGGGATGGGACTTACCGCGTGTCCGACGCATACGAGATCCGCCCCCACCACGGCCACAACGTCCTCAGCCAAGTGCCCGTTCCGCAGCCCCCGTAAGTTCGCCATACCTGCCCGAGAAAAAATGATCGGCGCCCGCTATGAGCTCCACACTGATATCTTGCGTTGCGCGCCTTACCCAACGATCCAGGTCGGCTGCGTCGGTGAAATCGTCGTTGTAGCCTGCAAGCACCTTGACCACAGCGGCCGAGTTCGGGTTGCTCGAGAAATCCATACGCGCAACGGGCGGGGCGACCAGCAGCACACCCGCCGCGTCCTGTAGCGTATCCATGGCCCGCCAGACGATATTCGAACCGAACGAATACCCAGTGAGCCAGATCGGCATGGCACCGACGCGTCCGCGTAGCCATGCGACGGCCGCGAGCAGATCGTCGACCTCGCCGATACCATTGTCGAAGCATCCGCTGCTCGATCCGACGCCACGAAAGTTGAACCGCAGCGTTGCGAAGCCGTGACGCCGGGCTGCGCCGTCGATGATGCCGATGACCGCATCATCCATGTTGCCGCCGAACTGCGGGTGCGGATGGCACAGGACCATCGCTCGAGTTGCCGCACCGTGTCCGGCGAAACGCGCTTCGAGATGACCCGATGCGACCGGGATCGAAGTTGTCGTAAATGATGTCGTCATCGGATGGAACATTGCCGGCTCGATGCGGTCTCTGCAAGGTCGAAACTTGAATTCGAGGCTCGACTGCGTAGTCTTGCGCACCAAAGTCGGCCGACCAACAGGAGGGGGGAGTGATCAAAGCGGAACAGCTGACACGCCGATACGAGGATTTCCTCGCCGTCGATCGAGTCGACTTCACGATAGAGCAAGGCGAAATAGTCGGTTTGTTGGGCCACAACGGTGCCGGTAAGACGACGATCATGAAGATGCTCACCGGTTATCTCGAGCCGAGCGCAGGGCGCATCTTGGTCGATGATATCGATGTCGCCGAACAGCCCAAAGTCGTGCAGCGTTCGCTGGGTTATCTCTCCGAAAGCCTGCCTCTGTATCCGGAAATGACAGTCGTCGACTATCTCGAATACGCCGCCGAACTGCGTGGCGTGGCGCCGCAGGATCAAGCGACTTCGGTGCGTGATTCGATCGAGGCGACCGAACTCGAGGTCAAGGCGTTCGACACGATTGCGACGCTGTCGCGCGGCTACCGGCAACGGGTCGGTGTCGCGCAGGCGATTCTGCACAAACCTCGCTTTCTGGTGCTCGATGAGCCCACCAACGGGCTCGATCCGTCGCAGACGCAACACATGCGCGATCTCATCAGGCGACTCGCATCGCAAGCGACGATCATCCTGTCGACCCACATCATGCAGGAGGTCAGCGCCGTCTGTGACCGCGCGATGATTTTGCGTAACGGCCGGCTGGTGCTGGACGAATCGCTGGTGGCGCTCAAACGCAGCGAACGGTTGCTCGTGGGTACCGACGCGGAACCGGGTGTTGTCGCGGCCGCATTGGCTGGCATCGACGGTGTGGGCGTGGCGGCGCGTAGCGGCCCGAAGCGTATAGGCGTGCCATTCTCCGCAGACGCCGAAGCAACGGCCGCTCGAGTCGTCGCGGCTCTGGTTGCAGCGAACGTTCGCGTCTTTTCCATCACACCGGAGCAGCGTGATCTGGAAACGGTATTCCGGGAAGTCAGCGATGCCGGAGAAGCCGCATGAGCAAAGCCAGCATCAGACGCATTGCCGCGAAGGAACTGTCGCTGTTCTTTTCGTCGCCGATCGGCTACCTGTTCCTCGCCAGCTTCCTCGCGATCACGCTGTTCATCTTCTTCTGGGGCGAGGCGTTCTTCGCCCGCAACATCGCCGACGTGCGGCCGATGTTCGAATGGCTGCCGCTGCTGCTGGTGTTTCTGTGCAGCGCGCTGACGATGCGGATGTGGAGCGAGGAGCGACGCTCCGGCACGCTCGAGTTCGTCTCGACGGTGCCGGTGACAACGTGGTCGTTCGTCATCGGCAAATTTCTCGCGTGCTGGGTGCTGCTGGCGATTGCGCTGTTGCTGACCCTGCCGCTGCCGTTGACGGTGGCGTACGTCGGCAACCTCGACTGGGGCCCGGTGATCGCGGGTTATCTTGCCGCGATGCTGCTGGGTGCCGCGTATATCGCGATTGGCCTGACCGTCAGCGCGCGCAGCGACAATCAGATCGTCAGCCTGATCCTGGCAACACTGGCCTGCGGCGCACTTTACCTGATCGGCAGTCCTCTGTTGACCGATCTCGCCGGCAATGCGGTCGGTTCGTGGATGCGCGGTATCGGCACCGGCTCGCGATTCGAATCGATCACCCGCGGCGTGCTGGATTTTCGCGACCTGTACTACTACGTCAGCCTGACGATCACGTTTCTCGCGTTGAACGTGTTTGCACTGGAGCGCCAGCGTTGGGCGAAAGACGGCGATAAGCGCCGTCACAGCGCATGGCAAATGGGCATCGGCCTGGTCGTTGCCAATCTGCTGGTCGCCAATCTGTGGCTGGCACCGCTGACCGGCGCGCGCGTCGACATGACGCAGGGGCGCCTGTATTCGATCTCGCCGGCCACGATGGACTATATCCACCAACTGCGCGAGCCCTTGTTGATCCGGGGCTATTTTTCGTCGAAGACGCATCCGCTGCTCGCGCCGTTGGTGCCGCAGTTGAAGGATCTGTTGCGTGAGTACGAGATTGCCGGTCGCGGCAAGATTCACGTGGAAATCGTCGACCCGGCGAAGGATCCGGCGGCCGAAAACGAAGCGAACAACAAGTACGGCATTCGGCCGGTGCCGTTCCAGGTTGCCGACCGCTACCAATCGAGTCTGGTGAATTCCTATTTCGACATACTGGTTCAGTATGGTGATCAATTCGAGGTGCTCGGTTTTCGTGATCTGATCGAAGTAAAGGTCGAGGGCGAGTCGAAGCTCGACGTTCAGTTGCGCAACCCGGAATACGACATCACTCGCGCCATGAAGAAAGTGTTGTATGGCTTCCAGTCGGGCGGTGATCTGTTCGCGAACATTCCGAAGCCGTTGAAGTTCGTCGGCTACGTGTCGGCAGACGGCGCGTTGCCGCCGACACTCGTGAAGTTCAAGGACACCGTTGCCAAAGTGCTCGATGAGTACAAGAAGCAGGCGGGCGGCAAACTGTCGGTCGAATTCGTCGATCCGGCGGCCAACAACGGCGCGGTCGCGAAGCAGATTCGCCAGCAGTATGGCTTCCGGCCCATGGCGACGAGCCTGCTCGACACCAATACGTTCTACTTCTATCTGGTGCTGGATGGCGGCGCCAATACCGTCGTACAGATACCGCTGCCGCAGGATTTGACGGAGGCGGCGCTGAAGCGGTCGATGGATGCTGCATTCAAGCGCTTCGCCACCGGCTATCTGAAATCCATCGCGTTGATGGCGCCGGAAACGCCGGCGTATATGCGCGGCATGGGTGGCGGCGATGACTTCACGCGACTGGCGGATACGCTGATGACCGATCATAACGTCGAACGCACGCAACTGAAGGACGGTCGGGTGCCCGACGGCGTCGAGGTGCTGATCGTGGCCGATCCAACGAATCTCGACGACAAGCAGGTTTTTGCAATCGATCAGTTCCTGATGCAGGGCGGTACGGTGATGCTGTCGGCGTCTCCGCTCGCACCGAGCCTGAAAGAGCAAAGGCTGACGGCCGGTCCGCGCAATACGGGTCTCGCCCAATGGCTCGATTTCGAGGGCGTCCACATCGATCCGTCGTTCGTCATGGATCCGCAGAACGCGGCATTCCCAGTGCCGGTCACGCGCGACGTTGGTGGATTCTCGTTCCAGGAGATCCAGATGCTGGACTATCCATATTTTGTCGATGTGCGTGGCCGGGGTAAGAACGCCACGTCGCCCATCACCGCCGATCTGCCGCAGGTGACGATGCCGTGGGTGTCGCCGATTGATATCGATGCGAAAAAGAATGCCGGCCGTACGGTGACCGATCTGCTGGAGAGTTCGCGGCGGAGTTGGCGGTCGAAGTCGATGGACGTGATGCCGCGCATCGATTCGAGTGGTCACTCGGCGTTTACGCCCGACGGAGCTGTCGGCGCGTCTGTGCTGGGCGTCAGCATCAAGGGCAGCTTCGCCTCGTTCTTTGCCGACAAGCCAAATCCGTTGCTGGCGCAGGCGAAGAGCGACGCCAAGACACCTAACGAGCCGGATAAGGCGCAAACCGACGCGAAATCCGTTGACAAAGACAAAACCGGCGGCAAGGACAAAGCGGATGCGGATGTCATCGCCGGTGTCATCGGAAAGTCATCGGAATCCGCCAGGTTGTTCGTGTTCAGTTCCAACACGTTCCTGTCCGATCAGACGCTGTCGATGATCGGGTCTGCCGAGGGGACCGTGTATGCCAATTCGATGCAGATGATGGCCAACGCGGTGGATGCCTCGCTCGAGGACCCCGCGTTGCTGTCAATACGCTCGCGTGGCCATTTCAACCGCACGCTACCGTCGCTCACCCCATCACGGCGCATGACGCTCGAATACTCGAACTATGCGTTGGCGCTGATCCTGCTCGCGATCATCTTCGGGATACACCGCGCGCGCGCGAAGACCCGTGTGGCGAAGTATCACCGTTGGCTCGATGGCGCCCGTGCGCCCGGTGCTCCGCCTGGTCAGAGTGCCGATCGGGGCTCTGATCGGAACGGGAGACAGCCGACATGAACCGTCATGTGAAAGCGTTGTCGCTGTTACTCGTGCTGCAGTTGGTCGTGCTCGGTGGCATTCTCGTGTGGCAGCAGCGCGCCATGTCGAAGCCGCCTGCGAAGCTGCTGGCGGTCGATCGCGGCAAGATCGACGGGCTCGAGGTGATCGACGACAAGGGTCAGAAATTGACGTTGCGAAAGGGCCCGTCCGGTTGGCTGCTGTCGGATTCGAAAGGACTGCCCGCCGACAATCACAAGGTGAGCGAACTGCTCGACAAGCTGGCCGACGTGAAGGTGCCTTGGCCGGTTGCGACGAGTGCTGAATCGGCGAAGCGATTCGAGGTGGCGCCTGACAAGTTTCAGCGTGAAATCAAGCTGATGGAACACGGTAAGGTCGTTGGTGATGTGTACCTGGGCACTTCGCCGGGCTTCAAGAAAGTGCACGCCCGGCGCGCCGATTCCAACGATATTTATGCGATTTCGTTCGCCAATTACGATGCAACGGCGCGAGCCGATGACTGGCTCGACAAGGATATGCTGAAGCCGACCGGCGACATCACGAAGCTGGTATGGCCGGACCACTGGACGCTGCAACGCGCAGCGGACAAGGCGAAGGATGGCGCCCCATGGACGCTTGACGGATTGGCATCCGACGAAAAATTGAAGCAGGACGCAGCCACCGAACTGGTCAATAAGGTTGCCAACCTGCGCATCATGGGTGTGGCGGATGCGCCTGGTGCAGGCAGCCAACCGGTTCTTTCGTTGAACGCGACGACGAAAAACGGTGAGTTCGACTATCAGTTGTATCGGCCGAGCCCGAAAAGCGATTTCATCGTCACGCGCAAGGGCCAGGCTGGCGCGTTCAAGCTCGCGGCGTACGTTGGCGAGCCGTTGATCAAGGATCGCAGTGACCTGATTAGCGGTGGCGCGTTCGCAGCGGCCGGGCCTGCGGCTGGTGCACCGGCGAAGCCGACAACACACCCCAAGGCGAACGCCAAACCGAGCGCAAAGCCGACCGGGAATTAGAAAACCGTCAGAGTTGCTTTTTTTTCGCCCCTCGGTACAAAGACAGTTGGACCGAGGGCCGACCTTGTGGATACGCTCGAACTCAATGCCATTGCGCGCCGCTGCCTCGACTACCTGGCAAGCGGCACCACCGCGATGGCGGACCAGCCGCTGGTGATCGACGCCACGACGTACACCGACGAAACGCTGTGGCGCGAGGAACGCGAAAAGCTGTTTCGGAAAGGCGCCACGTTGATCTGTCTCAGCTCGGAGATTCCGAATCCGGGTGACTTCAAGACGCACGAAGACACCGGTGTTCCCATGATCGTGGTGCGCGACACGAATGGTGTCGTGCGCGCATTCTTGAACGCATGCCGACATCGTGGCGCGCGCCTCGAAGATGTTGCGTGCGGCCACAAAGATCGCTTCACCTGTCCGTATCACGCCTGGACGTACAGTCTGTCTGGACAGCTGCAGTCCATTTTCCGGCAGGAGACGTTTGGACAAGTCGACAAATCGAGTCACGGGCTGATTCGTTTGCCCGCCCAGGAAAAGTACGGGCTCGTCTACGTCAACCCTGACCCGGAAGGCGGCGTCGATATCGACGATGTGCTCGGTGAACTCGGCCCGCAACTCGCCACCTGGGGTCTCGCCGATACGCAGTTCATCCGCAGCAAAGAGTTGCGCGTGCGTACGAACTGGAAGCTTGCCCTCGACACGTTCTGCGAGGGCTATCACTTCGGTCCGCTGCACAAGGATTCGGTGGGGTTGACGTCGCTGACGAATCTGATGACGTACGACCGATACAAATACAATCATCGGCTCGGCTTTCCGACGAAGTCGATCGTCGAACTGAAAGGTCAACCGGAATCTGACTGGGACGCGTTAGCGCACCTGACGTTTGTGCACTTTCTGTTTCCGAACATCTCACTGCTGGTATCGCGCGACGTCGTCTACATGTTCCATCTTTATCCCGGTGAGCGTGTCGACGAACACATCACGCGCTATCACCTGTATTCACGCAAGCATCTGACCACCGAGGCGGAGCTCGCTGCGGCCCACGAGCAGTTCGACTACATCTATTCGATCGTCGAGAACGAAGACTACTGGATCAGCCGCAACGTGATGAAGAGCTTCAAGTCGGGGTTGCACCCGTATTCGATCTTCGGTCGCAACGAGCCATCGCTGATCAACATGCACCGGGCGTTTCGCGAGTCGATCGGCCGCGATCCCGACGAAATCGCGTTCAATCCGCAGCGATATAGCGTGGGAGTTTCGTAACGTTTTGGTCGGCAGACAGGGTCAGTAGCGCTGTGGCGTCACTCACTACACACGCGGTTTTTACCCGCACCTTTCGCCTGATACAGCGCGCGGTCCGCGTGCGTGAGGATGTGGTCGATGCCGTCGTCGAGGCACGACATCGTTGCGACACCAATGCTTGCGGTGACCCGAATCTCTTTGCCTCTTGCGTCGGCGATCATCTGTTCATTGATGGTGGTGCGCAGCCGTTGCGCAAGCTTCATTGCACCCTCGTGATCGGTGTCGGGCAGCAGCATCGCGAACTCTTCACCGCCGATGCGCGCCGCTACGTCGGAGACCCGTTTGATCTCCTGCGTAATGCTGGCAATCACCTGCAGCACACGGTCGCCGATATCGTGGCCGTATGTGTCGTTGACGTTCTTGAACGAATCCATATCGAGCAACAGCACGCTCATCGGCTGATTGCCGCGTTTGACGCGCTCGGTTTCTTCGTTGAGCCGTTGCATGAAGTAGCGGCGGTTCGCCAGGTTGGTCAGGAAGTCGGTGTGGGCCAGACGCTCCATCTCATGCTTGATCTTCGTCAGCTCCGTGATGTCGCGAAACACCAGTGCCATTTCCTGCGGCTGTTCGGAGTCATTCGCCAACGGCGTCGCCAGTACGTGGAAGGAGCGGTCGCCGAGATTGAATTCGGCCTTGGAGAACAGCCCAACCATCAAACCAGGCAGATACTGGGTGCGGATGAAGTTCGTCGCCGGCTGATTCAGCGCCGATTCGATCGTAGTGCCGAACGTTGTGGCGGCGGTGGAATTCAGATCGATGATGCGGCCGTCGGCCTGAATGACCACGACCGCATCGGTCAACTGTTCGACGAGGCGATTGCGGATCATCGGCGTGACTTCGATCAGCCCGAAGCGCAGTACGCTGTCGTTCATCAACAGGGCCGACAGCGCGAAGCCCAGCGGTGTCAGGTCGAAGCCGGGCAGCGGAAACCAGCCGGTGATCGACAACGCGTTCAAGCCCGCCGTCACGGTGGGTGCTGCGATCACCGCGACGAGCGCTTTGCGGTAGCGTTGCGAACGCGACAGTTCGAAGCCGAGAATCACCGTGGCAGCAAACAGCAACGCATACGTGTACAGCACATGGACCACCCACCAGGGACCGTCGTCCGCAACCCAACTGACGTAGCCGTGTCGCAGGACGGTATGCGGCGATTCCCAGATGAGCTGGTGCCATTCGTTCGTCAGCCCGAGCGCCAGCGAGATGGTGGGGAGGATCGAGATTGTGATCAGCAGTGCGCGCGACACGTACCGGCGTTGTCGGGCATACGCCACTGCAAACCAGAACCAGCACACCGCCACGTACGCAATGCCGGGTGCCTCGATTTTGACGGCGAGCATTTTCAACGACGGGGTCGTGACCAGCGTGGCGAGGAACTGTCCGCCGGACCAGGTCATGATGCACAGGCACAGACCCAGCAGCGGTGTGACACCTGGAACGCCGGGATTGCGTCGGGCGAAGCGCAAGGTGGAGCCCGCGAGAACCAATGCAATCAGCGACGGCAGCGACCAGATGGTCAGCTGAAACATGGCGGCAGCCCTTCCGTGTTCTGCATGCGGGGCGATGGAAGCGGGGTACCGGACGAGATTCGGGCATGGCGTCGTTTTGCTCAACGAAACCTCGGGTGGAACATGACGACGTTCACATTTGCGCGGCCCGATTGGGGCAGTGCGTCACCGTCTGATTGGAGTGCGGCCCTATGACCGGTTCCGGCTCCTACCGCGATGAAACGGCGGACCTGCGGCGCCTGATCGAGTTCGAGCGCGCACGCAAGGCACCGCCGAGTGATTTTCCCGTGCTGCCTGATTTGCCGGGCAAACGCTACACGGACCCTGCCTTTTATGCGCTGGAACGGGAACACGTCTGGCGCAAGTCGTGGTTGTTCGCCGGACATCTGGACGAAGTGCCGGAGCTTGGCTGCTACAAATTGTTCGAATCGGCACGGCAGGGCGTCGTGATCCTGCACGCGCGCGATGGTTTACGCGCGTTCTACAACACCTGCCGGCATCGCGGCGCCGCGCTGGTGCGTGAACCGTATGGCCGGACGGATCGGCTTGTGTGTGGCTATCACGGTTGGACGTATGCCCACGACGGTTCGCTGATCGCGTTGCGCGATGAACGCGATTTCATCGGCCTCGACAAGTCCTGTCGTTCGCTATATCCGGTGCGCATTGAATCGATCGGCAAGTTCATGTTCGTCAATTTCGACGTCGATGCGCGGCCGCTGGCGGAAGAATTTGCGGAGTTCATTCCGCAGTGGCAGCAGTTCCAGTTCGATTCGCTGCGTTTCGTCCGCAGAGATCGCTTCGAGTTGCAGTGCAACTGGAAGATCGCGATGGAAGCAAACATGGAGGTCTATCACGTGCCGTCGATTCACCCGACAACGGTATCGCCGTTGCTGGACCATCGCGGCAATGTGAATACGTTGTACGCCGGCGGACACGGGCGCATGGTGGCGCCGTCGAAGCCGATGCGTGGGCAGAACGATGTTCGCGACGATCGACCCGACATCGAGACGGCCGGCGAGATTGCACGTACCTGCACGCTGTCGTTCAATCTGCTACCGAATCTCGTTTCGCCGATGAGCGCGAAGGGATTCCCGATCATGGCGTTCTGGCCGACGAGTCTGAACACGACGACGCTGGAAATATCCTGGTTCGGCAAAGACTGGTCACCGGCGCCGGTGCCTGATAGTTGGGATCGCCAGATCGGCTTCTTCAATGACGTCGTTGCCGAAGACACGCAATTCGGCAACTGGATTCAGAAAGCCGTTGAATCGTATGTCTACGATGGTGTACCGCTCAGCTATCAGGAAGCGCGCATCTACCATTGGCACCAATCCATCGACGCGATCATCGGTGTCGAGCGAATCCCCGAAGCGCTACGCGTCGCGCCGGTCATCGGAGCGGATTGGATGTACCCGCACGATTCACAGCGGCGAATTCAATCGGAGTGAACATGAACATGAACATGAACATCAACGTGAACATCAACAGTTAGGAAACACGGCCATGCCAGTACTGAAGCACCCACTCACTGGAGCAATCTACACGTTGCGCGACGACGGCCTCGTCGACGTCGACAACAACGGCTTGCGCGGTGTGTTCTATTCCGACGGCCGGCACCATTCGGGCGAACTGCGGTTCGCCGATCCGCACATGCTGGTGTGGCTGGCCGGGCCACAACTTCCAACCGAAGCCGATAGCCGGCGCCGGCAGCGCGGCTGATGTAGTTGGCGAGGCATATTTCCATCGACGTATTCACAAGAGGAAACTCATCATGGCTGCTGTGATCAAATCGCAAAAGCGTTCCGCCGGGATCAGCTATCAGGAACTGATCAGCCGCGACGTGGTACCACCACCGCGCACGCTGACTTTGGAGGGCCGTCTCGACGCCGCCCCGACGAGCGTACCGGTGAGGCGCTATTCAACGCAGGCGTTTCACGATCTGGAGATGCGCAACCTGTGGCCGAAGGTGTGGCAGATGGCGTGCCGCGAAGAGGAAATTCCCGAGGTCGGTGACTACACCACCTACGAGATCGGCGATTTCTCGATCATCGTCGTGCACACGCAGCAGGGATTCAGGGCACATCACAACGTCTGTCGGCATCGTGGCCGGCGTCTGTGCGACGCGGACGGACACGCGGCGAGCTTCATCTGTCCGTTTCATGGCTTCAGCTGGAACATCGACGGCTCGTTGCGCTCGGTGACGTCGGAGTGGGATTTCCCGCAGATCGACAAGAAGAACTTCGATCTGAACGCAGTGCTGTGCGATTCATGGGGCGGCTGGGTGTTCATCAACATGGATTTGAATGCAGCACCGCTGGCGGACTTTCTCGGCGATCTGCCGGCGCACTTCGCGGTGTGGGAGCCGGAAAACCGCTACATCGAAGCGCACGTCGCCAAGGTGATGTCGTGCAACTGGAAGGCGTGCCAGGAGGCGTTCATGGAGGCGTTCCACGTCATCCACACGCACCCGCAGATTCTCGTTGGCATCGGTGACGAGAATTCACAATACGATGCCTGGGGAAACTTCTCGCGTGCGATCACACCGAACGCGACGCCGAGCCCGCACCTGCGATTCAAACCGAGTGAACAGGAAATGTTCGATTCGGTGACGATGCGCTATCTCGATCAGCCGTCGATGGGCGAGGTACCCGACGGCATGACGGCGCGTGCGATGATGGCCGCCGGCGCTCGCATGGCGCTGCAGCCGATCGTCGGCGAAGATACGCCGATCTCTGATGCGTGCTTGTCCGACAGCATCTACTACACGCTGTTTCCGAACTTCCACCCGTGGGGCGGTTACAACCGCATCACTTACCGATTTCGCCCCTACAAGAACCACTTCGACAAGTCGGTCATGGAGTGCTACTACATGAGTCCGTTTGCCGGGGAGCGCCCGGCGCCGGCGAAAATTCACTGGCTCGAAGAAGATCAGCCGTGGACGGACGCGCCAGAGCTCGGCGCATTAGCGAAAGTGTTCACGCAGGACACCTTCAATCTGCCCAAGGTACAGATCGGTCTGGCGGCGGCACAGTTCGACGAGATCGTGCTGGCGAACTACCAGGAAACTAAGATCCGGCATTTCCATCAGCTTCTGAAGCAATACATCACCGACTAGACGCATCGGCGCAGCGATGCGTTCGGCGGGCGCACGCGGCGCCGTTCAGATTGCGTATTTCGTTGCCGAGGCCGAAGCGACGGCGCAGTGCTGGGCACGCGAGATCGGTGCCGGGCCGTTCTTCGTGGCGGAACACATTGCGCTGACCCGCGTCGTCTATCGCGGCCAGGAAACGTCGTTGGATCACACGTCAGCGTACGGCCAATGGGGTGACGTGATGGTTGAGTTCGTGCAACAGAACTGCACCAATGATTCGGTGTTCTCCAATCGGCCGTACGGTGTTCATCACGTCGCGCGCTTCGCGACGGACCTGGATGCGGAGCTCGCGCAGCTTGCACAAGCCGGGTTCGCGACTGCGATGACCGCGGAATCCGGGGCCGTTCGATTCGCGTTTGTGGATGGCAACGCGAATCTGGGCCATTTCCTCGAACTCTATCAGGATGCTCCGCAGATTCGCGAGTTCTATGCTGCGATTCGTACTGCGGCGGACGGCTGGGATGGCCGCGACGGCGTTCGACCCATCCACGAGCTGTGAGCGTTGCTCGCAGCATGACGCGGTACACTCGCGTTCGCACAATCTTTGATGGGGCAGCAGCATGCAATCGCAACGCTTGGGGAATCTCTGGCCGGTCAGCCGTCTGACGCTCGGCGGTGGCGGGCTTGGTCAGGTGTGGGGCAAGACGGACCGCGACGAAGCGATTGCCACGGTACACGCCGCGGTTGCCGGCGGTATCACATTGTTCGATCTGGCACCGTTGTACGGTCGCGGCGAATCCGAGGCGGTGATCGGCGCCGCGTTCGAGGGGCGTCCGCCTGCGAATGTTCGCTTCACGACGAAGTGTCAACTTGGGACACCCGCTGCGGGCGAAGCGGCGTCGATCATCCGCCACCATCTTGCGCGTAGCTTGCAGGCGCTGCGGTTGTCTCGCGTGGACTTGTTGCTACTGCACTCGAACATCATCGAAGACGATTATCGGTTTCCGCGCGACGCGGCATTACAGAACCGCTTCGCGACGCCCGTGTCCATGTACCGGGACGAAGTGATTCCAACCTTCGAAGCGTTGATGCGCGAAGGTCTGATCGGTAACTGGGGAATTACCGGGGTCGGCATGCCGAGCGTCATCATCGAAGCGCTGCACAGCGACCACAAGCCCGCGGTGGTGCAATGCGTTGCGAACTGTCTCGATTCTGCCGGCGGCATGCGACGCTACGACGAACCCGCCAGGCCGCGCGAGATCATTGCCGCGGCACATGCCGCGGGGGTTGGCGTGCTCGGTATTCGCGCCGTGCAGGCGGGTGCTCTAACGGATGGACTCGACCGCGAGCTGCAGCCCGATGACCCGGACCGGCTGGACTTCGACCGGGCAGCCCCGCTGCGCTCGCTGGCGCGCGCGCTGGGCATGAGTACCGCCAAGCTGGCGCATCGCTACGCGCTCGGCATCGACGGCGTCGACAGTGTCATTCTCGGCGTCAAGAATCGCGTCGAGTTGCAGGAATGCCTCAAGGCCGAGGCGGAGGGGCCGTTTACGGCAGAACTCACGCAGCGGATCGACGAGGCGGCCGGTCGGCGCTGACCGAAACGCTGCGGCGCCACGCCCGGAATCCGGCAATTGAAGTTTCACGGCACACCTGGATTGGTTTTGCCCGGCGGTGGTGCGCGCGGCGCGTATCAGGTCGGCGTACTGAAAGCGATTGCCGCGCTGATGGATTCCGACCGGTTGCCGTTTCCGGTCATTGCGGGCATTTCGGCCGGCGCCATCAATGCGGCCGGCATTGCGCAGCAGGCCGATGATTTCGGTGCCGCGGTGGCGCGGTTGGAACACATCTGGACGGCGATGCATACGGGCGACGTTTTCGAAATGGAAC
Organism: uncultured Gammaproteobacteria bacterium; assembly: GCA_963735085.1. Lineage (GTDB taxonomy): Bacteria > Pseudomonadota > Gammaproteobacteria > Pseudomonadales > Azotimanducaceae > DATJGR01. The sequence continues at coordinate 2,342,470 of CAVTJP010000005.1, forward strand.
TCGCCAGTCTGCAGGTATTGTTCAACCGATCGCGCCGTCCGCTCGCATTGTTCGACACCGCTCCGCTGGCGGCGCTGGTGCACCGCGAACTGAGCACTGACGCCTTGAACGCATCCATTGCATCGGGTGAGCTGCGCGCGCTTGCCATCACGGCGTCGAACTACGCCACAGGTGAAGCTACGACGTTCGTTCAGGCGGCGGGGAACATAGCCGGCTGGGATCATCATCGACGCAATTGCGTACGCACCGCGATCGGCGCGGAACACCTGCTGGGATCTTCGGCGTTGCCGGTATTGTTCCCCGCGCAACGCATTGGCGACGACTTTTACGTTGATGGTTCTTTGCGCATGACCGCGCCTTTGAGTCCGGCGATCAATCTCGGCGCGGATCGCATTCTGGTGATTGGAGTGCGTAATGAGTCGCAGCGGACGCATCACATAGCAACCGCTCCGCCCGGGCTCGGCGAAATTGGCGGTTACACGTTGGAGTCGCTGTTTGCCGAGAATCTGAATGCGGATCTGGAGCGGATGCGCCAGATCAACGAACTGTTGAGTCTGTTGCCACGGTGGCGGCGCAAACACAGTACGCGCCGCCAAATCGACGTGATGGTGATTCGGCCATCGCAGGATGTCCGCGTGATCGCATCAGGATTCCTGGCGAAGTTGCCGCGCCATATCCGCCTGTTTTTGCGTGCGATCGGTGGCTGGGGTAACGAATGGCGGTTGCCGAGTTATCTGCTGTTCGAACAGGCGTTCACGCAGGCACTGATTGAACTCGGCTATCGCGACGGGCTCAAGCAGCGGCCGAAGCTCGAAGCGTTCTTCCGCTGAGCGGACGCTACGGCACCACCACCGCGGGCTTGCGGAACCGCAATGTCATGCGATCGGACTCACCGATGGCGCGGTATTTCGCGACGCAGGCATCTTTCTGCGCACCCGCGGCCATCGGTTGGCACACGCGTAGATTCGGCGGCAGCGACCACACGCCTTTGGGATGATCGGTGGTGTCCTTCGGGTTTGCGTTGATCTCGGAGCGCGCTTCCAGAACCAGCCCGGCCTGTGTTGCGAGGCCGATGACGTGGTCCTCGGTGACGTAGCCGGTCTTCTTCATCATGTCGACCGACGTGTTCGGTTTGGCGCGATGTTCCACCACCCCGAGCACACCGCCCGGCTTCAGCGCGTTGGCGAGCGCGCGGAACATCTCTTGTGCGTAGCCACCGGCAAGCCAGTTGTGGACATTGCGGAACGTCAGTACGAAATCGGCTCGTCCCGGCGGGGCCATCACAGTGCGTCCGGGATAACCGAGCTCGGTTAGCACGACGTGATCGTATGCCACATTGCCCGCGAGGTTATCGGCCAGCGCGCGTTGCGCGTTCAGCTGATATGCCGGCGTATCCTTCAGCGTGGTCGCGAATCCCGCGGCGTAATAAACACCTTGCTCGCGCAGGTAGGGCGCCAGGATTTCGACCCACCAGCCGTTGGATGGCCACACCTCCACAACGGTAGATATCGGTTTGACGCCGAAGAATTCGAGCACCTGCTTTGGATGCCGGTAAACATCGCGCGCCGCGTTCTCGGGATCGCGTTGACTGCCGGCGAGTGCTTCATCGAGCGTCACCGCGTTCGCCGAGCAGGTCAATGACGCACACAGCAGTGTCATGGCCAGTCGCATCGTTTACTCCCCTTATCTTGGATGTTGGCTTGGACGTCAATTTGGACGTGTCTGAATTCGATCATCGACCAACCTTTCCGTCGATGGTGATTCGATCGACGCGATTCGCATAGAACGCGACGTGGTCTCGCAACGCCAGCGCTTCGTCGTAGGGTTCATCGTATGCCCAGACGGCGTTCTCGGCATGCCGGTCGCCGACGTTGATGGACCAGTATCGTGCGGTGCCTTTGAACGGACAGTACGTGCTGTGCCCGGTCGCGGTCAGCAGATCCATTCGCACGTCGCGCTTTGGCACGTAGTAGACGATGTCGTGACGCGACTCGTCCACGCGCAGCGCGCTGCGTGCGTCGGCGATCACGCAGCCGCCGAATTCAACCCGCATGCGGGTCTGCGTAGCCTGAATGTCGACACGGTGGCTGGGGTGCTTGGTGAATCCCGGCGCGGGGTTTGGTGTGGGCGGTGTCAGCTTCAGTTGCGCGCGCAGTTGATCGATCAGCGGTCGCGGGTCGGTGTAGGGTTTCGTATCGGGTGCGTTCCACACCGGACCCGGCCACGCAGCATCGGTGGTGTGACGCGCGATCACGTGGACGTGCAACTGCGGCACCATGTTGCCGAGCGCGGCGACGTTGATCTTGTCCGCGGCGCTGATGGTTTGTAACGCCACCGAGACGCGCTCGATTTCGCTGAAAAACGCGTCGCGGTGCGTGACGGGTACATTGTGGAAATCGCGCAGGCCTTCGAGCCGCGGCACCAGAATGCACCACGGAAATCGCGAATCGTTGTTCAACAGCAGCGTGCACAACGGCAGATCATCGATATGGATGCCATCGGCCGCGAGGCGGGGATGCAGTTCGAAAGCCACGTGATCATCCGAACGACCAGAGATGCGCGCCACTATGATCGGCGGCATCGGCAAGATCAACGCCAAGCGTTGCTATGGATATACGCGTTTCGAGCAACCAACAGGAGCCGATGCCCACGGTCGAATTGATGCACCCCCAAGCCGGTGTAGATCAACCACGCGACATCTGGGCCTGAATCACTTCGTTCTCGTCGGGTTGTCGGGCAACGCCGCCTCACGATTTGGATGCTGAACCGGGCTGCACCGGCCGCGCCTTGGCCACCGTCAATGCCTGCTTCAGTTCGGCCTCGCATGCGATCAGCTGCTTTTCCGCTTCGGCCCGTTGGCGTTTGCCATCGTCTGCGATCCGCAGTGCATCGTCGATGGTTGCAATGAGCGAGTCGTTCGCCTGCTTTACTGCGGCGATGTCGACGACGCCGCGTTCGATCTGCGTGCGAATCGCCTCGGTCGACGTGCGCAGCGTGTCGGCGTTGGCGGTGAGCAGTTCGTTGGTCAGGTCGGTCGCCTGCTTCAGCGTATCGCCCGCGTCGGCGGAACGGGCGATCGTTACGGCCATCGCCAGCTGCTGACGCCACAGCGGAATCGTGTTCGACATCGTCGAGCCGATCTTGCTGACCAACGCCTTGTCGTTTTCCTGCACGAGGCGAATCGACGGCAGGCTCTGCATCGTCACCTGGCGCGTCAGCTTCAGATCATGCACGCGCCGCTCGAGGTCGTCGCGCTTCGCTCTGAGATCGCGTAGCGCCTGCGCCTTCAGCACATCGGCACTCGTCTCCGCTTCCTTCTGCAGCGCGGGGATCTGTTCGGTGTCAATCCGGCGTAGACACTCTTCACCGGCTGCAATGTACGTGGCCAGCGTATGGAAATAAGCGAGCGTTTTGTCGTACAGCCGATCGAGCATGCCGACGTCCTTCATCAGCGTGCTGGTGTGATCGTCGAGACGATTGCTGATCGCGTCGATCTGTCCGCGGACTTGTTCGTACTGCTGCAGCACCTTCGCGACGGGCTTTGCTTTGCCAAACAGCCGCGCGAGAAAGCCATGCTTTTTCTTCGGATCGAGGTCGTCCAGCGCGAAGCCGCGCAACGTGGTCACCATTTCGTTCAGCGCGTGCCCGGCGGGACCGGTATCTTTGTTGCGCACACCTTCGAGCATTTCATCGGCCACCGTGGTGACTTCGCCCTGCGCTGCGGTGCCGAAGAACAGGATCGAGTTGCTGTCGGTCAGGTCGATCTCTGCAAGCGCATGGTCGATTTCCGCGCGCCGAGCGGGTGGTGCTGCCGCATAGCCGACCACGGCTTCGGTGGGTGCCGGCGGAGTCGGCTTCAATATCGTCGCGGCATCTTTCGTTTGCGTCGTTTCGGTCATCTCGTCGCCCCTCTTCGCAACAGTTAGTTCACGCCTTCGCGCTTGAGCCGTGCATTCAATACTTCGATATCGACATCGAGCGACGTCAAATCGTTCTCAATCAGTTTGTCGTACTGCGTGTCGAATGTGGATTCCATGTCGATGAGTAACTGGCGGAAATTCTGTTCGATCGGCGCCTTGCGCAACTGGCGGTGCGTACGCGCGTATTCGGTGGTCACGCGTTCTGCGCTGTCGAGATAGAGATTCAGAAATCGGCGCGCGCGCGACGCATCGCGCGGGTCGCGCTCGATCTCCTGCAGAATACGACGACCGATGTCGATGATGCGCGCCAGACGTTCGCCGAACTCGGGTACGGCGATGTCGCGCGCGGCCGCCTCGATACCGCTCAGTCGTCCGTATGCGCGCTTCAGCGTGGCCGCGACCGCGGCGCCGTCGATGCCGTCCACGCTCGCTACTTCCACGCGATGCGGTTTCACGTCTCGGCCGAACAAACACACATAGCCGATTCCGGCGAGCACGCCGAACAGCGCCGCGCCGAAGGCGCTGTGGCCGCCCGCGATCGCGCTCAAGCCCGCACCTGCGGCCGTGAGCACAGTGCCGAACAGCTTCAGCGGCAGCTTCGGCGGGTCCGTCCGTTCACCGAGAAAATAGCGTGCCTGCGCAACGAGCGCACGCCACGACAACACGCCAGCACCCCACAGGCACGCTAACGCGGCGCTCGTGGTGGCGAGTTGCACGGTGTCTCCGGCACCCAATGCCAGTATCACGGCGAGCACGAGTGGGCCGGAGAACATGAACAGAACCGCTGACTTGAGCACCGGCGCCCAGGCGCGACCCTTGCGCAACAGATCGTTCATCTGGTCTGCTCGATCTGCTGCGGGGCGTTCGGTTTCTCCAGGTTCGTCAGCGTGTGCACGAACGCCTGGCAACTCGACACGCTGAGCGATGTGGTCAGCAGAAACAGTCCGAGCAGGCGAATGGGTAGGCGAGTCACCCGCAACCTCCCGCGTTGTCGGTAGCTGTGCAGATTATCACCACATTGAGCCCATCATTCGCGCCACGGCTCGACGAGGATCTTCGCGTGCTGTTCCGGATCCTGCAGCGCCTCGAACGAACCTGCCACGTCGTCCAATCCGACGCGTGCGGTGATCAGCGGAGCCACATTGAACGATCCGTCCGCAATGCGGTTCAGCGTTTCGCGGAATTCATCGAGCGTGTAGCCCAGCACGTATTGCACCGATAACTCTTTGTTGATCGCAATCAGCGGACGGCTGTGATCCATCTCGAGACACACGCCGACCACGACGATGCGCGCATTGCTCGGCGCCGCGAGAAACACTGAATCGATGATGCCCGGCACGCCGATGCATTCGAATATCACGACGTTGTCCGGCCGGCGCAACTCGGGATATGCATACGGCGAAGCCTGCTTCGGATCGACTGCCGCGTCGGCGCCCTGACCCAACGCGAGGCTGCGGCGGCGCGGCGAATAGTCCGACGCAATGATCGGCGAGATGCCGCGTTGTTTCAGCGCGGTGATCACCGCGAGCCCGACCGGTCCGCAGCCGAGCACCAGAACTGCTTCGCTACCGGTCAGACATGCCTTGTTGACCGCGTGCAAACCAACCGCCATGGGTTCGGTCAACGCGGCATGGGTATCCGGCGTGCCGCTCGGCACCGCCACGAGCAAAGATCGCGACAGCACCATGTACTGTGCGAAGCCCCCGGGCGTTTCGGCGGAATAGCCGACGGCGAGCGGCGAGGCGCGCGCGAGCATCGGTACCGAGCACACCAGTGTGCCGATCGGAAGATCGCGCGGCGTGGCGGGACCGTAATCGACGATTTCCGCCGAGAACTCGTGGCCCAGCACGACTGGATCGAACGTGGTCAGCTTGAACGCGCCGCCCGCCTCGCGGCTGGTGTTGACGAATGACTCCGTGTGGCGCGCCGCGTGCAGGTCCGAACCGCAGATGCCGCAGGCGTGTGTTTTCACGAGCACTTCGCCCGCGAGTGGTGCGGGGTCGGGGAGCGTGTCGACCCAGATCGAACCGCGTTGCATCAGGGCTGCGCGCATCGGTGTCTCCTTGCGATTGGGTTCGCTGCGAAGGCTGGAACCGGCAAAGAGTGTGGCGCAGAAGCGTTGGAACTTGAAGGGTGCGAGGAGGGGCGGATAAGCGATACGTTGTCGTTTTTCTTTTCGACATTTCGCTGCAATGAATTGCGGGACGAATGGATTTGGCCCGCCTTCGGCCGTAGTGAGCCTGTGGATGACTTTGTCGGCGCAGTGCGGCAGGCTTGGACGTAACGCTTCAGATGGCGTCCGGCCCTGACTTGGCGAAGGCTCGGAGAAGGGTTTCGATCGTGACGAAGGATAGGACTCAGGGCGTCGGTTTGCGTAGAGCGATTTTCATGTCCAATCGTTGTTAGGCGGACCGCGATGGACGTTGTCGTTGTCCCTTACGACGCTACGTGGGAGGAGAAATTCTCACGCGAAGCGAATGAAGTGAGGCGTGCGCTGGGTGCTACCGCGATCCGTATTCATCACATAGGAAGTACGTCGATCGTCGGGATGTACGCCAAGCCCATTATCGACATGCTCCTTGAGGTCGAGACCCTCGAGCGCCTGGAAGCTAGCCAGGAAGCACTCGTTGCGATCGGATACCAACCGATGGGCGAATTTGGAATCCCGGGCCGAAGACACTACCGAAAATGCAACGCTGCCGGCATTCGCGAGTTCCACCTCCATGCGTATACCTTGGGCTCACTACATACTGAACGACACCTCGCCTTTCGCGACTTCGTGAGGCTCAACGAACACTTGGTTGCCGAGTATTCTGAATTGAAACGCCGCCTGGCCGTAGAGCATGCGCATTCGATTGAGGAATACCAAAATGGTAAGGAGGCATTCATCAGGGCAGTAGAACGTAAGGCACTTCAGTGGCGACGGTCCGCCTAACAAACGCATGAAGCTGACCCACCAAACTCGCATCAAATTTGCTTACGCAAATTTGCCGCCAGTTTGGCGGGCAGCTTATGCGTGGCGTTAGGCGTCACAGGTGTCAGTCGATTCGATACCGGTTCCCTTCCTTTCACGCGCCAGTGAGGTGCTGGCGTCCGGAGTGAGTGGTGCGGTAATCGTACAAACGACTGTCGCTTACGCCGCAGAGTATGGTCTTGACTTGCCTCATCCAACGTACCCATTTGAGGCTCCCAACAAGCGCACCGCGTTACTCGAAAACCTGCGAGCGTTTCCACCGACGGTGCAGTACCAAGTGATAGGCGAGTTGTGCGACAGAGTCTCCCCACAAGACCGATCTGGGGCAGTGGCTGAATTGAAAATGATGCTCGCATCGCGATACGCGAGTTTCGCGCCGGAGGCGGACGATGCGTGGACTGGTCCACTAATCGTACAGACGCGCCATTGGCTCGACGAATACCCCGACGCAAAGAAGCTGTACATCGAGGCGCTGCAGAAGCACAAGGCGGGTACCTATCAGCGGAACGCACTCGACGACCTTCGCCTTGCCCTCGAGAAACTCCTTCAAGGGGTCATTGGAAATGGGAAATCGCTGGAGAATCAAATCCCCGCCATCGGGCAATACATCAAGGCAAAGGGAGGCTCGAAGGAGCTCGCCAACATGTTCGAAAAACTCATCGATTACTACTCGAAGTACCAGAACACATACGTGAAGCACAATGATGCAGTTCTTACCGAGGAGGTCGAGTTGCTATTGGAACTAACTTCTTCGTTCATGAAGCATTTTGCAAGAATGGCGGCGCGGCCGTGACGCCTAACCAATCGTTGCAGCGGACCCAACAGGGCGTCATCAAACTTGCATGCGCAAGTTTGCCGCCGCCCTGTCGGGCCGCTGAACTCAATCGTTAGACGGCACCTCTGTGGCACTCTCGCTGCTCGGCTACGATCCTGTCACGAAGCGGAGTCTCTTCTCTCTTTTCCTTCGGTCTGCCGCTGAACTGCCCGTAACCATCAATCTCCACTCAGACAACTTCGCTTGCTTTATCGCATGGGACGCCAGCGGTGCCCCTGCTGATCAAGTTGCGTCGCTGGTCGAGTCGCTACTTCGTTGGGGGGCGTCGTATTTCGTGTGCTGGGGACCGGATTGCGAGCGAGTCCATGACATCATCGATGAGATCGCCTCGTATCCATTCAACGACCTGAACATCCCTGAAGAGTCGTGCATCATGACTACTTGGCATCATTCCGCATCATTGGCAGATGCTCTGCAGTTCTTTATGGTTCACTCAGAGCCCGACGAGCACTACAAGAAGACAACTCGCGCAGCGTTAGCTATATGCATTGGTTCGGAACCATGGTCGCGCGCCATAACCGCCGCTATTGGCGAGCGTGCGCAATCTCGGGAGTAGGCGTAAAGATGGTGCCGTCTAACCAGTGGTTCGAGCCGACCGCCCAAAGCGAGCTCGCTTTGCTCGCGCTTTGGGTTCCCTCGCTGCGCTCGGCGGCGGCACAACCACAACGTTAGGCGACGCGGAGGCGTTGCGACATGCCCAGCGCAGCATCAAGTGTCCTCCTCGGTACATCAGGGCTCACGTTGGCTGCAATTGTTGCGCTCGTGCTCGCCTATTCGAGGCCTGGAGTCGCAGGCGTGCACATCGCTAAAGTCCGTCGAATTGCAGGCATCGCGGTTGCGGTTCAGGCCGGGCACTTCAGCGAGGAATACCTGCAACAGTTCTATCTTCGTTTCCCGGCGCAGCTCGGCTTGGCGCCGTGGTCCGAAGGGTTCTTCGTTTCCTTCAACGTCGTATGGCTTGTTGTTTGGATACTCGCCATCGCAAGCCTCATCAAGTTCCCGCGTCTAGCCACCTTCCCACTCTGGTTCCTCGCGATTGCGTCTGTCGCCAATGGCGTCGTTCATCCGCTGCTTTCGCTGGCGGTTGGAGGCTATTTCCCTGGCTTGTGGTCCTCGCCAGCCGTCGGCATCCTCGGTGTGATACTCGTCAACGCATTGGCGTCTGCTACACGGACAAGGAGCAAACATCACGGCATCGCCTAACCACTGTCTATGGACTCCCCCGTCAAGTATTTTGTTGTTGATTTAGTTCTTCATCTTGATTCTCCGAAGTTGCCGGTGCGCATATCCCGTCAAGAGATCCGGTTGCAGTCGTCTATTCGGCGTCTGAAGTGGAGCAACATGGCTCCGCGCCATCATGTAATCCGCATCCGGCTGGCCAATCGCATGCTCGAGCATTGCAGCTCAGTGTGGTTATCGGCCTTGTGCCGGATCCGGAAGCCGGTTGACTCATGAAGCGGATGCACCGGTTGTGGCGGTTGAAGTTCAACGTGCGATGTAGTTCTGCTGTTGTGTCCAGGTAACCCAGATGATGCGCGCCATCTTGTTGGCCAGTGCGATGGTGGCTTTGTTGTGATGAGTGCGCTGTTCCACGTCAAGCACCCAGCGTTGCAGTGACGTCAGGGTCTGATCGCCTTTGGCCGCCTGGCGATGTGCGAGCAGCAATGCCGAACGTGCACCATGGGTCAGCAGCATGCGCAGGTAGCAGTCGCCGTGTCGGGAGATACGACCGAGATGGCGGGTGTGACCTGAACTGTATTCACGCGGCGTAAGACCGAGCCAGGCGGCGAACGGGCGGGCGCGTTGGAAGCGGTGGATGTCGGCGACGGAGCCGACCATGGCGGTGGCAATGATGACACCGACGCCGGGGATGGTCATGAGCCGTTGCACGTCGGGGCTGGCTTTGGCGATGGTGGTGAGCTGGCGGTCGAGGTGTTTGGCGCGCACTTCAAGCGTAGCGATCTCATCGAGGATCGACGTGAGCGCAGCAACCAACGGTGCCGGTACCTGGTCGACGACGGCATGCAGGCGGCGCGCGATGCCGGCGGCACCGGTTGGGAGTGAGATACCGAACTCCGCCAACAGGCCACGGGCGAGGTTGATGCGTTGGGTACGGGTGGCGATCATGTGTTGACGGATCCGATGCAGGCCCTAGAGAGCCTGCTGATCGACCGATTTGACCGCTACCGGTTTTAGATCCGGATCGCGCCGTGCCCGCAGCAGCGCATCGGCATCGGCGGCATCGGTTTTGTTGCGGCGGACGTAGGGCCGTACGTACTGGGCGTGCAGCAGACAGGGTTCATGACCGAATGCTCGCGCGGCACGGGCCCAGTGATGGGCAGTGGCACAGGCTTCCATGACAATCTCCGCCGGGGGCTGCTGTACCAGAAACCGCTCGTACTGCGCACGCGACAATCGTTTACGGTCGACGATTCGGCCCGCTGAGTTACTCAGAGAGAGCTGGAAAACAGACTTTGAAAGATCAACACCGATGGTCGTAGCATTCATGACGTGGACTCCTCCATGCCGAACAGTTCAGGTGGCACGATGATGCGGATTCCGTTGGGCAGGGCGAGTCCATTTCATCGCATGCAGCCGACGCCCCAGCCAGTCATCAAATTTGCATACGCAAATTTGTCGCCTGTCTGGTGCGCGGCTGATGCTGACTGTTAGGCGGCACCCGAGGCGGCAACGTGATCGACCTCGGTCTACGTTCTGTTGTAGCCCTTCACTTCGGCTGACGGAATGCTGTCGAGATGATCCTCGATCGGTTTGATACGACTAATCTGACGATGAGACGCTTCACGGAGGACGATGCGAACGCAGTCTTTGCGTACTGGAGCAGCGATTCTGGATGGGAGCGATTTAATGCCAGCGTGCCCTCGAGTTTCACGCTATACGATGCAGAGAGATTCGTTGCCGAGATGAGCGCGAGGAGCCGAGAGGATCGGCCGAATTGGGCGGTCGTCCATCTAGGAGTTGCAGTTGGAGTCGTGAGCTTAACCTTCGAACAACACTTCGGGATCGCCGTCGTTGGATACGGAGTTCATGGAGATCTGCGGGGACGCGGCTTCGCCGTCGAAGCAGCACGCGCGGTCATCGACCAGGCTTTCGCGGAGTATCCGCAATTGCAGAGAATTCGCGCTCATACCGATGCAGAAAACGCACCGTCCATGAGGGTTCTTGAAAAGCTGGGATTCACCCACGAAGGGACTCTGCGAAGCAATCAATTCGTCAAGGGCCGATTCCGCGACGAAGCGGTGTTCGGTTTGCTGCGCGAAGAATGGATCAGATTAGACGAGTAAGCAGCGAAGGACGGACACTGGCCGGCGCGAAGGTGCCGTATAACCATTCGTTGGAGCAGACCCACCAGACAGTCATCAAATTTGCGTGCGCAAATTTGCCGCCTATCTGGCGGGCTGCTCAACTCAGTTGTTATATGGCACAGGAGACGTCGCGATGCTCAACGTCCGCTTCGACTCAACGCCGCCGTTCCGATGCTCTCCGCGAAGCCAGCCGTCTCTTGCTTCGAACTCAAAACGTGAACCTTCAAAAGCCGTCGGCAACGCGAAGCAAGCGAAAGCTCGCGTTCGCGCACTGTTTTCCGGTCCCGACAGTTTCGCCAAGCTATTCCCCATTCGTCTCGGAGCCGTTGCGAGAGCGATTCGTCACAACCGTCCGGCAGCTGAATATCCGGAGGTCTCCGAAGTCCGCGTCTGAACGCACGCCACGCACAGATCCACCAAGGCGTGGCCAGGACTATGAGTGTGTCTGCGCGCTCGACCAGGAGGTCGTTGTCGACGTCATTGCTGTCAACAATCCACTTCTCACCAGCAAGGAGGTCACGTTGTTTCTCGAGGAACTCGCCCTCTGGCACCCGGACCCAGCCGGGATTCCAGCTATGAAGGTCGAGACAGATGACGGGGAGGCCCGTCTTCGTCGACAGCACCCTTGAAAATGTACTCTTCCCAGCACCGGCCATGCCGGCGCATTGCCTCACCTGAAATGCTCCCAGTGACGGCATCGTTGCCTCATGTAGTTTGCTCCCGAGACAAAGCAATCAGGGGCAACGATGAGGACGATGAGCATGACGACGCGTGATGACTTGGTGGCAGCGATCCGCGATCGCTACGCAAGCAGTGGCCGAGCGGGAAAGACGCGGATTTTGGATGAGTTCGTCGCGGTTACGGGCATGCATCGCAAGCATGCGATGCGGCTGCTGCGTAGCGGCTCTAAAAGTCAGTCCGGGGCGGTGCAACGCGAACGCCGTTTGTACGGTGATGCCGTACGCACCGCATTGGTGGTCATCTGGGAAGCATCGGATCGGGTTTGTGGCAAACGGTTGCAACCGTTGATTCCGATGTTGCTCGGCGCGATGGAACGCCACGGCCACCTGCAGCTGGATGCCGAGGTGCGGCGACAGTTGCTGAGCATGAGTGCAGCGACGCTGGATCCGGCATTGCGCGCGGTGAAGACCGCAGGTCGGAAGAACCGGCGCCATACCGTGGCCTCGACGGCGCTGCGCCGCAGTGTGCCGATCCGGACGTTCGGGGACTGGGATGATCCGCCACCCGGCTTCTTCGAGGCCGACTTGGTCGCGCACAGTGGCCCGCATGCCAGTGGCAGTTTTGCGCAGACGTTGGTGGCAACCGATATCGCGACGGGTTGGACGGAGTGCGCCCCGCTGCTGGTGCGTGAGCAGACGCTCTTGACGGCCGTACTCACCGAGATGCGGCGACTGATGCCGGTGGTCATGCGCGGTCTCGACACGGACAACGACTCGGTATTCATCAATGCAACGCTGCGCGACTGTTGCGTGGCTGAGGGTATCGAGTTCACACGCTGCCGACCCTATCAGAAGAATGACCAGGCCTGGATCGAACAGAAGAACGGCGCGATCGTGCGAAGGATCGTCGGTTATCGGCGTTTGGAAGGTCTGGCCGCCGCCGCGGCCCTCGCCGATCTCTACGCGTCGGTGCGTCTGTTCGTGAACTTCTTCCAGCCATCGTTCAAGCTGGCCGCGAAACAGCGCGACGGTGCTCGGGTGTACAAGCGGTATCACGCGCCGGCGACACCGTACCAGCGCATGCTGCAGCATCCGCAGACGCCCGCTGACGTCAAGCAGCGACTGCAATCGGTCGCGGACACACTCGACCCGGTGCGATTGTTGCGGGACATCCGTGCGGCCCAGCAGCGGCTCGTCGAGATCTCCGACCACATCCCCATCAGCACGGTGCCGCCCGCACTCGAGGCGTTCCTAGCCGGGTTGCGAACGGCGTGGCGCTCCGGTGAAGTGCGCCCGACCGCGCAGCGCAACGTGCAACCGAGACGCGGTCGGCGCCGTCCTGACCCACTCGTCGAGGTCACGGTGCAGTTGAAGGATTGGTTCGACGCCGAGCCGTGGCGGACGGCGCGAGAGTTGCTTGACCGGTTGAAAACGGAGCGGCCCGGATACGGTGACGAGCTATTGCGTACGGCAACGCAAAGTCAGTTCGGGAACATCTCTCCGTGAGGCAATACGTGTTCTCAGGTTGATTGTCGCGCCGCACGCAGTTGATGCGGCAGAAGATCGATACGGTCGAAGGTCGACGGATGTATGGACGGCGACTCGGCACTGTAGAGCCGGTGTTCGGTCACTTGCGGACTCACAAGCGGCTGGATCGGTTTACGTTACGCAGCAAACCCAAGGTGAATGCGCAGTGGTTGTTGTACTGTTTAGTACACAACATCACCAAGTTGATGAAGGTTTCGGAGATCGGAACAGCCACGACCTGACAAAGGGGCGATTGTGATAGCCCGAAGCGATCGTCAAGAACATGACCGGAACACTGACGAGGCAACGTCATGCATACGAACTACTTGAAGCAACCCCGCCGATACCTCAACAGCCTTTTTCTACAGTCTCGTTAGGCGTCACCGGCTCGTGTTGAGGTAGGCTTGACCGATCGTATCCGAGTGGATACACTCGGCGGGTGTACCAGATCCAACAGACCTGGGCGTTTGTCAGGTGGCTAACTGACTTACGCGATATGCGAGCCAAGGCACGGATCGTTGCACGTTTGGAATCGGCTCGCCTAGGGAATCTTGGTGACACTAGATCTGTCGGCGACAGGGTTAGTGAGCTGCGTGTTGATGTGGGAGGTGGCTATCGCGTGTATTACACGCGCCGCCAACGCGTCGTAGTCGTTTTACTTTGTGGCGGCGACAAATCGACTCAGAACAGGGATATTGCCCGTGCCAAACAGATGGCCCGGGCAATCGAATGAGGACGGATGATGCGCACTAAACTCAAAGAGTTCGACGCCAGCGCTTACCTCGACAACGAGGAGGTCATTGCTGAATTTCTTACGGCAGCACTCGAAGACGGCGATCCAGAAGTCTTCCTGGCGGCGATTGGTCAAGTGGCGAAGGCTCGTGGCATGAGCGCAATCGCTGAAAGTACTGGTCTAGGACGCGAAAGCCTGTACAAGGCATTTGCGCCCGGCGCCAAACCGCGCTACGAGACGGTGCTAAAGGTGCTCCAGAGCCTCGGCGTCAAAATCAACGTCACGGCGTAACTGGCGTGGCGTTGCCGCCTTTCAGGCTGCTGAAAAACTACATCTAACGAGGTAACATAGTCGCATTGATTGGTTGGTGCAATGAGATGCGAGGAACGGATCGAGGGAACGACGGATTGTTCAGCTACGTATCGCTGGAAGAACGGATACCGGCGGACCATCCTCTGCGCGCGATGCGGGATCTGGTGGAAGAGGTGCTCGAGCCGCTGAATAATCTGTTCGAAGGGATGTATTCGACGATGGGTCGGCCGTCGATCGCCCCGGAACGGCTGATCCGTGCGTCGCTGATCCAAGCGCTGTACTCGATCCGTAGTGAACGGCAGTTGGTTGAACAGCTGAACTACAACCTGCTGTTTCGATGGTTTGTGGGGCTGTCGATTGATGATCCGGTGTGGGATGCCTCGACGTTCTCGAAGAACCGCGAACGGTTGCTGGACGCCGATATAGGCAAGGAGTTGTTCGCGCAGACCGCGGAACTCGCACGACGCTCGAAGCTGTTGTCGAGTGAGCACTTCAGTGTCGATGGAACCCTGATTGCGGCGTGGGCGTCGCAGAAGAGCGTGCGCCGACGCGATGGGAAGGACGATGACAAGCCCGATGGTCCGGGACGCAATGCCGGGCGCAACTTCCAAGGTGAGCAGCGGCGTAACGATACCCATGCCTCGCGTACTGATCCGGAGGCGCCGATTGCGCGTAAGGGTAATACCCATCCGGCCCGGCCAAGTTACGCCGTCCACGTGCTGATGGAGAATCGGCATGGCTTGCTGGTCGATGTGGCGCTCAGTCCCGCCACGGGAACTGCCGAACGCGATGCCGCGTTGGCGATGGCCGAGGGACTCAAGCCGGCCAGTAGCCTTGGTGCCGACAAAGCCTACGACACCTACGGGTTCGTCGCTGATCTGCGCAAGATCAAGATCGTCCCGCATGTCGCCCAGAACCTGAACCGACGCGGCAGTTCGGCGATCGATGGACGCACCACTCGGCATGCGTCCTATCGGGTGAGTCAGGTGATCCGCAATCGGATCGAGGAAGCGTTCGGCTGGTGCAAGGAGATCGGCGGCTTACGACAGACCAAGTTGCGCGGCACGCACCGAGTTCGACAACGCTTCGAGATCGTGATGAGTGTCCATCAGATCGATGCAAAAACCCAATCATTTCTGCATTTTTCAGCACCCTGTTAGGCGGCGGACTCTTGAGACACATCCCAGCCGGGGAATACCAGAACAGCTGGGTGACACTTGAGCGCCCGTGCCAGGACCTTTGCCCGCTCTACGCCAAGATTGACTCGATCACGTTCAATTGCCGAGATGGTTGACTGCGGAATGCCGGTGAGCGCAGCGAGTTCGTTCTGACTCATCTCCTGCAATTCCCGGACAATGCGAACCGACTCTCCGATGGAGACTTCGACCCGCCTCTTGGCGCGTTGATATCCTTTCATCTCACTTCCTCCGATAGTCGTGTGCGGTGACATTCACGACTTCGACCAGTACTGCATCTCGTTGGATTCGGTAGATCACTCTGTACTGCTGATTGAGCCGTGACGATCGATGACCCTTCCAATCCCCGCCTAGCGCCTCGTCCTTGAACCCTCGGATCTCTCTTAGCCCCTGCGGGCCGGAAACACGAACAATGTCCTTCCACTTCTCGAACCGCTTCAGAATCTCAACTGGAAGAGCGTCGAGCTGCTTTGCCGCATTCCTGTGCTCGTAGATCTCCCACATAGGTCTCGCAGTGTATATACTTTATATGGTATGTCAAGCTCCTCACGGGGTAGCCTCCACTTGGACTTTGATGATTCTCTCGGGACGTTCACTCCGCCGCCTAACGAGACTGTAGAAAAAGGCTGTTGAGGTATCGGCGGGGTTGCTTCAAGTAGTTCGTATGCATGACGTTGCCTCGTCAGTGTTCCGGTCATGTTCTTGACGATCGCTTCGGGCTATCACAATCGCCCCTTTGTCAGGTCGTGGCTGTTCCGATCTCCGAAACCTTCATCAACTTGGTGATGTTGTGTACTAAACAGTACAACAACCACTGCGCATTCACCTTGGGTTTGCTGCGTAACGTAAACCGATCCAGCCGCTTGTGAGTCCGCAAGGGCGATGTCCCGATCTCTGTGTAAATTGAACTGAAAGGTGTGGCAACTCCTTCACCTGTCCGGTAGGACAGGCGTTACCAAACGAAAGAAGGAGTGCCACATGAAACAGGATCGCAAGCGTTCGTCGAAAAGGAAAGTACAAGCCGTCGCGGCGAGGACGGTGCAACTGCCGTTGCCGGTGCTCGGCGTGTTGCTGGATGCAAAAAGTGCATTCTTCGAGTTGTGCATCGAGACCGGTCGATCGGTGCTGATGGCGATGCAAGAAGCCGATCGGGAGGTCCTGTGCGGCGAAAAGGGTCGCCACGATTCGCAGCGTCGCGCGGTACGCGGCGGTTCGACACCGCAGGCCATGTTCTGGGCGGAGGTAGCCGCGATTCATGGTTACGATGGTGCTTTTGAGTCGATCCGACGCATTCTCGTGCCCCCCAGCGAACTGGCGAGATACCATCACGAATGGAACGCGCCATTGGAGGCGGCATATGTTGCAGCTAGGGGACATGGCGCGGCTGCGGTCTAACAAGCCGTTGCAGTTGACGCGATCGGCTGTCATCAAATTTGCTTGCGCAAATTTGCCGCCATCCGCTCGCGCAACTGAACGGCGGCGTTTAGGCGGAGTGTCTTGCGACATCGCTTTGTGGGAACGGCATGAACTCAGACACATTTGAGGAAGTGGCGCAGATCGGAATAGCGCTGGCGGGCTTCGCTGGTATCGTGGGCGCTTTAGCGGGCGAAAAGCTTCGTCCTCTGCATCCCGAGGTCTGGTATCCATTTTGGGCGATGATCGCGAGTGGATTTGGCGTGGTATTCGCCGCGCTTCTTCCTATCCTCCTGCAACAGTTCGCGTTACCGGACAACTCTATTTGGGCCGGGTCGAGCGCATTTCTATTCGTCGTGACTTCAAGCAATCTCGCGTTCTTCTTGCCGCGCATTCTGCGGGCCGCCCGCAACGGCGAATTCCGCCGGATCCGGATCGTTGCGGTTCCTGTGGACCTTACTTCGTTCTTGGTACTCGCCACCCAGGCGCTCAATGCGCTGGGAATTGGCTTCGCCCAAAGCATCGGCGGCTTCCTAATGGGTCTTTATCTGTTGCTGATAGTGTCGGCGCTCAATTTTGCCTTTCTCCTTTACGTATTGGCCCGCCCGCCGGAAGACCCTGCGCCGTGACAGCACGCGTGGAAACGCATGAGATTGAGGGAAATGAAATTTGAAGAGGCTAAGTACCCCAGAATCGAACTGTTTTTTCTACAGTCTGGTTAAGCGCAACTGACATGGAGCTATTCGCGATCATTTTGAAGGTGCTGGCGGCACTCTTCCTTATGGTAGGCGCAGTGCATCTCTGGCTGGGTGTGAGAGCCGATGTCTTGCTAGGCGCAAAACTCCCTCCTGAGGCACTTTCGGATCCAGCGCTGAATAGTCAGAACCGCTTCTATGGGGTCGCTTATGGTGGGTATGGGGTGTTGCTCTACCTTTGTGCAACGGATCTCGGCAGGTACGCCATCGTTCTCGACAGTGTCTTGTTGGCGACTTTTGCGGGAGGGCTTGCAAGGTTGGTGTCAATTGCCACGCATGGGACTCCACCGCCGCCGATCCTTGCGCTTCTGGCGAGCGAGTTGTTGCTTCCGCCGGTCCTTGCTGGTTGGCTGTGTGCCTTGTGATGAGCAAACGTAAGAGTAATGCGCCCAACAATTCGTCTATGGACTCCCCTATCGATATGCGTTGCGCAACCGAGTGCGTGCCCCTCAAGAGATCTGGTTGTATTCGTCGATTCGGCGTCCGAGTGGAGTGACATGTCTCCGCGCCATCATAAGATCCGCACCCGACAGGCCCATCGTTGGCAGCGTACCTCGACGCTAGTCTTGCCGAGTGTGATGGCGACGCATCATTCGTCGTCAAAACATTGGGCGATATCGCGCGTGGAGGGAATGTTGACGCAATGATCACGCATCTGCTGTTTGATCATGATGGTGTTCTCGTTGATACCGAAAACTGGTATTTCGAGGCGACCCGTCAAGCGCTCGCTAGACTGAACGTCATCATGACCTTTGACGACTACAAACAGCACCTGGTGGATGGTACGTCCAATTGGGTCGGTGCCGCGGGAAAGGGTGCAACAGAGGCCGAGATTGATGCCGCGCGTGTGTGGCGAGATGATCGCTACCAGTATTACCTGCAGCGTGAGGATATCGATATTCCTGGGGTGGCTGAGGTGCTGGATGAACTGGGCAAGCGCTTTCAGATGGCTGTGATCACGACCTCCAAGCGGCTGGATTTTGAGCTGATACACCGTGAGCGAACGTTGCTGGACAGCATGGCTTTTGTGCTGTGTCGTGAGGACTACGATCAAGCGAAACCCCACGCCGAACCCTATGAGACCGGTCTCCGACGATTCGGCGTCGGGCCGGACAACGCCGTTGTGATTGAAGATTCAAAGCGTGGCCTGGCGGCTGCCGAGGCGGCTGGCATTCGCACGATTAAAGTGCACAACGAATTTGTGGCGCATCAACAGGCGACGTCTGACTATGCGATACAGTCGTTGCAGGAGCTGCCTGACCTACTGAGGCGCATCAATCAGAACAGCATGTGGTGATGACTCGCACTCGCGGAGACTGCTATCAACAGCGCCAGGTTAGGTCGTGCAACGATCGTCAGCAACACCCTTTTCTACAGTCTCGTTGTCTGTCACTAAGTATCCCGAGGTAACTCATGTACTACATTGTTGAGAGCGCGAAGTCGTTTGACCAGGCAGCGACGGACCTGGAAGCGGCAGTAAAGGAGCGAGGTTTCGGCGTGTTGCATGTTCACGACTTGGGGGCCACGCTGCGCAGCAAAGGTATTCCCTTTGAGAAGCACTGCAAGGTATTTGAAGTCTGCAATCCAGAGCAAGCCGCAAAAGTGTTGTCAACCGACATGCGCCTGAATATGGCATTGCCGTGTCGCATCTCGGTGTTTACGGAGAATGGCACGACGAAGATTGGTCTTATCAAGCCAGTACAAATGTTGTCCGCACTATCCCAAGATCCCGGGCTGCTTCAAATAGCCAACGAGGTTGAGGAGAAGACCATACAAATGGTTGATGCGGCGAAGTGAAGAGTCGCCGCACACCATGGCGCTCCATATGACCGGTCACGCATCGACTGTGCGGTTGTCGGTATTCGTCGGCGCCACGACAAGCAACTTTGAGCACTCCGACCTTGTCAAGCCTGGCGAAGCGCGGATCGGGTGTCGAGTTCATGGTTGTGCTCTAGGCTCCAGCGCGCGCGGGGCCGTGGCGCACGAACGCGTCAATCACCGTGGCAACGCCGTCGGGTTCGTGAATCGCCACGTCGTGGCCGGCGCGCGCGAACACCTGCAGCGCGGCGTTCGGTAGCCGGCGGAAATCGTCCAGATTCGCGGCCAGCAACGTATCGGCTGATCCGGCGATCACCAGTGTCGGCTGGGTGATGGATGCCAGGCGCGCGCCGACATCGAGGTCGCGCATTGCCTCGGCGCTGCCTTCGAAGTGCCCGTCGGATACACCAAAAATGTGATCAATGCGGCTGTTGAACCAGGCGTCGTCCTCGATGTCCGGCCGCACGCACGTTGCGCGGTACTGCGCCAACAGTGTTGCCCGGTCGCGCTCGTGCCGCAACTGCGCACGCAGTTCGTGCATCCGCGGGTCGCTGTTCGGAAAGCCGTCAGCCGGTACTGACGCCATCAGGACCAGCTGTTCGACCCGCAGCCGATATTCGAGCGCGAGCATGTAACCGATGCCGCCGCCCATGCTATGACCTGCATAGGTGAATCGTTCGATGCCGAGATGGTCGATCAGGCCGATGACGTCGGCGGCGTATTGAGCGAAGTTGTAGCCATCGGCGGTGTGTTCGCTGTCGCCGGTACCGCGACACTCCATCAGAATGATCTGATGATGCCGCGCCAGCCGGTCGGCGACCGGCGCCCAGTTGACGCGCGATGCGGTATAGCCGTGGTGCAGCAGGATGGGCGATCCACCCTCTGCCGCAGCACCGCATACGTCGTACCACAGCCGCGCACCATTGATCGTTGCGTGAGCCATCGCGTCCTTCTCAGCAAATGTCAGGCGCGCAGCGTAACAGGTTCGTGAGAGTCTTCGCCCGGGCGAGGCGTTCGCAAAGGTGACGCGCAGCGCCATCGGGGTACACTCGCCGCTGCCTCGAAAGGTCCGCGCGGCGATCTCAGGCCAGCCGCAGCATCGAATGTTGTATTCGGAGTGAGAGCCAATCTATGCAAGGACGCGAAAGCGATCAGGACCAGGTGCTGACAATCCCGGACCCGGTCCTTGCAAAGCCGCCTCGGTGGTACCGGCACGCGTGGTTCCTCGGCCGGCCGCCGCCGCTGACAGAACGGCAGTGGCGCATGCTCGGCCTGGTTGCGGCGGTCTCGTTCTTCGAGACTTACGACATGTTTCTGATTGCGTTGAATTTGAAGCAGATCCAGGCCGGCCTCGCCATCGACGAGAGTTCCCTCGGCACCATGGTGGCATTCATCCGCAGCGGTGCGCTGCTGGCGTTGTTCATCGTCCCGTTCGCAGACCGGTTGGGTCGGCGACGCGTCCTGCTTGCGACGATCATGGGCTACACAGTGACGACGGCACTAACCGCGCTGTCGCCCAACGCCGAAACGTTCGTCGCGTTGCAGTTCATGGCGCGGATTTTCGCGGTGGCGGAAGGGTTGCTCGCCACCGTCGTCATCGTAGAGGAATTTCCACCCGAGCACCGCGCCTGGGGAATTGGAGCCGCGGCTGCGATACAGGCATGCGGCGCCGGCTTTGCCGCGGTGATGTTCGGCTTTGTCGATATATTGCCGTTCGGTTGGCGCGCGCTGTACGCGATTGGCGTGATCCCGCTGTGCTTCATCGCATACTGGCGGCGCATGTTGCCGGAAACCGGACAGTTCAAACATCTGGAACAGCTGCGTGCGCAGCAGGGCGTGTCCACGTCGGTGTTCGCCAATATCTGGCGCGCGGCGCGGGAGCACCCGCGTACGTTTGCCGTATTGGCAGGTACGTTTTTCTTTCTCAACATGGCTGGCAGTTCCGCCGGCACCTTCTCGCCAAAATATCTGCAGGATGTGCACGGCTGGGCGCCATCGCAGGTTGCCACATTGACGTTCATCGGCGGTGCGCTGGCGATCATTGGAAACCCTGTGTCGGGTTGGCTCAGCGATCGTTTCGGGCGGCGTCCGACGGGCGCGCTGTTCGGGCTCGGCTATTGCGTTGCAGTGCTGGCGTTCTACTCGATCGGCGGCTTGTTCCTGCCGGTGATCTGGATCGCGGTAACGTTCTTCTCGATGGGCGGCGACGTCACGCTGTCGACATACCGGGCAGAACTGTTCCCGACCTCGATGCGCTCCTCTGCCGCCGGTGCGACGAATCTCGCGTCGGTATCCGGCGGAATCGTCGGCCTGCTGCTGGTATCGGCACTGTTCAGTTTCGCTGGCAGCACCTGGAATGCGATTCTCATCGTGGCGTCTCTGAGCGTGCTGGTGCCGCTGTCGATCTGGTTTCTGTTTCCCGAAACGGCAGGACGCTCGCTCGATGAGATCGCGCCGGAGGTGCCGCTCGAGTCGGAGTAACGTCCGCCGCGTCTTACCCCATTCCTGGCTCATCCGTGGGTCTCTGCCTTAGGCGTTTACGCATTCTTTACGCGGGACAAGCGAAATGTTCCGTGATGTTGACGGCCGACCGCATACCGTTCCCGGCGTTCAGTTGCCAGGAGTCTAAATGGATGCCGTCTTCGTCGGACTAGTTGCGTTGTTGTGCGTGCTGACGCTCGGACTCGGGTGCATGTGTGATCGCCTTGCCGGGCGCCAATCATGAGCTGGATCCTTGCCGTCGCGTTGGCATTGGCGGTCGCGATGTTCGTCTATCTCGTCGTTGCTCTGTTGTATCCGGAGAAATTTCTATGAGCAGCAACGACGCTGTACAGATACTGATCTATGTAGCCGTGTTGCTCGCCGCAGCGAAGCCGCTCGGTGGCTTCATGGCTCGCGTGCTGTCGGGCGAGCCGACGTGGATCGGCCGAGTGTTCGGACCGATCGAACGGCTGACGTATCGGCTTGCCGGCGTCGATGCGTCGCGCGAGATGACATGGGCGCGCTACGCACTCGCGACGATGACCTTCAATGTGCTCGGGCTGCTGACGGTATACGCGCTACAGCGGCTGCAGGCACTGCTGCCGCTCAACCCGCAGCATCTCCCTGCAGCGCCCGCCGATTCGTCGTTCAATACCGCAATCAGTTTCGTGACGAATACCAATTGGCAGGGTTACGGTGGTGAAACGACGATGAGCTATCTGACGCAGATGCTCGGTCTCACCGTACAGAACTTCGTGTCGGCTGCGACCGGTATCGCCGTGCTCGCCGCGCTCGTACGCGGCTTCGCGCGCACCAGCGCGAAAACGGTTGGCAATTTCTGGGTCGACCTGACGCGCTCGACGCTATACATCCTGTTGCCACTTGCGTTCGTGCTCGCACTGATTCTTGTCTCGCAGGGTGTCGTGCAGACGTTCTCGGCATATCCCACTGCCGACCTGGTGCAGCCGCTCGCAGGCAACGATCCGAATCGCATGCTCGTCACGCAGCAGAGCATTGCCGTTGGGCCGGCGGCCTCGCAGATCGCGATCAAGCAGCTCGGCACCAATGGCGGTGGGTTCTTCAACGTGAACTCGTCGCATCCGTTTGAGAACCCGACGCCATTGTCAGATTTCGCCGAAGTCGTGGCGATCCTGCTGATTCCCGGTGCGTTGTGTTACACGTTCGGGCGCATGGTCGGCGATACGCGGCAAGGCTGGGCAGTCCTCGCGGCCATGACGGTGATGCTCGTCGCACTGATGGTCATCTGCGTGTCGGCGGAGCAGGCCGGCAACCCGGCGTTCGATCGGCTCGGACTCGACACCTCCGCGTCCGCGTTGCAGGCCGGTGGCAACATGGAAGGCAAGGAAACCCGCTTCGGTATCGCCGGTTCCGCGATTTGGGCGACCGCGACGACGGCCGCGTCGAATGGTTCGGTCAATTCGATGCTCGATTCGTACACGCCGCTCGGTGGCTTAGTGCCGATGTGGCTGATGCAACTCGGCGAGGTGATTTTCGGCGGAGTGGGCTCGGGACTTTACGGCATGATCGTGTTCGCAATCATCGCGGTTTTCGTTGCGGGTCTGATGATCGGCCGCACGCCTGAATACCTTGGCAAGAAGATCGAAGCGTTCGAGATGAAGATGGCGTCCATAATCATCCTGATGCCCCCTGCGATCGTGCTGATCGGTACCGCGATCGCGGTGTCGGTGAATGCCGGTTCGGCAAGCGTCGCCAATCCGTCGACGCACGGATTCTCCGAGATTCTCTATGCATTCTCGTCGGCCGGAAACAACAACGGCAGCGCCTTCGCGGGATTGTCAGCAGACACGCCGTTCTACAATACCGCTCTGGGCATCTCGATGTTCCTCGCGCGCTACTGGCTGCTGGTACCAACGCTGGCCATTGCCGGCTCGCTCGCGGCGAAGCAGCGCGTCCCGCCGAGCGCCGGCACGCTGCCGACGCACACGCCGCTGTTCGTTGCGCTGCTGATCGGCACGGTGCTGTTGGTCGGCGCGTTGACGTTCGTTCCCGCGCTCGCGCTGGGACCAATCGCCGAGCAACTGCAGATGGTCGCGCACTGAACGACTCGAGGGTTCGCCATGACAGCGCTCAGAATTTCTCTGTTCGACGCCAGCTTGATCAAGCGGGCGCTGATCGACGCATTTCGCAAGCTTCGGCCGCGCGATCAGTTCCGTAACCCGGTGATGCTGGTCGTCTACATCGGCAGCATCCTGACGACCGTGCTGTGGGTCCAGACGCTGCGTGGCCACACGGAATCGGCGCCGGGATTCATCGTTGCCGTCAGTGCGTGGCTGTGGTTCACGGTGCTGTTCGCGAATTTTGCCGAGGCGGTTGCCGAGGGACGCAGCAAAGCGCAGGCGGAGGCGTTACGCGTCAGCCGCAAGAGCATCGTTGCGAAAAAGCTCGCTGAACCTCGACGCGATGCAGCCGTCACACCGACCGCGTCGACCGAACTGCAGATCAACGACGTGCTGCTCGTCGAAGCCGGTGACTTCGTTCCAGCGGACGGCGAGGTGATCGAGGGTGTCGCGTCGGTCGACGAAAGTGCGATCACCGGCGAAAGCGCGCCGGTGATCCGCGAGAGCGGCGGCGATTTTCGCTCGGTAACGGGCGGAACGCGAGTGTTGTCGGACTGGCTGATCGTGCGCGTCACGGTCAATCCGGGTGAGACATTTCTCGATCGTATGATTCACATGGTGGAATCGGCGAGCCGGCAGAAGACGCCGAACGAAATCGCACTGATGATCTTCCTGGTCGCGTTGACGCTGGTGTTCCTGCTCACCACTGTCACGCTGTATCCGTACTCGGTGTTCAGCGTCAAGGTCGCCGGGGCTGGCTCGCCGATCAGCGTCACCGTATTGATCGCGCTGCTAGTCTGTCTGATACCGACGACGATTGGTGCGCTGCTGTCTGCAATCGGCATCGCCGGCATGGGCCGCATGCTGCTCAAGAACGTCATCGCCAATTCCGGTCGCGCCGTTGAGGCGGCAGGCGACGTCGACGTGCTGCTACTCGACAAGACCGGCACGATCACGCTCGGTAACCGTCAGGCGACACAATTCATTCCCGCACCTGGCGTGACCGAGCGCGAACTGGCCGATTTGGCGCAGCTCGCGTCACTCTCAGACGAAACACCTGAGGGGCGTTCCATTACCGTACTCGCAAAGCAACGCTTCAACCTGCGCGAACGCAATGTCGAATCGATGCATATCGCGTTCATTCCATTCTCGGCGCAGACGCGGATGAGCGGTGCCGATTTCGAGCAGCGCCGAATTCGTAAGGGCGCCGCCGAAGCGATTCGCGCGTTCGTCGAGGCGGAAGGCGGCGCGTGGCCGAAGGCGGTACAGATAGACGTGGTTGGGGTCGCGCGCGCCGGTGGTACGCCGCTCGTGGTCACCGACGGCAAACGCGTGCTTGGCACGATCGAGCTGAAGGACATCGTCAAGGGTGGCATCAAAGAACGCTTCATGCAGTTGCGTCGTATGGGCATCCAGACCGTGATGATCACCGGTGACAACCGGCTGACGGCGGCATCTATTGCCGCGGAAGCAGGCGTGGATAATTTCCTCGCGGAGGCAACGCCCGAAGACAAGCTCAAGCTGATCCGTGAGCATCAGGCAGCGGGCCGGCTCGTGGCGATGACCGGCGACGGAACCAACGACGCCCCGGCGCTCGCGCAGGCGGACGTAGCGCTCGCGATGAACAGCGGTACCCAGGCTGCGAAGGAAGCCGGCAACATGGTCGATCTCGATTCGAACCCGACCAAGTTGATCGAGGTTGTAGAGACCGGCAAGCAGATGCTGATGACTCGCGGCGCGCTGACGACGTTTTCGGTTGCCAACGATATCGCGAAGTACTTCGCGATCATTCCGGCGGCGTTTGCGACAACGTATCCACAGCTCGGCGTGCTGAACGTCATGCGTCTGGCGAACCCTGCCAGCGCCGTGTTGTCGGCGGTGATTTTCAATGCGCTGGTGATCGTGGCGCTGATACCGCTCGCCGTTCGCGGCGTCGCCTACCTGCCGCTGGGTGCGGCGGCGATTCTGCGCCGTAACATGCTCGTTTATGGCGTCGGCGGTCTGATCGCGCCATTTGCGGGCATCAAGCTGATCGATCTGTTTCTCGTTACCATCGGGGCAATCTGAGGGAATCGGCATGATGGCTGAACTGCGACCCGCCGTTGTCGTGCTGCTCGTGTTGAGCCTCGTGACCGGCGTGCTCTACCCGCTCGCGGTTACAGCCATTGCGCAGATTGCGTTGCCCGCGCAGGCGAATGGCAGTCTGATCGAACGCAACGGCAAGCTCGTCGGGTCCGCGTTGATCGGCCAGCCGTTCAGCGATCCGAAGTACTTCTGGTCGCGGCCGTCGGCGACGTCGCCGGTGCCGTACGATGCGGCTTCTTCGAGCGGCTCCAATCAAGGTCCGTTGAACCCGGCGTTGATCGACGCGATCAAGTTGCGCGTCGCAGCGCTTCGCGCTGCAGATCCACAGCAGACCGCGCCGGTGCCCGTTGACCTCGTTACCGCATCGGGCAGCGGACTCGATCCGCACATTAGCCCGGCGGCTGCGGCATATCAGCTCGGACGTGTCGCGCGCGCGCGCGGGCTGGCCGAGGATCGGGTGAGAGAACTGGTTGCGCGGTACACCGAGTATCGGCAGTGGAAACTGTTCGGCGAGCCGCGCGTCAACGTCTTGTTGCTGAATCTCGCGCTCGACTCGCTCTTGCGATAGTACAGCCAAGTACACTGGCCCAAATGAACCAGCAACGTCCAGACCCGGATCGGCTGCTCGAGAAGGTCCAGCGCGCCGAAGCGAAGGCGTGTCGCGGCCGTCTCAAAATCTTTTTCGGTGCCTGCGCCGGCGTGGGCAAAACATTTGCGATGCTGACCGAAGCGGCCGAGATGCGCGCCGAAGGGATCGATGTTGTCGTCGGCATTGTCGAGACGCATCGCCGCGCGGAGACCGAGGCGCTGCTGGTGGGTCTCGAAGTCCTGCCGCGCAAACGCGTCGAATATCGGGACGCGACGCTGCTCGAACTCGACATCGACGCGATCATCGCACGGCGGCCGGAGCTGGTCCTCGTTGATGAACTCGCGCACAGCAACGCGCCGGGTTCGCGACACCCGAAGCGCTGGCAGGACATCGAGGAACTCCTGGGGCTCGGCATCGACGTCTACACCGCAGTCAACGTGCAACATCTCGAGAGCCTCAACGACGTCGTTGGGCAGATTACCAACGTCCGGGTCTCGGAGACGGTCCCGGATCGAGTCTTCGACGAAGCAGACGAGATCGAACTCGTCGATCTTCCGGCCGACGACCTGCTGCAGCGCCTGAAGGCCGGCAAGGTATACATGCCCGAACAGGCAGCCCGCGCGATTGGCAGCTTTTTCCGCAAGGGAAATCTGATCGCGCTGCGTGAGCTTGCGCTGCGACGGACGGCGGACCGCGTCGACGCACAGGCACGCGAATACCGCGATGACGCAGCGATCAAGCGCGTCTGGCAATTGAAGGAGCGTCTGCTCGTTGCAGTGGGACCGGGTGCGCATGCCGAAGAGGTCGTTCGCGCAGGCCGACGTCTCGCGACCAGCCTGCGCGCAGATTGGATCGCTGTTTACGTCGAGACGCCGGCGCTGCAGCGTCTGCCCGAAGCCGAACGGGCGCGGATTCTTCGCACGTTGCGGCTCGCGCAGGAACTCGGTGCGCAGACCGCGACGTTGCCGGGGCAACATGTTGCAACTGCGCTGATGGAATACGCCGGCGAGCGCAACGCCGCCAAGATCGTGCTCGGCCGTTCGAATTCGATGCCTTGGTGGCGCGCACTGCGACAAACCACCTACGACGCGCTCGCGGCACGATCCGGCTCCGTGGACCTGCTGGTCGTCGGCGGCGATGTCGCATCGCGCCGACGTTCGACGACGGAATTGCTGACGACGTCATCGACGGCAAGCCGCTTCAGTTCGCCCTGGCAAGCGTACGCCGAGGCGCTGTTCGGCCTCGCGTTGGTGACGGCGGCCGCGATCTGGCTACGCAATCACATCGATCTCGCGAACATCGTGATGCTTTACCTCGGTGTCGTCGTGTGGGTATCGGTGCGGACCGGCATGGGCCCGGCGATTACCACGTCGGTTGTTGGTGTCGCGCTGTTCGATTTCGTCTGTGTACTGCCGTACTACACGTTTGCGGTCTCCGACACCGAATACCTGCTGACGTTTGCGGTGATGCTGCTCGTCGCGCTGACGATCACACAACTGACCGCAGGCATCCGCTACCAGGCGCGTGTCGCGTCGCTCCGGGAGCGCCGCGCGGGTGCGTTGTACTCGTTGAGCAGGGATTTGTCCGGCGCCCTGACCACTGAGCAGATCGCGGAGATCGCGATGCAGCACGTCGAGAGTGTGTTCGAATCGTCCGCCGCGTTATTGTTGCCGAATCGTGAAGAGGAATTGCACGTCGAGCGCGTTGGCAGGCGCGAGGACATCAATCCGGATCTGTCGGTTGCCCAATGGGTGCACGATCACTGGAAACCCGCCGGTCTCGGCACCGATACGTTGAGCGGAACCGGGATTCACTACGTACCACTGCGCGCGCCGGTCCGCAATCGCGGTGTACTGGCGCTTCAGCCGCGCAACGAACGTCTGATTTTCGTGCCGGAGCAGCAGCGTTTGCTCGACACGTTCGCTGCCCAGATCGCACTCGCGCTCGAACGCGTGCACTTCGTCGAGGTGGCTCAAGAAGCAGAACTCGGTGTGGCGTCGGAAAGGCTGCGGAACTCACTGCTGGCGTCGATCTCGCACGATATGCGAACGCCGCTCGCGGTACTTGCCGGTGCGGCCAGCAGCCTCGTCGAGAGGCCCTCGAAGCTGTCGGACGAGGCGCGCATCGAACTCATGCAGACGATCTACGATCAGGCCTTGCACATGAGCGAGCTGACTGCCAACGTGCTGGACATGGCGCGTCTCGAGAGCGGTAGCGTGCAGCTCAATCGGCAGTGGCACCCCTTCGAAGAAGTGGTAGGCGCCACGCTCCACCGCTTGCGCACACCGCTCGAAGGGCGCCGTGTAAACGTTGATCTTTCCCAGATGCCGCCGCTCGTTTGGCTCGATAGCGTGTTGATCGGTCAGGTGTTGGCCAATCTGCTCGACAATGCCATCAAATACACGCCGGCCGGCTCGTCGATAGAGGTGCGGGCGGCTGTCGAGGAAGGCGCCATCGCCGTGTCGGTCTGCGACCACGGCCCCGGAGTCCCGGCAGGTGAAGAGCAGCGTGTGTTCGACAAGTTCTTTCGCGGACATCCCGAAGGCGCGACCGGCGGCGCAGGACTTGGCTTGGCGATCTGTCGGGCGATTCTCGAAGCGCATCGCGGCCAGATCCGCGTAGAGAATCGCACCGACGGCGGCGCCTGCTTTACGTTCGTGTTACCGCAACCGCCGCCGCCGGAGCTGCCGCAACCAGAGCCTTCGTCTGACGAGATCGCTGGGTCGCAATGAGCGAACCGCACCCCATCGTTGTGCTGATCGAGGATGAACCGCAGATTCGTCGCTTCCTGCGCGCGGTGTTGCCGTCGCATGGGATCGAATTGTTCGAGGCCGACACCGGAGAGCGCGGCGTTGTCGAAGTTGGCCTGCGCCGGCCCGATGTCGTCATTCTCGACCTCGGCCTGCCCGACATCGGTGGTGTAGAGGTCATCAAGCGACTGCGCGAATGGACCGAAGTGCCGGTGATCATCCTATCGGCCCGGACCGACGAGGCCGACAAGATTGCCGCGCTCGATGCCGGTGCGGACGATTATGTGACCAAGCCGTTCGGTGTAGGTGAGTTGCTCGCGCGGGTGCGCGTAGCGGTGCGGCGTACGGTGCGTACCGACGAAGGCGAGCAGCGCTTCTCGATCGGGCCGATAGAGGTTGATCTGAGTGCTCGCCGCGTCGAACGCTTTGGTGAGCCCGTGCATCTGACGCCGATCGAATATCGATTGCTCGCAATCCTCGTGCGCCATGCCGGTAAAGTACTGACGCATCGACATCTGTTGAAAGAAGTCTGGGGACCGTCACACGTCGAAGATGCGCACTATCTGCGTATCTACATGGCGCAGCTGCGGCGCAAGCTCGAGGCTGATCCGGCGCAGCCTCGCTATCTAATCACCGAACCTGGAGTCGGCTATCGGCTCTCGTTGTCTTGATGCGACGCGTTTGAACGATCTCGCCTCGCGTAGTGATGAAGCGGCAAACGGCTTTTCTGAGCACGCCAGGCACCCAGATAGAGTGAGCCCGCAGTGACAACGCCGTACAAGATCATGCTGGCAGCGATGCAAGCGCAGACGAATCCGAGCCCCAGGCCGAACCAGTGGACACCGAGTACCGCGACGCAAGCCGCGACGACGAAGCGCAGGACGGTTGCAACCACAGGCCACAAAACTTTACCCGCACCTTGCGAAGCGAAGTACAGGGAAAGCCCGAGGCCCTGAAAAAAGAACGCCGGCCCGGCGATGCGCAGATATGTCGCACCGGCCGCATAGGTCGCTGCATCGTCCGTGAAAAGATTCATCCAGAGCCCCGGTTCGATTGCCAGTACTATGCCGACGCCGCCGGTCAGCACCGACGCAGATATACCGCCGATCCAACCAATGCGTTCGGCCCGCTCGACGTTGCCAGCACCGATGTTGACACCGACCAGCGCGGTCATCGAAGCGCCTAGACCGAACACCAGCGGAATCAACAAGAATTCCAGTCGCGCACCGATGCCGTAACCGGCAATGGCAGCGGTGCCGAAGTCTCCCATCACGCCGTTCAGCAGACCGATCGTCAGCACCACAAAGATCGGCGAAAGCGACGCCAATGCGCCGACTTGTGCAATGTCCGCGAATAAATCGAAACGAAGACGCATCGCGGCGCGACGCAACGATACGGCCACGTGACCGTAAGCCAACCGTGCCAACAGGATCACACAGTTGAGAACGGCAACGGTGACCACCGAAAGTGCGCCGCCGGCGATGCCGAGCTGCGGTGCGCCGAACCAGCCGAGAATCAACGTGCCTGACAATGGAATCTGCACTGCCGCACCGGCGATCATCATGAGTGCGGGCGTTTTCATGTCGCCCATGCCGCGAAAGATTGCGCCGGACAGCGCCATCAGCCAGATGAACAGGCAGCCGCCGAACATGATGCTGGCGTAACTCGCGGCCTGCTCGAGCACTTCTCCCTGCGCGCCGAGAGCTATCAGAAGCGATCTTCCGAACGCGAGATCAAGCAGAAAGAACAATGCAGCCGCTGCGCCCGCGATCGCGAATGCGTGCCAGACGAGTTGCTCCGCGCGTTGGACGTTGCCTGCGCCCAACGACCGCGCGATGGCGCTAGTGACGGCACCGCCGATCGCGCCGCCGGAAAGCATCTGCATCAGCATCAATGCCGGAAACACCAAAGCAATGGCGGCGAGCGAGGTGGTTCCGAGCCTACCGATGTACCAGGCCTCGACCATACTGACACTGGCCTGCACGAGGAAGCCGAAGGCATTCGGTGCAGCCATGCGTAGTAGCAAAGGTAGAGCCGCCCCCTCGAGCATCTGTTGGGTTCGCGCAGTAATCGATCGGGCCAGGACTGGGCCCGGCGCGCTGGCAGGTTGCAGTTGAGAGGCTGGACTCGGCGAGGTCTGGATAACGCCCGTGGCGTTCGATTCACGCATGGAGGGTTGCCTCCGAAGGCCGCCGGTCACTCGATGCGATCATGACTCTGTAGCTGTCGAGAGTGATCTCGGACATGGCTGCCCCTATGATTTGTCGCTCAATGAGAGTTCGGGTAACCGGGGCTGGGCGGATCGCGCTGGACAACGCTGAACCAGCGCCTAATCAGGATGATATATGTCATCCAAAAAATGCGCAATGCCGTTGACCATTCGCTCGGTCGAAGGCGAGTTATGTGAATGATTCTAATTCGAATACACAGGATTTAGGCATCCCATGGGATGCTGGTCCGAGCTTTTCGAATAGTAAGCCGTCTTGGCTTGACGTTCTGTATGATGTGCATCATTGTGATGAGGAATGAATAAACTTGGAGGGGCAAATGAAGCCGCTTGCAGTTGTCACCGGCGTGGGCCCCGGCACCGGCGCGTCCCTGGTTCGGCGCTTCACCGAGGGCGGCTACCGCGTCGCGATGTTGGCGCGCGATGCCAAACGGCTTGCCGCTCTGACGGCGGAAATCCCCGATTCCATTGCTGTGCCCTGTGATGTCAGCGATCCGGTCGCACTGGAGGCGGCGATCGCCCAGGTTGGCGCACCGAAGGTGGTGGTGCACAACGCAGTGGGCGGCGCTTTCGGCAATTTTCGAGACATCGATCCTGCAGTGCTGCGGCAAAACTTCGATGTCAACACGATGGCGCTGATGCACCTCGCGAGGCTGACCACTCCAACGATGGTGGAAGCCGGCGAAGGCGCCTTGATCGTCACCGGCAACACATCGGCGCTTCGCGGCAGACCCAACTTCGCGGCCTTCGCGCCCACGAAAGCCGCGCAACGTATCCTGGCCGAGTCGCTCGCGCGCGATCTGGGGCCGAAAGGTGTTCACGTCGCTTACCTGGTTATCGACGCGGTAATCGATGTGCCGTGGGCGCGCGAGCGTTTCAAAGACGCGAAGGACGATTTTTTCATTCAACCGGCCTCGATCGCAGCGGAGGTGTTCCACCTTGCGCACCAGCCGCGTGACGCCTGGTCATTTCTGGCCGAGGTTCGGCCGTTCCGCGAGCCTTGGTGACCTGCGCCGAATCAGGTCTCGACGCGTGCGCTCTTTTCTTGTTCGAGGATCGTCTTGCGAGCCATGCGCAGGATGACGTCGGAGCGCTCGTCACCTTTGAAGACGCGCGAGAGCATGATTGCACCGACCATCGTGCACCAGATCGACATCGCGAGTTTGTCGGCTTCCGGCACATCGCCGATCACTCGACTGATCTCTCCGAAGTACAACTCCATCCGCCGCATCATGATGTCGCGAACTTCCGCATCCGCGCGACCGACGTCCGCTGCCAACGCTGAGATGGCGCAACCCGCACCGGGATCATCGCGATGTGCCGGACTGAGATAACTGTTTACGATGGACTTGAGTGTGCGTGAGCCTTTCCGGCTGGTCGCCGCGATGGATGCAGCTTCGCCATCGAACAGGGCGCGTTCCAGCGCGGCGGCAATCAACGCCGCTCGCGAAGGAAAGTGGCCGTAGAAGCCGCCATGGGTCAGCTCAGCCTCCTTCATCAACTCGGCGATGCTGATGCTCTCCAGCCCGCCTTCGCGAATCTGCCGGGCTGCGGCGGTGACGATGCGCTCCCTGCTCTGAGCTTTCTCCGCTTGAGAGTGTCCCACCTTCTCGAGGCCTCCTAATCTTTCGATTCGACGATCAGCATGATTGTCGTAATCCTCGTGATACAACATGACAACTGTCATGCGCAGCCAGCATGACGGTCGCCGCCTAGCTAGTCCACTGAGCGGCGCCCGGAAAGACGACGCCCGAAGGGCGAAGCAATGTGATTGCATAGTTCTATGGCTTGACCTTCATGCCTCGCGGCGGATAGAAGGCGGGCCGTTTTGTCGTGAGACCGACCCAGGCCTGCACGTTTGGCCAAGGCGAAAAGTCGAACTTGATCGCGCGGCCATATTGCCCCACGACTGACGCCATCATGACGTCCGCTACAGTGAATCGTCCGCGCGCATCTCCGATGAGATAGTCGCGACCTTCCAGCTCCGCGTTCAATGCGTTGAGATGCGGGAGCAGATTGGCTTCGTATCGTGCCCGTCCTTCTTTGCCGCCTTGGCCGAACACCATTGGCAGAAAATTGGGCTCGAAATTCGTAATCGAGGACAAGCCGTACATGTTGATTCTCGCGCGTTCTGCGAGCGATTGGCCGCTCATCGGTCCACCGAGATACTCAGCGATGTATTGGCAGATCGCCTGGCTTTCGTACAGCACGAGATCGCCGTGTTGCATGACCGGGATCAGACGATACGGATTCAGCGTCAGAAACGCTTCTGTATCGCGTACTTCGTTGAAACCTGTGACAGGTCCACCGGTATCGACTTCAACGAAATCCTCGTTGATGGCCATGCCGTATTCCCGCAATAGCCAATATGGCCGACTTGCGCGACTCGCTTGATGTCCATATATGACGATCTTGTCTTGTGACATGAGCTATCCTGGTGATGTGTTTGCAGGAGCATCCTGCCTGTAAAATCACTACTTCGCGTCGGCAGGCTTCCTGAATTTCAGCGTCATCCGGTCGCTCTCACCGATCGCTCTGTACTTGTCTTCGTCACCGGATCGCAAGGACGGTGGCAACGACCAGATTCCGTGCGGATGATCCGCGGTGTCTTGGGGGTTTGCGTTGATCTCGCTGGCGTCTTCGAACACGAAGCCGGCGCGTTGCGCGATTTCTTTGACGTAGGCTTCGGTGACATAGCCGGTCTTGTGCATGCTTGCCATATCCGCGTTGGGTTTGGCGCGGTGATCTACAATGCCCAGCGCACCGCCCGGCTTCAGCGCCTTGAAGAACGCGGCAAAATAGTCGTGCTCCTGATCGGCCATGATCCAGTTGTGCACGTTGCGGAACGTCAACGCAAGGTCGACTGTGCCGGGTGGCGCAATGCTCACTTCCTTCGGCGGGTTGATGTGCCTAACCGTGATCCTGCCGAATACCTCCGGCTCGCGAACAATCCGGTCCTCGAACATCCCGAGCACCGCGGGCATGTATGACGCGATCCCATCTGGGGAGAAATGCGCGACGTATAAACGCCCGCGCGCCGCCAGATACGGTGCGAGGATCTCCGTGTACCAGCCCAACGACGGGAGAATTTCGAGCACCGTCATGTCGGGCTTCAGGCCAAAGAATTCCAACGTCTCGACTGGATGACGAACATCGTTGCGCGCGATGTTCGTCGCGCTTCGATGACCGGCGGTAACGAGCGCCTCTAGTGCCGCATGTGTCATGGACGTTCCCTCTTTTACGGTTGGCTGTGTGGACGGTCGGCGATAGCGAACCAAGCCCTCGCCGTCAATATGATGAATATCATCTACATCGTCAACTTGCCTTAGCCAAATCGGAATGGGCCCGCGTCGCGTTGGCGCATTCGGGCCAGATCGAGCAGTATCGGTCGATGCTTACGAAGGAGACACCCGAGATGACGCGTCTGCAGAACAAGGTTGCGGTGATCACCGGCGGTGCCAGCGGCATGGGCAGGGCGACGGTGCTGCGTTTTCTCGCTGAGGGCGCGCGCGTGGTGGTGGCCGACTTCAACGCTGCAACCGGTGCAGACACCGTGGCAGAGGCTTCCCGCGCCGGATTTGCCGATGCGGTGCGCTTCGTGCGTACCGATGTCGCGAGCGAAGCTGACGTGGAGGCGATGCTGCGTTGTGCCGTCGATGCGTTCGGTCGGCTGGATATCGTCTTCAACAATGCGGGCGTGGGCGGCGCGATCGGCCCGTTGACCGAAACCTCCGTTGCGGACTGGGACTACACGTTCGACGTGTTGGCGAAAGGCGTATTTCTCGGTATCAAACATGCGGCGCGCATCATGCGCGCGCAAGGTGACGGCGGCTCGATCATCAACACCGCGTCGATTGCCGGGTTGAGCGGCGATGCCGGACCGTTGGTGTACTCGGCGGCGAAGGCGGCGGTGATCAGCCTCAGCAAATCGGCCGCGGTCGAACTGGCCGCTGATCGTATTCGCGTCAATGCGATTTGCCCGGGGTTCATCGTCACGCCGCTTGCCGAGGGTGCCAATCGCGAGGGCACGCAGGCGGCGTTCGCCAAGTCGCAACCGTGGCCCGACTATGGGCGCGGCGATCACATTGCCGGCGCGGCGCTGTTTCTGGCCAGCGACGACGCCGAGTTCGTGACCGGTGAAGCGCTGATCGTCGACGGCGGCCTGACCGCGGCGGGGCCGGAGCTGTCGAAGAAATTTTCGCGCGTCTCGGCACGTAAATCGAAGGTGTCCGGTGTCACCAAAGGCAGTACCGGCGAACCGCCCGAACTGCGACGGCTATAGGCACAAGCGCTCAGCATGCTGCAGTACGCGCTGTTGTTCGTCGCCGGCCTCGCGGCACTGCTGGCGGGCGCGGAGGCGTTGGTCCGCGGCGCATCGCGCATCGCGTTGTCGCTGGGGCTGTCGCCATTGGTCGTCGGTCTGACCATCGTGGCGTTCGGTACCAGCGCACCCGAAGTCGCCGTTTCGGTCGGTGCTGTGGTACGGGGCACCACCGACATCGCCGTTGGCAACGTCATCGGCAGCAATATCTTCAACATCCTGATGATCGTCGGGCTCAGCGCGTTGGCGGTACCGCTGGCCGTGCACATGCAACTCATTCGCCAGGAGGTGCCGATCATGATCGGCGCGTCGCTGCTGCTGCTGGTGATGATGCTCGACGGGCGCCTCAGCCACATTGACGCGGCTGTCCTGCTTGCGTTGCTGGTTGCATACGTCATGTTTCTGGTGCGTCAGTCCCGCGCTCAGGCGTACGAGGCGACGGATGTGTACGCGGTCGCCGTCAAACGTCGCGGCTGGGATCGATCGGTGCCGGTGCAACTGGCGCTGATCGTTGGCGGCATGGGTTTGCTGGTGGTGGGATCCAAATGGCTGGTCGATGCATCGGTTGGGTTCGCGCATGCATTCGGCGTCAGCGATCTGGTGATTGGCCTGACGATCATCGCCGCGGGAACCTCGATGCCCGAACTCGCCACGGCGATTCTGGCCGCGCGACGCGGTGAGCCGGACATTTCCATTGGCAATGCGGTTGGCAGCAGCACGTTCAACATTCTCGGATGTCTGGGCATTTCGGGGCTGGCCGGGCGCACCGGCCTCACCATTCCCGCGCCGGCGATGAATTTCGATATCTGGGTCATGTGCGCGGTAGCGTTCGCGTGCCTGCCGGTGTTCATCGCGGGTCGCCGTATCGGCCGCCTCAAGGGGTTGTTGTTCGTTGCGTACTACGTTGCATACGTTGCCTACCTGATTCTCGACGCGCAGAGCCACGACCTGCTGCCACAGTATTCAGCCATCATGATCAGTTTCGTGCTGCCGATGACGATCATCACGTTGATCGCGATGCTGGTGCGGGATCAGCAGAATCCCGCAACGCCGACGGCGTGAATACCGAACCTCTGGCGCGGCCGTGCCCAATTTGCAACGATACGCGTCCTGGACAGATGGATGTCCGGTTTGCCGAACCCAAAGGAGCATCTCTTCAAATGAACGTGGAACACCAATCAACAACGGTGCCGGTCGTTCGCACCCTACTGCTTGCATGCGTCGTCTGCGTCGCGGCAGCCTGCAGCAGCGTCCCGGAACCGGTCGCGCAGATGGCCAGTGCGCGCGCCACCATCAAGAACCTCGAAGGTACCAGCGCGAGGAGTTTGTCGCCGGTGCTGGTCGACCGCGCTCATACGAAGCTGGCGCGGGCCGAGAAGGACATCACCGAGAAGCGCTACGCGGAAGCACGCAACTTGGCGGAACAGGCCCAAGCCGACGCGGAGCTTGCCAACGCGCAAGCAAGCGCGATCCAGACGCAACAGGCGGCCAGTGATCTCGACGCAAGCATCAAGGTGCTGCGTGGCGAGATCGATCGCGCGCGGTCGACCAATTGAAATCGGCTAAAGGAATCGCCATGAACATGAAACTCAACCGAATCGTCTGTGCAACCGCTGTGGTGCTTGCAGTGTTCGTCGCGGGCTGTGCCTCGGTGCCGAAGCCTTCGTCTGCGTTGCAGGAAGCGCAGGCGGCATACGAGAAAGCCAAGGGCAATACAGACGTACTCAAATACGCATCGGGAAATCTCAACGAAGCCAACGCGACCTTGAACAGCGCAGCTGCGGCCACCAACCTGGATGACATGAATTCGCTTGCGTACGTAGCAAATTCGCAGGTGCAGGTTGCCGAGGCCGTGGCGAAACGCAAGAGCGCCGAGGCCCAGATTGCTCAGCTGAATACCGTCAAAGACAGCGTTCAGTTGGAGATGCGGGATGCGGAACTGGCGGCTTCGCAGGCACAACTGGCTGCGCTCAAAGCAAAGCAGACTGACCGCGGCACGGTGGTTACGTTGGGCAGTGTGTTGTTCGCAACCGGGAAGGCCGATCTGATGCCGGGTGCGATGGATTCGATCAATCGACTCGCCATCTATCTGCAGGCGAACCCGAACGCGGGCGTAGTGATCGAAGGACACACCGACAGCACCGGCAGCGACGCGACGAACCTGCGGCTGTCTCAGGAGCGGGCCGACGCAGTGCGCACGGCATTGCTGGCGAAAGGCATTGCGCCGGAACGGGTCGTTGCGACCGGTCTCGGTTCGAGCAAGCCCGTTGCGAGCAACGACACCGCCGCGGGCCGTCAGGCCAACCGTCGCGTAGAGGTGATCATCAACTGAGCACGGGTAAACTGGCCGGTGGTTCTGGAGAACGACCGGCCGTTCGCTCGATACAGCGATGGAATTCAAGGACTACTACACGATCATGGGCGTTGCGCGCGATGCGACGCAGGACGAGATCAAGCGCGCGTACCGCAAGCTTGCGCGTAAGTATCACCCGGACGTCAGCAAGGAACGCGACGCGGAAGCCCGCTTCAAGGAGTTGGGTGAAGCGTACGAAGTGCTGAAGGATGCGGAAAAGCGCATCGCATACGATCAACTCGGTGCGAACTGGAAGCAAGGCCAGGAATTTCGTCCCCCGCCGGACTGGGACACCGGCTTCGAGTTCACCGGTGGCGGTTTCACCGGCGGCGATTCGGCGCAGTTCAGCGATTTCTTCGAGTCGCTGTTCGGCCGCGGCGGGTTCAGTTCTGGTGGCGGCGGATTTCACGCTCAAGGGCAGGATCACCACGCTCGCGTACTGATCGACCTCGAAGACGCGTACACCGGCGCGACACGCGCGATCACGCTGCGCGTGCCCGAAGTGAATCCGCAAGGACACGTTGTTACCCGCGAACGCACGCTCAACGTGACGATTCCGAAGGGCATCCGCGCAGGGCAACACCTGCGGCTTGCGGGGCAGGGCACGCCGGGCGTTGGTCAAGGCAAAGCGGGCGACCTGTTTCTCGAAATCGAATTCCGCCCGCACCAACACTATCGGGTCGACGAACGAGACGTCTACCTCGATGTGCCGGTCACGCCCTGGGAAGCCGCGCTCGGCGCATCGGTGACGGTTCCCACGCCGGCTGGTGCTGTCGCAATGAAAATTCCAGCGGGTTCCGGCGCAGGCCGCAAGATGCGCCTGAAAGGCCGTGGCCTGCCGGGCGGCACACCGGGTGATTTCTACGTAGTGCTGCGCATCGAGGCGCCGCCTGCCGACAACGCGGCAGCGAAGGCGTTGTATGAGCAGATGGCAAAGGAAATGGGATCGTTCAATCCGCGCGCCAAGCTGGGAGTCTGACAATGCCCAACGACAACACAGTGTCGCGCCTGACCGGGATCATCCTCGAAGAACAGGTGGAACTGACGTTGGCGGAGGTCAGCCGCAGCTGCGCCGTTCACGCCGAATACATCATCGAGCTCGTCGAGGAAGGCGTGCTCGCACCGATCGGCCGCGAGCCGCGCGGTTGGCGCTTTACCGGTGCGCAGGTACATCGTGCCGGCATCGCGTTGCGGCTGCAGCACGATCTGGGCATCAATCTGGCCGGTGTGGCGCTGGCGCTGGAACTGCTCGATGAACTCAATACGCTACGGGCGCGCCTGAACAGGCCCGTCGACAACGACTCAGATCTGCATCAGCTGTAGCACAGAAACCCCTGACTGAACGCGGTGCCGCCGTCCTGCGTCAGGACATTGAAGAAGAGCGTCTTTCTGTCGTCGCCGAGCACTTCCAACGACAGTGTAGAGGGCATCAATACCATTGCGGTGAATCGCCCGCCGAGGCGGCGAACCCGCGTTGGGTCCGCGCCGAGGTATTCATCGACGAGGCGGCTGATTGCCAGCGCCAGGGTTGCGGTACCGTGCAGGATGATGTCGGGCAACCCGGCGGCCAGCGCGACCTTTCGATCAGTGTGGATCGGATTGAAGATCCGGGCGCATTCGGTGTACACATGCGCGGCGTTGGCTGCGATCGGAATAGTGAACCTTCGAGTGCGGCCCGACGCATCCGTTAGACGAGGTGGCTGTGGGGCTACCTCGGAAAATGTTGGAGCGCCGATCACATCGACATCACGACTGATGCCGAGTTGAAACGTGCGCGCGACCAGTGCGCCGGTGGTATCGACGGTGTCCAGCCGCGTCGTTTGCGCGGCGCCCGGCTTGATGCGTTGCAGGCCGATCACGGTTGCTCGCGTCGTCAGCATGTCGCCCGCGCGAATCGGTCGAAAGATGTGCAGATCGTGCGCTGCATGGACACCACGGGCGCCCTCAGCACGCGTGACTGCCTCCGATCCTGGCAGGTTGCGGCTGTTCAGGATGACCGGCCATTCCAGACACACTGGAAACACCGGATGGGCAACGATGGTGCCCGCTTGTGTGTCGAGGTAGCGCGGATTGAGATCGCCGATGCCGGCCGCGTACGACAT
Source organism: uncultured Gammaproteobacteria bacterium (assembly GCA_963735085.1). GTDB lineage: Bacteria > Pseudomonadota > Gammaproteobacteria > Pseudomonadales > Azotimanducaceae > DATJGR01. Next base: position 2,382,966 of record CAVTJP010000005.1, read on the forward strand.
GATCCAGCGCGCATCGACGTCGTGGGTCAGCGGGTCGGTGCTCGCGCCGACCATCGACGTGTTGAGTGGCATGGGTAACTGACTCCTTCATGTTGCACATGACGAAGGGTACCCAATCGAACGTTGTTTCGGCGATCGTCATGCCGGACGGTCAGTCCTCATGGGCGCACGCGAGCGACTCTGACCTTCCGCCGGTAACGCGTTGCCGTCGAGTCTTGTTCCGGTGTTTGTCTTGACGTATCTTGACATGCCACGACGCGGGAGCGTGCGATGGCCTCCATCAAGATCAGTTCCAAAGTGGACCCTGCCGTCTGGGATGACCTCAGGGCGCTGGCGAGTGAATCTAACCAGAGCATCTCGGGCGTTCTGAACGAGGCGATCACCGAATACCTGCAACGTAGGCGAGTGCGTCCGGTCGTGCTGGACGCTTTGGAAAAGTCCATCGCAAAAAATCGGCGTCTGGGAGAGTTGCTTGCCCGGTAGCACCGTTGTGTTTCTGACGGTCGACGAGGCCCTTGCAATTCACGAGCGGATTATCAACGAGTTTGGCGGCCCTGTGGGCGTTCGCGATCTCGGTCTGTTGGAGAGTGCGTTGTTCCGGCCGCGCAGCGGCTATTACGACGATCTGGCCGCAATGGCCGCGGCACTGTTCGAATCCCTACTGATGAATCATCCGTTCGTCGACGGCAACAAGCGGCTGGCATTCTTCGCGACCGATGTATTTCTTCGCATCAACGGAGCCCATCTCGACGTCGCGCCGAAGCAGGCGCACGCGCATCTGATGCGTCTGTTTGCACGTGACGAGGCAGATAAGGACCATCTCGAGCGGTGGCTGCGTAAAAGCGCTGCGTCACCACAGTGAAGCGCTGGCACTCGCTGGTTGACTCCCGCCGGCTTCGCTTGACGCTGTTCACCGCCGCGTATTTCTGCCAGGGCGTGCCGATCGGACTGCTGACGATTGCGTTGCCGGCATGGTTGTCGCAGCGTGGTTCGAGCCTCGGTGAAATTGCCGCGTATCAGGCGATCGTCGGTCTGCCTTGGGGCTTCAAACTCGTTGCCGGGCCTTTCATGGATCGCTTTGCGTTCCTTGCGATGGGTCGGCGCCGGCCGTGGATCATGGCGGCGCAAGCCGGGCTGACTCTGGCGCTCGCGTCGCTGGCCGTGGTCGACGACCCGCTGGGCCAGCTTCGCCGGGTCATCGCGCTGGCATTCCTGGTGAATGCGTTTGCTGCGTTGCAGGACGTGGCGGTCGACGGCATGGCGATCGACGTATTGCCGGAAGACGAACGCGGCCGCGCCAATGCGTTCATGGCATTCGGTCAAGTGGCGGGCTATTCGTCGTTTGCCGCGCTGTGCGGTGCGCTGTTGTCGCGCTACGGGTTGGGTGTGGCGGCGTGCATATCGGCATTGACCGTGGGCGCCGTGTTCGTGCTGGTCGGCGCGGTGCGCGAGCGGGCCGGCGAACGCCTACTGCCGTGGAGTGCAGGTGAAGCTGCACGGCGCAACGTTGCCGTCGAGACCAGTTTTGCCGGCGTGTTCTTGGGACTGCTCAAGGTTCTGCTGCTGCCGATGAGCCTGATTCTGGCGGCAGGCGAATGGCTGGTGCGGATGCGCGATGGCGTTGCAATCGCCGTGGTGCCGGTCGCCGCGACGCAGACGCTGGGTTTCAGCGCCGAAACGTACTCCAGTTTCCAGGGTATCGTTGGCGTCGCGATCGCGATCGTTGGTGTGGGAATCGGTCCGCTGGTCGATCGATATGGTGCTAAGAGGTTCTATCTTCTCGGCATCGGCGGCAGCGCACTGATGACACTCGTCTTTGCACTGACGCCGACGCTCTGGTCGAACACGGCCTACGTCGTTGCAATCGCAGTGACCGCCGGGTTCTTCGGACAGATCATCTTCATCAGCTTCATCGCGTGCTCGATGACGATCTGCTGGCTACCCGTCGCCGCGTCGCAGTTCGCGATATACATGTCGTTGTCGAATCTGGCGCGTTCGCTGGGTTCGAGCCTGCTCGCGCCGGTGGCCGACCGGATCGATCTGCAGCAGCAGTTGCTGCTGATTTCGGCTCTGATGCTGTGCGCGTTTGTAGTCGTTTCGTTCTTCGATCCGGATCGACACCGCGCGCGGCTGCGCGCGCTCGATCGAACCGGCTGACAGTTGCCTCGGGGCGCGGGGGAAAAGCTCAACCGCCGCCGGCATACGCTCGGATCAACTGATCGAGAAATGCACGACCTTCGTACAACGACTGCACTCGAACGCGCTCATTGAGGCCGTGAGCATGCGTCAATGCGGGATCGGCAAAGATGCCGCTGACGCCGTACGTCGGGATACCCGCCGGTGTCAGAAAGCGGCCGTCGGTTGCGCCGGCCGCCATCGTTGGCACCACCGGCACGCCGGGCCACATCTTCTGCGTGATGTTTTCGATCGGACCGAGGATGGCCTTCGTCAACGGCGGTGGTGGCGATACTTTCTCTGGCGGATCGACGAACGTGATCTTGATGGCCGAGTCATCGACAACGCGTTGCAAAGTGGCGAGCACGGCCTGCTGCGTGGTGCCGGGGAAGATCCGGCAGTTGACGTTCGCGCCGGCGCGCTGCGGTAGCCCATTAGGCGCGTGACCGCCGTCGAGCATCGTTGCCACACACGTGGTGTGCAGAATCGCGTTGTAGCTTGGGTTCGCGACGATCCGCGCGAGTGCGTCGGCGTCCGGCGGCCCCTGCAGGATTGCGCGCATGTCGGCAGCGGTCTGCCCCGTCTCGATCTTCGACATGCGCTCGAAGAAGCCGCGCGTGGCGGCGTTGAATTCGATCGGGAACCGGTACGCCGACAGCCGCATCAGGCCGGCGGCCAGCTGGTAGATCGCGTTGTCTTTCACCGGGCGCGATGAGTGTCCGCCCGGATTGGTGACTTCGAACCGATAGTCCTGGTAAATCTTCTCGCCGGCCTGCACGCCATTGTAAATTCGGTTGCCGTCGCTGCTGAGACGGCCGCCGGCGCCTTCATTGAGCGCGAATTGGGCATCGATCAGCGTACGGTTGTGCTGCACCAGATATTCGGCGCCGTCGAAGTCGTTTGGCGTCTCCTCGCCGCATGTCAACGCGAGCTTGATGTCGCGCTTTGGTCGATAGCCGCTCTTTTTGTAGCGCATCATCGCGTCGACGAATATCGCCGCCATCGCTTTGTCGTCGGCGGTGCCGCGGCCGTAGAAATAACCGTCCTCTTCGATCAGCTTGAATGGATCGCGTGCCCAGTCGGCGCGGTTGGCTTCGACCACGTCGATGTGTGCGAGCAGCAGCAGCGCCTTGGCGCCATGATCGGTGCCGTGCAGCACCGCGACCAGATTGGCTTTCTTCGGCCGATCCGACGGCGCGATCGAGTGAATATCGGTATCCGCAAAGCCGGCCGAGTGCAGCCGCGTCGCCATCGCCTGCACCGCGCCGATGCAGTTGTCTGCCGACAGCGTGGTATTGATCTCGACAAGCTCTTTGTAGATGCCGCGGAACTGCGCTTGCGGTGGCGTCAGTTCCGAGGCGACGGCTGCCGATGCGATCAGCGCCAGCGCGACCCCCACGAACCGAGCTACGAGCCTGTTAACCATGATGTCCCCTGACCGTTTTCTGATTGGTGTTCTGCTCACGGGGCACGACGGTGGCCGGTGTGGCATCTTCTTCCGTCGCCAGCGCAAGCCCATCGGGAACATGCACCGTGGATGTCGGGAACGCGATCTCGGCGCCGCGTTCGGCGATGATGTCGAGAATGCGCAGCAGCACGTCCTGCTTCACCGCGTGGTAGGTTGCCCACACCGTCGTCTTGGTGAAGCAGTAGATGAAGAAATCGAGCGAGGATGCGTTGAATTTGTCGAAGTTCACCATCAGCGTCTGCGCCTGATCGATGTCGGCGTGCGCGCGCAGCATGGCGTCGACGTCGGCGACGATGTCCTTCACCTTGGCGGCATCGTCATAGCGCAGGCCCACTTGTTCGAAAATGCGCCGATTGAGCATCCTTGAAGGATTTTCGACTGCGACTTGCGTGAAGACGGCGTTCGGCACATACAGCGGCCGCTGGTCGAATGTTCGGATGCGGGTGAGACGCCAGCCGATGTATTCCACGGTGCCTTCGATCTCGCGATCGGGTGAGCGGATCCAATCGCCAACGGCGAATGGCCGGTCCATGTAGATCATCGCGCCGCCAAAGAAGTTTGCGAGCAGATCTTTTGCGGCAAAGCCCACGGCCAGCCCGCCGATGCCACCGAATGCAAGCACGCCCGATACGCTGTAGCCGAGCGTTTGCAGCGCAACCAGAACAGCCGTCACGATGACCGCGATGCGAAGCAACTTGGCGATGGCCTCGACCGTGGTTCGGTCGAGGGGTTCGCTGCGCGTCTGCCTCGCCTGCACGATGTTGGTTTGGGCGAGCGAAATGAACCGCGACAGAAACCAGGCCAGGCAGGCAATGACACCGACGTCGCGCAACGGGCCGACAACGGTGAACAGTTCGACGTGTGCGTGCACTTGTATGAGGTTGACGGCGAACGCGATGCCGATCACCCAAACCAGTACACCGGCCGGCTTGCCGATCGCGCCGAACAGTGAGTCGTCCCAATGTGTGCGCGTCCTGGTTTGAGCCGCTACAAGGCGAGCAAGGATGCGGGTGACGACGTAATTCGCGATCGCGGTTGCCAGAACCACTGCGAATACCTGCAGGATCCACGCCTCGAAGCCGAGCTGTGCGGAAAGGTTCCGGATGAACGATGGGATGTCCATGGCAACGCATCTGAAGCAGGTGATCGTGCAGGATAAGGTGCCCAACGCGGATTTTGAACCGCAACGCGTCCGGCGCCTCGGCGAGCCATGCCGATCGTGGCGCAACAGCTTCCCTGCTGCGCCAACCTGCGCGACGATGGTGGTCCGCAGTTTCGCAGGACATCCGCCATGCCGATCCACTCACTCTCGCGCATTCTCGCCCACTGGGCCGTCCAACAACCCGACCGTGTCGCCGTCAGTCACGAAGGCGACGAAGTCACGTTCGCGGCGCTCGATGCGCGCACGAATCGCCTTGCGCGTGCGTACGCGGCACTCGGCGTGGGCCAGGACGACTTCGTGACGATTGCACTGCCGAACAGTATTGCGTTCTTCGAGGCGTGCTTCGCGACGTGGAAACTCGGCGCAACGCCGCAGCCCGTCTCGGCGAAGCTGCCGAAGTTCGAGCTCGACCAGATCATCGAAGTGGGTAACCCGAAGCTGGTGGTGGGCGCCCGTCAGGATGAACACGCTGGCGTGAAGACGTTGCCGGTGGGCTATGAAGCGGATGTCGACCTCTCGGACGAAGCGCTACCCGAACGCACTGCGACATCGTGGAAGGCCATGACGTCCGGCGGCAGCACCGGCCGGCCGAAGCTGATCGTGACCAAGCAATCGGCGACGCGCGATCCCGAGGAACCGTTCTTGAATTTCCCGATGCGCAGCAGCGTTCTGATCCCGGGACCGCTGTATCACAACGGTCCGTTCATGTGGGCGATGGGTGGTCTGTTCAAAGGCAATACGGTCAGCATCACCACGCGCTTCGACGCCGAACAAACGCTGCAACTGATCGAAGCGCAACGCGTCGACACGATCTACATGGTGCCGACGATGATGCAGCGGATCTGGAATCTGCCCGACGAGGTCCGTCTGAAGTACGACGTGTCGTCATTGAAGACGCTGTGGCATCTCGCCGCGCCATGCCCGGCCTGGCTGAAGGAGGCGTACATCGATTGGCTCGGGGCCGAGGTGATCTGGGAACTGTATGGCGGCACCGAAGGACAGGGCGGCTCGGTGATCACCGGTACCGAATGGCTCGCCCATCGCGGATCGGTCGGCAAGCCGAACCCGACGTGCGAAATGAAGGTCGTCGACGAGCACGGCAACACGTTGCCCCCCGGTCAAGTGGGTGAGCTGTTCATGCGGCCGGTCGCAGGGCCGGGGACGACATACCGGTATATCGGTGCCGAAGCCAGATCGATGGACGGCGGTTGGGAGAGCCTCGGTGACATGGGATCGATCGATGCGGACGGCTATCTGTATCTGTCCGATCGGCAGACGGACATGATTCTATCGGGCGGCGCGAATATCTATCCCGCCGAAGTCGAGGCCGCCATCGATGCGTATCCCGGTGTGCGGTCATCTGCGGTGATCGGGCTGCCGCATGAAGACCTCGGTAGTTATATTCACGCGATCGTCGACGTGCCGGACAACTCGGTATCGAAAGACGCGCTGCTGGCGCACCTTTCCGAACGGCTGGTTCGCTACAAGCTGCCGCGGACGATTGAGTTCGTGGGCGAGCCGCTGCGAGACGACGCAGGTAAGGTGCGCCGCAAGTCGCTGCGCGCAGAGCGCATGCCCACAACCGACCGGTAGAGGAACAACATGAGCGTGTACCTGATCTGTTCCGGTATCCTCGTCATTGTCTATTTCCTGCTGGCCAACCACGTTTCCTATACGCGCGTTACAGACCAACGTGGTGATCGGTACCGACGACCAACCCTCCGGGCGTTTGAATCGGGCGATCCGCGCACACGGAAACGCATCTGAGTACATTCCGCTGTTCATCGCGTTGTTCCTGTACTTCCTCGTCAGCGGCGCGAGTGGGTGGATCAGTTGGGTGGTGGTAAGCGTGACGGTTTGCCGCGTTCTGCACCCGATCTCGATGTTCATCGCACCGGATCTGAACCAGCGGCACTTCCTGCGCTTCATTGCCGCGGCGGGCACATATCTAGGCGGCATTGCGCTCGGCGTTGCGCTGCTGCTGCGCGCGTTCATGGTCTGACCACCTGGCCCTCGATTTACGGCGGCGTGAGCGGCTTTTATTCCGGTATGAGCGCGCGCGTACCTCTACATACATGGACACGGTCTTAGCGCTTGCTCAATAAAGAAAGTATATTCTTTCTTTATTGAATGCCCCATCAGTCCGTCACCCAGGAGAGCGTTGATGAAATCCCCCGCAACGGACCGGATTCGCGTCGCCAGTCACGCTGAGCTGAAAGAACGAGGTGTCGTTGTCGTTGCGGGCCGGCGCCGGCGCATCGCGGTGTTTGCCGATGGCGACGCGGTCTACGCCGTCGAAAACAACTGCCCACACATGGGCTTCCCGCTCGATCGCGGCAGCGTGCGCGATGGCATGTTGACCTGTCATTGGCATCAGGCACGCTTCGATCTGCGTTCCGGATGCACGTTCGATCTATGGGCCGACGACGTGCCACGTTACGAATCCTGGATCGACGATGGAATCGTGTACGTGAGCCGTGAACCGTGCGTCGAGTTCGATGCCGCGCATCATCGCGCGCGGCTGCGACGCGGCATGGAACAGAACATCGGGCTCGTGCAGGCGAAGAGCATTCTGGCGCTGCTTTCGGAAAGTCCGGCGGATAGCGCGTCCGATGACGTGGCGCGCATCGTGCGCGATGCTGCGGAGTTCGCATCGACGAATCTCACCGAGGTCACCGAAGGACTCATTCGTCTGATCTGCGTCGCGCGACTTTATCCAGCATTGTCGAAGGACACAGCCTACCAAGGCCTCTACTACGCGATACGGGCGATCGCGAACGAAGCGAGCAATTCACCGCCGCGGCGCGCCCGAGAGCCGCTGTTGGAACATCACGACCTCGAGACGTTGAAGGGTTGGATGAAGCAGTGGGTGCAGACCCGTCATCGCGACGGTGCCGAACGAACGGCATTGACGGCGCTGCGTGAACTGTCGGCACAGGATTGCGCCGACCTGATTTTCAGCGCCGCGACCGAACGGCTCTACGCCAACGGTGGCCACGAACTCGAAAGTTGTAACAAGGTCTTCGAGTTGATCGAATTGTTGGATACCGACGCTGCACCAACGCTCGTCCCGCTGCTGATTCCGGGCTTGACCGAATCGCGCGGTCGTGAGGAAAGCACCAACTGGCACCACCCGGTGGAAATGGTCGAGCCGCTGCGCAGTCTCGAGGTGCGGTTGCCCGACGTGCTGAATCGTACGGACGATGACCGTTGGGTGCCGGATGAGACGTTTACCCAACTGATTCTCGGTGAGGAACCGCTGGCGACGATCGAAGGTCTCGAACGCGCGTTGCGCGATGGCGCGCCGGCGCATCGCGTCGCGCGGCACGTCGCCTATGCAGCGGCGTTGCGATTGGCGCGATTCGCAACGTCCAACGAAGTGACCGACTGGTTCAATCCGCAGCACACGTTTGTGTATTGCAATGGCGCGTATCAGGCGGTGCGGCGTTCACCAACGCCCGATGTGGTGCGCGGCGTTTTTCACGGTGCGATGTCGGTGTACATGGATCGCTATCTGAACGTGCCGCCGACGCGCCTGCCGAGCGAGCGGCAGGCGCGCGACGACTTACCGGACACGGCGGACGCACTGCGCCGGGCGCTGCTGCGAGAACTCGATCAGCGTGCCAACGTCGAACGTGCGGCGGATATCGTGTCGCGATACGTGGCGTTGAACCTGCCGCGAACCGACCTGATCGACACACTCACGTTCGCGACCGTGCGTGAAGACCTCGATTTTCATTCGCTGCAGGTGCTCGAAGCGGGTGTGAATCAGTGCCGCGCCTGGGAAGACGATGGCGGCACCGGTGCTGAGGCCGAACACATTCTCGTAGGCGTCGCGCGCAACCTCGCAGCGCACTGCCCGACGCGGCGCGCCGGACATCAGACCGCTGTCATTGCCCAGCGACTGCATCGAGGGGAGAAGATGTTCGAGGGGTGATCGGGTGACGTTAGTCGCCGATTTGCGATACAAACACGTCTGGCATGTTCGCGTGTGACTTCGCATGCTCGATGGTCATGCTGACGAGGTTGCCGTTTGCATCCAGATCGATATAGACGTTCTCGTTGATCTCTTTGGTTTCCTCGACCGACAGATCGGTAAATTCGAAAAGCGCAGTGTCCGTTTCTCTGAAGTACTTGATCCTCATCGTGGAAAACCTCGGTCGAAGAAAGCGTTATGAACGGTCTCGCCGTCTGGCAGCAGCACGACTCTAAGGAATCGGCGCTCAGCGTCAATATACGCCCATCTTCGAATTCGACCATCTGGTTGCACGCTCTCGCGGATTGGCGAATGGATAGCGACTTGAATCCATTCGTCGCGAATTCGTGCACGATCGCCTCGCGTTCGCTTGTACTGAAAGTACGCCGTTGTTTTGATCGGCACGTGGATGCCAAAGGTAATGTCGTTTGACGATGCTCAATTGCACGATTCACGGATGTAGGCTTCTGCGGAAGTTGCTGTAAGTACTACCGATCGGGCCGATATTCGCGGCGCGACGCGCACAAGCGAGAGCAAACAGGGGCAATTGAAAATACACGAACCTCGTGGAACGATATATCGTGTCGATGGCCTGAGGAAATCGATGAAGAACGTGACGATCACGCTCGATGAGCGAACCGCGGCCTGGGTTCGTGTGCACGCGGCGCAGCATGAGATGAGCGTGTCGCGAATGGTGGGCGAACTGTTACGTCAGCGCACGATCGAGTTGCACGACTATGAGGGTGCGATGCGCCGGTACCTCGCCAAGGCGCCTGCGAAGCTAAAACGCAAAGGCGCACGCTACCCCACGCGCGACGAACTGCATGACCGCACCGATCTTCGTTGACACCAATGTGTTGGTCTATGCGCGCGACGCGAATGAGCCGACGAAGCAACGTCTGGCGCCGATCGCAAGCGCGCACAAACGACGCGGCCGGCGCGAAGCGCTGACCGCGCAACGCGATCATTCGCCTACCGCTCGAATGCCCGGTCGATCCGCTCGAACCGTCTGCGAATGAACGGACGGCTTTCCTCGTGCGGCAGAATGTAGAGTTGCTTCTCGTCGATTGCGCGCACGACCATCGCCGCGACATCGTTCACGTCGAGCACCGCCCCGGCTAGATCGGTGTTCGCATCGCCTTGCTCCGGTACTTCAGCAGAGACTTCAGCACCGCCGTAGCGCGCGTCGCGGTTGCGTTGCGACGAGCCGATATTCGTCGCAACCCGCATCGGGCACAGCACCGATACGCCGATGTTGTCCTCGCGCAGTTCGCGATGTAGCACTTCGGCGAGCGCCACCACGCCGTATTTCGCGACGCAGTAAGGGCCGAGCCCGGTGTTCGGCACGAGGCCCGCGAACGATGCGGTGAACAGGATGTGACCGCCGGCTTGCGCCGCGCGCATGTGTGGCAGAAACACCTCGACGCCGTGGATCGGCCCCCATAAGTCCACGTCGATGATCCAGCGCCAATCGTCGTGGCTCATGTCGCTGATCGGCCCACCGACCGCGACACCGGCATTGTTGAAGACGATGTGCACGCCCCCGAGTGTGCCGACGATGTCGTCCGCCAACGCGCGCATCGCGGCGTGATCGGACACATCGCAGACTCGCGTTTCCACACGTCCGCTGCCCAGCGCAGCGACGATTTTCGCCGCCGCACCCAGCGCCGATGCCTGCATGTCTACCAGCACGATGTGGGCGCCGCGCGTGGCGAGCTGTTTCGCGGTCGCCAGGCCGATACCGCTGGCGCCGCCGGTGATCACCGCCACTTTGTCCTGCATCTGCATGCGTCTTCCCTCAGTCATTTCGTCAATTGATGTGTTAGCTCAATTCGTGGCTGCGCGCCAGATCGGCACGCAAATCTTTCGCAGCCATCAGATAGAAGACGGCCGACAGAATATTGAATAGCAACACGCTCACCAGCGCCCAGCGCACCGATTCGTCGCCTAGTCCCGTGTACGCGTTCAACAGGTCCGAGGTGATACCGACGATGAGCGGGCCGAGACCCATGCCGATCAGATTCAGAATGAACAGCAGGATCGACGCGGCCAGCGCACGCATGCGCACGCCAACCAGTCCCTGCGCCAGCGAAAACGTCGGGCCGAGATAGTAGGCGCCGAGGAATCCCGGAATCGCCGCGATCCAGAGCGCAACGATCGGGTCGGGCCAGGTGTAAACCGCGGTGGAAAACGGTACCGATATCACGGTGGCGAGCGCCGGCAGCCAGACGTACCAGCGCACGTCGCGCTTCGCCAGCCGATCGGCGAAGTAGCCGCCGGTCGCGGTGCCGAGAATGCCGGCGAAGCCGAGCCAGAACAGCGCGGTGCCGATGTCGCGCGTGCCCATGTCGTGCACACGAATGAACAGCGGTGCGATGAACGGCCCCACGCCGTAGCCGACCAGCGCGTGCAGCGCGCCGCCCAACGTCATGTAGCGAAAGCTCTTGCGCGACCACAATGCCTTGAACACGAAACCGACCGGTGGCGCATCCGCGCGCACCTGCGCCAACCGTTCCGATGCGCCGCGCGGCGGCTCCTTCATGCCGAACCGCAACAGCAGCGCCATCAGCAGCCCCGGCAGGCCGACAACGATGAACGCGGTACGCCAGTCGACGGCTTCGTTGATCCAGCCGCCGGCGAGATTGCCGATCATCGTGCCAACGGGAATGCCGAGCGCGTACAACCCGAGCGCGGTCGCGCGACGATCCGACGCGAACAGGTCGGAAATCATCGAGTGCGCCGGTGGACTGCCGCCGGCTTCGCCGACCGCAACACCGATGCGGGCGAGCAAAAGCTGCCAGAAATTCTGCACCAGACCACACAGGGCGGTCATCGCACTCCAGATGGCTAGGCACACTGCGATGATGTTGCGGCGATTGTGGGTATCGGCGAGCCGCGCAATCGGAATACCGAATGCGGTGTAGAACAGCGCGAACGCGATGCCGCCCATCAGACCGATCTGCCAGTCGTACAGCCCGAGATCGTCCTTGATCGGCTGCGCGAGAATATTCAGTACCGAGCGGTCGATGAAATTCAGCACGTAAACGAAGAACAACAGGGCGAGGGCGTAGCGCGGGTACCATTTGGAGGTGTACGTTGATGCTTCAGACGATTCTTGCGTCGAGGGTTGTGTCAATCGAGCCACCGGCGTCACGGGTAGCCCGCAGAGTCACCGATGGTGGTATTGCGGTCAAGCCGACGCCATGCGCAACGCAAACAGGAGGGGAAGGGTTATGCGCGAACATAGAAATGCGGTGATGGACAATGCCCGCTGGACGGGCTTCGAACCGCGGCCGGACGACATCTTCGTCTGCACGCCAGCGAAGTGCGGTACCACGTGGATGCAGACGATCGTTGCAAATCTGCTGTGGCCGGACGGCGATATGCCGGGGCCGATCGTCAACGGCATCTCACCGTGGATCGAGGCCAAGTTCATGCCCGCCGAGGCCATGCACGCAATGCTGAAAGCGCAAACGCATCGGCGTGCAATGAAAAGCCACTCGCCGGCGGATGCGATTCCCTGGTTTCCCAACGCGAAATACATCACCGTCGCACGCGATGGCCGCGATGCGTTCATGTCGTGGTGTAACCACGTGCAGCGTATGAAGATGATCGAGATGCTGAATGCGCGCGCCGCCGAGGAAGGGCTGGCGCCTCTGGAAACGTTCGACGGCGACTACCATGCATACTTCAAGAGTTGGCTCGACGAGAACGACTTCTTCGATATCGTTGCCAGCTACTGGGCGCGGCGCGACGACACGAATCTGCTGTTCGTGCACTACAACGACATGAAGGCGGATCTGGGCGGCGAGATGCGGCGTGTAGCGGCGCACCTCGGTATCGAGATTCCCGGATCGAAATGGCCGGCGGTGATCGAGCGCTGCACGTTCGAAGGTATGCGCAAGGCAGACAAAGCCATTGGTGATTTTGCATTCGCTTTCGAAGGCGGTATCGAAGGGTTCCTGTTCAAGGGCACCAACGGTCGTTGGCGCGACGTGCTCACGGACGAAGAAGTTGCTGCGTACCATCGGCGCGCAGCGGAGTCGCTGCCGCAGGAAGCCGCGCGCTGGATCGAAGGCGGTCGCCGCGCGGTTGGGATCGTATAGGAAACGGAGGAAAGGGGGTCAGAACGACTTTCGCCGAGAAAGTCGTTCTGATCCCCTTTCCTGTTCAATGCCGGGTCGGCTGGAAAAGGCCGCTCGTCGGCTACAGCCAGCCGCGGCGCTTGAAATACAGGTAGGGAAGCAGTGCGGAGACGATCATGCCGCCGATCGCGATCGGGTAGCCGAACGTCCAGGTGAGTTCAGGCATCACGTGGAAGTTCATGCCGTAAATGCTTGCGATCAATGTGGGCGGCATCAGGGCGACCGAAGCAACCGAGAAGATCTTGATGATCTGGTTCTGCTCGATGTTGATGAAACCCTGCGCGCCCTGCAGCAGGAAGTTCACCTTCTCGAACAGGAAATTGTTGTGCGGCAACAGCGCATCGATGTCGCCGATCAGATTGCGCAGTCGCTTGGCGTGAGTCTTCGATTGCCGCCCTTCCTCCGTGACCGCGTTACGCAGCAGATATGTCAGGTCGCGACGCGCGTCCATCAGGCACAGGCGCACCTTGCCGTTCAGGTCTTCGTGCTGGGCCAGCGTATCGAGCGATTCCTCCAGATCGGTGTCGGACTCTTCGAACACGCGGCGGCTGATCGCTTCGAGGCCGAAGTACAGTTCCTGCAGCGAATCGCCGAGATCATCGACCGCGGTTTCGAACAGCGAGATCAGCAGACCGAACGGGTCGGCCAATAGCTTCGGATCGCGGCGGACCGTGAGGCGCAGTAGACGCAACGCAGGCACGTCACGATCGTGAAGGGTCAGCAGCCGGTCGGGCCGCACCACAATGGTTACGTTGGTGTTTTCGGGGCGCCCCTCGACTCGATGGAGAAATAGCGTCGAAACATGGACGCCCGCGTCATCGACGTAGGAGCGCGCGCTGGATTCGATCTCGTCGGAATCGGGCGTGTCATCGAACGATCGCCGCAGTGCACTGCCGAGCAACTGGCGCTCCTCGGGCGTCGGATCGACAACGTCGACCCAGAGCGCTGTTCCGAGCGCGACCGGATCGTCTACGATCTCGAGACCTTGGCTGGTCAATCGATGCGCCAACAACATGCGCGACTCCGAAGTGTCAGGCGGCGGCTGTGAGCGGACAGCCGTCGATGGTGATGCGATGCATGATGCGACGCTCGCCGTGATAGTCGTTCCGGGCGAAGTGCCAGGTAGCACGGTTGTCCCAGAACGCGATCGACCCCGGTCGCCACTGGAATCGATGTACGTGTGCCGGCATCGTCGCGACGCCGTACAGGTAGTCCAGCAACGGTTTGGAATCTTCGCTGCTCCAGCCATCGAATCGAAGTGTGAAGGCGGGATTGACGTAGAGCGCCTTTTTGCCTGAAAGCGGATGCCGAATGATGACCGGGTGCACCGGATCGCGCAGCTGTACCGCGGCGTCCCGATTGCCGATTCGTCCTCGCACGGCATCAGCTTGCGCCGCGTAGCCGGCATGGCCGAACACGTGTTTCGCCGAATGCACCGCGTGCAGTCCTTCCAACGTTTTCTTCAAGCCGCTCGAAAGTGCCTCGTACGCTGCGTACATGCTGACAAACTCGGTATCGCCGCCGGTGGCAGGTAATTCTTTGGCGACCAGGATCGAACCCAGTGCGGGTTCCTCGTCGTACGAATGGTCGGTGTGCCATCCGCCGCCGATGTTCGTGGTCTGCTCGGGCTCTTTGGCGACCAGCGCGATCTGTGGATAGTCCTGATGCGCGGCAAAGAAACGATTGACGTTGATGCGGCCGAATCGCTCGGCGAGCGCAATGTGGTCGGTCTCAGACAGCTTCTGATCGCGAAAGAACAACAGGCCGTGCTCGTTGAAAGCACCGCGAATTTGTTCGAATTCGCGGTCGCCGACAGTGCGCAGATCGATTCCAGCGATTTCCGCGCCAACGTCGCTGAATGCTTCGATGTGGATTCCGCTCATGCGCTGCTCCCCGCTCTACCCTAAAGTGACGTTGAAAGAGATGCTGACGAAGACGTTGAGAGAATTGTACGCACCGCGCTAATGCCAATCCATGTGCCCATAACGAGCAGTGCACCGAATGCGACCCTGCGCATCGTCGTTTCACCGAATGCGGGCGGATAGCGACGGCCGAGCCACGCGCCCAGCAGCACGGCGGGTAGCGCGGCGCCAGCCGTCACCGCGACCGTTGCGGTGAGGCCACCCGTAGCGGCGACCATCAAGGTGCGGGCGATGGTGGTGATTGCAAAACATCCCAGCAGAGTTGCGCGAATCTCCGTTATTGGCAGTGGCTGGCGATAGCAGAACCACCCAATCACCGGGCCGGAAGCCGCGAACAGCCCACCGAGCACACCACCCGAAATGCCAGCCCCAAGCGTGCCCGCCGTGCCCGACAAGGTCGCACGGGGAATCGGACGCAACATCATCGACGCGCTGCCGCCGAACAAAAACAGCGCCAGCAGCAGTTCCAGCCACGATGTGGCGCCGGCGTTCAGGACACTGAGCAACCAGATGCCCATCGCGATACCGGGTACCTGGCCCATCGCGAGCCACTGCAGCGTGCGTCCGTGTACCAGATGATAGTGCCCGTGCAGCGACATCAGGATATTGACCAGCGATAGCAGACTGATTGCCGCGGCGACCACTTCGAGGTCGTACAACCCGGATGTCGCCGCCACCGCCATGATCAGCATGCCCATGGCAAATCCGGCGACTGCCTGCACGTAGCTGCCGATCAGTGCGATGGCGAGAAAAATCGCGATCGCTTCCAAAGATGTCTCCCGTGATCGAAGTGACGGCGTGAACAGCGGGCAGAACGCCTCAGTTCAAGAATCGAACCGCGCTAGATTCTCTGCCGCCCACGCTTCGATCGGCTGCAGATTGTCGTACTCGGTGAACTGCAGCATGAACCGTTGGCAGCCTGCCTCGATGTAACGTTCGAGACGCTCGATGCCTTCCGCTCCTTCGGCCCACGCAAACGGACCCATCAGCGAGCGT
The DNA here is from genome assembly GCA_963735085.1 of uncultured Gammaproteobacteria bacterium. Classification (GTDB taxonomy): domain Bacteria; phylum Pseudomonadota; class Gammaproteobacteria; order Pseudomonadales; family Azotimanducaceae; genus DATJGR01. The sequence goes on from CAVTJP010000005.1 coordinate 2,398,810, forward strand.
TTGACGGTGCGGGGATCTCGACCCTGTTTTTCGAGCAGTTCGTCCAACAGATTATTTCTGGCGCGATACGCATCGACATCCAGGTACACGCCGTTCCATTCGTCGGCATACTTTGCCGCCAGCGGCAGGCTGCGCTTCAGACCGTTACCACCGATCAGGATCGGCGTTCTGCGCTGCGGACGCGGTAACAGCACCGCGTCGCGAACGCTGATGATCTTACCCGTGTAGCTGACCGGTGCCGCGTCGCGCAGCAGCCGGCGCGTGATTTCCAGTGCATCGGTCAACTTGCTGAAACGGGTCGGAAAATCGTCGAATGGAATACCGTAGTTCTCGTGTTCGCGGCGCTGCCAGCCAGCACCCAGACCGAGCACCAGGCGCCCGCCGGATAGATCATCGATCGCGGCGGCCTGGCGTAGCGTCATCGTTGGGTGGCGGAACGTGACCGGTGCTACCAGCGAGCCGAATTCGATGCGATTCGTGCGCGTGGCTGCAAACGTCAGCGACGTGAACAGTTCCAGCGAATCGAGGTCGGGTTCCGCAGGATTCGTGAAGTGGTCCGAGCGGAACACGCATTGATAACCTGCGCGTTCCGCCATATCGAGCACGCGTGTCCACCGGTCCCAGTTGAGCCCGAATTGCCCTTCGACCATCAAACCAATTGCTGCTTTCATGTTGTCTCCATGCGGCGCGAAATGGTCAACCGACCGCCGCGATTACGCGTATTTCGACCTTGTACTGCGGCGCCGCGAGTTTTGCCTCGACGCATGCACGCGGTGGCGTATTGCCTTTCGGCACCCAGGCGTCCCACTGCGAATTCATCGCCGCATAATCGGCGATGTCTGCCAGCCAGATCGTCGCATTCAGTAGCTTCGTCTTGTCGGTGCCGGCCTCGCCGAGGTAGCCATCGATCGATTCGAGGATCTGACGGGTTTGCCCGGCCGCGTCGGCGGTTGCGTCATGTGCGACGATACCAGCGGTGTAGACGGTGTCGCCATGAATCGCTACTTGAGACAGTCTTGGTCCGACATGCAGGCGTTTGATCGTCATCGCGGAATGCTCCTGTGGGTGTGTTGAATGCGAAGGATGCCATAATGGGGTGTCCAGCCCATTCTTAGTATCGGGGCTTGGCATCAGGAGCTTGGCATCAGGAGTGCTGCGATGAGTGAACAACGGTCATTTGCCCCACGTGGCATCAATGTGCTCGGTGGTCCGCTGCGCACCTGCAGCGCCGCTCCGCTGACGGGCTTCTTTCGCGACGGCTGCTGTCGCACGGACGATACGGATATCGGCGTGCACAGCGTGTGCGTTGAGACCACACGTGAATTTCTCGAATTTTCGCGCAATGTCGGCAACGACCTGTCGACGCCGCGCCCGGAGTTCGGTTTTGCTGGACTGAAGCCCGGCGATCAGTGGTGTCTGTGCGCTGCGCGTTGGGTCGAGGCACTCCAGGCGGGCGCGGCGCCGCGAGTCGTGCTTGCGGCAACCCATGCAAAAACGCTGGAGTTCGTGGCGCTGGAAACGCTGATGGAATACGCAACCGGCGCGCAGGAGCACTGAGCACGCACCCTCGTTTGGTTACCTGCGCTTAGCCAACGCGCCGACTCGCTTCAGTTCGGCGTGGCGCTATGGGCGCCACGGCTCGCTGTAATTCTCCGCGCCTTCGCGACGGATGTCGGCGAGCCAGTCACCGGCGTATGGCCATGCGTCCGGCTTGGCGGGATCCGGGCCCTGCCAGAACCGCGCCAGCGGTCCGTCGACTACTTTCTCCAGCGACCATGCCTGGCGTCGGAACGTCCAACTCTCCGGTACTAAACGATGTGCTTCGCGGAAGTGCGCGATGGCCGCATCGTGATGACCGTCCATTTCGAGTTGCGTCGCCAGTGCGAAGTGTGCGTGTCCTAACGCTTTCGCGTTGTCGCGCGGGCGTGAGCGTTCCACCACTTCGCTTGGAGCCAGCGCGAAGCGGCTCGCCGCGCCGTGTTCTACCCAATCGCGCAGCGCAGCGTGATACGCCTGTGCGTCACTCTTGATCTTGACGGCCTCGGTCATGATTTCGACGAAGCGCTGTGGTAACTCACTCGGCATCTCGACGCGCGGCCCGGTGGGGCCATCCGGCTGCGGCGGCGCCGGTGCAGCTTCGGCGGGACGCACGATCGTGCCGTGTTCGTCGATCCAGACACTGCTCGGAATGTTGATGACGCCGAACAGATCCGCAAGCACATGGTGCTGATCGATCAGCGACGGATGTTCGGGTTTTGCCGCCTCGATGAACCCACGGCAGCCGGCGCCACCGAGTGTGTCGAGGCCCACGGCGACGAGTTCGAAGCCCTTGGGGTGAAATTCGTTTCGCAATGCCTGCCACACGGGCAGGTCGCCGGAGCAGCCTCAGTAAGGTGCCCAGGCAAATAAAAGCACCTTCTGACCGCGCAGGCTGGAGAGTTTGAATTCGTGACCGTCCAGATCGGGCAACGTCAGTTCCGGCGCCTCGGCACTGGCCAGCGCGCGCGAACCGATCGATGCCGGGCCGAGCGCCCACAGGCCCTGTTCCTTTGCCTCGACGAGTGGCATGCCAATGTCGCCGGCGACCTGTTTGATATCGACGGGATCGGTGGCGGGCTTCGACAGCGGAATGCAGACGTCGCCGCGGCAGGCGCCTTCGGGCTTCAGCGTCCAGCCGGTGCCGGATTCGAATTCACGTTTCGGAATCTTCAGAGCGCGTAGCAACATGATGCCGCCTCATCGGGAATGTGTCCGTTAGTCTACTCCAACATGCCGTGTGCGGCTCTACGCGCTAAATCGCCAGCATTGGTGCGCGCGCGGATTGCGGCGGAAGTCTTCGTCTATCGTGTCGGCGGTGATGTCGTCGAACGTCAGGTCGGTGAGGGCCTCGGTCAGCTTGAAGCCGCGTTTGTTGGTCGAAAAATACAGCGTGCCGTTCGGCGCCAACAGATCGACGCAGGTGCGGATCAACTTGGCGTGATCGCGCTGAACATCCAGCACACCGTCGATTGACTTCGAGTTCGAGAACGACGGCGGATCGAGCAGAATGAGGTCGTACCGATCCGGTTGACGAACGGCGTCGTCGAGCCACGCGCTGCAATCGGCGCGTATCAAGCGATGGTTGCGTAGATCATCCGCATTGAGTTCGAGATTGCGCAGCGCCCAGTTCAGATAGGTATTGGACAGATCGACGGACGTCGTGGTTGCGGCGCCGCCGCGCAGTGCGTGTACGGTTGCGGCGCCGGTATAGGCATACAGATTCAAAAAACGCTTGCCCGCGGCCTCGCGCTGAATGCGCATTCGCAGCGGGCGATGGTCGAGGAACAATCCGGTGTCGAGATAATCGCGCAGATTCACGAGCAGCCGGCAACCGCCTTCTTCGACCTGATAGAACTCACCGGTGACATCCTGACGTGTGTATTGGGTGCTGCCGCGCTGGCGTGCGCGGGTTTTCATGAACACTTGCGAAGCAGAGATCCCGAACAGTTCGGGCAATGCGGCGAGCACCGACTCGCGGCGCAATCGGGCACGCTCGACATCCACGTTCGCGGGCGGCGCATATTCCTGTACGTGCAGCCACGTCGCGTCACTTTGGTACAGATCGATCGCGAACGCATAGTCCGGCAGGTCGGCGTCATAGACGCGGTAGCAGGTGATTCCCTGGCCGCGTGCCCAGCGCGCGAGGCGCTTGTGGTTCTTGCGGATGCGATTGCGGAAGTCGTCGCTGTGCGGATCAAGGTGTGGATCGAGACGCGCATCGGGCGCGCCGGGATTCCCGTGTGGTGCAGCCGTGTGTTCGCCGCGTGGCTTCAGCGTACGTCCCGGTGACACGTCGAAGGTCAGCAGTACGACGTCGATCGCGCCATTGCGCGCGGCGTTCTTCTTCGTCAGACGCAGACCGGTGCGAAAGCCAAGCGCCGCGTCCGGTGCGAGCACGCTTGCGCGCCAGCCATCGAAGCGTGCCCGCAACGCGTCGCCGAGTTCGGTAAACAGCGCCGGCAGCGATGCGGCATCCGATAGGCGCTGTCCATACGGGGGGTTGCAGATCAGTAGGCCGTGCGTCGCGGAAGGTTCGATGTCGCGCACTTCGCGTCGTTCGACGGTGATGTATTCGGCCAAACCGATGCACGCAATGTTCTCGGTCGCGCTGGCGACTGCGTGTGGATCGTGATCGCTTGCCTGCACGATCGGCGCACGCTGCAATCCTGTGTACCGCCTTGCGCGCGCTTCCTCGATCAATGCAGCCCAGACCTCGTGCTGGTGACCGGCCCATTTCTCGAACCCCCATGCCGCTCGCGACAAACCCGGCGCGATGTCTGCCGCCATCATCAGCGCTTCGATTGCAAACGTGCCGGACCCGCACATCGGGTCGAGCAGCGCGCCGCCGCCGGCCGCGATCTTCGGCCAGCCTGCACGCAGCAACAACGCAGCAGCCAGATTCTCTTTCAGCGGAGCGAGACCCTGCGCTCGACGATAGCCGCGTCGATGCAGGCTGTCGCCGGACAGATCGATCGACAGCGTTGCCCGATCGCGTTCCAGGTGTACGTTGATGCGAACGTCGGCGGCTCTAACGTCGACATTGGGGCGCGCCCCGGTTGCATCGCGGATCTGGTCGACGATCGCGTCCTTGACGCGCTGCGCACCATACAGGCTGTGGTTGATCTGTGAGTGCGACGTCGTGAAGTCGACGGCGATCGAGTACTGAGGGTCGATGTGATCCAGCCAGCGGGTGCGCTGAGTACCGCCGTACAGCGCATCGGGGTCCGGTGCGTCGAACGAATCGATCTGCAGCAGGATTCGATTCGCAACGCGACTCCACAGACATGCCCGATACGCGCACTCGAGGCTGCCACTGAAACCAACGCCTGCGATCGATCGACTGGTGATTTGCGCACCCCAGCCGAGCAGTTCCTGCTCGATCAGGTCGGAAAAGCCCAGTGGGTGTGTGGCGAAGAGGGTCAGAGTCACTCTGACCCTCGCTGCGATGGAAGTGAAAACGCGACCACGTAGTCGCCACGCGTGGTGCCCATGCCGCCCTGGCCGCCGGCGGCGATGACGACGTACTGGCGACCATCGTGCATGTACGTCATTGGCGTGGCCTGGCCGCCAGCAGGTAAACGTGCGCGCCACAACTCGGCGCCGGTTGCGACGTCGAATGCGCGCAGAAAGTTATCGCTTGCCGCGCCGATGAATATCAGTCCGCTGCCGGTGACGATCGAGCCGCCCATGTTCGGCACGCCGTGGATGAACCAGATTGGCCACGGCGCCAGATCGCGCGATGTACCGAGCGGTACCTGCCATTGGATCTTGCCGGTTTTCAGATTGACCGCGGCGAGCGTTCCCCACGGCGGCGCCGTGCACGGCACGCCGATCGGCGATGTAATCAGTTGCCGTCGCATGCCGTACGGCGTGCCGGTCTGGCGCGCGAATTCCGAATCCGGATACTGCTTGGAGTCGTACACGGTTTTCAGTTCGTCGCGCGGAATCAGCTGTACGACGAATGCCAACCGGTTGACGTTCGCGATCACGAATTGATTCGTCGGATCGAACGACACGCTGCCCCAGTTCGAACCGCCGGAATAGCCGGGCCATTCCACGGTGCCCTGCAGGCTGGGTGGTGTGTAGATGCCGTCGGAGCGGTATTTCGCGATGGCATCGGCGCATTTGCCGCGATCCCATGGCGTGAAGCCCCACGCATCGTCCCGCGTCAACGGACCATTCGGTACCAGCGAGGGCAATCCCGAGAACGGTTGTGTCGATGACAACACTTCGCCGGCAACGCCGGCCTGCGGCACTGCGCGTTCGGGCATCGGAAACAGCGGATCACCGGTGCGCCGATCGAACACGAACAGCATGCCCATCTTGGTCGCCTGCACGACCGCTGGAATCGTCTGCCCGTTGCGCTGCAGATCGATCAGCACGGGTTGCGCCGGCATGTCGTAGTCCCAGAGGTCGTGATGCACGAGTTGCTGCGCCCAGACGACTGCGCCGGTGGCGGCATTCAGCGCGACGAGTGAGTTCGCAAAGCGATTGTCGCCGGGACGTTCGCCGCCGTAGAAATCCGGGCTCGCCGAACCAACGGGTACGAACAGCAAGCCGCGTTCAACGTCGACTGACAACACCGACCATGCATTGGCCGCGCCGGTGATTGTCGCGGCGTGTTGCGTCCACTGCGAATAGACCGGGTTATCCGGTGTGCGCGGAATCGGATCCCACGACCACACCAGCGCGCCGCTGCGCGCATCGAACGCACGCACGATGCCGAGTTCATCGTCGACGGCACGATTGTCACCAACGGCTGAGCCGGTGATGACGAGGTCGTGCCACACAACTGGCGGGGATGTCACGAGATAGTTGCCGGGGTCGCGCGGCCGGACGCCGACGTTGAGATCGACCTGGCCGTTGTTGCCGAAGCCCGGGCAAGGCAGCCCCATTGCCGCATCGAGCGCGATCAGCCGTGCGTCGAGCGTGCCGAACAGAATGCGCAGCGCGCAGGTCTGCGTTGCGGCCGCGTCGGGATCGCGCCATGCACTGACACCGCGCGAGGTGTTCTCCGAGTAGGCGCGATCGTTAGGCAGCTTCGCGTCGTACTGCCACAAAGGCTTACCCGTGGCGGCGTTGATCGCGTGCACGTGTCCGTATGGCGTACTGATATACAGCACGCCATCGATCAGGATCGGTGTGGCCTCGAACGACATGCGCTTGCGGCTCGGATAACCCTCGCCCAGATCGCCGGTACGGTAGCTCCACACTTGTTGCAGCTGCGTCACGTTGCCGCGATTGATCTGCGTCGGCGGCGCGTAGCGGCTGCCGCCCGGATCGTTGCCATAGGTGGGCCAGTTCGTGTTCGTACCGGCTGCTTCGCTCGCCAACGGCCACATTGAGGTGAATATGGCCATGAGCAGAACGGACACCTGAAACCGGTACGCGATTTCGTCGCGGCGTGCAGTTGTTTGGATCATCAAGCCCCCTTTGTTGCGCCGTTCCAACTACCCGCTGCGTCTAGCTCTCGGCCGATGCGAACGTGGCAACTGCCGAATCAAGCGTCCTTTGGCAGGTCTCTCATCGAACGCAGCACCTGTTCGCGCATGGTGCGGTTGTCAGCGTCGATTGCGCCGATTACCGCGAGAAAGCGCGGGTCATCGCGCATACCGGCGAATGCGGGCAACCGATCGAGCCGTTGGAAATAATCGAAATCCCACAGTGTTCGGTAGCCTTGTAACTGCGCCGCGCGCAGTTCGTCGATGCTGGCGTCCGTGCGGCCCAGGCGCGCCAGAACCTGCGCGCGAATCAGTTTGCGTGCCACCGGATCATAGCCGTCCTGCGGCGGCGCGTATGTCTTCAGCAGATATTCGAGCAGGCGTGTCGCGTCGTCGCGGCGGCCCTCGCGCATCAGCAGATCGCCGGCAAACAGCAGCGTTTCGCTCTGCGTGCCGGTGGTGTCCAGCGACGTCAGCAGCGCCGGCGCGGTCTGCATCAGCTCGCGCCGGGCGGTTGCCAGATCACCGAGCAACAGCGCCGAGTTGATCAGCAGCGCGCGCCAGATCGGATCATTGGTCTTCGTAAGCTGCGCCTGTGCCAGATGGAAGCTGGCTGCAACGTCCCCACGCATGTGCAACAGGATCACCTCGCCGAATGGTTGCGAGCGCGGCGCGTAGCTGAGCTCGGCGAGTGTCGCGCGCACATTGTCGTCGAGGCCGAGATTGAGATAGGCATTGGCCAACGCGAACGTTGCACGGGGGCTGGTTTTCGTTGCATGGGCCTCGCGTAGATACGGCAACGCGGCGGGGAGCTGCCCTTGCGCGAGCAGCAGTTCGCCGAGTTCCAATTTGGCGAAGACGTAATCCGGATACATCTGCATCAGCGTCACGAGGTTGTCGCGTGCTTGCGCGAGGCGGCCGAGTCCCTCCAGCGCCGTGATCAATTGCGCCTGCGCAAGACGCGACAGTGGATCGCGACCGACGGCGCGGCGCAGCACTTCGTTGGCTTCGGCATAGCGGCCCATTTCATTCAGCAATGTGCCGTACGCCGCGAGTGCATCCGGATCATTCGGCGCGAGTTCCACTGCGCGCGACAGCCGTTGTTCGGCCAGTGTCCGGTAGCGCGATTCGTCGGTGCGATGCAAGAGGATCGTATATGCGGTACCGGCTGCGACGTTCGCGGCCACCGAATTCGGATCGATCGTCAGCGCGTATTCGATCCGGGCGATTGCGTCCCTCGCAGCCGGTTCGAAATCGAGCGTTATGTAGGTCCCGGCCAACAGCATCGTGGCCTGTGTGTAGCCCGCCAGCGCGTCGACGTTATCCGGTGCGCGATCTTTCAATTGCGCAAATAGTTCGCGGGCCTTGGTCAACGGCTCGAGTGCGCGTTCGTGCAGCAGCGCGCTCGCGACCAGATACAAGCGATAGTCCTGCATGTCGTGGTTCGCGTCGGGCGCGTGCGGCGGGCGCGCACCGAGTTTCACTTCCAATGTCGATGCGACGTTTTTCGCAACGTCGTCCTGGATCGCCAGGATGTCGTCGAGGCGTCGATCATATGTCTGTGACCACAGATGGAATCCGTCCGCGGTCGAAACCAGCTGCACCGTGATCCGCAACCTGTCGCCGGCGCGGCGTACGCTGCCTTCGAGCACTTGCGCGACGCCGAGGGCGCGGCCGATCTCGCGCAGGTCCTGGTTGCGGTTCTTGAAATAAAACGACGAGGTGCGGCCCGACACCTTTAGCCCGCCGATATGCGCGAGGTCGTTGATCAGTTCCTCGGTCAGACCGTCGGCGAAATAGTTGCTGTCCGCATCGTCGCTGAAGCTCGTGAAAGGCAGTACTGCGATCGAATTCACTGCCGCAGACTTGCCATGGCCCTGCGATTGGCTTGATGTGCGATTTGGCGCATCGGTCGTGGCGACCTGACGATGCGCGTATTGAGCCGTCGATATGCCGACGGCCGCGGCGATTGCGAGCAGCAACGCCGCTTCGACCCAACTGCCGCGCGGTGCGCTGCCATCGCCTGCCGCTTCATTCGAGGTGCGGCGGACGCCGTCGGGCGTTATCTCGAAGGCCCAGGTGATGACGACGGTGATCGGCAACCCGATCAGCAGCAGCATCGCAACGAACGTGATCGTCCACTGCGGCAGCATCAATGCCGGGAACAATCGGTCGGTAACCTGCAACACGCCCCACGCGATTACCGCGTAGGCGCCTGCGACGCGCAACACCTTGCGGCGTTTCAGCTCAACCAGAAAAGTGTGCATGCCCGGGTCGGCTCGTTTCGAGCGCTGAATATGCCGGATGATCCGGTACGGAGTCACGCGACGATACTCTGCGGGCGCATCCCATTTGTGGATTCTCCTTATACAAGGTGCGCTGCGGCTATGTGATACTCAGGTGCCCGAATATATGGATCGCGAGCATGAGCGAAAGCGCTGCCAGAACCGCCCCCGAAGACACGGCCGTTGATCCGAGGAAGGAGAAGATCAAGGATCAGATCCGGGCGACGATGCCGGAGTTCGATCCGACTATGTCGAATGCGGAGTTTGCCGCGTTGTGGCCGATCGACGTCAATCAGGATGCGTATTCGATCCCGCTCGATTCGATCAACGTTGGCCATCCGGACCTGTTCGAAGCCGACGCGATCTGGCCCTACTTCGAACGCCTGCGCAACGAAGCGCCGGTGCACTACTGCGAAAAGAGCCAGTTCGGTCCGTATTGGTCGCTGACGAAGTTCGCCGACATCATGTATGCCGATACGCATCATGACCTGTTCTCGTCGGATTCGAAGATCGGCGGCATCAGTCTCGGCGGCGGTGCCGACCCCGATCCGAAATTCGATCTGCCGATGTTCATCCAGGAAGATCCGCCGAAGCACGAAGCGCAGCGCAAGGTCGTCGCGCCGATGTTCACGCCTCGCAACCTGATGGATCTCGAACCGCTGATTCGGGAGCGCGCGGGCAAGATCCTCGACAACCTGCCGCGCAACGAAGATTTCAACTGGGTCAAGCAGGTGTCGGTGGAACTCACCGGCCAGATGCTCGCAACGTTGTTCGATATCCCGCAGGAAGACCGCCATAAATTGATCTACTGGTCCGACAGTACGTCGAACCTCGGCAACCCGGAGTATTTCGAAAACGTCGAAGCCGGTTTCAAGGTGTTGTGGGAGTGCTACGGCTACTTCGACGAAGTCTGGAAAGAGCGTGTCAAGAATCCGCACAAGCTCGATTTGATCTCGATGCTCGCGCACGGTGAATCGACGAAGAACATGCCACCGAATGAGTACCTCGGCAACATCCTGCTGCTGATCGTCGGCGGTAACGACACGACGCGCAATTCGATTACGGGCGGTGTGCTGGCGCTGAACAAGTTTCAGGATCAATACACGAAACTGCGCAACGACCCGGGGTTGATCACCAACATGGTGCCGGAAATCATTCGCTATCAGTCGCCGGTTGCGCACATGGCGCGCACCGCGCTCGAAGACACAGAGATCGGCGGCCAACCGATCAAGCAGGGCGAGAAAATCGCGATGTGGTACATCTCGGGTAATCGCGATCCGGATGCGATCGAGGCGCCGAACGAGTTTCGCATCGATCGCGCGAACGCGCGCCATCATCTGTCATTCGGCTTCGGCATCCATCGCTGCCTCGGCAATCGCCTTGGCGAGATGCAATTGCGGGTGATCTGGGAAGAGATCCAGAAACGCTTTCCAAAGATCGATGTGGTCGGCGACCCGGTGTTTCTGAAGTCGAGCTTCATTCACGGCATTCGCGAGTTGCCGGTGCGTATTCGCGCCTGATTGCCGCATCGCAAACGCAAAAACGGCGACCTCTCGGTCGCCGTTTTCATTGGCACATAAGTTACCAGCCTCGCGTCGATTCGACCAGTCTGTTCAGGCGCTCATTTGAGGCGTAAAACGCCGCGTTCTCTCGAGTAACACCTGAAACAGGAGGTTCTCGTATGCAGAAGCCCAGGCCGGGTAGGACGCGCAAGTCGAAGCAATTGATGAAGACGCTGACGGACAATCCGGCGTTACCGGCATTCGTGCAGCAGCTCCACGCACCGGTTTTGAAGCGCTTGATCGATCACGTCGGGTTGCACGATGCCGGCGCCTTGATCGCGTTGACATCCACCGATCAGCTACGGGAAATCTTCGAAGTATCGCTGTGGGAGTCGCTGGTGCCCGGCCAGGCGGAGCGGCTGCGGCCGGAGAAGTTCCTCGAGTGGCTCGATGTGATGCTCGAGGTGGGTCCGGCATTCGCCGTCGAGCGTCTGATCGAATTGGGCGAGGATTTTGTCGTCGCCAACATTGCATCGCTCATACGTGTGATCGACGCAGGTGTCATGGCGGAACATCAGGCCGACTCCGAGCGTTGCATCTGCGGCTATTGCGCGCTGATCGAACGCGGCGTCTCGTTCGAGCTGATCGCCGACTACATTGTCGTTGCCGTGCACGAAGACGAATGGGACAGCGTCAGGACGACGTTGCTGGAACTCGACACGGAGGATGCAGACTTCCTGCGCCGCGTGCTCGCGCGATGCTGCAGAGCGCCGACTGTACGCGGTGCCGCCGATCTTGCGGAGACATTACTCGAAGACGAAACATACGCACGCGAACAACGCCGCGAGCAGGGTGGATTCGTCACGCCGCAGATTGCCGCGATGTTGCTGAAGATCGCGCGTACGGCACCGCGCGAAGAACTTGTCGCGCAACGCGACTACGACGATGTCAGCCGGCGCCATTTCGATCAGCTTGCGGCAGCACGGACAGACGCAGTTCGCGATCCTGATGCCGAAGAGACAGACGAGGACGCGAATTCGGAAGCGGCGATCACGCCGGTGCAACTGCGCGCCCTGGAAGAAGTGTTGGTGAAGGCTGAGATTGTCGGCGAACAATCGACGCTGCGGTTGTCCGGGCCATCGAACACGCGCGAAGAGTCGGTCGAATTGCAGGCGCGCCTCGATCGTCTACAGGTCGTGCAGCCCGATCTGTTCGCGGCGAGATTGGCCGAACTGGTGTTCCTGGCGAACGTGTTGATGGCGGGCAGTTTTTATCAGGGTGGGCGATTCACCGAAGCCGAAGCGGCGCGGGCGGCGCTCGCGTGCGCGAATCTGGGGCTCGACTATTTGTTGGAGGCTGAGGCGATAAGCGATGCCCAACGCCACGCGCCGGATGCGTTGACGCGTAGCGAGTTCATCGACGCAACGCTCGAACTGCGGCCCGGGATCGTTCGTCTGTTTCAGATTGGCTGGAATCTCATTCAGGACCTGCCGATGCGCGCTGCTACCCACTTGCTCGACGTGCTGCGTTCGGAGCACGTCCGTGAGCAGTTGCGGCACAAGCGTTGGATGCTCGACGAAATTGAGACCGCGGTGAACGACCCGGACATACTTCGCCTGATCGAGCAAGGCGAGTTCGCCGACGTCGCGGACAACCTCGTGTTGCTGCGACTCGTGCTCGATGCGCGCGCGTGTCATTGCCTGCAGACGCTGATCGCGGATTTCCCGCGCTATCCATTGCAACTCAATCTCGGCTTCCAGCGCGACGCGCAGGCCGTGACGAATGAGAGTGGCTACCTGACGACGATGCGGCAGTTGCAGCGCGTCGAGACGTTTCTGGATGATCTCGATGGGCTGCTGAAGCTGTGAGGCGCGATCTGGATGCGATGCGAACTGGATCGATGATCCTGGTCGATTCCCATTACCTGGCCCTAGCGCTCGCGAGATCGGAAAATGGAAAACCCGCCTGGTAGCGGGTTTCCTAGTAGTTCAGTGGTCTGATCACGCGATGTGCTGGCGTTGGTGTCGCATCCGCAGCCCCACAATGCCGAGTAGACCGATAACGAGCAGCGACAGCGTGCCGGGTTCGGGAACTTGTTCGACGTGTAACGCGTCCGCGTAGAGCACTGTCGGAGATCCGTTGGCGAAATCCTGAACATTCACGTTGACCAGCACCGCGGCGGCGGGCCCCGTGTAGTTGAAGGTTTTGCTGAGCGACATCCAACCCGAGCACACGGCGCCCGACATGATGCAAGGGGCGAAGGCGCCGAATCCATTCGGGTCCCCCCCGACCACTTCATTCACCGCGCCGGAGAGAAACAGTGACATCTGCCCTTGGTCGAAGTTTCCAGTTGGGTTGGAAGTTGCGAATTTGAACGTGCCGCCAAACGTATACATTCCGGGGCCTGGCAGCAGGATCGACTGCGTGGCGTTTCCGCTCACACCGTCCGTGACGCTGCAACCCAGGCAAGCATAGTGAGTTCCTTCGAACGCGGTGATCGTCGGTATATCGCCGGTCGCAAAGACACCGCTCGTACCCCCAAAAGCCCAGCCAGTCGCGCCGGCTTCGAACCCCGGGTTGGTGATCAGGTTTGCCGATACGTTCGACACGGCGAATAGCGCCAGACCGACACCCAAGCTCTTGATGATGAATTTGTTCATGTCCTACCCCCGTCTTCGTGAACCGTACGCCGCCTCGCGTCCTCAGCAGCTCCCTCTAGAGAAAGCATCATCCGTGCCACCATCGCGATCGCAGAGAATTCAACGTGTTAGGGGCACCCAGAGTCTGCATATGTAAAGAAATCTGACGGAAATTGCGGGAGCCGCGAGATAGTTGTAAGGATTCGCGACGGTCGCACTCAAGGAAGTCACCGATGACCGCAGTCGGTCGTTTTCATGATCCCGAATTGCGGCGGTCGACGATGACGAGGCCGGGACCGCCAGAAACAGCCGGTCCCACGCTGTTACGAACAAAGAAGTTCGTGCGCACGGGGCGGTGCGTACATGCTCCATATTCGAATACGCCGCGCTGTCCGCTCGATTACGTCGAGGTAGCCTGCGATGCGGGCGTGTTGACATATGCCCGAGCGGTGCCTGGATCGAGTTCGAACGCTTCCGGGTGACTTGCGAGCGACACGGTGTAGGTGGTGTTGCGTTCGGCGTCGATCACGGCCAATCCGCCGTTGCTGATGCCGACCAGAACGCGACCCACCCGCATCGACGCGCACGTTGTCGGCATCGGCGCCAATTCAATGCATCCGACCTCAACGAGAATGGATGCCGACTGAGTTCAGCCGCTGCACATTTCATCGGCTTGCAGATCCTCTGCGCATCGTCCAATGTAATCGTCGTACCGCGGCATTCACACAGTTGACGTCGCTGATGGCCACGCATTTCGAAAACACACTATTGGCGCGAATCGCGCGTCGTGACGAGGCGGCGCTGAAGGCGCTGTACGATCTCTATTATCCTCGGCTCGTGCGATTCCTGTTGCGCGTTGTCGGCGATCCGAACGTCGCCATCGAAATCATCAACGACGTATTCTTCATTGTCTGGAACAAAGCGTCCGAGTTTCGCGGTGAGTCGAGCGTGTCGACCTGGATACTCAGCATCGCGTACCGCAAAGGTGCCAGATCCCTTGCCAGGGCCAAACCGACCGAGGCGTTGCTAGATCCAGACGCAACGCAAAGCGCTGACACGGATTCGCAGGATCTGCGACGCGATCTGGACAAGGTGCTTGCATGCGTCTCGCCCGAACAAAGGGCCGTGGTCGAGTTGACCTATTACTTCGGCTACTCGTATGCGGAAATCGGCGAGATATTGGGTTGCCCGGAGAACACGGTCAAAACGCGAATGTTTCATGCGAGACGTGCGTTGCGCGGCTTGATGGAGACATCGTCGAAATGACCGACAAGACGATACCTGACAAGATCGAAGAGCTGCTTCCCTGGTACGTCAACGGAACGCTTGGCGAAGCCGAGACCGATCGCGTTGCCGCCGCTCTGAGGGTAATGGATGACGGTGAGAAGCGGTTGGCCAACGAGGTCGCACTGTCGCGGCGCGTCGCCGAGACGCCAGCGCCTGTGGACGCGATGCTGCGCCAACGCGACGCAGCTTATGACTCGCTTCGCAGTAGGATCTCTGTCGCAGCGTCCACGGCGCCGCCTGCTCCGAATCGCCGAAGACCCGGAGCTTCGTCGGTTGTCGCGACGCTGTCGGTCTGCGTCGTCGCGGTGGCCGCGGCGATGGGATGGTGGTCCTTCCCGAAACCCGCCGAGTATTCGACCATGTCGCGGACGGTGGCCCCGAATTCCGCAGTCATCGTGCAGGTTGCCGCCAATAGAGCAGTCACCCGCCGGGCAATGGATCGAGTGGCCGATCATCTAGGTGCCCGAATCGTTTCCGGGCCGTCGCCGCGCAACGTCTATCTGTTTGCGTTGCCGGCGCAATCCGATCCAGCGACCGATCTGATTTGGATCAGGCGCCAACCCGAGGTCACGCTTGCGGAGATACAGGCGCGCTGATGATTCGTCGCGCGGTTATCCTGATCGGAATCATGCTCGCTCTGCTGGGTGCGTGTGCGGCGCCGGCGCCACATCCGAGCAACGAGGTACTCCGCCGAATTCTGGTTACGTTCAATGCCGACGCGTCGGAGGGGCGCCTGTTGACCGGAGGATCGCCGCGTACCTATGCGCGCAACAATTGGGCCGTGCCGCTACATGTCTCCGATGAAATCAATCGTCTCAGCAAACGTTACGATCTGAAGCAGGTTGATGCATGGCCGATCGCTTCGCTCAAACTGCATTGCGTGGTGTTCGCGATTGCAGACGACCGCGATCTGGCCCGTCTCCTTGCGCAACTCACCGCGGAACCTAGTGTCGACGGTGCCCAACCGATGAACGAATTCGAAGGTCTGGGATTACCGGTAACGGAGTCGTCCAGTAAACGTTTCGCGCTGCAGTACGGGAATCACGCGGCGAATGTCACTGCACTGCATCGATTGACGTTGGGTGCGCCGGCTCGAGTCGGCGTCGTCGATACGTTGGTCGACGAAGAGCATCCCGATCTGCGTGGCCAGATATCGCGCCAATACGCATATGTTGGTGAACCGGGCGATGATCTGCTGCACGGCACCGCGGTCGCCGGCATCATTTCGGCGAGCGGTGGGCGCGGCGATGGTCTCGTCGGTTTGGCGCCTGCAGCGAGTCTGTATGTGTACGGGGCATGCCGTGCGCGTGGTGAGAACCATGCGATGTGTAATTCATTCACCCTCGCAAAGGCGTTGGAGCAGGCAATCGAAGACCGCGTCGAAGTGCTGAACCTGAGCCTGTCGGGTCCGCGCGATCCGCTGCTGGCGCGTCAACTGTCGGTGCTGCTGTCGCGTTCCGTGATCGTGATCGCGGCGGTCGATGCCAACGATCCGACGAGGGGGTTTCCCGCATCCATGGACGGCGTGATCGCGGTGCGCGGCGAAACGCCGATAAAGAGATCGGATCGGCACGCGAAGGTGACCGGCGCGGGTTGCGCCGAATGGATGTTCGATGAAGAACGCCTCAGTACCCGGGCCAATGGTGGCTATCAGTTTTTTTACGGCAGTTCGATGTCGGCCGCAGCGGCGAGCGGCTTTGCAGCGCTACTCCGTTCGCGCGAGGGGCCAGCGGAGACGGCCGCCGAACTTCGCGCGCTCGTTGCCCCGGGTGAGCACGCAACAACGGTTCGAGGGTCGGATTTTCTCGTCGCCGTTCGCAACGCGCTTCGCTGCGATGAGCCATCACCGTCGGTCACGGCGGAGCGGGGCGGCTGAGCGCGTGCGAGCCGCGATCTCGACGCTCGCGATCGGCCTCATGCTTTCGTCAGCTTCCGCTTTTGCAGCGTTCAGCGGGCGGATCAGCGTGGGTACCGCGGAAATGTTTCGCGGCGTCAAGCAGACGCTCGATGGACCCGCCGCCGAGGGTCTGGCGCAGTACGATTTCGATAATGGAGCGTACGGCGCGCTTTGGGCTGGACGAATCGAATTTCCGTATAGCAATGAGGGCAGCGACCTCGAGGTCGACTACATCGCGGGTGTCGGTCGGGCGCTGACGACGCGACTGTTCCTCGACTCCGCAATCATCCGCTACAGCTACCCCACCTCTCACCTGCCCCGGAACTATGACTGGACTGAGTGGTACAACAGCGCGCATCTGTTCGAGCGCTGGTCCGTTGGGGTCGGAGTCGGTCGCGATTGGCTCGGCTCCGGCCGGACCACGCTGAACGTCGAGCTGTCCTACCGGCAGCCGTTGCCGCTGGGTCTGGTCGCCGATGTGACCGGCGGCCATCAGCAGGTGCCGCAGGACCTTGGCCGTGATTACGAGTACTTCGAGCTTGGCATTGGCCGGACGTTGCACGGTGTGCAGGTTCGGATCGCCTACGGTGGAACCGATTCGGACGGCGAGTACCTGTTTGGCCAGGCGGCGGGCAGGCGCTGGCTTGGCAAACTGACGTGGGCGTTTTGAATCGGGCAAGTTGATTGGATGGCGGAGGATTCCGACAAGCCAGGCTGCGTGCCTGAAGTTTTTTTCGCGTGCATGAACGATTCCCGACGATGCTGGCCACTAACCCCCCATAGATCACACGTTCATGGGGGCCGCATATGGGACGGAATCGAAATCGCACCTTTGGTGGGGGTGCTGCGGTCGCGCTGCTACTGGCAGTTTGGGGGTGCGGCGGCGGCAGCGGCGGAAGCAAAACACCGCCACCCCCACCGCCCCCACCGGCGAACACGACCACTGTCACGGCGAATCTCACGGCAGCCAGTGTCGTCGGCGGTAGCACCGAGGCCGGGACAGCGGCGACCTCACTGACGTTGAATCTGGATGACGGAACGCTGTCAGGCACCGTAACGCTCACCGGTGTGACGGCGACCGGGGTGACGATCAACCAGGGTTTTGCCGGCCAGCGTGGCACGCCGATGGTGACCCTGCAGCAGGACAGCGCGACGAGTTGGTCGGTGCCGGCGGGCGCGGTATTGACCGCAGCCGACCAGGATGCGTTGAAGATGGGCGCGGTCTACGTGCTGGTCAGTACCGCCGCGCAGCCCGACGGCGCGCTGCGCGCGCAACTGCTGATGGGCAATGTGTCGGTGGTGTTCGTGGATCTATCCGATACGCAGGAAGTACCGTTGTTGACGTCGTCAGCCACCGCCGTGGGTGCGGTCACGCTCGACCACGACAGCGGTGCATTGGTCGTCAACGTCAATACCACGTCACTGGACGACGCGGTTGCGGCGCATGTGCATCAGGGGCCCGCGGGCGTCAACGGGGCGATTCTGATCGGCCTGAATCAGGACCCCAGCGACGTAAAGCACTGGCAGTCGGACGGCGCGGTGCTCGATGCTGCGGGGCTGCAGGCGTTCGATGCGGCGCAGCTCTACATCAACGTGCATACCCCGGCGAACCCCGGCGGCGAGATTCGCGGTCAGATCGTTCCCCCCAACAAGGCCGTGTTGTTCGTGCCGTTGTCGGGCTCGGAGGAAGTTCCACCGGTCGTCATCAATGCCCGCGCGACGGCTGCGATCACCTATGACCCGTCGTTCGCTGCCGGCGACATCGAGGTTCACATCAATACGTTGGGATTGGACGATTCGGTCGCGGCGCACGTACATCAAGCGCCAAAAGGTGCGAACGGCCCGGTGCTGATCGGGCTCAATCAAGATCCGAACGATGTCTCGCACTGGCAGTCGGATGGCGCGGTATTGGATGCCGCGGGGATTGCCGCGTTCAACGCCGGGGAGCTTTACGTCAATGTGCACACGCCAGCTGAACCCGACGGCGCGGTGCGCGGCCAGATCGTGCCGCCGAGCGCGCCGCCAGCCAGTGGAGGTTCGTTCCAGGTCGCCTCGATCACGCCCGCTGCCGGCGCCAATCTGACCAGCTTTCCGAGCCAGATCGTCGTCACGTTCAATCGCAACGTGAGCGCGGCATCCGTCACCACCGCGTCTGTCGAACTGCGCGCCAGCGGCGGCGATGGCAGCTTCGGCGACGGCAATGAGATGGCCGTTGCTCCGACGGCGGTCAGTTCGAGCGGGGCCACGACAACGATTGATCTGTCCAGCGTGGTGGTCGCCAGCGATACGTTCGAGGTGCGGCTCAAAGGCACCGGCGGAGAAACCATCAAGGACGCAAACGGCAACGTGCTGGACGGCGACTCGGATGACGCATCGGGCGGCGACTTCGTCAGCATGTTCGGGGTCACGGCAAACACCGCCACGTTCACGTCCATTCAGAACAACGTGTTCACGCCAAGTTGCGCATTGTCGGGGTGTCATGCGGGCGCAAGCCCGCAGGCCGGCATGAACTTGTCGCAACGGCAGGCTTACGCCGCCATCGTCGGTGTGCCGAGCAATGAGCAACCGTCGCTGATGCGCGTCAATCCGGGCAATCCCGATCAGAGCTATCTGGTGCAGAAGATCGAGGGCACTGCGGTGGTCGGCGGTCGGATGCCGTTGGGCGGTCCACCGTTGTCCAACGACCTCATTCAGATGATCCGGCAGTGGGTCGCGAACGGCGCGCAGGACGACACGGCTAGCCCCGGCACAACAAACCCGGGCACAACCACTCCTGGCGGGCCCGGGTACTAGGCCGGCCACGTGAGGCGGTCGAACGTTATCCGAGGATGGTGGGACGGGCGCGGGTGTGCACTGTTCGCCTTCGTCATGGCGATGACATGGGCATCATGTCTGCGCGCCGAACCCTACCTGGCGATCCAGACCGGTTTTCAATGCGGCCAGTGCCACGTCAACCCGACCGGCGGCGGACTTCGCAACACGTTTGGCGACGTATTCAGCCAGACGCAGCTTCCGGCGAACGCGTCGGGCATGGACGAGTGGACAGGATCGGTGCTCGGGCGGTTCTCGGTCGGCAGTGACGCGCGCGGCAGCGCGCGCATGTTCGACGTCGATAATCAGGACAACAATCAGAGCTTCGAGATCGACCGGGTCAGTGTCTATCTGAACGCGACCCTCAACGAGCACGTCAGCTTGTATCTCGACGAGCAGATTGCGCCGAACGGCTCGCTGAATCGGCAGGCGTACGGGATGTTCAGCGCCGGCAATTGGTTTCTAAAGGCGGGCAAGCTGGTGTTGCCGTTCGGTTTGCGTCTCGAAGACGATTCGGCATTCGTACGCCAGGTCACAGGCATCAACTTCGACAGCGCCGATAACGGCATCGAAGCGGGCTATGTCGGTGGCCCCTGGTCTGCCCAGCTGTCGCTGACCAACGGCACTGCGGGTGCGCCCGAAGTGGACGACGGCAAGCAGGTCAGCTTGCGTCTGGCGCGCGTGGAGTCGGTCTGGCGTGTCGGCGTTAGCGGCAATTTCAATCACACCGATCCCGGCGACCGGACGATGTACGGGGTCTTCGGCGGCGTCCGCACCGGCCCGGTCAACTGGCTCGCCGAGTACGACCGCATCGACGACGATGGTTTTGGCAACGGCCACCAGCAGCAGGATGTGGCGCTACTGCAGAGCGCGATCAAGCTGCGTCAGGGCCACTATCTGCAACTCATCGCCGAGATGAACCGCAGCGACGGTGACGCGTTCGAAGATCGCTTCCGCTACAGCATCATCTACGAATATTTCCCTTGGACCTTTACCGAACTCCGCGCGGGATTCCGGCAGCGCGACAGCCATGACGATGCAGCCGATGTGAACGCGAGCGAGACGTTCGTTCAGCTTCATCTGTTTTTCTGACCGTCCTTCCGGTTGGACACGGCCCTGCGCCGTTGTTCCCAGGCGTCGATGCCTCTGATGAACGCCGCCGGGCACGGTGATTCCCGTGCCGCGGGCTGCCGGTCAGATGCCCCAGCAAAGCTGGAAAGGCGCGAACCTCACACCCAGGCGTCGCTGGAACGTCCGGATATTCGTTCGCTGCCCGTTGTTACGTGATGTGGCTCGAATACCTCCACACGAACGCGACGGTTCGATTGGTCTGCTTCTCGGCCATGTTGCGATGCACGCGATTCCGGCGCTGTGGCGTTTACACCGGACGCACGACGCCGACCTCGATTTGGACGTGACCACCGTCGTGCGATTTCAATCGGCAACGTTCGTTTGCGGCCGCAGAATTCGTTGGCGGCACGATCTTGCTGATCCTGCTCCGCGTCGGATACGCGGCGTTGCCGAAAAAGCTGGAGCAGGCTGCGATCGATCGTGCCAACAGAAACGCGCGGGAATTGGTTGCCGACGAATCGCGCGACGGCAGTATCGGCCACGACCATCAGTGTCGACTACACCGCGGTGTTGAATGTCGTTTTCGGATTCGCCGCCATCGCGATGGTTGTGGGGTTCCTGCGCAGCGGCGGCCCGAAGATGATGCGGATGATGGCGGACGGCGGCAGCGGCGCTGATGCGCATTCGGAACACGGCGAGTAGCCTCCGCCTCAGGCCGCGGCAAGACTGTGCCCGACGCCGTCGCAGCGACGCACTTCGACGGTGACGTGTTCGAGTTCTGCGTGTACGCGAAGCCGGTCGCGATACGCATCGGTTGATTTCGGCTTGTCCGCGACGATTGCGACGATCGCTGCAAATCGTCCCGCGGCGACCTGCCAGATGTGCAGATCCGTCACCATCGAATCGCCGTCGCTTTCGACCGCGCGGCGGATCTCGTCGGGCAAATCGGAGGATTCCGGCGTGCGGTCGAGCAGCACGCCGCTGGTGTCTCGCAACAGACCGTAAGCCCAGACGCCGACGATGACGCTGCCGACGATGCCCATCACCGCATCCAGCCATGTCCAGCCGAAGAACTTCCCGGCGACCAGCGCAACGATCGCGGTGATCGATGTGAGCGCGTCGGCCAGCACATGCACGTATGCTGCGCGCCGGTTCAGGTCGTGATGATGCGCGTGATGAGCGTGATGATGACCATCCGAGTGATGCTGATCGTCCTTTAGCAGCAACGCGCAGGTGAGGTTGACCAACAGGCCGATGGCGGCAACGACGATTGCGTCGTTGAATTGAATCGAAAGCGGTACGAACACGCGGTGCAGGGATTCACCGGCCATCAGCAGCGCGACTACTGCGAGCACGACTGCGCTCGCGAAGCCGCCGAGCACGCCCATTTTGCCGGTGCCGAACGAATAGCGCGGATTGTTCGAATGGCGCCGGCTGAAGTAGTACGCCATCGCGGTGATCAGGAACGCGGCGACGTGGGTGCTCATGTGCCAGCCATCAGCGAGCAACGCCATTGAATTGAATGCGCTACCGGCCGCGATCTCGACGACCATCATCGTGGCCGTTATGCCAATGACGATGCGCGTGCGGCGCTCCGCAACCGACGCATCCGGCGCATAGTCGTGCGTGTGGCTCCAGCGTAGTGGGTCCGCGTGATGCATGATTAGTCCTTTACAGGATATTGAGCGACCCGAATTGTATCGTCGAGCGCAATACCGCGCCCGGCGAAGCCGTCGTCGCACCCGATTATCAGTCCGGACGTATGGGCGAGATCACCCGCGAGGCTACGATCGGATAGTGGAAACAACGCCGGAGACACAGGCCATGAACGTACATGCAAGCTTGCCGGAACTGCCTTACGCGGCATGGCAGGACACCTGCTCGACGCTGCAGTTGTGGACCCAGATCGTGGGCAAGATTCGCCTGGCTCAGACGCCATGGCTCAATCACTCGTGGCACACCACGCTGTATCTGACGGCGCGCGGGCTCAGCACCTCGCCGGTGAGCGCCGGCCACCGGATGTTCCAGATCGATTTCGACTTCATCGAGCATGTGTTGGAGGTCCGTACCGCCGATGGCGGCGAGCGCAAGATCGAACTCCGACCGCGCACCGTCGCCGACTTTTACGCTGCGGTGTTTTCCGCGTTGGGTGAACTGGGTCTCGACGTGTCGATCCACGGCAGCCCCAACGAAGTTGCAGACCCGACCCCGTTTCGCAAGGACACGATCCACGCCACCTACGATCCCGACTACGCGAATCGGTTTTGGCGTGTATTGGTTCAGACTGACCGCGTGTTCAAGCAATTCCGCACCGGATTTCTCGGCAAGAGCAGTCCGGTGCATTTTTTCTGGGGTAGTTTCGATCTCGCGGTGACGCGCTTTTCCGGTCGCACTGCACCGCCTCATCCGGGTGGCGTACCGGCGCTGCCAGACGCGGTGTGCCGCGAGGCCTACTCGCATGAAGTCAGCAGTGCCGGATTCTGGCCGGGCGGCGGCGTCACCGATTACGCGGCGTTCTACTCTTACAGCTACCCGACGCCGGACGGCTTCGCCGAGCACCCGGTACGCCCGGCCGAGGCGTTTTTTCACCGTGAAGCCGGCGAGTTCTTGCTGCCCTACGATGCTGTGCGCACGGCGGACGATCCGGACAGAGCCCTGCTGGAGTTCCTCGAAAGCACCTATGAAGCCGCGGCCGAGACCGGCAGCTGGAACCGCGCGGAACTGGAATGTCCGTTTGGCGCTCCGGGCGAACCCCGGGCCTACCCATGACACACCAACTGGAGAAATCACTTATGAATGCAGTGATACGCGAACGCGCACGCGGCCACAGGCGCGACCTCGGTGACGGTTTCATCGTCAGCCGGGTGCTACCTGCGGCGCATCAGCACGCCGTTGGCCCGTTCATGTTCATGGACCATATGGGACCGTTGACGCTCGCGGACGATCGGGCATTGGACGTGCGGCCGCATCCGCACATCGGATTGGCGACGGTGACCTATCTGTGGCAAGGCCGCGTCGAGCACAAGGACGGCCTGGGTAACACCCAGATCATCGAACCAGGTGCCGTCAACTGGATGACGGCCGGCAGCGGAATCGTGCATTCCGAACGCACTGCCGCCGAAGATCGTGGCAAAGCGCAAGCCATGCACGGCCTGCAACTTTGGGTGGCGCTGCCGCTCGCGCAGGAACAAGTCGAGCCGTCGTTCGAACATACCGACGCAAACGCCTTGCCGGCACTGGATCTCGATGGTGTCAGTGGCCGCGTAGTGGCAGGCAGCGCGTATGGCAAGGGCTCACCCGTGTCGATCTCCAGCGACTTGTTTTATGTCGATGCGCATGTATCGCAAGGCAAGCGGCTCCGGTTGCCCGACGAGCATGCGCAGCGTGCCGCATACGTCGTCGAAGGCGCCATGCACGTTGGCGGCGACACCGTCGCCCCCGGCGAATTGGTCAGCTTCGAACCGAACGCCGATGTTGAATTGATTGCGGATACCGAGACTCACGTGGTGCTGCTGGGCGGTGCACCGCTCGATGCGCCGCGCTACATCTGGTGGAACTACATCGCCAGTTCCGAGGCCATCCTCGACGCAGCTCGCGCGGCCTGGCGTGACAAGCGCTACCCGATGGTCGAAGGCGATCCCGAGTTCATTCCACTACCCGAAGATCAGCGTGCCGCGCTACGAATCGAACCGGCTTAGGCGAGCATGAGAGCAGACGCGGTGCAGCCCCGGCGCTTTGGCCGGGGCTGCTCGCTATCTCATACCACCGTTGCGTGCGGCGTCATGCGCCCAAAGCGGCCACGCTCGAAGTCGACGAAGGCTTGCTCGATCTCAGCTTGGGTGTTCATCACGAACGGGCCGTGGCCGACCGTCGGTTCGTCGATCGGCTCGCCACTCAGCAGCAGCACGGTGGAATCGCTGTTCGCCTCAACCGATACCTCGGTGCCTTCGCGATCCAGCATCACCAGTTGCGCTTCCCGCGCGATCTGGCTACCGCTGACCAGCACCGTTCCGTGCAATACGACCAGCGCCAGCGTGTGCCCTTCCGGCGCCGTGAACGTGGACGTGTGGCCACCGCGCAGGCGCACATCCCAGACATTCATCGGCGTGAAGGTACGTGCCGGCCCCGTGTGACCGGCGTAGTCGCCAGCGATCACGCGCACCGTCCCCGCCTGGCCCGGCAGATTCACCCGCGGAATGTCGCGATCCAGGATGCCCTGGTAGCCCGGTGCCGCCATCTTGTGCCTGGCCGGCAGATTCACCCAAAGCTGCACCATCTCGAGCGTACCGCCCCGGCGGGTAAATGCCTGCGAATGAAACTCCTCATGCACGATGCCCGATGCGGCCGTCATCCATTGCACGTCGCCAGGTCCGATCACGCCGCCTTGGCCGGTGGAATCGCGATGCTCGACCTCGCCCTGATAGACGATGGTGACGGTCTCGAAGCCGCGATGCGGATGCTCGCCGACGCCGCGTGGACGCTCTGCCGGCGCGAACTGTGCGGGTCCTGCGTAATCGAGCAGCAGAAACGGGCTCGCGTGCCGTGCCAACGTGTTGTATGAGAATAATGACCGCACCGGAAAACCATCTCCGACCCAATGCGAATGGGGTGTGCTGTAAACGCCCTGTACCGTCTTCATGCGCCAACTCCTGCTTGTCGTGTCACCCGGCTGAGCCCGAGTGAGAAAAGCAGCATAGATTCGAGACGATGGCGCCGGTAGACGGCAGAATTTATCCTCAGCGTTCCATCGGTAGAACAATGGATCCACATGCAGGACCTCAACGACCTCTACCTTTACGTACAAGTGGTCGATCACCGCGGCTTTGCACCGGCCGCGCGGGCGCTAGGTTTGGCCAAGTCCAAGCTCAGTCGGCGCGTCGCGTTGCTCGAGAAACGTCTAGGCGTGCGGTTGATCCAGCGCTCGACGCGCAGCTTCTCGGTCACGGAGATCGGTCAGGAGTATTACCGCCGCTGCGTTGCGATGCTGGCGGAGGCCGAATCGGCGCAGGAGTTGATTGAACGCGCGCAGGCGACGCCGCGTGGCACCATCAATATCAGTTGCCCGATCGCGCTGCTGAATGCGCGCGTTGCGCCGATGCTGGTCAAGTTCATGACGCAATGTCCGGACATCAAACTGAATCTAGAGGCCACCAATCGCCAGGTCGATGTGATTCGCGAAGGCTTCGATATTGCGTTGCGCGCACGTTTCCCGCCACTACAGGACAGCGACCTCGTTGCGCGCGCGCTGGCTCAAAGCCCGCAGTTTCTGGTTGCGAGTCCAGACCGGGTGGCGCAGAACGGTTTGCCGGAAGTGCCCGCCGATCTTGCCACATGGCCCAGCCTCGACCTTGGCCCACCGCATCGTGAGCACGCCTGGTCGCTGCGTCACACCGACGGCGCGACCGCGCAGATAACGCATCGGCCCCGACTGGTGACCGATGATATGGCGGCACTACGCAGTGCCGCACTCGCCGGAATAGGTGTCGTGTTGCTGCCCGATATGGTGGTGCAGCCCGATCTGGACGCAGGTCGGCTGGTGCCGTTGCTGCCCCACTGGCAGTCGGCACCGGCCGTGGTGCAGGCGGTGTTCCCGTCTCGACGCGGCCTGATTCCGGCCGTACGGGCGCTGTTGGACTTTCTGGCCGACGAGTTCCAGCGCGCTGAGATCGGGTTGCAGGTTGCATAGGGATCTCGGCGGTCGCAGACTGGCGCAGTGAAACGACACCGCATCCGATACCGCGCCACAGTTGCGCTGTTAATGACGTTGGCGCTGCCATACGCCGCAACCGCCGCCATGACCGAAGCGTTTCATTGTCACCACGCGGGCGCGCCGGCGCTCGCCGATGGCAAATCGCCGCCGCATCACCACGACGCGGCAATGGCAATGATGGGTAGCCATCACGCTGGCGCACAGATGACGCATGCCAGCAATTGTGACTGCCCGTTGAAATGCGCCTGCGCGCAGCATTGTGCGGGCGGCGGCGGTGGCGCGGCGTTAGCGCCGGCTGCATTTGGGATTGCACCGGTGCCCTGCATCGAGTGCTCGCTCGGCGGCCTCACGTTCCATATTTCGAATCCCGACAGCGGTCCGCTGTTCCGCCCGCCCATAGCGGCGCTGCCAAGCGCCGCCTGATGCATCTGGCCGTCTCGTGACGGCCAAAAAACAATGCCCCCGGTGTGAATCCGTCCCTGCGCTCGCGGGGGCGGCGCTTGGCTTCGTCGAGGATGGTTGAACCTTTCGACGGAGATCCGACGTGGCTTTACGTTTTCAATATGTGTTCGTCGCAATGACCGTGGCGCTGGCCGGGTGCGCGAACATTCCGCCCGACCGCGGTTACGGTGATGTCCATCGACAGGTCGCAGAACGGGGCATCCAGCTACCCGCCGATACCGATGCTGAGCAGACTGCGTTCGTTGCCGAGATGCTCGCGAACCCGCTCACTGCGGATGCGGCGGTGCGTGTGGCGTTGGTCGCCAATCCGCGGCTGCAGTTGCAGTACGCGCTGCTCGGGCTCAGCGGCGCCGAGGTGATTCGGGCGGGGAGGCTTAGCAACCCGACGCTTTCGAGTACCTGGCAATCATCGAGCGCGTCCGGCGATTCCAGCCGCTACGACTTCGGTCTGACGCAGAACTTCGCCGAACTGCTGCTGTTGCCGGCGCGAACACGCTTTGCCAAAGGCGAGTTCGAGCGCGCGAAACTGGATGCGACGCAGCGGCTGTTGGACCTCGCCGCTGACGTCCGGACTGCTTACTACGAACTGCTCGGCGCGCAGCAGACCGCGCAGATGCGCAAGACCATTGCTGCGGCTGCGGTAACGGCGGCCGAGTTGTCGCAGCGGTTCAAGGACGCCGGCAATTTCACCGCGCTGCGACTTGCGATTGATCAGGCGGCGGCGAGTCAGGCGACGCTCGACGAGGAGCAGGCCGAGGCGGCGTCCGTGCAATCGAAGCGTGCGCTCAACGAACTGATGGGGCTCGATGCGGACGCAGTCTGGACGGTCGCCCGCTCCTTGCTGGAACCGTTGGCGCGCGAGGATTCGCTGCCGGCACTGCAGAGCCTGGCGTGGCAACAACGTGCCGACCTTGACTCCGACCGCCGCGCGGTGGTGCTGCTCGAGGACGTGCTGGGTGTGACGCGCAGTTTTCGCTTCATGGGGCAGGTAGACGTCGGCGCGCAGTATGAACGCGACACCGATCGCAACCGGCTGATCGGTCCGTCGTTGTCGCTGCAGTTGCCGATCTTCAATCAGGGTCAGGCCGCGGTGCTGCACGCCGAATCGTTGCTGGAGGCGGCTCGCGCACAACTGCGCGCTAAACAACTAGAAATCTCCAACGGTGTGCGAGCCGCTCACGAACGCGTGCTGGCGGCGCGCAAACGCGCCGATCGTCTGCAGCGCGAGACCATTCCACTACGCGAGCAGATAGTGGCGCTCACCCAGCAGCAGCAGAACTACATGCTGGTCGGCATCTTCGACCTGCTGCGCGTGAAGCGGGACGAGTACGACACCTATCAGCAGTATCTCGAGTCCGTACGCGACTATTGGCTGATGCGCGTGCGGCT
Organism: uncultured Gammaproteobacteria bacterium; assembly: GCA_963735085.1. Classification (GTDB taxonomy): domain Bacteria; phylum Pseudomonadota; class Gammaproteobacteria; order Pseudomonadales; family Azotimanducaceae; genus DATJGR01. The sequence goes on from CAVTJP010000005.1 coordinate 2,426,843, forward strand.
CGAGCACGTTGTTGGCAGCCGCCTGCCAAGCGACGATCAGATCGGCGCGGCCGTGGTGATGCCCGGCGAGCCGGCGGAACGCGGTATGAATCAATCGGGTGAGGAGAAGGAAATGACGATGCATGGATCGCGACAGCACGAGCATTCGACGGACGCCGCGCCGATCGCGCCGAAAGGAGGGTCGTGATGGTCGCCAGACGCTCGGTACTCGGCGCGCTGTCGGCGCTGACCACATTGCCGCTATTCGGTTCGGCACGCGCGACGCAGTCGCCGCCGGCTGGCGCGAACGAAGAGGCTTCCGATGGGAGTTCGGGCGCATCCCGACGACGCACGCTCGTTAAAACCCCCAACGGCCGCACGCTGCCGTGGCAATGGGTGGATGGTGCGAAACAGTTTCATTTGATCGCGGAAGAGTTCGAGCACGAGTTCGCGCCGGGTTGTGTCGCGACGTGCTGGGGCTACAACGGTTCCACACCCGGCCCGACGATCGAGGCCGTGGAAGGCGATCGCGTGCGCATTCTCGTCACCAACCATCTGAAGGAATGGACCACGATCCACTGGCACGGCCTGATTCTGCCGAACGGGATGGACGGCGTCGGCGGTCTCAACCAACCGCAGATCAAACCCGGCGAAACCTACGCATACGAGTTCACGCTGGTGCAGGCCGGTACCCATATGTACCACCCGCACGCGGACGAGATGGTGCAGGTGGCGTTCGGCATGATGGGCTTCTTCATCATCCATCCGAAGGCGGCGGATGCGGAGCCGGTCGATCGCGATTTCGCGATCATGCTGCACAACTGGGCGCTGCATCCGGGTACCTACCGGCCCGATCCGGCGGTGATGGTCGATTTCGATCTGTGGACGTTCAACAGCAAGGTCTATCCGGCCACGGCGCCGATCGTCGTGCGCCACAATGAACGCGTCAGGGTCCGCTTCGGCAATCTGTCGATGTGGAACCATCCGATTCACATCCACGGCCACAGGTTCTGGGTCACCGGTAGCGACGGCGACCGCTGGCCAAAGTCGGCGTGGCGCCGCGAGGTGACCGAGATCGTCGCCGTCGGGCAGACGCGCGACTTCGAATTCGTTGCCGACAATCCCGGCGATTGGGCGTTTCACTGTCATATGGCGCACCACACGATGAACGCAATGGGCCATACGGTGCCCAATCCAACGGGCGTGGACCAGCAGGGCGTGGAAGCGCAGATTCGCGCCATGTTGCCCGGCTACATGGCGATGGGTCGCCATGGCATGGCGGAGCACAGCGAGCACATTTCGATGGGCTTGCCGGGGCCGGAAAACACACTGCCGATGATGACCGGCACCGGACCGTTCGGCCCGATCGAAATGGGCGGTATGTTTACCGTGCTGAAGGTGCGTGAGGGGCTTGGCGTCGACGATTACAGCGACCCCGGCTGGTACCGATATCCGGAAGGCACTGTTGCACGCAGAGTGGCATTCGACCCGGCATACGCGGTACCGGATGCGATGCGCGGCATGCATGGGGCCGGCGATATGAAAAATATGAGGACACGACGATGAAGACTCTGAGAACGATCGTACTGACACTGTTGATTGCTGCTGGCATGGCACTAGCGTACGTCTACAGCGGAACCTTCGACGTTGCCGCCGACCAACCGGACAGCGCTTTGGCGGGTTGGCTCGCGCGGACCACACGGCACTATTCGATTGAGGCACGGGCGAAAGACATCGACGTACCCGACCTCGCTGCGCCCGCGCTGATCGCCGAAGGCGCCGGTGAGTACGCGGAAATGTGTGCGGGATGCCATCTTGGACCCGGGGTCCCGGATAACGAGTTTCGCAAAGGGCTCAACCCGCCGGCGCCCGAACTCGCCGAACGCGAACATGCCCACGGTGATGCACGCGACGTTGCCGCGCAGTTCTGGATCGTCAAGCACGGGATCAAGATGACGGCCATGCCGGCCTGGGGTCTGACCCACGACGACGCGGTCTTGTGGAGCATCATCGCATTCCTGCGCAAGTTGCCCGAATTGACGCCGGAACAATACGCCGCCATGACGGCCGGTGCCGCGGCAGTTCACGAGCAAAATGAACACGCGGAGCACGATCAATGAACACGCCCACGCACCATCACCCCGACGAATCCTCGAAGGCGCAAAATGCGGCTACTGCCATCGATCCGGTGTGCGGCATGACCGTGACAATCAAGCCGGGCAGCTTGACCGCCGAGCATGACGCTCACGCCTACTATTTTTGCAGCCCGAACTGTCGAGCGAAATTCATTGCAGATCCGGATCGTTACCTGTCGGCGCAACCGTCCGAAGCGAGCGCCGCGCCGGCCGGCAGCCAATGGACCTGCCCGATGCATCCGGAAATCGTCCGCGACCGCGCCGGGCCGTGTCCGATCTGCGGCATGGCGTTGGAGCCGCTGACGCCGATGGTGCAGACCGGGCCGAATGCGGAACTCACCGACATGACGCGCCGGTTCTGGATCGCGCTGGTGTTGGCGCTGCCGGTCTTCGTGATCGAAATGGGCGGGCACTTGCTGGGTGCACATCGATGGTTGGATCAGCAGACCTCGCACTGGATTCAATTCGCACTGGCGACGCCGGTCGTACTGTGGGCCGGCTGGCCGTTCTTCGAGCGGGGCTGGGCGTCGCTGGTCAGCCGTCACCTCAACATGTTCACGTTGATCGCGATGGGTACAGGCGTTGCCTGGGCGTATAGCGTGATCGCAACGTTTGCGCCGGGAATGTTTCCCGCCGCGTTCCGGGCGCCCGACGGTACCGTGGGCGTGTATTTCGAGGCGGCCGCGGTGATCACGGTATTGGTGCTGCTCGGTCAAATGCTCGAATTGCGCGCGCGCGAAACCACCGGTGGCGCGATCCGGGCACTGCTCGATCTGACGCCGAAGGTTGCGCGCCGGGTACGCGCGGACGGCACCGACGAAGAAGTCGAACTCGAACACGTTGCAGTCGGCGATGTGCTGCGCATTCGGCCCGGCGAGCAGGTGCCGGTGGACGGCGTGCTGCTCGAAGGGCGCGGCGCAGTGGATGAGTCGATGGTGACCGGTGAGTCGATGCCGGTGACCAAAGCAGCTGACGACAAGCTGATCGGCGGCACGCTCAATCAGAGCGGCGGCTTGCTGATGCGCGCCGAACAGGTGGGACGCGACACGCTGCTCGCGCGCATCGTCGCGATGGTCGCCGACGCGCAGCGCACTCGCGCGCCGATTCAGCGGTTGGCGGACCGTGTGGCCGGCTATTTCGTGCCGACGGTCGTCGGCATTGCGCTGCTTGCGTTCGTAGTGTGGTCGGTCTGGGGTCCCGCGCCGGCGATGGGTCACGGGCTGATCGCTGCCGTGGCGGTGCTGATCATCGCGTGTCCGTGCGCGCTTGGGCTCGCTACGCCGATGTCGATCATGGTCGGTGTTGGCCGCGGCGCGCACAGCGGTGTGCTGATCAAGGACGCCGAAGCGCTCGAACGCATGGAAAAGGTCGATACGCTGGTGCTCGACAAGACGGGCACGTTGACAGAAGGCAAACCTAAAGTCGTTGCAGTACGCGTGGTGTCGGAAATGACGGAAGCCGATCTGCTGCGGCTGGCTGCCAGCGTCGAGCGCGCCAGCGAACATCCGTTGGCGCACGCGATCGTCGCCGCCTCCAATGAACGCGGCATCGAATTGTCGCAACCCGAGGCGGTCGACTCGCCGGTAGGTAAAGGCGTGCAGGGGCGCGTCGATGGGCGGATTGTGATGATCGGCAATGCGCGGTTCCTCGGCGAGCAATCCGTCGATGCTACGGCGCTCGATTCCGATGCGGACGCATTGCGACGCGATGGCGCGACCGCAATATATGTCGCGGTCGACGGCCAGTTAGCGGGTCTGATCGGTATCGCCGATCCGGTCAAGGCGTCAACACGCGAGGCACTAACCGCTCTCAAGGCGGCTGGGATGCGTGTGATCATGCTGACCGGCGACAATCGCGCGACGGCCGAAGCAGTCGCGCGCACGCTCGGCATCGACGCGGTGGAAGCGGATGTGCTTCCCGATCAGAAAGGCGCCGTGATTGCGAGGCTGAAAGCGCAGGGCAGCATGGTTGCGATGGCGGGTGACGGGGTCAACGATGCACCGGCTCTGGCTGCCGCTGATGTTGGCATTGCGATGGGAACCGGCACCGATGTCGCCATCGAAAGCGCCGGCATCACGCTATTGCACGGTGACCTCAATGGGATCGTCAAGGCGGTACGCCTCAGCAGGATGACGATGCGTAACATTCGCCAGAACCTGTTTTTTGCGTTCGTCTACAACGCCGCGGGTGTGCCGATCGCGGCAGGTGTGCTTTACCCGTTTTTTGGCGTGTTGCTGTCGCCGATCATCGCGGCAGCCGCAATGTCCGCCAGCTCGATCAGCGTTATCGGCAACGCGCTGCGGCTGCGGCGGGCGCCGCTATGAAGCAGCGAGTCTCGCGCTACGGATTCGCAGACGGGACGTAGCACACCTCGAGTTTCACGCCATCGGGGTCTGCGAAGAACGCCGCATAGTAGTACGTTCCGTAGCCGGCTTGTCCTGCGTAGTTCCTCGGTGCATCGAGTATCTCGCCACCGACCGAGACAACCGCTTCATATACTCGATCGACGTGTGCGTCGGATTCGGCATGAAACGCCAGATGGTGCGGCCCGGGCTCGTATCGATCGTAGCGTCGATCGCGGCTTTGAGCAGCAGGTCGAACTTCGATTTCGAAACGCGAACCGTCTGCGTTTCTGATACCCCATGTCGCACGCGTTGGCGAATCACCCGACCACTCGGGCGAGTCGACCTTCCGCCGACGATAGCCGAGTCCGGTCAGCAGGGCATGGTAGAAACGAATCGACCGATCCGGATAGCCGACCGAGATATCGATGTGACTCAATGGCCCTGTCGTTGGCACCGAATTCTCCGCGTTTTCTCAGCCCGTTTGATCGTCCGACGGAATCGCCGCCGGGTCCATCCACATAGCCTCCCAGACGTGGCCGTCGGGATCCGCCAGATTGCGGTTGTACATGAAGCCTAGATCCTGCACTGGATTGATGTCGGCCGTTCCGCCGTTCGTCGCGGCCGCGTCGTTCATCGCATCGACCGCCTCGCGGCTGTCGCAGGACAGCGCCAGCATCACTTCGCTCGACGTTGTCGGGGGGATTGGGCGGTTCGTGAAGCTGCGCCACTTGGCGTGCGTCAGCAGCATCACGTTGATCGTGTCGCTGCATACCATGCACGCGGCTGTATCGTCGGTGAAATGAGGGTTGTTGTCGAAGCCGAGAGACTTGTAGAAGGTCATCGACGCACTCGAGATCGGCGACAGGCAGGTTCACGAAAATCATTCTGGGCATAGTCAGTTTCTCCAGGGTTTTGTTGACGATTTGGCGTTCTGTCGGTCTTCGTCGAACAGCAACACACGATTTCGACAGGCGCGCGAAAAACGACTGTCAGGTTGTACCGCTTTCGCGTCGTTGATCTGATTGCTTTTCGACGCTGCGACTTGATGAATTCGATGCGCCTGAACCGTAGCGCTGTCCAATCTTCGTCGGTCGCAACTTGCCGAACCGAGTCGAGGCCGGCGGTAAATTGTCGCTCATGGGGGGTCCTCGAAGCCGGGCCTTGTTGACATGAGAGTCAATAGATGGGCGAATTGGAAAGCTGCAGAGGGAATATACGCTCGACATGACTGGCACATTACCGTTGTCGCGCTACACCGTGCTCGATCTGACGATCGCACGCGCCGGTCCCACCGCGGTACGGCTGCTCGCGGACTGGGGCGCGAACGTCATCAAGATCGAGCCGCCGCCGGTGCGCGATGGATCCGGCGGGTCGGTGACCGGCGCGCGGCACGGTCCCGACGATCAGAATCTGCATCGCAACAAACGCGGCCTGTGCATCGATCTGAAAAACCCCGACGGCGCCGCACTGTTTCGCACACTCGTCGCGCGTGCGGATATCGTCGTGGAGAATTTCCGCTCGGACGTCAAGACGCGCCTCGGCATTGATTATGCCCAGCTCAGCGCGATCAACCCACGCATCATTCTCGCCAGCATCTCCGGCTTCGGTCAGGACGGACCTTACGGCGACCGCCCCGGTGTCGATCAGATCGTGCAGGGCATGAGCGGCCTGATGTCGATTACCGGCGAACCGGATGGGCCGCCGATGCGCGTGGGTATCGCGATTTCGGACACCACCGCCGGCATGTTTCTCGGTCAGGCGATTCTGCTGGCGCTGCTGCATCGCGAACACACCGGCGAAGGGCAGTGGGTACACACGTCGTTGCTGGAGAGCATGCTGAGCAAGCTCGATTTTCAGGGCGCGCGCTACACGATGAACAAAGACGTGCCGGGCAAACAGGGCAACTATCACCCGGTGCAGGTGCCGATGGGCACCTATCCCACGCGCGATGGCCTCGTCAATCTCGCGGCGAGCACGGCCAAGATGTGGCGGAACTTTTGCGAAGCGCTGGACGTGTCGGGTCTGCTGAACGATCCGCTGTATGCCACCGGCCGCGCGCGGGCGCGCAACAGAGCGCAGCTGAATGCGGCCGTTGGTGAAGTCACAGGGCGATTCACGACCGCGGAACTCGTTGCGCGGTTGAATCCTGTGGGCGTGCCCTGCGGACCGATCTATACGATCGGCGAAGCGTTTGAAGACCCCCAGGTGAAGCACCTGAAGATGACGCGAAATGCCGCACACAAGGATCTCGGCGATATCGCGCTGGTTCGCACGCCAATCAACCTGTCACGGTTTGCGATCGACACACCGTTTCACCATGCCGGCCCCGATCCGGGCGAGCACTCCGCCGAAGTGCTGCGCGAGTTCGGCGTCGCCGCGGACGAAATCGAACGCCTCATGCAATCAGGAGCCATCGCATGATCGAACTGAAGACCCAGAAGATCCTCGCCGAAGTCGATGCCGGCATCGGCTGGCTGACGTTCAATCACCCGCAGCGGCATAATGCGGTGTCGCTCGAGATGTGGCAGGGCATCGGCGACGCGCTGGAAGCCTTCCAGAGCGAGCCCACAGTTCGCGTCGTCGCGATGAAAGGTGCTGGCGGCAAAGCGTTCGCGGCAGGCGCCGATATCTCCGAATTCGATCAACATCGGGCGAATGCGCAGCAGCGCAAGGCATACGGTGAGATCGCACAGCGCGGCAACTACTGGCTGTCGCATCTGGAAAAGCCGTTGATCGCAATGATCCAGGGCTTTTGCATCGGCGGCGGCCTCGCGATCGCGCTGAACGCCGATGTGCGCTTTGCGACACCGGGTTCGCATTTCGGCATTCCAGCGGCGAAGCTCGGCCTCGGCTACGAATACGCGGGTACCGCCGCACTGGCGCGCCTCGTCGGGCCATCGTCGGCGCGCGACATACTGTTCAGTGCGCGGTTTCTCGAATCAGACGAAGCGCTACGGATCGGCCTGATCAATTTCATCGTCTCTGACGAGGAACTCGAGGCGCGCGTACGTGGCTATGCGGCGACGATTGCTGCGAACGCGCCGTTGACGATTCGCGCCGCGAAAGCGTCCATCGATGCATTCGAGCGCTATTCGCACAGCGTGGACGCCCGCGACGTCGCGTCGCTGGTTGATGCGTGCTTCAACAGCGAGGACTACAAAGAAGGGCGCCGCGCGTTTGCCGAGAAACGAGCGCCGAATTTCAAGGGGCGCTGATTTCTACCGACGTTGAATCGGCTGACAGACCTCCGCGGGTGCCGGCGTGGGCAGCCGGCATGGAGCCTGGCTGCTGGTATCGGATCTCCGGTCACACACCGGACTTGGGACTGTCAGCCTCACCGGTTGGTACGCGCTACCTGAGCGACAATGATCCGGCGTTGGATTCGCGTCTGAATCCTGCCCGAACGATGCACGAGCGCATACGACGCCGACTTGGTCGGCAGTGGCATGCGCCATGGCGCGGCCGTGTGGGTTTTGCGTCGATCACCGAAGCCTGGAACAGCGCCGTGTATGCGTCGCGGTATGGAACGTGCGGCGCGATGATCGTGTTCGGCGGTGGCCACAACGACTACTTCGGCTCGGATGTACACGCATTCGATGTCGGCGATCGGGCCTGGCGCCGGCTGACCACCGGCTATGTAGGTGGTGGCATCGATGCGTACGGGGAAGGTGCAGTTTATCCGCATGCCGAGTATCCCGATGGCTCACCGCTACCGCCACATACCTACGACTACGTTCAGTACGACCCGCTTGGCAATGATTATCTGTTGTTGAAGGGTCAGACGGAACTCGGCCGAAACGTCAAAGCCGCGCCGATCCCACACCTGTTCAATCTCGACTCACTGACGTGGCGCCGCGGTCCGCAACACCCACGAGCGATCCTGAACGCCGGCGGCTTCAGCACGTGGGATGCGAAACGGCGGCTGCTGTGGGGACACAGCGGTGACGACGGTGGTGGCAATGCGTTCGTCGCGTACGCGCCGGATGGCACCAACACCGACGGCAGCGTCGGCGCGTGGCGCGAATTTCATTCGAACAAGCTGCCGGGCGAAGCCAATCACAACGCGATGCAGATGGATCAGCTTGGCGATCTAATCGTGCTGGGACTGCATCGACGCGATTGCCTGGCAACGATCGATCCGAATGAACCAGGCGCGCCGCTCGCGGAGATCATGTCGCGTGGGTCGAAGCCGCACATTCGGGCATACGCGTCGTTGCAGTATTCGCCACATCTCGGGGCGTTGATCTATTATTCTGCTAACGATGGCGCAATGGTGCACATGGTTCGGATCGACAGCGAAGCGATCTGGACGCGCCTGACGTCAGACTCGAGTTTGGATCCAATTGCGGATGCGGCGCTGGAGTCCCGGCGTGCGGTCAACGTTGCGCACACGTTCGGTCGGTTTCGGATAGCTCACTTTCTCGAAATGGATCTGGCGTTGCTGGTTCGCCATGTCGACACGCCGGTCTATGCGATGCGATTGGTTCGGGCCGGTTGAGCGGGCAGACGCGGCTATTGATTCGTCGACTTCTTTGCTGTCTCCGGTCGGTAGTCGAGCGCCCGGCCGCCTTCAACGGTGGTGTGCAACCCGACCCAGCGGCCGTCGCTGTTGGCGTACACGACCTCGATGCGGAGGTCTTTGCCCGTTAATTCGAGCAGGGTGCGATCGGCTTCGTTGACGAGCGTTTGCTTCACAGGTTGGAAGGTGCCTGTCTGACCGTTCAGCAATGCGTCGTGTTGCTGCAACAAGTCGGCATCCCAATAAGCATAGCTGGCCACGCATACGGGCAGCGTTTCGTGCCGCGTGCGCTTGCCCGATGAAACGTCGATTTCAAAGCCGGCCGCGGTGACGTGTCCGGTGAGCGTCGTATGGTCGCTGTTGACCTGAGTCTGCGTTGCGATCGATTGCAGACAGCCATTGCGCCAGGTCTCCTGCGCGGTATGGCGGTAGCGATACACCGACACCCAGAGCACCTTCACGTCGAATTCGGCATGCGAGGTCACTCGATAGGCTTCACCCGGCCCGGTGCGCTCCACGGTGAAGTGATGCCAGCCGATGCGTTTGTCGTTCAGATAGGCGCCGAAATCGAATTGCTGGGCATGTGCGGCAAGCGGCAGCAGCAGTCCGGCAAGCCATAACGCACGCATGTCAGGTCGATCGAGTCGGCATCGTTGGACACTAGCGGTGCGCGTGTGAAATGTATGTGAAGAAATTTCCGCTGTGCATTCACGCGCCGCTCACGACCGCATTGCGATAGTCGTTGCCAACGATTCGGGCGGAGTTCCCATGCAGGCGTTGCGACGGTGGTTCGTCAATGACGGTTCGAGCGGCGATGACGAGCGCATCGATGTGGTGCGGGTGGTGCCGTTCGTTGCGTTGCATCTCGGCGCTCTGGCGGCCTGCTTCGTAGGTGTCGCATGGGTCGATGTGGCGGTGGCGGTTGCGTTTTATTGGCTGCGGATGTTTGCGATCACCGGCTTCTATCATCGATATTTCAGTCACCGCGCATTCGAAACATCGCGCGGCGTGCAGTTTGCGTTTGCGCTACTGGCGGCAAGCGCCGCGCAGCGCGGCCCATTGTGGTGGGCCGGCGTGCACCGCCACCATCATGCGGACGCTGATACCGAAGCCGATCCTCATTCGCCGCGAGGTGGTTTTCTGCACGCGCATCTGGGCTGGTTTCTGGGCCGCCGTCACTTCGCGACCGATTTTGCGCGGGTGAAGGATTGGGCACGCTTCCCGGAACTGCTGTGGCTGGACCGATACGACTCCGTGGTGCCAATTGCCGCGGCCGCCATGTTGTTCGGTGTGGGCGCCGCGCTGCAGCGGTGGGCACCGGGGCTGGCGACGTCGGGCCCGCAGATGCTGCTGTGGGGTTACTGCGTATCCACCGTGGCATTGCTGCACGCAACGTTGCTGGTGAATTCGGTGACGCATCGTTTCGGCAAACGCCGCTACGCCACACGCGACGACAGTCGCAACCTGCGCTGGCTGGCGTGGCTGACATTGGGCGAGGGCTGGCACAACAATCATCATCGATTCGCCGCATCGGCGCGGCAGGGCTTTTTCGCCGGCGAGATCGATCTGTGTTATCGCATGCTGCGGTTGCTCGAGCGGTTGGGCGTGGTGCGCAATCTGCGTGCTGTGCCGGCGGCGGTCCTCGCCGAGGGTGCGCCACGATGAATCGGGTTGCGGTGATCGGCGCCGGCATCGCCGGCATTGCGTGTGCCGATGCGCTCGATGGCAACGCTGACGTGACGCTGATCGAAGCGGCTACAACGTTGGGTGGCCACACCGATACGCATCATTTGACGGTCGACGGTGTGAATGCGTCGATCGATTCGGGTTTCATCGTATTCAATCGTCGGAACTACCCTGAGTTTTCCGCCTGGCTCGACGCACTCGGTGTAGCGAGTCGCGCCACCGACATGAGCTTCTCGGTGAGCCACGGCGGTAGCGGTCTCGAATATGGCACCGACCGGCTGGCGGCACTGTTGTGTCAACCCGGCAACGCGCTGCGGCCGCGATTCCTGCGGATGTTGTACGACATCGGCCGGTTCTATCGTGATGCCGCGGCGTTGACGCCGGCGCAAGCTGAACTGAATATCGAGTCGTTCGCGGCGCACAAAGGCTACGGCACGGGATTTGTCGAGGACCATCTGTTACCGATGTGCTCGGCATTGTGGTCGCAACCCGCCGCGAACGTACGCGCGACGGCGATCGGGCACGTCGTTGAATTCATGGCCAACCACGGCATGCTGTCGTTGCGCGGGCGGCCGGCCTGGCGCGTGATCGAAGGCGGCTCGCAGCGTTACGTCGAAGCGTTCGCGCGCCAATTCCACGGTCGTATGCTAACGGATCTGCCCGTCCGCGCCGTACACCGTTGTAGTGATGGCGTCGAACTCCGGTTTGGCAATGGCGCAACGTCGCTGCGTTTCGATGCGGTCGTGTTCGCCTGCCACAGCGATCAGGCACTGAACTGTCTTGTACAGCCGACCTCGGCCGAGCAGCGGGTGCTCGGCGCAATTCGCTATCAGCCCAATCGGGCGGTAGTGCACACCGACGCCGCGCTGATGCCGCGATGCCGCAGCGCGTGGAGCAGCTGGAATGCGTTCGTCACGCCGGATGCGGATACGCGGCAGCGCCAGTACCGCCGGCGCGATGACTGCCGCCGCCATAAGGCGACGGCCGATCCGCAACCCGAACAGGCGCCATGCACCGTGACGTACTGGATGAACCGGTTGCAGCGCCTCGACACGCCGCAACCGGTATTCGTCAGTCTGAATCCTGCACCGAAGCTACGCGAATCGCACATTCTGGCGGAGCGACACTACGCCCATCCGGTATTCGATCGGGGTGCGAGGGCAGCGCAGTTGGAAGTCGCCGCGCTGCAGGGCGTCGGCGGTGTCTACTTCGCAGGCGCCTGGACCGGGTTTGGGTTTCACGAGGACGGCTTCGTCAGTGGACGTCGCGCAGCAGCTGCCGTGCAGCAGGATCTGCGGAGGCGTCATGCCGCTTGATCGCATCGCTGAAGGTTTCATAACGCATCGCCGCGAACAACCGCTGCCACACGCGTTCCGCTATCGAATCGTCATGTTGCTGGTCGACGTCGAGCATTTGGATGCGCTGGCACGCCGCAGCCGGTTGCTGTCGATCGATCGGTTCAACGTTTTGTCGATTCGGACGCGCGCGTGCCTGCCCGATTGGCCGGGAGAGACGATTCGCGCGCGTGCGAACGCGGCAATTCGAGCGTCCGGACATCCGCCGGCGACGGGTCCCATGCTGCTGTTGCACCAACCAGCGTCCTGGGGGGCGGGCTTCAACCCGGTGCGGTTCGTGTTCTGTCTGGACGCCTCCGCGCAACGGATCGAGTATCTGATCGGCGAGATCAACAACACCCCCTGGGGTGAGCGGCACAGCTATGTATTGCGTGCGCCGACCCCGGCGTCGCGCGTCGAGTTCGAGTTCGACAAGGCGTTCCACGTATCGCCATTCAATCCGATGGCTCAGCAGTATCGTTGGAGTATTGAATACGAACCGTGTCGGATCGCTATTCGGATGGTTCTTGCCCAGGACGGTGTCGCTGTTTTTCGGTCGGCGCTCGCGTTGCGCACGGCGCCGGTCACTTCTGGTGCGCTGCGTCGTGTGGCATTTCGTTTCGCCGGACAACCATTTATTCAACTGTTACGCATCTACCGTCAGGCCGCGGTGCTGTGGGTGCGCGGCAGCCCCTTCCACAACCACCCGAAATACGGAGTCGACTCATGACGGCAAGTATTCTGCGCGACGCGCCAGCCAATGCCATTGGCCGTATCGATTCCATCTGTCGACGCATGCTGGCAATACGCCTCGGCAAATTCGCTGCCGGTGGCCTTGCGATCTCCGATGCGCGCGGCTCGATGCGGTTCGGCAATGCGCCGTTTGTCGATATTGTGGTTCATCGACCCCGTTTCTACCGTCGGATCGCTGGCGGTGGCACATTAGGTGCGGCGGAGTCTTATGTGGACGGCGATTGGGATTGCAGTGACCTCGTCGGCCTGGTGCGGCTGCTGGTTCGTGAGCGTGACGCGACGCAGGCGCTGGAAGGCGGGGCGGCGTTGCTGGCGGGTCTGGCAACGCGCCTGCTTCACATACTGACGCGCGACAACAGCGAATACGGCAGTCGCCGCAACATCGCCGCGCACTACGATCTGGGCAACCAGTTGTTCGAACGCATGCTCGATTCGCGCATGCAGTATTCCGCGGCAATGTTCGAAGGCGAACAGGATGATCTCGAACGCGCCAGCGTTCGCAAGCTCGATGCGATCGTGCGGAAACTGGAACTGAACCGCGACGATCATCTGCTTGAAATCGGCAGTGGTTGGGGTGGACTGGCCATTTATGCGGCGCGCGCATCCGGCTGTCGGGTGACCACCACCACCGTCTCGCGCGAACAATACGAATACGCCCGCGCACGCGTGGCAGAAGCGGGACTTGCGCAACAGATCGAGGTGTTGTGCCTCGACTATCGGCAGTTGACGGGACGCTATTCGAAGTTGGTATCGGTGGAGATGGTGGAGGCGGTCGGCGCGAATCACCTCGAGGAATATTTCGCGGCGCTGAATCGGCTGCTCGACGACGATGGCCTGGCGCTGTTGCAGGCCATCACGATCGCGGACCCGCATTATCGAAGCGCGTTGCGGTCGGTCGATTTCATCAAGCGGCACATTTTTCCTGGCAGCTTCATCCCGTGCGTGTCGGTGCTGATCGGCGCGGCCACGCGTGAAAGCAACCTGGTGGTGTTGAATCTCGAGGACCTCGGCGCGGACTACGCGCGCACGTTGCTGGCCTGGCGGCGGCGTTTCGATGCACATTGGCCCGACATCGCCCGGTTGGGTTTCGACGAACGCTTCCGACGATTGTGGTCGTTCTACCTGTGTTATTGCGAAGGCGGCTTTCGGGAACGGGCGCTGTCGGACGTACAGTTGCTGTTCGCAAAACCTCTCTATCGGGGCCGGCCATGGCGAGCGCGCTCGGTATGAAACTGCACGCGGTGGTCAACGGCGTATTGTTTCAGGTGACCTGGTTCGCCGCGGTACTCGGCGGCACCGTGGCGGGGCTTGCAGCCTGTGCGGCGCTGGCGGCGCATGCGTTCTGGCGTGGTGGGCGCGGCGATCTGGCGCTGGCCGCCATTGTTGGCGCGATTGGTCTGGGGCTCGACACGATCTGGATCTACTGCGGAATCCTCGACTTCCACGGCACGGTACCGGCACCACATTGGATCGTGGTGTTGTGGGTGGCGCTGGGTCTGTCGATGAATCACAGCCTGTCGATGCTCATTGGGCGTCCGTGGTTGGCGGCGGCGCTCGCCGCGGTTGCGTGTCCACTGTCCTATCTCGGTGGCGCTGCGCTCGGTGCGGTCGTGATACCGAAACCGGTTCTGCTGATCGTCGTCGCGTTGAGCTGGGCGGTTCTGTTCGCCTGCCTGTTCGGCGCGGTCGCACCTTTTCTCAATCGTCAGTTCGAGGAGACAGCCTGATGGGAATCGCACAAACGATCGCCGAACGCGGCTACGTGCCGGACTTCCTGGTACGACGGGAAATCCGCCGTCTCGTGCGCGAGCGCCTGCACGAAGAGCGACGCGGATCGCAGGCAATGCGCGAGGCACGCTATGCAGAGCTGATCGATACGCTCGGCCGCAGCCCCGTTGCGTTGCATACCGAAGCCGCCAACGCGCAGCATTACGAGGTGCCGACGCGGTTCTTCCAGATCGTGCTGGGCCGGCACCTCAAGTACAGCGCGTGCCTGTGGCAGGACGACGATGACGATCTCGATGCGGCGGAAGCGAATATGATCGCGCTCTACGCAGAACGGGCAGGGTTGCACGACGGACAACGCATTCTCGATCTGGGCTGCGGCTGGGGTTCGTTCTCGCTGTGGGCGGCCCAGCGCTATCCGGTAGCGCAATTCACTGCGGTGTCGAATTCGCGCAGCCAGCGGACATTCATCGAGAAGCGGGCAAAGTTGCTGGGCCTGCATAACCTGGAAGTGATCACCGCAGATGCCAACGCACTCGATTTCCCGACGGGTGCGTTTGACCGGGTGGTGTCGGTGGAAATGTTCGAGCACGTGAGGAACTATCGGACGCTGCTCGAGCGGATCGCACGCTGGCTCGCGCCGGATGGAAAGTTGTTCGTGCACATATTCTGTCATCGCGAGCTGATGTATCCGTTCGAGACCGAAGGTGCCGACAACTGGATGGGGCGGCATTTCTTCACCGGCGGTCTGATGCCGGCGGCCGACACGCTGACGCATTTCCAGCAGCATCTGCGCGTCGAAAACCGCTGGCCGTTGTCGGGCCGACATTACCAACGCACGGCCGCGGCGTGGCTCGAACGGATGGACGATCATCCGGATGCGGTGCATTCCGCGCTCGTGGGGGCGTATGGCGACGATGTCGATCGCTGGATTCAGCGCTGGCGCTTTTTCTTCATGGCCTGTGAAGAACTGTTCGGCTACCGTGACGGTGACGAATGGCAGGTCTGCCACTACCTGATGAGTCCTTCGAACGGATGACGCTCCCGAGCGAAACATGAAACGAACCGGCGTCCGGGCGCGTCTCGGGCGGGCGTTTGCGCTGCAGATCGCAGTGATCAGCGCGGCCGTCATCGTCGGGGTGTTCGGCATCACTTTCGTCGTATCCGACGTGCTGTCCCGCAAGGCGTTGCAGGGCGAGGCCGCGCACTATTGGATGCGTTGGGAGACCAACGCCGCGGCGCCACCGCCCGATACCAACAACATGACCGGTTACCTCGCGCGCGGCGACGACTTCACGTCGATCCCTGCGCCGCTTCGTGGGCAACTGCCCGGATTCCGGCGCATCGACTTCCAGGGCGAGCGGCCGCTGCTGTACGTCAACGACGGGCCCGGCGGGCGCCTGTATCTAGTGTTCCAGCAACAGCAGGTGTCCGATCTGACGCTGTACTTCGGCGCCATACCCGGTGCGCTGGTGCTGCTGTTCATCTACGCACTGTCGTTCATCACGTATCGCCTCTCGCAGCGCGCGGTGTCACCGCTGGTGAGCCTGGCGCAGCGGCTGGAAACGTACGATCCGAAGCGCGATG
The DNA here is from genome assembly GCA_963735085.1 of uncultured Gammaproteobacteria bacterium. GTDB lineage: Bacteria > Pseudomonadota > Gammaproteobacteria > Pseudomonadales > Azotimanducaceae > DATJGR01. The sequence continues at coordinate 2,442,906 of CAVTJP010000005.1, forward strand.
CCGGAACGCATCTCGATGTGGACGATCTGCGCGATAGCGCGGACGCCGAGGTGACGACGATGATTGAGGCGTTGGATCGTTTCACGCGCCGTCTGGAAGCATTCGTTGTTCGCGAGCGCAATTTCACGCGCGACGCGAGCCATGAACTGCGCACACCGATCGCGGTCGTGCGCGCCTGCCTGGATCTGTTGGAGCGCGACAAGCAGCGCCCAGCGGCGGATCAGGCGTCACTGGACCGAATGCGGCGCGCGATTTCACAAATGCAGTCGCTGATAGAGAATCTGCTGTTGCTGGCGCGAGAGGATGAGCTGCATGCGTTGGACGAAACCACGAACGTCAACGCGTTGGTGGCCGAACAGATCGATCTGTTGGCCGATCTGGCGCGGGAAACCGGCAACACCGTGAAGCTGACCGAACGCGCCGGGCTGATCGTCGATGCACCGCCGCGCATGATTGCGATCGTACTGACGAACCTGTTGCGCAACGCGCTGACGTACAGCCGCGACGGCGTCGTGGATGTCTCGGTCGGCGCAGATTCGGTCTCGGTGCGCGATGCGGGCATCGGCATGAGCAACGCCGATCTGGCGCGCGTTTTCGAACCGTTCTTTCGTGCTCAAGCGCGTGGTCAAGCGCGCGATGAAGCACACGATGAAGCATCGCAGCCGCTGGCTGTATCCGGCCAGGGATTGGGCCTGGCGATCGTGCGGCGACTGGTGGATCAGTTCGGCTGGTCGCTCGATTTGTCGAGTACGCTCGGCCACGGCACGACGGTGATCTTGCGCTTCACGCGAAGCCCGTCCGCTCAGCGCGATCGTATACAGAACCCCAGCCCCGGTACGGTTTCGATCAACTCCTGATCGAAATCTTTGTCGATGAGTTGCCGCAGGTTGTAGAGGTGGCTGCGCAACGCGTCGCTCTCCGGTATGTCGTCACCCCATAGCGCACGCTCCAACGCTTCGCGGCTGACCACGTTGGGTGATTCGCGCATCAGGATACGCAAGATCTCGAACTGCTTCGGAGACAACCGCAGCCGGCGCCCGGCGCGGCGTACGTCGGCCGTTGTGGTGTCGAGCGTGAGATCTCCAATCACGTATGCGGTGCTGAACGCGTTGCCATGGCTGCGGCGAATGGTGGCGCCGAGCCGCGCCTCGAGTTCAGCCATCGCGAACGGTTTGACCAGATAATCGTCGGCGCCGGCGTCGAATCCGGAGAGCTTGTCGTCGAGTTCGTCGCGCGCCGTCAGCATGATGATCGGCGTGCTCGAGTGCGCATCGTGACGCAGCTTTCGGCAGATTTCGAGCCCGTTGATACCAGGCAAGCCGATATCGAGCAGGATGGCGTCGTATCGGTTCGTCGCCGCCAGATGCAACGCGGTCAAACCATCCGCTGCGTAGTCGAGCACGAACCCGGCCGCCTCCAGGTACGCACCGATGCTCTCGGCGAGCGGCGTGTTGTCTTCAACCAGCAGGATGTCGAAACGTTCGTTCATTCGGATCGTGTCCCCAGCCACCATAGGATGCATCGCACTCGCCGCCAATTCCATTGTGTTGCGACATCCTCGTACTGTGCCGGATCCGTCGACGGGGCGATCGACTGTCGAAGCGGGTTGGCACCGGCGCACTACGTGCCGGCGCGCGCGACAGTCGCCTCATTGCCTCGATACCGCGCCGCCGGATGGTCCCCGCGCACGCGGGCGCATCCTGCGCCGAAGTAGTGTTCACGCAAGGTCGAGCCTTCATATGCGGTGCGAAATCGCCCGCGCCGCTGTAGCTCGGGTATCACCGCCGCAACGAAGTCTTCGTGCGAACCGGGTTGTACCACGGGCATGACGTTGAAGCCGTCCACGCCGCCGACGTCGACCCATTCTTCGAGCGCATCGGCGACATGCTCAGCGCTGCCGATGAACTTGACGCTGAAGCTGCCGAGTTTGATGCGTTCGTAGAAATCGCGCATGGTCTTGCCGCGCATGCCGCGCGCGATCGCCTGCATACCGTCGGAGTCGATGTCGTCGAGCCGGTCGTCCAAGCCGTAGCCGGCCAGGTCGACGCCGGTCCAGCCGCCGAACAGGGCGAACGTGCCCTCTGGCGAAACGTAGCGCAGCGCGTCGTCGTACTTACGCTGCGCATCGGTGTCGGTGTCGCCGACCACCGGGATGATGCCGGCCAGGATTTTCACGCTCGCTGGATCGCGGCCGTGCGCTTCGATGCGGTTGCGAATCATTGTCACGCGCTCGCGTGCGTTGTGCGGATCGGTGAAGCCGACGAACAGCGCTTCGGCGTGCTTTGCGCCGAACTCGATGCCGCGCGGCGACGCGCCCGCTTGATAGATGACCGGGGTGCGCTGGGGGCTCGGCTCGCACATGTGCGGCCCGCGCACCGAGAAGTACCGGCCGACGTGGTTGATGTCGTGCACGCGTTCGGGTGCCGTATGAATGTTACGTGCCGTATCGCGCACCACCGCGTCGTCGTCCCATGAACCTTCCCACAGCTTGTAGACCACATCGAGATATTCATCGGCACGGTCATACCGCTCGTCGTGCGGCAGCATGATCCCGAGGCCATTGTCCTCGGCGTTCTTCATGTACGACGTGACGACGTTGAACCCGATCCGCCCCTTCGTGAAATGGTCTAGCGACGAGAACGTTCGAGCACAGTTGTACGGCGAGTGATACGTCGTACTGTACGTGCTGGCGAAGCCGAGGTGCGTTGTGGACAACGCCAGTGCCGAAATCAGCAGCAGTGGATCGGCGCCAGGCGTCTGCACCGCGTGACGCACGGCCGCGTCACGGCTTCCCGCGTAGCCGTCGTAGATGCCGTGGATGTCGGCGAAAAACAGCGCATCGATGCAGCCGCGTTCCAATGTACGCGCGAGATCTGCCCAGACGTGCAGGTCGGTGTAGCCGCGTGACATTGCATCGGCGGGATTGCGCCATTGACCGATCGACTGTGAGATCGGCGTGCACTGCGTGAATGCGTTGATGTGAATCATGCCGGTGGGGTTCCTTGCATCGCCTGGGATTTGGATCTTCGAGACGATACCGGTTCGAGCCGCTCGCTGCTTGCTCGTCGCAACGAGATTCCGTACGTTGCAATCACGCTTCACGAGGAGGACGCGACGTGGTTTCCAAGACACGTATGCTCGACTCTGTGAGAGGTCTCCGTTGGAAGGAGGTCGGGCGCGGACTCGACGACAGTCCAGATCTCGTCGACCATCGCGATGCGCGGGGTCGCAACTGGCTGCATGTGTGTTGCGGCGTGAATATCGCGAAGCGGAAGCTGCCGGCCGCCGACAGCGTCAAGACCACCGATGTGCTGTTGAAGCGCGGCTTCGACATCAACGCCGAAGCGTTCACCGAAGGCACGTTCAAGGCGACGCCGTTGTGGTATGCGATCGGCCGTGGCGAAAATCTCGAACTCGCGAAGTTCCTGCTGCAACGCGGGTCGGATCCGAACTACTGCTTGTGGGCCGCGTCGTTCAATCACGACCTCGCGGCGATTCGGCTGCTGGTGCGCAGCGGGGCGGATGTCGATCAGGTCGGCCCGGAGACGCCGTTTCTCGGTGCGGTGAAGTGGAGTCTCTTCGATGCCGCCGAAGAATTGCTGAAGCTCGGCGCAGACGTGAATTGGCAAGACGGAAAGAAGATGACCGCGCTGCACTACATGCTGAAGAAAGGCAGCGACAAAAAGCACTTCAACATGCTCGTGAAGTATGGCGCGCGGGGAGACATCGGGAACAAGGACGGCGTGACGGCCCATCAGATCATGATGAAGAAGCGGGATCCGGATTTTCGAAGTTTGGCCGCGCAGTTGCGGACGGATCGTTGATGCCAACATTCATCGGATGGACCAGGTCGTGATCGATCACCTCGGCATCGTCGTCGCAGACCTCGGTATCGCACGGCGTTCCTATTCGTTCTATGGCGCCGGGCTCGCCCACGGTGGCAGCGACAACGGTGCGCCCGGCGAACGGAAATCGTTCGGGCCGTATTACGCCGCGTATCTTTTGGACCCGGATGGCAACAACGTGGAGGCGGGGTTTCGGTCAGCGTGACCAATCCTCGACTGCAACGCGCTCGAATCAAGCCCGTCATACCCGACTACATATCTGACAAACGCGCGAACGCACGCTTCAGATATTGATGGAAGTGCCACAGACACCCTTCGAGGTGACTCAGCGGGCCGCTCGAGTAGAGCCGACTGCGATAGCCGCGCTGCACACCTTCACATACCTGAATGTCTTCCAAGTGGATTGCCCTGATTTGCTCGCAATACTGCGCAACCCACTCCTGTACTGCCGCCTGCTCGGGACTCAGCAGCAGATGGATGCGCAACACGAACCGGTCGTGCTGCAGGTTGGCCAACTCGTACCAAACGCCCCACGGCACCTCGCTTTCCGTCAACGCGATCAGCGTCAGCGGGAACACGCACGCGACGACGAACGAATCGGCACCAGCGACCGGAGGATTCTCGAGAACGGTAAACGCACCTTCGTCGTCGGTTGCATACGTGCCGAACGCCGGATTGGACAACTGCAACGTCGACGCATGCGGACCGATGTGGTGGTAGGACTCGAGGAAGTTTTCCACCATGATCTTCCAGTTCCATGGCGAGTCGAATTCGAGAGTTGCCGCGCTGACGAACGTCTCCGGCCGCAGCCGTTCGAAGCGCTGCCGCAGGCTACGCAATGATGGCGCAAGCGGCTTCGCGCCCCCGGACAGATTCGCGAACACCCAGCCACCCCACTCTTCGTGCGCGACCTGCTTCAAACTGCAGTTTGCGGGGTCGAAATTATTGACGTCCTCCATCGCCGGCGCAAACAGAAACCGGCCGTCGAGGCCGTAGCGCCACAGGTGATACGGACAGCTGAAGTCGTTGCGGTTGCCGTGCCCTTCGACGACCGGCATACCCCGGTGGCGACACACACGCGACAACACGTGCAACGTGCCATGTGCATCGCGGCTGACGAGAAGCGGTACGTCGAGCAGGTCGACGCTGCGATAGTCGCCCGGACTCGCGACATCACTCGCGCGTGCAACCGGCAGCCATCCTGCTGTGAGAACGTGCTCGACCTCCGCGTCGTAGATCAGCGGATCGACGAATGCTTCGCGCGGTAGTCCGACGGCCGCGGTGCGATCGTCGCTGACTTGCGCATAGAGCTTCTGCGGATTCATCACGTCACCAACCCTTCGATGTTGCGCGACATTCTGCGTTGCGCTTGTTGTAGCGAGTCATCGCATAAAGCTAGCGATAGGCCTTCGCCTGAATGCCGTATAACTCCGCATACTGCCCGCGTTTCGTCATCAGTGCTTCATGCGAACCGATCTCGACGAGCCTCGAGCCGTCGAGCACCACGATCACATCGGCCATCCGCACGGTGCTGAAACGATGCGATACCAGAATCGTGATGCGTCCGTCCGGTGCGCCGTCTGCGCTGCGGAAGCCGCCGCGCGCAGCTTCCGCGTAGCGCTCGAACAGCATGTGCTCGGTTTCGGCGTCGAGCGCGGCGGTGGGTTCGTCGAGCACCAGCAACAACGGCCGGTCGCGCATGAAGCCGCGCGCGAGCGCAAGCTTCTGCCACTGACCGAAGCTGACTTCCACGCCGCCCGGCCAGGTTGGTCCCAGTTGCGTTGCCAGACCTTCGACGAGCCGCTCGACGACGTCTGCGGCGCCCGCACGATCCACTGCTGCGGCAACAGCGGGTTGATCGTCCAGGCGTGGCACGTCGCCAACGCCAACGGTCTGACGCGCGCGGAACTCAAAGCGGAAGAAATCCTGAAATGCGCCGGCGAGCCGCTCGCGCCATGTATCGGCTGGCATCCGTGCGAGATCGACATCGTCGATCACGATACGGCCGCTGCCTGGCTGATACAGTTTGCACAACAGCTTCACCAGGGTGCTTTTGCCGGCGCCGTTCTCGCCGACGATTGCAACGACAGTACCGGGTTCGAGTTCGAAGCTGACGTCGTCGAGTACGTTGCGCGTGGTGCCCGGGTAGGCGAACGAGACGTGTTCGAAGCGGATGCCGCGAGCGAGCCGCTCCGGCACCGTCGCATCGGCGTTTTCGGTTAATGACGCCGCGTAATCTTCGAGCCATGCGAGGCGCCGCGAGCCGTCCATCCAGATGCCGCGGAGAAAGCCGATCTCGCCGACCGTGGCGCCTATGTATGCCGACAGGCGCGAACCGGCGGCGAGCACCAACAGAACCTGCCCGGGCGTGCCGTGGAGACCCGAAGACACGAACACCACCGCGCCGATGTACGCGACGCCGAAGATCGCCCAGCCCAGTGCATGCCACAGTGCGCTGCCGGTGCGCGCTGCGGCGACCGGGCCATACCAACGTTCCCACGCGTCGCGTCGCAGTTTTACGAGTCGAGCACCGATCCGCGTGACGCGCACTTCCTTGCCGGGCGGTGCCGTCGTCGCGGTCGTGAACAGGTGTCGCGCCAACCGATTCGCCGAGGCGCCGCGCTCTTCTGCCGCGCGTTCCACCGCGGGCCGCCACGTCGATGTCAGCACCGTCGGTAACGCGAACACCACCAACAGCAGCAGTGCCCAGTGAATCGACATCAGCAGTGCGATCGTGACGCCGAGGCGCAGAATCCAGCCACAGGTCGAGAACAGCGACATGTACATGTGATCCAGCACGAATACCTGATCGCGCAGCACCGCGAGCCGGTCGAGGAACTCGGGCCGTTCGTGATGGGTGATCGTCTGCACCGATGCCTGCAGGTTCGCGACGTGCGATTCGAGCGCGATCGTCACGCGGTCGCGAAAGCGCCGCTGCGTACGATCGGCAACCACGCGCAGAAACCAGGTTGCGACCGCGGATGCGGCGAGTCCGAGCATCGCGATGGTGACGAGTCTGCTGTCGTGCGCCGCCGCACCGTTGGCCAGCAGCATGAAGAGCAGCGCGACCAATGCGTCCGGTAGCGCCGCGAGCAGTGACAGCCCGAATGAAACCGTCAGCAGTCGGGGCTCCGCCTGGTAGCCGCGCTTCAGCGCGCGCCACATCGCGGGAATGGCCGCCGGGAGATCGTCCGCGAGACCGTCAGCCGAGGACATCGAGCGTCTCCTCTGCATCGTCGCCGCCACCATCGCCGAAACGCGACGCCTGAAGATCGAACATCGTTCGGTAGCGGCCGTTCGCCGCCATCAATTCGGCATGCGTGCCGAGTTCGACCACGCGGCCCTTTTCGAGCACGCAGATGCGGTCGGCGAGCCGCACCGTCGAGAAGCGGTGCGAAATCAGAATCGTCGTCGCGTGACGCGTCGAGGCGAGCACGCGCTCGAAGATTTCGGCTTCGCCACGCACGTCGAGCTGCGCGGTCGGCTCGTCCAGCAGCACTACGCCGGCGCCGAGCCGCACCGCGCACAGCGCGCGCGCGAGGGCGATACGCTGCCACTGGCCGCCGGACAGATCGGTGCCGCCTTCGTAACCGCGCGCGAGCACGGTATCGAGGCTCGCCAGATTGGATGCACCCGCATCGGCCAAAGCCGCCTCAACGACATCGTCAGGTGCGCCGGCCGGGGCGACGTTGTCACGCAGCGGCATCTCGAAGCGGATGAAGTCCTGGAACACCGCCGTCACCCGCGCCCGCCACGAATCCAGTTCGAATTCGCGTACGTCGATGCCGTCGATTTCGATCGCGCCGTGTTGCGGGTCGTACAGGCGGCACAACAGTTTCGCGAGCGTTGTCTTGCCGGCGCCGTTCTGGCCGACGATCGCGATCGACGAACCTGCCGGAATCGTCAGATCGAATCCCTCCAGAACCGGTTCGCCGGGCGCGGCCGGGTACGCGAACGTGACATTGCGGAAGCGGATTTCGCGCGCCGGCACGCGTTCTGCCGAACGCGTACCGTGTGGCAACGCGCCCTCAGGGTCCATCTCGCGTTGCAGGCGCAGCACCGCAGCGGCGGGTGCGGCGGCACCGTCGAGCGCCCACGACAGCCCGCCGAAGGCGATCATGCTGGCGGTCACGGCGGCGCTCGCGAACGTTACCGCGTGGCCGAGGTCGAGGTGACCGGCATTGACGTCGATTGCGATCGAGGTGAATACCGCTGCGTTCGCCGCCAATACCACCAGCAGACTCCACGCAACGGGCCGTTCACGCAGCCGCGTGGCTTCCCAGCGCAGGTCGAACAACCGCCGCCGTTGCGCGGTGAAGCGCTCGACGGTCCAGCCCGACAGGCCGAACAACCGCAACTCTTTCGCGGCCGGCGGATCGACGGCCAGTCGATACGCATAGTCGGCGTGGCGTTGCGCCTCACGCACGTCCTCGGTATTGCGATCGCGCCACACTGCAGATTCGCGCAGTAGCCATTGGGTGGCTAACCAACCGCCTACGAGCAGCAGCGGCGCCCACCACGCATACCCGAACAGCAACATCGCGGCAACGACGCCAGCAACGAATTCGACGAGCCCTGCGCCAATGAAATCCATCGAGATCGACAGCGGCGGACCGCTGATGCCGAGATCGAAATCGCGCGCCACTGTGAGGTCGGTGGTCAGGCGCGGGTCTTCGAGGTGGCCCATGCCTGGCGGCCGCACACACGCAAACGTCAGTTCGTCGTAGAGCCACGCCGCGGTGCGGCTGCCGAGGTTCTTGCCGATGGTCTGATGCAGCGGCGAAGTTGTCTGCAGCAGCACGAACACGACGCCGACGATCGACAGCGGCACGCCGAGCGCATCGCCGCGTTGCACCGCTGCGATCAAGATGCCCATCGCAACGGCGAACGCAGCCGGTAGCAGACCGCGCAGCAGCAGCAGCGTCCACCAGGTCACCGTCAGCGACAGGTCTGCCCGCGGCAGGACGCCGAAGAACTTCCACTCATCGCGGGCGCGCAGCCAATTGAGCACGTATTCAGCCTCCCACTGAGACTCGATGATCCACGTTGACGCCGCGATGATCCAGCATTGTGGTGTGATTGGGCTTGAAGATTTTTTCGGTCGGTTGGGCCATTGCCCAGCGCGCAACGGGGTGCGCGGCGACGCGCGGTCGCAGCCCTGTTCCGGACCGCCCGCATATCAATTGGTCCGATCGTGCTGAACCTGTTCTGCGGCTACCAGTCGGACGTATAGCGGGACGCTTCAAACGCAAAGACGTTGCCATGCCACTCGGGGTCGCGCATTTGTGCATTTGTTCTTGCGGTGTCGGCGAAAATCCGCGCGGCGGTCAGGTCGTCCATCGCGCTCGTATCGATTTCGAGGTGTTCGGCGAACAGTTCGCATCGCAGCGCTTTGACGACCTTGGCATCGTAGACGCTTGCATTCATCTCTGTGTGGCGAACGAAGGATCGCATCCGAATATTGCACGAGCCAATCGTCATGAATGCGTCATCGACGAGCATCAGCTTCGCGTGGACGTAGACTGAGCGCCTCGCTCCGTCGGCGCCGGCGCCGGCGATTCCAGCCATCGTGAAAAGCGTATGTTCTCCTAACGCGGCGAACTTTCGCCGCAAACGTTGCCTCTCCGAGCGCATGGCCGTGAGCCGAGCCGAGTCTTCGGCGATTGCCGGCAGCAAAGCGATTACGCTGACGCCTCTGCAAAGGGCGGCGTTCAAGCGACTCAGAATGCGGTGATCTTCCAGCGCCTGATTTTCGATGTAGATCGTGCGCTGAGCCGCATCTATCGCCTGCACATATTGCTCGAGGATGTCGTGTTCGCGTGCCGCGCGCATCGTACGTTGAATCTGCACCACGCTGGATCCCTTCGGGGGCGATTGGTGAGGAGGTGGATGCAGATCTTCCAGACCTCGGGGTCCCCACACTCCACTTGGTTGATTGCGCTCACTGGCGGCGTTCCACCGCTGAACAAAGTTCTGATGTACGTCGGCTGCCGCGGGGCCGGTGACTTCGAGATACGCATCGTGGAAGCTGCCAGACCGTTCCCGGTGACCGGGATCGGCCATGCTTGCAGGATTGAGATTGATTCCTCCGACAAACGCGGTCTCGGTCGCGTGGCCCGCGTCGATGATCCAACTCTTCTGATGGTGGCAGTACGCTTCCCCGGCTCGATCCCAACGAATGCTGACAGCCGATCCGCGCTCCTCGAGCATCGAACGCTGCCCGGGAGACCCGACGAAACACGTTGCGCCATATCTTTCGGTCTCCCGATCAGTGCGCCAAAACAGCAGGCGCACGTCAATGCCGCGTTTAGTTGCGCGATCCAGTACGTCGAACAGCGATCCTCTCTCGTCAGGCAGCTCGAAATCGTCGTGGATGAAGGCGATCGTCGCAAAGATACTGTGCTCGGCAGATTCAATCGCTCCGCAGATGCGGCGAAATGCCGGCACACCATCGATCAGCGGACGCACGAGATTGCCGGGGCGTGCGGGGTAACGCGCGTGAGCGACAAACGGAATGTGCGATTTCACTTTGGAGAGCGCACGGGGGGTGCGCGCGTTGGTCACGCCACCTCGACGAACTCGGTGTAACGGTCCAGCCGCCGCAGCATGTCGTCGGCCGGGCCGGGTGCCAACGCGAGAATCGCGCGGTCGACGCCGGCGTCGCGAAACGGTTGGATCGCCTCGTGTTTCGCAGGCAGGCCGAACGCGCTGATCGCGATGCCGTTTTCGTCTCGACCGGAATCGCGCGCGAAAGCGCGCAGCCTGCCGATGCCGGCGAGCACCAGCCCCGGATCGCGCACGCGCGGCAGCCAGCCGTCGGCGTATTTCACGATGCGCTTCAACGTGTGATCGGTTTCGCCGCCGATGAAGATCGGTGGGTGCGGGCGCGTGACCGGCTTCGGCCAGCACCACATTGGATCGAAATCGACGTGCGTGCCGTGGAACTGCGCTTCGTCCTCGGTCCAGATCGCCTTCAACGCCTGCAGTTGTTCTTCGAGGCGCGCGAAGCGCGTCGAATAGTCGCAGCCGTGATTCTCCATCTCCGGCTTGTTCCAGCCGCCACCGACACCGAACAACACACGACCGTTTGATAGGTGGTCGAGGGTTGCAACGGTTTTCGCCGTGTGAATCGTGTCGCGCTGAATCAGCAGGCAGATGCCGGTGCCGAGTTTGATGCGTGTCGTTACGCTGGCAGCGGCGGCGAGCGCCACGAATGGATCGAGCGTCCGCGCGAAGTCGCGCGTGACCGGGCCGCGGCCGGGATACGGCGTAGAACCGGTGGTCGGAATGTGCGAATGCTCCGGCACCCAGATCGATTCGAAGCCGCGTTCCTCGATTGCGCGAGCGAGATCGGTGACGGGCATCGATGCGTCGGTGAGCACGAGATAGAGGCCGATTTTCATACGCGCGTCCTTCAGCGTTCCGACTACTTCAATGCCAGTCTGGCTGCTGCCGGTTCGAATTGGAACACTGTTTCGAACGGCACGCCGAACACGGCTGCAATGCCGAAAGCGACTTCCAGCGACGGCGAATATTTCGAGCCTTCGATTGCGATAATCGTCTGTCGGGTAACGCCTACCGCGTCAGCTAGTGCCTGTTGCGTCATTTCCCCGGCTTCGAAGCGCAGCCGGCGTACCTGGTTCGTGATCGTCGATTTTTTCGCCACGTTTACGTGGCCGCACGGTGGTAATAGACAATCTGGCTCGCACGCTTGATGACCTCAGCGGCGCAGAGACTGACCACCAGCCAGTGCACCGTTGCAATCGATGACTCGTGAAACAGCGTGTACCAGATCGTACCGACCACACCGCTTGCGAGCGCGAGGCCGGCAATGCGTTCGGCACGTGCATCGATTAACCGGTCCCGCTCGTCGGTATCGACGCGGTCGAGAACGGCAATGGCAACGTGGTAGATAATCTCCGCGATGACGATGAGGATCGTCACGCCGACGATCAATCCGATCGTTTCGCCGCGCGACAGCTGCGACCCCCATGCGGAATGCGCGTAATAACCCAACGCGAGCAGCATGATCAGCAGCGAGCCGATGGCACTTTTCTCCTGAAACGGTGCGGTCATGACAACGGTTCCTCTGGCAACAGGAGTGATTGGCGTAATGTAAAGTTTGTTTAACATAATGTAAAGAATAGATTACTTGTCGGACGGTGGTTCGAGGCGGCCGCAAACAGCGTGGTTGGCTGGCGTCGAACGGGAGATTGTGTAGGATGACCGGTCTTTTGATCGGGTCCCGCGATTGCTGCGTAGTCGAAGCACACCTTCGCCGGGTGCAGGCGCGTCCGCGGTTCGGGTATGAACGAGATCCACTAACAAGATCGATAAGGGGAAACAATTGGAAGCCGTCTATCTGACATTCGTCTTGATGCTGTCGATCTTCCTGGGCTTTGAGCTGATCTCGAAAGTCCCTTCGACGCTGCACACGCCGTTGATGTCCGGTTCGAACGCGATATCCGGCATCACGATGGTCGGTGCCGTCGTCGCGGCAGGCATGCACGCACCGGCATTTGCCAACTGGCTCGGCGCGATCGCTGTAGCCAACGGCGCCATCAACGTCGTTGGCGGCTATCTGGTTACCGACCGGATGCTCGCGATGTTCAAGAAAAAGGGCGCCAAATAATGAACCTGGATATCTACATCAACCTGACGTATGTGGTCGCGTCGGTCCTGTTCATCGTGGGCCTGAAGATGCTGTCGCACCCCGACACGGCACGGCGTGGCAACATCATTTCCGGCATCGGCATGCTGATCGCGGTGATCGTGACGTTGCTCGAACAGGAAATCGTCAGCTATCAGTTCATCATCGGCGGGACCATCGTCGGATCGATTATCGGGGCGGTTGCGGCGTACCGGGTGGCTATGACGTCGATGCCCGAAATGGTCGGGTTGTTCAATGGCGCCGGCGGCCTGGCGAGTCTGCTGGTCGGTTGGGCCGCGCTGTATCAGTCGGGTGACACGTCGTTCACGTACTTCACGATCTTTCTGTCCATTCTGATCGGTGGCGTCACCTTTACCGGTAGCGTCGTTGCCTGGGCGAAACTCGCCGAGATCATGCCGTCCGGAGCGATCGTATTCGGTGCGCAGCGCCTCGTGAATGCGGTGATTCTGCTTGGGATATTGATTTCCGGCGCTATGGTGACGATGGACCCGACACTGAATTCGGTGCACTTCTTCGTGCTGGTCGCGTTATCGCTGGTGCTCGGCGTCATGGCCGTCATTCCGATCGGCGGTGCGGACATGCCTGTCGTCATCTCGCTGTTGAATTCGTACTCCGGCCTCGCCGCGTGCGCCGCCGGCTTTGCGATCAACAACAACGTATTGATCGTTGCCGGCGCGTTGGTCGGTGCGTCGGGCATCATCCTGACGCGAATCATGTGCAAAGCGATGAACCGCTCGCTCGCCAACGTGTTGTTCTCCGGATTCGGCGCCGTGAAGACGGCGACGAAGATCGAAGGCGAAGTGAAGCCGATCACTGCCGAAGACGCGTATCTGATTCTCGAATCCGCATCGTCCGTGACGTTCGTGCCCGGCTACGGAATGGCCGTCGCGCAGGCACAACACGTCGTGCGCGAACTCGGCGAACTGTTGGAAAAGAACGGCACGGACGTGACGTTTGCGATTCACCCGGTGGCAGGGCGGATGCCCGGGCATATGAACGTGCTGCTCGCCGAAGCCAACGTGCCGTACGATCAACTCGTCGAAATGGACGACATCAACCCGCGTATCGACAGCATCGACGTGGCCGTTGTCATCGGTGCCAACGATGTTGTGAATCCTGCGGCGCGCAGCGACGAGAACAGCCCGATCTATGGCATGCCGATCATCAATGTCGACAAAGCACGCACGGTGTTCGTGTTGAAGCGGTCGATGGCGTCGGGATTTTCCGGTGTCGACAATCCGCTGTTCTTCGGCGAGAACACCCGCATGTTGTTCGGCGATGCGAAGGAGTCGATTGCCGGACTGGTAGGAGAGTTCAAGCGAGCGTAACGCCGCGTGGGTCGGCTCAGAACGTGTAGTCGATCCACCATGAAAGCGCCTGGCCCGGCGCGACCGTGCGTTCGAGAAACGGCTCCCACGAAAATGTCGCGGCATTGCCCCAGATTGGAAAGAAGTCGGGTACGTAGCTGCATGCGGCGGCTACGATCCCGAGCTTCGGGTGGCGCTGGATCAACACCAGCGGTGCGGTGGCATCGTGATCGAGCGGCAGATACTTCCCTTCGCTCCAGGGCCAACCCGACCGCGCAATGAAGCCATTGTGCGACAGCATGTAATCGTTAGTATCCCGCCAGCGTAACGGCGCGTTGATCCATAGCAGTTCGTTGGTCGCTGTTTGCGGATAAAACGGATGCGGGAACCAGCGCACAGGCAGTGCAGCCTTGCCGACGTTCGTAAGCGACGTGTGTGAACGCACCGTGCGCCCGTACAGCGACACGGTACGCGCCAGATCGAGTGCGTAGTCCGAATACGTCTGGTGCGTCGTGAACACGGCCTCGCTTGTGCTGCGCTCGACGCGCCAGTCGCAGAACGATTGCACAATGCGTGCGCGTGTATCGCACACGCCGATGCCGATGATGAGCGCTTCGCCGATCGTCCTGGTCGAATTCAGCGGGCCGAGATTGAACGCATCCGGAATGCCCTGACCGTCGAACCAGTTGAAATGATCCGGATACGTCGGACCGCTCAGCAGGTCGCCGTGCTCGTGATCACGTATCTGGTAGATGTATCCGCCGGTGCAGTAACGCACGCCGAAACGTTCGCGGTCGGTAGCCGGGTCCAGCAGCTGCACTGCGATCGTATCGTTGGCGAGGTTGAACATCAGTCCAGGCTCAGGGCAAGCCGATCATTTCGGTATCGGATTGCAGAATCAGTGTCTTGCCGAAGTCGATCCAGCGCTCGATGCCGTCCGGGGTCAGCTGTTTGCTGAAACGCAGCCAAGCCTCCTCGTTGGGGAAATAAAGCTCCGCCATGCCCGCGTAAGGTTCGTCGTGTGGCGTAATGCTGTGACTGACAACGTAGTGGAAGCCACCGACCGCGGTGATCGTCTTGACGACGTTCGGTGCGTGAACCGTCAGCCAGTGCGCGAAGAATGCGTCGTGCTCGGTGTCGGGATTAGTCCTGACCAGATAGGTGATCTTGCAGAAACCGGAGCGCGTGGAAGGATAGGGTGCGTTCAGTGTGAGCGGCGCGCTGGACAACCGCTCGCCACCATCCAGGATCACGTATTCGGTCGTCGCCCAGCCGACGTAGGGCTCGGCGCGCTGCTGAAACGAATCGGTCGGCGTAGTACCGAACGCGATCGCGGGTTTCGGCAACGGGCGGTCCCACCACAATTGGGCGATTCCGTCCCATGGCTGCAGGCCGTCAGCCATGGCGCGGAACAGCGTCGCGATGTAGCGCCGCGCATGCGGGCGGTGCTGGGCTTCGGCCCGCTTCTGGCTCGCAATGACCAGCGGCATGTGATTGGCGAACCAATGCGCGACGAGTTCCTCGCGAGATGTCGACGGCTTGCGCCGGATCAGATAGAGCATCTTCGCGCCGGGGGTCATGACGAAGTCGGTTACCGTTGCGGTCATTGCGCGATCTCCGTTTGCGCCAAGCCTCCGAGTCTCGCTTGGATTAGAGCAGACGTGGCGGTATCGGCCAAGCACGCAGGATCGGCCTCATTGACAGTTCAGACGTCCATGAATATCGGGGTTTGTGACCAAAGAGGACGCGGGGAACCCGAAGGGTTCCCCGCTCACGCCAAATGGGGAGGGGAGATCGGCGTAAAAGAACTTTGTTACGGCTGCATGCTGTCGTAGTGCGACGATCTTCTGAATAAGGGAATCTCCGTAGCCGCCAGGAAAGACGACCATGTAGCCGCCGAACCACTGTGGCAGATGCAGCACGCATGTTCAGCTTTGCCGTACGAATTGGCGCGCGGCAATGACGGCATCCGTCGCGTCGTTGCATACTTAACGGCTCAGCGCGAGAGTTGCTCGCACTGATGCAGTGTCATTACCTGTTGAGACCACCATGGGCCGTATTTTCGAAGTTCGAAAGCACACGATGTTCGCGCGTTGGAACCGTATGGCGAAGCAGTTCGCCAAGATCGGCAAGGACATCACGATCGCCGTGCGCAACGGCGGTACCGACCCCGGCAGCAACCCCGCGCTGCGCCGCGTGATTGCGAATGCGCGCGCGGTCAACATGCCGAAAGACAAAGTTGAAGCGGCGATCCGTCGCGCCTCGGGCGCCGACGCGAAGGACTACGAAATCCACTTCTACGAAGGCTACGCGCCGCACGGTGTGGCCGTCATCGCCGAAACGGCCACAGACAATACGAAGCGCACCGTCGCCAGCGTACGCAGCATCTTCGGTAAATTCGGTGGCAACCTCGGCACCACTGGCGCGGTGGAATTCATGTTCAATCGCATGGGCGTGTTCAGATTGAATCCGGAGGGCATCGATCAGGACGATCTCGAACTCTATCTGATCGATCACGGCCTCGAAGAAATGGGCGAGAGCACCGGCGACGAAGGTGAACCGCAACTGGTCGTGCGCTGCGCGTTCGAAGAATTCGGCAACGTACAGAAAGCGCTCGAGGAACGCGACCTGGTGCCGTTGTCAGCCGAGCAGGAGTTCGTCTGCATCACGCCGATCGAACTGCCGGACGACCAAGCGGCGGAAGCGCTCGAACTGATCGACAAGCTCGAACAGGACGACGACGTGCAACGCGTGTTCCATACGCTGGCTTAGCATAGTGCGCTCGGCACGAGATCATCGTGTGCGCTCGATTCAGACCACCACGTCGATCGGCGTCAGCGTGCCAAGTTGTTGTTCGATCGCCGCGGCCGCATCGAGGCAGAGGGCTTCGCAAAACCGGTCGCCGATCACCTGAACGCCGGTCGGCAAACCGCCGCTGACACCGGTCGGCACGCAGACGACCGGAAGCCCCAACAGATTCATCGGGGTGACGAAGCGCGCCAGGTTGACGATGTCAGCCGCGCTGGACGCGTTTGCGATGTCGTAGCCGTGGACAAATTGCGGTTCACACCAGGTCGGACCGACGATGATCGGGTGGTCGGAGAAGAACTCGGACCACGCGCGTGCGATCTGATGCCGCGTCTGCATCAGCACGACACTCTCGGCATATGTGGGCGTACCGAACAGTTCGCTGAATGCAGTGAAGAATGCGTTCGCGTCGGCCGACATGACGGCGCTGAGTTGGTCGCGCAATACGCTGAATTCCCACGCCAGCCAGCGCCCCCAGGTTTCGACCGCCGCTTCGAGCATCGGCGGCGCCACTTCCTCCACCTGATAGCCGGACGCTTCGAGTGCGGCACCGGCGGCGCGAACGCCTTCGCGTATCGACGGCGCGGTTGTGCCACCGGCCGGGTGCGTGACGAGCGCGACGCGAATGGGTTGTTGGGGGGCGGGTCCGCGGAGCGGTACCGGGCATGAGTTCGGATCACGCGGATCGTGCCCGGCGAGGATTTCGAGACCGATGCGCAAATCCGCAATGGTGCGTGCCATCGGCCCTTGTACGAGCATCAACTGGGATGCCAGCGGTCCACTGGCAGGTTCGATGCTCGATGCGTGCGCAATGCGGCCGAATGACGGCTTCAACGATGCGATGCCGCAACAGAACGCGGGATTACGCAGCGAACCGCCGATGTCGTTGCCGAGGCCGATCGGACTCATGCCGGTTGCCAGCGCCGCCGCTTCGCCGCCGCTGGAACCGCCAACCGTACGCTCGAGGTTCCACGGATTGCGGGTGAGTCCGTACAGCGCGCTGTCGGTGTGCAGGCGCAACCCCATGTCGGGCATGTTGGTGCGGCCGATGGGGATCGCGCCGGCAGCTTTCATGCGCGCAACGGTCGGATGATCGAGCGACGGCATTGCGTTGGCGAGCATCGGTACGGCATTCGTGGTGGGTGACCCGACGAGATCGATGTTGGTTTTGATGCTGAAAGGCACGCCATGCAACGCACCGCCATGCTCGCCGTTTGCGATCGCGCGGTCGGCACGATCTGCGCCGTCGAGCGCATCCTTCGTAAGCACTGTGGGCATCGCATTGATGGCCGGGTTCACGGTCGCAATGCGTTCGAGGTGTGCCTCGACGACCTCCCGCGAACTGACGTCGCGATGCGCAATCAGAGCGGCGAGTTCGCCGGCGGTTCGTTTCCATAGGGCTTCGCGCATATCGTCTCCAAATCTGTTACATGCAGTCTACGACGCGTCCTTTCCGAATGCTCTCGTTCTCTGCATCCGTGCAATGTTCCGTATCATGTCGGCTTTCGGTGCCGAAGCATCATCCACAACCGCTTCAACCGTCTCGTGCTGTGACACGGACCTTCGAGTTACCCATGCGCTCTGTGTACCTCTTTACGTTCGCGACGTTGATCACCGGGCTCGGTTGGCTGGCGCTGCTGCCGCCGATGGAGGGCTTCGACGAGACGGCACATTTCTCCTACATTCAGCAGATTGCCGATACCGGCACGATCCCGGTGTTCGGCAACAGTTTTCTCTCCCGTGATGTGCAGAGGTACCGCGAGCAACTGCCGACGCCTTACGCAAGCATGCCGCCATTCGACTCAAATGGCGCAATCACCTACCAGCGATTCTTCGGCAAACCGGTCAGCGCAGATGCGCGGCGCGAACTGACGTCCCCGCGCCGGTTCGCGCCGAGCGCGGAGCCCAACTGGCAGTCGCAGCACCCGCCGCTGTACTACCTCGCTATGGCGCCGCTGTACCGTGTGAGCGCGGCGTGGAGTTGGCCCGCGCAATTTCTGCTGATGCGCGTAGTGTCGTGGTTGATCGCGATGACCGGACTCGTGCTGGGCATCGTCGCCGCATACCGCTACTGGCCCGATGACGATCGCGCCGCTGCCGCCACGGTTAGCGCGGCGTGGCCGTTTCTGGTGCCGATGTTCTTTCCTGAGATGGCGCGACTGGGTAACGATTCGCTGTGTCTGCTGGTTGCCGGTGCGGTCTGGTACGTGCTGATGCGGATGGTGGCGGTCGGCGCACGCCGCCGCGATGCGGCTCTGCTGGGTGTGCTGCTTGGTCTCGGCTTGCTGACCAAGGCATTCTTCCTGCCAATTACCGGCGGCGTGATCGCCTTTCTTGCGCTGCGACGAGAATTCAGAATTGCCGGTATCGCGCTGGCGCTTGCCGCGTTGGTCGGCGGGCCCTGGTACATCTACAAGTTTCTGTCCTACGGGGTCGCGACCGGCGCGTACGAGCAAGTCCTGTTGGCAGAACAAGGCGGGCTGCTGGCGGGACTGGCGGCGAGGTTCAATGTGGCTGCGCTTGCACATGGCATCGCCGGCATCGTCGCGACGACTTCGTGGGCCGGCACGTGGTCACTGGCACGGCTGCCGGACGTGTTCCGGCTCCCCCTCGTGCTGCTGTTGGCGATTCCGCTTGGCGCGTACACATTCGGTCTGCTGCGCACGCGCGTCAGCGATATCGTGTGGGCGCCGGTGTGGATCGTCGGGGCAGTCGTTGCCGGTCTCGTTCATCACGTGCTCGTACGCATTGCCCTGTCCGGCGAAGGAACGGGCACACCAGGTTGGTATCTCCATCTGCTCGCGGGTCCGCTCGGATTCGCATACGCGGTGGGTGTGCTGCGAATGACGCGCTGGAAAATTGCGCGTCCGCTACTGTTGACGCTCTCAACGTACACGCTCGGCTACTTCGCGGTCGTCAGCTGGCTGCAGCTGTTGATGTACTCGGGGTGCGTCGCGAAGGTCGGTGCAGTGAAATACTACGGTCTGCCCACGGGCGCTTCGTGCATGACCGATGTGGTCGCGCTATATCGGCATCTCTCACTGATCGCCGAGCCAGCCGCGGGGCTGGCGTTTCTGGCGCTTGGGCTTACGCTCGGCGGATTCGCGCTCACGTCATTGCCAGCTCGTCTGCGACGAGCGGCTAACTGATCTTGTATGCGTCGCCGACGCGTCGTTGCAGTTCGTCCTTGGCCACGTCGGCTTCGATCGGCGTGGCGATCATCCAACGATGCCCGAACGGATCTTTGAGGGTTCCGGAGCGCTCACCGTAGGGCTGGTCCTCCACTGCGCGCTGAATCACGGCGCCAGCCGCGGCAGCGCGCTCAGCTACGGCACCCGCGTCGGCAACCCGAAGATGCAAAGTCATCGGTGTGCCGCCGAGGGTTTCGGGACTCAGTACGTCGATCTCCGGATGTTCATCCGACAGCATGATCTTCGCACCGTCGATTTCGATCTCCGCGTGGCCGATGCGGCCGTTGGGTTCGGTGTAGCGCGCGCCGCTCTCGACGGCGCCGAACACGTGCTTGTAGAAATCGATCGCGCGCGCAGCGCCTTTGACGGTGATATAGGGCGTGACTATCTGGTTCATCCTGCGTTCCTCGTGAAACCGGTTGTGACCGGCGGGCGGGTTGTCGTTGATGTGGAGGCAATTCGCGAAATGTGCGTGCGTAGCGCGGACAGATTGTCGGCCCAAAGGCCCGCCTTCATGTATTCGTACGCGCGTCCTGTTTGGCCGTGACGCGCGGGATGATCGGGACGTAACGTCTGCCAACCGCGATGCTCGACCGATACGCGCGTGCCGGTCTCGATGGCGTCGAAGCGCACCTCGACTTCGGTCGTCTCCGCGTCGGCGAAACTCGGCAGCCGCCAGCTCAGCAGCAACCGCTCACCCGGCAACCATTGAACGACGCGGCCGATGACGAATGTCGTGCCGTCGGCGTAGGTTTCCAGCAGTCGCCCCGCGGGACCGGGTTCGAATGTCAGCGTGCCATCCGAGGGTGGCCGGAACCGATGTTTTGGACCACGCAGCCACCAGGTATCAATCTGTGACGTGAATACCTCGAACGCGACCTGCGGATTCGCCGCGACCTCGATAGAGACAGTGACCGTCGGATCGTTCATCTGCGGGTGCGCCCGCGCGTCCGGTTGCGCGCCTTAGCGGCTTGGCTGGTGGTTCGCTTCGCCGCGGCGTCAGCGGCCGTCTTGAAGGCACCGAGTTGATCGCGCCAGAAGGTGTGGACATCGCCGAGCCAGTCGCGCAATTCCTCGAACCGATTCGGTCGCAAACGGTAAACGCGTATGCGCGCGTCTTCATTGGAATGTTCTGCTTCGATCAGTGCGCTATCGCGCAACAGCTTCAGGTGCTTGCTCATCATCGGGGCACTCGTGGTGAGCATCGCAGCGAGTTCGCCGGCGCGCCGAGGTTGAACTTTCAGTAGTTCGATGATGCCGCGGCGAACCGGATCGGCCAGTGCGGTGAGCGTGTCGTCGATATTCGAAGCGGTGGGCGACATTGGAAGATCTATTTTCTAATTTAGAAATAGTTAACTAAAATAGAAAATATATGTCAACTCCGCGAACGATCGCGCCATGCGTTCCAGATCGCTGTGGCTTTATCGCTCGCGCTCAGGCGATCGTCGGACAGCGCATCGAGCATGTCGGAGAGGCGTTTCGATTTGACGATCGTGTACAGGGTCAACCAGCCGGTCGCTACGAGTACGACAAAGGTGATCGCGAGCTTCGTTGCGAGTGGCTCCGCAGCCGCCGCGATCAGGTTCATGCCGAGGAAGCCCGTCGTCACGGTTCCGATCAAACCGAAGATCGTCACCACCGTCAGCCGCACGACGGTGTTGGCCTGCCGACGCAGGCTGTCGCTGTCGAGGTATTCGTCCATGTCGTGAATGCGTTCTTTGACTTCCGCGTATAACGGATCGAGGCCGAGATGATCGGCGCACATCTTGAATAATGCCTTCGCGGTTGCCTGTTCCGAGATGTCGTGAAACCAGTAGCGGTGCGTGAAGCGCAGGAAAATTTCGAAGCGCTGTCGGATCGCGCGCTTGAAACGCTTTACTGAATCCGGATTGCCGACTTCGAGTCGCTCGAGTGCGTGCACGAGTTGATCCGACACCATCAGCAGTGCGGCTTTCTGAAAATGAGCGATCAGGAACAGCAGGAAGTGCTGGTGACGGAACTGCGCCAGCACGCCGCTATCGGTGTTCGTGAAGAACGGCCAATTGGCATCGCCGACGACGGTAAGGCCGTGACCGCAACACAGGTAGCGCGTGTTGCGTCCGTCGCTGCCGTCACCGCCTTCGGTCCAATAGCGGTCGTAGCAATAGCGCTGTTCGAAATCGGCCACGTAGTGTTCCGAATACGGCAGCGAAGAATCGCCTTCGCCGGCGCCGGTCACGAGGCCCAGGCGCACGAGGTCCCGGCGCGACAAAGCCCGCACATTCTGCATCCCCAGATAGGCCATCACCGGCATGCGGTAGTACTCGATCATGCGGTAACGGATTTCGCCGGGTGTAGCGGTTTGATCCTGGACCAGCGGATAGAGCATGTAGGCCCAATGCGCGCCGATCCGCGGCACGTGTTGCCGGCCGACGAAGGCCAGGAATTTTTCACGCTCGTGCGAATCCGATTCCGCGAGCACGCGCCCGTCCGCCGCCAGCCACTCGACGCGATACATCGAATGGATGCCTTGGCCACGCGCGTCCCAACCGGCAGGATAGGCGCGGCCGAAGCGATGCAGAATTTCCTGTGCGACGTCGAGCGGCAGATCGTTCGCATAGACCTCGACGTTCAACAGGGTCACGTCGATGTCGAAGAAGAAATACAGATCGACATGCGCGATCGTAAGCTCAATCGGCGCCACGTCGGGCGTCACTGTCAGCCGTACAGTGGCGATGTCCTCGCGTCGGAATATGCGCATCGGCGAATGTCCGGGCGCGTCCGGATCGCGGCTGACTGCCCGGCCGCCTTCGCCATACAGGAACCGTTGGACATACGGCAGAAACGTCACGAGCTCGTTGTAGTGGCGTTCCTGATAATCGCCTGGCTTGCCGCTGAATTCGTTGGCGGCTTCGTGCCATACACTGCCGGCAGCTTCCGATTGCAGCACTTCCCAATGGCGCTGCACCTGCTTACCTTCGCGCAGCGGCATCAATTGCAGAGGCCACAGCAGGATCTGCCGGAAGTGGCGGACGCGCTTTGTTTGGCTCGTCGAGGTGTCGGGCATGCGTCGATCTCCCAGTGGCAGCGTAGCAGCGCGCCGCCGCTGCTGCACGCTGCGCGCCATCCCTGGGAGCGTCGGTGACCGTGCGCGCCTCGAACGCCTCGTCGATGTCAAATGGTGTTGTGGATTGCGCCGATTGGATCATTGCCGGATCATCGATCCTTTAGAGAATACGCGGCACAGTCGGATGCATGGCGCATGAGTGCGATCGAATCGTTCCGTCGGCAGACGCGTGAATGGCTCGCGCAGAACTGCCCGCCGGGGGCGCGTGGCCCGGGTCAGATTCCGTGGGGCGCGACGCGCGTGCCGCTCGAGGACGATGCGCGGTTGTGGCTCGAGGCAATGGCATCGCGCGGCTGGACCGTGCCGACGTGGCCGCGCGAGTATGGTGGCGCCGAGCTGACCAGCGAGCAGTATCTCGTGCTGCTGGAAGAGCTGCGCCGCATAGATGCACGTTCGCCATTGACCGGACGCGGCGTCAACTACATCGGTCCGACCCTGCTCGACTACGGCACGCCGGAACAGAAGGCGCGTTGGCTGCCCGGCATCGCACGCGGCGAGGGCGGCTGGTGTATGGGTTACTCGGAGCCCGGCGCAGGCTCCGATCTCGCGAACCTGAGCACCCGCGCGGTGCTCGACGGCGATCGCTATGTGATCAATGGCCGTAAGACCTGGACATCGGATGCGATGGAATCCGATTACATCTTCGCGCTGGTGAGGACCGACCCGAACGCACCGAAGCACGACGGCATCAGCCTGATGTTGATCGACATGCATCAGAGCGGCGTGCAGGTGCGCCCGATCCGGCTGATCAGTGGCAACTCGCCGTTCAACGAGACGCTGTTCGAAGATGCGATTGCGCGGCGTGACGATGTCGTTGGTCCGCTGAATCAGGGCTGGACAGTCGGCAAGCGGCTGCTGCAGTACGAACGCTCAACCCATGCCGGCATCAACATTTCAGGCACGCAAGGCCGCGTCGCCGAAACGCCGCTGGCCGATATCATCAGGCGCTATGCACCAGATGTGCACGGGCGCATTGCCGATTCGAATCAGCGCGCGGCGCTGACACGCCACGAGATGAATCAGCATGCCTATCGATTGACGCAACGTCGCGTGATTGAAGAAACGCGCGCCCGCGCGCCGGGGTTCGCGTCGTCAGCCGTGAAGCTGTCCGGCGCCGTACTCGCCAAGGAACGGACTGAGTTGCAGATCGCGGCGATGGGATTCAAGGGCATTGGATGGGACGGCGAAGCGTTTTCGCACGAAGAGCTTTCCGCCACGCGAACATGGTTGCGACAGAAGGCCGCCACCATTGCGGGTGGTACCGCCGAGATACAGTTGAACATCATTGCGAAGCGTGTGTTGGGACTTCCGGATTAGTGCGACAAGCAAAAAGGGGGTCAGAACGACTTTTGGTACGAAAGTCGTTCTGACCCGCTTTTCTTGCCTCTTTTCTCGATAGTTGGGTAGTACGGACGAGGTAAGCGCGTGCTGGTTTGGGTTGGTTTCGTCGGTTTCATTCTGCTCGTGCTGGCGCTCGATCTGGGCGTGTTTCAGCGCGACGCACACGCGGTATCGATGCGTGAAGCATTGCTGCGCAGCGCAGCGTGGATCTCGCTGGGTCTCGGGTTTGGCATTTTCGTGTACTTCGCATACGAATTGCAGTGGTTCGGGCTCGGGCACGCGGTCGATTCAGTGGATGGGTTCGTCAACGATGGCACGCTTGCGCTGGCGAAGTATCTGACCGGCTACATCGTCGAACAGTCACTCAGCGCCGACAACGTCGTTGTGATGGTCGCGGTGTTTGCGATCTTTGGTGTGGCGCCGCAATACCAGCATCGCGTGCTGTTCTGGGGCATCCTCGGCGCCATGGTGCTGCGCGGTCTGATGATCGCGCTCGGCGCTTCCCTGATCTACCGGTTTCATTGGATTCTGTATGTGTTTGGTGGGTTTCTGATTCTGATCGGCCTGCGGATGTTGCTCGTCAGGATGAAGCATTCCGATCTCGTGCATAACCCGATCATTCGCCTGGTGCGCCGCTTCATGCCGGTGACAGCACAGTTTCACGGCGGCCACTTCGTCGTGCGCGCCGGTAGTGACGCCTTCGAACCCGTGGTGCCCGGTGCGCGCCGCAATGGTGACGCGATGATTGAGACGGCGAAGGCCGGCGCGCTGCTGCTGACGCCGCTCGGGGTTGCACTGGTGGTGATTGAACTCAGCGACCTGGTATTTGCGGTCGATTCGATCCCGGCGGTCTTCTCGATCACCACAGATCCGTTCCTGGTGTTTACGAGTAACGTGTTTGCGATTCTCGGTTTGCGTTCGCTGTACTTTGCGCTGGCAGGATTGCTGTACCGGTTCCGCTACCTGAATACGGCGATCGCCGTCGTACTCGTGGTCGTCGGTGTCAAGATGCTGGCATCGTCGTGGATCAAGATGACGTTCGGCTCGCGCGCCAATTTCTATCTACTCGCGCTGATCGTGTCGATTCTGACGATCGGTATTGCTGTGTCTTGGGTCGCCGGCGCGGGCCGTTCCGGCGACGGCCGACGCTGAGCGGTGCATTGCACGAGACTACGCGCTAGTGCGCGGATCTCTGACGAATCACTGCAGATTGCTCGGCCCAGTTCGGCCGCGCTTCAGTCGCGGGCTCGGTCGGTAGCGGTTGTACGGGTGGTAGTGGCTTCGGCGCAACGATCCGCTTCAGCGCGACCTGAACTTTGTACACGTACGTAAAGACGACCGGTACGACCACGAGGCTCAGCAATGTGGATGTGATCAGGCCACCGATGACGGCGATCCCCATAGGCGCGCGGAAGCTGGTGTCGGCATCGAGACCAAGCGCAACCGGCGACATGCCGGCAATCATGGCCAGCGTCGTCATCACGATCGGTCGCGCGCGCTTCTGACACGCATCGAGTAGCGCCTCAGTCAGTTCCATACCCCGATCGCGCATCGACACGATGGCGTATTCGACGAGCAGAATGGAATTCTTGGTCGTGATACCCATCAGCATCAATAGGCCGATCATCGCTGGCATT
This sequence comes from uncultured Gammaproteobacteria bacterium, assembly GCA_963735085.1. Classification (GTDB taxonomy): domain Bacteria; phylum Pseudomonadota; class Gammaproteobacteria; order Pseudomonadales; family Azotimanducaceae; genus DATJGR01. Next base: position 2,468,812 of record CAVTJP010000005.1, read on the forward strand.
GACAGATACTGGTGCGCCAGCAGCAAAGCAAGGAATGCACCGCCCACCGACAGTGGCAACGCAGCGAGGATCGTGATCGGCTGCAGGAAATCTTTAAACAACAGTACGAGCACCAGATACACGCACAGGACGCCTGACACCATGGCGAGGCCGAAGCTGCCGAACATCTGTTTCATCTGCTCGCCGTCGCCGGCGTCGATCTTTTTCACGCCTGCCGGCAGATGCAGGATAGACGGCAGCCGATCGATTTCGCGCGTCACTGCGCCGAGCGGCAGGCCGCCGAGTTCGGCGTCGATGTTGACGTTGCGGCTGCGGTCGAACCGGTCGATCTGCGCCGGACCGCTGCCGATGCTCACGTCCGCGACGCTGCTCAGCGGCACCAGACCATGATTGCCCGGCACCCGCATCTGTTTGATCGCGGCGAGATCACTGCGCGCGGTCAGCGGCAATTGCACGCGAATGTCCACCTGTCGATCCGGCAGGTTCAACTTCGGCAGCGCCTTGTCGTAGTCGCCTGCGGTCGCAACGTGCACCGTTTCGCCGATGCTGGCCGCGGTGACACCGAGTTCAGCGGCACGCGCGAAATCGGGCTTGATCAGAATCTCAGGCCGCAACAGACTGGCACTGGACGTGACGTTGCCGAGGCCAGGTATGCCGCGCAGATCGCGCACGACGGCGTGGGCAGCGCGTTGCAGCGTGTCTGAATCGTCGCCGGACAGCACCAGTTGCACTTTTTCACCGTTGCCGCCGTAGCCGATCGTGAACCTTGCGCCGGGCACGTTGCGTAGTTTCTGGCGTAGTTCGTTCTCGATTGCGGTCTGCGAGCGGGTGCGTTGGTCTACCGGTACGAGAGTCAATGTCAACGAGGCCTTGCGAATGTCGGCCGGGCCCCGGTCGCCGCCGCCTCGGCTCATCATGCCGCCGCCGGTATTGGCGCCGATCGACGAGAACACCTGGCTGATTTCTGGAATGGTGTGGGTGATCGCGCGTACCTCGTCGATGGTGCTGCGCGTCTCGGCAAGCGTGCTGCCGGGTGGCAGTTCGATTGTCAGGTGCGTCTGCGACCGGTCGCTTGCAGTCATGAAGCTGGTCGGCAGCAGTAGCACCAGCGCGAGCGATCCGAGGAAAAACCCCGTCGCGGCAACCATGACCAGAAGACGGTGCCGCAACGACCACGCGGCAACCCGCAGATACCAGTCGAGAATGCGGCTCTTCTCCGGCTCGCCGCGGTGCAGCGTCAGGAAACGCGCGGCGAGCATAGGTGTGAGCAAGCGCGCAACCGCCAGCGACGCTAGCACCGCAACGACCGCGGTCCAGCCGAATTGCTTGAACACCAGCCCTGGAATGCCCCCCATCATGGCCGTTGGCAAGAACACCGCCACAAGGGTCATGCTGGTGGCGATCACTGCGAGACCGATTTCTGTGGCTGCATCCATCGCGGCCCTGATGGGCGGTTTGCCGCCGCGCAGATGGCGGACGATGTTCTCCACTTCGACGATGGCGTCGTCGACGAGCAGTCCGATGATCAGCGACAGTGCCAGCAGGGTGACGACGTTCAACGAGAAGCCGAGAAAATACATTGCCGCAAACGTCGGAATGATCGATAGCGGCAACGCCGTCGCAGATATCAGGGTCGCTCGCCAGTCGCGCAGGAACAGCCACACCACGGCAATGGCCAGCAGCGCGCCTTCCCACAGCATGTTCATCGACGCATCGTATTCATGACGGATCTGGCTGACGGAATCGCTGACGAGATTGAATTTCACGCCGGGATGGGCGGCACCGAGCGCGGCAATGGCCTTATCGACATCTTCGGCGACCGCGAGCGCGCTGGTACCGCGCGATCGCATGATCTGAATGCATACGACCGGCACGCCATCAAGCAGCGCGAGTTGTGTCCGGTCAGCCGTCGTGTCGGAAATCTTCGCGATCTGGTCCAGGCGCATGTGCCGCCCATCCGAGAACGAGATGTCGAGCGCCCCGAGTTCATCCGCCCGTTTGACGGTTGCCAGCGTTCGCAGCGATTGGCGGGCATCGCCGATCTCGGCGACACCGCCCGATAGCTGTTGCTGTACCTGTCGAAGCTGACGAGATACCTCGGCTGCGCTGAGATTCATCGCAGCGAGCTGCGCCGGATCGAGTTCGATGCGCACTTCGCGGTTCACGCCACCGATGCGTGAAACGCTGCCGACGCCGGGTACCGACAACAGTGTCCGCGAGACGGTGTCGTCGGCGAACCAGGACAGGGCCTCCTCATCCATCCGGTCGGAGGCGATCGAATACGTCAGTATCGGCATACCCGCCGTGTTGATCTTGCTGACGATCGGCTCATCCATGTCGCTGGGCAAATCGCCGCGGATGTTCGACACGGCCGCGCGCACGTCGTTGAGCGCCTCGAACAGGTTCTTCTGCAGGTGAAACCTCACCGTGGTGGTGGAAGTCCCTTCGGTAATCGTCGAGGTGATGTGTTCGATATCGCCGATCGTCGCGACCGCATTTTCGATCTTGCGCGTGACTTCGGTTTCGAGCTGCGATGCCGAGGCGCCCTGCAGCGTTGCAGTGATCGTTACGGCCGGGAAGTCCATGTCCGGCATGTCGGCGACGGGCAGATGCTTGAAACCATAGATGCCGGCCAAGGTCGCCAGAATGAAAATGACGATCGACGGAATTGGTTGACGAATCGACCAGGTAGCGAAATTGCCGCTCATGTCTGGTGTCCGGGGTCGGTGCCCGCGACGACGTGAACGACGTCGGCATCATTGAGGAATCCAGCACCTGCTGCGACCACCTGCGCGGACGCCGCCAGCCCCGAACTGATTTCGACACCATCGCCGAAACGTCGACCGACGGCGACCCGAGTCAGCGCGACCCGGTTGTTGGCGCCCAGCACGAAGACATACTCATGACCGTCGCGCGTCACGATGGCATCCGACGGCAATGTCAGCGCGGCGCGCTGACCGAGCGTGATCTTGCCACTGCCGAACATGCCGGCGCGGGCGCCGCTATGGGCATCATCGCCACGGTCGAGTTCGACGTATGCAAGGCCGATTCGGGTGGTCTCGTCGAGCACCGGCGCAACCTGACGGACCTTGCCGTGAGCGGTGGTACCGTCACTGAGTTGCACGCTGGCGCGGTCGCCGATATGTACTTGCATCAACTGTGCGCCGGACAATTCTGCGCGCCATTCGAGTCGGTTCTGGCGCACCAGGCGAAACAGTTCGGCACCGGGCGTTGCAACCATGCCGAGCATCGCCTTGCGCGACGAAATGACGCCGTCGTCGGGCGCCAGCACGCGTGTGTATTGCAGCGCGAGCTTCTGACTGCGCAGGCGCGCCTCGGCAGATTCGAGCTGCGCATTCGCGGTACGGCCGCGGGTTAGATACTGCGTGGTGTCCTGTTGGCTCAACGCACCGGTCTTGCCGAGCCGTTCTGCGCGCTGTGCATTGGCTTGCGCTTCGGCGACATTGGCTTGTGCCTCAGCGACAGCGGCTTCCATTTGCTTGACCAGCGCTTGCGTCGTTGCGTCGTCGAAGCGCGCGAGCAGTTGCCCTTTTTTGACCTCGTCGCCCACGTCTACATCGACTTCTGCCAGCCGCAAGCCGCTGACCTCAGCCGCGACGATCGCCTCTTGCCATGCCGCGATGGTGCCTGATGCCTGAATCTCTTCAGGCCATTCCACCTGCTTCGGATGCACCACACTGACCGTTAGCGCAGCCTGCCGGTCCCCACTCGACTGCGTGACCGCCGGCGGCGCATTGGTCGCCTTCGGGCGCGACGCAGCCACTACGACACCCGCAACGACTATGAGGCCGCCGATCCACAACCAGCGCGACACTCTGCCGATTTTCATGACGATGCCTGCTGCAGATTCGCGGCGCTCTTCAAGCGTGTCTTCGCGGCCGTATGTGTGTCGGGAGCATCCCGGGCTGCAATCCCGCGACGCACGATTTCCGCTTCGATCAGTGCTGCGCCGTGGTCCGCCAGCCGCTCGATCGTTGCCTGCATCGCGGCATCATCGGCGAGCAGTTCCGGCGCGAGTGAATCCACCGCGGTTCGTTGCACGAACAGTACGAGCGCGAGACCGCCGATGCTGAACGCAAGTTGGTGCAACGCGGTATCCGGCTCCGGGATGCCGATCGTGCGACACAGGAAATTCGTCAGATGTTGATGTAGCCGGCGCGGCGCATCGGATTGACTCTCGAGTACCCCGCTGGGCTGCAGCTCTTCGCGCAGGAACACCAGCCGCAGCTGTTGAACCTGATCCGGTGCAGCGATATAGGCCATGATGTGGCGATAGAACGCCAGCATTACCGTCCGCAATGCCACGTCGGCATCGTGCATTTCGCGAGGAAACTGGCCAAGCTGCTCCGGAATCCGGAACACCTCACGGTACAGCGATGCTTTGTCGCCGAAGTAGTAGTGGATCGCGGCAACATTCGCGCCGGCCAGGCGGCAGATCTCGCGGGTAGACGCACCTTCGTAGCCTTTGGATGCGAACACGGTCAGGGCGGCGCGCACCAGGCGCTGCGGGGCGTCGGATTGCGAAGAGTCTCGGGCGCTCAAGGCGATATCCCAGGGCGGTTTAGGGAGGCGCAAGATAAAGCAACCGCTTGAATGAAGCAAGCGCTTGATTTTAATTTCGTGATCTGTTCTGCAGACGCTACGGTCCGGCACAAAGACATCCACCTCTACCTACGTCGGCGTGTCCGGCGTTCGACTCAACGAAGAGCGGTGGCAAAGGGTCTTCGTCTCCCGAACGAAGCGCGTTGCTCGAGTCGTGGCGGGGGTGTGTCTGCCATGTGACGGACCGTCGGCGCCATGGATGGCGCTGACGAGCTCCAGGGACGGGACTTACCGCGTGTCCATCGCATGGCAGACACACCCCCGCCACACGACCACGCCGACGCCGCGATGATGCTCAGTATGTGGTCGTGATCAGGGGAAGACGAGGTAGCGGCTGAGGGTAAGCAAGGGTTGTGGGTAGACGCCGAGCCATACGGTGGCGATTGTCGCAAGCAGCAGCATCGCGCCACCGGCTTTGTATACCCAGGGTACCGAAACGGTCTCGCGCTCCGATCCGGGTTCGATACTGGTCAACACTGCGTTGATGACGCGGAGGTAGTAATACAGCCCAATCGCGCTCGCAATCACGATGCCGCCGACGAGCCACCATTGCGCACCCTGCACCCCGACATCGATGACGGCGAGTTTGCCGACGAATCCGAGCGTCATCGGCACGCCGGCCAGCGAGAGCAACATCGTGATCAGAGCGCCGGCGAAGTATGGGCGATGCCAGAACAGGCTGCGGTACGCATCGATGTCTTCGTGGTCACGTGGCCCCATTGGACTCGATACAAGCGACATGACGCCGAATATGCCTAGCGCCGTGAGCAGATAGGTGACCAGAAAGATGCCACCTGCCCGTACCGCATCGATGCCTGGCAGCACCAATATCACAGCAAGAAAGCCGAAGTTTGCGATCGACGAATACGCCATCAACCGTTTCAGATTGTTCTGGCGCAGCGCAAGTATGCTGCCGGCGAGCATCGATGCGAGTGCGAGCCCGGCGATCGCATTGACGACCAGCGGCGCTGCGGTGCTGATGCCGATGTGGAACAAACGCAGTGCAACAATGAACGCGCCGAGCTTGACGACGGTTGCCAGGTAAGCCGAAACCGGCATCGGCGCAGCCTCGTAGACGTCCGGCGTCCATTGATGGAACGGCACCAACGACAGTTTGAACGCGAGGCCGGCAAGCAGCATTGCGGTACCGAGCGTGACCAGCGGCGATTCGAGCCCGGCTGCGGCGATCGCGCGAGCCAGCGAGCCGAAATCGAGTGCGCCGGTCTGCGCGTAGATCAGCGCGATGCCGAACAGCAGCGTTGCAGAGGCGGCCGCGGACAGTATCAGATACTTTGCGCCGCCTTCGATGGCGCGTGGTCGTTCGATCGAATACGCGATCGTGCCGACGATCGGCAGACTGAGCAATTCGAGGCCAAGCAACAACGTGGCGGCGTGGTTGGCGCAGGCGAGCGTCAATGCGCCAAGCGTGCCGGTGCCAAGCAGTAGATACAGTTCCTCGCGATGCCCGCGATAACCACTGAAATACGCGGGACACAGTGTCAGCACGCCGAGCGTCGTGATCAGTATCAGCGCCATCGCGAACTCCGCAGTGGCATCGACGTTGAGCAATGGCGTAACGGCGATTGCGTGCACCTGCACCGCTGCCCAACCAGGCACGATGCTCAGCAGTGCGAGGGTCAGGCCGAAGATTGTGATGCCGCTGGTCAGCCGATGGCTGCGGTGAACCGCGATTGCGAACATCGCCGCGACGATCGTCGCGGTGGTGATCAGCAGTGGCAGCAGCGCCAAGGTGTGTTGCGTCACTGCGTGGGCTCCCCGGTGGGCAACGCCTGCTCGCGTCCGAAGGCGTAGTGCTGAGCGTTGAACGACTGTTCGACGTCGCGGATCGGCGCGCGCGTGACGTCTATCACGGGTTGTGGGTACAGCCCCAAGCCGATCAGCAGTATCACGAGCGTGAGCATCATGGACAGTTCGCGCCTCGACAGAGGCGCGAACGTCAGCGTGATATCGGCGACGGCACCGCGAACCGGACCGTGCAGCGCACGCTGAACCATCATCAGCGCGTAGATCACCGCGAGAATCAGCCCGCTCGATGCGCAGATCGCAACCCACGGCGCAACGACGAATGTGCCTGAGAGGATCAGAAATTCGCCAACGAAATTGCCGAGGCCGGGCAACCCGAGTGCCGCAAGCGCGAAGAACAACAGCAGTCGCGGCAGATTCGGCAGACGCGCCCATAGTCCGCCCATATCACGCAGATCACGCGTCTGCAGGCGATCACGGATCTGAGCGCATAAGATGAACAGCGCCCCGGCAGACAGGCCGTGCGCGACCATCTGCACCGCCACCCCGATCAGCGCCTGCTCGGTGCCGGCATAGATGCCGATTACCACGAAACCCATGTGACTGATGCTGGTGTAGGCGACCAGCCGCTTGATGTCGTTCTGCGAAAACGCAATGACCGCGCCGTACACGACACCGGCGACGCCGAGCCACATCGCCAGCGGCGCGATCTCGATCGAGGCGTGCGGGAACAGCGGGATGCAGAATCTCAGCAGCCCGTATGCAGCCGTCTTGAGCAGGATGCCGGCCAGATCCACCGAGCCCCCAACGGGGGCGTTGGTGTGCGCGTCGGGCAGCCAACCGTGCAGCGGTATGATCGGCATCTTCACGGCGAACGAAACGAAGAAGCCCAGCATCAGGAGCCATTCCACCGGCGCGGCCATGGGTGTATTGAGCAGCGCCGGATAGTCGAACGTGATAATGCCGGTGGCGTCGTAATGAACGTACGCGAGCGCCAAGATCGCGACCAGCATCAGCAGGCCCGATGCTTGCGTATAGACGAAGAATTTCGTCGCCGCGTACATCTTCGTCTTGCCGCCGGCATCGTGGCCCCACAATGCGATCAGGAAGTACATCGGCACCAGCATTGCTTCCCACAGGAAAAAGAAAAGCAACAGGTCGAGCGCAAGGAACACACCGATCACACCGGCCAGATTCGTCAACAGATTCAGGTGGAAGAAACCGGCATCGCGATCGATGTCGCGCCAGGAGCTGAGCACCGCCATGACGCCCAGCAGATTTGTCAGCGTAATCAACAGCATCGACAGGCCGTCGAGGCCGAGATGGAAGCTTGCTCCGAACGAGCCGATCCACGAAGCTCGAAACTCGATCGTCCAGTGCGGTTCGGCGAACGCGCTCGAGAATGCGACGCCGGCGAATGAGAAATTCTGTGTCGCCCACAACCACACCGACAGGCCGAGTGCCAGCAGCATGCTGACCAACGCGATCCAGCGCGGCGCACTGCGCGCGACGCGCTCACTGCCCCAGCTCGCGATGCCGCCGATCAGCGGAATCAGGATCAACCAGATGAGTACCATCGACGGGGCGGTCATGTGAACGCGACCACCGCGATCAGGATGCACAGCCCGCCACCGGCCACTGCCGCATACCAGCGCAGATTACCGTTCTGGGTAGCGGATGCGAGTATGCTCAGGCCGCTCAAGGCGCCCGGCACCACGCCAATCGCACGGTCGATCGGGTCGTTGCGGTTGGCTCTGGACAACCAGACGAAGGGGCGCACGAACAGGCGATCATAGAGCCAGTCGAAACCCCACGCCTGCCGCCACAGCGACGCGATCCAGGCCGTGGCCGGATGCTTGGCAAGCGCCGCCGGCCACTGGGGCATGCGCAGGAACAGCAGCCAGGCCGCAGCGATACCGATCAACGATATCAATGCGGGCATGTCGGCTGCCCAGTCAGAGCCCGTGTTTGTTGCAGGCATCGGCAAAACGCTTGCCAATTGCGGCTGCGCGAAACCGCCGATCAGCGCGAGCACGGCCAGCAAGGCGAGCGGCAGTGTATGACTCGCCCCGCGCGGAGGCTGCGGCGGCGATGCGTGATCCGGTGTGCGCCATCGCTCAGGGCCGAAGAATACGATGAAGATCAGTCTGAACGTATACAACGACGTCAAAAAGGCGCCGACCAAGCCGGCGATCCACAGGTCGTGATGCCCAGTTGCATAGGCAAGATGCAGGATCTGGTCCTTCGAGTAATAGCCCGATGTGAACGGAAACGCCGCCAGCGCCAAGGCACCGATCAGCATGCACGCGAACGTGAACGGAAGCCGGCTGCGGAGCCCGCCCATCTTGAAGACGTCCTGCTCATGATGCATCGCTAGAATGACCGAGCCTGCGCAAAGGAACAGCAATGCTTTGAAGAATGCGTGCGTCATCAGGTGAAAGATTGCCGAACCGTACGCGCCGACGCCTTCGGCCAGAAACATGTAGCCGATCTGGCTCATCGTCGAATACGCCAGGATCTTCTTGATATCGCTCTGCATCAGCGCTGCGCAACCCGCCAACAGCAGCGTGATGGCGCCAACGGCACCGACACATCCGAGCGCGAACGGCGATATGTCGTACAAAGGGTGCATCCGTGCGATCAGATACACGCCGGCGGTGACCATTGTCGCCGCGTGGATGAGCGCCGACACCGGCGTGGGACCGGCCATCGCGTCCGGCAACCAGGTCTGCAACGGCAGCTGCGCGGATTTGCCGACGGCGCCGCCGAGCAGCAACAGGCAGACGAGTGTCGCAGCGGGATTGCCGACGCTCCACGTCGCCATGGCACCATGCAGCACGGCGTCGATATTCAGCGTACCGAACTCGCGATACAGCACAAACAGCCCGATCACCAGCGCGGTGTCACCGATCCGTGTGACGATGAACGCCTTGCGCGCCGCGTCGCCGTTGGCCGGATCCTTGTACCAGAACCCGATCAGCAGGTAGCTGCACAGGCCGACGCCTTCCCAACCGAAATACAGGAACAGCAGATTGTCGGCGAGCACCAGGAACAGCATCGCCGCGACGAACAGATTCATATAGGAGAAGAAGCGCGCGAAACCATCGTCTTCGCGCATGTACCACGCGGCGAAAAGATGGATCAGAAAGCCGACACCGGTAACGACGCCCAGCATCGTCAGCGACAATGCGTCGAGCTTCAGCGCGAACGTCGGTGCGAATGTGCCGATCTGCATCCAGATCCACAAGATTTGCGTGCTGCTGCCGCCACTCGGTGGATGCGTCAGGAAGTCGTAGCCGACGAGCGCCGCAACCACAGCGGACAGTCCAACGGTACCGACACCGACGATCGCCGAGACGTTTTCAGACAGGCGCTCGCGCGCGAGCGTCAGCCAGATGAAACCGGCGAGCGGGAACGCGAAAGTCAACGGCAGTAGGTTCGTCACGCGCGGGCTATCCCTGCATCGTCGAGGCTGCGTCGACGTCGAGTGTGCGGAAGCGGCGATAGAGTTGCATCATCAGCGCCAGCCCGACGCACGCTTCGGCCGCCTGCAGGGTCAACACCAGTATGAACATCACCTGCCCATCGGGTTCACCCCAGCGCGCGCCGCCGACGACGAACGCGAGCGCGGTGGCGTTCATCATGATTTCGATGGACATCAGCATGAACAGCACGTTGCGGCGCATGATCAGGCCGAACATGCCGAGCGCGAACAACGCTGCGGCGAGCAGGAGACCGTGTTCCATGGGAATTGGGCTCAGCATGTTCAAGCGTCCTCGTGCCGGCCGAGGTGATATGCGGCGACGAGCCCGCCGAGCAGCAGCATGGACGCCAGTTCCACACCGAGCAGGTATGGGCCGTACAGTGCAATTCCGACGGCCTTCGGTGGAATGATCGAAAGTGGCGGCGCGGTCAGGCCCTCGGCTGGCCACAACAGCACCACGAGTTCGGCCAGCAGAATCGCCGCCAGGATCGCCGGCCCCACCCAAATGCCACCTTTCAGCCAGACGCGTTCCTGCTCGACGGTCCGTTGCCCGAGATTCAGCATCATCACGACGAAGACGAACAGCACCATGATGGCGCCGGCGTAGATGATCACCTCGAGTACGCCGGCGAACGGTGCGCCGAGTGTGAAGAACACCATCGCAACCGCGAGCAGCGATAGCACCAGGTACAGCAGCGCATGCACAGGATGCGTGTGGGTGATGACCATCGATGTGGCAATCAGTGCAACGGCGGAAGCGACGTAAAAGCCGATCTCGATCATGGCAACCTCAAGGCAGCAGACTCTTCGTGTCGACAGGGGGCTCTTCGTTCAACGCTTCACCCTTCGCCTTGCCGTTGATCGACATGCCGGCGACACGATAGAAGTTGTAGTCGTGGTACTTACCGGTGCCGGAAATCAGCAGGTGCTCCTTTTCATAGACGAGATTCTGGCGGTTGTATTCGCCCATCTCGAAATCCGGCGTCAGCTGAATTGCGTTGGTCGGGCACGCTTCCTCGCACAGTCCGCAGAATATGCAGCGTGAGAAGTTGATGCGGAAAAATTCGGGGTACCAGCGACCGTCCTCGGGGCGTTCGGCCTTCTGTAGCGAAATACAGCCGACGGGGCAGGCCACCGCGCAGAGGTTGCACGCGACGCAGCGCTCATCGCCGTCCGGATCGCGCGTCAATACGATGCGGCCACGATAGCGTGGCGGCACTGGCGGCATCACCTCCGGATACGCGATCACGTCGCGCGGCCGAAAGGCGTGCATGAAAATCATGCCGATGGATCTGAGTTGGCTGCCAACGCCGCGCAAGGTCGACCACAGGAATGTTGCTGAACGATTCATTCGATCAAGCTCCGTTGCCGTGCCACAACACGAACGCGGCGGTGCCCAACACGTTCAACAGCGCCAGCGGCAGACAGAATTTCCACGCCGCTTCCATCATTTGATCGTAGCGGGGCCGCGGCAGCGAAGCACGCAACAGCACGAACACCGACATGAACACCGACGCTTTTACGGCGAACCAGATGAAGGGAATCTGTTTGAGCAGCGGGAGTTGATCCTCGAACGGCACGTGCCAGCCGCCGAAATAGAGCGCAACCGTCAGTGATGAGATCAATACGATGCCGACGTACTCGGCGACGAAGAACATGCCGAACTTCATACCCGAGTATTCCGTGTGATAGCCGGCGGCGAGTTCGGCTTCCGCCTCCGGCAGGTCGAACGGAATCCGGTGAATCACGGCAATGCCGGCAAGCACCCAGACACAGAAGCCGAAGAACTGCGGGAAAACGAACCAGAGGTGCCGTTGCGCGTCGACGATGTGCACCAGATCGAAGCTGCCCGTCACCATCACCACGCCCATCAGCGACAGGCCCATGAACACCTCGTAGGACATCATCTGCACGGCCGAACGCAACCCGCCGAGCAGCGCGTACTTACTGTTCGACGACCAGCCGCCGAGGATGACCGCGTAGACCGCAAGCCCGGCAATGGCGAAGAAGAACAGGATGCCGTCATTGGGCGATGTGACGACCCAGTTCGGCGTCACGGGAACCAGCGAAAACGCCAGCAGCATCAGACCGATCGCGAGCGCGGGCGCCAGGATGAACGTGAACCGGTCGACGAACGGCGGTGTCCAGTCTTCCTTGAAGAAAATCTTGATCATGTCGGCGGGTACTTGCAGCAGGCCGAACCAGCCGACCCGATTTGGGCCGTAGCGGTCCTGCCACAAACCGAGCATGCGGCGTTCGACCCAGATCATCTGCGCACCCGCGAGAACCACGCCAAGGAGTATCACGACGGATTTGAATATCGCCCAGAAAATCGCACCGAGTTCGGGCGTGACCCAATCGAACATCCGTCAGGCTCCGTTTGCGACGGTGCACGTCGTGTCGGTCGTGAACAGCGCGATGCCGGGCAGCCCGACTGGGACGCCGGCGAATCCGCGCGGGAAGTCGCTGCGTATCCGAGGCGTCACGTCAACGACACGCGCGCCGATCGTCAACCGTGCGCGTGCGTGTTCGTCGATACCGAAGCGCTCCGCGTCGTCGTGATTCAGCATGACGTAGGCTGCCGGCATGCGCGCCTGAATCGGCTTGGCAAGACTCGTCAGTTCTTCAGAGCCGAAGAGTTCGTGTAACGGCACGAGTGTCAGCTCGGCGCCCCTCTGTTGTTGTGGTTTCCGTAGTTGATGTGGTGGCTGCGACAGCTCCGGATCGAAGTACTGCGGTGTGGCCTGCGGTTGAGCGCGGAACAGATATTTACCCGGATCGCCGCCGCGCAGTGCGCCGCCGATTTCGGTCTGGAACTTGTTCCATGCCTGCGGCGAGTTCCAGCCGGGCGCCCAAGCAAACGGCAGCAATTCCGGTGGCCGATCGACCGCGCCGGTGCCGTTGTAGCCTTCCATCGAAAAATTGAGTGCCGTATCGGCGTCCTGGGTCGAACGCGGCTCGTGCACGAAGACGATTGCGCGTGCCGCGGTACGGCCCGATTGACGTTGCGGCGCGCGTGAAATACGCATGCCACGAATACGAAAGTCGGCACCCGGTGCGGCACCAACAACGCCATCGAACTGCGGCATTGCGGCCTCGAATTCGGCGAGTACCGCATCGAGATTTTCGGTTTCCAGCTCGCCGCCGCGCAGCCGACCGAACCAGCGCCACGATTCGAGGGTTTCAATCGATCGGTCGTAATAGGCCGGATCGTAGGTCTGGAAATAGCGTTGTGCACGTCCTTCCATGTTCACCAGCGTGCCGGTTGCTTCAGCGAACGTCGCCGCCGGCAGGATCACATCTGCGCGTTGGGCGGTGGCGGTCATCTGATGGTCGAGCACCACGAGTTGCGCATTTGGGCGCAGCGGCTCGAGTGCAACCGCCGGCAGGCGACGTTCCAGGTCGTTTTCCAGCACAACGACGATGGCCGGCGTCTCGGCAACGCGAGCCAGGCAATCCTCGAGCGGTGGTGCGTCAAACAGCGCCATACCTAAACTGTTGGCTTCAGCCACCGCGAGATTCAGCAGTACGTCGGGATTGTTTTTGTGCAATGCCCACGCCACGTTGGCGGCGGCGTGAACGACGGCTGTCGAATCCAACCCGGTGCCGGAGACGATCAGTGGCCGCTTCGCATGACGTAGCGCGTCCGCGATCTGCTGCGCGATGCTCGCATCTACATTATTGGCCGGCGCGGGCGCTGCCACGTCGAGCGCGTTTGCTATTGCAAATCCGAGATCGGCGATTGCATCGGGCGCGAGTCGCAGTGTCTGTTGCGCGATGTCGTCGATGCCGGTCGCGGCCGGTGTGGCGACGAAAATTGGATTGCGTTCGTGCTGCGCAATATCGGCCGCCGATGCCGACTGAAATTCGGGCACGTTCTTCTCGCGCGTCATGTCGAGTGCTTTGCCGTTTGCGGCCTGACGCAGCGCCAGTGCTACCCGCGGCGCCGTGGCCAGCACATCCTCACCGAGCACCAGTACTGCATCGGCGTCATCGATCGCTCGGATGCTGGCTGCAGCCACCGGGCCGTCGCGGAGCACTTCGAGTACCGTTGCCGTCAAGGCTGCGTCGCGCTGTGTCATGCCGCTGTAGAACGCATCCGCGCCGACCAGCTGGCGCAGGCGGAAGTTTGCTTCGAGGCTTGCGCGCGGCGAGCCGATTCCGATGACCGGCTTGCCGGACTCGAGCAGGGCTCGCACCCGGGCGAGGGCGTTGGCGACCGACACTGTTTCGAATCCGCCACCGTCGCGTTTCAGCAGTGGCTTGCGCGGACGCTCGGCCCGATTCACGTAGCCGTAGCCGAAGCGGCCGCGATCGCACAGGAAGTAGCCGTTCAATTGACCGTGATAGCGATTCACGATTCGGCGCAGTTCGCCATAACGCTCGCCGGGCGAGATGTTACAGCCCACCGCGCAGCCGCTGCAGATGCTTGGCGCGAACTGCATGTCCCACTTGCGCACATAGTGTTCGGAGTGGGTCTTGTCGGTGAATACGCCGGTTGGGCACACCTCGGTGAGGTTGCCGGAGAACTCATTCTGCAACGTGCCTGATTCTGGGCGCCCGAAGTAGACGTTCTCGGCTGAGCTGAATACGCCGAAATCGGTGCCGCCAGCATAGCCGTTGTAATAGCGCACGCAGCGGTAGCACGAAATACACCGGTTCATCTCATGCGCGATGAACGGACCGAGTTCTTGATTCAGATGGGTACGTTTGGTGAAGCGATACTGGCGCCGGTAGTGACCGGTCATCACCGTCATGTCCTGCAGGTGACAGTGGCCGCCCTCTTCGCAGACAGGGCAGTCGTGCGGATGGTTGACCATCATGAATGCGATGATGGCTTCGCGAAATTCCTTCGCTTCCGGATCGGCAATGGAAATGCGTGTCTTGTCGGCGGCCGGTGTCATGCACGACATGACGATGCGACCGACTGTGTCGTTTTCGTCCCGATAGAGTTTCACCGCGCACTGACGGCAGGCACCGACGCTGCCCAGGGCCGGGTGCCAGCAGAAGTAGGGCAGGTCGAGACCGAGGCTCAGGCTTGCCTGCAACAGGTTGTCGGTCGGGTCGACCTCGTGCGCCTCGCCGTCAATGTGAATGATTGCCATCGGGTTTCTCAGGCCGCCGTTGTCGTTGATGAGACAGGTTTCGATGCGATGGGTTTTGACGGGGCGGTTGTTGCGCTGGAAGCAACACCCGCCTCGAACTCCGCGCGGAAAAATTTCAGCGCGGACTGCAACGGTTCCATCGCGCCGGGCGCGTGCGGGCAGAACGTTTTGCCGGGGCCGAGCCAGTGCGTCAATTTACCGAGCACGTCGAGGTCTTCCGCGCGACCCTGACCGGCTTCCAGCGACCGCAGAATCTTCACGCTCCAGGGCAATCCATCGCGGCACGGCGTACACCAGCCGCACGACTCGCGCGCGAAAAACTCTTCGAGATTTCGCACTGCGGAGATCATGCTCTGGTCTTCGGCGACGACGGTGATCTGGCCAGTGCCCATGCGCGAACCAGCTTTTTGAATGGTTTCATAGTCCATCGCGAGATCGAGGTGTTCGGGCAGCAGGAAGTCGGTCGAACCGCCTCCGGGCAGCCACGCCTTGAGTTTGCGCCCCCCTTTCATGCCGTTCGCATGCACTTCGAGCAACTCGCGTGCGGACGTTCCGATCGGTAGTTCCCAACAACCGGGTTTAGCCGCGAGGCCGGAACACCCGTACAGTTTGGTGCCGCTGTCCGCGCTTCTGCCTTGCGCAAGGCCCTTGAACCAGTCGGCTCCGTTAGCCACGATGTGGGGCAGGTTGGACAACGTCTCGACGTTGTTGACGATTGTCGGGCGACCCCACAAACCGGCGATTTGCGGAAACGGCGGCTTTGCACGCGGTATCGCACGTCGCCCCTCGAGAGAATTGATCAGCGCGGTCTCTTCGCCGCAGATGTATCGTCCGGCGCCGGTGTGCACGTGAATGTCGAAACTCCACGGGCCGCCGAGGATGTTTTCGCCGACGTAGCCGGCCGCGCGTGCGGCATCGATGGCCTGATTCAGGCGCGCTTCAGCAGTGACGTATTCGCCGCGCAGAAAGATATAGCTCGTCGTCGCCTGGATCGCGTAGCCGGCAATCAGCATGGCCTCGATCAGCTGATGGGGTGCCTGTTCCATCAACAGGCGATCCTTGAACGTGCCGGGCTCCATTTCATCTGCGTTGCAGACGAGATACTTCGCGCCGGCCTCGGGACCCATCGGAATGAGTCCCCATTTCACGCCGGTCGGAAATCCGGCGCCGCCGCGACCGCGCAGATTCGACGCTCTCACGATGCCCTGCACGTCCGCGCTGGACATTTGCGTGAGCGCCCGGCGGAACGTCGCGTAGCCGTTTTCGGCTTGATAGCCGTCGAAATCCAGTGGGCCGGCCGTGCGATCGATCAGCCGCGTCAGAGGCCGAGCGTAGTCTGGATCGCGCGCACTGCGCAGACTCATGGGTACGCCTCCAGCAGTTGAGCAACCTGTTGCGGCTCTACCGGGCCGTGCAGGGCGTCGTCGATCATCAGGCATGGGCCGCGATCGCACGCACCGAGGCAGCAGATCGGCAGCAGTGTGAAACGCGCGTCGGACGTGGTTTCACCAAACCGAATATCGAGTGCGCGCGTTATGGCCTCGCGCAGTTCGTCGTAACCGGTGAGGTGGCAGGCGATGCTGTCGCAGACCTTGATGACGTGGCGGCCGACCGGGTGGCGGAAGATCAGACTGTAGAAAGTGGCGACGCCTTCGAGATCGGCAGCGGTGATGCCGAGCACGGCTGCAATCTGACCGATGGCGTCGTCGGGCACCCAGCCGCGCTGCTTCTGTACCACCTTCAATGCTTCGATGCTGGCGGCGCGTGGATCCGGGTAGTGCTGCATCGCGTGCTCGATGTCGCGCCGTTCGGCGTCGCTCAGTTGAAACGTTGGCGATTGGGAATCGATGATCTTAACGGCGTCGGTCATCGGTCGACGTCCGACATGACGAAGTCGATCGATGCGATGTAGGCGATCAGGTCCGGCACCATTCGGCCGCGAATGACGCTTGGGATTTGCTGAAGATGGGGGAAACTGGGTGTGCGTAACCGCGTTCGATAACTCATCGTGCTGGCGTCGCTGGTCAGAAAATATCCGGCGATGCCTTTGGTTGCCTCGATCATCTGCGACGTTTCGCCAGCCGGCATCACCGGCCCCCATGACACGCCGAGGAAGTGCGTGATCAGCGTTTCGATGTCTTTCAGCGTGCGCTCCTTGGGAGGCGGGCACGTCAGTGGATGGTCGGCCTTGTACGGCCCGGCAGGCATGTTGTCGAGGCACTGCTTGATGATACGCAGCGACTGGTGGATTTCCTCTTCGCGCACCAACGTGCGGTCGTATGCATCACCATTGCTGCCGAGCGGCACGTCGAAGTCGAAGTTCTCGTAGCCGGAGTACGGCCGCGCCTTGCGTAGATCGTAGTCGCAACCGGTCGCGCGCAGACCGGCGCCGGTGACGCCCCAGTCGAGTGCATCGGCGGTCGTGTACGATGCGACGCCGCGCGCGCGCGCAACGAGGATCGAGTTCGTCAGGATGGCTTTGCGGTATTCCATCAACCGCTTCGGCAGCCAGTCGATGAACTCGCGAACCTTCGTCTCCCAACCGGTCGGCAGGTCGTGCGCGACGCCGCCGATGCGAAACCACGCCGGATGCATACGAAACCCAGTGATGGCTTCGATCACGTCGTAGCCTTTCTGCCGATCGACGAACATGTAGAACACCGGGCTCATCGCGCCGACGTCCTGGCAGAACGTGCCGTAGTACAGCAGGTGGGACAGGATGCGGAAGAACTCGCACAGCATCACGCGAATGGTCTTGACGCGATCCGGCACCTCGATACCGGCCAGCTTTTCGAGCGCCAGCACGTACGGCAGGTTGTTCATCACGCCGCCGAGATAATCGACGCGGTCGGTATACGGAATGTAGGTGTGCCATGACTGCCGTTCGCCCATCTTTTCGGCGCCGCGGTGGTGATAGCCGATGTCGGGCACACAATCGACGATCTCCTCGCCATCGAGTTGCAGCACGATGCGGAATGCACCGTGGGCAGACGGGTGGTTCGGCCCGAGATTCAGGAACATGAAATCGTGATTCTCGGTGGCGCGGCGCATGCCCCAGTCTTCGGGCCGGAACCGCAACGCATCCTGTTCCTGATCCTGGCGCAACGCGTCGAGTTGAAACGGATCGAATTCCGTCGCGCGCGCTGAATATTCCTTGCGCAGCGGATGGCCTTCCCACGTCGGCGGCATCAGGATACGGCGCAGGTAGGGATGCGAATCGAATGTGATGCCGAACAGATCCCACACTTCGCGCTCGTACCAGTTCGCGTTGACGAAGATCGGTACGATCGAGCCAATAGACGGGAAGTCTCCCTGTAGCGCGACCTTGATGCGGATGTCCTGGTTTCGCTCGATCGACAGCAGGTGGTAGATGACGGTGAAGTCCGACGCCGGCAGCCGATGGCGATGTTTGCGCACGCGCTCGTCCGTGGCGGTGAGGTCGAAAAGCATCGAGTAGGGTTGCGCGACGTCGTTCTTCAGATAGCGCAGCACCTCGTGCAACCGCGTCGCTGTCGTCCACAGCGTGGGCACATGGTCAACGGTGGCTTGCTCGGTAAAATCCGCCTCACCAAAGCGCGCGAACAGATCCCGGAAGATCGCCGGCTGCGTTGGCTGGCTGGGTGTCGCGACGGCGTTCACAGCGCATCCGGGCTACGCAGTGTGGTTTGCGCCCGACGTTCGACGAGTTTGATGTCGCGCTGCGCCGGCATGTTGGCTTTGTAGATGCCTTGATCGCCGACGGTCCATGACAGCGGTCGCTGTTCCTTGCCGATTGAATCCTGCAACAGCATCAACCCCTCCAGAAAGGCTTCGGGACGCGGCGGGCATCCCGGAATGTACAGGTCGACCGGCAGGAACTTATCCACGCCCTGGACGACCGAGTAGATGTCGTACATGCCGCCCGAATTGGCGCAGGCCCCCATCGAAATCACCCATTTTGGCTCCAGCAATTGTTCGTACAGGCGCTGCACGACCGGCGCCATCTTGATGAAGCAGGTACCGGCGATCACCATCAGGTCCGACTGGCGCGGTGACGCGCGAATGACTTCGGCGCCGAACCGTGCGATGTCGTGCGTCGAGGTCCATGTCGTAACCATCTCGACGTAGCAGCACGACAACCCGAAATTGAACGGATAGATCGAGTTCTTGCGTCCCCAGTTCACGAGATCCTGCAACTTCCCCACGAAGACGTTGCGCCGTATCTGCTCCTCGGTGAATACGTCGGTCGATTCCGGCTGCGTGTAGTCCTTCGTTAACGGAGAGACACCGGTGGGCCGGTTCGGTTCGATTCGCGTGAAGGTATATTTCATGGTGCTCTATTGGCTACTGCGATTTGTTATTGCGTCGATGATCGGAATCAGCGCCGAAGTGGACGCCGGTCTTCAGGCGTTCGGTTTGACGCGTGCGCGGGGCCCAATCAAGCGCGCCGATACGCGCGAGGTAGAAAAGGCTCACAAGCAGGATCGCGATAAACGTGAATGCTTCGAAGAAGCCGCTCCAACCGGATTCCCGCACCGAGATCGACCATGCATAGATGAACAATGCTTCGACATCGAAAATCACGAAGAATACCGCCACCAGATAGAACTTCGCCGACAGCCGCAGACGCTCGGGCGACGCGGACACCACGCCCGATTCGAACGGTTCGTTGCGGGCGCGTGCTCCGCTTGTTCCGCCGAGCAGTGCCGACACGCCCAGCATGATGCCGCAGAGGATGAATGTGCCGACAACATAGACGGCGATCGACCAGAAATCGGGCGACGTGATCATCTGCGCCCCTCTCCTTATATGTTAGAGCTTGGCAGGGCGAGGTATCCACGACCCGTGCGCGCGCATTGTACTGCGCCGGAGGGATACGCGGAAATGGTGGTCCGACAGCCTCGATGTGCGCAAAAAAAACTCCGCAGGTGCGGAGTTCTTTATCGACCATCAGCACTTCGGTGCTATCGAAAGTCAGGCCTCAGACAATGACGGTGGTCGGCTGGTGTCGACCGGCGCGCATGCGCCGGTCGTACAACGCCCGGCGCCGGCGCCGCACGCGTTCGTGGAGCTGGACGCGACGCGTGCGCAGCCAGTCTTCCGGCGATAGCGGATCGACCAATTTGCCGCGGCGCTCTTCTTCGGCTGCGCGGAACTTGCAGAAGTCCTCGTAGGCATCGATATCGTGACGCAGGGTCTGGCAGACGAGATCGATGACGACGGCGTCATCGAGAAAGCCGAAACCCGGCACGTCGTCCGGAATAATGTCATCGGGGTCGGCGAAATAAGCCAGCGCGTTGACGATTCGCGCACGATCGTCGCCGGATAGTTCCCAGACTTTATCCTCGAGGATGTTGATGAGTTGGTCGAGCTTTTCCATCCGATCGCGGATGAAATCCGGCATCTCGATGCCATTGCACTCGTTGAGCAGGTTGCGAGTTGCACGGATGACGTCGTCCTCGCCGAGCGTCGCGGCCTTGTCCTTGGCCTTGTTCATCAACTCGCCGAGATGTTCGATATCGCGGTCGGTCAGCTGAAACGTAATCGTGAGTGCCATGGAGCTGAAATTCCCTGCGGGCTAAGAGGACTGCTCGGAGTCGATGTGTTTGATCCAGGCATCAGCCTGCTTCTTTTGTTTGTCGTGCGCTGCTGCTTTGACAAACCAGCCCCGTGCCGCCTTTGGCTTCTTGTCGCTGTACAGCGCGATGCCCATCAACAGTTGCGTATTGCCGGTGTCCTTGAGGCCACCCTTGGCGAGTGCCTTGTTCAGCGCATCCGCGGCGCCGCCCCAGTCCTGCCGCTGCAATTGAACTTCGGCGAGACGCACGTACGTTTCGCCTGTCGAACTCATCTGGCCCGCTTTGTCCAACGGTTTGATGGCTTTTTCGTACTCGCGCGCTTCAATGTACGAAAAGCCCAGGCGTTCGTAGGTCTTTTCAGCCGGCTTGAACGTGCCGTCGGAGAGGAACTTGTTGAGGTTCTTTGCGGAACGATAGGGGATGCCATTGAACGCTTCGAGTTCGGTCATCGGGCGCAGGTCGGATTCGGTTTTCAGCAATCCACCGATGTTCGCCACCTCGAGCACCGCAAGCGATTCGGTATACCGCTCCAATTGGCGATTGACCGCCGACAACTGCACCCAGTAGGCCTTCTTCGACGGGTCTGCCATGACCAGTTGTTTCAGCAGCGGAATCGCCTGCTGGTACTGCTCCTTCTCGATGCGCAGCGCCAGCAGCAGTTGCAGCCAGCTCTCGCGCGGCTTATCGGTCAGGCTGACGGCCTTCTCAGCCGGCGCCAGGGCCTGATCGAGTTTCTTCAATTGGTAATAGGCAACCGCGAGCAGGTAATAGGCAGTTGAATTCGGATTTTCGGCGGTCTTGAACCACTCGTTCAGCGCGTTGATGCCTTCCTGCCAGTGTTCTTCGGCGATGTACATCTGAGCGATCTGATAGCGGGCTTCCTGCATTTCCTCATCGTTCAGGCCACCCGTTGCAATCGCCGCCTGCATGTTTTTGCGGACGCCGTCGTAGTCGTTCTGAGCGCCGGCAATCGACGCATATATCTGATAGACGCGGCTCTTCTCATACGGACTCAACTTGTCCATGTTCAGTTTTGCCAGTACGGCCTTGGCGTCGGGGTACTTCTGCGCATTGAGCGCCTCGATGGCTTCGTTGAGCTTTTTGCCGGTGCTCACGTCAATGCTTGGAGTGCGTTGCTCCTTTTTGTCGTCTGCGGCATAGGCGGTGTTCGACAGCGACGTTGCGCCGAACGCCGCCAGCACCACCATTCCGATCGAGATTACAGTTGAAGCGCGCAACGTTATTTCTCCAACTTGAAAGTCAGTACGACCATCACGCCGCGGCGTTCCTGAGCGCGTCCGTCGACGACCTTCGGGTTGTATTTCCATCGGCTGATTGCCGTCACTGCGGCTCGGTCGAACATCCCTTTCGGGTCGGCGTCGACAACTTTCGGATTGGCGACGGTGCCGGCCGCAGTAATCGTGAATTCCACCTGCACCCAACCCTCGATACCGCGTGAACGCGCTCGCGACGGGTACTCGGGATTGATCCGCACGAGTGGAATCACGTCACGGTCAGACCCGACGGAAATGCCGTGCCCCAGGTTGGACGTGTCGAACGACACATTGACCGAACTGACGCCGCTCGAGTCGAGCCCCGTATTGATGTTGGAAATTTGCGGAATCTCCGGCACCTTTTCAGGCTTCGGCTGAACCATCTTCTCCTGCTTGGTTTGGGTTTCGGTGTCGTGGCGCAGCACCGTGAAATTGATCTTCAGAGCCGGCCTCAGGGCCTCGAAGTGGCTGTTGCCGCTAACGGCCAGCCACATGAACCAATAGAGGCCGGTTGCAAAAGCCAGGCCGAGAATGAACGCGACCGGAAGTCTTACATAGGTGGAATTCATCGATCACCTCCGTTATACGGAACCTGGGGTCGCTGCCAGCGCAATTTCCGAGATTCCGGCCTTCTTGGCCTCATCCATCACCTTGGCGACCTGACCCGCCGGCGCGTCCTTGTCGGCGATGATTACCACGGTATCTTTGGGCCGTTCGATGTGCAGTTTTTCCAGGATCGGCCGCACTTCGCGAAGCACGGTCTGCTTTCGATCCATCCAGATCTCGCCGTCCGGTTTGATCGCAATCAATAGATTGCCCGATTCGCGGTGCACGGCCGTATCGGCAGTGGGTTCGTCGATGACCGCGCCGGTCTGTTTGACGAACGACGTGGTGATGATGAAGAAGATCAACAGATTCAGTACGAAATCCAGCATTGGCGCCAGATCGATACCGTGATCTTCCTGATCGGGAGCATGACTACGTAGCGCCACTTCGGTTATCCCCCTCCGGTTGCAAAGGTGACGTTATATACGCCTGCCAGATGACACTGATCGACCACCGTAACGACAAGACCGGTCTTCGCCTTCGCATCGGCAATAACCAATACGCCTGCCTTGGGATCCAACGCATGCATCCGTTCCACGTTTGCGCGCACCGCCTCCGGGTCAATTACACGGCCATCGACCCACACTTCGCCGTTCTCGAGTACCTGGATCGCAATACTTTTGTCAGCGTTTTTCGGTGGCGGTTCCCCTGTGGGGCGTTGCACGGTCAAGCCGGATTGCTTGACGAATACCGCGATGATGATGAAGAAGATCAACAGATTCAGCACGAAATCCAGCATCGGCGCCAGATCGATACCGTGCGAGTCCTGGTGGACCTCTTCTGCATGTCGGCGTGAGCGCATGTCAGAACCTCAACTGGTCGGCGATCAATTCGGACTTGCGCTTCGCAACAGTGGTGAAGTGATACACCGGATACAACCCCGTGATGCTGACTGCAAGGCCGGACATCGTGCACAGCATGGCGTGTGACACGCCGCTGGCCATCGTGCGGGCATCCGCAGAACCTCTCAGTGCCATCGAGTCGAATACTTCCAGCATACCGCTGACAGTGCCGATCAGACCGAGCAGCGGCGCCATCGGCACCAGCACGCGCATCACGATCAGGTTGGCGCCCATGCGCGAATCCAGCCGCGAGATCATCGCCTCACGAATCTGCCGCGCGCACCATGAGAGGTGATCGCTGCGCGCATTCCACTTGTCGACCGTGGTCTGGATCTCGCCCGGCAACACCTGGGAGAAATACCAGATCCGTTCGAACACCAACGTCCACATGATCACGCCGGCACAGAAGATGTAGAACACGTACGGGCCGCCACCTTCAACCAGGTTGACCATAGACTGGTACGGCAGCAGCAGCTTATCCAGCATTTTTCTTCTCGATCATTTCAGCGAGCAAGCCCGACGTCTGACCGTCGAGCAGCGACGTGAGCTGACGCGACAACGCGCTGAGCACCGCATTGCCGAACAGCAGCGGGATGGCGCAAGCAAGGCCCAGCACCGTTGCGATCATCGCCTGGCCGATACCGTGGGCCATCAGTTTCGGATCGCTCGAACCGGATTCGGTGATGCTCTGGAACGTCAGGATCATCCCGATAACGGTACCGATCAGACCAAGCAGCGGGCCGGCTGCAACCGCCAGCCGCAGGAACGCCTGGAACCGCTCGAGCTTTGGAATCTCGGCAACCACAGCTTCCGAGATGCGCAGTTCGGCGACTTCCCAGTCCTCTTCGATACGCGATGTGTCGCCTTTGAACGCGAGTAGTACGCGGCCGAGCGGATTGTCGTTGCGCGGGTGATCCAGGTCTTTCTGTTGTGCCGCGACTTTCATCCGCGTGCGGACCAGATAGATGAGCTGATACACCCAACACAGTAAGCCGGCGGCGAGCACCGCGATGATCACGTAACCGACTTCCTGACCCTGCTCGATACGCTCGACGATGTCGGGACGTTCGCCGTACAACTGAATCAGCACACCTCGGCCGGGATCGACCGCGGTGCGGACGTAGCCGGTGGTGGCCGCTTGAAAATTCTTTGCGGCGGCCAGGAAACGACTCGGCGGTTGACGCGACAGCACCGACAGGCTCTTCAGTGAGGGCAGGTACGTCAGATATTTGCCGTTCGACATCTCGGTGAACGGACCGATCCGAACCACCTGCGCCGTTTCGGACTTTCCATCTGGCTGCAGGACCGGATGTTCGAAGCGTTCGATCTGACCGGTCGCGGTCATTTCACGCTGCATCTCGAACCACAGCCGCTCCAACTCCGAGATTGACGGCAGTGCTTTTGCGGAAGCGAGAGAGCGCAGAAATTCCTCTCGATCGGGAAACTCCGCGCTGATGATCGATTGCTCGACGACGTTGGCGGTATCGCCGGCAACCTGGCGAGTTACGCCAAACAACTCACCAAGGTTGCCCTGGCGTTGTTTCAATAGTTGGTTGACGTCGTTGATTTCCTTGTCGTTCTTGTCGAACTCGGCAGACAACGCGTTGCTGCGATCCTCGGCCGCCTTCTGCGCCTTTTGGGCATCGGCGAGCAACTTGGCCTGTTCGCTACGAGCCGCCGTGAACTCTTGGATTCGCTTGGCGTTCTCTGTCGATTCCGCACTGCGGACGTTCTTGACTTGCTGCAGCAGTTGTTCGAGCGTCACCGCCGCGGCGGCGTTTGCCGGCAGCAGCATTTGCGACGCAAACAGGCTGATGGTGGCCAGGAGCGTCAGTTTGCGCATCGTCAAAACCTTGAAGAAACGATTCACCGTTGCACCTCCGTTGCGGCTGGCAGCTTGACCCACAGGACGTCAGGGGCCCCTTTCTTCTGAGCAACCGCCAGTGCGGCTGCAATATCTTTTTCTTCGCCTGGATCGGACACCCATTTGCCTTCGGCCTTGTTCCAGTAGCCGGCGTCCTTTCCATCGGGACGGCGATACACGAGCGCGACACGACCCACGCGTACGATATCGACGACTGTGGCAGCGTCACCTTCGCCGAGCTTCGCCTCGTAGCTGTCGAGAGTTCGCCCATACTCCATTTCGATCTGGTAGGCCTCGAGAATGCGACGGTATTTTTCCGAGACGGTCACATCTGCACGGTCCATCAGGGCTTTCAGGTCCTCGACACGCTTGGTACGTTCGGCAAGCTTGAACGGCATGTCGGCAGCGACGAACTTGGCGAGCATGGCGACCATGTTCTCCATCAGCGGGAACACGTCACGGCTGGTGGTTTCGATTGTCGCGAGTTGCTCGTTGACGGAGTCGATCTCTTTGCGCTGCTCGTTGACCTGATCGGTCAGATGCGCGTTGTACTTCGTGATGCTCTGCGTCGTTTCGAGCGCGCGGCGATAGCTCGTCAGCATCTGCTGCGTTGAATCGTCGAGCTGATCGACCTTGTCCTGTGCTGCCTTCGCCGCCTTGTCCGTGGCGGACTGTTGCGCGAGAAGGTTGTCGAGAGGCTGCGTGTCGGCGGCATAGACGGGCACTGTCAGCATCAGCGCCATCAATACGACCGCACGGGATCGCTGAATTCTGTCTGGTGTCATGGTGTCTTGCTTCGTTCCTTAGGCCGGCTGAGAGGTTGCGCGACCGTTGTTGATGTAATCGACCTCGTGCGAGATCGGCCCCCCGAATCACAGCACGTCCCCCGTCGTGCCGGAGATCGCGTGCCGACCCTGCACCCCGACATGGCTATGTCGTGACGTTGCAAGTCCTGTGAATGCCCCAGGCGGACGCGATCCCGGTGCCGATTTCAACACTATCTTGGGGCGGAACGCAAAGGTTTGATGGAATTTGATGACGCGCGGCTTCGTAACCCGATCCCGATGACGCGATCCATCCATACGGGTCAGGCCGTTGCAGGCAGCCGCATGCGCCGCGCAGGGCTCGTTCCCGACAGCGTCGAATACTAACGATCTTACAATGGCGCGGAGTGCACCGAATTGCGCGCAGCTAAATCTCGACCTGCGTGCCGAGTTCGACGACGCGATTGGATGGGATGGCGAAGAAGTCGGACGCCTTCGTTGCGTTCTTCGACATCGACACGAACAGCCGTTCCCGCCAGGTCGCCATGCCCGGCGCGCCGACGCTGATCAACGCTTCGCGCGAGACGAAAAACGATGTTTCCATCATCTTGAAGACGAATCCGCCGCGGCCGCATTGCGCGAGCAGGCGAGGCACGTCGGCGTCTTCGGAGAACCCGTAGTACGCCGTAATTTGAAAGAATTCCCCGCCCAGCGGTTTGATTTCGTAACGCTCCTCGGGCGAGACGTATGGAATGTCGCGCGAGATGATCGTCAGAAATACCACGCGCTCGTGCAGCACTTTGTTGTGCTTGAGATTGTGCAGCAGCGAGTGCGGAATCGTGTTGACCGCGGAGGTTAGAAACACGGCGGTGCCGGCTACGCGCGTCGGCGGGTCGAGTTGGATGCTCTCAATGAAATCGTTGACCGGCAGCGACTCGTCGGACAGTCGATTCATCAGCACCGCGCGGCCCTTCTTCCATGTCGTCAGCAACGTGAAGACAGCGATACCGATGACAATCGGAAACCAGCCTCCGGATGGAATCTTCAACGCGTTCGATGTAAGGAACGCAAGATCGATGAGCACCAACGGCACCGCGATCGCAACGGCAACGAGCGTCGGCCACTGCCAGATACGCAACATAACGAACAGGATGAGAATCGAATCGATCAGCATTGCCAGCGTGACGGCGATGCCGTAGGCGCCACCGAGATGGTCGGCGTGGCGGAATCCAATCACCAGCAGGATCACTGCGACGAACAGGGCCCAATTGATGAATGGAACGTAGATCTGGCCGATTTCCCGCTCGGAGGTGTGTCGCAGGGTCAAGCGAGGGCAGTAACCCATCTGAATCGCCGCCCGCGTCAGCGAGAACGCGCCGGAAATCACCGCCTGCGACGCGATCACCGCGGCGCAGGTGGCGAGCACCACCAGTGGGATCAGCGCCCAGGTGGGTGCCATCAAATAGAACGGATTCTTGATCCGGGTCGGGTCGTCCAGCAGCAGCGCCCCTTGGCCGAAGTAGTTGAGGACCAGCGACGGCATGACGAAAAACACCCACGCGCGCCGGATCGGCGAGATGCCGAAGTGTCCCATGTCTGCATACAGCGCTTCGGCGCCGGTCACCGCCAGAATGACGGCGCCCAGCGCGAGGAATGCGGCGGTGGGGTTGGCGAGCACGAAGACGACTGCGTGAGCTGGATTGATTGCTTCGAGCACCTGCGGCCGGTTGAAGATCTGAGTTGCACCCAGTATTGCGAGGGTCGCAAACCAGACACACATCACCGGGCCAAAAAATGCGCCGACACGAGCCGTGCCGGTGCGTTGTATCGCGAACAGCGTGACGATGATGATGATCGCCAGCGGCACGATCAACTTGTGCAGTGTGGGCGCGATCACGCCCAAACCTTCCACCGCGCCAAGCACCGAGATCGCAGGCGTGATCATGCCGTCACCGTAGAACATTGCCGCGCCCAATATGCCGAAGCCGACGAACCACGCGCGGCGCCTGGGTTGCGACTCCATGCCACGCGAAACCAATGCGGTGAGCGCGAGGATGCCGCCTTCGCCACGGTTGTCGGCGCGCATGATCAGGGTCACGTACTTCAAGGTCACGATCATCATCAGTGACCAGAACAGGATCGACAGGATGCCCATGATGTTGGCAGCGGACAGATCGAGCCGATGGATGCCGGAGAAACACTGCCTCAGCGTATAGAGGGGGCTCGTGCCGATGTCCCCGTAGACAACACCAATCGCACCGACGAACAGCGGCGCCATACGCGAAGCCACCGGCTGCACGTCGGTCGCACCGTCTTCAGCGTGCATGTTTAGCGGGCATTGCGGTTAGCGCGCATGTGGGTTGGGCCTGACTGAGGTGAGCGTCGTTCGACATGGGCGGGCAGCACGGATTTGCGCGGCATTGTTCATCAATGCCCAGCGAACATCAATTTGCGATCGGTAGCGGACGACGGATTGAAGCACCGGCACTGGTCAAATCGACGCGAGGGCTCGCCGGAGTTGGATTGCACATCGAATTGTAAATTCCTGCCCGAATTCGGGCAAAAAAATTGCCAGGGTTCGAATCAGAGTGCCTAATCCATCTCCATGTACGACGCCGATGAACTCGCCGCCCATCTCGCTCGGTCCACGCGGCTCGAACCACACGAAGCGCGCCGCGCGGTGCTGGAACTGTTGGATCTGCTGTCGAGTGAAACGCCCGAGAGTTTCGTCCGGCGTCGGCATCGCGAGCTGAAATCGGCTGGTCGCGTCACGAACAGACTGATCTTTCGGCAGATTGCCGGCGAACTGGCGGCGCGTCCGTTTGGCGCCGCGCCGCTCAGTGAGCGTCAGATACGGCGTCTGATTTACGGCTGAAAAATCTCAGTACCTACCCAGGAGAACACCATAAGTGTGCGGAATTGTTGGCTATGTAGGACATCAAAATGCAGTGCCCATTCTCGTCGAAGGGCTGCATCGTCTGGAGTATCGCGGCTACGATTCGGCCGGCCTGGCGCTGCATCGCAAACGCGGCATCGATGTGCACAAGCGGCAGGGCAAAGTGCGCGACATGGAAGCGAGCCTGCCGAAGCGCTTCAGCGGCGTCGTTGGCATTGGGCACACACGCTGGGCGACGCATGGCGCGCCGAATGATGCGAACGCGCATCCGCACCTCGACTCAACCGGGCGCGTCGCGCTCGTCCACAACGGGATTGTCGAAAACGCCCACGCGCTGCGCGCGCAACTGGAACGCGGCGGCGTCGAGTTTGCATCGGATACCGACACCGAGGTGCTCGCGCAGCTCATTGCCAGCGTCAACTCGGATTCACTGGAGGACGCGGTGCGCGTGGCGCTGCGGGCGATCACCGGCACCTACGGCATTGCAGTCATGGATGCGAGGTATCCCAACCAGATTGTTGTTGCGCGCAACGGCAGCCCGGTGATTCTGGGCATCGGCGACAAAGAGATGTTCATCGCATCGGATGCATCGGCGCTGGTGCGGCACACGCAGCAGGCGATCTATCTCGACGATGGAGAAATCGCGGTCGTCGAGGCCCACGGCTATCGAGTGACCTCGCTCGACGCGTCACCTGCATCGAAGCAACCAACAACGCTTGCGCTCGTCGACGAACAGTTGTCGAAGGGTACGTTCAGCCACTTCACGACAAAGGAAATTCACGAGCAGCCCGATGCCGTTCGCGGCACGTTGCGCGGCCGGCTCGATCGACGCTTTTCCACGGCACGGCTGGACGGGCTCGAACTCACCGCGCGCGAACTGCTGGCGTTTCGCCGCATCAAAATCCTCGGCTGCGGATCGGCCTGCATTTCCGGCTTGCTCGGCGCGCGCATGATTGAGCGATTGAGTCGAATTCCGTGCGATGCCGAATCTGCCGCCGAATTCCGCTATCGCAATCCCGTCATCGAAGACGACACGCTGTACATCGCTGTGAGTCAGTCCGGCGAAACGTTCGACACCCTGGCGGCGGTGGATGAAATCAAGCGCAAGGGTGGCGTGGTCGTTGGGATCGTCAACGTCGTCGGCAGCAGCATTGCGCGGGCGTGCGGTCGCGGTGTGTATCTGCATGCCGGCCCGGAAATCGCCGTGGTGTCGACAAAGACCTTCACCTCCACATTGGTTGCGTTCGTGCTGCTGGCGTTGCATCTGGGGCGCATGAAGGACGTTTCGGCCGGCGCCGGCCGGCGTCTGATCGATGCGCTGGAGGCGTTACCCGATCAACTGAGTGCAATGATTGCGTTGGAGGCGCAGCCGGCAGAACTCGCGCGCAAGTACGCGCAGTTCGCCAACGCGTACTTCGTTGGCCGCAACGAAGGCTTTGCACTTGCAATGGAAGGCGCTCTAAAACTCAAAGAGATCAGTTACTTGCACGCTGAAGCGTATCCGGCATCTGAACTGAAACACGGACCATTGGCGCTGATATCGCCGGAGACTTTCACCGTCGTCGTCATTCCATCCGACGATCTGTTCGAGAAGAACATTTCGACGATCGAAGAAATCCGTGCCCGCCGCGGGCCGGTGCTCGCACTGAGCAATGTGGCCACGCTCGGCGCCGCCGTAGACGATGTGATCGTGGTACCGCAACTGCACGAATTGCTCGATCCACTGCTGATGCTGGTACCGCTGCAGCAGTTTGCGTATCGGATGGCGATCGAGCGCGGTTGCGACATCGATCAGCCGCGCAATCTGGCGAAGAGTGTTACGGTCGAATGAGGTTGGCAGGTTCAGTTGCCGCGATGTAACCCGTGGACTCGAAGCGATGGTCGAAAAAAAACGCGGCTCAATTCCGCCTCCAAGCCAGCCGGTTCGGTAAGATTGTTCGTCGCAAAATCATGCGTCCTGAAACGTTGATCGAATGACACTCGAAGAAGAAGCCATTGCGTTGCTGTTGCGGTCGCCGCGGTTGGAGGTCGGCACGATCATCGATCTGCTCGACGTCAGCGATCTGGCGTTTCGCGACATGGTGAGACGCAATTCCCGCATTGCCGCGGTGATGGCGGAGCGCCGTGCCGGCGTGCTGACTGAACGTTCCAGCGATGCGATTCGTTGTCCAGCCTGCGACGATTGGTTCGTGCCGTATGCTTCGGCGCGATTCTGCTCCGATGCGTGTCGTGACATTGGCCGAATCGCGTCCCGTCGGAAACGTGCGCGCGCGCTTTAATTCAGGAGGCCATCATGTTGATTCGATTGGTTATGTTGACTGTGTGCGTCGTGCCGTGGTGTGCCCACGCAGATTCGTTCGATATCAAGCCCGGCGCTTGGGACGTCACGGTGTCGACCGCTCTTGCCGGCATGCCAATCCCCAAGGACGAGTTGGCGAAGATGCCGGCCGATGAGCGTGCGCGGATCGAAGCATTCATGCACGCGCGGGCGGGCAAGGTTGAAAAGCGAACCGAGCGAACCTGTGTAACCAAAGCTGACATCGATCGCGACGCGCTGATGCAGGACGAGAATCCCGGTTGCAAGCGCAATGTGATCACGAAGAGCGCGCGTGTTCTGGAATTCGAGGAGACGTGCGGTGGTCCCAGCCCGTCGAAAACCCATGCGAAATTCGAAGCACCGTCGCCGGCGGCCTATACCGGCAAGGTTGATCGAACGATGGGCGAGGGCGGCGAAATACACATCGCTATGGTCGGAAAGTGGGTTGCGGCAGCCTGCAGCAACGACGACGACTGACGCTCGGCCCGCTCGAGTTCGACGGCAGCGCCACTCAGTAGTGGGGCGGGCGTTCGTCTCCGAGCGAAAAACCCGGATCGGCGTCATCCCGTTCGATCGATTCAATCAGTCGCGCGATCATGTCGCGCATCTCGTCCAACTGGCGCTGCTGGTCGATCAGCGCGTCGTTCAGTTTCGCGATGGTGTCTTCCTGAAACAGCAACCGCGTTTCGAGCTCGATGCGTTGTTCGGTATCCATTGGCGATCGCGCGGTGCTATCAATCCGGAGAATCGCTGAACGGCTTCAACTTGCGCAGCAATCGGTTGGGGTCTGCGCTGCGACTCTTGCGCATCGAATCATCGACCATCTTTTCGTACTTGGGGTCGAGTCTGGCGGTCTTGCTGTTGTCCGAGGCGTGATAAGCGACCCGCGCAATGATGCGATGCGTGTCGTGCGCCCGGCAGTGTTCGCACTCGATGGCGGAGGGCGGGCTGTCGATTGAAGCGTACGCGTCGGTCACGCCGCCGCACGCGCGGCATCGGTACGCGTAGATCGGCATGATGAGCGCGCGCGCTTTACGACGTCTCGGCGCGCACGCCGGCGTCGAAGAAAGCCTGCACCGAGGTGTGATAGCGCAGAAAGTCCAGTTGCTTGCGCGGATTCGCGGCCGTCACGACATTGTCGATCGTATCGAGTTCCACCAGCGAGCGGCCTTCGCCGCTGCGGCGTCCGTCGAGAAAGCGCGCCCATTGATCGGCGCTCATGTCGATGACGAAATCCGCGTCGCGCAGATCGTTGCCGTTCAACGGGCGAACCGCGTGGCAACTGAAACCGCTGAATGACACAAGGTGGCTCACCGCGCCGATTTTTACGGCTACGTTCGCGTCGATGGAACCGCGTTTGCGAAATGCCCGGTCCGCGTTGACTGCGGCACGTGCACGCTCGAGCCACGCGGCGGACAGGGGTTCTGCTGTGCTCACCGACATGCTCAATGCTCCAGGTATTTTTTCAACAGCGGATGGAGCATTTCGGCCCGCGGCACGCCGAGCCAGTCGCAGAGGGCGACGTAGTTGCGCACGAAGTCTCCAACCAGGCGCAGATACGTTTCCATGCCGACGGTGCGACCGCCTTTGATGCCGCCACCGAAGATGATCGCAAGTGCTGGCCGCATCGTCGTCTCCTCGAGTTCTGCGGCCATCATCACTTCACCGAGGCCGAGCAATGTCTGCAGGATGTCGGCCTGGCCGGCTTGATGCGCGACCGAGTATTTCAGGTGGTCGTAGCCGTACGTCAGATGGCGCGCGTGGTCTTCGATCGCCTTGCTGAAAATCATGCGTTCGGCATCGTTGTGCGCAGCGATCAGAAGGCCGCGCAACACCTGCATCGTGAAGGTACCTCGCACCAGATACAGATACACGGCCGATTCGGTCCAGCCGCCGCGGCTTTCGAGGATCATCCGGTTGACGAGGCCCCGGCTCTCCACGCCGAGACCGCCGCCATTCGACAGCGCCCGCTTGCGCAACGCCTCGATGATGCGCGCGCAATCGAATGTGACGGTCGCCAGAAACTGTTTCACCTCGTAATAGCCGTAGGACATCTGGTCCTGCCAGTACGTGATGATCTCGATTTCGGTGTTGGCGTATTGCGACAGTTCCGTACATACCTGACACACTGCGCGCTCGACCTCGTCGGGTAGCGGCTGCAGCGAAGCCCACGGCACGTCGGTTGCCGGTATCCAGCGGCGCTGGATGGCTTCCTCGTACAGATTGGCCGCGCTGTCGGCCCACATTTGATGCTTGTGGCGCAGGTTGTACGGCAGCGGCGGCACGCCGGGACGCGGCAACGCGCCGCGCGGCCGACGAGTCTGATCTTCCCAGACTTCCGGCACTTCGCCGTAGATGCCGACATTGAGATCGTCGAGCCGCAGACCATGTTCGCCGGGCTTGACGCGGGTGCCCCATTCGGCCGACAGGCCCATCCACTCGTAACTGGGCTCAGGAACACCTTCAACACCCGCCTGCGCACCACTGTTCGGCATTGCGGCGGGCACCGCCATGCCCTGGGAGGGTTTGGTTGCCATGCTGCTTCGTCCTTCGGTGCTAGTGCGCTGCTGCGAATTGCTGCGGGAGCGTCGAACGGCCGTTTTCGAATCTTGCACCGAAGCCGGCGGTCTTGACGCGCTGCATGTATTCCTTCAGCTGACGGCGTCGAATGACGAGCAGTTTCTTGTGGCCCTCATCGTAGTGCTCTTTGCCGCCGCCCAGCAGGATTGCCAGCGCCTCGGCGGTTTCGGCCTGAGTACCTGCCGGATTCTGAACGCCGGACAGGATCTGGGCCTCAGCTTCATCGAGATAGAACTCGATCTCCTCGCGTCGTTCCGGTGCCGTTTCCGACAGAAACCGCAGGTGCATCACGCCGAACGCAACATGACGCGCTTCGTCCTGAGCGCACAGGCGATACATGATTTTCTCGGCTTCGTTCTGGCCGAAAAGTTCGCCCATGCGGAACATCGTCAGCACCGCGCCCTCGCCGGAGATGTGCAGGCGTGTCGACATCTCGGTGAAATCGCGCGCGAGGTCGATGCTGCCGACGAAACCGGACGTCGCCCCGGACATACGCATCAGGCCGCCACCGTTGGCGAGTGCGCGCTTGCGGAATACGTCCATATGACGCGCTTCGTCCATCACCTGCGCGATCAATACGTGGCGCGGTTCGAGAAAGTCCGGTGTCGTGTTGGCGACCCACCGCGCGGGCACATCACCGGCAACGAATTCGACTTCGTTGAAGAACGTACACAATAGACACTCGGCTTCTTCTACGGCGTCGGGTAGCGGCTCGATGGTGTGCCAGGGCACGTCGGTCGCGGAGCTCCATTGGCGTTGCAGCGCTTCTTCGTACAGAAACGTCGCGTTCGACAGCCATATCTCCGACTTCGCGCGTACACCGTACGCACCGACGCGATAGGCGTCCGCGCGTTCGCCGGCGCCGCGTGGGCGTCCGCTCATATTCTTGCTGATGGTGGGAATGTCGCCGTAGCTGCCAATCTGAATTTCAGTCAGCGTGAGGCCGCGCTTGCCGGGTTCCGCGTGCATGCCCCATTCGCCCATCTGCTGCATCCAGCCGGTATCGAGATCGTATTCTTGCTGCTGAACAGGTGCTTCGCTCATCTGCGCTCCTCGCGGTGAATGCATCTACAATTGTTGTTGGGTATAGCACTCTACGCGTGCTATTTGAATAGGTACTCATGCGTGGCCGGCAAATTGCTGCGAAATCGGAGCTTCGATGCCTGAAATATCGAACGAGCAGGCGCTCGCCGGCATTCGCGTGCTCGATATCGGCGGCACGGTCGCGACCGGGTATTGCGGCAAATTGTTCGCGGACCACGGCGCGGACGTTGTGGATGTCGAGCCGTTGCGTGGCGCCGCGACGCGCTTGCTACCGCCGTTCAGTCCGCGTGGTTCGGCGCCGGATAACAGCGCACTGCATGCATACCTGAGCGCCAATAAGCGCAGTGTGGCGCTGGACGTGGAAACGTTTGAGGGACGGCGATTGTTCCTGCAGTTGGCTGCCGCCGCGCACGTCGTGCTCGATGCGTCGGTTGGCGCCGGCGCGGTATCGCTCGATGAACTCGTCCCCGTGGCGCCGCGCGTGGTGTTCTCGCGGATCACCTGGTTCGGCCAGAGCGGACCTTATGCAAACTATGCCGGCAGCGACGGCATCTGCCATGCGCTGATCGGCATGCTGCGGGGCATCGGTGAAGAGCAGGGTCCGCCGGTGATGCCGTCGGGGTATCAGGCGCAAATCGTTGGAGGACTGACCGCTTACATCGGTACGTTGGGGCAGGTCATCGCCGACGAACTCGGCAATCGAACGGTAGCGTGTCAACTCGATACGAGCATCTACGAAGCGAA
Organism: uncultured Gammaproteobacteria bacterium; assembly: GCA_963735085.1. Taxonomy (GTDB): domain Bacteria; phylum Pseudomonadota; class Gammaproteobacteria; order Pseudomonadales; family Azotimanducaceae; genus DATJGR01. The sequence continues at coordinate 2,504,277 of CAVTJP010000005.1, forward strand.
CTTGTGCTTCACCGAAGTCGGCGCGGTCGGTGCGTACAACACCGGCGTTGTCGCACCACGTATGGGCATCAATCGCTTCCCCCCGACGTTTCCGTTGGGCATCTATCCGTGCCGGGATGGCTGGATCGGTATCACGGCGTTGACGCCGAGCCAGTGGGCCGCGTTCTGCAAATTGCTCGACCTCGCCGAACTTGCCGATTTGCCGGCGTATCAGACCACACTCGGCCGGCTTGCCGATGCCGCTCGGCTCGAGTCGATCTTCAAGCAACGCCTCGAGCAGCAATCTGCGGAGGAACTCTTTCATCGCGGTCAGTCGATGCGCATCCCGCTTGCGCTGGTGCCGACGATGCAACAACTGCTCGAGGTCGATCAGTACGTCGCACGTGGCGCGTTCGGCCAGATCACCCACGCCGAGCAAGGGTCGATCACCGCGCCGGTGGTGCCGTTCAAACTGTACCGGACGCCAGCGCGCGTTGGCGGTTCGGCGCCGTTGCTCGGCGCACACACACGGGAGTCTCTCGCGACTGTGGGTGTGGATGCGGAGACGTTCAACGAATTGCGGCGTGCCAACGTCGTAGCAGGGGGGTGAGCGTGGCTGGAAGTCCACGGGGAAGTGCGGTTGGCAGTTCATCGGGAACGTCAACTAAAGGTCCGCTGCATGGCGTGCGGGTCATCGATCTGTCGATGGGCTGGGCCGGACCGCTCGCCGCGCGTCACCTCGTGGACATGGGCGCGCAGGTCATCAAGATCGAGTCGTGCGAACGCTTCGACTGGTGGCGCGGATGGGAGGCGACCGAGGCGTGGATCGCGCAGAACGCAGCCGAAACCTCTGCGGCGTTCAATACCGTCAACCGTAACAAACTCGATGTCACGCTCGATCTGATGTCGGCGGACGGCAAAGCGTTGTTCGAGCGGCTGGTGGCGGTCGCCGACGTCGTCGTCGAGAACTACTCCGCCGGCGTGCTGCCTAAGCTCGGGCTTGGATACGAGGCGCTGACGGCGGTGAATCCGGAGCTCGTGATGCTGTCGATGCCGGCATTCGGCAGCAACGGACCGTGGTCGGCCTATCGTGCCTACGGTTCGACCGTCGAACACGCGTCGGGTCTGCCCCACCTGAACGGAGAACCACAGTGGCCGCCGACGATGGTGCACGTCGCCTATGGCGATGCAGTCGGCGGGCTCAATGGGGCCGCAGCATTGCTGACGGCGCTGCGCCACCGACGGCGTACCGGGCGGGGCCAGTATCTGGATCTATCGCAATCGGAAGGGCTGTTTCCGCTCGGCATCCACGGCATCCTCGAACAGTCCGTCTCGGGCCGTCCGCCGCCGCGAACCGGGAATCGGTCGCTGAGCTGCGCACCGCACGGCGTGTATCCAGCGCTCGGTGACGATCAATGGGTCGTCATCCAGATTCTGACGGAACCGCAATGGCGCGGGTTGAGCGGACTGATCGGTCTGCATCAATTCAGCGACGTGGCTGACCGGCTCGCGCGCCGCGACGAACTCGATCGCGCAGTCGGCGCGTGGACGCAATGGCGTGGGGCGCGCGACATCATGTGGCAACTGCAGGCGATCGGCGTGCCTGCGGCTGCCACCTACAACATGCTGGACGTGCTGAACGATCCGCAGCTCGAAGCCCGCCGGTTCTGGCAGATGCTCGATCGCGAATACGTGGGCCGGCAGCCCCATCCGGTTGCACCTTACCGAACCGGTGAGGCGCCTAGCGCGATCGAAACACCGGCGCCGACCCTCGGCCAGCACAACAGGAAAGTGCTCACCGAATTGCTGGGGCTTACCGAACAGGACCTTGCGCGGCTGACGAAGGCGGGCGTGATTGGCGACCGCCCAGTCATGCCGCGCAAGCATTGAACGCGGTCTACGGGTTTGACGCAGTCTTGTCCGTATCCATCAAATGCTCGGCGATCGCATTCATTGCTGCCGGTGTTTCGACGTCGGTGACAGGTCCCTCTGCGTTTGGGTCCGACGTTTGCTTGACGATCACTACCCGCGCGACCGGATCGATGTAGATGTACTGGCCGTGAATGCCGATAGCGCTGACGGCCTTGTGTGCATTGTTGAGCGTCCACCATTGATCGTGATACGCGTAACCGACCGTGTGATACCAGGGGTCCTTGTAGTAGCGGCCGAAAACCTTCGGATTGCCGGGCTGCTTGATGCGCTTGGTGATCGCAGCCGAAACGACCCGCTGACCATTGAACACACCGTCGTCGATAATCATCTGGCCGAAGCGGGCGCCGTCGCGCAGCGTAATGTTCAACCCGCCACCAGCCATCTCGGTGCCCTCGGAATCGAGCCAATAGTAGGCGTTCTGGTCGGTCCCCAGTTTCGACCATATGCGTGCCTCCAACACCTGCGCCAGATTCTTGCCGGTGACGCGACGGATGATCCAGCCGATGACCTCTGGGTCGGGCGTCACGTAATGGAATGCCTCGCCGTTGGCGAAATGCGCATTCGGCTTGGTGAGTGTTTGCAGATAGCCGTACAGCGAACCGTTCGGCGACACGAATGCCGCGGCGAAGCGGGCAATATCCGAGTTCGGATCGTCGTAGGTTTCGTCGAATTTGATCGAATTCGTCATGTTCAACATCTGCTGCACCGTCGCATCGGCGAATGCCGTGTGCTCGAGTTCAGGAAGATAGCTTGCAACGGTACGTTGCGGGTCGAGCTTGCCGTCCTCGATCAGCATCAGTGCCAGCGTGCCGGTGAACGACTTCGTGCCTGAGAACATCAGATGCGCAGTCGCCGGCGTTTGGCCATTGAAGTAGCGCTCATAGACGACGGCGCCGTCGTGCAGCACGATGAAACCGTCGGTGTATGTGCGTGGCAGCCACTCGGCCAGGGTCGATTTGCGCTTCTCGTCAAACTGCACTTCAAGCGAGTCCAGATCGATCGGACGACTGGGCAGGGGCGCGGCCGCCGCTGCGCGTGCCGCGGCGCGCGTAGGAAACAGTTCGCGCAGGTGCTGGTAGGCCCAACGATTCTGGGGGCCACCCATGAAGTTCTCCCGAGTCACGCGCCTATCTGAGGGGGGCGGTGCGCCGACCATCAGACCGAGTTCGGCTGCCGTGGGCGGCGGCGCATCGGCGATCGCCGCAACACTCAACAGCAGGCTGATCGCAATTACGATCAATCGATTCGAAGTCATCGGTCGCTTCTTCCCCGCTATCTCAGAGTCGCAATGGTACCGGTCGCGATGGAATCAGTCCTGAACTGATCGATTGACTTAGTCAGGTGACGAAGTAGCATCCGGCGCGTGGGGAAACGATCTGCATCGATGTCGTCCCGCGGCGACCAGACCCGGGAAGCGCTCATCGACTCGGCGGTCGAGATATTTGGCCGCGATGGATTCCGTGCCGCGAGCACGCGCTCGATTGCCGATGCGGCGCACGTCAATCAGGCGTTGATCGGCTATCACTTCGGCGGCAAACCAGGCTTGTACCTGGCGGTATTCGAGCGCATCACGCAACGCGTGGCCCAATACCTGGACCCTGTGGCGCAGGCGATCGGGCAGCAGTTCGAGGACCAGGACGGCGCGCCCTTGAGCTCACAGTCCGCGCAGTGTCTGCCGCTGGTGCACCGTCTGATCGATGCGCTGGTCGCCACGTTCTCCGCGCCGGAGTCGGCAGCGTGGGCGCGATTGATTCTGCGCGAACAACAGAATCCGTCCGAAGCGTTCGATTTGCTCTACCGCGGTGCGATCGGCCGCATCCTGAGTTTGTTGACGCGTCTGGTGGCGCAGATTCGTGAAACCGATCCGAACGAGATCGAGGCGCGTCTGCTGAGTCAGACAATCATCGGCCAGGCGTTGGTGTTTCGTTCGGCGCGCGCCACAGTGCAGCGCCATCTCGATTGGCAGGAAATTGGCGCGGCGGAGATCGGCGCGATCCAGACCGTAATCCGCCGCAATGTCACGGCGATGTTGACTAAGGGATGACTGAGGAGGAGTAGTCAATGGGTTCGACAGGGAAGGTCGTGCTGCTGGTGGTGATACTCGCCATCGCAGGAGGTGGCGGTTGGTACTGGTTCAAGACCGAAAAACACGAGGCGGCAACGCGCATCACCTTGTACGGCAACGTTGATATCCGCGAGGTCGAACTCGGCTTCCGTGTGCCGGGACGACTGGTCAAAGCATTCGTCGATGAAGGCGACGTGGTGGCCAAGGATCAGCGTCTGGCGGAGCTCGATCCCGAGCCGTATCGTCAGGCGCTGTCGGTTGCCAAGGCGAACGTGGAGATCGCCGAAGCAAATTTTACAAAGTTCGAAAAGGGATCCCGGCCTCAGGAAGTGCAGGAAGCGCAGGCACGGGTCACGGCCGCGGAGGCCGCGTTTCGCAACGCGCAGCGCGAGTACGATCGTCAGCTCGATCTTGCCAAGACCGGTGTTACCACTCAGTCGGCGCGCGACAGCGCGCAGACGTTGCGCGATCAAACCTCCGCGACGCTGGCCGCACTGCGTGAGTCGCTTGCGCTGGTGGTCGAAGGATTCCGCAAAGAAGAGGTCAGCGCGAGTCGTGCCGAACTCGCTGCTGCCGTTGCGCAGCGTAGTCAGGCCGAGACGCAGCTCGCCGATACCGAATTGTTCGCGCCGTCAGACGGCGTCGTGCTGTCGCGTATTCGCGAGCCGGGCAGCATCGTGACCGAGGGTGCACCGGTGTACAGCCTGTCACTGCGAAACCCCGTGTACGTGCGCGCGTACGTGGCGGAACCCGATCTGGGCAACGTGGTTCCCGGCACGCGGGTCGAACTGACCACCGATTCATCGAACAAGCGCTATCACGGCCAGATCGGCTACGTCTCGCCGCGTGCCGAGTTCACGCCGAAGTCAGTGGAAACCACAGAGCTTCGAACCGATCTGGTGTATCGGCTGCGGGTCGTAGTCGCTGACGCTGACGACGGTTTACGACAAGGCATGCCGGTCACGTTGAGCGTACCGATCGCATCGGCGGCTCATTGAATTGAGCGCGATGGTTCAGATCCGCGATGTCGTTAAACGGTTCGGCGACGTCGAAGCGCTGAAGGGTGTGAGTACCGACATCGAGGCGGGGCGCCTCACCGGGCTCGTTGGTCCTGACGGGGCCGGCAAGACGACATTGATCCGGATGATGGCGGCGTTGATGACGCCGACCGAGGGCAGCATTCTGCTCGGCGGCCGTGACGTCGTTGCGTTCGCGAACGCGACGCATACCGATACCGGCTATATGCCGCAGCGATTCGGCCTCTATGAAGAACTGTCGGTGCTGGAGAATCTGAAGCTGTACGCACGATTGCGCGGCCTCAAGGGTAGCGCGCTCGAAACCACGTTTTCGCAACTGCTGCAATTCACGCGGCTCGAGCCGTTCGGCGATCGGCGCGCCGGCAAGCTCTCCGGCGGCATGAAACAGAAACTGGGACTGGCCTGTGCGCTGATGGCGCGGCCGCCGGTGTTGCTGCTCGACGAACCCAGCGTAGGCGTCGATCCGGTGAGTCGCCAGGATCTGTGGCGCATGGTTTCCGAACTCACGCATGATGGTATGGCGGTGGTGTGGTCCACCGCCTACCTCGACGAGGCGGAACGCTGCGATGTGGTGCTGCTACTCAACGACGGCCGGGTCGAATTCGACGGCCCGCCACAACAGCTCACGTCTCGCGTGGCTGGACGCAGCTATCGTCTCGTTGGTGTTTCGAAACAGCGTCGCGACGTGCTGACCGAGGCGCTCGATCTCGCTGCGGTCTGCGACGGCGTCATTCAGGGCGACGCGCTGCGGATCGTGCTGCAGGACGCGGCGGACCCGGCGCCGTTGCGCGGCCTCGCGGAACGTCACGGCGGCGATCTCGAACCCGCGCCGGCCCGTTTCGAAGATGCGTTCATCGATCTGCTCGGAGGTGGACCGGGCGGGCATTCGGCAATCGCCGAGAAAATGGACGAGGTCCATCTCGACACCGACGTTGCGGTGTCGTGCGATCGCTTGACGAAGCGCTTCGGGGCGTTCATCGCGACCGATGAGGTGACGTTCGATGTGAGCAGGGGTGAGATTTTCGGCTTGCTTGGCCCGAACGGCGCTGGCAAGTCGACGACGTTCAAGATGCTGTGCGGACTGCTGAAACCGACATCCGGCGACGCGCGCGTTGTCGGCCTCGATCTGCGGCATGCGCCGAACGAAGCAAAGGCCCGGCTCGGCTACATGTCGCAGAAGTTTGCGCTGTACGGGTTGTTGTCGGTGCGACAGAACCTCGAGTTCTTTTCCGGCGCATACGGCCTGACGGGATCGCTGCGCCGCAATCGAATCGACGAGATGATCGAGACGTTCGCGCTGCAGCGCTACCTGAAGGAGTCGCCGGACACGCTGCCACTCGGGTTCAAGCAGCGCCTCGCGCTTGCCTGCGCGCTGATGCATCGGCCGCAGGTGCTGTTTCTCGATGAGCCCACGTCGGGGGTCGATCCCATTACCCGTCGCGAATTCTGGACCCACATCAATGGGCTGGTTCGCAAAGGTGTCACGGCGATGGTCACCACGCACTTCATGGACGAAGCGGAGTATTGCGACCGCGTTGCACTGATGTATCAGGCGAAGGTGATCGCGCTGGGTTCGCCGGACGAGTTGAAAAGGCGCGTGGCAACGACGCCACGCGGCGAGCCCACAATGGAAGATGCATTCATAGCGTTGGTGAAGGCAGCAGATGCTGCCGAGCGTGATGCAGCATGAGCAGGGGCTTCAGTGGTGCTCGGCTGTTCGGCCTGGTGTACAAGGAAAGCCTGCAGGTGGTGCGCGATCCGTCGGCGATTCTGATGACATTCGTGCTGCCGACGGTACTCATGCTCGTGTTCGCCTTTGCGTTGTCGTTGGACGAACGAGATGTACCCATTGGCGTGGTGCTGGAAAGCGACGGTGCGCAGGCGCGCTCGCTCGCGGCCGCTTTTGCGGGCAACCGTTACTTTGTCGTGACGCACGCGCGCGATCGGCGCGAGGTGGCGGCGAAGGTGGTGTCTGGCGAGTTGCGTGGATTCGTCGTGATTCCACAGGATTTCGACGCGCGTCTGCGGAGCGGCCGCGATGCGCCGGTGCAGGTCGTCACCGATGGATCGCAGCCGAACACCGCAAACTTCGTTGGTGCATATGCGCGCGGGGTGGTGGCAACCTGGCTGAGTAGCCGAGACGGATCGGGCGCGCCGCCGATCGCAATTGCAGCGCGGTTCTGGTTCAACCCCGAGATCAACAGCCGTCACTTTCTGATTCCCGGCGCCATCGCCATCATCATGACGTTGATCGGCACTTTGCTCACCGCACTTGTGGTTGCGCGCGAATGGGAGCGCGGCACGATGGAAGCAGTGATGTCCACACCGGCCAGCATCGTCGAAATTCTGCTCGGTAAACTGCTGCCGTACTTCGGCCTTGGGCTAATCGCGACGTTTGGTTGCGCAATGCTGGCCACTCACGCATTCGGCGTGCCCATGCGCGGCTCCTACCTTGCGTTGTTCTCGCTGGCGTCGGCTTTTCTGATCCCGGCATTGGGGCAGGGCCTGCTGATTTCGACCGGCGCGCGCAACCAGCTCGTCGCGTCGCAGCTCGCGGCGCTGACCGGCTTCCTGCCGGCGTTCATGCTGTCGGGCTTTCTGTTCGAGATCAAGAGCATGCCCGAGTGGTTGCAGGTGCTCACGTATGTGATCCCGGCGCGGTATTTTGTCGCGTCGTTGCAGACGGTGTTCCTAACCGGCGATGTCTGGGCGCAGTTCCTGCCGAGCATTGCCGCGATGCTGGCTGTTGGCGTGGCGTTCTTCGCGCTCGTTGCACGCAATACCCGCAAGACATTGGACGTCTGACGTGCGGCTGGCCGCGCAGGTCGTCAAGGAGTTGCTGTGTAATCTGCGCGACCCGCAGACACGCCTGGCGCTGATCGGGCCACCGCTGCTGCAGTTGTTCATCCTGTCGTTCGCGGCAACCCTGGAAGTGAGCAACGTCGACGTCGCGATCCTCAATGACGATGCCGGCCAAGCGTCCCGCGAATTGATCGAGCGCATCGCTGCGGCGCACTTCATCGGCCATATCGTCGTGGTCAATGCACCGGTCGAGGTCGCCCGGCTGATCGACCGTCGCAAGGTGCTCGCCGGCGTGCACATCGCAGCGGATTTCTCGCGCGAGATTGAGGCGGGGCGACCGGCGTCGTTGCAGGTGCTCGTCGACGGGCGGCGCGGCAATGCCGGCCAGATCGCGCTGAGCTATCTGCAAACCATTGTGAGTGGGTTCGGAGCCGAACTGAAGCCTTCGACGATTGGCCAGGGTCGGCCGGAGGTGGTGGTGCGCAACTGGTTCAACGCGAATCTCATCTATCTATGGTTTATCGTGCCGGCGATGACCGGCATCCTGGTGATGTTCAACACGCTGGTGATTACCGCCTTATCGATCCCCCGCGAGCGTGAGCTGGGGACATTCGATCAACTGTTGGTGTCGCCGGCATCGCCGCTCGAGATCGTGATCGCCAAGTGCGTGCCGGCGTTCGTCATCGCGACGTTGCAGGCCACGCTGATGATCGCCGTCAGCGCGCTCGTGTTTCGTATTCCGCTGGCGGGTTCCATACCGCTGCTGTTCGTTGCGGTCATCCTGTTCATTTTCTCGATGGTAGGCATCGGCCTGATGTTGTCGTCGATCTGTGCCACGCAGCAGCAGGCAATCCTCAGCGTGTTCGCACTCGGATATCCGCTGATCATGATTTCGGGATTCGCAACGCCGGTGGAGAACATGCCTCGCTGGCTGCAGATCGTCGCGCAGGCAAGTCCGCTGAAGCACTTCCTGGTGATCATTCAGGGCAGCTTCTCCAAGGCGATGCCGGCTGTAGATGTCGCCGCCAACGCCTGGCCGCTGATGGTGATCGGTGTGGTCACCCTGGCGGTGGCGATCGTGATCGTAAAGCGTAGATTGCAGTAGCGAAAAATGATGATCGCATTCGCGGCCTGTTAGACTCATCCGATTGACTGTTTGGGGGCGAGTCATGATTTGCTTGAAAGTCCAGTGGTAACCCAGGTACGAGACGCCGCGATCGTCGGCGTGCATGAATATCCTTCGCGCAAAGTGGACGGGCAGATCAGTGCGATGCAGATCAAGGCCGCGAGCGCAGCGCGTGCGCTGGCCGATGCCGGATTGACCTGGCAGGACGTCGACGCAATCTACGATGCCGGTGAAGGTGGCGGCGGTATGAGCGGTCTGACGATCGCCGAATACTTCGGCCTGAAGCCGAACGTCATCGATACCACGGCCGTTGGTGGCAGCTCGTACGAATTTCACGCCGCGCACGCGAAACGCGATATCGCCGCGGGCAAGGCGCGCGTGGCGTTGCTGACGTACGGCTCCACCGCGCTCAGCAACGCGATGGCGATCGGCACCGGCGGGCGGGGCGGTGGCCATGCGAGCCACCCCGCCGAGAACATGGATGCGTTTGCCGGCATGACCCTGGTGTCGAACTACGCGATGGTCGCACGGCGCCATATGCATCAGTACGGCACCAGCAGCGAACAGCTCGCCGAGATCGGCGTCGCGACGCGTCTGCATGCGATGCGCAACCCCGAAGCGGTCGCGGCGATGACTGCGCTTGGCTTCCTCGACATTCGCGAGACGACGATTGCCGACGTGATCGGTTCACCGCTGATCGCCGACCCGCTGCATCGTCTGGATTGCTGCATGATCTCCGACGGCGGTGGCGCGGTCGTCATTGCGGCCGCCGATGTCGCGCGCGATTGCCGCAAGAAGCCGGTGTGGATTCTCGGCAGCGGCGAGGCAACCAAGTATCCGGAGAACGGTGGCGACATCACCGTCAGCGCCGCCGCACAGTGCGCGCCACGCGCGTTCGGCGAAGCCGGCGTCAAACCCGCCGAAATCGACATCGCGATGATCTACGACTCGTTCAGCATCACGGTACTGACGTTGCTCGAAGATCTCGGCTTCTGCAAAAAAGGCGAGGGTGGTGCATGGGTCAGCGGCGGGCGCCTGCGCTTCGACCGGCCGGATGACGGCCCGGCGCTGAACACCGACGGTGGCGGTTTGTCGTCGAATCACCCGGGCATGCGCGGTATTTTCCTGCTGATCGAGGCAACGCGGCAGTTGCGCGGCGAGTCGACATCGCAGGTGAACGGCGCACGCCTGGCCGTCGCGCACGGCAATGGCGGTATGTTGGGCAGCCGTCACAGCGGTGGCACGGTGATATTGGGAGGAGATTGAGATGGCTGAGCCAAAGCGACCGTTACCGAATCTGAAAGAGCACGACACGCGCGCGTTCTGGCAGGCCACGAAGGACGGCCAACTGCGCTATCAGCGATGCGATGCATGCGGCACCGTCGTCTTTTATCCGCGCAACCATTGCACCGGCTGCCTCGACGGCACGCTGACGTGGCACACCGCATCGGGACGCGGCACGGTGTACAGCTTCAGCGTCGTGCGCAAAGCCGAACATCCGTACTTTCGCGGCCAGGTGCCTTATGCAGTCGCGTGGATCGATCTCGACGAAGGTCCGCGGATTCTGTCGAACATCGTTGGCATCGACGACCCGGCGACCGACATCGAAATCGACCAGCGCGTCGTCGTGGAGTGGGAAATACACGACGACCTGGCGATCCCCCTGTTTCGCCCGGCGTGAGAGGGGTCAGAAAGGGGGTCAGAACGACTTTCGCCGCGAAAGTCGTTCTGACCCCCTTTCTGTCACTTCTCTAGTTTGACAGTCGCAGTGCCGAAGACGCGCGTCTCACCGGCCTCGTTGGCGACCGTCAGGTCGATCATGACGGTGCCTTCGTCCTCGTCAATGTCGGTGACGACGCCGCTGATCGAATAAGTCTGATCGACGATCACCGGTGCGCGAAACACCGTGTCGATGTTTGCCACCTGCGCATCCGGCGCCCAGCGGTGGATCATCGCCGACAGAAAACCCTGACTCATGATGCCCGGCACCAACGCGCCTGGCAGGCCTTCGGCGCGGGCGGCGGCATGATCGGTGAAACGTGGACGATCCCACCCGGCCGCACGCGCAAAGCGTTTCACGTTGTCGAGGCTGGTGTCGGGTGCGAACACCGGCAACTGCGCGCCGAATTCCACATCAGCAAGTGTCTTGATCGTCATGCGTCGGGCCGCTCACGTATCACCATGCTGGTATCCGCCGAAGCCAGATGCTCGTTGGCGCCATCGTACAGTTCCATCCGGATGACGATGAACACCATGCGCCCCGAGCGGCCCGACTTCGTATAAATGTCGTGAATATGGCTGCGCCCGATCAGTTTCGTGTCGGGACGGATGGGTCGTTTCGGTGACACGGCCTTGCCGGCGTCCATGCCCATACCGGGCAGACTGGGGAAGCCTTCCGGTAAGCGACGGCCGGCGTTGAAACTCGACGGGAACGTCGGTGGTGCCTGAAAATCCGGATGCGACGGATCGATGTACCGCGGCGCGAGTTCGCCGCAGGTCTTCGCGTACTCGACAAGGCGAGCCGCGGTCGTCGAAAACGTCTGTTCGTCGAAATCGACATTCAGAAAGCGGGTCTTGAGGTCTTCGATGTCTAGCGTCATGTGGTCAATTCGGATGCTTTGAAAGATACGGCGGCGAATTCTTCTGCGCGCAGCGCCTCCACGAGTTCGCCTGCGCTGTTCACCGGTGCGGGAAATCGTGTGGCGCAGCGACCGATGTGACTGACGATGTGCGCGTCGCTGCCGCCGATGCCCAGGTAGCCCTGCGCCTGCGCCATCGCCTGCGCGATGTCGTCCTCGCCCGCGCGGCTGCCACCGTTCAGTGTCTCGACGATGTGAACCCCGGCGGGCACGCCCAGTGTTTCCAGATGCGCCGCCATGCCCACGCGTTTGCGTCCCGGATGACACGGCACCGCGACGGCGTCATGGCGCGCGCAGGCTTCGATAACGTTTGCCAGCGGCAGATGGATGTCGTGGAAATCGAATGCCGCGCGTAACGCGTCGCTTACCCCGAACACCAGCACGTGGCCGTACTCGGTTTCCACTTCGCTGGCTTTCAGAATCGTCAGATCGAATTCCAGCGCCAGTTGGCTGTAGTCGGATTCGGCATCGAACTGGCGGTGTTCGGTCAGCACGAAGCCGTCGATCGGGATGTTGCGCGAACGAATCCACTGACAGTAGTTGCGCACTTTTGCGCGCCCATCGTCGGATTTGATGGAGTGGGTGTGCAGATCGAGAATCATCTGAGCATGGTAGCGGCCCCGCTCCTGTTGCGCGAGAGGCGTGCCGTGGGGGGATGGTGTAAAGGGATGCGGGCAGCGCGCCGGTTGCCTAACATTGCGCGCGATGCATCTCTACGAAACCTCACGGCACGAACGACTGCGCGGCGCCGACTGGAGTGAGGTGCGTGCTCGCGCCGCGATTGAAGGAATTGTCGCGGACACGCGGGGAGCCTTTTCGGCGGATCGTCTGTGGCCAATCCATCCGTTCGACGTCTCACCGGAACGGCCGGCATCGATGAAGCCACTTTATTTCGGTGCAGCGGGCGTCATTTGGGCGCTCGATCGGCTGACCCGGCTGGGTGTTGTCCCGGCAGGGCCGGACTGTTTGCCGACGGTGATCGACCTGGCTCGGCGCCACCGCGAGGACTTGCGTGCCAGCCCGCAAGTCGGTCGATACATGAGCGATGGGCTGGCGTCGTATTTGATCGGCGAAGTCGGCACGCAGATGCTGCAGTGGCATATGCAACCGTCGGATGAGATTCGCGATGCGATCTACAATGGATTGAAGCAGAACATCGGCGACGGGTGTGGTCTGCTGTGGGGCGCGGCCGGTTCGATGATCGCGGCGGTGCTGATGCATCAGTGCACGAGCGATCCGCGCTGGGCCGAATTGTTCGTGGCTCATTTCGACGCGCTGTGGAACAAATGGGTGTGGGCCGACGATGCGCAGTGTTGGGTTTGGACAGATGAACTCTACGGGGTCACCGAGACGCGGCTCGGCGCGCTGCACGGGTTCGTGGCGAACGGGCACGCGATTGTTCGCGGTGCCCATCTTCTGCCGAGCGATCGACGCCGCGAAGCAATTCAGCGCATCGTGCAGACGCTGCTGAGAACCGTTTTGATCGATGGCCAGTACGCGAACTGGCCGCACAGTATTCCCGCCAACTCGCGCGCATCCGATCACACCGGGCCAACGCTGCTGGTCCAATTCTGCAGCGGCGCGCCGGGCGTTGTTGCGTGTATGACGGGGCTGCCGGCGGATTCTTCGGAGCAGCTCGATGCGTTGCTGCTCGCTGCGGGCGAATTCATTTGGAGCGCTGGTCCTACAACGAAATTTCCGGTGCTGTGCCATGGTGTAGTTGGGACGGGCTATGCGTTCTTGAAGCTGTATGCGCGGACGGGCGATCGAAAATGGCTGGTACGCGCTCGCGCGTTCGCGATGCACGGAATCGATGCGGCACAACGCGCGTTTGCGCAGTACCGGCAGCGCAAGTATTCACTGTGGACCGGCGACCTCGGCCTGGCCATTTTCTTGTGGGATTGTGTCGTCGGCGACGCCCGGTTGCCGACGCTGGAGGTGTTCTGACTGTATGACGACGGTGACATTCGTACACCCCGACGGCGCGCGCGAAACGTATACGGCACCGTGCGGCGAGACGGTGATGGATTGTGCGCTCGACCACGGCGTGGTCGGCATCGTGGCGCAGTGCGGCGGTGCGTGCACCTGCGTCACCTGTCATTGTTACGTCGAAGCGCCGTGGATGGATCGGCTACCCCCAGCGCAGGCAGACGAACTCGAAATGCTCGAATATGCGTGGGCGCCGCGACACCACAGTCGTCTGGCGTGCCAGATCGTGCTCGACGATGCCTGCGACGGTATTGTGGTGACTATTCCAAGCCGTCAGGCGTTGAATCCATGATCGACTTTCATCTTCGGCAAAGTTCATCGAGAGATCTCGATGGCATATCGATTGTCTGGCGGTAGTTGAAGCGTGTCTTTCGGATCGACCCGAACTTGGCATACCGTGGCGCCCATGAAAACCACTCACGAGACAGACGCTGATGCCGCGCAGGCTCGTGCCGGCGCGCCCGCTGACGCCGGCGAACCAGGTGGCGAGGCCAAATGGTCTCTGGTCAGCGACGACGGCCGCGCCACCGCGAGGTTGCGCCGCGCGATGGTGATCGGCAGTGGCACGTGCTGCGATCTCTGTCTGCCGGAGGAGGGGGTTTCACTGCACCACGCAATCCTCACCGTCGAGGACCGCGATCTCTATGTGACGCCGCTCAACGGCGCTCCGACGCGCGTGGATGGTGAGGCGGTGCATGGCCGCTGCCGCCTGCGCAATGGTGGCTCGCTGTCGGTTGGTCCGGCGAAGTTTGGGGTCCGCGCGGTGGGCGGCGCTACGCCGATTGTCCACGTCGATCCGCTTGCCGATGTCAGCCCGGCTCGGCGAATAGACCTGCCAGCGCTGGTAAAACGCGACGTCACGCCAACCGCGGAACATGATGTTGTTCCCGCCGTGGAGACCGACGACGCGTCGAGTTGGCCGGATGCCGCCATGGCTGCCTCCGACGATGCCCCGAACTGGCCGGAGGTCGCCGTGGCGGGACCCGATGCAATCAACGTCGAACCCGACGCTACGCGCGCCGAAGCCAAAAAAGTCGCACCGGCGAAAGCGAGAGCCGATGTCGCGCCGGCCGCACAGGAAATGCCACAGACTGCGCGTCCACGTGCGGCACACGGGCCGCGTCGGCGCGAGCAGGTTGCGCCCGCCGCGCCCGTCGCTCAGAAGGATCACAACGCTCCGAAAGGTCACAACGCTCCGAAGGATCAGAACGCTCGGAAGGATCAGAAAAGGGCCGCCGCTGCCCGCATCGAGCGCAAGCCTGCGTTGCTGCCAACAGAGCGCGTGCCGCGAGTAGAGCCGCCGCGGGGCCGAGTTCGGCGTGCGGCGCGGGTACGCAGGAGTGCGTTGGCAACGGCTATCGTGACGGCCGTTGTGGCGGTGGTGCTCTGGTGGACGCCATCCGGACGCATGGAACTCGCCTCAATGCTGGATCGTGCTCAAGAGCAACCGTCCGCTGCAGCGACCGTGTCTCCTCGGCCGAGCACATCGAGCACCGTGGCAGTGACAAAAGGTGACGTGACGCCTGCGCTGGCTGTGGACAACGCGGCAGGTGCAAGCGACACCGATGTGAATGACGCCGATGCGAACGCGAGCGGCACCGACGTCACCGAAGCAAATCGCGCTGATACGAATGTCCGCGGCACCGATGCCACGAAGGCGAACGGTTCTATCGCGCCGCTGCTGAGCCAGGGCGATGCCTTGTATGCGAAAGGCGTGCTCGTAAACGGGACGCCAAATGCCGTTCAAACTTTCGTCGATGTGCTCGCGGTCGCGCCGAACCAACCGCTGGCGCGCGCAAGACTGAGCGACATCGTCACACGCGTCGCGGCGGATGCCAGCACGATGATCCTGAGGCAACGGTTCAACGGTGCGCGGCAACTGCTGCATCGGTTGTCGGTCGCGCTGCCACAAGCCAGCGAACACTTCGTCGATCAGAAATCCCTCGACCAGTGGCGTGTGGTGGAACTGCTGCTCTCCGCCGATGCATTGATGCAGAAATATCAGATCACCGCACCGGAACACGACAATGCCGTCGAGGTGCTGCACGAAGCGCTTCGACTCGACCCGCAAAACGCGATTGCCGATGAAATGTTGACCAAAGCCTACGGTCTGCTCGCCGAACGCAATCAGGCGGCCGCGACGGATTTACAACAGGCTCCAATGTCCGACGATGCGCGCCAGCGATGAAGTCCGGTTCGACGTTGGCGGCCGCACGATTGCCGCCAAGCGTTTTCGTGGCGGACGGATTCCGACGCTTGCGTTGCACGGTTGGCTCGACAATGCGAATTCGTTCGATGCATTTGCTCAGGCGATGCCGGAACTCGAGATCGTCGCGATGGATTTTGCCGGTCATGGATATTCGGACCCGCGCCAGGACGATGTCGGCTATTGGGGCTGGCTCGATGTGCAGGATGTCATCGCGGTGGCCGATCGGCTGGATTGGCCGCGTTTCGTTATCGTCGCGCATTCGATGGGCGCGGAGTACAGCACTCAGCTCGCGGGCCTGTATCCGGAACGCGTGTCCGCACAGATATGCATCGACGGCTGGGTCGAGGCGACCACCGTCGACACCGTGCTAGATGGCGTGCGCGAGAACCTCGACACGTGTCTGATGTCTTCGGACACCACGTTGCGCGCGTACGCATCGCTCGACGCGATGGCGGCACGGCTCGAAGACGCCAAGGACATCGAGCTCGCTGCGGCAAGGGCATTGGTGGAGCGCGGCCACCGATGCACGGACGCGGGCTACGTCTGGTCAACCGAACCGCGTATTCGCCGCACCCATACTCAGCGCCAGCCCGACAATGTGGTTATGGCGCTCGCGAAGCGCGCCACGGCGCCGACGTTGATGATCACCGCGCGCGGGGGCGACGACTGGTTTAAGCATTCGCTCGAACTGGTACGCCCGCTGCTCGCCGATTTCGAGGAGATCGCGCTCGACGGCCCGCACCATCTGCACATGTCGTCCGCATTGGGCGAGATGGTCGAGGTTGTCCGGCGCTTTCTGCGCGACCGCGGGTTCGATTAACGAACTTAGCGGCGAGGCTGCTACATCCGCGATTCGCCGGCGTTGAACGTGAATGGTTCGCCCCACACGAACGGCAGGTCCACCAGCACGCCCCCTTGTTCGGCCGTCACCGCGAGTTGCAGTGCCGCGCGCAGGATGGCGAGTTGTGTTTCCACATCGCCCGGCGCGCCAAATGCATTGCCCATCGGGTGATTGACGAACACGCTGCGGGGCGGTTTGACCTGTGCAATCAGGTCACGGCCGGTGGCCACACACACTGTTGCGATGGCGTGTTCTTCGACGACGCGGCAGACCAGACCCACGGTCTGGTGATCGAGTGGTCAGGCGGGTACAGCGATCAGAACGTCGACGCCGTCCTTGCGCAGCGCGGCCGCGAAGGCGGGCGCCGACTCCTGCGTCAGCTTCGTGCGATTGTAGGTGCGTCCCATGAAGCCGCTCCAGAAATGCTTCGCGACTGCACCGATCTCGCCCGACTGCTCGAGTTCGCGCAGGCGATCGATCGGAAACTGGCAGTTGATGTCAGCCTCGGCGTCGCGGTGATCGTAGTACGCGTCGTGGATTTGAAAATCCGTTGATGCAACGTCACGCTCGATGGCGTCCACACGGTGATCGTTGCGTGCCATCGGATCGAATGCGGGCATGGCGCACTGGGAAATTCCGCCCGATGTCAGCAGCGCGACGGTACACGCCGACAACGGACGCGTGAGCCGATGCAGCGGTGCCGCGGTATTGATCGTCCACTGATAAGGCGGATGTCCTTGTGCAGCGTAGTGCGTGTTCAGCGCGTCGACGTATCGAATGGCTTGCGGGGTGGTTTGCATGGGCTGTGCCTCGTGGGTCTAGTGTTTTTTCAACTGGCCGCCGGCGCTACCCGCGGATGACTTGCTGCTCGATCAGCGCATCGATGTCGGCATCGGCGAACCCGAGTTCGCTGAGCACGGCCCGCGAATGCTGGCCGATCGTCGGCGCGGATGCGCGTGGTTTGACCTCGGCAGTGTGAAAGCGCATCGGTACGTTCACGGTACGATAGGTGCCGTGCTGCGCGTGCGTCAATTCGGGGAACAGGCCGATCGCGTCGGCTTGCGGGTCGGACGCCACTTCGTGGATCGCCAGCACCGGCCCCCAGATCACACCGTGGGCGTCGAAGATCGCACCCCATTCGTCGCGGCTGCGACTGGACAGTGCAGCATCGATGCCGTCGACCAGCTCGGCCATGTTGCGGTAGCGGCTGCGCGCGTCGGCGAAGCGCGGTTCGTCCAGCCACGCCTCACGGCCGATCACGCGGCACAAGCGCGGCCACGCGGATTCCTCCGGCATGTTGAATACCACCCACTTGCCGTCGCCGCACGGATAACGGTTCGCGGTTGGCGTCAGCATTTCGTGGCGCGCGCGGCGCCGCACCGGGGCGCGGTCGACTGCGGTCACGCCATAGTCGGAGGCTTGCGTCCACACTGCAGTTTCGTATAGCGAGGTCTCCACGACCTGTCCTACGCCGCTGCGTTCCGCCAGCCGCAGCGCCGCCAGAATGGCGCCGACCATCGCGAGTCCGGTGGTGTGATCGCCCTGCGCCGGGCGAGCCATCGGCACTGTACCCGCGTCGCCTTCCCGGCTCGAATCGTAAAGCCCGGATCGGCCGAAGAACGCGGTTACGTCGTATCCCGGGCGTTTTGCTTCGGGCCCGGTGGTGCCGTAGCCCGTCAATGTCGCGTGCACGAGCTTCGGGTTGAGCTGCAGCAGACTCTTCGGATCGAGTCCGAAGCGCGCCTGACGATGCGTCAGCAGGTTGCACATGAAGATGTGCGCGCCGCCGACGAGGCGCTGCACCAGCGATGCGCCCGCGTCGGTGTCCAGTGCAACGGCGACTGATCGTTTACCGCGGTTGTCGACGTCGAACTGCAGATCGTAGTCCTTGAACGCGGTGTCGACCTTCGCCGGCCGGCTCAGGCCGCGCATCGGATCACCGCTGAGCGGTTCCACCTTGATGACGTCCGCGCCGAGATCGGCGAGCACCGCACTGGCGCTTGGAGCCGCCATCCAGCTCTCGATGCTGATGACGCGGATGTCGTCGAGTGGTGCGGCCAATACGGTATCCTTCGGGCAATGTCAGGATGAAGCTGCGCGTGCCGATCAGCGCGCGAGCTTCTGATAGTCCGAGTTGTCTATCTTCACCTGAACGTGGCTCGACGGCACCGCCAATGTCGAAAGTGCCGGGTAGGTGGTGCCATCGGGTAGTCGCTGGAATTGCACGTTCAACGTGACCGGATTGGACGGCGAATCCTGCCACGTTGAAACGTCGATCGATGCAAAGCCTTTCGGGTCCAGATTGAATGCCAATGTCAGCGCATCGCCGGGAAGCTGGTAGTTCGAAAATTCCAGGATGGCTTGCCCGGGTGGTGCCGTGAGCAGGTGCATGTTGCCTGCCGCAACCACCGCCTGCAGTTTTTCCGGGTCGGGTGGAACGTAACTGTGCACCAGCGCCGTGGCGCTCTCGAGTTCATCCTTGATCTCTGTCGTCTTGCGTTCTTGGATGCGGCCGCGCAGACCGCGTTCTTCCTTCGCCGCAGGGGCCGAAACAACGGTCTTCTGCAGTTGGCCGTCTGGACCATATGCGCACGAGACGACCTTGGTGCTTTTCACTTCGCCGTTGTAACTGAGCTGCGTGGTCTCGATCCAAGTGTACTGGCGCAACGCTACCTGATTACGTGCCGCTGCCTCTTTGACCGCTGCGAATCGCTCCTGTGCAGATTCGGCGTGCGCGAATGAAACACCACCGAAACACAGCACCATTGCAATTGCAACGCCGCGACATACCGCGACTGTTGGCGAAGCGCGCATTTGAATCCTCCGGTATTGGCTGCGGCTGTTTACGGGTTCTCGCCCTCGGCTGCGAAGCAACCGCCGGAACCATCCTGCGGGCAAATCACGACGTAGGTTTTTCGTTGGCCGCAACCGGCCACGCCGATGGTGTACTCGGCTCGCTCGGGGCCGCGGACGATCGGGCCGTTGATGGCCGGCTGAGCCATCTCGCTGGACAACACCGAACCGGTGGCCTGCGGACAGTTGAACTCGAACTGCGCGCGTTTGACGGCGACGCCGATCGCTTCCGTCTGCGATTTGGCGAGAACCTGCTGGTTGCTCTGGCAACCCGCAACGGCAAACGCGACGATGAGGACTGCGAAACAGTCACGGGCACGAATCATTGGAATGTCTCCTGGACGAGATGTTGAATTGTCATGCGGGACCCCAAGCGATATTGCCGTACCTTCGGGCGCGTGTGCAACGACATATCAACGCGATGTGTCAACGATCTGCTCTGGCTGGACCTGCCGAACCACAGTCTCGTAGCATGGCCCAGGACTGCAACCATCTACTGCAACTATCTATCTATGGCTATGGGTAACCGACATGAATCATTTCGAAGGTAAGACCGCAGTTGTGACGGGCGCCGCGAGCGGCATCGGTCGCGCGCTCGCCGAGCGGTTCGCGCAGGCACGGATGCAGGTCGTCCTCGCAGACATCGAGCAGGACGCGTTGGATCGCACCGTTGCGGAACTCGAGCAACACCAGCATCGCGTGCTCGGCATTGTCGCCAATACGATGATCCGCGAGTCGGTCGAGGCGTTGGCGAAAAGGGCCATCGATGAATTCGGCAAGATCCACATCGTCTGCAACAACGCCGGTGTGGCCAGTACCGCATCGGGGATGAAACCGATCTGGGAAATTTCCGAGCGCGACTGGCAGTGGGTGATGGGCGTGAATTTCTGGGGCGTACTGTACGGCCTGCAGGCATTCGTACCGCACATGCTCGAACACGGTGAGGAAGGCCACATCGTCAACACCGCGTCGCTGGCTGGCTTGATGCCGGGCGGCGGTACGTATGGCGTCAGTAAGCATGGCGTGCTTGCGCTGACCGAAACGCTGCATCGCGACCTGCAGGCGCGCGGCGCGAAGATCGGTGCTTCGGTGCTGTGTCCGGGCTTCGTCAACACCAACATCTTCGACGCCGAGCGCAACCGTCCGAAGGACCTCTCGTCGAGCACGGGACCCCAGGCGCCGGCGGAAATGGTTGCGATGGGTCGGGCGATGCTCGCGCAAGGCAAACCGCCCTCGGAGGTCGCCGACATCGTATTCAAATCGATCCAGGAAGATCGCTGCTATGTGCTGCCGCATCCGGCCTGGGACGCGATCGTGCGATCGCGCGTCGATGCGGTGCTCGCGCGCGGCGCGCCGATGACGATGGATTTCGAAGATATGACGAAACGGCGCGCCGCAGGGGAGCAGTTCTGAAATGAGTGCCGGCGCGAACGACTCACGGTGGGACGTCGATCGTCTAGCGGGTGCGTTGGGGGGCGAGGTGCGTGGTATCGATCTGGCGAAGGTGTCGGCAGACGATGTCACTGCAATCGAAAACCTGCTGCTCGAGCATCTCGTGTTGTTCTTTCCGGAACAGCGGCTCACCGTCGATGAGCATGTCGCCTTCGGACGGCATTTCGGCCAACTGGAGGGCCATCCGAATCTCAAAAATCCGTTCACGCCGCACGACGAACTGTTTGAACTCGCGGCGACGCACGGCGGTGTCGCCGACGAGTGGCACACCGACATCACGTTCCAGGCGGAACCGGCGCTGTTGTCTGTGCTGAAGATGGTGAAGTGTCCACGGAGTGGCGGGGACACGATGTGGACCAGCCTCTACGCCGCGTACGAAGAACTGTCGGCTCCGATGCGCGAGCTGTGCGATGGACTCACCGCGCTACACGATGCGCTGCCGCACAACCGGCCCGACAAGATGGCGGTGCATCCCGTCGTGCGCGTGCATCCGTTGACGGGCCGGCGCGCGCTGTATGTCAACGAGCACTTCACGCGCCGCATCGTCGAGATGAACGCCACCGAGAGCGACATGCTGCTGCGTTATCTGACGAAGTGGGTGGCAAACCCGCGCTTCACGGTGCGCTACCGCTGGACCGAAGGCACCATCGCGATGTGGGACAACCGCTGCACGCAGCACTTCGTGCTGAACGATTTCGATGGCGAGCGAATTATTCAGCGCGTGACGGTGATGGGCGACAAGCCGATTGGTACGCCACCGAAGTGGGAGCCGTGGGTGCGGCCGGGTCCACTATCGGCAGCGAGCCGGCATGATCGGCAGCTGCATCAGTATTTGACGCAACAGGCGAAGGGGCGCTGAGTTCGGCTGCTGCATGCTGGCCGATAAGTGCTGGATGGGCACGCAGCTCCGTTAGCAGCGGCGTGATTCGGGACGCGCTTGAGTTGCAACGCCTCTACCAGCAAGGATCCGTAGCGAATCTTCCGCAGTGCCCGAGTGCCCATGAAGCGGTGAAGCTGCATGTGTGCGCGTTTCGAGCACACGCTCGACTGATTCTGTGCCCAGCGCCCGAATGAGTTCGTCCTCCAGATCGGCCTCGCACACGAAGAACCCGAGTTCCTCAATGCCTTGACGCGTGAGCTCGCGACCAAATCGCAAGCGCTCGAGCTTACGGGTGACATGCGTGTTTCCTCGGCTGCGTCACAGAGACCCGCCAGGCGCAGCCCCAGGCCGTCTGAACCCAGGGCCGCGACGAATTTGCTGAAGTTCGCGACGCCACCCATCGGCAAAACTGCGATCCCCCCGGCCGCCAAGTCGCATCCGCGTCTCACGGCAAGTGATTGAACAGCGGCTTGGTCACTCCATCCTTCGACAAGCACAGCTGCCACGGCATGGGCGTCCATCAGCATCTGACGTGTTGCATCAACTTGGAGCGGCGGCTGAGGACCCGCTACGTGTTCGCCGGGGCCGAAGTGATGTCGCTGATTGATGCTATGCACGACGCCCCTCTATCCGACCGTCCTCGTCTCGATACTCTCGAAAGCAGCCCGGGCGCTGCGCATCCCTTCTACGGCGCGCGGAAAGCCGCCATAGACGGTGAGTTGCACCATCACCTCCTCGACTTCGTCCCGCGTGACGCCGTGATTCAGTGCGCCCGGGATATGAACCGCCAGTTCCTCGGCGCGAGCGAGGATCGCAAGGATTGCAACCGTCACCAGACTGCGGTCTCGCCGGGACAGTTCGGTGCGCGCCCACAGTTCGCCGAATCCCCAATCGAATGCCAACTCGCCGACGCCACCAAGCGAATCGATGATGTTGCTACGTGCCGCGGCCGGATCCGATGCAGTGCGTCCGGCGAACAATGTCGACAGCACATCGGCCGCGTCGGTCCAGCGTTCCGGATCGTCCTTGGCTACCGCCTCGCTGCGTTCCGGTTGGCGCTCCACGCCGTCGATCGCGCAGAACACCTCGTCGACGATGCGGGTGGCCTGCATCGCCATCGGAAAGCCGGCGTAGCCCGCAACCTGGAGGATCACCTCTTCGACTTCCGTGCGCGTTACCCCGTGATGCAACGCGCCGCGAATGTGGCTGCGCAATTCCTCGACAGAGCCGATCGTGGCGAGAAACGTCACCACGATCAGGCTGCGATCGCGCCGCGACAGTTGCGGGCGCGACCACAGATTGCCGAGCACGTGGTCGACTGCGAACGTGCCAAGCGGGCCGTGACGGCGAACCATTGCGGTTGCCGCGCGCGAAGGGTCGTAGCTGCCGCCGCCAAGCGTACGCAGCAGATCGATACCGTTGGTGCGTCGTTGAGATTGAGTGCTCATCGTCTACCCCCTGTGCACGTCATTCCATCCAAGTCAGCACGTCGCCGCCCTGGCCCATCAGCGCGGTGCCTGGAAACACGCGCAACCGCCACGGTTCCAGACACAACACGGCGAAGTTCGGCGATGTCGGTCCTTCCCAGCCGGGAATCATCGCCGGGTCGTAGCCAACCGGGGCCGGCGCGTTCTTGAACTGTTGCCAGACGCGCTTGCGGGTGTCGTCATCGAACGCCCAACTGGCGCGACACTCGGCCACGCAGGTGTCCTGCGATGGCGCCCAGTAGTTGCACGACGCATAGGGGCTCGCTTTCAGGTGCGCGCGTTTCGTCGGCGTCGGTCCAGTCATGATCAGCCCGGTCAGTTCGCGGCCGTCCCATTGCCACAGTGGATGCAGCACGCGCGAGCGCGGCCGGCCTTCACCATCGACGGTGGCAACGCTGCACCAGACGATCTCGTGCGCCATCTTGATGAACGCAGGGGCAATTTGCTTGAGCGTGCTCACCGGCATCTCCGAAATATGAATGAACCGCAAGGTTAACGATGCATGGGGGCCTGGCGCCACCTGTGTCGCCACCCGGATGCGGATGCCGTCGTCGCGCGGATGAGGCACGATACGTGACCACGCACATCGGAGCGCGCAAATGCAAATGAATGCACTGGATGCCGCCGTCACGGAGCACGCGGTGAAAACCGGTTCGCACACGACGTTCTATCTGGCCGCGGGGCCCGAGGACGGACCGCTGCTGATCTTCGTGCACGGTTGGCCCGAGTTGTCGATCAGCTGGCGGCACCAGCTACCGGCATTTGCCGCGCTCGGTTTTCGTGCGATTGCGCCGGACATGCGCGGCTACGGGCGTTCGTCGGTCTATGCAACCCACGATGCCTATGCGCAGCTGCTCATCGTTGGCGACATGATCGCCTTGATCGATTCGTTGGGGCGTGAACGCGCGGTATGGATCGGGCACGATTGGGGCAGTCCGGTGGTATGGAATCTCGCCAGCCATCATCCGGGTCGCTGCGTTGCCGTAGCGAACCTCTGCGTGCCGTACTTCACCATCGAGCGTGGGCTGGATGCTTGCATCGATCTGGTGAACCGCGACATTTATCCGGCCGCCGAGTATCCCGCCGGGCAATGGGAGTACATGCTGCACTACCAGGAGGATTTCGCCGGCGCGACCCGGGAGATGGATTCGAATCCGTACAACGTTGCCAAACTGTTGTTTCGGAAGGGTGACCCGAGTGGGTTCGGGTTGCCTGCCGCTACCGCGATGATCCGCAAGAATCGCGGCTGGTTCGATGGCGGTACGGTTCCGTCGCTGCCGCGTGACCCTGACGTCGTCACCGAGGCGGACGTCAGTGCGTATGCCGCCGCGCTGACACGCAATGGTTTCTTCGGGCCGAATTCGTACTACATGAACCACGACGCGAATGCCGCGTATGCGGCGAGTGCGGTGAACGGTGGCCGCCTCGACATGCCGGTGCTGTTCGTCGCCGCGCAATACGACTACACGTGTGAATGTATCAGTTCGCGCCTTGCGGAACCGATGCGAAAGTATTGCAGCGACCTCACCGAGTCGGTCGTGTATTCGGGCCACTGGATGGCGCAGGAAAAACCGCGCGACGTCAACGCCGCGCTGGCGCGCTGGCTCGCCACATCGGTTGCGCAGACGTGGCCGACGCCACAAGAGCAGGGGGTGGCACAATGAACGAACCACGGACCGAACCACTGAGCGGCATTCGCGTATTGGAAATGGCGACGGCGATCCAAGGCCCGGGTGCGGCGCTTTATCTGGCCGACATGGGCGCGGAGGTGATCAAGGTCGAGCCGCCGCTCGGCGACGGGAGCCGCTATCACCGGGGTGCAAACAACACATTGCCACCGGATGCGATGGGCTCGCAGTTCATCTCGATGAATCGTGGCAAGCGCAGTGTCTGCATCGATTTTCACACCGAACTGGGTCGCCGTGTCGTCAAACGGTTGCTTGGCGAGACCGATGTGTTCCTGACGAATTTCCGAACCTCCGCGCTGACCCGAATGGGCCTCGACTTCGCGACATTGCACGCTCGTTATCCGAAACTGATCCATGCGTCCGTCAACGGCTTCGGGCCGCTCGGTCCGGATGCCGACAAAGCGATGCTTGACGGTGCCGCGCAGGCGCGCGGTGGTGTGATCGCGTTGACAGGTTCTCCGGACGGCCCCGCCATGCCGCCAGGTCCGTCGATCGCTGATACCGCCGGCGCGATGCAATTCTCGCTCGCGGTGATGACAGCATTGTTCGCGCGCGAACGTACCGGGCAGGGCCAGCAGGTACGCAGTTCGTCGCTCGGTGCCCAGTTGTTCCTGCAGATGTGGGAGCTGCAGCATTCAATCATTACCGGCCAATCGTTGACGCGCGTGGGTGCGCATCACCCGAACATTCTGAGCCCATATGGTGTTTATCAGACGTGCGACGGCGGCGCGTTTTTGTTCGCGGTCGCGATGAGCGATGAATCGTGGCTGGCGTTCTGCGAATTTGCCGGATTGCCGGATCTCGCTGCGGACCCACACTGGAACAGCGGCAGCAAGCGAATCGGCTATGCCGGTGATGCCGGTAACGTCGACGTCTCGCGTGCACGGATGCGTGAAGCGTTCGCGAAGAAGACGACGGACGAGTGGGCCGCGTTCCTTACCACACAGCCGGAGATCATCTACGAGCGTGTGCGCGACTATGCAGATGTGTTGGCAGATCCGCAGAACGCCGCAAACGGCTACATCGTCGATATGGATTTGCCGGTGATCGGTCCGTCGAAGGTCGTGGGCAATCTCATTGGGCTCAGCGCCACGCCGGGTTCTGTGAAAGGCCCGCCACCCGCACTCGGAGAGGCGACCGCAGAGGTCATGCGCCGGCTCGATTTCACCGATGCGGAGATCGAGTCCGTCCAGCAACAGGCCAACGCGCAGCGGGAATTAGCAATGGCGGCAGCCGCAGCGCTGGCGACATGAGACGGCCTACTTCTCGCTGAGCTGTACCAGCACGCCGTTCGCGGCTGCGGGATGCACGAACGCACCGCCGATGGTGCGTATCGACTTATCCGTCAGCGCCTTCACGGTCGCTTCGCGATCGTCGATTGCAAACGCCACCGTGTGCACCCCCTCACCGAGCTTGTTCAGCGAGCCGGTAATCGGCGAGCTGTCATCGGTCGGCTGGATCAGTTCCAGGAACGTGCCGTTGTCGAAGTGATAAAAGGCCTGCAGTGCCTTCAACCCGCTCGATGACGCGCGCGTCGGTTCGATGCCAAGCAGCTTCGTGTAACCCTCGACTGCGGTGTCCAGATTCTTTACGCGCACGACGACGTGATCGATGCCTTTGAATGCCATGGTGATGGTTCCTCGGTGCCGATTGAAATGACGCATGAGTATACTCACTCGCATCATACTTTCAGGACACATCGGCATGCCTGCAACCGCTACGGCGCGTCCCACGAGCTTCGAGGCCTTCGTTGCGCTGCGAACAAGGATCACTGACGCACGGGGTATCGCGAAGGCGCTCGCGTTCCGCCCGCGCGCCACCGATGTGATCATCTCGCCGTTCGGCAAGTGCGGCACCACGTGGTTGCAGCAGGTGTTCCATGGGTTGCGAACCCGCGGCGATATGGACTTCGACGACATCTCGCGCGTCGTACCGTGGATCGAGACCGCCCACGATCTCGGGTTGGATCTCGACGTCCCGCAACGCGGCGAACCGCGCGGCTACAAAAGTCATCTGTCATACGATCTCGTCCCCAAAGGGGCACGCTACATCGTATCGATACGCGACCCGAAGGATGCACTCGTGTCGGCGTTTCGTTTCATGGAGGGTTGGTGGTTCGAGGCAGGCAGCGTGCCGATCGAGACATTCGCGCGCGAGGGCTTCCTGCGGCGTGGCGCGAAGCGCGACTACTGGCATCACCTGGCGTCATGGTGGCCGCAACGCGATGATCCGAACGTACTGTTGCTGTGCTACGAGCACATGAATCGCGATCTGGAGACGACGGTGCGCAGGGTTGCGGAGTTCATCGATATTGCGCTCGACGATGAGTTACTCGCCATCGTGATGCGCCAGTCGTCGATGCCATTCATGCTGGCGCACAAGGACCGTTTCGATGATCGGTTGATGCGTGAACATAGCGAGCGGGTAGCGGGACTGCCTGCGGGCAGCGATTCGTCGAAGGTGCGCAACGGCAAAGTCGGCGAGCATGCGACCGAGTTGCCAACGGAGATCATTGCGCAACTCGACGGCGTGTGGCGTGAAGAGATCGAATCGAAATTCGGCTTTGCGAGCTATGGCGCGCTGGCGGATGCGTTGGTTGGGTGATTGCCGGTGTCGTAGCCCCGATGAGTGAGCTACGACACCGGGCTAACCGGGAACTAAATTAGAAGTTGAAGCCGACACCCAGCGTGTAGAAGAACGCGCCATCGTTGAACTGGTTATCGATATCGTTGGCATTGTCGAACAGGAAATCGTACTCAACCTGAAACGCGACGAAAGTCTTTTCCTTCACGTAGAACTTCAGACCGGTCTCGAGGCCCGCCGCGCCGGTGTCATGCACGTTCTCACCGTAGATGCCGCCGATGTTGGCCCCGAGATATGGCACCACCGTGTTCTGCCCGAAGTGATAGTCGATGAAGCCGCGGGTAGCGCCGGAGGTCGAGTTGTCGGCGTTGTCGGACGAAAAGATGTTCACGCTCTGGCGAAGGCCGACCTCCACCGGGTCCGAAAGGAACCAGCCGAGTTCAGCCGTCGTGCCGAACGTCGTCGAGTCGAAGTTTTTGTCACTCGCGCCAGTTCCTGAAATCGTGAATGCCTTGTCGCCGGCGGCCTGTGCTGCCAGCGCGTTCGATGCGGGCAAGCCCACGATCATCGCGGCCGTCAGGGCGGCCCAGTGTTTTCTTTGCATGTACAACTCTCCCAGTAACTCGATTGAAGAAATCTAAAGTCGGGGCCTTCTGCCCATCACGAAGAACACGATCGCGAGGACTATCCCCACAACGAACAGGATCCAGGCGATGTGCGCTGCGGTTCCTGCGACACCACCCAGGCCCAACACGCCTGCGACGATGGCGATGATGAAAAAGATAATGGCCCAATTGAACATGTTGCCTCCGAAGGTCCGAACGGTGTCGGAACGTTGCGATATGTCCTGTCTAGGAACTGCAATCGCTGTGCCAGCGCGTTCTGATGCGCCATTGTGAGGCTGTTATCTGCCGGAAACGCCGGTGGTGGCGGGTTGGTAGCGGATAGGTTGGATGTAGGCGGTTGCCTTGTCGCGCGATGGGCCGGGTAACTTCTGCCAACCTCATGTAAGAATTGCACGTCGAACGCGGCATGCGTTCGCTGGCGGAAGGACGAAGCGAAATGGCCGACAACCTTTACGATGACCCCGAGTTTTTCGCGGGTTATAGCCAGCTGCTTCGCTCTCGCGAGGGTCTGGCCGGCGCGCCGGAGTGGCCCGCGTTGCGCGCGATGCTGCCGTCCCTCGACGGACTGCGGGTGCTTGATCTGGGCTGCGGGTTTGGCGCATTTTCGCGCTGGGCGCGCAAGTTGGGCGCAACCACGGTGCTGGGCGTGGACCGTTCGGAGAAGATGCTGGCACGCGCGCGGTCGCTGACTCGGGATCCTGCCGTGACGTTCCGCCAGAGTGCGATCGAAAAACTCGATCTACCGCCGGCATCGTTCGATCTCATCTACAGTTCGTTGGTGCTGCACTACCTGGAAGACCTCTCGGCAGTGGTTACGATGATTCGCAACCTGCTTGCCGGCGGTGGCCGGTTGGTCGTTTCAGTGGAACACCCTATCTTTACAGCGCCGCGCAATCCGGTGTGGCGAACGGAGGCTGACGGTACGAAGGCGTGGCCATTGACAGACTATCTTGCAGAGGGGCGCCGCGTGACGAATTGGATTACCGCCGGTGTCGTCAAGTACCACCGGACAGTAGCGAGCTACGTGAACCTCCTCGTTGGGCAGGATTTTCGCATTCGTCGAATCGAAGAATGGGCACCCAGCCCCAAGCAGATCGCCGAACATCCGGAGTGGGCGGACGAGGTACACCGGCCGCCGTTCCTGCTGATGTCGGCGGAAATTTAGCGAGCGACGCTAACTATGGCGCGTATCAAGGAGATCGTCATCGATGCGCTGGATCCGCCGGCGCTTGCGCGGTTCTGGGCGGACGCGCTGGACGACTATTCGATCCGGACGTATGACGATGCCGAGATCGCGCGCCTGGCGCGGCTCGGGCTGACGCCGGCCACCGATGTCTCGGTCGCGGTCGATGGCGGCGGACCAACCCTGTTCTTTCAGAAGACGTTGCAAACCAAGCGGGGTCGGAACCGGATTCACATGGATCTGCGTTGCACATCGCGCCCGGACGAGGTGGCGCGGCTCGAGCGGCTCGGGGCATCAGTGCGCGATCGGCATGCAACGTTCACGGTCATGCAGGACCCCGAAGGCAACGAATTCTGCGTTCAGGATCCTTGATGAAACTCTCAACTGCCTGCGGCGGCGCCCTTCGGAGCATCCACCACACTGTCCGCCACGTTGCGCAACGCCAGCTTGTCGAGATTTTCCCGATGGCTGGTGCGACTGATGCGGTAGAACCCCAGCAGTACGATCGCGATCAGATAGAAACCCCACAGTGCCGGAATGTAAACGGACGCGAGATCGAACAATGTCTGTTGCGGTACCTCGCCGAGTTTCGCCTGCGTCGGAAAGTGCACGTAGGCGAGCAATTGTCCGGCGACGATCACGCCGAGGCCATTGACGGCTTTCTGCGCAAAGCTGTTGGCCGCGAAGAACAAGCCTTCGGAGCGGCGGCCGGTGTTGACCTCGCTGTCTTCGACGACGTCGGCGATCATCGCCGCCACCAGAATGCTGGATGCGATGATCAACGTGACGTCGATCGTGTTGAACACCATCACCGTCGGGAACAGCGCGGGCGTGCCGTTTTCCGGAAACCAGCCCAGCATGCGCAGGATGAATGCCAGCGGTGACAACAGCACCGACAAGGATGTGATCAGAATTGCCGCGCGCTTCTTGCCGAGCCGGCGCGACGCCCATGGTGCAAACAGCAACGCGACACCCGCAGAGGCGAAGTACGGCAACTGCATGTAGCCGATCTGGCTGCTGGTGAGTTCCCAGAAGTGACGCGTGAAGTAGATGCTCAAACTGGTGCCGATACCGGCCGCGACCGCGCTGAACAGCGCCGACGCGAACAGCACGAGGAAAGACCGGTTCGACAGCGTTTCCTTCAGTTCGCGCAACGTGTGTTTGAATCCCTTGTGCGTACGCAGCGGGGGCTTTTTGAGATAGGGAATGTGCTTGTGCGTACCGAGTGCCGAGACGTAGATCGACGCCAGAATGATCCACGATGCAGCGAGCCCGTAGTTGCTCCAACCCGCGCGATACTCGAGCCCGCCGAGGTCTTCCGGTAGAAAAAACAGATACACGAGCACTGCCATCGTCAGTCCGCCCCACCAGCCGAAGAAATACCTGAAGCTCATGAACTGAGTTCGCTGGTCGTAGTCCTGGGTGAGTTCGGCAACGAGCGCGGTGGCAGGGATCTCGTAGAACGTGATCAACGTACGAATCAGCACCGCCATCGTTACGAAGTACGCGAACATCGCCTGCGGCTCCAGATGCGGCGGCGACCACAGAAAGTAGTACGCGACGGCGACGGGTACGCCCGCGGCGTACATCAGTGGATGGCGTCGGCCCCAGCGGGAGTGCAGATGATCCGACATGTAGCCGACCATCGGGTCCGAGATCGCATCGAACACCAAAGCGATGAAGATTCCCAACGACACCCACTGAGGGGGCAGACCGATCACCTGGCTGTAGAAGAACAACAGCAGATAGTTGAAGCCGTTGCTCTTGGCGCCATTGGCGACTGCGCCGAAGCCGTAGTAGAGCTTGGTGGAGAGGTCGGTGGTGCTGTGCGGTTTGGTAGCCGCGACCGTGGGGACCACTAAGCGAGCCTCACCAGCATCTTGCCGATGTTCTCGCCGGTGAATAGCCCGATCAGGGCGCGCGGCGCGTTTTCGATGCCGTCGACGATCGTCTCGCGGTACTTCATGCGCCCATCGGCGATCCAGGCTTTCATGTCGCTCAAGAACTGTTCGCGGATGTTGTCGAATTCGTACACCACGAAGCCTTTCATCGTCAGCCGGTTGTAGATCATGTTCGACAACGTCGTGACACCGGTGGAGCGCGCGCCCGGTGTGTTGTACGCGGAGATCATGCCACACACCGGGATGCGGCCAAGCGGATTCATGCGTGGCAGTGCGGCGTCGAGATGTTCGCCACCGACGTTCTCGAAGTACACGTCGATGCCGTTCGGCGCGGCCGCCTTGAGATTCTGGCGCAGCGAACCTTCCTTGTAGTTGATGGCTGCATCGACACCGAGTTCGTCGGTCAACCAGTCGCATTTCGCCTGCGAGCCGGCGCTGCCAATCGTGTAGCAGTCGTTGATCTTGGCAATCTGCACCGCGACGCTGCCGACCGCGCCGGCCGCCGCCGAGACGAAGACGTTTTCGCCGCGCTGCAGCGCGCCGGTGACGAGCAGGCCGCCATAGGCTGTGAGTCCGGTGCCGCCGAGCACGTGCATGTGCAGCGTCGGCGGCGTGTCGCTGTGTGGTAGCCGTCGTACGTGCTTGCCGTCGCAGCGCCAGTATTCGCGGAATCCCGCCTGATGCTGCACGAGGTCGCCTTCTTTGAAATCCGCATGGCGACTTGCGGCCACCACGCCGATGGCGCCGCCCCCCATCGCTTCGTTCAAGGGCTGCTGGCCGATCGCAAGCCGTGGTCGCATCGCAGGATCGACCGACATATAAAGGTTCTTGATCAGAATCTCGCCGCCGGCCGGCTCGGCGACGGTGGATTCCACGACGGCAAAATCCGTCACCGACGGCATGCCGTCGGGGTGATTGATCAGGTGTACTTCGCGCTGGATGATGGGCATGGCGAACTCCGAGTATTCAGGTGGAGAGCTTAGCCGGTGTGGCACGGTCCTGTATCGCTTGATTGTCGAAGCGGCGTGGAATGACCGGTACGCAGTGGAACGGCTGACGAATCCGTACCTCCACCCCTTCATTGAGGCGTTGGTGACGGGAACCCGTGGTGACCGATGGCAGCCTTCAACGGGCGTCCCGACCTGTGCGATGATTCAGGCTCGACGTCAGGAGATCAGACCGATGGCTCAGCCCAATGCAACCTATGCCGGCGGCCGGCGCATGTTCGATTCCGACAGCCATGTGATGGAGACCTTGAATTGGCTGTCGAGCTACGCCAAGCCGGAGCAGGCGGGCCTGGTGGGTCCGCTGGCTACGGAGAGTGGCGGCGCCAAGCTGGTTGAGACCGTCGCCGCTGCCGAAGCGCGTCATGCGGATCCGCAGGCGACGGCGAAGCTGCTCGAAACGCCGCTGATCTCGGGACCGAAGGGTTGGCACGCATATGGCGCATTCGATCCGAAGGAGCGCAGCCATGCCCTCGACCTGCTCGGGTTCGAGCAGCAACTCGTGTTCCCGACGTTCTCGATCGGCCAATTCGCACGCTCATCCAGGCTCGACAAGCTGTATGGCGGCACCGACATGTTGAACCGACGCATGGCCGATTTCTGTCGGCACGATGCGCGGCTGCTGCCGGTGGGTTATGTGCCATTGAAGGACCCGAAGCTCGCGCTCGATGCGGTTCGCGAGGGTCTGGCGCACGGTATCCGCGCATTCTGGGTGAGTTCGGACCCGGTGGCCGGCCACTCGCCGTCGCATGTCGATCACGATCCGATCTGGGATCTGCTGCAGGCGAGTGGGGCGCCGGTGGTGTTGCACATCGGCGGTGGTCGGGGGCTCGACAAGGCCTACCATGAGGCGGGGCATCCGAAGGTAAAGGACTGGCTCGGCGGCGGCGAGAATCTGCGCGGCAAGGATTTCCATGCGATTTCGCATTCGCCGCAGAACTTCCTGACTGCGATGATCTACGATCAGGTGTTCCAGCGCTTTCCAAAGCTGATGTGTGGCGTCATCGAGATCGGCGCGACGTGGGTGCCCGGCTTTCTGCGCACGCTGGATCAGGGACACAAAGCGTTTCGCAAATCCGAGCCGTTACTCGGTGGCCTCGAACTGAGCCCGTCCGAATTTTTCCAGCGGCAAGTCCGCGTGAGCCTGTTTCCGTACGAAGACGCGGGTTGGCTGATCGATCAGGCCGGCGCCGACATATTCATGTTCGCCTCCGATTTTCCGCACCCCGAAGGCGGCCGCGATCCGATCGGTCGATTCGACGGCACGCTCGATGCGGCCGAAACGAACAGCGCCGCACGCGATCGATTCTACTTCGGCAACTTCGCGTCGCTGATGAACATCGCGGTCTGACACAT
Source organism: uncultured Gammaproteobacteria bacterium (assembly GCA_963735085.1). Lineage (GTDB taxonomy): Bacteria > Pseudomonadota > Gammaproteobacteria > Pseudomonadales > Azotimanducaceae > DATJGR01. Next base: position 2,537,909 of record CAVTJP010000005.1, read on the forward strand.
GCTCGACGTCGACGACCTGAAGGCACGCTTTCTGAACCTCGAATTCGACAGCAAGGATTTCGTCATCGACGAGGCGAATGCGCTGACCGTTGCAAGCATGTCCGGCGAAACGCGTCCCGAGTTCGTCGATCCAATGAACGCCGACTTTCAGGCAACGCCGGCGATACTTGCGAGCCTTGCGTCGGGGCGCCGGTTGCCGATCAGCTTTCCGGAGCTGGGCGGCATTCCGATGGACGGCGGCAAGGCGGTGACGTGCCTGCAGCCGGTTCGGGTCGGCGTGCCGCTCAATGGACGAACTCACCTGCACGACATTTACGCGAAGAGCGGCCGCTCGGGACGGATGATTTTTCTCGTCTCGCGGATGGAAATCCGCGACGCGGCCGGCGCGCACGTTGCAACCAGTGACTCGAGCATGGTGATTCGCGAGCGTCCCGAATCGTGACCATCACGCGCATCGAAGAAGTGGAGTTCGGCGCCGAGTTGCCGGCGTTCGAACCGGATACGTCGCTCGATCGAGTACGGCAGTTCGCCGGCGCCGTGGGCTGGCTGGGCGCCCGGTTCGATAGTCACGAGCGCGCCCGCGCTGAAGGGCTGCCCGGCGCGCTCGTGCCGGGAATCATGTCGATGGGGTTCATCACGACGATGATTCATCAGTGGTCGCCGCGGGCGCGCGTCGAATACATCGACACGGTGTTCCGCGCGCCGCTGCTGGCGGACGAGCCGTGTGCGTTGAGCGCAGTCGTGACCGACGTCGATGCAGAGTCCGGCGTGGTCGAACTCGACGTGTCGGTCAAGAATACCGCGGGTGAAACGCGGGTGTTCGGCAACGCGCGGGTGCGTCTCGATCCACACCGATGAAGCGGGGTTGATGCGCGATGTTCAAGCAACGCTCCCATGGATCTCTCAATCCGGGCGATCGCACCTGCGGAAACTCCGGATTGTCGCTGGGTCGGTCGAGCGGCGAAAGTTGCGATAGCAACTGGTTCGATTTCGGTATCGATTAACGCCTGGTTCCCACCGGGTAACGTAACGAGTTCCGTCAGCGTTGTGCGCGCTGATTGAGATGAGGAGAGTAAAAATGGCAACGGCAAGAATCCAACCAAAGACGGGCGACAAGACCCATGTAGACGTGGTGATTGTCGGGGCCGGGATCTCCGGCGTCGGCTCGGCCTTTCACTTGCAGCAGCAGTGCCCGAATAAGAGCTACGTCATCCTCGAGATGAAGGAAACGTTCGGGGGAACCTGGGACACCCACAAGTACCCCGGCGTCCGGTCCGACTCCGATCTCTATACCTTCGGCTACCGCTTCAAGCCGTGGGTCGGTGCACCGATTGCCAGCGCCGACGAAATCCTCAAGTACATCGGCGAGGTGATCGACGAAAACGGCATCGGACAGCACATCCGTTATGGCCACCGCATTACCCGGTGCAGCTGGTCGAGCACGGACAATCTCTGGACCGTCGAAGCCACGCGGCTTTCCGACACGGCCACGGTAACCTTCACGTGCAGCTTTCTGTGGATGTGCCAGGGGTATTACGACCACGAAAAGCCCTATACCCCCGACTGGCCCGGCATGGATAAGTACAAAGGTCTGAGCGTTCACGCGCAGCTCTGGGACCCGAAGATCGACTACACGGGCAAGCGCGTGCTGGTGATCGGTTCCGGAGCAACCGCCGCAACGGTGATCCCCGCCTTCGCCGAGAAGGCCGCGCACGTGACCATGCTGCAGCGTTCCCCGACGTATTTCTTCTGCAGCGAAAACCGCAACGAGCTCGCCGACCGCCTGCGCGAGATCGGCATCGACGAGCCGACCGTCCATCGCGTCGTGCGCGCACAGATCATGTACGACCAGAACGCGATGACCCAGCGCTGCAAGACCGAGCCCGACGCCGTCTTCGAGGAGCTGAAGGCCCTCATTCGCCAGTATGCCGGCGAGGATTTCCAGTTCGAGCCGCACTTCACGCCGAAATACCGCGTGTGGCAGCAACGCCTCGCGTTTTGTCCCGAAGGTGACGTGTTCAAGGCGGCCGCCGCGGGCAAACTCAGTGTGGTCACCGATACGCTACAGACCTTCACAGAGAAGGGCGTGCGCACCGCCTCCGGCGAGGAAATCGAGGCCGACATCATCGTCATTGCGACGGGTTTCCGTCTCTCCGTGATGGGCGACATTCCGTTTTCGGTCGACGACAAACCGGTCAACTGGCACGACACGATCACCTACCGGGGCATGATGTGCACCGGCGTGCCAAATCTGCTGTGGGTGTTCGGCTATTTTCGCGCGAGCTGGACGCTGCGCGTCGATATGCTCGGTGACTTCGTCTGTCGCCTGCTCAACCACATGGACGAGATCGGTGCCAAGCGTGTGGAAGTGGCGCTGCGCGAAGAAGACAGGGACATGCAGATCCTGCCGTGGATCGAAGCGGATAACTTCAATCCGAACTATCTGATGCGCGGTCTCGACAAGCTCCCTCGCCGCGGCGATAAGCCCGAATGGCGGCACAACCAGGACTACTGGGCCGAGCGGATCGAAATTCCCGCCACCGACTTGGACGGCGCGGAGTTTCTGTACGACGGCAAGCGTCGCAGAAAAGCAGCGACGGCCCGGAAGACCGAAGTGGCCTGAGAGCCGCCGATGAATGCCCCCAACGTGGAAGTTGCACGCGCCGAGCAGCGTCTGCGCGTCGAGAGCGCATTGATGCTGGCGTTCGTCGAAGACCCGTTCGCGCGCTGGATGTTTCCGCGCGCCGACGAATTTCTGGAACGCTACAGACAGTTCATGTCCGGGATGGGCGGACGCGCGTTCGAACATGGCACCGCATTCCAGGTTGCCGATTGCGCGGCTGCGGCGCTGTGGCTGCCGCCGAATGTGACTCCTGACATGGAGGCGATCATGACGCTGTTGGGCAGCGTGGGCTGGCTCGATGCCAAGGTGGCTGATCTCGGCGGTCTCGCGATGCAGGTCGAAACCTACCACCCGCGCGAATCGCATTGGTATCTCGCCGTACTCGGAGCGGATGTGGCGTATCAAGGCAACGGACTGGGTTCGCTTCTGATGAAACACGCGCTCGCGCTATGCGATCGAGACCGGCTGCCGGCGTACCTCGAATCATCGAATCCCGCCAATGTGCCGTTCTATCGGCGCCACGGTTTCGAGGTGATGGGGCAGATCGAGTCGGGTTCGGTGCCGGTGATCACGCCGATGCTGCGCAGTGCTAGATAGCCATAGCGCGGACGCGTCGCGGTAGGGCGTAATCCGTTGCGACGGCGGGCGAACGGCTCGCGCTCGACCGCGTCTGGTGGCGCGAAGCCGCCAGGGACTTGCGCCGATCAGCGGGCCGGCCAACACTGCACGAAACACCCAGCCGGATAGCGTGCCATGGCCGAGCAACTCGCCCCGATCGCAACCAGACTCGTCTTCGAAGACGATTACGTGAAGGTGTGGCAGCAGGTGGTCCCCGCCGGCGGCACCATCGAGAAGCACCATCACGAGAACGACTACTTTCTGCTGAACGTGGCGGGCAACGGGCCATTCGACATCACGTTTCATGACGGCACCGGCGGGCGCCTGGGCGAACACGCAACGTTCGATGCGCGCCCCGCCACGGCCAACTTCGTGCGCAAGGGCCACATCGAAACCGCCCACAACCGCGGCGACGAATATCGCGCGATCCTGGTGGAGCTGAAGCCGCGCTGATCCGTTACGGCTTGCCGTTCTGCGACATCAGGTAATTCACGATGGTGTCGATGTCGGACACTGCACCGATCTGGAGTCGTTGTTCGTGCAGTACAGATTCAGATGCACGACGGCCAGCGGCAGACGTGTAGCCATCATCCCGGCGCAGCGTCGAGCTTCAGCACCTTGCGTGCGTTGTCGCGCAGGAACTTCGGCCACACGGCATCTTTGAACGGCACGCTTTGCATGTCGGTCATGATGCGTTCCAGCGACAAGCCCATCGGAAAATAGCCGGCGTAGATGATCTTGTCCGCGCCGCGCGTGTTCGCGTAGTCGACGATCGCTTTCGGATAGTGCTTCGGCGCGAATGCCGAGGTGGAGTAGTACAGGTTCGGCCACTTCAGCATCAGCTTGATCGCCAGTTCCTGCCACGGTTCGCAACCGTGTCGCGTGACGAACACCAGTTCAGGAAAGTCGTACATCACCTGATCGATCAGTTCGACTTTCTGCGGCCACAATGGAAAACGCGGCCCCGGTACGCCGGCGCACGAGAATATCGGTACATCCAGTTCGACGCATTTCGAGTAGATCGGATACATCAACGCATCGGCAATGCCGACCTGCGGGTTGTAGCCGGCGTTGAATGCACCGAATGAACGCACGCCGAATTCTTCGTACTGACGCACCATGTCGCGAATCCCCTGCATGCCCTTGTTGGGGTCCACCGAACCCTGCGCAACGAATCGGTCCGGATGTTCCTTCAACGCTTTGCGGCTGACGTCGCCGCCGACGCCGATCAGTCCGATCTCGACGCCAAAGCGATCCATCTCGTGCAGCGTGACAGAGATCGGGTCGCCCGAACCGTACAGTTCCTTTGGCACGTTCTTGAACATGTATTCGACGGGAAAGTCGAACTTCGCCGAACCGTCCTTCAACTGTTCGCGAATGAAGTCGTACATTTTGAAGTCTTCGGCCGGAAAACCGATCATCGTGTCGACTATTCCGATATCGGCTGGCTTGACCATCGGTCAGAGCCCGTACAGAGCGTTCTGGAACAGATAGCACGTTGCATCGCGTGGTATCTGATCCTTTGGCAACGGTGTACTGATCTGCTCTGGTGTCGGCCCGAATTTCGCGGCCAGCGGCCGCAGCTTGTCGAGATCGAAGTTGTACAGCTTCGCCGCATTTTCGCCGAGCACTTTGCGGCGGCGTGTCTCCGGCATGTCGGCAAACGTCAGCCGCAGCGATTCGAGGTTGTACGGAAACGTACCTTCGTAGTGCGGATAGTCGTTACCCCACAGCACACGGTCCTCGCCGATCGCGTCGATTCCGTTCAAGTCAGCGGTGCTCGGAAAGCTGGCGCCGTAGAAGCAATTGCGCGCCGCGTATTCGCTCGGCTTGTCCTTCAACACCCATTGCATGTCTTGGTAGTTCATCTCGCCGATCGCGCCGTGCACGAAGCCCATGTGGATGCGGTCGAGCGCCTTCAGCATGTCGCCGACCCAGCCGCAGCCGCTCTCGGTGAGGACGTACTTGAGCCTTGGAAATTTCTCGTATGCACCGCTCATCAGCAGATGGCGGAAGCCGGTCTGACAGTAGAACGTAACTTCGGAAATCCACAGCGCTTCCGGCACAGGCCCTTCGCCGTAGTTCGGCGAGCCCTGTCCGGAGTGCTGATTGATCACCAGGTCGTGATCCTGAATCGCGGCATAGACGCGGTCCCATGCCGGGTCGTACAACGGTTTCAGCCAGCCGCAGTCCGGCGGAATCAGCGGCAGCAGCACACCGCCACGCAATCCGGATTTCGCAATGAATTCGATGTCTTTGATCGCTTCATCGAGATCGTTGGGCAAGATCAGCCCGATGCCGGCGCGGCGCACCGGGTCTTCGGCGCAGAACTCTTTCAGCCAGCGATTGTGCGCGCGAATGCCGGCCAGTGCGTGCTCATAGTCCTCCGGTCGCGGCGGCTGCGCGGTGACGATGCTCTTGCGAAAAAACGGCGGCACGGTGTTCGGAAAGATCACTTCACCAACCACGCCCTGGCTGTTCTGGTCTTTGGTGCGGATGTCGAGGTCCCAGTTACGCAGCTTCTTGCTGCCGTAGTGCTCCTGCGCCGGATTTTTGTAGCCGCCACGCCACGCATCGAACGCGTCGCGGTACTGCGGATCAAGGCATTCCCGATATTGCGCGTGGCTGCCGCCGGCGTGGGTATCGGCGGTGATCAGAATGTAGGGTTCGGTGGTCATGGCGCTCGCTCGAGTAGGACCGTTCGAGCGTAGAGAAAAAGGCGCCGACGGTCGATAGCGAGCGGTGCCGGTGATAGTGGCTGGGGTTATCGTTGGCGAAATTTGCGGGGATTGTGACTATGCGATTCATCGTTACGCTGGGGGCAGCTCTGGTCGGCGGTGTAGTCGGGTACTTCATCGGAGCGTACGCGGGATGCGATTGGCTGATGCCCAAGAGCAATCTGTGTGGTATCTATGGAGCCGTGACAGGGCCGATCGGGCTGGTTGGCTGCGCGGTGTTTGCCTGGATGAAGGCGCGGTCGCGCTGAGTCTGGTCGCAACGCGGTCTGCAATGAGAGCGGTTCGATGAATATCGTAAACCGATTCAAGGCATGGCTGATTCGTGCGACGCAGCGGTTGCTGCGTCGTGCGTTGCGGGATCCGGAAATCCGCGAGGCGATCTATCAGGCTGTTGCGAAGCCGGCTGATTCGAACGACAACTTCACGCCGCCCAACATTCGTCGCCGGTTATGGGTGCGAGCCAACGACGATACCGTCGCGTACGTCGAACAGCACATGCTCTACATCCCGAGTTGCGTCGGCCGCTGGCCGGTCATCGACGCGGCACTCGATGCGGTGACGTTGGACGGGGAGTACCTCGAATTTGGCGTTGCGGACGGCGTGTCCATCAACTACATCGCTGGAAAGATCGGCGATCGGATCGTGCATGGTTTCGACTCTTTCGAAGGCCTCCCGGAACACTGGTTTGACGGAGTCGGCCTGGGCGTATTCGATCGCGGCGGCGTGCCACCCGACGTGCACGCCAACGTCCGCCTGCATCGCGGCCTGTTCGACGTCTCGTTGCCGGCATTTGTCGCGGCGGAAGGCGCTGGGCCGGTCGCGTTCGTACATGTGGACTGCGATCTCTACGCATCCACCCGCGAGGTGTTCGCGCAACTTGGCGATCGCATCGTGTCCGGCACGATCATCGTATTCGATGAATATTTCAATTTTCCCGGCTGGAGAAATCAGGAACACAAAGCATTTCAGGAGTTCGTGCGCGAACGCAATCTGCAGTACGCCTACCTGACCTACGACCGCATTCAGTCCACGGTCGCCGTGAAGATTCTCTGAACGTCGGCGAAGCACCGGCCCACTTCGCCCCGTCGCGCTACGCCATCGATGCACTCCACGATCACGGCAGATAGGGGATTCGCGGCGGCCCGAGTTGCGATTTCAGTATCCGTTGCGCATCGGCAGCGAATTCACACAGTAGCGGGCGCGTATCGCGCGGATCGATGATGTCCTGACCGGTCGCCTCCGCGGTGCGGAACGGCGACGCGAAGGCGCGCAACCGCGCTTCGATCTGTTCGCGCATCGCATGCGGATCGGGCGCATTCTCGATCTCGCGGCGATAAGCGGCGCTGGCGCCACCGGCAATGTGCATCGAACCCCAGTTCGCCGACGGCCACGCATAGCGGCGGAACATGCCGCTGGGTCGGTGGTGGCATTGGCCGGCGACGCCGTACAGGCGACCGACGACGACGGTGAGCCACGGCATCCAGCTCTGATTCGTCATCGCGACCAGGCGTGCGCCGGCGCGTTCGATGCCGAGCTTTTCGGATTCGAGACCGACCATGAACCCGGCCTCGTCGGCAAACGAAATGAGCGGCAAGTGAAATGTATTGCATAGCTGGATCAGCCGCATGACTTTATTGCCGGCCGCGACATCGGTGGCGCCACCGCGGTGTTTCGGGTTGTTCGCCATCACCCCGACAGGGTAGCCGTTCAGCCGCGCCAGCCCCGTCACGCGCGAACGACCGTATAAAGGCGCGATCTCGAACAACGAATCGGTATCGACCACGAGCCGGATCATCAGCTTCGGATCGTAGATCTGCCTCGGGTCACGCGGGATCAGCGACAACAGCCGCTCGTCGCGCCGATTCGGATCGTCGTGGGTCTCACCGCGCGGCGGCATCTCCCAGACGTTGCTCGGCAGGTACGACAGAAACCGGCGTATCAGTGCGAACGCGTGCGCTTCGTCGTCGGCGAGATTGTCCACGCTGCCGCTGATCTTGACGTGGATGTGATCGCCGCCAAGTGCCTCCTTGCTGATGTCGTAGCCGAGCGCGGCTTTGACGACCGGTGGGCCACCGGGAAACAACTGGCTGTTGTCTTTCACCATCAGGTTGAAGTGCGCGAGACACGCGTTGATGGCGGGCAAGCCTGCGACCGAGCCCATCACTGCGGAGATGACCGGCACGCAGCTCAGCAACTCGACGTCGACCGCGCTCCAGATGTTGCCATCGGGCAGATACGTGCGGCCCATCGTTTCGAACGACCGCACGCTGCCGCCGGCGGCATCCAGCAGGCGCACGTACGGGATGCGCCACTCACGCGCGCGCACGTTCGAGGCGAGTTCCTGGCCGAGTCCGCCGCGCGTTCCGGCAGAGCCGCCGCGCACCGTAAAGTCGCCGGCGCTGATGATCACCTTGCGGGAATCGATCAGACAGGTGCCGTCGACTGAACCCTTGGGGGTGAATCCGGTCAGTTGGGTTCCGTCGTATTCGGCGTCGCCGATCAGACCCATGAACTCGCGGAAGCTGCCGCGATCGGCCAACGCGTCGAGGCGCTCGCGCACGGTCAATTTGCCGCGCGCGCGCTGTCGCGCTATGCCCTCCGGGCCACCCATCTGTTCGGCGAGCCGCTTGCGCCGCGCCAGTTCGTCTACTTCCTCTTGCCAGCTCACGTGTGCCCGCCTGTGTTGGGTGTCGTCGAATGCTATCAACCCACGCTGTGGCACGTCGTTACTTTCGCGGTGCGGCCTGTACACTGCCGTGCGCACGCAACTCTGGCGCGCAGCGGCGTCTAATAACGCGCACAGCGCTGCTCTGACGAACGGATCCGGCCGTGTGGTTCGTATGAAGGTGATCTGAAACCGGTTGACGGACGCCGTCGCCGCCAGTGGTGCAGAGACGGAGATCCGATGGTAGAGGCCGAACAACCCGCAAATCGACAGACATCGAATGATGCGACCGATCGTGCTACGCCCCGCGCGGGGGACCGCGCTATGCCCCACGCGGCGGAACGCGTTACGCCCCGCGCCGCCGCAATACCGGCGCGACCGCGCACGCGCCGCCGCTGGTGGATCGCCGCTGCAGTGGCTGTCGTTGCGACGTTGGCGGGATATTGGTGGACGCACCGGACACCTGCGCCGAACTTCCTGACCGAAACCGTCACGCGCGGCGACGTGGTGCGTGCCGTGACCGCCAGCGGAACGGTGAACCCACAGACAACGGTGCAGGTCGGCACGTACGTTTCCGGCGTGCTGCAGGACTTGTATTGTGATTTCAACACGCGCGTCAAAGCCGGCCAGCTGTGCGCCAAGATCGATCCGCGGCCGTTCCAGACTGTCGTCGACCAAGCGAAGGCTGCGCTCGACACCGCGCGCGCGCAACTCGCGAAGGATGAGGCGGCGCTGACGTTTGCGAAGGTCATCTACGATCGCGATGTCGATTTGCTGAAGCGCCGCATCGTCTCGCAGGAAACGGTGGACGCGGCCGCCAGCACGCGCGACCAGGCCGTTGCACAGGTCGCGCTGGACCAGAGCACGATCGCGCAGCGGGTCGCAACGCTGAATGCGGCGAACGTCAACCTGGACTACACCAACATCATCTCGCCGGTCGACGGCACCGTGGTGTCGCGCAATGTGACGCAGGGGCAGACGGTTGCGGCGAGCTTTCAAACGCCGACACTGTTTCTGATCGCGACCGATCTCACCAAGATGCAGATCGATACGAATGTCAGCGAATCGGACATCGGCAGCGTGGTCGATGGCAACAAGGTGCTGTTCAGCGTCGAAGCGTATCCGGACCGGACCTTCACCGGCACTGTGACGCAGGTGCGCCAGGCACCGCAGAGTGTGCAGAACGTCGTTACCTACGATGCCGTCGTCGGGGTGGCGAACCCCGACCTGTTGCTGAAGCCGGGTATGACGGCCGCGGTGCGCATCATCACGGCGGAACAGGACAATGTGCTGCGCGTGCCGGATCAGGCGCTGCGCTATACGCCGGCGCGCGCTGCGCTTGGGAAGGCGCGCCCGCAACCGGACCCAGAGCACGCGCCACGCGCGCAACACGTCGTGTGGAAACTGGTCGCTGGTCGGCCGGTGCGCGTACCCGTCCAGATCGGCCTGGACGACGAAGCGTTTACCGAAGTCGTTAGCGGCGCGCTGTCGGCGGGCGATACCGTCATCGTCGGCGTCGGTGATCTCGGCGGCGGTGCGAAGCCCGGCGCCCGTACGCGGCTGCCGCGACTGTAGCGTGGCGATGCGCGACACCGTCATCGAAATTCACGATCTGGTGCGCACGTACCACGCGGGCGACGTCGATGTGCACGCGCTGCGCGGCGTGAACCTCACCATCGAGCGCGGCGAATTCGTCGCCATCATGGGATCGTCAGGGTCGGGCAAGTCGACGATGATGGCGATTCTGGGCTGTCTGGACCACCCGACCAGCGGGCGCTATCTGTTCGAAGGCGTCGATGTTGCGCAGCTATCTGAACCCGAACTCGCGCGGATCCGCAGCCAACGGATTGGTTTCGTATTTCAAAGCTTCAATCTGCTCGCACGCACCAGCGCGATCGAAAACGCGGCGTTGCCGCTGTTCTATTCCAGCGCCGTGCCGCCGCGCGCAGCCGAACGAACCGAGATGGCGCGGCAGGCACTCGCGCTGCTCGGGCTCGAACACCGCGAGGCCAATACGCCGGCACAACTCTCCGGTGGCGAGCAGCAACGGGTCGCCATCGCGCGCGCACTGATCAATGCGCCGAGCGTTCTGCTTGCCGACGAGCCGACAGGCAATCTCGATACGCGCAACTCCAGCGAGATCATGCACACGCTCGTGCAATTCAATCGTGAGCAGGGCGTCACTGTAATCATCGTCACGCATGAACCCGACATCGCGGCGTACGCGGACCGGGTGATTACGATGCGCGACGGCAGTGTGGTATCTGATCAGCGTAGCGAATCGACGGCGACGGAGCGGCCGCGCGCTACGCCACGTATCGACGGCGCGCTGAAAAACGGCGGCGCGGCCGACGCACCTGCTTTCAGCACCCGCGCGGCGTTCATGCTGATGATCGCCGGCGCGGCGCTGCAGGCGCTCGCGCGTAACAAGATGCGCTCGGCACTGACGATGCTCGGTGTGTTCATCGGCGTGGCGGCGCTGATCGCGATGGTTGCGGTCGGGCAGGGCGCCAATGAAGCGGTTCGCAAGCAACTCGCTGGGCTCGGCACGAACATGTTCGTCGTGGTGCCCGGCGCGTCGTCGAATGGCGGTGTGCGGCGTGGCTTTGGCAGTGCCTCGACGTTGACGGTGAGCGATGCGGACGCAATCCGCCGCGGTGCGGAGGCCGTCGCGAAAGTCGGCTACATGATCGGCCAGTCGGGGCAGGTGCAGTTTGGCAACCAGAACTGGACGACCTATATCCAGGCAGTTACCGCGAGCTATCCACAGATCACGAACTGGACCATCCAAGCCGGCCGCGACCTGGCAGAGGACGATGTTTCGAGAGCATCACTGGTGGTGGTGCTGGGCCAGACCGTCTATCGCAAACTGTTCAACGAAGGGGAAAACCCGATCGGCGCCATGGTGCTCGTCAAGGGTATTCCGCTGCGCGTGATCGGTGTGTACGAATCCAAGGGCCAATCGGGGTGGGGCAGGGATCAGGACGATGTGGTGATGATTCCGTTCACCACGGGTGAACGCAAGATTGTAGGTGTTGCGGTGCCGTCGTCGGAGACCGCCCCGGATTCGTTGTATCCGGCGCTGCCAAATCCATTCGGCATCACGCCGCGGCTCACCGGATTCGTCAACACCATTTTCGTCGAGGCGACCGGTGCCGCCAGCGTGCAGCAGGCGATCGACGAGGTCACCCGGATTTTGAACGCCCGTCACCACATCAGGGCAGACACCGATGCGGATTTCAGCGTTCACAATCTGACCGAGATTGCCAGCGCGGCGGAAGGCAGCGCGAAGATCATTGCGACTTTACTAGCGGCCGTGGCATCCATTTCGCTGCTCGTTGGCGGCATCGGCATCATGAATATCCTGCTGGTGTCCGTCACCGAGCGGACGCGCGAAGTCGGCCTGCGGATGGCCATCGGGGCACAGCGCATGCACGTGCTGCTGCAGTTTCTCGCGGAGGCGGTGATATTGAGCGTAACGGGTGGCATCGCCGGCATCGTGTTCGGCGTACTGATCACTCAGGCGGTCGCGGTGTTCGCGGGGTGGCCGACGTTCATCTCGCTATCCGCCATTGCGCTCGGCTTTTTCTTTTCGGCTGCGATCGGCATCTTCTTCGGCTACTACCCCGCAAGGAAAGCCGCACGCCTCGATCCGATCGAGGCGCTGCGATATGAATAACCCGAATCGGCTTTTGCAGCGCACATTGCTGGGTGCGGCGTGGCTGTTGATCAGCGGCTGTACCGTCGGCCCCGACTTCACGCGGCCCGCCGCACCCGATGTGGATCGTTATGATCACACGCGCGTGACGTTGCCAAGCGCCGGCGAAGGCCAGACATCACAGACGCTTGCTGCGGGTTCGGTGCCGGCGGCGCAATGGTGGTACGCGTTCCTGTCCACGCCCCTCAACGATACCGTCGAACTCGCACTGCAGGGGAGTCCGACGCTACAGGCTGCGAACGCCACGCTGGCCGCGGCGAACGAGTCACTGGCCGCGGCACGGGGCGTGCTGCTTCCGCAGGCCGATCTCGGTGGATCGGCATCACGCGGCAACCGCCTCGGAACGACACGCGTCGGCGCCAGCGTGATCGACAACCTGTATGACATCGGCGCCACGCTCGGCTATAGCGTGGATCTGTTCGGCGGTACGCGCCGGCGCATTGAACAGCAGGCCGCGCTGGTGGATTTTCAGCGCGGACAACTCGGCGCAGCATATCTGACGCTGACCGGCAATGTAGTGACGGCTGCGATCAACGCCGCGGGTGCGGCCGAGCAGTTGGCGGCTGCGCAGGACATCATCGGGGTGGATGAGCACAACCTGGAACTGGTGCAGGTATCTGAGTCGGCTGGAAAATCCACCGGCACCGACGTACTCGCGGCCGAAGGCCAACTCGCCAACGACCGCACGTTGCTGCCGCCATTGCGCCAGGCGCTGGCGGTCGCGCAGCATTCGCTGGCGATATTGACCGGTCGTACGCCGGCGCAGTGGTTACCACCGGCATTCACGTTTGCAGCGATGACGCTGCCCAGCGACCTGCCGCTGACGTTGCCGGCGGAACTGGTGCGCGCGCGGCCGGATATCGTCGCTGCGGAGGCGCAGCTACATGCGGCAAGTGCGGCAATCGGCGTCGCAACTGCGCAGTTGTATCCGAGCCTGACGTTGACTGGTTCATGGACGACAACGGGTGGCACGCGCTCGGATCTGTTCAGCGCAAACAGCGATGTCTGGTCGATTGCGGCGGGGCTTACCGCACCGCTGTTTCACGGTGGCACGTTGCGGGCTGAACAGCGCGCCGCAGTCAACACGTTTGCAGCACAACTCGCCCAGTACCGACAGACGGTGCTGGTGGCATTCGGTCAAGTCGCCGATGCGCTCAATGCCCTCAAACACGATTCTGAATCGATCGCCGCGCAGCACGCGGCGCTGGAAGCGTCGCGCGCTTCGCTCGAACTGACGCAGCAGAGCTATCAGGCGGGACAGACGAGCTTCCTGCAGGTGCTCGTCACGCAGCGACTGTATCTGCAAGCGCGGCTTGGGTTTGCTCGCGCGCAAAGCCAGCGTTATCTCGATACCGCGCTGTTCTATCTGGTGCTGGGTGGTGACGTCGTCAGCGCGCCGCAGGCGCGTTAGGCTGTATTTGCGCAGCCTTTCCGGTTGCAGGCATCTCTGGCCGCGGCTCGAAATTCAGCGCCGCGCGCGGCCACCGCGATTCGGCGTGCGGTCTGAACGCCATGCGATGGCGCAAACCCAACTTGCTGTGACCCAGCCAAGCCGCCAGACTCCGCGCCCCTCTATTCAAACGTGCAATCGTGAGCGCCTCCGCCGAAGAGTTTCGCGCGCTGGTGCGGCTGGCGCTGCCATTGATGGCCGCGCAGTTGCTGCAGATGGCGCAGGGCGTGATGGACACCATCATGGCCGGGCATCTGTCTGCGTCGGATCTCGCCGGCATCGGACTCGGCCTCAATGTGCTGTGGCCGTCGCAGTTCCTGCTCGGCGGGATTGTGCTGGCGGCGACCCCGATAATTGCGCAGCTGCGTGGTGCGGGGCGCGCGGCCGACGTTGGCGAAATCGTCCGACAGGGCTCCTGGATCGTGCTGTTCGCGGCGCTGCTGTTGGCGCTGTTCTGGACTCATGTGGAATTCGCCTACGTGGCGCTGCGCATCGACGCACCAACGCGCACGATTGCGCAGGATTACCTGTACGCGACGAGCTGGGGCGCGCTGCCGCTGCTCGGCTACTTCCTGTTGCGTTATCTGTGCGAAGGCATGGGCGAGACGCGCCCGGCAATGTTCATGGCCATGGCGGCGCTGCTGTTGAAGCTGCCGCTCAATTACGCGTTCATGTACGGCCATTGGGGCGCACCGGCGCTCGGCGGAGCGGGCTGCGGCTGGGCGTCCGCGACAATCTGGTGGGCGGAGTTCGGCGGCATGTTGCTCGTCGCACGCTTGCCTTTTGCGCGGGTAACGGGATTGTTCTCAAAATTCTCGTGGCCCGATTGGACGATCCTGAAGCGATTCGTCGCCGTTGGTGCGCCGATCGGTGCCACGGCCTTTGCCGAGGTATTCGCGTTCTCGCTGATGGGGCTGCTGCTGGGCCGCTTCGGCCCCGACATGCTCGCCGCGCACCAGATCGCCGGTAATCTCAACGGTGTCGCTTTCATGGTGCCGCTCGCGCTCGGCATGGCCACGACGATTCGGGTCGGCTACAACGTCGGCGCCAACGATTTCGATCGTGCGCGGCTGGCTGCACTCGTTGCAATGAAGACGGCCGCATTGTTCGCGGCTGTCGTCGGCGTGATTCTGCTGTTCGCGCGTTTCTTCATCGTGTCGCTGTTCAGCAACGATCCTGCAGTCACTGCGCTGGCGGCGACGGTGGCGATCTTCGTTGCCACCTATCAGATCGCCGACGACACCCAGGTGGTCGCGATCGGCGCGTTGCGCGGCTACAAAGACACCCAGGCGCCGATGTGGATCGCGTTGTTCGGCTACTGGATCGTCGCGGTGCCGATCGGATGCTGGCTCGGCTTCGGCTTGTTCGCCGTGCAGCCGATGCGAATCTATGGTTTCTGGAGCGGCATGACGGCGGGACTGGCGTTCGTCGCCGTCGCGGCCACCTATCGGCTATGGCGCACCTCGGGTGATGCCCTGAGAATCGCTCGCCTCGCAGCGGCCTGAACGCGTGTCGCGTGTGGGCAGTGCGCTTTCGCGGCGTCGCGGATTCATTGGAACCGCTGCAGCTCCGCACCGAACGACAAACCCGGCTGCGCGGCGAGCACCTCGCTATGATGCCGGGAACTCGTCTAAGATCGGCGCGATGAGCGGTCGTCGGATCTGAGCAAGCATCATCTGCAGACGCCTGCGTTTGCGCTGGCACTACCGACATCGCTTCAAGAGGCAAAGAACACACGTCAAACTCATCTGTCCGCCCACAATTCGATGACCGATCCCGTTCTTCCAGTCCGTCCTTTCGCGCAGATCGCCGAAGAGCCTTTCCGTCTGCTGGTTGACAGCATCTCCGACTACGCCATCTTCCTGCTCGACAACGACGGCCGGGTCGCGAGCTGGAACGCTGGTGCCCGGCGCATCAAGGGCTATCGCGCCGCTGAAATCATCGGTGAATCCTTTGAGCGCTTTTATCCGCCCGACAAGGTGGCGCAAGGCTGGCCGCGCGTGGCATTGCAACGCGCGCAAGAAATCGGACGATTTGAGGACGAAGGCTGGCGCATCCGTAAGGACGGCTCGCGCTTCTGGGCCAGTGTGGTGATTACCGCGCTGCGCGATGCCCAGGGCCGGCTGCAGGGTTTCGCGAAGGTCACGCGCGACCTGACCGAGCGGCGCCAGCAAGAGGAGGCGCTGCGCCGCAGCGAAGAGCAGTTGCGCCTGCTGATGGAGGCGGTGAAGGACCATGCGCTGATCATGCTCGACACGCGTGGCCATGTGCTGGCCTGGAACGCTGGCGCCCAGGCGATCACGGGCTACCCGGCCGAGGAGGTCTTGTCGCGCAACATCTTGGCGATCTTCGATCCGGGCGAAGAATCCGCCAGTCAGGTGAGGCGATCTTTGAATCGGTCGCTTACCAATGGCCGCATCGAGATCGAGGGCCAGTGGAAGCGAAAAGATGGCTCGCAATTCCGGGCCAACGCGCAGATCACGCCGATCCTCGGTCCCGACGGCAAGCACCGTGGCTTCGCAGTCGTCACGCGTGACTTATCCGAGCCACTGCGTCTGCTCGAGTTGGAGCAGACCGGTCGTCGCATGAACGAGTTCATCGCGATGCTGGCCCACGAACTGCGTAACCCATTGGCTGCGATCTTCAACGCCATCAGCGTGATCCAGATGCAACAGACCCTGCCGGAGGCGGCGCAGCGCATGAGCGACGTGGTCGATCGGCAAGCCCGGCAGCTGACCCGCTTGGTCGATGACCTGCTCGACATCGGACGCGTCGCGACCGGCAAGATCCCGCTGAGGATGGAATCGGTCGACTACCGCGACGTCGTGCTCACCAGCGTCGAAGCCGCAATGCCGCTGATTCAGGCGCGCGAGCAGGAGTTGCACGTCGCGGTACCGGAACAAATCACAATGCGCGGCGATCCCAACAGGCTGGCCCAGGCCCTGCAGAACCTGCTGAACAACGCGGCACGTTATACGCAGCGGGGCGGTAAGATTTCGGTCACCGTCCAGCTGGAAGAGGAGCGCTGCGTGACCCTCGTCGGCGACACGGGCCAGGGCATCGCGCCTGCAGCGCTCGAGCAGGTATTCGAGCTGTACTGGCAGGAACCGGGCCTGCACCGCGACCCATCGGAAAGCGGTCTTGGCGTGGGCCTGACGTTGGCGCGCAGGGTGGCTGAAATGCACGGCGGCACCCTGAGTGCACACAGCGAGGGTCGTGGGCGTGGCGCCACCTTCGAGTTCGTGGTGCCGTACTTGCGGTGGGAGCCGCAATCCACCGCTGACACCCCGGTCGCATCGGTACGCGGTGACACACTACGTATCCTCGTGGTGGATGATGATCGCGATGTAGCCGACTCGATCCTCATGCTGCTGCAGGAACTGAAGCAGGACGGCATTGCGCTGTACTCAGCAGCGGAAGCGCTGCGTGAGGGCCTCGAGTTCGATCCGATGCTCGTGCTGTTGGATCTGAACATGCCGGACCGCTCCGGATTCGACCTGATCGACTCGTTGCGCGAGGCCATCACGCACCCGATCTATGTAGCGGCGGTGACCGGCTTTGGGCAGCAGGACGACCGTAACCGCACGCGAGCCGCCGGCTTCGACGCACACTTGATCAAACCGGTCTCGGTGGAACAGTTGCGGGAGTTGATCGAGGAGGCGGCAGGCCAGCTGCGGTGACGAACGCCGGGTCAACGTGATCCGGCTGACGCCGGAGCGAGTTCGACTCGCCATGTGGGCCCGGAGTTCACCTGATGGGTCGCTGCAAAACTCTGCTGGTTGATCGCAACTGCAAGCATTCCGACGCTGTTGACGTACACGAGCGGTGCTCCCATCGGTACGTCACCGAACGTGTGAGCAAACGGCAGTGTCATTGCGACGCGCGAAACGCCCCCTTCCGAGATCGTCAGCCGCAGAAGATCACCGGCATGAACCTTCAGCCGTTCGAACAGCGCCGCGGGAATGTTCGTCCAGACGTTGCCGAATTGTGGATCGAGTACTGGAATCCCGCCAAAGACGCGACCGCCATCTGCACCTGCTTTTTCGTATTTGATTTCGACAATGCCCGAGCGCAGCAGCGGCCCCACGTCCTCGAAGTTCATCTTGCCACTCGCGAGCAGCGCGCCGTTGTATGCGTAGACGTCTCGCCCGTGGAACGTGTACGAACCTTCGGATCCGGGGAGTCGATGCTTTCGCTCGTCAATCTCGCGTACTGCGTCGATTCCGATGCGCTGCGCAACCAGCGTCAGCGTACCGTTGTCCGGGGTCACGATCCTCATGCCATTCTTCAGGCGCGCAACCACTGACTTACGTGACGTACCGACGCCTGGATCGACGACCGAAACGAATACCGTGTCTTTCGGCCAGTAGTCGACGACGGCATTCAATCGATACGCGGCTTCCCAAACGTTGTACGCCGGGATTTCGTGCGTCAGATCGTCGATGACGAGTGCGCGATCGACGCTGCGGATGACGCCACGCATCGCCGCAACGGCCTGGTCTTTTAGACCGAAGTCCGTTTGCAGCACGACGATGCCGGGATCGCCGGAGGGCGATGCGGCAACGGCGGCCGTAGCGAGACACAACAGCCAAGCGAGGCCTAGCACAATTCGAAAGCGCAGCATGCGCGCGACGATAACGGATGCACTGAACCATTGCGAGGCGCGTGAGCCGCTCCTAGACTCCGCCAGATGCTCGACGACGAATCCGAAGCGGCACCGCCTCACCATGACGCGCGCGTCCGGCTGGTCTGGGAACTTGCGGTGCTGCATGTGAAGCTGCTTGTCGAGGCGCTGCGCGACGTATTTTTGAGCCCGATCTCGATCATTGCAGTCATCTTGGGACTTCTGGCAGGCGGCGAAAAACCGGACGTCTATTTCCGGCGCGTGCAGCGTTTCGGACGTCGTGCGGACTTATGGCTCAACGTATTCGGCTCGCATCACCGGGGGCCTTCCGCAGACGAAATCGTCCGACCGATAGAACAGAAGGTGCTCGCGCAGACGAAGCCCGGCGGCCGATTCGTACGTGGCGCGGGACAGGTGAACCAATTGCTCGATGCGGTCAACCGTAAAAACGCAGGGGTTAAACCGCCGCAAGACGATGGTCAATGACCTTTGCCGTCAACGTCGAGTGAGGTAAGCAGATTGGCTACGATCGAACTGTATTCGGGCCCAACCCCGAACGGCCGCAAGGTTGCCGTCATGCTCGAAGAATGCGGTCTACCGTATACGGCGAGCTTCATCGACATTCTCGCCGGCGATCAACTGCAACCCGAGTTTCTCGCGCGCAATCCGAACAACAAACACCCTGTCATCGTCGATCCACACGGTCCCGCAGGCCGGCCGATCACCGTGTGGGAGTCCGGCGCGATTTTGCTTTATCTCGCTGAGAAATGCGGCGCGCTGATTCCTCGTGATCCCGAACGCCGCGTCGAGATGTTGAAGTGGCTGTTCTTCCAGGTCGCCAATCAAGGCCCGATGGCGGGGCAGTACGCACACTTCGGCTTTTACGCGCGCGAGGAGTTTCACTATCCGTATGCGATTGCGCGCTTTCGCAACGAGCTTGATCGGCAAGCGGCGATCCTCGACGACCATCTTGCAGCACACGAGTACGTTGCCGACGAGTATTCGATCGCCGACATCGCGCTGCTGCCGTACAGCGTATCGGCATTCGTCGCCGGCGAATCGGCGCGGCCGAACATCACGCGCTGGAAACGTGCGTTGTTATCGCGCGATGCCGTGCGACGCGGGATGTCGTTCATGGAAGACAAGGTGCAGAAGGCCACGATGGCGGGCGGTATGCAGGGATTCACCGACGAAATGCGCTCGGTCTTGTTCGGCGAACGCCAGTATCAGCGACGTTAGAACGACGATGAGCGTGCAACCATGGACGACAGTGCCTGCATGGGAGCTGAGCCAGGGTCGCCGCTAACGTTGACAGTTCAGTCGTCGCTCTTCTTACGTCGCAGCGTACCCACGATCTCGAACACCATTCCGGACACCGGCGCGATTCGCGTCACGCGAAAAATCAGCCCGGACACCGACATCGGCCGTACCGGGCGTACTTCGCGCAGCCGCGGCAGAAACCCGACCGCGACGATCAGCCGCATCAGCGAGGACGCCAGGAACACGCCGTACAGCACGCTCAGCCAGTGGAACGTTGTACCGAACAGCGTGATCTCGTTGGGCAGGTGCGTGCCGAGGAAGCCGCCGATGACCGCACCGATGAACACCGCCAGCGCCGCCAGCACGTTGTGCGCGGCCATCAGCGTCGCGCGGCGCGCCGGCGGTGTCAGATCGAAGACGAAGTTCGACGCGCTCAAGCTGAAGCCCGCCCACACTAGACCGCTGATGCATTGCACGCAGAGCAGGTAGTAGTAGTTCGTCGAGACGACCCACAGCGACGGCATGATCACGATGCTGGCGCCGGTGGTGATCAGAATGAGGCGGTTGCCGAAGATGTCGCTCAAGCGCCCCCAGCGGTTCAATGTCAGGAACTGCAGCAGCACCGATGCTGCCGAATTCATCATGAACTGCGCATAGCTGAATTGCAGATCCCGCAGCATGTAGAGCGCGAAGAACGGTGACGCGATGCCGACAGCAAACTGCATACTGGCGAAGAACAGCGAGAACGGCACCAGATCGGTCGAGCGGATGCCGCGCCACAGATCGATATGCCACGGTGATTCGAGCGTCGCGACGTGGCCGGGCGGATCGTACATCTGCGCCAGGTGATAGGCCGATTGAAAACGCGCCGCGCATGCAATGGCGAACACGCTCACGAAGCCCCAGTATGCAATGTGCAGAGAATCGAACAGTTCGAGGATCAGGCCGCCGGTGATCAGCGCGAAAAAGCTGGCGACGCTCGCGAGTTGTGTGCGCAGTGCAAAGAAACGCCCGCGACGCGCTTCAGGCACGATATCGCCCATCAAACTGCTCCACTGAGGGGAGCCGAGATTCGGTCCCATGTAGTAGACGATCGAGCAGATCACCAGCAGCAGCACCGCATCGTCGGGAAACAACAGTGGCAGCAGTGTCAGCGGCACCAGCGTAGAGGCCTGCACCAGCGCGCCGAACACGATGATCTGTTTGCGATGTCCGGTGCGGCGCCCGAGCCATGCCGAGAAAAGCTGCATGAACGACGCCAGCAGCGGCGGCAGCGATGCGAGCAAGCCGATCTGCGCGGTGGTGGCTTTCAGCAGAATAGCGAACGCCGAGAAATAGCCCTCGGCGGCGCCGGTCATCACCGAATACGTGATGCCGTCGTAGAGCGAGTGGCGCAACGAACGCTCGACGACAGGGTCTTTCGAGAATTGTTGCGCCGGCAATAGATTCTTGAACAAGGAGATTCCAGCGCGAGTTCGGTGGCGGAAAAGGGGCGAGATTGTAGGGTAGGGCGCGGGGTTGGCGATACGCGCATTGCAATGGCGCAGCCGGTTCCGCTAAATAGTCTGATAAGAATTTGAGGAGCGTGTCATGGCCGCTGTACGATTGAACGATCTGACGCCCATTACCGAAGACGACGATGCCATCCGTCGCGCGTTGAAAGAGGCGCATATCCCGTCGCTGATGGCGGCGCTGGTACACATCACCGGTGACCTCGACATCATCCGGGGCGACATCCGTCCGACGAGCTCGTTCTTCGGCGACGCCCAGGGCGGCATCACGGAGGCGCAACAGGAACACATCCGCGAACTCGCGCTGCAGGCATTGCGCAAGTATCGGGATGAGGGCCACAAGCTGCCGCCACCGCCGAGCGATCATATCTTCGAGATGGTGAACTTCGTGATCGGTACCGAAGTCGATAGTGACTATGCCGAATTCCTCAGCGCCGAACTGGCAATGGACGACAGTGACCCGTACGGGGTGCCGGAAATCCTAGCCATCCCGGCCGCGCAGCGTGCGCAGTTCAAGGTGGTCATCGTCGGTTCCGGGATGTCGGGGCTGCTCGCCGGCATCCGTCTGCAGGAAGCCGGCATCTCCTTCGAGATCATCGAGCGTCATTCGGACGTCGGCGGCACGTGGTATCAGAACACCTATCCAGGGTGTCGTGTCGACAGTCCGAATCACACCTACTCGTACAGCTTCCGGCCCAACGACTGGCCACAGCACTACTCGAAGCAGGAAGTGCTGCGGCAGTACTTCGACAAATGTGCCAACGACTACCAGCTGCGCAAACACATCCGCTTCGATACCGAAGTAAAATCATGCCGTTACGACGATACAAAAGCGCTGTGGCACGTCGTCGTGCAGAAGGCGGACGGCAAACAGGAGACCTTGACGGCGAATGCGGTGATCACCGCAGTCGGTCAATTGAATCGCCCAAAATGGCCGGACATTCCGGGCCAGGATCGCTTCAAGGGCATCTCGTTCCATTCGACCGAGTGGGAACACGAACACGATCTCACGGGCAAGCGCGTGCTGGTCATCGGTACCGGCGCGAGCGCATTTCAGTTTGCGCCGGAGGTGGCCAAGGTCGCCAACGAAGTCGTGGTCTTCCAGCGCACACCGCCGTGGGTGAGCATGACGCCGGAGTACCACGAGAATGTGCCCGACGGAAAGCACTGGTTACTGAATCACGTGCCGTACTACTCGAAGTGGTACCGGTTCGCGATGTTCTGGCGGATGGCCGAAGGCATTCTCGCGGCGGTGGAGAAAGACCCCGCATGGAACGATCAGACACACTCGATCAGTGCCAACAACGATGAACTGCGCAAACTGTTCACGCAGACCCTTGCCGAGTTGTGCGGTGACGACACGGAACTGTTGGAGAAGGTTACGCCGCAATACCCGCCTGGTGGTAAGCGGATCCTGTTCGACAACGGCAACTGGATTCGCGCGTTGCGTCGCGACAATGTGCAGTTGGTGACGCACCCCATTGCCGAAATAAACGAGACCGGTGTGAAGACCAAAGACGGTACGCAGTACGATGCCGACGTGCTGATCTACGGCACCGGGTTTCTGGCCAGTCGCTTCCTGTGGCCGATGCAGGTCACCGGAAAAGGCGGTGTCGACCTTCAAACGCAGTGGAACGGCGATCCGCGCGCGTACCTTGGGGTCACGATTCCGAACTTCCCGAATCTGTTCTGCCTGTACGGACCGAATACCAATATCGTCGTCAACGGCAGCATCGTGTTCTTCTCGGAGTGCGAAGTGCGCTACGTACTGAACTGCATCCGGGTGCTGCTGGAGCAAGGCCACGCGGCGCTCGACTGCAAGCAGGACGTGCACGACGCCTACAACCGCAAAATCGACGAAGGCAACTTGATGATGGCCTGGGGCGCCGCCAACGTGCCAACCTGGTACAAGAACGACAAAGGCCGCGTGACGCAGAACTGGCCGTTTACGCTGGTGGAATTCTGGAACCAGACGCGCGTGCTGAATCCGGACGACTATGCGTTCATTGATGCGAACGCTGAGGCGTCTTGACGTTATGACGTGATGACGGCACGATGTTGCGATGAAATCGCAGAAGCGGGCAACCGTCTATTTTGATGCAGAGGTGCATCGCGCGCTCCGGTTGCGGGCCGCGGCGAATGACCAATCGATCTCCGAAATGGTCAATGATGCAGTGCGGACGGCCCTTGCAGAAGACGCGGCCGACCTCGATGTGTTCGAGTCGCGAGTCGGAGAGCGCAGCGTGTCGTTTGAGACCGTTTTGAAGGATCTCAAACGGCGTGGCCGAATATAGGCTGCTGATAAAAACGTCCGCGGGCAAAGAACTCGCGACAGTAGGCACGAAAGCCGATCGGGCGCGCATCACTGTCCGGATTCAAGGCTTGGCGAACAACCCGCGACCCGTTGGGTGCGAAAAGCTGGCTGGATACGCCGACAGATATCGTGTGCGTCAGGGCAATTTCCGCGTCGTGTATCAGGTTGATGATCAGCGCCGGGAAGTCACGATCTTCAAAATCGGAGACCGCAGAGACGTCTATCGATAGGTTGCGTGACGCACCGTACCGAGACGCGCACTACACTAGGCAGGCGCCAACGGCGCGCCGGCGCCGAACGCCAACGTGTGGAAACGCTGCCCCATACGCACGTAACCAACTCCGTTCGGGTGCAGATGATCCGGCAGATCGCCGACGTCATCTGCGCCGAACAGATCGAGTCCGTCCAGATAGTGCAGATTGCCGTCGCCACGCTTGCGGCGGCCCTCGACAACTTCGCAAATGATCGTACGCATCTGCTGCAACGTCAGGCTGCCGTTGCGGATTTCGTCGTGGCCGGCCAATGTGACGAAGACGCCTTGCGCGTTCGGAATCGTCGGTCCCGGATGCGTCTCGGCGGACGGGCAGAAGATCGGCGAGGCGATCAGCAATGGGGTGTCCGGCTTGCCTTCGCGGATCGTGTCGATGAAGCCGTGCAGCGCCGGCGCGAACGTGCGCTCTTTCAGTGAATCGAGATTCACGACGTTGATGCCCACTTTGAGACTCAACACGTCGGCCGGCTCGTCGCGCATCGTGCGCGCGACGAATTGATCGAGGTGGCAGTTGCCGCCGAGGCCGAGATTCAACAATTCGACGTCGGCAAGACGCGCTGCGACGACCGGCCACGTTCCGCTCGGGCTCGATGCTTCCATGCAATGGCTGATCGAGCTGCCGTGGTGCACCCAGCGGCGACGCTTGCGCGGCTGCGCCGGTTCGATGGTCGCTCCGTCGTCAATGCGCAGCGCACGCACCTCGAGAATCGCGTTAGCCGGTAGCCATAGTTCGCATTGCTTGAGCCCCGCCGGTAGATCGTCAAACACTACGGTACCGGCTTCGCCGCGCACGCGGGTCGCTTTGCCGCGATCGGCGAGATTGATCTGCAATCGATCGCCGCAGTCGGTTGCCACGCTGATAGGCTCCGCCCCATCGATGATGAGATCGAACACCGCCGGTAGCGGCGGCTTCGAGATTTCGATGCGCGTTGGCAGTACGTCGAGTTCGATGCGACGCGCGGTGGTCGCGAATTCGAGCCGCACGCCGGACGGCATCGTCACCATGATCTCCATGAACAGCGGCACCTGGGGACGCGTCCAGTTTGGCAACCGCCGCGGCACGATGCCGGTTGGCCGACGATCGACGTCGAGCGCGCCGACAAGCTGCACGGGACCATTTTCCAGCGCGACGTTCTGCATAGATGATCCAAATCCCCTTTATCTGCAGCTTAGCCAAGCCCGGGGTCGCTGACTACACTGCGCCTTGTGTCTGATGGGGTCCGGCGAGACGATGCTGCGCGACAACCGGGAGAAGCGCTGGTGAACGATGCAAACGCAATCGCGCGCGAGATCAGCGACGGCAGGGGGTTCGCGGTACTGGGTGATCTCCTTTCGGCGACCGAAGCGGATGCGCTGCATCGGCAGTCGTTGCAGCTCGCGGAAGAGTATCGGGCCGACGGCACGCTGATCGTGGAAGGCGCGGGGCGGCGCGAACGCGTGCGTCGCGTGTTGGACCGACACGATGCGTTCCTGGCGCTGGTGCAGCATCCGCAATTGCTCGCGATTGCCGCCGCTGTGATTGGCCAGCCGCCGATCGTCAGCGCGCTCGGTGCGCACATTCTGCGACCCGGTGCCACGCCGATGGGCAAGCACGTCGACTATCCGTACTGGGCGATGAACGAGCCGTACCCGACCAGCGCGGCGTTGACCCTTCAAGTGATCGTGATGACGCATGATTTCAATGAGCGCAATGGCGCGCCTCGCCTGGTAGCTGGCAGCCAACTGTTGCAGCGGCCGCCGGATGAGACGTTCGCGCAACGCGCCGAATTCGTGACCGGTCGTGCCGGGTCGGCGGTGGTATCACACGGACTCACGTGGCACGACACCTCGGCTAACGAATCCGATGCGCCGCGTGTGTCGATTCTGATCAACTATGGTCCGGTCTGGGTTCAGCCGATGACACCAATGCGCAACTTCTATCCGAGAGCGTTTCTGGACGGTCTCGAGCCCGCCCAGCGACGCTTGCTGGGCCTCGATCTGGCCGGCTCGCTGGCAGGCATCATGAAAGCGCGTTACTCGAAGTCCGTCGATGGCGAGTCTGGCTGATCGCGTCGGAAATTTTCTTCAATCGCGAACGCGCGGCGTGGGGCATCCTGTCGCCTCGTAATCGAATCCTTGGGGGTGACTGATGCCGGTGGAGTTGGGCTATTTCACGTTGCCGGTTAAAGATCTCGAGTCTGCGAAGGCGTTCTACGGCGCGCTGTTCGGTTGGCAGTTCGAAGAAGGGGGCCACGTCGCCAACACGACGATTCCGCTGGGTCTCAGTCCGAACGGCCCGGCAGAAATGCCGAACGTCTATTTCCGTGTGAACGATATCGACGTCGCCGCGAACCGGGTCACGGAGCTGGGCGGTCGCGTGCGATCCCGCAATCAATATCCATCCGGCCCGAATGCAGTGTGCATCGATCCGGGCGGGACGGTGTTCAGCCTGTGGCAGCCGGCGCCCGGTTTCGAATAACGACCGAGCCAGGTCGTCAGTCGATCGCCTGGTACGCCGCGACGCGGATATCGTCCGTCATCGGCAGCATCGAGCCGAGGTACTGCGTCATCACCACGCCAGTCATTTCTTCTTTCGGGTCCACCCAGAAGTACGTTGTCGCGGCGCCGCCCCAGCCGAGTTCGCCGTCGCCAGTGAGGCCGAGCGCCTGACCGGTGTCGATCATCACGCGCACGCCCAGCCCCCAGCCATACCCGCCGAACGCCTGCGGGCCGATCGTCAGCGGCAGTTGCGATGGCGGGATGCGGTTCGTGCGCATCATCTCGATCATCTTGCGGGACAGGATCGTCTTGCCATCTGGACTCTTACCATTCAACAACATACGTGAGAATGCTGTGTAGTCATCGAGAGTCGAAAACAGGCCGTGCCCGCCGCGCCGGAAGCTGGCGGGCAAGTTCGACGGATACATGTCTTCGACGTCCGACGGCGTCAGTTCCTGGGGACGCGGCTTCAGCGGCGCGAGTTCCGTTATGTCGGCGATGCCATACATCGGCATCAACCGAGCCTGCTTTGCCGGTGGCACGCAGTACGCGGTGTCATTCATGCCGAGCGGATCGAATATATGCTCCTTCATTAACTCATCGATGCTGCGGTCAGCCGTCTTCTCGATGACATGCGCGAGCGCGTCGGTCGCCACGCTGTAGCGGAACTGGCTGCCGGGCTGAAACGCGAGCGGTTGTTCTGCGAGACGGCCCATCATTTCGTCGAGCGAAATTCTGCCGTCGCTGCTGATCTCGGCCCGCTGGTAGTAATGCGCGACGTGGCAGCCGGGAATGAACTCGTACGTGAATCCCGCCCGATGCGTCAGCAGGTCTTCGACGGTGATCGGACGCTGTGCCGGCGCGATTTGTCCATTCGCCGACAGCACGGTCATCTGGGAGAAGCGCTTGTCGAACTGCGGCAGCATGTCGTACAGACGCAGCTTGCCTTGTTCGATCAGGATCAACGCCATCACTGACGTGATCGGCTTGGTCATCGAATACACACGGTACAGCGCATGCTCCGGAATCGGCTGCTTCGCCTGCGCATCGGCATAACCGCATTGGCCGCGTGCGAGTGCTTCGCCGCGCCGCTCGATCAGCCATTCGATGCCGGCGAACGTGTTGTTGTCGATGTAGCGCTGGGCGGCTTGCGCGATTCTGTCGATCCGATTCATACGAATGTCCCGTGTTGGCTTCTGGAGGGTTACTAGCTATGCGTGGCCGGCGACCGCGTGCGGCTCGTATAGCGCTTCGAGCTGTTTGATGTCGTCTGCAGAGAGTTCCACATCGACCGCGGCGATCGCATCATCGAGCTGCGATAACTTCGACGCGCCGATGATCGGCGCCACGACGCCGGGTTTGCCGAGCAGCCACGCGAGTGCCGTCTGCGCCGGTTTGACGCCGAGCCGCGCCGCTGTATCGGCATTGCGCTGCACGATGTCGACGTCTGACTCGCGCCGATACAGCATTTTGGTGAATTCGTCCGAGTTGGCGCGGGTCGTCGTCTTCAGTGTTTCGCGGTCGCGCGCGAGATAGCCGCGCGCCAGCGGGCTCCACGGAATCAGGCCAACACCCTGATCGGCGCACAACGGATTCATCTCACGCTCTTCTTCGCGATACAGCAGGTTGTAGTGATTCTGCATCGTGACGAAGCGCGCCGCGTGGCGTGCATCCTGGGTGAACAGATATTTCGCCATCTGCCACGCGAACATGCTCGATGCGCCGAGGTAACGGACCTTGCCGGCGCGCACCAGATCATTCAGTGCGTCGATGGTTTCTTCGATAGGCGTGTGGCCGTCGAAGCGGTGGATCTGATACAGATCGATGAAATCGGTATCGAGGCGTTTGAGCGATGCATCGCACGACTCGATGACATTCTTGCGCGACAGACCGAAGCGATTGCGGGCGCGATTGTGCGTGCCGCCGTTGCATTTGGTCGCGATGACGATGTTATGGCGGTCGACACCGATCTCGCGGAGCGCGCGGCCCAACACTTCTTCAGAGGCGCCGTTGGAATACACATCCGCGGTGTCGAAAAAATTGATGCCGGCGTCGAGCGCGCGTGTGACGAACGGTTTTGCTTCGGCGTAGTCGAGCACCCAGTCGCGCCATTGTTTCGATCCGTACGTCATCATGCCGAGGCAAATGCGCGATACGCTGACACCGGTGCCGCCCAAATTTGCGTATTTCATGGAACCGTCCTTTTTCTTCGATTCATATTTGCGCTGCTCATGCAGGCGTGTGCCGAGCCAGGAATGATCGCACACGCGCGACGGTTGCATCGATCACTTCGGGTTCTTTCCAGCGTTCGACGAGTTCCGCATTTGGTGCGAGCTTGGCGATCTCGCGCGATGTTACCGACGGGTGATAGCGGTCATCGCCCAACAGCACCAGCATGGGCGTCGAACACTGACGTACAAAATCGCGGCTGACGTTGAAGACGAACTCGCCACCGTACATGCGTTCGCGAAAAGCGTCCCATGCGGTTGCCTCGACATCCGGACGCTGTGGTCGCAACTCGTCTGCCCAACTGTCGAACATGTCGTAGAACGCCTGGCGGTTGTCACCGTCGTGGCCGATCGGTTGCTGCAGCACCGCCGCAGTTACCCGCATCGGTGCCGCTTGCATCAAACCCAGGCAGTACGGCCCGCCGATACAGCCCCCGAGTACGTGCGCGCGCTCGATGCCGAGTTGATCCATCAGCGCGATGTGATCGGTGGTATAGCTGTGCCAGCCGTTGGACGAATGGATCGGTGCGGTGGAGTGCCCGGCATTGCGCTGATCCATCGCAATTACGCGGAACCTGTCGGCGAGCGTGTCGATTGGGTTCCACGGCGAGTTTGCCCAGAAGCGAATCGCCGATCGCATACCGCCGGGGGCGAACAACAGCAGCGGGTATCCGTGGCCGTGCTCTTCGTAGTAAAGACGTGTGCCTTCGTGTTGGATCGTCGGCATGACTTCGCCCTGTGCGGTACCGTCAGAGTTAGTATAGACAGCGATTGGCGATCATGTGCCGCGGGAAAATCAGCCGCATCACCACAATAGAGACGATTGGCTTTGCTCAGCGCTGAGCGCGAACCTCGGTGTCCACGTTCGAGGTATCCGACGGGTCGGTCAGCCACACATGGACCGATGTTTCAGGTGCCGGTGCCGTTGTGCCGGAAGGTACCTGCCCCGAAGAGCACGCCGGCATCGTGCCGAACAGGTCGAACATCTCCCCCAGTGAAATCGCGACGGGCGCACCCTGGAGCCGCTGACGCAGTGCCGGCAGGCGATAGAACGGTGTCGAGGCTGATTGATGATGTTCGTAATGACACCATGTGTTCGTTGGCAGGAATAGAAGGCGCTGCCACCAGTTGGCCCGCAATCTATGGGTACCACCGAGTGCCAGCCCGGAGTGTTCCGTCCACGTACGAACCCGGAACACCGCCCAGTGCAGCGTGTTCAGTGCAAGAAACCAAACGGCAAGGACCCAGGCGTTACCCGTGAGCACCAGGCAAGCCGATACCGAGACCCAAAATATCCCGAGGTGAATCGCGTCGCGCACATCGATGGGCTTCAAGGTCCTCGCCGTCTGAAGAATGTCCACTAATCCGAGGCCGACGCAGTCCTTCGCGAACTGCACATAGATCCGTCGCCGCGACACGGGTAGATCCCAACGAGGCGCCATTCGTGCTTTGTATTCGAACTCGGGGTCAGCGCTGGTACCGACGTGTTGATGGTGCTCCAGATGGAACCGTCGATAGGACCGCAACGACGCAGTTAATGGATACGCGCACAAGATCGTCGCAAGTGTGTCGTTGAGCGTACGGTTGCGGGAGCACAAATGATGCGCGCCATCGTGGGCGAGCAGCGCCAATGCGTGCTGTCGCGTTCCGATGATCACGAGCGCGAACGGCAGAAACAGTAGCGCGTTCGGCCATCCCAATTCGCCCAGGATGGCGAAGGACAGGCCGATCGCAAACCAGTTCAGCAGCGTCGTAGCGAGCCAGCGGTGGGCTTGCACTTGTAGTAGGCCCGGTTCAAGGCGCTGCGCCGCAACGAGTGATTCGGCCATGACAGTGTTCTTCTCCCCATGAACTGCGTTAGCGGCGCTTGGCAGCATAGGAGGAAGGACAAATCGGCGCAATTCTGATCCCCGATCAGCCATTTGTGATGCTCGGCACGCGCGCGGTACCGTAAAGTTCTAAATTGACAGCGTCGAAAGGGATTCGCGGCGAAAGGACTGGTGGTTGGCACACCGCTATGCTTGAACGGGTGATGTTCTGGATGTTCCCGCAGCTGATGTTGGAGGGGACGCCGTTTTATCAAGGGTGGCAGGACCGGGAGCGAACTCGGGACGTGCGCTTTTGGCGCGCCCTTTTCCCGATCGTTGCAGTAGTCTGCCTTGCCAAAGGTTACCTGCTTCCGCCGCCCGGTCATCTGCCGAATGGCTGGCTTCAAAGCCACTGGACCCTCTCGGCCGTGTGCCTCTTGGCTGCTGGCCTTTATGCCCTTCGAAGCGTGTCCGGTTCGCGCTTCTATCGATTGCCCGCGACCGCCGCGATGCTGGTACTGGTCACATTGTTTGCG
The DNA here is from genome assembly GCA_963735085.1 of uncultured Gammaproteobacteria bacterium. Classification (GTDB taxonomy): domain Bacteria; phylum Pseudomonadota; class Gammaproteobacteria; order Pseudomonadales; family Azotimanducaceae; genus DATJGR01. The sequence goes on from CAVTJP010000005.1 coordinate 2,568,751, forward strand.
CAGACGATGGTGGCCTACGGCGGAGACCAATACATGGTGATGTTCATTGTCATCATTCTTTCAGCGTGGTGTCTGCGAGCGTCCGTTTTCTTCAGCACGTGTTTTGCAGCGCTGGCGATATATCTTCAGTGGGAGTGTTCGCGCCAGGCGGGCGTTCCCCAAGCAGTCTCTGTCAGCTTCTCTGTCGGCGTCCTGGTTTTCGTCGCAACCGCGCGAGCGGACTACACGGGCGGTATTCGCTACTACGTTGCGAACGAACGCATGATCGAATCCCAACAACAGTCGATCGAAATGAGCATCGAGTTCTCGGATCGTATTCGAGCGTTTCTACCGAAGGAGATTTCGAACCGGGTTTCCAGGCGGCTGGTTGATGATCGCCTCACAGTTCAGCAGGCCATCGATACGGTTCTCAATCCTGTCGAACGCCAGATTGCGTGCCTGTTCACCGACATTCGCGGATTCACCAGGGGGACGAAAGAAAACAAGTCATTCGTTTCCGACGGCGTGATTCCCAACGTCGCGCGGTGTTCGCGAGTCATCGAAAGCCACTTCGGAATGCCCCGTAAGGTCGGCGATCTGCTATTTGCATATTTTGACGACGACTCTGCGGACGCCAACATCGTTCGATGCCTATCGGCTGCCTGCGAAATCGTCGAAGCGAACGAACGATTCAATCGGACCAATGAACTCAATCTGCAAATTCATCGATACCTGCTCGTCGCCACCGGCATCGCGCGCGTTGGGAATCTCGGTGGACTCGATTCGTCGATCGACATTTCGGCCGAAGGCGGCCCAGTCGACTTGTTGGGCGAGATGGATCTCCTGACGAAATCGCCGCGATTCAGGGAGCACGTGAACGAAACAGACATCGTGCTTTGCCCGCAGAGCGCGGCTCTGCTGCAACGTGTGAAATCGCAATGCGATCTACAGAGATTCACTCTAGACGAATTGGACGACACGAACCGCGACTTCCAAGGAATCGATTCCCTGTGGGTCTTCAAGATGAATGATCACAACAAACGCGCGCTCTCGGCCGGGGCATGAGTGGAGATTGGCGGCGCCTTCCGGAGTTGCTTGCAGAACAAACCAAAAAGAAACCCCGCCGAAGCGGGGTTTCATATTGGTTGGCAGCCTTGCCCGAACGTCTTCGGGCGGTGTCCAGCCGTGACTCATCGAGTCGTTTCTTTAACGACGCTTTGCTGCGTCGCCTGCGTCGGAGTGATCGACTCCGGCGCAAGGTTGGGCGCGTGTTCCCCGTGCCCGGGGATCGTTGCCCTTGAGCCGCCTCAGCCTTGGGCGACCCTGGCCTGGCAGGGCCTTGGCGGATTGCTTGGTCGTTTGGGACCCGTTGCCGGGTGGCTCGTGCCGCGCATCCGTGAAGCAAACGTTATCACGCAGTGCTCCGATGGGAAGTGAAAAAACTGAAGGATCGCGGTGGATAACCTGGGCATAAGCTCGGGCATTGGCTGTGGATGGTCGTTGGCATTGCTGTGGACAAGTGCGCAAGTGCGCTGATTCGCCTCGGGAAATCGTTACATGCAGAACGTTCAATTTCAGCGGTGTCTGTAGTGGTGCTTTGCTGAAATGCACCGGACCACTTGGCGCACTACAATCCGAAGCACAGCATGTTTGCGGGGGCACCATGGGCCGACCTGATGTCGTAATCGACGGTGACGGACACGTCTGTGAACCCGAGTGTGTCTGGCGGGACTACACGCGCGCCGCGTATCGCGATCGCGTGCTGCAGGTCAAGACAGAGAATGGTCACAGTTTCGTTTCGATCGAAGGTTCGTCACGCGGCGTCGGCGGCGGTGCGGGACCTGCGCAGGCGTGTATTCCCGGCGGTATGGAACCGGGCAACACGCTGACGTGGGCGGACATCCTGCCCGGCAGCTACGATCCGAAGGCGCGCCTCGATGTGCTCGATGAAGAGGGCATCGACCAGGCACTGTTCTTTCCATCGATTCATCTGCTGTGGGGTGACATCAAAGACCCTCTCGTCGCCGCGGAGACATGTCGCGCTTACAACGATTGGATGAGCGACTTCTGCAAGATCGATTCGCGACGCTTGTTCGGTATGGGCATCGTGCCACTGCAGGACGTCGATCTCGCGGTGCGAGAAGCGAAACGGCTGGCGAAGCTCGGCTTGCGGGGGCTGATCATCCGACCCGAACGCTTCAACGATCTGGCGCTGTTCGATCCCGCGTGCGATGCGTTATGGGACGTCGCGGTGGCGGATGGTCTCTCAATCGGCATCCACGGTAGTTTCGGTTCACGCATGAAGAGCTTCGCGACCGGGCGCTATCACGGCAACGTCTTCTACGATCACATGATCGCGCACCCGTTCGGTCAGATGGCGGTGGTGATGGACATGATCGCCGGCGGCGTGCTCGACCGGTACCCGGCGCTGCGGGTCGGATTCTTCGAAAGCGGGCTCGGCTGGATTCCGTACTGGCTCGACCGGCTCGACGAACACTTCGAGGTGATGGGTCACCACACGCCGTGGCTGAAACGTCCGCCGAGTGAGATCTTTCGCGAGCAATGCTTCGTGTCGATGGAGGCAGATGAAGCTACCGGCCTGAAATGGATCATCGAAAAAGACCTGCTGCGGTGCATCCTGTGGGGGTCCGACTATCCGCACTTCGACTCGACTTATCCGGGGGCGTATACCGCAGCGCAAGAAACGTTCGAGGCGGCCGGGGCCGCGGTGGCCCCGCAGGTCGTATACGGGAATCCACGTAGATTTATGGGATTCGATTAATCGCGGTATTATCCGCCGGCTTGGAATTGTCCGCTTTACATCCGACTCAACTAGGAGCCCTCGGTGCCCAAGATCATATTCATCGAACACGACGGCAAGCAGCACGACATCGACGCCAGCAACGGCATGTCCGTGATGAATGCGGCGATCGATAACCTCGTGCCCGGCATCGATGCCGATTGCGGCGGCGAGTGTTCCTGCGCGACGTGTCACGTGATCATCGACGAGGCGTGGATGCCGGTTGTTGGACCGCCCAGCGATCAGGAAGAGTCGATGCTCGACATGAATCCGGAGCGTGAAGCGAACTCGCGCCTGTCGTGTCAGATTGAAGTACGCGACGAATTGGACGGCCTGATCGTACGGCTGCCGCAGTTTCAGATTTGATCATTTGAAGAACGGCTTGAAGCGGAGGAATCGGTCATGAGCGAAGCAACCGATATTCGTAACACCATACGCGACGCTGAGACGATCCCGCTCGACCAGATCGAGATCTGGAATTCGGAGCGCTTCCGCGACAACACCATCTGGCCGTATTTCGCGCGATTGCGCAAAGAAGATCCGGTGCATTACACCGCAGAGAGCCCGATGGGGCCTTTCTGGTCGATTACGAAGTTCGAAGACATCATGTACGTCGACATGCACCACGAGCTGTTCTCGTCGGAAGGCGGCATCACAATCGACGACGACGACGCCGATTTCGAATTGCCGATGTTCATTGCGATGGATCCGCCGAAGCATGATCTGCAGCGCAAAACCGTCAGCGGCGTCGTGGCGCCACCGAACCTAGTGAAGCTCGAGGCCACGATTCGGGAACGCGCCGGGACGATTCTCGATTCGCTGCCGCGCGAAAAAACATTCGACTGGGTCGATACCGTATCGATCGAACTGACGACGCAGATGCTCGCGACCCTATTCGATTTCCCGTGGGAGGATCGCCGCAAACTGACCTACTGGTCGGACATGGCGACCGCCGATGAGTCGTCTGGTTTGTTTGCAAGCGAGGAAGAGCGTCAGGCTGAACTACTGAAATGCCTCGAGTATTTCACGGTGCTGTGGAACGAGCGCGTCAACACCACCGGCGGCAGCGATCTGATCTCGATGCTCGCGCACGGTGAATCGACCAGAAACATGCCACCAATGGAATACCTGGGTAACCTCATACTGCTGATCGTCGGCGGTAACGACACCACGCGCAATTCGATCAGTGGCGGTGTAGTCGCGCTGAATCAGAATCCGGATCAGTACCAGAAGCTGCGCGAACACCCCGAGCTGATTCCAAACATGGTGTCCGAGATCATCCGCTGGCAGACGCCGCTCGCGCACATGCGTCGCCGCGCGTTGCAGGACACCGAGCTGCGCGGCAAACAGATCAAGAAGGGCGATAAAGTCGTGATGTGGTACGTATCCGGAAATCGTGACGAAGATGCGATTGCCGATCCGGACGCGTTCATCATCGATCGGCCGAAGGCACGCCAGCACTTGTCGTTCGGCTTCGGCATCCATCGCTGCATGGGCAACCGGCTCGCCGAGATGCAATTGCGGGTCGTCTGGGAAGAAATCCTGAAGCGCTTCCACACCGTCGAGGTGGTTGGTGAGCCGGTGCGGGTGCGGTCGAATTTCGTGAAGGGCTATTCCCACCTACCGGTCAGGTTGCACGCGCTTTAGCTGATTGCAATCGCTGTGGCGCGCCTCGCATGCGCAAGCGACTAACGGCCGCGAATGCTGACCATTGCGCTATGGATCCTGGTCGCTGCGTTGATGGCGATTGGTATCGCCGGCACGGTGGTGCCGGTGTTACCCGGAGCAGTGCTCATATTCGGTGGCGCGGTGCTGGCGGGGTGGATCGACGACTTCAGCCGCGTCTCCTGGTGGACACTGGCTGCGCTCGGCACCTTGACGGTGCTGAGTATCGCCTGCGATTTCGTAGCGGCCGCATTCGGTGCGAAACGGCTCGGTGCCAGTCCACTGGCCGTCAGCGGCGCCGCGATCGGCACCGTTGTCGGCGTATTCACGGGTCTGTGGGGTTTGCTGTTCATGCCGCTTGTCGGTGCGGCGATTGGTGAGTATGTAGCGCTTCGGAACATCGCGCGCGCCGGGCGGGTGGGCCTTGCGACCGGTGTGGGCTTGCTCATAGGCACCGCCGTGAAGGTCGCGCTCGCGTTTTCGATGATCGGCATCTTCATCGCGGCGCTGGTGATCTGACGCGGCACCTCACTTGGATCGTTGGGGCACGGCCTGCGTCGGCGTAGCGGTGCGAGCAGATTTGGCGCGGCTCCTTTTGTTGGCGGCAAATGCGGTGTTGATGCGCGCAGCTTCATGGCTCTCGCTGGGTGCCTTGTCGCGGATCACGATCTTGCCGAACGGGTCGGTCTTGCCTTTGACGACGAACGACGCGTCGTTGTTGCGGCACCATTCGCTGACGAAGTCAAAGTCGCTGCGACGACGGACATTGCGTACCAGGACCACCGCATTGGCGTGCAGTTTGCTCTCGATGCAGGGCAGCAGCCGACGGGCGCTGCCCGGATGGGCATTCGACGCTTCGCATAGAACGAGGCTTAGCGGCCCCGGTAAACGTGTGGGGTCGATGGCGTAACCAACGCCGCTGGCGTTGAGATCTGCCGGCGCGGCAATGATGTTGGCTGACAACTCGTACTGGAGTAGCCACGAGCGCAGTGCATTGGCGGCGTGGGCGCTGCTTTCGAGCGCCCAAAGCCGCACGCCCCGGCGTTCGACCGCGATGGCCAGCAGCAACGTCGTCAGATCGGCACCGCATTGCAGAATACAGCCGTGCGCCTTCTGCGCTTCGATCAGCACCGCGCGAAGATAACCGTCTGCGGCAGTCAGGCTGGCGTCGCCCCAACCTTCGCAGATATCGGCGACGATCCGATCGGGAATCGGGCCGGCGGATGCTTCACGGGCCGCGCGAATCGCGCGATCGAGTCGGAACTGGCGTGCGTACGCGGCGGCGCGCGCGCGAACTTCTGCGAGTGATGGATGCGCGGCGAGGCGCTCGAAGTACTGCATGGGCTTCGATGCCTGAAATCCCCTGAAGCGGGACAGTGTAGTCTTCGGGATCTGCGGGGAAAGCGCCACACAGGTGTCGCGTGACGTCCATCACGTGCCTCGCGCGCGGCCCGGGTCACGCTGCACGATATGCGTGCGGCGCGGGCTTTATCTGCGTCGCGTCTTCTTCTGCGTCGCGCCATTCTGGATATCGTCCTTCTCGACGGTACCGTTGGCTTCGCCGGCAGAATTGGCAGTGCCTGGCCGAACCGCGCGTGATGTGGATTCGAAAGCCCTGCGCAGCGTGCGTTTTGCGCCGGCAAGCTCCCCCAGCAAGGGACCGCGGCGCTTGATGCCCGTGAGCCGATCGACGAAGTACCGGTCGCGCAAGGTCCAATGGTGTTCCGGCCGAATGGCGATGTCCCACGGAAACACATTGCTGCGCGCTGACGCCGGCACCGCCTCACCCAGAACGGTACTCAACTCGTCGAACGAATAGCCCAGACGCTCGATCAATGGTTGGCCCAGTGCGTTCAGATAAGAGTGCGCGAAATGACGCGACTGGGCATCGGTTGCGAGTCGCTTCCACTTCTCGGCGCTGGCCGGCGAAGGTTTGGTGTGGCGCACGATGCCGATGTGATCGTTCATCTTGCCCAGCGGCATCGGAGTGGTTGAGTAATCGAGCATGTCCGCGTCGAATGAGAGGCCGAGCGACGCGCACAGCGCGGCGACTGTATCGTCGGGATGCGCGACGAACTGCTCGTAACGGACAATCGTGGCCCGTTCGCCGAGTTCGTCTATGCCGTCAAGGATTCGCTGCGGTGCAAGCAGCAGATCGTCGTGGAACTGGGCAAGCTCGGTATATTTCCCGCCAACGTAGGACGCGAGTTCGGATGCCAACACCGCCAGCGGGTTACGCAGTAGAAAGATGAACTGCGCCCGAGGGAATATCCGGTATAGCTCCGGGATGACGTAGTAGTAGCGCGGCGTCTTGTCGAGAAAGAAATGCTTGCCCGTTCGCGCCAGCGCGTTTTCGTAGAGGACGCGTGCGAATGCGCGGATTGCGTCGTCGTAGACATCCGGGCCATCGGTGTAATGCTCGAGGAACTCGGCAACGGCTTCGCCCGCCCATTGTTCGTTGTATTCTGAGCGGTACCCGTCGTCCTTCAGCGCATACAGTGGTTGCAGCATCAACCACGTTTCGGCGGACGTATGGATGTCCGGGTGGCCGGCCAGCACGCGTTGCAGCAGCGTCGAACCGGACCGTGGCTGAGATATGATGAAAATCAGTCGATCCCCGAGATAGGCTTCGCGCGCCAATTGTTGCCTCCTGTTCTACTGTCAAACAGTTTTCTGTGACTCGTCGGATGGTAGCAGCGAATCAGCGCAATATGGTGAATGCGCTGATCGTTACGTTGAACTCGTCGTCGGCTACCATCGCGTTCGGATCGATGTAGAGCGCCTCGGGGACGCCTGTCTTCGATGCCGTGACGCGCACCGTCGCCGCCCCACACTGTGTCGATTCTACATGGCGATACAACGCATCGATCGTCATCAGGTTGGCGCGTATCTCGTCGGGGACGGTGACGCCGCTGTGATAGGTGGCGCTGATGATTGCACCGTGCCGTACGGTTACGACGATCGGTTGGGTCGCCTCGGGCAGGCAGAAGCATTTCTGTTGCCAGACAAATCGATAGTCCTCGAGGTGACGAGACTGCCACGCGTGTTGCGCGGCAGCGGTCGACGGATCATGGGTGCAGGATGCAGCGTGCGTTTGGCAGCCCGCGGCAAATGTTGCCAGCAGTAGTGTTCGCAGGATCGAGGTTCGCGCTGTCATCTCACAACCGCTCGCCGGCGCAGCGCGAACAGCGCCCACAGCAGCGGAACGAGTTCGATGCCGGACGAGCCGCCACCCCCACCCCCACCTCCACCGTTGCTTGCCGCAACCGACGTCGTGAATCCGATGGATGCGGTTGGTGACGATGCCGACGTACCGCCCGGTCCGTATGCGAAGACGCGATACTCGTACGTCGTTCCGCTGGCCACAGCGGTATCCGTGTACGTCAATGTGTCGGCTGCAGTCGTTGCGATTTGCGACCACGTACCGGATCCAGCGCGACGCTCTAGGCGGAATCCATTCTCGTCGCCGCCATTGTCCTGCCACGTGAGCCGCACGGCGGCACCGCTCAATGAAGCTGTCAGTGCCGTCGGCGCGATGGGTGCGATTGACGTTGCAATGGATTGGCTGACGGTATCGTTTGACGGATCAATGTCCTTGACGTTGCCATCGGCCCCGACGGCGACGCTGGCAGCGACGGTTGTGACGACTCCACCTGCAAGTCGCGCGGTAACGTCGATTGCACCGCCGCTACTGCCGACGGCGCAACTGTAGCTCTGCGCATCGGGAGAGAGCGTGCAGGGCAGGTTGTTCAATGTCGCGGCGATGAACGTCCCGCCGGTAGTGGAGAAGCTGCCGGTTACGTGCAGATCCGTTCCCGCGACAGAAGCATATTGTTCAGTAAGGTCATATCCGAGCGTTACGTTTTCGTTGGCAGTTGCAGTGGTCGGATTGCCCGGTCGTGCAATCAGCGCGGCATCGACCGGATACTCGAAGCAGGCGCCGAGGTTGGTCAGACCGTCGATCCTCGTCGTCATCTCGTCGATGGAGCAGGAAGAAAAGTGTGTTGCGCTCGGGTCCAATATCGCGGACATGATGAACTGATTGTCGGCGCACGCATTGTCTACGGAGTCGTGTTGCGCACCGAAGTTATGGCCTATTTCGTGCGCGACGACGAGCGCCGTCAGCGGGATGCTGCCTGAAGCGATCTGTGACGTACCGGTGTTGTTGAGGGGGGCACATAGCGAGCCGACGTTGGCAATGCCGACGGTGTTCGTGTTGAAGTTCCTGCCAGTGACGAGATGCAGGATGGCACGCGGGTTTTTGACGAACGGCACGCTACCTGCATTCTTCTTATCAGATATGTCGGTGAGCAGTGCATTCGCGTCGGTGGTGGTGTCGAACAGATCGTTTGTCAGAAACGTCATCGACATCGCGTCGAATTGAATGTGCAGATCGTTGCGATAGTAGCCATCGACAATGTTCAGCAGCGCCACACCTTCGTCCTGAAAGGTATCCGGATATTGCTGCTGAAACAGCAAGTCGAACGCGAGATCGAGTTCCGCGAGCAGGCAAATACCGTTCACCTTCGATTGGCAGACGTTCGCCAGGTCTGCTGACGCTGTGCCGGCACTGAGTTCCGCGGCGAGCGGTACGCTGCGTGCCACGGGTGACTGCGTTGCGCAGCTTTCTCCATTCATGATTTCGCTGGGAGGGCTAGCTTCCAGCAACGCATCAGCGGTACCGGTGTGCGCGCGAGAGTTGATGACGTAGCGCGAACCTTCCAGCGATACGACGCCTTGCCAGTGACCGCGAATGTTCGAGACGCGAATCCACGAACCGTCGATGCCGGTTAGTTCGCCTTCATAGTGCCGTGCGTGCAGCGCATGGTGCTCGAGTACGCGACCCAACAGTTGCGTGTTGTCGCGCAGTTTAGCGGGATAGGTGACGCCGTCGATCAGCACAGAAACGGACGCATCGGCGCGGGCGAATGAACTCAGAATGAGCGCGGTGAGAACCAGCACGATGGTGACTGTGCCATTGAGTCGACTGCATCCGTACGAGACCATGTGGCGATTTCCCGCGTTTGCCGAACCGAACCGATCGTATAGAGGATCGCTCATTGCGTTGCCGCGATCCGAGTCACAGCGGTTGCGCCCGGTCGCGCCATGCGTAGGCAGCAACCAGAATCACGCCCGCAAGATAGCCGGCGATATGTGCGCCGACCGCTGGAGGCCATTGGGTCGCCGTGAACAGGGCAATTCCGGTGTGCCACTCCCAGCCGATCTTCAGTGCAACCAATGCTGCGAAGGCGAATAGCCAGCGTGGTGCGATCGTACTGCGCAGTGCATACAACGTAACCAGCAGCACCGTGTTCAAGACACCGGAAAGTCCGCAGTAGTAACGCAGACCGACGTTGAACCAGGCGAACCAGCAATCGACCGCGACGATACCGGCGGCGATCGACAGCGCGTACCGTATTCGATTCACCGATTCGCCGAGCCAACCCAGGCAGAGGAATGCGAGCAGATTCCAGCCGATGTGCGCGAGATCAGTGTGCAGGAAATGCGCGGTCAGCCACGTCCACCAACGTGGCTGATCGCGGTCGAGCACCAGCAGATCGAAACGCGACGTCGCCTCCGGCGCGGCGATATAGAAGATCAACGCGACGATTGTCAGCGCTAATGTGATTGGCGGGCCGCGCGCCGTGAAGCGTTCACTCAACGATTGATGGTCCGTTTCGAATCAAGTGCGGCGAGTGTGTCTGCAGCAGCGACGCACGACAAGCCGCTCAATGGAATGCAGTCGGGATTGCTGGCATCGTAGCGTTCGAGTCCGTTTGAGTTATCGTCAGGAGGGGACATGGGGCATTCACTGCGGTTTGGCGTTGCGTACGATTTTCGCAACCCACCGGATTCGGGTCTCGACAATCCGTCGTTGTATGCGGCGATTCTCGATCAGGTCACATGGCTCGATGGTCTCGGTCTCGATCTCGCGTGGTTCACCGAGCATCACTTCGTCGATGACGGCTACCTGCCGTCGTGGGTGCCGATTGCCGGCGCCATGGCGGCGCGTACGAAACGAATCCGTTTCAACACAGACATCTGCCTGTTGCCGTTCAATCATCCTATTCGCCTCGCGGAGGATCTCGCGGTGCTCGACAACCTGTCCAACGGCCGCGTCGAGATCGGTTGCGGCATGGGTTACGCGCCGCACGAATTTCGCGGCTTCGGCCTGCCGGTGTCACGACGGGTATCGCTGACCAACGAGGGCGTCGAGGTGCTGAAGCGCTGCTTCGCCGGCGAGCGGTTCAGCTTTCACGGTAAGCGATATCACTTCGACGATGTGCGCATCGCACCCAACTACGTCCAGGTCGGCGGGCCGCCCCTGTGGCTTGCCGCGATGTCACGCGGTAGCGCCGAACGCGCGGCGGGTCATCGCACTCACTTCCTGCCGCAAGGCGCGCGCGACCAGGTGCTGGATCCGTGGCGCGAATCGTTGCGGGCGGCAGGCGACGATGCATCGCGATATCGCGTGGGCATCATCCGCGGCTGTCTGGTGACCGACGAAAAAGAACGCGATTGGCCAAGCGTGCGCGAAGCGGAACGCTACCGGATGCGCTTGTACAGCCGTTTCTTTGCGGAGGCGAAACAGAGCGGACTCGGTGGCGGTGAGGCGCCGATCCCGCAGTCGTGGATTGTCGGTGACGTAGACCACTGCGTGGCCGAACTGGTGGATTTCATCAAGACATTTGGCATTACCGACATCGTGACGTGGGGTGTGCCACCGGGTATTGCGCCGCAGGACATGACGGAGAGCCTCGCGGCGTTTGCGACGCGGGTGGTGCCGCGGGTACGTGCGGCGCTGGCGTGACAGCGGATTCGACGTGCGATATCGACTCCGCCCGGTTACCGAACAGGATAAGGAGTGGCTGTATGCGCTCAAGATCGACGCATACCGCGACGTGGTGGAACGCCAGTTCGGTTGGTGGGACGAGGATTTGCAGCGTCGTATGTTCGAAGACGCCTGGCAGCCGGCGGCTGCACGCGTGATCGTGGTGAGCGAGCGAGATGTGGGTCTGCTCGAGCTGGCGAATCGCGAAGGGACACTTTGGATCGCGAACATTCAACTGAGCAGCACGGCGCGCGGTCAGGGGCTTGGTTCTCGAATCATTCAGGATCTCATGGGTGACGCCCGCGCCGACGGAAAGCCACTTCGGCTGCGGGTGCTTCACCGGAACGATCGCGCCAGGCGTCTGTATCAGCGTTTGGGCTTCGTCCAAATCGGTGAAACCGACACGCACTACGAGATGCAGGTGGTATGACGCCTCGCATTACTGTGATCACTCTCGGCGTCGACGATCTGGAGCGAGCCGTTCGCTTCTACCGTGACGGGCTGGGTCTGACGACAGAAGGCATCGTCGGTACGGAGTTCGAACACGGCGCCGTTGCGTTTTTCGACTTGCAGCCTGGCTTGAGAATGGCGCTCTGGCCGCGCGAAAGCATTGCGCATGATACGGTTCTTCATCGGTCGGAGCCGAGCCCCACTGAATTCACCCTCGGACACAACGTCGCCTCAGCAGCGGAGGTCGATGCAGTCATGCGGCAAGCGCAAGCTGCGGGTGCCGTGGTGGTCAAATCCGCGCGGGAAACATTCTGGGGCGGCTATTCGGGGTACTTCCAAGACCCGGATAAGCATCTTTGGGAGATTGTCTGGAACCCGCAGTTGATGCCGCAGGAAGCGCCATGATTTTCCCGCGGCGAAGAAGCCGCCAGCGCTGGATGGAGCCTGGCCTGGAGGAGTGCAACACATGACCCGGAAAATCCGCTTCGGTTGGTTGCTCGCGTCGGGTGCATCTGGACTTGCGGCCTGCGGCGGAGGTGGCGGATCTTCCGGCGCGACTGCACTGCCACCGACTAACCCGCCGGCCCCGACGCTGACGGCCATCGCACTATCTCCGCTCACGGTATCGTTGGGATCGGGTGGCACCGTCCAATTGACGGTCACGGCTCGCTATAGCGACGGTACTGCTGCGATCCTGGCGCCGGTTTCGGGCGAAGTCTTTCAATCGTCCAACACGGATGCGGTGACGGTAAGCGTGGACGCAGTAGCGACCGTCGCTGCAAATGCGCGCACCGGTTCCACGGCGACGGTTACGGCCACCGACACGACGTCGGGCCTGGTCACATCGCCCGGCAATTCAACGCTCGTGACGGTCGCGACCAGCGGTGTTGGGCCGCCCACACCGAGTAGTGGCGACGCAGCGCAAGCCACCGCGCGAAACAATACCGATTGCATCGCATCGCAGCCGTTCTATTGGGAGGTTGGTGATGCGAGCAGCGCTCTGGCCATTGGTAGTTCCACCGATGTCGGCGACAGCCCCGTGACCGCGACAACAACGCTCCCGATTGCCTCGGCGTCTAAATGGATCTACGGCATGTACGTCGTACAGCAGCGTGGGGGTGCCGCTAATCTGACGGCGGCCGATATCGAGTTCCTGACACTTACGAGTGGCTACACGTACATGAACACTGGTGATAGCTGCACGCCGCCCACCAGCGGCGCAAACAGCATCAACCACTGTTTGACGTTGGCGTCGATGACCGCCGGAGCGTTCTTCGACAGTCGGGACCCGAGCACCGTTGGTGTATTCGCATACGGGCCGGGCCACGATGAGAATCATGCCGGTCAGTTTCAGCCGGAAATCAATGCGCTGGACGCCGCGGACTTGGGGAACGCAATCGCCGCAGGATTGGGCGTGAGCGGGGTCACCCTCCGTTACCAGCAACCATTGTTGGCCGGTGGGGTTTACGCCAGCGCAAGCGATTACACGTCGATACTTCGCGCAGTTTTGGGCGGACAACTGCATATGCTCGATGCGCTTGGCACTCACGCAGTTTGTGCCTGGACAGGTTCGGGTTGCGACGCGGCCAACAGTCCCCAACTCGGCGAGCATTGGCATTATTCGATCGGACATTGGATCGAAGACGATTCCAGTCACGGTGACGACGGTGCATTCAGCAGTCCCGGCGCCTTCGGCTTCTATCCGTGGATCGAGTCCGACAAAAAGTATTACGGAGTCGTCTCGCGAGCCGTCGTAGACGGCTTCGCGTCGGCAGAGTCGGCAGCGTGCGGCCGCGCGCTACGCACGGCCTGGAAGACCGGCGTGCAGCAATGACTGATATGGCTGGCAGCAAGATCATCAAATGAAGAAATTCGCCAGTGCCGTTGCAATCGTAGTTGCGATCTATTTTGGTCAGGGCCAGATCGCGCGCGTCTCGAGTTTCGTCGACGGCGCTACGTCCAATAGCAGCCTCATCTCTGCGGCATACCAGGCGCATCGCAGCGGCGTACGCGTGACTGGCGAGGGTCGGGTGGTGAAGGTTCTGCCGGACGATCGCGACGGCAGTCGCCATCAACGATTCATTCTGGACATCGGATCGGGCGAGACGCTGCTCGTTGCGCACAACATCGATCTGGCGCCGCGCATCGAATCGCTGGCGCGGGGCGACAACGTTGCGTTCAGCGGTGTATACGAATGGAATGCACGCGGCGGCGTCGTGCATTGGACGCATCGTGATCCGGGCGGGCGGCATGATACGGGCTGGTTGAAATACGCAGGTCACACCTATCAGTGAAAGCGCCGCAATAACAAGCGTCAATGAATGAGCATCAATAGACAGTGGTCACGCATCCAACCGATGAACAACTGAGCCGCACGCTCGAACGAGTCGCGGTGGATTATCTGCTGCAGCGTTACTCCGGGCCTGGTAATCCAATGGGCACGCAGGTACTGCGCATCGGCAGCACAATTGCTACGAAGGTGCCGTTCCTCAAACAGAACGAGTTGATGAACAGTGTGCATCATCTGGATGACGCGCGAGTGCTGGCGAGGATTCTGGCGTTCTACGCCGAAACTGAACAACCTTGTTGGGTGGTGGTACCGCCATACGCTCCGGTCGCGATCACCGATGCATTGATCGCGGCAGGATTCCGTGTCGAACGCAATGCATCGTCTTTGGTCGCGCAGGACGTGCAAAATCCCGGCCTGAGCGCTGCTGACGTGCGTCCGATCGATCGTGGAGAACTCGACGTGTTTCTCGATACGATCAATCTCGGCTTTGGTCAAGACGCCGCACTACTGGCGGGTCTGCGCCGCAACCAGAGCTTCTGGTGCGACGTGCCGAACTGGTACCTGTTCCTGGCGCGCGTCGACGGCGTACCGACGGGTGCCGCGGTGCTGTCGATCCACGGCGACGTCGGCTACCTGGCCGCCGGGTCGGTGTTACCCGAGTTCCGCGGTTGCGGGCTGCAAGCTGCGTTGATCGCCGCGCGGATCCAGTGCGCAGTAGCGCAACGCTGTGCGATCGTTAGCAGTGGCGCGGAGTGGGCTTCACAGAGCCAGCGCAACTTGCAGCGTGCCGGCCTCGCGATCGCGCACGTGAAGACGATCTGGACGAATCGCCGTGCCTTTACTACGAGTTGATCGAGCAATCGCTGCTGGGCCCGCCGCCCAAGCGAATCCTCGAGGCGGACGCTACGCGTCGAGGACGTGGCTGAGCAGCCCGTCCGCCAGCTTCGGTTCGAACCAGGTCGACTTCGGCGGCATCAACCGGTGCGCATCCGCGACGGCCATCAGTTGTTCCATGCGGGTCGGGTGCATCGCAAATGCGGCCGCAGCAGCGCCGTTGTTCACGCGCTGTTCCAGTTCGGTGAGCCCGCGGACGCCACCAACGAAATCAATTCGTGGATCGGTGCGCGGATCGCCGATGCCCAGAATCGGCGCGAGCAACTTCTCCTGCAGCAGGCTGACGTCAAGGCTGGCGACGGCATCCATACGAGGTACGAGCGCTTCGTGGATGCGCAAGCGATACCACCGCTGCTGCAGATACATACCAAACGTCTCCGGTTCGCCCGGTGCGAATGGGCCATCGCTTGGTTCCACTTCGAACGACTCGCGAATGCGCGTGAGCAGATCGGTAGTCGACAGACCGGCCGTATCGCGTACCGTGCGGTTGTAGTCGAGAATTCGCATTTCGTCGTGCGGAAACGCAACGACCAGGAACGATTGACTCGGGTCGTCGGATGTCGCGCCTGCGGCGCGCCGCTCAGCGGCGACGCGTGCGGCTGCGGCGGCGCGGTGATGGCCGTCGGCGATATACAGCGCATCGAGGCTGTTCAGCGCAGTCGCGAGTTGCGCGACAGCGGTTGCATCATCCACGCACCAGACGGAATGTAGAACGTCGTTCGGACCAACCGTTTCCAATGTTGGTGCAACGGCCGCGAATTGGCCTACCAGTTTGTGCAACGCATCGTTGGCGCGATAGGCGCACAGCACTGGGCCGGTTTGCGCGTTCAACGTCGCAATGTTGCGGACGCGATCGTTCTCTTTGTCGGGGCGCGTGAGTTCGTGTTTGCGGACGCGGTTCGCCTCGTACGCGGCAACCGATGCAGCGCCCGCGACGCCGGTCTGCACGTGGCCGTCCATGGTCATTCGATAGATGTAGAAGGCCGGCTTTGATTCGCGCACGAGCACATTGGTTTCGCGCAGCCGCGCCAGATTCGCTGCGCCCCTCGCATACGCTGCGTCGGAGTAGGGCGAACTGCCGTCCGGCAAATCGATTTCGGGACGCGAGATGTGCAGGAAGCTTGCCGCACGATGGCGTGCGAGTTGGCGCGCTTCGTCTGTGCTGACGACGTCGTACGGCGGTGCGATCACGTCCGCCGCGACTTCGGGTCGCGGCCTGAGTGCCGCGAAGGGTCGAATGAAGTTTTCCATCGGCGCAACATAGCGTAAATGGCAACCGCACGTACATGTCCCCAAAGATTCCCCGAATGCGGAGGTATTCGGCAACCTGTCAGTGGTCTGTGGCCGTCTCGATCAGTTCACGCGCCAGCAATGCGTATGAATGACGCCGCACTGCGCGGTCGTACGTCCAGGTGTTGATGACCAGTTCGTCGAGTTCGAATTCGTCGGCCAGTGCGCGCAGCTTTACGGCCACCTGCGACGCGTCACCTACGAACGCTTTGCGTCGGGAGGCTTCGACGGTGGGTATTTCTTCCGCGGTAAAGCCTCGCGCCGCGATCACATCGGGCGACTGCAGCGGCCCGAGTGCGCCGCGCAACCGATCGACGCGCCAGCGGTCCCGGCTCAGCGCATGATGTTGCGCCTGTGCGGCGTCGTCAGCGGCAAGCGCCCAGACACACAGGGTTGCCTGCGGGTCCGGATGGCGCGGACTCGGCCGGTAGTGCGAGCGGTACAGATGCAACGCTTCCTCGGTGCCTTCACCGTCGCTGAAGAAATACGCGAACGCGTACGGCAACCCGAAATGCGCCGCCAGCTGTGCGCCGTAATTCGAGCTGCCGAGGATCCAGATCTCGGGCTGCGCCGGCCCGCGGGGATGCGCCACTACTCCACGATGCAGCATGCCACTCGTCCAGGCGTGCAGATCGCGAACCTGCTCCGGGAACATTTCAGCTGCCGCGTACGCATTGGGGTTGAGCAGCACGGCGGTCTGCATGTCGGCGCCGGGCGCGCG
This sequence comes from uncultured Gammaproteobacteria bacterium, assembly GCA_963735085.1. Classification (GTDB taxonomy): domain Bacteria; phylum Pseudomonadota; class Gammaproteobacteria; order Pseudomonadales; family Azotimanducaceae; genus DATJGR01. The sequence continues at coordinate 2,585,672 of CAVTJP010000005.1, forward strand.
ACCGACGCCGAGATCGATGCGTCCCGGCGCGAGCGCTTCCAGAACGCGAAACTGCTCGGCCACCTTCAGTGCAGAGTAGTGCGGCAGCATCACGCCCGCGCTGCCCAGACGAATGCGTCGGGTTCGCGCCGCGATCGCGGCCAGCAGTATTTCGGGCGCAGTGCCAACGATGGTCGGCAGGCTATGGTGTTCGCTAAGCCAGAAACGGTGGTAGCCGAGTGACTCGCAGTATGGTGCGAGTTCGAGCGTGTCGCGGATCGCCGCGTCTTCCTCCTGATCCGCAACCGCGATCGATTGATCCAGTACCGACAATTTCATCTGCAACCAGCCTCGTCATGGCAAAGGGTCAGAGTGCTTCATTCGACGTCGAGCTGCGACTCTCTGTTTTGCTGAAGCACTCTGACCCTCCCTCCGCTCAAACGAAGCGCGCCGCTCGAGTCGGGATGGGGGGACCTGCAATACGGCGGACCGTCGGCGCCAGGGATGGCGCTGACGAGCTCCAGGGACGGGACTTACCGCGTGTCCGAGGCAAGCGAATCCGCCCCTATCACGACCCCACCACCACACTTGCCGGATTGCACGTTACGATCGGCATCATGCACCGCACCTGGCCCCGCATCATCGCACACGCCGACATGGATGCGTTCTATGCATCGGTGGAGCAACTCGACGATCCGTCGCTGCGCGGACGGCCGTTGTTGATCGGCCCGAACAGCCAACGCGGCGTCGTGCTGACGGCGAGCTACGAGGCGCGTCCTTATGGTGTGGCCAGCGCGATGCCGATGGCGCGCGCGCGGCGGTTGTGTCCCGATGCACTGATCGTGGCGCCGCGGTTCGAACGCTATACGGAGATTTCCGAGCAGGTGATGAACGTGTTCGGCAACTTTTCACCGGATGTCGAAGCGCTGAGTCTCGACGAGGCGTTTCTCGACATGTCCGGCAGCGAGCACCTGTTCGGGCCACCGATAGCGATCGGCCGCAAATTGAAGGAGGCTGTGCAGAACGCCACGGGACTGGTCGTGTCCGTGGGTGTGTCGGGCACCAAATACGTAGCGAAAGTGGCGAGCGATTTCGGTAAACCTGACGGATTGATCGTGGTGCCGCCGCATGAGGCGATGCGGTGGCTCGCACCGATGCCAGTGTCGCGCTTGTGGGGCGCCGGTGCGAAGACGCAGCAACGCCTGACCACACTCGGATTCAATACGATCGGCGACATTGCCGACGCGCCGGCCGATTACCTCGATGAGCAACTCGGCGTGATGGGCCGTCGGTTCTATGCACTGGCGCACGGTGAAGACCCACGCGAGGTCGCGCTGTCGCGGCGATCGAAGAGCATCGGCTCGGATCGCACGCTGGCGCGCGACGTGCATCGCCGCGCAGACATCGAACTGCATCTGCATCATTCGGCCGACGACGTCGGGCGGCGGCTGCGGCGTCGCGGCTATGTCGCTTCGGGTGTGCGTGTGAAGCTGAAGACCGCCGACTTCAGGTTACTCACGCGTCAACGCAGACTGGCTCGCTCGACAGATGTCGCTGCCACGCTGCACGCCACCGCACTGCAACTACTCGACGAGTTCGATGATCCCGGTCCGTTCAGGCTGGTGGGACTCGCAGCCTACGATCTCGTACGCGTCGCTGACGAAGCACAGCTCGACATATTCAGCGATGATTCACGTCAGCGGCGTCTCGAAACCACGATCGATTCGCTGACGACTCGATTCGGGCGCGACACAGTACGTCGGGCAAGCGGATTGAGAGACGGCGTCGTCAATCGTATTGCGCCCAACCTCGACTTTCTCGACGACGAAGAGGACGCATGAACGGCACCGCAGACTACCTTTCAGTCGAACAGGCGCTTGCCGCTCGCAAAGATCAGGTAGAACACCATGCCGAATAGATAGATGCCGGCCGCGACCTGAAATACCAGCGTCCACGAATTCGTGTAACTCAGAATCAGGCCGCTGACGTAGACACCGATGATGCCGGGTATGGTGCCCGCGGTATTCGACAGACCCATCAGCACGCCGGCGTAGCGCGGCGCAATGTCGAGGTGATTGACGCCAAAGCCACCCGCCGCGCAAGCGCCGAGGACGCTGCCAAGCGACATCAGTGCAATCGCCGCCGGCGCATTGTGAATGTAGCCGACGAACATCAAGGTCGTCGCAGCGCCACCGAAGCCGATAGTCTGCATGGTCTTGCGCGCGGTGGTCACTTCCCAACCGCGCTTGATCAGTCGATCCGCGAACCAACCTGCGACATTGAGGAACAGGAACGAGCACAGCGATGGTATGACCGCGAACAAACCGACCGAGGCGAAGTCGACACCGAGGCCCTTGGTAATGTACGTCGGCATCCACGCGAGCAGCACGTAGCCGCCCCAGTTGGTGCAGAAATGCCCCACGATGATGGCCCACACCGGCGCGCAACTGAGCAGTTCGCGTAGTGTCGGTGCCACCGGTGAGTCGCTCGGGTTCAACGTGATCGCGCTCCGTTCGTGCGCGCCGATCGTTGGGTGCAGTTCGGGATCTGCAGTAATGCGCGTGTGCCAGAACCACCACCAGACGAGACCGGCCGCGCCGAACGAATAGAACGCCCACGGCCAGCCCCAGTGAATCACGATGATCGGCGTGAGCAGCAGTGCGAGTACGCTGCCCAGCGGAATGGCCGAGAAGATGACACCGATCGCGCGCGCACTTTCGGTGTTGGGCAGCCAGCGGCCGAACAAGCTGTAGATCGATGGAAACGTGACGCCTTCGCCGATGCCCATGCCGATGCGCGCGAACAACAGCGCGCTGAATCCGGCGAATGCGGCAAGCGGCGTGAGCATCGTGAATAGCGACCACGACAGCACACCGATGCCGAGCACCACTTTGCCGCCGAAGCGATCGGCCAGGCGGCCGCCGATGACCTGCGTTGCGAGATAGCCGAGGAAGAACGCCGACAGCACCGTGCCTTGGGTCGCCGGGTCCCAGCCCAGTTCGGTTGCCATCGGAATGATCGCGACCGAAATGTTGACGCGATCCATGTAGCAGATGAACACCGCGCCGAACGACAACAGGACGAGCGTGTAGCGTCGCGGCCAATACTTAGTCAGCCGCAGTGCGGCGTCATGTTGCTGCATCGAAAAGTGATCCCCAGCCCCTGCGTCCGCACCGATGGTACGTCAGCACACCGTCGACTGTCCGGAGCGATTCAGGAGTCTGGTTTGACGCCGATGTCCGTCAGCGCGTGCTGCAGGGTCTTGATGCCGGCGCTTATCTTGCCTTGTGCGCACTGATCGGACCCTTGCTCGCGATCGAGTTCGGCTTTCCTGAGCTTATTGACGTTCACCGAGGATTTCTCGGCTGCGTCGTATTGTGCTTCGAGCGCTGTACAGTGCGCCGCGGTCGCCTGGTCGGTTTCGGTGTTGCGGATCGGCACATTGATATTGCCGAGTGTCGCGGCGATGTCCTGCGCGGCGGTGGCGGGATTCACATGGCGATCGATTGCCAGGATATTGCCGTCGGTGCCGATAACGAATGTGGTGCGGTTCGCCACACCTAATGCGTTCAGCACGCCATAGGCGCGCGCAATCGACTTCGTCGGATCCGACAACAACGGAAAATCGGCATTCTGCTGCGTAGCGAAGCCCTTGTTCTTGTCGATCGGATCGACGCTCGCCATGAAGTAGGTGACGTCGTAGTGCCTGATGAGATCGCCGTGTTCGGCGAGCGATTTACATTCGATCGTGCAGCCGCTGGTGTACGCCTTCGGGTACCACGCGAGCACGACGGTCTGCTTGCCTTTGAAATCGGCCAGCGCGTGAGTCCTGCCATCGGTGCCTTCCAGTGAAAACGGCGGCGCCGGATCGCCGACAGCGAGGTCTGCGGCATGGCTGGCGATCGGCAACACGGTAGCAACGCACCATGCGATCACGACGAATATGTGGCCAAGTCTCATGTTTACTCCGGGCGCCATGCGCGTGGTTACGTGGGGTACCGCATTACAGTTCGGGCACCGTGTGGGGGTTCACCAACGATTGCGTCGAGGGATTTGCGATGGGGCTTGCCAGCTTCTGTGTGGTGCCGTCGCACCAGCGGTTCTCGATCGGGTGGCCCGAGATCAGATTGTCAACCCAGCCTACGAGGCTCTGTCCTTCGCAACTCGTCTTGTACACTGCGTCGGTGCGCAAAATGACATGGCGCGTACCCGGATAGATGAAGCTGTGGAAATTTGGCGCGTCGATGCGGACTTCGTTCAGATTACAGGTCAGCGGTTTGGTCAGCCGTTGCGTCGGCGTGCCCAACTTAGACATGAAGCGGCGCTGTACGGCGTCATTGGCAAAATTGACCTGCCCGAGGCGCGCGCGAGGATGGCGTTGTGCAGCGGCGATGTAAAACGATTCGAAGTAGACGCGGTCGGGATCCTTATACGCCGGTAGTTCCGGCAGCGCATCGAGCACACCCCATTCGCGAAGCGCTGTGTTGGCGCCGAGCGAACGATATCCGCCGGCGGAATCACCGAGCACGATCAACTGCGCAGCCGGCCAACGATCACCAATCTCGACCGCCCAGTAGGCAGCGCCGATGGCGCCGTCACCGTCACCACTGACAAACAATGTCGTCGGATCGAAGCCACGCGATTTCAACCAATCGAACGCGGCCAGCGTATTGCGGGCGCCTTCATGGGCGAAGTGAAGCGTGGTTCCGTCGGCGCGTTTGTAGTTGACTGAGCGTCGACCAATGTGTGCGTCGCCGGTACATTCGGGTAACAGCACCACGCTGTAATCGTGCAGCGGATTGCTGGCGCGGTTGCTATCGAACAGTCCGCCAAGCCGCGGCGGTCGCGTGGCGAGTTTGGCCGATGTGCCGGCGTCCGCAGTGCACAGCGTTGCGTTCCAGCACGCTCGGCCGCCTGCGAACCAGATTGCGAGTTTCTTTGCGCTGCCACCGCGATACCAGAAATGCCAAGGCGAACCGTCCCAGCAGGTGGTGTCGTCGGGTGCCACCTCAACCCATCCATTCGTTTCGGTACTGCCCGCCTGCAAGGACACATCAGGATGCGCGTTCGTTGGGGGCGCCTTCGTCACATCATCTGCCCGCACATAACCCGTGAACATGAGTGCGGCAGCGCAAAGTACGTGAAGCAGATTCCGCAGTGTTGGTAACGACATGAAATGGAACACTTTGTTGGCAGCGAACTGCGCGCAGGATAGAGAGGTTGGCTCCATGCCACAATCGGACCCCTTGAAATGCGCCGCGCAATCGGTCTTGATGTGCCCGCATGATATTCCGGGCATTTCTTCTACTGCTGCTGCCGCTGCTGGCGGTTGCGCCGGTCGCACTGGCGAATGTCGAGTCGGCGCACGCGACTTCCGAGCCAACACACGCGAATTCCAATCCCGCGCCCGCGAATTCCGGGCCCGCGCATGCGAACTCATTGGCGCGTCCAGCGTCATTGCAACCCGCGATTGATTTCTGGCGCCGCGTCTACACCGAAATCACCACCGACGAGGGCTTCATTCACGACGATGAGCGCCTCGACATCGTCTACGAAACTGTCCGACTGTCCAGTTCGGATAACCGGGCGCGACGCGCCACCGCGCGTCATGCGACCGAACGCTATGTGCACGCGCTGAAGGCGGTTGCCGGCGGCAAGCGTGATCATCTCGATGCCGCCGAGCAGCGCGTCGTGGCGCTGTGGGGGCCGAATATCGACGCCAAAGCGTTGACACGGGCGGCGCAGCGGGTGCGATTCCAGTTGGGCCAGGCGGACAAGTTCCGTGCCGGGCTGATCCGGTCCGGCGCCTGGCGGCAATTCATCCGCAAGACGATAACCGATGCCGGATTGCCGCAGGAGATCGCCTCGCTGCCGCACGTCGAGTCGTCGTTCAACCCGGCCGCCTACTCGAAGGTCGGCGCGGCCGGCATGTGGCAGTTCATGCGCTCCACCGGACGGCGCTTCATGCGCATCGACAACGTCGTCGATGAGCGCCTGGATCCGTACAAGTCCACTGTCGCGGCGGCATTGCTGATGCAGCAGAACTACGAGGTCACGGGCACCTGGCCACTCGCAATCACGGCGTATAACCATGGCGCTGCCGGCATGCGGCGCGCCATTGCTCAAGTGGGTAGCAACGACATCGCGGTGATCGTACGCAAGTACAACAGCCGTAGCTTTGGTTTCGCATCGCGAAACTTTTACGCGGCGCTGTTGGCGGCGGTCGACATCGATGATGACCCGGCACACTATTTTGGCGTGTTCGATCGCCACCCACAGGACAGCAGCCGGGTGATGGTGATGCCACATTTCGTCGACGCCAGCACCCTTGTGAAATCGTTGGGCGTGCGGGAACAGGTGTTGGAAGAGATCAATCCCAGCCTCAGGGCGACCGTCTGGAACGGTTCGAAAAAAGTCCCGAAGGGTTATGAACTCAGGGTGCCGTTGTCGGCTGGAAACCCGAAGATTCTGCTCGCGTCAGTACCGGGCAATGCCTGGGATTCGAAGCAGACCCCGGACCTGTTCCATGTCGTTCAGCGCGGCGAGACGCTATCATCAATCGCGCCACGCTACGGCGCCCGCATCTCGCAACTCGTGGCGATCAACAATCTGCCGAGCGCGTCGCGCATCCGAATTGGCCAAAAGCTGATTCTGCCGGCCGGCGCTCCGCAATACGCCGCGCGGGCTGCTGTTGTCCACCCCGGTTCCGCGCCGAGCCGTCCCGAAACAGTGGCGGCGCCGGTGACGGTTGCGCTGGCTGATGTGTCTGCGCCGGACGTCGCGTTGGCGCCAACGGATGCCGATGCGCCCGATGCAACGGATGCCGACGCGAGCACTGCGACGGATACCGATACCGATGCTGGCACGGATACAGACGCCGGTGACGATGCAGTCGGCACTGATCAGGAGGTTGCTGCTGGATCGACACCAAAAGGACCGAGTTCCAAGGCCGCCGCAGCCGTTGCGATTGAACAGCAGCAACTGGCCGCTGATCCCAGCGACTACACAGTGGCCGACGATCGTACGATCCTGGTTCAGGAAGACGAGACCATCGGCCATTACGCCGATTGGCTCGGTATCAAAACCAGCGAGGTGCGCACGCTCAATCATATGCACCACACCTCGGCGGTACGAGTCGGCCGCCGTCTGAAGCTCGACTTCTCCAAAGTCAGTACTGAACAGTTCGAGGCCACCCGGATGGCATATCACCGTGCCTTGCAGGAACAGTTCTTCGCCGACCACCAGATCGTCTCCACCAGCGAGCACACCGTGAAATCGGGTGAGTCGATCTGGGTACTCGCCGGGCAGCGCTATGACGTGCCGATCTGGCTGTTGCGGCAATACAATCCCGATCTCGACCTGGCGCGCGTGAGACCGTCGACGCGGGTCGTCATTCCGATTCTGGCGAGTCCTGGCGCGTGACCGCCCGGCGCGTGGCGCTGGGTGTCGTCGCGGTCGCCGCCGTCCTGTACAGCGTTTCACCATGGCTGATGTCACGCGCGCTGCCACCGGTGTTGGCGCATTGGGGTATCGAGTCCAGTCGATTTTCGTTTGGCTATCCCCGCTGGAATGGTATCGATGTCTCCGACTTCGAATTGACAGTGTCGAACGCGACGATCCTTGGCCACGGCGTGCACGTTACCTACGGTGCGGCAATCTTTCACGGCGATGTCGAATCGATTGTGATCGATGCGCTGACCATTCGCCTCGCAGCCAACAGCGAAGCGTCATCCACCGCGATGACATCGATCGAGACGCCGCCGTTCTGGGCGCTGCTGCCGACGCGCCACCTGCGCATCTCGCAGATCGTGGTCTCGAACGCCGCGCCGGCTGTTTCGGCACGCGGCAGCATTGCGCTGGATCCGGATGCACTGCGTGTTCAGATGCGCCTCGACAGTCCGCTGCTCGCATTGCCGCTGAGCGTGCGCGGAACCGCAGAGCCGGATGGACGCGTGGGGTTCACGCTGCTGGAGCAGGGCTCGACCGTGCCGATCGGCTCGCTGACCGGAGCGCCCACCGACGATCATCGCAGCATGCAATTCGATGGTCGGTTCATGTTGTCGGGTCGGCCGCTCGCGCTTGCGGCAGCGTATGTCGATGTGTCGCAGGTGTCGGGCACCGTGCAGGCGGAGATTCACGCGCGTGTGCCGTGGCCGCTTTCACTTGCCGATGCATGGAAGCAGGTCGTGAGCGCCGGTGACTATCGGCTGGAACTGGCCGCCTCGAGCGCGCGCGTCACTGCGATGCAAGCCCGCGCGGCGGGCTCATTCACGGTTGCCAACGGAACTGTAAAGGCAGCGATCGATGCGGGCGGCGCCATTTCCGCAGACGCGCCCGAGCTGAAGCATGCCGCTAAGCGCCTTGAGCTTGGGTCTCGGGTATCGCTGACGAATGATCGCGTCGTCGAGGTCGAATACGCGCAGCGCGCGCTACGCGTCGGCGAGGGTCTGACCGCCACGTTCAGTGCGGCGGGCAAGCCGTTTTCGTTTCGACCGAGCGGTGAATACGGCGATCGACATTTCGAGTTGGCGATTGCGGCTATCGATGGGGCACCGATCTTGTCAATCAGCGCCGCGCCGGAAGGTTCACAGACCGTATCGATGAAAGCGCGACTGGCACTGAACGGCACAGCCTTTCAACTCGTGTCGGACTCGCTTGGCCTGCTGCGGGCGCGTGGACACCTTGATGCTGGTTTCGAGGGTGCGCTGCACTGGCCGCCGACGCCGGATGCTCTGCTGTACTACATGTCCAGGCAGGGAGCGTCTGAAGAGAAAATATCGGGTAGGGGGCGCTTTGACTTGGCGCTGGCCGGCCAACTCGAATCGAAGCAATCGTTCGACGTTGCAACCCAAGGCGATTACACACTTGGCCAGGCAGTCAAAGTATCGCTCGATCCGGACACGCATATCGCATTGCCCGCGGAAGGCATCGATGTATCCACAACTTCGGCACTGAAATTGAACTGGCAGCCCACGCAAACGCGCCTCAGCCTCGATCCGGTCGACTTGAAGATCGCGTTGGCGCCGATCAGCGTCGGCCGACACACGCTGTCGTTGGACCGAATGTCGGTCACCGTCGAACGTGCGGTACTCGTTGGAGACGTGCTCACCGGATCAGCGCTGGTGCGCAGCCACGCGGGCCGCGACGCATTGCCATTGCGAGTGGCCGTATCGCACGATCTGTCGAGTTCGATTGGTACGTTCTCGCTCAGCGCGGACTGGCAGGTGACCAGGCCGGTTCTGGCGACCCAGTTGCCTGGATACGGTGCCTCATACGATCTGGACGAAGGCAGCATTGCCGTGACGGTCGATGGTCGGTGGAATGCGTCGAAGGCGCTTACCTACAGCGCAAGCGGCCATATCCGAGTCGATGGGCGTCGCGCGCACTACGACGACTATGCAATCAGCGGACTCGCCGTAGATGTTCCGGTGAGGTTCGACACGGGATCTTATGCCGTCGCCGATTCGAAAATTGCGGTCGACACCATAAATGTCGGCTTCCCGCTAACGAATGTGTCGCTTGATCTGGCGGTGTCGAACGGCACTGCAACGATACGTGATCTATCCGGCTCGATATTGGGTGGCCGATTCTCCGCAGATCGATTCAACTACGCAATCGAAACGGACAAAAGTACGCCAACAATTGAACTGAGTGGCGTTTCGGTCGCCGATGTGCTGGCTCTCGAAGGCGGAGATGTGAGCGGTAGCGGCGTATTGGACGGCGCACTGCCGATCACGATCGACGGTGAAGCCTTCACGGTGAGCGGTGGACGCGTGGTCGCGCGCGCTCCAGGAGGCACCTTAATCTACAAAAACGCGGCGTCGTCTTCTGCGATGCTTGCGCAATCCGGCTTTGGCTTCGCGTTGCGCGCGCTCGAAGACTTTCATTACGACACGCTGGATGCAAAGGTGGCGCTTGCGAAGGACGGTGCGCTGACCCTCGGCGTGCAATTGCAGGGTCGTAATCCGGCCGTTGAGCAGGGGCGTGCAATACAGTTCAACCTGAATTTGAACGAGAATCTGCCTGCGTTGCTGGAGAGCCTGCGCGCTGCAGAAAACGTCACCGACCGTGTTGAGCAACGTCTCGTACGCTGAGTGTCGCCGATCAAAGGTTGGTGATAGGGTGGCACCGCTTACCGCAAGCAATCTTACTCAGGGAATTGCGATGTCGCGACCGAGGCCGTTCTACCGCTCCACTGCGCTGCTGGCGATTCTGATCGCACTCTGCGCATGCACGCCGACCGTGAAGGTTGCGACGGACGAGCCGATCACGATCAACCTCAACGTCAACATACATCACGAAATTCTCGTCAAGGTCGACAAGCAGCTCGATTCCGCCATCGACCATAACAGCGACATATTTTGAGGGGCACGAATATGCTTCGACGACTGCTCTTGCTATTTCTGATGCTGGCGCCGACCGCGGCGTTCGCAATGACACTCGATGAAGCGCGCGAGCAGGGTCTGGTTGGCGAAGATTCAACCGGCTATGTGGCGGCGGTATCGGCGAGCCCGACTCAAGCGGTGCAGGCGCTGGTGACCGAGGTGAACGAAAAACGTCGTGCCGTCTATGAGCAGGTCGCGAAGCAGACGTCGACATCGTCAGATCCGGTCACCGCGGACCAGGTCGCCCGGATCGGCGCGCCCAAGCTGTTCGAAAAGGCCGCGCCAGGTACGTATCTTCGCGCTCCGGGCCACGGGTGGCAGAAGAAGCCGTAGTGCGCTCACGGGTAAAAACCGGCCCGGTGCGTTACCGGTTTCGCATCAGGCACTCCTGCATGGCGGATGCGATCAGCGTGCCATCGGTCTGATAGATCTCCCCGCGGCTGTATCCGCGCGCTTGTGATGCGGACGGACTGTCGAGGTCGTACAGCAGCCACTGATCGACCCGAATATCTCGGTGAAACCACAGCGCGTGGTCGAGGCTCGCGCGCTGCAGTCGCGCGCGATCGATCGGCCGATGCGGCAGTCGCGCCGTCGACATCAGATCCGAGTCCGATTGATACGTCAGCAGGCACGCGTGCATGAGCGAATCATCGCCGACGTCGCCGTTCGCACGAAACCAGACGCGTTTGTACGGTGGCCGCGGCGTGTCCTGCACATGCGACTTCCAGTCCTCCATCATTGCGATGAATGCGCCCCGCTGCAGCGCCGGGGGGACTTTCGCCGGTGGATCGCGCAGCACGGTTCTGGCCTGATGCACCAAGCCGCCTTCGACATGTTGAAACGACGTCGACATTTCGAAGATCGCGTGGCCGCGCTGAATGGCGACCACGCGTCGGGTCACGAACGAGCGTCCATCGCGAATCCTGTCCACCGACATCAACACCGGCACGGTCGGGTCGCCGGGTCGCAGGAAATAGCCATGCAGCGAGTGGACGCGCAACTCTGCGGCCAGCGTCGCCGTGGGCAGTGTCCGTCCGGCGGCCATCAGCGCCTGCGCCATGATCTGGCCGCCGAACACGCGGCCTTCGGTGCCGGACGGATGGTGCGCGCGAAACAGATTCTGCTCGATCGACTCGAGATCGAGAATGCGCAGCAGTTCGGGTAAGGCGGGGTCCATGGGGCCGGCATTATAGGATGTGCAAATGCCGACGGATTGTTGAGTCGGAGTCACAGTACTTTTTCGGGATGCGTCATTGCGCTATCTGGGCGACATAATATAGTGGGCGTGCGTGCCTACTATTATTTGGACCCATTAACTGGTGCCCAACCCCCGGCTTGGAGGATCAACGCATGAGCGAAGCAGAGGTGCTACACCCGAACGACGGTCTCGACCTGGGTTGGATGGACCGTCAAGGTGAGTGGGGCACCCATGCGGTGCCGGGCAAACAGGGCCTGACCCTGGCAGATATCCAGGTCGGCAGTTACGGGGAACCCGACGAGCGCAGCGACAATCAGACCGGTCGCCCTCGCGGCGCGACCCCACGTGCCAATTCGTATCGCATCGGTGGCTACACCGTGATGTCCAAGAGCGAAATCTGGCTGGACAACGCATCATTCCTGTACGAAGAAGCGCTGCAACGCCAGTGGAGTTCGGCGACCGACGTGCCATGGCACACGATCAAACCGCTGCCGGACGACATCGAAGAGGCGCAGTGCCAATTGGCGACGTTCTTCACCGAAGTCGAATTCGTCGCCGGCGATGTGCCAGCGCGTTGGATCGCCAGTACCACACCGGATTTCTTCGAGCCCAGACAATGCCTGCTGGCACAAGTGATGGACGAGTCGCGCCACATGGATGTATTTCGCAAGCGCGCACTCGCCAACGGCGGCGGCCTGATGCAAACCTCGGGCGGCACGGCGGGTGTCGTGGGCAGCATCGACCTCGCGCGCGATTTCACCGAGATGTCGTCGCGGTTGCACATTTCGGGCGAGGGCGCCGTGCTGACGATGTTCCGCATGGGCGAACTGATGGCGTACAACGAAGCCGAAAAGGCGATGTACCGGTTGTGTGCACAGGACGAAGCCCGCCACGTTGCGTTCGGCGTGATGCACATGCGCTACATGTCCGAGACGGCACCCCAGCGTCGCGAAGAGATTCAGTGTTATCTGGACGAGGCGGAGCGCCAGATACTTGCCGGTTCGCAGAATCCCGCCGGCACGCAGACCGATTCCAGCGAAGCGCTGGCGATTCTGTTGGGGGGCGGCAAGGACAACTATGACGAAGGCGTGCGCAAGCTGATTGCGATTCGCAAGCGTCAGGTTCAGGAATACATCAAGCGCGTCCGTTCGACCGGCTTTGGTGATCGCTTCGAGAACGGCCGCTCCACGCTTGTTCAATCGTTCGATCATCACGCGGCCGCGTGACGCCACCATCCGACTTCGAGCGGGAGAGCATGTGACCGACAAAACCGTCAGCAAGCCCGGCCAGGATTCAAATTCAGACGCGAATTCAGATATAGGTGTGGTCGGCGCAGACCGTAGTGCAGATCCGCTGCGACCCGCGCCGCCGAATTTGAAATGGATGGGCAAATCCCATCAATGGGGCACGCGCGTCAAGCCCGGTAAGCATGGCTTGCGTCTTGGCGATCTCAACGTCGGTATCTATGGCGAAGTGCCGCCGGTGTGGACCGACCAGACCCGCGCGCCGCGCGGCGCCGTTTCGCGGCGTGGTGTGCCGCCGCTCGGCTACGCGATTCGCGACAAAGTGGATCTGTGGGCGGATTCCGCCGCCGATATGTATGAAGAGGCGATACAGCGACGCTGGGCGCCGGCGGTCAACGTTCGGTGGAGTTCGGTTGCGGCGCTGCCGGATGACGTGGAGCGCGCCATCTGCCAGGTGTGCACGGAACTCTGTCAGTACGCGAACGCGGATGTGGAAAGCGTGACGCATTGGCAATCGCAGATGGCATACGGCTACCACGAGATTAAACAGTTTCTCGCGACCGTGAGTTTCGACGGCGCGCGACACATGGAAGTGTTCCGCAAACGCGCACTCTGCAACGGTGGCGGTCTGGGTCTCGAAGGTCCCGGCGAAGTGAACCGGATGATCCTCGAAAGTCGGGGTGGTTGGACCGAAGCGGTGCTGTATCTGTTCGTCATGCGCGGCCTGTTCACGCAGACGCTCTATCGTTATCTCGAACGCTACGCGCACAATGACGCAGAGCGCGCAATTTTCGCTCACTGCCTGGAAGACAAGGCGCGCCATTTGACGTATGGCATCGATCACTTGCGCTACGCGATCAATCACCAGGACGATCAGAACCTGATCCTGACGCAGTTGTGCATCATCGGTGAACGTGTACTCGTGCGGGAACTGAAGGACGTGGTGTTGCGCGAGGCGCTCGCCATCGTGTTCGGCAATGGCATCAGTGGTGCCGAAGCCGGCATGAAAGTGTATCGACGCATGATGGCCGACTACGTCAAGCGCTATCTGGCCACGTTGAAGTGGTTGGGCGTCGAACGAAAGATGATGTTCCCGGAAGAACTTTCCGCATACCTGAAGGCATCGTGACCATGGCGTTGTTCCCCTCTACAGAATGGTTTGACGCGGTGCGCGCGGTATTCAACGCCGATGAGTCGTTTCAGGGCGGTGGCGGCGGTGCGTGTAATGCGTTGGTGGGCGTGAAGATCGCCGCCGAGTCGTTCCTGATTACATTTGAAGGTGTTGAATGCAGTGGCGCGCAGAAGGTACAGGACGGCGACCTCTCCGCAGCCGACTTCATTCTGGAGATGCCGTACGCCGATTGGCAGGAGATGGTGCGTAACATTGCGCAGAATGGTCGCGCCGACCTGAACCATACGCTGAATACGCTAGACCTCGGGCGTCCGGACGGCCTGTCACATTCGACGCATGGCGACCAGTATCGTGAAGATCTGTTCTTCCGCTACAACCAGACCATGCAGTATTTCTTCGACGCGTCAGCGCGTGTGCAAACGGAATTCGCGGGGTAATCATGATGACTTCGTTGAACCTGACAATGCTCGAGCGCATGCGCGATGCGGTCAATGCGGATCGCGACTTTCGTCGCTTGGGCACGGCCGATGTACGCGTGGGCATCAAAGTAGGTGAGCAGGCATTCCTGATTCAGTTCGAGGCATTCGAGTGCTCGGCGGTCAGTGAGATTGCGATCGATGAGTTGCGCGAGTCGGATTTCTATGTCGAATTGAGCCAGCAGGCTTGGCAAACGTATCTCGCCGGCCGCCATGCGGGCACAGCGCCGAGCCTTGTCAGCCTCGAGGTCGATGCACCTGACGGGATCATCAAGGGGACGGACCCACTCCAGATGCTCAAGTTCGAGCGCTACCACCTGACCCTGCAGGCGTTTCTGGACTCCGGGGCGCGACTCGCGGCCTGACTTTGGCGGTCTACGAGTTCCGCTGTGCCGAGTGTGGCGGCGTTACGACCCACTGGTGCGCGATTGCCGATCGGCCTTCGACGATTGCCTGTGAGCATTGCGGTAAGCTCGGCGCTGAACGCATTGTGTCGCAGTCGTCGGTACGGTTGTCGAGCGCAAGCAAGGTAGCGCGACTCGACCCGAAGTACGACAGGATGGTCGATCGCGCGATGCAGAACACCCCCCAGGGTGATCCCGATCGCGTACTGCGACGACTGAAGCCGTTCCCGAAGGATCCCGCTTAGCTTGCTGTGCACCGCGTTGCACCGGTGCGCGCTGCTTACTCGGATTCAGGACAAGAAAAAGCCGGGATGGCAGTGCCATCCCGGCAGAGCCCCTGAGGGAAGGTGGAGGGATCAGGGGAGTTCCAGATTACCCGTACACCAGTTGCTGCTCGACGGACGATTTCCCGAAATGGTGTAGGCCATTGCCGACACGCGATCGTTTCAGATGCGGCGCGGCGCTGCCGCGGCAATTGAAAGGCCCAGCGGCGATCACTACGATGCTGCTGATACGGCGTGATGCCGATCGAAATGAGGTGACGCGATGCCCAGCCCGGAGCTCGAACAAATGATCGCGCTGATGGCCGATCGGCCCGCGTTGGTCGGCGGCAGTGTCGAAGAGCAACGCGCTGCGATGGAGGCGATGCTGTCCGGCTTGGAGCTTCCGGAGAAGGTCGTTGTCAACGCGGTTCGCGTCGGTGACATGGACGCAGATTGGGTGGCAATGCCGAACAGCGCTCACGGGCGCGTGGTGTTGTATCTGCATGGTGGTGGTTACGTGATGGGCTCGCGCCGAACGCATCGCGAACTCGCATCGCGCATCGCGGCTGAGGCGGCAGCGCGAGTGCTCGTGCTCGAGTATCGATTGGCGCCGGAGCATCCATTCCCAGCGGCGGTCGACGACGCAAGCGAGGCATATCGCTGGCTACGCCAACAAGGTGTTGCAGCGAGTTCGATCGCGATCGCCGGCGATTCAGCCGGCGGCGGGCTGACTCTGGCAACGTTGCTGGCATTGCGAGATGGCGGCGAAGCGCTGCCCGCGTGTGCGGTGTGCCTGTCACCGTGGACCGATCTCGAGGCCACCGGCGATTCGGCGCAACCCGGCGGCGCCGACGATCCAATGATTCCGGTCGCAACACTGCGCGAAATGGGCAAAACGTATGCCGATGGTTCGCTGCGTAACCCGTTGGCAGCACCGTTGTATGGAAATTTCAAAGGGCTGCCGCCGCTGCTGATTCAGGTCGGTACGCGCGAGATTCTGTTGGATGATTCAACGCGCATTGCCGACAAAGCGCGTGCGGCTGGCGTGACGGTGCGGCTGGAAATCGAAGAAGGTGCGCCGCACGTCTGGCAGGCAACGCCTGGCCTGCCCGAAGCGATCGATGCGGTACGCCGCATTGGTGTGTTCGTTCGTGAACGGATTCCCGCGTAAGGTCTTGAGCCCGGATTGGGCTGCCGTTCAGTGGGCGCTGCTGTGGAGCGCGTAGATCAATGCGATGGTGAATGTCGCGCCGACGATCAAGATGGCGATGAACGTGCCGGTCGACAGCGTGGCCGTATCGTCCTTGGTATGCGGCGCGCTGGCGGGTGCAGCAGTATTCGGGCCGTTGCGAAACAGCACCAGC
This sequence comes from uncultured Gammaproteobacteria bacterium, assembly GCA_963735085.1. Lineage (GTDB taxonomy): Bacteria > Pseudomonadota > Gammaproteobacteria > Pseudomonadales > Azotimanducaceae > DATJGR01. Next base: position 2,602,117 of record CAVTJP010000005.1, read on the forward strand.
GCGACCACGATCACGATCATCGCCGGCACCAGAAATTCGATTACGTAGCGCATTTGATGGTTCCCCCCTTTACTGCATACGCGCAGGATAAGTCGGTCCGGCGCGACAGCCAACCACCAATTCGTCTCGCACCCTATCAGGCCGTTGAAAAACGGCCTGCTATTGGTCGTGCGCGACGCGCAGCCTCGCGTGGAAATAGGTACGGTCGATCTCGCGGTCGAGCAGCGCAAGGTGCCGCTGACAATCGTCGATAAACACGTGCAGCCCCGCATTCTCCAGTGTGGTGACATCAACAGAGTCGAGGAATCGGATGACGCGGTTGATTGCTGCGAGTGGTTTGTGGTTGCGCGGCAGCGAACGTAGCGAAGAGCGGATGCGCGTGGTGCAGAACGCGAGTGAGCGGGGTAGTTCAGCGTTCTTGAACAGAAACTGCAGCACCAACGGCTGTTGAATCGGCTCCTGAACCGCGAGTTGGTAGGCCTGCATGCCGTTCAGCGAACGTAGCACGGAGCGCCATTGCAGCTGACTGTATGGCTCCAGTGATTCGGTCAACTGCAGCATGTCGGTGGAGCGCACGTCGATGATGCGCGTGGTCATGTCGGCGCGTTCGAGAAACTCGCCGATTCGCATGAAACTCCACGTATCGCCATGCACCATGGTGCCGGACAGAAATCCTTCGATGTGCTGCACACGCCGCATCACCCCTTCCATGAGTTCCGTCGTCCGGCTGCGCGATTGTGAGGTGGCAGCCTGGTCTTTCGCATAGAGATACAGATCGTTGATGTATTCGAATGCAACCCTCGGCATGATCTCGCGAATCGTGCGCGCATTCTCGCGCGCCATCGACAGCGAATTGAGCAGCGATGCGGGATTCTGCTGCTCCGTTACCAGGTAACGCACCACATTGCGCTCGTCGGGCGAATCGTACAATTTGTCGAAATGCTCGCGCGTGCCCATGATGTCGATCAGCGATGTCCATGCCAGTGGGATGCGGCGCGGCAGATCGATCAACAAGTTGCCGTTCACCCTGATCAAACGAGCGGTGCTCTCGGCCCGCTCGAGATAGCGCCCCAGCCAATAGATGCGTTCGGCGGTCTTCGACAGCGTATGTTGTTTCATTCGGTATCTACGACCCAGGTGTCTTTACTGCCGCCGCCTTGAGACGAGTTGACCACCGTTGAGCCCTTGCGCATCGCCACGCGCGTCAAGCCACCGGTGGTCACGTAGGTCGATGCGCCGGACAAAATGAACGGCCGCAGGTCCAGATGGCGCGCCTCGGCACGGTTGTTGACCAGAATTGGCGCGGTCGACAACGTCAGCATCGGCTGTGCCATGTAATTGCGCGGATTGGCGAGAATCTGGCGGACGAACTTATCGCGTTCCGCCTTCGTTGATTTGGGACCGATCAGCATCCCGTAGCCGCCTGATTCGTTCGCGGGTTTCACGACCATCTTGTCGATATTCTCTACGACAAAATCACGCGATTCCTTATCGACGCAACGATACGACGGCACGTTGGGCAGGATCGCATCCTTGCCGGTGTAGTAGCGAATGATCTCAGGCACGTATGTATAAATGACCTTGTCGTCTGCGACGCCGCAGCCCGGTGCGTTTGCAAGCGCGACGTTGCCTTGGCGCCATGCTCGAATGAGCCCGGGCACGCCGAGCGCGGAATCACGGCGAAGCACCTTCGGATCGAGAAACAGATCGTCGATGCGCCGGTAGATGACGTCGACACGGATCAATCCGCCGATCGTACGCATGTAGACGCAGTCGTCTTTGCCGACGACGAGATCCGACCCCTCGACGAGCTCGCATGCCATGGCCTGTGCCAGATACGCGTGTTCAAAGTACGCGGAGTTATAGATGCCGGGTGTCAGCACGACCACTTCGGGACTCTTGACCTTGCGCGGCGACAGCGATTGCAGGGTGCGCAACAACTGATCCGCATAGTCGTCGATTGGCAGAATCCGCTCGTCTTCGAACAACTCCGGAAAAACCCGCTTCATCACATCGCGATTTTCCAGCATGTATGACACGCCGGAAGGGACTCGGAGGTTGTCCTCCAACACGTACACCTGTCCATCGGCGTCGCGCACCAGATCGCTGCCGCAAATGTGCGACCACACGCCGTGTGCGGGGCTCACGCCTATGCACTCCGGGCGGAAATCCTTTGATTTTTCGATCAGATCCCGCGGCACGACGCCGTCGTTCAGGATGCGTTGCTCGTGGTAGAGATCGTCGATGAATTGATTCAGCGCGTTCACACGCTGGGTCAGCCCTTCGGCGATCACGTCCCATTCACGCTTGATGATCATGCGTGGAATGATGTCGAACGGCCATTCACGATCGATCGAACCGCTGCCGTCGCCAGTGTATGTCGTGAACGTGATGCCCATCGTTCGAATCGCGACTTCCGAAGCGGATTTCCGCGCGATGAGTTCGTCATCGCTCAAGCCAGCCAGCATCCGACACAAGTGACCGGCCCCGGGGCGCGCGCGGCCGCGCGGTGTTATCAACTCGTCCCACATGCCGTTGGCGCGGTATTTACGCCAGTCGATCGCCATGGTCGTCCTCGCAACGATGCGTCAATGCAAGCGCCATTCTAAGCGCCGCTCGCGCGATCCGGGCTAGAATGTGGTGCGCTTCGTCAAGGTTGGTTGCCGATGCTAGATGGGTCCGTTCATCCGGATTACGCCGACGTCGCGGCGGTGTTGATCCGCCAGATCCCCAAAGATTCGCCCGGTGGCAGCGCCGTGTGTGTATATCACAATGCGCGCAAGGTGGTCGACGTCTGGGGTGGTACCCGCGATCGCGAAAACAATGCGTGGCTCGAAGACACGACCGCACCGTCGTTTTCAACAACGAAGGGCGTGATGTCGACGTTGCTGCATATTCTCGTCGATCAGGGCCTCGCGGCCTATGACGATCCGATCGCGAAGTACTGGCCGGAATTCGCTGCCAACGGCAAAGACCGCATCACGATCCGTCACGCGTTGTGCCACGAAGCGGGTTTGTACCGGATCGACGAGATGATTGCGCACGCCGACGAGATTCTGGACTGGCAGCACATGAAGGGCCTGATTGCCGCAGCGCGTCCGGTGCATGAACCCGGTTTGAAGCATGGCTACCATGCGCTGACATACGGTTGGCTGATCGGCGGCATCATCGAGGCGATTACGGGCAAGCCGCTGCAGCGCGTGCTGCAGGAAGAACTCGTGGATCCGTTGGGGCTCGATGGGATGTTCATCGGCATGCCGCACAACGAAATGTATCGGCGGGCGAAGCTGATCACGCGGGATGGCGTGATGACCCCCCTGAAAGACTCCGGCGGCTGGACCGGTTCGGTGCGCGAATGGACCGAACGCGGCTTCGCCAAGCTCGGCGTCGAGTTCTCCGAATTTCGCGCCGCATTGACACTGAACGAACCGTTCGATTGGAATGCGGAGGCGACGGTGCAGGCAATGATTCCTGCCGCCAACGGCCAGTTCACGGCGCGCTCACTGGCGCGCATGTACGCGATGATCGCCGACGGCGGGGAACTCGACGGCGTGCGTCTATTGTCCGCTGAGACCATTCGTGAAATGGGGGTCGTGCGCAGCAGAAAGCGCGACAAGGTTGTGTTCATTCCGATGCATTGGCGGATGGGCTATCACCGCGCGTTCAGTATCGGTACGTCGGCGCCGGCAGCTTTTGGTCACTACGGTTTCGGCGGCAGCGGTGGCTTCTGCGATCCGTCGCGGCGTCTGGCCGTGGCGCTGACGGTCAACAGCGGTGTCGGTTCACCGTTCGGTGATGTCCGCATGCCACGTATGGCCCGCGCCGCAATCAAGGCCGTGGATCGATTGCGTGACTGACGGGAACAACGAATTGAGTTACGCAGTGCTGGAGCAGCACTTGCGCGAGCTCGGCAATCTGGCTCATGCACGCCGGATGCTGGGATGGGACGAGGCGGTGATGATGCCGGTCGGGGGCGGCGAACGACGCGGCGAAGCGCTTGCGACGTTGGCGGGGTTGGTGCATCGGCAATTGACGTCCGCCGAGACTGGAGACCTGATTGCCGCAGCCGCGCAGGAACCCGGCCTCGATGCGTGGCAACGCGCCAACGTGCGCGAGATCGAACGAAGTCGACGGCGCGCCATTGCGCTGCCTTCTGCATTGGTGGTCGAACAATCGTTTCAGAGTACGCGCTGTGAGCAGGCATGGCGGGTTGCCCGGAGCGCCAACGACTGGCGCAGCATCGAAAAGCCGTTGGAAGACCTGGTACGGCTGACACGCGATGTCGCCGGTGCGCTGGCCGAGGCATGTGGACTGTCGCCGTACGATGCACTGATAGACCAATACCAGCCCGGATTGAGCCAGTCGCAGATTGATCCGATCTTTGCGGAACTGCGTGGGTTTCTGCCGGATTTTGTCGAACGGGTAATCGCACTACGGCCGCAGCACCGGCAGATTAACGGGCCGTTTCCACGCGCGCGTCAGGAGACCCTGGCCCGCGAACTGATGGTCAGCATCGGCTTCGACTTCGAGCATGGCCGGCTCGATAGCAGCCATCACCCGTTCTGCGGCGGTGACGGTGACGACACGCGCATCACTACGCGTTACGACGAGCGCGATTTTCTATCGTCGATGATGGCAGTGCTGCACGAAACCGGCCACGCACTGTACGAGCAGGGCCTGCCGCGCGCATGGCGTGGATTGCCGGTGGGTAACGCTGCAGGCATGGCGATCCACGAGAGTCAGTCACTGCTGATGGAGATGCAGGTGTGTCGAGGCCGTGAGTTTCTCGGTTTCGCGACGCCGATCATTCGTCGCCACCTGGGTAACGGCGATGCCGCGGCGTGGCGTACCGACAACCTGTACCTGGCGAGTACGCAGGTCATGCGCGGTCTGATCCGCGTCGATGCGGACGAGGTGACGTATCCGCTGCACGTTATTCTGCGCTATGAGCTCGAACAGGCATTGTTAACCGGCAACCTCGGCGTGGCCGACATCCCGAGCGCCTGGGACGAAAAGATGCGCCACTATCTGGGCCGTTCGACGTTGGGCGACGATCGCGACGGCTGCATGCAGGATGTGCACTGGTACGCCGGGCTGTTCGGCTACTTTCCGACTTACACGATCGGCGCGGTGACCGCCGCACAGCTGTTTGCCGCGATTCGGCACCAACGACCCGAGGCAGTCGACGCCATTGGCAGCGGCGACTTCACCCCTCTGCTGAGCTGGTTGCGCGAGAACGTGCACGGCCGCGGCTGTCTGGTCGACGCCAATCAACTGCTGATCGATGCGACCGGTTCGCCGCTCGACACGCGTGCCTTCAAGGCGCACCTGCAGACGCGCTACCTCCACGCGTGAGCGAGCGTCTGCTCGAAGTGTGTGTCCGATTGTCGCGCATGCGGTGGAGGCGTGAAGCCGAGATTGTCCAAGGTTGTTTCGATCCCTGAATGGCGCAGTATGCGCGCATGAAGATCGGGGCTTTGTGCGCAGGTGTCCTCACGCTCGCGGTGCTCAGCACGCCGGGAATCGCCAGAGCCGGCGAGGTGCCGGCATCCGCGTCCACCGACCTGGATGCGCAGGTGGGCTTCATCCTCGACCATCCGTTGCCTGAGTCCGCGTATTCCAAGTCGAAGCGATGTGTGTTCACCAACCTCTACGATTCGGTCGAAGTGCTCGACAGCCACCACCTGTTGTTCCGCGATCGGAAGCACAATTTCTGGTTGAACCAATTGCGCTTCAATTGTCGGGGACTTCGTAAGGACGCGGTGCTGGTGTTCGATGTACAGGATCAAAGTCTGTGCAACCAGGACAGCTTTCGCGGCATGCCCCGGCAGTCGATCATTCAACCGTCCGATCTGACGGACAGAACGAACGCTTTCGGCGCGCACTGCGTGCTCGGCGACTTCGAATCGATTTCTGCCGCGCAGGCTGCGGTCTTGCGTCTGAGTTTGTCGCGGCGCACTGATCGGTAGAGGCGCCATACGGCGGCGCTGTACGAACCACTAACGGGTTGCTGAAAGTAGCAGAATGCTCTTTCAGCATCCTGCTATCCGCCGAGCACGACTTCAGCCAGTGTGCGTAACTCGATTGCGTTGCGGGCCGACACCAGTAACGACGTTACCGGCGTTTCCCGCCACGCAGCGAGGCGTTCCTTGATCCGGCCGAGGGGACCGACCAGCGAGATTTCGTCTGCCAGCTTGGTCGGCACCGCGAGGGCGGCCTCCTGCTTACGACCGGCGAGATACAATTCCTGGATTCGGTTCGCTTCGCCTTCGAAGCCCATGCGCGAAACGAGTTCCTTATGAAAATTGCGCTGCTTCGCGCCCATGCCGCCAACATACAGTGCGAGCATGTTCTTGATCGGCAGCAGTCCCTTCTCGATATCGTCGGTGACGTTGACTACGACGCCTTGTGAGATCTCGAAGCCGGGGCGGGCGTTCGACAGGGATGCGCGATACACGTCGTTGCGAAACGGCGAGTAGTACAGCGGCAACCAGCCATCGGCGATTTCGGCTGCCAGCGCCACGTTCTTCGGCCCTTCGGCGCCCATGAAGATCGGCAGATCGGCGCGCAACGGATGCACGATCGATTTCAACGGTTTGCCGAGTCCCCACGCGCCGGCGCCGGTGTAGGGCAATGGATAGTGAAAACCGGCGTTGGCGACCGGTGCTTCGCGGCGCAACACCTGCCGGATAATGTCGATGTATTCGCGGGTGCGAGCCAGCGGTTGGCTGAACGGCGCACCGTACCAGCCTTCCACCACTTGAGGACCGGACACGCCGAGCCCGAGAATCATGCGACCGCTACTGAGATGATCCAACGTCATGGCTGCCATCGCGGTCGCCGTCGGCGTGCGCGCCGACAACTGACACACGCCGGTGCCGAGGCGAATGCGTTGAGTGTTGGCGCCGATCCACGCGAGCGGTGTCAGCGCATCGGAACCATACGCTTCCGCCGTCCACACCGAATCGTAGCCCAGGCGCTCTGCTTCCTGAACGAGCGCGACGAACCCGGTCGGTGGTGTGGAACTCCAATAGCCCAGTTGAAGCCCCAGTTTCATGACAATTACCTCAGTTGCATGTGTCGCGGAAAAATCAAGTATAGCCTCGATGTATCAAGTCGCGTCCGCCGTCACTCAGTGCGCGATTGACGCCAGCTTCGCCAACGTACGTGTAAGGTCGGCGCGATCGCTCAGGAGGCCACCCCACGGATCGTCTTTTCGGACACTCATCCGCCGCGGCGCATTGCTGATCGTAAACTTGTCGTTCCTCAATCGGCTCGTCAGCTCCTCCCACCGTAGCGGCATCGAAACGCCGGCACTCGGCTCGGCGCGCGCGCTGAACGGGGCGACCAGCAAGCGCCCATGACCGTTCTGCAGGTAGTCGATGTACACCTTCTGTTCGCGGCGCCGTACGCTGCGTACGATGGTTGCGATCTTCGGATAGCGGTCGATGATGATGCGCGCCAACACATGCGCGAGGGTGCGCGCGTGCTCGTGGGTAAGCTGATTGGCCAGCGGGATCAGCACGTGCAGGCCCGATGCGCCGCTGGTCTTCAGATACGCCGGCAATTCCACTTCGAGCGCGAGTTCGTGAATTGCGCGCGCCACTGAAATGACCGATGCGAATGGTGCATCCTTCGGGTCCAGATCGAGTACGCACCAGTCGGGATGTGCCAGGTCGCCGACCCGACAATGCCAGGTGTGGATCGGAATCGTGCCGAGGTTGATCAGGTAGCGCAGTGACGCGGCGTCGTCGACGATGAAATAGTTCACCTCGCGCTCTGCACTTTCACTCCATAGGGTTTCGCGCCGAATCCACTCTGGCACGAACGCCGGCGCGTCGCGCTGATAGAACGATTTGCCATGAATGCCGTCGGGAAAGCGCGTCAGTACGACGGGACGGTCCTCGAGGTACGGCAGCAGCCACGGCGCGATTGCGTCGTAGTAATCGACCAGATCGCCTTTGGTCAATCCGAGTTCCGGATAGAACACTTTGTCTGGGTGGCTGATGATGACGCGGTGTTCGTCGACATTGATCCGTGGTGCGCGTATCGGTTCATCGAACTGCGAAATGCATTCATCCTCGCGTTTATCGGTGCGCATTCGGACGAATACCGGCTGGCGCAAATGACCCGCCGCCGTGTACTCCCGAAACGCCACCTCGCAGACCAGTTTGGGTTTCACCCAATGACCGGCGTCGTCGTTGAGCGGATCACTCTCGGGCAACTTGCGCAGTTGCGCCTCTACGTCGTCGCGCAGGGCGCCGCTGAGTCCTGAGCCGACGCGTCCGACAGGCGTGAGCTCGCCGCCACGATATTCGGCCAGCATCAATGCACCCAAGGCGCGGCGGTTTGATCGTTGCGCTGTCCAGCCGACGACGACGAAGTCGCCGGTGCGGCGCGTGCGCACCTTGACCCAATCGGCTGAGCGGCCGCCGTGATAATGGCTCGCGGCGCGTTTTCCGACGATGCCCTCGATGCCGAGGTGCTTTGCTGCGGAGAATGCAGCGCGGCCTTTCGTCAAGACATGCTGTGAGTAGCGCACCGGCCCTGTACTCGGCAATACGCTGGCAAGCAGCTTCTTGCGATCGATCAACGTGAGTGCCCGCAGGTCGCGGTGCATCGCTTCGATCAGATCGAATGCATAGAACGTGGCCGGCTCGTGGCGGCCGGCAGTGACGATCTGCGAACGACTGGACAATGCCGCGCGCGCTTGCAGTGCCGAAAAACTCGGTCGCCCGGTGGCGTCGTTGACGACGAGTTCGCCATCGATCAGCAATTGCCGATACGGCAACATGCCAACCGCGTTCGCAATGTCCGGAAATTGCTCGGTCAACGGCAACGCGTTGCGCGACAGCAACCGAACGCCGTCTGGTGATTTCTCGGCGAACAGCCTATAGCCGTCGTATTTGAACTCGAAGGCCCAGCCATTGCGGTCGAACGCTTCGCCACCATCCGCCGCGGCGCTTGCGAGCATCGGTGTTGGCAGCGTCCGATTGGCGCGCAGTTCAGGTAGACCTCGCCGCTTCAGCGTGCGCAGCAGCTTCGCTTCATTCGCGTGTGGGGTGGCTGCCTCGGCGAGCGTGAGGCCGGACAGAATCGAATCGTCGGCGTAGTGATGCGCCGCGTCGCGCGCTTGCTCGTCGCGCTCCTTGATCAGCAACCAGTCTTGCGCCTTCCGCATGCGTACGAGGGTCCAGCGGCCGCGCAGTTTGTGGCCGTGCAGGTCGAACAGCAGCTTGCCCTGCTGCCACCCCTGCACGAAATCGTTCAGCGACGTCCAGGTGCCGCGGTCCCAGACGATAACGTAACCGGCACCGTAGTTGCCCGGCGCGATCGCGCCCTCGAAGTCCGCGTACTCGATTGGATGATCTTCGACGAGTGCGGCGAAGCGCTTGTCGGCGGGATTCGCCGATGGACCCTTCGGCACCGCCCATGAGCGCAACACCCCATCGATTTCCAGGCGGAAGTCGAAATGCAGATGCCGGGCACGGTGTTGCTGAACCACGAACAGGCCGCCACTCGCGGCAGTGGATTGCGGTGTCGCGCCAAACGGCTCGGCGGTGTTGGACGCGCGTCGTTTGCGCCGATAGCTGTCGAGTGGCCTGCGCGATTTCCCTGGCTTGCCTGCGGCGCGTGGCCCGGGGGCCTTTCTTGAGGGCATTAGAACGCTGCGCTATAGTCCTGCGGTCGCCAGATGTGGAAACGAGACGATGGCCGCGCGCGCACTTGCTTCGGGTACGATTTCATTTGGACTGGTGGCGATCCCCGTCAAACTGTACTCCACTGTCGATACGACGAAGGCGATTCATTTCAACTACCTGGCCCAGGACGGCTCGCGTCTGAAGCAGCAATACGTCAGTGCGTCGGACGGCAAAGTAGTCGAGCCGAAGGAGAAGGTCCAGGGATACGAATTCCAGAAAGGCCAGTATGTAACGTTCACGCCGGACGAGTTGAAGGCGATGAACGTAGAGGCAACCAATGCGATTGATATCGCCGAATTCATTCCGCTGGAAGATGTCGAGCGGATCTTCATCGAAAAGGTCTATTATCTCGGTCCGGATAAAGGCGCCGCGCGCTCCTATCACCTGCTACGCGCCGCACTGAGCGATACCCGCCGCGCGGCGCTGGCGAAGTACGCAGCGCGCGGCAAAAGCTACCTTGTGCTGATACGTCCGATGGGTGACGGTCTGGTGATGGAGCAGCTCAAGCATCTCGAAGAACTGCGACCGTTCGCCGAAGTGCCGCTCGAAACGACATCGGTCGATCCGGGCGAGCTGAAACTCGCGATTCAGATCATCGAGCAACGTACCAACGAGCATTTCGAACCGGAAAAGTACACCGACGAAATCCGCTCGCGGATGCTCGAGTTGATAGAACAGAAGGTCAAAGGAAAGGAGATCTCCGTAGCGCCGGAAGAGCGGCCTGCGGCGAAGATCATCGACCTGATGGAAGCGTTGAAAGCATCGGTCGCAGGTGCCGGCGCATCTGCGGCGGGCCGTCCGCGCAAACCGGCGCAGCGGGCTGCTAAAAAGCCGGCGACCACCATCAAGAAGGGCACCAAGCGAAAGAGCGGATGACCGGTTACGCGACCCGTGACGTTTCCGAACTGATCGGCTTCAACGCTGATCAGGTTCGCCACTACGTCCGGCGTGGCCTACTGACCCCGGAACGCGGCGGTCGCGGCGAGTACCGGTTTTCGTTTCAGGATGTCGTGCTGCTGCGCACTGCCAAGGGCCTGGTCGATGCAAAGGTCTCTTCGCGCCGAGCCCATCGGGTATTGCTGAAGCTGAAGGACGAACTCGCGACGGTAAAGTCACTGTCCGCGGTACGCATCTTCGCCGACGGCAACCATGTCGTCGTCCGCGAAGACAGTTCGGTCTGGAATGCCGAATCGGGCCAGGGCCATCTCGATTTTGCGGTCAGCGAACTCGCCGACAACGTCGCGGCGCTTGGCCGGCGCAAGCAGGATGTGCTCGCGGCAACGGCGGAACTCGACAGCGACGACTGGTACAACCTCGGCCTCGACTTCGAAGAGATCGAACCGGAGCGCGCGCCGGAGGCGTATCAGCGGGCGATTGCCCTGGATCCGGGCAACGCAGATGCGCACGTAAATCTCGGACGCCTGTATCAAATGAAAGGCCAACTGCAGGCAGCGCGTCGTTACTACCGCAAAGCCATCGAGATCGTTGCGGACCATCAGCTGGCGTTGTACAACCTCGGCACGCTGTTCGACGAGCTCGAACAGCTCGACACCGCGGCGCAGTATTACCGTCAGGCGTTTCATATTCCGGATGCGCACTACAATCTTGCGCGTATCTGCGAGATGCAGGGAGATGAACTCGCGGCGCTGCGGCACCTGCGCCGCTATCAGCAGCTCCTCGAAGCGGTCGACTGACTCGCACGGTGATTCACGTCAGGTTGACGAGCGGGATGAGCTGCGATCGGTCGAAGCGGCGCCGGCCCCAGCGGATCAGTGCCGCAAACGCGGCGGCCAGTCCAACGAGCGCCAGCGCAATTGTGATTGAGGCGGACTCCGGAGCGCTGGCAAATATTCCGATCTGGAACGCGATGACCGCGAAGCAATAAGCGGTCACGACCGACCAGGCGGTGCTGAAGGTTGCCCAGAACCCGCCGAGTTCTTTGTAGATTGCGCCGATCGTCGCCACACACGGCATATACAGCAGAATGAACACCAGATAGGCGAAGGCAGCCAGACTGGTTGCGAACAGCCGTTGCATCTGCTCGATGGTCGTCAGCGCCACGTTCTGTTGTTTGGCCTGCGCCGCTGTGTTGCGCAGGTCGCCGAGGTTCAGACCGAGCGGATCGGTTACGCGTTGCGCCAAGGTGCTCAGATTGGCCGGCACGCTGGCGGCGGCGGCGTGCAGAGTGCCCCAGAAATCGAAACCGGTCTTAGCCTGATCGATCCCGTCCAGATTTTCGTACAGCGCGTTCAGCGTGCCGACGACCACTTCCTTCGCAAATACGCCGGTGAAAATGCCGACGGTTGCCGGCCAGTTGTCGTTGGTGATGCCCATTGGCGCGAACGCCGGCGTCAACGTACGGCCGATCGCCGACAGCGCGGATTTGTTGGTGTTTTCATTGCCGACGCTACCGTCCATACCGACGGTGCTGACGAGATTCAAAACGATCACGACAGCGACGATTGCTTTGCCGGCACGCATCACGAAGCCTTTCAGGCGCTGCCAGGTATGCATGAGCAGGCCGCGCAGCGTCGGCATGTGGTATGCCGGTAGCTCCATCACGAAGGTCGAGGTCGCGCGCGGTAACAAGTAACGTCGCACGATCATCGCCGACATCACCGCAACGGCGATGCCGACCAGATACAGTGCGAATACCACGTTTTCGCCGTTGCGCGGAAAGAACGCGACCGCAAACAGCGCGTACACCGTCAACCGTGCGCCGCATGACATATACGGCGCCATCAATGTCGTCAGCACGCGGTCGTGTTCGCTGTCCAGCGTGCGCGTCGCCATCACGGCGGGCACGTTGCAGCCGAAGCCGACGATCAACGGCACGAATGATTTTCCCGGCAGCCCGAGCCTACGCATGAGTCGATCGACGATGAACGCCGCACGCCCCATATAGCCCGAGTCTTCGAGGAACGACAGAAACAGAAACATGCAGCCGATGATCGGGATGAACGTCGATACCAGCCGCACGCCGCCGCCCACGCCATCGGCGAGGAAGGTGCTCAGCCACACCGGTAACCCTATCCATGCATAGAGTTGTCGCGGGCCTTCGACGAACAGTGCGAGGCCAGATAGATCGAAGAAGTCGACGAACGCACTGCCCACGTTGATGGTGAACATGAACATCAGATACATCACGCCGAGAAACAGCGGAAACGCCAGCAGGCGATTCAAGAACACGGCGTCCAGCGTATCGGTGATCGTGTGACGCACCGGAGTCGTCTGCAGCGCGCCGGCCAACAGATTGTCGATGGCGTGATAGCGTGCGATGCTCAAGCCGTCGCCGTGCGTCGCGATGTCGCCGAGTGCATCTACGCGGCCGATCCGCCGTGCAACGGCATCATCGCCTTCGAGCAGCGCCGCTGCGACGAATCTGCGATGGCGCGCTACGCCACGTTCGCCGAGTTCGCGAGACAGCGTCGCCAACGTCGTTTCCAACACGTGCGTCAGCTGGATGCCGCGCTTCGTATGCGCGTCCACGGTGGTGAAACCGGCGTGGTCGATCGCGCTTTGGATGACGTCCTTCAGCGTGCCGATACCTTCGCGGCGGCTGGCGATCAGCGGCACCACCGGCGCGCCGATTGCGTCGCCGAGACGATATGGGTCGATGTGCATGCCGTGTCGATCGGCAACGTCCATCATGTTCAGCGCGACGATCACCGGGATGTCGAGATCGAGCAATTCGCCGGTTAGATACAGGCCGCGCGCGAGGCTCGACGCATCGACGACATTGATGATCGCGTCGATGTCGGCGTCGAGCAGATAGTCACGCGCAATTCGCGCGTCCTGCGCGTCGGTGGCGTTCACCGCAAGCAGGCTGTAGATGCCCGGCAGATCGACTACTTCGCAGCGCGTCTCGCCGTGGCGGTAGTGCCCGGACTTGCGTTCGACGGTCACGCCGGGCCAATTGCCAACCCGCTGGTGTGCACCGGTGAGCGCGTTGAACACGGTGGTCTTGCCGGCGTTCGGATTACCAATCAGCGCGATCGTAGTCATAGCGGTTCGAGCAGCAAATCCTGTGCTTCGCTCGGCCGCAGCACGAGGCGGGCGCCGCGAAACTGAATTTCCACCGGGTCGCCGAGTGGCGCGAAGCGCACCAACTTGATCCGCGTTCCAGGGATCAGGCCGAGGCTCAACAGGTGGCGGGCATACGGGGCCGACGCCTCGCCGAACCCGACGACGCGCGCGCAATCACCCTTGTTGAGCTCGGACAGACGCACCATCCTGACACTGTGCCATAGAAGTGGGCAATTTAAATAGCAATCGTTCTCATTTGCAACAAGGGGATTTACGGAGAGATGGTTTGCGGTGCGGACGGTTGGGTTTTTCTTTGTTCGGACGCTCAGGGCTGTTTGCGTTTGCGCACGTACAACACCAGTTCATGGTCTACGAGTTCGTAGCCGTGCTCGGTCGCGATTTCGTGCTGTAACGTCTCGATGCGTTCGTTGACGAACTCTGTCACGCGCCCGGTATCGACATCGACCATGTGATCGTGATGATCGTGTTTCGACACCTCGTATACCGCACGTCCGTCATCGAAATTGTGGCGTTCGACGATGCCCGCAGCGACGAACTGCGTCAGTACGCGATACACCGTCGCCAGTCCCACCGATTCGTCGGCACCGATGAGGTGCTTGTAGACGTCCTCTGCGCTGAGGTGATGCGGTTCGGCCTCCTCGAGGATCTCGAGCACGCGCAGGCGGGGTGTGGTGACCTTTAGACCTGCCTTGGTGAGTTCCGAACGAGCCAATGGCGTTCTGCAGTGCAGTATCGATCGATCGCACCATAGCAGTTGCACTGTGCACTGCCTAGCGCGCGACCGCGGCGACGTGTTTGGTTTGGAAGTGCGTGTGGAGGTGTTGCGCCACTGAGGCGAACGCGGTATGCCTGCGCATCGAATCTATCCGGGGAACGCAACGCCATGATTGATCGCGAGCTCGACATCCAAACCGCCGACGGCCTGATGAACACGTTCATTACCTATCCGGAGGAGGGCGGTCCGTTTCCGGTGGTGCTGTTCTACATGGATGCGCCAGGCAAGCGCGAGGAGTTGCACGATATGGCGCGGCGAATCGGCACTGCGGGTTACTACGTGGTGCTGCCAAACCTCTACTACCGTACCGAGCGCAATTTCGTCATCGATCCGAGCGAGGCCACACGCGCACGCATGTTCGAATTGATGAATACGCTGAACAGCCGTCTTGTCAACGAAGATACCCAGGCGATCCTCGACTTTCTCGTTGGCGAGGAGCACGCCAGCAGCGGGCCGATCGGTTGCGTCGGCTACTGCATGAGCGGACCGTTCGTGCTGTCGGCGGCCGCTGAATTCGCGCCGCGGATGGCCGCCGCGGCGTCGTTCTACGGTGTGCGGCTGTGTACCGATGCGGCCGACTCACCGCACCGGACCGCGGATCGGATCACCGGCGAGTTGTACGTTGCGTGCGCCGAGACGGATTCATGGGCGCCACCGGAGATGATCGAAGCGCTTGGCGCGCACCTCGCCCAGACGAAGACCCGCCATCGCATCGAGTGGTATCCAGGCACCCACCATGGCTTCGCGTTTCCGCAACGGCAAGGCATCTACGACAAGCGCGCTGCCGAGCGTCACTGGGAACGTCTGAACGCGCTGTTCGAACGGAATCTCAAACGTGAGTCAGCGCGGTGCTGAGAGCCCAAAAAATCCGCGAATGCGGAGTTTTTCAGCTACGTGTCAGCGCGTTGATCGTCGTATCGTCGAGGCCCGCGTGGCGCGCCGCCTCGACGATGCCTGACCAGGAATTGTCGTCGATCGAAACGCCATCGCGATTGCGCGCCGCGAGCGATTCGCGTTCGGGGTCGCCAGGCACGCGCACTTTGTCGAAACCGCGCGCAGGCGTTGTCGACTTGATGTAGTCGACCATCGCGAACACTTCCTGCTGAAACGCGTCGCGATTGCCGAATGCCGCCGGATCGAGGACGAACATCAGCATGTGATTGACAATCGTGCCGGGCCGTTGGTGGCCCGGTTGTGCAGTCCACTCGCCGGCAAGTGCGCCGCCCAACAGTTCGCACATCAGCGCGAGTCCGTAGCCCTTGTGTTTGCCGAACGGGCCGAGCGCACCGAGCGGTTCGCGGAACATCACGTTCGGGTCATTGGTCGGTTCGCCCTGCGCATCCACCAGCGCACCGTCTTCCACCTGCGTGCCTTTGAAATGCGCGACTCGCACTTTGCCGAGCGCGATCGCGCTGGTGGCCATGTCGAGCACGATCGGCTCGTCGCCGTCGCGCGGCACGACGCAGCAGAACGGGTTCGTCGTCATGCGCCGTTCGCGTCCGCCCCAAGGCGACACTTGCGGCTCGTGACCGACGACGTTGACGAAATGCACGGATACCAGACCGGCGCGCCCGCAGCGTTCGCCATACGCGCCGATGCGACCCAGATGATGTGCGTTGCGCACGCCCATACAGACCAGCCCCGTCGTCTTCACCCGTTCGATCGCCAGGTCGGTTGCTTCGCGGCCGACGATCTGGCCGAAGCCGAATTTGCCGTCGACGAGCATCACCGCGCCGCTGTCCCGGACGATCTCGGCATGCGCATTGGCGTCAAGATGGCCGACGCGGATGTTGCGCACGTAGGCGGGGATCATGCCGACGCCGTGCGAGTCGTGTCCTTTCAGATTGGCTTCGACGAGATGCCGTGCAACGTCGCGGGCCACCGATTCGGTGGCGCCGGCGTGCGTGAAGATCTCAGTCGCGAAACCTGTCAGCGCTTCGGGCGAAATGTTCATAGCGGTAGATTCCGGGGTTGGCCTCGCTGTGGTCGCAGTAGTGTTGCCGTTTCCGAAGCGCTATGACAAGGTGAAACGAAGCGACGGATATCGGGGTGATCGCGTGCAGGCACTCGCCAAAGGATACGGATTGATCGAAGGCCCGGTGTGGCATCCGCAACGCGGACTGCTGTTCAGCGATGTGTTGTTTGGCGGGGTGTTCGCACTGTCGAGCAACGGCGAAGTCAGCTCGGTATTCGAACATCGGCGCGGCATCGGTGGAATGGCGCTGCATACGGCGGGTGGCCTGGTCGTCAGCGGCCGCAACGTGTCATACAAAGGATTCGATGGCGGCGCGACTGTGACGTTGCTGGATTCGGATCCCGATCACGGCAACGTTGGCTACAACGATCTAACGACCGATGCGAAGGGGCGAATTTACGTCGGATCGCTCGGTTCCAGCCCGGTGTTCGCCGACGGTCGCGCACCGCAGTCCGGCAATCTGTATCTGATCGATCTCGACGGCGCAGCGCGGATCGTCGGACATGACGTGCAACTCACCAACGGACTCGGCTTCGCGCCAGACGGACGCACGCTGTATCACTCGGACAGCCGCCGCCGTAGCGTGTTCTGCTATGCAGTGGCGGCTGACGGCAGCCTCGGCGAGAAACGTCTGTTCGCGTGTCCCGAGAAAGGCGTGCCGGACGGTCTGGTGGTATCCGTAGACGGTCGCGTGTGGGTGGCCCTCGCCGGCGATGGCCACGGCGTTGCGGTATTCAGCGCCGCCGGCGACCCGGCAGGATTTGTTGAGATTCCACAGCCAATGTGTACCAGCGTGTGCTTTGGCGGCGATGATCTGCGGGACCTTTACATCGTGTCGGGCTCGGAAGGCTCCGGATCGGATCGCGGCGGTGCGATTTATCTGCATCGCTGCGATGTCGCCGGCATACCGGTCGCGCCCGCGCAAACAGCTATTCCAAGTTAACGATCGAACGAAGGGGCAGCACCTATATGGAGAAGATCGTGAATAAGATCGAAACAGGTACCGAACATCTGTTGGCGACTGAGTCTGATGGTGTCGCGACGCTGACGATGAATCGCCCGGAGCGCCGCAATGCGTTGTCAGGCGAGATGCTCGATGGGATGGCGCGTGCGCTCGATTACGCGGAACGCTCGGCGCACGTGCACTGCGTCGTGTTGACGGGTGCCGGTGGCGGTTTCTGTGCGGGTGGCGATGTGAAAGGCATGGCGGCCGGCGGGGGAGGTGCCGGCAATGGTCCGACGCTGGATGAGCGCATTCACGCTCAGCGGCTCTCGCAACGCAATACGGCGGGGCGCATCTACCTGATGCCGAAGCCGGTCATCGCGATGTTGCCGGGTCCGGCGGCGGGTGCCGGTCTGTCTCTCGCGTTAGCGTGTGATATGCGCATCATGTCCGAGACCGCGGTGATTACGACGGCGTTCGCGAAAGTCGGATTCAGCGGCGACTACGGCGGCACGTATTTTCTGGCGCAACTCGTCGGTAGCGGAAAGGCACGCGAACTGTATTACTTGTCTGAACGAATCGACGCGACCGAGTGTTTGCGGCTGGGCATTGCGAATCGCGTGGTTGCTGCGGCCGATTTGGAGCGCGTGACATCCGAGATCGCGCGGCGCCTTGCCGCCGGCCCCACGGTTGCGTATCGCTACATGAAGGAGAACTTCAATCGCGCGGCGGCCGGCGATGTGATCGAGTGTCTCGATCTCGAGGCAACCCATCACATCCATACCGGACTGACGCAGGATCACCGGGAAGCGGCCAGGGCGTTCGTCGAAAAGCGTGAACCGACATTCTCTGGTCGCTAACGAGATTCGAAGGCGCGCTACTTCTGTTCGGGTAGTCGCGCCTGCAGCAGCCTCGACACTGTATCCATCAGATCGATCGGAATCGGGAACGCGACTGTGGAGTTCTTCTCTCCAGCGATTTCCACCAGGGTTTGTAGATAGCGCAGTTGCAACGACATCGGCTGGGTCGCGAGTTGCGCGGCCGCATCGACCAGCTTCTGCGCCGCCTGGGACTCCCCTTCGGCGTGAATGACTTTGGCGCGGCGTTCCCGCTCAGCTTCGGCTTGCTTGGCGATCGCGCGAATCATGCTCTCGTCGATATCGACGTGCTTGATTTCGACGTTCGCAACCTTGATGCCCCATTGATCGGTCTGCTGGTCGAGAATCTTCTGTAGATCCACGTTGAGTTTGTCGCGTTCGGCAAGCAGTGCGTCGAGTTCATGCCGGCCGAGCACGGAACGCAGTGTCGTCTGCGCGAGTTGCCCCGTCGCTTCGACGTAGTTCTCGACGTTGACGATCGCGCGTTCCGGATCGACGACGCGAAAGTACAGCACCGCATTCACTTTCACCGACACGTTGTCGCGCGTGATCAGATCCTGGCTGGGCACGTCCATCACGATGGTACGCAAATCGAGCTTCACCATCTGCTGCACGACCGGGATCAGGATGATCAGGCCAGGACCCTTGACCGCATAGAAACGCCCGAGCATGAACACGACACCGCGTTCGTACTCGCGCAGCACGCGTATTGCGCTGAACAACAGAAATGCGATCAGTGCAATCAGAATTCCGGAAAAAAGTTCCATCAGGTTTGCTCCTGTGGTTCGACCATGAGAACGAGACCGTCGATTGCAACGACTCGCACCTGTGTATCTTTGGTCAGCGGTATTTTCGCTGACGCCTGCCAGATTTCGCCGCCAAGGCGCACCAGACCGCGCCGCGAGAAATCCTCCATCACCAGCGCCGTCGCGCCGACAATCGATTCGCGACCGCTGACAACCTTGGCATGGCGCGATCGAACAGCTACGCCGACGACGAACAGGAAGAACGCCACGGACGCTACGGCAAATGCGGCAATGATCGGCATCGAGATCTGATATCCGGGCAAATCGGTATCCATGAGTATCACCGAACCAAACACGAATGAAACCGCACCGCCGACGCCGAGCACGCCGAATCCGGGCGAAAATGCTTCGGCCACCATCAGGCCGACGCCGACGACGATCAATGCAAGCCCCGCGTAATTGACCGGCAGCATCTGCAGCGCGTAGCCGGCGAGCAGCAGACAAATGACACCGACTACACCAGGTACGCCAGTGCCGGGGTGATAGAACTCCAGAATCAGCCCGTAGATGCCGATCATCATCAGGATGTAGGCGATGTTCGGATCGGTGATCAGCGATAGCAGTTCGTAGCGCCAGCCGGGTACTACCCGTTTGATCACCGGGTCGGTCAGGTCGAGCGTCACAGCGCCGTCCTGGACTTTGATCTTGCGGCCATTGAGTTTGGCGAGCAGATCGGTGAGGTTTGGCGCGATGAGGTCGATGACGTGTTCGGCGAGCGCTTCGGAGGCAGGCAGGTTGGCAGCTTCACGCACGGTCTTTTCCGCCCACTCCTGGTTGCGGCCGCGCAGTTCGGCGAGGCCGCGAATATATGCGACCGCGTCGTTGAGCACCTTGCGCTCCATCGTCGTACCCTGCAGCGGTGCCGGCGCCTGCTGTGTGCCGCTGTCGTCCTTGCCGGATTTGTCGGCGGGTTTGGGTGTTGGCTGGGGATTGGAGCCCGGCATTGGAAACGGCGATTCGCTGCCGATGTTGACCGGTGTCGATGAACCGATATTCGTCGCCGGCGCCATCGCCGCGATGTGGCTGGCGTACATCAGGTAAGTACCTGCGCTTGCGGCGCGTGACCCGTTCGGGGCCACGTACGTTGCAACCGGTACCTTCGAGGCGAGGATCGCCTTGATCATGTCGCGCATCGAATGATCGAGGCCGCCGGGTGTATCGAGCTGCATGACGAACAGCATTGCATCGGTACGCTGGGCGGCATGTAGATTCGAAATGAAGTAATCCGCGGTTGCCGGGCCGATCGGGCCGTCCAGTTCGAGCAGCCAGACGGTGCGGCCCGATGCGAAGGCGGTGTTCGAGAGTGCCCCAATAGCCAGCGCTATCGAAAGCCCCCAACAAAGCGCGCGATTCGTCACGCGAAACCGGGGGCGCAGCTGCCATCGAAGTCCGCTCATGGCCTAGTGTCGCACGTCGGCAAGAGCGAGTCGCCCGCGCAAAAAACCGGCCACTTCGCCGGATTCCGACTCCGCGCTGGCTCCGCAGAACCGCTACGTGTTAACCGTCAACGTTCAAGCCACGCTCGGCAAGCCACTCCCGATTGAACAGCCGAGACTGATATTTGCCGCCGCCATCGCAGAGCATCGTAACGACGGTGTGGCCCGGACCCAGGTCGCGCGCGACGTTGACCGCGGCAGCGAGATTCACCCCGGTCGATGAACCAAAGAACCACCCCTCGGTGCGCAACATGCGATACACCATCGACACGGTGTCCTGATCGCTGATCTGGACGGCATCATCGATTTGCGTATCCGCGAGATTGTCGGTTACCCGACTGTTGCCGATGCCTTCGGTGATCGATGGACCGGGGCTCATGACGGCGTCGCCGGTCTTGACGTAGCTGTACAACGCGCTGCCGGGCGGGTCCGCCAGCACGATCCTGATGCGAGAGTTGTACTCCTTCAGATAGCGGCTGATGCCGGCCAGGGTGCCGCCGGTGCCCACTGCGCACGTGAATGCATCGATCCGCCCCTGCGTCTGGCGCCACATCTCGGGCCCGGTCGACTGGTAGTGTGCGAGACGGTTCGCCACATTGTCGAACTGGTTGGCCCACACGGCGCCGGGCACTTCCTTCGCGTAGCGTCCCGCCTGCTTCTGATAGTTCATGTCGTCGCTGTATGGCACCGTCTTCACCAGACGAACTTCGGCGCCGAGCGTACCCAGCAGATCGACTTTTTCCTGCGACTGGTTGTCGGGCATGTAGATCACGCAGCGGTAACCGCGCGCGTTGCAGATGTGTGCGATGCCGATACCGGTGTTGCCTGCGGTACCTTCGACGACGATGCCGCCCGGCTGCAGCGAACCGTCCTGCTCGGCCGCGCGGATCATCCAGAGCGCGGCGCGATCTTTCACCGAGCCACCCGGGTTGAGGAACTCGGCCTTACCGAGAATTTCGCAGCCCGTCTCGTCCGATAGCGTTGCGAGCCTGATCAGCGGCGTGTTGCCAACGGTATCGATGAAGCCCGTGCGCGTGGTCATACTTACCCGCAGAATGCAAAAACCAGTGAGTCTAGCGGGTTGATCGGATGCGCCCAAGACCAGCTCGGAATATAGACATAGCGCACCGCGCGTCCGAGGTGCGGTGCGGCGCGTTATTGCGGGGGCGGGGGCGGGTGCGCTTGCGGTTGCGCCGCACTCGGTTCAGCGCCATAGAGCTTCTGGTAGCCCTCAACCATTGCGCAGCGAACTTCCAGTGGTATCGCCGGCCACATGCGCTGCAGTCTCGGGCTGACCAGCAGGCGCCAATCCTCTCGCTCGACTGCGTCGAATTCCGGTTCGATGGCGGGTCCGAGGTATCGAATCAACGGATATTCCAACTTCATGACTGATGTCCCCTGGCTTGCTGTGGTCCGGTCCCAACGTCCCTGAAGCGAGTGTATTGCAGCGACGTTCAATTCCCAACCGTGATGCCGTCCGCTGATACCGCGTACTGCGCCGGTCCGTGCTCGCCGAGTGCAAATGATTTGTGAACGCCACCGCAGTAAGCCCCTCGGTCCCTCGACTAACGTTCGCTTTCCGAAGATTTACGCGGTGTGCGCGGAACGAGACCGATGCAAAACTGCATCAAAACGAGCGCAGAAGGGAAGGATCAACGGTTCAAGGACTGGGGATCGCTGTCGTGGCGGGTTGGATGTTCCACACCTCATCCAGTTGTCACGAGCAGTCGGCGGTTCCCGGTTCTTCTTCTCAGCAAGACCAGCGTAGATCGACCGAATCTGATTGGCATGACCGGAACGGATCCCGGTCGAGTCATTGCGTCACCAAGGATCGGTGCGCAAAGGGGCGCTGAGCGCCCAAGAGCGATCCATGTCGGCAGTTCGAAAGTCCAACCGGGACGGAAACCGGGCGCCACCGTTGCAGTAGTTTGCGGTGCAGTGACTTTCGACGACATGATCGATCGCGTACGTTTAACTCTGCTGGCGGTGGCGACCGGATAGCAGCGATGTCGCGGTGTGGACAACAACGAAAGGTAATGCCATGAAACTCCTGAAGCTGATTGCCGCCCTGTGCATCTGCGTACCCTCACTGTGTCAGGCCGTCGCAGTATCCGATGTCGCGCCCGACTTCACGCTGAAAAGCGTGGATGGCACGAACACACGCTTGAAAGAATTCCGAGGTCAGGTTGTGTTGATCAACTTCTGGGCCAGTTGGTGCGGACCATGCCGCCAGGAAATGCCACTGCTCGAGCGCATCGACGAACGCTACAAAGATGCCGGGTTCACCATTCTCGGCGTGAATGTCGAGGGCAAGGCCGGCCCGGCGAAAGAAGTCGCCAGCAAGGCGGGCGTGACCTTTCCGGTGCTGGTCGATGAGGGACAGAAAGTCAGCGAACTCTACGATCTGGAATCGATGCCGAGCAGCATCGTCGTTGATCGCGACGGAATTGTTCGCTACGTCCACCGTGGCTACAAACCGGGCGATGAAACCAAGTACCTGAAAGTGGTCAAGCAACTGATCAACCAGTAGTTCGACAATAGTTCGAGCACGCGGCCGAGGATTGACCAGATGCAACGGATCGCATTGTTTCTACCCACGCTGCTCTTGATGAGCCTGCTGGGTGTGTCCGCGGTCGCCGCAGACGCGCCGCCTGCGACTACTACGACGTCCACCGCTGCGGTTCTTGAGGGTGCTGCTGCGAAGGCTGCGCAACCGGCAGCAGCGCAACCAACCTCAGCGCAACCAACCACAGCGCAACCGAAAGCTGACAGCGCCAAAGCCGAAGGTACCTTGGCGCTGAGCAGCCAGATGGAAGACATCAAGCACAACCTGGTCGATCTCAAGCGGGACCTGGTCGTACTCGAAGAAGACCTGCTGTACCCCGCGAGTTCTCAGGTGGCGGTATTCCTGTCGATGGACGTCGGCAAGTTCTTTGCACTGGACGCCGTCACGCTGAAACTCAACGGCAAAGACGTCACCCATTACCTGTATACGCAGAAGCAGGTGGACGCGCTGTTTCGCGGCGGTGTGCAACGCCTCTACGTCGGCAACGTAAAGCAGGGACAGAATCGACTGACGGCATTCTTCACCGGTCGTGGTCCCGAAGGTCGCGACTACAAGCGCGCGACCACGGTCACTTTCCAGAAGTCGTTCGAGCCCAGCTACGTGGAACTGAAGATTTCGGATTCGACGGCGAAGTATCAGCCCGAGTTCGTCGCGACCGTTTCGCCGTAGATAGCCGCAGCAAGGATGGTGCATGAAGGAGTATCTGTGCGGCTGGCTGTTGAGCTGTTTGGTCGCGACACAGCCAGCAACGCCATTGCCGGATCTATACTACGGCACCGTTCTGTATGACTACTATCAGGACAACCCTGAACAGGCACTGCTCGATACGTTGATCATCGAGCGCCGCGGCCTCGTCGGCACCGATCCCGTCCGATTGCAGTTGGCGAAAGGCAGTTTTGCGTTTGCCGATGGCATGTTTTCGATGGCCGAGCAAACCTTCGCCTCGGTGGGTGAGGGAGAACTGACACCGCTCGACAAGATGCGATTGTCGTTTCACCTCGCCCGCGAAGACTTTCGCAAACAGGATTGGGAAGGGGTGCAGCGCAACCTGGCGAAGATCGATCTCGGTAAGAGCTGGCTGGGACACGAGCGCATTCATCCGGAAGTTGAATTCATGCGGGCGGAGGTGGCCACAGAGCATGGCGACTTCGCTGCCGCGCAAACTGCAATCGATCGCATCGATCCGAAGCAGGCGTTTCGCGCCTATGCGCTGTTCAATCTGGGTGTCGCGCAACGCGCCGCGGGCCACCTGGAACAGGCCGAACAGGCCTTTGCCACGCTCGCCGCGATGGACGTCTACCAGACCGACGCGTTGGACCTGAAGCAGCGCGCGTTGGTCGCGCTGTCACTCGTCAAACGACAGCGCGCCGAAGCAGCATCGGCGCAGTCGGTGCTCGGCGCGCTACCGGCGGCTGGCCGCTATCGAGACCTCGCGTTGACCTCGTACGGCGGGTTGGCGATGGACAACGGCAACTACCAACTCGCCGCGCGGATCTGGTTGTCCCTGAAGCAGGATGCCTATTGGTCCGAGAGCAGCGCAACCGCGCAACTCGGTTTTCCGATGAGTCTCGAACATATGGCGTCGCGCGAATTGGCGCTGACCAACTATCGCGCCGCCGAGGCGAAATTCGAGACTCGCTTGAGCGAACTGAACGGTGTGGCGGCGCGTGCCAAAGACCCCGCCTGGATTGGCGGACTGCTGCAGGTGTTCGCGCAACCCGACAGTGACAACTCGACAAAGCAGGTGATGAACAAGTGGCGCAAGACACTCGGGCACACCGACTGGCTCGAATGGCTGGCTACCGAAGACGTTCAGGAACTGCTGCTCGAGTGGCGCCAACTGCACGTAATGCAGGACTGGCTGAGTACCTTGCCCGACGAACTGTCAACGTTCGATGCGCTGGCGAACGAACAGCGTCGCCGCGCCGCAGCCGCGCGCCACCTGATCGGCCAGGAAGGGTTGGCTGATCGACGCGCTGAGATCGCTGCGCAGATCGCGCGGATGCACGCGCGCATCGATACGCTGCAGCACGCGACGCCCGAGCCTACGCAATCGTGGATGCTCGCGCTGGCGAATGCTGACG
The DNA here is from genome assembly GCA_963735085.1 of uncultured Gammaproteobacteria bacterium. GTDB lineage: Bacteria > Pseudomonadota > Gammaproteobacteria > Pseudomonadales > Azotimanducaceae > DATJGR01. The sequence goes on from CAVTJP010000005.1 coordinate 2,627,328, forward strand.
AGACCAAGTTGATCAGCGGCTTGGATGCGAAACGCGCGCTGCTGATGCAAACACCCGACGACGCCGCGCGCGCGGACCTGCTGGCGCGCATCGACTACCTGCAAGGCATCGCGTTCTGGAATCTCGTTGACGAGCGGGAAACGCGATTGCGCGACGCGCAGAAGGCGGTAGCGCAAACGGAGAAATTGCTGGCCACCATCGATTCCAAACTTGCACGCGTTGCCAACGCCGAAGGCGTTATCGCCAAAGGCGTGCAAACGGATTTCCTCGGATTTCAAACCCGCGCCGACGCGCTCACCGCGCAGGTAAACGCAGCAATAGCCGATCGTCAGACACGCCTGGGTGATCAGATCAGGTCCGGCATCCACGGCGAAATCGCGCAAGTTCAGCGCCAGTTGCTCGTAACGCGCATCGCGATTGCGCGGGCCACCGACCAACTCGCTCAGCAGACGAGCGGGAGCCACAAGTGAAGCGTGCCATCGCCATCATCACTGCGCTGGCAACCCTCGGTGGTTGCCACCTGTTTGGTCCGGGCGCCAACGGTCCGCTCGAGCAGCGCGGCCCTGCGATGGCCGACGTCGTGAAGCGGTTGCCCAATGTCGAACTGCCCGAGGTGCGGGTGCCGCCACCGAGCCGCGACGACGTGATCGCCGCCTATCAGCGGGTGTACGGTTCGGTGCCGGATGCGCATGAAAATCAGGCCGTCGGCAAGCGGTTGGCGGATCTCGAGATGCAGGTCGGCGAAGATCGTGATGCCGCGGGCGAAGCGGCACCGTATCAAGCCGCGATAGCGCTTTATCAAGACCTGCTGAAGAATCCCGACGGCAGGGATGTCGACCAGATCGTCTATCAGCTGGCGCGGGCGTACGACGTCGTTGGCGACCACGCGAACGCCAAACGATACCTCGATCAGCTCATTGCGCACTATCCAGACAGTACCTACATCGTCGAAGCGCGTTTCCGCCGTGCCGAAATGGCATTCTCGGCCGAACGCTACGCATCGGCCGCGGCTGACTACAGCTACGTCATCGATCATGGCGCAGCGTCAAGCTATTGGCTGAACGCCAACTACATGCTCGGTTGGTGCCAGTTCAAGGATTCGCAGCTCGATGCAGCGTTGGACAGCTTCTTCGTCGTCATCAATGCGATCACGCCGAATGATGCCGAGCCGAATCGCGGCGCGCAGGAGCTATTGAACGATGCGCTTCGTGTGAGCGTGCTGGCGGTGTCTTACCTCGACGGTCCGAAGTCGCTGGCAACGCATATGAACAAGCTCGGTAAGCCGGCCTGGCAACACCGCGTTTACGAGCGCCTCGCCGATGACCTGCGTGCCAAGCAACGCTATCAGGACAGCGTCGCGGCACTGGAGGCGTTCATCGTCAACAACAGCCTCGATCGTCGCGCGCCGGTATTCAGTCAACGCATCATCGATACGCTGGTCGCCGCTGATTTCCCCAGCGAGGTCCTGGCGCGCAAGGAGGATTTCGTCACTCGCTACGGCGTGAATAGTAAGTTCTGGTCAATGTACAGCGCCGCCGATCGTGCCGAATACATGCCGAGCCTGAAGACCTATCTGACTGAGCTGTCCAGGTTGTCGCACAGCGAAGCACAGAAGAGCCACGTGGCGTCCGACTACATGAAGGCAGCCGACTACTACGAACAATTCGTTGCGACATTTCCGGACGACCCCGCCGTTGCCGAAAACCTGTTCCTGCTCGGTGATGTCTATACCGACGCGAAAGAGCCGGCGCGTGCGGTGGCGGCGTATCAACGCGTGGTTCACGAACATCCCGACTACGCCCGCGCCAACGAGGCGGGCTATGCGGCGATACTTGGCCTGAACGACGTTCTGAAGGGCGTCGCTCCAAAAGATCGCGAGCTTTGGCAGCGTGTCAAGATCGACGCACAGATCGAATTCGCGATGAAGTTCCCCGACGATTCGCGTGCTGCAGAAGTTCAAGCAGCCGCCGCCGACACACTGTTCTCGTTAGGGCAGTACCAGCAGGCGATGGATCTGGCAGAGCACTTGATTCGCACGCGACCGAACTTGGACCCGAAACTCGCGCGCACCGCATATGTCATCCTCGGACACGGCGCATTCGAACTGGGCAATTACGCGGCTGCGGAGCACTCGTATCGGTCGTTGCTGGCGCTGCCGGGTGGCGCGCCGACAGACGTCGCGGCGATCAAAGAGAAGCTGCTGGCGTCGATCTACAAACAGGGTGAAGCCGCGGAGAAGAGCGGTCAGATTGATGCGGCCGTCAGCAACTACCTGCGAATTGCCGACGCTGCCCCGGGTTCGGATCTGGCGGCGAAGGGCCACAACGACGCGATCGCGGCGGTAGAGGCACAAGGCCGCTGGAAGGAAGCGGCCACACTGCTGGAAGAGTTTCGCACGCGCTATCCCGACAGCCCGTATGGCGCTGATGCAACGAAAAGACTGGCGGGTCTGTATGAAAAATCCGAATCGTGGACTCAGGCAGCGGCTGAGTATCGGCGCGTCGCGGACACTGACGCCGATGTCAGCGTGCGCCGTGAGGCGCTATATCACGCCGGTGAACTCGATCTGAAGACCAACGATGTCAACGGCGCCATCGAGAACTTCGGTGAATACGCGCGTCGGTATCCCACGCCGCCGGCGATTGCACTGGAAGCTATGCAGCATCTCGACGAGCTGTATCAAGGTTTGGGCGATTCGGGCCAGCGCCGAGTCTGGCTGCGCAAGAAGGTCGAACTCGTCGCCACCATGGGCAGCACAGCGCCGGACCGGGCCAAATATCTCGCGGCCCAGGCGCAGTTGATCCTAGCCGACGATGCTCGCGCCGAGTTCGACGCGATCGCCTTGGCCGAACCGTTGGCGAAGACTCTGAAGCTGAAACAACGCGCACTCAAAGATGCCATTGCGGCGTACGAAAAGGCAGCTTCGTACGGCGTCGCCGAATTTGCGACGGCATCGACGTACCAGATTGCCGACATCTACGCAGCGTTGTCGCGCGCGCTGATCGCGTCCGCGCGGCCGAAGGGCCTGACGGCCGCGGAGCTTGAACAGTACCAGGTGCTGCTCGAGGAACAGGCGTATCCGTTCGATGAACAGGCGATCTCGATTCACGAGATCAACGTGCGTCGAAGCTGGACCGGTGTGTACGACCAATGGGTGCGCAAGAGCTTCGAAGCGCTTCGCACACTGGTACCGGCACGCTTCGACAAGCAGGAATTACAGGTGGGATATGTTGACACGATACGTTGAGTTGCTGGTTTTCTGCGCGACGCTGACTATGGCCGGCTGCAGTTCCACAGGGCGCGAGAAGGATGAGAACGCATCGCCGAGCGGCACGCCGGTGGCCGCAGTCGACGGCAAATCCGAAGCATTGTTCGAACAGGCACTCGATGCGATTCACGCCAAGCGCTTTGCCGAGGCCGAAGCATTACTGAAGCAGTTGACCGCACGCGATCCGACGTTGTCCGGACCGTGGGTGAATCTCGGTTCCGTCTATGAAGCACTCGGCGACAACGCAGCCGCCGAGGAGTCTTACAAAAAAGCCATCGATGCGAACCCGAGCAGTTGTCCGGCTTACGTCGATCTCGGCGTGCTGGCGCGCCGCGCAGGCGATTTCCTCAGCGCCGAATCGAACTATCAGGCCTGCATCGCCCACGTGCCGAATTATGCCGATGCGTATCTGAATCTCGGCATTCTGTACGAACTCTACCTGGGGCGGCTGGACGATGCGCTGAAGGCATACGAGAAATATCAGGCCCTCACCGATACGCAGGACCAACGCATCGCCGGCTGGGTGTCCGATCTCCAACGTCGTCTGGCAGCGAATAAATCATGAGCGCGTCGATTTACCTGCCCCGCATTGCAGCGGTCCTGATCATGGTGTTCGGCGCGTTGCCGTTCGGCGCGAGCGCGGCGGTGGATGCGAGCACGAAACCGAGCGAACACATCCGGCTCGATGAGACGGTGATATCAGGCAACCAGGAGTTGCCGAAGGTGCTGTACATCGTGCCGTGGCAGGACCCGAGCGGCATTCCGAAGATCGAGATCGACCCGAACTTCACCGAGCACGAGGTGTTTCGCCGGCTTTATCCGCCCACCTACAAGCGCGAACTGGAGTACTACGACGCGCTGAAGGCATCGCAAGGCAAACAGTAACCGAGCGATATCTCTGTCAATCAAATCGTGATCTCAAACAACCCAGGTCTGCACGAAGTCCTGTAAACAGTGCGTTGCGGGATCTGCGCAATAGGTCAACCAGGAGTATGGAGTAATGGACGTCTACACAACGGTGGTCACCTTCTTTCAGAAGGGCGGCCTGTTCATGTACCCGATCGCCATCGTCATGGGCGTCGGCCTGGCCATTGCGCTGGAGCGTTTCGTCTATCTGCTGAAGGAAACGAGTGCCAACCGCCGCGACTACAACGCGATCCTGCCGTTGTTGAAGCAGAGCCGTACGCGCGAAGTCGCCGAACTCGCGAAAAAATCAAAGTCGGCGGTCAGCCGCATCATCGCAGACGGCCTGGCGCGCATGAGCACTACGCGGCGTCGACAGGACATCGAGTTTGCGATGGAAGAACAATTGCTGGAGGTGCTGCCGAGCATCGAACGGCGTACGCCGTATCTGGCGACGTTTGCCAACATTGCAACGTTGTTGGGACTGCTCGGCACCATCATCGGATTGATCGCGGCGTTCACCGCAGTGGCAAGTGCGGACCCGGCCGAAAAAGCAGCCCTATTGTCATCGAGTATCGCGATCGCGATGAACACGACCGCTTTTGGTTTGATCGTTGCCATTCCCCTGTTGCTGATGCATTCGATGCTGCAGAGCAAAACCAGCGCAATCGTCGAGAGTCTCGAGATCGCCGTCGTCAAATTCCTCAATCTGCTGGAAGAGCGCAGCGAGCCGGCGCCACAGGCTGCCCGCGCGCCAGCGGCACCGCACCCTCGAGGGGCAGTGGCGGCGAAGGCTTGAACGGTCACGGCTGACGGAGACGCACAATGCAGCGCGTGAAGACGCGGTTTTACCGACATCGCGAAGAGGCTGAGCTCGAAGTCACGCCATTCATGAATTTGATGGTGGTGCTGGTGCCGGTGCTGCTGCTGTCGCTGGTGTTCACGCATACGACGGTGATCGATCTGGATTTTCCGGCGGGTAGCTCCACCGGCGCGGTCGACCCGAATCTGGTTCACCTCGAAGTGGTGGTGCGCGACGACGCGCTGGTCGTCGGCGATGGCCGCGGCGGCCCGATCAAGACGCTGCCGCGCGTCAACGGCAAGTACGACTTCGACTCATTGACGCTGGTGATGCAGGAACTGAAGCGCCGGATGCCGGAAAAGCGCGACATTACGATCCTGTTGGGACACGACACGGATTACCAGACGCTGGTGTCGGTGATGGACCGGGTTCGATCGTATCGAACCGTGCAGGCGCTCGCGGTGGTCAACGCGGAACTGTTTCCGGTGATCTCGCTGGGTGACACGCCGCCGCCCGCCGTCGTTGCAACCGCCGGGTAGAGCACGCCATGACCGCACACCGCCTCCAGCTACGCCGGGCCGCGCAGAAGAAGCGCACCAAGACCGCGACCTTGAATCTGGTGTCGCTGATGGACATCTTCACGATTCTGGTGTTCTTCCTGATGGTCAACTCATCCGAGGTCGAGGTGCTCGAGACCAGCACCAAGATCAAATTGCCCGATTCGGTTTCCGAGCAATTGCCGAAGGATCGTCTGGTCATTTCCGTCAGCCGCGACAACATCGTCGTGCAGGGCCGTCCGGTGGCGGCAGTCGCCGGCCTCGCAGACAGCAAGGCGCCGTTGATCGCGGGGCTCAAACAGGAACTCGACTACCGCGCGGCGCGCAAAGGCGCGATGCCACAGAACGGTTACGACATCACGATCATGGGCGACAAGACGATTCCGTACTGGTTGCTGAAGAAGATCATGCTGACGTGTCAGGCGTCTGACTTCGCGCGCATATCGCTGGCGGTCAATCAACTCGCAGTCGGTTCGGATGGCGCCAAATCGGCCGTCGCAACGCCGGGAACGCACTCGTGAGCGTTGCGATCAGCTTCAACCAATACGATCTGCCGTGGACCATTGGCGTCAACGAGGGACGTCGTTTCCGGCGGTTGTTGAGCACATTCGTCGGCCTGGTGATCGCGCTTGGTATCGCGATGCCGTATCTGCCGGTACCCGTCGTCGAACGCGCCAAGCTGGAGGAACTACCGCCACAACTCGCGCGCATCGTCATGGAACAGCGCGAGATTGTCATACCGCCCCCGCCGCCGCCCGTTCCAGAGGTGAAGCCCGAACCGAAGCCCGAACCCGAAAAGAAGGTCGTCCAAAGAGTCGTCAAGCCGAAGATCGAAAAGCCGATACCGCAGCCAACGGTCGCCGATGCACGCGAGAAGGCGGCTGTCTCCGGATTGCTCCAGTTCAAGGATTCCTTCGCCGATATGCGCGACGCGGTGGACGTATCGAAGCTGGCAGACTCCAATTCGATCGCGCGCGGAGCCGGCGAAGCTGCAACGATCGACCGTTCGCTACTCACGTCGAAACACGCCACGCGTAGCGCCGGCGTGAATGTCGCGGCGCTGTCGCGCAATACCGGTGGTGTGGCGCTGTCAGGTCGTGAGACGACCCGGGTCGATGTACCCGCCGGCGCGAAAGGCACCGGGGGCAACCGGCAGGTCAATCACGGTCACCCAACGGATGCGCGCAGTCGCAGCATCGAAGATATCCGCCGCGTATTCGACGCCAACAAGGGCGCGATCTTCGCAATCTACAACCGCGCGTTGCGCGAGGATCCGTCGCTGCAGGGTAAGGTCGTACTCGAACTGCAGATCGACCCGGCCGGCCACGTGCTGGCCTGTCGCGTCGTGTCGTCGGAACTGTCGGATGACGGTTTGATGTCGAAGCTCGTCAGCCGTATCCGTCTGTTCGAATTCGGCAAACGCGATGTCGGCACAACGACGATCAGCTACCCGGTGCAGTTCCTGCCTACGTGAGGCCAAAGGGTCAGAGTCGCTCTGACCCTCCGGCCAAGCGATTACTGCTTCGTCGCGACAATCGACACGACGATGTCGATCCTGTCGGCCACCCGTATCGCACCGCCGAATGCGCTGAACGGCGCCAGACCAAGCGTGGCGTGATCGACGCTGAAAGCGCCCCGAATCGACAATTCATCACCGTTGCGATGCCAGGTGACATCGACCGGCACGCGCGCCAGGTGACCACGCACGTTTAAGGACAGTTGCACCTGGGTCGTCTGCGCACCGACATGAATAGGTGTGACGTGCACCGTAACGAATGGCGCCGCTTCTGCATCGAGCACCTGCGGTCCCAACATATTCGTTCGGGTGCCCGCAATGTCGGATTGCGAGGGCTGCGTCGCGAAATCTGGACCTGCCGCGGCGCGCGCAGCCGCATCGTCAACCACGAGGTCGCCAACGCGTACATACAGGTCCGCGCGCGCATCGGTCAGGTCCTCAGCCAGATAAACGAAGCCATTGATGTGGCCTTGAATCACATGGTTGTGTCCGAACGTCGCGAGCGCACCGGCCCGGTACACCTTCACGGTCAACTCGGAACGTTCCGCCACGACGCCATACCGCGCCTGAGCCGGAACCTGAGCGTAAAATGTAGTGGGAAAGCCGTCAGGTAAACCCCCAGCGGGCAGACGCATCGTGGGCATGTGGGGTTGGGGTACGCACCCGCAGAGCACCAGCAACAATACAGCACGGGCAACAGACGTCTTATTCATCGCTTACCTCTACCACGTCAGCGGCGGCGATGTAACGTGATGCAACAGCTCGCTTTCACACATCTGTGTCGATCGGTAACATAATGGGTTCTGTTGGTAGGGAACTTCCGAATGATTGTATTGCTGGTCAATGGCGTATCCCGCCAGGTTGACGTCGATCCATCGACGCCGCTGCTGTGGGTGATTCGCGAACAACTGCACTTGTCCGGCACGAAGTTCGGATGCGGTATTGCGCAGTGCGGCGCCTGCACCGTGCATCTGGATGGGGTGCCGGTGCGCTCCTGCTCGGTGCCGGTCGGGTCGGCCGCCGGGAAAGCCGTCACCACAATCGAGGGCATTCGACCGTCGCCGGAGCAACTGCACCCGTTGCAGCAGGCCTGGATCGACGAGCAGGTTCCCCAGTGCGGCTATTGCCAATCGGGTCAGATCATGTCGGCGGTTGCGCTGCTGGCGGCGAATCCGACGCCGAACGATGCCGACATCGACGAGGCGATGCGCGGCAACATCTGTCGCTGTGGCACATATACGCGCATTCGGCGCGCGATCAAGCGGGCAGCCGGCACCGCAGATGCGGCGGTCGCCTACTTCGAACCCACCCAACAGGAGGTGCGCCGCAATGGCTGATCGTCGAATCGGCAAGTGGAGTCGCCGCGGATTCATCGCGGCCGGCGTTGTTACCGGCGGCGCGCTGATCGTCGGTGTGGCAATCCGACCCGGCCACCGCGCGCCGAAGCTGGCGCACCTGGTAACGCGCGACGGTGAAGCGTTGGTCAACGCGTGGGTGAAGATTGCCCCCGACAACACCGTGACGGTCATCGTGCCGCATGCCGAAATGGGCCAAGGCGTTCACACGACGTTGCCGATGATGCTCGCCGATGAGATGAATGCAGACTGGTCGCGTGTGCAGATGCTGGAAGCACCCGCGCACGAGGATTATGCGAATTATCCGCTGGGGCGCGGGTACATCCTCGGCAATATGGACGTGCCGCGCGTATTGGTGGGTACGGTCAACGGCGCGTTCCTGAAGATTACGCAGTCTATGAACCTGCAGATCACCGGTGGCAGTAGCTCGTTGCGAATGACCGGCGTGCAGGGCATGCGCATCGCCGGTGCCGCCGCCCGAGAAATGTTGCTGGATGCGGCCGCCGCAACGTGGCAGGTACCGCGTGGTGAACTCGAAGCGAAAGAGAGTTACATCGAACACGCGAAAAGCCAGCGGCGCGCGCCATTTGCTGACTTCGCGACGGCCGCGGCTGACATGACGCCGCCCTCGAAACCGCGCCTGAAAACGCCGGATCAATTCACGATCATGGGCACCCGACGTGCCCGCTTCGATATACCGGCCAAAGTCGATGGCAGCGCGCAGTTTGGTCTCGACATCGATCTGCCCAACATGCGCTACGCGACGGTGCGGGCCTGTCCGGTTTTTGGCGGCACGGTTGCATCGTTGGACGCCTCCGCTGCGAAGACGTCGCCAGGTGTGCATGACGTCGTCGATCTCGGTAACGCCTTCGCGGTGATCGGCAACGGCTACTGGACCGCGAAGCAGGCGCTGGAGCGGGTGAAGGTGACGTGGAACACCGGCGCAGCAGGCAGTGTCGATCAAGCCGCCGTCTATGCGCAGTTCGCCGGCGCGCTCGACTCGATGGGCGACGACGGTGGCCAGAAGGACGTCGAGCGCGGCGACGCGGCACGTTCGCTCAGAGGGGCGACGAGGATCGTCGAAGCAGAGTATCGGGTGCCGTTCCTGGCCCATGCCTGCATGGAACCGCTGAACGCGACGGCTTGGGTGCACGACGGTCTGTGTGAGGTTTGGACGGGCACCCAGAATCCGCTGGGCTTCAGAGCCGACGTCGCGAAGGCCCTCGGCATGCCGGACGCGCAGGTGAAGATCCACAATCAGTATCTCGGCGGTGGCTTCGGCCGCCGCGCGCAATCCGACTATGCGGTTCAGGCGGCGCGCATCGCGCAACGCAGCGATACGCCGGTGAAATTGATCTGGGCGCGGGAAGAGGACATGCGCCAGGACAATTACCGCGGCGCCGTGACGTCGCGATTCAAAGCGGCGTTGGACGCCGACGGCGTTCCGTTTGCGTGGCTGAATCACTATGTGAACAAGCACGAACCGGTCGAAGCGCCTCACATCCCCTATGCGATTGCACATCAGTCGGTGCGCTACATCGAAAGCCCCACGCACGTTCGCTTCGGACCGTGGCGCAGCGTCGATCACTCGCAACACGGGTTCTTCACGGAATCCTTCGTCGACGAACTCGCCTATGCAGCGAACCAGGACCCGTACAGGTTTCGCGCATCACTGCTGGCCGATGAGCCGAGGTATCTGAAGGTACTCGACACTGCAGCCCAACATGCGGGCTGGGGGGCGAAACTACCGAAGGGCTGGGGACGCGGCATCGCGTTGCAGCGCTCGTTCGGCACTTTGGTGGCGCAGGTGGTTGACGTCGAAGTCGTCGCCGGGCGCGTGCGTGTCGACCGGGTAATCTGCGCGGTCGATCCAGGCTTCGCGGTGAGCCCGGACGGACTCGTCGCACAGATGGAGAGCGGCATCGTCTATGGCTTGACGGCGGCGCTGTACGGCGACATCAGTCTGGCAAACGGCGCCGTGATGCAAAGTAACTTTCACGACTACAAGATGTTGCGCATCGACGAAACGCCGCGGATCGAGACGCACATCATCGCCAGTGGTGAAGCGATTGGCGGTGCTGGTGAACCGGGCACGCCCGCCATTGCGCCGGCGCTGGCGAACGCAATATTTGCGGCCACCGGAACGCGTATCCGCGAATTGCCGGTGGCGAAGCACGATCTGAATTTTCGCATCGAAGAGCGCGACAGCGTCGGCTAGTCACGGCACCTACATCATGGAAGCAGCGCACCACCATCAACGTCGACGGTGGTACCAGTGGTGAAGTCGTTGCGCAGTAGGAATAGAACGGCATCGGCGACTTCGTCAGCGTTCCCAGCGCGTGGAATAACGTTGCGAGCGGTTGCCTGTTGCAGAAACGATGCGCGCTGGTTGCCGGTTACAGCGAACATCGGCGTATCGATGATACCGGGTGAGACGACATTGATTCGGCGCGGTGCAAGCTCCGGTGCAACGGCACGAACGAATCCCTCCACTGCGTTGCCGACCGTCGATATTGCCGCCATACCCGGCATCGACTTGCGCGCCGGCGAGCCGCTGATCAGCACGATGGCGCCGTGTTCAGACATCAGCGGTGCGCCCAGACGCACCGAATTCACGTAGCCCCAGAGTTTACGAAAGGACCCTTCGAAGCCATCGAGATCCATCGCCAGAAACGGACCGGTAGCGCGCTCGCCGCCGGTGGCCGCGTTGACGAGAATGTCGAACGGCGCGAGTTCTTTGAACAACTGCTCGAGGGCCGCGCGATCCAGCACGTCGACGGACCGCGCGGTGACGTTCTCCGCAGCGGTCCTATTGGCGTTACGGCTCGCTGCGGTCACCCGCGCGCCTGCGGTTGCGAGCTGGGTGCTGACGGCCAGCCCGATGCCCGACGTGCCGCCGAGCACGATCGCGCGTTTGTTCTCGAGTTCCATAGGGTGCCCTCAGATTCTGTCGTTTGAATCGATACGGTGGCCGCGGAGTCCACGCGCTTGGAGTAACGCAACGATACCCTCCGGGCCGATCAAATGCGCGGCGCCGACCAGCACGAACGTGGTGCCGGGTGTCGTCAGATAAGTCGTCACGTTCGAAGCCATGCGGACGTTGCGGTCATCGAGCAGCCGCTTCATGAACGCCCGAATTTGCGGCGAGTTACCCGATTGCAGATCGAACAAACGGCGGAATTCACCATCGTCGCCCGACAGCCACGCAACGATCATGGCCGAGATCAGCGAATCGACCGTCGCCATCTGGTGCAGCGTATCTGAGAGTATCTCGTCCTGTACCGGCATCGATGGACTGGTCAACACGGCAAGCTGTTCGTCCAGCGTCTCGAGTTGCAGGATCGGACGATCACCGACGGCGCCGATGAAATGCTGTTCGAGTCCGAACTCCGGCGCATAGCCGAGTGCACTAAGGCGCGCGACGGCGAGTTGTGTCGCGAGGATGGCGGGCTTCAGTGACGCCACGCTTGCGATTGGCATCGCTTGCGATCGTAGATAAGCCGTCAGTGCCGTGAAGGTTTGGGGTGCCAGCACTGAAGCGAGCGATTGCTGTGGCGGCAGCATGGCGTAGCGACCAAACGCATCCCGCAGCACCTGCGGTGCGAGGCTGGTTGTATTGACCTCCACCACCAACCGGTCAGCGCGCCGGAACGCCTCATCGAACTGCGTTGGCAATGGCAACAAAGTCGCCTTCATGACGTGAATCGAGCCGGCGAGATACACCGTCGCGGCACCTTTATCAAACCGCCACAAGAACAATGGATGCGCTGACGGCGGCACGCGGGCGCGGATCTGCTTGGCGGTCGTGACGAGCGCATCATCGAGGCGCCTGAGCTCGCACACGGCCGGCGGATGGCTCCGGGCACGACAGCGCTGCAACGCCGCGGTACTCGCGCTCTGATCGCTCGGTTCGCCGGATGCGATACCGCGCACGGAAGGATCGTTCACGGCGACTGCCAATGCCTTGTGTGACGGCAGCGCAGAGTAGCTCGTGGTCCCGTCGGGTGGACTGCCCGACGCAGGAAGCATCCCGCATAGGAGCAAGCAAGCGGCGATTCGCCGCAGCTTCATGCGGAGGTCACATCGTGCGGCTCGGCGCCGGCCCCGACAATCATTGCGACAACCTCTTCGAGCATTGCATCGAGTGCCGTGGCATCCGTTCCGCGCATCACCAGCGTAGTGCCGTATCGGGCCTCGCGCGTGAACGGGTAGCTGCCCAGATCGATCAGCGGATAACGTTGTTGAATTTCCCCGAGCGGTGCGGCGATCTGACTCTCGCCCAAGTACACGGTGACGGACCGGGATCGCACCACTGCACCGCCGCGAAGCTTTCCTTTGAGCGACGACAACATGCCCTGCATCACGATTGGGATGCCGGCCATGACGTAGACATTCTCGATGAAAAATCCCGGCGGACCGCCACTGGGATTGTCGATCAGCCCTGCACCCTGCGGCACCCGTGCCATCAGCATCCGCGCGGCCATCACGTCTGGGGGAACCGGTCGACTTTGGATCATTCGCGCGATCTCGGAATGGATTACCAGCTCGCGATTGAACGCCTTCGCGATACAGGCCGCCGTAATATCGTCATGGGTCGGCCCGATACCGCCGGTTGTGAATATGTAGTCGTAACGGTTGCGCACGGCGCGCAGGGTATCGACGATTTCCGATTCGACATCCGGTACGACGCGCGCTTCGCGAACCCGGACGCCCCATTCGTTGAGTTGCATGGCGATGTGGCGCAGGTTCGTATCCTGCGTGCGTCCAGACAGGATCTCGTTGCCAATGATCAACACGCAAGCGGTTACAACCGGATTTTCCATTGCCAAGCCGATGAGGAACGATTGGCAACATCGTAGCACTGGCACTTCCAGTGAAGCATCTGCTGCTCGAACCGTGACGGGCTTCTCAAATTCCGCACGCGATCGGGTTTCGTCAAGTATTCGGCAAGTTGTTGATAACGATTGTGTTGGTCGACGCAAAGCTGACGGAGGTGTGAAGGTGCGCAAGCAATTGGTTGCGGCGCTATGTAAGCATATGTAAATTCCCGCTGAAGCGAGCTTGCTTGCTGGGCGGCACACAACCAAGGGACTGGATTGCCGCCAGAGCGGCCCGACTAGGAAGGTCTACATTATGCAGTTTCTCTCGTCGCCCGTTCGGATTGCGTCGCGTTCACTGTTGATGGTTCTCACATCGCTGTCGATCGTGGCCTGTGGCGGCGGTGGCTCCGGAGGCTCGACCAGCCAACCCCCCGGTTCCCAGAGCCCGCCGACGGTGAGCTTGTCGGCGAGCCCATCGAGCGTGTCGTCCGGCGGCACGACCACGCTGTCGTGGAATTCCAGCAATGCCGACACGTGCACCGCATCGGGTGCCTGGAGTGGCAGCAAAGGGGTGAATGGCAGCGCTTCGAGCGCGGCCATCTCTGCAAGTTCGACGTTTACACTGAACTGTAGCGGGCCGGGCGGTGGCGCCGTTGCCAGCGCGACAGTCACCGTTTCGACCAGCACCTCGCCATCCGTACAACTCAGCGCTTCACCGCCGGGTGTCGCGCCGGGTGCGACGACGACGCTGAATTGGAGCGCAACCAACGTCACCAGCTGCACAGCCTCAGGCGGCTGGAGCGGATCGAAGGCCCTGACGGGTTCACAAGCCACCGATCCGTTGAATAGTGATCAGACTTATCAACTCTCGTGCAGCGGTTCGAACGGCAATGCGCTGGCGATGACCACGGTGACTTTGCGCAATGCGGAGCTCACGTGGACGGCACCGACGAAGAATGTAGATGGCTCACCCGCGAACCTCACCGGCTACAAGGTGTACTGGGGACCGGATTCGCGCAACTACACCAAGAGTGCGAACGTCAGTGGGGCCGGCACGACGTCGTACACCACGGCGCTCACGCCGGGTATCTGGTACTTCGCCGTGACCGCCGTTGATGCCAACGGGGAGAGTGCGAAAACGAACGAGGTCTCCAAGACCGTCTTCTGACGTTCGGTTTGGCAAGCCGTTCGTCAAGAGAAATCATCCTTCCAATTGATCAGACGCCGCGAAACTGTCGATTCCGTCACGGGCTCACATTTTCCCTACAAGTAACATCAACCCGGCAGACAAAGACGACAGGACAGACGGTGAGGACGGCCGGCTGCGATTCGACTGCGCGAAGTCAGGCTGACTGACGCGCAGCGCTGGGAGGACTGGGATGCGGTGTCAAGGGATTGGCGGCTGTGGTCGCGCGCTGGCGCTCAGCTGGGTGTTGACGGTCGTGGCAGCGTGTGGTGGCGGAAGCGGTGGCGGAGATGCGTCGTCGCAGATGCTTCGCAACGACAATCCGATCACCCTGTCCGGCAGCATCGGCGATGGTCCGGTCACCGGTGCCACCGTCACGGTTCACGACGCGCACGACCAATCGGTTGTTGCAGGCGTCAGCGACACCACCGCCGGCTATCAGATTACCGTTCCGGCGGGTACCGCATTTCCGATCACGGTAACCGCATCCGGCGGCACAGACCTGGTCAGCGGTGTTGCCCCGGATTTCGATCTGAATGCGGTCCTGCTGAATCCGACGCTCAATCGCGTCAATGTCTCGCCCCTCAGTTCCCTCGCTTCGGCCGTCGCGCAATGTGGTGGCACGCTCACGAATGATCGCCTGGCCAACGCATGGACGCTGTTGGATGGGCATCTCAGCATGGGACTCGATGCGACGCGCGTCCCCGACCCGGCAAACGGCGCGATCGACGCGAGTACCATCGCCGACGTCGTGCTTGCGAACGAGGCGCTTGGCGAAACGCTACGGCGCACCGCGGCAGCCCTGGCCGGAACCAGTGCCGAAGCGAACGCAACGACGCTGATTCAGCGCATTGGCTGCGATCTCGTCGATGGCGCGATCGATGGCGCAGGCACCGGTGCCGACCCACGTACGTCGGCAACCTTTGCGGCAGCGAGTGCCAGCGTCATGCTGGAGGTGATCGCGGGTACGCTGCAGGTCAACAGCGCGGATGCGATGGCTCCAATGGATGACGCGATCAAATCGGTGCTGCCGGGAGTCGACCCCTCCGTTACGACCCTCAACGTACCCGTCAGTGATGGCCTCGTGCATCAGGCGCGTGACGCATTGACGGTATTGATGACTACGCTGCCCGATCCCGAACTGTCGAAGTTCGCGATTCTGCTGGGTGGCACGTCGACCGCCAACGCCCGTGCGGCGGTCAAGGGCGTGGTCACCAATGCGGATCTGGTGACCTTGGACGGACTGGCGGCACGTGTCGCGACGTCCGACGACACTCAGATCGGAACGATCACCGGCGCGGCAGAACGCCCAACCAGTGCGACGCCGCCGGTGGTGTCATTCCAAAGTACTCCGGAGACTGTGGCGGCCGGGGCAACTGCGCTGTTGTCATGGTCATCCAGCGGGGCGCTGCACTGTGAGGCATCCGGCGACTGGTCTGGCGAACAACCCAACGAAGGCACGTTCACGACGGCAGCGCTGCAAACCAGTCAAACCTTTGCGTTGAGCTGCGTCGGTCTGGGTGGCGTGACGTCACAGAGCGCGACGGTGCAGGTCGCGTCGGCTCCGCCGCCGACATCCCCCGTCACAACGCTGAGTGCGAATCCTACGTCGATCGCCACCGGCGGGTCCGCGCAACTGACGTGGAGCGCCACCGATGCGACCTCGTGCACCGCTTCCGGCGGGTGGTCGGGTGCCAAGGCGGTGAGTGGCACGCAGAATGTCGGTCCGCTGACGGCCAGCACCGCGTTTTCGTTGGCCTGCACCGGGCCGGGCGGTACCCATTCGGCCACCGCCACCGTGACGGTGCAGCAGGCGGCGGCACCGCCATCGCTGACCTTGGCGGCCTCGCCGCTGAGCGTTGCCAGCGGTGGCAACTCCACGCTCAGTTGGAGCAGCACGAACGCGACGAGTTGCACAGCAAGCGGCGGTTGGAGCGGTACCAAGGGACTGTCCGGGTCGGCGACGTTGGGACCGCTCACGACAGCCCAAGACGTACACGCTCGCCTGCTCCGGAGCCGGTGGCACCGTGAACCGATCTGTGTCGATCGCCATCGCAGCACCGGGTGCGCCGACGTTGACGTTCACGGCTTCACCAACCAGCGTCAAATCCGGTGCATCGTCCACGCTCACGTGGAGCACGACCAACGCGACGAGTTGCAACGCATCGGGTTCGTGGAGCGGCGCAAAATCCACCTCCGGCAATCAGAACACGGCTGCGCTGACGGCTGACGCGAACTACACGCTGACGTGTTCCGGAGCGGGCGGCTCGGTATCACAAACTGCGGCTGTCAAAGTGCTCGCCGCGCCAACGCTGACGTTTGCGGCGTCGCCCGCGAGCGTGCAGTCGGGAGCGGCCGCACAACTGACATGGACGGCCACGAATGCGACGAGTTGTACTGCGTCCGGCGGATGGAGCGGTAGTAAAGCCACCTCTGGCGCGCAAAGTACGGGTACGCTGAGCGCCGCCAAGACATACACGCTGACGTGTACCGGCAGTGGCGGTTCAGTGGCGAAGAACGCTTCGGTGACGGTAGTCGCCGCGCCAACGTTGTCGTTCAGTGCATCGCCAACCAGCGTGCAGTCCGGCGCTTCGTCCACGCTCACGTGGAGCACGACCAACGCGACGAGTTGCACTGCGTCGGGGTCTTGGAGCGGCTCCAAATCCACTTCTGGCAACCAGAACACGGCGGCGCTGACGGCTGACGCGAACTACACACTGACATGCGCGGGTACGGGTGGCTCGGTATCGCAGACCGCCGCCGTCAAAGTGATTTCCGCTCCAACACTGACGTTTACGGCGTCGCCCACAAGCGTACAGTCGGGAGCGGCCGCCCAACTGATATGGACCGCCACGAATGCGATGAGTTGTACAGCATCCGGCGGATGGAGCGGTAGCAAAGCGACGTCTGGAACGCAAAGCACTGGTGCGTTGAGCGCCGCGCAGACGTACACGCTGACGTGTACCGGCAGTGGCGGTTCGGTGGCCAAGAACGCTTCGGTGACGGTGATGACCGCGCCAACGTTGTCATTCAGCGCATCGCCGACCAGCATTCAATCTGGCGGCACATCGCAATTGACTTGGAACGCCGCGAACGCAACGAGCTGCAACGCATCAGGTGGTTGGACCGGGACCAAATCGACTTCCGGATCGCAAAGCACGGGTGCGCTGACGGCGAGTGCAAACTACACACTGACGTGCTCGGGTTCCGGTGGATCGATTGCCAAGAATGTGTCAGTTAGCGTTGCACCGGCACCGGCCCCCACCGTCACGTTGTCGGTATCGCCCGGCAACGTTCAGTCTGGATCATCTGCGCAACTCACCTGGAGCACGACGAACGCAACGAGTTGCACTGCAAGCGGATCCTGGAGCGGTACCAAAGCCACATCCGGCAACCAGAGCACGGGCGCGTTGACTACCAATTCGAGCTTCACGCTCACATGCTCCGGCGCCGGCGGTAACGCAGCCAAGACGGCGAGCGTCACGGTGACGGCGGGTGCGCCCTCGGCGAGCCTGTCCGCGAATCCACTCGGCGTCGCAATGAACGGTTCGACAACGTTGACTTGGACCAGCGCCAACGTCAGCAGTTGTGCCGCCTCTGGCGCCTGGAGCGGATCGAAATCCACCAGCGGCTCGCAAAGCGTGGGGCCGATCGCAAGCGACTCGACGTTCTCGCTGAATTGCACGGGGGCGGGCGGCAATGCGGTGGCGATGACCACCGTCAGTCTGCGCCAGGCAGTGTTGTCCTGGCAGGCGCCGACGAAGAATGTCGACGGTTCGGCGTTGACGAACCTGTCCGGCTACAAGATTTACTACGGCACCACTTCGAAGAACTATACACAGACCGCGAGCGTCTCGGGTGCGTCAACAACGACGCGGACCCTGTCACTCGCCCCGGGCACTTACTACTTCGCGGTGACCGCGCTTGATTCCGCGGGTGGTGAGAGCGCCAAGACCAATGAGGTCAGTAAGACGGTTTATTGAGGCACCAAAAAAAGACCCGCCATCTGGCGGGTCCTTTTCAAACTCTGGTGTGTAGCTAGAGCTAGGTAGCGCGTCGCCGGCGCAAGAAGGCAAGGCCGAGCAAACCTGCGCCCAATAGGGCAAGAGAACCGGGCTCAGGAACCTGGTGGTCGACCTTTGCGACCGTTGCATAGGTAGCATAAATCCTTTCGCTTATTGAACCGGAGTGTACTCCGCCGAAGCTATAGTACGCACCGGTTGTATCGGTGCCGGATGTACCAGATTTGAAAAATGGTCCGGCAAGAATGTTGGGATAGCCCAAATTCCCTCCGACCAAGCCCGCAAACTCAGCGGCGAAGCTGCCGAAATTGAAGGCGTTCTGTCCTTGAACGAATTGGGTTGAGACGTCATAGTCGCCGATCGACGAATGCACGAGATATGCGTTCGCTTGGAACGGCACCACAAGGAGAAGACTAAGAATAAGCTTTTTCACCAGACCCTCCGAAGAACCAGAATTGGTAGAGCAACAAACCTAAGGCAGGGATCGTGCCAGCTCAATTAGTTCATGTAGATCAAAGAGTTGGTGTTTACGTATCCCGGTCCTCGTGTCGGAAGTGTAAGAAATCCTGACGCATTCGGTTCCCGGTCCACTTGCGGGTGTAAAGAAATCGAACACATAGTGTATCGAGTTCAGAGCCGGGAACCGCTCAAAGTCATCCTTCTCCGCCTAGCTCCTTCGCCAGCTCCAACGCTGCCGGGCGCTCTGCGAATGAATTCGTCGCCAACGCGCGCTCAACACTCTGAAGTGCTTCGCGGCGACGTCCGGTCTTCTGCTGGGCCAACGCCAGGTGGTACAGCACGCTGGGGTTGTCTGGTTGTCCTTTCGCCGCGGATTGCAGCAAGGTCAAGGCCTCGTTTGCTGCGCTCGGTGAGTTGCTGTGTACCAGAATCCAGCCGAGCGTGTCCTCGATCGCGTGGTTGTCGGGGGCCACTTCCTTTGCTTTGCGTGCACTAGACTCTGCTCGTGGGTCCTTCGCTTCGAAGTACAACCAGGCCAGATTATTCAGAGCAACGGGATCGTTCGGGTTCTTCGTCAGCAGACGCTCGTAGTCGCTGATCGCCGCGGATTGATTGCCGGATCCCAGACGAATGGACGCGAGTTGGCGGGCGGCGTCGCTGTCGTCGGGGTTCGCCTTCAGCCACGTTTCCAGCGTGGCGACGGCTTGATCGACGTGGCCCTGTGTGGTCTGTAGTTGAGCGAGCTTGGCAACGCCACGGGGGGAGCCCGCTTGGGCGGCCTGCTTGTAAAGTTCGAGCGCGGCGGCGGGCTTACCGGCCTTGAGCTCGAGATCCCCGTTGAGCTCCGCCAAAAGCGCCGGGCTCGCACCCGCTTTCTTGAGGCGTGCCAGATTGTCACGTGCCTTGTCGTTGGACCCGGCGGCGGTCTCGAGCTGTACCAGCGCCACCAGCGCCTGCTGTTGCGTGGCCGGATTCGCCAGCGCGTGTTCGAGCGTACCGCGCGCAAGATCAATGCGCCCGGCGCGCCGCTGCAGATCGCCGATTGGCAACCAATAGGACGCCGCGTCGGCCGGCGCCGTGTCGAGATACGCCTGCAGCCGGTCCAGGTAGCGCCCCAGTTCGGCGGCGTCTTTCGCCTGCGCCATCACCATAGCCCGTACCAACCACACCTGCGGGTTGCCGGAAGCGATGCGTTCCGCTTCGGCGGACACATCCTTCGCGAGGGGTACATCGCCGCGCTCCAGCGCCAGTCGTGCCAGAGCCAGCCGCGGCGCCAACGCAGATGCGTTCTCCGCACGCGCCCGTTCGAGCAGCTGTTGAGCCTTGTTCTTGTCGCCCTGCGAATACTCGAATTCTGCCAGCGCCGCCAGTGCTGCGAGGTCCGTCGGGTTCGCAGCGACGCTTTGCTCGAGGTGTCGGCGTGCGTCGGCCGGTTTGCCTTCCGCCTGATCGAGTCGCGCCAGTCCGAGGGCTGCCTGGCTATATTTGGGATCGACCTTCAGCGCTTGCTCGAACGCAGTCCGCGCGGCGGCCGGATTTTTGCTCGCGACCTGCACCGCGCCGAGCAGATAGAAACCCAGCGGCTTCGTGCCGTCGCGAGCTACGATTTGATTCGCCGCTGCAAGTGCCGCGTCCAGTTTGCCGGTGCGCATGTTCACCAGCACGCGCATCGCGTCAGCCTGCGACGCAAGTTCGTTCGAAGTCGGGACCACTGTATCGAGTTCCGCCAATGCACCGGCGTTGTCGCCGGCCGCGGCCAGGCTCATCGCGAGTTGCGTCTTCACCTCCGGCGCTTGCGGCGATGCCTTTGCAGCCGCGCTCAAATAGCGTGTGGCTTTGTCGAGTTCGCCGGCACGCAGATAGGCGGTGCCGAGCAACGTGAGGTCGCGGCCGTCGCTGAGCCGATCTGCAATCGGTTGCAGCGCATCGACGGCCCCCAAGGCATCGCCCGATTCCAGCAGCAATCCTGCCAACGCCTTGCGCGCTCCGGGATTGTCGGGGTCCTGCGCGATATAGCTGCGCAGGTACTGCGCGGCCTGATTCGGTTGCCCTTGTGCATACTTGACGTTGGCTAATGCCAGCAGCGAAGGCGGATAGTTCGGAACCACGGCGAGTGCCGCCATGAGCGCGCTTTCTGCGTCGTTGTAATTCTTCTGCGACAGCGCGATCACACCTTTGAGATGCAGTGCCAGCGGGTATTTCGGTGCACGCTTCAGCACGCCATCCACGATGGTCTTGGCGTCATCCAGCTTGTTTTCGAGCAGGCTCGCGCGTGCGAGTCCCAACTGAGGCAGGAAATCGTTGCCTGGTAGTGCAGTCGCCTTGTCGAACGCCGACCGGGCCGCCGCTGCGTGCCGCTGGTTGAGTTCCACTTCGCCCAGCGTCAACCATAGCCGTCGGCTGGTCGGCACGGCTTTGACCCCGTCGTTGAGCACGCGCGTCGCGGCGGTGAAATCGGCCGTTGGCGGCGCGAGCGCAAGCTGTGCCAAACCCAGGTAGGCGCGGGGCAACTCAGGGTTCGCCTTGATCGCTGCGTCGAAATCGGCCCGCGCGCGGTCGGGTTCATCGCTGGCCAGCAATGCCTGACCCCGAATCGCCTGAAGACGCGGCGTCAACTTCTGATTCTCGAGTTCGCCGAGGACCTCCTGTTGGCGGCCGAGATCGATCTTCGTCTCGAGCAGCGGCGGCAGCACACGATCCGCTGCAATACCCAGATCCTGAGCGCGGCTCAACTCCTTCAGCGCGGCGTCTGCTTCGCCGTACTCCAGGTACGCTTCGCCGAGCGCCAAGCGCGCTTCGGCGAGATTTGGATCCTTCTGCAGTGCATTCTTGAACTCGATGATCGCTGAGTTCGTCTTGCCCTGCGCGCGGTATGCCATCGCCTTGGTGAGATCTTCCTGCGGTGTCGATGCACCACAGGCGCCCACTAACGCAATCATCGCAGCACTGCCGAACAGCTTTCTCAAATGTCTGTACACACGCTCGCCCCCGTTGAGAACGGCTGAATCTTAGCCGGGTTGAGCCGTCGATACATGCGACCTATGCTCCAGCCGGAATAGGCGAAACCAGTGAACGCCCCGATAGTGGCCCGCGCGAGTACAAATCGGCCAAGGTTTCATACATTGCGCACGCCCGCAGCGGCTAAAGTGGTTGGCGTTGGGTGTGCGTAGCCTGTGCAGGGAAGTCGCGTGATCAAGATTCTCAACGTCGCGGGGGCGCGGCCGAACTTCATGAAGGTGGCGCCGCTCGTCCATGAGATGAATCGGCATGCTGACATCACCCACAAACTCGTTCACACCGGTCAGCATTACGACGTGTCGATGTCGAAGGTCTTCTTCGACGATCTCGATATTCCGGCGCCCGACATTAACCTGGAAGTCGGAGCGGGCGCGCGTTCGGCGCAGATCGAGCGCATCATGACGCGATTCGACCCGGTCGTGCGTTCCGAGCGGCCGGATGCGGTACTGGTGGTCGGTGACGTCACCTCGACGGTGGCCTGCGCCCGCGTCGCGCGCGATCACGGCGTAAAGGTCGTGCACGTCGAGGCGGGCCTGCGCAGTTTCGATCAATCGATGCCGGAGGAACTCAATCGCGTGGAGACCGATCGGATCTCCGATTTTCTGTTCGTCACCGAACCGTCCGGCATGGCGAACATCGAGCGCGAGCAGCTCGCGGGGCGGGCGTACTTAGTCGGCAACGTCATGATCGACTCATTGGTGGCGCAGCTCGAACGCGCGCGCAGCATGAACGTCAGCGCGCGCTTCGGGCTCGAGCGCGACGGCTATGTAGTCGCAACCTTCCATCGACCCAGCAACGTTGATGACGCGGATGCGCTACGCGGTGTCATCGATATCATCAAGCACACCTGCGCGCGGATTCCGATGGTTTTGGCACTTCACCCACGCACGCGCCAATCGTTGACGCGCTTTGGTCTACTGAATTGCCTCGAACGCGTTGATGCATTGCACCTATCCGAACCGCTGGGATACCTCGAATTCATCTCGCTGGTCAGCAGCGCGGCCGCAGTGATTACCGATTCCGGCGGCATTCAGGAAGAGACGACGTTTCTGCGCGTACCGTGCATCACGATGCGCGACAACACGGAACGACCGATTACCGTCGACGTCGGCAGCAACGTGCTCGCCGGCACCCAGCCGAGCGGCGTCAAGTCGCACATCGATTCGGTGCTCGCGGCGGGTGCGGTGAGGAGTGGTGTTCCGGAATTTTGGGATGGACAAGCAGCGGTGCGCATTGTTGCGCGATTGCGTGAGGAGTTGGCAGCGTGAATCCGACAGCAGATCTCGATAACGGGACATTGGATGTTCAACACCTCGCGCAGATGGTTCAGCGCCATGCGTTTGGCATGTGGCGTTACAGGTGGATCGCGTTGATAGTCGCATGGTGCCTTTCGGTCGTTTCCTGGGTCGCCATCTACCTGATGCCCGATCGCTACGAAGCCTCCGCGCAGGTGTATGTCGACACGGACACCGTGCTGCGGCCGCTGCTCAAAGGTCTCGCAGTGGAAGAGAACGTGATGAACGACGTCACGTTGATGACACGAACGATGCTGACGCGGCCGCATCTCGAAAGTGTCGCGCGCGAGGCGGATCTGGATCTCTCGGCGAAAACACCGCGCGAATTCGACGCCGTGCTCGCGTCGCTCAAGCGGCGCATCAAGATCACCCCGAGCGGCGAGAACATCTACACCATCAGCTTCGACGACAAGAACCGCGCCACCGCCGTCGATGTCGTCGACAAGCTGCTCGACTCGTTCGTCGAGGACACGTTGGGCTCGGGACAGGAAGATTCACAGCAGGCCGAGAAAACGCTGAAGGCGGAACTGGCGGACTATGAACAGCGCTTGAATCAGGCGGATGACCGATTGAAAGAGTTCAAACGCAAGAACGTCGGCCTGATGCCCAACGAGCACGGTGACTATTACTCGCAGCTACAGACCGCAGAGGCGGACCTCGCCGCCGTGCAGCAATCAATTCGCATTGCCAACGGCAAAGCCGCGTCGCTGGCGCGTCAACTCGAAGGGCGAAGAACCGGTGTTCGGCATCATGGGCCAAACGTACGGCGGGGGTTCGGCGACCGATGCCCAGATCGCGTCGCTGGAATCAAAACGCGCCGATCTACTTGTCCAATACACGGAAAAGCATCCGGCAGTCGTCCGAATCGATCAGCTGCTGGCGGAGCTTCGTGCGAAACAGAAGACCGAACAGGCATCCAAATCTGCAGACGACCTGCCGATGGTGACCAATCCGCTCGACATCAACCCGGTGTATCAGAACCTGAAGATCCAACGCAGTAACGTCGAGGTCGACCTGGCCAGTTTGCGTGCCGAACTCGTTGACAAGCAGGCCAAGGTCAATCGGCTCAAGAAAATGGTGGATGTGATTCCGCAGGTGGAAGCGGAGCTCAATAGGCTCGACCGAGACTACGACGTTGTGAAAGCTCGCTATGGGCAGATGCTGCAACGGTGGGAAGATCTACAGACCGGTAAGCGGGTGAAATCCGGCACCGATCAGGGTCAATTTCAGATCATCAATCCGCCGTTCGCGCCGATCGATCCTGCGGGTCCGCCAAGAGCATTCTATCTGTTCGCCGCCTTTGTCGTTTCGTTGGGGGCTGGCCTGGGCGTCGCGTTTCTGCTGAATCTGTTGCGGCCCGTGTTTCACCGCTCACGAGACCTAATCGACTGTGGGTTCCCGATATTGGGTTCCATCACAATGAATCGTTCGGTCGATTCGATGGCGAGGGTACGCAATGCGACCCTAATGTTGGCTGGGGCGAGTGTAGCGCTGGTGATTTGCCTGGGAGTTGTGATCTTCCTGGCTGGCCCTGGGTCCAGGCTGTTGCGTGAGTTGGTTTGAACGCCGACGATCCAGGGTCCACTTCGACTCAACTGAGAGACTCGTCGCACCCGAATTGGCCGAACCAATGATCGTCGAGACCCGCAGTAGGAACTTTGCACTGGTGGTAGCCGTGGCGTTGGTGCCGATTGCCGTCTATTGGGGCACCATGACGACGATGGCGGAGTTATGGCCGAGTGAATCGTATCGCCACGGCTATCTGATCCCTGCGATTTCGCTCGCTCTTCTGTGGCGCGACCGGCCCAAATACGAGTCGATATATCCGCGCGGCAGTTGGATCGGAGTCGCGCTACTGTTGGGCCTCGTGCTCGCGTGGATTGTCGCCGAAGCGACATCGATACAACAGATCGAGCAACTTGCGGTGATCTCGATGATCAGCGCTTTTGCGCTCGCGATGTTTGGCTGGGACGGCTACACGCGGATTTGGTTTCCGCTGGCGTTTTTGGTATTCGCGGTACCGTTCGGGGATTGGCTCGTACCTCGATTGATGGATTCGACTACAACAATTGCTGTTGCCGCGCTTCGAATGGTCGGAGTACCAGCGCTGAGGGAAGGTATGGTCGTGTCGCTACCCGGCGGATCATTCGAAGTCGTCGAAGCCTGTGCAGGACTCAATTATCTAAATGCGAGCTTTGCCTTAGGTGTGCTGATCGCGTACGTCATGTTCCGAACGCTGTGGAGACGATTGACCTATGTAGCGACTGTAATTGGCGTGTTTGTTCTGGCCAACGGGGTCCGCGCCTTCATGGTTATGTTCGTTGCGTCTAGCACGCACATGCAGTTGTTTGCTGGACGGGATCACATTTTCTTTGGGTGGGTGTTGTTTCTGGCGGCAATGGGCCTGATGTACTGGGTCGCCGAGCGGTACTCGGATGTAGGCATGGAACGACGCCGTGCCTCGCGTTAGCCGGCCGATCGGATTTCTGTGCCTGGGATTGCTCGTCCTTGCACTGGGTCCATTGGCGAGAACGTTTGCCTTGCCAGCCAGCGTATCAATCAGCCAGACTTCGCTGCCGTTGATCAAAGGCTGCGTTTCGATGCGAGGCTGGCACGGCCAATGGTCGCCGAGCTTCGTTGGTGCCGACTACACCGCGGCAGGCAGCTACCAATGCGACGGCTACCGTCTCTATGTCAATGTTGTGCAGTACGTCGAACAGCACCAAGGCAAGGAAGCGGTCGGCGAGTTCAATCATGTCATCCCGCGGAAGTGGTGGAACGACACCACGCGCCAGCAACGGCAAGTCACAAGTAAACTTACCGTGAACGAATATCGGGTCGAACGGACGTCCAGGCAATTGACAATCTGGAACTGGTACGCGGTTGGCCTGCAACCCACGCCCTCGCAGTTGATGACGAAGGCGCTGGAAGCGTTCAACGCGTTGACACTGCACCGGAAGGCAACCAGCAACATCACCGTTGCCGTCGAAGCCGATCCGCGCTTCGATGCCACGAAGGTTTTAACCAGGGATACGGACCACATCTGGACATGGTTCGAGGCGGGCATGAAGTCAAACGGATGACGAACGATGTGTCCTCACCGCTGGTCGTCCACATCGTGGTGCGGTTCGATTACGGCGGCTTGGAAAATGGGTTGGTCAACCTGATCAATCGCATGCCCTCTTCATGCGCGCGGCATGCGGTCATCGCCCTGACCGCAGCCACGGAGTTCGCGTCTCGAATTGAAAGCGATGGCGTGCAGGTCTATGCGATTGGCAAGCGGCCGGGTAAGGATCCCGCAGCTTACGTGAGGCTCTACAAGTTGTTGCGACGCTTGCGACCGGACGTCGTGCACACCCGCAACCTTGGCACGCTGGATTGCCAGGTGGTTGCGTTGCTGGCGGGCGTCCGGCGGCGCGTGCACAGCGAGCACGGTTGGGACACCACGGACCAGGAGGGGCGGAGCCGGAAGTACCGGGCACTGCGGCGTGTGTTGTCGACGTTGGTCGATTGCTGCGTTGCGCTGTCGGGCGAGTTGGAAAACTGGTTGATCGAGGACGTCGGTGTTCCGCGTCGTAAGGTAATGCGGATCAGCAATGGTGTTGATACCAATCGCTTCGTCCCGCCGCAGAGACCGAGTAGGGAGCGCGATGCCGTCGTCATCGGCACGGTTACCCGGTTCAGCGACATCAAGGACCCGCTCAACACACTTGATGCGTTTGCGCGCCTCAGAAGGGCTGTTGGATCCGCTCGAAAGGTGCGCCTGATCATGGTTGGCGACGGTCCCCTGTATGGAGACGGTAAAATCTCAGGTCCACGACCTTGGACTCGCCGACGATGTCTGCCTGCCCGGAAGCCAGATCGATGTGGCGCCGTGGCTGCAGCGCATGGATCTCTTCGTGATGGGTTCTCGTCGCGAAGGCATCTCCAATACCATTCTCGAGGCGATGGCCTCCGGGCTTGCGGTCGTGGCCACCGGTACCGGGGGCAATCTCGAACTGGTCGAACCCAATGTAACCGGTGCGCTGGTTCCGCCGCAGTCACCCGATGCGCTCGCCGCGGCAATGCAGCCTTACGTGCTCGACGACGCGCTGCGCGCACGTCACGGCGGCGCGGGGCGAAACCGCGTGATCGAACGATTTTCGCTCGATGCGATGGTGAGTCGTTACGCAGCGCTCTACACACGATCTCGTCAATCGACTCGGGCTGCATAATTCATGTGTGGCATTACCGGCATTGTCGATCTGAAGGCACGGCGTCCGATCGATTCGGATCTGCTCGCGCGCATGAACGCGTCTCTCGAACACCGTGGCCCCGATGGCGACGGCTTTCATGTCGAGCCCGGTGTCGGTTTGGGTCATCGTCGACTGTCGATCATCGATCTCGAAGGCGGCAAGCAGCCTCTCTACAACGAAGACCACAGCGTCGTCGTCACCTACAACGGAGAGATCTACAACTTCAAGGAAATCGAGGTCGAGTTGCGCTGCGCGCGGACACATGTTCCGCACGCGATGCGATACCGAAGTGATCGTGCACGCATGGGAGGAATGGGGCGAACGCTGTCTCGAGCGGTTCAACGGCATGTTTGCGTTTGCAATCTGGGATCGCAACAGCGACACGTTGTTTCTGGCGCGCGACCGGCTCGGCATCAAACCGCTGTACTACACACTGCTTGCCGATGGACGCCTGCTGTTCGCCTCGGAACTCAAGGCGCTGATGCGTGCGCCGGATGTACCGAGGCGAGTCGATGCGACTGCGGTCGAGGACTACTTTGCGTTTGGCTACGTCCCCGACCCGAAGACCATTTTCGTCGGAGTTCATAAGCTCGAGCCTGGCTCACTACATCGTGGCGAAGCGCGGCGCGACCGCCATCGTGCCGCAACGCTATTGGGACGTGCCGCTGTTCGGATCCACCGATCAGCGCTCCGGCAACGATTCTGACGTCGACGTGGTCGAGGCGCTGAAAGAGTCGGTGGCGCGCCGTCTCGTTGCCGACGTGCCGCTCGGTGCGTTTCTCTCGGGCGGGATCGACTCCAGCGCGGTCGTCGCGATGATGCGCGAGATTGGCGTCGCGCACCTGCTGACGTGTTCGATCGGCTTCAACGAATCCCGCTATGACGAGTCGA
Organism: uncultured Gammaproteobacteria bacterium; assembly: GCA_963735085.1. Classification (GTDB taxonomy): domain Bacteria; phylum Pseudomonadota; class Gammaproteobacteria; order Pseudomonadales; family Azotimanducaceae; genus DATJGR01. The sequence goes on from CAVTJP010000005.1 coordinate 2,655,655, forward strand.
CATACGCCCAACTCGTTGCCGAGCAGAAGCACACAGACCATCGTGTCGAGACCGTCGATGCGTCGGACTATAGCTTGCTGGAACAACTGCCTTCGATCTACGACGAGCCGTTCGCCGACAGCTCCGCGATTCCGACCTATCGGGTGTGCAAGTTGGCGCGCAAGCACGTCACGGTGGCGCTATCGGGCGATGGCGGCGACGAGAACTTCATCGGCTATCGTCGCTATCGGCTGTTCCAGATGGAGGAGCGAATCCGCGCGCCGATCCCGCTGGCGATTCGCAGGCCGGTATTTGGTGCGCTGGGACGTTTGTATCCGAAGCTCGATTGGGCGCCGCGCGTGTTTCGCGGTAAGACCACGTTCCAGGCGTTGGCGCGGTGCGCGTCGGAAGCGTATCGCCATGGCGTCACGATTTCGGCCGACGACATGCGCCGAAAACTCTACTCGAAGACGCTGTCGAGCGAGTTGCAGGGTTACGGCGCGGAGCAGGTTTTCGCGCGCCACTTGCAGGGTCGCGAATTCAGCGATGCACTGCGCATGGTGCAGTATCTGGATTTCAAGACCTATCTGCCCGGCGACATTTTGACCAAGGTCGACCGCGCAAGCATGGCGCATAGCCTCGAAGTGCGCGTGCCGTTCCTCGACTATCGGTTTGTGGAAAAGATCGCTGCGATGCCGTCGAGCTTCAAGCTGAGAGGTGGAGAGGCGAAGTTTGCGTTGAAGAAGGCACTCGAACCCCACCTGCCGCACGATGTGCTGTATCGGCGCAAGATGGGGTTCGCGGTGCCACTGGATGTGTGGTTTCGGGGACCGCTCGCACAGCGTCTTTCGGACGTCATCAATGGGGAACGTTTGCGCGATAGCGGACTGTTCGAGCCGAGCGGGCTTGCGAGGCTGGTCGATGAGCATCGAACGCGGAAACGCGATCACAGCGCCATCTTGTGGTCGCTACTGATGTTCGATGGATTCCTTGGCAACGAAGCTTGATGCGATGTCGCGCGGTGTGTTTACAAGTCCACAAACCTGGCGGGTGCGCTTCGGCTAGAATTTCGCGCTGCCAACAGGCATTTGCGTCGTTCGGAACAAGCAGTGTCGATATGAGGAGACGCCGTGACGGACGTCAACGTCCATAAACTGGACAACGCGGCCCGCGCGCGCTGGGATTCCTTCGTGCAAGGTTGCACTGACGCGACGTTCTTTCACCTGTCCGCGTGGGCGGACGTCATCGAAGCCGAGATGGGCTGTGCGAGTCACTACCTATATGCGCAACGAGATGGCGTGATTGTCGGGGTTCTGCCGCTCAGCCGTGTTCGCAACATGATAGCGGGTGACGTGCTCATCTCGACGCCGTTTCTAGTGTACGGCGGCGCAGTCGGTGATGCTGATGCGGTGCAGGCTTTGGTAGATGCGGCGCGACACTTGGCGGAGGAGCTCGGCGTGGACTACCTGGAACTGCGCAACCGGCGGCCGCTCGACGGTGATTGGCAGACGAAAGACTTGTACGTCACGTTTCGCAAATCGCTCGCTACCGATATTGAAGGAAACATGCAGGCGATTCCGCGCAAGCAGCGCGCAATGGTTCGCAAAGGCATCAAGGCGGGCACCGAGGTCGTGTGGGATCCGGATCTCGACGTGTTTTACGCAGTGTTCTCAGAGAGCTATCGGAATCTCGGCACGCCGGTTTTCGGCAAGTCGCTGTTCGCGCGCCTGCTGGCGGCGTTCCCGGAGCAGGTGTGGGTGACCACGATCGCGAAGGATGCGCAGCCACTCAGCAGCGTCGTCAGCTTCGTGTTTCGCGATGAGGTGCTGCCGTACTATGGCGGCAGTGTGGCGGCGGCACGGGAGTTTGCGGCGAACGATTTTATGTATTGGACTGTCATGGAGCGCGCGGTTGAGCGTGGTCTGAGGACATTCGACTACGGCCGGAGCAAGATCGATACGGGCTCGTTTCATTTCAAGAAGCACTGGGGGTTCGAACCGGAACCACTCGCGTATCAGTATCATCTGGTGCAATCCAAAGAACTTCCGAATTTGAGCCCCACCAATCCGAAGTTCCAATTGCCGATCGAATTGTGGAAACGCCTGCCTATCGGTGTCACGCGCATCGTCGGTCCATCGATCGCGCGGCGGCTGGCATAGTGCGCGCGCGCCAGACCACCAAGTAGCCGATCGATGTGCGGTGTCTACGGAATCCTCGACCTTGGCCGCCGGCGCTCGTGCGACAATACGCTCGCGCGGATGGCGGAGGTCACGGTTCATCGCGGACCGGACGACGAAGGTCGCTACACGGACGGTCCATTCACGATGGGAATGCGCCGCCTGTCGATCATCGATCTCGACAGCGGACATCAGCCGATTTCCAACGAGGACGGTACAGTCTGGGTCGTCTGCAACGGCGAGATATATAACTTTCGAGCGTTGCGCGCTGATCTGCAGGCGAAAGGACATCGCTTTCAAACGCGCAGCGATACCGAAGTCATCGTCCATCTGTATGAGGAGTACGGTGATGATCTCGTACAACATCTCGACGGCATGTTCGGCTTTGCGCTGTGGGACGTCCGCAAACGTAATCTCTTGATCGCACGTGACCCGCTCGGCATCAAGCCGATGTATCTCAAACGCGAACCGGGCCGCGTGCTGTTCGCATCGGAACTCAAGGCAATTCTCGGCGCGCTGGAAACGACACCGGCGTTCGATGCGGTTGCGCTGCGAGAATATTTGTCCCTTGGCTACGTGCCGGCGCCCCTCAGCATATTTGCCGGGATCGAAAAGCTCGAAGCCGGTTCGATGTTTCGAATCAGCCTGTGCAACGGCGAAGGCAGTACGCAGCGCTTCTGGCACCCCTCGCAACGAAAATCGCGCAGCAATCCTTCTGATTGGGTCGAGTCAGTTCGGGCACAAATTGAAGCATCCGTCACCGCGCAGATGGTCAGCGACGTGCCGCTCGGGGCATTCCTGAGCGGTGGTATCGACAGTAGTTCAGTTGTCGCCATGATGGCGAAGCACAGCGCGCAGCCGGTACGCACCTATTCGATCGGGTTCGAGGCAGAGGGCGCGGGTGCGCTGTACAACGAGTTAGAGTACGCCCGGCGCGTCTCCGACCTGTTTGGCACGGATCACCACGAAATCATCGTTCGGCCAGACGTGGCCGCGCTGCTTCCGAAGCTGCTCTGGCACATGGATGAGCCCGTGGCCGACTCGGCGTTCATTACCACCCATCTGGTTTCCGAATTGGCGCGGCAGGACGTCAAGGTCATCCTGTCCGGCGTCGGAGGCGACGAACTGTTCGGCGGGTATCGCAGGTATCTCGGCGGGTATTACGATCGTTGGATGGCGCTCGTCCCGCGCGCGATCACCCAGCGCTTGCTGGTACCGTTGGCGAAACGCCTGCCGAGCGATCGGCATTCGGCGATGCTGAACGTGATGCGCTATGCGAAGTCGTTCATCCTGTCGCAGGGCCTGGAGCCCGAAATGCGCTACCGGCAATACGTTGGAGTGTTTTCGGATCCAGGTCTCGAGAACCTGATGTTGGCGCCTCCTCGCCCCTGTACGAATGCGTTGACGAAGGCATTTGCCGGCGTCACGTCGGCAGATGCACTCGAAGCTCTGATGGAAGTGGACATGCTGACGCAACTGCCGGACGACCTGCTATTGCTCACGGACCGGATGACGATGGCGAGTTCCATCGAATGCCGTGTGCCGCTGATAGATCAGGACTTGGTCGAACTGGCGCTCGACATGCCGACCGAGTTGAAGATCAAAGGTCGCGACCTCAAACATGCGCTGAAGCGCGCGATGTACGGTGTGTTGCCTGACGACATTCTCTATCGAAGCAAACGGGGATTCGGCGCACCGATGGGTGCGTGGCTGAAACAATCGCTTGCAAAGATGACCGATTCGCTGCTATCGCAGGATGTGATCGAGAGACGCGGTCTTTTTCGCTACGAAGCTGTAGCGCGTTTAGTCGACGGACACCGGCGCAATCTCGACGACCACACCGATCATTTGCAGGCGCTGACGAATCTCGAAATCTTCTCGCGCGTATTTGTCGACGGTCGCAGCGTCGATGATGTGACAGTCGAACTGAAAGAGCTGAGTACGCAATGAAGATCCTGTACGTCTGCCACCGGGTACCGTATCCGCCGCAGCGCGGGGGCAAAATCCGGCCATACAATATGATCTCCCATTTTTCGCGAAATCACGACGTCACCGTCGCGTCACTGGCGCGCTCGATCGAAGAGTTCGAAGAGAGTCGAGGCTTGCTCGACCACTGCAAAGAACTGATCTGCGAGCGTGTGACATTGTTAGGCGCAGTGAGCCGCATGCTGGTGCGGACGCCGACACCGACGCCGTTTTCGATGGGATATTTTTTCTCACCGGTGCTCAAGGCGCGCATTGCAGAGGCGGTCACCCGCGAACGGTTCGACCTGATCTTCGTGCATTGCTCATCCGTTGCACAGTATGTCGCCGATGTAGTGGACGTACCCAAAATTCTCGACTTCGGCGATATGGATTCCCAGAAGTGGCAGGTCTATGGACAGGTTCGATCGTTTCCGATGTCGCTTGCATATCTGCTCGAGGGCAGGAAGCTCGAGGCCGAGGAAAAGCGACTGTCGCCGAAGTTCGATCTGAATACCTGCACGACGCGGGAGGAACTGGACACGTTGCGCAGCTTCGCGACGGGAGTCGAATCGGATTGGTTTCCCAATGGGGTCGACCACGGCTATTTTGCGCCGACGGCAGAACCTTACGATACCGACCTGATCAGCTTTATTGGCCGTATGGACTATTACCCCAATCAAGAAGCGATGTTCCGATTCTGCCGGAGCACCTTACCGCTGATTCGAGCGCAACGTCCGAATGCCAGGCTGACAATCATTGGCGCCAATCCATCGCCGCAGATCAAACGGCTCGCGGAGTTGCCCGGCGTGAGCGTCACAGGCTCTGTGCCTGACGTACGTCCGTTCGTCACGCGTTCCGCGGTCAACGTTGCACCGCTTCGCATTGCGCGCGGCACCCAGAACAAGATCCTCGAATCGATGGCGATGGGGGTACCGGTTGTCACCAGCGAGGTGGCGGCACGCGGTGTCGACGCGGTTCCCGGCGAACACTTGCTCTGCGCAACGACTCCGGTCGACGAATCACGCGCGGTGATCGAGCTGTTGTCCGATCCGCAGAAGCGCGCGCGATTCAGCGATAGCGCCCGCGCGCGGGTCTTGAGCCATCACGATTGGAAGGCATCGATGTGCCGGCTCGATGGCATCGTGGAGCGCTGCCTGGCGCGTGCCAAACGACACGATCGAGTCGCGCAGCGAGCCGCCGCGCCTGTGAGGTAGAGATGAGGATCAGTATCTTTGGTTTGGGCTATGTCGGCGCGGTTTCGTATGGCTGCCTTGCGGGACAGGGGCACGACGTCATCGGTGTCGATGTCGATGCGCACAAGTTGGGCCTGCTGCAGAAGGGCATATCGCCGGTCGTCGAAGACGGCATGCCGGAATTGATCGAAGCTGCGATGCGCAGCGGGCGGGCGCGTGTCACCAGTGATGCCGCGGAAGGTGTTGCCAACTCGGAAATTTCATTCGTCTGCGTTGGCACGCCGTCGCGCCGCAACGGTGCTCACGATCTCACTGCGCTGCGTAGCGTTTGCGAACAAATCGGTAGTGCCATCTCAAAGAAGAAGACCGATCACGTCACGGTAATCCGCTCAACGGTTGCGCCGGGCACGACCGAAGACATCCTGATACCCATCCTCGAGGAAGCGTCGGGAAAGCGACTCGGGAGCGGGTTGCATGTGTGCTTCCAGCCCGAATTCCTGCGCGAAGGGGTGTCGATCAAAGACTTCGAAAATCCGCCGATGACGATCGCCGGGGGTGTGGGGTTCGGTGTCGATACGTTGCGGACCCTGTCGCAGGACTTGCCGTGCGAGTTCATTGCCACATCCATCCGAACCGCGGAAATGGTGAAGTTCTGCTGCAACGCGTTTCACGCGGTAAAGGTCGTGTTTGCCAACGAGGTAGGTCGGTTGTGCCACGGTCTGGAGATGGACGGCCGTGAAGTCATGTCGCTGTTGTGCCAGGACACGCACCTCAACATCTCGCCGGCGTACCTGCGACCGGGTTTCGCATTCGGTGGATCGTGTCTGCCGAAGGATCTGCGTGCGCTGATCAACATGTCGCGAGACGTTGCGGTCGAGCTGCCGCTGCTTGCGAGCGTGCTGCCGAGCAACGAAACGCAGATCGCACATGCGTTGGATATTGTGCTGCGAACCAAGCGTCGCCGCATCGGCATGATCGGCGTGAGCTTCAAGGGTGGCACCGACGACTTGCGCGAGAGCCCGCTGCTGGAACTCGCCGAACGTCTGATCGGAAAGGGGATGGACGTGAGGATTTATGATCCAGAGGTCAACCTGTCGCGCATCAGAGGGTCGAACCGCGCGTTCGTCGAAGAGTCGATCCCACACATTGCTTCGATCATGACCGACGACGTGGCGCAGCTGGTGCGTAGCTGTGATGTGATCGTGGTTGGGGCCCGAGATGCTGCGGCGGAGTCGTGCCTACGCGCCCACCCCGACGCTAGCCGCACCTTGGTGGATTTGGTTGGCATGACCGGTGTCTCGGAGACCATGGGGCAATACCACGGAATTTGTTGGTGATGCGGTGAAGGTGCTGCACGTCCTTGATCACTCGTTGCCATTGCACAGCGGCTATGTGTTCAGGACGCAGGGAATTCTCACCGAACTACGCATCCTCGGAATTGAAACGTTTCAGGTGACCAGCGCGAAGCATCCCAAGACTTCGGGCCAGTCCGAATGCATTGACGAATTTGTTTTTCATCGGACTACGCTGGCGGAGTCGCCGCTGGACCGATTGCCCGGCCTCGATCAGTTGCGCATCGTGTGGTCGCTGCGTCGGCGCCTGGAGGAACTCGTCCGCAGCATTGAACCAGATGTGATTCACGCCCATTCGCCATGCCTGAACGGTCTGGCTGTGTTGGATATTGCACGTCGCCACTCGATTCCGTTCGTCTATGAACTCAGGGCGTCCTGGGAAGACGCTGCCGTGAGTCATGGCACCACTCGCGAAGGCAGCTTGCGATATCGGCTGTCGAAGGCATTGGAGACGTTCGTGATGCGGCACGCCGATGCGATCGTGACGATCTGCGATGGCCTGCGCGATGATGTCGTCTCGCGCGGTGTCGAGCCGGACCGCGTCACAGTCGTCGGCAATGCGGTCGATCGAACCCTGCTGGAGGAATCGGGACAACTTGAGTCGGCACCGGAGATATTTCAGTCGCTGCGTGATCGGCGCGTGATCGGTTTCTTTGGTTCGTTCTACTCGTATGAAGGGCTGGATCTGCTCATCAGCGCGGTTGCCACGCTGAATCGAACGCACCCTGACATTGCACTGATGCTGCTCGGCTCCGGCCCGGAAGACGATTCCCTGCGCTCACAAGCGAAACGGCTTGGCATCGGCGACCACGTAACGTTCCTCGGACGCGTTCCGCACGAGCGCATCGCGGCCTTCTACCGCCATATCGACGTTTTCGTGTTCCCGCGGCGACCCATGCGCCTGACCGATCTCGTCACCCCGTTGAAGCCACTCGAAGCCATGGCGGCAGGCGCGTTGGTAATCGCATCGGACGTAGGCGGACACCGCGAACTGATCGACGATGGGGTGACGGGATTGCTGTTTCCTGCGGGTGACGTCGGCGCACTGGTGGCCACGTTGCAGTGCGTGTTGGATCGCCCGGAAGCGTATCGGGATGTGCGCGACGCCGGGCGGGAAAACGTGCATGCCGTACGGACGTGGCCCGAGGTCGCGCGACGGTATTTGCCGGTCTATGAATCACTCGTTGACTGTGCGTGATCCAGATGCCGCGCGCGCATCGGCCGGTGCGGCTACTGACATTTACCAATCTTTATCCAAACGCGGTGCAACCGG
>CAVTJP010000006.1:0-374855 GCA_963735085.1 uncultured Gammaproteobacteria bacterium
CGCGAGATGGTCATGGGTTCTGAACCAACGAACATGGATGCCGGACTGTCAAGCGTCGCAAGTATCAGCTAACGAGTTTGCGAAAGTCTTGAGCACCGACTATTGCGGCCAGCCCCGCCCGGGGGAGTCATCGAGCGTCGGTGCGCTGGAACCAGGAGACAGCAAGCAAGGACTCGCATACCTGCTGAGTGTGGATTGATCGTGCGGCGCGACCGAGGCGTGGAGGCCCGATGGAAACGAAGTTTGCTGGCGCTCCACCTCGAGGAAGATTCTGAGCGAAGGTTCGTGAGATCCCATGGACTACGGACTCGCGCTTGTTTCGACATCTGCGTCGTGACGTATTCTCGCTGACGCTCTAATTCGTCGATGCCTGTCGCCATGCGGGCCCAGTAGGTCGAGGTCAAACGACAAACGGATCACAAAGGTCGTACAGCCTTCGAGGTTTCAGCAACGATAGAAAAGTATGCTTCGCCTCCGCCAATCAGGCAGGATGGCGCCGACAAGGAAGTGAACGAGGCAGTCACGCGTTTGAAAATACTGTTGGCGAACAAGTTCTTCTTCCGGAACGGCGGTTCCGAGGTTGTCCTGTTCCAGGAACGCTCCTTTCTGACGGAAGGGGGCGTAGACGTCATCGACTTCTCGATGAAAGATAGCCGCAACATCGCAAGCCCATACGTCGAGTTCTTTGTCGAAAATCAGTCGTATGCATATCGAGACAATCCGAGCCGCGGACCAAGCCCCCTCAGCGCCTTGAAGCTGATTCATTCACCCGAAGCAGTTCGAAAGTTCGGCGCTCTAATCGATCATACCCAGCCCGACTTGGTGCATTGCCACAATATCTATCATCAACTCACGCCGTCGATAATTGGCGCGGCGAAGCGACGCGGCGTTCCAGTCGTGCTCACACTTCATGACTACAAACCGGTGTGTCCCGTCTATCTTCGATTGAAAGGTGGGCAGCCGTGCTCGGAATGCTTGAGCGGACGCCAATCGCGAGTGCTTGTTAACCGATGCGCAGACGGTTCGCTCGCTAAGAGCGCGCTGTTGTATGCCGAATCTGTGGTGCAGCGCTTCTTGGGAAGCTACGAGAGCCTCGATGCCATCATTGCCCCCAGCAAGTTCATGAAGACATCGGTCACGCAAAATCGGTTCTCGGCAGAGAAGTTGACGGTCATTCCAAACGGCGTCGATACCCGCGCAATAAAGCCCACTCATCAAGACACGAACTACGCCTTCTACATGGGACGACTTTCGCCCGAGAAGGGCATCACCACGCTGCTGGAAGCACACGCAGCGATCTCGGAACGAATCAGTCTGCGGATGCGGGTACCGGACCAGCTGACGAGGATTTGCGCGCGCGTTTCCCAGCGGCGGAATTCCTCGGGCATTTGTCGGGCGCCGCTCTGGACGATGCAGTACGGGGCGCTTCAGTGGTCGTGGCGCCATCGAACTGCTATGAGAACTGCCCTATGTCGGTGCTCGAAGCTATGGCATATGGTAAGGCCGTGATCGGCAGTGATATCGGAGGCATCCCAGAACTCATAGTCCACGGCGAGACTGGCTATCTGTTTCCCCCTGGAGATCACAATTCGTTGAGATCTCGGCTCCTGGAACTGATGGAAAACCCTGCATTGCGCCACCGCTTCGGCGCAGCCGGTCGAAAACGCGCTGAAGAACATTTCTCGTTGGACCGCCACAATGCAGCACTGATGCAGCTATATTCGAAAGTCATCGAAGGATCTAAGTGCGAGTGGAAGGTATTACATCCGCTCGAACGAAAATCTAGGAGTAGTCGATCGTGGATCTACCGTCATCTCAACCTATCGCTGCAACTCGCGTTGTCAGATGTGCTACATCTGGCAGAACCCGACGCATCCCAGAGAAGAAGTCACGCAAGAACATTAGAGAAGCTTCCCAGCGGATTCGACAACCTCAACGTTTCAGGTGGCGAGCCAACCCTACGCAGGGATCTGGCGGATTTGATCGACGTGGTCTATCCAAAGGCGAGGATTACCGAGATCAGTTCCAACGGGGAGGCCGGAACGCTACTGCCGATCATCAAGAAATATCCAACGTGAAGGTCCGCTTCAGCCTCGAAGGCGACGAAGCGACCAGCGACGCCATTCGCGGCGAGAAAAACGGCTACGCGACGAAGATCGCAGGTCTACGGAAATTGCGTGAAGCAGGCGGCACCGATCTGGGTTTCGCGATGGTCATTCAGGATGAAAACGCCGATCAGCTCGTGCGCGTGTACGAAATGGCGCGCGCGGAAGGGGTCGAACTTGCCACATCCACGTTGCACAACGCCTGGCAGTTCTACAAGAACGACAACCATTTCTATGACCGTACAAAGGTCGCACGCGAAGTTGAGGGGCTCGTCACCTCGATGCTTCGAACGAACAAGCCGAAGAACTGGTTTAGGGCGTACCTCAACCTGGGTCTGATCGAGAAGATCCTTGGACATGACCGATTGATTCCTTGCACAGCCGGATCTGATTTCGCGTTCATCGATCCATGGTCTGATGTTTGGGCATGCAACGTTCGCTCTGACCTTCCGCTCGGAAACATCGAGAAGCAGAGCTGGGAGGAGATCATCGGTAGTCCGCGCGCGCGCGAGACGATTGGAAAGGTTAAAGCGTGTACGCAAAACTGCTGGATGGTCACCACTGCGCGAACGGCGATGCGCTCGAACCTGGCACCCCAACTTCCCAAGTGGGGGCCGATGCAGTGGGTGGTATGGAACAAGCTCAAGGTCGCTTTGGGCGGCAATGTGGATTTCCAGAAGTACATCGACTACGCGAACGTGAGTCCGAGCCCAATGGTGCCCCGCACCTCGTTCCTCGGTGAGAAAGTGAAAAATAAGGTACATCTGCAGAAGGATCTCGAGACCGTTGAGGAGCGCTATCCGCTGATACGCTTCGTCAATCGCTGAGTAATCATTGGTACCGCGCGCAGCAGGTTCGGTTGTGACATCGTTGCGCGTGCTTGTTCTCGGCTTGCGCGGACTTCCAGATGTGGAAGGAGGCATCGAGCGCCACGCTGAACACCTCTACCCTCGTCTTGCAGAGTTGGGCTGTGCGGTAAAGGTGATCGTGCGTTCGCCCTACCATCCAGATGGGAAATCGCTCAACTATCGTGGCGTGCAACTGAAGCGGCTGTGGTCGCCGAAAGGCGGCTCACTCGAGACGATCGTGCATACGTTGTTGGGAACGCTCTACGCGGGACTGGTGCGTCCCGACATACTGCACATTCACGCCGTTGGTCCCGCCCTGATGGCTCCGCTTGCGCGGCTATTGGGCTTAAGGGTGATCGTCACCCACCATGGTCCAGACTACGATCGCGAAAAGTGGAGCGGCTTCGCGCGGTGGATACTCCGCTTGGGAGAGCGCGTAGGCGTGCGCTTCTCCAACCAGTGTATTGCCATCTCGAAAACCACTCGAGGAATCATTGGGAAGCACCACAATCGCGATTCAGTGCTCATTCCAAACGGCGTCGAAATTCCAGAGCTTCCGGCCACATGCGCCACGGTACGCGAGTTCGACCTAACTCCTGGTCGCTATATCCTGCAGGTGAGCAGATTCGTGCCGGAAAAGCGCCAGCTCGATCTCATCCGTGCGTTTACCAGTGCGGCGCTGCCAGGCTGGAAGCTTGCCCTGGTCGGCACTGTCAATCGCCGCGACCATTATATGCGAGAGGTCTTAGCCGCCTCGGCCGAAAACCCAAATGTAGTGCTCACCGGGTTTCAACAGGGCAATGGACTGAACGAACTCTTCGGTCACGCGGGCGTATTCGTATTGCCGTCTTCCCATGAAGGACTGCCAATCGCGCTACTGGAAGCACTCAGCTTTGGGCTGCCCGTTGTTGCAAGCGACATTGCAGCCAATCTCGAACTTGGATTGCCGCCGGAGCATTTTTTCCCGTTGGGGAATGTCGATGAACTCGCTCGGCGGATCCGGGGCTTCACCATTGATGTTTCCGCTGTGGAACGCGACCAGCGTGTTCGAAGCCTTAGGGAATGGGTGGCGGCGCGCTACAACTGGCGCGCCATTGCCAACCAAACACTCCAAGTGTATAGATCGACTGCGCGCCGCTTTCACCAATGAAAGATCTCTTCTACTACATGTGCGGCATCGGCTTCCTGGCACTTGCCTGGCTCAAACACTTCATCTTCGGCTATACAACGCCGAAGCACTTTGGAATGAACGAGGTCTGCCTTGGGGAGCAGAGGTGAGACGACCGAGACGCAATCACAGTGCGAAGTTCAATTCGGACGGCGATCTGGCCTTGATGCGCCGGATCGACGAACTGCATCTGGAACATCCGTTCGCGGGTAGCCGGATGCTGAAGCGGCTACTTTCGGCGTCCGCGAACCAGCCAGTCGCATCCAGATCATCGCGTCCTTCCGTATCTGCTGCGTGGCCGGGTCGTCGATCGACCGAAGCAGGTCTGGGCACTCGATATCGCTTACATTCCGATGCGGCGCGGTTTCGTGTATCTGGTTGCGGTGCTCGATTGGGCATCGCGCCGGGTACTGGCCTGGCAACTCTCCAACTCGCTGACGGCGGACTTCTGTGTCGAGGCCCTGGAGAGTGCGAAACGCCGCTATGGCACACCCGAGATCGTCAACACCGACCAGGGCTCGCAGTTCACGAGTGAGGAATTCGTCTCGGCGGTACTTGGCAGCGGCGCGCAGCTCAGGATGGATGGCAAAGGCGCCTGGAGCGACAAACTCTTCATCGAACGGTTCTGGCGCACGGTGAAGTACGAAGAAGTGTATCTGCGTGCCTACGAAACGTCAGCGATGCGCGTCGGCACCTCGAACGGTACATGGCGTTTTACAACAGTCGGCGCGGCGCATAGTTCGCTCGTGAGCGAACGCCGGATACCGTGTACTTCAACCAGACAGCGATGGCAGCATGAACACTGGGTCGTCGATGCGATCGAGCGCGCAGCCTCTTACGGGCCGCGCTCGATCTATCGATAACCTGCAACCCGCAGCCAATCCACTTAAGAATCGAGGATTGCTATTCGGGAAAACCAGACCACCTCTGTGGTTCGTATCGCGCATAAGGGGAAGCTGCGATGAGAGCGTACGATTTGGCCGGATTGTCCAAAGATGAACTGGTGTTGGAAGTGGCGTCAGGGGCCAACCCTTTGTTCAATCCGATGTGCTAATGGACAAATACCCGATACAAAGCTCAAAGCACCGCGTTGGCGGACAACCGATCAAGACGGATGGTCGCCCCTTCGTCGTCGGGGACGTATACGCATTGCCTTTCCGTGATCAGTCGTTTGACGTGATCGTAGCGCGACATGTACTCGAACATCTTTCGGAGCCAAAGAAATTTGTAGACGAGGCGCGACGCGTGGCAAGAAGGGTGTTTATCAAAACGCCTTCCCCTTTCGCGGAGTTGATCCACGGCGGATTCAGTAAGCCAGGAGTTCTGAGTTGGCTACACTACGGGCCGGGATCACCAGGCCATCTGTGGTACGTGTTGGCAGCCGACAACAAACTCGTGATGCTCGCAAAATCGCAGGAGTTGTTCTCAATGTACGCCCTGCTCGGGTACTTCGTGCAGCGCAACACAAATTACCGCAGACGGAAGTTCTTTCGTCAGCACCCTGATTGGGCGGAGACCGTGTTGTTCGCAGGTGACATCGAAGTCGAAACGCTGGGTTCCCCAGAGATAACACCGGAAGAACCCGTCGAAGTTGACGCCCTCAAGCTAGCTCTACCGCGAATAAATCCCGGCTCGCGCCCACGCCGCCTCGCAAGACGAATCGTACGCCGAGTACTCGCAACTCGGAGACGGTTCGACCTGTACGATCTGCTTGCATGTCCCGGGTGCAAACGACCCCTTCAGGCTGACCTCACCTGCGAAGCATGCGGCGTCTACCCCTCGGTGGCGTCAATTCCTATCTTGCTTCCCGAGTTGGGGAGTAGACCTGCCCAATGATGACCATTGGATAAGTTAGGGTTTCTCGGAGGAGGAACCCTGAGGTGGTCTGGAATAGTTGGACACTCGTTGGAGTGAACCCCTGTGATTGGACAACTGGGGTGCTCCGGATTGACAGTGCCGGTGCCGAGTTCATCGAGGAGAAGAGATGGCTCGCTACCGAACCTACAGCATCGAGTTCAAACGACAAGTTGTGCAGGAGTACCTCGGGGGAGAGGACTCGCTGCACGGATTGTCGAAGCGCCACCGGGTTGGCCGCAACCTGTCCGCATCTGGCTGACGAAGTATCAAGAAGGCGAGTTCACCGATGAGGCGGCGGTCGCCGATTCACTGGAGGGGTATGAAGCTCGGATTGCCGCGCTCGAGCGCAAGGTGGGACAGCTCATCATGGAGAACGAGCTGCTGAAAAAAACGCTGCCGCGTGCTCGATCGACGAGCGGCGGGAGTTGCTCACTCGTGAGTGGCCCAACAGCTGCTCTTGGGCGCAAGGATGTCGCGTCATGAGTTTACCTCGTAGTACGTCGTACTATCGGCCCAAGGGCCGCGTTCGTAGCGACGAGGCCGAGCTCGACGAGCGCATCAAAGCCATCTGCGAACGATTCAATGGCTATGGCTATCGACGCGTGACGCATCAACTCGCGCGCGAGGGCGTTCGTATCAATCACAAGCGCGTCGCCCGGATCATGCGAGAGCGTGGCCTGAAAGCCGATCCGCCGCGGCGCTTCATCGCCACCAGTGATGGTGCAGCAGCGGTGCCGTTTCCGAACTTGGCCCGCGACTTCAAGCCGACCGGTCCAAACCAGCTTTGGGTCGCCGATCTGACCTACATTCGGATCCGCAGCGGGTTCGTTTATCTGGCTGTGATTCTCGATGCTTGGTCACGTCGGGTCGTCGGTTACGCGATCGCAGCACACATGGGAGAGCAACTCACGCAGGCCGCCTTGCGTGCTGCCATCGCGGATCGGCGACCACCCGCGGATGCATACACCACGCCGACCGTGGCTCGCAGTACGCCGCCAAGGATTACCGCATGCTGCTCGAACGCCATGGTCTAGTGGGATCCATGAGTCGGCGTGGCAATCCGTACGACAACGCTCAAGCCGAGAGTTTCATGAAGACGCTCAAGTACGAAGAAATCTATACGCGCGACTACGAAACGTTCGAGGGCGTCGTCGCACAGTTGCCGCGGTTCATCGACGCGGTGTACAACACAGAACGACTCCACTCGGCCATCGGATATCTCAGCCCTCTGGAATTTGAAACCAACCACACTCGGCAGGCGGCCTAAATCTGGTGAGCCCTTCTGTCCAACATCAGGGGTTCACTCCAGAGGGGGGGTCAGTTTTACTCCGGCGCTAACATGTAAGTGGGAAGGCTGCTCGACAATAGGCCCAGGGCCTTGAGGAGCAAATGAGTCGACCGAGACGCAATCTCCCGAGAGACAGCAGGACCTGCCGTGCCGCGGGGTTCGAGCCCCAGAACGCTCGGAATGAGCGATTGCTTGCGACCGTCCTCGTTTGGCGAGTTTGACAGCTTCGCCTGGTTTTTCACGCCGAAAGCTCCTCGCACAATCGTGCCACAATCCGCACCGCCGCACGGCCGTCCCAAAGATCCGGAACCCCTCGGTGCGCGGCGCCATTCGCGAGCGCCGAATCAATATGCGCTTTCACCGCCTGGGGCTCGGTGCCGGCTAGCACGTTGCTGCCAACCTCGACCGTAATCGGTCGCTCCGTGTTGTCGCGCATCGTGATGCAAGCAACGCGCAGGAAGGTGGTTTCTTCCTGAATGCCGCCGGAGTCTGTGATCACCGCCGCGGCACCACTAATCAATGAGAGAAACTCGAGATAGCCCAACGGCTCCGCCAAATGCAACCCTTCGATCCGTTCCAGGGAATCGAGCAGACCGAAGCGCGTCAGTGCCTGGCGAGTCCGCGGATGCAACGGCAACACCATGGGAATGCGCGCACAGGTATGTTGGATGATGTCGACCACGGCGCGTAACGCATCGAGTTCATCGACGTTGCTCGGTCGATGAAATGTCGATACAACATAGCCGCCGCGATCCAGTCCGAAGCGTTTGCTGACGTGCAAAGCGCGAGCGCGATCGAGTTGTGCGACCAGTGAGTCGATCATCACATTGCCGACGAGGTACGCATGCCCTTGCAATCGCTCGTAGGCGATGTTGGCCATGCCAGATGGTTCGGTCACGAACAGAAAGTCGGCAATCTGATCCGTCTCGACGCGATTGAGCTCCTCAGGCATTGCGTTGTCGAAACTGCGCAGGCCCGCTTCAACGTGCGCCACCTTGACGCCGTGGCTTCGCGCAACGCGTGCGCACGCGATCGTCGAATTGACGTCACCCACCACCAGCACAGCATCCGGTCGTTCCGTGCGAATCACCGGATCGAACCGAGCCATGATCCGCTCGATCTGCGTCACGCGTTCGCCTGCGCCGACCTCGAGGTTGACATCGGGTGCCGGGATGCCGAGATCGTCGAAGAACACCTTCGACATCATGACGTCGTAGTGCTGCCCGGTATGAACCAGCTTGTGCTCGATCTCAGGATCCCGATTCATCTCATGCACCAGCGGTGCCACTTTCATGAAATTCGGGCGCGCGCCAGCAATGTTGAGGATCTTGATCATGCCGGGTCCGGGTTCACTTCACACCGATTGCATTGACGTCCCTCGAGAATGCGGCCAATCATCTCAGCCGTTTTCGGATGCCCCACCACCTCGTTGTGCTCCGCATTGATGAAATGCGCAGAAAACGTCCCGTTGCACAACTCGTCAAATCCAAAATACGGATCAGCCCACCAGCCCGGCAATCCCATCTGCTGACCCAACACTGTTCTCGTCCGAAAAAACAGAATGTCGCCGTCGTAGCCTTTCGAACGAAATCGAAGTGCCGCCCGCACCATGGTCCGAGCGCAATAGCTCTCTCGTAGTTCCCGCGGCATCGGCAAGCCAAACAGCAGACAGATCCGAACATGCTGTCCATCCAGCCATCGCTCGGTCTGAAAACGATTGAACTTGGTCTTGAACAGGAGTCGATGAATCCGTCCTGCCATTCGCACCACGCGTTGATACGTCACCGAACGGCGCATCCGAGCGACCATCACCGGCTTCGCTTCGACGGCCGGACACTGCGACACGCGCGCTTCGAGATCCTTGCGCACCGCATCCAATTCGTTCAGCGCGGCGGTATCCGTTTCACTTGGCGTGGCCCGATGCGTAGATGCATTCAGATTCGGCGCATCCGTAATGATCAGCGGATCGACAACGGTTCGACCCATGCCGCGCAGCACTTGCGCCAGTTCGATTGCAATCAGCCCACCGATGCAATGGCCGCCTAACCGAATGTCGCCCTGGGGCAGGAAGCGCGTCAGTTCGCTCGCGTACAGTGCCGCCATGGCTTCGATGGTGCGCTGGCCGCGATCGTTGCTCCAGCCGTCCCATTCGAATGCATACACTGGCTGCTGTTCACCGAGGTTCTTTGCGAGGTCGCGAAACAACACTACGTTGCCACCGCCACCGTGCGCCATGAACAATGGCGTGACCGCCGCGTCGCCACGTTGAATGACACGCAGCGAACGATAACCCGACAGTTCGTGTTGTCCCCCACAGTCAATGATGTCAGCCAACGATTCTATCGTGGGGTTTTCGGCCAACAGCGACAGCGGCAGGTCGTGACCGAACTCTCGATCGATCGCCAGAAACAGTTGCACGGCGGATAGCGAATCGCCACCCAGATCGAAGAAGCTTTCCCGAATGCCTACGTCGTCGATCTCCAGCAGCTCCGCCCAGATCTTCGCCAACGCATTCTGCGTGTGTGTTTCAGGCGGCACGCGGTCACCGGGTCGCGCATCGGCGAGCGACAGCGGCGCGGGCAGCGCGCGAATGTCCACCTTGCCACTCGGCGTGAATGGAAAGGCTTCGAGCACCACCAGCGCCGAAGGCACCATGAACTGCGGCAACGTCGCCCGTGCATACTCCATCAGGCCGGCGTTCGAGAACGCGGACGCATCCGCCACCAGCGCGTACGCCACCAGACGCTTGCCGTGAGCGTGATCATCTATAGCGGTCACAAGACATTGCTTCACGCCGGCAAAACGCGCCAGCACGGAACCCACTTCGCCCGGTTCGATACGGTAGCCGCGCACCTTTACCTGATTGTCTGCTCGGCCGAGATATTCAATAGCGCCGTCTGCGCCATATCGAGCGGTGTCGCCCGTCTTGTACACACGCGCACCCTGCTCGAACGGATGTGGCAGAAAACGTTCACGTGTCAGGTCGTCGCGGCCGATGTAGCCACGGGCAAGGTTGACACCCGCGAGATAGAGCTCGCCGGCAACACCCTCCGGCAACAACGCGAGGTGCTTGTCGAACACGAAGGCTTGATTGTTCTGAATCGGCGTGCCGATCGGCGGCAGATCAGCCCAGCGTGTCGGATCGCCTCGTAACAGCTGCGCCGTGACGACATGGGTTTCCGATGGCCCATATTGATTGTCGAGCGACGCACCAGGCAGCGCGCTGAAGAAGGCGCGCAGCGGATCGTCCACGCACAATTGTTCGCCCGCAGTGATCACTTCTCGTAGCGTGCTCGGCGCGCGATGTGTCGCCCGGGCCACTTCCACCATCTGCCGCAGCGCCACATACGGCAGGAACAGCCGTTCAATGCGCTGCACCTCGAGCGCGTCGAGCAAGCGCCGGGGATCGCGGCGTTCGTCATCCGCGATCAAGTGTAGATGTCCACCCGAAGCCCACGTGCTGAAGAGCTCCTGGAACGAAACGTCGAAACTCAGGCTGGAGTACTGAAGCACCCGCGCGCCGGGCCGAAATGTCTCGCGTGCGAGTTGCCAGTCGATCAGGTTGGCGAGCGCGCGGTGCGGCATCGCAACACCTTTCGGACGTCCGGTCGACCCGGACGTGAAGATCACGTACGCCAGCGCATCGGCGTCGGGGGTGAATCCCGAAATGTGGTCTGCGTGATCATCGAGCTGTTCGACCAGTTCACGATAGGCGATCACCTGACAATTCGACGGTGCCGCATCGCGCGCCAGCACCAACGTACCGGCGCCGGCAATGATCAGCGGTGCCCCCGAATCCTCCGCCATCATGGCAAGCCGCTCTGCCGGGTACGATGGGTCCATCGGCACGTACGCGCCGCCGGCTTTCAGTACCCCCAGCACTGTCGCCACCATCTCGATCGATCTGTCGAAACACACACCTACACAAACGTCGCGGGCCACGCCTCGTGCACGCAGCGCGGCTGCAACCGCACTCGTCTGTCGATCGAGTTCCAGATAGCTCAGCGTCGTACCTTCGAACGATACCGCGGGCGCTCGCGGGCTCGCTTGAACGGTGGTTGCGAACTGGTCTAACACTGTGGTCGAATTCGCCGAAACCACAGGTGAATTTAATATCCTGTGCTGCCTTTCGGTTTCATCCACGTCGAGAATCGGAATGGCGTCGATATCGGCTTCGGCATTCCGGCTCACCGCGACGAGCAGGTTGACGAAGTGCTTCGCGAACCGCTGCATGGCGCTGGTTTCAAACAATGCCGGGTCGAACAGCACGCGTACCGCGCCAGATGGTCCCCGTTGGGATACTTCGAGCACCTGATCGAACGGTGTGCAGAGCCGCTCGAACTCTTCAGCCTCCAGAACGGACCACATTGCCGTGCGCTGCTGAATAAGCGGGGCATCGTCATAGCGGAACAGAGCCTGGAAGACAGGATGACGCGATGGGTCGCGCGATTTCTGGAGTAATTTCGCGGTTCGATCGAACGCAAACCCGTGGAAACCTGCGTCTTGTGCAAGATCGCGGGAAACGTCGCGCACGAACGTTGCGAAAGACCGCGAAATCTCAAAGTCCGCTCGAAACGGCAGCAGATTTTGGAACGCGCCCACCGCGTCTGGCGGCCCGTTCACCACGCGCCCGACGGTCAACGTATCCTGCTGCGACCAACGGCGCAGCACCACGAGATACGCAGCCAGGCAGATGGTTGCGAACGACGTATCGAGCTGCTCGGAGAGACGCAGGGTTGCGTCAATGATCGCATCATTCAACGGCAGCGTGATTTGTTGCGCCGGATACCCCTTGCGTTGCGGTCGCCCAGCGCGCCGCGGCAACTCGAGCGGTGTGGGATCGATGCCGATCCTTGCAACCCAGTACGCTTTCGCCGCGCCCTCGTCGACCGAAGCTTCACCTATCATCTCGAGACCCACGTCCGCGACCACTGCACCCGCGTGTGTGCCCGCCTGCGACGCCAACGCCTCCACAAACTCTTGCGCGATGCGGCGCAACGAGGGCCCATCCGCCACGCAAGGATGCGCATTGATGCACAGCAATCGCGCGTCGGGCGTTCGCACGATTGCCACGGCGAAGGTTTGCCCGGTTCGAAGATCAAGCGGCTTCGCCTGCCACGCGGCCACCGTTGCGCGCAGTGCCGCGTGATCGGCGAATTCTGATGCTGACAGTTTCAATCTGCGGTGCATTCGAAACCATCGCCCGCCGTGTGCCGTTCGGCGTTGGATAGAAACGCTGCCTCAGCAATGGATGACGTGCGATGGTTTGCAGGATGACGTCTTCGATCACAGCGTCGGAGACGGTGCCGTGAATCGCCAGCACGCAGCTCAAATTAAGGACGGACGCATCGGCCTCGTACTGATCGAGAAACCAGAAGCGTTCCTGATTGGCCGACAGATTATGCGCCTGCTGCTGCATACCGTTCGAAGCCGTAACGTTGGCGAACCGATTGTCGAGTTTAGTAACAGCAGCCATCGTTGCGCAGCGTCCGCGTCGTTATAAGCCAGTTTACCGTAGTCACGCGAGCTTGCTGCGCAGACCAATGTAACTGGGGTGCAACGGTTGAAGTCAGATCCGTTGCAGGCGATTGGCGGTGCCGTTGGCGCTCGCCGCCGATTTGCTGCCCAGCATGTCCCATTCCAGCAGCGGCCGGACGATTCCAGGCAACGTGCCGCCGAAGCTGCCGCGCGAACTGTCCGGTGCGAAGCTGTCGATGATGTGAAAGCACAGCAGACTGCGTTCGTAGCATTGGTCGATGTGGATCGGCTCCCACGCGGCGATGTAGGTTTCCAACGTATAGGTATCGATCTGCAGCAGATTGCCCGGAATCCACATGCGCACCGTGTGTCGGCCGACGGCCCAGTCCTGCTTGAACAGCACCGGATTTTGCGTGTCCACGGCGGAAAACACCTGGGTACCGTCACTGTTCTGAATGCCGTTTAGCATCAGGATGCCTTTGCCCGCTTCGAGCACCTCGATTTCGAATTCGACACAGAAGCGTTGCCTTACGTCGATGCAGTCGGTCACCTCGCCCGCTTCGGTGCGTATCCGCACCGCCAGCAGCTTGGCGATATCACCACCGGGTGCGGTGTCGGGTGTCCATGTGCGTTCCGCGGCGAGGCCCAAACCTTCGCCCAGATATTCTGCGACGGTTTCCACTGCAGTGCCGTCCTTTACGACACTGCCGTTGCGCAACCAGATCGCCCGCGTGCACATGCTGGTGACGATCTGCGCCATGTGCGAAACGAACAGCACCGTGGACCCGTTGCGCGCGACATCCTGCATCTTGTCGAGACACTTCTTTCGGAAACGGGCATCGCCAACCGCAAGCACTTCATCCACGATCAGCACATCCGGGTGCACGTGCGCGGCAACGGAGAAAGCCAAACGCACGCGCATGCCCGACGAATAGTATTTCACGGGCGTATCGAGGAACTTCTCCACCTCACTGAACGCGACGATCTCGTCGAACCGCGCTCGCACCTCGGCCTGGCGCATGCCGAGAATCGAGCCGTTCAGGTAGATGTTCTCGCGTCCGCTCAGTTGGCCGTGAAACCCGGTGCCTACTTCGAGCAGCGAACCGGTGCGTCCTCGTATCGTCGCAGAACCTTCGGTTGGCTCGGTGATGCGCGACAGAATCTTCAGCAGCGTGCTCTTGCCCGAACCGTTCGAGCCGATGATGCCGACCGCCTCACCTTGATTGATCGTGAACGAAACATCGCGCAGCGCCCAGAACACCTCGTCCAGGTCCTGTGCTGCAGCCGCTCGGCCACCGAGCAGACCCTTAACGCGGCGAAACGGCGCGGCAACGGCCCGCACCATCTTTTCCTGCAAGGTCAGCTTCGAATTCTGGATGTGGCCAATGTGGTACTGCTTCGAAAGACCCTTCGCCTGTATCGCGATCTCACTCATCTGGTTTCCCTGCTTGTTTCGGCTCGCTTCGCTATACGACGTCCGCGAACGTGCGCTCCATGCGTTTGAAATAGAAGGCGCCACCGACGAGCAGGCACATCGCGACGACGGACGATACGACCACCGACATACCCGGCGCCGTATCCGTACCGAGCAGCGCCCAGCGAAAGCCCTCGATCACCCCCACCATGGGGTTCAGCGCATACAGCGCATGCCATAGCGGGTCCTCGATCAGGCTCGCCGGATACACCACCGGCGTGGCAAACATCCAGGACTGCAGCAGAAATGGCACGGCGTATTTCACGTCACGGAACTGCACGTTCATCGCGGCCAGCACAAACGACACGCCCAGCGCGGTGGCGATTACCAACAGCAGCAACAGCGGCAGCCACACGACGTTGGCAGTGGGCGCAACACCGAAGTACACCATCAACCCCAGCAGCACGACGAATGCCAGAATGAAATCCACAAAGTTGCCGAGCACTGCAGACAGCGGCATTGCCAGCCGTGGGAAATAAATGCGGGTCATGATGCCGGCGCCGCCCACCAGGCTGTTCGATGCATTGTTGACGGCGCTGGAAAAGAACGTCCACGGCACCAGTGCGGCAAACGCAAACAAAGGATAAGGCACGCCATCCGACGGCATCTTTGCAACGCGCCCGAACACGATGCTGAAGATCACCATCGTGATGAACGGCTGCAGAATCGCCCACGTGGCACCCAGAATGGTTTGTTTGTAGCGGACTTGGATGTCGCGCCACGCGAGGAATACCACCACCTCGCGATACGCCCACAACTCCTTCAACGACAAGTCCGCCCAGCCGCGGTTGGAACGGATGTGCACCAGCATCGGCGCCTCTTGCGCCTGACCCTGCACTAGTGGCGTGGCGGCCATCAGGGTTTGCCTACCGGATGGAAGTCGACCCACTGCGCATCGCGATCAGAGATCGCCGTGACCGGCAGTGGCCACTCGATGCCAAACGCCGGATCGTTCCAGCGCGCGCCGCGTGCCGCATCGGGCTCAAAGAAATTCGACATGAAATAAAGCACTTCCGTGTTGTCCTCGAGTGTCTGGAAGCCATGCGCGAAACCTTCCGGCACGTACAGCATCAGACCATCCGCTTCATTCAACGTGACCCCCAACGACTTCAAGTATGTGGCCGAGTCCGCGCGCAGATCGACGATGGCATCGAAGATCGCGCCGCGCGTGCAGCGCAACAGCTTGGCTTCTTCGTGTGGTGCCACCTGATAATGCATGCCTCTCAACGTGCCCTTGCTGGCATTGTGCGAAACGTTCACCTGGGCGATCCGGTTGAACAAACCGTGTGCTTCGAACTCCTGGGCGCACCATGCGCGGGCGAAGAACCCGCGTTCGTCGTGATGCCGCTCGGGCTCGATCAGATAAGCACCCGGCAACGTCGTCGCCGTGAACTTCATCCAGCCGCGCTCGTCAACGGTTCGGCCGCGCGCGACCGCGTCCATTCGAGTTGCTCGTTCAACGCGCCCGATTCCCGCAGGCCAGTCAAAACCCGCAGGCGAATGAGATTCGAGGTTCTGAATTGCGCATCGGAAAACGCCATGCCGCGCAGGCCGCGAATCAGTTCAGCCGTGGTGTCGCCAATTGAATATGCCGGCAGGAATGCGCCCGCGAGTTCGGCATACAGACTGAAATCGACCTGATACGAGCGTTTGTCGGGCGCGGCATTTTCGTTGATGTCGATTTGCGTGCCCGGCAGTTGCGCGGCGACTGCATGCGCCAAATCCTTCACCTGATAGTTGCTGTTGTCGCGGCCGGCGTTGATAGCCAGAAATGCGCGCGATGTCTCACGCGGTCGCTGCAACGCCCAATGGATCGCCCGGGCCATGTCACGTGTATCGATGAGCGGCCGCCACGGTGTGCCGTCGCTGAGAATCTGAATCCTGCCGGTGGCCAGCGCACCGGCAACGAAATCGTTCAGCACCAGGTCGAGACGCAACCGGTCGCTCATGCCGCAGGCCGTTGGAAACCGCAACGCAGTGGCCTGGAAATTGGTATCGGCCAACTGTTCCAGCTCAACTTCCGTATCGATCTTCGAGCGCGCGTAAGCCGTCAGCGGATTCAACGCGTCGGCTTCCTTGCGCGGCGCACCTTCGGCCTGGCCGTAGACACTGCAGCTCGATGCAAACACAAACGAACGCACGCCCGCTTCCTTGGCCAGACGCGCCAGGCGAATGCCCGGCGCGAAAGTTAATCGCGTCGGTGGCGCGTTCGTACACGTTGCCCATCGGATCGTTCGAAATGGCCGCGAGATTCACCACTGCGTCCACACCGGCCAACATGTCGGCGTCGATGCGGCGAATGTCGATGAAGTGCTGCGTGTCGAGTTCGCGTTCCGGCAACGTCGCAGCGCCGGTAAGGCAGTGCGCGAAGAAGCCGACATCCGCGCCGACCAGACGTGCGGCGGGATAATGCTCGCGCAGTCGCCGCACCACGGCAGGCCCGACATAACCCATGTTGCCGACTATGAGTATCCGCATCACTAATCACCGCCTTTGTTGATGCTCAGGATGGCGCGTTCGATGGTCGAGCGTCGTACCTTGGGTGTCGCGAGGACTCTGACCTCTTTCTCTCGCGCGCCGGCTTCAGCTTCCTCTTCGCGCGGCAGCGTATCGACTGCAGCGATCGGCGCGAAGCCCAGTTCTTTGTCTCTGACGACCTGCTCGACGATGCGCAGCGGAATCGTTTCGAGTTCTTCCGCGTAGCCATACACCAACGCCGTGTCGCAGATCAGATTGATGAGCCGCGGCACGCCGCCCGACGCGACCCAGATAGCTTCGAACACATCGTCTTCGAACAATTCGTTCGTCCTACCGGCAACTTTCAATCTGTGACGGATGTATTGCTCGGTGACTTCGGCGCTCGGCATCGGGCCCAGGAAATAATCGTAAGAGATGCGCTGGGCGAACTGTTTGAGTTCCGGACGATGCAACACATCCCACAGTTCCGGCTGACCGATCAGAATTGTCTGCAGCACCATGCCGCGCTCGGTGTTCACGTTCGACAGCATGCGCAACTGCTCGAGGTATTTCGGCCCCAGATGCTGGGCTTCGTCGATGATCAGCGTGACCGGGCGGTCTTTGTGAAACTGATCCACCAGGTAGCGCACGAACGCATCGTACAGTTCAACTTTGGTTTTGCCGCGGTAGTCCAGATCGAACGCCAGCAGAATCCATTGAATGAATTCTTCGAACGTTTCACACGTAGTATTGCTGACCAGGCCAACCTCGACGTTGCTGCCGACTTTCTGCAGCAGCCGCCGAACCAACGTGGTCTTGCCCGCGCCTACTTCTCCCGTAACCACGCAAAAGCCGGCGCGCGCCATGAACGCATATTCCAGCAGCGCCAGTGCACGCTGATGCTGTGGCGTCATGAACAACATGTCGGGGTCCGGTACCGCCAGGAAAGGTGGTCGCTGCAACCCGTAGAAGGACTCGTACATCTCGAACCTCTCCGGTACTACGACCGCTCAGGCGCGCCGTGATAGTAGTACCCCTCGAATTTTAGCTTCTTGTCCGACGATTGATTGAGCACCGTGCCCAGTATCAAGAAGTCCTTGAGCAGTTCCGCCGAGTCCTGCAATGCGTCGATGGTGGTTTCACCTTCGCGCACGACAAGCACGATGCCGTCCAGATACGGCGCCAGCGCGACCACGTCGTCACCGAGGCGCACCGGCGGCAGGTCGACCACTACGATACAGCGTTCGCGGCGGCGAAGATGTTCAATGAGCTTGCGCATCTTGTCGGAACTCAACAGTTCCGGCACCGCGATCGTCGATTCTTCGTGGCGCCCTGGCACAACGAACAGATTCTCCACGTCGGTACGCAGCACGATGTCGTCGAATGCCACATCCGACGACAGATGATCGATTAGCCCTGCCTCGGCACGGATACCGAGATCGTCTCCAACCGATGGCTTTCTGAGGTCCGCGTCGATGAGTACGACTTTGTAGCTGCCCTCACGCGCAATGCTGATGGCAAGGTTGATCGACGTGAGCGTCTTGCCGTCCTTCGGGCCTGGGCTGGTGATGCCCAGCACACTGTGTCCCTGAAGTTTCAGCGCCTGAATAACGCGCGTGCGCAGCAGCCGATAACGATCGGAAAACGCCGGGTCTTCCTTGCCGCGGCCGCACAGTATGTGCCGCGCTTGCAAATGCTGCGGCGCAAGCACTGTGACCTGCTTCGGTTCGATATCGGTTTCCACCAGCGGCGCTTCCGACTTGGTAGGCCGCACCCAGTCGCGCACGCTGCGCCTTTCGTTTTGCGCGCGCTCCAGCGCTTTGCTGATGTGATCGATTGGCTGTTCCACGCTCACAACCTCGCCATGTTCGGCGCGGCCGATAGGGCGCGCATCTGCGGAATGACTGCCAGCGGCGGGATGCCCAGAATCTCCGAAATCATCCTGGAGCTGCGGATGGTCTTGTCCTGGTACTCGACGACCGTCACCGAGCCGAGCCCCGCGATGAATGCGAACAATCCGCCCAGCAACATCAGGCCGATGCGGTTCGGGCTGTCCGGTGTCGTCGGCAGGCTCGGGGCGCTCGATAACACGAATCGCTGCGCATTGCCGCCTGCTTCGAGTTGCTGCGCGAGCTTTGCTTCGCTCTGCTTGCCGATGAGATCCTGATATTTCTGCTGCGCGTTCTCGTAGTCCCGGCTCAACGATTTGTAATTGCGTTCCACCACCGGCGTCTCGAACAACCGTTGCTCGTATTCCTTCAACTTGCCGTTGAGCATGTCGAGCTTGCTGCGTTGGTCTTTCAGGTCGGCGATGGTCGAATCGAGCTCTGTTTTCAATGCCACGTAACGCGGGTTGTCGGGCGGCGCCGCCAGCGTGGTTTTGCTCGCGCCCTGTACCAGCGCGTTCTGGAAGCCTCGCTCCACCGCGGCGACCGCGCGTTCGAGCTTCGTCACCTCGGGATGACCCTCGGCGTACTTGCCACGCGCCTCCCGCAATTGCTCCTGCAGCTTCGTCAGTTCGCCCATCAATTCATCCGTGCGCGCGCTCGCCCCCGTCTGGTTGGCAAGAGCGCGTATCTCTCGCGTCAGGCGGATCATGTCCGGGTGTTCGGGCGAGTAGCGCGCTGAATCGCGCAGATATTCCGCCGTCAATGCACTCAACCGGTCCGACGCACTGAGGATTGGTTTGCCGGCATCGTCGGTCACTTCCTTGTAGGGAGGCGTCAACGACAGTTCTGCCTGTGTCGAGTCGATACGTTCACCGAGCGTGCGTATCTGATCCTGGCTGGTCTCGATGTCCTGTTCGGTCTTCTCGTACAGGCGCAGATTCATGTCCTTCATTTCGGGAAGCTGAGTCATCTCCTTCTGTTTGAACTCGGCGAGCTTTTTCTCGCGCGCCGTAAGCTCGGCGCGCAGTTCGGCGGCCTGTTTGCCAAGAAAGGTGGTGACGTCGGCGGCCTGCTCTTCGCGTTCGGCCTTGTGCTCGCGCAGGTACCACTCAGAGAGGTCGGTGGCGACCGCCTGCGCCTTTTCAGCCGTGTTGGCGCTGTATGCAACGGTGAACGCGATGGTTGCCACGCGCTGCCCGGTCTGATCCGGGCTGCTTGCTTGCACGTCGACCATTTGGATGTCGATGTTCTTGCCAATGTCGCGAGCGGCCTGGCCGGGATCTTTTTTGCGCTCGTCCGGATACAGGTCGAACTGCTTTCCAAGCCGCAACAGGTTCTCACGCGTCGTGATCTTCTGCCGCAGTTGCTCGATCTGTTCCTGCACGTAGCCGGTCACGGTGGTCTCGACGACATTCGACGGAATCGTCTGCCGTTCGATCAAGATCGTTGCTTCGGAGCGGTAGACAGGTGGCAGCAGCACCGCAAGGGCGGCAACCGCAACAAATACGATTGCGAACGGCCAGATGAACCAGTACCGCCGGCGCCACAGAATGGCCCAGTAGTCACCCAGTTCCATCACGTCGCGGCTGTCACTCATCTCGATACTGCCTCGCTGACACAACCACTATCACTATAAGGAAGCATTAAATTCCTCGCCGAGGCTGATACGTCAGCGACAAACCAACGGCGTTGCTCTGACCACTGCCTTCGGATTGCCGGTCAACCCAGCGGTAGTCGTAAAACGCGCGCACGTTGAATACCTCGGTTAGCGCATACGTGATCTGTGGCCCCACATCTACGTAGTCCCGATCGTTGTTCGGGTTCGAGCCGGTATTCTGTGAATTGCGCGTACGGTATCCGCTGCCGGTGAAGCCAGCGCTGACGCGGTTGGTCAAATTGACGGTGTAACCCAGCGTGACTGTATCCGTTTCGACCAGATCGCCGTAACCGCTCGGCTGCAGCGAATGCTGGAAGCGGGCGAACATGGCGCCGTTGTCGGTGCGACGTGTGCCGTAAACCCGCGCCAGGTACCCCGAATACGATTTCGAATTGCGCTCGGACTCCTGCACGCCAAGATCGATGCCTGCGCGCACGGTCTGCGAGAACTCTCGAACCCAACCCACGGATGCTTCATAGGCGTCAGTCGAGCTTGTATCTTGCGGATCGAAGCGCCCAACGCGAACACCGATTCTGCCAATGTCGCGCTCGGACAGCCGCTGGTTCAGATCGAGAGTCACCGCATTGCTCTGGCTGTCCTGCAGGCCGGTGCCGGCCGATTGATCGCTATAGCGCACGTCTAGATACGTGTAGCCAAGTCGGATGCCCGTGCGTTGCGAAATCTGGTAGTTGGCGTACGGCGCAACCGACGTGCGGACGCGACGAACCTGCTCCTGGACACTGCCCGCATCGAGTCCGCCGGCTACCACCTCACCGCTCGAACCATTCGCCTCCGGCGGTGGTTGATTGCCCGTCTCGGGCGGTGGCGCCAGCGGGTCCACGATAAAGCCAATGGTGCGCAACAGAACGTCGCGCCTCACCGAACCGTCGATACCGAACTGAGTCCGCTCGCCGCCGGTGCGGCCCTGCAGCTGAAGGTATTCGATATCTTCGTCGTGCAGATTGCGCTGGCCGTTGTAGTCCGTGTAGGTGAGGTATCTGCCTCCACCGATAGCAGAAAAGTACGAGTTCTCGGTGACGCGACGGACGTTCAACTCAGCCAAAAGGTTGCTGACTACGGCGCTGTCCCCATTATTGGTTGATAGCCGCACGTTGTCGTCGTAGCGCGATTCCAGGCCGCCTTTACCGTCCACCACCCAGGCGGCCTCTGCGGTCTGCGCGGCGCCGCCGCACAGCAGCACAACCGCGGCAATATTCGGTGCCAATGATCGGCGGCGTCCGGCCTTGTATCGATTCATGATGTTCTCCCGCATGCAAGCCCCCTTATGGAACGACGACGACGTCATCGGCATGCAGGACGATGTTCTGGCTCAGATTCTCGCCCTTCCTGACTTGGCCGTAGTTGAATTTGTAGATGACGTCGTGACCGTTTTCACGCCGCATGATTTTGATGTCGCCGTCCTTTCGCAAACGGCGTGAGGCCGCCCGCCAGCGTGATCGCCTGCAGCACATCTACGTAACGCCCAATGGTGAACTGCCCGGGGCTGCGTACCTGCCCGGTGACGTATACGCGTAAGCCCTGCACATGCGTGACCGACACCGTGACGACCGCATCCGGTATGTAACGTTGCAGTCGCTTGGCAATTTCGGCCTCCACTTCGGCCGGTGTTTTGCCCGCCACTTGAACATTGCCAGCCAACGGAAACGAAATACCACCATCCGGACGTACCGTGAGTTCCTGCTTCAGGTCATCTTCCTTCCACACGGAGATTTGCAGTACGTCTTCCGGAGAGATCTTGTAGGCGAGCTTGTCGCTTCCGGGATCGGCGGCGAGCGCAGTGCCGCATGCGAGCAACGTTGCCAAACCGAGCATACAACCGAACAGGTTCGTCCTTGCAAAGCCCATTCTTTCAACACCTTTCATGCTTTTCCTCATGCTGCTGTTCCATTGCGGCCAAGGGCACATATTCGGCCAACCGTTTCAGCGTCACAACAGTCGTGTTCGAACGGCTGCCATTGTCCAACATCATCGCCGCGTCGCAAGTAGGACGAGCACCTACATTCGAGCAAGGCAACCGGGCATTTCCAACGACACCAACGACTTGTTGCAAGCTGCGTACGGTTCTATTCAGGACGCGTCAGTCTATTTTGGGTCCGCCAAAGACGTGTGCGTGCTATGTAACTGATTCGCTGTCTGTTCGACCGTGCTTGCGTGGATATTACTCGATGGTCTTCGACACCTCGTTGGAGCGTGCGCCTTCCTGACCGTCCGCCAGCGTAGCCGCCAGCGTGAAGTAATACGTGCCGGGATTCAGCGCGAGCTGGTATTGATGCGTGGTCGACGGGAGCACAACCGTTTTCGTGTACTGACCAGACGAGTTGCCGTAGTAGACGGTGAATGACTTCACTTGGCCAGCGACCGCATCCGGAGAATCGGGTGCCAGCCACGCAAGACGCGCAACCCTCATCGAAACGGTCGTACTGGCGACGGAGTTGCCGCCCGGACCGGTGCAGCTGAGCGTAAAGCTGCTGTCGGCGGCAAGCGGACCAACCGATACAGCACCACTGGCGGCCTTCGCGCCGCTCCAGGCGCCGGATGCCGAACAGCCCGTTGCGCCCGCGCTATTCCATGACAGCGTCGTGGAACCACCGGGCGACACCCAGGCAGGTGTTGCCTGTAGCGATGCCGTCACTGCGCTGGCCGGTTGATCAGCCGGTACGGCTGGTGTTGCAGGCGTTGTCACGGCAACCACCGCCACGTCAGTCGCGCTGCCGCCGGAGCCGGTGCAGACCAGCGTATAGCTCTGGTTGCCGTCAACCGGACCGACCACCCGGCTACCGGTCAACGGCGTGCCGCCAGTCCAATCACCGTCGGCGGCGCATTGGCTGGCACCGGTCGAGTTCCACGTCAGCGTAACCGAGCCGCCCGGCGCGATTGTCGGCGGTGCTGCGCTGAGCGTGACGCTCGGCGGGGGCGGCGGTACCGCGCCTGCAACCGACAGCGTCACTTCCGAACGGGCGGTACCGCCCAAGCCTGAACACGTCAGCGCATAACGACTGGGTGTCATCATCTTGCCGGTGACGCGATCGCCCTGCAGAGACTGTTCACCGTCCCAGCCGCCAGAGGCCCAGCAATTCTGGGCGCCATCGCTCGCCCACGACAACCGCGCGATACCACCGGCAACCACGTCTGACGGTGCAACGGCAAGTGATACGACCGGCTGAGGCGCAAGTGGCGCCTGCGCGTTGACCGCAAAGATCGCATCCATAGCCGAGTCGTCGGCCGCAACGGCCGGTGCCGCGGCGTCCAGTACTGCCGACCCGGTACTGCCCAGTGCGTCACTCACGAGTCGCGACACGCTGGCAAGCGGTGTGGTGTCGAGCAGCGCAAGGAGACGGGCGACGGTGTCGCCAGGTATCCGGCCCAGCAGCAGCGCGAGCCGGCCGCGCGTGCTTTCGACGATGTCGGGGCTCAGTGCCACGTCTCTCACGCTCACGGCATTGTCGTGGCCCGCTTGCTTCACCGCCGCATCGAGATCGGACATCACGTCGCGCCCATCGACCCGCAACGCCTTGGCTACCGTCTCAACCAGCACACCGGCAGACGCGGCCAGGAAGGTCCCCGTGACCCGCCGCTCGGCACCCACGCCGGTACCATCCAGCGCACCATCGGCCGCGATGTCGCATGCTACGGCGTTGATGATCGCATCCGAGTCCAACGCTTCATTCGCGGACAATGCAGTACGTGTACGGCGGACGGTCTCCCCGAGCGCTTCGCTGGCCAACATGAGTTGCGCAACATTGCTGGAATCGACGGCGGCCGCGACCGGGTCGCCGAACTGCTTCATGTCGTATCCCATATCGAGTTGCGACATCACCTGCTGCCACATGCGCGCCATCTGACGGCCCTTGAGCGGCCGTCCATTACAGGAGGCACCGTGCGCAGCCACGGTACTGAATGGAGACAGGTTCGCGATGCGCTGCTTCGGATCGAGCACGATCGCCTCGAGCATGAAGTCGGGCGCGCGATGCACCACCTGATCCGTTCCACCGACCGCGCGCAGCGTGATTGGATAGGGTGTTCTCGGCGGCACGAACGCGCGAAACGACGATGTGGCTCCACCGATCGCCCGCGCCACGACAACACCGTCGGCAGAAACGACTTCAATCGTCGCACCGACCACGGGACCATCGCCCACCGAACCGCTAATCACTGCGCCTTGGTCACTCTGCAGCGCCGCTGACGACGCCGCTCCGCCTGATCCACCGCATCCCGTCGTCGCGAGAATTACGCTGCACAGACACGCCAAACCGCCCACTCGAATCCACCGATACTGCATGGTGGCCTCTCCCTAATACCGCCTAGTCCCACGACCCCTATTTGGTATTGAGCGAGAGTGTATTCGTAAGCGGTAAGTAACCCCGTGAACGACTCGACAGTTGCGCTACATCGGCGAGGTGTTCAGAGATTTTCGAAGTGCGAGTTCACCGCGGCAGCGGCATCGATGCACGCCGCCGCAGAACGCTACAGAGGCAGTGTCTTCGACGCCTCGTTGGAGCGGCCGAGTTCGCGATTGCTCGCGTCGAGGGCCGCCAGTTGGAAGTAGTACGTGCCGGCGCCGGGGAGATCGATCACGTGCTGAACAATCTTCGGATTCGTGATGGTGACGGAATTGTCGGGTTGTCCAGAGCGGCTGCCCCACATCACCCGAAACGCTTTGGGCGCATCGGCACCACCGCTGCGCGTCCAACGCAACGTTGCGCGCTGCAAGACCACTTCGGTCATTGCAATGCCGGTACCGTTGGCACCGGTGCACGTCAACGTATAGGTCGTATCAGCTACCAGGCCAGCAACCTGTTCGCTGCCTTGGGCTGGCTTCTTGCCCTTCCACCCACCCGAAGCTGCACATTTTTTTGCGCCGTTGGCGTTCCACGAAAGCACAGTGCCGCCGTTCGCCGGAACAGACCCGTTGGCGCTACGCAGCGACACCTGCGGCGCGCCGTCCGCGCCCGTTTGGCCTACTGCAACGGTGACGCGCGCGAGCGCACCGCTGTTCTCGCCGGTACAACTCAGCGTGTAGGTGGTTGCCTCGGTCAACGGAGGAGTCTGGAAGCTGCCGGACGTCGGCCGGTCTCCGGACCAACCGCCCGACGCCGTGCAAGAAGAGGTGGCGTCCTTCCCCGACCAGGACAGCAGCGCCGATTCCCCTGGCGCGACAGTTGTCGGAGACGCAGTCAATTGGATAGCGCCGTGATTGCCCGAACCCGATCCACCACCTGAACCGCAGCCGGCCATGGCTACGCACAATGCAACGATCAGACTTCCACCGATCAGAGTAGTCCCTCGCTCTGCCAAGAGCGTTATCCCTGTACGACCCGATGAAATGTGAGTTTACGGGCGATATGGTCATTGGCTGCGTGACCGAGGTCTCGTTTCAACACCTTCGACATGGACGAAGGTATTACGAGGGTGTTTCAGCATCCGCTCCCGCCTGCGCCGCACCTTAGTGCGTTCGTTAGCACCTCGAGCCGTTTAGAACAGATACTGGCGGCGCCGCACATCGTCTTTGCGGACGAACTCGAAGCCGATCCTGCGCGCCTGGCGCGTGTTGAATGGAATCTGGCGCCCGGCAATGGTAATCCAGCCGGAAAATCCCATTCGAATTTTGCGCACGTCGGGCCGTCGATAGCCGTGCAGCAGGGAGGGGTAGTTATGCGTTTCGATGTACCCTATCGTCCGTTTGTCGCGATCCAGCGGATGCGTGCGACGCCGAACATAAACACGCATGCGCGATAGATGCGCCCTACGGTGATCCGGGTGCGTCCAGGCTTTGTAGCCATACCGGAAACCCTCCGGAACCAGCACGTCGAGTTGATCGTTTACGCGCGCGCGCGTGTAGCAGGAAAACGAATATCCGACGAGTTCGCCGCGAAAGAAATTGGCGGTACAGCGGTCGCCCCGGCCAAACGCGGTTTCCAGATGCGGGCGCGACAGGCCGGATACCCGGTCGGCAAACGGCAACATTTCTTCGAGTCCGATCACGCGCGTGTCGTAATCAGGCGACACATCGGGCCGCTCTTCGCCAACGATCTGTTGGAGGTCGGATTCGACGTTCACGTAATGCACATGGATGCCCAGCCTGGAAAGCCCGCTCATCACTTCCCAATGCAACGCACGCCCCAATCCCCATTCGCGCCGACGACCATTGAAGTTCGCGATCTTCCCCATACCGGATCCAAACCTGAAGTAGCCGCAAGCATCAGCGGATTGCGGCCGCGCGGCAAGGTCTGGCACGCTTGCACTGGACTTGGCTCACAGGCTCGAACGACCGGTCCGAGCAACCGAACGGGGGGATTCGATCATGCGTTTGGGCGGACGTCGCAGCGAGAATGTCGAAGATCGGCGCGGCATCCGCGGCGGGCCAGCGTTAGGTGGCATTGGCACCATCGTCATTCTGCTGCTGGGATGGTATTTCGGTGTAGACCCCACTCCGTTGCTGCAACAGATGCAGACGACAGGCACGCCACAACAACAGGGGCCGGCGCCGGATATACAGCACGATCCACTGGCTGACTTCGTCTCCGGCGTGCTCGCCGATACCGAAGATACCTGGAGCGCCGTTTTTGCCGCGAACGGCAAGACGTACATCGATCCGAAGCTGGTGTTGTTCACCGACAGTGTCGCGTCGGCGTGCGGCCGTGCCCAGTCCGCGATGGGGCCTTTCTATTGCTCGCTGGATCAGAAGGTGTACATCGACCTCGGTTTTTATCGAGAACTGCGCGAGCGCTTCAAAGCACCGGGCGATTTCGCCGAAGCCTATGTAATCGCTCATGAAGTGGGCCATCACGTGCAGAATCTGCTCGGCATCTCGGAAGCTGTTAGCCGCCAGCAACAACGTTCGTCGTCCGTCGAGGCGAATCGCCTCTCTGTACGCCTTGAACTGCAGGCGGATTGTTTCGCTGGTGTCTGGGCGAACCGGGCCGATCGCACCCGGCATATCCTCGAAGCCGGCGATGTGGACGAAGCGCTTACCGCAGCGAGCGCGATTGGCGACGATCGACTTCAGCGCCAGACACAAGGGCACGTGACACCGGATTCATTCACACACGGCACCTCGGCACAGCGCGTGCACTGGTTCAAGCAGGGGCTCGAATCCGGTGCGGTGGATCAATGCGATACCTTCAACGCAACGCAACTCTAAGAAAAGGGGGTCAGAACGGTTCTGACCCCTTTTCGGGGACACTCGATCTATGGCCAGGTACGCAAATCTCCAGGCCACGCTGAAGGTTTCGATCCGCCGGCACGGTGTACCGGGCGCTTCGGTCGCGGTGCTGAAAGGCCGTCGTGTGGTTGCCGCGGCGGCCGCGGGTGTGACCAACATCGACACGCAAGTACCGGTGACGACCGATGCGGTGTTCCAGATCGGTTCGATCACGAAGGTGTTCACTGCGACCTTGGTCATGCAGCTTGTCGACGATGGATTACTGTCGCTCGATACGCCCGTCATTGAGTATCTACCGGAGTTCCGCGTCGCGGATCCAGCAACGCGCCGCGCGGTAACGGCGCGCCACCTGCTGAGCCACACGTCCGGCATCGATGGCGACTTCTTCGCCGACTCGGGCCGCGGCGACGATTCGATTGCGCGCCTGCTGCAGATGAGCACCTTGCTGCCGAGTCTGTTTCCGCTCGGCGAGAAAATGTCTTACTGCAACGTCGGCTTTGCGGTGTTGGGTCGTCTCGTCGAAGTGTTGCGCCGGCAGACGTACGACCAGGCCATACGCACGCGCATCTTCGAGCCGCTCGGTATGCATCACGCAATGTCGTTGCCAGACGACGCCTTGCGCTTCCGTTGCACGATCGGCCATGTACCGGACCCGAAGCATCCCAAAAAGCTGATGACCGCGCCGCTGACGCATCTCTCGCTGGGCCAGAAATCCGCCGGCTCTACGCCCGCGATGAGCGCCTCCGATCTGTTGAAATTCGTCGCGGCGCATCTCGATCATGGCCGCATCGGCGGTCGCCGCACGGCTAGCCAACGATTGTTGTCCGCGGCGTCGGTCGCCGCGATGCAGCGGCGCCAGGTGCGTCTGCAGAGATTTTCTCCCGCCGGCATAACCGGCTGGGGGCTCGGCTGGATTCTGCTGCATCGAGGCAATCACAAAGTTATCGGCCACGACGGCGGCACGATCGGCCAGTATGCGTTCCTGCGCGTGTCGCCGCAGCAGCGGCTGGCGGTCGCACTGCTGACCAACGGCGGCAACGCAACAGATTTGTACGAAGACCTCTTCGACGAGCTGTTCAGCAAAGCCATCCGCAGGCCAGAGCCGCAATTGCCGCCGGTGAATCCAGCGTTGCATATCAAACCGGAACGCTATGTCGGCCGCTTCGAGAACATTCAGTCTTCGATTGTGATCGATTCTCACACAGATGCACTGCGCGTGACGTTTGCACCCAAGGGCGAACTCGGCATGACACTGAAGGACCTGCCGATTGCGTTCATGGATCGAGACACGGCGATGCCGCGAACCGGCAATTCACAGATCGATCGCAACACACTGCTGTTCTCCGACGTCGTCGATGACCGCTACGCATTCGTTCAGATCGGACTACGCCAATACCGACGAGTCGGCTGAGGCGCGGCGCGCTACGAACTGCACGACAGCATCGAACACCCGGCACGGTGGCGCGCCCAATCCGGACGCTTCTGCGCGAACGCTTCCTTTCCAGGCTGATCTACATATGGCGTGCGCAACACATCGAGCAACTCGTTGACCATCGAGT
Organism: uncultured Gammaproteobacteria bacterium; assembly: GCA_963735085.1. Taxonomy (GTDB): domain Bacteria; phylum Pseudomonadota; class Gammaproteobacteria; order Pseudomonadales; family Azotimanducaceae; genus DATJGR01. The sequence goes on from CAVTJP010000006.1 coordinate 28,964, forward strand.
AGTCGCCCTGCTCCGCCTTGTCGATCGCGAGCTGCGCCAGATAGTTGCGCAACACGTACTTCGGATTGACCGCGTTCATGTTGGCCCGTCGGGTATCGGCATCGAGACCATCACTTCGCAGGCGCGCAACGTAATTGCTCAGCCACTGCTCTGTGCGAGCGCGCACCTCCGGCGTCAGTTGCTCCGGCACGTAGTAGGCGTCGAGTAACGGCTCGATCAACGCGCCATCGGTACCACTCGCATCGACATTCGCCAGCGCTCTGAAGAACAATGTCATGTCGGTTTCGAGCAGCCCCAGCACTGAATGCATGTCGTCGAACAACGCGGCGTCGGTTGGTTGGAATCCAATCAGCCCCAGCTTTTGCGACAGCATCGATTGCTGTGCCGCTGTGTAACGGCTTGCGAAATCGGTCAGCACGGCCTCCAACGGTTCGGCAGCGCCGACCAGCGGATAGATCGCGTTGGCCAACTGCAGCAGGTTCCACTGGGCAATCGCCGGCTGTTGAGAAAACCGGTAGCGCCGGGTCGCCGCGTCGGTGGTATTCGGCGTCCAGTGGGGATCGTAATTTTCCAGCCAGCCATACGGGCCATAATCGATCGTGAGCCCGAGGATCGACATGTTGTCGGTGTTCATCACGCCGTGAACGAAGCCGACACGCATCCACGCAACGATCATCTCGAGCGTTCGATGCGATACTTCGGTGAACCACGCAAGGTAGGTCGGCTTGGTCGGCGTTTCGTCCGGGCCGGAGCAGATGCGGGAATTCGGAACGGATCGTGAAATCCGCCAGCCGGCGCAGCAGATCGACGTCGCCGCGCGCCGCGAGAATTTCGAAGTGCCCGAAACGCGTGAACGAAGGGGCGACTCGACACACCACGGCGCCGGGCTCCAGCGCGGGATGACCGTCGTACAGCATGTCGCGCTCTACTTGTTCTCCGGTGACGATGAGGCTCAACGCGCGCGTGGTCGGCACGCCGAGGTGATGCATCGCTTCACTGCACAGAAATTCGCGAATCGACGAGCGCAGCACAGCCAGGCCGTCAGCATTGCGCGAATACGGCGTCGGCCCCGCACCTTTCAACTGCAATGCCCAATGCTCACCGCGTGAATTGACGACAGCGCCCAGGTTGATCGCCCGGCCGTCACCCAGTTGCCCTGCCCAGTTGCCGAACTGGTGACCGCCGTAGCAGGTTGCATGCGGGTCCATGCCGGCGAGCACGCGATTGCCGGCGAATACGTCGGTGAATGCCGGCGACTCGCACGTTTCGGGTGGCAGATCGAGCAGTTGCGCAACTTCGTCGGCGTATGCAACAAGCTGCGGCCGCGCAACGGGTGTCGGCAGCACGCGCGAATAGCAAGCGGCGGCGACCTCGCGGCGAAAATTGGCCGGCTCAGGATCCGCCGGCAGTGCATCGACGAACCGATTGTCGAAGCGCAGTACGTCGAGCGGCGAGGCTGATGATGATGTGTTCATGGCGACATGTTAGTCGATGCGCGCGACTCGTTGTAACGTGACGCCGACCGGACAGCCGCGAGCGTAAGATTTCGCCACCGGTCGCCACCCAACTTATCGATCTCGAGGGGATTCGTATGACGTTTTCGGGACTGGGCCTGCATCTGGGCAATCTGTCGCGTCTATCCAGCGCGCAAACACGTTCGATCAGTCCGGAGAACTTCACCGGCGAAAAAGGTAAGGCCGGCATGTCGACGGACGGGCCGGCGGCCAACGCCGCACGCGGGCTCGGCCAAGGCTGGAAAGTCTCGCCGTACATCATCATCGAACCCGGGGCGACGTTCACGCTTGCCGATATCGATGGATCGGGCGCAATTCAACAGATCTGGATGACGCTCGCGCGAGGCAAGTGGCGGCACACAATCCTGCGTGCGTATTGGGACGACCAGGCGCACCCGTCCATCGAATGCCCAGCCGGCGATTTCTTCGCCTGCGGCTGGGAACACTATGCGCAAGTCTCGTCGCTTGCCGTGTGCGTGAATCCCGGACGCGCGTTCAACTGCTACTGGGAGATGCCGTTCCGCAGCCGGGCGCACTTCACGTTGCAGAACCTGAGCGATGAACAGATTTACGTGTACTACCAGATCAATTACACGCTGACCGACGTGCCCGACGATGCCGCGCTGTTCCACGCGCAGTTCCGCCGTGTGAATCCGTTGCCCTACAAAGAGGTCTACACGCTGATCGATGGAGTTGAGGGGCGCGGTCACTACGTGGGCACGTACATGGCGTGGGGTGTCAACAACAACGGCTGGTGGGGCGAGGGCGAGATCAAATTCTTCATGGATGGCGATGCGGATTTTCCGACGATCTGCGGCACCGGCACCGAAGACTATTTCTGCGGCGCCTATAACTTCGACCCGGGCACGATGGATCGTTCGTGGCCAGGCGGCCCGGGCTACGTGCCGTTCACAACGCCTTACGCCGGTATGCCCCAGGTCATCAAGCCGGACGGGTTGTACACCTCGCAGCAACGCTTCGGTCTGTACCGCTGGCACATCATGGACCCAATCCGCTTTCAGCGGGACCTGCAAGTGACGATCCAGGCGCTCGGTTGGCGTAGCCATCGCGACCGCCAGTATCTGCCGCTGCAGGACGACATTGCCTCGGTTGCGTTCTGGTACCAGAGCCTGCCGACCGCTCCGTTTCCATCACTTCCCGACCGCGACTACCTCGAGGTGATCTGATGCGTATCGACGCGCATCAGCACTTCTGGAAGCTGTCGCGCGGCGACTATGGATGGCTGACGCGGGAAGCGCTCCCCACGTTGTATCGTGATTTTCTGCCGGACGATCTCGCCCCTTTATTGGAACGGTCAGGGATTGATCGAACCGTTGCGGTGCAGGCTGCACCGAGCGACGCCGAGACCGCTTTTCTGCTCGAACTCGCGAACGAAGCGCCGTTCATCACCGGCGTCGTCGGCTGGACCGATCTGGCTTCGCCGGATGCGGTAGCAAAGATCGAAGCGCTGGCGCGCCACCCGCACTTGCTCGGATTGCGACCCATGCTGCAGGACCTTCCCGACGACGCCTGGCTGCTGCGCGCGTCGGTCGAGCCGGCCATCGCGGCGATGATACGCACCAGGCTGCGTTTCGATGCGCTCGTTAGACCGCAGCATTTGCCCGTGCTGCTGCGCATGCTCGACAGACACCCCGATCTCGCGGTCGTGATCGACCATGGCGCCAAGCCATCGATTGCAACCGGCGCCTTCGACGATTGGTCTGTTTCTATGCGGGACATTGCGCGAAACACGAATGCGTATTGCAAACTCTCGGGGCTCGCAACCGAAGCCGCCGCCGGCTGGACACCGGCAACGCTGCAACCGTATGTGGAACTACTGCTCGAAGCGTTCGGGCCACAGCGCTTGATGTGGGGCAGCGACTGGCCGGTGCTGCGTCTGGCCTATGACGAGCCGACCGGGCCAGCCCCATACACCGCGTGGTGCGACGCGGCGCAGAGCCTCGTCTGCACCCTGCCCACCGAAGATCGAACCGCAATCTTCGGCGCGACAGCGGCGACGTTCTACGGAATTGGATGATCCTGTGGATGCGCGTTTGACCGGGAGATCCAAGCCATCTTTTCGTCGGCGACCGTGGTCGATTGGCGCCGGTCGCCCTCAATGTTGTCGTTCGTAGCATCAGCAATCGGCTTTGAGGTTTTGGCCTGATCCATGGCCGTGACATTCGCCACATGCTGTGGCGGCCCCACGCTTGCGGTGAAACTCATCAATCGACAAGCGGGTTGCCGATTGTCGGGCACGATGACGGCGCTCCAGCGATTGAAATCTCCGTTGGGCTCGGTGACGAAGCCGACCTTGTCGGCAAAGTTCAAACCGGTACAGGTATTCATGAACGTTCCGTAGTACCACTTTCTGGCGGTGCTCTGCACCCAGATGCCCTTGGTGCCATCGGCACGCCAGTCGAAGATGCCACCGTGATCGGCGAATTGAATCGATGCGTCGCCAAGCGGTTGCGTATTATCAGGTTTGACAGGCAATGCGGCGGTCGGCGCATCTGCTGCATCAGCGACACGCATGCCAATCGTTGCCGCAAGCAGAATCGCGCCGGCCCCGAGCAGGACACGGATCGCAAAACGGTCTAATCCGACGAAAGTCATCGAAGCCTCCTGAATCACCTGCAATGGTGTTCATGAGTTTGGACTGTTCGATCGGCTCGGAGTTTCTCGATTCAGCTATGCTCGGCCGCACCGCTACGGCTTGCCAGTGCCTCGCAATGCGCGAATCGCCGGTAACGCCTGTTCGTACGTTAGTTTGCCGTCGGCCAGCATATCGAGGATTTCACGCGCATTGGTGGCCGTTGCCTTCGGGCTCGGTTCAGCATCGGTGGAATCCGACACCAAGCCGAGCCGCGCACGCAGCGCCGCCAGGCGCGACTTGACGGTCGGATAGCTGACACCGAGCGCCGATTCCATGTCACGAATCCGACCCTCGCAGACCACGAAGATCCGCAGCAGATGCAGGTCCTCTGCTTCGAGGCCGGCAAATTCGTTGCCGCCGTAACGCGTACTGACCTCGAGACCGCAATCGGCGCAGCACAACAACTTCGGATAGAGACGCCCATGGCACGCCGGGCATGGGGTATGCGCCTGAGCGGGCAACGGCGTGTCAGGCAACGTCACGGGCCTGCGCAAGCCGGGCGAACTCTGCGGCGCTGTTGATCACGCGTCCGGTGAAATCGACGCCACGAAACAACAGGTTCGATGCATCGAAACCTTCGAGGCGCGTGCCGTCGAAGCGACAATCCTCAAACGTGCAATCCTTCAGGATGACGCGTTGCAGTTCAACGTCGCGCATCAAACCAAGCGAGTTGTGCTCACGACGCTCTGTCCAGTCTGTTGTCTTGAACACGACACGCTCGAGGCCGCTGTGCTTCAGCACCAGGCCATCCACGCGAATGCCGCGAATTTGCGTTTCCGCTACGACTGCGTCCTCAAGCAACCAGTTGCGGCCCAATACGCCGTTCAACGACAACCCCTTAACAACGCTGTCGGATCTGATGACGATTGTCCTCAGTTTCGTCCCGTTGAATCGGCTGTCATCGACTCGGCTGGAAGCGATGCCGAAATCGCGAACCTGTGCGCCGTTGAAGCGGCACCCATTGAGGCGCCCTTTGTCGAGTGTCAAATTCACAACACCGACGCCGTTGAATTCATCGTCCGTCAATTCCGAATTTTCGATCAAGCCGCCTTTGATGGACGATCCGCGGAGTCGCAAACCGGTCGCGCGGGATTCGTTGAGTTCGATGTCCTGCATCGACGCGGCATTGAGTTCGTTGTGCGCGAACGTAGATCGATTCAGGCGCAGGTTTTTCAGGTGCGAAACGGCAAGTTCGTTCGCCTCGCAGACAAAATCGCTACCTTCAGGCGCCTCGGCGCGGGACAGCACCACACTGTTGGACTCGTCACCCCAGTTCGCACCTTTCATCTGCAGGCCGGATTTCAGCGCCCAGCGCAGCGTGCGCGCGCCGGCGCCCATCGCGCGTTCGATATCGGGGCCGAGATGCTCGAAGGCCCGATCGAAGTCCGCACCGCGACCGTGCCGCCGATGCCGACGCCGATGCCGACGGCCGTCGCCCTCCGATGAAGAGTCGGGCGAACCGGATTCCGGCTCGGCGTGCAGTGTTGTCCCGCGGAGGGCCGTGATCATCTCGGTGGCTTGCGCGGGAGTCAGCGTTCCGTCCTTCAGCATCGAAAGGACACGATCTATTTCGGCCTGCATCGGAATCTCCATGGATGTCGACGCGCTGATACTACGGCCTGACAATTCAATATTTCAATACACTCCTTAAAATTATTAATTATCTAGCCAGGCAAATTCGAACCGATGCCGAGCACTCGAGCACCAATTTGCTGCGGGGCAACGTATTCTGCCTCACTTCGTTCCGAATGAAATTACAGCCATTACTGGGTTTTATATCGGCCCTATAGGCTACTATTGTTGCGATGCAACGAACGGACGCGGCCATGGCAGCAGGATTCGCTCTGACTACCGACCCGATGTTCAAGTCGATTCATACGCTGGCGGATGGCACCCCAGTTCGGCTCGACCTGATTGGCCCGCGCGATCGCGACGATCTGGTCGCCGGATTCAGCGGCCTCTCGCGCCAATCACGATATCTGCGCTTCTTCTCCGCAATGCCGCAACTGGCAGGACCGCTGCTCGACAACCTGCTGAACACCGACGGAGAGCGTCATGCCGCGGTCGGCGCGCGGCTGATTGAACCCGACGGCCGCATCGCGGCGCCAATTGTCGGCGTGGCGAGGTATTTCCGCGCGATTGACCCCGAACTCGATACCGCAGAACCAGCCGTTGCCGTCATCGACCGATTGCAGGGGCACGGGCTCGGCGGGTTGCTGCTGAAGGCATTGACGCGGCACGCGCGCGCTCGCGGCATCACGAAGATGCGCGCCCACGCGCTCGCCGACAATGACCGCATTCGCCAGATACTGGCCAGATCACACGCCGTACTCGTAGAGCGCGACGGGTCGGTGATGGTTTACGACGTGGACATTCGCTCTCGAAGACACCACGAGCACCTTACCGAACTCGGCAAACTGTATCGGCAAGCCAACGGCCAGGCTCCACCCGGAATGGATGACTAACAGGGCCACTAAGGCGCTACAGTGGTTGGCGCAGAACGACGACTGCCGCGGGCATCGCGCCAGCGCTGCAGCGGATGCTCCAGCGTCAGATAAACCACCGGTGTCAGGTACAACGTCAACAGTTGCGAAACGAACAGGCCACCGACCACGGCCATGCCCAACGACTGTCTGGACGCACCACCCGCGCCCAGGCCGAGCGCGATCGGCAGCGTGCCGAACAGCGCGGCGAACGTCGTCATCATGATCGGACGGAATCGCAACCGGCACGCTTCGCGAATCGCCGCCGCCGCATCGAGATTGCGCTTACGCTGCGCATCGAGCGCGAAATCGATCATCATGATCGCGTTCTTCTTGACGACCCCGATCAGCAGAATCAATCCGAGAAACGCATATAGATCGAGTTCCATGCGGAACAGCAGCAAGGTCAGCAATGCGCCGAGCCCGGCACTCGGAAGACCCGACAGGATCGTGAAGGGGTGAACCGCACTTTCGTAGAGAACGCCGAGCACCAGGTAGATTGTGGCGATCGCCAGCAACAGCAATAAACCCATGCCGGCCAACGATGACTGGAATGCGAGCGCAGTACCCTGGAAGCGGCCGATCAACGTATCCGGTACGCGAAGATCGGTCATCGTTTCGTCGATCGTGCTGACCGCGTCGCCGAGCGCTTTGCCATGCGCCAGGTTGAACGAAATCGTCGCCGACGGCAGTTGGCCCACGTGTGCAATCGTCAGCGGGCCGGACACACGCTTGAATTGCCCCAGCGCGCGCAGCGGAACGAGTGCCCCGTTGGTACTGCGCACATACAACAGGCCGAGTGCATCCGGATTGCGCTGGAACTGGGGCAGCAGTTCCATGATCACTGCGTATTGATCGGTAGACGCATAGATCGTAGACACCTGACGCGCTCCATAGGCGGTGAACAGCGCCTGCTCGATCTGATCGGCACTGATGCCCATACGCGATGCGCGCTCACGATCGATGATGATCTGGACTTTGGGGTTGTCGAGGGTCAGGTCGGTGTTCACATCCACCACCGACGCAGACCGATCGAGCCGATCGACGATCTTCGGCACCCACTTCACGAGTTCGTCCATGTTCGCGTCGAGCAATGCGTATTGGAATTCGCTCTTGCTGACAAACCCACCGATGCGCAGCGCCGGCACATTCTGCAGATAGACCCGCAAACCCGGAATATCATCGAGCCGCGGCCGGATCTGTTCGAGCACCTGATGCGCAAGCGGCCGCGTGTTCTGCGGGGCCAGCGCGACGATGATGCGGCCGTTGTTCAATGTGCGGCTGGTGCTGCCGACGAATCCCATGATGGTATCGACATGCGCGTTCTCCGCAATCAGCCGCATCGCCTGCTTCTGCTTCTGCGCCATTGCGTCGAACGAAATGTCCGGTGCGGCTTCGGTCGTTGCGATCAGCATGCCAGTGTCATCGTTCGAGATGAATCCTTTTGGGATGAGCACATACAGCAACGCTGTCGCCAGCAGCGATGCGAGCAACGTCAGCAGCGCTGCGCGACGATGCCGCAGCACCCAGTCGAGCGAGTTGACGTACGCCGCACGGACGCGTTCGAAACGCAGATCTTCGTTCGCTGCAGACGACCGCACCGGCTGCAGCAACCTGCTGCACAGCACCGGCGTCAACGTCAGCGACACGATGCCCGAGATCAGGATGGCCGTGATGATCGTGATCGCAAATTCATGGAACAGCCGGCCGACGATGCCGCTCATGAACAGCACCGGAATGAACACCGCGGCCAGCGACACCGTCATCGACACGATCGTAAAACCGATCTCCTTCGCGCCCGTGAGCGTTGCTGGCAGCGGCGCCTCACCGCGTTCGATGTGTCGGTTGACGTTCTCCAGCATGACGATCGCGTCGTCCACGACGAAGCCTACGCACAAGGTCAGCGCCATCAGCGACAAATTGTCGATGCTGAAGTCCAGCAGATACATCACCGCAAACGTGCCGGCAAACGACAGCGGAATGACAATGCTCGGGATGATCGCCGCGCGCACGTTGCGCAGGAACGCGAAGATCACCAGGACCACCAGCAGCAACGACAGGCCCAGCGTAATCTTCACGTCGTGCACCGACGCGCGCACTGTCTGCGAGCGGTCGTAAACGACGTCCAGCGAAGTACCCCTGGGCATCTGCGAGCGCAGCGTCGGCAACAGCGCCTTCACCGAATCGACAACCTGGATCGTGTTGGTGCCCGGCTGTCGCTGCACACCCATCACGACCGCACGCGTCAGGTCACGGCCGACCCATGCTGCGGTTTTGTCGTTTTCGACGCCGTCGAAGACTCTGCCGAGCTGGTTGAGGTGCACCGGCGCGCCGTTGCGATACGCCACGATCAAGCGTCGATAGCCCTCGGCGTCACTCAACTGACCATCGGCCTCGACAGTGATCGCCTGCTGGGCACCGTTCAGCGTTCCGGTCGGCAGGTTGACGTTGCCGGCATTGACCGCCTGCATCACCTCGTCCACGCCAATGCCGCGCGCGGCGAGTTGATTCGGGTCCAACTGCACGCGCACCGCGAACTTCTGCGGCCCGAAAACCTGCACTTGGGCGACGCCCGGCAACGTCGATATCCGTGGCGCAAGCACGCTCTCCGCATACTCGTCTATTTTCGACATCGCCACGGTCTGTGACGTCAATGCCAGGATCAGTATTGAGGAGTCGGCCGGATTGACCTTGCGAAACGACGGCGGCGACGGCATGTCGGGCGGCAACTGGCGGGCCGCTGCCGCGATCGCCGTCTGCACATCCTGTGCCGCCGCATCGATGTTGCGATCCAGCGCGAATTGCAATGTGATCGACGCGGTGCCTTCGGCGCTGGAGGACGTCATCGAATCGAGCGAGGCTATCGTCGAAAAACGCTTCTCGAGCGGCGTTGCAACCGCAGTGGCCATCGTCTCCGGGCTTGCGCCGGGCAGCGTCGCGGTGACGGAGATCGTCGGAAAATCCACCGCCGGCAGATCCGAAACGGGTAACTCGAAATAAGCAAGCGTGCCGAAGAACGCCAGCCCGAGCGTCAGCAGCGCGGTCGCCACCGGGCGGCCGACGAACAGCGCCGAGATATTCACGCTGACTTGCCGGCGGGGAAGATTGCTACCCGCGCGTTCGGGCTCAATCGCGATTGCCCATCGACCACGACCATCTCGCCCGGCCGTACGCCGGTCACGATGGTCCACTGGTCACCGGCTCGGCCGACCTGCACGTTACGCAGTTCGGCAATCGACTCGTTGACGACAAACACGTACTGGCCGTTCGGGCCGTTGCCGATCGCAGCATTCGGCACGACGATCGACTCCTCTTCGATCGGCAACGACAGCGTGACGTTGACGAATACACCGGGCCACAGTGTGCGCGCGCGGTTATCAAAGCGCGCCCGCAGCTTGATCGTTCCGGTCAGTGGGTCAGCCGTGTTGTCGATGAACGTCAACTGACCCACCGTCTCCACGGGTTTGCCCGATGCATCGGTCGTGGTCGCACGAACTTGCGGCGGCGTGTGCGCCATCGTTTCACGCACGAGTTCGAGCTGCTGCTGCGGAATGGCGAAGGCCACATCGACCGGGTCGAGCACGTTCAGCGTCACCAGCGGCGTCTGCGCGGCGGCGTGGATCATGTTGCCGAGGCGCAGCGATACCCGGCCGATCTTGCCGGCAACCGGTGCGGTGATGGTCGCGTAACTCAATTGCAGCGCGGCCTCATCGACGGTCGCGCGATCGGCATCGACGGTCGCCTGGGCGAACTGCAGATCGGTCTGCAGCTGAGTGAATGCATCCTGCGCAATGTACTTCCGCGCAAGCAGCGAGCGTCCACGCTCGAGCTTCGATTTCGCGTTGGTAAGCGTCGCGTTATCGCGCGCCAGGTTCGCGCGCGCGATGCGCAGCGCGATATCGAGCGGCGCCGGATCGATCTGAATCAGCGGTTCGCCCGCCTTCACCTCTTGACCATCGGCGACAAACACCTTGACGATCTGGCCGTCGACGCGCGACTGAATTGCCACGCTGCCAATCGAATCAACCGTGCCGACCTCATTCAGAACGATGGGCAGTTGGCGCCGCTCGACCGCCGCAACCACCACCGGAATCGCCTTCACCTCGGGCCTGGGCGCACCGCTGCTCTCGCTGCATCCCGACAGACAGACACACAGCGCGATTCCCGCAAGCGCTCCATACTTTGAGAACATCGTCTCCCTTACCAAAGCGCACCGTACCGGCTACTCAACTGCGGCAATTTGCCGCATCGCGCATCGCGGCCGCTTCGCGAATCATGTGCGGTTGATCATTCTACCGACGTCCGCAGCACTTTTTTCAAAGGACGACACATGACCGGACCGAACCCGCTGTACCGGCTGTTCTGGCGTTGGCACTTCTTTGCCGCGCTGCTGGTGATTCCGTTCGTACTCTGGCAGGGCATCACCGGCAGCCTGTATCTGTGGTCCGGTCAATGGATGGACTTCGCGCACCCGGAGCTGCGCTTCGTGACGCCGGCAGTCGTGGCCGCGCCGATCAGCCAGCGACTCAACGCGGTCCTCGCGGCACACCCCGCCGCCCATATTGCCGAGATCCAGATACCCCAGCAGGCTGATCGATCGACCGTCGTGCTGATACAGGACGACGACGGATTGGTGAGCCCGGTGTTCGTCGATCACGCCGGCGCCGTGCTCGGCACGCTCGGCGCCGCGTCGTGGTTGCCCGGCATCACGCGCAGCCTGCATGGCGGCTGGCCGCTCGGCGCGCCCGGCAGTTGGCTGCTGGAGTTGGGCGACTGCTGGGCCATCGTCATGATCGCGACCGGGGTGTATCTGTGGTGGCCGCGCGGCGCGTCCGGGCCGCGCGGCCTGCTCTGGCTGCGCGCGCTGTGGCCACGCCTACGACAGGGGCAACGGGTATTCTGGCGCGATCTACATGCATGCGTTGCGGTCTGGTTTTCGCTGTTCATTCTGGCGTTCCTGATTACCGCGTTGCCGTGGACCGCGTTCTGGGGCGGCCAGGTGCTGACGCCAATCCAGCAGCGCCTCGACCAGCAGAACCCCGGTGGATTCAGTCCCGGCGGCGCAACTGCGCAGGCGGTGCGCGCCGCGCTTCCGGCGCTCGATCGGCTGATCGCGCAGGCACGCCAAAGCGGCGTCGTTGGGACACTGCAGATACGCCTCGGCCCGACGCCAGGCAGCGACTGGTGGATTCACAACGTCAATTCACCACCGGGCTTCGACCGTTACATCACCGGCCACACCACCACCGGTACGATCAAGGTGGATGTGCACGACAACGACAATCCGTTGATGGCACGGCTGATCAACGCCGGCGTGCATCTGCATCAGGGCGACTTCGGGGCCATCAACCGCTGGTTGAATACCGCCATCGCGATGGCGGTGATCTGGATGAGCGTTACGGGCATCGTCTCGTGGTGGCTGCGCCGGCCGAACGGCGGCCTGTCTGCGCCCGCGCGTAGCAACGCTGGTGTTCCCAGGGGCGTGCTCGCGAGTGGTGCGGTTCTCTGCGTCGTACTGCCGTTGCTGGGGCTGTCGGTCGCCGCGATATTTGTACTCGACCGCTGTATCGACTTTACGACGCGTTGGCGAACCGTCCGCGCGTAACCGCGTCGTCCGGCGCCAAACGATGTCACATCAAGTCGTTAATGCAACTGGGCAAATATTCCAACAAAGACGCTGAGGGGCGTGCCCCACAGCGGCGGATTGAAGCCGGAATTGTTCGCGACATACCGCTCGTCCAGCAGATTCTCGACGTTGACGAACGTAGTGATCGAATCGGTCAGCGGATAGTCGGCCGATGCATCGACCACGACGTGACTGTCGAGCGGCAACGTGTTGTCGTTGTCGCCCCAACTCTTGCCAACCCAGCGCAATCGCATCGACGTGCGCCAGCCGCGCGGCGCCGCATACGTCACGCTGCCGCTCGCCTGGTCGCGCGGTACGTCGGCGATCTGATTGCCGACGCTGGCCGGATCGAATTCGTTGGAGTCGATACGCGAACGCGCGTAGGTGTAGCTGAGCGCCGTCGTCAGCGTCTCGGTCACACGCAATTGCAGCGCCGCTTCGATGCCTTCGGCGGTTGCCCTACCAGCGTTGATGTTGCGCGAGCCGAAGAAGAATCCGGGCGGCAGTTCATCCGCATCGAGGTTACGAGACGTCAGCAGATCGGTGATCTGGGAGTGATACCCGGTCACCTGCGCGCGCAGCCCGTGCCAGTCCACATCGAAACCGAGTTCACCCCCTTCGAGCGACTCCGGTTTCAATTGCGGATTTGGATAGAAAACACCGGATGGCACGCTGAACGTGCGATACAGGTTGTCGAGATTCGGCGCGCGAAACGAGGAGTACGCGGCACCGCGTAGCGCAACGTTCGGCAGCAGTTGATAACGCACCGATACCCGCGGGTCGACGCTGTCGTCGGAGCGGTCGGGTACATCGCCGAGCCCACCCGGCGTGATGTCGACGCCGTCATACGTATCGATGTACTGATAACGCACGCTCGCGAGCACCTCCAGACGATCGATCGGATACATATCGAGCTGCGCGAACACGCCGACGAAGCGTTGCTTGCCCTGTCCGACATCGGTTCGAACCAGCGTGCTCGCCTCGTCGAATATTCTGGCGTCGTCCTCGCCGTCGATCTGCTGGAAGTCGGTACCGATCGACACGAGCTTGAAGATGTCGCTGAGCTGCGTGGACCAGACCAACGACGCACCTGTCATATCGACCGGCGTCGTGTGGCGATTCTGCAGGTATTCGCCGTAGCCCAATTCGACGCCATCCGGCGTATTGGTGTTGGCGGTAACGAAGTGACTGCTCTCGTGGAACGCGGTCGCGGTGAGATCCGACTGACCAATGCGCTTGGTGACGCTACCCGAGTAGTCATAGATACGCTGGTGGTTGGTCTGCGCGTTCGTCGTCAACGTCTGTTCGTTGTCGTGATAGTTGAATCGCATGTAGCCGTGCAGGCCCGGGTCCGGCGCGAAGCGCGCCGTGACGCTTGCATTGACCGCGTCGAACGACGTGGGCTGGTAGATCGGACCATAGCGCTGGGCAATCTGGTCGGCTCCGTCGGTTCCCCACGTGCTGACGGTGGCATCTAGCGCCACCGATTCGGACAGCAGCAGATTCCCGTTCGCGTCCGCGCGGTAGGTTCCATCGCTGCCGTAACCGGCCGATACGCCGCCGCCCGATTCGTCCGCCGCGCGGGTAATGATGTTGATCACACCGCCCATCGCATAGTTTCCCCACAGCGGCGAGCCGCCGCCGCGCACCACTTCGACGCGGTCGATGTCGCGCAGCGGCACGCGATTCCATTGCACGTAACCGAAGAACGGATCGTTGATCGGCACGCCGTCCAGCAGCACCAGCGCGCGAATACCGCCGAGACCGCGCATCGATACGGAATTCGCAGTTGGATGCAGTTGATAGGAAGCTGCAAGCGGTAGATTCACCGACGGCACCGTGCGCAATACGTCGTCGAGCGATTGCGCCGGTGTCGCGCCGATTTGCGCCGCCGTGACGACGCTGATGCTGTCGGGTTGATCCGTCACGCTGCGTTCGGTGCGCGTGGCCGTCACGACGATCGTTTCCACCGACGGTGCCGGCACTTGTGGCTCTGCAGCGATCGCCCAGCTGCTGCACAGCAGCAGCGCCAAAACGATCGGCAGCGCCCGCTCGAAACGAGCCAAACTCGGCATTACAGAACCCAGGGTGCCCCAATGAGCCGTTCACGCTAGCGGCGCCGCGCTGGAGCCGCAATGCGACAAAATGCCGCACGCACGGCCCGTGCCCTCTGATGTCGGGATGCGCGTTCAGCGCAGATCGAGCCCCTTCATTGCGCCGTTGGCGCGCCATTCCTGCAGCATTTCGAAAAACCGCAATGGGCCTGCTCCGTACATGTCCGAAAAGAAACCGCTCTTGTTGCCGACCGCGCCCTCGCTGTTGTAATAGCCGGGCGTGCACTCCATGTAGAAGCGCTCCCCGATTCGCGCGAGACCGCGCACTTCGTCCACGTATGCGCCCTCGCCTTCCGCGGTTGCTTCCAGCACCCGATGACCACGCGCACGCACCTCACTGATGAGATGTGTAACGTGCCGCGCTTGCTCGCCCAGCGCTTGCGGCACGCTGATCGTGATCGCGGTCTGCGTGAAGCCGAGGAAAAAGCAGTTCGGGAAACCGTGCGTCGTCAGCCCGTGCAGTGTGCGCAGGCCATTGGACCAATGTTCCGACAGCGTTTTGCCGCCACGGCCGATGATGTCGTAACCGGCGCGGCGCGTGTACGACGTACCAACTTCGAAGCCGGTCGCGAAGATCAGGCAATCGACGTCGTATTCCCGGCCATTGGCGACGACACCACGTTCGGTGAGGCGCTGCACGCCTTTACCGTTGGTATCGATGAGCGCCACGTTCGGGCGGTTGTACGTCGGCAGGTATTCATCGTGGAAGCACGGCCGCTTGCAGAACTGCCGATACCACGGCTTCAGCGCTGCGGCCGTGTTCGGGTTCCTGACGATCGCATCGACCCGCGCACGCACCTGATTCATCTTCTTGTAGTCCGCCAGCACCATCAGTTCCGCGCGCTCTTCGCTGTTGAGCCGCCGGCCCAGCTTGCGCGACGCTTCCTTCGCGGCCGTGCCGGTCAAATTGCGGAAGATGTCGGTCCAGCCGTCGTGCACGAGGTCCTCATCCTGATCGCCGCCGCTGACGAGCACGTTGAAGTTCTCCATGCGGCGCTTCTGCCAGCCGGGTTCGAGCGACGCAACCCAGGCGGGGTCGGTCTCGGCGTTGTTGCGCACATCCACCGACGACGGCGTGCGCTGGAATACGTAGAGCTGTTTGGCCGCCGCGCCGAGGTGCGGAATGCACTGAATCGCCGTCGCGCCGGTACCGATGATGCCGACGGTTTTGTCGTTCAGACCGGTCAGACTGCCGTAGCTGTCGCCGCCGGTGTAGCCGTAGTCCCAGCGGCTGGTATGGAACGTATAGCCTTTGAAATCGTTGATGCCGGGAATGCCGGGCAGCTTCGGACGACTCAGCGGACCGTTCGCCATCGCAACGTAGCGCGCTTTGAAGCGGTCGCCGCGATTCGTGCTGATGATCCAATGCGCGGCATCTTCATCCCAACGCATCTCAGTGACGCCGGTCTGCAGCAGCGCGTTGTCGTACAGGTTGTAGTGGCGCGCGATGCGGCGGCTGTGTTCGAGGATCTCCGGCGCGAACGAATACTTGTGCTTCGGCATGTAGCCGAGTTCTTCGAGCAGCGGCAGATAGCAATACGACTCCACATCGCACATCGCACCCGGATAGCGGTTCCAGTACCAGGTGCCCCCGAAATCGCCGGCACTCTCCACGACCCGAATATTCTCGAAGCCCGCTTCGCGCAACCGCGCACCCATCAGCAATCCACCGAAACCACCCCCGATGATCGCGAACTCCACCTCGTCGAATACCGGTTCACGCGTGAAGCCAGGGTCGACGTAAGGGTCTTCGACATAGCGGGAGAATTCCGCTTTCACCTCGACATACTGCGCGTTGCCGTCTTCCCGAATACGCTTGTCGCGCTCCGCCAGATATTTCGACAGCAATGCGTCGGGTTCGAAATCAATCTCGCCGACCAGTGCGGCAATTTCCGGATGAATGTTCATGCTGTCTCTCCGTCTACTTGTTCAGCGTCACGATCATGAGTACGCGGTTTCGCATGCGTCCCAGCATCGTGTAGTACACACTCGTGGCGAAGTTTCGCTCGCCATACTTTTCGTCCATCAGTCGATAGATCGCGTTCAATTCCGCCTCTGGCATCTTGTCGGCCGGTATCGCCTTCGGGTGTCTGACGCTGACTTCGCCAGCGCGCGTGAGTTTCAGCGGGTTCCCCGACATCAACGCGCGGGCCGCCTGTGGCGGAGCGTCGTATATGGCGACCGGAGATTCACCCGTATCGAGTATCCAGACCCGTGCGGTGTGAGGGCCATGATGCGTCTCAATGGCGAGTTGCACCACCTCGCCAGACTCCCACGTTGATATCACATAGTAAATCGTCCCCGCCCACGCCAACGCCCAGATCGTGGCGGCACAGAGACCGAGTGCGACATCGATTCTGGAGGGTCGTAGATAGCACTTGACCAGCATCGCAATGCCGGCGATTGCGCCGACCCACGCAAGTATGCCGCCGCGTTCGACGATCAGAACTATGCCGACTAACAAGATGGCGGCGGCGACCGCTCTCGCGACCAGCTTGCGGGTAGCCACCATCGTGCGCCGCGCTACACTTGCGTCAACGCAATCACCGGAATGGCGCGCGTGGTCTTGCGTTGGTATTCCGCGGTTGAACTTCCATGTCAAGTTCCCCGGATGGCGATGAAATCGAATGATGTGAATATACTCTGCAACCACATGACCCACGCCAACCACATTCCTGTCATCGACATACATCATCTCGAGGACGATCCCGACGTACTACGCGAGATTGACGCGGCATGTCGCGACTGGGGATTTTTCCAGGTGACCGGACATGGTGTACCGGGTGCGGTGATCGATGCAGCGCATACGAGCATGCGGGCGTTCTTCTCATTGCCTGTCGAGGAAAAGCTCGCAATCGAACGTACCGCAACCAACTCTTGGGGCTACTACGATCGCGAACTCACCAAGAACGCGCGCGACTGGAAGCAGGTTTTCGACGTCGGACCGGACGAAACCGAGGGCCCACTGGCCGGCATGCGGGCGCAATGGCCTTTGACGCTGCCGCTGTTTCGTCCGGCGATCGAGACGTTCTCCGCTGCCTGCGAGGCTCTGAGTTTCCGCCTGCTCGACGCAATCGCGAGCTGTCTTCGGACACCCCGCGAAGAATTGCGCAGCGCGTTCCTGCCGCGCCACAGCAGCTTTCTGCGGCTCAACTACTATCCACTCTGCACAGACCCCGCAACACCCGATGCTCCGACCGGCGCGCCCGGCAATTTCGGCATCAACCACCACACAGACTCGGGGGCGATCACGATTCTGCTGCAGGACGCACAACCGGGCCTACAGGTATTCCGCGGCGGCGCGTGGACACTGGTCGAACCGAATCCCGATGCGCTGGTCGTAAACATCGGCGACGTGGTGCAGGTGTGGTCGAACGATCGCTATCCGGCTGGTCTGCATCGCGTGATCGCAAGCGATCGGCAGGAACGCTACAGCGCACCGTATTTCTTCAACCCGTCACCGCAGGCGTACTACCAGCCACTACCCAACGCGCTGCCAAACGGCGTGTGCGCACGCTATCGACCGATCAACTGGGCCGAATTCCGTGCACGCCGCACAGCGGGAGACTACGCCGACTATGGCGAGGAGATTCAGATCTCACACTATCGCACCGTTTCAGGTTCCTGACGGTTCGCCTCGATCAGGTTCCCCTCAATCAAACTGTCTACGGAGAATCCAACATGGCCCGAGAGCAAAACACCCGCTTCGAGATTCGCGGCATCAATCACCTGGCGTTGACGTGCAAAGACATGCAGCGCACCGTCGATTTCTATTCAGGTGTGCTCGGCATGCCGCTGACCAAGACGATCAACCTGCCAAACGGTATGGGCCAGCATTTCTTCTTCGATATCGGCAACGGCGACTCGCTGGCGTTCTTCTGGTTTCCGGACTCGCCCGAGTCGCAACCTGGCATCACGCATCCCGCCAATCTGGTCGGGCGCGGATCGATCACCACTGCGAACGCGACGATGAACCACGTCGCGTTCGACATATCCCTCGACAAGATCGACGAGTATCGCGAACGGCTCGCCGAAGCGGGCGTCGACGTCACACAGGTGGTCAATCACGACGATTCGGAGCGCGGCGCCAGCGCAGAGATCACGCCGTCGACGTTTGTCCGTTCCATTTATTTCCTCGACCCAGACGGTATTCAACTCGAATTCGCCGCGTGGACTCGCGAGATGAACGACAGCGATGTCAACCTGGCACCACATTCGAACGCGGCGGGATGAGCGTTTCTGTGGCCACCCGACGCATGCTGATGTTCGCCCTGGCGGCGATGGCAGTGGGCCTGGCAGGTTGCGGCAAACCCCCCGCACACTGGCAACTCGACGATGTCGAAGGACATCTGCCTGATCTGCAATTCAATCTGATTTCAGATGACGGCAAGCCTGTGACTCAGGCCACTTACGCGGGCAACTTGAATCTGCTGTTTTTCGGCTACACACACTGTCCGGATGTCTGTCCGACAACGCTCGCTAAGCTGCATCGCGTCGTTGCGGGCCTCGGCGCCGCGGCCGATGGCTTGAACGTTTTGTTCATCAGCGTCGATCCGGCACGCGACACGCCCAAAGTGTTGCACGATTACGTGAATGCATTCGGGCCGCACATTGTCGGACTGACCGGCACGCCGGACGAGATCAAGTCGCTGGCGAAGCGCTATCGAGTGGCGTTCAATCGGGACAAGCCCGACAAGAATGGCAACTACGACGTGAGCCACAGTTCCGCGGTGTACATCTTCGATCGGAGCGGGCGTGCCCGCTTGTTGGCGACATCCGGCGCGTCGCTGGATGCGATCAAACACGATCTGCAAACATTGCTGCAGGCATCGGCGTGATGCGCGCTGCATCAGCCCCGCGCGCCCGCGCGCTCATCGGCTTCTGGCTCGTCATCGCGTTGCTCACCGCGCTGTCGGCGCGCGCCGCGGATCTGACCGTGCACGATGCGTGGGTGCGCTGGTTGCCCGGTAACCTGCCGTTAGCAGGATATCTGCGGTTACAGAACGCCGGTCCGGCACGCGTGTTAGTGGGTGCAACCAGTCCGGATTTTGCGAGTGTGATGCTGCATCAGTCGATTGAGCACGACGGTATGTCGCATATGCAGATGGTGCCGTCGCTGGAAATCCCGGCCGGGGGCAGCGTCGCCATGGCGCCCGGTAGTTACCACTTCATGCTGATGGAACCGCGTCACGCGATCCATACGGGCGATGTGGTCCGTATCGATCTCGAATTCAAGGACGGCGGCAAGCAGTCAATCAGCCTGCCGGTGCGTTCTGCGGCCACGCAGGACAGCGGTTCCGGCGGCGACTGATTCCGGTGCTGTGCATCGCGCCGTTATGCCGTCGCATGGCGCGTATCGGACGATTCGTGCAGGCGTTGCCGGTCTGACAAGTGCATCCAGCGACTCAACGCCAGCAGTGCGGCAAACACGCTCATCATAGAACTCGGAATCCACAGAATCAGGCCACCGTACATCTGATCCATTTGCGGCGTGATCCCGCCGAACGCGCGTCCGCACAGTTCATAAATCGGATACAGGTCCTCGTGGCTGAAGGAGATATAGGAGCCAAGCAGGATCTGCGGCAGCATCACCGCAAGCGCGACGAGTACGCGCACCCCCGGCGCCATACGTGCCGGCGGACTGGGCCGCGGATCGAGCAGCAGCCACCAGAACATCAGGCCATCAACGAACATACTCCAATTCATCAGTTTGTAGAGCCGGGCATCGAGCATCGCGTCGAAATGCACCGGCGGATACAACCAGAAGAAGATCAGCCCAACGAACAACACCGGCGCAACGAACGGGTGCAGTAGTAGATTCAACACCCAGCGCACCGGGAAAGACCGCAGCACCGGACGCACGACGCGAAACCGCCACGACAGCGGCAGCCCGGCGCGCAGCGTGGGCCCCGGATACGCCAGCGCCAGCAGAAACGGACCGAGATGGTGCAAGCCGAGGTGCTGCAGGCGATGCACGAAGAACTCGTGCTCTGCGTAGTAATCGAGATGCGTGTGCAGTCCGACATACGCAATCGACAGGCCCAGCCAGAACGACAAGCGGCGTGGCACAGAGGTGTGTCGCCTCCGGCAGCCGCGCAGGTACGCGAGTGCCGTCGCGGCGAAGACGACGACCGCCACGACAGACGGCTCCCACGGTTCCAGCCAGGTCAGTAGTAATTGCATCGCGTTACCCGCGCATGGGAGCGTTGTCGCGCATCAACGTAGGCTTCCGTAAATGGCAGCCACGCTCATGATCGAGATCAGCAGAAATGTGCCTTGTGCGCCGATCAAACGCGGATAGTTGGCGCCGGCCGTGCGGCTCATGCCCCACGCATGCAGCATGCGAAAGACGACAAGCGCGATGCCGAACGTGTGGATCACCGGCGCCGCAGCGTGCTGCAATTCGACGATCAGCAACAGGATCAGCGCGAGTGGCACGTTCTCAACGAAGTTCGCCTGCACGCGCATCACCGCATCCGGCTTCCAGCCGGGCATCGTTGCCACCCGCAAACGCACGAACAGCACCTGATTGGCGAGCCCGACCGCGAGCAGCCCGAGCAACCCTGCATACAGCGCAGTGATGGGCACGCCGGCGATCATCGTGCCCCTCCCACGACAAAGCCCGATACCGCGAGCACTACGCCGCCGATCGCCAACGCGAGTCCGATGAACCCATATTGATCGATCCAGAACAGCCCGAATGCTTGTGGCGAACCGGCGGGCGCGGTCGGCGTCTCGCCGCGCCGGAGCGCGCGCGGCGGGCCCGCGACGATCGCGATCTGAACACCGAGCCACATGGCCCCCAGCCCGACCAGGGCCCACCAGTGCGCCACATCGACATCCGCCATCACCGCTCCTTCGCTACTTCGCTGTCGTATTCGGCGCGTCTCACGCCCTTGATTCCGCGCATCGGAGCGATACTACACGAGAGCCACGCAAGACCCACACGCACCCGTGTCACCGCTCGACAGCGTCGCCACCGGCCATTCAAACTGTAGCTCCGGGAGGACAGCAACATGAGCCGAATCAGCAAACTCGACGTCGATCAATGGGATGCGGAACTTCGCGCGATAACGCGCGCGGATGCGGCCACACCGCTCGAACAGGGGTTGATGCGCATGTTCGCGCATCGCGCGGAACTCGCCAAAGGCATGATTGCGTTCGCTGGCGCACTGAAGGCGCATCGAGTGCTACCCGATCGGCTGGTCGAACTGGTCAGGCTGCGCGTCGCGTTCCGCAATCAGTGTCGCAGTTGCATGGCGATCCGCTATCGCGACGCGGTCGCTGACGGGGTGACCGAGTCGCTGGTCTGCTCACTCGAACAGCCCGCGCAGGCGGACGACCTGTCGGATGCCGAACGCTGCGCGATCGACTACGCGGATCGGTTTGCCGGTGATCATCTATCGATCGACGACGACACTTACGCCGGCCTGCGCCGCCACTTCAGCGAAGCGGAGATCGTGGAACTCGGCATGACGGTGGCATTCTTCGTCGGCTTCGGCCGGCTCGCGGCCACGCTGGACATGACAGAAGAACTACCCGCTGCGTTTCAAGACCACTCCCGCCAGCTGACACCCTGGGGCGAAGCCTCGATCGTAGTGCGATGAGCGAGCGCTCGATTGAAGCGCGCCTGCGCGTGCTGGAAGACATCGAGGAAATCAAGAAGCTGAAGGCACGCTACTGCGCCGCGTGCGACGACGCCCACAATCCGGAAGCGCTCGGACCGTTGTTCGCACCCGACGCAGTATGGGAGGCAAGCGGCGTCGGCCGCGCGGAGGGACGCGACGCCATCAAGGCATTGCTTGGCGGCATCGGCCGCAGCGGCACCATCCGGAATTCCGGCCACCATGCGATCAATCCGATTATCGACGTCGACGGCGATCTCGCCAGTGGCCACTGGCGATTGATCATGCTGTACACCGGATATCGCCGCGACGGCAGTCCGCAGTACCGGCGCATCATCGGCTGGTATCGCGAACAGTACGTGCGCATCGAGGACCGCTGGCATTTCCAGCACCTGTTCTGTCAGGTCGAGGAACACGCGGCGTACCCGATCGAAACCGACGCGCGCTGAGAGCCTGGTCGCGCGTTCCTACAGCCCGCTCTTGCCCGCTTCGCGGAACATCGGCCGATACTCGTCGAACGGTGGATTGCCGGCGCGCGCGCCGGTGGTGACGCCGGCATCGGTCGTCAGCACGTGACCGTTTGTATAGCCGGACTCATCGCTGGCGAGCCACAGCGCGGCGTTCGCGACATCCTCCGCAACCCCCGCCCGATTGATCAACGGCGAGCCCTGCGCCAGCGCCGATTTCGCAGCGTCGATCGCGGCCGGATCGCCGGTCATCACATTCGCCACCATCGCCGTCGCCATGCCGGCCGGCGCGATCGCGTTCACGCGAATGCCGTAGCGGCACAATTCGGCGCCAACGTTTTTGGTCAGGCCGATGACCGCGTGCTTCGCCGCGCAATACGCGTGCGGACCCAGGCCGCCAAGGATTCCGGCGGTGCTCGCCATGCTGATGATCGAGCCCTGCATGCGCGGCTGCATCACGCGCGCGGCGTGCTTCATGCCGTAGAACACGCCGTTGAGCAGCACGTCCAGGGTCGCTTGCCATTCGTTCGCCGGTGTCGTCGCGATCGGCCCCACCGCACCGACAATGCCGGCGTTGTTGAACATGATGTCGAGTGCGCCGAACTCGCTGACCGCGCAATCGACGAGATTCGAGATGTCCTGTTCCACTGCGACATTGCACGGCGTGAACACGGCCGCCTTGCCCAGTTCCTTTGCCAGCGCCGTACCCGGCCCGTGCTGAATATCGCCCAGCACCACGCGACACCCTTCCGCGACAAAACGCCGCGCCGCGGCCGCGCCGAAGCCGCTGGACGCCCCGGTAATCGCCGCCACTTTTCCATCGAGCCTGCCTGCCATGACGTCCCCCTTGAATAATATGTTGGCAACGATGCATCGGTGCCGTGCGATACGCTAACAGCGCCGCACCGAAAACTCCAAACGACAACTGCGGAGGCGGGTAAACTCGCTCGACACTTTCGATCGGACGCCTCGATGGAGACATTCGAATTTTCTGCCAGCGATGGCGTCGAACTGCATTGCTTTCGATGGCGGCCGCCACATGGCGCGCCGCGCGCGGCGATACAGCTCGCGCACGGCATGGGCGAGCATGCCGGCCGCTACCGGCAGCTCGGTGAGCGGCTTGCGGCGGTGGGGTATCTGGTCATCGCCGACGATCACCGCGGCCACGGCGAGACTGCCGGCAGCGATCACCTCGGCGATATCGGGCCGGACGGTTGGAACCGCATGATCACCGACATGCACGAACTCAACGCCCACCTCGCTAAGCTGGTACATGGCGTACCGCGGGTTCTGATCGGCCATAGCATGGGTTCGATGCTGGCACAGCAATACCTGTATCGGTACGGCGATACGCTCAACGCCGTAGTGCTGTCCGGTTCACCGGGTCTGGGCACGCCGTTTTCGTTGTGGCTCAGTCATACGTTGGCACGCTTCGAGCGTTTGCGGCGCGGCGCGGGCGCGAACAGCGAACTGCTCCAACGCATGATATTCGGCGCCGCCAACGACGCATTCGGGGGGCCAACCGGCTTCGAGTGGTTGTCGCGCGATACCGACGAGGTCGCCAAGTACGTGGCCGATCCGAAGTGCGGTTTCGTGCTGCGAGTCGGCGGGCTCTGCGATTTGTTTGCGGGCGCCCGGCAAGCGCGCAAACGCAGGCAGATCAGACTCATTCCGAAGACGCTACCGGTCTACGTATTGTCCGGGGCCGACGATCCGGTGCATGGCAACGGTAAGGGCCTCGATCGGTTGGTTGCTGCATACCGCAAGGCCGGTATCGAACACATCGACGAGCAGCGTTACGTCGGCGGTCGTCATGAAATGTTCAACGAAATCAACCGCGAAATGGTCGCGCAAGAACTCATCGCGTGGTTGGACAAGGCGTTGGCCCGGATCGGTTCCAGCAACGGTGCCGGGCTCAGTGCCTGATTCATCGCACGGTGAGTCGATACCGGTTACCATTTTCGGTGGTCGTCGAATCAAAGGAGCATCGCAGCCAACATGTCCAAATCCGTCTCGGTGCTGATCGTATCCAAAGGACACGACTACGATCACAACGCGTTTCAAGAGATGTTTGTCGGCATGGCCGGCATTACAACCACGCTTGTGGAACAACCGGCAGCGCAGGTTGTGCTGGCACCGGAGCACGCGGATGCGTACGACTGCGTGTTGTTCTACGACATGAGCGGCATTCCGGGCATCGGCCTCACGCACGACGGTGCCGACAATACCGGCGTGCCGCCCCCGAGCTATCGGGCAGCCATCGAAGCGATGCTCGAGCGCGGCACCGGCATCGTGATGTTGAATCACGCCACAGTGTCATGGCCCGAGTGGCCACTCTGGCGGCAGATCTCGGGGTCTTCGTTCATGCTGCGCCGCGGTCTGCTCGATGGCGTCGAAGTACCTGGAACCGGCTATCGCGGAGGGCACGGTCCGCTACCCAACGCGACGCTGACACTGCGTCCTGCCCGCATTCATCCGGTGCTGGCCGGGCTCGAAGACGGCTTCGAGATCACCGACGAGATCTATCTGAAGACTGCCGGCTTCGAAGCACACGTCGTACCGCTGCTGCGCGGCGACTACGAATTCGTCGCCGACAACTTCACGCCGCCGCCGCTGGCGCCGCCCGAGGAACAGAAATCGTGGCAGCATCCGCGCGGCAGCAACCTGATCGTCTGGGCAAACGCCGCGCGCCACAGCCCTGTGGTGGTATCCGATGTCGGCGACGGCCCGCAGGCGTTTGCCAATCCAGGCTTTCGCACGCTGCTGTGCAACGCATTGAAATGGACCGCATCGAAGGAAGCGCGCGCGTGGGCGCGCGAGGCAACCGCATGACGGCCGGCGTCAGCGAAGTACCACAACCGCAGCGCATGTCGAAAGTGCTGGTCGTGATGCCGGTAAACTTGTTGCCCATACCAGGTGAACAAATATGAGCTATCGCGTCTTTCAATGGGCCAGTGGCACGGTGGGCCGACATGCGGCAACGGAAGTGCTGCGCCGCGCGGGCATGACATTGGTCGGCCTGCATACTTCGTCGGCCGAGAAAGTCGGCCGCGACATCGGTGAACTGTTGGGGCAGCAACGGCTTGGGGTCAACGCCACGAGTTCCATCGGTGCCGTAGTCGACAGTGACGCCGACATCGTGATTCACGCGCCGCTTGCCTCGCTCGTGTATGGCGAGCACGAGCAACAGGATCTGGACGACATATGTGCGTTGCTTGCCGCCGGCAAGAACGTCATCACCGTAGTCGGCTACCTGTATCCGAAAGTGCACGGTGCCGCGGTGGTTCAGCGTCTCGAATCAGCCTGTCGCGAGGGCCGCAGCACGTTCCATTCCACCGGTCTGAATCCGGGCTGGATGGGCGATCTGCTACCACTGGCGATGACCGCACTGTCGCGCGACGTCGAACGGATCGTGATTCGCGAGATCTCGAACTTCCAGTACTACCCGTCGCCGCAGATCATGTTCGGCAGCATGGGTTTTGGCTCGCCCCCGGACCGCTTCGAGCGCGACGGCGCGCGGCGGCGGCGCTGGCTGAATGGACTGTTCGCCGAGAACATACAGTTGATCGCCGACGGCATTGCCATGCCACTCGACGAAGTAGTCGAGGACATGCAGATCGCAACGGCCCCGGAAGATCTGGAGACCGCCGCCGGAATCGTCACGGCTGGCACCGTGGCGGGCCAGCACTGGCGCTGGGCCGGACGTGTCACGGGTACTGATCGCATCGTTCACGAAACCGTCTGGCGAATGCACGAAAGCGTCGCGCCGGAATGGCCAAGCGGTAAGCACTCGGTCACGATCGACGGCACGCCGCGCATGTCGATCGAACTCGAAGCAGACTGGGTGTCCGATGGACTGCTCGCGACGGCAATGCACGCGGTCAACGCAATTTCGCACGTCTGCGAGGCCGAGCCGGGGATCAAAACGCTGCTTGATCTCCCGTCGATCCGCTGGCACGCCTGAGCGCTAAGCCGGACTTCCTAGGCAGCGCAATCTGGGGCTCGACTCCGACGAGTGAATTGATCCCGACCGGCCTGCGCGAAATCGCGAAGATGAATCGGACGCGCGCGCGGCCGTAGCTCAATCGAAGGCCTGGTGTAGTGCACGGTGCACTGCACCAAGCCTGATCAAGCGCCGCGCGATTCCCTAGAAGGAAACGCCAACTTCGAGGCCATATGACCGGGGCCGACCGTACATCGTGAAATTCCACAATCCTGCAACGGAGTTCGCCGCAGTGCGGGTGCGCTCATCGGTGAGATTCTTCCCCCACAGCGAGACGTAGTACTTCGCATCCTGCGGACGGTAGGTCACGTTTGCATCGAAGTTGTTATACGTACTCATCTGGGTCCGCGGTGAATTGAACACTGACATCTCGAGCTTGTCCTGATAGCTGTAGATGCCGCTGTATGACAGCGAGCCCGCGCTTCCCAACGATTGGTCGTACGTGACCGTACCGCCCCACTTGTACTTCGGTGAGAACGGTACGTCGAGGCTGGACAGATCCTGGCCGTTGAGATTGAAGCTGTCGTACTGGTGATCGAGATACGCAAACATCGCCGTGAACCTCAGATTGTCGGTCGCCAACCACGTGCCCTCCAGTTCGACGCCTTTTGCAATCGAGGTACCGGCGTTGACGTTGACGGTCTCCTGCGTCGTGACGCCAAACGCATCGGTGAACGGGAGCACTTGCGAGCGAATGAGATCCGAGTATTTGGTGTAGTAGATCGCGACGTTCGTCTGGAGCATGTTGTCCAGGAACCGGCCTTTGAAGCCAACTTCAGCGTTCCAGTTGGTCTCGGAGTCGAACGGCTGGCACGTCGCCAGACTCGAACACGTCTCGGTGTACCCGCCCGGGATGAAGCCCGTTGCGTAACTGACGTAAACCATATTGTCGTCGGACAGATGATAGTCGACGACGGCCCGGTACGTGACTTTGCTCCAGCTGTCATTGAATTTGCTGTCGATGCCGAACGCACTACCGGGCAACGGAATCTGGAAAGGTTTCAGGTCTTTGGCAGTGAATCCATTGCCTACGCGGGATAGCGCGTTCGAACGTGCGTCCAGACATTCACCGTTGACCAGCACCTGATCTTGCACGGGGGTCTGCGCGGTGCATGGACCGCCCGGATTCGCGCGCCTGAGGAAATCCTTCTCATCGTCCGTGTATCGGACCCCGGCGGTGAACCTGAGACGTTCGGTCAGATCATAATTTGCATCCACGTAGAACGCCGTTGTCTTGCTTTTTTGCTTCGCGCCGGTCATCGCCAGATCGTCTTGAAAGCTCGGGTCCAGGTTCAACTGGCCGGCCGCATTAAAGTACGGTGGCGGAATACCGTCGTTACGGTTTTGATCCACGAATGTGACCAGACTCGACAGGCCAACAGTCGCGTAGGCCAGCATATTCACGTCCTGCACAGAATAGGACGTGCCAGCCACGAAGCTGAACGGGCCGTCGAAGTTCGACAATGCGCGCAGTTCGTACTGCTGATTCTCCTTGGTGCTGTTGCGATTGGCATCGAACAACGACGTGTAGGCTTCGCCCGTGTAGGTGTTGCCCAGGATCTCCTTCTGCTTGCGATATCCGGTAAATAACGTGTACGTCATCTTGTCGAGTGTCAGCTTCTGATGCAGCACGTAACTATCGACGTCTACCTGACTGCCGGCCTTGATGCAGAGCCCATCTGAGTTCCCCTCTACACACTGGTTGGTGACCCCGGTGCTGAACACGTCATGCTGGTTTGCTTGCTGGACCGAAGGAAATCCGAGTAGCGGCAGCAGCATCGTCGGCTCGCTCTCGTTGACGCCCGGCACCGTTCCGGAGTCGTCATCGAGGTAGTCGTATGTGAAGTACGCTTCGTAGTTGTCGGTCGGTTGAAACAGCACTTTGATCTTGCCGGTCAGTACGTCGGTGTTATTCAGATTTTCGCCCGAACCGACGGTGCGCGTGCCAATACCGGGTGGCAAACATGCCGCCCCCGTGCAACCGAACAGATCGCCATACAGCCACTGATTTGGAAACGTGGCAGTGTTCTTGTCGTTCGTGTAGAAGCCGTCGTCCTGATCCACCAGGCCAACCAGACGAATGGAGAGTTTGTCTTCGATGATCGGTACGTTCACCGCAACCGAGTACTTGTTGATGTCGGCATTCTTCGGGCCGTCACTGCCGTCGAACTTGCCGAACTGTGCCTGCAGATCGGCTTTGTACTCGTTCATCACAGGTCGCTTGGTGATAATCGAGATCGCACCACCGGTGGCACTCTTGCCGAACAGCGTTCCCTGCGGACCGCGATATATTTCCACGCGATCCACATCGAACAACTCTACGAATTGGGCCTGTACATTGGACAGCGCGAAGTCGTCCACCGACACCACCACCGACGAGTCCTGCGTCACCAGGATCGAGTTCTGGCCCGTGCCGCGTATGCCACCGGCGATCGCCCGGAAGCCCGCCACTTGCCCTAACGCCACACCCGGTGCCATCTCGCCCAATGCCAGAATGTCGGTGCGATACGTCTGTTGGATCTGCGCATCGCTATAAGCGGAAATAGCGATCGGAACGTTTTGCGCCGCTTCTTCGCGCTGCGTACCCGTGACGATGATCTCTTCGATACCTCCGGCGGGTTTTTTGGCTTCTTTCGCGTCCTCTGCCGACGCAAAACCCGGAGCCAGCAGAGCGAAACCGAACATGATAAGACTGGGCCGAATTAGGCCCACGCGCGGTTTGAACATCGAATATCTCCCCTTCATCGATGATTTTCCCCAGAGCGGACGTAGAACAACAGCAAACAGAAAAGAATGCAATCAGGTTTGTTTGTTTTTTTTTGGACTCAAACCTGACGGCTTCGATCGCCCCAGTATGGATCGCGCAGTTCGCGTTTCAGGATTTTGCCGGTTGGTGCTTTCGGCAGGCTGACGACGAAATCAACCGAGCGCGGTTTCTGGTATGAAGCCAGGTGAAGGCACGCCGTATCGATGATCTCCTGTGCGGTCGCCGACGTGCCGGACTTCATCACGACCACCGCTTTCACCGCTTCACCCCACTCCTCGTCCGGCACGCCGATGACCGCTACCTCGAGCACGCCGGGATGGTTGTGGATCGCCGCCTCGACCTGCGTCGAATAGATGTTCTCACCACCGGAAATGATCATGTCTTTCGCACGGTCGACGATGAATACATAGCCGTCCGCATCCCACGCCGCGATGTCGCCGGTCCACATCCAGCCATCGCGAATCGTTCGTGCCGTCAACTCCGGACGTCGCCAGTAACCCAGCATATTCGCTTGCGACTGCACGACGATCTCGCCGGTGCTGCGACCGTCTCTCGGTACGTCGCAACCGAGTTCGTCAACCACCCGCACGCGCGTCACGAAACCAGCCCGCCCGCACGAGCCAAGCCGTTCCGGATGTCGGCCCGCGACCGCGTCGCGATGATCCTCCTGCGACAGAAAAGTCATCGTCATGCCTTCGGTCTGTCCGTAACCCTGGATCAGCGTGCACGGAAATGCATCGAGCGCGGCCTTCACGACGGTCGCCGGCATCGGACCGCCGCCGTATTGGATGTTGCGCAAGCTCGACAGGTCGTAGCCGTCGAATCCCTCCACCGCCATCATCCAGTTGAGCATCGTCGTGATGCCGAGGAACGCGGACACGCGCTCTCGCTGGATGATCTGCAACGCCTGTTCGGCTTCGAAGTTCATCAGCACGACCGGACAACCATGCGCCATGTAGTTGATCGCGAGCGCAACTGGAATGTGGAACATCTGTCCGGTGAGCAGGTAGACGTCACTCGGCACGATGCGCTCGGCAACCGTCTGGTTCAGCATGCCCATGAACAGCGACTTATGTGAATGCAGCGCCCCCTTTGCGAGTCCGGTGGTACCGCCCGTGTAGAGGATCAGCATCGGATCGTCATCGCCGACGTGCTGCGATGACGGCGGTTCTTCGGCGCTCGCCTCCGCTATCAGGCCATCGTAGCTGCGGTCGCTGTCGACACCGAATTCGAAGCGGTGCGCGACCTCGTCCGCGAGCGCTGCTGCTTCGCGATCGAATTCTTTCGACGCGATCAGCACACGTGGCTCGCCGTCCTGAAGAATTCGAACCAGTTCGTCCGTTGCCAGGCGCCAGTTCAGCGGCTGGACAATGAGTCCTACTCGCGCGCAGCCATAGTAGATCTCGAAATACTCCACCGCATTTCTGGCGAGCACGGCAACCCGATCGCCTTTGACAAGACCGAGATGCAGCAGCGCATTGGCGAGGCGACGCACGCGTCCGTCGAGTTCGCCGAAGCTGACCCGGCGCGACGATGGTACGTCGACCAGCGCCAACCGCGCTGGATCGAGTTCCGCCCATTTCGTGGTGATGCAGCCGATGTTCACGAACGGTTCACCTGCAGTTCACCGCCACTGTGCCACAGCGCGTGCGCGCGATACTGCGCTCAGCCGGTGTGCATCGATTGGGAAATGATCGAGAAGCCAGTGGTC
This sequence comes from uncultured Gammaproteobacteria bacterium, assembly GCA_963735085.1. Classification (GTDB taxonomy): domain Bacteria; phylum Pseudomonadota; class Gammaproteobacteria; order Pseudomonadales; family Azotimanducaceae; genus DATJGR01. The sequence continues at coordinate 59,930 of CAVTJP010000006.1, forward strand.
GCCGCGAGACGCTTTCCAACCACAGCCTGATACGCTGGCGAGTTGTACCACGCCTTTGCGGCAGCGGTTGATTCGAACTTGATGATCACCGTCTGCGGGCCAGGCGGGGTACCTTCGACCGTCTCGGCTGCGACGTCGAACGACACGAGTTCTCCACCGTGTGCCGCCACCGTTGGGCCGGCGCCCGCCGAATAGGCGCGATACCCTGCTGGATCGTTGACGACATACTGCGCAATGAAATAAGCAGCCACCGTAGCCCTCCTTCGTTGACAAGTTTCAGCATCGTAGGAGATGTTGTCGCAGCACACCAGCGTCGCAGGCATCGTACGGCGCCGCCAACAGAAATTGCGCGCCGCGCTCGATCCGTAGACACTGGACCGAACAGCAACCTTGGGGGGATGACGTGACGTTGGGAACCTATCCGCTGTTCCAGCAGGCCTATCTGGTGAACGATCTGGAAGAAAGCATTCACAAGTGGAGCAAGCTCTTCGGCGCCGGCCCGTTCGTGTTGGTGCCGCACCACAAGACCAATCGGTTTGCCTATCGAGGCACCACACAGGAGGCCGACGTGTCGTATGCGTTCGGCTATCTCGGCGACACGATGATTCAGTTCATCACGCAGCACGACGACACGCCGTCGATCTACCGCGACATGTTCGCAAAGGGCGAAGAGGGCTTTCATCACGTCGGCGTGCTGGTGCACGATTGGCAGGCCGAGCGACAACGGATGCTCGACATGGGCTTTACGATTGCATGTGAACTGTGGGCCGACGACGTCAATGCAGCCTACTTCGACACCCGCGCCACCAACGGTTGTTTCACCGAACTGCATGGCGATCCGCCGCATATTCTGGGAACGTTCGCGACGTGGCGCCGCGCGCACGAATTGTTCCGACCGGGTGACGACCCTATCACGCGCTCGCGCTAGTACCGGTTCCCCAACGGCTCAACCAGGGGGAGGAGGCGGTACATTCGCCGGCGACCCCACCATCAGGAGACGAACATCATGGGAATTCTCGACCGCTTCCGCCTCGACGGCCAAGTAGCCGTCGTAACGGGTGCAGGCAAAGGTATCGGCCGCGGCATCGCGCTGGCGTTTGCTGAATGCGGTGCCAATGTCGCCGTAGCGGCACGACGCAAGTCCGACGTGGAAGCCGTCGCCGCGGAGATCGAATCACGTGGCGTAAAAGCGCTCGCGATGTCGATCGACGTACTGGACTTCGCTGCGATGGATCGGCTCGCCGATGCCGCCGAAGCGCGTCTCGGCAATCTATCAATTTGGGTCAACAACGCCGGTGGCAATCTGGACCGGCAGACGCACAGCCTCACCGACACGACAGAAGAAAATTGGGATACGCTGATCGATCTCAATCTGAAGACGCTCTGGTGGGGCACCAAGACCGCGGCGCGGAAGTTCCGTGACGGTGGCCGGGTCATCAACATCGCGTCGACCGCGGGACTCGGCGCTTCGCCCGGCTTCGGTCCCTATGGCGCCGCACGCGCGGCGGTAATGCAGATGTGTAAAACCTTGGCCGTGGAACTCGCGCCCCAACGGATTCGCGTGAACGCGATTGCGCCGGGCATCGTCGTAACCGAGATGCTTCTCGAGACAATGCACATCGACGAGGCAACGGCGCTCGGCATGGCAAGCACGATTCCGATCGGCAGAACCGGCACACCGGATGACATTGCGGCGGCGGCAGTGTTTCTGGCGGCGCCCGCCACAGACTGGATTACCGGTCAGACGATCGTCGTCAACGGAGGTCAGTAATGGGCATGCTCGACGGTAGAGTGGCGCTCGTTACCGGCGCGGCCGTTGGCCTCGGCAATGCGTTCGCACGTGCGCTCGCAGCAGAAGGCGCGCGTTTGGCCGTCTGCGACGTGCGTGACGAAATCGACGCGCTCGGCAGCACGATCGGTAAGCCGGTGCTTGCTTTGAAGGCAGACGTCTCGAACGCAGACGACGTGCGACGCGTCGTTGCAACCACGCAACGCGAACTCGGGCGCATCGACGTACTGGTCAACAACGCCGGCGTGTGGGCCGGATCACTGCCCACCGACAGCATCGAAAAGTCGCTCAAGGACTACGCGTATCTGGTCGATACGAATCTGAAGGGCGTGTTCATGTTCGGCCGGGCGGTGATGCCGATCATGATCGCGCAGGGTGGCGGCGACATCATCAACATCTGCACGGACCACGTCCAGACGTGCGGCTCGCCATGGGAACTCGGCCACGACGATGCCGCCGATTGCCCGTGGGCCGGGCAACCGCCGAGGCCGACCGGCGGTGGTCCCGGCATGGATTTGTACGATGCAAGCAAGTGGGCGCATCTCGGCCTCACGTTCGCGTGGGCGCAGGCGCTCGAAGCGCACGACATCCGAGTGAACGCGATGTGCATGGGCGCGACGGATTCCTACATGCTGCGCAGCTTTCACAAATTCAAACCACCGGCGGATGAAGTGGCGCGCTGGATGCGCGCGCAGGACGTTGCCCGACTGATGATCGACCTGATGCGCGACGGTCGCTCGGGGGATTACATCGGCATCGCGATGGGCCACCCGATCGTGCTGCCGCCGCGGCGCGCGAATCCCTATCTCATGCCTGATGGAGCGCATCAATGATCGATTTAACGGCACGTTCGGCAATCGTCAGTGGCGGCGCGCAAGGACTCGGGCGCGCCTTTGCGGAGGCGTTGGTCGCCGCGGGCACGAACGTCACGCTGTTCGATACGCGCGCTGACGCGCCGGACGTGGCCGGCGCCATTGGCGATTCAGGACCTGGCAGAGCCATCGGAATCGTTGCAGACGTGGCCAAGCTCGAAGACATCGAGCGTGTGATATCGACAGCGGAGGCGACGTTCGGCGGCATCGATACGCTGATCAACAATGCCGGCCGGTGGCGGCGCACACCAGTCACCGATTCGTTCGACAAGGCACTCGAAGACTGGGACTTCATCATGGATGCCAATTTGCGGGGCGCGCTGCTGCTCGGTCGCGCATGCGTACCGCACATCGTCCAGCGCGGCGGCGGCGACATCGTCAATATCAGCACGTACTACGTGCTGCCGGCGAAGAGCCCGGGCACGAATCCACCTGACACGGACCTGTACAACGCATCGAAGTGGGCACTCAACGGCTTCACGCAGGCGTGGGCGACGGTGCTGGCCGAGCACAAGGTTCGCGTCAACGCGCTGTGCATGGGCGCCACCGACACACCGATGCTGCGCGGACTCTGGGACGGCGACCCGCCCGCGAACTTTGCGCGGACGTGGATGCGCCCCGAACAGATCGGCGCACAGCTCATCGAACTGCTGCGTGAAGGCCCCGACGGCCGCACCGGCGAGAACATTGGCGCGTGGGTCGGCGAACCCGTCGTACTCGGCGCGCGCAAAGCCGCGCACCGCACGATAACCGGATAATTCAACGGGATGAATAGCAGGAGCCTCAATGTCTAACGAACTCGATGAGCTGCGACGCCGCCTGGACCGAATCGAAGCCCGCGAAGCGTGCGTCAGCACGTTCAACGAGTATCTGCACTGCCTCGACGCCGACTACGTCGACGATCTGCTGCAGGTGTTCGCGCCGGACGCCGAGCTCAACGTCATCGATTTTCCACCGGGTTCGGGTAAGGATCTGCATTTCAAAGGCCGCGCGGAAATTCGACCCCTCTACGCAGAACATCGCTCGGGCATCGGCCGCCATCATTCGGCGAACGTGACGGTCAATCCCGCCGCGGATGCGCGTACCGCGGAGCTGTCTGCGTATTTCATTACTTCAGGCCCGTTTCAGTTCGGCGGCGGCCTGTATCAGATCGAACTCCGGGCCGACCAAGAACGCTGGCTGTTTCATCGGATGAACATCATCAGCACCTGGGGCTGGCAAGTCGAAACCGACGCCAAACCGTATCTCGCTAAAGCACTCGGAGAAGGCGCGCTGCGCGGCGGCAGACCGGTGCGCTACCGCCCATAGCTGGTTCTGGTTCTGAAGAAGGCGTGGAGTTGAATGCCGGTGGAGTGGGCAGTCTTCCGCGCCAGACACGCCGTAAGTCCCATCCCTGGAGGCTCGTCCTGCGCCAGGGACGGCGCAGGACGAGCCTCCAGGGATGGATGCTTAGCGTGTCCGGCGTACCGATCCTCCGCCGCGACCGTCAAACTCCATCACGTTCTCCCGGAATCGATCAGAACGTCCCTGCTACTGAGATTCCTCGACCAGCGAAATCGCCTGCGACGGACACACTTCGATTGCCTGCTCGGCTTCGACGCGCTGCTTGTCCGTCGCGATGATCGACACGCGCACCTCGGGAAATCCGTCATCTCCCATCGACAGCAACCCGGGATGGTTGTAGTAGCATTCGCCTGATTTGTAGCAGCGCGCCGGATCGACCTTGAGTTTCAGCGCCACCAATCACCTCCCTCAGGCGTCGAACTCGAGCCAGAGTTGTGCCGGTGAACGAAACCCGCCAGAGTCGATCGACGGCGAGGTGATACCTTCGTGGGTTGCGAACTTCGCGCGCGGATTTTTCAGCGCTTGCGCCAGCCGCGTACACGCAATCACCGATTCCTGTCGCGCCATCGCGTAGCCCATGCAGAAATGCTGGCCGATACCGAAGCCCAGGTGGCCGGGTTTGCCGTCCTGGTAGCGTCCGGAGCGGTTTTCGCGCCCCATGTGCAGATCGGCTCGATGGATGTCGAAACTGTCGGGATTCGCGAACGCCCGTTCATCGCGATTACCGGCGCCGAGATACAGAATCACGCCGGCGCGCTCGGGAATCACCTTGCCGTGCAGCTCAATCTCGCGGGTGGTATGGCGGAACTGCGCGTGCACGACCGGATCGTAACGCATCATTTCGGTGAACACGTTTGACCACAATTCCGGATTGGATCTGACGTCGTCGAACTGATCCGGGCGCGTGTACATCATGTGGAACCACATGTTGGAGATCGCTTTATCCGTGGTGTCGCCGCCGGCCGCTAGCAGCAGTGCCACGAACCCCTTGATTTCCTCGTTGGTCATCTGCGTGCCGTCGAGTTGAGCGGCGACGATGCGCGAAAGCAGATCCGTGCCGGGATCCTTGCGTCGTTCCTCGATCAGCGGCGTAAGATATTCCCACATCTGGTTGCGAGCCTGGATGCCGCGGGCGAGGTGCTCACCGCCGAAGCCGAGACCAGCGATCAGTGCCTGGTACCAGCCGACGAACGTATCTTCATCCTCGCGCGGCAGTCCCAGCATGTTGGAGATCACGCGGATCGGGAACTGATGGGTGAATTCCTGCACCAATTCAACTTCCCGCTTGTCCGCGAAGCGATCGATCAACTCCACGGCGATCGTGTCGATCATCGGCAGGAAAGCCTCGAGACGATTGCCAACGAATTGACCGGCCACGACGTTGCGCAGCCAACGGTGCTGGCTGCTGTTGCCGTACTCGAGAATGTTCGGTCCGAAGACGTGTTCCGAGCCGAATTTGTATTCGCCGTCCGGTTTGTACACGGCGCGGTCGAAGCCATCCGTGTTCTGAAACGCTCCGTCAACGTCCCAGTAGCGGCTGATCACCCAGCGGTTGTGGAAGCGATCGTGGTAGATCGGATGATGATCGCGCAGCCGCTTGTACAACGGGAACGGATCATGTTGAAAGGCCGGCTGATCGAACTCTCGCGGATCGATTGCGCGGGCCAGAAACTCTTCCATCGTCGTCATGAACTGCTCGCTCCTTTCAGCGCAGGCGGCGCGCCCTGAACACGACCGGCAAGCTCCAGCATGTGTGCATTTCACCGAAGCCAAGGCAGCGCAACCGGGGTGTCGCGCCCGGCGCCAACTCGAGTTCGTCGGTCGCTTCGAGCAGTTGTGTGCTCGCCGCGACGGCCGCGTCCCGCGTGATCGCATAAAGCGAGCGCGGCCGGTCTTCGGGCACCGCGGGATGCTTCGACGGCGGTCCAAGCGCGAACGTGACGCCGGACGCGAGGCCGTCAGCGCGATACATGCCACGCGGCTCGCGTTGCGTCAGATCCTTGCGCCCCACGATGAATGCGTCGGGATCATTGAAGACACGCGGATCGCGATTGGCGGCCGCCGCGGCACATACAACGAGAGCGCCTTCGGGGAATACCTGGCCAAACCGTTCCACCTCGTGCCGCGCGAATCGAGCGGCCGTGAGTACCGGCGTCGAGTGGCGCACCGCTTCCAGATAGGCGAGCTTGACGATACGCGCCTCGGGCCGGTGTTCTTCGCGGATGCGTTCGAATTGCGCCGGATGCGTCAGCAGCAGAAACCATAAATTGGCAAGCGCCCCGTGCAGCGTCTCGTGATCGCCTTCGAGCAGGGTTGCAACCAGGTCGTCGGCTGTCGCAAGGCCCTCCGGTAAATCCAGTTTCGCGATGACCGACACCAGATCGTCACCCGGTTCCCCGCGCCGCAGCGCGAGCAACGGTCGGAAGTACTCGGTCAATTCCGTCACCGCTGTGCGTCCTGCGAGGTGAGTCGCCGCCAGACCGTGAACCCCGCGCTGCATACGCCAATAGCGCTCTACGAACTCGCCTCGATCGGATTCCGGAATACCCCACAGCCTGACCAGGATCTCGAGCGGCAGACGGGCCGCGAATTCGGTCGCGAGATCGGCACTGCCACGCTCGACAAATTCCGCGATGAGTTCCGCCGCGAGCACCGGCGCCAGCGTATCCATCGTGTGTTCGTGATGCCGTAATACATCCAGCTCGGTGCCGAGATTCCGGCCAACCTGCTCCAGACCATAAGACCACCGCTTCGGGCGCGTCGCGTAGTTGGCGTCGTCGACGAAGATCGACGTGACGTCGTCGTAGCGGGTGATCACGTACGCGTTGCCGATCCAGTCGCGATAGCACGGATAATTTTCACGCAAGGTCGCCAATATCGGATAGGGATCCGATAGAAACGACTTCGATATCAGCGCATTGGGCGCGATCTTGGCGGTGGACTCACCCACGCGACGGCGCTGATGAATCTCGTAGGTCCGATACACCTTGTCCGTGGTCTGGCTACGCGTGATCGCGACGCCATTGAGGCCGATCGTCGTCTGCGCGGCGTGCGATGTCACCTCGGTATGGCTGTTCTCGGGCGCGTCTCTGAGTTGCGGCATATCAGGCGATGTCGTAGTCGATCCACAACTCGCGGATCGCGCCGAGGCCGATCGGTGCCAGGTGCGAGCCATCGATGTCTTTGCGCATCCGGTCGCGATTGATTCTTGGGTTCTTCAAACGCTGTTCCAGGATCTGCGAACCCACCACCGATTCCTGATGCGATATCCACGCGCCGGGACACAGATGCGGGCCAACTCCGAACGCCATGTGACTGCAACGCCCGGCTTTGCGAAAGCCGCTGCGCAACAGTTTGCCGCTGTACAGATCGGCGCGAAAGATGTCGAACGTCTCGGGGTCTTTGAAGATGCGCTCGTCGTGGTTGGCTGCAACATCGACCATGTTGACGAGCGATCCGGCAGGGATACGCACGCCGTGCATCTCGATATCGAACGTGTTGTGGCGCGGCTGGCCGCCGATTGATGTGGAGTGCCGCAGCGTCTCGTGAAACGCCGCATCCCATAGCGATGCATCTTCTCGCACCTGTTCGAATTGATCCGGATGCTGCAGCAACAGATACCACATGTTCATAATCGCGCCGCGCGTGGTCTCGCCGCCGCCGCCGACGATGAGTGCGATATTCGACGTGATCTCCTCGGTCGACAGGTAGTCGCCGTCGAGCTTGCTCTCGCACAGCTTGGAGATGATGTCTTTACCGAGGCTGTTACCCGCTTCGTCGTATAGGAAAGTAGGCGTGACTCGACGCTGCTCGACGATCCCGGCGACGTAATCTTCCAGATCCTGCCGGGCTTCGAGACCCTGCTGGTGTTTGTCCGATCCGCCGAGACCAGACATCATCGAGTTGTACCAGTAGTAGAACGCGTCGCGCGCCTCGTCGGGAAAACCCAACACCTGACAGACCACACGGATCGGAAATTCGTTGGCGAATGCCTTACCGAGTTCAATCGTCCGCGTGCCATCGCCGTTGTCGACGACGTAGGGTTCGGCTGCCGTTTCCCACGCGCCGATCATGTCCTGCGCGAGGCGCCGGATCGCCGGCACACGATTCTGTAATGCCTGTCCCACCAGGTGCTGGCCATAGAGGTTGCGCCGACGCCGGTGCTCGACACCGGCGAGTTCGAGTTGGGTATTGCCGAGCACACCACTCGAACCACCCTTCGGAATCGTGTTGAATCCTTCATCGTCGAAGTAACACGCGGTGATGTCGTCGTAACGCGTAACGTAGTAGCAGTTGTGGAGCTTGTCGTAAAAGACCGGATAGTGGTCCCGCATGATCCGGTAGTACGGATATGGGTTGCGCTGGAATTCGGCGGTGTCGAAGACGCGCGGATCGATCAGTGGCGTGCCGTCGGGCGCGTGCCCCATGTCAACGGCCCGACCAAGCGGCATCAACGGAAACTCCGGCGCCGAATCCGCCGCGGCAGCCGCATCGGTAGAGGCTGGATAGTTCGTCAGAAATGAAGCGACGCTCGCCATCTCGATTGGCCTGCATACGGAGAGTCCCGCAAACCTACATCGCGCTTCTGCCCGGCGCAATGCCGCGCTATTGTCCCGCGCATTGCGTTGGTAGGATGCCGCAATCGCCACCGTAATTGGGAGGGACCGGATGAATGCGATCGAAGAACTTCTGGAAACGGAAGCAATAAAAAAAATTCGCGTGATGTACTCGCACTATTTCGACGGCAAACAGGTCGATGCGCTGGCCGATCTGTTTACCGACGACGCCGTCTGCGAATTCGGTCCCGATTACGGCGGCGACTGGGTTGGCAAGGCGCAGATCCGCAGCAACTTCGCGCGCTTTGCAGAGGCCGAGGGACCCGCGTACGGCGTGCTGCACGCAGTCACCAATCCGTTGATTCGGCTCGTTGACCCAACGACTGCACACGGCCGCTGGTACCTGCTGGACCTGCGCACCACCGAAGGCGTCGAGAATCCGCTGATACTATTTGGCATCTACGACGACTTGTACAAGAAGGTTGGCACGAACTGGAAGATTCACCGTACGCGGATCGATTTTCTGTGGCCGAAGCGGCAGTACTACGGACCGCGCGAGGTCGAATCGTCGTCCAACCAACGCTGATTGGCCATGGCGTTCGTCATTACACAAGCGTGTATCGATGTGAAGGACAAGTCCTGCATCGAGGTCTGCCCGGTGGATTGCATTTATACCGATGCCGAAGATCGGATGTGCTACATCCACCCGGACGATTGCATCGATTGCGCGGTGTGCGAATCGGCGTGTCCGGTGCAGGCGATCTTCGTACTCGAACAGGTGCCAAGCGACGCGATCAGGTTCGTCGACATCAACGCGTTGTGGTTCGGCGACAAGCAGGCAGCGCGCGACACGATTGCCAAGATTGCACCGCCTTAGACCGATACCGCGAGCCCGTCTGAATTCCACCAGGTAGCGATCATGAACAAGGTACCGTTCGAACCCGTCGTTCCTCAAACGCTGGACGAAATCAACCTGCTCGATGCGCGCCTGCAGAGCTGTCCTTACCACGCGTACCAGATGCTGCGCGACGACGCGCCGGTCTGGCGAGACCCGATCACCGGCTTCTATGTGATCAGCCGGTTCGACGACCTGCGCGACGTTCTGCTCGATGCGACGCGATACGCAAACGGCGCGCGCGGCGGCCAGGGTGGCGGCCGCGAACGCTTGGACGCCGATCGCGCGCAACGCATGCGTGAACTGTACGAGACGAAGGGCTGGCTGCCGGCGCCGACGCTCGCCGGCCGCGACGATCCGAATCACAAACAAATGCGCGCGATGTTCAATGAAGCGTTTCGGCCGAAGCGCATCAACGCGATGGACCCTTTCGTGGAGCGGACAGCCTACAAGCTGATCGACGCGTTCATCGACGATGGCCATTGCGACTGGGTGAAACAGTTTGCGGTGCCGTTGCCACTGATCGTCATCGGACACCAGATGGGGGTGCCGGAAGCAGACATCTGGCGCATCAAAGCCTGGACCGACGCGTGGGTGCAGCGGCTCGGCATGATGCAGACGGAGGACGAAGAGCGCTGGTCGGTGGAGATGGAGATCGAAGCGCAGCACTACTTTCAGAAGATATTCGATCGCCTGCGCAACGAGCCCGACGACACCTTATTGTCCGATATGGTCAACCGGGTGATTCCCGAATGGGGACGAACTCTGAACGACAATGAACTGCACGCCGAGATGATGGCCGACACCTTCGTCGGCGGCTCGGAGACAACAACGAACGCAATCTCCGCCGGGGTGATGTTGCTGATCGAGAATCCCGACGCCTGGCAACGCCTCAAGGCGGACCCCGAACGCTACATGAAGACGTTCATCGAAGAGGTGCTGCGTCTCGAAGGCCCGGTGCAGGGACTGTTTCGTACTGCGACCGAAGACATCGAGCTGCATGGGGTGACAATTCCGAAGGGCTCGATGATCAATATTCGCTACGGGGCCGCAAATCGCGATGAGCGCCAGTTCGACTGTCCCGAGAGGCTCGATCTCGATCGCGAAAAGCCGGGGCGTCACCTGGCATTCGGATCTGGCATACATCATTGCTTGGGTGCGCCGCTGGCGCGACGCGAGCTCTACTGGGGCTTCAAGGCGCTGGTAGACCGGATCGAGGACATGCACTTCGTACCCGGCAAGAACGATTTCACGGTCGCACCGAATTTCGCACTACGTGCGCTCAAGGAACTGCACATCGAGTTCGTGCCGAAGAAACAGGCATAGCGGGCGCTACGCGTTCCGCAAGATTCGATCGCACGCGAACGTCGCTACGCGGAAGCCTTTCGAAACTTCAGCTTGAGTTCCAGCGTGCCCAGCATGATGCCCGGCTGATGCATGAAGGTATTGCCCGGTGCGTATTCGATGTGCTCGATGCGATCCGCGAGGCGATTCCACGCGATCACTTGCTCGAGGCGCGATATCCCCGCGCCGGGGCACACACGCGGACCTTGCGAAAATACTAAATGCCGTGTCACCGCCCGGCGGTCAAGTTGCAGGTCGTATGGACATTCCCACTCGTCCGGATCGACATTGCCCGCCGCCCATCGCAGATGCAGCAACGACCCCTTCGGAACAGGCACGCCTTGAAACACCTCGTCCTGACTCGTGACGCGCGTGGACAATCCTTGCGTCGGTGAACGCAATCGCATCGCTTCCTCAGTGAAGCCGCGCATCTTACTGCGATCGCTGCGAATCTCATCGAACACCCCAGGCGTCTCACACAGCAGCTGCGCCTGCTCTTCGAGGGCGTACTGCGTCGTTTCGAGGCCACCGATCAGCATCGCATAGACTACGCCGTTCACTTCCAGATCGGTCAGCTTGCGGCCGAGTGCCTCGTATGTGACCTGCGTCAGGAAGCTGATCATGTCGTCTTTCGGCTGTCGGCGCCGTTCCAGCACCGTTTGATGGACGTACTCCTTGAACCCATCGAGCAGTTTGAATTGCGCGTTGACCTGCTCTTCGGTCAGCAGATTCCGATGTGTCTTGCCGTGTACGAATGCGGCCACCTGCGCGGTACCCCACTCCGCAAGCTTCGGTATATCCTCCAGTGGAAAACCGAGCACATTCGCCATCACCATCTGCGGCAGCGGGCGAGCGAATTGCGAAATGAACTCCACCTCACCATCATCGATCCACTTGTTGATCAGCTCATCGGCACAGCGCGTGATCATGTCGGTGTGACGGCGGGCGCCCGGTCCAACCCACGGATCGGTCAACTCCTGGCGGTGCGACCGGTACAACTCGTGCGTGGGTCGCAACGTCACCATCGACGCCATCATCGCGTTGACCTGCGGGGCGTCATTCACTGCATCGCCGGACTCCGCCAACTGTGTAGTAAGCGATGCCAGCGTCGGTGGGAATCGCACCGGATCGCGGACGACCAGCGCGATGTCTTCGTACTTCGACAGAATGAATCCGTCAGTGCCCGGCACCGGGCCTTCGCCGGGCAGGCGCAGCACCGGCGCTTCGCGATGCAGGATCGGATACGCCTCGTACCAATGCTCCTGCGCACCAGGTGAGAACAAATCAACGTCAGCGAGCGCGACCGGACATTTCATCGCACTACGCTGGTGATTGGGATGCTTCTGGATCATGCGCGGCTCGCATTTGACTCTTCCCCCGAGCCTATCACACAGCCGCTCAGACCCACCACGCACAACGATTCGGATCCACCTCGGCGGCCTTCACACCGTCGCTCTCATACCGTATAGGTGCCGCCATCCACACCGATCGTTTTGCCGGTGATGTAGCTGGACTGATCGGACGATAGAAATAGCACGACACTCGCCACTTCCTCCGGCTGCGCGACCCGGCCGAGCGGCAGCGCCGCAGCTTGCTGCTGCAGCCGGCCGCTCTCCAGTAGCGACTGCGTCATGCCCGTTTCGATCGGCCCTGGCGCTACCGCGTTGACGCGGATACCGGCGTTGCCCACCTCAGCCGCCAGACATTTCGTCAGCATCACGACGCCAGCCTTCGACACACAGTAGTCCGCGATAGTGGGTACAGGACCGTAAGCGGCGATGGAAGCGAAATTGACGATCGTACCGCCGTGACCTTCGGCGATCATCTGACGAGCCGCTTCGCGCGCGCAGATCATCACACCCGTGAGATTGACGTCGAGCACCTTCTGCCAGCGCGCCGTCGGCTTGTTCAGAATGAAGCCTGCTTCCGGATGCCGGAACGGATCGGTGGCCTCATCCTTTTCGACGAAATTCGAATAGGAGACGCCGGCGGCGGTGACCATCGCATCGACGCGACCGTAGGTGGTAGCGGCGGCCTTGACGAGCGTAACGATTGCGGCTTCATCCGAGGTGTCTGTGTGCACGAATATCGCGCTGCCTCCCGTCTGTTCGATCATCGCAACAGTCTGGCGTCCACCGCTGTCGTTGATGTCGGCCACGACCACTTTGGCGCCCTCGCTCGCGAACAGCAGACTCGTGGACCGACCCATCCCTGATCCGCCGCCGGTAACGATTGCGACCTTGTCTGCCATCTGCGCCATGTTGTTGCTCCGTAGGATTGAGGTATCGGTCTTCGCGTGCGTCGATCATCGTCGCGATCCGAGTTCGATTCCAGTCTGGACCACAAACGTCTAGACGCGCCGAGCGAAGTTCTCGGATCCCTTCGGAACGCTGTCCCGCATTGTGCTGGACGATGCTATTGCAACTGACGACACTACTACGCCAGGCATCCGAAATGCGCGATAGGACGATCGATGAGCAATCCGTTTGATTTGACCGGCCGCGTCGCCGTCGTGACCGGCGCAGGCAAAGGTATCGGCCGCGGCATTGCCCTGTGCCTCGCCCGCGCCGGCGCCGACCTAGCGTTGGCCGCACGCAATGCCGATGACATCGAGCGTGTCGCGATGGAAATCCGCGATCTCGGGCGCCGAGCGATTGCGCTGCCGACCGATGTGACGCAGAACGAGCAACTGCACCGGCTCGCCGAAGCGTCTTCGCAGATGCTCGGGCACATCGACATCTGGGTCAGCAACGCGGGGGGTCTGCCGGACGCGACGCCACGCTACCTCACGCGCACGCCGGAAGATCGCTGGGACGCGCAGCTCGATCTAAACCTGAAATCGGTCTGGTCTTCAGCCGTCGTTGCCGCAGAGCACATTGGCGATACCGGCGGCAGCATCATCAATATCTCGTCGCGCGCCGCGATGGGACCTTCGTTGAAGAACGGTCCGTACGCGGCCTCGAAAGCAGCAGTAAACAGCCTCACAGCGACACTGGCCTGGGAACTGGCGCCGAAGATCCGAGTGAACGCAATCGCTCCGGGTCCGATTCCCACCGACAACTTCAACGAATCCACCCGCTTTCCCGAAGGCAAACCCATCGAGAAAATCCTCAATATTCCGCTCGGCCGGCTGGGCGTGCCCGCCGACATAGGACACGCGGTCGTATTCATGGCGTCAGATGCCGCGAGCTGGATCACCGGGCAATGTCTATACGTGACCGGTGGCCTGTAGGGGGTGCACTCAAAGTCAATCAGACAGGAGCAACGCTAGTGATCGTAGGTATCTACCACGCAGCATTCGGCGTACCGGACTTCGACAAAGGTCTCGCTTTCACATCGTCACGTAGGGGCATTGCCGGTGTGCCGGAAAACCTCTGTGGCGGCAACCTCCGCAGCGACGATGCTCTTCGCTGACGGCCGATTTATGGTGCGCTGGTAGTAGGAATCGAAGCGCGGCCACCGCGTCGCATCGAGCGGTGCGCCCGCGAGGTCCAGCAGCCGCACCGGTGCCGCAAGCGCAATGTCCGCGATGCCGAAACAGCCGCCCACCAAAGCCCCGCTGACGGGCGCGACGCTCTCCAGATAGTCGAATACCGGCGGAAAGGCGTCGGTCATGTATTGGTCGATGGCGGCGTGATCGGCCGGCTTGCCGCTGCGAACCGGAATGATGATGTGCATCCAGAAGATGCGCGCACAGACTTCCACCAGTCGCGTGTCACCGAATTCTTCGAACCAGAGCGCACGGGCGCGTTCACGCGGGTCTATTGGGTAAAGCAGCGGCTCCGGTTGCACGTGTTCGAGATAATCGCAAATCACGGACGAATCGGAGATGAACGTGCCATCCGCCTCCTCCAGGATCGGTACCCGCCCCAGCGGGTTCATCTTCAGAAAGCGCGGGGTTTTATCGAGCGGGTCGAGTTCCCGATGTGCGAATTCGATGCTCTTTTCATGCAGCACAATCCACGTCTTGCGCACGAATGGGGATGTCGCCGGGCCATGCAAGGTCAGCATGCGTCAGCGCGCTTCGCGAATCAGATCGGTGACGCCGTCCCATTGCTCATGCGTAGCCTTCCACCCCTTGAATAGATCGACGATGATCGGCGCGTCGCCGTGCAGTTCGACATAACAGCCCATGTCCTTCCGGCAGTCCATGTACGCCACGTAATCACCGCCCCAGAGCGTGCACGCGGTTTCATAGCCGGCACGGTTGAATCGCTCGATCTCGCCGGTGAGGTCGTGCACCAGCAATCCAACGTGATGGAAGCCCTGCTCGCCCTTCTGGTACATCTCACGGTAGATCGAGGGTGTGTCGTCGTGTTGCGCAATGAACTGGACGTGCGCTGGGCCGGCCTGGCCAAAGGCATAGCTGACATCGGCTTCTACCGGTTCGCCGCGAAACAGAAAATTCTCTGCGATGTGATGGCGAACGACGTGGAACGGCCCCGCGCCCACCATCTTGTTCCACGAGTGACACGCCTCGTCGATGTCGTTGACGAAGTAAGCGTACTGCCAGATCGGATGGCGAATGATGCTCATGAGTTTTCCCGGCAACGACTCCTCGCAACCTTAGCAGACAGAGTCCGTTCGTTGGTAGACTCGGCGGCTGTGTCAAAGAATTCTTTGGTTGCCGAGGGGATGAGCTATGTCGATCGAAAACGGCGCACGGTTCCTACGCCGCATGCGGAAAGACGCCGCGCTACGCGAGCAGGTAGTACGGGCCGGCGCTGACGGTTTCCTCGAGGCGTCGGCGGCGGCCGGCGCATCCGCCAGTGCATACGATGTCGTGGTCGCGCTTGCACGCGAAATCGATTCCGCAAATGCGGCGACCGGCCGAAAACTCATATTGATGGGTCTGGTCGAACCAAAGACCGCAGATCTCGTCGCAGCCTTCAACGCGTGGTACCTCGGCAATCACGTCGAAGATACTTACCATTGCCCCAACATCAAATCGGTCCGCTGCTTCAAATCGGAGCGCGGGTTCCTCGGTGAACCCCCTGCCCAGTATCTGACCGTCTACGAATTCGAGGGTGAGGACGCCGAACAGGCCGAGCGGATTCTCGCGAAGTACCAGGCGGACCCGCATGCCTGGGCAAAGCGTCAACCGAACAATGACTCCATGTCGATCATCGGTGCGGGCTGGTACAGCGAAGCGGTGTCTTTCGGCGGTTGAATCGCCACATCACCGGTATCGATGCAATGACTCAAGATGGTTGCAGGAGCAGGAGGTCGAGGGCGTGCTGCTGCTTCGCGTCGAGTGTCGTGACCACTTCGAAGATGGCTGCGGTGGCCGGCGCATCCGGTAGCCGATAGGTGTTGCGAACGATGCCGCTGAGGTGCGCAAGGAGGGTGCGGAAGCTATGCGTCGAGGTGCCGTCATCCAAGACGCGTGTGTGTACTTTGCGCAAAGCGGCTGCTGCGCGTTTCGCCGGGGCGACGGGGTCGCGCGTTGCTTTGGCGGCTTGGTCCTCGTTAGCGGACAGCAGTGGACGCCAGGCTCCGATCATGCGCCATTCGATGTAGTAGGCGAGCATGCACAGGAAGATATGCGCGCGCTGCTCACGGCGATGGCGGTTGGGGCGCACTTCGAGATCGAATGGCCTGATTGGCAAGGAGTGCCTCGATTCGCGTGTCGCGGCCACGCATCACGCACGCTCCAGATATTCATCCAGCGTCAGATGAAAGCGCCGGATCCGCGCTTCCTGGTAGTTACCCAGCGTCTGGCCGCGCTTGAACGCGGCCTTCGCGCCATCACGCTGACGGCGCAGGTTGGCGGTGTCCTGATCGAGCACGAATGCGAGCCCGGGGCTGAATCCCGGCACCGAACGATACGAATCATCTTCATCCAGATGCACGGGCTCGGCCGGCGCCGGCCGTACGCCACTCGCCGGTAACGGTGCGAGAAACAGAATTTCGTGAATCGACGAATCGACGTCGGTGCCGTTGGGACGGAAGCGGTAGATCATCGGCAGCGAAATGCCTGGAAACAGGCACATGTTCGGGAACAGGTGGTACTCGATCGAGTCCATCATCTCGCTGGTACTGACGTTCGATAGATCGACGTCGTAGCGTTCACCAAGCGTCGCGCGCAGGTGCTCGGCCATCATTGCGCGCGCGCTGTGGTCCGGGGGAACGTGGCCCGCGTCCGCCACCAGATTCCAGCCGCCGAGCGCTTTCAGCATGTCGTCCTGGCTCGGCGGCGTCTTCAAATGCGGGCTCGGGTGGCCGATGGTGTGAATGAACCGCGTGACGTGCTTACCGAAGATGTCGTACTGCGCGTTCGCATCCGAGGCAGTCTTCAATCCCTCCGGATGCGTTGCCAGCACGTGGAACGCCTCCAGGAATGCTTCCATCGCCATCTTCCAGTTTGCCGGCAACGTCTTCACAACGTGCAGGGCGACATAGCGTTGCTCCAGTGGCCACGCACGAAAATGCTCCGGCAGCACTTCGAGGAACGCATCCAATGGCGCTGCGCCGGGGTCCATGTTGATGAACACGAAGCCGCCCCACGTGGCAACGCGCGCTTCGGGCAAACAGAACGCCGTGTCGTCGATGTGCGGGAAATCCCAGCGGCACGGGATTTCTTTGAGCGAACCGTCAACGTGCCACGTGAAGCCGTGGAATGGACACCGAAAGAATTGCTTGGACGTGCCGCTGGACCCCGGCTCGCACAACTGCATGCCACGGTGCAGGCATGAGTTGTAGAACGCCTGGATGCGATCTGGCGCAGAGCGAACGACGATGAACGAATAGGTGCCGATGTCGTACACGCGATAGTCGCCCACATGGGGAATGTGTTCTTCGCGGCAGACCCACTGCCACGTTCGCGTCCACAACTTCGCCATCTCCAGGTCGAACCCGCTGCGTGAGCTGTAGCGTTCGAACGGAATGTCCGCGTCGCCGAGGAACTCATAACGCTGCGCCAACAGCGCATCTGGGGGGCGATCGCCGTCGGCCAGAATCAGATCGCGCGTGCTGGGGCCGGGGCAGCGCGCGGCACCGGGCGGCAGGTCGGGGTCGCTGGGTTTGGTCAGGTCGTAGGCCATCGAGCGAATCTCGTTAAAGCCTCAACACTAAGGAATTTCGTGCCGTCGCGATAGGGCGTTATGTGCGGCGCGCGTTCGGATTGATCCAGCCAGCTTGTCGAGCGCAGCTACGGGGCCACCATCAAGGGTCAGAGTCGCTCTGACCCTCTGGCAAATGGTTGACCAGTAGCGTAGTCAATCGCCGAGTGATTCGATCCGGCGGGGAGCGCAGCATTGGAATATGTCACGGCCCCCTCGATCCGATCTCACCGACGTACCACAGCACGTGATCCAGCGCGGCAACGCCCGTCTCCCGTGCTTCCATGACGACAACGATCGTCGACGGTATCTTTTCGCGCTCGACACGATGGCAAGTCGGTATGAATGCGCAGTTCATGCTTATGTCTTGATGACCAATCACGTGCATTTGCTGGTAACGCCAAACGTCCTCGGTGGCGTCTCACGCATGATGCAGGGCATTGGTCGGTGCTATGTCGCTGAATTCAATGCCCGTCACGCGCGCACCGGAACCCTTTGGGAGGGACGATACAAGTCCTGTCTGGTCGACGCCGAAGGCTACGTATTGGCCTGCTACCGCTATATCGAACTCAATCCTGTGCGCGCTGCCATCGTGGCGACGCCATCCGACTACGTGTGGTCGAGTCACCTTACGAATTCGGGCCGGAAGGCCAACTCCTTCCTGCATCCACACGACGCATATCTGGCCCTCGGATCGATGCCCGAATCAAGAGCCATGCATTATGAAAACCTATTTCGAGATGCGTTGCCCGACGCTCGGGTACGAGAGATCCGCAATCACGTCCAACAGCAACGCCCGCTTGGTACCGCTCCGTTCCGTGCGATGGTCAGCAGAGAAATTCGTCGGCAAACCGGCAGAGGGTCAGAGTCGCTCTGACCCTCTTTTCTATGCGCCCCGTCCGTCGCGCGTCAGAATCGAGTCGACCATGCCTTGCGGTACTTCGGCGTAGCGGTCGAATTCCATCGTGAATGTGCCGCGGCCGCTGGTTGCCGAGCGCAGGAAGCTGATGTAGCCGAACATCTCGGCCATCGGCACGTAGCCCTGGATGAACGCGGACGTGCCCTTCGTGCCCTGCTCGGTGACCTGTCCGCGGCGTCGGTTGATGTCGCCGATGACGTCGCCCAGGTAGGTCGCTTCGACAACCACCTCGATGCGCATGATCGGTTCCAGTAGCTTCGGCCGGCTCAGCTTGTGCGATTCACGAAAGCAGGCTCGGCCCGCGATCTCGAACGCGAGCGCCGAGGAGTCCACATCGTGGAACTTGCCATCGAGCAGACGCGCTTTGAAATCGACCACTTCATAGCCGGCAATCTGCCCGCTCTTCGATTCGGTCTTGATTGCGTATTCCACCGACGGAATGAATTCACGCGGAATTCGGCCGCCGACGATCTCGTCGATGAACTCGATACCGGTACCGGTCTCAGCCGGCTCGAACGAAATCTTGACCTCGGCGAACTGACCGGAGCCACCGGTCTGCTTTTTGTGCGTGTAGATGTGTTCGATCGTGCCGCCGAACGCTTCGCGGAAACTGACCTTCGGCTTGCCCATCGCCGCCTCCACACCGAGTTCGGTGCGCATCCGGTCGATCGTCACTTCAAGGTGCAGTTCGCCCATCCCGCGCAACACGGTCTGGCCGGTTTCGTGGTCCACGTTCAACTTCAGCGACGGGTCCGCCTTGGCCATTTTGTAGAGCGCAGCGGACAGCTTGTCCGAATCGCCGCGCACCTTCGGCTCGATCGCCACGCTGATGACGGGATCGGGAAACCGCATCCGTTCGAGCAAGGCCGGGTGGCCGGGATCGCATAGCGAATCACCCGTCTCAGTTTCGCGCATCGACACCAGCGCGCAGATGTCTCCAGCGCGCGCCTCTTCGATGTCTTTCGTCGCATCGGCCTGCACCTCGACCATGCGGCCGACGCGCTCCTTCTTGTCCCGGGTCACGTTGAACAACGCATCACCCTTTTTGATGACACCGGAGTAGACGCGAATGAACGTCAGCGAACCGAACTGATCGTTGATCACTTTGAATGCCAGCGCACGTGCCGGTGCGTCATCTTTGACCTCTTGTTCACCGACCACGTTGCCGTCGACATCCACCAGATGGATACCGCCGTTCTCGCCCGGGTACGGCAGATAGTCGATGACCGCATCAAGCAGTTGCTGGACGCCTTTGTTCTTGAACGACGAGCCGCACAGCACGGGTACCAGTGCACCGGAAACGGTGCCCTTGCGGATGCAGGCTTTCAGCACCGCCGGATCGAATTCGCCGGTCTCGACCAGATGCATGAACGCATCGTCATCGAGCGCGAGTGCGGTTTCGAGCATTTCCTGACGCAGTTCGGGGAGCTTCTCGATCCAGGCGGCATCGCTTGACAGCGAAAAGTTGAACCGCCCCGCCAATTGATCCAGCGGCACGGATTCCCATTTCGAGTCTTTGTCTTCGGACGTCCAGATGTAGGCCAACCCTGCAACCAGATCGACCATACCGACGAATTCTTCCTGGCTGCCGATCGGCACCTGGCACAGCAGCGCGGTTGCGCCAAGACGTTCTCGAATGCCCTTCACGCAGTGGCCAAAGTTCGCGCCCATGCGGTCCATCTTGTTCACGTAACACAGCCGCGGCACGTTGTATTGGTTCGCGAGGCGCCAGTTCGTTTCGGTCTGCGGTTCAACGCCGGCAACCCCGTCGAACACGACAACCGCACCGTCCAACACCCGCAGACTGCGATTCACTTCGATCGTGAAGTCAACGTGACCGGGCGTGTCGATGACGTTGATCTGATAGCCCTTCCACTCGGTCGATACCGCGGCGCTTTGAATGGTAATGCCGCGCTTGCGCTCCTGTTCGAGATAGTCGGTGGTGGTACTGGCTTTACCGTCCTTGGTGTCGTGCACCTCGATGATCTGGTGCTTCTTGCCGGTGTAATAGAGGATCCGCTCGGTCGTCGTCGTCTTGCCCGCATCGATGTGCGCGATGATGCCGATGTTGCGGTAAAGGTCGAGCGCCTTTCTTCTGGCCACAATGTTCGCCCCGGAAAAATCGAGCGCGGAATGTACATGGGTACATCTATTCGGATCAAGAAATTTCGTGGCAGCGCTTGTGGCAGCTCTTGTGAAATACGGGGGTTCAATTGCATGCGGCGGCGCAGCGGCGGATCATCCCGAATCAGGCACATTCGCGAGATTTCTCATGCCGGCTCTGCTTGACGATCAGCACATCGCCCAGCGCGTGCTCGACCACATCGACCGGAAGACGACGGACGCAGGTACCGAATGCTGGCGTGAACCGGTGGCCAACTACCGTTCGGAGCCCCGATTTCGGGCGGAACTCGATCTGTTGCGGCGGCTGCCGATTCCGTTCTGCCCCTCGGCGGCGCTGCCGGAGGCGGGCTCGTTCGTGGCCCGCAGTGCCGCGGGCACGCCGCTCGTAGTGGTGCGCGGCGACGATGGCCGGGTGCGCGCGTTCCGCAATGCGTGCCGCCATCGTGGTATGCGCCTGGCCGACGGTAACGGTTGCGCGAAATCGTTCGTCTGCGGCTATCACGGCTGGACTTACCGACTCGACGGCGCGCTGGCGCATATTCCGCACGCAGAGGGCTTCCCCGGTATCGACAAGAACACGCACGGCCTGGTGCCGGTTCACGCAGAAGAAAAATGCGGGCTCGTGTTCGTCACACAGATTCCGTCGCCGATGGCTGTCGGAGCGCTCGATGCGTTACCCGAGTTGTTCGCCGCTGATCAACGCATTTTCGCATCCACCGAAAACGCGTCGGACGTGAACTGGAAACTGTTCATGGAGGCAAACCTCGAGGGCTACCACATCAAGCCGACGCACAAGACGACGTTCTATCCGTACGGCTACGACAATCTGAACGTCGTGGAGACGTTCGGTCGCAACAGCCGGGTAACGTTTCCGTTCCGGCGTATCGAAAAGCTCAGAGCGCTGCCGCCGCAACAGCGCGATCTCGCCGGCATGGTGACGTATGTGTACCACCTGTTTCCCAACGTGATTCTGGCAGTCCTGTCGAACCACACCACGATGTCGGTGCTCGAACCACTGACCACGACGCGGACCCGCTTCCACACCTACCGTTTGACGAACCGGGGCGAAGCCGCTCGCGACGGTGCCGATGCGAAAGCGACGCGCGACGCCGATTTCGTAGCCGACACCGGCGGCAAGGAAGACGCGGCGGTGATCCGCGCGATTCAGAACGGCATCGACAGCGGCGCGAACACGCACTTCACATATGGATACTTCGAGCAGGCGATCGTGCATTTCCACAAAACGCTCGATGCGCTATTGGGGGCGCCGCTGAAAACGATCGAACTCAGTCGCGCCGATCGAGCCTGAAGATCAATCCGCCGCCCGCCACCCAGTTGTCGTCTGCTTTGATGTCGTATTTCACAGCGTAGGCATCGCCGACACGAGCGCGCTCGGCCGCATCAGTGACCGGAACCGCCGTCAGGTTGTACAATGCCTTGCCGATGCGAACCCGCACCCGCGGGTCCGCTGCCAGAAACGGTGTCCAGCGCGTGCCCTTCGCGCTGGTTGCGATGTAGAGATCGCGACCGATACCGACGCCCCAAATATTGTGCGAATACGGATCCGAGGGCCGGAACTCAACCTGAATAGTCTTGACGTCCGCAACCGACGACCAATCGGCCGGTGCCGGCGTCGGCACGCCGTCCAGCGCTCCGCCAGGCAGCATCGAAATCGGATCACCGCAGCCCACCAGAAGCGTTAGCAACACAAGTGACATAAGGCGCACGTCGATGATTCCCATGCGTATCAGCCGCCGGCGTACTTCTGTTTCAGATCGCGCTTCAATATTTTGCCGGTCGCGGTGCGCGGTAACGGTCCATCGGAAACCAGCACTCGAGTCGGGGCTTTGAAGCGCGCCAAACGGGTCGCAACGAACGCCTGAATATCAGCCGGATCGATCGTGTGATCGCCGCGCGGTTCAATCACTGCGGCGACCTCCTCGCCAAGCATGCGATGCGGCAAGCCGATGATGGCAACGTCCAGTACGGCGGGGTGCTCGAACAATACCGCTTCGACCTCGGCGCAGTAGACGTTTTCACCGCCGCGGATCACGACGTCCTTCTTGCGATCAACAACGTAGAAAAAACCTTCGGCATCGCGATAGCCCAGATCGCCGGTATGGAACCAGCCGTCGGTGAACGCTTCGGCCGTTGCCTCCGGCTTATTCCAGTAGCCCTGTACGACGTTCGGTCCCTTGATCCAGATCTCGCCGATGTCACCGTCAGCGACATCGCGGCCGCTGTCGTCAACGACGCGCGCATCGACAACCGGAGTGGCCCTGCCGACGCTGTTGGGCCGCGCGAAGTAATCGGCGCCGCCGTTGCTGATGATCGCTGACGTCGTCTCGGTGAGACCGTAACCGTTGCCGGGCGCGACACGTTTGGCGAACTGCACGCCAATCGTATCGATCAGATCGGGTGGCACCGGCGCGCCGCCCGACGCAATGCCGGCCAGCGACGTGAGTTCGAGGTTCATCTCCTTCGCGCGTTCGAGCAACTGGCGCACCACGGTCGGCACACCGGCAATCGACGAAACGCCTTCGCGCTGGACCAGTTCCAGCGCCTGGTCGGGCTGCCACTTGTACATCAGCACGGCCTTCGCCCCCATCGCCGTCATCACGTACAAGCCGGTCAAGCCACCGATGTGAAAGAACGGGAACGTCTGCAGCGAGACGGGTTGCGGCGGCGGATTCGGTGGTGTCGCATCCGCAAGTTGCGCCGACACCGCCCCACCGAGGAACGTATTGGTCAGATTGGTGACGTGATTTCGATGCGTCGCGAGCGCGCCTTTGGGCCGACCCGTGGTGCCGGAGGTGTACATGATCGTGGAATAGTCGTCGCTCGACACATTCGCGTCGGGCAACTGCGTCCGATCGAGATAAGGCCGCAACGCATCGTCCAGCGATTCGCCATGTGGCGAGCCGACCGCATCGCGTACGCCGAGCACGACCTCGAGCGGCAGCTTCGACAGATATGGCGCAATGCGCTCGATGCGTTCGCCGTCGAGCACCGCCGCGCGTGCGCCGGAGTCTTCCAACGCATAGTGCAGTTCGTCGCCGGTCCACCAGGCATTCAGCGTCACCGCGACCGCTCCGATCGTCTGACACGCCCAGAACGCGAGCACCCATTCCGGATAGTTGCGCATCCCGATCGCCACCCGATCGCCTTTGCGGATGTTTCGTTCGTGCAGCAGATGGGCAAGCGCCCGAACGCGCTGATGCAGATCTGCATACGTCCAGCGTTCGTCGTCGTAGATCAGAAAGTCGCGATCGGCGAACACCGACGTCGCCTCGAACACGGCACGCATCGATACCGGCGCGCTAGCGTAAATCCGCATCGGCACACCCATGACCGTCGCCTGCCGTGTTTCGAACGCGCCGCCCTCTCGGGTCAATTCGTCGATGACCTGTTGTCTGCTCATCTGTCCTCACGCCTCGCAACCGATATGGTCAGCATTTTTGCCATGGCATAGACTCCACGGCCAGCGATATTTTGCAGGGACCGGAACATGTGGCTACGTTTGCGTCAAATTGCGTTGGTGGCACCGGAACTCGAACCGGCCGTGGAGGAACTGCGCACGCTGTTCGGCATCGAGGTATGTTTTCGCGACCCCGGCGTCGCACATTTTGGGTTGGTGAACGCGCTGCTGCCGGTCGGCAATCAGTTCATCGAGATCGTCGCACCAACGCGTGACGGCACCGCCGGCGGGCGCTACCTCGAACGACGCGGCGGCGCCGGCGGCTACATGGTGATCACCCAGTGCGACAACCACGCCCCGCGACGGGCTCGCGTCGAACGACTCGGTGTCCGCATCGTCAATCAATTCGAAACGCACGATTTTCGCAACATGCAGATGCATCCGAAGGACACGGGCGGCTCGTTCTTCGAGATCGACGAACAACTCGGCGAAGGCGCGCTCGACGTCGATGGACCGTGGGAGCCCGCCGGCGGTGCCAATTGGAAGCAAGCACGCAACACCGATCGCGTCGCACGGATTTCCGCGGCGGAGGTTCAAGCGGACGATCCGGCGCGCGTGGCCGCGCGATGGGCAGAAATTGCCGAACTCCACGTCATCAGCGGCGAACACCCGAAGGTCGAACTCGACAACGCCACGGTGCGCTTCGTACCGATCACCGACGGGCGGCCCGAGGGCCTCGGAGGTCTGGACATCATTACGCACGATCCAGCGGCGATTCTCGATGCCGCCGCCGCGCGCGGCACACCGATCGACGGCAATCAGGTGTATGCGTGCGGCATGCGGTTCAATCTGCTGTGAGCTTTCTACGGTGAACTATCGCGACATCGAATTGACGATCGACGATCCGGTCGCAGTGTTGCGCCTGAATCGGCCGGAAAAACTCAACGCATTCACCTACGACACGCTGCGTGAGATCCGTGCCGCGATCGAGACCTGTGCGGCCGATCGTCGCGTTGTCGGCATCGTGATCACCGGTACCGGACGCGGTTTCTGCGCGGGACTCGATGCCAACACGCTGGCCGAGGTCACCGCCGCTCCGGCGCCCGCGGCGCCGCGAGAACCGGACCCGCTGCCCGGCATCTTCAGCTACCTGCTGCATGTGCCGAAGCCCATCATCGCGGCGGTCAATGGTGTCGCTGCTGGCGGTGGCATGATCCTCGCGATGATGAGCGACCTGCGCATCGCGTCGACGAACGCGAGCTTCACCACGGTGTTTCTCAAACGCGGCTTGATCGCGGAGCACGGTTCCAGCTGGTTGCTGCCGCGAATGGTCGGCGTCGGTCGCGCGCTCGATCTGTTGTGGATGAGTGATCGGTTCGATGCAGACGACGCGCTCCGGTATGGCCTGGTACAGAACGTCGTCGCGCCGGATCAATTGCTGCAGAGCGCCTGCGACTACGTACGCCGGTTAGCGGGAACATCATCACCGGCGGCAATCGCCGAAACGAAACGGCTGCTGTACCGCCACCTCGGCAGCGGCTACGTCGACGCATTGCAGGAGGCCGATGCAAGCCAATGGCGCTTCGTCACCGCGCCGGACGCACGCGAAGGCGCCGCCGCATTGTTGGAAAAGCGGTCGCCCAGATTCCAGAGACTCGGAGACGAATCATGACGATGACCACCATCAAGCTCGAGATCGCAGACGGCATCGGCTGGCTGCTGCTGAATCGCCCCGATCGCATGAACGGCATGACAAACCAGATGCTCGTTGAAACGCACGACTGCCTCGAAGCGCTGGCGCAGCGCACCGACGTACGGGTGATCGTGCTGACCGGTGAAGGCCGTGGCTTCTGTCCCGGCGCGGATCTGAAGCACTATGCGGCCGGCGAAACGGACGTGGCGAGTTCGCCGCATCACTTTCGCGTGCCGGTGCTGTTGCACGAGATGCCGCAGGTGACCATCGCCGCGATCAACGGCGCATGCGCCGGCGCTGGATTGGGTTGGGCGTGCGCATGCGACCTGCGCTTCGCCGCCGACACCGCGACATTCAACAGCGCATTCCTGAACGTCGCCTCGGCCGGCGACATGGGCGGACCGTGGACGTTGCCACGCATTCTCGGCGCGGCAAAAGCGCGCGAACTCTATTTCCTGCCGGAGAAATTCGCTGCCAACGACGCGCTGCAATGGGGACTCGTCAGCCGGGTATTCGACGTCGCGCAGTTGCGCGCCGAAGTCGGCACCATCGCCGCGCGCCTGGCCGCGGCACCGCCGCATGCACTGCGCGAAATGAAACGCAACTTTCTCGACGCGGAGCGTCTCGATTTCGGTTCGTACATTGGGGCGGAAACGCAGCGCCACATTACCGTGATGGCGCACGACGACGCGAAAGAAGCCTTCCGCGCCTTCGTGGAGAAACGTGCGCCGCAGTTTGGTCGTTAGCGAACAGCGCCTTTCTACATCCGCTCGATGATCGTCGCGGTGCCCATCCCGCCGCC
This sequence comes from uncultured Gammaproteobacteria bacterium, assembly GCA_963735085.1. Taxonomy (GTDB): domain Bacteria; phylum Pseudomonadota; class Gammaproteobacteria; order Pseudomonadales; family Azotimanducaceae; genus DATJGR01. The sequence continues at coordinate 86,747 of CAVTJP010000006.1, forward strand.
GGTGCACATCGCAATCAGCGCGGTCGACAGATCGCGTCGTTCGAGTTCGTCGAGCGCTGTCTGAATCAGCATGCCGCCGGTCGCGCCGATCGGATGACCGAGCGCAATCGCGCCGCCGTTGACGTTCAACCGTTCGTCGTCGATGCCGAATTCGCGCTTGAATTTCAGCACCACCGCCGCGAATGCTTCGTTGACCTCGAACAGATCGATGTCCTGCTTCGTCATGCCCGCCTTTTTCAGACAGATCTGCGCGGCAGGCGCCGGCGCCGTCAGCATGATCACCGGCTCCGCACCGGCGGTCGCGCTCATTACGATTCGCGCGCGCGGCTTCAGACCATGCGCCTTTGCATAGTCGGGTGACGCCAACAACACCGCGCTGGCGCCGTCGACGACACCGGACGAGTTGCCGGCATGGTGCACGTGTTCCACGCCATTGATCTGCGGATAGACCGCCTGACAGATCTGATCGAACGTGCGCGTGTCATTCGGCGGCGTTATCGCGCCCATCTTCACAAATGCCGGTTTCAGACCCGCGAGGCTGTCCATCGTCGTGCCCGGACGCGGATACTCGTCGTGATCGAGCGCCAGACTGCCGTCTTCGTTGTAGATCGGCACCACGCTGCGTTTGAAGCGGCCGTCCGCGATCGCCTCCGCCGCGCGCGCCTGGCTCTGCACACCGAGCGCATCGACATCGGCGCGCGTGAAACCTTCCAGCGTTGCGATCAGATCCGCCGAGATGCCCTGTGGCACAAGCGGATATTGTTCATACAGATGCGCGTTGTTGGCGGTGAAGCCATCGACGTGCAGCGACGCCGGCCGCGACATCGATTCGACACCACCACCGATCACCATGTCCTGATGGCCGGCCAGAATGCCCATTGCCGCGAACGTGACGGCCTGCTGGCCGGAGCCGCAGAAACGATGCAACGACACGCCCGGCGTTGTCACCGGCCAGCCCGCATCGAGCACCGACATCCGCGCGATGTCCATCGCGTGATCGCCGCTGCCCGAACCGGTGCCCATCACCACGTCTTCGACGTCCTTCGGGTCGAACCCGACGCGCGCTTTCAGCGCATTGAGCACCTGCGCGAGAATGCGCTGCGGGTGAATGTGGCTCAAGCTGCCGATCTCGGGCTTGCCACCACCGCGCGGTGAGCGCACGCCGTCGATGATCCAGGCCTCTCGTTTACCGTTCATGGAACCTCCTTTCATTCGGCCTGATCTCGTGAGGCCTGGTTTGGTTGGGTTTGGGTTTGCCGCAATGCTACCTCATGCACTTCATGACAACGACCATCGCCCGGCGATGGCGAGCGCGTCACGTCCGTCGGCCATGCCGAGCTGCGTCATCAGCAGGCCGGTCGACACGCGTTCGATGTATCCCCACTGCCAGATGGCACGTTCGTCGATGCCCGTCCGGCCCGACAACCACGCGCACCGGGCGCGGCCGAGCTGCAACGCATCGCCCGCCAGCAACTCGTCGTCGAAGCCGCGCATCAGGATGCCGAGATCGTATGCGGGTTCGGCAAACAGCCCATCCGGGTCGACGAACTTGCAACGCTTGCCTCCGTTCGCCTCAAGCAACAGCAGCGTGTTGTGTTCGTGACAATCACCGTGCACGAGCACGCAGTTCGATGGGGTGTGGGCACGTTCGCGGTCTTCGGCGAACTCCAGCGCCAGGTCGACGGTGGCGCGCGAGCATGGATGATTCAGGGCCGCGAAAGTCCTGGCAATGAAATCCGCAAGCCAGCGGGCTTTCTCGGCCCCGGTCATCAGTCCCGCCGCGCCGCCCAACGAAACCCACGCGCGTTGCAACGTTGCGCAGATCAGATCGAGTTGCGTACGCACGGGCAATCCCAGCTCGCCGACGGCTCGTCCGAGGCGCTCCAGCAGCAGTGCGTTGCGTGCAGAATCGTGTGCAAGCAGCTTCGCGTAGCCGCGTCCGTCGGCAAGCTGATAGACGTTCGCTTCGTGGGTCAGATCCGAGGTGCCTGGCAGACCGAGTTTCAGTATTGCCGGCGCGCCATTGGCGCGCGTCACGTTCAGCACCAGGCTCTCCGAGCCGCCGGCAAGTGACTCGGCCGCATGAAAATCCCAATCCCGCTCGAGACCGGCGACTTGTTCGGCGAGGCCGTCGATCCAGCGCGCGCCCGACTCGCCGTCGGCTTTCGCTCGTAGACGCAGGGCTTCGGTCAGTTGGAATTGAGGCGTGGACATGAGTCGCGTGAAACGATGCTCGACGGCGCGTGAGAATACCCCGCCACTAACGACTTCGCTACGCTCCCCGCACCCGCCGCGAAACCAGAAACGCCGCCACGAACACCGCGACCATCCCCAGGCTGCAATAAAGCTGACTCGCCAACCCTGGCGTAAACGCCATCGCGGCCAGTACTGCGAGGATCGCGGCGATGACGGCGTAGCTCAAGTACGGAAACAGCCACATTTTAATCATCAGCCGTTCCGGTTCGCTCTGCTCCAGCATGCGCCGCTGACGGATCTGCGCGAGCGCGACGAACAGATAAATGATCAACATGATCGCGCCGGAGGCGTTGACGAGAAAACTGAACACCACCTGCGGCGACAGCACCGATGCAGCGAGTGCCAGGTAGCCGAACAGGCTGCCGATCAGAATCGCCCGCATCGGCACGCGGCGGCGGTTCAACGTCACCAACGCACGCGGTGCGTCGCCGCGTGCCGCCAAGTTGAACAGCACGCGTGCGGTGACGTACATGCCGGAATTCAGGCACGACAGCACCGCCACCAGCACGACGGCATTCATTACGGTTGCCGCACCCGGCACTGCCATGTATTGCAGCGCGGTCGCGAATGGCGAATAACCGGGGGTAATCTCACGCCACGGCACGATCGACACGATCAGCGCAATCGATACGACGTAGAACAACAGGATACGCAGCGCAACGGTGCCGGTCAGACGCGCGATCGTACGTGCCGGTTCGGCCGACTCCGCCGCCGCAATCGTTGCGATTTCGGCACCGCACAACGCGAAGATCACGCTCGTCACACCGGCAAGTACCGATACCACGCCGAACGGCGCGAAGCCGCCGTGGATCGTGAGATTGGCGAACGTGGCGCCGGTCGGTGACGTAAACCCGCTGGCGTATGCGGCGGCGATGACGATGAACACCACGATGGCGCCCACCTTCAGCGACGCGAACCAGAACTCGAATTCGCCGTATGAACGCGTCGACAGTAGATTCACACCGGTCATCAGCGCGAGCAGCACCACGCCGATCTGCCATGCTTCGAACGGCAGCCACTGCTGCACGATGACGGCGCCTGCGATCGCCTCGATCGCTACCACCACGACCCAGAAATACCAGTACAACCAGCCGGTCAGAAAACCCGCCCAGTCGCCGAGCGCAACGCGCGTGAACTCGCTGAACGCGCCGACATGCGGCCACGCCACCGCCATTTCGCTGAGCATGCGCATGATCAACAGAATCACCAGACCAGCGAGCGCGTAACTGACGATTACGGCCGGGCCGACAGTGGCAATCGACGTGCTGCTGCCAACGAACAGACCGGCGCCGATGATGCCGCCGATGGCGATCATCGCGACGTGCCGTGAACGCAACGCGCGCGGCAGCGCGCCGTCGTATTCGGTTGTCGCGGTCTGGGCGCTAGGCACCTTCCACCGCGGTCGCCGGCGATAGGGGCACGTCCGCATCCCGATCGATGTGCGCGAGATGCGAACGGATCGTCGCCGCCGGTAGCGCACGCCGGCGCAACTGCAGCGACGGAGAAATACGCGACAGGTGGAACACGAACACCGTGAGCGCAAAACCCGCGGCAACGATCGCGATCACGACGAGTGGCCCGGGTGTGCCATCGGTCGCGGTCACTTCATACGCCACCCATAACGCGAGCCCGATCGCGAGGCCAATGGCAGCCGCGGCGACACGCAGCACATCACCCAACAGCGCATTCGGGCCGCGCCGCAGCACGCGCCTGAGTTCACCCGGAGAGAAGTAGTCCAGAAACCAGCCGGTGTCTTCGTCCACCGTGCGCTCCCCCGGTGGCGTCAGCCGTTGCTGCGTCAACGGATCGATGGCGGCCTCGCCGCGCCCATGCGCCGCGACACCGGCAAGGATGGCTCGATGCACGGTCTCGTCGATCGGGAAGCGCCGTGCAATGAAGAATGCGCAGATCGAAAACGCCGCCGGCGTCAGCGCGAAGATCATGCGAATCGCGAGCACGACATCCGGCGATTGCGAAACGTTCGGCTGATAACCGAGCCACGCGAGCAGCGCCAGCGGCAGCGATGCGCTGGGAATGACGATGAACTTCGGCACCAGTCCCCACAGCGCCAGATACTGCGCCTCGCGGCGTTTGCCACTGTGCAGCTCGTCGTAGTCGATCACGTCGGCCTGGATCGCCGGCGGCAGGAACAACCCTGCGCCAAAGCTCGATCCGGCCCATGCAATCACCACCACGCAGGCGATGTTGTCGCCCGGTCCTAGCAGAAACAACGCCAGGCCACCGGTGATGCCCATCACGAAGCTCGCGAGCCACGCTTTCAGCTTGCCGATGCGCTTGGCGAGCGCGAGCCACAGCGGCAGGCACAACAGACCCGACAGAAAATACGCGGCCAGGAAGATCGACAGCCACGCCTGCGCGTCGCCGGCCGGCAGCGGCGGCGGATTCAGCACGTAGCGGCTGAAGTACGGCATCATCAACCCCGGAATCGCGCCGGGAATGCTGGCAACCACATAGCAGGCAAACAGTACGACAAAGGGGCGGTTGCGGAGTGAGCGCCGCACGCCGGGTACCAGTGGATTGGATTTGCGCCGAACGAAATCGGGCCGTTCGCGTACACGCCAAACCAGCAGCCAGTACAGGCTCACCATCAGCGCGCCGTAGGCAATCGCCATGTCCGCGAACGCGCGCCGCTCGTCGCCCATGATCTTGATCAGGATGCCCGGCACCACCGCCGCCACCAGCGTGCCGAGCAGCGCAAAACCTTCGCGCCAGGAGAACAGACTCGAACGCTCGTGGTAGTCCAAAGTCAGCTCGGGACCGAGTGCCGCATGCGGCAGGCCATAGAGCATGTTCAGAATAAAGAACGACATCAGCGTGGCACCGAACCAGAACGCGGCACCTTGCGTCGACAGCCACGTCGGCGGCGTGAACAACGCAATGAACACCAGCGCGGCGAGTGGCGTCGCGATAGCAATCCACGGCCGGCGCCGGCCCCAGCGTGTGTGCGTGTGATCGGACAACCAGCCGACGAACGGATCGATGATTGCATCCAGCACGCGCGCCAGCGCGGCCGCCAACGCCACCCACGCCAGCGGTACCAGCACGGTATCCGAGTAGAACGGATTCACGTGAATCGCAACCGGAATCGCCATCGCCGCGCCTGCGACGCTGGGCGCGCCGTAGAGCAACTTCAGCCGCAGCGGCAGCTTTTCTGAGTTCGGTTCACGCACCGGTGCGGCAGCGTGTCAGCGGTGTGGAGCGCGTTATCGCGGTGCGAAGCGCTGGCCGCCGTCCACTCGAATGGTGCTGCCGTTCAGCATCGGATTTTCGAAGATTGCGATGGCCATGATCGCGAACTCATGTGGTCGGCCCATACGGCGTGGAAACGCAGCGTCCTTTGTCAGTTGCTGCTCGGCCTCGGTCGGAATGCCGGCGGTGAGGCCGGTGGCAAACAGACTCGGGGCAATCGTCATCACGCGAATACCGAGCGCGCCAAGATCGCGCGCCATCGTCAACGTCATCGCTGCGATGCCGCCTTTTGCCGCGGTATACGCCACCTGACCGATCTGGCCCTCGAACGCCGCAATCGACGCGGTGTTGATCATCACGCCGCGTTCGCCGTCGGCGTTTGGCTCATTTTCGCTCATGTGCTTGGCGGCGATGCGATTGACGTTGAATGAACCGATCAGATTCAGATCGACGATGCGGCGGAAATCGTCCAGCGAATGCATCTCGCCGCCTTTCGCCAGCGTGCGTTTCGCCACGCCACCGCCGGCGGTGTTGACAACGAAATGCACACCACCGAGCGCCTTCACCGCTTCCCCAATCACCTTCTCTGTGCCTTCGTAATCCATCACGTTGCAGACGTGAAAGCTGCCTTTCAGGCGCTTCGCAACATCCGCGCCGTTGGATTTTTCCAGATCGAGAATAGCGACCTTACCGCCTTTCGCCACGAATGACTCTGCGGTCGCCAGCGCCATACCCGATGCGCCACCGACGATGATTGCTTTGCTGCCTGCGATGTCCATAGCTGCTCTCCGAAAAATGTATGTGGATGATACGGGTGTCGGGCCGCTTGCGATATCACGCGGTCCAGTTCACCCATCCATAGGACGCACTGGTGAGCACGATAATGCCGAACAGAATCCGGTACCACGCAAACACCGTGAAATCGTGTGTCGCGATGAAGCGTAGCAGCCAGCGCACGCAGACGAACGCCGACAGGAATGCCGCGATGGTTCCCACGGCGAACATACCGAGGTCCTGCATTTCGAATAGTGCGCGATGTTTCCATGCATCGTAGCCGCCGGCGGCGATCAACGTTGGCACCGCGAGAAAGAACGAGAATTCCGTCGCCGCGCGGCGCGACAAGCCGAACAGCAGACCGCCGATGATGGTCGCGCCGGAACGTGAGGTGCCGGGGATCAACGCGAACGCCTGTGCGAAACCGATTTTCAGGGCGTCGCGCCACGTCATGTCGTCAACGGTTCGAACGCGTACGCGATGCGTGCGCCGCTCCGCCCATATGATGACGAATCCACCGACGATGAACGCAATCGCGACCGGTACGGGTTTGAACAGCGCAGATTTGATTGCGCTGGCGAACGCGAGGCCCAGCACCGCAGCGGGTATGAACGCGACGATCAGGTTGATGACGAACCGGCGCGCTTTTGGATCGGATCGCAGACCGAGCAGCACGCCGGTGAAACGCGCGCGGAATTCCCAGATGATCGCAAACATCGCGCCGGTCTGAATGACGATCTCGAAGACCTTGCCTTTCTGATCGTTGAAGTTGAGCAGACTGCCGGCGAGGATCAGATGGCCGGTCGATGAAATGGGCAGGAACTCGGTGAGGCCTTCGACCACACCCAGCACGAGCGCTTTGACGAGCAGAATGAGTTCCATGCGGCGCGCATTGTACCTGTCGCGCGCGACCTGTCGAACGCAGCAGCGAAGGCACGCGTCTTAAGTGGCGTTATGATCCGACCGACGGCATGGGGGAGTCCGGATCATGACAGCCAAGTTCGTGCCGGCACTGGGGCAGTGTCTCGATGCGCGCGCCGATCGGATCGATCTGCGTGATCGCGTGTATGCACCACCGGTCGTCTCGCTGCCGGCTCGATTTCCCGACGATGCGAGCGTCCGCAAGCTGTTGCCCGGCTACGTCCGCGACGGATTGATACTGTCGCAGGGTAACGCGGGTGCCTGCACCGGCTTCGGCCTTGCCTGTGTCGTCAATTATCTGTTCTGGCGCAGGGCTCAAGAAAGCCGATCCAGCCGACGCAGGACGTTCGAAACGGTCAGCACGCGCATGCTGTATCACCTTGCGCGCTTCTACGACGAATGGCCCGGTGAAGACTACGAAGGATCGAGTTGCCGCGGCGCACTGAAGGCATGGAACAAGCACGGCGTGTGCCGCGAATCGCTATGGCCGTATCGCAGCCGCGACGGTCGCGTGATGTTCATCAAGCCGAAACCGGGCTGGGACACCGATGCGTTGCAGCGCCACCTCGGCGTCTACTATCGGATCGATAAAACATCGGTCGTCGACATGCAGTCGGCAATTCATCACGTCGGCGCAATCTACGTGTCGTGCGATGTGCACGACGGCTGGTCGGTCGAATCGAAAGCGAAGACGATCCGGGGCCACGACACATTGCCCAGCATCGCGCCGATCGACGATCCCGCCAGCCTGGGCGGCCACGCGTTCGCATTGATCGGCTTCAACGAACACGGCTTCGTGGTGCAGAACTCATGGGGTATCGAATGGGGCTTGCGCGGCTTCGCAACATTGCCGTATGCGCAGTGGTCACGCTACGGCAGCGACGCGTGGGTGTGCGCGTTGGGCGTACCAGGTGTCGTCAGCGCAACGGATGCGATCAAACGGAGCCGTCCGCGTGTGGTGCTCGCCGAAGCCGACGGCATCGCGGTGACAGCCACAGCACCAGAACCGGGCAGCCGTCACGCCAGCCCCGCAGTCGCACCGTGGAATACCGACGAAGCATATCGACACACGGTCGTGATGGGCAACGATGGCAGCGCGATAAACCGCATCGTCTCGCAGGAGAATGCGCAGAGCAGCGTGCACGAATTGGTAGTGAACGCACCAATCGCGTGGTTCAAATATTCCACGCAGACAGGTTCAACGCAGGCGGGTTCGACGCAGCCGAAGCGCCTTGTGATCTACGCACACGGGGGATTGAACAGCGAACAAGGCTCGATCGATCGCATCCGCGTGCTCGCGCCGTACTTCGATGCCAACGGCATCTATCCTTTGTTCCTGACGTGGAAGACCGGTCCGATCGAAACGTTGACGGACCTCGTCGACGACCAACTACAGCGCATCCCGCGGCCGGACGGCGGCGTCGAGGATGTGCTCGATCGGGTCAAACACGCGGCGGTCGAAGCACTCGATCGGACAATCGAGGTGGCCGTCGGTCCCGCCGTCAAGCCAATCTGGAGTCAGATCAAACAGAATGCGGCGGCATCTGCTGAACAACGTCACGCAGGGGCGCTGATTGCGGCCGCGCTGCTGGAGTTGAAAACCCGCCTACCCGACGTCGAAATTCATCTCGTCGGACATTCGGCTGGCTCGATTATCCTTGGCTATCTGCTCGATCTGCTGGATTCCGCCACGCAGAAGATCGCCTCGTGTTCGTTGTACGCGCCGGCCTGTACGGTGGCGTTTGCGTTGGATCACTACGTGACTGCGACGGTGTCCGGACTGCTGCGCGCATCGGCGCTGCACATTCACTTGCTATCGGATCGCCGCGAACTCGACGACACGGTCGGGCCGTATCGAAAATCGCTGTTGTATCTCGTCAGCCGTGCGCTGGAAACCAATCACAAGATGCCGATTCTCGGCCTCGCGAAAGTCTTCGACCGATCCGCGAACGATCAATGGCAGGATCGCGCAGAGTGGCTGGCATTACCGCGCTGGCAGGATTTCTGGGGCAACGCGAACGCGAATCTGCACGTCGTGGATACCGCCCAAGTGTCGACCGGTCCGCTCGGCAAACAGATCAAGGCATCGCACGGCAGTTTCGACAACAACGCGGCAACCATCAACGCGACCTTGGCGCTGATCCTCGGTAACGCGCCGCAGTATCCGGTCGAGTCGTTGGATTATTGAGAAGCGATCCAATACTATACCCCCCTATAGTATGCGGCCCGATCCATGACGAAATCGATTTCACATCAGTCTCATCCGGAGATTCTCAAACGCCTCAAGCGTGCCGAAGGTCAGGTGCGCAGCATCATCGGCATGATCGAATCGGCGCGTCCATGTCTGGAAATCGCGCAGCAGTTACAAGCCGTCGAGAACGCGATCCGCGCGGCGAAGAAGACGCTGATTCACGATCACATCGACCATTGCCTCGACCAGGTGGCGGGCGCGAACGGACGTGCGTCGATCGAGGAATTCAAAACGGTTGCAAAGTATCTCTGAGGCCATGCGATGAACGACCCGCTCTTCGGCAGCATCGCTCTCGCCGGTCTCGCCGTCGCGTTCCTGCACGCTTCGCTACCCACGCACTGGCTGCCGTTCGTGCTGGCCGGGCGCAGGCAGGCGTGGAGCCACAACAAAACGCTGGCGATCACTGCGCTCGCCGGCAGTGGACACGTACTGATGACGATCGCGCTCGGCATTGCGTTGGCGTGGTTCGGCATTGCACTCGACCGCCTCACGGGCGGTGTGTTTCCGTTTATCGCCGCCGGCATTCTGATCTGTGTGGGACTCTACTTCGTATCGCGCGGTGACCACGGCCATGATCACTTCCGCGGGCACACACACGACCACCACGACCATCATCACCATGATCACGATCATGCGACTGGCAGCCATGATGGTGCAGCGGTTCGTTTGGCGAGCGCACCGCGCGCGATCGCCGTCAGCGACCGGACCGTCATCATCGGACTGCTTACGGCACTCACGCTTTCGCCATGCGAGGGATTCCTGCCGGTGTTCGTCGCCGGCGTGAAGTTCGGCTGGAGCGGTTTTGCAGTGCTCTGTGCCGTGCTGGGCATTGCGACGCTGGCAGGCATGATGCTGCTGACGTGGCTCACGTTGATCGGCTTTCAGCACGCACGCTTCGATCGGTTCGAACGCTACGAAAGCAAGATCCTTGGCACCCTGCTGATCTCGTTGGGGATTGCCGTACTGTTCCTGGAGACCTGATATGGCGCATCCACACGATCAGCATACCCATCACACGCATGAAGGGGGTCATGCACCTGCGGGTGCCCCACACGACCATACCAGTGGCGCAAGCGAACAGCGCCTGCGTCGTGCACTCACGTTGCTGTTTCTATTCACGCTCGTGGAAGCGGGCGGCGGACTCTGGGCGAATTCGATCGCGCTACTGGCCGAGGCAGCGCACATGCTGGCCGACTGCGGGGCGCTATTGCTCGGCATCATTGCGATTCGCTTCGGGCGCCGCCTCGCCAGCGCAGATCGAACCTACGGCAATCGCCGCTATCAGACGCTCGCCGCATATACCAATGGTCTCACGTTGCTCGCGCTGACGATCTGGGTGGTCGTCGAGGCCGTAAGTCGAATGATCACGCCGCATAGCGTTGACGGTTCGATCATGCTCGGCGTCGCCGTCATCGGGGGAATCGCCAATATCGCCGCGTTTGTGGTGCTATCCGGCGCGAGTTCGCTGAACGAGCGCAGCGCGCGTGCGCACGTGCTGAGCGATGTACTCGGCTCTGCCGCGGCGATCGCGGCGGCCTGTCTGATCCTGGCCTTCGATTGGACGTTGGCGGACCCGCTGCTGTCGATCGCGGTCGCAATGCTGATCCTGCGCACCGGCTGGCAACTCACGCGCGATTCCGCGCACGTGCTGCTGGAAGGTACGCCGTCGACGTTCGATGCGGTAGCCGTCGAGACGGAATTGAAAGGGCTTCCCGGCGTATCGAACATCCATCACGTGCACGCGTGGTCTATGACCGGCGAAGCACCGATCGTGACATTGCATGCACAACTGGTCGAAGACGTCGACCGGCAGCAGACTCTGGCGGTGATCCTGGAGCGTCTCGGCACCCGATTCGGCGTGGAACACGCAACAGTGCAGATCGAGGAAGGCGACTGCGCTGCGCCCAACGACGACTGCCACGACGCCGATGCAATCAGAGGGTCAGAGCCGCTCTGACCCTCTGCTTCGTTAGTCGCGCCAGCTCTCGTCCGCCTCCGCTACCAAGCCTGCGATGTCGCGCGGGCGCAGTACACCAGCGGCGACTGCTTGCTGTGCCGCTGCCTCGAACTTCGCCAGAAAGGTCGCCTTATCCCGGTACATTTCACGAAGCTTCTCGGCGCTGAACGCGTGGCTCGAACCGCGCAGGTACGCAAAAACGTCCTCCGCAAGTGGAATGGCGGTGTTGGTTGCGATCGGCACAGCCACCTGCGGCAGGCGAATGCCGCCCCTGGCGATACCGTGCTCGTCCCTCACCACCACTGCCGGATCGCCGGCGAATTCAACCTTCGGCTGCATCGGCGGCGGCGTCGCTTCGATCAACCAGCGCTGCATGTGATGAAAGGCCGCATCGTAGAGCGGCAGTATCGGGATCCGATTGATGCCGTGCGGCAGTGGCAACGCACGCACACCGTCACGAACCAGCTTCGCCTGGCGGTCGCGCATGCCCTGATCGGACACGTGGCAAGTTCCGGCAGATTCCCAATACCGGAACGTGTCGGTGTCGGGTTGCCGAACCGGATGACAGGCGATCGCCTCGAGTTCCGAATTGACGACGAATATCGGCACGCCCAGATCATCGCGCAACAGATTGCTGCCACGCAGGCGATCGCTTGCCCGCATCGTTGGCGCCGCGTTGATGTTCACGACCGTGTCACCCACCTCCAGCGCGCTTCCGGTACCGAAATAGATCTGCAGAATGAAGCCGTCGAATGCGCGGGTCAGCGGTTGAATCGCGTTGACGTAAGTGCCAAGGCGTCCTGCCGATTGCGATGCGCCCTGCGCTACTACCCGTTGCACGTTGAGCCCGGCCATCGCATCGATACCGTTGCGCGGCCGATCCTTGCCAACCGCCCGCGCCCCCTGCGTGAAAATGTCGTACGAATAGTCGTCGCTGGGAATCGATAGCGCGCCGTAGCGCTGCGGGTCCCACGCGGCGAGACCCTGGGGCTCCGGCGGCAACCCCGCGATGCCGACTTTCTGTGTCGTCAGGCACGCCAGTGCAAAACCGCTCTCGAACAATTCGCGGCTTTCGGCGCCAAACAGGTCGTAGCCGGCGGTCACGTTGTTCCATGTCAGTACAACAGTTCCATTAAACCGCGCGGCATCGTTCGGCCGGTATACGAGCAGGCGCGTGCGAAACGGTGCCGTGCCGGCAGATTCGGCCCGCCAGTGACCATCGCGCGTAAGCTGCGTGCCGGGCACGAGCCGATACCGCGTCGCAGTGCCTTCGAGTATGTATTCCGCTTCGCTGTAGCCGAGCGCTGCGACATCGAGCATCGACGCGGCAAACGGCCAGCCCTTGCTGCCACCGGTGATGGGGCCGCTGACGATCGGATGAGCTGCTGTCTGGGTCATCGTTGTCTCCATTGAAGCGTTGCTATGCCTCAACTATCCGGGAGGCGAGTGTCTACTGGCAAGCGCAGCGATGCTCGCGCGCTCTGCACCAACGTAATGCATTGCGCGGGCTTCAGTGAGAGTGGTGTGTCAAAATCGAAGCGGCAGAAGCTCTACGCCGACTATGGACATCGCCGAACCCAACGACGCGTCGCGTGCACTACTGTTGACCGATGTGGTCGACAGCACGCGTATCGCGGTCGAAATCGGCGACGCAGCAAACGCGGTGTTGTGGACCGCCCACGATCGGTTGGCGCGCGATCTGCTGCGCCGGTGGCATGGCCGCGAGATCGATCGATCCGACGGCTTGCTGATCTTGTTCCATTCCGCCAACGACGCAATCGCATTCGGAATGGCGTATCACGATGTGCTGGCTTCGCTGGATCCGCCCCTTCGAGCGCGCGTCGGGCTGCACGTCGGTCCGGTGGCGCTGCGCGAGACCCCGCACGCCGACATTGAACTCGGCGCCAAGCCGTTGGAGGTCGATGGAATCGCCAAATCGATCGCCGCGCGCGTGATGGCGACCGCGGCCGGCGGTCAAACGCTTCTGTCGGCGTCGGCTCGCGCGGCGACCACGGAAAGCGACAAAGTCGGCATCCGCTCGCACGGCCACTGGCGCCTGAAAGGCGTTGCCGAACCGATGGAGCTGTTCGAGGCGGCGCGAGGCGATGCGCTGTTCACCACCCCGCCGGACTCGGACAAAGCCTACCGCGTCATTCAGAAGGACGGACTGTGGCTGCCGGTCAGCGAAATCCGCCACAGTCTGCCGGCCGAGCGCGACAGCTTCGTCGGTCGGAGCGAACCGTTGATCCAGTTGACCCAGCGATTCGACGAGGGCGCGCGACTCGTCTCCGTGCTCGGCATCGGCGGCCTGGGCAAGACTCGGCTGGTAACGCGCTTCGGCTGGCGATCGCTCGGCGATTTCGCAGGTGGAGTCTGGTTTTGCGACCTGTCGCAGGCGCACAGCCTCGGCGGCATCGTGCACGCCGTCGCGGAAGGGCTCGACATGCCGCTCGGCCGCGGTGATCCAGTCGCGCAAATCGGCCATGCCATTGCCGCACGCGGACAGACGCTCGTGATTCTGGACAATTTCGAACAGGTCACCGGCTTTGCCAGAACGACGGTCGGCGAGTGGCTGGCGCGGGCGGACCGAGCTCGGTTTCTCGTCACCACGCGCGAGGTGCTCGGTGTGACCGGGGAGATCGCGCAGGCGCTCGATCCGCTCGCGCCACTGGATGCCGCAGAATTGTTCATTGCACGCGCGCAGTCGATCCGCCCCGGCTGGCAACCGGACGATGCGGAACTCGAGGCCATCTGGCCGCTGTTGGGATTGCTCGACGGGTTGCCGCTTGCCATCGAACTTGCGGCGGCGCGGATTCATGTGATGCCGCCGCGGGTATTGCTCTCGCGTATGCGCGATCGTTTCAAGCTGCTCACGTCAACGGGCCATGGGCGAGTCGACCGACAGGCGACCTTGCGGGCGGTTTTCGACTGGTCCTGGGATCTGCTCAACGAGGCCGAAAAAGCCGCGCTGGCACAACTGTCGGTGTTCGAGGGTGGCTTCACGCTCGATGCAGTCGAGGCCGTGCTCGATCTGGTTGCGTTCGATGCCGACCTCTGGCCCATCGATGCGTTGCAATCGTTGGTGCAGAAATCCCTGGTATGCCACCCGACCGAAGATCGCTTCGATCTGCTCGTCAGCGTGCAGGACTATGCAGCAGAACACCTGCGCACCACTGGCCGCTATGATGGCAGCGGCAACGCAGCGTTGCTGAGTGCTCAACAGCGGCACGGTGCCTGGTTCGCTGAACTTTCCGAATCGCAGGCGCAGGCGAACGATTGCGCAGACCTGGAAAACCTGGTCGCGGCATGTCGCCGCGCTGTCGGGCGCGGCGATGGTGCGCTGGCAGTGTGTCTGTTGCGAACGGCCTGGGCAGCGTTGAAGCTTCGCGGCCCCTTCCAGGTCGGCGTCGATCTCGCGCAGGATGTCCGCGAGATACCGGGGCTCGACGCCACTTCGACCGCCACCGTGGAATTGTTGGCGGGAGAGTCACTCGAGGCATGCGGCCGCAGCGACGAAGCCTATTCCCACTTCGAGTATTCTCGGTTCATGGCTGCAACCGCCGGCGACCGCCTCGGCGAAGCACGCGCCACATACAGTCTGGGAGAACTGGACACCTATGCCGGTCGCTTCGATGAGGCGCGAAACCAACTGGACGCGTCGGGCGCGGCCGCGCTCGAATTCGGTGATCGCGACCTCGCCTGCTCGGTTCACAACATCCTCGGCAACATGGAGCAGTTGTTGGGACGCACTGACACGGCCGAAACCGAATTCGAAGCAGCGCTGGCACTGGCGCGCGAAAGCGGCGACCGTCACCGCGAAGGGGCGATTCTCGGGAATCTCGGCAATCTATGCATCGATCGCGGCGACCTCGATCGGGCGATCTCGTATCACCGTGCTGCGCTCGACGCGGCGCGCGCAGTCGGCAACCGTCGCCTGGAAGGCAATACGCTGTGCAACCTCGGCATGGTGCATCAGATGCGCGGGCGATTCGACGAGGCGCAATCCGATCTGACCCGCGCTCTCACTGCTGCCCGCAACCTCGGGCAAGCGCGCCTGGAATGCCTGGTGTTGTGCAACCTGGGTATTCTGTTGGAAAAGCGCGCGCAACCGGAGGCCGCGCGCGGCTACTACGAGAGCGCGTTGACGACGGCGCGGGCCACCGGCGATCGCGACTCGGAAGGACAGATCCTCGGCTATCTCGGCGTGTTGCACGCTCGTGCGGCCCGACCACGCGATGCGTTGCAATGCCTCGATGCCGGCGAAGCACTGCTGCGAGCCGCATCGGATATGGTGAGCCTCGGCGTGTTGCTATGCGGGCGCGCCGAAGCTCGGCATCGCGCCGACGACACCGCCGCTGCACGCACCGCTCTGGCCGAAGCTACCGCGATAGCCCACCACATCGGCGCTGGACCGGATTCCGAACTCGGTCAGGCACTCGAACCGGTTCGAAAGTTGCTCGGCAACACGGCCTACTGACTCCGCCGCATCAGTTGTTGCGGATATATGGGTCTAGCGGTTGGCAATCCTTCACGTAGACCGTGTAGTGAAAGTCGCCCTTCCGCGTGGCCTTGTCCTGGTACCTGATTTCGTTGGACTTCCGTTTTTTCGATTCGAACTGTTCTGGATCATCAAACACAATGCCGTCTTCCGTGAATTCGCGCCTCGAGCCAACTATCGTCCAGCGCAGGTTGACCGACTGTTTCGTCGATAAATCCGGCTTGTCGACACTGACGGTGCACGGCGTCTGACTCTCATCGACGCTGACCTGAATCTTGCAGATACCCGGCGTGCATGGCACACCCGCTCGCGCCGGGGGCGCATCAATCGCAAGTGAGCCAAAGCAGAACAGGACAACGAACGCACGAACGAACGCATAGTGGCGTGATTTCATATTCCTTCCCCTCGATTGCGGACTCCCCGCCAACAGCTTTACAGCGTCGCTTCGATCGCGTCAAGCCAACCGATCCCGTAGAGTCATACTCTTTGGCTGAGGGACCTCAGATGACAGACATACTGCAAGGGCAGCGCAAACTTCATGGCAAGGTCGCACTGGTCACCGGCGGTTCAGGTGACATCGGCGGGGCCATCGCGCGGCACCTGGGCAGCGCGGGCGCCCACGTGGTCGTCACCTATGTCGCTGCGGCAGACAGCGCGGCAGCCACGGTGCACGACATCGAAGCCGCCGGTGGCAGCGGACGCGCATTGCAACTCGATCAACGCGACGCCGCAGCGATTGAAGCGTGCATTGGAACCATTGCCGAGCGCGACGGCCGGCTGGACATTCTCGTCAACAACGCAGCGTGGAACATCGGCATACCGTTCCCCGATCTCGACGCACTGACAGCCGAGATCTGGGACCGTGTACTGGAAACCAATCTACGCGCGCCGTTCCTGCTGGCGCGCGCGGCAGCGCGGTTACTGAAGGCCGACGGCGGCGGCCACATCGTCAACATCTCGTCCGCAGGCGGCATCAGCCCGGGCAGCAGCAGTATCGCGTACTCGTCGAGCAAGGCCGGGCTCAATCACCTGACGCGCTGTCTGGCCGTTGCGATGGCACCCGACGTGGCGGTCAACTGCATCGCACCGGGACTGGTCGAGAACACGCGCATGGCCAAACGCCTGCCGGAAGCCATTGCGCGCGGCGCGCGGGCGCAGGCGGTGCTCGGCCGCGTCGGCCAACCGCAGGACATCGCCGAGCAGGTACTGATGTTCGTGACGTCGACGTCGATCACCGGACAGACCATCGTCATTGACGGTGGCATGCCGGGTTCGATGCGCTAGTTCAACACCGGATACGGCAACCACGATTCCAGCGCCGATCGCCACTCAGCAACATCGTCGGGAGAGCAGATGAGCGCAGTTGGGGCAACCGAAGTGGAGACCCGCACCGCCGTGCCGTTCAGGCACGTGATGGCCGTATTCGTCGGCAACGGACTCGAGTTCTACGACTTCCTGACGTTTTCGTATTTCGCGGTCTACATCGCACGGACGTTCTATCCGAGTGAAAGCCCGGCGACCGGTCTGCTGGCCACGCTCGCGACCTTCGGCGCCGGCTTTCTGACCCGACCGATCGGCGCCATCGTGATTGGCAGCATGGGCGACCGCATCGGACGCAAGCCCGCGATGCTGGTGTCGTTTTCGCTGATGGGCATTGCCATCATCGGGCTCGCGCTGACACCTTCATACGACACGATCGGTATCGCGGCACCCGTGCTGGTGGTGCTGTTCCGTTTGTTGCAGGGGTTCGCGCTGGGCGGCGAAGTCGGTCCGACGACCGCGTTCATGGCCGAAGCCGCGCCACCACATCGCCGCGGCCTGTATCTGTCGATGCAATTCGTCACGCAGGACAGTGCGGTGCTGGTCGCCGGGCTGGTAGGCACATCGTTGGCCGCGATGCTGTCGGAGGCGCAACTGCAAGCCTGGGGCTGGCGCGCGGCGATGCTGCTCGGTGCAGTCATCGTGCCGTTCGGGCTGATGCTGCGTCGCACGCTGCCCGAGACACTGCACCGCGCCGACGACGCAGCGCTGGCGCCGGATGCGACGACCGGTGCGCTGACGACACGCACCAGGATTCGGCCATTTCTGCGCATCATCGCGCTGGGCCTGATCATGTTGGCCGCCGGTACCATCGGCAGCTACACCACCGGTTATATGACGACCTACGCGCTGACGACGCTGCAGTTGACGGCGTCGGTTTCGTTCGGCGTGATCATCGTCAATGGCGGCGTGGGCGTGATCTTCGAAGCCTTCAGCGGCTGGCTCTCCGATCGCTACGGCCGCAAACCGGTGATGATCATCCCCGGCGCGCTGTTGCTGGTGTCGATCCTGCCGTGTTTCTGGATCATTCATCACTTCCGCAACGTCTGGGCGTTTTACGCTGCGGAGGCCACGATGGTGATGCTGGCGGCGCTCTCGACAGTGCCGATCATCGTCACGATCACCGAGTCATTGCCGAAGAGCATCCGTTCCGGCGCGGTCGCGACGATCTACGCGTTTGCGATTTCGACATTCGGCGGCTCGACACAGTTCGTGATTACCTGGCTCATCGGTGCCACGGGTGACCCGCTGGCCCCCGCGTACTACTGGAGCGCGGCGGCGGCCCTGGGCCTTCTCGCGATGACGTTCGTCAGGGAAACCGCGCCGATCAAGATGATGCAGCGCCCGACTACGTTGCAGGGAAACTGATCGCCGACATGTTCGACTCGCGATGCGGAAGCGAGTGTACCGCCGTCCACAACCGCTGTGCCGTGCCTGGATCGATCGATCCTGCATTGACGATTGAGAAATCCAGCCCCTCGCTCTCGACGTAGGATTCGAGCGACAACAATGCACCGACGAAATCGTCACGCGCGATGCCCAGCTGTTCCGGATTTGCGATAACACCGCTGCGCGCGATCATGTCGCGCGCCCAATCCGGATCGTTATCCTGCAACGTGCTCATTGCGCTGACGCACATCGCGATCAGCTCCCCATGCATTGGATGCGCGCCGGTTCGCTGTTCATAGGCGTAGCCGAGGAAGTGCTCGGAGCCTTCCTCGAAGCGTGAATGTTTCAGCACCGCGCACGCCGCCCCGATGCGCTGGTACGCGCTCGCGATCCAGCGCACGGCATCAGCCGTGACGGCGCTGATCGCATCGACATGCTCCGCCAGCTCGACGAGTAACTGACGACCAAACTCAGCCGCAGGCGCGTCCCACGCAACGCCGCGTTCGCGATCCGCCGCGTAGCGCCAGTCCCACAGACCGGTGTGACACGACAGAATGTCGCCGATCCCGGCTCGGTTCAGACGTCGCGGCGCGGATCGCACGAGGTTCACATCCAGCAGCACGAACTCCGGCACAATGCGGCCGATGTATTTGACCTTGCCGTCCACGCGCACGCCAATCGCGTCGGTAAACGGTGCATCGACAGACGTAATCGACGGGATCTGAATCAGCCGCTTGCCCGTTTTCCACGCGATGAACTTCGCGGTGTCGAGCGCCGAACCACCGCCGAGTCCAACCACGGTATCCGAGTCCGGTTCGTCGGCCAGCAGGCTCTGTAGGTGGCTGAGTTCCATGATTCGAGCATCGATGATCCGTTCGGGCTTCGGCACGCGCTCTGCGACGCTCGACCACGGTGGCTCATTGACGCAAACGGTATACCGGCCGACGCCGCCGAGCACCTCTTCCAGAGGGTGTTCCTGAATCGGAATCACCGGTAGATCGCGCATCATCCGCCGCGCAGTTCGTCCGCGTTCGCGTGAATCTTCGCCAACGCTTCGACGACGTCGTTCGCGTCGCTGCGCGTACCCATCAGCATTTGATGTTTGAACCACAACGTCGTCGCCGCGGTGTCGCTGGATATTGGTAGATCGAGCTTCTGATAAGCCGGCCAGCGGCTGCGATCGCGATGTCGAGGCGCAAAGCCATCGACCGTCGCGAACGCATCGAGTTCATGCACTACCGGATAGCTCGCGGTCATCGGAATGCCTTCGGCTTCGAGCGCAGACTTGATCACGTCGCGCGACAAACCGAACTGCGCTGCGTCGATTCGCACCACATAACAGTAGTAACCCTGTGCGGTCGCGCGTTGATCGCGCTTCTGCGGATACACACCGGGCAACTTCGCGAGTTCGCCATTCAGATACAACGCATTCTCGTTGCGCGTTCGATGCTGGCACAGAAATCGCTGCAGTTGCGCCAGCAGCATTGCGCCTTGCCACTCGGTCATCCGGAAATTGCCGCCCAGCGCAAAATGGCTGTAGAACCACTCGCCGGGTCTGCGACCGCAATCGGCATACGAACGGATTGCAGCAGCGACCTGCGGATCCTGGACGGTGATTGCGCCCCCTTCTCCAGCCGTCATCAGTTTGGACTGCTGAAACGACCAGGTGCCCGCCGCGCCGAAACCGCCTACCGGCGTACCGTTCCATGTCGATCCATGTGCATGCGCGCAGTCCTCGATCAGTGCGAGGCCGTGCCGCGTACAGATCGCCGTCAGTCTGTCCAGATCGGCCGGATGGCCCGCGAGGTGTACCGCAACGATCGCCCGTGTGCGTGGCGTGATCGCGGCCTCCACGGCGTCGGGATCGATGCAGAACGTATCGGCATCGATGTCGACCAGAACCGGAATCGCGTTGACGCACGCGACCGCCGAGGCGGACGCGAAGAACGTATAGTCGGTGACGATCACCTCGTCGCCTTCGCCAATACCGAGCCCGAGCAGCGCCACTTCGAGCGCATGCGTGCCGTTGGTGACCGCGACACAGTGACGCGTTTGCGCGAACCGCGCCCAGGCGGATTCGAACTCGGACACGTTCGAGCCTTCGCTCGCCCACCACTTGCCGGACTCGAGCACACTCAGCAATCGGTCCCGCTCGCTGGTATCCCATTGCGGCCAGCGCGGATATGGCGCGCTGCGTACCGGCGAGCCGCCATTGATTGCGAGTTTACCCACGCAGTTATCCCCCGATGCCAAATGCGCGTTCGAGACCGCCGAAGCGCACCACCCGGAACTCTTCCGCCACCGCCAATCCGTGGCGGCGCCCTGTCGCCTCCGCACCGCCGCGCAACAACGGTTCCAGCAAGGCGCGCAGATCACCGTGTTGTGCACGTTCGAGCGCTTCGATCTGATGACCGCCGGTGCGCGCCTGCAGCCGCAGCTGATGCACGAGGTGGCGCAGCATCGTGTCGTGTTCCAGCGCCGCATCGATCTTGCGATCGATCGTCGTCGAAATATCGACCGGCGTAGTCACGTCGATGACGCGACGCGCGAAATACCAGCGTTCGTAGACGCCGTGTGGGGCCAATCCTTCGGCGAAATGCTCCGGGTGGTGCTTGTCGAACTGTGCCGTCCAATACATCTCGTCGACCGCGTGCGCGACCTTGATGTGGTCCTGATTGTCCTCACCGAATGCACCGTATGGGTCGAACGAGATCACCGCGTACGGTGCGATGCGGCGTACGTGATAGATGAACCGTTCGCGCAACGCGACTTCGCTGGCATCGCCGAGCTTGTCGGTCTCCCAACCGAGTTCGACGATCTCGTCGATGCCGAGGATACGCGCGGCACGATGCATCTGCGCGGTGTTCGTCGCGATCGTCTCCGCAATGCTCATGCCGACCGAATCGTAGCGGTCGTCGGTGACTCGCAACATCACGATGCGCGCACCGCGATCCGCCATCAGCCGCAACGTACCGCCGCAGAATAACGTTGCGTCGTCTGCATGCGCGGCGATGATCAGCACCGTGTGGCCGTGACCTGGCAACTGACTGTTCGCTGCCATCGTTACTGAGGCGCGCCGATCGGACGATGAAACACGGCCTCGTGATAGGTTTTCTTGACGCCCGGAATCACTTTCAGATCTGGCGTTTTCTTCGTGTACCACAGCGCCGAAAGACCGGGGAACGGAAACGGCACGATGTAACGCTTCAGCTCCGTTTCCTGATCGAAACACTTCTCGATCTCACCGACGTCGTTCAATACGCAGTACTCCATCTTCGGGTCGTACAGCGAACCCTCGCCCGCCTTCGGTCGTACCTTGACGACGCGCTGCCTGCCGTTCTCCTCCACGACGATCTTGCCGTCGGACTGCACGCGCTTCAGCAGCTTCAGGTCCACGACGTACTGGTGCTCGACCGGATCGATCGACAACGCGAGCTGCAGATGGTTAGACGGCACCGCGTACACCCGGCTCGGGCAATCGCCCCAGTCGAACGCCAGGCTCGCCGTGATGACCTGGTAGGGTTCGCTCGGGATCGT
Source organism: uncultured Gammaproteobacteria bacterium (assembly GCA_963735085.1). GTDB lineage: Bacteria > Pseudomonadota > Gammaproteobacteria > Pseudomonadales > Azotimanducaceae > DATJGR01. The sequence continues at coordinate 108,860 of CAVTJP010000006.1, forward strand.
TTTGGGCGGCTTCATCGCATCGAGTTGCAACAGGTCGCCAACTTTCGAGTGGCAGCCGAATCCCAATAGATCGAGCGGATCGTTGGCGCGCGCCGACGCGCGATCGAAATAGAACGTAACGCGAAGGTGATGCTCCGCATCGAGCGACAACCGCATGACCGGATTTTCGAGCTTGTAGCGGCTGATGCTGTCAAGCGAACCCTCGGTCGAATTCTCATCCGCGTTGCCGGAGGACTTCCATTGTCCTTCGTAGTCACCGACGTACGGTGTGACCGCCGCGATGAGCTTCTTGGGCACGATGCCATCTTTGATCGTCGCCGCATGGACGCACACCGCCGCAACCATCGCGATGACCACTACGAAAATCCGGCGTGTACGTTGTACGAACTTGTTCATCGGCAACCCACTGGAAGCTGTCGCAATCCTACCATTGAGCGTTCGCGGCATCGGTAAACCGAGCGATGCGCAGTTTCGATCGTTGCATTATTATGCGGCCGCGTCGCGCCTCTGATACGGACTGGGCTGCGGACCGGACGCCCGCCGACCCACGACCGCCGCTTGCGACACAATCATCATTGCTGAGTCTCAGCGAGGCTGCTCCAACATGACACGATACCGGGCCGGGTGCACCGCGCTGCTGTGCGGCGCTCTGCTGTTGCCGTGGATGGCTGCCACGGCGAACGGCGCTTCCAACGAAGCCGACGACGCGATCGAACGAGAGGCGGAACCGCCATCGGCGCCGGTGGAGATCGACGGCACGGTACTGTTCCGCGTGCGCGGATCGTCGGTTTACCCCGCCGGGCAGCGCGCGCAAGACATACGCCGGCGCATCGAGGCGATCGCCGACGACGCAACGGTGTCCGGCGACGCCATCTCCACTGCCGACATCGAGAGCGGCACAGGCATTTTCCTGGGCAAGCAGCGCATCCTGACAGTGTTGAATGCCGACGCGGACCTCGAATCGATCGACCGCCACACGTTGGCTTCTGCGATCGTCGACAGCATCCGCAGTGCCGTCACGGCATATCGCCACACACGCAGCCGCGACGCGCTGGCGCACAGTGGCGTGCTGATCGGCATCGCCACCGTGGCACTCGCAGTCGTGGTGGCATTGATCGTTTGGATATCAGGCAAGCTACGCGCGATCACCGAACGGCACATGCGCCAACGCATACAGGCGGTGAAAATTCAAACGTTCCAGGTGGTCCGCGCGGAGCACTTGTGGCGTCTGACGCGCGGCGCATACAACGCGACGGGCCTCATCGCCATCGTTAGCGCAGCCGTCATCTATCTCGAATTCATATTCAGCCTGCTGCCGTGGACGCGCGCTATTGGGCTACATCTGCGCGACTACATCGTTACACCGCTCCACGCGATGGCGGTCGCATTGGCAAGCGCGATTCCCGACCTGATCATCCTGACGATTCTGTTTCTGCTGACGCGGTACCTGCTCGGCCTGATTCGGCTGTTCTTCCGCGCAGTGGCCCGAGGTCAGGTCAAGCTGCAGGATTTCGACCGGGAATGGGCCGATCCGACCTACAAGCTGGTGCGTGCCGGCGTCATCGTGTTCGCACTGGTCGTCGCTTATCCGTACGTTCCGGGTTCCGGCACCGACGCGTTCAAAGGCATTTCGATCTTCATCGGTATCCTGTTCTCGCTCGGATCGTCGTCGGCCATCGCAAACGGCATCGCCGGATATCTGATGACCTATCGCCGCGCGTTCAGAGTCGGCGACCGCGTTCAGATCGGCGGTACCCTCGGGGACGTCATCGAGACGCGCGTGCAAGTGACCCATCTGCGCACTGCGAAAAACGAAGAAGTGATCGTGCCGAACTCCAACATCCTGAACAACGAAGTCATCAACTACAGTTCGCTCGCCCGCAGCGACGGACTGATCCTGCACACGACGGTCGGGATCGGGTACGAAGTACCGTGGCGCCAAGTCGAGGCCATACTGCTGATGGCGGCGGAGCGCACCGAAGGACTCATGAAAGAGCCACCACCGTTCGTGCGGCAACTGGCGCTCGCGGATTTTGCGGTGAACTACGAAATCAACGCGTACTGCGACAACGCACAGGCAATGTTCTCGTTGTACGATGCCCTGCATCGCAACGTGCTCGATGTGTTCAACGAATACGGCATTCAGATCATGACGCCGGCGTACCGCGCCGATCCGGAGGTGCCGAAGCTGGTGGCGAAGGATGGCTGGTTCAGCGCGCCGGCGGTCCTGCCAACGAAGATGGATTAGTTCGCGAACTCTACGGGTACAATCCAACCGCTCCAACCGCGGCGCTGGCGACGGCATTCTCACAGGCACCTATACCGGGGGCACATGACAGCAAGACTATTCGCATTGGTCGGGTTACTTTCGATCGCTCAACTGATAGCACTCCCGGCGGCGGCTAAAGACAAGCCGCCACAGATCAGTTACGACGGCCTGACGCTGCAACCGAACACCAAGGCGGCGCTCGTCTATCTACGAACCGGCGTCGATTTCTCGGTCTACAAGAAGATCGGATTGCTCGATTGCACAGTCGCCTTCAAGAAAGACTGGCAACGCGAGCAGAATCGGACCAATCCGTTGGCTGTTTCGAAGGCGGACATGGATAGAATTCGTGACAAGCTCTCCAAAGAGTTCGAAACGATCTTCCGCAATGAGCTCGAGACCAAGGGCGGCTATCAGATGGTTGACGTGACGGGGCCTGACGTTCTCGTCCTGGCGCCGGCTATCCTCGACCTCGACATTACGGCACCACCCTCCTCCCAGAGTGGCCGGAGCAGAACGTTTGCCACTTCCGCAGGGCAGATGACGCTGGTGCTCCAGATGTACGACTCTACGACCGGTGAGATCCTCGCCCGCGCCGCCGATCGGCGGGCCGGACGCAATTCGGCCAACATGATGTGGCAGAACGCCGCGACCAACAAACAGGAGGCCGATCGTATCCTGAAGGCGTGGGCCGTCGCGCTGCGCGAAGCACTCGATCGGCTCCGTGGCGCGGGCGGCACTGCATCAGCCGCCACCACTCAATAGCGCTGTCAGCGGTCGTGAGTCATTAGCTATCCGTCAGCGTCCAATCGTCGACCGCCCGAAAACATTGCCAATCCGCAGGAAATAGACGCGATCGCCACCTTCGGAAAAGCCCATGCCCCAATACAGCGGACCGATCGGCGTGCGACTGCCAAAATAGATGCTGCCGTTCATCAGACCATTGGCGAATGGGTCCTGATGATGTGCGCCGGTGTTACCGAATTCAGCTGAGAAGCCCACGTATGCGGGAACCAGACCGCCCTTACCGCTCAAGCTGTATCGGTAGCTCGCGAGCACCTCGCCGAAGTTCTGGCCGATCGCCTGGTTCGGTTGCAGCCCCGACAGATTGAACAAGCCACCGGCACGGTATAACGCGTAGATCGGCGCATCGTTGTCGACGGTCATGAAGTACTTGATGCCGCCGATCAACGTATTGTTGCCGAAGCTGCGCGCGGTAATCGCCTGCGCTTGAAGCTGCTGGTACGGTTCATCCGCACCCAGTGATGTCGCCGATTTCACGTATCGGAAGCTCGCGAGCGTTCCGGAGCCCGGAAAGTATCGATCATCGAGGCGATCCACTGATGCGGCGGCGATGTATTCCGCGCCGTTGTAGCTGTAGTCCGGCAAGTTCGGGTCGCCGATGTCGACCTGTGCGTCGCCGGAGAAGCGACTCACACCCACGCTGACAGCGGAAAACCGGCTCAGCTCGCGCAACACGTCCAGTTCACCGCCAAATTGGGTTACCCGGTATGTATTGACGACGTGACCGCTGCTGTCGTAACTCGACAAGTCGCGGCGCTCGGCAAACACCGAGGGTTTGATGTAGATCTGCAATGGAGGATCGATCGCCTTGTACATCTCGGCGAGGAACGCCGGTGTTTCGCCGAGTTCGACCATCACGCGTGCTTCTGAACCGTAGTCATCCAGCGCGGAATTCAAAACGGCCAGGCGAAGATTCGCTTCGGTACTGTCTGCGTCGGAGAAGAGGTCCACGCCCCATTCCAGAAAACGCGTACCACGCGAGTCTGGTGTAATGTGGATCACCACGCCGGTCTCACCGTTCTCCTCGGTCATGTCGTAGCGCACCAGATTGAGGAAGCCCAGCGCATAGATCTGTTGGATGTCCTTGTCGAGCTGAGCGGTGTCCAACGGCTTGCCCAGCGGAACGTGCAGGCGTTCGCGGATGACCGCATCAGTAAACCTCGACCGATTGTCGAGTTTGACGAACTGCACCGGCTGCGGCGAATTGGTGCAGGACTCGATGAACCGGCGTTGTTCGGCGTACGCCGCGGGCGTGATTGCCAGACGCTCGAGCTGCGCGCGTTCTGCTTCCGCCGCCTGATAGCCGATCGGAATCGCTTTTTCAATGTCGCCAAAGCTTGCCGAGGTGATCTCTGAGCCCAATGCGGGACGAATCAGGATGTCTTTGTCGGTCAGCGTCGCGATCTGCACAGCCGAGTTGCGCGTCACCAGCAAACCCGACAGTTGCGCCGTCACGCTGACAAATGTCTTGAGCTTGTCGCGGGGTTCCAGCGGCGTACCAACATCGACGGCGATGACGATGTCCGCCCCCATCTTGCGCACGACGTCGATCGGCACGTTGTCCGCAAGGCCACCATCGACGAGCAGGTATTGGCCCATCGCAACCGGATCGAACGCGCCGGGAACCGACATGCTGGCGCGCATCGCAACCGCCAGATCACCACTGCTTAGAACCACCTTGTCGCCGGTGACGAGGTCCGTTGCAATGGCCCGATAGGGTATCGGCAAATCGTCGAAGTTCGACTGCCGGGACCGCTGCGCAATCAGCGATTCGAACAGGAAGGAAATCTTCTGACCGTGCACCGCACCCAACGGAAGCAGTTCGGAGTTTGGCCCGACGCCGACCTTCGGCCCGAACAACCCCCGATTATCGTCGAGGCGACGCAAGTAAGGTCTGTCCTGCCGTGGCGTGGCATCCTTGAACAGCGTATCGAAGTCAATCGCCGTGACTGTCGCTTCGAGTTGTTTGGCGTCCATGCCGGTTGCGTAGAACGCGCCGACCAGCGCACCCATGCTGGTGCCCGCGACATAGTCGATCGGAATGTGCATTTCCTGCAGCAGACGAATCACGCCGATGTGCGCAGCGCCGCGTGCCCCACCCCCGCCGAGCACCAGACCGATCTTCGGACGGTCGGTCGCCGTCACTCTCGCGCATTCGGCCGCGTGACCTGGTGCAGCGACAATCGCCACGGCGAAACCGACGGCGAACAGTCCTGCAAGTGCTCGCGAGTTCATTCCGGCGCTCCCGTTGTTTTAACGGCAGCGAGTGTGTCGATTGAGTTGACACGCAGTCAATTGATTGCCGACTGTTCGACGAGCGCGCGATCACCCGTCCAACCTCTACCCGCTTCAGATGAACGCTATTTTTCGAACCATCCGGTCGGTGAGTTCGGCGACGTCTGAGTATCGATCGACGACGGTGACGGCGCCGCCCAATTCACCGCGTTGCACAGCACGCGCGCGATGACCGGATCGTGATAAATCGGGTACGTCTCGTGGCCCGGGCTGAAATAGAACACGCGGCCTTTGCCGCGCCTGAAACAGCAGCCGCTGCGGAATACTTCGCCGCCGGAGAAGCTGCTGACGAAAACGAGTTCGTCGGGGGGCGGTATGTCGAAGTACTCGCCGTACATTTCGTGCCTTTCGATCACGATCGGATGTGGCACGCCGGCCGCGATCGGGTGCTGCGGCGCGACGGTCCAGATCAGCTCGCGGTCCTCCGCCTCGCGCCAGCGCAGATTGCAGCGCGTGCCCATCAGGCGGCGGAAGATCTTCGACAGATGCGCCGAGTGCAGCACGATCAGGCCCATGCCGTCGAGCACGCGCTGCGCGATCGCTTCCACTACTGTGTCGTCGACTTTGTGATGCGCCAGATGCCCCCACCACAACAGCACGTCGGTGGTATCGAGCCTGGCGGTGTCGAGGCCGTGCTGCGGCTGCTCGAGTGTGGCGGTCGAGATTTCGCTGCCAGGTAGTCCCTTCGCGAGCACCGCCGCGATTGCGGTGTGGATACCGTCGGGGTAGATCGACGCCACGGCCGGGTTCTTTCGCTCGTGAATGTGCTCGCCCCAGACGACGATGTTCATAGCACGCTCCTCAATTCGATCGCTGGGTGGCCGCGATCCACCGGTCCTGCCAGCCTTCCGCGGGTTGCTCTTTCGCATACGGCCACTCGGTTCCAAATGCATCGAGATACGCGACATCGGCAACGGGTCTGCGCCGCACCGGACCTTGGCGATCGGTTGGATAACCGATCGGCAGCAGGCAATAGATCTGATTGTTGTCTGGAACACGCAACGCTTCGCGTAGTTCCGCTTCGTGCGACAGCGGGAAATTGAACACCGAACCGCCGAGCCCGAGTGCGCGCGCTGCAAGCAGCAGATTCTGTACCGCCGGAAACGTGCTGCCGCCCGGTGTGCCGTGGCGGCCTTTCAAGCCGAGCACCGCGATGATCGCGGGGCATTCGGCCAGATGGTGCACGAGGTGCTCGACGCTGCGCAGTGACAGCCGCTGCGCGCGCGGCAGTTCGTCGATTGCTTCGGGGCAATCCGCGAAGCGCGCGATGTAGCGTTGCCACGGCTCGCGCGACCACTCCTGCATCTGCTGCTTCAACGCGGCGTCCCGAATGATGACGAAACGCCAGTCCTGCGCGTTCTGGCCGGACGGCGCGCGGATCGCGGCATCGATGAGCTGGAACAGAACATCCTCCGGAATCGGATCCGGCTTGAAACGCCGCAGCGCGCGAGCGGTGTAGAGCGTTGCGAACAGTGGATGATCGTCCAAGGTCAGCGCTGCCGATCAAGCAGTTGCGCGGCACCGTTGCCTCGTTGGATCGCCGGTATGTATGTCGCCAGCAAGCGGTCGGTTGCGGGATCGGTCAGGTCCACAGTGCGCCCCTGCTCCGCCGACAGATAGGCCGCCATCGTCAGCCGCACGATCTCGCGGCCGTAGTCCCAATCGAGCAGCGCGGGCCGGTTGCCGGAAAACGCCTGCACCGCATCGAGGTTTTCGTCGACGTAGCCATACAGATCGGGTTCATTGGGTTGCACGGCGAGCAGGCCCTGACTGGCGGTGGATTTTTCGAGTGCCAGTTCGGCATCGGCCACGCGCGCCGCAGCTGCATCGCCGATGAAGATCTCGAGCGGTGACCGCAAGCTGTTCGCCTCCAGCGCGTAGCCGGGGCCAAGACCGTCGAGCAATAGACGCAGCCCCTGCTTGTCGTACATCCACGACACGGTGAACTGGCCCTGCACGCGCTGACCGGTCTCCGGATTGAGGTAGCTCACGATGCCGGTCGCAAAATCCTCGGCTGGCGTCTTCGAATAGTCGACGCCGAAACGTGCCTTCAATTCATCGCGATAGCGCGGCAGACCCCATTTCAGCAACGCCACCTGCGCATTCACCGATTGCGGTACCAGAAACGTCGGTGACTTGCCGGGCGGCGTCAGCGCATACCACGACAGCGCGATCGAATGGCAGCCCATATCCGACAGCACACCACCGCCCTGCTGCGTTGGGTCCCAGAACCATGCATTGTGCGGACCCGCATGCTCCTCCGCAGCCCGGGTCAACGCCAGGGGGCCCATTGCACCGATCACACCGCCGAGTTGCCGCAACGCACCCTGCACCGACTTCATATGGATCTGATTCTCGAAGTACGCAGTGGGTACGCCGATCTGTCGCGCCAGCTCGAGTACCCGATCGGCTTCGATCAGATTGCGTGCCAGCGGCTTCTCGACAACGAGCCCCTCGAGGCGCGCGCCATCCGCCACCGCCTGCGCGGCTTCTTCGAGCGCTGCGACGCGCGTGAAGTTCGGCCCGAAGAATGCGAGCACGTCTACGTTGCGCGCGAGTTCGCCAATGCTCGAGTAAATGGTTCCCGCGCCGAGACCGTTGTCGCGAACGAATTGCGCCAGGCGTTCGGGCGGCGAACGCGAGTAGAGTCCGGCCACATCGATGCCGCGTACGCTTGTCAGCGCGCGCAGATGAAATTCGCTGATGAAGCCGCCGCCAATGATGCCGTAACGCAGTGTCATGGTTCGTTCACTCGTCCAGTGTGTCGTCAGGCAAGCCTGCGGCCAACGGTTCCGGCCGGGTACAGGTGGTTTCGAGCGTGACATGATGGTTCGTATCCGAGGCGCGGATCGAACTCTCCATCAGATCGAGCACATGCAGCGCGAGTTCGCCGGAAGCCCGGTGCGGGCGTCCAAGTTGTGCGCCGCGCACCATGTCGGCGAGACCGATACCGCGGTTCTGTTGCGAATTGCCGTGCGTCAGCGGTACATCGTGCCACTCGTCGCGGAAGTGCTTCTTGATCTGCACCGGTCCACCAAACGTGTTTGGATCGGGTACTGCGAGCGTACCTTCGGTGCCATAGATTTCGATCCAGCGGTTGCGCGACGCCTGCACGTCGAAGCTGGTGACCAGGGTCACGACGGGGCCGGCAACGAAATCGACGACGGAGGCGACGTGCGTGGGCACCTGTACGTCGATCTGCTGTCCCTTGAAGGGCTCGCTGCCGATGGTTCGCCGCGCGTGCGTGATGCGCGCCGAGCTCGTGATGCGACGCGCTGACCCCAACAGCATCACCAGTGCGGTGAAATAGTACGGGCCCATATCGAACATCGGCCCGGCGCCGTGTTCGTAGAATATCTGCGGCCGTGGATGCCAGCGCTCCGGGCCGGGCGACAGCATGAAAGCGTTGGCGGCAACCGGCTCGCCGATCGCGCCGGAATCGATGAGTCCGCGGCATGTCTGCAAGCCACCGCCCAGAAACGTATCCGGCGCGCAGCCGACCCGAACGTTCGCTGCGTGCGCGGCGGCGATCAGATCGCGCCCTTCCTTGACCGTCAGCGCAAGCGGCTTTTCGCAGAAAACCGATTTGCCGGCGCGGATCGCAGCATCGTTCACCGCGACATGAGCTTGCGGAACCGTCAGGTTGACGATCACATCGACGCCCGGGTCCGCAAGCAGCTCATCCACGCTCATCGTCCGGGCAATGTCGTGCGCCTGCGCGAACGCGTCAGCGCGTTCAGCATCGAGGTCGGCGCACGCCGCCACATCGATGAACGGCAGCGCAGTGAGCTTCTCCGCGTAGACCTTCGCGATCACGCCACAGCCGACGATGCCGACCCGGCTGACCGTTCCGGCGGCGTTCGTCTGTGTCATGGTTTGCCGGTCGCGAAGCCGTGGCTCGTCAGGTAACGATGGCTTTGTTCGATCGCGGTGAACATATCGGTTGCGCAACGGTCGAGTTCGACGACGTGCCATTTTGCCTGGCTCGCCTGCGCGATCGCCGCCACATCCATGACACCGTCGCCGACCGCCGTCATCGGCGCATCGGGCTCATTCGCGGGACCGTCTTTGATGTGCAGCAGTTTCGCGCGGGGACCGAGATCGGCGACCACCTTCGCAGGGTCCGCGCCACCCACCTTCGCCCAGTACGTGTCGATCTCGGCGAACACCGTGGGATCGAGCAACCGGAACAGCATCGCGTGCGCCGTTTCAGTGCCGATTCGATTCGAAAACTCCCACCAATGATTGTGATAACCGACCGACATGCCGCGTGTCCGGGCGCGTTCGTTGAACGCGTTGAGCCACTGCGCGCATCGCGCCACGCTGCCGGCATCGGCAAATCGCTCCGGCGGCAGAAAAGCAACGACGAGATCGGTGTTGCCGATCGCGTCCTGCGAATCGAGCAACTCGTTCGTCTGCTCGGGCTTGGGCAACGCAACGTGACCGCTCGACAGCACGAGTCCCGCGTCGGCCAGACGGCGTTTGAATTCGGCCGGCGACAGATCGTGCAATCCCGCCGGCTCGACACCGGTGTAGCCGATCCGACCGAGCCGCTCGAGCACCGCCGCGAAGCCCTGTTTGGCTTCCTCACGCAGTGAGTACAACTGAACCGAAATTGGCGGTGGCATCAGCTGGTTCCCTTCATTCATTTCTTGTGATCGGGTCTCGTGATCGAGAAGATGTCGCAACGCGCGCCACGGCGCAAGCCAACGAGAGGGCATCATGGAATACGGCATCGTGCTTCCGCACAACGAAATCGGCACCGACCCGGGCGCCATCAAAGCATTCGCACAAGGCGCCGAGGCGCTCGGTGCGACGCATCTGTTGATCTACGACCACGTGATGGGCGCCGACCCGAACCGGCCCGGCGGCTGGAAGAACCGGCCGTACGACAAAGACGTCGCGTTCCACGAACCGTTCACGACGTTCGCGTTCATCGCCGCGGTGACGTCGAAGATCGACATGATGAGCGCGGTACTGATTCTGCCGCAGCGGCAGACCGTGCTGGTCGCGAAACAGGCGGCCGAGGTGGCGATTCTGTCGAACGGTCGGTTCCGGCTCGGCGTAGGCACAGGCTGGAATGCCGTCGAGTACGAGGCGCTGAACGAGAATTTCAAGACGCGCGGCGCGCGCCAGACTGAGCAGGTGGATCTACTCAAGAAGCTGTGGCGTGAAGACAGCCTGACGTATGCCGGCAAGTATCACACGGTCACCGCCGCGAGCATCAATCCGCGACCACGCGCGACGATTCCGATCTGGTTCGGCGGCGGCGCGCCGGCGTTGCTGAAGCGTTGCGGCGAAATGGGCGACGGCTGGATTCCGATCGTCGGGCCAACGCCGGAAGCGGCCGAGTCGCTGCAGACGATCCGAAGACACCGCGAAGCCGCGGGGCTTCCGTGGGCTGGATTCGGTGTTCAGGCGCAGGCGCAGTTCCGCGGCGGCAACCCGGAGCGCTGGCAGAGCCACGCCAGCAAATGGCGCGACATCGGCGCAACGCACATTGCCGTTGCTTCGCAGAACGCGGGGCTTGCCAGCGTCGATGCGCACCTACAGGCCGCGGCGAGTTATCTGGCAGCGGTGCGCGAGATCGGCTGACTTGAGCGCCATCCGCGACCGCGCGAAGGAGCAGTTGCCCCAGGTTCTGATGACCCTGATGAGCATCATCCAGGCGCTGGCGCTGGAATTTCTGTGGGACCTCGTTCGTACCGCCGAACGCGCATGGACCTGGAGTGCAGTGCTGGTCTGGTTGCAAATCATCACGACGATGCTCGGCATCCTGCAGGTGTGGCTGTTCTATATGAGCGTCGCAATGCGCTTCCGTTGGGTGCCGCGCGTGCGCGATCTGCTGCTGCCGTTTCTGATCGGCGTCCTCGAATTCACGCTGATCGATCTGACCGGTACAACGCAGATGCCGCTGTGGTTTGTCACCTTGACAAGCGTGTTCGCGGTGGCGGCGTGGGACGCGCAGAACGTCTTCGTCACGGCGCGCAAGGACTTGGATAACAGTGAATACTTCAACAACATCCCGCCTGCAGGCATGTCGGATTTCGTCCCGCTGATCGCCGTGGAGTTGGGGCTTCTGCTGTTCGCTGTTGCGTTGTTCTTCGCAGGCAGCGCGCCCGTCACGGGCAACGTACCCTGGCTCGCGCTGTGTGGTTTGGTGTTCGCGAGCGGCATTCTGGTGCATCGCATCGATTTGTCGCGACGATTCTGGAACGCATCGATGCAGCAGCGATGATCGGAGTCCGCCTGCGTAACGCGTTTCACCACTCAGTCGGCAACGTCGCGCATGTCAATACAGTGAAACGAACCCAACCGATCAGTCGCCCAACAATTCCCCAATTGGCTTCAGGCCCTCAATGCGATCGCAGATCGCCTTCACCGCCAGCAGGATCGGCATGCCGAGCAACAACCCCCACACACCCCACAGCCATCCCCACGCGAGAATGCCGACGAACACGACAACGGGGTTCATCTTGTTGGCACGGCCGGTCAGCCAGGGCGCAAGCAAATATCCGACGAGACTGTGGATGGCGAACGACGTCGCGGCGACGTAGAACGCCATCTCGAGCGTTCCGAACTGGACGAAGCCGACCAGCGCCGCGCCGAACGTAACCGCAATTGCGCCGAGGTACGGAATGAGATTGGACACGCCGGCGAGAATGCCCCATACCGCCGCGTATTGAAGCCCGATCCACAGGAACGCGAGCCACGTGGCAATGCCAACGATGCAACTGAGGACCAATTGCACGAGCAGATAGCGTTTTATCTGGTCGGTGATCTCGTCCAGCGTTTCGATGGTGACGCGCTTCTCACGGAATGTCGGGCCGGCGATCCGAACGACCTTGCGCCGAAATGCGTCACCCGAGGCGAGCAGAAAGAATGTAATCAGGCCAACCATCGCGGCTTGACCGAGCAGCGTTGCCAAACCGAGCGTCGACGTCCAAAGGTGCGCTTTGATGCTGAAGCGTGGTGGTTCGACCTGAACCCGCGTGACGCCCCTCGCGGGCGCATCCGACGATTCTGCGTCGGTCGTCGCCGCCTCGATCTGCGTCGCCGCTTGCTGCACTTTGGCAATCGCGCTGTCGTGTGCACCGCGCGGGGGGCGCATCGCGGCACGCAGTTTCTGGGCCGTGTCCGGCAACGAACTGATCAGCGCATTGGCGTCGTCCCCCAGCGAATAGGCCATCGCGCCGATCCCGCCGATCAGCGCGGCCATCAAAGCGGCCGCACCGAGCGCGCGCGGGACACGCCATGTGTGAAGGCGATCGACAATCGGCGACAGCGCGTAGCTGAACATCAGCCCGAGCAGCACCGGAATGAACACCGCCGCCGCCCAGTCCAACATCACGACGACGCCGCATACCGCCAGCACCGCCAGCGATATGTTGCGGATGCGCACCGTTGAAGGCCCGGCGACCGCAACCGGGTCGGGCACCTCGCGGGAACCGGGAGTCTCCGCCATCGACCACCTCGTGTGGAGCAGATCGCCCTGCCGCGCCAAACCGACCGGCAGCACCGTGGCCGATCGAACCCCTGTACATTACACACTCAATCCGCAATCGAGGACACTCGAGATGACGCTCGCCGCGCGCATTCTGATTGGTCTGGTCGCCCTGTTCTTTCTGATCCTGGCGTTTCGTTTCTACTTCATGCCGCACGCGGCCGCAGTAGATTTCTTCATCGCACCCCAGGGCACCTCGGGCATGTCGACCGTGCGCGGCGATCTGGGCGGCGCGTTCTTCGCAACCGGCACGTTCGCGTTGCTGGGAATGCGTCTTGGCGCGACAAACTGGCTGCATGCCGCCGCCGCCATCCTCGCGGCAACCGCGATGGGGCGTGTGATCGGATTCGTCATCGACGGGGTTGCGCAGTCGGCAGTGGTCGGCATCACGATCGAAATCATCTGCATTGCCATACTGGTATCCGGCGCGCGGGCGTTGCGGCGCGTCAGCATAAACCATTCCACGCCGAATCAACCCGCGCCGACGATGCCCTGTTCGATCAGCGCATCGATCTGTGCAGACCGTCAGGCCGATATCGGTGAGCACCTCGCGCGTGTGTGCGCCAATCGACGGTGCCCGACTGGGTGTCCGCTGCGGCTGATCGAGAATCTTAAACGGTGTCGCCAGCGCCCGGTCGTAGCCGGCTTCAGTAGAATCCGTCGCCACAACGAGACCGTTGGCGATCAGTTGCGGATCATCGACGACATCGGCGAGGCGCGCGACCACGCTGAATGTCACGTCGTGAGACTTCAACGCAGGCGTCCGCCTGCTCGATCGTCAGCGCGGCAAAACCGGATGCAATCAGCGCGCGCAATGCGTGGCGATTTTTCATCGACGTGCGCAGGTTGGCGAAGCGCGGGTCATCGACCCATTCCGGATGCGATAGCGCGGCGGCCAGCCTCGGCCACTCCAGCTTTGGCGATGCCAATGCGAGCATCAGGTGACGACCGTCACCCGTCGCGTAGATATTGCTGAACGGATTGGTCAACCCCTCGGCGTCGCGGCGTGTCGTTGGATCGTTGCCAGCAAGCACGCCGGCAAGTTGCAGGCCGTTCGCCCATGCGCCCATCACCGCGAGCGATGTCGACACCATCGCGCCCTCGCCAGTCTGTTGGCGGCGGTACAGCGCCAGCATGATCGCGCCGAACAACGTCATCGCGGTGGCGTGGTCGCCCACGCCGCCGGCCGGCGGTGACGGCGCCGCGTCCTTGTCGTGCATGACATCGAGGATGCCGGTCCGCGCAAACCAGCCGGTGATGTCGAACGCGCGTCGTGCCGAATCGTCGCCGGCGAGTCCGTAGCCGGAGATCTGCGCGTAGATCAGACGCGGATTGATCTGCCGCAGCGTTTCATACGACAGCGCGTAGCGCTGTAATTGATCGGCACGTAGATTGAACAGCACGACGTCGGCCGATTCGATCAATTGCAGCAACACGTCGCGGCCCGGTCCGCGGGTGAAATCGAGCGCGAGGCTGCGCTTGTTGCGGCCGGTCAACTGCCATGTGTAGTCGATCGGATAGGTGCCGGACAGCCGCCGATGTCCATCGCCGGTCAACGGTTCTATCTTGATCACGTCGGCGCCATAGTCGGACATGATCGTTGCGGCGCACGGTCCGGCCAGAAACGACGCTGCGTCGATGACGCGCAGGCCGTGCAATGTCGGTGTCATCGCTTTAGTCATGAAAGTTCCTTCGTGGACGCTGCGCGTATACTGCCGCAGCAGGGAGGAATCAGCATGCAGGAATTCAACGAAAAGACCGCGTTCGTTACCGGCGCGGCGAGCGGTATCGGCCTTGGCATTGCACGAGCGCTTGCGAGCGCCGGCATGAACGTGATGCTCGCGGACATCGAAAAGCCCGCGCTCGACCGTGCCGCGCAGGCGTTGCGTGGCGACGGTACCCGCATTGATACCGTCGTCTGCGACGTATCCGATGCGGGTTCGATGCGCGAAGCGGCGGACGCGACGATTGCGGCGTTCGGCAAGGTCCACGTGGTGTGCAACAACGCCGGGGTCAGCACCGGCGGCCTTATCGAAGAGTGCGACGACGGCGACTGGGAATGGGTCGTCGGGGTGAATTTCCTCGGCGTGCTGAACGGTTGCCGCGCGTTCCTGCCCCAGATCAAGCGGCAGCGCGAGGGCGGCCACATCGTCAATACGTCTTCGATGGCGGGTCTGCTCGGCGGCATGGCCGGTTGGGGGCCGTACAACTCGACGAAGTTCGCCGTCGTCGGCCTGACGGAGGTGCTGCGTCAGGAAGGCCGTAGCGGCGGCTTCGGCGCTTCGGTGCTGTGTCCGGGCGGCGTGAACACGAATATCTACGAAGCACCGCGCAACCGTCCACAGCGCTTCGGCCCGCAACGCTCGAAGGTCGCTTTCATGGATAACCCGGACGAACTGAAGAACGGGCTCGATCCACGGGTCGTTGGCGAACTCGTGGTCGAGGCGATTCGCGAGAACCGGCTGTACATCTTCACCGACCCGCGGTTTCGCAAAATGGTCGAGCGGCGCTACCAACGTATTCTCGACGATTTCGACTGGGCAACGAACTCACAGGCGCTGAACGACGCGCAGGCGCCTGGTTCCATTTCCACGCGAAAGTAAGCAAAGGACTCGTGGGCGTGCCGGGGCCGGATCTGCTATGCGTCGGACACGCAGTAAGTCCCATCCCTGGAGCTCGTCAGCGCCATCCCTGGCGCCGACGGTCCGTCGCATAGCAGATCCGGCCCCGGCACGCCTCCGGCGACGCGCTTCGTTTGCGAGGAATACAGACGATATTTTCTGATTAGTCGATATCGACGCCGACCGGGCAGTGGTCGGAACCCTGCACGTCCGGCCAGATGAACGCGTCGCGTACGCAGGCTGCGGCGGAACGCGATGCGAGTACGTAATCGATACGCCAACCGACGTTGTTCTTGCGCGCGCCGCCCCATTGCCGCCACCAAGTGTAGTGGCCCTCTTCGCCGGGATGCCGGGCGCGGAACGTGTCGACCCAGCCGGCCTTGATCCAGCGGGAAAACTCGGCTCGCTCTTCCGGCAGGAAACCACTGGTTTTCTCGTTTGTTTTCGGCCGCGCAAGGTCGATTGTTTCGTGGGCGGTGTTGTAGTCGCCAATCACATAGACCGGTCCGCGTCGCTTCAACTGTTCGATACGGTCGAACAGCGCCGCGTAGAAATCCAGCTTGTACGGCACACGGCTGTTGTCGCGCTCGGTGCCGCTGCCTTTCGGAAAGTATCCGGTGACCACGGACATCCGCCCGAACGATGCGATCAACAGGCGCCCTTCATTATCGAAGCGCCCATCGGCCAGCGTGCTCTCAATACGGTCCGGTGCCACGCGCGAGTACAGCCCGACGCCGCTGTAGCCCGGCCGTTGACCGGCCACGAATCGCACATGCCAGCCGCGTGGCGCCCGGGTCTTCGCATCCAACTGTTCCGGGAATGCGCGCACCTCCTGAATACCGATGATGTCTGCCTTCGACTTCGCCAGGAAGCGATCGAAACCCTTCGCCGCGCACGCGCGCAAGCCGTTGACATTCCAGCTAACAATTCTCATGAGGGGGATCAACTCGCCGCATCGAGTTCATTCAACATGCGCTTCAGTGCGAAGTGACGATAGCTGACGGTGATCAGTTCACGCACCTCCTGCCAATCGATGTCGTCCTCGACATCGAGTTCGATCCAGCCGTTGTGTCCCATGTACGCCGGAATCTGGTAGCGCTTCTCGAACGTCAACATCGCCTGCATGTCGAGCCCCACCCAGAACGACAGCTTCATGCGGCCACTGTAGCGGTGCGCGCTGCAGAACGTCTTAGACCCAGCGCGCCACACCGGATTGCCGAACGCTTTAGCTTCGGATGCTTCGGGCAACGCGAGACACAGCTTGCGCAATGGCGCGAGGATCTGCTTTGCCCGCTTCGACGCGAGCGGATCGAACTTCTCCGGATCGATCGTCTTCGTAGGCGGTTTGATGACGATCGTCGGGCCGAGGTCGGCGGCGAGCTTCTTCGGTGCGACGACCAGGTAGGCCTCACGCACATGCTGCGCAACGCGCTTCCAGTCGAGACCACGATTCAGATGCACGCCGAGCCAGCCGCGTGGACCCACATACGGCGGCACGAAAAAACATTCGGGTTCGGATTCGGTGTAGCGCTGCTGTGCGCCCGGCGGGGCCGACAACCACAGCGAAACGCGCCCGTCACCGTGATGATTGACGACGTGCGACGCAAACGTCTTGCCGCGTACGCGGTAGTCGGGCGAGCCGCGGGAGACAACCTCGGTCGCTTCGGGGAAGGAGAGGCAAATCTCGCGCACCGCGGCTGCGATGTCTTTGGCCATCTCTCGAACACTCCTCGATATTCACCCTGAGGATTGGCCGCCATGAAATCACAAACCCTTCCAAATGGGGATAGCGTGTTGTGTCGCAACTCGCCGTACTTCGCGCCGTGCTTGGAAGTGACGCGACGCGCCTTTGGCGATATGGTTGCGCATCGCTGCGGGCGAGTTGAGATAGAAGGTCGATGGATCGTTTGGAGAAGGTCGCTTACACACTGCTGGGTATCGTCTGCGTGGTGTACCTGATCGTGATGTTCGTGGGCATGATCGCGGCGCTGCCGTGGGGAATCGTCGGCTTCATCGCGGTCGCCGGCATCGGACTGCTGCTGATAAAAGTCATCCGCGAGCGCATCGGCAACAGCGAAGACAACTACTACGAGAAACACGTCGACAAATGAGGATCACTACCCAGGACCGTTTCGAAGACGCGACGATCGTGAAAACGCTCGGCCTCGTGCGTGGCAACACGATTCGCGCCCGCAACGTCGGCAAGGACATCCTCGCCGGCCTGCGTTCGCTGATCGGCGGCGAGATCACCGAATACACGAAGATGCTCGCCGAGGCGCGCGAGCAGTCGCTGGACCGGATGACCGCAGAAGCAAAGAGGCTCGGCGCCGACGCGATCGTGGCGGTGCGCTTCGTCACCGCGCCGGTCATGCAGGGCGCTGCCGAGCTGCTGGCCTACGGCACCGCGGTGAAGCTCGACAAGCCCCACGCATAGCGTCGAGGCGTCGAAATCTGCAATTGATCGCAGCGCATCAATGTAAGACCATCCGCGGCACGCACACGCCTCCTCACGTACCTACCGGAGAATCGATCACTCCATGTCCGACGTACCAGTCGCGGTTCATGACTATTTCGACGCCGAAACATTCGGCCGCATCAAAGCGTTCGCCGACACCCACGAGACGCCGCTGCTCGTTGTCGACATGGCGACAATCGACCGGCAGTACAATGATCTCGTGCGATTTTTTCCAACCGCGCGGGTCTACTACGCGGTCAAGGCGAATCCGTCGCCACAAGTGCTTACGTTGCTGCGCGACAAGGGCGCGTCGTTCGACATCGCCTCCACGTACGAACTGGACAAGGTGCTTGCGCTCGGCGTTACGGCCGACCGCATCAGCTTCGGCAACACCATCAAGAAGGCGAAAGACATCCGCACGTTCTATCAGAAGGGCGTGCGCATGTTCGCGACGGATTCCGAGGCGGACCTGCGCGTCATCGCCAAAGCTGCGCCCGGCTCCAGAGTTTATGCGCGCATCCTGACCGAAGGCACGTTGACGGCCGACTGGCCACTGTCGCGTAAATTCGGCTGCGAAAGCGACATGGCGATGGACCTGCTGATTCTCGCCCGCGATCTCGAACTGGAGCCGTACGGCGTATCGTTCCATGTGGGCTCGCAGCAGCGCGAGATCGGCGCGTGGGACGCAGCACTCGGCAAGGTGAAGGTGATCTTCAACCGTCTCTGGGAAGAAGATGGCATCAAGCTGAA
Organism: uncultured Gammaproteobacteria bacterium; assembly: GCA_963735085.1. Classification (GTDB taxonomy): domain Bacteria; phylum Pseudomonadota; class Gammaproteobacteria; order Pseudomonadales; family Azotimanducaceae; genus DATJGR01. The sequence goes on from CAVTJP010000006.1 coordinate 127,555, forward strand.
GATGATCAACATGGGCGGCGGATTTCCGGCGAATTATCTGCAGCGCACCAACGAGTTGGCGACGTACGCAGACGAGATCGCGCGTTTCCTGCACGAAGATTTCGGCGACGACATGCCCGAGATCGTCATCGAACCAGGGCGTTCGCTGGTCTCGAACGCCGGTGTGCTGGTCTGCGAAGTGGTATTGATCGCGCGCAAGTCGCGTACTGCACTGCACCGGTGGGTGTACACCGACGTCGGCAAATTCTCGGGGTTGATCGAGACGCTGGACGAATCAATCAAGTACCCGATTTACACCGAGAAGAACGGCGAACTGGAAAACGCAGTGATCGCCGGCCCGACCTGCGACAGCGCCGACATCATGTACGAGAACTACAAGTACGGGCTGCCGTTGAATCTGGCGGCCGGCGATCGGTTGTACTGGTTGTCGACGGGCGCCTACACGACCACGTACAGCTCGGTCGAGTTCAACGGCTTTCCGCCGTTGAAGGATTACTACATCTAAGGCGCTCATCGAGCGCGCCGGCACCGCGGCCCCGCCAACCTTGCTTGTGGCGCCGGATTCTCCAAAAATGACGGTACACCTTCCGCTCTCGCTCGCCAGGAGTCCGTCATGACCTACGCCCCCAGCTCCCGCGCCTTCTACGACGCCGACAGCCACATCATGGAACTGCCGAACTTCCTGCGCGACTACGCGGACCCCGACCTGCGCGAGAAGATTCCGCCGGTGAACTACAGTGCCTCGGTGGTGACCGACGACGAAGTCGCTGAAATCGTCGCGCGCGGCGGCCGCCACAGCGAGGCGCACAAGGCCGAACTGCTGGCAATGGGCGATCGGCTGATCGAAGGCTCCAAAGAGATCCAGGCGCTTGGCGCATTCGACGCCGCGGAACGAACCACCGCGCTCGACATGCTCGGCTTCAAACGCCAGCTCGTGTTCGCCACGCACAGCGTCGCAGTGCCGTTCTCGCCGAGTTCGAAAATGACACCGGACATTCGCTACGGTTCGGCCCGCGCGCACAACCGCGCAATGGGCGATTTCTGCCGCAACGACTCGCGCCTGTTGGGCGTAGGCGTTGTTCCGCTCGACGATCCTGCGCTCGCGGTGGCCGAACTCGATCACGCGATCGAGCAGGGCCTGAAAGCAATCTGGGTACCACATCGTCCGTGCGGCGATAAATCGCCCGGCCATCTCGAGTTCGATCCGTTCTGGGCGCGGCTCGCCGACGCGCGCGTGCCATTCGTGCTGCATGTCGGCGGCGCGCCGCTGCAACTGAACAAGGCGTGGTCGAACAACGGCCGACCGCCGACGAAAGACTGGCTCGGCGGCGGCGAGAACGTGCGTAGCAAAGACATCGCAATCCTGCATGAAGGCCCCGAAACGTTCTTGAGCATGATGCTGATCGACGGCGTTTTCGAACGCTTCCCCGACCTGCGCGGCGCCAGCGTGGAACTCGGCGCCGGCTGGGTGCCATCGCTGCTGACACGCCTCGACTGGGTGGCCGCGCATTGGAGTAAGGCCGACAAGAGTCTTGCCGCATTCACCCGCAAACCATCCGAGCAGTTGACGCAACAATGTGCGTTCACGCCCTATGTATTCGAGGACGTCGGCACGTTGATCGATCAGTCGAACGCGTGTCTGTATCTGTTCTCGAGCGACTACCCGCACATCGAAGGCGGTCGCAATCCGATCGCGCGTTTCGAAAGGTCGCTCGGCAGCCGTGCAGAACACATACGGGAGCAGTTCTATTCGGAGAATTTCCTGAGAATCTTTCCAGACGCACGCGTGCCCGACGCACGCGCAGCCTGACGCACAACACTAGCCCCGGAGACATTCGATGACACGACTCAAATTCGGCGCGTTCCTGGCACCACATCACCCGATCGGCGAACACCCAACGTTGCAGTTCCGCCGCGACCTCGATCTGGCCGAGCACCTCGACAAACTTGGCTACGACGAATTCTGGTGCGGCGAACACCACTCGACCGGTTGGGAGATCATCGCCTCGCCGGAGATGTTCCTGGCCGCGGCAGGCGAGCGCACGCACCGCATCCGGCTCGGTACCGGCGTGGTGTCGTTGCCGTACCACCATCCGTTCAACGTGGCGCAGCGCATCGTGCAACTCGATCACATGACCGGCGGCCGGGTGATCTTCGGCTCGGGGCCCGGCGCGCTGCCGTCGGATGCATACATGCTCGGCATCGACCCGATGGTGCAGCGCGACCGGCAGGACGAAGCCATCGGCGTGATCCGCAAGCTGCTGCGCGGCGAACCGCGCTTCAGCCACGAAAGCGACTGGTTCACGCTGCGCGACGCCGCGCTGCAACTGTTGCCGCTGCAGGAAGATGTGCCGTTTGCGGTGGCCTCGATGGTCAGCCCGTCCGGCATGACGTTGGCAGGCAAACACGGCACCGGCGTGCTGTCGATCGGTTCGATGTCCACCGCAGGTTTGCAGGCACTGCCGCTGCAGTGGAGCTTCGCCGAAGAAGCCGCACAGATCAGCGGCAATTCGGTCGACCGGCGTGACTGGCGCATCGTGATGACGTGGCACATCGCCGAAACACGCGAACAGGCGCGCATCGAAGCCCGCGACGGCCTGCTGCGCTGGCACAATGAATACACCGTCGGCACGTTGATGCGACCGGGCGCCGTTGCGTTCAAGGATGCCGACGACGCGGTCGACCAGATGGCGTTCACCGAAGGCTCCGCGGCGGTGATCGGCACACCTGACGACCTCGTCAAGGTGCTGCGCGATATGGTCGAGTTGACCGGCGGCTTCGGCACCGTAATCGGCTTCGCGCACGACTGGGCAAACCCGGAAGCGACGCGACGCAGCTGGGACCTGATTGCACGCTACGTGATTCCGGAGGTGAACGGGCTGCTCAACAGTTACCGCGCATCGCAGCGCCATGTCATCGAACACCGCGACGTATTCGATCGCGCTGGCGCCGCGGTTGTCTCGAAGATTATGCAGAACGAACGCGCAGCGCGCGCGATGACGGAAGAGAGCAACGCGCAAACGGCAATGCCGGCGCATCACGCACCAAAAGTCTGAACAGCGGTCTTTTCGCGGGGATTCACATGAGCCTTGATTCACAGCCAATCGTCGCAACCACGCTCGGCGAACTGCGCGGTACGACCGAAGGCGACGGGCTTGTGTTCCGTGGGGTCGGGTACGGCGCGCCGACCGACGGATCGCAGCGCTTCCTGCCGCCGCTCCCCGCAAAGTCGTGGAGCGGCGTGCGCGACGCGGTCGAATTCGGTCCGATCTGTCCACAGCGTGGTGCACTGGCCGGCAACTCGCTGGCAGACGAGCGCACCATCGGTCCGCTGCCGACGCTTCCGCTCAGCGAGGACTGTCTTTCGCTGAACGTGTGGACACCGGCCATCAACGACGACGGCAAACGACCCGTGTTGTTCTGGCTGCACGGGCGCGGCTTCGCGGAAGGCGCAGGATCGGAGGGTTGGTACAGCGGTGCGCCGCTGGCAAAGCGCGGCGATGTGGTCGTCGTCACGATCAATCACCGCCTCAACATATTTGGCTACCTGCACCTGGCCGACATCGGCGGTGAAGCGTTTGCGGGATCCGGCGTCGCTGGTATGCTCGATGCGGTGCTCGCGCTGCAATGGGTGCGCGACAACATTGCCGCGTTTGGCGGTGACCCGGGCAACGTGACGATCTTCGGCGAATCCGGTGGGGGCGCGAAAGTCAGCACGCTGCTCGCATTGCCGCAGGCGAAGGGATTATTCCACAAGGCCGTGATCCAGAGCGGGCCAGGTATCCGGGGCGTCGAGCCGGGGGCCGCTACCGAGTTCGCCGAGCGGGTGCTCACGCACTTCGACATCTCCAGCAACAATGTCGCAGCGTTGCAGCAGGTGCCGGCGGATGTGCTGAGCCGCGCCGTTGCAGAACTGTTGGGTGCCGGCGGCGCGATGCTGTTGTCGCCGGTCGTCGATGGTCGAGTCTACCCAGCGCATCCGTTCGATCCGGTGGCCGCCGCAACAGCAGCGAACATTCCGCTACTGATCGGCACCAACAAGGACGAAGCGGCACTGTTTGCCGCTGCCGATCCGAAACGTCGGAAACTCACCGAGGACGAGCTGCAACAGCGCCTAAGACGACTCGTTGGCGATCGCAGCGATTCGATCCTCGCTGTGTATCGCCGCACCCGGCCCAACGACTCGCCGTGGGATCTGTACATCGGCATCAGCAGCGAAAGCATGCGGCTGCGCTCGATTCAACTGGCGGAGCGCAAAATCGCCGCTGGGCCTGCCCCGGTGTACATGTATCTGTTTGCATGGGAGAGCAACGCGCTCGGCGGCCTGTTCAAGGCGGCTCATGCGCTCGAAATACCGTTCGTGTTCGACAATCCGGACATTGCGCCGTTCACCGGTGACCGGCCCGACCGTTACGAACTCGCCGGATCCATGAGCCAGGCGTGGATCAATTTCGCCCGGCACGGCGATCCGAATCATGCGGCGTTACCGCGTTGGCAACCTTACGACGCGCAACAGCGGGCGACGATGATCTTCGACGTGCCGTGTCGCGTCGAAAACGATCCGCGCAAGGAAGAGCGGCTGGCCTGGAACGGCAAACCGGCGTCGCGTCTGTTCTGAATCTCCAGGTGCTATGCCGTGCAGTACGACTATCTGATCGTTGGCGCCGGCTCGGCCGGTGCGACTTTAGCCGGACGGCTGTCCGAGGCTGCTGCCACCCAGGTCATGCTGATAGAAGCGGGTCCCGACCATCGTAGCGCCGATGCGCCCGAAGCATTGCGCAGCCCAAACCCATCGCGCGTCATCAATGCGCCGGAATACGAACGTTTCCGCTGGGACGCGCTGCAAGCGCGCCGAACACGAAGCCAGCAACCGCGCCTCTACTGGCGCGGTCGCGGCCTCGGCGGCAGCTCGACGATCAACGGCCAGATTGCAATCCGTGGTGTACCCGAAGACTACGATCGATGGGCTGCGGCCGGATGCACGGGTTGGGGATTCACCGATGTGCTGCCGTTTTTCAATCGGTTGGAAACGGATTTGCGCTACGGTACCGCTGCCTACCATGGTGATAGCGGGCCGATACCGATCTACCGGGCACCGATGTCGAACTGGGGCGCGGTCGACCTCGCGCTAGGCGAAGCAGCGGTTGATCTGAGCTATCCCTGGGCGCCCGATCACAACGCGCCCGGCGCGCTCGGCGTGTCTCCCTATGCAATCAACAGCCGCAACCACCGTCGTGTGAACACCAATGACGCGTATCTCGACCCGCATCGCGGCCGCAACAACCTCGCGATCCTCTGCAATACCCTGGTGGATCGCGTGTTGTTCGATGGCGAGCGTGCCGTCGGCGTGCGATGTACGACGAACGGCATCTGGCGCGACATGTTCGCCAACGAGATCATCTTGTCGGCCGGCGCGATCCACAGCCCGCCTATCTTGATGCGCTCCGGCATTGGACCGCCCGATCATCTGAGCGAAATGCAAATCCCGATACGCGCGGCGTTACCTGTCGGCGACGGCTTTCAGGACCACCCCATCGCAGCGCTGCCCATCGTTCTGAAGCACGCGGCGAACCCGCCGTCTGACTTTCGCCATACGAATTGTTGCGTTCGCTACGCGTCCGGCATCGGCGGGGCCGGCCCAGGCGACATGATGCTGGTTGCGATGAACCGCCTCGGCGACGGACTCGGCCGCAACACACGTGCACCCTCCGCAAACTTCGGGCTGTTGGGTGTGTGGGTCAACCAATGCTTCTCGCGCGGCACGATTCGCCTCGCATCGTGCGATCCGCTGGCGCAGCCAATCGTCGAAGAGAACATGCTCGACGACGACAGCGATGTGCTGCGGATGCGCGACGGCATCAAGCGAATGGTCGATCTCGCGCGTCAACCGAGCTTCGGCGAGATTGCAGAATTGATCGCAACGGGCGCCTCGGGTGAAGGCCTCGAGACGCTCGACTCGGACGCGACGATCGACGCATGGGCCATGCACAATGTCGGCGATGCGCAACACGGTACCAGCAGTTGCTGTATGGGAGCGGCCGATGACTCATCGACCGTCGTGGACCCACAGTGTCGGGTGCTCGGCTTTCAGGGACTGCGTGTCGTCGATGCGTCGATCATGCCGAAGGTGCCCTGCGCGAACACGCATCTAACGACCGTGATGATCGCCGAATACATCGCGGACCAGCTCAAAGGTAACTGACATGGCCGACTCACTGCAGGATCAATTGCGCAAGGCGGGCCTCGTCAACGAAAAGAAGCTGAAGAAAGCCCAGCGCGTGAAACACGCGGCGGAGATGGAACGCAAAGCCCACGGTCCCGCGGGTGACGACGCGGCCGTCGCCGCGCAGCGGGCGCGTGCCGAGAAAGCGGCGCGCGATCGCGCGCTCAATGAACAGCGCGACCGGCAGGCAAACTCAAAAGCACTGGCCGCGCAAGTCAGACAACTGATCGAATTAAACCGGCAACCGCGCGATGGTGGCGACATCGCCTTCAATTTCAAAGACGGCAGCACCATCAAGAAACTGTTCGTCACGAAGCGCCATCAGACGCATCTCGTCGAAGGCCGCCTTGCGATCGTCAGACTCGATGACACGTACGAACTGGTACCGACATCGATTGCACAGAAGATTCGCAGCCGAGACCCTAACAGCGTGATCGTCTGCAACGATGTGAAGCAAGGATCGGCACCGGACGCCGACGATCCGTATGCGGACTACCAGATTCCGGACGATCTGGACTGGTAATCCCCGCAGCGCTGATCGCGTTACGCCGACCTGATGCGCCGCGCAACCGGCTGTTCCAACCCCTGGCTGCGCAGGTAGTCGTCGTAATTCCCTTTGAAATCGACGATACCGGTCGGCGTCAACTCGATGATGCGCGTGGCCAGCGACGCAACGAATTCACGGTCGTGGCTGACGAAGATCAATGTGCCGGGATAGTTTTCCAGTGCCAGGTTCAGCGCTTCGATCGATTCCATGTCGAGGTGGTTGGTCGGCTCGTCCATCAGCAGAATGTTCGGCTTCTGCAACATCAGCTTGCCGAACAGCATGCGGCCTTCTTCGCCACCGGAAATCACTTTCACCGATTTGTTGCTGTCTTCCTTCGAGAACAGCAGCCGCCCCAACGTGGCGCGCAGCGCTTGTTCATCGTCGCTCTTCTGCTTCCACTGGCGCATCCATTCGAACAGTGTCGTATCGCTGTCGAAATCGTCGCCGCGATCCTGCGCGACATAGCCGATCTCCGCGTTCGCCGACCATTTGACGACGCCGCGATCCGGTTGGAGTTGGCCGACCAGGCATTTCAGCAACGTCGTCTTGCCGATGCCATTGGGGCCGATCACCGCAATGCGTTCGCCGACCTCCACCATCAGATCGAGGTTCTCGATCAATGGTTCGTCGTAGCCTTTCGTCAGGCCTTCGAGTTCCAGCGCCAGCCTATACAGCTTCTTGTCCTGATCGAAACGGATGTACGGGCTGACCCGACTCGACGGTTTGACTTCTTCGAGTTCGATCTTTTCGATCTGACGGGCGCGCGATGTCGCCTGGCGCGCCTTCGATGCGTTGGCCGAGAAGCGGCTGACGAATGCCTGCAGGTCGGCGATCTGCGCTTTCTTCTTCGCGTTGTTCGCCAGCATGCGTTCGCGCACCAGTGTCGAGGCCGTCATGTACTGATCGTAGTTGCCGGGATAAACACGCAACTCGCCGTAGTCGAGATCGGCCATGTGCGTGCAGACACTGTTCAGGAAATGGCGATCGTGGGAGATGATCACCATCGTCGAGTTGCGTTCGTTCAACACACCTTCGAGCCAGCGGATCGCATTGATGTCGAGGTTGTTGGTCGGTTCGTCGAGCAACAGCACATCGGGATCGCCGAACAGTGCCTGCGCCAGCAACACGCGCAGTTTCCAGCCCGGCGCGACGCCGCTCATCAACCCTTCGTGCTGTTCCAGCGGAATACCGACGCCGAGCAATAGTTCGCCAGCACGCGCCTCGGCGGTATAGCCGTCGAGTTCGGCGAACTCCACCTCGAGATCGGCGACCCGCATGCCATCCGCCTCGCTCATTTCGGGCAATCCGTAGATCCGGTCGCGTTCCTGCTTGACGGCCCATAGCCGCGCATGGCCCATGATCACGGTGTCGAGCACACGGACATCCTCGAACGCGAACTGATCCTGGCGCAGCTTGCCGAGCCGAACGTCGGGCTCGACCGACACGTTGCCGGCGGTCGGCGCCATGTCGCCGCCGAGGATTTTCATGAACGTCGACTTGCCGGAACCGTTTGCACCGATCAGTCCATAGCGGTTGCCTTCGCCAAACTTGACGGAGACGTTTTCGAACAAAGGCTTCGGGCCGAACTGAATCGTGAGGTTTGCAGTGGAGATCACAGGCTGTAGGTTCCGTCGAAGTTGGACCGGTTCGCGTCCCGGATCAGCCAATTGACGGCGCCGGAACTCATGTAATGCGCCGTATTTTCCGGCGCGCCGTATTCAGCGGGCGCCCTTTTATCATTTTCGCCGAAACGATGCCACTGCCGACAAAGCCCGAATCGGCTGCTCAGACAATCAGATTCGTTGCGTAGGCGATGGTGGCCATCGTCAACGCGTGACGGCGCCGAAAATTGTCGGCGGCCCCCGCCGGCGGTGCGCGCGAAACCTGCCACGACTCCAATCCGTCGTACCAGGTACACAACAGCATGATACCGCGCGTTTCGCGCAGCTCGCTCTGACAAAACAACCCCTGCGGTTGCGCTTTGTAGGTGTCGGTCGTCTCGAAGGTCGTCCAGGCGTCCAACGACAGCCGGGCAATCTCATCAACGTCGGCGTTACGCACGTCGAAGAAGCGAAATACATACAAGCCCGGACGCGTCAGCGCTCGCGTGTCGTCGGGTCGCACCGTGGCGTGGAGTAGATGTTGCTCCGCGACCAGGCATGGCGCCTCGGCCAGGTGTGCATTCAGCAGCGCGATGTGTTCGAGGCTGGCAGCCGCGGAAGTCACCAGCACAATCTCATTCGAACCGATGCCGAACAATCCGAACCAGGCGCCCCAGCGCTGGATTCCGCGCGCATCCAGCTGCGGCAACGTCACTGCGACGAGGTGCTCCGCGAGTGGTTGCCAGTTGCGCTCACGACCCTTCAGGCGCGTGTAGCAGAACGTCGAGGCTGGACTCATCGCAACGACTCCCACACACGCGGTTCGGCAGACCAGGCAGTGTGACGCAACGGCTTCATGCGCAACAAGGTCGGTTCACCCGCGAACAGTTCGACCGATGCATACTGCGGATACTTGCGGCGCAACGCCGCGCCGATCGAGTCCAGCGGTACTGCGCGACCTGCTACGACATCCGCATCGGCATCGATCCGAAACCACCACAGACATTGCCAGTCGGTATCGTAGTGATCGAGCAACAGGCTGACGGATTTATTGCGCACGATGTTCCGAACGCGCTGGAGCCCGCTTGAATTACCAACGCGTTTGGCTTTGCCATCAATCGGAGAATAGAGGATGCCGGCGACGGCGACGAAGACGATCGGTACCTGATGCGGTCGTCCATCAGCACCGATGCTCGCGAGTCGCGCAACCGGCCAGACGGAGAGCACATGTGCCTGTTGTTGCGCCGTAAGCTGCACGGCCTTCCCTCCTGGTGGCAGGCAGATCAGCATATCGAACGAGAAAGGGGGTCAGAACGACTTTCGCGTGCGAAAGTCGTTCTGACCCCCTTTCTCGGAGCGTCGTTCCAGATCAGTCGGTATCGGCTTCGTCCGGCTCAACCCACAGCGGCGCCCACGGTTTGCAGAACGCAATGTAGGCGGCGCCGCGAACTTCGATGGGCGTGCGCGGCTCGGTTTCTTCGACTTTCGATTTCGACCAGACACCGGGCGGTGCCATGTTGCTGTTGTCGCGATTCATCGACCATCCATTGCCATGAAGCTCAGCCATGTCTTGTCCCTTTACATACATAGTCGGCGAAAGAAATGTAGGGGAGCTACTCCGGGAAGAACGTTAACCTCGTCGCAGATTCTCAACTGGTGCGAAGCGAGCCTCGCGCTGGTCATCTTAGCGCTCCGGAACAGAACGGCAACCCCGATTACTCATGTCGCCGAACGACACGTTCACCGTGCTCGCGGTGGTTGCGTCGACGACCGGTCATCTGCCGTCGTCATCGGCGCTTTACCGGGCAGCACCACCGCAATGATGCTGCGATTCCGTGTGCGCCCCTCTTTCGTCGCGTTGGTGGCAATCGGTCTGGTTTCGCCATAGCCATGCGTCGCGACACGTGCCGCGTCGATCCCCAGATCGTCAATCAGTATTCTGGCAACCGCGTCGGCGCGGCGAAGAGACAGCTTCAGGTTGTATGCGGCCGGGCCGCGATCGTCGGTATGACCTTCAATCGCAACGCTGGTTTCCGGGTACTGCGTCATCAGCGCAGCGACTTCGGCCAGCGCCTCATGCGAATCGCCCACGATCTTCGCCGAATTCGTCCGGAAACGAAGCGGCAGCGTGAATTCCTGTGCAACCGAAAGACGCGGCCGACAACCGGTTGCATCAACCGGCTCGCCGAATGGACTGTCCGGGCACAGGTCCTTGGGTGAATCGACACCATCGCCGTCGCTGTCCGCTGGCGGCTCGGTAGGTTGCGATGCAACCGCCTCAGCGTACGCCTCGGGTTCCGCGGCCTGCATCGCGTCGGTATTGGCGGCCGCCACGGGGGGCGCGGAAGCAGTCGCGCCATCCGACGGCGCCTCACCACACCCGCACAGCCAGATCAACGTCGCGCCGACCAAGGCGACACGTAGGTAGGCGCCGATGTCGTTCATCTGCGGTCGCTTCGATTCACGCGGCGGTATCCTGGAACTGCAGTTCGTACAGAGTACGGTACACACCCGGCCGTGCCAGCAATTCCTCGTGTGTACCGATCTCCTTGACTTCGCCATGCTGCAGTACCAGCACCCGATCGGCCTCCTGGATCGTCTGCAGACGGTGTGCAATCACAATCGACGTGCGGCCCTGCGTCAAGACGCGAAGGGCGTCCTGGATCAGCAGTTCCGTCTCGGTATCAATGCTCGCGGTCGCTTCGTCCAACACCAGAATTTCCGGATCCGCGGCCAATACGCGTGCAAATGCCAGCAGCTGGCGCTGGCCCTGCGATAGATTCTGACCACGCTCGACGAGCGGCTCGTCGTAGCCCTGAGGCAGCCGCATGATGAACTCGTGCGCGTGCACCAACTGCGCCGCGCGTTCGACCTGCGCACGCGAAATGCCGGGATTGCCGAGGCTGATGTTGTCGGCAACGCTGCCGGAGAACACGTGAAAGTCCTGCAGCACGATGCCGATCCTGCGGCGCACCTCCGCTGACGGGATGTCCATCAGATCGACATTGTCGAGAAACATCTGCCCACGCCCGAAGTCGTAGAAGCGCGCCAACAACCGAATTATGGTGCTCTTGCCGGATCCGGTGGCGCCGACGATAGCCAGCTTCTCGCCCGGTTCGATGTGAAACGAAACGTCTTTCAGTATGCGCGGTCCGTCCGCGTAGGCGAAGTTCAGACCCCGCACGTCAACGGCGCCGGCCAAACGTGCCGGCAACGGAGCAGGTGTGGCCGGTTCGTGAATCCGCTCGTCCCAGTCGAGTGCCTGAAAAATGCGCTCCGCGCTGGCCATCGCGCGAAACAGCACGTTGTATTGTTCGCCGACCGCAACAATCGGCCGAAACAGCATATCGATGAACTGCGTGAACAATACGACGCTACCGAGCGAAATCGTCTGCTGCAACGCGTGGCCGCCGCCAAACCAGATGATCACGCCGACAGCCGCGGAGCCCAGGCTGTCGATGAACGCGCCGTACAGCGTCTCCAGATTGACCGCGCGATTCTCCTCGCGACGGTTCTCCTGATTGATCTCGGTATAGCGCGCCAGATTGCGTTCTTCGCGGCGGTTCAACTGCACCACGACAATGCCCGACAGATTCTCCTGCAGGTTCTGATTGAGCTGCGAGATGCTCTGCCGGATCGCGCGGTACACCGTGCGCGTGCCACGCCGGAACAGGTACGTTGCAATCGCCACCACCGGGGCCGCCAGCATCAGAATGCCGGTCAGACTCGGATCGATCGCAAGCATCAGCGATACCGCGACGAAGAACGGCACGAATTCGCCGATCAGTACGCCGAATCCCGACAGCAGCTGAAACAGCACTTCGACGTCGTTGGTCACGCGCGTCATCACGCGACCGACGGCAACGTGGTCGTAGAACGCCGCCGGGCGCGTTTCCAGGTGCGCGAACAGGTCGTAGCGAAGATCACGCAACGCGCCCAGCACGGATTTCGCCAGCGACACCCGATGATAGTGCGCGGCGATCGCCCAGGCGGTCGTCATCGCCATGTACAACCCGCACGCGCTCAGCAGATGCGACGCGCCCGTCGTCGCCGCGAACCAGGTCGTCAACGCGTTCATACCGAAATCCGGTAACACCACGGGACGTTGCGAAAGCAGCGAGTCGATGACGACGCGCGATACGATTACCGGCATCAGAATCGCGAACACCGACGCCGCCAGCACGAGCAAACCACTGATAGCCGCTTGCCGCCAGTGTGGCCTCACCCACGTGAACAGCCGCCCGATCAAGTGCGCATTGAACGACTTGCCAGCCAGTTCCGCATCGAACACCGCATAGTCGCGTGGCGTGTCCATCAGCCAGCTACGTCGGCTTTCTGCAGCGACGAGAGCAAGCGCCCACGGCGACGCTGGGCCGCTTCGAGTTCCGCGTACCACCCGCCCGCGCGCAGCAATTCATCGTGACTACCGATTTCGGCAATGGCTCCGTCCGCGAGCACGATGACTCGATCGGCGTGACGCGCGGTCGAGACGCGGTTCGATACCAGGATCGTCGTCATGCCGCGCCGCGCGGCACGCAAGCGTCGCAGGATGTGTTCTTCGGTCTCGGTGTCGACGCTCGAAAAGCAGTCGTCGAGGATCAGCACCGGCGGTGTTCTGATCAAACCCCGCGTCAATGTCGAGCGTTGTTTCTGGCCACCCGACAACGTGACGCCGCGCTCGCCAACGGGCGTGTCGAGGGCGTCTGCGAACGCAACGATCGTGTCGCGCAGATCGGCATCGCCAGCGGCCGACCAGATCAACGCGTCATCACGCTCGGGATCGTCATAGCTCAGGTTGTGCCGTAACAGATCCGCAAACAGAAACGGGTCCTGCGGCACCATCACGACCTGATGGCGCAGTTGTTCGAGCGGATAGTCACGCACGTCACAGCCGTCGATCAACAACGTCCGCGGAGGCGGATCCAGCAACCGGACAAAGCAGCGCAGCAACGTCGTCTTGCCGGCACCGACCCGACCGAGCACGGCGATCGTCTCGCCAACCGCGATGTCGAGATCGATGCCCGTGAGCACATCGCGCCCGCCGGGATAGTTGTAACTCAAGCCGCGCAGCTGAATGTGGCCCTGAATAGTCGGCGGCACCGCGCCGGTACTGCGATCGGCGATTTCCGGCACGTGATCCAGCACTTCGAACAGGCGTTGCGCACCCGATGCACCCTGCTGCCAGAGCGTGACCATCTGGCCGGCCTGGCGCACCGGCCACAACACCATCGACACGTAACTGAAGAACGCCGTGAAAGTACCAATGGACATATCGCCTGATGCGACCAGGCTGCCGCCATAGCCGAGGATTATCACCGTCGAGAATGCGCCGACCCAGGGCATTACGCCCTGAATGAACGAGTTCGTGCGCGCCAGCGTCATGAAGCGCGTTGCGTAGTCGAGATTGACGGCATCGAAGCGCGCGATCTCGTGATCCTCCTGCACCAAAGCCTGGACCGTGCGAATGCCGTTGAGGTTTTCCTGCACCTGCTCGGACAACGATGCGAAGCCCCGTTGCACCGCCAGCGAACGGACATACACGCGCCGTGCGAGCCACCAACCGAGCACGAGCAGGATCGGCAACGGAATCAGCAGCAACAGCGTGAGCTTCGGCGCGAGCGCGAACATGCACGCGAGCCCGATCAGCGCCGAACCGATGATCACCAGAATCGTGCGCAGCCCCATGCCAATGAGTTGCCGCACGAGATTGATGTCGTTGATCGCGCGTGCCATCAGATCACCGGTCGGATAGCGCGCAAAAAAGGCCGGGCCTTGATGCTGCAACCGATCGTAGATGCGCCGGCGCAGGTCGTACGCGACCGATACGCCGATGCGGCGAATCACCCGCCGGCTGACTACGACACAACCGAACCGCGCGAGCACGCATAGCATGATCGCCAGCACCGGCCACGCGAGCGGCGCACGCGCCGAGGCAACGTCTGCCGTGGCGGCGGCAACGAGCGCGGTACCGGCAACGATGTGATCGATGGCCTCACGCAGGAACAGCGGAATCGCCGCCTCGAAACCACGCGCGGCGACCAGCCCGAAAATGCCGCCCCAGAACGGCACCCGATAGCGATGGTGATATGGCAACAGGCGCCGTAGCGGTGTCGCCATTGCGACTCCTCGTCCGGTGGGGATGCATGAAACGACAGCGCGCGGCTCTGATGTCAGAGCCGCGCGCAGCGTCCATGATAAGCGAAATCGCAGTACCGCCAAAACGCATCAGCCACACAGAGTCTCCACGGCCGAGACACACCAGATCAGATACGAGGATCGATGGCGGCGCACAGGCGTTGCGCAATCGCCTCCACATCGACCTGCTGACTTGTGTCGACGTTCAGCACCCCTGCATCGGTCGCCGACGGCGGTTCGTAGTAGCGCATCTGCGCGTCGAGCACATCGCTGTCGGCCTCGGAGGGATCGTCGTTCGCGCGATTGCGCTGCGTGATGCGCGCCGTGAGCACGTCGCGCGGTGCGAAGCAGTGGACAATCAGACAGGCAACGCCGCGGCGCCGGGCTTCGCTGCGAAACGACTCGCGCCGCGCGATTGTCAGACACGTGGCATCGACGATTGCGCGCGCACCTCCATCGATCAGGGCGCCGGCTGCGCCGGCAAGATGTGCGTACAACGCATCAGTGTTCTGAGGCGCATATAAACCCCGATTCAGCGGCGAGGCACTGCGCTGCAGCGGCGTCAGCCCGGCGATGCGCTTGCGCTCCACGTCGGAACGGATCCGGATCGCGCATACGCGCTCGACGAGGCGCTGCGCGAGCCACGATTTGCCCGAGCCCGACACGCCACACATCACGACCATCGCGGGTCGCGGCCACGACTTATCCGCGTTCGGAACCGCATTGGCGCGGCAGTTCACGACGGCGTCCGCGAAGTCGAGATGCGCATCGAAGCGACGCAGCAACTCGGCGTCGTCGGATCGTTGCGCCTGCAATGCCGCGACCTTCGCACGCACCAGCGACCGATAGACGAGATAAAAGTCGAGCAATGCGCCGCCGGCATAGTCGCCGGACCGTTCGAGATAGCCATCGAGGAACGCGTAGCCAAGATCGGCGCGATCGGCCACACAACAGTCCATCACCAGGAACGCGGCATCGCTGATCACATCGATCCAGCGCAACGCTTCACTGAACTCGATGCAGTCGAACGCGTGGATGGCATCGTCGAGTTGCACCAGATTCGACAAATGCAGATCCCCATGACACTCACGGACAAACCCATCCCGACGACGCCGTTCCAACAGCGGCGCGAGCTGGGTATGTCGCGCAGTACTCCAGGCGTCGAGTGCATCAACGCGCTCACGGCGATGCGAGGCGAACGACGAACTGCGAATCTGCGCAAAGTTCTCGCGTACCGGGCCGAATACCGCTGCAGGCATACCGAACTCGGAATCCGCAACCACGATCGGCAACGTCGCATGTACGCGCGCGAGTGCATCACCGAACCTGGCCATCTCTTCCACCGACAGTCGCGCTGCAGCGAGTCGGCGATCGAGTTGCATCTCGGCCGGAAAGCGATGCATGCGCACGGCATAGTCAATCACCTCGCCATCCGGGGTAGAGCCCGCCTCGGCGATGCGCACACCGGCGTCGGTCCGCGTCACCGGCACCACATCAACGTACAACGACTCTGCAAAGCGGCGATTCAGAAGCAGCTCCGCCTCACAGAAATAGCGGCGTCGTTCAAGCGTCGAAAAGTCGAGGAAACCGAAATCGACGGGTTTCTTGATCTTGTAGGCGAACTCGCCGGCCAGCAACACCCACGATATGTGAGTTTCGATCAGCTCAATCGTACCGCAGCGATGCGCGTATGCCCCCGGACGCAGCAGCTCGCGCAGAAATGGCGGCGTATTTTGTGTCAGGCTGATTGGCGCCGATTCGGCTCGACCGAATTCACCAGAACATCGAGCACTTCGAATACGTGCGTGCTCTTGAAGCGTGGGTTGCCGCGAACCTTCACATCGAAGAACTCGAGATACGAAACGTCCTTCGCCTCTCGACCACCCTGCCACGCGGCCCATGCGCGGACGAGCGCGGTTTCATCGTGCCTGGTCACGTGTCCCTCCACGGTCATGTGTCTCCCGTCGCGATGGTCACTAATCGCCAGACAGGACCCAATAAGGGATTCCCGAAGCGGACGGGCACAGGATCAGGGACCGCGGCCGCGCGGCAGCGATACAACGGTGGTGCCGACCTGACCTTTCAGGTCCATCAGCTGTTCGGCCAGGTCAGCGCCTTCGACGAGCCGTTCGATGAAGCGTTTGATGGCGTCGTAGTCGAAACTCTCGCAGGCCTGCTCGAGCGTGTTCAGTGCGCCGCGCAACTCCGACCACGGTACGAAATGCTCCTGTGCACGCATGATCTTGCGGTGTTGGGTGCCCGACGCTGCATCGGCGATCAGCAATTCTTCATGCAGCTTCTCGCCCGGTTGCAGGCCGGTGAACTGAATCTCGATGTCACCTTCGGGGTTAGCAGCATCCCGAATTGTGTAGCCCTTCAGGCGAATCATGCGCCGCGCCAGATCGACGATTCGCACCGGCTCACCCATATCGAGCAGGAATACATCTCCGCCGGTCGCCATCGCGCCCGCCTGCAGCACCAACTGAGCCGCTTCTGGAATCGTCATGAAGAAGCGGGTGACCTCGGGATGCGTCACCGTAACCGGGCCGCCAGACTCAATCTGTTCGAGAAACAATGGCACCACCGACCCGGACGAGCCAAGCACGTTGCCGAATCGCACCATCGAGAATCGGGTCCCGCGTGCGTGCGCCTGCAACGCTTGCAGCACCAGTTCCGCGAGGCGCTTCGAGGCGCCCATCACGTTGGTCGTGCGCACCGCCTTGTCGGTCGAAATCAGAATGAAGTTCGTCACGCCGGCTTCCAGCGCGGCCTCCGCGGCGTACAACGTGCCAAATGTGTTGTTCTTCAAACCCTGGATGACGTTGCGCTCGACGAGGCTGACGTGCTTGTACGCGGCGGCATGGTAGACGGTGTCGATCTGGTAGCTGGTGAACGTACGCCGCAGCAGCGCCGCATCGGTGACGGAACCGAGCACCGCCAGAGTCGGCACTTCCAGATCGTGACGCTCGACGAGCGCCCGCAACTCGCGGTGAATTTCATAGAGTCCGAACTCGTTCTGGTCGAGCAATACCAGCAACCGCGGCGCGCCATGCACGATCTGCCGACACAGTTCCGACCCGATGGAACCGCCGGCGCCGGTGACCAGCACGGCGTTCGCGCGTACGCAGCCGAACAGCAGTTGCGGCATCGGTGCGACGGCATCGCGACCGAGCAGGTCTTCGACGGCGACATCGCGCGTGTTCGCTACGGTTTGGCCCTCGACGAGGTCCGCAAGATCCGGGATCAGCCGGACATGCACGGCGAACGGCTCGAGAAACTCAATGATGCGCTTTCGATCGGCGGCGCTGGACGGTACAGCAACGAGCACCTCGCGTGCCTGCGTGTCGTTGAGCAGCCCCGACAACGAGCGCGGCGGATACACGTACACGCCATTGATCGTACGACGCTGCAACAGCGGATTGTCGTCCAGGAATGCAACCGGTACGCGGTCGCCCTGTTGCAGCAGCGTACGTGCCAGTTCGACGCCGCTCTTGCCAGCGCCGTAGATCACCACGGGCGCCTTGGCCCGGAAGCGCTTCCCGAGCCAATTGAAATAACCGCGCACGGCGAAACGCGTACCGCCGACGTAGGCCAGCGAGATCAACCAGAAGATGATCGGCACCGAACGCGGGAAGCCAGGCAGCTTGGCCATGTAGGCCACCGCACTGATGCCGATCGCAGTGATCGTCACACCCTTCACCACCGCCAGCAGCGCGTGATTGTCCATGTAGCGAACCACCTGGCGGTACAAGCCGAGGCGCACGAACACGGGTAGGCAGATCAACGCACTGGTGACGAACGCCGGCCAGAAATGGCTGACGCTCGGAGCTATCTCGCCAAGGCGCAGCGCCAATGCCGACCACAGTGCGATCGGCAGCATCACCGCATCGGTGAGCAGCGCGATCAGTTGCTTCTTGCGCCGCGACAGCTGCTCCACTGCGTCGATCAGGAATTCGGATGCGCTCGACGTCACAAGGCCATCACTCCGTCATCGGGGCGCCCGGCGCGCATTCGTATCGACGCGAGCAGCAACGGCACGGCTGCGACGGCCAGCAACGCCAGACCCCACTCGGGCGTCATCACACAACACCACGCGAGGGGAAGCAACCAGACAACAGCATATGCAATGAACATGGTCGTGGTCCGTCCATGGCCGAAGCGCCGTGCGCACTTCTGATACAGATGACTTCGATGCGCCGCCGCAAACCTCTGACCGGTCCCGATTCTGACACACAGTGTGTAAGTGGCGTCAAACCAGAACCCGGTGAGCAGTATCAGCGACGCGATCAACGGCAGCTGATCCCGCGCGTCCAACGTGAGGCTTGTGGTGCCGATCAGCAGGCCCAGCAAACCGCTGCCGGCGTCACCCATGAAGATACGTGCGGGCGCCAGATTGAAGCAGAGAAACCCTGCCGCCGCACCGAGCAATACCCACAGGAAAACCGTCAAGAACGCAGCCGGGTGGCCAACCAGAAGCGCACCGCCGCAATAGATGATGCACTGCGCCGCGGCGAGTCCATCGATACCGTCCATGAAGTTGTAGAGGTTCACCAGCCACAACAGCAGTAGAAAATCGAGGCCAAACACAAGCCACGCCGGATGAATCGAAATCGGTGCGATGACCAGTGGAACTGCGATCGGAACCACCACCAGCGCAAGTGCTACCGCAATGCACTGAATCGGCAGGCGTACTCGGGGCCGCAGGTCGTGCAGATCGTCGATCACGCCAAGCGCGACAATCAATCCACCACCACCCAGTACCGCCCAGCAAAGCGGGTCATCGCCGATTCGATAACCGCACAACGCGAGCACCGGCAGCGCGATCGAAACGCCCCCCAGTTTCGGTGTTGGCGTACTATGGGAACTGCGCGCATTCGGAATTGCCAGGATCGAGCGACGCGTCGCAATGCCGATCAGCACGCGCGCCAGCAATGCGGCGGCGATCGCGGCGACGATCGCAGGCATCACCGTTGCGACCGCCACCAACCGATCACTTCGTCGATCGCATTCGATTGCGAAAGCGCAGGCGCCCAGCCGAACGCCGCGCGGGTCTGCTCATCAGCGACGACCAGCGGCTCGAACAACCGCTGGAAGATTGCCTGGCGACCGCTCAGCGTCGTGACGGTGCGTATCAAGCCGCGCGGCACCGACACGAGGCGTGGCCCATGGCCAAATGCGCGCGCCATCTGCGTGACGAGTTCGCGCACCGAGCAGTCGCCATCGTCGCGCGCGTGCAGGATCCGCCAGTCCGCGCTATCCCGCGCAGCGATTGTCAGCAGATCGACGAGATTCGATAGCGCAATCAGGCTGCGTGGCGCGACGGCCCGTCCCAACGGCAGCGGCCAGCCGCGCGCCACCGCGTTCACCAACGTCGCAAAATTTCCCTTGACGCCGGGGCCATACACCAGTGGCGGGCGCACGACGGTAACCCGCGTCGTCCCCGGGCGCTGTGCATCCTGCAGACTGCGTTCCGCTTCGAGCTTGGTCTGTGCGTAGACATCTTTCGGATCAGGCTCGTCGTCCGGCTGGAGGGGCACATGACTGACATCGCCGAGCACCTTGATGCTGCTGAGATAGATGAACCGATCAACGAAATTGCGCTGCGCCGCCCCAAACAGCGAGCGCGTCGTGGCGACGTTGTCACGCCTGTACAATTCGTAGCGTTCGAGTTCCGGCCCGCGATCATCGCGATGCGCGCGGCCGGCAAGGTGGTAAACAACGTCGATGCCGTCCATCCAGTCATCCAGCCGCGCCGGGCTCATCGCGGCGAGATCGTCGCAATGGATCAGGTCACGATGAGCACCAACGATCGGACCGCGACCGATGGCGCGAATCTGCCAGCCGAGCGCTGCCAGATGCCCACACAGTGCGCTACCGATGAAGCCGCCTGCTCCCGTCACCAGGGCCAGGCTCATGTGTGAAGCAACTCGTCGTAGATCAGGAATGTGTCGCGTACGACATCGTCGATCGAATACAGCGCCTCGGCGCGCTCGCGGGCCGCGCGACCGAACCGCGCGCGCAATGCCGGATCAAGACCGAGCCGCATCATTGCCGCAGCCAGTGCGGCGCTGTCGCGCGGTTCCACCAATAACCCGGTGATACCGTCACGCACGACCTCACGACAGCCCGGCACGTTCGACGCGATCATCGGCCGACCGATTCCCGACGCCTCGAGCAACGACTTGGGCAATCCTTCGCGATACGACGGCAGACAGACAACATGCGAATCTGCGAGTACTGCACGCACATCGCTGCGATGCCCGAGCCACTCGACGGCGCCCTCCGCCCGCCATGATTCGAGTTCGGACTGCGTCAACGACGATGGGTTACCTGGGTCGACTCCACCGACCAGAACAAAGCGCCAGTCGGGCTGCTGCAGGCGAACGCTGCGCGCGGCCGCCACGAACTCTCGAATGCCTTTGTCGCTGAGCATCCGCGCCAGGAGCACGAATGAAACCGGTCCGGCAGGCTCGGGTGAGAACGGAAATTCCTCCAGGTCGATGCCGGACCCGCGGATCAGATACGTCAGCTGCTCCGGGATCACGGTGTGTTCGACGAACGCCTGCATATCCTCGCGATTCTGAAAGATGAACCGCATGTTGTCGTGGCTCAGCGCAATCCGGTACAACAGATTCACAAGGTTGCGCATCACCCGCGCGCGCATGCCGCGTTGCGTGAAAACGAACCCCATGCCGGGAATCGCATTCACAACCGCGGGAACGCGCGCAATGCGCGACGCCAAGGTGCCATAAATGACAGGCTTGATCGTCACATGGTGAACGATATCGGGCGCTTCATCGCGATAGATTCGTAGCAGCGCAATGAACGTCTCGAGATCGCGGAGTGGATTCAATCCGCTGCGCGAGAGGTCGAACGACCGACAGCGTATCCCGAATTCGCCGAGCTGCGCCTCACCGGTGGATGTGCCGCATGCGACAACCGGTTCGTATCCGCGCGCAATCGCTTCCTGCGCGAGGCGCAGTCGATGCGACTTGAAGAATCCGGCGTCATTGACGACGAACAGGATCTTGCGATGGTGCCGGGACACGAACGATCCGGAGAGACGACTCAAGGGGTTCAGTGTATCCCGGGTCAAGCGTGGGGCGCACAGGCGCCCCCGCCCGTTTAGCGCAGTACGAGCTATTTCGCCACCGTCAACCGGCTGCGATTGGCTGCAACGACGTGGTCGCCGATGCCTTTGACCTGCGCCAGATCATCCACCGAGTGGAACGGACCATGTGCCGTGCGGTACTCGACGATCGCTTTCGCCCTGGCTGCACCGACACCGTCGAGTGCCACCGCGAGGGTCTGCGCATCGGCAGTATTGATATTCACCGCCATCGGTTCGATCGGCGCTTGTTTGTCCGCGGCCAGCGCGCTCCCACCGACCGCAAAGAGCGCCGCAATCACGAGTGCATTGAACAGTTTCGACATGATGTTTTCTCCGAAGGGTTGATCGCCGCCCGAATGCGGCGAATGCGAACCCTAGCGTTGTCTGAATACGCACCTGCACAGCCTTGAACGTGCGTCGATGTGAGATTTTCGATGCAGCAAGCGGTGGCTGGAATCGCCTGGTGCGGTGCGCTCTCAGACCGCGTCGGTAACGTATGCGAAGCGGCCCCATTTCCTGCAACCCGGGCATTGCCACAGCAGCCGGCGTCCGGCGAATCCGCAGTCCCCGCACTGATACAGCGACCGTCTCGCCAGCATGGTCTCCGCAAAATCCAGCATCACTTTCGCATGCCCCACCGATCCGTCAGCGCCGCGTGAAACCTCGAACGCGAGCAAGGCGTGCAGCGCCGCAAGCGATGGGTTCACCGCAAGTTGCGACGTCAACAACTGTTCGGCACGCGCGGTGTCGCCTGAGCGCTGGTACTGACGCGCGAGCGTCGCGGCGACGCGCGAATCGCTACGCGTTGCAAGGCACTGTTCGAGAAACCGGGTCAGCCCGTCAGGTTCCGCCAGCGCCGCACATACGCGCTGGTACGTGTCGATTGTCTCACCGACGAACGCCGGCGCGACTCGCACTACGTCGCGCAGTGCATCACGCGCGGCAATGGGATATCCGGCGCCCAGTTCGAGTTCGGCCAGTTGCAGGCCGATGCGCGGGCAGGTTCGATCGTGTCGGCGTGCTTGTTCCAGATGACTACGTGCGGCCGCAACATCCCCTTGCTCGTACAACGCCTGGGCGAGTTCGCAGAGAAAATGCGCCAATGCCGCGCGCCCTTCCCGATCGCCGCGACGCACGATCTGCGTTGCAATCTCGATTGCGCGTCGCCAATCACGTTCGCGCTGATAGACATCGAGAAGGTGTTCGAGTGCGACCCGGTCCGTTGCCCCGCCCCGTTCGACAAGTTCTCGTAGCAGTTCTTCGGCGCGATCGAGCAGTCCCGCGTTGAGATAATCACGCGCCAGTTCCAGTTCCGCGAGCGCGCGATTCTCGGCCGACAAGTGTGGCCGCGCCAGCAGATTTCGGTGAATTCGAATGGCCTGATCGAACTCTCCGCGCCGGCGCACGACGGCACCGAGCGTCAGATGCGTGTCGATCGATGCGGCATCCGCCGGCAATGCATCGATGAATTGCTCGATGCCACGGCCGGAGGTGTCATCCAGCAGATAGTTGATGTCCTGAAAGGTGCCGGTGCCGATTTCGCTGATCCGGCGAACGCGTCGCCGGGCGCGCTCGCGTCGACCCAGCATGAAGCCCAGGCCGATTGCCGCAACCAGGACGAGATAGAGGCCCGGATGCTCGACCATCAGACGTTGGCGGTATCACTTTTTGGGCGACTCAGTTGCGCCTGACTGCGATCGAGATCGCGCCGCAGACGGCGATTGCCGGACATCGTCCGTACGATGCGCACGCCGGCGCTGAGCCAGCCTACACATACACCTATGACGAATGCGCAGAGCAGCCACCAATAGACGCTGAATTCTCGTGTCGACCAATTCAAGAAATGCAACGCGACAAGGCTACGGTTGTCGAGCACCGCCAGCACACCGATCACTGCCACCAACAGAAAGCCGACGAGCATGATCCAGCGCGACAGCCTACGCATGGCGCCTCACGCGATCGAGCGGTCAACCATCGGCGCGCTGCCGAGGTGTCGAGACCGCTTGCGTGGGAAATTCCTCCAGGCTTTCGTTGACGCGATCACGCAGTTCCTTGCCGGGCTTGAAGTGAGGAACGTACTTTCCCGACAACCCAACGGATTCACCGGTTTTAGGGTTGCGGCCGATGCGCGGTGCACGGTAATGCAACGAGAAACTGCCGAATCCCCGAATCTCGATGCGTTGGCCCTGCGCGAGCGTCTGAGCCATGTGCTCAATCATCGTCTTGACCGCGAGTTCAACGTCCTTCGCCGATAGCTCCGACGACTGTGATTGACGCGCGGTGATGCGTTCAATGAGTTCCGACTTGGTCATGGCAGTTGCGTTCAATGCGGCGAGCTCCAAGCCCTGACGCTATCACACCCACCAAAGGCGTTCAACAAAAAGACCTTATTTTTCATGGAGTTGAATCCATGTCGCAGAACGAGATAAAAGAGGTTGCGAGAGGCCCGACCCGACCCCTCGCGTACCCGCGGATCAGCTCTGATCCTGATCCATTTGCGCCTTGATCAAGTCGCCCAGCGTCGTCGGGCCCGGTCGTTCGCTTTCCTTCTGCTTGTGCTCTTTGACCGCGCTGCGCTCTTCTTCGATGTCCTTCGCCTTGACGGACAACCCGATGGTGCGGTTTTTCCGATCGACCGAGATCACCTTGACTTCGATCTGATCGCCAACCTTCAGCACATTGCGCGCGTCTTCAACGCGATCGACGCTCAACTCCGATGCCTTCAGGACACCGACCACATCCGTTGCGAGCAACACATGCGCTTCCTTCGGTTCGACCTCGGAAATGGTTCCGGTAACGATGCTGCCACGATCGTTGACGGCCGCATAATCGGTGAACGGATCCTGATCGAGTTGTTTGATGCCGAGCGAAATGCGCTCGCGCTCAGGATCGATCGACAGTACGAGGGTTTCGATCTCTTCGCCTTTGGAGTAACGCCGCACCGCGGTTTCACCCGGTTCGTTCCACGAGATATCGGACAGGTGCACCAGCCCATCGATGCCCCCCTCGAGGCCGATGAAGATGCCGAAGTCGGTGATCGACTTGATATTGCCTTTGATCCGATCGCCCTTCTGCGCCGTCTGCGCAAATTCACCCCACGGATTCGGCCGACACTGCTTGATGCCAAGCGAAATGCGGCGGCGCTCTTCGTCGATGTCGAGCACCATCACTTCGACCTGATCGCCGACGGCCACGACTTTCGACGGGTGAATGTTCTTGTTGGTCCAGTCCATCTCCGAGACGTGCACCAGCCCTTCGACGCCTTCCTGAATCTCGGCGAAACAGCCGTAGTCAGTCAGATTCGTGACGGTGGCCATCACGCGCGCACCTTCAGGATAGCGGCGTACCAGATCGACCCACGGATCGTCACCCAACTGCTTCATGCCAAGCGATACGCGGTTCTTCTCACGATCGAACTTGAGGATTTTGACGGACACTTCGTCGCCAACGTTGACCATTTCACTCGGATGCCGGATTCGTCGCCACGCCATGTCGGTGATATGCAACAGGCCATCGACGCCACCCAGATCGACGAACGCGCCGTAGTCGGTGAGATTCTTGACGACGCCTTTGACTTCCTGGCCTTCCTGTAGCGACGACAGCAACGCTTCGCGTTCGACGCTGTTTTCCTGTTCGAGCACAGCGCGACGCGAGACCACGACGTTGTTGCGCCGCTGGTCGAGCTTGATCACTTTGAACTCGAGCGGTTTGCCTTCCAGGTGCGCTGTTTCACGCAGCGGCCGGATGTCCACCAGCGAACCCGGCAGGAACGCGCGGATGTCGGTGATGTCGACGGTGAATCCGCCTTTGACTTTTCCATTGATGATGCCGGTAACGACCTCGTTCTTCTCGAACGCGTCTTCGAGCATCATCCACGATTCGGCGCGACGCGCCTTCTCACGGGAGAGGCGGGTTTCGCCGAAGCCGTCATCGACGACTTCCATCGCAACTTTGACCTGGTCGCCGATCTCCAGTTTGAAATCGCCGTTGTCGTCCACGAACTGCGCGCGCGGAATGACACCTTCGGACTTCAGCCCTGCGTGTACCACGACCCAATCACTATCTATTTCCACCACCGTGCCGGTTACGATGGAGCCCGGCGCCATCTCGATGGTGTTCAGGCTTTCTTCGAAGAGATCAGCAAAACTTTCACTCATGCCAAATGTTCATCGGTTGTCCTAAATTCACGGCTGGAATAATCCGCCGCACCCTCATGCTCGAGTCAACAACGAACCGTCGCGAGCTGCTCAACTATCCTTACCTTGCCCCGCGGGTGTTAGCCCCTTTGCATGGGCCAACTGCCACACCTGCTCGAATACGGCATCAATGGAAAGCGAAGAACTGTCGATCACCACCGCATCGTCTGCCGGTTGCAGTGGCGATACCGCCCGCGATCGATCGCGCGCATCGCGTTCCCGGATGCTTTCGAGAAGGGCGCGGAGACTAACACCCAAATCCTTATCTTTCAACTGCTTATAGCGTCGTCGCGCGCGCTCTTCGGCGCTCGCCTCGAGAAATATTTTGAGCGTCGCATCAGTGAACACGACAGTCCCCATGTCGCGTCCGTCGGCGACCAGACCCGGCGTGCGGCGGAAACTGTGCTGGGCATCAAGCAGTGCCGTGCGCACGCGCGGCAGCGCGGCAATCTGCGATGCCGCGACGCTGACCGTCTCATGCCGAATGACGCTACTGATGTCGAGACCGTCGGCGCGAACGACGACATTGTCTTCAGCAAGGATGTCGAAGTGCGCATCCAGACGTGTCGCAAGCACTGCCAGCGCGACGCCATCATCCAAAGGCGTCTGCTTTGCCAGCGCCGACCATGCCACAGCACGATAGAGCGCACCGCTATCCAGCAGGTGCCACTGGAACGCGAGCGCCAGACGCGCCGCAAGCGTGCCCTTGCCGGAACCGCTGGGGCCGTCCACCGTGATGACTGGAATCTCATTCACGTTGTTCGATCCGTCAGTGTCTTTCTGTCAGTTCATCCGTCAATTCATCCGTCAAACGGGCGCGGGCAGCTTGGGCATTGGCCAACAGTTGCTCCAGTTCGTCGAAACGTTCCGCGCGGAGCAGTTCGACGATTTCGCCAACCGAACTCGACCAGCCGTCATATTGCGCCAGCACCGCAGACCGGTTCGCCACGAGGATTCGACGCCACATCGCTGCTTCTGAAGCCGCGATACGCGTGAAGTCCTGCAGACCAGGTCCAGCGAAGCGATGCGGCGGTGCACTGTGCGGCGCATCGACCCAGTTCATGAACGCATACGCAATCAAGTGCGGCAGATGACTCGTCAACGCAACCATTTCGTCGTGAACATCGGCGCTGGTCTCGAACACGTTCGCACCCGCGGCGCGCCACCACTGGCTGACCCGGTTGAGCGCCGCTCGGTCGGTCTCGGCTTGCGGCGTCACGATCACGTGGCGACCGCGAAACAGATTCGCGGTTGCGGCGTCTGGTCCGTGCTGTTCCGAACCGGCCATTGGATGGCTCGGCACGAACCACGGCGGCACACCGGACCCGCCACGCAGTTCATTGAGCACACTGCCCTTCACGCTGCCGACGTCGAACACCGTCGTCATGCCACGCCCAACGCGTGTCCTGATCTGCTCGACGATCTGCGCGATCTGTAGCGTGGGAACCGCAACGACTATCGCGTCAGCGATGGTATCCGCGGCGCCGATTGCGGCATTCGCATCACTTGCCACGACATCGATGATGCCGAGCGTGCGCGCACGCTCGGCGACCGCTACATCGGCGTCGAGGCCGACAATGTCGGTGAAGCAACCCGCCTCACGCATCGCCAGCGCAAACGATCCACCGATCAGTCCGGTGCCAATGACGAGCAGACGTGACATCGCCGCTCAGACCACTTTGGCGAGCGCATCGAGAAAGCGTGCGTTTTCTTCGTGCAGCCCAACTGTGATGCGCAGGTGATCCGGCATACCGTAACCGCCGATCGGCCTAACGATCACACCAAGGCGCAACAGCGCATCGTAGACAGGTGCCGCGGGCCTGCGCAGATCAACGCACAGGAAATTGCCACCGGAGGGTATGAACGGGACACCGAGTTGGTCGAGCCCCTGGCGTAACTGCTGCATGCCGGCGTCGTTGATTTCGCGACTCCGACGCACGAATGCCTGATCGCCAAGCGCCGCCTCGGCGCATTCGAGCGCCAGTGACGAGACGTTGAAGGGCTGCCGCACTCGATTGAGCAGATCCGCAATGTCCGGGTGCGATACACAATAGCCAACGCGCATACCGGCGAGACCATAGATCTTGGAGAACGTCCGCGTCACGACGAGGTTCGGATACCGACCGAGCAATTCGATGCCATTCGGATAATCCGCATGCTGCAAATATTCGAAGTACGCCTCGTCCAGCACCGCGATCACATGCGCCGGTATGCGGTCCAGGAACGCCGTCAACTGGCGTCGATCGACCCAGGTACCGGTCGGATTGTTCGGATTGGCAATGAAGACAATTCGAGTCGCCTCGGTTACCGCTTCCGCCATCGCGTCCAGATCGTGCGTCCATTCGCGCGCCGGCACCGTCACCAGTGTGCCGCCATGCGCGATCACCGCGAGCGGATATACGACGAACGCGTGCGCGGACACGATGCCTTCGCAACCGGGCGACAACGCAACACGAGCAATCAGTTCGAGTACGTCATTGGACCCGTTGCCGAGTGAAATCTGTTCGGCGCGAACACAGAGGTGTTCGGCCAGCGCACGTTTCAGGCGATAGCCGCTGCCGTCGGGATAACGCGACAGCGTCGTCGCCGCGTGCGCAAGCGCCGCGTGCACCGACGGTCCGGGTCCGCGCGGGTTTTCGTTGCTCGCGAGTTTAACGACACCGGTAATGCCGAGCTCGCGCTGCAGTTCCTCGATCGGTTTGCCCGCCTGATACGGCTGCAACGTCAGGATGTCGCGATTCGCCCACTGCTCAACGAACTCAGTCATTGCGCCGCTCAAACAACATTCTGTGGATACGAGCCGAGAGGTTTGACTTCCATCGCCACACCGCGGACGTCGCGCAACACGGCTTCGATCTCCGGCGCTGATTCGTGGCCATCGAAGTCGATGAAAAACACATACGTCCAACTGCCGGTTCGCGAAGGTCGCGTCTCGATGCGCGTCAAACTGATGCCGTGACGATGAAACGGTTCGAGCACGCGGTACAGCGCACCTGGTTCGTTACGCGTAGATACGAGAATCGACGATTTGTCACGGCCACTCGGCCCGACGCGTTGGCGACCAATCACCAGAAAGCGGGTCTTGTTGTCGGGCTGATCTTCGATGTTCACTGCGAGCACGCGCAGGCCATAGCGTTGCGCTGCCATGTCACCGGCAATCGCCGCGCAATCACTACGCTTCACCGCGATGCGCGCAGCCTCCGCATTGCTGTTCACCGCGACCCGTTCGACACCGGGGAAGTGCGAGTCGAGCCAGCGACGGCATTGGCCGAGCGATTGTTGATGCGAATAAATCGTCGCGATCGCAGCGCGTTCGGTATCGGGCGCCGTCATCAGGCAATGATGAATGGGCAGTTCCACTTCGGCACAGATACGCAGTGGCGACGTCATGAAGCAGTCGAGTGTGTGGTTGACCATACCTTCCGTGGAATTCTCGACTGGCACGACACCATAGTGTGCCGCGTCCGCTTCAACTTCACGAAAGACTTCATCGATGGTTGCCAACGAGCGCGTGGTGGCGAAATGGCCGAACTGCTTCACCGCCGCGGCCTCGGTGTAGGTGCCTGCTGGACCGAGGTAGGCGATCGTCAGCGGCTGTTCGAGCGCGAGGCAACAGGAAATGATTTCGCGGAACAGATGGGCCATGTCGTCGTCGGACAACGGGCCGGTGTTTTCGCGTTTGACCCGCAGCAGTATCTCGGCTTCGCGTTCCGGCCTGTAGAACACGGGGGACTCCTCTCCGGAATCCGCCGCCTTGATCTCCGCGACGCGTTGCGCACACGCCGCGCGTTCGTTGATCAAGCGCTGCAACTCGCTGTCGATTGCATCGATGCGCGTGCGCACTTCGCGCAGCGAATCGAGTTTGCCGCCACTCTCCCGCGCCATCAGGTATCCCAGGCCATCAGACATGTTCCGATTCGAATGCTGCCATGTACTCGATCAGTGCATCGACCGCAGCCTCCGGTACTGCGTTGTACAGGCTCGCCCGCATGCCGCCGACGCTTCGATGACCCTTGAGATTCTGCATGTTCGCCGCTTCCGCACCCTGCAGGAACGCCTTATCGAGGGTTTCGTTTGCCAGCGTGAACGTAACGTTCATCCACGAGCGATCGCGTTCGACGACCGGAGAATGATAGAAATTGCTGGCGTCGATCGCGCGATACAGTTTCGTTGCCTTCACGCGATTGCGCCGCGCCATCGTCGCCAGGCCGCCTTGGCGTTTGATCCAGCGAAACACCAGGCCGGCGATGTACCACGAATACGTTGGCGGCGTGTTGTACATCGAATCATTGTTCGCGTTGAGGCTCCAGTCGAGCACGCTCGGCGTATCTGCGCGCGCTCGATCCAGCAGATCGCGCCGTACGATTACCAGCACCAGACCTGCCGGACCGATATTCTTCTGCGCACCGGCATAAATGGCACCGTATCGAGACACGTCGAGCGGACGCGACAGCAATGTGCTCGACATGTCGGCGACCAGCGGCACGGCACCGACGTCCGGCGTCTCGTGAAATTCAACTCCACCGATCGTCTCGTTGCTGATGATGTGAACATACGCGGCGTCGGGATCGAGATGCCACTCCGATCGCGGCGGAACACGATCGAAATTCGTCGCTTTGGAACTCGCAACCACATTCGCGGCGCAGTAGCGTTGAGCTTCGCTGATCGCTTTGTTCGCCCACGCACCCGTGTTCACGTAATCGGCGCAGCTTTTTGCCCCGAGAAGATTCAGCGGCACTGCAGCAAACTGTGCGGTGGCGCCGCCTTGCAGGAACAGCACGGCGTAGTCGTCGGAGACATCAAGCAGATCGCGCAGGTCCGCCTCGGCTCGCTGCGCGATGTCGATGAACTCGGTGCTGCGATGGCTCATCTCCATCACGGACATGCCGGTGCCGCGATAGTCGAACAACTCCGCTGCGGCTTCTTCGAGCACTTCGAGCGGCAATGCGGCCGGACCCGCGGAGAAATTAAATGCGCGCTGCATCAGCTAATCTGCTTCTGAATCGTCTGTTTCTGGGCTGTCTGTTTCTGGGTAGTCTGTTTCTGGATCGGCCGGTTCGGATGCGTCGTCCGATTCTACGATGCGCGCGACGCGCACCAGGCGTTCGTCCTCTCGAAGCGCAATCAGACGCACGCCCTGGGTATTGCGGCCAACGAGCGAAATCTGGTCCGCTGGAATACGCACCAGCGTGCCTTGATCGCTGATCAGCATCAGTTCGTCGGTATCGAATACCTGCACCGCGCCGACTAGCGCGCCATTGCGTTCGCCGCCCTGCATCGCGATCACGCCTTGAGTGCCACGCCCCTTCAGTGGAAAGTCGGTGACCTGGGTGCGCTTCCCGTAACCATTCTCACTGGCCGTGAGAATGTAGCCAGCATCCTGCGGCACGATCAGTGCGATCAATCGGTGGCCCCCGGTCAGCCGGATGCCGCGAACGCCGCGCGCAGTTCTGCTCATCGCGCGGACATCGGATTCCTTGAATCGCGCGGCTTTACCGGAGCTTGCCAGCAACAACACGTCACAGCCTCCATCCGTCAATGCAACCCCAACGAGCGTATTGCCTGCATCGAGATCGAGCGCAATCAGTCCGGCGGTTCGCGGCCGCGAGAATTGTTCGAGCGGCGTCTTTTTCACTGTACCGTTGGCAGTCGCCATGAACACGAACGCATCGAGCGTGAAGTCGTTGATCGGCAGAATTGCAGTGATCCGTTCGTCGGCATCGAGCGGCAGCATGTTGACCAACGGTCGCCCTTTGGCACCACGACTCGCTTGCGGGATCTGGTACACCTTGATCCAGTAAACTTTGCCGGCGTTCGAAAAACACAACAACGTATCGTGACTCGACGTCACCAGCAGATGTTCGACAAAATCCTCGTCTTTGACCGCGGTCGCCGCTCGCCCTCGTCCACCACGGCGCTGCGCCTGATAATCACTGACCGGTTGCGTCTTCGCATAGCCCTGATGCGACACCGTCACCACCATGTCCTCGACGTTGATCAGGTCTTCGACCGACAGATCGAGATGGCTGCTAACGATTTCAGTGAGTCGATCGTCGCCATAGCGTTCCCGAATGTCGCGCAGCTCGCCGCGGATCACTTCCATCAAACGCACTGGCGAGTCGAGGATATCCAGCAAATCGGCGATTTCGTCGAGAATGCCCTGGTATTCCTCGAGCAGCTTGCCTTGTTCGAGTGCCGTTAGACGATGCAACCGCAGGTCGAGTATCGCCTGAGCCTGCTCCTCAGACAGGTAGTAGAGACCGTCGCGAAACCCGAACTGCTCATCCAATCCTTCCGGGCGACAGGCGTCGCTGCCCGCACGCGCCAGCAGTTCCATGACGTTCACCGACGCCCAGCCCTGACCCATCAGCGCAACGCGCGCCTGGGCCGCGTCCGGTGACGCCCGAATCAGTTCGACCACCTTGTCGATATTGGCGAGTGCAACCGCCTGGCCCTCGAGAATGTGGCCGCGCTGACGCGCACGACGCAGCAGGAATACAGTGCGTCGCGTGACCACTTCCCGGCGGTGTTTGACGAACTGCTCAAGCACCTGTTTCAGGTTGAGCACACGCGGTTGGCCGTCGACGAGCGCAACACAATTGATGCCGTAGACGCCTTGCAGCTGCGTCTGGCTGTACAAATTGTTCAGCACGACCTCGCCGGATTCGCCACGGCGGATTTCGATGACCACGCGCATACCGTCTTTGTCCGACTCGTCGCGCAGTTCGCTGATACCCTCGATCTTTTTCTCTTTGACCAGTTCGGCGATCCGCTCGATCAGACGCGCTTTGTTCA
Source organism: uncultured Gammaproteobacteria bacterium (assembly GCA_963735085.1). Taxonomy (GTDB): domain Bacteria; phylum Pseudomonadota; class Gammaproteobacteria; order Pseudomonadales; family Azotimanducaceae; genus DATJGR01. Next base: position 160,163 of record CAVTJP010000006.1, read on the forward strand.
GCTGATATGGAATCTCCGTAATGATGATCGTATCGCGGCCAGTCTTGTCGTCGGTCTCAACCTCGGCGCGCGCACGTACAAAGATGCGGCCCCGACCGGTCTTGTATGCTTCGACGATGCCGGCGCGACCGTTGATGATCGCCGCCGTCGGAAAATCCGGCCCCTTGATGTATTCCATCAAGCCGTCGATCGAGATATCCGGGTCGTCGATCAGTGCAAGGCAGCCGTCTATCACCTCGCGCAGGTTGTGTGGCGGAATGTTCGTCGCCATCCCTACGGCGATACCGGACGAGCCATTCAACAGCAGGTTCGGCACGCGGTTCGGCAACACCTGCGGCATCTGCAGCGTGTCGTCGTAGTTCGCCACGAACGGCACGGTTTCCTTGTCGAGGTCTTCCAGCAACTCACCTGCAATGCGTGCCATGCGCACTTCGGTGTAGCGCATCGCCGCCGGCGGGTCGCCGTCCACCGAGCCGAAATTGCCCTGGCCGTCCACGAGGCAATAACGCATGGAAAACGACTGCGCCATGCGCACGATCGTGTCGTACACCGCAACATCGCCATGGGGGTGGTACTTGCCGATTACGTCACCGACGATCCGCGCGGACTTCACGTACGGCCGGTTGTAGGTATTGTTGAGTTCATTCATCGCGAACAGTACGCGGCGATGCACCGGCTTCAGACCGTCGCGAACGTCCGGTAGCGCGCGACCGACGATGACGCTCATCGCGTATTCGAGGTACGACTTCCTCAGCTCGTCTTCAATTGCGACGGGCAGTATTTCTTTTCCGAATTCGGCCATGGAGCGCGCTATAAACCGGCGGGTGCGGAGAACGGGGCATTTTAGCACGATCGGCCCTGAATCCGCGCTATTGGACTGGGCCGGCGCACCACACGGCAGGTCACACCGACATCTGTCAGTTGGCTATCTCTCTCCCCACACAGCTCTTCTCGATTAGAATCAGGCGATGCCACCGATCCGCGTCGATCTCATCCTCGATCCGACCTGGGTACTGCCGATCGTGCCCGCGCGTACGGTTCTGTCCGGGCATAGCGTTGCGCTCGACCATGGCAAAATTTTCGCCATCGGACCTACTGCTACGATCCACGAACAGTTTCACGCGGCCGCAATCGAACGCCTCGACGGACAGGTGCTGATGCCAGGCCTCGTCAACGCACATGGCCATGCCGCAATGGTGCTGTTGCGCGGGCTTGCAGAAGACCTGCCGCTGGAGGCATGGCTGCGCGATCGCGTCTGGAAACTCGAAGCCCAGTGGCTATCGCGCGAGTTCGTCGCAGACGGCATAGCACTGGCAATGCTGGAAATGCTGCAATCCGGCACGACGTGCTTCAGCGACATGTACTTCTTTCCGGACGTGTCTGCACAGGCCGCACGCAGTGCGGGGATGCGGGCACAGATCACTTTTCCGCTGATCGATTTCGCCAACGCCTGGTCGAGTAGTGTGACGGATGCGTTCCACAAAGGGCTGGAATTGTACGACGTGTATCGGGGCGATCCGCTGATTCGAATCGGCTTTGGTCCGCACTCAGCCTACACGCTCGCAAAGGACGACCTCGTGAAGACGCTGACTCTTGCTGACGAGATCGATGCACCGATTCATATGCATCTGAATGAGACGGCCGCTGAAGTCGCCGCCGCGCGAACCAGTCTCGGCTGCAGCCACATCGAGTATCTCGCGGAGATCGGCATGCTCATTCCACGCCTGCAGGCGGTTCATCTGACACAACTCAACGACGTCGAGCTGGAACTTCTAGTAGAGGGTGGCGTCACCGCAATTCATTGTCCGCAGTCGAACCTGAAACTCGGCAGCGGACTCGCCGACATCGCGCGGATGCGGCAACGCGGCCTGCTCGTCGGACTCGGCACCGACGGGGCGGCGGGCAACAATTCGCTCGACATGTTCACCGAGGCGCGCACAGCCGCATTACTCGCCAAAACCATGACGCGTGATTCTGCGGTACTCGACGCTTTCGATGCGCTCGAACTCGCGACACTCGGCAGCGCACGCGCGCTCGGACTCGACAAGGAGATCGGTTCGATCGAAGTCGACAAGGCGGCCGATCTGATAACGATCGATCTGACACACCCCGGCGCATTGCCGGTGCACAGGCCGGAATCGACGCTGCTGTACACCGCCTCGGGTAGCCACGTGCGCCATGTGTGGATCGGGGGTCGTCGCGTGCTGGCGGACCGACGCCACATGACATTGGACGAAGGGGCGATTCGCGCAAATGCGTCCATGTGGGCAACGCGCATGGCGACCGCCGCTGAATTGTCTCATCCGGAACGGCGTTGACCATGTTGGAGAACGTCGATCACGCCGAAATCGCGAAATTCGAATCGCTCGCGCATCGATGGTGGGACCCGCAGGGTGACTTCCGCGCCCTGCACGATATCAACCCCGTGCGCATGGACTACATTGCGCGACATTGTGACCTCGTTGGAACTCGTGTTGTCGACATCGGGTGCGGGGGCGGCATTCTCACCGAGTCGTTGGCCCTTGCCGGCGCAGACGTATTGGGGACCGACCTCGCAGACGCACCGCTGGCGGTCGCGCGATTACACGCAGTGGAGACTGGCGCACAGGTTCACTATCGGCAAATCAGCGCGGAGCAGCTCGCCCAGGAATCCAACGCGTCTTTCGACGTCGTCACCTGCCTCGAAATGATCGAACACGTTCCGGACCCCGCGGCAATCGTCGCAGCCTGCGCAGCACTCGTAAGGCCGGGCGGACACCTGTTCTTCTCAACGATCAACCGAAACCCCAAGGCATGGGCCCTGGCCGTCGTCGGTGCGGAATACGTGCTGAATCTCGTGCCGCGCGGTACCCACGACTATCAGAAATTCGTCCGCCCCTCGGAGCTCGCCCGCTATGTTCGCAATGCTGCGTTGTCAGTGCAGGAAATCATCGGCATGACTTACAACCCTTTCACCCGCACGGCGCGTCTCGGGCGGAATGTAGACGTCAACTATCTGCTGCATGCGATCAAACCCGATGTTTCCGGCGTGTGAAAATGTACCAGGTTTGTGAAGATGTACGCTGAACTCGACGCTGCGCGTGAAGGCTGGCGCTATCGGGCACCCGAAGATCTGCTGGCCGGGCGGACAATTCTTGTTACCGGTGCCGGCGACGGTATTGGCCGCTGCGCCGCACGTACGTTCGCCGCATATCGCGCCAACGTTGTTCTGTTGGGCCGCAATCAGCAGAAACTCGAGGCGGTCTTCGACGCAATCAAGGCGCAGACCGACACCGATCCGACGATCGTGCCGTGCGACCTCGAGATCGCGACGAGCGACGCGTATGCCGAACTGAACGACCAGATCATCGATCACTACGGCCGTCTCGACGGCCTGCTGCACAATGCCAGCATGCTGGGTCCGCGGGTACCGATCGAGTTCTACGACGCCGGCAACTGGCGGCGCGTCATGCACGTCAACGTCGAGGCGATGTTTCTGCTTACACAGGCACTGCTGCCAGCGTTGCGCAGTTCGGACGACGCATCCGTGGTCTTCACGTCATCGAGCGTTGGCCGCGCGGGACGCGCGTATTGGGGCGCCTACGCGGTATCGAAATTCGCGGTCGAAGGGTTCGCGCAGGTGCTTGCCGACGAACTGGCGAACGAGGGGCGCGTGCGTGTCGCGACGTTGAATCCCGGGGCTACACGTACATCGATGCGCACCACGGCGTATCCCGCGGAGGATCCGGCGACCGTCGCCACACCCGAATCGCGCATGGATCTCTATCTTTATCTGCTCGGTCCCGACTCGCGAGGCCGCAGTGAGATCCAGTGGGACAGCAGGGATTGGACGCCTGGCGCGTGATCTACGCAGTGTTACGTCGCAGCGCAGGATAGGGAATCAGCACCGAATCCGCTTCGTGGCGCGATGGTTTCGCGGCAAGTTGTGGCTTTTCCATACCAAGAATTCGATACAGTTCGAGCACATCGCGGCTCGATACCTCGTGCCACTGACCTCGCCGCAGCGATGCCGGCAACACCATCGGCCCATACCTGACGCGTTTCAGCCGCGACACCTGGACGCCTTGTGATTCCAGCAACCGGCGTACTTCGCGATTCCGGCCCTCCATCAGTGTAACGTGGTACCAGTGGTTGTAACCCGTGCCACCATCATGACGCGTGATGTCCGAAAACTTCGCAACTCCGTCATCGAGCAGCACCCCCTCACGCAGTGCGCGCTCCATGTCTGCATCGATAACGCCGGCAATGCGCACCGCATATTCCCGATCGATACCGGCCGACGGATGCATCAATCGGTGTGCCAGCACACCATCGTTGGTCAATAGCAGCAGGCCACTGGAATTGATGTCGAGGCGCCCGACAGTGACCCAACGACCGCCGCTGAGGCGCGGCAAACCGTCGAAGCATGTGGGCCGGCCTTCAGGGTCGCGCCGCGTACACACGATACCCTCGGCTTTGTTCATGATCAGGATGCGGGGAGTCGTGGCCGAGCGGTGATGCAGATGCGAACCATCCACGGCAATCTGATCGTCGGCACCCACGCGCACACCAAGCGTCGCGACCGCCCCATTGACTACGACCCGGCCGGCCTCGATCCAACGTTCCATTTCACGGCGCGAACCGAGACCGGCATCCGCCATGACTTTGTGCAGCTTTTCAGTGTGCCGCGCTTCCACCGACGCAACCGGTGGCACGGACCGCGTCGGCCGCGACGTGACGCGGCGGCGTTTCACGGTTGCTGTTCCGCACGCGGCAGGGGGTCAGAGCAATCGACATCTTCGGGCGCTGCGGCATCGTCAGTCGCCACCGCGTTGGCCACCTCTATAACGAATTCATCCGGTGCGTTGTCGGACGGAAACTCGACCCGCGGACCTTCGAGATACTCGGGCCCGGCACCGGCCAGTTCGGCTTCCACCGGTTCGATCAGCGCGCGAATTTCCGGCAATGTCGGCAGCTCATCCAGACTCTTGAGATTGAAGTAGTCGAGAAAGGTCTTCGTGGTGCCATACATCGCCGGGCGACCCGGTACTTCACGATAGCCCACCACGCGGATCCAGTCCCGCTCGAGCAGCGTGCGAACCATGTTGGAACTCACTGTGACACCCCGAACCTGCTCGATATCGCCACGTGTGACCGGCTGTTTGTACGCGATCAGCGCGAGCGTTTCGAGCACTGCGCGCGAATAACGCGGCGGCCGGTCTTCCCACATCCGGCTCATCCACGGCGCGAGCGCCTGACGTACCTGAAAGCGATAGCCGGACGCGACCTGCTTCAACTCGATGCCACGTTCGGCACAGTCGCTTTCGATCCGCTCCAGCGCCGATTTGAGCGTCGACCTGTCACACTCATCCTCAGCAAAGAGTCTTTCGAGCAGATCGATCGTGAGCGGCTCGTCGGCGCACAGCAACGCCGCTTCGACGATCTGCCTGACGTGTTGATCTTCCAGCATCGCGGGGCCTCTGCTCAGTTGATTGCGGCGCGCAGGTAAATCGGCGCGAACGCCGCGTTCTGGACGAGATCGATCAAGCCTTCCCGAATCAACTCCATCAGCGCCAGAAACGTGACGATGACACCCAGGCGACCCTCGCGAACGTTGAACAAGCCCACAAAGGGGACGAACTCTTCTGGCGCGTCGTTGACGCGGGCGAGCACATCCGACATCCGCTCCCTGACCGACAGCGGCTCGAGCTTCACTTCGTGGCGGTGAAACATCTCGGCGCGATGCAGAACCCGCGACAGCGCGATCATCACTTCCCTTAAATCGACATCGGGTTCCACCTGGCGGCGGGTGAGTTCGGGGCGTTCGGCATACGCGCGAAACACGTCGCGTTCGAGCCGCGGCAGCGTATCGAGTTGCTCCGCAGCGCTCTTGAAACGCTCGTACTCCTGCAGCCGACGTATCAACTGCGCACGTGGATCGTCCTCGGCGTCGAGATCGAAACTGGGGCGCGGCAACAGCATTCGGGATTTGATCTCGGCAAGCAGCGCGGCCATCACCAGATACTCCGCAGCGAGTTCCCACTGCAGTGCCGTCATCAATTCGATGTATTGCATGTACTGGCGCGTGATCTCGGCGACTTTGATGTCGAGGATGTCGAGGTTCTCGCGGCGGATCAGGTACAGCAGCAGGTCGAGCGGGCCTTCGAATGTCTCTAGAAATACCTCGAGCGCATCCGGCGGAATGTACAGATCGACAGGCAGTTCGGTGACCGGTTCACCACTGACGATCGCGTAAAGGTCATCCGATTCGTCACCGCGCTGTTCTCGTAAAGTGCGCAACCGATCGCCTGGCGTCACGCTCTCGGCGCCATCGGTGATCGCCACCGGCTGACTCACCAGACCGCTGCTCACCGGTGCGAAATACCGATTGCGGCGCGCACCTCGTCGAGCGTCTCGCGGGCAGCGTCTCGCGCTTCCTCGGATCCCTCGATCAATATCGACTGCACCATGTCTCGATCCCGTTCATATTGGGCCGCCCGCTCGCGGATCGGCGCCTGTTCCGCGTTAATCGCATCGATCAGCGGCCCTTTGCATTCCAGACACCCGATGCCGGCGGTGCGGCACCCTTCCGCCGCCCAGGTGCGCGTCTCTTCGCTCGAATAGATTCGATGCAGATCGAACACCGGACAGATGTCGGGATTGCCCGGATCGTCACGTCGCACCCGCGCCGGATCGGTCTTCATCGTCTTGATCTTCTGCTCGATCACGCGCGGTTCTTCCCGCATGCGGATCGTGTTGCCGTATGACTTGGACATCTTCTCGCCGTCCACGCCCGGCACCTTGGCGTCAATGGTGAGCAGCGCGTGCGGTTCCGGCAGAATGATCCGACCGCTGCCCTCGAGATAGCCGTACAGACGTTCGCGGTCACCGATCGACAGATTCTGCTGTTCCGCGAGCAGCGCGCGACCTTTTTCCAACGCGCCGACGTCGCCTGTCGTCTGATAGGCTTTCCGCAAATCGCTGTACAGTCGCGCGCCTTTCTTGCCCATCTTCTTCACGGCCGCCTCGGCGTGCTGTTCGAAGTCCGACTCACGGCCGTAGATGTGATTGAAACGCCGGGCGATCTCGCGCGTTACTTCGACGTGCGCAACCTGATCCGCGCCAACCGGTACGTTCGCAGCGCGATAGGCGAGGATATCGGCGCTCTGCAGCACCGGATAGCCAAGAAATCCATACGTGGTCAGATCGCGTTCGCTGAGCTTGGCCTGCTGGTCCTTATAGGTCGGCACCCGCTCCAGCCAGCTGACCGGCGTAATCATCGACAGCAGCAGGTGCAACTCGGCGTGCTCGGGCACCTTGGATTGCACGAACAGCGTTGCGGAGCCCGGGTTCACGCCGGCCGCCAACCAATCGACCACCATGTCGAAGGTGTCCTGCTCGATGTCTTGCGGTTCGTCGTAATGCGTCGTCAGCGCATGCCAGTCGGCGACGAAGAAAAAACACTCGTATTCGTGCTGGAGCCGGACCCAGTTTTTCAAAGCCCCGTGATAATGCCCCAGATGAAGTCGACCGGTAGGCCGCATCCCGGAGACGACCCGATGCTCCGAGTCATTGCTACTCAATCCTCATCCCCGAATTTGTCGCACCGGCATTATACCCAACCGATGCGAAATGACCGCCGCGTGCGCTTGTTCGAAAACAGCTACTCGAAAATGGTCACTCGAAAACTCCCAGGCCGGTTCGCGTTACCACCGGAGGTGTCTCGGTCAGATCGACGACGGTGGTCGCCACGATGCCGCATGCGCCGCCATCGACGATCAGGTCCACGCGACGTGCCAACTCGGCCCTGAATTCCTGAGGGTCCGTCAGCGCCTCGGTTGCGCCCGGCAGAATCAGACTGGTCGTCATCATTGGTTCAGCCAGCGCGTCAAGCAGACCCTGGGCGATGGGGTGATCCGGCACGCGGATGCCGATCGTGCGGCGCTTCGGGTGCACCAGCCGGCGTGGGACCTCGCGCGATGCGTGCAGGAGAAACGTAAATGGACCCGGCGTGAAGTGCTTGAGAATTCGGAAGCTCGTGTTGTCGACCCGGGCGTAGATCGACAGTTCCGACAAATCTCGGCAGACCAGCGTGAAGTGATGCAGTGGATCGAGCCGACGGATCTCGCGGATACGATCCAGTGCGGATTTGTCGCCTATATGACAGCCCAGCGCGTACGTCGAATCGGTTGGATAAATGATAACGCCACCGCGGCCTACGATATCCGCCGCCTGAACGAGCAGTCGGCGTTGCGGATGCGTCGGATGAATCGAGAAGTATTGGCTCACGGCGGTTCATTGAGTGAATGCTGCTGCTGGCGGCAAAGGTTCCTTTAGCCGCGATGATGAATCTTTTATCATCGCGCGACCGAAACATCAGTGGCCCGGCATGCAGCTGGTCGAATTCATACCCATTCTAGTCTTTGTCGCAGTCTATTACGCTTTCGACATCTTCTACGCGACCGCTGCGCTGATGGCCGCGGTCACGCTACAGATCGGGCTGCTGTGGATTGCAAAGCGACCGATCTCGGGACAGGCGAAATTCACGTTCTGGCTGTCGTTGCTGTTCGGCGGCATGACGCTTGTGTTCCACGACAAGACGTTCATCCAGTGGAAGCCGACAGTCGTCAACTGGGCGATGGGCGGCGCGCTGATCTTCAGTCATTTCTTCGCCCGCCAGAATCTCGTTCAGCGGATGCTGGGAACCCAGTTGAGCCTGCCTAGCCACGCATGGACCAGATTGAATTTCGGGTGGGCGTTCGGCTTTCTGTTCGCTGGCGCACTGAACCTCTACGTCGCGCTGAACTACTCGGAGACATTCTGGGTCAATTACAAATTGTTCGGTGGCCTCGCCATTACGCTGATCTACATCCTGATCACCGTTACTTATCTCGGATTGAGCGGGTACCTCAGCGAACCCGTGCGTGACTCTTCGAAGAACGCAGGCAATCCGCTGTGATGCTTCGCGCAGCGTCGCTGCTGATCGTTGCAGCGCTGCTTGCCCCAACGGTCAGGGCGCAAACGGCCTGGATTTCCGACGACTTCACCGTTCCGCTGCGAAGCGGCCCATCGCTCGGCAACCGCATCGTGCATCGCGGCCTGCCGAGCGGCACGGCACTCGAAGTACTGGGCAGCAGTTCCGACTACACACACGTGCGCACGTCCAGCGGCCTCGACGGATGGATCAACAGCCAGTATCTCGTGAACGAACCGATCGCCCGCGTACGCCTCACGGCAGCCAACAACCGGATCGAGGCGCTCGAGAAACAGCTCGACCAGCGCAAACAGACCGTCTCCGAGTTACGTAGCACCAGCAACGAGGCAACATCGAACGGCGACCGGCTCACCGCTCAAGTAGCTGCATTGGAATCCGAACTCGCCGAATTGAAGCGAGTTTCCGCGGGTGCAATCGACGAGCACACGCGCAACCAGGAATTGACGAACCTGAATGCGCGGTTGCGTGCCGAAGTCGAGGACCTGACGCAGGAGTCGCAACACCTCGAGCACAACTCGGAACAGCGCTGGTTCATGATCGGTGGCGCACTGGTGCTGGGCGGATTGCTCGCCGGCGTTGCGATCAAGGCCCGACCGCGCCGCAGTGGCTGGTCATGATCGAACTCTCTGTCAACCTGAACAAGATCGCGCTGCTGCGCAATGCGCGCGGCGGCGATGAGCCAAGCGTCGTCGAAGCGGCCGAAATCGCAATCGCCGCTGGCGCCTACGGCATCACGGTGCACCCTCGACCCGACCAGCGTCACGTGCGCCCGAACGACGTGGTCGACCTCGCGAGTCTGTTGCGCAGGAAACATGTGGGTATAGAGTTCAACATCGAAGGCAATCCTTTCGCCGGCCATCGTGACAATGGCTATCCGGGCTTCGATTCGCTGATCGAGTCGGCGCGCCCGGATCAATGCACGCTTGTCCCCGATGACGATGGCCAGCTGACGTCCGATCACGGCTGGGACCTGAGTGGCGATACCAGCCGCCTCGTGACCTGCATTCGCCGCTATCAGAGCCTCGGTGCGCGCGTCAGTCTGTTCATGGATCCGGTAGCTGCTGAGATCGAACGCGCCGCAGCAATCGGAGTCGAACGAATCGAACTCTATACCGGTCCATTTGCGGAAGCAGTCAAGCGACACGGGGTCGCCAGCGCCGCAGCAACGACAAGTCTGCAGCAGTTTGCGGCGGCTGCGCAGCGGGCGACCGAACTTGGTCTCGGCGTGAACGCCGGTCATGATCTCGACCTGGTCAACCTGGCATTGTTTCGCGAGATCAGGCAAGTGTTGGAAGTGTCGATCGGACACGCGCTGATCGGCGATGCACTGCGAATCGGTCTCGCGGCAGCGGTAGCGGCTTATCTAGAGGTACTTCGGCAATGATCAACGGCAATGGAACCGCAAGACACGTACTCGCGGCAGCGTGCGCGCTATTGGCACTTGGATCGGCAATCACGGCGAATGCCGCCAACGAGCATGTCGTGCTGCAGACATCCAAAGGCGCAATCGAACTCGAACTGTACCCCGACAAGGCGCCGCTCACGGTTGCGAACTTTCTGAAGTACGTCGACAGCGGCTACTACGACGGCGTGATATTTCATCGCGTCATCGACGGTTTCATGATTCAGGCCGGCGGCTACAACGCACAGCTCCAGGCGCGCATGCCGGGTGCTGCCATCCGCAACGAATCGAAGAACGAACTACCGAACATCATAGGCGCGATCGCGATGGCGCGCCTGAGCGATCCCGATTCGGCGACCGCGCAGTTCTTCATCAACGTCGCAGATAACTCGGAACTGAATTTCCACTCGGGGCGCCCGGGTTACACCGTATTTGGAAGAGTCACTGCGGGCATGGACGTGGTCAACGCAATCGCAGCAGTGAAAACCCATTCGGCTGGCGGGATGGACGACGTACCGATCAAACCGGTGGTGATTCTGTCGGCCCGACGCACCCCCTGACACGCCGTTGAAGGCGCCGAGCGTCACGCTTGCGTGTCGAGTCCGGTATCATCCGGCGCCTTCGATATTCATTGAGAAAGATTATGACAAGAGTGCTCGTCGCGGCAACCTCGGCGCTGTTCCTGGGGGCGGTGATCACCGAGATTCATTCCCGGTTGTTCGTCGGACGCTACTTCCCAATGCTGCTGCTCAGCGTTGTTGCCATATTCATTGGCAGCATCGTGACGAGCCGCGTCGCCGCCCGCACCCCGCCAATCGCTGAACCGAACGATGCCGGAAACCCCGCCGACGGCAGCGCCGGACCTGTCGACAACGGCGACCACGAAACAGGCCAGGTGAAGTGGTTCAACAGAACCAAGGGATTCGGCTTCATCGTTCGCGATGCCGGCGGTGAAATTTTCGTCCACCACCGCAACATCCGCGGTAGCGGTCGGCGCAGCTTGCGAGACGGCGAGTTGGTCCGTTTCAAAGTCGCGACGCACGACAAAGGACTGCAAGCGGAAGACGTCTCCGTTTCCACAACAAGGTCATGACCCGCAACCTGAAAAAGTTGTTGGAGGAACATGTCAACGCGGCGATGGCCGCCGCCGGCATCGATGACCCGACCGCGGTCATCACGCATGCTGCGCGTCCGGAGTTCGGTGACTATCAGGCAAACGGCGTCATGCGAAGTGCCAAACGCATGAACCGCAATCCGCGCGACCTCGCCGCGGCGATTATTGCCAAGCTGGATCTCCAAGGCATCGCAGATCGAGTCGAGCTCGCCGGCCCAGGGTTCATCAATATCCGTCTCGACAACGCCATGCTTGCCGACGCTGCCAACCCGATGCAGCCGCTGCTGCAGCGCGTTGCCGATCCGCATACGCTGGTCGTCGACTATTCGTCGCCGAATCTCGCCAAGGAAATGCACGTCGGCCACTTACGCAGCACGATCATCGGCGATGCGATGGCACGCGTACTCAATGCGACCGGGCAACGCGTGATTCGCCAGAACCACGTCGGCGACTGGGGCACCCAATTCGGCATGTTGCTCGCGTATCTGGAGGAGATCCCGCTCACCTCGGAACTGCTCGGCGATCTCGAACGGTTCTATCAGGCCGCCAAGCAACGCTTTGATGCCGACCCGGTGTTCGCGGCGCGCGCCCGCGAACGTGTCGTGGCGCTGCAGTCCGGAGAGCCGCATACCAACGCGCTGTGGCAGCGCTTCATCGATATCTCGTTGAGTCATTGCGAGGCCGTTTATTCGCGCCTCGGCGTTTCGCTGACGCGCGGCGACGTCCGTGCGGAGAGTGCTTACAACGACCAGCTCGCAGGAATCGTCGAGGCCCTTGATGCCGCAGGACTACTGACGCTGTCGGATGGCGCGCAGTGCGTGTTCCTCGATGAATTCAAGGCCAAAGACGGATCGCCGCTGCCGGTCATCGTGCAGAAGTCGGACGGCGGCTATCTGTATGCCACGACCGACCTGGCGGCTGTGCGCTATCGCTCGAATGTACTCGGTGCAGATCGCGTCCTGTACTTCGTCGACGCGCGACAGTCGCTGCATTTTCGGCAGATCTTCGACGTCGCACGTCGGGCCGGATTCGTGCGCCGCGGCGTCTCGCTCGAGCATCATCCGTTCGGCGTGATGCTCGGCAAAGACGGCCGGCCGTTTCGTTCGCGCGATGGCGGCGTGGTAAAGCTCGTCGATCTGCTCGATGAAGCGCAGCAGCGCGCATATGACGTCGTCACGGCAAAGAATCCGGCGCTGACGGAAGCGGACCGCCGCGACATCGCGCGTGTGGTGGGAATCGGCGCTGTGAAATACGCGGATCTATCGAAGCACCGCACCAGCGACTACACGTTCGATTGGGATACGATGCTCGCATTCGACGGCAACACCGCGCCGTATCTGCAGTATGCGTACACGCGTATCGTCAGCTTGTTTCGACGCGGTCAGGTGTGGGCCGAAGAACTGTCGGGCGAACTCGCGATTGACGCACCGTCGGAACGCGCAATGGCACTGACGTTGGCGCGCTTTCAGGAGGTGATCGACGACGTCGCCGAGAATGCGCTGCCGCACTATCTGTGCGGCTATCTATACGAACTCGCAGCCCGGTACATGCAGTTCTACGAGCAATGTCCGGTATTGAGCGCCGAGGCGGCGACGCGAACGAGCAGGTTGCTGTTGTGCCGCCGCGCCGCCGACACGATGAAATATGGTCTGTCGCTGCTCGGCATCGAAACCGTCGAGCGGATGTAGTCCGACGGAACGAACAGAACGCCACTCTACAAACGAAAGAACCCGCAAAATGCGGGCTCTTTCAGGACGGTTCGCGAGATCAAGCCCGCGACAGTTTCGGCACCGTGTAGGACTTCAGGTCGGCGACGAAATCGCGCAGCGCGTGGATACCAGTTGCCTCGGCATCTAGACACCACTGTTTGAAGTCGCCAAGCAGCACTTCGGCATCGCCACCGCGTTTCGCCCAGACATTCTGCAAACGCTGCTTCAGGTCGTAAATCGTCTTGAGCGCTGGACTGCCGTCGACCGCGCGGCTGATGGCGTCGCGACCGGCGTCATCGACGAGCGTGTCTTCGCGCGTCAGCAACGATTTTGCGTGCTTCAGCACGGCGCGCGTGGCCGCATCTGCGCGCTGCACTTCCAACTCAACCGCTGGCGCAACGACCCGTTCAGCGTAGTTCGCCATTACCCGGAATCGATCGTTCAACACGGCCCACAGGGTGTCTTTGTCGATGTTGTCTTTGCCCGTCACCTTCTCGACGATCGGTCCGGTGCTCAACGGCCGTGCCAGCCCCAACGCACTGAAGATCGTGACATAGAGCCAACCCAGATCGAATTCCCACGGCTTGACCGAAAACTTCGCCGAGTTCGGGTAGGTGTGATGATTGTTGTGCAGTTCCTCACCGCCGATCAGGATGCCCCACGGCACCAGATTTCGCGCAGCGTCGGGACACTCGAAGTTCCGGTATCCCGAATAGTGACCGACGCCGTTGACCACGCCTGCGGCGAAGAACGGAATCCAAATCATCTGGATCGCCCAGATCGTCAGGCCCGCGACGCCGAACAGCAGCAGATCGATCACCATCATCGTGCCGACGCCGGTAATCTTGAATTTGCTGTAGAGGTTGCGCTCGATCCAATCGTCGGGCGTTCCCTTGCCGAAGCGATCCAGGACCTCCGGCTTAGCGGCCGTAACGCCATACAACTCCGCGCCTTGCCAGAGCACTTTCTTGAGCCCGAAGATCTGTGGGCTGTGCGGATCTTCTTCTGTTTCGCAATTGACGTGATGCTTGCGATGCACCGCAGTCCACTCTTTCGTCAACATGCCCGTGGTCAGCCACAGCCAGAAGCGGAAGAAGTGTTTCAGCACGCCGTTCAACTCCAGTGCGCGGTGCGCGGAGTAGCGGTGTAGATACAGCGTGACCGAGACGATCGTGACGTGGGTCATGACCAACGTGTACAGCACCATCGTGCCGAACGACGCGTTCAATAGACCCTCATGCAGATACGACAATACAGACTGGAACAGGTCCACTCGTGTTAACTCCCTTGTGAAGGATGACATACCCATCCCGCAGTGGCGCGCATTGTGTCAACTCAGCGCTCCAAACGCCACCGCGATATGCTGCACTGGTTAGTATACGAACCTCGATCGGCGGCGCCCGACGGGCGCTCTGTCGGTGAGACCTGCGTCATGTGAGGAGCCCGTTGTTGGTCCACCAATATCAATCAGAGGATGCTGCCGTGTTCGACACTCTGATCGAGCCAAAAGTTCTATTTGAGCATCTCGATCATTCCAATTGGTGCGCAATCGACTGCCGCGCGTCGCTGGCCGATCTTCATTTCGGGCGCATGGCGTATGCCGCCGGTCACGTTCCCGGTGCGGTGTTCGCCGACCTCGCGACCGATTTTTCCGGCCCCCTGATCCCCGGTGTAACGGGCCGCCACCCGCTTCCGGACCCGTCCACGTTGGCAGACACCTTCGGCGGTTGGGGCATTGGCGCCAACACACAGGTCGTGGTCTACGACGCCGGTAACAGCGCGTACGCCGCCCGCGCCTGGTGGCTGCTCCGGTGGCTTGGTCACCCGGCAGTTGCCGTCATGAACGGAGGTCTCAACAGCTGGCAATCCGCGGGCTATCCACTGCGCACGGAAGCAGCACACCGCACTGCTCGTTCATTCCCCAGTCGACCGGCGCTGACTCGAACCGTGTCGGCTGCCGATATTCTAGAACGATCTGAAATAATGGACCTGATCGACGCACGCGCCGAAGCCCGCTTTCACGGCGACATCGAACCCATCGATCCGGTCGCGGGTCACATTCCGGGTGCCCGCTGCGAACCGTTCGAACGCAACCTGGACGACGCGAACCGGTTCGCCGCAGCGACCGTGTTGCGCAGCCGGTTCGAAACAGCAGACGCTGACCTGGAACGCGTCTGCTATTGCGGCTCTGGCGTCACTGCGTGCCACAATATCCTCGCAATGCGCCACGCGGGACTGCCCGAAGCCGCGCTGTATCCTGGTTCGTTCAGCGAGTGGATTGTCGATCCGAAGCGTGATGTCGCGCGGTGATCGAAGCGCGACTGCACTGGAATGGAGACCAGCCGGTCTCTAGACAGTTTGGCGATATCTACCACGCCAGCGACGGTGCTGCGGAGGTGCAACGTGTCTTCGTCGATCCGCAGCATCTCATCGAGCGCTTCCGTGCTTGTCAGGACACCTTCACGATCGGCGAACTGGGCTTCGGCACCGGGCTGAACTTTGCAGTCATCGCTCAGAACTACCTGACCTGCGCGCCCGATTCGGCGCGGCTGCACTTCATCAGCGTCGAGAAATACCCGATTAGTCACCTCGACTTCGAGCATCTGGCAAGGCGGCGACGGCGCCAGCTGCCGATCTACGATGCGCTGCGCCGTGCATATCCTCCGACGGTGCCCGGCTGGCATCGCCGTCACCTGGCCACCGGGCGCATCACGCTGTCGGTTTTTTTCGGTGGTGCCGACGAAGGGCTCAGCGACATTATCGGCCGCCAGCTCGTGGCCATTGATGCCTGGCTGCTCGACGGTTTTGCGCCGGACCGGAATCCGGGCCTCTGGCACGATACGCTGTGGCGCAGCATCGCTGATCTGTCGGCACCCGGCACGACAGTGGCAACATTCAGCGCAGTCGGCTCCGTACGTCGCGGTCTGTCCGCAGCCGGCTTTGAAATGCGCAAAGTCGATCAACGCCCCCACAAGCGACATAGCCTCGCCGGCACGTTCAACGCGAAAGACCAAAGAAATTTCGCGCCACAGCGCGCGATCGTCGTGGTTGGAGCCGGCCTCGCCGGTGCCGCGACCGCGAGGCGTCTGGCCGAACGCGGTATCCGGGTCAGTTTGCTCGACGCGTCAAACGCCCCGCCCAATCGAATGCAGGCGACGCTATTCCACTGTCGTGTATCCGGCAATTCGACTCAGGCATCCACTCTGCGTTGGTTGAGCTATCTCTACTCCAGTCACTTCTATTATCAGTACGCCACCGCCTCGACAGACCGTCCACTCGGTACACTGCAGGTGCCGAGCCAAACGTTGGACATGCGCCGCCTAGAAGAAATCGCTGAGCGGTACGCAGACGCCAACCGTTCGGTCCGACTCGTCGATGCGGCAACCGCATCGTCGCTGGCTGGAATTCCACTGCGGCAAAGTGGTCTCTTCTTTCCACACGGGCGAGTTCTCGACCTGTCTCGACTGTGCTGCGATCTGATCCAGCACCCATTGATCGACTACCTCTGCGGCGTCACGGCGAATCATGTTGCGATCGGCGCAGATCATGCCGGAATAACAACGAGCATCGGGCCGTTGGCGTGCGATCGGATCGTGATCTGCGCCGGTACGTCGACCAACGCATTCGATCAGTCGCGATATCTGGAACTGCTGCCGGTATCGGGTCAGATCGATCCAATCGCGCTGAACTCGCCACCCAACATTCCGCTGGTCGGCGACGGCTTCCTGATTCCGTTCGGAGCCGACTGGGGCATTGGCGCGACATATGAACACGCCCCATGGGTCAGTGGCCGCGCGAGCGAATTCAATCTGCAACGGTTCGAGTCCTGGTGGCGTGACTTGACCGGTGGGGAGGTGCCGCGCATGGCGCCCGTCGCGAGCCCAATTCGCGGTACTCGAGCAGTGACATCCGACCGCGTGCCCATCGTCGGTAGTCTGTTCGATTCCAACGGTCTGCCCATGCCACGGCTATCGGTCAACACCGGGCACGGCTCGCAGGGCACCGTCAGCGCTCCGTTTGCGGCGGAGTGTGTAGCGAGCGAATCAGTCGGCGAGTTTGCGCCGTGCACCCGCGTCGAATACGAAGCGCTGAGTTCGATGCGGTTTCGCAACCGTCAGGCTCGACGCGGCCTACGCCATGGCGCGCGCGATTGATCAATGCGATCTATTGAGCGCGCAGAATGGATCAGGTGTGCTCGAACACACGCACGTTCATTACGCTCTCGATGCGCATCATCTCTGCCAGCAGTTCGGGCGGCACCGGTGCCGCGACATCGATCAGGTTGTATGCGACGTCGTCACGGCTCCTGTTGATCATGTCGATGACGTTGATGTCACGGTTGGCGAGCACTGACATGATCTGGCCCAACATCTTCGGGACGTTGCGATTGGTGACCGCGAGGCGCGTGCCGGCGGTCCGCTCGAGGATCACCGTGGGAAAGTTGACGGAGTTGCGGATGTTGCCGTTGCGCAGGAAGTCGATCAGTTGATCGGCGGCCATCACCGCACAGTTCTCTTCGGCCTCGGCGGTGCTTGCACCGAGATGCGGCGTCGCCGACACGTTGGGAAGCCCCGCGAGTATCGGTGACGGGAAGTCCGAAAAATATCGAGCAAGCCGACCGTCGCTCAGCGCCACCACCAACGCGGCTTCATCGACGATCTCCTGGCGCGCAAAATTCAACAGTACGGTGCCGGAACGAAAACTCTTCAGCGACTCCGGGTTGATCATGTTGCGCGTCTCGGCGAGCAACGGTACGTGCAGGGTCACGTAGTCGGATCGCGCAAACAGTGTCGGCAGGTTCTCCATCCGCTGTACGTCGCTCGGCAGTCGCCACGCGGCATCGACTGAGATCGCGGGGTCGTAGCCGACGACGCTCATGCCCAAACGTAATCCGGCCTCGGCAACCAGCGCACCGATCGCGCCAAGGCCAACCACACCGAGCGTCTTGCCATAGATCTCCTCGCCCTGGAAGCGCTTCTTTTCTTCCTCCACGAGCCTGTGCATTTCGACCGCGTCTGTAACGGTCGCGACCGACTCGACGTATTTGATGCCACCCAGCACGTCGCGCGCCGATAGCAGCAATGCCGCGATCACCAGTTCCTTCACCGAGTTCGCATTCGCACCGGGGGTGTTGAACACGACGATGCCGCGCTGCGTATACAACTCGACGGGTACGTTGTTGACGCCTGCGCCGGCGCGCGCCACCGCACGCAGGTTGGGAGTGACATGCTCAGCGGACAATACGTGGCTGCGCAGCAGAATCGCATGCGGATCGGCAATCTCGGTTGCCACTTCAAAGCCGTCCAACGGAAATCTTTCGAGTCCCCGCAGCGCAATTCGATTGAAGGTCCGGACCTTGTACATGGTGTATCCGCGGCCGCACAAAGCCGCGTATTGTAGAGAGTCTGAAGTGCCGCCGCGATCCAGCCTGCTCAATGACCCGTATCGATCCACTGCACGTCTTCATTGCCGTCGTCGACCACAAGAGCTTCACGCGCGCCGCCGAAGCGATGGGTTTCACTCCATCCGCCGTCAGCAAGCAGATCAGTCAACTCGAGGAACGCCTCGGAACACGCCTTCTGCATCGGACCACGCGATCGGTGATGGCAACCGAAGCGGGCCAACTGTATTACGACCGCTGCCGTCAGATTCTCGAAGCGCTCGACGAAACCGAGATTCAGATACGCGCGTTGGAGACTGCGCCCGCCGGGCGAATCCGGGTCCTTGCCCAGCCGTTCTTCGGCCGCAGCGCGTTGGCGCGACTGTTCCGTACGTTCCAGCAGCAATATCCGGAGGTGTTCATCGACCTGACGTTGTCGGAAGGCGTGCCAGCGGTGTCGCGCGACGCATTCGACGTATCGATACTGTTGGAGCAAGCTGAAGAAGAGCGCCTGATATCGCGCGAACTCGCGCAGTTGCCAACGATACTGTGCGCGGCGCGCAGCTATCTCGCGCGCTGTGGCGTGCCACAATGCGAGCAAGACTTGGCCCAGCACGCCTTCGTCGAGATCACCGCGCAGAGTCATATCGATCCACCGCGTTGGTCGAAAGTCCGCGGTTTCATCGTCAACGACGTGGACATGGCCTTTCACGCCGTTCGCGAGGGTATGGGCGTCGGCATGCTGCCGCTGTACGTTGCGCGGCGTGATATCGAGCGCGGCCGTCTCGACCAACTGCTACCGGACCTGCAGATCGCCAATCAAAGCGTCTGGCTCAGCTACCCTGAACTACGTCGCCAATCGCAAAAGACACGAGCGTTCGTTGAATTTCTGACCGCGACGCTGACGACGCCGCGCGGCGACACCTGAGTGCGTCGCAGGCGTCACGCCGATTTGTCGTATAGCGGTCGGGCAAGCTCGTCCCAATCGATGTGACCATCATCGGGAAGCGCTTCGAATTCAAGCAGACCGAGCTCTTCGAATTTCGGCCGGATACCGTCCGTCAACAAGCCGATACGCTTCAGATTCGGCACCACGCGGGCAAAGATCATGTTGCGGAAACGTTGACGATGCTCACCGCCGGTTGCAATCGCCGTGGCCTCCTCGACGGGCCAGCCAAATTGCCGATATACATCGGTGGGAATCAGGCGGCTGCGCATGACCACACACGCTTCGAACGCAAACTGCGCCCGCTCTTCACGCTCATCCTGCGTCAGGGTTGCGATGTACTCCTCGAGATAGTTCACGCCGAACGTCACGTGGCGCGCTTCGTCACGAATCACCAGATGCACGATGTCGCGTAACACCGGGTCCTGGGTGCTCTGCTTCATCGTGTTGAATGCCGCGAGCGCAAGCCCTTCGATGATGATCTGCATCCCGATGAACTTCAGGTCCCAGCGCGCATCGGTCAGGATCTTGTCGAGCAGCAGTTTCAAACTACGCGAGATGGGGTACGTGAAACCGACTTTGCGTTGCAGGTATCGATTGAATGCTTCGACGTGGCGCGCTTCATCGAACGTTTGCGACGCGGCATAGAGCTTTGCATTGAAGGATGGGGCGCACGACACGAGCTGCGAAGCGACCAGTAGCGCGCCTTGCTCGCCGTGCAGAAACTGGCTGATCGCCCAACTGTGCTGGTGTCGCATCCATTGAATCACCTGGTCGGTGTCCATGGCTTCCCACGGCGCGAACCCCTTGAACAGCGCGCTGGCGCGATTTTGAGCCACCACCTGGCGTTGTTCGTCGGAAATCGGCGGACGCGCCTCGAAATCGGGTGTCTGGTCCCAATCGATATCGACGTTCGCGTTCCAGTTCAACGTTTTGCCGAGTTCGTAAAGCTTGCGGATGCGATCGTCCTGCGCCTGGTAGTCCCAGTTGTAGGCACCCGTCAGCGGTGTATTGAACAACTCGGCAACGTCCTGCACCTGACCGGCATCGAGCCCCAGTTCATCGTCGAATTGCGCCGCGGATGGCACGCGCGCATCGAAATGATTCAGCGTGCGGGGCGTTTCCACCCAGCGAATCGACATGAAATCACCTCAAAACGTAGAATATGAGCCTCGGCTCAGATAAGTGAAAAATATGAGCGTGGACTCACATTGTCAAGAAGCGCCGGTGCAGCGGCGTCGGACACCACGTCAACAGCGAGGGCAGCAGACCCTCGATGCACTGGTCAATGCGACCGCGACGCTGATCGACGAAGTCGGCTACGAACTGCTCACCACAAAGGCAATCGCCGCGCGAGCGGGCATGTCGATCGGCTCTTTCTATCAGTTCTTTCCCAACAAGGACGCCATCGTCAACGAACTGGTGCAGCGTTACCGCGGCCAGGTTCGCTGCTATCTCGCCGGCGCAATCGGCGATCCGGGGCGTGACGGCATTTCATCAGCCTGGGTATCGCAGATCATCGTTGGTCTGGCGCAGATCTATCGCAACATGCCGGGGTTCCGAGGGGTGTGGTCGAATCGTCACCGCACGCCGCCAATGGGAGATCAGGCAAGAGCACTCCGGCAGGAGGTTTTCGACGTGCTCGATCAAAAGTTGGGCGAGGCGTTCGCACATGTGCCGATCGACGCAAGGCAGCGCTGCATGCACATCGCGCTCGAAACTGCCCACCTGCTGCTGTCGAACAACGACGACAAAAAACTCGTCATCGTCGAACTGCAACGCATGCTTGGGCCCTATCTCGCGTCCTGCTTCACGCCCGCCCCGTCCGCACCCGGCCCGGCAACTATTTGAGCAACGACATTGAATCCAATCAAACTTGGCGCGCGAAACGGCTGATCACATCCGCGACCGCATTCGTAGCGTCTCCCAGGCCTGCATCCGCAAGAACGTCCACGATGTGTTCGCGATCAGCGTAGAGCGCGCGAACAGCGGCGTCGAGACGCGGTGCGTCCAGTTCCTCTTCGGCGATGACGTGGCTCCAACCACGGGACTGCGCATACTGCGCATTGCTGATCTGATCGCCACGACTTGCGCTGCGAGGTAGTGGCACGAGCAAGTGTGGTTTGCGCAGCGCAACCAGTTCGTACAGCGAGTTCGCGCCGGCACGGCTGACCACGACATCTGCCGCGGCGAGCAGATCGCCCCATTCCTCGCCCACATACTCGAACTGATGATAGCCGGCACGTTGCGCGAGCGACGGATCGGTCCGCGCAGGACCGCAAACGTGAACCAAGGTTGCAAAATCGAGCAAGCTGTCCAGCGCTTGCCGAACGACACGATTGATCGCCTCTGCGCCCAGGCTGCCGCCAACGATGATTACTAAGGGGCGATCACGCGGCGCACCGAGCCACGCGCGGCCGCGCATCGAATCGCCATGCAATAGCTGCGAACGTAGCGGCGTGCCGGTGTGAATCACCGGTCGATTGCGAACTGGAAACTCGGTGACTTCAAACGTTGTACAGACAGCTGCCACAAACGGCAGCGACAATCGGTTGGCAAGCCCCGGTGTCAGATCGGATTCGTGCGCAACGATCGGAACCCGCCAGACCCATGCCCCGACCACGGCCGGAAACGCCGCATAACCGCCTTTGGAAAACACCACCGACGGCCGAAGGCGCCCCAGTAGCGATATCGCCTGCGCGATTCCCACGAGAATCCACAACACATCGGCCACATTGCGCCATGACCAGTACCGCCGCAGCTTGCCGGAGCGAATTGCATAAAACGGCACATCGAGCGGCGCGACGAGGGCGCGCTCCGGCCCTTCGCTTGAACCGATGTAACCCACCTTCGATCCGATGCCTGCGAAGTGGGCAATTAGTGGCAGGTTCGCCACAACGTGACCCGCGGAGCCGCCACCCGTGAACACGACGTGACGCGGCGCATTCACAGGCCGAGCACAGCCTTTGCCAGTGGAATGGTCAGCCGTCGCTGTTGCGCCAGCGCCTCTCGATCCAGACGATCGAACGCTTCGATCAGTTCATCCATGCGGCGCGATGCCCTTCGCAGGATGAAGTCGACGACCTCGGCGCCTACTTCGAGTCCGCGTTGAGCGGCCAGATGCTCGATCGCACGCGCCCGGTGGGTATCGTCCAGCGGAAGAATCGAAAAGATCTGCGCCGCGCGCAGGCGCGACGCCAGATCCGCAAGCCGAACCGTAATCTCCTGAGGTCGATATCGAGACGCAATCAACAGCGACCCGCCGTTGACGAAGAGCTGCTGATAGACATGCATCAGCGCTTCTTCCCACGGTCTTTCGCCCGCCCAGCGCTCGAAATCATCGACGGCAACCAACCCGAACTCACCAAGTCCGCCAAGCACATCGACGCCGCCCGCCATCAGGCGCGGCGGCAGATACGCGGCAGTCGCACCGGCCGCAACTGCCGCATGGCAGGCGCCTTGCAGCAGATGCGATTTGCCACTGCCGGACTCACCCACCAGCCACATCGCCAAGAACTCACGCTCCGCCCAATCACGTCGGTTCAACTCGGCGATCAGTTCCTCATTGGGACCCGCTTCGAAGTTGTCCAACGTGCAGCGGCGTTCGCTCAAAAACATCAGCGCCAACTGAGTCGCACGATCGGCACTCATGACGGATTTTCGCGTGGCGATCGATCCGAAGGTTCTGCCATCGCCCGGCGGGACCATGAGATTATGTAGTCGACGCCGGAGACACTCGCCAGCACGGCGACTAGCCAGAAGCCGTACGGATCAGCGATCGTACGCGCTATCGGACTGACGTAGTGGAACCCGCACAGACTCAGCAGCACTACCAGCAACACGACGATCTGCACCGCGGTATTGGCTTTACTGAGCAAAGTCGGCTCGATTTCGATGTGCTTGAATACCAGCCTGTAGAGGCTCGCACCGACGAGAATGATCAGGTCGCGTCCGATCGCGATGCCCGCAACCCACAGCGGCAATTCGCGTTCGACGAGCAGCGTGACGAACAGTACGCCGACCAGGATTTTGTCTGCCAACGGATCAAGCGCGGCACCAAACCAACTGACCCAATCGAAGCGTCGTGCGAGCCAGCCATCGAGCGCATCAGATGCGCCTGCGACCGCCATCAGCACCAGCGCCTCGACATACCGGTGCTCGACAAGGCACCACGCTGTCGGAATCACCAGCAGCACCCGCACCACCGTGATGATGTTGGGAATCTGACGCAGGAGATCGGAAATCATCTAGGTGAATCGCCCAGCCACTTCAGCACGCGACGTTCTGTTGGTACCGCGGCGCCATCCTCCGCGGGGGCCAACCGGCCGTCCAGCGCAAACAGATCGTGCAACCGATCCCACGATGCGTGCGTCGTCAGGCTCAGCAGGACCTCTCCGGGTCGCACCACTTCGACCTGCACCGCATCGACGTAATCCAGGCCATCGAGATACTGCATCAGCGCCCCATATTGCGAGACGTCGGCGATGCCGTCGATCTGCAACTGAAGCCGCTGCTGCGTCGCACCGGTAACAGCGTAGCGCGCGACCAGGCGGTCAACGACTGCATCGACAATCGCTGCGGCCGCCGCGGCAGTGTTCGGTGAAACGAAATGAAAATGCTGCTGATCGGCGTGTTCGACCAGTTGCCAATCCCCGACCCATGAATCGTCCGCCGCGTGGTTGAGGCTACCGACGAGTATCTGGTCCGGGGTATAGCGCTGGGATGCTTCTTCGAGCGCCGGCGACATGCCACGCGCCACGACATCCGGCGTTACCTCGAGGCGTTCATCGTCATCCAGAGTCGGCAGGACCAACGGCAGTCCGCGCGCGCGCGCGCGGGCAAGTATCGCATTCGTCAGCGCACTTCGGTCATTCGTACCAAGCAACGCTCGCCCGCTAGCATCGTTCACCGCAACCCATGCAAGCGTCACCGGTCTGTTCGAACTCCACAGCGGCAACCCTGCATCGGCAATCAACTTCTGGATGGCGCTTTGACCAAAGCGTACCGACAACGTCAGAACTTTCGCCGGCAACGCACCACTGACGGGGTTATCGACTTCGCGGTAGCGGAATTCGACGTAGTAGCGCTGCGGTGAGGCGAGCGCAGCCGCGACCGCGCCACTTCGGGGGACTTCTTCCAGGCCGCTCACGCGATCCAGTACCACCAGCAGCGCTTGCTCGAACGCGGCGCTGCGGGCGCCGGCTGACTGATCGGCAACCGCGACGTCCACGTCATACAGCCAATCGCCGATGTCGGCGCGCGCCGGCATCGACATCAACAACAGAGTGAATACCCAGCAGAAAACGACAGCGAAGCGGCCCATGCCCCCACCCGATCCGGCCCGACTGGGCGCTACGAGGCACCAGTGTACTGCAATTCAAAAGCGTGCGATTCAAAGCGCCCAAATCAAACGACAGGTGGGCGCACCGAGGCTTTGATAGACTGCGTGCTCGGTTGCATCTGGACCACCCGCTTGAGCCGCAATTTGACCTATCGCGATGCAGGCGTCGACATCGACGGCGGCGATGAACTGATCCGCCGCATAAAACCCGCAGCGTTACGCACGAAACGCCCGGAGATTCTGGGCGGCATTGGAGGCTTTGCGGCACTCGCGACGCTGCCAAGTCGTTATCGCGAGCCTGTTCTGGTGACCGGTACAGACGGCGTGGGCACGAAATTGAAGCTCGCGATCGACCACAATCGGCACGATGACGTGGGA
This sequence comes from uncultured Gammaproteobacteria bacterium, assembly GCA_963735085.1. GTDB lineage: Bacteria > Pseudomonadota > Gammaproteobacteria > Pseudomonadales > Azotimanducaceae > DATJGR01. The sequence continues at coordinate 185,407 of CAVTJP010000006.1, forward strand.
CAGGATCTGGTCGCAATGTGCGTCAACGACGTGCTCGTCACGGGCGGTGAGCCATTCCTGTTCCTCGACTACTACGCGTCCTCGCGCCTCGACGTGGACGTCGCGGAGCGCGTGATCACGGGTATTGCCCGCGCCTGTGAAATGGCCGGCTGCGCGCTGGCCGGTGGAGAAACCGCGGAAATGCCGGGCTTCTACGGCCACGGCGATTACGATCTGGCGGGCTTTTGCGTCGGCGTCGTCGAGCGCGACCAGATTATCGACGGCAACGCGATCCGCGCTGGGCACAAACTGATCGGCCTGGCGTCGAGCGGACCACACTCCAACGGCTACTCACTGATTCGTCGGGTCCTCACGGATCAGGTTCACAAGCCGACCGGCGATCTGCTCGAAGCGCTGCTGGCACCCACGCGGATCTATGTCCGTGCGGTGCACGCGACCCTGGCAAAGATTCCCATTCACGGAATGTCCCACATCACCGGGGGCGGCATCATCGAAAACCTGCCGCGTATGTTCGCCGACAGTTCGCTCGCTGCGTTGGTCGATCTGGATAGCTGGCAGCGACCGGTCATATTCGATTGGCTCGCGCAGGCAGGTAACGTCGTCGAAACCGAGATGCTGCGAACGTTCAATTGCGGAATCGGATTCGTGCTGTGTGTGGCCACGGATGACGTTGCCATCGCGCTGACAACGCTCGAAGCGGCCGGCGAGAAGGCCACGGTCATCGGTGAAGTCGTCGACGCTCCAGCGCCACAACCGCAGCCCGGTCGGCTCGTGCTGAACGCCGACCGCACCTACCGTCTCGGCTAGCTGCCTCAGCTGACGATTTGCTATGGGCGCGGTAACGTGACGCCGCGCTGACCCTGATATTTCCCGCCGCGACCCTTGTACGTCACCTCGCACGGTTCGTCACCTTGAAAGAACAGCATCTGGGCAACGCCTTCGTTGGCGTAGATCTTCGCCGGTAGATTGGTCGTATTGGAGAATTCGAGGGTGACGTGCCCTTCCCATTCCGGTTCCAGCGGCGTCACGTTGACGATGATGCCGCAGCGTGCATACGTTGATTTGCCCACGCACAGTGTCAACACGTCCGCCGGGATGCGGAAATACTCGACCGTGCGCGCCAACACGAACGAATTCGGGGGAATGATGCAGATGTCGCCGCGGTGATCGACAAAGCTGCGGGCATCAAATGCCTTCGGATCGATAGTGGCCGAGAAGACATTGGTGAACACTTTGAATTCATCGGCGCAACGAACGTCGTAACCGTAGCTGGACGTGCCGAATGAAATCACCTTCATGTCGTTCACGGTTCGTACCTGGCCCGGCTCGAACGGTTCAATCATCTTGTGCGCTGCCACCATCGAGCGGATCCATCGATCCGATTTGATGCTCATCGCCGTAATCCCTCGATCTTTGTATGCGCTGTCTATGCGCAATCTATGCTGTATGGGTAGACCCGACGCGCGGTTCAGTCGTCGGTCATCGAAATGCGGGGCGCCGCTGTCGCCGCCCGCGAGACTTGCCAAAGCCGTGCTGCGAGATGCCGCGCACCATCGCGGTAGCAACCCGCGAGCGCTCCGTCAGGATCCGCTGCAACGGTTGGTCGGCCCGAGTCGGCCTGCTCACGGATCTGCATCGCGAGCGGCAGCGTGGCGAGCAGCACCGTCGCATAGTCGTGCGCGATGCGCTCGCCGCCACCCGCACCGAAGATGTGACTCTGATGGCCACACTCGGGACAGATGTGCAGGCCCATGTTCTCGACGATGCCCAGCACTGGCACCGTGACCTTGCGGAACATTTCGATGCCCTTCGCGGCATCCTGCAGCGCGATATCCTGCGGTGTCGTGACGATGACCGCACCGGCAACCGCGGCGCGCTGCGCCAGGGTCAGTTGAATGTCGCCCGTACCGGGCGGCATATCGACAACGAGATAATCCAGCCGATCCCAGACCGTCTGATTGAGCATTTGTGTCAGCGCGCTAGACGCCATCGGTCCGCGCCACACCATTGGCGTGGCTTTCGTCACGAGAAAGCTCATCGACATCGCCTGTAGCCCATGCGCCTTGATCGGTAGAAAGAGCTTCTCGTCCTTCACCTCGGGCCGCTGCCCAACCGGCACACCCAACATGATGCCGAGGCTCGGTCCGTAGATGTCGGCATCGAGGATGCCGACCCTGGCTCCTTCCTTCGCGAGTGCGAGCGCGAGGTTCACCGCCGTCGTCGACTTACCGACGCCCCCTTTACCAGATGCGATGGCCACGATGTTCTTCACGCCACGCAAGGTCTCGCTGACACTCAACGCAGGCGCCTCGAAGCCGAGCGATAATGCGACATCGGCCCCAACGGCGTCGCTGAGTCGCTTCGTCAAGTCATCCTTCAGGCCTTCCGCCGGATATCCGAGCACCACATCGATTTCGAGGTGCGCGCCGCGCTGTTCTACGCGCCGAAACACACCCAGCGATTGCCAGGTATCGCCAAGATAGGGGTCTGCGAAGCGGTCCAGCGCATCGATGTTTGACATGGCGTCTGCCGAATCTCGAAAGAGCGCGCATTATAGGTTCGGCCAAGGAAAAACCAAGCGATGATGCAAACGTGGGACGCGGCGGAGTATAGTCGCGCCTTTCCCGAATTCAGCCGATAGCCATGTCCGGGCTCCGCAACATCCTGGTCACGAGCGCGTTGCCCAACGCGAATGGATCGATCCATCTCGGGCACCTGCTCGAACATATTCAGACCGATATCTGGGTGCGCTTTCAGCGGCTCCGCGGAAATCGGTGCATCTATGTCTGCGCCGACGATACGCATGGTACGGGGACAATGTTGAAAGCCGAGCAACTCGGCATGCCGGCAGAAGAACTGATCGAGCGCATACGCCGCGAGCACGAGCTCGATTTCAAACGGTTTCTCATCGATCACGACAACTATTATTCAACCCACTCGGAAGAAAACCGTCGGCTCTGCGAAGCCATCTACACAACGTTGTCCGAGCGTGGCTACATTTTTACGCGCGACGTCGAACAACTCTTCGATCCGCAGCGCAAATTGTTTCTGGCCGATCGATTCGTCATCGGGGACTGTCCACGCTGCGGTAGCAGCGATCAGTACGGCGACAACTGCGAGCGCTGTGGTGCGACCTATGACGCCACGGATCTGCTCAATCCCCGCTCGCTGATCTCCGGCGCGACGCCGGTACTCGCGCGGTCGCAACACTATTTCTTCGATCTGCCCCAGTTCGCCGAGATGCTGAAGTCGTGGACCGTTAGCGGCACCTTGCAGAGCGAGGTCGCCAACAAACTGGCCGAGTGGCTCGATGCAGGGTTGAAACCCTGGGACATCAGCCGCGACGCCCCGTACTTCGGCTTCCTGATACCAGGAACGCAGGACAAGTATTTTTACGTCTGGATGGACGCGCCGATCGGCTACATGGCGAGTTTCCAGAACTATTGCGATTCACACGACGGCGTCACCTTCGACGATTTCTGGAATCCCGATGCCACGACAGAACTGCATCATTTCATCGGTAAGGACATCGTCAACTTTCACGCGCTGTTCTGGCCGGCGGTGCTCGAAGGGTCGGGGCATCGCAAGCCGACGCGAATTCACACGCACGGATTCATCACGGTTGGCGGCACCAAGATGTCGAAGTCGCGCGGCACGTTCATCAACTCCGGCACATACCTGAATCATTTGGATCCGGAGTATCTGCGCTACTACTTCGCTGTGAAATCGAATGGCACCGTCGATGACATCGACATCACGTTCGACGATTTCGTGCAGCGCGTAAACTCGGATCTGGTTGGCAAGATCGTCAACATCGCAAGCCGTTGCGCCGGCTTCATCAACCGGCTCAACGATGGCCAACTGATCGCGACCATCGCCGATCCCGCGCTGTGGAATGCATTCACCGCCGCCGAAGCGTCGATCGCGGCCTGCTACGAGGCCGGTGACTACGGTCGCGCCGTACGTGAAATCACTGCGCTTGCCGATCGCGCCAACCAATACATCGCACAGCAGGAACCCTGGAACCTTGCAAAGCAGGCCGGCCGTGCAGCGGATGTCCAAGCCGTCTGCACGCTCGGCATCAACCTGTTCAAGGTTTTGATGGTCTATCTCGCACCGGTGCTGCCGGCAACTGCGCAGCGCAGCGCCAAGTTCCTCAATCTCGATGCGTTCACGTGGGCAGACGCAACGTGCTTTCTCGGAGTGCATCGCATCAACACGTTTGAACCATTGCTAACTCGTATGGAGATGGACGCAGTGACGAGGATGATCGACGAAACGCGGGCAACGGCAGACGGTGCATCGAAAGATTCGACAGCCGGGCCGGGCGCCACAGCGCCGGTGAGCACAAATCTCATCGACATCGACACATTCGCGAAGGTCGATCTACGCGTGGCTCGGGTCGTTGCGGCGGAACACGTCGACGGCGCCGACAAACTCATCAGGCTCGTGCTCGACGTGGGCGACTCGGAGCAGCGTCAGGTGTTCGCCGGCATCAAGAGCGCTTATGAACCACAATCGCTCGTCGGACGACTCACTGTCGTCGTTGCGAACCTGAAACCCCGCAAGATGCGCTTCGGCGAATCGCAGGGGATGGTATTGGCGGCCGGTCCGGGTGGCGCTGATATCTTCCTGCTCGCGCCCGACGCCGGCGCGGAACCCGGCATGCAGGTTCGCTGACCCCGACAATGGCAGGTGCGCCCGCAACGCTGGTCGATGCGATTGATCTGCTGCTGCCGCAGACGCAGTGCGAGCGCTGCGGCTATCCCGGCTGCCGCCCATATGCTGAAGCCGTGGCATCGGGCGCCGCGATCAACCGCTGCCCGCCGGGCGACAGGGCGACGATTGAAGCGTTGGCGTCTCTGCTCGGCCGCAACGCAATACCGCTTGATCCGGAACTGGCTCCGATCGACCCGGATGCCGTCGCATTGATCGAAGAGTCGCGCTGCATTGGCTGCGCATTGTGCCTGCCCGTCTGTCCCGTCGATGCAATCGTAGGCGCGGCCGGCTATCTGCATAGCGTCGTCGCGCGTCAGTGTACCGGCTGCGAACTGTGCATCGTTGCGTGTCCCGTTGATTGCATCGCGATGGTGAAAGCGCCAGACGCACCGCGGCGGGCGAATATGGCGGTGCACACCGCGAAGGATGCAACGCGCGCCGACGAATCGCGGCGTCGTTTCGCAGCCCACCGACGTAGGCTCGCGGAAAAGGCGGCGGAAACCGAAGTGCGGCGTCGACAACGTCTGCGTCGCGCTACCGCGCAACGAAACTGGGATCACGTGTGAAGAGCCAGGCGCAGGTGAACACCTTGATTCGCAACACGTGAACGCCGCAAAGCGCATCCGGATTTTCGAGCGGTTGCAAAGCGCAATGCCGAAGCCCGAGACCGAACTGCAGTATGACTCGGTGTTCGAGTTGTTGATCGCGGTGATTCTCTCGGCGCAAGCCACCGACGTCAGCGTCAACCAGGCAACGCAACGCCTGTACTCCATCGCCAACACACCCGCCACGCTGCTCGCACTCGGTGTGGATGGTCTTACGCCATATATCCGCCACATTGGCCTCTACAACAGCAAGGCACGCAACGTCATCAAGACCTGTCAGGCGCTGATCGACAAACATGACGGCGAGGTCCCGCGGGATCGTGCAGCGCTCGAAGCGCTACCCGGTGTCGGCCGCAAGACGGCAAACGTGATACTCAACACCGCATTCGGCGAGCCCACAATCGCAGTCGACACACACGTGTTCCGTGTCTCGAACCGAACACGTATCGCGTCCGGCAAGACGGTACGAGCGGTGGAAGACAAGTTGGCCAAGGTGGTCCCGGCCCAATTCAAGGGATCGGCGCATCATTGGTTGATATTGCACGGACGCTACGTGTGCACAGCGCGAAAGCCACACTGTGGTGCGTGCCCAATAGAAGACCTCTGCGAATATCCGAACAAATCCGACGACATCGAAGCCTGACGTATCAGAGATCGACGAGTTCTACCGCGTCGATCGTCAGTGCTTCACCCAGGAAATGCCGACCGACACGCGCAAACCGCTCACGCCCATCGGTTGCCAACAACGTGCGACGCCTTCCATCCTGTGCATCGGCCGGTAGGCGGGTGAGTTTGCCTTTCGCCAGCGCCAACGATACAGCACGAGCGGTCGTCGTCGCCGAATCGACAAGCATCACAGCCGGGCCACAGACGCGCCGCAGCAACGGTGTTAGCACCGGGAAGTGGGTGCAGCCAAGCAGTAAACAGTCTGGGTGTGAGTCTTCCTGCAACCACTCGCCCAAGTACGCAGCGACCACGCGCTCCGGCACGTCGCCGGTGATCCACCCTTCTTCTGCCAAGGGCACCAGCAGCGGACAGGGCCGCGCCAACACGCGCGCCTCCGGGCGACGCGCCAGTATCGCGCGCTGATACGCGCCGCCGCGCACAGTGCTTTCTGTTCCGATGACGGCGATGCGTCCACGGCGCGATGCGTGACACGCCGCGTCCGCGCCGGGTTCGACCACACCGAATACCGGCAGCGGCCGATATGCGTCGCGCAGTGCATCCAGCGCAACTGCAGATGCAGTATTGCAGGCAATTACCAGCGCTTTTACGCGGCGCTCTACCAAGGCACGAGCTGCCTGCACCGCATAGCGTTGCACCGTCACGGCGCTCTTCGTGCCGTATGGCAACCGTGCCGTGTCACCCAGATAGATGAAGCATTCGTCTGGCAACACCGCTTCGAGCGCCCGCAACACGGTCAAGCCTCCAACACCGGAATCGAACACGCCGATCGGTGCATCGTTCGATGTCGGAGGAATAGAACCCGCTAACGGTGGCAATACGGCGCAGTCGGACCCAATTGAGCGGCTATTCTAGTGCTTAGTCTCGCCTTTGCGACCCAGCTTCAGCATGTTGCGCCAGAACCCACCACCGAACGGGTTGGCCGCGGGCTGTCCATCCTTTTGTGCTTCGAGTTCCGTGGTCCTCGTCGCACGAGCCCCAGTTGCGGTGTCTGGCTGCGACGATTGCTCGCGTTGCGTCTGCGGCGACCGTTGCGCGCGTCTCCTGATTGGCTGGAGACGCTCCACCGCGTCGGCGGGCGCGGGATCGACACTTTGCGTGCCTGGCGCCGCTAACGACTGCACCGATTTTGGTACCTTCAGTCCACGAATCTTTTTTTCGATGAGCAGGTCTTCCTTGCGCTTCTGCTTCATCGCGGTCGCGATATCGACACCGCACCGCGCACAGTATTCGGATTCCAGTTGCAAGTATCCGCAGCGGGGACAGGCGATGTGCGCGGCAGTGATGTCCTTCAGGGTCTGGTCGGCGTGTGTATCGATCTTGAACTTCGGTTTGTCGTCCGGTGAGGTGTCCTTGATGCGCGCGATCGCCCCCAATTGCGCGAGGTCTGCCTGCAACGCGTCGGCCGCTTCACGAGCGAGATCGCTGCGCACCACCACGGTACGGCCGCTGAACAGCTGCGAGACCTTGCGTTCGTCGAGACCCAATCGACGCATGAGATTCTGCCGAACGGTGGCTTGGTTGGCGCCATCCACCAGATCGCCACTGAACAGCACTTGAAAGCGGCTCATCGTTCACTCCGAAATGCGAGGTCTATCCGTCACCCCGCGCCTCTCCTGGATGCCCGGATGCCGGCCCGAACACATGCCGCCGGACGAATCCAGCCTTGTCGTTGCAATGATATGCGCGGCGACCACCGACGAGCGTGACGACGTTCGCAACGCACAGGCAGTTCGTCGGCGGTTCGCAACCGACCGCCGCGCTCCCAACAGGCATGGTAAGGTACCGCGGTGCGCGGAATATTCTGGTGCATCCGCACTGTGGTAGCGCGTTGCGTGGAGAAATCAGTGCTTGAAAGCACCCAGATCGCGGGCCGTTTCCGCGGCTACCTGCCGGTTGTCGTCGATCTGGAAACCGGCGGGTTCAATCCAAACGGTGACGCGATTCTGGAACTCGCGGCCGTACTGCTCACCTACGACGGTGAGCGTCTGCAACAGCACCACCTGCTTCACTACCACGTCGCGCCGTTGCCCGGCACCAACATGGACCCTGCGTCGCTGCGCTTCAACGGAATCGATCCGTATCATCCGCTACGAAAGGCCCGAGCCGAGCCTGAAGTCATGCACGAGTTCTTCCGCGAAGTGCGCAAGGCTGTCAAGAACGGTGGTTGCAATCGCGCCATAGTCGTCGCCCACAACGCGGCGTTCGATCACCAGTTCATCATGTCCGGCGCGAATCGCAACGGCATCAAGCGAAATCCGTTCCATCCGTTTTCATTCATCGACACCGCGTCGCTCGCGGCAGTCGCATACGGACAAACCGTACTCAGCCAAGCGTGCGCCCGGGCCGGGATCGCATTCGACAGCAGCGAGGCGCATTCAGCCCGCTACGACGCGGAGGTGACCGCGCAGTTGTTCTGCAGGATCGTCAACCGGTGGCAGACCCTGGGCGGCTGGCCTCCTGCGGACGAGTAGTGCGCCTACTTCTCGGCCGCACCCGCGGCCTCTTTTGCACGTGCGGCCGCATCACTGATCAGCGTCTTCAGTTCTCCCGATTGGTGCATCTCGGTCACGATATCGCAGCCGCCGACCAGTTCGCCGTCGACCCAGAGTTGCGGAAACGTCGGCCAGTTCGCGAACCCCGGAAGGTTCGCGCGGATGTCTGGATTGCTCAGAATATCCACGTATGCAAACCGTTCGCCGCATGCCATCAGACACTGCACCGTCTGCGCCGAGAAACCGCATTGCGGTGCCTGCGGCGAGCCTTTCATGTAGAGAATAATCGGGTTACTTCGAATCTGCTCTTGTATCGTATCCAGTACATCCACGCTGCTTTACCTCATGTACGCAATCACGGAGCATTGTACGCCACGTGATCAACTCCGCTCCAATGACTGATTACTGCACTGCTTATGAACGAATTCGATAACGTCGTTGACCGCCGTGGCACGCACAGTAGCAAATGGAGCCGGTACGCCGGTTCGGATGTGCTGCCGTTCTGGGTCGCCGATATGGATTTCCCTGCCCCGAGTTTCATCCGCGATGCATTGCAGCAGCGCCTCGATCATGGCGTTTTCGGTTACAGCGTAACGCCACCGGCGCTCGTCGACGCGACAATCACATGGTTGGCGGCGAAATTCGACTGGACCGTCTCGCCGGAATGGCTGGTGTGGCTACCCGGGGTGGTCACCGGGTTGAATCTCGCATGCCGATCAATCGGTGCCACCGGCGACTCGGTGATGATGAACGTGCCGATCTACTATCCGTTCCTATCGGCACCCGGTCATTCGGCGCGCACGCTGATCGAAGTACCCCTCGTGCTCGACAATCGGCGTTGGGTTATGGACATTCCGGCAATGTCCGCTGCGTTGGGCAGCCACACGCGACTGTTCATGTTCTGCAATCCCCAGAATCCAACCGGTCGAATTTACACCCGCGATGAGTTGGTCGCCGTCGCAAAGTTCTGTGAACAACACGATCTACTGATCTGCTCGGACGAGATTCACTGCGAACTGCTTCTCGACGACACGCCGCACATCCCGATCGCATCATTGTCCCAGGACATTGCAGCGCGGACGATCACCCTGATGGCACCGACGAAGACGTACAACACGCCCGGGTTGGGTTGCGCCTTTGCGGTAATTCCTGACGCGGCCCTGCGCCAGCGCTTCCGCGATGCGCGCGCGGGTCTGGTGCCGAACATCGGCCTGTTCGCTTACACCGCAGCAACCGCCGCCTACGAGGACCCATCCGATTGGCTCAATCGGTTACGCGCACACCTTCGCGCCAATCGCGATGCGCTCCAAACGTGCGTCGAGGAACTACCCGGCGTTTGCATGACACACGTCGAGGCGACCTATCTCGCCTGGATTGACGTCCGCGCGCTCGAACTCGCAAACGTCATGGGCCATTTCGAGTCTCACGGCCTGGGGTTCTCCGACGGCGCGCAGTTTCACGGCGCGGGGTTCATTCGTTTCAATTTCGGATGTCCGCGCGCGACGCTGAATGAGGGACTGACACGATTCCGCCGCGCGGTGCACGCGGCGCAGAACGCGCGTTAGTCAATGCGAATCAATCCGGGCTGCCCCAGCCGCCTCCGCCTGGCGTCGTCACACTGAGCACATCTCCAGGTAGTACATCGAACGCGGTTTTGGGCGCCAGAGTCGCACCATTGAGAACGTTCGATCCGGCCGCACCGGACTCGCCGCCTGACAGACCCCACGGTCCACGCCGGCGACGCTCGGTCAGCAACGTTACTGCTGCCGGTTCGAGGAACTCGAACTCGCGAACGATACCATCACCGCCGCTGTGGTATCCCCGACCACCGGAACCGCGAGCCAACTGGTAGCGTCTGACACGCAGAGGATAGTGTGTCTCGAGACTCTCGATCGGCGTGTTCAGCGTATTCGTCATATGCGACTGCACACCGGAAACACCGGCACCGTTCGCATGCGCACCGGTGCCGCCGGCGATGGTTTCGTAGTAGTCCCAACGCCCGTCAGCACCGTGGCGGCCCATTGCAACATTGTTCATCGTGCCCTGGCTGGCGGCCGGAATCCGATCCGGCAACGCGCTCGCCAACGCACCGAGCAACACATCGACGATACGCATCGAAGTTTCCACGTTTCCTGCCGCCACCGCTGCCGGGTAATGCGCATCGACGAGACTGCCCGGCTGCGTCACGATTTCGATACAGCGGAACGCACCGCTGACGGCGGGCGTATGGGTTGGCATCAGACACCGGAATACATACAACACCGCCGCTGCGGTGACCGAAAGCGGGCAGTTGATGTTGCCGCGAACTTGCGCCGCCGTACCTGAGAAGTCCGTCGTGACTTGATCACCGAACACGCGCACCAGTACGCGGATGACCACGTCGCTCGCGCCCACACCATCGTCGTCCATAACGTCCTCAAACGCATACTCACCGTCTGGTATCACTGCGATCGCATCGCGCGCGAGCCGTTCAGCGTAATCGTTCAACGCGATCACCGCCGTTGAAAATTCGTCGCCGCTCATTTGCGCGACCAGCGCCTCACCACGCCTCACACCCAATCGGCATGCGCTGATTTGAGCGAAAAAGTCGCCGAGGCGCTCATCGCCGCGATACGCGTCCGTCGAATCATGCGCACGCCCGGACAAGCCGTCGAACACGGCACGCGCCGATGCCGTCAGATCACCGTCGCGATGCGCCAACATCGGTGCGATCACGATGCCTTCTTCTGCAAGCGTCGTAGAAATAGGCATCGATCCCGGTCGCTCTGCGCCAATGTTCGCGTGATGCGCACGGCAAGCAGCGAACGCGACTAATCCGCCCGCGTGGAATATCGGGCAGACCGCCGTTACATCAGGTAGATGCGTTCCCCCGAGAAACGGATCATTCAACAAAACCACGTCGCCGGCGCGCCAGTCGAAGCGCTTCACAACGCCGGCCATCGCGTACGCCATGCTGCCGAGATGCACGGGTATGTGTGCCGCCTGACCGAACAATTCGCCGCGCGCGTCGAACAGCGCGCAACTGAAATCCAACCGATCCTTGATGTTCGGCGAGAAGGCAGCGCGTCGCAGCGTAACCCCCATCTCATCGCAAATCGCCTGAACGCGACTCGCGAATAGCGACAGCCCAATGCCATCGAAAGCGCCATCGAAAGCACGATCGAATGTGCCATCGCGACGATGACCACCAGCGCTGTCGAAGGTTGAACTGGTCATTTCACTGGACTACCATTCACGCTTTCCTTAAGGCAGCAGTTGCTGCCTTTTGTCGTTTGGGCACCTGCTGATTTCCGCCCTCATTGCACAGCGCGGAACCGACAAGGGACACGTTCATGGCAGCACTCATGGATACCTACGCGCGGTTACCGGTCGCGTTCAGTCACGGCGAAGGCGCGTATCTATTCGATACGCAGGGTAACAAATATCTGGATGCGCTCGCTGGGCTCGCAGTAACCGGGCTCGGTCACGCGCATCCGAAGGTCACCGCCGCCATCGCGCACCAGGCAGGTCGCCTGATGCACACGTCAAACCTGTATCAGATCACGCTGCAGGAGACCCTCGCACAGCGGTTGACGGCGCTGGCATCAATGGATCGCGTATTTTTTTGCAATTCCGGTGCAGAGGCGAATGAAGCCGCAATCAAGATCGCGCGGCTGTACGGCCACGGCCGCGGTATCAGCAAACCGCACATCATCGCGATGGAAGGATCATTCCATGGCCGCACGATGGCGACCTTGACGGCAACCGGCAATCGCAAGGTTCAGGCGGGTTTCGAACCCCTTCTCGGCGGTTTCGTTCGTGCGCCCTACAACGATGTGCAGGCAATCGAGAAGATCGCCGAAAACAATGACGAGGTCGTCGCAATTCTCGTCGAGCCGATCATTGGCGAAGGTGGCGTGGTGGTGCCAGGCGATGGGTATCTGCCGGCACTGCGGCGGATCTGCGATGCGAAGGGATGGCTGTTGATGCTCGATGAGGTGCAGACCGGCAATGGCCGCACCGGCCGCTTGTTCGCCTACCAGCACGACGGAATTCTGCCCGACGTCGTCACGACGGCGAAGGGCCTGGCAAATGGTCTACCGATCGGGGCGTGCCTCGCACGCGGCATTGCGGCGGAAACGCTGCGACCGGGCAATCACGGATCGACGTTCGGCGGCAATCCACTCGCCTGTGCCGCCGCACTCGCGGTTCTGGATGCACTGGTTGACGACCGACTGATCGAACGTGCTGCGGTACTCGGCGAACGTATCCTGAACGGTTTTCGGCAGGCGCTCGCTGGTGACAACCACGTTGTCGACGTGCGCGGCAAAGGTCTGATGTTGGGCATCGAACTGGATTCTCCGCAACCAAATCTCGTGAAGGCAGCGCTGGCCGCCGGACTGCTGATCAACGTAACGCGGGATTGCGTCGTCCGCCTGCTGCCGCCGCTTATTCTCACCGACGCGCAGGCCGACGAACTCGTCGCTCGTGTGGTCGCCGTGATCAAAGATTCGACCGCGGGCGCGTCGTGATCCGACATTTCCTGACCTTGCTGGATTTCACCCCGGAAGAGCTTTCGAGATTGATCGAACGTGCAATCGAGCACAAACGCATGCGCAAGGCCGGCACATTGTTCGAGCCGTTGCGCGGCCGCACTCTAGCAATGGTCTTCGACCTCTCGTCAACCCGGACCCGTGTAGCCTTTGAAGCGGGCATGCACCAACTCGGTGGCCACGCGATCTTCCTCAGCCCCAACGACACCCAACTGGGGCGCGGCGAACCCGTCGAAGATACCGCTCGAGTGCTGTCCGAAATGGTCGACATCATCATGCTGCGCACATTGCGTCACGAGGATGTAGAAGCCTTCGCCGGCGCAGCCCGCGTACCCGTCATCAATGCAATGAGCGCGCGCTCGCATCCATGTCAACTACTCGCGGACGTCCAGACATTCGTTGAGTGCCGCGGCTCGATTCAGGACAAAACCGTCGCGTTCGTCGGTGACGGCCACAACATGTGCAACTCGTACATCGAAGCATCGAGACAATTCGGCTTCGATCTCAGGATCGCATCTCCAAAGGGATTCGAGCCGTCAGCCGAAGTGATCGCGAGCACGAACCGCGCCACGCTCGTCGATACACCGCAAGAAGCAGTCACCGGTGCGGATCTGATCGTCACTGACGTGTGGTCGTCAATGGGCCACGAATCCGAACAATCGGAGCGACGCAAACAGTTTGATGGCTATCAGGTCGACAGATCGCTACTCGATTTCGGCGCCCGCGATGCGCTATTCATGCATTGCCTGCCGGCGCACCGCGGCGAAGAAATCAGTGAAGACATTTTCGACGACCCGCGTTCCGTTGTCTGGGCAGAGGCCGGCAATCGGCTCCACTCGCAAAAGGCGCTACTGGAATTCCTCAGCATTGCCAACGGCTAACGGCAACGGCTGACTGCGGCTGCACGCTCAATTGAGTTGCAGATTCGCGAGTAGCGCCGGCTTCTCGATCCCATAGCCCTGTGCGAAGTCGACACCAATCTCTCTGAGTTGATCGAGAATCGCGTCGTTCTCGACGAATTCCGCAATCGTCTTCTTGCCCAGGTAGTGGCCGATTTCGTTGATTGAGCGCACCACCGCGTAGTCGCTGGGATTGTGATTCAGATCTTTTACGAAGACGCCGTCGATCTTGACGAAATCGACCGGTAGATTGCGCAAGTACGAATACGACGAAAGGCCGGTTCCGAAATCGTCCAGCGAAAATCTGCAACCGATGATCTTCATGCGATTCATGAAATCGCGCGCGTTGTCGAGGTTGGCAATCGCAGCAGTTTCGGTGATTTCGAAACAGACCTTGCTCGTGGGCGCCTGCATCCGGGAGAACTGTTCGAGCACGAAATCCGCAAACGACTCGTCGTTGACCGAGTGACCCGACACGTTGATCGCGAAGCCACCGAAGTTGTCGAGCGCGCTACGGTGATCAGCCATCCACTTCAGCACGTTCTCGACCACCCAGCGATCGACCATCGTCACGCGGTTGTAGGTCTCCGCGGCCAGGATGAACTCGCTCGGCGGCATCAGGTCGCCGAGTTCATCGCGCATCGTCAAAAGAATCTCGTAGTGGTGACTTGCACCGTTTGAATTGACCGGCACCGGCGCAATGCGCTGACAGTTCAACACGAGTCGGCCGTCATCGATCGCCTTGTCGAGTTGCGTAACCCATTCCATGACTCCGCGGCGACGCATCATGCGCGCATCACCGAGTTCATATTCCTGAACGCGGTTGCGGCCCGCGTCCTTGGCGGCATAGCAGGCTTCGTCGGCCGAACGCATCGCCGCATCGGCATTCGGCATGCCTTCATCGATGAACACCACCCCGATGCTCGTGGACAACGAGTAGTGGCGATCTTCCCAATCGAATCTCTGCTCGCGAACGACCTTCAGCAGGCACTGGGCGACTTCGCGTGCCGATTCGGTCTGGATATCCGTGATCAGAACACCGAACTCATCGCCGCCCAACCGCGCTACCTTCGCCGACAGATCGCTCAGGCCAGCCACCAGACGCCCGCCAACCATCTTCAACAGCTCATCACCCGCGGTATGGCCACTGCTGTTGTTGACGATCTTGAACTGATCGAGGTCGAGATAGAACAACGCGTGCTGAGCGCTCATCGCTTTCGCGGTCTCGATCGCCATCGCCAGATTGCGTTCGAATTCCTTGCGGTTTAGCAGCTTCGTCAGGTCGTCATGGGCAGCCTGAAAGGTCAACTGATTGTGCATGTTCTGCAGCATGCGCTGTGACGCACGCTCCATCAGCGGCAGATCGAAGTCGTCGAGCAAGGTGACTCGTCCGGCATGCAGTCCGTCAGCCATCTCCTTCAGAGGTATCTCGCGCGACTTCACGCCCTTGCGGTTGACCAGCACGTAAAAGGCATAGTCGTCGCCGATGAAGGCGACCGAAAGGATCAGCGGTCGACCCTCTTCGTCCGACATCGCCAACCACTCTCCAACGTTCATGCGGCGAGCCCTATCCAGCGCACGCCCCCAGTTTTTGCGGATGTCTTCGTCGTCGGTTTGGATCTCGGGTGAGGCATCCGGCAACAACCCTTCCAGTCCGAGCGCCTTCTCCGTTTCGTCTGCGCCGACCCGGGTGACCTTGATCTTGGCTTTGGCGCCGGTCGTGTCGCCGACCAGAGCATCCGACAAGCCCATCACTAACGGTGTGCGCTTGCCGGGCTCGAAGGAAATGCTGTTGAGACCGGCGACGACGCGCTTGAGCAGCACCTCCGGCTCCACGTAACCCGAGGTGCCAACCGAAGACTCACCGGTGAGTTGGGCTAGCACTTGCTCGGCGGTCGCGGCGGCATCGCGCCATTCATTGCTGTTCGGTCCATGGCGCAAATGAGTGTGAACCAGCAGATTGCGCCAGCCCGGATTCATCAGCCTGAGGAACAGCTCGGGCACTTCTCTTCCCGCTATGTGCGGTTCCAGTTGACTCGCGACCGCACGTCGAGCACGCGCGAGTTTCTGCTGACCCTCGCTCGCCCGAACGGTTCGCTCGACGTTGCCCCGGTACGCCTTGGTTTGACGTTCGACCAACGGCCCGAGTTCTTCGAGAACATCCTCGAATACTTCCGGATTGCGGTCATAATCCTTGACGATGCGTTCCAACAGCTCGTCAACGCGGCGCCCTACTTCGCGGTCGATTCCAACCTTCACGTCCTGGGCGTTACCCAACCGCGCCAACTGGTTGAGCACCTCGACCGCCGAGTGCGGTCGCTCGGCATCATGCTCCAGAAACTCGGGATCCTTCGTCGCCAGCTTGTTGAGGGTCAGCTCCAACCGCTTCACCCAGCCGCGAATACCCTCCGTCAGTAGCTTGTCCTGCTCGATTGAGCCGACCAGATTCTCCATGACGTCGAGCGTGTCGTAGAGTTCCTCACCGAATGCCTTGGTGCCGCCGTGACGCGCTTTCAAGACTTCCATCAGACGCGGCTTGAGTCGACTGTCGGTAACTGGCGCGTCGCCCATTTCCGCTTCGATCTGTGAAATCGCCTGAAGAATGTCGTTGGGGTCGTAGCGTTGGTCCGGCGCTGCATTCGGCCCCGCGAATTCAACCTCGTCCGGCGCGCCCTGCAATCGGCGAGCGCGACGGCCGAGATTCAGCAACTCGCGAGCCGCCTTGTAGACCTCCGCGGTACCACCTTCTTTTGGCGCAAACGGATTGTATGAGGCGCTCGGCGCCATCGAGATACCGTCCGCTGCCATGGCCGCTTCGCGAAGTGGTGCGTCGAGCTCCTGATAGTTCTGCGACGGTTCGGGCCGTCTCTTAGCTGCGCCTCGGCGCATCGAGCGCTGCATGGCCTCGCGCAGTTCTTCCAGCGAGGGAAATACTCCGCTCTCTTCGAGCATCTTGCTGATTGCGGGATACAGATTCGCCAACACCGAGTGCAGCACAATCTCGAACTCTTTATAAATGTCCTGGCGCACCTGTCTGCGCACGTCAATTGCGGACAGGGCGTCATCGAATGCCCACGCCAGAGCAGCGGGGCCGATCGGTACAACGTCTTTGTGTCCCCATGGCTTCGCGATCATGCCCAGCCGCGAGCGAATCTCGAACAAAATGTCGCTGAAGCGGTTTTCCGTTTTCGATATCACTTCCGCAACCGCCAGCCATTCCTCGAATTCTTCAGTGTCGACGATCTGCAGCTTTGCACTGCCGCCGGTCTCTCTTCGCCGGCGCTTCTCGAGCACCGTCTCAAGGTCGGATATCTGATCTATCTGAGCAATTACGGCGCGACCGAATTTCGTGCGGATCGAATCACGCTGCTTTTCCAGTTGATCGAGCCCCTCGAAATACATCATCTGCACCGCGTTGGTGCCAGCGTCGCGCGCCCTCAGCAGCAGATCGCGATCACATTTTTCAAAGAACAACTTCGATATGCGATTGACGCCGCGGGTAGCAACCTTGCTCAGTTGCTCTTTGATGCGATCGGCGTCCTGATCTTTGATCCGCCGATCCCGCAGGAACGTCTCCGGAACCTCGGACGGACCATCGACCTGTTGAGCCGCTGTTTCCGCTTCTTCTGGCTTACGACCGCGCGCAAGGTCGGCTGCACTGTTGGCGACCATGCCGGACGCAACCGCAAAATCCATCAACACTTCGAACGTTTTGGGCGGCAGCGCCGAAGCGAAACGAATACCCATGCCATTGCCGGAATCGAGCACGCGGGATATCTGGGCCTGCATGCGGAAGTGCTGGTCCCCATGCGGTGTCGGTACCGAGAAATGTAGACTTAGCGGATCAGCCGGCTTGGGCTCCGCACCCGTCGCCAACAACGAGCGTGTACCGCCTGTGCCGACCAGCAGCATGCCACCCTGGCAGAAGTCGCGGATGGTGCACAGCCACGATCGCCCCTTCTGGGGGTGAACGAGCGCACCGATCGAGATGGGCTGTCGCGCGTGAGTTCGCCGGTCCACGTCCTTCTTCTCCGGCTTCGGCGCCGCTGAATACGACGCCATGAGGCCGAGAGAGCCTAACTGATTTGAGGGTGGCGGGTCACCTGCCGGCGGCCGGCGATATGGCGCGCGTCTCAGTCTCTGGCGCAACTACAACACGGTTCCGGCCCTGAGTCTTCGCCGCATACATGGCGGTGTCGGCCCGGCTCATCAATTGTTCAACGGCCTCACGGGCGCGATATGCCGCGACGCCAACCGAAGCGGTGACCGCGAAGTCGGGCGCCTTCGGATCGATCACCATGAGTTGGGTCTGGCGCCGCAGTCGATTCGATACTTGCACAGCGTCAGCCAATGTCGCATTGGTCAGCACCATGACGAACTCTTCCCCGCCGATCCGCGCGACGAAATCCTCCTCGCGCACAACGTTACGCGCGATCTCCGCAAACGCCTTGAGCACTTCGTCGCCCTGCTTATGGCCAAACAGGTCGTTGACGCGTTTGAAGTGGTCCAGATCCACGTAGCACAGCGCAAACGCGAGGGTCCGACGATCTGCTAATGCTTTCTGCCGATACAGGTATTCCATCAACTGGCGGCGGTTGTAGAGGCCCGTTAGATCGTCGCGCATCGCCATGTCACGCACGCGCGTCAGCGCCCTCTCCAGTTCCCTGGTACGCCCCGTCAACTCTTCGCGCAGGCTCGCAACCTGATCCGCAACGACCAGCGCGATCACCAGCAGGACCGAATAGCACCACCAGACGACAAGCTCATCTGACAAGCTGCCGATGGCGCCCGACTCCACGTGGACAACTAAACCCAGACTTGCTACCGCCCATGTCGACACTGCAACCAAGCGCAATCGCGAGCGCGTCAGATGCAGCGCGGCAAAATTGAGACCGAGCAGTGTCACCGCGAGCAGCCCGAGGCGGAGCGGCCCGCTGCCAAACCCCGCGGTGGCCACGCAGCCGAGGCTCGCCCACAACGTCACCGGCAGCCCCAACGAGGCTGACGTGTCGCGCATTCGAAAGTCCGCGATGATCGACAGGGCCAGCAGCACGACACCGACCGCAAACACCAACGCCAACAGACTCACCGCGCCGCCGGACATCGTCAGGCGTCCGGATGTCGAACCGCCCCACCACAGCGCAATGAATGCCGCAACCCCCGCGCCCGTCAGCAGTGACCGGCGAAGGCGCACCAGCGCGTGCGCGAATTGATGTTGTTGAGCTACCGCCACGGTACGGTCCACACCCGAATTGAAGACATTCTAAAGTACCGCGCAACCACCGATGTATCGACGCGCGGAAGGGCTTGTAATGGCTTTGTAACGCATCACGCGGCGTTCGACTGTCAACGCTACAGCAGCGTCTTCGACACAGCGTTGGCCCAACCATTCATCAGCCTATCGCGCAGCGTCACGTCCATGGTCGGCTCGAATGCGCGTTGCAGTTGCCACAATTTGCCGACCTCACCGAGTGAGGCAAACAATCCGCCGCCGAGCGCGGCAAGCATGCCGGCACCGAGCGCCGTGGTTTCGGTCATCGCGGGGCGTTCCACGCGAACGGCCGCGATATCGGCGAGCGCCTGACACAGCCAATCATTGGCCACCATGCCACCATCCACGCGCAGGCACGTTACAGCGGCACCGTCGCGCGTCAGCGCCGCCAACAAATCCGCCGACTGGTACGCAACGCTCGCCAGGGTTGCGGCGATGAGATCGTCGCGATTCGAGTCGAGCGACAGACCGCATACGAGTCCACGCGCGTCCGGCCGCCAATGCGGTGCGCCGAGCCCGGTGAACGCCGGCACAACGTAGACGCCGCCCGCGTCGACACCGCTGCGTCGCGCGGCCGCTTCGGATTCGGCGGCGGTATCTATGAGGCGCAGCGTGTCTCGCAACCACTTCACCGCGGCGCCCGCGACAAAGATGCTGCCCTCAACCGCGTAGGTTGGAGCGCCGTCGATACGGTAGCCGACGGTCGACAGCAATCCGTGCTGCGAGCGAATCAATCGCTCGCCGGTATTCGTCACCAGGAAGCACCCCGTTCCGTACGTGCTCTTTGTCATGCCAACGTCGAAACACGCCTGGCCGATCAGCGCAGCCTGCTGATCACCAGCGACGCCGAGGATGGGCACCGCGGCGCCCAACCACTTCGCGTCGGCGATACCAAAGTCGCCAGCACAATCACGAACGGCAGGCAACAGGCTGGCGGGTATCTCGAAATACCGCAGCAGTTCCGGGTCCCATCGTTGCCGACCAATATCGAATAGTTGCGTGCGCGACGCGTTGGTCGCGTCGGTCACATGTTTCGCGCCTGACGTCAGCCGCCAAATCAGGAAACTATCGACGGTACCGAATCGCAGCGTGCCTTTCGCGGCGCGCGCTCTGAGCCCTGCAATGTTGTCGAGCAGCCAGGCAATCTTGGTACTCGAGAAGTACGGATCGATGACAAGGCCGGTGGCGGCCGCGATCGTATCGGCCATGCCGTCGGCACGAGCACGTTCACACCGCGGCGTGGTCCGCCGATCCTGCCAGACGATCGCGTTGTGTACCGGTTCGCCCGATTCGGCGTCCCAGATTACGGTCGTCTCGCGTTGATTCGTGATGCCGATGCCGGTCAGCGCTCGCGCCTCAATGCTCGCGTTGGTAAGTGCGCCACGTGCCGCATATAACGTCGTCTGCCACAGCACCTCCGGATCGTGTTCCACCCACCCATCGCGCGGAAACGTCTGGTCGAATTCGCGTTGGGCGCTACCGAGCACGCAACCAACGCGATCGAACACCAGGGCGCGCGTGCTCGACGTGCCCTGGTCTATCGCCAATACGTAGTCCATTTGCCTCTCCGCCCAGATCCTTTAAACACAATATCTAGTGGTTACTGCGGCTTCAATAGGCGCCCGAATGCGCCGCAACCAACGCCGCCGGCTCATGCACAGGGGACCCACCGTTACAGCACAGGTTTTCCACAGCTTTCACCTTGCATTCGAGGTGCACACCGCATTATCTTGTATCTTCCTCGCCATCAAACCCAACATGTTGGGGTTCGCATGAATCTACAACCTGCTGTCGTCACCGCGCATTGGACGCCCGCACGACCAGTGGCAGAGGAGCGAACGAGGCAAATCCGACGCACCGGCAACCCAAAGTGGCAAACACAAGGTGTTGTGGTCAGTGCGCCGGGAATCAGGCGGAACGGGCAACGCCGACAAACAACCCATTTCGAACCGAACACCGGGGAGTGACATCACCTATGCAAACGGACACGCAACAGCGCACCCGCGCTACTCAGGACTCTCAGACGCCCTCGCGCCTGCCGCCGTCAGCATCTATCGCGGCTACTGCGCCGGGGCAGCTACGCGTAATAAAGCGCAACGGCACGGTCGTCTCGTACGACGACAGCAAGATCGCCGTCGCGATGACGAAGGCATTTCTCGCTGTTGAAGGCGGCACCGCCGCCGCGTCGTCGCGCATTCGGGAGCAGGTCGGCAATCTCGTCGACCAGATGACCGGAACGTTCCGGCGACGCTTCCCGTCCGGCGGCACGATTCACATCGAAGATATCCAGGATCAGGTCGAACTCGCGCTGATGCGGTCCGGCGAGCACAAAGTAGCTCGCGACTACGTGCTGTATCGGGATGCCCGAGCGCGCGCGCGCGCAGAACGCAAACCGGAGGTCGCGCCGCTCAAAACCTCGCTTTCAATCACCCGCGCCGACGGTAGCCGGACCCCGCTCGATGTCGAGCGGTTACGCACGGTGGCCATCGAAGCGTGCGCCGGTCTGAAAGACGTCGACGGTGAGCGGATCATCATCGAGGCGCTGAACAACATGTACGACGGCATTTCCGAGCACGACGTCGCCACCTCGGTGCTGATTGCCGCGCGGACGCTGGTCGAAGAAGAGCCGAACTACACGTTCGTGACCGCACGCATCCTGCTCGACGACCTGCGCGCCGAAGCGTTGACGTTTCTCGGCGTACAGGCGCCAGAGGCGGCAACCGGAGACTTTCGGGCTACACAATCGCAAATGCACGATGTCTATCCGGTCGCGCTGAAGGCGTTCATCGAACGCGGCACCACGCTGGAACTCCTCTCCAGCGAGTTGCGCAAGTTCGATCTCGACGCACTCGGCACGGCACTGAAAGCTGAACGCGACCACAATTTCACCTATCTCGGATTGCAGACGCTGTACGACCGTTACTTCATCCACAGCAACGAAATCCGCTTCGAGCTGCCGCAGGTGTTCTTCATGCGCGTCGCGATGGGACTTGCACTCGAAGAAGCAGACCGCACCGCGCGGGCGATCGAGTTTTACGACCTGCTGTCATCGTTCGACTACATGAGTTCAACGCCGACGTTGTTCAACGCGGGCACACTGCGCTCGCAGTTGTCGTCGTGCTTCTTAACGACGGTCCCCGATGACCTCGACGGGATCTATCGCGCCATTCACGACAACGCGATGTTGTCGAAGTGGGCTGGCGGCCTCGGTAACGACTGGACGCCGGTGCGTGCGCTCGGTGCGTACATCAAAGGCACCAATGGAAAGTCGCAAGGCGTGGTGCCCTTTCTGAAGGTCGTCAACGACACCGCGGTCGCCGTGAACCAGGGCGGCAAACGCAAAGGCGCGGTGTGCTCGTACCTCGAAACGTGGCACCTCGACATCGAAGAGTTCGTCGAACTGCGCAAGAACACCGGCGACGACCGCCGCCGCACCCATGACATGAACACCGCGAACTGGGTACCCGACCTGTTCATGAAGCGCGTTTTCGAAGACGGCACTTGGACGTTGTTCTCGCCCAGCGACGTGCCGGATCTACACGACCAGTACGGCCTCGCGTTCGAGCATCGCTACACCGCGTACGAGCGCATGACAGAAACTGGTGAATTGCCGCTGTTCAAACGCGTTCGGGCGCAGGACCTGTGGCGCAAGATGTTGTCGATGCTGTTCGAAACGGGGCATCCGTGGATCACGTTCAAGGACGCCTGCAACGTGCGCTCGCCGCAACAGCATGTCGGCGTAGTGCATTCGTCGAACCTGTGCACCGAGATCACGCTGAATACGTCGGCCGACGAAATCGCCGTCTGCAACCTGGGCTCGATCAACCTCGTCCAGCACGTTGGCCCGGACGGTCTCGACCTCGACAAATTGCGCCGGACAGTGCGCACTGCGGTACGGATGCTCGATAACGTCATCGACATCAACTACTACTCGGTACAACAGGCGCGTGCGTCGAATATGCGTCATCGGCCGGTCGGGCTCGGCATCATGGGCTTTCAGGATGCGCTGTATAAGTTACGCATCGCCTACGGTTCCGACGCGGCCGTTGAATTCGCTGACCGCTCGATGGAGGCGGTGAGCTATTTCGCAATCGAAGCATCGAGCGATCTCGCCAGTGAGCGGGGTAGTTATCCGAGCTTCGAAGGCTCACTGTGGAGCCGCGGCAATCTGCCGCTGGATTCGCTGCGCAACCTCGAACGCGAGCGCGGCAAGCAATATCTCGAAGCGAACTACGACTCGACGCTCGATTGGGAAACACTGCGCACCAAGGTGAAAACCTCTGGCATGCGCAACTCCAACGTAATGGCTATCGCACCGACCGCGACAATCGCAAACATCACCGGTGTGTCGCAATCGATCGAGCCGACGTACCAGAACCTCTACGTGAAGTCGAACCTGTCGGGCGAGTTCACCGTCGTGAATCCGTACATGGTCCACGATTTGAAGGCGCTCGATCTGTGGGACAACGTCATGGTCAACGATCTGAAATACTACGATGGCAGCCTGCGCGCGATCGACCGCGTACCAGAGAACCTGAAGCAACTCTATGCAACCGCGTTCGAGGTGGAGCCGCGCTGGCTGGTCGATGCCGGGGCCCGGCGCCAGAAATGGATCGACCAGGCGCAATCGTTGAATCTATACATTGCCGGCGCATCCGGGAAAAAGCTCGACATCACGTATCGAATGGCGTGGATTCGCGGTTTGAAAACCACCTACTACCTGCGTTCGCTCAGCGCCACGAGCACTGAAAAATCGACGGTGGATCGCGGCAAGCTCAACGCAGTGGCCACGGGCGGTACGAGCCAGGCGACAACGTCGGCACCGGGCGCCGAATCGGACGCGCCGCTGGCGTGCTCGATCGACAATCCCGATTGCGAAGCGTGCCAATAGAATCAAGGAGGATGACGCATGTTGACATGGGATGACTACGAGGAACCGGCCGCGACACCGCCGCCGCGGGCCAATGCCGTCGAACGTACCGAAGCGCCGCCGGCACCGCTAGCGCTCGCGCCCACGCCACGCGCATCGGTGGCCGAGGTCGAGTTACCGCCGGTCGTCGATGCCGATCGATCCAATCTGGAAAAGGCACAGGCCGCGGTGGCCGCGCTCGATCCGAAAGCCGAGTTCCGCGCCTACGAAGGCTCGTTAGAGCGGGTGACCGTGGATCAGAAGCGGATGATCAACTGCCGCGCCGATCTGAATCAACTGGTGCCGTTCAAATACGATTGGGCGTGGCAGAAGTATCTTGATGGTTGCGCAAACCACTGGATGCCGCAGGAAATCAACATGACGGCGGACATCGCGTTGTGGAAGACCGACGGTGGTCTGTCCGACGACGAGCGCCGAATCGTCAAGCGGAGTCTCGGCTTCTTCTCGACCGCAGATTCGCTGGTGGCGAACAATCTGGTGCTGGCGATCTATCGGCTGGTCACGAACCCGGAATGTCGCCAATACCTGCTGCGACAAGCGTTCGAGGAAGCGATTCACACACACGCATATCAATACGTGATCGAGTCGCTCGGCATGGACGAAGGCGAGATCTTCAACATGTACCACGAGGTACCCGCTGTTGCGCGCAAAGCATCGTGGGCGCTGAAGTACACGCGCGACCTGTCGGATCCCACATTCACGACCGGCACGATCGAAGCCGACAAAGATCTGTTGAAGAACCTGATTGCGTACTACTGCGTGCTCGAAGGCATCTTCTTCTACTGCGGGTTCACGCAGATTCTGTCTATGGGCCGGCGCAACAAGATGACCGGCACGGCGGAACAGTTCCAGTACATCCTGCGCGATGAATCGATGCACGTGAACTTCGGCATCGACGTCATCAACCAGATCAAGTTCGAGAACCCGCAACTGTGGGACGACGAAGTGCGCAATCGCGCATCGCAAATGATTCTGGAAGGCACACAACTCGAAATCGAGTACGCGCGTGATTCGATGCCCCGCGGCGTGGTCGGCATGAACGCGAACATGATGGCGGAGTATTTGCAGTTCATCGCCAATCGCCGCCTGGCACAGATCGGTCTTGCAGAGCAGTTTCCCGGCGTGAAGAATCCATTCCCATGGATGTCCGAGATCATGGACCTGAAGAAGGAAAAGAACTTCTTCGAAACCCGCGTCACCGAGTATCAAACCGGCGGCGCGTTGAGTTGGGATTGATTTTCGACCGCCGCTAACGCATCGGAGAATCGTTGCCAGATGATGCGCAAATTCGCCATTGTCATCGTAATCCTGCTTGCGGCAGCACTCGGCTACGCGTATTGGCCGCACCACGAGGCGCCACCGCCGGTGGCCGATCAGGCAACACTGCGCCATACGCCCCTCGGCCCCGTCGTTGGGTTCGTCGATGCATACGGAGCGCAAGCGTGGCTCGGCCTGCCGTATGCGGCACCGCCGGTCGGCGACCTCCGCTGGAAAGCCCCGCGGCCGCCGAAGCCGTGGCACAAGCCCCGCGAAGCGCTCGCGATCGGCAACATGTGCGTGCAGTTTCCGTCGTTGTTGTCCGGCGCGGGACGCCGACCCAAAACGAACGCGCCGGTCGGTAGCGAGAACTGCCTGTATCTGAACGTCTGGTCGCCGCCTTTCGCACCGAACGCGGTTCCAAGCGGCACGCCGGCCCGTCCCGTGATGTTCTGGATTCACGGCGGAGGCAACAGCATCGGCCACGGCGGCAGTTACAACGGCGCGCATCTGGCCACGTCACAGAATGTACTGGTGGTCACGATCAATTATCGCCTCGGCCCGTTCGGCTGGTTTTCGCATCCGGCGCTGCGCAGTGATAGCGCGTCACCGGAGGACAACTCGGGCAACTATGGCTTGCTCGACGCCATTGCGGCACTGCACTGGGTTCGCGACAACATCGCGGCGTTCGGCGGCAATCCGAACAACGTGACGATTTTCGGTGAATCGGCCGGTGGCACCGACGTCCTCGCGTTGCTGGCGTCGCCGCTGGCAAAGGGCCTGTTCCAGCGCGCAATCGTTGAAAGCGGTGGGCTGTCCGTCAGCCCACGCAGCGTCGCGGAAAACTATCACGACGATGCGGCAAATCCGGGACACCCGTTCAGTGGACGCGAAACGGTCGACCGGCTGTTGATCGAAGAAGGCAAGGCGCCCGATGCCGCCAGCGCGAAATCGCTACAGAATTCGATGACGCCCGATGCAATACACACGCTGCTGATGAGCGCGACGGCCAGCAACATCATGAAGCTCTACAACGGTGGCTCGTTTGGCATGATCAGCTGGCCGGGGCTGATAGCGGATGGAACGGTGCTGCCAACCGATTTCGATGCGTCGAAGACGTTCTCGGACCCGACGAAATACAACGCGGTCCCGACGATCCTCGGTACGAACCGTGACGAGGTCGCGCTGTTCATGGCGCGCGATCCGCGCTGGGTCAAGTATCGGCTGTGGATCTTCCCGCGCCTGAAGGACCAGGCGGCGTATCTGCGTCAGGTACGCTACCAGACCGATGCGTGGCGGATTCGCGGCGTCAACGATATCGCGCGCGCGATGAACCAATCGCAACCCGGCCACGTGTTCGCGTACCGATTCGATTGGGACGAAGAGCCATCGGTGATGGGCTATGACCTGTCAAAGGCGCTCGGCGCGGCACATGGTCTCGAGATCGCGTTCGTATTCGGCGAATTCAAACGCGGTCTGGGACTCGGCTACCTGTATCCGGACACGCCCGCGCGCGATGCGCTGTCCAACAGCATGATGTCCTACTGGTCGCAGTTCGCGTATACGGGCAACCCGGCAACCGGTCGCAAGAGTAACCAGCCTCGCTGGCAGCCCTGGGGCAGTGATGGCGAGACGTCGATCATTCTCGACACGCCGCCACCCGGAATTCGCATGACCAGCGATCAGATCACCACCGACAGCCTCAAACAGCGGTTGCTGCACGACACATCGATCACCGATCAACGCGAACGGTGCGAACTCTATGCACAGCTGTTCCGTGGCGCATCGTTCGATCGTAACGAGTACTTGCACTTCGGCAAGCCAGGCTGCGGCAATTATGATCCGGAGTCGTTTCGCCGATTCTGACGCGGCGTCTGTGGCACGGATGCGAGGGTCGCCGCCAAATCCGCAAGTTTGCGGCACGTCATCGATAGCAGCGAAAAGTCTTGCGTCATGGCACGCTGCGCATTGTCGATCGCAGCGCGCCACGCGCGCGCAAACAATGGTCGCTGCTGTATCCAGCGATCGATGGCAGCCCCGTCGGTGGCCGCATCACCGCTCGCAAACAGATCCGTACTGATGCGCGCCGCCAACATGCCTTGTTCGGTCATCAGATCATCGAGCAGCAGATCCCGTTCCATTGCCTGCCACAAACTCGAAGGCGTCACGCGCGCCAGATGGTCCGCCAGCCAATCGATCGCGAGCGCCGCATTCAATGTCGCGAAAATTTCCGCGACCGTGCGTAGTTGTGCGCCGGTACGTTCCGCCGCATCGATCACCGGCAAGGTCGTCACCAAGGCGGAGGCATTGCCGCAGGCTTCAGCCACGCTCGTCGCAACGCCCATCTGCGTCCAGCGCGCAATCTGGTCGCTGCGCCGCGTGCGTCCGGAGACACCCATCAGCGCCGATCGCGACTCCGCCAGCCAGGCGATGTTCGAGGCGAAGTGTCGGGTCAGTTCAGCGACGTCGAGCGCGCTGCGCCGATGCCGCAGAAACCAGCGTGTCGATCGCCGCGCCAGTTGCACCAGCTGCAGCAGCATTTCGAGGCGGGTTTCACCGTCCACGCCTTGCAGCGACTCGATACTGCGAAATACCTGACGAACCTTAAAGCAGGCCGCCGCGGCAAAGTACGCTCGCACGATCTCATCCACTTCCGCACCAACGACATCAGACAGGTGCACCACCGACGACAGTCCAAGGTGATGCACAACGTCGTTCGCCACGACCGTCGCGACGATCTCGCGACAGAGCCGGTGCTTGCGCACAGCCGCGGAATAGCGCTCGCGGATCACTGCCGGAAACGCCTCGAAAACGGCCTCGGTAATCGTCGCGTCGGCGTGAATCGTCGAGTCGATCAGGTGTTCCTTGATATGCGTTTTCGAATACGACAGCAACACCGCGAGTTCCGGGCGCGTCAGCGATTGGCCGCGAACCGTTCGCTCCGCCAGTACCTCGTCGCTCGGCACGCCCTCAAGCGCGCGATCGAGCCGCCCGTCCGCCTCCATCCGCACCATGAAGCGCTGATACTCGTCCAGCCGCTCGCGAACGTGGCGCTGCGCGATTGACAGTGCCTGCACCTGTCTGAAGTTGTTGGTCAGCACGAGAGTGGTGACGTCCTGTGTCATCTCGACAAGCAACTGATTGCGCTGCTTCAACGTCAAATCGCCGTCCTCAACCAGTTGATTGAGCAGAATCTTCAGATTCACCTCATGATCCGAACAGTCGACGCCGCCTGCGTTATCGATGAAATCCGTGTTGACCGCGCCGCCGGCCAGCGCGAACTCCACCCGCGCTGCCTGCGTCAGGCCAAGGTTGCCACCTTCGCCGAATACCTTCGCGCGCAGGTCCGACGCGTTTACCCGAACACCGTCGTTGGCACGATCACCCACATCCAGATGCGTCTCGTGGGTTGCCTTGACGTAGGTGCCGATACCGCCATTCCAGATCAGGTCGATAGGCGCTGCGAGCAACAGATGAATCAGTTCGTCCGGCGAACATTGCTTTGCGTCGATCCCGAACCGCTCGCGCATCGGCGCAGTGATGGCGATCGACTTCTGGGCGCGCGAAAAAACACCGCCACCGGCGGAAATCAGCGCAACGTCGTAGTCGTTCCAACCGGACCGCGGTAGCGCGTACAAACGTGCGCGTTCATCGAAGCTGGTGTGTGGATCCGGGTTCGGATCTACGAAGACGTGCAGATGATTGAACGCCGCAACCAGCCGAACCGATCTCGACTGCAACAGGCCATTGCCGAAGACGTCGCCCGACATGTCGCCGATACCGAGCACGGTAATCGGGTCCTTCTGCGTGTCTATGCCAGACTCACTGAAGTGCCGTTGTACGGAAATCCATGCACCGCGGGCGGTAATGGCCATCTGCTTGTGGTCGTAGCCATTCGAGCCCCCGGAAGCAAATGCATCGCCCAACCAGAAACCATAGTCGCGCGACACTTCATTCGCGTAGTCCGAAAACGCCGCAGTGCCTTTGTCGGCGGCGACAACCAGATAGGGATCATCGCCGTCATAACGGCGAACGCGCGGCGGCGGCACGACGGCTCCATCTTCGATGTTGTCCGTGACGTCGAGCAAACCCCCGATGAACTCGCGGTAGCATGCAATCGCTTCGGTCATCAACGCTTCGCGCGCCGCCGGGGGCCGGCGCACGAAGAAGCCGCCCTTCGCACCAGTCGGCACGATCACCGCGTTTTTCACGATCTGCGCCTTGACCAGCCCGAGTACCTCGGTGCGGTAATCCTCCAGCCGATCGGACCAGCGCAAGCCGCCGCGCGCGATCGGTCCGGCGCGCAGATGCAAACCTTCCATGCGCGGTGAGAACACGAAGATCTCGTGTAGTGGTACCGGCTTCGGCATGCTGGCAACCAACCGCGGCGCAAGCTTCAGCGAGAGGCGCGACAGCACCGCACCATCGCTCATCCGTTGGAAGTAGTTGGTACGTTGTGTCGCTTCGATCAGTTCGAGGACGCGGCGCAGGATGCGATCCTCGTTCAGCAGACCGACGCCGTCGAGTGCCTCGATGATCGCCGCGCGTGAAATTGAAGAATCGTCGTCGGTATCCGGGTCAAAGCGATCGAGGAACAATCGGACAAGACGGCGTGCGATCGCAGGGTATTTGCACAACGTGTCGCTGATGAACTCCCGGCCGAGTCCGAACCGCGTCTGCTTCATGTACTCCGCATAGGCGCGCAACATCGTCACCTCGCGCCAGTTGAGCCCGGCAAGCAGCACCAGCCGGTTGAACGAATCGTCGTCGGCCGCACGTTGCCAGATCTGCACGAATGCGTCCTCGAAACGCGCACCGACCGCGGCAATATCCACCGGGTGGCCGGCTGCCAGTTCGAAGTCGTGTATCGACACGGTGTCGGTTGCGCGCGTGATGCGGTATGGATTCTCACCGATCGCGCGCACACCCAGGTGCTCGAGCACCGGAATCAGATCGGACAGCGGCAACGGTTCGCCAAGGTGGAAGACGCGCAGAAAAAACATGTCCTGCGGATCTTCGGGGCCACGATAGAGTCGCATCGTCAGCGTTCGCTGCGCGCTCAACGCTTCCATATCCAGAATATCGGCCACCGCCGCTCGTTCCGAACGGCTCTCTCGATAGCTCGCAGGCAGCGCATCAAGGTAGCGCTCGATCAGCCGCCTGCCTTCGGCCTCGTCACACTCCTGTACCAGTGCTTGCCTTAGTTCCTGCGACCAGTCACGCGTCAATGCGGCGACGGCGTTCTGCAGTTCAGCGATGTCGACGCGGTCGCCGCCACCCGGCGGTACACGGATGATGAATTGCAGGCGAACCAGAATCGATTCCGAGAAGTAGGCGTCGAACGGCGCATCCTCGGCGCCGAGCGTTGTGGTCAGCAGTTGCTGAATGCGGACTCGCACCTGGGTGTTATAGACGTCGCGCGGCATGTACACGAGGCAGGTATAGAACAGGCCGTAGCGATCGCGCCGTAGGAATACCCGTGTGCGGCGCCGCTCGTGGATCTGCGTGATCGCCAATGCAGTGGCGAACAGTTCGTCTTCGGAGCACTGGAATAGATCGTCGCGTGGGTAGCTGGCCAGTACATGCGCGAGGATCTTGCCGTCGAAGCCGTTCGTATCGAGGCCGGACCGCGCCAGTATGTTCGCCACCTTGCGCCGCACCAGCGGAATCCGGTCGGGACGTTCGCTGTAGACGGTGGACGTGTAGAGACCGAGAAATCCCTGCTCACCTACGACCTCCCCGTTGCCGTCGAAACGTTTCACTGCGATGTAATCCGGATACGCGGGCCGATGCACCCGCGATCGTGTTCCGGATTTGGAAAACGCCAGCAAGGTGCGTTCGAGCAGGAATTCACGCGTATCCGCTGGCTGATCGGCCAGCAGGCGCTCCGATGACGGATCGCGATTGCGCAGAATGCCCAGTTCGCTGTCCGGTACCTGCCGAGACGTCCCGCCGCCGAAATCAAACTCCCGATAACCGAGAAATGTGAAATTGCCGTTCTGGAGCCACTCGAGGAATGCGATCGTCTCGGCGACCTCGTCTTTCGCCAGCGGCGGTGGCGAACTGCTCAACATTTCAACTATGGCGCGAAGGCGTGCTTTCATCGCGCTGAAATCGCCAACGCAGGCGCGTACGTCCTTCAGAATGGAGTCGAGTTCGGTCGCGAGCATTGCAAGCCGTTCGGTCTCGAGCCGGTCGATCTCGGCGTATATCAGCACTTCGCTACGCGCATCCGGCGATTGTGGATCGATCCCCACAAGTCGACCCGCCGCATCGCGCACCGCGGCGAACACCACGTTCTGCAGGTGGTGCGTGACCAGACCGCGGCGCGACAACTCCATCAATACAGAGTCCGTGATAAACGGCATGTCCGGATGCGCAATCCGAACAACCGTATGGTCCGACGCCCAGCCGTCACGCGCGTAGCGCGGATTTTCGACATCCACGTCCACCGCATCCCAGGC
Source organism: uncultured Gammaproteobacteria bacterium (assembly GCA_963735085.1). Taxonomy (GTDB): domain Bacteria; phylum Pseudomonadota; class Gammaproteobacteria; order Pseudomonadales; family Azotimanducaceae; genus DATJGR01. Next base: position 217,264 of record CAVTJP010000006.1, read on the forward strand.
GCGCACCTGGAAGTGGCGCAAGCAAGCAATGGTCATGCCGGCGGCATCCTCGAGGCTGCGATCGTCGAGATCCTCAGCCGCGACACGTGCCCAGAACTGACGCGTGAACGCAGCGGCAACAGCCTGCTCGTGCACCTGGAGTCGATCGCGAATCAGATCCAACACGGCCACCAGGAATGAGGCATTCTTCTGCATAAGGCTTTCATCTGCGTAGGGCTTTGATCTGCGCCGGGGCATCCCGTCGCTTCGCGTCAGTATAGGCCGAGTGGACCCGTCTACGACGGACCGGTAGGCTACCCATTCACGTGCACGCCAACGTTCAGTGCTGAGCTATCGTCACGCTTTCCATGCCGGCAACCTCGCAGACGTTCTGAAGCATTCGACGCTGACCGCGGTGCTCGACGCGGTCACGAGCAAATCGACACCGCTCTTCTACCTCGATACGCACGCCGGCGCCGGAATCTATCAATTCGGCGAAGCGCACACGGAACATCGTCGCGGAATCGAAGCGCTGCGCGCGGCGAACCCCGCCGGCATGCCTCACAGCATCGCGCGCTACCTTGACTGCATCGCAGCGTTCAACGTCGGCCCGTCAACGTCGCTTTATCCCGGATCCGCGATTATCGCAGCGCGCCTGCTGCGCGACATCGATCGCCTGCTGCTCTGTGAGCGACAACCCGCCGATTTCAATATGCTTGCGAACGCGCTGCGTGCCCATGTCCGAAAGGAAGTACAAACGAAAGCCCAATGCGGCAACGGCTATGACCTGCTCAAATCCACGCTGCCGCCACCGGAACGGCGCGGCGTGATCCTGATCGATCCCGCGTACGAACTTACCGACGAGCCGGTTCAGCTGATCAACGGGCTGCGCGCCGCGCTGTCTCGATTTCGCCACGGCGTGTACCTCGTCTGGTACCCACTGCATTCCAAACACGATCACGCCACGTTGAAACGCCACTTCTGCCGTCTCGATCCGCCGAAGACCCTGTGTATCGAACTCGACCCCGCACCGCCCGCGGCACCCGGCGCTACCGGCTCGGGCGTACTCGTGGTAAATCCGCCGTTTCAGGCGGTAGCGGAACTGAATCTGCTAACGGCCCATCTGAGCCGCACGCTGGCACCCGGCGGGCGCGCGATCTGCGAGTGGCTGATTTCGGAGTAACTAAACTGCATCGTAGTCGACAACGATACGCGGCGTGAGCGGGTGCGCCTGGCATGTGAGGACGAAACCCGCGTCGACTTCAGCCTGACTGAGCGCGTGGTTCACGTCCATCTCCACTTCACCTTCGATCAGCTTCGCTTTGCACGTTGCGCACACACCACCTTTGCACGAAAACGGTACTTCGAGGCCCGCATCGAGCGCCCCGTCGAGCACATTTTCGCCATCGCTGGCGAGCTCAAAACCAATCTCCCGCCCACCGGCACGCACGCGCACTTCCGACAACGCGCCGCCGAAGCGTTCAGCGCGCGCCTGGTGCTTCTCGATCACCACTCTGGCGTCCTGCACCGATGCGCGAAACAGTTCGTAGTGAATATGCCGCGGCTCGATGCCTTCGCCGCGTAAACCGCGAGACACCTCCGAGATCATCGCCTCGGGGCCGCACAGGAAGAATTCGTCGAATGAAGCAATCCGAATCAGCCGCCTGTTCAGTTCGCGGCCCTTTCGATTGTCGATCCGCCCGTTGAGGATGTCCGCTGCCTGTCGCTCGCGGCTCATCACGTTGATCCACTGCAGACGATCCAGGTAGGCGTTCTTCAGGAAGCTCAACTCATCGCGGAACATCATCGTTGCCGTGCGTCGGTTGCCATACAGCAAGGTCACCCGACTGCGCGGTTCGCGCGCCAGTACGCTTGCGACGATCGACAGGATCGGCGTGATGCCGCTGCCGGCCGCGATACACAGATAGCTGCGTGCCCGCGTCGGATCGAGCGGTGACGTGAATTCGCCTGCCGGCGGCGCAACGTCGATCGTCGCACCCGGCTCGAAACAGCGGTGCGCGTGCTCGGAGAAACGTCCGCCGGTGATGCGTTTGATGGCAATCATTGGCATCGGATCGCCCAGCGCGCTGCAGATCGAGTAAGACCGCACGAACCACTGGCCATCGATCTGCGCCCGCAACGTCAGATACTGGCCGTGCTGAAACGCGAAAGTCGCCGCGTGCTCCGCCGGAATCCGAAAGCTAACCGCCAGCGCATCGTCAGTGAGCAGGCGAGTCGCTGCGATCGTCAGCGGAACGTATGCTGCCATGCGACTTTCGGATTCATTTGAATGCAATGCATGATCGCGAAGTTCGGATGGCAGCCTGCCAGCAGGCGCGCGGGCTCGGCCCGCACCGCCGACACCGCTTCGATGCAACGCGGCGCTACCACTGTTGCCCCGGATAGGCGCGCTGCATGAACTGCATTTCTGCGAGCAGATAACCCAGATGCTCGGTGTGCACGCCAACGCGGCCCCCGCGCACGCTCCACGAATCGCTCGGTATGCCCAGCGTTGCCTCGGTCAAGGTGTCGCTGACTACGTTGTGCCATGGCGCCGCCAACGCCGCGCGATCGATCGCGATTCCCGCAGCGATCAGGCGCAACTCCGCTTCGGACGGTTCGAACAACTCGCGCGTGTAACCCCACAGTTCGTCGATCGCACGCTGCGTTCGATCGTGACTCTCCGAGGTACCGTCGCCCAATCGAACTACCCACTCGCGGCTGCGGCGAAGGTGATACGTCGATTCCTTCAAAGCTTTGCCGGCAATCGCTGCAAGTGCCACATCGCGCGACCGCGCGAGCGCGGTGAGAAATGGCACGTTGAACGCATCGACGAGCAACTGCCGCACCATCGTGAACGCGAAATCACCGCGCGGCAGCTCGTTGATCAGCAGGTTAGTGAACGCGCGCACGTCGCGGCCGAATGCAAAGGCGTCCTCGTCACGGCCGTCGTTCGCCAATCGTGCTGCGTACTCGTAGAACATCCGCGCACGCCCAATGTGGTCGAGTGCGACGTTGCCCAACGCCAGTTCTTCTTCGAGCGTGGGCGCATTGCTCACCCATTCGGCGAGACGCTGGCCGAGGATCAACGCATCATCGCCGAGCGCGAGCGCATACGCGAAAACGTCGTCATCCACTGTCGCTACCCACCATAGTCGCCCACTACAGGTTGCTCACGCCATCCGGTACGGCATAGAAGGTCGCGTGCCGATACGGCTTGTCGTCCTGAGGGTCGTAGAAGCTCTCGCTGTCGGTTTCCTGCGACGCGATGATGTCGCGACTGGCCACCACCCAGATACTGATACCTTCACCGCGCCGCGTGTACGTATCGCGTGCGTATTCGAGCGCCTGCTCCGGATCTTCCGCGTGCAGGCTGCCGACGTGTCGATGGTCGAGGCCGCGCTTCGAGCGAATGAATACTTCGAACAGCGGCATGGCTTGGTCGTTCACGCGCGCACCTTCGACCGCCCGTCAGCGTGTTTGGCGTGATAGGCGCGCATAGCCTCGCGAACCCAGGCGCCGTCGTCGTGCGCGCGCGCATGATGGCGCACGCGTTGCCGGTTGCACGGGCCATCGCCACGGACCACGCGCGCAAATTCATCCCAATCGATCTGACCGAAGTCGTAGTGACCACTCGCCACGTTGAATCGCAGGTCCGGGTCGGGAATGCGGAGACCCAGATAATCAGCCTGCGGCACGGTCTGATCGACGAACTTCTGCCGCAACTCATCGTTCGGCTGGCGCTTCAATTTCCACCGCATCGACTGCGTGGAATGGGCCGACTCGCCATCGTGTGGCCCGAACATCATCAACGTCGGCCACCACCAACGATTCAGCGCGTCCTGCGCCATGTCGTGTTGTTCGGCACTGCCGCGGCACAGCGCCAGCATGATCTCGAACCCCTGGCGGATATGGAAGCTCTCTTCCTTGCAGATACGCACCATCGCGCGCGCGTACGGTCCGTAAGACGTCCGCTGCAGCGAGATCTGATTGACGATCGCCGCGCCGTCCACGAGCCAGCCGATCGCCCCTACATCGGCCCACGTCAGCGTCGGGTAGTTGAAGATCGATGCGTACTTCGCGCGCCCGCAATGCAGCGCTTCGATCAGCGATTCCCGCGTAACGCCGAGTGTTTCGGTTGCGCTGTACAGGTACAGTCCGTGGCCGGCTTCGTCCTGCACTTTTGCCAGCAGAATGGCCTTGCGCTTCAGGCTCGGCGCGCGGCTGATCCAGTTGCCCTCGGGCTGCATGCCGATCACTTCCGAATGCGCGTGCTGGGACATTTGCCGGATGACGTTGGCACGGTACGCATCCGGCATCCAGTCCTTCGGTTCGATCCGCTCATCAGCTTCGACACGCGCATCGAAGCGGACTTGCCGGGACGAATCGTCATCGACACGCATGAGCGCCTCCTGAGTATGCGAACGACGTTGTCCGGATCATACGACAATCGATGATCGCTAGTGCCGAGTCAGGAACCTCGACATCTGCGCCATCACCTCGGCAAGCCGATCGCCATGCGATTGCAGGAACGGCAGCGCCGGCACCGGCGTATCGTCACCGTGGCGGCGTACGTCGGTGTCGAAACCGCCGGACAGCGGAATGGTCGCAATGTATTGCGGGTCGATGTACGCAAAGCCCGACCATTTCGCCGCGATGATGTAGTCGCGTCGCGGTACGCCGCGGACGACGTCGGCGCCTTGAGCGTAATCGGACGGTGGATTGGTTACGCCCAGTGCCGGCAATAGCGACGGCACTATGTCGACATGGCTGGTTACCGTATCGATCACGCGCGGACGCTGCCCGGGCACGCGCATCACCAGCGGCACGCGCATCTGCTGATCGACGAATGCCGACCCGTGACCCCAATGACCATGCTCCAGAAATTCCTCGCCGTGATCGCCGGTCACGACGACGATCGTGTTTTGCAACAACCCCGCCGTATCGAGATAGTCGATCAAGCGCCCGATCTGACTATCGACGAAGTGCGCGGCGTTGACATATCGGTTCCACATCAGCGCGATGTCGCGTTGCGGATTCATCAGCGCATAGTTCGCCACTGTCCCGAACGGCTTCGCAATCGCATCGGCGGCGGGGAACTGATACGGCGCGTGGGTACTTTCGAAAAACAGAAAGCGCATGAACGGGCGTCTTGCGTCGCGCTGCCGCAGGCTGGCGATGATCGCATCGACGTTGTGAACGTCACGATGCCAGAACACCGGGTCCTGCGAATATTCGTGACGGCGGCCCGCTGGAACGCTGAAGAAAATGGTGCGATCGAATTCCGGATACGAGAACTTCGCGCTGGTGAAAACGTCGATGTCGTAGTCGAGCCGATCCAGTACGTCGAAGAACACCGGATTGCGCTGCTCCTCGAGCACGTGGGACCAGTACGGCCCGTACAATGAGTAGAACATCGTGAACATTCCCATGCGCGTTCGATTGCCGCCGCTGAAATGATGCGTAAAGCGCAGATTGTCGGCAGCAAACGCCCACAAGTGCGGCATCGTCTCCGGCGTCAACAGATCCCAACGCATCGACTCGACCGCGAGCCAGAGAATGTTCGGCGGCGGTTTGTCGCCGACCGGAGCAATGTGAATCGCATGCTTTGGATACGCGAGACGGCCGCGTTGCGATACCGCGGCAATCAAACTCGGCGCCGTTTCGATACCCATTCGCTTCGCAGCTGATCGAAACGTGACCGGCTGATAGAACGGGAACATACCGGATGCGCGCAACACGATGCCGTTACCGGACAGATCGGCGTATCCATAGAGACCCTTGTCGAGCAGGATCACCGCCAGCGCGGCGAACACGAACGCCCAGCGTGTTCGACGACGCGTCGGCGCACCGGCCCATTGCAGCCGACGATTCAGCCAGAAGACCAAGCCGAGGATTGCGCCGAAGATTGCGCTGATCATTAGCGAAACGGTGATCCAGGTGGCTGACGAAGCCTCAAGCGATGCGAGTCCACCTCTGGTCGTGATCAGGTTCCAGACGAATCCATTGATATGAAAGCCGTACAGCGCGTAAATCTTCACGTCGGCGAGCACGATCGACGCGATCAGCGTTGCGAGCACCGAAAACGCAACGGCCATCCATATACGGAAACGTCGGCCACGCGGACGGGCGCGCTCGATGTATTCCGTCAGCGCAGCAAACGCGAACAGCGGCAACGTGATCATCAGCGCCTGATCGAACCACGCGAAACACACGAAGACGGCTTCGAGCCACGTTGTCGGACGCCATTGCCACGCAAACCGGGCCAGCGCGAGCAGCGCCATGGCAAAGCCGACCGCGCTCGCGCGCCAGCACACCCATGCAACGCCAGCAACCGGCCGCGAGCGCGCAACCGGCGGGATACTTACCGGTAACTCGGAGGCACGGTTCGGAGTTGACATCGGCGCATCTCGACGATGACGCTACAAAGCGGCGCAGCATAACAATCCGGAGGCCGCTTGCCCGAGATCATTGCGTATGACACCGAACGGGCGTCGGCGTACCGACGCCACCATCGAAAGAACCTGCGTACCCGGGTGTCGACTGCGCGCGAGCGCCAGCTCACGGCACGCGCGCTGGCGACATTCGCACGGACCGATAGCGTGCTCGATCTGGCATGCGGTACCGGCCGCTTCTGGCCGGTGATCGACGCGCGCGCCAGGTCTGTGGTTGCACTCGACAACAGCGAAGCCATGCTGCGCGAAGCGCTCGCCCACGCATCGCCGAACCCGCAGCGGCACGCACTGTGCGGCTCGGCATTTCAACTACCATTGCGTGATCGCAGCTTCGACGTCGTTGTCTGCATGCGCTTTCTGCACCATCTCGCCCGGCGCGAAGACCGGGTAGGTGCCCTGACGGATATTCGCCGCGTTGCGCGTCACGGCGCAGTGGTCTCGTTGTGGACCGACGGCAGCCGCCACGCGCGCCGGCGCTTGCGTGCACAGCATGACGCGCCGCCGCCCGCCGGCGGCTTCGGCCGCAGGGTATGCATTGAGCACGAGATCATCGAACGCGATTTCGCCGATGCGGGATTTGACAATCCGATCGCGTTCGACTTCGCGCCGCGCTTATCGATGTGGCGCATCTACGCATTGCGCTGCGCCGAGTGATTTACATGCGCATCAATTTACACACGAACCATTGCGTTTCGAAGCTCGCCCAATAAACTGTCCGGCTTTTCTCGGGAGTTCGATGTTGCAAACCGCCCCACTACAGCAATCTCCGCGCGCGAAGGAGCTGAGCTTCGACGTAAGCGGCCTGCACCTGACGGCCAAAGCATGGGGCGATCCCGCAGGCGCGCCGACACTGGCGCTGCATGGCTGGCTGGACAACGCCAATACATTCGACAATCTTGCGCCGCTGCTACCGGAACTCGATCTCGTCGTACCCGATTTCGCCGGTCACGGCTTCTCGTCGCACCGGGCCGCAGGCGTGCACTACACATCGCTCGCGGATGTGCAGGATGCGCTGGCGATCGCCAACGATCTCGGCTGGGAACGCTTCAATGTGATTGGCCATTCGATGGGTGCCGCAGTCGCCACTGAACTCGCCGGACTGTTTCCGGACCGGATCCTGCGCGCAGTGATGATCGATGGTTTCGCACACCACGAAGGCAACGCCGACGATGCAGTGCTCAGCAACCGGCGCGCGATCGAACAAATGCTCGCCGCCGAACACAAAACCCCACCGGTCTATGCCGATCTGGATGCGATGATCCGCCGCGTCACCGAAGCCACCGATCAGAGCTGGGGGGCCGCTGCGACGCTGGTTGCGCGTGGACACAAGCTCGTGCGTGGCGGCTACACCTGGCGCACCGACCCGCGCATTCGCTTCAGTACGCCGCAACGCCAGAACCACGAACAGCTCGATGCGCTGATGGCGCGCTCCACCGCGCCAGCGCTGCTGATCGTCGCGAACCAGGGAGATCGCTGGTATCGGCCGGGCATCGAGCGTCGTGCCGCTGCGCATCCCGCGCTGCGAATCGAGTACATCGACGGTCCGCACCACGTGCATCTGGAAGACGCACCTCGCGTTGCGCACTTGATTCGGGGCTTTCTCGGCCTCGAATGAGGACGAAAGGGTCAGAGCCGCTCTGACCCTTTCAGCAGCGTTGTCAGCATCTCGTCGAGCACTTCGATGAATCGTTGCGGTTGATCGAGGAATACGTGGTGTTGCGCGTCGGGCACGGCGGTCGCCGGGAAGTGATCCTGCGGCACCAGTTCGCGCATGTATTCGAGCGTGCGCTTCGAGAACAGTTCGCTGTTCGCACCGTAGATGACACCGAGTTTGCAGCGCAGCCCCATGTAGTCGTCCGCGAGGCGCTCACCACCCTTCAGGGTCACCAACAGATCGTCATCGAATTTCCAGGTCCAGCCGCCGTCCGAAGCAAGCAGCGAGTGACGCGCGATGTACTCCAGGATGTATTGGTTGTCGCACGGTTGCGGCGGCTGCAGCCGGAACCGTGTCAGCGCCGTCTCGCGGTCCGGGTAACGCTTGGCCCTGCCGCCCATCGGCGGGCGATCCGGAATCGGTTCGTCCGGATGGCGGATACCTGAATCCACCAACACCAATGCGGCGAAACGATCCGGGAACAGATTCGCCGCCTTGACGGCCATGTAGCCGCCAAAACTGTGCGCCACAACGACGCTGTCGGGGCCGAAGTCCGCATCGTCCAGCACACCGACAATCTCAGCGGCGTACGTCGCGGAATCGTACTCGTAGCGAAAGTCCGAGTCGCCCATTCCGGTCAGGTCCATCGCGGCGACGCGACATCGATCTGCAAACGACGGCGCGATGAAGTCCCACCAGTGCGAGTGCGCGTTCATGCCGTGGATGAACAGCAAGCCGGGGCCGGTGTCCCCCTGCCACCGGCGGTAGGCCACATCGCATTCCTCGACCTCTATGCGGTGCTGCGTCGCTTCGGTCTCCACCGCCTGCCAGAACCAGTCCGGAACGGTGCTCGATTCGGATCCCGGCCGATCCCACCTGCTCATTGCCACGTCACCTCTGCGCCCACCGCCACTACAGCGATCCGAAACGTTTCAAGTGATGATCGACGTTGCCGAACATCGTGTCGATCATCGTCAGCCGCTTGAAGTAATGACCGATATTGAGTTCCTCCGTCATGCCCATGCCGCCGTGCAGTTGCACCGCATTCTGTCCAACAAAGCGTCCGGATTTGCCGACCTGCACCTTGAACGCGGAAACCGCTTTCTGTGCCTCCGGCCCGTAGCCTTCCGCCAGCCGCATCGCCGCCATGAACATCAGCGATTTCGACTGTTCGTACTCCATGAACATGTCGACCATCCGATGTTGCAGTACCTGAAACTTGCCGATCGGCTGGCCGAACTGCACGCGCGTCTTGCAATACTCAACCGTGTTCTTGTACAGCACTTCCATGCAGCCGACTGCTTCGGCGCCGATCGCCAGGGTCGCCTCGTCGATCGCCTGTTCGATGACATCGATAGCCCTGCCGACGCGCCCGAGTGCCGCCGATTTCGGCACCGCGACGTTGTCCAGATGCACTTCCGATGCGCGCAGTGCATCCACCGTGGGATAGTCGCGCCGGGCTATGCCGGGTGTGTCTTTGTCTATCAGAAACAACGTGATCCCGCCGCGGCTGCGCTGCTTACCCGATGTCCGCGCCGACACCACCAACAGATCCGCAGAGGGGCCATTGATAACGACTGCCTTGTGGCCGTTGAGCACGTAGCCCGTGTCGCTCTTTGTCGCAGTGGTCGTCAGATCAGCCAGATTGAAACGGCCCTGCGGTTCGGCAAACGCAAACGCACCCTGTAGCGATCCATCGACGATGCGCGCGAGATATTTCTCCTTCTGCGCACGATTCCCGGCGAGCCTGATCATGCCGCCGACCAGCACGATCGTCGGCACGAACGGTTCCACTACGAGGCCGCGGCCGAACTGTTCCATGATCAGCATCGTCTCGATCGGTCCGCCGCCAAAGCCGCCGTCCGCCTCGGCGAACGGCACGCCGAGCCAGCCGAGTTCGGCGTAGGTTTTCCAGTGCTTTTCACTGAAGCCCGGGTCGGTCTTGACGAGCTTCTGGCGCGCGTCGAACGCGTAGTCGTTCTGAATGAAACGCTCGACGCTGTCCTTCAGCAGACTCTGTTCATCGGAAAAGGAAAAATCCATGGATGCTCAACCCTCTTAACTTATCGTCCGCGGTGGCTACAAGCCCAGCACAGCCTTCGAAATGATGTTCTTCTGAATTTCGTTCGAACCGCCGAAGATACTCGACGCGCGGCCGTACAGCATCTCACGCAACGCCGCGTACGCCTGCTCCGGTCCGATGGGACCTTCGTTGTCGATCAGACGGGGCGCGGGATACGGCATGCCATAGTAGCCGTACGCCTCGATCATCAGGTCGGAAATCCGTTGGCCAATCTCGGTGCCGCGAATCTTCAGGATCGACGACTCCGGTCCGGGCGCACCGCCCTGCTCGACGCTCGCAAGCGTGCGCAGTTCGGTGACCTCGAGCGCCATCAGTTCGATCTCGATCGCGTCGATGTTGCGTTTGAATTCGGGCTGATCGATCAGGCGTTCGCCGTCCTGCTGCGTTTCGAGCGCGACACCTTTCAACTGCTCCACGAGCACCTGCGAACGCGCCACGCCGGCGATGCCGGTGCGCTCGTGCGTCAGCAAACCCTTCGCGTACGTCCAGCCTCGATTTTCCTCACCGACGCGATTGGCCACCGGCACGCGCACATCGGTCAACGTCACTGAATTAACGCTGTGCAGATCGCCGAGAATCAGGAATGGGTGGACCTCGATGCCGGGCGTCTTCATGTCGATCAGCACGAAGCTGATGCCCTGCTGCTTCTTCGGCGCGTGCGAATCGGTGCGCACCAGAGCAAACATCCAGTCAGCGTGGTGCGCGCCGCTCGTCCACGTCTTCGCGCCGTTAATGACGTAGTCGTCGCCGTCGCGCACCGCGCGGGTGGTCAGCGAAGCGAGGTCCGAACCGGCACCGGGTTCGGAATAGCCCTGACACCACTGCACGCGCGCTTCGCGAATCGGCGGCAGATGTTGCGTCTGCTGCGCCTTTGTACCCCACGTATACAGCACCGGCGCCAGCATTCGCGCGCCGAACGGGCTCATCTGCGGGCAGTCGGCGCGTGCCGTTTCGCGATCCCAGATGTAGTGCTGCGTGGGTGTCCAGCCGGTACCACCGAATTCGACTGGCCAACTCGGCACCGACCAACCGCGCGCCACAAGCGCGTCGAACCAATCACGCTGCGCGGGCGTCTCAGTCGATGCGAATCCCAGTAAATCGGCCGCCGCATTGCGGACACGCTCGGGCCAATGCGCATCGATGAACGCACGCACTTCGGCTTGGAAATCGACATCCGCGTCGCGTAGCCTCAGATCCATCGTGCAGCCTTCACCGTGTTACAAAAACTGGTTTCAAGAAAAGCCCGGAATGGTATGCCGCGCCGCGCCGACAAGACAAGCCAACAGGCAGCCCAGAGGGTCAGAGGCGCTTCGATCCCAGTAGGACTTACACTCCGCCGGGCGGCCCTCGATGCGTGACCCGTGGAAAACCCCGGGCAGTCGAGGCAACATAGCGGGCTCGCCCGCGCACCGGTCAAAACGCATGAGTTACTCCGAAATTCTGTACGACGTCGAAGACGGCGTGCTCACCGTCACGCTGAATCGCCCCGAAAAGCTCAACGCATTCACGGGTACGATGATGACCGAAATGATCGATGCGTTCGATCGCTCCGATGCCGACGATTCGATTCGAGCCGTCATCGTCACCGGCGCAGGACGCGCATTCTGCGCGGGTGCCGATCTCGGCGCTGGCGGTGCAACGTTCAACGCCGATGCGCGAGCCGACCGACCGAGCGGCGTCAACCGCGACGGCGGCGGCCTGCTCACATTGCGCATTTTCGACAGCAAAAAGCCGGTAATCGCCGCGATCAACGGCCCGGCTGTCGGTATTGGCGTCACGATGACCTTGGCAATGGACATTCGGCTGGCGGCCGATGTCGCGCGTTTCGGCTTTGTGTTCGCCCGCCGCGGCATCGTGCCCGAGGCTTGCTCCAGCTATTTCCTGCCGCGCATCGTCGGCATCGGCCGCGCGCTCGAATGGGCGTATTCGGGCCGGGTGTTCCCGGCCGACGAAGCGTTGGCAGGGGGCCTGGTGCGCAGCCTGCACCCGAAAGACGAACTGCTCGGCACCGCACGCGCCATCGCGCGTGACATCGCCGACAACACGTCGTCGATCTCGGTAACGCTGATCCGCCAGATGATGTGGCGCATGCTCGGTGCCGATCACCCGATGGAGGCACACAAGATCGACTCGCGCGGGGTGTACTACACCGGCCGCTCGGCGGATGCGCGCGAAGGGGTCGAGGCATTCCTGGAAAAGCGTTCCGCACACTTTCCCGGCAAAGTGTCTAAGGATCTACCTGAGTTTTATCCCTGGTGGGAAGAACGCACGTTCGAATGACAGCAAACGGACTTCCCAATCGGAGTTTGATGATGGCAACACCGCATATCGCACAAAAGGCACCATTTCCCATCGATGTGACAGTCGGCAAGAAGTATTTCTGGTGCGCCTGCGGCAAAAGCGCCAGCCAGCCGTTCTGCGACGGTTCGCACAAGGACACCGCGTTCACTCCGGTGATGTATCAGGCAGACAAGGATCGCACGCTGTACTTCTGCGGTTGCAAACACACTGCAGGCGCGCCGCTGTGCGATGGAAGCCACAACAAACTGTGATCGGAGCCAGCGGCGTGTGGTCACCGCTCTCCGTTTCGAGGCAGCGACATGTTGTCCAGACTGTTCAAGAATCGAGCGCGATTCGACGATCCGGATCCGGAGGTCCGGCGCGCGTCGGTGCTCGCAATCTCCGACGAGGAAGCCCGTAATTTTCAGGATGACTTCGTGGAGCTTGCTCGCTCCGACGCCGATCCCGGCGTGCGGCGGGCGGCATTGGCGAAACTGCTCGACGGCGTTCGTCTCGAATCGTTCCTGACCGACGCTGATCCCGGCATTGTGCGGGCCGCCGCCGAAGCCATCGCACGCGACGTCGATTCCACGGTTCTGCTGCAGCACCCCGAGGTACGCTGCGCGGCAATTCGCATCGCGCGTGACCCGGACAGCGTGTCGCGATTGATCGGCGACGTCGCCTACGATCACGAACTCATCCGCCTGGCCGTCGAGAGCCGCAACCCGAAGGTACGCCTCGCGGTCGCCGACAAGCTGATGAAGGAAGCATCGCTCGTCGAACTCGAGCATGTGTCGCGCGACAAAGACAAGAATGTCAATCGCCTGGCGCGCAGCCGGCTCGAGGAAATCAAGCACGCGCGTGCAGATCTGGACAAATCTGCCCAGCGCGCCGAGGACCTCGTCCGAACCGTCGAAACCCAGCTCAAGGCGGAAACCGATCCGCTATTCGCCGCCCGTCTTGGCGCTGTAAAACACGACTGGCAGGCCAATTTCGAGCGCCATCGCGCCGCGATGCAGCTGCTGGCGGCGCATGGCGTGGCCGCGGATGATCTAACGAGCCTGTCGCGCCGCTTCGAGTCCGGCGTCACCCGGATGGATACAATCGCCGCAACACTGCGACCGCAGGTACCCTTACCGACTGCTGCCCCGCCGGTTTCGGGCGACCCAGCTTCAAACGAGCATGTTTCGACGCGCCTGCCCGACGATGCGGACACCCCCTTTACCGAAGCGCTGGATGGCCTCGACGCGCTGCTGGCCTCGGTTCGCGCCGGCGAACTAGATGCGTTCACACAAAGCGATTCGATACACGCAGATAGCCGCGCGCTGCAAGACCGTTGGCTGGCCGCAGCCGATCATCGGCCACCCCCCGAACGGCTGGTCGAGCGCTTCCATGCGGTCACCCACAGTCTGTCGCTGATGCATGAGGCGGCCGCGCATCTCATTGCGCATGCCGATGAATTGGCACAAGCCGAAGCGGCTGAGCCGGCCGCGCCCGCGGCCGAATCGCCGGAGGAATATGACGCACTGTGGACGGCGCAACGTCGCGCGCGGCAGACCGGCGAGCGACTGGCACGCACACTCGAACGCATCGGTTGGCCGACGGAGCTGCCGCAGCCAGCGCGACTCGTCGCTGCGGACCAGTTGCAAGCACGCCTGGCCGAGTTCGATGCGGTATGCCACGACTTGCACGAACAGTTGCTGCAGCGCCTAAACGATATCGTCGGCAAGCTCGAAGCACACATCGATGCGGGCAATCTGGCGAGCGCAACCGGCCTGGAAGGTGAAGGCAGACGCGTGCTGCACAGCCTCCCCGCAGCCACCGCGAAGCGCGTTCAGGGCGACTTCGTTGCGCTGTCGGTACGGGTGCAGGAACTGAAAGATTGGCGCACGTTCGCGACGCATCCGAAGCGCGAGCAGTTCCTCACCGAGATGGAAAAGCTCGCAGCCCAACCGCTCGAGCCGCCGCTGCAAGCCGAACGCATCCGCGAGCTTCGGCAGGCGTGGAAAGAGCTTGGCGCGATTACCAACCATAGCGATCGGCGTCTATTCGACCGTTTCAATCACGCCGCCGAAGTTGCGTTCAAACCGTGCCGCGAGTATTTCGATGCACAGGCCGCGGCGCGAAAATTCAATCTCGAGCAGCGCCGCACGATCTGCGCCGACCTCGAAGCGTATCTGGATGGTATGAATTGGGAGCACGCGGACTGGCGCGCTGCCGAACGCATCCTGTATGCGGCGCGCGAGGAATGGCGCAAATATCATCCCGTCGACCGCTCGCCCGGCCGCAAGCTCGACACGCGATTCGACGCACTCACCGCACGCCTGCACGCAAAGCTGTCGACCGAATGGGACCGCAACGTCGCCGCCAAACAGGCCATCGTCGATGACGCCGCAGCCGTGTTGGCGGCCGGCGGCGAGCCGCGCCAGGCAATCGACAAGGTCAAGGCATTGCAACAGCGCTGGCGCAGCATCGGCATCGTGCCGCGGCGCGTCGACCAACGCCTCTGGAAAGCATTCCGGTCGGCCTGCGACGCGGTATTCGAACAGCGCGACACCGCCCGCGCAGAACAGCGGCACGCGGTGGAATCGCAGCTCGCGCAGGCAGAGCAACTGTGCACCGATTTCCAGCGTGCCGTCGAAGGGGCGTCGAGCGATACCGCGCAGCCCAGTTTGCTCGCGGAATTCAACGCACGATTCGCCGCACTCGGTGATCTGCCGCGAGATACCGCGCGTCGCGTCGAGCAGCGCTTCCGCGACATCGAACGCGGTTATCGGCTGCTGATGCGGCAGGGGCAGCACGATGCGGTGATGCGCAACGTCGATCGGCTATACGACGTCGACGCCGCACTGGCGGAACTCGAACATGCCTTCATCGAAGGCACATCATCTCACGCCGAGATGACGCAGCGTCTCGAAGCGGTCGATGGCCTGAACCTCGATCGCCCTGGGCCGTTCGCCGAGCGCGTGCAGGCGCTCTTGCGTGGCGAGGCGCAGGCGTTGCGAACGGCCGCGTCCACGATCGCAGCCGGTCGCCACAAGCTCGCAATCGAGATGGAAGTCGCCGCGGGGCTCGAAACGCCGGCCGCCTATCAACAGGATCGGCTCGCGTTTCAGGTCGAGCGGTTGAACCACGGCATGAAACATCGACGCGTGATGGAAGAAGCGCCATTGCAGATTGCGGAACGCTGGTGCAAGACCGGACCAGTGCTGAATGACGAGGCCGACGTTCGCGAGCGTTTCTTCAGAGCCTGCCGCGCCGCGCTCGAATAGCGCTTCCGCATGAGCCGGCGGGGCGGCGCCGCGCTATGGCTTCTTCTATCGCTTTTTGGGCTGCTCCCCGTAGTCCTGCCACGGCGCGTCTCGCTCGCGAATCACCTCGCGAAAGCCTTTCTCGTCAAACGATTCGGCCCAGCGATAGGCTTCTTCGGTGTGGCGCGTGATGCCGTCGAAAAACGTGCCGATCAACTGCGTGGTGCGTAGGCCCATATTCTCGAAGGCTTGATTGATCAGCAGTTTGTTCAACGCCAACTGGTTCGCGGGAATATGTCTGAAGCGCCTGGCTTCCGCCTCAATGACGTCCGCAAGCGCCGCGGGTTCGACGACGTGCGAAACAAGCCCGATCCGGTGCGCGGTTGCCGCGTCGATTGCGCGGCCGGTCAGCAGGAACTGTTTGGCGTGTTCGAGGCCGAGCCGGTACACCCACAGCATCGTCGTCGGTGTACCGTAAATTCGACTCGGCGCGTAGCCGATATGCGCATCGCTGGCCATGAACAACAGATCGCAGCACAGCACGAGATCGGTGGCGCCGCCAATCGCCCACCCCTTGATCTCGCCGAGCACCGGCTTCGGGCATTCCCAGATGCGCATGAAACGGCGCACGTTGTTGTTCATGAACTGATAATCGCGAACCGGATCCCACGCGCCGGCGCGCGCGTCGATGTGTGGCGCGCCGTACGGCGTATCCCACCTTTGACGATCCGTCAGATCGTAGCCCGCGGTGAACGTATCGCCCGCGCCGCGCAACACGATTGCCGCGACGTCCGGCGAGCGAGACGCCCCGTCGATGCAATCGGCAACGCCGGCCACCACCGATTCCGTCAACGTGTTTTTCTTCGCCGGCCGGTTGATCGCGACGATGGCGATGCCGTCGCGCTCCTCGTAAAGCACATCATCATTCATGTCGACGCCCTGCCGTTGTCAACGTCCAGCTTGCCCGATGCCGTCGCGCGAGGTAGATCGAGCACGATTCTAGCGCCGCCCCACGGCGATACATCGATCGCCAGCGCACCACGATAAGTGGAAGCCAGTTCGGCAGCAACGGCCAGTCCGATGCCATGTCCCGCCTGCACGGTATCGCCGCGGGCGCCGCGCGCCAGTACCTCGACACGTTGCGCTTCGGCAACGCCGGGGCCGTCATCGTCGATCAGCAGCCGTACCAGTTCACCCGCTTCGGTGCTGATCGCGATTTTCGAGCGACAGTACTTGAACGCGTTCTCGAGCAGGTTGCCCAACATTTCCATCACGTCGCGCTCGTCGCAGCGTACCAGGCACTCCGGTGAAACGTGGCGCTCGACGACGATCGCCTTGGCGTCGTACGCGGTACGCAACGCCTTGACCAGGCGATCGACGATCGGCGCCAGCGCGGTGCGACCGGCAAATACGACCGCGCGGGCTGCGACTGCGCGCGACAACTGGTGCGATACCGTCGACTCCATCCGGTCGAGCTGCTCGCGCAGCAGGCGTGCATCGTCGACATGCGTCGAGGCCAGCGCGTTGCGCAGCACCGCAAGCGGTGTCTTCAAACTGTGCGCGAGATCGTCCATCGCATTGCGATAACGCTCCCTGCCGCCGATCTCGTGATCGATGAACGCATCGATATTGCGCGCGAGGCTGGCGAGTTCGGGCGGATAGTCGCCTCCCATCCGTTCACGACGGCCGGCTTCGACCGCTTCGACCCGCGCCGCCATCCGCGCGACGGGCCGCAACCCCCACGCGACCGCGAAGGCCTGTGCGATCATCAGTGCCGCCACAACCGCGGCCAGCCCGAACAGCAACGTGCGACGAAAGCCGGCGACCGCCACTTCGAACGGAGCACGATCGGCGATGATGCGGAACGTAAAGATCTGATCGCTTTCGGTCTCCCAGATGACGCGATAGAACATTTCGAACTGATGGGGCGTTTCGCGAAACACGAAACTGCCCGGACGCAGTTGGAGTTCCGCCGGCAGTTGCAGCAGCGCCGAACTGCCGCCGAACTGCAGCGAGGGCGATTGCCAGATCGACGCGCCCGACGCATCCGTCACCGTTGCGTACAGGCCCGATTGCGGTTGCCTCAACCTCGGCTCGAGCGGCCCGGCCGGAAACCGCAACGTCTTGCCATCTTCTTCGGCCGCGCCGAGCAGCGCGTACGTCAGCAGCTTCAATTGATCTTGCGCGCCGGAGACGACGCTCGCCGTGAACGATCTGTCGATTACCCAGCCGGTCAAACCAAGACCCACGCCGAGCACCAGCATGCTCGTCAGTAGCAGCCGCGCTCGCAATCCCACTTGCGCCGGCTGCGACAAGGCCTAGTCCTGCTCTTCGCCGGCAAACCGGTAGCCCTGGCCCCGCACGGTGCGGATCGGATTGCGCTCTCCATTGGGGTCGAGTTTACGCCGCAGCCGACCAACGAATACCTCGATCACATTGCTGTCGCGATCGAAATCCTGTTCGTACAGGTGGTCCGTAAGTTCGGTTTTCGATACCACGCGCGTTGCATTGAGCACGAGATATTCGAGCACCCGATATTCGAAAGCGGTCAGTTCGATCGGCACATCGTCGATCCGTACCTCTTTACGCGCAGTGTCGAGTGCGAACGATCCGACGCTGATGACGGGCGAGGCGTGACCTGCCGCGCGCCGCATCAATGCATTGAGTCGCGCGTGCAATTCTTCCATATGGAAAGGTTTGGTCAGGTAGTCGTCGGCGCCCGCCTCCAGACCGGCGACCTTGTCCTGCCAATGCGATCGCGCGGTCAGAATCAGGATCGGCAGGCTGCGACCCGAGTCGCGCAGCGCTTTGATCACGGCGGTGCCATCGCGTTTTGGCAGCCCGAGATCGACGACAGCCGCGTCGTAATCGTATTCACGGCCGAAATAGACGCCTTCGTCACCATCTGCAGCAGAATCAACGACATTGCCTGCAGCCTTGAGATTCTCGACGAGCTGTCCGCGTAACCCCGCGTCGTCTTCGATCACCAGCACACGCATCGCAACCTCTGCTCTATACAATGCGCCATCGCATCAGTCACTCACGCGACCACGTGAATCCACTTGTACGGTTTTTACGCGGCCGCCGCTCAACAAAACCCTCACCCGATACACCCGGTCTCCGTTGCTGCCCTCGGACTTCACCGACACAACACGGCCACCGTAGGTGCGGCTGACGATAGCGGCGGCCTGCTGTGCCGATACGCCACCGCTGTCGGAGTGCTCACTGCCGCCACCGTGTCCCCGGTCGGCCAAAGCAGACATCGACGTCAGCGAAGCACAGAGCAGCGCAATAAAGATTGCGCGACGGGATTTAATTGGCACGAGGGTCATCGGCAAATTGTAGCCATATCCGGCAACGGCTTCGGGCCTGCGTTGTGTTTCAGAATGCCGGCGTGACGTCCACCCGAACCCGCACGGTGTTGGCTGGTCGATTCTGAGTAACCGTCGAGTAAACCTTTCCAAGGTACTGATAACGCACATTATATCCGCTGATGCGCTGCTCGTCGTGGATGTCTTGTACCTGCGTGCAGACCTGCTGCGTGCCATAGGTGACATAGCGCGGAGACGCATTGCGGCGCGCGACATCGTAACCGACGGCACCACCGAACACCGCGCCGATCGCGGCGCCCGCCTGTTGATTATTGTGGCCGTGGGCCACTGCCGAACCGAGCGCGCCGCCGGCGATCGCCGCGAGCAACGGGATGGCAGGCGAAACCCCGCCACCGCGACCGGTTTGCACACGCTGCTCGCTGCACTGCTCGCGAGGCACCGCATAGCTGACGGTTTCGACGATCGGTTGCACGCTGATGACGCGCGCCTGATCGTAGCTGACCCCGGCGAAAGCGACCGAAGGCAGCAACGCAGAAGCGACAAACATGCGAAGTGGTTTCATGACTGATCTCCATAACCTGTTGTCTACGCCGGAAATTCGAACCCGGCACTACGATACGATCCGGGCGCTGAACCGAACGTGAACGAAAAATCACCCTTCGGCTGCGCTTCCCGACGCAGCAAGTCGCATGATGAAGCGTTCGATTCCATGGTCGCGACGAAGTACGACGATTCCATCGGCGCGCCCAGGCAGGTCGCGCGCCATCCAGCGTGTCAGCCGCTCGTAATGGGCGATGAAACGCGTGAGTTGCGCATCATCCATCCTGCGAGATGCAGGCAGCTGCGCTTCCTGTTCGCCGCGCCAATCGCGGACACAATCGAAATCGGGTATCTGCAGGTAGATCAGCGCATCGAAACGCTCGAACAGCTTCTGGTAGCGCGCCAGCGCGGCGTTGACGAAGCCGCGCCAGCGGCCGTCGCCATCCTCGTCGCGTTCCAGTTCGTTGATCGGATCAGCGAGCTGCGCGTCTGATTGCGGGCGCGCGCCGAGACACCAGCCCTCGATGATCACCACGTCCACCGGCCCCGCGGTCCGCCAATCCGTCGGGGCCACCCGGTCATCGGTACCTTTGTCGAACGTCGGCAGCCGTGTCGGCCGCCGCGTCACGTCGTCGAGTATACGCAGGCACAGTTCGATATCGTGGGTGCCGGGCACGCCGCGGGTGCGCAACAGCGGATGCACGGTTTGCGACAATTCGACGCGCTGAGCATGCCGCAGATAGAAGTCGTCCAACGAACACGCTACGGCGCAAATGCCGACATCTTCGAGTTGTTCGACAAGAATGTCCGCGAGCGTCGTTTTGCCGCTGCCCTGCGCACCGGAAATTGCGATGTATTGCAGGCGCTTCTCAGGCGCCGCAATATTCTCTGCAAGAGATTGCGCTACCGGTAGCCAGGACTCTTTCGCGGAATGTGACATCAACTGAGCACTCGTACTAAGGTTATCTCGATCCTCAACCGGAGCCAACGTCATGTCCACGCGTACATTGGAAATCACCCCGACGTTGTACGAATACCTGCTGACTTTCGGCGTGCGCGAGTCACCCAACGCCGCGCTGCTGCGTGCTGAAACGGCGGAATTGCCGATGGCCATGATGCAGATCTCACCGGAACAGGCTGCATTCATGCAGCTGATCGTCAAACTGCTCGACGTCCGCCGTGCGCTCGAGGTGGGCACGTTCACCGGCTATTCCGCGCTTGCAGTGGCCGAGGCGATGCCTGCCGACGGTCGCTTGATCGCCTGCGATGTATCCGAGGAGTGGACCGCGATCGGCAAGCCGCATTGGGTCAACGCAGGCGTCGCCGACAAGATCGATCTGCGCATCGCGCCGGCGGTCAGAACGCTCGATGAACTGATTGCAGCTGGACACGGCAACACGTTCGATTTCGCCTTCATCGACGCCGACAAGAGCAACTACGACAACTACTATGAGCGCGCGCTGCAACTCGTTCGCGCCGGTGGTTTGATCGGCATCGACAACACACTGTGGAACGGCGCGGTCGTCGATCCGTCGCGCCAGGACGAAGACACGAAGGCGATTCGCGCGCTGAACGAGAAGGTGCACGGCGATTCACGCGTCGACGTCGTGCTGCTGCCGATCGGTGACGGTTTGACGTTGGCGCGCCGTCGTTGATTGTCTGACACCCGCGCGGCGCCGCGATCCATTACAATTCGCGCGCCTGCCGCACAACCGGAGATTCCATTGATTCGTTTCACCTTGCAGCGCGCGAAGTTGCGTGCAGCGCTGCGTCGAGCGCAGTCGATCGCGGCCGTCGTACTGCTCGCCGCATGCGCAACCTTACCGGCCAGCTCGTCGACGATCATCCAGAGCCCCAATGACCACCGCGCGTACCGCTCGGTCGTGCTCGCCAACGGTCTCACGGTGGTGCTGGTGTCGGACCCGACAACCGACAAAGCGGCGGCTGCACTGGCGGTTTATCGTGGCAGCTATGACGATCCCGACGGCCGGCAGGGGCTCGCGCACTTCCTCGAACACATGCTGTTTCTCGGCACCACGAAATACCCGAAGGTCGATGGGTATCAGAACTACATCACCACCCATGGCGGTACGTTCAACGCATACACAGCGGCAGATCTGACGAACTTTTTCTTCGACGTACAGCCCGCGTTTTTCGAAGGCGCGCTGGATCGCTTTGCACAGTTCTTCATTTCGCCGACTTTCGATACCGCGTACGTCGAGCGTGAGAAGCATGCGGTGAACTCGGAATACCAGTTGTATCTGAAAGACGACGGCTGGCGTGCCGACGCGGTTGAAAAGCAGGTGATGAATCCGGCGTACCCGGGCTCGAGATTCTCGGTCGGCAGTCTCGATACGCTCAGTGGCGACGTGCGTACCGATCTCGTGAAGTACTACCAGACCCACTATTCAGCCGATCAGATGGGCCTGGTGGTACTCGGCAATCAATCGCTGGACCAGCTCAATGCCTGGGTCACGGCAAAATTTTCGGCCATCCCCCGCCGCCCGATTGACAAGCCCGCGGCGCTGCCGCCGATCTTCGCACCAGGTACGTTGCCGCGGGAACTAACGTATCAGACCGTCAAGGATACGCGCCAGGTCTCGTACACCTTTCCAGTACCCGAACTCGACACGCACTATCGCGACAAACCCGGGCAATACATCGCCAACCTGCTTGGCGACGAAGGCACTGGCAGCCTGCACGCACGTTTGAAGGCGCGTGGCTGGATCGAATCTCTCGGCGCGAGCGCACAACGCGTCGACCCCAACAATGCGCTGATCGTGGTATCCATCCAACTCTCCGACGAAGGTGCACGACACATCGATGAAATCACACAGGCACTCTTCGAATACATCGCGCTGATACGCAACGACGGCGTCGCCAAGTGGCGTTACGCCGAGCAGGCCGACATGGCGAACCTCGCGTTCCGCTTCCAGGAGAAATCGTCGCCGATGGCATTCGTCTACAGCACCGCGCCGAATCTGCGCCTCTACCCGATCAAGGACATCCTCGACGGGCCTTATCTGATGGCGCACTATGATCCTGCGCTGATCCGCAAATATCTCGATGCACTGCGCCCCGACAACGTGCTGGTTGAGATCAGCGGCAAGAACGTCGAAGCGAACAAGATCGAACCGTGGTTCCAGGTACCGTATAAGGATCAACCGCTGCACATCAGTCTGGCCGGCGGGTCGCCTGGCGAGTTCGGTCTCGAACTGCCCGGCGTCAACGAATTCCTGCCGACGCATCTCGCGCTGGAGTCGCACCCACAGGCGTCGCCGACGCAGATCGATTCGACGGATTCGCTGACGATGTGGTGGGCGCCCGACCCGAGCTTCGGTACCCCGCGCGCAACGACGTACCTGCGGCTCGATGTGCCCGGCGGGCTGCGTTCGCCGACAGATTCGGCCTATGCAAATCTCTACGCACAACTGGTGCTCGATGCGCTCAATACGTTCGCATATCCCGCCCAACTGGCGGGTTTGAGCTACGACATAAGCGTGCAGTCCTCGGGATTTCTGATCACAACGTCCGGCTACAACGACAAGCAGCCGCTGCTGCTGCAGCACATCCTCAACGTCTTCGCGACGCTGCAACCGTCGGCCGCAAAGGTCGCCAACTACCGGGAGGAACTGCGCCGCTCCTGGGGCAACTTCGTTGACGAGCGGCCTTACGAGCAGGCGTTGGCGAGTCTGTCGCATGTAATGATCGCCGGCGGTTGGCCGCCATCACGATTGGCCGATGCATTATCCAACGTCACGCCAGCGAGCCTCGCAACATGGCGGGGTGCGCATCTGGATCATTACCACGCGTTGGCGTTGATGCACGGCAACATCGATCGGCACGAAGCCGATACGGTGGCACACCTCATCCGCACATCGCTGCACCTCGGCCCGGTCGATGTGGCAGGTGAAATCGTTGCGCGATTGCCGGTCGGACAGTTCACCTACCCGCTGAAGATTGCCAATGACAATGCTGCGATGGTGTTGTACCTGCAAGGCGCTAACGAATCCTTCGAGGATCGTGCGCTGTACGGCTTGGCGTCGCAGATTGTGCGAACACCGTACTACAACGATCTGCGCACGAACCAACAGCTCGGCTACGCGGTAGTGGTGACGCCGGCGGTGCTGCGGCGAACGCCTGGCCTCGCGTTTGTCATACAGAGCCCGGTCGCAGGTCCAGGCAAACTGTTGAGTGCGACGGAAACATTCCTGACGCACTATCGGGCGGCGCTGGCGACCATGCCGAGCAATGAATTCAATGCATACAAGCAGGGTTTGATCAGCCGCCTGCTCGAGAAGGACAAGAATCTCGTCGACCGAAGCCAGCGCTACTGGGGTGATCTCGACGTCGGTTTCACCACATTCGATTCGCGCGAACAGATCGCGGCGCAAATCGAAAAGATCGATCAGGCGCAACTGCTGGCGTTCTACGATCAACTGCTGAATCTGGACCAGCGCCAACGATTGGTGATCTACAGCCTCGGCAAGTTCAAGGATGCACCGCCCGGCACCGCAATCACCGACGTCGCCACGTTCAGGGCGGCAGCCGGATTCGTGCCGGCCTCTCACTCACCGAGGACGCGCCGAAACGGTGGCAGCGCATCGAGCAGCCGCTGACCGTAGCGCTGCGTCAGTATTCGACGGTCGAGCAGCGTGATTCGACCGTGATCGCCTTCGTGCCGAATCAACCGCCCGCAAGCCTGTACCAGCTTCATCGCGGCGTCCGGCAACGAAATCTCGAAGAACGCATTGCGACCCTGGGATTCGAGCCATTCCGCCATCGCCTCGTCGAGCGGGTCGTCGGGTACCGAAAAAGGCAGCTTCGCAATGATGACGTGGCGACAATAGTCGTCGGGCAGATCGACGCCTTCGGCGAAGCTCGCGACGCCAACGACGTAGCTGGACCGCCCCGCATCGATCGCCTCGCAGTGTGAACGCAGCAGCGCCTGCTTGCTGCCGTTGCCTTGTACTTTCATCTGCTCGGCAAGCGCCTGCGGCATCCGACGCACCACTTCGTGCAGCTGCCGCCACGATGCGAACAGCACCAGCGCGCTGCGATCGCGAGCGAGTAGTTCAGGCAGCCGCTGCGCAACCTCATCGGTGTGCGCCGCGCCGTCACGCGGATCGGCCGTCATCGCCGGTACGTTGAACGTCGCGATGCGGGGAAAATCGAACGGGCTGGGAATGCGCTGCACCAGGACATCGTTGTCGAGCCCAGCGCGTTCGATGTAACGGTCGAAACGCCCGAGCGCCGTCAACGTCGCCGAAGTACAGATCACCGCGTACGCCTGCGACCACAACGCGTCTTCAAGCAATGTGCCGGGTTGCATCGGCGCTGAGACGAGGTCGAAGTCTTCACCGTGATCGAACACCACGCGCGTGATCCAGCGCGCCCGCGGTTCGGATTCTGCCGCCGCACCGGATCGATAATCCGCCAACAGCGCAGCAGAGCCGGTCGCGCGATTGACGTGCTGCCCGACGATGCCGAGCCAGTCTTCGGCTTCATGGCCGCGCTCCCAGCTGCGCTGTCCGTCGATGACCTCCTGCAGCAACCCGTGCACCGAGTCGAGTTGCGTCGCGAGCGCCTGCATGTCGCCCGCTGCGGCGCCGGCGAACTCGCCGACCGCTTGCGGAACCTGACCGAGCGGAAAGCGAAACAGATGCCGCTCGTCGTCCCGCGAGATGTATTCGAGCGTCGTGACGATCGCGATCAGCTCGCCCAACGACGTTGCCAACGCGCCGGTCGAAGCCGTCATTGCGTGCACCTGCGACATCAGTTCCGGCGGCCGCCCAACGCGTTGCGCCAACGTGCCGACGCTGGCATTGATTTGATCGAACCATTGCACCGTCGCGCGTAGCCGCAGCCGGTATGTGAAGTGTTGCTGCGTCTTGTCGGGCAGGTGGTGCGCCTCGTCGAGCACGTAAATCGTGTCTGCGGGTTCCGACAACACCGCGCCGCCGCCCAGCGCCAGATCGGCGAGCACCAGATCGAGATTGGCGACAACGACGTCCGCTTTGTCGAGGCCCGTGCGCGACTTGAAAAACGGACACTGATGAAAAAAACCGCAGCGCTTGTTCGCACAACCGCGATGATCGGTCGTAACACTGCGCCAGTGCGCCTCGTCGACACCGTCATCCCAACTGTCGACATCACCGTCCCAATGGCCACGCGCAAATTCACCGAGCATGCTCTGGTACAACGCACGCGCGTCGCCCGATACCGGCTCGAACATCGGCAACGATTCCTGCGCATCGGGCGCATCGCTGCGCAATCGATCGTCGAGCCGTTTCAGACAGACGTAGCGTTGCCGGCCTTTGGCGAGCGCATAGCTGAATTGCAGGCCCGTACGTGCCGCCAGATCGGGCAGATCGCGCAGCACGATCTGCTCTTGCAGCGCCACGGTGGCAGTGGCAATGACCAGGCGCTTGTCGAGCGCCTTCGCAATCGGGATCGCGGCGATACAGTAAGCTGCGGTCTTGCCGGTACCCGTACCCGCTTCGATCGCAGCGAGGCGGCGCTTGCCCTCCGGGCGCGTCAGCACCCGTGCGATCGTCGCGATCATCTCGCGCTGACCACGCCGCGCCGCGAACTCACGCGCGCCGAGCCAGGTGCTATACGCGCTCTGAATTTGTTCCTTCAGCGCGTCGTCGAGAACAGCGTCGGTCATGTGGAAATCGATCACCAGCGAGCGCGTGAGCCTACGCCGATCGGCGCGCCGGTGACCAGTGGCGATTTGCCGCATGCGCACTCATCGCAGGCTGGCAGCGGGGAGCCCTTTGGCGAGCGCCAGCGGCCCAGGTTCTACTGCCGGCCGTTTTGCGACATCAGGTACGTAACGATCGTATCAATGTCCTGCTCGGGGAATGGCGCGCCGAATACATGCTTCATTTTGCCCACTTCCGCGCGCCATTGATCTTTTGTCAGCGGCGGCTGCATGTAGATGTAGTCGACCGAGTGGCAGACCATGCACGCTGCAGTGGCGACCTCCACGCCCGGCCCCGGCTGCAGCCGCGCTGTCTCCACGGGCAGGTCGATCGTAACGACCGTCGAGTCGTCAGCCGCAACCGCCGGGAATGCCGCCAAGGCCATCACCACTGCCAGAATCGTTGCAATACCAACCGGTCGATTCATTGCATTGCCGTCCCTTTCAAACGGCGCTGACGCGCACGGTTTCCAAGACATTGCGCATATACCCGGGCGCATTCCAGCGCGGCATGAAGCGCTGCGATTCGCCGATGCGGTTAATGGCCAAACAGGTCAGTTCGTATCGGGCACCTGCCTTCGGCGCAAACGGCGCGCGCCATTCGCGGAAGCTGTATTTGCCATGATCTTTGCCGAGTTCCGCGGCCTGCCAGCGCTTGCCGCCATCGACGGAGAACATGACGCGCGCGATGCCGAAGCCGCCATCGAAGGCGATGCCTTTGACCTCGTGCGTTCGATTCGCCTTCAACTGCGCGCCATCGGCAACGCTGGTGACAAAGGAACGCACATCCATGCGATTGATGGGGACACTGGCGCCACCCTTCGCCCCCGGCGTTGCGCAGGCGCAGGCGTTGTCGGGAATCCGATAGGCCGGGTTCATCCAGAAGTTGTTGTCGATTTGGCCAATCACTTCGATGTCGTCGAGCATCTTGGTCCAGTACGTGGCGTACCAGCCCGGCACGACGAGGCGCACCGGATAGCCGTTGAGCACTGGCAGCGCCTGCCCGTTCATTTCGTAGGCAACGAGCACGTCTTCCGAAAGGGCCATGTCCATGTCGAGCGCCTTGACGAAATCCGGCGTCGCTGGCAGCACCGGCCGCTCAGCGCCGTTGAATCTCACCTGCACCGCGCCGGCGTCGACTCCGGCTTTGTTCAGGATGTCCTTCAGACGAACACCCTTCCACATCGCGTTGCCCATGGCGCCGTTGCCCCATTGACCGCCGGGAACGCGCGGGTCGAACAGCCCACGGCTGTTGCCCGCGCACTGGCAGACCGCCGCGATCTCGACCGGCTCGAACTGCGTGCGCAACTCGGCGACGCTCAGGTTCAGCGGTTGGCCGACCAGTCCGTGGACCTTGATCCGGAACGCTGCCGCATCGATGCGTGTCGGCAAGCCTGCCAGATGCCAGCGCACGAAGAACGCGTCGTTCGGTGTGAAGATGGCTTCGTTGCCTGCGCCGTTCAGTTCGCCGAAGACCTCGAACGGCGTCTCCAACTGCACCGGACGCGCCGTCAGCTGAATCAATTCGCGCTTCTGCGGATACGTCACCAGTTGCCGTTTGCCGTTCGCCATGGGTAACTCGACGAACTTCTGTGCCGCCGTGCCAATTGCGCTTCGCCCGAGCAGCGCGACACCCGTCAGCGCCGAACCGATGCGGATGAACCTGCGGCGTGATGCAATTCGAGGCGTGTTCGGAAACGACGCATCCCCATGATCGACCCTGCCCATACCGTCCCCAGGTAGCAGTTCACGAGCCACTATACCGCGACTGCGGCCATCAGTCGTCGCAGGGCTCCGAATGAGAGCGCTGGAGCCCGACAACAGCACAGTCAATTGCCGCCCGCGTCGTCCTCGCCCAGCAGTGGTAGCCGCCCCTCGGAATCGGAACGGAGTAATCCCACGCGCGAATACACCGACAGCTTCTCGCGCGTATCGGCGATATCCATATTGCGCATCGTCAACTGACCGATGCGATCCTGCGGCGTAAAGCCACCGGAGGCTTTTTCCATCGTCAGGCGCTCCGGGTGATAAGTCAGGTTAGGACTCGTCGTGTCGAGCAGCGAATAGTCATTCCCGCGCCTTAGTTCGATTGTTACCTCGCCGGTAACCGCGCGTGCTACCCAGCGCTGCGCCGTATCGCGTAGCATCATCGTCTGCGGGTCAAACCAGCGTCCTTGATACAACAATCGGCCGAGCCGGCGGCCGTTGCTGCGGTACTGCTCAATCGTGTCCTCGTTGTGAATACCGGTGACGAGCCGTTCGTAGGCGACATGCAGCAACGCCATGCCCGGCGCTTCGTAGATGCCACGGCTCTTCGCCTCTATGATGCGATTCTCGATCTGGTCGCACATGCCGAGCCCGTGCCGCCCACCGATCTCGTTAGCGCGCGTGAACAATGCGAGCGGATCGTCGAACGACTCGCCGTTGATCGCAACGGGCTGGCCGTCTTCGAAACGCACGGAGACTGTCTCTGCTTTGACGCCGACGCTATCCCGCCAGAATGCGACGCCCATGATCGGCACGACGATATTGATGCCTTTGTCGAGGAACTCGAGATCCTTCGCCTCATGCGTGGCGCCGAGAATGTTCGAGTCCGTCGAATAGGCTTTCTCCGCGCTCATCTTGTACGCAAACCCGTGCGCGCTCATGTACTCCGACATCTCCTTTCGCCCGCCCAGTTCGTCGATGAACTGCTGATCGAGCCACGGTTTGTAAATGCGCAGGTTCGGATTCGCCAGCAACCCGTAGCGATAGAACCGCTCGATGTCGTTGCCTTTGTAGGTACTGCCATCGCCCCAGATGTTGACGTCGTCCTCGCGCATCGCGAGCACCAGCATCGTGCCGGTCACGGCCCGACCCAACGGCGTGGTGTTGAAGTACGTCGCGCCACCTGTGGAGATGTGAAACGCGCCACACTGAATCGCCGCGATGCCCTCGGCGACCAGTTGCGGCCGGCACTCGATCAGGCGTGCTTTTTCGGCGCCATATGCGAGCGCCTTGCGCGGAATCTCTTCGTAGTCGGTTTCATCCGGCTGGCCGAGATTGGCGGTGTACGCAAATGGAATCGCGCCTTTGCCGCGCATCCAATGCACCGCGGCGCTGGTGTCGAGGCCGCCCGAGAACGCGATGCCGACGCGCTCGCCTTGCGGGAGTTTCTGCAGGATGCTGGCAGTCATGTTGCGCTCTTCCGAAAAGTGCGCATCTTAGGAGATTGGCTGATGGGTATCGACTGGAACTCTACGAAATCGGATTCCGCCGATCGTCGGAACTACTTCGCGAGGTTCGGAGAATCCAACGCGTCATTGCACTTTCACGTGTTTCCCCGAACGCGACTGATCGCTTCCGAGTATCTCGCAGACAACCCGCGCGAAGACATCATCGATGCACCGCGGGTAATGTCGTGGGATCAAGGTCGCCAGATGTCTGCTGGTCGTCGGCCAACTACATTCGAAACGCCGCGCGATATCCCCGGCACGCCGGATGCGCCAGCGCCGAAAACACCGCATCGGCAAGCTCTACATCCTGGATGCCTTTGGGCTGCTTGGCGGACTTAGGCATTCAGCGGTTCGACGTGGGGAAACTCCATGTTGGGTTTGCCGCCACGCGCTTCGCAAAGCTGATCCATCGGTTCCCAGATGGCCATGACCTGTGGATGTTCATGTGCCCGGTCTACGGCACCCTCCTTCCAATCGAATATCTCGTAGTAGATCGGCTGGCCATTGTCCTGCTCTGCGCCTTTGAAATGCTGCGGAGGGTCATCCGTTACCAAACCAAGCTTGTGCAGTGCGGGCCAGTGTTTGCGCAACAGTTGCTCGAAGGCGGATTCGTTTCCGGGCTTGACCCGGTAGTGGCAGATGACCTTGTTGGGCATCGTCGGCTCCCAAAGAATTAGCAGGCTCGCTAAGTATCCACAAGGCGCATTTTGATTAGCAACTACGCTAATCGGGTGGGAGAGCAACGGATGCAGGGCAGAACAGTTCGCACGGGACGGTGGTGAATCGGGGGCGCTTCGGCTGTGAGCACAGACCGTTGGTCTTCGCAGTCGTTATTTTTACGGCACCTTGCATTTGTAGTCTATGCAGAGTCTGGCCAATCCAGCAGTCTGGCCAACAAATACGCTGAGGCGCCCGATTTGCTCAATCGTAATTTCGTGCTCATTTGGTTGGGCCAGATGGTGAGCCAGATCGGCACGCAAATGTTCAGCCTTGCGTTGCTGTTTTGGATTCTCGAGACGACAGGTTCGGCAACGATGATGGGGCTTGTGGCCATGTCGGCGGCATTGCCCGGCGCATTGCTCGGGCCTTTCGGCGGCACGCTGGCCGACAACATGAGTCGCAAACACCTGATGATCTATGCGGACGCCATCCGAGGATTGGCCGCGATCGGCTGGCGCGATCTTTCTGACCAACGGGATTAGCTTCATCGTTTCAGCAGCGGCAACTTGGTTCGCTCAGATTCCTCAAATGCGTTCGAACGAGCCCATGACGCGCTCAAACGCGCTGCGAAAATTTCGAACCGATACGTCGGCCGGCTTGCGCTTCGCGTGGGAGGGACCGGAGTTCCTTGGATTGTTGGGCGCCTCCCAGGGCGCAGGGACAATCGCCGGTTTCGCACTCGCCGGAGCGATCAGATTTCCGCCCCAGTATCGTCCGCACATCGTGGGGGCCGGCATATTCGCCATCAGTCTGGTGATCCTGCTGCTGGGCATAAACGGCGTGCCGGCACTGAGCCTGCTACTGCTTGCGCTCTTCGGCCTGCATATTCCCTTTGTAAACGTCAACATCATTACCGTCATTCAAGGCGCCACGCCGGCGCCGATGAGAGGCCGCGTCGTGGGGCTGCTCGGTACGCTCGCCCTCGGACTCATCCCGATCGCACGGGGCTTGTCAGGGTTGCTGATCGACGCCGTGGCCCAGCACGTGCCGGTGATCTACACGAGCGTAGGTTTGATCAGCATGGCCTTCATCGCGACGGCTTGGTCGAATCAGTCGTTCCGCGATTTCCTCGCGACAGACCTTCGCGCAACCCGATGAAGCCTACTCAACCACTCGACTCACGATCATTCAAACAGGTTCCGCAATGAACACCGGAATCTTGCGCGTCGTTTTCGCCTGATAGTCGTTATACGGTGGATATGCGGCCGCGCTGGCCGACCACAAGCGCTCACGTTCCTTTGCATCGGTGACCTCGCGAACGCGCATCTTCGTCACGTTGGTTGCATCGCGTATTTCGACGTCCGGGTTGGCGCGCAGGTTGTACACCCAGACCGGATTCTTGGGTTGGCCGCCCATCGAACCGACCAGCACATAGCCGTCGCCGACCTTCACGCGCATCAACGGAATCTTGCGAATCCCGCCGGTCTTGTTGCCGATGTGCGTGACGATGATGCACGGCATGCCGGTATCGAGCAGCGTGTTGCCTTTGGTGCCGCCGCTGCTTTCGTACAACTCGACCTGGTTGCGGACCCAATCGAGTTTGGGGGGTAGGTAATCGGGCATGGTGTGCGGTCTCCTGATAGGGGTGAACTCGGAACGAATACGATACCGGCGACGCACGTCGGTGCACAGAGGCAGAACGCTAAGAAAAAACGCGTTGTGAGCCAGGTTATCCACCGATCGAGCGGCTGGCTTGTTGGGGCCGCACTCGCTCGGTGGATAACCCGCAACCGTTTGCGACATCGCCCCTTAATCTCACTGTTGGCTATTGTATTTGTGTCGCCTTTGCTAAAGTATACTGGATAAGTATCCAGCATCAGGAGTCGAGACATGCCTCTGGCAATGGCTGCAACACCCGACGATCTCGACTCGCTCACCACCGAAATCACCACCTTGTGCGGGCACCTCGATGCGGCGGAGTTCCGGCTGCTCGAACTGATCCGCGAACTCGATGAGCGCGCACCGTGGGGTCTGTGGGAAATGAAGAGTTGCGCGCACTGGCTGAACTGGAAGTGCGGGATTGCACTCGGCGCGGCACGCGAGAAGGTGCGGGTCGCGCATGCACTTCCGGGATTGCCGCTTGTACGAGATGCATTCCGAAGTGGCCGGCTGTCGTATTCGAAGGTACGGGCGCTCACCCGCATCGCCAATGCGGACAACGAAGCCCTGCTGGTGGAGATGGCGTTGTCGGCCACCGCAGCTCACATCGAGACGATCGTGCGCAAGTACCGGCAGGTGGCACGGCTGCAAGCAGCAGATCAGGCGCTGTCGCTGCATCACAGCCGCAGTCTGACGTACTACTGGGCCGATGATGGTGCATTGGTCGTCAATGGACGGCTGCCGCCCGAACAGGGTGCTGTTCTGGTCCGTGCACTCGAACGTGCCGAAGGATGGATCGAGTCGTTACCGGATGAATCACACGAGGCACGCCACGCCGATGCACTGGCTGCAGTGGCCGAGCGGTTTCTGGCAGTGCCACTAGGCGCCGATGACGGTGCCTCGAGCGCTGACCGCTACCACATCACCGTACACGTTTCCGCGGAAACGCTACGCACCGACGGTTCGATCGATCCGGGCGATCCGCCGGCCATCGAAGACGGCCCGGTACTGGCACCCGATACGGTACGCCGTCTGGCGTGCGATGCCGGACTCGTACCATTGATCGAAGCTGCCAACGGTGAGGCACTGGCAATCGGCCGTAGGACCCGGTCGATTTCAGCGGCGTTACGCCGGGCGCTGAAGCGCCGCGACGGCGGGTGTCGCTTTCCGGGTTGTACCAATACCCGCTTCGTCGATGCGCATCATATCCACCACTGGGCCGACGGCGGTGAGACGCGGCTCGACAATCTTGCCCTGTTGTGCCGTCACCATCATCGGCTGATCCATGAGGGCGGCTTCAGCGTCGAACGTTCGGCATCCGGCGCCATCGGCTTTCGGGATCGCAATGGTCAGAACATACCGGCGAGTGCTGAAACGCGTTTCCGCGGAAACGTCCGGACCTTGTTCGCAGCGGATGCTGCACGTGGGATCGACATCGATTCCGATACGACAACGCCGAACTGGTATGGAGAGCACCCAGACTATGACCACATCCTGTGGGTGATGCATCAGGATCGCGTTGACGTCGATGCAGGTCGATTATCTCTAGTTCGGGATCATGCGTGATCCCGATTGCCGACGCGTCCGCCGCCGATGTCGGGTAGAGTGGGTCAAATTCGCCAGGGACCGATCACAGCATGAAATCGCTCGGCAAACGACCACAGGGGGCGCGGCTTGAACGTATCAAAGCTTCGCCGCTCTGGGACGGAGGTCGGTTCCGCAATGTGCATCCAACGATGCCCGGATTGCGCGATCCGAGCGCGTCGATGCCATCGCTGACCGATTTTCTCTATGG
This sequence comes from uncultured Gammaproteobacteria bacterium, assembly GCA_963735085.1. Classification (GTDB taxonomy): domain Bacteria; phylum Pseudomonadota; class Gammaproteobacteria; order Pseudomonadales; family Azotimanducaceae; genus DATJGR01. Next base: position 250,873 of record CAVTJP010000006.1, read on the forward strand.
TGGCGAACGCCGGGTGCCGCGCGGACCGCTGCCGTCGATGGATCCGCTCGAAACCTGGAGGCGACCGCCCGCGAGCGGTTTGCGCGCCACATGGCTCGGCCACTCCACACTGTTGATCGAGATCGACGGCGTGCGCGTACTCACCGATCCGGTATGGGGACCACGCGCGTCACCGTCGCGGTTCGCAGGTCCGAAGCGCTTCCAACCCGTGCCTGTTCCTCTGAGCGCAATGCCGCCGGTCGACCTCGTGATCGTGTCCCACGACCACTACGACCACCTCGACTATCCGACGATTCGCGAACTCGCCAAGCACGAGGTGCCGTTCGTCACGTCGCTGGGAGTGGGCGCGCACCTGGAGGCTTGGGGCGTGCGGGCCGAACGCATCGTCGAACTCGACTGGTGGGAATCGCATGATCTGCCGAATACCGACCTTACTGTGACCGCCGCGCCTTCGCAGCATTTCTCCGGACGCGGACTGAAGAGTGGCAACACGACGCTTTGGTCCTCGCTCGCGATCCGCTCGTCGCGTCATGCAGTGTTTTTCAGCGGCGATACAGGGCTGACAACCGAATATCAAACGATTCGCGAACGACTCGGCCCGTTCGATCTGGTGATGCTGGAGGTCGGCGCGTTTCATCCCGCCTGGGGTGATATTCACCTGGGGCCGAAGAACGCACTCGAGGCGCAGGCCATGCTCGGCGGCGGCGCTCTGCTGCCGGTGCATTGGGGAACGTTCTGTCTCGCGATGCACGCGTGGGATCAGCCCGCCGAAGACCTGCTTGATCTGGCTCCGAAAGCGGGCGCGCAACTGCTAATGCCCCGGCTCGGCGAACCGGTGGAGCCTTCCCACGGAGAACGGATCGATTGCTGGTGGCGCGGAGTCGACACGATTGCGCAACCACCTCAGGTCGCCGCGCCGGAACCTCTCACGCTGGCCAAGCCAATGTCCTGGCCGATCGACTAGCCCGCGAGCAACGATGGGTGGTCCCCCCGACATGCCCATTGGGATCCACCGTCATGACGCACGCATCGCGCCGGTTTCGATCGGGTAGCCTGCTTCGCGCCACGCCTTCATGCCGCCGTCCAGCGCTACCGCACGTTGAAAACCCATCTCGCGCAGCGTCGCAGCAGCGAGGGTCGAGATGCGGCCGAACTCGCAGCACACCAGCAAGCGCAACGTTGGGTCCGGCAGTTCGTCGTTGACGCGTAGCTCGAGTTGACCGCGCGGCAGCAGTCGCGCACCGACGATATGTGCCTGCTCGAACTGATCGCGTTCGCGCACGTCCAGCACGATCAGGTCGTTGGCGCCTGAGGCGATACGCGCCTTGAGTTCCTCAAGCGACATGAACGGTACCGTCGCCGCGGCGTCAGACAACATCTGCGCCACCGTTTTGCCGCCGCTCATGTTGGTGCGCAGCGCCTCGGTGACGTGCGTGGGCATGCCGAGGTTGAGATTGCGCATCATGTCGGCGAACTCCGTCCGACTGCGCGGCTGCAGCCGAGGATTGGACACCAGTTCGTCGCCAATGCACGAGTGACTGCGGCCCTTGTAATCGTGAGCGGGGTACACATACAACGCCGGATCGAGTTGCAACACGCGTTCGAACAGACTGTCGTAGAGCGCGTCCGGATCGCCGCTCGGCAGGTCGGTACGCCCGGTCGCTCCGATCAGCAGCGTATCGCCGGTGAACACGCGGTCCGCCGCAATCAGACACATCGAATCCTGCGTATGGCCCGGCGTGTGCATTGCCTTCAGACGCAACCGACCCACCGCCAGCATGTCACCGTCGTCGAGGCGCATGTCGACAAACGGCGCTGGACTGCTGCGGTACATCACCACGGGGATGCGCAACTGACGCGCCAGGTGGCGTGTCGCCGAAAAGTGGTCGGCGTGTGTGTGGGTATCGATCAGATAATGGATGCGCAGACCGTCGCGCGCCGCGAGCGCGAGGTAGCGGTCGACGTGACTCATTTCCGGATCGATCAGCGCCGCAACCGATGTGTCCTCGCAACCCACCAGATACGACTGGCAACCACCTGCGGTAATCTGCTCGAAAATCATCCCCACCTCCCCCGCAACGCTACCGTTTCCTGCGATTCGCCAACAGCGCACCGATCAACGCCGTCCAACCGGTCTGATGCGACGCGCCCAGCCCTTCCCCCGTATCGCCGTTGAAGTACTCGTAAAAGAGGATCCGGTCGCGCCATGCGGGATCCTCCTGGAACAACTTCGACGCGCCATAGACAGGTCGTTTGCCATCTTCGTCGAGCAAAAACAGCTTCAGCAAACGAGACTCCAGTTCATCGGCTACCTGCCCCAAAGTCGCCTGTTTGCCGGAACCGGTAGGCATCTCGACGGTGAACGTTTCTCCCATAAAATCGTGCAGATTCCGTAACGATTCCAGCGCGAGGTAATTCAACGGAAACCAGATCGGCCCGCGCCAGTTCGAATTGCCGCCGAATATGCCACAGGTCGATTCCGCCGGCTCATAATCGAGGCGCGCATCGCCATCCGGCAACGCGACGATGAGCGGGTGCTCGCGATGGTAGCGCGATAGTGAGCGCAGGCCGAACGGCGAGAAGAATTCCGATTCATCGAGCATCCGTGCGAGCAGGCGTCGCAACTGTTCGGTGTCGACGAGTGTGATCACATCGTCGCGGCCGCCGTCGACGGATCTATTCAGATGCCCGAGCAACTCGGGCCGGTGCTCGACGAACCACTCCGCTCTAGCGCGAAAATCCGGCAGGCCGCGCCACAGTGCATCTTCGATCTTCAGCGCGGCAAAGATCGGCAGCAACCCCACCATCGATCGTGCCCGTAGCGGTGTACTCGAACCGTCCGGCATCCTCAATCGGTCGTAGAAAAATCCGTCGGTCTCGTCCCACAGTTGACGCATCGCATGACTGATCGCCGCAAAGTGTTCGAAGAATTTCAATGCAACGCCTTCATACGCGTGATCCTGGTTCGCCAGACGCAGCGCCATCTCGAGCATGTTGAGACAGTATTTACCCATCCACGCCGTGCCGTCCGATTGTTCCAATACTTCTCCGTTCGGCAGCATCGCGGAACGATCGAACGGGCCGATGTTGTCGAGGCCGAGGAAACCGCCTTCGAAGATGTTGTCGCCGAACGCATCCTTGCGGTTCACCCACCATGTGAAGTTGATCAGCAACTTGTGAAATGCACTGGCGAGAAACGCGAAATCGGTGCCGCCGTCGATGCGAAACACCGTGAGTGCCGCCCACGCATGCACCGGCGGATTGACGTCCTCGAACTTCCACTCGTATGCCGGCAACTGGCCGTTCGGATGCATGAACCACTCACGGCACAGCAGCAGTAGCTGGTGCTTGGCCGCTGCTGGATCCGTGTGTGCGAGCACGATGCAGTGAAACGCGAGATCCCACGCGGCGTACCACGGATACTCCCACTTATCCGGCATCGCGATGATGTCGTGGTTGTCCAAGTGCCGCCAGCCGGCGTTGCGCCCATGTTTGCGCGCCTTGGGCGGTGCGGGTTGCACCGGATCGCCGTCGAGCCAGCGGGCGACATCGTAGTGGTAGAACTGCTGGCTCCAAACCATACCGGCCAGTGCCTGCCGCAGCACTGCAGCTTCGTCGTCGGTTGCACCGTCCGGGCACATCGAGGCGTGATAGGCGTCGGCTTCGCGCTCACGATCTGCAAACGTGCGCTCGAAATCTACGCCGAGGTCCAAAGGAATGTTGTCAACATCCTGCGCGAGACGCAGCCGCAGCTCAATAGTCTCGTTGGGGTCTATGGTCAGCCGATAGTGGCAAGCCAGTTTCGTTCCACTGCGCTCGGGGTTGACCGTTGCGGCGCCGGATACGACATGATCGTTGATGCCGTCCTTCGGGTAGGGGGTCAGCGCCGGGCCACCGAACAACCGCGCTGAGTTCGTTTCGTTGTCGCAGAACAACAGTTCCGGTGCGCGACCGTCGGGGCCGGGCCCGGCATCCAGCCGCCATCTGCCGAGTTCGTATTCTTCTGCAACCACGCTCGAACTCGTACCGTCCGCTTCTACCGCGCGAATCGCAGGCCGCTTTGCGCCCTTCTGCCATGACCAGCGATTGCGAAACCACAAGTTCGGCAACACGTGAAGCTCCGCGGCATCGGGACCCGCGTTGTGCACGCGAATACGAATACAGACGTCGAGCGACGCTTCCTTCGCGTAGTCGACGCTGATCTGCCAATAGCGACCCGCATCGAAGATGCCGGTGTCCGCCAATTCGTATTCACGATCGGTGCGACCACGACGCGCATTTTCTTCACGCAGTCGCGCATACGGAAACGCGTCCTGCGGGTAGTGATAGCGCCAGCGCAACCACGACGCCGACGGCGTTGCATCGACGTACCACCAATACTCTTTGGCGTCCTCGCCGTGATTCCCCTCCGGTCCGGACAATCCGAAAATGCGTTCCTTCAGAAACGGGTCGCGGCCGTTCCACAAGGTCAGCGCGAAGCACATACGCTGTTCGAGATCGCAGATGCCGCCGAGACCGTCCTCGCTCCATCGATAGGCGCGCGAGCGTGCGTGTTCGTACGGAAAATACTGCCAGGCTTCGCCGTCGGCGCTGTAATCCTCGCGCACCGTGCCCCACGCGCGTTCGCTCAGATATGGACCGAGCGCCTTCCATTCGCCGGGGCGCCCCGCCGGTGCGCTCGCAATGCGCGCGTGTTCCGTGGTGGGTTTCGTCAATGCGCACTACCCGGTGCGGAGACGAGAATCACCACCGAGCGCGGACCAACCGGATACCTGATGCCGTCTATCATGGGCGCGTCCGACCAGGCAGAGATGTCATCCGGCGAATCGAGGGAGGTGTCTGCACAGCGGCGCCACGCCGCATTCGCATCGATTGGGGTCGGTAGTTCGAAATCGAGCGGTTGCCAGAACGCATTGATCATCACGTGCAGCAGCAGATGATTGCCGAGCAGGCGTGCCGTCGCCGCCAGCGCGTGCGATTGCGCCCCCCAGTCCGGCGCATTGAGTTCGACGCCATGCCACTGCACCGTTCCGTCTCGCAGTAACTCGGCCAACGTCGCCTCGACGTGCGCTGATGGAAGGTCCCGATTGAGCCGAAACGCAATCAGTTGTTTGGCGAAGCGCAGCACGTCCGCATGATGTTCGATCAATGTCCAGTCGAACCACGACGTCGCGTCGTCATGACAATAGGCGTTGTTGTTGCCGCGCTGCGTGCGCCGGAATTCATCACCGCCCAACAGCATCGGTGTGCCAACCGCAAGTAGCGTCAACGCCAGGAAATTCTTGACCTGACGATTGCGCAGCCGCTCGATATCGGGATCGTCGCTCGGACCTTCAACGCCGCAGTTCCAGCTGCGGTTGTCGTCGGACCCATCGCGGTTCTGTTCGCCGTTCGCCGCATTGTGCTTCGCGTCGTAGGAGACGAGATCGTTCAGCGTGAAGCCGTCATGACAGGTGACGAAATTGACACTTTGCTCTGGCGTACCGCCCTCGGTCTCTCGAGAATGGCGCACGTACAGATCAGCGCTGCCACTCAATCGGCGTGCCAAAGCGCGGACCGTACCCTCGTCGCCCTTGACGAATGCGCGCACATCGTCGCGGAATTTGCCGTTCCATTCCTTCCAGGTAGCACCGGAAAACGCACCCACCTGATACAGCCCCGCAGCGTCCCACGCCTCGGCGATCAGCTTGACATGTGCGAGTGCCGGTTCGGATTCAATGTCGCGCAGCACCGGCGGAGACACCATCGGTTCGCCCTGCTCGTCGCGTGACAGAATCGCGGCAAGGTCGAAGCGAAAGCCATCGACATGCATATCGATGGCCCAGTACCGCAAGCTGTCCAGGATCATCCGCCGCACGATCGATTCGTTGGTGTTCAGCGTGTTGCCGCAGCCCGTGAAATCGCTGTATTCGCCGTCTGCGTCGAGCAGGTAGTACGTGTCGTTGGCCAGACCGCGTAGCGACAGTGTCGGGCCGTCGGCGCCGCCTTCCGCCGTGTGGTTGTAAACCACATCGAGGATCACTTCGAGGCCTGCGCGGTGCAACGCTTTGACCATGTCGCGAAACTCGTCGAGCACGTCGAGCGGATCGGGCCGTGCGCTGTATCCGGGGTGCGGCGCAAAGAATGCCAATGGTTGATAGCCCCAGTAGTTGACAAGCCCGGCGGGCGCGGCCTCTTCGTCGAATGCGAACACCGGCAGCAGTTCCACAGCTGTAATGCCGAGTTTTTGCAGGTACGGAATCTTCTCGATGAGCCCGACAAACGTGCCGCGCAACTTCGGCGAAACGCCCGAACTCGGATCGCGCGTGAACCCACCGACGTGCAACTCGTAGATGATGCTGCGGGCATACGGCCGCCGCAGCGGTGCATCGTCTTCCCAGTCATATCCGCGCGGGTCGACGACCACGCTCTTGAAGGCAAACTCTGCGTTGTCGCCGGGTTGCGCGGCGGCATCGCGGCTGCGCGCTCGCGGCTGGGCAATCGCCTTCGCGTAAGGGTCGATCAGCAGTTTCTCGGCGTCGAAGCACAGGCCGCTGGCCGGAACGAACGAACCGTGTGCGCGATACCCGTAAAGTTGACCCGCACCGATACCGGCGACGAATGCGTGCCAGTAGTAATACGTGCGATTCACGCGCGGTTCGAGCGAGATCACGTGCGACGGTTCCGCATCGTCGACATGATCGAACAGGCACAGTTCAATGGTTTCGCTGCGCTTGGAAAACACGCTGAAATTGACACCGCCATCGCGCAAGGTGGCGCCGAGTGGCGCACTGCGCCCTTGGACACCGGCCGCGCGCTTTGTCTTGTGCCGCGTCACTGAGGTGCCGCCGCGCGATCCGCGAGCACCAGCGCATCGTCGACGCGCACGCGGCCCGCTGGAATCGAACGATCTCGAGCACGCAGTTGCGCAAGCGCCGCGCGCTTTTCGGCACCGGTCACGACCCATAGCACGCGGCGCGCCCGATCGATCGTTGGATACGTCAACGTCATACGGCGATGACCTTGATATGGCTGCGTCACCGCAACGCATCGATCGACGATTTCAAGCACCGCATCGTTTGGCACCAGCGACGCGGTGTGTCCATCGGAACCGAGTCCAAGATGTACCAGATCGAGCACTGGCGGAGACCCCGCCAGTTCGATGAGCACATTGGCATAGCGCCTCGACGCAACCGTTAGATCGGGGAGGTCCACCGGCATCGGATAGATCTGTTGCTCGCGCAGCCGTGCGCGTCCGAGGCTCTCGCGCAGATGCACCAGGTTACGGTCTGGATCGCCAGCCGGCGCAACGCGCTCGTCCACTTGCACGATATGAACGTGCATCCACGGAACGTCTTCGTCCGCCAGCAGCCGCAACATGCGCCACGGTGTGTGGCCGCCACTGATCGCGACGACGAATCGGCCGCGCGCGTCCACCGCTTCGCGCGCCGCGGCCGCGATCGTCGCGGCGCCGCGTCTGGCAACGGCATCGGCATCTTCGAGCACTTCGCACTGCATCGCCAGGGAACTCACTGTTTGGCAACAACCGGGTTGTGCCAGCCGTGTGGCGGAAGCACCACACGATCGACTTCCTGTGGACCCCATGTACCCGGTTCGTAGCCGAATACCGGCATGCCGGCCTTCAACACCGGATCGACGATCCGCCACGCTTCCTCGACGTAGTCATCGCGCGCGAACAGCGTTCGATCGCCCGCCATCGCGTCGCCCAGCACGCGCTCGTACGCATCCATCTCGTGCGCGCCGGGCCGGCTGCTCGCAAGCAACTCCACCTGCTCACCGGTCTCGTGATCGGCTGCGTCCATCGTCGTCACGCCGAGCGCAATTGCCATGTCGGGACCGATGCGAAACCGGAAGCAGTTCGGCTGGCGCGACGCATTCGGAAACACCTTGGGCGGTCGCCGCAAATAGACCGTAACCTCGGTGCAGGTCACCGGCAGCGACTTACCCGCGCGGATGAAAAACGGTACACCGGCCCAACGCCACGAATCGATCTCGAGTTGCAGCGCGACGAACGTTTCGGTCTCCGAGCCCGACTTCACGCCGGCTTCCTTCAGATAACCGTTGAACTGACCGCGAACCAGATTGTCGGCAACGATGGGCGGAATCGATTTCAATACCTTGACCTTCTCATCACGCATCGACTCGGCATCCATGCGCGCGGGTGGCTCCATCGCCAGATTCGCCAGCACCTGGAACAGGTGATTCTGCACCACATCACGAACCGTACCGATTTGATCATAGAACGCACCACGGCCCTGCACGCCGAACGCCTCGGCCATCGTGATCTGCACGCTCTTGATGAATTTGCGATTCCAGAACGATTCGAGAAATGCGTTCGCAAACCGGAAAAACACCATGTTCTGCACCGGCCGCTTGCCAAGGTAGTGGTCGATGCGAAAGATGTGCGTCTCGTCGAACGCGCTCAACAGAATCTTGTTCAGCGCTTGCGCCGAGGCGAGGTCGCGTCCAAACGGCTTCTCGACGACAACACGGCCGGCGCGGGTGCAGTCGTACTTCGTCAACTGCTCTACGACCGTTCCAAACAGCGCCGGTGGAATCGCGAGATAGTGCGCCGGGTTCTGCGCGTCACCGAGTTCGCGGCGCAATGCCTCGAACGTGCTCGAATCGCCATAGTCACCATCGACGTAGCGCAACCGCGACGCCAGCTTGGCGAACGCGTCCGCGTCGAAACCGCCATGCTGCGTAATGCTGTCGCGCGCGTGCGCCTTGAGTTGCTCCAGCCCCCAGCCGGCTTTTGCGACGCCGATGACCGGCACGTTCAAGTGGCCGGCGTTCGACATCGCCTGCAACGACGGAAAGATCTTTTTGTGCGCGAGGTCGCCGGTGGCGCCGAAAAATACCAGCGCGTCAGAGTTTGCTTGTTCGCTCATGACCGCGCTCAGCCTGCCGGCTTTTCGATGTGGCCGCCGAACTCATAGCGCATCGCCGACAACAGCTTGTTCTGGAAATCCGCCTCGCCGCGCGAGTTGAAACGCTCGTACAGTGCCGTGGTCAGCACCGGCGCCGGTACCGCTGCATCAATCGCCGCCTTGACGGTCCAGCGCCCTTCGCCCGAGTCCGATACCCGCCCGGCGAAATCTGCGAGATCGGCATTCTGCGCCAGCGCAGTCGACGTGAGATCGAGCAGCCACGACGCAATCACGCTGCCACGACGCCACACCTCGGCGATGTCGGGTAGGTTGAGATCGTATTGATAGTGTTCGGGATTGCGCAGCGGAGTCGTCTCGGCATCGACATCGTCCTTGCGCTTGCCGACGTTTGCCGCGCGCAGAACACCAAAGCCCTCTGCATACGCCGCCATCAGTCCGTATTCGATGCCGTTATGCACCATTTTCACGAAGTGGCCGGCACCGTTCTGCCCGCAGTGCAGATAGCCTTTTTCTGCTGTGCTGCTGAGCTTCTCCCGTCCCGGCGTGCGATCGATGTCGCCTACGCCCGGCGCGAGACTTTGAAACACCGGGTCGAGGTGCGCAACCACCTTTTTCTCACCGCCGATCATCATGCAGTAACCCCGCTCCAGACCCCACACGCCACCGCTGGTGCCGACGTCGACATAGTGAATGTCCTTCGCAGCGAGCTCCTTCGCGCGGCGGATGTCGTCGATGTAGTACGAGTTACCACCGTCGATGAGCATGTCGCCGGCCTCGAGTAGCGGCACGAGGTCGGCAATCGTGTCATCGACAACTCCGGCGGGCACCATCAACCAGATTGCGCGCGGCGCCTTCAGTTTCTTGACAAAATCTTCGCGCGACGAAGCGCCCGTGGCGTGTTCCTTCGCGAGTTCCGCGACTGCCTTCGGTGACATGTCGAATACCACGCAGTCGTGCCCGTCTTTGATGAGCCGGCGCACCATGTTCGCGCCCATCCGGCCCAAACCGATCATGCCCAGTTGCATATTTCGCTGCATTTTTCACTCCTTGTTGATTGCAGGGTTGCCGCCAACGTCACCGCCGCCAGACGCCCTGCACCTGCTCGAAAATGTCTGCGAACTCCCGATACTCGCGCGCGATCTGTGCAATCGCTTGCTCACGCGTCTTCCGCTTCGCCCGCCAATCCATGATCGGTTGCCAGAAATCGGTGCGGCCGACCGCGAAGCCAATGAAGCCCTCCACGCCGGCAGCGATTTCGAGCCACTCATGTACCTTGGCGTCGTCCTCGCCGCGGCCAAGTACGATGCAGCCGACACGATCGCGGCCACCCCGTCGCGCGGCGGCGACGACACGCGCGCAATCCTCGGCGCGATCGAGACCCTCGATCTTCCAGACGTCCGGTTCGACGCCGGCGTCCTGCAACGCGTGGATCGCGTCGACCATCAACGCCGGACGCAGCTCCAGGTCGTAGCGCGACTTCGTGCCGACTCGATCGAGCTGCGATTTCTCTGCCGGCACCAGTAACTCGAACATGAAGCGACAGCGCTCACGATCATCCAGCGCATCCGACAAACGCTTCAGTCGCAGCGCCTGACGTGCGTTCAGTGCCGTGTCGCCTTCGGGGTTGTAGCGCACCAGCACTTTGGCAAACGACGGCGCGAACGATTCGATGTGCTGTGCGAAATCGTCACCGTACTCGAAATCGAACTCATCCTGACCGCTCTTCTCGACCGGCATCGCCGTCGTGAAACCGTTGGCGGATGCATCACGCAGGATCGCCGCACCGAACTGTTCGTCGACGAGAATTGCTGCTTTGCGCTTGGCCACTCCGCCTGCGACAGCGGCGCGGAAGCCCTCGTATATCACCTGTTTAACCGCCGCGATCTGCTCGGTCTGTGCCGGCGACAACGGTTCGCTGAACTCGAACATCTTGTGTTCGAATGTGCCGCGATGATCGAACGGCAGTACATACAGCGGTTTGCTATAGCCAACGCTCACCGCTTCGCCTGCGATTTTTCATTGCGCAATGCCCGATAGCGGTGAATCAGCGCGTTCGTCGACGTATCGTGGCGAAGCGTGGGCTCGGCGTCAGCGGTGAGTTCATCGATAATCTGCTTCGCCAGCACCTTGCCGAGTTCCACGCCCCATTGATCGAACGAGTCGATGCCCCAGACGACGCCTTGGACGAACACGCTGTGTTCATACAATGCGACGAGCCGTCCCAGCGCCGCCGGCGTCAACCTGTCGAGCAGCAGCGTGTTCGACGGCCGGTTGCCTTCGAACGTGCGGTGCGGCACCAGCGCGTCCGGGGTACCTTCCGCTTTGACCTGGTCAGCCGACTTGCCGAATGCCAGCGCTTCGCCTTGCGCGAATACGTTGGCAACCAGCATATCGTGGTGCTCACCAAGTGCATTGAGGGGTTCTGCGAACGCAATGAAATCGCAGGGGATCAGCCGCGTGCCCTGGTGTATCAACTGATAGAACGAATGCTGGCCGTTGGTGCCAGGCTCGCCCCAGTAGATCGGGCTGGTGTCGGTCGCAACGCGCTGCCCATCCAATGTGACATGCTTGCCGTTGCTCTCCATCGTGAGTTGCTGCAGGTAGGCCGGGAAGCGTTCGAGATATTGCTCGTACGGCAAAACGGCGGCCGTTTGCGCGCCGAAGAAATCGTTGTACCAGATGGCCAGCATAGCCATCAGCACCGGCAGGTTCTGCGCGAATTCCGCCGTGCGGAAGTGTTCGTCCATCTCGTGAAAGCCGCCGAGCATTTCGCGAAAGTGCGCCGGCCCGATTGCGAGCATCGTCGACAGGCCGATGGCCGAATCCATCGAGTACCGCCCGCCGACCCAATCCCAGAAACCGAACATGTTCGTGGTATCGATACCGAATTTGGCGACTTCTGCGGCATTGGTCGACACCGCAACGAAGTGCTTCGCAACCGATGCCGGATTACCACCAAGGCCATTGAGGCTCCAGTCGCGCGCGCTGTGTGCGTTGGTCATCGTTTCCAGTGTGGTAAACGTCTTCGACGCCACGATGAACAGCGTTTCGGCCGGATCGAGATCGCGTGTTGCCTCGACGAAATCGGTGCCATCGATGTTCGACACGAAGCGAAACGTCATCGCGCGATCGGCGTAGGTGCGCAGCGCCCGATACGCCATCACCGGCCCGAGATCCGAGCCGCCGATGCCGATGTTCACGACATTGCGAATCCGCTTGCCGGTATGACCCGTCCACGCACCCGCGCGCACGCGTTCGGCGAACGCGCTCATCTTGTCGAGTACCGCATGCACCTGGGGCACGACATTCTCGCCATCGACCTTGATCGACGCACCGCGCGGCGCGCGCAGCGCCACGTGCAGCACCGCTCGATCCTCGGAGACGTTGATTTTGTCGCCGCGGAACATCGAATCGATGCGCGCGCGCAGACCGGACTCGTCGGCAAGCCGCAGCAACAGGCGCACCGTTTCGTCGTTGATGCGGTTCTTCGAATAGTCGAGGAATATCCCCGCAGCTTCGACACATAGTCGTTCACCACGCTGCGGGTCTGCGGCGAACAGATCGCGCAGGTGCGCACCGCCAATCTTCTCGTGGTGCGCCTCGAGCGCCTGCCACGCGGCGCGCGCCGTCAGGGGCCGCACGGCCGCAATCACTGCGCGACACCGCGGAGCCGTTGACGCGACTGGCCCGCGAACGCGTCTTCCCACATTCGAAAGCCGCCGACGAACGCATTCTCGTTGTCACCGAGACGGCATCGAGGAGGTAGTTTGCGCAGCAACTCGGCGTTACCACCCCCGAGCACGACTTCGTCGGGTTCGAGCGCTGCGGTCATCTGTTTGATGATGCGGGTCGCCTTCTTGCGCCACTTCTTCTTGCCGCGCTTTTCCAGCGCGCGGGCGCCGACGTAGTCTTCGTAGGTCGCTTTCTTGTATGGCGAATGGCCGAGTTCCATCGGCTCTATGACGCCGTCGATGATCATCGTCGTGCCGAGCCCGGTGCCGAAGCCGAGAAACAGCATGCGGCCACCGCAATAGCTGCCGAGCGCCTGCATCGCCGCATCGTTGATCAATTTTACCGGACAGCCGAAGGCCGCCTTAAAATCGAAGCCGACCCAGCCGCTGCCAAGGTTATGCGGATCGGCGGCGACGCATTGATGCAGTACCGGACCCGGGTAGCCGATCGACACGACGTCGTAAGCCCAGTCGCCGGCGAGCTTCCGCACCTTCCGCACCATCTTCGCGGCCGTCAGTTTCTTGCTGGATTCGAATTCGCGCTTCTCGCTCTGATCCGTTGCGCGAATCTTGACGTGAGAGCCGCCGACGTCGATGACCAGTATGTTCACCAGACGTTACCCCGCTTTCGCCAGCGCCGCACTTTTGGATTCAATCAGGCTCATCAGATCGTTCCATGATTCGACGAACGCCCGGGCGCCCTCATCCTGCAGGCGCGCACCGAGTGCTGCGACGTCGGTGCCCGCCTTCACGTGTGCGGCAATGACGGTCTCGCAGTCGCCGCCGTTCACCGCCAGCATTTGCCTCACGTCGCCGTGATCGGCGAAAGCTTTCAGGGTCGCTTCCGGAAGCGTGTTGACGGTCAGCGGCGCTGCAAATGCTTCGACGTACAATACGTCGGAAGCATCCGGATCCTTCGTGCCGGTACTGGCGAACAGCAGTCGCTGGGGCCGGCCGCCGGCATTCATCATCCGACGATAGCGCTGCGATGCAATCAGGTCGTAGAAGGCCTTGTAACAGCGCTGGCCCACCGCAATGCCAAGTGTGTTGCGCAGCTTTGCGGGTACCTTGTCGGCTACCGCGACATCCCAGCGGCTGATGAAAACCGAAGCAACGGAGGCGACGTCGGGGTTCAGCCCGGCGGCGATGCGGCGTTCGATGCCACGCAGGTACGCTTCGGCAGCCGCCAGATATTGCTCGCACGAAAACAGCAATGTGACGTTGACGGGCACGCCGGCGAACGTGGCTGCTTCGATCGCGCCGAGGCCTTCTTGTGTGCCGGGGATCTTGATCAGCAGGTTCGGCCGGGCTGCGCGCGCGTGCAGCGCCTTGGCTACCGCGATCGTCTGGTCGGTGTCATGCGCGAGCAGGGGCGACACCTCCAGCGACACAAAGCCATCGACACCGTCGGTGCGTTCGTGCACCGGGCCGAACAGGTCGGCCGCCCGTGTCAGGTCTTCGATCGCGAGTCCGAAGAACAACGACTCGCCCGATTCACCGGCTTCGTGCCTGGTGCGGATCGACTCATCGTAGGCCGTGCCGTTCTTGATCGCGTGATCGAAGATCGTCGGGTTCGACGTGAGTCCGGTCACCGACAGTTCATCGATGTAGCGTTGCAATGTCCCCGAGGTGAGCAGATCACGGGTGATGTTGTCGAGCCAGAGACTCTGGCCCGCGTCATGGAGTCGTCGGGTCGCTTTCATTTCCGCACCAAAGTATGTGGGTTAGACAATTGGGACCGTCGCCGGCTGCCTATGTTCCGAAAAGCGCCTCTGACCCTATCTCATGAAAGGTCGGCGAGATAGTGCATGAACGCGTCCTCGTCCATCACCGGAATACCGAGTTCGCCGGCGCGGTCCAGCTTGGTGCCGGCGTTCGACCCTGCCACGACCTGCGTGGTTTTCGCCGACACAGAAGCCGCCACTTTGGCGCCGAGCGCCTGCAGCCGCGCCTTCGCCGCGTCGCGTGTCATCCCCTCGAGCGTGCCTGTCAACACCCACGTCTGCCCGATCAGCGGCGCCTGTTCGGCAGGTGCCTCGATCGGCCAATGTACGCCGCGTTCGCGCAGGCGTGCGATCACGTTCTGGTTGTGGCTCTGCTCGAAAAACTTGTGAATCCGTTCGGCAACGATCGGGCCGACGTCGGCGACGCGCAGTAGTTCCTCGACTGTCGCGCCCATGAGCGGGTCGAGATCGCCGAAATGGCGTGCAAGATTCAGCGCGGTTGCTTCGCCCACTTCGCGAATCCCCAGCGCGTAGACGAATCGCGGCAACGTCGTCGAGCGACTGATGTCGATTGCCGCGTGCAGGTTTTCTGCGGACTTCGGCCCCATCCGGTCGAGTTCGGCGAGCGTCTCCACGGTCAGGCCGTACAGATCGGCGACATGATCGACAAGTTTGTGTTCGACCAGTTGATCGACCAGCTTCTCGCCGAGACCTTCGATATCCATGGCTAACCGAGATGCGAAGTGGCGGATTGCCTCTTTGCGCTGTGCGGGACAATCGAGTCCGCCGGTGCAGCGCGCCACTGCTTCGTCGTCAGCGCGGAAGATTTCCGAACCGCATACCGGACACCGTGTCGGAATTTCGATCGCTGAGACGTCGGTGGGCCGCTTCGACAGCACGACTCTCATCACCTGCGGAATGACGTCGCCGGCGCGATGCAGCAACACGGTGTCGCCGATCATCAACCCGAGGCGCTCGATCTCGTCCATATTGTGCAAGGTGGCATTGCTCACCGTCACGCCGCCGACGAACACCGGTTCGAGCCGCGCGACCGGCGTGACTGCACCGGTCCGGCCGACCTGAAACTCGACGCCGAGCAAGCGCGTGGTCGCCTCTTCGGCCGGATA
This sequence comes from uncultured Gammaproteobacteria bacterium, assembly GCA_963735085.1. Taxonomy (GTDB): domain Bacteria; phylum Pseudomonadota; class Gammaproteobacteria; order Pseudomonadales; family Azotimanducaceae; genus DATJGR01. The sequence goes on from CAVTJP010000006.1 coordinate 266,346, forward strand.
TTTGTAGGCGATCGCCCAGCGCGGCCGACGGGTAACCGTGCCGAGCCGCTCCTGCAGCGCGAGCTCGTTGACTTTGAACACTGCGCCGTCGATCTCGTACGGCAACTTGGCGCGCTGTTGCAGCAGGTCCTCGGCGAATTCGTAGCAGGCCTGCACACCGCGTACCGTCCGGGTGAGCGGATTGATGCGCAAGCCCCAACCTTCGAGCGCCGCGAAAACCTCGGACTGGGACGTCGGCTGCCAGCCTTCATCCAGCAGTCCGACGCCGTAGCAGAACAGGCTCAGCGGTCGCGACGCGGTTACCTGCGGGTCCAATTGGCGCAGACTGCCGGCCGCGCCGTTTCGAGGGTTGACGAGCGTCTTCTCACCGCGCTGCGCAGCCGCTTCGTTGAACGCGTGGAAGCCCGCGATCGGCAGATAGATCTCACCGCGCACTTCGAGCGTCGCCGGCACACGTTTGCCCCGCAGGCGCAGCGGCACCGCAGCGACGGTGCGCACGTTCGCGGTGATGTCTTCTCCGTTCGTGCCGTCGCCGCGCGTTGCGCCACGCACCAACACGCCACGTTCGTACAACAGACTGACCGCAACACCGTCAATCTTCGGTTCGCACGAATACTCCAGCGCGTCGGTCGTATCGAGGCGGGATCGGCAACGTTCGTCCCACGCCAGCAATTCATCGAAGGTGGTGCATTTGTCCAGCGAGCGCATCGGCAGACGATGCGTGACGCTGCCGAATGCCGACTGGGGTTGAGCGCCGACGCGCTGCGTCGGCGACTCGGGCGTGATCAGGTCCGGATGGTCGACCTCGAGCGCAACGAGACGGTCGAACAGGCGATCGTAATCAGCGTCGGCGACTTCCGGATCGTCCAGTACATGGTAGCGGTAGTTGTGATGGTCGATCGCAGCGCGCAGCGAATCGATTTCATCGCGTACTTTGCGAGTCGCCTTCACAATGCATCACTTGGAAAGAGGGTCGGAGCGACTCTGACCCTCTTTCCTCAAGCCCGTTGCGACATCCGCTTGCGCGAAAAGTCTTCGATCCGCGCGCGGCAGTGTTGAATCGTCTGGCTGGTCATCACCGACAACTGCTCGTCCTTGAGATCGGCGCTCAACGATGCGGCGACGTCGCGGGTCACCGCGAGCATGTCTTCGAACACTTCGAGCGGCTGTTCGGGGCCAGGCATTCGCATGAAGAAACTGACGCCTGGCGTGTGCAATGTATTGATGGCCGAGAGATCGAACGTACCCGGTTCGACCGCGCTCGCAACGCTGAACTGAACTTCCTTCGAGACCGGCTGAATACGGTGGAATATGTTCATGTCGCCGAACTTCAAGCCGTTGCGCAGAAATGCTTCCAGCAGATCCGAACCGCCGAATTTCGCACCATTGCGCGCCAGCACATTGATGACGACAACCTCAGCAGGCATCGACGTGGACAGATCCGATTGGTGGGATTCGTCACTGCGCGGCGCCGCGGCCTGCGGGGCTGAGCGGGTGCTTTCGCGAGCGCCGCCACGCGCACGCGAACGCTCCGGAACGATGGCGCGCGATTGTGCTGGCTGCCCCCCCGCCTGCTTCGTCTCGCGGCGGGGCATCGCCTTGCGGCTCGGCACGATCGGCTGCGCATGGGTCGCCTTCACATCGGCGATACGCTCTGGGGCGGGCGCCGGTTCGAGTTCGAACGGAAATTGTTCGCGCGGTTCGATTCTGCGCACACGCGCGCCGCCGTTAGGCAATTCAGCACGCAGCAAATCGAGCGGGTCGACTTCCTCGTGCGGAATGTTCGGATCGATATCCATGCGCAAGGTGTTGTGGCGGCTGCGCCAGGCAAGCCAGAATCCATGTCCGATTACAGCGACCAACAGCGCGCCGCCGCCAATGAGTATCCAGTCCTTAATGTCCATCGGCGCCCCTCGTGCGCATCGTCCGTGACCAAAATCGGCGCACTACACTAAACCACCGCGGCCATTTGCGCCGCCTCTTCTACGTCCACCGACACCAGACGCGAAACGCCCGGTTCGTTCATCGTCACACCCATCAGATGCTCTGCCATCTCCATCGTCAGTTTGTTGTGCGTGATGACGATGAATTGTACGCCCTCGGACATCTCGCGAATCAGGTTCGCGAACCGAACGACGTTGGAGTCGTCCAGCGGCGCATCGACTTCGTCGAGCAGGCACACTGGGCTCGGGTTGAGCTGAAATATCGAGAAGATCAACGCAATCGCGGTCAGCGCCTTCTCACCACCCGACAGCAGGTTGATGCTCGCATTGCGTTTGCCCGGTGGCCGCGCCATTAACGTAACCCCGGTATCAAGCAGATCCTCGCCGGTCAATTCCAGGTACGCGTGGCCGCCACCGAAAACCTTGGCAAAACGCTCACCAAGCCCCTGATTGACCGCATCGAACGTCTCTTTGAAACGCGACCGCGTTTCGCGATCGATGCGCCGGATTGCGTTGCCGAGCGTTTCCAGGGCTTCGGTGAGGTCGCCATGCTGTTGATCGAGATACAGTTTGCGCTCCGCGGACGATTCGTACTCCTCGATCGCTGCGAGATTGATCGGGCCCAGTCGCTGGATGCGATTGGCAATTTTTTCGAGTTGTTCCGCCCACGCCGCTTCTGTCGCTTCAGCCGCCAGCGCCGCGCGGACGCTTTCGAGTTCGAGGCCCGTCGCCTCGAGTTGCTCCACGAGACTGGTGCGTTTGACGTGCAGGCCCTGCCGATCGACGCGTGCGGATTCCAGCGCCGAGCGCACACCATCGACCGCTTCGGCATGCTCGCCGCGTTTGGCTTCGAGTTCGCGCACCTGCAGTTCGGCGGCTTCCAGCGATCGCCGCACATCGGTAAGTGCGTGTTCAACTGCGAGACGCTCCGCGAGTTTGCCGTCGAGTTCGCCGCGCAGATTCGGCAGCGGTGCCTGACTGGATTCGACACCCGCGGTCAGTTCACCATGGCGCTCCGACAGTTCCTGCTGTTGCCGCAGCAACCGTTGGCGCGCGGTCTCGGTCGCCTCCAGGCGCGAGGCGAGCGTCTGTCTCTCGGCATTGAGGGCGTGGAATCGGTCGCGGTCCGCGCGGGCGCGCTGGCGCGCCTCCTCGACGGCGTGCATGTGCGTTTCGCGCGCGTTCGTCAATGCCTCACGGTCGCCTTCAAACGCTTCCCGCGCGCGTTCGGCCTGCGCCAATTTATTGCGCGCAGCCAACAATCTGCCTGCTTCGTGGAGGGCCTGTTGTTCGGTTTCGGTGGCTTCTCCGTTGAGCCGCTCGCGGCGGGCGTCGGCTTCCTCGAGACGCACGCGGTGCACGCCATGGTCGGTACGAAGCTGTCCCAGCGTCTGCGACAGGCCATTGATCGTACCGTGCAATTCGTGGCGCCGCTGATCCAGGCCCTCGACGCGCGCGCGGCCGTCGCTGACGCGCCCCTGCAATTCCGTCAGGTTGAGCTCGGCCTGTTCGACCCGCTCGCGCAGCACGTCGAGCGATCGCGCGCGTTCGATGATGCCATGGCCAATGTCTGCACCGCGGTCGAGACGCAACCAATCGGCCCCCAGCCAGATGCCTTCACGCGTGATGATGCTCTCTGCCGGCCCCAGTCGGACACGATGCTCCAATGCAATGGCCAGCGACGATGCCGCATACACACCGTGCAACAGCGAACCGACCGGCCGCGCCGAGGTCACGAAACTCGCCAGCAGCGGCAGATCATGGTTTGGCTGCGCGGCGTCACCGCCTTCGAACAGCGTGACCACGCCATGTTCAAGGTGCGTCAGGTGCTCGGCAAAGTCAGCGGTCGATGCAACGTGAACTGCCTGCAGGCGATCACCCAACACAGCCTCGACTGCGCGCTCCCAGCTGGCGACCACGGCCAGACCTTCGCCGGCACGCGGCGCTTCGGTCAGTGACTGGCTGCGCAGCCAATCGTCGGCTGCGCCGTCGGTACGGCCCAACGCGGCCTGCTGCACGGCTTCCAGCGATGCGAGTTCGTGACGCAGCTGCTGTACATCGCTGCGCGCTTCTTCGAGTACCTGCTCGCGAATGACGAGGTCCTCGCGCGATGCGCCGAGTTCCGCCAGACAGTGCTCCATGTCGAGTTCGGCGGCATTCAGCGCGGCCATCTCGGCTTCGATGCCTGCTGCGAGCTCACCAATGTCGTCGGATGCATCGCCCGTGACGATGTTGCGCGCTTCATCTTCGAGTTGGGCCGCACGCGCGCGCAGCCGCTGCAGCACCTGCTCGAGATGTTCGATGCGGGAGGCCTCGACGTCGGATTCGCGTTGATTCGCGGCGGCACGTTCATTGAACGCTTCCCAACTCGCCCGCCATGCGTTCAGGCTCGCCTCGGCGGCTTCCAGGGTGGCACTGGAAGTCACGTCTTCGGCGCGGGCGGCTTCGACCTTCGGCCCGGCTTCGGCCAGTGCCGAGCGCAGCGACTGGATCTGCTCTTCGTCCATTGCCAGTTGGCGCTCGGTTTCCTTACGCCGCTGCGATACCGAATCGAGATCGAGCTCGAGCTGTTGTACGCGTTGCTGGTTGTAGCTGATGGCCTCTTCGATTCGCGCGATGTCGGCACCGAGCTGATAGTAGCGACCCTGCACGCGGTTGAATTCGTCGCTGTGCTGCGCGTGCTGCGAACGGCCCTTTTCAATTTCGTTGTCGAGTTCGCGCTGGCCCGCGATGGCGCGTTCGAGCGCAACTTCCAGCGAACGAATCTCGGCTTCACGCGCTTGTAGCGCAGCCTCCAGCGACACCAGCCGCAGCGCGTGCAGTTCCGCGGTGACCGTGCGTTCGGTTTCCTTCAGTTCGCGATATCGCTCGGCTGCGCGCGCCTGCCGCTGCAGATGGTCGAGTTGTCTGCCGAGTTCTTCGCGAACGTCATTCAGCCGGTCCAGATTTTCCTCGGTGTGGCGGATCCGGGTTTCGGTTTCACGCCGGCGTTCCTTGTATTTCGAGATGCCGGCTGCTTCTTCGAGGTAGATGCGCAGGTCTTCCGGCTTTGCGTCGATCAGCTGGCTGATCATGCCCTGTTCGATGATCGAGTAGCTGCGGGGACCAAAACCGGTGCCGAGGAAGATGTCCATGATATCGCGACGCCGGCACTTGGTACCGTTGAGAAAATAGCCGGACTGCGAATCGCGCGTCACCTGACGGCGGATCGCGATCTCGCTGTATTGGGCGTATTCGCCGCCAATGCGGCCATCGGAGTTGTCGAACGTCAGCTCGATGCTCGCAAGCGCCGTCGGCTTGCGCGTCGTAGAACCATTGAATATGACGTCCGTTAGCGCCTCGCCGCGCAACTGGCGCGCTGAACTCTCGCCCATCACCCAGCGCACCGCGTCGATGATGTTCGATTTGCCGCACCCGTTGGGTCCGACGATTGCGCAGCGATTTCCGGGGAAACTGACCGTCGTCGGATCTACGAACGATTTGAAGCCGGCCAGCTTGATTTGCTTGAGTCGCATCGACTGCTGCGTGTATTTCCGAAAGCGGCGGCAAAACCGCGGCGCGTAATGGTAACGAACGCGCGATCGTTCAAATTATCTGCAAACGACTCGCTGCGCATCCACGGCCCAAGCGCGGGGCCGGGCGTAGTGTATAGAAATTGTCGCGGAGTTGTCAGTGCACGGCTGCGTCGAGTGCAAGCGTGGCTTCACGACGAAAGTGCGCACGTATCAGTTCGCCGAGCCGGGTGTGGTCGTTGGCGACGACCGCGTCGAGTATCGCGCGCGCGCAACGCGCCACGTCACGTGCGTCGAAGTGCGGGTGCGCTGCGGCACGACGTGAAATGCGCTGCATTGCGGGCGTCAGATCGGACAGTTCAGAGGTCAGGTACGAGTTGCCGGCGACCGCGAGCCCGGCGTGGAAGAACTTGAGCTTCGCCGCAATCAGTTCGTCAACCGATTCGGGCGCAAGGCTCGCCGTCATTTTGGCGATTTCGCAACGAAACCCCTCCAGGACGTGGCTGCGGCCGTTGCTCGTACCGCGCGCCGCGACGCGCGCAAGCACCATCAGGCAGAGTTCACCATAAAACTCGGTGAGATCTGCAATGCGCACCGGCTCGAGCCCACTGACCACGGCGCCACGACGCGGAATGATGTCGATCAGATGGCGACCCTCGACGATCAGCAGCGCCTCGCGAACCGAGCCGCGCGACACACCGAGATCCTTGGCGACCCGCAATTCCTGAATGCGCTCGAGCGGCGCGAGCCGTCCGGTAATGATCTGATCACTCAAGTGATTGGCAATCTGTTCGGTGAGACTCGCAGCTGGTTTGAATGACATCATCGTACCGTCGCGGTGGACCCTGGTTGAGGCGTTGACGGTTCGACAGCGCGACAGCTGATTTGTTTCCTGTCCCATACATCCAATCGTTCATTCGGCTGTTTATTCAGCTTTTCATTCGAGCAGCGATCGTCTCATCCGCAATCGATCAACCACCGATGATCAGCGACACCGGTTTCGAGGTGCGTGGGTCGAGCGACTGGATCGGGCTGTCGACATCGCCGGCGTGATGCATCGGATCACCCGAACGTGACAGCCGCGCCAACACCTCCACGCGGTCGAACATGCTCAACGAGCGGCCGGGTTGCATCGCATCGCGATCGGTCAGCACCAGTTGTTGCGGCAGCGCAGAGGGATCGAGGGCACGGACCGCGATTGGCATCGGCGGGCCACTCGGCGCACGCACGATGACGAATACCCGCGCCGGTGGCGCCGCGGCGATGCCCGGTGCGAACGCCACGCTGAGCCGCACGGCGACATCCGCCGCACCAGCGCCGGACTTGGCAGCGCTTTTTGGCGCTGCGGTGGGTACTTCGGTTTGAGCGGCTATCGGCGCAACTGAAGCAGCATTCTTCGCTGCCGTCGCCGCATCGAACGCCAGATGCACCGGCGTCACCCCGGTACCGAGCGTGACCGCATCCTGACCGACCTGCGGGTCGTCACCGCCGAGGTTCACCTCGCCACTCGCCGACAGGCGCGCGGCGACGTCAAGCGTCTCGCCGGCGGTCAACGTGACGTCGTCCTGCATCGCGTTGGTGCTGTCCAGCCGCAGGGTCATCGGCGAGGCGCTGAGTGCGGTGCGCGCCACCAGCAGCGGCATCCGCTGGCCCGGCTTGCGCGCGAATACGAATATCCGTGCCGAAGGGGGCAGCGCGTTGCGCATTGCATCGCCGATTTCTATCGTCACATCCAGCGACGGGCCGGTGTCACCCATCAGTGCCCGTGCGCGCTGCAGACCCTGTTTGAGCGTTGCCGTTCGCTCAGTTGAACCGCTACCGGCAATCGCCTGCTGCAGATCACGCGCGGCGCCCGCATAGTCGTGTTTGCGAAATGCATCCAGCGCCAGCATCTCCCGCGCGATCGACTGCTGTGGATCGGTCGCCAGAATGCGATCGATCAGTGCGCGATTAGCCGCGGTGACGGTACCGTCGGCTGCAACGAAGCGCGCCTGCGCCAACGCGACCTGCACCGCAGGGTCATCCGGTTCGGCCGCGTAAACGTGTTCGAACGCACTGGCCGCACCGTTGCCATCATCGAGTCGCATCAACGCCGTGCCCAACAGATACCAGCTCTCCAGGTCGTCTGGTTCGGCGGCGACGCGGGTGCGCAGGCGCATCACCAGGTCGCCCAATGCGGCTTGATCCGGCTCGGCTTGACGCAACACCTGCGCGGCATCAGCCAGTTGCACGGCGTCGTATGCTCCGAGTTTGTGATACATCGTCAGCGAGATCGCGACGATCGCAATGACGACGCCAATCGCTGCGGGCACTGAGCGGCCGGGCGTGGTGCCCGCCGCTGTTTCAGTCGCTCCGGCCTCGTCGAGCAACGTCGCCGCCTGTTCGTCGATCAACGCTGCCGCAATTTCCTCGCTGATGCGACCCGCGTCGCGATCATGTTCGATTTCCGCAACGCGCTGCCGATACAGATCGACGTTGGTCGCCCGACGATCGATGTTCGGAGACGCCCCGCGCCGGCGCAGCAACGGCCAGACCGCCAGTGCGACGGCGACCGCCAGGCAGATGCCGGCGGTAACGATGAAAGGCGTCACGTCGGACCCCCGGAATCGACGGGCGGCGTAATGGTGGCTCCCGTATCGCGAGGTGGCTCGCGCAACAACTCGGCTAAACGTGCCTGCTCGGCATCGTCGAGTGGCTCGGTTGCGCCGCGGCGGCGCAATGCAATCACCGCCACCATCGTGAAGCCGACTGCAATCAGCAGGCCCGGCGCGAGCCACAGCAACAGCGTGCCGCGGCGCAGCGGCGGATCGTAAAGCACGAACTCACCGTAGCGCGCGACCAGATAATCACGGATCGCCTGATCGGACGCCCCTTTGAGGATCAGTCGGTGCACCGTTGCGCGCAAATCGGCTGCGATCGGCGCATCGGACCCGGCGAGATTCGTGTTGAGGCACTTCGGGCACCGGAATTCCTGAGTCAGCGCTTCATAGCGCGCTTCCTGGGACGCGTTATCGAACGCAAATGCTTCGATCGGGTCGTCGGCCAGGCAATGCTGTGCAAGACACAGCGTCGCAAGAACGGTTGCAGCGCCGAGTAACGACAGCATCGGGCGGCCTTTACCCACGCGGTGTGACATCGGTCGTGTCTGTCTTCGTCAGCGCGTCGACGCGCGGCTTGATCTCACGTTGCCAGACCCGGCGGTTCACATCGCTGACGCGCTTGTAGACGATCGTGCCGGACGCATCCACGAGAAACGTCTCCGGCGCACCATAGACGCCAAGGTCGACGCCGAGCGTGCCGTCCATGTCGACGATGTTGAACTCGTACGGATTGCCGAACTTCGCCAGCCATGCGCGTGCCGCGACGGGGTCATCCTTGTAGTTGATGCCGATGATCCGCAGCCCCGATTCCCGATGAATACGCAGCAGCTCGGCATGTTCCGCACGGCACGTCGGGCACCAGGTTGCCCACACGTTCACGAGTACCGGACCACGCACGTCCGCCTGCGTTGCGCGCCTATCGTGCCCGCCAGCGGCGGCAGTTCCTTCACTAGCCTGCGCATCGCCGAGCACCGGCAGATCGAACGCCGGGAAGGGTTTGCCGATCAGCGCAGACGGCAGCAGGTGCGGATCGTTCAAGCTGAAACCGGCATACAGCAACGCGACGATCACGATGAATGCGCTCAGCGGAATGAACAGACTGGCACGACTCACGCGCTCGACTCGACGGTGCCCGCGGCGCCGGCGCGCACGCGCAGCCGCCGGTAGCGCGCGTCGGTCACCGCCGTCACGCCACCGAACGCCATCAGCAGCGCGCCGAACCACACCCAGCGCACCAGCGGTTTGTAATGCAGGCGCATCGTCCAGCCGCCGCCACCCGTCGGTTCGCCCATCGCAACATACACATCGCGCGTGAGGCCCGGCTCGATCGCTGCTTCGGTCATCACGTTGCCGCCGGCCAGGTAGTGGCGCTTCTCGGGGAACAGCAGGTACTCCTCGCCATCGCCGTCGACGCGAACTGTGCCGCGATCGGATACATAGTTAGGCCCGCGGATCCGGTCGACCGCAACGAGCGTGAATGTCAGCGCACCGAGATGCGCCGAGCCACCGGTCGTCAGACGCACGTCGCGCTCGAGCGACGTGTGGCTGGTGATGACGATACCGGTCAGCGTGACGGCAAAACCGATGTGCGCGAGTGTCATGCCGAGGTAACCCGCGCTCAGCCGGCGTAGCCCGCTGACGCGCCGGCCCGCTTGCTGCCAGGCATCTTCGATGTGCGTGCCGACGATCCACAGTGCAAGCGTGATACCGGCCGCGAGCTGCCACTTGAACACACCGGTGACGATCAGCGGCAGCGCCACACCGATCACAACGCTCGCGGCGAACACCGCACCTAGCTTGCGCCATAGATAGCCGACACCAGTGCGCTTCCAGCGTGTCGACGGGCCAATGCCGAGCGCCAGTGCCACCACCACCATCAGCGGAATGAATACCGCGTTGAAATACGGTGGGCCGACCGAGATTTTTCCGCCACCCGTCAGCGCTTCATATGCCAGCGGATATAAGGTGCCGAGCAATACTACGGCCATTGCGACGACCAGCAGTACGTTGTTGACCAGCAACAACACTTCGCGCGACAGCCCGGCGAAATGCACGCGCGAACGAATCAGCGGCACGCGCACCGCATACAACGTCAACGATCCACCGACCACGATCACCAGAAACGCCAGGATGAACAGCCCCCGTTTGGGGTCCACCGCGAACGCGTGCACCGACGTCAACACACCCGAACGGACGATGAACGCGCCCAGCAGTGACAGCGAAAATGCAGCAATCGCGAGCAGCACCGTCCAACTCTTGAACGCACCGCGCTTTTCGGTCACTGCCAGCGAATGCACCAGCGCGGTACCCACCAGCCACGGCATGAACGATGCGTTCTCCACCGGATCCCAGAACCACCAGCCGCCCCAGCCGAGTTCGTAATACGACCACCAGCTGCCAAGCGCGATGCCGACGCTCAAAAATGCCCACGCGATATTGGTCCATGGTCGTGACCAACGCGCCCACGCGGCGTCGAGACGCCCGCTCATCAACGCAGCCAGCGCAAACGCGAACGCGACCGAAAAACCGACGTACCCGGTGTACAGCATCGGCGGATGAATCGTCAGCCCGAAGTCCTGCAGCAATGGGTTCAGATCGGCGCCCTGGGTCGGCGCGATCGGCAGCGCGCGCTCGAACGGATTGCTGGTGAACAACGAAAACGCAGCGAATCCGGCCACCAGCCAGCCCATCACCGCGAGTACGCGACTGATCATCGTCAGCGGCAGATTGCGGCTGAATGCCGCCACCGCGAACGTCCACAGCGACGCGATCAGAATCCACAACAGAAACGAACCCTCATGCGCACCCCACACAGCGGCGACCTTGTAATACAGCGGCAGCAGCGTGTTCGAGTTGGTCGCCACGTAACGCACCGAGAAATCGCTGACGACGAATGAGTAGACGAGACAACCGAACGCAAGTGCAGCGAACACGGCAACGCCGGTGGCAAGCGAAAACGCGCTGTGCATCCACGCGCGATAGCCGCGCGCGGCGCCGATCAGTGGCACCACGCCGAGCGTGAGCGCCAGCGTGAACACCAGTATCAATGCGAACTGACCGAGTTCCGGAATCATGACGCGTTTCCTGCAATCGACTTGTGCATCCCTTTCAATTCCGGCGGCATGTAATTCTCATCGTGCTTGGCGAGCACCTCATCGGCCTTGAATACGCCGTCGGCCTGCAGATGCCCGGTGGCGAGCACGCCTTTACCCTCGCGAAACAGGTCGGGCAGGATGCCTGAGTAGACGACGGTGAACGCGGAGCCTTGCAGATCGGTCACGACGAAGCTCACGTCCAGGCCATTGGCAGCGCGGTGCAGGCTACCGTCCTTCACCATGCCGCCAGCACGAATTCGCGGACCCACCGGCGCCTTGCCCGACACCACTTCGGACGGCGGATAGAACAGGTTGATGTTTTCGTTCAGCGCGCGCATCACCAACGCCACGGTGACGGCAACGCCTACCAGCAGGAATACCACAGCGATCAATCGTTTACGCCGTACGGGATGCATTGTCATCCTCCGCGCTGAGCGACGCGCGGCGCAGCCGCCGAGCCTGTTCGACAAAAAAACGTCGCCGTCTGAGCAGCGTACGTCCGAGCACCACCGCGATGCCGGCTACGCCGACACCATACGCACTCCAGACATACAAATAATGTCCCCCCATATACAGGAAATCGTGCCAGTTCGAAAAATTCACGCGCGCCGCTCCCGCACCAGATCGGTGACCCATTGCGTGCGTTGCTCGCGCACGAGGATTTCGTTGCCGACCGCAAACAGCAGCACGCCGAAGAAAAACGCGTAGAAGCCGAGCACGCTGACGAGCAGCGGCAGGTACATCACGCTCGGCATTGTCGGCGCGCTGGTCAGCGAGAATGACGACGCCTGGTGCAACGTCAGCCACCAGTCTACCGAATACTTGATAATTGGAATATCGATGACGCCGACAATCGCGAGGATCGCCGCCGCGCGTCCAGCGACCTCTTCACGCGGCATCGCTTCGCGCAACGCGATAACGCCGAAATACAGAAACAGCAGCACCAGCATCGATGTCGTGCGCGCATCCCAGACCCACCAGGTTCCCCAGGTGGGACGCCCCCAGATTGCACCCGTCAGCAGCGCAATGACACAGAACACCGTGCCAATCGGCGCCGCTGCGGCCACCACCATGTCGGCAAGTTTCATGCGCCAGATCAGCAATACGGCCCCCGCGATGCCCATCAGGATGTAACACGATTCCGCCAGAATCGCGCTTGGCACGTGCAAGTACATGATCCGGAAGCTGTCGCCTTGCAGGTAGTCCGGCGGCGCGATGGCGAGGCCCCAAACAAAGCCGACGGCAATGCCCAGCAGGCCCAGAACAAGCGCTGCCTTCGCCCACGGCGTACTAATTTCGAAGAACCAGCGCGGAGAGCCAAGACGATGCCATAGCGTCTTCAAACGACTCATCTCGTTACTCCAGCGAAACGCGCAACGCCATCGCGGATGCGAACGGCGTCAACGTCAGCATCAGCGCAAGAATCGCCGCAAGCCAGGCTAGTTGTGCCGAGGCATCCACGCCGTCGACCGTTGCCGCCACGGCACCCGCACCGAGCACCAGCACCGGCACGTACAGCGGCAGGATGATCAACGTCAACAGCAGTCCTCCGCGCTTGAGCGCAACCGTCAGCGCCGCACCGACCGCGCCGAGAAGACTCAGGATCGGTGTACCGAGCAGCAGACTCAGCATCAACGCTGGAATGGCCGCAGACGGCAGGAACAGCATCACCGCGGCGATCGGCGACAGCAGCGTGAGCGGCAGGCCGGTGACCAGCCAGTGCGCGATCACCTTCGCAAGCACACCGCTGAACAGCGGGTCGACATGCACGACGAACTGCTCCAGCGTGCCGTCGTCGAAGTCGCGACGAAACAGCGCATCGAGTGACAACAGGCTCGACAGCAGCGCCAGCACCCAAAGTACGCCCGGAGCGATTTCGGCCAATCGGTCGGGCCCAGGCCCAACTCCGAGCGGAAACATCGCGATGCCCATCACGTAGAACATCAACGGATTGACCAGTTCGCTGCGCGAGCGATACGCGATCGTCAGATCGCGCCGTACTTGTGCCGCGAACGCGCGACCCGGTGCGGGCGAGTGGTGAAATGCGTCTCGCGGCATGCTGCAGGTGACGCTCACGCCGACTGTCCGAGTGCATGCCGGCGCGCGCCGTCGACTCGAAGTGATTGATGCGTCGCACACAGCGCAGCGCCGCCGGCACGTCGATGCGCTTCGAGCAACCCGTGCACCAGCGCACAGCCCGCGTCGTCCAGCGCAGTGAGTGGCTCATCGAGCAGCCATAGCGCAGCGGTACCGAAGCCAAGGCGCGCCAATGCCGCTCGGCGCTGTTGGCCGGCGGACAAGTGCTGACACGGCGTGAACTCATAGCCCGCCAGTCCCACACGTTCGAGCAACAATGACAACTTCTCGGTGGATGCATCAGATCCTTCGATTGCGGCCGACCACGACAAGTTCTGTAGCGGCGTCAACTGCAAATTCAGGCCACCGCGGTGGCCCATGTAGACGAATGCAGGCGTACGGCTGACCTCGCCGAGGAAATCCCCGGTGAGACCGGCGAGACAGCGCAGCAAAGTCGTCTTGCCGCTGCCGTTCGGGCCTGTCAACTCGATTACTTCGCCACTGCAAAGTTCCAAGTCGAGACACTGAAACAGCATGCGGCCGTCCCGTTCGCAGCTGAGCCCTTTTGCTGCTAGAAGCGGGGCCGTTAGAAGCGGTGCCGTCAGATGTGATGCCTGCAATGGACCGTGGTCGTGGTGAAGCCGCGCGCATTATAGCGGGCGAAGTCCGCCATCCGGCGCACCAGGATCGCATTTCCTGGCACGGCTGCTCAACGGACACTGAACACGCCGTAGCCGCGTGGGCCGATGCGCACCTGCCAGCCCGATTCACCGTGCACCGCGTGACAGCGACGCGACAAGACTTCCGCGGCATCGCCGAGCGGCGGCAGCGCAACCGCGTGCGTGGCCGGTCCTGGGTTGATCGCGACGATCAACGAACCGCCCCGGCGATACACCAGCGGGTAGCCGTGCGACGCTGCACCTAGAATTTCCAGCGGTGCATCCGCAGCGAGGTCGGATTCCGTCACGCGCAGATAGATCAACCGCTCGACGTGATGCCACAGCGATTCGCGACTGGCACGCTGCGCGGCCACCGTTGGCCGATCGTCGCGCGGATCGATCGGCAGATAGGGCGTGGCAGACGGGTTTGTCGAAAATCCGGCCAGCGGCGAGGCGTCCCACTGCATCGGCGTGCGCGATCCGGTGCGTTGATAGCCCCCTTCTTTGCTCGTCAGATCGGCCAGATAGCGCATACCGATCTCGTCGCCGTAGTAGATGAACGGTAGCTGCGGCCAGGTCAACAGGAACGTGTAGAGCACCTCGAGATCGTCGCTATCACGGCCACGGCTCGGCCGAACGAAATCGTGATTCGACGTCGGCAGGCTGATCAGCCCACGTCCGGTAACACGCTGCTGCTGAAAATCGAACGCATTCCAGAAGCGCGTGAAGTCACCGCTGCCGCGACGGTCGAAGTAGGGCATCTCGGTGCGCTTCGGAAACGAGTCGGGACCGAGCAACAGCGCGTCGTAGCCTTCAACGCCATTGTGCTGCATGAAGTCCGCGTGAAAACCGGCATCGATCGAAGTTTCCGGATGACCCCATTCGGAGATCAGCACACGATCGCGATAACTATCGTCGAGCCAGGTGCGCAGTTCGCGCCACAACCGGCGAATCGCGATGCAATCTGGGTCGTGTTTGACGAGACTGCCGGCGAGATCAACACGGAATCCATCCACGCCGAGATCGAGCCAGAACTTCATGATCCGCTTGAGCGCCGCGCGAGTGGCTTTCGGCCCCGGCGCATCCGGCGTGTGCTGGTAGCTGCGCGTGATGCGTCCGAAGCCGTAGTTAAGCGCCGGTTGATGTGTAAAGAAATTCACCGCGTAAGCACCGGAACGGTCCGACGACCCGCTGACGAAATCGAGATCGCCGTCGCGCCTCACCCACGGATTGTTCGTCCAGACGTAGCGCTGCGAGTATTCGTTGGTGTCGGCGCGTTGCGATTCGACGAACCACGGGTGCTGGTCGGAAGTATGTCCGGCAACCAGGTCGAGACAGACGCGGATACCGCGTGAATGCGCCGCAGCGAGCAGACGTTCGAAATCTGCGTTGCTACCGTAACGCGGCGCGATGCGGCAGTGATCGACGACATCATAGCCGGCATCCTTGAACGGCGAGACGTAGCAGGGGTTGATCCACAGCGCGTTGACCCCGAGTTCGGCGAGGTAGTCGAGCTTCGCTTCTATCCCCGCAAGATCACCGATTCCGTCACCGTTGGCGTCGTAGAAGCTCTGCGGATAGATCTGGTAGAAAACCGCCTGAGCGAGCCACGCCGGCGTCATGCTGGATCGGCCGCCAGCCTAAAACACGATTCGTACCGCAAGCCAGGCAGCTTCATGCGCCCCTGGACAATGAATTCGCCGAGCACTTTCTCTAACACATCGATAATGTCGCGATCACCGTGCAGCGTGAACGGCCCGTGTTCGCGAATCATCCGGATGCCGTGATCCTTGACGTTACCGGTGACGATTGCGGAGAACGCGCGGCGCAGATTGGCGGCCAGTTCATGGCACGGCATGTCACGTCGCAATCGGAGGCCCGCGACACTCTCATGCGTCACGTGGAACGGCTGCTGTGACTCGATCGGTACTTTCAACAACCAGTTGAAGTAGTACGCGTCGCCGGAGGTGCGGCGCTGCCCCTGCACCTTGCGGATTTTACGGCCGATCCACTGGGCCGCGCTCGGCGCATCGTCGACGATGATCTTGTAGAAGCGGCGAACATCTTCGCCAAGTGTCAGCGTGATCATCTGATCGAGGCTGGCGAAATAATCGGCGCTGGATGCTGGCCCGGTAAAGATCAGCGGAAACTTCTGTGCGGCGTTGGCTGGATCGATCAGCAATCCCAGCAGGTACAGCACTTCTTCGGCGGTGCCGACGCCGCCCGGAAACACCACGATGCCGTGACCCATCCTGACGAACGCCTCGAGGCGCTTTTCAATATCCGGCAGCACGATGAGGTGATTCACCATCGGATTCGGTGGCTCCGCCGCAATGATGCCCGGCTCCGTCAGGCCGACATAGCGCGCTCCCGATACGCGCTGCTTCACGTGGCCGATCGCAGCACCTTTCATAGGCCCTTTCATCGCGCCTGGACCGCAGCCGGTGCAGATGTCGAGGCCACGCAGGCCGAGGTGATAACCCACTTCTTTGGTGTATTCGTATTCGTTGCGCGAAACTGCGTGGCCGCCCCAGCAAACGACCAGATTCGGCCGCACGTCTGGCTGCATCACCCGCGCCTGTTTGAGGATGTGGAACACCGCATCGGTGATGCCTTCGCTGGAGTTCAGATCGAAGCGCTGGTTGGTATCGATCTCAGTGCCGATGAAGACCAGATCCCGCAGCACCGCGAACAGGTGCTGGCGAATACCTTCGACCATACGACCTTCGACGAAGGCGCCCGCCGGCGCATTCTTGATGGCAAGCTTGAGGCCGCGCGTGCGCTGCATGATCTCGATATCGAAATCGCGATACGCGTCGAACAGCGCCGCAGCGTCGTCACTTTCATCACCGGTATTCAGCACCGCCAGCGCGCAACGTCTGAAAAGTTCGTGGATCCTCGAATCCGCCGTACTCCGTAGTTGCTGCACCTCACGCTGCGACAGCACTTCGAGTGTTCCGCGCGGTGTGACCTCGGTATCGATGGTCTGCCTGCGCGGCGGTTGCGAAATTTGCGGCAGCTGCGAGTTACTCATCGCGCTTGTTCGTGCTCGCGCTGGCCGTTGCGCCGAGGGTGATCTTGTAGACCGCATTGGCGTAATCGTCCGAAACGTATATACCGCCGTCGGCATCCTCTGCGACGTCAGCCGGACGACCGATGACATTCTCGTCGACGAGGAATCCGGTCAGGAAATCACTCGAGTGAATCGAACCGTCTGCATCCCAATGCAACGCGACGACTTTGTAGCCGTCTTTGTGTGTACGGTTCCAGGAACCGTGCAGCGCTACGAGCGCATCACCTCGATACCGGGGCAGCTGCCGATTGCTTCTGAGAAAGACCATCCCCAACGGCGCATTGTGGGCGCGAAACGAGAACGCCGGTGGAATCGACGCGGCGATCACCGCCTCGCGCCCCGCGCCAAAGTCGGGGTCCGGCACTCGGTCGCCGTTCGCAAAGGGCCAGCCGTAGAAGCCACCCTGACGAATCTCGTCCAGTTCGCATGGCGGAAAATCGTCACCCAGCAGGTCGCGGCCGTTGTCGGTGGCGTACAAGGTGCCATCGGCGCGCCAGTCCATACCTTCGCTGTTGCGCAGACCAGCCGCATAGACGTCGACGAATTTACCGTCGGGCGTGTAGCGCAACATCGCCGCACGACGATCGTCCTGCTCCAGACAGACATTGCACGACGAGCCGATATTCAGATACAGCAGGCCGTCGGGGCCGAAACGAATCGTCTTTTTCCAATGATTGCCGCCAACGGGCAGGTTCTTGATGATGACCTCGTAGCTGCCCGCAAGTTGTCCGGTGGCGGCGTCGAATCGCACTCGGCCAATCTGGCCCTGTTCGGCGACGTAGAGATAGTCATGCCAGAAATCGAGGCCGTTCGGTCCATCGAGACCTTTCAGCAACACGCGCCGTGAATCACTGGCGCCATCACCGTCAGCATCGCGCGCAAGCCAGTACACGCGGCCCTTGCCGGGCGATGCGACCAACAGATCGCCATGTGCCGTGACCCGCAATACGCGCGCGTCCGGCATATCGTTCGCGAACAGACTGATGCCATAGCCCGGCGGAACCGTCAGGCGCGATTTGACCGTCGCTGCGCTCGCGGTCGGCGCGGCGACCAGCCCCGGCAGCACATTCGCCAACATCCCCTTGAAGGGGATGTTAACCGGCGGTAACCACAGCCAGGCGACGATCGCCGCGACAACCACTATCCCCAGCAAGCCGGCCGCCAGACGTTTGATCCATTTCATCTCCAGCCTCCCAGGCTTAATTCGACCCCGGCAAAGAACTGGCGCGGCGCGCCGGGAAAGTAGCGATAGTTCCCGAATGCGTAGTCGGCGCGATCCGCGTAACGCGTGTCGCCGATGTTCATCACCCGCGCGAACACGCGCCAATGCGGGTTGATCTGCCACGTTCCGCGCCAGTTCCACAATGTGAAGCCGTCATAGTCCGCGGAGCTCGCCGCGTTGAGATAGTAGCGGCCCTGATAGATCATCTCGACTTCGCTGACGAGATCTGGGGTCGGTGTGTAACTCCAATGCGCGCTGCCGAGCCAGCGTGGCGCGGTATCGACATCGTGGCCGTCCTTTATGATCTCGCCACCCGCGATCGCCTGATCGAATGCGTAAGTATGCCGCGCGTACGTGCCGATCACCGACAGATGGTGGTGCTGTAGCGGTGTCCAGCCAAAGTCGAACTCGACGCCAGCCGACTCCAACTTGCCGTTACTGACGTTATATCCATTGGCGTCACGCAGGATCACGTGCTCACTGCGCTCGGCATAGATTGCGGTCGAATAATCGAAGGCCTGCAGGTGCCCGCGCCCGCCTACCTCGTACGACGTCACAGTTTCGCTTTTCAGATCGGCAACGTTCTGGCCGCTCTGCAGGCGATACAACTCGGTCGCCTGCGGCGGACGGAAGCCGTTGCTCGCTACGCCGTATAAGGTCAGGTTCGGCGCGACGGACCAATCGATACCGAGCCGCAGCGCGGTATTCGTGTAGGCGTCGTCGCGATCGGGCGGCCGCGTGTACAGGCAACCGCCGAATCCGCACGGCGTGCCGTCGTCCTTGGTATTGCCGTCGAGGGCATGATTGTTGTAATCGTAGTGCAGCCATTCCAGACGCGCGCTGTTGACGATGGCGACCGCGTCGGTCAGCGCGTAACGCACATCGTAGTGCGCCGCAACCATAAGGCTCGTCACATCGTAGTCGTAGTGCACACCGACCGGTCGCGTCGCCGTGATGAATGCCGAACCCTGCGCAGGATTGGCCTGGAATTCATAGAGATTGCCGGTGGCCCATTCGGCATCAATGCCGCCGCGCCAATCCAATGCGCCATGGCTGCCCGACAACGAGGTCTGCACCCCGGCGCTGTTCTGGCCGTTCTGCTCGAGCGGCTCACCTGGGAGAAAGTGCTGTAGAAACTGCATCGCCGAGCGCCGGAAATACGGCGTGATGGTCAGTTCATCGCCGGAACCGAGTTCGCGCCGCCACTCACTGATGAAGCGCAACGCCCAGGCGTCACGGTACGACTCCGGGTTCGGGTTCGATTTGCGCAACTGATTGTCCTTGTAGGCGCCGTAGCCGACGACATAGCCACCGGTCTCCTGATTCAGATTGGTCCACTCGAACGTCGAGTGCACGTCAAAGCCGGCAACCGGCCCGAGTTGCGTCAGCGTGATCTTCTGCTCGTCGTGACCGGTCGCATCGCGATAGCCGTTGGTGGTAACACCCATGCCGTCGAAGCGCAGCAGCTGTTCGCCAGCGGTAGTGCTGATGCTCGCACGGGCGGCGCCGTAGTCATCCGGACCGGCTTCGAGCAGCAACCGGCCCGGCTCAGCAGCCGTCTGCGTAACGACATTGATGGCACCGTGCATCGCATTGCCGCCGAACAGCGCGCTACCGGCGCCGCGCAACACCTCTATGCTCGCGGCTTGCTCCGAATTGATCTCGAAGAGATCGTTGATGTTGCAGAATCCTGCCGGCCGTATCGGCACACCGTTCTCGAGATAAAGAAACTCACCGCACGCTCCTGGTCCGGTGAACACCGGTGAGCGAATCGCCGTGAGGCTCTCCTCCTCCGACCCTTTCGACACCCACACTCCAGGCACCCGTACCATCGTTTGATAGATGTGCGTCTGGCCGACTAGGCGCAACGTGGCCGCGTCGATTTTAGTCGTGCTGCCGACACCGTTCAGCTGGTCTGCGATCGACGCATCGCCGGTGATGACAATCTCTTCGATTTTTCGTTGCGTGGTAGTGGAATCGTCGGCAGGCCGATTGGCGGCGTGCGCAACACTGCGCCCCGCCAGCAGAAGCGGAAGCACAAAGGCGCCGCGGACGGCATATCGAAGCCAGACCCCCACTGCAACTGATCCTTTGACCAAATGACCAACAAACGGCGACTACGAAGGGCGGCCGACCTTAAACAATCCGCCTCGACCGTGCAATGGCGGCAGGCGATGCGGTGCCGCGAAACACCGGCTCATCGCCCCTTATGGTGCGTGTTGGTGAGCCATTCTCATCGTAAGGCGGCGCCGCCGTTCGTGACAGGACAGTCGAGCGATGGCATTGTGGGCAGACCTGAATGCACAGCAATCAAGCGAACCGCCACATGACCCAATTCATCGCGCTACGGGATGCCAAGCCGGAATCGATCCGAAAATACAAACGCGAGGTACGCGCCATTGTGATCGACCGCGCCGCGCTGCACGTCGAACGCGCGCTCGGTCGCGACAAAAAGCCCACCCCGGCACGCTACCAGGCACTGATGGATGACGCGCTCGCCCAGGCCAAGCTGGACGTCATGACGGAACTGTTCTCCCACATGCGAGAACACTCGAGGCCAAAGGGTGTCGCCGGTTGGACACGCGGTCGCGGCGGTCTGGTGCGCGAGCGGCGCAAGCCGGCTCAAGCGCTCCAGTTGGTCGCCGCGTATACGCAGGTCGTAGGGTATCTGACGCGCCTCAAGGCCAAAGGAAAGCCGCGCGCCAACTGAAGGGTGCCTGCCCTCGAGTGCTGGTGTCGGGCGCGCCACAGGGCGTCTCCCAACAAGCCGGATAGGGCGCATTCGGTACGAACAGCCCCCGATTCGACTATCCGCTGCCTCACCTGTTCGCGAATCGGACCTCGACAATCGTTGTGGTTCGGCTGTCTGGATCGTAGGTGATGACGGCCTGTCCACTTGCCAGTTGACGGCGTACGGACTCGCGCTTCTGCTCGAGATGGAAATCACGATGCCCGTAGTCAGTCCCTTCGCGATGGATATAGTCGTCGATGACGCCGTCGAGCGCTTCGGCGGACAGCGCCTCAATCGGAATGTTGATGATTGGCCCGCTCATCGCGTGATAACGATCGCAACTACGGTACTTGCGCGTTGCATTCCAGTACCATACCGGCTTTGATCTCAGTGCGCGACGCGGCTCCGGATTGCATTGCCTCGCACTGGTACCGCGCTATCTCGGCATGCCAACAGGACTAGGAATCATGGCCGAACAGGAACACATTCTGGTCGTCGAAGACGAACCGATCACCCGCGAACAACTCGTTTCGTATTTCGAAGAGGAAGGCTTCAAGGTCTCCTCCACCGGAAACGGCGACGAGGTCGTCGGTCTGGTCACCGACACGAACGTCATTCTCGTACTGCTCGACATCAAGCTGCCCGGCAAGGACGGTCTGACGTTGACGCGCGAAATCCGCGCCCATTCCGATATCGGCATCATCCTCGTGACCAGTAAGCAGGAGCAGATCGACCGTATCCTCGGTCTCGAAAGTGGCGCCGACGACTACGTGACCAAACCGTTCGATCCGCGTGAACTCCTCTCCCGCGCGCGCAACCTGATCCGCCGCGTGCACATCCAGCAACGCCAGCGTCGCAAGAATCACATCCGCAAGTTTGCCGGCTGGACGCTCGATCTCAACAAGCGCGAGCTGACTTCGGCCGAAGGCGAATCGACGCAACTCTCAGCCGGTGAGTACCAACTGCTGCTGTCGTTCATGGAAAAAGCCGGCGAGGTGATGAACCGCGACCAGATCATGAACCGCATCCGCAACCGCGAATGGTTTCCGGACGACCGCTACATCGACGTGCTCGTCGGCCAACTTCGCAAGAAGCTCGGTGAACGGGCGGCGACCGCAAAGATCATCTCGACGATCCACGGTACCGGCTATCTGTTCACACCCGAGGTCGTGTAACGTAGCAGCGCGCTGCGCCGCCGATTGCCCACGTAATCCCCGACTGACCTGACCGGCGGAGCAAAGCTCACCGCCATGGCCGATTTCGAGCTAGACATTGAAAAGCGCATCTACGAGAGCGCCAGCACGCTCGTCCATCGCGGGCGGCTCGGCGAGCGCCCGGTCATCATCAAGACGCTGAAGTCGTCGGCCGCCGGACCGAGTGCGGTCGCCCGCTACCACCACGAGTTCGCGGTCAACCAATCATTGACCAGCCCCTATGTGGTGCGCGCGATCGAACTGACGGATCAGGACAGCCGCATCCTGTTCGAAGACGTGCAGGCCAGTGCGCTGCGCGAACTGATCAGACAGGGGAATCTCACGTTCGAGCAGAAACTCGCGGTGTCGATTCAACTCTGTCAGGCACTGCAGTCGATTCACGACGAAGGCGTCATCCACCGCGACATCAATCCGGCCAACGTCGTGTGCAACCCGGAAGCCGAACTCGTCCGGCTGATCGATTTCGGCCTCGCGACACTGACCCCGCGAGAATATCCCGACGCCACCGCGATCGCCCACCTGACCGGCACGTTACCGTACATTTCGCCGGAGCAGACCGGTCGCGTGAATCGCGTCGTCGACTACCGTACCGACCTGTATTCGCTGGGCGCGACGCTGTACGAACTCTTTACCGGCTCGCCGCCTTTCACCAACAGCGACCCACTGGAACTGATTCACTTCCATATCGCACGCCTTGCGACACCAATGAAGGAAGTGAATCCGGCGCTGCCACAGTGGCTGTCGGACATCACCGCCAAGTTGCTCGCAAAGCAACCCGAAGATCGCTACCAGAGCGCCGCGGCGGTGCGCGCGGACCTCGAAGAGGGCTACGAACTGTGGGCAAGCCACGCCGACCTCGACAGCTTCGCGCTCGGGCGCTCCGACGCACGCGGCCAACTCTCTATTCCCAAGCGTCTGTATGGGCGCGACGACCAGGTCAAAGCGTTGAACACGCTGCTCGATCGGGTGGTACGCGGTGAAGTTGCCATCGCACGCGTGCTCGGCGGCCATGGCATCGGAAAAGGCGCGTTTGTCGATCTCGCGTTGAGTAATCTGGCCGAACGTCATGGCCTTGCGGCGCGCATACGGCCCGGGCGCGACGAGTTCGTAACCGGCCTCGACATGCTGGCCGAACTGGCCGCCGCGTTGGTGCGGCAACTGCTGTCACGACCGGCGAGCGACGTCGACGCCTTCGCGGCACGCCTCAGGCGCCTGACCAACGACAATCCTTCACCGCTGGTCGCCCTGGTACCCGAACTCGCCTCGATCATCGACGGCGACGCGGCAGATGACGCGACACTTTACGGACGCGCGGAAGAGCATCTGCTGCGCGCGCTGTTGCGTGCGTTCAGTCCGATCCCGGTTGCCATCGCAATCGAACAGGCCGATCGCATCGATCCGGATACCGTCGCCGAACTATTGTCGGTCGCGCTGCACGGCCGCCACCTGCTAGTGCTGACAACCGCAGAGGATAGCGATCTCAGCGAGTTCAACGACGCCAGGATCGCCGGCAAAACCACTGACATCGCGCTGAGTCCGCTGGAACGAGGACACCTGCGTTCGCTGCTGGCCGATCTGCTGTCGCAATCCGAAGCGCGCGTTCGCGAACTTGCCGCCGAGATCCATGCCAAAACGGACGGTGTTCCATTGCACGTGCTCGAACTCCTGTTCGAACTGCACGATCAGAACACATTGTTCTACGACGCATTGCACAACCAATGGACGTGGGATCTCGAGCAGGTTCGCACACACTTCTTCTCCGACAACACGCGCGAGCGGATCGAGCGCCAACTGGACAAGTTGCGCCCCGATACGCTCCAGGCACTGGATATCGGTGCCTGCATCGGGGACAGCTTCGACACAGGGCTGGTTGCTGTCGTACTGGCGCAGACGTCGACGCAGACACCCGCCAGCACGTTGGGCCACCTGCGCAAAGCGGTCGGCGAAGGCCTGATCGGCGGCGTGCGCGAGGGCTCGGAACGCAGCATGCGTTATCAGTTCGCACACCCGCGCGTGCGGGCACTGATCTACGAGCGTATCGACGACGATGAGAAACTCCGCATTCACCGGGCGATCGCGGATGCGCTGATTCATGCCGACGCGGCCGGTATGTCTGCCAAACGCATCGCCGATCAGTTCAATGCGGCGGGTTGGCCATTTGACGTGGACCCGTCCCAGCGCGATGCGATCGCGCACTACAACCTGCTCGCCGCGCGCGAAGCGCTCGTTGAAGGCAGTTTCCAGCCGGCCTTCAAATACTGCCGCAGCGGACTTGCGTTGTTCGCGCCGAGTCGTCCCGAGGCGGACTCCGCCGACCACGCCCAACTGGTGCAGGCGCTGATCGAATGCGCCGCAGAAGCTGCATTCCTGTGTGGCGATTTCGACCAGCTGACGCGGATTTTCGCACTCGCCGACGATCAGCAGATCGGTGCGAGCAGCGCATTGACGGAGCTTCGGATACGCGCCGCGCTCGCCCGCAACCAACTCGGCGAAGCCATTGAGCGCGCCGAAGCGAGTCTGGCTCGGCTGCCGCACCAGCCGCTGTCGCCGCGATGGCCGATCCCCTATCTGCGTGCGACACGGCCGCTTCCAGCAGACGTACCGCTGCTGACCGACGGTCGGTTGAAGGAAGCGTTCAGGCTAGAGGCTCAATTGCTGCATGCCGGCTACCACATGGGCTCGAACCAATCGGTGTACCTCGCCCAGGACATCATCATTCGCGCGCACTCCGTTGGCTACAGCGCCGAAGTTGCCTTCGCATTCGCCGCCGAAGCGGTGCGCCACATTGCACTGGGCAAGACCGCCAAGGCGCAGATGCTGGCCACGACGGCGCGTCAACTCGCCCATCGATTCGCCGACGATAAATTCTCGACGCGCGCGTTGACGTTGTTGTCGGGGCTCGTCGATCACTGGACGGGCACGCTGGAGCAGACGCTGTCGCCGTTGACCGAGAACACGCGGCGCAGCATCGCCGCGCACGACTACGAATTTGCGCTCGTCGCAATTGTCTTCTATGCAACCAACGCGCTGGCGCGCGGCATGGAACTCGCTTCGCTGGCGCGCGAGCTGGCAGCGCGGCTCGCGGACGTTACCCCGTTGAAACACGTGACCGCGGTCAACGTTGCGCGGTTCATTCAGCAGGTACTGGCGAGTCTGCTCGGCCACGGCGATTCGCAAGATGGCGCAGACAACGCGCAGTTCGCGAATCCCGACGACCATGCCGCACTGGCCTGCATCTATACCTTGCGGGTGTACTTCGCCGTACTGTTCAACGACTATCAGGGCGCTTCCAACGTTCTCGTGGAGGCGCGGCGCTACATCGCGCGCTTCACGGGTTCGCCACTGAATCTCTGGTTCGCATTCGCCGATGCGTTGACGGATTTACGCCTGCGCGGCGCGGCGGCCACTAACGCGGTCCGCGAGCCGTTGGCGCTGATGCAACGCTGGGAGCGCGCCGGCTGCCAGGCAGCCGCGCCGAAGGTTGCAATCATCGAGGCCGAGATCGCCTGGACGAAAGGTCAGACTACCGCGGCACTGGAGCGCTACGAATCCGCGGCACACACCGCACGCCGATTCGGCCTCGCCAACGACGAGGCAATTGCCTATGAACTCGCGGCGCGGTTGTGCCACAAATCGGCACGAACCGATTTCGCACGATTGTTCATGCGCAACGCACATCACGCGTACTTGCGCTGGGGCGCGCTGTCGAAGGCCAATCAACTCGAACGCGAATTCCAGGCGTACATCGATGACCACCGCCTATCGCGACCGGACTCCGGCGCGTGGAGCGTCGGTGATCTCGTCGATCTCACGGTGCGTGATTTCGCGAGCGTCAGTGGCACCAACGAGAGCCGCGAAATCGGTCAGCGGCTGCTCGATACGACGACGGTCCTGAAAGCCGCACAGACAATTTCGGGTGAGATCGTGCTCGATCGCGTGCTGATCAAGCTGCTGCGCCTGGCTTTGGAGCACGCCGGCGCGCAGAAAGCCACGATGCTGCTGTCGCTCGACGGCCGTCTCTACGTTGAAGCGATCGCGTCGATCGACGGCGGTTCCACACGTCGCCTGTCACCACCGATGGCGCTGGAGGATTGCGAGGAGATTCCGCAGAGCATCATTCAGTTCGTCGCCAGAACACGGCAGACTCTGGTGCTTGCCGATGCAACCAGGGAAGACGTCTTCACGCAGGATGCCTACGTGAAGGATTTCCAGCCGCTGTCAGTGATGGGTTTGCCGATCATCGCCCGCAACGAAGCGATCGGCGTGCTGTATGTCGAGCATCGCTGGTTAACCGGCGTGTTTACCGCACAGCGCGTCGAGGTGCTGAGTCTGCTCGCCTCGCAAGCAGCCATCTCGATCGAAAATGCCCGGCTGTATTCTGATTTGCAGGCAACGCGGGACGAATATCGAACCCTCTACGACAGCGCCAACGAAGGCCTGTTCCGAATCAGTGGCGACGGCGTGCTGATCCGCGCTAATCCGACCCTCGCGAAGATTCTCGGTTTCGATTCGACGGACGCGCTGCTCGCGGACTATCGCGATCTGATCGATCGGGTTTTCTTGAAGAAGGATCGCGCCAGGGAACTCATGTCGTTGCTCGACGAGACCGGCCTTGCAATCGCGTTCGAGGCCGAAGGCGTGATTCGCGACGGTCGTACATTCTGGATGTCGTTGAACGCGCGCGTCAATGAAGACCCGAACCAGGGCGAAGTAATCGACGGTTCGGTGATCGACATCAGTGCGCGCATCGAACGCGGCGAGGCTGACAAGCGTCGTCAGATCGCCGAAGCAGCGACGCAAGCCAAGAGCGAATTCCTGGCCAACATGAGCCACGAAATTCGCACACCGATGAACGCCATCGTCGGGTTCTCCAGACTGACTCTCGAAACGCACCTCGACCGCAAACAGCGCGAGTACCTCGCCTCGATCCGCAATGCTGCCGAATCGTTGCTGACCCTGGTCAACGACGTGCTCGACTTTTCGAAGATCGAGGCCGGCAAGCTGGTACTCGAAGAAGTGCCGTTCAATTTCAGCGATACGTTGCGGGAAGTGGAACGGCTGTTTCGGACCGAGGTGCGCAAGAAGAACCTCGACTTCAACGTGATTGACCATACCAGCGAGCACACCGAATTCCCGAGCGACGGCGTTATCGTCGGCGACGCGCTACGCCTGAAGCAGGTGCTGATCAACCTGATCAGCAACGCCATCAAGTTCACCGAAGCCGGCAGTGTCTCGGTCGACGCGCGCTTGCAACGTGTGACCGGCGAGGCACTCGTCATCGGCGTGCAAGTAACCGACACTGGCATCGGCATAAGCCGCGAGCAGCAGACCCGGTTGTTCGAATCGTTTCAGCAGGCCGAGACATCGACTACGCGGCGCTTCGGCGGTACCGGCCTGGGGCTGGCGATCTGCAAGACGCTGGTTCAGGTCATGGGCGGCGAGGTCTCGGTCCGATCCGAGGTCGGCCAAGGTAGTTGCTTTGCGTTCGATGCACGTTTCCTGCGCCCGTCTACAAAGGTCAGTGTCGCGACCGAGGTTCGCACACGGCCACGCAGTGCCGACATTCTGCACGGTCGGCGCATCCTGCTGGCAGAGGACAATCCGATCAATCAGCAGCTCGCGCTCGAATATCTGCAGCGCGGCGACGCGACCATAGACATAGCCGAAACCGGTCGCAGGGCAATCGATCTGGTGCTCGCGAACCAATATGACGCTGTGCTGATGGATATCCATATGCCGGAGGTCGATGGACTCACCGCGACTCAGACGATTCGCGATGCCGGTTTCGTGATGCCGATCATTGCCGTATCGGCCGACGCGCTTGCCGAGCGGCGCAAGGCGGCGCTGCAGGCGGGTTGCAACGCATACGTCACGAAGCCAATCGATTTCGATGAATTACTGATCACGCTCGCGAATCTGCTCGGTGCGCCCCCGGCCGAGGTCATACCCAAACGCCGCCGCGCAAGCGACCCGGCAACCGAAGCGGCGCAGCTCGCCGAACTCGTCAAGCAGCGCACACCCGGCATCAACATCGGCGAAGCCATCAAGGGCCACAACGGCAACGTCAAGCTGATGCTGAAACTGATGGGCGACTTTGGACGATACTACGGCGACGCCGGCCAACGGATGCGTGAAGCGGTGACCGCAAACGACATGGAGGTCGGCGAGCGCCTCGCACACAACCTGCACGGTGTCGCCGGCAGCTTTGGTGCGGTCGATTTGAAAGATGCATCGAAGGCACTCGAACTCGCGCTGGCGCACGGCGACAGCAAAAATCTGTTGGGGCTCGTACGAAGCTTCGAGATGGCACTTTCCGAAGTGCTGGAATCGGCCGAATCGCTCGCGAGCCGGGAAATCAGCTTCCGCGCAACGGATCTCTAGCTGGTTGGTCGGGGCAAAGGGTCAGAGTGCTTCATTCGGCGTCGAGCCATGGCTGCTTGTCTTGCTGAAGCACTCTGACCCTCATGCTCGCCGCCGCGTCCCGCTGCAACGACGCAAAATCGAACAGCTTCGGGTCGGCCATCTGTGACGGACTGATATGCGCGATGCTGCGCGCGATGTTCTCCACGCGGCCGGGTTCGCTTTTATCCCACTGCCGCAGCATGTCTTTGATGACTCGGCGCTGCAGGTTTTCCTGCGAGCCGCACAGATTGCACGGAATGATCGGATACTCACGCACATCTGCCCAACGTGCGATTGCTTTCTCGCGGCAGTAGTAGAGTGGCCGGATAAGAATGTTGCGGCCATCGTCGCTCCTCAGCTTCGGCGGCATCGCCTTCATGCGCCCCCCGAAGAACATGTTCAGGAACAATGTCTCCACGACATCGTCGAGATGATGTCCCAGCGCCACTTTCGTCGCGCCGATCTCGCTGGCAAATCCGTATAACGTGCCACGTCGCAGGCGCGAACACACCGAGCAGAACGTTTTACCCTCTGGAGTGAGGCGCTGAACGATGCTGTAGGTATCACGCTCCAGAATGTGATAGCGCACGCCGAGCGATTCCAGATAGTCCGGCAGTACATGTTGCGGGAATCCTGGCTGCTTCTGATCCAGATTCACGGCTACGAGTTCAAAGTCGATGGGTGCTGCACGCTGCAAGCTGAGCAGCACGTCGAGCAGCGTGTACGAATCCTTGCCGCCCGACAGACAGACCATCACGCGATCGCCCGATTCGATCAGGCTGTAATCGCCAATCGCGCGGCCGACATCGGCTCGCAGGCGCTTGCTGAGCTTACTGGTTTCGTAGCGTTGCTTACGGTCGTCCATCACAGCGACTCGGCTGCGCAAATGCGGCGATTCTGCTGCAATGGCGGCGCGGGTGAAACCCGCAAGCAATGCAGCGCACTACACCAGGTCGCGCAGCACGCGCATCGGTGGCGCGGCAACCAGCGATCGGGTACCGAGCAAACCGATCCCGCAGACGATCGTCGCGCCGGCTAACGGTCCGACAACCCACACCCACGGATGCAGTCCCGGCGAAAGATGGAATATCCGGTTGTCGAGTGCGAACACCGTTACCTCGGCACCGAACGCAGCGATCAACCCGGCAAAAAAGCCCAGCAACGCAAACTCTATGCCGAGCGCGCCGCGCACCAGGCGCCGCGACGCACCGAGCGTGCGCAGCAGCGCATGCTCGCGAAGACGTTGTTCACCGCTCGCCTGAATGCTCGCAACAAGCACCAGGCAGCCTGCCGCGAGCACGAGACCGAGCACCAACTGCACGGCTTGGGTCACGCGCGAAACGATCGACTGGATCTGCGCGATGACTTTGTCCACTTCGATGACGGTCACGGTTGGAAACGCAGCGAGCAGTTGATTCAGAAATGGCTTGTCCTCGGGCGCGAGATAAAAGCTCGTCATGTACGTCGCCGGCACGTCGCGCAATGCGCCAGGTGACAGCAGAACGTAGAAATTCGGCGCCATGTTGTCCCATTCGACCCGTCTGACGCTCGTCACGCGCGCATGAACCGGCAATCCGCCAATGTCGAAGTCGAGCGTATCGCCGACGCCAATACCCGCATTGGCCGCGTACGATTCCTCGAGTGAGACATCCGATGCATCGGTTGTATCGTCCCACCATGCACCCGCCACAATGCGATTATTTGGCGGCAGTTTTGCCGTCCACGAAAGGTTGCGCTCTATGTCGAGACGCGGCGCGGAAGACGACGGCAGACGTCGTCGTGCTTCCCAGACCGCATCCGGCACGCCATTCACCGCGACGATCCGACCGCGCGTCATCGGATAGAGTGCGCCCAACCGATCGACGTGGCCGCGCAACATCGCCTGCAACGACTCGACTTGTTCCGGCGCGACATTCATCAGAAAGTGATTCGGCGCGTGCTCCGGCAACTGCGTGCGCCATTCATCGAGCAACGCTGTGCGCAGCAGCACCATGATCAGCAGTAGCATGATCGCCAGTCCGAAGATCAAGATCTGCGCGACACTGTCGCCGCGTCGGCGCGCGAGCGCCGCAAGTGCCAGCCGCCAACGGCTGCCCGCCTGCATGCCGAGCCGGCGCCCGGTGCGCAACAACAGATAGCCAAGCGCCCCGAACACGATCGACACACCGCCAATTCCCAGCACCGTCCACAACGTCAGTTGAATGCTGTCGGTGTACCACAACATCAAACCAAGCGTACCCGCCGCGGCGCAGCCATACGTCACCGTTCGCGGCAATGCAGCGACTTCGGTATCGCGTCGAATCACCCGCATGGGCGAGATCGACCTCAGCCCCATCAGTGGCGGCAATGCGAACGCGGCAAGACACACGAACCCGCTGACAGCACCCACGAGCACCGGCTTGATACCGGGCATCGGCAGTTGCAACGGTAGATATGCGGACAACGCCGAGATGATCAGCAGATGCACGACACCGCCGAGCAACAAACCGACGGCCGCCGCGATACCACCAACGATACCGAGCAGCGCTACATAGCCCCATTGGATCTCGGCCGGCGTTGTACCGAGCGTCTTCAGGATTGCAACGTGATCGTAGTGCCGGCGCGCGTACCGATGCGCCGCCAATGCCACCGCAACCCCAGCCAGCAACACCGCGAGCAGTCCGCCGAGCAGCAGAAATGCGGTCGCGCGGTCGAGCGCCGAGCCGATCGATGGACTGCTCTGACGAATACCCATCCATCGATAGCCACCGGCGAGTTGTGTTTCGAGTTGCCGGTGCAACGCCTCCAGTGCGTCGTCTGAACCGGCCAGCAGCAATCGATACGCGATCCGGCTGCCGGGTTTGATGACACCGGTGGCCGCCACGTCGCCGATGCGCATCAGCAATCGAGGGCCGAAGTCGAAGAAGGTGCCGCCGCGGTCGGGTTCGTCGTTCAACACCGCCCCGACGCGAAGCGCGGAAACGCCAACGTTCACGGTGTCGCCGACCGAGACACCCAGTGCAGGAAACAGCCGTGAGTCCAGCCACACCTTCCCAGACTGCGGCAACCGGTCAACCGAAAAGCCTGCACCGAACGGCTTGTCCGCCAGTCGCAGCGTGCCCCGCAGCGGATAGCGGTCGCCGACAGCTTTCACCGACACGAGTTGGTTGCGATCGCCAACGTAGATCATTGAGGTGAACGTCAGCGTTCTCGCGGTGGCAAGCCCGAGTTGACGGGCCGCGGTCTCGAATGTCTCTGGGATCGGACGTGACGACGCGATGACGCGATCGGCCGCAAGGTAGGTTGCCGACTCCGACGTCAATGCGCGCGCCAGGCGATCGACGAACAAACTGATGCCGGTCACGGTTCCGACCCCCAGCACCACGGCGCCCACAAGCAACCGCAGTTCACCGGCGCGCCATTCCCGCAACAGAAACCGCAGCACCAGCGACGCCCGCGGCAGCGCCAGATGTTTCACGGCTCGCTCACGCGGCGTTCGCGCGATTGCCGACAACGCGGCCGGCATCGAGCTCAACGACCCGATCGCAGCGCTCGGCGAGGCGCACGTCGTGCGTGACGAGCACCAGCGTCGTGTCATTGGCGGCATTCAGTCCAAACAGCAGATCGATCACGGCCGCGCCCGTCACGGTATCGAGATTACCCGTCGGCTCGTCCGCAAACAGCACCTTCGGTCGCGACGCAAACGCGCGGGCAATTGCGACCCGTTGCTGCTCACCGCCGGAAAGTTGACGCGGATAATGCGCCGCCCGCGCGGCCAACCCGACCTGCTCCAATAGAGCCATTGCATCGCGGTCGGGTTGTTTGTCACCCCTCAATTCACCTGGCAGCATGACGTTTTCCAGTGCGGTCAGGCTTTCGAGGAGTTGAAACGACTGAAACACGAACCCCACCACTTCGCCGCGCAAGCGCGCGCGTTGCTCCTCGGTGAGATGCGTCAGTTCATGTCCAGCGAGCACGACGTCGCCGCTTGTCGGCGTGTCGAGCCCGGCGAGAATGCCGAGCAGGGTCGTTTTGCCGGAACCGGAGGCGCCGACGACCGCAACGCTTTCTCCCGCATTGATTTCCATGTCCACGGCCGCCAAGATCTCCAACTCTTCCGACTCACCGGAGTGACTGGGAACCCGCTTGGAAACGCATCGCGCAACGAGGATCGGTGTAGTGGCGCGCGTCATCAGAGGAATGGCCCTGCTACTCCTGGCCTCAGCGGCGGCGGCCGCACAAACCTCGACCGAGGCCAAGACCATACTGGTGATCGGCGACAGTATCAGCGCGGCATACGGTATTCAACGCGAGACCGGCTGGGTCGCGCTGCTCCAGACGCGCGTTGCGAATCGACAACCGCCGGTTCGCGTTGTCAACGCGAGCATCAGCGGCGATACCACGGGCGGCGGACTGGCACGTTTGCCGCGTGCCATCGCGCTGTACCAACCCGATGTCGTGATCATCGAACTCGGCGGCAACGACGGTTTGCGCGGTTACCCGGTCGATCGCATCGAGGCGAATCTCGACGAAATGGTGCTACTGGCGCAGAAATCGGGTGCTGCGGTCGTCGTAATCGGCATGGAGATCCCGCCGAACTATGGGCCGCGCTACACGCAGGCATTTCACTCGATGTTCGCCGACATGGCCACGCGTGAGCACGTTGCGCTGGTACGATTCCTGCTCGACGGTGTCGCTACCGATTCGGCGCTGATGCAGGCGGACGGCATTCATCCGACCGCCGCCGCACAACCTCGCCTGCTCGACAACGTCTGGCCCACATTGCAGCCGTTGCTGTGATTGACGCGCATTAATTCCTACAATGCGCGCTCTCTGCAGGAGAGTCGCGTGGAACCAGCCATCGCACCCAGGACCCGCACCGATACCAAGTACAACCTGATTCTGTCGGCGCTGGAGTTGTTTGCCGCCAACGGCATCGATGCGGTATCGATGCGCACGATCAACAATGCCGCCGGCACGAAGAACGCATCGGCGGTGCACTATCACTTCGGCAGCAAGCTCGGCATCATCGACGCGATCATCGGCTTCATCCGGGAAGAACTCGACACCTCCCGGCTGGATGCCCTTAGTGCACTGGAGAAGCGCGTTCGCAACGATGAGCAGCCAACCTGCCGCGAAATAATGTGGGCCGCGTTCGCGCCTTACTACCGGCTCTACACCACGCCGGAGTATGGGGCGCACGCATTGCGCTTCCTCGCGCGACTGCAGATCGACATGAGCCCGGAAATTCAACACATCCTCAATAGTGAACCGCAGCAGATCGCCAAGCGCTTCGATGCACTGCTTGCGCGTGCGCTGCCGGATTTGCCCGACAGTATCCGGCGCACACGCTATCTGTATTTCTGGACGTTGACAGTGCAGATGTTCGCCGGTTCCGGACAGCTGGAATCGACTGTCTTCGGCGACTTGCGAACCTGCTCCGAGGAAGAGGCGCTGCATCGGCGCTTCGACTACCTCGTTGGCGGCATGGAAGGCCCCGTGACCCCCCTTCTCTCTTAAAGTTGTTCTGGCCCCCTTCTCTCCTTACAGCGAACTCACCATGTGGCCGCCGTCGACGACGACTATCGAGCCGGTCATGTAGCGCGAAGCGTCGGATGCGAGCAGCAGCAGCGGGCCGTCGAGATCGGCGAACTCACCGAGCCTGCGCTGGGGGATGCGGCGTACGAATTCCGGTGCAATATCGCTGTCGAGCAACGCTTTGCTGACATTCGTATAGATGTAGCCGGGCGCGAGCGCATTGACACGAATGTTGTGCTTTGCGCCTTCGAGCGCCATCACACGGGTCGCCTGATTCACGCCGGCCTTCGACACCGCGTACGGAAAAATACCTTTGGTCGTGCGTTCGCTGGTGATCGAACTGATGTTGACGACAACTGCGCCCGAACGTCGCTGCGCAATCACGCGTCGAGTCAGCTCCCGCGTCATCCACCAGACACCTCTCAGGTTGGTGTCGATCACCGTATCCCAACTCGCATCGTCAAGCGTCGCGTAGGTATGCGCGCCGGCTTCGACGCCGGCATTGTTGACAAGGATATCGACGCCACCGAAGCGTGACTCGGCCGCGTCGAAGAATGCGACCACACTTTGCAGATCGGAAACGTCGAGCGGCACCGCATGCGCATCGCCGCCCGTCGCGCGAATCTCCTCGACCCGTTCCTCGAGCTTGGCCGTACTGCGCGCACCAAGCAGCACCTTCGCGCCAGCCGCGGCGAGCGTGCCCGCAAGGTGCCGCCCGATGCCCGTCGACGCGCCGGACAGTACGGCCACTTTGCCGCTTAGCGAGAACAGCTGTGAAAACAGATCCATCGCTTATCCTCGTAGATTTGTTGTGGCGGCTGTTGTGGCGACATTGGCCATCACGGCGCCGACGTGGCGTTCACCGCGCCCAGTCGCAAGCCGCGCCTGCCGCGCGCGTTCAGCGAACCCGGCCCGCTGTCGTGGTGTCTGCTGCGCAATGCAATACGGGCAACTGACATCCACAATGTAGTCGGGTGAACGTGTGTCAGCCACGGTCAGCGCCCGGCGACACGCATGACACGACACATAGCCGCCTTGGTCGAGGCCCTCGGCCACCGAAACGCGCTGATCGAACACGAAACACTCACCGTCGAAGCGGTTTTCCACGCCTGATTCGCGACACGCGTCCAGATAGCCGAGGATTCCACCGTCGAGTTGATAGACCTCTGAGAATCCTCGATCCAGTAGATACGCGCTGGCCTTCTCGCAGCGGATTCCGCCGGTACAGAACATTGCAACGCGCGGCTGTCGCTGCGGGTCGAGTTGCGCGGTGAAGCGAGGAAATTCACGGAACGCTTGCGTGTCTGGGTCGATGGCGCCGGGAAACGTGCCGAGCGCAACTTCGTAGCCATTGCGCGCGTCGATGACCGTGACGTCGCCGTCGTCGAGCAGTTCATTCCACGTCGCCGCATCGACACGTACCCCGGTTCGCTTCGCGGGATCGACGTCGTCGCAATGCATCGCGACCAGTTCGTCACGCACACGAACCTTCATCCGAAAGAAGATCGGATTGTCCGCATCGCCGCCGGAATAACGCACCGGCATGAATTCAAAACGAGCCTCTCCGCGCAACTGATCGATGAATTCGCGCAGCGCCGAATCGGTGCCCGTCAACGTCGCGTTGATACCTTCGTGGGCGAGCAGAATCGTGCCACGCAAATCCAATGCTGCGGTAAGCCGACGCAATTGCTCCGCCAGCACCGGAGGCTCTTCGATTCGCACGAAGCAATAGAACATTGCGACGTTCATCCGTTCGAACCGCCCAGGCACGGTGGCGACATCGGTGCCTCACCGAACCGGTCGCGCCATTCTGCTTCGGTGTACGTGTGCAATGCCAACGCATGAATCGATCCGGCGAGTTCCGCCGCCAGCACGCCGTTGATGCGCCGATGTCGCGCGAGGAGCCGCTGGCCTTCGAATTCAGCTGCCACCACGACCACCTTGAAGTGGCTTTCCGAACCGCGCGGCACGTTGTGATTGTCACTTTCGTTGATCACTTCGAGGTGCTGCGGGTCGAGTTCGGCGGCGAGCTTCGCCTCGATCGTGCGTTTTACCGTGGTTGCTGACGCATCGGTATTCACGGCTGCAGCGCCATCACGGATACGTTGTCGAAGCCGCCTTCGCGAAGCGCCGCGTCGATCAGCGCATCAACGAGCCGGCTGGGCTCGTTGTCGCCGTTCGCAGTGCACAGCCGCGCAATCGCCGCGTCATCGAGCATGTCGGTCAACCCATCGCTGCACAGCAGGAACAGGTCGCCATCAACACTGTCGATTTCGGTCACATCGCATTCGACATCAATCTCGATGCCCACTGCGCGCGTCACGATATTTCGATTCGGCGCGCGCCGCGCCTCGGCCGCCGACAGGATGCCCTGCTCCACCAGTTGCTGAACGAGGCTGTGATCGGACGTCAACCGCTCCAGCGCGCCGTTGCGGAACCGGTACGCCCGAGAGTCGCCGATGTGCGCGGCGATGAATCGCCCGTCGTGCATCGCACCGACGACCACTGTGGTGCCCATGCCGTTGTACTCGCGCCGCGAATCCGCCAGTGCGAAGACCCGACGGTTCGCGAGTCCAAGCGCCTCGCGAAGCGCGTCCGGTGCTTCGCGGCGAGTCAGACGCACAGCATTTTCGACCAGGTGCTGCATCACGACTTCGACCGCCGTCGCGCTGGCAACCTCACCGGCGCGCAAACCACCCATCCCGTCGGCGAGCACCGCAACGCCGAGGCGCGCGTCGAACGCGAGACAATCCTCGTTGTTGGCTCGTACATTGCCCTGATCCGAGCGCGCGGCGATTCGCATGGTTGGTGTGCTGCTTCGACCGTGACAGTGTAAACGCTGCGCAGCGGCCCGACGAGGCGCCGACTCGGCCACTTCGCACACCGATCATTTCGTTCCGCGCGGGCGCTGAGGTATCTCGGCGATATCGCCAAGCTGTGCCGATCTCAGCTTGATCGGCGTCCCGCGTCGCTTTCGAACCCGGATGTTCAGCATCTCCACGCCAACCGAAAATGCCATCGCAAAGTAGATGTAGCCCCTCGGCACGTGGAAATCGAAACCTTCGCCGATCAGGGTTACGCCAATCAACATCAAGAACGACAGCGCCAGCATCTTGATCGTCGGATGCGTTTCGACGAATCGACTGATGGTGCCGGCAGCGGCCATCATGATCAGCACTGCAATGACGACGGCCGCTATCATCACTTCGACGTGCGGCACCATACCGATCGCGGTAATCACCGAATCGAGCGAAAACACAATATCGACCAGGCTGATCTGCAGCAGCACGCTGCGCAGGGTCGCGGTGCCGATCGCGGGCATCTCTTCGCCGGAGTCTTCGAGCGAGTTGTGCACTTCCTGGGTTGATTTCGCGATCAGAAACAGCCCGCCCAGAATCAGAATCAGATCCCGCCCCGATATGCCCTCGTTGAACACCGAGAAAAGATTATCGGTAAGTTGCATGACCCAGGTGAGGCTGAGCAGCAGCGCGATGCGCATCCCCATCGCAAGCGCGAGCCCGATGATTCGGCCACGTGCTCGCTCCGCTTCCGGCAATCGGCCCGTCAGGATCGATATGAAAATGATGTTGTCGATGCCGAGAACGATTTCGAGCACCGTCAACGTCACGAACGCAACCCAGGTCTGCGGGTCGCTCAGAAGCGCCATCGCGTCCAATTCGAGTCATCCAACTGCGGCAGGGTGCCGCATTCAATCACAACGGCGCGACGCATCGAAATCTGGTGTAGTGCGCACTACACCGGTGTGTCGCCCGCGCGTGCATCCGCTACCATGGCCGCTACGCTTTTTCTGGATGCGCAATCACCATGGACACGACCCAACCCAAGCCCTCGCAACAGTCCCAGCAGCACCCCGACAGCGCGCTCGAGGAACAGCGTATCGAGGCGGCGGTGTTCCGACGTCTGCTGGCGCATCTCGACGCGCACCGCGACGTGCAGAACATCGATCTGATGAACCTTGCAGGGTTCTGCAGAAACTGCCTGGCGAAATGGTACACGGCGGCGGCAACCGAAATGGGCAAGCAAATGGACTACGAACGCGCGCGTGAACGCGTTTACGGCATGCCGTACGAGGAGTGGAAGCGTCGCTTTCAACGCGAAGCGACACCGGCGGCCAAGCAGCAAGACCACTGACACATGGCCGATGCCGCCGTCGCGCTGAACGACGTGAGCAAAGCATTCGCTCACGTCGTCGCCGTCGATCACCTATCGCTGAACGTCCCGCGCGGTGCCGTTTACGGGATTCTCGGACCCAACGGCGCGGGCAAAACTACGACCATACGCATTCTTGTGGGCATTCTGCGGCCCGATAGCGGCCGCATCACCGTGCTCGATTCGAACGACCCGGCGCGCATCAAGGCACGCCTCGGATACTTGCCCGAGGAAAAGGGCTTGTACAAAAAGATGCGTGTGCTGGACCTCGTTGCATACTTCGGCCGCCTGAAGGGCATGCCGCGCGCAGCCGCGTACACCCAAGGCGAGCGACTGCTCGACGAATTCGGCCTGCGGGACTGGCGCGATCAGAAGTGCGAGACTCTGTCGAAGGGCATGAGCCAGAAGGTGCAGCTCGTCGCGACGCTGATTCACGACCCTGAACTGATCGTGCTGGACGAGCCATTCTCCGGTCTGGACCCGGTCAACGTCGAACTGGTGCGCAACATCGTGCTCGCTCAGCGAGGTCGGAACCGCACCGTATTGTTGTCTACGCACGTGATGGAACAGGCCGAACAGATCTGTGATGGCCTTATCCTGATCAATCGCGGTCGCAAACTGTTCGATGGCACGCTGAACGACATCCGACGCGCCGCACAACGCACGATCTTGATCGACTACGACGGCAACAGTGCATGCCTGAACGACTTGCCCGGTGTCGGACGCGTCAACGACGCGGGCCGTCACGCGGAGTTGAGT
This sequence comes from uncultured Gammaproteobacteria bacterium, assembly GCA_963735085.1. Classification (GTDB taxonomy): domain Bacteria; phylum Pseudomonadota; class Gammaproteobacteria; order Pseudomonadales; family Azotimanducaceae; genus DATJGR01. The sequence continues at coordinate 305,319 of CAVTJP010000006.1, forward strand.
CTGCTCGCGGATGCCGATCCACAGGTGATTCTTGGTAATCTCCTGAATCGCTTGACGATTCGTCGATTCGACACGCGCGAGGCGTCGCTCCACGAAGTCTTCGTTCGCGCAGTCGGAGACGACAGTGACCGTTGACGCGTCGAAGGCGCTGCTCGTCGCGACACGCGAATACCTCGAGAACGTTCGCACCCGAGGGTTCTGGGTCAGCATCCTGATGATGCCGCTCATACTGATCGTCGTTTCGGTCGTGCCGAGCGTGCTCAGCGACGCCGAAGGTCCAGCGCGTTTCGCGGTACTCGACCGGTCCGGCTGGGTCGAAGATGCCGTCGCGCGACGCATCGTTCACGATGACGTTGCGATGCTCATTGCAGCACTCGCAAAACGTTCGCCAACGGACCGACCGGAGCGCCTCGCAGACCTCGGTTCGATCGGCACCGCGCGCGATCGCGCGCATCTCACCCATGACGTCGTGGCACTGATCGAGGCAGCTGCGCGTGGTGAACCACAACTCGACGTCGCAACTACCCCGGCCGGACGCATTGCCTCCTGGTGGCGGAGCAATCCAGATGCGATCACCGCGTTCGCTCCCAACGTCTCGTGGGCAAAGTACACCCAGGTCGCGACACGGTCGGGCACCACCAAAGCAGCGTTGAACAATCTGCTCGCCAACGACCGGCTGATTGGCTACTTCGAGATTCCCGAAGATCCGGTCGCCGACGCCACCGGTGCGGCCTACGTGACGCGAAAACTGACCAATCAGGATGTGCGACGCTGGTACGCAACGCTCGTCTCCGACGTCGTCCGCGATCAGCGAATTCGACAGAAACACATATCACCCAGGGTGGCCGACTGGATACAGCGACCCATCGACTTCGTACCGGTACGGCTCGATGAGAGCGGTACCGAATCCGAAGCGGAACTTGCCGATACGCTCGGGCAGTGGGCGCCTGTTGGCTTTGTCTATCTCCTGTGGATTTCGATCTTCTCGATTACGCAGATGCTGCTGACGAATACCGTGGAGGAAAAGTCCAACAAGCTCGTCGAGGTGCTGTTGTCATCGATTGCGCCGGTCGACCTGATGGCCGGCAAGATCGTTGGCATTGCGGCAACCGGTTTGACGATCGTGCTGTCGTGGCTCGCCATCTTCATCGCCGCGGTGCTTTGGCTGCCCGGTGCACTCGGCGGCGCGGCGGGCCTGGACCTGTCGAGTCTGGTCGATCATCCCAGATATCTCGCATCGTTCGTCGTATATTTCGGGCTTGGTTACCTGTTCTACGCTGCTCTGCTGTGCGCCATCGGCTCACTCGCCAGCACGCTGAAGGAAGCCCAGACACTGATGATGCCGATCCAGTTGCTGCTGGTCGTACCGCTGGTCGTCATGGTGCCCATTGGCAGGACACCGAACGGCATGCTTGCGCAAGTGCTGTCGTGGCTGCCGCCGTTCACCCCGTTCGTAATGATGAATCGGGCAGCGTTTCCGCCCGGATCGTGGACGTATATCGGCACCACGCTGCTGATGCTGGCGTCCATCTACGTTGCGCTGCGCATGGCGGCGCGCGTATTCGAAACCGGCGTGCTGCTCACCGGCAAGCCGCCGCGGCTGCGTCACATTCTGCTTCTACTCCGAGGCAAGCCGCATGCCGCGCGCTGACCGTGGATCGCGTTCGAATCAAACGTTCGCGCTCGCAGGGCAGTTCGAATTCATCGAGAGAATGAAACGCAGCCAGCGATTGCCACCGCGCGGCCAATTCAGGGTGATTGCCGCCGATGTGCGCGGACCGCGGTCGCACGGCTTTTCACATACGCTATTTTTCTCCGGCCTGCTGGCTGCGCCGCTTTATCAGGAACTCGTTGCCGCGCACTACACGCTGCCCGCCGAAACCAAACACGGTCCGTTCAACGTTGCCGAGCTGACACCGGCGCACTACACGCCGATTTCAGCGTCGCAGTTGCAGCTTGGAGTCGCGCGTCATCTCGAATATCGCCGCCATGGCTGCGCGCCGATAGCTGCAGAACGTCGTCGCAACGTCACCGCCTTCATCGACGTGCTGGCGGCACAGGCGTTCGAGATTTTTGCATTGACCGAGTGCGACTGGTTCAACGAACCGACCAACACCCGCTACCCCCACGAATGGTCGCATTCGCTGCTCGAGTTTCACGAGTATGTATTATTCGATACGCTGCACCACAAGCTCCTCTGTCTGATGTTCGCCTTTGACTGATTCTCGCAACGCCAGCCATCGCTTCTCACAGCTGTGGCGTGATTGGCGCGGTTTCGTGCTCTTTATCGCCGTCATGGTGGTGTTCCGTTCGGCCATCGCCGACTGGAATCAGGTGCCGTCGGGCAGCATGAAGCCGTCGATTCTCATCGGTGACCGAATTGTCGTCGACAAGCTCGCCTACGATCTGCGCGTACCGTTCACGCTAAAGCAGATCGCGCGATGGGCCGAACCGCGTCGCGGCGACGTGGTGACGTTTCCGTCTCCAAGAGACGGAATACTCTATGTGAAGCGCGTGATCGGTCTGCCGGGCGATGTCGTGGAACTGCGCAAAAATCGCCTGTACATCAACGGCACGGGCGCGCGCTATACGGAGCTGACACCCAGCGAGGCGGCGGCGCTGGAGGTGGAGAACACATCCCGGTATGTCTTCTATCACGAAGATATCGGCACGATGCACCACGTCATCATGTTGCGTCGCGATTACACGTCGGCGTATCAGTCGTTCCTGCCGGTGCGGGTGCCGCCGCACAAATATCTGATGCTCGGCGACAACCGCGACAACAGCGGCGACTTTCGCGTCATTGGCTGGGTCAATCGCAACCGCATCCTCGGCCGTGCCAATGCGGTCGCATTTTCGCTCGACTACGATCACCACTACGCGCCACGCATGGATCGATTCTTCGCGAGTCTGCCGTAGCTGGGAGTCGCCGCTAGCGACGAAACAACCTGATCACGCCGAACAACGTCAGCGCGACCAGACCTGAGCCGATCACCAATGCGAGGCTGGCAAGCAGATAACCGAGCAACTCTTCGTTGCTCTGGTCGAATTCCCGACCGAGCACATAGCTCAGCGCGAGCGCAGCCAGCAGCGTGAGCAACGTGCGCCGCATACGCCGCGCAGTGTTGTCAGGCTTCTCGGCCTGGTTCATGCCATTCCTGTTCGGCACGCCTTTCAGTGTCGTGTACCCCCTGGTAGAGCCTGTTACGCTTGCCTACTCGAATCGATCGAGTCGAATGGCACGCACGTGAATCACCCCGAGCGAAGTGTTTGGTCTCAACAGACATTGGACGATCGCCTCGCGCTCGGCAACATCCGCGACGCGCTGATCGGCGAGTCACTCGTATGGCCGCAGCTGCTGACGGAACTCGTGGTCCACAACACACAATTCGAGCACGTGAGCCTGCGTCAGGCAGAACTCGCCGGTGCGCATTTCATCGACTGCAATTTCGTCGACTGCACGTTTCGCAGTAGCGACCTTACCGATAGCCACTTCGAACGTTGCCGTTTCTACGACGCCGACGCCCAAACGGCCTGCGATTTTTCGTACGCGATACTGCGCAACTGCAAGTTCGAGCATTGCGATCTGACCACCGCCACGTGTCCGCGCACGCGCGCATACGGCATTGACTTGCACCGCTGCCAGGCTTCCGGCATCGATTTCAGCAACGCTGATTTCTCACTCGCGATCGGCGCACTGAGCGCGGCAACGTTTCGCGATTGCAATCTGGCATATGCGGATTTCAGCCGGACAACCTTGACCGGCGCGGTGTTCGCCGGTAGTCGCCTCTCACACAGCGTCTGGCACGATACGTCGTTGAGCGATGCGGACCTGTCCGACTGCGATCTCGACAACATCGAAGCGCGCGGTCTCGATCTACGCGGTGCCGACCTGCGCGATGCGCGTTTCAACCGACTCGATCCCCGCGAGATCGACTTGACCGGAGTGCGCCTACATGCCGAGCAGGGTCTCGAAATCCTGCGTACCCTGGGTATAGAGATCGAGTGACGGCTGACTATGCCGGTTCCTTCGAAATCAGTTCAATCTCGAATATCAACGCCTCATTCGGGCCAATGCGATTACCCGCGCCGCGGTCTTTATACGCAAGATCAGACGGCACGACGATGCGCCACTTGGAGCCGACCGGCATCAGCTGCAGCGCTTCGACCCACCCCGGAATCACACCCTTGACCGGGAACGTTGCCGGCGCGCCGCGCTCAGCGGAGCTGTCGAAGACCGTGCCGTCGATCAACGTGCCGGTGTACTGGGTTGTTACGGTGTCGGTCAGTTTGGGCTTCGGACCTTTGCCCTCAACCAGCACCTCGTACTCGAGGCCGGATGCGGTTGTTACTACACCTTTCTTCTTGGCATTTTCAGCGAGGTAGGCTTTCGAGGCAGCCAGATTCTTCACTGCGAGTTCGCTCCGTTCCTCGGTGCGCGCTTCGTTCAACGCGTTCAACGACGCCAGCACCTCCGATTCGGCGACCTTGGCTTTTGCACCGGAGAAGCCGTCCTCCATGCCGCCCAGGAACGCTTTCGTGTCGAGCGCCTTGCCGTATTGGTTGTCGACATTTCCGGCGATGTTGTAACCGAGTCCGTAGCTGGCCTTGGCTACGTCGGTATCCAGCGCCGGACCCTTCGGTGGAACGGGCGGCGGCGCCTTCTTTTCGCAGGCCACAAGGCTCAGCGCGATGACGAGCGCAGCAGCAGTTTGCCTGGCGGCGAACCTTACCGCGGACCCTGCTGCGGGCTGTTCGGAGAGCTCCGGCAAAGTCACAGATCTTCGGGCCGCTACTTGCGGGGCCGTTGGAATCTTCATATCGTAGTTTCCTCGTCCGGATTACATCTTATTACTGTGGTTCCGGAGACCTTCGAATAGGCTCCATTATGCGTCAGAACCGCAGAGCCTTGATTGAGCGCGCTCGGTGGGCATTACCGTCCCATGGAACCCCGGTGCGACGCGGGCGTCAGAATACACGACTTGCATTAGGCGGTGGAGACAGATGTTTGATCCGAAGTTTGATCGCAGAGTACCTGTGCGACGCATAGCGCACGCGTTTGCCGTCGTCGTCATCGCGTTGACAGCGACGTGGGCAACCGCTGCTCCGTCCGAAATCGGCACCGCCACGGTGTCGCCGAAGCCAACCGCGCCAGCCACGGCGACGGCCGCACCGCTGCCATCCCAGGCATCAGATTATCATTTCCCGGTCCCGGAGCCGCTGCAACCACTCGACGTGCAGCCTCGAACGAGCCTGGCGATCGTCGAGCAGCTGCGGCACAACCACTATCTGCACAAGCCGCTCAACGATGCCGAGTCGAGCGAACTGTTCGACAAATACATCAACACCCTCGACCCGGGTCACGCCTACTTCCTGGCGTCCGACATTCAAGCGCTCGAGAAGTATCGTTACGCGCTCGACGATGCGCTAAAGCGCGGTGATCTCGATCCGGCATTCGACATCTTCAACCGCTATGAGGCTCGCCTCGAAGAGCGCCTCGAGTTCCTGATCACACAGTTGGGTCAGGGCCTGAAGACGATGAATTTCAACACCAACGAAACCATCGAAATCGAACGCAAGGACGCGCCGTGGGCCGCAACGACCGCCGACCTCGATACGCTGTGGCGCAAGCGCCTCAAAGCTGCTGTGCTTGCTATGAAGTTGAACGGCAAGCCGCTGGACGAGATCCAGAACGTACTGACGAAGCGCTACAAGAACCGGCTGAAGCAAGCGACGCAGACGAATAGCGAGGATGCGTTTCAGGTATACGTGAACGCCTACGCCAGCACCTACGACCCACACACGCAATACTTTTCGCCGCGCACGTCGGAGAATTTCAACATCAACATGTCCTTGTCGCTGGAAGGCATCGGGGCCGTCCTGCGCACCAAGGACGATTACACTGAAGTCGTGCGCCTGGTACCCGCCGGACCGGCCGACAAAGCCGGCATGCTGAAACCTTCCGACCGGATCGTCGGCGTCGGCCAGGGTGACAACGGCAAGATCATCGATGTGGTCGGCTGGCGCCTCGACGACGTCGTCGAGTTGATACGCGGCCCTAAAGCCTCGGTCGTTCGGTTGGAGGTTATTCCTGCGTCCGCCACAGCCAGTGAAGGCAACACGCGCGTCGTCAGGATCGTGCGCAATACCGTGGAACTGGAAGAACAGTCAGCGCAGAAAAAGGTACTGACGGTTACACAAGGGGGCACTGCGCACAAGATCGGCATCATTGAGATCCCGACGTTCTACGTTGATTTCAAAGCCGTTCAGCAAGGCGATCCCGACTACAAGAGCACGACCCGCGATGTGCATGCACTGATCGATCAACTGAAAGCCGACAACGTCGAAGGCATCATCATCGATCTGCGCAACAATGGCGGCGGTTCACTGCAGGAAGCCGATTCACTGACAGGGCTGTTCGTGGGCTCGGGTCCGACGGTCCAGGTGAAAACCGCAAACCGCCGTGCCAACGTCTATTCCAATACGGACGAGAAAATTGCCTGGGATGGTCCGCTGGCGGTGATGGTGAATCGGCTGTCGGCGTCCGCTTCAGAAATTTTCGCGGGTGCGATACAGGACTACGGCCGCGGGCTGATCATCGGCAGCAAGACGTTCGGCAAAGGCACCGTACAAACATTGATCCCGCTCAACCGCGGCCAGTTGAAGATCACGCAGGCGAAGTTCTATCGGGTCTCCGGTGAGAGCACTCAGCACGCCGGTGTTGCACCGGACGTCAGCTTTCCGGCGATCTATGACACCGACAAGATCGGCGAGAGTTCACTCGATGATTCGATGCCCTGGGACGAGATCAAACCGGCTGTTTATCATCATTCGGTCGAGATTCAGCGGGTGCTGCCGGTGCTGGTCCAAAGGCACAAGGACCGCGTCGCGCACGATCCTGATTTCATCTATCTGCGCGCGCTGATGCAGAAGAGCCGCGAGAACAGTAAAGAGACCGAAATTTCGCTGAACGAAGCCGTCCGGTTGAAGGAAAAGCAGGACGATGACGCCTGGCGCCTCGGTATCGAAAACAAACTACGCGCAGCCAAAGGCGAACCATTGCTGAAGTCGATCGCAGAACTCGACGCGCAGCTCGACGCCGAAGACGCAAAGGATGCTTCCGGCGACGGTGACGACGATAAAGGCCCCGAGGCGGATGCTATGCTTCGCGAAGGCGCGCGCGTGCTAATCGATTACATCAGTCTGACGCGCCAGGTTGCCAGCATCATGCCGCCGAAAACGGCCACCGAAGTTCAGTAGCAGTTTCCGTCGACGTTCAATAGAAGTTCAACAAGTGTGCGAGGGGCGTTGCCCCTCGCTCAAATCTTCAAACCTCGAACTCGAGCGCGCGGCTCTCGATCGCGCGCAACACCGCCGCTTCGAACGCATCGACCGTCATCGTATGCTGCTGGGGCTGCCCATAGCGGCGCAATGTGACAGTGCCGTCCGCTTGCTCCCGCTCACCGACGATGAGCAGCAGCGGAATCTTGCGTGTCGTGCCTTCGCGAATCTTCTTCGATACGGTTTCGCTCTGCGTCGCCAGTTCCGCTCGAACGAACCGGCCACGGAGCCGATCAACGATCTCCCGGCCATACGCTTCGTATTGCTCCGATACGGTGAGCACCTGTACCTGCACCGGTGCCAGCCACGTCGGGAACGCGCCACCAAAGTGTTCGATCAGGAACGCGACCATACGCTCATGCGTGCTGAACGGTGCACGGTGGATGCAATACGGCATATGTTCGGCACCGTCGGCACCGACATAGGTCAAATCCATGCGGGCCGGTTGCGCGAAATCCAGTTGCACGGTGCTGAGCGTTTCTTCGCGCCCTGTTACGGTTGGAAACTGAATGTCGATCTTTGGCCCGTAGAATGCCGCTTCGCCCGGCCCATCGATGTAGTTGATACCCAGTTCCTGCAGCACCTCGGCCAGAATCTGCTCCGACTCCGCCCATGCCGCCCGGTTATCAACGTACTTGTCTTTACCTTTCGGGTCGGTGAAATCCGCACGCGACAGCCGCACGGAGTAGCTGTCGAGGCCGAGTATGCGGTACGCGTCGGCGTACATCCGCATCACCGACTTGAACTCATCCTTGACCTGCTCGGCCGTGCAGTAGATGTGAGCATCGTTCATGCACATACCGCGCACACGTACCAGCCCGCCAACCGCACCGGAGTCTTCCCAGCGATACACCTGACCGTATTCCGCCAGCCGCAGCGGCAGGTCGCGATAGCTGCGTGGTGAGGATGCATACACCTTGTGGTGGTGAGGGCAATTCATCGGTCGCAGTACGTAGGACTCGCGCACCTCCTGATCGCCATCGCGCTCCCTTACGTCCATGATCGGATACATGTGGTCCGCATAGTGCCGCAAATGTCCCGTTCGTTCGTACAGCGCCGCCTTGGCGAGATGGGGTGTCGACACGCGTTGATAGCCACCGCGAAATTCGAGTTCCTTGGCCAGCTTCTCGATCTCGTCCCGGACCACGGTCCCGGCAGGCAGCCACAGCGGCAGCCCCTTACCGATATCGTTGTCGAAGTGATAGATACCGAGTTCGCGACCGAGTTTCTTATGATCTCGCGCGAGCGCGAGTTCATAACGCGCGACGTAGTCGTCGAGTTCCGCCTTGTCCGCGAACGCCCATGCGTAGATGCGGGTCATCATTACGTTGTCGGAATTGCCACGCCAGTACGCGCCGGCGACGCTCTTCAGCTTGAATGCGTCGCGCGGAATCTCTTTGGTGGTGTGCACGTGCGGGCCTTCGCACATGTCGAGAAACGGGCCATTGCGAAAGAACGACAGCGATTCGAGGTGTCGCTTGCCGAACAGTTCGAGCGCATATTCGCGCTTATACGGCTCTTTCATGTCGGCCAGCCGCGCAAGCGCGGCTTCCTTCGGTAGATCCTCGCGATCGAATCGCTGACCCTTCTTGAGAATCTTCCGCATGCGCTGCTCGATTTCCGGAAAGTCTTCCTCGGTGATCGGCGCACTCAGGATGAAATCGTAGTAGAAGCCGTCTTTTATCGGCGGACCAAAACCCAGAGTCGATGCCGGCCGTACCTCCAGCACCGCCTGCGCGAGCACGTGCGCCAGACTGTGGCGAATACGATAAAGCGCGTCGTCCGGACTCAATTCGCCGCTGTGTTCTAAACCCTGCATAACGTTCTCCCGGAAAAGAAAAACCCCGTTGGCGGTCGCCTTCCGGGGTTTCTGTTCGAAGGCGACCTCTGATGCTCGGGTCGCCTGTATTGTCGCGTGCGTTTTTCGCGTACGACGTCAGGCAACCCGCCACGGCGTGGTAGTGACGGTCGTCGTCGTTGCGTTACGCAGCACGTGCATCAAACCAGCTCCTTCGAAGCAGCCGCAATGATAGTGAGGCACAGGCTGAATGCAACCGTGCTGCTCGTGCAGTACTCCGATTCAATCAGCGGGAGGGGTTCGAGCGTGTGTCCGCGGAATTGTTGGTGTTCTGCTTGTCCGAACGTGCCGTGCGCACCGATTCGGGCGCCGGATCGCTTTGCGTGCGGCGCGCGCGAACGGCATGCCCACCGTCGCGATGCGACGCGCCACTACGGTTGCGCCGCTCTCGAGCGATGAGGTGCGACTCGCTCCTGTCGATCATACGAAAAACTCCGTGGCGAATTGCGCCAGCTGAACATGCAGAATCGGATATCCGACGCACGTGAGATCATCGCCGAACGACAAAGTTCGCTTCTATTGACTAAGTCACAGTCCTTCTCGTGGCCAACTCGCGCGCCACGTCATGCAGACTGCCGACCACGGTATGTCCGAGACGGCGCACCGAATCCGCCGGCCGAACCAGATCCGGAACTTGAATCACCCGGAACCCAGCCGCATGCGCCGAGCGCACGCCGTTGTCGGAATCCTCAATTGCCCAGCACTCGTTCGGGGCATGCTGTAGAGCCGCCGCCGCCGTCAAGTATGGCTCCGGGTGTGGCTTGCTCTGCCGGACGGCATCGCCACCGACGATCGAGGAAAAAAAATGGATGAGCCCGGCGAGCCTCAGCTTCGTCTTCGCCAGCTCCGTGGCGGTCGACGTTGCCACCGCCATCGCAATACCTCTACGGCGCGTCAGTTCGAGAAGCTCGAAAGCACCATCCTTCACGTCGACCGGGCACGTCGTCACGCGCGCCTCGTACATCCCGTACCAGTCGCGACTGAGTCCGTCGTAATCGTGGGGCCCAAGCTCGGCGGCGAGAATCTCGCGCGTGCCCTGTACGCTTGTTCCAACGCAGCGCAGATACGTATCGCGCGCAACCGTCAGGCCGCGTCGCTTGCAAACCTCTTCAAACACCTCCAGCGCGATGCGCTCTGAATCTAGCAGCAGGCCATCCATGTCGAATACGATGGCCTGCGGGGAAACGTCCTGCGCGGGGGTTTCCGTCAAGCCGCGTCCCGGGTCAGATTATTCAACACATATTGCAGAATACCGCCGCTCTTGAAGTATTCGATTTCGTTGTCGGTATTGAGCCGACTGACGACGGTGACGTTCTGTGTGGTGCCATCGGCACGGTGAATCGTCAAAGCGAGGTCCTGCCCGGGTTTGATGTCTTTGACACCGGCCGGCAGCGCCACGTCGAGCACTTCGTCGCCTGTGAGCTCGAGCGTTTTACGCGTGTCGCCAGGCTTGAACTGCATCGGCAAAACGCCCATACCGATCAGATTCGAACGATGGATGCGCTCGAAGCTCTCGGCGATGACGCCTTTCACACCCAGCAGCCGAGTGCCCTTCGCGGCCCAATCGCGACTCGATCCGGTGCCGTACTCTTTGCCTGCCAACACGATCAGTGGGGTGCCTTCGCCTTGATAACGCATCGCCGCATCGTAAATCGACAGTTCATCTTTGGTCGGTACATGACGCGTGTAGCCGCCTTCGGTACCCGGCACCATTTCGTTCTTGATGCGAATGTTAGCGAACGTGCCGCGCATCATCACTTCGTGATTGCCGCGCCGCGACCCGTACGAATTGAAATCCGCGACGTCGACACCGTGCTGAACGAGGTAGTGCCCGGCCGGACTGTCCGGCTGGATCTCGCCGGCCGGCGAGATGTGGTCCGTCGTCACCGAGTCACCCAGCAGTGCGAGAATTCGCGCGCCGCGCACTTCGATCGGCTGATCGAGATCGTCGCCGACCTTGAAGAACGGCGGTTGCTTGATGTACGTGGAATTTTCCCAGCCGTAGGTGCCTTTTGCATCGACCTTGATCGCCTGCCACGCCGCTGGCCCGGTGAATACGTCGGCATATTCCCGCTCGAACATATCCGCAGACACTTGCGAAACGACTTCTGCGACCGCTTTGTTGCTGGGCCAGATGTCCTTCAGAAAGACGTCTTTGCCGTTCGCATCCTGGCCGATCGCGTCTTTCGACAGATCGATCCGCATCGTTCCCGCAATCGCGTAGGCCACCACCAGCGGCGGCGACGCCAGCCAGTTCGTGCGCACTTCCTGATGCACGCGGCCTTCGAAGTTGCGATTACCCGACAGCACCGATGACACGACCAGATCGCCCTTCGAAATCGCCTCGGAGATCGGCTCCGGCAACGGCCCCGAATTGCCGATGCAGGTGGTGCAACCGTAACCGACCAGGTTGAAGCCGAGTTTATCGAGCGATGCCTGCAGCCCTGCCTTCGCCAGATACTCGGTGACCACTTTCGAACCCGGCGCCAGCGACGTTTTCACCCACGGCTTCACGGTCAAACCGCGCGCCAGCGCGTTCTTGGCGACGAGACCGGCAGCGAGCATCACCGCGGGGTTCGACGTGTTCGTGCACGACGTGATCGCGGCGATCACGACGTCACCGTGGCCGAGGTCGTAATCGGAACCGGCGACCGGCGTACGCGCGTCTTTGTCCTTGCGTCCCTGCAGATCGAGTTCGTCGTCGACCGCCTTGCGCATGTTCGTCATCGCAACGCGATCCTGCGGCCGCTTCGGACCCGCGAGGCTCGGTACGACGCTACCGAGGTCCAGTTCCAGCGTGTCGGTGAAAACCGGATCGACCGTGTTTGCGTCACGCCACATTCCCTGCGCCTTTGCATACGCCTCCACCAGAGCCACGTTGTCCGCTGAACGGCCCGACAGATTCAGATAGTTGATCGTCTCGACATCGATCGGAAACAGTCCGCACGTCGCACCGTATTCCGGTGCCATGTTCGCAATCGTCGCGCGATCAGCAAGCGGTAGATGATCCAGACCTTCGCCGAAGAACTCGACGAACTTGTCGACGACACCCTTCTTGCGCAGCATTTCGACGACGCGCAGCACCAGGTCGGTTGCCGTGATGCCTTCGTTGAGTTTGCCGGTCAGCCGAAATCCGACGACATCGGGGATCAGCATCGAGATCGGTTGGCCGAGCATCGCCGCTTCGGCTTCGATACCGCCGACACCCCAACCCAAAACACCCAGTCCGTTGATCATCGTCGTGTGGCTGTCGGTGCCAACCAATGTGTCGGGATAGGCGACCGTGCGGCCATTCTCGGTTTTAGTCCAGACGACGCGAGCCAGGTATTCAAGGTTGACCTGGTGGCAGATGCCGGTGCCGGGCGGCACGACGCGGAAATTGTCAAATGCGGTCTGGCCCCAGCGCAGGAACCGGTATCGCTCGCGGTTTCGATCCATCTCGATGTCGACGTTTTGTTCGAACGCCTTCGCGGTGCCGAAATTGTCGACCATCACCGAGTGATCGATGACCAGGTCCACCGGCGACAGCGGATTGATGATGCTCGGATCCAGGCCTGCCGTGACCACCGCGCTGCGCATCGCCGCCAGATCGGCAACGCCGGGCACACCAGTGAAATCCTGCATCAACACCCGTGCCGGACGGTAGGCGATCTCGTCCGCCGGCGGCGGCTTCACGGCCCAGTTGCCGAGCGCCTCGATATCCTCTTTGCGCACGCTGTTGCCGTCTTCGAACCGCAACAGGTTCTCCAACAGGATTTTCAGTGACATCGGCAGGCGGTTGACCGCACCGATACCCGCCTGCTGCGCGGCTGGCAGGCTGAAATAATCGAACTGCTGTTCACCAACCTTCAGTGTCTTACGCGTCGAGAAGCTGTCGTTACTCATGCGAATCCGCGCCCCTTCGAGAAATTCCTTTGAGGCTGCGCATTTTAGGGCCGCGAGGTCGAAAGAAAAGCGAATCCGCGAAAACTAATGCTTGCCGGGGCGGAATGATCCGAACCGCCGAGGGAATTCAGCGGTCCGGATCAAACTCAACACAGTCAGCTCAGTTGACCTTGACCTCGATCGCGCGCGGCTTCACCTCTGGACGCTTGGCGACCTTCAGATACAGCACCCCGTCCTTGGCGTTGGCTTCGATGCGATTCTCGTCCGCATTTTCCGGCAACCGGAAACTGCGCGTGAACCGACCGTAGCGACGCTCGACACGATGCACCTTGCCTTGCGTTTCCTTTTCGTATTTGCGTTCGCCGCTGACGGCGAGCACGCCATCTTTGAACGTGACCTTCACGTCGGCTGCCGCTACCGCGGGCACTTCGAGATCGATCTGGTAATCCTCGTCGGTCTCACGAATATCCACCGGTGGATTCCAGTCGCTGGTAGCCATATTTTCACCCCAGCCGCCGAAGCCCTGGTCGGCGAAACGATTGAAGAACTGATCGATTTCCCGGCTGGGATTCCAACGTACAATGCTCATATCACTCAACCTCCACGACGTTGTCCGACTCGAGATCACCATGATCCCGGCACGCATACAACAATGGGGGTGAGCCAATGAATTCAAAGGGATTGAAATACCCCTTACCAGTCCCCACACATGTTCGTTTCCCTTCAGGAGTCATTCGATGACGAAGATGACCCAGCCCGAAAAAGAACAGTTTCTGGCAGACCTGCACGTTGGCGTTCTGTCTATCCCGCAGGCGTCGCGCGGCCCGTTGACGGTACCCATCTGGTACGACTATACGCCCGGCGGCGAGCTGTGGTTTTTGACCGGACCTACTTCGCGCAAAGGTAAGCTGCTCGCACGGGGAACACACGTCAGCCTCTGCGCGCAGACCGAAACGCCCCCGTACAAATACGTCAGCATCGAAGGGCCGGTGGTTTCGATTGCCCCATCTGACAAGGAAAAGTACGGTCGTCCGATGGCGCACCGCTATCTGGGCAAGAAGCTCGGCGATCAGTACACCGATTCCGGTGAGGAAGGCGCCAGCGTGATCGTCAGCGTTCGGCCCGAGCGGTGGCTCGCCGTCGACTACGGCAAGCTCGGACTGTGACGCGCAAAGGCCGCCACAATTTCGACAATGCGCGGCGCGAGTGAGTTGGGGATGTTGTGTCCCATGCCGGCGATCAGTTCCAGTTTCGCGCCAGGGATGACCGCCGCCGTGTCGCGACCGGCCGCGACCGGAATCAGTGGGTCGTCCGCACCATGGATGACCAGTGTCGGCACCGCCAGCGTGCGCAACCGTTCGACACGGCTGCCGTCGGCGATTGCGGCCTGCATCTGCCGTGCGGTCCCTGCCGGCCGATCGCTCCGCTGATACGCGGCACGCGCCGCTGCGAGGCGTTCGTCAAGCGATTCCGGAAAGCTCGGGCTGCCGAATACCGCGCGGTTTTCTGCGTTCAAAGCGATCAGCGCTGCAAGTGTCTCGGCGCTCTCGACCAGCCTTGCGCGCATCTCCAGCGACGGTTGCGGTAATTGCGGGTTTCCCGTCGTCGACATCACCGAGATCAAACTGCGCACGCGAGACGCGTGTTCGATGGCGACGTGCTGCGCAATCATGCCGCCCAGCGAGATGCCGAAAATATGTGCCGAATCGATGTTCAAATGATCGAGCAAGCCAACGACGTCACGTGCCATATCTTCGAGCCGATACGGCGGATTGCCGGTGGCGCCGCTCATCTCGCTCGACAAGCCTGCGTCGCGGTTGTCGAACGCGATAATCTCGAAGCCTTCTTTCACCAGGCCGTCGATCAACGCCGACGGCCACTCGATCATCTGCGTTCCGAGTCCGCGAATCAGCACGATTGCGGGATCGCCGCGTCGACCGTGCGTCTCGTAGTACAGCGTGACATCGTTCACGTCGGCCATCGGCATCGTCGTAGCTCCTGATCGCTACACTAGCGTTCTTTGATGATGCGATAGGTACTCTCGCCCGCTTCGCGGATACCCTGAGCCCGAAATCGAGGCGGCATTTCCGCCACAGCAGACCGGTGCAGCCTTTCGATCGAGCAGCGCGTCCCGAACAGTTCGGTCACCTCGTCGGATTGCACCGAGAACGGCGGACCTCCGGCCAGGGCCTGATCGTATTCGATCGTCAACAGCAGGCTTTGCGCGCCAACCGGTAGAATGCTCAGCAGATGTTCCGCGTAGCGCTTCCGCATCGGCGGTGGCAATGCGACGAGCGCGCCGCGATCGAACACGCCTGCAACATCGGCTACCTCGCGCGACGTCAGCGCAAAGAAGTCGCCGCAGTAAATCGTGAAATTCGCGCCTTCGTACCGCACCAGCGGGCCGTCCTGACGATGCGTATAAGGGGTGCCGGTCATCTCGAAGAATGTTTGCACCGCGGTAGCAGCCAACTCGACACCAATCACCCGATGACCCGCATTCGCCAGCCACAACATGTCCCGGCTCTTGCCGCACAGCGGCACGAACACGCGCGTATCCTTAGGCAACGCGAGCGCAGGCCAATAGTGCATCAGCCGCGCATTGAACTCGCTTTGGTGGAAACCGATCTCATCGCTGCGCCAACGTTCGAGCCAGAATTCACGCTCCACTCGCCGCCCCTCCGCTCAATAGCCAGCCGCCCCGCCCATTTCGCGCGGATCGCCCATGCCGAGCAACTCACTGCCTGAGCGCATCACCGAATTGGCATCGCCGATACCCCGCCCCCATGGCAACAGCACCATCGAGTTACCTTGCGCCTCGAGAATCTTCAGCGTATCGGGTGAAATGCCCCACCGTTCGTACACCACACGATCAGGCAGCCATTGTGAATGGAAACGCGGTGCACCGATCGCATCGGAAATGTCCATGCCGTGATCGACTACGTTGACGATGATCTGCAGCACCGTCGTGATGATCGTGCTGCCGCCGGGCGATCCGGTTGCAAGCATGATACGTGCCCGTCAGGATCGACGACGATCGTCGGGGTCATCGACGACAGCATCCGCTTGCCGGGCGCGATCGCATTCGCCTCGCGGCCAATCAATCCATACGAATTCGGCGTGTTCTCACGCGACGAAAAGTCGTCCATCTCATTGTTCAACAGGAACCCAGCGCCAGCGACGACGATTTTCGACCCGAACGACAGATTCAACGTGGTCGTATACGCCACCGCATTGCCGGCCGCGTCCATCACCGATAGATGCGTGGTTTGTCGGCTTTCGTGCGCCAGGACCCCCGGACCGATCTTCGACGAGATACTCGCGTGCGCGGGATCGAAATCCGCGAAACGTTTGCGCGCATACGATTTTGCAATCAACTGAGCAACCGGCACCTTGTAAAAATCCGGATCACCGAGGTATTGGGCCCTGTCCGCGTAGGCGCGGCGTTCTGCCTCGATCATCAGATGAATCGTTGCAGCCGAGCCAAAGCCCGACGCTTTCAGGTCGTACGGTTCGAGCATGTTCAGCATCTGTACCAGCAGCACGCCACCGGATGACGGCGGCGCCATCGAATAAATCTGGTAACCCCGATACGTACCTTTGATCGGATCGCGCCATACGGACCGGTACTCGGCCAGATCCTTCTCCGTTATCAGGCCACCCCCGCGCTGCATTTCGGCAGCGATCAATTTCGCCGTGGTGCCGGCGTAAAAGCCGTCTTTACCTTTTGCCGCGATCAGTTCCAGCGTCTTGGCGAGTTGCGGCTGTTTGAACAGATCGCCTTGCTGATACGCGCTGCCGTCATGCTTGAGAAATACCCGTGCGCTGCCGGGATATTTGCGGAACGCCTCGGTGTTCTCCTGAAATTCGCGCGCGAGATCGTAGTTCAATACAAAGCCGTCCTTCGCCAATCGGATTGCAGGCGCCAGGATCGTCTTGCGGGGCAACGTGCCGTATTTCTCCAGCGCGTCGAGCATACCGGCGACACTCCCCGGAACACCCGAGGCCAGATGCGATTTCGTCGATAAACCCGGTACCACATTGCCCTTCGCGTCAAGATACATGTCGCGCTGCGCGCCGGCGGGCGCGCGTTCGCGATGATCGTTCGTCACGACACGGCCATCGCTCAGACGGATCACCATGAAGCCGCCGCCGCCGAGATTGCCGGCGGCCGGATACGTCACCGCCAACGCGAATCCGGTCGCGACGGCGGCGTCTATTGCATTGCCGCCGGCGCGCATGATGTCCAGACCAACCTGCGATGCGATCGCCGAACGCGACGCGACCATGCCATGCGTGCCATGCACGGCCTCCGGGCTCGCGGCAAACACCGCGTTCGCACCAAACTGCGCGCCGATGGCAACGATCAACCCGATCAGCGCCATCAGACCATGTCGGCCCGTGCTATACATGCAACTTCACCTTCGATCGATTTAAGAGACTCGGTTCTACGTTAGGTTAGAACAGTTTGGCTTGAGAACCGTAAGACGCACCACAGCACGGATTCTGACCGATGGCCACCGAAACCAGCAACCGGTTACGCCGGATTGCGCTCGAAGCACAAGGATTGACGCGCACGGCGCCATTCGGACGCGGCATCGACGCAACGCATCGCGCACTGGAGCAACTCGGCTACGTGCAGATCGATACGATATCGATCGTCGCGCGTGCGCATCACCATACGTTGTGGAATCGCGTGCCGGGCTACCAACCGACGCACCTCGAGCGTCTCGTTGATGCGCGCAGAGCGTTCGAATACTGGTTCCATGCCGCAGCGTTTCTACCGATGCGCGACTACCGATTCGCGCTGCCGCGGATGCACGCGATCAAGAGCGGCCAACGACACTGGTTCGCATCGCAGGACCGCAAGCTCATGCGGAAGGTACTCGATCGAATTCGCGCGGAAGGTCCGCTGATGGCGCGCAATTTCCAGACGTCGAAACCGCAAACGAAGGGTTGGTGGGACTGGAAACCCGCGAAACGCGCCCTCGAGCAGTTATTCATGCAGGGCGATCTGATGGTGGCGAGTCGCATCGGCTTCCAGAAGGTCTACGACCTCACCGAGCGCGTGCTCCCCGACGGCATCGACACGCGACTGCCGACCTCAGACGAATACGCGCGGCATCTGCTCGACACCGCATTGCGTGCCCATGGCTGCGCGAGCCCGAAGGAGATCACCTATCTGCGCCGCAGCGTGGCGCTACGCAAAGCGCTTCGTGCGCACCTCGACGCCGACGTCAGAGATGAATCGCTCGTCGCGCTGAACATCGATGGCACCGAATACTACGCACGCCCCGAACTGCTCGAGCGTGCCACACCGCGAATGCGTCCTCGGGTGCGCCTGCTTTCGCCCTTCGACAACGCGGTGATCCAGCGCGACCGCAACGTCGCGTTGCACGCATTCGACTATCAGATCGAGTGCTACGTGCCCGCACCGAAGCGACGATTCGGCTACTTCTGTCTGCCGGTGCTGTATCGTGATCGCTTCGTCGGTCGCGTGGACTGCAAGGCGCAACGCCGGCTGCGACGTCTGGATGTACTGCACCTGCATGTCGAGCGTGAGATTCGCGACCGCGCGGCGTTCGTCGCCGCATTTGCCGCCGCGGTCCGGGAGTTCGCCGCGTTCAACGGATGCGATACGGTGAACCCGCTCGAGATCTCACCGGCGACTTGGGGAGAGGCGTTACGCAAAGCGGTCTGCACTGGTGTTTAATCACCAATCGGATCCACAGGAGACAGCGATGAACTACGCTCGGCCCGAATACCTGACCGACATCGAGGACGTCATCGATGGCATCGAGCGACGCGACAGGCGTCTGCGAATATTCGATACCACCGTCTACCTGCATCCAGGTCCCACTGGCTACCGGGCTGAGAGCGGCCGCGAAAACTATTTGAAACACGGCCACATCCCAACCGCCGGGCTACTCGATCTGACGCGCGGCATGTCCGATGCATCGAGCCCGCTGGCGTTCACGCTACCCAGCCCCGAACAGTTGCAGATCGACTTTCGCAGATATGGCGTCGCCGACGACAGTCTGGTCGTGCTGTACAGCACCACGCACATCATGTGGGCCACGCGCGTCTGGTGGATACTGCATTGGGCCGGGCATCGCAACGTCACGCTGCTGCAAGGCGGCTACACGAAATGGATCGCAGACGGTCTGCCGATCGACACCAATCCCACACCCTATCCGAGCAGCACGTTCACGGTGCAACCGCAGCCGGGGCTGTGGGCGACACGCGAAGAGGTGCTAGCCGCAATCGATGACGGCGCGGTGTGCACCATCAATGCACTCTCGCCGGAAGTGTATGCCGGTACCGCGAAGATGAACTACGGCCGTCCCGGTCACATACCCGGCAGCCACAACGTGTATTACGGCTCGGTGCTGCAGGACCAGACATTTCGCAGCGCGGATGAAATCGCCACAGCGATGAACGGTGTCGGCGCACGCACGGCCGATAAGATCATCGCCTATTGCGGCGGCGGTATTTCGGCGACAGTCGACGCCTTTGCGCTGAAGCTGCTCGGCCACGACAATGTGGCCGTGTACGACGGATCGATGTCCGAATGGGTGCGCGATCCGGAGCTGCCGCTGGTCACGGGCAGCACGCCCTGACCGAATCACGAAGGGGCCCGTCGACGGCGCGCTGATCCCGTTAGCAGGTTGCTGAAAAACTCCGCATTCGCGGAGTCTTTAGGGCTCTCAGCCATCCGTGGCTTGCGAGCCCTCCATTTTTCAAACACTTGCGTGTTCGAAAAATGCCGGCGGGTCCATCCGCCGGCCAACAGGATGCTTTTTCAGCATCCTGTTAGCGATCCTGGTACTCGGGCTTTCGCTTCTCCAGGAATGCGCCTACGCCTTCGCGCATGTCACCGGTCTGCGCAACGAGGATCTGTTGCCGGTCTTCCATCGCAATCACCGATTCGAGGCTGCCGGCATCGATACTCATGTTCAGACACTCCTTCGTCAGGCGAACACCAACCGGTGAATTGCCCAGGATCTCCTGTGCCAGCGCGCGGCCCGCGGCAGCCAGTTCGTCCTGTGCCACAACCTGCGATACCAGGCCCACCTGCTGCGCCCGCTGCGCATCGATGAAGCGCCCCGTCAGCAACAACTCCGATGCGAGCGCCGAACCGACCAGACGCGGCAGGAAGTACGACACACCGACGTCGCACGCCGTCAGTCCGATGCGAATGAACGCCGCATTCATCCTCGCGGCCGGCGCCGCAATGCGGATGTCGGACGCCAGCGCGAGTGCAAATCCGCCGCCGCTGGCCGGGCCGTTGATCAACGCAACAATCGGCTGTGGCGCGCGCCGCATGCGCATGACGATCTCGCTGACGCGGCGCTGCACGCGCAGGCCCGCCACCGCGCCGGACTCCTCCGCGATGCGATCTTCTTTCAAATCGAGCCCCGCGCAGAATCCGCGACCCGCGCCGGTGAGCACCACGACACGCACCGTGTGATCCGTGTAAAGCCCGCCGAAGTAGTGCTGTAGCTCCAGCATCATCGTGCGGCTCATCGCATTCAGCGCAGCCGGACGATTCAACGTCAGCCAGTCGATCGCGCCTTCCTTTACGACCGACAGCGTCTCGTAGCCGCCGCCGGCAGCAGCACGGGGTGCATACAACTCTTCACTCATGGTTATCCTCCTGCCAAACGCCAAGTGCTTTTCCAGCTCAACGATGGCAGAGTCCTTTGCCAACTGAAAGAGTCCCGTCAGCCTATGTCGATCGAATCGCTAAACGAAGACCTCGCGCAACTCGAGCGTGATGTCCGCGCACTGACGCAAGACGCAGCACAATCGAAGATCGAGCCGGCCGCCAGTGAATCGACACACGAGCACGCCAACGGCTGGCTCGCGGCGCTGAGCGAGATTGGCGCCATCCAGCGCGAACAGTTCAACGCATTGCTGGTGGATCATCGTGAGTCACTGCGCGCCTTGACCCGGGCGCGTTCGCCTATCGACCTGATCGCGCTGGGTTATGGGCATTGGAGCCGTCGCACGAGCCATATCATCGACGGGATCACCAGGACACTCGATGTGGTGACGCGGCAGGGTCGGAGCAATTCGTAACCACGAAGGCCCAAAATGAATGCTCAGATCTGACGATCGCGGCCGACCCAGTAAGGCGCTCGCACCAGACGCCGCTGAATCTTGCCGCTCGGCAACCGAGGTAGATCAGCGACGAAATCGATCGAGCGCGGTATCTTGAACGCCGGCAGCCGCGAACGCGCGAATTCGATTAGTTCTGCGGCCAGCGTGTCACTGCCGCTCGCACCGGCCACCAGTTGCACGACGCTTTTTACCTCCTCGCCCCAGTCGTCGTTCGGTACACCGACCGTGCACACGTCGACCACCGCAGGGTGCTTCAGCAATTCCGAATCGATCTCCTGCGGATAGACGTTGACGCCCCCCGAAATGATTGTCTCCGCGCTGCGGCCATTCAGAAACAGATAACCGTCCGTGTCGAGGTAGCCCATGTCGCCCAACGTGAACCAGTCGCCGCGATAGCTCTGCGCAGTTTTCTCCGGCGCTTTGAAATATTCGAACCGGCCGATCTCCGGCGCCTTGAAGTACAGCGTTCCAGACTGACCCGGCGCCACATCAAGGCCTTCGTCGTCGAGAACCCGGGTCAGTTCCGGCGTTGCCGAACGTCCAACGGTGCCCGGCTTGCGCAACCACTCGTCTGCCGCCACGAAGTAGTTGCCGCCGCCTTCCGTCGCGGCGTAGTACTCGTACACGACCGGACCCAGCCACTCGATCATCGCGCGCTTTTCGTGCACCGGCGTAGGCGCCGCGCCATGCAGCACGAACCGCAAACTCGACAGATCGTAGCGGGCACGCACCTCGCGCGGGAGCTGCAGCAGACGGTGAAACATCGTCGCGACCATATGAGTATGCGTGATGCGATGATGTGCAACGAGACGCAGCGTTTCTTCGGCGTTCCATTTGTCCATAAACACCACACCAACACCGGCGTTGAGGGGCGCGGCGATATTGAATGCCAGCGGTGCGGCGTGATATCCAGGGCCGGTACATAGACACACATCGGTATCGAGGTTCCAGGCGGCCGCAACCTGTGAGGCACTCCGCGCGACGGGCTGCTGACGCCGGTAGACACCCTTTGGTCGACCGGTCGTACCGGATGTGTACAGCATCTGCGTGCCGCGCACGGGATCGTCAATGTCGTGACCGGGCAACGCGACAAGCGCCTCGTCATAATCGATGAATCCGTCAGCGGCACCGTCGACGATCAGCTTGAGACGCGCCCGCGGCGCGTGCGCCACCGCATCTGCAGCCGTCGGCAACGTGCCGTCATAGATGACGACACTCGCTTCGCAATCGTCGATGACGTAGCCCACTTCCTCCGCGGTCAGGTGGAAATTCACGGGGGTAAACCGGATGCCGGTGCGCAGCGCCGCGAGATACGCTTCAATGAATGCCGGGCGATTTTTCGACACCAGCGCCATCGAGTCGCCTGACCCGATGCCGTGTTGCCGCAACAAACGCGCGAGCTGATTGACCCGGCGGTTCAGCTGCGCAAACGTGCGGTCACCGAATGGCGTAGCCACCGCAAGTTTGTCGGGGAGCCGTGCTGCGACATGCGCGATTACCATGCCTTGCAGCGCCGCCTGCTCGAGCGGATTGTCGTCTGCCGACGCGCTCATCGTTGCGATTGCGGTGTCGCTGGATAGCCGCTCGCTCATGCCTTACCCCTCATCGTGGCGCACGTAATTCACCTGTATTAGTATCGCTGCAATCTCGCGAACGCAAGCGCACCACACAAGGACAGGCATATGGATCTTGGCATCTCCGAACGCGTCAAGCCGCTGCGGAACGACATTCTCGCGTTCATCGACCAGCACATCGTGCCGAACGAGCGTCTATTCGCCGAGCAGATCAACGCCGGCGATCGCTGGCAACCCACCACCATCATGGAAGAACTCAAAGAGCGCGCGAAGAAGCGTGGCCTATGGAATTTCTTCTTACCGCATTCCGAACGCGGCGCTGGACTGAACAATCTCGACTATTCGCATCTCGCCGAGATCATGGGCATGTATCCGATGTCGTCGGAGATATTCAATTGCGCCGCGCCGGATACCGGCAACATGGAAGTCATCGAACGCTACGGCAGCGAAGAGCACAAAGAACGCTGGCTGAAACCGCTGCTGAACGGAGAGATTCGCTCGGCGTTCTGTATGACCGAACCATTCGTCGCGTCTTCCGATGCCGCCAACATTTCACTCGAGGCGCGGCTCGACGGCGACGAATGGGTGCTCAACGGCGAGAAGTGGTGGTCTTCGGGTATCGGTGATCCACGCTGCAAGGTGCTGATCGTGATGTGCGTGACGGAGCCGGATGCGGCACGCCACTCGCGTCAGTCGCAGATTCTGGTGCCGCGCGATACGCCGGGCATCGAAATCATCAAAATGCAGACGGTGTTCGGCTACGACGATGCGCCGCACGGCCACGGCCACGTCCGGTTCAAGGACGTTCGCGTACCCAAGGACAACATCCTGCTCGGCTCGGGACGTGGCTTCGAAATTGCCCAGGGGCGGCTCGGACCCGGCCGCATTCATCATTGCATGCGCTCGATCGGCGTTGCCGAACGGGCACTGGAACTGATGTGCCGGCGCTCTGTGTCACGCGTGGCGTTCGGAAAGCCGCTGGCGGAATTGGGTGGCAACCTCGACAAAATCGCCGACGCGCGTATCAATATCGAGATGGCACGCCTGCTGACGTTGAAGGCAGCGTGGATGATGGACACCGTCGGCAACAAGGTCGCGCGCAGCGAAATCGCGCAGATCAAGGTGGCGGTGCCCAAGATCGCACTGCAGGTGATCGACGATGCAATTCAGATGCATGGCGGCGCGGGGGTGTCGCAGGTGTTTCCGTTGGCAAAGATGTACTCGAGCATGCGCACGCTACGGCTTGCTGACGGGCCGGATGAGGTGCACCGACGCACGGTGGCGCGCATGGAACTCGGCAAGTATCCCGACAAGGAGCCGCCGCGAACCGATCCCTGGTGAACGGGCGCGTCGAAGATCCTATGCAGCAGAGCAGCGGGGTAGCGAGGAGTAGACCATGGGCAGATTGACAGGTCGTGTCGCAGTCGTTACCGGCGCGGGGCGGGGAATTGGTGCGGAGATCGCGAAACTCATGGCGCGAGAAGGCGCGAAGATCGTCGTCAACGATCTCGGCGGCAACACTGACGGCACCGGTACCGGCAAGATCGCCGATGACGTGGTCGAACAGATACGCACGGCGGGCGGTGAAGCGGTGGCGAACACGCAATCGATTGCCGAGGTTACCGGCGGCGAGTCGCTGCTCGCGGCGGCGATCGATGCATTCGGCGCTATGGATATTCTCGTCAACAACGCCGGCATCCTGCGCGACAAAACGATCTTCAACATGGAGGAAGCAGACTGGGACGCAGTGTTGGCGGTGCACCTGAAAGGCCACTACTGCTGCACACGACCGTTTGCGAAGTACATCCGCGAGCAGAATCGCAGCAACTGCCGCATCATCAACTTCTCGAGCGTATCTGGCCTGTTCGGCAACTTCGGCCAGGCAAACTATGGCGCGGCAAAGGCCGGAATCGCCGGATTTTCCCGCGTACTTGCGCTGGAGCTCGCAAAATACGGCTGTACCGTCAACACGATATCGCCCGGCGCGCTGACGCGCATGACGATTCCACTGCGTGAGGCACGCGGTGAAAAGGTGGCCGACGACGAACTCGAAGCCGGCGGACCGCAGCATGTCGCGCCGATCGTCGCGTGGCTTGCGTCGGAGAGTGCATCGTCGATTTCCAACCAGATCTTCCACGCCGCACGCGGCTCCGTCGGCATCATGCAGCAACCGGCAGTCATCAAGTCGTTCAAGAAAACGAAATCCGTGTGGACGCTCGATGAATTGGACCGCTACGTGCCGATGCTGGTCGACGCGCGCAAGGTTCACGATGCCGCCGTGAAGGAAGCCGGCAAATCGATCACGATCGATTGAGTGGGTCTGGCACACTCACCAGTAATAGGTCCAACGCAGATACCATTGCGACCCGCCGCCGGTCGTCAGTCCCGTCGCAGGCGCTGGTAAGTTGACCGCGCCGTACTCTTCGCCCCTGCTGCCGAGGTTTTTCACGTAGCCGGCGTCGACATGCTGCGCATCGCTGGGTTCGAATCCGACCTGGGTTTGCAGGAGACTGGACCCGTCGTGCAGGTTGGTGATCAATGTCAAGGTCTGACTGACGAGCGGATGCCACTGCAACTGCGTACCGAACGCCGTGTAGTCCTGCATCAGAGTAAACACCTCGCCGCGCAGCAGCCGCTGCGTCAACGCGTTCGGCAGTTTGGCCAGATCGACCGGCTGCGTATTGGTACCGAAACCGCTGTGAAAATACTCGCCGAACACGTACCAGTCATGCGCAAGCCATGTGAAGCTGTAGTCCAGATTGGCGATCCCGGATAGCTTGTAGCCACCTGAGTCGAGGTGCGTCAGCAGCCAGTCAGTGCGCGCCAGCGCACCGCCGATCGCGTGTTTGATGCTGACGCCGAACACGTCGTCGCGATAGTGACGCCCGCCCAGCAACTCGACCTCAGTGCCGCCGATCGTGCCGTGCCATTTGCCACCGAACGAATCGACCGACGTCGTGCGTTGCCCCTCGATATTGCGCCGGAACACGCCGACGAGTTGCCAGTCACTGTTGCCCGGCGTGACACCGTCGATCTTGATCAGGTCTTCACCCGGCTTGTAGTCTCGATCGACGGTGGTCGGCGCGAACGGCGCGAATATATCAAGCGGCTGAAACACGATACCGCTACCCCAGCTGATCGCGTCGCGGCCAATCGTGACACCCCAGTGTTCGGCGCGATATTCCAACGCCAGCCGGTCGAAGCGCTGAATCACCTCGTGGCGCGCACCCTCGTCGAGGGTCCAGGTGAGATTCATGAAGCGCAGGCGGTCGTTACGCGGCGTCTGATCGAGCGTGTCCTGCGGATTGGCGTCGAAGGCGAATTGATCGCCCACTTCGTACAGCGTCGTCAGCGCGGCATCGAGATGCCAACCGCCGAGCGTATCCTTGAACATCAGTCGAAGGTCGCTGCTGCCTTCATACGTCGGCGTCCCGTCGACGACGCGTTGCACGTCATTGTCGGGCAGCAACTGCGTGTTGCCAAACAGTCGCAGGCGCGCCGTGAGATCCGATGCGCTTGCAGGAGACGCCGCCATCGCGGCTGCAAAAGACAGCGTGATCGGCAGGCTGGCCTTCATGCGGTTTCGCTGACGGCATCCTCAGTAGCGAGCTGATCCGAGACGATGCGGCCATCCTTGAGCTGCACCCGGCGGCGCGCAAAGCGCATCACCATCGGGTCGTGCGTTGCGGTGACGATGGTGACGCCGCGCTCGACGTTGATGCGTCTGAACAGCTCCAGCAATCCCTGCGTGGTCTGCGAATCCAGATTCGCGCTCGGTTCATCCGCCAGCAGCAGCGCTGGTGCGGTAACGATCGCGCGTGCCACCGCAACGCGTTGCTGCTGGCCGCCCGACAGATCGCCAGGACGGCGATCTGCGAGATCCGCCATGCCGAGCGAATCGAGCATGTCGAGCGCGCGTCGGCGACGCTCGGCGGCCGCGACACCCTGCAGCTGCATGATGAACTCGACGTTCTCGCGTGCCGACAGCACCGGTATCAGGTTGTAGGCCTGGAACACGAAACCGATCTTGGTGAGGCGCAAATCGGCCAGTTGCGCTTCGTTGAGGTCGGCGAGCGCCACCCCATCGACATAGATTTCGCCCTCACTCGGGCGATCGAGCGCGCCAATCAGGTTCAGCAACGTCGTCTTGCCGGAACCCGACGGTCCGGCCAGCGCGACGAATTCGCCGCGCGCAACGTCCATGTCGACTCCGGTCAACGCATTCACCGGCACCGCATCAGTGTTGTAGATGCGGCTCAGATTACGGCACGTCACCACCACGTCGTCACGTTTCATCCGTCACCTCCTCAATGCATCGAGCGGCTTGATGCGCACCGCGCGCCACGCTGGATAGGCGCTGGCAATCACCGCCAGCGCAAGCGCCAATGATGTCAATGTCACGATGTCGCCGATCACCAGGTGCGGGATCAGGCGGCCCCGCATGCCCCACATTTCGACGCCCTCCGCATAGTTGGACAGATCGATACCGGCGGATAGATAGTGGATCAGCCCGATGCCGACGACGATCCCGCCCAGCAGCGCGAACACCACGATCAGCACCGACTCGATTACCACCTGAACCACCACCGCGCTGGGCCGCATGCCCAGCGCGCGCAGCATGCCGAACTCGCGCACCCGCTCCAGCACCGCGGTGATCAACGAATTGATCAGTCCAAACGCCAGCGCCAGCAACAGGATCACGAACCAGATCGTGACACCGACATCGGAGAATTCGACCATTGCCGCGGCCTGCGGATCGAGTTGCCGCCAGCTGAGCACGTCGCGCGGCGCCATCTGCTTCGACAGCGCGCGATCGGCGGCGGCCGTATATTTGTCGTTGCGCAAGCGCACCGAGATCTCGGTGACATCGCGGGTGCCCAACATCTTCTGCAAGGCCCGAATACCGGTAAACGCAAACGTCTTTTCGAGTGCGGTGCCCGGTGCATCGTACAGACCTGCGATCCGATACCCCACTTCGCGGTTGAGTCCGTCTGCGCCCTGCGTCATGACGACGACACGGCGCCCAACGGTTGTCTCGAGCCGCGCAGCCAGTTCCACGCCCAGCAGAATGCGGCTGTCGTCGCGGTTTTGGAGCATTTCGCCCCGTATCGATGCATCTGCCAGAAAGGACATCGTGCGCTCGTCGGCCGGATCAATTCCAACCAAAGTAATGCCGCGCGTCTCACGCTCCGAAATCACGACCGCAGGAACCCGAACCCGCCGCGTCCAGCCCAACACTTCGGCTGAGGGAATATCCGGTCGAAACGACTTGCCGACGGTAAAGCCGCGCTCGATGGAGGGATCGTCGCGGTAGCCCGGCGCCAGCACCTTCAAATTGCCCGACAGATTCTCCACCGCGTCTCGCGTCATGTCGTGTTGCATGCCGCGGATCAGACTGCCGAGCAGCAGACACGCGGCGATCGCAATCAGGATCGCCATGAACAGCATCAGATTGCGGCGCCGATGCCGCCATAGATTGCGCCAGCTCAATCGCACGATCAGTCCCAACGGCATAGCTCAGGCCCTCACGCGCAATGCATCAACCGGCACCAGCTTGCGGATGCGCAACGCCGGTATCAGCGCCGCAAGCTGGGTGGCGAACAGCATCAGCAAAGGCGCGAACAGCAAGGTTCGCACGTCGAGTGCCGGATAGATGCGATCCGGCAGATGGAACCGCCGCGCCACCTCACCAACCGTCTCTCCGAGCGGAATGCCGACGTGCGCCAGCACGCTCACCAACGAACCGCCGACCACGATACCGATCGACGCACCCAACAACGTCAGCGCGGCGGCTTCGAGTTGCAACACCACTACGATGCCGCGTGGACGCATTCCGATCGCCAGCAACATGCCGAATTCGCGCGTGCGTTCGAACACCGTCATCATGAAGCTGTTGAAGATGCTGAACGTCACCAGCAGCGCGATCAGTGTCAGCATCAGCATCGTTGACGCGCGCTTCAGCGCCATCGTCTGCGCGACATCCGGCATCAGGCGCTGCCAGGGCAACACCGTCAGGTTCGATCCATACGGCGCAATCGCCGCATCGATCCGAGGCAGCAGCGCACCGACGTTCTCGAAATCTGCGACCCGCGCAACAATCAACTGCGCCTGATCGCCGAGGTCGAATTCGCGCTGAAACGCCGCCAGCTGAACCTCGATCAACGCGCGATCCAGATCGGCGGACCCACTGTCGATGATGCCCACGATTACCAGCGACAGTGCGGCGACGCCGCCGTCCAGCTTACTGCCGAGCAAAACGATTTCGTCGCCGAGTTTAGCGCCGAGATTGCGCGCCATCGCCGAACCGACGACCGCATCGGTCGGTCCTTCGATGTAGTGTCCTTCGTGCACCAGCGACGGCAGCGACGAAACCGATGGCTCCGCCTGAGGATCCACGCCGATGACCTCGGCGCCGAAACTGCGCTCGCCGAACGACACCAGCGCAAAGCCCACTGCACGCTGCGCGACCGCAGTCACGCCGGGAACGGCCGCCAGTGTCCGCGCAACCGCGGTTGCATCCGGCACCAGATTGCGCAGCGACGGATCATCCGCATAGGCGCGATTCTGAATCTGCAGGTGCCCGGTCAGCAGCCGGGTCGCGTTGTCCGCCATCGCCGTCATCGCGCCACCCTGCAACGAATAGGCTGCAACGATCAGCAGCACCGCGAAGGCGATGCCGAGCGCAGTGATCCAGGTGCGTAGCCGGTTGCGCCACAGGTTGCGCCACGCCAGCGGGCCGGTGAGGCTGAAGCCGACGGCGCGATTGATCGATACCGACGACGGTTGCGGCTCCGTTGCAGCGCGATCGGCATGATTGGACAACTCACGCGGCACGCAACGCCTCCACCGGCTGGATGCGGCGCACGCGCAACGCCGGCACCAGTGCGGCAACCTGCACGCAGACGATCATCAACACCACCGGCTTGAGCGCGACCACACCCGCCAGGCTCGGATACAACCGATCGGCCAGATGAAACGCGCGCATCGCGGTACCGGCTTCACCCATCGGGATGCCGACGTGTCCCGTCCACAACACCAGCGGCACACCAACGATCAGTCCGATCAGACAACCGATCAACGACAATGCAGCGGCCTCCAGTTGCAGCATGACGATCAAGGCGCGCGGTCGCATGCCCATCGCCAACAGCATGCCGAATTCGCGCGTGCGCTCGAACACCGTCATCAGAAAGCCGTTCAACACACCGATGGTGACTACCGCGGCGAGTATGCCGTACATGACGTTGCCGAATGCGCGGTCGATCAGGATGGCCTGTTTCAGGCCCGGAATCAGCGCCTGCCAGCCGAGCACCACCTCATCCGGAGACACCTGCTCGCGCAGCGCCGTCACCACCGAGTCGGATGCGGCCGGTGAACGGGTCCGCACGACGATCGCATGTGCGGAATCGTGCATGTCGAACGCGTCGGCCACCGTCGCGAACGGCACCTCGATCAGCGCGCGGTCGAGCTCGGCCGTACCGGACGAAAACGTCCCGACCAGCGTCACCGCCAATGTGGCCATGCCGCCGGTCGCGGTACTGCCGAGCAGCACGACCTCGTCGCCGACCTCAACGCCCAGATTGCGGGCAAGCATCTCGCCGGCATAGCCCTCGGCACCGCCACGCAGGTAGCGTCCCGCGCTGATCAGCTTCGGCACGTTCGACACCGCAACTTCACCGCGCGGGTCCACGCCATACAATTGCACACCCAGGCTGCGATCCTTGCCGGACGCCAGCACAAATGCTTCGATCCTCGGCGTTGCCGCGACCACGCCGGCAACCGCGCGCACATTTTTGAGCTCGTTAGCAACGCCGGCCAGGGTCGTCTCGATACGCGGGTCGTCGCGGAAACCCGTACGCTGGATCTGCACCTGACCGGCGAGCAAACCAGTCGCATTGGCGATCATGCTGCCGTAAGTGCCGGTCTGCATCGACATCGAGAACAACAGCAGCGCGACGGCGAAGCCTATCGAACAACTCGACAGCAGCGTGCGCCGTCGATTGCGCCACAGGTTGCGCCAGCCGATCGAGGAGACCAGCGGCAGCGATGTCACGCCCGCGTGACGCGGACGTGCAGTGTCCGGCCACGTCGTAACGCTCACCCGCTACGTCCCGACTGCAGTGCGAACACCGTGAACAGACCGGGATCGATCGGAATGTCGAATTTCGCGTGCGTATAGGTGATCTCGGTCCACTGGTTGGGTTTGTCGAGCGGCACCATCCGCATCCGCGTCGCAAAGGTGCGCCCGCCGAGCGTGTCGATCTGTAACGATTCGAGCCGCTTCAGCGGTTGCTGCGCCTGATCGAAGAACGTCTCGCCGAGCAGCACATTGTCGTCGCGCACAACGATCTCTTGTTTGCCCCACACCACCGGCGCATCGTCGTGTGGCACCGCATCGATCGTGTAAACCCGGTGGCCGTCTCGCTGCCCGGTGGTAACCAGCTTCAGGGTGTACTCATGCAGCAACTGATCGGTGCGCGACAGATCGTTGTACGAAAAGTCGGACCCCGCCCAACCCTGCGACATCATGCTGTACGGCAACCGGATGACGCGATTCAGTTTCGGCGTGTAGGTCCACATCTTTTCGCCGAGTTTCAGCGTCGCGTTGCCTGCGTCTTTGGCCGGCGCGGTAAACCGGATCAGCGCGTCTTCGCGGCCGTGGGTCCATGCGACCAGCGCTGAGGTGCGTTCCCAGTCCGGTCGATGAATCACCATCGTCATCTCGGTATACGACGTGGTACCACGCGTCAGATCGATCATCGCAGTGATTAACTCGAGCGCGTTCGGTGTGGCCGATTCGGCCGGTGCCGCCGGTTCAGCCGCGCGAGCATCGGGCGAGGTGACCAGTGCAAACCACACCAGCATGATTCCGAAAGTACCGACGAGCCACGCGGCAGGCGCGCCGTTACACCCAATCGCCCGCATCATCCACATCCACATGGCTCCATTTACCGCGCCCGCAATCTGGGGCATAGTTTTATACGCTCTATTTTTTGACCGTGTCAAATTCATGGCGCTTCGCGAACAGAAACGACTCCGCACCCGAACCGACATTCTGGCGGCCGCCGATACGTTGATCGCCCGTAAAGGCTATGCAAACACCACGATGCGCGAGATCGCCGCCGCGGCCGACCTGTCGTAC
Source organism: uncultured Gammaproteobacteria bacterium (assembly GCA_963735085.1). Lineage (GTDB taxonomy): Bacteria > Pseudomonadota > Gammaproteobacteria > Pseudomonadales > Azotimanducaceae > DATJGR01. The sequence goes on from CAVTJP010000006.1 coordinate 337,240, forward strand.
CAGACGCTGTATAACTACTTCCCGAGCAAGGCGCAGATCGTTCAGGCGATCTTGCTCGACGTCGACCGCGTCGACGACAAGCTCACCTCGATCATCGCTGGTGGCAGCGGGCTCGTCGCAAAACTGCAGTTGATCGTCAAACACTATCTCGACCGCATCGCCCACCGCGAACGGGCGTTGTGGCGCGAAATCGTACTGGAGATCATCAAGAGCGCACCGGATTACCTCGCACTGCAAGCCATGCAGGCCAACGCCAGCTATACGGTTCTGCACACCTTGCTGCATGACGCTCAGACCGGCGGCGAACTCGAACCGTATGTCGATACCGAGCTGCTGACGCAGACGCTGTACGCAATGATCGACTATGCATTCCTGCGCTTCGTGCTCGATCCGAACCTGTCGAAGGTCGCTGTGCTGAAACTGCTGCGCCAACAGGTGGAGCTACTGGTGCAGCCCTACCTCCGCACCGGCTGATCGGCAACCGACACCGCAATCGAGCGCCTTCACGGCGGGGCGGGTGCGTCCACAATCACGCGCAGCGCAGCCCCCGTCAGGTCGAGCGCCTGCGCGTCGCCGATGCACGCCGTTCGCGACGCAAGCAACGCGTTGATTGCCCGGGCAGTCGCCACCGCAGAATCGGTCCCCGCTTCGATCTCGATACCGTCGACATCGGTAACCGCGCTGCGACCAGCCATCAGCGCAGCCGGGTCGGCGAGCGTCGCCGCGTCACGCTGACGCAACGCAACCGCCTCGCTCAACGCCGGATCGCGCGTCTGCGTCAATGAGCCCAACAGCAAGAATCCGAACGACTCGATTCGACCCGCGACATCCGACTGCGGCGTTTCGTGCTCGCTGACCAGCACGCGCGACACGTCGAGAAATCCGCTCGGATCGTCTCGATCGATGCCTTTGAGAATCGCCAGCGAACGCGCCGTCAGCCACAGACCGCGTTGCGCCGCCGCCACATCGGGTGGCAGCGTCGAAGTCGCCGATATACAGCGCAACGACGCGTTCGCACTGTCACCGGCGCTCAGGGCCGGCTGAAGTGGACCATCAAGCACCGCCAACGCCGCCGCCAGCGCGGCTTGTGCCGCCGGCGCCACCGTCACGACGGTCGACGCGCTATCGGCGCGGCCAACATTGTTCACGACCGTCAGCCGAAACGTCAGCGCCGTGTCGGCATTCGTCAGGGGCGCCATGAACGTCGCGCGGGCCATGTCCGCGTCGGTCAACGCCACAGTCGGTCCACTCGTCTGCGCCCACGAGTACGACCGAATCGAGCCAAAACTGTTCGAGCCATCCAAGGTCACTGCGTAGCCGGACGCAACGGTCTGGTCCGGCCCCGCCTTTGCCACCGGAGTCTGCGCTGCGGCGCAGAACGCGATATCGCCGATGCAGACCTTCGTGGTCGATCCGTCACCGCAGCCGAGCAGCATCGTCAGCAACGTCGATATCGGGTATCGAAGATATCGGAGCGTCGAGACGAACATCGCTACGCGTCCGGCCCGATCACGATCGTCGTCCCAAGCGGTTCGATACAGCGCGCGCCGTCATTGCGCGAATTGTTCACATACGTACTGACCGGCGTTACGCTCATTTCTACCGGCACGCGGGGCTTCAGATAGTCTGTCGACAACTGCGTGAGGTCTGCATCACGGCGGATCCAGCGTCTGCCTTCGGCGCGGGTCAGCATCAATGGCTGGCGTGTGTGGACGAACGCCAGGTCCTCGTGCGCGGCCGTCGTGATGATTGCAAAGCTCTCGAGGCTTTGCTCGCCATTGCGCCAACGATCCCAGATCCCGCCCAGCAGCAGTCCGTCGTCTGCGCTCGGGTGAATGTAATACGGTAGCTTTCGGTCAGCGGCTTTCGCCCATTCGTAAAACCCGGCGATCGGCAGCAGACAACGCCGGCGTGCAAACGGTTCTTTGAAGGCGCGGCTCGTTGTAAGTGTCTCCGCCTTCGCGTTGAACATGCTGTATTTCGTCGAGATACCTTTCGACCAGTACGGCGTCAACCACCAGCGCATCATCGCGAACTCGAGTTCGCCCTCTGCGGCGCTGCGCAGCACTGGTAACGGTTCGGTTGGCGCGACGTTGTGGCGGTCCGCACCCGGATAAGGCTGGCCGACCATGTCCATGAACAGCAACGTCAGCGGCCCCGAGCTGACATTGACGCGGCCACACATCAGCGTGCGATGACGTCTACCGCCGCCATGTCGTCATGGCTGAGCCGCCACGACGCGGCCGCCACGTTGGCCTCGACCTGCGCGGCCGACGTCGCACCGGCGATCACACTCGAGACGACCGGCTTTGTCAGCAACCAGCCAAAGGCCAGGTCGAGAATGCCGTGGCCGCGTTCTGTAGCAAATCGCTGCAACGCTTCGACGATCGTGAAATTGCGCTCGTTCAGCGCGCGCGCCGCAAGACGGCCGACATTGGCCAGCCGGGTGCCCTCCGGCGGCGGTTCGTCGCGGTGGTACTTGCCCGTCAGCATACCGCTGGCGAGCGGAAAGAACGGCAGCATGCCGAGGCCGAATCGATCGCAACCGGGCAGCACCTCCGCTTCAATGCCGCGCTCGAGCAGGCTGTAGTGATTCTGTGCCGAAACGAAACGCGCACCGCCGCGCGTACGCGCGGTCCAGTCCGCGTCGGCAATCTGCCAGCCGGAAAAGTTCGAACAACCGATGTAGCGCACCTTGCCAACGCGCACCAGGTCATCGAGCGCATCGAGCGTTTCCTCGATCGGCGTGTCGGGATCAGGCGCGTGCATCTGATAGAGATCGATGTAATCGGTGCCGAGCCGGCGCAGGCTCGCCTCGACCGCGGCGTAGATGTGGCGCCGCGAACCGCCGCGATCGTGCACCGTCGTACCGGTCGGCATCGCGAATTTGGTCGCGATGACGACCTGCTGGCGGCGCGTCCCCAATGCTTCGCCGAGCAGCGTCTCGGATTGCTGGTTGCCGTAAACGTCGGCGGTGTCGAACAGCGTGACGCCGCACGTGAGCGCGGCATCGACGACAGCTTGTGTCGCCGTGCGATCGCAACGGCCACCAAAGTTATTGCAACCGATGCCGACCTCCGAGACTTTCAGTCCCGAATCACCCAAACGCCGATGTTCCATACATTGTGCTCCTGCGCGTTGTGCCAAGTGATCAAGGCTGCAAGCGTGTGGCCCGCCATGGCGCCCCTTCGCGTTCGCGCTGCCACAACACGCGGTCGTGCGCGCGGCCAGACGACGCCACCCATAGCTCCACCCGTTCAAGCACCACGCGGTAGCCGCCCCAATGCGCCGGACGCGGCACCGGCTGCGATGCATCGATGCCGCCGAAACGTTCGGCCTCGGCATCGATCTGCTCGAGCAACACTGCGCGGGATGCGATCGGCTGGCTCTGACGACTGCCTCGAGCCGCGAACTGCGATAGTCGCGGCCGCGTCGCCCAGTACGCATCGGACTCGGCATCGGTGGTCGGCTCCACATCGCCGGCCGCGCAGATCTGGCGGCCGAGCGGATCCCAGTACACGACGATGCTGGCGCGCGCGCGGTGGGCAATCTGGCGGCCCTTGGCGCTGTCGCGGTTGGTGTAGAACATCAATGCACCGCGTTTTGCGTCGATGCCGCGGCACAGCACGGTGCGCGCGCGCGGGTCACCGCGTTCGTCGAGCGTGCCGATCGTCATTGCATCGGGATTGCTCAAGTCGCTCGAGCGTGCGTCGGCGAACCATGTCGTGACAATCTCGAACGGATCGGCAGGCACCGGCTCGGCGAGCGATTTATCCTTCGGCGCGTCTTCGAACACAGCTATTGCCAGTACGGCGCGCGCAGCGCGCGTTTGTTGATCTTTCCCATCGTGTTGCGCCCGACGGACTCGACAAATTCAACGCTGCGCGGGCACTTGTAGTGCGATAGCCGCGCCCGGCACCAGGCGATCAACTCAGCCGCATCGGGTGGATTGGCTGGATCTTCCAGCACCACCAGCGCTTTCAGTTCCTCACCCATTTCATGATGGGGCACGCCGATACATGCCACGTCGGCGATTGCGGGGTGCTCGATCAATACCAGTTCGGCCTCGGCCGGATAGATGTTGGCGCCCCCGGATACGACCATGTCCGAGAACCGGTCGGTAATGTAGACGTAGCCGTCTGCATCCATGTAACCGATCTCACCCAACGTGAACGTGCCCGGCACGATGTGCGCCGCCTTCGATTTTTCCGGATCGTTGTGATACACGACGCCACGCCCCGTAGCATCGGCAAAGAACAGACGCCCTTCCGTGTTCGGCGGCAACTGCGTACCGTCGTCGTCGAGAATCAGCGCGGAAAACGGCGGCACGGCACGACCCACCGAGCCGGGATGCGCAAGCCACTCCTCGGAATTGATCACGCAGGTCGTACCGACTTCGCTGGCGCCGTACGCATCGAAGAACACCGGTCCCCACCACTGAATCATCGAACGTTTCACATCGACCGGGCATTTCGCGCCGGTGTGACCGACGTACTTCATCGACGTCACGTCGTAGCGATCCTTGATCTGTTGCGGCAACGCCAACAGCCGAACGAAGTGGGTCGGCACCATCACCGACGTCTCCGTCTTGTATGCATCGATTGCGCGCAGCGTTTTCTCCGCATCGAAGCGACCCAGAATGACACTCGGCACGCCTGCAGCGAGCAGCCGCGCGCCCGACAACGGGCCGGTGTGGTACATCGGTCCGACCACTAGATGCGTACCGAATTGTGCGAACGCATTGGCCTTCATGTTCTCGAGATGCTCGGCGACTGTCGTGCCTCCCGCAAACATCGTCGGCGGCAGTTCAGTACCTTTGGGTCGGCCTGTGGTGCCGGAGGTGTACAGCAGGTTCGGCCGTGGCGCGTGATCGCTTGGCGGTTCGGCACCACCGGCAGCGCTGAGGTAGTCCTCCCATGCAATCAGGCCGGACTGCGCGGCGCAGCGAAAGCCAACGACGCGCGCAACGCCGGCGCGTTGAGCCGCAGCCAGACCACGCTCTACGGTCTCCGGGCCGACGAACAGCACCCGCGCATCCGAGTCCGACAGAATGTATGCCGCTTCGTCGGCGGTCAGATGAAAATTCACCGGCACAACGGACGCTCCGGCCAGCAACCCACCGAGGTTTGCGAATGCGGTCTCTACTCCGTTCTCCGCAAACACTGCGACACGCCGCGCGGCGCCGAGATCTTCACCCAGCAGTGCATTGGCCACGCGATTGAGCGCATCGTCGACGCCGGCCCACGTCAATGCAACGCGCTCGTCGCGCAGCGCAATCTCACCGGGTCGGGTGTGAATCAGAGGTTGGGCAAACGTCGTCATCGTGCGTTTCGCTGGTCTGCTGCGGCGTGTCACGATGATACCTTGGTCTTGAATGTTGGGAACCGTTCCCGGATGCTTCGATGTTCAATCCCTCACTCAATCGGAGAGCCACACAATGGCGGCGATCGATGACTTTCGTGCGGATGCGCGTGACTGGCTCGCGCAGAACTGTCCGCCCGGCGCACGTGGCCCCGGTCAGGTGCCCACCGGCAGCACGAAGATCCAGATCGAAGACGCCGACACGCGACTGTGGCTGACGCGGATGGCCGAGAAAGGCTGGACGGCCCCGATGTGGCCAAAGGCATACGGTGGCGGCGGACTCACGACAGAACAATACGTCGTGCTGATCGAAGAGATGCGGCGTATCGATGCGCGCGCTCCACTGATGGGCATGGGCACGTCGATGATCGGTCCGACTCTACTGGAACTCGGCACCGAGGATCAGAAGCGCCGACATCTCCCACCGATCGTGCGTGGCGAGTTGGCGTGGTGCCAGGGTTACAGCGAGCCGAGCGCGGGTTCCGATCTCGCCAGTCTGCGCACCCGCGCCGACGACCGCGGCGACCACTATCTGATCAACGGCCAGAAGATCTGGACTTCCGGCGCGCAGTACGCGGACTGGATGTTCGCGCTGGTGCGCACGAATTTCGACGTGCCGAAGCACGACGGCATCAGCTTCGTGCTGCTCAGCATGGACCAACCTGGCGTGACGGTGAAACCGATCCGGCTGATCAGCGGCACGTCGCCGTTCTGCGAGACGTTCTTCGACAACGCAATCGCGCGCAAGGAAGATCTCGTTGGTGAGGTGAACAAAGGCTGGAGCGTCGGCAAGCGGTTGCTGCAGCACGAACGCTCCGGGATGTCGGCGCTGGTGGGCGGCGCGCGCATCGAAGGCGGCCCGAACCTCACCGAGGTTGCCAAAGCATGCGTCGGTATCGATCGGCGCGATGGCAAGCTCGCCGATGCGGCGTTGCGCACCGAGGTACTGCGGCACGCAATGAATTCGCGGATATTCCGATTGACGCAACGCCGTACGGTGGAAGAGTCGAGTGACGGCGCCACCCCGGGTCCGGCCACGTCGATCTTCAAGATGTACGGTACCGAACTGCAGCAGGAGCGATCCGCGCTGCTCGTGAAGCTGCGCGGATTCAATGGCATCGGTTGGAGCGGCGCTGCGTTCTCCAACGACGAAATCGAGGGGATGCGGACGTTCCTGGGTGAACGCGCCGCGTCGATCTACTCCGGTTCGAACGAAATTCAGCGCAACATCGTCGCCAAGCGGGTACTCGGACTGCCGGATTGACCGCCCCGCCGACAGCGCCGGTCGCGCCGCAGAAACCCTACCGGTTTACCCGGCACGGCATCACCGTCGAAGATCCGTACCACTGGTTGCGGGATCCGGGCTATCCGGATGTCACTGATCCCGAGATCCTCGGCTACGTCGAGGCGGAGAACGCCTACTTCGAAGCCGTCATGGCACCCCAGCAAGCGCTGATCGACGAGTTGTTCGCCGAACTCAAGGCGCGCCAACAACCTGACGAAGCGGCGGTGCCGTGGAAGGACGGTGCATACGAGTATCAATGGCGCTTCGCCGATGGCGCCGAATATCGAAAATGGGTGCGCTGGCCGGTCGGGTTTCCAGATCGCGTCACGACGATTCTGGACGAACCCGCACTGGCCGAGGGCTCGGACTATTTCAATCTCGGTGGGCTCGACATCAGCCCCAACGGCCGCTACCTCGCCTACACCACCGACACCGATGGTTCGGAGCGCTACTCTCTGCACGTCAAGGATCTCGAGAGCGGCGATCTGCTCCCGGATACGTTGACGGGCATCGGTAGCGGCACCGTCTGGGCAAACGACAATGCGACGTTGTTCTATGTGGTACTGAGCGAGAACTGGCAGCCATACCTCGTCCGCTCACATCGGCTCGGTCAACGCGTCAGCACCGATCGGGACATCTATGAAGAATCCAGCGGCACGTTCTTCGTCAGCATAGACAAAACCCATTCCGATGCGTTCATCATCATCGGTGCCGGCGACCATGTGACCAGCGAAGCGCGCGTCATCCCTGCCGATGCGCCTATGACATCACCCAAATTGATCGCGGCACGACGTGCGAATCACGAATACGACGTCGAGCATCACGGCGACTATTTCTACATTCGCACCAACGATACCCACAAGAACTTTCGCGTGGTGCGCGCGCCGACCGCGCATCCAGAAGAGACCAATTGGGAAACTGTCATCGCCGGCAGCGATCGAGACTATCTGACCGGATTGGATTGTTTCGCGGATTTCTTTGTGCTCGAAGAACGCATCGACGGCCTCGACCAGATCCGAATTCGCGACTACGGAGGCGACGAACACCGTATCGAATTCCCGGAGGCCTCCTACGATGCCGGTCTAGGGACAAACGCGGAATATGCCGCCTCGGTGCTGCGCATCGGCTACGACTCGATGGTCACGCCGCAAACCGTGTATGACTATGACCTGGCGAGCCGCACCCTGGTCACGCGCAAGGTACGCCAAGTGCCGTCGGGGTACGACGCAAGTCGGTACACGACCGAGCGGCTGCTGGCACCGGCACGGGACGGCGTAAATATCCCCATCTCGATCGTCTATCGCAACGACTTCGAGCGCGACGGTACGCAACCGTTGTACCTGTATGGTTACGGTGCGTATGGCGTCGCCATGTCGCCGAATTTTTCCAGTGCACGGCTGTCACTGCTCGACCGCGGTTTTGCCTACGCGATCGCGCACATCCGTGGCGGCGATGAGTTGGGTTATGCATGGTACGAGACTGGCAAGCTCGGCCAGCGCACGAACACGTTCAACGACTTCATCGACGCGGCGAAGTTTCTGATCAAACGAGGCTACACGGGTGCGGGACGGCTCGTGGCTGCGGGTGGCAGCGCCGGCGGTACACTGACCGGCGCGGTCGTCAACGCCGCACCCGAACTGTGGGGCGCGGTGGTCTCGCACGTGCCGTTCGTCGACGTACTGAACACGATTCTGGACGAGACGTTGCCGCTGACGCAGCTGGAATGGCCCGAATGGGGCAATCCGATCGAAGACAAAGCAGCATTCGAATTGATTCGATCGTACTCACCGTACGATCAATTGCGCGCCGGTGCCTATCCACCGATGCTGGTGACGGCCGGATTGAACGATCCACGTGTGACGTACTGGGAAGCGGCGAAATACGTTGCGAAGTTGCGTTCGCTGAAGACCGATCGCAACCCACTGCTGCTGAAAACCAACACGGGCGCTGGTCATCAGGGTCGTTCGGGGCGTTACGACGCGTTGCACGAAGTGGCGCAGGAATATGCGTTCGTGATGATGGCGCTCACAACACGCTGACGGTTCGCGAATCTGGTGCGCCGGCGCCCGGCGCCGATTCACTCAACTTCACTGAACCAGTCGTGGAACCGCCTGACCCGGTTCGGCTTTCTGCGCTTCGCGCATCCGCCGGCGAATGATGTTCTGGACGATGTTGATCGTGGTCCAATCGTGTTCGATCGGCTGGCCGCAGCCATCGCAGCTCATCGTTTGAGGGTGCATCACCTTGCTCAGCAAGGCACTGTACGGCAACCGCACGATGTGCTTGCACCCGCCGCATTCAAGACCGACCGTGGGGTCCAATCCTACGTAGTCCATTACGCGCCTCCTTCGTCGAAATGGGACGCGGAGTGTCAGCCTGAGCGGCGAAAATCCGCGCAATTCTCATGTTCTTCGTCGAAGGTGCTAAAGCCGTGCCACAACACGCATCGCCCATCACGTCCTTCGCACGGCTGTCTCACGCGCCGCGCGCAGCGCGTCACGAAACGGCGGCGCAGCAATGCCGATCAGCGCATCCGCACGGGCCGCCGTCGAGGCGTGCTTCAGGTTGGCAACACCGAACTCGGTGACGACGAGATCGATGTCGGTACGCAAAGCGGTCACCAGTTCGACCCGTGGCACGAGCCGCGACACGCTGCCGCCTCGCGCAGTCGCCGTCAGCGCAATGATCGAGCGGCCGCCCCTGGACGACTTCGCGGCGCGCATGAAATCAACCGACCCGCCGGTGCCCGATATCTGTTTGCCGGCAACCCATTCGGCATTCACCTGGCCGTTGAGATCGATCTCGACGGCAGAGTTGATCGACACGAAGTTGTCGATGTCGCGGATCACGCCGACCTCGTGGGTATGGTTCGCGCCGCGAAACGCGACGTCGGGTCGCGCCGCCAGCCAGCTATGCAGTGCCGCCGAACCCAGCGCCATGCCGGTGATGTGCAGACCGCGGTCAATCGCCTTTGCGCGACCCGTCATCACGCCGGATTCGATCAATGCCATACCGCCGTCGTCGATCAAACCTGAATGCAGGCCGAGGTCATTCTTGTCGGCGAGCGCGGCGAGAATGGCCGCTGGAATCGCGCCGATACCAGTCTGGATGCAATCGCCGTCGCGGATCAGCGCCGCCACGTGCCGTGCAATCTCGCGCGCGGCCGTATCTGGTTCACCGACGCCGAAAGGCAGCAGTGCGCGCCGGGTCCGAACGAAACCGTCGCAGCGATCCACTGCAAGCAATGGGCAACCCGCCGCTGCGACGAATGCATCATTCACCTCCACGATTACACTGCGCGCATGCGCCATGGCGGCCGCGACAAAGTCGACGTTCGGTCCGAGCCGCAACACGCCATCGCGATCGTACGCAGCCTGCAGCAGCACAATGTCGAAAGGCTGCCCGGCAAGGTAATCGTATACCGCACGCATCTGCATCGGCAGGAATGCGACACGCCCCTGCGCGAGTCCGTCTGCGAGCTGCGGCGCCATGAAGAAGCACTCCACGCGGGCGTCGGGATGCAGCGCCGACAGGTCGTGACTGTTCAGTGGCGCAAGCGGAAACTGGACGAATGTGACGCCGGCCGCGCACGCCGGTTGCGCCGCGATCGCATCGAGCAATCCGGTGGGCTCGTTCGAAGAACCACCAACGTAGACGCGCATGCCGCGCCGCAACAATGAGGGCACCTCGGAGACATCGATCCAGGAGCCGGTCATACGAACTCGTTTTCGTCAGTAAGTGCGCGCGAAGTATCCCCATCTCACGCGCCTTAGACTACAGTAGGTGCCTTCACTCAAGCTGCCTGGGGGGAATTCAGACGTGAACTTCAATGTGTTGCTGGCGCGCGTGAGATCCATTCTGCTGACGCCGCGAGCGGAGTGGCCCGTCATCGAAACCGAGACGACAACCGCAGCCGATCTGTACAAGAACTACATCATCATCCTCGCCGCGATACCGGCGGTTTTCGGGTTCATCAAAGGCAGTCTAATCGGCATCGATCTGCCCCTGATGGGCACGATGCGGGTCGGCATCGGCGCCGGCATTGCCGGCATGTTGACGAGTTACGTGTTGAGTCTCGTGCAGGTCTTCGTGATCGCGCTGATCGTCGATGCGCTGGCGCCTACGTTCGGCGGACAGAAGAACCAGGCACAGGCGCTCAAGCTCGCTGCCTACGCGTTTACCGCGGCCTGGGTTGCCGCGTTGGGCCAGATCGTGCCGTGGCTCGGTGGTCTGATCGCGCTGATCGGTGGCCTGTACAGCATCTATCTGTTCTACCTCGGACTGCCGGTACTGATGAAATGCCCGCCGGAACGGGCCGTGGCCTACACTGCCGTCGTGATTATCGTGACGATCGTACTGAGCGTCGTCATCGGATTGGGTGTCGCGGCAATCACCGGAACGGGATCCGGATTCGGTTCGTCGCATCACGTCGCCAGTTCCGACGTTCAGTTCGACAAAGACAGCCCGATGGGCAAGCTGAACGACTGGACGCAGAAGATGGAGAAAGCGTCGAAGCAAGTCGAAGCTGCACAGAAATCCGGCGATGCGTCGGCGCAAAGCGCAGCCGTTGGCCAGATGCTTGGCGCGGCACTGGGGGGCGGTGACAAGGTCGAAGCGTTGGCGCCCGACAAGCTGAAGCCGTTCATCCCGAATTCACTGGACGGCCTGCCGCGCACGTCCATGTCGGTGCAGCGCAACGGCACGATGGGTATGCAGATTTCCGAAGCCAAGGCGACGTATGCCGACAAAGCCGGCCGCACACTGAATCTCGATATCACCGATACGGGATCTGCCAAGGGTCTGATGGCGCTGGCAGGATTCGCGTCGATGCAAGAGGACAAAGAAACCGATAGCGGCTACAGCAAGACCTACAAGAACAATGGCCGCATCACCCACGAACAATGGGACAACTCTGGCCACGGTGAGTACACCGTCGTCGTCGGTGACCGCTTTACCGTCAAGCTGGACGGCAACGCCAAATCGTTCGACGATCTGAAGAACGCATTGAACAACGACATCAATCTCTCCGGCCTCGAAGCGATGAAAGACGAAGGCGTGGCGAGCGACGACGACAACTAACGGCACAAACGCGCGCGGTGCGCCGCGCACTGCACCGGACCCCCTCGCGCGGTTTCATCCGCACACGCGCGCGTGGTTCGAGTCGGCCTATCCCAAGCCGACCGACGTTCAGGCACGCGCCTGGCCGGTCATAGCCGACGGTCGCCACAGCCTCATCACCGCGCCAACGGGCAGCGGCAAGACACTGACCGCGTTTCTGTGGGCACTCGACGCGTTCGCCTCAGGTCGCTATTCATGCGGCGCCACGCGAGTGTTGTACGTCTCTCCATTGAAAGCGCTGAACAACGACATTCAGCGCAATCTGCTCGATCCGCTCGGCGCACTGCGTGCGCGCTTCGAAAGCGCACGCGCCGAGTTTCCGTCGATCCATGTCCAGGTGCGTTCGGGCGATACGTCCGCTGGCGACCGACAGCGGATGCTGCGCCACCCGCCCGAGATTCTGATCACGACGCCGGAGAGTCTGGCGCTGCTGCTGACGAGCACGCGCGGGCGCGCGGCGCTGGCGGGGGTCGAGACCGTGATCCTCGACGAAATTCACTCGGTAGTCGAAAATCGACGCGGCACCGTGTTGATGACGTCGCTGGAGCGCCTCGGCCACAGTGCCGGCGAATTTCAGCGCGTCGCGTTGTCGGCCACCGTCCATCCGCTCGCAGCGATTGCGACGTTCGTCGCCGGATTCGACGAGGGCCACCGGCCGAGACCAATCGACATCATCGCGGGCCAGGACGAAAAGCAGGTGCGATTCGCGGTTCGCTTTCCGGCACACGTGCGCAACGCGCTCGATGCCGGTCAGAAAATCTGGGAGCCGCTGAACGAATCCTTCAAGGCAATCATCGCTGCCAACGCCGCCACGCTGTTCTTCACCAACAGCCGCCGTCTCGCGGAGCGGATCACACTGAAGATCAACGAGCGCGAAGCCATACCGATTGCGTACGCGCACCATGGTTCGTTGGCCCGCGAGATCCGTACCGCGGTGGAGAGCCGACTGAAGGCCGGCGAGTTGCGCGCGATCGTTGCGACGAATTCACTCGAAATGGGCATCGACATCGGCAGCCTCGACGAGGTGGTGATGATTCAGGCGCCGCCGTCGATCGCCTCAGCGTTGCAACGCATCGGTCGAGCCGGCCACAACGTGGGCGACGTCAGCCGCGGTACGCTGTTTCCAACTCACGCACAGGATTTCGTGGAAGCCGCCGCGCTGGCGCAGTGCATCGAAGCACGTGACCTCGAACCCCTGGCTCCGATCGAAAACCCGCTCGACGTGCTGGCACAAATCATCGTATCGATGACGGCATCGCAGACGTGGCATACCGACGACGTCTACGCGTTGCTGCGTCAAAGCTATTCCTATCGGACACTGCCGCGCGAACAGTTCGATCTCGTCGTGGAAATGCTGGCCGGGCGTTACGCCGGATCGCGGTTGCGCGATCTGAAACCACGCGTCGTGTTTGACCGCATCGAGCAGACAGTGCGTGCGACCAAAGGGGCCGTGTACGCACTCTACAGTTCCGGCGGCACCATTGCCGATCGCGGCTACTTCCACCTGCGTCACGCGGACAGCGGAGCGCTGATCGGAGAACTCGACGAGGAATTCGTCTGGGAAGCGAGCGTCGGGCAGACGTTCGCATTCGGGACCCAGGCCTGGCAGATCAACCGGATCACGCACAACGACGTACTGGTGCGGCCGGCCAGTTCGGCCACTGCCGCGACACCGTTCTGGCGTTCGGAGCCATATGACCGGACGTTCCACTACTCGGACCGAATCGGAACGTTCCTGGAGCGCAGCGATGCGCAGCTCGAACAGCGGGATCGCGCCGGCCTCACCGATGAATTGATCCAGCGATGTGGTTTCGAGGGACCGGCGAGCGACGAGTTGATTGGCTATCTGGAGCGCCAACGTGATCACACACGGGCAGCGTTGCCGCATCGTCACCACGTGGTGATCGAACACATCCGCAGCGGCCCGGGCGGCTATCACGGACCGGATGAAGAGCAGATCGTTCTGCATACACTCTGGGGTGGCCGCGTCAACCGGCCGTATGCGCTCGCGCTGTCGGCTGCGTGGGAACGCGCACATGGCTACATCCCCGAGATGCATGTGGACGACGACGCGATCGCGGTTCGAAGCCAGGGCGGAATCGACGCGGCGCGCGTCATCGACCTCGTCGGGCCGACCGGGTTCGACGCACTGTTGCGGCACGCGCTGGAACGTTCCGGCTTCTTCGGCGCCCGCTTCCGTGAGTGCGCGGCGCGCGCGCTACTCGTCACGCGGCAACGCTTCAACCAGCGCATGCCGCTGTGGATGAGCCGTATGCACGCCAAGAAGCTGTTGACCACGGTCGCGCAGTACCCGGATTTTCCGGTGCTGCTCGAAACGTTCCGCACGTGTCTCGTCGATGAATTCGATCTCCAGGCATTGCATCAGTTGCTGGACGAACTTCGCAACGGCGAGATTCGCGTGACTGCGGTCGTCACCAGCGCACCGAGTCCGTTTGCTGCGAACATCGCGTGGGGACAGATCAGCCGCTACATGTACGCGGACGATACGCCACAGGACGTGGGCGCCAGCGCGCTTTCCGACGATTTGATCCGCGCGGCGGTATTCGACGCCGGCTTGCGGCCACGCGTCGATCCGGCCGTGATCGATGCATTCGTCGCGAAACGCCAACGGACCGCGCCCGGCTACGGCCCAACCGACTCGGCCGATCTGTCGGAATGGCTGAAGGAACGCGTGCTGATTAATCAACTCGAGTGGCAGCAGTGCAGCGCACCGGTGCCAGGCGGGGATTCGGTGCCGGTACATTGGCTGGCCTCGAGCGAGCGCCGCTGGGTCGTTCACGCCGAACTCGCGCGCAGCGTCAGCGAGCAACTGTTCGGAGCGCTCGACGAACACCTCACCGACATCGGCGATCCGCGCGATGCGAATCAGATGACGCGGGAAATTCTGTCGTTTCACGGCCCGCTGAGGCGATCCGACATTGGCAGATTACTGCCGCTCGACGACGCCCAACTCGACGGCGTGCTCGCAGATCTCGTCGACGACGGCGTGCTGGTCGTCGGGACGCTCGTGGCAGGTGACGAGTCGGTGCGCTATTGCGACGCGGACAATCTCGAGATTCTGCTGCGATTGCAGCGCGCATCGAGCCGGCACCGTCTCGAACCCCGCGCGCTCGGCGAATTGCCGGCGTATCTCGCCACCTGGCAGCGTTTCGAACAACCCGCATCGATCGATGCGCTGGCGCAAACGCTCGACCGTTTGCGCGGCTTGGCCGTAGACGTGGATGTGTGGTTGAACGATCTGGTCGAGGCGCGCCATCCGGCGGTGGATCTGCGACAACTCGACGAAGCACTCAGCGCCGACGACCTGGTCTGGCTGGGCCAAGGCAGCAACACGATCACCGTAATGCCACTCGAAGAACTCGCGCTGCTGGAGCGCGACGATTCATCGGCTCGACCGGTACTCGAACCCGCGTTTCGAGATCGAACCGCCCGCTACAGCTTCTTTCAGCTCGCCGACGCCGCGGGCCAGGCGACAAACGTATTCAGCGAAGCATTGTGGAGTGGCGTCTGGTCCGGGGTAATCAGCGCGGACTCGCTCTCCGTGCTGCGCGCCGGTAGCGCGCGCAAGTATTCGCTCGGCGCGCCGACGGCCGCGTCCACGCAGCATTCCCACCGACACCGCAGCGCGCGGCGTCACGCGCGCGATGCGAGTCAGGGATGGCCGGGCCATTGGTTCCTGCTACCACAACCCGAATCGGCCGACGACGATCCGCTGACGGCACTCGAAACGGCCAAGGACCGCGTGCGCATTCTGCTGGACCGTTACGGCGTCATCAGCCGCGAGATTGCCAATCGCGAAGGCGGCGCGTTTCGCTGGGCAACCCTGTTCCGCGCAATGCGCGTGATGGAGTTGTCCGGAGAAATCGTCGCGGGCCTGTTCTTCGACGGACTGTCGGGACCACAGTTCGCCGCCCCTGCGGCGATCCGTCAGTTGCGGGCCGGCCGAAAGATCGAGTCGTTCTGGGTCAACGCGACCGACCCGGTCGCACCGACCGGCCTGGGCATCGACTGGCCGATTCCGCTGCCACAACGTCGCGCGAGCAACTACCTCGCGTTTCATCGCGGCACCGTCGCGCTGGTTGCGGAGAATTACGGACGCAGGCTGACCTTTGCAGCGGATTTGGATGACGAAGGCTTCGCGTCGGCAGTCGCGTTGCTGACGCATTTGCTGGCCGTTCGCCGGCGAATCCCGATCGACAGCATCGACGGTGCCGCACCGCACGATAGTCCGTATCTTGCGCGTTTCGCCGACGTCTTCGATGTGGCGCGCGATCACCGCCGGGTCGAGTTGCTCGCGGCCCGCGGCTGACGCGCTAGAGTTTCCAGTCCCGATACCGCAAGAACGCGGGTTCGCCACTGTTGGCGCGCTTAGCGAATTGGCCTGCCAGCCACTCGAACCATTCGGCAAATCGCGGATGAGACTGCTCCACCCGCACCGTCGCAACCCAGATGTGCAGCTTGCGCCACAAGACCTCGATCAGTCCTCCGGTGAGTTCTTGCGCCAATTGGAACGATGCGATCCGCCGAAACACCAGCAGACCCATCGTCTCGTACATCATGCCGATCAGCAGTGCCGCCTGCTCTGCTTCCGACCCACTTAAACGCAGTTCGCTGGCAGTCACATCATCCGGCAGATTTCGGACGATCGTCACCGAACGCGAAAACTCCGGGTTGTAGAACGAACGCATCAACTCGACGGCGACCAGGTCGCGCCGTTGGCCGCGCGCTTCGATCAGTTGGACGATCGCAAAAGCGCCACCACCCACGATCGTCAGCATGCCGAGAATCTGAGCGACATCGGCCCAGAACTCCAGGTTATTCATACGGCGTACCTCGATCGAGACAATCGCCACTTAGGATGCCGAACCGCCGCGCATTGCGCGAGCAATACCCGGCTTCGAAGCGCGTCGCAGAACATCGGGCGCAGGTCTGCTAACGTGCGTGCACGTTCCACCGACACCATCCCGATCATGGCCAAAGCCCCGCTCACCGTCTGGTACGTGACCGAATCAGGTTCCAATACGGCCACAGTCGCTGCAATTGAGCCGCTCATCGAAACGCTTCGCAGCGGTTCCGCGCACGCTCTACGGGCACACCTGATCGACGCTATGACGTTGCCGGATGTTGCGTTGATCGAACGCTGGGATGCGCCACTCGCAGCCGAACTGGACGACCTGCCCCGCGTATGGCTGGACCCGGCCGCAGCCGCGCACGACGAAATAGTCGCCGCCAACACGGCCGGTGCGTTGCAACTCGTCGAGGCACTGGTCACCGCCGTCAACCTGGGTCGCGCCAGGCTTATTCGTGACGCCGTACGTTCGGCCCAACGACGTGAGATGGCCGCGCCACGCCAACCGCTGCCCGACCTCGACGATTTCGCGCTACATTTTCAGGCGCGCTGGAGTATCGACGGAGCGTCGCTGATCGGCGTCGAATCGTTACTGCGGTGGAACGGTTTGCCGGTTCCGACCCTGCCACCGGAGGCGCTGGTCGCCGCTGCCGAGCAGCGCGGCGATATGCGGCGTCTCGGTGACTGGATCATTCAGCGCGCGTGCCGTCATGCCGCCGAATGGCGATACGTGTGGCCCAACCCGATGCGCCTGTCCATCAACGTTTCGCCACTGCAACTCGCCGCCGACGATTTCACAGGGGTCCTCGCAAGCGCGCTGGA
The DNA here is from genome assembly GCA_963735085.1 of uncultured Gammaproteobacteria bacterium. Taxonomy (GTDB): domain Bacteria; phylum Pseudomonadota; class Gammaproteobacteria; order Pseudomonadales; family Azotimanducaceae; genus DATJGR01. The sequence goes on from CAVTJP010000006.1 coordinate 354,696, forward strand.
AGATAACCGAATCGACCCGTCGCAGATCGAACTCGAATTTCCGCTCGCGGCGTTGCCGCGCATCGAACGACACCACGCCGGGATCATCGCCGATCTCTTCGATCTCGGCATCGGCTTCGCGCTCGACGGCATCGGCTCCGACGTGATCGATCCGGCATTGCTGACGTGGCTACCCGCGACGACGTGGAAATTCAATCGCGCCCTGATCGAACGCCTGCCGGACGATCGCGCCGCTGCCGCGCTGATCCGCGCACTCGTTGAAGCGGCCCGTTCGCAAGGCATCCTGAGCGTTGCAGTCGGCGTGGAGCACGAAATGCAGCGCGCAATGCTCGAATCGCTTTGCTGCGATGCGCTACAGGGGTTCCTGTTCGCCGAACCGCTGGCTCCCGACGAATTCACCCGCTTGCTGGCGGCTCACGCAGAGCGGCGTCGAACGCGCGCGTAAGCACGCGGACCCGCGATGCCAGGACGGGTCTTCTGCTGACCGGGCTGTGATAGTGTGCTGCGATGCGCTGCGCCTTGTTCACACACAACGAATATCTGCTGCACGAAGTTGCTCCCGGGCATCCCGAACGTCCCGCACGCCTTGTCGCAATACTGAATCACCTGGTTGAGACCGGGCTGGCAGACGAACTCGACTACCACAACCCCAATCCCGTTTGCATCACGGACCTCGATGCGATTCACGATCCGGGCTATCTCCGCTCGCTGTATGCGGCAATTCCCAGCCACGGCCTGGCCTACGCGGACGCCGACACGAGCTTCGGGCCAAAAAGCATACAGGCTGCGGAACGCGCGGCCGGCGCGGTACGCGACGCGGTCGATCTGGTCCTCGACGGTAAAACGACGCGGGCATTTTGCGCGGTACGGCCGCCGGGACACCATGCCGAAGAAGATCAGGCGATGGGTTTCTGCTTCTTCAACAACGTCGCGCTCGGTGCGACCGTTGCGCTCGCACGAGACGGCATCGACCGCGTCGCGATACTCGATTTCGACGTGCACCACGGCAACGGCACTGTCGATATCTTTCGCGACCGCGCTGAGGTGCTCGTGTGTTCGAGTTTTCAACACCCGCACTATCCGCATCGATTGTTCGATCTGCAACGACCCAACATCGTCAACACGCCGCTGCCGGCGTTCACGAAGGGGCTTGGTTTTCGCAATGCTGTCGAACGCGACTGGCTGCCGGCGCTGGCGCGGCACCGACCGCAGCTCATTCTGGTTTCAGCCGGCTTCGATGCACACGTCGAAGACCCGCTCGCACAACTCGAACTGGCCGAAGACGACTACCGCTGGGTCACCGAATTGATCGTGTCGGAGGCGAAAACCTACGCCAACGGGCGCATCGTGTCGGTGCTCGAGGGCGGCTACTCGCTCGCCGCCCTCGCCCGCTCGACGGCGACGCACATCGAGGGGCTATTGGCTGGGGTCTGACGCAGCGGTCAAGGCCCAATTCATTCAAGCCCGCAACGCCTGTTGCCCACCGCCGTCACAGTACACGCGCTCACCGGTCAGATAGGAGTTGCGCTCCGAGACCAGGAATCGCACGACGTTGGCCACGTCTTCGGGCTGACAGACGCGTCCGAACGGCATCACCGCATCCAGATCGCGCAGATCCTTGACGCCCGCTGACGCTTTCATCAGGCGGCGCCCCATCTCCGTCTCCACCAACCCGGGTGCCACGATGTTGACGTGGATACCATGCGGACGCTCCTCCTTGGCAAGCGTAAACGCCAAGGCTTCCATCGCGCATTTGCCCATGTTGTATGGCGCACCGTATGCGCCGAGGCTGCGCGTTGCGACGCTCGAAATCATTACGATGTCGCCGCGCGTCAGTTCGCGCATTTTCGGAATCACCAGTTTCGCCAGGTAATGCGGTGCAAACGCGTGACACGCGACCACCCGCTGCATCTCCGCCGGGTCGGTATCGACAACCGCCTGACCGCGGCTGGCGATACCGGCATTGTTGACGAGAATGCCGACCGGGCCGAGATCTGCTTCGATCAGGCCGACCATTTCGCGGTCCTGCTCGAAATCATCGACCGACGCTTGATATGCCCTTGCCCTGCGACCGAGCGCTGCCACAGCCGCGACCACTTCGGCTGCGGCCTCGGCGTCGCGACGATAGTTGATGGCGACATCGGCGCCGTCCTCTGCCAGCGCAAGCGCGATGCCGCGACCGACTCCCCGCCCCGCACCCGTGACCAACGCAACTCTACCTGCTAACGACATCTTCGAGGCACTCCTCTATGCGTGTATTGAAGTGCGGCTTATTGACCTTTGAACTTCGCATCACGTTTCTCGAGAAACGCCGAGACGCCTTCGAAGAAATCGGACGTGCGGCCCGCTTCACTCTGCAGCCGCGATTCCAGATCGAGTTGTTGTTCGTACGCGTTGGTCCACGTATCCCAATACGCGCGGCGGATCAGCCCCAGCGAGCGCGGCCCGTTCGCGAGTTGCCGCGCGACGCTCATCGCGCCGTCCATCAGCGCAGCGCTGTCTTCGTAGAGACGATTGACCAAGCCCCATTCGAATGCCTTTTCCGCCGGCAGACGCTCCGCCAGCAGCGACAACTCCATCGCGCGCCCCCAGCCGATCATGCGCGGCAGCATGAACGTGGCGCCACCGTCGGGAATCAAACCGATCTTCGCAAACGCCTGCATGAAGAACGCATTCTTTGACGCGCAGACGATGTCGCCCATCATCGCGAAGCTCATGCCGACGCCGGCCGCGGCGCCATTCACCGCGGTGACGACCGGCATCTGCAGATCGCGGATCGACAGCAGCAACGGATGGTAGCCCGAGCGCAATGTATCACCGGCACCCTGCGTCACGGCACCGCTGCTGTCCGCAAGATTCGCGCCGGACGAAAAGCCGCGACCTTCACCGGTGAGCAGCAGACAGCGCGCGCCGTTGTCCGGATTGGCGACTTCTTTGACGGCCCGCGTCAACTCGCCGAGCATCTGGGAACCGATCGCATTGAGTACTTCCGGGTGATTGAATTTCAACACCGCAACGTTGCCGTCGAATTCGAGTGATACGCGCTCGTAAGCCATGGGATCTCCCTTGATCGTGTGAATGCCAGCCAGCGTTGGGTGTGATGTAAACCGAAATCACCAATACGCGTCGAGAACTTTCGGCTACGCTCGCCTTTGATGGACAAGTTGGCGCCCAACGAAAAGCTGCCGTGGCACAATGACCACCCGCTCCAACCGGCGCGGGTCGCCGAGATTCTCGCGGCCGATCTCATCGATCTCGTCCCGTTACGCGTGGCGGTGCTTGGTGAGGGATGGGATTTCGCGACGTTCGTCGTCAACGACGACTGGGTGTTCCGGTTTCCGAAACGCCGTCAGGCCGTGCGCCAGCTCGCCCGCGAGGCGTCGGTGCTCGATACGCTCGCGCCACGACTCGCCGATCAACCAATATCGATTCCACACTATCGCTATCATGTGCGGCAGCCGGCTCTCGCGCCGCTGCCGTATGGCGGATATCCGTTGCTGCGAGGAGAAGCGTTGATCGAGTGTCCAGCCGACTGCGTTGATCGCGACGACATCGGCCACCAGCTCGGCGCGTTCCTGGGACGATTGGACACTGCCGCGCCGTTACCGCCGCCGCGCGTGTTTCACGATTCGTTTGCGTCGAATCTGGTCGATTTTCGCCGCGAACTCGACGCAACGATCAAGGCGCTGCCCACGGAAATCGCCCGCGCCTGCATCGACCTGCTCGCCCGTACACCACCGCTCGACGCAGGCCCGCCACGCTTCCAGCACGGCGATCTCGGTGCGGAGCACATCCTGATCGATCGCGCGCGCGGACGTATCACCGCCATCATCGACTGGGGCGATGCCGGTTGGGGCAACTCTGTGGGTGACCTGGTGGGTCTGTGGGCCTGGGGTGGCGATCGTGCGGTGGCAGCGGCACTGCCGCCGTCGGGCCTCGCCCTATCGCGGGAGCACTGGATTCGGCTGCGGATGTGGGGTGCCGCCGCCGCGATGGGTACCGCCTACTATGGATACACGGACGCACGCGAAGCGCTGCTCGCAACTGCCATTGGTTGGCTTGAACGAATGCAACGCGCCGGTCAGCTGGCCGATCCGGCAACGCCGGATGCTGACCCTACGAATGTCTGACTCTATTGCCCGAGTTTCGCGGCTGCGGTGATAATGCACTCCATGGCAGAAACGCTCGCAATCGAACTGGGGCTCGCTCGGGTATCCGAAGCGCCGCTGATCGCGCGGATGTCGCGCGACTACATTGAACACGGCCTGAACTGGCGCTGGCAGACCCCGCAGATTCGCAACCTGATCCAGGACAGCGAATCGGTCGCGCTGTGCGCGCGAACGCAGCCGCTGCGCCAGGGAGACCCAACCGCGGCGAAGCCGTATCGCGATGGCGACGTGCTCGGTTTCGGCATCATGACGTACGGTTTGGAAACCGCGCACCTGATGTTGCTCGCGATATTGCCGCGCGCACGGCGCCGCAACATTGCATCGAATCTGCTCGATTGGCTGGAGGAAACCGCCATCACCGCCGGCGTCAGCCGAATCGAACTCGAGGTTAGGGCGGGCAATACCGGCGCACGCGCGTTCTACCGGGAGCGCGGCTATCACGAGCGCGACTATCTGGCGGGTTACTACGGCGGCCAGGAATCGGCATTCCGTATGACGCGCAATCTGCGCAGGTCATGAACCGTGAGCTTTAGGGCGGCGTGACGCCGGCTTCGCCGATCGTGCCGCTGAGCATCGGAACGCTCGCGGCGCCGGAGATCCTGAGCGCGCCGCACCAGACACGCACGCGCTTCATCGACTCAATCGTGGCTCATGGTCTGGACCACGTATTCATCGCCGATCACGTCAGCTTTCACGTCGGCACCGGCATGGACGGATTGATCAATGCGGCGACCTTGACCGCGCTGACTCCGGCCCTCAACGTGGTTGTTGGCGTTTATCTGCTTGCGTTGCGTCATCCGGTCACGGTGGCACGCCAGCTCGCAACGATCGCCGAATCAGCACCCGGTCAGCTCATATTCGGGGTCGGTGTTGGCGGCGAAGACCGCAACGAAATCGAAATGTGCGGTGTCGATCCGCGCACCCGCGGCCGCAGAACGGACGAATCGCTGCACGTGCTGCGTCAGTTGCTCGATGGCAACCCGGTGAGCCACGACGGCGAATTCTTTCGCTTTGAGCGCGCCTGGATCCAGCCGCCGCCGCAACCCGCTATTCCGATTCTGATAGGCGGACGAGCGGACGCCGCGATGCGTCGAACGGCGTTGTACGGTGACGGTTGGCTGGGCATCTGGTGTTCGCCGCAACGCTACGCTGAAGCCTTGCGGGATATCGCCGAACGGGCGGCCGCAGTAGCTCGGCCTGCACCAGCGCACAACGGCATACAACTGTGGATCGGCATCGACGACGACGCGGCACATGCGCGCGCGCGTCTCGCGAAGGCGATGCAGAACTTCTATCGCATCCCGTTCGAGCGCTTCGAGAAATACAGTCCGTACGGAACCGCTGCGGTTGTTGCCGAACGGCTCGCACAATACCGCGACGCGGGCTGTCGATTGTTCAATCTGATGCCGGTCGCGGCGGACCCCGCGGCGGGTATCGAAGCGGTAGCAGAGATCAAGCGGCTGCTGTCTTGAAACCCGGCGCCACCGGCTTCAGACATATCGTCGATGCCACACGCTACACCGGCCGAGGGCTCCGCGCCGCATGGCGCACCGAATCGGCGTTCCGTCAGGAATCTCTGCTTGCCGCCGGGCTCGCCCCTTTGGCATTCTGGTTGGGCCGTTCGGCATTTGAAGTCGCGTTCCTGCTCGCAACGCTCGCATTCGTGTTGACGACGGAACTGCTCAACTCGGCCATCGAGGCGGTTGTCGATCGGGCAAGCCCGGAGTTCAACGAACTGGCAGGGCGCGCCAAAGACATGGGCTCCGCGGCGGTATTCGTGAGTTTGACGATGGTCGTTGTCACATGGTCACTTCTCGCACTGGACCGATTTCTGCGCTGAGCGTCGAGTTCCTCTCAACTCAACAGCTCCAACGCCCGCGCGATGAGCGGTTCCATCGACAGCTTCGTGACCTCCCACAGCGGATCGTCGCGTTTGCCGCGCCGATGCAGACTCAAATTGAAGCCGGTGATGATCGCGAACTTGTAAGCGGCCAGCGCGCGAAACCAGTTGATGTCCGGCAGCGGTTTACCCCATGCGTCCGTGTACATCGCGATCAGCGTGTCCGGATCGAGAAAGCTCGGGCGCCGATCTTCACCTTGATGCCACGCGTGCGAATCGCTGAAGGTTGCGATCCAGCCGACGTCGTTGAGGGTTGCGCCGACACCGGTCAATTCCCAGTCGATCACCGCGAGCAACTCACCGGCCGCTGAGCAGAACAGATTCGCGGTCTGAAAGTCTCCGTGAAACACGCCGATCGGCGCATCCTTCGGCAGCTGCTCGAGCAGTCGCCGGCGTACATCAGGCACCCGCGCGAGACGCTCCGGGTCCGCTGCCCGTTCATAGAAACGATCCCAGCGCACCACGTCGTCTTCGAACGGAATCGGCTCGCCGAGGTACGGTGTCTTGGCGCGCCAATCGATCCGGTGGATGTTTGCGAGCGCGGTCATCGCCTGATTGCCGAGATCGTGCAAAGTGGCCGGCGCCAGCGCCGCGCCCCATTCACCCGGGCCCAGCCGCAGCACATCGCCTTGCAGTTTCGGCACGATGAAGTACGGGCAGCCGAACCAGCGCGTATCGGCACCAGACCAGCGCACCGTGCAATGCGGCACCAGCGTGCCGTCGAGCGCATTCAAAACCTCGACCTGGCGCAGCACGTCGGCGGTGCCCTTCCACTGCACGTTCGGCGGCGGCAACCGGATGAACCAGCTGTCCACCCGACCGCCACTCTCAACGCTGAAGCCATACGCAAAGCCAGCGTGGCCGGGCATCTTGTGTGCATCGAATACACGCGCGTTCGCATCATCGTACTGCGCGCGGCAGAACGGCAGTAGACGCTCACTGAGTTCGTTGAGTTCCATACGTACCCCTTCGATCAATCGTTAGAACAGTCGCGGCTACACCGCCGCCGCGTCGGGAAAGCGATCGCGCAATACCCGCTTCAGAATCTTGCCGCTCGGATTGCGCGGGATTTCCGCAACGAACGCAACTCCGCGCGGCTGTTTGAAGCCGGCGAGACGGCCGCGGCAAAACTCGATCACGTCGCGCTCCGTCAGCGCTTCGTCTTTGCGCACGATGATCGCAAACGGAGATTCTCCCCATTTCGCACTCGGCTGGCCGATCACCGCGGCCTCGGCAATGCCATCGTGCGCCATCAGGACGTTTTCGATCTCCGCGGGATAGACGTTTTCGCCACCTGAAATGATCATGTCTTTGATGCGGTCCTGGATGAAGATGTAGCCGTCGTCGTCCATGACCGCAACGTCGCCGGTGCGCAACCAGCCGTCGACAAGGGTCTCCGCGGTCGCCTCCGGTCTGTTCCAATAGCCCGTCATGACGTGCGGGCCGCGCACCAGCACTTCGCCGGCTTCGCCGACCGCGCAATCGCCACCGGCCTCGTTCACCACGCGGATGTCGGTGTGAAAAAACGCCTTGCCCGTCGAGCCAATCTTTGTCAGCGCATGCTCCGGATCGATCAGGCACGCCGGCCCGCAGCTCTCGGTCAGCCCGTAGATCTGGTGGATTTCGATCCCGAGCTTCGCGTAAGCCTCGATCAACGGTTCGGGCACCGGCGCCGCACCGCACATGCACCAGCGTAGCGATGCATAGTCGAACCGGCCGACGTCGCCGACCTGCAGCATGAAATTCAGCATCGCCGGGACGGCGAGGCCGCAGGTGATGCGCTCGGCCTCGATCAACTCCCACGCGCGCACCGGATCGAACGTCCGCATCACGATGCTGGTCGCGCCGCGATAGACATTCACCGTCAGCGGCGTCAGCGCGCCGACATGAAACATCGGCAGGCACGCGAGATAGCGTTCGTGCTCGCGGTAATGTGTGGTCGCGGCGATCGTCAGTACGCCCCACATCGCGGTGTTGTGCGTGTGCACCACGCCCTTCGGCAGCCCGGTCGTGCCCGACGTATACATGATGTACAGCAGATCATCGTCTCGTGCGGCGAGCGTCGGCTCCGTGTCCGGTGCCGCATCGCGAAAGCGCTGGTAGCTTTGCGCAAACGGCGCCAATGGCTCGCCTTCTTCAACCTGCAACCACTGCGTGATATCGGTTTTCGTGCCACGGGCGTGCAGCGTCTCGACCGCCTCGAGAAACGCTTCGCCGAAGATCAATCGCGTGGTACCGCTGTCCTTCAGGATGAATTCGAGTTCATCGGGTACCAGTCGCCAATTCAGCGGCACGACAACCGCGCCGACCTTGGCCAGCGCGAAATACGCCTCCATGAACTCGGCGCTGTTCATCAACAGCAGGCCGACCCGTTCTGCCTTACCGATGCCCGCGGCGACCAGTGCGTTCGCGAGTTGATTGCAGCGCGCGTTGAGCGCCTTGAAGCTCAACCGAACGTCGTCGAAACCATCGACATACGCTTCTGCGGCCGGACTCAACAGCGCCCGTTTTGCCAGGAAGGCACCAATGTTGTTCTGCATCTCCCACACCTCGTGAAACGGCTGTGTTACAAAAATTCCCAGAATGTGCTTTGCAGCCCCTCGCCAAGATCGTAGAATTCGCTCGTTTTTCGGGGTCTCCCCACTCCGAACGACATTATGGCGTGGCGCGGTGTCTCTCTCCCCCTCCCAGCGCCGCGATGACAGTGCCCCCACTGTCACCACGCCATTCCTAATCTACCTGTTGTGCCAATCGTCTGTTGTGTGTACTGGACAGACCGACACCGCTCTATACAATCTCAATCCCCTCTTCATAGTTCGAGTACACCTTGAGCGAAACCGAGATGTACCGCGACTTGTACCGCATCGGCACGGTCGCCAAGCTCACCGGGATCAGCGTCGAATGTCTGCGTGCCTGGGAACGCCGACACGGACTCGCCCCGGCCGAGCGCGACGGACGAACACGTTACTACAGTCGAGCGCAATTGAAGCGCCTCGAAAAGATCAAAGCGCTGACAGAAGAGGGGCACCCGATCTCGTCGCTGGTGGAACTCAGCGAAGACCAACTCGACGCGCGCATCGACATCACCCGACCCCGTGTCAGCCCACATCGCGTGCCGCAGGTCGGCCTGGTCGGGCCGAATCTACTGATCCTCGAACAGACGGCGGAGGATTCGGACCTTGCCGAGGTGAGTCAGCGCTGGGTCGGTATCGACGATTTCGTCGGCAGCCGCGCCGCCGAGCGCGCGCACCTCGACGTGGTCGCGGTGCAGATTCCCAGCCTGAACACTGACCATCTGCAACGCGTTCGGCGCACCGTACCCGACTGCAGACTATTGACGATCTATCAGTTCGCCAGCTCCGAGGCACGCGACCGGGCGGCCAGCGAATATGACGCGACACCTCTGGCCTGGCCGCTGACGTGGGCCGACCTGATGCGCGCGTGCGCCATGCCCGCGGGCGACACCGCGCGTGCCGGCCGCATGGCACCGCGGCGTTACGATGACCATGAACTCGTCGAGATTGTCAGCCGCGCGCGCGCCCGGGGCAGCGACGCGCCGGGACATCTGGTCACGTTGATTACCGAGTTGAATGCGTTCGCCGACTATGCGACCCAGTGTCTAACTGAAACGCACGAAGCCGGCATTTACGATCGCCTACGCGAAGACGTGTCCTACGCGCGGGCGCAACTCGAGCGCGCGCTGGCTGCGGCGGTGGAACCGCGCGCTCTGGTGATGAAACAACGGTGATGAAACAACGGTGACGAAAAAATGGCGACGAAACATATCTGTACAAATTCTATACAGAATGTCTTGACTTCTATTTTGTACTGTACATAATCCACGCATTAGGTTTCGGCGTGCGTACAACTTCGAGATGCAGTCCTCCCTTTCAAGTGTCCTTCCCCCAAGAAGTGAAGTTGTCTTCGCCGGCTGCCGCCGGCGACACGCCCTTTCTTTCCTGTCCGCTCCACCAAACTCGCTCTACCAAAAAAGTTCCTGCCGAGGAGGCTAGTCGGCTCTAATGGTCGATGAAGCGGGTCGGGCATCGCCCGGCAGCACCCGCGCCTCTTCGGACCAAAGGAACAGTTGCGTCCTGCGTGTGTAGTGCATCCCCGCATCACCTGTAAACGCGAGGGACACGATCATGCGCCACCGCTTTCTTTGTTTCGTTCTGATCACCGCAGCGGCATGCGCTGCCGGTTGCGCCCGTCACGTCGATGTCACGACCGTGCTGACTCAGGACAACTGCAGTTCAGCCGAAACCGGCGTGCACCTGATCGATTTCGCGACACTGGCGACGTTTCGCGGCACCCATCTGATTGGCATGACCGAATCGCCTGACGCCGCCGCGCATCCGGCCCATCTCATCGCAATTGTGCCGGCACAGTATCCGACGGCGGGCTATTCCGTCGAGCTGAAGGGCGACGCGATACGCGCGAAAACGTTGCTGACGATCAATGTCGACATCAAACGGCCACCGGAAGGTGCAGTGCTTGCGCAGATGATTACGCGCCCGTGTCTGGTCGTTGATTTCAACAATCCGGCTGTCCACCGCGTTCGCGTGCTACACGACGCCGATGTACTCGGCGAGGTCGATCTGCCGGCGTCAAGGTAACCGATGCGCCCGATGCGTGCTGTCGACTGGCGAATTATTCGGATAGCAGAGCCAGCGCCGCTTCTGCGCGGCGCTGCACGCTCAACTTGTAGTTGTCGAGATTGATGTCCCGGTTGGCACCCATCGCGCCGACCAGATAACGCTTGTAAACGCCCTGGCCGATCGCGGCGAGGCGCCAGTGCGAGAAAGCGCGATAGTAATTGATGCCAGACAGATCGCGGCCGGTGGCCGCTTCATAGCGCGCGCACAACGCCTCGCGCGTTGGAAAGCCGCCTGCTGCGGTGGGCGCCTGATCGCCTTCACCGGCGGCTTCCACTTCCTCGGGCGATGTCCACGCGTTCATCAGATAGCCGACATCCGCCAACGGATCGCCCAAGGTGCACAGCTCCCAGTCGAGTACCGCGAGTATCCGCGGACCCTGCACAATCATGTTGCCGAGCCGATAGTCGCCATGAACGATGGCACTGCCGATTTGCGCCGGCATGCGCTCTTCGAGCAACCGTCGCGTTTCCTCCATCGCGGGCAGTTCGTCGGTCTTCGATGCGTCCCACTGCTTCGTCCAGCGACGCAACTGGCGCGCAAGGTACGCCTCCTTACGGCCGAGATCGCCGAGCCCGACTGCATCCGGGTCGAGCCGGTGCAACGTTGCAAGCACGTCGATGACGTGGAATCCCAACGCGTGGCGATCGGACAGCGACAGCGCCTTGGTTACCGTCGAATCGTTCAACACCAGGCCGTCGACGAACTTCATCACATAGAACGGTGCGCCATTCACCGTGGTATCGCTGCACAGGCCATATGTTGGCGCGACCGGTACCGCGGTTGGCGCAAGCGCCGCGATAATTTTGTGTTCGCGGCCCATATCGTGGGCACTTTCCAGCACATGACCGAGCGGTGGACGCCGCAACACGTACGCGTTACCGGCACTGTCTTCACACCGGTAGGTCAGGTTCGAGTGGCCGCCGGCAATCAACGCGTATTTCATTGGCGTTTCAAGCGCCGGCACGTTCGCTGCGAGCCACTGCGTGACACGCTTGTCGTCGATCCCTTCCAGCATGCAAACCCCCAGCCTGGTGTTTTTCCAACGCACTGCGCGCCGCTGCCTATAATAGCGGTTTTGTCCGGATTGACCCATGGCAGCAGCCGCTCCGCACGCACTCATCATCGGCGCCTCGGTATCCGGTCTGGCCGCAGCCCTCGCACTCGGACTACGCGGCTACAGCATCACGTGCATCGAACGCGACGCCTCGCCGCTGCCAAGCGATCATCTGGATGCGTTCGACAAATGGGATCGGCGCGGTGCAGCACAGACACACCATAGTCACGTGTTGCTCGCGCCGCTGGTCAAGCTGATCAAGACGCACGCCGCCGACTTCTATGACAGGGTGCTCGCGGCGGGCGCGGAAGAACTGGGATTCCCCGAACTCGCGCGCGCTACGTTCGGTGACGACGTTGCACTTGAAGACGGCGACGAAGACATCTGCTTTCTCGCGTGCCGCCGCGTCGTGTTCGAATTTCTGTTACGCCGCTACATCGCCGAGCGTCACGACGTGCGCATCATCGAAGGCGCGAAGGTGACTGGGCTGCTCGCGGCACCGGGCCAGCCACCGCGCGTGACCGGCGTGCGCATCGAACAGGCGTCGGGCGCAGCGGACCTGCACGCCGATATCGTGGTCGATGCGAGCGGCCGTCACGGCGATGGTGACGCCTGGCTCGCGGCAATCGGCGCGCGCATACCGGAGCAACAATCGTCGCCGTGCGGTATTTTCTACACGTCGCGCTTCTATCGGCTCAACGACGGCGCCGACTACCCGGAACTGGACGGCCGTAAATCGACCGCCGGTGGCGTGCAGGGCGCCGATCTCGGCTATCTGAAGGCGGGCCTGTTCCGCGCCGACAACCGCACCTTCTCGATTACGTTGGCGGCGGACCCGGAAGACGAGCCGATGCGGGTCGTCGCCCGCCAGCGCGAATTCGAAATTGCCGCGGCAAACATGGAAGCAACCCGGGCCTGGGTCGACTCCGCCACCTCTTCACCGATCAGCAAGGTGTACCTTTACGGTAACCTCAGCAATGTTCGCAAGCGCTTCGTGCGCGATGACATGCCTCTGGCGCTGAACTATTTTGCGATCGGCGATGCCCACGTGCACACCAATCCGATTTCCGGGCGCGGTTGCGCACTGGGCTGGGTGTCGGCGTTCGAGTTGGCGGGGGTGCTGGCCGAAGAGCCAGATCCGCTGCGCCGCGCAATCGCCTACGAGGCGCGCATCGATGCACGGATTCTGCCGTGGTATCGGCTGCAGGTCGGCCAGGATCGGCAATCCATCGAGATCAACAAGGCGCTGCAGCGCGGCGAAGATCCCTACGCGTTCGTCCGGGCCGACGGTTCGATCGACGAAGCCAAGCAACGTCAGGCCGTTTTTCGCAAAGGTATCGGTGCCGCCGCGCGCGAACATCCGGATGTCCTGCGCGCGCTGTTCCGACACACCAATCTGCTCGACCTGCCCGACGCGCTGTTCGCGCGCGACGATCTGATCGGCAAGATTCTCACCTGCTACGAAGCACACAAAGACGAAGAAACGAAACTGGGGCCGCCGCGCGACGACATGTTGGCGCTGTTTGCCGCGGCCCGCTGAGTGAGTGACAGACGCATGAAGAGAATCTTCCTGGCCATGCTGGCAACCGAGACGAATACCTTCTCGCCGCTACCTACCGGTTGGAACAACTGGCGCGACACGGTGTTGCGCCGACGCAGCGAACACGATCCAACGATCTCGCGTCGACAAACCGTCTATCAACCATTGTTTTCACGCCTGGACGCGCGTGGCTGGACGCTGGCGCCGGGATTGCAGGCGTTCGCCGTTCCCGCTGGAACCACGCCGCGTGCAGTGTATGAAGCGCTGCGCGACGAATTGCTCGACGACCTGGACGCCGCGATGCCGGTGGATGCCGTGCTGCTGTTTCTGCACGGCGCGATGGTCGCCGACGGCTATGACGACTGCGAAGGCGATGTCCTGACGCGCGCGCGAGCGCGCGTGGGGCCAGACATCCCGATCGGCGCGGAACTCGACCTGCATTGCCACGTGACGCCGACAATGCTCGACACCGCCGACATCCTCGTCGGTTACAAACATTATCCGCACACCGACACCTACGATCGCCTGCAGGATCTGTTCGAGATCGTCGCAGATACCGCCGAAGGCAAGGTTCGACCGACGATGGCCAGCGCACCGTGCAAGATGATCGGCATGTATCACACCACGCGCGAGCCGATGGCGGGCTTCGTCGAACGGATGTATGCGCTCGAACGCGAACCCGGTGTGCTCAACGTCTGGCTGGCGCACGGCTTTCCATACGGTGATGTAGCCAGCATCGGTGCTCACGTCGTCGTCGCGACCGACAACGACCCCACCAAGGCGCGCGATCTGGCACGCAAGCTGCGCGACGAGTTCTTCGGGATGCGCGATGCGGTGTGCGCCGAACACCTGAGTATCGACGCTGCACTCGATGCAGCGCTCGAGGACGGCCGCGCACCGATCACGATCGCCGATACCGCCGACAATACCGGCGGCGGCGCACCGGGTGACTCCACGTTCTTTCTCGCCGCGTTGATCGAACGCAACCTCGGCAACGTCGCGGTGGGGCCGCTGTACGATCCGATCGCAGTATCGGTGTGCCAGGACGGCGGCATCGGCGCGCGCTTGCGGCTACGCATCGGCGGCAAGCTCGGTGTGGAATCCGGCAGCCCGATCGACGTCGACTGCACCGTCGTCGGTTTGTCGAATCGCGTCGTGCAGACCCTCAATGGCGGGCCGTCGAGTCTCGGTGCGTGTGCCGGAATACGTATCCATCTGGACGACAACAGCCACACCAACAGCAGCGGCCATGGCATCGAGGTGACCTTGACCACGCGACGCGTGCAGGCTGGCTCGCCCGAGTTGTTCACCGGTGTTGGTATCGACCCAACACGTAAGCGCATCATCGTCGTGAAGTCGACGCAGCATTTCCACGCCGGGTTCGCACCCATCTCCGCGCGCGTCATTTATGCCGGGGATCGGGGCGCACTGGCCGCAGACATGCGTACGATTCCATACCGTCATGTCGCGACATCCGAATATTGGCCGTTCAATGCGACCCCGGATTTCGACGATTGATGGCGCACCCGATGCGCCCCGCCCATATCGACCGCACCGCCCTCTTCCGCATCAGCTTTTGTCGCATTTTGGTGCTGACGCTGTGCATCGGAGGATCGCTTGGCGCCCAGGCGGTGGCTTCCAATGCAGGTGTGCTTACGACCAGCGACGGCCGTGAGATCCGAATCCGCTACGAGGACTTGACGATCACCGGGACCGCGCGCTTCGTGTGGCACGACGGCCGCAGCTACTCCGGCGACTTCGTCGACGGACAGCCGCAGGGACATGGTGTTGAGCAGTATCCGGACGGCAGCAACTACGACGGCAACTGGGAGGGTGGGCGTCGCAACGGCATCGGCAGTTATAACAGGCCAGACGGCTCGAACTACACCGGCGACTGGCGCAACGATATGCCTAACGGTTTCGGCCGATTCGTCGACCCCGACAGCTACACCTATGTGGGCGCATGGCGCGCGGGCCAGCGATCCGGCTATGGCGCGATGAAGATCGGCGATACGTTCGGATATGAGGGTACCTGGGCCGCGAACGTGCGGCAGGGCTACGGGCGCGAATTGCGCCCCGACGGCAGCGAATACGTTGGCGAGTGGCGCGATGATCAGCGAAACGGCAACGGCGTGCTGACTGCGCCCGACGGCGCATCTCACGACGGCAACTGGGCCCACGATGCACCGGCTGGGCGCGGTACGCGCATATCGGCGGAAGGTATCGCGATGAGCGGATCATGGGACGGCGACCTGATCTCCAACGGCTCCGTTAAGCTGCCGCGCGGCGCCTCATACAGCGGTAAGCTGTATGATCCGAATGTCACGAGCGTCGATGCAGCGTTTCGCGCATGGCTCGAGCGTGTTGCAAATCAAGGCGATGCAGACGCCGCATTGTTACTCGGTCAGGTATACAGATTTTTCAAGCAACCAACGCCCGACCGAGCAAAGTCGATCTCGTGGTATGCACGGGCCGCGGAAGGCGGGCTCGCCGAAGCGCAGTATCAGCTCGCGCAGATGCTGTTCGAAGACTCCGCAACCAGCCAGCGCGCGATGCGGTTGCTAACCGCCGCGGCAGCACAAGGTCACACAGGCGCAAATGCTCGCCTCGGCGTGTTCTACCAGCTCGGCACCTACGTCGAGAAAAATCGCGCTCGCGCGCAGCATTTCTACGAGATCGCAATCAAAGGCGGCGACCTCAACGCACGCAACAACCTCGCGTGGCTGTTGGCGACCAGTCCGAGCGCGGACCTGCGCAATGGTAAACGCGCCGTAGCGTTGGCACGGCCGCTCGCGGTGTTTTACGGTAGCTGGGGCTATCTCGACACCCTCGCAGCCGCGCAGGCCGAGGCCGGTGAATTCGCGGCGGCAGCACGTACCGAACGCAAAGCGATAATGCGCGCAACGTCCGGCGCTGATCCAGCGGCATTGCAGGATCTGGAGCACCGGCTGACACTGTTCGAGCATGATCAGCCATACCGCGAACCCTGACGGAGTATCTCTTGGGCAACAATCTCTCGAGCAATAGCGACGACATTCCATGGCCGTTCATTCCGACGGCGCGCAACATCGAGATCGTCAGCGCCGATGGTGCGTATCTGACAGCCAGTGACGGCACACGCATTCTGGACGCCGCGGGCGGCGCGATCGTTGCCAATGTCGGCCACGGTCGCGAGAGTGTGGCGCAAGCCGTATACAAAGCGACCAGGGCAACCACCTACGTGGTGCCGCCATGGCTGACGCCGCAACGCAAAGCGCTGGTTCAGCGTCTACGCGCCGATTGGCTGCCACCGCGCTTCGACCACATTCATCTGACCTGCGGAGGCTCCGAAGGCGTTGAGACCGCAATGAAGATCGCTATTCAGTCGCACGCCGCGCGCGGCGCGCCACAGCGCACCAAGATCATCGGCCGATCGGTGTCCTATCACGGCACGACGCTCGCAACGACCGCCGTCGGCGGCCATACCGCGCGCAAGAAGGGCTTGGCGCACGTACTTGGGCCTTATCCGAGCGCGCCGACACCGTATCCACTGCGCTGCCCGCTCGGATCTCATCACGCTGACGCGGGTCGCCACTACGTCGATGCACTGGCACAGGTTATCGAGAACGAGGGGCCGGATACCGTCGCTGCATTTCTTGCAGAGCCGATCAACGGTTCGAGCGGCGGAGCGATCGTGCCACCCAACGATTATTGGCAAGGGGTACGCGAACTCTGCGATACGCACGGTATTTTGCTGATTCTGGATGAAGTGATGACCGGGTTCGGCCGCACCGGCACACGATTTGGCTTTCAGCATTGGGACTTCGAGCCTGACATCTTCGTTTCCGGCAAAGGCCTCGCTGGAGGCTATGCTCCAATCACTGGCGTTTTCGCGACATCGGATGTCGCCGACCCGATTACCGAAGCGGGAATGAACGTGATGTTCCATACCTTCGGCGCGCATCCGGCGGCGTGTGCGGCGGCGGATGAAGTGCTGCGTCTGGTGACGGAGGAGAATTTATTGCAACGCGTGGCGACCACTGGCGACACGCTGCAGAAGCGGTTGCAGGATGTGCTCGGCAATCATCCACATGTCGCCGAAGTGCGCGGCCGGGGTCTGCTGCAGGCGATCGAGATCGTTAAGGATCGTGCGACGCTGGAGCGGTTCGATAGTTCGGAGAACGTCACCAGTCGTGTGATCGGTGCGGCGTTGAAGCGGGGGGTGTTTTTTTATGGGGGCGGCACTGGCGATGTGCGGGATATCGTGTGTATGGGGCCGCCGTTTGTTATTGGTGAAGAGGAGGTGGAGATGATGGTGCGGGTGTTGTCGGAGAGTTTGGATGAGGTGTTGGGGTGAGGGATGACAGTCTGGCGTACCATCACATCGTCGGTACGACTCATCGCTCGTAGGACAATGTCGCGCAATTTGAGCTCTTCGCCAAGAGACCTTCATTCTATGCGATCGAATCGCCAACCGACGACTTGCCGCTTGATTGCGGGTATTTCAAGTGTCGGCAAATCTACGTACCTCCAACGCCAGCTGGATACTGGGGCAATCAAATCCGGTTCAACCGTCCTGCTCGCAGCAGAACTCGAGAAGATACCTACGAGTGCGTGGCCCAGAGATTGCGTGATCCATTACAACCTCCTACGTCCGTTTCACAACAGCGCCGAACACATCAACCGCGCGCTTGAATTTGATAAGCTGTTGGAAGATGTCTTTCGGATCTATCGCGACGTCGAGGTGTATCTGCTGGTCGCACCAATCGACGTGGTCAAGAGGCGCATCTTGTTGCGAACGCAACTCGAACCCTCGCTTCGACGCGACACATCCGACTACCCAACAACCGCGATATTCGACTTTGTGTGTCGTGTCGATCTACCCGCCCTCTACAAGAGGTGGGAGGACCATTTTCGAGCACGCAATGTTCCAGTCGCTTTCATGCAGACTGAAGTTGGCGATTACCGTTCGCTTGAAACGGACGCTGCGTATGCTCTCCTTTCCACGCCCAGACCCGGCTTGTACTCAGATACAGAAGCTCGAAAAGCCATCGAGCAGTTCGCGAGTGGATACCAAAAGGTCACAGCCACTCGTGGAACGTACATCGATGGCGCAGACCGGCAGCCGACCTTCGACACCATCGCTCCCTATCTCGCGGGGACCACGGCATTGGACATTGGCTGTGCGGAGGGATTCTTCTGCTTCGCGTTAGAACGGCTTGGTTTCAGTGAGGTGATCGGCTTTGATCTAAAGAGGGAGAGGTATCTCGCGGCAAACGTCATCCGCACCGTTACTGATAGCAAATGCTCCTTTCGCCTGGGCGACGTGTTCGAGGCGGAACTTCGATGCACTTTCGATGTGGTGCTGATGCTCAATGTGATCCATCACCTGAAGAATCCAGCATATGCATTGCGGTGCGCGGCGCGTCTATGTCAGCGAGTTCTCATTATCGAGTTTCCGACACTCACAGATCCGAAATTCAACGCGACAGTAGCCACCTTGCCACCCGAGTTGAACCGACTACCACTGATTGGGGTGAGTTCGCTGGTACAGGATCAGACGTTTGTGTTCACGGAAGGCGCGATCGAACGTATGTGTCTACAGCACGAAGCTCTGTTTGAGACCGTTACATTTGTTCAGTCGCCAACTTCCGAACATCGGCGAATCGCGATCTGCAGAAAGTAGCCCGAGAATATCCATCTTTGGTACCCGTCGGACAACCATTCCAATATACTCACATCTCGGACATATCGTTTTTCGGACGACTTAGACGACACTATGTCCAGTCGTCGCAGCTGACGATATCGAACGAACCTCCAACCAATTTCGAAGGAAGTTTTCATGAGACGAATTTGTTTGCTTCTCGCCGCCCTCCTGCCATTTGGATACGCGAACGCAGCGGATAGCGACGTTACAATCTATACGTTCGCCAATACTCCCGCCGCCCGCGTAGCGACTGCAGGTACCGCAACGCTCGTGCGCGACGGGGATCTCTTTCGCATCAATGTGTACGCCCAGGAGCTGGTAGCCGGCCATGCTTACACGCTGATCGTCATGAATTTCAACAACCCAGGCGCCTGTTCGTTTGCAACTTTCCCGACTTGTGACTTTGTCACTGACTCCGCCGGTCTGGGCGGCAACCCCGCTATAACGCCAACAATCGCATTTCTCACCGGCGGTCGGGCGGACGCGAATGGCGCCGCTCACTTTACCGGCAAGCTCGAAAAAGGCGCAGTTGGCCTCTCCGGCAGACAAGTGATTGAAGGTACCGGCGCCTACAACATGGCCGGCGCCCAGGTACAAGTGTTGATCCGTGACATGGGCGTTGCCGGAGGCGGCAACGTTGATCCTTTCCAACAGGTCACTGACATCTACGCAGGCTGCACTGGCAACGGTGGCACGAACAGTTGCAATCCGGTGCAAATCGTGACTTTTACGCCGTAACCCGGAGACGACGGTAGTCGTCTCCACGCGGGCTTGGTAGAGCAATCTGCCAAGCCCTTTTCTTTTTCCGGGACCTCCGGAGCTTTCGTGAGACGTCCGCAAAAGGCTAACGTCTGAGTCCTCGAATGTGTCCATTACTCTGACCCGTCCCAATGCTTTCCCACTGTCGATGTCCCACCCACTCACCAACAGCGTCGATACACGTTGATCCACCCTCGCGACCCGGTGGGATTGGACATCAACACGCCGGTACGATCGCTTCCCTGAGGTGCAGCGCTTTGAAATTGTGGCGTATGCCGCTCACTCTATCTCTATGAAAGAGCAGTCCACTACATGTCAGGAAGAGCTCCTCCGCAATCGGCGATCGATTTTCAAAGGTTTCATTGCAGTTCTGATCGTTGCAACTCTCGCGATC
>CAVTJP010000007.1:0-7007 GCA_963735085.1 uncultured Gammaproteobacteria bacterium
TGGCTCCGCCTGTTGGACTCGAACCAACGACCCGCTGATTAACAGTCAGCTGCTCTACCAACTGAGCTAAGGCGGAATACGGGAGCGCGTCAGTTTAATGGGCGTCGATCGATTTGCAAGTGCGCCAACTCAGACGCTGCCAAATGTCGTGGTCAGAATTTCGTCCAACCGCTTGAACACCATGAAATGTCCCTCGCCCGGATAACGATGCAGGACCGCGCCGGGCACCCGGGCCGCCATCATCTGCGCGTGCTGCACCGGAACGTTGCGATCCACATCGCCTTGAAAAAAATGTACCGGTCCGGGGATGTCCTCGAACCTGAATCCCCAACCCGAACCGAACAGCTTGAAGTCTTGCGCCGCGGCGAGACCCGCCGTGGGCGGCGTGCGGCGCAGGTCCTCCATCATCATCTCCCGGAACTCGGGGTCGGCAACCACGGCCTGATCGTACGGCGGCAGTTGGCGCGCCATTGCATCCAGCACCCGGGCGGGGTTGCGATGCATCGCCTTGAGTTGCAGGTGCATCAGCATTCGCAGCAGGAAGCCGCCGTGCTTCGATAACCGTGTGAGCCAGCGGTTCAGGCTCAGCATGCCGTCCATTGCGGCGGGGTCATACAAGGGTCCCACGCCGCTGACGCAGGCGACGCCGATCAGCCGCGGCGCGAGTGCGTGCGCGCACGCGAGCACGTGAGGTCCGCCGCCCGAGATGCCCATTACGCCGAAGCGATCGATGCCGAGGTAATCGGCGATTGCTGCGACGTCGCTTGGCCAGTCGACGAGCCGCCGGTTCGGATCGAATGTCGAGTGGCCGTAGCCGGGACGGTCGGGTGCGATCACGCGATATCCCGGCGGTAGCGGTGTGCTCGGTGGCGGCTTGATCTGCAGGCGTGACCCCGGCGTGCCATGGAATGCGAACACCGGTAATCCGTCCGGGTCACCGAATTCGCCGAATGCGAGATCGCGTCCGTTCGGCAGGCGCAGCACGGTAGCTGTCAGGAGAGTTGAGTCCGGCAATGCAGTCCCCCATGTCGCCGAGGTTACAATCCCCGCCAGCCAACGACGGTAACGTGATGTCCCGAGCAGTCAATCAGTTTGAAGTGGTGTCGCGGTACAAGCCCGCAGGCGATCAGCCCGAGGCGATCGCGAAGATGATCGATGGGATCGAGTCGGGGCTGGCGTCGCAGACGCTGTTGGGTGTGACCGGCTCGGGTAAGAGCATCGGCTATGACGATCCGCTCTACCTCGTTCGATTGGTCGATGGTCAAGAGCGCGTCGAGATCGTTCGCGCAGGGCCGTTCATCGATGGTCTGATCGAAACAAAGCCCGACCTGACGGCTGACGGCGACAGCGAGAGATACGACTGCATCAAGACGACGTATCTCACCGAGGCCTACGATCCGACCGATGGGCAGTCCGGGCTTCACAAAGTTAGTGCGTTCCTTCGACATCGCGCACCGGATCGGATGTTCCGCCTGACGACGCGATGCGGCCGCGCAGTGACCCTCACTGGCGACCACAATCTATGGGTGTTGCGCGACGGCAAGCCGACGTTGGTGAGAACGGACGAGGTTCAGCCGCGAGATTGCGTGCCTACCCCCGACTCGTTAGAGGCAACCGAGAGTCTCGAATATCTGGATATCATTCCCTACTTCGCGGATTCCGATCTGTCTGTGTTCGCCGAAGCCGCGGTCGACCGTTACATAGAGTCGGGAGGGCGCGCCAAGCTGGCGGTTGGATTGCGAGGCATTGGACTCAATCCATACGCCAAGTTGTTCGCGATCCGACAACGTGTTCGCGGATCAGGCATCAAGGTGCGCCACTACCTGCGCCTCGTTGAAGAGGCCGGTGTTCTCGAGGCCGCGGCGCGTGATGACGACACGTCGATTGGTGGGAAGAAACCATCCTGTCGACTGCCGGCGCGGCTGCTCCTGAGCGACTCGATTCTGATGTGGTTCGGTCTGTACATCGCCGAAGGAAATGCCCAGGCGGGTTATCTCGTTGTGGCGAATCGCCACCCGGTGCTGCGCGCCGAGATCGAAATCGCGATGGCTGAACTCGGAGTCCCGTTTTCGGTGCGGCCATCGTCGGACTATCAGATCTCGTCGAGCGCGTTGACGCATTTGATGCGAAAGACCTGTGGCTCGACTGCTGCGAAAAAGCATTTGCCGGATTTCTGGCCGCGTTTGTCAGACCGTTCCCTGGGCTTTTTGCTGCGTGGCTACTTCGACGGCGACGGCACTGTCGGAAGCAACGGCGAAGTAACGAGTACCACAGCGAGCGACGAACTCGCATCCGACCTCGCGTATGCGCTGAAGCGCTTCGGAATCCACGCGAGGATTCGTCGTAATTGGAAGCGCGCGACAAACGCGGCGCACGCCGGCGCGTTCTACAACACGGTGGTCATCTCCGGGGCATCCGACCTCGCGAGCTTCAGCGAGTGCATCGGTTTTGCGCACCCTGAGAAGGCGTCGCGGCTCGCGTCGTTTGCGACACGCGACGGGAATACGAATGTGGACTTGGTCCCAATTGATGGACAGGACCTGAAACGTTTGCGCCAGTTGCTTTCGCTACATCAGCGTGACGTTGCCGATCTGGCGCTGTGCTCGCGACCGATGATCAGCATGATCGAAGGCGGCAAACGACAGCCTAGTCGCACGTTGCTTCGCTGCATTCTGGATCGGCTTGAAATGGTTGCCAGGCAAGCGTCGGCTACTGACATTGCGTGGTGGGCGACATGGAAATCCCTGCGCGCGTTGTGTTTGATCCGATGGACGCCGGTCGGCCGCGTTGAGGTGGTTCGTTACGAGCACCCATATGTGTACGACCTTTCGGTTCCGGGGCCCGAGACGTTCTACGCTGGGCACGGCGGATTGATCGTCCACAACACGTTCTCGATCGCAAACGTCATCCAATCGGTCAACCGCCCAACGCTCGTGCTCGCGCCGAACAAGACGTTGGCCGCTCAGCTGTACGGTGAGTTCAAAGAGTTCTTCCCGCACAACGCGGTCGAGTATTTCGTTTCGTACTACGACTACTATCAGCCGGAAGCCTACGTTCCGTCGTCTGATACCTATATAGAAAAGGATTCGTCGGTCAACGCGCACATCGAACAGATGCGGTTGTCCGCGACGAAAGCGATCATCGAACGACGCGACACGATCATCGTGGCGTCGGTGTCGGCGATCTACGGCCTCGGCGATCCGGGTTCGTATCTGAAAATGGTGCTGCACCTCGATCGAGGCGATCGAGTCGATCAACGCTACATCCTCGTGCGGCTCGCGGAATTGCAGTACACGCGCAACGACATGGCGTTTCAGCGCGGCAGCTACCGTGTTCGCGGCGACGTCATCGACATCTTTCCGGCGGAGTCCGAGAAAGAAGCGGTACGCGTGGAGCTGTTCGACGACGAGATCGACAACTTGTCGGTGTTCGATCCGTTGACCGGCGAAGTGATCAACCGTGTGCCGCGCTACACGATCTTTCCGAAGACGCACTACGTAACGCCGCGTGAGCGGATCATCGCCGTACTCGACGACATCAAAGAAGAGATGGCGGATCGATTGGCGTATCTAACAGAGCACAACAAACTCGTTGAGGCGCAGCGTCTGGAGCAGCGAACCCGCTTCGATCTCGAAATGATCAGGGAACTCGGTTTCTGCAACGGCATCGAAAACTATTCGCGCTATCTGTCCGGACGCCAGCCCGGTGAGCCGCCGCCGACGCTGTTCGATTATCTGCCCAAGGATGCGTTGCTCGTGGTTGACGAATCGCACGTGACGATTCCGCAGATCGGCGGCATGTTCAAAGGTGATCGCTCGCGCAAGGAAACGCTGGTCGAATACGGTTTTCGTTTGCCGTCGGCGCTCGACAATCGTCCGTTGCGGTTCGAGGAATGGGAACGGCTCGCACCGCAGATGATCTTCGTGTCGGCGACACCGGGCCCGTACGAGGCGAGTCATGCGGGGCAGGTGGTCGAGCAGGTGGTACGGCCGACCGGCCTGATCGATCCGATGATCGACATACGTCCCGCGTCGACGCAGGTCGATGATCTATTCAATCAGATTCAGGAGACGGTGGCGCTCGGCGATCGTGTGCTGGTGACGACGTTGACGAAACGCATGGCCGAGGACCTTACCGAGTATCTCGATGAACACGGCATCCGCGTGCGCTACCTGCACTCCGACATCGACACCATCGAGCGCATGGAGATCATTCGCGATTTGCGCACGGGCAAGTTCGACGTGCTGGTCGGCATCAATCTGCTGCGGGAAGGGCTGGACATGCCGGAGGTGTCGCTCGTCGCGATTCTCGATGCGGACAAAGAGGGCTTTCTGCGTTCCGGCGGTTCGCTGATTCAGACGATCGGTCGCGCGGCACGCAACCTGCGCGGTCGCGCAATCATGTACGCCGATCGGATGACCGGCTCGATGCAGCGGGCGATTGATGAGACCGAACGACGCCGCAACAAACAGATCGAGTTCAACGCGGCGCACGGCATTACGCCGCGGAGTATTCAGAAGTCGGTTGCCGACATCATGGAAGGCGCGCGCGCGCCGATGCCGGGTCAGATGCCGAAGCGCAAAGTCGCTGAGCCGGGTAAGCGTTATCGAGGTGATCTACCGACCGATCCGAAGGCGCTGGGCAAACTATTGCGCGCGATGGAGGAGCAGATGCTCGAGCATGCGCGCAATCTGGAGTTCGAAGAAGCCGCGCAGTTGCGCGACGAGATTCACGAGATACGCGCGGCGAGTCTGCTGACGGGTTGACGATGGCGCTCAGCCGGTGCGGCCCTGCCAGTAGGGCTCGCGGACCAGACGGCGCTGGATCTTGCCGGACGGCAATCGCGGTAGATCGCTTGAATAGTCGATCGAACGCGGACACTTGAAGTTGGCGAGCCGTGCACGGGCCCATGCCATCAGGTCATCGGTCAGTGCCTGTGATGGTTCGTGTCCGTCTCGCAACTGCACAACGGACTTCACCGCTTCGCCCCATTCGTCGTTCGGCACGCCGATCGTGCAGACGTCGAGTACGCTGGGATGCTTCAGCAGTTCGTTGTCGACTTCCTGCGGATAGATATTCACGCCACCGGAGATGATCAGCTCGGCAGATCGCCCGGTGAGGAACAGATAGCCATCCGAGTCGAAGTAACCCATGTCGCCGAGCGTGAAATGCTCACCCCGATACGAATTCGCGGTCTTCGTATCGTCCTTGAAATATTGGAAACGACCTTGCGCAGGGGCGCGCATGTAGATTGTGCCGACAGTGCCCACCGGCACTTCGTTGCCGGAGTCATCGAGAATCCGATTGTCGAATTCAGGACCGGGGCGTCCGACGCTGCCCGGTTTCTGCAGCCACTCCTCGGAACCGATGATGAAGCCGCCGCCGCCTTCGGTGGCCGCGTAGTACTCCCACACGATCGGGCCGAACCAGTCGATCATCGAGCGTTTCACATGCACCGGACACGGCGCCGCGCCGTGGATGATCAGGCGCATGCTCGACGTGTCGTATTGGCGCTGCGTCTCTTCCGGAAGCTGTAGCAGCCGATGGAACATCGTGGCGACCATGTGCGTGTGCGTGACTCGATGGGCCTGCGTTAAACGCAGCGTTTCTTCGGCATCCCAACGCTCCATCATCACGACGGTCACGCCGGAGGCGAGCGGCAGAATGATGTTGATCAGCAGCGGTGCGGCGTGATACGCCGGCCCGGTGCACAGGTTCACGTCTTCACCGGGGCGATAGTTTGCGAGCGTGCCTTGCCACTGTGGGGCCGCCGGTTCGCGCGTGTCGCGGTACACGCCTTTCGGGCGGCCGGTCGTGCCGGAGGTGTATAGCATCCGGCTGCCCAGGCTCGGATCGTCGATGTCGGCTGCGTCGTATTGCTCGATGGTGGCTTCGTATGAATCGAAACCGTCCATCGCGCCGCCGACCGACAGCGCGAGCCGCACGTTGGGCGCGAACGCGAGTGCTTCCGTTGGGATCGTTCCAAGCGATGCCTCGGCGATGAACGCCTTCGCTTCACAGTTGTCGACGATGTAGCCGATCTCCTCGGCTTTCAAATGGTAGTTGATCGGCGTGAAACGAATGCCGCTGCGATCCGCTGCGGCAAGTGCTTCAACGAACTCCGGCCGGTTGCGGATGACCACTGCGATCGAATCGCCATCGCCGATGCCTGCGTCGCGCAGCGCGCGCACCAATTGATTGGCTCGTTGATTGAGTTCGCCAAATGTTCGATCGCCGAACTGTGTGATCAGCGCGGGGACATCGGGCTGCACGCGTGCGTGATACGCAAGCGTCATGCCGCACAACACCGCGTCTGTCAATGACATCGACATCGATATTCCCCTTCCCGCTTATTTTGTGGCGTAGCGCTTCGGTCGCTTCAGGACATCCACCGGTGGCCTAAGGTGCCCACTGAAAGAACCGTCGCGCATTGTGCTGCAGGCCGATCAGCCACCGAGGCGACGAGGAGCCGGTACCGGCGGCGCGCATTCGATCGTGCGACGCCATCACCTGGCGCACCGTGTCCTCCTCGGACGATTCGACGTCGACGAAGAAAATGTGTTCACCGGCACGCAGCGCCTTCTCGAAGCGACGGAACCGGGAGTTCGGCAGGTGCATGCCGATCAACCCCCCCTCCCAAGTAAAAAACCCCAACAGCACGACGGCGAGAAATATGAACGGTGCCCAACCGATCCTGCCAGCGAACCCGCTCAGTTGGGCCACGGCGATCGCGGCAATGGATGCGACGAGCCCGAGCAGACCGCCGATTTCGGCGGAGTGAATCACATCGCGCTTCATCAACGACTGAACGTCGTGCAAATGCCGTTGTTCGGCGTTCGCGTCATCCAGACTCAGCGTGTGAATTTGTTCGGCAGCGATGCCTTTGTTGATGAGCGCTCGTTCGGCCGTTGCAACAACATTGAGATCATCGCCAATGAAATAGTAGCGCTTCATGACTAGAGTCCTCCTGTTACACGCAATGCGTCACCCGATTAGACACCCTGATT
>CAVTJP010000008.1:0-5930 GCA_963735085.1 uncultured Gammaproteobacteria bacterium
CGCACTCGATCCACCCAACTATTTCTTCCGTTGCCCGATGAGCGAGTAGAAGAGGCTGATCGTGCCGGCCCACTCTTTGTACTCGTCTGTCGCGACGTCGCTGGTGCGCTTCCTGTACGTCGTGCCGGCAGAAACCGTCAGATTTTTCCACCCCGTCCAGTCCAGACGCAGCCCGGTGTCGTAGTTATGTTGCTCGCTGCTGTCTTTGAAATCGTCTTTCGAATAGTTTGCAAACAAACGCGCTTGCACCGTCGGACGGAGCGCGCGGCCGATACCTAACGTCACGCCCTTGGAGTTTTCGTCGGGTTGTACGAGTTGGCCAGTTTGAGCGCCGTTGTCGTACGTCTGATCATTGATGTATCCGGTGAGGTCGACGGTGTTGTAGCCGAGCTGGGTCGTGACGCCCAGAGACCATGCATCGAGTGTGTACGGCGTGGTGACGTTCGTGTTCTCTGTGACCGATTGGCCGAAATCCGGAATGCCAGTCGCCAGATCCGTTGACTGGTCCTGCAATGATCTTGAGTACGACGCAATGAACGTGGTAACCGTGGTGGCGTGCCACGTGATGGTCACGTCACCAATAGTTGCCGCTGGGTCATCGCTGTCGTGCTTCCGGTCGAACTCCGAATAGCCGATCCGGGTATTGAGTTGTAGCAAATCTTGCTCCCCCCCGTGTACATACTGTAGGTCCGCGGTGCGGCCGACATAGTCGATCGAACGGGAACTATCGTAGTTGACGTCGCTGACGGTCCCGTTGAGCTGCAACTGATCTGTTGCGTTCAGCGGAATGACGTACGAAACGGTGCCGGTTTGCCGCTGGCTGTCGGTCTCCGTCTGGTGTGCGTTGTATATCGAATAGTCGTAGTGCAGATCGACCTGGTGGTTGCTGAAGCCGGGCACTGTGAGCGTTGCGCCTGCCGTGGTCGTGTTGACCACCTGTTGGTTCGTCTGCACGTCTGCGCCTTGCGCATTAATCGTCGTCAGGGTGCTCTCGTTGGATGCGTCGAACGTCAAGCGATCCTCGATTGCACGCCAAGTAAGGAGAGCTGTCCCTACCGTGTTCGTCTGATCGTTGAACGTATCGCGTTGGTGAAACTGCCGGGAGACGCTGTAGTCGGCCGATGCCGACAGCGAGGGGCCATCCTGTGCGGCATACACCAATACGGTCGGGATCTGAATCCATTCACTGATCTCGTTGTCGGGAGTGAGTGCCGTGTTGTTCGTGTACTCGGCCGTGTACCCCGCCTGGACGTTCAGGTCCACACCGTACGCGTGCGTCGAGATGGCAGCCATGCCAACGACGCACGCGCGTCGCACAATGATGGAAAGGGTGGTCATGCTCGTTTCCCCTTACGAAACACGGTTGGACGGAACAATTCAGAACAGGCTCAGAATAGCCGCTCCGGCACGGCGATCAGATCGCCGGGTTTGACCGCATAGTTGGTGCTCATGTCGGCGCCTTTCAGCAGCCGGTCCAGGCGAACCTTGAGGTGTTCCCCCGAGGCGCGATAGAGCATGGTGCCCGACGGGCTGGCGAATTCGTTGACGCCGCCGGCTTCGAGTACTACGTCCAGCACCGTCATACCGTTTCGATACGGCATCGACGTCGGAGTTGTCACGGCACCTGTCACTCTGACGCGGGTCAGGTATTCGTTGCTGCCCATCCCGACTACGGTTGTGGTCACGATGGGGTCTCGGACGTACTCCGATAGCGCCGCGGCAACAACCTTGCTCACCTCTTCCGGCGTGTGGCCGCCGACGGCGACGTCGCCGGCTACCGGCACCGTGATCTTGCCGTCGGGACGCACGGTCACGCTAACCGATAGGTCCGGGTTGCGGTACACGTCCACCTTCAAGTTATCGCCGATTCCGATTCGGTATTCCTTCGTGAACGCGGGTCCGGCGGAATTGTCCTTGGGTGGCGGTTTGACGGTTGTACTGCAGGCGCAGAGCATCGCGAGAAGCACTACCCACGTTGTTCGATATCTGAAGGTGCAATGCATCGGGACCCCGCTTATAGACCTTCTTGGCGTGCTCGGATAATAGACGCCGAGGCGTCGTTTGGACACCGTTGCTCGGCCCGACTGTGCGAAGAGATTGTTGGCGCGACGAGGTTGAGCACGTGTACGACCCTTACATTGGCGACAACCACGCGACAGACCTAACGAATCGACTGGGTGACGATAGGTCACGACAAACCGCCGGCTCAATCCGGCCTCAATATGCGCGAGGCTCATTCGTGGAAAATCGCAGTAACGAAACCGCCAGAACCTGGTTTCGCTCGCATCGGATCTTTCGGGCGAACGAGGCCTGGTATTTTCATACGCGCGAAGGCATCGATGTGGGTCCATTCAGGTCCGAGTTCGAAGCCCAGGTCGAAGCGAGCATCCTGAAGCACGTACTCAAACGGACACCCACGCCCAGGGAGGCGGTCACCGCAATCCGCGAGTTCATCCTCGACGCCCAGACCACTTCGGCCGATCTGACCGGCTTCACCGACTACGTCGAGCACGAAGGACGCCTTTGAAAGGCAGAGGGTCAGAGTCGCTCTGACCCCTGTCTCGCTTCACCCGCTGACTCCATTCATCCCCGGGGTCAGAGCGACTCTGACCCTCCCTGTGGCGATCTCGCAATGATCGTGCGCGCACGCGTCAGATGCGGCACATCGACCATCTGACCACGAAAGCTGAACGCCATTTTTCCGTCGCGTTGCGCGGCGTCGAATGCGGCGACCAGCTCGCGCGCCTCGGCAACCTCGTCGGGCGACGGCGTGAACAGTTCGTTGACGATCGGGATCTGATCCGGGTGGATGGTGATCTTGCCGGTGTAGCCCATCCAGGCGCCTTCCTGGCACTCGCGTCTCAGCCCGTCGAGATTCTTGATGTCCACATAGACGGTGTCGAGCGGTTGCACGTTTCCCGCGGTCGCGCACAGGAGGGTCTGGATGCGGCAGTACTTGAACACGTCGAGATAGTTGCCGGCGTCGTCGCGGTTGCGTCGCGCGCCGATCGCGGCAGATAGGTCTTCGGCACCCCACGACAGTGCCGTCACGCGCGGGCACTGCGTAAACGTCGGCAGGTTGAGTACGCCTTGCGGTGTTTCGGTGGAAACGAGCATCAGCTTCACTGCGCCGCGTGGATGACCGTATTCGGATTCGAGCGCTTCCAACGTCATATCGATCTGCTCGATGTCAGCCAGCGTCCGAACTTTCGGAACCAGATACGCATCGGGCGGCGTCCGCATCGTCACGCGCAGATCGTCCAGTCCCCACGGGGTGTCGAGCGGATTCATCCGCACGATGCGTTCCTGGCGACCGAAATCAACCTCGCGCAGCCAGCCGCCAACGATGGCGCGTGCCGAGTCTTTCCGATCCGGCGTGACAGCATCTTCGAGATCGAGCACCAGCGAGTCCGCGGCGAGACCGAGCGATTTCGTTAGTAGCTTTTCATTGGCGCCGGGAACGAAGTGAACGGAACGCCGCAATCGGGTATCGATCACGACTCCGGCCGCCGCATCATCATCGCGCCGCGCACGCACGAGCAAACCACCTCGCCGCGTTGATTGAGACCTTGATGCTCGAACGTCACGATGCCGCGGTCCGGCTTCGACTTGGACTCGCGCTTCCCAACTACGGTCGTGCTCGCGGTAATCGTATCGCCGATGAATACCGGGTTCGGAAACGTTGTCTTGTCGAAGCCCAGATTGCCGAGTGTGGTGCCCAACGTCGTGTCGCCAATGGACAGGCCGACGATCAATCCGAGCGTGAAGATGCTGTTCACCAGTATCTGACCGTGTTGCGTACCGCGCGCGAACTCGGCATCGAGGTGCAGCGGCTGCGGATTCAATGTCAATGCCGTGAACAACAGGTTGTCGGTCTCCGTTACCGTGCGCGACGGTTGATGCGTGAACGCGTCGCCAACCGTGAGTTCGTCGAAGTACTTTCCGGTCATGAATAGAGCCTGTTCGCGCTGACGAAATACCTGAGCCCGACTTTAAGCTGCACACCATCGATTGCCAACCGATGGCGCCGCCGCGTTCGGATGCGTAATGTCCACAGGCGGAGGTACCACATGAACTTTGCCGAAACCGAAGAGCACGCGCTGATCCGCGATGCGATCCAGCGCGTCTGCGCCGATTTCCCTGATGATTACTGGTCGAAGCTCGATATGGAGCACCGCTTTCCATGGGCGTTCTACAAAGCGATGGCGGAAGCCGGTTGGATCGGCATCGCGATTCCGGAAGCCTACGGCGGCAGCGGGCGCGGTATCAGCGAAGCATCGATCGTGCTGGAAGAGGTTGCCGCGTCGGGTGCGGCGATGAACGGCGCGAGCGCGATTCATTTGTCGA
Source organism: uncultured Gammaproteobacteria bacterium (assembly GCA_963735085.1). Classification (GTDB taxonomy): domain Bacteria; phylum Pseudomonadota; class Gammaproteobacteria; order Pseudomonadales; family Azotimanducaceae; genus DATJGR01. Next base: position 4,348 of record CAVTJP010000008.1, read on the forward strand.
TTTTCGGCATGCATCCGGTGGTGCGCCACGGCAGCGAAGAGATGAAGCAGACGTACCTGCCGCGTGTCGCGAAAGGCGATCTGCACGTCGCGTTTGGCGTCACCGAACCGGACGCCGGCACCGACACCACGTCGATCAAGACATCGGCGAAGCGGGTCGGCGATCACTACATCGTGCGCGGTCGAAAGGTCTGGACGACGAAGGCGCTGGATTCGGAGCGCGTGCTGCTGCTGGTGCGCACGACGCCACTCGAGAAGTCGGCGCGGCGTACCGACGGCATGACGTTGTTGTTGGCGGAATTGCAGCGTCCAGAAGTCAAAATTTCACCGATCGACAAGCTCGGCCGCAATGCGGTGGCAACCTGCGAAGTGGTGTACGACGATCTACCGGTCCATGTCACTGATCGGGTGGGCGAAGAGGGCAAGGGATTCCGCTACCTGCTCGACGGACTCAACGCGGAGCGCATTCTGGTCGCATCCGAAGCGATCGGCATCGGTCGCGCGGCGCTGCGGCGCGCGGTTGCCTACGCCAACGAACGCGTCGTGTTCGGCCGGCCGATCGGCCAGAACCAGGGCGTTGCGTTTCCGCTCGCTGAGGCGCGCACGCGGTTGGACGCAGCGGAGCTGATGGTGCGCAAAGCCGCGTGGAAACTGGACGCGGGCGAGCCGTGCGGTGCCGAGGCCAACATGGCGAAGTGGCTGGCGGCCGACGCTGCATTCCAAGCCGCAGACCAAGCGGTGCAGACGCACGGCGGATTCGGTTATGCGCGTGAGTATCACGTCGAGCGCTACTGGCGTGAAGCGCGCCTGATGCGGATTGCGCCGATCTCGCAGGAGATGATCATGAATTACGTTTCGGAGCACGTGCTCGAATTGCCGAAATCGTATTGATTGTCACGGCGCGAGTATTGGGGCTGGAACTCTTGGGCGCCTTGGTTGCGAAAACCTCGCGTGCCGCACTTCGATGGCACGCGCTCCATCAACGCAACGAGATCGCGTCACTGACTGAATGACGTTGTGCGGAGCCGGCACGCGCCGAAGCCTTTTCGAGACGTAGTCGACGTTTCCGGAAGACGACCGGTCGCCGCGGTGAGTCCTGCATGGCGCCGAGCGCGACTTGATACGATTATCAACGCGCGTCGCTCAACTTCACCATGGATTGGCGAGAACAAACGTGATGTGCAGAATTTCTTGGTGCCACGCTGGGGTGGTGCTAATCACCTACTCGATAGCCATTGCAGCTCACGCGCAGACGATTGACGCGACGCCGGCAGACTACCAGCAGAAGATCGCGAACCTCGCGCCAGGCGATACACTTCGCTTGGCGAGCGGCACCTACCGCCGTTTGACAGTGGCGGATCTCAATGGACAGCCAAATGCGCCGATTGTCATCGAAAGCGCTACGGGCTCGGCACCCGCGGTGATCGAAGGGGAATCGTGCTGCAACACCGTTCAAATTCAGCGTTGCAGTTACTTGGTGATTCGCGGGCTGACGATTGATAGTTTGGGCATTGACGCTCTGGACGGCATAAACGCGAAGGACGGCCCCTCTCACGACATCCTCATTGAAAACAACACGATTCT
>CAVTJP010000009.1:0-16128 GCA_963735085.1 uncultured Gammaproteobacteria bacterium
GCCGCGTCGGCGAGGTAGCTGCGCTATTCGCTGACGCGGGCGTGATCTGCATCTCCGCCTTCATTTCCCCGTATCGGGAAGATCGTGCGCTGGCGCGGCGCGCAGCGCGCGACGCGTTTCACGAGGTTTACATTGCGGCTGACCTGGCGACCTGCGAAGGGCGCGACCCAAAGGGTCTGTACAAGAAAGCGCGCGCAGGGCAAATCAAGGATTTCACAGGCATTTCGGCGCCATATGAAGAACCAGAGCATCCCGACATTGTCATCGACACCAACCGGCAAACGGTGAAAGCGAGCATAGATGAACTGATGGGGTTCGTAGTCGCTCATTTGGGTCGGGCCTCCGCACCGAACTCACGCGTTCTCTAACAATGGCATCGGGCCGCAGAAGTCGGCTACCTCACACACATGCCACTCACTCAGGAGCCGGACCCTGCGCCGACATTGACTTCGGGAGGTTGAATCTGGACCATCTCGCGACCCACGAAACTGGCCAAGGATTTGTCTGAGAACAATCGCTCGAAATGGTGGTGCGGCAGCATCGGATATACACGGTTCTACTCGTTCCCAGCCTCTGAGTGCTGAGCCAATTGGGTACGCACACACAATTCCACGGGCGGCGTGTTGTCGATCTGATCCTGTTCAAAACATACGCCGAACTCAAATCGGAAGCCCAACGTACCTATATTGGCGTGCTGTGGTGGTTGATCGAGCCGATCATATTTATGTCGATCTTCTACTTTCTGTTCGGTGTTCTGTTCCACCGGGGAACCGAGGGCTTCATCGCGTTCCTGCTGGTCGGTCTGACGCCATGGCATTGGATACAGGCAACGACGATGCAATGTTCCGGTGCAATCATTGCCAACTATCCTCTCATCAACCAGGTGTTCGTACCGAAGTTCGTGTTTCCGACGGTGATTATGCTCACCAATTCGGTCAAGTTTCTGGCAGTGTTCCTGATACTCCTGATCTATTTGAGCCTTTCGGGAGACGGTCCGTCCTGGATATGGCTTGAGTCGATTGTAGTTCTCGGCACAGTGTTCCTGATGATCGCCGGTTGCGGCTACCTCGTTGCCGCGATCACTCCTATGGTGCCCGACATTAGGATCCTTATCGACAACATGCTTCGTGCGTTATTCTACTTCTCGGGGATATTCTTCGACATCGATTCGATGCCGGAAACGGTCAGGAAATGGATGAACCTCAATCCCTTCGCGATGGCGATTCGCGACCTGCGCATGGTTCTGATACAGCATCAGACACCGCCGCTTTGGAACGTGTTGGTGCTGGCCGGCTTCGGCATCGCGCTGGCTATCGTGGGACTTGCCATCATGCGGCGTTATGAAACGCACTACGCCAAGCTGCCGGCGTAGTTGACGCGCCTGTAAGGCACCAGATGCCCCCTTCACCACACACATCGATCGTCTCCCTTAACGGCATCGGCGTCACGTACGCGCGCCGAGCCATACGTTTGTTCCGTCCGGAGATACCATTCTGGGCAATCAAGGACGTGACTTTCGACGTTTCACCAGGCGAAACCATCGGCATCATCGGCCACAATGCATCAGGCAAATCGACTCTGCTCAAGGTGATCGCGGGGATCATCAGTCCGGACCGTGGTTCAGTTCGACGCGCCAACATCAACGTGTCGCTGTTATCCCTGCAGGTTGGGTTTCTGCATCATCTGACAGGACGAGAAAATGCACTGCTCAGCGCCATGTTGCTCGGTCTCAGCAAACGCGACGCGGTTGAGCGCATGGGCGACATCATCGCATTCGCAGACATTGGTGACTTCATCGACCAACCGTTGAAGACGTACTCGGCCGGCATGCGTGCGAGGTTGGGATTCTCGGTGGCGTATTACTCCACCGCGGAACTGATCCTCATTGACGAGGTGTTCGGGGTGGGAGATGAGAACTTCCGGGCCAAGTCGGCCGCTGCGATCGAACAAACCATTCGCTCACACCGTACCGTCATTCTAGTGTCCCACAACCTGGCAACGATCCAGGCTCTCAGCAATCGCGTCGTGTGGATCGAGCATGGATGCAGTCACGCCGTAGGGCCACCGGACCAGGTCATCAAGGCCTACCGCCAGTATCAGAAAGGAGCGAGTCGCGCGCATGGGTGAGACGCCCCCATCCCAGTCAACCCAATCGGATCTGCCTCGCACGGCCGTGCTGGTGCTTGGGATGCACCGGAGCGGCACGTCAGCCCTGGCGGGCGTACTCGTCCATTTGGGCGCCACGGCGCCTCGATCGCTGATGCGACCAACCAACGACAATCCACGTGGCTACTGGGAATCGGATCCGATCCGACACTTCCACGATCGGCTGCTCACATCGGCAGGTTCGCGTTGGATGGATTGGGACCGCTTCAATCAAGACTGGTTGGAATCCCCAGTCGCGGCGCCATTGCTCGAAGAGTTCGGAAAACTGATCGTCCAGGAGTTTGGCACGGCGCCGCTCTTCATTCTGAAGGATCCGCGCATCTGTCGATTTGTTCGGGTGTGCCTGCGGGGTCTCGAACTGCTGAACATTGCACCGAAGGTTGTCATGCCGGTTCGAAATCCGCTGGAAGTTGCATATTCGCTGAACGCCCGGTATCGGCTGACCACTGAACGTGCCCTGCTGGTGTGGCTACGTCACGTCCTCGATGCAGAAGCTGCCACGCGTGATGTTCCCAGATGCGTGGTGACACTGGACTCCTTGCTGCAGGATTGGCGCGCAACCGTCCAAAGGATCGGAGCAGCTCTGGATTTGCGATGGCCTAAATGGTCGGCCGGCACCCAGGTGGAAATCGACGCATTTCTTGCGAATGAGTTGCGCCACCATAGCCTGCCTGACGACCCGCTGCCGGTTCGCAGTGGGCTCTACGAGTGGATCGGCGGCACCTACGGCGCGTTGAGGCAGCTCGCCAACGACCCATCCGACCCGCGGCAGATTTACAACACACTCGACGACATCCGACAGCGGTTCGATGCTGGCGCATCGGTCTTCGGAACCGTTGCGCGCGCTCAGGATAATCAGGTCGACGGCTTGCTGGTGTCGGTTGCGGATCTCGAGAAGAATCTGCAGGCACTCTCCGATTCCCGTGACCTTCTGGAGGCTTCCCGCGACGCGCTGGAGGCCGACCGTACACGCCTCGAGGCATCACTGGCATCCAGCGAGCGATCCCGAACCAGTCTCCAGAACGAAATCGATCGTCTGCACACCGAGGTTGCCGCTCGAGCTGAACTCGAGGTGCAGGTGCAGCACCACCACCACGAGGAACGGCAACGACTGGACGGCCAGGTGCGTGAACTCGAGGCGAATCTCGATCACCGCTTCGACGAGCTGGCGAAGATCACGCGGATGTTGAGGGAGAGCGATCTGGCCGCCCACAAAATGTCCGAAGAACTTCGACGGTATCGACGGCCGATTAGTTTACTGAGATCAATTGGGCTATGGGGCGCCATGAAACCCATACGTACGGGCTATGGTGTCCTCAATTCTCGATTCGGCAAAGCCGCGCGAAGGCTCGCGTCGGATCGTGCACTCATCCGCCAATCTCAATACTTCGATTCAGCTTGGTATCTCGCCCAGTATCCCGATGTGCTGGCCAGCGGAATGGATCCCATCGAGCACTATCTGCGCTTCGGCGCGCTCGAAGAGCGAGACCCTGGCCCCACGTTCAGCACGATGCGATATATCGGGTTCAACCCAGACGTAGCCGCATCGAGCATCAATCCTCTCGTCCACTATCTGATGTACGGGCAGAGGGAGAATCGCCGGATCTAGCCAACAACTCGTGTCGCCGCGAATGTTGCATGGTAACGCGGCGATCACTGCGCTTTCTGGACGGAGAATTTGGTGTCACAACTGGGGCAACTGAAACAACTGATTCGCGCCTCGTCGCTGTTCGATTCGGACTGGTATCTGCAAACTCATCCGGACGTGGCCAGAAGCGGAATTGACGCTGCAGAGCACTACCTTCTGTACGGTTGGCATCTGAACAGAGACCCAAGCCATGACTTCAGCACACAGCGTTACTTGACGGCGAACCCCGACGTAGCGCGCAGTCGCATCAATCCGCTGGTGCATTTTCTGATTCACGGCCGCGCCGAAGGCCGGCGGTGCTTTCCCGGCGGCAAACGTCCGGTTTCGCGTCGCGCCGTCGACGCCGGAACCAGGCGACTCGAATCCCCCCTGGCCCCCGATCACAGCGAACAAGCGAAAGTCGCCCGTTCCAGATGGCAGCCGAGTATTCCCATCCTTGACGAACTCGTTCGATTTAGCTCAGGTATCGCCGAACATCTTCCGGACGCCACAGTAGACCACGCAAAGCGAGCGCTTGCCGAAAGTGTTCCGCGCATCTCCGTAATCATGCCGGCATGGAATCGGGCATCGGTCATCTGCAGGGCGATCGACTCTGCGTTGAAGCAGAGCATCGCGCCGTTCGAGATTATCGTCTCCGACGACGGAAGTACCGACGGCACGTCGGATGTGGTCCGTACAAACTATGCCGACGAGATACGTTCTGGGCAGATCAAGCTGATCACCCACAGGCATCGCGGTGTTAGCGCAGCACGCAACGCGGCGCAGCGCGTTGCGTCGGGTGACCTGTTCTGCTACCTCGACAGCGACAACGCATGGAGAGCGCACTACCTGTTGATCGTCGCCGCAGCATTTCAACAATGCGAAGAGCTGAGTACGTGCTACAGCGCCCTGAACTGGCACGAACTCGACTCGAATAGGCGTGAGATCCGAGCACAACCATACGACCGCACGGCGCTGATGCACGCCAACTTTATCGACCTGAACGTCTTCGCGCATCGCAAATTCATCTTTGACCAACTGGGCGGCTTCGATGAGTCGCTAGACAGGCTGGTGGATTGGGAACTCATCATTCGCTACACGAAACTCTATCAGCCGGTGTTCATCCCGTTTCTAGGAGTCGACTACCACTTGAGCCAGAAGACTCTGCAGAACATCACCTACTCGGCGCCGCTCGACGGCAACCGAAACAAGATATACCAGCGCAATTTCGTCGAACGCCTAGCACTGGGATTGGAGCAGCTTCGCATCGCCTACTTCGTGTACGATTTTCCAGCACTGTCGCAGACGTTCGTGCTGAATGAACTCCGCTGGTTCGTGCGCAACGGCTACGACGTCAAGGTCTACTACGCTGCGGACCCTGATGCGACTGCCGTCCTCGACTTCGACATCGAGCGATATCGCGTCGCCGATGCTGCATCGCTCGCTGCGCTGCTTCGGGCGCATGAACGCAACATCTGTCATAGCCACTTCGTCTACCCCGGCGTCACCCAGTTCGTCTGGCCCGCCTGCAACGAAGCTAGCATACACTTCACGTTCATGCCTCACGCGGTTGACATCTTCCATCACGATAATCAGAAGCGGAACCGGATTGGCGAGATCACTAAGGATGTGCTGTGCCTCAAGGTCTTCGTTTACGGCGATCATCACCGAAAATTTCTCGCCACCAAGGATGTGCCGCAGTGCAAGATCGCATACGCATTTCAGGCGATCGACCCGGAAGATTTCGACGAAGATCGCCTTCAGAAGCCGATCGGCATTCCCCTCAAAGGCGTCGTTTTTGCACGCTTCATCGAAAAGAAGGGCATTCAGTATCTGCTGGACGCGGCGAGGCGCCTCGGCGACCGGCCGGTTTCGTTCGACATCTACGGCTACGGTCCGCTTGAATTGCATCTAAAGCAACACGCGCAGAAGCTGGGACTGAGCAACGTGAGATTCCGCGGCGCGGTGAGCGGCAAAGAGCAGCTCGCGCACGTCTATCGAGACGCAGATTTCCTGGTGGCGCCGTGCGTCGAGGCGACGAATGGCGACATGGACGGATTTCCCACAGTCATCCTCGAAGCGATGGCGGCCGGGATTCCGGTGATCGCAACGAGCATCTCGGCGATACCGGACTATCTGAGAGACGGCGTTGAAGCGATCCTGGCCAACCCGGCAGACCCCGACGACCTTTGTCGTGCAGTCGAACGTTTGCTCGACATGTCGCCCAAACGCCGTTCGGCAATGATCGCGTCGGCTCACAACTTTCTACGCCGCAAGGTGGGTACCGGACAAACCGTTCGGACGCTGCTAGATACATGGTGCGGTTATTCGCTGGACCTGATCCTGGTGACATTCAATCAAGAGGGATACGACGATCGTGACGAAACATTTTCGATCATCTCCCGGCTGCTTGAACGAACAACCAGCGCGTTTACGCTCACCATCATCGACAACGACAGCGACGACGACTTTTGGCAAGGCGTGCTCGAACGCGCGCGAGGCAACTCGAACGTGCGGCTCATTCGACGCCATACCAACGCGCTCTGCGGCCCGGCCACCAACATGGCGTTCGAAATGGCGAGCGGGGAGTTGGCGATCTACGTCTGCAGCAAAGAAGGGTTCGTCAAAGACCACGGATGGGAACGCCACCTAATCCAGTACATGCGCTCGCATCCCGCCGTTGTAATGGCAGGCCACAAGGTCTACCTGCCAAGATTCACCTACGGCGCCGAGCTGGCGCGTCATCCTGAATTTTCTAAATTCCGCAATCCGGAGTTTGCGCAGACACATCCAGCCAGGCCATTCGGTCACGTTCAAGGTGGCCTATTCATCGCGCGGCGCGAGTCCTTCCTCGATCTCGGCGGCTTCAACCCCAGCACGCCCCAGGCGAATATGGACGTCGAGATGTCCTACTACTTGGAGAGCGAAGGCCGCCCTCTCGGTGAAATCCCGGAGCTCGCCTCCGTGACCGTCAAGACCCTGCCGAGGCTGTTGGCAATCCTCGACGAACGGACGGTCGCGGCACATCCACTGACAAATCACTCGGTCAAAGAGCAACTTGACGTGTTGCTCGACGCGAAACGACGTCACTGCAACTTATGCGGCTGGAGCGGAGCTGCGTTCCAGGCAAATGTTCGCAGCCCGGACGAATCGACTTGTCCGAAATGCGGCTCGACACCTTATGGTCGTCTGGTTTTTCGCGTGCTTGCCAACGACCACCGGATCTATCGCGACGAACGCTGTGCTTTGCTGTCGCACGACACCGGGCTCGCCGCTGCGCTGTCAAACCAGATGTTCAAGCTGGACGTGCATGAGTCAGATCCCGTGCTGTTCGCAACTTCCTTGAGTCGGGCAGAGTCCGGATTCGCCTGCATCTTGCTCGATACGACAGTGCCGGATCACATCACTCCTTCCCAGCTCGAACACATTGTCCGGACTCTCGGGCATGACGGCGAAATCCTTTTGCCGGGCAATGCGGGGGAGATCCATGGCTTGAATCTGGTCGCACAGCGATTCGACCTGTCCAGCGAACGATTGGGATTCGATTGGCGGGGCATCACTCGTCTGGTGCGCGCCGACGCGGGCGCATAGCCAAGGCAATGGAATACCAACGATGATCTTGATTCTCGGCGGCACGGGGTTTCTTGCTCGCCATCTCTGCGTTCGATTACACGAACGCGCCATTAGAGCCGCAACGGTGTCGTTCAATCCCAGTCTCTCATTTCTGCGCGAGTGGGCGCCCTCCGTACGCGGCATAGAACTCGGCAGTGCCGATGCGCGCGCGGCATTTTCCGAAGCCGACGTTGTCATCCATCTCGCTCATCGATCGAGACCGTCGTCCAACAGGGACGCGCCGCACATTGAAGTCGAGTCGAGCGTTGCCGATTCAGTACGACTGTTCCAACAGATCTTCGATGCAAATCCCAGCTGCCATCTGGTGTACGCGTCCAGCGGCGGCCAGATATACGGCCACGGTCATACAAGGCCAATTCCCGAGACTGCCCCATCGGCGCCAACGACCCCGTACAGTCTGGGGAAGCAAATGATCGAAGAGGCGATCGCGTATTTCGCGAGAGTCTCCGGTGCGAGTACGACGATTCTCCGAATAGCCAATCCAGTAGGAAGATGGCAACTCGATCGCGCCCACGGTCTGGTCGCGGCGGCGATTCGGGCCGCTCGCTCCGGCGAACACCTTACGGTATTCGGTGACGGCCTCAACGTGCGGGACTATTTCGACGTCGACGACCTTGCGCAACTCCTGACCAACTTCGCGGAATCCACGCGCCGAGCCTCGGGAGTCTTCAACATCGGCTCGGGGCGCGCATTGACCGAGCGGGATGTCATCCACCTCGTTCAGAGTATCATCGGCCGTGCGGTACCCTTCAAACATGCCGAGGCTAGGCCTTTCGACCTACGATATGCCGTGCTTGACGTATCCAAGGCACGACGAGACCTGGGATGGGCGCCGTCGACACCCCTCGAACAGACCGTCAGGAATCTGGACGATTCGCTTGAATGACCCAATTGGGGGTCAAGTGTCACTCCGCAGCTTCAGATCCTTCTTCCCGAAGCAAAAGACCGAATGCGATGTAAACCCGCTTCGCGCCGCGACGGGGATGTTGTGCCTATCCAGCGTTTCCTTGGTGAAATGATCCGTAAGCTCATAGCGTTCGGCCAGAGAGAAGATCATTCCCAATGTCTGTTGAAGATCGGATGCGCCAAACCGACGAACGTGATCCTTCTGTCCGAATCGCTGGACTCTCTCTTCGTCGGCAATGGGACCGAGGTCGCTTTCGTAGGTCGATCCCATGATGGGAATCGAAATCAGGTGGCTACCACCGTCTTTGAGCGACCGATGAAGATGGAATAACGCTGCCGACACATTGCATGGAACGTGCTCCATGACGTGGGAATGGATCACCACGTCATAGTACCTCGACGGGAGCCGCTCGACGTCCACAGCTACATCGAACTTCCTGACCGGCGCGAAGCCATAAAGTTCTGGCACGAAATCGACAACATCGTAGTCCACACCTTCGATCTCGCGGATACTTTCATAAATGCCCCTTTCCGGCGCCAGGTGGAGGATTCGAGAGCCGGCTTCCAGCGCGCATCGACTATCCAGAAACAGCTTCATGACACGAGTTCGTTCGAGCGAACCACACGCGACGCAGCGCGCTTTGGGTCTCCCATTCATATCCGCAAATCGTTCGCACCCGCACAGGTTGCACGTTGTGAGCATTGGACGGCTTCCTCCTCGTCGCGTTTCCGCTCGGACCCGAAGACGGTTGAAATCGATGCGGTCGTATCCCTGCATCAGCGTCATCGAAACATATGGAATCATACTGCTACCAGCTAAAGTCGCCGATCCTGTCGTGCTCGTTCTCGAGACCCCACCGGCGGCGCTACGCACGCACGTCTTCTGCGCATTTCTTGTGGCCCCGAAATAATCGACCGCCTATCGAAACTCGATTCGGACTACACTCTATCCGTTACGCATCTCGATCATCTCAAACCGTAGCTCCAGGTTCTGTTGGAAGTGGACCCTTCTTTTGAACAACTCGGCAGCGGATTTAAGGTGTAGTCGCGGTTGTTGATTGCTGCTGCCGTAAAACTCCTCGTGGTCGAAGCGCCGACCTCGGCCGCGCAGGCGCCGGAATGATAACAGACATGGCGCCCCAGACTTTCGATCTATCTGGGTCGCCATGATCATTTTGGCGCCTGCGCGCTCCTTCCCCTTAATTGTGTCGTTTGGGACCTCCGCAACGTGCGCAGGAGACGAGATCTCGATCGACCCCTGGGGCGAGGTACTCCTCATTTCCGGGTAGCTCGGCGACGATAGTCGATTGGTTTCATGCTGCGTCCCTCAAATAGACCTCGGCCGGCGTCCGATCGTCGAGGCTCGAGTGCGGACGTTCCTCGTTGTAATAGCGCATCCACATTCCGATCTGGCGCTGTGCATCACGAACCGAATCGAACGCGTTGAGATACACGCATTCGTACTTCAGTGAACGCCACAGTCGCTCGATGAAGACGTTGTCCAGCCAACGACCTTTGCCGTCCATCGAGATCGCGATGCCGGCACGTGTCAGCGCCTCGGTCCTGACGGGTTCCCTCTCGCGAACGTCTCCTTCATTCCGTCGAGCGCATCGCGCTTCCACTTCGTGATCATGTTCGGATGGATCTTGTACTGGCTGGCGAGCTCGGCGATCGTCCCGTCACCGCGGATCGCCGCCAACGCCACCTTCGCTTTGAACTCCGCCGAATACTGCTTCCTCTTCGCCATGTCGATGGGCTCCTCTTGCCGATCGACTACACCTTAAGACATTGTCCAAAACTCGGGGTCCACTTCTGTTCGAGTCACGGTTGGCCTCGAGGGATTTAGTCCTCTGGTTCAAACCGGAACGGGACGCTACGAATGGAACGCTCGAACATGCACTCAAGTGATGGTGCGGGCTGCTACCCAGGTTCAGGAAGGGCAGAATTGGATTCCACCGAGGGGCCCCACACGGCTATGCAGGTCGTATCTGGTATCGGCGACCCATCCAAAATGCCGATCAGCGAGACGATGCCAAGTTGATGACGCGGCGAAGGCTCGACATCGATGGCCGGAGAGCACTCGCGTCCACTTGGCGGAAGCTCAGCTACGCGGAGTGATTTCGTGTCAAACGATAAGATAGGAAAGTACTGGACCAGCGCGCGCACACGACGCAACCAAACATCACTCGTTGGTGGCAAAGCAGCGCAATCGTTTCACACATCAACAGACTGGTGTGCGGCGAACGCATTCCAGGACTTCACGCTGGCTTTCACCAACTCCTTAAAAGGAAAAAGCCAACGGCCGACCTTTTACCAGAGCTGTGTCTGTCGGCAGCGGGCACGGTAGCAAGGAGCTATCGTTGGTCCGAACAAATGTCGTCGAGCAATTTGAACTGTTCGAATTGAGCGCCCAACGCATCGAACTGGGCCGCACGAACGCCAAGAAGTCGAGTGCCGGCAATCGAATGCACTTCCACCTTGCCGACGCATTTGAAACGAGCTTCGCCTACAAATTCGATCTGGTCTATTGGAACAACTCGCTACATCACATGATGGATGCTGAACAGGCGCTGATTTGGAGCCGTGAAAACCTGCGCCCCGGTGGCACCATCGCGATGGACGACTTTACTGGACCAACACGCTTCCAGTGGACGGACGCAAACCTAGAATTCGCGTCGCGGGCCCGCGAAGCGTTGCCCGATCGGCTGCTCGCAAATCCCGCCTCGCCCGGAACGCTCTTGCCTCGGCAGATCAAACGTCCAGACCCGATCAGGCTCGCGCAAATCGACCCGAGCGAGGCCGCAGATAGCAGCGGCATCATGGATGCCTAGGCGCGAGTCTTCCCGAATTCGCGGATCATTCTGAGCGGAGGCGCAATCTACAATCTTGCTCTCAACGACGCTATCGCGAACTTCACGCAGGAGGATTCGTCGTTGCTCGAAGCACTGCTGCTTCTGGATCAATCGTTGGCCGGAGGGAATATCAACCACTATACGGTGGCGATTTCTTCAGGTTAAACAGTCGTGAGACGCGCCGCTACCGTCGCTCGCACAGCCATCAGACGCACTTCGGTTGCTTCGGAATACACCAGCAGAGCGGCAGTATCGCGTCCACATCTCACTGTAGGCAGCGTACAGGTTACCTATGTCGGCACGAACTGCTGCGGGCTCACGGAGCGTGGAGGACTGCTTTTGCTGCACATTGCTTGCGGCAACGATCGAACTGCGTTCATCCGACATCCTTCACCACTCCTCGTTCCGAAGACAATCACGAAAGACCCCGGGCCGAGCCCGCCAACATCGGATACCGCGACCGCAGCGACAAATTGCGATTGTACCAAGCATCACCGCGATCGATGTAGCTTGCACAGATTCGCATCGCCGCCTCGAGTTCCCGGCTCGACAACGGAGCCCGCGAACGCGTCGCTGACTCGTAGTGAGTCAGCCGAACATCGGCCTCGTAAACAATCAACAACCCCTTCTCCAGGAGCCCAATACACACGGCCACATCACCGCAAATCTTCAAGGCTTCGTCAAAGCCGGATACTGCTTCGAGCTTCGAGCGCTCAATCGCCAGGCAGGCACCCGTACAAACGGAGACGTTGCGTGAATTCACGGGATGCACGAACACGTGTCGGTCCGCCGGGCGTATGGGTGTGCCGCTGTAGATATGGTCTGCAAACCCGCCGAGGCCAAGTGTCACGCCGGCGTGCTGAATTGTTCCATCCGGAAACAACAACATTGCACCGACCGCACCCACATCGGGCCGGAGCGCCTGCGCTGCCAAACGTTCGAGCCAGTGTGCCTGGATCACCTCGATGTCGTTGTTCAGGAACACCAGCACGCGCCCGCTCGACGCGGCAATCCCCTGGTTGTTGAGTCTGGACCAATTGAATTCATAGTCCGCTTCCAAGACAGTTAGATTGGGATATCGACGCGATGCCGAATCGAACCACTCCCGAGTCTCAGCGAGCTTCGAACGATTGTCGAGAATGACCACTTCGAAAGGAACCGTCGGCTCGCTGCGATAGATGCTGTCGAGACAGGTGGCCAGCAGATCGACTCGATCTCGCGTCGGAATGATGATCGAAACCAACGCCTGCCCCGGGGTCGTCCATGCGCCAAACGAGCCAGCTTCACCCACCAGGTACTTCGCGAGGTCCGAGCCATAACAACGCGCCAAATGCGCCGACCGACATAAAAGCTGATGCGGCGCGAGTCGGCGGTCGCGGCGACGGCGCCAATGCACGAGGACTTCCGCCACATGGTCCACGCGTCCCTTGCGTTCATAGAGCCGCAGCGGTATGTCGTATACGAACGCGGCGGGGTCGTCGCTGACGTTACCCAGCAGCCGTTGCGCGACGCGGGTACGCAACAGATAGACCGGTCCGATGAAGTCCTCCGAACGCGCGAGATCAATGGAGAAATCGGGCTTGAAAAACGGATAGCAGCGCCCGCCGCCCTGGATTTCGTCCTCGTCGCAATACACGAGGTCGGCATCCGTTCGAATCGCGGACAACAGCATTCGCCGGGCGGCCGCGGGCGCCAGTAGTGCATCCTCATGCGTGAACAGCACGTAACGTCCGGCCGCTGCGACAACGCGCCGAGCAACATCCGGCATTGGCAACGACGTGCAGATGCAGACCGGCTCGCCGCCGCAACTCGAGATCTCGCTGTCGGGCACGCCGCGCCGCGGCGCTTCGACGCGGGCTATCCAATCTCTATATGCCGCAGGATCGTCACGCGCTTCGTAGGCCAGCGCCTCGAGACACCACTGGGCGAAACGAACCGGGCCACTTCCGTCGCTGTGGAACCGCCATGCGACATGCAATATGTTCCGAACGCCGCGCCGTCGCGACAGATACGGCAGCCGTCGGACAATGCTCCACAGTATGGGAATCTGTCTAAATCGCTTGACCAAGCGTTCGATGAACCGATTGTCGCGCATCGAATCGGATCTGGGTTTCACAGCGCTGTGGGGCAAGCGGTGCGAAGATTCGTAGCGTCATACTCGACTGTCATGACGACGCCAGACGCTCAACCGTCCACCGCAGTTCCGTTCGCCAATCCGTCGCCACGATTCCAAGCGCACGGCACAACCGCGCCGAGTTCAGCACGCTGTTGGCCGGGCGCGGCGCGCGCGCGCCGAACTCTTGCGTGGTGATCGCCTTGATCGACGTTGCTTCTTTCAGCAACCCCGCGGATTTGCCGAGGGCAACCGTCTGACAGGCGAACTGGTACCAGTTCGTCCGCGGCGTTGCAGCAAAATGATACGTACCCTCCACCGCAGAACCGTTCGCGCGGCAAGCAACCGAGTTCAGGACCACAGCGGCAATCGAGCGCGCCGAGCACGGCGTGCCCCATTGGTCATCGACCACTCTCAACTCGTCACCGCTGGCCGCGAGGCGCAGGATCGTCTTGACGAAGTTGTTTCCGGTATCGCTGAATACCCAACTCACCCGCAGCACCAGCGTCTGCGGCCAGATCGACAGTGCGGCTAGCTCGCCTTGAAGCTTCGTCCGACCATACACACCCTGCGGATTGGTCGCGTCGCTCTCCATATAGGGCATCGTCTTCCGACCGTCAAAGACGTAATCGGTCGACAGATGAATCAGGTACGCCCGGTTGGCGCGGCACGCCCTGGCAATGTGCGCAGGACCTTCCGCATTCACTTTTCGCGCCAGTTCGGGTTCTCGTTCGGCGCCATCGACACTGGTGTACGCTGCTGCATTGATCACGACGTCCGGTCGAATTTCAGCGAACGCTGCTTCGACCGACGCCGATTGTCGAATATCAAGCTCCTGCGACGACGGTGCGACAATCTCAATGCCGGAAGGGTCGGCCCGTTGCAGCGCATTACCCACTTGGCCGCTTCCGCCAGCGAGGAGAACGCGCATCAACGGTGCCGTCTCAGGAAATCGTTCAACATCATGTTGTCGGCGTCACGGACGGACAATTTCGCTGCCGGTACCGGCCAGTCGATCGCGAGGTCGGGATCGTTCCACAGAATGCCGACCTCGTCGCGAGGATCGTAGTAGTCGGTACACTTGTAGAGAAAATCGGCAGATTCGGACAGGACGCAAAACCCGTGCGCATAACCGGGCGGAACGTAGAGCTGCCGCTCGTTCTCCGGGGTGAGATCGATGCCCACCCATTGCTTGAACGTTGCGGACTGTGGGTTGATATCGACCACCACATCCCAGATGTGACCCGTCACCACGCTGACGAGCTTGCCCTGTGGACGCGTTAGCTGGAGATGCAACCCACGCAACACACCTTTATGCGACCGTGAATGGTTGTCCTGTACAAACTCCGTCGCGCTCCCCACGACGTCGGCGTAGCGTTGCTTATGATACGACTCGCGAAAGGAGCCACGTTCGTCGCGAAAGACGGTGGGCTCGACGATGCGTACACCAGGAAGTTTGGTTTCCAGGACCTTCATGGCCGAACGTGCTCAACCACTGGAAATCATCGAATCCCAGAACGCAGACCCGGTTCTGTCAGGCCCCTCGCGCCCCGCTTCGAACCCATCGAGCTCCGCGTCGCGGACCAGTTCTACCAGATACTCCGAATAGCTCGAAGAGCCAATCTCGCGCGCGATGCGCGCCAAGGCCGCATCATCGATCCACTTCAACCGCCAGGCCGCTTCCTCGGGACAGGCGATCTTCAAGCCCTGGCGGTGCTCGATCGTCTGAACGAACTGACTCGCTTCCAGCAACGCCTCATGGGTTCCGGTATCGAGCCACGCCATGCCGCGCCCCATATGCTTCACGTCGAGCCGTCCCGCCCGCAGATACTGCATATTCAACTCGGTGATTTCGAGTTCGCCTCTTGCCGATGGTGCAAGATCCTTCGCAATCGCAACGACGTCATTGTCGTAGACGTACAGCCCGGTCACCGCAAAGTGAGACTTCGGATTGGCCGGCTTTTCAATGATGGCGGCAGGACGGCCCGACTTGTCGAACTCAATGACGCCAAACCGCTCGGGGTCTTTGACCGGGTACGCAAAAATTGTCGCACCACGATTCTCACGCAGCGCCGTTTGCGTAAGCCGCGACAACTCACTGCCGAAGAATATGTTGTCGCCGAGAATCATCATGCAGTTGCTGTTGCCGATAAACGGCTTACCAACGATGAACGCATCGGCGAGACCCCGTGGCGCATCCTGGACCGCATAACTCAATGACACGCCCCATTGACTGCCGTCACCCATCAATTCACTGAATCGCGGCGTGTCAGTGGGTGTGGAGATGACCAGAATGTCGCGTATGCCGGCCAGCATCAGCGTCGTCAGCGGGTAATAGATCATCGGTTTGTCGTACACCGGCAGCAGTTGCTTGCAGACACTGCGCGTGACCGGATAGAGACGCGTGCCGTGACCACCCGCGAGAATGATGCCTTTGGTCGTCGTTGCTGCCATCACCATGTTCCGGTTCGCGCGCGATCGTCTGTTCCTGCCGCCGTGCCCAGACGTTGCCCCGCATACAGATTACTCCTGCGCTCGCACCAGGACAGATTCGACGCATACCACGCCACGGTCGCGTCGATGCCAGCGGTGAAGTCCGTTTGCGCAGTCCAATCCAGTTCGTCACGTATTCGCGCCGCGTCGATCGCATAGCGACGGTCATGCCCCGGTCGATCCGCAACGAATTCAATCAGATCGAGCAGCTGCTTCTCGCTGCGCGACGTATATCGCGCGACCGAACCCAAAATCGCCTCCACTACAGCGAGGTTCGTTCGTTCGCATGTACCACCAATATTGTATGTGCGCCCCGGCTTGCCCTGCTCCAACACCCT
>CAVTJP010000010.1:0-200964 GCA_963735085.1 uncultured Gammaproteobacteria bacterium
CATTCAGTCAGACGATATTGTTGGATCTCAGGCGGCCACTAAGAATATCTGGTTCTTTCAAAGGCTTGCGGCCCCTCTACGCCCCTGTTGGGTATCTCACTTCGTCGAATATGCGCCCTAAGGGCGCTGTTGGCGTGATTGTTCTCAGTTTGCCACTTTGACGACCCCCTTCGAGGTCGAAGTAGCATGGCGAGGGCGGCGCGGGTTCGAGCCGACTACATGGGTGGCGGGCAAACGGGTGTTACGTACTGACCTTTTGAGCGTTGGCAACATCTCAGTTCAGCGCTTTCGGGGTCCCGATCCAAGCGGGAGCTGTTCCGCCCGCCAAGCCAGCCAAAATCGATTGTTCTTACGAGCCGCGGTTCTGGACATCGGCGGAGGCGGCGTCGGGACATCGTCCGGGATTTGCCGCGCGAGTTCTTCGCTCACACCCAATTCATCGATCAGATAGGCCAAGCGGTCCGTGAGGGGCGCGCGTGTCACCGAGCCATCTGCCGGCAATACGCACGCCGTCACCCATACCCACGCCAACTCGGCCCGTCCTTGACGACGCTGAAGTTCAACTAGAGGTTGAACGGGCTCCACGCGCGCGTGGCCTCATGCATCAGTACTCGCTTGCGCGAACGACAGCGCATGGAGGCTACCGTGCAGCTCGCCGGCGTCGCTTGATCGAGATTGCGCTCGGCAATGCGGCGGCACAGCGTAATGTCGATCAAGTGGTTGGCGGAGGGAGGGTTAAACTCAAACGCATTCGCGGGAGTGTGTTGATGTGAAGCCGGTCGACGCAGCCAGCTGGTACATCGAGAGGCACTTCAAGAATGACGTGAGCCTGCACGACGTCGCGCAGATCGCGGGGGTGTCGCGTTTGCATCTAACCCGCGCGTTTCGTTTTGTTGCTTCGGTCGCTCAAGGCAATGAAGACGAAGAGCACAGACTTCGCCAGATTTGCGGACGTCAAGGCAAGCCGCATGAACGTCGCATTTCGCGGACTAAAGGTCGTTGGCCTGTCGTACGTACGATCTTTATCTTTTACGTATAACGTACAATTGTGTTACGATCGCGTCCATGATCCGTAGCTTTGGGAACCGCAACACCGAGCGTTTTTTTGAAGGTGGTCGGATTCGCGCCTTTCAAGGCTTTGCCGATCAGGCGACGCGTCGATTGGCTGTCCTGGACAGCGCGGAATCGCTGCAAGACCTGGCTGGGTTACCAAGCAATAGACTGGAGCGGCTTTCCGGCGATCGTGCCGGGCAGCACAGTATTCGGATCAATCAACAGTGGCGGCTCTGTTTTCGCTGGGACGAAGATGGGCCTTACGATGTAGCGATCGTGGACTATCACTAAACGAGGTTGAGAACATGAGTGTGAAGAACGGCATGCGTCCGGTCCATCCGGGTGAAGTTTTACGCGAGGAGCTCGAGGAACTCGGCTTGTCGGCCAATGCAATGGCGCAGGCATTAGATGTACCTGCGAATCGCATCTCGGCCATTTTGAAGGCGCAGCGGGGGATCACGGCTGACACGGCACTACGACTCTCGCGATTTTTTGGCACGACGCCGCAGGTTTGGATGAATCTGCAAAAGACCTATGAATTGCGTGTCGCCGAAATCGAATTCGGCAAGACGATTGCAAAGACGGTAAAACCCTGGCCGAAGGCCGCGAATGCATGGTCTACTTTTAGAAATATACAACCAAGCTGATTTTCACCAAATTTGCAGACTCGGGCCGTTCTCCGGTTGAGTTGCGACGCCACCGAATTTGATAGGCGTTTAGCACGCGACCTTTACCACTGCATGCAAATCAACGCCAATATCCAAAGCTCACAAGGATTCGATTCGTCAATGAATTTTCAGGGTCCCGCGCGGTGTCGATCCACCCTATCGATGGGTCGACTCAAGGCTCGTGGTCGTCGGTCAACGTCGCGGGTTTGCGAGCGACTTCCGGACCCAAAACGGACCCAATTCTGTAAACGCGGTAGCGCGCTGTAGCACACCAAACGAGCAAAATCAGTCGCCTAAGTGCTACAGCGAGCTACAGCGCGCACACTTTCCGAGTTCGAGTCCCGTCCGCTCCGCCATCTAGTCAGGCGATTTCGTCTGGGTTTGGGTGAGCCCTGAGAACGTCCCGTTCTTTCAAAGGCTTATTGCGCCTCGGCGCCCTCGTTGGGGTTCTCTCTTCGCCAAATGGCCTCCTTGCGGGCACTGCTGGCGCGGGAGTTCTCCGTTTCCAACTTCGAGGACCCCCCTGGAGGCCGAATCAGCATGCTCGATCGACGTGAACTCTGTGACGTTCAAACACTCATCGCGTAGTCGACAGTTGAATGATTCGCACAAGCCATTGTCGGTGGGCTTTCCCGGTCGCGTGAAGTCGAGCAACACCTTGTTCTGCCACGCCCATTCGTCGAGTGCTTTCGATGTGAACTCGGTGCCATGATCCACGGTGATCGAACAGGGTAGACTGCGCGCCTCTGAAACCCTATTCAGCGTCTTGGCCACACTGTCCCCGGAAAACCGAAAGTCGACCTCAAGTAACACACTCTCGTGACTCCAGTTGTCGATCACCGTCAGCGTTCGAAACGAACGTCCATCGATCAGCAGATCGTGCACGAAGTCCATGCTCCAACGTTCGTCGATACTGACCGGCCACGGCGCCGGTCCTCGATGCAGGCTCAACCGCTTGCGTCTGCGCCCACGCATCCGCACCTGTAAACCCTCAAGCCGATACTGGCGATGCACCCGCTTGTGGTTCACTTGCCAACCTTCTCGACGCAGCATGATGTGGATCCGCGGACAACCAAATCGAGGTCGACTCAGCGCGATATCTTGAATCCGCATGCGCAATCCCGATTGATCTTCCGCAGTGCTCTTGCGATACACCGCTGCACGACTGATCCCGCCCAGCCGACACGCTCTGCGCAAGCTCACATTGAATCGCTCGTGTATCTAACGCGTGAGTTCCTTACGGCGTGACGGCTTCAGATCATTCTTTTGATCACCTCCTGGAGGATGGTTTTATCCAGCGTCAGATCGACAACCAACCGCTTCAGCCGCGAGCTCTCGTCTTCGAGTTGTTTGAGCCGCCGCAGCTCGCCGACACCCAGCTCAGTTCCGGCAGCCAGAAGCTATCGTAGCCGCGCTCACTGAGCGCATCGGCAAAGTGCACGAGTGTGTCGGCATCGAAGGGTTCGGTAGGTGTGAGCACGGCGCGTTGGGTCATGGCGTATCTCCATCTCGGCTGCCCCATTTAATAACCCAAAAAAAAGGTCGGATGCGTATCCGACCCCTTTTGGGGTGCGATAGTGTCCCTTCGATTCCCGAACAAGGAGACGACGATGGCGACCATTGGCCCGAACGCAGAGCAGCTGGCGGCGATGGCGGCGGCCGATCCCGACGAGCCGGTGGTGATGCTGAACCTGCTGCGCTTCCGCGACGTGGCCGATTCCGGTCGCGGTGTCGACGGAATGAGCGGGCGCGACGCGTATAGGGTCTACGGTCAGCGTTTCAGCGAGCTGCACGGCAGCCACGGCGGCGAGCCGGTCTGGGTCGGTGAAGCGCTGCGGTCGATCATCGGGCCGGAGCAGTGGGACATGGTGCTGCTGGTGCGCTATCCGACGCGACGGCACTTCATCGCGATGGTGAGCGATCCCGAGTACCAGAAGATCGCGCCGATCCGCGCCGCGGCGCTGGCCGACAGCCGACTGGTCGAGATGCGGCAGCTCACCGGGCTGTAGCGTGGCGACGGTCATTGCACGAGGCGCAGGTGCGTCGGTTCAGTGCAGTCATTGGTGTGTTGCTGGTCGGGCTCGCATGGGGAGCGCCGAACGCCGTGGCCGCGCGCGGCCACGGCGTTCGGCGCCTCGTGCCCGCAGCCGGAGCGACCGGATCGTCCGCTGAAGCCGCGCTCGCGATGATTCTTCGGCGGAGTTGACTAGCGAAACGCTCGCCGATGCTCGCCGTCGCTGTGCTTCGCCGGCTTCGGGCTGCCTCTTCGCGACGATTGAGCGCCACGCAAACGGCGCTCAGTTCGCGCGGAACACGCCTCTGAAAAGGCGGATTCTGTCCTTCCCGAACGCTGCGTGTTGCGTTCTCAGCCTTTTGCGCGAGATTGTCGACATACGCCGACAAGCTCAGCGGTGCCTGTGGCACGCTTTCGGGGGTTCCAGTCGCAGGGGTCGGCAGCGGAGCATCGCTGACATCCTCGAAGTAGTCGGCGACAAATCCGCAGTCAGCAAGTAGCCCGCGCATCGCTTCGGAAGAAACCAGGAGGTTGTCGGCCGGGTCCGTGGCCCACGGAAGCGGAAAGTAGCTCGCAACTCCTTGCCCGGCGACCATTTCCTGAAACGCGAAGCGGCCGTTCGGTTTGAGGACTCGATGGATCTCCTCATAAAGCCTTCGTTTGTCTGCGATGTTCATGCCGACGTTCTGCATCCAGGCCACGTCAAACGCGCCGTCGACAAAGGGCATGTCAAGTGCGCTGCCCTCGTGCACGTGGACTCGATGGTGGAGGCCGGTGATCCTGTTCAGCAGTGTCGCGGCAACGCAATAGTCGGGCGATAGCTCGATGCAGTCGACACGGCAGCCTGGCCACGCAGCAAGCATCCGGGCAGGCCCTGCCAGCCCAGCACCAATGTCGAGCACGCGATCTTCGGCGCGAACCTGCGCCAACTCCTTCAACACCAGCGATGCGCGAAACCCGCCCGTGTGGAAGTGATCAAGTGCCCCCAGTTGCATTGGCGACAGGGGTTGATCCGGATTCAATCCGGCCGTGCGAATGGCGCCGACGATTCGCTGTTCGATATCGCTCGCCGAGTAGTGTGCTACTTGCCCAGACATAAAGAATCCTTCAAGGAGGATACGGAGCATAAACGAGGCGTTGGTGAAGCGCGCTGAGTTTCCCGCGCGTACCCAACGAAGCACCACGGGTCCCAACGGAATAATCCGGCCGCTAGGCTGGGAAGTAGCGCTCTGACTGGATCCAGTGACCAGCTCCCGACCGTCGCACATTTCCCTGACAGCGCGGCGAAATGCCTTGTTCCGTTGTATAGGGAAAACTGGGCCCATTGAAACAGCCGGGCTGTTTCGGCCCCGGGATGTGGTGAGCCACCAGTTGAGTCGATATTCCCTGTAGATTCCCGTCAATGCAGGGAAATGTGCCGAGAGGGGTTGGCGGAATTCTACGTCCCCCGCCATTCAGTCAGACGATTTTGTCTGCCTTCGGTCAAGCCGCGAGAACATTTCGTACTTTCAAATACTTACCGCGCCTCTATGCTCCTGTTGAGCGTCTCACTTCGCCGATAGTGCGCCTCAAGGGAGCTGTTGGCGCAATCGTTCTCGGTTTGCCATTTTGGCGACCCCCTTCGAGGTCGAAATAGCATCGCAAGGGGGTCGCGGGTTCGAGCTGACTACGCTCCGTCATTCTCAAGATATGGAGCCCCCGGAAATCCCGGTGCGATTCACTTGCAACTTTCCTCAGAAACTCGGATTTGTCGGGTACGGCGTGAGCTGCAGCTCATGCGTCCAGCAGGATTTGTCCTGGCTGTGTAGATAGTAGAAGGCATCCGCAATAGCAGCGGGGTTCATGACGATCTCCGGGCGCTTCTGTGCGATCGGCAGCGCGCGCGTGCCGGGAGAGTCAATCAAACCATCGACGATCACGTTGGCCACGTGCACGCCATGCACTGAGTACTCTTCTGTGAGCACCTGCGCGAGCGCGCGCATCATCACCCGCGGGTAGTAGAGGGATTGCCCCGTCGTGCGCTTGCGGCCCCGCAGGGAGGCAGCGTTGTTGGTGATGAGAAATGAACCGCGACCGCGCGCACGCATCGCCGGCAACGCCGCCTTCGCAACCAGGAAGGGACCGCGGCTTGCTATGTGTTGCGCGGTATCGAACATCTCCACCGGGATGTGCTCGAGTAGTTCCTTCTCGCGTGGCAGATCGCGGCCTTCGAGGTAGCCGGCGTTTAGCACCACGACTTCGGGATCGGCGAGCGATGCGCGGATGGTGGCAAACGCCGCGTTGATCGACGTCTCCGATACCAGATCGAGTTCCACCGTGCTGCAATCACCGCCCTGTTGCCGGATGGCAGCTTCGAGCGCTGCCGCGTTTTTCGCGTGTCGCGTGGTCAGTACGACATGGAATCCCATGCTGGCGAACTTCTGCGCGATCGCACCGCCCACGCCCCAACGAACAGCGACGGGAAGCTCCGAATCGTCGAGCTCGCGCCCATGGGCCAGCCGCGTGTTTCGGCCGTCGGCTTGCCACTTGGAGGTGGCACCGATCACCACTGCAACGGGATTCCGGCTGCTCATGTGTTTTCTCCACTCGAGAACGGATGAGGATCGAAGGCACCGTGCGATCTTAACCGCCTAGCGCCAGGTATCCTCCGACTCGAACGAATCTAGCGGTGCCGCGCAGTTGGGTGACGGCTAGGGAAGAAACGGCTGGCGATCGAGGAACGCCGACATAGTGAACGCGCTGCGACGATTACGCGCACCGATATCGCCTGTTTCCGTGACTTCTACTAAAGCCGGATCAGCGGGCAGATCAGTAGGTAGGTTGTTCTCGATTGTGATCACACGGATACAGATTCTTGGAGGAGCCGGATCCGGTAAATCCACTTTGGCGAGCGCTTGTGCTCGCAGGTACAACCTGCCACACCGCAAGTTGGACGTACGTGATGCCCGGTTTTTCTTTGCAACGCTTTTGCCTCTGCTGAAGCTCAACAGGATTTATCGCGACGGACCATATAGAGAGACGTTGACGAACCTGTTGGAATTCGAAGATAAAGTAGTGATCTGTAGTTCGAATCGCGAGGCCGCGGAGCTTCTCGATCTATAGGCCCGAGAAGCGGACAGTCATCCGGGCGGAGTGGATCGCATGGCGGAACTCAGGTAGTCGCGGAAATCCCACGAGCGTGCAAGCAACACCATGGCGGTCTACTGCTGATGGGTTACAGGACGTGGCGTTGCGTAGATCACTTCGTTGACCAGATGCTGGTACTGGCTCGGTCGCTTGGAGGCGTTGCCATTGGGCTGGCTGCGCGACCTGCCGGTGAGCTGGAGCGCGTGACGATTCGTCGTTGATCGCCGAAGCTCGTCGAGATCACCTGCTGGACTCGAATCACTGACCCGCTGACACTGGACACTCTGCGATGTGGCGCGCGCCGGATTGTCAGCTGTAGTCCCAATCACTGAAGGAGAACGCCATGGACAGGCTTGAGGGAAAAGTTGTGGTGATCACGGGCGGCGCGCGTGGGCAGGGCGCAGAAGAGGGCCGCCTGTTCGCGGCGGAGGGCGCGACAGTGGTTCTAACCGACGTGCTTGACGATGCAGGTCAACGGGTCGCGGCTGGTCTCGAAAGAGCGAGCTACCTACATCTCGACGTGCGTTCAGAAGTGGAGTGGGAATCGACCATCGGCGCGATCGTCGCACGCCACGGCCACGTCGACGTGCTGGTGAACAACGCCGGCATCGACTTCGCCAAACGCTTCGAGTTAACGGCGCTTCAAGACTGGGAACGCATCGTTGCGATCAATCAGACCGGGGTGTTCCTGGGCATGCGCACCGTCGCGCGCGCGATGATTGCCGCCAACAGGGGTGGCTCGATAGTCAACATCTCGTCGGTCGCGGGCATGGAAGGCGTCAAGGGCCGGGCCGCTTACGGTAGCACCAAGTGGGCAGTGCGCGGCATGACGAAGGTCGGCGCGGCGGAATGGGGCGAGCGCGGCATCCGGGTGAATTCGATTCATCCGGGCATCATCGAAACGCCGATGACTGCCGGATTGCGC
Source organism: uncultured Gammaproteobacteria bacterium (assembly GCA_963735085.1). Lineage (GTDB taxonomy): Bacteria > Pseudomonadota > Gammaproteobacteria > Pseudomonadales > Azotimanducaceae > DATJGR01. The sequence goes on from CAVTJP010000010.1 coordinate 7,787, forward strand.
GCATTCACCGATGCCGACGTTCGTGCCCGTACGGAGCGCAACATCCCGCTGGGACGGGTTGGTCAGGCGATTGACATCGCCTACATGGCACTGTTTCTAGCGAGCGACGAGTCAGCCTACTGCACTGGTCAGGAATTTGTGGTGGACGGCGGCGTGCATCACTGAGTGTCTCGGTGCGCGCCGCAGTTGTCCGTGCCATCACAGGCGACCGCTTCCAACCGGTCGAGCCATGCTCAAGGCGTACCGCCAGGTCGACCTCGAGCCGGAGGATGTCACCGCTTGTCTGCGGTACGCGAGTCGTCGTCTCAGGCATCCCGTACTTGCCGCGTAGTGGCAATGCTCGCGTGGATTGATGCTCAACTACCGCCCGCTTTCGCGCCGTGGATCCAAGGGGCCTTCGGAATCGAAGCCCATAGTGTCCGGGATCTGGGACTACAGACAGCTGAGGCTTCCGAAGGATGACCTGCGGCAATTCCAAGTTGGCTGAACCAGATCGACAGAGCGTATCGAGCGTTGCCGGCACGCGGTTTGCGGCATTGCGCTATCAATCCAATGGCTGACCTGACTCTCGCATGGACGAGTGCGCCTAGTTTCAATCGAATCAACTAGTCTTTAGACTAGTCTGAATGTCGAGGCGCGGGATGCGAGGCAATGAAAGTTGAAATCGGTGCATACGAAGCGAAAACGAAGCTGCCGGAACTGCTGCGTCAGGTCCAGGCTGGTAAGCAATTCACCATCACGAATCGTGGCAAAGCGATCGCTGAGCTGGTGCCGAGCCGCGCAGACCGGCCAAAGGACCCAGCTGCCGCGATCGAACGCTTTCTGGCCTTCAAGAAGGCGCATCCAGTCCGCAGCAAGACCAAGATCAAGGCATTGATCGAGGAAGGCCGCGAGTGAAGTTTGTGCTGGATGCCTCGGTCACGCTGTCGTGGCTGCTGCGTGACGCGAACGACCGTGACGCGGCGTATGGGTTCGCGGTCTTGAAGCGCCTGGGAGCGGGCGATGCCGATGTTGCGGTTCCCGTGACGTGGACGCTGGAGATCGCGAATGTCATCGCTCGTGCCGAAGCCAAGGGTCAGGTGACTCCGGCGCAGAGCGAGGCGTTTCTCGAGATGCTACGTGTCGCGCCGATCTCGGTCGACCCGTCCACCGAGGCCTACGCGCTGTCCGATACGCTGCAGCTGGCACGTCGTTATCGACTTTCGGCTTATGATGCGTCGTATCTCGAGCTGGCGTTGCGTGGTGGCGTGCCGCTCGCGACGGTTGATGCCGATTTAGTGCGCGCCGCGACGAAGGCCGGTGTGAAGCGATTGCCGGCAAAGTAGCAGGCGCGGACCCAAAACGACCCAATTTCGTTGACGCTGTAGCGCGCTGTAGCACGCCGAATGAGCAAAATGAGTCGGCTAACCATCAGTCATGTCGACGGCCTACATTCGAGCGCCGATTCTCGAACGCCAAACGAGTTCAGGCAAAATCACGAATCTAGCAACCGCGGAGTTGCTCTCAAAGGACCCATGGTCCGAAGATCCCTGGCAGATCACCCGGCGCCTGACGAAGTCAGCTTGCCGGTTGCGCGGTGTGTCGAAGATGCCGGAACTTTCCGGAGGCTCAATGGACCTCTTGCTGCACGTCATCCAAACCTACGGTCTCTGGGTCGTGTTCGTCTGTGTGATTCTGGATCAGGGCGGTCTGCCGTTTCCGGCGTATCCACCGATGATCGTGACAGCGGGACTTGCGGTCGATTCGAACACATCGCTCGCTCCGATCCTGGTCGTTGCAACGCTCGGATCGTTGCTCGCAGATCTGCTTTGGTTCGCGGGTGGTCGGCGCTTCGGCGCATCGCTGTTGCGGTTGATGTGCAAGTTGTCGCTATCGGCGGATTCGTGCGTCGGTATGACGCGGCGCATCTACGGTCGCTGGGGTGCGCCATCGTTGATCGTCTCAAAGTACATCCCAGGCTTTGCGGCGGTTGCAACGACGCTCGCGGGTGAAACCGGCACCAGTCTACGTGGATTTCTGTTGTACGACGGGATCGGCGCGCTGTTTTGGGCGGGCGGCGCGGTCACGCTCGGCGCGATCTTTCACGAAGCGGTCTCCGCCGTGCTGCTCGAACTCGAAGACCTTGGTCATGTGGCGGTGCTGCTGCTCTTGGGTGCGATTGTGTTGTTCGTTCTCGGCAAATGGTGGCAGCGGCACCGGTTCCTGCTGAAGATCAGGATGGCGCGCGTCAGCCCGCAGGATCTCAGCGCATTGCTTGAATCGGGCGCAGCAGCAACCGTGCTCGACGTGCGGTCGAGCGAACGGCGCGCTCAATACGGCTGGATTCCGGGCAGCATCGAGGTGCACGACATCTCCGAACTACGATTGAACGCGGACGACGAAGTAGTCGTCTATTGTGATTGCCCAAACGATGCGTCGGCCGCCGTCATGGTGGCAAAGCTCAGGAAACAGGGCTTCACGCGAGCGCGACCGCTCGCCGGCGGAATCGATGCGTGGCGCGAGCTCGGTTTTCCGGTCGAACAAGTGCCTGCGTCGTTGGTCGCCGTCGCAAGGTAACCGTCACGGACCGCTGGCGTCCCGTAGGAAGCTGGTCGGTGTTGCCCAACTGTTCTACGAAGGCGCGCGCGCAACCGGGTTTCAGGCGAAGGCGCTCTTCGGAAATGCGTTCGCGTACACGCTGCATTTGACGAAACCAGGGTGCTGATCGCCGCAGCCGTGATATCGCTCATGCGAGAGGGATTTCGTGTTGAGCGTTGGCAGACGTGTGATGGCTCTGCACCGCAACGGGCGTCGACAGTCTTCCGCGCGCGTTGTCGCGTTTCCCGGATGCTTGGACGAGCTGGGTCGCCGCCGCGAGACCGAATCTGGGCATGTTGTTGTAGACGCACTCGAATTGCCCGGGTTGAACGGTATACGTTTGGTGCCAGATGCCGACGTCACCATTGCTGCTGACCTTCTGGTTGAAGGCTTTCCATGCGGGCAGGTGTTCGTCGGTTCGACTCTTGGCGTACCGCTCGAGGGCGTCGAATGAACGCCAGTACTGCACCATGATGGTTGTGCGCCCGCCCCACGACTCGAAGTGGAGTAGGTCGGAGTTCTCGCGGGCCGACAGTTCCCGGATCATGCGCGCCATAGCCAGCACAACCGGAACCCATTTGTGGAGCCTCCACGGCTTGTTGATTCGCATACCGATGAGAAACACGACGAAGGGTTCATCGGCCTGGGCGGTGACGCGCGCTTGGATGATTTTGCTCATTGCTGGCTCTGCCCGTTAACTTAACGTTGTTAAGATGAGGCGCAATTTAATGCACTGATCTTTACGATGTCAAGATATGCTGCATGCGCCGATGGAGAACCTGCGTTGGCCAGAAAAGCGAAGAAATACCACCACGGCAACCTGAAAGAGGAGTTGGTCGAAGCCGCCGTCCGTGTGCTGGAGCAAGAAGGAATAGGCGCTTTGACCCTGCGTCGGGTGGCAAAGGAGACGGGGGTGTCGCAAGCGGCGCCGTACGCACACTTCGCAGACAAGCGGTCGCTTCTGACGGAGGTTGCCAATCGGGGATTTGCAACGTTTCGTGACCGCATGGAACAGGAGGCCGGGCGCGATCGCGACGACTATCTTGTGGGGCTGGGGAAGGGATACGTCTATTTTGCGCTCGAGAATCCCGCGCTATTTCACCTGATGTTTGGCGGTGAGCTGGCCGAGTTGATCGACGTCGACTGTCTCGTGGACAACTTTGGCCCCAGTTATCAGCTGCTGGTCGATGCGATTCACCGACGTCCACTGACGAGGCAGTACGGCGCCACGGCGGAACTCGACACCGCTCACGCCTGGAGCCTCGTGCACGGTCTGGCCAGCTTGTTGCTGGCAGGACCGTTCAACCCCGAAATGTACGGCTACCAGACGGTGGATGCGTTCGTCACCGACATGCTGAAGAAATTTCTAGGCTTCCGCACACTGTCAGTTGGGACGGCACCGTAGGCTGGGCGGGCTCCGGCCCGTCTCAAACGCGCAGTAGGCCCCAAACAGCGGTTGCATCTTTGGCCAATCAGCGGTTCTTCCTTCGACCTTGTCTCAGCCGAAATGCGCTGGCAGCCAAAAGGCCCACGCAAGCGAGCAATATCGGTTCGCCGTGCCGATGGTCATAGATAGGCACCGTGAACGTCGACGCGACAAACAGCAGAATCATCAGGCCGGCGGCCAGTCGCACAACGTACCTCAAGACGAAACACGGGCGCGAAGCGTAGTTCGCCGTCGTGACCTTCGCGTGAAGCAACGTGATCTCGACCATCGACACCACATATGCAATTCGGCAAGGCCGAACCGCGCTCCCATCATGCTCCGGCCGATTCGTAACTGGATTTAGCCGCTCTGCGCGGCGCGAACCGTACTACGCGTCTTCGGTGGCAAAAGTCTGAGCGAGATAGTCGGCGACGCAACCGAGTACGGTACAACGAGCCGCGACATCATCCGGCACCGAAAGGCGCTGATCTATTTCTGATTGAGCACGTAGCCAGCCAGCCATGAATGCGAGGTAGCCAAAGAACAACGGCTGGCGGTTCAACGTTTGGATATCCACACACAGTTTTTCCATATCCAGTGAGCAGGTTGCCATTTCGTTGGTTACCGTCGTTGCCGCTCCGGTGAGGATCGGCCCCAAGTCCAATGATTCGACAAGTAGGAGTGAGGTATCTTGAAGCATTGCGTTTGGCTCCGTTTTGTTCATGTAGAGCTGGCGTCGCGACGAGATCTCATCGATAGCTTTGATCAAATATGTTCCAACAGTACTACGCAGGGGAAGCATGCCTCGCCCGGATATCCGTGAGATGGTCTCAAGAGTTCGTGACAGTGCCGTGACGATATTGTGGTAGCACACGTCGCGATTTGTCAGCCGCAGTTTCGCGCGTCGAAGAAAGATCTAGCGACGCTCGGGTCACCAAGGAGCCGACGTCATTGCGCCGTCACATTCGTTCGCGAACATGCGGTTCGCTCGACAGCCTGTTCATACTTTTCGCGCGGCAATCGCGGCCAACGCGACGGTGCTAGCGCGGTGTTGATCCTCGATCCGGAAACCGGCCAACCGTTTCGTAGATAACTCGATTTAGGCCAAAAGGTTGGGTGGTCGGGAGTTGCCGACGCCTTTGCGATCCTGTTGGGCACTTCAGCGGACGGTGCTTCTGACCTCTGCCGGCGATGGCGCACCCGGCGTAAACATCACAACGGCGTCATCGAATCCTGCGGCCGCATATCTGGACATCCTCTCGCGAAACTCGCCCAAGTCGGTCTTCGCCGAGAGCAGGATCGTCGAAACAATGGCCCGTTGCCCACCAGCTGCCCGGTACGCGGGTATCGTCTGCTCCACGTCTTCTACGGTGCGATGCATGCCGGATGTGACCCAGCCATCAAACTCGTTCGCAGCGCGGGCAACGCCTTTGCCCCAGGTTCCGTAGATCATGGGCGGACCACCCCGCACTGCAGGCCAGGGGTTGATGGAGTGCCCATTGAACTCTCCGTGTCTCAGCCAGGCTCGAAGCTCCGCCAGCTTCTCATTGAAGACTCGGAATCGAAGCTGGAAGTCGCTCCGGTGAATCTGATGATCAACCTCCGTAGAACCTGCGCCCAAGCCAAGAGAGAACCGATTCCCCGACACCTGCATCAAGGAAAAGGTCTTGAGCGCGATGTCCACTGCTTCGTAAAGCGGCAGTTGCAGAATCGCGATGCCCAGTTCCACCTTCTCAGTCACAGTCGCGGCAACCGTCAGCGCAACAAACGGGTCGGAGATCATGAAGCCCCTGCCGGTTGCATGCGCGCTCCATAAACTCTCGAAGCCTGCAGCCTCGAGCGCGCGAGCCTGATCAGCGAGACTGTGCATATTTCCCGGATCAACAGGTCCAAGCAGGGCGCCCAATTTCATCAGTGACTCCTGTAAATGTTGAACAATCGCTCTCGAAAATCTGCATACGTACCTGCGAATCACATCTCGGCCGTTCCGAAATCGAATGGCGTTTCGCCCAACGGATCGATCGAGGGGAGACGCAGCATATCATTGAACTCATCCTTGAGCTCTTTTCAATTCCGCTTTTCCAACTCCGGCGGTACACCAGACCACGCAACAGCCTGCCGATAGGCCTGTGCCAGCCTCAGCACGGCGGCATCATTGCCGTGCGGCCCGACAAATTGCACACCGAGCGGCAACCCATTGTTGTCCAGGCAACAGGGAACCGTGATCGACGGCAGGCCGAAGTAGTTGCAGAAGAATGTGTTGTCCGCAGACACGGCCATGTCGCCGCGCTCCTTCGCGTCGTCGACGGTCGGTGTCTGTGTGGTTTGCGTCGGCAACGCGAGCACATCGACGTCGCGGAACAACGTCGCATTGATCGCAGCGCGACGCGCGTCGAGGTTGCGCACGTCGAACGATGCCGCGGCAAAGGGTACTTCGATCTCGTGCATCTGGAAGTCCATCGATTCAAGGCTGGCGACGACAGACGCAAGGGCAACGCGGATCGCGTCGCTGGCCGCGAAATTGGTGACGACGCCGATGCGGCGGATCCTCGCTGCGTCGTCGTTGGACGCGGACGTGAGCGCGCTGAACGCGAGATGCACGTCGTCTGGGCTGCGCGCCATCACGCTCGGGTGGCTCAGCAATACGATCGCCGGGTCGGCTGGTTCCCCGGCGAGGATCCCCGCGTTGCTGAGCACGCCGAAGCTGGGCTTGTGACATGCCACACCACAGGTTGCGGCAGGTAGGCGACCTGAACCGACAGCGTCGGTGTCGATCGTCGCGAAACACAAGCCTGCCGCGATTGCCGCGGCCGAGCCGCCGGAGGAGCCTCCAGCCACGTATCGCGCGTTCCACGGATTGACGACCGCGCCGAAATGACTGTCGAGCGACGTCGTTCCCATGCCGAGTTTGTGCATGTTCGTCTTGCCAACCAGGACGGTACCGGCTTCTCTTAGGCCGATGACGATGTCCGCGTCGTCGTTGGGTACGCGCCGCGCGAAATGCTCGAAGCCAGCGGTGGTTCGAATTCCGCGCGTGTCGTAAAAATCTTTGACTGCGACGGGCACGCCATGCAGTGGACCGCGCCAATGTCCCGCGTCGATCTCGCGTTGCGCAGCGCGCGCTTGCTCGCGCGCCAGTTCTGAGGTGACCGTGATGAATGCATTGAGCTTCGGATTCAATCGTGTGATCCGCGCGAGGCACTGTTCAGTCAATTCGACGCACGACAATGTCCGTTCGCGCAGGCGAGTACCGATTTCGGCAATGGACGCAAATGAGAGGTCGACTCCTTCGGACATAGTTTCCTCCGTTGCAACGCTGTCGAACGACAGTGCATGGAGGCTACCGTGCAGCTCGCCGGCGTCGCTTGATCGAGATTGCGCTCGGCAATGCATACTGGCGGCACAGCGCAATGTCGATTAAGTGGTTGGTGGAGGGAGGGTCGAACTCAACCGCATTCGCGGGAGTGTGTTGATGTGAAGCCGGTCGATGCAGCCATCTGGTACATCGAGAGTCATTTCAAGGGCGACCTGAGCCTGGACGACGTCGCGCAGATCGCGGGGGTGTCGCGTTTTCACCTAACCCGCGCGTTTCGTTTTGTCACCGGCATCGGCCTGATGCGCTATGTGCGCGGCCGGCGTCTGACCGAGGCGGCGCGCGCGCTGTTGTCCTGCCAGTCCGACATCCTTGATGTGGCGGTAGCGAACGGATACGGCTCCCACGAGGCGTTCACGCGCGCGTTTCGCGATCAATTCGGCGTGACGCCGCAGCAGGTTCGCCATCGCGGCAATCTCGACAACCTCGAGTTGCTGGAGGCGATGCGTATGATCGGGCCAACGAAGAGATCCATCGCCGATCCGAAAATTGTTGAGTCGAAACCGCTGTTGATCGGTGGCCTCAGCAAAACCCACCGCGGCAGCAACGCCGGCATGCCTGCGCAGTGGCAAGAATTCACGCCGTTTCTGGGCCATATTGCCGGGCAACGAAACGGCGTCGCGTATGGCGTGCTGTACAACGACTCGGACGGCAGCATCGACTATCTGACAGGCGTTGAAGTGGCGGACTTCGCCGGTATCCCGGCGGTATTCGCTCATATCCGCATTCCGGCGCGGCCTTACGCCGTGTTCGACTACGCCGGACATATCTCGACCATCGGTGAAATGTGGTCGGCGATCTGGTCGGACTGGTTTCCTCGCTCCGGTTACCAGGCTGCCGATGCACCGATGTTCGAACGCTATCCGGAGACATTCGACGGGCGCACCGGGCGTGGCGGATTCGAAATCTGGATAGCACTCGTTCATTAACGCGGCGGTTCGACGAGACGTCATGCACGAGGCAAATCGTGCAGAATGGAATGCGTCACTGGCAGTTCTACCTGTCGGGTATCTTTTCAAAACGAAAACAGCTTCAACCGAAGAGGAGACACTCAATGCCCCGACTCAATCAGGTCAAACGCGCGGATGCCGACGAATCGGTGCTGCGTCTTTACGACGCCTTGTTCGGCAAAGACCGCGATCCGGTTGAGCAACCCGGTACCGCAACCGGTACGCCGGGCGACTGGTGGACGGTGTTCGCGCTCTCGCCCGCCGTTTTCAACCATGCGGTGGCGGGGTTCCAGGTGTATCGCGGCTCCTCGCTCAATCCGCGGCTGCGAGAACTTGGGCAATCGCGTGCCGGGTTTGCCCGGGGCAGCCAGTTCGTGTTCTCGCAGCACTGCAAGGCGCTACGGGCATGCGAGTTCACCGAGGAGCAGATCGAGGCGATTCCGCACTGGGCGTCGACCAACCTGTTCACCGATATCGAGCGGGCGGTGCTTGCTTATACCGATGATCTGGTGCTCGCGGGCGGCCGGACCCAAGACGGCACCTTCGCCGTTCTGAAGAAACATCTTTCGGACGCCGAGATTCTCGAGCTGACCTACATCACGTGCACCTATGAACTGCATGCCACGATGTGCCGCGCGCTCAAGCTCGAATATGACAATGTCGATGAACGGGTCGTCGAGATTCCGGTGCCGAAGGACGAGCGGCGCGACATTGACTTCATGAAGGTGGTGGACGACGACTGACGACTAGGGCACGAGACTACACGCGCTCGGTCAGACCGAGCACTCGATCAATGGGCGCCATCGAGACCACCGCTGCTCACCGCATCTGAAAGGGGAGACCTTGCATGACCGACACCAGCACCCTCGACAGCAGCTCGACCAGAGCCGACACCGGCGTGATCGACGTCGTGGTCGTCGGAGCCGGCATGGCCGGGCTCTATCTGCTGTACCGTCTGCGCGGCGCCGGTCTTTCGGCCGTCGCGCTCGAATCGGCCGACGACGTCGGCGGCACGTGGTACTGGAACCGCTACCCGGGCGCGCGGTGCGATATCCAGAGCCTCGATTACCAGTATTCGTTCGACCCGGCGCTCGAGGCTGAGTGGGAGTGGTCCGAGAAATACGCAACGCAGCCTGAGATTCTGCGCTACCTGCAGCGTGTCGCGGACCGTCACGACCTGCGCCGCGATATCCGCTTCAACACCCGGGTCGCCGCGGCGGCGTGGGACGACGGCGCGAGCCTCTGGCGGATTCGCAGCGAGGACGGAGACGAGCTGGTGGCCCGCAACTACGTCATGGCTACCGGCTGTCTGTCTGTCCCGAAGGATCCCGACATCCCGGGCACCGAGCGCTTTCGGGGCGAGGTGTACGTCACCGGCCGCTGGCCGCACGAAGGCGTCGACTTCACCGGTAAGCAGGTGGCCGTGATCGGCACGGGTTCGTCGGGCGTCCAGTCGATACCGCTGATCGCGCAGGAGGCTTCACAGCTGACGGTGTTCCAGCGCACGCCTAACTTCTCGATGCCGGCGGGCAACGGGCCGATCGCCGATGCGAAGCGGTCGGTAATCGATGCCGATCGCGCGGCGTATCACGAGTCCAAGCGCCACTCGACCGCGGGTGTGCCGATGCCGATCCCGACAGAGAGCGTGTTCGCGGTGCCGGAGGCGGAGCGGCAGCGGCGGTTCGAGGAAGCATGGCAGGATGGCGAGCTGCTCGCGCCGGGCTCAAAGTTCGCGGACCTCGCCGTCAACGAAGCTGCCAATGACCTGTGGTGTGAGTTTGTTCGCGACAAGGTCCGCACGATCGTCGACGACCCGGAGGTCGCCGAGGCGCTGTGCCCGACGACGTATCCGTTCGGCACCAAGCGGCCGTGCCTCGACACGAATTACTTCCAGACGTTCAATCTGCCACACGTGCGGCTGATCGACCTGCGCAAACACCCGATCGACACGATCACCGAACGTGGCATCGATGTCGCCGGGGAACATCTCGAGTTCGATGCCATCGTGTATGCGACCGGGTTCGACGCGATGACGGGCGCGCTCGTCGGGGTCGATATCACCGGCAAGGAAGGCGTCACCTTGAAGCAGAAGTGGGCACACGGCCCGCTCAGCTACCTCGGACTGACAACGGTCGGCTTCCCGAACTTCTTCATGATCACCGGCCCCGGCAGCCCGTCGGTGCTTTCGAACATGGTGGTGTCGATCGAGCAACATGTCGACTGGATCGTCGACGCGATCACCGACCTCAAGGCGCGGGGTTACGAGACGATCGAACCAACGCCGCTTGCCGAGGCGGGGTGGGTGCAGCATTGCAACGACTGCGCCGACATCACGCTGTTCCCGAAAGCGAACTCGTGGTACATGGGCGCCAACGTTCCCGGTAAGCCGCGCGTGTTCCTGCCGTACGTCGGTGGTGTCGACACCTATCGGCGCGCGTGCGACGAGGTCGTCGAGCGTGGCTATCTCGGCTTCCACCTTGCGGGTCCGGGCGGGGAACAGACCAACGACGGTGTGGTGAACCGACTGCAGCCCGACGTAGTGTTGATGCTCAACGCGATGGCCGAGTTCAACCTGCCGCCGATCGAATCGCTGCCGGTTGCCGATGCCCGCGCTTTCATGGAGATGTCCAATACGCAGCGGCCGCCGGGGCCACGGGTCGGCGAGATCGTCGACGGCGCGCTGCCTGGCGCGGGCGGCGATCTGGCCTACCGGCTGTATCGGCCGGCCACCGAGGGGCCGCATCCTGTGGTCTGCTACTTCCACGGCGGCGGCTGGGTGCTTGGATCGGAGTACTCCGACGATCCGTTCTGCCGCGACCTGTGCGTGCGCTCCGGCGCGACCATCGTGTCGGTCAACTACCGCCACGCTCCCGAACACCGCTTTCCGGCCGCGGCGGACGATGCGTTCGCGGCACTGCGTTGGGTCGGTAAGCACGCCGACGAGCTGGGTGGTATCCCCGGCAAGCTGGTCGTTGCCGGCTGGAGTGCGGGTGGCAACGTCGCGGCGGTGGCGGCCCAGCGCGCCCGCGACGAGGGGGGGCCGGCGCTCGCGGGGCAGCTGCTGATTGCCCCGGTGACCGACGGGTCCACGGTCCGGCCTTCGATGCACGAGAATGGCGACGGCTTCGTCCTCACGAAGCCGCTGATGGACTGGTTCTGGGGCCAATACGCTGATCCCGGCGATCGCTCGCAGCCGCGCGCGTCGCCGCTGCTGGCCGACTCACTCGCATCGCTGCCGCCCGCGGCGGTCTTCACCTGCGAGTTCGACCCATTGCGCGACGAGGGTGACGCGTACGCCGGGGCTTTGCAGGCGGCCGGGGTCGAGGTCGAGCACGTGCCGTGCCGCGGGCATATTCACACGTCGCTGTTGGCGGTCGACGTGATCATCTCCGGGGCACCGATTCGTGCCCGCATGGCGTCGGCGATCCGCCGGTTCGTGGGGAGCTGACAGCCGGCTTCGCCGGCGGGCCATCCTACCGAACCTGTTCGGTCATGCTGTTAGGATGCCTGCCGGGGGTCGAGCACTCGACGCGCGTCACGCGACGGTGTTCGTACACCCCACCTCGCCGTGCTGCTTCGAGACTTTCGGTCTCGCGTTGCCGGCGCCGATGATCGAGTTTCCCTTCGACACGACGCGTACGGCCGTCAGCCTGATCTACTCCGGTGCATTGGCGCGTCATCCGCGAATCCGCTTCATCCTGCCCCATGCCGGCGGCACGCTGCCGTTCCTGGCGGCACACATTGCGGCCATTGGCTCCATTCCGGTGCTGGGTGATCGGGCCATGGCGCCGGCGGATGCGATGAAGGCACTGACGCGCTTCCACTACGACACCGCACTGTCCGAAACACAACCGCAGATAACGGCGCTGCGTGCTCTGGCACCGCTCTCTCAGCTGCTCTATGGGACCGACTTTCCCTTTGCCATGCTGCACGCCTGTTTGCGGCGTTTGCGGCACGCTGTGGTGGCGCCACAGGAGTCAGGTAATGACCGAGCGACACGCGAAGCAGTGACTAACGAACATATTGAGGGGTGCCCGCAACCGCACCAGGGGTTGGATCGCATTGCGCGCCTTCGAATCCGCCCATCGTCGTTGCCGCGCACATCAACCACGCCTATGCTTTTGTCGGGATGTTCTCGTAGTACGGGATCATGATCTGATGTGGCACGCTTGGGTCTCCGACCATCGCCGGAATGGCCGGATGAACCACATCCGGATCCACGATGAGATTGATGCAGGTCGGGCGTCGTGCCGCCAACGCTTCCTTGATTGCCGGTGCGATGCGCTCGTAGGAGCTGACTGTCTCTCCGTGCCCACCAAACGCAATCGCCACTTGATCGTATCGGGTGTTTGCGAGACCGACGATGCTGCGCCGGTTCTTGCCGAACACGATGTCCTGACCCGTTCTGGAGATGCCCCAGCAGGCATTGTTCAGCACGATGGCGACGATCGGCAGCTCGTGCCGCACCATCGTGTCGAACTCCTGGATGTTGAACCCCACTGCGCCGTCGCCGGTAAAGATCGCCACCGGGCGCTGCGGATTTGCGATTGCACCGCCGATGGCAAACCCTTGTGAAATGCCGAGACAGCCAAGATAGCCGTTCTGCATGCACAGACCCGGACCCGCCGACCGTGCCGTCACGCTTGCCCAGCCGGAAGATTCGCCGCCGTCGATGACGACAATGGTTCCTTCCTCGAGCGCGTCCATCGCGGCCTTGGTCGCATGATAGGGATGCAGGACACCGGGCTTGGTCTCCTTGGGTGCATCCGTGAACAGGCGCTCGAACGGATGGCGGCCGGTTTGCAGCGTCCGAACCCAGTCGCTGCGGTTGAGCCAATCTGTTTGCGCGCCGGCCTCTGCAAGTGCCTCGAACGTTTCGGCACAGTCAGCGACGATCGCCTGATCTATTGGCCGCATACGGCCGATCTCTCCGCCGTCGACGTCAATCTGAATGACAGTCGCATCGTTCGGGATGACCGCCCCTGAACGGCCGCTCAGGTACATTCCAGCGCGCGCGCCGGCCATCATCACAACATCCGGCGGATTACCTCGCGCAACGGCACCCCCGACTGCGGCAACGCCTCCGACGTACTGCGGGTGACTCTCGGGGAGGATGCCGCGCGCCATTGTGCTGGCCGCCACGGGCACGCCGGTCAGCTCAACAAAACGTTGCAACAAAGCCGAACATCGAGAAAACACGGCGCCACCGCCGGCGATGATCACCGGACGCTTGGCATTACGAAGGGTATCGAGTGCTCGTTTGACGGCGTTACTGGAGGGCGCCGGTCGGTCCGGCGTGACCGGGCGTTTGTTCACAGGAAACATGATGTCGTGCACCGGCATGAACATCACGTCGATGGGCACGTCGAGCAGCACGGGACCGGGTCGGCCGGATGTGGCAATACGCACCGCCTTTTCGATCAGGTCGGGCAGCCGTTCCACGTTGGTCACACGATGTGCCCATTTGGTGACCGGTGTGGCCATGGCGATCTGATCGATGCCGCCCTGCAGAGGATTCGTTTCCACTTCCCGCAGCGGCGGTGATCCGACGATGAACACCACGGGTACGGCGTCGACGTAGGCGCTGGTCATTGGCGTCAATGCATTGGTGAACCCCGGCCCGGCAGTTACCACGCAGACTCCGAAGCCCGCTTCGGATGACCGAGCGTAGGCGTCCGCTGCATGGCCCGCAGACGCTTCATGGCGGAAGTCGATCAGCCGGATGCCTACATCGGGGCAGGCCACGAGAAACGCATCCAGATGCCCGCCGTGCAAGGCGAAGACGTCACGAACGCCGAGTTGGACCAGTGTTTGGGCGATGACCGCACCGCCAGTCTTTTCGTCAATCATGTTTGCATTCCTTCGTTCATTTGCTAATTGTTGCGAGCGCGCCGTGCAGCCAGTGATCGATTGCTTCGTTGATCAACCGGTGCAGGTTGCGCTTCGGATGCCTGAACCAGTAGGCCACCGGCGCTGTTGTTTGCACGAGCGCAAGTGAGCCCAGCAGTGTTGCAGGCAGCGTCGATTCGAGTTCGCCGCTTGCCATGCCGTGCTTGATGATCCGCACGACAATCTGGAGCAGTTCCTGGTGACCGGCGTGCAGACCTCCGCCGGCAGCGGTTTGTGAAAAGTCGATGGCCAGCGCCGCTACCCCGGGCACGGTATGGGTCCACGTTTCGGCGATCTCCGCGCCGACGATCCGAAGTGCTTCATCGACAGTCTGTGAGTCGTTGGCGTCCAGTCGCTCCTGGACCCGATCCGCCAGGCGCTTGTTGAACTCGAGCAGCAGGTCGGCTTTGGTCGGGTAGATCCGAAAGAAGGTGGCACGTCCGACGTTCGCCGCAGCACAGATCTCCTCGATGGAGATGTCGGTGTAGCTGCGCTCGGCAAGCAGTTTCATCGCCGCGTCGAACAGGCGCGCGCTGTTCTCGATGCGTCGGCGCGTACGGCCATCGACGGCTTCGTGCGTCTGCATGTTCATCCGCTGGTGGCGCTCCAACCACAAACTGCTTGAATTGAGACTAAAGTATCACTATGCTCGTTTTGATACAAGGGTCTCAATTCATCGCGGAGGGGGCATGTTCACAGAGACGCACAAGGCCAGTCTTCGGGAGCACGGCTACTGCTTAGTCGAACGCGTGCTGGATTCGACGCGGACGAAGGAGGCACGCCGTCGACTGGTTGAGGCCGCTGCAGAGAGCGAGCGGCGAGGCGTCCCGACCTATATCGAAGGACTGGATCCGAACGCAAGCAACGTCCGGGTCTTCAATCTGCTCGATCTCGATCCAGTCTTCATTGAACTGATCGCGCACCCTGCGGCGCTGGAAATCGTTCGTCACGTGCTGAGCGACGATTTCGGCATTTCGAACTTCACCGCCAACATTGCCAGACCCGGCAGTGGCTCGATGATGATCCATTCGGATCTCTCGCTCGTGCTGCCGGAGCCGTGGCACGCACCCTGGAGTATGAACATCATCTGGTGTCTGGATGACGTGCGCGGCGAGAACGGCGGCACGCTGTTCCTGCCTGGCAGCCATCACTTCGAGCGCCGCGCGGATGTCCCGCAGGATATCGCTGACCGGATGATTCCCTTCGAGGCGAAGGCGGGCAGCATCGTTGCGATGGACGGCCGGCTCTGGCACACGTCGGGTGTGAACAGGACGCAAGACGAGGAACGTGCACTGCTGTTTGGCTACTACAGCCGCTCGTTCATCCGGCCCCAATGGAATTTCAATGTCGGTCTGTCGGAACGAACCCAGGCGACGTTGTCCCCCCAGCTTCGGCGTTGGCTTGGCCTCGAGTTGACTGCGAACGTGCAGCCGCCGGGCGATATGGTGAGAGGATGAAGCGCCTTTTTCAGATTGTTGAACACAGGGTTTTCTGCGTTCGAGCAGGGGAACATCAGTTCGTGTGTGGCTGGCCGGCCCTGCTCGGGAACATCTCCTCCAACATGCAGGGTCTGGCACCGGACGGGGCGCAATCGCTCAGCGTATCACCGAGCAGGACTCTTCGGCTGGTACCACCGGCCCATCTATCGGACGCAGGAAAACTGGTTCCTGTCGCTCGACGATTGCGTCGTCGAGGGCGCGTCGGACGACCTGCTGGTGCTGCTTGGGTACAAAACTGCGGGGCAAACGGTTTCATTGTGCCGAACCCGCCGATACCATCTAGTCGTACACGTTGTACGTTGACGAGCCTAACGAGATGTTTGGGCGGCGGTATGCGGCGCCTCCGCAGGTGGTTGGTCGGCGCGGTTGGTGCGATCGTCGAAGATCTCGAACGCGACGCCATTTTTCCCGCGGCGCTTGACCTTGTACATGAGCGCATCCACGGCTCGGAGTGCTGTGCTTGCGCTCGGTGGTGGAGGTTGGAAGGTGGCGCAACCGATACTGCACGTAACGCCAGTTTGTTTGTCAGCCAGCTGCGCCAGCGCATGGCGAACCTTTGCGATGACGGCGACTGCACTGATCTGATCGGCGCCGACGATCAGCATCGCAAATTCGTCGCCACCGAGGCGCGCGACCGTGTCCGTGCGTCGGGTCGACTCTTGCAGGGTGGTAGCGATCAATCTGAGCACCTTGTCACCCGCCTCGTGACCGCTGCGGTCGTTGATACGCTTGAAGTCGTCCAGATCAAGGTACGCGAGCGTGGTGGGTTTGCCATCTCGTCCAGCTAGGCTCAGGTGCAGTTGAAGATTTTCGAGAAACGCGCGGCGATTGAAGAGCCCGGTTACCGAATCCGACCTGGCCAGCTTCTCGGCAAATTCGATTTGGCTGCGCAACGTGGCCAGCAGATACGCGACAACCAGCATGAAACCGAGATTCAGTAATCCGGTCCAGGCTAAGACTCCTGGACGGACCTGAAGGTGGCCTGCTGCCAGGTCGTCGGCGAGCGCGCAGAGCGAAGAGATCATCGCGATCAGCGCACCGGTCTTCCTTCCCGCATACCACGTGGCGAGGCCAACGGGACCGAGGTAGAAGACCGCCAGCGAAATCTCCGAGCCGAGCATACAGTCGGGGATGCCGACCATTGCCACGCCTGCAATCGCCATCCCGAAAATCCAGCGGCGGGAGAGTTTCTTCATCGCTCGGTCGAGCGAGCCGTGTGCGCCTTCAATGTCCACTATCGCTGCCAGAACGTCCGTTGTGTTTTGTCGGTCAGTTCACGAAAACGATATCGACGCGCAGCGGATTGGGATGGGGTGTGGTTGGCATCCAAAAACGGAACTTTCGCGGATGGTCGTAAGAAATGCAGATAGGCGGTCGCGAATGTGACGGCGGTCAACTTTCGGTGAGCGCGGCCAAGGGCGCGATACGACCAGTTCTCGGCGCACAGCGCCTGCCGGCTCTGCTGACGGCGCGCGTCGATGCGGGGGTGGTTGCGCAGAGCATCCGAGTTGTCGAACCAAATCTGGAGGACGTCTTCCTGCACCTGACCGGCCGAGCGTTGCGAGATTGAACCCAATGCGTCACGCGTGGCTGATATGTCTGAAAGACCTGCGTCAGCGACTGCGCGATCGCACCGCTTTGCTTGTCGCGATAGTCGCGCCATTGGCATTGACGGCACTCATCGGCGCGTCGCTCTCGGGTTCGCAGGGCGTGCACATGCGGCTGGGTGTAGCGGACCTCGACGGTTCTGCGAGCTCCGCGCGATTCGTTGCGTTTGTACAACGTCCCTGGCTGAACGGAATCATCGAGGTGCGACCGCTTGGTTCGCGGGCCGCAGCGCAGGCAGCAGTTGAACACCACGACGTTGAATGCGCAGTGGTCATTGCTCCGGGATTTGAGAGTGGGTCCGACGCCGCAAAGTCTCGATTGATCGAGATTCTCGCGACCAGCAACGCGCAGTTCGCGTTGACGGCAACGCGCGCGCTCGTCCAGGATTTTATGCAGCGCGTCGTCGCCAGATCGTCTGCGACGCAGGCCGTCGGGGTGGTGACGCCGCTTTCTCCCGGGGGTGCGCTGCGCTTGATCGATTTCTTCGCGGCGTCAATGACGGTCCTTTTTCTGACCTTTGCGGTATTGGCTGGCGTGCGCGCGCTGCAATCGGAGGTCGACAGCCGAACCATTCTGCGGTTGATGGCATCGCCGGCCGAGCCGGGCGCGATACTGGCAGGAAAGCTCGGCGCGCTGCTGCTCGTTGGCCTGACCCAGATGGGCGTCATGATCGCGGCAATCTCGATTCTGTTTGGCACGGAGTGGGGCCGTCCGCTGCAAGTGGCCGCGCTGGCGGCGCTGGTTATCTCCGTGCTCTCGGTCATCGGGGGACAGTTCCTGCCCCCGCAAGGTCTTCCCGATGTGTTCGAGACGCTTGCGCGTCTGACTCCGAACGGACAGGCGTTTTACGGATTCGTCGATCTATCGGCGGCGGGCAATGCCGGCACGATTGCAAAGATTGCGCAACCGCTGTTGTTCACCGGCGTCGTTGGGCTGGCGGGTATTGCGTTCGCGGCAGTTCGCGCGCGCTCGGCGCTGGTGACTTGAATGCGAAGCGGACTGAATGTCATCGCGGCCGCATCCGCGGCAAACAGGGCCGCTACGGGGCGCGATGGACGCAGGCTCGGCGTCTTGTTCCTGTTGCCGGTCGCGATCATGGCCATCGTCGGCGTTGCGATGGGTGGGTACAGCACCCCCTCGCTGGTCGCTGGCGTGATCGATCGCGCCGGTTCGGACGCCAGTGGCGAACTCATTGCGGCAATCGCCGACAACCCACACACGCGCATTCGCTTGTACGACGATCAGGAGAAGATGCGCCTCGCCACGTTCCGAGGTTGTAGACATTGTAGACAAGGCGAGGGCAGAAACACCTTCTGGCTCTAGGGAGCAGACCAACTGTTATTCGCGCGGTTGCGATCGGGCAGGTGATGGTCAGGGTCGATGGTCACGTTGGTGATCGATAGCGCGCTATCCAGCGCGAAAGTGTGGGCCGCCGACTGAATCCAGGTTTCCACGGGAATCGTCATCTCACGCTGGGTGCCGTCCTTGAAGGTAATCCGCATCGTCGCCGGCAGCACCAGCCGGCCAAGATTGTTGACCGCGATGCGCGCGCCTTTGCCGGGATCGCCGTCGACGTAGGCGACCGACGTGATGGCCAGGTCGTGGTTCCAGTTGTTGAAGAACCACCCGCGCCAGAACCACGACAGATCCTCGCCGCTTTCGCTGTCCATCGCGCGGAAGAAGTCTGCAGGCTGGGGATGCTTGTAGGCCCAGTCGCGGATGAATTTGCGGAACGCCGGATCGAATCGATCGGGTCCCAGGATGTCCTCCCGCAACAGCTTGAGCCCGAAGGCGCACTTGAAGTAGCTGATCGGATGGCTGTACGCCGAGGGGATGGAGTCGGCGCGCGTCATGATCGGCGGCGCCTTCGGGTCGGCCAGCAGTTCGGCGATCTGGTCCGCCGGCGTCTGCGTGCCGGGCGCATATTCCTGATCACGTTTGGGCCCGTAGACGCCACCGTCGAAGGCGTCGGACTCGTAAACGTCGATCAAGGTGTTCAAGCCTTCGTCCATCCACTGATGGCGCCGCTCGTCGGAGCCGACGACCATCGGAAAATAGGTGTGGCCGATCTCGTGTACGGTGATCCAGAAAAGGCTCTTGCCTTTCGCTTGGGTGCTGTCGAAGACGATCGCTGGATACTCCATTCCACCCACGGGCCCGCCGACACTGATGGCGTTGGGCCAGGGATAGGGGAACCAGCGTTTCGAAAAGTCCTCGACCGCAAACTTGAGATATTCGGTCGAGCGCCCCCAAGCTGCCTCGCTGGCGACCTCGGCCGGGTAGACCGATTGGGCGAGCGCAGCTTTGCCGTCCGGCAGATTGATGCGTGCGGCGTCCCAGACGAACGCGCGCGAAGCGGCGAAGGCGACGTCGCGAGTATTGCCCATGTGGAAGCGCCAGGTCTTGGTCTGTGAGCCGGCCGGTGCGGTCGCCGCAACGTCCGCCGGCGTGCGGATCATCACTGTCCGGTCGCTGTTCCGCGCGGTGGCGAGGCTCGTCATCTGCGCCGGCGTCAGCACTTGCCGGGGATTCACCAGTTCGCCGGAGCCGGCGACGATCATGTCTGCGGGCACGGTGACCGAATAGTCGAATGTGCCGAATTCGAGATAGAACTCATTGGCGAGATACGGCAGCGGGTCCCAGCCGCGCACGTCGTCATAGACGGCCATGCGTGGATACCACTGTGCGACGTCGTAAATTTCGCCGTTTGGACTGTCGATCCATGCGGTACGGCCGCCGAACGTTGCGGGCATCGTGTAGTGATAGCGGATGCGCAGCTTTACGCGCTTGCCATCTGGTTTGAGCGGCTGCGGCAGTCGCACCTGCAACCGCGTGTCGCTGACGAGGTATTTGGCGGCCACGAAACCACCGCCGTCGGCGACCTCGACCGACTCCAGGCTGTAGCCGTCGGTAAACCCGGTGCGGATTCGTTCGCTGATCGCACTCGCGCGCGAATCGCGCCGATATATGTTCTGGTCGAGTTGCAGCCACAGGACGTCGAGCGTGTCCGGACTGTTGTTGGTGTACGTAATCACCACTTCGCCCATGAGGGTCTTCGTCGGCGGATCCAATCGCGCGGTGATCGCGTAGTCGGCACGGTTTTGCCAGTAGCTCGGCCCCGGTGCGCCACTCGCCGAGCGATACGACGTAGGCGCCTGTGCCAGATCGAGCGGCGCGAACGCGACGAGTGGATCGTAGACATCGGGGGCTTTCGGCGCCTCGTTCGGTGGACCTGCGCCGTTGGTCCCGGATGCTGCCGCGGGCTGTCGCTGATCCGGCGGCGCCGCTGCGGCAGCCGCTTTTGCAGCCGATGTGCCAAAGGCGACGAGGAGAACGATCAGGATCGCTCGCATCATTGCGGTTTTGCGGTCGCTGCCCGCGTCGACCATGGTTGATGCTCCTTTGTTAGCTTCGCCCCCAACGGATTAGGAGAGGGGATCTCTCCACGCCTGATGAATTCGATGAATGCCCGGAGAGGCGCGGGAACGTAGCGGCGGCTCGGATAGTAAAGAAACGGCCCTGAAAAGCGTAGCCACCAAGGTTCCAATATAGGCTCCAAATCGCTGGCGTCCAAATTCGGACGCAACCAATCCTCGAACAAGTGAATGACACCGCAGCCGGCGACTGCTGCGCCGATCGCCAGGTCGGTTGCGGTCCCCGCTTGAACGATGAGCGGGCCGGTTGGATCCAGCTTTATGACCTCGCCTTGGCGTTCAAACTCCCAATCGAGCATGCCGTTCATGGAGCTGCCGGCCGACAAGGCGAATGAGCTTCTCCACGTTAAGGTCGTCGCGCCGACGATGCTGGCGCGAGCGGTTCCCGGCATGGTCGCGAGAGGCGAGGGCACGATCATCAACGTGTCGGGCATGCTTGTGTTCAGCGGTTCCGCACCCACCAAAAAGCTGCCGGTCCGCCGAGCGGTTTATACGGGGACGCTGGCCCACATCGTCGCATTGTCGCAAGCGCTCCATGAGGAGCTGAAATCCCAAGGGCTGCAAGTACAGGCGCTCTGCCCGGGGTCGCGACGGAGTTTCACGAACGCCAAGGGTTCGATCTCAGCGCGGTGCCCGCATGTCGGCGGACGTGACCGCCAGCCTGCGGCGTCTCGCGCTTGGGGAGGTGATTTGCGCCCCCGGCGTAGAGAGGACCGATTTGCTCGACGCGATATTCAATGCCGACCTGGCGGCTTTCGCCGCGCAGGCGCCCCAGCTCGCGGAGCGTTACCGCACGCCGTGAGGCAGTCCCTGTCGTTCCGCGGCAAGTTCTTCGTCCCCGCAGGAGCTGCCCGATTTCAGTGAACGTCGCCGCGCGGCCTAACAACCTTGTTGTGTGGCGCGTGCTCGTCGGTGATCGGGTGGTCCCGAATCTGAGCGCGAGGTTGGTTATCATGTGCGGCGATCTGGTCATCTGAGAGTGGTAACAACGAGGGCTCATGTCGGACAGCACTGTAGACTCCCCAACAAACCAACCTTCGCCCATCGTAGACACAGCATACGGTCGCGTGCAGGGCGAGAGCTTCAGGGGCGTCGCCATCTTTCGCGGCATCCGGTACGGCGCCTCCACGGCGGGCGCGAATCGTTTTCGTCCACCGCAACTTCCCACGGCATGGACGGGGGTGCGGCGCTGCGTTGACTACGGTGACACCGCACCGCAGGCACCCGGCCGGCTCGCAGAAGGTGGCTGGGCAGGCCGGCGCCCCGAAATGGGCGAGGACTGTTTGTGTTTGAACCTATGGACACCGGCGGTCGATGCGGCGAAACGTCCCGTACTGGTGTGGTTGCACGGCGGTGGATTCGAGGCGGGCAGCGGCTCGAGCGTGTTGTATGACGGCACGAATCTCGCGCGTCGCGGTGATGTGGTGCTGGTCAGCGTCAATCACCGGCTTGGCATTTTTGGCCACTGTCACTTGGCGGATGTGTTCGGCGACGAATTCACCGGCGCGGCCAACGCCGGGTTCCTGGATCTCGTGGCTGCGTTGCGGTGGGTACAGACGAACATTGCGCAGTTCGGTGGCGATCCCGGTTGCGTCACGGTTCTGGGTCAGTCGGGCGGCGGCCGAAAAGTCAGCCTGTTGACGGCATCGTCATTGGCGAGCGGCTTGTTTCATCGCGCCATCGTGCAGAGCGGTTCGCACTTGCGGCTCATGGCACGGGATCGCGCGCACGAACTCGCAGAGCGACTGCTTCGGCACTTCAACTTCGGCGCAGCAGATGCGCGCAAGCTGCAGCAGATTCCGTGGCGAGACGTTCGCCGCGCCAATCGCGACATTGTGTTGGCGACGCGCCAGCGTTTTTCGCCAACGTTGGACGATGCCGCGTTTGCCGCGCACCCGTGGGATCCCGATGCGCCCGAGAATGCCGCCGCTATACCGATGATGATTGGCACTTGCCGCACCGAACTGTCCAATCAACTCGGTAGCGCAGACGAGAGCACATTCACGCTGAACGAAGAGGATCTGGCGGAGCGCTTACGGGCGTTCGTACCGGCAGAAGACATCGGCGAATTGATTGCATTGTTTCAGCGCGTTAATCCAGACGCTTCGCCGTCGGAGATCTTCTTCAAAATCACGACCGCACGCGGCTACTGGCGCGACAGCGTGTTGCAGACGGAGGCAAAAACGCGTCAATGCGCGATGGGCGGCGCGCCGGTGTGGTCATATCGATTGATGTGGCGAACGCCGGTCGAAGGTGGCCGCCGCATCACGCCGCATTCGCTCGATCTACCGTTCATGTTCGACAACGTCACGAAGGCGCCGCAGATGGTCGGTCCTCCGTCGGCTGATACGGCAGCGATGGCAACCATGATGAGTGAATCCTGGCTGGCGTTTGCACGACGCGGCGATCCCAACAACACAGCGGTGCCGCGATGGCAGCCGTTTGATCTGCGCACGCGCAGTGTGATGTTGTTCGACGCACCGCCAAACGTCGCGTCGGACCCACATCGTGAAGAGCGCTTGGCGATGGAGCGTTATCCCACGCAACAACTCGAGCGGGCGCTGCATCGTCGTTGAACAGGCGCCATGCGCATCGAGCGTAGTCGGAACAGCGCGAACCTGCAGCGCGTGGTGGATCGGGACGTCTGCGTCATTGAACGACGCGAGCACTGCGCAGCGCCGCGACCGTCCCGTCGTCGTAACCCAGCAGATCTCGCAGAACATCACCGGTGTGTTCGCCCAGTCGCGGCGCAAGATCCCGAATGCCGCTTTGCGCATCGCGGAATCTGAACGGCGCATTGTTCACCTTGAAATCACCACAGCCGTCGTTCAGCGTCGCAAAAGTCCCACGGTCGATGAGGTGTTGATTACGCAATACGTCGCTGGCAGTCGCGTAGACCGCACACGGCACGCCGGCGCTCATCAACGTTTCCTGACACTCCTGCGCGCTGCGTTGCAGCGTCCACGCATCGATTCCCGCGTACATGAGATCGGCATGTTGTGCGCGGGTGCGTGCGTCCTTGAAGCGCGGGTCATCCAACCAACCCGGCTCGACGATGCGTGCGAGGCTCGCAAACGCCTTGTCGGTCAATACCACTGGCATGACGAAACCATCGCGGGCGCGCACGGCTCTGAATGACGTCACGCGTTGCGGCCGAGGTACCTGGGGCACCTGTAGGTCACCGGACACCAGTGCCATGGCCGATTCGATCAGCGTAGCGTCGATGTAGTCGCCGGCACCGGTACGGAATCGTCTGATCAAAGCCGACTGAATTGCGCCGAACGCGAACGAACCGGTCAGCACGTCGGCGATCTGCACGCTGGCGACCGGTGGCTCCTGCGGGTTCAGCTGTGCCTGTTGAAACACCGAGTCGAAACCGCTCAGCGCATGCACGATCGGCGCATAGGCGGGCCATCTCTGCATGGGCCCGTCTTGACCGAAACCGGAAATCGAGCAGTAGACGATATTGTTTCGATGCGCGCGGATGGTGTCATAACCCAACCCGAAGCTCGCCATCACACCGGGTCGAAAGTTCTCCACCAGCACGTCGCATCGGGATGCAATTTCGATCGCGATCTCGATGCCGCGGGGCGATTTGAGGTCGAGCACGATGCCGTGCTTGCCGGCGTTGTACGTCTGAAAATATCGACTGCCGGCATCCGTCGTCGGCGCGGCGTGACGCAACAGATCACCGGCAGGTGGCTCAACCTTGATGACGTGCGCGCCCATATCGGCGAGCAACCGGGTGCAGTACGGTCCGGACACCATCGATGTGAAGTCGGCAACCCGCAGACCGGCGAGCGGTGCGTCTTCCGCCATCATGCGGCCGTGACGAGTTCGATGACACGGTCACGCAGTTGGCTGGCGCTGCCGAACAGCGCGGCATTGGCGCGCGCGCGTTTGTAGTACAGATGGATCGGCATCTCCCACGTGAAGCCGATGGCGCCATGAATTTGTATCGCGTCCGCGGTACACGCACGATACGCATCTGCGGAAAAACTCTTGGCCATCGCAGCCGCGGCGGCCGCCTCTTCGGTGTTCTCCGATAGCGCCCACGCGGCATAGCAGCACAGCGCCTTGCTGGATTCGGCCTTCATCAGCATTTCGGCACATCTATGTTTAATGGCCTGGAAGCTGGCGATGGGTTTGCCGAACTGCACGCGCTCGGTTGCATATGCAACGGTCTTGCGCAAAATCGCATCGGCGCCGCCGGCATTTTCAGCCGCAAGGGTCAGCAGCACGCGATCGAAGACCCATGGCCATGCGTCTTCGAACGATGATGCGGACATCGCTTCGGCTTCGGCCCCTTCGAACGTGATCTGGCTGACGCGACGCGTGATATCCATCCACGGCAACGTCGTGACGCGGACGCCGGGTTGATCGCACGCGACCGTCGCGAACTGCAGCCGTTGCTGTGCATCGCGAGCCGAGACAATCAAATGCGTTGCAGATTCCGCGTCGATCACATACGTCTTGGTGCCGCGCAATGTGTTGCCGCGCAGGGTGGTCTGCACGGCAAATGGATCCTCGATCGATTCGCTTTCGTTGCAAGCCAGAGCGAGCTGCACGCGACCGTCGATGACGCCGGGCAAGAGTAGCTGTTTCTGTTCGTCACTCGCTGCGGCGAGTACCGCAAGCGTGCCTGCGTAGCTGCCGAAGTACGGACACGGCGCCAGCGATCGGCCGATTTCTTCGGCAATGACGATCCAGTCTACGAAGCTCATGCCCAGTCCACCGAATTGCTCCGGAATGATCAGGCCCGGCCAACCGAGTTCCGTCATCGATTGCCACAGATTCGGATCGTACGGGAGGTCGGCTTGGTTGCCTCGACCGGTCAGGCGACTCAGATCGATGTGGTCGCGAAGCAACCGAACGGCGCTGTCGCGCAGCAGATCCTGATCTGCGTTGAATGCGAAGTTCATGAAGCCTCCTGTCGCGCCGAAGAATGCGCCAACGTTTCCTTCCAGGGGCGACGCACGTCCGGGTCGTCTTCGCGCGGCATGCCGAGCAACCGTTCGGCGATGACGTTCTTCATGACCTCGGTGGTGCCAATGCCCAGCGTCACTGCCGGACTGAACCAGATCCCCCAGTTCCACTGTTCGCTTTCGGTCACGTCGCCAAATGGTTCCTCTTTGGCGAGTAGACCCCGCGGTCCCATGTGTTCGAGCGCCATGGCCATCACGCGTTGGCCGTGTGGCGCGGACAAAGCCTTCTGCACCGCCGACTCCGGGCCGACCGGGCGCCCCTGCATCCGATCGGAGAGATTGCGGAATTTGAGCAGCCGCAGGATTTCGCCCTCGATGTAGAGTTCTGCGGCTTGCTGACGCACTGCCTTGTCTTCGAAGGCGCCGGCCCTATGCAGGCCGGCGATCAGGTCGCGGGCGCTCGGGCCGGTGCCCCAGATCGCGCCCGGCTTAGCCAATGCGATGCGCTCCGTTTGCAGCTGAGCATTGCTGATCCGCCAGCCATCGCCTTCGCCGCCGATGCGATTCGTCACCGGCACGCGCACGTCCGTGAAGAAGCACTGGTTGTACTCGTTGGGAAATCCGGTCATGTCGTCGATCGGTTTCACCTGCACACCTGGCGCGTGCATGTCGATGATGAACGTGGACAGGCCGCGGTGCTTGCGTTCGTCGGGATTGGTTCGTGCCACCATGATGCCCACCGAGGCTTGGTGGGCGAGCGACGTCCAGATTTTGGACCCGTTGATGACGTAGTGGTCGCCGTCGAGTCGCGCTTGTGTTCGCAGGCTCGCGAGGTCCGAGCCAGCACCGGGCTCGCTGAACAGTTGACACCAGATCTCCTGGCCCGACAGGGCTGGCCACAGATAACGATCCCGTTGTGCCGCGCTGCCGTACTGGACCAGCGAAATGCCGCAGTTGTTGATTGCAACGGGATTGTTGGGCCGCGAGATACCGGCGCGTTTGAGTTCGTCGTCGACGATCAGTTGCAGCTCGGGTTCGGCTTCGCTGCCCCACGGCGCGGGCCAGTGCGGCACCACGTAGCCGGCGCGCGCAAGTTCCATGCCGGATGGTTCTGGATTGGCCCGGCACCATGCTCTGACCTTCTGGCGGCGCGGATCGTCTTCCGGTGGCAGTTCGAAATCCATAGCGTCCTCTCTTAGGTGATTCGGATGGGCACCGACTTCGGCCCGCCGACAAAGTTTGTGTGGGTCATCGGCCCGCCTCGGGTCGCGGCGCCGGCAGCGCGGCGTACAATAGATCGACCCAGCGGTTCAGCAACCGGTCGTATTGGCCGGTATCGCGGTGGATCCATTTGCGGATCGAAAACCCGCGCACCAGGCTGGTCGTTAGATCGATCGCGTCCTGCGCGTCGGTCACCGACCAACCGCGTGCGACCAGCCGTCCCAGCCAACCGCGTTCTGCAAAGTCGCGATTGTGCCGGCTCAGCTCGGCGATGCGCCGGCGAAGCTCGGTGTTGCCTGCAGCGCCTTTCACCACGTCGACTCCCACTTCGAAGGCGTCGGAGAAATAGAACTGCATGCTGTCGTCGATGATGGCGCGTAGCGGTTCGACGTCTGTCGTACTGGCATCGAAGCGGGCGAAGTTTGCCGCGGTGTGTTGTTCGACCAATGCATAGGCGTATTCGATGGCGGCCAGCGCAAGGTCTTCCTTGGTGGGGAAGTGGTGCAACTGGCCACCCTGAGAAACGCCGGCACTTTTGGCCACCGAGGCGGTTCGAAACTGGGCGAAGCCGAAATCCTTGATCTGTTCGAATGCGGCGCGCGCGAGGCGACTCCGAGTCTCCAAGGATCGCTGTTCCTGTGTGCGTCGTGGTTCTGCTGCCGGCACCGAATCTCCATTAACCGTTTAGTCGAACGGTTTGTTCATTGGGACTAGGGCGAGAATTTACAACGATACCTAATGATGTTACAAGGCGTTCACACGGTTTGTTAGTGAGGAGAGGAAATGGCTGCCGTCGAAGCAACGAGAGTATTCGAACCGTACGTCGCGGAGGATCAGCAGCGCGGCATCTTTCGCGTGAACCGGCGCGCGTTCGTCGACCCCGATATCCTCGTGCGCGAGCGTCAGCTCATATTCGACACCTGCTGGCTGTATCTCGGTCACGAGTCCGAACTGGTCAAGAACGGCGACTTCCTGACGCGCACGGTGGGGGGACGGGAACTGATCTTCGTGCGAGGCAAAGACAACATCGCCCGAGCGTTCTTCAATACCTGCCCCCATCGCGGCGCGATGGTGTGTCGCGAAAAACACGGCAACGAAAAAATGTTCCGCTGCTTTTATCACGCCTGGGCGTTCGACCTCGGCGGCAAGCTGATTGCCCGTCCGGGTGCCGAACGGTATGCGGAGGGATCCAACGTCGACGGCATACATAACCTCACGCCGGTGCCCAAGCTTGCGGCGTACCGCGGGTTGTACTTCATCAACTACGATCGCAGCGCAGTCGACCTGGTGACGTATCTCGCCGGCGCGACGGAATTCATCGATCTGGTGATGGATCAGTCCGAGGTGGGCATGGAGATCGTCGGTGGCACGCAGGAGTACGGCTTCGCGGCGAACTGGAAGCTGTTGTGTGAGAACAGCATCGACGGCTACCACGGCATGCCGACCCATGCCACGTACTTCGACTATGTGATGGCATCCGGTGGCCAACTGGGCGACAACCTCACTTCGGTGAATCGGCCCCACGATCTGGGCAACGGTCATGCCGTGGTGGAGTACGGTGCACCATGGGGACGACCGGTCGCAAAATCGGTGAAGGCCTGGGGCGAACAGGGCGATCGGGACACGGCCGAGATCCGCAACCGTCTGGAAGCGCGCTTCGGTAAGGAACGCGCCGAACGAATTGCGTATACGAACCGCAATCTGCTGATTTTTCCGAATCTGGTGATCAACGACATCATGGCGGTGACGGTGCGGACGTTCTTTCCCGATTCGCCCGGTCAGCAGAAGGTCAATGCATGGGCGCTCGCGCCGAAGGACGAAAATGCGCTGATGCGGGAGCGCCGGCTGTACAACTATCTGGAGTTTCTCGGGCCGGGCGGATTCGCCACACCGGATGACTGCGAGGCGCTGGCGTTGTGTCAGCGTGGCTACAACAATCTTGCGATGGCGGGGTGGAACGATATCTCCAAGGGCATGAAGGAAGCCCGTCCGATCATCGAAGACGAAACGCAGATCCGCGTGTTCTGGCGCGAGTGGGATCGGCGCATGTGTGGAGCAGGCCGATGAGTGCCACGGCACCGAAGCTGAATCTCGATGTCACACGCGCGCAGCTCGAGGATTTCTTCTACGAAGAAGCCGCGCTGCTCGACGCATGGCGATTGACGGAGTGGCTTGCGCTGTTTGCGCCCGGGGCGAAATACCTGGTGCCGCCGGCCGGTTCCAGTGACGATGCGGATCCGGCCACCACGCTGTTTTACATTGCCGACGACTATCATCGGCTCAGCGAACGGGTAAAGCGTCTCGGCAAACGCACCGCGCACGTCGAGTTTCCCCATTCGCGTTGTCGGCACATCGTCACCAACGTGCGTCTGTTGGGCGGCAGCAACGAGCGCTTCGGCGCGACGTCGAACTTCGTCACCTATCGCAGCAAACGCAACGTCACCGAAACGTATCTCGGCCACCACATGTATCAGTTGTGTGTCACGGACGGCGCCATCAGGATTCTCGAAAAGAGATCGTTTCTCGACACCGATGACATTTACGACCAGGGCAAGGTCAGCATCATTGTTTAGTGAGGGGGCGAGATGGCGGTGGATTTTCGATATCGCAGATTGGGTTACGTCGCGTTGAATGTGACCGAACTGGAGCGCTCGACGCGCTTTTACACGGCTATTCTCGGCCTCGCGCCGGCGGGCGAAGCGCCGTCTGGTGAAGCACTGTTCCGTTGCAGCGCGCGGCATCACGACGTGGTGCTGCATGAAGGTCCGCAGGCGGGTCTGCGACGGATCGGTTGGGAGATGGAGTCGGCGCACGACCTCGAAAAAATCCGCGCGCACCTGACGAGGTGCGGTATCCGTACCTACGATGTGGCCGCCGCGGATCGCGCGGCGCTGGGCATCGAAGGCGCGTTCCGAATGACCGAACCGAATACCGGCGCTACGTTCGAGTACTTCAGCAAACTCGCGGATGCCGCGACGCCGTTCGAACCGACGGTCGCCAAGATCGCGCGACTCGGTCACGTGGTGCTGCACTGCGCCGACCACCAAGCGACGGAACGGTTCTTCCTGAACGAGCTGAACTTTCGGGCGTCCGATCGAATCGACGGTGCGGTGACCTTCACGCGCTGTTTCCCCAACCCCTTACACCACTCGTTGGGCCTCAGCAACTCGGACTCGAATCGCCTGCATCACGTGAACTTCATGGTCACCGATATGGATGACATCGGGCGGGCGCTGTGGCGTATGCGGAAGAACGAGGTCCCGATCGTGTTTGGCCCCGGTCGGCATCCACCGTCCGAGTCGGTGTTTCTGTACTTTCTGGACCCGGACGGCATCACCGTCGAATACAGCTATGGGATGGAGGAATTCCCGGAGGTCGGTCCTCGCGAGCCGCGGTTGTTGCCACCGGGATTGCAGTCGGTGGATTACTGGGGCGCGATACCCGAGCGGAATTTCGCGGGCGCTGGCGCGATTGAGCCGCTGACTGTTTGAGAGGTTTGCATGAATGGATTGACGGACAGGGTGGCGATCGTCACCGGAGCGGGCGGCGGCATCGGTCGGGCTATCGCGCAGCGTTTGCGCCGCGAAGGGATGCGCCTGTTGATCGCAGATGTCGTCGAAGATCAGGTCGAGCAGTGCGTGGCTGAACTGGGCGAAGCCTGCATCGGGCATGTGGGCGATCTGAGCCAGGAGGCGGTGGTACGGGCGATGGTGAGCAAGGCGCAAGAGCGTTTCGGTGCCATCGATGTGCTGGTGAACAACGCCGGTGGCGGCGTGATTCGTCCGTTCCTGGAGCACACCGCAGAGACGCTGCGCCAGACCATCGACCGCAATCTGTGGACCACGTTGTGGTGTTGCCATGCAGTGTTGCCGGTGATGCTCGCGCAGCGTCACGGCCGGATCATCAACATCGGCGCCGACTCGGTGCGCAACGGTCTGTGGGATCACGCGGCGTACAACGCGGCGAAAGGTGGCGTGCACGGCCTGACGACCGGACTCGCGCGCGAATTCGCGACGTACGGCATCACCGTCAATACGGTGGCGCCGTGTATGGTGGCGACGCCGCCCGTGCAGACGTTGATGGCGCGGAATAATGCGCTGGTGCAGAAATTCACCGATGTCATCCCGATGGGTCGACCGGGCGAAATGGAAGAGGTCGCGTCGATGGTGGCTTACCTGGCTACCGACGAAGCGTCGTTCGTCACCGGTCAGGTGATCAGTGTCAACGGCGGCAGCACGATGCTCTGAGCGCGCACGTTGCTATGGAAATCATCGACGTTCATACCCATGTCGTACCGCAGCGGTTTCCAGACGCTCCACCGGGCAACGACCGCTGGCCGTGCGTGGAGTGTACGAATGCGACCCAGGCGCGGGTCATGATCGGTGGCAAACCGTTTCGCGAGATTGACGACCGGTCGTGGAGCGTGAGCCGCCGTGTGGGGGACATGGATGCGGCAGGCGTGACGATGCAGGCGTTGTCGCCGATGCCCGAACTGTTGTCGTACTGGTTCACGCCTGCTGACGGTCTGGAGATGGCGCGCTGGATGAACCACACCATCGCCGACATGGTGGCCGCCGCACCCGGTCGTTTCGCGGGTCTGGGTACTTTACCGATGCAGGATCCTGCGCTCGCTGCCAAGGAACTATCGCGACTGCGTGCCGATCAATTCCGCGGTGTCGAGATCGGCAGCAACATCAACGAAATAGTGCTCGGCGACCGCCGGTTCGATGAGTTCTATGCCGAAGCAGAGCGCTTGGATCTCGCAATCTTCGTGCACGCGTTGCATCCGATCGGCACCGATCGGCTCGCGGCGTTTCCGGACCTCGTGCCATTCGCTGCGTTTCCACTCGATACCGCGCTGTCGGCAGTTTCATTGATTCGCGCAGGTGTACCCGTGCGCTATCCCAAACTGCGCTTCGGCTTCAGCCATGGCGGCGGCGCGATCGTGCCGCTGGTACATCGGCTGGGCAAAGGCTGGGACGTCACCATGGGTTTTGGTGGCAAGCTACCCGATAGCCCGGCAGCGTATGCGTCGCGGTTCTTCTACGACAGCCTCGTGTACGAGCGCGGTTACCTGCGCCACCTCGCCAGCGAATTTGCGCCCGGCCAGGTATTCGGTGGCACCGACTATCCGTACGCGATCATGGAAGGCGAATTGCGCGGTTTTTTGACCGGCGCGAAAATGAGCGACATCGGTTCGCTGTGCCACGGCGCGGCTAGACGATTTCTCGGGATCTAAAAGCTGCTCGGGAATCTGGACGTCAGAGGGCTGAGTGTCATCAAGCAATTCGAGTTGATAGTTCAGGCTGGATCACCCGGCCGTGCCAGCCTAAGCTAGCCGTGCCCGCCAATCCGGACGCCGAAGCCGGTACAAAGAGGGGACTAGACAGCTAGACAGATTCAGCAGCCTGGGGGCTCCGAGGTCCTTGATTCCATCTTCCCGACAACAATCCGATTCCATGAGCTGGACGCTGCAGGCGCCGGACGGCGAATTCAACATCCGGATCGCCAGCGGTCTGATGATCGGTGAGGACGCACAGGGAAACCTCGAGATTACCCCGACCGGTCAGACGGCGTTGGTGCGCTTCGAGGTGGAAGACGGGGCGTTGCGTATCCGTCTCATGTCGCGCGCCTGGGCGCTGACGCGCAATAACAAGATGATGGGCGACAGCCTGCGTAACGAACGCACAGCCGAACTGCACCTCCCGAACAACGTAATCCGCATTGTCGGCGGCGAGAATTCCGCGGTGGAACCGGAGCGCATCGAGCTTACCCCTCGCGTCAGCATGAGATGGCTGCTGCCGACCCCGGAGCGCACCGAGGAGGTTCCGGTCGAAGCGGTGCAGCCGCCCCCGGTGCAAGCGACCGAGGACATCGCCGAACCAGAACTCGAAGCGTGGCCAGAAGAGCCCATCGAGAATCCCGAGCACGTCGATGTTCCGATTCAGCCAGCTCAGCCAGCCCAGCCAACGCGTCAAAGCGAACATTACGAACCAGCGATCACCGTAACCCCGACAGAAATTCTGCCTGTCCGACTGCCGTCTCGCCGTCGGCGCGTTCTGAGCCCTTTGATGGCGGCGTTGTTCGGGTTGGGCGGCGGCATTGCGGTCGCGCTGCTGTATCAGACGCTCAGCAGGGAGCCCACAACGGCGTCGAACACCGCGCCAACGACCGATGCGGGATCGTCCGCGATTCAGGCTTCGGCATCGCCGCCGCATCCGGCCGAAAATACGTTGGCAACTACCGAGTCGGACGACGGCGCGACCGCGCCAGCGGGCAGCGTCGAGCGATCGCCGGAGCAGGAAGCCGGTGCTGCGTCGCTGCCGGTGGCTGCACCGGCCGCAAAGGCTGCGCAGATTGCACCGGGCGGATCGGCTTCGAGTATCGACGAGGCAACGGCTTCCGCCGCTCCGACCCGGACGTCGCCAGTTTCGCCGCCAGTCAAAGACATGCGGCCAACAACCGCTCCGGAGGATCGCGAAGTAGCAGTAGCAACGAACACCGCGGAACGATCGCCGAATTCTCCGCCGGTGTCGGTGCCCGTTGAACGGCCTGCGCCTGCGCCTGAGGTGCGCCCCTCGACTCGTCAGGTTGTGCAGATCGCCGGCGCTGCTGCGGTATCAGGCTCGCAGGCGATCGACAGCCAACAGAAACCCATGGTGCAACCCAAGACGGCCGTGCAGCCGAAGTCCGTCGTGCAGGAGAAGACCACCGTGCAACCGAAGCCCGCTGTCGTGGCAAAACAGCGGAAGCCTGATGCGGCAGAACTGGCGCAGCGGGCGCGCGCCGCGGAGCAAACCCGCGCGGGTCTTCTGCGAGCGGGCGATGTGGCATTGGCGCAGGGGCGACTGATGACGCCAACGGAGACGAGCGCGTATACGTTTTATAAGAAGGTCCTGGCGCTGGATCCAAAATCTGCCGAGGCATTAGGCGGACTGAAGTCCGTGCGTCAGGGGTTGATCAATCGCGCGCTCGCGGATCTGGCGATGAACGAGCTGGACGGTGCGCGCAGTTCCCTGCAGGCCGCGGCCAACGCCGGCGTCAACCCTGCACTGGTCGCCGACCTGCGCGGTGAGGTCGAATATCGGCAACGGCTGAGCGACGCGCGGGACGGGGTTTTCAAGACGCTGTACCCCGCCGATCAGCTCGTCGCGATAAGCCGACAGCCGCCCCGTTTGCCCCGCACCGTCGCTGCGGGCGCCCAGACGTTCGTGGAAATCCACTTCACGGTAACTACGGGTGGTGAGGTGCGCGATGTCAAGGTGATCAACACGCCGCCCGTGAAACTCGTGCGGGAGGTGCGGCGCGCGGTCAGCGAGTGGCGCTTCGAACCGGTGCTATTCAAGGGCCGGCCCATACCGGTGCGCACCAGTGTGCGCTTCGACGTTCGGAAGTGACAGGACGGCTTAGCGAAGTATCCGAAAGCGTGACGGCCGCTGCCTGATGAGCGCGCGGGTCTAATGGAAAAGATGGTTAGAATGAGATCGCCTCTGCCAAGCCGGGTCTCCGATTCGGCGGAGTAGTAAACGTCAAGTCTGCAGAGTTGCAACGAGCTATGAGTGAGCAAGCCGAATTATCCAATCTCGTGCTGACGCGGCGCCTCGCCGACGGCACGGTTGAATGGATTCCTCTGAAGGTACCCCAGCACCTCGCTGTCGATCCCGGAGCGGCCTATGCGCTGATCGACCGCACCGACTACGAGGCGCCGCAGGCGTTGGTGGCGGAGCGCCAGGGTGACGACCTCGTTCTGGAAGTGAACGCCACCCAGGTGTTGGTGCTCGATGGCTTCTTTGCCGCGACGGCCGCGGCGTTCTATCCCACACCGGATGTTGCCGGTGGCGCCGGCCCGTTTTCCGGCTCGTCGGTCACCGCGGAATCGCCGGTGCTGGCAGGATTCCCCGCGGGCGAGGAGGTCGTGTGGTCGGCCGAGCCGAGCCATGGCAATGAACAAGCTGCGGTCGCTGCTCCGGCAGCTGCAAGTAACCCCGCCGGTAGCGGCGGCTCCGGGCTGCTCTGGGGTGGATTGGCTGTGGGCGGACTGGTACTGGGTGGTCTGGCCCTCGGTGGTGGCGGCGGCAGTGGTGGTGGTAGTGGCAACAGTGGTGGCGGGACCGGCGCAGATACGACTCCACCTCATATCACGTCCGGTGCAACGGCTCCGGCCATCGATGAGAACAGCGGCGCCGGTCAGGTGGTGTACACGGCCACCGCCACGGACGCGAGTTCGTTTACCTGGAGCCTGGCGGCGGGCGGCGACGCGAGCGCATTCAGCATCAACTCTGCCACCGGTGCGGTAACGCTCACCGACAATCCGGATTTCGAGACCAAACCCAGCTACAGCTTTACGGTGGTGGCCACCGATGCGGCGGGCAATCCGGCTCAACAGGCAGTCAGTCTCAGCATCGTAAATCAGAACGATTCCGCGCCGTTCATCACTTCCGGCGCCACCGCTGCGCCGATCGACGAGAACAGCGGCGCCGACCAGGTGGTGTACACCGCAGCCGCGACCGACCAAAGCGCGGTGACCTGGAGCCTCAAAGACGGCGGCGATGCCGCGACTTTCAGCATCGACGCCAACACGGGCGAGGTGACATTGACCGCCGATCCCGATTACGAGACGAAAGCCGGCTACAGTTTCACGGTGGTGGCCACCGACGTGCAGAGCAACACCTCTCAACAGGCCGTGAGCCTGACCATCAACAATCTCGACGAGGTTGCGCCGACGATCACGTCTCCGGATACGGCGGCCATCGATGAAAACATTGGCGCGGGTCAGGTGGTCTACACCGTTACCGCTGACGACAGCGGTGACATCAGCGGTGGGGTCACCTACGGTCTGAAGCCGGGAGGCGACGCCAATGCGTTGAGCATCGACGCTACCACGGGCGCGGTGACTCTCACAGGCAACCCCGACTACGAAGCCAAGTCCAGCTACACGTTCACCGTGGTCGCGACCGACGCCGCGGGCAACAGTACCCAGCAGGCGGTCGCACTGGCTGTCAACAATCTCGACGAGGTCGCCCCGAAGATCACGTCTGGCGGCACCGCTACCGCGATCAACGAGAACAGCGGCGCGGGTCAGGTGGTCTACACGGTCACCAGTACCGACAATGTCGATACCCACACCGGCAGCACCACATACAGCCTGGCGGTAGGCGGCGATGCGGGTGCGTTCAGCATCAACCCGAGCAGTGGCGCCGTGACGCTGACCGGCAACCCGAACTACGAGGCGAAGAACCACTACGATTTTACGGTCGTGGCCACCGACGCCGCAGGCAACAGCAGCCAAAAACCCGTCTCGCTTGGCATTAACAACCTGGATGAGAGCGCGCCGACGATCACCTCCGGCGCCACCGCAACTGCGATCAGCGAGAACAGCGGCGCGAATCAGCTCGTCTACAAAGTCACCAGCACCGACGATGGGGATATCCACACCGGCAACACCACTTACAGCCTCGCGCCCGGTGGCGATGGCGCCGACTTCACCATCAACGGCAGTAACGGTAACGTGAGGTTGACCGCCGACCCGAATTTCGAAACGAATCCCAGCTACGACTTCACCGTCGTGGCGACGGATGCTGCCGGCAACCACAGCCAGCAAGCGGTGTCACTGGCGATCATCAACGTTGTCGACGAGACGCCACCCACCGTCAGCAACATCGCGCTGACGAGCGCGTCGGGGGGCGAGAACAACACGCTCAATGCGGGTGATACCGTGCAGGTTACCGTCACGATGAGCGAGAACACGCTCGTCAGTGGCACGCCGAACATTGATCTGAACATCGGTGGTAACACGGCGCACGCGACCTATGTCTCAGGCAGCGGCTCCACCAGCCTGATCTTCGCGTACACCGTGCAGCCCGGCGACAACGACGGCAACGGCATCAGCATCCCAACCAATCCGCTGCACACCAATGGCGGCTCACTGACCGACCCCACCGGCAACGTGGCCGTTTTGAACCATGCGGCGGTTACCGACAACGGAATGTACCTGGTCGATACGACTGCGCCCACGTTGACGTCCAGCACACCGGCTGACAACAGCACGGGTTTCGCGGTGGGCGCCAACATCGAGCTGAACTTCAGCGAAACGGTCCACGCCGGCAGCGGCGATATCACCATCAGTAACGGCAGTGACACGCGCACCATCGGCATAACGGATACATCCCAAGTCACCGTCAGCGGCAATCACGTCACGATCAATCCCGCCGCCGATTTGAGTATCGGCAGCGCCTACAACGTCCAAATCGGCAGCGGGGCGCTGCTTGATCAGGCCGGCAACAACTACGCCGGCATCAACAACAGCACTGCACTCAACTTCCGTACTGAAGCCGATCCCACCGTCGTCGTGTTCGACCTCGTGCAGGGGTCGAGTTCCGACCACGACGGTCGCACCTTTCAGAACGGCGTGAGCTACGACATCTATATCCGCGTCGGCAGCAACGACGGCAATCTGAGCACCGCGGGAGGCGGACCCGGTACTTGGGGTGCCTGGAGTGGCGCAGAGAATCTCGGTACGGATGATCGAGTCATCCTGGTCGGCGATGGCGCAGCCGTCCAAGGTCCGTTGGGCGCGGTGACTCAGGTGTCGGTCGGGCCAACTGCCGTTGCTTGGATCCCGGCGTTCGGCGGTGCGGCTGCAGAATTGCAGGGTGAGTCTTTGCATCGGGCCGGGCCTGTCATTGGGGGGGGGAGTGATGATGCAAACCTGTTCAATACAGCGTTGCCGAGTGCGTTCCTCGGTGGTCAGGGCGGGCAGCTGAGTACGATGCACGCCATTAACATGCCGGCCGGCATCCTGACCTCGCAGGGGCTGAGCTGATTTGATGCGATCATGGAGGCGTTGATCCTGCTCCGCCGCCTCGCGGAGCAACACAATTACGCTGCCCTGCGCGAAGCCTGCCTCGAAGCCGATCCCGCCGAGCCTGGTGTGCAGATACTGCTTGCGCTGGCCGACGTCCGGCTCGGCGATGCGTCCACCGGACGACTTCGGCTGGAGTCGCTCGATGCGGACGCGCTTGCGCTGGACAGTCGCGTCGATCTGGCGGCGGTGCACATTGCACTGGGTGCGCTGGACGACGCGACTGCCGTTCTGGAAGCGGCGCGCGGGGAACATCCCGATCACGCGCT
The DNA here is from genome assembly GCA_963735085.1 of uncultured Gammaproteobacteria bacterium. Taxonomy (GTDB): domain Bacteria; phylum Pseudomonadota; class Gammaproteobacteria; order Pseudomonadales; family Azotimanducaceae; genus DATJGR01. The sequence goes on from CAVTJP010000010.1 coordinate 45,819, forward strand.
GCTGCTCGCACGATTGGCCTGGTGTCGGCAGCAACACGGGTGTCACGAAGACGCATTGGGCTTGTACGAGCGAAGTCTGCGCCTTCAGCCGCGCATCGCGGTTTACGAGAACCTGCTGCGGCTGTATCGCGACAGCGGTCGCCTGGACGAGATGGAGCAGTGCCTCGAAGCCGCGTGGGCGTTCTGGGCCGAAGAACAGGCTGATTGGCCTGACGAGCAACGTCAGGCGCACAGCAGGCAGCTGCGCGACAGTCAGCTCGATGTCGTGCTTGCCCGCGAGCGTATCGAGATAGCCGAAACCTGGCTCGAACGCCAGCGGGACGTGCTGGGGGAGGATGACTGGTGCGCACTGTTGTGCGGATTTGCACAACGCCTGGCAGCGCGTGATCGCCACGCCCAGGCCGAGGAATGGTTGCGCATCGGGCTCGGCCACTATCCGGATTACTTCGCGCTGTACGTCCAGCTTGCGGAGCTGGCGCAACTGCAGGGTCGTTCGCTGCAGGCGCTCGCGCTGCAGCAGCGGGCCATTCATCTGGCGCAAGCGCAGCATCAACCCACCGAGTTGTTGTGGACCCGGCTGTCGGCTATCGCCCTATTGACGCATCCGCGTGTGGCCAGAGCGGCCGCCGAGCGCGCGCGCGGTCAACTCGACGGCGTCACCGGACACACGCCCCGCAATCCCAACGAGATGACTGAGCTGCGCGTGCAGATCGAATTGGCGCTGGCCGGCGTAGAGGCCCGGGAAGAGAACCATTGCGCCGCCGAACAGCGCTACCGCGGCGTACTGGAGCTGCAGCCGACCGCGATACCCGCATTGCAGCAACTCGGTCAGCTCCTGCTGCAACTCGGCCGTATCGACGAAGCCGTGGCGTTGTTCGAACGGGTCAAAGCAATCGACCCGGCCCGCGGCCATGGTGCGCTGATTCAACTGCGCCGCTTCCCGGAGGACGATCACACCCTGCAACAGCTCGAACAGTTCGCCCGCACATCAGGCAATGAAGGCGCGGTGCGCACCGGGCTGCTGTTTCAGCTCGCCGCGGCGTGGGACAAGCGCGGCGATTACGACAAGGCATTCACGCTGGCCGACGAGGCCAACGCGGCAAACCGCCGGCTACTACGTTACGACCCGAAGGTCCGTCGCCAATACTGCGCGCGAATCCGCCATGCCTTTCCGAAGGCGTTGTACGAGCACCGTCCGCGCAGCGGTCACGATACGAGCCTGCCGGTGTTCGTAGTGGGTATGCCGCGCTCCGGTACGACGTTGGTGGAACAGATTCTCGCCGGCCACAGCCGCATCCACGGTGCGGGCGAGTTGGGCACGATCCCGCGAGTGATCGCCGGACTGGAACGCTGGGAACGCCATACTGGCTCAGGACGCGGCTATCCCGACTGTGTGGACGACCTCGATCCGCGCGTCACGCAGGGCATTGCGACGAACGTTCTGAGAGAGTTCACCGAATGTGCGCCCGGCGCCGATCACGTCGTCGACAAGCTGCCGCACAACTTCGAGAACATCGGCCTGATCAGATTGCTGTTTCCGCGCGCCAGGATCATTTCGGTACGCCGCGATCCCCGCGATATCGCGGTCTCCAACTTCTTCATCGATTACGCCGGCAAGCACGGCGGCATGGGATTCGCGTACGACCTCGACTGGATCGGCGAGCAACTCGCGGACCACAACCTGCTGATGCAGCACTGGCAGCAGGTGTTCCCCGGCCAGATTCTGGAGATTCAATACGAAGATGTCGTGGACGATCCGGAGGGTAGCGCGCGGCGCATGCTCGATTACATCGGCGTGAATTGGGAGCCGCAGGTGCTCGAATTCGATGCGCTCACGCGCCCGGTTAAAACCGCCAGCGTGTGGCAGGTGCGCCAGCCGCTGTACGCCGGCTCGAAGGCGCGTTGGCAGCGTTACCGGGCGCAGTTGGCCCCGTTGATTACCGCCACCAACCGGAAAATCATCTGGGACCCGATCGACATGGTGACGTTGCCGGAACCCGGCTGGCTGAACGCCGGTGTCGACCACTACCGCGACGGCAATCTGGATGCCGCGGAGTACCGGTTCAAACAACTGCTGCACCACGTCCCTGAACACGCCAGCGCAACGTTCATGCTCGGCTTGATCTACGTGCGCAGAGGTCACCGTTGCGACGGCATTACGCTGATGGAGCGTGCCGTCGAACGCTGTCCGTGGAACCGGCACTGGCGCAGCGATCTGGCACAGGCGTATCGGTTGGAGGGCCGCGAGCAGGATGCCGCGGCGCTCGCAGAATCGTTGCTGCCCGAACACCCGCTGCCCGAAACAACGGATGGCGGTGCCGAGTTCAGAAAGGCGTCCGCGTTGCACCTCGACTATCTGTTCCTGTCCGAGGATTCCACATGCTCAAGTTCCGGGGCCGCGACTTCTCACTCCAGTTGCTGATTGCATGCCTGCTCTGCGATGTCAGCGCAGCGCACGCCGGCGACCTGAGCGACGCGCTGCAGGCGACGTTGCAGAATCACCCCGCCGTAGCGGGTGAAGAGGCGCAAGTGACCGCGCGCCGCTATGCCGCAGACGGCGCCCGCAGTCAGCGCTATCCCACGCTCTCTGCAGAGGCAAGCCAGTACGCCGACAGCAGCCGCGCGGTGACGAATGGCGATCACCTCTCGCATCCGGCGCTGTTCAGGGTCCGCCAGCCGATCTGGGCCTTCGGTCGTATCGACAACAACATCGCCGTCGCGGACGCCGACGTGAACACCGAGCGCGCAAGCTTGCTGCAGGTCCGCCGGCAACTGCTCGAAGACACTGCCGTGGCGTATGCGGTGGTGCGCGGCAGCTACCAACTCATCGACGTTGCCCGCCAGAACGTCGCCCAGCACCAGCGGCTGCTGGCGCAGATCCAGCGCCGGGTCGCGGGCCAGCTTGCTTCCAGTGCCGACGCATTGCTGGCCGCCACGCGGCTAGCCCAGGCCCGAGCCTCACTCGAGCACGCCATCAGCGATTGGGACGTTGCCCGCGAGGACCTGAACGGGCTCACCCAGGTCGAGTTCGACGCGGATCAGCCGGTGCCAGCGAAACTGCTGGCGCTCGGTGACTCGCCGGATTTGCTCGAGACCGCGATGGATGAGGACGCGGACGTCCAACTCAAGCGGCAGCAAGTCGGACAGGCCGACGCGGCGGTCGACGAGGCCAGAACATCCTACCTGCCGACCATTTACCTGCAGGCTGACAAGTTCTACGACCAGCCCGGACTGAAGGATGACAGCCAGGTCAGTGTTGTTCTCGAAGCGTCATTGGACGGCCTTGGCTTCTCGGCCCGCGCGAATACCAAGAAAGCGGTCGCCAGCCGCGCGGCAGCGGTGCAGGATCTCGCCGCTGCCAAGGTCGACCTCAAGCGGAATCTCGAACGCCTGCAGCGCAACCGCCGCCTGCAAAGCGAGTTGGTGGAACTTCAGACGAAATCTCTCAGCGATCTGGAAGCGTTGCTGGCCTCGTATCAGCGACAATACGAGAGCGGCACCAAGAGCTGGCTCGATCTGTTGAACATTCAGCGGGAAATGTTCGAGCAAAGCGGCCAGTTGGTGCAGGCGCGAAACAATTGGCAGGTTTACTCGCTGCAGCTTCTCGCCAGGACCGGCGGCCTCGACACGCTCGCGGATATTCAAGCACCGGAGTTTGACGAGCCCAATGCAAAGACAAAAAGCGCAGAAGCCAAAAACGCAGAAGCGAACAGTGCAAGAGCCAAGTGATGTCTGAACAACTTACCGACCGGCGCGCCACGGGCGATCGCCATCCTGATCTGGCGCTGGTTTTGCGGCTGCTGGCGGCGCTGGAGGTTCCCTGCGATGCGGCGCGACTGCGTGACGCCGGGGCACGCATCGGATCGGGTCCATCGGAAGGTTCGTTGACACAGTGGCTGCGGCAGGTGTTCATCGCAGCGGAGGTGAAAGAGCTGGCACCGGTGCTGCTGCCGTGGCAGCGGTTCGATCCGCGGCGGCTGCCCGCGTTGGTCCACCATGACGGCGCGTGGTATTTCGTCAGCAGCACTGGCGTCAGCGGCACTGGAGCAGTCGCCAACAGTATTTTTCTGCTCGACGCGGCCGGCGCCCAGTCCACGGTGACCAGTGCAGAACTCGACGGCGCCCAGGTGCTTTGGATCAGGCGCGCGCCATCTCACTCGCACGACTCTGCGGCACCGCTGACGGGCAATCTGGCGGCCCGGCTGGTCTGGACGGAGTTGTTCCGCGAACGTGGTTGGCTGTGGCAGATTGCCGTGGCCACCTGTCTGGTCAATCTGATCGGCGTTTCAACGTCATTGTTCGCGATGAACGTTTACGACCGCGTCGTGCCCACGATGGCCTACGCCACGCTGACGGTCTTAGTCGCCGGCATGGCGATCGTCGTCGTCCTCGACTGGACCCTCAAAACGATCCGCGCGCGCATCCTCGACAGCCTGTCGTGCGCCGTGGATCAGCGCGTCTCGCAACGCGTCTTCGAACATCTGCTGCGCGTGCAGCTCGACGCTCAACCGCGCAGCCTGGGAACGTTGGCCGCGCAGGTTGGCGGCCTCGAAGCCGTGCGCCAGTTCTTTTCCGCCTCGGTGGTGTTCGCGCTGGTGGACTTGCCGTTTGCGCTGATGTTTCTGGCGTTCATCGGCATCATCGGCGGCGCAGTCGCGTGGGTTTATGCCTTGCTGCTGCCGGCGGCGCTGTTGCTGGGCCTGGTTGCGCAGTTGCGGCTGCGCGGTCTGTTGCGCGGTCAACTTTCGCGCATCAACGAGCGTCAGGGGCTGTTGGTAGACAGCATCCGCGGTGCCGAATCGATTCGCGCCAACAATGCCGGCTGGCGCTTTGCGCGCGAATGGCAGGACATCACCGCCAGCATCGACCGCTACGGCATCGAGCAGCGCGCCATCAGCAGCCTGTCCATGGTCACAACCAGCAGTCTGTCCACCGTTGCGTACGTTTCCGGGGTGGTGGTCGGTGTCTGGCAGATAGAGGCCGGCCTGCTGACGATGGGCGGACTGATTGCCTGCAGCATTCTCGGCGGCCGCATCATTGCGCCGGTCGCGCAGAGCGTGCAGTACCTGGTGCAGTGGCAGCACGTGAGCCAGGCGCTGAATATGGTGCACCGGGTGCTCGCGCTCAGCACCGAGCGTCGTGCCGACCAGCAGTTGCTGCTGCCGGATGAGGAACCGGCCGCGATGGCGCTGGACGGCGTGCGCTTTACGTACGCCGAGTCGCCCGTCTATCAACTCACGATCGATCAGTTGCGCGTCGAGTCCGGCGATCGGGTGCTGTTGCTAGGCCCGGTGGGTTCGGGCAAATCCACGCTGCTGAAGATTCTGGCTGGACTGTATCGGCCCAGCGAGGGCCGCGTGCGTTTGGGTCAGGCGGATTTATGGGAGACCGATCCGCTGCTTGTTAGCACCCGCATCGGCTATCTGCCGCAATCAGTGCACCTGTTTCGGGGCACGCTACGCAGCAATCTCTGCCTCACCGGCACCGCCGGTGACGACCGCCTGCTGCAGGTGGCTCAGCAATTGGGGATCGATACGATTGCGGCCGGCAGCCCGCAGGGCATGGACCTGCCGATCAGCGAGGGCGGCGAAGGCCTTTCCGGCGGCCAGCGCCAGTTGGTCGCGCTGGCGCGGGTGTTCATCAATCAGCCGCGCATCTGGCTGCTGGACGAACCCACCGCGTCGCTGGACCGGGATATGGAAGAACGGGTTTGGCAGGCGCTGGAGGCCGCGCTGCAGCCCGACGACATTCTGATCGTCAGCACGCATCGGCCCCTGATGGCGCGCCGGTTGGTCAATCGCGTTTTGATCATGCAGCAGGGATGCGTGGTACGCGACGGCAAACCCGAGACGCTGTTGCCGCAGATGGCGGGCCAAACCCCGCGTCCGTCCGCCGCGCCGCTCGCAACGCCTCTGGTAACTCATCGAGGAAAAGCCGATGCGGTCTGACGGCGCGGCGATCGAATACAGCCCCCACCGCCGGCGCCGTATCGATCGGCTGCAGCGCGCCCATAGCGGGAGTCATCGCGTATTGCTGGGCGTACTCGGGCTTGGCGTCGCGGCGTTCATCGCGTGGGCCAGCGTGTTCCAGATCGACGAAGTGACGCGCGCCTCGGGCGAGGTCATTACCAACAGTCGCGTGCAGATCATTCAGTCGGTGGATGGTGGGGTGCTCAGCGAATTGCTGGTGCACGCGGGCGACCGCGTGGCGAAGGGTCAGGTACTTGCGCGGCTGGATCAAACCCGCTTCGCGTCCAGCGTGGGCGAAATCAAGGCGCGACTGTTCGCGCTGAAGGCCAAAGTCGCGCGCCTGCGCGCCGAAGTCGTCGGTCGCACGAAACTCACGTTCCCGGACGATCTGCAGAAACAGGCGCCGGACATCACGAGAGTCGAACAGGCGCTGTTTGTACAGCGCCGTACCGGCCTGTCCGAGGAACTGCGCACCTTGCAGGTGGCGGTGGATCTGGCCAAGCGCGAACTGACGCTGGTGCAGCGCCTGCACAACGACGGCGACGCCAGCGGCTCGGAGCAACTGCGCGCCGAACGCGGCCTGAACGAAGCCGAGGCCAACCTCGTGAACCGGCGCAATCGCTTTCTCGAGGATGCGCGTCTGGAGCTGACCAAATCGGAGGACGAGATCGCCCAGAACGAACAGTTGCTGATCCGCAAACTCGAGGAGCAGACCAACAGTGTGTTCACCGCGCTGGTACCCGGCATCGTCAAGAACATCCGCGTCACCACGGTCGGCGGCGTGCTGGGCCCTGGTGACGAACTGATGCAGATCGTGCCGATCGACGACGAACTGCTGATCGAAGCGCGCATTAAACCCGCCGACATTGCCCGGGTCGAGCCGGGCCTGCCTGCCACGATCCGCTTCGACCCGTTCGACTACACCATTTATGGTTCCGCGCCGGGAAAAGTCATCTACGTGAGTGCAGACACGCTGAAAGACGAATCCGCGCGAGGCACGGAGGTGTACTACCGCGTGCATGTGAAGCCGGATAGTTCACCGGTTCGAACCACCACCGGCCGCGTTCTGGAAATCGTGCCCGGCATGACCGCACGAGTGGATATCCGCACCGGACGGCGCTCGCTGATGGACGTACTGCTGAAGCCGCTGCGCAAGACGCTCGACGAATCGCTCGGTGAGCGTTGAGCGCGTCGAAGGCGTTGCCCCTTAATTCGGCTGTTGGAGCAACGCTGCGTCTGGCCCGCGCGGTGGATGCACTTGAATTCGTCTCGCCGAGCCATATCTACAATCCGTTGCGCTACGCGTGGCCGGCGCATCGTGCCTATCTTCAGCGCTACGGCAATGCGCGCGGTCGTGTGCTGCTGTTGGGCATGAACCCCGGCCCGTGGGGTATGGCGCAGACCGGCGTGCCGTTCGGCGATGTGGCGATGGCACGGGACTGGCTGGGCATCGAGGCGCCGCTGCGGCGGCCATTGCCGTTGCAGCATCCCAAATACCCAATCACCGGGTTCGACTGTCATCGGCGCGAAGGCAGCGGCAGCCGATTCTGGGGTTGGGCGAGCGAGCGCTTCGGTCGCGCGGATGATTTTTTCGAGCGATTTTTCGTGTGGAATTATTGCCCGCTGCTGTTCATCAAAGACGGGCGCAATCTGCCACCGGATAAACTACGCCGGGTCGAAGCCGATCCGTTGATGACGGCATGTGATTTCGCGCTGGATTCGTTGCTCGACGTGATGGCGCCGGCAGCCGTGATCGGTGTGGGGCGTTTTGCAGAAGACCGAGCGCGCGAGTTGGCGGGCGAGTGTATGCCGGTCGGCTATCTACCGCATCCCAGTCCGGCCAATCCTGCAGCCAACCGGAACTGGTCGGCGATGGCCGAAGCTGCTCTCGCGCCGTGGCTGAAGTAGTGAAAAGGCGTTCAGGTCTATGACACCGGCATTGGCATGCACGAAGACGCGCTGGTGCAGCTGCTCGATCCCGAAACGGGCGCGGTACATTTTGGTGATGTGGCGGACGGCAACGGTCACGGCTTTCTGATCGCCAAGCAACTCGCCGCGCGCCTCGGCGCACGGATCGGCGGGCGATCCAAGACTGGTGCCGGAAGTATGTTCGAATTGCAGCTGCCGCACCGTGCGTCTTCACTCGCGGCCGGCACGATCGACGAGATCGTTCTCGCCGATGGCGATGCCGCGCAACGCGATGGCATTTTGCAGCTTGCCCGCGAACGCAACATCGCGGTGCGTATCGTGCGGCCGGGCGCGGCGCCGATCATTTTCGATGACGTGGCGCGTGCCCGCCTCGTGCTGATCGATCAGCATTTCGGCGGTACCGACCAGGGAATTGCGTATGCACAGCTGCTCGGTACCTGCCCACGCAATACCGTGATCGCGTTGCTCACATTCGACCGCTCGATCGATGTGCGCATGTCGATTTCGAAAGTCAGCCATCTAATGCTCTACAAGCCCGTCGCTGAAGATCTGCTGACGGCCGCGCTGCAGCGCGCTGCAACGCTGATCGCGCAACGTGGCGCGGCAGCGCCGGGCGGGCTATCGAACCAGTAGGTCCGAGGACGTATTCCCTGGGAACGTTGTTCGGTCCAGCATTTCACTATGCAACCGGATGCGCGCATGACGATGAATAGGACGAATCGATTGATGGTCCTGGCGCTGGTTGGATTATCAATGCTGGTGTGGATTGCGGCGCTAGCCTAGGCGACTGAGCAACCACGAGGTTCAATTCGGAGGATCAAGATGAGCAGAACACTTATCTTCATTTCACTCACGGTGTTGTGCATTGGACCGGTCGCCGCGGCCGATGATGCACAGTCGATCCTCGAGAAAATGCAGCAGAAGCAGATCGAACGCTGGCGCGGTGTAGACAGTTATATCGTCGAGCAGACGATCATGGGCAACCGCGCGCGGCTGTACTACGAACGCCTCACGGTGACGGACGCTGACGGTAAGGCGGTCACGACGTTTCGTACCGTGGCGCCGAAGCAAGTGGCCAGCAGACAGTCCGCGGCACAGTCCGCGGCCCCCGGCATGCAATCGATGACACCGGAACAACTGCGCCAGTTCGCCGATGCGCAGGAAATGGCGGGCGAAGGTCTCGGCAATGAGATCGAGTCCGGCATGCAAAAGGCCGGCCTGCCGCCAGGCCTTCTCGGCGCAACCGGTTCCGATCCCTGGGCGACACTCGACCCGCGCGTGATGATGGGCGGGAATGCAAAAATGCTGCGCGCGATGGCCGACGAGAAGGAAAAGCCGGAAGACGATGGCATAGCCGACGCGCAGGGGCAGGTTGCCGCGACCGACACAATCGCCAGGCGCGCGCACTTGGTGGGCACCGAAACGATCGATGAGCGCAAGGCTTTCCACATTCGTGCCGACGGCCTGAACCAGGTGCAGCAAGCCGACGGTCGCCAGTTCACGCTGCAGACGATGAACCTGTGGGTCGACGCGAAGGAGTATGTTCCGCTGAAAACCAAGATCGACGGTGTAGCCGCTCGGGGTGCGGAGACCACGCCGATCACTATCGAGATGGAGAATCAGGACTACCGGTCGGTGCCGGACAGCAACATGTACGAGCCGTACAAACGCGTTATGCGGCTTGGCGGAATCATGGATGCCGAACAGCAGAAACAGATGGCGGAAGCGAAGCAGAAGATGGCGGAATTCGAAACGCAACTGGCGCAGATGCCGGCGGCGCAGCGAAAGATGATCATGCATCAGGTCGGACCGCAGATGGAGATGATGCGCAGCATGTCTGCCGGCGGAGGCTTCGAAATAGTCGCCGTGGTTGATGAAATTCGTGTGGGGGAGACGCCTGAGAGTCTGGCGCTCGAATCGACGAAACGGCCCGCGTCGACGAGCAAGCAGGTCGCCACCGCGCCACCCGAAAACGCGGCGACGGGTAGTACCAGCACCTCGGCGCGCGATCCGCAGGCACTCGAGGCCGCTCAGCAGGCGTGCCTCAACGAGAAGATCAAACAGGCGCAGAGCGCTCAGAAGAAGAAGCGCGGCCTCAGCAGCCTGTTCAGCGCAGTTGCCCGCACAGCCAGCCACTTCGGCGCGGACCAGGTGATGGCCCGCTTGACCAACAACGTCAATACTGCGAATGCGACGGCTGAAGACCTCGCATCCGCCGCCAAGGATCTCGGCGTGAGCGAGGACGAAATCGCCGCGTGTCAGGATCCGGCGTAGCGGGTCGACGACTCCGATGTCACGGACAGAATTACTGAGGGGATTCTCCGTACACCAGACCGAACCCTTCGGACTTGTATGCGAGTAGCGTGAGCATCGTTTCTGATGCGTATCGCACTACACCCGGTTCCAGCGACAGGAACCAGTTCTCCTGCGTTCGATAGATCGGTGTGGTGTAGAACGGAAACACCGCGGCGCGCCGTTCGGCGTGCGTGGTATTGGCGCCGCTGCGATGCCACAGGCGACTCTCGAAGGCAAACAAGCTGCCGGCCGGGGCGATGACGGGCAGCATTGCGACGCCTGCGTCGCTGCTCCGCGGCATGCGGTGCCATCGATGACTGCCGACGACGACCTCAGTGGCGCCATTGTCCGCGGTGAAATCATCCAGGCACCATGCGACGTTGATGCCCTGCGGTGCGGCGGGCCACGGCTCGGGCACGAACACCTGGTCGGCGTGTAACACGCCGACGACCGCACCCGGATCGGTGATGTTGCCTGAAATGTTGCTCAACAACGCGGGCCAACCCAAGGTTTCTTTGACCAGATGCATTGCGACGGGGTGTTCAGCGAGGTCGCCGAATACCGGGTCTCGGTTCAGCAGATTCCATACGCGTTGATTGTGCTCGTTCTGATCGAGCGCAAAGTCCTTGCGCTCGCGAAGCCGCTTCCTGTCGTTTGCAGCGGCTCGGTAGACCGCTTCGCGGGCGCGAAGCAACGTCGAAGCGTCCAGCACGTCCGCCATCAGACATAGCCCGAATTCCCGCAAATCCGCCAGCGCCTGTTCGACATGTCGTGTCGGTGTAGGCAGATGATTGGGCTGTTCACTCATCCGGGCCGCGCCTCTCTAGAACCGTTGGTAGCCGTCATTTCAGCCAGCGGAGTTCGGTCTTCATGGCGCAATCCTATGTCGTTCGTCGACCACAGGGCAACGCGGTGTGCGATCATGCTCTGGCAAACTTTCGGATGGACATACTCAGATGGCACAGGCAGGCAGATTCGAAAACCGCGTTGCAGTCGTTACCGGCGGCGCATCCGGCATTGGGCTGGCGATCACGCGTCGTCTGGTGGCCGAAGGCGCGCGCGTGGTGGTAGGCGATCTGAACGCGGTAACGGATCCAGGTGACGCCGTTGTTTTTGCGGCGGTGGACGTGCGCATCGAAGCACAGATCGAGTCGATGGTAGACGTAGCCGTGCAGCGGTTTGGCCGGCTGGATCTGGCGTTCAATGCAGCCGGTGTCGGGGGCTTCGGCCCGATCACCGAGCTTGCCGAAGTAGAGTGGAACCGGGTCATCGACATTTGCCTGAAAGGGGTGTTCCTGGCAGTGAAGCATGAAGCGCGGCGGATGATTTCCCTCGGCGAAGGCGGTGCAATCGTCAACATTGCGTCGCTGAACTCGCATGTGCCGATGTACGGCGGTGTGGCCTATACCTGCGCCAAGGCGGGTGTGGAAATGCTGTCGCGCAATGCGGCGCTCGAGTTGGCGTCGCACCGTATTCGCGTGAACACCGTTTCGCCGGGTCTCACCGATACACCGCTTACTGCGGGTTTGAAAGAAGTCGCCGGCGTGGAAGCTGCCTTTATGCAACGCATCCCGATGCAGCGTTGGGGCACACCCGATGAGATGGCCGCGGCGGCGCTGTTCCTGGCGAGTGATGATGCCGGATACATTTCAGGGTCGAATCTGTTCGTCGATGGAGCCTGGGAAACAACCGCGTATCCAAACCTGCAACCGTTCATGGCGCAGTTGCCACCGGGGCCGTAAATCGAGATCGCCGTCAGCGGTCAGCAATGGTTAGCATCGTTAGTGATCGATCCGTAAGAGCTTTCGACATTGAAATAACAGGGAGAGACACATGGAATATCGTCCGTTGGGCCGCACTGGCGTCCGCGTTTCGCCGATCTGTCTTGGCACGATGAATTTCGGCGGTCCGACGCCTGAGGCTGAGGCGATCGCAATCGTCGCTCGCGCAGTGGATGCCGGTATCAACTTCATCGATACCGCAAACGTGTACACGGGCGGTGAGAGCGAACGGATTACCGGTAAAGCGTTGCGCGAAGGCGGCCTGCGCGACCGGATCGTGTTGGCGACGAAGGTGTTCGTCCCGGTCGGTGCAGGTATCAATGATCGAGGCGGCTCGCGCTATCACATCATCAAAGCCTGCGAGGATTCGCTGATGCGTCTCGGTGTCGATCACATCGACCTCTACCAGCTCCACCGGCCCGCGCTGGATGTCGCGCACGACGAGACGTTGCGCGCGTTCGACGATCTGATCCGTTCGGGCAAGGTGCGATACATCGGCGCGAGCACTCACCCGGCATGGAAGGTGATGGAGGCATTGGCCCTGTCGGAAAAGTTCAGTTTGCACCGCTACGTCAGCGAGCAGCCGCCTTACAACCTGCTCGACAGGCGCATCGAGAACGAACTCATACCGCTGTGCCAGGCGTATCAGTTGGCGGTGCTGCCGTGGTCGCCGATCGCGGGTGGTGTCCTCGCCGGCCGCTACAGTGCTGACGACAAAGCTCCGAAAGGCTCGCGGGCAGCCATTTGGGGCGATCGTTTCGCAAAACGCGTGACCGATCGCGGACTGGCTGTCGCGACCGAGGTGGCTCGGCTCGCGCGCGAGCGCGGCATGACGTCGTCGCAACTTGCGCTGCTGTGGGTCAAGGACCAGCCCGCAGTGACGTCGCCGATTTACGGACCTCGTACGATGGCGCACATGGAGGATGCGATTCCGGTGCTCGACATGCAGCTTGCCGAAGCCGATCGAGCCGAGTTCGACGCGTTGGTACCGCCGGGCAATGCGGTCGCGGATTTCCACGACTCCAACAACTGGTACAAGGGGCGCGTCGTTGCGCAATGAAGCTGTTCGCCCCGTATCATTGATATCCGTTTTTTTGGCGATCCTTGCGGTTGCGCCCCCGGTATCGGCGGACTCCGATGACAGCTCCACGGACAATATCGCGGCGCGCGTATCCCCCGTGTCTGCGGCCATCCAGCAGGTTCGACGACAGATTCTCAAAGGGGACGCGAACAGCTTTTACTTCCACGAAATGGCGGACATCTTCGATACCCGTCTGGTGGGCCGGTCCGGCCCGGTGTGGCAGCTTCCGCGCGAAGATCGCGCACCGCAGATCACGTTTGCGCGGCAGGGTAAATCCTACGGCTTCGACGCGTTTCTCGACAATACGTACACCAACGCGCTGGTAGTGATGAAGAACGGCCGCATCGTCATCGAGTTGTATCGAAACCGCACCGATGCCACGACGCACTTCATGTCGTGGTCGATGGCCAAATCGTTTGTCTCGACGTTGGTCGGGTTCGCGCTGGCGGACGGTTCCATCGCCTCGCTCGACGATCCGGTCGTCAAATATCTGCCGGAGCTGAAAGGCGGGGCCTACAACGGGGTCACGATCCGGCAAATTCTCGAGATGAAATCGGGTGTGGACTACGAAGAGCGATACGACTTCGATCATCCCGGAATCGCAGCGCGAAATCATGAAGATGCCATCGTCAGGAACATTGTGCGTTTTGCCGATGTCGCTCGCACCATCAAGCGCGCGCATCCGCCGGGCGCCGTGTTCGCGTACAAGACGATCGATACCGCGGTTCTGGGTTGGCTGGTCGAGCGGGTAAAGCAGCGGCCGATCGCCTTTTACATGGCTGAAAAACTGTGGGAACCCATGGGCGCCGAATCAAATGGCTTCTTCATCCTGGATGGACCGCCGGGCGTCGGCCGCGAATTTGCCGGCGCCGGCTTCAACGCGGTCGCGCGCGACTATGCCCGCTTCGGACAGATGATCCTGGACAAGGGTTTCGGGAATGGCCACCAGATCATCTCGCCCGATTGGGTTGCCGAGGCGACGAAGCCTCGAGGTCCGGAAGGCCCGATGGGAGGCTATGGTTATCAATGGTGGACGGTCACCGACTCCAACGCGTTCTACGCGCTCGGATTGCAGGGGCAGTTCATCTACATCGATCCGGACACGCGTACGGTGATCGTCAAGCTCAGCTACTTCCCGCCCGAGAACGAAGCACTGTATGGCGAGACCATCGCCGGGTTGCAGGCGATCTCAGGATGGAGCGCTGCTCCGTAACGAGTAGTTTACTCTAACGGTGTTTCAATGCTGCGCGAAACGTTGAAATTGACGGATGCACGCAAGCCGGGCAACGATGCGGGATCTGTCAGACGAAGCGCTGTTGTCGAGCCGCAGCGTGAGACCCGGTGGTCATGGCGCTCGCTGCGGGGGTTTACCAGAAGATCGATGCGCACGCGCCCGGCGTGCTCTACGAACCGCCGGTCCCCGTCCCGTCGCTCGAAGTGTGTCTGTACTGGTCACACGCTCACGAGTGGTTTCGAAACCAGCTCACGGCCGTTGCTCGGGACACATGAGGACTCGTTGACGCGCCGCATTGGCGTAGCATGCCGAGAACATCGAGAGCATCTACCAGGCCTCTGCGACAACCGGCGCACAACTAAAATCAGATCATGGCCGTGCGCGGAACGCGCACCAGTGTGATGACGGCGCGTATCCGGGGACCGATCCACAACTCGTTCAAGCGGAGTTCGGCGCCCGGCCCCATCGCGTTCGAATCGAGCTTGTAGCCGGTGTGGCTCACGCGCATTTCGATTCTGTCCAGCCCGATGTGGTGTTCGGGCTTGCCGAGCACGCACTCGATCTGCTCGATGCTGTAGTTCAGTGTGGCGAGACTGGCCTTGGTCTCGCGGTGGTCCTTCGTGGCGGCCGCGAGTTCCCGTTCGATTGCGGCGATTTCCTGCGAAGGATCCGGCTCATCGGCCGTCAATTCGTGCAAGGCGCCGCGTCGTAGCGTGAGCATCCGCAGGCGCGTGGCGAGCACGCTCTTGCGCACCTCCAACTCGGTGGCCAGCTCGCGCGTCGCCATGATCCGCTCCAGCGCCAACGCTGCCATGCGCTCGAGGATTGCCTGGCCGACCAAGCGGCGCGTCGTCGTCGGGTCGCCGGTCGCGACGAGCAGTCTGTGGTCTGTGAAGCCGACGGTAGTCTGGGGCACGTCGCCCCGCAACTCACCGTCCACCAGCGCAGAGGCGAAGACGTTGCGTTCCTCCCGACGCATCGCGAGCAGGCAATACGCCGCGTCGCAGCGGGCATTCTCGGATTTGTCGAAGAATACGCGCAACGTTTCGCTGCGTCGCAGCAGCGAAGGTATGTCAGCCGCGGTAGCGAAGAATGCATTGATCTGTGAGTCGGTGTTCCAGGCCTTCGGCGACAATTCGATCGGAGCTTGCAGCGCGCCTGCCAACGAGCGCATGAAGCGGATCGTGCGGATTGCGGACGGCGCGAGCCGCGTACGATACTTTGGCACCAGACGGATGCTCGGTTCCACCGCCTCAACGATGGCTTCCACGGCTTCGTCGAGCAGCGCCGGATCAATGTCGTCGCCTGGAACGGCGGACTGTGCGCCGAAGAGCGAAGACGCGAGGCGGGAAAAGAAGTCGGTGAGCTGCATAAACGGTCTGCGTTGCAGTATTGATGGTCGGAAGTTTACAAACAGGATACCCGCGACTGCGCGTGCGCGGTGCTATTAGTTCCCATGCTTGACCCCGATCCGCGTAAACTCTCTGATGGCTGACCTCAATCAATCGGCGCCGCAATGAACGCTCGCTTCAGATTTGCCGTGCTTGATTGGCTGCCGCAATACCGCAGTGACTGGCTGCGTGCCGATGTCGTGGCGGGGCTGACCACAGCTGCAGTGGTGCTGCCGAAGTCGATGGCATACGCGACGGTTGCGGGCCTGCCAATCCAGATCGGACTCTATACCGCGTTCGTGCCGATGATTATCTACGCCGTGCTGGGCACGTCGCGACCGCTCAGCGTCAGCACCACCACGACGCTGGCGATTCTGACCGGCGCCGAGCTTGGAGAAGTGGTTCCGACTGGTGACCCAACCGCATTGCTTCAAGCCACTGCGCTGCTGACGCTGATGGTGGGGGTCATGTTGATCGCGGCGTCGGCGTTGCGACTTGGTTTCGTCGCCAATTTCTTCTCGGAGCCCGTGCTCGTCGGGTTCAAGGCGGGCATCGCCGTGGTGATCATCGTCGATCAATTTCCAAAGCTGGTCGGGATCCATTTCGAGAAGGGCGGGTTGGTGCACAATCTTCAGGAAATCTGGTTGGGCTTGCCGCATCTGTCGGCGCCGACCTTGGCGGTTGGCATCGGTACCATCGTTGGCCTCGGGACAATCGAACACTTTCGACCCCGTTGGCCCGCGCCGTTGATCGCGGTTGCCGCGGCGATTGCCGGTGCCGGCGTGTTCGGCTGGCAGGGCCATGGGATCGATTTAGTCGGTGCGATTCCGTCGGGGCTGCCGGCGTTCGCGATGCCCGACGTGGCACTTGCAAAGCAGTTGTGGCCGGGGGCGCTTGGCATCGCGCTGATGAGCTTTACCGAAACCATAGCGGCCGGCCGCGCCTTCGTAGCGACCGATGAACCGTCACCGCGGCCGAACGTCGAATTGATCGCCACAGGCTTCGCGAACATCGGCGGCGCGGTTTTTGGATCGATGCCGGCCGGCGGCGGTACCTCGCAGACGGCGGTCAATCGTCTGACTGGTGCGCGGACGCAGATTGCGGCCATCGTCACTGCGATGATGACGCTGGTGACGATGTTCCTGCTGGCGCCGCTGATCGGCCTGATGCCGCATGCGACCCTCGCGGGTGTGGTGATCGTTTATTCCGTCGGCCTGATCAGCATCGTGGATTTCCGCAACATTCTGCGGATCCGTCGGACCGAATTCGTCTGGGCGGTCGTCGCGTTCCTCGGCGTCATGCTGCTCGGCACGCTGCAGGGGATCGTCGTCGCGATCGTCGTCTCGATGCTGGCGCTCGGCTACCAGGCAGCAAACCCTCCGGTTTACGTGCTGGGGCGCAAGCCCGGCACGAATGCGTTCCGGCCTCGCTCGAATGAACATCCCGACGACGAATCGTTTGCCGGGCTTTTGTTGCTCAGGCTGGAAGGGAGGGTGTTCTTTCTGAATGCCGAACGGATCGGCGATAAAATCAGACCGCTGCTCGAGCAGGCGAAGCCTCGGGTCGTCGTGCTCGATCTGAGCGGAGTGTTCGATCTGGAATACTCTGCATTGAAAATGCTGGTTGAAGCCGAACAGCGCCAGCGCGAAGCCGGCGTGATGCTCTGGCTTGCAGGACTCAATCCTGATGTCTACGCCGTCGTGCGACGCTCGAGGTTGGGCGAGACGCTGGGTGACGCACGGATGTTCTTCAATCTCGAGATGGCGGTTGCCGGATACCAGCGCCTCGATGAAACGGCGAGGTAGAACCTAGGTCACTATTGCTAAGGAGTTCATCATGGTTGATTCATCGAGCGACGCCGGTACGATCCAGGTGCTTCTGGATCGGCTCAACAAGCAGAGATTGCCGCGGACACTCTCTATCAAGAGCAAGGTCGACAGCGGGCAGCGCCTCGACGATTTGGACGTGCAGTTCCTGAAAAGCGTGCTCGACGATGCCCATAACGTTGATGCCATCGTAGCGAGAAATCCCGAATATCAGTCGCTCGTCGGCCGTCTCATCGGCCTGTACAACGAGATTACGCAGAAGGCGCTCGACAACGAACAGAAGCCGGAGCCGAAGCAATGAGCCACAAGAAGGACAAACATCGCGACAAGGAAGAGCATGCCGATGTCCGCGACGCGGACGGTCCAGGCAAGCTCACGCGCAAGCAGTACGACAAAGAGCTGGAACGTCTGCACGTCGAACTGGTCAAGATTCAGCAGTGGGTGGTGCACAAGGGTCTGAAGGTTTGCATCGTGTTCGAAGGTCGCGACGGTGCCGGGAAGGGCGGCACGATCAAAGCGATCACCGAGCGTGTGTCGCCGCGCGTGTTCCGTGTCGTTGCGCTGCCAACACCAACCGAGCGCGAAAAGAGCCAGATGTACGTGCAGCGCTACATCCCGCACTTTCCGGCCGCCGGCGAAGTCGTGATCTTCGACCGCAGCTGGTACAACCGCGCCGGTGTCGAGCGGGTGATGGGGTTCACCGACGAGCCACAGGTGGAAAAGTTCCTGCGTATGCTGCCCGCGGTCGAACGCGCGATGGTCGATTCCGGGATCATTCTGATCAAGTACTGGCTCGAGGTCAGCGAGGCGGAGCAGACTCGCCGGCTCGAATCTCGGATCGACGACGGCCGCAAGACCTGGAAGCTCTCACCGATGGATCTGAAGTCCTACAGCCGTTGGTACGACTATTCGAGGGCGCGCGACGACATGTTCGTCGCCACAGACACGGGATTTGCCCCATGGCACGTTGCGCGGACGGACGACAAGAAGCGCGGCCGCCTCAATATCATCAGCCATCTGATCACTCAGATTCCATACGAAGAGCTGCCGAACGAAAAGGTTGAACTGCCAAAGCGGCAGAAACCCGGCGACTATCGCGATCCGAACTATCCGTTCAAGTTCATCAAGGAGCTCTTCTGACGCACGAGTTGATTGCGAAGGGCCGCTAGCGCGGCGTGGCCCGCTTGTCAGTGACCGATGGCGATAGCCAGCCGCCTTTAACCGGTTGCGGCGCAAGTTGGCCTGCTTCGTCTATCCAACCGCCACCGGTGGCTTTGTAGATGTTGGTCACCGAATTCAGCAGCGCTGCACGCGTTTGTGCCAGCGCGAGTTCCGCCGGAAACAGCTGCTGATCGGCATACAGCACAGTCAAGTACGACGCGTAGCCGCCGTTGTACTGCAGCAATGCCAGGCGCGCGTAGCTCTTCAGTGAACTGACCAACCGCTCCGACGCGGCCAGTTGATCGCTGAGTTTCTGGCGCGCCGACAACGCATTGTCTACGTCTGCGAATGCGCTTTGAATGGTAGCTTCGTAGTTGAACAACGCCGCCTTTTGCGACGCGCGTGCCTGCGCGACCTGCCCCGAAATGCCGCCACCGGCAAAGATCGGTCCGGCAATCGAGCCTGCGTAATTCCAGGTCTTCGAAGAGCCTTTGAACAGATCGGAGAGATCGGTGCTCACACCCCCGAACAAACCCGTCAGCGAGATTGTCGGGAAATACAGTGCCTTAGCCGCGCCGATCTGGGCATTGGCACCAATCAGTGTCTGCTCCGCTTGCGCGATGTCGGGACGACGTTCGAGCAGTTGGGATGGAAGCCCCTCGGGTATCGATGGTGCTACGACCTGTGCGATCGGCTTGCCGCGCGGGATGTCGCCCGGATTGCGACCCAGCAGGATCGACAGGGCGTTTTCCGTCACCGCGATCTGTTGTTCGATCTGTGTGATTTGTACGACGGCGCTTTCGTACTGCGATCGTGCCTGCTCGACGGTCATTTCCGACACGACACCGTGTTGGAACTGCAGTTCGAACAGACGCAGCGACTCTGCATATGCATCGCGCGTGCGCAATGCGATCTCGAGTTGTTCGTCGAACGCACGCAGGTTCAGGTAGGTCGTTGCCACCGATGACACCAACGACAGCAATACGCCGCGTCGCGCCTGCTCCGTGGCGAGCAGATTCGCCCGGGCGGATTCGGTCTGACGACGGATGCGTCCCCACAGATCGATCTCCCAGCTGGCGGTGGCGAATGCCTGATAAGAACTGTCGGGATTCTGGTCGCCCTGCGTGACCAGTGCATCGGGAAGACGCTGCCGCGCGCCGCTGCCTTGGTAGCCGATCTGCGGAAACAGAGGCGAACGAACGCTGGTGAACACACCGGCCGCCCGTTCGACGTTCGCGGCTGCTATCTTGACATCCTTGTTGCCGGCCAGCGCATCGACGATCAGCTGGTCCAGCACCGGGTCATTGAACTGTTTCCACCACTGCGTGTTTGCGGTCTCGGTGACCTCATCGATCTGATATCGATACTTTGCTGGGATTTCCACATTCGGACGGTGATAGTCCGGACCGACCGCGCATCCGGCGAGTACGGCCGCGACTACGACGCTGGCGAACGGGCGCATTTCAGTGCGCCTCCGGTGTGTCGCTGGGTGGGATTGCGTCCGGCGTCGCCGACTCGACAGGTTCCGTGGAGCCTTTCGAGCCGAACAGCTTCGTGCTCCAGGTTTCCAGCGCCCAGTAGAACATCGGAATGAAGTAGATCGCGATCACGGTGGCTGCAAGTGTGCCGCCGATGACGCCGGTGCCGATCGAATGCCGGCTGTTGGCGGATGCCCCCGTTGCGATCGCGAGCGGCACGGTGCCGAGAATGAATGCAAACGACGTCATCACAATCGGCCGCAGCCGCAGCCGCGCGGCTTCGACCGCTGCATCGAAGAACGACATGCCTTCCTTGTGATGCAGCTCGACAGCGAATTCGACGATGAGGATTGCGTTCTTCGCGGCGAGTCCCACCAGCGTCAGCAGTCCGATCTGAAAGTACACGTCGTTGGCGATGCCACGCATCGCAATGGAGACCAGCGCGCCGAGGATCGCGAACGGCACCGCCATCATCACGCCGACGGGCAGCGACCAGCTCTCGTACTGTGCTGCGAGAATCAGGAACACGAAGATCAGCCCGAACACGAACGCCAGCGCCGACGTGGAGCCGGCGCTGACTTCTTCGCGTGCCTCGCCGGCCCAGTCGTAGCCGTAGCTCGAGGGCAGCGTTTCTTCGACGACTTCGCGGATCACTTCGAGCGCCTGACCGGAACTGACGCCCGGTGCCGGTGCGCCGTTGATCGCGATGGCGGGATAGTTGTTGAAACGGGTCACCAGATCGGGTCCGACGACGTATTTGGTATTCACCAATGCGGACAGCGGCACCATCTTGCCGGTGTTGCTCTTTACGTAGAAGCGGCCGACGTCTTCCGGCGTCAGCCGGTATTGCGGTTCGGCTTGCAGCACAACCTGATAGAGGCGCGAGTCTTTCGGGAACTGACTGACGTACAGCGAGCCGAACATGGTCTGCAGCGTGCCGTACGCATCCTGCACCGGCACGCCGAGGACTTCGGCTTTCTCGCGGTCGACGTCAGCCAACAACTGCTGGCCGTTGGCTCGGATCGTCGTGTTGACGCCGGACAGTTCGGGCCGGGTCCGCGCCTTTGCGATGATCTTCTCGACGAGTTCCGACAGCTGCCCGTAGTTGCCGGCGCCTTTCTGCTCGATCCAGATCTGGAATCCCGACGTAATGCCAAGCCCCGGAATCGCCGGGGGATTCACCGGTACAACGAGGCCGCCACGGATCTTCGCAAGTTCGGCCTTCGCGCCGTTGATCACCGCGTCGGCGGACAGCGCCGCTGATTTGCGTTCTTCGTAGTCCTTCAGCGAGACGAACAATAGGCCGAAATTGGTCTTCATCTGGGAGTCGATCAGGCTGTATCCGTCGACCTCGGACACGTTCGCGACCGCTTCGCTCTTGTGCATGATGGCCGCCGCCTCCCGGCCGACCTCACCGGTTCGATCGAGGCTCGCTGCATCCGGCAGAAAGTACGGCACGAAGAGGTAGCCCTGGTCTTCCTGCGGTACGAACGCGGTCGGCAGGATTCGAAACAGCACGACGCAGCCGACGATGACGACGGCCAATGCCGCGAGGCTCAGCGGCCAGCGATGAATGACGTGTTTGACACCGTTCACGTAGCCCGTGGTGATGCGTTCGAACGTGTCGTCGAACCACTTGAAAAAGCCCTTCTTTTCGCCGTGTTTGGCCTGGATCAGCATTGCCGCGAGGGCAGGGGACAAGGTCAACGCAGCGACGCCCGAGAACACGATCGAGATTGCGATGGTGACGGCGAACTGCTGATACAGCGCGCCGGTGATGCCGCCGAGGAACGCGACCGGGATGAACACTGCGTTGAGCACCAGCACGATCGCGATGACCGGCCCGCTGACTTCGTCCATCGCGCGTTTCGCCGCCGCGTTCGCCGACAGCTTGTATTGCACCATGTTGCGCTCGGTATTTTCGACGACGACGATCGCGTCGTCGACGACGAGCCCGATCGCCAGAATCATGCCGAACAACGTCAACATGTTGATTGAGAAGCCGAACACCAGCATGCCGACCAGCGCGCCGAGAATCGACACCGGTACGGCGAGCGTTGGAATGACCGTCAGCCGCAAGCTGTGCAGAAAGACGAACACGACGAGTACGACCAACACCACCGCTTCATAGAACGTCTTGATGACTTCGTCGATCGACGCCTGGACGAACAGGGTCGTGTCGAGCGCGACGTCGTACTTGAGCCCCGCCGGGAAGCTCTTCGACAACTCGGCGAGGGTTTTTCGAATGTCCTTCGATACCTGGATCGCATTCGCGCCGGGCTGCTGGTACACCGCGATCAGCGTCGCCGGCTTACCTTCGTAACTGGTGCGCAGTGAATAGCTCTGTGCGCCGAGATCCGCGTAGCCGACGTCTTTCACACGCACCAGCGATGCGTCGGCGTTTTCGGCCCGCAGGATCATGTTCTCGAATTGTTCTGGCTCGGTGATCGTGCTGGTCGTCACCGGAAACGTCTGTTGCACCGGATAAGGCGTCGGCGCGGCGCCGATGCGGCCCACGGCGAACTGCTGGTTCTGCTGCTTGATCGCATTGGCGATCTCGGTGGTCGAGATCTTCAGCTGTGCCATGCGGTCCGGCTTCAACCAGATGCGCATTGCGTACTCCGGCACGCCGAAGATCGACGCCTGGTTGGCACCGGGGATACGGTTGATGGTGCCGAGTACCTGCGCGTTCGTGTAGTTGGAGATGAAGTTGGCGTCGTAGCGGCCGTCCGGCGAATAGAACGCCAGCACCATCAGGAACGTCGACGTCTTTTGCTCGACCGAGACCCCTTGCGCCTGCACGGATTGTGGCAATTGCGCCATCGCCTGATTGACTCGATTCTGCACGTCGACCTGTGCGAGCGCGGGATCGGTGTCGATCGTGAAGTACACGGTCAACGTGTAGTTGCCGGTCGACGAACTGGTCGACGACATGTAGATCATGTTGTTGGCGCCGTTGACCTGCTGCTCGATCGGCGCACCGACATTCTGCGCCACGAGGGTTCCGTTGGCGCCCGGATAGGTTGCCGTTACCTGGATCTGGATCGGGGTGACTTGTGGGTACTGGGCGATCGGCAGCTGCACCATCGCGACGCCGCCGGCGATGCAGATTACCAGCGCGATGACGATGGAGAAAATCGGACGGTCGATAAAGAAATGCGACAACATCGGCGCTGATTCTCGGGCGCTATTGTGGTGAGGCTGAATTACCGCCGAGCGATGCGGCGGCAGTAACAATCTTCACGGGCATGCCCGGTGACAATCGGCTGACGCCGTCGACGACCACCGTCTCACCCGTTTCGAGCCCGCTGGTAATGAACCACAGCTGCCCGTACCACGGGCCGACCTGGACCGGCCGGATCTGCGCCTTGCTGTCCTTGTCGACCAGAATCACGAAGTGTCCCTGGGCACCCTGCAGCACCGATTGTTGCGGCACCGTGATCGCATTGGGACGAATCGCACCGATCACACGTGCTCTGACGAATTGACCAGGCCGCAGGACGCCGTCCGGATTCGGCAGCGTTGCCCGCACGAGAAACGTGCCGGTCTGCGGGTTGAAGTCCGCGTCGGCGAACGTGATACGGCCCTTCTGATTAAACGTGGTGCCGTTTGCCAGCACCACTTCCACTTCGAACTTGTCACCCTGCGGCATTTTCAGCTGTCCGCTCGCCTGGGCCGACCGGATGTTCAGCATGTCGTTCTCGGAGATGCTGAAGTTGACATACATCGGGTCGAGGGGAGAAACGTAGGTGAGCAGGCTGTTCTGCTGGTCGAGGTAGGAGCCCACATTGACCCGGGAATAGCTCGAGCTGCCGGCGACGGGCGATCGGATGGTCGTGTAGCCGAGGTTCAGCTGCGCCTGCTCCACGTCTGCTTTGGCGATCTCGACCGCGGCTGCGGCCGCTTGTTCCTGCCCGGTCGCGTCGTCGAGGTCCTTTTGCGCCAGTGCATTGAGCGCGACGAGCGGCTGCACGCGCGCGAGGTTGTCTCGTGCGACTTTCAGACGCGCCTGCTGAGCTGCCAGCGCCCCCTTGGCCGCGTCGAGTTGCGTCTGAAATGGCTTCGGATCCTGCTGGAACATCACTTCGCCCACTTTGACCATGCTGCCTTCGGTGTACACCTGCTTGTCCAGGAAGCCGGCGACACGCGCAACGATCTGAACCTGATTGGCGCTCTCGGTCTGGCCGACGTATTCGTACGTGACCGGCGTGTCCCGTGGCGCGATCTTCATGACGGTCACTTCGACCGTCGCCAATCCTTCTGGTACTGGCGCCTTCTTGCCGCACCCGCCAAACAAAACCGCGGCCATCAGGCCGAGGAACAACCATCGCATTTGAATCGCCCTCCGACAGGCGCGCGCTTTCATCCGGGTACGCAGTGTCACGATTGGCGGCGTGGGAAACAAGTGTCGTTCCGTAATGGAATCCACCTAGCTGAAATTGTTGCTGCCGGGGCGCTGGACAAACGGGTTGAGGGGCGCGCCAGATTGACTGATCGCGCACTACGCGAGTGATTGGGGTGTGATCGTTCGGAATCGCGAAATGTCGATACGGAATTGCTTGTGGACCGACTTGTCGAGACCAAATGTGCGGGGTGAGAATTGACTACCCACGTCGAGTTGAAGGTTCTGATTTCGTATTTGTCTCGGCGCGCGCCTCTTGCGGACTCTGGCCTGTCCAGCGTTTGAATGCGCGTGCGAAATTACTGGAGCTCGAAAAACCCAGCTTGAACGCGATCTCTTTGATGGCCATGCTTCGGTCCTCGATATGGGACATCGCGGCGTCGATGCGTGCGGTTTCGACGATGGCCGAGAATGTGGTTCCGCGCTTCGCAAGCGCCTGCTGGAGTTTGCTCGTGCTCATGCCCAGCGCTCGCGCCACGTCCGCCTTGGCGAGCGGACCGTTGGCCATGTGCTCGATGACCAAACGCAACACCCGGGTGTCGAGATCTGCGTCGGTGAGCCTGGACTCATAGCGGATGACGACATCTTCGTTGGCCAGCGCAACCTCGCGACTGCCGCCGGGCCAGGGCCTGTCGAGGTCACCCGATCTGAGATGGATCCTGACGTCGCGATAACCAAACTTGACCGGGCACGCCAGAGCCGCCCGGTGCGCCGCACCGCCGTCGGCTGGACGCGGGCGCCGCAGCTCGACACGCTCCGGTGTAAAGCGACCATCGCTGGCTTCGTGCATCAAGCGGGTGAGATAGGCGACCACTGCATCTTCCGATTCGTAAGCAGTAGCTTCCGACACGTCGCAGATTTCCAGGTACGCGGCACCAGGGTCGTCGACGAGCTGCACCGACCCTTCGCTCGTCCAGAACCGCCAGTGCCGTTCCAGACGGACACAGAACTCTCGCAAACTAGAGCTCACCACCAGCGCACTCGCCAACGCATGCATGTGCCGCGCATGCATGTGCCGCGCGACTTCGAGCCCGAACAATGGATCCCCGGTTACCGCCACGGCGCGGCGGAAGACTTTGGCCACGACCTCGGACGGAACCCGCTCGAGCGGATCGCCGAATCGGTTGACGGCGAGAGCTACCTCGCGGAAGACCTGTTCGCTGGGTACGCCATGAGACTCCAGCGCGAGCCCGACTGAACGCAGATACGACGCAATGGTGAGAGTCATCGCCTTTGGCCGCGGTCCCGGCGGGCTGAGGTTCTGCACGTTCGGTCGCCTTGCCGCAGAGAATTGCGAATTGTCTGCAAAGAATGGGGTTTGTGGCAAATGCGTACTGCGGCCTCGCTGCGGCGTCGCCAAGATGCGCCCGGCGGCATTCTTATGGGAGAGATTCTGATGACAGGTGTTCTGCGTATCGGTCGAGTGCTCGGTGTCCTGTGCTTTGGAGGGCTCGCTGCCACTGCAGCCAACGCAGCTGATGACGTGGTCTCTTCGTTCGAGGTGTATGGATTTGTGCAAGCCGACTACATCCAGGACTTCAATCGCGTCAACCCGGATTGGGATGCCACGTTGCGGCCCTCGCGGATCCCCACCGACTCCGGGCTCTACGGCAGCGACGGGCAAGCCATCATCAGCGTTCGACAGTCACGGCTCGGCGTGCAGGCGACGCTGCCGGTGGACGGTGATACGTTGTATACGAAGTTCGAGTTCGATTTATACGGGGTCGGCGGCGACGCGGGACAGACCACGTTCCGCCTGCGCCATGCATACGGTCAGTGGGGCGACTGGCTCGCGGGGCAGACCAACAGCCTGTTCATGGACATCGACGTGTTTCCGAACGTCATCGATTACTGGGGTCCGGACGGCATGGTGTTCCTGCGCAACCCGCAGATCCGCTGGATGCCGATCAGCGGCGCCAACAATTTTGCTGTGGCGATCGAACAGCCCAGCAACGATATCGATTCGGGTCAGTTTCGCGAAGTCGACAGCTTTCCGCAGAACGTGCACGGCGATGAGAAGTACCCCGATCTCACAACGCAGTTCCGTGCCAACCGCGACTGGGGCCACGTACAGATCGCCGGCATTTTCCGCTATGTCGGTTTCGATACGCCCGATACGCCCAGCAACAAGCCGAAGGGAAGCGAACTCGGTTGGGGAATCGACCTCAGCACCAACATCAAAACGCTCGACAAAGACAAGATCATCCTGTCCGTCGTCTACGGCGAAGGTATCGCAAGTTACATGAACGACGGCGGTGTCGACCTGGCGCCGAAGGGGAGCACGCTGGCCAATGCGAGTGCGGCCGCGGTGCCGTTGCTCGGTGTGGTGGCGTACTACGACCACTACTGGAACGAGCAGTGGAGCAGTTCGATTGGCTACAGCACCACGCGGGTCGATAACGAGGATCTGCAGGACCGTACGTCATTCAAAAGCGGTCAGTATGCGTCCGCGAACCTGCTGCACTACCCAGCGAAGAACATCATGGTCGGCGCCGAGGTGCTGTGGGGTCAGCTCGAAAACAAAGCCGGCGAGAAGGGTGATGACTCGCGCGTGCAGATTTCGGTCAAGTACAACTTCTCCAGCAACGATTTCAAGGCGCGTTGATCGCGCGCCCTCGAGGAGGATTCGAGATGAAAAGCCAATGGAACACCATCGGGATTGCCGCCGCACTGCTGCTCGGAGCGGCAATTGCGAACGCCGAGGCATTGCCCAAGCCCGCAGCGATCGAAGCTGCACTGAACGCGGCGCATGACAAATACGCGAATCTGCAGGAAGGCAAGAACGCCGATTACATCCCCGCGCTCGCGAAGGTCGACTCGAAGATCTACGGCATCGTGCTTGTGACGACCCACGGCAAGGTCTATGTGGCCGGCGACGTTACATCCGAGGTGTCGATTCAATCCATCTCGAAGGTCTTCACGATGGCCAAGGTGATGGAGGAATCCGGACCTCAGGCGATTGAAGACAACATCGGCGTCGACGCGACCGGGCAGGTGTTCAACTCGATCGTTGCTGTCGAGCAGTACAAAGGTGCAGAGATCAACCCGCTCGTGAATCCCGGCGCGATCACGACCACCAGCATGGTCAAGGGCGCAACGTATGCCGAGATCTGGAACAAGATCATCGACTATTACAGTGAATTCGCGGGTCGAACGCTCAGCGTCAATGAGGAAGTCTACAAATCCGAGGCGGCGACCAACCAGCGCAACCAGGCGATTGCGGAATTGATGTATGCGTACGGCCACATCAAGGACAACCCGGCCCAGGCGACTGACATCTACACCAAGCAATGTGCCGTGAGCGTCAACGCGAAGGACCTCGCGATGATGGCCGCGACAATGGCAAATGGCGGCAAGAATCCGGTGACGAAGAAGCAGGTGCTGCAGGCCTCGTACGTGCCCGAGGTACTGGCGGTGATGGCCACCGCGGGGCTCTACGATGATTCCGGCAAGTGGCTGTATGCGACGGGGCTGCCCGCCAAGAGTGGCGTCGGCGGCGGCATCATCGCCGTTTCGCCGGGCAAGTTCGGTATCGCGGTGATTTCACCGCCCCTCGACGCCGCCGGTAACAGCGTGCGTGCGCAAAAGGCCATCACCGATATCTCCAATGCACTGGGCGGCAATCCGTACGCCGTGATGCCTGCCAAATGAGTCGAGCAAAACAGTCGTCTGGCTCGAAGGTAGTGCCGCAGCTCGGGCGTGCGCCCTACGCCATCGCCTCGGTGCGCAACGATCGCTGGTCCTCGCTCGCCAAGGCGGCGGAGGATTGGTCGCGCGCGGTTCGCGCCGACGAGAAACGTGCACTGAAAAAGGATATCGACCGGCTCGTGGGCGAGCTCAACGTCGTCGAGCACTATTTCGCGTATCCGGGTCTCGCGCTGATGGCGGCCCTGCTAGCCAAGGTCGAGGTGCAGGATCCCGCATTGGTACCACTTACCCGCCGCATCTGCGATGCGGTGGCAACGGGCGGTTACCGGCATGAACCGGGTGTGTGGGAACCAGATGCCGAGGAAGAACTGAACGCCGCGGACTATCTGCCGCCCCCCATCTCGGGTGTGCAGGGCGAGCGGCAGTATTTCGAAGTGCTGCGGGTCGGTGCGCCGGACACCATGAACTGGGACGCTACGAAAGCCGCGATCCGCAAACTGCGGCGCCCCGATGATCCATTCGTGTATGAGCTGGTGACCGTTGGCAGCTTCGAAGACGCGCTGATTTCGGTGCTGTTCAATTATGACGTGCAAGCGGTGGTCATGCGCGAGCGGTTCGACATCGCATCCGCATTCGGCGATTCCACGATCGTGGCATTGCTGCACTCGATCCTGAAGCTCGACGCGAAGGCGCTCGCCGAGCACCATTCGGCGGTTGCGTTGGCAACGCTCATCAAGAAGATTCGACCCGAACTCGATCTGTATCTGTTGATCGATCAGGGGGTCGAAGAATTTGCAGGAACGCCGGATGCGGCGCTCTTCCAGCGGGTCTTCCATGGCACTGAGGAGCTGCTCGAACTGCACCTCACCATGCTCGCTGGCATTGGCGATCGCTATGAGACACCGTATTTCACGAATCTGAAGAAGTATGCGAGCCGGCCCGTCGGAACGTTTCACGCCTTGCCTGTGGCGCGCGGTAAATCGGTGTTCCGCTCGCACTGGATTGCCGATATGGGTCATTTCTACGGCACCAACCTGTTCCTCGCCGAGTCGTCTGCAACGACGGGCGGACTCGACAGCCTGCTCGAACCGACCGGCAACATCAAACGCGCGCAGGATCTCGCCGCGCGCGCCTTCGGTGCGGATCATGCGTTCTTTGCCACCAACGGTACGTCGACCTCGAACAAAATCATCCTGCAGGCGCTGCTGGCGCCCGGCGATATTGTGCTGATCGACCGCAACTGCCACAAATCGCATCACTACGCGATGGTGCTGGCAGGTGCACAACCGCTGTACCTCGAGGCGTTTCCGATGAAGGAATACTCGATGTACGGCGCGGTGCCGCTGCGCAGCATCAAGGCCGCGCTACTGGCGCTGAAAGCACAGGGCAAACTCGATCGGGCCAAGTTGGTGGATCTCACCAACTGCACCTTCGACGGTCATATGTACAACCCGGTGCGGGTGATGGAGGAATGTCTTGCCATCAAGCCGGATCTGATATTCATGTGGGACGAGGCGTGGTTCGGCTTTGCACGTTTCTCGCTGCTGCATCGCCGGCGCACGGCCATGTCCGCGGCGGCGTTCCTCGAGCAGCGCTTCGCCGACCCTGACTACCGTGAGGAGTACACCGCGTTCCGCAAAGCTACGGGCGACCTCGACCCCAACGATGCCCGTCTGCTCGACATGCGCCTCAAACCGGATCCCGACAAGGTTCGCATTCGCGTGTACCACTCGCATTCCACGCACAAATCCATGTCGGCGCTACGGCAGGGTTCGATGATGCTGGTGCGCGATCAGGATTTTCATCTCGTGGAGGACGCCTTTCACGAAGCGTTCTTCACGCATACATCCACGTCGCCGAATCTGCAGATTCTCGCCTCACTCGACTGCGCGCGCCGGCAGATGGAACTGGAAGGCTACGAACTCGTTGCCAAGGCCACCGAACTCGCTTTCGAGATCCGCCGCCGCGTGAATGGCCATGCGCTGATCTCGAAGTATTTCAACATCCTCACGCCCGCCGAAATGGTGCCGGCCGCGTATCGCGAATCGGGAATCAACGACTACGACGATGAGGGGCTGACCTGGCATGGCATGCTCGATGCGATGGATGAGGACGAGATTGCGCTCGACCCCACGCGGATGACGCTGTTCTGTGGCCGCGCCGGCTTCGACGGCACGGCGTTCAAAGCGTTGCTTGCTGAGCGCTTCGACATTCAGTTGAACAAGACGTCCCGCAATAGTGTGCTGCTGCAGATCAATATCAACAACACGCGCAGCGACGCAGCACATTTGTTGAAAGTGCTCGCTGAGCTGGCAAGCGAACTCGACGCGCAGCTGAAGAAAGCCTCGCCCAGTGAACTGGAAGTACATCGCGCCCGAATTAAATCGTTGGTGGACGACGTGCCCGATCTGCCGAACTTCACGCACTTCCACGCAAGCTTTCGCGAGAATGGCGATGCGCCCACGTCGGAAGGGCACATGCGCCGCGCGTTCTACGCGAGCTACCGCGAAGAGAACTGCGAGTATTTGAAGATCGATTCCAAAGCGCTGGATGAACGACTGAGCGACGGACCGGAACTGGTTGCGGCGGACTTCGTCATTCCGTATCCGCCGGGTTTCCCGATCATGGTGCCGGGGCAGGTGGTTACGCTCGATACCATCGATTTCATGCGCAAGCTCGACGTGAAGGAAATCCACGGTTACTCGGCGGTGCGCGGGTTGCGGCTACTGAAGCCCGCCGCACTGCAAGCCATGGTGGCTGCCGCCGACCCGCGCGTACGCGACGCCTGATTGACAGGCTCCATTGCCGCGTACCCAAACATGACCAGAGGAATCTAACGATGGACCAGTTGAGGTTTCGCAAGTACGAGGCCTTGGGACCCTTCGAGATCAAAAACGATCTGGCGCAGCTCGCATCGGCGACCGCACGCAAGTCGGCGACAATCTATTTGAACGCGGGGCGTGGCAATCCGAACTGGGTGGCCACCGAGCCGCGCGAAGCATTCTTCCTGCTCGGGCAATTCGCCGTAGTTGAATGCAAACGCGTGCAGGATCTGCCGCCAGGCGTGGGCGGAATGCCGAAGAAGGCCGGCATCGCCGCACGGTTGGATGCGTGGCTGGCTAAGCACACCGACCTGCCGGGCGCCACCGTGCTTTCCGAAATGGTGCCATGGGCAATCGAGAAATTCGGCTTCGACGGTGATGACTTCGTCCATGAACTGGTGGACTCGATCATCGGCGACAACTACCCGGTGCCCGACCGGATGCTCGTGCACAACGAGAAAATCGTTCGCGAATATCTGCAGTGGGCGATGTGTGGCTTGCCGCGTCCCAAAGGCACGTTCCAACTGTATGCCGTGGAAGGCGGCACCGCGGCGATGTGCTACATCTTCAAGGCGCTGAAGACCAATCGACTGCTCAATGCTGGCGATACCATCGCGTTGGGTACACCAATATTTACTCCGTACCTCGAGATGCCGCATCTCGAGGACTACGGTCTGAAGACCGTAAACGTACAGTCCAAGCAGGAAGATCGCTGGCAGTTCAATGATACGGAACTGAACAAACTGCTGGACCCGAAGATCAAGGCTTTCTTCCTGTGCAATCCTGGCAATCCGTCTGCGGCAGCGTTGAACGAGGCGAGCATCGCGAAAATGGGCGCCATCCTGAAGAAGCGCCCGGATCTGATCCTGCTGACGGATGATGTCTACGGCACCTTTGTGCCTGGCTTCCGATCCTTGCTGGGTGCGTTCCCGCACAACACCATCGGAGTGTATTCGTACAGCAAGTACTTTGGCTGCACAGGCTGGCGACTCGGCGTGATCGCTCTGCATGAAGACAACCTGCTTGATGAGCTGATCGCGCGCCATCCCAAGCCTGTGCTGGAGCAGCTGGATAAGCGCTACGGTACGTTGGTGCTCGAGCCGCGCAAGCTTCGCTTCATCGACCGCATTGTGGCCGACAGTCGCGACGTGGCGCTGAATCACACGGCCGGACTGTCGCTGCCCCAGCAGGTGATGATGAGCCTGTTTTCGCTGTCCGAACTGATGGATGCAAAGAAGCTGTACCAGAGGGCTTGCATCGCCATCGTCAAGAAGCGTGTGGAGGCGACTATCGAGGGGCTCGGTATCGAAGTCGCGCCCAACGAGATGTTCGATTACTACTACGGCATCATCGATTTCGAGTTCTGGGCGAAGAAATACGCAGGTGGTGACGAGGTGTTCGAGTGGGTGATGGAGAATATCCACCCGCTCGACGTCGTGTTCCGCCTCGCCGAAGACTACGGCATCGTGTTGTTGAACGGCGGCGGCTTCGAGGCGCCGGACTTTTCGGTGCGCGTGTCATTCGCGAATCTCGAAAACCATGTGTACGACGATATCGGTCGCGCGATCCGCGCCATCGGTCGCAGCTATCGACAAGCTTACGAGGCGTCGAAGGGGAACCTCGCCAAACCTTCAGAAGGCGTGAAGCCCGCCAAGTCGCGCAAAACCACTAAAACCGCCAGTGGCCGCAAGCGAATAGCGTCGGCAAAAACGCCGAAGCGATGAACGCACGATGCGAATCCGATCTGTGACCTTTTTCATGAACGGGAGAACCACGATGAGAATTGCAGCGCTGGGTTTTGTGATTTTGACAGCGCTCGTGCCGATTGGCGTTGCGAATGCGCAGAGCGCGTCAACCAAACCCACGAAGGTGCTGCCCAGCGTGCGCGTGATCGCGACCGGCGGCACGATCGCCGGTGCGCAAGCCAGCGCCTCCGATTACGGCTACAAATCCGGCGCTTACGACGTCAACACGCTGATCCGCGCGGTGCCGAACCTGGACAAGCTCGCGCGGATCACCGGCGAACAGGTCGCCAACATCGGCAGCCAGGATATGAACGATGACGTCTGGCTGAAGCTCGCCAGGAGTGTCGATGCCGCACTTGCATCGCCAGACGTGGATGCAGTGCTGATCACGCACGGCACCGATACGCTGGAGGAGACCGCTTATTTCCTGAGCCTGGTGGTGAAGAGTCCAAAGCCGGTGGTGATGGTCGGTTCGATGCGTCCTGCCACCGCAATCAGTGCGGATGGCCCGGGCAACATCTACAACGGGGTCGCCGTTGCGATAGACCCGGCAGCGAAGGGGCGCGGGACCCTGGTACTGCTCAACGACGAATTCCACTACGCCCGCAATGTGGTGAAGGTAGACACCACCAGCGTGCAGACTTTTCAAAGCCTCAACCGCGGCCCGGCCGGGCTCGTGCACACGGGCACTGTGGAGTGGTTCGAACCGATGAACAAGAAGGTCGGCGCAGCCACGGAGTTCTCCGTTGCCGGCCTCGACAAGCTACCCCGTGTCGACATCATTTATGCACACGCGAACATGAGCGCAGACCTGATCGACGCAGCGGTTAAGAACGGTGCGAAAGGCATCGTCATCGCCGGCGTCGGTGACGGCAACATGACCTCCGCAGCGCTCGATGCAGCGAAGAAGGCAGCGAAGGCGGGTGTCGTCATCGTGCGCAGCACGCGGGTGGCGATGGGGATCGTCCTGCGCAACAACGAAGTGAACGACGACGAGATGGGATTTGTTGCATCGGGAGAATTCACGCCGCCCAAGGCGCGGGTGTTGCTGCAACTGGCGTTGACCAAGACGCACAATCCGCAGCGTATTCAGGAAATGTTCTACACGTACTAGCGGGTGGCTGGCTGCAGCGGCGAGTGTGCGCGACGCGGAAGGTCTTAGGAGTACGCATATGTGGAATTGGCTGGTTGTTACGCTGCAGCAGAATCCTGAGCTCGCCATCTTCGCAGCGTTGGGCGTCGGCTTCTGGATCGGCCCCAAAAAATTTGGCGGATTCAGTCTCGGCAACGTAACGGCCACGTTGCTGGCCGCGATCGCGATCGGCCAGTTGGGCATCAGTGTGCCCGGGCCGATCAAGTCGATGTTCTTCATGTTGTTTCTGTTCGCCGTGGGCTACGGCGTGGGACCGCAGTTCTTTGCGGGGCTCGGCCGCGACGGCCCGAAGCAGATTCTGTTCGCCGTTCTGGTGCTGATGGTCTGTCTACTCGCGCCGTATGCCTGCGCGGTATTCGCGGGCCTCGATGTCGGTTACGCAGTGGGCCTGTATGCCGGCTCGCAGACGATCTCCGCATCCATCGGTGTGGCGCAGGGCCGCCTCGACCAGCTGGGGTTGGCGGCGACCGAGCTCAAAGCAATCGCTGACGCCATTCCCGTTGCGTATGCGGTGAGCTACATCTTCGGCACCGTCGGCTCAGCCATTCTGTTGGCGCAGATCGGGCCCTGGTTGCTGCGCATCGATCTGCCGGCGGCGTGCAAGGAATACGAACGCGAACTCGGTGGCGGTGCCCCCGGTTTGGATGCGGGCGCGCTCTCCGCATACCGCCACATCGAAGTGCGCGCCTATCGCATCGATGCGCCGGCGCTGGTGGGCAAGCCGGTGCGAGAGCTGTTTCCGGAGCTGCGCATCTTCTTCGAACGTGTGCGCCGCGGCGAAGAGATCATCGAAGTCGAACCGGACACGGTGCTGCAACTGGGTGACACCGTGGTGATTTCCGGGCCGCGCCGTGCACTCGTGGAGCAGGTGGAGGCAGTGATCCCCGAAGTGGAGGACGCCGGGTTGCTCGACATGCCGGCGGAGCGCGTCGACGTCTACGTACGCAGCAAGGCCGTCAACGGCAAAACGCTGCGTGAACTGGCCGACGAACCGTTCACGCGTGGCATCTACCTGCGCAAGATCACCCGCAACATGGTCGAGATTCCGATCTTTCCAGAAACGCAGATTCTGCGCGGCGACATCCTGCAACTCGCCGGCAGCGTGCGCCATGTGAATGCAGCCGCGTCTGCCATCGGCCACGCCGACCGCCCCACCGTGGCAACGGATCTCGTCACGGTGGCGTTCGGTATTCTAGTTGGTGGTTTGCTCGGCACGTTGTCGTTCGGCGCCATCCAGTTGAGTCTGTCGTCGTCGGGCGGCGCGCTTCTTGCGGGGCTGCTGCTCGGCTATCTGCGCACGGTGCGACCGGTGTTCGGAAATATTCCTGAGCCGTCGGTGTGGCTGATGAACACGCTTGGCTTGAATACGTTCATCGCGATCGTGGGTATCAGCGCTGGCCCAGGATTTGTAGCCGGACTGCAGGCGCTAGGCCTGAGCTTGTTTCTGTGGGGCGTCGTCGCCACCTCGGTGCCGCTGCTGTTCGCGATGTTCCTGGGCCGCTATGTCTTCAAGTTTCATCCGGCCATTCTGCTGGGGGTGTGCGCCGGCGTGCGAACCACCACGGCCGCGCTCGGCATGATCGAAGAAGCGGCGAAGAGCCGGATTCCGGCACTGGGTTATGGCCTGCCATACGCCGTGGGCAATGTCTTTCTGACGCTGTGGGGCATGGTGATGGTCATCCTCATGTCCGGCGGAAGCTGAGCTAAACACACATGCAGATCGAATCGTTGCTGCTCGATTTTCTTCGCCACAACCCGGTGTTCACGCTGTTCATCGTTTTGGGCTGTGGCTACCTCGTGGGCCGGATTCGAATCGGGCCGATTTCGCTAGGCCCGGTTGCCGGTGCGCTGCTGGTGTCGCTGGTGCTTGGCCAGTATGGATTTCGAATTGCCGACGGCGCGCAGTCGGTGGGATTTGCGATGTTCATCTTCGCCGTGGGTTATCAGGCGGGACCGCGCTTCTTCGAGGTGATCAAAACTCAGGGCGTGCAATACCTGATGCTGGCGCTGTTCGTCGCGGCGGTGGGTATTGCCATCGCAATCGTGGCTGGCCGGTTGTTGCATCTGCCGTTCGGCGGTTCGGCGGGATTGCTGGCAGGCGCGATGACGACCACGCCGACACTGGCCGCGGCTCAGGAGGCGGTTCGCTCCGGCATTGTGGGGTTGCCTGACGGAGCCACGGCGGAGGGTGTACTTGGAACCATCGCCACGAGCTATGCAATTACTTATGTGGTGGGCCTGCTCGGCATCATCGCAACAGTGCGTCTGCTGCCGCGTCTGGTTGGCGTCGATCTGGCCGCCGAAGCCGCGAAGATGGAAGCAGCCGACAAAGAAGAGCGTGCGGGTCAGTTGCAGGCGCGCGCTTACCGCGTGACAAATGCCGAGTTGTGTAAGTCTTCGATTCGAGAGTTGCGTGCGCGCTTCTGGGACGGACTGTCGGTCCTGCGACTGCTGCGCGACGGCAAATGGATTGGCCAGCGTGAGATTGCCGATGACGACCACCTGCGCATTGGCGACGAGATCCATGGCTACGGCGACTCGAATTTCTTCCGCCGTGGAGTCGAGCAGGTTGGGGACGAGATACCCGTGTCGCCAGAGATCGATTTGACGGCGTCGTTTGCACATGTCGTCGTTGCGCGACGCGGTGCCGTGGGCAAAACACTTGCGGAACTCGATCTCGCGCGGCAGCACGGACTCGTTGTCACTGAAGTGCGTCGCGATGGCATGCTCCTGCCGCTGCGACGCCATTTGCGCCTGCAACGCAGCGATGTGCTGAGCGTGGTCGGGCCGAAGCCTGGCGTCGCGGAACTGCAAGCGATTCTCGGTCCCGTGGAATCGGGCGTTGCCGAAACTGATATGGCGACGTTCGCGTTCGGCATCGCGTTCGGCGCCGTGATCGGGGTGCTCGCCATCAATGTGCATGGCGTGCCGCTCGGGCTCGGCATGGCTGGTGGTTTGCTGGCGGCTGGGATTGTCGTGGGGTGGCTGAATGCGACTCGACCGACATTCGGTAAATTCCCCGAGGCGGCGCGTTGGATCCTGATGGAGTTCGGCTTGATGCTGTTCATCATCGGTGTGGGTTTGCAGGCCGGCGGGCAGATCGTTGCGACCTTTGCGCAGGCTGGCCCGGCGCTGATTCTCGCGGCGGTGTTCGTCGTCGCGGCGCCGATCCTGCTGGGCTACGCGTTCGGTCGCAAGGTGCTTAAGTTGGAGCCGGTGTTGCTTATCGGCGCAATCACAGGCGCCATGACCAGTGCGGCTGCGATGAGCCTGGTCAACAGCGAGGCGAAGAGCACGATGCCGGCACTGGGCTACACCGGCACGTATGCATTTGCGAATGTGATTCTTACCGTGGCCGGTACACTGATGATGTTTTTCTAGGCGAATGGCAGCGCGCGTGATCAGAGAGTTATTGAAAGCAGGTTCCAGCGGCGTGTTCGAACCGCAATCATCTCGCCGTCCGTATTCGTCGAGCAGGGGATGGCAGCGGTGCGCCTCGGTGATACCGGAATTCGGTAGTCGAATCGGCTGCGCAGATGAGTTTCATAAAGAGCAACGATGACTGCAGAGTCACCACCTTCAGCTGAGCGACCCCTGCGGATTCGCTACGCAGACTTCATCCATGGCAGCGGCGGCGGGCCATCGCATATCAGCTTCAACGCGTTTGCACCCGACATCGACTACGCTGCGGACGGTCGCGCGTTGCCTCATCAGCCGCGGCCGCTGCGCCTGCGACCACGCGAAGTGGGCCGCGTGCTGCAACCTTACGTGTCGGTCCGGTTCAGGGACCAGGCCCGCGCCGTCGTACCGCTCGCGGTCTACCTCGCACTGTTTCAGATTCTGATACTGCGGCAATTGGTCGAGGATGCCTGGCTGGTTACGGGTGGCATGTTCGCGGTAATCATCGGCTTGATGCTGTTTATGGAGGGATTGAAAATCGGGCTGATGCCGTTTGGCACGGTGATCGGCGAACAATTGCCGCGCAAGCTCGCCCTTCCGGTGGTGCTGGTCATTACGTTGCTGTTGGGCATCGGTGTGACGTTCGCGGAGCCAGCTATCGGTGCCCTGAAGATGGCCGGGCAGATCGTCTCCGTGGAACGTGCGCCCTATCTGTACGCGCTACTCAATGATTGGTCCGACGTTCTAGTGCTAGTTGTTGGCGCTTCGGTGGGATTGGCAGCCGTGATCGGCACGCTGCGCTTCCTGTATGGGTGGAGCCTGAAACCGCTGATCTACTGCTCGCTGCTGATTGTGCTTGTGCCCACCTTATATATGGCGAGCGATCCGCAGCTGGTGACGGTGCTGGGTCTGGCATGGGATGCGGGGGCGGTGACTACCGGTCCGGTCACCGTGCCGCTGGTGCTGGCGCTGGGCGTCGGCATCTCGAGCGCGGCCGGTAAAGATGTAGGCGGGCTGTCGGGTTTTGGGATCGTGACGCTCGCCTCGCTGTTTCCCATTGCGGGCGTGTTGTTTCTGGCGCTGTATGTGTCGTCGATGCAATCGCCGACGGAGATCATCGAAGCGGCACGGCAGGCGGCGGCTGCGGCAAACGATGCAGCTGCGGGTGCCTGGTATGGGCACAGTCCGGGGGCGGAGGTGGTCGCAGGGGTGCGCGCGATTCTGCCGCTGGTGATTTTTCTCTTCCTCGTGCTCAGCGTGATCTTGCGAGAGCGGATGGCGAATCAGGCCGAAATATTCCTGGGGATTGCGCTGACGATTCTCGGCATGTGTGTATTCAACGTAGGCTTGACCTACGGTCTGTCGGTGCTTGGAAACAGTGCGGGGACGCTGGTGCCTACCGCATTCATGCAGGTAACCGGTGTTGCAGCGTCACCGCTGTACAACTACGCCGTCGGGCTGATACTTGCGCTGGCATTTGCGTGGCTGCTGGGTTTCGGCGCCACGATTGCCGAACCCGCGCTGTCCGCGCTGGGCATGACGGCGGAGCAGCTCACCAATGGTGTATTCAAGAAAAAGACGCTGATCCTAGCCGTGTCGCTTGGCGTCGCGTTCGGTATTGCCCTCGGGCTGGCCAAGCTCGTCTTCAATCTGCCGCTGGTGTGGCTGTTGTGCGGTGGATATGCAGTGGCGGCCGTATTGACTCTGCTGTCCAGCGAAGCCTTCGTCAATGTGGCCTGGGACAGTGCAGGCGTTACCACCGGCCCAGTCACCGTGCCGTTGGTGCTGGCCATGGGTCTGGGCTTCGGTAACGCCACCCATGCTGTGGAAGGCTTCGGCATCCTGTGCCTGGCCTCCGTCGGACCCATCATAACCGTGCTGATAAGCGGACTGTGGTCGCGGTTCAAGATTGGCGGTGAGGCGCGGGCAGCTATGCAGACCCATCGGCTATCCACGCTTGAAGCGGCACAGGAGATCCTATGAGTGAATCCAGCATCACGTACATCACCGATGTCGTGTCAATCACCTGCATCGTGGCGCATGGACGCGGCGATGAAGCCATCAAGGTGGCGCGCGAAGCCGGCGTCACCGGCGCGGTGGTCTATCACGCGCGCGGTAGCGGAGTGCGCGAACGGCTGGGGTTGTTGGGCATTGCTATAGAAGCCGAGAAGGATGTGGTGATGATGCTCGCGGCCACCGAGCAGCGCGATCTGGTGATGCACAATCTATACATGAAGCTGGAACTGGATCGACCCGGTGCCGGCGTGGTGTACGCGACGCCGCTGCAGAAAATGGCCACTTACATCCCCGAGGCGCTGCGTGAGCGTCTCCATGGAGATGCGTGGCAGTGAAGCAGCACGCTGTCGCGACTGCCACGCCATGGGAGGACGTTCGGTTGCTGTGGTGTGTTTTGCCGGATGACGGCACGGACCGCAGATTGATACGCGCGCTGCGTAAGGAGTGGGGTGTGGAAGTTGCCGACAGCGTGGCTTGCCGCGGCGTGTCGGTGCTGCAAGCGGCGAAGACGCGGCGGGTTGATCAACTGCCGGAATCGACCTTCGTCAGACTGCTGCAGATCATTGCACCTGAGGCGAAGGCGTCAGCGTTGTTCGATTACATCTATACATTTGGCGAGGTTGGTCGCCCTAATGGGGGAATGGTCGTGTTGAGTCAGCCAATCCTGGCGACGCCGTACCGCTTGCCGCCAGAGGTGCCGGACGAGGCCGAGTAAATATGGGCGAGTCAACGCTGTAAGAGAAGATGCGCGTTGGTTGCCGGCGACGTACAGCAAGCCAACAGACGCACGAACGCGACGCGCACGATCTTCAGATATCGAATCGGCATGGTTCTACCCCTTCGCTCTTCCGACACGGACCATACTGGCAAATCGACCCTCTGTCTTACCAGCCAACGAGCGCGTGGCGCTGCTCAACGCACGCTAAGTCCCCATCAGCCCGATCAGCGACTCGATGGCATCGGCGCACTTGGTTCGCTCGGCTATCCGGTTCCTGTGGCTAACTCGCAGCGGCAGTCGCCGCACTCTCGAGCCCGTCGGACTCGCGCCTGGATATCGCGCACACCTGTATTATTCTCGATGATCTTCCCCAACTGACGAGCAGCACCGTGAATCGACCGATCACCACCGCCGTAATAGCACTCGCATTGATCTCGATCGGAAGCGCCGCGGTCGGCGCCGACGGCACGGATCGCAGCCACGTGCCGAGCGTTCGTGTCGCGGCCCTGTTGGACCTGCACGGCGCACAGGCGAGCCTGGGGAGGCCTGCATTAAATGGGTTCGTGCTCGGATTGCAGCAGGACAGTGGACGGGCCCCGGTCGCCTTTGCCGCGCTGTTGGACACACAATCGGAGCCCGGCGTGACCGCAGCAGCAGCGAACAGTGTAGTTGGAAACGTATCCGTCGCCGCCGGCTTCACCGACAACGACTCGGTACTCGTCGCCGGACCGATCTTTCAGCAACGACATGTACCGTTCCTGTCGATCGGTGCCACCGACCCGTCGCTACCTGCGACGATCGGCGACGACGTCTTTCTCGTACCGTTCGGCGACAACACTCAGGCTGCCGCCGCAGCAGAGTTCGGATACGGCGCGTTCGGCCGCGATGTTGCGATCCTGTGGGATGCGACCTCGGATTACACGCGCACGTTACCTCGCTATTTCCGGACGCGGTTTGAACAGCTCGGCGGTACGGCCAAGCTCGATGTCTCCTACGACGGTGGCTGTGATATCGGGGGCCTTGCACAACAGGTGCTCACGCAACAGCCGCAGCCCGACTTCGTCTATCTGGCGGGACTCCCCGATTGCATTGGCGCGGTGGTGGCATCACTCCGCGCAGCGGGCGTCACCCAGCCGATCGTCGGTGGCGACGGTTTCGATACCCCGAACCTGCTCGACGGCGGGTCGGGACCGACCGATCAGGTCTGGTACACCACCCACGCCTGGCTGTCGGAGGACACTGGAACACCGGCCGCGAAGGCCTTCATTGCGGCCTATCGCGACGCCTATGGAGTCGCGCCGACCGACGCATTCGCCGCGCTCGGCTACGATGCGGCGCGACTGATGCTCGACGCGCTGCAGCGCGCACGGGGCGGCAAGCATGGGGTGTTCGACGCGCTCGAGAACA
This sequence comes from uncultured Gammaproteobacteria bacterium, assembly GCA_963735085.1. Lineage (GTDB taxonomy): Bacteria > Pseudomonadota > Gammaproteobacteria > Pseudomonadales > Azotimanducaceae > DATJGR01. The sequence goes on from CAVTJP010000010.1 coordinate 87,274, forward strand.
CGCGGGACTTCGAAGGCGTCACCGGCACGATCTCGTACAGCGCGGACAGTCACGTGCCGTTGAAGACGGTCTGGGTGATCGCGGTGCAGAACGGCGAGAAGAGTCTCGCCCGCGCCTTTGTGCCCGATTCCGTACCGCCGCCTATCCGGACGCCCACTGATGTGCGTCGCTCAAGTCGAGCCAAGTCCAGCGCGTTCGCTCGGATGGACTGAAACCCGACCGGGTGTTGGACGCATTCGGCTACTTCGCCGGCTCCGAATCGGAACCGATGGATTCCAAGATCGACGTGACGTGCTCGATGAACGCCTTTCGCTCGCGGCCCGCGAGCGGCCGGTTTCGAATGAGCCGTTCAACCAACAGGCCGATGAAGGTCGCAGCCAGTACCCGGGCACGGGCCGGTGCGTCATCGCCGCCGCCCAGCCAGTGCCGGATCGGCCCGAGGAAGCGCTCTTGAATGGCGGCGTCGAGCAGCGGTGCGGTGGTGGGTGATGTCGCCGCGCGCAGCAGGAACTGGAATCTGTGCGTGCGCTCCTCGTCGGAGCCGGTGTTGTCGGCCATCGTCGTCGCGATGTCATGGGCGAAAGTCCGACGATCCCAGTCGCGCAGCGGATCGGATTGGAACGACGCCTTCAATGCCGCGGTGAACAGCGCCTCCTTGCCGCCGAAGTAGCGCTTGATGAGTGCCACGTCGATACCCGCCTCAGCGGCGATGTCGCGCAGTGCGGCACGGTCGTATCCAAGCTGCCCGAACTGCGTCTTGGCCGCCTCGAGGATCGCCGCGCGTGTCGCTTCGGCATCGCGCTTGCGCGGCGCTGCGCGGCGGCGTTCGAGTGTCGCCGTACCACTACCACTCATACCGGGGCGGACCTTCAGGTGCGCGTCGGGATGATCACCGGCATGCTCTCGTACCCGTGAACGAACGACGAGTACGTGCGGGTCGGTTCGCGCACGAGTTCGATCGTTGGGAAGCGCTTCATGATCTCTTCCCAGATGATGGTCAGCTGCATTTCGGCGACGCGGTTGCCCACGCAGCGGTGCACACCGAAGCCGAACGACAGGTGCTCGCGCGCGCGCGGGCGGTCGACGATGAAGTCGTTGGGATTTTCGACGGCCGACTCGTCACGGTTTCCCGACACGTACCACATCGCAACGCTGTCGCCCTTTTTTATGGTCTTGCCGCGCATCTCGAAGTCGCGGGTGGCAACCCGGCGCATGTGCGCGAGCGGCGTCTGCCAGCGGATGGTCTCCGAGACCATCGGCAGCACGAGTGACGGGTTGGCGCGCAGCTTGTCGTACTGTTCGGGATATTTGTTCAGCGCGTACACGCTGCCCGAAATGGTGTTGCGGGTGGTGTCGTTGCCGCCGATGATCAGCAGTACCACGGTGCCCTGGTACTCATCCGCCGCCATGTTCCGGGTGGCGGGGTCGTGCGCCAGCATCGAGATGAGGTCACTACCGGGTTCCGCGTTGACCCGCTGATTCCATAAATCGTGGAAGGTGGCAAAGCACTCGGCGATGGCCTCGCCTTTCTGTTGCCAACTGGTCACCGGCCCGTAGCCCGGCATGTTGGTGAACATATCGGACCAGTGCGTGAGCATACGGCGCTGCTCGAACGGAAAATCGAACAACGTCGCGAGGGTCATTGCCGTCAATTCTTTCGAGACCAGGTCGACCCAGTCGAATTCCTGTCCGATCGGCAGGCTGTCGAGAATCTGGCCGGCGCGTTCGCGCACCAGCGGCGCCAGCTTTGCCACATTGCGCGGCGCAACTGTTGGACTAACGGCCTTGCGCCGCGGCATGTGATCGGGTGCATCCATCGTGATGAATCCGGCGCCGCCACGCCGGCGCGGGCCCATGATCTTTTCCTGCTCGGCCATGGCTTGCTGATTCACGAGCGTGATGCCTTCGGCCGACGAGAACACCTCGGGATTGGTGTCGACCGCCATGATGTCGTCCCAGCGCGTGACGGACCAGTAGGGTCCGAACTCACTTTCGGCGGTGAAGTGCACAGGGTCCTCGCGGCGCAGGCGCTCGAAGTAGGGCCAGATGGTGTCCGACTGGAACCGCTCGGCCTTGGCCGGATTGATCTCGGCGAGTGGTATTGCATAGGCGTCGGTTGCGGCTGCAGCGGCGTCGAGTTTCACGGCGACGTTCATAGCTTCGATCCTGTCGAGTGGCGGGCACGGATGAATCTGCCCGACGCCGGCTTGTATGTCAATGGTTGTTGACTTATGCCGTTGCTGAAATTTCGCCGTGCAAAACGATTGCCATACCACCGAAGCGCTAATAGTATCTGACACACTGTCAGGTATTGGGGAACGCCGTCAACCGCACACGATTCACGCCGGGTCCGTTCGGCGTTCGCACAGCAAATACGAACCGTCGCGACTTCATAGGAATGGCTCTGGCAGGCGCAGCGTTCGGTATGTTGCCGGCGAAGTCGCGTTCTGCGGAGCCGGTCGCATCCGACGGTGAAGCGGACCCTGTCATCGACATCGCCATCATCGGTGCGGGTCTTGCGGGCCTGACCGCGGCGCGCGACTTGTTGCGCGGCGGCTGCGAATCGTTCGTCGTGCTGGAAGCACGCGACCGGGTCGGTGGCCGAACCCTGAACCACGATCTCGGCAACGGCCGTGTGTCCGAGGGTGGCGGACAGTGGATCGGTCCTGGCCAGACCGCCATCGCCGACCTGGCGCGGGAACTCGGTGTTGCGACGTTCCCCACTTACTATCGAGGCAAGACGGTATTTCTCGCAGGTGATCGTCGGCTGGCCGTCGATCTCGACGGTACGCTGGGCGCCGATCCGGTGATTGCGGCAAAACTCAGCAAGCTGGCCCGAAATGTTCCGTCCGGTGCGCCGTGGACCGCACCGAACGCCAAAGAACTGGACAGGCTCGCGCTGGGCGACTGGCTTGCCAAACAAAACCTGACGCCCGATGCGCAGATCGCCTGGAATCTCAGTTCGATGCTCTCCGGTGGCGCGATGCCGGCCAAGATGGGGTTGCTGCAGTTTCTGTCGATGATCAATTCGGCGAACAGCGACTACGAGCAGCTCGACTCGATCAAAGGTAGTGCGCAGGAGACCCGTTTCGTCGGTGGCTCGCAGGTGCTCAGCATCAAGATGGCACACGCGTTGGGCCACCGAGTAAAGTTGTCAGCACCCGTGCGCAAAGTCAGCGGTTGGGATCAGTCGGTGGCCAGCATTCAAACCGATCGGGGTGTAGTGCGTGCGCGCCAGGTGATCGCCGCACTGACGCCGGCACTGTGCAATCAGATTGTGTTCGAGCCCGCGCTGCCGTCACGGCGCGCTGAGTTGCAGCGACGCTGGCCGGCGTATTCGCCGGCACGAAAAACCGTGCACGTCTATCCAACGCCGTTCTGGCGCGACGAGGATTTGAATGGTCAGATCATCCAGGCTGACGGTCCGGTGATGTGGGCGTACGACAATTCGCCGCCCGATGGCTCACTCGGGGTAATCAACGCGTTTGTCGTAAACGCCGCGCTGTCAGCCGATACAGCAGAAGCAAGTCAAATGCTGGCGCAAATATATGCTCGAGCGCTGGGCGAACCGGCACTGCGGCCGGTGCAGTATCACGAGTACGACTGGGCTCGCGCCGATCCGTGGACATTGAGTTGTGTCTCGGCGATGCCACCGGGGCTGTGGACCGAACTCGGTGACGCGCTGCATCCGCCAGCGGGACGGTTGATCTGGGCCGGTACCGAAACCGCGGACATTTGGGCCGGTTACATGGATGGTGCGGTGAGGTCGGGCCATCGGGCGGCATTGCAGGCACTCGATGCGTTACGTCAGGCATGAGCCGTCGTTTGGACAGCTATCGAACAGCGAGTCGTCAAAGCGGCGTCGGCCGAATCATTACGCTCGTGGGTGTGCTGCTGGTAATGGCGCTGATAGTGGTCGGCGTGCGTTTCGGGCCACCGCTTTACGATTCTTACCGGTTTGATCAGGCGATGCAGGAAACCGCGCGCGTAGATCAGACTAACGAGGGTACCTGGCCGCAACTGCCGCGCGTCTGCGTGCTTTGCCATGGCGATCGAGGCAGCTCACGCAATGCATATTATCCCAGTCTGGCCGGGCAGCCGGAGGCATACCTGGCGAGTCAGTTGCACGCGTTTGCCAGCGGCGAACGGCGTAGCCCGCAGATGAACTCGCTGGCGCAGACACTATCCGATCGCGAGATTCACCAGTTGGCTGCTTATTTTGCCGCACAACCTCTTATCAACGCAGTTGCGCATGGTACCGGTTCAACGCAGGCGTCGGCGACTGCGGCAGCGTGTCTCGCCTGTCATGACGCGCCGGCCACTGGCCCCGCCGCATATCCGCACCTGGCTGGACAGGGTCGGGGTTATCTCGTGGAGCAGCTCCGCGCGTTCAAGAGTGGGCGGCGTAAGGATTCGACCGATGCAATGAACGGTCTGGCGGCCGCTCTGTCAGCGCATGACATCGACCAACTGGCGAACTATTTCGCCGCACAACGAAGCGGGGCTTGATGACACAGGATCGCCGGGCGTTTCTGAAGAGCACGGGTCTGCTGAGCGTCGGCAGTGCAATCGGTTTCGGATTAGCGGCGGCCGCTCGCGGCGCTGACGCGACGTCGGAGTCCACGTCGCAGCCCGATGCGCCGAAGCGTCAATCGACGCTGCCACCGGCACTGCCGCCCGGCAGCGTGCCGGGACGGCGCATGTTGATCAACGGGGTGAACTATCACATCGGCGAACAGGGCACTGGCGACAAGGTCGTGTTGATGCTGCACGGTATGCCGGATACGGCCGGACTCTGGCGTTATCAAATTCCGGCTCTAATCGCAGCAGGATATCGCGTGATCGCCCCGGACCTGCTCGGCTATGGTCTGACGGATAAGCCGGCGAACACAACGCGTTACGCGGCGGACAAGTTGATCGGCGATGTCGTCACGCTGATCGACAGTCTCGGCGTCAAGCAGATGGACATCGTTGGTCATGACTGGGGTGGCTTCATCAGCTGGGAGCTCGTGCTGGCGATGCCTGAGCGATTCCGTCGCCATGTGGTGATTGCCACGGGGCACCCCGATGCGATGTTAGGGCAGCAAACGCCAGCCTCTGTTAAACAAAGCTGGTACATGTATCTGAATACTCAGCAAGCGTCGACGGCGTTGTATGCAGCCGATGATGGCGCGTTCCTCAAGCGGGTGATCATGCCGACGCACCCGCAACTGTCTGAAGTATGGTCGCGGTTGCAGGACCCGGACGCGATGAACGGCATGCTCAACTGGGATCGCGCCAACACAATGGCTGCGCTGTACCTGGCCGCCTCAACGGGTGAGCTGCACAAGCGTCCGTGTGCGGTGCCGACGCTCGGCATGTGGGGCAGCAACGATCAATATCTGTGGCAGTCGCAGATGACGGCCAGCGCGGGCTTGATGACCGCAGCGTGGCGCTACGCGCGCATCGAGGGCGCATCGCACTGGGCGATGCTCGATCGACCGCAGCCGGTCAATGAGGCGCTGCTGGGTTGGCTGACCGCGGTGTGAGGGGCCCCAGAATGACGCTGTCCAACTGTCGACGACTCATATCCACATACGTTTCCAGCATCTGTGGTCGGCGCGATGCCGGTTGATGCAGTACCAGATCGTAGAACGGTGCTACGAGTGAAACGATCATCAGCACGGTTTGGTGCGCGTCCGTTGCTTTGAATCCAGGGTCGAGTTTGCGCAATCGCCGCATGAAGTTCGCCGCATGCTTCAACGTGTCCCGTCGATCCAACTCGCGCAACGTGGGCAGATAGCGCGTAGCGACCCAGATACCGCGGACACTGGGTACATTCTGATATTGCTCGAATCCTTCGGCCAGGCTGCCCAGCAGCGCATCGATCAATTCGGCGGGCGTGTTGGCGAGTTCCAGACGCTGCTGCACGGCTTCGCGAAAGCTCAGCAGGCTCTGCTCTACCAGATGCACCAGGATCTCTTCCACGCTGCCGAAATATTGGTAGATCGATGTTGCAGTGATGCCCGCGCGCTCGGCGATCGCCAACATCGTCAGACTGTTGTAGTCGCCTTCTGTCAGCAATGCTTCCGTGGCCGCCAGAATCGATTCGACGCGTGCCAGCGCTCGCTGCTGCAACGGTCTTCGTGCGTTGCGGAATGGTCCGGATTGCTTTGAACGCTTGGCTCGATTCGCCGGCATTGCAGCACTCGCTTGCATGACGCTGTTGGATGCGATATCAGAGCATGTCACGTTAGCAGCAACCTGTTTAGGTGCGGTGAATGGAATTGAAGACTCGAATTCGATGATCAGGAAAAACTGATATGCATGCGGGCACCGTGGACAGGGGCAATACCGAATCGATCGATGCGTACAACCGCGCGGCAGTTCGAACCGCGGAGACGTTGCAGCAATTGCGCGCCGAACGCCGCGCGACGCCCGGCGCGCGTTCATTGGATCAATTGTTTCCACCGCACAACCGAATTCCGTTGGGTGTGGCGCTGGAATACCAGCGTATGGGTAACCGCCCCGTTTCCGCTGCGCTGCAGGCGCGCGCGGACGCATTCGGGTTCGAACTCGAACATCTCGGCATCACGCTCGGTACCGTCATCCACAACGTCGATCTCAAAGCAGCGCTGGCGTCGGACGTGGTTCAGTTCATTCGCGACACGTTGCTCGAACGCAAGGTGATCTTCTTCCGCGACCAGCACCTCGCTGAGGATCAGCAGGTCGAGTTCGCGAAATGCTTCGGTGGCCTGGACGCCTTTCCGTTCGGCAAGCCCGGCGAGAACCCCTATATTCTGGAAATCCTCCACGACGAGAACAGCCCGGGAATCGAAAACGGCTTCCATACCGACGTGACGTGGATGGAGCAACCATCGCTCGGTTCGATCGCGCAGACTGTCGTGGTACCGCCGATTGGCGGCGACACGCTGTTTTCCGATAGCCACGCGTGCTATCTCGGGCTTGCCGAGGAACTCCAGCAGCGCATCGAGCATCTTCACGGCATCCATGACTATCGCGTGTTCATGCAGCGCGGCGGTTCGCGTATTCCCGACGATGTTTTCGAAGAGATCAAACGAGACATTCCATTCGGCGTCAGTCATCCGCTGCTGCGCACGCACCCTGAGACCGGCAAGACGGCGCTGTACATCCATGGCGGGTTCCTGCGTCACGACTCGCTCTACGACGCGCGCACCGGGGAACGGCTCGAACCGCTGGAATCGCAACAGATCGTCGCCCAGCTGCTGCGTCAGCACGACCGACCCGAATACACGTGCCGCTTCAAATGGGAACCCGGTTCGATGGCCTTCTGGGACAACCGCGCGGTGCAGCACTATGCGGCAAGCGACTACTTTCCCCATCGCCGCGTGCTGCGCCGTGTCACCGTCAGGGGTGATACGCCCTACTACGATCCGGCGAAAGCGGCTGCGACGGCGCCGACCAAAGCGTTCGCGTAACTGCTCGGTGGCGAATTGAACCCATGACGCGCAAACGCAGAATGAGAGTCAAACATGTCCGGTGATGCAATCGAGCAATCGTTTGAATTGGCAGGCGAGCGTGCCGGCGATATCACCGAGCAAGTCTATGCCGCCTACTTTGCGCGCTGTCCCGAGTCCCGCGAACTGATGGCGTTGGTCGACCCGTACATGCGCGGGCGGATGCTCGAAAGCGTATTGCTGCTGTTGATGGGCGAGTCGGTCGCAGAGCAGCGCGATTACATCCACTACGAAACAAAAAGTCATCTGAGTTACGGCGTGAAACCGCATATGTATGACAACCTGCTCAATGCAGTGCGGGATGCCGTCCGCGAAGCGTTGGGTGCTGATTGGACTGCGGAGATGGACGCTGCCTGGGCAACGCGCATCGAAGACGTTCTGCGGGAGATCGACGTCGTCTCGTAAGCGCTGCAGTTACTCGGCCACGGTTCTCTGCTAACGTCGACGCCCCTCCGTCTCATTCAAGGGCGACCCGACATGACAATCACAGTACACGGCCATCCGCTGTCTCCGTTCGTGCGCAAAGTGCTCCTCGCATTGGATGCCAAAGGGATTGAATACCAGAACCTGCCGGTCTTCCCCGGCGATTCGAGTCCTGCGTTCCGCGCGATCAGCCCGCTCGGCAAAATACCGGTGCTGCAGCACGACGACTTCACGACGCCGGACTCCAGCGTGATCTGCCGCTATCTCGAGCGCGTATTTCCGGAGAAGCCGATTTATCCGGCCGACCCGAAGCTCGAGGCGCGCGCATTGTGGGTGGAGGAATACGCTGACACCAAAGCCATAGAGAACTGCGCGGGGCTGTTCCAGCAGCGATTTCTGTTTCCGAAAATGATGGGCAAGCCGACCGACGAAGCCATCGTCACCGATATTCTGAACAACGGTATGCCGCCGGTGCTCGACTACCTGGAGTCGATCGCGCCGGACAGTGGCTACTTCGTTGGCGACGCGCTATCGATTGCCGACATCTCCGTGGTGACTTGTTTCCTGCAGGCGCAATACGCCGACTTTGCAGTCGACGCCGGCAAACATCCGAAACTCGCGCATTATCTCGCGGCTGCGTTCACATCGCCGATCGTCACCGCGCGTATGGCGAAGGAGAAAGCGGCGCTGGCGCAGTGACGGCGGTCTGAGCGCGGCGCGTTTGATCTATTGGCCGTGCACTCGCCACTTGATTGTGACGAGCCAGCTTGAGATGGTAAGACCTCACAAGGTATTACCGAAGGATCGACATGCGCGTAACGTCGAAGGGGCAGGTGACGATACCGATCGAAATTCGCGAACGACTTGGGCTACTGCCAAACAGTGAGGTGGAGTTCGAGGTCGAGGGGACGGCGGTGCGTATTCGCAAAGCGCGTGGCCGCCGCGCCAAGCAGCGCGGTCGCGGAATCGTTGCGCGCTTGAAGGGGAAAGCTACAGCGGGAATGACGACGGAAGAGATTCTGGCGCTGACACGCTCCGAACACTGATGGCGATCCTCGTCGACAGCAATGTGCTGCTCGACGTGCTCACCGACGATCCCACGTGGTCGGCATGGTCGAGCGAGGCCCTGGCGCGGCAAGCGGATCGAGACGTGCTTGCGATCAACCCGATCATCTATGCGGAGATATCGGTAGGATTTCTGCGCATCGAAGAACTCGATGAGGCGCTCGGCAACTCGACCTTCCACCGCTTGGCGCTGCCGTGGGAAGCTGCGTTCCTTGCTGGAAAGTGTTTTGTCGCCTATCGAAGACGAGGTGGTGTTCGAGCGTCGCCGTTGCCTGATTTCTACATCGGGGCGCACGCCAGCGTGGCGGGGATGACACTGCTCACGCGGGACGGCGCCCGTTATCGCACGTACTTTCCGACGCTTCGGGTGATCTCGCCCTAGCCTGAAGTCAGACCGATCGTCCACTGCTTCATTGGCCTTTGAGTCCACCACGAAAGGCCATCGCTTGCTCACCCACTCGGACAGCATCCAGCACGGGAATCACGGGACGACGCTCGGACCAGGTGACCTTTCACATCGTGATTGCAATGCCTGGCCCAAGCAAGAGCACGGCCGCCAGCCCTGCAAGAGCGGCGGCAGTTGTCCAAGCAACCGATAACGCCAGCACGGGTGCCGGTTCGCCGAAAGGCTGCCACCGCGCTGCGCGTGCCGGTACAAAGAGCAGCCCTATCGGCAGTGCGAGAGATTGCGGTAGCGCTCGGCGCAGGACCGCGACTGCATTGTGGTCGAGCGCTGCTATCGCACAGGCGATCGCGCCTGCCGTGAGCCATACAATGAGTACGATGCGCCGTGCGCGTGCACGAGGATGCGCATAGGGTGCCAGTTTGGCGGCGACAACCCGTATGGCCAGCAGATACACGAATGCGCCGATTGCAATCATGCCGACTCTCACTGGCCACCCGATGTGAAATGGCCGCATCGCCCATGCCCAGTCGTCGGTTCTCGTGGCAACGTTGAACATGAGCTGTCCGGCAAACCAGAGGAGATTGAATCCGGCCGCCAGGGTCCAGAACATTTTCGCTGGTGACGGACGCGCGCGGGTCGCGAAGCGGGCGGCAAGTAAGGCGAGGAGACCGACTACGAGGTTGGCCATTGGCCCCGCAATGGCGAACGCCGTGCCGGGTGTCGAACAAACGACGAGAACCGAAGACAGAGAAATGACGCGGCCACCCCGCGCCAGGCATGCGCCGGCATGACCCAAGGCATGGTGAGCAATGTCAGCCGAGATATATGCCAGCAGGCCAATGGCCGCAATCGTCACGATGTGGTCCGTGCGCTTGGCATCCATACTGGTAGGCATGATTCTTGGTCTAGCCTCTCGCAATGTGTCCAATCCGTGCGTGTCTCCACCGCGCCATAAACATATCGTTGGGATTTTTATACGGCCTCAACGTGCCGCGTAAGCGGAGTTTTTCAGCAACCTGTTGGGTCTCTAAATAATCACCCGAACCCCACCGAGCATGTCGATCTCGTGCGGAAAAGCTCCGCCCGGTGTGCCCATGAACATCATGTTGTGAGGGATGCCGAGTCGGGTTGACAGGCCCTCGACCAGTTCGGGGCCGAATTCGCCTTTAACCGTCAGGAAATCGATGCGAAGCTGCGGATAGAGGCGATCGAGCATCTCGACGTGCTCCTGCAGCTTGGGCGGGATCGCGGCTTCCTTGTCGAAGACGTGGACCACCCGCAAGCACCGCGTCTGTTCGTTGGCGAGTACATAGAGGATGGCGCGGTTCACGTCGACGACGTCATCGTCGGGACAGAAGAAGATCACCGGGCGCCGGCTGATCTCGTCGATCTTGTTCAGGATGTAGCTGCCGATTGCGTCGTTGGCGAACTTGATTTTCTGCAGAATTTCCCGAGACGCGAACAGGGCGATCTTCATCAGTTGGATGCGCAGGAATACCGCAGCGATCAGCACGAGGCCGATGCCGTAATACTCGGCGAACAGCGCGACGTCGCGCGCACCGACCATCAGATTACCGGCGAGAGCCGCCAGCACTGCGGCAAGCGCGACGATGACGGTTGGCCAGCTTGCGCGAATGGTTCGTGGCAGGCGTGTGCGCCTGATCTTCAGCAGCATGTTGCCCAGTGCGTACAGCGCCATGACGCTGAGGAATGCCAGCGTATACACCACGCCGAGGTCGGTCAGATTGCCGGCGGTGGCATACAGGATCGATGCGCACAGCGCGGCGAAGCCGAGGATGATCCAGTGATTCGTCTCACGCCATCTGTTCACACGCAACAGAAACGGCGGCAGGCACTCGTCGATCGCCATGCGCCGTACCAGCCCGTTCACGCCTACGTAGCTCGTCAACACCGCGCCGCACAGCACCAGCATCGCATCGATGCTGATCCACGACGCGAACACACCTCCGATGGTGCGTTCGCCCATACGCGCCAACAGATCCGGTGGGCCGGCCTGCACGGTTGCCAACGGCAGCAAGCCGAACGACAACAGGCTGATCAGCGGATTGAACACGATCACCGTGATCCACATGTAGCGCAGCGTTTTCGGAAACACGCCGCGTTTCTGCTGTTCGATGAAGTTCGCCGAACTCTCGAAGCCGCTGACGCCGAGCATCGCCGCGGCGAAGCCAAAGAACAGCGCGTGCCCGATCGTGGCAGTTGGCGGCAATGCCCAGTTGAAATGAAACAGGTCCGGATTCGAGATCACCACGACGATGCCGGACAGCGCCAGTACGCTGAGCGTGGCGATGTGGGTGACGAAGATCACCAGCGCGACCAGCGAGGATTCCTCCAGCCCCAGAATATTGAGCAGCGCGAAGAAGCCGAGTACGCCGAGAGTTGCCCAGAAGACGTTGAGGCCGGCAAACAGGTCGTGTCCGTAGTGCATTGCATCGGTGGCGCTCACCACCGCAGTTGCGGCGTATGAAAGCAAAGTCAACCCGGCGGCCGCGGCTGCGAAGCGTTTGTTGGTGGTGTTGAGCAGCAGCGTGTAGGTACCGCCGTTCAATGGCAGCGCGCTGCCGACCTCGCCATAGATCTTGCGGTATAGATACAGCAGGCCGCCCACCAGCAGCAGCACCAGCGGCGCGAGCATGCCCGCTTGCGCAGCACACAGCGCCGAAACGTACAGCACGCTCGAGGAAATGTCGTTGCCGCAGATGGCGGTCGAGCGCCAAGTGTCGAGGATGTGAGCCTTGCGATAGCGATTGCGCACGACATTGGCGCCGGCGGTATCGAGATCGAGGATCTGTTCGGTTTGTCCGTGGCCCGCGAACGCAAAATATTCTTCGAATGATTGTGCGGGCGGGGCAGCCTGCTCTGGGTCCGTCGTGCTCGAGTCCGGCATTGTCGCTCTCTTGTCGCTGGGTTCGTGCTACGCGGAACTGTTGTTACGATGTTCGTATTGGCGGGTGAGCGTCATTTTATGGTCAATGCGGCAACATTCAATAGCGGACGCCGCGAGCGACCTCGTCGTGCAAAGGCGCGCCTGTGTGCTCCTCCGCAGGAGCATGGATATTGAGTCTCAGCCGCGCGACGGGTGTTGCGCTGCTCGCGAGCTTCCTCGTTTGGCTGCGTCTCACGCTGGCAGATGTCAATCAGCCCGGCGCATCCCGATGCGGTTGACCTGAACGGCGACGGTGAGGCGGGGGAGTTGCAGGTTCACAGCGGCGACCATATTCCCGGGATGTATCTGTGACGTTTTTCTTTCAGCGTCTACGCGCCTCGTTCACGCTGCTTTGCCAACGCCGCCGCCACGCCGCCAAGCTGGCGCGGTCCGGGTTCGAGGTGCGCCTCGCGTTCGGCGCGCGTCATCTCCAGCACCATATAGCTGGAGTGGGTCGCATGTAACGCGTTGCGATAACCCATTGCGTCCTGTGCGCCGTTGATCGATTGCTTCAGCATTCGAAGCGTCAACAGATCGTTGTCGGCCCAGCGTTCGGCCTGTGCCATCACTGCGCTTTCCAGTTGGTCGGCCGGAACCACTTCCGAGACCAGCCCCAGTTGCTTCGCCTCGGCGGCGGGAATAAAGCGATTCTCGAACAGGATGCGCTTCGCATTGCGCACGCCGAGATCCCAAGGTGCGGTGAATAGTTGCAGATGCGACGGCAGGAACTGCGCATTTTCGGCCGCGATGATGATGTCCATGCACGATGCGATCAGGAAGCCGCCGAAGATGCAGTAGCCTTGTACCTGCGCGATCGTCGGCTTCTTCAGGTCGCGCCAGCGCAGTGAGTTTTCCACGTACAGATGCCAGGAGCGGTTGATGCGTCCCAACGCCCCGTCGCCAAACGGTTTGGTGTCGCGATCCTCGACTTCATCGGGTGTGCCCAGATCGTGACCGGCCGAGAAATGATCGCCGGCGCCGGCGAGCACGACGACGTGAACGCTGTTGTCGCGGTCTGCATCGGCGAACGCCGCGGTCATTTCGTCGAGCATCAGGCGCGACTGCGCGTTGCGGTATTGGGGTCGATTGAGCCGAATGATCGCAATGCGGCCGCGTTGCGCTACGTCGATGTGTCGATACGTCATTGGAGCTTCCTTTAGTGCGTAGTGCGGTCCGGCTCGGCGCGATTCCCTCAGAAGGATAATTGATTTTGAGGGTCGCGCATTTGGATTGCTTGGCGGCCAGAGCAGATAATCGTATGCCGCAATTGCGTGAGAGATAACCGGTGACTGAAGCCGCCGACGAGGCGCTGGTATCCAGCGCCATTCAGATTCTGCTCTCGGAGAAGCGCACGTCGCTATCGATGATGCGCACCGGAATCACGATCATCGCGCTGCCGCTGACGATCACCAGCGCGCTCATTGCGACGTCGAAGTTGTACGAGGTTGATCGCGTTGCACTCCTGCTGGTTGTGGTGATGACCGTCAACGCGCTGCTGCTGGGGTTGGGTGTGACGCTGGTCGTGCGTGCATACCGCAGCATCGCCAAATACGCACGGCTGCTCGATCAGTTGAAAAAGGACCATCCATCGATGAGCCAATATCTCGATTGAAGCAACGCGCTATTTGCATCAAGCTGATTGATGGAACGTGCGCGGCTGCGCCGGGTCGAATTAGTGAAGACCGGGATTGGCCGTGTGGTGGCGTTGGTGGGCGAGCGTAAAATGAACGAGCTGGTTAAACGGGGGTGCAATATGCGTGTACTGGTGTTGAGTCTGGCCGCTTTGTTGGTCGTCGGCTGCGGCAAGGCTTCGCCGCCGCCCGCTCCGCCACCTGCGCCGGCCGTTCAGGCGCCGCCGCCCGATGCCGATCACGACGGAGTCCCGGATTCCAGCGACAAATGTCCGAATACCCCGGCAGGCGTAGCCGTGGACCAGAACGGATGCTCTCTCGACGCGGACAACGACGGCGTGCCAGATTCGTTGGACAAGTGTCCAAACACGCCGGCCGGCGTAAAGGTCGACGAGACAGGCTGTGCGGTGCGTCTGGCTGCTGAGAAAGACTTCACGCTGAAGGTGGATTTCGCCAGCGGGTCTGCCACGATCAACGGCGACATCACCGGCGGCGTCCTGGCCGACGTGGCAGCGCTGCTGAAGCAGTACCCGGAATCGACAGTGCGTATCGAGGGCTACACGGATGATCGCGGTTCGGCCGCGAGCAACAAGAGCCTGTCGCAGAAACGAGCCGAAGCCGTGGCCAAAGTGCTGGTGGACAAGCTCAGTATCGATACGGCGCGGGTCAGCGCCAAGGGCTTCGGTGAAGCCAATCCGGTGGCGTCCAACAAGACCGCCGAGGGCCGTGAACAGAATCGCCGAGTTGTGGCTGTGGTGCTGCCCGCGCCGCCGCCGGCGGCGACGCCTCAGTCGTGAGGCCACGAAGCGGCCTCCGCCAGGATTGTTGAATCCCGCGGCAGTTGTCTTAAAAATCCTGATGCTCGCCCGGGTCGGCGCCATGACGGGTATCGTCGGCGAGCTTTGTCAGCGCCAGACACCTGCCGCCAGTGATTCCCAGCGCCTCATCGGTGGCCAATAGCTGCGGTTTGAACAGCGCGGCCACAGCCGTGGAGCTTCGCGCAGCCAGCCGCGCGCTGCCGAGCAGCAGACGGCGCTTCAGTGAGGGATTGCGCGGACGTGCGGGTGCCAGCGCGGCGTGAACACGATAGTTCCTGTTGGCGAGAATGAAGCGGATAACCCTGGCGATTGGCGGCCAGTTTGAGTCGTCGAACGCAACCACGCCACCGACGCGTAACATCCGATCGATGTAGAAGAAGTCGATCAGGCAGTGATCGAATGTGTGGCCGCCGTCTATGAAGGCGAAATCGACTTTGAGTCCGTCTGCGTCGAGTTGCGGCAGTACGTGCTGAGAATCCGACGCATGGAATTCGACGATACCTTCGTGTCCCGCGTTCTTCAGGTTTGCCAAGCCGGCACCGAAGCCCCAGGTCGCGGTCTGCTGGTACGGATCGATCACGATGTGTCGCGTCGTGGGCGTCTTCTGCAGCGCGTCGCAGATGAACATCGCCGATACGCCGTACGCGAGTCCGACCTCGATCGACACGGTCGGGTTCGCCGCGTGCACAATCCGGCTCAGGAAATCGCCTTCTTCGCGAGGAATGTTTGCGCGTACCTTGATGATCTGTCCGTCCGGACCTTCGAATTCGCCGGCATCGAGAATGCGCTCGAGGATCTTGTTCATGGCCCGCTCACCTGTTTGAAGCCCTGTTTACGCGGAACGCACCGGATCGGTCAATGGCTCGACGAGTTCGTGTGAATCCTGTGGATGTCCTGCCGCCGGCAACGAGCTGGTGCGACGCTCGATCATGCGTCGGACCCGCGGCGGCTCCGGCCCACGGTGTAACGCTCGGAGGCGCTCCGGAATGATGGCGTCGTCGTGCGTCAGGCGATTGTTGAGCCGGATGTAGTCCAGCCAGGTCGGCGTTTCGTAGCGTTCGATCCACACTTCGGGATCGGAAAGATCGCGCAGCAAGGCCCAGCTCAGCGCGCCGTCGCGGCGTCGGATGCGGCGCCGCTCAGACATGGCACGTAGAAATGCCAGAACGTCACCCTCGCGAATTGTGTATTCCACGGTAATCACAACCGGGCCGGTTCGAGGTTCTACTGCAACGGTGGTGGCCGGTTCCTTCCATTGCTGCAATGGGTCGAGATTGAGCGACTCGGCCTGGGAAAGCCGCAGCCAGCGGCCCAACAGTACGCAGATGAACATGACGGCGGTCGCCCACAGCAGTGCCGTCCTGACGCCTTCGTGTTTGGCAACGACGCCCCACAACCAACTGCCTCCGGCGAGTCCGCCGAATGCGGCCATTTGATACAACGACAACGCACGCGCCACCACCCAGCGCGGCGCGGACATCTGCACAGCGACGTTGAACGTCGACAGTGCCAGCACCCAACCGGCGCCGGCAATGAGCAGCGCGGTCATCGTCAGCACCAAATAGCTGCTCAATGCGGCGACCAGTGCCGAGACGGCGAATGAAATGCTGGCGATACGAACGATCGCTTCAGTAGAAAGCAATTGCCGCAGGCGGGCGATGCTGACGGCGCTGGTTACCGCCCCGATGCCGAATGCGCCCAGCAGCAAACCGTAGGTCAGCGGGCCACCCGCGATGAGTACTTTCGCGATCAGCGGCATCAGCGCCATCACCGCGCTGGTACCGACGCAGAACAGTGCGCTGCGCATCAATACGATGCGGATCGCCGGTGACATCGCGACATAGCGGACGCCCGCTGCCACTGCGATGCCGAGCGTCTCGGGCGGCAGCAGTTGTAACGGCGTAGGCCGTCGCCACCGCGCCAGCACCACGATCAGCCCGGTGTAGCTGGCTGCGTTGATTGCAAACGCCGCCGCGGCGCCGGCCGCGGCAACGATCGCGCCACCGATTGCGGGCCCCACGCTGCGCGCCAAATTGAAGCCCATGCTGTTCAGCGCAACTGCCCCGGGTACCTCACTACGCGGCACCATGTCGCCGACAGAAGCCTGCCAGGCGGGTGCGTTGAAGGCGGCGCCGCAGCCGATTAGAAACGTGAACAGCAGCAGCAACCAGGGGGTGATCAAGCCGCTCCAAGCGCAGACGGAGAGGGCCACAGACACGACCATCATGAAGCTCTGGGCGGCGAGCATCACGCGGCGCCGGTCGAGGTTGTCTGCTACTGCCCCGGCGACGAGAGACAGCAGCATGATCGGCAACGTCACCGACGCTTGTACCAGCGCAACCATGTCGGCGGATTTAGCGATCGACAGCATCATCCAGGATGCCCCGACCGACTGGATCATGCCGCCGAGATTGGACATTGTGCTGGCCATCCACACGCCGCGGAACACCGGGTGACCGAGCGGCGACAGCGCCGAAGGGGGTTCCGGTTGCTGCAACGGTTCTGGATCGGGTTGAGAGGCCAAGCGGGTTTCGCGGAATGGCTAGACTAAGCCGCGCATTGTAGTGGAAATCCAAGTAGCGGAAATCGCACTCGAGGCCGGTGGTGTCCTACGAAACGATCAGTGCCCGCCGCCGATCGCTTTGCGCCAGCGGAATCCATCGGTCGTCATTTCGAACCGCTCGCGCGGATTCAACTGAATGCTGAATCCGAACTCGTCGGATTCGCCCTGCAGGCGGCCAAACGTCAGCCGGTCATTTACACGCCAGCCGTAGATTCTGCCGCCGTCCATCGGCAACCGCTGCACCCCCCAGACATATTCGGTGAAGAACGGATCGGCGACGACTGTGCCAGGATCGGCCAGGTGCGCGAGTTGTTGGGGAGGGTCTGCCAATGCGACTGTGCCAAACAGTTGGAGCAGAAGCGCGATCAGGTATCTCATACTGCAATACCGATACTGACAACGGTGCCTTAACCGTACGTGATTACGGTGGAGAAAGACTGCGCAACGAATGTAGTGATGCCGTGGCTCGTATCCACTTTGTACGCCGAGTGTCAGCGGTGTCGGCGCATCCGTTGGGGTGAACCGCTATCTGACGGCCGGCCCCGACCTGGGTTCCGATGGCACGGGCGGGGCGCCTTTGGCCATCTCGGCAAGCCCCTTTTCGAGCGCGCCCCGGTACTGCTCGTAGGCGGGCCACTGCTCCTTCGTCAGCACCTTTTCTGCGGCGTCGTCCATCTTGTGGACCAGCGCGCGATCGCGGCTCTTGATCCGCATCGGCAGGTCGGGTGCGTTGCGTTTGATCTCCTTCTGGATCATCGCAAAATGGTCGGTAATGTATTGGCCGACAATCTTGTTGAACGCGGGCTTCTGTGCGTCGGTCATATTCATCGCGATGGCGGCCCTGACCACGTCGACGCTCATCCATGGAGGTAACTGCGGCAGCGGCTCGCTCGGAGGCACTGTCTCGGCAGCGGCAACACCGGCGGATGCGAACAACGCAATCAGTGCTACACGGCACAAGAAGGGATGTAACGACATGGCGGCTCCTGGTCCCGATCAGCCCGAAGAGCCTAACAGAGCCACCGAGGATCGAGAACAGCGATCCTACGGAAACGCAGTGCGGTGTCTGCGTGATTTCGGGCAAGATGTCGCGGACGAGCGATCTGGTTGGCAACGGGGAAAAGATTGATGCCTCTGCGAGATTCGAATTGACCGGCATCGCGTCGGAGCGGGCGCGGCTGCGCCGCATCGCGGTCGTCATACCAACCGCCGCGTTCTTCGCGCTAGCGGTTGTGACACTGCTGATCTACGTCTCCAGCACGTGGCTCGACGGGATTGGCCTCACAGTCATCAGCGACCCGATCGGCTGGATGGCGCGGTTCGATTCCGGTATGCAGGCCGACATTCTGATGAATGCATCCCAAGTGATGGGCGGGCTGCTCGCCATCGCGATCACCGTGTCGGCGATCATCGTGGAACTTGCGGCTGAGCGGTACAACTACCGCATCACATGGCTGTTCGTGCGCGAGCCGATCAACATTGCGGCGATGTCGCTGATGGTCGTAACGACAATCTTGTGTGTGTGGATTGCGATCAGCCGTGACACCGGTGAAGTTGCGCGTGTGCCGGGCGCCGCGTTCATGATCACGCTCGTCCTGATCACGATCTGTCTGCTGGTACTTTTGCCGTACTTTGCGTTCGTCTTCCGATTTCTGTCACCGCTATCGATCATCGAAAAGGTCAAAGGCTCCGCATATCGGTTCGTGCAGCGCGCACAGCGCGCACCGACGGAAGCGGTGAAGCGCGGTGTGCAGGACGCCATCGACGAACTGCAGGACGTCGCCCGCAGTGCAACCGAAAAGAGCGATCGCAGCATTGCGATGGCGTGCGTGAACGCGCTGAAGGAACTGGTCACCGACTATCAGGCGTTGCGTCCGCACCTGCCCTCGGCGTGGTTCGCAGTAGACGGCTTGGTTAGTGACGATCCGGACTTCGTTTCGCTTGCCGACAGCGTACGGACAGAAATCGAAACACAGCAGCTGTGGCTCGAGGTGAAGATATTTCGCCAGTATCTATCGCTGATGTCGCACTGTGTCCCCGACGCGGGCGAAGTAGCCAACCTCATCGCAATCAACACTGGCCGCGTCGGTATCGCCGAGGGTAGTCGCAATCGCGATCTGCTCGACCTGTGCGTGCGCTGTTTCAACAGCTATCTGCGCACGTCGATCAATGCCGTCGACAATCGCACGTCGTATTACGTGATGAATCAATACCGGCTGATGGCGCATGAGTTGATCCAGCAGGGCCTCGATGATGCGGTTCGCGAGATTGCCGGTCACTTCAAATTCTACGGACAGCTTGCCCACAAGCGCGGCCAATCGTTCCTGTTGGAAGTCGCCGCCGGTGACCTCGTGCGGCTGACGGAGGCGAGCCTGGACTGCGCGCCAGGGTTGACGGACGATCTGCTGGCGGTCGTACTCGACCTCGATCAGGAGATTCGCAGCGAGACGCAGGAAGAAAGCCTGCTTGGCGTACGCCGCGCGCAAATGCAATTGGCAACTTTGTTCATCGTGAGGGGCGACGAAACGCGCGCACGGCGTGTCTGCCGCGACTTGGCCGGAGAACGCCTGATGCGACTCGAACGCATCAGGAAGGAACTGGAAGCGGAAGAGCGCCAGCACTATTGGGAATTCACCGATGTCGGCCTGAACTTCGGCTATCTGCCAGCCGAACGGCGCGCTTGCCTCGGCCAGTTGTTCGTCTGGATCGAGCTGTACGCACAACGCGCACCCTGAGCGCTCGTCAATAGCGTGTCAGTAATTGCTCGATGTCGCTGCGGATTGCGGCGAGCGCCTTGTACAACGGCACGCGTCGCATCTGCGTGGTGCCACCGTTGACGATGACCGCAAAGCTGATCCAGCCGCCATTCTTCTTTCGTAGGAACCCGGCCATGCCACAGACCGAGTTCGGGTCGTCCATCGTGCCGGTCTTCAACGCGATGCGGTCCTGCCATGCGGCGCTGCCGTTACGCAGAAAGGCGAACGGACTCTGCCGTGGCACCACGAGACCGCCGTAGAAGGCGCCAAAGTTGCGCGTATCTCGATACTCGTGGCCGAGCAACTCAACGAGATCGTTGGCAGACAGGCGATTCTCCGGCGTGAGGCCGCTACCACTATAGAGGGGCGGCGCCGAACGTTTATTGTGCTGCCCTGGCGGTTGCGTTCGAAGCATGAAATTCGACAGTGCCTGCGCGGCGTCGGCCAGGGTTGCGGGCGGCGTGTCATCGATGTCGGCGGCCAACGTCAGCGTCAACACGTCGGCGATGTAGTTGTTGGAGAAACGCAGCATTCGACCGAGCTGCTCTTTCAGTGCCAGTCCCGTGGTGGTGGCGACGACATACGCGCTGTCCGGTGCCACACCGTCTCTTACGAGCACGCCACCGGTGACGTCGATGCCGACGTTGCGCAGGGCCGCATTCAATAGCAGCCCAGCGCCGCGTGCCGGATTGGACATCGCGCGATAGACGCGCTGCGACGTATCTGCGGCGATCGTCCCGCCCACGTGCAGGCTGTCCCGACCGTCGCTGTCGGTGAATCTTTCGACGCGCAGGGCCTGACCGGTGTTGTCGCGTGTTGTGGCAACGTCGCCCTGGGTTTCAATCGGCAATCGTGCTGTGCAACCGGTGATCGACGCAGGCGTTCCTATTGCCGTCGCACGCACGTCGATGCACCAGGTGCCGAAGTCGACGCCGATCGAGGCGAGCGGGGCGTCATAGGATTTATCGCTGCGTATCAGCGCGTCGCAGCGATCCTTCGTCTCGCACTGCACGCCGGCAAATGGCGCCGGTACCACGATGATTTTTCCGGCCACCGACGTGACGCGCCTGCTCGCCAGTTGAGCTGCGAGCGTCAGCAGGTTCTCGCCTGTCAGCGATGGATCACCAGCGCCGACCAGGTACAAATCGCCGTCCAGGTGGCCGTTGCTGATCGCGCCCGTTGCGAGCAGGCGGGTTTGAAACATTCGATCGGCTGGCCACACGCTCAACGCGGACGCCGCGACCGCGAGTTTCGTCAGCGACGCGGGCGTCAGCCGGACATCGGCATTCAACCGTTGAATCACACGATTGTCGGAGAGGTCGATCGCCGAAGCGCTGACGCGCGCACCGGTCCGCGTAAGACTCGCCAGTGCGCTCCACTCGGCGCAGGCCGGCGCTGCTATGAACCAGCCGCCAATGACGCACGCAATCACGCCGGCAAAACGATGATGCCGCCGCACCACATCCCCGCCGAGCGTTTGCCTGGACGCCTGTTTAAGCGCTTGTCTAAACGCTTGTCTAAAGATGGTGCGCTGCCAACGTCCGCTGTACCGCTGGCCGCTCGTTCATTCGATTCTGCAGCGCAACGACTTTAGGGAAGCGGGTCACGTCGACGCCGTCGCCGTCGAGCCAACTCGCGAGCGTGAACAGGTACGCGTCGCAGATTGTGTACTGCGCGCCCATCACCCACGGACCTGCCAGCATCGCGGTCTCGATCAACTCGAAGCAGTCTCCGACGGTGGTGGGTACTTTGCGCTGCATGTCGGCGATCGCCACGGGATCGTCGGCCCAGCGATATCCGCGCACCCGATGTGCGTGCGCGACATGAACGGTCGAGCACAGATAGCTGTTGAATGCCTGCACGCGCGCAAACTCGAACGGTTCGTCGAGCGGCGCCAGACGCGCATTTGGATAACTCTGTGCAATGAACGCAAGAATTGCCGGCGTTTCGGTCAACACCCCGCGGTCGGTCAGCAACGCCGGAACGCGCCCCTTCGGGTTGATCGCCAGATAGTCCGGCGCACGTTGCGCGTTCGCGCGAAAGTCGACGCGGACCGCTTCATACGGTGCACCCGCTTCCTCCAGCGCGATGTGTGATGCCAACGCGCAGGTATGCGGCGCGTAAAACAGCTTCAGCAAGACGACCTCCAGTGAATTGGGTTGCGCTCGTGCGGGGAGCGGGCAGTATAGTTGCGGACAGTTTGCAGGGATATTACGACACGATGGCAATCTCACAAGCCGGCTCACAAACAGTTCGTTCACAAACAGAGAGGGCCGATAGATTCACCGCATTGCATCGCAGCGGTGTCTTCGTGATACCGAATCCGTGGGACGTCGCATCGGCACGCGCGCTTGCGGGTCTCGGCTTCGAGGCGCTTGCAACATCGAGCGGCGCATCGGCGGCGGTGCTGGGTCGTCACGACGGCGAACTGTCGCGTGACGATGCGCTCGCTCATGCGCGCTTGATCGTCGGCGCGACCGATTTGCCGGTCGCCGGCGACCTCGAAAACGGTTTCGGCGCTGCGCCGGAATACGTTGCCGAGACGATTCGCCTGGCGGCGGAAGCGGGCCTGGTGGGCGGTTCGATCGAAGATTTCAGCGGTGACAAGATGAAACCGCTGTACGACATCGGTCACGCGACCGAACGCGTTGCGGCCGCAGTTCAATCAGCACGCGCATTGCCGTTTGCGTTTACGTTGACGGCGCGCGCAGAAAATTTCCTGCGCGGCAATCCCGATCTCGCTGACACGATTGAGCGGCTGCAGGCATTCGAAAGGGCAGGCGCCGATGTGCTGTTCGCGCCCGGACTGCCGGACATGAATGCGGTACGCGCCGTGTGCGAATCGGTGTCGAAGCCGGTGAACTTCATGATTGGCCTCAAGGGCCGTTCGTTCAGCGTCGCGGAACTGGGGGCTGCCGGTGTGCGCCGGATCAGCCTCGGCGGTGCATTGTACCGAGCAGCGATGAAAGGGTTCATGGATGCGGCGCACGAGATCAAAGGCCTGGCCACGTTCGAATTTGTCGAGCGGCTGTGACTGAAGGAGGGTTTGGATGAAACATGTACCACGGGTAACCATGCAGATGATCGTGGTGTGCTGCGCCGCGAGCTTCGTTGGCGTCGCGACTGCACCGCTCGCATGGGCTGCGGAGTCGACGCCGACCACGACCGAACAGACTCAGAAGCCGTCAGACGGCAGCAAGCTCATCTGCACCCGGGAACCCGTGATGGGTTCGAACATCAAAAAGAAGGTCTGCAAAACACAGGCGCAGATTGACGAAGAGCGTGAAGCCTCGCAAAAAGTGCTGAACGACCTGAACAGCAGCCAGAGCCGCTCGAGCGGATCCGGCGGCTGAAGAACATAGCACGCGTGCATCGACGCTTCGCGGTGGCTATGGCGCCGGTTGGGTGTTCGGTGATTCGTCGAGCTTGACCCAGCCGCCGAGGATGCCGGAGATGTAGCCGCCATCCACCAGAACCTCCACGCCGTTGAGCCAGCGGCAGGCGCCGATCGCAAGGAATTCGATCACTTCGGCGATGTCCGCCGGCGTACCGGAACGGCCGACCTGGGCAACGCCCCAGTCGTACATGGCAGGCCCGACGAGTTCGCGGAATTGCGGCGTCAGCTGGGTTTCGGTCGCACCCGGATTGACGCAGTTGACACGCACGTCGAATGGCAGCGCAAATCCCGACGCGCGATGTGTGTAGGCGGCCGCGCATTGCTTGGAGAACTTGTACGGATTGGCATTCCATTCGTGCGCGTGCGTTGCGAGCCAATCAAGACCCGCGGCGTAGTCTGGCGTATCGAGTAGCGCGTTGACGATCGTCACCCGCTTCTGCCAGTCCCAACCCGCAGACGATGCAACGTTGACGACGCTGCCACCCCGATTGATTCGCGGGACCAACGACTCTGTCAGGTGGCGCATACCGAGAAAGTTCACGGCGACGACGCCGGCCGCTGGTTCTGGTCCCGGGATGCCAGCGACGTTGATCAGCGCATCGAGTTGGTCTGGTAACTGCGCAGTCGCTGCATCGATCGCGCCCGCATGACCGAGATCGCAGTGGATGAAGGTGGCGTGATGCGCGCGCGGCGCTGCGACGTCCAGAACGTACACCTCGCAATCGGCTGCTATCAGGCGGGTCACGGTCGCGGCGCCTATGCCGGTGGCGCCGCCTGTCAACGCGATTACTTTGCTCATTGAATGTCCGGGTTGTGAGTGGAAGTAGCGTTCGAGGCAATGATCGCATTCCACAGATTGGCCCGTACACTGTTGAAATCGCAGCGCTTGATATCGAATCCTGATATTGAGGCAATGCACGTGACGTGCGTCTGGAGGCCTGTATGAACCCCGCGGAGTTGCCCGCCATCGAAGCGCGCCGGCTGATCGGTACCCGCGAGCTGTCGCCGGTCGAATTGTTGGAGGCGTGTATCGATCAGATCGAGCGGATTGATCCCGCGGTCAATGCGATGGTGGTTCGTGCTTACGAACGCGCGCGCGACGAAGCGCGCGAAGCCGAGGCGGCGGTACGACGCGGCGATTCGCTCGGTGCGTTGCACGGCCTGCCGGTTGCGATCAAAGACATTCAGGACACCGCGGGTATCCGTACCACCTACGGCAGTCAGTCGCTTGCGCAGCACTTGCCGAAGCTCGACGCCGGCATCGTGGCGCGAATTCGTGGCGCTGGCGGCATTGTCATTGGCAAGACCAATGTGCCGGAGTTCAGCATCGGCGCGAACACCGTCAACCGGTTGTTCGGCGCCACTGGTAACCCGTTCGACGTGACGCGCACCTGTGGCGGCTCGTCAGGTGGGTCGGCGGTGGCGGTGGCAACCCACATGGCGCCGCTCGCGACCGGTTCGGATCACGGTGGCAGCCTGCGGATTCCAGCCTGTTACAGCGGCGTCGTTGGCTATCGCGCTACACCCGGCGTGGTCCCGAACGAACGCCGCACGATCACGCAGACGAACTACGCAGTACAGGGTCCTATGGCGCGAACGGTCGCCGATGCGGCGTTGCTGTTGTCGGTGATCGCGCAGCGCTCGGAGGCGACGCGGCGCGATCCGATGGCGTTTCCGATCGAAGCGGCGTCGTTCGCGCGGCTCGATCCGATCGATACGGGCGGTCTGCGCGTTGCTGTCACGGCGGATCTCGGCGGCGTGCTCGTGTCGCAGGCGATCCGACGCACGTTCGATGCACGTGTCGCGCGGCTGTCTCGATTCGTTGGATGCTGCGACTGGCACCCGATCGATCTGCGCCGCGCGCCCGACGTCGACTGGCATCTGCGTCAGGATGTGTTCGTTGCGCAGTACGCGCGCGAAGCGGCCGGGTGGGATGACGGGTTCAACCCGAACGTGCGCGCGACGTATGCAGCCGCACTGACGACGCCGATGGAAGCGATCGCGAGTGCGCGGCGCACCCAAGTCGAGCTGTACCAGGCGTTCAACGCGATATTCGACGACTACGACCTGCTGATCTGCCCCGGTGTCAGCATTCCGCCGTTCGAATGGCGGCATCTCAATCCGCGCGAGATCGACGGTGTGCCGGTTGTCAACTACATGGCCTGGCTCGCGCTGACGGCGTCGATCACTGTGGTCGGTCATCCGGTGGTTGCGCTGCCGTGCGGTGTTGACGAAATCGGTATGCCATTCGGTATCCAGGTGATCGGTCCGATGTACGGCGATCGTGTGCTGCTGGCGGCCGCGCATGCATTGGAGCAGGCATTTTCGGCTGATCCTGTGCTGGCGCGTCCCAGCCCCAACTTCGAGACGTTGAGTACGACATGCTCCGACTGCGCTACCTTGGGGCGGACGGTGCAATTGTCGGCGCTTTGATCGACAGCGAATGGATCTGATGCAAAAGACGGCGTTGGAACGTCTTGTTCAGGCGATCGATCCTCGCGGGTCGTTACTGCGCACATGGCCGCTGAGGGGCGGTATTTCGGCGAAGATGACCGCGATCGAGTACGTGCTGAGCGGCGGTGAAACGCGCCGGGTCATATTGCGCATGCCGGCGGCGGAAATGCTGCAGCAGAACCCGCGTGCGGCTGCCGAAGAATTTCGATTGCTGCAGCGGCTCAGCGCGGTTGGTCTACCGGTGCCGACACCGATTGGGCTTGACGAATCGGGCGAAATCTTCGCGCAGCCGTATCTCGTCGCCGGCTTCATTGACGGTGCGCCGGAATTCTCGCCAATGGATCATTCCGACTTCATTACGCAGATGGCGCTGCAACTTGCCGCAGTCCATCGCGTCGCAGCGAATGAGGTCGAGTTCTTGCCGACGTTCATTCCGGCACGGGTGCGGCAGCAGGACTCCGTTGCAGCGAGCAGGAGCGTCGACGTTTCAACGATCGTGGCGGTTCTGGGGAACGCCTCACCGCCACGCGCATTGAATCAGCCAGTGCTGCTACACGGTGATTTCTGGCCCGGCAACGTGGTGTGGCACGCAGGTCGAATTGCAGGCGTCATCGATTGGGAAGAGGCGTGCGTCGGCGATCCACTCGTCGATGTTGCGATCGCGCGTCTCGATATGCTGTGGTTGCTGGGCATCAAGGCGATGCATGAATTCACGCGATGCTACCGCGCGATCTCGCAGCTCGATTTCCGCGATCTGCCGTTCTGGGATCTCGATGCGGCGCTGCGCCCCACGTTCAACATTGCCGATTGGGCGCGGCAGTGGCCCGCTCTCGGCCGCCCGGACATCACTGAAACCACGATGCGATCCGGACACGCGCAGTTCGCCGCGCAGGCGCTAGCCGAACTGCGTGCCTGAGCCGCCTCAGGCGGTACCGTTCGCGTATTCGTGCATGTTCGCGGCCTCCAGCGCCATGCGCTTGGCGCGGTCGAGGTCATAGTGCAGACGCGACACGATGCGCTGCGCGTACAATCCGCCGCCGGCCTGAATGTTGGTGACGGCGTACCAGCCACCCAGCGAGTCGGCGGTGTAATCGCGAATTGCGTGAAAAAGTTTGGTGCGATAGACACCGTCGACCGACTGCATCGTGCCCATGTATTTGCGGATCAGGTGACCGGTTTTTTCGTTTTCGAGATCCGCCATGCCGGGTGCCGTCAGCACGCTGCCACCGGCGATATCGTGCAGGTGGCGCACCATGAGAGAGTAGTTGGCGGCGCCGTGATACTTGCCGACGTTGGTGTAAAGTTCGCTCGGAAATGCCGCGCCATCGGATGTGATGCTGCAGTTGTTGATCGCGGCGTCGAGGCTTGCGCGGATCAGCGTTGCGTTGATCATGATCTCGGAGATCTTCTCCTTGATATGGCCGACCTTGTCCAGTCCGTTCGCTTCGGAGATCAGCTGCGCAAAGCCGACCAAGCGGTCGTACTGACTGGCCATCCCGGACAGGCCGCCGAGGCGCTCCCACAAGCCCAGCGAATGCGCGAAGACGGTGGCGAGTTCAGGGTGATCACCGCCGAGAAACACGCGCTCGTTCGGCACGAACACGTCGTCGAAAATCACGAAGCCTTCCGGCGTGTGGTGGCGGCCCGACATCGGGAAGTCGCGCTTGTCCTCGTGGCGCGGCGCATACGTTGTGTTGACGATTTTCACGCCCGGCGCATTCACCGGCACCATGCAGGCAACTGAATAGTCGGCCTCGTCCAGCTTCATCGACTTCGTCGGAATCGTCATCAACTCGTGGCCCATCGATGCCGCGGAGATGTGCAGTTTGGCGCCGCGGATCACGATCCCATCGGCGCTGCGTTTGACGACGCGCACGTATGCGTCGGGGTCGTCCTGCAGTCCCGGACGGCGGCTGCGATCGCCTTTCGAATCGGTGATGCACTGCGTGATGCGCACGTCGCGTGCCTGGGCGTCTTTGACATAGGCGCGAATGCGCGCGGCGTTCTCCGGCAACGTCGCTTCGATGCGATCGGCGGCGGTCAGCAACGTCATGATCGACGCATACGTCACGTGCGTCAGCAGATCCACGGTTTCATGCAGTTCGACCTGTTCGCGTAATTCATGCGCTGAAGCCGGCACCTTCATGAATGCGCCGACCGCGCCCGGGGCCGGATCGTAGAACCTCTCATAGCCACGCGCAGCGGATTCGACCGTCTGGCCGAGAATCGGATGTCCCGGCAGGTCGAACACCTGTTCGCCGGCGAAAAAAGTCTCGCGTCCGTCGTTCAGCGATGCGCGATATTGATCGGCGGTCATCATTCGATGGGTCTCCTTGCGTTCAGCAGTACGGATATTTGCATCATGGTCCGTGAAAGTGAATCGATATTTAGAACGCGTTACAGTCTTCAACTGACACGCGTAAGATGCGATCAAGCGAAGCGGCGGACGGCACAGCGATGGATCTGACCAGGCAGGTGGTCGTGGTGACGGGGGCGGGGTCTGGAATCGGTCGAGCGACCGCATTGCGATTTGCATCAGCCGGCGCCACGGTAATTGCGAACGGCCGGCGGTTGGAAAAACTCGAAGAGACCGTGACCGAGGCGGCCGCGTTGTCGGGTCTCATTGTGCCGATTGCAGCGGATATCGGTACCGCGGATGGCGCGCATGCGGTCATAGGCGGCGCGACGAAAGCGGGCGACTTCAGCATCCTGATCAACAACGCTGGTGTCGGCTGGAGCTTTGGCGTCGAACGGCCCGGCTCGATGGCCGTGCTCGGCGAGACGCCGCCGGAGTTGTGGCGCGAGGTCATGCGGATAAATCTGGATTCGGTCTATTTTCTATGCCACGCCGCGCTTGCAGCATTTCAGCGGCGTGGCGGTGGCAGTATCGTCAACGTGTCCAGCGGCGGTGGCATTCGCGGCATGGCCGATGCGCACGCCTATGCGACGGCGAAAGCGGGCGTCATCAACCTCACACGATCACTGGCGCGAGCCTACGGTCCGCAGAACATTCGCAGCAATGTCGTCGCGCCCGGATTCGTGGCCACCGATATGGTCAGCCCGGTGCTCGAATCGGCGTTGAATCCATTCAACGATGAGGCGCAGCGCTATCAGGTTTCGCCGCTGGGACGGCCGGGACGTCCGGAAGAAATCGCCTCGGCGATATTTTACCTCGCGGTCGAAGGCACATATTGCAACGGCGCCGTGCTCGTCGTCGACGGCGGTTCGCTGGCATGACGATTCGGGCTACATCAAACGATGTGTGAAGAATGCGAGGATCTCGTCGACGGCCGCGCGCGTGGGTTCGCCTTCCTTGTTGATGAGATGCAACGTGACGACGCTATGCGGCGGCACCGGCACGTTCTTCGCTGCGGCCGAATCCGGTAGCGCGCGGCCGATAAAGCGATCACCGAGTGCCTGTTCGTATGCTGCAAAGCGTTCTGCTTTGCAGTATTTGTCACCCTCGAAGCGATACGCGAGGACGGTCAGGTCTTCGTCGATCATCCGCCGACGCACCTTTTCCAGCTCGTCAGGCGAGATGTGCATCCCGCCGGCGCGCCCCATCGGCAGGGATGGTTGGGACAGCACCGGTGCCAGCACGCTCGGCTCGAGCATCATCGACAACGCGAAATTGCCGGTGAAGCACATGCCAATCGCGCCAACGCCTTTGCCGCCACAGTGTTTGTGTGCGTGCGCGGCGAGAGCCCGCAACCAAGCGGTGACCGGACTGGAACTGTCGGCGGCGAACGCCCGAAACTCGCGGCTGATGCAGGCCCGCGCCATTATGGAGCGGAACTGATCCGGTGTTGGAAGAGCGCCGATGGTGCCGAACAGGTGCGGCATCCACACGGTAAAACCCGCGTCGCGCACCATTCGCGCGAATCGGGCGACATGGTGATAGATGCCGGGCATTTCCGACATCACGATCACCGCGGGGCCGCGGCCCATCACGTATACCGGTTTCGTCTGGCCAAGGAACGACAGGTCGACGCATTCGAAGTCGCCGAGTGTTTCGGTGGCAAGCAGTGTCAGCAGATCCGGTTCGCTCATACGAAGTCTCCCACGCAGGCGCCTCCAAGCGGATTGTCGTAGCCTTGCCGGCGGCGTGGGACATGTCAACGAGGAACCAATGCGGACCGCGATCGTCATTCTGGTCGGCCTTGCGCTGTGGGGTGGGTGTGTGAGCGTCGCCCAATGGCTTGGCGGCGGCAGTGCGGCATCGTGGTTCCGCGCCACGCGAACGTTCGTCGTCTTCTGGTTCATGGTCGCGGTGACCAATATGTGGGTCGGTGTGACTCAGGTCGGCTATGCGGCCAGTGAAGAACTGCCGATCTTCGGTTTGATATTCGGGATTCCGACGGTGGTGGCCGTCGCGGTTTGGTGCCTGCGCCGGCCCCGCAACTGATTCGGCCCCGACGATCGTTGGGTGATCGGCCGGTGCAACCGATAATTGAAATGTGTTCTACTTTGGTGCACTGGACACGACGCAGTGGACGAGCACCCATGGCATACCAGATCAAACGCTTTCCATTCCCGGGCACGATCGATGCCGACGGCCACGTGCTCGAACCCGGTGACTTGTGGGAAACCTACCTCGAGGACCGATACAAACCCCGCGCACTGCGCATCAAGGTCGATCAGGAAGGTTACGAGTACCTCGAGATCGATCAGCGCCCGTCTCAGCGTACCGTGCGTGGATCGCTCGGCCTGCTCGGTGCGATGGGCGACGAAGATCTGCGTCCGCGGCCGGATCGGCGCTACGCCGACAACATGCCGTTCGGATCATCCAATGCAGATCAGCGGCTGCAGTTACTGGCGCAGGAAAACCTCGATGCCGCATTGCTTTACCCCACGATCGGTCTGCTGTGGGAATGCGAACTGCAGGACCCTGAACTGAGCCTCGCGTACGCCCGCGCATACAATCGATGGATCGCCGATTTCTGCCGCGCATCGCGTGGACGGTTGGTGCCGATTGCGCAACTGACGATGCTGGACCCGGCGGGATCTGCCGCCGAACTGGAACGCGCGGTGAAGGACGGCTGCAAGGGCGCGTGGATCAATCCGTTCAATCATCACCGCGTGATCCACGGCGATGAAAAGCACGACGTTCTGTTTGCGAAGTGCTGCGAACTGGATGTGCCACTGGCCATCCATCCAACGTTCACGCCACACAGCGCGGCGGCCGGCATATTCGACTGGCCGCACCATGGCCGTGCGTGGGGCGAAGCGATCTGGCTGCGTTCGATCGTGCAGCAGGCGCTGATCTCGTTCTTTTCGCTCGGCACGCTCGACCGGTTTCCAACGCTGCGCCTCGGTGTACTCGAGGCCGGTTCGGGCTGGCTTGGCGCGATGCTCGACCGGCTCGATGCGTTCAGCGAGTCGTTGAATCTTGCCGGCAGGCGCCCGAGCGCGACCGAGTACTTCCGTCGGCAGTGCTTCATTTCCGGGGACCCCGACGAGACCACCGCGCCGCACACGATCGACCACGTTGGCGCGGATTGCTTCATGTGGGCCACCGACTATCCACATCCCGATCATCCGCATACGTGGGTCGACGATTTGACACGCTACGCTGAGGCGCTGACGCCCGAAACGCGCGCCAAAGTATTGGGCGACAACGTCAAACGGATCTACCGGCTCGACTTCACCGGTTAGTGCGAGTTTCAAGGTCTTTGCTACGGTTCACGGCCAAGGTGGATGCTCAGATCGTCCGCGCCATCTTGTTGGCCAATGCCACCGCCACCACATTGCCCGGTCGACGCTGCAGCAACTGCGCCAGCCACACATCCAACGGCCGTTGCTGTCGACGCCGAGCGTGACTGAGCAAGACCGAACGTGCACCGTGGATCAGCAGCATCCGCAGATACCCATCACCGCGTTTACTGATGCCCAACAACTTGACGCGACCGCCGGTGCCGGACTGTTGCGGCACCAAGCCGAGATAGGCGGCAAACTCGCGGCCGCAGCGGAACTGTTTGGCGTCGGCAACGCTGGCGATGACCGCACTGGCGACCAACGGACCGACGCCCGGTATCGCCGCAATGCGCTGACAGTCACGTTGGCTGCGTTGCCAACTCGCGAGCTGCGCATCGGGTGCGACGATCCGGGTTGTGGCAGCGCGCAACGCCTCGAGCTGTTCGAGTAGTTCGCTACGCAACAATGCCGGCACGACGGTATCGGGCTCCGCCAGCTTGTCCGTCGCTGCCGTGAGCAATGCACGCCAGCCGAGCGGTACCACCACCCCGAACTCGTACAACAGGGCACGGACCTGGTTGGCCTGCATGGTCCAGCGCGATAAACATCCACCTCCACCTACGTCGGCGTATCCACCAGTAGAGGGTCAGAGTGCTTCACTCGACGTGGAGCCGCGGCTAGTTGTCTTGGTGAAGCACTCTGACCCTTCCTACCAACAAACGAAGCGTGTCGCTCGAGTCGTGCTGGGGGCGGGTCTGCTATCCGACGGACCGTCGGCGCCAGGGATGGCGCTGACGAGCTCCAGGGACGGGACTTACCGCGTGTCCGACGCATCGAAGATCCGCTCCCGTCTCGACGACGCCGAAGCTCCGATTCAGAGCGACTTATGAGCTTCGCGCAATTCGGCCTGATCTACATCGTCCCCTTTGCCCTCGCGATATTTTTCGCGCCACAGCTTCTGCAAGCGTTTCTGTTGAGCGAGCGCCTTTTCGTGAAGCCGTTCGCGGCTCTTCGGGGTGGCCATCGCCGAGAGCGATAGCGCGAAGCCGTATTGCGCCCATGCTTCGAGTTCCGGCAGCGACAATTCACCGGAGACCCATTCGAGGATCGCGGAGAAGAACGTCCGGCCGAGATTGATTGCAAACGCGTCGGGCTCCACTTCTTCCGACAGATATCCCGCAGTGATCGCGTCCTGCACGAAGCCTTTCCACATCGCATGACGCGGGCCACCAAACATCGAACGGAACTCCCGGCCGCCGTCGTTGTACACGGCAAACAGTACCGCGCGATAAAAGCTGGGCTCCGTCGCATACAACGTAGTCGCCAGTGAGACTGCCTTGAAGAACACGTCGAGTTCATCCACGCGCACCTTGGCAAGACGCGCCTGGTAGTGCTCGAGGTCGTCGTCGAGCACCGCGAACATCACCATCTGCTTCGAGCCGAACAGGTTATACGGGGTCGCGATGCTGACACCTGCCTGTTCGGCAAGCGTGCGCATCGAAAACCCCGTATCGCCGGTCTGCTGCATCAGCGCGCGCGCGGCCCGTACAATCTGGCGGCGGCGCTTGTGCTTGGCCGCCTCCCGATTGCTCATTGGCGTTGCAGGCGTTTGCGGCACCCGGCCCGTCTCAGGCGACGCTGCGAACGCCTTCGCGAGTTCCTTTGAGCTTGGCAATCTCCATCCGCAGTTCCTCGACGCAGGTTCTCAGCTCGGCAATCTCCGTTGCTGACGAGTCTGTCATGCCGCAGACGCGATCGTATTCGGCCTTGAGACGGCGCCCGCTGTCGCGTTCTTCGGCGATGTAACGGCCGAGCAATTCGCCGGTTTGCGGGTCGATCGTGGTGTCGTTGAAGAAACCGGTGAAAGGATCCTTGCGTGGTTCGCTGCTGCGCGGCCCTTGCAGACGCTCGACTTTCTGCGCATCGCTGAGTGACGACTTCACACAAGAGACGAGGCCGTCGAAATCCTTGAACACCTGGTAGGCCGTTTCTTCACATACGGCGTGGCCGAGTTCGCACATACGTTTGGTGAACGCCATTGCGTGTTCGCCTTCACGGATCGCGACGAAGCGCAGTGCATTAGCCAGCGATTCGTCCCGCGTTGTCGACGCCCAGGCGTCGAGCAGAATCTGGCCCTTACGCTCGTTGACGGCAATTGAATTGAGTAGCGGCAGATAGGTTGGCTCTTTCATGGTTGTCCTCGGTTGTCCTCGGCTGTCGCCGTAGGTTGGCTTTGACTCGCAACGAGGCGAGTTGACTGCCAACTTATGCCAGCCTACAAGGCAAAGCCAGCGACTTTTTATAACGCATTGCAATCTCCGGTAGAATGATTCGGAGCTTTGCTTGCTCTAAGGATTGTTTTCAGGAGGATCAATGAACGGCGAAATCAGCCATCGCATCGTCTCCAGCAACGGCATCCGCCTGCACCTCGCCGAAGCGGGCAGCGGCCCGACGGTGCTGCTGATCCACGGCTTCCCGGAGTCGTGGTATTCGTGGCGCTACCAACTGCCGGTGCTCGCGCAGGCCGGCTATCACGCCGTCGCGCTCGATGTGCGTGGCTATGGCCGCTCGTCCAAACCGAACACCGTGGCCGACTATCGGATGGTGAAGAAAGTGGGTGACGTCGTCGGCCTCGTGAGCAGTTTCGGTGACGACCCCGTAACGGTGGTGGGGCACGACTGGGGTGCGCCGATCGCTTGGATGAGCGCGCTGCTGCGCCCCGATCTGTTCCGCGGCGTGGCGGGATTGTCAGTGCCGTACGCGCCGCCTGCTTCACCTGCTGGACCGTCACCCACGCAGCGTATGCGCTCAATGGCGGGCGACGATGAATTTTACGTCGAATATTTTCAGCAACCCGGTCGCGCCGAGGCCGAGATCGAAGCCGACGTAAGGCAGTGGTTGCTGGGGTTCTATTGGTGCGCCTCGGGCGACGTGCGCGATGGCCCGAACATTTCGATCGTGCCGCGGGGTACCCGATTGCGCGACAAGTTCGTCTATCCCGCGACGATGCCGCAATGGCTGTCAGAGGCGGATCTCGATGTGTACGCGCGCGAGTTCGAGTATTCCGGCTTTTTCGGCCCACTGTCGCGCTATCGCAACGTCGATCGCGACTGGGAAGACCTGGCAGGTTTCGCGGGTCGGCCGATCGCGATTCCGGCGCTGTTCATCGGCGGTTCGCGCGATGGCCCGACGATCTGGGGCGCGCCGTCCATTGCGCGCTTTCCGGAGACACTACCGCGGCTGTTCAAGAGCGAAATCATCGATGGCGCCGGGCATTGGATACAACAGGAGGCCGCTACGCGCACCAACGACTTGCTGATCGAGTTTCTGCGCGCCATTCATTGAGTGGAGTGAACAGCACCGCAGCCATCTAACAGGATTTTACTTTCACGTAGTTCTGCTGGTGGTCTGGTGTTGTTGTTTGCGACTTTTAAGACCGCGACCGAGACGCACCTGTTCATCTTGTTGGTGAGCCGCGTACGGTTGTCTGACCGACGAACCGACAGGGCTGTTTGTAGTCCATGGCGCATCTCCGTGCTCCTTGTCGATCACAGTACCCGTCGATCGATGCCCCCGACAAACGCTCGCGGACCGGTCAAGCTTCTGTATCGTGGACTGACTCGTGTATAACTCAACCTCGAGGCAGGGCCGCAGAAGGATGCGTTGCCCGTGCTTTTCACGAAGAACCCATGAACAGATCGAGGCAGCATGCCAGCCAGAAAAACGAACAAAAGCACGAAACGCGCCGCTAGACCGAAGGCACCCAAGTACGTCTATGCGTTCGGCAAGACCACCGACGGCAGCAAGACGATGCGCGATCTGCTCGGCGGCAAAGGCGCCAACCTTGCAGAGATGGCGGCGATCGGTTTGCCGGTGCCGCCGGGCTTCACCATCAGCACCGAGGTCTGCAGCTATTTCTATGACAACGGCCGCCGCTATCCCGACAGACTGACCGCCGACGTCGAGGCGGCGATTGCCGAGGTCGAAAGCCAGCAGGGCAAGGGGTTCGGCAGCCGTGAAAATCCGTTGTTGTTGTCCGTGCGCTCCGGCGCGCGCGAATCGATGCCGGGCATGATGGATACGATTCTGAATCTTGGCCTCAACGACGAAACTGTTGAGGGGCTCGCCGCGCGGACGTCGAATCCACGTTTCGCATACGACTGTTATCGGCGCTTCATTCAGATGTACGGCGGTGTCGTGATGGAAGTGGGCGCGGCGACGCAGGAGGGGCACGACCCGTTCGATGCGACGATGGAAGGCTTGAAGGGCGAGCTCGGCAGAACGCAGGATACCGAACTCACCGCAGCCGATTTGCGGCAACTCGTGAAGCGCTATAAGCGCCTCATCAAGTCGCGAACGCGCAAGGAGTTTCCGCAGAACGTCTACGAACAGTTGTGGGGCGCTATCGGCGCGGTGTTCGGTTCGTGGAAGAACGAACGCGCGATCATCTATCGGCAGCGCTACGGCATACCTGTCCAATGGGGTACCGCGGTGAACGTGCAGGCGATGGTGTTTGGCAACCTCGGTCCGGATAGCGCGACCGGCGTTGCGTTCACGCGCGATCCGGCGAACGGTGAAAAGGTTATCTACGGAGAATATCTCGTCAACGCGCAGGGCGAGGATGTCGTGGCCGGTGTGCGCACACCCAAGCAGATTTCCGACATGGCACAGGAAATGCCGGAAAGTTATCGCGAGTTACAGCGTGTGCGCGAGAAACTCGAACGGCACTTCCGCGACATGCAGGATCTCGAGTTCACGATCGAGAATCGGCATCTGTTCATTCTGCAGACGCGCAACGGCAAACGCACCGGACTCGCCGCGATTCGCATCGCGGTGGAGATGACCGAAGAAAAGCTGATGACGCAGCGCACCGCGCTACTGAAGATTCCCGCGGAGTCGATCGATTCGTTGCTGGTGCCGGTATTCGATCCGCGCGCGCAGAAAGCGGCGCGTGTGATCGCGCGGGGGTTGCCAGCCGGCCCCGGCGCCGCGTCAGGCCTGATCGTATTCACTGCTGCCGCGGCGGAACAGGAATCCAAGCGCGGCAATCGCGTCGTGCTGTGTCGCATCGAAACGTCGCCGGACGATCTGAAGGGGATGCTGTTTTCACAGGGCATTCTGACCTCGCGCGGCGGCGTGTCGTCTCACGCCGCGCTGGTCGCACGTCAGCTTGGCAAGGTATGTATCTGCGGCGCAACGCAGATCGCGATCAACTATGAGAAGAAGACGCTGACCACCGATGGCGTAGTGCTCAGAGAAGGCGATTACATTTCGCTCGACGGCACGACCGGTGAAATCTACGCCGGCCCGATCGATAGCGCCGATTCCGAAGTGAAACGTGTGCTGAGCGGCAACCTGAAGCCCTCGCAGAGTTACGCGTATCAGTTGTTCGAAACCGTCATGGGTTGGGCGGACAAATACCGACGGCTGGCGGTGCGCACCAACGCCGACACGCCCGCGATGGCGCAACAGGCAGTTGCGTACGGTGCCGAAGGCATCGGCTTGTGTCGCACCGAACACATGTTCTTCGAGGGAGATCGCATCGATCACATGCGGCGGATGATTCTCGCGGCCGACGAAGTGCAGCGCCGGGCTGCATTGAAATCGCTGTTGCCGTTCCAAAGGAAGGACTTCGCCGGACTGTTCAAAGCGATGGATGGACGGCCGGTGACGATCCGCCTGCTCGATCCGCCGCTGAATGAATTCCTGCCGCAGGACGATACGATCCGCCGCGCCCTGGCAACCAAGCTGGGCATGTCTACGGAGGTCATCGTCGAGCGCATACGCACGCTGCACGAAGAGAATCCGATGCTTGGTTGCCGAGGTTGCCGCCTGGGTATTCTGTATCCGGAGATTACCGAGATGCAGGCTCGAGCGATCTTCGAAGCGGCTGCGCAGGTCATGTCCGCGAAGCAACCGGTCGTAGTGAAGCCGGAGATCATGATCCCGCTCGTCGGCTTCAGAGCCGAACTCGCGGATCAGGTCGCGATCGTGCGCCGCGTTGCCGATGAGGTCAGCCAACGGACGGGCATCGAACTGCATTATCTGGTGGGCACGATGATCGAGGTGCCGCGCGCGGCGATCACCGCGGACGAACTTGCCGAAGTGGCGGAGTTTTTCAGCTTCGGTACCAATGACCTCACGCAGATGACGTTGGGATTGAGCCGCGACGACATGGGATCGTTCTTCGAGACATATCGGCAGAAGGAAATCTTCCAGCACAACCCGTTCGCAAGCATCGACGAACAGGGTGTTGGCCGGCTGATCACCGAAGGGGTCGAACGTGGCCGTTCGACCCGGAAAAAGATCAAGCTGGGTATCTGCGGCGAACACGCAGGCGATCCGGCGTCGATCGCGTTCTGTCATCGCGCCGGGCTTGAGTACGTCAGTTGTTCGCCGCCGCGCGTGCCGATTGCGCGGCTGGCAGCGGCGCAGGCGGCGCTGCGCGACGAATAGAACACAGGCGCGACGATGCCAGTAATCACCTGCATCGAAGACCTGCGCGTTCTTGCGCAGCGGCGTGTACCGCGCATGTTTTACGACTATGCAGACTCGGGGTCGTGGACCGAATCGACCTATCGCGAAAACACATCAGACTTCGGCGCGATCAAACTGCGTCAGCGCGTCGCAGTGGACATCGATTCGCGCACCATCGCGTCGACGATGATTGGCGAGACCGTATCGATGCCGGTCGCGCTGGCGCCGGTGGGTCTGACCGGCATGCAGCATGCGGACGGCGAAATTCTGGCGGCACGGGCGGCGGAGCGATTCGGTGTGCCGTTCGTCCTCTCAACAATGAGCATCTGCTCGATCGAAGACGTCGCCGAGAACGTTTCGCGACCGTTCTGGTTTCAGCTCTACGTGATGCGTGATCGCGAATTCATCGGCGCGCTGATCGATCGCGCGAAGGCAGCGGGATGCTCGGCACTGGTACTGACCCTCGATCTGCAGATCCTCGGGCAGCGCCACAAGGATTTGAAGAACGGCCTGTCGGCGCCGCCGAAACCGACACTATCGAACGTCGCCAACATGGCGACTAAGCCGCGTTGGGCGTGGGGAATGCTACGGACTCGCCGTCGCTCGTTTCGAAACATTGTCGGCCATGCGCCCGGTGTCGGCGACATGGGTTCGTTGTCGACGTGGACCGCGCAGCAGTTCGATCCGACGCTGAGTTGGGACGACGTCAAATGGATCAAGGATCGCTGGGGCGGCAAGCTGGTGCTGAAGGGCATCATGGACCCGATTGATGCGTCGATTGCGGCACGCAGTGGCGCCGATGCGCTGATCGTGTCGAACCACGGCGGCCGCCAACTCGACGGCGCGCCGTCGAGCATCAAGGCACTGCCGGCGATCGTGAACGCGGTCGGCCGCGACATCGAGATCTGGCTCGACGGCGGCATTCGGTCCGGCCAGGACGTGATCCGCGCGCTGGCGCTTGGCGCGCATGGCACCTTGATCGGCCGAGCGTACGTCTACGGTCTCGGCGCAATGGGCGAGGCGGGCGTCACCAAAGCGCTGCAGATCATTGCAAACGAACTCGATCTGACAATGGCGTTCTGCGGGCTGCGGGATATCAATGCGGTGGATGCGTCGATTTTGTGGCCAGGACCGTAGCAGGGCTTCGAGGTCGTCGTGATGGGCGCGGATTTGCTATGCCACGGACACGCGGTAAGTCCCGTCCCTGGAGCTCGTCAGCGCCATCCCTGGCGCCGACGGTCCGTCGCATAGCAAATCCGCGCCCATCACAACTCGAGCGTCGCGCTCCGTTTGGAGGCAACACCGTCTCGCACAGCTAACGGTGGTTACGCAGGTCGCCGCAACACCACGATGTCCTGATGGCCGCCGAGCCCGCGGGGGATGCTTCCTACGACGTCGAAGTACTCCGAAAAGCGTGCCTCGACATAGGATTGCCGATGAAACGCATTGCGATACCAGTCTGGAAACAGGCGCCTTGTAGCAGTGGTGCGGACAAAGACAAAGCCCGTTCGGTCGAACGCTTCCTGGTCGTGTTCCGACATCTGGTTCCACGATTGCGGCCCGTGAAGCGTGATCACGCAGGTACCACCGGGTTTGATGACGCGACGCAGTTCGGCGAGCCAGCGAAACTGATAGTCCTCATCGAGGTGCGTGAACACAGAGACCGCGATTGCAAGGTCGAATGCCGCGTCCGGATACGATAGCGGTGGCAACGCTTCGTTTGTGGCAAAGCGGGCGAACGGTAGATTCGCGCGGCACCAACCGATTGCATTTGCATCGATATCGGTACCACTGATCGAAGCTGTTGGCGCGAGATCGTGTAACCACACCAAGGTGCCCCCGCAACCACAGCCAAAGTCCAGAATTGCCCGATGCGATCCGAGATCGATACCGAAGCGCACCAGTGCCGCATTGATGTCGTCGGCGCTGCTCCGCCCGATGCGTGCAAACGCATCGCCGCTGGGTGAACCGCGAACCTTGAAGCGCATCAGGGCCGGTGGCAATACCCTGCCTTCGTAGGTGCGGCGAAGCAGATGGTCGGCCGCCGCAACGCTCCAGCACTCGATCGGTGCAACGACGCGGTGATAAACGGTGCGCGCGAACGGGTATAGCGATGGCGGTGTGCGCCGCTTGAGTGCGCTGACGATTGCGGCAGAGCTGATCATCGAATGGCGGTGTTCGACGGCGGTGTCGTGGGCCGAAGCGATTTCGTCAAATACAGCGCGAGGCGATCATCGAAGATCACCTGCTCGCCTTGCTGAACGTATCGGTTGTCGTACGCAAC
Organism: uncultured Gammaproteobacteria bacterium; assembly: GCA_963735085.1. Taxonomy (GTDB): domain Bacteria; phylum Pseudomonadota; class Gammaproteobacteria; order Pseudomonadales; family Azotimanducaceae; genus DATJGR01. The sequence goes on from CAVTJP010000010.1 coordinate 127,667, forward strand.
GCCGCGTCCGTCCGGTACGTAGCCGCGCAAGACATACATCCGCTGGGCGGCGTTGTAGCCGGGATGCAGACCAACGGCGATGCCGACTGCCGGCGCGCGCGCCGTAGCGAGGTGCTCGACCATATCGACGAGCCGGCTGGCGATGCCGCGACGCCGGTATGGCGGCAAAACGTTCAGGTCGACGATCTCGGGAATGCCCAGTTCGCGGAAGTGGGCATATTCAGGCTTCCAGACGAGCGTGGTATAGCCGACGAATCGCCCGTCGATCGTCGCGACCAGAACGATTCGCCGACCGGTTGCTTGCTCGGCGCCATAAAGTAGGAACTGTGACGCCGGCTTGTGCGAATCGATGTCGGTAAATGCCGCCGAAATCGTGTTCGCATCGGGGTGCTGCAGGCTCCGAATGCGCGCCTCATTGGGCATGTTGGCGCGCTTTGCGATTCGCATGGTACGTTAGCGCGAGTGCGATGCAATGGCACAGCACATCGACCGGGACACCCGCTCGGCGCGCGAGCACGATGCTGCGCTTGCCATCGTAGCGAAGTTCCGTTGGGTACAACTCGCGAAATGTTGCCACGAGGTTGGTCTGGCAGTGAAAATACATGCGATAGTGCGCGCCATCGGACGGCTTCCAATGTATGCGGATGATACTGCCGCTTTTCGATTGCGTGGTCAGATAGCTGGGTTCGCCCCAGCGCAGCACTTCTTCGAGCGGGCCGACGCCGACGGTTGCGGCCGCGGTATCGAAGATCAGTTGCCGTAGCTGTATCAGGCGCTTGTGGACGTCAACCGGGTAGCTCGCGAATACAGCGGCAACGTCCGCATTGTCGAATGGCCGATTTTTCATCGTGCCGACATACCTCGATGTCATTGAACTTGGGATTATGCATTCGATTCCACTACAGCCAAACGAAAGAACGCCACTTCGATGAAGACTGGACAACGCGCCATCGTCGCTGCATGCGCCATCGCGGTCGTCGCTGTGGGTATCGGCACGTGGCTGTTCATCGGCCATGCCCCGGGCCACACCACCCAGACGCCCAGCACGGTAGCGCAGCGTTCGCCGAAGACATCGCCGGCGCACTTTGTTGGTGAACAGCAGTGCGCCGGCTGCCATCAATCGGAGGTTGTGGCCTGGCACGGCTCTGATCATCAGTTGGCGATGCAGGTGGCGAACGAGAAATCGGTGCTCGGCAATTTCGACGACGCGACGTTCACCTATGCGGGAACCACATCGACGTTTTCGCGGCGCGACGGCAAGTTCATCGTCAATACGGATGGCCCCGATGGCACGTTACGCGACTACACCATCAGCTATACATTCGGTGTGCGGCCGCTGCAGCAGTACCTGATCGATTTTCCCGGTGGCCGCAAGCAGGCGTTGAGCATCGCCTGGGATACGCGTACCACAGCACAGGGTGGCCAGCGCTGGTTCCACCTGTATCCCAACGACAACGTCAAGGCGGGCGACTGGCTGCACTGGACCAACTACAGCCAGACGTGGAATTACATGTGCGCTGAGTGTCATTCCACTGATCTGAAGAAGAATTTCGATTTCGCGTCCAACACGTACAAGACCACGTGGACGGAAATCGACGTCTCCTGTGAGGCATGTCATGGCCCGGGCTCCAACCACGTGGCGTGGGCGCACAAAATGGGCGACTGGTATGCCTTGGACGCGACCAAGGGTTTAGCGATAGCGCTCGATGAGCGCCACAACGTCGTATGGAATCCGGTGCCGGCTACCGGCAACGCGAAGCGTAGCGTTCCACGCAAAACGACGCGTGAAATCGACACGTGCGCGCGCTGCCACGCGCGCTCCAGTCGGCTCACCGATGACTACATTTACGGCAAGCCGCTGCTCGATTCACATCGCCCGGTGCGGCTGGACGAGCCACTGTACTGGACGGACGGGCAGATGCGCGCTGAGGTTTACAACTGGGGGTCGTTCCTGCAGAGCAACATGTACTCGAAGGGGGTGACGTGTTCCGATTGCCACGATCCGCATTCGTTGCAACTGCGTGCGCCGGGCAACGCCGTCTGCGCGCAGTGCCATCAGCCCGCAAAATACGATGCGCGAACACATACGCATCACCCGAAGGGGACGCCGGCGGCGGCGTGCGCGGGATGTCATATGCCGACCACGACGTACATGGTGGTCGATCCGCGCCATGATCATTCGATACGCATCCCTCGACCGGATATTTCAGTGACGTTGGGTACGCCAAACGCGTGCAACGCGTGCCACACCGACAAAACCGCACAGTGGGCGGCAGACACGATTACCACTTGGACGAAAAGGCCCCCGACCAGCTTCCAGACGTTTGCGGCGGCGTTTCATGCTGGAACGATCGGTGCGCCAGGCGCACGCGATGCACTGCGTTCGATCATCGATGATCCCAACCAGCCTGCACTGGTGCGCGCGAGTGCAATCGACCGTATGGCACCGCTGTTGACATCGGAGATGCTCGATTCGGTCACGAAGTCGCTGCGCGATCCCGATCCAAACGTGGTGCTCGCCGCTGTTGAAGCGTTGGCGAACACCGATCCGCAGACACGCCAGAGCTTGCTACCTTCATTGCTGCGTGCGCCGGTGCTTGCAGTGCGCATTGAAGCCGCGCACGCGCTTGCGGGACCAGCGGAGAAACTGCTGAGCGCCACCGACCAAACCGATTTCGATCGGGCGCTCGCCGAGTACGTTGCAGTGCAGCGGTACAATGCGGACCGTCCCGAGGGCCACATGAATCTTGGCAACCTCTATGCAGTGCGGGGCGATCCGGACGCGGCAATCGCGCAGTTCAAACAGGCACTCGCCATCGACCCGCTGTTTGTCGGCGGCTACGCAAACCTGGCTGATGTGTACCGGAGCCTCGGCGGCGAATCGCAAGCCGAAAAAGTGCTTCGCGACGGGCTGCAGAAAGACCCGCGCGCCGCGGCATTGCACTATGCGTTGGGTCTTACGCTGGCACGGCAACACCGCAGCGATGAAATGCTTGCGGAACTGCGCAAAGCGGTATTGCTGGCACCCGCGGATGCGCGCTTCGCGTATGTGTATGCGGTGGCGCTGCACGATGCAGGGCATCCGCAGGACGCTTTGGGGGTACTGAAAACCGCTTTGAAGCCGAATCCATACGACCGCGACGTGTTATTGGCACTCACCTATTTTTCCGCAGAGGCGGGCCGCGTTGATGCGGCCCGCGGCTATGCCGACGAACTGCACGATCTCGACCCGCACAATGCCGAGTTCGCGCGGCTGGCCGACCAGTTCAAACGTGCCGAGCAACCCTAGCGGCGCGGCTGCTTCGATCAATACTTTCGAGGCACCCCAAGCAAACTCGGCACCTCGGTGCAAGCCGGCCCGGCACGTTTCGAGCGTTCCTTTTTACAACAGAATCCCTTAGCGTGCCCGTTCGCGAAAGGGGTGAAGTTTGGATCTCGTTACAGCCGCTTCCGGCCTGCTGGTTGGATTGCTGGTCGGCGCCACCGGCGTCGGCGGCGGTTCGCTGATGACGCCGTTGCTGGTACTCGTGATCGGCGTCGCGCCTGCGACCGCGGTCGGCACCGATCTACTGTACGCGTCGTTGACGAAAATCGGCGGTGCGTGGGCACATGGGCGCCGCAACAACGTCAACTGGCGCATTTGCGCATTGCTGGCGGCGGGGAGTCTACCGGCGGCGCTCGCGATGCTGCTGGTACAGAGTCAATTGCAGATCGACTCGAACCAGTACGCCAGCATATTGAGGCAGTGTCTCGGCGTTGTATTGGTGCTCAGCGCGATCGCGTTGCTGTTCCGCAATCGTCTTCAGGCATTCGCAATGCGTCGCTCGCCCGACGCAGCGCCTGTTTCACCGATCGCAACGGTGATCACCGGCGCGGTCGTTGGCGCGTTGGTGACGCTGACATCGGTTGGTGCGGGCGCGCTCGGGGTGGCCGCGCTGTTGGTTCTGTACCCGTCGATCTCGACAGCGAGGATTGTCGGCACCGACATCGCGCATGCGGTACCGCTGACGATGCTGGCCGGTCTCGGGCATGCATCGCTGGGTCACGTCGACATACTGTTGCTCGGCAATCTGCTGCTCGGTTCATTGCCCGGTGTCTATATCGGCAGCCGGTTGAGCCGTTTGCTGCCGGAGCGCATTCTGCGCTGGACGCTCGCGGCGGTGCTGACGCTCGTCGCGGCGCGACTCTTGATGTAGCCGAGGACAAGCCGCCCATGGATCAACCTGAAGCATCTCCGCGCGCCCTCGTGCTGCGTACGCCCGAAGCTAGATTCGACGCCATACGCGACTTTCCATGGCAACCGCGCTATGTGATGGTCGAGCCGGATCTGCGCATGGCGTACTACGACGCCGGTCCCCCCGACGCAACGGAAACGCTGCTTTTGCTGCACGGCGAACCGATGTGGGGTTATCTGTATCGCAAGATGATTCCGCCGTTCGTTGCGGCCGGATATCGCGTGATCGTCCCGGATCTGATCGGTTTCGGGCGCTCGGACAAACCGATGGCTCAGACCGCGTATACCTACAGTGCCCATGTGGGCTGGGTAGCGCGATTGGTACAACACCTCGACCTGAACCACGTGACGTTCTTCGGCCAGGATTGGGGTGGCTTGATCGGCGCGCGCGTGATGGCGGAGAACGAGAGCCGCTTTGCCCGTGCGGTATTCTCGAACACTGGCCTGCCCGGCAGCAATGCGCCGAACGTGCCGGGGCTGGCTGCCCAACAGCGCCTTGCGCCGGAGGCACTGCAGGCAACGTTCGGCATGGACTGGCGCGCCACCGTCGCGCAAGACGACAGCATCGACGCAGACAAGGTGCATGCGCTGGTTGTGCCCGGCCCCGCGTTCTACTTTCTCGCGTGGCGCGTGTACAGCCAGGAAGTGGCAGAGTTGTGGCCGTCGAAGATCGCGCCGGGTTGGTGTTTGAAGCCGCTGTCGGCTGCCGCGCGGGCCGCCTATGACGCGCCGTTCCCCAATCAGTCCTATGTCGCCGGTGCACGGCGTTTCCCAATGCTGGTGCCGATCACGGCGGATGATCCGGAACGGGCAAAGAACGATGCCGCTTGGGAGGCATTGGAGGCTTGGCACAAACCCGTGCTGACGGTGTGGGGCGATCACTGCCCGCACTCACGCATCGATATGGGACGATCGTTTCGCGAGCGAATTCCTGGGGCGCGGTTGCCCGGCATCGAGCACAAGGTCTATATGGCCAGCCACTTCGTTCAGGAGGACAAGGGTCAGGAAATCGCGACCGATATCGTAAGATTCATCAGGCGGTTGCCGTAACGGCAAAACGCCAGGCGGTCTGTTCGGATCCGCCTGGCGTTGTCTGCAAAGATCAGCCGAGGTTGTAGCCTTGCTCGTCGTGCATCGACAGATCGAGCCCCGCTTCTTCGTCTTCGTCGACAACCCGCAAGCCGATCACCATGTCGATGACCTTGAGAATGATGAAGCTTGCGATGCCGCAGTAAACAACGGTTGCGAGCACACCGACGCACTGCTTGGCGAGTTGTCCGCCTATGTCGACTCCTTCTGCGAGGCCGACCCCACCGAACGAGGCATCGGCAAAGATACCTGTCAACAGCGCGCCGATGATGCCGCCGATGCCGTGCACGCCGAACGCGTCCAACGAATCGTCGTAGCCGAGCGCGGGTTTGATCTTCACCACCATGAAATAGCAGCCTAGGCCAGCCGCGATACCGATTACGAGTGCGCCTTCAGGGCCGACATAACCCGATGCGGGCGTGATGGCGACCAGACCTGCAACAGCGCCAGAGGCAATACCCAGTGCGCTGGGTTTGCCGTGCACCATCCACTCCGCGAACATCCACGTCAGGGCCGCGGTAGCGGTGGCGACCTGCGTGACCAGCATTGCCATACCTGCGCGGCCATCCGCGGCAAGTTCGCTGCCGGCGTTGAATCCGAACCAACCCACCCACAGCATGCCGGCGCCGACCACTGTCAGTACCAGGTTGCTCGGTTTGATCGGGGTGTTGGGATAGCCACGCCGCTTGCCCATCATCAGTGCAGCGACGAGCCCCGCGATTCCGGCGTTGATATGAACGACCGTTCCGCCGGCGAAATCGAGCACGCCCATGTTGCCGAGCCAACCGCCGCCCCAGACCCAATGCGCGATCGGTGCGTAGACGAGTGTCGCCCACAGGCCCATGAACCAGATCAACGCGGAGAACTTCATCCGCTCGGCGAATGCCCCCACGATCAGCGCGGGCGTGATGATCGCGAACGTCAGCTGGAACGTGGAGAACACCGATTCGGGAATGGTGCCCTTCAGGGTGTCGAAACTGACGCCATGGTGAAATGCCTTGGCGAGGTTGCCGATGATGCCGCCGACATCGTCACCGAACGCGAGCGCGTACAGGTAGACAACCCACAGTACTGTCACCAGGCAGGTGATCACGAAACATTGCATCATCACCGACAGTGCATTTTTGCTGCGCACCATGCCGGCGTAGAACAACGACAGACCGGGTACGGTCATCAGCAGCACCAGCGCGGTCGAGGTCAGCATCCACGCGGTATCGCCGGCGCTGAGTACGGGTGGCGCGTCCTCTGCAAACGCGAAAGCGCTCACCAGCATCGCGGCCAGCGACACGGCGATCGCCAGTCCGCTCTTCAGACGTGTCCGATGGATCATCAGGTCCCCCTATTCATAACGATTGGTTCAAGCTCATGCGTGGATCAACTGCCGCGCAATCAGTTTCGTACTGGCACTGCACTGGCACGATGCGTGCCAAGTGAGCCGACACCGCGCTTTTCGACGATCGCGGCGTCGGTTCAACGGCGGCGAGCGACGAACGTAGCATTCGAACGCCCTGAAACAGGGCAGACATTTTCGGAGAGCGCTAGGATGGTGCGGGGTATGCGGGAGAGTCTGATGACCGGATTCGATTGGCGGACGGAATGGGCACAGCGTCCGTGGTGGATGAACTTGATCTTTGCGTTCTGTATCTACATGACGGTTGTCTACATGCCGTTCGATCTGTTCTGGAAGCCCGTCGAAGTTGATCAGGAGGTTTGGTTGGGCGTCATGTTGCATGGCTGGGCGGCGAAGGCGACAGAGCCGTTGCACTGGGCCATCTATGCGGCCGGCGCATACGGATTCTGGAAGATGCGGCCGTGGATGTGGCCGTGGGCGGCCGTCTATCTGTTGCAAATCACCATCGGCATGTTCGTGTTCAATCTGCTCGACCCGCGTGGCGGCGGATGGCCGGGCGGGCTGGTGAGCGCGGCGGTCTTTTTGATCCCCACGGTTGCCATGTGGCGGTCGCGAGCCCGCTTCCGGCGGCGCCAGGTGGAGCCGGTCGCCACGTCCATCTGAACTGATTCGCCGCTTGCGTCACAGCCGGTGGACGGGTTCGGCGCAATACTCACCGGTAATTCGACAGCCGAAGTCCGACCATGCCAGCACGTGCAGGTGAACCCGAGAAGATGCGATTCCGCGGCAGCCACGTTTTCCCGGCCGGCGGCAAGTGGTACTTCAATACGCGTGAGCAAATCGACGTGGGACCGTTCGATACGCGCGAAGAAGCGGAGATGAATTCGATTCGATTGCGCCTCGTGCTGACCAAGATCGAAGACCCTGAACTCGCCCGCACGGTGATCAGGCGCTACAAAGAGATTCCGGCGGAGAGCCACGCCGACCTGCGTTCGCTGATGGTATACGTCGCGAAGAACATGCGCGTCGAGCAGCGCACCGAAACATAGCGCCGGTCAAAAGGGGTCAGAACATCTTTCGCTGCGAAAGGTGTTCTGACCCCTTTTCTGTATGATTCCCATTCACTGCCGGCATTTGTGAGTGGTCGATGAATCAGCCCCGGCGCATCGCGCGCATCCTTGTCGCCAATCGCGGCGAAATCTCCATCCGCGTGCAACGTGCCGCGATGGAACTCGGTATCGGCACGGTTGCCGTGTTCTCCCAGGAAGATCGTTTCGCGTTGCACCGCTTCAAGGCAGACGAGGCGTATCGCGTCGGCAAAGGCAAAACGCCGGTGCAGGCGTATCTCGATGTCGAGGATCTGATGCGGATCGCTACGCAGTCCCGCTGCGATGCGGTGCACCCGGGCTATGGATTTCTCGCGGAGCAGCCGGAGTTCGCGCGCACGGTACAGGCTGCCGGGCTGATCTGGGTCGGACCGCCGCCCGACGTGATGGAGAAACTTGGCAACAAGGTCGCAGCGCGCGCGTTGGCGCAGCGTGCGGGCGTGCCGGTGGCACCAGCGACGGGGCCGCTGCCGCGTGATGCGGACGAAGTACGCGCGCTCGCGGCTGAGATCGGCTTTCCACTGATGGTGAAGGCGAGTTGGGGCGGCGGCGGGCGGGGCACCCGCGCAGTACCCGCTGCGGACCAACTCGACGATCTACTCGCGACGGCTCGCAACGAGGCATTGACCGCGTTCGGTAACGACGAGGTCTATCTCGAAAAAGCCATCCAGCGCGCGCGCCACGTCGAAGTACAAATTCTCGCAGACATGCACGGCAACCTGGTGCATCTGTTCGAGCGCGACTGCACCGTACAGCGGCGCCATCAGAAGGTAGTTGAACGCGCACCCGCAGCATTCCTGAGCCAGGCGCGCCGCGATGAGTTGTATGGCTACGCACTGGCGATCGGTCGCGCCGTGGGCTATCAGAACGCCGGCACCGTCGAGTTCCTGGAAGACGTTGATACCGGCGCGTTCTACTTCATCGAAGTGAATCCGCGCATTCAGGTGGAACACACCGTCACCGAGAACATCACCGGTATCGATCTGGTGAAGGCGCAGATTCTGATCGCGGGTGGTGCTGCGATCGGCGATGCCGACAGCGGCGTGCCACCGCAGCAGGAGATTCGCGCGTACGGTCATGCGATGCAGTGCCGCATCACGACCGAGGATCCGGAGAACAACTTCATTCCCGACTACGGCGTGCTGTCTGCGTATCGCAGTCCGGCCGGTTTCGGTATTCGCCTGGATGCCGGTACGGCGTATGCCGGCGCGCGCATCACGCGTTACTACGATTCGATGCTGGTGAAGGTGACCGCGTGGGGCCGCACGCCTGATGAGACCGGCACGCGCATGCTGCGTGCGCTGAAGGAATTTCGTCTGCGTGGTGTACGCACGAACCTGCCCTTCCTGCAGCAACTGATCGCGCACCCGAAGTTCCAGTCGGCCGACTACACGACGACGTTCATCGACGATACGCCCGAGTTGATGCAGTTCAAGATGCGTACCGACGAGGTGGGACGTTTGCTGAATTTCGTCGGCGACGTGATCGTCAATGGCAATCCAGAAGTACGTGGTCGCACGGCGCCGCGCGAGCACGTGATTCCGAAAGCACCGACAGTGGTCAGCGATACGCCGCCGCACGGCACGAAACAACTGTTGGCGGAGCTTGGCGCCGAGAAATTCGCGGCGTGGATGCGTGGCGAACAGCGTGTGCTGGTGACCGACACGACGTTGCGCGACGCACACCAGTCATTGCTCGCAACACGGATGCGCAGTCGAGACATGCTGGAGATCGCGCCCGCCTATGCGCAGCTGTTGCCGGAACTGCTGTCGCTGGAATGCTGGGGCGGTGCAACGTTCGATGTCGCGATGCGTTTTCTCGGCGAATGCCCGTGGGAGCGACTCGAAGCACTGCGCGCGCGCGTACCGAACATCCTGCTGCAGATGCTGTTGCGCTCGGCCAACGCGGTCGGCTACACGAACTACCCCGACAACGTGGTGCAGTACTTCGTGCGGCGTGCCGCGGCGAGCGGCATCGATTTGTTCCGCGTGTTCGATTCGCTGAACGGTGTGGACAACATGCGTGTCGCGATCGATGCGGTGCGCGATACCGGTGCGATCTGCGAGGCGGCGATCTGCTACACCGGCGACCTGACGGATCCGGCTTGCACGAAGTACGACTTGAAGTACTACGTGCGCATGGCGCGTGAACTCGAAGCGGCCGGCGCGCACGTGCTCGGCATCAAGGACATGGCCGGACTGTGCCGGCCCCACGCAGCGGCCACGTTGGTGCGCACCCTGCGCGAAGAAATCGGTCTGCCGATTCACTTCCACACGCACGACACCAGCGGCATCTCGGCCGCCAGCGTGTTGGCGGCGGTGGACGCGGGTTGCGACGCCGTCGACGCGGCGATGGATTCGATGAGCGGATTGACCGCCCAGCCGAACCTCGGCTCGATCGTGGAAGCACTGCGGCACGATGCGCGCGCAACCGGCCTCGACGCAGACCACATCCGTGTGATCTCGCGCTACTTCGAACCGGTGCGGCGCTGCTACGCCGCGTTCGAAAGCGACATCCGTTCGGGTGCGTCGGAGGTATACGTACACGGCATGCCGGGTGGTCAGTACACCAATCTGCGAGAGCAGGCGCGCGGCTTGGGTCTTGGCGATCGGTGGGCGGAGGTCGCGCGCACCTACGCCGACGTCAACGACATGTTCGGCGACATCGTCAAGGTCACGCCAACGTCCAAGGTCGTTGGCGACATGGCGTTGATGATGGTGACCAGCGGTCTCGATCGCGAAGCCGTGCTCGATCCGAACAAGTCGATCGCGTTTCCCGAATCCGTGGTGTCGATGTTTCGAGGCGATCTCGGCCAACCCTATGGCGGGTTTCCGAAGGAATTGCAGAAGAAAATTCTGAACGGTACCGCGCCATTGTCGGCTCGTCCGGGCGCGCTGCTGAAGCCAGTTGACCTCACCGCGGCCCGCGCAGAGGCCGAACGCAAAGCCGAGCGCAAACTGACCGACCAGCAGTTTGCGTCGTACCTGATGTATCCGAAAGTATTCCTCGATTGGAACGCCTATCGGGTGAAATACGGTGATGTCGGCGTACTGCCGACACCGGTGTTCTTCTACGGCATGTCACCCGGCGAGGAAGTCACCGTCGATGGCAGTCCCGGCAGGACGCTGATTCTGCGTTTCCTCGCGCTCAGCGAGCCGCACGCAGACGGAACCCGCACTGCGTTTTTCGAGGTCAACGGGCAGCCGCGTTCCGTCAATATCTCCGATCACGCGCTGAAGCCGGATCGCACGCCGGCGCGACAGGCGGAGGCGGGCAATGATGACCACGTCGGCGCGCCGATGCCCGGAATGGTGGCGACGGTGGCCGTGAAACCCGGTGACGAAGTCGAGCGTGGCGACATGCTGCTGTCGATCGAAGCGATGAAGATGGAGGCCGGCGTGCGAGCGGAACGCGATGGCCGCATCGCAGAGGTGCTGGTGCAGCCGGGTCAGCAGATCGATGCGAAGGATCTGTTGATCGTGTTTGGACCGAAGTAGGTCCTGAGGATTACTGGCGGGGATTTCATGCGATGCCGTACATAGCCGATCGGGTAGTGCACGACGCCGATGCACATGTGTTCGAACTGCCGGGCTATCTGGAGCCGTGGATCGACCCATCACTGCGTGATGCGCTGAAGAAATACAGCGCCCCGAGCGATGAACGCGTTGCACGCCTCATCGCCGATGCGCGCAAGTCGTACGACGATGCGGCCTATCGCGCGCGTGACGAAGCAGAGATCACATTGCGCAAGGGTTTCTCGGCGCTCGGCGCGTTCGACAAAAGTGAGCGCCCGGCCGCGGTGGATCACCTCGGCGTGGCGAGCCAACTCGTTTTCACCACCGGTGGGCTCGGTCCGCTGGCTGCCAGCGATCGCAGCGGCAATCTGGACGAAGCCTACGGCATCGCGCGTGCCCACAACGGCGCGATGGTCGATTTCTGCAATGTGGATCGGCGTCTGCTGCCGGTGCTGTACGTACCCTTCGGCGATATCGAACGCGCAATCAAGGCGGCCGACGAAGCGATTGCGATGGGCGCGGCGGCATTGATGATCCCATCGGCGTGTCCCCAACATCATTCGCCGAGCCACGTTGGTTTCGATCCACTGTGGTCGCGTGCGCAGGACGCAGGCATTCCAGTCGTATTCCACGTCGGCGGCGGCAAGGCGATGGATGCAACATACAAAGCCAACGGTCTGCCACCGGTGAAAGACTTCATCGGCGGCGATGGCAACTTCACCTCCGTGTCGTACATGTATATCTCGGAGTCACCGATGCAGTCGCTGGCAGCGATGATCATCGACGGCGTATTCGAGCGCTTTCCGCGGCTCAAGTTCGGTGTCATTGAGATGGGCGCCGCCTGGGTACCCGGCTGGATGCGTTCGATGGATTCTGCGGCCGAGGCATTTCGCAAGAGCGAAGCGCGGTTGCGCAATCTGTCGCTGAAACCGTCGGAATATGTGCAGCGGCAGGTTCGCGTGACGCCGTATCCGCACGAACCCGCCGGCTGGATCATCAAGAATGCCGGCGCCGATGTATGCCTGTTCAGTTCCGACTATCCACACGTCGAGGGTGGCCGCAATCCGGTCAAGCGCTTCGAAGCGAGTCTCGACGCCGAGGGGTGCAGCGCAGTCGAGCGCGACGCGTTCTATCGATTGAATTTCGAGGATCTGATGGGGAACGCGTTGACGATGTAGGCGTTGCGTCGCGCGCCGAACCGATCAGAAAGGAGGTGTTCGACAGGACGGGCGTTCACTGCGGCCCAACGGGAACTGATCGATCTGGTTCGCGCCAGCAACGACGCGTGGTGCGCATCCATCGAGAACAAGCAGTACGAGTTGTATACCAACGCCTGCCCGACCGACGACAACGCACTGTGGTGGTACGCGACGAGCGAAGAGCCGGGCGTCTTGGGTGGCCCGAATGGAATGTGGCGGTCCGCATCATCGCAGCTTGCCGGAGTCACCTGGCACAGCTTCGAGGCCGTCGCGGTGCAGATATTCGGCGACATCGCGCTGGTCTACTACGCCGTGACCTGGGCGCCGGAGCTACCCACCGGCACGGTGATGCAAATTCCATCCCGACGCACGACGACCTTTCAACGCCGCGGTAATACCTGGCTGCAAGTCGGCGGCATGATCGGCTACGCGCCGCCTGCGAGCGAATGATCCAATCGCGATTTGGTGCGCGCTCAACGGCCCACCGGCGCGCGGCATGAGGCATCCGTTGGCGATCACCGATTCGGCGACCGACTTCCGGAACCAGCGCGAGGACCAGCTCGCTGTCTTCACCGAGCAACATGCGCAACTCGTCGTCGGAACTGGCATCGGCGTACTCTCGCAGAATCTGCACCCACGGCCAGTACGGCGGCGCGCCGGGTTGTTCGTAGCAACGGCCCCACATGACCAGACCCCCGCGATCCTCGGCAGCGCGCGCGAATGCCTCGGCGCAGCGGGTTTTGCCAATGCCGGGTTCGCCGGACATGAGGACGAGCCCACCCTCGCCACCGAGCGCGGCATCGAGACCTGTCTTAAGCGTGCGCATCGCGTCGCCGCGACCGATGAAGGTATTCGTGGATTGCGCCGAATGCGTCGATATCGCTGACAGCAGCTTTTCGACCTCCACTTCTGCTCCGTTCGGCCAGGCGCGCAGATCCGCGACCTGTAGCGCGCGTAGCGCCAAGGGCAGCGGCACGTCATCGAGCAGTACCGGAATCAGCTTGTCGTGCTGCTGGCCGACGGCAGTTTCGGCGCGTACCCAGTCGGACTTGGCCGCGTGCTGGGTGATCGCAATCACGACGCACTCTGTGCTGGCCAGAGCTTCTTCGATCTTCTGTTCGAAGGCACGGCCCGGCGCGATGTCGCGGTCCCACCACACACTGCAGCCGTTGGCGCGCAGCAGGCTCACCAGAGGCTCGACGCGCTGGGCGTCCTGACGGCATAGCTGACGAATACGTCGACCATGGCTCACCGTAAACCGGGCGCCTGTTCAAGTGAATCATCAATTTGGACGAAGGTGGCGCACTCAAGGCGAACGCCGAGCGGTTTGAGCGAGGCGCGCCAGCCCGCTCTATTGATCGCCTCAGCCTGATCGCAGCGGCAGGTGTGTCGCGGCTCGGCCTATTCATTAGCGCCGCGATCGATGCGGATCCGACATCGGGTGTAGCGCACCTCTGCGATGTAGTTGGCGCGCGGAACCGGTTCTAGCCACACGGTTTGCCAGATGCCGGTCACGGCGTGTACCAGATACCGTTCGGTTTCAGGTGCGAAAGCGCACTCTCGGTACAGAACGGTATGAGGATGTCGCTGTCCCAGTGTGCTGGTTGGGCAGCACGGCGCGGTGCGATCGCGTAGTGCCATAAGCCATTGAGGTTCTGCCATGCGTCGCGTCGAAGTTGTGGTCGCGGATACTCGCGCCAGGTATTGTCGGCCGCCACCGATTCGCCCCATGGCGTCATCATGGGCGCAGCAAAATGTTCATCATCGACTCTCAATAACAAATTTTTTAATATCAATCAATTACAGGTATTATCTCGACATGTACTCTAAATCTTTCGAGCGCCCGCGTTCAGCTGCATGGTGACCTTTGAATCCCGCTTTCGGATCGTCTTCTGGCTGGCGCTGAGCTACTTCTGCGTCGCGATGGTGACACGCTTGGTGCTCGGTTTGTCACTGCCGCCGGATGCCGGTGTGTCGTTGACGAAGGTGCCGGGGATTGCCGCCGTCGGTGTGCTCTACGACGTGTGCTTCTTTGCATACGCGTCGAGTCTGCCGGTTCTGTTCATTGCGTTATGGCCCGATACGCTGTGGCAGCGCGCGCCGACGCGCGTGTTCGTTCACGTGATGTGTTTCGCCACGCTGTACGGATTCGGTTTCATCGCGGTGGCCGAGTATCTGTTCTGGGGCGAGTTCTCCGCGCGCTTCAATTTCATTTCGGTCGACTATCTCGTCTACCGCAGGGAAGTCACCAATAACATTGCCGAGTCGTATCCGGTCGCATGGATCCTGGGTGGCTTATTTGCCGTAGCGCTCGCGAGCTACTGGTGGTTGTACCCGCGCATCGAATCCGGTCTGCGCGTTGTCGGTGAGCCGCTCTCGAAACGCATCGGCATCGCGCTGGCACTGTGCGCCGCCGCGGTAATTGCATATGTGGCCGTGGATCAGGATCTGCGCGACCGCTTTGCGGACAACTACGCACGCGAACTGGCGTCGGACGGGCCGTATCAATTTGTCGCGGCGTTTCGCAACAATCAACTCGACTACGCGCAGTTCTACCAGACCGAAGACGCCCAACATGCCGTGGACGTCATGAAAACCCAGTTGGCCGCTGAGCCTGCGGATTTCATCGACCCGAATCCGTTGTCGATTCTGCATCGCGTTCACGGCAACGGCGGTGCCGAGCGACGCATGAACGTCATCATCGTGATGGTCGAGAGCCTCAGCGCAAAATATCTGAATCGATTCACGCCGGGTTCGAAGCTGACGCCGAATCTCGATGCACTGATCGGCGACAG
Organism: uncultured Gammaproteobacteria bacterium; assembly: GCA_963735085.1. Lineage (GTDB taxonomy): Bacteria > Pseudomonadota > Gammaproteobacteria > Pseudomonadales > Azotimanducaceae > DATJGR01. Next base: position 142,956 of record CAVTJP010000010.1, read on the forward strand.
CCTGTTTTTCTCCCGACTGTATGCGACGGGTACGCGAACGGTGCGTGGTCTGGAGGCCGTAACGTTGTCGATTCCGCCAACGCCGGGCCGCTCGATCGTCAAACGCATCGGCCGCGAAAGCGGGCTGTGGTCGTTGGGCGATGTGCTGCGGCAGCGTGGCTACGACACGAAGTTCATATACGGTGGCCACGGCTACTTCGACAACATGAATGCGTTCTTTGCCGGCAATGGCTACGGCATCATCGACGAAGCGAGCGTGCCGGGTGACGAGATCACATTCAGCAATGCGTGGGGCATGTCGGATGAAGATCTCTTTCGACAGACGCTCAACGCGGCGGATCGTGCAGCGGCGACCGGCAAGCCGTTCTTCTTTCATCTGATGACGACATCCAACCATCGCCCGTACACATATCCCGATGGCCGTATCAGCATTCCGTCCGGTACCGGCCGCGACGGCGCCGTGATGTATACGGATTACGCGATCGGCAAATTCCTGCGTGACGCGCGCACGCATGCGTGGTTTAACAACACGCTGTTCGTCATCGTCGCCGATCACTGTGCGGGCAGTGCGGGTAAGGACGACCTGCCGCTCGACAAATACCACATTCCGCTGTGGTTCTATTCGCCGCGCAACGTGCCGGCGCGCGAGGTCGATACGCTGGTCAGCCAGATCGATATTGGGCCGACGGTGCTCGGACTGCTGCACATGGACTATACGTCGATGGCATTCGGCGTCGACATGCTGGCGCCCGGACATCCCAGCCGCGCGCTTATTGGCAACTACCAGTACCTCGGCTACTACGACGGAACCGATCTGACGATTCTGCAACCGCGCAAGCGCATCGAACGCTATCGCTATAGTCGTGACAGTGTTGGGCGGCGCGTTGCGGTTCAGTATGGTGACCGCGGTGCTGAACGGGTGCGCGCGTACTATCAAACCGCCGCCGACACCTATGAAGCCCACCTCGATGCCTGGAAACGAGTCAACTCGGTGGCATCCGGCCGGTGACGCTGGCGACGTCGTTTGGTTCTGTTCGCGGTCACGTCTGGTGGCCGCTTGCGGTATTCGTGGTGCTGGCAATTCTGTTCGAATCGACTCGAATCGATGTGTGGTTGGCCGATCTGGTATATCGCTGGGAAGGCAATACCTGGGCATTGCGGCGTGATGCGTTCGTACGCGGTGTGCTGCACAAGGATGCCAACGCCTGGATCACCGCGTTCTACGTCATGCTCGTGGTCGTCTGCGCAATGTCGTTTTTCGTCGGGCGGCTACAGCGATTTCGTTGGGGACTCGTGTATCTGGTGACGGCGGTCGCGCTGTCCACGTTGTCAGTTGCGCTGCTGAAAGACATCACGCGCGTGCAGTGTCCGTGGTCGATTGATCGCTACGGCGGCGTTGTCGCATACGCAACGACCTGGCGGCAGATTCTGATGCATGGAACATCCGGGCGCTGTTTCCCGTCGGGTCACGCGGGTTCGGGATATGCGTTACTCGCGTTCTACTTCTTCTGCCGGCGCTATGCACCTGCGTGGCGCTGGTGGGCGTTTGCCGTTGCGATGTCGATCGGGACGATTTTCGGCGTCGCGCAACAACTGCGGGGCGCGCACTACCTGTCACACGACGTCTGGTCCCTCGCGATCTGCTGGTTTTCCGCGATTGCCGTCACGCCGATTTTGAAGCGAGCGACGCGAGCCGGGTGAAGCGGTGCGCGATCGGATCTTGCGATTCACGTTTCGATACGACAGTCTCGCCACTTCGACTGGCGCGTGACGAGGCTGGATGAACAACGTTATGAGCAGCGTTATGAACAGCGCAATTCGGACGATTGCGGTCGCCCTAGCGGTAACGACAATCGGAGCCTGCGCCAGTATCGCCTCGCACCACGATTTCAACCCGGAAGTGAATTTCGATCTGTTCTCGACATTCTCGTGGATCTCGCCGCACTCGCTGGTCGATCCCGATCCGGCTGTCAGTCCGCTGCTGCAAGGACAGATTGAACAGACCGCGCGGGATCTGCTGACGGCAAAAGGCTATCGCTTCGTCGAGGACGCCGATCGAGCCGACTTCGTTGTCGGTTTCGGCCTGGGGGCAACCGACAAGCTGCGCATCGATTCGTACCCGGCCGCGTATCGCGGGCCGTGGCATTGGCACAACGCCCATGATGTTTCGGTGCGGCAGCTAACCGAGGGACGCTTGGTCGTTGATATTTTCGACGTGCGCACGCACAAGCCGGCGTGGCATGGTTGGGCGACGAAGACGATCTCGACAAGCGATCGCAAAGACCCTCAGCCGGCGCTTCGCGCTGCGCTGACCGCCATCCTGGCGAATTTCCCGCCGAGTTGAGCTAGTCGGGATTCAAAACGGCAGTCGGTCGACAACATCGAGACACCGGTGCGAGTAGCCAACTTCGTTGTCATACCAGACGAGCACTTTGGCAAGGTGCCCGGCGACCGAAGTGGCGCCAGCATGAACGATGCCGGAATATGGCTCGCCGACAATGTCGACCGACACCAGTTCCTCTTCGGAGTAACCCAGGATGCCGGCCAACGGGCCGTGCGCTGCGGCGCGCATCGCAGCGTTGATGTCCTCGGCCGAAACCTTGCGTGTCAAGCGGGCGCTGATATCGGTCAATGAACCGTCGGGGATCGGCACGCGAATTGCCAGCACGCGGAGCTTGTCGGCCAGTTGCGGGAGAACCTGCACCGTGGCGGCGTCGGCTCCCGAGGTCGTTGGAATCATCGACAGAGCGGCGGCACGCCCGCGATGCTTTTTCTTTGCGGGTTTGTCGACGACAGCTTGCGACGCCGTGTAGGCGTGCACCGTGGTTGCGAGTACGTCCTCGACGCCAAACGCGTCTATCAGCACCTTGAGCGGCGGCGCCAGAGAATTGGTGGTGCATGACGCGTTCGACACGATGAAGTGCCGCGCTGGGTCGAAATCGGCTTCGTTGATGCCCAGCACGATCGTCAGATCGGCATCCGTTGCCGGTGCGCCCAGCAGCACGCGGCGGGCGCCGGACTCGAGATGCCGAGCAGCGGCCGCTCGCGACGTGAACTGTCCAGTGCATTCGATCACGACGTCAACGCCAAGCGACTGCCACGGCAGCTTTGTGGGATCGCTTTCGCGCAACAGCACGACGTTGCGATCGCCGATCGCCAGTCTACCGTTCGCGAAACTGACGGGTTCGTCGAGGCGCCCGTGTACGGAATCGTATTTGACCAGATAGGCGATGTCGTGCGGATCGGCGATGTCATTGACCGCGATGAGATCGAGATCCCAGCGGTTGGTGCATAGCAACCTGCGCAACATGACTCGGCCAGTGCGGCCCAAACCGTTGATGGCAATTCGTTTCATCGGCACCACCTCCCGCGGCGAGTTCGCATCATAGCGGTTGGATCGGAGGGTTGCCCCGGTAGTTCCGCGAGCCGCGGGCATCTGCGGATTTCGACGGCGCAGTCGAACTGTGACGGCCGTCGCGGGAGTTTGATGGTCATCGCAGTCGTGCAGTGATGTTTCCCGCGGTAGTCGTTCACCAATTCGGCTGTAATACGGCAGGTCGCGTGTGCCGCACATGAACGCCGTGGAGGATCCGCAGGATGAGTCAGCAGGACGCTTTCGCCGAGGCCGTATTTTTTTTCGAAGGCGACGAAGTCTCGGTGGAGATGCACTACGCCGAGTTCGAAGCGCTGTTGAACCAGGCCACGACGCTCGAACACTTTGCAGCGAGCCAGGTGCGTGGCGCGTACGTGGTGGTTGGAACCGGTCTGGCGATACGCGGCATGGTGAGCTTTTTGCTGCGCATCGATGAAAATGGCCATGCTGATCAGGGCTTTTCCGTGCCATTGCGGCATCTTGTGCGCCACGCCGGCCCCGGCCCCGATATCGGTTGTGGGGCGATCCGCCTCGCGTCGCGCGCGCAATGCTCGGTGTCGTGGCATGCGACGAACCTGTGGGAGCCCGAGGGCGACGGCGAACAGAATCCTCTGCAGGTGTTACAGCGCGCGGTATGGCGCAATCGACTCAGCCTGAAGCTGTCGAAGCAGGACACCGATGGTGCGGCACCTTTGCTGCAGCTGCCGTCGCCAGATGAGGCGGACACACCCAGGCTTGAACCGACGCCTCATCCTAAACCGGCATCGAACGCCAGAACACCGAAAGCCGCGGCGCGCAAATCCCGGTCGAAGTCTGCCGAGATCGTGCCGCTGCCGGCCGATGACAAGATCGACCAGGCATTCGGGGAAGACGGGCGCATCAGTCTCGCCCAGCTGATTGCGCAACATAACACCAGCGTCGATGGATTAACGCGCAAATACCGACTCGATCTGGAACAGCAGCAGCAGATCTATCTGGACCAGATACGCGGCTGTCGTGATGAGATCCAGCGGCTCAAAGCGTTGCTGCGCCACGAGCAGAATCGCAACCGGCGGTTGCAGCAGTTGTTGCGAGGCGAAGTCGGACCCTGACGCCGTTCAGGGTGAATCGAGGCCTTGATCCATTTCCAACGACGGCGACGGGCATGCCGGGTGACCGACGATCTGTGCCGGTACGCCCGCAACGGTAACGTGCGGCGGTACATCGTGCAGCACGACACTGCCGGCGCCGACTTTCGCACCTTCGCCGACCTCGATGTTGCCAATGACCTTGCAGCCTGCCGACAGCAGTACCCCGCGGCGGATCTTCGGATGCCGATCTCCCGAAACCTTGCCCGAACCGCCCAACGTGACCGAATGCAGAATCGACACGTCATCTTCGACGACCGCCGTTTCGCCAATGACGATGCCGGTTGCGTGATCGAGCATGATGCCGGACCCGATGCGCGCCGCCGGGTGGATATCAACGCCAAGCGTCACGCTGATCTGGTTCTGGAAGAAACGTGCCAGCGCATGCCGGTCGCGACGCCACAGCCAGTTGGCGATGCGATATGCCTGCAGCGCGTGGAATCCTTTGAAGAACAGGAACGGCGTCGAAACGTCATCGCACGCCGGGTCGCGGTTGTACGTAGCGAGAATGTCGATCTCCGCCGCGATCAGCGTCATCGGTGAGTCGGTCAGCGCCTCTTCGATGACGTCGCGCACCATCATAGTCGGCAACATCGGCGTGTCGAGGCGGCTCGCGATGCGAAAGCTCAATGCCGATTGAAAGCTCTTGTGGTTCAGGATGGTCGCGTGAAAGTAGCTGCCGAGGATCGGCTCGCGCCGCGACTTGTCCTGGGCCTCGTTCTTCATCGCGTCCCACAGGCTCGTATCCGGCGCGCGATTGAGCCGCGAATTTGCTGTGCTCAACACCTCCTGATGGCGATTCTGCAATGCGCTGGACATGCACTTCTCCGAGTCGACGGGCCGGCAAGGTTGAGCGCTTGAACGTGATTTTTCAAGCAGAGTGGCGGCGTTCTGGACAGGCATGCGGCCGCGTTGCGCCGTCGGGCCGACGTGTATACTCGGGTTTCGCTATGCACCGAAGACCATGAAGACGTCGTTCAAAACCGTCGGGCTGATTGCTCGCAGGGGCAACCGCAACATTGTCGAGTCGGTGCTGATACTGGAGCAACTGCTGGGCGACTGCGGCGTGTCGATCGTTCTGGAAGATCGGACCGCGACGTTACTGCCGAAGCGCGCGCACCGTGTCGAACCACGCAGTCAGCTGGGCAGGGTATGTGACCTGTTGATCGTCGTCGGCGGCGACGGCAGCCTGCTCGGCGTCGCTCGAGATTTGGCTGCGTCGCAGGTGCCGGTGATCGGCGTCAATCGCGGTGGCCTCGGATTTCTCGCAGATATCTCGCCAGACCAGATCGAGACGAAAATCGGTGCGGTACTTGCCGGTGAGTTCAAGGTCGATCACAGGTTCCTGCTCGAGGCGCAGGTCTATCGCAATGGCAAACACATCGGCGGGTCGTCTGCACTCAATGATGTCGTCATCCATTCAGGGACCATGTCCCGCATGATGGAGTTCTCGCTGCACATCGATGACACATTCGTCTATGACCAACGCTCCGATGGCCTGATCGTCGCAACGCCCACCGGTTCAACCGCCTACTCGCTATCCGCAGGTGGGCCGATCGTGTACCCGGGCCTCGGTGCGATCGTCGTGGTGCCGATGTTTCCGCATACGCTGACGTCGCGGCCGCTGGTTGTGCCGAGTGAATCGCGCCTTAAAGTCGTCGTTGGGGCGACCACCTCGACAAATCAGCAGATCAGTTGCGATTCACAAGTGGATATCGGTGTGGAACCGGGCGACGAGATCCGCATTCGTAAATACGAACACTCACTGAAACTGCTGTACTCCCGCGAACACAGCTTTTACGAAGCGTGCCGCAGCAAACTCGATTGGGCCTCGCGACTCGGTGGGCCGATCAGCCCTGACTGACCCGGGCGTAGCGTCTCGAGCGCAGCGGGTTGCATCGACAGATCACATGGGTGGTTGGTCGATATCCGTCACCACGCCCGGATCGTCGACGGCCACTCGCATCACCGCGGCAGAATGCGCGTCGACAACGGTACGTGCGCCCCGGTCGCCACTCAGCGCGATCAACTCCGCGAAATACTCGCGCGAGAATCCGACCGGATGCCCAGCGTCGTCGTCGTTCATCGGTACGACGATTCGGGCAATGTGATCTCTGCGCGCGGCATCCATGTGCGCTTTGAGCAGCGCAAGCGTTTTGCTGCGCACATACGGCATGTCGCCCAAACCGACGAACAGATAATCCCAATCGACCACCGCGCGCACGCCGTCGGCGATGCTCGCGGCCATGCCAAGCTGCGCCTGGTCGGTGGGGACGATGATCGGTGCCTGCCGGCCGAACCGCGCGCCGATCTGGCGGGTCAATTCGCTGTCGCTGTTTCGAACGACGACTGCGACATTGGCAAACACGGCCTGATAGGGCCGCAGCGATGCGATCAGCAACGGTTCGCCGTCACGCATCTTGAACAAGCGTTTGTCGCTGCCGAATCGCCTCGAGAATCCTGCGGCGATGACCAGCGCGCCGTTAGCCACGGTTACTCACGCGGCGGACGTTGATGCCGCTGTGGACGCCAGCCCGCGCAGATGCGCGAGGCTTTCATCTTCACGATTTTTTCGCACGGCGGTGATCTCGGCCAGAATTGCGACCGCGATCTCCGGCGGCGTTTTGCTGCCGATCGGCAAGCCGATCGGCGCGCGCAGACGCGCCAGTTCCGTGTCGGTGACGTCGAGCTGTCGCAACCGCGCGCGGCGCGATGTGGATGTCTTTGCAGATCCCATCGCGCCGACGTAGAAGGCGCGGGTCTTCAGCGCCTCCATCAGGCCCATGTCGTCGATCCGGGGATCGTGTGTCAGCGCGACGATCGCAGAAGCTGCGTCATTCGCGAACGCTTTGACTGCGTCGTCCGGCATATCGGTGACGGTGCGCGCCCCCGCGACCGCGAAATCCGCCAGCAGCTGGGCGCGCGGATCGCAGACGGTAACCGCATAGTCGAGCATCTGCGCCATTTCAGCGAGATATTTCGAAACCATGCCCGCGCCGATGATGAACAACTGAACGCGCGGTCCGTAAGTCTGCCGCAGCACCGACGTTGCTTCGTCGTAGGTGGGGTCTTCGTGGGCGTCGACGGCTTCGATCGTGCTTTCGCCTCGCTGTACGTCCACGGTACGCTGAATACGGCCACGGTGCGCCAGGCGGTCGTCGATCTGTTGCATCTGCGCGCGATGCGCGCCCGGTGACAGCGGTTCCACGACGATGTCGAGATGGCCGCCGCACGGCAGGCCGAACTTCTCGGTTTCCTCGGCGCTGATGCCGTAACGGAAGTATTGGGGGGCGTTACGCGCCAGCGTGCCCGATGTCAGCTTCTCCAGCAGGTCCTCTTCGACGCAGCCGCCGGACAGCGAGCCGGTGATTCGGCCATGGGTGTCGCAGGTAAACAGCGAACCGACCGGGCGGGGAGAAGACCCCCAGGTTTTCACAACGGTTGCGAGCCAACAGGCTTCGCCGGCTTCGAGCCAGATTCGCGCTTGTCGGAGTACTTCGTGGTCGGCAGCTTGCATGGCGGCGTGGCGTGCACTTAGGGTGTTGTTAGTTTACATGAGTCGATGCGGGGTTGTGGGTGGTCGCGAATACGGTACGCGCGTTGACACTTGCGAGCGACGTCGATCTGGCGGTGTTCTGCGCCTATCTGGCGCAACAATCCATCCCACATCGTGTGTTCGAAGAGCAGGGTCGACAGGTGTTGGAAGTACCGGAAAGAGCGTATGCGGCGCGCGTGCAGGCGGACTACGCCGCGTGGCGCGACGGCCGACTGACGCTGCAGTGGAAGCCGCAGGTGAAACAGCCCCGGCGAGGTTTGGCCTGGTGGTCGACATTGCGCTTCTATCCTGTTGTCACGGGCCTGATTGCGGTGTCGATACTGTGCCTGCCGGCAACGTGGCCGCTCGATCAAGGGACATTGGGCCGCTTCCTGCCGTGGCTGACGATCGTGCCGCTCGGCGCCGAAGGACCATTGCACTACGCGTCATTGCAGGCATCATTCCAGGCGATGCTCGCGAGCATGCAGTGGTGGCGCGTCGTGACGCCGATCTTCATCCATTTCGGTATTGCGCACATGGCGTTCAATGCGGCCGTGGTCATCGAATTCGGTCGGCGCATCGAGCGCGGCGCGGGCTCGATGGTACTGTTGCTGTTGACGTTGCTGGTCGCGGTGACGGGCAATGTCGCGCAGTTTCTCGTCACACAGGCACCGCTGTTTGGCGGCCTCTCAGGTGTTGCCTATGGCTTGTTTGCCTATGTCGCGATGCGCGGTCGACTCGATGCGGCTGCGGTCTGGCATGTCAACCCGTCGTTCAGCATCGCGGTGCTGGTGATGCTCGTGCTGATGACGACAGGAGTCACCGAGATATTCGGACTGCACATTGCCAACACCGTGCATTGGGTCGGCTTGGCCGTCGGCGCACTGGCGGCGTTGCTGTGGCGACCTGTGCGCGACCCAGCAGGCGCTGAAGTCCGGCCGCATTCAGATGAACGCTGACCAGATCGAGCTGCTTGGCAGCGGTGTGCTGCGCGGGCTGAGCAGCGCGCGTGCGGGGCCGGTCGAATATCGGCTTTCGCTTGGTGATGTGTCGATCCCCTTGAATGGCCTGTTGGGTCACCGGCTGTCAATTCGTTTCGACGGCGAACTCACCTGTCGCTACTGTCAATCTCCGACGCGCAAGCGCTATGGAGACGGTTACTGTTACCGGTGTTTCAAATCGCTGGCGCGCTGCGATCTGTGCGTCGTCAGTCCCGACCGCTGTCACTACGCGGCCGGTACCTGCCGTGAACCGGCATGGGGCGAGGCGTTCTGCATGCAGCCGCATGTGGTGTATCTGGCGAATTCTGCTGGCCCGAAGGTTGGCATTACACATCCCGACAACGTGCCGACGCGCTGGTTGGATCAGGGTGCGACGCAGGCTGCGGTGATCGTCCGCACGCAGAGTCGGCATCAGGCGGGCTGCGTCGAAGTCGTCCTTGCGCGCCACGTAAGCGATCGTACGGATTGGCGCGGGCTGGTCGGCCGCGATGCACCTGACATCGATCTGGAGGCGTTGGCTGAACGGTTGCGGACTAGTGGGGCGGTGGAACTGGCCGCGCTCGACGCGCGTTTTCCCGGCGCATTGGTGTGGGAGTCCGAACTGTTGGAGGAGCGCTTTGCATACCCCGTGATCGCCTATGCCAGTCCGCCCACCGGTCTGTCGCTCGGCAGCGGCGATGGAAGTCGTGAAATCATCGGCACGTTGCTCGGCATCAAAGGGCAATACCTGATGTTCGATACCGGTGTGTTCAATGTTCGCCGGCACACCTCGTATCATGTCGTGATCGCGCGCGTGGCTGGGGCCACGCAGGCCGACATTGGTGCGTTGCACGCTAATCCGCATGATCAAATGGAGCTGTTCCGATGAAGGATGGTCAACCCAGTGCGATCAGGCTCGCCGACTACCAGCCGCCGAATCACCTGATCACTGATACGCATCTGGAGTTCGAACTCGGCGAAGGCGTTACGCAGGTGACGTCGCGCCTCACTGTGCGGCGCGCCGGTGCCGGCTCGACGTTGCGCCTCGACGGCCAACACCTCGAACTCGTTTCGGTTGCGGTCGATGCGCGAGCGCTGACGAGTAACGAGTATCAGGTCGATGACGATTCGCTGACGTTGTTCGATCTGCCGGAAGCCTGCGAGTTGTCGATCGTCACGCGCATCCATCCCGAGCAGAACGACGCGCTGGAGGGCCTGTACAAGTCCGGCGGCCGTTCCGGCGGCATGTATTGCACGCAATGCGAAGCCGAGGGCTTTCGCAGAATCACCTACTATCTCGACCGTCCAGACGTGCTGGCGCGTTTCACGACGACGATCATCGCTGATCCGCGCTATCCGGTGCTGCTGTCCAACGGCAATCCGATAGATGAACGCATCCTGCCCGACGGGCGCCGCAAAGTGACATGGCAGGACCCCTTTCCAAAACCCAGCTATCTGTTCGCGTTGGTGGCCGGCGATCTGGCGCTGCTGGAGGACGAATTCGTCACCGCCTCGGGACGGCGCGTTGTGCTGCGCATCTACTCGGAACCGCACAACATCTCGCAGTGTGAATACGCGATGGCTGCGCTGAAACGCGCGATGGGCTGGGACGAGCAGGTATACGGCCGCGAGTACGACCTCGACATCTTCATGATCGTCGCCGTGGAAGATTTCAACATGGGCGCGATGGAGAACAAAGGGCTCAACATCTTCAACACGTCGTGCGTCCTCGCCAGTCCCGACACAGCGACCGACCTTGCCTATCAGCATGTCGAGGCTGTCGTGGCGCACGAATATTTCCACAACTGGTCCGGCAACCGGGTGACCTGTCGAGACTGGTTTCAGTTGAGCCTGAAAGAGGGCTTCACGGTCTTTCGCGATGCGGAATTCTCGGCCGACATGAACTCGCGCACGGTGAAGCGAATCGACGACGTCAATCGTCTGCGCACCCAACAATTTGCCGAGGACGCCGGACCGCTGGCACATCCGGTGCGTCCCGACAGCTACATCGAGATCTCGAACTTCTATACCACGACGATTTACGAAAAGGGTGCCGAAGTAGTCCGGATGATCCACACGCTGCTCGGCCCAGAGCGGTTTCGCCGTGGCACCGATCTGTATTTCGAGCGCCATGACGGCGCGGCGGTGACCACCGAAGATTTCGTGCGCGCAATGGAGGATGCCAACGCGTTCGACCTGACTCAGTTTCGCCGCTGGTACAGTCAGTCAGGCACGCCGATCATCACCGTGGCGAGTGAGTACCGCGATGGTGCATTGGACCTGACGATTACACAAAGGTGCCCGCCAACGCCGGGCCAGCCCACCAAAGCGCCATTTCACATACCGGTAGCAATCGGTCTGTTGGATAGTGAGGGCCGCGAGCTGCTCGGCGAAGCGGGCAGCGTGAATGGCTCGGTTGTCAACGTCGAAAGTGACGTGCGCATAGAGAATCCGCGCGGCGATGGCACGTTGGTCGTCAACGTGACCGACGCGACGACTGCGCTTCGGGTGACTGGGCTCGCTGAACGTCCGGCGTTGAGCCTGCTGCGGGGATTTTCTGCCCCGGTCAACATTGAATATGCCCGGCCGAAACACGAACTGGTGTATCTGGCCCGCTTCGACTCCGATGGATTCTCCCGGTGGGACGCGATGCAGTCACTGCATGTACAGGAAATCGACCGCATCCGTCGTGGCGGTGCCGATCCTGCGACCGATCTGCTGCCGCTGTATCGCGACTTACTGGCGGACGCGCTCTCCAGTTCAGACGGGGATTCAGAATCCACTACGGACCCGGAACGGAACGCAATCCTCGCCGCGATGCTCGCGGTCCCAACCGAGGGCTACCTCGGTGAACTGATGAGTGAGATAGACATCGATGGCCTGCATCGCGCGCGCATGCAGGTGTGCGGCGCGCTTGCCGGCAGCCTGTTCGAACGCTGGCTCGAGCTGTACCGGAACAGCGCGCCGAAGGATACATACCAGCCGGACGCCGCCGGCAGTGCGCGGCGTGCATTGCGCAATTTGGCGCTGAGTTTCCTGTGTACGGTGACGGATGACGTTCGGCTGGAATCGGTCCATGAACTGCTGCTGTCGCAGTACCGTGCTGCCAACAACCTGACCGACCGGCTTGCGGCGCTTCGCGAGATCGTCAATGCACCGTGGCTGGACGAAGCGGTGCGGGCCGACATTATCGATGACTTCCATGCCGGCTGGTCCGAGCAAAAGCTGGTAATCGATCAGTGGTTCGCGGCGCAGGCCGCGTGCCCCCGAGCCGGCGCGTTGGCGCGCGTGGAAGCGCTCGAGGCGCACGCCGACTTCGATGGCAGGAATCCAAATAGACTGCGCGCGGTGTACGGCGTGTTCGCGGGCCAGAATCCATCGAACTTCCACGCGCGTGATGGCTCGGGCTACCGGTTCCTCGCCGACCGCGTCATGCGTGTCGATCGTAGCAACCCACAGATTGCTGCGCGGTTGCTGACGCCGCTGACGCGCTGGCGCCGCTATGACGCCGGGCGGAGAACCGCGATGCGCGCCGCATTGCGCGAAATCGAAGCCCGCGATGCAATATCCGCGGATGTGTTCGAGGTGGCGACCAAAGCACTTCAGCAGGATTCGCTTTAGGCGGAGGCGCTTCGGGCCGCCGGATAGAGCGCCGGCAATACGTCCGCGTGAACCGACTGGCGGACCTTCGCGCGCGCCGCATCGACGCAACGTTGGAGCGGTTTTGAATCAAATGAACCGGCGTCGCGCTGGTACAACTTGGCGTTGAGCGCATTCACCGCGTCGTGCGCATCGGCGTCCAGTGTGAAATATCTCGCTGCGTCGGCGAGCGGCGCGTCATAGTGACGCGGCAACCATGCGTCGAGCGCTCGGCGAATGCGCTGCGGTGTGCCGCCGTCGCAGGCGCGCCGCAACTCACGGTAGGCATCCGCCTCACGGGTGCGGGCATCGTTGCCGATGCCGGCACGTCGGCTGTCGCGCCATGCGGCGTACCCGCATCCGACCAACAACGCCAAAAACAAGCCGGTGAACCATGGGTTGATCGTCGCGGCGGTGTGTGGTGCCGCGCTGGAAACCGGAACTCGCACAGCTGGGTTGCCAATTGGCGCGGACGCCGCGTTGCGCGCACCGGGCTGTTCCGGTGGCGCGGCTCGTGCGCGCTGCGTCGGCCGACGCGCTTCGGTCGGCGCGCCGGAAACGTTGATCGTGCGAGCCGGCAGCGACGCAATTTTCACCTGCCGATGCACTGTATCGAACCACGTGACGCTCACTTCGGGCAACGTCAGGCTACCCGGTTGTGTCGCCACCAGGCTCGTCGATTCGGTACGTGTACCGATGATGCCGCTGCGGCCCTGCGTTTCGTTCATTTTGGGCGGCTCGGGATAGGCTTTGATTGAATCAGGCAACCGCATCTTCAACGGCGGAATTGCCGATGCGGTGTTGCCGTCGGCGCGAACGATCAGGGTTCGCTGACTGGGCGTACCGGTCGCGAGACCGCGCGCGGGTTCGCCGGGCCAGTCCTGCACCAGTTCGACGTCGCTGGCCGGCAACCACGGTGTGTCGCGCGGGTAGTCCGGCGGAATCGGCAATACGGCGATTGACAGCGGCTCCGACGTGACGTCGATGCCGACACGGCGTCCGCCCATCCCATCGTCGAGCCGCACACTTCCAGTGACACTGGTCGTGGGTATCTTCAATGTACCGCTGCGCTCCGGAAACGCAGCAAAGCGCTGTTCGATCACGCCGTATTGACGCCCATCGCGAATCGCCGTGGAACGGCTCGCATCACCCAACGATTCCACCATGGCGCCCGGAATGTCCGGGGCGTCCGGCATGTTGCCGTAGAGTTGCGCGCCGCCCAGGTAGAACAAACGTCGCGTGATGATGATTTGCGACTGCACGTACACCTGCTTCGGCTCGTAGGTCGTTTCGAAAAACACCGTGCGTGCGATTGCGCTTTTCAGTTGAGGATCCAGATCCTTGACGGTGATGCTGATTGGTTGCGAAGTGTCGTTGCCAACGGAGATCGGCGGAATCGTCAGCGTTCCGGTGTGCTTCGGCTTCAATGTGAGGGTCCAGGTCGTCCACGCACTCACTTGGCCGTTGATACTTTGAAATTGGCTGTTGCGCTGTGTGTCGAGCACGTCGAATTGTGCCGACAGTGCGTCGAGATTCGGTTCGCCGGTGATGTTCGTGCTGTCTGCACGCAATGTCAGCCGGATCGTGTCGGCCGCCGAAATTGCCGTTGAATCGACGCTGGCGTCCAGTCGCGCGAACGCGATGGCCGGGACGAGACTAACGATCAATACGCAGATGCGTATCCAGGTGCGTGCGGTGCTCACCAGATATGTTCCTGATCGGGCGAGTCGGGTGCGCCGTTGCGCAGCCGTTGGTTCGATTCGTACTGGAACTTGCGCCGCAGCAACCCGGCCGGATCGTCCGGGACGCGCCTCAGCCAGCGCTCCAGCGAATCGCGCTCTTCGTCGCGCATCTCATTCTGCGGTTGATCACGCCGTGCCATTTCCTGCTTCCGGTCGGCGTCCGGCTTGTCCTTGTTTTGGGCATTGTGCGCATCGCGGTTCTGCTTGGTGGCCCGATCGTCCGGGTTGCCTTGCTGAGAATCGGAACCGTCGTCATGCGATGCGCTCTGGTCGTGCGACTGTCCCGACTTTGACTGACTGCGGTTGCGTTGCGACTGTTGGTTGGAATTGCCACGCGATTGCTGCTGTTGTTGCAGCAGCTTTTCGATCAGGGCCTTGTTGAATGCTGCGTCCTTGTCGCCAGGTGCAGCGCGCAACGCTTCGTCGTATGCCTGAATCGCCTCCGGATATTTGCGCTGTTTGGCGAGCGCGTTGCCGCGGTTGTAGCTGCCGTTCGGCGATGGATCGGCGGAGAAGCGGTGGTCGGCATCAGCGTATGCGCCGCTGCGGTAGTCCGCCACGCCTTGCCACTGCGGATCGGAGAATATTTTGGCCGCTTGCTTGGGCTGATCCTGCTGCAGCGCCTGATAACCTTGTTGATCCGGCGTGCGCCACAGGTTGCTCCACCAGCTCGCGTGCGCCGGCGGTGGCACCAATGCGCAAACGAGCAACAGCGCCGCGCCGCGCCGGAAATTCAGCAGTGCAAACGGAATCAGCAGCAGTACCAGCCAGTAGCCATAGTCGGCCCACAGATCGAATTTGCGATTGGAGTGGCGTGCGTCGTCGGCATTGGGCAGCGGGGTAGTCAATAGATTCTCGATGTCCGTATTGGCGGCTGCCGCGTTGGCGTAGCGTCCGTTGCACATCTGTGCCAGTGACCGAAGACTGTTCGTGTCGAGCTTGGCAATGATGGTATTGCCGCCTCGATCGGTTAAAACGCGGCCGGGCTGGTCGACGAAGCCGAGCGGTATCGGCGCACCCGCAGCGGTGCCGACGCCGAGAATCGATATCGGGAAGTTGGGTGACGCGTCCATCGAAACGTCGACGATGTGGTCAACACCGTCGGTCACCAGCAGCAGGCGACCTTGCGACATGCCCGCGTTGCTCATCAACGTGCGCGCGAGCTGCAATGCCTGGCGGGGATTGCTGCCCATTATCGGCATCATGTCGGGTGCCAGCGCGGCCAACATGTTTTCAATGGTGCGGGTGTCGTCGGTCAGCGGCGAGACGGTATGTGCATCACCGGCGTATGCGACCAGCCCTGTGTATCCCTCCGTGCGACGACGCAGAATGTCGGTGATCACGTGGCGCGCCTGTACCAGGCGCGACGGTGCCACGTCGGTGGCGTACATCGACAGTGATAGGTCCAGAACAATGACCAGCGCATCGGTCTTCTGGTCGATCGGTTGCGGCAAGCGCTGCCAGGTCGGGCCCGCAAGGGCGATGCTTGCAATGGCCAACGCAAATCCCGTCAGTACCGGCTTGAGTGTGCCGCTCTTTTTCAGCGCGCGCTCGATCAGCGCATCGTGCAGTTCGGAGTCGATCACGGCATCCCAGCTGGAGCGTTTCAATCGCGCGCGCGCAGCAAGCAGAGCCATCACGACGGCGCCGAACAGCGCGAGCAGCCACCATGGCCGCAGGAAATGGAAGGCTGCCAGCTCATGCACGGGCAAATGCACCTATGCGTGTACCGAGCAGCAACACCATGATCCACAGCGCCCAACTCGCGGCAAGCGGGTAGTAAAACAACGCTTTGACGGGGCGAAACGTGCGCGCGTCGTGCGCAGTCGGCTCGATGGTGTCGAGCAGATCGTATATTTTGGCGAGTTCCGCGGTGTCGCGCGCCCGGAAGAATCGGCCGCCCGTCGTCTCGGCGATTTTCTGTAACGACTTCGCGTCCAGATCAGCCGATGGATTGATGATGCGGCCGCCGAACTCGCCCCAGAAGCCGGGCACCTTCAGTTCTTCCGCGCCGACGCCCACGGTGTAGATTTTCACGCCCTCGACGCGGGCGATCTGCGCCGCCTTTTCCGGCGGCACCTCACCCACATTGTTGGCGCCGTCGGTGAGCAGGATCAGCACGCGCGATTTCGCAGGACGCGTGCGTAGACGTTTCACGGCCAACCCGATTGCATCGCCGATTGCCGTCTTGCCGCCGGCGATGCCGACCGGCGCTTCGTCCAGCAGTTCCTGTACCGTGGTGAGATCGAACGTCAAAGGCGCCTGCAGGTATGCGTTGGTGCCGAACAGAATGAGTCCAACGCGGTCTCCAGCGCGGTGCGCGATGAAGTCGGTGACCACTGCTTTGACCGCGGCGAGTCGATTGACGGACTGACCATCGATTTCCATATCCTCGGTATTCATGCTGCCGGAAATGTCGACGGCGAGCATCAGATCGCGCCCGGTGCTCGGCAGGCTCACCGGATCGCCGGTGAGCTGCGGGCGCGCCGCCGCGCCGAGCAGGCACGCCCAGGCCAGCCAGGCGAGCAGTGTGACGAGCCAGTCACGACGCCTGCCGATGCTGCTGCTCATCAATGCCAGATTGAATCGGCCCACATCGGGTACGCGCAGTGCAGCGTCCCGTTCGCGGTTGGGACGTAGCAGCCAACGGCTCAGTAAAGGCAGCGGCAGCGCGGCGAATGCCCATGGCCAGATGAAGTTGATCATCGTGGCGCGCGCCTCGCCACCGCTCGCAGCACGTCGCGCGCGACCGCATGCAGTGCGCCGGGGTCGGCGTCGAATCCGGGTGCGAAGCGCTGATGACCCAACGCTGCGCCGGGACCGTTGGAGAACACATCGCTTGCGACGAATCCGTCGAGGTAGCTGAGCCACGCTGCCCCGGTCAGCGGCGCGGCTTCGTGCCGTCGAGCGCCGTAAATCAGTGCGCGTTTGAGCAGATCGTTGACCGAATCGGCATATGCCTGGGCTGACAGCTCGTGCCCGCGCGATGCAATCAGCAGTGCGTCGAGGGCGTCGAGCGCACGACGAAACGGGCGGCCGCGACGACGTGCCCGATACAACCAAACCGCGAGCCAGACACATGCAGCGATCGCGCACAGTGCCAGAACCCACCAGCCGGGCGCCGGTGGCCAGAGTCCCGGTGGTGCGGGCAAATGCAGGTCGCGTAGCTGCTCGAGCGGGTCGTCCATCAATGCACGAGGCGTTCGCCAAGCCGCGTCAAAGCGGGTTCGTTGGTTGCCAGTGCAATGAACTGGCTGCGGGTTGCGATACACACCGCCTCGAGTGATTTGAGGTGCGCTGCGAATTCGTCTCGATAGCGTGCCCGTACGCCTGAATCGGACGTTGACAACACGTTGCGTATGACCCCGTCGGTGACTGTGTAGCGATCCGGTGGCGGTAACTCACGCTCGAGCGGATCGCTGACGTGAATCAGCACGAGGCTGTTGTGTCGCGCGATGCGTTTCAGGCGGCGTTCGTCATCCGCATCGTAGCCGGAGAAATCGGAAATGAGGTAGATGCGGTGGCCGTTGCGGGCAATGCGGATCAGATGATCGAGCACGATCGGCAAGCGGCGCGGTCGCGGCGCTGCGGAGGCTGTTCCGCGCGACGTACTGTCGCGCAACGCATTGTTACTGGCGCCGACCTGATTGAGCAGACGCACGACGACGCGCGCGCTGCGAAACGGTTTGAACGCGTGTTCGCCCTCGTCGTTGAAGACCAGACCGCCGACGCGGTCGCCGCTATCGACGGCGTGCCAGGCGAGCAGCGCGGCGCATTCGGCGGCGGCGACCGATTTCATGCGCACGCGACTGCCGAAGTACATCGCTCTGCTCTGGTCGACCACGACCAAGGTTGGCCGCTCGCGTTCCTCTCGATACACCTTGGTATGCGGCTTGGCTTTGCGTGCCGTCACGCGCCAGTCGATGGAGCGAACGTCGTCGCCCGGCTGGTACAGCCGCACCTCGGCGAAGTCGACGCCCCGACCACGGTGGCGCGACAGCCGGCCACCGCTATGGGGAGCGGTTGTTGGCGTTGACGCGGTGCGCAGTGGCAGCTTCACGCCGCGCAGCGCGATCAACTGCGCGACGGTGACGTTTGCGCCGCGCAGCTGCGCGATGGCAGCGGTCTGAGTCGTCATGGGGCGGGAACGGCTGCGAGTATCCGGTCGATGAGTTGGTCGGCGTCGATCGCCTGCGCCTCTGCTTCGAAGCTGGTGATGATGCGATGCCGCAGCGCATCGTGCGCCACGCTGCGCACGTCATCCGGCGTGACGTAGTTGCGACCGTCGAGCCAGGCCACTGCGCGGCTGCATTGATCGAGTGCAATGGTGCCGCGAGGGCTCGCACCGTATTCGAGCCAACCGACGAGATCGGCTTGATACAGATCGGGTTGCCGAGTGGCCATCACCAGTTGGACGAGATATTCCTCGACGCCCGGCGCCATATATTGATCGATGATCTGTTGTCGCGCGGCGAATATATCGTGCGCGTCGAGCCGCACCGGTGCGGCTGCTTCACGCTTGCCGACGACCTCGGCGCGCACGAGGCTGAGGATCGCGTGTTCTGCCTGCGCACTCGGATAGTCGACTTTGACGTGCATCAGAAATCGATCGAGCTGCGCTTCGGGCAGCGGATAAGTGCCTTCCTGTTCGATCGGATTCTGCGTCGCCATCACCAGAAACAGTTCCGGCAATGGATAGGTCTCGCGACCGATGCTGACCTGGCGCTCGGCCATCGCTTCGAGCAATGCCGATTGCACTTTAGCCGGCGCCCGATTGACCTCGTCGGCAAGCACCAGGTTGTGGAAGATCGGCCCTTGCTGAAAATGGAACGAGCCGTCTTCCGGACGGTAGATGTCGGTGCCGGTGACGTCGCTCGGCAGCAGATCGGGCGTAAATTGAATGCGATGGAAGTCGCCGTTGACTGCGCTTGCGAGTTCTTTGATCGCGCGCGTTTTCGCGAGGCCTGGAGCGCCTTCAACGAGCAGGTGTCCGCCGCACAACAGCGCGGTCATCAGCCTTTCGATCAACGGCCGCTGGCCGATGATGCGCTGGTCCAGCCAATCCATCACGATGCGGATCTTGTCCTGCTGCTGAGCGGCGACTGCTTGCATGTGCTGCCTTGTTCGAAACGTCCGTCATTGTAGCTGCGCTCGAGGTCGAGTCCAGCCGAGCGCCGTGTGAGGCATAGCTGCACCGCATTGAGCGCAATCTGTGGTTCGAGGATGAGTTCAGGCATTAGATGGGACAGCGGTGCAGAAGTTCGCCGCAACGCGTGGCGTTCCGTATGCTGCGTCGTTGCCAGCACGACAGGCATCGGTACACTGTCGCGCCACGTTCGCCTTGGTGTTTCTGAAGTGTATCGGGCCTTGCGCAAATGGATGTTTCTGCTGCCGCCGGAAACCGCGCACACGATTGCGCTGCGAGCGCTCGATGTCGGATGCCGAGTCGGCGCCACGCAACGGGTCGTTGCAAGCGTGTACCAGCCTGTCACGGTGATGGGACTGAAGTTTCGCAACCGAATTGGTCTTGCAGCGGGTCTCGACAAGGACGCGCGCTGTATCGAGGGCCTGCTGGCGCTGGGCTTTGGTTTCGTCGAAGTGGGTACCGTCACGCCGCGCCCGCAATCCGGTAATCCGCGGCCGCGACTGTTTCGATTGCCGCATGAAGCGGCGCTGATCAATCGAATGGGATTCAACAACGCGGGTGCTGACGCAGCGGCTGCACGCATACGTCGCGCGCGCCAACGCTTGGGCCCGGTGGCCGGCCGCATCGGCGTCAACATCGGTAAGAACCGGGATACTGATTTGGACGATGCGGCGGACGATTATCTGCGCGCGCTCGATGCGGTATACGACGTTGCGGACTACGTAACCGTCAATGTGTCGTCACCCAATACCGCCGGCCTGCGCGCGCTGCAGGAGGACGCCGCGTTGCGCGGGCTGCTGACGAAATTGAAGAGCCGCCAGGCAGAGTTGTACGCGCAGCGCGGCCGCTACGTTCCGTTGACGGCTAAGATCGCGCCGGATCTCGCACCCGATGCGATTGCGGCGCTCGCCGCTGTGTTGATCGATGTGGGTATCGATGGCTGCATCGCAACGAACACGACGATCACCAGACCGATTCCGGCAAACGCGGAGCATCGCGACGAAGCGGGTGGTCTGAGTGGCGTGCCGCTGCACAATCTCGCGGTAGATTGCGTCGCGCGCATGGCTGATGCGCTTGGTGGGCGTGTGCCGATCATCGGCGTCGGTGGCATTCACGACGTCGCAAGCGCGCGTCACTTCATCGACGCGGGCGCTTCGCTGGTGCAGGTCTACACTGGGTTCATCTATGAGGGCCCTCGACTGATACGCGACATCGCGCTCGCCCTCGGTGCCTAGCCATTTGCGACCAGAGGGCGGAGGAGCTCGACGAGATAGAGGGTAAGCTAAAATCTGTAAAAGCTTGTTAAGCTATTGAAAATTATGTAAATATAATTTCTCAGTAAGTCAATTTCTAGAGGGGAGAGATGACGAATGAACGGGAGCGATACCGCGTGGGTGCTGACGTCGACGGCGTTGGTTTTGTTCATGACGATTCCGGGGCTTGCACTCTTCTACGGCGGCCTCGTTCGGACGAAGAATGTCCTCAGCGTGTTGATGCAGTGTTTCGCAATCACCTGCGTCGTGTCGCTGCTGTGGGTGCTGTCGGGATACAGCTTCGCATTTGCAGACGGTAGCGCGTTCATCGGCGGCTTGAGCAAAGCGCTGTTCGCCGGCGTCACCGCCGACGCCGTGCGCGGCACGATCCCGGAACCGGCGTTCGCAATGTTTCAACTGACGTTTGCGATCATCACCCCCGCATTGGTTGTTGGAGGATTCGCCGAACGGATGCGCTTTGGCGCCTGCCTTCTGTTTGCTGCGCTGTGGTTTCTGGCGGTATACGCGCCGGTGTGCCATTGGGTGTGGGGCGGTGGGTGGCTGTCCGAACTGGGCGTGAAGGATTTTGCCGGCGGCATCGTCGTGCACATTACCGCCGGTGCTGGCGCACTGACGGCTGCGCTGGTGCTCGGGGCGCGGCGTGGATTTCCGCATCAGGTCAGCCCGCCACACAACATGACGTTGACGGTGGCTGGCGCTGGAATGCTGTGGGTCGGCTGGTTCGGCTTTAACGGCGGCAGCGCACTGGCAGCAAACGGCGATGCCGCGATGGCGATGCTGGTGACTCATATCTCTGCGTCGGCGGGCGCTCTCGTCTGGCTGGCGGCAGAGTGGGTTCGGTTCGGTAAACCGAGCGTGCTCGGCGCCGTGACCGGTATGGTCGCCGGCCTAGGCACGATCACGCCCGCGTCTGGATTCGTCGGCCCCGGTGGCGCTCTCGTGATCGGTATCACCGCAGGATTGCTGTGTTTTGGCGTCACCAATTACCTCAAGCGCACGCTGCACATCGACGATTCGCTCGATGTGTTTCCGGTGCACGGGGTCGGCGGCCTGCTCGGGACGCTGCTGACCGGCGTGTTTGCCAGCAACGCGCTCGGCATTTTCAGCGGACGCGAGACGGTTCAGATCGGGCACCAACTCGGGGTGCAGGCGATCGGCGCGTTCAGCGTGTTGCTCTACACAATTGTCGTCACGTTCGTCGTGTTGAAGCTGGTGTCGGTGGTGACCCCTTTGCGTGTATCGGCTGAGGAGGAAACCGAGGGTCTCGATCTGGTGTTGCACAACGAGCGCGGCTACGACTTGTAATTGCGTCCGAGAGGTGTGCTCCGATTCACGGTGAGGTGGATGTTCATTGCGCCGCTCTTCACAACGAGAGCGCCGTAAGTCCCATCCCTGGAGCTCGTCCTGCGCCATCCCTGGCGCAGTACGGTCCGGCGCAATGAACATCCACCTCCACCTGCGTGGGCGTCTCCAACGATAATAGGCAGGGGCAAGGGTCAGAGTGCTTCATGCGACGTGGAGCCGCGTTTATATGTCTTGGTGAAGCACTCTGACCCTCTCCCCGAACGAAGCGCGACGCTCGAGTCGAGATGGGGGCGGGTGCGCTATGCGACGGACCGTCGGCGCCAGGGATGGCGCTGACGAGCTCCAGGGATGGGACTTACCGCGTGTCCGACGCATAGCGCACCCGCCCCCATCTCGACCACAACCCAGTGAGTCTCCGGTTCAGCCCCGCACGCCGCGTTCGAGTGCGCTGGTCACCAGCGCATCGACCAGTGCTTCGAACGTATAACCTGCCGCGCGCGCGCCGTCCGGATACAAGCTGGTCGGCGTCATGCCGGGCAGCGTGTTGACCTCCAGCAGCACGATGTCTTGCGCGTCGGTGACGATGAAATCGGCGCGCGACAGATCTGCGCAGCCGAGCGCCGCGTGAGCCGTGAGTGCGATTTCCTGCAGGCGCTCGCGACACGTCACGCTGACACCGGCCGGTATCACGTGTTCGCTTTCGCCGACGGTGTAGCGGTGCGTGTAGTCATACCAGGTGCCGCTGGGCGTACGCACTTCGATCGTCGGAAACGCCTGCGCGGATTGGCCATGTAGATCGATCACGCCGACCGTCACCTCGGTGCCCATGACAAACGCTTCCACCATCACGCCGTCACCCAACGCAAACGCGGTTTGCAGCGGTTGTGTCAGATCGCCGCCATTCATCACCGGCGTCACGCCGATGGCGGAGCCCTGCCGCAGTGGCTTCACGACGACTCGATCGCCCAATGTGGCAAGCGTCTTCCTGCAGGCATCGGCAACCGGCGTATCCGATGCGAAGACGATATCGGCACACAGTGGCAGCCCGGCGCGCTGGAAGATCGCCTTCGCAAGGCTCTTGTCCATCGCCGCGGCGCTTGCGTGCACGCCACTGCCGACGTACGGCACGCCGAGAATTTCTAGATAACCCTGCACTGTGCCGTCTTCACCGGGCGGCCCGTGCAGAACTGGAAAAACCACGTCGGCACGATATTTTTGCAGCGCCTGTGTCAGCGCGCCATCGAGCTCGAATTGCTGCACATGTTGATACGTTGCCTGCAGCGCCTTCGTGACGCCGGCGGCCGATGAGCGCGACACAGCCGCCTCGTTGGAGCGACCACCGGCGATGATCGCGATCCGTGCCGCTTTCACTGGATTTGCTTCGCCTGGGTCAATGTCAGATTTTCGATATCGAGCGGTGGCAGCGTGTCGGCCGGTTCGAAGCCGAAGATGCGCGCGAAGAACAGATACTCACCTTCGAGCGCGCGCTTGATGTTGGTCGCCTGCCGGAATCCGTGCTGCTCGCCGGCGAACGCGACATAGGCGACCGGCAGTCGTCTGCGCCGCAACGCATCGACCATGGCTTCGGCTTGATTCGGTGGTACCACCTTGTCTTCGAGCCCCTGAAAGAAGACGACGGGGCACGTCAGTTGATCGACGTGGTGAATCGGCGAGCGTTCGACGTACAGATCGCGGGCCTGCGGATATGGACCGATCAAACGATCGAGGTAGCGCGACTCGAATTTGTGTGTGTCGCGTGCCAGCGATTCCAGATCGCCGACGCCGTAGTGGCTCGCGCCGGCGCGAAACGCATCGCCGAACGTCAACGCTGCGAGCGTGGTAAAGCCGCCGGCGCTGCCGCCGCGGATCGCGACACGGGCCCGATCGATCCGGCCGGCTTTGGCGAGGTAATCGACGAGGTCTTCGCAGTCGTGTACGTCAACGACACCCCATTGGCCGTCGAGCCGCTGGCGATAGGCGCGCCCGTAGCCGCTCGATCCACCGTAGTTCACATCAGCCACCGCCCAGCCGCGCGTGGTGTAGTACTGGATCCAGAAATTGATCACCGGGTGCGCAGCGGCCGTCGGTCCGCCGTGACTCATCACCAACAACGGTGGTCGTTCGGTATCTGCACCAACAACCTGTGGATTGTGCGGCGGATAGAAGTAGGCGTACGCAGTCGCGCCGTCCCGAGTTGGATATTCGATCGACTCCGGCATTGAAAACCACGCGGGGTCGATTGCGATTCGGCCGGCTTCAGCAATCGCATTGCCATCAGGTTCGCCGGCCAGGCCGATCGAGGTGATCGTCGCGAGACGGTTGGGGCTGCCACCGATGAAGTAGAGGCGCGCGTCGAACAGCGCCATGCCGAAGTACGCGGGCCATTCGCTGGCCAACGGCGTCGCCATCGCCTGATCGACATCGATGATCAGCAAGCTGGAGGTGCCTTTCTCCATGCGTTGGGCGATTACGTGACGCGGGCCGAGTACACAGTAGTACTTCGAGCCGAGGCCCCACGCCGGTCCGCTGTACTCAGCCGCATCGGGATAGATGCAATAGATGCCGCTGTCGTCGTAGCTGTACAGGTTCCAGAATCCGCTCCGATCAGACGCGAACACGATGCGATCGGGGCTCAGCCATTCGGGCTGCACGATCGATTCGGTCGCGCCGCCGGCAACGATTGTCTCACCGCTCAATGCGCCGTGGTCATCGAAGCTCGCAACATGCAACTGGGTGCCGTCCCACGGCATGTTCGGGTGGTCCCAACTCAGAAAGCACAAACGCTGCGCATCGGGTGACAACCGCGGCGCGCCGTAAAAATCATGGCCGCGGTGTAAGTCGATCGTTTCTCCGCTGCCGGTGTCGATTGCAATCAGGCAGTTCTCGCGTTCGCTCTCGCCAGGTCGCTCACCGACTGCAATGAGGCGCGCGCGCGATGGGTCGAAGGCAAAATCGGCATAGCGCGTGTCTGCGTCGGTGTGCGTCAGCGCGGTTGGCGTGGCGCCGGTCAACGCGACGCGATAGACATTCTGATCGGCGAAGTTCACGAAATACGCGTCGGTTTCGGTCACGCAGTACGCACCACCCCCGTATTCGTGCACGCGCGTACGGACGTTGAATGGGGAGGGGGTCAGTTCGGTGCGCCGACCATCCGCATATGCGATCAGCGTGTTGCGGCCACCTTCGTCCGGTCGCGATTCCAACCAGAACAATGCGGTGGCGTTGGCACTCAATGCGCTCAGGCCAATGACACCGCCGGTGATCGTCTCGGCACTGATCGGCGACGGCCAGGTGCCGTACGGCGCTACTGAAGGCATGGGGCTGGCTGCGGATTAATCGCCACGGAGTGTATCCCGGTGATGATGGATTGCCCAACGTTCATGGTCCCGCCAGGCTCCCGCAATATAGAGAAAGTTCCGCGAAAAGCCCTCGTTGACGAAGCCGCAACGTTTCACCAGATTGATCGACGGTGCGTTATTCGGCTGGATGTTCGCCTCGAGTCGATGCAACCCCAACGTACCAAACGCGAAACGCACGGCGGCTTTGAGGCCGCCGGTCATGTATCCACGTCCGGCGTATGGAAGGCCCGCGTAGTATCCCAGCGATGCGTTCAGGAATGATCCGCGCACGATGTTGTTCAGATTGATGACGCCGACGATCGCCCCATCATCGCCGCGGCATACCAGCAATCCCTCGTGGTCGTTGCGGCTCATGCGAGCGAGGTAGCCGTCGAACGCGCGCGTCGTCAACGGCGGTGAGATCCATGGATCATGCAGGCTGCGGCTGGCGCGCATCAATTCGATGAATTCGTCGCGGTCGTCGCGTGCGACGGCGCGAACGAGGACCTGCGGGTTGGCGGTCGAGCGCGTCACCAGCGTTCTCTCAGGTGGGGCTCATGATGTATGCGGCGCCTCTTTCGGCGAGCCACGCACTGGCGAATTCGGCGCGTGGGCACTGCCGCGGTACGGCGCTCGCGTCCTTCGCGGCGGGGTCGTTGATGTACGCCCAGTTCTGATCGAACCCAGTCACGACGACAAGGTGTCCCGCGGTCGCCGCCAATGCGGCGCCCCGAAGAGCCCCGGCGGCGAAGCGGATGCTTGCAACGATGGGCAGCCCGCGATCGATAATCGGCACGGCCTCGTCAATTTCGGTAAAGCACTCGACGGCTGCCACGAGCCCGGCATCCGCTGCAGTTCGCACCGCCAGGGGCCACACGCCGAACAGCCCCGATGGTGCGTGCAGCGTGCCCCGTACCACGTCCGAAAGCGGTGTCTCGATGCCGTGAAAGTGCAACAACATTGCAAGGCTGGTCGGTGAGCAGATGCGGTGTCGAAGCGATCGAGGTGCGGACAGTTGGCTGACGGCCGGCACTGCGATGCGCGCGCTGTTCCTGCAGCCCGGCCCCGGCGAATGTCGAAATGCGCGGCTCGAGATGCACAGCAGATAGTCTTGCGGCGGCTGCACGGATGCGACCGAGACCGTCACGGTGGGTGCATGCAGATCCGCCCGACAATGAAAATAGTCGATGTGGGTCGTGACGCGCGCATCCGTGGTCGGAACATCGGGTGCGGTGGGTGCGGTCGGGTCCAACCGCCACGTCGCCTGGTCGCTTGCCAGCTCTACGGAAAAGTCGGTGTTCGCGACACCCAGTTGCGCGAAGCTCGGCACCACAATGTGGTCGTTGGGGATATCGGGCAACGTCACGGTCGAAGACCAGCCGCCGCTGCACGGCGACCACGTGGTGGTGCCCGAGGTCGCCAACGGATAGTGTAGGGCGACGCGGTCGGACGCGAATCGCAAGGTTTGCACTACCGGCTCCGTGTTACAGACGCGATATTGCCAAGGGGCTCGAGTTCGTGATCAAGGCACTCACGCTGTATTCGACCGAGGCTTGTCATCTGTGCGAACGCGCGGAGCGACTGCTGCGTAGTATGCCAGAACTGCGCGATGTGACTCTCGACGTGATCGACATCGCCAATGACGAAACGCTGCTCGGGCGGTACGGCACGTCGATTCCGGTGCTGGCCGTGCCATCGGGCGAAATCGCCTGGCCGTTCAATGCCGACGACATTCTGCAGTTGTTGTCCTGACATAGCGTCGCACCAACCCAGGTTCTCAACCGAAGCCAAAAACGCGGACCGCATTTTCGCTTGTGATGCGTCGGATGTGTTCGATCGCTTGGCCTCGCGCTGTCGCGATGGCCCGGACAATCCAGATCAGATTTGCCGGCTCGTTGCGCCGCACCTTCGGTTTTGGCTGCATCGTGCGCGGCAAAAGATAAGGCGAATCCGTTTCTATCAGCAGTCTGTCGTCGGGGATCTGCGCAACCAGCGATCGCAGTTCGCCGCCGCGGCGGTCATCGCAGATCCAGCCGGTAACGCCGATGTGACAATCGAGTTCGAGGTAGCGGGAAAGTTGGTTGGCGTTGCCGGTGAAACAATGCACGACGGCATCGAGCAACGATGAGCGGTGTCGTTCGAGGTGTTCGCCAACTGCCGTTCCGGTGTCGCGATCGTGAACGAAGACCGGGCGCCGAAGGCGCGCCGCGAGTTCGAGTTGTGCCTCGAAAACGGCGTGCTGAACCGCTGGTGCAGAGTAATTTCGATTGAAGTCGAGACCGGTCTCGCCGATTGCGCAAACGTGCTGCGAGACCGCCATACGCGCGAGTTCGTCGAGCCATGCACCGGACGCGCGCGCGGCATCGTGCGGATGTATGCCAACGGTGCACGACAGTCGCGGGTAACGCGCGCACAGCGCGACAGCCGCCGCGCTCGAGTCGATATCCGTGCCGGTGACGACGATACGTTCGACGCCGGCATCGGCGGCGCGTTCGAGCACAACGTCGAGGTCGGCGCGGAAGCTCTCGTGGGTCAGGTTGGCGCCGATGTCGATCATCGGCTGTCAGCGCTCGTTTGCTTCGAGAAAAGGCGTCGGATGTCCCAGGCGCTGTCCGTACACGTACGCGAACGCCAGCACGCTTTTTACGTAATTGCGCGTTTCGGGGAACGGAATAGTTTCGATCCACACGTCTGCGGGTCGAGCGGGGCGATCGTGCAGCCAGCGGTCGACGCGGTACGCGCCAGCATTGTAGGCAGCCGCGGCGAGCACGCGGTTACCATCATAGCGCGCCAACAGTTCGGCGATGTGGCGGCTAGCGATCTGGATATTGATGGCCGGATCGAATAAGTCCCCCGATGCCGGAACCGGCACGCCCGAATTGCGCGCGGTTTCTGCGGCTGTTGCGGGCATCAGTTGCATGACGCCGAGCGCGCCGGCCGGCGAGCGGGCGGCCGGTGCGAAGGCGCTTTCCTGGCGCGCAATTCCGTACAGGAAACTGATTGGTACCGTGGTTGCGCGACTCTCTTTGATGAACAGCGTTGTATAGGGTGTGGGAAAGCGCAGCGCCAGATCGTCGTGCAGATCGGCTGCGTTGGCAGCCATGATGCTGAGATTGATCCAGCCGAGGTCGGCAAGCACGTGCGCTGCTGCGGCGTTGTCGGCATCGGTCAGGTCGGGCGATAGCATTGCCCATTCGCGGCGTGCGTTGGCGAGGTCACCAACCGCATATAGTTCCCGCAATCGCAACATCGCGGGCCGTTGTTGCAGCCGGGCCACGATGGTGGGCGCGGGGCGGCTCGGATGGTCGTTGAGCGCGAGCGGGGTACCCAGCGTTTGCGCAGCGAGAAATCCGTAGTACTGACGGTCGTTCGCGATGTCCAGCCATGGCGCGGTGGTCGTGGCGCTCGGTTTGGCGACAAGTGCGCGTTGCGCGCGACCGAGCCAGTATCGCCAGCGCTGTTTGGCGCGCTCGTCGGCGTCCAGACGTTGAATCAACGAGATCACGCCAGGCCAATCCCGGTTCATTACGCAGGCGAGAATCTGCGCTTCGTAGACGAGCAGATGGCGACCGTCGGGACTGGGCGAGAGGTCTGCATTCGGCTCGATGATGCCGCGACGCGCGAAGCCGATGGCCAGGTCCTGCTCGATGATGCGTGTGTCGTCGTGGTCGAACGACAGTGCCTTGCGATAAGTCGACCACGCTGCGGCGGCAGCATCCGGGTCGAGTGATGCAAGTCGGCGAACGCCGAATGTGACGATCTGGCGCGTGGTTGCATCGTTTTTCGTGAAGCGTTGCGTGTGACTGATGAGCGTCGGATCGCGAGCAACACGGTAGAAGAGTTCACCTCGGTTTCGCAGCTGAGGGCTCAACGAATCGGCGAGATAGCGCGCGAGACGCCATGAGCGTGCGTGCAGTGCCAACGTGAGACGATTCCAGACAAGTTGGTTCGTCAGGTGACCGCCTTTGACCCAGGTCTCGAACACCGCGTCGCATTCGTGCGGCTGCGACACGCCGACCATCCACAGGGGCTCCACACCAGCCATTGCGCGTTTGTGATTGCCAATGCGATCCAGCGCGTGCAGATAGTCGCATTGCCGATCGATTCGATCGCTTGGTTCATAGTTACGGACGAACAGATCCCACCTGTCCTGTTCGGCCAGATTGTCCATCCATGCGTTGTATAAGAGGTCCGCAACCGGAACGGCACTCCAGCGCTTGCGAAATGCCGAGACATCCGCGGCTTTCAGTTGCGGCAGGCGCTGCAGGTGGTCGCGAAGGTCCAGATAGGGGTACAACGCGTAGCCGACCAGTCCGGCTTTCGCCTGTTCGAACGCCGCTGTGTCGCCCGCGTCGAGGTGTACCAGGGCTCCGAGGTAGCGCTTGCGCAACGCATCTGCATCAGGCGAGGTGACGATGCCGGTCGGCGCTGCCTCCATACCCGCTGCAGCCCCGGCCGCGGCTGCAGCGCTGGTGGTATGCCATAGCAGCATGCACAGAAATCCAACGAACGCTTTCGAGCTCCGCCGCGCGGCGGCGGCTCTGGCAGCAGCCACTAGTCTAGGTTGTTGAAAAACTCCGCTCGCGCGGACTTTTTCGGGCTCTCGGCCATCCATGGCCTGCGAGCCCTTCCATTTTTCAAACACCTATGTGTTCGAAAAATGCCGGTGGGTCCCTCCACCGGAGTAGCAGGCCGTTTTTCAACGGCCTGCTACTCTTGCGGTGCGTCGCTGCCGACGCGGACGGCGAGCACGTCGGTCGGTGATCCGTGCAGAACGCCATTTGCGGTGGAGCCCAGCAGCAATGCCAGGCCGTGCCGGCCGTGGCTGCCGAGCACGACGAGATCAACAGCCTTTTCTTTCGCCACGCGATGGATTTCGGCTTCGGGCCGGCCGAAGATGAGATAGCTGCGGTCCGAGGTGACGCCAATCGAGTTTGCAAATTCAGCCAGGTGCGACTTTGCCTGCGCGTGGATCTGCTCCTGCACAGAGGACAGGTCCATCGGAATATCTCCGCCATAGGCAAGGCTCAATGGTTCTATCACGTGGATGATATGCAGTTCGGCCTCGAAACGTTGCGAAAGGGCGAGCGCGCGATGGGCAACACGCTGGGAATCTTCGGTCAGGTCTACCGCTAGCAGAATTCGTCGGTATGCACCCATCGTTTGTCGATCCGTGAAGATTCGCGCGACCATACATCACAAGCTGCGGGACGAACAGTAGCCTTCATGAACTGTCGAACGGGGTAATTCATTGAGCTGGCTCATCATAGGTCTCATTCTGGCGGTGGCCCTCGGTCCGATCATCTGGATGGTGCCATCGCGCTCGGATCGACGCCTCGCAAAGATGCGCGCGCGCGCGCGCGTTCACGGCATGCAAGTCGAGATGACCCAACTCGACGATCTCGCCGCGGAACCTGCGGCGCGGGTCAGTGCCGGCGGTGTGCCGCGCGAACCGAAGATCGCCTGCGCCGAGTACCAGCTCGGATTGCGACGGATTCTGCACGCCGCCCCGCACTGGAAGATTCTGCGCAAACCGACTGCGGTGCCCGGCACGGGAGAGGGCCCAATAGCCGGTTGGGTTTGGGAATCGGAACCGGCCGGCTCTGCCGACTATTGGCTGCGGGTAGCCGAGCTGGCGAGGCAATTGCCTGCCGATGCGCGTGCGCTGATGGCCCAGCGGAGCATCGTGGCCTGTTGCTGGCGCGAACGCGTACCGGCCGAAGACGCCGTCACGAGCGTTGATCGCTTGTTCGAAACTTTGCAAAAACTCACTGAAATTCAATATCTTGAAGAATCTAACGCGACGCGTAATGAAGATTCGGATGACCCCGCCGAAGCACCCTGTACGGACGCTTGAGTGATGTCACACATGTGACGCCACGGGTCGGCTGCATCGAGCGCGTGAAGTTGACAGTCCGGAAATAGACCGCGTATACATGGCGCCTTTCGCGCCGGGCCCCCCGACGCATAGAGGAGAAATATGGCCCGTTCGCTGGTCATCGTGGAGTCGCCAGCCAAGGCGCGGACCATCAATCGATATCTCGGCAAGGACTACATCGTCAAGTCGAGCATCGGGCATATCCGCGATTTGCCCACCGGTGGCAAGGCGAGCGACCCCAAGGCGCGTGCGAAGGAAGCGGCCAAAACGCGCACTTTGTCGCCGAAAGCGAAGGAGACCTACCGTAAGAAGCGCGCGCGCGCTCAACTCGTGCGCCGGATGGGCGTCGATCCGGAGCACGATTGGGCTGCCACCTACGAAGTGCTTCCGGGTAAGCAAAAGGTCGTCGATGAACTGCGCAAGCTGGCCGAGAAGTCCGATCAGATTTTCCTCGCCACCGACCTCGACCGCGAGGGCGAGGCGATTGCCTGGCACCTGAAGGAGACCATTGGCGGTGACCCCGAACGATATCGTCGCGTCGTCTTCAACGAGATCACCCGCAAGGCGATTCAGGAAGCGTTCGCGCATCCGACCTCGATCGATGTGAGTCGTGTCAGCGCGCAACAGGCGCGCCGGTTCCTCGATCGTGTGGTCGGCTTCGAACTTTCGCCGCTGCTGTGGGCGAAGGTCGCACGAGGATTGTCGGCCGGCCGCGTGCAGTCGGTGGCCGTCCGTCTGATCGTCGAGCGCGAACGCGAAATCCGCGCGTTCATCCCTGAGGAGTATTGGGAGGCGTTTGCGGATCTGAAGCGTCCCGGCGACGATGAAAACTACCGCTTTCAGATCGTCAAGGATCGTGGCGAGAACTATCGCCCCGTCAACGCGGCTCAATCCGACGACGCAATGCAGCGCCTGCGCGGAAAGCCGTTCACCGTCGTGTCGCGCGAAGATAAGCCGACCACCGCGCGCCCGAGCGCACCGTTCATCACCTCGACGCTTCAGCAGGCAGCGAGTACGCGGTTGTCGTTCAGCGTGAAGAAAACCATGATGATGGCGCAACGTCTCTACGAGGCGGGCCACATCACCTACATGCGCACCGACTCCACGAATTTGTCGAGTGATGCGCTTGGCGCGGTACGCGAGTACATCGGCAAGCAATTCGGCGCCAAATACCTGCCTGAGCAACCCAATACCTATGCGAGCAAAACCGCTGCGCAGGAAGCGCACGAGGCCATTCGGCCGTCGAACGTGAACACCGCACCGACGGCGCTCGCCGATATGGAGAGCGACGCGGTGCGCCTGTACGAGATCATCTGGCGTCAGTTCGTCGCCTGCCAGATGCCACCGGCTGAGTACACGAGCACAACGGTGATGGCCGGCGCGGGTGATTTCGAAGCCCGCATTCGCGGCCGGATCGTGCGATTCGATGGTTTTACGCGTGTGCTGCCCGCGGTGGCGCGTAAGGACGAGGATCGCACCTTGCCCGATTTCGTTGCCGGTGAATCGCTCGATGTCACGGCAATCGAGCCGCTGCAGCATTTCACCAAACCGCCGCCGCGATACGGTGAGGCGAGTCTTGTGCGGGAACTCGAAAAGCGCGGCATCGGCCGGCCATCAACGTATGCGGCGATCATCTCGACAATTCAGGACCGCGGTTACGTCACGTTGAATGCGCGCCGATTCTATGCGGAAAAGATCGGCGAGCTGGTCACCGATCGACTGGTCGAGAACTTCGATAACCTGCTCGACTTTGGCTTTACCGCGCAACTCGAACGGGAACTCGATCAGATCGCCGATGGCGAAGCGGATTGGCGAGCGGTTCTGAACACCTTTTATGGTGATTTTTCGGGCAAGTTGACGCGCGCTCAGGCCGACGGTGCCGGCATGCGTCCCAACGTGCCGACGAACACGGACATCCCGTGCGCGCAGTGTGGGCGGCCGATGCAGATTCGTACCGGCAGTACCGGTGTGTTTCTCGGTTGTTCGGGCTACGCATTGCCGCCGAAGGAGCGCTGCACGCAGACACTCAACCTGATTCCCGGCGACGAAGTCGTGGATGTCGAGGCGGATTCAGACGGTGAATCGCGGCTGCTGCGCACGAAGCAACGCTGCCCGCGCTGTGACACACCGATGGACAGCTATCTTGTCGATGAACACCGCAAGCTGCATATCTGCGGCAACAATCCCGATTGTCCGGGATATCTGGTCGAGCAGGGTGAGTTTCGAATCAAAGGGTACGATGGGCCGGTGATCGAGTGCGACAAGTGCGGTGCCCAGATGCAATTGAAATCCGGCCGCTTCGGCAAGTACTTCGGCTGTACGAATACCAACTGCAAGAACACCCGCAAACTGCTTCGCAACGGCGAAGCCGCGCCGCCGAAATCGGACCCGGTTGCAATGCCGGAACTGCGCTGCGTCAAGGTCGACGATTACTATGTGCTGCGCGACGGTGCGTCGGGCATTTTTCTGGCCGCAAGTCAGTTTCCCAAGCATCGGGAAACGCGCGCACCGACGGTTGCGGAGTTACAGCCGCATCGTCGCGAGATTGACCCGAAGCATCAGTATTTGCTTGATGCGCCACAGACCGATCCGGCCGGCCAGCCGGCAGTCGTCAAGTACAGTCGTAAGACGCGTGAACAGTTCGTATCGAGCGAACTGGATGGCAAACCCACAGGTTGGCGCGCGATGTATCGCAACGGGCGCTGGATCGAGGAGACTGGCGCGAGTTCGGATGCCAAACCCGCCAAGGGAAGTCGTGTCAAGAAACGAACACCCGGCAAGCGCGGCGCGCGCCGCGCCGGATCGTGAGGAGGACGCAATGGACGAACAGTCAGATGCATTCGCCATGCTCGAGATCGTGCAGTTGTCCAACGGTGACATCGTGCTGCGCGATCCCGATGTCGGTGCCGAACCGCTGCTGAGGATTCAGTTTTCCAGGGAAGTGCGCACGATGCTCGGCGCCGGGGCAATGCAGGTTGCCAAAACGATGATCGAGGCAGCCGCCGTGCAGATGTCCGATGTTGTTGATGCCAACGATGCGTCGGCGGGGCCGGACATCGTTCACTAAAATCGTTTGCTCGCGCGGGCGTTCAGTGGCGGCGGATCACGCCGACGCTCAAGCCCTCGATCGCGAACGACTGTCGTTCCAGATCCACTTCGATCGGTTCATACGCGTCGTTCTCCGCCAACAACGTCAGGCGGCCGCGGCCGCGCGGACGGCGCAATCGCTTCACGGTGACTTCGTCATCGATTCGGGCCACGACGATTTCGCCGTCACGCGCGTCCTCGGCTTTGTGAACCGCGAGCAGGTCGCCGTCGAAGATACCCGCATTGATCATGCTGTCGCCGCGGACGCGCAGCAGGTAGTCGGCGCGGGGACGGAAGAAATTCCCGGCCAGATCACAACTACCTTCGATGTGCTCATGCGCGAGAATCGGACTTCCCGCGGCGACGCGACCAATGATCGGCAAGCCCGGCGGTTCGGGCAAACGGATGCCGCGTGACGTTCCGGGAATCATTTCGATGGCGCCTTTGCGCGCCAGCGCCTTCAAATGTTCTTCTGCGGCGTTGGGTGACTTGAAGCCGAGTTCGGTTGCGATGTCTGCGCGGGTCGGCGGGTAGCCGGTATCGAGGATGTGGCGTCGGATCAGGTCGAGTACCTGCGACTGACGAACGGTCAAACCCTGCATGCGGCTACCTGTCTGGATATACAGTAGCCTGGCATTATATACAGCAAATTCGCCTGTTGCCTAGCCGCGCCGTGGCTGCGCTACGGTTCCCAGTGGAGGTGGATGTGCTTTGCGCCGGACACGCTGTAAGTCCCATCCCTGGAAGCTCGTCCTGCGCCGTCCCTGGCGCAGTACGGTCCGGCACAAAGCACATCCACCTCCACCTGCGTCGGCGTATCCACCCGTAGGTATGGCAGAGAGTATTCTCGCTACGAAGCGCGTCGCTTGAGTTGAGATGGGGGCGGAATTTCGATGCGACGGACCGTCGGCGCCAGGGATGGCGCTGACGAGCTCCAGGGATGGGACTTACTGCGTGTCCGTCGCATCGAAACTCCGCTTCCATCTCGACAACGCCGCCACTATCTGACGGATTCTATGGCGAATTCCGAATGCGCCAGAATCTGCGGCGCACTACACTCGCAGCGCTCTGCCTTCGTCAGCACGTATCGCCACGCAACTCAGATGACTCATCCCGACGCAGCCGTTCTCGCCGACGTCACCGCAGCGCGCGCCGCCGCGGAATGCTTGTTCGATGCTGCGGCGGTTGCTCGCGCGGTCGACCAGTTGGCGGTGCGGCTGGCAGTGCGCCTCGACGGCACGCATCCGATCGTGATGTGCGTGATGAACGGCGGCATCATCCTCACCGCTGGATTGCTGCTGCGTCTGCATTTTCCACTCGAAACGGCCTATGTCCATGCGACCCGTTATCGCCATGCAACACAGGGCGCGACGCTCGAGTGGCGCGCGCTGCCGTCCGCCGATGTCGAAGGCCGTACCGTTCTGGTGGTCGACGACGTATTGGATGAAGGACATACGCTCGCCGCGGTGGTGGATCGGTTGCAGGCAGCTCGTGCGACGTCGGTCGTCACGGCGGTGTTGGTCGACAAGCAGATCGGGCGGCCACGGCCGGTGCGCGTCGACGAGGCTGCATTGCGCTGCCCGGACCGATTTCTGTTTGGACACGGGATGGACTATCGCGGCCACTGGCGCAACATTGCAGGGGTCTATGCACTGCCCGACGGATGGTCCGCTGCGTGACGACCGAGGTGATCGGGATCATTGGCGGAACCGGCATCAATCGCCTCGGCAGTCACTTCATCGCGCAGGCTCGCGACGCAGATCGCGTCGACACACCGTTTGGTGCGGCATCAGCAGTGGCGCAGATCGGGCGCATCGGCACGCACACCGCCATTTTTCTGGCGCGCCATGGGCAACCGCATCGACTCGCGCCGCATCTGATCAACTACCGCGCCAACGTGTGGCTGCTGCGCGAACTCGGCGCGACCGCGTTGATCGCGACCAACGCGGTCGGTTCGATCGCGCGCGCCGTGACACCCGGTGATCTGATGATTCCGGATCAGATCATCGACTACACGTGGGGTCGACTACATACTTATATGGATAGCCAACCGCTGCGGCATGTCGACTTTTCGTCGCCCTATGACGCGGCATTGCGTGACGGGCTCACAACTGCGGCGCGCAGGTTTGCCGGCGACAGAAAGGTATTCGATACGGGCGTCTACGGCGCGACGCAGGGGCCGCGCCTGGAAGCCGCTGCCGAAATCGATCGGATGGCACGTGACGGCTGCGATGTGGTGGGTATGACCGGCATGCCGGAGGCGGGCCTCGCACGTGAACTGGGGCTGCGCTACGCCGCGGTGTGTCTGGCGGTGAACCGCGCCGCCGGGCGCGGCGATGGACCGCTCAGCGAAGCCGACATCGGCCGCGTCGCCGAGCAAGGCATGCCGCTCGTCGCGCGTGTCATCGCGAGTTGCATCGAGTCGCTGTGAGTCGATCGCGATCTATTGCGGCTGCACCTGGGGTTCGGACGGCGGCGCCGTGGCGGGTGCTGGCGGCTGCGCAAGGCGCGCCAGTTCGGTAACCAACGCTTGCGGCGGCTGCACGGGATCGACACGCACCAGTACGCCGAATTTTGGATGATCGAGGTAGTGCAGTTCGCCGCTGCGCATGCGGCGTTGTTCGTGCAATTCCATGTATCCCGGTTCGGTGTTGGCCGCGCTCGTATCGTCGGCCCCGGTTCCCTGCACGTCGTCGCCGCTTTCCGAACGCGCTGCCGACTCCGCGTTCGTCACCGGATCCACTGCGTACCACAGCAGCGCATCCAGATGCAGGTAGCGTTCCTGGGTCACCCCGAGCACGCCTTCGATGCGCCGCACCCGGCCAACCTGCTCGCCAGCCTGAATCAACATCGGCTGTGACTGATCGCGATCGGGTACGGGTTGAATCCAGGCACGATGAAACAGCACGCGATAGCCATTGCTGCGGCGGAGTCGATTGTCCTGATCAGTCAACAGCAGCGAAGCGTCGGGTTGGAACCGATATGCCTGGCTCTGCAGGTCTGTCACGTAGTCGGCAATTGCCTTTGCCGCAGTCTCCGCCGCGGTCGGTGGCGCGGCAGGATTCGCCGGCGCCTGAGTCGAGCTGTTGGCCGCTGCGATGACCGACGTAACGGGTATCGCTAGAGTTTCGTCGTCCAGCGCGTAGGCGGCGGCGCGCTCTGAATCGTCGTCGAACGCCAAGGCATTGCGTGGATAGGCGCGCGGCGCGTGCGACACCAGAACTTCCAGTGAACCGCCCTGCGAACCGCCTTGTGAATCTACGCCGACGTCGCCGAGGCGTTCGAAGATGATGATTTCGACCCGGTACCAGATGTTGTCCGGCAACGTCGGAAAATCCGCGGCACGTGCCGACGTCCACGGCAGTGCGCCGAATGCCAGCACCGCGATGAGTGCGCGCGAGCGGTTCATGCCGATGCTGCCATCGGCGACGCTTCACCGGGATCGAGGCGTCCGAGCAACTGGTTGACGCGGTCGAAGCGCGCCTGCGCGTCGTCGAGTTTGGCAGTAACGCGTAGCCGCGTGCCGTCTTCCAGCCGATAACTGTTCGGTTCCCGCTGCACCAGACGAACCAGTGCAATCGGATCGACGCGGGTGTCCGAGGCGAACTCGATGCGCCCGCCGTTCGGTCCAAAGTCGATCTTTGCGATACCCAACGCTGCCGCCGCGAGCCGCAATGCCGTGATCGCGAACAGCGTCTTCGTCGGTGCTGGCAGCGCGCCGAAACGATCGATGATTTCGGCCCTCAGTGCGTCGAGTTCGTCGCGATGCTCGGCACTGCTGATGCGCTTGTACAGAATGAGTCGCGTATGCACGTCGGGCAGATAGTCCTCGGGTATCAGCGCCGGCACACGCAGATTGACCTCCTGATGCGGCGTCAACTGCGCATCGAGGTCCGGCGTCTTGCCAGCGCGAATCGCCCGCACGGCGCGATCGAGCATGTCCATGTACAACGAAAAACCGATCGATTCGATCTGTCCGGATTGATCTTCGCCCAACAGTTCTCCGGCGCCGCGAATTTCCAGATCGTGCGTGGCCAGCGAAAAGCCGACACCGAGTTCTCCGGCCGCCTCTATCGCTTCGAGCCGTTTACGCGCGTCTTCGGTCAGCGCCTTCGGGTGCGGAATCAGCAGATACGCGTATGCCTGGCGGTGCGAGCGCCCAACGCGACCGCGCAGTTGATGGAGCTGCGCCAGGCCGAACTTGTCGGCGCGGTCCATGATCATCGTGTTTGCATTGGGAATGTCGATACCGTTTTCAATGATGGTCGTGCACACCAGCACGTTGCTGCGGCGGTGGTAGAAATCATTCATCACCGATTCGAGGCGACGCTTTGGCATCTGACCGTGTCCCACGCCGATGCGTGCTTCGGGAATCATTTCGCCGATCTCAGCCGCGGTCGCCTCGATCGTGCGCACCTCGTTATGCAGATAGAACACCTGGCCGCCACGGGCAAGCTCGCGGCCGATTGCCTCGCGGATCAGATGCTTGCGTCGCTGGACGACGAATGTCTTCACCGACAGCCTGCGAGCCGGCGGTGTCGCGATGATCGACAGATCGCGGATGCCGCCCATCGCCAGATTCAACGTGCGCGGAATCGGCGTGGCGGTCAACGTCAGCACATCGACCTCCGCACGCAACGTTCGCAGGCGCTCCTTCTGGCGCACGCCGAAACGATGTTCTTCGTCAATGATCACCAGCCCGAGTTCGCGATATGCAAATGCGGTGTTGAGCAGCTTGTGGGTGCCGATGACGATGTCGATCGCGCCTGATCGAAGCCGTTGGCGAACCGCGCTGAGTTCGCTCTCCGTACGCAGCCGCGAAACCGCTTCGATCTGCACCGGCCAGTCTGCGAAGCGGTCTCTGAAGCTTTCGTAGTGCTGTTGAGCCAGCAAAGTGGTCGGCACGAGGATCACCACCTGCTTGCGATTCTGTACGGCGACGAACGCGGCGCGCATCGCGACCTCGGTTTTGCCGAAACCGACGTCACCGCAGATCAGGCGGTCCATCGATTTCGGGTTCGTCAGATCTGCGATCACCTCGTCGATCGCGCGGCGCTGGTCCGACGTCACCTCGAACGGAAACTGATCGACAAAATGCTGATACTCGGCATCCGGCGCGGTGAACGCGTTACCGCCGCGCGCTTGCCGGTGCGCATAGATGTTCAGCAGTTCCGCCGCGACATCGTGAATCTTTTCCGCGGCGCGGCGTTTGGCTTTGTCCCACTGATCGGAGCCCAGCCGATGCAGCGGGGCGTTGGCTTCGTCTGCGCCGCCGTAGCGTGAAATCAGATGCAGCGCGGTGACCGGCACGTACAACTTCGCCTCTTCCGCGTATTCGATCGTCAGGAATTCCGACAGCGCGCCGTCGATCGTCAGCGTGCGCAAACCGAGGTATCGGCCGACACCGTGGTCGATGTGCACCACCGGCGCGCCGATGTGCAGTTCAGTGAGATTGCGGATGATCTGATCGGAGTCCACCGAACGCGAGTCGCGCCGCGTGTCGGTGTCGGCGCGCGCACCGAAAACCTGCGTTTCGGTGATCAACGCGAACGTGTCGGTCAACGCCGCACATTCGATCGGTGCGACGGTCAGTGCCAGTTTCTGGTTGCCGTTGCGGAATGCGGCGAAACTTTCGGTGTCGACCGGTCGCAATCCGGCGCGGGCGAGAAATTCTCCGAACACTTCGCGGCGTCCAGCGGATTCGGCGCAGAACAACACCGGCACGGCGGCCGAGGAGACGAAATCCGAAAGGCGCTCGCCGGGATGGTGTGCGCGGTGATTGGCCGATACATCGGGCAGTGTGCGCGTCGCGAATTCGACACTGTGGGCGCGCCCTTCCAGCACCACCTGCTTCAGCGATCCGATCGCGTGAAACAGTTCGTCGGTCCGCAGATAGATTGCATCCGGCGCGAGAATAGGGCGCTCGA
The DNA here is from genome assembly GCA_963735085.1 of uncultured Gammaproteobacteria bacterium. Taxonomy (GTDB): domain Bacteria; phylum Pseudomonadota; class Gammaproteobacteria; order Pseudomonadales; family Azotimanducaceae; genus DATJGR01. Next base: position 183,307 of record CAVTJP010000010.1, read on the forward strand.
TGTCGTGCCGCAGGCTCTCGTAGCGCGTCCGGACTTCCATCTGAAATGCGGTGATGGCCGCATCCAATCCATTTGGCAAGACGGCCACACAATCGCCCGGCAAATAGTCGAACACGGTTGCGAGCGCTTCATGGAAAAACGGCAGGTAATACTCGATACCCGACGGCGCCATACCTTGACTGACATCCTGATACATCGGGCAGCGCCGCACGTCGACATCGAACAACTCGTGCCAGCGATTGCGGAAGCGCGCGATTGCGTCACTCGTCAGCGGGAACTCCTTGGCTGGTAGAATTTCGACTGAGTCAATTTTTTCGATCGTGCGCTGACTGTCGGGGTCGAACGTGCGCAGGCTGGCGACCTCGTCGTCGAACAGGTCGATTCGGTATGGCGCCGGTGCGCCCATCGGATAGACGTCTACCAGGGAGCCGCGCACCGCGAATTCGCCGCGTTCGGCGACGGTTTCCACGCATCGATAGCCGGCCTGTTCGAGATGCGCCCGATAGGCGTGCGCGTCGAACCGAGCGCCGACCGCGAGTACCAGGCTGTGGGCGGCCAGAAACGCCGGCGGAGGCAGTCGTTGCAGCAACGTCCGAATCGGCACTACCAGCACGCCGCGGCGCAAGCCCGGCAGCCGGTGCAGCGTCCGCAGCCGGTCGGAAACGATGTCCTGGTGTGGCGAGAACGCGTCGTAAGCGAGCGTTTCCCAATCCGGCAACGTCACCACCTCGACGGTGCCGCTGGCGAAGAATTCGATTTCGCGACACAGCCGGTAAGCCGCCGACGGATCTGCAGCCACGGCAACGACGAGGCCATCGTGCTGTTGCGCGGCGCGGGCGATCGCGAGGCTTGCCGCACCGTCGATGAGACCGCACCAGCCGATGCGATCACCTGATCGGTTCGGTAGCGGAGGTGCTTCAGGGTTCGCCATGGCCATGCGCCGGTCGAAGGGCGCCGTATTCTACGTCAGGTGTTCTGCCCATGTGCCGTTCCGCTCGCGCCGGGACCTCGGTAGTAGACCCATTAATTCAGACGCGTTAGAGTGCGTCGCGCCCAGATCTCCGCCCCACAGAGAGGCAGTTCGTTCCGATAGAGCGGTTATGAAACCCACCAACATTTTCGAGCCTTCCTACTTCCATAAAGTAGTCGATTGCCAGTGGGCATGCCCGGCCCACACGCCGGTACCTGAGTACATTCGCCTGATTGCTCAGGAGAAATACACCGAAGCCTATATGTTGAACTGGGACTCCAACGTGTTCCCGGGAATTCTCGGGCGTACCTGCGATCGTCCCTGCGAGCCAGCCTGTCGACGTGTGCGCACCGAAGAGAAGCCGGTCGCGATCTGCCGCCTCAAGCGCGTGGCGGCCGACAACAGGGGTGACATCACGCCCTTCATGCCGCGCGTGCCGATCCAGAAAAACGGCAAGCGCATTGCCTTGCTCGGTGCAGGCCCCGCGTCGCTCGCCGTCGCGCGCGACCTGTTGCCGCTTGGCTACGAAGTGCACATGTTCGAAAAGGACCCGGGCGGCGGCGGCATGATGCGCACGCAGATCCCGGCGTTTCGCCTGCCGGTGGAAGTGCTGGAGGAAGAGGTCGATCTAATTCTGAACATGGGCGTCGAACGCCATTTCGGCCACGACGTGACGAGCTTCAAAGCGATGCTCGACGAAAAATTCGACGCGTACTTCATCGGCACCGGTGCGCCGCGTGGCCGCGACCTGCCGGATCTGAAAGGCCGCAACGAGAGCGCCGCGCATATCTCGATCGGTATTGAATGGCTGGGCAGCGTTGCCTTCGGCCACACCACGTCGATCAAAGGCAAAGTCATCGTCATGGGTGGCGGCAACACGGCGATGGATTGTTGCCGAACCGCGCGCCGGTTGGGTGCGGATCAGGTGACGGTGGTGGTGCGGTCCGGTTTTGACGTGATGAAAGCGTCGGACTGGGAAAAAGAAGACGCGATGTCGGAAGGCATTCCGATCGTCAACAATCGTCCGCCGGTGGAGTTCGTGCACGAGAACGGCAAACTCAAAGGCGTGATCTTCCAGCGTGTCGAGCAAGTCACCGACGCATCGGGCCGCAGCAAGTCCGTACCGACCGGCGAACCGGATGTCTTCATGGAAGCCGACCACGTGCTGATGGCGATTGGTCAGGAGAATCACTGCCCGTGGATCGAGCGCGACATCGGCATCGAGTTCGATCGCTGGGAATGTCCGGTGCTCGATCGTGACACGCTGCAATCGACGTTGCCGAACGTGTTCTTCGGCGGCGACTCGGCGTTCGGTCCCGAGAACATCATCTGGGCGTCTGCACACGCGCACAAAGCAGCGATTTCGATTCATCTGTTCTGTCAGGGGCTGGATGTGAAGGCGGATCGTCCGCCCGAGGGCGTCAACCTGCTCAGTCAGAAAATGGGCATGCACGAGTGGAGCTACGACAGCGAGCACGACGCGTCGAAACGCTATCTGGTGCCGCACGTCGATCCGCGCAAATCGCTGAAGAACATCAAGATGGAAGTCGAACTCGGCTTCGATCGGGCACTTGGCGCGCGCGAGGCGCAGCGCTGCCTGAATTGCGACGTGCAGACCGTGTTCACCGACAAACTGTGTATCGAGTGCGACGCGTGCGTCGACATCTGCCCGATGGACTGCATTACGTTCACGCCGAACGCCGACGAAGCCGATCTGCGCCAACAGCTCACGGCACCGGCGTTGAATGGCGAGCAGGACCTCTACGTGTCTGGCGAGCTCAGAACCGGTCGCGTGATGGTGAAGGACGAAGACGTCTGTCTGCACTGCGGTTTGTGTGCGGAGCGTTGTCCCACCAATGCATGGGATATGCAGAAGTCGGTTCTGCATCTGCCGCAGTTGGGGTCCTACGCGGCATGACGCGGTTCAACGATTTCGTCATCAAGTTCGCCAACGTCAACGGCTCGGGTTCCGCGAGCGCGAATGGCATGTTCGCGAAAGCGGTGTTTCGAATGGGCGTACCGGTCGGCACGCGCAATATTTTCCCGTCGAACATCCAGGGCTTGCCGACCTGGTTCGAGGTGCGCGTCAGCGAGCGTGGCTATATCGGCCGCCGTGACGGCGTGGACATCATGGTGGCGATGAACGCCGAGACGTATGCGGAAGACGTTGCCAGCCTGGTTCCAGGTGGTTTCCTGCTCTACGACAACTCGCGACCGCGGCCGGCTGAACTCGCGCGCAGCGACGTCGTCGACGTTGGCATTCCAATTTCGACGTTGCTGCTGTCTGAGTTTACCGATCCGAAGCAGCGGCAGTTGTTCAAAAATATCGTCTATGTCGGTGCACTGTCGGAATTGATCAACATCGATTTCGACGTGCTCACCGGAATGGTTTCGGAGCAATACAAAGGAAAAGACGCGCTGATCAAGCCGAACCTGCACGCGCTGGAGATCGGCCGCAGCTATGCGCGCACTTATCTGAGCGCGCCGCTGCCGGTACAACTGCGGCGTAGCAACGCCGTTGGCGACAAGATCATGATCGAAGGCAACACCGCATCCGCGCTCGGCGCGGTTTATGGTGGCGCTACCGTGTGCGCGTGGTATCCGATTACGCCGTCCACATCGGTCGCCGAAGCGTTCGAACGTTATGCGAATCGCTTCCGCATCGACAAAACATCCGGCAAAAGGAAATTTGCCATCATGCAGGCGGAAGACGAACTCGCCGCAATCGGCATGGTCATCGGCGCGGCGTGGAACGGTGCGCGCGCGTTCACGGCGACCAGTGGCCCCGGCGTATCACTGATGAGTGAGTTTCTCGGGCTTGCGTATTTCGCGGAAATCCCCACGGTACTGATCGACGTGCAGCGGGCCGGCCCGTCGACCGGCATGCCAACGCGCACCCAGCAGGCAGACGTGATGTCGGCGGTGTACGCATCGCACGGTGACACGAAGCACGTCGTGCTGATTCCGTCGACGCCCAAGGAATGCTTCGAGTTCTCGGCAGATGCGCTGGACCTCGCCGACCGGTTGCAGACGCCGGTGATCATATTGTCCGATCTGGAACTCGGCATGAACGAGGTGATGTCCGATCCGCTGGTGTGGGACGACACGCGCCGCTATGACCGTGGCAAGGTCTATCACGCGGACGATCTCGATCGCATAGAGAATTTCGGCCGCTATGTCGACGTCGATGGCGACGGCATTGGCTATCGGACCTATCCCGGTACGCACCCATCGAAAGGCAGCTTCTTTACGCGCGGAACGTCGCGCGACGAGTACGCGCGCTACACCGAAGACCCAGTGGTGTATACGCAGAACATGAATCGGCTGCTTACGAAGTGGGAGACGGCCAAGACGCTGATACCGGCGCCGGTCATTCACGAGGCGTCGCCGCGGCGCGCCTACGGGATCATGTACTTCGGTACCACGTTGACGCCGATGGCGGAAGCGCTCGACCTGCTCGAAGCGGACGGTATTCATCTGGATACGTTGCGCATCCGCGCAGTGCCGTTTCCGGATTCGGTGTTCGAGTTCATCGACTCACACGAACTGGTGTTCCTCGTGGAACAGAACCGCGACGCGCAGATGCGCATGATCCTCACCAACGAAGGCGAGCTCGACCCAGCCAAGATTGTGCCGGTGTGCTACTTCGGGGGTTTCTCGATCGCCGCGGAATTCATCCGTGGCGCGGTGGCGGAGTACTTTTCGATGAACAAGCTCGCGCGTATCTCGGAGGTCAAGCGATGACGTTCGTTACCAAGCCCCGGGTCCGCCATCCGCAACTCAAGGTCAACGACCTCGGCCTCACGCGGCGCGATTACGAAGGTTCGGTTTCGACGTTGTGTGCCGGTTGCGGCCACGACTCCGTCAGCGCAGCCATCGTGCAGGCTTGCGCGGAGTTGTCGATTCCGCCGCATCGGTTCGCGAAGATCTCCGGTATTGGCTGCTCGTCGAAGACACCGACGTATTTTCTCGGCAAATCGCACGGTTTCAATTCGGTTCACGGCCGCATGCCATCGGTGGCCACCGGTGCCAATCTGGCCAATCACGCGTTGTACTGCATCGGCATTTCCGGCGACGGCGATACCGCGTCGATCGGCATGGGACAGTTCGCGCACATCGTCCGCCGTCGCATCAACATGTGCTACATCGTCGACAACAACGGCACCTACGGACTCACGAAGGGTCAGTTCTCGGCGACCAACGACAAGGGATCGACGAGCAAGAAAGGCGCGCCGAACCTGTATGAGCCGATCGATCTGGTCAGCATCGCGCTGCAACTCGGCGCAACATTCGTCGCACGCAGTTTCTCGGGCGACAAAGGGCAACTCGTGCCATTGGTGAAGGCCGCGCTGCTGCACAAAGGGTTCGCCTTCATCGACGTGATTTCGCCGTGCGTGGCATTCAACAATCACAGCGGTTCGACGAAGAGCTACGACTATGTTCGCGATCACCGCGGCGAGGTTGTTGTGGCCGATTTCGTTGCGCCGCAGCCGGAGATCGTCGCGGACTATGCGCCCGGCGCGCGCGAAGACATCACGATGCCGGACGGCTCGATCCTGCGGCTGCGCAAGCTGGCGCGCGACTACGATCCGCACGATCGCGTCGACGCACTCACGTACGTTCAGCGTAAGCAGGATGAGGGCGAGGTGGTGACCGGCCTGCTGTATCTGGACCCGGACGCATCGGACTGTCATGCGATCCTGGATACTGTCGATACACCGCTGAACGCGTTGACCGAAGCCGATCTGTGTCCGGGTAACGCCGCATTGGCGCCGGTCAATGCGAGCTTCCGATAGCGGATCGTCGGCGCTCCGGCGACGTCGGATCACCAACGCGCTACAACTCTTCACGCATCTGCGATGCTGAACACGCTACCTTTGTTGCGACACGCAGCTTCAATTTCGATAATAGCCGCCCGCTTACCGCCCAACACGACGAGGATCGGACGTGGCACTACCCAGCCTTGACGATTATTTCCCGGACTGGAAAGAGCGCGAAGCACTTGCCGAGGCGATGATTCCGATTATCGGCAATCTGTATCGCAAGAACGTCGTGACCTATTGCTTCGGCCGTGCGCTGTACAGCCAGAGCGTCACCAACATCATGAAGACGCACCGCTACGTGCGGCAGATCGCCAACAACGAATTGTCGGAGTTCGAGAGCTACCCGATCATGAAGGCGCTGTCTGAACTCGATCTCGGGCCGTGTCATATCGACATCGGCAAACTGGCGCTGCAATACATGCGCGAGAGTGCCGGCAACGGTACGACGGCAATGGATTTCGTCAAGCAGGCGTGTGCCGAGGTCATCGGGCGGCACGTGCCGCCGCTCGAGAAGCCGCAGGATGTAGTGTTGTATGGGTTTGGCCGCATTGGCAGATTACTGGCGCGTCTATTGATCGAGAAGACCGGCGGCGGCCAACAACTTCGCTTGCGCGCGATCGTCGTGCGCAAGGCCAGCAAGGAAGATATGGTCAAACGCGCGAGTCTGTTGCGTCGGGACTCTGTGCACGGGTCGTTCAAAGGCACGATCCGCATCGACCTCGAAAACAACTGCATCATTGCCAACGGCAATGTCATTCACATCATCTATTCGAATGCGCCGGCCGATGTCGACTACGAGCGTTTTGGCATCACGGACGCGACCATCATCGACAACACCGGTGCCTGGCGCGACCAGAAAGGTCTGGCCGAACACTTGAAATCAAAAGGCGCTGCGCGCGTCATCGTGACGGCGCCGGGCAAGAAGGGGCTGAAGAACATCGTCTCCGGGATCAACTCGAGTGCGTTGTCGGCGGATGATCGAATACTCGCCGCGGCATCGTGCACGACAAACGCAATCGTGCCGATCCTCAAAGCGATCGACGACAAATTCCAGATTGAGCACGGTCACATTGAGACCGTGCATTCGTATACGCCAGATCAGAATCTAACCGACAACTACCATGAGAAGAGTCGCCGTGGCCGCAGCGCGCCGCTGAATCTCGTGATCACCGAAACCGGCGCATCCTCGGCAATTACCGAGTTGCTGCCGAGGCTCGAAAACAAGCTCACCGGCAACGCGATCCGTGTGCCGACGCCGGATGTGTCGCTGGCGATTCTGAATCTGACGCTGTCGCGCAACACGACGCTCGACGAGGTGAACGGCTATCTGCGCGATGCGTCGTTGTACTCGCCGCTGCAGCGTCAGATCGACTTCATCAATTCGCCCGAAGTGGTGTCATCGGATTTCGTCGGCAACCGGCACGCATGTATCGTCGACGGTGGCGCGACGATCGTGAAGGACAACCGCGTCGTCGTGTACGTCTGGTATGACAACGAATACGGCTACTCCTGTCAGGTGGTGCGCGTCGTGCAGAAGTGGGCAGGCATTCGCTATCCACTGATTCCGAGCGACGTTGCCGAAATCGGCTTCGGCTAGTGGAGTAGGCGATCTGGCAAAGGGTCAGAGTGCTTCACCACAACAGATAGCCGTGGCTCCACATCCAATGAAGCACTCTGACCCTCGTCTTTTGCTTGGCTCAGCCTATTTGCCGGAAAAGTTCGGCGGTCGTTTCTCCAGAAACGAAGCCATGCCTTCCTTGAAGTCTGCCGAGCGGAACAGCGGCAGCAATTGCAGAAACACATGATGCACATGGTCGTTGAACGTTTCGTTCATCCCCATGCGCATCATGCGCTTGGACGCCTGCACCGCGAGCGGCGCGTTCCGCGCGATCTCGCCGGCGAGTTCGGCGGCGGTGCTTGCGACGTCGGCCGCCGGCACCACCCGCGACACCAGTCCCATCTCGAGACTCTCGGCCGCCGTTAAGGTGCGGCCGGTGAAGATCAGTTCCGCAGCCTTCGACCATCCGAGCAAACGCGGCAGAATCCAGGTACCGCCCGATTCCGGCAGCACGCCACGTGCGGTGAACGCGGCGGCGAGTTTGGCGGTGTCGGCCATGATGCGGATGTCACAGCCGAGCGCGAGGTCCATGCCGTAGCCGGCGGCCGACCCGTTCAGCGCGCAGATGGTCGGCTTGTCGAGGCTGTGCAGTACCGTTGGCGGCGTATTGCGCAGATCGAGGTTTGCCGGACCCGCGCTGTTCGACAGGCCACTGCCGATGTCACCCCCGCGCAGGTCGAGGCCCGCACAGAAGAATCGGCCCGAGCCGGTGATGACGATCGCGCGTACCTCACGGTCTTCGTTGGCCGCAAGCAGGTGACGCGTCAGTGCGTCGAGCATCGGCCCGGAGATCGTGTTCTGCACTTGCGGCCGATTGATTGTCAGGGTCGCGACGTGATCGGCGACCTCGTACAGCACGTCCTGATTCAGTGTGTCTTTGGGTTGGCTGGCCATATGTTTTCTCGGTGAATTGGAATGATGTGGTGGCCGTCTGAACGCCTTCTACGCAGGACGCGACGGCATCTTCTCTTCGCAGATATCGTAGCCGGCTTCCTTCGGAATGCACAGGTAAGCGCCGTCGCTGCGCTGTTCGGTCCACGGCGTCACCGTGACGATGCCGCTGCGCCGTGCACGTTCGATCGCGTCGGCAGGGGAGGCGGCGTGTGCCAGCTTTTCGATTTGCCGCAACGTCGGAAAAATGACCGTATAGCGGCGCGACGATGCACCGGCGAGCGCGCTCTGCGGCGTCAGCCAGACCGAATCCACCGACTCGTGACCATCGTGCAGTGCGACCTGATCCGGCGGTGCTTCAACCACGAAGAAATGCGTGTCGAAGCGCTTCGGCATCATCTCCGGGGTAATCCAGTGCGCGAACGGTACCAGCAGATCGCACGCGAGCCGCAATTCCTGTTGATCGAGGAATGCGTGGAAACCGATTTCGCCGGAGTGGATGCGGTTTCGAAACGGCTCGAGTGTCGCAAGCCGTGCGCCCGCGACCAACCCTTCGCCGCCGGCCGCGCGGGCGAGCAGCACACCGCATTCTTCATACGCCTCGCGGATCGCCGCAATCTGGATCGCACGCGTTGCGGCGTCCTCCGACGCACCGTCACAGCGCACCGCAAGTGCGGCGTCTTCGTCCTGCGGATCGACCTTGCCGCCGGGAAACACCAATGCGCCGGAGGCGAAGTCGATCTGGTGATGGCGCACCACCATGAACACTTCCAGCGCGGCGTGATCGCCGCGCAACAGCAGGACCGTGGCCGACGGAACGGCCGTTGCGATGGCGCGGTTCATCGTCCGGCGACTTCGTGGATGAATCGATCGAGCGTCGCGAGTTTCTGCGCTGTGGGTCCGAGGGTGAAATCCGGCACGATCAACTCGTCCACGCCGATTGCCTGGTACTGCGCAACGATCTTGCGGATCTCGGCAACCGTGCCGATATTGGCGGCTTGTGGGATATTGGCCTCACGCATCCGCTTCAGATAGTTCGCGTCGTCACTCATGAACAACAGCGCCACTGCGCTGCGTTGGATCGATTTTGGATCGCGGCCCAACTGTTTGCAGTGCGCGTCGAGGATGGTCATCTTCGCTTTCAGAGTGTCGACCGTGCCCCATACGTTCCACTCGTCCGCATATTGCGCGGTGATTCGCAGCGTGATCTTTTCACCACCGCCACCGATCAGCAAAGGCAGCGTGCGCTGCACCGGTTTCGGTTCGAGCGACGCATTGTCGAGTTGATAATACTTGCCGGAAAAGCTGGATGTTGCCTCGGTGTAGAGGCGCTTGATCACCTGGCACGCTTCGTCGAGCCGATCGAGCCGTTCGCGAACGGTATAAAAAGGTATGCCGTACTGTGCGTGCTCGTTCTCCTGCCAACCGGAGCCGAGCCCGAGCACCACGCGACCGTCGGTGATGTGATCCAACGTGGCGGCCATCTTTGCCAGCACCGCGGGATGGCGGTACGTATTGCCCGCCACCAGGGTGCCGATGCGGATGCGCGGGACCAGCGCGCCGATCGCGGCCAGCGTCGTCCACGCTTCTGGCCACGGTGTACTGGTGTCGGGGGCATTGGGCATGAAGTGATCGGCATACCAGAGCCCGTCCCAGCCGGTGCTCTCTACGTGACGTGCCAGTGCGATGACGTCGTTGAATGATTGTGAAGGATTGGGCCAGAAGCTGAAGCGCATCGGATAGTCTCGTCGAGGTTGGCCGAGATGTTCGCTTATGTATCCGGCTATGGCAAACTCGAAGCCAGCCGGGTGTACACGACACTTCAGACCGAATCGACGAGCGGTTCAACCGATCGACTGGTGCGCGGGAAGAGGTCAATGTGGAGAATCTTCGGAACAGGATGGACACCGTGCTGAATACCGGTCGCATGCGTCTGCGGCCTATCTCAGCGGACGATGTCGATGCGCTGCACGCGTTGTGGACCGATCCCGGTGTGCGCCGCTATCTCTGGGAAGACCGCATCATCCCGCGCGAAACGGTCGAAGAAATCGTCGCGCAGAGTCTCGCGACGTTCGAATCGGCCGGTTATGGCTTCTTCGCGCTGGAACTGCGCGATCAAGCCGGCGAGTTGATCGGCTTCTGTGGGCATCGAAGAGGCGAAGCAGAAGATCAGATCGAACTGCTGTATGGCATTCACCCGACCTACTGGGGAGAGGGCTTGGTCGCTGAAGCAGCTAACGAAGTGCTTCGATTCGGCTTCGAGGCATGTGATTTCGAATGTGTCGTCGCGGCAACCGATACGCCGAACCAGCAGTCCGTTCGGGTGTTGCAGAAGCTCGGGATGACGTTCGACTGCCGGCGCGAATTCCACGGGTTGGATACGGTCTTCTTTTCGATGACGCGTTCCGAGTTCCTCGAATCCGACTGATATTCAGTGTACTGGGCATGCAGATCGGCGTACTGAGGGTGGGCTTTGCACTGCCCGGCTGCCGCTCGCTGAAGGAAAAGCGCCAGCGCCTCGGCGGATTACGCGAACGCTTCGGCAAACAGTTGAACGTGGCAGTGTGCGAAAGCGATTTTCAGGACGCGCACGACCGCGCCGAGTGGTCGTTCGTGGTGGCCGCGCTGACCGGACGTCTGATCGATCAGACGCTCGGCGACATCGAACGCCGGATCATCGAAACCGTGGACGCGACGATCTCCGTTATCGAACGAGAAGTCGTTTGAGGCGGTCTGAGGAACTATAAAGTGCACGACCCACGGGATACTGCATTTTAGTGAATTGTGCGTGGCGCTTGCGCAGAATTCGCGCGAGCGGCAGCATGCGTGCATGGCTGCGCTCGTACTATTGGGGATTATCGGCGGTGTTGCCTACCTCTGGGCAATACGGACGCGCGCTGCGCGCGAACGATGGATTGCCCGGCTCGCACTTCCCGGCGTGTGGCAGACGGATACGCCAAGCGGGGTGTGTGCACTCGAGTTTGTCGGCGACCCTGCTGCGGGACACTTCATCGAACGCACCGGACGCGCGATCGAGCGAGGTCGTTGGCGCCTATTGGGCAACGCACTCGAACTGGAATCGGAGGCCGGCACGCGCAGGTACGAACTGCGGTTGTTCGACAACGGCTCGATCGGTATCGATGGGCCGGATCGGGAGCGGCGCATCTACGTACGACAGCGCAGCAATGTGGTACCGCTGCGCAAGCGTCAGTGATCGTTGGTGGTTGGCGGAGTTGTATCCCTTTTACGTCGCCCGGGTCGTTCGGAATCACGGCGCGGCACCAAATCTTCTGCAACGCGTTCCGCGTTGCGCCGGTCTTCTGTGCGCTTGCGGCGCGTGACAGTGTCCTTGCGGCGTTCTGTATCGAACGAATCGCGCATCGAAAGTACCCGCTCAAACTGCGCCGAATTTTACTCTGAATCGTATCGCCATCTCATCCCCGGGACACATCGGCCATAGCGCGGCCTTCGCACGCGATGGCGACCGCGTGGGTACAATGCGCGCTCTCCGCAAAGCGATGACAAGATGACAAAGGCTCTCGACGAATTGATTGATCTGGCAGGGCGTGTGTTGACACGCCTGGACGCAGTGCTGCCTCAGATCGGTACGCCCGACTGGTCCGTCACGCGCGCGTCGGTCTGGCACCTCAGCGCGCTGGGTGGCGAGTTGCGCGCGCACACCGATCTCGACCCCATCGATCTCGACGACCTGCTGTTCATCGATCGGCAGAAGCAACGCATCGAAGCCAACACCGCACAGTTCGTGGCCGGATATCCGGCTAACAACGTGCTGCTTTGGGGCGCCCGCGGCACGGGAAAATCATCGCTGATTCATGGCCTGTTGAATCGCTACGCCGACCAGGGCCTGCGCTTGATCGAAATGGACAAGCGCGCGCTAGGCGCGCTGCCGCGCATTGTCGCGCTGGTCCGCGACGCGCCGTACCGGTTCATTCTGGTCTGCGACGACCTGTCTTTTTCCGCCGACGATGCATCGTATAAGGAGCTGAAGAGCGTCCTCGAAGGTTCGGTGTTCCGCTCGTCCGAAAATGTGCTGATTTATGCGACGTCGAATCGCCGGCATCTGTTGCCGGAACACATGGCGGACAATCTTGCAGCGAGCCATGAGGGCGGCGAGTTACACGAGAGTGAGGCCGTCGAGGAGAAAGTCTCGCTGTCGGATCGGTTCGGTCTGTGGCTGTCGTTTCAGCCGTTCAAACAGGATGCCTATCTCGATGTGGTCGCGCGGTGGTTGCAACGGATCGGCGAACGCCACGGCATGCAGGCCGTACTAACGGATTCGGCCCGCCGCGAAGCGCTGCAATGGGCGCTTGCGCGTGGCGCACGCAACGGGCGAAGTGCCCAGTATTTCGCCCGTGACTGGATAGGTCGAATGCTGCTCGAGCGATCCGGTAAGCCGGCTTGACGGCACCTGTTGACGCGACAAGAGGTGGTTCATAGAATGCGCCGCTTCGTCTTCGTCCCCTTCGTCTAGAGGCCTAGGACACCGGGTTTTCATCCCGGCGACAGGGGTTCGACTCCCCTAGGGGACGCCATCTACCGATCCATCCCTTCCTTCGGCCTATGATGCTCGGTCGCGGTCGAGGTGCGTGGACAACCACCGAAATCGTGGGATAGATTCCTGGATTGTGTCGCCTACAGGTGATCCATAGCGGTGATTCCACTCCCTGGTCCCAACTTCCGGAGCCGCCTGGAGCGATTCAGAGACCGGTGCCGCGACCGCGAAGAACTGTTGGCGCCGCGCCATACAGCGACGTTCACTGAAGTTGGTACAGGGCGCGAAACTGCAGGAACAGCCAATGGCCGATAACATGAGTCGAAGTGCGCCGCGCTATCTGATGCCGACGACCGCGGCAGGTCGGTTGATGGCCCGGCTATTCAACTCGACCGTTGCGGGCTTGACGAAGCTCGGCATCAGCGTGCTCGGCAGCCGCGTGCTGTACGTCCGCGGCCGCAAGAGCGGTGAGTGGCGTACGGTGCCTGTCAACTTGCTCGTCTTCGAGGGAAACAACTATTTGGTCGCCCCTCGCGGACACACGCAGTGGGTTCGAAACCTGCGCGCGGCGGGAGGGGGTGAACTGCACGTCGGCAGCCGCGTCGACAAGTTCACGGCGAGCGAACTCGCCGACGCCGACAAGCCGGCGATTCTGCGCGAGTACCTCGAGCGCTGGAAGATCGAAGTCGCCGTCTTCTTCGAAGGCATCGGACCGGATGCCACGGACGCGCAGCTGCTCGCAATCGCGCCGGGCTACCCGGTGTTCCGCATTGAGATCGAATGAGGCACCGCTAGGGGAACGAACCCGTGCTGCCGAATCTTGCGGGCTCCGGCATCTCCCGAGTAACATGCGCGGCAAGTAGCGTTCTCCTAGATGATCGTTCGAGTCAGGGAGGCCCATCGAGATGGCAGCGATGCGGGCACGCGCTTTCCTCAGCGGGAATAGCTCAGTTGGTAGAGCACAACCTTGCCAAGGTTGGGGTCGGGAGTTCGAGTCTCCTTTCCCGCTCCATTAAAACAATGACTTAGACGAATCACCCCGAGTCTGTACGGAAACGGTACGGAACCGCGATCGGTAGTTCACGCCAAATGGCGAATCCAGAAGACGAAGCACGCCACCTCAGCGAAGCGGGTCGCAACCTCAACGTCGTTTCAGGTGCCATCGCAATCTATCTGCTCTCCGGCGCCGACCTACGCGAACTGAGTCTTCTCGGCGCGAGGATGCCGCTCGTATATCCAAGTGTTGTTGAGGGCGCAGCCGTCCTGCTTCTCGCGTGGTTCTTCTACCAGTACAAACTGGTTGCGAGAAAACCGTGGCGCACCGCAATGGACGCTCTATCGCAGGCGTTGAAAGAAAACAGACATATGCGAGCTTGGTGGAGCCAACAGGAAGTTCATCCCGACGATCGTGAGGCGATCCACAGAATGATCGGCCCGCGCGAAGGGCTCGAACTAAAGTACGCCAGCAACATCACCTATCCGAAGGCGCCGTGGATGACGTGTAGGCCGCCCACCATCAGCACTAAGAGTCGCATGGTGCTGCATCGGACCGCCGGCGAACATTCGGACAAGACAACGAAGGTATCGGAAGACCGGCAGCACTTGATTTCGCGATGGACCTACCTTCGGCTCTACGCGAGCGCTTGGTCCGACTTCCTTTTCCGCGATCAAGCCGTCTCGCGCCTCATCGTTCCGCAGTTGGTTGCGGTGTTCGCGGTCGCGTTGATCCTCTTTAGAGTGAGTGGCTGCGATCCTGCTGGGTTGTTCGGTATTCTGCCGCTGGCGCCTGTCGGACGGGCGCCCCTTACCATCGGCCCGTCGTCACCATGAGGCGCGCCACTCTGACCGACACACTGCCCCGCCTTCAGAGGATCACGCGCGGGCTTTCATTTAGCGAAGCGATAGCGCATCCGTACCAAGGAAGGTTGCCGCGCGCTCAACACTTGTAGCCACCGCCGCGCCCGGTCTCGACGCGGACGGGCCGCTCGCCATGCTTCAGTGGTTGTCCCGAAATCGTCCGGCTTGCTTCGCCAGCTTTCGCATGATGGTTGGATCCTCGGCGAACTCGTGTGCATCCTTGGGAAAAACAGCGAGAACGCAAACATCATCCGGATTCAGCACGCCACGCACATAGACAACGTGGTGATCGCTGGTTCGCTGATACTGCGGCTTCTTACGCATGCTCCACCGCGACTGCGGAGGAATGATGTGCAGGTGTTGAATCACGGATTGCTTGATGTATGGCGGGCGATCATAGGTCGCGTCGCGGCCAAAGATCAGACCAGGCTGTCCAGTTTCAAGATACTTCCTGAATTGAAGGCGAAGCGAGCCGCTGAGCGCTATTCCTCTTACATGGAATAGCGTTACCGCCACTCTACGAATTCGACATCGTCATCATCGACGAGTTCTGCCCAGAATCGAATCGAAGCGCGCTCGAGATGAGCTAATGCCCCCGCTGATAACACCACGGCGTCGCCAGTGGCCTCATCACCGAACCGCAGTCGAGTTGCCTTGGCGCCCACGGAGCTGTCGGCCGGCGCGAGAAATGCGTATCCGATTTGGGTTGGCTCGACGTCATCGTCGGGAACGGCTGGCAGGGCTTCAGTGCTGTTCAGTTGCATCATCGCCTTTTCCGCTTCGCTACTTTTGATTTGTTGGCTTTAGTCGCCGCGTCTGCTCTCGATGCGCGCTCGATCAGCCACTCCCCGATTGACCTCGCAGTCGTCGGCGTCATGAACACTTCGCAATCGATTTGCCGGATGATGCCTTCACGAGTCTTGGTCTTCGTCGTCGCAACAATCTGTCCCTCAGGTGATACGTCTGCGTCCTCTTCCTGAGGAATCGGCAATCTTTCATTGTAGAACGCGAGCGATATCATACCGCGGGGTGTGACGCCCCCATAGCCGCCATCGGCATAGACTGTGGTCTTCTGCTCGCTCTTGATGTAGTGGAACTTCACCTTTTTGGAGCCCGCAGATCGAACGACTTTTGCTCGCTTTCCAGGTGTACCGCGTTTTGCTGCCATTGGCCTGAATGACTCGCAGGTGAAGAGCGGCCGAACTTTAGCATGGAAACCCTCGAGCACAATGGCGACCTTGTAGGGCTTCTCAAAGATGCGCCTCTACTGCGACCACGTAACGCGCATCTCGTCGAATCTAATGCGGCCTCGTCGAAAAATTGCGGGCCACGCGAGGCAAGGTTACCTGCGACATCCCGTCGCGGCATGACCTCGCTGCCCGCTGTCGTGGTTACTTTTCATGGACCGGGCGACTCACCGACTAAGACCCGGTCGCGCCGCAGCTTTTATCCAACGGCCGAAACGTGGGGCAACCGTTGGACCGCAGCGCGCTGATCGCCCCTTAGCTCGTGATGCCACTCATCACAACGAAGTCACTCGGTCGCGTTACGACGAAGTCACCGCGCAAAAAACCGACGATCTCGAATACCAGATTGCCGGCATACGTGTCGAGCTTCAGGATCTCGATCGATGCCTCGCTACGGACGCCCATCAGCAACGAACGGAAATCGCCCATGGCCACAATCGAGTCGCTCGCCGGGGATACTTCGCCGATGGTGTTCGGCACGTTGCTTGTGACCAGGAATCGGGTGTTTTCCAGTGCCCGCGGACGCGGCAGCTGTGTCTTATCGCTCG
Source organism: uncultured Gammaproteobacteria bacterium (assembly GCA_963735085.1). Classification (GTDB taxonomy): domain Bacteria; phylum Pseudomonadota; class Gammaproteobacteria; order Pseudomonadales; family Azotimanducaceae; genus DATJGR01. The sequence continues at coordinate 199,774 of CAVTJP010000010.1, forward strand.
AAATTCCAGTTACCAACGCTTCGTAGTCGGCCCAAGTTCTGGGAGACATCACCGCGTATAGGGTTGCGATATCCAGCGGCACGTTGGCTTCCAGCAGCGTTTGCACAGCCGTCAGCATTTCCGCGTAATCGGTCGGCTGACCCACAGACGTTACCGTGCCGATGTTCGACGTGTGATAGATGCCTTTCGGTTCACCGCTACCCGTGCCGACCAAGCCAACACGATCGAGCTCAGCTGCGAACGCTCGGGTAATCACTTGCGCAAGCTGCATGCCAAAGTCGGGCGAGTCTTGCATCAGTTCGACCGAAGCTTGGCAGCGCGCCACGAGCGTCTGACTCGTCAACGTTCTGCTTTCAAAGGTCGGATTCGCCGCGCTGATCGAGCCACCTTCCGAATGCCAAGAAACGCTTGGATCAGCCGTCACTGCCGCGCGCGTTTGGACCTTCGCGTCCATCACAACCGTTTGCATGCCGGCACGATTCAATACGGACTGTGCGCGCAGCAGATCGATCCAAGTGCTGATGTACTGCTGCGGAATCAGAACGCCAGTCGTGCCCGTCGTCATCGACTTCAACTCGCGGCAATATTCGACTGCTGCTTTGTCGGAGCACTTGTCGCCGAGAATCGCTGCAGCCAGCCAACGATGCAGCGCCACCTCTGGTTTCTTTTCGGGTGGCAAAACATCCGCCATTTTGACGTGAGACGGCAGTTGGTAGACCGGGCCGTGAGGGCCGTGGAAGATTTTGTATTCGGCCTCGGCGCCGGTGTTCTTTCGCGGCCGATCGTTCATGCGCTTCGATCGTCTCAATCCGATCTTTCAATTCGGCGTTTTGGTCGCCGAGCGATTTGATTTCGGCCTGCTGCCGCTCACGCAGCGCGTCAACGCCTTGGACGATTTCGTCAATCTTCGTCATGAGTTCTGACATGGTTTTTTCTCCACTAATGCAAAGTTCCGACTTGCGCGCGGTAAACCTGCTTCGGGGATTGGCCGGCATCCCACCGGGGGCGTTCCGAAGTCACGGCCACGTGTCTGGCATCTCGCTAGACGGTAACCGGCATCTCACGGCAAACCGCATCCGCTACGAGTCCGTCGCGCTTCGGTGTCGCGCATTCCAACATCTCGCTGGTCGGCGGGACAGCAGACGAAAAACGCCGCTGCTCGTGCGTCTATCGTAAAGACGGCCTTCGATT
>CAVTJP010000011.1:0-9208 GCA_963735085.1 uncultured Gammaproteobacteria bacterium
AATACTCACCGCGGCAGGCAACGATGTGGCCGTGATGCAGCAGTCGGTCAAGTAGTGCTGCAGTGAGCGTGGCGTCATCGGCCAGCGCACTCGCCCAGTCCGAGAACGACAGGTTCGAGGTGATGATGATCGAGCCGCGCTCGTAACGTTTGGCGATCACCTGGAACAGCAAGTTGGCTTCGGCACGACCAAACGGCAGATAGCCGAGCTCGTCGATCACCAGTAATCGCGGTCCCAAGATCGCGCGGTTGAAGTACGAGGTGAGCTGTTCTTTGCGATGTGCCGCCGCCAACTGCAGCATCAGATCCGCTGCCGTGACCGCGTCTTGATGCGCGCCATCACCGCGCGGTACGCGAGCGCCAAAGCGAGGTGCGTCTTACCGGTGCCGCTCGGTCCGAGTAACACGACGTTCTCAGCCCGTTCGACGAACGCCAGGCTGGCCAGTTCCTGGATCTGCGCTTTGGGCACACCGGTGGCGAAGCCGAAGTCGTAGTCTTCCAGCGTCTTGATCGCCGGCAGCGTGGCGAGCTTGAGCAGCGTCTGCCGGGCCCGCTCATGACGCGCATCGAGTTCGGCCTTGAGCAGCCGCTCGAGGAAATCGCTGAAGCTGACAGACTCATTGGCGGAGGCTTGGGCGATGGCGCCATAGCCACTGGCCGCCGCATCAAGCTGCAGCGCACTACACAAGCTCACGATCCGATCGTCCTGCAGGTTCATTGGCTCACCACCAGCGCGTCGTAGCTCGACAACGGATGTTGCAGCGACTCGATCGGCGTCGGCACCGAACGCGACAGCGCATTGAGGTTGACCACCGTTCCCTCATAAGGCTCGAGGTGCGTACGTTCCGCTTCGAAGCGATCGATGGGCCGTTCCTTGAGGTCGGCGTGGATGCGGACGTTGGCGACATCACGCAGCCAACGCATGACCTCGATGTTCGCCGTCTCGGCGTCGACGACGAGACCCGATGCCTTGAACCGTGCTCGCAACGGCACCCAGAAGCTGGCGCGCAAGTAGCGGTTGAAGCGTTCCACCTTGCCCTTGGTGCGATGCCACGGCATCCTCGCCCCCAACGCCAAGCATCGCAGCGCGGTGGTGCCGAACCCGTCGCAGCAGAACAGACGAAGCCGCACGCGTGCACACGCTCCGGTGCAGGCGCTGGGTGGAGCTCGTCAAACCGACCCTGCTGCACCGACTGCGCCGATGACGTGGATGGAGCGGCTGCGCAGAGTATTCGCAATCGATCTGTCTATCTGTCCGAACTGCGGCGGTCGGCTGCGCGTCATCGCTGATGTGACACGACCAGACATCATTGAAAGAATCCTGGAACACGTCGCACGACAACAGGCGCCGCCGGAATTCAGCGCTAGCAGCGGTTCGATAACGGTTCACTGAAACTCCGCAACCTCCGGGGTGAGCAGAGTCGTCTCGAAGATCAGCGACTTCCGGATCAACCATCGTGCGTGTGCGCGTGCGGCCACGCCAACCATCAGCCGTTCGCGTCGTTCCACATCTCAGACGAATTCAATAGCTGCTTCCGTTTCGCTGCGCAGTCACGCGATACTCAGCCCGATTCATGAACCGGTGCTTTATGCCGCCTATCCTCTCCGAGCGTGTCTGCTCCGTTCATGCAGCTCTCATCTCCTGACGGTTGAGTCGAGGGGTCCGTTGCAACGGCGTGTTGTCTGGCTACGACCTGCGCTCGATCAGGCAGAAGCCGTGACCGAAGGGATCAGCGCAGAACGCCGCCGATCCATGTTCCGGGTTCATGAAGACTTGTTCCTCGATCCCACCCGCCCGGACGACGCGTTCCCGCGCTTGGGCCAGATCATCGACGTGGATGTCCAGATGCACCGGCGTCCAGTGCCGCTCGTAGCGACGAACGTCCTGCGTCCGTGGGGACGGCTCGGAACCCGCCACCTTCTGCAGTAGGCACACAGTCGTCGCGCCAAGCTTCATCACGACCACGTCCGGTACGGGCTCTGCCGCTTTCGAAAAGCCGAAGGCCTCGGAATAGAAACGAACGCCCTCCGCGAGGTTCGGTACGTCGATGCTGATGCGTATGGAGATCATCTCTTCCTCCTTCGTCGGTCCGCGTTTCTGCGAGGATGATTCAGAATCAAAAGTCTTCGCGGCATGTACGTTGGTCGGCTCGGATACGCCTATGCCGCCGCCTTCGAAACCATATGCCCACAGCGCACCATAGCGATGACACAGCGTGCAACTGCGCGCCGTGGCGGATTCAGGTGTCCCTGCGAAGCGCCATCGAAGCGCACCGCAATGGCAGGAACCTTGAATCAATTCCGATCCTCCTTGGAAACCCGCCATGCGTTACGCCGCACGTAGCAGTACGCCGCCATGCACCAGTCGTATGTTGCGCAGAAGGCTCCATACGCGAGCGGAATCTCGGAAGGCACTTTGCCTGCGAACACACCCATGGCTGAATGAGCGTGGACCTCGTGAAGCAGATCCCACACCCCATGCAATCCGTATCCTGCAATAAGCACAGTCGGAACTCGGACCCCGAGGACTCCAAGTACCACGAACGCCGCAACCCCGGCCAGTTCCAAGTTCCACGCGCGCTGATCGGCGAAGTAGGACGTGAATGCGAGGTAGAAGCACGCAATCACAATCAGCAATAGACCAAACACGGCTGACTCCCAACGAGTGGGCACCATCTTCTGAGAGAGCCACACGGAGCCTGCCGCGGCCAACACGCCGATACCGAGGTACAAAACCACTATGACCGCAAAAGCCATTCGGTCCCCCATTGTCCAGCGCCTGCGCGATCACGGTGACTGGCACGTGCCGGCGACGTCTCCCGCGCCCGCCGGCAACGATGCCGGCAACGCGACGATCGCAACGAATCGAACTTTCATCAGGTGCTCCCAAAAATGGTATCCGAACATCGTCGGCCGGCGCAGCCGCGTCGCGTGTCGCCCGGCATTGCACGCGCCGCGAGTTCGATGAGCGGTGGCCGCTTCATCTGCGTATTCCCATCGCTGCTCACCACGGTAGAGTACCCGTTCGATGCGGTGGGCCTCCCGGCAGCTGAACCATGCTCGATATCGACCAGATCGAAACGCGCTACGCCAAAAGCGGCGCACTGAACATCGCGTATCAGATGTTCGGCGCGGGCGACGTGAATGTCGTGCTCATTCCGGGTTGGGCGTCGAACGTCGAGAACATCTGGATGCTGAAGGAGTTCGCGAACTTTGCCGGACGTCTGGCGCAGTTTGCGCGCGTGCTGCTATTCGATCGACGCGGAACAGGTCTTTCGGATCCGGTCGTGAATCCGCCGACCCTCGAAGAGCGCAGCGACGATGTGCGCGCGGTAATGGATGCGGTCGGCTGGCAGCGTGCGGCGATCTGGGGCATCTCGGAGGGCGGGCCTCTGGCGATGATGTTTGCCGCGACCTATCCGGATCGCGTACCCGCACTGGTGCTGTTTGGCACGTTCGCACGCTACAGCCGCGCGGCCGACTATCCGCACGGACGTCCCGCAGACGCCAACGCACGCGCGCTCGCTGTGCTCGAGGACACGTGGGGGAACGGCGAGATGTCTCGCGGATTCGCACCCAGTCTGACGGCCGACGCAACTGTGATGCGGGCGCTCGCACGTTTGGAGCGCATGGCGATGAGCCCCGGTACCGCACGCAAGCTGCTCGCGCTCGCAGCCGAAATCGACGTCCGGCACATCTTGCCGGCGATTCGCGTACCGACGCTGATCCTGCATCGCATCGACGACCAACCGGTGCGCATTGGCCACGCTCGTTACTTGGCGCAACACATCGCTGGCGCGAAATACGTAGAGCTGCCCGGACAAGATCACTTCGCCTGGACGGGAGATACGGATGCGTTGCTCGACGAGGTTCGTGAGTTTCTGACGGGCATGCGCGCATCGCCGGAGTCGGATCGTGTGCTAACGACAATCCTCTTCTGCGACATCGTCGACTCGACCCAGCGCGCCGCCACCGTCGGCGACAAAGAGTGGAAGCGATTGCTGGCTGGGTTTCATGCACTCGCCGGCGACCAACTGCAGCGTTTCCGGGGGCGCGTACTCGACACCGCCGGCGATGGACTATTCGCCGCGTTCGACGGTCCGGCCCGAGCGGTTCGTTGCGGCGCAGCGCTCACCGAATCGGTGCGATCGCTGGGGCTCTCGGCGCGTGTCGGCATCCACACCGGCGAATGTGAAGTATTCGGCGACAAATACAGCGGCATCGCGATCCACATTGGCGCCCGAATTGCGTCGGCGGCGGCACCGCAACAGGTGCTGGTGTCGTCGACGGTCAAGGATCTCGTCGTCGGCTCGGGGATCCTGTTCGAGGACCTGGGTGCGCAAACACTCAAAGGCGTACCGGACGCATGGCGTCTGTTTGCGGTTGCGAAGATCTAAGTGCACGGATTGCGCGGTCGGCGCAGGCCGGCCCGGAGGTTTCCACAAGTGCGGATCGGGCCCGCTGCGTGACCGGCCCGACAGCCCCGCGTCATGTACCCGCCCCAGCCGAAGCTGACGCGAGATTTCTGCTAGCGCGCGCCTCGGAAAGTTCCGTCGATTACTGCCAACACGCGCGCAACGCTCGATGTCATCGTGTTGCGCGTGCTGCGCTGCCTGGAACGTGATGGTCTGCTGATCCGCGATCCGGAACAACCCTGGCTCGATCTGGAAGCGCGTGATGCGCTCGATGCATTGGGTGCCGCGTCGATTCAATACCGCATTGCCGTCGGTCCGCACGCCGGGCGTAAGGTCTTGACGCTCAAACTCGCCCCAGCTGCGGCCACGTCGAGTGTGCCTAAACCGTTCACGGTGGCGAGAGACGGGTTCTCGTTGAATGCGGCGGTCGCGTGTGCGCCACACCAGCGTGACCGGATCGAGCGGTTGTGCCGCCGAACGGGGCAGGGCAGGTGGTGTATCAGCTGAAGACCCCATACCGGGACGGTACCACCCATTTTGTGTTCGAGCCGATTGAGTTCCTGGCCCGACTCGCGGCGTTGGTGCCTCGACCACGCGGCAACCTGGTGCGATACCACGGCATCCTCGCCCCCAACGCCAAGCATCGCAGCGCGGTGGTGCCGAACCCGTCGCAGCAGAACTCGACGACGGCGCACGGCTGGACACGCTCGGGTGCAGGCGTCGGGTGGAGCTTGTCACGACGACCATGAAGCACCGACTGCGCCGATGACGTGGATGGAGCGACTGCGCAGAGTATTTGCGATTGATCTGTCGATCTGCCCCGACTGCGGCGGTCGGCTGCGTGTGATCGCCGATGTCACCCGTCCGGACATCATCCAGAAAATCCTGGAACACGTCGCCCGACAACAGGCGCCGCCGGAATTCAGCGCTAGCAGCGGTTCGATAACGGTTCACTGAAACTCCGCAACGTCCGGAGTAAGCAGACTCGTCTCGCAGATCAGCGACTTCCGGATCAGCCCCAGCACTTGTGCGCGTTCGGCCGCGATGTCCATCAGCCGTTCGCGTCATTCCACATCTCAGACGAATTCAATAACTGCTTCCGCTTCGCTGCGCAGTCACGCGATACGCAGCCCCATTCACCAACAGGTGGTTTATGCTTCTTATCCTCGGATTCATCTCGCGCTCTTCTTCGCGATACAGCAGGTTGTAGTGATTCTGCATCGTGACGAAGCGCGCCGCGTGGCGGACATCCTGCGTGAACAGATACTTCGCCATCTGCCACGCGAACATGCTCGAGGCGCCGAGGTAGCGGACCTTGCCGGTGCGCACCAGATCGTTCAGCGCGTCGATGGTTTCTTCGATCGGCGTGTGGCCATCGAAGCGGTGGATCTGGTACAGGTCGATGAAATCGGTATCGAGGCGTTTGAGCGATGCATCGCACGACTCGATGACATTCTTGCGCGACAGACCGAAGCGATTGCGGGCGCGATTGTGCGTGCCACCGTTGCATTTGGTCGCAATGACGACGTCGTGGCGATCGACGCCGATCTCGCGCAGCGCGCGGCCCAACACTTCTTCAGAGGCGCCGTTGGAATACACATCCGCGGTGTCGAAAAAATTGATGCCGGCGTCGAGCGCGCGTGCGACGAACGGTTTTGCTTCGGCGTAGTCGAGCACCCAGTCGCGCCATTGTTTCGATCCGTACGTCATCATGCCGAGACAAATGCGCGACCCGCTGACACCGGTGCCGCCGAGTTTTGCGTATTTCATCGAAGCTTCCACATCGTCGGTTGCGCAGCGGGGAACTGTGCCATCCGAAATGATCGCATGCGGAAGCGGCGTATGTCGCGTGAGGCGAATTGACGAGCGGAGAAGAGAATGGCGGACGCCGCGAGGCGTCCGCGCCTGAGTTCCTTCGTTAGCGGCTATTGCTCATTGTGGTCGCCGCGATGGCCCATTTGCGAGACGTGTCTGATCTTCCAGACCTCGCCCGTGAGCGTGACGATGAAAGCGGTATCGCCGGCGAAATCGAGCGACGTGGGTAGGTCGAGCCTGTCGAGGAGCACGGTGAATGTGCCGTTGTCGTTCACCCGCAGCAGTCTGCCCGTTTTCGGCGCCGCCGGTGAGCCGGGGTCGCCGCCGCCGAAATCGCCCTGGGACAGCGCGTATAGCCGGTGGTGCGCATCGAATTCGACGTCGACGATCATGCTGACCCCGGAGGCGACGTTCTCGGCTGGCGTTCGGCGACCTGGCCGGAACGAAACGACTTTCCCCGTTTCCGGTGTGTTCGGCTGTGGTCCGAGCTCCGCCATATAGACGCGGCCGGCAGACTGGTCGAGGCCGGTGGGCACGACATCACCAAACGACTTCAGCACGGAGACTTCGCCGCGCAGCGTGACGCGAAGGATTCGATTGAGATGCCCATCGGAAACCGCGAATCCACCGTCGACGGGCTGCAGCGCGTACTGAAGGCCATTCTGCAGAAAGTAGTTGAAGTGGCCCGGCGGCGCGGGATTGTCGAGGGTGCCGAGAGCCGGCGGATTATCAAACGAAAACGACCCAAGGTCTGCGATGAGCGTGGGGTTGCCCTGGCGGTCGATGCGATAGATTCCGTCGAGTCCCAATGGACCCCCAAACAACGGATCGCTGATGAGCGTAACCAGCACATAAGCGGTCCGGCGGATGAACGCGACATCTATCGCACCGCCAAGGCCAACGATCGATTTGGGGAGCCCCGTTGCGAACGTCGAAGTCTCTCCGCTTGAAACGTCGATTCGCGTGATCTCGCCAATCGCGCCCTGCGGCACGTACAGCGCGCCGTCTGGACCATGGTGCTGCCGATGGTGCCTTGCAGGCCCGAGGCGAGCAGCGTTGACTCGGGAATTTCGCTATGACGTTCGTGTGCGGCGGAGGTCAGCGCGAATGCGCTGAGCAGAAGGATCAGTACGGAAGTCTTCACGTTTATTCCCCGATGACGATTGGTACGCGGAGAACTCTGTACGTTCGCGGTCGGCGCGTCCTAAAGTCTGCGTGAGGTGTCTGTGAGGAATCTCTGACCGATCGGTAGCCGGGTCGCTTGACTGGGATGGTTGGGAAGTCAGTGTGAATGTGCCGTGCGTATAGGGATCCGCAACGATGGTTGGTGCGAGACACGTAGCGGGCGGGCGATTTCGCCTGGGCGACCGGTGGATCACCCCTGACGCCAACGACATCGATGGCACGCGGGTCGAAGCCAAGTCGATGGACGTGTTGGTTGCGCTCATGGAAGCATCACCGTCGGTGATGTCTGGCCCCGCGCTGCTCGAACAGGTGTGGCCGGATGTCGTGGTGGTAGACAACGTTGTCTATCAGGCGGTCGCCCAGTTGCGCAAGGCATTGGGTGATGATTCGCATGTGCCGCGCTACATAGAGCCCATTCCGCGGCGCGGCGATCCGTCGATTGCCAGATCCAATGCGGAGCGCCCGGTGCCGCGGAACCCGACAAGGTGGCGGCGCCCGCACCCCCAAGAGTCGATGCGGTTCTCGAGGGATGCAGATTACGGTCTGGGGGGGCACGCCGAGCATCGGTCGCCGCCGATGCAAACAGACCCCCATCGATTGATGCGTCGTCATTGGCGAAGGCCGAGCCGCGGAAAATCGGGCCAACGCGCGGAACGAGTATCGCGGCTGGTGTCGCCCTCACGTTATTCTTGCCGGTCTCGGGTTCGCGAACCGAACGGACGTCGAGTATGGTGGGCGCTCCATGTTCGCCAATCACGTCGCGACCGATCCATCAGCACATCGGCTTTGTAACCACATCGGACGGCGTTCGGGTTGCGCACGCGACATCGGCTCCGGCCCGCCGTTGGTGTTGGTCGTTGGCTGGTTGACGCATCGAAAGCTGGACTAGCCAGCCCGAGCTATGACAGCGGCGGCTATATCCGGCGGTATTCGCGCGATCACCTGGTCGTGCGCTATGACGGCCGCGGGTTCGGGCTGTCGCAGCGCAATGTAAGCGATTTCTCCCTGGACGCCCGCGTGCGCGATCTCGAGGCCGTGGTCGACGCGCTCGGTCTCGAGCATTTCACGCTGTGCGGCATGTCCGCGGGTGGTCCGACGGCGTCGACCTACACCGACCGCCACCCGGAGCGGGTCTCGCGTTCGTGCTGCTCGCGAGCTGGACGACGGGCAAGTTTTTCATTGATGCGAAGTGGCAGGAACGCTACGCGGCCATTGACAGGATGCCGGAATTTCGCCCGCACCGATTGGCAAACGCCGGCTGCGCGGGCTGCGGTCGTCGAATGGATGCATCCGAAGGCCAGCGAGGTCGAGCGGCGCGTGTTGATGGCGCTTTTGCAAACCGCTGCAGACGGCTCGTCGGTCGCAAACTTTCAATCAGTGCAGATCGACGCCTCCGAGGCGGCGCGGCGGATCGCATACCCACGCTGGTCGTGGCTGGCAGTGAAGACACCGAACTGCCGCTCACAGCAGGCGAAGAAGTTGCGGCGGCAATACCAGGCGCCCGCTTCGAACTACTCGAAGGCGCGGACCATTTCGAGACAATCGGCACCGACCCTCGTGCCATGCAGATGGTCTCCGCCTTTCTTGCCGAGGGTCGACCGCAACCGTAGCGCTCAATCGAGCCGATTGAGTTCCTGGCCCGACTCGCGGCGTTGGTGCCTCGACCACGCGGCAACCTGGTGCGATGCCACGGCATCCTCGCCCCCAACGCCAAGCATCGCAGCGCGGTGGTGCCGAACCCGTCGCAGCAGAACAGACGAAGCCGCACGCGTGCACACGCTCCGGTGCAGGCGC
>CAVTJP010000012.1:0-9630 GCA_963735085.1 uncultured Gammaproteobacteria bacterium
GCGCGGCACAAAAGGTGGTCCAAAAGTGGTCCGCGACACTCAGGTGTTGGTATGCCGCGATTGCCGCCTCCGCTGCGCAGCACGCGCGAAGCGTGCATCGCTCTCACAGCGACGCGCTAACAACATCGGAAAAGCGCGGGAACTAGCGCAATTTCGCGGGCGCGTGCACCCGCTTTCTAGGGTTCGAGGTAAGTATTGTCGAAAAAGGGGCGACCAGCCAACGGAACCGCGCATGAGGCCGTCCGCATTCTTGGGTTAACGGCTCCACCGGCCGCCCGAAGTAACTCATGCGCGCGCTACTGCATGCGCTCCCTGTTCGGGTCACCTTGCCTCAGCTCTTATGGCTCGTCGGAGGCGGGTTTGATCTCGGGCTCTATGCGACGTCCCTTGAGAATCGGCGTAATGCGCTCGGCCTGGACGATCGTCGTGCGAACTACACCCGCATTTCGTTCTTGGGAGTTCGCGAGTTTTCTTCGGATGTTGTTGATCGTCTCAGCGAGCGGCGGGATCTGGAAATGAAAGCGCATCTCGTTGTCTGACGACTTGATCGTGAACTCGCCACTCCCTCCGGCAATCACTATCGCGATTGCAAACGCAATCAAGCCGCCATCGAACAACACCTCAAGCGGGTTTGTGTAACTAAGTTGGAGCAATCGCAGGTTGTAGTCGTCGGGCCAGCGGAGTTTTGCTTTACCCCCCTTGAACATCGGGGAGCTTCGGAATGTCTTGTCGTCCCAGTCTAACGAAGCTATTTCCCAATCCCTGATGCCTTGCGCGCGAACTCTCGCGATGTACTTTAGCAGCGGATGGCCGGATGGTTCCTGAAACAGTATGTCGAGACCTGCGCCCGCAGTGTAGTAGGCGCGTTGAAGTTGCTCCAGCAATATGGAGATCGTCATCGGGTCAATTTGAGGACCGTGGTCGACCCGAATCTGAAACTGTTGTCGCTTCAGCAACAGATACGGATCGTATTCCATCGCCCCTCCGTCATCGATGCCGACTTAGCAGCGTTCGAACACCATTCAGTTTGATTCGAATCTCGAAGCCGTACCAACAGAGGGCGACCAGCCCGCTCAAGAGGGTCGCCGCTAGAATAATTTCTATAACAGACACTTCGAATTCCCCATTCAGATATTGCGTTGTGTGGCGACAGGGATCAACCCGGCATTCGACGTGGCACCGCTGACAGTCGGCCCCTGCGCGCCTGGCAGGCTCGGTCATGCACCGTTTTCACGGATGAACCCGTGCGGGTCGCGCGCGAACCAGAGTGACCGATAGTGCGCCAGGTACGCCTTGAGGCAGGCCATCGCATTCCACCTCCCGGGTTTGACCGGCGCGGGGATGATGCCTGCCTTCGCCATCAAGCGGATCTCGTGCTCGTTCGTGAACAGGAAATCGGCGAGCTCGCGTTGTGTCATTGGTGGGTATGGGTGTCATCTACAGTACCTTTTTCGAGTAGTGCGCGGTGCGAACGCTGGCTGGGCACCCGCGGGCAGCCATTGTTCACTTTTCACGGGGCCGCGCCGCTCCCGTTGGAGATCAGATCTTGACCGACGGTTCCCGCCGTACTTCGCCGAGCGGTCCGTGCGTTCGGATCGTGGCCGGCATTGGAACTCCCGTGAGTTGCTTGCGTGCGAGGTGTTCAGCGAACCGCAGATTGGCATCGTCGTTCTTGCCGCGGTTCGGTACTCGATACGTGCACTCGGCCAGGCTCGCAAATGTCTGCGGATCGAGTGCCGGACAATCAACGTGTGCCTGCTCGGCAGTAGCCCGAGCAGTGATCAGCCTCGACACCAGATCGCCAACGATTGCACCCGCGGCGTTGTAGGCAACCAGGGCGTCTTGCAGCCGTGTGATTGCGTCCGGCAAGTCCGCGATCGCACGCTTTGCCAGCTTCGGCGCTTCCGCAATGTGGGCGGCTTCGGCGGCCCGGTATGCGCGGTCCCGAAGGTCCGCCAACACCTCGGTTTCGGCTTCGAGCCGGTCCACTTCGTGATTGGCCGCAACGACGGCATCTGGTCCAGCGGCGAGTGCGGCCGCTCGTGCCGGTCGCGGCTTTCCATCGATACCGTGGTAGTCGAGCGACTGTAGACGCTCATTGGTATCACGCAGCGCTGCGACGGAGTCTGCGTAAAGCTGCCTGCATTCGGCTTCGCCGAGTTTGCCCGCTTCGGCGCTGTCCAGTCGTTTCTGTAGTTTTTCAATCATTGTCGTTCTCCTGATGGATCAATGACGCCGCACGAAACGCACGGCATCGGGTTGGTAAAAGAGTCGCCTTTATGGCTGTTGAAATTCGCTTCGCCGCACGCGCCGCATGACCAATACGGCGCCGTTCGAACAGGCGCGACGTGGCCGGCTTTCAATGCTTCCCGCGCGATGCGCAATTCGACCAATTCGCGTTCGCTGATCTGCATGGCTCGGCGCTGGGCTTCGGCTGCACCATCGAGCAACGCCCCGATCTTCGTCACACCAAGGCCGTCTAACGACGGCACAGGGTTTGTATTGAGCGCTGTCCTGATCGCTGTATCAGCGATGTGCGCGCGCTCCTGAGCTTGCGGCACGACCGCATCGCAGCGCAGCTCATACTCGAGCATCGAAATCGCACGATCGAGCGCCGAGAGCGTCGTCTGGTCGCCCATACTGCGCGGTTCGGGATAAACCGCGTTACCAATCTCATGGGCAAAACCAAGGCGAACACACGCCGCCGCGTTGAGTGTTTTGTCGTCGAGTTCGGCAACTTGTGCGTCTGTCAGTCCGGTGCGTTGGGCGATGAATCTGCGCATCATCGCGTTGACCAATTCCAGGCGTTTTGCAGTCGCCTTGTGCGCTACGGCATAGCCCGCAGCCACGCCGCTGATTTGGTGGACCATCACGTAGCCGTTTTCCGCGATGACGCGGTGATCGCACGCCAGCGCGACCAAAGCGGCCGCAGACACCGCTCGGACGATGATCGCTCGCGCGTGGCCAGGGTAGGCTCGGATCAGGTCCGCAATGGCGTGCCCGCTCGTGCCGTCGCCGCCGAGCGAATTGATACGAAACAGCAGCGGCTGCCCCGGCGCGCGCTCAAGTTCGGGTAACAACTTCGCGGCCGTCACTTCGACCCCGACGGTACCGGCCAGATCGACAGTGCGACGAACGCGCCGCAACGGATGACCTGCATGTAGTTCGATCATCATTCGTCTTCAGTCATCGTCGAATAACTTGAAATCGGCGATGCCACTTGCACACTTCGCTAGTTCGTTTCGGATGATTGCTAACTCGGCTGCCCGCAGATGTGGGATGCGCTGCTTCACTTGACCGGCCAATGCCTCAAAGTGCGAATGGATCACCGCGCCGACTTTCTCGCAGTACACCTCGAACAGTGAGATCGGTGCGTATTCGCGACGGCGCACCGCGTTTTCCATCTCGAGCTTCTCCAGCTTCGCGCGGTCCAGTTGATCGCGCACCGATGCCTTCGACGCCGGCACGTTCTCGACAGCGGCGACGATCTTCGCCCGCAGCGCGTTGATGTAGCCGATCCGACAGGCCTCGACGTCATACCCTGCCGACCCCTTCGGCGCCGGAATGACGCCGATGCGGTGCAGCCTGGTGACGTGGTCCGCCGAGATGCCGAGGTGTTTTGCTACGGTCGACCGACTAGCCATACGACATGCCTCGAAATTTCACATGTGAAAATCGCTAAACCCCGACACCCTGTGCACCCGCAAGCCTCACCCTTCCGGGAGAACCTACTCACTTTGCCTTCCGCTTCGGCTTCGCAAGCTGCACACCCAGCTCGACACCGGCTGTGAATGCGGCGTACCAGCACCGTCTGAATGGACCGCAGCCGAATGCGGCGATCCGCTGCTCATCGCGCCAGGTTTCGAATAGCTGTTCGATCACGATGCTTACCTGGTCGTCGATGTCGTCAGGCTGCATCGTCTGGATCATCCGCGCGCAACTCCTTGGCCAGCTCCATGTAGAGGCGGCCCAGCTCTTTCATCGTCGCAACCACGCCGTCGATGTCGTGGCCGTTGAGTGTTGCCATACGCGCCTTCCATGCATCGGTGCCGTGGCCCAGGTCTTCGAGTTCCTGGCATAGCGGTGCGTACTGCATGAAGCGGTGTATGTCCTTCGTGAAGGCGCGTAGTCCGCTCACGTGCACGCTGACGCCTTTCAGATTGACGAAGCCGGGTTGGTTCATGTGCTGGTTTCCTCTGTGTGTAATGCCGTCCCGTAGAAGTCGCATTGCCGGCAGCCACCACCGAGACATTTGCGGCATGTACGGCGCGCGTGAGTTTCGAGAAAGTGTCGTGTTGCGTCGGGTGACAGTTCGCCGCTGACGATCTGCTGTAGATCCAACGGCGCGAATAGATTGCGCGCCTCTTTCAATGTCCAAGGTGTACCGGCGCGCGCTTGGTCCAGCAGTTCGTCGAGTGACGGATGGCTGCGCAACTCGGCAATCAATTCAGCCTTGCGTCGGCTGGCCCATGTCAGGAACTTGTCCGTGTACTCGCCGCTGATCTTCAGGTTGTCACCGTCCAACCGCAGCGTAATGCCGCGCTCACGTGCCTGACTGAGGATCTGTTGCAGCGCATTCACAACGTCACCTCCGGTCGGAGTGTGCCAAGGGGGTCAACTTCACCAACTCCACTAGGGTTGGCACTCTTGGGATATTTGGCCCCCTTGGTGTCGTCGTCAGTCCCAAGGGGGCCAAATTCATCGAAGGGGGCCATGCTATGGGGAGTTGGTTGTGTGGACCCCTTGGCACCCTTCAACTGATCGAGCGACCAGAACCAGCCGCCGCTGAATTCACGCCGACCGGAATACACCGGTACTTTGGCCTTCGCGCGTTTCAATGTGCGTTCCGATATCTGCGCAGCACGCGCAGCCTTGGCAATATCGCTGGCCGGTACCGGTCCGTTCTTGAGTTCAGATCGGAGAAAGTCCATCGCCTCGTCGATCGCCTGCGTCTTTTCTTCGTCCGCATCCGGTTCCAATGCTTCGTCCGCGCTGATCGTCACCGGGTCCGGTTCGAATTCGAGATACGGTCGGCCGGCTGCGTTCTGTTCGACGCGGTAGGCCAATCCACCGAGGTCGTCGGGTCCGAGGTTGTTCTTGCCCGGCACCACCAGGCGGCGCGCCAGATCCTCTCGGTCGCGCGTCACCAGTAGCGATGCACGTACCGCAGCCGTGAATGCAATGCTCCCAGACACGCGATACGCAGCACTCGTGCCGGCGCCTTTGTTGAGGTGTGATATGGCTGCAATCGCCACGTCGAGGCGCTGTGCGAGCTTTGAGAGCGGCGCCAGCACCGATCTGACTTCACTGTTGCGGTGCGTGTCGATCCGGCCGAGGTATGCAGTGATCGGATCAACGATCACCAGCCGGCAGTCGTCCATATCCGCGACGCGCCTCTCGATCATCTCGATATCGCGCTCGAGGCTGAGCTCGCGTTCGAGCGCTGCGCCGTCGGCCGTCAGATCCGCCACATGGTCAAGAATGTGCACCCGGGCCAGATCGGCGCCGGCTGCGGCCAGCCGCGGCACAATCGTATCGGCAGCGTCGTCTTCGGCAGACACGATCAGCACCGATCCCAGCGGCGAGACCGTGCCGTCCACCGGCCACACGCCGCCGCGCGAGACGATCGCCGAGATATGCAGCGTCAGCAGCGACTTGCCAAGACCGGGATCACCCGCGATCAGCAGCAACTTCCCAAGCGCAATCCGCAGCGGCCACAGCCAGCGAATTTCGCGCGGCTCGATCTCGCTGGCCGGCTGCGTGATCAGCCCCAGCGCTGCGGGCGTGATGATGCCGATCGTCGGCACCTCACTCACGAGAGCACCTCGGCAAAGAATTGCGGGATCAATGCCGGCGAATACCGCACCGCCAGATCGTTGAAATCAGTCAGCCGGTCCTTTAAGCCGGTCAACCCGAATTCGGGATACACCACCACGCCGCGCACCTTGCTGGCCGCCTGTGTGGCAAACGAAACCCCCGGATTGCCGTCAGTGAAGCAATCGTTGTCCGCCGCAAACACGAACCGCGCCTCTGGAAACACCGGCCGAAGCGCCGCTGACACCGGCGCGAGATTGATCGCGTCGAAACAGCAGAATACCGGCGCATCCAATACCTCGAACAACGTCGCGGCCGTTGCGAATCCCTCGGCGAAAACGACCGCAGAGGTTGCCGGCCGTCGGCCTGATGGAAGTAGAGCGTAGAAATGCCCGCGCTTGCGGCCACCGTGCAGATACCTTTTTTCGCCTTGAGCGTTGATCGTCTGGTAGGACCAGACCTTGCCTTCGGCATCGCCCATAGGAATGACGAGGTTGTCGCCGAGCTGCCGAATGCCGTGCGGCCCAACGCGCTTGCTGACGAGATAGCCATGCTGCGGATCGGCCGGTTTCGAAATACCCAAGTTGGTCGCCGCCATCTTTGCAATCTCGGCCTGGTTCAGTTCGCGGCCAATGACGGATTCACGTTTCGCGCGCTGCACCTGGTCGTAGTCGGTGCGCGACAGAAACCCGGGGCCGTCCGAGTAGTGGCCGGTGATCCCGGTTGCGAAGTTCTGAAAGTAGAAACGCAGCGGTCGAGCCTGAAACACCATGACGCGGCCGTTTTTCTTGGCGGGTTTGTCGTCGGTGCGCAGGTGCTGCCATGCACCGATGTGATTTAGATCAACGTCGGCCGGATCAATTCCGGCGCTACGTAGTGCAGTGATACAATCCATGTCGCTTGCTCCAGAAAAAGACCGGCAAGACCGCGTCAACGGCTTGCCGGTCGACCTACCTAGAAAGGGATGTCTTCGTCGATCAGGCCCGCTTCTGCTGCGGCACGTTCTGAGTCCTGGTCGATCGCCGCCAATGACGCCTGCAATGACGGCATGGCCGGCACAACCCGATCCTTTCGCGGTGCGCGAATGCGAATGCCGCCGACCAACTTGCCGCCAAACGACACGTTCGGGTCGAAATAGAGAACAATCTCCGCGCCAGTCCAGCCGTCGCTTTCGTCCGATCCGGTGATCTTCGAGATCATCTGACCGTTGGTTGTGTTCAGCACCAACGGTTTCACGTCGGGCTCTTTGAAATGAACCACCCAACGCGGTTCCGGCTTCTGATCGGCCGGTGCGACGTTCATCTGCTCGACGTGACTGATCGTCACCTTGATCGGTGGGTCACAATCGGCGCCAGTGACGAACCGAGAGTTTTTCAGATCCTTGTTTACGTTCATTGCTTGCTCCTGTTTGGATTCGAGTTCGGTGCGTGACCGCACCCGGATACGCCCGTCAGTGCAGGCGCATCAGGCTGTGGTCACTCCGTTGGTGCCGTCGCTGTTTCGGTGCACGCCCTGCAGCGACGCAGTCAGCGCGCGCGTCGATGGCCGCCACGTTGTACATAAGCGCGCCGTCGATCTCGTCGTACTCGATGCCGCGCGTCCAGTGACCGCGCTGCCGGCGCGCTTTCTGCTGGCCGGCTGTGTAGCCGCGCAACTCGGTCAGCTTCGGGCCGGTTACCCAAGTCACTTCGGGTCTCGATAAGGCGCCGAGATTCGTTCGCGCACGATCTCGCTGATTGGCCGTTCTTCACGGTCGGAGTCCTCAGCCAGTTTTCTCTTTAGCCACGACGGACACACCAGCATCAGCCGACTGTCGTGGCGCGCCTTTGGGCCGGGTTTTGATTTCGCTTGCATCGGGGATCCTGTTTTGCAGATCAGTTGCGCTAATGATGTAGATGACTTACGCTCAATTCCAGACGGTTACCCGTGAAATAAGTGTGAAAATGTCATGAGCGATGAAGTGCGATTGATCTGCCAACGCCCCCGCGAGGGTTTCGTTTGGCGCTGGGCCGGTCGGAAGCAGCAAGCATTGCCGCTCAACCTATCCGGAATGTTTGATACAAAGGCGCGCTACGAGACGCCGGCGGATCACCCGAAATTCGGACTGCCGATGTTTCGAGTCCTCGCGCCAAAGGGTGCGGTGGCGCGTACCGCCGAATTCGTGCCGATCGACGAAGACCTGCACGAGCAGTTCATGTCCCTTGCGGCATTCGCAAGACGATCAGACGACGAACTCGAACGCGCAATCGCCTCCATTGCTTCGCGATATGGCGCGCTGCGCGGCGGCGATCCGCGCAACCCCGAAACACCAGACGAAACGGCTCTACTCTGGCTCTCTCGATCATCGGAAATGACCCGCGCAACGGAACTGCGCGCGAAACGACAACTCAAGGATCGTCACTACGAGGCGATCGGCGAACTCATCGGTCGGCTATACGCGTATCCATCCGCAAACTCGGTTCATGGTGGTATTCGAGTGGCCTACGTGCCGACGACGCTGCTCGGGGCGTTGTGGCTCCAGTGGGCGCGAAACACGGTTCGGTATCAAGGCAGGTGCGCAATCTGTGCGGCACCTTTGCTCGGCCGCCGCGGCCAAAAGACCTGTTCCGACTACTGTCGAAAACTACTCAGTCTAAGGAAGCAAAAGTGATGAAAGGCATACGGCCGCGCCGCGGCAAGATTCAGATCCGCTACAAGCACAAGGGACGCCAGTACGAAGATACGCTCGACCTCGCATGGACTGACGCGAACGTAGCGGAAGCCGCCCGCATTCGGACTGACAGGCTCGCACGCGTGAGACAGGGATTGTCCCCGACAGAAGTGGCGGCTGCGCCGGTGGTCGTCGCCAGCGGCCTCACGTTCGCTCAGGTGGCGCAGCAATACCTCGACCACACGCTGACCGCGGATGATGACGATCCGTTTCAGTTGAAGTTGAGCACGCGCAACAGTTCGCGCGATCTGCTGAACGCGTACTGGCTCCCGGCGCTTCAGCATAAGCAGATCGACCGGATCACCTATGACGATCTGATCGCGGCGTCGGCCGGCGCAACGTGGAAGTTGAAGCGCATGAAGAATGCCTACGGCGCGGTCCGGCAGGTATTCGCGTTCGCCGCCGATCGCAACTACGTCGCTACGAATCCGGCAGTGCTGTTGACGACAGCCACGAAGAAACGCCGCAAGCGCAAGAAAGCCGCGCCAGACGCATACACCGCACAGGATCGGGACGCGTTGCTGGCGTGGCTGCAGGCGAATACACCGGCGTCGGTCTACACGTACTTCCTGGTCGCGTTCTACAGCGGTATGCGGACCGGCGAACTACTTGCGCTGCGCTGGTCGGACTACGATGGCAATTCGCTGAAGGTAGACAAGGCGCGGGTACGTAGCGAGATCACGACAACGAAGACCGGCGAGTCGCGACGAGTGCTGTTGCCTGACCACGTCTGCAAAGCGATCAACGCCCTGCCCTCGCGATTCAAGCAACGGGAATTGTTCCTGAACCAGTACGGCCGCGAGTACGTTTCCGGCTACCACTTGAACCAGTATTTCATGCGTGCCCATGATGTCACTGGCGTGCGCCGCAGCCGCCAACCGAACTATCCCTGGCGCCACACATATGCGTCGATCGGACTCACCAATGGCGCTGATCCGGCATTTCTCGCCAAGCAGCTCGGCCACACACTGGCAGTGTTCTATTCAACGTACGCGTCGTGGATTACAACGGATTCGGACCGGGAAAAAGTCGAAGCCGCATTCGGCAAAAGTGGTCCAAAGGTGGTCCGCTGACAATTCGATTCGGCTGCAAGCCGCGTGAGATAT
>CAVTJP010000013.1:0-108132 GCA_963735085.1 uncultured Gammaproteobacteria bacterium
TGCAACAATAGTTCCTGGACTCGCCATATTCGGCTTGCGCGCTCAACATCTGCATCGCGTTGTCGGGTTACATCGCGACCCTTGTATTCGAGATACCTGCGCTTGTCGTCGTTGCTCACCCATTTCGCGAATCCCCAAAACTCCGCTTCGCGATAGTTCGGCGTCGGCACTTTTGATCGTCCCAAAGGATTGAAAATCCGATACGCGTTTCGCTTCGCGTCGCGCCATTCGCCATCAAGCACCAGTCCCAACGCATCTGCGACGAATTCGAGCACAACGCGAGGCGGCGCTTCTTTTCGCTGGACACACGTTCGGTACCACTCAAACACGTTGATCCGCGAGAGCAGCACCCCTCTTCGAGCGTCATACACCAGCGCATCGAGGGGTTCGCCGTCGACGGTAACGCCATCCGAGTCGAGATAGCCCCGGTCGCTCATTTCCGCCTCCGCCGAATCGGCACCACCTTGTCTTCGCCCTTCGCCGCAGCGCGCACCCACGTCTGCCCACGCTTCGAGCGCGGCGCGTTTCGCCGCTTCGTACTGCCCGCGGTTGTACACCGCCGCAACGCCGCGGATCGCGCCGCCCTTGCGGTTCTGCACGAGTTCCGCAACGAACGGCATCTGTCCCAACTGCTCGCCGAAAACGGTGCTGACGGTTCGCCTGATGTCGTGATATCGCCATGGGGCGAGGTGTGCTGGCGCAGGTCCACCATGCTTCTCGTGAAACGTCTTCGCCTGCTCGAATACCTTCGCGTCGAGGTTCTTCTTCGCCTTCGAGAATGCGCTGATGCCCTTCGCGCCGGATGTCGTGGTGAATACATGCGGACCTTCGAACCGCGGCACCTTGCCCAACACTTCGAGCGCGAGACTCGACAGCGGCACGGTGTGCGGTTCGCTGGATTTTGTAGGTTCTTCGATGCGCCAGACATCGCCGCTCACTTCGGCCCAACGCATCTGTCGCAACGTCACGCTCACGCTGGCCGCCGGACGCAATCATCAACTGCACGAACGTGCCCCAGGGATAAGCGATCGCGTCGCACGCACGCCAGATCGCGCCGAGTTCGTCGGCCGTCAGCACACGACTACGTGAGATCTCTTTGCCTGGCGGTTTGATGCCGAGACACGGTGACAATTCGAGGTAGTCGCGCTCGACGCACCAGCCGAACAGTTTGCGCACCGTGGCGAGCATCCGGTTCGCCGATGTCGTCTTGCCGGCATCGACCAACGCATCGAGCAAACGCAGCACATCGGCTTTGCGGATGTTCACAGCGGCGTATTGCCCCACTGCGACTTTCAGCAATCCAACGTACCGCTCCGTCTCGCGCAACGTCGTCGGCTTCTGGTGACGTTTGGCATACCGCTGCACGAATTCATCGGCCACGGTTGAAAACCCGCCACGCACGCGCTGGATGCGTTCTGCGCGCGGATCGATGCCGGCGCCAGCCTGCTCGATGAGTTTGCCGGCACGCTGCCGCGCAACTTTCAGCTTCAAGGTCGGGTACGACGGCTTCAGCGTCTCGCGCACCAGTTTGCCGTGTGCCCGGTACATCACGAAAAAGGATTTCTTGCCGGACGCACCGACTCGAATTCCGAACGATGGCAACTGCACATCGAACACTTCGAGCTGTCCGGACGGCGGCGCTTTGAGATTCGCCAAATACGATCGGTCAGGTTTCGTGCGCATCAGCGGGTCTCCTAGGTAACAGCTAGGTAACAGACACGCGCTGAAAGCATACGTTATTGCATGTTATCGTAGTGAAGGGATAATTTCGAGCGAATTCCCGTGTTTTTCGGGAGTTGGACGAGGAAAACGGGTGGTGTTCGTTATCGTTCGAAAGGGGGTATTTGCTGACTGTTAATCAGCGGGTCGTTGGTTCGAGTCCAACAGGCGGAGCCAATCAAATCATCGGCTTACCCGTGCTCCTCACATCCCACAGTGTCCTAATGTGGGCATTTGGCGGGCTCTACGCACCCCACGATTCGCTTCAGCAACACCAAACCGGGCCTCGAACAATCACGTTCGCACTCTCGATTGGCCGCCCGATCAGTCGTCTGAGTTCGGCCGCGTAGTGCGTCCGCACGCGACAGACAGCAGTTCCATCCCGCGAGAAACCTGGCCGGTCACCTCGACTCAGGACGGCGAACCACATGCCACTCTCTCGTACAGAAACTCCGGGGCAAGGTCCGCGCCAGTCGGCCACACTAGCGTGTTGTGCTGTCGGTTCAGTCGAAACTCACGAAATCGGGCAGTGTCCCTCAAGGGTTCAAATACTTCTCCCCACAGCTCATCTTCGAGGTCGATCTCACCTGCCGTATTGTCGGCAAAGTGCAGCCAAATTCGATAGGCGCCCCTGTACTCGGCCGATAGAAGCTCTGGCGTCGATTCTTCCTTCATCACAACGGCTCAATTCGTCTCAATGGTCTTCTGGCCCGAGCGAGTTCCCAATCGGCCACCAACTCGATTCGCCTCAACTTTATCCATTCGATCACTGCTTGTCGCACCCGGCGCGGAAGTCGACCGGACATGACACGCCCGGTTTCGATCTCGATCCGAACCTCATGCTCCCCGTATCTAGCGTGTACGTGCGGTGGATCATGGTCGCTGTAGTACATGAGAACGGAGACGCCGAGGAATCGGCAGATTTCTGGCACGTCGACACACCAACGATCCAATCGATGCAATCGTCGCTGACGCACCGTTGGTTGAATGCAGGAAGAACGAGCCACGCGTCGGCAGACGATGGATCGGACCGCCAGTAGATCGACCCATCGAGACAAAAGACCGCTTCGGAAATACTCGGTAGTCTTGAGCACGAACGATGTACATGGGATTTCAGATCCAGGATGAACTCGGGTTTGACATCCCAGAACTGCGGCAAGCCCGCACCAAGTTCTGCGAGCCGAAGTCCCATCGATGACACGATGGTCTCTACTACAGTTCGGAGACACTTCCATGCCAAACGACACCCTCGCCCATCTGACCACCCAGGTACGCGACTTCGCCGACGCGCGCGACTGGCAGCAGTTTCATTCCCCGAAGAACCTAGCTGCGGCCATGACCGTAGAAGCCGGTGAGGTGCTGGAACATTTCCAGTGGCTGACGGAAGCCGAGAGCGAGACCCTCAGCGCCGAGAAACGCAGCGAGGTCGAACTGGAACTGGCCGACGTGTTGATTTACCTGGTGCGGTTGGCCGATCGGCTGGACGTTGATCTCATCGCCGCGGCGGCGCGGAAGATCGCGATCAACGCGCAGAAGTATCCGGTAGATCAAGCGAAAGGCAGCAACAAGAAATACACCGAGCGCTGACCGTGACCCTCGAAGCCTTCGCGACCGCCTTCACGAAAATCGGCCCCATCGTCGAGCTGGATGGACTGGCCGACGTCTTTCTATCGTATGCGAGGAGCGACCGATCCGTTGCGGCGGAGGTCGCCCATTCGCTCGAGCGCGCGGGGTTCACCGTCTGGTGGGATCGCGAGATTCGTGCCGGGTCGGATTTCGCAATCGAAATCTAGCGGGAGATCGCGGCTGCGCGGGCGGTGGTGGTGCTGTGGTCCGACGCTGCACAGCAATCGCCATGGGTACGCGATGAGGGCGCATACGCGCGCGACCGCAACAAACTGATTCCAGTTTGCCTAGGCGATGCCGAGCCCCCGCTCGGCTTTCGCCAGGTGCAGTCACTGCGCCTGAGTTCGGCGAAAGAGCGAGACGCCGTCATGACAGAGCTCGCAGACGTCATTCGCAGCCGCGTCCCCGGCGTCGAGCCATCGCGTACTCCATCCCCTAAGGTCGTGCCCGCACGGCGGCGTCAGCGTCTACTGCTGGCCTCCGTCATTGTCGCCGCGCTCGTGCTGACAGGTTTACTCGTGCGCGAGGTGATCGATTCGAACGGCGCGGCCCGTAACGCAACCGCCAGTGCCACTCCAGCGTCCGCTTCCGATCACGCGCCGCGAGCGGACAAATCGATCGCAGTGCTGGCATTCGCCGACATGAGCGAGAGCCGCGACCAGGAATATCTCGCCGACGGCATGGCCGAAGAGATCATCAACCTGCTCGCCAAAGCGCCGGACCTGCTCGTTCCTGCACGCACGTCGTCTTTCTACTTCAAGGGAAAGGACGCGAAGATTCCGGACATCGCGCGCGAACTTGGCGTAGCCCACGTGCTGGAAGGCAGCATCCGGCGCTCCGGCGATCGCCTGCGCGTGACTGCGCAGCTCGTTCGCGCCGACACCGGCTTCCATCTCTGGTCTGAAACCTACGACCGCGAACTGCGCGACGTGTTCGCAGTACAGGACGAGATCGCGAGCGCGGTCGCACAAGCGCTGCAGATTCGATTGATGGGTGGCGAGTTGAGCCGCCGCAAGGGCGGCACGGAAAACCTCGACGCTTATCAATTGCTGCTCAAGTCGTACAACGCCGCCAGCCAGAACACCGTCACGTCGCTCGACGAGGCCCAGCGTTTTGCCCAAGAAGCGGTCGATCGCGATGCGGGATACGGACTCGCGTGGTCACAACTCGCGTTCATGCTGTCGACGAAGGCCGACAACGCCCTGCTCAACGTGCGGGATGGCTACATGCGCGCGCGGGAAGTCGCGTTGCATGCGCTGGAACTGAGCCCGGACATCGCCGAGACCCATGGCCTGCTGCAACACCTATACGTGATGCTGGACTGGGATTGGGCGGCAGCGGAACGCGAACGAAAACTGGCGCTTGCGATCGATCCGACCGACCCCAGCGCATTGCAGTTCGCGGGAATTCAGGCGAATGCTCGCGGCCGCTGGGCCGAGGCGGAACAACTGTTCCATACGGCGCTCGAGCGCGATCCGCTTTCGACGTGGCTGCTGTTCAATCTAGGCCGAACCTACTATGGCGCGGGGCGATTCGACGATGCCGCTGCCACGTTTCGAAGGATTCATGAAATAGAACCCACCCACCAATGGGCGCGCATGTATCTCGCACAGACTCTGCACGAACAAGGCGAAGAGGAAGCCGCTCTTGCGCTGGAGGCAGCGGAGACCGATCCCGGACTGCTCGCCTACACGCGCCCCATCGACCTGTGGACCGCCGGACGCAAAGCAGAAGCGGACGCCGCGCTCGAAGAGGAGATAGCGCGATATGGGGACATCAATGCGTACGCGATCGCGCAAACCTACGCGTATCGCGGCGATCGCAATCGAGCGCTCGAATGGCTCGAGAAAGCGTACGAACAGAAGAACTCGGGGCTGCTCGAGATCGTCGGCCAGCCGTTGTTCAGGAATTTGTGCGGCGATCCGCGGTTCGATGCGTTCATGCGGAAGATGAATCTGCCGGCGATCGCGGCGTATCCGTTTCGAGGGGCGTAGTCTCGCTACTCACAGTCCGCAACGACTCATCGGCCAGTGGTCGGTCAGATCAAGCCGCCGATCCCAGGTTTTCTCGTAGAATTCGCGGATGTCGTGCAGCGATCCTCAGCAGCGCCATCGCGGGGCCGTCAGGCTTTCGCCGCCCCTGCTCCCAATTGCGCAGCGTGTGCACGCTGATACCCATGGCCCGCGCGAATTCACCTTGCGTCAATCCGATGAATCGGCGCAGCGCCGCAACATCATCTGCCGACTGGAGGGTTCCCTGCATCAGGCGTTTGCGCACGCGCGCCGGTATCGCGCTCGCCAACTGCTCATCTGTCAGTTCAGGTATTTCGTTCATCAGTGATCTATGCGGCCACTTCGACGTAGCACGACGAGGTGGTCGCAATCGGTATCGGTTCGCCATCGGCACGCAAGCCTTCGATATGGAATTCGAGCGCTTCCCGCATGCTTCTAAGCACGTCAGGTTGCGTTGCGCCTGTCGCGGCGCAACCCGGCACATCAGGCGAAAAAGCCGAGTAGCCCGTGGGTGTCTCTTCGATCAACACCAGATACTTCATAGCGTGATTTCTGCCTGTTTCAAAACACTCCGCAACGTACCCCTCGCAATATCGTCATTCAAGTGCCCGGGGACGGTGACCTGGCCACGCTTCTCAGCATGCTTGTACTGCCGATGGCTGCCGCGGGTTCGCACCAAGTACCAGCCGTCGTTGCGAAGCAGCCGAATGAGCTCGCGGACCTTCATCGAGAGTGCAGATCGAATGTCCGCCACACTCTCGCGCTTCGTTTCCCCGCCGGATGTAGTCTCTATGAGTGCCGTGTTGTGCGAGTTCGGTCGGGAAACCACGAGCTCGCGGCGCAGGAAAAATAGTTGGGCTCTCTGCATTGCGCGAGCCGAGGCCAAGTGAGGTCGATCTCTAAGTTCTGCGTGGAGCCGCCGGTTCGACCGGCGCAAACACCAACTCCGGCACCACTACTTCCCACCGATCACACTTCAGCGAGGCCGCGAACTCCGGCTTCGAATCCTCACGCGACCACGTGACCACGGCCGCAACCCGCGCATCGATACAAACCATGCCCTTCGGCGGCGCGAACGAACGCGACAGCCGCGCTACACACACCGCGCCGCTGAGAATCTCCCAACTCTCGCCCGACCGCTGCAGCGCTAACGCATCACCCACGTCCAACTCCGCGATGGCCGGATGCACACGTGCGTTCGGGCGCTGTCTGCCCGCAAAGCCGATGTCCACGACACAGTCATCACTCCACATCGACCCGTCGATTTGGTTTTCAGACGACGGTGTTCGTTGCTGGGTTCTGGTACGCGCGGCACGTCACCCGAAGAAATTTGCGGAGCGGCCAACAGATCTCGAAGACATCAAACTGTCTTGCTCGCGCACGAGCGAAAGAGGCTTCTTCGCTTCGGTCACAGTTGCAAATTCCAACGATCCTTTTGATCCGTGTGCAGAAAGCACCGGATGTTTCTTGCCGCTCTATCGGGGGCACGGAATGATGATTCGATACGCCGGCTTGGAGCCTGTGTGACGCGCATGATTCGCCCATGCTCAGTGCCAGCCAGCTACTGAATTGCCCTACTTACATCTGGGACGCCTGATGGACCACAGCAGATTTAGGCAGCTGGTGACAGAGATCTACTCAATCGTGGACGAGTTGCAGGTGATGTTTCCGGGACGTCCATTTACGCCAGACGGACATCTTGTGGGTAGTTTGGGCGAGTGCTTGGTCGCGGACGCCTACGATCACGAACTCATGCCGCCGTCAAATCTTGGGTACGACGCAACGACCAAGGACGGGAGGCGCGTAGAGATCAAGGCCACTCAAGCCAATAGAGTCGCATTTCGGAGCTGCCCCGAATACTGCATAGCAATTCGGATTCTCCCGAATGGAACGTTTCATGAAGTGTTCAATGGCCCGGGGAAACCCATTTGGGACTGTTTCAGCGGCAAGCCGATGCCGAAGACCGGCCAATACCAGATCTCATTGACCAAACTCACGTCCCTTTATCGTGACGTGCCGTCGTCAGAACGTATTCCACGTCTGCCGTAACGCGAAGTCGCTTCAGGAACTTGTCGCGCTGACGAGGCTGCGACAACTAAATGCGTCAGAGCGACACCGAAGCGGTCAGACAGCTATCACGCTGCGACGCAGTTTGGCTGTTTCCCGGGTTGTTTCAGGCACTTCGAGCCGACCTGACAGCCGGTGTTGAAAGAACACGCCATAGAACGCGACGATGCGAGTCCGGCTGCGAATGCTACCCATGCCACGACGGTCGATCTGACTTTCGTCGTCTCTGGCCCCCCAGCTATTCGCTAGCCGCACTCAGGCTTCAGTGCGCCAAGCTCAGAGTTGGCATCTGCTGTTCCTTGATCTTCGCCAACTCGGCCTTGCCAGTCGGATCGTAGGTGTAGTAATAAACCATTTCCCTTTTGTTGATATTGCCCGCATCAATTGCTCCCTCGGGGATACCCCACAGGACAGATACCGGCCATGTCAGCAGATTCAAAAAGCCGTAGAGCCACTGGCTTGATTCGTCCGTGCCAGAAGCCAAATAGAAGTTCCCAAATCCTGGTAGCACGTTGAGCGCCCCAGCGAGTCCAGGCGATTTCGTTTCTTCATTTTGTCGAATGCCGTAGCTCTTCAATTCTCTCAGCTGAGTCTCTTCCGAATGACTTAAGGTGGTGCACGCCGTCGCGCTGCTTAGCACTACTCCAAGCCCGATCATCTTTGCGAGTGAGTTCATGTCAGTGGTACTTCCTTGTTGTTGGCTGTTGGGGCACCTCGTGATGCGCCCCCCAGACAGTAGCTACGAGAGACCAGCGGCGCAGCGACTGATGTCATGTTTTTGGTTCAACCTTTGTTAGACAATTTTGAAAAGGGGCGGATGCGGAAGAGAAATCGCTGATCACACACGTGTTGCAAACGAACAATACAGACGCGCTGTCAACGCCATTGTCATGCAGTTAGAGGGCGCATACCTCGGAACGACAAAAAATGTTTTGTGCGGCAAGTTCGGCACTCGACACGGTTAACGTGCTTCCTTGTCGTGGAGTGTTCGAGCTTTCCCCAGATCGCCATGATGGTGACCAGCCAAAACCGGAACTCGCGCACTAACAATCGGAAAAATCGGCCATGGCGGCTTGACTCAACTCAAGAGTCACCGGGAGACTCAGCGCAGTTCACGACTGTGGCCCAGCATGTGTGTTTGTAGGTAAGCGACTAACGAACTGCAGGTGCGACGGAATACTGTCGAGCGAGATCGGTGGCGATGCGATCGCGGTCGACGTGGTACGGAACGAGCGTATCGATCGCTGTGGTGTCGTTCGGATCGATCTTCGGTAGCGTGTCGAACAGCCATTGCAGGTAGAGCGGTAGATCGAGATTGTTGGCTTTGGCCGATTCGATGAGGCTGTAGATCGCCGCACTGGTGTGGGCACCGGCGACGGTATCAGAGAACAACCAGTTCTTACGATTATGTGAAGCTTCACATAACCGCAATTATGCGAACTGCCTTGTTATGCGAAGTTAGTCGACGTCTTGCCGGCCGCGACCAAGCGGTGTACTGACGACGAGCTGGTGGTGGTTGTGACGGCTTCACATAATCACAGGGCCTGCAGAAAGCGCATGAGCGGATCCGGGGGTCGGTAGCGCACTGGCCTTGCGTCAGGTGGCTGCAGTCGTGAGAGTGCGAGATCCTTCATCGCAAGGTCGGCCTCAATGTACAGGTGCGTCGTCGACGGGCTCTCGTGTCCCAGCCACAGCGCGATAACGCTGATGTCGACGCCGGACTGAAGCAGGTGCATGGCCGTCGTATGACGGATGGTGTGGGGAGAGATCGCGCGCTTGTCGAGTTCGGCGTGGCGCTTGCTCGCGGCGCGCACGGCAAGTTGCAGACGCCGGGCAACGTTGGCACGGGTCATTGCGTTGCCATCGCGGGTCGGTAACAGCGGCGAATCTGCAGACGGTTCTTTGTTGACGCGCAGCCAGGCACGAACGGCCCTCGCGGTCGCCTTCCACAGCGGCACCGCACGTTGTTTGCGCCCTTTGCCGCGCAGATGAACGCAAGGCGCCTCGTCGAGCACGACATCTTCGACGCGCACGCCGACGATCTCCGACACCCTGGCACCGGTGTTGTAGAGAAGCGTCAGCAGAAGGCGATCGCGCTGGCCGAGCCAAGTCGTTGTTGGCACGTCGATCACGGCAAGCATCTGCTCGCGCGTCAGGAACCCGAGCACCGGCCGCTCGAAGCGCTTCATGGGTACCGCCAATGCCTGTTCGACCAGCTGCAAGCTCGCGACATCGCGCCGACTGACGAACTTCAGGAACGAACGGATAGCAGCCAAGCGAGCATTCCGGCTGCGCACAGAATTACTGCGCTCGCGCTCTAGATGCTCCAGAAAGCTGGTAATCAAGCTCTGATCGAGGTCGGCAATTACCAGCGCCGTCGGCGCCTTGCCAAGGCGTTGCTCGGCAAATCCAAACAGCAACGAGAACGCATCTCGGTAGGACGCGATGGTGCGTGGGCTCAGTGCACGCTGGTTTACCATGTAGGTCGTAAAGAAATCCTGGACCAGCGTTGCGAACGAGGGCGAAGCGGCGCTACGCATGGGCCACCTCCGGATTGAAGGCGAAACGTTCGAACGTCGAGCCGACTACGGCCAACAGTTCTGGTGTGCCGGTCAGGTACCAATAGGTATCCGAGATCTTGGCATGACCAAGGTAGGTGCACAGCCACAACATCCCCTGATCCACCGATACACCGCTGTCGTGCCATAGCTGTACGCGGCGCACCGCGAACGTATGACGAAGGTCGGCTGCGGGCCAAGGGCAACTGATCGAACTGAGCGCGTCGACGCTCGGACAGCTCATAGGCATTCAACTCACAGACCTCACGACGTTTCGCCACCGTTGCCGGCATAGACATACAACAGGCGCAGCGCGGCAATGATCAGCGGCGTGAAGGTCATGGCCATGCCGAATACGCGGAACCCATAGTTCTCCTTGGCCTGGCTGACTCCCACGGCGTGAGATATCCGGCCGGCGACGATGCAGGCGCCCAGTCCATGCACGAGCAACGCGGTCGCCCCGGTCGCTTCGACAAAGTAGATGAGCAACAGGCTCAGTGGGACGTACTCGGCGAAGTTGGAGTGCACACGCATTGCGCGCAGCATGGCCGCATTGCCGGCGTCTCCAATGGCGATTCCAAGCCGCCGGCGCATGCGAAGCGTTCGGATGCTCAACCCGACAAACAGCAAAGAAAGAAGGCCGGCGTAAAGCAATACGATGTGCATGATTGGTGGGTCCTGAAAAATCGATCGGCGAGATCACCGTAGGCGCGTCGGGCGACACCTATATTCTGTAGCGACCAGCGTCGATTGCTTGCGAACTGCAGCGTTGAAATCGAATTTTGGCGATGTTCCCGAAGGCGACGTCAGTCCTTTGCTGGTCTCCAGAGCGGTCCAACCGCGATCAGAAGCACAAGCACGTTGAACAGAGCATTCGATGTGTTTCCGGACGCGAGGGACCCTGCACTGTCGAGAACGAACCAGGCAATGAGGCCGGTGAGTACGGACCGACGCACGGCCTCCGGTGCCGCGTCATAGACCCATGATGCCAGACACCAGATCGTCAGACCCCAGCCAAGAAGGAAGCCGCCGGTCAGCGCCGACAGGAACCGCGTGTCGGGCGATGCGTACGTCGTCGCGCCGTCTATCGGCCAACTCAAAATATCGAGGGTCAGCCGGGCTGGCTCCAGCGTCTGGGTCATCGTGCCCAGAAAGAAGACCGGGCCGAATGATCCGACAACGATGGCCGCGATCTTCAGCCAGAACTTGTGGAACGTGCGCGACATGACGAACTCCACTTCACAAACGATGGTTCAACTTTTGAAGCCATGATCGAAACCGGTGGCCCCAACTGGGTCGCATCGGCATCACGGTTCTCCGATTTTAGAAAGGCCGGCTCAAGCCGACCTCGTCTTTGTTCATGCGGCGCCCATCAATTTCACGAGGTCCTTCTGAATGACGGCCATGTCAAAGTACTCGCGCCAGTACTTGATCTTGCCGTCTTCGACCTCGATCACACCCGCAACAGGCAGCGAGAACCAGCCGTGCTCTGCAAGGTGGTTGTCCAAACGTTCCACAAACACCGTCTTGCCAGCTTCCGCCTCGCGCAGGATGTCGAACCTGTTTTCCTTGAGCGGGGCAAAGAACGGTTCCAGCGTGGAGCGGATACCTTCCGGGCCAGACACTGGAGCCGCAGCTCCGTTCACGTACTGGACGTCGTCCGCCACGTACTGCAGTGCGGCGTCAAAATCGATTTTTTCCATTGCCGCCATGAAAGCACGGACGGTTTCTAGTGGGTTCATCGATGTCTCCTGCGGGAACGTTGTTGGGTTGCCGAATGGTTTCATCGCCAGCAGGAACGGGGCAATTATCTCCGGGGTAGTCACGATCCGGTAACGCCGGGACTCTGAACTGGCGGCGGTAGCCGGCTCCTCGCGAGGATCGTTTCCAAGAATTCGACGTGCGCGACCTCCACTACACATCCTCGGCTTTAGAAAATTTCGTCCTATCAAGCCCCAAAGTGCGGAGAGCGAATCTGTGCGGCGGAGCCGTTGTCATTCAAGCTCGGCTCGGACGTGTTGCTAGGAGGTGGCTCGGCCACGAGATCAGGCAAGACGGCTTCCTCAGTAGTTGTCGCACCCATCAGCGTGACAGCGGCGAGGACGTAGGGAAGCGCAGGTTAGAAGAGCGTCCGCCAACCTAAGCGGACGTAATAGCCCACGAGGTCCATTGATTGGGTCGATACTCGCGCATCACGCCGAGTGCTGTCGTAGCCGCTCTCGAATTCGAAATACATGCTCCGCGTCGGTCGATAGTCGAGGCGCAGTGACGGCGAGATCGTCCACTGCGTCTGGCCGACGCTTGAGAAATCCTGATAGCCGACGCGAACCCTCGGATAAATCTGCCAAACGTTGCGGAGCGTGAAGCGGTTGTTCCAGTACACCGAACTCGCGCGGGAATCTGGGCTGTCGGTGTAACGCAGGTAAATTGCGGAGTACGTCTGGGAACCGAATATATCATCCAGCCGAAATCTCAGCGTGTAGTAATAGTCGCGCCGCGACGGCGTTGCCGCGACGTTGCCCGACGCCTGCGTATCGGCATAGTCGGAATAGGACACGTCACCGCCGAGCGCAAAGCGCTGCGTAATGTCTTTGTCCACGCCAAACGTTCCGATCGTCAGCGTCGAGGTTCGATCGTCCGCGAGTTGCTCGATCTGCTGATTCGTATAAGAGTTTTCGAGATCGCTCAGGCTATTGACCCCCTGCCCGATCAACGCATTTTCCGTCGTGATGTAGGGAGCGCGTCGGTGGTCGAAGTTCAGATACGAGCTCAACCCGTTTTCGAAACGGTAGTTGACCATCAAATAGCTCGTGTTCAACGCCTGATGGTAGGTGTCGTAATCGAACAGCGAGAACACCGATAGATTGTTGCGGAAGAATCGCGTCTCCATGCCGACGGCGCGGCGATCGAGCAGCCCGTCTGCCTGCTGCTCGATATAGAACGGGGCGAACTCCAACATGCCATCCGCCAACGAGATCCTGGCGTTGACACCGTAAAGTGGGCGGTCCGTGGTGAAACCATTGACGCCGTAGTCGACTGCGTATCCGCCGAGCGCCCCAAGTTGCAGCCACGGCAGCACTTTGTAGGTCACCATCGCGCCGTCGTACCGGCCCAGCACGCCGTTGTTTTGCTGGGATTGACGTCCGACCCTGACGTCCACCCCCCAATCGATCTGTTGGGCATCGAAGTAGGCCGTCGACATCTGGTAGTTACTATCGGCGTTGGAACTGAAGTCATACAGGCCATTGGTTGAAACGCGCATCTGCAGATCGAGGCTCGACGTTCTTCTGCCCACGATGACATCCGCATTCGTGAATAGACCATCTACACCGACGACCGACTTGTCGCCGTTTACCGATAGCTCGTTGCGTTGATAGAACTGGGATACGTTTCCGACAGCGGTCCACGTACCATCGTCTCGGGTTGGTGCCTTCAACTTTTGTTGAATGGGCAGGGCGCGCGTGATCAGGCCCAACAATCGCTGTCGTACCCGCGGCGCCGCTTCCGAATCCGGGTATTGCGCGAGAAACTGGTCGTAGATCGCCTTCGCCTGGGCGTCCTGGTGATTGCGCTCGCGTGCCATTGCCAACATCTCGAGCGCTTCCTGACGAACGGCGACGTCGCTCGACTCAGACGCCTTGGCGTACAGCACGATGGCGCGGGGATAGTCCTGCGTCATTGCAGCCTGACGCCCTTCCGCGAGCGCATTCTGGTACACACTTGCATCTTCCTGGGTCGTAGCGACAACCGGCGCCATAGCAGCTGCAGCCGGCGCGAACGGCGTGACGGGCGCGGTTGCGGTAGGAAGCGCCTGCGCGGCAGCAGGAACAGATCCACCCTGGCGCTCAACGACCGCGGAGGGGCGGGCGCTCGGCAGCTCGGCCGTCGGGGCGGTCTGCTGCGCCGGCACATCTCCTTCCTCCCGACTGAGCACGCCGTCTGCGGCCGACGGTGGTCCACCGTCCGCAGATTGCAGCGCCGAAACCACCGCGCTCGCAGCGGGTTCGACGGCCACGCGCGCCTCTGCGGACTTCGTCATGCGGATATCGACACGCCGCGCATCGCCCTGCGGCATTACTTCGACGGTCATCGGTTGATCCAGCTGTACCGTGAGGAGGTATCCGCCCACACCGCTGCCCTCGAACGTGACCTTCTCGATGGCGCCCAGATCCCCGGAGAAGCTCTCTTCCTTCTGGTCCCACTGCGACGACATCGTGGAGGCGCGCAGGCGGACTTCGATCCCGTCGGACTTAGCCTGATGGGCGGTCACTCGAATGTCATCGGCGAACTCGAATTCAACGACGACGGCATCCTCGGACCGCTGGACAACGCGCGCGCCTTGCAGCGGCGTGCTGTCGGCTGCGGCGGCGCCGCACCAGACGATCGAGGCAACAAGGCAAGCGCGTCGAGCCAACATCGCTAGAACGAACTGCTGCGAACGCTGTGGCAACCCGACTGGCCACAGTTTCGATCGAGATCGACCGACCTGTTCCTGTGGTCACCGGCGGTGTATTGGCCGGCATGACACTCCGCGCAATCCGGTAGGTAAGCCGGATATTTGAAGGGAACGACTTCCGCATTCGTCGTGTGACACTGAACGCACGCCAGTGCTGCGCGGTGATCACCCGGATAGTTGGCCGACGTGTGCACAAAAATACTCGGCTTCCACACGCTGGTCGTGTGGCACTCTTCGCAGTCGCGCGACGTCACGAAGTGGTTCGCCGGCTTGCCGGTCGCCGCTATGCCGTTATGACAGCTGGCGCAGTTTCCGCTGACGCCGGCATGGTTGAAACCGACCGCCGGCTTCCAAGCCAGCGTCGAGTGACACTCGTTGCACTCCGCGGTCGTCTGCACGTGGTTCGGCGTTTTACCCGTCGCTGTTGTGCCGTTGTGGCAGCTTGAGCAGCTTCCGAGAACATGCGTGTGATCGACCACGACGACCGGTTTCCAGAAGGCCGTCGTATGACAGTCCTCGCAGATGTTGTCGGTCAGTATATGTTTCAGTCCTTTGCCCGTAGCCCTTACGCCGTCGTGGCACTGGTAACACCCATTGACGATCCCCGCGTGATTGAACGCCGTCACACTGGTCCAGGAGAAGGTGTTGTGGCACCCACCGCAGTCGTCCGAGGTCAGCGGATGAGTAGGCGGTTTTCCGTTCGCATAAGTGCCGTTGTGACACGACTGGCAGGTGCCCACCACTTCGTCATGGTTGACGATCGGAACCGTCTTCCAACTGGTCGTGGTGGTATGGCATGCCTCACATACCGCTGTCGTCAGCATGTGTTGGGGCGTCTTCGCCGTGCTCGCGATTCGATTGCTGCCGTCATGGCAACCTGCGCAGCGGCGCGGCGTTCCTTTGAACACGCCGTTCCGGTGGCACGCCTCGCAGTCGACGTTGCGGTGCAAGCCGTCGAGTTCGAACCCCGTCGTAAAATGATCGAACGGAACTGCAGACGGCACCGCGGCGTCCGCCGCAACGGGCGCGACACACGTCAGGAGCAGCCAGAGGAGCGTTGCGCGGAGCTTCACAGTGAGCTCACGGATTCAGTAACGCGGGCGCGCGAAATGATTCCGTTGAATGACAACGACTGCAATCAGCGCCGAACTTTCCGTCATGCCTGTCGTCCTTGGCGTGGCAGCTGAAGCACGCCCGCGACAGCTTAACGTGTTCGGTGATTGCAACTTTGTGACACGCCGCGCATTCAAGCCCGTGATGCGCCCCGGTGAGCGGATATGTCGTCTGCTTGTCATGGTCGAACTGCCAACGATCCCAACCATTGGGGTTGTGGCAGGTCCCACAGACTTTACCGAATGCGCCGTTGTGGTAGTCGCGATCCGCATGACAATCGCCGCAGACGTCAGACACGCCCGTGAAATCGAGCTTGGTATGACAGGCTTCGCATGCAGCCGACGCGTGGATGCCGATCAGTGGAAACTTCGTGAACGCGTGATCGAATGCAACCGAATGCCACGTGACTTCCGTATGGCAACTATCGCAGGCCTTATATCGGCCGCTGTGAGGGTCGTCCTTTTGATGACAGCCGATACAGGTTTTCGGTAGTTTGTCCGTCAGTGCGCCACGATGGCAGCTCTCGCACTTCAGCGACTCATGCGCGCCGTTCAGCGCAAACCCGGTCTTGGCAAGGTGGTCGTACTGGTTCTCCCACTTCGACTGCCCGTGACAGTCACCACACTTGCCGCCGAATCGGCCGTGATGTTGGTCGTCGGCGCTATGGCATCCATTGCAGTCTTTCGGCGGTTTTTTGATCGCCATGTTGTCAAGGTGGCATGCGCTGCAGACCAGTTCCTTGTGACGGCCCGACAATGCAAAACCGGTTTGTTTGAAATGGTCGAACGCGACCCCGCTCCATTTGGTCGTGTTGTGGCACGACGCACAGTTCGTACCGCGACTGCCACGATGTACGTCATCGGCGCTATGGCAGGACACGCAGGTCTTCGGCAGCCCCCTCCAGACCTCGTCAACATGGCAACGTTGGCAGACCACATCGACGTGCGCGCCCAGCAGGTTGAATGCCGTCTTCGAATGGTCGAAACGAACATCGGGCCACGCCCGATCCTCACTGTGGCATCCCGCACATTTTTCGCCCAGGCGCTTCATGTGCGGCTGCGCCTCGCCATGGCAGGAGGAGCATTCGACAGACGCTTCTCTGAACTGCTTGCCTTGCGTGTGACAGGCGCCGCAGTCGCGACCCACATGGCCGCCGCGCAGCGGGAAATTCGTTCGATCGTGATCGAATGCCGAACGATCCAGACCCACGACGTCGGCATCACGACCCTTGTGCTCGGTGTGACAGTTCTTGCACAGAAGCCGTGGTTGATCTTTCGCGATGCGGCCATGGAACCCCGTCAGCGACGTCACGTCGGAACGAATTTCCTTGTGACAATCCATACACAAAGCCGGCTGCTCGCCCGCGACAAACGCTCGATGACAATTCGCACAATTGTTTTCTAAGTCAGCGTGCCCTTTGATCACCGGACCAGGCATGACCAGTCGCTCTAGGCTCGCAGCAAAAGACGGGCCCGGCAGGAACAACGTCAACATCAGCACGATGCGTGCTCGGGGATGCAATCTCACGATTAGTACATGTTGACCGCGACGACGTGCACGATGACTGCAACCACCAGGACGACGAAGAGCGGATAGTGGACGACGTGCCAAATCGAGAACAGGCGTTCAAACAGCAGAAACTGCGCATATTTTCGCAATTTTTCCAGACGACCCGCAGCATAGCGCCGACCGTTGGATTCTAGACGCTCACGTTCGCGCGCGACGATCGGCGAGTTCTTCGCCGCCTCGTCCAACGCATGGCGCAACTTCATACGAATACGCAGATACGCCCACCGAGTTCCGATGCCTGTCAACATTGCGGCACCCATACCGGGTCCGAGTTTCCCCGTTGGCGACAACAACGGACGCTCGACCCGCGCGAGGTCTTCGACGATGGTCGGCAACAACTTCGAAAACACCGAACCCTTGTCACGCATCTCGACGAAATCGCGCTGCAACTCTTCGAGACTCGCTTTGTGTCCGTACAGGCCGTGGTGGATCCGCGAATAGAAGTAGCGGCCAAAAAACCCGGAGGAAGAAACGATCAGAGTGCACAGGAGAACGGTCTCGCTGTTGAACGAGCCGAGGCTGAAATTGCAATGAAAAATCACGAGAATCGGGCCTACTACGCCGAACACCATGTGCACTCGGAACCAGTATCGGATGGGCCCGAGATTTCGGAACGCTCGTGCGCGTTTGCGCGCCGGATACAGCAGCAACAACGCCATCAGCGTCGTCCCGATGATCCCCAGCGCGTAGCCGACGCCGAACTTCGCCGAGATGTAGTGCTGATCTCTGACTTCCCAGCCCCACCACAACACGAGCGCGCACAGCGTGTAGAACACGAATGCGCCGAGCTTCATCCAGAGCGGATCTTTGACGTCTACTTTTGAGGCCGCAACGGGTTGGACGCACGGCGGCGCTTCACGTCGAGGAGCCGCGTGCGCCGCCTTGGCGGCACGCGAAATACGATCATTGCTCTCGCTCGATCTACCTGCAGGCGTTGCCGGCGGGACGTTGATGATCCGGTTGTCCACGGCGGAAGGCGCTTGTTTCATCCGTGAAATCACACGATGCGTTGGCGCGAGAAGGATAGCGGTCTCGTTGACAATATGTGCGCGATTTCTCACATATTCGAAATCATTGCGTTGTGGCAGACAGAGCGCATTCTGATAATGCGATGCTCGCTCGAGGCTCCGACAGTAGGATTGAGGCACGCCAAGGATGACAACTTCGTTCGAGGAACTGCTGCCATATCTCTCATACGCGGTGCCGTTAGCCATCGTCGCTGTCGCGGTGAGCCTTCGCCGCGCGCGCAAGCACAGGCTCAATGCGGCCATACACTTCGAATCCGTCGAAGCGGGATTGACAGCACCGCCATCGCTCCATCCGGAGATCGACCATCTGAAATGCATCGGCTGCGAATCGTGCGTTCACGCGTGTCCTGAATATCCGAGCCACAAGGTGCTCGGCGTGATTCGCGGCAAAGCGCATCTCGTGGGTCCGTCAGATTGCATCGGCCACGGCGCCTGCAAGACGGCGTGCCCTGTCGACGCGATCAGACTCGTGTTCGGCACTGCGGAGCGCGGGGTCGACATCCCCCAGGTGAAATCGACGTTCGAGACGAATGTGCCTGGCATCTTCATTGCGGGCGAACTCGGCGGTATGGGTTTGATTCGCAACGCCGTCGTGCAGGGACAACAAGCGATCGAAAACATCGCAAAGATGGTCTTGGCCAATGGCAAGCGTCAATCCGACACCCACGATGTCGTGATTATCGGCGCTGGACCCGCGGGATTCGCCGCGACGCTGGCCGCACACGAGCAGAACATCGACTACGTCACGGTCGAGCAAGACCTTCTCGGCGGAACGGTCGCGCATTTTCCGCGCGGCAAACTCGTGATGACCGCGCCGGTGAAACTGGCGATGGTCGGCTGGATGAGTTTCAAACACATCGATAAAGAAGAGTTGATGAAGTTCTGGAAGAACGCAGAGGCCGAATCCGGCATACGCATCAAATATCAGGAATGTGTTGACACAATCGATATCGACGGCAATGGCTTCATCGTTACAACCACAAAGAAAAAGTATCGAACGCGTTCCGTACTGCTCGCGTTGGGTCGTCGCGGAACGCCACGGCAACTCGGGGTCCCTGGAGAGGAACTGCCCAAGGTCGTCTACAGACTGATCGAACCGGAGCAGTACGCCGGTAAGCGCGTGCTCGTCGTCGGTGGTGGCGATTCGGCACTCGAGGCAGCGCTTGCCGTTTCAGATGCGCCGGAAGCAAAAGTGACTCTTTCGTATCGTTCCGCTGCATTCTCGCGAACCAAACTACTCAATCGCCAACGCATCGACGCGGCCCACAGCTCGGGGAAGATCGACCTAAAGCTGCAATCGAACGTCATCGAAATCACGCCGCGACACGTGATCATCGAAGCTGACAAGCGACCGGCTGAGGTTGCGAACGACGACGTCATTGTTTGCGCAGGCGGCATTCTGCCAACGGATCTCCTGCGTCGCGTCGGCATTCACATCGAGACGAAATATGGCACGGAATAGGTTCGCAACGTTGGTGTTCGCGCTGGCTGTCGCGCTCGGGGCGCCGGTGGCCAACGCAGTCGAAAGCGCGTTCGCCGAAGTCGATGCAAGCATCGTACAAGGCAATTACCCCAAGGCGCGACGTCTGCTCGACGAGATGGCCAGACGCGGCGACCCGGAAGCGATGTATCGACTCGCGAACCTATACCGCGCCGGCGTCGGCATCACCCAGGATCTGAAGGAAAGCGCGCGCCTCTATGAGCAGGCGGCTTCGGCTGGACACGTTCCGTCGCAATACATGGTGGGTCAATGTTACGAACGCGCAATTGGCTTTCCTACCGATATCGTCAAAGCCCGTGAGTGGTACGCGCGCGCCGCACGCGCGGGCGATACTCGCGCACTCGAACGCTTGAACAGCCTATCGCAAAAGCCGGACGATCTATTCGCGATCGTTGCGATGCCGGACGAAAATCTCGTGCTCGCCCAACTGACCGGCCGCGACTTGGCGATCGCCGACGACCAGGGTCAGACACTGTTGATGACTGCGTCAGCGGCCGGACATACGCGCGTCGTCGCCTTTTTGCTCGGCGCTCATCTCGATGCCAATCAACGCGATCGCTCCGAACGAACGGCGCTCTTCTATGCCGCCGAACAGGGTCGCGATTCGGTCATTGAAACGCTGCTGGACGCGGGGGCGAATCCGAACGTCGCGGATCGCAACGGCGATACGCCGCTGCACGTTGCAATCGCACATCGAAAGCAAGGCGCAGTCACGGCGCTGACGCGTCACGGCGCGAACCTCTCGGCACGCAACGCCGCGGGATGGACCGCAGCACAACTCGCGCAAGCAAAAGGTGTTGCTGCCGACCCAACAAAAGCCGCGCCCACCGAGCTCGATGCCGCCGAACGTCTTGTGGGCCTGCGAAAGGACAAACGATTCGAAGGTTGGCCGGATCTCAGCGTCGCCGCATGGAGCGGCGATCTGAAGTTGGTCGAGTTGCTCCTGGCGAATGCCGACGTGAACGCACGTGACACGATTGGACACACTGCGTTGACTCGCGCCGTCGGTCAGGGCCATGCAGAGGTCGTCGCCGCGTTGCTGGCGCACGGCGCGCACAACGACACCACTCTACCGGACGGACAGACACCACTCCAGATCGCGATCGAAGAAAACTTCGACGCGATCGCGTTTGCGCTGCTCGATGCGGGCGCACCAACCGACGCGGTCGACGCACAGGGACGATTCGCCCTGGGTCTTGCCGCGAGCCGCGCAAGTGCGGCGATGACGTCGCATCTGCTGGAGCATCACGCGAATCCGAACATCCGTGGCGCCGACGGGCGCACCGCTCTGATGATTGCGGCGGAATCCGGGGCAGCCGATTCTATTCGTAGCCTGCTGGGACACGGCGCTTCCGCGACGCTCGCTGACAAACGTGGTCGCACCGCATTGTGGTACGCGTCGGGACGCACCGATTCAAATGAAGTGAATGTGCTTCTGGCGGCGCTGAAACCGATTCCTGCTAAGGAGAAGTTCGCCGCCGATTCGTCCGGCGTAACGCCCCTTCATCGAGCGGTCCGGGCGCATGCAACCGCTTCCGTCGATGAACTGCTGAAGAACGGTCACAATCCCAACGAATCTTCAGAATCCGGATCGACGCCTTTGCATCTCGCGGCAATCGACGGCGATATAGCGTCAGCGACGCTACTTACAGCGGCCGGCGCATCCCTCGACAGCCGCGACTCCCAAGGCAATACGCCGCTGTTCCGCGCGACGAGCGCACGTCATTTCGAAATGGCCAAGTACCTGCTGCAAAAAGGGGCCGACCCGCGAATTCGCAACTCGAATTCGGCGAGCGCGTACGACCTCGCACGTGCCAACCCCGAACCTCAGTGGCTCGCGATGTTCAATGAACACTCTCGATCCGTTTTGTCGCTGCTTACTCACTAGTAGGCGACTGTCGGCGCGTCGAACCTTCGAGGTGCCGCATGGAACTGGAACTACTGGAGCGTATCGACGAATCCGACCCACGCATCCGGTCTTGCGTAACGCGCCGGAAACAACGTGCGTAGGGCGTCGAAGCTTTTTCCGACCCACTCGTCGTAAATGCCGGCCCAGCTTCGGCGCACATTGATCTCGTAGATGGAAATCGCCAGTTCCTCGATCGGCGTCGCCTGTTCCTCCAGCAATACCTTGTACTGCTCGCGCTCCATATCGGACAGCGATGTGGGGATTGGTGAGGCAAGCAGCTCACGGCCGAGCGCCGCGTACGTATCGGCGGTCTGATACGTCGATGCAGTGGCAAATTCAGCGACGTTGTAGCTGGCTGCTTGCTCGAATGCGGCCACCGTCCGCTTGAGCGCTTCCTGTTTGCGCGTCAGGTTTTTCTTCAGATCGCCCGAAAGCTGAATCGCATCGAAATCGCGACGCGACATTTCTGCGAGCTGGATCTGAGCGGATGCACCCAGATAGCGGCTGCGATCGCTCGTGCCGGCTCGCGGCGGGCCTGCGAGTTCGACTTCCTTGCGCAACCAGGCGTCGAGGTTATTACCGTCGGCGAGGCGCGCGTACGCGACCTCGAGATGATGCGCAGCTTCTAGCGCCTGATCGGCCGGCTTGGGATAGGCGGCAACGTAGCGGCGGAAACACTTGATCGATTGGGCCGCATCGCCGTCTTCATACAGTTCGCCCGCGTGATACAAGGCCGCTCGCCCCACCTCGGTCGAAGCGTTGGCGGACGCAACACCCTCGAATTCCTTCGCGGCTGCCAGCCGTCGGCCGGCCTTTTCGTAGAATTCGGCGAGCCTCGCGCCAAGATCCTGTGCGAGCGAGCTGTGCGGATAGCGCGTGCGGAACGCCGCCAACAGATCCGCTGCTTTGCCCCAACGCTGCGCCCCTTCATATGTGGCAACCGCGTCGAAATGCGCTTTTGCGGCGAGCTCCGAATTCGGGTCGTCGGTTGCGATGCGCAGATAGTTTTTGACCGCGCCGTCGACGTCACCGCGCGTTTCGTCCTGCTCCGCCTGTTTGTAGATCGACGCAAGCAGTCGCGCGCGTATGCTCGCGGCGTCCTTCGACGAAGAATCGGTCAGCGCCAGCGCTTCGCGATAGTGCAGTTCGGCGGCGGAAAACTGCTGCTGTTCGAGGGCACTCTGGGCAACGATCAACGTTGCGCTCAGCGTCACTTCCTTCGGCAGTTGCCCCCGCCGGGCGAGCAATCCTTGCGCCAAGGTAGTGGCATCGGCGTATTCGTGGGTTTCGAAGAGTGCGTTCGCCGCGTTGACCTGGGCCTCTGCTGCGTGAGGGCCGGTCGGGAACAACATCGAATACTCGATCTGCGCATCGATCCGCGTGCGCGTCAGCATCACAACGTCGTCCGGTTTCGCGTCATGCAGCAATGCGTCGAGCGTCACGATCGCGGCGTAACCTGCGTCCTGAGCGTGTGGATCGCCCGGATGTTCGTGTATGACGCGTTGATACGCAACGAGCGCACGTGCGGGTTCGTGTGCGTCGGTGAGAGCTTCTCCGTCGAGAAACAGAACCTCACCAACGGCCGGATCGAGGGGAAATGTCTCGACGAACTGTTCATAGTATTCGGATGCGCGCAGCAGCGGCGCCGTCTGGTGCTCTCGCTGGCCGTCCGCGTGCGCGAATTTGGCCACTTCCAACAGGTACGTTTTGAGCGTGGGTAAATATCGATCGCTCAATTCGTTGCCGTTGACCACCCAGTAGTCGCTGCCGAAGCGATATTGAGCGATGAACGCTTCCTTGCGTTTGTTGGCTTGCGCAGGAAATTCCGCTTGCGCAAGCGTTTCGATTTCTCGCTGAGCGAACGCGATCGCGTGTGGATCGTATGGGTTTTCGCGGACGAACGCCTCGAGCGCCGCAACGCTGTCGAGGATCCGTTGTTTGCCGCGCAGGTCGTCGGCGAGACGTTCGTACACGCGATACTGCCAGCGCGGTTTGTGCAGCGCGTCGAAGCGTTGTGTGAGTGTGTTCGCACCATCGAGGTAGGTGACGGCGATGACGACGACGCGTAGCGTGTCATCGAGCATTTCCTTCGAAGAAGCGGGGGGTGTTTCGTTTTCCGCCAGGATCGTGTCGATCGTTTTGAAGAACGCGTCGAGACTGCGTTCGTATTCGCCCTGTTTGAAGCGCGCCCAGCCGAGCATGTAGTTGGCGTTCTGCCAGTACGCGCCCGTGCGACCCTGCTCGACGACGAATGCGTAGTTTTCGACGGCCAGATCGTACTCCTTCTCGGAGAACGCGCGCTCCGCGCGCCGGAAATGCGCTTCGATGCGATAGTCGCTGTTTGGGAATTCTTTGATGAGGCGGTCGAGATAATGGTTTGTGGCCGCTCGATCGTCGAGCGCGTCGTAGGCCTCGGCCAGGTGATAGAGGATGTCTTCGGTATCACCGTTGCGCGGATCGACCAACAACGTCTTGTATCGAGCGATCGCATCCTTGTACCAGCCGGCTGTGTGCTCCGGATCGCTTTCCGCGCCGATGCGCCGGTCGAGATCCGCGAGTCGACGCTCGATGGTCCTATTATCAGATGCGTCGGGGAACGTGCCCTCGATGTGGTGATAGGCGGCCGCTGCATCCGCGGACGTCGTGGGCGCAGACGTCGTGGGTGGTGTGGTCGTCAGCGGTGGCAATTCTGCAAGCACGACACCGACTTTAGGTCCGCGCGCCTCGATGCCGCGTGGCGCGCTGCTGCACCCCACCAACATCGCGAACAATCCGAACACGCACACGCTCAGTGAAGTCGCCTTCATGGGTTCGCCTGCGCAGGACGTTGTTCCGCGGCCCGGTCGGTCGTCCTCGCGATGCCGACTTTGATCAAGCGCAGTTGCTGCCCTACCATTGCGAACTCGTTTCGAGCGATTTCCGAAAGCGATTGCGCCAGCAGCGCGCGGCGATCATTGGCGAGTCGCGATACGTCGACCGCGAGCGCACGAGCGCGCGACTCGAAGGCAGTGGGCACGTTCGTTGAGAGTCGAGTCTCAATGCGTTCGAGTTCCGCAAGCTCCCGGAACAGCGTTTGCGTCGAATCCGCATTGAACCAATAGAGCCAGTCGTCATGGCCGAGTCGGCTACGCCACTCGGTAACGACCGGATCGCGGCGCAGCACGGCATCGGGCGACTCTTCTAGGCCATGCAGCAACGCGGCAACCCATGAC
Organism: uncultured Gammaproteobacteria bacterium; assembly: GCA_963735085.1. Classification (GTDB taxonomy): domain Bacteria; phylum Pseudomonadota; class Gammaproteobacteria; order Pseudomonadales; family Azotimanducaceae; genus DATJGR01. Next base: position 24,771 of record CAVTJP010000013.1, read on the forward strand.
CGATCGTGGGTGCGCCGTGCCAACGCATCGAGGTCCGTCATACGTCGTTCGAATTTTGTCTGCACGTCGCGGTACTGAGCCAACACGACATCCGGCGCGGCAATATGTTCAAGGCACATTGGATAGGCGACCTGGGCAGTTTTGCCGGCAGTCGACCACGGCGCTTCATTCGCGAGCGTCAGCCAGATCCGCGCAGCGAGTTCGTAGTCTCCGTGATCCATCGAACGCGTCGCGTACGACACCATGAACTGATCGTGATAACGACCCTGCGCTGGCGCGTCGCGCAGCACAGCTTCGGCCGACGCGGATTCGGTTCGCTGCACGTTGAGGACTGACAATGCAACGCGAGCGCGCTCTTTGATGTCGAGCGCCTCCTGCGTGTAGACGGGCATCGAGATAAGGCGTGTGAATACGCGTTCGGAGCGGGTCGGGATCCCTGATGCGCGCAACACAACACCGAGATTAAACAACCCGTACGCGCGCAGGCTATCCTGTGCCGGGATTTCGCTCCAGACGATGTATTGCGCGCGGTCGAAGTCGCCTTTGGCGGTCGCGAGCTCGGCCCGCATGAACGCGATTTCCGCATCGACGGAGGTCGGAATCGCCGACGCGATGGGAAATGTCCCACGCGTGCGGCCAATGGTTTCGAGCGCTGTGTCGAGTCCCGACCAATCCTGGCGATGATAGGTGTCGCGCGCACGCAAGAACGCGAAGCGTATGCGCTCCTGCGGCCCAAGGGATTCGCCCTCCAACGCACTGGAAGTGTCGATCACTATACTGCGCGCACCGATCGCAAGGGCGGACGCGAGCTGAGCAAGTTGCAGCCGTTCGACTGAGCTGGGTTCGTACTCGGGCGTTCGTGCACTAACGGCCATCGCCTGCACCAGTGTGCGTTCGTCGTCATTCTGATAGAAGGGATACAGAACTGACCGGTAGACGAGATCCGCCGGCGCTCCGACCGACTCCGGGACCAGGCAACCCAGCAGCCAGTCGCAGAGCGCGCCCGCCGCCGCAGTCGCATTCCGCACGACGACTCGCGCATCGACATCCGGTAAATCCTTCGTTTGCGTGTGCGAGAGCTTCAGTTCCACGTAACTCGGCTCGCTCGAATCCGGGAGCTGGAGGCTTGCAGTGTTCACGAACGGATTGCCGTCGCCGCGAACTCCCGAAAACGTCGCGATAAGCGTGTTCGGACCGCTCGGCACCTCACCAACATATGCGCGGTTCGATGCGCCGCGCCGCAACGCTGCGAACTGAGCAGCCGAATAGCGCGGTTGGGTTACAACGTGATCGTCGATTTCGATCGACAGCGCGCTCAGCGTAGCAGTCGCGCGCGGATCGACCGAAACATAGATTGCAACCTGCGATTTCATCGGCAGAATCGGTGCCGGATCCGCGAGCAACACGTCGCGTTGCAGTTCGATGTAGCTACGGCGCACGTCGTCCAGATCGGATGCAGGTGGTTTCGCCTGCGCGTTCATCGCAAGTACGACGACTAAGGCGGCTGCGATGGGATGGAATGCTGCCAAGGCCCGTTCGCTCTGGAGTGTCAAATCCGATCCGTAGCGGCGTGCAAACGCGCCACACCTACAGCATTCATTATCAGAGCTTGGGCGCCATTGAGCATTCATCGGATGGAAGGTCTTTGAGACTTTTCACACAAATTGATGCATCCGCGATCGGACACGTGCGGGCGCTCCGGAATCCTCGACGCGCCCGACTGCCGAGTTGGCTGCGCATCCCCAACAAAGCAGTAATCCCCAACTTGAGCGCTGAACCAAAGATAGCGGGCTTGACAGCCCCCCGTAGCTAGTGAAATTTTGGAGCCCGCAAAATCGGATCTACCGCCGCATGACACGGTTGGTTCCCGTCAGGCGTGTTCGTTCCACGGAGCGTCGGCGCGCCGGTCCTAGAGCGCGTGGTCAATCACTAGGTTCACTCGATTCGAGACGGCATCGACCTGCAACGCGCCGGACGTTCCCTCATAGTCCCCCGGACTACCCTTGGCGTTGCCAGACAGTGACGCACGTGCGACCAGTTCCAAGGTCCCTGCGTCGCGCAACGACGTGCCAGGGACCATCGCATCGGCGTCAGATAGAGACAGGTCCGCGGGCAAATCGGCGACAGTCATTCGCTTTACGGCCAACGGAATCGGCTTGCCGGAAGATCGGACAACAAGGAATACCGTCGTGGTCGGCGGGAGATCCCGGTCAAGCGCGATCGCGACGTGGACCGGAATTTTGAATCCGTCGGCAGGAATCGCCGATGTTGCCGACGCAGCAAGGCTCAATCGAGTGCGCTTTGTGCCGGCGTCGAATCGCAGGGCTTCAGACACGGCTTGGACGTCAGCTGGTTGCAACGCCACCGCACCGGTCATCGACAGGCGCGCGACAGCTTCGACAGACTGTGCGGAGACATTCGGCGACGGCCTCGAAAAATTGACGACAACGGGAAGATCGCCAGGCGAGTAAGTCTGCACGGCGAGCGGCATCCGTTCACCCACCGGACGAATGAACACGTAGACCTTGGCCGTATCGGGCAATGCGTCTGCCGCGCCAGCGAATGTCACCTCAACGCTGATTCCAGCGTCGCCAGCGATCGAGGCATCCGCCGCCGGCGCTGTTGGGCCGCCGCGGACTTCCGGTGCCCTACCGAGCATCAATTTCGATGCCGCGAAGATGGCAATGACGGAAGTGACGATCGCAAGTGCAATGTTGCGCCGCCGATAAGAAGGTTGGGCTTCGCTCACGTTGTGTGTACCTCAAGTCTTAAAACGGACGCCGTTTGCTTTGCCGGACCAAAGATCACGGGCTTGCCAGTTGGGCTCCAACTCGTCCCACGCGGTGTCCGCCGGAACGCCTGCGATCCTCAAAAGCTGCTGCTGCTTACTTTGTGGCAACCTGAATTGCCGCAAGCTATATATTTCACGGGAACAGGCTTGCCATGGTCACTCTTGTTGGCATGGCAGGCGGCACAAGTTGTTCCGTATGGAGTTGCCTTATCCGACGCCAAAGCGGTTGAGGGAAAAGTCGAAATGTTCGCGTTCGGAATCGTATCGCTATGACACTGAGTACACGACGTAACCTTCTTCGTGCTGTGGTCGCCAGGATAACCACCGCTGCTGGTGTGTTTGTAGGCGACTGTCGTCCACGCAGTGGTACTGGTATGACACGAAGCGCACGCCGCTACGGATGTGACGAAGTGAGTCGATGATTTTGTGGTGGCAACATGAGCGGTATTACCACCGTCGTGTTTGCCATCGTGACAGCTCTGGCACGCCTCAAACGTAACGACCGAATGATCCATTGAAGAGTTCGCGAAGGTGCCGCCGGCGCTCTTGTGACAAGCGTAGCAGTTGACTTCGGTGCCCGAGCCAACAATCGGAATGTGGGGAAGCAGATTCGGGTCGTCTGTTACATCGACGACGCTTGCCGTGCCTGACGCATGGCAACCAGAAGCCGCGCAGCCGGTCGTCACGCCCGTGTGATTGAAGGCTGTGGCGTTGGCAAACGTGAGAGTGGTGTGGCATGCACCGCAATCCGAACTCGTTGCGATGTGCGTGAACGTACCGAAATTCGTTTTGCCCACAGCGACGCTGTCGTTGTGACACTGCATACATAGCTTGCCGGTCATTTCCGGGCCTGTGTGATCGAAGGTGCCTCCGGCGAACGAAGACGCTGTCGGTGGATAGCCCGCATGACAGGCGATGCAATCGCGCGCGGTCGGCACGTGGTTTACCGCCTTCCCGGTTGCCGTCCGCCCATCGTGACATGACGAACACGCCAGCCCGTGGTTTACGCCTCCCACGTCCAACGTGGTGTGGTCGAAGCCCGCTGAAAAACTACCGCCGGCCTGATGGCATTGCTGGCATAGATTCGATGTCGCCGGGTGCGCTGGGCCTTTACCGATCGCGCCAGTGGCATTGCCTGCAACATGACAACTTACGCACGGTTGACCCTTGACGGCCGCATCCTGGTGGTTGACCGGATTGGTCTCCAGGAAATTGCCTGTCGTCGTATGACACGCACTGCATTCCCAACCGTTGGCATCCACGGTGGCATGAACGGAATCATTGGGGTGCGCCTTGGCACCATAGGTCGCATTGTCGTATGTACCGTTGTGGCAACTCCGGCAGCCCGTTGTGTAAGGCGGATGGACCGCATCGACAAACAAATCTGCTCGCGTAAAGCCGCTCGTCACGGAACCATTGATGCCCGGGCCGTTGGTCGTATCCGCGTGACACGTGCTGCAATCGGCGGATGTGGGGATGTGGCCGGTCGGTTTCGCGACAACTATCACGCCGTCATGCGCTTGGCCATCGTGGCAACGGGCACAATTGTTCGTGATACCTGCAGCAGCATGGTCGAACGTCGGCAATACGAAATTGGTGAACGCAGTGCCATGACACACCAAACAATCTTGCCCCACCGTCGGCAGCGGCACATGTGTCAAAGACTGACCGGTCGCCGTCGATCCGTTGTGGCAGGACGTACAGGCCGGCGCTGACGTGTTGCCCGAGATCGACAGACTCGAATGATCGAATCCCGCAACGCCGAACCAATCGCCACGCTGCGGATCGTGGCACGCGACGCAGTCCTGCGTCGTCGGCACGTGACCCGTGGACTGACCGGTCGCGACTGTGCCGTCATGGCACTCTGAACAACTCGTGTACGGAGACGGCGGTGTGGTGCTGCCTACCGAGCCGAATCCGCTGTGATCGACCGTTGCCAGGGAAAAGCTGCCGCCGGCGCCATGACACTTGCCACAACTGTCGCCAGTTACGGCTGCATGAATATCTACAAGAACTTGTGGCGTGGTGGGCGTGCCCTGAATGGGCAGCGTGACTGTCGCGCCCGCAGAGTCAACAAAACTCCACGTATGCGTGCCGTCATGGCAGTCCGTGCACTGCGCGCTCGTGACATCGGGCGAGGTATGGTCAACAAAGCCGCCCACAAATGTCGACGTGTTGTGACAGTTGCTGCAGTCAGCAGTTGGAGCAATGGGTATATGACCGGCAGTCATGCCTGTGGCACTCAGGCCATCGTGACAGGACTTGCATGCGATGGGGTGCCGTGCCAATACACCGTGATCGAACACGCCGCTCATGTTGAAAGTAGTGGTGTTGTGGCAGGCGTCACAGGCTTGCGTAATGTTGCCCGTATCCGGGTGCGGATTTGGCGCTGAATTCTTCCCGACAATCGCAACGCTATTCGCCACGCTGTTGCCATCGTGGCAGCCGCCCTGACCGCAGGTATTCGGTACGACGACGTTCGGGTCGGAGTGATTCGGGAAGGGCGTCGCGAACGTCACTGTGGTATGACAGGCATTGCATTCGACGGAAATGCTTGGATGCCCCGACGGATTCAAATCGCTCGTCGTACCGATCGCAACGATGCCGTTGTGGCAGGCCGAGCAGCCTCCCATGATACCGGTGTGATCGAACGTTCCGTCTGAATTCAGGTTGATGAAACTGGTCGTGTTATGGCAGTCGCTACATTCTTGCGTGGTGACGAGGTGATTCGCCGATTTCCCGGTGGCGGTGACACCATCGTGACAACCGCCGCAGTTGCCGAATACTTCGGCGTGATCGACAAAACCTTCGACGTTGAAACCGATCGGGGAATGGCAGGCCTGACACATATTGCTCGTCGCCATATGTGTACTCGACTTGGCCTGAATGCTTGGATCGGCATTCGTGTTGTGACACGACATGCAGTCGGAGGATAGTCCGCCATGAAGACTGTACGGCGTAACGTCGGGATTGGTTGTCGGATCAGGATTGAGGGTAGCGTCATCGAGCGCCACCACCAAGGCCACTGCACGTGGGCTCGAATCCCCGTTTGCGCCAACGACCAACTGCACCGTGTACTGACCGGCCTTATCGGGCACGAATGTGGGGTTCGCAGTATTTTCATCCACCAATACCGCGTCGCTGCCTGTCGGTTTGGATGCAAACGACCAAGCGTAGCTGAGAGTTGCACCGCCTGGAGCGGTCGATCCGCTACCGTCTAAATAAGCCGTGTAAGGGTCAGCACCCTGATTGCAAGCCAATGGCGGTGGGGACGTTGTGTAGGTCTCTCCATTCAGAAGCGTCTCACACACACCTCCCGCATCGGCCTTCAAGGCCGTCGCCGCGCTTGGTGTTAGTGGGGTGCCGGCTGTTGTGCTGCCGGATCCTCCGCCACAGCCGGCGGTAAACATCGCGACAAGCAGTAGCAATCCATACGCAATTTGCGAATCGAGCTTGGTGTGGTAAACGCGCTCGCCTTTTGACATTCGATTCAGCGAATTCGCTTCCCGAGACTGCACTCTATAGCACGCCTGACGCTCCTGAATGTCCGACCATCGCGGACTTTCGAGGAAAAGTGTGCCGTTCGTCACATACTTGCCGATCGACGGTCGCGCCTTGCGCAAACTGAGATCGTTCAGTTTATCCGAACAGCGATTCGCGTTTCTAAAATGGATGGGCTGCAGGTTGGAGGCTATCCAGCGAGCGAGCGCGGCCCTTAAGAGGCCATGCGCTCGATCGATGGATAACCCGAATCTCATGCTCCATCGCCATCTGCCAACGCCGATTGAAAATTGACCCTTTGCTCGTTGAACGCCGAAGTAAATCCGACCTGTGAGCGAAGCGTGTCGAAGGTCGACTGAGACTGGACGGGTGAGAACCCGAAATGCATTTCAGACATCGGCCCCGCCACCCCGCAGAACGCGTACCCAGCGGCCGATATTCTCGTTCACAACTCGTCCGAATTTCAGTCACTCGGTGACCGTCGCGCCAAGCCGATCGTCTAACGATGCCGTTAAGGGTCGATACCCACCTCGGTCAGAGCCCAGTCGAAAACAGATCGAGCTTGCCAAGCTGAACGCCCCTGCTGCGCAGGATTCCGTAGGTAATGTGCCGGCCACTGCTTTGAGAAATTACAGACGACCGAAAGCTGGAAACGCGGCGGCTGCATGTCGTCGATCAGGCGAGCATCGCCTGCTCCGTGGCCCCGTTTGCGTGGCGTGTTCGACGCCCTTTTTGAGGATGTGCGCAGCCGTGTCGAGCAGGCGCGTGTACAGATCCACGAAAGTGAACAGATTGACCCGCATGTTGGAGCCTTGAGTGGTTGGCTCGAACAACCTATCGGAACTGAAGTCTCCGGAGATAGCAAGGTTAACGGTGCATTGTGTGTCGCAACGCGTATGGACGATGAAGGCTTAGCATCAGACGATCCGCAATGCGGTCGCGACGGACATGCGCGCCGCACGAATCGCCGGGAACAATCCGCCGATGAAGCCGATCACTGCGGCCCAGGAGATGCCGAGCGCGATCAGCGGAGCGCCGACGTGCAATTGCAGTGCAACCTGTCCGAGCGAACCGCCGGTGCTGAACGTGCTGCCGTTGAACAAGGTCCACGCGATCGCGCCGCCGCTCAGCGCGCCGATGAGTGCGAGCGCTTGTGCTTCGACGAGCACCGAGGCGACGACAGGCCACGACCCGAAGCCAATCGCGCGCAGCGTCGCGATCTCGACGGTGCGCGCGCTGACCGCCGAATACATCGTATTGAGCGCGCCGAACAACGCGCCGATCGCCATGATCGCGCCAACGGTGTTTGCGACGATGCCGAGCAGCGTCGAGATACCTTTCGACTGGTCCTCGTAATAGTCGGTCTCGCGCTGCACGTCGACCTTCAGCGAGGGATCGTGTAGCAGTGCTTGCCTGAACGCGTCGAATGATTGCGGCGAGTCGAGCGCCACCGTGACCCCACTGTACACCGTGCGATTTGCGGCTGACATCAGCGTTGCGGCGTCGGTCAGCAGCTCCGACTCGTGCAGGTCGCCGTGGCTTTCGAAGCGTCCGACCACGGTCCAGTCGCCGTTGTAGAACTTCGCGACGTCGCCGACGTTCAAGTGCGCAAACTGATCATGCGCTGATCTACCTACGACGATCTCGTGCAATCCTGGCTTGAACATGCGGCCCTCGGTGATGGTGATCTCCGGGCGTACGTCGGTTGCGATCGGCGTGAGGCCGCGCACCGACACCGCGCTTATGTGGCCATCGCTCGCGCGCGGCAAATTCACCGACAGGAGTGCTTCGGGCGACAGCGCCGGCTTGCCGTCGCCGGTGCGACGGATACCGGGCGCCGCCTCGATCGCGATCAGGTCGTCGCGCGTGATCGTCGAAAGCCCTTCGGCGAGGGAACCGCCGCGCAACACGATCGCGCGGTCGTCGCGCGCCGCGCTCGCGAAGGTCGATTTGAGTCCGGTTGCCATTGCGAGCACGGTTACGAGCACTGCGACGACGCCGGCGATGCCGACGCAGATGACGAGCGACGTACCGAGGCGCTGCGGGATGCTGCGCAGGTTGATCGCGGTGATCGCGGCCGCTTGGCGAAGTGCGCTCACGCGTTGCTCAATGGCTGGCCAGCGCTTCGACGATCGTCAGACGCCGCGCGCGCAGTGCTGGTGCCAATGCGCTGAGCACCGCCAACAACAATGCAATGGCGAAACCGATCGCCCAGACCTGCGGCGGCAGCGGGATCGGCCCCATGAAACGCAGCGCGCCGAACACGAGTGGAAACACAGCGGCGGCGAACGCGAGGCCAAGTGCGGCGCCGATGGTACACAGTACCGACGACTCGATCACGACGAGCACCCACACGGCCGTATCGGAGAAGCCGAGCGTCTTCAGAACGCCGAGTTCGGGCACGCGGTCGCGCACCGAATGTGACATCGTGTTGCCGGCCATGAACAGCAACGTGAACAACACCGCTCCGATGATCCAGTTGACGAATGCCCGCACGTCGCCGACTTGTCGCAACTGCGTAACGAGGTACTCGCGCTCGTTCATCGTCGACGTCTCGGCACTCGAGTTCGCGAAATCTCGATCGATGGCTTGCGAGATGTCGGACGCGCGGCTGGCATCGTCGATCGCGACCACGTATTGGTTCACGGTGCCTTTGCCGATCGCGCGCGCCTCGTCCAGGTATTCGTAATTGAAGTACAGCTCGTTCGCGAACACCTTTTCGTCGTGTTCGCCGGCATTGACGAAACCAACGATCTGAAATGGCCATTCGGGCGAACCGTCGCTTTTGACTTGATTGAGCGAATGCAGCGTGACGCGATCGCCGATGTGCCAGTTGAAGCGCTTCGCGAGTTCGCTGCCGGCGAGCGCGCCGTCGCGCGTCGTGCGCATCGCCTCGACCTGATCGGCCGGTACCTTCATCGTGCCAGAGAACATCTTGGCGAAGGGTTCGAGTGCGAGGCCGACGGCGCTGACGTTGTCACGCGGCTCTCGGTAATAGCCGATCAGGATCGACAGATGTGAGACGGTGCGAACGCCCGGTATGCGAGCGATGCGCGCTTCGTACGAGATCGGCATCGATTCGAGAATGTTCGCGCGATTCGTGACGCGCAGGCGCATGTCGCTCATCTGCGCCGCCGCGTAGTCGAACCCGGAAATCACGCCGTTGAGCACACCGAACAACAGAAACGCGACGCTGATCGATAGCAACGTCAGCACCGTGCGGACCGGCTTGCGCCAGAGTCCGGCCCACAAGAGCGGCAAGTATTTCACGTCAACCTTCTATGGCAATGCCATGAACGCACGGCAGCGGCTCATCTCGGCGCCAACACCATCTGCGTACAGCGAAACAGGGCCATCGTGCGTCCGTTGGTCTCGTTGCTGACCGTTGCGTCCCAGACGTGAGTCTGCCGCCCGAGGTGCGCCGGCACGCAGCGGCATGTGACGCGTTCGCCGACGCGCGCCGATGACAGGAAGTTCGATTTCAACTCAATGGTCGTGAACGAACTGCCGGCGGGGATGTTGTTGCCGCAACCGATCGCGGCGCAAGTGTCGGCTAGTGCGATCACCGCTGGCGCGAACAGGAACCCGGTTCCGGCGATGAGATTCTCGGTGACGTCGATGTGACCGACGACGAGTTCGGCGTCCGAGTGATCGAACACGCAGCCCAGCTGGCCCGGCACGCGCGGACCGAAGAACTCGGTCGCCCCGCGCGCGCGTGCGATGGGGTCGTTCGCGTCAGGCTCACTCATTTAGCACCCCGTGGCCGAATCGGGCGTTCAAGGTATCTGCAACACCGGGTTTTCGCCAGCCGCGCGCCAATCGACCCACTTCTTGTCGAAGGCTTCCAAGCCAGCGCAGACAGATTCTTCATCGCGGCGCGATCACTGCATATCGCTGCAACCGTTGTCGCAGTGGTCGTCGTCTCAATACCGACGACCCGCTGCATTTTGTGGCACGCGTCGAAGACCTGCGCGGTCGCTCGCCCATACTTCCGAACATGACGGAAGTGGATCTATGAGGGCTTTGGTGTCGCGCTTCGAGTCGAGCATCTCCGGTGGATGGCTATCTGCGTTAGCCGCGGTACTGCTGATCGCCGGATGCGCCACTCAGGCGCCACGTGAACAGCGTAAGCCGGAACGCGCCGCGTCACGGCCTGCTCCCCCCGCCGCTGTCAAACCAGCGGCACCGAAATCCGCCGTGATCAATGCCACATCGCAACGCTGCCTCGCGCTGACCCTGTACTGGGAGGCGCGTGGCGAAGGTCGGCTGGGTATGCAAGCGGTGGGCGCGGTCGTCCTAAACCGCGTCGCAGATCCGCGTTTTCCGAAAACCGTCTGTGGGGTGGTCTACCAAGGCGGTGAGACTCCGCCCTGTCAGTTCTCGTGGTGGTGCGACGGCCGCGGCGACCGGCCGACACAGCGCGCCGCTTGGGCGTCGTCGCTCACGCTGGCCAGTCAGCTATTGAACGGGTCGCTGCGAGACCCGACTCATGGCGCGCTGTTCTTTTCGCGCAAGTCGATTCGGCAGCCGCCGCAGCGGGTGCGCACCGCGCAGATCGGCAATCACGCGTTCTATCGGTGAACATCGTCGCGGCCCTGTTCCAAGGGCAGCTATCTGACAATGAAGTCGCAGAGGTGCTCGGCGAACTCGAACGCAGCGGTGTCATCAGGATTCGTGAAGGCAAGGTTTCATACGAGCTGAGCGATCGCGCCTGAGCGACTCTCCATCCGCCGGATAGCAGGATGCATTTCAGCATCCCGCTACCCTATGCTGAACCCGGCGTACCCGCGCGACGCAATGTCATTACACGTCTCTTCATACCGGGCAAAGCCACCGATGTACGGCAGGAATACGCGCGCCTTACCGGGAATGTTGGCGCCGACATACCAGGAGTTCGATCTGGGGAAGAGCGTTTCCGCAGCAACCTCGTTCACGTGAGCCGCCCACTCTGCTTCGGCTGTTGGCGTCGCATCGATGTACGAACAACCCCTCTCGAGCAGATAGCCAATACAGTCGGAAATCCATTCGGCGTGTTGCTCAACGCCGGTCGCCATATTCGCCAATACCGACGGACTACCGGGCCCCGTCATCGTGAAAAGATTGGGAAAGCCCGCGGTCACCAGGCCCAGATACGCGCGCGCCCCGTCTTTCCATTTCTGTTTCAGCGCCAGGCCGGAACGACCGCGAATGTCGATCCGATCGAGTGATCCGGTCATCGCATCGAAGCCGGTCGCAAAGACAAGCACGTCCACTGTAAACGTCCTGTCGGCGGTCGTTATCTGTGTGGCAGAGATGCGCTGAATCGGTTTCGTTCGAACATCGATGAGCGTGACGTTGTCGCGATTGAATGTTTCGTAGTAGTGCGTGTCGGAGCACAGGCGTTTAGTGCCGATCAGATGGTCCGGGCACAGCAGTTCGGCCACGCTCGGATCTTCAACGATGTCCCGGATGCGCTGTTTCACGTAGCGTGCGGCGGTTTCATTCGCGTTCGCATCAGACAACAGATCGGCGAACGCGCCGATGAACGTCAAGCCACCGTGGCGCCAGCGCGCGTTGTAGTGCTGTTCGAGTTCCTCCGGGGTCGCCTGCAGTGCGGATTGCGCGCGCGCCGGCATACCGGCAGCAAATGCGGTGGCGCGTTGCTGGCGCCGGAATCGCGCGTAGTCCGCTTTCATGCGCACCTGCACGTCGGGATCGAGCGGATGATTTCGTGCCGGCACCGAAAAATTCGGCGTTCGCTGAAACACGTACAGGTGATCCGCCTGGGTTGCGATGATCGGAATGGATTGCACTGCAGACGAACCGGTGCCGATGACGCCAACCCGCTTGCCGGTGAAGTCGACGTCATCGTGGGGCCACCTGCCCGTGTGATAGATCTCGCCGCGAAAGCTGTCGAGCCCGGGAATTTCGGGAAGGTTCGCGGCCGACAGGCATCCCGTTGCCATGACGCAGAACCGGGCGCGGACGGTCAGGCCGTCCGCATGGATTGACCACAGGCTGGACGCTTCATCGAACACCATTTGATCGACTCGGGTTTCGAACTGTATGTGTTGCCTGAGTTCGAATCGGTCCGCCACATGTTCCAGGTATCGCAGAATTTCCGGTTGCGATGCATACCGCTCGGTCCACTCCCACTGTTGCTGCAGTTCGTCGGAGAATGAGTAGGAATACTCGAGACTCTCGACGTCGCAACGCGCGCCGGGATAGCGATTCCAGTACCACGTGCCGCCAACGCCCGATCCCGCTTCGAACACCCGGACGCGCAACCCTAATTGCAACAGACGATAGAGCATGTACAGGCCGCCAAAGCCTGCGCCAACGACGATCGCGTCGAAGTCCTCTGCATGATCGGGTTGTGCGGTCACGGGTTCCTCATTGCGCTTGCGCTACGTGCCGGCCGATGCGCCACCATCGACGACGAACTCCGCCCCGGTGATGAAGCGCGCTTCATCCGAGACGAGGAACCCGACCATCTGCGCGATGTCGGTGGGTGCGCCGTGAAACCCGACCGGCGTTGCGCTGGCGGCGGCCGCGCGTTGCGCCCGCATCGCCACTTCACGCGCGCCTTCGCTGGCAGGCAGGTTACCGTCGTTGCCCAGTTTGGCCCAGATTGGCGTCTCGATTGCACCGGGCAGCACGGTATTGATGCGGATGTTGTTCTGCTGCGCGGCACACTCCAGCGCCGCGGCTTTGCCGAGGTAGATGATTCCGGCTTTCGACGCGCAGTATCCGCCGAGCCCCGGTATGCCACGGATACCCGCGACCGACGCGATGTTGACGATCGACCCGCCGCCGGAGGATGCGATGAGCGGTATGCCGTGCTTCATGCCCAGAAACGCCCCGTCCAGATTGACGGACATCTGTCTGCGCCAGGACTCCAGGGTCATCTCCGTCAGCGCCCGGCTGATACACAACCCCGCGTTGTTCACCAAGACCCGCAGTGCACCGAACTCGGTTCCGATTCGGGCCATCAAGTCGATCCAGGATTGCTCGTTGGCGACATCGTGGCGCACGCGGACAATCTCACGACTCGAGTCGCCCGGCGCGATGTCCGCGACAATGACCTGAAATTCACGCTCGGCCAGCTGCGTTGCGATTGCTTGCCCGATGCCGCTTGCGCCACCGGTGACGCAGGCGACGGGCTTAGTCTTCGAAGCAGTGCTCATGGGAAGCCCTCACGCCAGAGGCGCGCTGAAGCGTTCCAAGGCGTCCGCCATCACGCGTTGCTCCGCTGGCGCGATTTCGCAAAGTGCGGGATCAAATACTTGCCTGCCAACCGGATGCTGCTTTTCACGGCCTCGTGCGAAACAGCGCCGAACTGCATCAGGCAGAGCAGACGATCGGTCCCGATGTCGGCATATTTGGCCGCCTTCGTTTTGCAGTGATCGACGTCACCGATGATCACCGAGTCGAGATGCTCCAGGCACTCGTGGGCTTCTTCGTTGGAGACCGTGTCGCCCCTCGCCATTCGTTTCAGCAGCGCGATCACCGGAATCTCGTCGGGCGCGATGTCGAGGCTGGTCGGGTCGGCGCCCGCGAGGGCGGCAATCTCGCTGGCCGATTTTCTAACCAGGTGCGGGTTCAGGCCTGCACGAATCGCGTCGTACCAGATGTTGCGCGGCACCTTGAAGGCCACGGCTGCGTAGTTGACGTACCACAGTGCGGACCACGCGGCGCCGCTCGCGATCGCAGCTTTACGGGATTCGGCGACGTGCACGAACGTAAACACGCCTTTCTGGTGGTTGATCGTTTTACCCGCCGGCTTGCTGCACGCCGCGATCCCGCCATCGTACTCGTCGAGCAGCGACTTCATCAGACCGACCGGGCTCAATAGCGTGGTGCCCAGGCAACCCACGCCGAGTTCGCCCGCCATGCGAAAGGAATCCGGACTGCTCGCGGTCTGCCAGATGCGCGGGTGCGGTTGTTGCAATGGACGCGGCACAATTTCGCGTTCCGGCATCTGATAGAGCTTGGTGTTCCAACTGAAACACTTCTCTGACCATATCCGGGGAATCATCTGGATCGCTTCGCGCAGTTCGTCGCGCGCAGTATCCGGATCGACACCGAATGTCTCCCATTCCTTACCGCCCGATTTGGCCAGCCCGAGTTCGAAGCGGCCTCCGCTCAGCACGTCGAGCGTAGCGCCGCGTTCGGCGGCGCGCAGGGGTCCATTGATCCGAAACGGCGCGAGCACGCCTGCGTGGCCGACGTGCATGCGCTGCGTATTTGCAGCGATGAATGCGAGGACGATCTCGGGCGCCGCACTGTAGCTGAACTCCGGCGCGCCGTGATGTTCGACCTGCCACCACGTTTCGAATCCCGCTTTGTCGGCGACCCGTGCTTCTTCGAGGGTGTCGGCGAGCAGCGTGCGTTCCTGCTCGGGCGTCGAAATGTTGGCGCGCTGGATTTCACAAAAGATGTCAAATTTCAAAATGGCTCCTTCAGGAAATCCAAAGTCCTGCAACTCTGCAGCGTGGTCAGGCGCATCAATCGATCAACCCTTGATGTTCTTCAGCAGTGCTTCGTTCGCCTTCGAGTGGCGTTGGCCGGGATTCAGTTCAATCAGCTCGATCAAGTTGCCGTTCGGGTCGTAGCAACAGCAACTTCCCACGATGCCGAGTTCGGGATGCGGCCCGAACATTTCTCGCGTGAAGCGCACCCCTGCCGCCTTCAGCGCCGCGTATGCGGCGTGAACGTTTCGCGTGCGAAAGGCAAGGATACGCGGCACCGCTCCGTCGGCGCCCGGCACCTGCGCAAACTCCGCCTTGGGTTCGAGCCACTCGATCAGGTCGAGCATGGGACCGTCCGGGTCGGCGGGAAGCTTCATCAGGATGCCGCGGCCCTTGGCGCGTTTCATGCCGAAGATCGTGGCAACGAAATCCGGCCATTCGACGGCGCGCCGGTCGTCGAGTATTTCCCAGCCCAGCAGTTTGTAGAACGCCACCGATTCATCCAGATCGCGGACGTTGATGACCGTGTGATAGAAGTGTTCGAGTGCCCAGCCGTCGTTCATGTGCATTCACTCCGCCGTCGGCGATGTCGATAATGTAACAAGCGTTATGCGATATGACAATCGCTCATCCGCGGCGCCAACGGCAACCCTGTGCGAGGCCGGTGCGGACGCGCCTGTTCAGTTGATTGCGCGACACGCAGCGGGCATTGTTCGCCGCTTGGTCCGCTCGCGCCGGGCGGGCCACCACTGCGCGAGTATCGGATGCCCAAAAAAGTAAACCACTCGGAGCGCCGCGAGGAATTTCTCCAGGCCGCCTACCGGATCATCAAGCGGGATGGATTTGCCGGTGTAACTGTTAGAGCCGTGGCAAAGGAAGCCGGATTCACCACCGGCGCGCTGGTGCACTACGTCGATTCCATGGATCAGTTGCTGGTGGAAGCGTCCGAATACGCCGCGCGCAACGTACGCGCAAAAATGCTCGAGATGGAAAAGGTTCCCGACAGCCTGACATCGATGCGCGAGGTGCTCTATCTCGCGCTGCCAAGCGACGAGGACAAGCGTGGCAACTGGAACTACTGGCTCGGCTTCTGGGAACGCTCCGTCCACAACGCCGCGGTTCGCGAAGTCACCCACGTTCGCTACACGGAATGGCTGAAGCGTACCTCGCGAATGATCCGGCGCGCGCAGAATGCCGGCGACATCGCAGCCGATGTCGATGTCAGGCTGGCGTCGCGCGCCTGCATTGCGCTGATCGATGGCATCGCAACGATGACGCTCCGTTCCGGAACACCGCTGTCCCCGAAGCAACAGCGCGAGCTCGTCGATGCCTGGATGGTTGCGTGGCTGAGGCCTACGCGTGCGATCGGCAAAGTGCAGCCCGCTGCCGCCACGTGCAAGACATCACAATCGCAGCGATCGCAGCGGGCGCGCCGGCAGGGCAGTCAGGCATAGGCCTCGGGCGCCATCGGCTTTTTCTGACGACCGCACGAAGTAGTTGCAATATTTGTAACGCGCGTTACATTTAATGCGGCCAAGGGTTGCGCGATGGACCGACCGACGCCACTTCACCGGTCCGTCCCGCCAAAAGTCGACAGGGGAGTAACATGCGGACCAACACTGGAGTTGCCCTCGTGGGCAGTGTCATTGCGTTGTGCCTGGGCGCTGCGCAAGCAACAGCAGAAATCGAAACCATCGTTGTAACCGCCGAACGGCGCGCCGAGAACGTGCAGGAGATTCCGATCGCGATCACCGCGATCACCGGCGACTCGCTCGACGCCAGCGGCACGACCGGGTTCAAGGAATTGCAGAACATCGTTCCTTCGTTGCGTTTCGGTGCGGGCGTCACGGGCGGTGAAAACGTCATCACCATGCGCGGCCTGGGCAGCCAGAACACGACGCCGGGCGGCGATTCGCCCGTCGCGTACAGCGTCGACGGCGTTTATCTGCAACGCACCACCGCAGTCGACCCGGAGTTCTACGACGTCGAGCGCATCGAAGTGCTGCGCGGGCCGCAAGGCACGTTGTACGGCCGCAACTCGGTCGGCGGTTCGGTCAACGTCATCAACAACAAGCCAACTGATACCTGGTCGGGCTCGGTCGACGGATTGATCGGCGACTACTCGCAGCACACGTTGCGCGGCTGGGTCAGCGGTCCGCTTCTGGACAATGGCGGCTTGCAGATCCTGTCTCGCCTGACGGGGGTGTTCGCCGAACACGACTCCTATTCCAACAACCGTTCAACGTCGCCCGGCTCAACCAACGATCTGAACAATCAGGACTTCCAGTCCATACGCGGGCAACTGCTGTTCAACTTCAACCCGGATGTGAGCCTGCTGCTCACCGCAAGCGTGAACCAGGACGACTCCATTGCATCGCCGAACACCGCGTGGTGGGAGGTGCCGGCACGCTTCACCGGCGGCGCAAACCCAATCGCCCCGGGCTCGCGGTGCGACTTCGGCACGAAGGGGAGCTACAAGGAACGTACCTTCTGCCACGACGCGCACGAAAAGGCATCGAACGAGTTGACGCTTTATAGCGCCACCTTGAACTGGAATCTGGGCTGGGCAACGGCCACGTCGGTTTCGGGTTACAGCACCAATCGCGTGAAGCAGAACAGCGACGGCGACGGCTCAGAGCAACCGATGGCATACGGCGACCCGTGGATCATGCGTCAACACCAGTACTCGGAGGAGCTGCGTCTCGCGTCCAACGATGAGTCGCAACCCCTCAAATGGATCGCCGGGATGTATTACTTCTGGTCCGACAACTTCGAAAATTTCGGCTATTCGGACACCGGCTACAACGACGTCTTTGCTGGCCCGGCACCCGGCTTTCCGGGCGCGCTGGACACCTTCACCTTCCTGAGCCACGGCAACACCGAAACCGAGTCCTACGCGCCGTTCGGACAAGTCGACTACGACTTCGCCAAAACATCAGTCGGTATTCCGCTGACGGTGACCCTCGGTCTTCGCTACAGCCACGACAAGAAAAGCGGTTTCAACTATCTGGACTACCAGCTTCCGTACCTGTGTGGCGGCAGCTGCGGTGTGAGCGCGGGTTCGTTCTCCGAGACCTGGGCGGAGACCACCGGCAAGTTCGCCCTCTCCTATCAGGCCAACGATAACCTTCTGCTCTACGCCTCTGCATCGAGAGGCTATCTCGCCGGCGGCAACATCATTGGTCTTGCGACCATCTACGATCCGGAAACCATGTGGTCCTATGAAGCCGGCTTCAAGTCGAACTTCTGGGACAACAAGGCGCAGTTGAACGTCGCCGCTTATCACGAAGAGATCAAACACCTGCAGGTCTTCATCCAGAACGGCACGCTTTCGGGCATCAACAACGTCAATGGCATCACGCGGGTGAATGGCCTCGAAACGGAGTTGACGCTCGCGCCCGTCGAGAATCTGCAGTTCAACGCAACCGTGACGCTGACCGATGCCGAGTACGGCAAGTACGTGACGACCGACGCGCGCTTCGGAGCGCCTCCGCCGGGCTGCAACCTCGACGCCGCGGGCAACCCCGTCGTCGGCGGCACGCTCTGCAACTTCAAGGGCAACAATCTGAGCCAGACGCCACCGTACACCGTGAATGTCGGCCTGCAGTACACATTCCATACCGCCTTCGGCACGATCACGCCGCGCGTCGATTCGTTCTATTCGGGCCGGGTCGATTTCCTGCCGGACAACTTCCAAGGGCAGGACTCATACACGCAGACCAACATTCACCTGGCGTGGTTGAGTTCGAATGGGGCCTACAAGATAGAAGCGTTCGTCAACAATCTGGAAGACAAAGACGTCATCTCCAACGACGGCCTGCAGTCGATCACATTGGGCCAGCAGATGCTGGAGCCGGACAACTTCATCTACTATCCGCCGCGCATCTACGGCGTGCGCTTAGCCTACAATTTCGGTGATCACTAATAGGATCGCCTGGGTCGAATCCGCGCGGCCACGGAACGACTGACCGAAGTGGCCAAGGCGAAACGATCCAGGCGCAAGGTTCATTTCGTCTCCCCGACTGAATTGAGGCGGTGGGCCAGATAGGTGGGCACGGGCTGTGCAATGCCTTTGAATTCGAGATCGCCGAGATGCTCGGCGTGCACAGCGGCGCCCAGCATGTTGTGCACGCGTTGTGAGATCAGCACCTGGCCGCCCTTCGCTTCGCTACAGATGCGCGACGCCAGATTGGTCACCGTGCCGATGGCGGCGTATTCGTAGCGGCCCTCGAAACCGACCTGACCACACGTCGCATAACCGGCTGCGACACCCACACCCAGCTGCAGCTCATGACCGCGATCGCGCCATGATTGCGACAGCACCTCGGCCGCATCGCGCATTGCCAGCGCCAGCGCCACCGCACGATGCGCTGGCTCATCACACGGCACCGGATCGTTGAAGATCACCATCATGCCGTCGCCGAGAAACTGCGCCAGCGTGCCGCCGTGCGCGAACACCAGCGGCCCGACGGCATTGTGCAGTTCCGCGATAACGGCCATCACGTCTTCGGGCTCGGCACGTTCAGCGAATGGCGTAAAGGCGCGCAGGTCGCAGAACAGCACGGCGACTTCACGGCGGTGGCTCTTCAGCAGCTCGATACCGCCCGAGGTAATCACGTCGGCCAGCTGCGGCGGCAGGAATCGGCGCATCAGGCTGAGCCGTTCCACTTCCTGCACCTGGCTCGACACACGCTGCTCGAGTTGGCGGTTCCAATCACGCAATTCATCGGCCTGGGCTTCCACGCGCGCCAGCAGTCCGCGCTCGTTATCGCGCAGCCGTTTCTTCTCCATGCACGCGCCGATGCGCGCCTTCAGCAGCACCGGGTCGAACGGTTTCGTCAAATAGTCCTCGGCGCCGGCTTCGATACAGCGTACGACGCTCGCCATATCGTCGAGCGCGGAAATCATGATCACGGGGATGTCGCGAATCGCGGGATCCGTGTGATGCCGTTCGAGCACCGCAAAGCCATCGAGGCGCGGCATCATCACGTCCAGCAGCACCAGATCGACACCGCCAACTGCCATCCGCTCCAACGCTTCTACACCGTCGCGCGCTTCCACGACGCCGTAGCCCAGCCGCTGCAGGCGCCGGCCGAGCACATCGCGATTGGCCGCGTCGTCGTCCACCACCAGAATCGTCTCGAGCCTGCCCGCTCGCGGTACCTCGGCAACGCCGGGATTGCTGGCGGTGCCGGGCGCGCCGGTCGCCAGCCTGCGTGCAAGTTCGCCCAATCGCGCGGTGGCGGCCGTCAAGCGCTCGAGGTCGGCCTGGGGCAGTGCGCCGGGTGATGCGCTCAACGCGGCCGTTGAGGCCTGCAGTTCGCCAACGTGCGTACTCAGGCGCGCGGCTGACTCACCCGGCGCACCATCGGCATCGATGATACCGGGTACCAGTTCCAGCACCTGCCGAGCCACCGCGCGGATGCGTTCGAGCTGCGCGGTGTTCTCGCGCGTCAAGTCTTCTTCTTCGAGCAACAGCTCCGAGTAACCGATGAGATGATTTACGGGCGTACGCAGTTCATGGCGCAGCTCGCGCGTCTGCTCCTCGGTCAGATTCACCCTGGGCGGTGCAGTGCGCAGAGCTTGTTGCCGTCGGGATCGCGCAAATAGGCGAGATAGATGTTGTTGTCCCGAAGTCCCGGTGGGTCTTCGCACGTGGTGCCGCCATTGGCAACGCCCGCCGCATGCCAGGCATTACCCTCCTCGGCCGACTTCACCGCGAACCCGATCGTGCTGCCGTTGCCATGCGTTGCGGGCTTCCCGTTGATTGGCGTGGTAATCGCAAACACGCCCGTTGGGCTCATGTAGAAATAGCGGTTCTTGTTGGCGACTCCGGGCCCGATGCCGATGGTGCCAAGCACCGCATCGTAAAACTTCTTCGAAGCCTCGAGATCGTTAACACCGAGCATCACATGACTGAACATGATTTCTCCTTTTGATGTGCGACGAATGACGGAGCGAGGATCGTCCGACCGGCGCGGGTTGCGCCGCGGTCGCCAACGCATGGTAACCGAATAGCGTTGTGCGCCGTCTCCCATCGTACGGTGTGCGGCTTACGTTCGCCGGTGGATGATCTCTGCCAGCCAATCAGCCGGTTCATCGGCGCGCGCCTGCGGGCCTCGGCAGCCAAGCGGTCGCTGTCCTGGTCGAGCCACAGCAGCGGATGCGTATCGAGCGCGATCATTGGGCAGCTTCCCAACCGACGTCGACCGGCGACTCGACGTCGCCAGAGAGTTCGATCATGCCCTGATGGCCACCGATCAACCCAGCGGCGTGCGGTCGCACCGGTACCAGCTTGGCCACGGGAATCCCGTTCTTGGTGATCGTCAGTTCTTCACCGGTCTGTGCGACCTGATCCATCAATCTCAGACATTTCGCTTTGAATTCAGAGGCTTTGATCGTGTCCACGAACGCACAACTCGATTGATGACGAGTGTGAAATCAACGCACGCCAACCCACTTCACTGTCAGTTGGGTATGACTCAGTCCGAGCGAAGTTGCCCCACTTACATCCGGGAGAGCGGTTCATGGCGCCGCCACACCCAGCGCTCCCATCTTCTCCAGCAGGCGCGGCAGATCCACCGGCTTGGTGTCGTAGTCGCTACAACCCGCTTCCATCGCCTTCTCGCGATCGCCCGCCATTGAATGTGCGGTGAGCGCGACGACGGGAATATGTCTGGTGCCCGCATCGGCTTTGATCGCGCGCGTGGCCTCCCAGCCGTTCATCACCGGCAGGCTCATATCCATCAGCACGATGTCGGGCAGCTCCGTCTTCGACTTGGCCACTCCTTCGGCGCCGTCGACGGCGAATACCACCTCGAAGCCGCGTCGCTGCAAACGGCGCGACAGCATGTCGCGGTTCATTTCGTTGTCTTCAACCAGCAGCACTTTCGGCATCAGTCACACTCCCCTCAGAGTTGGCGTCGACCACTACCGAAGGCAGCGTGACGGTAAATGTCGAACCGGCGCCCGGCGTCGAGTCCACCGTGATATCGCCGCCCATCATCACGCAGAACTGGCGGCTGAGCGCCAGCCCGAGCCCGGTGCCGCCGTATTTGCGGGCTGTATGGGCTTCGGCCTGCGAGAAGGCTTCGAACAACCGCGACATCTGTTCATCCGTAATGCCAATGCCGGTGTCCGCAATTGCGAAGGTATGCGTTGCCGCATCCGGTTGCCGTCGCACCTTTAGTGTGATGGTGCCGCCCTCGGTGAACTTGGCAGCGTTCGACAGCAGATTGAACAGCACCTGCCGCATCTTAACGAGATCGGCATGCAGCACGCCCGCGTCAGGCGCGCAATCGATCACGAATGCATTGCGGTTCTTCTCCACCAGCGGGCGAACGATGGATTCGACGTCCTTGATGAGCGCGCTCACCTCGAAGTCCTCCAGATACATCGTCATGCGTCCAGCCTCCACCTTCGACAGATCGAGGATGCCGCTGATCAGCGTCAGCAGGTGTTTGCCCGCGGTGTGAATCTTGCCGAGGTCTGGCAGGAAATCGTCCTGACCCAAGTCTTCGCATTCCTCCTGCAATAATTCCGCGTAGCCGATGATCGCGTTCAGCGGCGTGCGCAGCTCATGCGACATGTTGGCGAGGAATTCGCTTTTGTGGCGCGAGGCCACTTCGAGTTCCTGGGTTTTCGTCTGCAGCTGATTGAAGAGGCGGGCGTTTTCGATGGCGATCACAGCCTGGTTGGCCAGCGCTTCGAGTACCGTTCGGTTGCGCGCAGTGAACGGTCGTGCGGTATGGCGGATCACGAGGATTGCACCGATCGGTCCTTCGCGGCTCGGCATCGGCACTGCCAGCGCGGCCAGTTCGGTGCCACCGTCGCGGCGATTCATCTCTGCCGCCATCGGGTATTGTTTAGCCCACGCATCGATCGTACCAACCACCTCCACCACGCAGTTGCCATTGATCGCTGCACCAATGAATGTACTGTTGCGGGTGCGCTGTGCTTCGGCTGGATAGACCCAACCGCCACGGACATCGTCCCATCCCCGCCCGATCTCGCCGTCCTGGTAGTGCACCGAGCCGAGATCGGCGTCGCAAAGCCGTTTCGCGGCCGCGGCGATCTGCGGCAGCGTCGCATCCAGGTCCGCCGGCGCACTGGCGATGATGGCCAGCACATTGCCCAGTACGGTCTGCCGGTCGAGGTTCTCGCTGACGATCTGATTGCTCTCGCGCAGTTCGCGGATGAGGCGTGCATTCTCGATGGCGATGGCGGCCTGGTCGGCGAAGGATTGCAGCAGCGTAATGGTGGCTGGCGCGATATCGTCGTTGGTGCTCGCAATGACGAGGAAGCCCAGCACTTCGTCGCCTCGGGTGACAGGAATGATCGCGATGGCAACCACACCCGTTTCGAGCCAGCGCTGCTGATCGTCGTCGGCCTCCGAAAGCGCCGCCGGATTCCACAGAATTGTCTGGCGACTCTGCGCCGCGCGGCGGAACCGCGCGCTCAACGGTACGAGCATTCCAACCTCGATAGCCGGGCTCGGAAAATCCGGCATGGTGGACATGCCGCGGATGACCCGGAACTCACCTTCCAGAATCGATAGCCCGACGGTGGCCCCGGTTAACCGGCGCGCCGCGTCAGCAATGGCCTGCAGTGTTTCATCGAGTTGTTCAGGCGCCCGGCTGATCTGCCGCAGGATGTCGCTGCTCGCTTCCTCGCGCCTCAACGCCTCGGTGATCTCCTTGTTGCGCGCCTGCAGTTCGTTGAAGACGCGTGCGTTGTCGATGGCGATAACCGCCTGTGCGGCGAAGCGTTCCAGCAGCGATACGTGTTCCGGTGAAAACGGCCGTGCTGTGCTGCGTCTGACGCCGATCATCCCGATCGGCCCGCCCATGCCGAGCATCGGCGCCCGCACCACCGCAGCCTCCGTCAAACCATCACGCCGGGCCGTCGCGGCCGGCACCGGATACGCATTCGCCCAGCTGTCGACCGTCCCTGCAATCGATTCGGTGGTCGTGGGAAGCGAGTCTGGCCACGCGCCCGATGTGTCCGTCCGATGGCCCCGCAGGTCGTCCCACACGTGCCATTCGTCTGCGTCGTCCCTGAAAACAACGGAGGCGGCATCGCCTTCACACAGCCGCCTGGCTGCCTGACCGATCGTAGCCACCACCTGTTCGATGTCGCCCGGCGATTGACTGATGATGCGCAGGATGTCGGCGGTGGCGGTCTCGCGTTCAAGTCCTCTGGCGAGTGCATCGTTGCGCTCAACCAGCAACTGCTGCGCACGCGCCGTTTCAATGGCTATGGCAGCCTGTCCGGCGAAGTTCTCGAGCAAGCGCTGCTCGGCCGCCGTGAAGGGTTCGGGCGAGGCTCTCGTGACGGCCAGGAAGCCGAACGGTCCACGGCTGGTCATGAGCACGGTCTTCAGCAAACTCTGGGTGCCGGTGCGCTCCCACAACTCGGCGATGTAAGGCACTTCGTCGCGGACCTTGTCCGGGCCGCCGTGCAGCATGACGGTACGTTCGCGCAGCAGGCGCGCATTGTCCGCCGGCTCGTCTTCCGCGGAGTCATACGGACTGGGTGACGTGAGGCGAACATCGCGGTTGAGCGTGCCGCCGAATGCGATCGCCACGCGTTCAGCGCGGGTGGCGTTGGCATCGCGCCAACGCGCAATGAGCGTGATTCGAGACCTCAACAGCCGTCCGGCCTGCAACACCACGGCGTCGAGTGCCGCCTGCAGATTGTCGGGCGAACGACTGATGAGTTCGAGAATCTGGGTGGTGGCTGTCTGCTGCTCCAGCGCTGCTGTCAATCCGGCGTTACTCTGCTGCAATTCATCGAACAGCTGAGTGTTCTCGATGGCAATCACCGCCTGGTCGGCAAACGTTTCGAACAATCGGATCTGCGCCTCTGTGTAGGCGTCGGGCGAGCTTCGCGCGACAACCAGCAGGCCGAAGCGCCCTCGTGTGGTCGTTAGTGGTGTGACAATCGAAGAGTTGATGCCGCTCGCCTTCCATACCTCGGCCAGCAGCGGTGATTCGGCGCGCAACTTGTCGGGCCCGCCGTAGCGCATCAGCGAGCGGTCACGGCCCATCTGCGCCAGCGTGCCCGAACTGATGTCCATCGGCGCGGGCATCGGCGTAGTCAGGCGAGCGCCATCCATTATTCCGCCGGGATTGGCAACTGCTACCCAGTCCATTGATCCATCCGGTGCGTCGCGAAGCGCGATGGCCCTGTCCGACTCGAGCAGGTGCGTGGCCCGCAGCACCACGGCATCCAGCGCGGCCTGCAGATCCGAGGGCGATCGGCTGATGACGTCGAGAATTTCAGCGGTGGCGGTCTGTCGCTGCAGCGCGTCGCTCACCTCGCGGTTGCGCGCGCGGAGATCGGTGAGCAACCGCGAATTCCCGATTGCAATGGCCGCCTGGTCTGCGAACGTGCGCAGCAGCGCAACGTCGTTGGCAGAATATGTCACCACGCCAGGACGTTCTACCGTCAGCAGGCCGATGGTCTCGTCGTCGGCCAGGATGGGCATCCACAGGATGGTGTGTTCGCCGAAGTGCTCGATCAGCTCGTCGACTAGAGCTATGTCTGTGTTGCCGCGCGTGACCGCGACGACGGTGTGGTCGCCCGTGCGCAGCGCGGTGGCGTACGGTTCCTGATCGACCGCTATCTGGCTGCCCACCCTCGCGACGATGTCCGCGTGCATGTGAGAAAACGAACCCACAGGTTCCAGCACATCGCCGCGCCGTAACCAGATCACCGAGCCGCGCGACTTCACCAGCCGCACCGCGTTCTCGGCCAACGTGTTCAGCACCGCGGTGAGGTCGAAGGCCGAGCGGCTGATGGACTGGAGCACGGCAGCGACCGCCGTCTCGCGCCCGATACGGTCCTGCAGATCGTTGAACAGCGCAGCGTTCTCGATCGCAATCACCGCCTGATCGGCGAAGGTTTCGAGTAGGCGGATTTGCGCGTCGCTGTAGGGTTCGGGCGAAGTTCGGGTGACGATCAGATGGCCGAAGAGGCCGCGCGGGGTCGTCAACGGCGTTCTGATGGACGAGCTCAGGCCCAGCGCTTGCCACGCGTCGGCGAGTTTCGGCGCATCGGCGCGGATGTTGTCCGGACCACCGTGGCGCATGATCGTGTGGCCACCGCTCGCAATCGCTGTTGCCTCTTGCGATCCAGTATTGGCGGGCATCGGCGTGGCAAGGCGCACGTCCATCGCGATCTCGCTGCCGTTGGCGCGAGCCACGTATTCCTCTGGCCCATCGGGCGTGAATCGGCTGACCAGCGCGAACTCGGACTCGAGCAGCCGCGCTGCCTTCAGCACCACCGCATCGAGCGCTGCCTGCAGATCCGACGGCGAACGGCTGATCACGTCGAGAATTTCCGCAGTCGCTGTCTCGCGTTCGAGACCTTCGGCCAACGCCTCGTTGCGCTCGGCGAGCGCCTGTTGTGCGCGCGCCGTTTCGATCGCGATGGCCGCCTGGTCGGCAAAGGCTTCGAGCGTGGCTATCTCGGTTGCGTTGAACGGCCGCACTTCGGCCCTGACCACCGCGAGCGCACCCCGAATGGCTTCGCCGCGGCCAAGCGGCGCGGCCATCCCGGAGCGAGTGCCTGCGGCCGGCCCCCGCTGTTCGCGCACAAGCGTTTGGATGTCGTCGACTGCGACACTGCGGCGTTCACGCACCGCGCGAGATGGAGGCCCGCCGCCGGACAGCGGGATCGGCGGTTGCGCTGGCACGAAAACGAGCGTTGGCGTGCGGGCGTCCGCAGATCGCGGCCCCGGCTCGAGCTGGTCACCGGAAACCAGCCAAACCCGGGCGGCATCGCCGCCTGTCAGTCGCCGCGCCGTCTCGGCAATCGCGAGCAGGGTGCCGTCGACATCGAGCGGGTGTTCGTTGATGCGTTGTGCGATGCGCGCCAGCGCCGCCTCGCGCTCGGTTGCAGCAGCAAGTTCGGCGCGCAGTTGTGCCTCGCTCGCTTCGAGTCGCTGCAGCATCTGATCGCGCTGCTGGTCCGACAAATTGTTCCCCATAGGCGTTGCTCAACCCTTCTCACCGCCCCTCAGCCCGGCTGACGCGCAGAACCAGAAGCTTGCCGAATACTACGCGGTAAGAGAAGGTGAGGCATTAGGCGAGGTTCAGCTGGACCTCTTCGCACAGGCACCGTCCCGAACGAATGCCAAAACAGCACAGAACCGACTCAAGGCTGACGATTCAGTTCTGCCGCCTCATGCGTCCAACGTAGAGCCGTTATCCCGCAACATCCACTCCGGGCTAGACTCCGATTTCGCGCTCGGATTGTCGTTACACCACATTCACTGAGGAACCAGTTGTGTCAACCGATCAACGAAGGCGGGATCTCAGCTACTTCGTCCTTTGTGCCGGCCTGGTGATTGCTTTTCTGCTGTTTGGCGTGCGTGCGAACTACCGCCCAGGCGTGTACTACGCGATCGCGGACGTGCAGCCGGAGGCACAACCAGACCACGCGTCCAGCGCCGTTCGCACAATGCCCCGCACAGCCCGCCAAGCCGCACCGCTCACAACGGCGCGATAGCCCCAGTATTTTTCCGGGCCGCAGATGCCTCGACGACATCCGGCGGCACGTCTCCACACATGCGCGGTTCGCCCAGGATCCCGTCCGCGAATGAACGTGCGCTAACAGACAGACCACCTCCGCCGATGCGCAGACCGTGTATGCACGCGTCCCGTACGCATCCGTCCCAAGGAATCGATATGAACACCTTACGTTTCGCCCCCCCGTCGGCGGCGCTGGCGCTGTCCCTCGCTCTGCTCGGTGGCTGTGTCAGCACGCCGGCACCCAGTGAACAAATGGTCGTCGCCGAAACGGCGGTGCAGCATGCGAACACCAGCAGCACCAGCGAAAACGCCGCAGCGGAACTGCAGATCGCAATGGCCAAGCTCGCCAGCGCAAAACTAGCGGAAGCAAATGAGAACTATGTCCTCTCGAATCAGCTTGCCGACGAAGCCGTGGTCGACGCACAGGTCGCCGAACTGCACGCGCAATCGGAGCGTTCGCGAAAAGCCGCGGAAGAATCGCAAGCCGCAGCGCTCGCGCTCAGCAAAGAAATGAATCGCTAGTCCGCCCATTCACTCGCCACCTACTAAATCAGGACTACTCATGAATACTCGAACACTCATTCTCATCGCACTCGCCGGCACCCTCGCCGCCTGTGTGAGCGTTCCTGAACACAACAGCGCGTTGAATCAGGCACGCGACCGTTTCAACACGGCGCAGAACGATCGACAGGTTGCAACGCTGGCGCCAGCGGAGCTCAAACAAGCCGGTGATTCTCTGGCTTTGGCCGAACAGGCTGCGATCGATCACGCACCCACCAGCACAATCAACCACCTCGCGTACATCGCGGCGCAGCGCGTGACGATCGCGCAGGAAACTGCGTCCAGCAAGGCATCACAGACCATCACTGCAAACGCGGCAGCAGAACGCGACAGGATGTTGCTCGCAATGCGAACGCATGAAGCAGATCATACTCAACAGCAGCTTGCCGCGGCCGACGCAGCCGCGATCGACGCAAAGGCGCGCTCCGACGCAAAAGTCAGCGATCTGGAAGCGCAGTTGAAGGATCTCGATGCGAAAAAGACCAATCGCGGCATGATCGTGACGCTCGGCGACGTGTTGTTCGACACCGGCAAGTCGCAGCTGAAGGCGGCTTCAACGAACAACTTGACCAAGCTCGCCACGTTCTTCAAAGAAAATCCGGAGCGAACCGCAGCCATCGAGGGTTACACGGATGACGTCGGCAGCGCCAGCTCCAACTACGATCTGTCGCAGCGACGCGCCAGGTCCGTGATGGCAGCGCTGATCAGTCTAGGCGTGCCCGCAGATCGGCTGAGCACGATGGCACACGGCGAGGAGATGCCCGCGGCAGACAACGCAACCGCTGCCGGACGTCAGATGAACCGTCGTGTCGAAATCGTGTTTGCGCCCATAAAAAGTACCGATGTTTCGATGCAGTAGAACGTTTGCGGCGTCGCGTTGTATCTTGAGGTAATTCATGTACTACATCGTTGAGACCGAGAAGTCGTTTGACCAGGCGGCGGCGGACCTGGAAGCAGCAGTAAAGGACCGAGGCTTCGGCGTGTTGCATGTTCACGACCTGGGGGCCACGCTCCGCAGCAAAGGCATTCCTTTTGAAGAGGAGTGCAAGATTTTCGAAGTCTGCAATCCAGGGCAGGCGGCAAAAGTGTTATCAACCGACATGCGCCTGAATATGGCGTTGCCGTGTCGCATCTCGGTATTTTCGGAGAATGGCACGACGAAGATTGGCCTTATCAGGCCAGTACAAATGCTCTCCGCACTATCCCAGGATCCCGGGCTACTTCAAGTGGCCAATGAGGTTGAAGAAAAGACCATCCAAATGGTTGATGCGACAAAATGAATGGACGTACCTATCGCCGCAATGAGGCGGTTGCTGCAGCAGCTGATCGACGTTGGGCTACCGACATCTCGCAACCCCGCACCAGGTGATACTCTGGTCATCAGTGGGCGAAATCCTCGAAATCGATAGGATGGATACGCGCCAGCATTAGCGGAGCACACCATGCAAATACAGATCAATACGGACCACAATCTGAAGGTTCATGAGACAGAAGCGGCGCAACTTCGTCGGATTGTGGACGATGCCCTCGGTCGATTCGAAGCGCACGTCACGCGAGTGGAGATGCACCTGAGTGACGAGAACTCCACTAAGCGCGGCCAGGATGACAAGCGCTGCTTGTTGGAAGCGCGTCTCGAGGGTCGCAAGCCGCAGGCTGTGAGCCAGCTAGCAGGCTCGGTGATCTTGGCCGTGGAAGGCGCCGCTGAAAAGTTGGCCAGATCGATTGAAAGTGATGTCGGGCGCAGGGCGGACATCAGAAGGCACCAGACGGACGTGGTTCCAGGCGAGCGCGAAGTCAAGAACGAATGACGGGGTACGGGCAAGTTAGATGCAGTGGGCTGGTGAGCTTCAAGGCGGCACCGAGTTCGCACTGAAACGTCTCGCGCTGGGCGATGGCGCCGGCCGAAAACGCGGCGGATCGTAGCCGGCTGATCAGGTAATCACACCCATCCGCTTCGAGATCGCTTCGGCTTCATCCAGCCATGTGCTGATACTCGCTTCGATTCCGCGACGCCAGAAATTCGGGTCGCGTGGATCGAGCCCGAACGGCGCCATCAACTCGATCGCACTCTGACTGCCGCCGGCACGCAACAGATTCAGATACATGGGTTCGAACGATTCGCCGAATTCACCGCGCCGCGCGAACAACGACTGCGTGAACAACTCGCCAAACGCATACGCATACACGTAGAACGGCCGCAGGAAATGGCTGACGTAGCACCACAGGTTGTCGACGTGCTCGTATGTGAACAACTCGCCCGGCTTGCCGTAGAAGGCATGCGTGACGTCCATCCATGCGGCTGAATATTCTTCGACCGTGAGTTTGCCGGTGCGCCGCGCTTCGTGTGCCCGCCGTTCGAAATTCGAAAACGAGATCTGCCGTACCACCGTGTTCACGTGGTCGGCCGACTTTTCCATCAGAAGTGCCAACTTCTGCTCGTCGGATTGCGTGCGTTCGAGCAGGTAACGGAACGTCGTCATCTCGCCGAAAATCGAAGCCGTCTCCGCATACGCCATCGGCGCGCGGAACATCAGCGCGCCCTGCGCTTGCGCCGCCAGCATGCCGTGCACACCGTGCCCGGCTTCATGCGCGACGGTCATGATGTCGCGCGGCGACCCGAGGTAGTTCAAAAAGTTGTACGCACGGGGTTCGCCGTTCGGCAGCAACACCGCATAGTTGAATGCACCGCCGGTTTTTCCCGCATAAGGGGGTGCATCGACCCACTTGCGGTCGAGCATGCGGCGCACGAGATCGCGCAAGGTCGGGCTGAACGACTCGTATGCAGCCAACACCGTCTCGACGCATTCGCTCCACGGCACGACGCGACTCGACGCCTGCGGCATCGGCGCGTTGCGATCCGACCACTTCAACGTTGTCTTACCGAGGTGCGCCGCCAGCAACCGGTAGTAGCGTTGGCCCTGCACTGCGCCGTATTCCGCGACGGCCTGATGCAACGCTTCGACTGTTTCATCGTCGACCCGATTGCCGATGTTGGTCGCACTCATCGGATTCGCGTAACCGCGCTCGCGATCTTCGACGTACTTCGCGCCGAGCACGACGTTCAACGTACGCGCCATCAAACGGTCGAAGCGCTTCGTCGTGAGTCCCGTGCTGAATGCCGCGAGCGCACCGGCGCGGCGATCGGCATCCCGATCGTTGGACACCACGTGGAGGATCTCGGGCATCGTCAATTCGCGCCCGTCGAAGCCGAAACGCAATTCGGTTTCCATTTCGTCGACGTAATCCGACCACTCGGAAGGCCCAAACGGCGAACGCAGCGTCAGCGCGCGCTCAACGTCCTCCGCGAGCAGGAAGCGCCGGTTCGCGCGGATGTAGTCGAGCAGTGATCTGTGGCGCGCAGCGATTGCATCGCGCTTCAGGATGTCGCTGTACGCGGCATCATCGATCGCAACCAATTCGTGTTCGAAGAACGTCAGGTGGTCTGCGCTCGCTCGGCTCCACGCCTCCTGTACGGTGCCGAGGCGCTGCTGGATCTGCTGATTGGTTGCGTCGGTGCTGCGTCGCAGGAACAGGTAGACGAACAGCTGATCGGCCAGTCGCGTCATCTCGGCCTGCGCTTCGAGCGCGGCGCCGAGGGTGTCGGCGAGCTTGCCGGCGTGTGCTGCGTGGAATTGCTTGGCCATCGCGACCAGACGTTCGAGGTCTGCGTCGAGTTTGGGATCGTCGACGTCGCTGTAGAGGTCGCCGAGATCCCAATGTACGGATTCGGCGCCGGTTGCTTGTTGATCTGGCACGGTCTTGCAGGTCCTCGGTTGGCCGGAACGAGGCGCTATTTTATCCGGCGTATCGGCCATCGGTTAACTTTCGAGCCGCGTTGCCGTTCAGGCTCGCTCGAGTGATGCGTACATCGCGCGCAACAAGGTGTGCGCGCGGTCGTCACCGACTGTTCCTTCACCCATTCGGTTCATGATGTAAGCCAGCGTAAATCCGGCGTCGACGTCGTTGACCACGAGCGAGCCGCCCCAGCCTCCCCAGTAACAGACCCGCGCATTCGGGCTGATCGGATTGCGTGGCGAATTCAGTCCGTAGCCCACGCCAAACGTAACACCGATGCCGAGCACCAGATCCCGGCCAGCGGCCTGCACGTCGAAAATGCGATCGATGGTTTGCTGCGAAAGCAGATCGACGCCCCGCAACGATCCGCCATGGGACACCGCGGCTTGGGCCAGCGCGACTCCGCGAGCATTGCCGTGTCCGCCGGCCGCCGGAATTTCGGCCCTGCGCCACGGGATCTCCCACGACTGCTCGGCCATCAATCGCGGGTTCGATGCGCGGTACGCAATGGAATCGCGGTCGGGCCGACTGACGCCGTCACCGCTGCCGAACTGAAGCGGCGGCGCGGGGAGAACCAGCGCAACGCGGTGGTCGTGTTCCGCCGCGAGCCCGATGTGGAAGTCGGCGCCCATCGGACGCGCGATTTCCTCCGCGAAGAACCGGCCGACCGAGCGGCCATCGACGCGACGCACGACTTCGCCAACGAGATTACCCTGGCTGATGCCGTGGTAGCCGGATTTCCAGCCGGGCTCCCACCAGGTCGACTGTTCAGCGAGCAGGTTGGTGACCTTCTGCCAGTCGTACAGATCAACGCCGTCGATCCGTTGATCCCATCCCGGCAGCCCGGCGGTATGCGAAAGCAGATGACGCACCAACACATTGCGCTTGCCGTTCTGGCCGAACTCCGGCCAGTACGTCTCGACGGGCGCATCGACATCCACCAGACCTCGGCTGGCGAGCACGAGCAGCGAAAGACAGCTCATCGTCTTGGTGGTCGAAAATACGTTTGTGATGGTGTCGTGTTGCCACGGTACGGTGCGCGCGCGATCCTGATGACCGCCCCAGAGGTCGACGACCAACTCGTCACCCATGACCACTGCAACCGACGCACCGACATCGCCGTTCTCGACGAAATTGGCCGCGAAGGCGTCTTTGACTGCTGCGAGCCGATCGGCGCACGTTCCGTCGATATCGATGTTCATGGGATTTCCTTTAGTAGTGTCTAGTCGTGTCGACCCGCAACTTTCAGACCAGCGTCGCGCCCTTACGCGGCACCGCGCTCTTGAAGCCGCGCGGTTTCACGATCAGCACGTCGCAGGCCACGTCGTCGATCACCGCTTCGGCGGTGTTGCCGATGTGGCCGTGAGACAGTCCGCTGCGCGACACCGCACCCATCACCAGCAGATCCGGCTTCAGCTCATTTACCGTCGCACGAATCGCCTCCTCCGGCACACCGGTGCGCACCACCTCGTTGGCGGCGGCGACGTGAAAGCGCCTGGCGAGCCGGTCCACCGCATCGGTAACCACATCGTCAGCCACCACCACCGCGCGCGCATTCGCCATGCGCGCCAGCAGTTTCGGCGCACTGACTCCGCCGGTGTCCTGTACGTGCACGAGCATGACGCGGCCGCCGATTTGTTCCTTCACGGCGGACGCCGCGCGCAGCAGCTTGTTGTCGAGGCCCGATGGTTTGGCGTGCGCATGACTCGGATCGACCGCAGCCAATATCAACGGCCGTGCGGCCAGAGGCTCCCGTTTGACGAACCACACCGGGCATGGGCATTCGCGAATCAGCTCCCAATCCGAATTCGCCAGGAACCAGCGCGCCACCCGCGAATGGCGATGTGACTCGGCCACCACCAGGTCCGGCTTGTTGGCGCGTACCCAGCGGACGATCGCGTGCGCCGGCGGAAAATCCCACACCACTTCGCAACGCACACTGAGCCCAGCCCTGCGCAGCGGCTTGGCAAGCGCGAGGAGTTCCGCGCGCCGCGCCTTTGCGATGTCGCGCAAAATCGAATCAGGATCGAGCGGCATCGCCTCGGGAATCACCAGCGGCCGCGCGAAGGCATGAAACAACGTCAGGCGCGCACCCGTGTGCTTGGCAATGCGCGCTGCTTTGCGCAACGCGACCTGTTTACGCGCAGAAGGTTCGCGTAGCGCAACGACGATCGATTGCCAGTTAGTGGCGGTCACGCAGAACTCTCCTTGTCGTCAGTCATGTCAGTCCGCGTAGCGCGCGAGCGTATCACGCCACTTCAGCACGTCGTCAGGACTCGCGATCGCGCCGCCCGCGCCCGCCATCGGTGTTACCGGTACCAGCACGCGGCTGACGCCGAGTGCGGCGAGTCTGGGGATCTCATCAAGGCTCGCCGGTACGCTCAACGTGATTTCCAGCGCATGTGGATCGCGTTCGCAATCCGTCGCCGTACGTCGCGCCAGATTGATCAGCGCCTCGGGTGTGCCGCGCGCTGGGAAGAACCCATCACCAAGTCGACCCGCGCGCCGCGCCGCGGCTGTCGAATGACCACCGATAATCACAGGCACCGTGCCGTTGACCGGCTGCGGGCGGCAATACGCGCCATCGAAATTCACCGTCTCACCGTGAAAGCTCGGGCGTTCCTGCTGCCACAGCGCGCGCAGCACGCGCACGTATTCGTCGGTGCGCTCGCCGCGTTCGTCGAACGACGCACCGAGCACGTCGAACTCTTCCTTCAGCCAGCCAACGCCGATGCCGAGCAGCATGCGCCCGCTCGAGAGGTGATCGAGCGTCGCGACCTGTTTCGCAATCACGACGGGGTTGTGCTGCGGCAGGATCAGAATGCCGGTGGCGAGCTTGATGCGTCTGGTCGCCGCGGCAACGTACGCAAGCCAGATCAGCGGGTCCGGCAAGGACAGCGCTTCGGCGCCGCCGGCCATCCGGCCGTCGGCCGAATACGGATAGGCGGACGCATAGCCGGCCGGCACGACGGTGTGCTCTACCGTCCAGGCTGATTCGAAGCCGGCCGCTTCGGCAGCCTGGACGAGTTCGACCGCCTTGGCCGGATCGACGTAGCGGCCCGTGTTGCAATAGCGCAGTCCGAACTTCATCACACCTCCTCAACAACAGAAAACGCGCGTCTGGAGCGTCCGCACTGACGGCTACGTGTATCGCGCCCCGATCATGACCGTGTCGGCACCGCACTCGACGCCGGTCTCATCGCACGCGCCTCGTTCGAACCGGCGCGTCGAAACTCCACGCCGGTATAGCCATGCTGTGCGATGTCGGTAATCGTCGCGCGAAACTTCGGCGAGCCGCCGTTGTAGACGAAGTAGCGGATGCGGCCGTGCTCGTGGCCGTCGACGTTCGAGTTGTAGCCGGTGAACCAGCCTTTGGCTTTGCGCATCAGCATCGTCTGATACATCTGCGCGACGTGATCGCTCCACTGTTGCTCCGCTTCGTGCGTCGCCTCCATGCGCGCGTAGCCGTGCTCGCGTGCGTAGGCGAGCAATCCTGTCACCCAGTCGACGCCCACTTCGATGCCGCGCGGATAGTTCGTCGACGCCGAGGCGCTCTGTGGCCCGGCCACGGTAATCAGATTTGGAAAGCCATGGATCTGCATGCCGAGGTACGTGATCGGCCCGTCGCGCCATTTTTCGCGCAGCTTCTCGCCGGCAACACCCGTGATGTCGATGCGGTCGTAGGCACCGGTGATCGCGTCGAAGCCGGTCGCGTAAACGATGAGGTCGAAGGCGTAGTCGCGTGCGGCCGTCCGAATGCCGGTCGGCGTGATGCGCTCGATGGGTGTCTCCGCGATATCGACCAGATGCACGTGCGGCTTGTTGTACGTCTCGTAGTAGTTCGTCTCGAGCGGCACGCGCTGCACGCCGAAGCCGTGGTCCTTCGGAATCAGCTTCTCGGCAACAACCGGATCTTTCACGCGTTGCCGGATACGGTTCGCGATGTACTCGGATAATTCAGCGTTGGCCTGCTCGTCGGTGAAGATCTCGCGAAAGTTCGCGAGCCAGATGCCGAAGCCCGGCTCCGCGTACAGCTTGTCCCACAACGCGAGCCGCTCTTCGCGCGACACTTCATAGAAGCCGCGGCGGTCGGGTTCGTGGATGAACGCACCCGGCGTACGCAGCAACGTCTCGAAGATCTCGTCGTAATGCGCGCGGATGTCGGCCATCTCGGCGTCGGAGATCGGGCCGTTGTTGAGCGGCGCGCACCAGTTCGGCCGCCGCTGGAACACAGTCAAATCGCCGACCATGTCGGACAGCGCCGCGATCACCTGCACGCCGGTCGCGCCGGTGCCGATCACCGCAACGCGCTTGCCGGCCAGCTCCACCGGCTCCTGCGGCCAGTAATAGGTGTGGAACGACGGCCCTTCGAAGGTTTCCATACCAGGGATGCGCGGCGGCGTCGCCGCCGACAGCAGTCCGAGCGCGGTAACGAGGAAGCGGCAGCTCAATTCGCGGCCGTTCTGCAGCCGCACGCGCCATAGGTCGTGCGCCTCGTCGAACGTCGCGGCACTGACGACACAGTTGAACTGCATGTATCTGCGCAGATCGAACTTGTCGGCGACATAGTTCAGGTAACGCAGATTCTCCGGCTGGCCCGAGAAACGCTCCTTCCAGTGCCACTCGTTCAAGAGCGCCTTCGAGAACGAAAAGCCGTACGTATAGCTCTCCGAATCGAACCGGCAGCCGGGGTAGCGGTTGTGGTACCACGTGCCGCCGAGATCGGCCGCACCCTCGAGCAGCGTGACGTTCACGCCGAGCTCGACCAGGCGGTACAGCTGATAGATGCCGGCGACGCCGGCGCCAATGACGATCACGTCGTGTTGCGGGTCGTTCGCGCGCTTCGGTTGGTTCATCAGCCGTGCCTCTTCGTGAATCGATTGCGTTGTTAGATCGCGCCCCTCGCTCGGGTCGTTGGTCACTGTCTCGCCTGGCCTAGGACCACACGGACCGAATCCGCACGGCCTCGGCGCGGCCCTGTTTGACGCCGGCATCCAGCGTTGCCGCCTGTCGCGACGCGTCCATCAAGTTCGGCCCGAACGCTTCGAGCGACGCGGCGTCCGGCGTGATCAGCTCGACGTGCGAACCGCCGCGGCGCAGTTGCGCAAGCTCCGGATCGATGCGCGCCGCCATGAACGCGGCCGCGCCCGCCGGAATCACCGCCACCGCGATCACCCGCTCGAAGCCTTCGGCGAGATCGAAGTTCGTCGCCGAACGCATGCCGCCGTCGATACAGCGGCGGCCGTTGATCGTGATCGGTGGAAACAGGCCCGGTACCGAGCAGCTCGACGCGACGCCGCGTGCGAGCGACGTGCCGGTCGACTGATCGAGCACCATGAAGCGGCCATCGAGCGCGTCGACGGCGGTACACGAATACTGTGCCGGCCACGGCGTGTCGGCGACCGAAGCAAAGAATCCGATGCAGGCCTCCTCCGGGATCGTCGTCGCGTTCAGCGCGTAGGCGCCGATCTCTGCGCGCAACTCCAGCGCCTCGCCTTCGGTCTTCGGCATGCGCATCATGAATTCCATCAGCTTGGTCAGGTCGGGTGTCGGCATCGCGGTCGGCGTCGATCCCGGCTCGCTGCGCGCGCGCACCGATTCGGTCAGCCGCGTGCGCAGCTCGTCGGGCGCGCGGCCAGCCGCCAGCTCCGCGCCAACGAACGAACCGGCCGACGTGCCGACGATCTTGTCGGCGAGCCGGAGATCGATGCCCTCGTCAGCCAAGCCGGCCGCCAGACCGGTTTCCCACGCAATGCCGACTGCACCGCCGCCACCCAATACCAACGCTCGCTGTGCCATGTGCTCGTCTCGCTGCAAATGGATGAGTCGAATGTTACCCCGCTTTTCGAAACGTAGGGCGCGCGGCTCGGCGCCGGACCCACCGCGGATCCTCTATCGTAAAAATCGATTTGAAGGATATCGAAATCCGACTTTGCCGAATGGACAACCGACCGTAGCATGCTCGACAGGTGAATCCGATCGACGCAGCGCGACGGCGGTATGCCAGCAGCAATCTCGCGGTTTCCGTCTCGCACTGATACTTGGAGGGACCATGCATACATCGATTCGCCACATTCACGCGTCCGTACAGACGCTGCGCGAGGACGCACTCGCCAGTGATCAAGGGGCGAACCTCACGCAGCGCACGGTCAAGGTGCTGAAGGACTCGGGCGGCACTCGGCTGCTGCAGGCGAAGGACCTCGGCGGCTACGAGGCACACCCCAACGAGTTCTTCGACTGGGTGATGGCGATCGGTGCGGAGCACGCGTCGGCGGGCTGGATCGCGGGCGTCGTCGGGGTTCATCCCTGGGAGATCTCGTTCATGGACCCAAAGCTCCAGCAGGAAATCTTCAGCGCGGATCCCGACACCTGGACCGCCTCGCCATACGCACCGTTCGGCCGCGCGAAACCGGCTGACGGCGGTTTTCTGCTGTCGGGTGAATGGCCCTATTCGACCGGCACCGACTTTTGCCGCTGGGTGATCCTCGGCGGCATCGTCACGGACACCGACGGACAGCGGCCACCCGGACCGCCGGACGTACGTCACTTCGTGTTGCCGAGGGGCGACTATGAGATTGTCGACGACAGCTGGAACGTGATGGGCCTGAAGGGCACCGGCAGCAAGAACGTGCGCATGCAGGAGGTGTTCGTTCCCGGCTACCGGGTGAGCGAATCGAAGAAGGTCGTCGACGGCGTGTACGCCGAAGAACGGCGGCCCGGCAATCCCCTTTACGCCATGCGTTTCGGCATCGTGTTCTCGGCGGCGATCGCAGCCGGCACACTCGGCATCGCCGACGGGACCCTTCGCAGGCAGCGCGAGTACATGACCGGTCGCATATCGGTGTCCGGCAGTGTCGCAAAGACGGATCCGGTATACCTCAATGCCCTCGCGGTGGCGGAAGCCGACCTCGCCGCGAGCAAGTGTCACCTCCGGTGCATGGTGTCCGAGCTGTACGACTACGTCTCGGCCGGCAATCGGATCACGCACGAACAGGCGCTGGCCTTCCGCCGCGATCAGGTACGCGCCACCGATCGTGTCTTCGAGTCGATTGCCCCGCTCGCGCGGCTGGCGGGATCGGCGGGCGTTCAGGAATCGAACGACCTCGAGCGGTGGTGGCGCGACCTGCAGACCGGGATCACCCACATCTGCAACGTGCGCGAGCCCGCGTATCTCGCGTGGGGCCTGCACAGCTTCGGCGGCGCGATTCCGCCGGGTGCGATGTACTGATCGATTCGAGCCCGGGGTGATCGACGAGGGCTAACGAATTCGTAAAGGCGCCGGGATACCTCGAGCTGGAATACATCGATCTGGGCCGCACGAAAAGGCCGTCAATCAACAATCATATGCAAATGTGAGCACCAGATGTCGGAACGCGCGATCAGTCCGGAAGTGCGCAGCTTCCTCGAAAACATGCGCGTGCCCTGCGTGATCTCTACCTTGCGGCCCGACGGACATCCAATCACGTCCGCAACCTGGTTCGGAGTCATCAACGATGAAATCGTCGTGTCCACGCCGGCAGCACGTAACAAGGCGCGCAATGTACGCCAGGACTCGCGCATTTCGTTCATCGTCGATACCAAGGACATGCCGTATCGAGGCGTCGCAATCGATGGCCTCGCCGAGATCGTCGAGGACACGGATGGCGCAATCATCGGTTCGATCATTCACCGCTACCTCGGGCCTGACGCCGCAGAGCAGATGCGCGCGCGCCTCGACGGTGTAGGTGAGCGCGTGATCCTGCGCATCCGTCCGCAGCGGGTCCGCTCGTGGGCGACCGAATAGCGATGGCGAAGTCCATTTGAACGACGAGCGTCCAACTTTCGGCGCCAGAGTTGCGGACCCCGCGGGCATTCGCTTACAAGATCTAGTGTGTCCTTACGACATCGAACGTGAAATCCAACCCGAGGGGTTGATACTTCTTGACTACTATCTTGAATCAAGCACCACAGGCAGTGACTCATGAACCAGAGTGCGCAAGCAGACGTGGTTGACCAGGCGGAACGTTGCACAACCGTGTTGCACACAAAGGAATGGCTCAAACGATATCGCGCGGCGCTGACGTTCGAGGAATCAACCATCGACTTCGCCGATTCGGACCAATGGCAGTGGGAGGAACGCAAAGCTGTCCTCTCACACCACAAAGGAAAGTTCTATTCCATCGTGGGCTTCAGCAAGGATTGCCAGAGTCGACCGATGATCGATCAACCCGAAGTGGGTACGCAGGGATTTGTCGTTTGTGAATTCGACGGAGAGTTGCAGATTCTGGCTCAGGCTCGAACCGAACCAGGAAATCTCCATGTCGTCGAACTTGGACCAACTATTCAGGCGACCTGGAGCAACTACTCACGCGCGCACGCGGGTAGAAAGACCCTTCTTCTGGATCTGTTTCACGAGCACGACAGAGAAGACGTGACGGTGCTTGCCGACGTCGTATTGCCCGAACTCGGGTCGTTCTTCTTCAGAAAATACAACCGCAACATCATCATCAGCGTAGCGTCTCCCGAAGGCTTTGCTTCCGAGCGCTTTCGATGGATCCCTCTGTCAACGATGATCGAACTCTTCCAGCATGATCACGTCATCAACAATGACGCTCGCCTGGTCTTCGGCTTGCTCATCAAAACGATGGTCCAATCCCAGCTCACAGTTCACTTGAATCAACGCGATGAGTTGCTGAGTGCGCTAAAACAGAAGCAAGACCACTGGAAGGATGACGTAGAAAGAATCCCGCTCAATCAGCTCACGCAATGGACTATTGGCGGTGGTGAGATCACCCCATGCAACGACGCAGGCTACAAGGTGATTCAACTGCGCGTTCGCGCTTCGGATCGAGAAGTGCTGCTGTGGGATCAGCCCATGATCCAGACGTTGGACACCGGCTTGGTCCTGTTGTTGATCAGACGAGCCAACAATGCTTATGAAATTTGCCTGGAATTCAAATCCGAATTGGGCAATGAAAAAGGTGTGCTACTCGGACCAAGTCTCTCCCTGACGACGGTCGCACACCTCGACCGGTATCCTGAGATACGCGCAGCATGCGCCGATCCGTCAGCGAGTTGTTTGGCGGCGCACCGCTGTTCCGAGGAGGGCGGACGATTCTATCGTTCGATCAACGAATATCGAATCGTGGATGTATCGAACGTCGATGTCGCTGCAATGAACAAGTCTCTCGG
The DNA here is from genome assembly GCA_963735085.1 of uncultured Gammaproteobacteria bacterium. Lineage (GTDB taxonomy): Bacteria > Pseudomonadota > Gammaproteobacteria > Pseudomonadales > Azotimanducaceae > DATJGR01. Next base: position 65,576 of record CAVTJP010000013.1, read on the forward strand.
CGACTCGCATACCTGGGTCGATCTCGACGTCGCAATCGACCTCTTCGACGCAGTCCACGTGCTATCCGACGATTGTCGCGGTGTGCTGTCGGTGCTGTTCGCCAACATCGATGTCATGGGCGAACGTTGAAGCGTCGAGATGGCGAGGCCCGGCGATAGACCACAGATTACCTTTTACGATACCCGCCCCGACGCCGCTAATCTAAAGTCGTTGAGTTTCTACCTCAACGGCTTCGCGGAGAATCAAAATCGACTCGGGTACACATTCGAGATCGAGCACGCAATACCCAACACACTTGGTCTGACAAAGGCGCAAAGCGAATCTTTGGCGATCGGATTTTTCCGGTACGCCTCGAATGCCAAACAGCTGTTCTTCTGTATCGACCGAGCGGATTCCAACTATTCGATTATTGAACCCGATCTGGCAATGCTTGCGGCGGTCGACATCGTGTTCAAAGCGAACTATCACCCGGAAAACATTCGCTCCAAGATCTCCGACGATTCGATTCGCGAAAGACTGGTGCCCATCTCACACAGCTTCCCGATTGCCCTAACACATACAAATCGCTTTGCGTTCAAAATCTCACCTACGCGGCCGGATTGGTCGATAAAGAATGCTCGCAATCGCCTCAGATATTTGATTCGACCAACGGAACCCAACTTGGACGTGTTCTGTGGACAACGTGATCTGCCAGATGAATTGGACGTGTTTTTCATTTCGGCCTACTACCATCAGGCCCACCACGCGGAAACTTCCAGGTTTCGCGCCGAAGTCGTTCGGGGTCTGAGAGCCCTGCGAGGCAGAAAGATCGAAGCAGGGCTCGTGAGCGACTCTGCACTGCCGTCGGAGTGGTCGGACCTTCGTGCTCCCAGACTCGATATCTCGGACTACTTCTCGAAACTGCAACGATCGAAAGTTGCGATCTATGTCAGAGGTCCGCATGACGGCATTTCCTCCAAATTCGGACAGCTCCTGGCGCTTGGAAAGCCCATCGTCGGGCAAACTCTGGAGAATTGCCGTCGAGAGCTCATGTCCAATCCGTATTTTGACCAACAGTTTATCCACCGTACCCCCGAGAGTATCGTCGCGGCCACTGATGCCTTACTGAATGATGCAGAGACGATGGAAGCATGGGGCAAGAGCAACGCAATGGTATTCGACCGTACACTGAAGCCGCGTGCCGCGGTCGATCAGATGCTCAGCGAAATCACCAAGCGACTGAGCCTCCAAACCTAACGACGACCAGGAGCCGCACTTCCCGCAAATCGCTCGACGCGGTCCTGAAAAGCCATGCAGCGTTCGAGAATCCCGAGATCGGCGTGCGTCACGCCCGCTGCCTGCATGAACTCGGACCAACGACTAGCAACCCCCAATACCTCGCGCGCAATACCCTTCGCGCGAGTTGATTCGAGCCCCATGCGCTGCGCCGCGGCATTGAAGTTATCAACGCTCGGCGTGGTGCCGAAGGCGCCAAGCGCGATGGCGTGCGAACCCTGCAATCCCGTGTGCGGCACGACATCGTAAGCCGGCGTGAGCTCGTACTGTGCCTCGCCGCTTCTTTTGTAAAACGCATGGTTGCGCAGGTGATCATCAGTATTGCCAATCGCCACGTTGAACAACAGGCGCCGGAAGACGCGTTCGGCCAGGTCGCGTGTATCGCTGCCGATCCGATTCCCCAGTTGAAAGATGCCGGGATACGACATCGCGGATTCGTCGTACTGGGTGATGTCGAATTTGTTGATGAGACTCGCCACCGAAACTAGATGGTGCTGGCGCGCGCCGTCTCGATCGAAACGCTCGACCAGCAGCACGTCGCCCCTGTTTGTTTCCGTTAGCTGCACGTCAGGCACGTCGATGCCGGCTTCGCGGGCCATCCGCATCGTCGCGCATTCGACACGACACATGTCGACGAGATCCGAATCGCGACCGAATTTGGCGATCCAATAGCGGCCTTCGTGTTCGATCAGCGTTTTAGGCCGCGCGCCGCCGAGACCGCTACCCTGCAGGAAGAACGGTTCGAGGCTTCGGTCCACCTCGCGTCCCGCTTCGATGTCATCGGCAATATGTTGCAAGTGAACCAGATTCTCGAAGGGGCGCTTCGGCGGAGGGGGCGGTTTGTCCTTGACCTCGGCGGTGAAGTGCAACGCACCGACCCCTTCACCCGACGCCGCAAGCAGGAACTCTACGTGCGTAACCGGCGGGGGTTGCCGTGTCTTGGAGAGTTGTCGCCGTCCCCACTCGTCGGGTCCGCCGTCGAGCAATACGCCGAAGATGCCCGGCGCCTCACGCGTGCGAACGTTCTCGTGCACGTCGGGTGTCAGCGGCAGATTGATGGGATCGAGTGCGAATGCCCTGGGATGTTCGAGGTAAGCCTTGGCGTATTTGAAACGGCCTCGCATCGTATCGAGCAGCAATTGTCCCGCGAGGATGACGCGGCCCTCGCCAACGTCGACGTGTACGAACAGCTTTTCGGCCATCACAACTCCCAATCTGTCGCGGCATTTGGCGCGCGCGCGCGTTGACGCTCGTCGCGTCGGCTCAATGCCTCGCCCAACGTGTCGTCGCCGGGGGCGAGCACACTATCGAGCGCCGCCGGCAAACCGAATACGTCGAGCAGCGCAAGGTACGCGGCGACGGTCACGTGCGCCGAACCGGATTCCACCTTCTTGATCGAACCGGGCGACAGGCCGGTCTTGTGGGCCGTTTCCAGCTGGGTCCAGTTACGCAGCAGGCGTGCTCGCTGTAAGCGCGCGCCGAGCGCGGCGAGCGAACGCGTTGCAGCATCGCTCAATTGGGCGTGCGCTTTGGACGGCCTGGACATTTATAACCCCGCTAAATGAATTAGAGGGTTTATATAGATACAGACGGGGACAATCAAGAGGGATCAGTATAAATCTATTAATTACTATAATGGACTTATATAAGTACACAGAGTACCCAGATGGAACAACCCGCACCGAGCACCGCATCGCAGGCAAGCGATCCTCCCGCCGACGACACGCGCGGCGCGTTGCTGCCAGCGTCGCGCCGCGTTCAGCGATAGCCTCGCAGGCGCAGCGGAATCAGCATCGTTTTCCAGAATTCGTGCGATTTTGGATAGTCATCGGGGCGCGCGACGCCGAGACGGGCCGGTACTTCACCGGGCCGATACACGAATGTGCCGAACAGAACATCGAGCAGCGACACCGCGACGGCGAAGTTTTTCGCCTCGCCCGGGTCGCCACTGTGGTGATACCGATGCAGCTCGGTTCCCGTCAACAGGTAGTTCGCCCATCCGGCGCGCAGGTCGACATTGCAATGCGACACGAGACCCTGCAGCCCAATCATCGCCGACGCGGCAAAGATGGCTTCGGGGCTCGCGCCGAGGACGTAGAACAGCGGTATTCGCAGCAGTCCCTGGATCAGGAAAAAATTGAACGGATGTCCAGCCGGGTGCATCAGCACATAAACCTGTTCCGGCAGGTGGTGCGTTGCGTGTGTGCGCCACAGATAGTGTTTGAACGCGGTGTCGGCTTCGTGACTCCAGCGGTGTTGCCAATACTGAAGGAAATCGAACATCACGATCAGAAGCGGTGTGGCGGCCCAGACGGGCCAATGTGTGATCGGGCCCATGTGCCCGATACTCAAGCTGATGCCCATGAACGCCAGGGCAAAGTTGGTGGCAGCGCCGGTCACTCCGCCGGCGAGAAAGTATTTGATGTCGCGGCCGAAGAAGGTCCGCAGCGTCATGCGCCAGCGCACGCTCAACGGATAGGCATATTCCAGCGCAACCAGCACGGCGATGAACGTACCGGTCGTCGCCGCCATCGTGACGATCAGGTTCCAATGTTCGACGAGTGCGAGGCCGACGATCGTGATGTTCGCGATAAACATCGTCGGCCACGTGAGGTAGCGCACCGCCCATGGGGCACGACCGATGTCCGCGCTAGCCTCAGCGACGACGTTCGCCGAAGCCTCTGCGACAAAAGCACGATTCATGATCGTTTCCTCTTCGCCTGTGTCTTTTGTTTGGCGGGGTTCGGCGCGATGCCTCGCCACAACGTGTCGAGCATTGCGCGTACCGCGATGTGGGGAATCTCGCCTTCGTGTAAACCCATCAGCTCGAACAACACGACGCTGTGCATCGTCGCGACGATCAGCCCCGACACCGCCATCGCCTTCGGCGCGTGGAGAGTGCCTTTGTCGTGCTGTTCGGCGATGTATTGCGCGATCGCGTTGTTGAGCGCGCTGGCGGGCGATTCGCCGAAGCGTTGCAGAAATTCGTCAATGCCAATTGCGGGATGCGTGATCAACGGCAACATGCGCGGGATCGCGGCGCGAAAGTATTCGAGCGTCAGTTCGCCGATGATCTGCAGGGCCTTGCGAACGTCCTTTTGCGCGCGCGCCCTGGTCAGCAGGTTCGTCGTATCTGCCGGCGGCGGCGCCATCGCTGCGAGGAACAACGCGGTTTTGGTCGGAAAACGTTTGAACAACGTCGCTTCCGATATGCCGATACGTCTGGCGATTTCGCGCGTCGATCCCAATGCGCCGCCTTCGATGAAAACCTCCCGCGCCGCCCGCAGGATGTCCGCGTCTTCGATTGTTTTGGGTCTGGCCAAAGCGCATCCCGACTATTTTTAAGTGAGTGCATACTTATTAACAGAACTAAACTCGGATTGGCAACACAAAAATCTATAACCGAACTTTTCGGCCCTCGAGTCGAGAATCTTCGAAGCGTGTCGAACGCCTGCTGTCGATCCGTATCGTCGCAGACTCACTGTGGCCCTGCGCCGCTACGCGGCGACGCGTGCGAAGCGTTCCAACTCCTTCAGCTTCGCAGCGACCGCGTCCGGCGTTTGTGTGCCCAGTTGCGGGACGACGCGATCGACACCCAGGTCCGCAAAGGCGCGCAGCATGTCGTCGCTGACGCGGAACGGCGGTGTGATGACGATCTCGAAACCATTTCGGGATCGCCCCTCGGCAGCCAGCGCCTTGTCCAAACGTTGTAGCTCCTGCGCGGTTTGTTCCGGACCGATCGCGAATCCATACCAGCCCGATCCGTAGCGTGCGGCGCGACGCAGTGCCGCGGCGCTGTGTCCGCCAACGAGAATGGGAAGGTGTGGCTGCTGGATCGGTTTGGGGTCGAGCCGGCATTCGGCCAGTTCGAAATGTTCGCCGTGGTAGCTCGCTACCGGTTGTGTCCACAGTCGTTTGACCAGCTCGAGGAACTCGTCGCTGCGCGCGCCGCGATCGTTCCAGGTGTAGCCGCTCGCGAGCACTTCCTCTTTGCACCAACCAACGCCGATGCCGAAGTCGATGCGGCCGTTCGACAACCAGTCGAGCGTCGCAAACTCTTTGGCCGTGTAGATCGGATTGCGCTGCGAGATCAGCGCGATGCCCGTCCCGAAGCGAATTCGGTTGGTGGCAGCGGCGAGAAAGCCGAACGTGGCAACGGTGTCGAGCATCCCGCCGCCGTCCGGCACCGGCAGTTTGCCGTCGCGCGAGCCGGGATAGGGGAACTCGGTGCGTTCGAACAACACCACGTGTTCGCCCATCCAAATCGAATCGAGCCCCGCGTCTTCGGCGCTACGGCCGAACTGAGCGATGAACTGCGGTGTGCAACGCGGCGACATGAACGTCGCAAATACCCCGATCTTCATGGCCGTTCTCCTGTGTGGGCCGCAACAGCATCGCCGTTAAACGTTCGCGTTTCGTCGCAGAACTACGCTTGTGTCTGCGTGGGTGCGAGTCGCATCAGTTCGCGCCCAGGACACAAGCCGCTGTCCCGACACTGCACGCGCTGCCAAGCGTCGCATGCAGCCCGATGCGTTCATTTGCCGGTAAACTTCGCTGCACGCTTCTCCTGAAACGCAAGCACCGCTTCGCGATGATCCTCGCTCTGCATCGTCTGGCGTTCCGCGCCCAGGCAAATCGGCATGATCAGGCTCGACACCGCGCGCAGATACGCATTCACCGCCTGCTTCGACGCCGCGATCGCCCGTGGCGCGCCGGCAGCCAGCCGAGCCGCGATCTCGAGCGCCTTCGGCATCAGTTCGGCATTGTCCTCGACATAGAAATTCACGAGACCGAGATCGAACGCCTCCCGCCCCTTGATGCGATCGCCGGTCATCAGAAAGTACTTCGCCTTGTTGACGCCGATCAGGAACGGCCAGATCAGTTGGCCACCGTCACCCGCGCCGATACCCATGTTGACGTGTGTGTCGGCAAACACCGCCGTCGGCCCCGCCACGACCACATCGCACAGCAATGCCAGGTTCGCACCCAGTCCCATCGCGTAACCGTTCACCGCGGAGATAATCGGCTTGTCGCATTCGAGGATGTGATCGACGATCTGGCGCGCCTCAGTCCACATGTTGGGACCTTCGGAACTCGAACCGATCGGGTCATCGGGAGAAAAATCGCCGCCTGCGGAAAACGCCCGGCCCATCCCGGTCAACACGAGCACCCGCAGCGCGCGGTCATCGGCGAAATCGCGGCTGAAGCGCGCCAGCTCGGCGTGCATTGTGCCGTTGATCGCATTGAGCCGCTCCGGGCGATTCAACGTGACGATGCCGATGCCGTCGCCGCGTCGCTCGATCTGCAATGTCTGATAGTTCTCTTGCAGCAACATCATGATCTCCTGCTACGGTCCGCGCTTTTCCGCACGGTACTGCGACGGCGTGTGTCCCGTCCAACGCCGGAACGACCGCGCGAAATTCGATTGATCGGAAAACCCCAGCATGTACGCGACGTCGGTCACCGCGTGGCGTGGTTCGTCGATGTAACCCAGGGCGAGTTCCTTGCGGACGCTGTCCAGCAGCGCGCGAAATGACACGCCGCGATCGCTCAAGCGGCGTCCCAGCGTGCGTTCGCTCATGTGCAACCGATGCGCGAGCGCGGCGCGGGTTGGCTCACCGTTGCTGAGCATGTCGATCAGCGCGAGCTTCGCGCGGCTCAGTACATCATGTCGATCCATTTGAGCGATGTACCGCAGCGCAACCTCATCGTTGGCACGGGCCAGCGCCGGGTTCTGTCGGGGCAGAAATTTCTCCGCCTGATCGCGCCGGAACACGATGCAGGTTCGCTCCGCACTGTAGTGAACGGGACAGGCGAAGAACCTTGCGAGTTGCTTGCTGCAGGTTGGTTGCGGTCGGCTCATCTCCACCCACAGGGGTTTGAACTCCTCATAGGTGATATCGCGGCACATTGATACGACAGCGGTGGTTGCCGCGTCGATGGATTCGTGCGGCCAGCCTGGCGCCGACTCGATGCGCAACTCCAGCTCGGCCTCGCGCGTCTCGAGGCGCACGTCGATCGCCGTCGACACCAGTCTGTGGTAGCGCACTAGCCGTTCCAGCGCTTCACGCACATTGCGGCTCGCAAGCCACGCATAACCCAGCGCATGAAAGTTCGCCGGCAGTGCGGCCATGCCTGCTTCGAAAGCAAAGCATGGGTTTTTGGTCAACCGCTCGCACTGCGCCCAGAGCTTTCGCACAGCCGACAATTGCAGTCGACTGTCGGGGTCGCGATAAGGCTCGGGGTCGATACCGGCGGCGCGAAATACCTCCGCGGAATCGAGTTGGTATTTGGCCAGCACGCGCGATGTTGCCTCGTGCCCAACAGCCAGCGATGTCATGCATTCGATCATGGGTGGCGAGTCTAACCGTCGCAATGGCCGAAGGGGACGACGAGTTGGCTCCGGCTGACCAGCGTGCCGGTCGACCTCAACTACAATGCGCGGCGCTCGCACTTCGTCGAGCAGCAGATGGTCCAAGCACCCCTCCCCCCTCACTTCGGTACACCATGGACAAGGCCAAAGCCGCCGCGATCATTCAAGCGCAATTCGATCTTCAGACGCGTGAATCCTACGGCAGCGTGACGATGCCGGTGAATATGGCGCTCGATCTGGTAGTGGCAACCTGGCGCGCGGCAGATGCAGTTTTTGCGCAACGCATGGGTGCACCTCCGCTGGAACCGTTCACGTTGGCCGCGATGGCACTGATGCACGGCGCCGTGACGCCGTCGTTCGCGACCGACCCGGGTATCCAGGCGTATTTCGTCCGCGCGCTGTTCCAGATCACGCGCAACCTCGACGACATGCCGCTGTCACCGTTCGACCGCGACGTCATCGATGCAACGTTGACCGCCGCCAGTGATCTGGCCCCACATTGGTTTCCAAAGGAACGCTGAGCGCACGAAGTCGCTTCGATTGGTGTCGTACCAGTGAGTACGTCTTCAGTATGATCCGCACCCTGCTTAACAGGATGCTGAAAAAGCATTCTGTTATCCGGCGGATGGACCCGCCGGCATTTTTCGAACACGTAAGTGTTTGAAAAATGGTGGGGGTCGCAAGCCACGGATGGCTGAGAGCCCCAAAAACTCCGCGAATGCGGAGTTTTTCAGCAACCTGTTAAGTGACGATCACGGAGCGCGCATGGCGTACTGGCTGATGAAATCCGAGCCGTCGGTGTTCTCAATCGACGACCTCGAGAAGAAGCGAACGACTCATTGGGATGGTGTGCGCAACTATCAGGCGCGCAACTTCATGCGTGACGGCATGAAGAAGGGCGACAAGATTTTCTTCTACCACTCGAGTTGCCCGGAGCCCGGCATCGTCGGCGTGGCGCAGGTGGCGCGCGAGGCGTATCCGGATCACACCGCGTTCGATGCAAAGGACGCGCACTACGATCCGAAGAGCGATCCAGCCAAGCCGATCTGGATGATGGTGGACGTGAAGTTCGTGCGCAAATTCAAGCGCGTGCTCAGCCTCGAGGCACTCAAGGCCGAGCCGCGGCTCGACGGCTTCGCGCTACTGCGCCGCGGCAACCGTCTGTCGGTGATGCCGGTCAGTGACGCACATTGGGAAGTCGTGCTCGGCCTCGAATAACGCTTCAATGGCCCCGGCGTGCCGGCCCCAAAGTGGTGGCCGCGGGACGCATCAGTATCCTGGCGGCGCCTGAAAGCCCTGCCACTCGCGTTCGAGCAACTGTGCGAAACGCAACGTCGTGCGATCCTCGAGGTACGGCCCGATCGCCTGCAAACCCAGTGGCAATCCATCGCGATTGAAACCTCCGGGAAACGCGGTGGAAGGCTGCCCCGCAAAAATCGCCCACATCGGGTACACCAGATTCAGCTCATAAGGCACCGGCTCATTGTCGATGAGCAACTTGCGCTGGGAGAACTCGCCACTCTGATGCGGGAACGCCACATCCAGCGCCATCGGACCAATCAGCACATCCCAATCAGCGAAGAACTGGCGCCACGCGCCACGCGCAAGTTCGCGCCGCCGCAACAATGCCAGATAGCCCGCCGCATCGATCGTGAGGCCCTCGGCCTGAGCACCCAGCACGCCTGAACCCGCATTTGCGTTCGCCGTCGCTTCGCGTTCCGCGCGCGTCTGACTCTGCGTCGTCTGCACCGTCAGCAGGCACAGGTAGTCGCGAAAATACTGTTCGAAGTCGACCTCCGGCATCGCCTGTGCGACTTTGGCGCCTCGTTGGGACAGGAACGTCGCGAGCGATTCGACTTTACCCTGCATGTCCGAGGCGGGTCGCACCCATGGCATCGCCGGCATCACGGCAACGCGGAAATCCTGCAAGCGGGTATGACGCGCTTGCGGCAGCGCGAGTTTCCAACCAGCGTCTTCGCCGAGCACCGGCCCGGCGACCACGTCGAACAGCAATTCGAGATCGTCGGCGCTGCGCGCCAGCGGCCCCTGCACGCCCATCAACGCGGCCGGATTCGGCAAGTCGGCGAGCGGAAACGACCCTTCACGCGGAATCGCGGTCTCGGACGGCCGATGGCCATAGACGCCGCAATACGCGCCCGGCACACGAATCGATCCGCCGATGTCACTACCGATTTCCAGCGGCGTCATGCCGGCGGCGAGCGCCGCGCCACCGCCTCCAGTGCTGCCACCCGGCGTACGTTCCAGATCCCAGGGGTTGTTCGTGCGACCATAGATCGGGCTATCGGCCTGCCAGTCACCGAGCGCCACCGGAATGTTGGTCTTGCCGAGCAGGCACGCACCGGCATCGAACACCGAACGGGCCAGCGGCCCGTCCTGCTTGGGAACATAATCCTTCAGAGCCGGCAACCCGGCGGTTTGCGGCAGCCCCGCGGTCTGCGTCGACTCCTTCAACGTCATCGGCAACCCGAGCAGCGGCGCGCGTTGGCCGCGTCCAATCGCCGCATCGGCGCGCTGGGCCGCTTCGCGCGCGCGCTCCGCGGTGCGAATCGGAATCGCATTGAGCACGCCGTCGCGCTGATCGATGCGCGCAACATGCATCTCGACCAGTTCGGCGGACGAGATTTTGCGCGCCCGCAGTGCCGCCAGCATTTCCGTCGCGGTGCTATAAGGTCCAATGGGTTCCGACATGTCGCGCTCTCCCGATTCGTGTGCAGCAAGCCTACGCGACAATCAGCATTTGCTTAAAGTGCCGCAAGCCGATTGAATCTGTTCCAACCAAGATCAACGGAGAGACATCCATGGCAAACCATTCAACCGGACTGCAACTGCGCTCGACCGTAAAGAGCGAAGGCGTCCTCGAGCTGTCACTCGTCAATACACCGACCCCCGAGCCCAAGCCCGACGAAGTGGTCGTGCGGGTCGACGCATCGCCCATCAATCCGTCCGACCTCGGTCTACTGCTCGGTGCCGCCGATATGAGCAACGCCAAGGCATCCGGTACGCCGGCCAATCCAATCGTCACGGCGCCGATCGCCGCAAACGTGATGAAGATGATGGGCGGCCGCGTCGATCAATCGCTGCCAGTCGGCAATGAAGGTGCCGGCGTCGTGGTTGGCGCAGGTTCGTCCGACGCGGCGCAGCAGCTCATCGGCAAAACCGTTGCGATCCTCGGCGGTGCAATGTACTCGCAATATCGCGTGATCAAAGCCGCGCAGTGTCTGTTGTTGCCGCACGGCACCACGCCGGCAGAAGGGGCGTCCTGTTTCGTCAACCCGCTGACCGCCATCGGCATGGTCGAGACGATGAAGCTCGAAGGCCACACGGCGCTGGTGCATACCGCCGCCGCGTCGAACCTCGGCCAGATGCTGAATAAGCTATGCATCGGCGATGGCATCGGTCTGGTCAACATCGTCCGCAAGCCGGAACAGGTGAAGTTGCTGAAAGGCATCGGCGCCAAACACGTCTGTGATTCGAGCGCGCCCACGTTCATGGACGACCTGACCAACGCGCTGGTCGCCACCGGCGCCACGCTGGCGTTCGATGCAACCGGTGGTGGCAGACTGGCCGGGCAAATCCTCACCTGTATGGAAATCGCCGCCAACAAAACTGCGAAGGAATACAGTCGCTATGGTTCGACGACACACAAGCAGGTGTACATCTACGGTGGACTCGACCGCGGCCCGACCGAGTTCAATCGTGCCTTCGGTATGGCGTGGGGCATTGGCGGCTGGCTGCTGACGCCGTTTCTGCAGAAGATCGGCCCGGCCGAAGCGCAGAAGCTGCGTGAACGCGTTGCAGCGGAGATCAAGACGACGTTCGCGAGTGCGTATACGAAGGAAGTGTCGCTGGTCGAAGCGCTGCAGTTGAAAGAAATCGCGGTATACGGCAAACAGGCCACAGGCGAGAAGTACCTGATCAATCCGAACAAAGGGCTTTTGTAGCTCAATCGCTACCGCGCCGCAGCTCGGAGACCGGTAACGTCAGAGTTCGGAAACGCGCCCGTCGCCGATGTGCATCAACTTGGGTGCACCACCGGTCGCCTTTCTGAATTCGTCCGTCCACGGCATATCAACCGGGGCCGCACGGCGAATCGGCGTGAGCTGGAATTCCATCGGGAACGCGAGCCGCGGCTCATCCGTTGTGTTCGGGGCCGTGTAGTGCAGCGTTTCGGCGTGGTGGAATGTCGCGCCGCCCTTCTTCAATGGGCATGCCACCGCTTTGGATTCATCAAATGGCGCGTCGACTACCAGCACGTTGTGCTGCGGCTCATCATCGTGGCGGTGCGTCAACAGACCCCGTTTGTGGGAGCTGGGGATGAACTGCATCGCGCCCATCTCGACCGACACGTCGTGCATCGGCAGCCAAACGCCGAGCGCGTGATAGTCGAGTTCCGGTTGCCAATAGGCATGATCCTGGTGCCACATCGCGGCCCGACCGCCGGGTGGCTTGCGGATCATGTGTCCCCAACTCGACAGCCGGCTTGCATCGACGTCGAGTAGCGCCGCCGCGTAGCGTTTCGCGTTGCGCCAATGGTTGGTCGTCAGCAGCTCCGGAAATTCGAGTTCCGGATGGAAAGCCTGTTCGAGCTTGCGACCTTCGCCGTCGGCAAGCGTGCCGGAACGATCAACCGGCGCGCGCGGCCCTTTCGGGTACGCCGGCGAAAAGATGTGCTCGAATATCTGCCGCAGCCAGGCGATCTCTTCGTCGGTAGTCAATCGCTCGACGACCAGATATCCATGCTCCTTGAAAAAGGCGACTTCGCCCGGAGTCGGCGCGACTTCGAAAGCTCCGCTCGGAGGCGGACCAAACTTGAGCTGCTTCAAGCGTTGGCCTCCAAATGCGCCAGGTGCTTGTGCGACCTGTTAGTGTATGGGCCGTGCGGACCACCCACAAGGAGGCCACGTGGCCTACCCGATCGCAACCGATGAAGACGTCGCGTTCTTCGCGGAACATGGCTGGATTGTGGTGCGCGACGCGATCGAACCCGATGATCTGAGCACGCTCGTCGCGCATTGCGAAGAGATTCTGGCGGAAAAGGAGACCATGGCGTTCGATTGGGCATGGGAGAAGGGCACGCCGCGCGAGAAACGCGAATTCAAGATCGTACAGGCGAGCCCAACGCGCTACTGGCCCGAAATCAATCAATCGAAATTCCGTCTATGGGCCACCGAATATGCGAGCCGACTGATGCACCAGTCGCTCGAGTTCTGGTACGACCAATTCCTTGCCAAACCGCCCTGCAACAGCGCCCCGACGTTGTGGCATCAGGATGAGGGCTACTGGGGGCGCAACCTGTTCGAGCGCGGCGTCACCTGCTGGATGCCCTTTCACGATGTCGACGTCGGCAACGGTTGCATGCACTTCATCGACGCCGGCCACAAGCTCGGCGTCTTGCCGCACTACCAACCCGACCACGTCCAGAGCGATCTGCTGACGTGCGATCCGCCGCCGCAGCAGAAGGTGGTGCCGTGTCCGATCAAGCTTGGCAGCGTGACGTTCCATCACGGCAAGACACCGCACATGACGCCCGCCAACACGACCGATGAGTGGCGCAGAATCCTGTCGCAGCACTTCCGCGTCGTTGGCTCAAAAGGCGAAGGCGATCATTACCCGTGGAAAGTCTACGTCAATCAGTTCACTGGCGAACGATTCGTACCCAATTCGCGCTGACCGCCGCAGCTTGGAAAGGCAGCGGCATCTCAGCCGCGTGCCGATGCGCGAAACGACTCGAGCATGTGGCGGCGACCAGCGGGCTGGTAGCTGTAGAGCAACGCGCGCCGTTGCTGATCCGAACCATTGGGCGCGGATTGATGGACCAGCAGCGGGCCAAAGTAGACAACCGTACCGGCCGGTACTTCGAGTGGCACAGGCTTCGCCTCGGGATACGCAGCGGCATCAATTTCGTTGGCGGCGAATTGATCACCATCGGTGCGCGTCGTCCACATCCCCGCGGTATGACTGCCCGGCACCACGCACAAACACCCATTGCCCAAGTTGGAATCGTCGAGGAACAACATCGCGGTCGCCACTTCGGCGGCAACCTCGGCCGGATGGATCCAGTACGGATAATCCTGGTGAAGTGGATTGACGCCGCCGTGGCGTGGCCGCTTGAGATTGAGTTTTTCGGTGAACAGTTCGAGATCTTCATGGCCGATGATGTCCTTCATCGGCTCTACAAAACGCGCGTCGCAGCCATACGCATTCAGCTCGGCTGACAGATGCGCGAACGGCTCGATGCCGTGAACGATATCGGTGTCGCCCTCCCATTTGATGACCACTCGATTAACGAGGTCGGAGTCGAATACATAGCTGCCGAAACGTCTACGCCGTCCCGCGCGATCGCGAACCAGACGATCAACCAGTTCCTCGCACGCATCCACAATGCGACGGCAATCGGCACCGTCGAACGCGCGTTCGCGAACGACGTAACCGTTGCTTGCGTAGTGTTCCCGTTCGAACGCGCTAAACCGTCCCTGCCGCTGAACCTGCACCACCATCGCCCCCCTTGGTACCGTATGAAAACAATTTCACCCGTATGGCAGGCTATGAACTTCCGTCCGCCGGAGCAACGACCTGGCGAGCGGGAAAGGTGCTTGGCAATCCCGACTCGAGTCCGCGTGGGTTCGATAATCAACGCGCTGCTGCGCGTCAACGCGTCGTCCGCCAGAATGACGTCGCTGCGGCTACTCATGGCATAACTCATGACCCAACTCGCAACCGATCTGACCGCATCGCTCTGGTCCGCACTCGGTGGCGATGCGGCCCACGTGCATGGCGTGCAATTCAATGAACCAGGCGCGCTGCCATCGATCTTCGCCGTGACCGATCTCGCCAGCGCATCGATCGGGGTCGCCGCGCTGGCCGTCGCGGAACTGATCGGCACGCGCAACCAAACGATGCCTCGCATCCGCGTGGACCGACGCAAAACGTCCTTCTGGTTCCGCTCGTCGATCCGTCCCGTTGGCTGGTCGCTGGCACCGCCATGGGACCCGATCGCCGGAGACTACCGCACCGGTGACGGATGGATCCGCCTGCACACCAACGCACCGCATCACCGCGCGGCGGCGGAGCGCGTGCTGGGCGCGCAGCACGACAGAGACAGTGTTGCGGCTGCGGTCTCTCATTGGGAGAAGGCAGATCTCGAGACGGCCATCGTCGCCGCCGGCGGTTGTGCCGCTCAGATGCAGTCGATCGCCGAATGGGCGGCGCACCCCCAAGGTCGCGCAATCGCGGCCGAACCCCTTGTGAGTATCGAAGCCACCGAACGCGGTGTTGCGTGCAACTGGGTAGTCGCACCGCAGCGGCCACTGGCCGGCGTGCGCGTTCTGGACCTCACGCGGGTACTCGCAGGGCCCGTCGCGAGTCGCTTCCTCGCCGGCTACGGCGCACAGGTGCTGCGCATCGATCCGCCGCACTGGAACGAACCCGGCGTGGTTCCCGAAGTGACCCTTGGCAAACGTTGCGCGCGGCTCGATCTGCACAAACCCGACGAGCGCGCCCGGTTCGAGGCGTTGCTCGGCGCGGCAGACGTTCTCCTGCACGGCTACCGCGCGAGTGCGCTCGATCGGCTGGGCTTCGGCGCGGCGACGCGAGCACGACTGAGTCCGGGTCTGATCGATGTGTCACTGAACGCCTATGGTTGGACCGGGCCGTGGCGCGACCGCCGTGGCTTCGACAGCCTGGTGCAGATGAGTACCGGAATCGCGCAGGCCGGTATGCGCTGGCAGCACGCGGACCGCCCGGTGCCGTTGCCCGTGCAGGCGCTGGACCACGCGACCGGCTATCTGATGGCCGCCGCAGCCGTGCGAGGCATGACGTATCGACTCTCGAGCGGGCGCGGCACCACAGCACGACTCGCGCTCGCCCGTACCGCGAAAGCGCTGATCGACCGCGGCAATCAGCCGTCGTCCTCCGCGCAGGCGCAGGAAACCGCCGCAGACCGGGCAGCCGCACTCGAACGTACCCCCTGGGGCGACGCGCGTCGGCTGTCAGCGCCCGTCACGATCGACGGCACGCCGATGCAATGGGAATTGCCCGCCGCCGAACTCGGGTCGGCCGAGCCGTGCTGGTAGCGAGCGTTTCTGCGGATTTCGTCGACATCGTCGAGAATCTCCGCCAGGCGTTGATAGCGCGCCTCACGCAGCCGCACCCAACGCTGATACCAATCGCGCAATTCGCCCAGCGAAGGGCTGATCTGCGTTGCCCGATTCAATCGTTCACGCACGTTCACGATGACTCTCCTGTACGTCGTTCGTCGCCGATATTCCTGCAATGCGGCGCCAGCATACGCGCACGCTACTGACATCGATGTGTCAGTAGTCATCCATCCCGGTCCAATACTGGCAGTGATTCATGACAACGGTATGTCAGTAGGCCGGGCATATTCGTCAGCGCCGGTGATAAGCTCTGCACATGCGACCCGCTGACCGTTTGTTCCAGATCGTGCTGTTGCTTGGCCGTGGCCGCGTGGTCACCGCCAAAACGCTCGCCCAGCGCCTGGAGGTGTCGGAGCGCACGATCTATCGCGATATCCAGGATCTCGCCAACTCGGGTGTGCCGATCGAAGGTGAAGCGGGCGTCGGCTACTGCCTGCGGCGCGGCTATCAGATGCCGCCGCTGATGTTTGACGAGCAGGAACTGCAGGCGCTGCTGTTCGGTGCGGACGTTGCCAAATCATGGGGTGACGCCCGCATGGCGGACGCCGCCGATCGCATTCTCGCAAAGATCGACGCGGTCCTACCGGATCGGTTGCGCCCGCAACTGCACTCGCAGCGGCTCGTAGTACCCGACGAGCGCATGCCCGAATCGACGACCCGGATGCTCGGCGACGTTCGCGACGCGATCAACAACCGCATGCGCATGTTCATCGAGTATCGGGACGTTGAACGCGACACGAGCGAGCGCATCGTCTGGCCGCTCACGCTCGCCTATTGGGGACTCAGTTGGACGCTCGGCGCCTGGTGCGAACTGCGGCAGGACTTTCGTAACTTCCGCATCGACCGCATCACGAGTGCGCGCGGGCTGCGCTCGACATTCCCAAATGAGCCGGGTAAACGCCTCGAAGACTACTTTGCTTCCTCAGCATGCGGCACCGGCCGCATCACCGCACCGCAGGATTCTGGTTAGACACCGGGCGCGGCGAACAGATGCTAACCCTGGCACGCTCCCGCGACGCACGCCTGCGCGGCCTGGCGCTGCACGTCCTGCGTCTCCTTGCGTCCGTTCGCGGTTGCCTGCGCACGTTGCGACGGCGTCAGACAGACAACCTTGGTGAACCGCGTGCCCGTCACGCTTTCCTGTTTGCAGACCGGCTTCTCTCCATCCGGTTGCGTTGTCTTTGCGTATTCCGCGGCCGTTGTCGGCCGCGCATCCTGGCTGCTCGCGCACGCCGCACAAACCAGCACACCGGCAGCAACAGCCAAACGAACCCATCGCATTTCTGTCTGACTCCATCAAATGCTGCCAACACAATAGCCTGTTCGCGCGCACAGCGCGACAGCGAACCTGCCTACCGAGTGACACGTCAGCGCGGTCCGACAGCGCAACGTAGCCCGCGACAACTTCCGCGAGGCAAGGCAGACTGTGCCGCTTTCACCGCCGGAGACCCCCATGCGAACTCGACTGATCACGATTTCCGCTGCGATTGCGATGCTTCTCGGCGTGCCCCTTACGCACGCAGCCGGCACGGATTTGACGGGCGCCAAGCAGAAACTCAGCTACGCAATCGGCACCGAGATCGGCGGCAACCTGAAGCGGCAAGGCGTCGACATTGATCCGAAGGCGTTCGCAGCGGGATTGGCCGATGCACTGGCCGGCAAGCTGCAGATGAGCGAGGCAGACATCAAATCGGCACTGAGCGACGCGCGCAGCCAGTTAATCGCCAAACAGCAGGCCAAGCACCAGGTCGACGCCGCGGCAAATGAGAAAGCCGGTGAGGCGTTTCTAGCCGCAAACGCGAAGAAGCCAGGCTTCAAGACGACTGCGTCGGGGCTCCAATACAAAGTTCTGAAGTCCGGGGCCGGCCGTACACCGGGGCCCAAGGACACCGTCAAGGTGGACTACGAAGGCAAGCTCATCGATGGCAGCGTATTCGATAGCTCGATCGCCCGCGGCGAGCCAGTAACCTTCCAGGTAGACGGCGTGATTCCGGGTTGGACCGAGGCGCTGCAACTGATGAAGGAAGGCGACAAATTCGAACTCGTCATTCCACCTAAGCTCGCATACGGCGCAACGGGCGCCGGCGACAAGATCGGGCCGAACGAAGTGCTGATCTTCGATGTCGACCTGATCGATATCGAGCACTGATATCGCAGGTTGACTCAAGCGCATCGCCTGTTCCGGCACGTTCAGTACCGGTGCAGGCGCCGAGCAGTACCCGATACGGTTCGGGCCACCAGACCCTCAACGCGCTCACTGCATCGACAGGCTCGGTACATGTAACACGTTTGCAAACCGCGATGATTCGCGCAAAATGTTTGGTCCACGCGAACTCAAACCGCGCAAGTTGAACGACGGAGCATGCGACCTTGGAATCCGCATTCCACGCAGTATCGATCGTGCCAAAGCCGGGCTGCGCCTGTGTAGCGGTAAGGCTGATCGAGAACGTGCGATATCTCTCCAATGAAGCCCCGACGATGCCGCTGCTAACCTGCGAAAAGCCGTCAGCCTGCAGGTGCATCTACCGGCACCACCGCGACCGCCGTGACGATGCGCGGCGCGACGCCGATGCGGGGTTGGCGGGACGGCCGTATTATGCACCTGAACGCCGCAGGCTCCCCGGGCGTCGCGCGAACGATGTCCGGCGTGCGTCCAGCGTCGCGAGGGCACCTCGATCCAGGTAGTGTCTGGTGTTGCGCCGCAGCACCCGCTCTACAGGAACAACAGCGCCTTCAGGGTGATGGCGGCAAGAAATACCATCGCGCCGAGGCTCAAGCGTTCCGGACGCTGGCGACGTTCGTTGGTGAGCAATTCAATCGAATACAGCAGGATCAACAGCGCCACTGCCGAACTTCCGAACTGCGGTACTGCCTGTCCGATTGCGAGCATCGCGAGCAGCACCACCAGAACGATCAGGTAGTCCATACCCGTGGTCCGGAACTCCGAGGCCCTTCGATTGGGGCTGTATCGGACCGCGATGGCAACTGCGACGGCGGACAGACCGAAGAAGATGCGTTCAGCGATGTGAATCCACCCCGAGCCTGCGTTTGCGTTATCGAGACTGAGGTACGCCGCAAGCGCACCGGCACACAACAGCGCCGCGCGGCGCACCCGGATGGCGTTGCCCTGCAGATACTTGCCATTGGCCAGTAGCAGCATCACGCATAGCAGTGCCGCTACATAGCCCGCCACCTGCGGTACGTCCGGCACCAGAATGCCAACGATCGCCAGATAGGCGGGAATCGCCAGTTCGAGAAACCGCCTCGGCAATTCCACCAACAGATATTTGCGTCGAACGCCACGCCCCAGCCAGGTCCAGGCGCCCCGTTCTTCGCCGCGGCGGGGTGCATACCAATCAAACCGCTCGGCAAGGTGCAACCCGCCGAAGACGATGGCGCAGCCCGACAGATAGATGGCTGCGAGGAGCCAGTCGCTGGCGTGACGCAACACCACGCCCGAGCCGACGAAGAAAATCTGGATCCCGTAAATGATCACCACCGCTTCGGGGTGCGTGAAATGCCTCTCGATCAGCCGGTGGTGCACGTGGTTCTTCGTCGCTTTGAACCAGTTGCGTCCCTCGCTGATACGGCGATAGAACACATACAGAATGTCGGCAACAGGTAACCCCAACAGCAGCACCACCGCGGCAGGGCTGATGGTCGAATCGACGCGCTCCACCAGCATCACCGCGAGCGTCGCCAGCGAAAAGCCGATTACCTGGCTACCGCTGTCGCCCATGAATACGACCGCGGGGTGGGTGTTGTAATGCAGGAAGCCGAACACACCACCCATCACGGCTACCGCGATCAGGACGGCAAGCCCACCGCCGGCCTGGTGTGCCAGAAACGCAATCGCCACCAGACTGAGAATCGCTTCCCCGCCGGCAAGCCCATCGAGACCATCGGAGTGGTTGATCGCATTGGTCATCCCGATCATCGCGAAAATGGTAAACACGCCGGCAACCCACGCCGGAATCAACGCGCTGTTGATGAACGGAAAATGGGTGACGTAGAGACCCGCCACGACAATCATTGGCAGTACGGCAAGCGCCTGGCCAATGAATTTCGCATAGTGACCCATCTCGCGCCGATCGTCCCAGGCACCGAACAGGAACAACACGACGATGCCCCACATGTACGCAAGCGCCAATCGATCCACCGGCGCCCACAGTAATAGCGCGGCGACGACACCGGCTGCGATGCCCCAACCGCCGACACGTGGTATGGGATAGCTGTGCACCTTGCGCGCGGCGGGTTCATCGATCATGCCGAACCGCGGCGCAAGACGGATCATCAATGGGACTATTGCCAGGCTGGCCAATCCGGCGGTGAACAATGCGAACGCTATATCCAACTGACCACTCCGTTGTGCTTGGGGCCTACTACGGGAAGGGCTCCGTGGCGAAGGGCGTCCAATGCCCGCCAGAGCGAGAGTATTCCACAATCAACGGCGTAAGCGATTGCCTATTTTTGTGAGTGGACAGCGGATGTTGGTCGAAGGAGCCGACCAAAGGGCTATTCTTCCACCTGCATAAGGCCGACCGGAGTTGGAATGACGCGATCCAGGCTGCGCTGCGCGGTGATAGGCACCGGAACGTTTGCAGAGTTATGTCACGTTCCCGGGCTTCAATCTCATCCGGCGGCCGAAGTTGTCGCAATCTGCGGCAACCCGGGACGCGCGCGCCAACTGGCGGACAAATTCGGCGTGGCGGAGGTTTGCGACGACGCCGAAGCGCTCTGCGCCCGGTCCGACATCGATGCGGTCACGATCGCGACCCGCAATGTCGACCATGCGGCCCACGCGCTGGCCGCGTTGCGACATAACAAACACGTGCTGTGCGAGAAGCCACTGGCGATGAACGTCGCGCAAGCGCGCGAAATGGTGGCTGCCGCGAACGCGGCCAACGCGATCCATCAAGTCGCGTTCGTGTTCCGCTACAACTACGGCGTACAGGAACTGCGGCGGCGCGTGCAGCGCGGCGATATCGGCCAGCCGTTCTACCTGCGGGTGCAGTACGACAACTGGGATGGCCTGAAACCCGACTGGCAGGCCGGCTGGGGCGAAAAGCAGGCGCTTGCCGGCGGCGGCGTGCTGTTCAATCTCGGCTCGCATCTGTTCGACCTCGCCCGTTTCGTGCTCGGACCGATCGATTCCGCCATTGGCTACACCCACCGTGTTCCGCGCGACGCCGCTGACGCGCGAACCGGGGAACGCTTCGGCGTCGAGACCGACGACCTGTTCAATGCCTGGCTGCGTCACGCGAACGGCGCCCGCGGCCAACTCTTCGTCAGCCGCATCACGCCCAACTTCACACCGAATGGACACCTCGAGGTGATTGGTCCCGACGGTGCACTCAAAGCCGCCCTCAGCCGCGGCGCGTGGGACTCACTCAGTTTGTCGACGCCGCGTTCGCCCTGACTGGTGTGACATAACGCTGCCGCCAGAAGCACGCGACAAAACGCCGCACAGCCTCGGCATCATGATGCGCAGTTTCGTCGATGCCTGCCTTCGCGGCAGTAGCGATCCGGCAGGTGGATGCGACGTTCAACGACGGTCTGGCCGCGCAGCTCGCGATGGAAGCAGTCTCAAACGAGTCTGCTCAGGATCGCTGGCAGACTATCGAACGCGTCTGACGAAGCTCGCTCCCGGCGAGGGCGCTGGCTCAGGCGGCCGCGGTCAACTCGAATTCGGGCAGGAACGGCGTGTTCAGGTCGCCCGCGATGCGTTCGAACGTGCGCACGTCATCGGCAGTCAATTCGGTCTTCCAGCGCATATCCAATTCGATCCCCAGATCGAGGTGCTCGTAATGCGAACTGGCATAGAACTGGTCATTTTGATTCACCCGCAGACGCCGATCCTTCGCCACACCCGCAACGCGTTCTCGCTGACGCAGGATCAACGAGTGCGTGCCGGCATTGCCTGCGATCGGGTGATGATCGTGAACCCAGTACGTGAGCATTTCCGGTTCGAACGATATCCGGAGGAAATCGCACAACCGACGGATTTCGGTTTCGGGTGTCGTCGCCAGACGCTCGTATTGCACGCGCGTCTTATTGGCGAACGGAAACGAATCATAGAACCGGTTCATCGACACGACGCGCCGCTTCCACGCTTCGCTGGCGTCGGCGATGCCCGCCTCCGGGTATTTCCGGTAATACGAATTGGCCACCGCGCGTCCGTCGCGGCCGATGTAAATCAGATACGGCGTGACGTTTCGCCACGTGTGACGCATAGCGGTTTGGCGTGCAATCCAGCCGGTGCCTTTACTCGAATCGACCAACATCCCCTTGCCGGTGGCGGCAAACAGCGGCGAGTACGGATTCGAAACCAGGCGCACGCAGCGCTTCCACACCTTTTGCGCGAGGGTCTTGCCCGCGTACATGGGTCTCAGTGAAGGCAACGGCGCGGCATGCGTCCAGAACGCGCAATCCGTACCGCACACCGAGCACACCGCTTGGGGCGCTGCAGTGTCGGCGTCAACGAACTCCGAAATACGGTGGAACTCCGCCAGTGAGAATGCCGAGGAGTGGCTGCCCAGCATCAGGTCCAGCAGGGTCGAGCCGCAGTGACCCGGCCCCATGATGAATACGACTTTTGACTGGGGCGCGATGGATTTGGACATGCTGTTCTCCTGTGCCACCTTTCTTGCTTGCCAAAACGGCGGCGTGACATCACGCCTGCGACCGTTACAGCAGCAGGATCGCACACAAGATCGAACCCTGTAAGCGTCCGATGCGCGTACCGAGACGCCACGCCAGGTTGGCCGAAGAGGCGCGACCCGCGGCGACCCGCAGCATCAGCTTGGTCATGCCGTACCAGTCTCGCAACGCCTGGCGATTCGAGATCTTGGCCATTCCGAGACGTCGGTAACGCTTGTAGACGACCACCTGGCTCGCGGCCCATAAGCGCGCCTGGCGAAAGCGTTCTGCTGGCGATGCTCGAAGCTCCACGTGCATCATCGCGTTCGGTGCCCATTCGAGTTCGGTTCCCGCCAATTGAATCTTCCAGCAGTAGTCGGTGTCCTCGTGGAAGCGGATGGCCTCGTCGAATCCGCCTACCGCCTCGTGAACGCTGCGGCGAACAGCAAGGCCGCAACCCCCGGCGCGCGGCAGGAACTCGAATGTGGGATCGCGAATCAGCCCAGTGGCCTGCGGATGCACGTAACGCAAGTTGGGGTTGAGCTTGGTGAGATCGAAACGGCTCGCGACAAAATCGTGCTCGCGCAGGCTCTCCAGCAGGCCGGCCACCCAATCGATGCCGACTTCATCGTCGGCGTCGCAAAATGCCAGCGCGTCGCCCGACGCGGCGCGCGCGCCCACGTTTCGGGCATGCGACGCCCCTCGGCGCGATGCAGCGTTCACGAGTTTGAGCCGGGGTAGTTTCGTTGCGAAGCCGCGCGCGATGTCGGCGGAACTATCGGTGGACCCATTATCGGCGACAATCACTTCCCAAGGCGCTTCGCTCTGGCGCGCTAGTGCATCGAGTTGACGCGCAAGCGTTCTCTCTGCGTTGAAACATGGGACGATCACACTGAGTTTCACTGCTCACTCGCTGCGACAAAATCGTCGAGGCAATTGTGGCGCTTCACCACAGGCGCGTCTGTATTCACTTGGTAATCCACGCGGGTCAGGTGTTTTTTTGACCGCGAGGATCGGCGAATTCTCCCGCCGATCCGTCAAAACACCTATCAATACTTGAATCCCAGATCGCCGACGCTCGCCAACCCGTGCAGCCATTCAAATTCGCTGCGCTTTGTCCAAAGGCGCCCTTGCGGCGCGCCCATCGTGAGCAGTTCCGGCACCGTGACGAACCTGAATTCGTTGCGTTCGAGCAATGCATCAACCGCGGCGAGCATGTCGTCGCGCGCACACCGGTCGGCATCGGAATACGCAAACAACTGATCGTGCATCAGTACGATGCCACCTGGCTTCAGTTGCCGCTGCACCTCCGCGGTAATCCAGGCAGCATCGCGTTGTTCCCAGTCCGATGCACTGGCGTTCCAGCCGATCACGCGGTAACCGCGCATGAAGAGTTGCAGTCGCGCTGGCCAATCGAGGTCACCAAACGGCGGCCGGAACAGCTTGCGGCTATGTGCCGCGATCTGCGTTTCGCAGCGTTCGACCTGGTTCATTCGCTCCGCCGCCGATACCGCCGGAAACGACGGATGGTTCCACGAATGGTTGCCGATGGCATGCCCGCCGCGCGCCACGGCATCGACCAGCGCCGGATGCCGCTGCGCCATTTCGCCGACCATGAAAAACGTCGCGCGGGCACCGTGTCGCGCCAGCACGTCGAGCAACCGCGGCGTCGAGTCCGGGTTGGGGCCGTCGTCGAACGTCAATGCCACCGCCGATTCATCGGTGGCGACATGGGTGATCACGCCGAGTTGCCGTTCGATCGGTGCACGCAACACCTGCATGAGCCGGCGCCGTTGGCGGCCCAGCATCACACGCGCGCGGCTGCGCTCAGCGCCCATTGCTAGCCGCCCGACGGTCCAACTTTCCACACACTAAAACGCTCTCCGCTGTTTTGAACCGCCATTCAATACGCCCCACCCAACACGCATGTCAGAACATTGTTCACCTTTTGCGCCGACTACGTGCAGCGCCACAGGGACCAGCAATACGCATGCTATCCTAGCCGCGGTCTTTGCATCGATCCGGATCCATTACCGCGTGAATAATCTCCGCAAATCCGCTCGACCGCGCGTGACGGTGGCAATTCCAACGTTCAACCGCGCGGATAAGACGCTGTCCGCAACCTTGCGCAGCGCCGTCGATCAGACCTACCCGAACCTCGATATCGTCGTTTCGGACAATTGTTCCACCGACGCGACCGAAGCCGTCGTGCGGAGTTTTGGCGACCACATTCGCTATGCGCGCCAGGCCGAGAATCTGGGCCTCAACGGCAATCTCAACGCCTGCGTCGAGCTGGCGGAGGGTGAGTACGTGCTGGTGCTGCACGACGATGATCTGATCGATGCGGATTTCGTCGAATCGTGCATGGATGCCGTCGCCGACTCCACCGCGGTGGGCCTGATACGAACCGGCATGCGTATCATCCGCGCCGATGGCTCCGTTACGTACGAGCGCCCGAATCGCGCGGTCGCGTCGGCCTCAATGGCCGATCTGATGTTTGCGTGGTTTCGTAACGAGACCACGCAATACTGCTGTAACACGTTGTACAACACGCGTGCTCTGCGCAACGTGGGCGGATTTCATTCACGTCACAATCTGTTTCAGGACGCGCTTGCGCAGGTCAAAGTGGCCGCAGCACAGGGCCACGCGCATGTTGCCGGCGTCAAGGCAAGCTGGCGCCGTCACGACGGCAACGCGGGGTCCGTCGCGCGCGCGCGGCTCGCCGACTGGTGCGAAGACAGCCTCGAGGTGATGGACGCAATCTGCGCGCTCGAACCCGCGCGCGCGCCTGCACTGCGCCGCGAAGGGATGCGTTTTTTCTGCCGGATGAACTACCTTGCGGTACCCCAGATCGCATCCCTTTCCGAGCGGTTATCCGGTTATCTGCTGGTTGCGCGATCGTTCGGCTTCGTCGAATCACCGCTGCCGCGCGTGTATCAAAACGATGTGCGACCGCATCTGCGCGCGGCGAAGCGCCGCGTAATCGGGCGCCTGTCGAAGCAAGCCGTCTGACCCGGCCCGGACACCGTGCGCATCGCCTATCTGCTGGATGTCTTTCCCGTACTGTCGGAAACGTTCATCGTTAGAGAGATTTACGCGCTGCGGAAGTTGGGCAAGTCGGTTTGCGTATTCGCTGTCGCGCGCCGCCAATCCAGCGTTGTCCACAGCGAGTCCGCTGCGCTGGTAGAACACGTTCGATTTCTGGCCGAGGCACGTCTGTCACAGCGAAAGCGATCTCTGATTCCGCTTCATCTGAAGTATATGGTTCGAAGGCCCTTCGGCTACGCAACGGCGGTTATCCAGACGATCGGACGCAGTCGAAGGGTTTTGCAATGTTTCGCCTGGGCACCGTTCTATGCCGAGTTGCTGCGTGCGCAGGGCGTGGAACACATTCACGCGCACTTCGTACTCCACGGGTGCCTGCACGCAATGTTCATCTCTCAACTCACAGGCATACCGTACAGCGTGACGGTTCACGCCCACGATATCTTTCATCCCAAATATGCGGAGCTGCGGGCAGAGAAGCTGAAAAGGAGTGCGTTCATCGTTGCCATCTCGAAATTCAACAAGTCGTTTTTGAAGCAGCACTACCCCGAGCTGCCATGCGAGAAGATAAGGATCGTGCATTGCGGAATTGACGTGGAGGGGATCGGTACACGGTCCGCACATCGAGACGGTGGACCTATTAGATTCCTTGCGGTCGGAAGGCTTGTCGAAATGAAGGGGTTTGCTTATCTCGTCGAGGCCTGCGCGATGCTGAAAGCGCGGTGTACTGCGGATTTTCTGGTCGAAATCATCGGTGACGGCGATCAACGAGCCATTCTCGAGGCGGCCATCGATGCACACGCCCTTCAGGGTACGGTGGTAATGCTGGGTCCGAGGGATCAGGACTTCGTTCAAGCGGCGCTGCTGGCTGCCGATGCATTTGTGCTTCCATGTGTGCAGGAGGCAAGCGGCATGATGGATGGGATACCCGTGGCGCTGATGGAAGCGATGGCAAGCGGGATCCCAGTAATATCGACCCGTGTTTCCGGGATCCCAGAGTTGATTGTCGATGGCGGGTATCTGGTTGAATCGAAAAGCGTGGAGGCGTTGGCCGATGCGCTTCAGCGCCTGCTGGAAATGTCGACTGTCGAGCGTCGGGTATTGGGCGCGAAGGGAAAGGCAATAATTCAGCGGGACTTCAACATTGAACGCGAGGCTAGCAGGCTGGCGTCGTCAATGGGAGCATGACCGAAATCCAACGAGGATGTACTCTCGATGCTGGACACCACGCACGTCATGCTGGCACCCAGCGTCACGGCACCACCGGTGAAGCACAATGGGGTGCGATGGGCCGTGCGGCACGCATCAAGGTTGAAACGGAGTTCGACAAGAACGCGCTGAACGACGAACTGGTGCGTTTGTACACCGCCGTGGTGGCGCGGAACGGCGCCTGACCAATGCAGCAACCGCTCGTCTCGATACTGATCTGCACGCACAACCGTGCGCATCTCATTCGCGAGACGCTGACCTCGGTGTTTGCGCAACGCTACGCACCGGTGGAGATCATCGTGGTGGACGACGGTTCCACCGACGACACGCCTGCCGTGATGGCCAGCTACGGCGATCGGATCATTTACCATCGGCTGGCCGAGAACGGCGGCATCGCAGCGGCGCGAACAGCAGCGTGCCAACGCGCACGCGGCGAGTTCATCGCGTTTCAGGATGACGACGACATCATGCCGGCCGAGCGCATCCCTGCGCTGCACGACGCGTTATGCCGCTTTCCCACGGCGGTCTATGCCGTGGGCGACATGGCGATCATCGACGATGCGGGTTCACCTACCGGAAGCAGGTGGCTGCCTGAACGACGCAACTCGCAGACCCGACTGGTCAACGACAGCTATGCGGCGGTGCTGTGGCCCACCCTGCCGGTGCTGCCCCACACCACATTGTTCCGCCGTGCCGACGGAGCGCGCATTGGCTGGTTCGACGAGACATTCCGTTACGCCGCCGAGGACAAGGATTTCTTCGCCAGATTGGCAAGGCTCGGCCCGGTTGTGTACGTACCCGAAGTGGTTTCGCTAGTGCGCCGCGGACACGCATCGTTGACGCGCAACTCGATGCGCACCGAATACTGGGCGATGCACCTGTATCGCAAACACCTGGATGAACTGCGGCGCGCCGGCCGATCGACAGCGAGCTTGCAGCGCCGCTTGCAATGGCGCATCGGCCTGTCGCTGCAACGCATCGCTGCGCACCGCAGTGCCGGCATCGAATTGCCCGACTACATTCCGGCCGATTATGTGCGCCAGTGGTTGCCACTAACGGGCGTGCGCGACCGCTTCAACTATCGCTGGCAGACGTGGCTGCGCCAGCCGCTGCGGCGACTCATCAAGGGACCGAGCTAGCGACTCTTTGATGGTTTGCGCGCTCGATCCGCAACAGGCCCCGCAGGAATGTCGCGTAGTTCCAGATCGTTGGCAGCGGGTCATACCAAGCCCATGTGAGGTGGTTCCATCTGAACAGTGTGCGCAGCGATTGCTTGATCCAACGCAGTTTCGTGACGGCGTGTATGGGCCCTTCAGCACACGTTGCGCGCAATCCGTCGAGGTCGCCGAAGGACCAGCTCATATGTCTACCCGGCGGGTACGCAAAGACCTGCGGCACCGCGGGATCACCTCCGATTGCTTGATCGACCCACCATGCAGCCAACTCGAGCCCGAAGCGTTCGGCCACCCGATAGTTGGCACCGAGCCGGGCATTGATCTCCAGAAACGATTCCCTGCCGCTTCGCTGATCACGGATGAACTGCAAACATCCGGCGCCATCGTACCGAACCTCGCTGACGAGCCGCTCGAGATGTCCGAGCCACGCGGGCGACAACGGCACCGTCACGGCATCCACCGCATAGCCGGTGCCGTCCAACCGGTCGGTGCGAAGGACGCGTACCATCAGCGCTGCCCTCACCACACCCCGCGTCGCAAAGTAGTACAGGTTGAAACGCGGGCCAGTCACGAACGTCTGCGCGATCAATGGCGCCCGTGGTAATCCGCAACGCTGGACGGCTTGTGAAAAGTCTTCTGCGCAGTGCGCGACGAACGCCTTGCCGCCAAATATTCGCGCCCGCTCGGAGATCGGTTTGAACACCGTCGGAATGCCGATGGACTCGGACGCGCGTCGAATGTCCACGTCGGTTTTAAGCACATGAAAATCTGCAACCGGCACGCCATGCGTGCGTGCCATTTCCAGCATTACGCACTTGTCGCGACACGACAGGATCGCCGGCGCTGGCGGCAGTACCAGCGCCACACGTCCTGTGAACTGCTTGCGAACTGCGTTGACCGCGTCTATTTCCGTATCACCGATCGGGAAGATCGCACGCAAGGATTCGTCGCGGTGAAGCAACTCAGCCAGAGCGCTCGCAAACACATCACCCGGCGCATTAAACGGCGGATGAGCCCAGACGGCGTCTACGCTGCGCGAACGCGCGACCCAGGAGGTGCGCGTCGATCGAGGCTGTCCGAGGACGACCCGCCATCCATGCCGGGCCAGCGCACGCACAACGGAAATGGATTGCCGATGGTTACCAAGAACCAGCACGCCCCGACACTTCGGATCGCGCGAGCGCAAGGCTAGTCGGGGCCGGCGGGTTGAATCGCGCCGAGCCATTCGCGCGAGATGTGCTGCCACGAGAAGCGCTCGATCGCCGCTTCGTTTCGGGTGGGCCAACTCGAACCGCACCGCGACCTCAATACCGATTGCAGTTGATCCGCCCAGTCGGATTCGGCCGCGATCACCACGCCGGTACCGGTCTCGCGTACCACATCGGCAACCGCGGATTGCTCGGGCACCACGGCGATGATTGGCCGGCCCACCAACAGATAGTGCGGCAACTTGATGCTCATCACGGCTCTGGAATTGGGCAGATCCGCCAGCAGCAACAGCAGGAAATCGTACTGGCTGAGCAGCGCGATGCCCTCGCTGTGGCTGGTGCGCCCGTGCAGCAGCGTGCCGTCGCGCGCGAGTCGTTGCCGTGCCCCTTCCAAATGTTCGGGAATACCACCGTGGACATGCAGTTCCACGTTGGTGCCGGCGGCTCTCAGATGCCGAATCGTTTCGACGAAACGCTCGCCCGGTACCCGCGGCGGTTTGAACAGTGTGCCTAGAAAGCCGATCGTGATTGGCCGTTCCGCACTCACGCTGCGATCGTCACGTCTGGCTTGGCTGCCATCGAATTCCGCGCGCGTGAAATGATGTGGAATTGCCACAACGCGCTGCGCCCGATACTGCGCCTCGAGTACCTGCTTCGCCCGTTCGTTGGTGGTGATGTTCACATCGGCGTTGCGCAGAATCTCTGCCTCCACGCGCTTTACGCGCGGCCTGTAGAACGTGGGCACCAGCAGAAAATAGTTCTCGTCGTAGCTCCACAGGTCCTGCCAATCGACCAGCCATCTGATGTTCGGAAATGCACGCTTCAAGTTCAGGCCAGCCATGCACACCGCGTGCGGCGGCGCACATGTAATCAAGCAAACTTCGCGACCGGCCGCGAGATCGGCCGCGATCGCGCGACGCAACCGGCGCTCCACCGCCTTCGCGTACAGCACTGCAGTGTTGGGAAAATAGAACCTGTCCAGCGCCGACGCGGCGCGGCGCAAGCCAATGCGCCGCAATGCGCCGATCGGGTTCGGAATCGATCTCAACACCCAGGTCTTCTCGTCGGAGACGATGGCGGGCCTGTTGGGCGCGGCGTTTCGCCGTACCAGAATCAACTTGTGAAACTGCCCGCCGAGTTGCGCGACTTTGGACACCCGGTCGTTGGGCGGTGTGCCCGTAACCAGGTAGACGACTGTGTTGGGGTGGAGCTGCATGGCTCGCTCTGATCAATCCAGCCAGATCTTCCACGGTGGATGGGGTTGGCTCCACAGGTCTTCGAGCAGTTGTCGGTCACGCAGACTGTCCATCGATTGCCAGAAGCCGGTGTGGCGCCACGCCACCAGTTGGCCTTCGGCGGACAACTGCTCCATCGGTTCACGTTCCCAGGTGGTGGTATCGCCATCGATGTAGTCGATCGCGCCGGGTTCGAGCACGAAGAAGCCACCGTTGACCCAGGCGCCGTCACCTTTCGGCTTTTCGTGAAAGCCGCTCACCGCATCGCTCTGTTCGTGCAGGTGGAATGCGCCAAAGCGACCGCTCGGCTGCACCGCCGTCAATGTGGCCAGACGACCATGCGCCTTGTGGAATTCCACCTGCGCAGCCAGGTCGATATCGCCCACGCCATCGCCGTACGTCAGGCAGAACGTCTCATCGAGCAAGTGGCTCACACGCTTCAGGCGCCCGCCGGTCATGCTCGCGGCGCCGGTTTCGATGCAGGTGACGCGCCACGGCTCAGCCTTGCGGTGCAAAATCTCCATCTTGTTGTGCTGCAGATCGAACACGACATCGGCCGTGCGCATGCAGTAGTTGGCGAAATATTCCTTGATGACCTCGCCTTTGTAGCCCAGACACACCACGAACTCGTTGATGCCATGGGCCGAGTAGATTTTCATGATGTGCCACAGGATCGGGTGCCCGCCGATTTCTACCATCGGCTTCGGCCGCACCGTCGTCTCTTCGGCGAGACGCGTGCCGAGGCCACCCGCGAGGATTACCGCTTTCATCTTTGCACTCCGCAGTTGTCCATCCGTGAACTCTCCATCCAGCGACCATCGTGGCTCGAACAGCCGCCGCGCAAACCGTCGGGTAGCTTACCCCGCCATTCGCACGCGACTCAGTGCGGACGCGAACAGTTTGCCGCGCCGGCGCGGCGCGTAAACCCCGCCGATGTCAGCAACCCGTGAGCCAGCTACCACAATTCCTTGCATCGTCAACGCGGCAAGTGACGTGAAAACCGCTACGCTACGCCCTGCGGTCCGTGTCGGACACCGCCACAAACAACAATAGACTCGGAACTTTCGATGCCTCCGCCCGCCCATTCCTCGATTCCCGTGCGCTGCCGTGCCTGCGACGCCGTCGTAAAGGAAAGCTTCGCCGATCTCGGCATGTCGCCGCTGGCGAATTCCTATGTACCGGCCGATCGCGCCAGCGCAATGGAGCCGTTCTATCCGCTGCACGCGCAGGTGTGCACGCAGTGCTGGCTGGTGCAACTGCAGGAATACGCGGCCGCCACCAACATCTTCGACGATTACGCGTACTTCTCGTCGTATTCGGACTCCTGGCTCGCACACGCGCGCCGCTATACCGAGACAGATGATCAGCCGCTTCAAACTGGGACCTGATTCGTCGGTGATCGAGATCGCCAGCAACGACGGCTATCTGTTGCAGTACTTCCAGCAGGCGGGCGTTCCGGTTCTCGGCATCGAGCCCTCCGGCAACGTCGCGCAGGCAGCAATCGACAAAGGGATCCCGACGCGCGTTGAATTTTTCGGCGTGACGGCAGCGCAAAAGCTGATAGCGGAAGGGCGGCGTGCCGACCTGCTGCTCGGCAACAACGTGCTGGCGCACGTACCCGACCTGAATGATTTTGTCGCAGGCATGGCGCTGGCACTTGCACCCCACGGCATCATCACCATGGAGTTTCCCGCATCTCGAGAAGCTCGTCGAGCAGTGCCAGTTCGACACCATCTATCACGAACACTTCTCGTACTTTTCGTTCTGTGCTGTGGAGCGGGTGTTTGCCAGACACGCTCTCACCCTGTTCGATGTGGAAGAACTACCCACCCACGGCGGTTCGCTGCGCATCTACGCCCGTCACTCGGCCGCACAACAGCACGCCGTGACCGATGCCGTTGCGGCCCTGCGACAGCGCGAACAAGCCAAGGGCTATGAACGCATCGATCTGTACCGCGCTTTCGCGCAGCGCGTGCGCGAAACCAAATGGGCGTTGCTCGAGTTCCTGATCGACGCCAAGCGCGCGGGCAAATCGATCGTGGGTTATGGCGCCGCCGCGAAAGGCAACACGCTGTTGAACTACTGTGGCATTGGCACCGACGTGATCGACTACACGGTCGATCGCAGTGCTTATAAGCAGGGGCGATTGCTACCCGGCACGCGCATTCCGATTTACGCGCCCGAGAAGATCGAAGAGACGAAGCCCGACTATGTGTTGATTCTGCCGTGGAATCTGCGCGACGAGATCTCCCAGCAGATGGCGCACATCGCGCAATGGGGCGGCCGCTTCGTGGTGCCAATTCCGCGCGTAACGGTTCTCTGAGGTCGCCCTACCGATGCCGATCTCGTCCGCAGCTGCCATGCAACAACTGATGCAAGAGTTATTTCCGATCTGCCGCAGCATCACCGGCAACGGCGTCCGCGAGACACTGAGCATCGTCGGCAAGCATATTCCGCTGACCGTGAACGAAGTGCCGTCCGGCACGCGCGTGCTGGACTGGACCGTACCGAAAGAATGGAACATTCGCGACGCGTGGATCAAAGACCGCAGCGGACGCCGGATAGTCGATTTCCGCACCAATAATCTACATGTGGTGAGCTACAGCACGCCGGTGTCACAGCGTTGGCTGCCGCTCGCCGAACTCAAGACACATCTATTCAGCCTGCCCGAGCACCCCGACTGGATTCCATACCGCACGACCTACTACAACGAAACCTGGGGATTCTGCGTTGCGCACTCCCTGCTCGAACAACTCAGCGACGCTGAATACGAAGTCTGTATCGACTCGACGCTGGAAGACGGCAGCCTGACGTACGCCGAATGCGTCGTCCCAGGGCAAACCGACGCCGAAGTGCTCCTGTCCTGCCATGTGTGCCATCCGTCGTTGTGCAACGACAATCTGGCCGGCATCAGTCTTGCGGTGGCGCTGGTTGAACATCTGCAGTCGCTGCCCGAGCGCAGGCACACCTACAGATTGCTGTTCGTACCTGGAACCATCGGTTCAATCACGTGGCTGGCGCGCAATCGCGACGGCCTGCGCAACATAAAACACGGCCTGGTGATTACCTGTGTGGGGCACGGCGATACGTTCACCTACAAGAAGAGCCGGCGCGGCGATGCCGATGTCGATCGCGCCGCACAGCACGTGTTGAGGCATTGCGGCGAAGCCTTCGCAATTCAGGATTTCTTCCCGTGGGGCTACGACGAACGGCAGTACTGTTCGCCCGGATTCGATCTGCCGGTGGGCTGCCTGATGCGCGCGCCGCACGCGACATTTCCGGAATACCACACCTCGGCGGACAACCTGGCGTTCGTGGACGCCAACGACCTGGTTACCTCGCTGCGTGTGTACCGCGAAGTGATCGGCGTGCTCGAAGCGAACCGATGCTTCGAAAATCAAGCCCCATACGGCGAGCCGCAACTCGGCAAGCGCGGTTTGTACACGGCGATAGGCGGTGACAGCAAAGCCGCCGAGCGCCAACTCACGATGCTGTGGATCCTGAATCTGTCGGACGGCAAACACACGCTGCTCGACATCGCCGAGCGCGCCGATGTTCCGTTCGCGGACGTGCTTTCAACTGCGCGCGTGTTGGAACAGCACAATTTGCTGAAACCTGTGGGGGGAGCCACATGAAACACCTACTGAAACAAGCGCTCTGGCACGCCTCACCGGCGTTATTCAAGCTGGTTACCAAACCCAGTCGTGGCCAGACGTTCTCCATCGGCATGTTCACCGGGCGCTCGCCGTTCGGGCTGGGTAGCCCGCAGCACGTGAGCAATCCCGTGATGACGCGTGAACAGGTGACCGATGTACCCGCCGCTTTCGTGGCTGACCCATTCATGGTGCGCGACAAGACGGGCTGGTACATGTTCTTCGAAGTGCTGAATTCGGCCACCCGCCTCGGCCAGATTTCCGTGGCTACCAGTGCTTGCGGATTCAAATGGACGTACATCGGCAGCGTGCTGAAGGAGCCGTTTCATCTCGCGTATCCGCACGTATTCGAGGCCGATGGCCACTTCTACATGGTGCCCGACACGCCCGATCAAGGGGTCATTCTGTATCGCGCCTCCGCATTCCCTTCGGGCTGGGAGCGCATCGACACACTGCTGAGCGGTGGCCGCTTCTCGGATAGCTCGATCTTCAGATTCAACGGAAGCTGGTGGATGCTGACCGCGTGGTCGCCACTGCCATCGGATTCGAAATCGCTGCGTCTGTTCTTTGCAGACGAACCGACCGGGCCCTGGCAGGAACATCCGGCGAGCCCCGTTGTGACGAACAGCAAAGGCAAATCCCGCCCTGCCGGACGGGTGGTTGCACGGCGCGGCAGCGTGGTGCGTTTCGCGCAGGTAGGCTATCCGGCCTACGGCAGCCACGTGCGCGCGTTCGAGATCGAAGAACTGACTCGCTCCACCTACCGGGAGCGCGAGCAGCACCCCAAGCGCCCGATACTGCAAGGCTGCGGCAACGGCTGGAACGCCGACGGCATGCATCATGTTGATGCACATGAACTGGCCGACGGTGCGTGGATCGCGTGCGTGGACGGGTGGTATGCACAAACATGATGGCAGTGCCAACCGCGACCATCGGATAGTGCATCGCTGATCGCACGCTGGGACGCGCGACATCGACGATACGCTTGCGGCGCAATGGGACGCGCTGTTGGCGAATTCGGACGTCAACGTGGTGTTTCTCACATCGGGTTGGCTGCGCGCATGGCATGAAACGATCGGCCGCGACGCGACTGTGTTGTTCAGTCAGGTGAGATGTGACGGACAACTCCTCGGTGCCGCAGCGTTTCAGACCTCGTCGGATTCGCCGGGCGTAATCGAATTCGCCGGCAGGGGCCCTTCCGACTACGCGGATTTCATCATTCACGAGTCTGTGAGCGAACAGCTCCGCGCCAAGATCATCGCTCAGTTGCTGCAATTGGCGAGGCGGGAAACACCTGGATTCCGTCATTTCAAACTCGGTCGCCTGCAACCCGAGAGCAAGACGCCGCACGCGATCAGTGCGCATGCGCATGGCTTCCATGCCACCGCTATCGGCCACGTCGACGCGCCATTCATGGACATGTGCCATGTGGACGATCGGCTGCGGAAGAAGAGCCTGCGCCGGCACGAGCGCGGTCTGGCGCGGCAGGGAGCCGTGACTGCGGACACACTGACGACAACCAACGACATATTGCCACTGCTCGATGCGTTCTTCTTCGAACAGCACGTGGCACGCTGGAGATCCGCCGACTCGGAGAGCCTGTTCACGCAACCGGTGAATCGGGATTTCTATCGCGCGGTGACACGACACCTCGGCACGACCGGCCAACTGCGTTTCACGGTGATTCGATTGGACGGTGTGCCAATCGCCGCGCACTTCGGTTTCCTGCAGGCCGGCCGATTCATCTGGTACAAGCCCTGCTTCGACCCGGCGCTCGCGAAGCTGTCACCGGGCGAGGTGCTGATCAAGAAACTGCTGGAGCGCGCACAACAGGAAGGCGCGACCGAGTTCGATTTCACGATTGGCAGCGAACCGTTCAAGTATCGTTTTTCATCGGGCGTGCGGCGGGTGTTCTATCTGCACGTTACGGATTCGCGATTTACTGCCATGGCGCGACGAGGACGGGTGTTGGCTGGTCAAGCGTTGGTAAGGCTCCGCGGTCGGGATCACACCACACACAAACCGAAGTCAACGTAAGCAATGCGCCACACACAGTACACTACGATCACAGCACTTGTGGCGACGTGAGCGTCTGATCTGCATCAATCCGCATGGCCACGAAATTGCGAAACTAGATTCTTCATATGGCACGTATATGTATGCTTCTTCCCAGTCACTGGGCTGCTGCTAAAGGTGGCGCCGAGTTACAAGCACACTCGTTCGCCGACTACCTTGCGCGAAATACCGACCACGAAGTGTCATACCTAGCCAAACGGACCCCTGAAACTTGCGATTGTTACAGCTATCAAATAGCGAGGTTCAACGGGTTGTGGCCGCAAAGATTCGGGATGTTCGGCGACGCATGGTCGCTCTTCCGTGCACTTAGTCAGCTGAAGCCGGATTTGATTATCCAGCGAGTCGCATCAGCGTACACAGGAATTGCCGCGGCTTATGCTCTTCACCACGGATCCAAGCTCATCTGGCACGTATCCAGCGATCGCGACGTGACCAAAAGACCCGAGCTGCCAGTGGGGCCATTCGCCAAATTCGTAGACACTCTGATTTTCAAGCAGGGTGTTCGATACGCAACAGCAATCGTCACCCAGACCCAGGATCAGGGGAAGATTCTGCAAACGAATTATGGGCGCAGTCCGAACGCAACTATTCCAAATTTTGCGATCGCACCGCCAAAGACTTGGAGAAAGCCTCACCAGTTCACTGTTCTTTGGGTCGCGAACCTGAAACCACTCAAGCAGCCGGAGCGTTTCATTCAACTAGCGAACAATCTGGTCCGCCACGACATCTCGTTCAAGCTAGTTGGGAGACACGACGATGGGCCTTGGTGTACATCGGTCTTAGAGCAGATAGCTCGATCAAGAAACGTTGAGTACCTGGGGAACTAGAACTCGAAGAAGTAAATGCTCGACTTGAACAAGCTCATCTCCTCGTGAACACCAGCTTGTTCGAAGGTTTCCCGAACACCTTTATTCAAGCGTGGCTCCGTGAGGTACCGACCCTGACTCTCGGAGTAGATCCCGACGGACTGATCAACTCGTCGAGTCTCGGGTATTGCGCCCCATCGATCGACGCATTGACGAATAAAGTTCTTGAGTACCATCGCGATCGTCCAGCTCTCGCGGCGATCGGTGCGGAAGCGCGCAGATTCGCAATAGAAAGGTTTTCTATCAGCAACGCACGCGCGATGGTCAGTCTTGTCGACCAAGTACTACAGAACGAATCGAAAAGCCTTGGGTGAAAGCCTCCAGCGGGAATGATATGAGCAGCCTCCAGACGTCAGATATGCCAAGAACCGTCATCTTTGTAGGTGGAACGTCCTACAGCGGATCCACGCTACTCGACATGATGTTGGCGAACGACGCAGCCGGACTCTCGTGTGGAGAGGTCCACGCGGTTTTCTATCCGTTTCGGCCACATCATCTACAGCTAGAAGGCTTGAGCGAATCGATCGATTGGCGAGCCATGAAAGCATCTGGTCCAAAAAATCTGTACCTAAACCTTTTCGAACGATTTCCGGAGACTCGATTTATCGTCGACTCCAGCAAATCTCCACTCTGGATCTTTGAGAGGTCAATGGAACTGAAAGCAATGGGCATACGGACAGAGAACATCCTAATCTGGAAATCGCCCAGCGAATTCCTTGCGTCCAGACGAAAGAGAGGACAAGAAGGGGGCTGGCAGAAGGAATGGATTAACTATCATCGCTATTATTTCACCCTTATCGAGTCGTGGCGAAGCGTGAAATACCGTAGCCTCGTTGACGATCGCTCAACCCTTCCAGCCATCTGCGCAAGCCTTGGAATTCCCTATTTCCCCTCGAAAGAACGTTATTGGAATCGGGATCAACATACAGTGTTTGGGAATGATTCAGCCCGAATTCACCTACACGACAGGTCATCCAACGAGTTTGCGAAGGTCCAAGACTCGCTGAGCACCAGAATAGATCATTTCCACCTGACAGGGCATAGGACAATTTCATACACCCCGACTGCGGATCAGACCGTGGTGAAAGATCAAGGAGAGCGCGTCCGACAGGTATTGCAGGCGCTCGAGGAGCGCGACGTCCTCGCGCTCATCGAGAAGCACTCGAACGATCAGAGTTTGGCAAAGGACCTTCAAGTGAGCAGTTGGTACCATCGATATCAAATCGTCAAAGCCAAATATGGTCTCAAATGGCTCTTGGACACGATTGGCCGGTGACTTCTCACCACCGGAAGTCGGCGATGCGGCAGATCAAACACCGAACTGACAACCCTACGGCTGCACCAACGCCCCGTGGCCGCATAATCTGGCTGGCACCAGATCGATTCGACGTAAAACCAGACAAAAGCAGTTGGATTGAGATGGGTCGATGCCTTCGTGAACTCGGCTGGACGGTGACCATCCTTACCGGCCGAAAAGCCGCTATCGGCAAAACCACCGAGACCTTTGGGGGAATTGTCGAGTGGGTGCCCGCTACGGATTTGCCGTTTGTGTTTCGAATTTCTCTACTCCTTGGAATGGCACGATGGCTACGCTGCAATGCCAAAGGCGATGATGTGATCATCATGAACGAAGATGCCCTATGGCTCGTTCCACACCTCCGGCGATTGAATGTTCGCTTCATTCATCTCGATTTTCGAACGCTTCCGGTAGACACACACCGTTGGAAGAAACGCTTCGATCGATTTCTGTTCTGGCGGATAGCGATCAAGGCTTTCGGACGCAGAGTTGATGGCTATTCATTTATAACCGAGCGTCTTCGACGAATTGTGGAATCCGAGTTCTCAATCGGTGCGCGAGATCACGCGATTTGGCACTCAGGTGTGAATCTCGACCGATTCAGCGTGGGCGCGGCGAAGAAAGCTGGTCGTGGAGACCCATTCACACTTTTCTACCATGGTTCTATCAGCAGGACGCGCGGACTTGGCCTTGTGATTGAAGCGATTGCTCTCGGTAAGCTTCCAACAACGTTTCAGTTCGTAGTCGTTGGAGATGGACCAGACCGGAGCGACCTTGAGAAACAAGCGAACGCACTTGGCCTTAAGGCACAGATTCACTTTAAAGGGTTTGTGCCCTACGAGGAAATAGTAGGAGAAATCGCAAAGTCTGACGTGTGCATTTGCCCACTGCCTGACCGTCTTGAATGGAACGTATCAAGCCCGCTCAAGGTCTTCGAATACATGGCTTGCGGCAAACCAATGATCTTGACACCAATTCCTGCCCACCAAGATGTGCTTGGTGATTCCAGCTTCGTGGTTTGGACTCAAGGTTTCGACGCCGCCGACTTTAGCCTGGCAATTCGTAAGGCAATCTTGAGTCGAACAGAACTCACGAGCAGCGCTGAACAGGCGCCGGCGGTCGCAAGGGACCGTTTCGAATGGCGCGTTCAAGCATACGAACTACATCAGTATCTGACGCGGAAGCGCGATGTACCAGCAGCGAATCGGCGTGGACCATCGACAGAGCCGATGGTATGAAAATCCTACTTCCGACCAGCGTATTCTTGGCCGTGTTTTTCGTTGATTTGCTTATGCGGGAAATTCCAGGGCTGCCGAACTCGTTCAAGTACCTGCCCGACCTAGCAATCGCACTGTCCGGAGCAGTTGCAATTGGAAAGATAGTGCTAACAGGCCGTATTGGATCAATCCCGCTACGCTATTGGCTGCTCTTTCTCGGTTTCTCGTATGTCGCGATCTCGGCTGCCGTAGTAAATGGGGTATCTCCCGATGTGACAATTGGAGGAATACGATTCTACTTTCGATACATACCGCTATTCCTATTGCCCTTTGCATTTGACTACTCCGACAAAGATCTACGGCGACTCTTTATTCTCCTTGTCGCGCTGGCCCTAGTCCAAATCCCGGTGGCGTTCAAGCAACGATTCATCGAATATGCGAAAGTCGTGAGTGGCGACGTGATCACTGGAACTCTCAGCCTCTCCACTAGCCTCACATTGTTCTGCATCGGAATGATAATCGTAGTGCTTGCACTGTACGTAGATAAGCGCGTGAGCCTGCGAGTTGCGGCGCCCCTTGGCCTTCTGTTCCTCTTGCCCGCCGCAATCAACGAGACCAAGGTAACCCCAATTGCCTTAGGGTTTGGTGCCATCGCAATATTGGTGGCCCGAGGCCATCGATTGAAGCCAACGCAATTCTTGATTCTTTCGATTTCCGGCGCGTTGCTGCTCGGCGTCTTCGTTGGAGTCTACGATCATCTGTACAAGCGCGACGGTTCTGGCGGCTATCTAGACTTCATCACATCCCCCAAAGATGTCTTGAATGGGTACAGCCTTCGAGGAGTGACAGCAAAAAAATTCGAGCTTGCGCGCGACATCCAACTCGTCGCAAAGCCAGTTCGACTAACGGAGCAGGCGACTTGGATCGGCCGACTTGACAGCGTCACGATGGCATTCAGCGTGCTGCACAGGCAAGACCTGCCTCGCCTAATCTTCGGCTTGGGGATCGGGAGCATCAGTAGCGATTTCGGCACCGGTGGGCAATACCGTTATCTTTCCAATGAACTTGGCGGAACAATGACCACAGTGACCCAAACTCTATGGGAGACAGGTCTTTCAGGTACGGTTTTGTCCCTAGTGCTAGTTGCATGCTTTACGCGTGACGCATGGAAAGGCTCCAGATCGCAAGCCATGGCGGGTAGCATCTGTCTGGCTATGTTTGGCATCTCTTCCGCAGTTCTGCTAACCTTCTCTACGCGAACTACGTGCTCCTCTACGAGGCCACCTGCCTCTTCGCCTTCTTTAGTGCGGTGGTTGTCCGAAGATCAAATGGGCACTCCGCGGCAGCGAGAAAATGGGCCACCCAAGGAAAGAAACCATCACGGGAAGAACTGCGGCGCTACGCGAAAGACACTGGCGGTAGCACGCGCGGTGCCAAGGTGTACGTGCGATGAAACTCAGTACACGCATTTGATTGGAATCAGGCATCTTCTAACCCGAATGTACAAAGTCACTATTTTCCCCAACACCATCGCGCCGTGGTTTACGCAAGTTTTCGCCGGCTTATTTGAACTGCGCGCTGATGAAGCCATCAAGGTGAATATCTCACCGCGATTTTCCCAACCGAGACTTGGTTGATGCGACCTCACTAGCTCTGGAAGTCACCGACGAACAGTCCGCGAGAACCTTGCGCATTCTCATAGATCTTGATTGATACGAGATACTTCCCCTTTCCTCATTTAATCGAACACTTCGATGTTCTTGTCTGAAAGAAGCTTCGATCCCACCTCAGATCGGTCAGCTACCAGAACATCAACGAAAGAAAAATTATTCCATACGGAGTCAACTTCAACTGCAGTAGCCCAACAGTTCCAGTTGGTCGGATTTTTGCCAACCACCATCTACTGCGTTTTCGGCTCGGGTCCAAGTCGAAGCAAAGTCAGCGGTTCCTTGCTACAGCATCAACTCAGGTTCCTTTTGCTCGGGAAAAACGATCTCTCGCTCAATGAGTGCGACTTTGTTCGTTTACCTGACGCGCCAATGCAACATGGGGTCTTTTTCGTAACTCGCATGTTTGGTACGTCGAGAGGCCTGACGGAATTCTCCACGCTGTAGAATGAGAGTTGGTGCAGGCACTACAGCGAAACTTTGGGCAGCGGTTTTATGGTGGAATTGTTCGGACAAATCTCTCGGAGAAATCTTGCCCCCCAGAGGTATTGCGACCCAAAATGTCACGTCAGAAACTTTGCCGCGGAACTCGGTGGATCAAATGTCGTCATTTCGACCCTGGGTGTCGGCCAGTCGAATCCCTGGAAGCTCGGCGAATTCATTGCAGCGTCACGTTGCATCGTGACCGAACCGCTAGTGTTTGATTTGCCAGTCCGGCTGGAGGAAAAAAAACACGTGTGCTCATTTCACTCAATTGATGAATGCCTAGCGACTTGCGAGCGACCTTCTCACGAAAACATCCTTCGCCCGAAGAGATGAGGCACAACACGCACCAGTACTTTCTGAAGCACGTGAGCGCGAGAAACTTGATTTTGGATCTTTTGAATCGCGCCTTCGCGTTGGACATACCCAAATGAGGTCGTCGGGACCGAAGCCTGGTCGCAATTCCGCAGTGACAGTGGGTGCAACCGCAAGCGTATCAATCCACCGTCAACAAGTACCCCCCTCGGGCATGATCAACAGAAATTCCTGAACGCGCCCATACCCGAGTCAGTCAGCCGGCTGTTTCCGCAGTAGTCAGTCGTCAACACCTTTGCAAACTCCGCTGGTGGAACTTGCGCTGATTGGCAGGCCGATAACCAGGTCCGCTGCGCAAGGACCCAAGACCAAGCTGATGCAGTCAGGTACGTGTTTCCGAGTACCGTGCCGCCATTTGACGATTTCGAAGTAGAAGCGACCGCAAACCATTCATCTGACGGAAAATCCAGTTTCGTACTGGTCGCGAACCCGTGAACACTCAGGCCCAAAGAAGCATAGCTGCCGTATACGTCGCCTGTGCCAGGTTTTCTACAATTCGCATTTGATGGTGTCCCGACCCAAGAGAGTCGTGATGAAAGTATGTCAACGGGTTTGCCGGATAGTCGCAAGTCGGTGTCCCTGAGGA
>CAVTJP010000014.1:0-15832 GCA_963735085.1 uncultured Gammaproteobacteria bacterium
GCTACGGAAACTTAGAGGACAAGATCGAAGTTCATTCAAATTGAATGCGATGTAGGACAACTACCGCCCTACAACGACTGCGTTGAACGGCACGTGCAAAAGGTGATCCTTTATCCTCTCCCGCTGGGGTGCGAACGACAATGGTCCAAAACAGGCGACTCTTCAATCGGCGCGACCGCGGCATGTAGGACTGCTTGAACACCCGCTGGAGTCAGATGACCGTGTCCCTGTTCGAAATATAACTTCGTACTCGGGTCAGCGCGTGCGCGAAGCGCCCCAATCGGCGTGAGAATCTTGAGCCCACGACGAACATCTGCAGGAATGAGACCGAGCGAGGACGCGAACGTCGTTCGGCTTGTTCGCTTCGGAATCTCAACCACCATAAACTCGCGACCCTCAGATGTTACTGTGTCGTGTGCGTATTTGAGCAGAAGCCCGGAAAGAACAGATTCGTAGCGCGCCGATGCGGCCATTTTCGCAAGTGCATTACTTGGCCCGGTAACATTTGCGCCAGAGCCTGCCGCAGTTGATCGTCTGAATTCTCGTAGGTTCAGAAGCGCCGACTTCACCATCCGCGCGAATCGCTCACGCAAGAATGTGTAGGTATGTGAATTGTCAGCCACGAGGCGATAGACCGACCACCTCATCAAAGCGTCCTGTATCGCCACGCCGGGCAGATAGCTTTTGGCGGCTGGCTTCAACGACCCTTTCTCTATGCGATACAGACCCGATCTGACATTATCGTCCGGGTCCGTGTCATGCCACTCGAAGATCACAAGGTCGGG
Source organism: uncultured Gammaproteobacteria bacterium (assembly GCA_963735085.1). GTDB lineage: Bacteria > Pseudomonadota > Gammaproteobacteria > Pseudomonadales > Azotimanducaceae > DATJGR01. The sequence continues at coordinate 786 of CAVTJP010000014.1, forward strand.
ATCGAATCGTCTGCCGAATCCTGTATAGGTACGGATCATCTCTGCAGTGCCGAAACCGCTTACTGCAAAGTTCAAGACCTGAGCGCGAATCCCGTCGCGATTGAGTTCCTTCTCTAGCCCAACTGCAATGGTATCTGCAAGGTCTAGTTCGTAGCCGACGAAGAATGAGTCACCAAAAAGCGCCACTCGACACGTACCCGCTGGCTTTGTGAAAGAGTAATCGTGGTCTGCGCGCATTCCCTGGCTATTGATTCGGTACTCTACTTCTACTTCGGGTGTTCGGTGCCAATATCGAGCACCGGGAACATTGCCGCGCACACCCCACGGCGTGTTTGTTACGTAGCGCGGCAGTATGGCTTGAGGACGGAACACCCTGATGAATATCTCCGTGAATATGCACGAGTAGAGGACGAGGCCGGCTCCAATCAATAGTAATCGCGCATAGCGGCCAATCACGCTCGCACGCGGGTCCCTTTCGATCGCCGGACTGCTCAGCTCTCCCATATCAAAAATCGAAGTAGATGAACTGTTGACCCGCTCGAGCGCTCAACACTACCAGCGCAAGAATTGCCGTCATTCGACTCGTGTAACGCCAGAAGAACGGCCCAGCGTTCAATACCTCCGTAGTGTTTGAGAAGCGCTGGAAAGTTTCCACGGCGAGCAATGGAAGAACGTAGTAAACCAGCGGCGCAAACGTAGACCATTCATATCCACTTGTGCCAAGAGCCGCATCGAATGCACGCAGCGCGGTGTCAAATGAATGTGCGCGAAAAAAAACCCAACTAATCATCACGAGCGTCATTGTCGCGAGCCAAGACACCAGATTGACCGCAATGCCCACTGAATTGATGGGGCTCGTACGTTGGATCAGTCGATCAACTCCAAGGGTTCGATAGACAACAAGGATTGCACCATGAAACCCGCCCCAGGCAACAAACGTCCAGCCTGCGCCGTGCCAAAGTCCCCCGATCAACATCGTTAGCATCAGGTTTCGATAGGTCCTGAGCATACCGTTTCGGTTTCCGCCAAGTGGGATGTAGAGATAGTCGCGCAGCCAACTCGAGAGGCTGATATGCCAGCGCAACCAGAACTCAGATGGCGTCCGAGAGAAGTACGGCAAGTTGAAGTTGATCATCAAATCGAATCCGAGACATCTGGCGATGCCACGAGCCATATTCGAGTAGCCAGCAAAATCGCAGTAGATTTGAAATCCGAAAGCCAATATTCCGGCAACCATTGCAGCTGACGTTTGGGCCGAGGGATCTGCGAACGACGCGTTTGACAATGGGGGCTAAATTGTCGGCAATTGCCATTTTCTGAAACAGACCCCAAAGGAACAGACCGGATCCAGTCACGATAAGATCGCGATTCAACGGGCGCACCGATTCAAACTGTGGCATCAGGTGCGCTGCACGTTCTATCGGACCAGCAACAAGCTGCGGAAAGAACGCGTGGTAGGCCGCGTAGTTGATGATTGAACGAGCTGGCTTGAAAACACCGCGATAGCAGTCAACAGTTCTGCTGATTGCTTGAAACGTGTAAAAGGAAAGTCCGACTGGAAGCACAATCGAGAGCGTAACTACATCGATGTGGATACTGAACAGCGAGAGTGAATCGGTCAGCGAGGTTGCGAAAAAATTGAAGTATTTGAAGAACGCGAGAATTCCAAGGTTCGTCGTCAGGGAGAGAAGGAGCCAGTATCTGTTGCGGCGGTGGTCAACCGCTACGCGATCAATCAGATGCGTGACCACGCCAGCAACAACTATTCCCACCGCGACCAGGGCCACAATCCATAGGTCTTGAAATGACGCGAATGCCAATGAAGCTATGGCGACGCCAAACAGAAAGGCTCCCGACTTCAGGCGATCTACGAAGCTGACCTTTTCTCCAGACGCACCTAGCGCAGCGATGTAGTCAACGGAAGTGGAGACGGCAACCAGTACGAGAAATCGGGGGTCCCACCAACCATAAAAGACGTAGCTGGCAATGATCAAGAGAACATTGCGACGCTTCAAATCCGTTCTCAGCAACAAGTACAGCGGAAAGAAGGCTACCAAGAAGACAGCGAATGTTGAGCTATTGAACAGCACGCGGACCTTCCAATAGCGCAGCTAACTGAGCGTTGAGCATGACGTAAGCCTGCTGCGTAAAGTGGAGCGTGTTTCGTGAATAAGGCTTAGTAAGATACTCAGGCCCGCGGCTCAGGATTTCATCGGCATCAAAGATTGTGACTCGTGATCCAAATTGTTTGCGAACCGCGGCATTAACCTTTTCAACCGACTGTTTGAGGTTGGCTCGCCACAGCAGCCTGCGCACGAGCGATGGTTTGGACGGGCGAATGACCGTCAACAGTACTACCTCGATATCCACCTTGGAGGCCGCATTGATCATCTCGTTCAAGTTCGCGATGACCACATTGCGTGCGTAGGGTTCTCGCCCTAGCAATGCGCCCGCCACGAGGTCGTTTATGCCGGCTTCGATGACTACAACGTCCGGGGCGAGTCGAATGACGTCGCTGTCGAATCGATAGCGCATTTGAGTCGTGGTTTCTCCAGAGATACCGCGAAATAGCACCTCCGCACCATTGAAAGTGGGCTTTGGGTCCCATCCAACGATGCGCGAATCACCGAAGAAGACGATTCGAAAGGACTTCTTGGTACCAACGCGCGAGTTCTCTTCCGCGTAACGATCGAGCCGGATGGGTACGAGCCTAATGGCAGCGGCACTGACGTAGCTTTGATACGCTTGACCAATTGAAGCGGCGGCGAGCAAGACGCAGACTATGACCATGGAGCCAGCGATGATTAGTGCGAGTGCGCCCACACTGGCACGCCCATTATCTTCCGATTTTTTGTCCATTCTGCCTTTCGGTGCATCCTTATGGAGAGTTTGCCTGCGATCCTCCGGACTCCCTACCGAACTTTACAAAGACCAACCACAATCACCTAGCCCGATTAAAGACGGATCACAATCGCGACACAGCCAAGGGTCATCGAGCAACCAAGATTCGCACAATGTTGTATACGCCGACTCGCGACCCACTAGGATTGCACGGCTCGGGCGGGCGCGATCTGGGAGAACGTCGTGGAGGTTGGCGTGGGATCAGACGCCGGAAACAAATTGACGCCAGACCTAAACGATCGGCGGACGCTGCGTACGAGAGGCTACGGATTGCAAAGGACCATCACAAAGACCCGGGGACGCATCATCTGGCTGTTACCAGACCGGTTTGACGTAAAACCGGACAAGAGCACATGGCTCGAGATGGGTCGGTGTCTGCGCGAACTCGGTTGGCAGGTCGCCATCCTGAGCGGAAGCAAGCAGAACGTTGACGAAACGACACATCGCTTCGATGGTCTGATTGTGTGGCTCCCTGCCATCGATTTGCCCTTCTTTTTCCGCATATCGCTACTTCGCGGCATGGCCAAATGGATAGGCAGAAACGCTCGGCCAGATGACGTGGTCATCATGAACGAAGACGCGTTGTGGCTGGTTCCGCGTCTGCGACGCATTGGAATTCGTTTTATACATCTGGACTTCAGGACGCTACCGGTTGACATACAACGCTGGAAGAGACGCCTTGATTGGCTGTTATTCTGGCGAATCCCCATCAAACGCTTCGGACGTCAAGTAGACGGCCACTCGTTTATCACCGAGCGCTTACGAACAGAGGTCGAGGCTGAGTTTGCGCTTGGCGCCGACGACTACACGATCTGGCACTCAGGCGTGAATCTCGACAAGTTCTCGGCGCGGTCAAATATCGAACGGCCGGCAAACGACGCGTTCCGACTCTTCTACCATGGGTCCATCAGTCGGACGCGTGGTCTTGGAGCGGTAATCGAAGCAATCGGCTCCGGCGGATTACCACCCAACTTCGAGTTCGTGATTGTCGGTGACGGACCGGAGCGAAATAGTCTTGAGCAGCAATCGCGAACGCTTGCCGTAGAACACCAGGTGAAATTCCGCGGCTTCGTGCCGTACGAGCACATCGTAGACGAGATCGCACAAGCTGACATATGCATCTGCCCGCTTCCCGATCGGCTCGAATGGAATGTGTCTAGCCCGCTCAAAGTGTTCGAATATATGGCGTGCGCCAAGCCGATGATATTGACTCCGATTCCGGCGCACCGGGACGTGCTAGCCAAAGAAAATTACGTTGTGTGGACCAATGGGTACGAGCCAGACGATTTCCGGACTGCGATTCTCGATGCGTCCACCCGCATTGAGCAGATTACAAAGGCGGCCGTGGCCGCGCCCGGCGCGGTGAGAGAGGGTCACGAATGGCGTAGTCAGGCGAGAATATTAGATGACTACCTTCGAGGCACACCAAACGTGGTCTCGAAGGTCAAAGGCCGACCCCTGGCGGCGACTTGTGTACGGGCGGACGCGTGAAAATTATTCTTCCTGGAAGCGTGCTTTTCGCTGTTTCGTTGTTCAACGTCCTCAAGGACGAAATCCCAACTCTCCCACCCGAGCTCAGTATGTTCCAGATTTGGTCGTTGGTTTGGTCGGCAGCATCGTCATCGCGCGAATCGTATTGCTGGGCCGAATTGGACTGATCCCTGTACGCTACTGGCTGGTATTTCTCGGCTTTTTGTATATCGCGATCAGTGGAGGCGTGCTGAACGACCTGTCACCGGATGTAGCGGTTGCAGGAATACGGTTTTACTTTCGATATGTTCCATTGTTCCTGTTGCCGTTCGCCTTCGATTACTCCGAGAAAGACATCAAGCGCCTATTTGTTCTAATCGTCACGCTAGCGTTCATTCAAGTTCCATTAGCACTTCGCCAACGATTTCTTAAGTTCGCGAGTGATCCGTCCGGGGACATCGTAACTGGAAGCATGGGATCATCCGGCGGGCTCGCCGTCCTTGGCGTAGCCCTCATCTTGGTGCTGCTAGCATTCTATCTCGATTCAAAAATATCGCCGACACGAGCGGGCGTCCTCGGCTTGCTCTTTCTTGCACCCGCTTCGCTTGCCGAAGTAAAGGTCTTACCCTTCTTCTTCTTCTTTGGAGCTTTGGGTGTGTTGCTTGCGAGGCGCGATCGTCTCGGAACATCGCGCATCATTGGCGCCGCATGTGGAGCGGTTTTGCTGATTGGCAGCTTTATCGCTGTTTATGACCTGCTGTATGCCAAAGGCCGTGACGGCGGCTACGTGGAGCTAGTTACTTCGAAGGATCGGGCTCTCACGGGGTATATGCTGAAAGGAATGGACGCGGCGCCCTTCCGAACCATTGAAGACCAGAAAAATCTCGTCGCAAAACCGATTCGATACAGGACTGAGGACAATAGAAGCGTCGGGCGATTTGATAGTCTGTGCATGCCGTTCAGTTCATTGCTTCCGTCCGAAGTAACGAAACTATTAACCGGGCTTGGAATTGGCAATACTTTTAGCACCTTTGGGGAAGGTGCTCGATATCTGTTCGTGCGAGACGAGCTCGGGGGAGCGATGACAACGATAAGTCAGCTAATCTGGGAGACTGGAGTTTTAGGCGCGCTGTTCTTCGTCGCCACCGTCGCCCTGATTGGTATCGATTCACTACGTTTATCGACCGCGACAGGTTTCATGGGTACTGTTGCAGCCGCATGGGTGGGGGTAACCGCAGTAGTTGGCGTGGAACTCGTGTATCACAATGTTTTTGGTCGGCTCACACTGACATCGATGTTCTTTCTGCTCTCAGGAATCATTGTCGCGAATGGGCGCCAACGCGCGAAGAGTAGCCGAAGCTTGCCGCCGTTGCGCGCCCGGAGTGGTGTCAGATCTTCCAACACCTCGGCCTCACGAGCGCTTTCCCGCTCCATGCACGCGCGGGCCACGAAACTCTTAGTCCACGGTCAACTGGTACGCAACTGACCTTGTGCCACCGCCTTCGATTGCGCCCATGCTTGGGTTCGCGCCACTTCTCGATTTGCACATTGCATCGATGCTTGAGCCTTCGGTGTCGAACGTCGCGCACGGGTAGGTGACAGCCTTCCATTGTGTATATTGAGTCAAATCAGAGACCTTCGAAGTCAACGGCGCGCCCATACCAAGCGCCGGGGAGCCTGCCTGTAGCGCGTAATCAAACGCACTCGGAGGGGCTTTGTAGGTCTTCGCGGCGAAGCCAGTGCCAGCTACGAGTGGATTGCCTACGACGTCACCATCTCCTGAGCATGCTGCAACTGGGGTCGAGAACCACAAGTTGTGGTCTGAAGTGAACTTGCCATCCGACGACCTTGGCGGGGTGCATTGTGTCTTAGTGCCATAGAAAATATTGTTCTTCATCGAAATGCCGCTCGCCGCAAAGTTTGCTGAAGTAAGCCAATGCAGATCTACCGCGTTGTCGCTTTGGATGATCGTATTGCTGTAGATCAGACCGCCGTACTGGAGACCGCTTGAAATTGACTGCGATTCTCCGCCGATTGCAATACCCGTACCCGTCCCAGACACCATGTTCCCGCGCACGACAAAGTCAGTGAGCGGAACATGTATCGCGCGATCGAAGTCCTCGACAAACAGCTTAATTCCGGCTCCTGCTACTGACGCCTCGCCAGTGACCTGACCTCCGTAGCAGATGTTGTATTCGATCGCAGTGTTGCCCGTGTGGGCATAGATACATGGGCGTGATCCTATATTGCCAACCAGATTCCCTCGCACAATTACATACGGTCCAATGTAGTTGATCCCCTCGCCATTCATCCGCCGAATGTCGTTGTTCTCAACGACACCGTACAGTTTCAGGCTGGTGGACGAATCACGACGAATACTAACGGAAGCTGGGTTGGCGTCGGCTGGGTTCTCGAATTCGACAAGACCGCCATTGTCAAACAGGTTTCCAGAGATCAGAAAGTATTGGGCGTCTTGGATAACGATCGCGCCGCGGTATGTTCGGTCGACTTGAACTCGCTGAATCGTGACGTGCTGGTATCCAGGTTCCTGGTAGGAGATACGTGGGACGCTGATTCCAACACCGGCAGAGTCGTGTATTTTCAGATCCTGCACGGTAACGTAGTTAGCTTTGACCGTTACCATCCCCTCGTACTGGCTCGACGGGACGGCGGCAGTGGTGTCATGCACACATGACGCGGCACCCGAACAGGATGTGGCGCTTGGGTAAGTGGTCGTTGCGTAGCTACCAACGATCTCCGCCCGTGAACCGCCACTGTATACATAGTTCCTTGGGGCGACCGCGGAATCATCTGGCTCCAAGACTTCCGCAACCTTCCCGTTGAGGTAGTAGCTTCCAATCACTACTGGATCACTTGGTGTACCCGACCAATCAACGTTCAAGACCTGCCCTGACCACACATCGGCCGCTTTGAAGTAGACGTCGGCCCCGACAGTCTTCACACTACTGTTGACTTTCGAGATCGTTCGCCATGCTGTGGCGTCGGAAAGACCATCATTCGCGTCGTTTCCATTAGCTCGCACGTAGTAGGCTGTCCCCGTCGGTAGCCGCGCCTGCACTTCAGCACATTGCAAACCCCAACAGCAGACGGTCAGCAGAAGAACATAATGAGCCAATCGTCGAATGCCAGAGTTGGTCTTTTCGGTACGTTTCTGCGCACTATGAATCCACGCGCCAAACACTGCCGGCTCCGAAGAACAGGTTGGCCCAATCAACTTTCGTACATCAATCAAGTTGCGATCTCCCTTGGTCATTGCGTCCTCTGCTTCCCGCAGTCCCTCCGCCCCCCGCAAGACGACCCCTCTGTAAATCGGCCAGCAAGGGGACACGCGACCGACTTCTCTGGTTCAAGGGATGGACGAAAGCAAGAGCATGACAATCTTCGCCTATCCCACTCCGCGAAATTGTGAAATTGGTCACCGAGATCACATGCAATAGCGTGAAATGGACTGTTGTTGAACAACCTGTTTACACCATCCCATATGATTGGCGCGCATGCATTTCACACAGTTTTACACCCCAGAGCACATGCCATATGCCACATCGCAGCCAGCAGACTCAACTGGTCGTATCCGATAGGCGGTTGAGACATCGGATACACAGATTCGGTACTGCTAACCAGTCAGGCTGTACCACCGACGGTCAGTTGAACATCACCGGCGCAGGGGAGCGCTGTGCGCAGTTTGACTATTCACTTGCCAAGTGGAGCGTTTGGCGTGGCTAGGATTTGCTTCCTGCTGCCGTCTCATTGGGCCGCTGCACACGGCGGTGCCGAATATCAAGCACATGTCCTTGCACAACACCTGCATCGCACCACGAACCATGAGGTCGTTTACCTCGCTAGGCGCGTTCCCACCGACTTGAAGTCGGCTAGCTACCAACTGGTACGATTCGGAGGGCTCATTCATCAGCGGTACGGGTTTTTCTGGGATAGCGTTTCGCTCTATCGAAAGTTGACCGAGCTGAAGCCCGACCTGATCATCCAGCGCGTAGCATGCGCATACACCGGCATCGCGGCCCAGTACGCTCAAAGGAAGAAGTCAACTCTCGTTTGGCACATATCCAGCGATCGAGACGTTGCGAATCCACCGAGTCTGGCAACTGACGGCGTGCCGGGCACTATCGATGCGCTGCTCTTCAAATTTGGCGCAATGAATGCGGCCGGTGTGATAGCTCAAACGCACACCCAAGCGGCGCTGTTCAGGAAGCTTTACGGAAGGAACCCGACTGCAGTGGTGCCCAACTTCCATGATCTCCCTCTAAACAAGCCATTTAAGGTGCGCCAGTTCACGGTGTTGTGGATCGCGAATTTGAAACGGCTGAAGCGACCAGAGATTTTCCTAGATCTCGCGCGCGAACTAGAACGGTACAACATACGTTTTAAGGTCATCGGGCGTCGCGATCTCAGCAGTTGGTGCGACAGAATCATCGAGCGCATTCAACACTCGCAAAACGTAGACTACTTGGGAGAACTTGAGATTGACGACGTCAATGCACAGTTGGAAGAAGCTCATCTTTTGGTCGCCACGAGTCAATTTGAAGGAATGCCGAATACATTTATTCAGGCTTGGATGCGAGAGGTACCAACGGTCACATTGGACATCGATCCTGACGGGGTGATCTCAAAACATAACCTTGGGTTTCGGGCACGAGATTTTGACGCACTCAAGCACAAGGTCTTGTACTTCTACGAGACTAGAGAGGAACTACAAAGCGCCGGCAAACGAGCACGTGATTTCGCGTCAGAGGAGTATTCAATGAAGAACGCATCGGTTCTGACAAAGATCCTTGAAGAGCTTTTGGCGGACACGAACTCTTCAAATGAGCGCTAAAGACGCTATGGAAAAGACCGTCATTTTCGTTGGTGGGACTGCCTATAGCGGTTCCACGTTGCTGGATATGATTCTAGCAAACGACCCTAGGGGGTTTTCGTGTGGAGAGGTGCACGCCGTCTATCATCCGTATCGGCTCAAGCATCTCCGATTATCAAAGTTAAGCGACGTGATTGATTGGCGAGCTGCGAAACAACTCGGCGCTCGCAAGTTGTATGACCGTCTCTTTGAAGTTTTCCCCGAGTGCCATTTCGTCGTCGACTCAAGTAAATCCCCGCTTTGGATTTCCGACAGATTGAAGGACTTACGTCGAACGAGCCTGCATACGCATGTGGTTCTCATTTGGAAGTACCCGGACGAGTTTGCGGCTTCCCGGCGGAAGCGTAGCCGCGAACGCGGCTGGCAACGCGAATGGGTCAACTATCATCGATACTTTTTTACAATGTTGTCTGGGCAGCCCACGTGGCGGAGTGTGCGATACAGAGACCTAGTGACAAATCCGGAGACGTTGCAGAAAATATGTTCTTGGTTGCGAATCCCATACTTCAAGGACAAAGATAAGTATTGGACAAAGGAACACGCGACGGTATTCGGGAACGATACAACAAAAATCCACCTTCACGATCGCGATTCGAAGGAGTTCGAACGTCACATCAAGGCGATTGGCAAGGACATCGGATCTGCGCCCGCGGCGCACAACCATCATCGAAGCATTTCGTATTCTCCTGTTGACACGGTGCAGTCTGTCGATAATGCAGAGATTGCAGCCATTCAGAACGTGCTTGAGTACTTCGACGTATCAAACCAATTGTTTAGCGCCAAGAGTGGCGAGGAAATGACCTCTGCACTCCGAAAAAACGACGTCTATCACGCATATCAGGTGGCTAAGCAGAAATTCGGGCTTGGCTGGGTCGTGGACATCGTGCGCAGCTGAATCACGAATCATCGAGCTCGTCACTCGTATTCCAACGACTCGCTCAGCCGCACGTGCACGAAGCCGCACGGGACTCGGCTACGCGCATGAGCTTCAAGTATCGAGTCGTTACGTTTGCAACACTGAATTGATCCAAGTGGGCAGACAAATGCGCGTCCGAAATGCGGATCGGGTTTTCCAATTGATCGAGAATCCCCCTCGCGAGAAGACGGATGTCACCAACCGGGACGAGGACTCCAAATTCTCCGTTTGCGAGAATTTCCCTCGGGCCATATTCGCAGTCGGTGCTAACAATTAGCATTCGATTGATCAACGCCTCGACCAAAACCGTTGGCAACCCTTCCGACCGAGAGCTCAATATCAACATGCGTGAATCCCGCATATAGTCGCTAACGTTCGCTACGTAGCCCGGCAATGAGACGCTGCCTTCCAGGCCGAGTTCGCGTACTAACAATTCCAAATCGGGACGTAACTCACCCTCTCCGAGAATTGTTAGATGGCAGGCTCGTTCAGCACGGACGATTGCGAATGAATGCAACAGAGTTGCGTGGTCCTTCTCTTGCACCAAACGACCAACCGCCAATAGCCGACATTCTTCAGTAAGCGGGCCCCGGGAAAAGGTCCCAGACGCGTTCTCGGGGATAGGATTGTAAATCGTGATGACCCGCGATCGCTTAAGTCTCAGGCTCTGTTTGATTCGATCTCGGAGTCCATCGGAGACACAAACGATCGCCCCCGCTTTGCGATATAGCAGTCGCGCCAATCCGAATTTCAGAAGATCAATCGGCCTTTGGCTGAGATGTCGCCCCTTTCGGTGCCAGAACAGATTCCCATCTATTCGGATAAACAATTTGTGAGGACCCCCTAGCAGGCCCAAAATCAGAGCAGCTAACACGCCGTTTTCCAAGCTTGCGATCACGTGTGCAGGTTTGGCGTTTTGTAGATAGGTCAAATAGTTCATGCACCAACCGAAGCGGCTCCATCGCGACGAACTGCTATTGAGAACCACGTATCGTACGCCGACCGGCACGTCGTCTCTTAAAGCACCATCGTGCGTGACGACCACGACATCGACCGATAGACCTCGGCCACGCATACCGCGCATCAGATCTATCAACACCTTCTCCGCGCCACCACCTTGTAGCGAAGAAATAAAAAAACACACATCCGCATCAGGACTGTCGGTCGACAAATCCGACATCGTTATCGGTGTATTCATTCTGCTTTTGAGGCAAGTTGGCGGCCAGAGAGAAGCTTGGAATAGAGACTCCTAGTTTCTTCAATCATTTGACGGAGGGTGTACGTTCGACGCACATGCTCTCGTAGTAGCTGTCCTCGCAACTCCGCCGCCGCAGGGTTCCTTATTAGCACTCCAAGCTTCTTCGCAAGATCGTCTGCGGAATTCAGTTTGAACTGAATTCCCGGATGGTCGTCAAGCTCCTCGGAAAACGGCGCATCATCAATGACTGCCGCATTTTCCGGTATGTCGCTGACAATCACCGGCAATCCGTGCGCCATCGCAGCCAATAGCGAATTCGACATTCCTTCCACGGATGACGGAAGCACGAAACCGAGTGCATTCTCGTAAAGCACATTGAGCCGACCACTGTCTAGGTTCCCAACAAACAGAACACGATCGCTCTCAGACAAGTGTAAAGACCTAACGTACTCGGTTGAGAACCCCTGATGCCCAGCGATCACCAATTTTACGTCCGTCGGGATGGTGGCAATGACTTTGAGGTACGCCTCGATCAGTGTGTGGCACCCTTTCTCGGGCTCCAACCGCGCCGCGAACAAGATGAACCCTCTTGTCCTTAGGCCGTACTCAAGGATTAGCTTCTCAGACTCACCCTGTGATGTTGGCAACTCAACGCCATTGGGGATATAGATCGTGTGCACTCGATACTTTGTAAGGTAGTAGTCTCGCATCGACTTGCCATTGACCGTTGTCGCATTGGGGACCTTAAGAGCAACGTATTCACAAAACCGAAGGAACGCTTGTGCGAGTGGGTTCCACTTTTCTCTCTTTGAGTCGATCGCACGGACGGCACAAACGGTGACCTTCCCAAACAATCGCGGAAGAAAGCAGAACAATGATGGCCCAACATTGTTGAACTGCACCACGTCAGCCCCTGAAAAGAGACAAGCATGTAGCGCCGATAGAAAGGATCGCACGAGGTTATCGAGGTGCTTCCCGCCAATAGACGGCAACTCGATCCGTTGTACATTTGTTGGCACGGAAGCTTCCGCAGTTTCGCGAGCAACCGCATCCTCAGCTTTCTTGCAGTAGACAACCACTTCGTCGCCGCGCTCCGCGAGGCGATATGCTATGTGTTGGACGTAAGTCTCCGTTCCACCATACGAAGCAGGAACGCCTCGCGTCCCAATCATTGCGACCTTCATCAGTTAGCCCCAATCGCTTTCAGAAATAGATCCTCGACGAGCGCATAACGTACGCCATCCCTGTTGACGTCAAGTTCAGCCGACATCAAAACCCTCACAAGTGACTTCGCGAGAGCAGAGCGAAATACCATCAACGCAAGTACAAATCGAGACATTGATATCGTCCTGTTGTACCGGTACGCGAGACGCGAACCTCGTTCACCGTCTGTCGTATGCGATCCGTTTGTCTTTAGCCACGCACATCAGACTTCCGTGACCACGGAAATAATACCGTCGGTTGGTTCACGTATCGCTTCATCATCAAGCCAAGCGTCGCTCCCGCGCCAGGAGCTATTCGCACAGTGAAAGCTCGAGCATTGAGGGGCATCGAATGCCCCTCTGTTTCGACTGAAATGAACTGATGCTCGGCATAGCCACCAGCCTGTACGGTCACGCTCCGGGACTCGGTTGGACTCAAGTTAACGAGCGTCACTTCGGTATAGCTATCTTTAAGTTCTGAAACGAGCGCCGCCACGTCCTCGGGTAATCCAGCACGTCTAGCCACTGGATCGAAGTACCTCAGTCGCGCATTGAGCGGGCCGCCTGCGCGACCTGGAGGCAGCCCGCCCCACATCAATTGGATGAGAGCAGCGGGATCGATCGGGTTGTATTCCATCGCGTTGTCGGAAAGGCGCGTCTCCGCCGTCAATGAGTCGCGTCGCATTGCTGCGACTCGCTGCGATATCGACGCTAACTCGCCACGCAGCGCCGTCTCAGGGTAGCGGGGATTCATTCCATCGAGAAAATTCAACCACGGGTCGCTGCCGACACGGGCTCTATCATCAGCACGCATTGACCAATACCAAATCTGAAGTGCGCCAACGTTCCACGGCTGTTGCCGCCAACCGTACCAGCCATCGACCCCGTACATAGTGGGGTACTCTCGTTCGCCACCAATCATGCGTGCATGCGAATTGACGGAATTGATCATCGTGCGCCAAGCATCCACATAGCGCTGATCGCCCGATACCAGTAGCGCGTTATTGAATCCGACGAGGGACCGATCAATTCTGTTTCGATTCTCACGAAATCCTGTGACCGGGTTGATTGGGCTGAATCCCCACCCATATGTGCCGCCCCACCACCGCTGGCGATGACCACCAATCGTTCCATCCAAGGATATGTAACTCGGAATGACGCCCCCGTTCTGCTTCATTCGTTCGAGCCACGCGTTCATATACTCGATGATCCACTTCTTGTACTTCGTTTCGTTCGTAAGTACGTACGCATCTAGCGGAAGTATCGTCGCGACCAAGTTGAGGAAATGGTCGCCAACGACATTCGTGTACTCCTTGTAGTGCTGCAGAAACTGCGCATAGCTGTGTTCGCCATGCCGCGCGACGAATTTCGATACATCGAACGGATCACCAGCCCAATCCAATGCGGTTGCATGTCGCAACATCGGTCCTTTGCTACCGTTTATCAGCGACCGGATCAGCTTTCGTTTCGAATCGTAGTTCGGCGCTTCGCGATCTTCGCCCATATAGAATCCGGCAAATCGTCGCGCTCGCGCTAGATATATTGGGAGCGTCGGAACAGCGAGACCTATTGCGTTGAACGTCCTCAACCCCTCGCCAAGATGCATCCAGTCGGACTGCACACAAAAATCTCGGTAGTACATTCCCGAACGTGCGATCGGCACGTCGTTAGTCTTCGTTTCCGTGAACTGCTGGAGCATGCCCTCCCACGTCCGGAGAAAGATCTGCAGAATCTCTTCGTTCGCGCCAAGAGCATAGAACTCCGGCCAACCTGCGAAGTTTTCAAAAGCGTCGTCAGGACCGTCGTTAGCTCCCCAACGAAGAAAAGCTTGAAAGTGGCCGCGCTCATCATAGTATTTTTCCGCGAACTGGCGCGCTGCGGGGAGGCTGTCAGCAAATATCTGCCGCTCCAATCGTGCCCACTCCGGGGCCGCCATCGGCGTTTTGATCTGGAACCATAACTTAGGACGCTCAGAACCCGAGACGAATGGCGCATTGATCATCATCAGCGATAGCAGTACGAGGAACCGAATCAATGCGCCGTTGCCGCCGTTCGAGCTGTTTCGGTGGCAAGGTGATTGCCAGCATGCATTGCGAAACGTGATGGCGGCGGAGATGGCGCGCGAACAGTCCACTGCGATCCCAGTTGGTTCAGCACACTCGCATCGATACCGCATCGAACCAACCTTGAACGCGCAGCATCGTATCCATATCTACACGTAGCGTTTTTTCCGTCCGATGTGCCATCTCGAGCGTCAGCGCAGCCTTCTCGTTGATCAGATCAGAAGGCGCGCAGGTCGGAGCCAAGTACCTGGCCGCTCTCGCAACGCTGAACTCAAGTTTCTCCAAACTCCTTCCTGAACCATGTGGTGCGGGTGCCTAACTCATCCATTGGCCAATTCCATTGGCGCCCATCGCCCGCCGAATCACCTCAGCCGTCTTCGGGTGCCCCACCACCTCATTGTGTTCC
>CAVTJP010000015.1:0-22106 GCA_963735085.1 uncultured Gammaproteobacteria bacterium
GAATACTGAGGGACTTACCGTCCAAGCAACACCGGTCGGTCGGGCATCTGTACGCCATCCGTGAACGCGGCACGCCCGAAGTATTGTCAGTCGGCCCTGATGACCTGCCCAGGTTTTTAGGACCAGTTGGAAGTTGAGAGAATGGCTCCCGCGAGAGGCGAGGAGACCATGAAGAAAGTTCGATTCAGTGAAGAACAAATGGTGGCGATTCTTCGAGAGGCCGACAAGTCGTCGGTCGCCGATGTCGCGCGGAAGTACAAGATCAGCGAGCAGACAGTCTAATGGATCGAGGAAACGTTCAGTTGGTGCAAGGCGATCGTCGGCTTGCGACAGAAAATCTTCGAGATCGTGATGAGCGCCTACAATCTGGTGGGAACACGGGAACTGCTGGCACCGGGATAGTGGAAATCGAGAAGTATGATGATCATGAAGGGATCTAACTCAGCTAAACCGACCCAACGAAGCGGCGATGCGTCTTCAATCCCGAAGTCATCGAACACTTCAACCCATCGACTTCGCTACCCGTTGCGGTAGCCCAATGCAAAACTCAATCGTTTCCGCGTTTTTTAGCACCCGCCTAACCGCCAATGGTCCAAGTCGTCTCTCTGCTGAACCGGGGCGATATGGCGTTATGGGTTTTGCGAAACCTTCATTCCCAGTTGGCGACTAATCTCGGCCCATTCCATATCGGTTGGTGGGGTTAGCAACGTAGCCTTAGTGTTTTCGTATAGGTGTCCGCGATTTGACATCCCAACAAGTGTCGCCGCGATCGTCGGACACTGCAGGAGGAATTGCAAGGCAGCCTGAGGGACCGTTCGTGACCCAGGTACGCCGAGAACATCAAATCGCTGGTCATACGACTCTCCGAGAAATCCAGATCTTGTCCCAATCTCGGTCAGGGGCGGAATTAATCGACCTTGCGCAAATGGTTCGCGAGCGATGATCGATACTTGTCGACGGGCCGCCGAAGTCAATAAACTTTCCGAGGCGCTAAAGTTCAGTAGATGAAGTTCGAGTTGGAGAACGGAGATACCACTGTCCTTCATCCCGAGCCACATAGATGCTTCGTCTATGCTGTGCGGAGACACTCCAAATGCTCGAACCTTTCCCTTCTTGGACAAGCGCCTTGAGCGCCGCGACAGCGACCTCAATTTCATCAGACTTGGGCATTTGGTGTAGCAGCAGAAAAGCGACGTAGTCCGTCCTCAATCGCTTGAGGCTAGAATCCACTGATTGAAGAATCGCGTGCGGCGAAAGGTCCACCCGATTGTTAGTCCTAATGAAGCCCTGAGCGAGCCTTTGCAGCTTGGAGCTGCGCTCTTGAGGCAGTGCCCTAAGCAACAGTCGAACGACCTGCTTGAAGTTGGAGAGGAGCGCTAGAGTTTGCGATGGAAACCACCCAACTTTTGTTGAGATAACAACCTTGTCACGCCGGCCCCTTAGTGCGGTACCGAGTATCGATTCACTATCACCTTCTCCATAGAGGGGTGCTGTATCGAATAGGTTGATGCCGGCATCACAGGCTGCGTCGATGATGTTGAGAGATTCGCGACGGCCAGCGCGCGAACCCAGCGAAGCGCAGCCTAGTCCGATAGCGGATACTGCCTTGTCAACTGCCTCAAGGCGCGAATACCTCACTGTATCGCTCTGAGCTCCGCTCGCAGTTTCACACGCATTTCAATCTTGAATATGCCAAGAGAGGCAACGGGGGTAGTCTGACGGCGATTACGTGTCGTTGACAACGTGGACGAGTAATTTGGCTCGCCTGCGAATACGATCCTATAACTGACAGACAGGGGAAAATGGAAAACACGCTATCCGAACCCCTCATGTGGCTAGCACGCTTTCACGATTCTCAGCGACGACACGGCGGTTAAAAAATGAACTATCAACGAGTCGTTTGTTGGGGCGATAGTCAGTCGACAGGTGCTCGCACCTATGGTTGCTATCCGGTCTACCTCGCGCAAGCGCTCAATGCCAAGACACGGTACTTCTGGCAGTCGATCAATTTGAGCACCAACGGCCACACTGTGCGCGACTTATGGTTCCGCATCGGACCGGAACTGCTTACGTTGCGCGATGTTCATCAGGCTTGCGTACTCATTGGCACCAATGACGTTGGTAATAGTTCACCAATCGATCTTTTTGAAGAATACTACCGGCAGATGCTGGTTGCACTTCGACTGGGAGGGATACAGGTGGTGTATTGCGGTGAAATCCCTCCTATTTGGCCAGACGGTCATGCGTTTTTCTCATCCGCCACCCAGCGTGATCGTGATCGGTACAACACGCGTCTAAAAAAGGTGGTCGGCGAATCCGAGGTAGGGCAACTCGTCCAGTTGCCAGAGCTCACAGCTGACTGCTACACAGATCCGGTGCATTTCAATGAACGCGGCAACGCTCTGGTTGCGGACGCTTTTGCGAACGCAATCATGAGCCACTAGATCGTTCATCATGCGCCTCGCGATCGTACAAGGGACGCGACCGGAGATCATCAAGAACTACTCGGTGGTAAAGGCGCTCGAGTTAACGGGGGTACCTTTTGAGGTTCTGCACACAAATCAACACTCTGACTCGAAAATGTGCGGGGACGTGTATCGCGACATGGACTACGAGTCACATCGCCGATTCCCGGGCGAATATGGCATCGGATCAGCGATTGATTGGCTCCAATCAGTTTTCAAACAGGATCGAATTACACACGTAGTCGTGAATGGTGATACTGCGGCGGCTCTCGTGGGGTCGATTGCAGCAATGTACTTGGATATTGGTGTATCCCATATTGAAGCTGGGTTGCGGTCGCTCATCCCTACATGCTCGAAGAGCGCAACAGAATCATGGTTGATTCCATTGCTTCCTTACTCTTTGCGTACACGGACTACGAAGCCGACTACCTTAGGAGTTCAAGTGAGCTACGCGGGCAGGTCTTCGTTGAGGGCAACACAACGATCGATGTGATGAATGACTTCGCTTTGCGTATCGACGAGGCTGCCGGCGTCCCATCCGGTCGCTACGTGTACGTGACGATGCATCGAAAGGAGTTCACAGACTCGGTGCAACGTATGACTGTCGTCTTTTCAGAGCTTGCGCGCATTGCAGAGAAGATATGCCCAGTGATCTTCCCGCTTCATCCAAGAACACGCGATGCCATGCGTCGGCACGGAATCCAATCTGGACTGCTGGGTGGCGTACAGGTCACGCAACCTGTGTCAGTGTTTGAATCTTTGTCGCTCCAGAAACGTGCTGCCGCCGTACTCACCGATAGCGGCTGTATCCAAGAAGAAGCGTACATGCTTGGGCGACCATGTGTGACCATTCGTGACAATACTGAACGACATCTCTCGGTAACTAATAAAGCGAACGTGGTGTCGGGATTTGCACCTTCCGAAATTCGAAGATGCGTTGAATGGGCGTTGGGCATCACCAAGCAGACTTGGCCGGAGATCTATGGAAGCCCGGGCGTCGGGTCGAGGATTATTCACCGCGTACTAACCTGTGAAGGCGTGGCGGCGAACGTTCAGCGGCGCTCGGATTCCGGTCATGCGAAGCCTCGGGCGAACACACCATCAATCGTGCTTAATACTGCTTTGCAGCAACACAAGGCATAAGGCCGTGCCAACGCTACTCTCCGTTAACAGCTACTTTTATCGACGCGATGGAGCGGAGGTCGTATTCCTCGAGCACAATCGCTTGTTTGAACAGGCTGGGTGGCAGGTTTTGCCTTTCTCGATGCAGCACCCCGACAATCACGTTAGCGAGTGGTCGGAGTATTTCGTTAAGGAAATGGAGTATGGAAGCGACTATTCCTTCTTGGACAAGGTCTCTCGCGTTCCCAAAGTAATCTACTCGATCGAGGCCAAGCGAAACATCAAACGCTTGATCGAGGCGGTACGCCCGGACGTTTGTCACTGTCACAGTATCTATCATCATCTTTCACCGTCAATCTTGGGCGCGCTGCGCAAAGCAGGAATTCCCACCGTGATGACTCTTCACGATCTAAAGATCGCTTGTCCCGCGTACCACATGTTCAATACGAATGGTATCTGCGAGGAATGCAAAGGTGGCGGCTTGCATAACGTGATTAGGAATCGTTGCGTCAAAGAATCAGTCTTGATGAGCGCAATAGCGTATGCGGAGAGTCTTCTGCATCAGAAACTTGGATCGTACTCGGAAGGTGTTGACCGCTTCATCGCGCCAAGTAGGTTCTATGTCGAAAAGCTTGTTGAGTGGGGTTGGCCGAGACATAAGTTCGTTCACATACCCAACCCCATAAGCGTTGCAGACTATCCGCCGGTATATGAGGGTAAGAAGCACATTCTCTATTTGGGTCGTCTCTCACCTGAAAAGGGGGTAGTCACCCTTGTTCGTGCGGCGGCCCTTGCGAAGGTCGCGATCCGCATTGCGGGAAGTGGCCCTCAATTGCAACTCCTCCAGCGCGAAGCCATAGATACTGGCGCAACCGTGAAATTTCTCGGCTACCTCTCAGGGCAATCGCTTCGCAAAGAATTGGGAGAGGCTTGTGCTACGGTGCTCGCTTCCGAGTGTTATCGAGACGCTCCAATGAGCGTCCTTGAGTCTTTTGCACTCGGTAAGCCTGTCATCGGCGCGCGGATCGGCGGAATACCCGAACTTGTGCGCGATGGAATCACTGGGTGGATGTTTGAAAGCGGCTCTGTTGAAGATCTTGCGAAGTGTCTCCGTGTTGCGGTCGATCTACCGGATACGCGATTGGCAGAAATGGGGCGAGTCTGCCGCGATCTCGTTGAGCGCGAATATTCGAGCAGTCTGTATCGTGAACGGATTCGCGAACTCTACTCTCAGTTAGGGGTTAGCGAATCTGCGGCGAGGGCCAATGAGCGAGACGCACTTGTCTCAAAGAGGCGATATCCGTTTGGGATATCGGTGCAATGCCCGGTGTGGATTCTGCTACTACCAGGATCTGCTTGACAATCCGGTGGACAAAGAACCGACGACCGGGGAGCTGCGCGAACGTCTTTCGACTCTTAGGCATCAAGGCGCTAGCGAGGTGGAGTTCACCGGGGGCGAGCCTACAATTCGGGCCGATCTTGCGGAACTTGTGAGTTACGCAAGAGACCTTGGCTTCACAAACATCTCAGTAATCTCGAACGGTCTACGTCTGGCCAATCATCGGTACGCGACGCGGTTGGTCGAGGCGGGTGTCAACGATTTCCTGTTTTCGGTGCATGGCCCAAACGCAGAGGTTCACGATGCCCATACCCTCATCGCTGGAAGTTTCGCGAAGATCATGCAGGCCATCGGGAACGCGCAAGGGTTGGGCGCCAGGTGCAGAAGCAGCACTACGGTGACGGGTCAGAACCACGTACATGTGGAGTCGATGCTTGAGTTATTCTTAGAGCGGAACATGGCGTGTATCCATCTCGCGGTATTCAGTCCGGTCGCGAATGCAGCCGGAACCGACGACCAGATGTTCGTGAGCTATTCAGACGCTGCTGATTCGATCAAGCAGGCAATCAATCGTTTCGAAAAGCATCTGCCGCCTTTGAGCGTCAAATATATCCCGTTCTGCTTCATGCGAGGCTACGAGAAGTACGTGATGAATCTGTATCAGCAGAACTACGACCCCGATGACTGGAATTACTACTACAGCAACAAAATCAGGCGTGCCGATGGCGCACTGAAGCGCGCGGCGTTCGATTGCGCTAGCCTGCTGGGAGCCGTGTTCGCTAAGGACTGGTCAGTGCCGTGGCGTCATGGTTGGTTCGGACTCCGAGTCTTTGGGTTTACGCGGCTGGTCGAGATATTTAGGAAAAAACGATTGTCGACCTGCAAAAAATGCGCGTATGACATCGTCGATCATGTATGGAAGGGCTACATCGAACACTTCGGGGTGTCAGAGTTTCGGGCAGTATCGGGACCAAAAATTAGAGATCCCTCGTGGTCGTATTCTATGGCGACCTATCGCACACCAGGCGCGCGTTTAGCAGGGAGCATCCCAACTGTGATTCCATTGAAGGAGGTTAAGTAGACTGAGTATTTCGCGTCGCCTGTCTACTTGTTGCCGCTGCTCGATGAATTTCTACCTTCGGTAGAACCCCCTCCAAGTCGCGACGGGTCAAGGCGGATTGTGACAGTTCGCTCGAGCCAGTTTTCCGCTCACGAAATCCTTCGCATTGCCGCACAACCGTGGGACATGCTCTGTGAGAAACTCTCGCAGATTGGACAAATTGGTACAAGGTATGGAAAGCGGACCTCAAATCTGCGTCGTTTCCTGGTATTTGAAATGAACACGCACTCTCGAAGCTAAACCAACGTGGCGCGTGTATGTATGCTCCTTCCTAGTCACTGGGCCGCAGCCAAAGGCGGCGCTGAGCTACAAGCACACTCTTTTCGCCGACTACCTGGCACGAAATACCAATCACGAAGTGACGTATCTGGCAAAACGCGCACCCGAACCGCGTGAGTGTTACAGCTATGAAATTAGGAAGATCGACGGTTTGTGGCCACAACATTACGGAATGTTCGGCGATTCCCGGTCACTGTTGCGTACACTCGCTCAGCTAAAGCCCGATTTGATCGTGCAGCGAGTCGCGTCGGCTTACACTGGAATCGCCGCAATCTACGCGCGGCGCAACGGCGCGAAGCTTTTGTGGCATGTATCAAGCGATCGCGACGTGAGCGATCGGCCTCACCTCCCTGTTGGCGCACTTGGTCAATTCATAGACACCCTACTGTTCAAGTATGGTGTCCGAAACGCGGATGCGGTGGTGACTCAAACTCGACAGCAAGCACGAATTCTCGAAGAAAACTACGGCAGAAGACCTCGCGCAGTCGTCCCAAATTTTTCGATCGCACCGCCACGGTCCTGGAAAAAATCCGATCAATTTACGGTTCTTTGGATCGCAAATCTTAAGCCGATTAAGCAGCCACAACACTTTGTGCAACTTGCCCAAGATTTGGCGAACCACGATATCGCATTTAAGGTGCCATCGGTAGGACGGGCGACGGGCAGTGGTGCAGATCAATACTTGAGCAGCTATCGCGGAGCGACAATATTGAGTACTTGGGGGAGTTGGAGTTAGACGACGTAAATGCGCAACTCGCGCGCGCCCATCTTCTTGTGAACACTAGCTCGTTTGAAGGCTTACCAAACACATTCATTCAAGCGTGGCTTCGTGAAGTGCCAACCGTTAGTCTCGGTGTTGACCCCGACGGTCTGATTAACTCCGCCGGACTCGGCTATTCTGCCCAAGCCTCCTCGCACTGACCAACAGAGTTCTCGATCTTTACAACAATCGCGACGTGTTGACGGCGATTGGTGGCGAAGCGCGCCGTTTTGCGATGGCTCACTTTTCAATGAGCAACGCTCAAGACCTGGTAACGCTACTTGATGACATGTTGCGAAACTAAAATGACGGGGCGCAAAACATTGAAGCGGCGACATTCCCTCTACCGGATCAATCAGAAGCGCACCGAGCGGTTTCCAGCACTCAAACAATTCCGCAAGAACCGTAATTTTTGTCGGCGGAACTTCATACGAGTGGTTCGACGCTCCTCGACATGATGTTGGCAAACGATCACGCAGGACTATCGTGCGGGGAGGTGTTTGCCATTTTTCACCCATTCCGTCGACACCATCTACAGCTAGACAAACTGAGCCGCAAAATTGACTGGCGAGGCTCAAGGAGTCCGGTCCAGAACACCTTTACACCAACCTTTTCGAGCGATTTCCCGAAACTCAGTTCATCGTAACTCAAGCAAATCCCCGCTCTGGATATCCGAAAGGTCCGCAGAATTGCACAAGAAGGGGATTCGCACATGCAACGTACTGATATGGAAATCCCCTGGTGAGTTCTTCGCGTCGAGAAAAAAGAGAGGGCGTGATCACGGGTGGCAGAGAGAGTGGATTAACTACCATCGGTACTATTTCACGCTCATCGACTCTTGGGTAGGCGTGC
This sequence comes from uncultured Gammaproteobacteria bacterium, assembly GCA_963735085.1. Taxonomy (GTDB): domain Bacteria; phylum Pseudomonadota; class Gammaproteobacteria; order Pseudomonadales; family Azotimanducaceae; genus DATJGR01. Next base: position 7,938 of record CAVTJP010000015.1, read on the forward strand.
GATATCGAGACCTCGTAACGAACAGTGGCACGTTGTCACGCCTCTGTGAGGAACTCGGAATCCCCTACTTCCCGCAGAAGGAACACTACTGGAACCGAGAGCAACTTACAGTCTTCGGAAACGACGCCGCCCGCATTCACCTACACGATGAGTCATCGGTCGAGTTCGCAAAGGTCAGTGATCTTCTGACGTCCACCGTTGGTCGTACCGATCCGCAGCCACATCGAACTATCTCCTTATAGCGCGCCAGATGAAGCCGCGCTCCAAGAAGATAATCAGTGGATTCTAAAGCGCATCTCGCAAACATTGGAGGGTCGTGATATCCATAATCCAACACGTGAATCGAGATGCGAACCTGACGTCGCGGACTTGCGAATGGGCGGTTTCTATCACAGGTACCAAATTGTGAAACAGAAAAGCGGACTGAAATGGTTGCTCCACTCATTCCGACACTAGGTGACCTTACGCGACGCAATGCGGCGAAATCCGCGTTGAGTCCAAACGATCAACCGACGTGGAAATTGGGCAGAATTATCTGGCTATCTCCAGACCGCTTCGACGTGAAGCCAGACAAGAGTACATGGCTCGAAATGGGTAACTGCTTACGCGATCTCGGTTGGCAGGTAAAAATCTTGACCGCGCGCACGCGGTCGAGCACGGAGTTAGGGGATCGCTACCGCGGCCTCGTGGAATGGGTCCGCCCCATAGACCTACCCTTCTTGTTTCGGGTCACAGTGCTTCTGTCGATGGGACGTTGGCTCGCGCGCAATGGACGTAGCGATGACATCATCCTCATCAATGAAGACGCGCTTTGGCTGCTACCAACACTTCGGCGATTGGGCTTTGAGTTCGTCCACCTTGATATCCGAACGCTTCCCGTAAACTTACACCGATTGAAGCGGCGACTTGACTGGCTGCTGTTCTGGAAAATCGCAATTCATAGGTTCGGTCAAAAAGTCGATAGCTACTCTTTCATTACGGAACGTCTAAGAAGCGAGGTGGAGGCTGAGTTCAACTTGCGCGCGAAAGACTACGCCATTTGGCATTCGGGCGTAAGCCTAGAGCAGTTCTGTGAGGAGGAACCGAACACTCGGCGCACAGGAGGAATCTTCCGGCTCTTCTATCACGGCTCTGTGGCTCGCAGTCGAGGAATAGGCTTGGTCATCGACGCCATTGCGCTGGGCCGGGTGCCAGAAAATTTTGAGTTTGTAATCGTTGGGGAAGGCAAGGATAAATCCGCTTTGCAGCAACAGGCCAAACGTCTCGGAATTGAACGCCTCGTCCATTTCAAAGGCTTTATTCCTTACGATAAGGTCGTCCATGAAATTGCCGGCGCTGATATATGCATTTGTCCTTTGCCCGACCGACTTGAATGGAACGTGTCAAGCCCACTCAAAGTATTTGAGTACATGGCGTGCGCAAAACCTATAATTCTCACTCCGATTCCCGCGCACGTGGACGCGCTCGATGGCGCTCAATTCGTAGTCTGGACCCAAGGCTTCGAGCCAGCGGATTTCAGCCGAGCAATCGTCGACGCTGCAGCGCGTCGAGATGCTCTCGCTGTTGCTGCCGCCACCGGCCCAGATTTCGTTCGAGGCCGATACGAGTGGCGAGTCCAAGCAGAGATCCTCCATCAACATTTGATTCGCCACCTAGACGCTGGCGCGCGAAATAAACCGAGGCGGCATCATCTTGATGGCGCTGGTCAACTTGCGCAGTAGGGACAGGACGGTCTGATATCTCTGTGTGCGACAGTGTGGGATGGGTAACTACTACGAGGCGCCAGTCGATATCGGCCACCACTCGAACGACCCGCCATGGCGTGATTGAGAAACAGTGAAACTTACGTTACCCCTCAGCATATTTGTCGTGACTTTTCTCGTCGGATTCGTATTGCAGAGATTTCCTGGGCTCCCACGGCAATTCATTTACATCCCAGATATGGTCGTGGGCCTCGTTGGGTCAATCGTGATCGTCAGGATTATTGCCACGAAGCGCTTAGGTCGTGTACCGCTGCGCTACCTGCTGGTCTTTACGGCCTTTTGTTATGTCGTCGTTTGCGGAGCTTTGGTGAACGGCCTAGCTCCAGGGGTTTTGTTTGCTGGACTACGCACCTATTTCAAGTATGTTCCGCTATTCCTAATCCCCTTCGCGTACGACTATTCTCGTCGCGATATTGAAAAACTCTTCGTCGGTCTTCTGGTGTTAGCACTGCTACAAATCCCAGTGGCGTTATACGAACGGTTTGACCTTTATCGCGGGCTTCCGTCGGGAGATGTTGTTACCGGCACTCTAGCGCGAGGAGGTCCGGTACTCTTAGCATCGTCCTGGTCTCAATAGTAACGATGCTGATCGCATCCTTCTTGGCGCGTCAGATTTCCTTGCGGTGGGCGTTTGCACTGACCGTGCTTCTTTTAGTTCCCACGACAATCAACGAGACAAAGATAACCCCCATCTTGCTGCTAGTGGGAGGGTCTCGGTTGTGTTTGCACTGCGGCATTCAGTGAACACAAAACAGATTGCGTTCATCGGCAGCATTGCCGGTGTATTTCTCGCGTTGTTCATTGGCGTCTACGACAGGATCTTACGCGGACAGAAGCGCCTACTCTGAAGACTACGTTAGCTCAATGACATCGCGAGAATATCTCTTCGGCAGCTACAACTTGCGAGGAACCCGGGCCAAGTCCTTTAGAGCAATTGAAAAGCGGAACGATCTGGTGGCATCACCGCTGCACCTGACGGCCGACGGTACGGTGGTTCGGAGATTTGACAGTCTTCGAATGCCTTTTGACGCGTTTCTTCCTACCGATGTTGTGCGATTCTGCGTGGGTCTCGGCGTCGGCAACGTGCTGAGTACTTTCGGTGATGGCGGAGCTTATGGGTACCTGGACGATCAGATGGGGGTATCAAAAACAACAATCAGCCAATTGATGTGGGAGTGTGGGGCTCTTGGAGCAACCTTTTTTGCTCTGTTCCTTATCCTTGTGCTGGTCGATTCTCTGTCCCTGGCGACAAAGACTCATTGGTCATCATTGGGCGCCGGTTGGGCCGGCGTTTGCGCTATCGCCATTGTGGTTCTCTTCTATATGAGTTTGTTCAACCAGCCAATAACACTCACTCTGTTTGCCTTTTTTTCGGGACTGGTCGTTGGAAAGCGCGTCGAGAACACGACCGCGACCGAAAGCCTAACCAGGACCGCGGGACATGCATCCAGATGAACTCAGAGTCCCGTTAGCGTCACGCATTCGAATAGATGGATAAGAAAATTGCAAAAGATATCGCGACCAATCTTTTTTATCGGTGTACCACGAAGTGGCACCACCGCGATCTTCGAAGAATTTGCCCGACATCCCGATTTGGCGTGGCTATCGAATTATTCAGGTTTCTTCCCACGTCTTCCGATCGCGAACGTCGTACGTCGAGCGTTCGAAAACCGATGGTGGCACGTAGTGGGCCGAAAGGACCAATTCGGAGAGCTAGGATTGTTGAATCGGTTCGTACCACGGCCAGAAGAGTCCTACGAGTTCTGGGTAGCGCATGCGAATCGTAATTTCGACCGCCAGTACCTTTTGGGCCAACACGCAACCCCCGCAGAAGTCGCGAAGGTTCAGTTGATGTCTGCAAAGACAATGAGCTATCAGGGACGCAGCAGGTTTTCGGCGAAGCTAACCGGTCCGGGGCGCATCACCTATCTCAACAGCATTTTTCCAGATGCGATATTCATCCATCTGTGCCGCGATGGATTAGACGTCGTCCGATCTCTAATGAACGTCGCATTCTGGCGAAGGGGCGACGGGCACACCAAGCCTTGGTGGAACGGCGGGCTAACCGAGGCAATGCTGGCACGATGGCGAGTGAGCGGCTCTGACCCCGCGACTCTCGCAGCAATCCAATGGCACAAAATCATAGAGACAACACGCGCTGAGGCCCGATCCTTGGATCCGAGGCGATATGTAGAATGTCGCTACGAAGATTTCGTCAACAATCCTTCAGCCTTCATGACAAGTATCTATCACTTCGTGGGGTTAGACGAAAGTCGCGTCCCACCCAACGCACTCACCATCCGGAGGCACCACTACGACTTCGACTTCGACTCGAAATCGATTAAATCACTCGTCCAACTCATGGAACCGACATACTCCGAACTAGGCTACCCCGCTCAGCGAGGGTCTTCACCGCTGACGATCTGCCCAACCATAACACTGCTAGCTCACGCTTATGAGCATCAGTGCGATTCGCGTCAACACGCAAATGTGCAAATGTCGCCTACTCCACCATTAGCTCGTATCTGGCTCTCCCGTCCGAACCTTCGAACGCCCCAATCGTTGGTGTCGTGCTTGATCGTCGCGCACCGCAATAGTCAGTGCTAAGGACTTTGATGAAATCTGCAGAAGAAACCTGCGCAGACTGACACGTGGGTTTCCATACTCGTTGGTCCAAAATCCACTGCCAGTCGGCCTCCGCGAGATAGGTACTCATTAAGGGCATTCCTTTGTTGGAGACTGCTGAAGCCGACGGCGTTCGAAACCAATCGCTTGTTGGAAAGTCGCGCCCGGTACTAGACGAGAAGTCGTGTCCACCTAAGTCAAGGGCAGCAAACGTTCCGTATAGATCGCCCGTACCTGGATTCCGACAGTCTGCGTCGGACGGCGTCCCTGTCCAATAATTGTGGTGCATCTTTGTTCGAGGATCCGTCACCGCGCTGCAACCAGTGACACCGCTAACCACGGCGAGGATATTGTCGGCAACCTCTACGCCCTCAGCTGCGGTGAGCCCAGCGTCTCCTGAATGTTGGAAGCCGCTCTTTCCTTTCGCGCCTACGCAAGTGTTTCCCACATATTTTCCGCCCAAGGAAAAGTTAGTTTCACTGGGCGATATTCCTACGTGCAAACATGTCTCAAAGTTGGCGATCAGGTTGTTTCTGAACAGCTGCTTGGTGGCTTCGGCGGAGTTGAAGTCGCCACCAGCAGTGCTTGATGGTTCGCGGTGAAAGCTCAATGAATAAAAGGCCGGGCCACCTTCACCGGTCCGACCCGGGTCACCGAGTCCGGGCTCCGGGGTTACGGCACCTCCTGAAATAATATTCTGTTCAACAACAACTCGATCACCCGAGGTGTAGATCGATGCCCTGCGGACGTTTGCGATCCGATTGCCTCGAATCAATATCACTGATCCGTGGTAAGGCCCAATTCCTTCACCCCAATCATCGCGAACATCGTTGTCTTCAATCAAAGCGTTGCATGGTTGGCATCTTCCAATATGTATAGCTGGACCCCAACGCGTGGCGTAGGGTTGGCTATCTGGCCATGACAGATTCCCAAACTCTGTTTGGTTTCCTCGCGCAACAAGGTAGCGACCCTCAAGGAACATTAGCGGCGTGCTGGCCGTGTGCGAAATCGTGTTGTTCTTCGCCATCCAATGAAATTCGCACACAGACCCAACAGCTGAGGTGCATATGTTGGTCGCTGCTTTGCCATCAAATAATATGCCTATGCCTGCCGAGTTCGTCACACTCAAGTCTTGGATGGTTACGTATTTTTGGGCAGAGACGACCACAAGACCGGAGTATCGACTCGCTGGGATTGCATTGCTGCCAGTTCTGTCTTCGCCGGAACTCGCAGTGTTCCATGCACACTTCGACGGCCAGCGTCGACACTGTGGTTCATACGTCCCAGATATTTCTGCTCGGGTGGAGCCAGCGTAGCCTTCATACGCATCCGTGCCCCTAATGTAGTACGAACCCACAACTACCGGGTCCGACGCGGTTCCGCTCCAATCTACTTGCAATACTTGATTCGCGCAGCGCGTTCCGGCCTTGATCCAGACATCAGCGCCAACAGTTTTTACGCTTTGACTTACTTTCTCTAAAGATCGCCATGCCGTTGCGTAACTCTTACCAGACGCTCCATCGTTACCCGAAGCACAATCGACAAAATACCCCACCGCTTGCGTCGGCCCTTCGTCAGCGAGCACACCTGCTGCGATGAATTGGCAGAAAATGGTGCTGATAATCGCCGCGTAGGTCTGATGAGTTCGCGATACTCGCATGTTGTTTCCTTGATACTCGTGTTTGGAGGTTCGGAGCATGTTCTCGTAAAGAGTTACTCCAGATGGGGATTCTGTTCACGGATCGAACGATTGATACGTGGTTGAGATCGACCCAGTCAGCCGATCAAACTCGCACCGGGTTTCCGTGCTACAAACTCGAACGCTCCCGTAGTGGTTACCAAGCGTGTGGTCTCATTGGCTTTGACGGACAATCTCCCGCCAACAAACCACCATAGCTTATGAAGCATCTCAATCGGCCAAATAACGGCGCGGCCGAGCGATTGGGGCATCTTGGGGAACAAGGCGTCCATCGTCGCTTGAGCCGCCAGACCAGACCAATGCGGATTTGGCGCAACCCGTTCCACGAGAAAGCCAGCGACTGCTAGTGAACTGAAAGTACCGATATGGGTGTGATGGTAGTAACTGTTCCCATGGAACGGTTCAAGAAATGCAACAGTTCCGATGAAAAGTCCACCGGGTCTAAGCACTCGACAAACCTCCCTCAATGCGACCGCCGGAAATTGAAGATGCTCGAGCACAGCAATGGACAACACAAAGTCTATAGACTCATCAGCGAACGGAAGAGCGTGCGCGTCACCGAGGATGGGTGCGCCCGGGGCGCTTTGGTCAAGACCGACCCAACTAAAGCCCAAATGCTCGCACACGGCTCGATGCAACCCTGTTCCACAGCCTAAATCGAGGGCTATCGAAGATGAGGACGTAGCCCGCGGAAAATAGGACAGAAGCGCGCGCCTGAGGTGCCACGGAGTGGGAACGCCAGTAAAATCAGCCAGCGGCGTCTCCGTCTCCGAGAACTCCAGTGGACCAAAGTCGAATTCAATAGGCACTTGGCAACCCGGTAACTCGAATTCGATCATCTGGCTCTTCGCATGCTTCAATCGAAAATCCAACGAACTTCCCACGCGCTGAAATTCGATTGAGCAGTGGTGGCAACGTGGACTCCCTTCGCGGGATAGCTTGGAGCCACATTGAGGACAGCGAAGTATGGACCATAAGAGGTCTGAATTCGGTTTGAGCATCGTTTAGTCCCGCTCTTTTGTTGCTGGAGCATCCGGCACTGACAGCCATCGCGGCCTATAACGTCCCTGAAGAGGAAGCCAAACCAGGGAACTCTTGGTTACAAGTCACGAGAATTCACAACCACCGTACACGACGGCCGGTCACCCGCAGGTCCATGTCTGTATGATGAGCAGGTGCCGAGCGCCCATCGGGCCGGTCGGGCTGAAACTGAACTATATCCACACGGAACAGCGAATGAGGATTCTGCTGGCAAACAAGTTCTTCTTCAATAATGGAGGATCGGAAGTCGTCATGTTCCAAGAGCGTGGTGCTCTTCGCGCGTCTGGAGTGGAAGTGGTCGACTTCTCAATGGACGACGACCGAAATTGGCCGAGCCCTCAATCCCACGCATTTGTCGGGCGACAAACCTACTCCGACACAAAGCACAGCAGTATCGCGGCCCGAATTCAAACTGCAGTGAAATTCGTGCATTCACGTGAAGCCGTGCAGCGGATTGAGGGTCTAATCGATCGAACCGAACCGGATCTCGTCCATTGCCACAACATCTACCACCAACTCACGCCATCGATCATTGGCGCGGCGAAGCGCCGAGGCGTTCCAGTGGTACTCACGTTGCACGACTACAAGCCCGTATGCCCGGTTTATCTGCGACTACGAAACGGAAAGGTATGTTCTGAGTGCCTGGACGATGGGTTTTCAAGAGTCGTAGTCAATCGCTGCGCAGATCGACTCGCTCGGCAAGAGCGTGCTGTTGTATGGCGAAGCCGTTGTTCAGCGACTGTTGCGCAACTATGAAAAGCTCGACGCCGTCATCGCACCCAGCAAATTCATGCGCGATTCGGTCGCGCCACGCAGATTTCCCATCGATCGGATCAGCGTCATCTACAATGGCGTAGATACGAAAGCGATCGCTGCGTCGAACGAGGACCGGCACTACGCGCTGTACGTGGGACGCCTCTCGCCGGAAAAGGGCATATTCACGTTGCTCGAAGCGCATTCAGCGGTAGCAGACCGTATCGAAATCCGTATCGCCGGTACGGGACCACTCGAAGACGACATCAGGAGGCGATTCCCAACAGCGCAGTTGCTCGGACATTTGTCGGGAATTGCGCTTGCCGAAGCCATCCGAAACGCTTCGGTAGTCGTTGTTCCCTCGAATTGGTATGAGAATTGTCCTATGTCGATTCTAGAGGCGATGGCGTACGGTAAGCCTGTAATCGGCAGTGATATTGGCGGTATCCCGGAACTTGTTGTGCACGGCGAAACCGGATTGTTGTTTCCACCCGGAGATCACGCCTCACTGCGGTCGCGGTTGTTGGAGTTGATGGAGAACGCAGAAATGCGCCACCGCTTCGGTGCTGCAGGCCGCCAACGCGTCGAAGAGCATTTCTCGTTGGAGCGCCACAACGCCGCATTGATGCAGTTATATTTGAAAGTCATCGAAGGATCGAAATCGCAAGCGGCACGCAACGGAAGCCGCGCGAACGGAAGTCTAGGAGTAGTCGATAGTGGATCTCACCGTCATCTCAACATACCGCTGCAACTCTCGCTGTCAGATGTGCTACATCTGGCAAAACCCAACCCATCCGAGAGAAGAAGTCACAGCGAAAACGCTGGAGAAACTGCCCGGCGGGTTCGACAACCTCAACGTTTCCGGCGGCGAGCCAACCCTTCGCAGGGACCTCGCAGATCTGATCGACGTGGTCTATCCGAAAGCCAGGATCACCGAAATCAGTTCCAACGGCCTGCGTCCGGAACGCCTTCTTCCGATCATCAAGAAATATCCAAACGTGAAAGTGCGCTTCAGCCTCGAAGGCGACGAAGCCACCAGCGATGCAATTCGAGGCGAGAAGAACGGCTACGCCACCAAGATTGCGGGCTTGCGCAAACTGCGTGAGGCCGGCGGCACGGACCTCGGCTTTGCAATGGTCATCCAGGACGAAAATGCCGATCAACTGGTGCGCGTGTACGAAATGGCACGCGCAGAGGGCGTGGAACTTGCCACGTCCACGCTGCACAACGCATGGCAGTTCTACAAGAACGACAATCACTTCTACGATCGCACGAAGGTGGCGCGCGAAGTGGAAGGGCTCGTCACTTCCATGCTGCGTACAAACAAACCGAAAAACTGGTTCAGGGCGTACCTGAATCTGGGATTGATCGAGAAGATCCTCGGGCACGATCGTTTGATTCCGTGCACCGCTGGCTCCGATTTCGCGTTCATCGATCCATGGTCCGACGTATGGGCATGCAATGTACGTTCAGACCTCCCGCTCGGAAACATCGAGAAGCAGAGCTGGGACGAGATCATCAACAGCGACCGCGCGCGTGAAACCATCGGCAAGGTCAAGGCGTGCGCACAGAACTGTTGGATGGTGACCACCGCACGAACGGCGATGCGCTCGAATCTGGCGCCACAGCTTCCGAAATGGGGACCGATGCAGTGGGTCCTATGGAACAAGCTGAAGGTGGCGTTGGGTGGCAAAGTGGATTTTCAGTCGTACATAAACTACGGGGACGTACGCCCTAGCCCGATTGTGCCTCGAACATCGTTCCTCGGCGAAAGAGTGAAAGACAAAGTGCATCTTCAGAAAGACCTCAAGACCGTCGAAGAGCGGTACCCACTGATACGATTCATCAATCGTTGAGCATTCATCGCAGCGGCGCTTAAGAGGTTTGATTCCGTGACGCCGCTGCGTGTGCTTGTCCTCGGGCTGCGCGGTCTTCCGGATGTAGAAGGCGGGATAGAGCGCCACGCCGAACACCTGTATCCCCGACTGGTCGAGTTGGGTTGTACCGTGAAAGTGATCGTGCGGTCACCTTACCATCCACGCGACAAGCCACTTCAGTATCGCGGCGTTCAGTTGAAGCGTTTGTGGTCGCCGAAGGGCGGCTCCCTCGAAACGATTGTCCATACACTGTTGGGTACGCTGTACGCCGGTCTCGTGCGTCCCGATCTACTGCATATTCACGCGGTAGGACCCGCCTTGTTCACACCGCTTGCGCGATTGTTCGGCTTGCGCGTGATCGTCACTCATCACGGCCCCGATTACGATCGGGAAAAATGGAGTGGATTCGCGCGCTGGGTGCTTCGAATGGGCGAGCGCATGGGTATGCGATATTCGAATGAGCGCATCGCGATTTCGAGAACTATTCAGAAGAATCATCGAACAGCGTCATCATCGCGAGTCGGCACTGATCCCAAACGGTGTGGAAATCCCAGAGATTCCCAACACGTACACTAAGGTGCGTGACCTCGGCCTTACGCCGGGGCGCTATGTACTGCAGGTGAGTAGGCTTGTTCCAGAAAAGCGCCAGCTCGATCTAATCCGCGCGTTCACGATCGCAGCGCCTGAAGGTTGGAAGCTCGCCCTTGTTGGCACGATCGATCAAGCCAACCGCTTTGCGCAAGAGGTGGTCAGCGCTGCAGAAGAAAACCACAATATCGTCGTCACTGGATTTCAGCAGGGGCTCGCGCTACGAGAACTGTTCGGTCACGCGGGAATGTTCGTGCTGCCTTCGTCACACGAGGGGTTGCCGATCGCGTTGCTCGAAGCGTTGAGCTTCGGCCTTCCTGTCATAGCGAGTGATATTCCAGCGAATCTGGAGTTGGGCCTGCCCGAAGAGAATTACTTCTCTCTTGGGGACACAGACGAACTTGCCCAACGAATCAGAGATTTCGTGATCGATGTACCCCAATCAGAACACGTAGAACGTGTCCAGCAGTTGCGGCGATGGCTCGCTGAACGCTACGACTGGCAAGTGATCGCAAAGAAAACATGTACGGTGTACGCAATGGCAACTGGTGAGAATTTCTTCGATGAAGCTGTCTGAAGCAAAATAGATCAGCAAAAACCTTGGGGCTTCTGGACATGACAAACGCCTTCTACTACGTCTCCGGTATCTTCTTCCTCGGGCTCGCATGGCTCAAACATTTCATCTTCGGCTACACGACGCCGAAACCGCTTCCGCTGAGTGAGGTAGACGAGTGCATCGACTATGACGCCACTATCGCGAATCGTTTTGTAGGAAAACCTCGACAGGCTCGGGTCCGATTGCACTCTTGACGGAAAGCGGATACTCGAACTAGGGCCAGGCTCCGATCTTGGAGTTGGCCTCATCCTAGTCGCAAAAGGCGCTTCGGCATACGTAGGCTTCGACCGGCACGACTTGGCGCGATAGCGTTCCGCAGTAGTTTCTACGAGCGCCTCGCCCAACGTCTTTCCGTTCGACCTGGCACCGTTGTCAGATGGTCGTGTTACACACATTGCGCGAGAGGATTTTGATCTTGCTCTGAGCGAAATTTCTGATATCGACATCGTCGTGAGCAATGCTGCATTCGAACATTTCGATGATGTTGATGCGACGGTTCAGGCGCTGTCGAGGATTGTTCACCCACACGCCAAGGCGGCAATCGAGGTCGATCTTCAAACACATTCCCGGTGGATCCGGCAAGCCGACCCCAACAACATCTACCGGTACCCGAGGTGGCTGTATCGCATCTTCAGATTCCCCGGACAACCCAATCGGATGAGGCCGGAGGATTACGAGCATTCATTTCGGCGTCACGGATGGACAGACATCCGCTTGTTCCCCGCGAATCAACTTGAGGACCATCTCCGAGGTCGAACCGTTCACGCGGACTTCAAGCTTAGCCGCCTAGATTGGCTCTCGTTCGTACTTTGTGCGACGAAGGCAGAAGACAACCGATAAAAGGCCGACATTCACAAAGATCTGCATCCTCAAGCGCAGATCTCAATCTCTAACCACCTCAGCCGTCTTCGGATGCCCTACCACCTCGTTGTGCTCCGCATTGATGAAATGCGCAGAAAATCTCCCATTGCACAACTCATCAAACCCAAAATACGGATCGGCCCACCAGCCTGGCAAACCCATCTGCTGACCCAACACTGTTCTCGTCCGAAAAAACAGAATATCGCCGTCGTAGCCTTTCGAACGAAATCGAAGCGCCGCCCGCACCATCGTCCGAGCGCAATAGCTCTCTCGTAGTTCCCGCGGCATCGGCAAGCCAAACAGCAAACAGATCCGAACATGCTGTCCATCCAGCCATCGCTCGGTCCGAAAACGATTGAACTTGGTCTTGAACAGCAGTCGATGAATCCGTCCGGCCATCCGCACCACACGCTGATACGTCACCGAACGGCGCATCCGAACGACCGCCGCCGGCTTCACTTCGACGGCTAGGACATTGCGACACGCGCGCTTCGAGATCCTTGCGCACGGCATCCAATTCGTTCAGCGCGGCTGTATCCGTTTCGCGTGGCAGTCGCCCGATGCGTAGATGCATTCAGATTCGGCGCATCCGTAATGATCAGCGGATCGATGACGGTTCGGCCCATGCCGCGCAGCACTTGCGCCAGTTCGATTGCAATCAGCCCACCGATGCAATGCCCGCCTAGCCGAATCTCCCCCTGCGGCAGGAAGCGCATCAGCTCGCTCGCATACAGGCGCGCCATGTCTTCGATGGTGCGTTGGCCACGATCGTTGCTCCAGCCGTCCCATTCGAATGCATACACCGGCTGCTGTTCACCGAGATTCTTTGCGAGGTCGCGAAACAACACCACGTTGCCACCGCCGCCGTGCGCCATGAACAATGGCGTGATCGTCGCGTCGCCACGCTGAATGACACGCAGCGAACGATAGTCCGACAGTTCGTGCTGCCCACCACCGTCGATGATGCCCGCCAACGATTCTATCGTGGGGTTTTCGGCCAACAGCGACAGCGGCAGGTCGTGGCCAAACTCTCGATCGATCGCCAGAAACAATTGCACGGCGGATAACGAATCGCCACCCAGATCGAAGAAGCTTTCACGAATGCCTACGTCGTCGATCTCCAGCAACTCCGCCCAGATCTTCGCCAACGCATTCTGCGTGTGTGTTTCAGGCGGCACGCGGTCGCCGGGTCGCGCATCGGCGAGCGACAGCGGCGCCGGCAGCGCGCGAATGTCCACCTTGCCACTCGGCGTGAATGGAAAGGCTTCGAGCACCACCAGCGCCGAAGGCACCATGAACTGCGGCAACGTCGCCCGTGCATACTCCATCAGGCCGGCGTTCGAGAACGCAGACGCATCCGCCACCAGCGCGTACGCCACCAGACGCTTGCCGTGAGCGTGATCATCTATAGCGGTCACAAGACATTGCTTCACGCCGGCAAAACGCGCCAGCACGGAACCCACTTCGCCCGGTTCGATACGGTAGCCGCGCACCTTTACCTGATTGTCTGCTCGGCCGAGATATTCAATAGCGCCGTCTGCGCCATATCGAGCGGTGTCGCCCGTCTTGTACACACGCGCACCCTGCTCGAACGGATGTGGCAGAAAACGTTCACGTGTCAGGTCGTCGCGGCCGATGTAGCCACGGGCAAGGTTGACACCCGCGAGATAGAGTTCGCCGGCAACACCCTCCGGCAACAACGCGAGGTGCTTGTCGAACACGAAGGCTTGATTGTTCTGAATCGGCGTGCCGATCGGCGGCAGATCAGCCCAGCGTGTCGGATCGCCTCGTAACAGCTGCGCCGTGACGACATGGGTTTCCGATGGCCCATATTGATTGTCGAGCGACGCACCAGGCAGCGCGCTGAAGAAGGCGCGCAGCGGATCGTCCACGCACAATTGTTCGCCCGCAGTGATCACTTCTCGTAGCGTGCTCGGCGCGCGATGTGTCGCCCGGGCCACTTCCACCATCTGCCGCAGCGCCACATACGGCAGGAACAGCCGTTCAATGCGCTGCACCTCGAGCGCGTCGAGCAAGCGCCGGGGATCGCGGCGTTCGTCATCCGCGATCAAGTGTAGATGTCCACCCGAAGCCCAGGTGCTGAAGAGCTCCTGGAACGAAACGTCGAAACTCAGGCTGGAGTACTGAAGCACCCGCGCGCCGGGCCGAAATGTCTCGCGTGCGAGTTGCCAGTCGATCAGGTTGGCGAGCGCGCGGTGCGGCATCGCAACACCTTTCGGACGTCCGGTCGACCCGGACGTGAAGATCACGTACGCCAGCGCATCGGCGTCGGGGGTGAATCCCGAAATGTGGTCTGCGTGATCATCAAGCTGTTCGACCAGTTCA
>CAVTJP010000016.1:0-15631 GCA_963735085.1 uncultured Gammaproteobacteria bacterium
CCTCCGGTGTGCGAAACGTGTTCTACCTGCACGTGACCGACTCGCGGTTCACGGCAATCGCGCGGCGAGGGCGGGCGTTTGCAGGGCGAACGCTGAGGAAACTCGGAGCACGACATCACACTTCATACAAATTGAAGGCAACCTAAGACAAGCAGTCGACGGCGCAGCGTTACGATCGCCGCATTGCACATCTGGGTGCTTCAACCTGACCGACCCCGCGCACATTCGACCCTTGCTTGAGCAATGCCGTTCACCGCTCTCGATCGCCAAGGTATTCGGCAGCGGAACCATCGGTACCGAAGCAGCCGGACCGGTGAGCACGGTGATCACGCGTCTGATCAACGGCTACGTTGATCTCGGCCATCGAGTGACGTTGGTGGACGCCCCGGCGACACGCCGGCGGACATTGCTGCGGCCGAGTGTAGTCGTCGAGGAGATGCGACCGGATGTCGGTCGGCTTGCGTCGGTGCCCCTGATCGGGATTCGACTCGCAGCGTTGGTGTCCGCGTGGCAACGCGCACGACATTTGGCGACATTGCATCGGCAGCATGCTTTCGACATCGTCCACGTTCACGACAGTTTCGATGCGTTGGCGATTGGAACTGTGTGCCGAATTCCGGTCATTCTGACCGCGCACAACTTCAATTGGACGCTCGTTCCCCGGCCGCACCGTTCGCTCGCGGGCGTCATCAACCGACGCCTCGACCGCGCCGCGGTCGCAGCCGCCAAGCACGTGGTGGTGCTGAACCAGCAAACCAAGCGCGCCCTGCCGAATCGAAATGTTTCGGTGATCCCCAACGGCATTGACCTAGCTGCCTGGCCCGCGCTGGATCGAGCGGCAGCGAGACGCCGCCTCGGCATTCCGCTCGACGAATTTCGCGTGACGTTGTCAACGCCGATTGAAAATTGACCCTCTCCGGACCTGAATCGCCGAAGTAAATTTGACCCCCCCTGTCTGCGCGCCGGCTGACCTTTGGTCAGTTAGCCGGCGCGCTCTTCTTCCGGTTGGTCATCAATCCTGTTCCCGCTTTACGTTTGTCCTTCAGCCGATAGCTGTCACCGCGGCACGCGACGATGTGACCGTGATGTAGCAGTCGATCGAGTAACGCGGCGGTGAGTGTCGCGTCATCGGCCAGTGCACCCGCCCAGTCCGAGAATGACAGGTTCGACGTGATGATGATCGAGCCGCGTTCGTAGCGTTTCGCAATGACCTGGAACAGCAAGTTGGCTTCGGCACGCCCAAACGGCAGATAGCCGAGCTCGTCGATGACGAGTAACCGCGGTCCCAAGATCGCCCGGTTGAAGTAGGACGTCAGCTGTTCTTTGCGATGTGCCGCAGCGAGTTGCAGCATCAGGTCCGCCGCCGTGATGAACCGCGTCTTGATGCGCGCCATGACCGCCCGATACGCGAGCGCCAGAGCGAGATGGGTTTTACCCGTGCCGCTCGGACCGAGCAGCACGACGTTCTCGGCTCGCTCGACGAACGCAAGCGACGCGAGTTCCTGGATCTGCGCTTTGGGCACACCGCTGGCAAAGCCGAAGTCGTACTCTTCCAGCGTCTTGATCGCGGGCAACGTCGCGAGCTTGAGCAATGTCTGTCGAGCACGCTCATAACGAGAATCGAGTTCGGCTTTGAGGAGCCGTTCGAGGAAATCGCTGAAGCTGACTGACTCGTTGGCGGAGGCTTGTGCAATGGCGCCGTAGCCATTGGCGACCTGGTCGAGTTGCAGTGCTGCACATAAGCTGACGATCCGATCATCCTGTAAGTTCATTGGCTCACCACCAGTGCGTCGTAGCTCGACAACGGATGCTGCAGCGACTCGATCGGCGTTGGTACGGAGCGCGACAAGGCGTTGAGGTTCACGACCGTTCCCTCGTACGGCTCGAGATGCATGCGTTCCGCTTCGAAGCGATCGACTGGCCGTTCCTTGAAGTCGCCGTGTATGCGTATGTTGGAATGCCTCTAAGCGATCCCGGCCGCGGCGCATGACGATGAAGTCCGCCTGCATCTGTTGTCCCGGCGCGGTCTCGAAGCGCACGACAGACTCGACGAGGCGCTGTGGCTTCAGCGTCGCAAGCAATAACTTCAGCTGCGAGATCCCACCCGTATAGCCGAGTTCTCGAATCTCGCGGATCAGCACCGTCGCCGGGATCCAGTCCGGCTGCGCCGCTTCAATGCGACCCTTCAAATACGTAACGAACGGATCGACCTTCGTCGATCGAAGCGAGCGCGGACCGTACCGCGGCGCCGAATCGACACGCAGGTACTTGCGCACCGTGTTGCGCGCCAAACCCAGCTCCCGCGCAATCTCCTTGATCGACTTCCCACGTCGTGCCAGCACTTTGATCTCCACCATCGTCTCCAAACTGTGCATGGCGTCGCCCAAAGGGACGCCAGCTTACCCACTGCTACGGGGTCAGTTTTACTTCGGCGAGGGGGGTCAGTTTTACTCCGGCGTTAACAACGTATTTGGGCCGCATCGCACCCGAGAAGGGCACGCATATTTTTGTACGCGCTGTTGGGCGAGCAAAAACAACGATACCGCTGGTCGCCGATGCAATCGGCTCGCCGAGCGGAACGTTCGGTGCGTCCGACACGATCACAAGGTACGCTGCAATGGTGCACGCCGAAGGCTCCGGCGTGCAGTTCCACGGATTCATCCATCGTGGCGACCCGCAGTTCCGGCTGCGCCTCGCGGCTGCCGACGCGGTGGTGATTCCGTCCATTACGGAGCCGTTCGGTCTGGTAGTCTTGGAAGTACTTGCGTGCGGCGCATGGGTCATCGGCTCCGACACGGGGGGTATTCGCGACATCCTCGAGCACCACGTTGGCGAACTGGTTCCGCCAGATAATATCGACGCGCTGTCTCGTGCGATCATCGCACGCTACGAACGAACCCACGCTGGCGCGTGTGCGCCGAACTCCCGCAACCGGGCGCGTGATTTCCACGGGGATCGAATCGTCAGTTGCTACCTCGACACACTGAATGAATCAATTGCGGTGCCGACACAGTGAACCCACAAGCACGCACAATCGTCCTAGGGCTGGACGGATTCGATTTCGAATTTGCAAAGACACTTGCCAAACGGGGACGGTTGCCATGGTTCGCTACGCAACTACAGCGCGGCAGCCACGTTACGACGCATTGCCCAACGCTGCCGGGTTCCGAATGGGCA
Source organism: uncultured Gammaproteobacteria bacterium (assembly GCA_963735085.1). Lineage (GTDB taxonomy): Bacteria > Pseudomonadota > Gammaproteobacteria > Pseudomonadales > Azotimanducaceae > DATJGR01. The sequence continues at coordinate 3,178 of CAVTJP010000016.1, forward strand.
AACGCAGCCAGTGGGGTTAGCGCCGCGTACCACGGCTATCTTCACACCAGCCAGTTGCGCGTAGGTACGTATGAAAGGGTCGAAACCGATGCGAGCGTCGTTCGAACCGAGCCGTTCTACGTGCCGCTTGTGAATGCGGGCGTCAAAACGATTGTGCTGGACCTGCCAGTGGATCGACCGCGCCCCCACAAGCATCTCACCCAAGTGATCGACTGGGGCACCGAATTCAAGCTGTTCCGGTACTGCACCTCACCGGCCAGCACGCGCAAATTTGTGGAACGTACCTGCGGAAATCACCCATTTACCAACTATGGCACCACGATCCCCGACGAATCCAGCCTGATCAAACTGCGTGAGATGCTGCTCAATGGCACCGCGTTGAAGGACGATCTGACGCGCGCCTTGATGCGGCAGCAGGCCGACTGGCAAGTGCTGTTTGCCGGATTCGGCGAGATCCACAAAGGCGGCCACTTTTTCTGGCGTTATCATGATCCGCGGCACCTGGATTACGCGGGACCGCAGCATCCGCTCGCGAACGCCTTGGAAGAACTTTACCCAGCGCTCGACCGCGAACTGGCACACATCTGCGCGACGGCCGGCGACGATACCAACATCATCGTCGCGACCGATCGCGGTATGCGCGCGAATTATCGCGGCGATCACCTGATCGTGCCAATTCTCCGAAGGTTGGGATTGTTCGCGCAGGAGACCAACGTTTCCAACGCCCCAACTTTGAACGGCGTAGAGGATCTGCGCGCCGTCAAACGAAGGCCCGAACCCCTGCTACGGCGAATCAAACGACATCTGCCCGTCGCGCTGCGACCAGTGGTGCGGCGGCTTGCCGGCAGGGAAGCCGCCTGGAGTTCGATCAAGGTGTTTCCGGTGCCCGAGGTTGGCAACACATTTCTGCGCGTCAACCTGCGCGGGCGCGAGCCGCACGGTAGCGTGAGCCCTGGCGCGGAGTACACCAAGTTACTCGATCAACTCCAACGCGAACTACTCGCATTGATCAATCCGGCGACTGGGAGATGCCCGGTTGAAGAGGTCCGATTCCCGCAACGAGAGTTCCCCGGTCCGCACGCCGACGCGCTGCCCGACGTTTGCGTCGTGTGGGCAGATCACGGTGTGATCGATGCGGTGGAGTCGCCCTCCATTGGTCGACTGGAGGGCCGACATTGGGAGCAACGGTCGGGGAATCACTCCAGCGCAATACTCGTATCGGGGCCAGGCTTCGCGGCGGGCTTGTCGCGCCGCGGCGACTTGCGAGAGCTGGCGCCAACCCTGCTGACGCTCCATGGAGTCCAGCGCCCTACTCTCTACGAACGGTCCGAAATGCCTGAACTTCTTTGCTAGACGCCCGAAGCACCGTTTGCATGAGCCAATTGCGCAAACCCCCGTGACCGCGGCGACCTGCGCGCGGCTGTCCCTAATGGCCTTCATCCGGGGATTCGATAAGCCGACGCAACCTCCGTACAAAACCGACGACCGGTACTCGAACCTTCGCGTCCCACCAATATTCAAGTCGCTGCCTACCGGTTAAGTAGGCAAGTGCGTGTGGTACGTATTGCGGGTCCACGAGATCCGGAAGGCCCACCAGCGACACCCGAATTCGCTCCATCTCTTTGAGCTTTCCAAGCATCCGTTGTCGAAGTCGCGCCGCCATATCCTGCTCGAGTGGGTGTTTCTCCTGTCCGAGGTGACGCTGAAAGCGTCTCAGCGCCGCGAATTCCGTAACCAGTTGCCGCGCTGTCATCTGTTTGTGGCCGCGACGGTAGTACGAAACGACATGCGCGACGTAGACCACCGGACGGAGGCGGCCGAGGCGCGCGAAGAAATCCTTGTCCTCGCCTCCGATGTTGTATTCAGGGTCAAACCAAGCGATTTCCTCCGCATCAGCGCGCCTGAACAACGTAGTGTGGTTCGTCGCCGGTACTCGCGGCCACATAACTGCGTCGTATCCGTCGTCAAACACTCGATACTCGGCAGGAGGATTCGCATCGTGGCTGCGAACGATGTCCGCGAGGCGCACATCCGGGTCGATGACCTTGAGATCGCCGACCGAAAACGCGCATTGCGGATTCGCCTCGAGAGCCGCATACAGCACCTCCAACCGATCCGGCGCCATCAGATCATCATCATCCTGAAAGGCGATCAATTCGCCTTTCGCCAGTCTGCCGCCGGCCGTTCGCGCCACCGCAACACCAGCGTTGGCTTGATAGTGGTAACGGATCCGAGACAGATATGGCCCAAGGGTTTCTGCGGTGCTATCTGTCGAACCGTCATCGAGCACAACCACTTCCATCGGCTCATAGGTCTGTGCGAGCACAGAAGCGAGCGTTTCTGGCAGCCAGGTCGAACGGTTGTAACAGCAAATGACCACGGAAATTAATGGACGCGCCATAGCCACAGCTTTCCATTTACTTTGAGATTAAAACTTGCGCGAGTCATCGTGCCGCGAGCCTACATCATCACCAATCGCGATCCGAGTAGAATGAAAAACCCGCGCACATGTTCCAGGGATCCTGGTGGACCTTCAAGACATCCCGCAGTTGTCAGATCTCGACCAGCCGACTTCACTGTATGTTGTGGTTCAACAAGGGCTCAACGAACGCATTCGCGCGCTCGCGCATCTGCAAACTCGTCAAACCCAGGTCACGTTTGTCTCACACAGGGACGCAACCATAGGTTCTGCAGAATGTGTTCAGGTGAAACCCTGGCGGAATCCATTGGGCATTTTGAGGTACGTTGGTCTCAACCACCTCAAGCAACGGCTCGACGCCTTGGTCTACTTTCCTACGCGCGAGAAGCTCTACGCATTGCCCGCGGCCCGCTACCTCACCCGTCGTGTAAGGACCGACCTAGCTGCTGGGCGACGCGTAGTGATATTAACGAGTCTCCCGGCACACGCCGTGGCATTGGTAGGCATGAAGCTGAAGTCTCGATATCCGGAGATCAGATGGGTTGTTGATTGGCGGGATCTGTGGACTTACGACGAGAGCTACTTCAATCGAGTCGCGCTTTGGCACCAAAATAAGGCACGGGCACTAGAGGCACAAATCGTCATGAGCTGCGATTTGAATGTGACGACAAATACGCATGCAGCAGAGGTGCTGGCGTCGCTTTACCCGGACGCGATTGGAAGGATCGAGGCTATAACTCATCATTTCATGGCTGCGGGCGATGCTGCAGCGTCGAACACGACCGCGACCACAATTCAGCCGGAGCGGCCCGTTCGACTGGTCTACATGGGCGGTATGTTCAAATCCTCGAAAGTTCCGGGGAAGAAGTTACTCGAAGCGTTGCGTGAAGTTCGAGCACAGACTGATAACAAGGTTGAACTGCACCTGTATGGCGGGCAAAGCCCTGAGTTCGAGACGATACGCCAAAATCAAATCGACTACGGGTTGACGCTACACAAATATATTCCCCCAACCTCTGTCCTCAAAGAGCTCAGGTGCTATGACCTTCTCGTACTCCTCTTGGACGACTCGCCCAACAGCAGGGTCGTAATGCATCAGAAGCTGCCGGGGTATCTCTTGTCGGGTAGACCGATACTCGCGATTGTTCCTGGGGATTCCGCCGTCGCGCGCACCGTGAAGGAAACCGGCACGGGCTGGGTCATTCCGTCTGACTCCGATTGGGCAATCGGTATTCAGCGCGTAGTCGCCGAACTCAGAGCCGGGGCAAGCATGCCTAATCGAAATGAGGATGCCATTGCGAAGTTCTCGTGGCAGCACGTGAGCACGCATTGGCGGGTCGCGCTGGCGATGCCCTTTGATGCCGGTAAGCCCTAATCGCCACCGAGACTCCTGAACCTCGACCTCTACTCCGCCAGCCAATCCGATAGGTCGAGCCCGACCAGTTCCTGAATCTTGAGCGTGTCCTCTCGAAAGAACGCGCTCACTTCGTGGCGCATCTCCGCGGTCAGACTCGGCGCTTTGACAATGTTGCGATTGTGGGCATTCTTTGCGATGCGCCAGACACCAGAGGGCGCCAGCCGCTTCAGTCGAGCCATTAGCAGACGATTGCTGATGATCGCGGTCGCGACCCGGCCCATCTTCGGGCTACGCCAAACGCCACCCTTGTTGTAGATCTCGGATGTATCTGGCTCGAAGTGCGCATCCACCCCGAGAAACCGGAACAAGGTTTGCAGAGTGGCACTTAGCTGGTTTGCTAAATCATCAAATCGAATCGCCTGAATCTGTGGACTGCCGAACAAATCGTAGTAGCGCTTCAAAGCCTCATATGCGGAAGTTCCAGCGACCTGTGGGCGACCCTTCCTCTCGCGAAACACCGCGTCAAATTCGCGTTCCTCTCGACCATTGCGTCGCGCCATCAAATAGGACGAATAGAGTCGGTCAGACGGGCGTCGCAAACTAACGATGAGACGCACGCTTGGCAGACAGCGTTTGATCTGCGGAGCTGCGTGGTCGCTCTGGAGGTAATCCGGTGATGCTTCACCGATGGCGATCTCATCAGTGACCGGTTCAAATAGCTTCTCGTATTCTTCAAGGGTGGCCGGCAGTCCCTTCGTATTCCAAGAGGGACGGGTGGGATCATCGATACGTTCGCTAAAGAAACGTGCCTCCTTCAGCGCGGGCAAGAAAATCTGGGGATGTTGGCGCATATAGGCGTGAAGCGAAGTGGTTCCTGCCTTCATTTGTCCGATGATGATGAAGTTGGGGAGTGTCATGATCGAGCCTTCAGAAACGTCCTCTCAAACAACACCCCTAAACACTTCCGATGTGTGCCGAGCAATCGATTGCCAGTTGTAGCGTTCGGCAACCCATGATCTCAGCCGTTCGATGCGCGCTGATTTTTCAGACTGCGATACTGGCACCGAAAACTGGCGGAGCCGCGCAGCCATCTCCGCAATCCCGCCGACTTTGAAATAGTTTGCTACAGGTAGTCCCAATTCGACATGGGCAGAAATATCGCTCGCAATCACTGGTAAGCCATAACTCAACGCTTCGAGGAGCGCGATGGGTAGTCCTTCATGCGACGACGGCAGTGCGAACAGTCCGGCATGGCAATACAGTTCGCTCAATTCGCGCCCTCTTTGGAATCCGGTGAGCAAAACGTTTGGATTCTCGCGTACCGCCCGGATGACTTCGCGCGCATACGAATCGCTATCGTCAATGCGACCGACCAGCACAAGCTTCCATCCCTGCAATTCCGCATCAGCGAACGCGCGTATGAGATCCAGTTGACGCTTCTCACGCACAAACCTACTCACTTGAAGAACGTACTCTCCAGATATGAGCCCTAACTCATTCAGCCTGTCACACGTATCCGGGAGCACAGGCAGATCGACCCCGTTGGGGATGAGAACCGAGTTCTGTCCGTGACGCGTCGAGATCAGATCTTGGATAGTTCTCGATATCGCGATGCGCGCATTAGAAAATCGCATTCCCATGCGTTCTCCAAGGCGCAAAACGCGCTTGGCAAAATTGCCCCATTTCTCCCTTTCGTAGTCGGGGCCATGATGGGTCACGACCACCCGTAGGCCCAACAAACGCGCAAGAGGGGTGAATAACGCTGGGCCCACCGCATGTAGGTGCAGCAGGTCAGGTCGGACTAAACCGGCGTACAGTGTTCCCAAGAAGGTATGAATGAGTGTTTCGAAAGCGCCGCCCCGAGGCGACCACAAACGCTTGAAACGGATACCTTCATACTCTTTTGGCACCTCTTGAACGTACGGAGAACGGACAACCACAGTTATCGAGAATCCGAGTTCGGCAAGACGCGGATACAGGTGTTCAGCGTGGCGTTCGATGCCGCCTTCCACATCTGGAAAGCCGCGCAATCCTAATGCGACCACGTGCAGCCGAGTCAAAATGAAGTATTGGTCGGCAACGAGAGGTGCGGGGTCGCGAATTCCCGGCACATCCGCAGCATCTCAACGATTCACGAATTTGATCAGCGGGTACCGTTCCTCGACCGTCTCAAGATTCTTCTGCAGCTTCACCTTGTCTTTCACTCGCTCACCCAGGAATTGATGGCGAACGACCATGGGGCTGGGCTCAACGAGGCCGTAGTCTACGTACTGTTCAAAGTCAACATTGCCGCCCAACGCGACTTTGAGTTTGTTACGTATCACCCACGCCATTGGTCTGAGCTTTGGAAGCTGGGGCGCAATATTCGAACGCATCGCAGTTCGGGCCGTGGTCACCATCCAGCAATTCTGACTGCAGGCTTTCACCTTTGCGATCGACGCGCGCGCCGCATCGCTAACAAGGATCTCGCTCCAACTCTGGCTGACCAAGTTCCCAAGCGGAAGATCGGAGCGAACGTTACACGCCCACACATCGGACCACGGGTCGATGAACGCGAAATCCGTGCCCGCGGTGCAGGGAATAAGGCGATCATGTCCCAGAATTTTTTCGATCAAACCCAAGTTGAGGTATGCACGGAACCAGTTCTTCGGTTTGTTTGTTTTCAACATCGCAGTGATCAATCCTTCGACTTCGCGCGCAACATTCGTCCGGTCATAGAAGTGATTATCGTTCTTGTAGAACTGCCACGCGTTATGCAACGTCGAGGTGGCGAGTTCTACGCCTTCAGCACGCGCCAGTTCATACACGCGAACCAACTGATCGGCATTCTCGTCTTGAATAACCATCGCAAAACCAAGATCTGTGCCGCCCGCTTCACGCAGCATTCGAAGACCTTTAAGCTTAGTTGCGAAGCCGTTTTTTTCACCACGAATAGCATTGTTTGTGGCTTCGTTGCCCTCAAGGCTGAAGCGCACCTTGATGTTCGGATATTTCTTGATAATCGGCAGCAATCGATCCGGCCGCAATCCATTCGAGCTGATCTCGGTGACTCGGGCTTTTGGGTACACAACGTCGATCAGTTCAGGAAGGTCGCGGCGGAGCGTTGGTTCTCCACCAGAAACGTTGAGGTTGTCAAAACCACCAGGCAGTTTCGCAAGGGTGGAGGAAGTGATCTCTTCTTTCGGGTGCGTCGGGTTTTGCCAGATATAACACATCTGACAGCGCGAATTGCAGCGATACGTCGAGATGACCGTAAGGTCCATATTGATGTACTCCTAGATTCCTGTTCGCTCGACTTCCATGGCGGCAGACGCGCCCTTCGAATGACTAACGATGCGCTCGTACAGGCGCACCAATGCTACGTTATGGCAATCCAGGGAGAACAGTTCCTCCGCTCGTTTGCGGCCAGACCTTCCAAATTCTCGCCGCAAGGCGGGATTCTCCATCAATTGGACGAGACAACTCCGTAACGCGAGCACATTCCCTGGCGGAAATAGCAATCCGGTTTTCTGGTCATCGACCAACTCCGGAATGCCGCCAATATCGCTGGCTACAACCGCCTTTCCGTAGGCCATTGACTCAAGGATTGACATTGGACAATTCTCAAACCACTTCGATGGGACCACGACCAACGACGCTCGTCGCATCGTTTGTTCCAAACTGGCTCCGTCGAGATGCCCAAGGAACTGCACATTCGGGTAACGCGCGCGCAGTTCGTCCTCCATAGGACCGGTACCTGCCACGACTAGCGGAGCGCGCCCGCCAGTTTCTCTGTGTGCGTCGAGCAGCGTCTCAATTCCTTTTTCTGGCGAAAGACGCCCAACGTAGAGAATGAAATGTTCGTCTTCGTCGCTGGGTTGGATCGAGTGAACGTCGACACCGTTGTGAATGACCACTATTTTTTCCGGAGCAAAGCGCGCGAGCATCGACGCCCGCATGAATTCGCTCGGAGCAATCATGGTATCCAGAGACTCGTAGCTGCCACGAAGTCTTTGCACCACGGCTTCCGCATATAGTAATGCGCTTTTCGCGAGCGATCCCTCCGCGCAGCGATTGACCAATACCCTCGAGAACCCACGATCAAGGCATTCAGAACAGGTTTCACCACGTCGCATTCTCACGTAGACCGGACAAACTGCCTTGTAGTCGTGCAGCGTCAGTACAACCGGCACGCCACGGCGTTTAGCCGCGCCGATGATAGACGGCGTAAGCTGATGGTAGATATTGTGACAATGAACCAAATCCGGCTGTGTTCTTTCAATCAGGGCCCCAATCTTTCGCACCGCTTCGCGCGAGTGAATCAACTTCAGGGCTGTGCCGAACCTTGAATTCGAGCGCCCGTCAGAAGCTATGCCATAGCTCTGGTTTCCGACGAAAGATCCTGCGAATGTACTCGGCAGATTTCGGTCATCGTCCATCGAGAAATCGACAACCGCCACACCAGACCCAAGCAAATATTCCCGCTCTTGAAACATGACCGCTTCCGAGCCGCCGTTTCGATAGAAGAACTTGTTCGCGAGCAACACTTTCATCCGCAATCCTGTTCAACCGGCGCCGAAGTCGGGCCATCTCGGGAAAGTAGCGTACGCACCTGTGCTGCAGACGCCTATGGGCCATTTGTGAAACATAATCCGTCGAAGTCGACGCGGCCGACAATGACGGTGGAACCGCGACTCGATTCCATACATCTAAGCAGCGAGCCGCAGAGTAGGTATCGTACAAACAATCAGTCAGGGAGGCTGTAGTCCAAGACGCCATCGGCGCTTCACAATCAGTAATTGATATACGCGACGCCGTTCGCAATTTTACAAAGCGCAATCAGGGAATATGGCGACCAATGGTACCTAGCCTCAGATTTGTATGGCTCTGCGGCAAAATCAGGACCGCGACTCGTTACAAGCGAGACATTGACACCTTGTTTCAGATTGGTTCTTTAACTGGAAGAGTGCATGCATACCTCACGACACATCGAACTTGTATCAGTCCTGCTGTGTGCAGGCTGTGCTTTGCTATCTGCAATGCAAGCACAAAGCGCTGAACCGCCTACGCCAGAGATCGCGCAAGGGTACTTCGTAGACTGCAACAGCGGCGATGACACTGCGGCCGGCACTAGTTTCACGACACCCTGGAAGTCCTTGTCAAAGGCCAATGAAGCGATCACCGCAAGCGGCGCTGATCTTTGGATCAAGTCGGGCACAACGTGCGCACTTCAAACACTCACCGTTAATTGGGACGGGAGCCCGAACAATCACGTTGTAGTCGGTTCCTATTACGTCAATCAAGGTATCGCCTATCGAGGATACGATGGAAGTCAACGCGCCGTCATTCGAGGTACCTACGATACGAAATGCAGCCGAACGTTAAACCCATCACTCTCGCCCGGAACACTCTGCAAAGTGAACACCCCAAGTGCTGTACCCGCCACCCTTTATGGCTCGCTGGTGACGCTTAACTGCAACTATTGCGAATTGCGCGATATCCACACTATCTATTCTGCCGGTGTCGGCGTCGCACTCAACAAAACAGACGACTATCTTTCGCCGCACCATGACGTATGGATAGTGAACAACGTTGCTGACGTTTCGGCGAAAATAGGGATGACAATGAACACGGGATACAACGTAGTGTTCACTGGAAACACCATCACGCAGGCCGGGATTGCAGGCTCCAGAGGTGGCGACGACATCCCGAGCGCGGGACGTGGCGAAGGGCTCAATATCGGCAACTTCCTGACCGACAAGTACGCACCGACCGTCAACACCAACATCCTCATGGAGAACAACACCATTTCGATGACCTACGGAGAGGGTTCAATTATCTCCAACGTGGGGAGCGTGATTGTGCGTGGAAATCGAGTTGGCACGAGCTTTGACGCGGCCCTGTATGCGCAGACTTGTGTTAACTGTGTGTGGGAATATAACGTCGTTTGGGGTGGGACACCCACCGGCGCATCCAACCCCGTGGAGTATGGAATTGGACTTGTGCCGGAAGACGCTTACATTAGCAACCCAAACGAAAGCGTCGTGTTTTCAGGAATCATTCGCGGCAATATGGTTGCGCATTCGAGCAACTGTATCCGTCTAGGTATGGAGCCCCAAGGCATTGCAAGAGGGCTGAAATACGATGTCAAGGTGTACAATAACACTTGTGTAAATATGGCTAGCGGGACTAGCGCGGCCGCCAACATGACCGCGGCAAACGTCATAAGGATCGAATATCGGAACAACATCTTCTACAATGAGACAGGCGGAACGCTTTGCCGTATGCCTAGTGTCAAAGGAATTAGCTTTGACTACAGCTTGTGGGGAGCTACGCCCGACGACCCAATCTGTCGCGGTGCGCACGACGCAACGGGTAATCCGCTCCTAACTGCGTCGCGGTTCAACGAAATGACGTCGTTTACTACCCCACCGGTCGTCGGCGACTTTGCGCTAAGAGCGGGGTCGCCTGCAATTGCAAAAGGAATTCCGCTTGGCAATGCCGTGTTATCGGCACCTTCAATCTCCGCGAACGTCTCCTACCCGTGCGCAACATTCGACCTTAAAGGCGGGGCTATCGACGCGGAGTGTAAACTTCGAAACGCCGCGCCAAATATGGGGGCGTTGGCAAATACCGGTGAGCGATCAGTTGCCTACAATTTGACCGTGGATTAGAGGCTGCTAGATTTCGCTTGTTTCGCGGCTAGGCGGCGCCAACGACAGGTAGCGCAGCCGTTTCATTTCCCAGCGTCCGCGGGTGACGGTGTCGAGAATCAATCCACACACGAAGCTGAGCCACGCGAGCAGCATCAGTCCGGTCGCCAGTATCGCGGTGGGAAACCGCGGCACGAGTCCGGTCCGAAAGTATTCGACGAATATCGGAATCGATATACCGATCGACAGCATCGCGAACGCCACACCAATGAAACCGAAGAACCACAGCGGCCGCTCTTCCTTCGCCAACGTCGCGATCAGCATCAGAATGCGCCAGCCATCCCGATAGGTACGCAGCTTGCTCACCGAATCGACCATGCGTTGTCGATACTTGGTGGCCACCTCATCGGTCGGCATCAACAATTGCAGTGCGTGGACGGTCATCTCGGTCTCCACGCCGAAGCCCGTCGACTGGGTCGGGAAACTCTTGACGAACCGGCGGGACAGCACGCGATAGCCGGATAGCATGTCGGTGACCTGCGCGCTGAAAATCCAACGCACCAGACCCGTCAGCAGATGATTGCCGAAGCGATGGCCGGGGCGATACGCAGCCACATCCGCCTCGTGGCGCACCCCGGTGATCATGTCGAGCCGGTTGCTGACTAACCGCTCGACGAGCGTCGCTGCAACGGCGGCGTCGATATCCGCAAACATCCGCCGCACGACCGCACCTTTACCCTGCACGCGTTCACGCCGCACGATCGCGCCCGCCCGCGACGCGACTTCCGAGGTCTGATCGCTCGAGTTGTTGTCATACACATACACGCTCGCCGTCGGCAACGCGCGGCGGAATGCTGCAACGGTGCGACCGATGGCGACCGCTTCGTTGTAGCACGGCAACAGCACGGCGACTGATGGCACTGTTGGCGCCGATGCTACGGCAAGGCGTTCGAATTCACTCATCGCGCGGGAGTCTTTCGCTTCAAGGCAACGAGAGCAGTTGGATGCCGTTCTTGTTGTGCGACGTCATGATAATCCGCTTGGAATCGAAGCAGTCGCAGGCGGGCGACTTAAACGGGCCCACCACTCCGACAAAGGAACAGCGGCGAATATCGCGATGAAGAAATCGAGAGGTAGTCGATAACGCGTTGTTGGCAAGAAGAGATAGTACGGCGTTGAAAGGGCCACAAAATAACAATAGATCGGTGTGAGGATCCGCCAACGCCTGATCGAGAGAATCAGGCCCCAGATACCCAGAACTAACATAGGCAGATATGACGCCATCGATATCACATCGCGCCAAGCCCCGCCGCGTTTTGGTCCACTGTGTACTGCATCGGGAATCGGACTCCAGAAGGCTAACAACTTCCGAAAGACAGAAAGGATGAACCTACCCGGAGACTCGGTTATGAACGCAATTCCCTTCCGCCACGCGATCGACTCTTCTTCAAAGATCCTCTCATCAGGCGTAAGTCCGCGCTCACCGAGTTCCTTCTGAACCGCGCGCAGCTGCAAACAATAGTCCGACTCCCGATATTCGGCGCACATGGAGGTACAACCGCATGCTTACCGTATCTGTAGTAGGTTTCGTTGTTCGCTGACCAAAAGTTGATACCACCCGCCGCGTTCACAAGCATGAATCGACCGTATTCTTCGTAGTTGTGAACCGTCCAGAGGCCTAAAGGGATACCCAGGGCTAGGAGAACCGTTGCAACCCGTTTCGCGGTTTGCGCGATCGTATTTGATCCAAGATGCAGCAGGACAAACGGAACGAATACTAAAACGGTTGGCACTCCGAGAATTGCAACCCCCAACAAAAGGCCCGCAGGAAATAGTGCCCGCGTGCTTCCTGTTTCCATGAATTTGAAGAACCAAAGAAAGAATAGCCCCATCAAGAAGACGAATAGGGTCTGGGGGTATTCGAACAAGGCCGATAGATAGATGAAGTACGGGTAAAGTGCCAGCAACATTCCGGAAATGAGAGCGGCAGCCTCACCGAAGAGGCGAAGTGTCAGCGCGTAGGCAACAACCACTGTTCCAGCGCCG
>CAVTJP010000017.1:0-226600 GCA_963735085.1 uncultured Gammaproteobacteria bacterium
ACCATGTCAAGGTGGTGCTCTAACCAACTGAGCTACGCGCCTGCGGAAAGATGATCTACGGCGGGTCGAAATGCTGAACGAGCGCCGAAGCGCGCGTAACTTAACATCGGCCCCGGTCAACCGCAATTCGGGAGGTCATTCGGGGAGGGTCAGAGTCGCTCTGACCCTCCCTCGGCGGACGCCACCCGTGCGTCATCGAGGGCGGTCGCGAAAATTGTTCTATGACAACGAGTTATCGCCCGCACCGCAGTTGCAGCATGTAACGGACGCCAGTAGAATCCGCGGCGCAGTATCGTCGGCGTAATCCACGGCGGCATTGCAATCGAGTCCGAGCCGAGCGGGCCCTTTATTGGAGGGTCGGTAGGGGCTCTATCGCTTTGGAGTGTGCCTATTAAGAAACCTGGAGCAAAAGGCGGCGATCGTTCTCAGATCAATGAGGATATTCGTAATTCGCCAGTACGCTTGGTTGGTGCCGCTGGAGAACAGCTTGGCATCGTGACTCGGGATGAAGCGCTCGCCGAAGCGCGCAAGGCCGCGATGGATCTGGTGCTGATTGCACCCGATGCGGAGCCGCCCGTGTGCAAGGTGATGGACTACGGCAAGCATCTGTTCGAGCTGAAAAAGCAGAAATCTGCACAGCGCAAGAAGCAGAAGCAGATCCAGGTCAAAGAGATGAAGTTCCGTCCCGGTACGGAGGAAGGCGACTATCAGGTCAAACTACGCAACCTGATTCGCTTCCTGGGTGACGGAGACAAAGCCAAGGTGTCGCTGCGATTTCGCGGCCGTGAGATGGTGCATCCGGAGATCGGTATGCAGCTCATGCAGCGAATCGAGGTCGATCTCGAGGAGCACGGCAGCGTGGAAGCGCAGCCGCGTTTCGAAGGACGCCAGGTGACCATGGTGCTGTCTCCCAAGAAAAAGAAGAAGTAGGACATCACTACTCATGAAGCGGTCCGCGCGGGTGCGCTGACCGCACATTCATCAATGCGGAGTCATTTGAAATGCCGAAATTGAAAACCAATCGCGGCGCGGCGAAGCGTTTCAGGCGCACCGCGAAGGGCTATAAGCACCGCCGCGCATTCAAGAACCATATCTTGACCAAGAAGGCGTCCAAGCGGAAACGTCAGTTGCGCGGCCTCGGTCAAGTATCGCCTTCGGACGTCGGTCTGCTGGACCGGATGTTGCCGAAGAAAGCGCGCTGACGGGAGAACGCTATGCCAAGAGTCAAACATGGCGTCACGGCGCACGCCCGTCACAAAAAGGTACTGAAGCTCGCGAAGGGCTACTACGGTGCCCGCAGCCGCACCTACAGAACTGCGAAGCAGGCGGTCATCAAGGCCGGCCAGTACGCCTATCGCGATCGCCGCCAGAGAAAGCGTCAGTTCCGCTCGCTGTGGATCATCCGGATCAATGCTGCGGCGCGCGAACACGGATTGTCGTATAGCTTGTTTATCGCCGGCCTCAAGAAGGCGGCGATCGAAGTAGACCGGCGCGTATTGGCAGATCTCGCAATGCATCAGAAGACAGCCTTCGGTGTACTTGCGGAACAAGCCAAATCCGCGCTTGCGGCCTAGCTAGCACTCGAAATCGTTCGTCTTCTGGAGGCCAGCGTTGATGCCCTCCTGCAAGACATTTGCACAAGGGAAGGGCAGTCACTGCCGCTTCCCTTTTTCGTTTGGAGCAAGCTCGCTTTTGGAGAAGCCATGAACCTCACCGACATCATCGCCGATGCACGGACAGCGATCGCGGAATCGAAAGACCTTCGCGCACTCGACGATATCCGGGTGCAGTTTCTCGGTAAGAAAGGCACGCTGACCGCACAGCTCAAATCGTTGGGCGCTTTGCCCGCGGATGAGCGCCCGGCGGCAGGTGCCGCAATCAACGAAGCCAAGCAGACGCTGCAGAGCTGGCTCGACGCACGCGGAAGTGCGCTTCGGTCCGAACAAATGCGCGCTGCACTCGACAGCGAAGCCGTCGACGTCACGTTGCCGGGCCGGCGCCAATCCAGTGGTGGTCTGCATCCGGTCAGTCAGGCGTTGGAACGCATGGAGCAGATCTTCGCCGCCGCGGGGTATGCAGTTGTGGATGGCCCCGAGATCGAAGACGACTATCACAATTTCGAAGCGCTCAACATCCCGGCGCACCATCCGGCGCGCGCGATGCACGACACCTTCTACCTGGACAACGGCCTGGTATTGCGCACCCATACCTCGCCGGTCCAGGTGCGTGTGATGGAGAATCAGACGCCGCCGATCCGCATCGTCTGTCCCGGCCGCGTGTATCGCCGCGACTACGTCGATGCGACGCACAGTCCGATGTTCCATCAACTCGAGGGGCTCGTCATCGACGAAGGCATCAGCTTCGCCGATCTGAAAGGTACCGTGATCGAGTTCCTGCAGCGCTTCTTCGAGCAGCCGCTGGGCGTCCGATTCCGGCCGTCGTACTTCCCCTTCACGGAACCGTCTGCAGAGGTCGACGTCGAGTGTGTCCACTGCGCTGGATCGGGTTGCCGGTCGTGCGGACAGAGCGGCTGGCTCGAAGTCATGGGCTGCGGCATGGTGCATCCGAACGTGCTCGACATGTCCGGCATCGACTCGGAGAGATACACCGGTTTCGCGTTCGGCTTCGGTGTCGATCGATTGGCGATGCTGTTGTATCGCGTGGAGGATTTACGTTCGTTCTTCGAGAACGATCTGCGCTTCCTGCGGCAATTCAACTAGCAGGACAGGAGGAAGGCGCGCATGAAGATCAGCGAAGCGTGGCTGCGGGAGTTCGTCAGTCCACCGGTCGGCTCGACGGCACTTGCCGAACGGTTGACGATGGCGGGACTGCAGGTCGAATCAGTCGATCCGGTGGCCGCAGCGTTCACGCATGTCGTCGTGGCCGAGGTGAGGTCCGTCGAGGCGCATCCGGATGCGGCCAAGCTCGCGGTGTGTCGCGTTTGGGACGGTGTCGGTGAGCATCAGGTGGTATGCGGCGCACCGAATGTACGGGTGGGTTTGAAGACTGCGTTTGCGCGTGTCGGTGCTTTGCTGCCGGACGGGTTGCGAATCCAGAAATCGACGCTGCGTGGCATCGAGTCGAGCGGCATGCTTTGCAGTCGGGCGGAGCTCGGCATCGGCGACGACGTCGACGGCATCATGGAACTCGACGGTACCTACGGATCGGGCGATGCGTTGCGCGATGCGTTGCTGTTGGACGATGTGAGTCTCGATATCGAGTTGACACCCAATCGCGGCGATTGTCTCAGTGTCCGCGGCATTGCCCGGGAAGTCGGCGTGTTGTTCGGTGCGGCTGTCACTGGGGCGGACTGCAAACCGGTGCCGGCGTTGATCAACGACACGTTTCCGGTGCGCCTCGAAGACGGCGCAGGTTGCCCACGTTATATGGGGCGTGTGATTCGCGGCATCGATTTGACGCAGCACACGCCGACGTGGATGTGTGAGCGGCTGCGTCGGTCCGGCCTGCGTTCGATTGATCCGGTCGTAGATGTCACCAACTACGTGATGCTCGAACTTGGCCAGCCGATGCACGCCTTCGATCTGTCGGTTCTGAAGAACGAAATCGTCGTGCGCCGCGCGCGCGAAGGCGAGAAGCTGTTGTTGCTCGACGGCCGTGATGTTGCGCTCGATGGCGAAACGCTGTTGATTACCGACGCCGGCGGACCGATTGCAATTGCCGGCGTGATGGGCGGCGAGCGCAGTGGTATTTCTGCAACGACGCGCGATGTATTCCTCGAATGTGCATTTTTTTCACCGCATGCAATTGCCGGCACGGCGCGCCGCTACGCTCTACAGACCGATGCATCCCAACGATTCGAGAGAGGGGTGGATCACGGCCTGCAGTCGGCTGCACTCGAACGCGCCACCGCATTGCTGCTGGATATTGTTGGAGGTCATGCTGGCCCCGTCGTGGACACGGTCTCCGCGGCCGATCTGCCGGGGCAGCGCACGCTCACGCTGCGGCGTTCGCGCCTTGATCTGTACGTTGGCGAGCCGACTGACTCGGACGCCGTATCCAACGCGTTTGCACAGCTCGAATTTCAGCCACTGTTCGAGCGAGGTGACGACGATATCTGGTCGATCAACGTGCCGAGCCATCGATTCGACATCGAACGTGAGGTGGATCTGATCGAAGAAGTGTGTCGCGTTCGTGGCTATCAAAGCATCCCCGTGCGGATGCCGTTGACACACTTGGAACTGGGCCGAGTGCCGCTTGATGCAAGGTCTCCAGGCGCGCTGAAGCGGCTGCTGGCGAGCCTCGGCTATCAGGAAACAATCACGTATAGCTTCATCGACGCGACATTCGCCGATCTGTTTGATACCGGCACGGCGGCGGTCTCGCTGACGAATCCACTGTCGCAGGACATGTCGGTGATGCGCACGACGCTGTTGCCCGGGCTGTTGAAAGCATTGCTCGCCAATGCGAGCCGACAGCAGACACGCGTGCGCCTGTTCGAGTTGGGGCGATGCTTTGCGATTGGCGACGACTTGCAACAGCCGATGCGGATCGGTGGTGTGTTGTGGGGCACGCGGCTACCGGAGAATTGGGCGAACGACGCCGCGATGCTCGACTTCTTCGATCTCAAAGGTGATCTCGAGCGCGTGCTCGAACACAGCGGCTATGCGTCGGTAACGTATCGAAGCACCGCCGATCCGGTGCTGCATCCGGGACAGTCGGCAACGGCATGGGACGGCGACGCGCAGCTTGGCCGGCTCGGCCAATTGCACCCGGAACTGGCGCATCGGCTGGACATAAAAGGCTCGGTGTATTTGTTCGAGCTCGATGCGCAGCGGGTGCTGACGCGGGGTCATGGCGTGCACCGATCGATTTCGCGCTATCCCAGCGTGCGCCGCGACCTGTCGCTGATAATGGATCGGGATGTGCCGGCCGCCGCAGTACGCGAGTGTCTCGAACGGGTATTGGGCAGTGCCATGGATGACTTCAGACTATTTGACCTGTATCACGGCGAAGGTATTGATTCTCATAAAAAAAGCGTAGCAGTAGGCTTGACGCTGCAGCATGATTCACGCACCCTAACGGACACTGATATCAACGCTTTGATGAACGCGGCGGTCAGCGCTCTGGAAACGGACCTCGGAGCACGTCGACGCTGATTGATTGGCGTCGCGGGGCCACGAAATTCAAGGAGACGCTCGAATGAACGCGCTGACCAAAGCTCAAATGGCTGACAGGCTGTTCGAGGAACTCGGCCTCAATAAGCGCGAAGCGAAGGAGGTCGTAGAGTTGTTCTACGAGGAAGTGCGTGCGTCGCTCGAGCGCAACGAGCAGGTCAAGTTGTCCGGCTTTGGCAACTTCGATCTACGCGACAAAGGGCAACGTCCCGGCCGTAACCCCAAGACCGGTGAAGAGATCCCGATTACTGCGCGGCGCGTGGTGACGTTTCGTCCGGGGCAAAAGCTGAAGGCGCGAGTAGAGGCATATGCTGGACCCAGGCCAGAATAACGAACTACCCCCAATCCCGGGTAAACGCTACTTCACGATCGGTGAGGTCAGCCAACTGTGCGAAGTGAAGCCTCACGTGCTGCGCTATTGGGAACAGGAGTTCCCGCAACTCAAGCCCGTCAAGCGACGCGGCAATCGCCGCTACTACCAGCGCCAGGACGTAATCGTCATTCGGCAGATCCGCTCGCTGCTTTATGACCAGGGCTTCACGATTGGTGGCGCGCGACAGCGCCTCGAAGGCGATGACGCCAAGGAGGATCAAACCCAGTTCCGTTTGTTGATCAAGCAGATGATCTCGGAACTTGAGGACGTGCTGCGCGTACTGAAGGCCTGACGTTGCCACGCGCTGCAGCGATGTAGGCGCACATCAATCGATTCGGTATCATCGCCGCCTCGTTCGGGGCGTAGCGCAGCCTGGTAGCGCACTTGACTGGGGGTCAAGTGGTCGCAGGTTCAAATCCTGCCGTCCCGACCAATTCCAACCGCTTCATCAAGCTTTGTTTTTTCTCCCTTCAGGCGCGCGAGCGCGCCTTCGAGGTTCCTGAAGAGAGGAATCCGGGGTTCGTTTGGCAGCGGCGTCGTTTACCTCAAGGGCGTCCGTACAGGGGGTTGAAATCGTCCCAGCTGTCCACACTTTGGCGTTCAGGTGGCGCCGCGGCGCGAGCCGCAGGCGCTTGGCTCAACCCATCGGGAGGACTTCGCCATGTATCGATCTTTGTTGTTTCCCCGCGACATGTTCGCCGAACTGGAGCGCCTGCAGCGCGAGATCCAGGAGAGTTTCGACGTGTCTCCCAGCATCCGAGGTTTGGGACGCGGGGGTTTCCCCGCGCTGAATGTCGGTAGCACACCGGAGTCGGTCGAGATCTACGCCTTTGTCCCGGGCCTCGATCCGGCCAAACTTGAGGTCAGTCTGGACCGAGGGATATTGACCATTGCTGGCGAGCGGCAGCCGGATCTGCCCGCTGCCGACGACAAGGCCACCGTTCACGTCAACGAGCGCTTCGACGGGCGGTTCCGACGCGTGGTCAGCCTGGCCGACGATCTCGATCCCGATGGCGTTTCCGCCGAATCTCGCGACGGGGTGGTGCACATCAGCATCAAGCGCCGCGAGTCGGCCCAGCCGCGCCGTATCATTGTCCAATGACGCAGGAGGACTAAATCATGAACGATACAACCGCAGTTGCAGGGAATGAAACGGCTTCGCGAAGCGGGGCGACGCCGGCCGAGTATGACTCCACAAATGCGGCGCTGCTGCCGCCGGTGGACGTGATCGAAGACAGCACCGGTATCACGCTGCGCGCCGACCTGCCGGGTGTACCTAAGGACAAGCTGCGTCTCCAGATAGAGGGAACCACGCTCACCGTCGAAGGCGAGCTCGGCATCGCGACGCCAGAGGGTATGGAGGCGAGCTACGCCGAGGTCAGCGTGCCGCGCTATCGGCGAACGTTCACGCTGTCAAAGGAACTGGAGCCCGGAAAGGTATCAGCTGAGCTTCAAAACGGCGTACTCAACCTGCGCATTCCCAAGGCGGAGCATGCACAGCCACGCCGTATCGACATCAAAGTGAGTTGAAGCAAGCGGTTCGTCGCTCCGCGACCGTGGGGCGGCGAACCGAATTTCGAGGGAATCGTGAAGCTGGAGAGGTTGGAGGAAAGCAAGCAGGCGTGCGACCGACCATAGTTGGTCGCACGCCGTGCTGCAGATCATCGATAACAGCCGCTGTGCTACGAGAGAGGGATGGACCCATTGAAGCATCTTCGGTTGGAACTAGAGCGCCGGATTGTTCGGGCCTGGGACCATCTGTCGGAAGGCTGGCGCGAGTTGCTGAGCCGGAGCGGTGCCGCGCTCACCCATTTTAGCGGACCCTCCAAGGACAGGCCGGAATCGGAAGTCGCCCAGAACCTGCCCAGCTGGAGCCTGCTTTCGGCAGACGTGTGGGAGACCGCCAAATTGGTCATCGTTCGGGTTGAGATACCGGGTATGGACAAGGAAGACTTTGATATCTCTATCCAGGGAAGCGCCCTGCGTATCCGGGGGGAAAAGCGCGCCAAGAGCGACGGAGCAGCGGGGCTATATTCCCTTATGGAGCGCGCCTTCGGGCACTTCGAGCGAACTATCACGTTGCCGCAGAGCATTGACGAAGCACAGGCTGAGGTATCGTATCAGGACGGTGTCCTCACGGTGATCCTGCCCAAAACGGAGGACCTCCCGCCGCGGCAGTTGAATGTCCGATAGGCGTGCGAGCTTGCGCGCTCACCAACACGGAGCAGCGGACGCGACTGGTGGAATCCCACCAACGCCTCCAAACACCAAGTGGCCGGACTCGCGGAGCCGGTCCTGCGGGCAACAACTGCGACTGCGAAGAACGAGCCATATTCCGCTCTGCCCGAAATGCAAGCGCGCCGTGTTCACCAAGGGCTATTAGAGATCGACGTGTTTGACCGACTGGCGGCCTTTGCATATAAATTGCCCATATTGCCGAGTATGGGTAGTATGGGTCACACTTGTTGCGATCGCGCCGTATCGGTGAAGACCACGCTCGATATCAAAGACGACCTGTTGTTGCGCGCCAAGAAGTTGGCGAAGCGTACCGGCCGGCCGCTGCGCGCCGTCGTCGAAGACAGCTTGCGACTGACCCTGGCGAATGCCCAGCAACGGCCGGATTACCGGTTGCCCGATTTGAGTGTCGGTCGCGCCGGCGATGTCGATCCGTTGGAACTGCTCACGTGGCAGGACCTGCGAGCGATAGTTTATGGCGAGCCGGATGCCCGGTGATTGCGGTCGACACCAACCTGTTGGTGTATGCGCATCGGCGTGAGTCCCGTTACCATCCGAAGGCGAAGCAGATCGTGAAGGCATTCGCCGAGGGTAGCGCGCACTGGGCGATACCGTGGCCATGCCTCTATGAGTTTTTCAGTGTCGTGACCAACCCGAAGATCTGGAGGGACGCGGCAACCTCCCCTGTGAAGGCATGCAATCAGATCGATGCGTGGATCAAATCGCCTACGCTCGCAGTGCTTCGCGAAACCGACGATTTTTCGGCGATACTCTTTCCGTTGATTCAACAGCCCAGACTTCGGGGTCCGATCGTCCACGATGCGCGTATCGTTGCACTGTGTCTCGCACATGGCGTGGATGAGCTGCTCACCCGAGATCGGGACTTTCAGCAGTTCCCCCAATTGAAAACGCGGGATCCGCTCGTCCAGTAGATTCAATCATGCAGAATGCCGGTCGTCACGCCGCCATCGTTTGCTTTGCCTCGGAGCCTTCTATGAGCCACAACCGCGAGCCACGCTTATGAGCCACAACGATATCGTTAGCGACCGCGTCGCCTCTGACGACCGCCGCCTGCGGCGAGATGTGGGCGTGGTTGGCCTGCTGTTCGCCGCGGTCGGCTCGATCATTGGCTCAGGCTGGTTATTCGGTGCGCTGTCGGCTTCGCAGATCGCGGGGCCCGCTTCGGTCCTCGCGTGGATCATCGGTGGCGTGATGATCATGCTGATCGGCCTGTGTTACGCGGAACTCGGCACGATGTTTCCCGTTTCCGGCGGCGTGGTCCGGTTCCCGCACTTCGCGTTCGGCTCGTTTGCCAGCTATACGCTGGGCTGGATCACGTGGCTGGCAGCGGCGTCGACCACATCGATCGAAGTGTTGGCGGCGCTGCAGTATTCGACCAACTATCTGCCCTGGCTGCAGCGTCTGGATGATGGTGTGCCGGTGCTGACGGGTCTGGGGTTCCTTGTTGCGGTCGTGCTGTTGGGCCTGTTCAGTCTGGTCAATGTGATTGGCATACGCTGGTTCGCGCACCTGAACAACGCTTTGGTGTGGTGGAAGCTTGCGATCATCGTGCTGGTGATCGTCGCGTTTGTCGCTACCGCTTTTCATGGCGCTAATTTCAATCACGCCATTGCCGGCGGTTTCATGCCGTTTGGCTGGAGTGGTGTTTTCTCGTCGATCGCGACAGCCGGTATCGTGTTCTCCTACCTGGGTTTCCGCCAAGGCGTGGAATTAGCAGGTGAGACGCATAATCCACAGCGCAACGTGCCGATTGCGATCATCGGTGCGGTGTTGATCACCGGGATCATATACGTTGCACTGCAGGTCGCCTTTATCGGTGCGCTTCCCGCCGAGGCACTGGCGCACGGCTGGGCGCATATCGGCACCAGCTTTAGCGGCGGCCTGGATCACATCGCCGCTACCTATGGTCCGCTGGCGGCGCTGGCCACGGTGATGGGGCTCAGCTGGCTCGCGGTATTGCTGTACATCGATGCGTTCATTTCGCCGGCCGACACCGGCTTGATCTACAGCACGGTCACGGCGCGGCTTTCCTATGCCATGGGGCGTAACGGCAACGCGCCTGCAATGCTCGCCAGAGTCAACGAACGCGGCGTGCCCTGGGTCAGCGTCATTCTGACGTTCATTGCCGGGGTCATTTTCCTGCTGCCGTTTCCGGGTTGGCAGAAGCTGGTAGGTTTCGTCACGTCGGCTACGGTGCTGTCGTTCGGCTCCGGGCCGCTCGCACTGATGGCGATGCGTAAGCAATTGCCGGAACAGACCCGGCCGTTCCGGCTACCGTGGCCGGGTGCTGTCGCCTTCTTGGGATTCCTGTCGTCGAATCTGATCGTGTACTGGTCGGGTTGGGACATCGTCTGGAAGCTGATGATCGCCGTGCTGATCGGCTATCTGATTCTCGTGGTGCAGGAACTGCGCAATCCAGCGGCCACGCCGAAGCTCGAGTTTCGCGCCGGCGCGTGGGTGCCCGTGTGGCTGATCGGCTTGTCGCTGCTGAGCTGGCTCGGATCGTATCCCGAGCCCGACGGGCACGCGGGGAACCTCGGATTGCTCGGCTTCGGCTGGGCGATTCTCGTAGTCGCGGTGTTCTCCGCGCTGGTCATGTGGATGGCGATTGCGCTGCGGATGCCGTTGGCGGAGGTCGACGATTTCGTTCCCGATGTCCGCCGGCGTTAGTGACGGAACTCCGATCCCGAGCGTTGCCCATTACGATTGAAGGTGCCGGAACACGCGGTTGGCCAATCCCATCGCAATGCCTTCTGGAGGCTTGACCGGATGCCAGAGGCGGTCAGGCTCGTCTCCAACCACTGTACACGCAGGTCTATACACGAAAGTTCCCGGCGACAGATTGTTGGTGGTGCGCTGATTCGTGTAGAAGCGGTTGATATTGTGTGGCTTGACGAAAGCGCCGTCGCCACCGATATCTTCCAGACGTAGTCCCGACTGCGCCAGCGTCGTGGGCACTAACGTTTCCATGTGGCCGCGGCTGCCTCGGCCGTATGCGTCGTGCAGACACGCCAGCGCGTCGTTCGACAGGCGGTAGACGGGAAAGAAGCCGCGTAGTCCATCTTCGACACGAAAATTCGTCGACGGAATGTCCAGCGACTTCCAGTGACTCCACGTGGGGCATTCCGGGTAGCCTGTCAGCGACGTGCCCAACAGGTCTGCATCGCTCGAATCGAATGCCGCGAGAAAGTGCCGCCAGGATCCGGAATACCGAACATCGTATTCGATGACCCAGTAGTGTTTGTAGTGATTGCGCTGTCGGTAGAAAAGCAGCACGGGTAAATCGGCATTGCCGAGCTTGAGGTTGCGCTGTGTCTTTCCGGGTAGGGCGATCTGTTGCTTGCCGGAATAGTTCAGTGCAACGAGATCGGCAAGTTCGAACTTCACTTCGGCCGCAGCAGCGGGTTTTCGCGCAAAGCTGAGGTTCTTTCGGCTTCTGTCTGACAACAACACGACGTCGCGGTCGCGGCCGCATGCATGCTCGAGTTCGGCGTAGAGTTCCAGCAGATGCCGGTCTTTGGCGTGATTGAGGATCAGAACCACCGATTGTGCAGGCATGACGGGCGCTACGCTGCTTTCAGACCGCACATCGGCAGGCCATCGATGTTCGGTAGCGCCACGCCCAGCAAGGCCCCAATGGTCGCGGCGATGTCGACGATGCGAGGTGATCTGAAGGTGCGTTGCGAATCGAACGCGCCGCCCTGCGCGATCAACATGGCGTGGGACGTGTGGTCACCGGTGCGCCCCCAGGAGCGCACGCCGTCGATTCGACCGATTTCTGCGGACTCGATCGAATCGAACGGTGCCTCCCGACTCCACACCACCAACAGGTCCGGCATGGCGCGAAGATGCGCGCCGCACAGGCCCTGGGAAACACGCACCACGCGTTCGACGATCGGCCGACCGGTGGCAGCATTCCTCAACGCCATGAACTTGCTGCTCAATTCTTCACAGACGGTGTCGAACTGCTCCGGGGCCACCCGGCCGGTAGGCTCGCGACCCTTCAGGTTGATTCGAATCGCGCCGCTATTCTCGTTGTGGGGTAGGGCAAAGAATCGGCTGCGGCTGTACTCGAGAATCTCGCGCAGCGTATCCACCTTACCTCCGATAGAGACGAGCTTTTCCGGCCACGCCCTGCGGCGCAGTTGTTTGGCGAATCGTGGCGGTTGGCGATACGTGCGATGCTCCATGCGCTGCAGGAGCTCGTCCATCACACCGTTCGCGGTGTAGCACGGGCCCATACCCAGGCCGGCGAACGTCAGCACCTGCGCGCCGGCCGGGGCGCTGGCCAGAATGCGGCCGATGGCCTCGTCGAGGGAGATGTACAGAGCCCGGATCGGGTCGCCGCAGCGATGCAGCCAGGCGGTGTCATGTTTAGGGTGCGATGGATCGTGTAGATGCCAGCCGATGTGGCCAAGATCGTGTGGTTCGGCGAACGCGGTTGCGAGAAAATCCCATCGGTCACCGTCCAGCGTCTTCGTTACCAGTCGTTGTTTCATTCGAACCCGGTCCTGGAGATGTCCGATGGTGTCCTCGATGCCTGCTTGCCTGGAGAAGCGTTCGGAATTGCCGAGCAGCGGATCATCGCCGAATTCCGCGAGTACATCGTGTGCAAAGCTCGCCGGCCAGCTTCGTGGAGATCCGTAGCGCTGGTGGATCAGCCAGTCGACCAGCAGCAAACCATTCAAACCCGATTCCAGGCGTGCGTACGGAATGTCGAGGATGGCGACGCGTTTCCCTTTCTGGCTGAGCGTGGTCCAGAAAGGCTGATGTGCCAGATCGGAATCGGCTGAAAACAGCGTGCGCCGGTAGCTGCCAGGTTTGAATTGTTGTCTGAAATATCGTCCATGGCGTGCCGGGTTGACCCCGGTGACGAGTGTCGGCCAGGAGGCCCCGTCCCCAAACCCCGGCAACGTCTCCACGTCGGTACAGATTCCGCGATTTTGCATTCGCGCCAATGTCGGCAGTGTCCCATCGTCCATCCATTGTCGTATGAGACTGGGCTCGGCCCCATCGAGGCCGATCAATATCACCGGGGGCGTGCTGCGGCCGTTTGATCTGAGTCTGGACATCGTGCCTCAACGCAACTGTTGGCGGCTGAGTTTCGACAAGCCTGCGTTACGCTACAATGCGACGATTGTCATCGAGCCTTCGACAAGTTCCTACAACCGGTTACGTCCACGTTCGTAATGGCTGGTAGGGTCTGGTCTGCATGTCAAATGTGGTACGGCTCTTTGTTAAAACCAGTCTGCGAGTTGCTAACGCATTCAGCGCAACCTCATTTGCAGCAGATCTACACGGGGTTCTCCGCGCTGGCGCGAGCCGGCGTGATAGAACTGTCGGAGCGAATCTGTCCGCCGCCGGCCGGCGCTCATGCGTGGATGGTGACGGTGCGCGTGAACGGACGAACGCTCGTCTACGACGTTGCAGATTCACATCTGATCTCCGAACAGTGTCTCGTCGAAGCAGATGCATACTTCAAGCGCAGTTTCCTACCGCACTATGTCTGTAGTCTCGGTACTGACGGCAGCAAGGTGCACCCGTTGGCGCTCAACTATGAAGTGTATCCAAGTCATCTCGATCTGACTGGCGCGCGCCGGGATTTCCTCGTTAGGAGCGGCATCCGCCGATTCGGCGCGATACGTAAAGCGCTTCGCATCGAGCGTGATTTCGTGCCGCGACAACATCTGTTCGAAGGCGCCGCTGGCGAATCGGGGGACGCGCGCGCGCTGTTCCTCACGCGGGCGTGGAACCCAATGGATACGACTTGTGCCAGTGGCCTGTCGCAACGCCAGCGGGAGCAGATCAACGATATGCGTGCGCGCTGCATTGTGGGATTGCGCCGCCATTTCGGCCACCGCGTGCTCGCCGGATTCGCACACACTCCGTTTGCGAACGAGCGTTACCGATCATTGCTGGTCTCCGATCCGAGGGTCAATGAGAAGCGCAACTACCTGTCGCTGGTGGCGCGCGCAGATGTCTGCGTGACAACGACCGGGTTGCACGGATCGACTGGTTGGAAATTCGCTGAATACGTTGCACTGGGCAAAGCGATCGCATCGGAGCCGATCGAACTGAAGGTGCCCGGAGACCTGATTGCGGGTGCCAACTACCTGGCGTTTTCCTCGGCCGATGAATGCGTGGCGATGGTTGACGCACTGCTTTCGAACGCGGCGCGCCGCCTGGCGATGAGCCGACGGAATCTTGCCTACTATCAGCAATACCTGCGCCCGGACAATCTGGTACTGAATACGCTGCGAACGGCGATCGGGCCGGCGAGGTCAGTGCCGACGCAGCAAGAAGCACGTCGGCTGACACTCGCCGCTGGATAAGACGGTTTGCGCGTGACGGAATCGAAATCGGCGTCAGCTCGGGCTGCTTCCGCCGCGGCCAACGCCGGCTAGCGCTTCGTCAACGAACCCAGAATATTGGCGCCTGCTGACAGCAGGCCGGACAGATCGAGCTTGCCGCTGCCGCTGTGACCCAGCACGGCATCGATCAGGCTGCCTGCGGCGCCGCCGCTATTCTGGATGGCGCTGGCCTGCTGCCCCAGCGAACTTGCGAGCTGCCCCGGATCCAGATTTGCCTGCTGTGCGTGACGCCCGAGGTAGCCCATTACCACAGGTGCCAGCATGCCCATCAGTGCACCGGCGCTGCCGGCGTCGAGGCCGCTGATATGCGAGATACCCTGGGTGGCCGCATCCTGCTTCTGGCCGAGAATGTGACCCAGGATCGCGGCACCTTCGGTGTTCGCACCCGGATTCTGCGTCGCTTGCTGAACCTGCTGCTGCACCGGCGCCGCAGTGGCGTGCTGTTGCAATGCGGCGTGCAGCGCCTGTGCGCCCTCCGGATTGGCGCTATTGTTTGCGAGGGCGCCAAGCAACATCGGCAATGCGCTCTGCAGGGCTGTCTGTGCCTGACCGGAGTTCACGCCTAGTTTGCCGGCAATAGCCTCCAAGCCGCCGCCACCCAGTTCCTGCATCAGCCCATCGAGAATGCCGCTCATAGATCCGCTCCGCTGTTCGTGGCTGCGAGATCATGCGCCAATCGCCTTGGCGCCGAAACGACTTCAGCGATTGCGGCCGCAGATTCAGATGGGCGCGGCGGTTACCCCTCTCACGCCCTAGTGCTACACGCGCGGGCGCCGTCCCATCACCGCGAACACCAGGGCGAGAATCAGACCGACCACGAACAGGATCCACGCGATCTGCGTGGCTGCGCCGGCGATCCCTGAAAAGCCGAATACGGCGGCGATGATTGCGATAATGAAAAAGGTCACTGCCCAACTCAACATATCCGTTCTCCTTTGAATGCGCTCTCAGGACCCCTCCAACGTAATCCGGAGCCGTGACCGTAGTTGTGCAATGCCTATGCCATATTGAGAGGAACTGTTTATTACGCAGGGACGGCCGTTGCTTGCGGGCAGGGTGAACGCCGGATACCAACGCCACCGTGTAACAATGCCACTGGCATTGTAATTGTTGGTATGCGGCGGGCAGGTGATGTGCGCCGAAAGCCTTCCCTCGAACGCTTCGCGGCGCGTTGTTCCGCGTTGGCGGACGATGGCATGTCGGTTGCAAGCTCAACCAGCGATTCGCGGACGTGCGGATCGATATTCATCAGAAGGGAGATTCCGTATGAATGAAGACATTGCGGCCGGTAAATGGAAAAAGTTGAAAGGCAAGGTGCGTGAGCAATGGGGCGATATCACCGACGATGATTTCGATCGTATCGCCGGCAAACGCGAGCAGTTCGTCGGCATCGTGCAGGAGCGCTACGGTGCGCAGAAGGACGAGGCAGAGGCGTTCTTCGACGACCTCGTTGACGCGGCGGATTGACCGTGAGCAGACGGCAGCGCGTTGGCGCTGCCGTCGCGCACCGGCAATCCGTTCGGTTCGAATCACCGGGCCCCCGGCTTCCCCTTAGACAACCCGTTGGCTATTATTGCCAGTCTGGGACAGATGCTCGTGCGAGAGGTCGGGAAACGGCGTGTAAACTGGCCGTGAACGAACGGTTGTCACCGCGGCGCAGCACATGGACGAATCGCAATTGCTTATTGTCGGTATCGGTGCATCCGCCGGAGGCCTCGGTGCGGTGCGCGCGCTGCTGTCCGGCATCACCTCGGATGACACCACCGCCTTCATCGTGATCATGCACCTCGACCCGGACCGTCCGAGCCGGGTTGCGGAGCTGCTGCAGTCGCAAACTGAACTGACGGTCGTCGAGGCGAGCGAGTCGGTTGAACTGCTCGCCAATCATGTCTACGTGGTGGCGCCCGGGTATCGTCCGACCACCGACGGAACGCGGCTGCAGTTGAGCCGTACCAACGGCCATCCGGGGCCCGAGATGCTGATCGACGGTCTACTCAGCTCGATGGCGGCCAACTGCAGTGAGCAGCGGTGTGTGGGCATCATTCTATCCGGCAGTGGTCACGATGGCGCGATGGGCCTGCGTCGCATCAAAGCGGCGGGCGGGCTGACCCTGGTGGAAATCCCGGCCGACGCTGAATTCTCCTCGATGCCGAAGGCTGCGCTGGAGGCAACGGAGCCGGGTGACGCGTCGGCGATTCGCGATATGCCGGCGATGCTGGCCGAATTTGCCGCCAGGCGACAGACCACGGCGCCATCGGATTCGGAGCCGGCGGACCCACAATCGGCTGGCGCGGACCGGACACCCGACGAAGACCGGACGCCCGACGAAGTTCGGACGTCACGTCTGGTCAGGCTGTTGACGGGTGCTTTCGGGGTCGACTTCCGCGGCTACAAATCCGGCACGCTGTGCCGCCGCGCGGAGCGGCGCATGGTGTTGATCGGTGTAGCGAATTGGGATGCGTATCTCGACCGGCTGGCACACGACGAAGCGGAACTCGGCGCGCTTTACCAGGATGTATTGATTGGCGTGACGGGATTCTTCCGCGATCCGGAAGCCTGGGACAGGCTGGAACATGAGTTGCCGGCGGTGATCGCTGCCAAAAGCGAGCCAACTGTTCGCGCCTGGGTGGTCGGCTGCGCTTCCGGTGAGGAGGCCTACAGCCTGGCCATTCTGATCGACGGGATCTTGAACGGCAGTAAAAAGACGATTCAGATCTTTGCCACCGACTTGAGCGAACCGGCGCTGAACCGCGCTCGCCGTGGCGTGTACTCGGCGCGCGATCTCAAGCACGTCTCCGAAGCACGGATCAGTAAGTACTTTCGTCCGGAAAACGGCCACTATCGGATCGATCCGGGCATACGGCAGACAGTGACGTTCGCTCAGCACGATATCCTGGATGCGCCTCCGTTGTTCCGGATGGATCTAGTTACATGCCGTAACCTGTTGATCTATTTGACGCCGGCTGCGCATGAGCGCGTACTGAAGCGGCTGCACTTCGCACTCAATCGTGGCGGCCTGCTGCTGGTTGGACGCTCGGAGTCCATCGGTACGCAACGTTCGCAGTTCGAAGACGTCTCCAAGGCGCACGGTCTGTATCGCGCCGCCGGCATCCGGTCACCGGACCAGCAACGCTTCGGTGACCTGTTGCCTGTGGGTAGACGCCCCAGATTGCCGGGCGTCGCCGAAGAGCCTGGTTTCGTCGAGCCCATTCGGGTGGAGAGTCGCATTGAACGGTTCGTGCTCAGCCAGCGCTCGCTGGCGTGCGTGGTGGTCGACAAAGAATTCGAGATCGTGCATTTCTACGGTCCCACCCAGCACTATCTGATTCCGCCCAGCGGTGCCACGCGCCGGGACCTGCCATCTTGGATTCGCCCCGGCTTATTCATCCAAATCCGCGCCGCGCTGCGTCAGGCGGTGGAACAGGAGGCGCGTGTCACCACTGAAGGTCGCATCGACCGCGATGGCCGGGTGCATCGCGTGCATTGCAGCGTGGAGCCCATTCCGGGTACCGGCGGCCGCGATGGTCTGTTTCTGGTCAGCTTTGACGACCTGCCCGCCGTCGCCGAGGACGTGAACGTCGCGGCCGAACCCGGCGAAGAGCTGATCGCGCGTCAGCTCGAACAGGAACTCCGGGACACACGGCGGGAACTGCAGAGTGCCAGTGCGCAACTGCAGTCGTCCGTCGAGGAGTACCGGGCCAACCATGAGGAAATGTTGTCGCTGAACGAAGAGCTGCAGTCGAGTA
This sequence comes from uncultured Gammaproteobacteria bacterium, assembly GCA_963735085.1. Taxonomy (GTDB): domain Bacteria; phylum Pseudomonadota; class Gammaproteobacteria; order Pseudomonadales; family Azotimanducaceae; genus DATJGR01. The sequence continues at coordinate 17,882 of CAVTJP010000017.1, forward strand.
ACGAAGAGCTGGAAGCCGCCAAAGAAGAACAGGAATCTCTGAACGAAGAGATGTCCACCATCAACAGGGAACTGGCCGATACGAACTCGGCGCTGGAGCGCGCCCACGCCGACTTGAACAACCTGTTTGTCAGCACGGGCATTCCCACCGTGTTTCTGGACGATGAATTGCGGGTTCGACGGTTTACCCCCGGCGCCCAGCAGGTCATGCATCTGGTGGACGCGGATCTGGGGCGGTCGATCGAGCAGATCAAAGAGCGGTATCCGGATGCCAACACCGTCAACGCCGCTCAGGAAGTGCAGCGCAGTGGTGAATCGTCGCGCATGGAAATCCAAAACGACGCCGGCCGATGGTATCAACGCGTGATCGCACCGTATCTGACCCACGCCGGCGCCCGCGACGGGGTCTGCATCACGTTCGAAGACATCACGGCCCAGAAGCAGGCGTTCTACGAATCGGAGTTGGCTCGCGTCTTTGCCGAGCGGATCGTCAATCGAGTGGACACACCGGTGCTGATCGTTGATTCGCAGCTACGAATCGTCAGCATAAATTCGGCGTTTCAGCGTTTACACGGTTTGGACAGCACCGCGCTGCAAACGCAGTCGATCGATGGATTGGCCGATGCCGGAGTTGGCATATTCAGTGAGCTACGCGAGTTGTTGCGGGGTGTGGTGTCAACCGGTGTGGCGATGGTCGATCATGAGGTGCACGCGGCGGGTATGGCCACGCTGATCAGCATCGATCCGATCATGCAGTCGGGTATGCCGGATCAGATGCTCGTCACGCTCGAGGACGTTACGGTGCGGCGGAATTTCGCGCGCGCCACCGCCGAGCGCGCCGACGAGCAGCGCGCAGACGCGCTGCGCAAGGACGAGTGGATTGCGATGCTCGGCCATGAACTGCGCAACCCGTTGGGTGCGATATCCACCGGGCTTTCGTTACTCAGAACTGATATTGATTCGAACGAGCGCAGAAAAACCCTTGCCATGCTGATCCGGCAGGTGACGCACATGTCTTCGTTGCTCGACAGTCTGCTCGATGCCGCGCGCGTGGTAGCCGGCAAGCTGGAAGTCGTCCGATCCCCAGTGAACCTCGTGACCGTTGTCGAGCAGGTCATCGAGGCGCGCGCAGATCTCATCGAGCGACGTCGGCAGGACGTACGTCTCAACCTGCCTCAGGAGATGATCGTCTGGGGCGACGAGCCGAGGCTGGCCGAGGTGATCGACAATCTGCTGAGTAACGCGTCGAAGTTCTCGCGTGAGGGCGCGGAGATCGAACTCAGTGTCGATACGCACGACGGCGCGGCGCGATTGATTGTCCGTGACAGCGGAGCCGGCATTTCGCCCGAGCTGCTGCCGCACATCTTCGAAATGTTCACTCAGGGTCCGCGACAGCAACGCACTCGGTCCGGCTTGGGTCTCGGCCTTGCGCTGGTAGAACGGCTGGTCAATTTGCACGATGGCACAATCGAGGTTCGCAGCGAAGGCGAAGGCCGCGGCAGTGAATTCACCGTGACGTTGCCCCTCGCAGGCGCGCGCCGCGCCGACGACGTCGACAGGGCGCGCGAAGAATCGGCTCCGCGAAAGATTCTAGTGGTGGACGACAACAGCGATGCGGCGCGGGCGTTGGCCGCGTTGTTGACCGCGCAGGGTCACGAAGCGCGCGCGGTGAATGGCGCGGCCGCCGCGCTGGCGCTGATCGACGAGTTCCAGCCGGCGATCGCGCTGCTCGATCTGGGGATGCCGGATATGGATGGGTACGAGCTCGCACAACGATTGCGGGCGCGACTCGAAGGCCGCGACCGTATTCGTCTGGTGGCATTGACGGGCTTTCGTCGCGATGAGCAGCGTCTCCGTGCCGCCGGTTTCGATGACTATCTGATCAAGCCGGTCGATGCGGAGCAGCTCAGGAAAGCCTTGTTGTAGCCGAGTCTCACGATGATTTGTGGGCACCATTCGCGTCGATGGAATGCGTCAGCTCGCGAACCCGGGCGACGTCCTCATCGAGTTGCAGGGCATGTTGCGCGCGCGCCAGCGCGAGCCCGGCGTGGCGTCGGGCCGCTTCGGCGAGCGCCGCATTGTCCATACGCGTAAGTGCGATGAGCGCCTTCTGCAGACGCAGCATCACTTCTATGGTGCCGGCCCCGTCACGTGCAATCGAAGTAAATGCGTCGTCGAACATGTCGGAAACGGACAGCTCAGGTACGTGCACGCGATCGTATTTCGGTTCGGGTAGCGCATCGTCGAGCGGCTCGACCCAGTCTGCAAACAGTCGAATGAATGTACCGATGATGCCGATCGCAGTCCCCGGATCGTTGACCGCAGGTGACAGCGCGCGCGCCGCAATCTCTGATAGTGCGATGAGGCCGAAGCGTGGGTCTTCGTCGTAGACTCGACTGTCGCCGATCAGAAATGCCTTCGACACACGCGATGTGTCAACCACCGCGGGATCGATCGCATCCGCGCGTTCGATGTATGCAAGCGCTTTGCCCGGCACGGCGAATGTGCCGGGTAAAGCGGCGACAGTAATTCTGCCCGCGTATTCTTCCGCGTAATTCTGCAGCGATTCGACATCGATTCGCTGTACGTAGCCGATGGAATCGGCGTATACGGCATCGCCGCGCGAAAGCTCTGCGTCGATTGGAACGCCGCCGAGCGTGGGGTGGCTGCGCCGCCGTGCCAACGCATCCGCAGCGGCGCGTTCGACTTTGTCGATCGTGTTGCCGAGCCGGCCGAGCCGCGCGATCGCGTCGACCCAGCGCACGAACGTCAGCACGACCCAGCAGAACATCGTAAACGTCAGCGCAAACAACACGAAGTGGCCTTCTTCGCCGTAGTAGCCGTTCTTCAGTGCAATCAGTGCGACGATGCTGAAGATGAATGCGCCGATGAACGTCGACAGCGCGTTTTGTGAGACGTCGTCGGACACGATCAGTGGAAACGATCGCGGCGTTCCGGTGGTACTGGCCGATGCATACGCAGAGACCATCGACGACATCGAAAACGTCGCGATCACCAGCATGCTCGACGCCATGATCGCCAGCAGCGTTTCGATGGTGTCCTGGTTGATACGGGGCAGCGTGATCGGCCAACTGGCCGTGTCCATGATGGCGGCCACGAATGCGGCACCCACTGATGCGATGCAGAACACCAGCGGTTTGATCCAAAGCTTCTCCCGAATCCGTTTCAGATAGAACGTTATTCGATCGTTGATGGCTTCATCCCCTTCTTCTGCGGCTGCACAATGTATGCGAGTTTGACGCGAATTGAAGGTCGAAGGTAGGCAATGGCCGAGCGTACCGCATCATCGATCAGTCGCGCTGGATCCACAAAGGTGGTGTATGCAGCGCTCATCGGCAATCTGTTGATCGCAGCGACCAAGTTCACGGCGGCGGCGCTGACTGGCAGTTCCGCGATGCTCTCCGAGGGCGTCCATTCGGTCGTCGATACCGGCAATGAAGGTTTGCTGCTCTACGGTATGCGCCGTTCGAGCGCGTCAGCCGACGTACTGCATCCGTTCGGTCACGGTAAGGAAGTCTACTTCTGGAGCTTTGTCGTTGCGCTGCTTGTGTTCGCGCTGGGTAGCGGTGTCTCGCTATACGAAGGGGTTCAACACCTGCGCCACCCGACGCCGCTTACCGATGCATACGTCAACTATGTGGTGCTCGGTGTGTCGGCGTTGCTCGAGGGTGCGTCGTGGCTGGTTGCATTTCGGGCGTTCCGCCGTAAACAAGGAGACAATGGTGCGGTGGAAGCGGTCAATCGCACGAAAGATCCGACGGATTTTGTCGTGCTGCTGGAAGACTCGGCCGCGCTGGCGGGCATCGCGGCTGCGTTCGTGGGCGTGCTGCTCGGCGATATCACCGGCAACCCCGTATACGACGGTGTCGCCTCGCTGGTCATAGGCAGCATTCTCGCGGGTACCGCGTTCTGGCTCGCGCGCGAGACCAAAGGCCTGCTGATCGGAGAGAGTGCGAGCCGCGAAGTGGTTGCATCGATTCGTCGGATCGTGGAAGCGCTGCCGGGAGTCCAATCCGTCAACGAAGTGTTGACGATGCACATGGGGCCGGATTTCATTCTGGCGAATATCAGCATCGTGATGGCGCCGAACGTCGATGCCCAGGGGTCGTTGGCCCTTCAGCGCCGAATGGAGCGCGAGATTAAATCCGCAAACGCGCGCGTGAAGCGCATTTTCATAGAGCAAACCGTGCTCGAGTAACTTAGCGCTGCGCGTCGCGCGCGCCGCCTATTTCTTCTTTGTGCTTTTCTTCGCCTCGTTCTTCAGATCGCCGTAGTCGGATTGCGCTTTGCCGGCGTTCTTCTCGAGTTTTCCTTTGACCTCCTGACTCTTGTTGCCGATGACTTTTCCAGCCACTTCCTTCACTTTGCCTTTGGCTTCCTTGGCACGGCCTTTCGTTTGATCTTTGTTCATGTCGAGTCTCCGAGACGATGTTGATCAGTGCACGACGCGACGATGTCCGCTGCAAGCGATGGTGTCTGTGCGGCGCCGCGCATGGGGACCCGTGCCGGCTTGATCGGGCTGCGTACGTCAGCGCACAGACGAGCCGTGGCGCGGGTTCTTAGCCTTTCCAAACCGATGAATATAAGAGGATCGAGTGATGAGCAATCTGAGTCGTGCAACCTTGTTGGCGGCCACGTTGATACTGGCCGGCGGGCTAGCGACCGTCGGCGGTTGTGCTTCGACGAAAACCAAGGAGAGCACCGGACAATATATCGACGATACCGCGATCACCGCGAAAGTGAAGGCGGCGATACTTGCCGATGACTCGTTGAAATCCAGCGAGATCAATGTCGAATCGTTCAAAGGCAAAGTGCAGCTCAGCGGATTCGTCAGTTCAAAAGCGGATATCGAACACGCGGTTGCGGTGGCAAAAGGTGTGCAGGGCGTCGTGGCCGTTGAGAACGACATGAACCTCAAGTAGCGGCACAACCCGCCGCCCAGGTAGGCGAGCGCCTACCTGGAGTTGCGGTGGCTTCCGATGCAAGCGTTCGTCCGGATGGGACAGACTTTGCATCGTCACTTTGTTTGTTGTCCGCGCATGGCAATCGCGATGAACTCGAAATATCCGCGCCGCTACGCAATATTCACAAGCACAGGCGCTGTGAGCAGCGCCGTGGTTCTGACGCTGGTCGTCGCGTTGGCGGTCTCGGGATGCGGAAGATCGTCTTCCGACGCGGCCAATCGCGTCGCCGCGAACTACCTCGCCGACAGGGCCAAATGCGACCCGCTGTCGGGTAACGCCAGAGATGTCTGTCTACAGCGAGCCGACGGCAACCGCAGCGTTGCGCTCGCGGAGTTGAAATATCAGCATTCGGGCAGCGACGCGGACCGCAAGGCGCTCGCGACGACGAAAAACGAAGCTGCCTATGCGGTCGCCTACGAGAAATGCGACAGCCTGGCCGGCAACCCGAAGGATGTCTGTACCAAGCAGGCTGAGGCGGTCCGCATGAAAGCCGACGCAGAAGCAAGGGAGCGCAATACTGACGCGGAGGCGCGCGATCAGGCCCGCAACACGAAGCGTGGCGCAGATTACAACGTCGCAGTTGAGAAGTGCGATGCTCTGGCGGGCGACTCGAAGGACGCCTGTGTTGCCACCGCGAAGGCAAAGTACAAGGCGGATCAGAACGATTGATTCGCTAGCCAACGATCGCCGTGCCATCCATCGTATGGACCGTACGCTCTGCGATCACGAGGCAGCAGCTCGCATCTGCCCCGTCAGCCAGATCGAACCACTCGCCAGGGGATAGACGCTTGGCGCCGCGCGCGCGCGCACTTTCGATTGCCGTGGCCGCCTCGGGCGTGCATATGACGAACTCGTAAGTGTGTCCGCTGCGGCGTAGCGAGACTGTTATTTTTGACCAATGGGATGGTAGCCGCGGGCTGATGCAGATGCGGCTGCCGCGTACGCGCAGACCGCAAATCGATTCGATCGCCGCGCGATGCATCCAACCCGCCGCGCCGGTGTACCAGCTCCAACCGCCGCGTCCGACATAGGGCGGGTGTGTGTAGACATCGCCCGCCATTACATAAGGCTCCAATTCATACGCCGTCGATTGGCGCGGGTTTGCGCTGCGATGTGCGGCGCTCAGTTGCGTGAAACTGCGGTACGCGGCGTCGGCGTCGCCGAGCGACGCCTGCGCCAGAAGTGCCCAGACACCTCCGTGAGAGTATTGGCCGCCGTTCTCGCGCACCCCCGGAGGATAGGCCTGAATGTAGCCTGCAGCCGGTCTCGACTGGACGAGTGGCGGATCGATGATGCGTATCAGCCCGTTTTCGTCGTCGATCAGCAACCGCTCGACGGCTGCCATCGCCGCGCGCTGTTGCGCGGGTGTCGCGGCCCCCGACAGCACCGCCCACGCTTGTGCGATCAGGTCGATCCGGCATTCTGCGTTGACGTGTGAACCGAGCGGCGATCCGTCGTCGAAGAACGCGCGCTTGAACCACTCGCCGTCCCACGCCGTGGATTGCAGTGCAGCGTGCCAGCCGGCCGCGCTATGGCTCCACGCGCCGGTGCGTCCATTGTCACTGCGTGCACGCGCGATCGGCGTGAAATCCGCAACCAACCGCCACAGGAACAAGCCGAGCCAGACCGATTCTCCGCGACCCTCGATTCCGACGCGGTTCATGCCGTCGTTCCAGTCGCCGCCGCCCATCAATGGCAAGCCATGCGCGCCCACCGAGAGGCTGCGGTCGATGGCTCTTGCACAGTGTTCGTACAGCGTTCCGCGCTGCCGGCTGACGTGCGGCACGAAGTAGGCATCCTCGGCATCATCCGGAATCGATTCACCTTCCAGAAACGCAACCGGTTCATCGAGAATCTGTGCATCACCGGTGACATCGACGTAGTGGATCACCGCATAGGGCAGCCACAGCAGATCGTCCGAGAATCGCGTGCGTACCCCGGCACCGGTCGGCGGATGCCACCAATGCTGCACATCCCCTTCGACGAACTGGCGGGATGCGGCGAGCAGAATCTGTTGCCGCAGCAGGTCCGGCGCAGTGACTGCGAGCGCCATCGCGTCCTGCAACTGGTCGCGAAATCCGAACGCGCCGCCGGCTTGATAGAAACCGGCACGGCCCCAAAGCCGGCAAGCGAGCGCCTGGTACAGCAGCCAGCGGTTGCTGAGTGCATCGAACAGTGGATCGGGCGTTTGCACGGTTACGGTGCCCAGCAGATCGTGCCACTGTGCCATGGTCGCGCGTTCGCGCGCCGCGGCCGGCAATGCCGTCGAGTCGCGCGCCACAGTACGCGCGTTGGCAAGATTGTCTGCTTGCCCGACAATGATCACGCACTCGGTTGCCTGGTCCGGTGCAAGGGTCACCGTTGTCGCGACGGCAGCGCACGGGTCAAGCCCGGCGCCCGCGAGCTTTCCGAAGCGGTCGGGGATCACGCGTCGTCCGCCCGTGTCGAATAGCTCGCGTCGGTCGCAGGTCCATTCATCGAACGAGGCGGCAAACGATTCGTCACCGCGCATCGTCACGAACGCGGTGCTGCCGCCGAAGCCCGCGCCGCAATTCGATTGCGTCGCAAACAGCACATCGAGTTGCAACCCGGTGTCGCATGTCAGCGACTCGAACGTACTGCGCACCGACTGACGGTCGGCGCGCTGCGCGCCCATCACCCACTCGAAGCAACCGATGATGCGCAGGTGCAGCGCATGGGTGCCTTTGTTGTGCAGCGCGATCCGAACGTGCTTGACGGACTGCGTCGAGTCGACACACCAGGTCGAGGCAACCTCCAATGCGCCGCGCCGGTGCCGTATCGTCGTCAGGCCCTGGGTGTGCTCCACCGTATAGGTCGCGTCCGTGGCGCCCGCGCCCGCGCCAACACTCCATACGTCGCGCGAATACAGATCCTGGATCAACAACCACTCGCCACTGGCATCTGTGACGGGATCGTTCGACCACGATGTCAACTGGTGCAGGCGACTGTTGTGGGCCCAGGTGAAGCCGGCGCCCGCTTCGGAGACTTGCGCGCCAAACTGCGGATTGGCAAGTACGTTTACCCACGGCCGGGCCGGTCTCATCGAACCGTTCACGTCGAATCGGAACGCACCGCTCGGTTGGAACTCACCCTGCGGTGTGTCAGCGGCCGCCGCTGCCAATGGTGCGGACAACGAAGCCGTCGTGCGCCGAGTTCGAATGTCGAAGGACGCCTGGTGCCATTCGATCAATTCCTGCACGTGATGCGGAAGAGGGCGGCCATCGGCGCTGAACCGCAAACGTGCAAGTGCGGTCAGGGTCGCGCGTTCCGGCACGGTCACTTCGTCGGTGTGTAATACTTTCATGCCGCACGCGGTCGCGGTGGCTGCAGCTTCCCGCGCGTAGCGTTCGCACAGCGTCGTCAACTCGCGCTGAAGCGGCATCTGATACGACCGCGTTTCGGCATTCAGTATTACGAGGTCGCACAACAGCCCGCCCCACGACCACAACCGCAGCGCCTGCACCAGCGAACGCACCAGACGCAGCCCGGGTTCGCCATTGATGCTGACGACGACGATCGGGCGATCGCCGGAAACACCGAACCGCCACAATAGACGCCGATCGCAAAGCGTGTCGTCGGTTGGTGCCTCGGGACGCGGCACCAGCAGTGCCAGCGTAGTCGTCAAGGATCGGATCGCGAACAGCTCATCGCTACGGATACGCATCTCGCGCAGATGAATACCGATGAATGTGGCGGACATCAGTGACGAGCGCTCGATGGTCGACGCCTGGCGGTACCGGTCGACCAGTGCTTCCAGCGCCACGCGATCGGTCGCGGCAGCGGTACCGACGGTCACGCGCGCGCCACCGTTTGGGGGAATCGTCAGCCGCATCGACAACGACGCGATCGGGTCGAGACCGGTCGACAGTTCCTGTGGTTGCCCGGTCGGGTTGCCCGACTGACGATTGTCGTATGAACCCTCATCGTAGGAGGCGAGCGGGCAGCTCGTATTGCGGTTGCGGCCGAGCCAGCAAGACCGGTTCGCCGTGGCGCGTACCGTGGTCGCGCGTCCTTTGATCTGGGCAATGAAATGCACGGCCTGCAGACCGGTTTCGGTCGCAAGTCGCGGCTTGCGCGCAAGGTACAGCGCTTGATCGTGTGCGTCCCAGTCGGCACTCACGAACAGGTTTGCGAATGCCGGATGCATTTCATCCGCGCGTGAGTCCGTCAGCGACACTTCGAACATCGACATCAGTTCGAGGCTGATCGCCTGTGATGTGTCGTTGCGCAGCTCGACTCGACGTAGTTCGATGTCGTCTTCGGCGCTGACCCAGACGGTACAGCGTACGTGCAGGTCGGCCCACCGGGCGTCGAGATCGACGCGATCCGCATGGAACGTGGCGTGATAGCTGGCGGCGGGATCGGGGGCAGGGTGTTGTGTGATCGATACCGGCACCGCGTCGTTGCGCCTCAGGTAGAAGAACGTCCCGTGCGCGTCTTGCAGCGCATCGTCCCGCCAACGCGATACATCGGCTTTCTCGAAGCGACTGTAGCCGGCGCCATTGCTGCGCAGCGCCACGCTGTAACGTCCGTTGGACAACAGGTGCGTCGGTTGCAGCGCGGTGCGACCCGGAATCAGCTCTTGCGCGGTTCCATGCGCATTGTCGCGCCGGTCGCTCTCGCTCGGGCCGGGCGGTGTCTCGAACAGGTCGGAAACCTCGCGTGGAACCCGCTCTTCGAGCAACGACATCACGGCACCGATGCGCGGATGATGCATGCACCAGCGCCTTGGTGCGCCCGTTAGCAAGGTATTGGCCAGCGCAACGATCGTCATGCCCTGGTGATGCGCCATGAACGTGCTGACGACTGTGTACCTTTGGTCTGACGTCTGACGTTCGGAAGTGAAATCGACTGCTTCGACAAATCCCATCGCGCGGCGGGCAGAGAAGCCCTCGAGAGCACGCAGATTGTCAGCCGCCGCCGGTGCGTCCACCATGGCAGCCAGCGCGGTGGCATAGGGCGCCACAACCAATTCGTCGGCGGGGGTACGGCGCAGCGCGAGACGGGGTACGCCTTGCGGCGCGTATTGATAGGCGAGCGTATCGTCGCGGGCAGCGAAAGCGGACTCGGATATGCCCCACGGTACTTCGTGCGCGTGCGCGAACAGGAGTTGCTCGTGCAATGCCGAGCGTGCCGCCGCCTCGAGCGCGCTCCCGCGCGGCTCGTCGATGACCAGTTGCGGCATCAGGTATTCGAACATCGAACCGGACCACGATCGCAACCCGACGTGGCTACCTGCTGCGTAGAAGGGTCGCGCAAGCGCCGCCCAATGGCTGACGGGCACATCGCCCTTTGCGATGGCCCAGAGGCTCGCGAGCCTCGCTTCGGACGCCAGCAGATCGTAGTAGCTCCGGTCGAGTTGCTGTTCGGCGACCCGGAAACCGATTCGGAACAGATGCCGCTTCGCATCGTAGAGAAACCCGAAATCGGCTTCGTGGGCCAGGCGTGCGCAGCGTTCGGCGAGCGTCTGCAGGCGCTCTGCTTCGCGGGCATCCGTCGATGTATCGATCAGCAGTTCTTCACAGGCGCCGACGGCGGCGAGCAGGTGGCCGCATAGATTGCCGCTGTCGACAGTGGAGACATAGGCCGGCGCCAGTGGCTGAAGTGTTTGTGTGTCGTACCAGTTCAGAAAATGACCGCGGTAGCGTGGCAATTGAGCCAATGTCGATAGCGTATTTTCGAAACGCGCCAGCATTTCAGCCGTGTCGATCCAACCGAAATGCTTGGCACACGCCGTCGCAAGCAGATACAAGCCGATGTTCGTCGGCGAGGTGCGATGTGCTACCGCCAGGTATGGCGCGGTCTGCACGTTGTCCGGCGGCAAATGGTGGTTTTGCGCATCGACGTGTTGTTCGAACAACCGCCAGGCGTCGCGCGCGACGTCGAGCAGGTAGTCTTGATCGGCTCTGGAGATGTGGTGAGCGCGATCTTTGCCGGCGAAGAACGGGCGGCCGGTCAACCAGATCCATAAAGGCGCGCACGCCCACAGCACGCACACGATGATGGTGAATACCGGCGATCGCGTACCGCTGTACAACAGCGCGGCACACAATCCGGCGGCGACCAGCATAGTGGTCAGGTGACGTCGGGTCAGGCCGATGAGATCGTGGCGGGCGGTGGATTGAGCATGCGCGGTGGTCGTCCACTGCAGCAATCGCCTGTGGCTGATCAATGTGCGATAGGTGGCGGTGACGATCGAGCCCGCGAGCAACAGGGCATTGTGAAGCAACATCGCAACGTTCCACGAGATGCTGCCGATGGCGCGGCACACATCGGTGAGCGCTGCGCGGTAGAAATGGCCCAGCGCCACATCGTCGCGGCTGGGCGCGAGCGCTGCGATGGCGCCGAGTAGCGGCCCCGCGCCGAATGCCGCACAGACGAGTATCAGCGCGGCGAGCGGCGAGATCGGACTGCCGACGAAACTCGACACGATCAGCCCCACCGAAAATGGTGCAACCAGCGAGCGGCGCAGATTGTCGACGATCTTCCACCGGTTGATGGTACGCAGACCAAAGCGACGCGCGTGCAGTAGCACGGGCAGCAACTGCCAGTCGCCCCGGGTCCAGCGCTGTATGCGCGATGCGGCGACGTCGGCGTGCATCGGCGCCTCTTCGAGCAGCGTAATGTCGCTGACGCTGCCGCAGCGCGCGATCGAACCTTCGATGAGGTCGTGACTGAGGACCTGCCCTTGCGGCAATCTGCCCGTCAATGCGACGTGCATCGCCTCGACGTTCAACAGCCCCTTGCCGGTAAACGTGCCCTCGTCGAACAGATCTTGATAGACCTCCGACGTCGCCGCGCTGTAGGGGTCTACGCCACACTGTCCGGCGAACAACCAGTGGAACGGCGTAGCTTGATCGGGCCGTGGCAGCGGCGTCGCGATTCGCGGCTGCAGAATGCCGTAGCCCGCCACGACACGGCGCGCAGCGACGTCGATATGCGGTTGGTTCATCGGGTGTGCGGCGACGCCGACCAGTTCGCGCAGCGTCGCCGGCGGCAGAATCGTATCGCTGTCGAGCGTGACGACGTATCGAGTCTCCGGATGGGGGTTCGAGCGATCTGCCAGCTCGACGAACGGCGATGTATCTCGCAAGCCGTTCCCCGCGATGTGTTCGATCAACTGTTCCAGCTTGCCGCGCTTGCGCTCCCAGCCGATCCAGCGTTGTTCGGTCATTGACCAGCGTCGCGGCCGGTGCAGCAATAAAAAACGGCGTGGCGCATCTGGCGCGCGCGGGTAGCGTGCTTCCAACGCGTCGATTCCGTTCAACGCGGTCGCGAGAAGCGCCGCGTCGCCGTCGCATACAGGTGAATCGGCATCGATATGGTCGGTCAGCAGCGCGAACTGTGCATAGGGTTCGCTGTTCGCCAGATAGTGGCGCTCGAGTCGCCGCACCAACGCGCCAATTTCATCGGTGCTGATCAACATGGCCGGAATGACCACCAGGACCCGATGCTCGGCCGGTATGCCGTCGCCCAGCGCGAGGCGTGGCATCCGACGCGGCACGGCTGATTCACTGATCAGCCGGTTGATCACAGCGATGACGGCCTCGCTCGCCGGCCAGAGCGTCAGCAGTGCCATCATCGCGAGTTCTGCCAGCGACGTGGTCGGTGAAGCGTGATGACCGACGAACCATACCGTCAGCGCGAAGCTGCCGAGCGCCACACTGCTCAGGTAGATCGGCAGTGCCACCTTCAGCCGGATCGCCGACCACGGCGGCATTGCAATGGCGCGCACACCCAGCGCACGGCGAAGTGCGCGGCGCCCGGGACCACGCAACCAGTAGCTCGGGGAACCGTTTTGCGCCGACGCATTCACAGCCTGGGGGGCGCCGGTCGAATGCGGCTGCATCAGTTTCAGCAGTGCCCGCGCGACGAACAGTTCGCTGGTTTTGCAGCCTCGCGCGAGCCGTTCGATCGCGTGCAATGTTGCGTCTTGCGTATCGTCGCGTTCCGCACGGAACGCCGACGATTCCTCCATCAGCTGCATCAGTGCACTGGTGCGGGTGACCAGTCCGCGCCACTGCGTGTCGGCGAGCAGGCGCAGCGACGTCAGCACGTTGCTGACGCTGAGGTTATCGGCGGAATCCTCCGTTTGCTGTTGCACTTGCTCGGCGGCCGGGTCGGGCAGTGCGCGCGCAAGTGCTTGCCGAATCGCATCGCGGTCCGGATTTTTTTCCGTCGAAGTTTCTCCCGCGGCATCGAGCCGCTGCACCACCTGCAGTGCGAATGGCCGCAACACACCACGCGTGCGCATGAGATCGAGCAGTTCCGTTGCATCGTTGCCGCGGTGATCGTCGAGCCGGTCACACCACAGGTTGGCGATTTCGCGTGCTGCTTTGGTGGCCGCTACACGCTCCGACAGCCGGCGCAGGTTTTCCAGCAACACGACACGCAACGTGGTTGGTAGCGCCCACAGCTCGCCCTGCGTCAGATCGCGTGTCTGCTGATATGCGGTCAGAAAATCGACCAGCAGCGTTTCGTTGAACGCGCTGTCGGTGTGGGCGATGAACGCCCACGCAACACCATAGATTCGCGGCAGCCCCGCGAGATGCACATCGACTAATACCGGCAGGTCGCGAAAGTACCGTCGCGGCAAACCGTCGAGAATTTCTTTCAGCTGCGCGGCGACGACGTGAAAATTGTCGAGCAGCCATTCACCGGCAGGGCTGATGTGGTGTCCGGAATGTTCCTGCAGGCCGATGTAGCGGTATGCCTCGCGCAGAACCGCAATATTGTCGTGCAGCCGCGGAAAGAACGCGGCCGAGCCGGACGCATCAACATGCGCCGTATGCGTAGCACCGAGACTGCGACCATGCTGCTCGAAACGGCCCGAACCGAAGATTTCGGCACGGATCGGCGGCTCGATCGCGCCGCGCGACGGATCGAGAATCGCCAGCGCCTCGGTGCCGGCGTTCGGTACGTACCGGCGCAGACGCGCGTCTTTCATCCGGATCAAACGGGCAGCGAAACGCCGACGAGTATGACCGCAGTTATCACCGTGAGCGTCGTAACGAATCGTGGCGCGAAAAACTCATGCAACGCTTCGATCGTACAGAACAGCCGATGTCGCGGCGCGGACGCAAATGCACACTGGCGCAGATGCTCGCGCAGATGCGTTGGATCGGTGCGATCTATTTCGGGGGCTTTCAACTACGGTCTCCTTACCTGAATGAATATTCAACTGTCATGTTTGAAGTGCTGCGGCGGCTGCGGCCTGCCGGCCGGTTTGTCCACCTGATCTGCTGCCCGCGATATGAATCTCGAGGCGATTTGCGAGGCGGCACCAACCAGCAGTGCCCGCCGCAGCACCCATCGCCAGGCGCGCGATCGCACCAGCAGCGCGCCGGCGGCTGCAGCCGTCCCGAGTGCAATGGCGGGATGTCTGCGAACCAACGGCTCCACGATGCCGCGAGCCGCTGCGCCCGCGAGTCTGCCGGAGGCGTTCAGCGGGTGGTGCTGCCACCATTCGTTGAGTACTTCGGTGGCAATGGAGCCGACGAAGCCCGTCTCGGCCGCGTTGTGCGGCCTGCTGTTATTGTTGGCAGAGTGTGAATGCACAGCCGCGTTGGCCGGTTCGTTTGGATCGTCGGTGAGCCACATCGATATCCGCTTTCGCGACAAAGCCAGCCGTTTACACGCCGGGTCGTCGTTGCTCGAATGGTTCGGTTGCACGGCCGGGTGCGCGAGTGGGTCTGATGGTTGGGCGCTCATCACTCAAGCCTCGCTCGATCGTTCAATGCTCGCGTTGATGCGGTCCAACACCTCGGCGTCGGCGCACAACTGCTGGCGGACCGTCGCGAACAAATCGTCCGGCGCCGATTGCGCGCCTGCTATGAGCGTGCCGATGCCGATGGCGGTCGGGATCGCCGGCACCACGATCAGCAACCACGGCACGTGTAACGAACCGGCCGGCTGCGCTGCCCACAACATCAGCGCCGTGCCGATCAGGACGATTGCGATCGAGACGCAACAGCCACCGACGAGCAGGAATGCGAGCGTCCGTTTGAGCTGGGTCGTCGTCGCCGCTGCCTCTTCGGCCAGCAATTCGGCATACGCAGACAGATGCTCCGCAAGCATCTGCGGACGTGTTGCAACGAGACGAACCAGTGGATGCGCCATGACGATCCGGTTAGCTGCGGGTGCTGCTGCGGCCGAGCAGCGCCACCAGCGCCATCAGCACGGCGCCCGTGGCGGCGGCGATCAGCACTGCCTTGAGGGGCTCCGATTTGATGTATTGCTGCGTTGCGTCCGTCGCTTGCGATGCCTGTCCGCGCAGCTTCTGGGTGCCTTCGGTGACGGCTTCGACGCCGCGTTTCGCCAGTTGTTCGGCGTCTGTCGCGAGCTGTTTCAACGCCGGAGCCGCCTGTTCGCGTGCCGCTTCAACCTGCTTTGCCGCTTCGTCGAGGGTGTCGTCGGCGGCGCGTTTCGACGAACGAATCGCCTGGTCGGCGGTATTGGCTGCCGAGTCAACCAATGCGGCTGCGTTGTTACCGAGCTTTGAGTCGGGGTTGGGATTAGTCGTGCTCACTGTGTTTTCTCCAGTTGTCGAATGAATGACGGGTGGTGTAGGTGGAGCCAACGTTTGACGCGCAGCCCGCATCAGCGGTGCCGCGGGCGCATCCGTGCGCCACGCGGGCTTCAACACTCTGAGTCAACGGTAGCGCTTGCATACCGCGGGAGGCGATCGGCATGCGACAACGGCTGGTGTCCGCGTATCGGACATGCGGTTGTAGGCACATTCCGACAGCCGGTGTGTTCAAGCGATGCGAGTCGTTCACAAGTACTTCCTCGACGTCATGTCGCAGAAAGTTTGGCTCCGTGATGCTGTATCGGTCTGTCTGGAGCCGCACGCAACGACATCGATTATCCGACCCGGCTGGCGAACATTCGGACGAACGACATGCCTGTGTACGGTCTCGAACAGAAGCCGAGACGCATTTGGATGATCGTTCACCCGGAATTCAACATCGGCTCAACATCGGACAAGACATTTGATGATTCGAAACAGCGTTGGTTCGACGTGAGCGACGCATCCGAAGTGGTCGTGATCACGGGCGCATCGGCGGGCGTGGGACGGGCGATCGCGCGACGCTTTGCACAGGAAAAAGCTCATATCGGGCTCATCGCCCGAGGTGCCGAACGGCTCGAAGCGACCGCCGACGAGGTGCGCCGCGCAGGCGGACGCGCGCTGGTTCTTCCGCTGGATGTCGCGGATGCGGAGGCGGTGGAAGAAGCGGCCGACCGTGTCGAAGCCGAATTCGGTGCAATCGATGTGTGGATCAACGTAGCGATGGTGACGGTGCTTGCGCCGGTTGCCGACATGACGGCACAGGAATATCGTCGGGTCACCGAGGTCACCTACCTCGGCTGTGTGCACGGTACGCTCGCTGCATTGAAACGCATGCGGCCGCGCAACCGCGGTTCGATCGTACAGATCGGTTCGGCGCTTGCGTACCGGTCGATCCCGCTTCAGTCGGCCTACTGCGCCGCGAAACACGCCATCGTTGGTTTCACCGACTCGCTACGCTGCGAATTGATCCACGACAATTCGGACATCCGGTTGACGATGATGCAACTGCCCGCCGTCAATACGCCGCAGTTCGACTGGGCACGCAACAAGCTACCGCGCCGCGCACAACCGCTGCCGCCGATCTTCGAGCCGGAGCTGATCGCCGCCGCGGTCCATCATGCCGCGCATCACCCGCGACGCGAATACTGGTTGGGTTATCCGGCCGTCAAAGCGATCGTCGGCCAGAAGCTGGCGCCCGGCGTCGGCGATCACATTCTCGCGTCGGAGGCATGGGACGGACAGATGACCGCCGAACCCGCGCGCGTCCGCGCAGACAACCTGTTCGATTCGGTACCGGGAGACCATGCGGCGCGCGGTCGATTCAGCGATCGTGCAACGGATACGTCACCGGCGATCTGGACCAGTGTCCATCGGCCGTCGGTGATGGCGTTCGGTACCGTCGCGGCGCTGGCATTGGCAGGCGCGGCGCGTTGGCTGATTGCTCGCGCCGATCCCGGTCCAACAGAACCGTTGGTGGACCGACGACGGCGGACTCGCCGATAGCGACAATTGCGCGATGCAGCTGGATCAGCTTGCGCGATCGGTCGACGGACTGAGCATGGGAACCTGCGCCATCGTTCCATGAGACACGCCAGATGACGTTGCCGACGTCGTCGGCGACGAGCAATCCGCCGCGTTTGTCGATCGCCACGCCCACCGGTCGCCCATAGGCTTTTCCGTCTGCACTCACGAAGCCGGTCAACACGTCGCGTGGCATGCCGCTCGGCTTGCCATGCGAGAACGGAATGAAGATCACTTTGTAGCCACTCCTCGGCTTTCGATTCCACGAGCCATGCTGGGACACGAACATGCCTTGCGCGAATGCGCGCGGCAGTGCGTTGCCGTTGGACCAGCAGAGCCCCAGAGACGCAGTGTGCGGCCCGAGGGCATAGTCGGGCACGATGGCAGATGCAACGAGATCCGGCCGCTGCGGCTGCACGCGATCGTCGGGGTGCGCGCCGAAGTACGAGTAGGGCCAGCCATAGAAGCCGCCGTCCTGCACCGCAGTCAGGTAGTCCGGTACCAGATCACTGCCGATTTCGTCGCGTTCGTTGACCACGACCCAGAGGCGGCCGGTGTCCGGTACCCAGGCCATGCCGTTGGGGTTGCGCAGGCCCGTCGCGAACAACCGATGCGCACCGCTGTGAGGATCGATCTGCCAGATAGACGCGCGATCCGTTTCTACGATCATGCCGTTTTCGCCGGCATTGCTGTTCGAGCCTACGCTGACGTACAACTTGGACCCATCGGGGCTCGCAATCACATTCTTCGTCCAGTGGTGATTGATCGGCCCGGCTGGCAGTTCGGTGACGCGTGTCGGCGTGCCTGCGAGCCGCTCTTCGCCGACTCGGTACCGATATCGAACCAGTGAATCGGTGTTTGCGATGTATAGCGTATTGCCCACCAGCGCCATCCCGAACGGTGACGCGAGTCCGTCGACGAACACCGTGCGCGTCTCCGCCACACCGTCTCCGTCGGCGTCGCGCAGCAGTGTGATTCTGTTGGCGCTCGGCGTGATCGCGCCGGCGCGTCTCATCACGATACGCTGAAACCAGCCGCGTATCCCGGTGTGGTCATCCGGTTTGGGTAGGGCGTTGGTTTCCGCGACGAGTACGTCGCCGTCGGGCAGCACGAAGACCCAGCGTGGATGGTCTAGATGGGTGGCGAAAGTAGTGACGGTGGCGCCGGGAGGGCCGGTTGGCGCCACATCACCGGGCCATCCGACGGCCGGAGCGATGTCGATCGTCGGAAACAGCGTCTGGTGCGGCGGTGGCAGCACAGGATCGGGCCCCATGCCTGCGGCAACCGGAGCGCGCGCGACCTCTCCGCAACCGAGCAATACCGTCAGCGCGAGCAGCGCAACCGCGTAGCGTGGAATTGATTTCACCTCAGGCTTCAAATGAGCATTCGTCGAATAGGTTGCCAGAATGTCGGGCAGGAACCGTTCGCTACCGAACATCCGTCTGCGAAACGTGCCGGTAGCATTGAAGGATATTTCCTACGCAGGTGTTTCAGGCACACCGATGGTGCGAAGTGGAGTGCGGTCCGAGAGTCGAATCAGGTGCCCGGAAGCACCGGGCACCAAAACAATCTCAGGAGAACTTAAATGTCAGTATTGAGCGCAACGACGTTAGAAGGAACCGACATCAAGAACCCGGCTGGCGAGGATTTGGGCGACATCAAGGATCTGATGATCGATCTCGAAGGCGGGCGCGTTGCTTACGCGGTGGTCGAGTTCGGCGGGGTGCTGGGAATCGGTGGCAAACTGTTTGCGGTGCCGTTGGAGGCGATGCAGCAGGATGCGGCGAACGAGTGTTTCGTGATGAACACCTCGAAGGAGGCGCTGGAAAACGCACCGGGGTTCGACAAGGATCATTGGCCCGATTTTGCGGACCGGACATGGCAGGCCACCGTGTACGAGCACTACCAGGTGGAACCGTACTGGCGTTGAGGGCGGTTCGTCATGGTTGAGCGACTTTCCGGTGGCACGGTATGACCACCTTCACCTGTGACTATGCGACAGACGGGCACGCGCTGCCGCATTTCTGGGAGCACTGCGTCGGCAGCGGCCATGCAACGCTCGCGTTGCGGGCCGACTGGCGGGCGCAGCTCGCACAGTGCCACGACGACCTCGGCTTCCGGCACGTGCGATTTCATGGCGTGCTCGACGACGATATGGGCACGCTGGTCGACGAGACAGACGAACTGCTCTATTCGTTCCACAACGCCGATCAAATATACGATTTCGTGCGTTCGCTCGGCATGCGTCCGATCGTCGAACTGAGCTTCATGCCGCGCGCATTGTCATCGGGCGACACGACGGTGTTTCACTACAACGCCAACGTCACGCCGCCCGCCGACTACACGCAATGGGCCAGTTTCATCTCGAAACTCGCCAGCCACTGGATCGAACGGTACGGCGCCGCGGAGGTATCGCGCTGGCCGATCGAAGTGTGGAACGAACCGAACATGGACAGCTTCTGGACGGGCAGCCAGGCAGACTATTTCCGGCTGTTCGAGATGACTCACAAGGCGCTCAAGCACGTTCATGGCGGCTTGCAGGTCGGCGGACCGGTGACGGCGCAGAACGCCTGGATCGACGACTTTCTGGAATTCTGCGCGAAGAACGGCGTGCCGCCGGACTTCATCAGCACCCACACGTATCCGACCGACGCGTTCGGCAGCCCCGACGACGACACGCAGCAGGCGCTGTCGAAAAGCCACCTCGGTATCCTGCGTGAGCGTGCCGAAAAGGTGCGTAAACAGGCCGGCAAGCTGCCGCTGTACTACACCGAATGGTGCACCTCGTCGAACCCGCGCGATGAACTCCACGACGACCCCTACGCGGCCGCCTATGTCATGCACGCGATGTTGAACATGGGCACGCTGGTCGATGCATACAGCTATTGGACGTTCTCCGACATTTTCGAAGAGAACTATTTCCCATCGAAGCCGTTTCAGGGTGGCTTCGGGCTGATGAACATTCACGGCATCCCGAAACCGGTGTATCGAGCATACGAAATACTGCATCGGCTCGGCGACCAGCGCCTGGTCGTCAAGGGCAATCACGACACCGTTGGCGTGTGGGTGGTGCGCGATAGCGACGCTCGCGGCGTCACCGTCGTCATCGTTAACCTGGCGCTGCCACTGCACCCGATCGAAGCGGAAACCGTGACCGTTGAGTTTGTGGGGCTGCCTGCGGTCGACGATGCACACGCGCGCCGCATCGATGCGGATCACGCCAACGCGAAAGCAACCTGGAAAATGCAAGGTGAACCGCGCTATCCAAGCGCCAGTGAAGTGACTGCGATGATCGACGCGTCGCAGCTGCAGACTGAACCGGTGGCGCTGCACACGCAAGGCGGAAAGGTCAGTTTCGAAATCGACGTACAGCCCCAATCCGTTACTGCGATCGACGTACGGTTCGCCGCGTTGAACGAAACAGGCGCGGAACGAACACAGGCGAAAGCCGTGCCGGCGCTCGATGCGAGCGATGATGCGTTGCTGGATTCCGTGCAATCCGCAGCGTTCCGCTACTTCACCGAAGCCGTGAACCCGGCCAACGGGTTGATTGCAGACAGTTCTGCGAAGGGGTCTGCGGCCAGCAGCGCAGCGGTAGGGTTTGCGCTGTCCTGTTATCCGGTCGCGGTGGAGCGCGGCTGGTTCCGCCGTGACGACGCGGTGACGATCACTCGCAATACGCTGAAGTTCTTTGCCGACAGCCGCCAGGATTCGGATCCGAAGGCGACGGGCTACAAGGGTTTCTACTATCACTTCCTCGACATGCAGACAGGGGAGCGGGCCAACAATTGCGAACTATCTACGATCGACACGGCGTTGCTGCTCGCCGGCGCGGCTGTCGCGGCCCAGTATTTCGATCGTGACGACAATGCCGAAAGTGAAATACGGGCGCTCGGCGAGACACTGCTGAATCGGGTCGACTGGCACTGGACGCTCGACGACGACAATGAAGTCATGCAAGCCTGGACGCCCGAAAACGGCTTCTCGAAGTCCGAATGGGAGGGCTATACCGAGGCGCTGATCATGTGGGTGATGGGTGCCGCTTCGCCGTCGCATCCATTTCCGCGCGAGGCGTACGAAAGCGATATCAACGACTACCATTGGAGCCGAAACAGCGACTTGGAGTGGATTCAGGCGAGCCCGCTGTTCATCCATCTTTTTCCGCAGGCGTGGCTCGATCTTCGCGACCTCGATGACGGGGTCGTAGGGCAGCGTGATGCCGGTCAACACAGGCTCGATTATTTCGAGAACACGCGACGTGCGATCACGGTGCAACGCGACTACGCGAAATTGAATCCCCATAGTTTCGTCGGTTACGGCGAAAACATCTGGGGTCTTTCGGCATGCAATGGTCCACATGGCGAACGCCGGATGCGCGACGGCAGGAAGCTTGCGTGTCTCGGCTATGCGGCGCGCGGCGTGCCGCGCGGACCGGACGACGGCACGCTGGTGCCGTGGGCCGCCGCTACGTGTATGGCGCATGCACCGAACCAGGCGCTCGCCGGGCTGAATGCGTTGCTGGAAACCTATCCGCATGCGCGGCGCGAGGGACAATTCGTCGGCGCCATCAACCCGTCGCTACCCGGAGAAGGTACGGACGGAATCTGGGCTGCGCCCAATACCTTTGGACTCGATCAGGGCCTGGTCGTCATGATGATCGAAAATGCGCGGTCGGGTTTGATCTGGGAGTTGACGCGGAAAGCGCCGACATTTCGCCGTGGTTTGAAGCACCTGAATTTTTCGGGAGGTTGGTTGAGCTGAACGGATCGCAGTAAAGCAGGTCTATTGCTTCGGCTCATTGGTGTCGTGATCGTCGGCGTGCAAATCGCCCCGCGCTGCCTCGGCGAGGCTGCGGTACCTCTTTCGAAACGCGTCGATGTCCGCCTGCTCGAGCTCTTCGAGATCCAGCAGAGCGTTCTGAGCCGCCGAACTTGCACGAATCAACTCGTCGAGCTTCACCTGGATTGCCGCGGTGTCCCGGTCCTGTGTGTTCCCCCCAGATCGCGATGGCCGCGAACGCCACTATGAATGCGCTCGGATGTCCGCACACGCGCGCGGCTTCCTTTGCGAATCGAGTGTAGATGTTTGCGCTACCCATCTCTCGCTCCTGCGGCGAAATCCGCGACAGTCTGAGACGCCGGTACGCGCGCGGTCCGTGCGACATCGTACGGAACGCCTGGCGCCAGAGTTTAGTGTGGTCAGGTGACGGTGGACCCGCGTGTTCAGTTGGGACGCCGCGTACGACGGCAGCTATGTATACAGAATCGATCAAGTCTGGCTTCGAGGTGGTAGGTGCGACATTCGCGCGTGAATTCGCCGGCGCGCTGCACGTGCAACATCTGACCGAAGTTTTGATTCGTTTGACGGTGGCGGTCGTTCTGGCAGCGGCGCTCGGATACGAGCGGGAACGCAGGATGCGTTCGGCGGGATTTCGAACACATATGATGGTGGGTCTCGGCGCCGCGACATTTGTGTTGTTGCCGAGCCAGCTCGCATTTTCCGACAACGCCATTGCGCGCATCGTTGAGGGCGTCATCGTCGGTGTTGGGTTTCTCGGTGCCGGTGCCATTCTGAAACTGAACGATCAGCAACGTATCCACGGGCTCACCACTGCCGGCAGCATCTGGGCGACGGCCGCCGTCGGAGTTGCGGCCGGCATCGGGCAGGAAGTCACCGCGCTGATTGTGGCCGGATTTGCGTTCATCATTTTGTCGTGGCTGCAACGTGTGGAACGGCGCTTCGACTTCGACAAGGAATTCGATTGATCCATTCGCTGGTATTTCTGATTGACGTCGATAACACGCTGCTGGACAACGACCGGTTTACCGCTGACCTGCACAAGCGCCTGACCCGGGAATTCGGCGATGCGGGTTGTGCGCGCTACTGGGATGTTTACGAACGCGTGCGTGACGAGCGCGGCTATGCAGATTATCTGGAGACGCTGCAACGGTTTCGCGAGGGTCTGGATGAGGAACCCAAACTTCTGCATATGTCGTCGTTCCTGCTCGATTACCCGTTTGCCAAACGCCTGTATCCGGATGCGCTTCTGACCATTGCGCATCTGCACACCCTGGGTCTGCCGGTGATCCTGTCCGACGGCGACGTGGTGTTTCAGCCTCGCAAGATTCAGCGATCGGGATTGTGGAGTGCGGTCGAGGGCAACGTATTGGTGTCGCTGCGCAAGTCGCAGCAACTGGATGCGGTGCAGCGCATCTATCCGGCGCGACACTACGTGCTCGTCGATGATAAACCGCAGTTGTTGGCCGAAGCGAAGAACACGCTCGGCGATCGTTTGAACACCGTTTTCGTACGTCAAGGTCATTATGCCGCTGAAGCGAACGGCAGCGACGTGGATGCGGCCGCCGATCTCACCATCGAGCACATTGCCGAGCTTCGAGATCTCGGGCGCGATCTCAGCCGCGAAGGTGTGTACCCATGAGTACGGCGCGCAACCCGTTGGCGGGTAAACCTGCGCCCGATTCTCTGCTGGTTGACATGCCGAAACTGCTGGCGGCATACACGGCCCTGCAACCCGATCCGTCGGTGCCGGCACAGCGCGTCACGTTCGGTACGTCGGGACACCGCGGTTCGTCGTTCGAGCGCAGCTTCAACGAAGCGCATATTCTGGCAATCACGCAAGCCATCTCCGATCACCGTCGCGATTGCGACATCGATGGACCGTTGTTCATCGGTTTCGATACGCACGCGCTTTCGCGACCGGCTTTCGATACCGCGCTTACAGTCCTGGCTGCCAATGGCGTCAGCGCATTCATCGCCAAAGGCGGCGATTTCACGCCGACGCCGGCGATCTCGCATGCGATCCTGACGTACAACCGCGGGCGTGAGTCCGGTCTCGCCGATGGCGTCGTCATCACCCCGTCGCACAACCCGCCGGACAACGGCGGCTTCAAGTACAACCCGCCCAACGGCGGGCCGGCCGAGACCGAAATCACCAACCGGATAGAATTGCGCGCCAACGAATTACTCGAGGGGAAGCTGATCGGGATCAAGCGCATACCGTTGCAACGCGCGCGGCGCGCCGAGACGACGATGGAACACGACTACCTCGATGCGTACGTCACTGATCTGGGTGCCGTAATAGACTTCGACGTAATTCGCGCTGCCGGCGTCCATGTCGGTGTGGACCCGCTGGGCGGCGCGGGTGTGCATTATTGGGCGGCGATCGCGGAGCGGTATCGGCTCGATCTGACGGTGATCAGTGATGCAGTCGATCCGCAGTTCGGCTTCATGACGGTGGACTGGGATGGCCGCATTCGCATGGACCCGTCTTCCCCCGATGCGATGCAACGGTTGATCGGTGTGCAGCACACATATGATGTTGCATTGGCGTGCGATACAGATCACGACCGGCACGGTATCGTCACCCGCAGCGGCGGCCTGATGCCGCCGAACCATTATCTGTCGGTGGTGATCGACTATCTGTTCCGTCATCGCCCGCAATGGCCCCTGCACGCTGCCGTTGGGAAGACGGTCGTCAGCACGGCGTTGATCGATCGTGTGGCGAAGCGCCTTAACCGGACGCTTTACGAGGTGCCGGTGGGTTTCAAGTGGTTTGCCGACGGACTGTTCGACGGTTCGCTGGGTTTCGGTGGCGAGGAGAGTGCCGGTGCGGCTTTTCTGCGTCGTGACGGATCGGTATGGACGACCGACAAAGACGGCATCGCGTCGGCACTACTGGCGGCGGAGATCACTGCGCGCCACGGCCGCAATCCAGCCCAGTTGTATGCTGATCTTGCAGCGATGTTGGGCACCCCGGTTGCCGACCGCATCGAGGCGAAGGCCACGGTGCAGCAGAAACGCAGACTGGCCCAACTGGCGACGAAGGATCTGCGGATCGACGAACTCGCCGGCGAACACATCTTCGATGCAATCGACCGGGCGCCCGGCAACGATGCCGCGATCGGTGGCATCAAAGTGACTACCGCCAACGGTTGGTTTGCGGCGCGGCCCTCCGGCACCGAGGACATCTACAAGATTTACGCCGAAAGTTTCAAAGACAAAAATCATCTTGATGCCATCCTGACCCAGGCGCAGACAATAGTGGACGATGCAATTGACAGCGCCTGAGGAGGTGGACAACAGAACGCCTGCTCGATGAACATGGGCGCGAACTTTCGTTTCGTTGAGGTCTGCAAACATGGTCGATGCAAACGCCGGCGTTGACTCACCAGCCTGCAATGTCCCTTGGTGCGTATCTGTTTTCAGCCGACTTGTGGTCGACCACATTACAAACGTGGCAGGCCGAGTACCTGACGATCACGGTGTACCTCGTGCTCAGCATCTTCCTGCGCGATCAACGTTCGGCGGAATCGAAGCCGGTCGACTCCGCCGAGCGAGAAACCGGAAAATCGAATTAGTGTGGTGCGCCGTAAACCGCGCACCACACCAGCTACCGAACGTTGCCCGGCTGGTTACACCCAATACGCTGGTGTGTCGTAGTAGCTGTAAACCTTTTCGCGCCATTCCAAATCGTCGGTGGCGACGTCCTCGCGCGAGTAATTCGGCGCCTTTTCCAGTTGTCCTTTCGTCAAACTCACGACGTAGCCGTCCTGCGAGTTGTCGTACTCTAGGATCTTCCATGGCAGCGGATGGAACTTCTCGCCGATGCCGAGAAATCCGCCGAACGACATGATCGCGTATCTCACCTGGCCGGAGATCTTGTCGATCATCGTGTCATCGATTTGGCCCAGATGCTCGCCGCTATGATTGTAGACATCCGTTCCATTCACCCGACTGGCTGAAATCACTTGCGCCGCTGCTGCAGTGGTTGTGGTCTTCATTGCTTAACTCCTGTGGGTTGTGTGGTTTGCAACGAGTTCGCGGGAACCGCTGCATAGCAGCTAGCAATGGTCATGCCCAGCGACGCTCATGTGCGTCGCCGACCCGGGTGAAGGCGCGGCGTCCGGCGGCGGGCAGCAGCGAGGTCGTTTCCGCTGTATTTCTTACATCGGCGAGTGCAAATTAGGCTGCGCAATTTGCAGGACGCTTTTCGTACCGTGCGCACTGTGTTGGCTAACGAACATTCGGGCTGCGCGCGATGCATGATACTGAGCGTCTCGGGCACGCGGCAGGCGCACGGTCCAGATTCATCCCCCCTGGATTCGCTCGCGCCGCGCGTGCCTGAACTCATTCCGCTGTGGACGCGACAATGTCTCATCGCGCGACTCGATCGGCGCAACGGCAAAAAGCCGCCACGGTGTTGACTAACGAGTACTGCGACGTTGCCACCGACGCCGTCAATCGTCAGCCGGGACCATTCAACGGCGGATCGAGGGTTCTCGTCGACGGGTTGCTTGGGTTTGGTCAAATCCGCAGCGGCATTGCCGTCGCACTGTCGCTCGGGACAGCGTGCGGCAGCGTGAGCCTGTTAGGTTCCGGGGCGAGTGCAGCAGCCTCGATCGTGGTGCTGACGGCCGTGGTCGCCTCGATTGGTTATACAGCGCTGCCGTTGCGACTGTCGTGGCGGACCTGGGGGGAACTCGATGTTGCGTTGACGCACAGCATCGTGGTGGTGCTATGGGGGTATCTGCTGCAAGGCGGTGCGTTCGCCGCGCAAACCTTCGGCGACATCCAGCGATGGACGCTGCTTCACGCGCTGTGCCTGATATGGCTGCTGTACGCACCTGGGGCGGCAAGGCGCGGCATTCAAACGCCGATCGTCTGCGCGCTGGCGTTCATTTTCTGGTTCGTTGCAGCGCCATTGTGGCATTTCGCAAATGCAGGTCGATTTTGACATGGTTGTTTGTAATTTCTGCCAGTGCGAATTGCGATTGCGCCGATATCGTCCGGATTGCCGCGAGTTCGTGCAATGGCACGGATCTTGTGTGTTGTTGTGGACGACGCGCAGCGCGCGCGTCGAACAACATTCAGGAGATACACATGAAATTGGCAAAGATCATAGGAATGGCATTGTTGGTGAGTGCCGGTTCGGTGCTGGCCGCCGATACAGACGAACCCACGACCGTCGGTCCGTCGAAGGCTTCCGCATGGATCGGTAAGGACGTCAAAGACAACGCCGGCAACGATGTCGGTGAATTGAAGGATCTGGTCATCAACTGGAAAGAGGGCCGCGTGGCCTATGCCATCGTGGCAGTCGAAAATTGGATGGGGCTCAACAAAAAAGTCGTGCCGATGGAATTGAAGAACCTGTCGGTGAGTCCGGATGGCGATGACGTCATCGTGAAAATGACCGAAGCGCAGGTCAAAGCCTTACGTCCATTGAACGAAGGGGCACTCCCTGCGACCGCGGCCGCGTCGACAAACATGATGCACGGCGCGAACAAGCAAAACCAAATGCAGAACGCAAGCGACCAGATGGAGCGCGCGAGCAAAAAGATGGACAAGGCGAGCGATCAGATGGACAACGCTGCAGACAACGCAGGCAACACTCAAAATGATTAATGAACTGCGGCGCGGAATCTGACAGGTCGACCGGGGTCGAGTAGAAGCGCCAGATTCCGCGCGCTTGTGAGCGTGGAACATGTCGATACTGAACAAGCTCGTCACGGCGATAACGCCCCTCGAAAGCGAAGCGGAACGCGTGGAGGCGCGAGAGCACGCGCGCGCCGAAGCGGTGCCGGATGGCTGGCTTTGGCTCGTGCTCGACCATCACTGGGAACTGGAAGACGCGTTTGCCGCATTGCGGGCCAGTACCGGCGCGGCGCGCGTGTCGCAGCAGAGGTTGCTGGCGGCATTGTTGGCGGGCCATCTCGTGGCTGAAGAGCGCGTGTTGTACCCGGCGCTGATCCGGATCGGTGACAAGCGTTCGGCGAAGTCAGGTTATGCCGACCATGCGGCACTGGAAGCGGGCCTTGCGGAACTGGAGAAGCTCGACCCCGCGACCGATACCTATGTCGAACAACTGGAAATACTTCGAATGACCTTCGTTCACCACACGTTCGAAGAGGAAGGAACGTGGTTTCGCAGGCTCAAACGGGAAGCGTCCGCCGCCGATCAGCTGTATTTGAGACGGCACTACGCGGAGGAGTTCGATCGGTATGTCAACGGCAGCCGCGAATTGGACCTCCATTGAGGCTGACGCGAGTTCGATGGAGTTGAACGACTCTGCTTGATGCAACTCTGCTTGATGCAACGCTCGATGCGATTCAATGGCCGGCGATGCTGGTGACGGTGGCGGCGACATGGCTGGTTGCGTCGCCTTCCAGGTCGCGGCGCAATGCGGGCTTCTGGCTATTTCTGCTGAGTAACGCCCTGTGGATCGCATGGGGTATGCACAGCGGTGCCTATGCGTTGGTGATGCTGCAGTTCGCGCTGGCGGCGATGAATATTCGCGGCGCCTACAAGACCGACTGACGCCGCGATGTTCACAACACCGCCGCACCTCCCAGCAGCGCTACTGCAAGCAAGATCAAGAAGATCGCCGCAGCAATGTAGAACAGCACCTTTGCGATACCCGCAGTCGCTGCGGACACGCCGGAAAAGCCGAAAAAGCCGGCGATGATGGATACGACAAAGAAAATCAAAGCCCACGTCAGCATGGCTTAACCCCTGGCACTTTCAGTTGCTTCAGCGCAGCAGTCACAAGCGAGGCATTCGCAACCTTCGCCGTCCCGGCACTCGGGGCTGCAATAGATTCTCCCGGTCTCGTCGCGGACGTGTGATTCGTCATCGGCTACCCTGCAGATGCACGGCTCGTGGTCGCAAAGCATGGTTCCATCGGATGTCAGTGTCGGCATTGTGGCTCCTTCTATTGTCGATTCCATTGTCGGTTTGGGATTTCTGACCAACGACCGTCAGACTGTCTGCGGACAGCAGGCGATCGAACTCCCGCTTGACGACTCCATAGCACTCGCAACAGGCCCGTTCCAATCCGATCCGGTCGAGTACGTCGATGTGACCGCGGTGATAGTGGATGAGGTTGGCGCGCTGCAGATTTCCTGCCGCCTGCGTGACGCCTTCGCGGCGCACACCGAGCATGTTCGCAATCAGTTCCTGCGTCATCGTCAACGAGTCCACCGATCGCCGATCGAGACTCAGCAACAGCCAGCGACACAGCTGCTGCTCGATGCGGTGGTGCCGATTGCACACGCCCGTTTGTGTCATTTGTGTCATCAGCGCTTGCGTGTAGCGCAACAGAACGCGCTGCAGAGGACCGGCGCGATTGAATTCGCGTTTGAGGATTGACGCTCTCAGCCGATAACCGAAGCCCGCACTCTGCACAACGGCCCGTCCTGGGGTCGTGTCGCCACCCATGAAGATGGACGTACCGAGTATGCCTTCGTTGCCGACAACGGCGATTTCGGTGGATGCGCCATTGGCCAGTACGTAGATCAGCGAGACGATCGAGGTCGCCGGGAAATACACATACGGCAGCCGGTCGCCGGATTCATACAATGCCGCGCCCAGCGGCATCGCAACACGATCCAGATGTGGCGCGAGCCGTGCGAACTCCGTCGCCGGCAATGCCGACAGGAGACGATTCTGCTTAGGACTTTGATTGAACGATATCGGCACAGTGACGCACGCAGTGACTTGGTACCTTAGGGTTATGCAATCGGCGTGCCCGAGCTACGGCGTGTTGCGCTCGGCCTTTGCGTGACTCTCGCGTGCGGACAGCTCTTTCGGTACGTCCGCGTTCTGTTCGAAGATCTTGCCGCAATCCGTGCCGGCGCGGCGCAAGCGTTGAAACAATCCCTGGCCGAGCAGCGACAGACCACCGGTTGCGATGGCGCCGCCGATGGTCGCGCCCGTCTTCAGTATGCCGGTGGGATCGGCCACCGGATGGGGGTGACCGAGCGTACCGCCGAGACGCACGAAGTGGGCGAGATCGCTCGCCGAAATGCCGATGCCTTCACGTGGAGTCGGAACGAGTTCGATGTTCAACGTTTCGTCGCCAAGATTGATCTGCCCGCCACCGTGGATCTTCATCTTCGATGTCTCGATGACGATTTCATTCGGGCTGGAAAGAACGCCGTCGTTGGCCGCGAAATGCGCTGCGGCACAGTGCAAATCCGTCGTGTCGTCGTGCTTCGCGAATGGATTGACCAGCGATACCAACTGCAGCAGCACATCGGATCCGATCCGATCGAACAGACTGTTGCGAATCGTCGCGTGGCGAACCTCCAAAGCGATGCTGCCATTCAGATGTGACGCCAGTGCTTGCTCGGATCCACCGCGCGACTGGACATCGATCAACAGGTCCGTTGCGCCGCCGTCGATCAATCCGGCGTTGGGTCTGCCGAGATCGGCGGGCGATACGTTGATGACGATCAATCGCGCCGCAATGGTGGCGCCGCTGTCGCCGCGTTGTAATCGCGCATGACCGCGAACGCCGCCATGGTTCAGAGAAGCATCAAATGGCGCCACCAGAAGTTCACCATCATGCAGGCGCACCTTGGTATGCACGTTAGTGAACGATGTCTGATTGAATTCGAGCCGGCTCAGGCGTACGTCGAGATCCAGCGTTGCCGCGCTCAAGAACGAAAAATCGATTGGCGCTTTGCTGAAGATGCTGCGGGAGGTTTGGCTCGTCTCTGCCTGCCTGGATTTGCCGAGTGCGCCCGAGGTGGCGACATTGTTCAGATCGATGTCGCCCTGCAGTGTTCCGCGAAGCTGCGGTTGCGCAGCGGACGTGGCGATCGTCAATTTTCCGTCGAGCCGATTGTCGGCGGCCTCGATGGTGATCGGGTCGAGTTCGATCGATTTCGCCGATACGCGCCCACGCCCGCTGAGTTTGAGCGGTGCCGCCGATGGCCAGCGGCTCAGTGCATTGATGCCCGCGCGAAGCTGGAACGCGCCTGATGCACCGTGTATCCGACCGGTCACGCCGCGCAATACGGTACCGTGGTACAGGAGTCGATCGACCTGGAGATCCAGATTGATAACCCACTTCGACAGAAGGTTCGTGTCCGGCATCGACGCTGCAGGAGTGGCAACAGGCGCGGTCGTACCAGCATTTTCGGGGTCCGGCGCAGGTGGCATTTTGTCCGACCGTTGCGCGAGCGCGTCGAGATCGATCCGCGGGCTCGACAGCGTTGCGGTGAGCTTTTTGGCGTCCGTGTCGAACTCGCCGGAGCCGTTGATCGCGCTCTCGGCCGCATTGCCGCGGCTCGCGTCGCGATACGAAAGCGCGACCTTATGGAACGTGTATCGGCCACCGTTCACCGATAGCTCGGCGTCGACACCGAGCTGCCGCTTCGCCAAACGACCTTCGGCTTGCAACGTCCACTTGCCTGGTGCCGGCGCCGCGAGTACACCGCTCAGTTTCAGCGGCATCAGTAGCGATACATCGTGCCGCAACAGCGCCGACAGTTCAGCAGTCCCCCGAGCGACGTGCAGGTCGAATTTCGCCCGCCCCGGCGTGATCCCGTCGCTGCCAACAACTCCACTGAGCTGCACCGGATTGCCGAGTATCGATGCTCGAAATGACACCGCGCGAGCGCCGCCGGAGCTTGGCAATGCGAGGGTGCCGGATGCGGTCAGCGGCGAATTTCGATATGCGGCGTCGATATCGACGGCGAGGCGTTCGTCCGGCTGTTTCGACAACACGATTCGCTTTGCCGTGAATCGCTCCGGCGGTCCGGTCCCGGTAACTGTCAGTGTCAGGTCCGCCACCGATATGCGATCGAACGCGAGCAGCGGGCCGGACAGCGCACTCGACTGAGACGACGGCGCTTGCTGCGTGGAATTCGGCGTGAATTGCAAGCTGCCATCGGCCCAGCGTCGCAAACGCATGTCGATGCCAGACGCGGCCAGCCCCCACCAGGCGCGGTTGTGCATCCATTGCATCGGTTCGAGCCATAGCTCGAGGTGTTCGATCCGCAACGCCGGCGAGTTTGACTCAGGCGTGCGCAGAACGAGTGACGCGCCCAGCCGGGGTGGAAACAGTTCGAGTTCGATGTCGCCGAGGGTCGTGTCGAACCCGGTTCGGCTCTTGACGATGTGCGTGAGAAGCGGCGAATACGTTGTCGGCGCCAGGCGCAGAACCAGCAGCGCGGCGACGGCAATCGCCAGCAGCGAGGCCAGCGTGATCACGAGTATGCGGACGGGCGTCATGAGAAAGTTTCGATTCGTGCGCGAGGGCTAAGCTGCAATATCATCGATCGGTGGCGCCGTTGGACGGAGTGGCGGTTATCTGTTGATACTGAGCGGCGGTGAGTTTCGGCAATCTATTGCTGATGAACGAAACCAGGCTCCAGATCTTGTGATCGTCGAAGGTCAGGCCCCACGCCGGCATCGCGGTCATCTTGATGCCGTGCTTGACGTACCAGAATGCCTCTTGTGGATCGTCGACACCGTTTTTGGCGAGCAGCGGTGGTTGCGGATACAGCCCGCGACGCTGCGCGTCGGTGTCCGGCATGCCGGGGGCCCTGTGGCATCCGGCGCAGTGTTTCGCATAAAGGCGAGCGCCCGCGCTGATCAGCGCCGGATCATCGAGCGTGGGCATTTGTTCATTGCCGTCGCGCATGGCGATCGATCGATCGCGCAGGGTATTGATCAAGCTTGCGGTGATCGGCAAGTGATGGTCGTCGGCAGCGATGTTGTAGATGCCTGACCATACGAAGATCGCTCCGGCGACGATGAAGATTGCAATCCACAAAACAAAGGTGCCGAAAAAATATCGCATCGCCGTTCCTGCTCTTGAGCCCACAGGAAAGTGGCAAATACCGTGCCAGTGCGTGATCGACGCAGGGTGCGCTGGCCCCGACTCTGCAGCCATGGATGGCTGAGAGCCCCAAAAACTCCGCGAATGCGGAGTTTTTCAGCAAGCTGTTTGGTGGCGTCGCAAAAGTCGGCGAATTGCTATCGAGCGTGCGCGCTGATCGGTTCGGAGCGATACACGCACACGGGTTCCTCGCCGTGGTGCCCGTATAGTTTGAATTGCATTTCTAGCGCGTCGCCGCGGCGTTCGCACTCGATGATGCCGAAATTGAGTTGGCCGTACGGATTGCGCGCACCGTCGAGCAGGCGTACGCGCGCATCGATCGAGTGGTCTTCGGAGACGAGTTCGCGATGCGCCCTGATCAGCATTTTCGATACCCAGCCGACGGTCTTGCTGACAGCGTGCGTGATGCCGCTCGACACGAACTGATACAGGCTGCCGCCGTCCTGCCAGCGTATCTCGTGCACGCAGCCGATGTGGATGTCGCCGCTCAGCAGCACCACACGCTGGCCTGGATGCTGCTGCTGGTGCGCGCGCAGCGTATGCAAAAGATGATCGCGATCGTAAACGTGCTCGCCGGACGACCACCGGTCGGAGAAGTCCTCGTTGAAGGGAATGAGCCATCCCAGAATTTGTGACAGCCGCTTCGGCAGATGTATCGCCGGCACGCTGAGCACGATGAACACCGCCGGCTTGTCGGCATGCGTTGCGAGGAAGCGCGCGACGTTGTCGCGCTGCACGTCGGAATACAGGCGACCGTTGTGCCCGGCGCGACGCTCCGAGCGCAGGTCCATGACGTGTATCGCAATGCAGCCGTATTCGATCGAATACGCAAACGTGTCGCGTGCGGCATCGGGTTCGAGTACGCGCGAGGCCTGGTAGTCGTAACATGCCTGCCGTGCACCGTCGCCGATCGTGGCCCACGGTGGCCGTTGATGCGCGGGATCGGAACCCCAGTTGTCGACGATGTCGTGGTCATCCCAGATCATGTAGCACGCGTGCTCAGCCTGCAGTTGCCGGAACTCGGGAATGTTCCAGAAGTGCCGATATCGCTCCTGGTAGAGCGTTCGCACCTGCGCGGTCGTGCAATCGAGCAACCGTTTTCGACCCGCCGGCGCAACCTTCTCGAAGTGCGCCGAATCGAATAGCGACAGCGCCTCCGGCGCATCGGAATACATCTGGTCGCCGACGAACAGCGCCAGTTTGACGTCGTCAGCCGACATGCGTTTGCGCAACGCGCGCAGCATCTGCGTTGCGTCGGCGCGGATTGCACCGGTGTCGTCGAACGGTTGATTGCAACTCATCAGCGCGATGGAAAAATGCGCCGGGGTGGCGGTGGCCGATGCCGGGGCCGTCTCGAAGCATCCGCTGCCGATCGGTGTTGCCTCCGCGGTGCCGTCCGCCGTGCTGTCCTGGCGCCATACGTCGAACGCGTAGCGCTGCAACGGCCGCAGATCCTTGATTTCGAGACAGACGGTATTGTCATTGTCGTTGCGCGCGGCCACCGGGACGACACATTCACCACACGACTCGGCCGCGTCCGCGCAGCGCCATGCCACACGCAGTGTGCCCGGCCGTTCGCTGCGCATCCACAGCCGCACTGCGCGTGCGGTGACCAGACCGACGGCCACCGCGTTGCCGAGGGGTTGATTGGCAAAGCCGCGTCCGCGCGGCGTCGTATCGGACATGTCGTTCGTTGTTGTGCTCGAGGGCGAACCGTTGGGACAGGCTCATTCTGATTGCAATGCCGGCATGCGGCCAGCCGCCGGTGCCGGTTGCACAACAACGAATGAGGCTATTCCGCAACAGTCTCCGATGCCGGCGTGCTCGCGGGACCCAACTCGAAATAAAACGTGGCGCCGCGGCCCGCATCTGCCTCCGCCCAGATTCTGCCGCCATGGCGATGTACGATACGCGCCGCGATGGCCAACCCCACCCCCTGACCGTCAACGTCTTCGGCTTGCTCAAGGCGCCGGAACGGTTCGAATAACCGTTCCGCCTGCCTCGAATCGAATCCCATGCCATTATCCCGAACGTAGTAAACGGTAGGCACAGTCGACGGTTGAAAGCCCATCTCGATTTCGCGCTGTGCGCAGTAGCGCGTGTATTTCAGCGCGTTTGACAGAAGGTTCATCAGTAAAATTTCGACCAGCTTTCGATCGCCCTGACACCGTGGAAGCGCGCCCACGTGAAATGTCGCGTGCGGCGGTGGCTCGGCGAATGCGAGTTCTTCGAAGACCCCACGCGCCAGATCCGCCATATCGATCGTTGTGCGATCGAAAACCGCATACGAAACCGCCGAGAAACTGCGTAATCGATCCAGAATATGCGCGATCTGCTTGGCGGCTTTGTCGATCTGTTGCAATGGTTCGGAAATCGCCTCGCCTTCCGCGGTGGAACGGCTGCTCTCCAGGTGCACGTTGAGCGAGATGACGTTCAACGGATTGCGAAGGTCGTGGGTAACCGATTCGCCAATGGTTTCGAGGTCGGCGCTGCGCAGCGCGAGTTCTTTAGTCCGAGACGCCACCTGTTGCTCCAGTTCGTCGTTCAAAGCGGCGAAGCGGCGCTGCGCGTGCTCGGCCACTCGAGCACGGCTGCGCACGCGCTGGTTCTGAAAGATCAGCGCGCCCACCAGCATACTGATCAACAGGCCTGCTGGAAGCATAGCGGTCAGTGCGGGCGTCCTGAAACGCGCCGCCAGCGTCGCGTCCGGCGTATGCACCATCTCCCAGATTGGCCCCATCGACAGTTTGATGAAGCCGCGGCGTTGCCAGGCCGTTGGCATGCCGTTGGCCGGTTCGCCACGCTGGAACAGCTTCTGTCCGTGCCACAAAATCGAAATCGAATATCCGGGCGATTGGTCGCGCAACAGACTTGCCAGTAGATCGTGAGCATCGACCAGCGCGACCAGCATGCCGTCGCGGGCATCCTGGCCAATACCAATGCACACCCGGTAGCTCAAATGGCCATCGTCGTCCGGCACCGGACCGTACACGGCCTCGCCGCTGGCAGTCGGGATACCGCGGAGCATCTGCGAGATCGAAGTCCATTGCGCATCCGATGGGCGTCGATCGAAGGCGAAGCGGTCGGGTGTCGCGACATAGTGAACGTCCTTGGCCGGATCGTTCCAGACGATGCTGCGTATGCCTTCGAAATGCGACAACTCGATCTTCGCGTCCGATTTCCATTGGTCGCGAGGCAGGCGTCCGTACTGCTCCCAGAAACGCGCAACTTCGCGCAACGCGTTCAGTTGCTGTTCGATATCTCGTGAAAGCTGGCTTCTGGCCGCATACGATTCGTCATCGACGATACGGGCAATCTGTTGCTGCCTGTCGCGGTGGAGTAGATGCCAGAAGACCACGAAGCCGAACGCCAGGATGCACGCCGTCCCCACCGCCACCACACGGTATTTTCGTATTCGCAAACGACTGCCTTAGTTTCGGGAAACGCAGCTTGAGCATACATCGGGCCCCGGATCGGCGGGCGTTTATCGAATGGATGGGTTGCGCGACCCGCATCTGTAAGATCAGCAATCGGTTTGTAGTTTTTCCAATAGCCGCCTTCGGGTAGCAACCGCATCGAGCGCAGGCTGCGTGGAGCATCGATATCCGGCAGGTGGTTCTTTCGATCGATACGACAATCGATCTGGGCACGCCCTTTGCAGCTTTGCGCAACAACCCAAGCTGGAGACGCATTGATGGATCACACTGTCGTTGCCGCGCCGACGTGGCGTGTTCCGAACGACACGGAACTGATCTTCGAGGCGGGCCGGGTGGCCTGTGTCGCGCTGGATCAGGGTCACGCCGTGGTGTGCATTGCCACCGACGCGCATCTCGCGTCGCTCGAACGTCAGTTGCATGATCGTGGCATCAATGTCGCGGCCGCGTTGGACAAACAACAATACGTTGCGCTGGATGCATCCCACCTGCTCTATGAGATCAACATCGCGGCGTCACCGGACGAGACGTACTTTGCGCGGGTCGGCGTGCTCGTGGATCGTCTCGTCCGGCGCTTTCAGCGGGTATGGATGTTCAGTGAGGCCGAAGCCATGTTGCGCGCCGGGGCCGCTACGTCCTGCGCACGCGAGTTCGAAACCATCTGGTCGTCGTTCATGCAGGCCCAGCCGGGATTGCTGTACTGCGCCTATCCGTCACCGCAACCAGATGCTCCCGAACGCTGGCCGGCGTTTTTGCAGCAGTGCGAGGAACAGTGTCGGCTTCTGCATCAGCAAGGTTCGTTGTTTGGCGGGATCCGATCCGACGATCAGTCCTGACGACGCCCACTCAACTACGCCGAAGCGATCCGCACCGCATCACGCAACACATCTGCGGAGATCGGTTTGTGGAGAAAAAGCTTGACGTCGAGATCACGGGCCTGTGCCTTCAGAGACTCCAGCGGATGCGACGTGACGAAGACGACGGCTGAGCTATGCTGTCTCGAAATCGCCCGCGCCACGTCGGTGCCGTTGAGGGAACCGCCCAACTGCCAGTCGCATAGCAACACATCGGGTGTCCAGGTTGCCGCTAGCGCGATCGCCGCCTCGGCGTCGCACGCGCAGCGGGTGTTGTATCCGACACGTTCGAGACAGAATTGGTAGGCCTTCTGCGCGGTGGGATCGTCTTCGACGATGAGAACATTGACCACAAGACAGTCCGCGCGGCGAATATCGATCTATCGGCATGCAAAATTGGCGCCGCGTTGCTGCGAAAAACTCTGCGCAAGCGGAGTTTTTCAACGACCTGCTCTAATAGTCATCTCCGTTCGACGCGTATTCGTTGAGCCGGTTGTACAGCGTTTTCAAGCTTACGCCGAGCATCGCGGCGGCGGCACGTTTATCGCCCTTGCACCAATCGACCGTTCGCGCGATGAGTTCCTTCTCCACGTCGCGGATTGATCGACCGACCTGGATTCCCTCGGGCTCCGACTCCGGCCATGCGGCGTCGAATTGATCGGGTGGCAGAATGACGCCGTCATCGCCATCGGTGACGACATAGGCGTGGTGGACCGTGTGCCGCAGTTCACGCACGTTGCCGGGCCAGGTGTGCTCGGCGAATCGTTCCAGGGCCACATCGGCGAATGCCTTTCGGGTGCCGTAACGGGTGTTCAGTTCGTCGAGGAATGCAGCCGCCAACAAGGCCACGTCGCCGTCGCGCAAGCGTAGCGGCGGCATCTGCATCGGCACCACGCGCAATCGGAAATACAGATCTTCGCGAAGTTTGTTGGCACGCACGGCTTCCCACGGATCGCTGTTCGTCGCCGCGATCAGGCGCACGTCGACTTCGATTTCGGTCTCACCGCCGGTGCGGGTAATGCGACCGGTCTCCAGCACCCGCAGCAGATACGGCTGCATCTCCAGCGGCATCTCGGTGATCTCGTCGAGGAACAGCGTGCCATGGTGCGCGCGTTCGAACAGCCCGATATGGCGCCGGTTTGCGCCGGTAAAGCTGCCTCGTTCGTGGCCGAACAGTTCGCTGGTCAACAGTTCCTTCGAGAATCCGCCGCAATTGGCGGTCACGTACGCGCCTTTGCGGTCGCTGACGACATGGATCGATTCGGCCAGCAATTCCTTGCCGGTGCCGGTCTCCCCCTGAATGAGCACCGGTGTGTCCATCGGCGCGACCTGGCGCACCTTTTTATAAATGTCCTGCATCGGCGTTGATTCGCCCAGCAACAGGCCGAAGTGCTTGCCGCCGGCAGCCGCGTGATTGTCAGGACGATCTTGCAGCGAGAGCAATATTTTCGTCACGGCTTTAGGGTCTATCGGCTTCGACAGGAACCCGACGCCGTGGCCGACAAGATCCTTGATGAACGTCGTGACGCCCGGATGACCGGTGACGACGACAATTCGTTGTGGTGGTGTTTGCTTGATCTCGTCGAGCAGTTCCAGCCCGCTACCGTCAGGCAGCATCAGGTCGAGCAACATCAGTTCGGGGATGCGTTCGCCGAGTGATGCGCGGGCATCCGCCAACGTGTGCGCGCAAACCACCGAGTGACCCGACACGCGAAGGAATTCCGCCATCCCCGCAGCGAACACCCGTTCGTCGTCAACGATCAACACTGAAGTCAAGGCAATCCGTCTCCGCCAGCCAGGGTTGAAGAATACTCGGTCGCGATCCGGCCGACCAATTGGTTTAATGCGTCGATAAGGCGGCGGACGTGGAGGATGTGCGTGGGTGGCGTTTTGGTAGCCTGTGCGGGAACGCCCGATTTCGCACTGACGTATGGGGACGCCGGCGCGGACGCGATACTGGGCGGTGTATCGAATGGCGTCGCGTGCGGAACCGATCTGTTCGCCGCGCTGGCGCGCGGGGCGGGGGGGCTGCCACTCGCCGACGTATTGCGTACCGGCGTGCGCAATCGTGCTGTGTGCAAGGCGCGTCTCATCGCACGAACATCCGA
The DNA here is from genome assembly GCA_963735085.1 of uncultured Gammaproteobacteria bacterium. Taxonomy (GTDB): domain Bacteria; phylum Pseudomonadota; class Gammaproteobacteria; order Pseudomonadales; family Azotimanducaceae; genus DATJGR01. Next base: position 57,020 of record CAVTJP010000017.1, read on the forward strand.
CGGCCAGGCAATTGTGCGCCGTATGACCTTCACGCCGCTGGACATCCGCGATACGTGCGCACAGACGCTGGTTGTGCTGGACGACGAACGCGGTAACAGCGACGCGCCGGTATCCTTCGCGCCCATCATCGGCGTCGTTGCGCATGAGCTACGCTCGCCCCTCAATGCGGCGCTGATGTGGATAAGCCTGCTGGAAGTCGATCGAAGCCCGGGTGCGGTCGAGCGGGCGATCGGTTTCGTCAAGCAGAGCATTGCGGAGCAAACACATCTGATCGACGACTTGCTCGAACTCGCGGATCCGCTCGAACATGCGCGGCGCGACGTCGAGCAGGTTATGTTGCCCGCGGTGATCGAGGAGGCACTCGAGGTGCTGCGTCTGGGGCTGCCCCAGTCCATCGACCTGCGCTATGCGGCGGATGACCAACCGATGCGGCTTGTCGCGGATGCCGCGCGCATACACCAGGTGATTCGTCATTTGGTTGCCAATGCCGTTCGCGTGATGCCGAACGGCGGCACCATCGAGATGCGGCTGCGCCGGGCCGACGGCGGCCACGCCGTCATTTCCGTCGCCGATCAGGGTGGTTCCCATTCGTTGAGTGACGCGTTGTGGTCGTTTGGCGGCACTGCGGATGTGACGCCTCACGGGCTCGCGATCGGTGTCGTGCAGACGATCGTTGCGCGACTTGGCGGAAGCGTCTGCCTGTGTACTTCAGACAGCGGCAACACGTTTGCGATTTCTTTGCCGCTGAGCGATGCATGAACGGCACCGGTGAGCTGAGCGCGAACGTTCGACGATGAAGAATACCTACAACATCGGTTTGCTCAGGCGCCGTATCTTCGAGGCATTGCCGCGCAATCTCACGGCGATGGGCGAAGCCGCGGTGGAGGGGTTTCTCGCGCTGTCTGGTGCCAGCGCTTGGCGGCCGGATCGATTGCGGCTCCGAGAACTGTCGTATGTGTTCGACATCGGCGTGCCGTTTGGTCTGATAGGTGACAATCCTTCGGCAAGAGCGCACAGCCTGCGGGCGGGTGAAGCCGTTAGATTCGGCCGCTATCCGGATGCGAATCTCTGGAGCGCGGTGCACGCGGCGGCGCTGCTGAGTACTTGGGGCGCGCAGGTGAGCTTCGTCGCGGATGGCGGGGAGCCGCAGCCGCGTCTGGAAGTTCAGTTGGCGAGCGGCGATTCGGTGGACGTAGAAGTGATTCGAGCCACCGAAGCGCACGATGCGAAGACCGAACTTTTGCGACCGCACGTTTTAGCTGTCGATGCTCGGGGAATGCCTGCGCGCGACGAACGGATCAAAGCACTGCTGGATCGACATCGGTGTGCCGCGCACGGATCGGGCGCGTTGCTGTTCGAACCACGCTTCTGGATCGGCATCGAGCAGAAAGAGTGGCTGCATTGGGCGCAACCGAAACCAAACGCGACGATTCTGGTTGCACCCGAACTGCTGGGCAGCGTCGACGGTCATGGTCACACGTTGAATGACCACCGCCACGCGCTTCGCGTGCCGCTGCTGGTTGATCCATCGCAGTCTGGTGAAAAGAAGGAGGGATTACGCACATGAAACTCGCCGTCGATTTTCCGTCGATTGCATTTAGGGAAGGTCCAGCCGCCGTTGCACAGCTCGCGAGGGAGATAGAGCGCATCGGTTACGACCAGCTCGACATGTTCGATCACGTCGCGATGGGCTTTCCGATCGAGGGTCGCAGTGGTCTGCAGTATCCGGCCAAGATGCCGATCCTCGAAGCGCTCGTCACGTTGGGATACTGCGCCGCGGTTACGTCGCGAATCGGGCTCGGCACCGAAGTGCTGGTGCTGCCACAACGTCAGCCGGTGCTGGTGGCCAAACAGATCAGCACGCTGGACACGCTGTCGGGCGGTCGCGTCAGACTCGGCGTGGGTGTCGGCTGGCAGGCGTCGGAATACGATGCGCTCGGCGAGTCGTTTGGCAATCGCGGCAAGCGCATGGACGAGGCGTTGCGCCTCTTGCGTGCGTGCTGGCGCGACGAGCGCGTCGATTTCAGCGGAGACTACTACCCCGTCACCGCGATGGGCATGGAACCGAAGCCGCCACAGGGCGCAGCGCTGCCGATCTGGGTGGGCGGCCATTCGCAGGCCGCATTGCGCCGTGTCGGTCAGTACGCCGACGGCTGGCTGGCCGCATTGGTGAACAACAGCGAACGCGTCACGGCGGAAATGCGCACGATACGCGAGCATGCAGAACGCTTCGGACGGGACGCCAACGCCATGCAGTTTCAGACCATGCTCGCACCGCCACCGCGTGAAAACGATGATGGTAAGGGGCGCAGCTTCTATGCGGATTCGGACCAGGTTGCGCGACGGGCTGCGGAAATCGCCGAGTTGGGATTTGGCTGGGTGTCGTTGAACGGTACCAACCTGTTTCAGTCCGGCGCGCGCACGGTTGCGGCGATGGTCGATGCGTTTGGTACGCTGCACGATCGATTGCGCCGCGAAGTCGGCTGACGTCGGCTACGGCAACAGCGCATGGCGCGGCTGCTGCAAGGGGTCTTCCTGATCTGCCTCGTGACGTTGCCCGTCGCGTGGCTGAAGACCGACACACTGCCGAAGATACTGTCGTTCTCTTCGGCTCTGGCGAAAGAGCCGCGCCAGGCGCAAGTCAAACAGCCGCCGCTCGACGTCGAGCAGGGCGGCGTGACGTATCACGTCGAACCGCTGTATCGCTATGTACTCGATGGCATGGTCGTGTCCTATCGCGTGCACGACGCGGATCACCTGCTGCACCGGATATGGAACGATCATTTGAATGTCGCCGATCTGTGTGTGGTGTGGGGGCATGATGCCGGCGGCGTCGATCTGCATGCTTTCGATTTCACGAACGGCGAGTTCACGTGCATGTTCCGCACGCATAACAGCGCGGCGTGGCGGGCATTCCGCCTCGATCAGATTTCCAACAATCACCTGATCACTGCCGATCCGCTGCTGCGCAAACGCATCAGCGATGTAACCGTCGGCGATCAGATCCATCTCGAAGGATATCTTTCGAACTACTCGACCACCGCGGGGTTTCATCGCGGCACCAGCACCACGCGGCAGGACACCGGCAACGGCGCGTGCGAAACGGTTTACGTCACAAGCTTCGACATCGTCGATCCTGCACCACGGCGTTGGCGTAAGCTGACCAGTGCGGCGCTGTGGGGCATGCTGATGAGCGGATCGCTGTGGCTACTCGGGGTGGGCAAAGGATGGTTTGCGTGACGAATATGCGATCGAGCGACGCGTGCGGGTACTGATCTTAGGGTCTGGTCTCGCAGGCATCACGGCTGCTTATTATTTGAGTCAGCACGGTTGCGATGTGGTGGTGGTCGATCGCGCTGCCGGTCCGGCGCGCGAGACGAGCTATGCGAATGGCTCGATGATCACGCCGAGTCTGGCGGATCCGTGGAATGCACCCGGTGTGCTGCGCGAATTGACGCGCTCGTTGGGGCGCGAAGACGCCCCGATGCTGCTGCGGGCACGGGCGTTGCCGTCGCTGATCGGTTGGGGTGCCGCGTTCATCCGCAACTCCGCATCGAAACATTTTCAGCGCAACTACCTGCGTAACGTATCGCTGGTGCATTACTCGCAATGGATGATGCGAGATCTGCTCGAAGCGCATCCGCTGCAGTTCGATCACGTCTACGACGGCACGATGAAGGTCTTTCGCGATGCGGCTGCGTTCGATCACGGCGTCAAGATCGCGCATTGGCTGAAGCAGGCCGGCATCGAACATCGCGCGCTGGACCCGGCTGGCGTGCTCGAAATCGAACCCGCACTGCAACCCGTGATCGATCAGATCGTCGGCGGCATCGGCTATCCCGGTGACGAAACCGGCAACGCGCGGATGTTCTGTGAAGGCCTGCAGCGCGTCTGTGAAGATGCCCGCGTGCGTTTCCGCTATTCCGAGCGCGTGGTCGAGATCGTTCGCGCGCGCAGTGGCGCCGTCGACGGCATGCGCACTGCGAAGGAGACGCTGCAGGCGGATGTGTATCTGTTGGCGGCGGGGAGTTTCAGCGCGCTGTGGGCGAAGCAACTCGGCTTCAAGCTTCCGGTACGACCAGCAAAGGGCTATTCAATTTCGGTGCCGATGAATGCGTGGGCGCAGCGACCGCGTGTGCCGATCGTCGACGATTCGCTGCACGCCGCGCTGGTACCGGTGGGTAACGTTCTGCGGGTGGCCGGCACGGCAGAATTCGCCGGATACGACGTCAGCCTGAATCCGAAGCGTATCGACAATCTGGTGGATCTGTTCAGCAGGGTGTATCCGCAATTGGCAGAGCAGTCGAAGCAACCCAACGTGCAACCGTGGTGCGGGCTGCGGCCGTTGACGCCGGACGGCATGCCGATCGTGGGGCGCTCGCCGATCGAAAATCTGTTCGTCAATACCGGTCACGGTCCGCTCGGCTGGTCGATGGCGTGTGGTTCGGCCAAGGCGATCGCCGACATCATCGCCGGGGTGCCGACCGGCATCGACATGAGCGCATTCGCGCTCGATCGGTTCTGACGCGCGGCTAACTCATGAACCCGTTGCCCGCAGCCCAGCAACACGAACCCTGGCTGCTGGTCTACGACGGTGACTGTGGCTTCTGCCGGTATTGCGTGGAGTACGCGCGTGCGGTGACCGACGTCGAAGCGTCCGGCAGCGTCCGCTACGAGCCGTATCAGGCTGTTGCGGCGAACTATCCCGATGTCACCATCGATGAATTTCAGCGCTCGATTCAGTTGATGACAGCAACGGCGCGTTATCAAGGCGCCGAGGCGGCATTCCGGGTGCTCGCGCGCGCCCCCCGATTGCGCGGTTGGCTATGGTGCTATCGATTCATACCGTTGTTCGCAGCGATTGCCGAGGTGCTGTATCGATTCACCGCGCGCCACCGTACGGCGGTGTATCGGCTGGCTCGACCGTTGTTCGGCAGCGAACTGCGCCCGTTGGATTATCAGCGTACGTCGAGCCTGATCGTTCGCGGGATTGGCTTTGCCGCGCTGTGCGCATTCACGTCGTGGTGGTGGCAGGCAGCGGGCCTGATCGGCTCGAACGGCATTCTACCGGTCGCCGACTATTTCGCCGCGGCGCATGCGCAACTCGGTCCCTCAGGCTGGCTGCTGCTGCCGACACTGTATTGGCTGTCGGGCGCGGACTGGATGACGACTGCAGTGTGTGCCGCCGGCACGGTCGCCTCCATTTTGCTGCTGCTGCGCGTGCGGGTCACCATCGCGGCGCTCGTCGGCTACGTCTGCTACTTGTCTCTCGAATATGGCGGCGGCGTGTTCCTCGAATTCCAATGGGACATCCTGTTGGTCGAGGCGCTGATCGTCGCGGCGATTCTCGGCGTACAACCGCGCATCGGCATCTGGGTGACGCGATTGTTGGTGTTCCGCTTCATGCTGTTGTCGGGTTGCGTGAAGCTCGCATCCGGCGATCCGACGTGGCACGACCTCACCGCGCTGCAGTATCACTTCGAGACGCAGCCGCTACCGACGATGCTCGCATGGTATGCGGACCATCTGCCGGCAGCCGTGCTGCACGGCGGCGTCGTGGCGACGTTCGTCGTTGAACTGGGGTTGCCGTGGTTGATTTTCGCGCCGCGTAATCTGCGCCGGCTGGCCGCCGCCGGGTTCTTGCTGCTCGAAGTGCTGATTCTGCTGACCGGCAACTACAATTTCTTCAACGTGCTGACGATCGTGTTGTGTTTCGCGCTGCTGGACGATCAGACGTTTGGGATCAGTACCGCGCCGCCGACGCGTGCTTCAGCCTCGGTAGCGTGGCGCGTCGTACTGGCTGCGATGGCCCTGCTTGGCGCGCTGCAGATTCATCAGACGATCGGCCGGGCGGGGTTTGATGCGTGGGAGGCCAGGGTGCTGGGTGTGGTCGAGCCGTTCCAACTCGTCAACAGCTATGGTCTGTTTGCGGTGATGACAACACAGCGTGACGAACTCGTCCTGCAGGGCTCCAACGATGGCGTCACGTGGCGGGATATTCCCTTCAAATTCAAACCACAACAGTTGAGCGTTGCACCCAAATGGGTGGCGCCGTATCAGCCGCGGCTCGACTGGCAGATGTGGTTCGCTGCGCTGACGAGTCGCGAAGGGGCGCCGTGGGTCGAGAACTTCGTATATCGCCTGCTCAGCGGCACGCCGCAGGTGTGGGCGCTGCTGGCACCGTCGCCGTTCGCCAATGCGCCGCCGCGGCTGATTCGCGTGTTGCGGTATCGCTACCACTTCACGACGCCGCAGCAGAAGGCGCGCACGGGCATGTGGTGGCGTCGGCAATATGTCGGCGTGTGGCTGCCGCCTTCGCGGCTGCCGTAGTGCGCCCGGCGTCTACATGCGTTCTTTGATTCCGGCTCGAATCAACCACCAGTTGACCGGATAGGCGGTCAGGAAACCGGCGATCATCGCCAATTGCATCGCGAACCAGAATTCCGGCGTGTCGACTTCGGCGCGGTGCTGCAGCAGTTGACCGAAGACGTAAAATTGCGCGAAAGCCATGAAACCGTACATGCCGATCTGCCAGGCCGCCAGCGACAATGCATCGGCCTTCATCGCGACAAGCAACCCCTTGGCCGGTGACAGATCGCGCATCGGCACGATCGCGAAATACTGGAATGCGATTCCGAGCGCGAATGCGACCAGAAAATCGAGAATCCACACTGCGAAGATCTTGTCGGCGAACAGGCTTTGCCAGCCAAACCAGACGGCGACCGCCGGCACCAGGAACGCAAGCCATTCGGCCAGCACGTCGCCGAGCATACAGCCCGCACCGCAATGCAGTGCGCCTTTGCCGACAACCACTGAAAACGGAGTCTGCGTGCCGTTGCCCGGGCTGCGCGACGCGTCGTGCTCACTGCTGCGCGCATACCGCAAATAAAGCCACAGCGTGAAGAGCGTTCCGAACAACGCGGTGACGGGCCAGACAATGTTCATGACAGCCATCCGCTGCGGGCGGCGGATCACATCGGCCAGTAGCGCCAGCGCGCAACCGGCGCCGACCAGTAGCGCGACAATTGACAGTTCATGCAGCCAATCGGGAAACATCGTTTGGGGTCAGCATCTCATGGGGCGCACGGCGGCAATGTTCATTCGCGCGCTGCGTCGATGCGGATCAGCGCCAACCCGCTGACGGTGTCGTGATGGCGCTTCAAATGTGTGGGTGTTTCACTGACGATCACTTCCAGAGTAGGACGAACGTGGCCCTCGAGCAGGTGGCCGCCCAACGCCCGGCCGTCCGATTCGCCCAGCACCGCATGCATGTGCAGCATCGGTTCGCCGTCCTTCAACGCAATGTCGCCAATTAAAGAGACCACTTCCACCTGACGGTCGACCGGATTGCGGCGGTATGCCTTCGTTTCCCAATCGAAGTAGCCCAGTACCGCGCGCTGGAATGCGCCGATTGCCGTCAGATGCGCGGCGCTGAGATGGTGCGCCGTGGCGAAATCGAGCAGACAGGCGGTCGCCTCGTCACCGGTTTCGAGGATCACGGCCCACGTTTTTGCGCCGTCCTCGGACAGCAGTCGATATTGCAATGGTTCTAGCCTCCTGCCTGTTCCCGATGGCGTTGCTGTGCGGATTGGTGTGCGGTGCCATTGGCGGCGTCCTGCGACGGATCCGATGCGGACGAGCGCTGCTGAAGCGTCATGTCCAGCATTTCGGCGAGGCTGAGCACACGGCGATTACTGCCATGCTCGATCTGCTCGCGGCAGCTGAATCCGTTGCTGAGAATCATCGTGTCGTCGTCGGCTTCGCGGACCCTCGGCAGTAGACCCTGCTCAGCGATCCTCATCGACACGTCGTAGTGACCAGCATTGAAGCCGAACGCGCCCGCCAAGCCGCAACAGCCGGTGTCGAGTATTTCGAAATCGACGCCGGTGCGATCGAGCAGACGCTTCTCCGCTTCGATCCCCATAACGGCATGGTGGTGGCAATGCGTATGGATCAGCGCTTTTCGCTTCAGCGTCGGTGGCTGCCACGCGCGCCGATCCAGAAATTCGCTGAGCAGATAGCTGTTCTCCTTCAGATAGGTCGCGCGACCGTCGCCGGGAAACAGTGCCGGCAGTTCGTCGCGAAACGCCGCCACGCAGGATGGCTCCAGCCCAACGACCGGAATCTGTTGCGCCATCAGCGGTACCAGCGTCGATAGCGTCTTCGTCAATTGATTGCGCGCGAGATCGAGCATGCCCTCGGCATACAACGGCCGGCCGCAGCACAAAGGACGTTCAGGAATCCGCACCTGGCAGCCGGCCGCTTCGAGCACCCGCGTCGCGGCCTGCAGGTGATGCGGATTCAGATAGTTGTTGAACGTATCCGGCCACAGCATCACCTCTGTTCCGTTACCAGTGCGCACGTCGCGATGACGGAACCAGTTGACGAAGGTCTGCGTGGCGAAACGCGGTATCGGCCGTTCGGCGGCGAGCCCGCCGATCGCCTTCAACATGCGGCTGGTACCCGGCATCTGCAGCGCGGCGTTAGCGAGTTTTGGCGCATGTGAGGCAATGCGACTCCAGTAGTGAATCAGTCCCATCGAGTACGCGGCACGCGGGCGCAAGCGGCGTTTGTAGTAGTGCGCCATGAACTCGGACTTGTATCTGGCCATGTCGACGTTGACCGGGCAATCGGTCTTGCAACCCTTGCAAGACAGGCACAGATCGAGCGCATCGCGCACCGCGTCGTTGTGCCAGCCGCCCGTCAACGGCGCCGACTCGAACAGTTCGAACAGCAATCTGGCGCGCCCGCGGGTGGAATATTTTTCCTCGTGGGTCGCGCGGAAGCTCGGACACATCACGCCACCGTGTGCGTTGCGGCATTTGCCAACGCCGACGCAACGCCGGGTCGCCTGCTCGATACTGTTGGCGTCGTCGGGAAACGCGTACCGGGTGACGATGCGCGGTCGAGCGCGGTCCGGACCGATGCGCAGGTTATGGTCGACCGGAAACGGGTCGACGACCTTGTTCGGGTTCATCCGACAGTCCGGATCCCATAGACGCTTGAATTCCCCGAATGCCGCGACCAGATCGTCGCCGAACATCTTCGGTAGCAGCCACGCACGCACCTGGCCGTCGCCGTGCTCACCGGACAGGGAGCCGCCGTAGCGCAACACCAGATCTGCGGCATCGTTCATGAAATGTTTCCATTGCGCGATGCCAGACTCGGTTGCCAGGTCGAAGTCGATGCGTACATGGATGCAGCCGTCGCCGTAGTGGCCGTACAGTGCGCAGTCGTAGTCGTATCGTTGCAGCAGCCGACGAAAGTCGCGCAGGTACGCGCCGACCTTTTCTGGCGGTACCGCCGCGTCCTCCCAGCCGGGATGCGATTCGTGCTGACCGGGCACGTGAGCTGTTGCGCCGAGACCCGATTCACGCACTTTCCACAGCATTTCTTCTTCGGCCGGATCATCGAACAGCTTCATGCTGGGCGCGTCGTCGGCGTCTTCCAACGTCTTCATTAGGGTGCGCGCCTTGGCGTCGGCGTCTGCCCGATCCTCGCCACCGAACTCGACCATCAGCCAGCCACTGCCCTTTGGCAGCAATTCGCGATCGCGCGGATGCATGTGCTTGAGCTTCATGTCTTGGATCAGCCGCTCGTCGATGCCTTCGAGGCCGATCGGTTGGGCTTTTAGGACCTGTGGCACGTGGTCGCCCGCGCAATAGGCGTCCGGATAGCCGAGCACCAGCAGGCTGCGCGCGCGCGGATTCTCGACCAGGCGCAATTTCGCCTGCAGCACCACCACGCAGGTACCTTCGGATCCAACCAGCGCGCGCGCCACATTGAAATCCCGTTCCGGCAGCAATTCATCGAGGTTGTAGCCGGACACGCGACGCGGTATGTCGGGGTAGCGTTTGCGGATCTCGTCGGCATGCGTGTCACGCAATTGCTTCATGCCGGCGTAGATCTCGCCGCGGCGACCGCCGTCGGCGATGATGCGTTCGAGTTCCTCGTCATGGGTTCTGCCGACCCACATGCGCTGACCGTCGTAGGTCAGGATCTCCAGCGCCTCGACGTTGTCGGCAGTACGTCCAGCCATCACCGAATGCACGCCGCAGGAATTGTTGCCGATCATGCCGCCGAGCGTATTGTGACGGTGCGTGGCGGGGTCGGGGCCAAAGGTGAGCCCGAGAGCGTTCGCCGCGTCACGCAACTCGTCGAGCACGCAGCCCGGTTCCACCGTGGCGGTGCGCGTGGCCACGTCGATATCGAGAATGCGATTGATATGCGTCGTGAAATCGATAACGACCGCGGTGTTGCAGCATTGACCGGCGAGACTGGTGCCGGCACCGCGCGGTAGCACCGGTGCGCCATGCTCGTGACAGACAGCGACCGTGGCCACCACGTCGTCGATGTCGCGCGGAATAACCACGCCGATCGGCACTTGCCGGTAGATCGACGCATCGGTGGCGTACAGTGCGCGGCTGCCGTCGTCGAATCGCACTTCGCCGTTGACGTGGCCGGTGAGATCGCGGCGCAGTCGCTGCGTGTCAATGTGCTGCTCGGTGCTCACGGTTCAACCGTCCTTGGCATCTTCGTCATCACCCGGTATCAATCGCTCGATGATGTGCTTGGCGGCGTCCTTGGCCTGTCGCGCGGTCTGGCGGACGATCCCGGCTTCATCGGGGTCGCCCTTGACCAACATCGTCATGAAGGCGCGCGCCTGATCGAGCGAGATGTGCGGCGGCAACGGCGGCACGTCGGGATCGGCGATGAACTCGATCAGCACCGGGCGATCGGCGCTGAAAGCGTCCTCCCAGGCGCGGCCGATGTCATCCGGATTGGCGACGCGGATGCCTTTGAAGCCGAGCAGTTCGGCGTAGTGCGCATACGGGAAATCTTCCACCTCCTGCGCCGCCGAGAATTTCGGATCGCCTTCCATCGCGCGCTGTTCCCACGTGACCTGATTCAAATCGTGATTGGCGAGCACCATCACGACGAAGCGGGGGTTCTGCCAGCGTTGCCAATACTGTTTCACGGTGATCAGTTCGGCGTTGCCGTTCATCTGCATGGCGCCGTCGCCGACCATCGCCAGCACCGGCCGGTCGGGATATGCGAACTTGGCCGCAATCGCATACGGCACGCCGCTGCCCATCGTCGCGAGCTTGCCCGACAACGAAGCCATCATGCCGCGCCGGATCTTCACATCGCGTGCATACCAGTTGGTGTGTGAGCCGCAGTCGCCACAGAGGATCGCGTCCTGCGGTAGACGGGACGACAGCTCCCAGAAGATCCGCTGCGGATTGATCGGGTCGGCTGATTCCATTGCCTTGTCTTCGAGTTCCTGCCACCACTCGGTGACGTCGGCCTCAATCTTTTCGCGCCAGGAACGGTCTTGTTTGCGCGCGAGCAACGGCAGCAGCCGATCGAGCGTTGCTGCGCTGTCGCCGATCAGATTGACCTCGGTCGGATAGCGCATCGAAACATTTCGCGCCGAGATATCGATCTGTATCGCGCGTGCCTGGCCATCTTCGGGCAGGAACTCGGAATAGGGAAAGGTGGTGCCGATCATCAGCAGCGTGTCGCAGTGCTGCATCATGTTCCAGCTTGGCCGGGTACCGAGCAGGCCGATCGACCCGGTCACGAACGGCAAGTCGTCGGGCAGCGCCGCCTTGCCGAGCAATGCCTTGGCCACTCCGCAGCCGAGTACGTCCGCCAGTTCGACGACCTGATCTGTTGCGGCGAGCGCGCCGGCCCCGACCAGCACCGCGACTTTCTCGCCGGCATTGAGAATGTCCGCGGCAGCGAGTAGTTCGCCATCCGCAGGGACCGGGTGGGTTGGTGCGTAGCCGATACCGGAATACACATTGCCGTGTTCGCGCGGCGGACTCGGCACCGCATCGAGCACTTGCAGATCGTTGGGCACGATCACACAGGTCACAGCGCGTTCGGCCTTGGCAATGCGCAGCGCGCGATCGATCACGTGACGCACCTGTGCCGGGCTGGAGATCATTTCGACGTAGTTGGCAACGTCGGCAAACAGCGTCTGCAGGTCGACCTCCTGCTGATAGTCGCTGCCCAATGCCGAGCGCGCCTGCTGGCCGACGATCGCCAGCACCGGCATGTGGTCCATCTTCGCGTCGTACAAACCATTGAGCAGATGAATCGCGCCTGGTCCGGACGTCGCCATACATACGCCCACCTCTCCGGTGAACTTGGCGTGCCCGCCGGCCATGAACGCAGACATTTCCTCGTGGCGAACCCGGACGTATTCGAAGCGATCCGCTGCGCGACCGAGTGCGCCCATGATTCCGTTGATGCCATCACCTGGAAAACCGTAGATGCGCTTGATGCCCCATTCGGTGAGCCGGTTGAGAATGTAGTCGCCGACGCTGTCTGCCATATCTCGATGTTCCTCGTACGCTTACTGAACCTGCGTGTCGTTGCAGAAATGTCCATGTGTTTGGGAAAGATGTGACGCAAAATGCGTGCCTGCCTTCTGTGGTGTTCCGGAACCGATTGAATCTGTCGTCTCGGCGGACGACCAAACTGCGCGGTACGAGAGTTGCTGCAAACCGTTGGGGCCGCCGGGCGGGAAACCTTCACGAAGCAGATGACAACGCGGCCGGACGATTCAGCGTCAGTGCGTTTGTAAACTCGCGCACACCGCTGTAACAAATACAGAGCTGCCTGCGACGTTTTCTGTGGCTCGGAGCGGGTGCCGACAGCATTTTCGGAATGCGCCTACAGCGTGTCGAAACGGGCACGCTAGATTGTTTCGACACACATCGCTGTCCTTCTGGAGGACTCATAATGGCCGAAGCAACCGCCCGTTCGCGTCGTCAAAGTCAATCGAAAGCCAAAGACGCAATAGCGCTTTTGAAGGCAGACCATCAACAGGTCAAAGAGTGGTTCGAGCAGTTCGATAAAGCACGCGATGATTCCCGCAAGCAGGCGCTGGCATCGAGCATCTGCAACGCGCTGCGGGTTCATACGATCATCGAAGAAGAAATTTTCTATCCCGTCTTCTTGGACGAGACAGAGGACGAAGATATCCATCACGAAGCGATCGTCGAACACAATGGTGCGAAAAACCTGATTGGCGAGATCGAGAGAATGGTACCCACCGACGATTATTTCGATGCGAAGGTGCGCGTGCTGTCGGAGATGATCAAGCACCACGTCAAGGAAGAAGAAAAACCAGATGGCATGTTCGACAAGGCGAAGAAATCGGATATGGACCTCAAACGACTCGGTGATCTGATGCAGGCCCGTAAGGACGAATTGCAGCGAGACAAAAAGGACTGACGCGCGGGACGGAGCGCGCGACTACGATGGCTAAACACAATCAGGACACTGGCACCAGGAACGGCAAAAAAGCCGTGAGACAGCGGAAATCCAAATCGGCTGTGAACGCGAATCCGACGCGTGGCGCCGCGGGGCGCACGGCGCGCACCCAACAACATCTGCAACGCCGTGTAGAACGCACTTCGCGGTCTGGCACCGTGAATGAATCGAACCCGATGCAGGCGGGCGCGCGGCGCTATCCCGAGCCACCGCTGCCGAAACAGCACCAACCCAAACCGGGCTCGGAGCGGACTCTCGATCCGGCGCCGATGTACGACGCACCTTTCTATGCCGGTTCCAAAAAGCTGGAAGACAAGGTTGCTCTCGTCACCGGCGGGGACTCCGGAATCGGGCGTGCCGTAGCGGTGCTGTTCGCCCGGGAAGGTGCGGATATTGCGATCGTTCATCTGGATGAAGACGAAGACGCAGAGGTCACGAAGGCGGCCGTTGAAAAGGAGGGGCGCCGCTGCCTGGTATTGCGTGGCGACGTGGCGCGTGAGCGATTCTGTTCCGGCGCGGTAGATCGAACCGTCCGAAAGCTCGGTGCGATCAACGTGTTGGTCAACAATGCTGCATTTCAGCTGCATGTCGAGAATTTCGAGGACCTTACACCGAAGCAGTTCGACCAGACGCTGAAGACGAATCTGTATGGCTACTTCAACATGACCCACGCAGCAGTGCCGAACATGAAGTCCGGCGACGTCATTGTGAACACCGGTTCCACGACCGGAATATGGGGCAGCAGACATTTGCTCGACTATTCGCTGACCAAAGGCGGCATCCACGCCTTTACCCGATCGTTGGCAGGGATGCTGATGGAACGCGGCATTCGCGTGAATGCAGTCGCGCCGGGGCCTGTTTGGACCCCACTGAATCCGGCGGATCTCAGTGCGCCCGACGTAGCCCAGTTCGGCGCACACGCACCGATGGGTCGGCCCGCGCAGCCGGAAGAGATTGCACCCGCCTATGTATTTCTGGCGTCAGCGCACTGCTCGAGCTACATCACCGGCGAGATTCTGCCGGTAGTCGGCGGATACTGAACCGCCGTTTTGCCCGTGCGTCATGTAACCGCAAACGCGACCGTGGTCATCAACGCCAGTGCCGATTGACGCGAGTCGAGCCGCGTGTGCTGCACCACGATCGGCACCGAGGATTCGATGACGCTGGCATAGTCGGTGTCGCGCGGCACCGGTTCAGGATCGTCGAGGTCGTTGAATCGAAGGTGCAGCGTGCGCCGTGGCGCGACCTCTACTCGATACGGCCCGACCGGTTCGCGGTCGGCAAAATACAGCGTGATCTCGATCTCTGCGGCATGGGAACCGGTATTGATGATGCAGGCGGCTTCGTGACTTTCAAAGCGGCGATCGTCTGCATGGGTACCGCCGGGTGGAATGTAGCCTTCGGCGATCACCCAGGTGCGTTGCCCGATCGATGTGTTCATGGGCGTATCCGGTATTGTCCGATATCGGCCGTTCGCAGTGCGTAGCCCATGCCGGGTCTGTCGCGTTGGACGCTCAACATGCCGCGCCTGGGCTCGGGCACACCGTCGAAGAACAGCCGTTCGATGCGAACATGATCGTGAAAATATTCGACGTGGATCAGGCGTTGCGCGGCGCTGCAGATCTGCACGTGCAGTGCCGGCGCGCAGTGTGCAGACAGCGGCACGTGGAAGCTTTCGCATAGCGCATCGACTTGTGCGAAACCGGTAAAGCCACCGCAGCGGGTCGCATCCGCCTGCAGTATGTCGACGGCACCGGCGGCAAGCATGCGCCTGAAATAGTCAGCGTTCCATCCGTATTCACCGGCGGTGATCGCCATGCCGGGCGGCGTGCGGTCGCGCAGTAATCGTAAGCCGTCGAGATCGATAGAGGGCCGCGGTTCTTCGAACCACACGACGCCGTGCTCGGCGAACCGTTCCGCCAGCCGCAACGCCTGTTCGCGTTGATAAGCGCCGTTGGCATCGACCATCAATTCGGTATCGGCACCGATTGCGGCGCGGGCCGCGCGGACCCGCGCCGGGTCTTGGCGCGGGTCCGCGCCGACTTTCATTTTTACCCGGGGAATGTCCTGGTCCACCCAGCCGCCGAGCTGGGTCGTCAGTTCGTCTACGCTATACGATGTGAAGCCGCCGCTGCCGTAGATCGGTACCGCGTCACGCGCACGCCCCAACAGGTCGACCAGGGCGCAATCGTGCAGCTTGGCCTTCAAATCCCACAATGCGGTGTCGACCGCGCCGATTGCCATCAGGCCCACGCCGGGCCGCCCGATGTTGCGAATCTGTCGGTTCATGCGCCGCCACTGCGCCGGAATGTCGAATGCATCGCCGTCGCACACGACGTCGGCCAGCGTATCGGCGATCAGCGTTGCCGCGGCGGCGTGCGCATAAGTCCAACCCAGTCCTGATTCGCCGCCCGCGAATGCGCGCACCAGTACCAGCGTGGTTGAATCCCATTCCAGCGTACCGTCGGCTTCCGGTGCGTCGGTTGGAATTTCATACGCCTCGACTTCGAGGCGTTCGACGTTGACGTGTTCGGTGCTCATGAGCGTGGTTGCCGGCGCTGGAGTTGACGAATGTGTATGGATAGATCGAGCAAAATGCGTGCCGGGGCAGCAGCTGTCAGCGTTGTCTTACGCTGAATGGCAAACCGCGCTGATCGCGTTGCGTGATATCGAATGGGATCGTGGTCGCGTTGGCCTGGCAGATCTGCCGTGACAGTCGTGCTGAGCCCCCACCAGACGAGAACAGAAAGGTGCATCAAATGCCCGCCGAGCTGATTTCCGATATCGACGACCCGATGGACGGAAGGGTCGCTGTAGATGATACGAACGCATCAGGCGTCTCCTGGGGTGCGGTGATCGCGGGCGCGACCGCGGCGGCCGCGTTGTCGCTGCTGCTTTTGATGCTGGGTATGGGACTGGGACTGTCGTCGATAACCCCGTGGTCGTACCAAAGCAAACCGATCGGTGCGGCAACGATCGCCTGGCTGGCATTCACGCAACTCGCGGCATCCGGGGTAGGCGGCTATCTCGCCGGCCGGTTGCGCATCGGTTGGGCCCGTGTGCATAGCGACGAAGTTTATTTTCGCGATACGGCACACGGACTCCTTTCATGGAGTGTCGCGTCGCTGGTCAGCGTCGTGTTGTTGGCGGGTACCGCGCACACAATCCTCAATGACGCGGTAGACGTGGGTACGGGCGCGGCAAGTGTGGCCGGCGAGGCGGGCGAATTCTCGAACCTGCCCCGAGCCTCCCAAACAGATGTGCAGCGTCGTGCAGATGACGCAGATGGACGAACGAGCGAATCGCGCCGCCACGCGCTCGACCACCCAATCGCTACGACGAAAGCGGCCGCCGAGGCGGCCCGCAAAGCCGCTGCCCATTCCGCGCTATGGATGTTCGTTGCGTTGTTGTTCGGCGCTTTCATTGCCAGCGTCGCTGCGACATTAGGCGGCCGTCAGCGCGACTCGGCTCACATGCAGCGATGAGATGATTTGAACCCGACACTGGAACCACGAATATGCGATCGATCCTTCTTTATTTCCTGGGCATTCCAATTCCGATCATTATTTTGATCGCGCTGTTTTCGCACTAGCGTACCGATGCTGGGCAGAGCGTTGCAGCCAACCACTCCCATGCACGCA
Source organism: uncultured Gammaproteobacteria bacterium (assembly GCA_963735085.1). Taxonomy (GTDB): domain Bacteria; phylum Pseudomonadota; class Gammaproteobacteria; order Pseudomonadales; family Azotimanducaceae; genus DATJGR01. The sequence continues at coordinate 73,949 of CAVTJP010000017.1, forward strand.
TGAGCGCCCGATACGAATTCAGGATCTTCGCGGCGCTCGAGCGCGACGACGCTCACCGCGCGTCGCTGTCGTCGTCGATGGACGCCGGTGACGTGGAGTCGGAAGACGAAGTCTATCTGCTGCTGCGAGGTCAGGTTGATCGCAGCGTGAAGCTGAACAGGCGCTGCGGGTTGGACGCAAAGACACGCATTCGCTGTTTGAAACCGCTCGAACAGTGGCAACCCGAAGAGCCTATGCCGCTACCGCTAAACGCGCGCGCTCGCGCTCGGCTTTCGCGCTGGGCGTATCCCGCATCGCTGTTGCATCCGGCGCACGCCGGCAGCGAACTCGTTGCTCGCGCAGAACATTCGCCTGACGTATGGGTGCTGCACGTTCACAAGCAACGTTGTCGCTACCAACGCGATGACGTTCTCGGCGAAGCGACGCGAGTTTGGGTCAATGGAGCGGGTTTGGCGTCACTGGCCGTTGAGTGCTCCGATCCCGCGCAATTGCGTACGGTGCTTGGCGAACTGTCGCTCAACAATTCCCGCAATGTTTCTTATCCGCGCATGCTGAACGAATTGTGCGGTTTGCTGCCGTTGCCGGAGTCGGACTCGCGTCGCGTGGACGTGTAGGACCCCCTTTACGCATTCGTTTCACCAAATCCGTCAATTGATTCGGATGCCGGCGGCTGCTCCTCGCCCTCTCATGGCGCTATATATTTATTCATTGAATTCGAATGGAGCACGACAGCATGGCTATCAACACGCTGAGAGTGATGTTCATGGTCGGCTGGGCGGCTCTCTCGGGCTGCGCATCCAGCGCAATGTCTTCGCTCGACAATCCGGCGACCGCATCGGAATCAACTCAGGCGCGCATCACGCGCCCGAAGCCAGTGCTCATCACGACCAACATGAAGACTGCAGTGTTGGCTCTAGGGTTGATGGAAATGGCGCATTCGCGTGAATCTGCAACGGGCGAAGATGCCGTCATTCATGCGGAACGCGCGCAAAAATGAGGTGGATCGCAGCTGTGCTCTTGCTGATGACTACGAATGTCGCGCTCGCGCGTGCGCACCAACGCGAGCGTGACAAATCCGGCTCGCTCGCCGAAGCACCGTGGCTGACCGAATACGCTTGGGGCGTCGAACGTTTGCCGATGGACGGCGGCAAGATGTACGGCTGGAAGTTGAACGACCGCGTTTCCTTCGGCCGTTTCAAAGGCGAAAACGATCATTTCGGATTCAGCGTGCAGATGAACGACCGAGCGCGCATTGAAATAACCGAAAAAGGTGTGCGCTGGCGCAGGTCGATTGGCGGGCGGGATTGATTCTCACGCTGGGCAGGTTCGCTTGACGACGTGTTTTTCGGTCGCGTTGCGTATGTGCATGCGCGCTTTGTGGAGCGTAAAAGTTACCGCGACCGTTGTATGAATTTCACGCCGCCGGGCGTTTCGAAGCGCGGCGTCGGCTACGGCGCCGAGTACGGGTTGCGCTGTCGGATTGGTCTCTTTTTTGCTTTTCATTTTGTGCCCGGAGTCAGTGCCCGGAGTCATTCAGAGCAACAGAAACAGGAGAACACGTTATGACCAGACTCGTCGAATATCGCCCGTGGGGTTTGGGCACCACGGTACCGCGCAGATGGGGTGGACCGATTTGGTCGCCGCTCAACAGGCTGCATCAGGAAATGAACCGGCTGTTCGAGGAGAGTCTGCAGAGAGGTGACGCAGACGACGACGAGCGTCGCTTCAATCCATCGTTGGACGTGGATCAGGAAGAAGACCGCTACGAGATCACCATGGAGCTGCCCGGGGTTGCGCGGAACGACGTGAAGGTGGAAGTCCGTGACGACTACCTGTTGATCAGCGGGTCCAAACGCGAATCGCAAAAATCCGACAAAAACGAAGGCGTCCACCGCTATCGGCGCTACGGTAGCTTTCAGCAGGCGTTGAGTCTGCCCGAAGACGCCAGCCGTGATGACATCTCGGCGGATTTCCGCGACGGTGTGCTGACGGTGAAAGTGCCGCGCAACGCGGAGCTGCAACGCGATCGCGTGCGCCAGATCGAAGTAACCGAACGCGCCGATGATCGCCACACGCTCGACAGTAGCGCGGCGGAATCCGGCGGCGACGAATCCGGTATCGATGTGGATATCACCGATGACGGAAACACCGCTCGACGGCAAGCTGCGCGGGCGGGTTCGCATGAACAATCCGGTTCGGAACAGTCTTCCGGTGAACAGTCGCCGGATCAAACTTCTACAGGCTGATCGAAGCCGAAGCTGGGAGGGCGCTGCGATGCCGCAGGCTTGGTCGAACAAAGACGAACGCCAGTATCAGAAGGTCAAGAAGAGCGCGCGAGCGCGCGGCAGGATCGAATCCACTGCCGAAGAGATCGCTGCGCGCACCGTAAATAAACAGCGGCGCAAGGAGGGCCGCACGCCGAACAAGACGACACAAGGCACCGGTAATCCAAACACGGCACTCGACGAGCGCACGGTGCCCGAGTTACGCAACCGGGCTCGTGAATTGGATATCCAAGGCCGCGGCAAGATGCGCAAACGTGAATTGATCGCCGCGATTCGCGATCGCAATGGATGAACGGGGCAACGAAGCGCTCGAATTGTCACGCAGGCTGGTGTACTTCGCGGCCGAGCGGACGCTGTCGGCGTGGTTGCGCACCGCGCTGTCGCTGATGGCGTTGGGTTTCGTCGTCGACCGGTTCGGTCTGATCGTGCACCGTTTGCCTGCAGCCCACGGAACAGCCGCTCTGTATCCGCGCGCGCTGTCCACCTGGGGCGGCTCGGTGCTGATCGGCATGGGTGTGGTTATGTCCTTGAGTGCCGGCGTGCGCTACATGCGTTTCGCAATGGGTTTTCACCGTGCGCGCAGCACCGACGTTCGGCACGGCATCCAGATCGGTGCCATCTTCGCAATGTGCCTGGCGGCGTTTGGCATTGCGCTGATCGCATTGCTGTCGGCGATCCTGTAACTAACGCAAGGCGCCGGCAAAGTCGCGAGCGCGGCCGCGCCGCAAGTTCAAACAAAATCGACGCTTCACGGTCAAACATCGTATGCACCAGCTAACGATCGGTGAACTCGAGAAGAAGGCGAATGAAGTCCGCAAGGACATTATCCGTATGCTTGAAGAGGCCGGCAGTGGACATAGCGCCGGCCCGCTTGGACTGGCCGATATCGTGACGACGCTGTACTTCAACATCATGCGACTCGAGCCGGACGATCCCGAGTGGGCAGACCGCGATGTGTTTTTTCTGAGCAACGGCCACTGCGTTCCGGTGCAGTACGCGGTGATGGCCGAGCGCGGGTACTTCGACAAGGCAGAGCTTGGCACGCTGCGAAAACTCGGCAGTCGCTTGCAGGGGCACCCGGAGCGCAGTTCGCTGCCGGGGTTGGAAAATACCAGCGGACCGCTCGGCAGCGGCTTATCGCAGGCGGCCGGTTATGCGTACAGCCTTCAGTATCTGGACGATGCCAAACACCGCTTCGTGTATGCGATCACCGGTGATGGCGAACTCGACGAAGGCAACATCTGGGAAGCCGCCATGTTCGCCGGAAAATACAAGCTGAGCCAGCTGATCGTGTTCGTCGATCGAAACCACATCCAGATCGACGGTCGTACCGAGGATGTCATGCCGCTCGAAGACCTGCGCCACAAGTGGCAGAGCTTCGGTTGGCATGTACAGGAAATCGACGGTCACAACATCGGCAGCGTGATCGACGCCGCCAGCATGGCCCGCGCGATGACCACGCAACCGAGCGTCATCATTGCCCGTACCATTCCGGGCAAAGGTGTCGACTTCATGGAAGATGACTACAAATGGCATGGCAAGCCACCGGACGAAGACCAGGCCAGGCGGGCGCTGAGGAAGTTGCGAACACTGGATGGAAAGATCACGCCCGGAGATTCGGTCTGATGGACTATCCACTGGCCGCAGATATTTTCGGCGACGTGAAACAGGAGCCGATTCGAACCGGGTTTGGCCGCGGGCTCAAAGCGGCCGGTGCAGTCAACGAGAAGATCGTCGTCCTCTGTGCGGACCTGACCGACAGCACGAAAATGTCGTACTTCAAAGAGGCGTTTCCGCAGCGCTTCATCGAGATCGGCATAGCCGAACAAAATCTGGTGACGGTGGCCAGCGGTCTGGCGCGCGCAGGCAAAATTCCGTTCACGTCGAGCTATGCAGCGTTCAGCCCCGGCCGCAACTGGGAGCAGATTCGCACGACGATTGCGCTGAACGACCAGCCCGTCAAAATCGTCGGCAGTCATGCCGGAATCAGTGTCGGTCCGGACGGCGCCACGCACCAGATGCTGGAAGACATCGCACTGATGCGCGTGCTGCCGAACATGATCGTGCTGGCTCCGGGCGACAGCCTGGAGGCCGAAAGGGCCACTATGGCCATGGCCGACAACGACAAGCCGAACTACATCCGCCTGGCGCGTGAGAAAACGCCGATATTCAGTACCGAAGATTCGCCGTTCGAAATCGGCCGGGCTTACCTACTGCGCAGCGGCTCCGATGTATCGTTGCTCGGCACCGGCACCATGACGTATCAGCTACTGGTGGCGGCTGAACGCCTGAAAGCTCAGGGTGTTCACGCCGACGTGGTGCATGTGCCAACGGTCAAACCGCTCGATGAACAGACGATTCTCGACAGTGTCCGCGGGACCGGTTGCGTGTTGACGGCCGAAGAGGCCCAGGCATCTGCAGGGTTTGGCGGCGCGATCGCCGAATTACTGGGCGAAAAACTGCCCACTCCATTGCTGCGCATCGGCATGCAGGATCGCTTCGGTGAGAGCGGCGATCCGCAAGCATTGCTCAGGCACTTCGAACTCGACGGCGACGCCATCGCGATCAAAGCCAAACAGTTCATCGATGGCGCGCGATCGGGCGGCTGAACATCATTCTGCTGCCTTGGCGGCGTCGATGACGTGCTGCGCGTCGATGCCCAGTTCGTGCATCACCTCGCTACCCGGCGCGCTCATGCCGAAGCGGTTCAGGCCGACGATCTTTCCATCCAGACCGACGTACTGCGACCAGATTTGCGGCACGCCGGCCTCAATGGCCACCCGCTTCCGGCACGCGTCGGGTAAGACCTCGTTGCGATAAGTTGCCGGCTGTCTGTCGAATCGTTCGAAACACGGCATGGAGACGACGCGGGTGCCGGCGCCTAGCTCTTTCGCCGCCGTCAGCGCGTGCTGCAATTCGCTGCCGCACGACAGCAGAATGAGATCGAGTTCCGCGGTTTCGCGTTTCGCAATGTAGCCGCCTTTCAGCACACCCTCGCGCCGCGCGTCGACGCTGATCTCGCTCAACAGCGGCACCGTTTGCCGGGTCAGCGCGAGCAGCGTAGGTCCGTCGGTGCGCTGCAGCGCGGCGACGAACGCGCCGGCGGTTTCTTCGGGATCGGCGGGGCGAATGACGTCGAGATTCGGCATCACGCGCACGCTCGCCACCGTCTCAACCGGTTCGTGCGTCGGGCCGTCCTCGCCGACCGCGATCGAGTCGTGCGTGAAGATGTAGATGTTCGGCAGGTGCGACAGCGCGGCGAGGCGAATGGCGGCACGGCAGTAGTCGGTGAAAACCAGAAACGTTGCCCCCGATGCACGGAACAGACCGTGATAGGCGACGCCGTTCATGATCGCGCACATGCCGTGTTCGCGAATGCCGAAGTGAATGTTGCGGCCGTTGGGATCTTCGCGCGTGAAATTGCCGGCACCTTCGATGTAATTCTTTGTCGAACCGTGCAGATCGGCGCTGCCACTGATCAACAACGGCATCGCTTGCGCGAGCGGCTGCAGGACTTCACTGCCTGCATTGCGTGTGGCGAGTTTCGCATCGTCGGGAAAGGCCGGAATGCCGTCGAACAGGTCCTTGGGTACGGTGCCGGCGAGTGCGTCGTCGAGCATCTGCGCTTTGTCGGGGTTGGCTTTACGCCAGGCCTGATAGGTCTGCTGCCACCTGGCATATTCGTCCAGCAGATGCTGCTTGTGAGCGGCGAAATACTGACGCACCTGGCTTGAAACGAAATAGTGCTCCTCTGGTAGCCCAAGGTTTTTTCGCGACGCGTCGGCAAATTTGGCACCGCCTTCGCCATGGGCTTTCGACGTACCTTCGACTTCGGCAATGCCTTTGCCGATCAACGTGCGGGCGATGATCAACTGGGGTTTGCCGTTTTTGCGCCGCTTTGCAACAACCAGTGCATCGAGGAAGGCCTGCATGTCGTCGCCGCGAATCTCCTGTACGTCGAAGCCGTACGCGCGGTAACGCATGCCGGTGTCTTCGCTCTGCGTGACCTTTGCCATCGCGTCGAGCGTGACGGCATTGGAGTCGTAGATCAGGATCAGATTGTCGAGCCCGAAATGGCCTGCGAACGCGCTCGCCTCCGCGGAAACACCCTCCTGCAGACAGCCGTCGCCGGCCAGGCAAATGACTTGTTGATCGAAGATCCGGTGTTCATCGGTATTGAAGCGGGCGGCGGCCATTTTCGCCGCCATCGCAATACCCACCGCATTGGCCACGCCCTGACCCAGCGGCCCGGTGGTGCATTCGACACCCGGGGTTTCGCCAAATTCAGGATGCCCCGGCGTTTGACTGTGCAGCTGCCGGAAGCGTTCGATCTGCGCCATCGGCAGGTCGTAGCCGCTCAGATGCAGCCAGGCGTACAGGAACATCGAGCCGTGCCCCGCCGACAGCACGAAATAGTCGCGGCCAATCCAGCGCGGCTCGTCCGGGTTGTGCTTCAGCGCATAGCCATACAGCACCGCGCCCATTTCAGCGCAGCCCAACGGCAGCCCGAGATGGCCCGACTGCGATGCCTGCACCGCGTCGATGCAAAGACCGCGCGCTTCGTTGGCGGCTTGGGAAAGAACTTCGAGATTCAAAGACATGTTTGCTCCTGTCGTCACCACGGTGGCGGCACGTGTGCGCGACCGAGGAAATCGGTTAACGAAATGCCGATCATGATCGCCAACCACACATAGCCGACTGCGGCGATCATGCGCAGCAGCGCCCGCGCGCGCAACAGGTCCATGCAGAATGTCATCAGCGCCAGGGCCATTGCAGAGCACACGCAGAGATGGACGAACGCTCGCGCGGCACCGAGCGGCAGCCACGCGCAGACGATGTTCACCGCCAGCAACGCAAGCAGCCCCAGCAGACACCATGCGGGTATCTTCGCCGCCTGCAGCACTTCGCGCCGCAGGACGTTTGCGTCACGGGAATGCCCGTCTTTGGCATTGTCTGCATGTGAATTCGGTTTCATCTCGATATCAGATAGATCAGCGGATACAGAAACACCCAGACGATATCGACCAGGCTCCAGTACAACCCTGTCAAGACTAACGGCGTCGTATAGCCGCGCTGGATGCGACCGCGCCATACCATGATGGCTATCGTCGTAATCGCGCCGATGCCGACCAGCACGTGCACACTGTGGTAGCCGGTCATCGCGTAGTACAGGAAAAAGAACTGCTCCATCGCCGCTGCGTGCGGGCCGGACTGAGCCCAGTCGACGCCGGGTATCAGGTGCTCGTGATATTCCTTCAGATACTCGATCCCGTGCAGCACCAGAAACGCCGCGCCGAGCAGCGCCGTGACGGCGAGCAGCCAGGTGATCACGCTGCGCGCGTCGACATCGCGTTCAATCAGCAGTACGGCCCAGGTCATCGTCGCGCTGCTGAGCAGCAGAATGACCGCCTCGATGCCGCCGAGCAGTACGTCGGTATGACGGCTGCCGAGCGCAAAACCTTCGGGCGCGTGAATGCGGCCGATCGCGTAGCTGGCGAACAGCACGCCGAAGAACAACACCTCGGTGGCGAGGAACACCCACATGCCGAGTTGCGATGCGGTGTGCTGTTGCAGGGCGTCGTCGAAGTGTTCGGCGCGATGGCTGCTGTGAGTGTCGGCTGCGGTTGCGCTCATGGTAGCGGCTCGTCATAGGCATACGCGCCGCGGACGACCGGCGCGCGCAGGAAATTATGCTTCGGCGGTGGTGAGCTCGTCTGCCACTCGAGCCCGCGCGCCTGCCACGGGTTGTTGCCCGCCGGTGCGCCGCGATACAGCGACCACAACAGGTAGAACAACGGCAGCAGATATGCGAGCGCCAGAATCGACGCGCCCGCCGACGACAATACGTTGAGCACCTGAAACTCCGGCGGGTACGCGTGATAGCGTCGCGGCATCCCTTCGTAGCCGAGAATGTACTGCGGGAAAAACGTCAGATTGAAGCCGAAGAACATCAGCACGGCCGCGAACTTGGCGATGCCCTCGTGGTACAGGCGGCCGGTGATTTTCGGCCACCAGAAATGGATGCCGCCCAGATACGCCATCACCGACCCGCCGACCATCACGTAGTGGAAGTGCGCGACGACGAAATAGGTGGAGTGCAACGGCTCGTCGAGCGCCGGCGCCGCCAGGATCAAGCCGGTGAGCCCACCGAGCATGAACAACCCGACGAAGCCGAGCGCATACAGCATCGGCGCCTCGAACGTGATGTCGCCTTTGTGCAACGTTGCCGTCCAGTTGAACACCTTGATCGCCGATGGCACCGCGACGACGAAGCTCAGCAGCGAGAACACCATGCCGGCGTACACCGACTGTCCCGACACGAACATGTGGTGACCCCACACCATGAAACCGATCACCGCGATGGCCAGCATCGAATACGTCATGAATCGATAGCCGAACACGCGCCGGCGCGCGAAGCACGCAATGATTTCGCTGACCAGACCCATTGCCGGCAGAATCATGATGTACACCGCCGGGTGCGAGTAGAACCAGAACAAATGCTGGAACAACAGCGGATCGCCACCGAGCGCGGGATCGAACACGCCGACATGTGCGAAGCGTTCCAGGCCGATCAGCGATAACGTCATCGCCAGGACCGGCGTGGCCAGCACCATCACCAGCGAGACTGCGTACATGGACCAGACGAACAACGGCAGCTTGAACCACGTCATCCCGGGCGTGCGCAGCGTATGCGTCGTGACGATGAAATTGAGCCCGGTCAGGATGGTCGAAAAACCGGCAACGAAGACGCCGGTGATCGCAAGAAAGACGTTGCTGTTGGAGAACATCGTTGAGAACGGCGTATAGAAGGTCCAGCCGGTGTCGACACCGCCGAGCAGCAGCGCCGCGGCGGTGAACAGGCCGCCCGCCATATACAGATACCAGCTCGCCAGATTCAGCCGCGGAAACGCCACGTCACGTGCGCCGATCATCAGCGGCAGCAGAAAATTGCCCAGCGATGCCGGGATCGACGGAATCAGGAAGAACCAGACCATGACGATGCCATGAAACGTGAACGTCTTGTTGTACGTCTCGGCGTTGAGTAGCGCGCCGGTCGGTTCGATCAGGCTCAGGCGGATCAGCGTTGCGGCGGTACCGCCGAGAAAGAAGAAGAACGTGATGCCCAGCGCATAGAGAATCGCGATGCGCTTGTGATCTTGCGTGGTCAGCCAGGCACGCAGGCCATAGTCGCGGTCGAGAAAGTTGTCTGGTGCTGCGTGTGGTTCCGCGTTGGGTGCCGTGCCGGCGTCAATGGCGCTCATGGGTGCTCTCCGAGCCGACGGCTGGCGGCTGATGGGTGGTAGCCGAAGTCGATTTCAAGTACGCGATGACGGCGAGCAGATCACTCTCGCTGATCTGGCCGGAAAACGACGGCATGATCGGCGCGTAGCCGGCAACGATCTGGGTTTGCGGGAGCAGGATCGAATCGCGGATGTAGCGATCATCGGCGATCACGGTGCTGCTGTCGGCCAGGTGCACGGTGCGGCCGAAGATGCCGTCCAGATCCGGGGCATGCACCGACGCGTTGGCGCCGTGACAGCCGCTGCAGCCGCGGCTGCGGAAGATCGCTGCGCCCTGTGCGGCGAGGCTCTGCGGGCCGGCGTGTTCGTCGAGCCAGCGCGCATACGCGGCCGGTCGCATCACCACCACCGCACCGCGCATTTTCGAATGATCGAGGCCGCAATACTGGGTACAGAACAGCGGGAACCGGCCGAGTTTCGTCGCGGTGAACCAGAGTTGCGTGTACATGCCCGGCAACACGTCCTGCTTCACGCGGAATGCGGGCACGTAGAAGCTGTGGATCACGTCCTGCGACGTCATCGTCAAGCGGATCGGTTCCCCGAGCGGCACGTGCAACGAATTGATCTCGCGCTGGCCGCCGGGATGCTGGATCTTCCACATCCACTGCTTGGCCACCACGTAGATGGTCTGCGCGTTGGCGGGTGCGGTGTGCAAATCCGCGAACAGAAACAGACTCCAGATGAACGTGCCGATGAACAGCGCGAACGGCACCAACGTCCACGTCAGCTCCACGCCGAGGCTTTGGCTGTGACGATTGCTTCGGTCCGCCGTGCTGCCGCGACGATAACGCACCGAGAACCACCAGATCGCAACGAATACGCCGATTGCGACGACGCTGCATAAGCCGATCATGAACCAGAACAGCAGGTCGACCGGCCCCGCGATGCTGGAGGCTTCCGGCAGCAGGCCGACGGGTTTCACGTTGGTCCCCTGTTGCCGCCGCGCAGCTCGATTCGCCGCAACGCCACGACCAGGCCACACAGCAACAGCGCGGTGGCGATGCCGAGCCCCTGCATGATGCGGTGAATCACCAGACTGTAGCGTCCGGTCGACGGATCGTAGTTGCAGCACAGCAGCAGGAAATGGTCGACGAGATTACCGATGCGACCGTGCGACGCATTCACCAGCGCCAGACGCAGCGTCTCCGGTGCGAACTGCACGCCGAACAGATATTGCGTGACGGTGCCTTGCGGCGACAGCAGCACGATGCCGGCGTCGTGGTCGTATTGCCGATTCCGCGCATCGTAGAAATAGCGGAAACCGATACGGTGCATCACGCTGCGGACGGCCACGTCGGTGCCGGTCAGGTAGTGCCAACGCGCCACATCGGCGTCAGGGTGCGCGATGGCTTCGTGGTGCTGTGTCGCCGCAGCGGTGTTCGGCGTATCGGATGGATCGATGCTGACGAGCACGACGTTGAAATCCTTGCCCGGCGTCAGCCCGCTCGCAGCCACCGCCTTTGCGACGCCGGCGCGCACCGCGCCGCACAGGTTCATGCAACTGTAGTAGCCGGGCACCAGCAACGCGGGTTTGGAATCGAGTACATCACGCAACTGCACGCGCGTGCTCGATGCTTCGCGGAATGTCGCGCCGACCGGCAGTTGCGCGCCGAGTGCCTGATCGAAGCCCACCTCGTCGAGCAGATCGGGCGGTGCGCGCAGTGTGGTCGGCGGTCCGGCTGATGCGTTGCAGGCACAGGCGAACAGCGCCAGCGCAACGGCCATCGCCGTGGCGAGTTTCATGGCGCTGTGCCCTGGCGCGATTGCTGTGGATGCTGCGGATGCTGTAGATACAGCGCCATCGCGCGCTCGATCGGGATACGTGCGTAGGTGTGCGCCGTATCGGTCCACGCGTAGCTTTCCAGCGCATCGTGTTTCTGCGCACGCAAGCGGGCCAGATCGACCCGCGGGTGCGGTTGCAGTCTTGGCGGCGGCGGTATCGCACCGGCACGCGCCGCAACCTGCGCGTGCCGCGGCATCACCGCATCGTGCATGATGAAATGTAGCCCGGTCACGGTGACTGCGACAACGATCACGATGAATGCCATGACGCCGAGTACCACGCGCGTATCGACCGCGGGTGGTTCGTGCCCGAACGGTGCTTTCTTGTCATCGGCTGCCTCAGTCATAGGCGCACTCCGTAACCAACGGGCGCCGCGGCGCGCCCCCGGGTTGTGCCGTTGGGTCCTGCGCGCGAAGCGATCGCATCAGCCGCCATTGACCCGCGAACACGCTCCACCACAAGGCACCGATACCGAGCGGTGCCAGCAGATCGGTCAAGCGTAGAGACAGCCCGCGCGGCCGGAATCCGGGCACGACCAGCCACAACGCATCGGCCAGGTTGGCGATCAACAGCATCGCTGCAATCGCGCCGAGCCACGCACGATTGCGTTTGGCGCGGCGCGACAGCAGCGCGCAGAACGGAATCACGAAATGGAACGCGATCAGAAACCATGCGAGCCAATGCCAGCTGGTCAACGTTCGCGGGATGTACCACACGGTCTCGACCGGCAGGTCGGTGATCCAGATCGTCAGGTATTGCATGAACGCGAGGTAGGCGAAACCCAGCACCAGCATCAGCAATAGATTGCCCAGGTCGTGCCGCAGCTTCGGCGCGGGTGCGTCGGTGCCGCGAGCCGCGTACACCGCGCACAACGTGGCCAGTGCAGCAGCCGCAAGCATCCAGCCGACCGCCACCATCATGCCGAACGTCGTCGAATGCCAGTGCGGTGTCAGCGACGATGCCCAGTCCGTGGCGGCGAGCAGCGTCGTCAACGCATACACGATCAAACCCGGTGCCGCGATCCGGGCCAGCGGTGTGTTGCGATGTACGGCGCGGGTGAACAGCACCAGCAGCAGCAACCACAACGCGAAGTACACGATGCTGCGGATCACGAAGAACGTCGGATCGAGATACCAGCTTTGCTTGCGTAGCAGCGCATCGTGCGCAAGCGCAACTGCGCTGGTCCAGTCATACAACACGTGCACGCCCAGCAGCACCGGCAGCAGCAGTATCGCCATCAACGGCAACACGCGCGCGGCGGCCAGCAGTTGCGGGCGAATGAAATCACCCCACTCGCCATTGCCGGCCAGCGGATGCACCATCGCCAGCGCCAGGCTGCCGAGCGACACGCCGGTGAAGAACAGGAATGCGAACAGATACGACAGCAGCGTCTGCTGTGGCGCGTGCAAACCCAGCAAGAAGCAGCCAATCAACGCGAGCGAGCCGACGATCGGTGCGATCCATTCGAGACGCTGCGGCAACAAGGTTCTCATTGCGGCGCCTTTGTCGTTGCCGGTGACGCCGCCCGCAACCTGCGCAGGTCGGCTGCGTCGAGATACGCAGCGGCGGCGTGTTGGCTCAACTGCAGCGCACGGATATAGGCAACGATGGCCCAGCGATCGTGTGGATCGACCCGATCCGAGTACGGGTACATCACGCCGTAGCCGTCGCTGATCACCTGATAGAAATGGCTGTCCGGTGCGTTGCGCAGCCGTTGCGTGTGATAGCTAGGTGGCGCTGGAAAGCCGCGCCGCGCGATCATGCCGTCGCCGTCTCCGGCGCGGCTGTGGCACGGTGCGCAATAGATGTCGAAGCGTTCGCGTCCGCGCGCGAGTAGCTGTGGCGTGATCTTCAGCGGATTGCCATAGCCGGCTGTAGCAGCGGCGCCGCTCAGCGCCAACGGTTTGCCGTTCGCAGTGACGCCGGTCACCGGACCGGCCGGCGCAACCAACGCAACCAACCCGGTACGCCCGCTGCTGCTGCCGGCGAATGCGCCGGCCGAATGCACGACGGTGCCGGCCACCTGCGGCCGCGACGCATTGCCGTCGGCGAACAACGGACTCGGCGTCAACGGTTTGTATTTCGGCTGCGAATACATCTCGTGCATTGCACGCTCGCAGCCCGCCAGCGCGAGCGTGAGCAACAGCATCGACAGGTGCATCGCGATGTGTGGCACGTTCGACGGTACGAATGCCGTCTTCATGACGCCACTTCGCTGATCGACAGCGGTGCAAACGTATCGAGAAACGCGTACGCGCGCTGCGCATCGAACCGCGGATCGTCGGCGCGCAGCAACAGGAAATAGTGGTCGTCGCTGGCACGCTCGAACGCCGGCACGCCGAACAGTGGATGGTGCAGACGCGGCAGGCTGTTGCCGATCAGCATCGCGAACACGCCGAACAGTACCGCCCACAAAATCGTCATCTCCAGTGCCGGCGGTACGAATGCGGGCCAACTGAACGGCGGCCGGCCACCGACGTTGATCGGATAGTCGATCGCCGCCGAATACCACTCGAGCAGATAGGTCGAGCCCCCGCCGACGATCGCGCCGAGCAAAGTCCAGAACGGAATGCGTGACCAGATGCGTTCGGTGCGCGAATCGAGTGCTTCGGCGAGCCCTTCGATCGGAAATGGCGAATACGCTTCAATCGCGGTGTAGCGCGCTTCGTCTCGCGCGCGCAGCGCGGCGTCGCGCAATTGCTGCGCGTCGGTGAATTCCGCGAGCAGGCCATAAATAGGTAAAGGCTCGTCGTTCATTGGGGCAACTGGTTGCGCGTGTGCGCGAGTTTGCGCAGTTCATGCATCGACAACGTCGGCATCAGCCGCGCGAACAGCAGGTACAGCGCTAGGAACAAGCCGACCGAGCCGACCAGAAACGCGATGTCCCAGAATGTCGGATAGAACATGCCCCATGACGACGGTAGGTAGTCCTGGTACAGGCTGCTGACGATGAACATGAACCGTTCCAGCCACATGCCGTACAGCACGCCCAACGCGATCACGAACACCGCCGCATGATTGCGGCGCACGCGTTCGAACCACAGCAACTGAATCTGCAGCACGTTGAATATCATCGTGCTCCAGAACACCCAGGCGTACGCGCCGACGAAGCGATTCAGTTCCATCGTCACTTCGTATTTGTCCATGCTGTAGAACGCGGTGAAGATTTCCGACGCGTAGCTGTAGTCGACCCACAACCCCGCCGCCAGCATCAGCTTAGTAATGTTGACGATGTGGCGATCGGTCAGATACGCCTGCCACGCGAACCAGCGGCGCATCGGAATCGCCAGCACCAGCACCATCGCGAAACCCGAGAACAACGCGCCGGCGATGAAGAACGGCGGGAAGATCGTCGAGTGCCAGCCGGGCACCAGGCCTTCGGAGAAATCCAGCGCGACCATGCTGTGCACCGAAAACACCAGCGGCACGGACAACCCCGCGAGCATCAGCGTGACACGCTCCAGTCGGCGCCAATGCCGCGCTTCGCCGCGCCAACCCAATGCGAGCACGCCGTAGAACATTGCGCGCGCGCGCGTCTGCGCGCGGTCACGCAACGTCGCGAGGTCGGGCATCATGCCGACGTACACGAACACGATCGATACCAGCAGATAGGCGAGGATTGCCCAGAAATCCCACTCGAGCGAACTGCGCCACTGTGGCCACAGATTCATCACGTCGGGATACGGGAACAGCCAATAGAAGAACCACGGCCGGCCCAGATGCAGGATCGGAAAGATGCCCGACACGCTGACGGCGAACACCGTCATCGATTCGGCCAGACGATTGACCGACGAACGCCAGTCCTGCCGCGTCACGTACATCGCCGCCGAGATGAACGTGCCGCCCATGCCGATCGCGATCCACCAGACATAGTTGGTGATCGCGAATGCCCATGCCACCGGTATGTCGATCCCCCAGATGCCGACGCCCTCGTACAGCAGCCAGCCGATGCCCCCGATGAATACGCACGTCAGCAGCAGTGCGAGCGCGAGCGAACCCAGCCACATCCAGCCGAACGGCCGGCGCAGCACCACATCGCTGACACCGCGGGTAACCGATGCCGGTGTTTCATCGGCCGCAATCACCGGCGGCAGTTCGCGCGTGGACAGCACCGCACTCATGCCGGATCGTCCTGCAATGCCGGATTGGGATTTCGCAGCCGCGCCAGATAGCTGGTGCGTGGCCGCGTGCCGAGTTCGCCAAGCAACGCGTAATTGCGCGGCGAGGCTTTGGCTTGCGACACCTGCGAGCGTTTGTCGGCGATGTCGCCGAAACGAATTGCCTGCGTCGGACACACCGCCTGGCATGCGGTCACGACGTCGCCATCATCGATGCGCCGGTCGTGCTTGTCTGCCTCGATGTGCGCGTTCTCGATGCGCTGAATACAGTAGGTACACTTTTCCATCACACCGCGGCGGCGCACGCTGACCTCGGGGTTGCGTTGCGCCTTCAGCGTCTCGGCAGCGTCGTCGACGTACTGCAAAAAGTTGAACCGGCGTACCTTGTACGGACAGTTGTTGGAACAGAAGCGGGTGCCGACGCAGCGGTTGTAAACCTGCAGATTCAGGCCCTCGGCATCGTGCAAGGTGGCATCGACTGGGCACACCACCTCGCACGGCGCGTGCTCGCACATCATGCAAGGTACCGGTTGTGAATAGGTGCGCGGATTGTCCGCGTCACCCTCGAAATACCGGTCGACGCGGATCCAGTGCATCTCGCGTCCACGGCTCACCTGATCCTTGCCGACCACCGGAATGTTGTTCTCGGCCTGGCACGCAACGGTGCAGGCTTTGCAGCCGATGCAGGCATTGAGGTCGATGCTCATGCCCCACGCGTACTCGCCGGCGGGGTAGTCGGGGTACAGACTCGGCGTCGGCTCGGACCAGCGATCATCCGCGGTGGCGAAATGCGGATCCCGCAGATAGTCCGTGAGCGCGCCCACGCGGAGCAGGTCGCGGCCCTCCATCTGGAAATGATGCTGTGTGGCCGCGAGTTCGTAGTGTTCGCCGGTCTTGTGTAGCTGCAGATCATTGGTCGACCACAGCGCAGCCGAGGTGCGCAGTGCGTACGCGTCGAACCCCTGGCCATCGCCGACATGTCCGGCGCGGCGGCGCCCGTATCCCAGATGCAGCGTGACGCTGCGCGCGGCCTGCCCGGGCATGATCCAGACCGCAGCCCGCGACGCGCGCCCGTGCGAATGCAGTTCGATCACGTCGCCGTTGCGCAACTGGTATTGCGTGGCGAGCGCGGGTGAAATCAGCGCCGGGTTGTCCCAGGTCAGTTGCGTCATCGGCTTCGGCAGTTCCTGCAGCCAGCCGTTGTTGGCCCACTCGCCGGTGTCGATGGTCGGGTCGGGGCGAAACAGCAGTTCGAGTGTGTCGTCATTGGAATCGGCGGCGGCTGCCGACAGATCTGCTCGGATCGCCGGCTTGCGGGATGGCGACGCGGTGTTCGCGATCACGCCGGCCCGCAGCGCTGAATTCCAGCTGTGATCGTCGGACAACTGCTGCTGCCATTGGCGGCGCACCAGCGCGCGCCCCTCACGCACGTCGTCAGCCAGCAGCTGCGCCAGCACTTCAAGCGGCGAACGACCGCCGTACAACGGTGCGATCAATGGCTGCATGATGCTTGCGGTGCCGTTCCAGGCGCGTGCGTCGGACCAGCACTCCAACTCGTGCGCGCGCGGCAGATGCCACTCCGCCAGCACGCCGGTTTCGTCGCGGTACAGACCCAGATGGATCAGATGCGGCACGCGCTGCAGCGCGTCGACGAAGCCGAGGTCTACCGGTGCGTCATAGGCGGGATTGGCATCGATCACGAGCAGTGTTTCGACCGATCCGGCGCGCATCGCGGTGACCAGATCGCCGATGCTGCCGCCCCGCGCGGGCAGTTTCTGCACCGGCTCGCTGTAGTCGATGGTCGTTCCGATGTTACCGAGCGCCGCATTCATCGCGTGACCCAGCGCGTGCAATTCGGCCGGCTGCGTCACGCCGACGACGATCAAGCATTCACCGTGATGCGCCCGCAGGTCGTCGATCAGCGCGTCCATCCAGCGCGTTTGCACGGCATCGAAGTGTCCTGTGGCGACGGGCGCGCCGCCGAGCTTGTGCGCCAGTTGCCGGGCGAAGATCGCCAGCCGGCTCGATTCGAGCGGCAGATGATGATCGGCCATTGCGCCGGTCAACGACGGTGTCGATTCGACCGCGTACAGGCGCGACATCGTGCCGTTGTCGGGCGATCTGGTTGCGGCGAAGTCGCGCGCGTACCGCACACCGGCGGCCGGATCGGCCAGAAAATCCGCGTCGAGCGCAAGGATGATCTTCGCGCGATCGAAGGCGTAGCGGGTCGCCAACGGCATGCCGAAGGCGCGCGTTGTGCCGGCTATCGCGTTGTCATCGCCGGCCGGTTGATGCACGTGCCAGCGCGCGTTCGGATACTTCGCGAGCAGTGTGTCGAGCTGCGCGGACAGCGTGGGCGAGGTGACCGAACCCGTCAGTACCCGCAGACCAGCGCCGCCGTCGCTGCGCAGTCCCGCGAACAGCGTGAGTTGCGCGGCGCTGAAATCATCCCAGGTGGCCGTGGTGTCGCGATGCATCACGTTCTGCGACCGATCCGGATCCCACAACTGCAACACCGAAGCCTGTGCAAAGATGTCGGTGGCGCCCAGGCTGGCGGGATGCTGCGGGTTGCCCTCGACCTTGGTCGGGCGCCCCATATTGTTTTCGATGAGCACGCCATGGGCATAGCCGTGGCGGGTGAGTGCGGTGGCGAAAAACCGCGGCAGTCCGGCGACCTGTCCATCGGGCGCCTTCACATACGGCACCAACTCGTGCTGTGGCGGACGGCCACACGCGGCAAGGCCCGCCAGCGCCAGCGACGCGCCGAGGAATTTGAGGAATCCGCGCCGGTCCAGCTTCAGCGTGTCGGCCAGTTGTGGATGCTGTTCGCGCAGCCAGTGGTGGAATCCGTCGCTGTCCGCCAGTTCTTCCAGACCGCGCCAGAAAATCGGACCCCGTGCAGCGGCGAGTCTCGCGCGCGCCGCATCCACATCGAAAATCGCTTCGTCAAATGGCGAGCCGGATTTCAGCGGTGGCATATCGAACAGTCCGTTAGTCGATGCGTGTCGATGTGGTAATCCCGCACCAACTTGCGACCCAGTGCGAGTTGACTGTCGGGATGCCAATGCAGGTTGAACACTTCGGCGCGCGGGCGCAGGTGCTGCGCCGGATTGCGGTGACAATCGAGACACCACTGCATCGTCAGCGGCGC
This sequence comes from uncultured Gammaproteobacteria bacterium, assembly GCA_963735085.1. Taxonomy (GTDB): domain Bacteria; phylum Pseudomonadota; class Gammaproteobacteria; order Pseudomonadales; family Azotimanducaceae; genus DATJGR01. The sequence continues at coordinate 92,587 of CAVTJP010000017.1, forward strand.
GACCCGGGCCGTCAGCGGCATCGCGTCGATCTGACCGTGACAACTCGCGCAGCCGACGCCCTTCGCGATGTGAATGCTGTGGTTGAAGTAGACGAAGTCGGGCAGCTTGTATAGACGCTTCCAGTGCAGCGGCATGCCGCTGCGGAATGCCGCCACCAGGGGTGCGAGCGGTGGCTGATCAGTGTAGAGCTGCGAGTGACACGTCATGCAGGTCGTCAGCGGCGGAATGCCGGCGAATTTCGACTGCTCGACCGAGGTGTGGCAGTAGCGACAGTCGATGCCGTCGTCGCCGACGTGGTGTTTGTGACTGAAGGGCACTGGTTGTTCGAGTGCATCGTGCAGGCCCGTTGGGTATGCCGTGGCGGCGCGCCACAGGAAAATGCTGCACAGCGCAACCAGTACCGCGGCAATCGTGCCGAGACGAAACAGAAATCCGAAACGTCGGTGAAAGAGTTGCGCCACGACGTGCGTGGAAGCAGATATCGTGCCTTGCGGTTCGGCCGGTTCGTACCCGATACCGCGTCGCGGTAACGCGTTGGATCAGGGGTTCAGTGGGCGCGCTGTGGGCAGTATTTGCAAAATGAATGTAGAACGTACAGAAGCGCGAAGTCGGATTGTCGGAAATCCGAACATGCGCGGTGGCGGATTATCACTGTGAAAACGCAGCCCGCCGACGGATCAGTGCGAGTCCGGCAGCCTCGCCGACAACACCTGCTGCGCTTCCAGTTCTGCGACCCGCGCGTTGTCCATCTGCAGCCAGTCGTGCAGCACTTCGTGATTGTGCTCGCCGCGATAGGCCGGTACGCCGCGCACGCCGCTGTCGGCTTTCGAGAATCGCCACGGTGAATTCGGCAGCTTCAACGTGCCGCCGCCACGGTCGCTGACCTCTACGACGGCGCCGCGCTCCGTCGCCCACGTCGTCTGGCCCGCTTCGGTGACCGAACGCACGACGCCCATCACGAGTTTTGCTTTCGCCAGCGCTGCTTCGAGCGAATCCAGATCCGGAAATTCCATCACCCACGCCTGAATCAGTTCGATCAGTTGCGCGCGATTGGACCTGCGTATTGCATCGTCGGCGAAGCGCTGATCGGCTGCGAGATCGGGCCGATTCATCGCGCGTTGCCATTGTACGAATGGACCGCGCGCGGCGGGATCGAATGCGACCGAGACGACTCGCCCGGAACGCGTCGTGAACAGTGGCGAAGCGCTGGTGGCCAGTGGCAAGGTTTCCGTGAGGCCGGTGAGATTCGTCGCGCCGTGTTCGTTGACGCACAGCATCGTCTCGGCCATCGACACGTCCACGTGCTGGCCTTCCCCCGTGTGCGCTCGTTGGTACAGTGCGGCGAGGATGCCCGACAGGCATTCGAGCGACGTATACAGGTCGCCGTGTGAGTACGGTTCCTGTTGCGGTTGCACCTGGTGGTAGCGCGATTCGCCTTCGATGTAGCCCATCTCGGCGTGCACCATCATCGCGTACGCGCCGCGTTGCGACCAACTGCCGGACTGGCCATATCCCGAAATCGACGCGTAGATGAGACGCGGATTGGTTGCGCTGAGATCGTCGTAGCTGAGGCCCAGTTTCGTCATCACGCCAGGACGGAAATTCTCCAGCACCACGTCGGCGCGCTGCGCGAGCTCCCGCGCAACGTCGCGGCCTGCCGGCTGCGTCACGTCGATCGACACGTTGCGTTTGCCGCAGTTCTGCTGTGCGAAATACAGCGCCATCGAGTGCAGCCGCGGTGCGCTGAGGCGTGTCATGTCGCCTTCGGGCGGTTCGATCTTGACGACTTCCGCGCCGAGATCGACGAGCATCCGGCCACAATGAGGGCCGGCCAGCACGCGGGAGAAATCCAGTACGCGAACGCCTTCGAGTGGAGCGGGGCGGGTCATTGTCGTCTCCCGGTCGATGCTGCGTTGAGCATCTATACCACCCGCCGCATTCGGATGGCTACCGTTTACAGAGCTACCAGGCGTGCTCCTCGCCGTTCCATTTCTTGAAGCTGCCAGTGGTCTCCAGCGTCAGATTAGCGATCACCGACATGATGCCGGTGGCGCTTTCCTCGACGCTGATGTCGGCTCCGGCGCCGCCCATGTCGGTGCGCACCCAGCCCGGATGAATCAGCCCGACCGTGATGCCGTCGTTGGCGAGTTCCACCGACGCCATCCGCATCACCTTGTTGACCGCCGCTTTCGATGAGCAATACGCGAACATGACCGGCATGTTCAGCGCAAGCGCGCCCATCTGGCTGGTGATCGTCACCGCGCGCGGATTCGTGCCGGCTTTCAGGTTGTCGCGAAACGCCTGCAGCATCCGCAGCGGCGCCATCGTGTTGACGGCGAACGTTTCGGCCCAGCCGTCGTAATCCATTTTCGCGAGCGATTGTTTGTCCGGCGCCGGACCCGGCATGCCAGCGTTGTTGATCAGCACGTCGATCGGTGCGCTACGAATATCGGCGGCGAGTGCGGCGATCGACTTGCCGTCGGAGACCTTTACGCCATACACCGCCACGCCATTCTGCGATTGGGCGAGCGATTGCAACTTGTCTGCTTGCGCAGGATCGCGACAGCACGCCAGCACGCGACTGCCTGCGGCTGCATAGCGGGATGCCAGTTCCAGACCGATGCCACGATTGGCGCCGGTGATCAGCACGGTTTCCATATGGTTTTCCGATGGTTTCTGAAATGGTTGTTGGCTGTTGTTGGGTTAGTGAGTCTGCACGCGCCGCAGCGGCGCGGTCTCGGCGGCCTCGATGCCGGATGTGAACAGCGCTTGCAGATCCGCGTCGTCGGTTGCAAGCAGACGCTCGAGCCAGCGATGGAAACGTTGGCCGCCACCTTCGTTGCGGCCGAACATCACGTGGCTCTTGACCCCGGTCATCAATGCGCGCTGCTGGCGCAGACCGGTCGCGTAATCCTCTTCCTGCACGACGTATTCGAGCAGCTTGAATTGCGCATCGGCCGCGACGCGTTGCTCGTCGGTCGGAGCGTTTTCCATCAGGTAGTTTTGCACGGTGAACGAGGTGCCGGGCGCGTCGCCCGGAAACAGCTGCGAGATCATCACGCCGCGTCCGCCGCCGCCGTCGAACGATGCGATCGACACGTGCGGAAAGATCGTCCAGACGCCACCGAGCAGCGCTGGCATCGGCCATTGTTCCGTCGGCTTCGATTCCAGCGCGATCAACGACGGATCGGGTGAACTGACGCGCTGATGCGGTCCCCATGCGGTGTACAGCGCCTGGTTCGGCATGTTTTCGCCGAAGGTGTTCTTGTGCAGGATCGGCAGGTGATACAGGTCCATATAGCCGTCGTAGGCGATCTTCCAGTTCGGACCCGCGATCGTGCGGCGCGAGAACAGATACCAGTCCTTGAAGCCGAATTCGTTCAGCAGCGCATCGTAGCCCGACAGAAACGTGTCGATGTTGAGCGTGGAGTTCGGATCGAGCGTCACCCAGATCATACCGGCCCGTTCGGCGACCGGCAGTGTGGCCAGGCCGTTGCACGACAAGTCGATGTCGCCGAAGTCCTTCTTCGCGTAGACCGCAACCAGCGCGCCGCCCTGGTCGTACGTCCACGCGTGATACGGACACGTGAAGCGGCGGCTGTTGCCGGCGCCCTCGGGCATGATCTGCGAACCGCGATGGCTGCACATGTTGACGAAAGCGCGCACGTCGCCGTCCGGATGCCGCGACAGCAGCACCGGCACGCCGGCCACTTCGAGCGCGCGATAGTCACCTGCGTTCGGTAGTTCGACGCTGAGCGCCAGCATCAACGGCATGCGCCTGAACACACGCTCCATTTCCAGGCGCCAGCGCTGCGGATCATAGTAGTTCGATGCCGGCACGCGTTGCACGTCCGGCGTCTGATCGATGGTGCCCGCCTTTGCGTGGGCAATGTTGTCTTGTGCCATGCGGATCAATTGCGCTCGAGACATCGGCGAATCTCCAACTTCGATCTTCCCAGCATCGTCGAACCGATCGCGATCTTCAATCCCGCCCGTTACACTCTATCGAGAGTTCAGCGTTGCAACTCACTAATCTGTCAGTTCAATAGACTGTTTCAATCAATCGGTCTTTCAATCGGAGGTTACATGGCATCACTCGTCGCCACATTTCAGACCAGCAAAGGGGACATTCACGTCACTCTGATGGAAGACGTCGCACCGTTGACCGTCGCCAATTTCGTCAATCTGTCCCAGCGCGGTTTCTACGATGGTCTGAAATTCCACCGCGTGATTCCCGACTTCATGATTCAGGGCGGCTGCCCGCAGGGCACCGGCACCGGTGGCCCCGGCTACAAGTTCGAGGACGAGTTTTCAAAGCACGTCAAGCACGACGCGCCCGGCAAGCTGTCGATGGCCAATGCCGGTCCCGGCAGCAACGGCTCGCAGTTTTTCATCACCCACGTACCCACGCCGTGGCTGGACGGTAAGCACACGATTTTCGGCGAAGTGCAGAGCGCCGCCGATCAGGCGGTCGTCGATGCGATCGTGCAGGGTGACACGATCACGACAGTGACGATCGAAGGCGATACGGACGAATTGTTCGATTCGATGGCCGACCGGCTGGCGAAGTGGAACCGCATCATGGGTGATGCGTAAGTCGATGGCTGCCACGGCCGAGCATGCGAAGCCGCTGTCCGAATACAATCTATTCGATCCCGACACGCTGAAGTGCCCGTACGAGTTCTATCGGCGGCTGCGTGCCGAGGCGCCCGTGTATCGGGTGCCGGGCTTCGGCTTGTATCTCGTCTCCACGTACGAGTTGATTCGCGAGGTCGTCAAGAATACCGCCATCTGGTCCAGCGCTGTCGCGGCGAATGTACCGCCGATGCCGTTCAGCGAGCCCAACGAGGGCGTTGAGCGGCAGATTCGAGAGATCATCGCAAGCGATCGCGCGCTCGAACCGGCGTTGCTGTCGGTCGATCCGCCCGATCACGCGAAACACCGCACGCTCGTCAACAAGATATTCGCCGCGTCGCGGGTCAAAACATTGGTGCCGTACATCGACGGCATGGTCGCGTCGTTGATCGATGCGTTCATCGATGACGGCAACGTGGAGTTCATGAGCCGCTTCGCCGCTCCGTTGCCACTGGAGATCATCCGCGATCAACTCGGTGTGCCGGAGGCGGACCGCGAGTTCTTCAATCGCGCTGCAAACGCGGCTGCGGAAGTGCTCAGCATGACGCCAGTCACGCCGCAGCGCGCGCTGGAACGCGCGCAACTGAATCACGATCTGCAGTTGTATTTTCTGGCGGTCTGCGATCAGCGTCGTCGCGAACCGCGCGACGACATGCTGACGATGCTCGTGGAGTCGCTATACGAGGGCGAACGGCCGCTGCGCGATGGCGAAATCCTGTCGATCCTGCAACAGTTTCTGGTCGCGGGCCACGAAACCACAACCAGCGCGCTGGGCGCCGGCATGCGCCTGTTGATCGAGCAACCCGCGCAGCTTGCTGCGCTGCGTGAGGATTCGTCGCGCATCCCGACGTTCGTCGAGGAAGTGCTGCGCCTCGAGTCACCCGTTCAGGGGCTGATGCGGATGGCGACGCAGGATACGTCGCTCGGCGGCGTCGACCTGCCGAAAGGCAGCGTGATCATGCTGCGCTACGGCGCGGCCAATCGTGATGAGGCGATGTTCGACGAACCCGATCGGCTGGACGTCTGCCGGCGTAATGCCAATCGGCAACTGGCCTTCGGTAGCGGCGTGCATGCATGTGTCGGTGCGCCGCTGGCGCGCCAGGAGATGATCAGCGCGTTTGCTGCGATCATCACCCGGATGCAGGGCTTTGCATTCGATCCGCATGCGCCTGCACCGGACAACGATCCGAGCTTCCTGCTGCGTGGTCTCAATCAGCTGCACATGACGTTCGAGCGTCGTTGACGTGTTCGCCGCGGATGTCGTCATCGTCGGTGGTGGGATTGGCGGCGGCGCGCTGGCTAAGTGTCTGGCCGAAGCGGGCGTTTCGGTGCTCGTGCTCGAACGCACGCAACACTACGCGGACGTCGTGCGGGGCGAGTGGATCGCGCCGTGGGGCGTTCCGGAAACGCAGGCGTTGGGCGTCTATCCGTTGTATCTCGAAAACGGTGCCCATCACCTGACGCGGCACGTGACGTACGACGAAGACCTGGACCCACGCCTTGCCGAACGCGGCGCGATCGATCTGACCACAATGATTCCTGACAATCCTGGGCCGCTGTGCATCGGCCATCCAGCGATGTGCAACCTGCTGAACCGGGCGGCTGGCGAGGCGGGAGCGACCATTCTGCGTGGCGTCGACAATACCGTGGTGGCGCCCGGCAAACCGCCAACCGTGCGCTTCGATCACGACGGAAAGACGCACACGCTGCGGCCTCGTCTCGTGGTTGGCGCCGACGGACGCCACGGCAAGACGGCGCGACAGATCGGCGCGACGCTGCAGGAGGATGCGCCGCATCATCGCTTCTCGGGCATGTTGATCGATGGCGTGCCGGGGTGGCGCGACGACACGCAATTCATCTGCACCGAAGGCGACGTAAACGTCCTCGCGTTCCCGCAGGGCGGGGGCCGGATACGGCTGTATATCGGTTTCGCGCTCCCGCAGCGCACGCGGCTGGCGGGCAAGCAGGGTCCGCAGCGTTTTCTGGAGGCATTCCGGCTGAAATCGGTGCCCGACAGCGACGCGATTGCCGCCGGCCGCCCGATTGGCCCGTGCCTCGTCTATCCGAACAACGATACCTGGATCGATGCGCCGTACGCGGCCGGTGTGGTGCTGATCGGCGATGCCGCCGGACGCAATGATCCGATTACCGGTCAAGGTTTGTCGATCACGCATCGCGACGTGCGCATCGTGCGCGACATTCTGTTGGGTGAACGTAACTGGTCGATCGACGCATTCGTACCCTATGCCGAGGAGCGCAAGGAACGCATGCGGCGTTTGCGCATTGCGGCCCGTCTGGCTGCAATCGTCGAGGCTGAATTCGACGATGCAGCTCGATCGCGTCGTCAGCGAGTGGCGGAGAGGCGTCGTGCGATGGCGCCGGAATCGCTGGCGATGTTGACGGCGTTCGTCGGTCCGGATGTGTTGCCGGCAGATGCTTATTCGGACGAGGCGGTGGCCGCGCTGCTGACCTGAATCGAGTGCTTCGACAGGTCGAGTTGCCAGAACTGCGATCGGACGGCGATCAACGCGATCACGCAGAACATCGCAGATGACGCGGCGACCAGCGCGCCGCGTGGCCCGATCCCTTCCACGAGATAGCCGTTGGCGAGCGCACCGATCGGTCCCGATCCCATGAACGCGAACGAATAAAAACTCATCACGCGGCTGCGTTGGTTCGCCGGTGCCTGCTCCTGCATGATCGTGCGCATCATGCTCATTGCGATGCCGCCGCTCATACCCCACAGAAATATCAGTACCAGCAGCACCTTGAAGCTGACGCCGAGGCCGATGCTGCCGAGCACCACCGCCCCGATCCCCTGCGCGAGCAGCAACGCGCGGCCCTGCCGACGGATATCGCCGAAGCGCATCAGTACAAAGATCGTCGTGACGAGACCGAGGGAATTCGCGGCGTTCATCGACGCGAGATCGCCGGCCGAACCGGCGTAGTACTCGCGCACCAGCAGTGGCAACGTAACGATGTACGATCCCATGAAGCAGATGCCCATCGCGCAGCTCTGCAGCACCGTCGTGCGCATCGCCGGCGATGCAGCCACCGTGCGATACCCTTCGGCGATCGAGCGGCCGATATCGCGCAGGCGGCGGTGCCGTTGCGCGATATCGACCGATGGCTCGCGTATATAGCGAAAGAACTGTACGCCGAGGAACAGCATCAGCACTTGCGTCGCGAGGATCGGCAACGCGCCGCTTCGCTCGGCGAACGAGGCGACCCCAAGGCCCGCCAGCTGTGCGCCAAACTGCACCATGCTGGCGCGCACCACGGCGCGTTGAATGCCGGCGTCGGCGACCTGATTCAACAGGCCGTCGCGCGACGGTGTAACGAACGCCTGTGCAATCCCCATGACGATCGCATAGCCGATCATCGTTGTGAGCGTGAGCTGATCGCGCAGTATCACGATGAACAGGAACAGCGGCGGCAACGCCGCGATCGTTTGTGCGACGATCACGATCCGGCGTCCACCGATGATATCCGCCAGGCTGCCGCCGACGAGAATCAACAGCATCGTCGGGATCAACATCGTCATCTGCGCGATGCCGACCATCTGCGGCGACTCGTGCAGCACCATCGTCACCAGCCAGGCAAACATCACCGATTGAATGCCGAACGCGAAGAACCAGGAGCCGGTGCCCAGCAGATACAGATGAAACGGCCTCACGAGCGGTGTTCCAGCTGTTCCCAGCGCGCGTACTCGGCGGCGAGCCGTTCGTTCGCTTCGTCGAGCGACGCCAGCGTCTCGGCGATAACCGCCTTGTCCTGTCGGTAGAACTCGGGTTCCGCAATGCGCTGCTGCAGTTTGTGCTGGTTGGATTCCAGCGCGTCGATCGTTTGCGGCATCGCGTCGAGTTCACGCTGCTCCTTGTAGCTCAGCTTCTTCTTTGTCAGCGGGACGTTTTTCTGGAGTACGCTCGAACCGGTCGAAGCGGGGGGCGGTGCGTCGTCGCGATCGTTGTCGATGCGTCTCTGGCGCAGCCAGTCCTGATAACCGCCGACGTATTCGCCCCACCTGCCGTCGCCTTCGAACGCGAGCACGCTGGTGACGACGTTGTCGATGAAACTGCGATCGTGGCTGACCAGCAGTAACGTGCCGGTGAATTCACCCAGCAGTTCTTCGAGCAGTTCCAGCGTTTCGGCATCGAGGTCGTTGGTCGGTTCGTCGAATACCAGCAGGTTCGCCGGCTGCGTGAACAGCTTCGCCAGCAGCAACCGGTTGCGTTCGCCGCCCGACAGACTCGCCACCGGCGAGTTCGCGCGCTCGGGCGGAAACAGGAAGTCGCCGAGATAGCCGATCACGTGCTTGCTGCGCCCGCCGATGGTCACATTGTCGGCGCCACCGCTGACGTTCTGTCGCACGCTTGCGTCAGGATCGAGTTGCGCGCGCTGCTGATCGAAGTACGCGGTGGTGAGTTGGGTGCCGCGGCGGACGTGACCGCTGTGTGGTTCGAGTTGCCCGAGCATGAGCCGCAGCAGCGTGCTCTTACCGCAGCCGTTGGCACCGATGATGCCGATGCGATCGCCGCGGCGTACCGTCATCGTCAGGTCGCGCACCAGCGTCTGTTCGCCGTATGCGAACGTGACGTGGTCCAGATCGGCGACGATCTGTCCCGAGCGGCCGCGACTGTCGACGTCGAGGCGCACTGCACCCTGGGTGGCGACGCGCTCGCGGCGGGCTTCGCGTAATGATTCGAGCCGGCGGACGCGGCCTTCGTTACGCGTGCGCCGCGCCTTGATGCCCTGACGTATCCAGACTTCTTCTTCGGCGAGGAACTTGTCGAAGTTCGCGTTCTCACGTGCCTCGACATCGAGCATTTGTTGTTTGCGAATCAGGTAGGCGTCGTAGTTGCCAGGAAACGACGTGAGCTGGCCGCGATCGAGTTCGACGATCCGCGTCGCGAGACGGCGGATCAGCGCGCGATCGTGCGTGATGAAAACGGTTGCGCCGTGGAAGCCGAGCAACAGTTCTTCGAGCGCGGTGATTGCGTCGATGTCCATATGGTTGGTCGGCTCGTCGAGCAGCAGCACGTCCGGATCGGACACTAGCGCGCGACCGAGCATCACGCGACGACGCATGCCGCCGGAGCAGGCGGCCACGAGCAGGTCGGCCGGCAGCGCGAGGCGGCTCAGCACTTCTTCGACGCGCTGCGACAGATTCCAGCCGCCGAGGTCTTCGATGCGTTGCTGCAGTTCGGCGAGGCGTCGCAGGCCGGCGCGATCTTCCGCGCTGATCGAATGGCTTGCGTCGTGGTAGTCGGACAGAAGCTGGCCGAGTTCCGGCAAGCCGCCGGCAACGGTCTGATACACCGTCGCCGGGAGGTCCGCCGGCACGTCCTGCTCGAGATGCGCGATCGTCAGGCCGTCGCGCTGCCACAGCGTGCCGTCGTCCGGGGTTATCGCGCCGCGCAGCACGTTCAGCAACGTCGACTTGCCGGCGCCGTTGCGGCCGACGAGACAGACCCGCTCGCGGGCTTCGATCTGCAGCTGTGCATGATCGAGCAGCAGCTTGTGGCCGAACGCGAGCGTTGCGTCGGTCAGCCGAACCAGGCTCACGATGCGGTCGACTCGTCGGCTTCGATTGCGGCGGCCTCGGCGTCATCGTCGGCAGCATTGATCACGCGCAGAAACGCCTCGCCGTACTTGTCCAGTTTTGTTTTGCCAACACCGCTGACGCTTAGCATCTCGGCGGTCGTGCGCGGCCGAACCGTCATGAACTCGGCCAGGGTGGCGTCGTGAAAAATGACATACGGCGGAACGTTCTGCGCGTCGGCGAGTTTTTTACGGCAGGCACGCAGCGCATGCCACAAGCCGGCATCCGCCTCGTCGATCGGCAGGCTGCCACGCCGCTTGCGGGAGCGTACCGGCGCGGTTGGGTCTTCGCGCAGTTGCAGTTCGACGTCGCCGCGCAGCAGCGGGCGACTCGAGTCCGTCAACACCAGCGCACCGTAGCGTTCGACGTCGGCGTGCAGATAGTTGCGCACCAGCAATTGACGGACCACCGAGCGCCATTGCGCATCCGTCAGTTCGGCGCCGATGCCGTACGTGCTCAATGTATTGTGGCGATTTCGGGCGATCTTCTCGTTCTGTTTGCCCAGCAATACGTCGATCACGTGGCCGGGGCCGAAGCGCTGACCGGTGCGTACCACGCACGACAGCAGTTTCTGCGCGGCCACGGTCGCGTCCCAGGTCAGCGGCGGGTTCAGACACACGTCGCAATTGCCGCACGCAGGCGCAGATGCTTCGCCGAAGTATTTCAGCAGCGAGTGACGCCGGCATTGGGTTACTTCACACCAGCCGAGCAGCGCATCGAGCTTGTCGCGCTCGATGCGTTTGACGCGGTCGCCACTATCGGACTGATCGATCATGCGACTCATGCGCACGACGTCTGCCAGGCCGTACACCATCCAGGCTTCCGCTGGCAATCCATCGCGCCCGGCGCGGCCGGTTTCCTGGTAGTACGACTCGACGCTCTTCGGCAGATCGAGGTGCGCCACGTAGCGTACGTCCGGCTTGTCGATGCCCATGCCGAACGCGATCGTCGCTACCACCACCACGCCGTCGTCGCGCAGAAAGCGGTCCTGGTGCGCGGAACGCTCGGATGCGCTGAGCCCGGCGTGATAGGCCAGTGCATCGAAGCCCTGCTCGCGCAGCCATTGCGCCACGGCATCCACACTGCGGCGCGACAGGCAATACACGATGCCGGCTTCGTCGCGATGCGGCGCGAGAAATTCGAGCAGCTGGCGGCGTGCATCGGTTTTCACGCCGACGCTGTAGCGGATGTTCGGCCGGTCGAACCCACCGGTGAAGCGAATCGGTTCCGTCAACGCCAGGCGCGTGACGATCTCGTCGCGTGTGCGCTCGTCGGCGGTTGCCGTCAGCGCCATGCGCGGTACGTTCGGAAAGTGGTCGCGCAATACATCGAGGCCGAGATAGTCCTGCCGGAAGTCATGGCCCCATTGCGACACGCAGTGGGCTTCGTCGATCGCAACCAGCGCGATTGGAAGGGCGATCAGCCGCTCGAGCGTACGCGGCTGCAACAGGCGTTCGGGCGAAATGTAGAGCAGATCGAGCGCACCCGCTTCGACGTCGTCGAACACCTGCGCCTGCTCATGAACGGATTGCGACGAATTCAGAAATGCCGCGCGGATGCCGAGCTGTGTCAGCGCCTCGACCTGATCGCGCATCAGCGCGATCAACGGCGAGATGACGATACCGGTGCCCGCGCGCAACAGGCTCGGTAGCTGATAACACAACGATTTGCCGCCGCCCGTCGGCATCAGCACCAGCGCGTCACGGCCAGCCAACGTGGCCTCGATCACGTCGTGTTGCTGGCCTCTGAACGCCGAGTAGCCATAGACGTCCGAAAGCAGCTTGCGTGCGCGATCCATCATCGCGGAATGATATCGTGATCGCCCGTTTGGTGTTCGTCGCGTTGATGCCTATCAGGCTCTTGAAAAACTCCGCCTACGCGGAGTTTTTCGGGCTCTCGGCCATCCATGGCCTCGGAGCCCTTCCATTTTTCAAACACTTACGTGTTCGAAAAATGCCGGTGGATCCGTCCACCGGTATAGCAGGTCGTTTTTCAATGGCCTGCTATGATCCAGACGGACGCGTTTTGCTCACCCGGAGAATGTGTTATGGCGGACAAACCGAGCTATATCGGCCTGTTGAATGCGATCGCCAACGGCGAACGCGTTGGCCACAAGATATTCAGCAAGTGGGCGAAGCGGACGCAGTGCGATGCGATTCGCGGCACGCTGCAGATGGTCGCGATTCGCGAGGCCGAGCATGCCTGGGCGTTCGAGAAGCGTCTGTGCGAACTGGGCTTCGGACTCAAACCGAAGTCGTTCGCGGACCTGAAGAAAAGACTGAAGATTGCGAAATCCGACGCCAGCGACATCAAGAAGCTCGAGCGCCTGGGCTACGGCGACAAGCGCAACGGCGCAGACGAGTTGGCGCGCCTGTTCGACGACACCACGATCGATCCGCAGACCGCCGCACTGCTCGGCCGTTTCGTCTGTGAAGAACGTGATACAGCGCGACAACTTCGGGCGTGCTTTCAGATGCTGCAGGCAGAGCAGTAGCGCTACGGTTGACGGTGGAGATGGATGTGTTTTCTGCCGCTCTTCACAACGAGAGCGGCGTAAGTCCCATCCCTGGAGCTCGTCAGCGCCATCCCTGGCGCAGTACGGTCCGGCATGACAAACATCCACCTCCACCTGCGTCGGCGTATCCAGTGGTAACAGGCAGGGGCAAAGGGTCAGAGTGCTTCATGCGACGTGGAGCCGCGTACATATGTCTTGGTGAAGCACTCTGACCCTCGTCCTCTCGCAAACGAAGCGCGACGCTCGAGTCGTGCTGGGGGCGGGTTTGCTATGCGACGGACCGTCGGCGCCAGGGATGGCGCTGACGAGCTCCAGGGATGGGACTTACCGCACTCTCGTCACGAAGAGCGACGCATAGCAAACCCGCCCCCAGCACGATAACGCCAAAGCCCCAATCGTATTAAAGTCTGCGACTTCAACAGGAACATCGAGAGTGCGTTTGGCTGACCGAATCGATGAGACCGAGCCCGTCCGACCCGACGAGGAAATGGACTGGCCGGCTGTCGCGGACTACTTGTCTACGCATATCGACGGTGTGAGCGGTTCGATGCAGGTGCGGCAGTTTCCCGGCGGCAGCGCGAACCTGACGTATCTGATCTCGTTTGGGTCCAAGCAGTACGTGCTGCGTCGACCGCCGCTGGGTCCGGTGGCTCCCGGTGCGCATGACATGGCGCGCGAGCACAAGGTGTTGTCGCGCTTATGGCGAAAGTTCGATCGCGCGCCGCGTTCGTATCATCTGTGCACCGATGAATCGGTGATCGGTGCGAAGTTCATCGTCGTCGAACGCCGCAACGGCGTAGTGATCCGCGATCGCTTCCCCGATTCGATGCGGTCCCAGCCACGGCTGGCGCAGCGCGTGAGTTTCGCGCTGATCGATGCGATGGCGCAGTTGCACAATGTCGATCCCGAAGAGGCCGACCTCGGCGATCTCGGCCGCCCGGATGGGTTCGTCAAACGCCAGGTCGACGGTTGGGCCGCGCGCTGGGAGTTGGCGAAGGACAAAGACGTGGCGTTGTTTTATGAGGTGCATCGGCGCCTCGCTTCTGCGCTGCCGGTTGCGCAGCGGGTCAGTGTCCTGCACAACGATCTGAAGTTCGACAACTGCCAGTTCGACGCCGTCGATCCGGACCGCGTGACGTCGATCTTCGATTGGGATATGGCAACCCTGGGCGATCCGCTGATCGATCTCGGCACGTTGCGCGGCTATTGGAGCGATGCGACCGATCCGGTGCCCCGCGCGGCGCGACCGGACGGTGCGACCGATGCGTTTCCGACGCGCGCCGACATCACGCAGCGGTATGCCGAGGTAACCGGACTGGATACACGCGGCATCAACTGGTACGAAGCATTCGCATTGTGGAAGACTGCTGTCGTCGTGCAGCAAATCTACATTCGCTTTGCGCGCGGCCAGACGCAGGACGTGCGCTTTGCGCACATCGCCGATCGCGTGCCGATTCTGCTGGACGCTGCCGCGCGACTCGCCTTCTGATCAATGAGGACTCGACTGTGACATCGCCCCAATCGCAGATGAACGAACTCGGCTTCTACACACTCGCCGGTGCGCCACGTTCGCCGCGCGACCTGATCGAAGAAGTGCGCGCGGCGGAGACGCTCGGCATAGGCGCATGTTTCATATCCGAGCGATTCAACATCAAGGAAGCGGCGACATTGTCCGGTGCGGTCGGTGCCGTGTCTGAGCACATCGGCATTGCGACCGCCGCGACGAATCAGAATACGCGGCATCCGCTGGTCACCGCGGCGTACGCGACGACGATGCACTTTCTGACCGGCGGCCGCTTTGCGCTGGGACTCGGCCGCGGCATCGACGCGATGTTCGACGCGTTTGGTTTGCCGCACATCACAACGGCGCAGCTGGAGGATTTTGCCGGATTGATGCGCCGTTTGTGGCGCGGCGAGACCGTGGTTCGCCACAACGGCCCCGCCGGAAGCTGGCCGCTGCTGCGATTGGACCCGGCGTTCGATGAGCATATTCCGCTGATGCTGACGGCATTCGGCCCGCACTCGCTTGCGCTCGGTGGACGCGCATACGACGGTGTGGTGCTGCATACGTTCTTCACCGACGAGACGACCGCGCGGTGCGTGCGTACGGTCAAGCAGGCGGCCGAGAAGGCGGGCCGCGATCCGGCGGCGGTTCGCGTCTGGTCGTGCTTCGCAACGATCGGTGATCATCTACCGTATCCAGTGCGACTGAAGAAGACCGTTGGGCGTATGGCTACCTATCTGCAGGCGTATGGTGACCTGATGGTCCGCACGAATGACTGGGACCCGGCGGTGTTGAAACGCTTTCGCGAGAATGAACTGGTCGCGAATTTCCAGGGCGCGATCGATCAGCGCGCGACCACCGAAGAACTCGAACAGGTCGCTGCGCTGATTCCGGAGACGTGGCTTGCACCGGCGGCGATCGGCTCACCGCAGCAGTGTGTGGCGAACATACGGGCCCAGTTCGATCTCGGTTGCGACGGCGTCATCCTGCATGGCGCATCGCCCGCCGACCTGGCGCCAATCGTCGCCGCATACCGAGGGCAGCGCACGCCTGGCCGGTTCGATGATCTGCCGTCAAATCCAGCGCGCGCCGTGCTGTCCGGGAGATAGGCCAAACGGCCCGCAATGACGTGCCCATTGCGTCATCGAAGGCTTGCCGATCGCCATGGAGATCCCTATAGTCCGTGCATCTCAACGGAAATCAAAGGAGGTGATCCATGTCTATCCGTTTCGCTCGTGAGGGCAATCGATAAATCGAGCCCTTTCGGGCTGACGGGGGCCGGCCTTAGCGCCGGCCCTTCTATTTCTGGCGCGTTATTTCCGGCAATTTATTTTGGTTTGACGCTGCGTAGAGGCCGCCGCTCGCGTGATCGCTTCGCGCGTATGCCAGCGTCGGCGACACGAATCATCCGCTTACCCCGATTTTCACCGGCCAACAACCCCACCAGTCCTTTCGGTGCATTCTCGAGCCCGTCGATGATGTCCTCGGCGACGACGATCTGACCCTCGCGAATCCATTTTGAGAGATCACGTTCCGCCTTGCGCATCAGCTTTTCGTAGTCCGTCACGATGAAACCCTGCATCTTCAGGCGTTTCGTCACCAGCAATCCGGGTATTCCGCGTGGCCCCGCTGCGGGGCTCGCGGTGTCGTACTGCGACACGACGCCGCAGCAGACGATACGCCCGCCGAAGTTCATTCGCGGCAACACCGCCTCGAGAATCGGTCCGCCGGTGTTGTCGAAGTAAACGTCGACCCCGCTGGGGCACTTCGATTTCAATGCGGCGTAAACGTTACCGTCCCGATAGTCGATCGCGCCGTCCAACTTGAGCTCATCGACCAGCCAGCGGCACTTTGCGGCACCGCCTGCGATGCCGACCACGCGGGCACCCTTTATTTTCGCGATCTGCGCTGCGATCGATCCAGTCGCGCCCGCGGCGGCGGAAACGACAACGGTTTCACCCGGCTGTGGATCGCCGATGTCCAGCAGGCCGCAGTAGGCCGTCTTACCGGTAATGCCGAGTACGCTCATCAGATGTGACAGCGGCTTGCGGCGCGGACGCTTGCGCACTCGATCGGCGTGTTCGACAAAATAAGCTTGCCAGCCGCCATCGGCCTCGACGATATCACCCGCCTTGAACCGGATGTCGTTCGACGTGACGACTTCTGCCAGCGTGAAGCCGGGCATCACGGTGCCGGCGTGTACTTCGCCGCGATACGTTGCGCCCTGCATCCACGCGCGATTGGCCGGGTCGAGCGACAACAGCAGTGTACGGCACAACACCTCACCCGGCCCCGGTCCGCGGACCGGGCTCGACTGGCTGCGAAAGCAATCCGTCGTCAGCTTTCCGTTCGGCTTTCGTTCCAGCACGATCTGTCTATTCAACGTCAAGCCGTTAGCTCCCATTGCAACAGCGTGAACGCGGCCGCGGTGTCGTTGTGGTGTTCGAATACGCCGCGCACGCGGCTGCCGATTGAGACGGGCGCATGCGGATCGCCGAGCAAATTGCCGACCAGACGCACGCCGTCAGCGGCGGGTAGTTCAACCAGCACGACCAGGTAAGGCCCTTGGTCCTTCAGCGCCGGATGCACCGGATGCCACACCCGTTCGTAACTGTAGATGACGCCGTTCGGATCAGCCTGCTGGTAACCCAGATCGAAACTCAGACAACGATGACAGATCCACTCCGGCCCCCACTGGAATCGTTGGCACGCGTTGCAGCGTTGCAGCAGCAAGCGTTCTTCGCGCAGGCTATCCCAGAACGGCGCATCGAGACCATCGGGAGATGCGACCGGGCCCGCCAGACCGGGTTGTAGATACGTGCCGCTCACAATGCGGCCCCACTGCCGAAAATGCAGGCGCTGACCGGCGTTACCATCGGACCGGAAATCACCATCGATACATCGGCGCCGTCGACCTGGCTCGTCGATTCGCCCCAGATCTGTCGGACGGCCTCGATGTTCAGGCCGAGACCGTGCATGTAGCACTCGGCGAGATTGCCACCACTGGTATTGAGGGGGAGTTTGCCACCCGGCGCGACCAGATTTTCGGTTCGAAAGAATGCGTTGACGTCCTCAGGCGAGCAGAAGCCGTGTTCGACGATGCTCATCAGCACACCGCCGGTGAAATTTTCGTAGCTCTGCAGTACGTCGACGTCGTTGGCCGTTACGCGTGCCATGTCGAACAGCCTCGGTGCCAATGTCTTGAACGTCGACGTCGCGTAATCCGGCGTGTTGTGCACCGGTGCAGCGGCGCGGTAGTGGCTGCCCGCAACTGCGGACAACAGATAGCATGGGGGGTGATCGAAATCCCTGGCGCGCTCTGCGGACACCAGCACCATTGCCGCCGCGCCGTCGTTCTCCAGACAGCAGTCGTATAGATGAAACGGCTCGACGATCCAACGCGACGCATCGTACGCGGCTTCGTTCAACGGCCGGCCGTACATCACCGCGCGCGGATTGGCTTGCGCGTGTGCATAGCTGGCCAGCGATATCGCCCGCAACGCCGACTGCTCGACGCCGTGATCGTGCATGAAGCGTTGCACTTTCATCGCGAACATCTGCGCCGGCGACATCAGGCCGTACGGAATCGTGTGAGCGAATTCACCGGAAATACGCTGCCCGCGCATACCCTGACCAAACCGGCCGAACTGGCCCTGCGCGAGCGCGCGAAACACGACTACGCATTCCGCCATGCCGGTGGCAATCGCCGCAGCCGCGTTGCCGACCGCGGCGGAGCCGCCACCACCGCCACCGCCCCATTGCATGTTTGCGAAGCGCAGATCGTGAATGCCGAGCGCTGCCGCCAGCCGCGAAGCATCGCTGCGGTCGTTGGAGAACGACGCGAAGCCGTCGATGTCTTTCGGCGAGATGCCGGCGCTGCTGCACGCGGCGATGATTGCCTGCAGCGCAAGCTTGAATTCGGCGTCCGGCGATTGACCGCGTTTGTAGTACGGCGTTTCGCCAACCCCGACAACGGCGGCCCGGCCGCGCAGCGTTCGTTGCGTTTCGGTCATCCGCGACTGGCGGCGAGCGCAGCGGTGTCGGTGAACTTCAGATAGCGTTGCGGCACATCGAACTTGAACACGCGTGCGGCGTTCAAGCCCAGGATCCTGGCGCGCTCGCCGTCGTCGAGGCCGCCCATCGTGCGCTCGATCGCCTGTGCCGAATGTGGCCACGTACCTTCGTGATGTGGGTAGTCGTTTGCCCACATGAAATTGTCGATCAGACCATGCGCACGGGCGAGATCGAGTCCGGGCGCATCCTCACCGAAGCTCGCAAAGCCGCGCGCCTTGAAATACTCGCTGGGAAGCGCTTTCAGCTTCGGCCGTACCCACATGTGGTGCTTACGATATGCCTCGTCCATCGCGGTCAGCGCCCACGGCACCCAGCCGACGCCGGCTTCGATGCTGCCGAAGCGCAACGTTTCAAACCGCTCCGGCACACCCGATGCACACAGGTTGACGATCGGTTCCATCGTCGGCGCCAGCGAATGCACCGCGTAGTTGATGACGGCGCCGCCGTTGCCGCGCGCGGTGCGCGGATCGCGGCCGGTCGACACGTGAAACGTGATCGGCAGATCGGCGTCGGCGATGGCGGCCCACAGCGGATCGAACTCGGGCAGGTTGTAATTCAGGTCTTCGTGATTCGGCGCGCCCCAGACGGGCTTGCACGGCAGCGACAGCCCCTTGAAACCGAGCTTCGCGGTGCGCTGTACTTCGACAATCGCACCGTCGATATCACCGGAGGCAATGCACGCCATCGGGGCGAGGCGATCGTTGTAAGGCCCGAACACCTCCCATGCCCATTCGTTGTACGCGTGACACATCGCCTGGCTGAACTGCGCATCGGGCGTCGCCCACATGGCGAGCCCTTTGTTGGGAAACAGCACCTCGCAATCGACGCCGTCAGCGGCGAGATCCGCGAGACGCTCGTCCGGTGTCTTACCGGACTGATTACGCAACTTGTCTTCGCCTTCGAAAGGCACGTCGCGGATGCGGATCGGCCGAAACCCCTCGGTCTTCTGGAATTTGCCGCCTTTCGGATCGACGCTGACGCCCGGCAGCCGGTCGTGATAGCGCTTCGGCATCCGTGTCAGCCATAGATCGTTCGGCTCCTGCACGTGGCAGTCGGCCGAGACGATGAAATACTTGTTCGGATCTTCGGCGCGCGCAGTACGCGTCCAGCCTGAGGCACCCGGACTGTTCAGGCGCCAGGCGTTGGCGGAATCGATGAATTCATCGCTCGGAGCGCGATTGGCCATGGCTATGCTCCACGTTTTTGCGAGAGCGGTGATGCTACTTCTATTCGCCGCGCTATTCACGCTTCGGCGGGGCGCGTGCCAGTTGCGTGGTTGTAGCACCGACGGTGTCGAAATGTATACTTGCGCGCTTTCCGGAAAGGGTCTGTGTGGTGATGCGCTCGTGAGGTGCGTGCTTGATGGCGCGATATTGAAAAGCGCCGTGATGAATAGCGCCGCGGCCGGCCGCGCTATGATGAGTCGCGCAGTGCGGCATCGCGCCGGGGCGCTGGGCGGCCTGTTCACGATGCTTGTGATTGGGGCGCTGGCGGGTTGCGGCGGCAGTCAAAACTACAATCAGAACAGCACGACCAATAAGCCGATCACCACTGCGTTTCTGCGCGTGGTCAATACCCTGCCGGATAGTCCGACATTGCTCGCCGGTCTCGACGGCCAGACGTTGACCAAAGTGTCGTTCGCCCAAGGCACCGCGTTGCAGCAACTCACGTCGGGTAAGTACGCGATCGACGCGCAATATCTCAATACCGCAGGTACCGCCGTTGCGGTGATCGACAAGGAGAAGGTCGACCTCGCCGTCGACGAACAGGCGACGGTCTTCATCGTCGGCACGTTGAGCGCTCCGCACACGCATTTGATCGACAACACGAAGTCAACGATTGCGGCGGGCAGTGCTGAAGTGCAGGTGATGAATTCCGTGGCGAGCCAGCCGAACGTGGATGTGTACCTGACCGATGCCGCAGCGGACCTCGCTACCGCGGCGAAGCTGACAACGGTTGCGTTCGATGAATCCTCGCCGCTGACGACGATTCCGTCGGGTGACACCTATCGCCTGCGCGTGACCGCTGCCGGCAGTACGGCGGTACTGTACGACTCCGGTGTGTTTCCGATTGCCAGTACCGCGCGTTTGATATTTGCGGTTGTCGATTACTTCGGACCGGGCGGCTCCGGATTTCGCGTTGTGCAACTGGATAACCAGCAATCCACGCAGTTTCCCAATGAGGCGTTGCCCGGCGCGTTTCGCGTCGCGAACATGATCGCGGACGTACCGTCGGTAGATGTCTATGTGGGCGGAATTACCGGCACGCCTGCGTTCGCCGGCGTCGCATTCGGCACGGTTGCCGCGTTGCAGGATTTCGGGGCAGGTAATCTGGACTATGCGATGACCGCGGCGGGCGACGCGGCAACGGTGCTCGCAAGCGGTACCGTGGTGCTTAGCCCTGGCGAGACGCGCACGTTGGTGGCGGCGCGCAGCGGCGGGGTCGCGACACGGGTCACGCTGGACACCACGCGGCCAGTCAGCGGGCGCGGCCAACTCCAGATCATCAACGCGGCGCCAACCGCGGGTCCGCTCGATACATATCTGATCGCCGACGGGCACACGATCGAAACGACCGTTGCGTCGGCTGTCAACCAGCCGCTGCTGGCAATTGCAGGCGCCGTCGAAGCGCCCGGCAGCTACGATGTAACTGCGACCGCGACTGCGACCACCACACCGATCGCCGGGCCGACTCCGCTGGTCATCGACGATGGCGGCATCTATTCGATCTACGCCGTCGATGCCGCTGGGGGCGGCGGGCCGTATCAGATCGTGTTCAGCCCCCAATAACGGCGCCATTGGGCCGTGGAGCGAGATATGACGAACCAGTTTGCGACTCTTGCGCGGCCCTCGATTGCTGCGATGCTGGCCCTGCTGCTCAGCGCGATCGTGGGATGCGGAGCCAGCAACACGGACAAAGGCGTGCGGGTGCCGTTGCCGAAGCAGGGCCTCATCCGGGTCGTCAACGCGATACCGGATTCGGGCAACATGTCGTCGTTCCTCAGCAGTTCGCTGTTTGCCGTGAGCCCGTATGGTGAATCGGCGGGGCTCACGCAGGAACTGGTCGGGCAGTACGTCATGAACATTCTATTGACGCCGGCTGGTGGACTGTCGACGACGCTGGTATCGAATGAGCCGACTAACCTGACTGACCAGGATGAATTCTCCTTCATCATGATCGGCCCGGCTGCGACCGCACAACTGGTGCGAATCGACAACGTCGATATCGCCTACGGCGTCACGACTACCGATCCCGCGCTGTATCCGCCACCGGATTTCCAGATCATGCACGCAGCGACCGACACGGCCGCGGCCGATGTCTATGTCACCGATGCCGCCGCCGATCTCGCGACCGCAACCCCGACCGCAACCGTGAACTTCGGCGATTTCACGCCGTTGACGCAGCAGGACCCGACGGTCACGTATCGGGTTCGGGTCACACCGGCAGGCAGCAAGACGGTACTGTTCGACTCCGGTGCGTTCACCACCGCGAACTTGAAGCGGTCGATCTACATGCTGCTCGACAACTTCGGCCCGACGGGCGAAGCGCTGCGTGTCGCGAACGTGTCCGCAGCCGGCGCCGAGAATTTTGCCAACCAGATGATCCCGACGTCGATGCGCATCGCGAATATGATTCCCGACGCGCCGGCCATCGATGTGTACCGGGGGGCGGTTACCGGCACGCCGCTGTTCCAGAACGTGGCGTACGGCACGACCACCGCATATGTACCCATCCCGAACGGTACGGCAACGTTCAACGTCACGCCGGCAGGCACGCCGGGCAGCGTCATTGCGACCGGCGACGTTGCGGTGGTCGGTGGCGAAGGCCTCACGCTGTACGCGTCGGGGTTGGATGCCAATGACACGTCCCGCTTTGGCGTGATCATTGAGAGCTTCCGCCATATCACCGGCCAGGCGCAGTTCCGCTTCGTTGCGGCCGCGCCGAGTGCCGGTATTGTCGACGTTTATCTGGTGACTCCGGGGCAGCCCATTTCGGACGCACTGCCGATACTTGCCAGCGGTGGATTGCTGTCGACGGCCGCCCCGAATCTGACGCCGGGTTCATACGATCTGTTCGTGCTGCGGTCCGGCACCACGGTGGAGTTGTACGGGCCGGAGCGCATCTCGGTTGATGCCGGCGACGTCTACAATGCCGTGCTGCTCGATGCGCCGGGCGGCGGTTCGCCGCTGGCGCTGCAGGTGACGCAGGAAGTGTTGCCCTGACTTCGTCCGACGGTTCGACGCCACCGTCGACGAACCGTCCAGCGGAGCCGTCCGCCGCCCAATCCGCGTCCGTCACACAGCGTCCGGCGTATGTCTCGCGCCTCTGGCGCCTGCTCACATGGCTGCTCGCGCTGGGTTGCTTCTATCTCGTCTACGGGCGCATTGCGGCGGCGGCTGCACGCGATTCGATCGCGCCGCTCGACTACCTGACAAGCTTCTTTGCGCAGGTCGACTGGACGGTGTGGCTCGCGCTGATGATTCCGTACTCGCTGCTGTTCTTCGTCATCGACGCGCATGCCACCTGGCGCGTGATCCGCTGGTTCAACACGCCGCGGATACGCCTGTTGGACGTGCTGCCGATCCGCGCCAGCGCCTATATTCTGTCGTTGGTCAACGAACAGGTCGGTAAAGGGGCGATGTCGCTGTATCTGCTGCGGCGCTATCAGGTACCCGGCTGGGAAGCGGTATCAACGATGATTCTGCTCGGCGTGATGGAGATCTATCAGTTGCTGATCTTCTCGGCGATTGGCGTTGCGCTGTATCCGAACCTCGTTGATGCCGCGTCGACGATTCTGCCACTGAACCGGATCCTGCCCGGGGTATTCATCGTCGCGGCGCTCTACGCACCATTCCACCTGGCGTATTTTGCCGGCCGCGTGCTGCCGGCCTCCAAGCTACGCGAGCGGCCGCTGCTGCGGGCTTTTCGTCTCGCGCAGCCGCGCCACTATCTGCTGGTGCTGCTGTTCAAGGCACCCAATCTGCTGATCGCGGTGCTGGTGTACTCATTCTCGTTGCAGCTGTTTCACGTCGACGTCGGCTTTGGCCAGATGCTGGCATTTCTACCGGTGATCTTTCTGGCCGCCGCGCTGCCGCTGCCGTTTCATGCCGGTGCGCTGTTACTGTGGACGGTGCTGTTTCCACAGTATCCGCAGGTGGGCGCGTTCAGCCTCGTGATGCACACGTTCTTCGTCAGTTTCAATGCGCTGATCGGCGTTGCGTTCCTGCCGCTGGCAAATCGCGAGCTGTTCGGCTCAGCGGGTGCGCCGAACGCGCCATAGCGCGTAGCCACGGTCGCACATCGACAGCAACGTCGAGACCACGAGCAGCCATGCCGCCAGCCCGACCCAGCGCGGGTCCGGCCCATTGAGCGACGCAGCCTGGCTGACGACGACGCCGCCGACCAGCACGTAGTAGCCGATGCCGTTCCAACGACCCAGTACGCTCGCGCGCAAAGGTTCACCGGCCAGTGCCTTCGAATCCCATACGTACTGGGCGAACGATGTGACGGCCAGTAGCGGCAGCAGCACAGGCACCCGACCCAGCGCGGAGAGCGCGGCGAGCGTTATGGTTACGAACAATGCATCGATGGAATGGTCGAGCAAACCGCCGAACGCGGTGACTTGATTGCGGCGGCGCGCCACGAAGCCGTCGAACACATCGGTGACGACGGCGACAGCGAACAGCAACGTCGCGGTGCGCCATGCGCCGAACCAGATCGCGCTGGCGCACGGCAGCGTGACAATCAGGCGCAAGCCGCTGAGCGCGTTTGCCCAGTTGATGCGACTCAATGACACTGTTTCTCCTGTGCTCCCGACGCGGTAGTGTCGCATCCCCATTGATGAAAGATCGGGATGAAAGATCCGGATGAAAGATCAGGATGGAAAATCAGACACGCAATCGCCGCATGATCTCGCAAACTCGACGCGCGTTCTGATCACCGGTGCGAATGGCCATCTCGGCCGGCGGCTGATCGCTCGGCTTGCACCCGAGGCCGCGATCGTCGCGACGGTTCGCTCGAAGTCGGCGCGGCGCGCGGTCACGGCCGCGGCCGCCGCATCGGTCGAGATCGTCGAACTCGACTATCGCGACGCAGCCGCACTCAGCGATGCGGCCCGCGGCTGCAACGTGGCGGTACACCTGGTCGGCATCCTGAAGCAGAGCAGGGCGAACCGGTATGTCGATGCACATGAGTGTTCCACCGAAGCGCTGGTTGCAGCGGCGCGCGCTGCCGGAATGCGACGTATCGTGTACGTCAGCATCCTCGGCGCCGATCCGGAATCGCGCAACGCGGCGCTGGCATCGAAGGGTCGCGCCGAACGTATCCTGCTCGAAAGTGGCGTGTCGACCATGATCCTGCGGGTACCGATGGTGCTCGGCGAGAATGACCATGCATCGCACGCACTGTCAGCGAACGCGCGCCGTCGCATTGCGTTGCTGCTGCGCGGCGCGAGCCTCGAACAACCGATCTACGCCGGCGACGTCGTCGAAGCAATCGTCGCCGGTATGAACCTGGCAGGGCGCGACAATCTCATATTCGATCTGGCCGGCCCGGAATCGCTGTCACGTGAGGCGCTCGTGCAGCGTGCCGGCGCGTGCATTGGTACGCGGCCGCGCTGCGTGTCGGTGCCGCTGTTGCCGGTGCTCGGCGTTGCGCGATTGCTGGAACGGTTCATGGCCGAGCCGCCGGTCACTGCAGCGATGCTGGAGGTGCTCGATCATGACGACTGCGTCGATCCAGCGCGTGCGGTGGCACAAATGGGTATCCACCTCACGCCGCTCGATGCGATGCTACGCCTCTGCGTCAACTGATCATCCAACCCGGGAACGTCACCATGAGCGACCGCATTCTGAAAATGCTCGGCAACAAGCGCGGCTATGAGATTCTGCGCAATCCGCTGCTGAACAAAGGCTCGGCATTCACACCGGCCGAACGCGCGGCGTTGGGACTCGAGGGCATCGTGCCGCCGCAATTCAACGACATGTCGAAGCAGGCGCAACGCACGTACGCAAACGTGCAGCGCCAGAGCACGCCGATCGACAAATACGTTGCGCTGGCGGCACTGCAGGATCGCAACGAGCATCTGTTCTATAGGTTGCTGCAGGATCACCTCGAAGAGTTCGTGCCGATCATCTACACGCCGACGGTCGGTCAGGCGACCCGCGATTTCAGCCGCGTGTTCCAGCGCGCCCGAGGTGTGTGGATCATGCCGTCGATGCGCGGCCACATAGCCCAAGTGCTGCGCAATGCCGCCGATGGACGGCGTATCCGGCTGATGGTGGTGACAGACAACGAATCGATCCTCGGCATTGGCGATCAAGGTGCCGGCGGCATTGGCATTTCGATCGGCAAGTTGTCGCTGTACACGGCTGCTGCCGGCATCCATCCGGCGGACACGTTGCCGGTCAGCCTCGATGTCGGTACCGACAACCAGGCGCTGCTGGATGACCCGCTGTATCTGGGATGCCGGCATGCGCGCCTGCGCGGCCCGGAGTACGACGCGCTGGTGGAGGAATTCGTGCTTGCCGTGAAGGCGGAGTTTCCCGGCGCGGTGCTGCAGTGGGAGGACTTCCGTAAAGAAAACGCGCTGAAGATCATGAACAAGTACCGCGATGTCGTGCCGTCGTTCAACGACGACATTCAGGGCACCGGCGCGGTGGCGCTGGCGGGATTGTTGGGTGGCTGCCGGGTAACCGGCACGGCCCTCGGTGACGAACGCATCGTCGTGTTTGGTGCGGGCGCGGGCGGATTGGGCATCGCGCGACAGATTCGCGCCGGGCTCGCGCAGTCGGGCCTCGATGAAGCGGGTGTCCGCAGCCGCGTGGCAGTGCTCGACAGTCGCGGTCTGATCGTCGCCGACAACGAAATTCGCGACGCCTATAAGCGCGAACTGGCCTGGTCGCCGGAACAGGCGCAACGCGCCGGATTGGGCAATGCCGCGCAGCGCGGCTTGAGCGAGGTCATCGAGCACTTCAAACCGACAGCGCTGATCGGCGCTTCCGGACAGACCGGCAGTTTTTCCGAAGCGTTGATCAGGCAGATGGCGCAGCAGGTGGAACGGCCGATCATATTTCCATTGTCGAACCCCACCGACAATACTGAGGCGCGCCCCGAAGACATCGTGAAATGGACCGACGGCCGTGCGTTGGTCGCCGCCGGCAGTCCGTTTGCGCCGGTTGAATACGGCGGTACGTCGCGTCGTATCGGTCAGGCGAACAACGCGTTCATCTTTCCCGGCCTGGGACTCGGCAGTTTGCTTGCAGAAGCGCGCCAGGTAACCGACGGCATGATCAACGTCGCCGCACAGGCGCTCGCCGATTGCCTCACCGAAGCCGAGATCGACGAAGGCGCGCTGTTTCCGCCGGTGCGGCGGTTGCGCGACGTCGCGCGCCAAGTCGCCGTGGCGGTTATCGAGCAGGCCGCGGCCGATGGTGTGGCAGGCAAGGTCTTCGACGACCCCGAGGCGACGGTGACCTCGAACATGTGGGAGCCGCAGTACACCGCGTTCACATGACTGTACCGCGGCGCGCCCGCAGCAAAGCAACGGTGGTGCTGGCGCGCGGCTTCTATCGGCGCGCGCCACGCATTGTTGCGCGCGAGCTGTTGAACAAGGTTCTCGTGCAATCCGATGGTCGCAGCGGACGCATCGTGGAAGTCGAGGCGTATTGCGGCGCGGACGACCCGGCGGCGCATGCCTATCGTGGCCAGACTGCGCGCAACGTAACAATGTTCGGGCCCGCAGGTCATCTGTACGTTTACTTCAGCTACGGGTTGCACTGGAGTTGCAACGCCGTCTGCGGCGAGGTTGACGAAGGCGTCGGCGTGTTGCTGCGGGCATTGGCTCCGATGACCGGGCTCGAAGCAATGCGGGTCGCCCGCCCTGCCTGCCGGCGTGACCGAGACTTGTGCCGTGGACCGGCGCGGCTATGTCAGGCGTTTGGGATCAACGGTACGCATGACGGCATTGACTTGGTCACAGCCGCGGGCGGCTTGACCATCGTGGATGACGGGATCTCGCCGCCGCGCCGGCCAGTTGCGACTGCGCGTGTCGGGATTTCGCGTGCGACCGACAAGCCGTGGCGCTGGTACGTTCGTGATGATCCCCACGTGTCCCGTCGGTAGAGTCACCGATTTGCGAACAGCACCTCGCAACCCGTGCCGGCAAGGAGCGCGTCGGTGTCCGCGCGATCGTGCGGCGTCAATGCGTGGTAGCGCTCGCGCAGCCATTGCAGACACTTACCCTGGTACGGAAACGGCTGTTGCACCCACGGTGCGCCGTCGATTGTGAGCCGAACTTCGGCAGCCCCGCCGGCCAGTGCTTGCGCGTTCGCATTGAGGAATGGCGCATACACCCGGCCGATTTCGCCGAGCAGGTCGCCAAGGCGCGCCCGCACTGCATCGCGTGTGAGCCAATCATCGTTGGCCACCTCCAACCCCGATAAATCGTCGGTGATGTCCACCCACGCATACACGCGCGGTGCCTCGGCCAATGTCAGCGCCATCGGCGTTGGATCGAAGTGCGCGAGTTGCGTGAGTTGCCCGTACGCGCCGAAATCGGCGGCGCCGGGGCGCGCGCCCATCAGGAACGGTTGTTGCTCGAGGATCCGCTTGAAGA
Source organism: uncultured Gammaproteobacteria bacterium (assembly GCA_963735085.1). GTDB lineage: Bacteria > Pseudomonadota > Gammaproteobacteria > Pseudomonadales > Azotimanducaceae > DATJGR01. The sequence continues at coordinate 120,534 of CAVTJP010000017.1, forward strand.
TCGACAGGAAACGCGCATAGCTCGCCTCGATGACCGGCGCCGTCGTGTCGTTGGAGCCGACGACGTAGAGGCGCTCGATCTGCCGCTGTTGAACGAAGCGCTTGGCTTTCTGCATCTGCTCTTCCGGCGCCGTCACCGCAGTCCAGCGCGGCAGAATGTCGCCGGCGCGTTCGATGTCCGCGGCGTGGTACCAGCGGTAGTGAAACATCGCCTTCGTCAGCCATTCGTCTGCGTAGTCCTCGATCAGATAGTCGATGAATGCGACCACCGGATCGGCGGCAACTACGCCGCGATCGGCGAATTCGGCTTCGAAGCGGCGGATCAGCGGGGTGGAGTCGACGACGGCTTCCAGTTCGCCCTGCGCGTTGGGCAGAAAGAAGGTCGGCAACAGCGAGACCTTCGGCCGCGGCAGGCTGTCCGGGCTGTCGTGCCGACCAATGATCAAACGGTGTGGAATTCGCCGGTAACGCAGCAGCGCAAGCATCTTGCGCGTGTACGGCGAACCCGGTGCACCCCTGAACAACAAAGGGGACAACAAAGGGGTTGGAATCGGCATCGAAAATCTCCTATCTTGCTGGGCTTCCACCCATCCGGTCCCGGCCGGACAATCAAAGCAGTGCGACCCAAGCAGTGCAACCAAAGTAGTGAAAGGAGCGACAGATGAGTGCAGACGGTAGCTGGAACGTAACGATGAACACGCCGATGGGCGCGCAGAAGGCAACTCTCGACCTGAAAACTGACGGCGCAACGCTGACCGGCCAGATGAAGGGCCCCCAAGGTGCGCTGGATCTGAACGATGGCAAGGTCGATGGCGATACGTTGACCTGGTCGGCCAACATGACCCAGCCGATGCCGATCAAGCTCGAATTCACCGGCAAGGTGGATGGCGACAAGATTGCCGGCAGCGTCAAGCTCGGTGCATTCGGCAATGCGTCGTTCGAAGGGACTCGCGCATAGCGGATGCTGAAAAAGTAGCCTGCTAACGAAGTGATTGGGGTGTGCCGCGCGGTTCGTTGCGCGGCGCGACCCCGTCATTGCGCGGCGTCACCCGGTCCGGACGCGGCGCGTATGCCGACGCAATCGCACGCCGCAGCAGCGCGAAGTAGCGCCGCGTGTAATCCTGCTTGAGGCCCGGTCGCACGTGATCCACTGAGTCACCCAGTTGCGATGCAGTGATGCACAACGGCGTGCCGGCAACGACTGCGAGGCCGGCCGTGCGGATGTCGGCGCTCAATTTCGTAATGTAATCCGTCGCCTCAATGCAGTAGCCATCGAAAATGGGCCCGAACGCAAACACGCAGGCCGTGTCGTGGCGCGAGCACAGTGTCGCGATTCGGGCGACGTAGTCGAGTTGCGCCTGCGCGATCATGTCGGGCAGCAACGGATTGGTCGCGACCTCCTCGACGGGGTTTGTCAAGCGCCGTCCCTGTCTGATGTAGTCCGAGTCGAACGAGACCGGATCTTGTGTAAACCCGCCTTTGCGGATCTGGTCAACCACCCGCCGCGCGGTCTTCAGGCTGAAGTAGAGTTCCAGCATGCTCACCGGTGACGCCGTCAGCAGTTGCGTCGGCTCTGCCGAGAAATAGAACCCCGCGAATGCCGCCTCGCGGCGCATCACGTCGATCGATTGCATCACCACGATGAGCCGTGGCGTGTGCCGTTGCAGCACCAGCCGCGCCATGTTGTACGAGCCGCCGGCACCGTACGACCCGTTCAGCGCCAGATTGACGGTGCGGTGACCGCTGAGCGAACTGAACAGCGCCGCATCGATTGCGTTGCCGAGCGAACTGTCGCCGACGAAGGCGATGTCGATGTCCTCTGGCGCGACGATCTTGGCGCGCTGGTAGCGGTAGATCTCGTGATTCGCTGCCTCGACCAGGCCCAGGTGATAGCCGGTCGCGGTGATCGCGACGAGTCCGCCGACGAGCACGCCGAGCGCGATGCCGAGCGTCCGCAGGTAGCGGCGCGCGTCAGAACTGGAAGTAAATGAAGGGCGAGACATCATTGAGCTTCACGAAGCAGACGAACAGCAGCAGCGCGAATGCCAGGCCATGGCGTCGGTCGGCACGCCAGGTGATGCGCGCGGGCGTCGGGTTGGTTGCAGGATAGCCGGGCGACGCGAGCCCCGGGCTTTCCGCGCCGAGCCACTCGTAGGTATTTGGTAAGCTCCACACCGCAATGAGGCCGGCGATGCCGAGTCCGAGCGCGCGCGCCGGTTCGTCGAGTAACGCAACGCCTTGTACCGCGATGCCGTTGAAACCGAACAGCCCCAGATAGAAGTGCCAGGCCGCGCCGAGATCGACCGAGCGAAACGTGACGAACGCGATCAGCACGCACAGGAACGTCACCACGCGAGCGACGGGCGGACGCAGTGCATGGCGCGCGCCGAAGCCCGATTGCGCCCAGATTCGGTTGACCACCAGCATCGCGCCATGCGCCGCGCCCCAGATGACCATGGTCCAGTTGGCGCCGTGCCAGATGCCGCCCAGCAGCATCGTGACGAACAGGTTCAGCCGCTGCCGCGCTGCACTGCAGCGATTGCCACCGAGCGGGATGTACAGATAGTCGCGCAGAAACCGCGACAACGTGATGTGCCACGTTCGCCAGAACTCGGTGATCGACTGCGCCTTGTATGGCGAGGCGAAATTGATCGGCAACCGGATGCCGAACATCCAGCCGAGGCCGATCGCCATGTCGGAGTAGCCGGAGAAGTCGAAGTAGATCTGCAACGTGTAGCACAGCGCGCCAAGCCACGCATCGACCAGACCGGGCACGTGGCCAGCGGCGACGCCATCGAACACCGCACTCGCATGCACCGCCAGGCTGTCGGCGACGATGACCTTCTTCACCAGTCCGATCGCAAACACCGTGATGCCGATGCCGAAGCGATCCACCGCAGCCGGCAGCGTGGGCTTCGCGAACTGCGGGATCACTTCGCCAAAATGCACGATCGGTCCGGCGATCAACTGTGGAAAGAACATCACGAACAGGCAGAAGTCTATGAAATCGTGCGAATCGACCTTGTTCGAGTAGCTGTCGACGAGGAACGCGATTTTCTGGAACGTGAAGAACGAAATGCCGAGCGGCAGGATCACCCGCGCAAAATCGACGTGTACGCCGAACAGTGCGTCGACATTGTCGATGAAGAAGTTCGCGTACTTGAAGTAGCCGAGCAGCGACAGGTTCCACAGCAGTCCAACGAGCAGCAGCGGGCGCGAGCGGCTGCCGCGCTCGCGCGCAATGGCCTGCAGGCGCCGCCCGATGAAAAAGTTGACGACGATCGAGAACAGCAGCAGCGCGAGGAACGTCGCACTCCAATAGGCGTAGAACACGCACGATGCCGCGATCAGCCAGATGTGCGTGGCGCGACGCGTGCCGTGCATCCGCAGCAGTTCGTAGCCCAGCACGGTGATCGGCAGGAATGCGAAGATGAACGGAAACGAGTTGAACAGCACCGGGCCGGAGTCCTGACATGCGGCAAGCACAAAGCGGCGCAGCTTATCGCACTGCGTTGACTTGTAGCGACGGCTTCGACGCTAATGTCGACTGCCAATGAACAGGAGAACGCGCCATGTCGGTACCCGCTACATTTCGCATCTACGGTTCGGAGATGTCGCCCTATTCGGTAAAAGTGCGCGCGTATTTCCGCTACAAGGGCTTGCCGCACCAATGGCTGATCCGTAATGCGGCAAACCAGGCGGACTATCAGAAGCACGCGAAGATTCCGCTGATTCCGCTCGTCGTCACGCCGGACGAACAGGGCATGCAGGACTCCACGCCGATCATCGAGCGCGTCGAATCGCTGCACCGCGAGCCGTCGATCCATCCGGACGATCCGGTTGCCGCGTTCGTTTCGGTGCTGCTCGAAGAATTCGGCGACGAGTGGGGCAACAAGTGGATGTTCCACTATCGCTGGGCGCGTGACGTCGATCAATTGAGTGCGGCGGGGCGTATCGCGCGGCAGATGAATCCGCGCGGCAGCGACGCGGAGCATGCCGCGGCCACTCAGCAGATCCGTTCGCGGATGGTCGATCGCGTCTGGTTCGTTGGTTCCAACGAGATGACCGCGCCGCAGATCGAGGCCTCGTTCGAAGCAGCGATTGATCTGCTCGATACGCATTTGCGTGCGCACCCATATTTGTTTGGCGCGCGACCCGCATTCGGCGATTTCGGCGTGTGGGGGCAACTGTACTGTGCCTGGACCGACCCGACGGCAGGCGCGTTGATCGAGGCGCGCGCGCCGGCGCTGCTGGCGTGGATTCAGCGCATGTTGTGGCCGCGTGCCGAAGGAGAATTCGCCGCGTGGCAGGCACTGGCGCCGACACTGATGCCGGTGCTGGAAACGTGCGTCGGCCGATTGTTTCTGCCATGGAGCGTGGCGAACGCGAACGCGATCGCCAGCGCTTCGGAGTCGTTCGACGTAACGCTCGACGGGCGCCTCTGGACGCAGAAGCCGCAGAAATACCACGCCCGCTCTTTGGCCAGCCTGCGCGAGAAGTACGCAACCGCGGCCAATCCCGCCATCGACGCGGTGCTCGATCGGGCGGGTTGCCTCGGGGCGCTCAAAACCGGAAGCTTGTAGCCTCGCATCGTCAACTCACCTGGAGACCCAAATGGCGGAACACAAACTCGAGGCGTCGGGCGCCGACGCCGATATGTATCACCTGTCGATGTCCGAGCAGGCGATGCCGCTGCTCGAAGCGGTGAAGAAATTCATCCGTGAAGAGGTTGCGCCGATCTCCGATGAGTTCTATCGGCTCGGCGAGAACCGCGCCGAGCGCTGGAGTTGGGCGCCGGGTCAACTCGAACTGCTCGACAAGGCGAAAGCCAAGGCGAAGAAACAGGGCCTGTGGAACTTTTTCCTGCCCGACGCCGAGACGGGTGAGGGCCTGAAGAACCTAGACTATGCGTATATCGCGGCGGAACTGGGCCGGCAGCCACTGGCGTCGGAGTGTCTGAATTGCAGCGCGCCCGACACCGGCAACATGGAAGTTCTCGAGCGGGTCGGCACGGAGGCACAGAAAGAGCAGTGGCTGAAGCCGCTACTGAACGGTGAGATTCGTTCGGCTTTCGGTATGACGGAGCCCAATCTTGCGTCCAGTGATGCGAAGAACATCGGCACGCGCGCGGTGCTCGACGGCGACGAGTGGGTCATCAACGGCGAGAAGTTCTATATCTCCGGCGCCGGCGATCCGCGCTGCAAGATCATGATCTGCATGGTGAAGACGAGCCCGGACGCGCCGGCTCACCGCCAGCAGTCGCAGATTCTCGTGCCGATGAACACGCCCGGCGTCAACGTGCTCGGGCCGATGCTGGTGTTCGGTCATGACGATGCGCCGCACGGTCACATGCACATCAAGCTCGACAACGTGCGCGTGCCGAAGGAAAACATGCTGCTCGGTGAGGGCCGCGGTTTCGAGATCTCGCAGGTGCGGCTCGGGCCGGGTCGCATTCACCATTGCATGCGCTCGATCGGTCAGGCGGAGCGCGCACTCGATCTGATGATCAAACGCTCGATGTCGCGAGAAGCGTTCGGCAGGCCGATCATTCAGCTCGGCAAGAACCTCGAAATCGTGTCGCGTGCGCGGATCGAGATTGAGGCAATGCGTTTGATGGTGCTGCGCGCGGCGCGTGCGATGGACGTGCTCGGCAATCAGGAAGCGCGTGTCTGGGTGCACATGGTAAAGGCGATGGTGCCCGAGCGTGTCTGTCAGATCATCGACCAGGCGATCCAGATGCACGGCGCGGCAGGCGTGTCGCAATGGACGCCGCTCGCGGACATGTACACCGGCCAGCGCACGTTGCGCATCGCTGACGGCCCAGATGAGGTGCATCACCTCGTCGTCGGCCGTGCCGAACTCAAGAAATATCAATAGCCCGATACCCATAGCGCATCAGGTGACGCCGTGACCGAAATTCCCACCGCGGAATCGATCACGGCAGCCTGGCTGACGCAGCAGTTGCGTGCGGCCGGGCACGCTGCAGTCAGTGTCGGCGGCTTTACACAAACCCAGATCGGCACCGGTCAGATCGGCAAATGCGTCCGGTTCGCGCTGGAGCTCGACGGTCCACCCGCGCAAATCCAAACGGTGCCCCGCAGCCTGGTCGGCAAGTTTCCATCGGATGACCCGATGAGCCGTGCAACGGGCGTGGCGCTGAAAAACTACGTCAAAGAAGTTTCGTTCTATCGCGAACTGCGTTCGACAGTGTCGATCGCAACACCGCGCTGCTACTTTGCGCAGATCGAAGGCGAGGGGCCGGAGTTCGCGTTGTTGCTGGAGGATCTCGCGCCCGCACGGCAGGGCAATCAGCTCGCAGGGTGTTCGATCGATGTTGCGCGCGCTGCGGTGCTCGAACTCGTCGGCCTGCATGCGCCGAGCTGGTGTGACGAATCGTTGCGCGGTATCGATTGGCTGGGCGAACCGAACCGCACCAGCGCGGATGCAACACGCATGCTGTACGGTCAGCATCTGCCAGGATTCATCAAACGATACGGGCACCGGCTTGCAGCGGACGAGATCGACATCATCGAGCAGGTTGCGCAGTCGAACGGCGTGCCGTTTCAGACGCTGCCATCGCCGTTCTCGCTGATTCACATCGACTACCGGCTCGATAACCTGTTGATCGATGAGAGCGTGCACCCTGCGGGTATCTCGGTCGTCGATTGGCAGAGCATCACACTCGGCAGTCCGTTGAGCGACGTCGCCTATTTTCTCGGCGCTGGCCTTCTGCGTGACGATCGCAAACGCGCCGAGCACGACATCGTGGCCGATTATCATGCGGCGCTGCAGGTGGCCGGTGTCGGCGACTACCCGTGGGAACAGTGCTGGCTCGATTATCGGCGCGGTGCATTCGCCGGCTTTGCGGTGACGGTGATTGCGTCGATGCTCGTGCAGCAGACGCCGCGCGGCGACGAGATGTTCACGACGATGGCGCAGCGCCACAGCCGCCATGCGCTCGATCTCGGCGCGCAGGAATTTCTTCGCGGATGACGACGGCCGGCGCTATGGCCAACATTCCGAATCTACTGCGAGTCGGCTTCGCCGCATTGACGGATGCGCGTTTGGATGTTGCGACGGATGCATGTCGTCAGGTTCTGGCGGCAGACCCGAAATGCGTGCAGGCGCACTTCCTCGTCGGCCTCGTCGCGGTCGAACGCGGCGACCGGCGCACCGCCGTCAGCGCGTTCGGTTCGGTGACGCGCCTGCAGAACGATCACGTCGCCGCATGGGCGCAACTCGCACGGTTATTGCTCGAGGTTGGACAGGCGGGGCGGGCCGAGCACGCGATGCAGCGTGCATTGAGCATCGGCAGCAGAGATCCCGTCGTGCAGGATTTGCTGGGTGCGGTGTGCTCGATGTGGGGCGACCAACAGGCGGCGTTTGCGTGGTTCAATCGTGCGGCGCGCGCGCAACCCGGTGTCGTACAGTACCAACTCAATCTGGCGAACACGCTGGTCTCACTCGGGCGGACAGCCGAGGCGCGCACTGCGCTGTCCGCAGCGCTGGCTGTGGATCCGAAGAGCCCGCAGGCGCACTGGATGCTGGCCAACTCACGCACCGCGACATCCGCGGAGCATATTCGTCAACTGGACGCGTTGTGCGCGAGCCATGCGGCGCATCCCGGGGCGATCGCGTTTCTTTCCTACGCGGCCGGCAAGGAGCACGAAGACCTGGAACAGTGGCCGGCCGCATACACCGCCTTTGCGCGCGGCGCGGTGGCGAAGCGTGCCACGATCGACTATGACGAAGCCGCCGATGCGGCGCTGTTCGACGCGATCCGCGAGACGTTCACTCCGCAGTGGTGTGCGCGCGCGATACCGGGCTGTGCCGACCCCGCGCCGATCTTCATCGTCGGTGAACCGCGCACCGGCACGACGTTGGTCGAACGCATCGTCACAGGTCATTCGCAGATTCACTCGGCCGGCGAACTGCAGCAGTTCCCAATGGCAGTGCGCCGCAGTGTGGACATTGACAGCCCGCGCCGCCACTCGGCCGAAGTCGTCAGGGCCGTCGCCAACATCGACGCGAAGGCGCTCGGCGAAGCCTATCTGCGCTCCACTGCGCACGTGCGCGGCGACCGTGCGCGTTTCGTCGACAAGCTGCCGATCAACTATCTCTATCTTGGCCTTATTGCGCAGGCATTGCCGAATGCGCGCATCGTGCACGTGGTGCGGGAACCGATCGACAGTTGTTTTGCCAGCTACAAGCAACTCTTCGCCCAGGCGTACTTTCACTCGTATGATCAATGCGAGATGGCGCGTCATCACGTCCGCTACCGGCGCCTGATGGACCACTGGCGCGCCGTGCTGCCGGGGCGTTTCATCGATGTTGCGTATGAGGACGTCGTGGGCGACATCGAGGGCCAGGCGCGGCGAATCATCGAGTACCTGATGCTGCCCTGGGAAGATGCGTGTGTCGATTTCCGCGCCAACGCTGCGGCGGTTACCACCGCGAGTGCCGCACAGGTGCGCGAACCCGTCCATCAGCGCTCCGTCGCGCGCTGGCAGCGCTATGAGGCCCAACTGCAGCCGATGATTCAGACGTTGCGCGACGCTGGTCAGGTCTGATCAAATCGGCGCCGGGGACTTAGCACACGCGGTCATACGGAAGAATGGGGAGATTCCAATGACATTCAAGCTGTCCAGATCCGGCGTGCTCGCGCACTCGATTGCCGCAATTACGGCAATGAATGCCGCGGCTGTGTACGCCGACGACGCCGTCGAGGAAATCGTTGTAACCGCGCAGCGCCGCGCCGAGTCGATTCAGGAAGTGCCGCTCGCCGTATCTGCGTTCACTGGCACATTCGTGCGCGACGTGCATCTGGACAACATCAAAGACCTCGTGAAATTCACGCCGGGCATCACCGGCGACTCGAAAGACAGCTTCATCGATACGCTGTCGATCCGCGGCATCATCACCAATGATTTCGGTGTGGGCGGCGATCCGTCGGTGGGCGTGTTCAAGAACAACCTCTATCAGGGCCGCAACGGCGAGGTCGTCACCAGTCTGTACGACATGGATCGCGCAGAACTGCTGCGTGGCCCGCAGGGCTTTCTGTTCGGACGCAATTCGATTGCAGGGGCGATCAGCGTGTTCACGAAGCGTCCGGAATTCGATGGCCATGACGGCTACGTGAGCCTCGATGTCGCCGAGCGCGGCCACGTTGATGCGGAAGGGGCGGTGAACCTGCCCGTCAACGACGAACTCGCATTTCGCGTTGCGGGTTTTCATTCGCAGGAGGACGGCTATTCCGACAACAAGGCCAAGCCGCAGCAGAACGAGTTGATCAAACACGACAACAGCGGTGGACGCATTTCGGCCCGTTATCAGAACGGCGCGCTCGACGTCAATTTCATGGCGGAATACGAGCACCGCGAGCAGTCCGGTTCGGTATACCGCGCAACGCAGAAGGGCGATACGTGGGATACATGGGTCGCGTTGGTGCCGGACCTCGCGATGCCGAAGGACGATCGCAACATCGCCAGCGATCAGGGGCTCGGCGAGGAAGACAATTCGAATATCTACAGTTACGGGCTGCAGGTGGACTACGACCTCGGCTTCGCAATGTTGACCTCGCAGACCGGCTTCAAGGATCACGAATACGTCTACGCCGAAGACTTCGACGCGATGCCGATCGCTGTGAATGACTATGGCCAGAACCAGAAGGGCACGTACTTCGAGCAGGAGTTTCGGCTGGTATCGCAAGGCACCGATGCGTTTTCGTGGTATGCCGGCGTCTCCTACTATCGGGAAGAGATCGATGCGCTGTTCACCCAGCACGCCAGCGAAGACGCGATGTGCGCGTACTACCTCGGCGATACGTGTAGCGCGTACTACCCCGGTTTCACGTATTCACCGGGCGGCCTCGTCGAGCGCAACCGCACGAAAGGCAACTACGATGGCTGGGCGTCGTATGTCGATCTGAGCTACGCGTTCAACGATCAACTCGATGCGAGTCTCGGTGTGCGTTATACGTACGACGAGAAGGATTTCAAGTTGGCGACATTGCCAATCGATAGCGAATTGGGTCCGTTCTACGCGCTGGGTTTTACCACCGACGGCTATCTCTCCGACAAGAAGAGCTGGGACGAATTCACACCACGGGCGATCCTGCGCTATCACCCCAACAACGATTGGATGGTGTTCGGCAGCGTGACGCGTGGTTACAAGGCCGGCGGTTTCGGCAGCTTTGCCGTCAGTCCGGAATTTCCGTTCGGCACGGGGCTCGACCTCACCAACGCGGATGCGAAGCCGGCGAGCTTCGACCCGGAGACGGTCTGGTCATATGAAATCGGCACGAAGGCCGAGTTGATGGACAGTCGCCTGCGGATTGCGTTGAACACGTACTACTACACTTACGAAAATCTCCAAGTGACGGTACCGGGCACCGGCGGCGGCATCATCGTCGACAACGTCGGTAAGGTCGACGGCTGGGGTGCAGAGACGACGCTGCAATGGGTTGCCAGCGACAACATCGACCTGTATCTGGCCGGCGCGTACGGCGACAGCGAGGTCAAACAGGCCGAAGCGCTGTGCGATGGCAGCAACGCATGCGATGGACAACCATTGCCACAGGTACCGAAATACTCCGGTTCCGCGATCGTCAACGCACACTTCCCCACGCGCGATGGCCAGATCACGTTCAGCGCGGAAGTCTATGGTCAGTCGCGCACCTACGGCGGGCTGCAGCAGCTCTCTGAAGCCGTCAATGACGCGTATGCGGACCTGACTCTACGTGGCGGCTTTCGCGCGTCAGCGGGCTGGGCCGTGATCGCATACGTCGAAAACGTGACCGACGAAGTGTTCTATGACGGCGTCGCCGAAGGCGGCTCTGCGATTCCAGCCCATTATTTCGGGCCGAGTCGGCCGCGCACGGTCGGAGTGCAGATGAGCTGGGACTTCTGACGCCGCCGGTTGACGGCGGGCTGATCAACGTGCCGGCTGCACCGCTTTGCGATGGAACACGCGCGTGAATTGGCGTTTGTCGATCCGCTGGCCGCTGAGTTCGATCTGCAATGTCAACGTGTCGCCCGACGCGTTCAGGCTGTAAACTTCGCGCACGTCCAGCGGCTTACTGCGGGTTTCGATCACCAGCCTGTTGGTGTCATCCCAGCCCGCATCGACGGTGTACAAATCGCGCTTCTCTGTACCCCACTTCAGATCGCGATACGGGCTGTCCGGATAGGCAATGCCCATCGACACCGGGTCCTGCGCAATCGTCATCTCGGCGGCGGACAGCATCGGCAGCAGCGGCATCGGTCCACCGAAGCGTGGCATGCTGCCGTCTGCGTAGCGCCTGTCGAATTCTGCGCCGGTATGACGCCTTAATGGCGGTGGAGAATCGCTGTGCGGTGCGTCCAATACCCAGGTGCCCGACAGATCGACGCCGACGGGGGACCGCGTTGCGAGGTGACTGCAGGCGGCGAGCGTCATCGCCAACGCGAACACGAGGGTAGTCGCAACGCTGCGCATGCGGAAACGTCAGCGAATCGCTGCCAATGGCAGCGGCGGGGAGGTCAAGGACGTGGTGGTCTGACGTCCGGAGAAATCTGTCCAGTGATGGGACGCGTAGTCATACAGCTTGCAGTGCGAGACACAGTCGCGAATCAGTTGCAGCGAAAACTGCTGCGTGACCTGAGCGGTCGCCTGCTCCTGTAGCGCGCGATGCGCAGCTTCGAGGTTGTACAACGGGATGCGCACGTCCAGATGATGTGCGGGATGCTCCATGATGTTGTTGATCAAGCGGCCGAGTTTGCCGCGGAACAGCACGTGCACTGTGTTGCAGCCGGTATCGCGCGCCGCCTCCCATTCATTGATGTCGTCGTACCAGGCAAGCAGCGGATGCGTATGGTGGAAGTAGATCACGGCGCCCATGATCCAGTTCCACGCCAGAAACGGCACGACGAATCCGGTGAGCAGCAACGCCATCGCGCTTTGTTGTGTCCACGCCGCGGCGCCGATCAGCCCGCCGATCCACACAACGGCGAAGCCGAGCGCGAGCAGCGAGTCCGCGATGAACTCCGGGCGCTGCGTTGGGATCTCGCGACGCGACGCAAAGAACAGCTTGCGCCACCACAACTCGACCAGGTAGTACGCGCCATAGCCGAAACCGGATCGGTAGAAGCGCTCTGCCAGGCGCCGCCAGCGCGGCAGCGCGTCGTACTCTGCTTTCGTCAGCGGCGTCCATACGTAGTCCATGCCTCGCAGGTTCGTATAGACGTGATGGCCGAGGTTGTGGCCTACCTCCCAGAGACTGTACGGGGTCAGCGACGGCAGAAACAGCACACGGCCGATCCAGCGGTTAGCGCGACGGTTGCCAAACAGACATTGGTGGCAGGCGTCGTGCCCGAGCACGAACAGCCGCGCGATCTGCAGGCCGGCCGCGAGGCCGGCAATCACCTTGACGAACTCGTTGGGAACCGCAATCACGAGGGCAATGGCCGCGGCAAACAGGCCGATGTCCAAGACACAGAGCGCGGTCGCCTTGACATTCGAGCTATTGCGAAACGATTTGACGCGCTTTCGTTGGGCGACCCGACTCACAGGACGCCGCCGCTTCGTGCGTGATATGACACCAGCGGAGGTTGATGTGGATTCTTGATGGGTACCAGACCTTTCAGATGACTTTCGCGGGCGCAGTATGGCCTGTTTGATTGACAATTGCAGAAACCTCGTGCACCGTGCGCGCCACATTGAGAACGCGCCACCTGCATCCATCGTGAAGCAGGTCATCTCGATCCTCCCTCAATCTCCCGTTACCTCCAGTTGCGCGTGGAACACGGAAACGCGCCACGCCGCACGTGTTCGATAGTCGAACACACGTGTGAGCGCCCAAGGAAAACAAGACAAGTGACAGATTCACGCTTTGCCGATCTCGGCATCATCGAACCGCTGTGCCGGGCATTGGCCGCGGCCGAGTACGAACACCCAACGCCGATTCAGACCCAGGCGATTCCAAAACTTCTCGCCGGACACGATCTGCTCGGTATCGCGCAGACGGGCACCGGCAAGACCGCCGCATTCGCGGTACCCATCCTGCAGCGGCTCGCGCAGAACGGCCCGCCCGCGGGCGCCGATACCGTGCGCGCGCTGATCCTCGCGCCGACACGCGAACTCGCCATCCAAATCGGCGCAGACTTCGAAGCGTACGGCCGCCACCTGAATATGCGCGTCGCGACCATTTTTGGTGGCGTCGGCCAGAACCCGCAGGTCAGTGCGTTGCGCCGCGGCGTCGATGTGCTGATCGCCACGCCGGGGCGCCTGCTCGATCTCGTCGGGCAACGCCACGCGCGGCTCGACAAGGTTTCGATGCTGGTGCTCGACGAAGCCGATCGACTGCTCGACATGGGCTTCATCCGCGACGTGCGTCGCATCGTCGCGGCGTTACCGAAGGCCCGCCAGTCGCTGTTGTTTTCGGCGACGATGCCGGGCGAAGTTGCCACCCTGGCGCGCGAAATACTGCGCGATCCGGTGCGCGTCGACGTATCGCCAAAGACGGTAACCGTCGATCGGACCGATCAGCACGTCGTGTTCGTCGACAACGGCGACAAAAGACACGTGTTGACGCAGTTGTTGCGCAAACCGGACGTAACTCGCGCGATCGTGTTCACACGCACGAAGCACGGCGCGAACAAAGTAGCTCAGCAACTCGACCGGGCCGGCATCGCTGCCGAAGCGATTCACGGCAACAAGTCGCAGAATGCGCGCCAGCGCGCACTCGAGAGTTTCAAGAACGGCAAGTCGTGGGTGCTGGTTGCCACAGACATCGCCGCGCGGGGCATCGACATCGATGCGGTCAGCCACGTGTTCAACTTCGAGTTACCGCACGAACCCGAAAGCTATGTGCACCGAATCGGTCGTACCGGTCGAGCCGGCGCATCCGGGATTGCAACGTCACTGTGCGACAGTTCGGAGCGCACGCGGTTGCGCGCGATCGAACGACTGATTCGACGGCCGATCAACGTGATGCAGGTGCAGATCGATCCGGCAGAACGCGATGCCGTGCCGCCGCGTCCGGTGCAGTCCGCGCGATCGGCACCGGCCAGGTCGGGACGGCCGGCGCCGGTACGCGCAAATGGCTCGGCAGCGACCGCAGCGCGTGCCCCAACTGGCTCGCAAAGGGGCGCGCCAGGCCGTCGCAAACGCCGTAATCCGAATCAGGGACGGCGCGACGATCGCTCGGAAATCTGGTCGAATCGATAGCCTTCGTCAAGCTTTGGCGCTGGGCCGGCCGGACACGGCCGCATGCCAGCGCCAAAGATTGGCAAGACTCTCGTCGGGCTTCAGGTCGACTAACGATGCGGCGAAGTCGATCGTGCACAGCGCAGTAATGTCGGCGATCGAATACGCATCGTCAGCCATGTATTCGTGGTCCGCTAGTTCGTCATCGAGGCGCTGGTAAAACCTGCCTACCGCAGCATCGCTCGCCTGCTTTGCCTGCGGATTCTGTTTGAAACGCCCCGGCGCCATCTGCGCAACGACGGGTCCGTTGACCCACGACACGCCGACCTGATTGAACAGTTCGAACTCGAGCTGCCGGTTCGCCATCTCGATGCGACCGAGTGCCTTTGGCGTGGCGCCGAATAGGGACGGATGCGGATGAAGTGCTTCGAAGTAGCGGCAGATCGCAACCGATTCAGCGATGCAGGTGCCGTCATCAAGTTCGAGTACGGGGATCTTGCCGCTCGGATTCTTTTTCAGAAATTCGGGTGTCTTGTGTTCCCCTTTGCGCATGTCGATCTGCACAAATGGCACGTCGATGTCTTTCTCCGCGAGGAAGATGCGCACGCGACGTGGATTCGGGGCGGTGGTCATTTCGTAGAGTTTCATTGGGAGATTCCGGTTCGACGATCTGGTGCGCGAATATAGCGCACCCCGATCGGCGCGGTTACCCTGTCAGTGCATTAGAATTTCCGCGGTCGCTGAGGAACCTGCGTCATGAACACTCTCGCACAAGCAGTCACGCTGCTCGAATCCGGCGACTGGAAAGGCGCCCATGAGATTGTGCAAACCGATGAATCGCCGCAGGGAAGCTGGGCTCACGGCATCGTGCACATGATGGAAGGCGACATGGACAACGCTGGCTACTGGTACCGCAAGGCAGGGCGGCCGCTGCCGGACACAAACACAAACACAGGGACGGTGCGGGCAGAAATTGCCGCGCTTAAGCGCGCGCTGGATCAGGTCTCTCGCGCGTAGCCGGATGGCTGCATTGTTAGTGGCCTACTGAACGAGTCCCGAGGATCTCCTCGAGCGCGTAGAGCGTCTTCTGGGGAAATCGTTCGACGGGATAGTAGCGGGAAATAACCTCGATGGCCGCTTGATAGTGGGTGATCTCCAGCAGTCGCAGCAGGAACCGTATGTCGGCCTCGTCGAAGAACTCGGCTCCCAGACGCAACGCAAGACATTTCATCGCGAGCAGGTATTCGGGCGCCGCGACCAACACGTGGAGGTTTGCAAGATCCAGGTAAGGTCGGAAGTCGCCGCGGTCGCTGAAATACCCCTTAACGGCATCGTTTAGCCAGTCGGCTTCGATGTTGGCTGCCAGCGCGACGCGCCGCGCGGCGGTTCGAATTGACGCGACCGGTTTGAACGCCGCGTCGACGTCTTTGGTCGATGGCCGAGCGTCGTGGGCCAGACACATCACGGCGCCGCCAACGAGGTACAGCTCGCCGATCTCGTCGATGCGCGCGAGTTCGTCATTCAGCAGCTGAAACAGCCGCACGATTTCGCGCTTCTTCAGACTCACACGCGCGCGCCTACACTGCTGTCGACGAACAGGTTGCGTCGTTTGAATGCGGGCAATCCGTGCACCAGCAAATGCAAGCGCAGACTCAGCAGCGAGCTGGTGAACATCGGCTCGCGTAGCGGCGCGATATCGCGGGTCCATGCGGGCGGTTCGACATCGAGTTGTGCGGCGGTGTGTTCGATCATTGCCGCGAGATAGTTTGCCCGCTCGGCGTCGAGAGGTGTGTCGGGTCGTTGGACGACCGCGGTGGCGAAATCAGATGCGTCGAGCCCGCTCAGGAAGTCGTTGAATTCCGCATACAGGAAGGCCGCCGTGTCAGATGTGGCGAGCTGCTGGTAGAGGTCTCGAAACTTCATTGCGGAATGCGGCAACAGGCGCGCCAGCACCCAAGACGATACCGGCATTCCAGCCAGTTTGGCTTGTGCTTCGATGCGGCGCTTGTCGCTCGGCGACAGTCGGATCTGGAGTTGGGTCGACTTGAGCATTGGGGCACTGTAGCGAGCCGTCGTCGATATTGTCAATACGGTGTATTGACATGCGAACGGTTGCCGACGCCGATCGACTCGGCCCGCTCCTCCCTGACGAATGCCATGATCGCCAGTCCGATGCCGAGCAGCAGCAGGATCGATGCAAAACCGGCACGCTGACTGTGAAATGCACCCGTCACCACCGCGACGAGGATCGGTGCGATGAACGTCGTCACCTGTCCAGACAATGCATACAGCCCGAAGAATTTGGTCATCTCCTGCTCGGGTGCAATCCGGGCCAGCATTGCGCGGCTGTTGGCAATCGCCGAGGTGATGAACAGCGCGAACAATATCGAAATGGCGAGGTACGTGAGTTCCGGAATCGTCCGAAAAAACGGAAAGTTCCAGACGGGTCGATCGAGCCCCTTCATGTCGATGAAGAACATGCTCGTCGGCGTGATCGAGATCGCTGCGAACAACGCCACGACGTTGCCGCTGATGCTGAACACGATTGCTTTCTTTGAGCCGAACAGATCGTCGAGCCAGCCGCCGATCAGGCCGCCCGCAATGGCAAACACCGTCAGAAAGATGCCGACCAGCAGCCGCTCTGCGTCGCCCCAGCCGAACACGCCCGACGCGTAGATCATGCCGAATGTCATGATTGCCACCATGCCGTCGTTGAACAGCATGCGCCCGCCGAGATACAGCGCGATATTTCGATAGCGGCGCAGTTGCCGGACCGTTTGCCAGACATCTGCCAGACCGTCGCGGACCGCCTGCCGCGCGGTGACGTCGGTACCCGACTGATCCGGGGTGAACAGAAACAGTGGCAGCGAGAACAGCATCAGCCACACGGCGGTGATCGGCCCGGTGATGCGGTTGTGTTCGTACGTCGATGCATCGAGCCCAAACAGAACGTGGTCGGGTAGAAAACTCCAGTGCAGCAGGCCGCTCGCCGGCAGCGCGAAGCAGTACAGCATCGTCACCAGAATGATCAGCGCGCCGGCGTTGCCGAGGCTGAGCCCCAAACCCGACAAGCTGCCGAGGCGTGGATACGGCACGATCGACGGCAGCATCGAATTGTGGAAAACCTCCGAGAACGCCGATCCCGTGCCGGCCACCGTCAACGCGACCGCGACGATCATGATGCCGCTGCTGGCGGCGCCCGGCACCGCGAACCACAGGATCATGATCGCCGGTACCATCATGACGACGAATACACCAATCCATGGCTTACGCCGACCGACCTTGTCGGCAATGGCCCCCAGGAAAGGCGCCAGACAGGCGGTGATGATGCCGGCAAAACCGTTGATGTATCCCCATACCTCCTGACCCCGCACCGGATCACCGATGACCTTGGTGCTGAAGTAGGGGCCGAAGATGTAAATGACGATGAGAATGTAGTAGGGATTGCGCGCCCACTCGAACATAGCCCAGCTCACCTGGCCCAGACGACCGGACTTAGGCGCGTGCGATACCGGCGCGTTTGCCGCGGATTCACTCATGCTTCATCTCTGCAGCTTTGATCCCGCGATCTTCATCCCGGTAGGGGATACTGAGTGGCCTGGCCCGCCACCACCGACCAGGTGATCAACAGTGCATTGGTGAACGCCGCCAGATACACGCTGCCGGTGGCGCGTTGAAATGCCGCCGTGATGATACCGGCGATCGCCAGCAGCACCACGATTTGAATTGCGATGATCGTGAGCAGGGGTTCGCCCAGCGGCAACGGCAGACCGAGCACCAGCGGCGCATATTGAATCGCGAGCAGCGCGATGAATCCGTTGGTCAGTATCAACACGCAGCGAATGCACGCACGTCGAAATCCGACGCCGACGATGAACTGGTTCAGCGACGCACCGAGTACGACGAACAACAGCAGCATCGGCATCAGATACATGAAGTAAGCCCGCACGTGCCACGGTGCGAGCTTCTTGAATGCGATCACCCAGAATCGATAGTCGACGTGGAATGCCTTGTCGATTCCGAGCAAGGTCAGATAGGCCGCGCCGACGAGCGCCGATGCAAACAGCGCTGCGCCGAGTAACCGCCTCATACGAAAGCCGGCGGGCCACACGCCGACGGTGGCGAGCGTTGCCGACCCACGCCCCAGAATGCCCATCGCCGCAGTTGCAATCGCCGCGTTCACCACCGCCCATAGCATCAGGCCATTCGTCAGTTGCTGAGGCGCATTTTCGGTTACGGGCCAGAAGGTTTGTGCGGCATTGAACGCAGGGAAGTAGGTCAGCATGGGTACGACCGCGATCATCACTGCGCTGATGCCGGGCCGGATGGAAGGCGCGTTCGAAAGCGATACGGATAGCCCGCGCAGCGCGCGCCACTGCAGCATCGTCAGGCCGAGTGCAACGATTGTGAGAATCATGCCGACGAGCGCAACCAGTGTCGCCAGTTCCTTCCAGTACCAGATCTGGTGATGAGCGGGTGATGGCGTGCCGCCGTGCAAGGTTGCCGCGAACCAGTCCAATGCCGCACCGATGGCCTCGGTCGACAGATGATCGCCAGGATGGGTCACGCTCGGTACATAAAGCATGCGCGCGTCGCCGTTACGGAATTCGCCGTAGAGCTTTTCGGGCACGATGGGTCGGGGTGAATCGAACAATTGCTGCAACTTCGCCGAATGAACGACATCAGCGCCAGTGGGCACATCCCACATGAGTTCGGAGAATTCATCGAACGCGCTGAACACGACGGCGAGGTTGCGCGGGAACGTCGGCGTGCCCTTCGGTGCGCCGAAGGCACCCGGTGCGGAGCCTTCCAGGACCATCGAGCGATAGCCGTCCGGGTGCGACGCCGCGGCCGCGAGCACGGCCCAGCCGCCCATTGAATGCCCCTCGAGGCCGATGTTGTTCTCATCGACGGTATCGAGACTACGCAGGTACTTCAGCCCGTCGGGACCGCCGAAGCCGTTGCTGAACGCGGGCGGCGCAGACAGTCCGTGTCCGGTCTCATCCATCGCGAGCACGACGTAACCTCGGCGCGCGAATTCGATCGCGAACCCGCTCTGCGTTTCGCGTGAATTGATGTAGCCGTGAACGGCGAGAATGCCCGGTGCCTTGTTCGTTGCGGTGACGCCGTCGGGCGTGTACAGCAGTGCACTGAGGCCCTTATTGCCGGTGCCGGCGAACGTCACATCGTCGACGCGAACGCTGCCGCCGACCGTCTGGATTTCGTGCGCAGTGAAGCTGCCGAGCAGAATCATGATCAGGCCCACGCCGATCAACGCGTGGTACACGTTCACCACATGATGACCACCGCCGACGATTGACGGTGGCGTAGCCGCTTCACTCATGTGTCGCGCGACTCAGTGGGCCGGTTGGGCGGGTGGTTGATCTGGGTTCGTCGCGCTTGTATTGACGTTACCGTCTGCGCACTTTCCGCCGTTGTTTGCACCATTGTCCGGATCGGTGGGACACGGGTCGCACGCATCGCCGAGTCCGTCGAGGTCTTGATCGTAAAGATCATCGCTGGCGACGTTCGGGCAGTTGTCGCACATGTCGGAGATGCCGTCGCCGTCCGAATCGCGCGTATCGGGAAAGATCTGCAATGGCGACGAACTCAGCTCGATGCCATTGCCGTCGGCGCCGCGTGCAGCGGTGGCGTGGACGCGCGCATCGGTTTTGACCAGGGCGTCTTTGGGAATGGCGATGCGGATGTTCAACGCGCCGTCGCCGTTTGCCTTCACCGTGGCGAGCGGCCGTTCGCTGTCGCCCTGCTGCCAGGTGATCTGAACGGGTTCGTTGGCGGCCATGCCGCTGCCGGTCAACATGACAGTTTGACCCCGCGCGAACGCAGTCTCTGTGGCGCAATCGCCGAATACCGTCGGGCTCACCCACAGCGTGCCGCGCATGCGTGCGTGAGGGGTGTCCGTGTCGGCCGAGGCGGATGCTGCGAGCCACAGAGCGACACCGGCCGCGATCGCGATGCGTGTGTTGCGGCGCCGAATTGCGTTGATCATCCACCCCACCTGAACGATAGCGTAAGCGACCAATGCTAACCCAGCGTGTGGCTTAGCGCCGCCCGTCCGGCCGCCAACCCGATACACCGGATCGCCAGAATATGAAGCTGAACACATCGGCGTAGAGTGCGTCGCTCTGGGCGCGCGTCGAACCGATGCCGTGGCCGCCTTGCGTTTCCACGCGCAACAGGACCGGATTCGGTGTGCCGCTGGCTTGCAGACGCGCGGCGAGCTTCGCCGGCTCCCACGGTGACACGCGCGGGTCGTTGAGTCCGGTGGTGATCAACACCGCGGGATACGTCACGCCGTCCCGCACGTGTTGATACGAGTCCATTGCGAGCAGATTGTCGAACCCCTGCCGGTTTTTCACCGTGCCGAATTCAGGAATGTTCGGCGGTCCGTTCGGTGAAAACTCCGAGCGCAGCGTGTCGGCCGCGGGCACGGTGTCGATGACGCCGGCAAAAAGGTCGGGGCGTTCGGTCATCGCCATACCCACCGTGATGCCGCCGGCTGAACCGCCGAAGATGAACAGCTTGTCCTTCGTCGTCACGCCACGCGCGATCAGGTCTTCTGCGCAGGCAATCAGGTCGCGCCACGTATTCGGCTTGTTGGCATCCTTGCCACCGAGGCGCCAGGCTTCGCCGAGTTCGCCGCCGCCGCGTACGTGACACGATGCGTAACTGCCGCCATCGCGCAGAAACGACACGATGCGCGGGCTGAAATACGGCAATTCCATGATGCCGTAGGAACCGTACGCGTTGATCAGCGTGATCTGCGGGCCTTTTCGACCTTTTGGTTGCAGCAATGTCAGCGGTACCTCGACGCCGTCTCGCGCCTTGGCGTGCAGGTCTGAAATGCGCAACGCAGTGGAATCGAATGGTGGCCGTACCCCCAGATGCAGGTCGACAAATGTGCGACTCGCGGGGTCGTATGCAAACGTTGCAGGCGGCGTCGTCCAACTCTCCTGCGTAAGCGTGATACCAGGGCGGCGCGGATCAGTGAATGCGCTGGACACGTAACCTTTCAATGGCAACGCGACCTCTTGCGCGCGGGTGGAGTCAGTGGGAATTCGCAACAACTGCGAGTAGCCGTCCTGAAGTGTCAACACATACAGTGCATCGGCCGCGGCGTGAATCGATTCGATCGAACGATTCGATTGGGGGGCGACGAGCGTGGTTGCGCGCGCCAGTGGCTCGGATGCGCGTACCGTGAGTACTTTGAACATCGGCGCGTTCTTGTGCGACAGCGCGAAGACCTCGTTGCCGCGTATTTCAATGTCGGTCACGCCGTCGGCGTGTGTGATGAACGGGCGCCACGTCGTCTTGGGATTCGTCGCGTCAGCGGCCGGTGCGAGCCAGGCGGCAATTTCGTTCTGCACGCCGTTGATCGCAAGCGCCACCGCCACGCTCGCGCCGGGCGTGATCGCCAGCACCGGATTTTCGATCGGTGTGAACGGCGGGCCGTGTCCGACCGTGGAACCGAGGATCGGAACCGGTGCCGAGACCAGATTCCATGCATCGAGGGTGGCGTCCTTGTACCGATCGATTTGCGAGTTGCCGGGTCCAAGCTTCTTCAGCCGGATAAAGAACACGGTGCGCGAATCATCGCTCCACGATGTGGTGCCATACTGCGCGCGGTCAATCGGTCCGGCGATCTGCTTGCCGGTTGCCGCGTCATAAGCGTACAGCGCGGCGTCTTCGGAACCGCCTTTGGAGATGCCCGCCGCCACCTTGGAACCGTCCGGTGACGCCAGGAAGAAGTTGATCGCATATGGTATGCCACCGTTCTGCGCGCTCACGGCCGCAATGTCGATGATCGTTCGGGTGCCATGCGCGTCACGCACTTTCAGGTCGAAGGCGTCGGCTCCCGGCGCGCGCTCCTCGTAGAACGCGCGTCCGCCAAACGTCTGGTAGTCCGCGATGACCCCGAACGAGCCGACGAAATTCGAAATCCGCTTCAGCAACGCCGCGCGCGGTGCAATTGCGTCGAACACTGCTCGCGTGTACCTGCCCTGATCGGTCATCCACGCCAGCGTGTCCGGACCCATCCGTTCGAAGTAACGGTACGGATCGACGACGGTCGTGCCGAACAGTGTTTCGGTCACCGGCTTGGCGGCCGCAACGGGCTGTTTCAGCGAAATGTCGATCGGCGCCAGTGGATCAGTGGCGGCGAAGGCGCTCGCTATCAGCGTTGCCGAAATTATCAATGCCAAGCCGACAAGAGGCTTCATACGCATGGTTCGCTCTTCTGATTACTGCGTCTGGATGGGTCGCCTAACGATCACATGCTCCAGCCGCCGTCGACGATGTGAATAGTGCCGGTGGTGTACGACGACTCGTCCGACGCCAGGTACACCGCCAGCGCCGCGATCTCCTCGGCGGCACCGAGGCGTCCC
This sequence comes from uncultured Gammaproteobacteria bacterium, assembly GCA_963735085.1. Lineage (GTDB taxonomy): Bacteria > Pseudomonadota > Gammaproteobacteria > Pseudomonadales > Azotimanducaceae > DATJGR01. The sequence goes on from CAVTJP010000017.1 coordinate 143,122, forward strand.
ATCGGTTGGCGCGCGACGAAGTCCGCGCGCGCGGCAACCGGATCGTCGAACGCGTTGATGCGCTCTTCCAGCGATGGTGTCGCGACGGTGCCCGGGCAGATCGCGTTACAGCGGACCCCGTGCGAAACGTAGTCGGCCGCGACCGATTTGGTCAGGCCGATGACGCCCGCTTTGGTCACGCCGTAGACGAAACGATTCGGTACACCGCGCACGCTTGATGCAACCGATGCCATGTTGACGATGCTGCCGCCGCCGGCGCCGAGCATGCCGGGAAGCCACGCGCGGATAACGCGGTACATCGACCCGAGATTGAGATCGATCGAGAATTTCCAGGCATCGGGTTCGCAATCCAGAATCGTTCCGTGGTGCACGAAGCCGGCGCAGTTGAACAGGATATCGACCGGGCCGACCGCGGCGGCGGTGGCGGTGATCGCGGCCGGGTCGGTGACGTCGAGCGCGCGCGTGTCGATTGCCCCGGGCATCGCGTCGAGTTCGCTCAGCGCGGCAGTGTTGATGTCGGTCGCAATGACGTGCGCGCCCTGCGCCGCGAACGCGAGCGCGGTCGCACGGCCGATGCCCTGTGCGGCCGCGGTCACCAGCGCGCGTTTGCCGTGGAGTCGGTCAGCCATCTTGTGATGTCCCCTCTCGTGATGCCTCGTGGTGATGCCTCATCGTGGAGGTCCCCTTCGAGTTCCAGTTAGCATACGGTATGTCGTCGCGTGACGCGGCGTTTGCTTGGATTGCAGGACACACCAATGATCACCATCATCGCCGTTGACGCATTCGACGTTCGCTATCCCACATCGAGGATGCTGGATGGCTCGGACGCGATGAATCCGGACCCCGACTACTCCGCGGCGTACGCGGTGCTGCGTACCAACGTAGCCGGTCTCGAAGGGCACGGTTTGACGTTTACGATCGGCCGCGGCAACGAACTCTGCGTCGCGGCGATCCATGCGCTGGCGCCGCTGATTGTCGGCGCAACGCTCGAAGAACTCAGCGCCGACATGGCGAAACTGTCGCGGCGTCTGCTTGGCGACAGCCAACTGCGCTGGGTAGGTCCGGAGAAGGGCGTCGTGCACCTCGCAGCGGCGGCGATCATCAACGCGGTCTGGGACCTGTGGGGCAAACAAGCCGGCAAGCCGGTCTGGCAACTCGTCGCCGAACTCGAACCCGAACAACTCATGTCGACACTCGATCTGCGCCACATCACCGATGCAATTGCGCCCAGCGAAGCGCTCGACCTGTTGAAAGATCAGGCGCGCGGCAAAGCAGAGCGGCGTGCGAACCTCGAAGCGAACGGATATCCCGCGTACACAACGTCCGCCGGCTGGCTCGGCTATCCCGACGACAAGATTCTCAGGTTGACCGGCGAGGCGCTCGCCGCCGGCTGGACCGCGATCAAGATCAAGGTTGGCCGCTCGCTGGAAGACGACCTGCGCCGCTGCGCGCTGATCCGCGATGCGCTCGGACCGAACGGGCGCTTGATGGTGGATGCGAATCAGGTGTGGGAGGTCGACGAAGCCATCGAATGGATCCGCGCACTGCGGCCGTTCGATTTGTGGTGGGTGGAAGAACCGGTGCATCCGGATGACATCCTCGGCCACCGGCGGATCATCGAAGCGACTGGTTCAATTCGCATAGCTACCGGAGAACATTGCCATAACCGATTGATGTTCAAGCAGTTCATGATGGAAAACGCGATCGATGTGGTGCAGGTCGATGGCTGTAGGCTGGCGGGGTTGAGCGAGGCAATGGCGGTGCTGCTGCTGGCGACGAAGTACGCGCGTCCGGTGTGTCCGCACGCCGGTGGCGTCGGCTTGTGCGAGATTGCACAGCACATTTCGATGATCGACTACCTGTGCTTCTCGGGCACCTGGGAGGAGCGCATGACCGAGCACGCGGCGCACCTGCACGAACACTTCGTCGACCCGATCCGGATCGAGAAAGGGCGCTATCTCGTGCCTTGCGCACCGGGGCTGAGTTTGCAAATGCATCCCGAAAGCATCGCGCGGCACCGCTTTCCCGATGGCCCGGTTTGGGCACGCTGATCCGACGTGCCGCTCAGCGCCTTCCGGCGCGCCCCTCAGCGCATGTGTTTGAAGCAGGCGCGGACTTCATTGATGAACGTCGCCGGCTGTTCGAACGCCGCGAAGTGGCCGCCTTTGTCGAGATCGTTCCAATAGACGAGCTTGTCGAAGCGCTTCTCGGCCCAGCGCCGCGAGCTGCGGAAAATCTCCTTCGGGAACATGCTGCAGCCGACCGGCACTTTCACCGGGTCCCGCGCGACGTTGTTGAAGCTCTCCCAGTACAGCCGTGCGGACGAGGCTGCATTGTTGGGTAGCCAATACAGCATCACGTTATCGAGCAACTCGTCGCGCGAGGCGATGTTCTCCGGATGTCCGTCGCAATCCATCCACGACCAGAACTTTTCGATGATCCATGCCGCCTGGCCGCTTGGTGAATCGGCCAGACCGTAGCCGAGCGTTTGCGGCCGCGTGCTCTGCTGTTTCGAATAGCCGGAATCCCAGTCGTTGTAGTGCTGCATGCCGGCCAGCGCGGATTTCTCCCGTTCGGTTAGATCGTTCATCGTCTCCGGGTCCGGCGTGACGATCGGCATGTTCAGGTGAATGCCGAGACAGTTCGCGGGGTCCTGCATGCCGATGGCCGTGGTCACCACCGCGCCCCAGTCGCCGCCCTGCGCAACGTATTTCTGGTAACCGAGCCGCGGCATCAACACGCTCCACGCGCGGCCGATCTTCTCGACATTCCAGCCGGTCGTAGTGGGTTTGTCCGAAAAACCGTAGCCAGGCAGCGAGGGGCACACGACGTGAAATGCGTCTTCCGCTTTGCCGCCGTGCTGGGTTGGATTCGTCAGCGGTTCGATCACTTTCTGGAATTCGACGATCGAACCCGGCCAGCCGTGCGTCATCACCAGCGGTAGTGCGTTTTGGTGCGGCGAGCGCACGTGGATAAAGTGGATGCCGACGCCGTCGATTGCGGTGCGGAACTGCGGGAAGCGATTCAGCAGCTTTTCGCGGGTGCGCCAGTCGTAGTCCTTCTCCCAATAGCGGCACACGTCCCGCACGTACGCGAGCGGAATACCTTGCGACCAATCGGTCGGCGTTTCCTTATCGGGCCAGCGCGTTGCGCTTAGACGCCGCTTCAGATCGTCGAGTTGCGCGTCGTCGATCGCGATCTCGAACGGTGCGATTGATTCTGAATTCCGGGCTTCAGACATGGCGGGGACCTCTGGCTGTTAGCGGGTCATCCAGGATTTCGCGCGTACGGTGAATACCGCGTAGGGGAAAATCCAGAACAATGCGAAGGCGGAATAGTACGAGTAGAAAATGCCATACACAAAGTCCCACGAACGCTCGCTGCGCAGATAGTAGAGCATGTTGAAGGTCGCCATGATGCCGATGACGCACAGGAAGCGCACCAACGTGGAGGGGTGCCAGATGATGATGGCGATCAGCAGCGCCAGCGCGGCCCAACTGATCGGATAACGCAGATTGGTCACCACCGCATCGATCAGCGCAATCGCGCGCGCAACCGGCGGGCGTGTCCACAGGATGCGCGCGAAACGGAGTTCCTCGCGAATGTAGCTGCGGTCCCAGCGGAGGAACATCTTGCACAGCCGTGAGTAGGTGAGCGGCACTATCGTGTGCACCACCGCGGCGCGTTGGTAAACGGTGTCATAGCCTTCGGCGAGGATGAAATTGGTCATCGAGCGATCTTCGCCATAGGTGCAGGCAACGCCCATGAAGGTCTGATTCACCCAGCGCTCCAGCACGCTGCGCACCACCGAGGCGCGATAACCCGCGAGCGCACCGGGGCAGCAGTACACCGTGCCATACGTCGACTGAACGGCGCGCAGATAGTCGAAACTGAGCGTGTAGCGAATCTTCAGCATGCGCGGAATCAGGCCTTGATCGCGGTTGTAGACGGCGACCCGGCCGGCAACCGCGCCGATCTTCGCATCGTGGAATGGGCCGACCATCGCGAGCAACGTGTCTGGTTCGATGACGCTGTCGGAATCGATGGTTACGATGACTTCGCCCGTTGCGCGTCGAAAGCCCGCTTCAAGTGCTGCGCGCTTGCCGCGATTTTCGGTGAAGCGCAGTGTGGTGACCAACCCCGGGTGGCGTTTGGCGGCGGCTTCGATGTGCGCCCACGTGTCGTCGTGGCTGCCATCGTCCACGACGAAGATCTCCAGGCGACCGCACGGATAGTTCGAAGCGGCGACCGAATCGATCGATTTCGCCACCATCGGACCTTCGTTGTAGGCTGGGATCAGCACTGTCAACGTGGGTGCACTGTCGAGCGTGGCGACGGGCGGCGTGCGGTATCGGAACCACAACAGCGTGCGGAATGACAGCATCGTAAGACCCATCAGCATCCACAGGATGCCGGGTTGCACAATGAACCGCGTCCATTGATGTTCTGCGGCGGCACCCAGCAACGGTTGGAACAATTGCCATCGGATGCTGAAGTAGATGGTGGCGCTGAGGCCGGCAACGATGCCTATGCGGAACACCCAGTCCCATGGTTGGAGGTGCAGGTGCTGCTCCTCGAGGCGCCCCCCGAGGTTGTAGGGGGTGGCGTCAAACGGCGGCATGGGTGATTGTGGGTCTATCGAAAAAGGTGCTGAATTCTAATTGAACGGTTGGCGTTTACCAGCGGGAAATCGGGGGAGTTGTCATGCGGATCGAAGTCAATGGTGTGCGGCTGTTTTTCGACGTCGAGGGCGCGAAACTCGTTCCCGACGGGCCGCTGATGCGGGAACGTCCGACCCTGCTTCTGCTGCACGGCGGACCGGGCTTCGACCACTCCAGCTTCAAGCCGGAGTTCTCCCGCTACGCCGACATCGCGCAGGTGATCTACATCGATCACCGCGGCAATGGCCGCAGCGACCGTGCGCCGGAAAGTGCATGGACGCTGGCGCAGTGGGGCGACGATGTCTTCGCGTTTTGCGAAGCGCTCGAAATCGACAAGCCGATCGTGATGGGTCAATCGTTCGGCGGTTTCGTCGCGATGTCGTATGCAACGCGACACCCGGAACATCCGGGCAAGCTCATTCTGTCGAGCACGGGTGCTGCGATGCATCGCTATCGCGAACGTAGCGTTGCGCTGTTCGAGGCGAAAGGCGGAACGGCGGTTGCCGCGATGGCGCAGCAGGCCCTGACGAACGGATATGACAGCGAGGCGTTTGCTACGCAGTGGATGGCGCAGGCGATGCCGTTCTACAACACGACGACGAATTCTGACCCCAATGCGCGCGGCCGTGCGGTGATGAGCATGAAAGTGCTGCTCGACTTCTTCGGCCCAAAAGGTGAGTGCCTGTCGTTCGATCTGCTCGACGACCTGAAAAAGATTCGCTGCCCAACATTGGTGCTGGGGGGCGAGGAGGATCCGATGACGCCGATCGAGGCGCAGGCCGACATTGCCGCGGCCATTGGCCCGCAGTGGGTTCAATTCGAACGCGTCGCGAACGCGGGCCACGGCGCGTTCAGAGACGACCCGGCGGCATACGACATAATTCGGGACTTTGTTCTAGCCGGCGACTAACCGTGCATCGGTTCGGACATCAAGGCCATCGCCAGCGCGGCCGCGCCAGCCACGATCAGGCTCGACGTCCACACGAGGTCTAGATCGAGCCAGGTCGAGCGCAGCACGCGCAAGCCGAGACGTCGATAGACGATCCACGCGATGCTCAACCCGGCGACGATCATCGCGGTCGAATGCAGCAGCGACACGACCACGGCCGTGCCGATATTCGAGCGCATCAGAAACATCACACTCTCGTGGTCGAACATGCCGGGGGCCGCATCTCCGGCCGGCGGCTGGCACAAGCCCATGTAGATTGGCAGCAACATCAGCCCCGCCCCGTGCGCCGTTGCCATCAGCAGCGACCACAGCAGCAGCTGACTCGGACGGATGCGCGTCATCCAGCGCGGATGACGGCGCAGAAAGAGTCTCGACACGCCGAACAACAGCACCAACGCTGCCGCGCCGATACGGACCTCTCGCTGCCAGATCAGCAACCACGACAGCAATGCGAACGGCGCGAGTACCAATGCCATCGCTAGCAGATGTCCGGCGCCGAGCGGCGCAAACGTCGCAAATACCGCTGTCCCACGCTTTTCGCTCAAGCCGTTGGCCACCGCGAGCGGCCAGCCCATCGCCGGATTCAGGCCATGAAATGCACCCAACGCGAAGACTCCGAACCACAGCGCCGTATCGGCGTGGCTAAAGAGAACCATCGCGTGCGCGGGCGCGTTAGGCCGACGGATAGCAGAACGAATCGGTTGAGCAGTCGCCGCCCTGCAGCCGGATCTGGTGCGCACCGTACTCGGCGCCGAAATCGACGGCGAAGTCTTTGTCGAGCGAGATGCCACCTTCCGGCGCGACGTTGCACATTACTTGCCGGCCCGGCACGCCGTCGGGATAGAACTGTGCGTCCCAGCTGCTGTACAGCGAGTTTGTGAAATACACGCGTTTGCCGTCGCGACTGATTTCGGTCATCTGCGGTCCGCCGCCGAAAGCCGATCCGTTTGGATGCGGCGTGCGCCGCGTGATACCGCCGATGTGCACACTACCGGCAAGGCGCGGCGCCATCGGATCGCTGACATCGTACTGTTGCAATTCTCCGGTGCCCCAGCAGGCGACGTAAAGAAATCGGTCGTCCAGCGACAAATCGATGTCGCTGATCAGCGGCGGCACGGCGCCGAAACCCTTCAGCAGATCAGGTAGCGCCGATGCATCGGCCGGTTCGGGTGGAATGACAGCGGTTTTCTTCGCGTGAAACGTGCCGTTCTCGCGGTACCAGGTCCAGATCGAACCTTCGAGATTGGTGGTGTCCACCACCACGCCGAGGAAACCATACTCGCGTGTCGGGTCGTGCGCCGGCCGCAATTCGAGCGCCATCTGGTGATTGTCACCGATGTCGATCGTCTGTACATGGCGTCGCGAACTCAGCTCCCAGAAATGCAGCCGGTGGCCGTAGCGATTCGCCAGCAGATCCTCCGGCACGATGCCGTTCTCGAACTGCGGCGGCAGACCCCACTCGCTGGACACCATGTAGTTGCGCGGCAGGTTCCACCAGAAATCGTAGTGCAGCTTTTGCGGTCCACGCTCGATCTCCCACTTGCCGAGAATCTCGAAACTCTCGCAGTCCATCAGGAAGATTCCGGGTGGACCCTGCGTCCCGTCGGCGCCCGCGCCACCGAGCGTGCTGATGTAGATGCCTTCGGGTCCGCAATGCACGGTGTGTGGTCGCGAGTAGCCGGTCTTGCGCAGCACTTCGTCGGGCTCGATGACATGGGCGATCGTCGGCCGCGTCGGATCCGGTTGCGTGTCCACGATGTAGACACGCGACGATCGAATGCCCGGAATGACGAGGTAGCGTCGCTTCAGGAACGCATGACCTGACATCGGCGATAGCGCCGAACTGCACGCGTTCCAGCCGAAGTGATGGAATTCGTCACCGCGATTGGGCATGTCGAGCCGGTGCAATAGCTTGCCATAGCTTCGTGAACTCGGATCGACATCGACGACTGCCAGCGCATCGGGCCGCGAAGCATCGGGCGACAGCAACGCTGTATAGGCGATCCGTTCGGGTTCGGCTTCCATCGCCAGGCGCGGGGAGGGGTGAAACGTTGGATCGGGACGCAGCTTGTCGAACACGAGACCTCCGGTCCTTGGCGCGTGCTGCTTTTGCGCGGTGACGCTGAGTGTGTGCCGATCCCCAGGCAATGCAACCGCTTCTTGCCCACGCATTCCGCCGCGGACGTGTAACCTTGTCGCGTTCAGTGGATTTGGAGGCGCAAGTGATGAGCAAGTCCAGACAATTTCTTTGGGGTGCGGCGAGCGCGGCCTATCAGGTCGAGGGTGGCTATGACGCAGGTGGTCGCGGTCTGTCGAAGTGGGATGTGTACACGAATCGCGATCGCATTACCGTCCCGTTCACGGGTAAACAGCAATCCGGCAATGTCGCGATCAATCAGTACAGCCGCGACCAGTACCTGAAAGACATCGCGCTGATGCGCGACCTCGGACTCACGGCGTACCGCTTCTCGATCTCGTGGCCACGCGTGCTCCCCGAGGGAACCGGCGTGGTGAATCAGGTGGGCCTCGACTACTACGGTCGCCTGGTCGACGATCTGCTCGAAAACGGCATCAAGCCTGTCGTCACGCTGTATCACTGGGATTTCCCGTGGACGCTGCATGAACGCGGCGGCTTTCACAACCGCGAAGTGGTCGACTGGTTTCGCACCTACGCTGCGCTCGTCTTCCGCGCACTCGGCGACCGCGTCGATACGTTCATCACTATGAACGAACCGTTCATGGATCTGTTCCTGTTGGACCCGGTTGCGCAGAATGTTCGTGAACAACGAAAGCCCTTCGGCATCACCGTCGAGCAATGGCGTGGGCAGGTTCCGGCCATGCACAACCTCTTTCTCGCCAGTGCGGCGGCGGTGGGCGCATTTCGCGCCGGTGGATTTGAAGGCTCGATCGGCGTTGCACTGCCGTTGTCGCCGACCGTACCCGTCGATGAACGCAACGCCGACGACGTGGCTGCGGCGCATACTTGGGATGCACTGTTCAATCAGTGGCCGCTCGACGCTGCGCTGCGCGGCAGCTACACCGACGTCGTGCTAACGACGTTGCAACGGCTCGCGCCCTCATTCGTGGTTTCGGATGCGGACCGGGCGGCGCTCGCCGCGAACACCGTCGACTTTGTTGGTGTGAATTTCTATTCACCGGCTCATTGCCGGCACAACGATAAGCGTCCGCTCGGTGTCGAGTGGGGTGTGAATCCGGATCCGGTGCCCGCGTTCAATGGGCCTGTCCGGCCCGATGCGCTGCACCAATTGTTGATGCGTATTCATCGCGAATACGACGCCCCGCCGATTCTGATTACAGAAAATGGCGCGGGCTTTGGCCCCAACGACGAAGTAATGGCGGGCGGCGGCGTACACGATCCGTTGCGCACCGATTACATCCGGCGTCATATCGATGCCGTTTTACGCGCCCGTCGAGATGGTGCCGATGTGCGCGGTTATCTGGAGTGGTGTCCGTTCGATAATTTCGAGTGGATCAGGGGTTACGACGCACGCTTCGGGATCATTCACGTCGATTTCGAAACTCAGCGGAGGACACCGAAGTCGAGTTTTTTTGCGTACAAGGAGATCATTGCGGGGCAGATGGTTTGAGTCGGTAGCGATGCCGGCGTCAGGATATCCACCGATCGAGCGGCTGGCTTGTTGGGGTCGCGCTCGATCGGTGGATAACCCGCAACCGTTTGCGACATCGCCCCTTAATCGCACTGTTGGCTAATGTATTTGTGTCGCCTTTGCTTAAGTATACTGGATAAGTATCCAGCATCAGGAGTCGAGACATGCAAGCACCGGCAATGGCTGCAACACCCGACGATCTCGACTCGCTCACCACCGAAATCACGACACTCTGCGGGCACCTCGATGCGGCGGAGTTCCGGCTGCTCGAACTGATCCGCGAACTCGATGAGCGCGCACCGTGGGGTCTGTGGGAAATGAAGAGTTGCGCGCACTGGCTGAACTGGAAGTGTGGCGGTATCTGGCAGTGCCTCCGGGTGCCGATGACGGTGCCTCGAGCGCCGACCGCTACCAGATCACCGTACACGTTTCCGCGGAAACGCTACGCACCGACGGTTCGATCGATCCGGACGATCCGCCGGCCATCGAAGGTGGGCCGGTACTGGCACCCGATACCGTACGCCGTCTGGCGTGCGATGCGGGACTCGTACCATTGATCGAAGCTGCCAACGGTGAGGCACTGGCAATCGGCCGTAGGACCCGGTCGATCTCACCGGCGTTACGCCGGGCCTTGAAGCGCCGCGATGGCGGGTGTCGCATCGATTCCGATACGACAACGCCGGCATGGTATGGCGAGCACCCGGACTATGACCACATCCTGTGGGTGATGTATCAGGGTCGCGTTGACGTCGATGTCGGACGATTGCCAACGACATGAGCGACACTGCCGTCGACTATCTCGGTTGCCAGAGCGACGTCATCCAACAACGTGCCATTCCAATCCCAGACAAGCGCCTCAGTTACCATCTGGTTTCCAGCTGGTTGCGTCTTTCCAAAGCAACGCCGCTCTGTAGACGGTGTCCATGTAGGGGTCCTTGATTGCATAGTACGCATCGACGTCATCCGCGAAGCGCCGGGCCAGTTCCCGCTTTACGCTCTCGTAAGCGCTTCGCACGAACGTGTCTGCGCGAAGAAAATCTCTGAACAACAACGCGTAGAGCTGATTCAATCGGCCTTCTTCCCGCACGTGCACATTCGCAGGTCTTTGCCCTTTCGGCTGGCGAAAGAAGATCTTTTGCAGTTCCGGCGAGCTGCTTTCGACACCGACCAGATTGTCGTTCTTGATGTGCGTACGAAAGTCATAGCCGAGCGCCTTCAGACGGTGCACGAGGTTGCTGTTTCGATTGATGTCCGCGACCGATACCTGGATGTCGATAATGTCCTTCGCCGCCAGCCGGGGAACAGCCGTGGAGCCAATATGATCGATGCGAACTGCATCGCTGCCCAGTGCGGAACGGATTTCGCCCGCTATTGCTTCAAACTCTGCGGGCCACTCCAGCCGATAGTCGACGACTTCGATTTTGCTCATGGCAATACTTTAGTAGTTCGTTTGGCGCGGATTCGAAAGAATCCGGCATGCTGCTTTATCGCGTAGAACGTGGTCAATTGGAGTCGTCGTGACAACGCCAGTCATCATTCCCACGTTGACTACGAGCCGGCTGAGACTGGAACCTCTATGCGACACGCATTCGGATGGCATGTTCAGATTGTGGTCTGATCCGCTTGTCTGCCGGTATTCGGGCACGGTGACGGACTACGACCGAAATGTCATCCAAATGCCGGCGTCGACCAGAGCAAGCAGCGACCGGATCATCGAATTCTGGATACGCGCTGCACAAGACGGCTGGGGGTTTCGGTGGGCGGTCATAGTCTCCTGTACTGACGAGTTCGCAGGCACGGTGGGTTTCAATTCACTTGGAGGTTGCTCGGAGATTGCCTATCACCTGCTGCCTCGGCAATGGGGGCGAGGCGTCATGTTCGAAGCATCGAGGGCCGCCGTCGATTGGCGTCGAGATCATGGGGCATCCGAGATCGAAGCATTCATAGAGCCTGAAAATGCAGCATCAATCGCATTGGCCGTACGGATAGGAATGCGGGCAACTGATGCGTTCTCCGCTGATGGTGCTCAAAGGTATCGAATGGCGGTTTAGCGCCCGAGTGCAATGCCGCCGCGCGGCCGGGTATTTTTGTTGGCAGAAGTTGCCGACACGGATGTCGGACAGACCGATTCTATGACCGCACTCGAAGAACGAATTCGCGGCGCACGTGTCGCATCTGCACCGCAACTGAAATCAAAGGAATGATCATGCGTTTGTTCGCCTTCCACACCGCTACGCATACCGCATCGCGCCTTGTCTCCCATCCCGACACGCAGCCGGAATTCGCGGGCCCGCACCGTTGGCAAACCAGCGGTTGGGCGAAGTGTATCCGCCGCCTGATGCGCCGCCGCGCATACACGCGCTGGGTCGACATGTACTGTGACCCGCTGACGGTGAACGGCCTGGATCGCCTCCCAACGTCCGCCCTGCCGGCCATCTTCGCCGCCAACCATCAAAGCCATATGGACACGCTGGTGTTGTTCGAAGCGATGCCCGAGCACATCCAGCGCAATCTCTACTTCGGCGCCGCAGCGGACCGTTGGTATGTCAAAGGCAAGAAGAAACTGATCTTGCAGCCGTGGTACCAGTCGATGGTGCTCGGCAATTTTCCGATCGTGCGCGGCGGCGGTATGAAGGCACTCCACTATGCGGCGTGGCTGCTACGCCGGGGCTGCAACATCTGCATTTTCCCGGAAGGCACGCGTACCACGCGCGACGAACTCGGTCGCTTCAAGCCCGGCGTCGCCCTACTCGCACTCGAACTCGGTGTGCCGGTGGTGCCGGTCTACTTGTCCGGCCTGCGCGAGATGCGGCCGAAAGGTGCGCTGCACGCGAAACCCGGACCGGCGGGCGTAGACGTGCTGGCGCCGATGCTTTTTGCGCGCGGCACCGGCGTCGAGAACGCCACCGCGGCGCTGCGTGCGGTGCTGGCGCAGCGTCACGGCGATGAACTGGCGGCGCTTGTCGGCGGTTCGCCGCCGACACTGCATCACGCGGCGTAGCCGTTGACCCCTTATGGTTGCTGTTAGTTAGTCCGACCTTTCGGGTTCAGGGATCGAGTTCGGAATGAGCCCCAACGCGTCATGAACTTCGACAAGGGTCGCGCGCGCCGTTTTGCGTGCCTTGACGGTGCCCGCGGCAAGGATCCCATCCAGTTCCCGCTCATGCGTTCGAATTTCGGAAAAACGTGCCCGTATCGGTTTCACAACCGCGATCACCGCGTCGGCGACGTCTGACTTCAACCGGCCATATCCTTGGCCGCGATACCGTTCCTCCAAAACGGCGATCGGCAGGTTCGTCGTCGCTGAGAGAATGTTCAACAGATTCGATACGCCGGGTTTATCCTCGCGTGCGGCGATCTTGTTGCCCGAGTCGGTCACGCAGCGCTTGATCTTCCGCGCAATGACCTCCGGCGGGTCCAGCAGCGCAACGACGTTGGCATCCACTTCGTCCGACTTCGACATCTTCTTGCTGGGATCCTGCAGGCTCATGATCCGAGAGCCGGTTTCCGGAATATATGCGTCCGGGATCGGGAAGATCGACCGATAAACTCCGTTGAATCTGCCGGCGATGTCTCGCGTGAGTTCGAGATGCTGCCGCTGGTCATCACCGACCGGAACGAGGTTGGCCTTGTACAACAAGATGTCGGCTGCCATCAGCACCGGATAGCTGAACAACCCGGCGTTGACATTGCCGACGTTCCGACGGCTCTTATCCTTGAATTGCGTCATTCGATTGAGTTCGCCGATTTGCGCATAGCACTGAAGGATCCAGGCGAGCTCGGAGTGTTCCGGGACGTGCGACTGGACGAATACGACGCTGTCGTCGGGGCTGACACCGCATGCAATGTACAGCGCGATGAAGTCACGGCAGCGATTCGCGAAGGTTGCCGGGTTCTGCCGAACGGTGATCGCGTGGAGGTCAACCAGCGGAAAGAAGCACGCGTACCGATTCTGGTGAGCGACCCAGTTGCGAATGGCGCCGAGGTAGTTGCCAAGGGTCAATCGACCTGACGGAGCGATGCCGCTTAGAAGTGTTGGTCGTCTGGTCATTTGTATCTCCGGTTATCGTGTGTACCGGAGACAGTTCTTCAGTGGTGTGCTGTCGCCGGCGAACGCGCGACAGATGAAAACGCTGCCGCGACCTAATGCGACCGCCACCACTGGACATTGCAGCTCGAACGCGAAACTGTGTTCTGAATCATGTTGGCGTTTTATCAGACGGCAAGCCCAACCGCCATATTGATTCGCGAAATGATTCGCGAGGGCGGCTGAAGCGTCGCCGGTGCGCACTGACGGGAGCGGGACCATTTGGATAAACTCGTTGCATGGTTTCTCTGTCGCAAGATCAGTCGGCAATACTCGACGATGTGGTCCATGAAGTTGGCGGGCTGGCGGATGTGTGCGCGGTCGCACTCGGCGGGTCGCACGCCAGGAATCGTGCGCACACGGACTCCGATATCGACATCGGCATCTACTATCGTGAACGTGCGCCGTTTTCGATCGAGTCGTTGCGCGAGATCGCTCGACGATTGGATGACTCCGGTGATCCGGTGGTATCCGAACTTGGCGGCTGGGGACCGTGGGTGAATGGAGGCGCCTGGCTCACCATTCGGGGCCAACGTGTCGACCTGTTGTATCGCAGCCTCGAATTGTGTGATCGGGTCATTCGCGATGCCGGAAAAGGCCGATACGAACTCCACTATGCTCAGCAAGCGCCGTTCGGTTTTTTCAGCCCGACGTACCTGGGAGAGATCCATGTAGCGGTTGCACTGCGTGATGACGCATCTGAACTGGAGAGTCGAAAGCGGCAGGTAGTCGGTTATCCGGATGCGCTGCGCCGCTCGGTCATGCAGAGCTGTTTGTGGGATGTGGAGTTCGGCTTGAACGCGTTTCGTCGATGCGCAGGTTCGATCGCTGTCGAAAATGCGGGCGCTCCACCAGGAAACGGTTGTTTTGGCGGGCGATCTGTATCGTTCGAATCGCGCCGTCACATAGGCTTCGTGCCCGACACCCGCACCAGAATACCCGGTACGAAATCATCGATGGCCACGGTGCGAAATCCCGCCGCCTCGAAATAACCCACGCAGTCGGCGCGCGTATGCGTGATGCCGGTGCTGTTGGCCAGCGTTTCATAAAGCCCCCATAGCGCGGCGTCGGCGGGGCCGGTGCGATCGTCGTCGAGCATTTCGCCGATCAGGTGCATCTCTCCGCCGGGCTCCAGCGCCCGGAATGCCTTTTGAATGACGTCCGCGATGATCGCTCGGCTGTACTGCGGCAGATTGCTCGCCATGATTGCAACGTCGCAGCCGGCCGGAAAAGTGTCCTTCGTGAAATCACCGCCTTGCGTCGTCACGCGATCGGCAACACCGTTGCGCTCGATGAATTCCTGCGTTACGACGACCACCGGCGGCAGGTCGAACACGACCGCGTGCAATTGCGGAAACGTCTGCGCCGCGACGATCGAATACGCACCCGAGCCGCCGCCGAGGTCCATCAGCTTGCTCCTCGCAGATAGATCGACCCGTTTGACGAAACGCCGCCCGGCACCGAAGCCGACACTCGCGGTGGCAGTGTGATAGCGCCGGGCGTATTCCACGGTCATGTTCTCGTAGGTGCCGATCACCTTCGGCGGTTCCGGATTGCGCAGGTGTTCGGTCAGTTTTCCCCACTGCTGCCACGCCGGCCGCGTGAACAGTAACCATGGTGCTGCATAGCCGGACGATGATTCGACGAGAAATCGTTCCACGTCGGGCGCGTTCACATAGCGATCTTCGCGCCACTCGAGCAAACCGTTGGCGGCGCACATCGTCATCAGGCGTTCCGCGTTGATGGTGCTGATCGTGGCGCGTTTCGCAAACGCCTCGACGGTGTTGTCGCCGGCAGCGACGGCGGAAAATAGTTTCAGATCGATCGCCGCGAACAGGCTGGCGGAGCCGATGAACGCGCGTGCCATGTTCTGCAGTCGGACCGTATCGAGTTTAGGTTCGGTCATGTTGAATGTCTCCTGATTACCGGTCGCGTAGCAGCGCGGCGCGCTGATCGCGGTGAAAACCATTGAATTGCCGGGTATTGCGAGCCGCCTCGGGTTTGAACAGAAATCCGCCGCTGCCGTGGTGCATGCCACCGTCCACACGCAGTTCGATACCGGTGATGTATGCCGCCATCTCCGACATTAGAAACACCACCGCCGCGGACACTTCGGCAGCAGTGCCGTGGCGTTGCAGTGGTGCCCGCCGTGCGACCGAGCGCAGGCTGTCCCACGCGTCTTCAGGATATCGGTCGAGCCCGGTGGTTGCGATGAAGCCCGGGATCACGCAGTTGACGCGCACGCCTGCGGCGGCCCATTCGACGGCCGCCGTGTAGGTGAGGTTCGAAAGTCCGGCGCGCGCGGCGCCGTTGTGGCCCATGCCGGGCATGCCGCGATCGTGATCGGCACCGATGTTGACGATAGTGCCACCGTGTTCTTCGAAGCACTGGTTGTATAGCTCGCGGCTCACCAGGAAATAACTTGTCAGGTTGTTGGCCAGCACCGCGTTCCAACCATTCAGACTGAGGTGCGCGAGCTTTGCAGGGAACTGACCGCCCGCTGCATTGACGAGCCCGTCGATGCGGCCATGCGCATCGAGGATCCTCGAAACCAGGTCATGCACGAATTGTTCGTCGCGCAGTTCGCCGCTGTAGCAACCCAGCACCGTGCCGCCGTCTTCGGTGATTTCGTTGCGCGTGCGTTCGAGCTTGTCGGCGGAGCGTCCAGCGAGCACGAGCTTTGCACCGAGCGAGGCGAGTTCGTGCGCGATGCAGCGGCCGAGGCCGCCACCACCGCCGGGAATGAAGATCGTCTGGCCGTCGAAGAGACCGGTTCGGAATCCGGATCGATAGGGCATGGGTGTGGGTTCACTGTGTCGATGACAATGCGGAGCACTCTACCGCGAACTGTGAGATGGGCAGTGGTGGTCGTGTGCATGATATCGTCGCGATTCACGCATGCGGAGGAATCGGCAATGTCCGAGCGGCTCTCGATCGACGTGTTCTGGTCGTTTCGCAGTCCGTGGTCATACCTCGCGACACCGCGGCTGCTGGACTGGTCGCAGCGCTACGATCTCGACGTCGTGTTCCGGCCGGTCTATCCGATTGCGATCCGCACGCCGGAGTTCTTCGACCGCGTGAACCCGCTGTGGTTTTCGTACTTCATGATCGACGTGCATCGCGTCGCGCAGATGCTCGAGCTGCCGTTTCAGTGGCCGCGACCGGATCCGGTGGTGCAGGAATTCCGCGACGGCCGGCGCGTTACCGGCAGCGAGCAGCCCTACATCCATCGTTTGACGAGACTCGGCGCGGTGGCGGCTGAACTCGGCCACGGCATGCAGTTCGCCGATACGGTGTCGCGGATGATCTGGGGCGGCACCGAGAACTGGCACGAGGGAAACCATCTTGCCGATGCGACGCATCGCGCTGGTCTCGATCTCGCGCGGCTGGACGAGATTGCGGTATCCGATGTCGATCGGATCGAGGCGAACATCGAGGCGAACCAGGTCGCGCACGAGTCCGCTGGTCACTGGGGAGTGCCGACGATGGCATTTCGCGGCGAGCCGTTCTTTGGTCAGGACCGCCTGGACGTATTGTTGTGGCGATTGAAGCAGAACGGATTGGCTGCCATCTCCGGTTCAGCTTGAATGGGTGAGAGGCTGTGGTTGACCTCATGAAGCAACTCGTACCGCTGCCATTGCATCCCGCGGGTACCTCATGGCCCACGGAGACGTGGCCGCGTGCGGAATGCGTTGCGCGCGATCCGGACGCGTTCGTGCGGCACGCCGACGCGCTGTTCTCGCTGACGGCTGCGCAGGGGGTCACGTACGCGCTGGTGATCGTGCAGCGCGGCGAAATCGTTTACGAACGTTACGCGGCCGGCGCGAACAACTTTTATTTGCAGTATTCGTGGTCGATGGCGAAGAGCGTGACACACGCATTGGTCGGCACCCTCGTGGGCCAAGGGCGTATCGATCTACACACCCCAGTCCGCGTGCCGGAGTGGCAGCATCCCGATGATCCGCGGCGCGCCATCACGCTCGATCAACTGCTGACGATGCGCAGCGGTTTGCAGTTCGCCGAGGACTACGTCGACGGGATGGTGTCTGACGTGATCCCGATGCTGAATTTCGAGGGCCGCCTCGACACGGGTGCGTTCGCGGCCGCAAAGCCGTTGGTACATCCGCCGGGCTCGTTCTTCTCGTATTCGAGCGGCACCACCAACATCATCTGTCGGATCCTGCGCGACATTGTCGGCGGACCGACACAGATGCTTGCGTTCATGACCGACGAGCTGTTCGAGCCGATCGGTATGCGCACCGCGCTGCCTAAGTTCGATCGCTCCGGTACTTTCGTCGGCTCGTCGTACTGTCTCGCGTCGCCGCAGGATTTCGCGCGCTTCGGCTGTCTGTATCTGCGCGACGGCGTCTGGGACGGTCGCAGAATTCTGCCGGAGGGCTGGGTCGACTATGCGCGTACGCCGAGCTATGTCGGCGATGCGGAAAGCTACGGCGCGCATTGGTGGCTGACACCCGGCACGTCGCGGTTCTTCGCCGGCGGCTACGATGGTCAGCGCATCCTGATCGTTCCGGAGCAGGACATCGTCGTCGTCCGCTGCGGACGCACGCCGATCGGCGAGGTGCCGTTCGTCTGGCAACAGATCAATTCAATACTGGAGCTGATGGCGTGAAACGTGGATTGTCAATCACACTTGCGGTCGTCGTGATCGCGGCGATAGCAGTCTATTCGATGCGCGCGACGATCGCCGTGAAACTGATGGCCATGGCGGCGCAGCACGCGATGAACGCCGATGCGATCGCCGCGCTGCCTGACGGATTGACGGTGGCGCTATGTGGCGCCGGCAGCCCGCTACCCGACCCGAACCGCTCCGGTCCATGTGTTGCGGTGGTGGCCGGTAAACATTTGTTCGAAGTGGATGCGGGTGATGGCGCCGCCCGGAACATGACGCGGCTCGGATTTCCGCCGGGCCGCGTCGAAGCGTTGTTCCTGACGCACTTTCATTCGGATCACATTGATGGCCTCGGTGAATTGACGGTGCTGCGCTGGGCCGGTGGCGCCCATACGGATCCGTTGCCTGTGATTGGTCCGCCCGGTGTCGATCGGTTGGTGGCCGGATTCAATGAAGCCTACGCGCTCGACGCCGGCTATCGCATCGCGCATCACGGGCCAACCGTGGTGCCACCGGGTGGCCAAGGCGGCGTTGCACGGCCGTTCGATCTGCCAGCGCCCGGCAAGAGCACGGTGGTGTGGTCGGCGGATGGCCTGACGGTTACGGCGTTCGCCGTGCATCACGATCCGGTGCGACCGGCTGTGGGGTACAAATTCGAGTACGGCGGCCGCTCGGTGGTGCTGTCGGGCGATACCGCGAAATCGCCGAACCTCGAACACTTTGCGCAGAACGTCGATCTGCTCGTGCATGAAGGTTTGTCGCCGGAGCTGGTCGGCATTCTCGGTCATGCGGCTGCGGCGGCGGGCCGCGCGAATGTCGCCAAGATCATGCACGACATTCTCAGCTATCACACTTCGCCGGTGCAGGTTGCGCAGATCGCGGCGGCCGCGCACGTTCGTTATCTGTTGTTCTATCACGTGATTCCGCCACTGGTGGTGCCCGGCAGCGAAGCGGCATTTTTCAAAGGCGTCGATGCGATCTACCATGGGCCGGTCACAGTTGGCCGCGACGGTACGCAGATATCGCTGCCGCGCGATTCCACGGCCATCATCGTCAACTGACGCATATAGCCAACTAACTCATAAAGGGGTACATCATGATCGATCTGCACTACTGGCCGACGCCGAACGGCAAGAAGGTCACCATCCTGCTGGAAGAGTGCGGCATGCCGTACAACGTCGTACGGTGCAACATCGGCCGCGGCGATCAGTTCACCCCTGAGTTTTTGAAGATCAATCCGAACAACCGCATGCCGGCGATGGTCGACGACGAACCACTCGGCGGCGGCGCGCCGATCGCGGTGTTCGAATCCGGCGCGATCATGATGTACATCGCCGAGAAAGCCGGCCGCTTCTATCCGCAGGCGCCGCGTGAGCGCTATGACGTGGTGCAGTGGATCATGTGGCAGATGGCGAACCAGGGTCCGAAGACCGGTGAGTGCGGGCACTTTCGTCGGTTGGGCGAAGACCAGGGTGATCAATCGTATGCGGTGCGGCGTTTCACTGACGAAGTGAACCGGATGTACGGCGTGTTGAACAACGCGTTGTACGACAAGCGCTATCTGATCGGCGATGAATACACGATTGCGGATATGATCTGTTATCCGTGGACGATCGGCTGGCAAGGGCAGGGCCAGGACATCGAGGAGTTTCCGTATTTCAAGCGCTGGTTCGACGAACTCGGTGCGCGGCCCGCAGTGCAGCGCGGCATGGCGGTTGGCGCCGATTTCACGCAGGGCGCTACGAAGCCGACGCCGGAAGAAATCGACCGGCTGCGTAAGATGCTGTACAACCAGCGCGCGCGGCCGGCGCCGAAGGGCGGGTTATTGAAGATCTGACGATGCGATAGAGGGGTAGCCATGAAGCGGCTTTTGGCGATGGTGGCGTTGATTGGCGGTGTACAGACGTTCGCGGCCGAGTCGCCGCCTTGTACATCGGGCTATCTCGACAACACCGGGCAGGCCGACCGGCTCAGTGGCGGCGTGAAGATGATTCCGATCACCACGCCGAAAGGTACCTTTCACGTCTGGACCAAACGCATCGGCAACAACCCGCGGATCAAAGTGCTGTTGCTGCACGGCGGGCCTGCGTTGACACACGAGTACCTGGAAGCGTTCGACGGCTACTTGCCCGGCGCCGGCATCGAGTACTACTACTACGATCAACTCGGCTCTGCCTATAGCGATCAGCCTGATGATCCTTCCCTGTGGACGATACCGCGGTTCGTCGATGAGGTTGAGCAGGTACGACAGGCGCTCGGCCTCGACAAGAACGACTTCTATCTGTTCGGACACTCTTGGGGTGGCATTCTCGCGATCGAGTACGCGCTGAAGTATCCGCAGCATCTCAAAGGGCTCGTAGTCTCGAACATGGTGTCGAGCGCGCAGGCATACAACGCGTATGCCAGGGATGTACTGATGCCGCAAATGGATCCGAAGGCGCTCGCCGAGATCAAGAAACTGGAAGCGGTCGGAGACACCGAAAATCCGCGCTACATGGAACTGCTGATGCAGAATTTCTATACCCAGCACGTTTTGCGCATGCCGCCAGATCAGTGGCCGGAACCCGCGACCCGGTCGCTCAACCATGTCAATCAGAAAATCTATGAGCTGATGCAAGGCCCGAGCGAACTTGCGATCACCGGCACGCTCAGCGGTTGGGATCGGACCGCCGACCTCGCGAAGATCAGCGTACCGACGCTCACGATCGGCGCGCGCTACGATGAAATGGACCCGAAGTACGTCGAGACGATGGCGAAGCGGGTGCAGCATGGCCACTTCCTGTACTGCCCCGATGGCAGTCATCTCGCGCTCTACGACGATCAGAAGGTGTATATGGACGGGCTGATCCAGTTTCTGCGCGACGTCGACTCGGGTCGGTTTCCGAAACAGGCGGACGCGAGATGAGCCGCAAGATCCTTCTCATCACCACCGATCAGATGCGCCACGATGCGCTCGGCTGTAACGGTGGCGTCGTGGCGCGCACACCGGTCATCGACGGTCTCGCACGGCGCGGCATCAACTACCAGCGCGCACACAATCAGAACGTCGTGTGCATGCCGGCACGCGCGACGATCATCACCGGGCAGTACGTGTCCACACACGGGGTCTGGATGAACGGCGTTGCGCTGCCGGAGGAGACACCGACAATCGCGCATTGGCTGGGTGATCATGGCTATCGCACCGGGCTGTTCGGCAAAGCGCATTTCGAACCGTGGCTCGGCGCGCCGGAAACGTATTACGAGAACCGCATGGCGCGGCTGGGCGAAACGGGCCCGCATCGCGGCTTCGATCGCATGGAACTGGCGAATCACTTCTACATGCGCCATTCACACTACGATTTGTGGCTGGAACAGAATCATCCTGAGTCGATCGCCGATTTCTATCCGATGATCACGCCGGATGGGATGCAGAATATGACGGGCAACGGTGCCACCGGCGCGATCCAGGTCTGGAACAATCGCGTCCCGCGCGAGATTTACCACACGGACTGGGTCGCCGACCGCGCGATTGCGTGGCTCGACAGCCTGCCCGCCGATACCGACTGGTTCGTCTGGCTCAGCTTTCCGGATCCGCATCATCCGTGGGATCCGCCGGTGTCGGAGCGCGCGCGCGTCGATTGGCGCAACGTGCCGCTGCCGGATTTGTACCCGGGCGACGCCAAGACCGCGCAGCAATGGCTGGCAGATAAGCCGCGCCATTGGCAGGGGTACTTCAATGGGTCGATGTGGACCAATCTGGAATCGCCACGCGGATTTCGACCGTGCGATCTGACCGCCGATCAGGTGCGCGAGATCAACGCGATGAACCACATCGAAAATGAACTGATCGACGAGGCTTGCGGTCGCGTGCTCGATTGCATTCAACAGCGCGGCTGGACCGCCGACACGGACGTGATCTTCACGACCGACCATGGCGAGTTGCAGGGTGACTACGGGCTGCTGTTCAAGGGTCCGTATCACTGCGATGCATTGATGCGGCTGCCGCTGATCTGGCAACCGGCGCCATCGGCCGGTGTCGCCAGTGATGTGGTGATCGCGCCGGTTGGCCATGTCGATCTCGCGCAGACTTTCTGCCGCATCGCCGGTATCGCGGAGCCCGATTGGGTGGAAGGGCAGGCATTGCCGGTCTCTAACGCTGAAGCTCAGGCGCAGAATCGTCAACGTGTTTTGACGGAATGGGATAGCGAACACGGGCCTACCGATATACACATCCGCACGATCTATCGCGATGGGTATCTGTGCAGCGCGTATGAAAATGGTTCGATGTACGACGGCAGCGAAGGCGAGCTGTACGACCTCGGCGATGATCCGGGTATGCGGGTCAATCTGTGGGACGATCCCGCGCGGCAGACGTTGCGCAGCGATCTGGTCGCCGATCTCTACGACAGCTTGCCGCCGCGCCGCTCACCGCGCTTGGAACGCGGCGCGCCGGTCTGAGGTGCTTCCGAAGCGGCGCCAGTGTCATCGCGCCAGTAGCCGGTGAGCATCGATTTGAACGCGGCCAGCAGCGCGTCGATGCGCTGTTCGCGATCAATTGTGATTGCGCTGAGTGTCAGCGCGTCGAGCAGCAACCGCACCAGATCCGATACGACGCGCAGTTTCGCTTCGGCTTGCGGCGTATCGATGTTCAGCAATTTCCGCTGCGCGTTCATCGCCTGCTCGTCGAGATCACGCTGGGCGCGCTCGACGACGCGGCGCAGCGTCGGTTCGCTGCGCGACGCGGCAACGAGTTCGAGCCAGGCGATCTGATCACGATCGTGACGCAGGTTCATCAGTTCGTCGAACGCGTCGCCCGCAGAGCGGTCCGCCCCGCTATACAACTTTTCCAGATAGCGCCCCCAGACGCGCGACAGCAACGCGTACGCGGCGTCGGACAGCAGATGGTCGGTGCTGTCGAAGTAATACTGCACGCGGCTGCGCGTGACGCCGGCGCGCTCGGCAATGTTGGACATGTTGGTGCGGTGATAGCCGAGGTCGCGAAAGCATTCGACCGCGGCGTCGAGCACGTGCTGATAAGTCTGCTGGCTCTTTGGCGTGCGCAAGCGTTTGCCGTTGGGCCGAATGGATACGCCTTTCATAGCAGAATCATCATATTCGATTGAAATTGGTGGTTCGCTTGTTGCGTCGAGCGGATTCTATCGTAGGACATGGCAATTTTTGGCGAGATTGATTTTCATTAGTGTTGACTAAAATGTGTTTGTCGCGTCGAATACACGCGTCGATTTCACAGTAAAGCGAGGCAAGCTCATGACGACGCCATTTCCGAACGATCCGTTCCTGACCGGTTATTTTGCACCGAGCGGCGTCGAATGCGATGCGCCGGATCTGGTCATCGAGGGGAAGCTGCCGACCGATCTCGCTGGAACCTACTATCGCAACGGACCCGATCCGTTGCATCCGCCGCGCGAAGGCGATACGTATCACTGGTTCGACGGCGACGGCATGATTCAGTGCTTCAACATTGAGGACGGGCGCGTCAGTTGGCGCAACCGCTGGGTGCGATCGGAGAAATTCAAGCGGGAACTTGCAGCCGGCAAGCGGCTGTTCGGCGTGTTCGGCAATCCGATGATGTCCGACCCGTCGGTGGTCGATGCGGAGTACAACACCGGCAACACGCACATCGTCGAACATGGCGGCCGATTGCTCGCGTTGATGGAAGGCGCGCTGCCGCAGCAGATCAAACAACGCACGCTGGAGACGCTCGGCAACTTCGATTTCAGCGGGGCGGTATCCGGTCCGGTGACGGCGCATCCGAAATTCGACGCAGACACCGGCGAGATGATCTTCTTCGGCTATTCGGCACAAGGACCGGGTTCGCGCGCGCTGCGCTATAACGTCGCCGATCGCGACGGCAACGTCATCCGCAACGAATTCTTCGACGCACCGTTCCCGGCAATGGTGCACGACTTCTTCGTCACGAAGACACACGCGATATTCCCGATCTTTCCGCTGACGGTGAGCATCGAGCGCGTGATGAGCGGTGGGCCGATGATGGCGTGGGAGCCTGACAAAGGTGCGCACTTCGGCGTCATTCCGCGCGATGGCACAGCGGCTGACGTGAAGTGGTACTCGATGGAGGCACGCTTCATGTTCCACATGATGAATGCGTGGACCGACGGTACCAAACTGCACGCCGACGTCACCGGTGCGAACGCAACACAGTTCGCGCCGAAGCTCGATGGTTCGATGGCGGCGGTATCGGATGGCATCGCGCCTACGTTCCGTCGTTGGAGCATCGATCTCGCCGATAATTCTGCGACGGTCAAGGAAGAGTTGCTCGACGACATCGCCTGCGAATTTCCGCGCACCGACGATCGTCTGATGACCAAGCCGTATCGGCATGGCTTTGCGGTGGGCACTCCCGGGCAGGAGTTGACGAACTTCAATCACCTCATTCATTTCGACAAGCAGACCGGTGCGCGCACGACCTACGGACCGGGCGACGATTACATGCTCGGCGAAGCCGTTTTCGCGCCGCGGCGAGGCGCCACCGCGGAGGCGGACGGCTATCTGATCGTGCTCGCCTACCACGCGCCCAGCAACAAGAGCGAGCTGATGATTCTGGACGCGCAGGACGTCGGCTCAGGCCCTGTTGCCAAGGCGAAAATCCCGATGCGCATTCCCGCTGGATTCCACGGCAGCTGGGTCGGCGCGAGCTGAGACATAAGGGGACATAAGGGGGTCAGAACGACGTTTGCGGCGAAAGTCGTTCTGACCCCTTTTTGCCTAGACCGAGCTGAGCGGCCACGCTAACCGCGCCGGTGAGGGATCATCCAGGAGGAACTTGGTTATCATTGCGCTTTTGCGCGGGGCGAAACATGGCCGCTGCCGACATCGTGATCGGTGCCCAAGACGGCAAAGCCGTCGTTCAACTCGGTGCGATGAGCAATCGTCACGGCTTGGTGGCGGGCGCGACAGGAACCGGCAAGACCGTCACGTTGCAGATACTCGCGGAGGGCTTTTCGCGGCTCGGCGTGCCGGTATTCGCGGCGGACGTGAAGGGCGATCTGGCCGGCATCTCGGCAGCTGGTGCGCCGAATAAGGAGATCGACCGGCGCCGTGGCCTGATCCCGCTCGACGGTTATCAGCAACGCGGCTACCCGGTTGCGTTCTGGGACGTGTACGGCGCCTCCGGGCATCCGGTGCATACCACCATCTCCGAAGTGGGGCCGCTGCTGCTCGCGAATCTGCTCGAGTTGAACGACACGCAGAGCGGCGTGCTGTATGCAGCTTTTCGCATTGCCGATGAACAGGGCCTGTTGCTGCTCGATTTGAAAGATCTGAAGGCGATGCTGGCGTGGATGGCTGAACATGCCGCGACGCTGCGTGGCGAGTACGGCAACATTTCTGGGGCGTCGGTGGGTGCCATTCAGCGCAGTCTGCTGGTACTCGAAGAGCAGGGCGCCGATGCGCTGTTCGGTGAGCCGGCGCTCGCGCTTTCGGATCTGATGCAGACAGATTTCTCCGGCAATGGCGTCATCAGCATTCTCGATGCGACCCAACTGGTGCAGAAAGCGCCGCGTGTCTATGCAGCGCTGCTGCTGTGGCTGTTGTCGGAACTGTTCGAAGACCTGCCGGAGGCCGGCGATGCTGCAAAGCCAAAACTGGTGTTGTTTTTCGACGAAGCGCATCTGTTGTTCGACGGTGCGCCAAAACCGCTGCTCGACAAAATCGAGCAGGTCGTGCGGTTGATCCGCTCGAAAGGCGTCGGTGTGTATTTCGTCACCCAGAGTCCGCTCGATGTGCCGGAGGACGTGCTCGGTCAATTGGGCCTGAAAATTCAGCATGCGCTGCGCGCGTTCACGCCGAAGGATCGCCAGGTCATCAAGGCGGTCGCGCAGGGTTTTCGTGCGAATCCCGGTGTCGATGTCGAAGCGATCGTCACCGAACTCGAGACGGGCGAAGCGTTGGTTTCGGCGCTCGATGCGAAAGGCGCGCCGCAACCTGTTTCGCGCACATTGATTGCGCCGCCGGAATCGCGCATCGGGCCAATTGATGCAGCCGAGCGCGCCGAGAAGATCTCTAAATCGCCGTTTCGTGGCAAGTACGACAAGCGCGTCGACCGGGAGTCCGCCTACGAGATGCTGGCAGCGCGCACCGACCAGGAGCGCGCCGCAAGCGAGGCGGCGAAGCCGGCGCTGCCTGAAGCCAAAACGCCCCACGGGCGTACACGCCAATCGGCAGCCGAGGCGATGATGAGCAGTGCCGCGCGCGCCATTGGCAGTTCGTTGGGCAGACAGTTGATTCGGGGCATCCTGGGATCGTTGCTCAAAAAACGATGATCGGCAGGATCATCAAGCTTGGCTAAGTACTACTTCCTTCCCCGCAAGCTCGCGAAGCGGCGTCCGGAGTTCAACCGAATCGGCTGGCGCATCGAAGCGTGGGCCATCTCGGCGCTGATCGGCGTGTTTCGAACCTTGCCACTGGAACGCGCAACGCGCCTGGCGCATGGTCTGTTCGCGGCCGTCGGATCGCATTCCGGAAAACGTGTTCGGGTGTTGCGAAATCTCCGCGTTGCATTCCCGGACGCTTCGCAGCCGGAACTGGACGTTCTCGCGCGCGATATATTTGGCCACGTCGGTGTCGCGCTCGCTGAAATCGCGCAACTCGATCGCATCTGGCGCGACCGCGAACGACGTCTCGAGTTCGTGGTTGCGCCGGAGATCAGGTTTCTGGCGGAGCGCGGCCGGCCGGCAGTTTTCGTCACCGCACACATCGGCCCGTGGACCTTGACGAATTTCATCGCGCCACAATTCGGCTTTCCGCTGTCAATCGTCTATGCGCCCGAATCGAATCCATACGTCCACGACATCATGCTGCGACTGCGGGGTGAACTGCAGGTCGCACTGTTGTCGCGCGACAACAGCATGCGCACGTTGATGAAGGCGTTGTCGGACGGTGGCGCCATCGGTCTCGGGTCCGACGTTCGCTTCGATGGTGGTGAAATGATTCCGTTCTTCGGCAAGGCGATGCCGACCAACGTCGTACCGGCTCGGCTTGCGTTGCGGTTCGACTGCGAGCTGATTCCGGCGCAGGCCGAACGTCTGCCTGACGGCCGTTTCCGAATCACGGCGCATGCGCCGGTGCGCCCCGGCGATCCGTTGGCGAGCGTTGCCGAGCAGGCGATCGACATGACCACGCAGCTCAACGCGCGTTTCGAGCAGTGGGTACGCGCTGCCCCGGGTGAATGGCTGTGTCTCGCGCGGCGGTGGCCGAAGGATGTCGAATTGGCCGCGGAACAGGCCGCGCGGCAGCGCGAGTCGGGGCGCAAAGCGCCACGATGAGCCGCCGCCAAACGGACCGACAATGGCGCGCCTGATCTTCGCCAGCGCGTTGGACGCGCAGGCCAAACGCTACGCGTGGTTGCGTGCGCTGCTGTTCCGGTTCGAATCATTTATCGTGCATCTGTGCTGGTGGACGTTTCGAGCGATGTCACCGCAGCGTTCGGCGCAACTCGGTCGATGGGTCGTTGGCGAGCTGGGGCCGCATTCGGCAAAGGCGGCGATGGTGGAGGACAATCTGCGTGTTGTGTTTCCAACGCTCGACGCCGCGGCGATCGCCGATCTCGCGCGCGGCACGTGGCGGAGCATGGGACTCGTGTTCGGCGAGTACCCGCACCTCGACCGGATCGCACGCGTCGACGACAGCGCGCGACTGGAAATCGTCGACCTCTGCAACCTGGACGTGTACCGACGGCGCGAACGGCAGGCGGTGTTTTTCGGCGCGCATCTGTCGAACTGGGAAATCATGGCGTTGGCGCTGGCGCGCGAAGGGGTGCCGCTACTCGCGCTGCAGGCACCGTTGCAGAACCCGCATCTGGGCAAACTGATGGACCGCGCGCGCGAGCAGTTGGGCTGTCGAATGCTCGCCCGAGGCGAGTCGATGCGCGCGCTGATTCGACAGGTTCGCGACGGCGGCAGCTTGGGCTTGCTGCTGGACCTGTCGATGAAAGACGGCGAGATGGTCGAATTTTTCGGTCATCCGATGCGTACCTCGCTGACGCCGGCGCGCATGGCGCTGCGCTACGGTTGCGACATCGTACCGATGCGCACTGAACGGCTTGGTGAGGCGCGCTTTCGCGTCACCGCGTATCCGCCGGTGACGTTCGACTCCGATGGCAGCGACGAAGCAGTGGCCGCCATCGCGATCACGCGGCGTCTAAATGCGCTGATGGAGACATGGATTCTCGAGCAGCCACAGGAGTGGATGTGCGCGAACCGGCGCTGGGAGAAGTCGTTATATCGGACATTGCGCGCAGAACGCCGGGCGTAGAAGGCGCCATCTAGCGGAAGTCCGCATGGCACCGTCTGGACCATGCGATACAATGCCGGGCCTTCCGGAAACTGACTTGTTGGACTGAATTTTTGGAAAATGTGCCGATGAACTTCCTGCTCATCATCGTTTGCCTCCTGATTGCGCTCGGCGCAGCGGCGCTGTGGTTGATCAACCGCTTCGAAAAGATGCCCAACAAGAAAAAGAAGAAGCTTTTTACGAAGACGATCAACGAGGTCTACACCTGGTTCGAGGATCACGGCCTGATGCGACGGAATCCGGCCTACATACGCGACTACCATCGCGAATACCCCGAATTGAAGGTGCTCGAAGACAACCACGCGATCGTGCAGCGCGAATGCCTGGAACTGCTGAATATCAAAGACCGCCTGACCGACGTGCGTGCCCTGGGAGCCGGCTACACCGAAGGCGGCATTCACACCGCCAAGTGGAAAGCGTTCATGTTCAAGTCGGGCGATTTCATCGAGGAGAACTG
Organism: uncultured Gammaproteobacteria bacterium; assembly: GCA_963735085.1. Classification (GTDB taxonomy): domain Bacteria; phylum Pseudomonadota; class Gammaproteobacteria; order Pseudomonadales; family Azotimanducaceae; genus DATJGR01. The sequence continues at coordinate 171,846 of CAVTJP010000017.1, forward strand.
CAAGCTCGCGCCGCAGACCGCGGCACTGATCAAACGCATCCCCGGCGTGTACACCGCGTTCTTTTCGGTGCTCGATCCGCATCAGGACATCACGCCGCACTGGGGCTACTACAAGGGCTTTCTGCGTTATCACCTCGGCGTGCAGATTCCGTACAACAACGCGAACCAGCAGTGTTGGTTGCGCGTCAATGGCGACCGGGCACAAAACGCATTGCAGGACAAGGCGCAGATCGTCAATGGTGAGCGCTACTTCTGGAAGGATGGCGAGGGCATCATCTTCGACGACAACTATCTGCACGATGCCGCCAACGAATCGGATCAGGTGCGGGTGGTGTTGTGGCTCGATCTGCGCCGCAAGATGCCGTTCTACATCATGCCGCTGAATCGTTTGTGTCTGTGGCTGGTGTATCGCGACAAATCCGTCGACAAGATTCGCCGTGGCGCATTGATCGGCGCCGAAATGCCCGGTCAATCGCCCAATGTGAAGCCGGCGGGCGTAGTGCCTTCGTAGCGGATCTCACCGCGCGGGCTGGCAAACGTCAGCGTCATGCGCCGGTCACCCGCCTGGACTGCGACGTCTATTCCCAACTCGGCGATCAAGGACGCCAGTGGCATCGGTTCCGGTGACGTCAGTTGCGCGGCCATCAACGGCCCGACACATGGTGACGTCCGCGCCGGATGCGGGCAATCCAGCCAATCGATGAAGAACGGCGCGAGTCCGCCGTGGCGATGGTGGTGCAGTCCAAGTAGTTCCCACTCGAGTCGCTCGCCGCCGGGTGGCGTTCGGTTCATGCGATGTGCCCGCGTTGGCGTCCAACCAAGCGCCTTCAGGCGCGCGGAAGCGTTCTCGAGCCCTGCACAGCGCACGGCCCAGTGGATCAGTTTCGGTTGCGTCAGCCGCGCCATCGGTGCCGACGAACTGCTCGGTGGCTGCGCCGGGTCCGGTGCAATGATTTCTAGATAGGTTGAATCGTCGAAGCCAACCAGCGCGTTGTGCGTACCGCGGCCTTGATGCGCGCCGCCAAAAGCGGGCCGAACACCTGTGGCGCCTTCGAATTCGGCGCACGTCAGCTCGAGATCGGCGGTGGCCAATACGAAGTGATCGATGTGGCCTCGAAGCGGTGTATTCAAAACGGCACCTCTACGGCACGACAGAGGAATTGCATCAACGGCTTCGCGGCGTCGAAACGTTTGGCGATCCGTTTTGCGAAGTCCTTCTTAAACAGTTCATCGTCATCGATCGGGCACATCGCAATGAAGTCGGTACGCTTCAGATCCTCGATCATCGGATGATCGCCCGGATAGCCGCGCGGCGGTCGCTTCAGTGCGCCTCCATCGAGCGTGAAGACGCGTCGGAATGCCGCATCGTCGCGCGCGCGCTTCCAAGCCGTCGTGCGCTCGATGAGCGCGTCGCGAATCTTCGCGAGTGAATCCCGCTCGGGGTGCCACATGCCGGCGCCTATGAAGTTGCGACCGGGTTCGATGTGCATGTAGTAACCGGGCGAATGCACGTCTTTGCCCTGGTTGTGGCGAAACTGGATACCGACGTTGGTTTTGTATGGTGTTTTGTCTCGGCCGAATCGCGTGTCGCGAAATACCCGCATCAACGATCCACCCGTCTTCTTCGCAACGGCTTCGAATTGCGGGGCGATACGGTCGAGGTGTGGGCCCATCGCGACGATGAAGTCGAGCGCGGGTTCGCGCACGCGGGTCTCGTAGCGATCCCTGTTCTGCGCGAACCAGTCGCGATCGTTGTTGCGGCTGAGTTCGCGCAGGAATGCGAGCAGAGTTTTGTCGAAGCCATCAAATGCCATCGCTACCTCAGCTTGAATCGTTGAATCTTACCGGTCGCCGTCTTCGGCAACTCATCGACGAATTCGACCCAGCGCGGGCGCTTGTAGTCGGCGAGTTGGCTGCGCACATGGTCGATCAACGCATCGGCCAGGCTGGCTGAGGGGCAGCCGCGGGCAACGACGATTGCCTTTGGTTTGATCAGTCTGTCGGCATCTTCGGCGCCAACCACCGCCGCTTCGATGACGTCCGGATGCGCGAGCAGTACGTTTTCCACTTCCATCGGCGACACATAGATGCCGCCGACTTTCAACAGATCGTCGCGCCGCCCGCAGTACACCAGGTGGCCCGACGCGCGCCTCAGATATTTGTCGCCGGTGCGCACCCAGCCGTTGCGAAACGTCGTGGCCGTCAGTTCCGGCAGCTTCCAATATCCAATCGCAGTGCTGCCGCCATGCACTTCGAGGTCGCCGATGGTGTCGTCGCCCACCTCCTTGCCATCGTCGCCGACGATCCGAACCGCGTATCCGGGTACACTTTGTCCGGACGTGTTTGGCACGACATCGGCGTTCCGATTGCTGATGAAGATGTGCAGCAGTTCGGTGGTACCGATGCCATCGAGAATGTCGAGTCCGGTTGCAGCGCGCCAGCGCTCGAGAATCGTCTCCGGCAATGCCTCACCGGCGGAGACACATAGGCGCAACCGGCCGCGCGACGGTGGTTCCTGTTCGGCCAGCAGCATCGCGTACAACGTCGGCACGCCGCAGAACACGCTCGGTTCATATCGCTGCAGTATGGCCGCAACGGTGGACGGCGAGGACCGGACCGCGGTCAATATCACCGTGGCGCCGGCCGAGAACGGAAACGTCAGTGCGTTGCCGAGTCCGTACGCGAAGAACAGTTTGGCAGCCGAAAACACGACGTCGTCCGGCGCGAGCGCGAGTATGTCGCGCGCATACGAGCGTGCGGTGAATTCGAGAGCGCTGTGGCGGTGCACCACCCCCTTTGGCTTACCGGTCGTGCCGGATGTGTACAGCCAGAATGCGACATCGGTACGGCGGGTGTTGGCGCTTGTCTGCGCGATGGATGCGTAGCGCAAGGTATCCGCCAGCGTCGGTACATGATCCGGTGCACTGGATTCGTCTCCGCTGACGATTACGCCGAGGTGTGGCAGCGACGCCAGCAGCGGTTCCCACGCAGGCAGCAGCCTCGACGATACGATGACGAGGCGCGCTTCGCTGTCGGCAACGATGTATGCGTAGTCCGGCGTCGTCATCAGTGTATTGAGTGGTACGGGCACCGCGCCCGCGCGTATCGCGCCCAGAAAGCACACCGGGAAATCGACGCTGTCTTCCAGACACAACAGCACGCGCTCGCCGTGTGTCAGGCGTCGGCCCCTCAGCACATTCGCAAACCGGTTGACGCGTTCGTTGAGCAGCGCGTAGTTGTAGCGCCCCGAGTCGTCGATGACCGCAGTACGCAGCGCCCGGCCGTGCACGATATTAGGTGTCAGCAGAATGTCGGCTGCATTGTACTGTTCGGCTGGATGTGGGCTCATCGAAACGTCAGGGCGTGAGCCGCACATACTCGAAGTCGCCGGGCTTGCCGCCGACACCGCTGACCGGCGGGGCGATCCACGAGGCAAATGCGCCAACGGCGTGGCACGGTCGCATCAGCGACGACACGTATTCGAGGTCGCCGGGTGCCGGCAGCCAGTCGGTAGCCGAACGCTGCCACGTTGCCGCATCGACAACGTCTCCGGTCGGCGTGACCGACAGGCTTGCGTAATCGCCGACATGACGATGAAACGCGCGGTGCGGCAGCCGCAGTTCGAATTCGATGCCGGCATCCGCAATCACGCGGTTCCACGCGCGCAGCACCGGGGCGCAGTCGTCGATGTAGTCGTCTCGCAACCTCGCGTTGATCGCGGACAGGGCGGGTGCGTCGATCCACGCGAAGCCCGGCTTGCCGGAATTGTCGTTCGTATGTTGCAGCACGCGATAGGTCGCATCCTGAAGTTGATGATCGTCGTCGATCCTGTCTTCGTGAAAACGCCCCTTGATGCCAGCGTTGTAGGCGTTGGCGGCGTTGGTGGAGATTTCCGAGCCGAACAGGTCGAGCGTGACGGAATAGTGAAAGTTGATCTTCTTCTGCATCGTCGGCAGATCGATGACGCCGTGGCGACGAATGGCGGCGAGATCGTACGGATCCGCGATGGCGTGCGCGTTCATCGCCGCGCATGTGGCGCGCAGGATCCGTTCGACGCCGCTTTTGCCGACGAACATATGGTGCCCTTCCTCGGTCACCATGAAGCGGCACGTTCGCGACAACGGGTCGAATCCCGATTGGGCCAGTGCTTCGAGCTGCATCTTGCCGTCGCGGTCGGTGAAGCTGGTGAACATGAAAAACGACAGCCAGTCCGGTGTCTGTTCGTTGAATGCGCCGAGGATACGTGGCGTGTCGGCGCTGCCGGAACGCCGATTCAGCAGCATCTCGGCTTCCTCTCGGCCGTCGCGACCCAGGTAGCGCTGCAACAGGTACACCATTGCCCACAAGTGGCGGCCTTCTTCGACGTTGACCTGGAACAGGTTGCGCAGGTCGTACAAACTCGGCGCGGTCTTGCCGAGATGGCGCTGTTGTTCGACCGACGCCGGTTCGGTATCGCCTTGAATGACCATCAGCCGGCGCAGCAGCGCACGGTATTCGCCCGGAACTTCCTGCCATACCGGTTCGCCTTTGTGGGCGCCAAAACCGATCTTGCGGTCGGTTTCCGCCGGCGCCAGCAGGATACCCCAGCGGTATTCCGGCATTTTGACGAAGCCGAACTTCGCCCAGCCGGCGCGGTCGACGCTGACGGCGGTGCGCAGGAAAACATCGACGTCCTGAAAGCCCTCCGGTCCCATGCCGCGCCACCAGTCCAGAAAGTGCGGATGCCAGGCTTCCAGCGCGCGCTGCAGCGCACGGTCGGAGGCTAAATCGACGTTGTTCGGAATCAACGATGCGTAGTCGACGGCGCTCATGCCTGTTTCCTATATGCGTGTTTTGTCGTAACGCGGACGTGTGCCGGTACCGTAGCGCTTGAGTGCGCCGTCGTCACCCACCGCGTTGGGGCGCTGGAATACCCAGTTCTGCCATGCCGACAGGCGCGCGAAAATCTTTGTCTCCATCGTCTCGGGGCCGGCGAAGCGCAGGTTCGCTTCCATCGCCGTCAGCGCGTCGGGCGAAAAGCTCGCGCGCTCCTCGAGGAACAGGCGGATCTCGTCACGCCAGTCGATTTCGTCGGGCGCAAAGGTCACGAGTCCGGCATTCTCTGCAGCGCCTGCATCGAGCGGCTCGCCAACACATGCGCGCAGGCGCGTGACCGCGTCCGGATCGCCGTAGAAGCGGGTGGCGAGCCGGCTGAGCCCGTTGCTCATCGGCAGCGTACCGAAGTTGGATTCGGACAACGCGATGGTCGCGGCATCCGCGGAATCGTCGAGCGTGCCATTCAGCATGTAGCTGCGGTCGACGGCGAACAGAATTTCCGCGAGAAAACCGCCGAAACAACTGCCCGGTTCGACCAGCGCGACCAGCGTGCGTGATGTCAGGTCGAGCCGCTTCAGCGTGCGTTTTGCGAACAGCGCGATTTCGCGTACCCACCACACCGAGGCGTGTTCGTGCAGCCAGGTGTCGTGCCGCAGCACGCGATCGAGGTCGCCTTCACTGCGTAACTGCAACGTGGCAATGTTCGGCAAGTTGAATCGTATATGCAGCAGCGCATCGTCGAGCGCGCGCAGCAACGCCAGCGCCCAAAGCTCCGCACCTAAAGCCCGCGCCTGCGTATGGTCGTCAGGTAGATCGCGTTCGGGGCCCCGCAGTGTCAATGTCGCAGTCGCCAGCGCGTCGTCGAAAGTTAGATCGAGATAGCGATAATGGATGCCGTTTGCGCCGGCGCTGCGTTCGAGGCGCGTCAGTTCGATGCCGACATCGTTCTCTGGACGGTCCGAACGCGTACCGAGTTCCAGCGCCCGCGTGCGCACGGCGGCATCGAATTGGGAGCGCAGCGCGATCTCGTCGACCAATCGCCACGCCAGCGCGCGCGCCCCGCGGGCGCCTTCTTCGAGGGTGCAGAAGACGTCGGCGAGGTCGCGGCGGATGCGCCGCTTGTCCGTCAACCGGGTCAGCCCGCCGGTGCCGGGCAGTACCGCCAGCAACGGCACTTCCGGCAGCGAGACTGCGGCGTTGCCATCGTCGATCAGCAATAGATAGTCGGTTGCCAGCGCCAGTTCATACCCGCCGCCGGCCGCGGTGCCGCCGATTGCGGCCAGATAGCGTTGGCCCGATTCGGCGGATGCCTCTTCGAGCGCGTTCCGCGTTTCGTTCGTGAACTTGCAGAAGTTCACTTTGTGGGCGTGACTTGCGCCCGCCAGCATCCGGATGTTGGCGCCGGCGCAGAAGATGCCGGGCTTGCCGGACCGAAGCACCACGGAGCGCACGTCCGGGCGCTCAAAACGCAGCCGTTGAACGGCATCGGCGAGTTCGATGTCCACGCCGAGATCGTATGAGTTCTGCTTGAGTTCGTAGCCGGGCGCGATGCCACCGGTCTCCTGAACCTCGAGTATCAGTTCGGCGATTGGAGGCTCGATATTCAGCTTCCAATGCCGATACGCCGTGGGTTCAGTTCGGAAATCCAGCGGTGGCGGCGTCGGCGTATCCATTGCGATGATCTGCGAATGCGAGCCGCAGATGGTAAATCAACGCCCTGCGCCAACGTTAGACCTGCGGTAGCGCGGTTGGAAATGTGACCGCCTTCTGCTTCTCCATGCGTCGTGGATTGAGAGCTAACTAACTGTTTCACAGGCGTTACCCGGCCAGAATACCGGGACCGTTCGCAATGATGCGAAGGTGGACCATTCGCAGTGATGCGAAAGATGAGCTCACCGATATGTCACGCGCGTTCACCATCCTGATCGGCTCGACACTGCTCACCGCAGTTGCGTGGCTGGCGGTATCGGTGCACGACATTCCCCTGGCACCCGTCATCAACGACGGCATCGCCGAACTGCTCGACTTGAAAGGCACGCCGGCGAACTACGCGGATGCGATCTTCACGGTGTTGTGTCTGCTGGTCGCGGTAGGTGTCGGCTGCGTGATGGGCTCATCCTGGCGTGGCTCGGTCGCGCGGGTCCGCGAGGACGATCTGCAACGGCGCCTCAATGAATCCAAAGGCAAGATTCCACGGCTCGAGTCCGGCATGCGCAACAGGGAGATGCACGTTGCGCGCGTCGAGCAGCAGATGAAGGAACTCGAAGCCGCGTTGCCGCCGCTGCACAGAACGATCGAAGAGCGTGATACCGCGCTGCGCGATCGCGACCGCACGGTGTCGCGTCTGACGGCCGAACTGGCACTGCTGAAGGGCATGCCGTCGGCGAACCAGACGGCCACGTCGGGCATGGCGACCCTCGATCTAGAGGACGACACGTTCATGACCTCCGGCGCGTCGGCCGAATTGGTTTCCAGACCATCGGATTCGACCTGCCAACGGCTCGAAGAACAGGTGAACGAACTCGAAGCGAAGGTCCGCGAGCGTGAGGCGCGGATCGGCGAACTGATGTACGAGCAAGGCAATCATGCGAAGAAGATTCCGCAGTTGGAGAGTGCGCTCGGCGATCAGCGCAAACGCAACGAGGACCACGACCGTGAGCGCCAGCGGCAGGACAAATGGCTTGACGTGCTCAACGATCAACTGGCGCGCGCCCGTGAGACCAATGACAGGCTCGGCAGGGAGCTTTCCGATCAGGCTGCGCTGCAACGGCGCATCGCTGAACTGGAAGCCGAACTGAAACGCCTCGGTGAGGAGATCGCGGAGCGTGAGCGGCGTCTCGCGGCGTCGCGGTTCGAATGCGCCACCGCACGCACGACGATTGCACATCTGCAGTCGCGACTCGGGGTCAAGGATGCTGCGAATGTGCTGAGTGGGAAGGCATAGGGTCAGAGTGCTTCACCGAAACAGGTAGCCGCGGCTGCCCGTCGAATGAAGCACTCTGACCCTTGGTCCCTGCTTTCGCGGTCCGCTTTCGCTACAGTTCGATCGTGAACTCGCCACGCAACATTTTGCTGATTACCGCCGACCAATGGCGTGGCGACTGTCTGTCGTCGAGGGGACATCCGTGCGTCGTCACACCGCATCTTGATGCGCTTGCGCGTGACGGCGTCGCGTTTGCGCGTCATTACTGTCAGGCGGTGCCGTGCGGGCCAAGCCGGGCGTCGCTGCATACCGGCCTGTACCTGATGAACCATCGCTCGGCAACCAATGGCACGCCGCTCGATGCGCGGCATCGAAACTGGGCGCAGCTGGTCCGCGCGGCCGGCTACGATCCGGTGTTGTTTGGCTACACCGATACCAGTCCTGACCCGCGCGACTATCCGGCAGACCATCCGGTGCTGACGACTTACGAAGGGGTATTGCCCGGACTGCGCGTCGAAGTACTGCTGACAGCCGACATCGGTACGTGGGTGGAATGGCTGCGTGCGCGCGGCGTGTCGATACCGGCGCGGCCGGCCGAGTTGTACGTGCAGAAGGCCGATCAACTCGAATACGAAGAGGGCGGTCCGACGCCGGCGCCGCTGCGGCTCGCCCGCGAACAGCACGACACGTTCTTCATGACCGATCGCCTGATCGACTACATCAGCGATCGGCGCGAGCCGTGGTGCGCGCACCTTTCGCTGTTGCGGCCGCACCCACCATGGGTGGCGCCGGCGCCGTATCACGCGCGCTATGCGCCGGATGCGTTGCCGGGCTTCGTGCGCGCAGCATCGGCGGATATCGAGGGCGAGCAGCATCCGTGGCTTGCCTACCAGCTTTCCGACAGGCGCTATCGAGCACCGGAATCCGACAGAAAACTGCGGCGGCTGAAGGCTTCGTACTACGGCCTGATGAGCGAGGTCGATGACAATCTCGGCCGCTTGATCGCGCACCTGAAAAGCACCGGGCAATATGAAGACACGCTGATCGTGTTCACCTCCGATCATGGCGAACAGATTGGCGATCACTGGCTGTTGGGCAAGACCGGCTATTTTGACCAGTCCTATCACATCCCGCTGATCGTTCGCGATCCGCGCGCAACAGCGGATGCGACGCGCGGTCGAACCGTGCATGCGTTCACCGAGAACGTCGACATCATGCCGACGATGCTCGATTGGCTTGGGCTCGACGTTCCACCCGCGTGCGATGGGCGTTCGCTTCTCCCCTTCGTCATATCGTCAGCGGCGCCTGAGAAATGGCGGACCGAAGCACATTGGGAGTTCGATTTTCGGGATCCGACCGACGACAGTGCCGAGCGCGCGCTCGGGATTCCGCTGCATGCCTGCACGTTGAACGTCGTGCGCGGCGATCGCTACAAGTACGTCCACTTCGCGGCCCTGCCGCCGTTGCTGTTCGATCTGCACGAGGATCCGGAGGAGTTGCACAACTGTGCCAACGATCCGAAGTACCTGCCGGTTGTGCTCGACTATGCGCAACGCATGCTGTCGTGGCGGATGCGGCACGACGATCAGACGTTGACGCATCTCGCGGTAACGCCGCAAGGCGTCGTGGCACGGCCCGCGCCGCGCTGGTAACTACGCTGGGTTGAGCGTTGGGTCGGTGCTGACCGCCACCAATGTTTTGCCGAAGTTCCGCCCGTCGAGCATTGCGCGAAAAGCCTCGGGCGCCTTTTCGAGGCCACTCCACACGTCTTCTTTGTATTTCACGCGGCCGTCGTGCAGCCAGCCGGCCATCTCGTGCAGAAACTGCGCCTGGTGATCGGCAACGAAATTGCCAACGCGCAGGTCGTGCACCGCGATGGCCCGGCGGTCGAAAAACGGCTTGCCGGCTGCCATCCACGCGTCGCGCGGATTGGCGCCATCAGCGTTGCCGTACTGCGAAATCATGCCACACAGCGAGATGCGGGCGCTTTTGTTGAGCACCGGCAGCACGGCTTCGAAGACCTTGCCGCCGACATTTTCGAAATACACGTCGATGCCATCCGGGCACGCGTGTGCAATCGCCTCGGGCAGGTTCGCGTCACGATGCGAGACGCACGCGTCCAGCCCTAATTCATCGACGACGAAATCGCATTTCTCGCGGGTACCGGCGATGCCGACGACGCGGCAGCCGAGAATTTTCGCAATCTGACCGACCACCTGACCGACGCCGCCCGAAGCCGCAGAGACGGCGACAGTCTCGCCGGCACGCGGTGCGCATTGAATCACCAACCCCGAATACGCCGTGAGGCCAAGCATGCCGAGCACGCCGACGGCGGTCGAAATCGGCGCGACGTTCGGATCGAGCTTGCGCGGAAACATGTAGCCGAACACCGAGATACCGTCGCCGGATAGCCCGTATTGCTGCCAGCCGTTGGTGTTGAAGACGAAGTCGCCTTCGCGGTAACCAGCGAGTCGACTCTGGATCACCTGTGCGACGGTACGGCCATGACACACTTCGCCGACCGCTTCGACGCCGCTGCGCCGGCGTCCCCATTGATACGGATCCAGCGACAGATACACGGTGCGCGTGAGCATCTGATCGCGACCGGGAGACGCACACACTGCTTCGTCCCAGGCGAAGTCGTCGGCGACCGGCAAGCCGCCGGGCGGTTTGCGAGCGAGCGTCCAGCGGTTGTTAACCGTGGTCATATGCCGCGGCCTCAGTCGTCCCCGTCGTCTTCGATGTCCTGGATAGTTCGTTCGAGTTGCTTCGGCGACTCATTTCGAATCTGCTCAGACGATTGTTCGAGTTCCTGCGTCGAATCGAGCTTGATGTAATCCGGATCGTCGGCGTGCTGCCATGTTTCGCCTGCGGCGTCCCGACAGTGGCCGAGTCCATCTCCGTCGCCGCAGGATTCCACGACCCCATCGGCGTTCACGCTGGTTTCTTCGACGACATCGCTTGCGCGAGCGCAGCTCGTACCAGCTATCGAGGCGAGCGCGAGCAACACGTATGCCAGGTTGGCTGAAAGGCGTAGCGGAACGCGCATGAAACTCCCCTTATGAACGATCAGTTGGTGTGGATTATGTTGCAATCGCATGCGCCTGTCGCTACCCGCTATCCAACACAGAGCAGCGCCGGACTGGTGCGTTGGATAGCCGGGGCACTACACTAGCGCGATGAAATCACCTTCGAGAACGCCCCGCATCTGCGCGCGGATGCTGGTATTGCTCTGCGCAATCCACATCGGCACCGCCTGTTCGGATGAAGCCGCGCCGACGAAGGATCCGAACGCCTACCAGATTGTCTATGGTGCGGCGCTGGACCCCGCCAACAAGCGTGCGGATGTGCGCATTGCGGTTCGCCAAACACACGATCTGCTTCGGCACATTGAGTTCGACGCGCCGCGTGATCGCTATCGAAGCGTGCACGGTCAGGGCGAGATCAACGTAACGGCGAATCATATCGAATGGACGCCGCCGGCTGACGGCGGTGTATTGCACTTCGAGTTCGAGATCGACCACGTGCGCGACAATGGCGCGCCCGACGCGCGTGTCACGAACGATTGGGCATTGTTCAAGCTCGATCATCTGTTTCCGATGGGCAAGGTTCGCACCATCAAAGGCGCGCGATCGAATGCACTCCTGCGCCTGACGGGGCCGAAGGGGTGGTCGATCGAGACACCGTATGGGCCATCGGCTGGCAGGCTGCATCACGTCGACGATCCGAATGCGCATTTCGATCGGCCGAAGGGCTGGTTGTTGGCCGGCGCGAAACTGGCGATTCGTCGCGACCTGATTGCAGACCGCGAGGTTGCCGTGGCGAGTTCGCAAGGCAGCGGATTCAGGTCCAACGACGTGCTCGCGTTCGTGCGCTGGACATTGCCGAGCCTGGTGCAGGTGTTTCCTGAATTTCCACCGCGTCTGTTGATCGTCAGTGGCCCGGAAAATATGTGGCGCGGCGGATTGTCCGGCCGCGGATCGTTGTTTCTGCATGCCGACCGGCCGTTGATCAGCCAGAACGGCACCAGTACGCCATTGCACGAAATGGTGCACGTTGCCAGTGGGCTTCATGCCACCGGTGGCGCTGACTGGATTGTCGAGGGGATCGCCGAGTACTACAGCCTCGAGATACTGCGCAGGTCGAACACCATCAGTCAGAAACGCTTCGACAGCAGCTTTGCGACGCTCGCCAAATGGAGCACCGGAACGAAGTGCGTGGCGACGGATCGATCAGAAGGTACGCAAACGGCACACGCGGTGCTCGTGATGCGCGCGCTCGATGCGGAGATTCGCACGGCGACGCACGATCACAAGTCGCTCGACGACCTCGCCCGCACGTTGACCGACGCGCATACTCCGGTAACCAACAAGGCGTTTCGTACGGCTGCGGTTGCGCTGATTGGCGCGCCGGCAGTGGCACTCGCGGGCTGCCCGTAGCGCTTGCGCCCGTTTTCCCGTTTGCTTACGGCGAACCGAGATCGTCTTCGTCGAGCCGATGTCCCCACAAGCGTTTCGCGTCGAGGTAGCGGCGATTGCGCACGCCCACACCGAGCACGTGCTTCACCGGTGTGATATGCGTCAAGCCCATCTGCGTCAGGTCCTGCACCTTCTTCGGGTTGTTGGTCATCAGCCGCATCGGCTTGTTGCCAACGAAGTGATGCAGCAGCGCAGCAGCGTCGGTGAAATCGCGCGAGTCGTCGGGCAGGCCCAGCGAACGGTTGGCCTGATAGGTGTCTTCGCCGGAGTCCTGCAGCAAATACGTTGCCGCCTTTGCCCACAGGCCGATGCCACGACCTTCGTGTCCTGCCATGTACACCAGCAGGCCGCCGCCCGGTTCGGAGGTGATGCGTTCGACCGCGCCGCTCAGCTGTGGTCCGCATTCGCAGCGTTCGGATCCGAAGACATCGCCGGTCAGGCAGCTGGAATGCACCCGGACCAGCGGGTTCTGCCACGCTGCGCGGTCACCGACCGCGAGCACACTGTTGACGGCCATCGACGAAGCCAGCAGCGAAAACAGCTGACCGCCGCCCTGCGTGCGCAGCGCACCGGCCAGTTCTTCGACCTTGCGCAGTTCCGTGGAGCGCACGCTGGCATACCAATCCACCTGTGTATGCACGCGACCGAGGTGCATCGGCAGCGGAATCGGGCCGAGCAGATTCACCGCGACTTCGCCTTCCGCGGGGACGACGTCGGGGTCGAGTGCATTGCCGTGCAGATCGATTCGTCGCAGCTTGCCCTGGGCAATCAATTTGCGGCGAACGTTGGGATCGAGGTAGGTAAACATGCGGCGCAGTATATCGACTAGCACAACGCTGCGACCAATGCGCGGCGGTCACGTGATAGATGAGTGGGTTGCATGGCTGGATGAAACGTCGGGTCAGATATGAATCGCTCGCCCATACGCGGCGAGCACAGATTCGTGCATTGCCTCTGAGACCGTCGGGTGCGGGAAAATGGTTGCGATCAGCTCCGCTTCGGTGGTCTCGGTGCCCATCGCGATTGCGAAACCCTGCACCAACTCGGTGACGCCGGGACCAACCATGTGCGCGCCGAGCAGCTCGCCGGTGTGCGCATCGAACAGCGTCTTGATCATGCCGTTGGCGTCGCCGATGGCGATCGCCTTACCGTTGCCGATCAACGGAAAGCGGCCGATACGCACGTCGCGGCCCGCGGTGGCCGCGGCGCGTTCGGTGAGCCCGATGCTGGCGATTTGCGGATGACTGTACGTGCATCCCGGAATCCGCGATCGGTTGAGTGGGTGCACGTCGAGACCGGCGATGCGTTCGATACACGCTATGGCTTCGTGGCTGGCCTTGTGTGCAAGACACGGTGGGCCAGCGACGTCGCCGATGGCGTAGATACCGGGCTCTGCCGTTTCGGTGTACGCATCGGCGACGATGAAGCCGCGATCGGTTGCGACGCGGGTGTTGTCCAGGCCCAGACCTTCGACGTTGCCGGTTACGCCTACCGCGAGAATAACTCGATCGAATCGCTTCTCGAATCGTCCATCGGACGAACCGTCGGCGGAATTCATGACTGCAATCAATTCGTCCCCATCACGCGTCAACGCGCCGATCGACGTCGCGGTGTGAATTTCGATGCCGGCGGCCGCGAACGATTTGCGGGCTGCTGCGGCGATCTCGGCGTCTTCCACCGGTAGTATTTCCGGCAGTACTTCGACGATCGTCACCGCACTGCCGAGGGTGCGATAGAAGCTTGCGAACTCGACGCCGATCGCGCCGGCGCCGATGACGAGCAGGCGTTTGGGCAGCGCGTCGGGCACCATTGCTTCGCGCGATGTCCAGATGCGTTCGCCATCCGCCTCGATCGCCGGCAGCGACTTGGCCCGCGCGCCGGTGGCGATAACGATTGCGTCGGCCGTCAGCGCCGTGCACTGCTCGCCATCCACTGCAATGTGGCCCGGTGCGGTGAAACGCGCGGTACCCTTGATGACCGTGACCTTGTGCTTCTTCAACAACCCGGTCACACCTCGATTGAGTTGTTGGGCTACGGCACGAGAGCGCGCTACGACGCGGGCGAGATCGACCTTTGCCGGCCCGATATCGATGCCCAGCGCCGCGGCACCTTCGATGTCTCTGAGCACGTCGGCGGTGTGCAGCAGCGCCTTCGTCGGAATGCAGCCCCAGTTGAGACAGATGCCACCGAGTTCGGCGCGTTCCACCAGCGCCGTTGTCAGGCCGAGCTGCGCGGCGCGGATGGCGGCGACATAGCCGCCGGGTCCGCCACCGATGACGATGACGTCGAAAATCTGCGCGCTCATCGCGTCATACCAGCAAGCGGAACGGCGCTTCGAGCAGGTCACGCACCATGCCGAGGAACTGCGCCGCCGGTGCGCCGTCGAGCACGCGGTGATCCCACGTCAACGACAGCCGCATCACCTTGCGCTTGACCGGCCGATCACCGTCCCACGCAATGTCGTCGCGGATGCGGTTCACGCCCAGGATGCCGGACTGCGGTGCGTTCAGAATCGGCGTGAATGCATCCACGCCATACATGCCGAGCGCGGACACCGTGAACGTGCCGCCGGCCATGTCGTCGAGACCGAGCGTGCCGTCGCGTGCGGCATGTGCGAGCCGGGCGCTATCGACAGCCAGTTCGCGTACCGACAAGCGGTCTGCGTCGCGGATCACCGGCACCACCAGACCGGCGTCGATTGCCACCGCGACGCCGACGTGAATTTCGTTCAGTAGCACGATTTCGGTTTCGCCGAAGACGCTGTTCATCAGCGGGTGGTTTGCGAGCGACTTCGCCGCCGCCTTGACGACCAGATCGGTGTAGGTCGGGCGGACGTGCTCGGTGCGCCACTCACTGATGAGTTGATCGCGCAGTTTCATTGCGTCGTCCATGTTCACGTCCATGTCCATCGTCAACTGCGCGGAGCCGTGCAGGCTGTCGAACATGCGCGTTGCAATGGTCTTGCGGATCCCTTTGACGGCGATCCGTTCGCCGGCAGTTGGGCCGGGTAGGGGCGCCGAGGCCTGTCCCGATCTGCTGCCGGCGGGTTCGGCAGCGGCACGTTCGACGTCGTCTTTGGTGATGCGCCCACCGGGACCGCTGCCCCGCACCCGCGCGAGATCGACGCCCAGTTCCGCGGCGAGGCGTTTTGCGAGCGGCGATGCCGGACCGGCTGTGGCTTGTGGTGCTGCGGGCGGGGTGGCTCGCGGCGCCGGTGGTGCGGCGGCCGCCGCGCGCACATCCGCCTCGACGATGCGACCGCCAGGCCCGCTGCCGCGCAATGTCGTCACATCGACGTTGAGTTCACCGGCCAGGCGGCGTGCGGCGGGGGAGGAGATGACGCGCCCGTCGGCGCTGCGCGCCGTTACGGCCGTGCCCTCAGCCCGCGGTGCTGTGACGGCGACCGGCGCAGCTTGGCGCGCCGTGGGCGCAGACGACTCCGCAGAGGGGATCGTCTCACCCGGCGCGTAGATGTAGCCGATCACGTCACCCGGTTCCTTGGTCACGCCGACGCCAACGCCGTGCTTGACGATGCCGGTGGCGTCCGCATCGACGTCGAGATTGATCTTCTCGGTTTCGAGGCGATACAACAGGTCGCCTTGCTTGACGCTGCCGCCGTCCGGCACATACCACTCTTCGACCATGCCCTCGGTCATCGTCATGCCGGCTTTCACCAGATAAATCTCAGTCGCCATCCACAGCCCCTGGTCGAGTTTCAGTCGAGTTCTAGTCGAGTTCTAAAAGCGCCGGACGCCGCGGCGCGCGCGAGCGTGTCCGCCACGTCGATCACCCACGGTCCGTCGCGTTGGATCGTCAGTCGCGCGCGCTGCGCGGGCTTCAGCACACGTTCGCGTTCGCCGTCGAACGCGAGTACACCGGGACCCTCGATGCAGACGGCTTCATCGAACGCAACCTTGCGTGAATCGGCAACGCGCACCAGTGCGTACAGTCCGGGCGCGATGGGTGCGCGCACTGCGCAGTTGCCACGACCCAGCGTCAGCAACAATCCCGCGTCTTCGTGTTCCGCCAACGGCGCAATCAGGCCGCCGATCGCGGTGATGCCGACTGCGGCGGGGTCCGCGCGCGTCAACAGCGCCAGCTTCAACATATCTGCCTCGAGCAGCGCGCGGGCGCCCACGAAGCGATCCTGCGTCAGCACCGCATCGATCAGCGCGAGGTCGTCGCTTTCGTCGTCGATCTGCACGCGGATCGTTTTGGCTTGCCGCGCGACATCTCGCAGTGCCACGGTGCCGCTGGCGATCAATCCCGCCGCTGCACCGGCGATGGTCGCTTCGACGAAGCGCGGAAACACGTTGTTCGTGCCGGTGGAGATTGGCAGCAGCGGAGCATCGCGCCAGCCCAACGTAAACGCGCGATTGGTGCCGTCGCCGCCCAACGTCAGCACCGCCGCACAACCGTTGGCCTTCAGCGCCTGCGCGCCGCGAATCGTACCCAGCGCGCTGGCAATCGGTGGGCTGTCGACGGCGTGATGGCAGACGTCCGCGCCGAACTCCTCCAGCGCCGCTTCGGCGATGCCATGGCTGTCTGGAACGTACGCAAACGTGTTGGCGCGTGCACCCAACGCGCCAACGATGGCGCGCCGAACGATCGCGCGCTTTTCCTGGTTGTCGAACACCGACGCCCGCGCCACCAGACGGCGCACGTCCTTGCCCGACGCGGGATTGACGACGATCCCGATGCAGCCGACCGCCACGGCTTAGTGACCTGTACCTGCCCCCTTTGAAGCCATGTCAGACGCCGATCAAACGGCGCGCTTCGGCGACGATCCGCTCCGCATTCGGCACGTAGACCTTCTCGAGCGCGGGGCTGAACGGCACCGGCGAAAATGGCGCAGCGACGCGGCCGATCGGTGCGTCGAGGTAGTCGAATGCGAGTTCCTGAATCTGCGCTGTGATTTCCGCACCGAAGCCGCCGAAGCGCACGGCTTCATGGACCACCAGCGCGCGATGCGTTTTCTTCACCGATTCGACCACGGTTTCCGAATCGAACGGCTGCACGCTGCGGGCGTCAATCACTTCGGCATCGATGCCGAGACCCTTGAGGGTTTCCGCGGCCTTCAATGCCTCGTGCAACATGCGCCCCAACGTCACGATCGTGTAATCGGTGCCGGGCCGCACCACGTTGGCGGTGCCGATTGGTACTTCGTACGCGCCTTCCGGAACTTCGCCCATCAGTCCGAGTGACATCTTGTTCATCACGACGAACACCGGGTTATCGTCGCGCGCCGCGGCAATGATCATGCCTTTGACATCGCGCGGCGTCGCCGGCATCACCACCTTCAGACCAGGCAGGTGCGCAAGCCACGCCTCCAGGCTCTGCGAATGTTGCGCGGCCAGGTTCGCGCCGGCACCGGACATCGTCAGCACGGTGATCGGCAACGTCGCGTTGCCGCCGAACATGAAGCGCATCTTGGCCATCTGATTGGCCACTTCGTCCATGCACTCGCCGAGGAAATCCATGAACATGATGTCGACGATGGGCCGCAAGCCGGTTGCGGCGGCGCCGACACCCAGGCCGATGATGCCCTTCTCGGAGATGGGCGTGTCGATGATCCGATCGCCGCCGAATTCGTCGAACAAGCCGCGGTAGTACCCGTACACGCTGCCGGCTTGGCCGACGTCTTCGCCGGCGACGAATGCGGTGTCCTGTTCGAGCAACACTTCGCGCACACCTTCGGTGATCGCCGATACGTATGGCAGTTTGCGCGCTTCGGTGGCCGCCACCGATTGTGTTGATCGCGCCGATTTAGCTTGTGCTTGACCCATGTCGGATTCCTTAAGATGCGTTGGCGTAGACGTCGTCGAGCAGGCTCGCCGGGTCTGGAAACGGACTCTCCTCGGCAAAAGCAATACCGGCCTTCACCTGTTGTTGCACCTCTTCGTGCACGGCAGCCGCCTTCTTCGCACTCAGCACGCCGTGTTCGGAGAGGCGCGCCTCGAACAACGTAATGGGATCGCGCTTCTGCCACTGGAGCACCTCGTCGTCGGTGCGGTAGGTCAGGCCCATGCCGCGCACGCCGACGTGATCGTAGAAGCGATAGGTTTTACACTCGAGCAACGTCGGCCCCGCCCCTTTACGGGCCCGTTCAATGGCTTCGCCGGCCGCTTCGTATACTGCGATTGCGTCCATCCCATCTACGACGACACCGGGCATACCATAGCCGGCCGCGCGGTCCGCAACATCGACGATGGCCTGGTGATTTGCCTGCGGCGTGTATTCGCCGTAGCCGTTGTTCTCACAGATGAACACTGCCGGCAGTTTATAGAGCGCGGCCATGTTCGCGGCCTCGTGAAACGAGCCTTCATTCGATGCGCCGTCGCCGAAAAATGCGACCGCGACGTGCTTGGTTTTGCGAAACTTCTGCGAGAACGCCGCCCCCATCGCAATCGTCAGACCGCCGCCGACGATGCCGTTGGCACCGAGGATGCCGAGGTCCATATTGGAGATGTGCATGCTGCCGCCTTTGCCTTTGCAATAGCCGGTGGCGCGGCCATACAGCTCTGCAAACATGCGGTCGAACTGGCCGCCTTTGGCAATCAGATGGCCATGACCGCGGTGGGTGCTGGTGATCTGATCGTTGTCAGTCAGATGCACCATGACGCCGGCGGCGACGGCCTCCTGGCCGACGTACAGGTGCAGCGCACCCGGAATCTTGCCGGCTTCCATCAGCTTACCGGCCTCTTCTTCGAAGGTGCGGATGCGGACCATGCGGCGATGAATGTCGAGCAGAACTTTATTGCTGGGCTGTTTCGCCAAAACCGTCTCTCCTGATTGTTTTGGTTCGGGCCCGCAATCTTATGCGGGTCGTTGGTCAGGCGCCACCGTTCGCGTTACGCTCAGACGCGATTGAACTGTACCGGATGAGCGAGCGCAGCGTGAACAACGGCCGGACTACTGGACCCATTCAACCCATTCGGCCGGCGGCCAGCGTGATCCTCGCGCGCGATACCGGCTCCGGTTTCGAGATTCTGATGTTGCGGCGCACCGCGCGTGCCGCGTTCGCCGGCGGCATGTACGTGTTCCCGGGCGGGCGCGTCGACGGTGACGACCACCTGCACGTGTACGACGCAATACGGCGCGGCCCCGACGATGTGCAGGCGGCGGAACAGCGCGCGCTCGGCATGGAATGGCGCGGCTTCTGGATCGCCGGTATTCGCGAGAGCTTCGAGGAGGCGGGCGTGCTGCTCGCCTACGATCGTGATGGCACGCTGCTCGATCTGCACGAAGATGCCATTGGTCAGCGCTTCGATGCCTACCGCCACGCATTGCACGACGGAGCGGTTTCGCTGCACGAGATCTGCACGCGCGAACAGCTGACCCTGGCGATCGACCGCATGCACTTCCTGAACCGCTGGATCACGCCGGAAGGCCGACCGCGGCGTTTCGATACCCGCTTCTTCATCGCCGAGGCGCCGGCCAAGCAACACGGCCGGCACGACGAATACGAAACTGTCGATTCGGAGTGGGTCAGCCCGGCCGATGCGCTGACGCGCAACGATCGCGGTGAATTCGGTCTGATGTCGGTGACCCGCCGCCAACTCGAAACGATGGCAGACTTCGGTACCATGCGCGCGCTGCACGATCTGATGCAGACCGAGCGCGAGTTTCCAACGTATCGGCCGGTGCTGTCTGCGGCGCAGTTGGATAGCGAGGGTTGACGGAGAAACGGCTACCCTACGATCGAAGCGCGGCGTCACCAAGCCCCCATCTACCACGTGTCGACGCACGGCCGCTTCTTGCCGGTACGCGCAGCCGGCGGCGGTGAAGCCTTCAGACCGGCGAGTACCCAACGGCGTGACTCCATTGGATCGATGACGTCGTCGATCTCGAAATGCGAAGCGACGTTGACACCTTTGCCGCGCTCGTAGCTGCGCGCAACCATCTCTTCGTACGCCTTCGTGCGCTCGTCAGGGTCTTCGATCGCCGCCAGTTCGTTGCGGTAGCCGAGTTTTACTGCGCCTTCCAAACCCATGCCCCCGAACTCGCCCGTTGGCCATGACACCGCGAAGAACGGCGCCTTGAAGCTGCCGCCTGCCATCGCCTGCGCGCCGAGGCCGTACGATTTTCGCAGCACGATCGTGAAGAAAGGTACCGTGATGCTGGCGCCGGTGACGAACATGCGCGATGCGTGGCGCACCAGCGCGGTCTTCTCGATTTCCGGGCCTACCATGATGCCGGGGCAATCGCACAGGAACAGCAGCGGGATATCGAATGCATCGCAGAGCTGCATGAAGCGCGCGGCCTTGTCGGCACCGGGGCTGTCGATCGCACCGGCCAGATGGCTCGGATTGTTTGCGATGACGCCGATCGGCCGGCCCTCGATACGAATGAACGCAGTGACGATGCCGATGCCGAACGCGCGTCGGATTTCGAGCATCGAATCCGTGTCGGCGAGCGTCTCGATGACGCGGCGCACGTCGTAGATCCGCAAGCGGTTCTCAGGGATCGCGGAACGCAGCAGGCGTTGATCGGCACAGGACCAGTCGCGGATCGCGCCCTGGAAGTAGCCCAGATATTGCTTCGCCACCGCGACTGCTTCGGCCTCGTCCTGCACCGGAATATCGACAACCCCGTTGGGTACCTGCACGTGCATCGGTCCCACGTCCTCGGGGCGGAACACGCCGAGGCCGCCGCCTTCGATCATCGCCGGGCCGCCGACGCCAATGTTGGATCCCTGTGTGGCAATCACCACGTCGCAGCAGCCGAGCAATACCGCATTGCCGGCGAAGCAGCGCCCCGACGTGATGCCGATCAGCGGCACCAGGCCCGACAGTTCGCCGAAATACTGAAACGCCAGACAATCGAGGCCCGCGACGCCGAGCCCGTCGGTGTCGCCGGGACGACCGCCACCGCCTTCGGTGAAAAACACCACTGGCAGCCGCGAGTGCTCGGCGATCTCGAACAGCCGGTCCTTCTTGCGGTGGTTCTGCGCGCCTTGTGTGCCGGCCAGCACCGTGTAGTCGTACGACAACACAGCGCAGCGCGCTCGCGCTTCGTCGAACAGCGCGCCATTGACGCTACCGATGCCGGCGACCATGCCGTCGGCCGGTGTTTTTTCGATCAGATCGGCGATCGACCGACGCCGCCGTTGTGCCGCGACGACCAGCGGGCCGTATTCGATGAACGATCCGGCGTCGATGAGATCGTCGATGTTCTCGCGTGTGGTGCGCTGGTGCGTTTTTCGTCGCCGCGCGACCGCATCGGGGCGGCGCGCATCGAGACCGATCGCATGGCGATCGAGCGCCTCGGCAAGATCGGGACGGATCGCGTCCAGATCAATGGTTTCGGTACTCGCTTCGGTATCGTCGGTCGCGTCGTCTTCCGTCAATACCACGAGCAGCCGTCCCTCGAACACCGCATCGCCCGTCGACACCGCCAACGATTGCACGATGCCGCCCGATGGGGCATTGATCACGTGCTCCATCTTCATTGCTTCCATCACCAGCAACTGCTGGCCGCGCCGCACCGTGTCGCCTGCCGCGATGTCGATCACGATCACCGTGCCTTGCAGCGGCGCCCGCAACGCGATGCTGCCATCGGGCACCGTCGCATCATCGATCGGCGACTCGAGCACGGCCGGTTCGGACTTGCCGTGCGCGAGCACCGCAAGCGGATCGCGTGTGTCGACCCGCACGCCGGCCAGCGCTGCGGTTGCGCGCCCGTAGGTGCCGGGTAGCGCGCGTTGCGGCCACTCTGTGGCGGCGCGCGCAAGTGCTGCAACGTGACGTTCGACAAAGCGCGTCGATATGCGATTGGCGATGACGTCGGGGTGGGCGAGCAACGCGCGCAGGAATCCAATGTTGGTTGCGACACCTGCGATGCTGAACTCGCGCAGCGCCCGGCGTGCCCGTGTCAGCACCTCTGTGAAATCGTTGGACGGGCTATGAACCACGACCTTGGCGAGCAACGAGTCATAGCTGCTGCTCGTCGTGTAGCCGGTGTAACCAAACGTGTCGACGCGCACGCCCGGTCCGCTCGGCGGCGCGAAGGCCGTCAAGGTGCCGCCGGCCGGCCGCGCGTCGCCGGCCTCGGTCATCGTTTCCATGTTCACGCGCGCCTGCAGTGCAAAGCCGCGCGGCGCCGGCACCTCTTCGCGCGTGAGGTGAAGATCGGCGAGCATCGCGCCCCCAGCGATTCGGATCTGGGTCTTGACGAGATCGACACCGGTGGTTTCTTCAGTGACCGTGTGTTCGACCTGCAAGCGCGGGTTCGCCTCGATGAACGCCACGCGCGGAGCGTGGCCGGCCGCATCGGCGACGAGAAACTCCAGCGTGCCGAGATTGCGGTAGTGCGCGGCGTCGGCAATCCGCAGCGCGGCGTCGATGATGGACGCACGTAGTGCATCCGTCAGCGAAGGACTCGGTGCCACCTCGATCAGCTTCTGATGGCGCCGCTGCAACGTGCACTCGCGCTCCCATAGATGGCTCACCTGTACGCTGTCGCCGATGATCTGCACCTCGACGTGGCGGGCATCGTCGAGCAGTTCCTCCGCATATAGCCGTGCGTCGCCGAATGCGGCCTGCGCCTCCGATGCGCAGCGCGCGAACGCGTCATCTAGATCGCCGGCGGAGCTAACGACGCGCATGCCACGACCGCCGCCGCCGCCGACCGCCTTGATGACCATTGCGCTGCCTTCCAGCGATGCAAAAAAGTCGCGCGCCGCGGCGATGTCGATCGCGACCGGCGTTCCAATCGGAACCGCAACGCCACATTGGCTGGCGAATTCGCGCGCACGCAGTTTGTCGCCGAACAGATCGAGGGTCGCGGCGGTGGGGCCGATGAACGTGATGCCGGCCTGTTCGAGTGCAGTTGCGAAGCGCGGGTTTTCGGCGAGGAATCCGTAGCCGGGATGCACCGCGTCGCAGTCGCGTTCGCGCGCGGCCGCGACCAGCGCGTCGATATCGAGATACGCTGCGACCCCACGTCCGGCGAGTGCGATGGCATCATCGGCACGTGTCACATGCAGACAGCGCGAATCGTCGGCCGCATATACCGCGGTGGATTCGATGCCGAGTTCTTCGGCGGCACGGATGATGCGAATGGCGACTTCGCCGCGATTGGCGACGAGGATGCGGCGTATGGCCATAGTTGGACGACTCTCTGAACAGGTTGGTGCGCGAGAAATATACAGGATTACCGCCGCGGCCCGATGGCGTCGGTTCGCTCGATACCTCGGACCGGGTGCGATTGTCACTCGGTCGTCGTGCGTCGGCGCCGTACGCGGTTACGATCACGCGCATGAGGTTTGATTATCGACGCGACCCGAGATGGCTGTCTCTTCTGCTGCTCGTTAGCGTGGGATGTGCAACGCACGCGCCGGCGCCGTCACCGTACGGAGCCCGCGCGGCCGCGGTGGCGAAGACGATGGTGGGTGTCAAATACCGCTATGGCGGCAGCACGCCGAAGGGTTTCGATTGCAGTGGGCTGGTGTACTACGCGTATCGGCGCGCCGGATTAACGGTTCCGCGCACGGCTGCCGCACAGATGCGCGCCGCGCAATCGATCGATCTGTCGCAGGCCGAGCCGGGTGATCTGTTGTTCTTTCACACCAGCTGGAATCGCCGCCATGTCGGCATCTATCTCGGCGGCCGCCGCTTCGTGCACGCTCCATCGAAAAGCAAAACCGTGACGATCGGGTCGCTCGACGACGGTTACTTTCTGCCTCGGCTGACGGGTGTGGGGCGCTTCGGCGGCTGATCCGGGTGCGAGCCGAATCAGGTCGCTTCGCCAGCCACCATCCAGGAATAGCCGTCTTCGAGCACCGGCTTGTTGCCGTGGTTGACCATCAGCACGCGCGGATCGCAGTAGCGCAGATAAAGCGCAACCCGTGCCGCGTCGGTGTGGTTCGGCAGCGAACGATGTAGCAGCAGGCCGTTGAACAGCACCGCGTCACCGGCGCTCATTGGCAGCGCGGTGCCGGGTTCGTCGATGGCAACGCCGCGCAAGCCAGCGATTTGAACGTGCGGTCGCAGACCGCTGCGATGCGAACCGGGTAGCACCCATAGGCATCCATTGTCCGGCGTGCAATCGTCCAGCGCGATCCAAACGGTCAGATCGAGCGGCGGCTCGAGGTGGCCGTAGCCGCTGTCCTGGTGCCACGGGACATCGGTGCGTGCGCGGGTGCGCGCGAGCGAATCAGGATGTTTGACGATGTATTGCTGATGCGTGAAGCAGACGTTGGGACCCAACAGTTCGATCGCCAGCGCGATCTGCGGACCGCGCGTGACGAATTCCCGCAGCAGCGCGGAACGATGAACCAGCTGGGCGTCGACGGCGAGGCCATGACGGGCAGCGAAACGAAATGCTTCTGCGCGCAACCGTGCGCAGCTGTTGGCGTCCAGCAGCCCCGGTACGGGCAGATATCCGTCCGCGACATACCGACCGTGATCGATCACGGTCGCGATCAGTTCAGCACCGAATAGCCGCGATGCCGGAGGCAGTTCGCGACCACCTGGTGCCGTTCCTGAACGGTCCGCTCGACACCGCGCGCGCCACCGCCGACCGCACCGGCGCCGGCACCGCGGGCCGCGCCTTCGGCACCGCCGAAGATCGCTCCGATCGCGCCGCCGACCACCGCGCCGCCGGCTGCATTACCGCCGACCTTGCCGGCGGTATCGACCTGGTCCGCGTACGCTGTGCATTCATTGAGGTCGCGCTGGTATTGCGCTGGATCGACACCTTTCATATCGACGATGACGCCGCCCGGCGGGCTGTCGTGGCTGGCGCACGCGGTCAACGCGGCCGCGAGGATCAATATGAAGCGCTTGCGCATCGGGTCGGCTCCCTTATCGCTAATGCATCGCTACTGTAGCGCACTGCTGGGTGCGGGTTTAGCCGGCGCACCCGGGTTGAATTCGCCGTCGTTGTGGAAGCTCACGGATCGACCGAGCCCCTCGACGTACACGTCACCTTCGAGCACATAGCGGAACGATTGTTTGCCTTGCAGCACGATCAGCTGCTTCGCCAGATCGAACAGGCTGGTTGTTGCCACCACGCTGGTTGTGGTCTCGCCATAGCGCGGAATCGTGAAGCTTGCGTCGCTTACGCCGCGCGCGAGCCGCGCGCCATTGACGTCGAGGCGCACCTGCATGCCCTTCGCATTGATCGGTTGATCGTTCGGGTTCTGAATTCGCAGATCGACGCGAACGCGTTGTTCGAGGCCTTCGCCGGCCACCGGTTGCAGCCCGACCACGAACACGTCCACCGGTTTGTATTGCGCGCAGCCGCCAAGCAGTGCAGCGAGCAACAGAAAGGGCGTTGCAATTGCAATAAAACGTGGCGGCATAACCATTCCTTGCGGTGTCGGAAGTTGCGGCGGTAGTGTAACCGTCACTTGAAGGCGAGGGTGAGTCATGCTGAATCTGTCGATACCGGAACACATCGAACCGCTGCGCAACAAGGTGCTGAAGTTCATTGAGGAACGCATCTATCCGAAGGAGGCGGAGCTGTTCGAATCCGACCGTGATGGTCGCGCGGGGGCGATGCGCGAACTGATGCAGCAAGCCAAGGCCGAGGGACTCTGGGCGCTGGGCCATCCCGAGGAAATCGGCGGCGGCGGGCTACCGTTCATGGATTACGTGTTCATCAACGAAGTCGTCGGCCGCTCGCCGGCCGCGACCGCGGCGCTCGGCACGCACTCGCTGCAGGATTCGATCATGCTGCACCGCTATGCAAGTGATGAATGGCGCGACAAATATCTGAAGCCGCTGGTGGCCGGCGAGGTCTTTCCGAGCTTCGGCATGACCGAACCGGATGTCGCCAGTTCCGACCCGACGCAACTGCAGACGCGCGCCGAACTGATCGGCGATGAATGGGTCATCAACGGTCGCAAGTGGTTTACGTCTGGTGCGGCGCAAGCCGCATATACAACGGTGATGTGCCGCACCGAAACCGACGTACCGGACCACGCTGCGTTCAGCCAGATCGTCGTGCCGACCGATACGAAAGGCTACAACATCGTACGCGACGTCAAAGTGATGGGCGAGTTCGAGGGTCACTACGAAGTGGCTTACAACAACGTTCGCGTCCCCAAAGCGAATCTGTTGGGGACGCGCGGCCACGGCTTCAAGATCGCGCAGGATCGTCTCGGCCCCGGCCGCATCTTTCACTGCATGCGCTGGCTCGGTCAGGCGCAGCGCGCATTCGATCTCATGTGTCAGCGCGCCAACTCACGCGTCGCATTCGGTAAGACGCTGGGCGAGCACCAACAGATCCAGAAATTCATCTTCGATTCGGCCGCGGAAATTCAAGCGAGCCGCCTGTTGACGCTTCACGCTGCTCAGAAGATTGACCAGGGCGACGAGGCGCGCGTGGAGATCGGCCTGATCAAGGTTTACGGCGCGCAGATGCTGCACAACGTCATCGATCGCGCGATTCAAGTGTGGGGCGCGAAAGGCGTCACCGCCGATACGCCGCTCGAACGCATGTATCGCCATGCGCGCTTCGCCCGCATCTACGACGGCGCCGACGAGGTGCACGTGCAGACGACGGCGCGGCGGATATTGAAGTTTTATGGCAATGGCGGATCGTTCGATTTCGGATTGCGATAGACACGTTGCCGATGGCAGCAAAGGCGGTCTTGTTCGATCTTGACGGCACGCTGGTGCACGTGCCCGAGCCGCAAGGGTGGGACGCGGTCACGCGCGCCGAAGCGACGCTGCTTGGGGACGTCCTGGGTGTTGAGCCGACGATGGTCCCCAACCTCGTTTCATTTCTGACGTCCTTTTGGCGCACGTTCGACTCACAATTTTCCGAGCCGACGGCGCCACTCGTGCCGCCGTTCGCCGAGGACCGCTGGCTGCGGGGTGAACGGTTGCTGGGAAGAATGCTCCGCGACGAACTGGGCCACTCATCCGATCGGCTCACCGCACCCGCCTGGCGAGCGCTGTTCCAGGTGCCGCCGGCCGCGTTTGGCCGCGTGTGCTGCGCTCCAAGGTCTCGACGTGGCGGCGGACGAGGCGGTCATGGTCGGCGACAGCTACGCGCTCGATATCGAGCCGGCCACACGGTTGGGCATGCTCGGCGCGCTGAAGACAAATGGGCGCACGGATGTAACCCGCGACGACGACGGCGGTGTCCATTACATCGATACGCTCGCAGAACTCGTCTTTCTGCCGTGCCTGCAATCGTGTAGACGCCAAACGCGCTTCGAAACGGGAGGCTCCGATGTCGATAACGACGTACCTGCAAAAACATCGACGGTCCGTCGCGTTGACGGGGGTCTTTATCTTGGTGGTCGGGATCCTGGGTAACGGGATCGCGATAGTCATCTTTGCTGGATCCCGTCATCCGATGTTCGCGACTGGCGTTGCAGTGTTGGCTCTGGTCGCTCTGGCTATGTGCGGCCGAATGGTCTGGCGCCTGTATCGGCAGCCCGACTCCTGATGGACGCAATGTGCTTCCGCTAGCCGCGAACGAGTCCGAGCACGCGCTCTGCCACCTGAATCGCGTTGAGCGCGTTACCTTTACGCAGATTGTCGCCTGAGGCGATCAGCGACAATCCGTTTTTCATGAAAGGAATGGTTCGCAGACGCCCGACAAGCACGTCGTCGATTCCCGCGGCCGCCAACGGCGTTGGATATTTACCGGCCCACGGTTTGTCGAGGACTTGTACACCTGGGAATCCCTCGAGCACCCGCCGCGCGTGTTCCGGGCTCGCGGACTTTTCGAGACTCAGCGCAAGCGAAACGGTGTGTCCCACCAGCACCGGGACGCGGACGGCCGTCGCGTGCACCGAGAGATTCGGCGCGTGCAGCATCTTGCGCATCTCGGCTTCCATCTTTTCCTCTTCGGTTGACGTGTCCTGCCCGTCGCAGAACGTTTCACACTGCGGGAACAGATTGAACGCGGCGATTTGCGGAAACTGGACTGGGCTTGGCACGTCGAGCGGTGCGTCGCCACGCAGACCCGCGACCTGATGCACGGCACGCGCGGATGCGTCCAGAAACTCCTTCATGCCGTCGCGGCCTTTGCCGGACATCGCCTGATACGACGAACTGACGACGTGGGCGACCCCGAATGCCCGATGCAGCGGTGCAACAGCCATCACGGCGACCGCCGTCGTGCAGTTCGGCCCGGCAATCGTGCCGTGGTGCGATTGCAGATCGTCGGCGTTGATTTCGGGCACGACCAGCGGCACTGACGGATCGAGCCGAAAAGCGGACGACTGATCGATGACGATTGCGCCGGCATCGACGATGCGTGGCGCCCATTGCCGCGCGATCGATGCGGACGTCGCGCTGATCACGAGATCCAGACCAGTGAAGTGCCCATCCTCGAGCGCTTCGACGGGATAATCCGTCCCTTTCCATCGGATGATCTGACCCGCCGAACGCTTGGAGGCGAACAGACGGAGATGCCGGACCGGGAAACCGCGCTGTTCCAGGATGCGCAGCGTAACCTCACCGGTGACACCCGTTGCGCCACTGATACCGATATTGAATTTCACTGACGCGACGATTCCAAACGCTTGACGCGATGCGCCATCATGCCAGAGGCTCTTTTTGACGTCTCAGATCTGGAGATTGCCGGATGCCAACGGAGGTGACCGTTCGCGCCGAACAGCATCGAGATTTCGCCGCGATCGGCCAAGTCATCCGAGCGGCGTTTGCTGGAATGCCCTACGCGGATGGCAATGAGGCTGAGTTGGTCGACACGCTGCGCCGTGCAGATGCGTTGTGTGTGTCGCTGGTTGCAGAATTGGCGGGTTCGCTGGTTGGCCATGTTGCGTTCTCGCCCGCGACATCGTCGGACGGTTCGCCCGGATGGTATGCGCTCGGTCCGGTGGCGGTTCTGCCTGCTCACCAGGGTGATGGTATCGGGTCCAAACTCGTTCGCACCGGGCTCGATGCGATCCTCGCAAAGGGCGCCACCGGCTGCATTCTGGTCGGCAACCCCGCGTATTACACGCGTTTTGGATTTGAACTCGCACCGTTCAACGCGCCGGCTGATGAGCCGGCGAAATTCTTCATGTTGAAGTTGCTGCTGGGTCCGCGCCGTCCGAGTGGGCCAATCTCCTTTCATCGCGCCTTTCGGGATCCATCAGGGAGTACCGAATGACCATCCTCACGATCACCATTCGCCGTCAGGAACCCGAGGAGGCGGCGGCGCTGCACGAGATCTACAGCCAACCAAAGGGAGGTGCGGCACAATGAAAATGTTTGCGATTCTGAGCGCGGTGTTGCTCCTCGCGACGCCGTTGTCCGGCTATGCGGACGAAGCGAAGGAAGCGGCGGCAAAGCAGGCGGCCAACGAGTGGTTGACACTGCTCGACAACCGGCAATACGAGGCATCGTGGAAAGCGGCCGCGTCTGTTTTCAGAGCCCGTATCGATTCGGCAAAGTGGGTGCAAATGGCGGCGTCGGTCAGAGCGCCTTTGGGTACGCTTGTCGAACGGAATCTGATCTCGGCAACCTACACGACGACGTTGCCGGGTGTTCCGGATGGTGAGTACGTTGTTCTGCAGTATCAAACCAAATTCGTGAACAAGGCGGCAGCGGTCGAAACGGTCACACCGATGTTGGACGCAGGACACTGGCGGGTCGCCGGCTACTACATCAGATGAGACTGAGGGTAGGGCTGCTGTTCTGTCTTCTGGTTGCGTTTGGCGCGTACGCCGACGATTACCTGTGGTTCGAGCAGGAATGGATTTCTGATGCGGATGCGACGGTAGCCGCCAATCAGATGAGTTTCGATGCGCTCTCGCCGCAAGCGCGTGAACGCTACAAGCAACTCTTCGGCAAGATGCGCTGGACCATCTCCGATGGTACGCTCACATCGAAGCTTCCAGACGGCGAACCCGTCACCGCGACCTACGCGATACGGGCGATCGATACCGAGCGGTTTGAGATGATTCTTCGCGACACCGACAGTGGCGTCCAGTCCGTCGAGCAGATTCATCGTAGCAAGCGCGGATTCTGCGTGACGCCCTTTACGCAGGAACAGATTGATGAATTCGGGAACGCGCCGATGATGTCGATCGAGTGCTTCAGACCTTATCACGGCTAGCTTGAGTCGTGACCCTCTATACAGTCGTTGGGCATTCCAGCGTCTCACCGGCAGCCCGCAGCCTCTCGATGAGCACATCGCCGAATGCGGTCGCTGGCGTCAGAAATCCAGCGCGGGTTGCGCCACCGGGTAGATTGTCGCGCTGCGTTGCGAGGGCGAGTGCGCTTTCGCAGACGAACTTGACGGTCGCACGGTTGCCCGGATCGCCACGGCCTGCGATCAATGCCCAGGCTTTCGACCCGTCGTCGGCGGTGCCGAGCAACCGGCACTCGTAGAAGCCGTCGTCCATCGTCGCCTCCGATGGCCCATCGCCCGGCGCTGGTGCAATCGCTTCAACGACGCGTCCCACGCCGGGCAGCCGCATCATCGACTGGAAAATACCCATACCGAATGCAACCGCGGCGGCTGCCGCATAGCCCGTCGAAGTGCCCAGGTCCCAGAACTCCTGGTAACGGAATTGATCGCCGTAGGGTGCCTGCCACTGGCTGCAGAGCGCGCTGCTGCGTCGCACGACGCGGGTGTTGATCGGTGCCATGAAGAACGGCGCGATCCAACGCTTCAGATCCGGATCGAACGCGGGGCCGGACGGATCGCGATTCGCCAACGCTTCGTCGCTGGTGCGATGGCCGGTGGGGTTGAGCAGCAACGGATCGTCAAAGGCGTTGCGATCTGGGGAGGCGAGCATGTTCGTCATCGACGCGATCGTGCCGCCGTTCACGCCGCCCCTGGCGCGCTGGAATGCGCGCACGCTGCGCGTCGATTTGCGTTGAGCGCGGAAGTGTTCGACGAGCATGTGCACGCCGATGTCAGACGGCACCGAGTCGAAGCCGCAGCACGGCACGATCCGGGCGCCGCTGCCGATCGCCGTCGCTTCGTAGCGATCGATCATGCGACGCAGCCACGGCGTCTCTCCGGTGATGTCGACATAGTCCACGCCGCGTGTGGCACAGCTGCGCACCAGTGCTTCGCCATAGCGCGCGAACGGTCCGGCGGTTGTCAGGATGACGCGCGCTTTCGCGACCATCGCGTCGATGGCCGTGGCGTCGTCGGCATCTGCGACGAGCACGTCGGGTTTTGCGTTCAACTCGGCGCGCAGCGCGTTCAGCTTCCCCGTGTTGCGTCCTGCGATTGCCCAGCGCAGCGCGGTGCCGACATGATCATCGAAATAGTCGGCCGCCTGCGTGCCGGTAAATCCGGTGGCGCCGTAAATGACAACGTCGTACAAAGCGGATTTGTTCATCGATTGCGCCTCAATTATATCGTTGGTAAGTAGTGCCTCGCGTCGTAGCGGTTTCATTGCGCTTGGCAGCTTCGTACAGCGGCATCACCGTCGGCAGCAGCGATTTGATCGTCTGAATCCTGTTGGCCTCTGCCGGGTGCGTGCTGAGGAACTCGGAAGGCTGGTTACCCTTTTGCGCCTGCATCATGTTCTGCCACAACGTCACGCCGGCGCGTGGGTCGTAACCGGCGCGCGCAGCGAGCTCGAGACCGATGCGGTCGGCTTCGGTTTCATCTGTGCGGCTGAATTTGGTCGCGACCAGCATTTGATAACCCTGATTGGCGAGGTCCGCGCCGGCAGCGCCGGCGCCGAGCACCGCCGCGCCGATGCCGAGCCCGGCCTGCGCTGCCATGGCTTGCGAAACCTGCTCGCGTGAATGTTCGCGCAGCGCGTGGGCGATTTCGTGGCCCATGACGATTGCAATCTCGTCGTCGGTCATTTTGAGCTGGGTAATCAATCCCGAGTAGAAGATGATGCGGCCGCCCGGCATGCAGAACGCGTTCATCTCTTTGCTTTGTATCACGTTCACCTGCCAGTGCCAGCCCGGTGCATCGGCTCTGAATACGCGGGTCTGCGGCTCGATGCGTGCGGCGATCGCGCGCACCCGCGCCGTCATCGCCGGGTCGGCGTTCAAGGTACCTTTCTGGGCCGCCTCGTTCGTCAACTTCAGATACGTCTGCGCCGCCATCTGGTTGAGTTGGTCAGCCGAGATCAACATGAATTGCGAACGGGTCACACCGACCGCGCCGGCCGACGTGGTGGTTTGGCAACCCGCCAGCGCACCCAGCAGGCAACCCGCGACCAGAACGCTGCGGGGCAGGGAGCGAATGAACATGTTGTGCAATGTCTTGTGCAACGTCGGGCTACCTCGTTCGTACGGATTGATGGTACGCGTTGATCATAGTGGTGTGGCGGGCGCTCGGCCGGTTGTCGTCGTCATGGCGAGCGTGAACTTGTGAATAATCCACGCTACGCTGCACGATCCTCCGTTCGACGAGACCCGCCGTGGGACGTTTGACTGCGTGGCAAACCGGTTGGTTCGACTATCACCGCAAGCGCTTCTGGGCCTGGGTATTGCTGGCGCTTTACGCGCTGTTCGGCTTCGGCATCGCGCCGTTGATTGCGCGCAGCGTGATCGTCAACCAGGTGCATGAGCAACTCGGCCTGACGGCAACCCTGGACGATGTCGACATCAATCCATTTGCGCTGAGCGCCCGGCTGAGCAAATTCACGCTGGACGACGCGAAGGGCGAACGGTTGCTGTCGTTCGATGCGTTCATTGCCAATGTGCAGTTGTCGAGCCTCGTCAATCGAGCGCTGACGTTCAGCGAGCTTCGCCTGGTCAACCCGGTTGTGAGGGCGGTGCGTGGCGCGGACGGTAAAGTGAATCTGGCCGCGCTGATCCCGCCGGCAGAGCCGAACGCGAAGTCCAAGCCGGAATCGCCGCCGATGCGGTTGATCATTGAAGACGCTGCGATCGATGCCGGGCGTATCAGCGTCACCGACCGTGCGGCGCGCACGCCATACGAGACGGTGTTCGGTCCGGTGGATCTGAAAATCAGCAACTTCAGCACACTGCCGGATCACCAGGGCAAGCAGACATTGGTGATGGACACGCGCTTCGGCGGCCGTCTCGAATGGACCGGTCAGATGGTATTCCAGCCGCTGCATGCGACCGGGCATGTGTCGCTCACCGGTGAACGGCTGCCCGAAGTGTCCGCCTATCTGCCCGAGGATCTGCGGCTGTCAATTGTCGCCGGATCGTTGAACACCGCGTTCGACTACGACGTCATGTTGCGCAATGCGGGTCTGGCGGCGGAAATATCGCACTTGAACGTCACGCTGTCGAAACTGGGACTGGCGCAGCGCGCCGGTGCAACACCAGCGGCGGATCTGCTGCGGCTGGCCGAACTCACTGTGCAGAATGGTCACCTCGCCTGGCCGCGGCGAAGCGTTACCGTCGACCGCGTCGCGTTGCAGGCGCCGCGGGTATCGTTGAGCCGCGACGCGCAGCAACGGTTCGTCTGGGAAACGCTGTGGCAGCCGCCGCCCGGGTCGGCTGCGGCGGTGGCGCCAAAAGCGGCTACGGCGCGCGCAGCAGCCATGCCCGCAGTGACAGCGGTCGCGCCGCCCGCAGCGTCGAAGGCCGCCGCGGCGAAGCCGGATCCCGAAGCCTCACCGTGGTCGGTCGCTGTGACCAAATTCGAAGTCAGTGACGGGCAGATCGGATTCAACGATCACGGTGTCGATCCGGCCGCGACACTCGGCATCAGTGCGCTGACGGCTTCGCTCGACAAGTTCACGTCGGCTGATGGCGCTGCGATGCCGTTTGCACTGAACTTCACCGTCGACGGCGGCGGCAAAGTCGCGCTCAACGGCACGTTGACCGCACTGCCCGACGTGCGCGTGGATGCGAAGTCGCAGATCAGCGGTCTGGCGCTGAACGTTGCCAATCCGTATCTGCATACCGAAACGTATCTGCAGCTGCCGTCGGGCACGCTTGATGTGGACGGTCATCTGGTGTCGAACGCCGACGAACTCTTTGGCTTCGACGGTGCGCTGACACTGGCAAACCTCGAGATGCAGCGCGAAGGCGTCTCCGACCGGTTCGCAGGGTTGAAGCACCTGGGTCTGACCGGCATCAAGTTGTCGACCACGCACCGCGAAATCGATATTGCCCGGGCGGAACTCGATTCGGCGTTCACGCGGGTGCACATCTTTAAAGATCGCACGCTGAATCTTGCGGAGGTGATGCGCAGCGATGTGCCGCCTGCGGCCGGCACCAAGGCTGCGTCTGACATCAAAGCCGGTGCGTCTGTGTCGACCGAACCGGCACCTGACGAAAAACCGTGGGCCGTCAAGCTTGCGCGCCTGCATGTAGCCAACGCTGACGCCGATTTCACCGACGAAAGCCTGCCGATACCGTTTCACCGCGCAATCTCCTCGATCGACGGCGGTATCGATCTGTTCGATACCGCGAGCCAGGCACCGACCAAGCTGAAGCTCGAAGGCGGGGTCGGTAAATACGGCGAGATGCGTTTGTCCGGACACGTGCGTGCACTCGATCCGCTGCTCGATACCGACATCACCGCGTCGTTCAAGAACGTCGAAATGCCGGGCGCGAGCGCGTATGCGATCCGCTTCGCCGGGCACAAGATCGCCAGCGGCAAGCTCGATCTCGACCTGCACTACGTGATCCGAAAGGGCATCCTCGACGGCTCACACAAGATCGTGCTGCGCGATTTCGAACTCGGCGAGAAGGTTCCGTATCCGGATGCGCTGAATCTGCCGTATGGGCTGGCCATCTCGCTGTTGAAGGATTCGAGCGGCAACATCGACGTTGATCTGCCGATCGAAGGGGACGTTGAAGATCCATCGTTTCGGATTGGCGGCGTGATCATGAAGGCGCTCGGCAATCTGATCGTCAAGATCGCCACATCGCCGTTCCACCTGCTCGGCAGCCTGGTTGGGCTGGGTAACTCGGAAGATCTCGATCAGATCTATTTTCAGCCGGGCAGCGCCGAACTGGCGCCTCCCGAACAGGAGAAGGTCGCAAAGATCGCCGAGGCGCTGGTGCTGCGGCCCAATCTCGGCCTCGAATTGCATGGCGTGATGAACGCGAATGCCGACAGCCTTGCATTGCGTAAAAGCGCGGTGCGCGCGCGCCTGCATGCGCGCGTTGGCGATCAGGATGCCGCTGGCCGCCTGAAAATCGTAGAAGCGATGGCGGCAGAGAGTGTTCCCGGCCTGGCGCTGGATACGTTGCGCGCGCAGTTCACCGTGGCGCCGAGCCCCGATGCCAAGCCGGTGTTCGATGAAACTGCGTACCTGGATGCGCTGCTCGACAAGCTGGTCGAGGCCGAGCCGGTCGCGCCCGGGGCGCTGGACGCGCTGGCAACACAGCGGGCCGACGCAGTGCGCGCCGGTCTGGCCACGAACGCGTCATTCGACATCAACCGCGTGGTGGATGAGAAACCGGCGCCGGCCGAACTCACGAAAGACGGCGAGGTGCCGATGAAACTCGAGGTGACGGCGAAGTGACGTGCGGCGCGCTTTACCGGTGAGCTGACGATTCCGCAATGGCGTCAGGGGCGGCGCGGCGGAAGATCCTGCAACGCTTGTGAGACGATGCCGGTGACGTCGCCCGAACTCGAACCCGGCGCAATGTTGCCGGTCATCGTGCCGAGAAACACTTCCTTGTCGGTCTTGCGGTCGATGATGCGAACGGTCAGCCGGCTCTGCTGCACGGTGTGGCTGCCGCCGCCGGTACCGACACCGACGGAACCGCCGACGTTGCTGCCCCAGCTACCCATGCCGATGCCGACGCTGAACGGATTCGATTTGGTTTTTTCGTATGCGCCGATGTCGTAGTCGACCAGCAGATCGGGGTCAGCGGCTTCGGCGTAGCCTTTGCGCATCAGGTCGGTGGTGATCGCCTGACGGATGTTCTCGTCGAACTTGCGCTGCGTGACATTGGTGCTGACGAGATTGCTTTTCGTGGGTTGCCAACCGAACGTCTTGGCCGCGGGAATGTTCGCCGCAGGATCGATCCGCGACTCGGGTTTCGCGGGTGCGTTACTCGCGCAGGCCGTCAGCGTCAGCGACAGGATCAGCGTGATGACAGGTAGCAGCGATCGTGCGTGCATGTGGAGTCCTCCGGAGGTGGGTTCATGCTATCACCGTCGCGCTGCATGAAACCGCCTGTCAGCGCGGCGTGGCGACGCCGTGATACATGTACGCTGCGAAGCGCGGACCGGGCTGGTAGCCTTGCTCGAATTGTGCGAGACGAAACCCGCTCGCTTCGAGCAGCGCGCGTGGATGGCGCGTCAGATGGCAGCCGCCGCCGATGTGCTTCCAGACCGGTTCAATGCCCCGCTGCACGCGCGCGACCCAAGGGTCTGGCGCGGCGCCGTGTTCGATGAAAATCAGTTGACCGTCCGGCTTCAATACGCGGCGCATTTCGTCGAGTGCGCGATAGACATTGGGAATCGAACACAACGTCCACGTGCAGACGATCGAATCGAAGCTGTTGCTGTCCGCTGGAATACTTTCGCCGGATACGCTGAGCAGTTCGACGACGGCGCCGAGCGCCATCGCACGTTCATGTGCCAGCTTCGTCAGTTCGCCCGCCGGGTCGAGACCGGTGAGGGAGTCAGTGGCATCGCCGTAGAACGCGAGGTTGAGACCCGAGCCGATACCGATCTCGAGCACGCGGCCCTTCGCCAACGGCACGTAGCGTTTGCGCAACGCCATCATCGGTGGCATCGCGCACGCCGAATTGATCAGCTTCGGCAATACGTAGCGGCGGTACAGTCCCATCGTCGATACCTCTTGATGGCGCCAGTATTGCGCAGTTCGAGCACGAAGTAGAATCGCGTTGGGCATTTTCGCGTTCACATCGACCGATTGCATTGAAATGAGGAGGGCGAGATCGTGCTGACGCGTCGCCGGGGTTATCTGAACATTCGAACCGCAGAGGCGCCGGCCGAGAGCGCGCAACTCGAACGGGACGGCTTCACGGTCGTACGGGGTGCGATCGCGGACGACGAGGTCGCGGCGCTCATCGAGGAGATCGAGGCGCTGTATGCGATGCTGCCGCCGGATCGCCGCGCCGCGCAACGGCCGGCCGAGGAAGACAACGACTTTCGCTACGAGATGCTCAATCGCAGCGCGCTGTGCCAGAGCGTCATCGGCAATCGCGCCATTCTCGATGCGATCGAACCGCTACTGGGTGAAGACTGCCATGTGATCGCCAATACCTGCTGGCGCAATCCGCCACGGCAGCACAACACGCACGGCGGCGGCGCTTGGCATATCGACGCCGGTCCGCACGTGCCACGCCCGCCCGGCATCGAATGGGACGACCGCATCCCGTATCCGGTCTTCGCGATCGGTGCGCACATCTATCTGCGCGACTGTCCACTCGAATGCGGCCCAACCGGTGTGATTCCGGGCAGTCACCGGTCCGGTCAGCGGCCACCGGATGATCGTGTCTGGGACGTCGAACTGACGTGCGACGGCCGTGGCGTGGTGCCGCTGACGGCGAAGCGCGGTGACGTGGCCATGTTCGTCTCCGACGTGTGGCATCGACGGCTGCCGCCGCTGCCAGGCGACAGTGGGAGATTGTTTCTGCAGGCGCACTATGGCCGGCGCGACATCGCGCAGCGCATTCGCACGACCAGTCGGGTGAACCATCTGTCCGCTGATGCGCGCAAGCGCGCGACGACGCCGCGGCAGCGTAGCCTCGTTGGGCTGCACGGCAACTTCTTCTACGACGGCTGATTGGGTGGCGCCCGCCGAAACCCAATGCATTGTCGTCGGCGGCGGTCCGGCCGGCGTCATCGCGGCGTTGCTGTTGGCGCGCCGCGGCGTCGACGTGACGTTGCTGGAGATGCACAAAGACTTCGACCGCGATTTTCGCGGTGACACCGTGCACGCGTCCACGCTCGACGTGCTCGACCAGATTGGCCTGGCTGAACCACTGCTGGCGCTGCCGCACGCGAAGATGCGCAGCATCACGCTGCAGACCCCGTCGCGGGCAATTCAGCTGGTTGATTTCGGCCGGCTGAAGACGCGCTTCCCGTACGTGATGATCATGCCGCAATTCGAGTTTCTCGAATTTCTCGTTGCGCAGGCGCGTGGGTATCCGAATTTCCATCTGCGCATGGGCGCGCAGGTCGTCGACCTGCTGCGCGAGGGCGACTGCACGCTGGGTGTGCGTGGGATGCAGGACGGCGCGGCGTTCGAGTTGCGCGCGCCGCTGACCATTGCGTGCGACGGACGCTTCTCGCGCATGCGCAAACTGCTCGGCCTGGAGGCGGTGGCGCAATCACCGCCGATGGACGTGGCGTGGCTGCGGTTGCCGCGTCACGCCGACGACCGCCACGACGCGGGGGTGTTTTACATCGGTCACGGCCACATGCTGGTGATGTTGAATCGCCCCGATGCGTGGCAGATCGGCTATGTGCTGCCGAAGGGTGATTTCGCGGCAGTCAAGGCGCTGGGCCTGGAGGCTTTTCGCAACTCGATGTCGGACCTGGCGCCGTGGCTTGCCGATCGAACGGAAGCGATCGCCGCCTGGCACGACGTGCATTTGTTGTCCGTCAAATCCGATCGACTGCCGCGCTGGCACTTTCCCGGACTGGTCTTCATCGGCGACGCCGCGCACGTGATGTCGCCGGTGTTCGGGGTCGGCATCAATTATGCGATCGCCGATGCGGTGGAACTGGTCAACGTCGCAACGGACGATCTGTTGCGCGGTGTCGCTCAGGAAACGTCACTGGCCGAGCTGCAGCGCCTTCGCGAGCGCCCCACGCGGACGATTCAGCGCATGCAGGGCGCGGTGCAGGAACGTATCGTGGCGCGTGCGCTCGACGGCCGCGAGTTCGATCTACCCTGGGTCATGAAGGGGCTGCTCGCGGTGCCCTGGCTGCGCGACGTCCCCGCGCGGATCATCGCGTCGGGGATATCGCCGGTACGACTCGGACAGGTGTAGTCGTCCCCACCACACGCGTGTAGTCGATTGACCATATCGCGCCCGATGCTCTTTTGAGTATGGTGTGTCGGCAGGTGTTGGCGTGTGGAGGGGAGTATGGCGGAGGGTATGGCGCGCAGTACGGCGGGGAGTATGGAGGGCCCAAAGGCCCGGTTGAGCTACGGCACCGTACGCGGTGTCACGAAGAACGGCATTCACTGTTTCATGGGCATTCCCTATGCGGCGCCGCCGGTAGGCGATTTGCGCTGGCGCGCACCGCAACCACCGATGCGTTGGACCGGTGATCGCGCGGCGAAAGCGTTCGGTGCGTCGGCGATGCAGGGCAATCTGGGCGCTATGGGCGAAATGATCGGCATTGCGGCCACGCCGACCGATGAAGATTGCCTGACGCTGAATGTATGGAGCGGCGATCTCACCGACCGGGACTGTTCGGTGTTTGTGTGGATTCATGGCGGCGGCAACGTCGTCGGCTCGTCAGCACAGCCGCGCTTCAGTGGCGAGTACTTTGTGGAACGCGGCGGCGTCGTGGTGGTTTCGATCAACTACCGGCTCGGCGCGTTCGGCTTCCTGCATGCGCCGGAACTCGGTGCAACCGGCAATGAAGCGTTGCTCGATCAGATTGCCGCATTGCGTTGGGTACGCAAAGAAATCCGCAAGTTCGGTGGTAATCCGGACGACATTACCGTGGCGGGACAGAGCGCCGGTGCGTTCGACATCGCGCAGTTGATGGCAATGGATGCGGCTGCCGGCTGTTTCGACCGCGTGCTGTTGATGAGCGGTTCGCTGTCACCGCAAGTGCCGCGTGAAGAAGCGGTGGCCACCGCCGCACGATTCGCCGCGAAATTCGGCGGCTTTGATGCGATGCGGCAGGTGCCCGCGCAGCAAATTCTCGATTACCAGCTGGAATTGACCGGCGGGCAACTCGGTGCCGCCGTGCGATTTGGCCCGGTGCGCGACGGCGAGTTGATTCGGGCCGATGCAGCCGACGCAATCGGCGCCGGTACACACACAAAGGGCATGCCGTTGCTGATAGGCACCGCGCGCGACGAGTGGGGCTTGTGGACAGCAATGGATCCGGCTCTGCAGTCGCTCGACGACGCAGGTGTGGAGAAACTCGCGCGCCGCCCGTTCGGTGAGCGTGCGCCGGAAGGGGTGGAGGTGTACCGCCTCGCGCGCGCAATACGCGGTGACAGCATTGCGCCGGTTGATCTGTGGCGGGCGATCATGACCGATGCGATGTTCCGGATTCCGGCCATCCGCACCGCCGAACTGCATTGCCGGCACACGCCGAACAACACGTTCATGTATATGTTCGATTACGCCTCACCGGCGCTCGACGGCAAACTCGGCGCGTGTCATTCGCTGGACGTGCCGTTCATCTTCGGCACCACCGGCGTTGACGATGCCATGAA
Source organism: uncultured Gammaproteobacteria bacterium (assembly GCA_963735085.1). Lineage (GTDB taxonomy): Bacteria > Pseudomonadota > Gammaproteobacteria > Pseudomonadales > Azotimanducaceae > DATJGR01. Next base: position 212,275 of record CAVTJP010000017.1, read on the forward strand.
GCGCTTCTGCGGCGACACGCATCTGGTGCGCTGCCTGGCCGAGGTGATCCACGACAGTTACGTCGCCTTCCTCAAGGACGGCACGCCGGCGAATGTGATGTTCGACTGGCCCGCGTACGATCTCGCCAAGCGCAGCACGATGCGCCTGGGCATGGAATCGCACCTCGAGCGCGCGCCGATGGATAAAGAGCGCGCCTTTTGGGAATCGTTGGGGTAGCCGCCAAATCCAATGTGCGTACCAAGAAGGGGGTCAGAACGGTTCTGACCCCCTTCGTCGCCCGTTATCCCGATAACCCGCACACCGCAGCGCGACTGGAGATGCCGATGCCGCGGCGCGCCTGGCGGATCGCGTTGCGGTCGTGGCCGCTGGTGCAGTAGCCGAGCGAGATACCGGTAGCCGGATCGCCCCAGGCGATCTGCCCGCCGGCACCACCGTGTCCGAACGCGAGCGGCGAGTTGGTATGGCCGAAGCCGCGCGCGTTGCGATGTTCGTCGCCGGCGATGATCACACCGAGAGCCCGATTGACCGGGATGCCGAGCAGGTCCGGAAACTGGTTGCGCACCTTGAATGCCTCGTTCAGCGTCTGTTCGCGCCAGACTTCTTTACCGCCGAGTGCCCGCCCGCCGTTGATCAGTGCCTGGTAGAACAGTGCCAGTTCAGCAGCCGACATGATGCCGCCGCCGCCTGGCACCGGGACCTGTCGCGCCTCAGTTGAATTGAATGCGGTCAATGCCTCTTCGGTCACCTCCGTGACCGGCGGCATCGGCACGCCGAGGGCCGCATAGTCCGCTTCGGTCAGCGCATCGCCGGTGTGGGTGACGGGAATGATGCGGTGATGCTGCTCGGGCGGGCAGCCCAGGTACATGTCGGGCAGGCCGAGTGGTTTCGAAATGCGGTTGCGGACGAACTCGTCGAACGCGACACCGCTGCGTCGTTCGATGATCTCGGCGATCACGTACATGCTCGACGTCGCGTGGTATTCGAAGCGCGAGCCCACCGGCCAGTTCAGCGTCCATTCCGAAAAGCGTTCCATGCGACGTCTATGATCGAACCACTCCGACACCCGAAACGGCGCATGCGGAAATCCGGCGGTGTGCGTGAATAGTTGTTCGACGGTGATGACGTCTTTGCCGTGGGTGCCGAATTCGGGAACGATGTCGGCGACGCGCTCGCTGATGTCGAGCTTGCCGTCCTGTATCACGAGCCAACCCGCAGCGGAGGTGATCGCCTTGGTGGACGAGAAGACGTTGAACAGCGATTCGTCGTTCGCAGTGCCGAAACTCGCCAGCGCCGCAATCTTGCCGTGGCGCGCGATCGCGATCTGGCACGCCGGCAGCAATCCTTCATCCACTTCCTTGGCGGCGCGCATCAGCAACGCGTCGAGCTTTTCGGCGTCGATTCCGACGTCTTCTGGTGATACCGCGACGAAATTCGGATCGATCATGGTGTGCCCCCCGGTAACTGTTGCCCGGATTGTAGGGTCGGCGCGGTGGGGAGGCCATGGGTGACGTGAAATGGATTGCGTCATTGAAGACACGCGCCAATGCGCTGAGGCGCTACACGGTGGTCATTTACTTCGCCGCCCGGGATCCGCGTACACCCCTGTTTGTGCGGTTGCTGGCGTTGTTGATCGCGGCCTACGCATTGAGCCCGATCGATCTGATCCCGGACTTCATCCCGATCATCGGCCTGCTCGACGATCTGGTGCTCATTCCGCTTGGGCTCGCGCTGATCGTACGCCTGGTACCGGCGAACGTTATGGCGGCGGCGCAGGCACGCGCGGACGCGGTGTCAGCGCGGCCCATCAGCTACGTTGCGGCTGGGTGCATCGTCGTCGTGTGGTTGATCGTGCTGACGATATTGGTACGGTGGGTTTACGATATCTCGAAGTGACGAAAACACCGCTCTGCGTTAGCGGAGCACTCTTCAATCCAGCAGGAAACGTCATGCCTACCGTAGAAACCGCCAAAGGACCGATCGAAACGCGTCAGCTCGGCAAGGTGCTGATGCACGAGCACGTATTCATCATCTCGACCGAGATATCGCAGAATTATCCGGAGGAGTGGGGCGCAGAGGACGTCAGACGCGCGGATGCCGTCAAACGGCTCAACGAGTTGAAGCAGGCCGGCATCGATACCATTCTCGATCCGACCGCGCTCGGTCTCGGCCGCTACATTCCGCGCATCAAGAGTGTGGCCGACGAGATTGGCCTGAACATCATCGTGGCGACCGGGCTTTATACGTTCGATGTGTTGCCCCACTACTTCAACATGCGCGATGAGGACTTCATGACGTCGATGTTCGTGCGCGACATCCGCGAAGGCATCACCGACACCGGTATCAAAGCCGGCGTCATCAAATGCGCGACCGACGAACCGGGCGTTACACCGGCTGTCGAACAGGTGTTGCGCTGCTGTGCGCGAGCGCACCGGGAGACCGGCGTGCCAATCACCACGCACACGCACGCGGCGACGAAGCGCGGCCTCGAACAGCAGAAGATCTTCAAAGAGGAAGGTGTCGATCTGTCGCGTGTCGTGATCGGTCATTGCGGCGACACCGAAGACATCTCGTACCTCGAAGAAATCATGGCCAACGGCAGCTTCATCGGCATGGACCGGTTCGGCATCGATGTGTTGCTGCCAACCGAAAAGCGTGTCGAAACGGTCGCGAAGCTGTGCCGTCTCGGTTATGCAGACCGCATGGTGCTGAGTCACGACGCAGCCTGCTATCTCGACTGGATCCCCGGCGAACTGCCGCCACCGATGATGCGGCACTGGAACTATCTGCACATTTCGAAAGACGTGCTGCCGATGCTGCGCGCGAATGGTGTGACGGAGGACCAGATCCAGCAGATGCTGGTGGACAATCCGCGCCGCTATTTCGAACGCCAGGGGGCTTATTGAGCGAGCCGATATCCGGCGGTTTCGGCGTAGCTGGCGCGACCATGTCCGTCGTGAACAACAGTGAACAATAGTGAACAACAGCGTGAACGAGAGGCAGCCCTGCAGGTCGCGTCGGCATCAGAGTGAAAACGATGGCTATCAGCACACGACTGTTCACGCGCCCGGACCTGCCTGCGCTGCTCGCGTTCGTTTCGAGCGTCGCAGTGGTGCGAGCACCATGCCCGATCTATTTGATGACCAGCGACGTTGCGTGGCGGCTACCAGGATCCGCACCAAAGGACAATCTGCGATTGTGGTTCGATGACGCGGGTGTCGCGGGCTACGTCTGGTTCGAACCGACTACCGGCATGGAGTTCGACATTCGCGATGACCTCGGCTACGCGCACTCGCTCGCGGCGGAGATGCTCGCGTGGAGCGAAACCCGGCGGCGAGCATTTGCGCCTGCGTATCCGCGCTTCATCGATCTGACGTCCATGGCCGAGTGGACTGACGAAATCAATACGCCGCGCGCCGCGCAACCCGATGATGGCCTGTGCCTGACGACGACCGCATTCGACAGCGACGCACCGCGCGGCGCGTTTCTGCGGGCCTGCGGCTTCCAGCCGACGCGGCACTTCATGCCGGATTACCGGCGCGATCTGAATGCGTCCATTCCCCCCAGTCGTCTCGTGCGGGGCATGCGCTTGCGTCAGGTGACCGACGACGATCTGGAAGAACGCGTTGCGTGCCACCGCGCATCGTGGCTGCGCAGCACATGGAGTATGGAGACCTATCTCCGGGTCCGCGCAAGCCCGGTCTACGACCCCGAACTCGACATCGTTCTCGAAGCGCCCGACGGTACCTTCGCGAGCTACTGCATCTGTTGGGCCGATCGCGAATCCGGCATCGGCTCGTACGAGCCCGTCGGCACGCGTCCTGATTGGCGTGGGCGCGGCGTGGGACGCGAAATCATCTACGAAGGGTTCCGCCGGTTGAAGGCGAAAGGCATGCTGGCGGCACGTGTCGGCACCGCCGGATTCAATGCGCCGGCGCAGGCACTATACGAATCGTGCGGCTTCCAGCGCATCGGTACCTGCAGAACGTTCATCAAGAGATTGGCGGCGTAGCGGGGCAGCCCTGCGGCATCGTCGGTTCAACCAACCATGTACCAACGGCATAATCATGGCGCACATCGAAGCAAAACTATCTGAAATGGGTCTGGTGTTACCGCCGCCGGTGGTTGCGCCGCACGGCGTGATATTGCCGTTCCAGTTCGTTCGAATCATTGGAAGCAGGGCGTTCATTTCCGGCCACGGTCCGCAGAATCCAGACGGTTCCATTGCAACGCCGCTCGGCAAACTCGGCCGCGAGCTGACTTTGGAGCAGGGCTACGCTGCGGCGCGGCTGACGTGCTTGTCCATTCTCGGCAGCCTGCAGCGCGCGCTTGGCGACCTCGATCGGGTGTGCAACTGGGGACGCATATTCGGGATGGTGAATTCGGCACCGACATTCAACCGGCAACCGAGCGTCATCAACGGGTTTTCGGATCTGATTCTCGAACTGTATGGCGCGGACGCGGGTGCGCATGCGCGCAGCGCCGTCGGCATGGCGGAACTGCCGTTCGATATTCCGGTGGAAATCGAAGGTGAATGCGAAATCATCGGGTCTCGATAGCAACAACCAACGGGTGCTACGCTCTTCTACCCAGACGATCGGGAGCAGTTCATGACCACGGGCTACGAAGGGGGCTGCACGTGTGGTGCGGTTCGCTATCGGATGACGTCTACGCCGTTGTTCGTGCATTGCTGTCACTGCCACTGGTGTCAACGCGAGACAGGTACGGCGTTCGCGCTCAATGCGATGATCGAGGCGGATCGCGTCGAGCTGCTGCAAGGCGCAATCGAGGTGGTCGATACGCCATCGAACAGCGGCAAGGGCCAGAAAATCAGCCGCTGTCCAACGTGCCGGATCGCGTTGTGGAGCAACTATGCGGGCGCCGGCGATACGGTGCGCTTCGTGCGCGTCGGCACGCTGGATGAACCGGAGCGGGTACCGCCGGACATCCATATCTTCACAGCGTCGAAACAGCCGTGGGTGGTGCTGCCGGCGAAGATGCCGGCGGTCGCCGAATACTACAAGGCGTCCGAGTACTGGCCGAAAGAAAGCCTGCAGCGCCGCGCGGCATTGCGGGGGCGTTAGCGGACCTGATGCGTAGTCGCCGGACAGTATGTTGAAGCGACGGATTGTTGGATTTGGAACCGATACAGCAGGAGACTGGTTCGCCGAGCTCGACTGTGGACACACCCAGCACGTTCGTCACAAGCCGCCCTTCATCGTGCGGGAGTGGGTCACCACGCAGGCAGGGCGGGACGGCATGCTCGGCGAATCGCTCGACTGCGTTCGGTGTGACCGATTCGAGCTGCCCGATAACTACGTCGCGTACCGGCGAACGCCCGAATTCGATGAGACGACGATTCCGGCTGGCTTGAGGCGCAATCATTCGACGCGCGCCGGGGTCTGGGCGAAGATCGTCGTGCCGCGCGGCGCACTGCGGTATCGAGTCGAATCGCTGCAGGCCGATTTCGAGCTGTCGCAGAGTCGACCGGGCATCGTAGTGCCGGAGGTCGTACATCATGTCGAACCGATCGGCGAGGTACTGTGCTATGTCGAGTTCTATCGGTGTGTCGATCGCTGACGACTCAATTCAGGCGAGATCCAATTGCGAGTGACCATGGGCAAGAGTCGAATCGAGGCCTTCAGCGATGGCGTGATCGCGATCATCATTACCATCATGGTGCTGGAGATGAAAGTGCCGCACGGCGACGGCGCGGCGGCACTGATGCCGCTGGTGCCGGTGCTGCTGAGCTACATCCTGAGCTTTCTGTATGTCGGCATCTATTGGAACAACCACCACCATATGTTCCACGCGACGCAGCACATCAGCGGCGCGGTCTTGTGGGCGAACCTGCACCTGCTGTTCTGGTTGTCGTTGATCCCGTTCGTCACGGCCTGGATGGGCGAGAATCACTTCGCTGCGGCACCGACCGCGTTGTACGGCGTGATCCTGTTGATGGCTGCGATTGCATACGCGGCTCTGCAGCGAACCATCATGCGCGCCGAAGGCCCCGATTCAATTCTGCGTAGCGCACTGGGCCGCGACATCAAAGGCAAACTGTCACCACTGCTCTATGCGCTGGCGATTCCGACGGCATTCGTTGAACCTTGGATTGCGGGCGGCATATATGTGTTCGTTGCACTGATGTGGCTGATCCCGGATCGGCGCATCGAACGCGTACTCGATGTGGGCACGACAACAGCGGAACGGACCAGGAGCGAGAAGCATGGGTGATCTGAGCGATATCAAGAACTTTGTTCAACTCACCGACGATGTCGGTACGTCGGGGCAGCCGAAGCGTGATCAGTTCCATCTGATCGCCCAACACGGCTATGCGGCGGTGGTGAACCTCGCGTTACCGACATCGGAGCACGCGATTGCCGACGAGGGAAGTGTGGTGACGGGTCTGGGCATGAGCTATGTCCACATCCCCGTCGAGTTCACCCAACCGACAATCGAAGACCTGCGTACCTTCTGTGGCGCGATGCAGGCGCTGCAAGGCAACAGAGTGTGGGTGCACTGCGTCGTGAACGCACGCGTGTCGGCGTTCATGTATCTGTATTTGAAGCATGTACGCGGAGTCGATGACGCCGCAGCGCGCTCCCCTGTGCTGGATCGTTGGCAGCCGAAGATGGAGCCGGTGTGGGCCGAATTCATCGCGCTGTCACGTGAGCAGGTGTTGCCGAAACAGGCGTAGTGGTGCCTGGGCAACAATGAGACCGAGTGAGATATTCGTTGCAGAACGACCTCTACCGGGTCGTTCTGCAAGCGAACTCGCTATTCGAGGCGCAGCAGCACCCGCGTGTACCAGGTCGTGTCGAGCTTGTCGCGTCCCGGGGCCGGGTCACTGTTGTAGTCGTTGTGCAGGCCCAGACGCAGCGTCCATTTGCTGGCGCCGATGGGCATGATCAATGCCGAATCGTGGATCGCCAGATAGTTGCTGAAGTCGTCGAGTGCGGGCGCGTACGACAGCATGTTATCCATCGTCAGCCACGGCTTGATGACCCAGTGATGATTGAGTCCGGTGTCGAGCGTCGCGGAGCCGTCGCTCTCCACGTTGTTGTCGTACGACTCGTGGCGATAACCCAAGCCGAGCGTGAAGCGCAATGTATGTACGTCGGTATTGATGGCCCGATACGCGGCACCGACACCCAGAGTGGTGCGCAGATCGATGTCTTCGAACTTGTCTTTCTCCAGTTCGCCACGCACGTACCAGCCCCAGGGGTCGTACATGAATGCCGTATACGAGGTGCCGCCGATGGTCTCGTCGGAAGTCTGGTTGTTGTCCTGCTGCGCGGTATCGTACGAACCATAGAAACGCAGTTCGTCGACCTTGCTGACGAGCGTCATGTCGCCGACGATGTTCGTGGTCTGCTCATCCGAGTTGCCGCTCTTGCCGCTGATGTCGGCGCCGAGTTGATAAATCCAGTGGCGCGTGTCGAACAGCGATTCCTTTGGCGGCGTGGTATCGGGCAGCCAGGACGCTTGCAGCTGATCCAGAGCGGCCGACGAGGAACCCGTCGTGCTGGTGACATGGAGTTCCTTCTGCGCATCAAGCACAGTGGTGCCGGTGACCGTCGTGCTGTCGGTGAGTTGGGTCGTCAGCGGCGTATCGGTTTTCAACGATGCGATCTGGTCCATAGCTACCGTCAAGGTACCGGCATATGTCGTCTTCAGCTCGACCGATTTTGGGGTGATCTTGTTGATGGTGCCCGTCAGAATGGCGCCGTCCGTCGTGGTAATGGTATCGGCGTGCGCAAACGCGCCGAGTGCTAGGCCCAGCCACGCGGTGCAAAACGCGGCCCAACGACGCTGAATCGCAGTATCCATCTCACCTCCGGATTGATCGCACGATCATGTGCGGCGCGCACGTTAGTGGATCGATGAAACGGGGTCAACGGTACCGCGGGTCGCGACTGCCGAGGGTCAGAGCGACTCTGACCCTCATCGACTCTCATTGACTCGAATCAGTGAAGCTCGGCCGCATCGCCCCACGCTTTGCGCAGCCGATTTGAATCGAAGCCCGGTTCTTTCGACGCTTCGATGACCACGTGCTCGCGTCGCGCGATCTGTTCGGCAGCATCGCGTACGCGGTCGGCGACGTCCCAGGGAATCACCACGGCGCCATGCTGATCGGCGTGAATCAGGTCGCCGTCGCGAACGCGCATGCCCGCGACGCTGACAGGTTTACCGAAATCCACGACATGCACGAATGCATGCGATGGACCGACGCGACCGGCAAGCAACTGAAAGCCAACGGCGCAGCCGGGCAGATCGCGCACGCTGCCGTCGGTGATCACGCCTTGACATCCCAGGCCTCGGTGGACGTGGGTATTAACCTCGCCCCAGAACGCGCCATAGCCGGCGTGCGGCGCGTCGAGGTCCTGAATCACCACCACGCTGGGGCGCGCGCCGGCGTCGATGTAGGCGTAGTACGCGTCGTTCAAATCGCGCGCCGCGGTGCCTTCCAGGTCCGATGGATGCTCGGCGCGGATCGTCGCAGTGCGCGCGACGGCGACCACGCTGGGTAGTTCCGGTCGCACGCAAACCAGCGGTTCAACCGTGAATCCCCAGCCGCGCCGGCGCGGCGCCAACACCTCCAGCGCATTGCAGACCGTCGGCGTGTCGAGGCCGCGCAGGGCTTCGATCAGGGATGCGGTCAGATTGGGCACGGCGGTTACCTCCACGAACGGGCTGATGAGCAGGAGGCCATGGTCGCCAAATTCATGGCACCGGGCAAATCTGGCCAGTTGTATTTGATACGCGAAGCCGTATCGTTGGGCGACGTTTGTGCTGGAGGCACGCATGGCTTACTCGAAGATTCTGGCTGCGATCGATTTGACGGATGAAGCTCAACAGGTTTTGGATCAGGCGCGCGAAACAACAAAGCAGAACGGCGCGGAGTTATCGCTGATTGTGGTCGTCAAACCGATCAATCAGGTGTATTCGGGCTTCGACGTGGCGGCATTGTCGGCGGATGCGGCAATGATCGAGGCAGACGCGGTGCGCCAGGCGCAGAAGCGTATCGCTGAATACGCGAAAACGCTCGGCGTTCCCTCGAATCGCAGCTATGTGGGGCGCGGCAGTCCGGCGCACGAGATTCGTGCAATGGCCGCCGAGTTGAATGCCGACCTCATCGTCTTGGGGACTCACGGCCGTCATGGCCTCGGCTTGCTGCTCGGGTCCACCGCGACCGGCGTGCTGCACGGCAGCCCGTGCGATGTGTTGACGGTTCGCATCAAGTAACCGCCCACGGCCAAATAGCGGAGGACGGTCTGGTGACGCTTCGCGTGCGTGCCGATTTCGACAGCGTGGTCGCGGTGTTCGCGGCGGATCACGAATGGGTCGCATCTCCCGAAGCCGGTGTCGATCGCGTGATGCTCGACCGGATCGGCGATGAAGTTGCAGTGGCGACCAGTATCGTGCGCTATCGGCCCCATTCGCGATTTGCCGAGCATCTGCACGAGCGCGGCGAGGAGTTTCTTGTGCTCGACGGTATTTTTGCCGACGAGCACCACACGTATCCGCAGGGATCATACGTGCGAAACCCGCCTGGCAGTCGGCATGCGCCGCGCTCCGATGGCGGTTGCACGCTGTTCGTCAAATTACGTCAGTTTCTCGTGGACGATCGCGATTTCGTGCTGATCGACACCACGCGATTCGCAGCAGATCGTACCGATGGATCAATACAGTTGCACACGTTGCATCGATTCGGGTCCGAAGAGGTTACGTTGATCGATGGGGGCATCGATGCGGAGCATTCGTTTCCTGCCGCCGCGGCGCCGCGCGAAATATTGATGTTGTCGGGTGAGGCGGACGTACTCGGAGATCGCATGGCGCGGTGGGACTGGCTGCGCGTGCCGGCGGGTAAGCCCATGCCCGTGCGGTTCGTGCGAGCGGGCCGTGCGTTCGTCAAGACGCGGCCCGTGATCGAATGAGCGCCCGGACGAGCGAGATTTATGAACGCGTCTGCGATGACGCAGACGAAAGGCGCCGTTAGCTGGTTACGCCGAGGCGTTGACGAAAGAATGCGATCACGCGTTGTTCGGCTTGCTTAGTCGGACCGGTCGGATCGTCGTCGCGCAGGTGGATGGTGAGTACGGAGTGCGGCGCCATACCCGTGTCGGGTTGTGCGTCCTCCGGGTCCAGCTCGATCGCTTCGAAGTGTTCCCCGAAGGTGTGCTTCAGCGTGTCGAAACGCTCGGCTGGGACGAATGAATCGCCGTGAAACCGCAGGCCGATCATCGACAGACCTTCGTCGCTAAACCGCTGCTTGGCGCAGGCGATCTCTGCGTCCGATACGCCGATTGCGGCGCGACGCTTGGCACCGCCGGGACCACCCGCCAGCGGCAGTGACGGCTGCGACAACACCGGCGCGACGACGGCAGGCTCGGTCATCATCGCCAGCGCGAAGTTGCCGGTGAAGCACATGCCGATAGCACCGACACCGGCCCCACCGCATTGTGTGTGCATCTCGCGTGACAGTGCGCGCAGCCAGTCGACGATCGGACTGGAACGATTTGTCGCCCAAACGCTGAACTCGCGCCGGATGCAAATGCCCTTCAGCATCTCGGCGGCGGCATAGGCCATCGACACGGTCTTGCCCGCAGAACCGAACAGGCTCGGCAGCACGGCAGTCATGCCGGCATCGACGATGCGATCGGCAAATCGGACAACCAGCGGGTGCAGCCCCGGCATTTCGTGGATGACGACGACCGCAGGACCGCTGCCGCGGCGGTAGACGGTTCGCGTCCAGCGACCGTCGTTGAAGTCGAATTGATCGTAGCCCTGCAACGCGTTCACGTTCGCCATGCTGAAGCTCTCGGTCGAAGGTTGGCTTCGTGTCGCGCTACGTCAGCGCATTGTCTCGGAGTCCAGAGCGATCTTCATGCGTACCAGTTGCGCAAGCGACCGTGCGCCCATCTTTCGCATCACCTGCGCGCGATGGATTTCCACAGTGCGTTCGCTGATACCGAGTTCGATTGCGACGAATTTGTTTGCCTGGCCGGCCGCGACTCGCTCGAACACTTCTTTTTCGCGCGGTGACAGCGAATCGAAATGTTCGTGCACGACATCGTGCGCGTCACGCTCTTCGCGCCCGATCGCCGCTTGCGCCAGCGCTTCGTTCACGCGTTGCAGCAAGTCGTCTTCGCCGAATGGTTTGCGCAGAAAATCGACCGCACCGCGCCGCATCGCTTCGACCGCCATCGGGATGTCGCCGTGGCCGGTGATGAAAATGATCGGCAGCGACGCGCTGCGCTGGTTCAGCTTTTCCTGCAGTTCGAGCCCGGTCATGCCCGGCATGCGTATGTCGAGTACCAGGCACCCGCACATCGAGTCGTCGTAGGCGTCGAGGAAGTCGATCGCCGACGCGAACACGACATGCTCGATATTTTCCGTATCGAGCAACATGCTGATGGAATCGCGGACGGCCTCATCGTCGTCGATGACGTAGGCGGTGGGTTGATCAGATTTCATGCGGACGTCTCGTAGGTAGTTGAAAGCAGAACGTTGCGCCGTGGTCGGGGTTGTTCCAATAATTCAGTTGGCCGCCGTGCGTGCGGATGATCGAACGGCACATCGACAGGCCGATGCCCATGCCGTTTGGCTTCGTCGTCGTGAACGGCGTAAACATCATCTCGGTCAACTCGGCGCTGACGCCGCAACCGCAATCCGATACGGAAACTTCGACGATGTCGTCGAACCCGCGTGTTGAGATTTCGACCAGATTGCCGTGGCGGCAGCCAATTTCACGCATCGCGTCGATACCGTTGCGAATCAGATTCAGCAGAACCTGCTGTATCTGAATGGGATCCGCATTGACGGCTGGCAGATCAGGCGCAAGGTGAAGCGAAATCTGCGTGTCGTTCACGCGGGCATCGCTTTCCGCCAGCCGCAGAATGTCGGAGATCAGATCGTTGACGCGCACCTTTTCGAACTTGCTCTCCTGTTTGCGGACCAGTCGCTGTACTCGATCGATGACGGCCCCGGCCCGCAGCGACTGCGCGGATAGTTTCTCGAGCGCCTCATGCAGCCGTTCGGGTTTCGGTACGCCGGCATCGAGCATGCGAACGCTCGACCGCGCGTACATCGAGATCGCGGTCAGCGGTTGGTTGATCTCGTGCGCGATGCCCGCCGTCATTTCACCGAGGGTGCTGAGGCGCGCGACGTGCGTGAGGCGGTCCTGGTGGATTCGCTCGGCTTCCTTGGCCTGCATCTCTGCTGTGAGGTCTTCGACCTGCGCGATGATCAGCTCCGGCGTACCGTGCTGATCGTGAGTGATCGCGCTGTGGATCACAACGTGAACCGCGGCGCCGCCGCGGGTCAGCAGACGCAGGCGGATGGAAAACTGTTCGACACGCCCCTGCCGTGCGTCGTTGGTCAATCGCTTCAGTTCGGCGCGATCGTCGGCATGCGTCAGCGCGGCGAGTTCGAGCGTATGCAGTTCTTCGTTCGAGTAACCGATCATCCACTCGAACGCGCGATTGGTGGAGGCAAACGTCTCGCCAAAACGATAGGTGACGATGCCCATCGGCGCGTTCCTGACGGTGACACTAAGGCGCTCGTTCTGCCGCCGGATTTCCTCCTTGTCGGCGCGTTCGAGTGAGACGTCGCGCATGATCCAGGTAAATGTGCGCTGACCTTCCACCACGACCTCGCTGATCGACAGGTGTATTGGCACGCTGGAGCCGTCATTGCGCAGCGCTTCCAGTTCGCGGCCGACACCCAGCGTGCGTGCCTGCGGCGTAGTGAGATAGCGGGTGAGATAGGTATCGTGATGCTCGCTGTGCTCGGCCGGCAGCAGCATGTTGACGTTGCGGCCGATCACCTCCTCGGGTGCATAGCCGAACATCCGCGTGGCGGCTCGGTTGAACGACAATACGACACCGTTGAAGTCGATCGTGGCAATTGCATCGACTGCATTGTCAACGACAGCGCGCGCCTGAGCGTCGGATCGGTTGCGTGCCTCTTCGGACAGGTGCTGGGTGGTGATGTCGCTGATCGTGCCGATATAGCCAATCTTTACACCGTGTTCGTACTCCGGCGCGATGCGCACCGAAAGCCAACGAGCGTTACCAACCCGAAAGGTCTCATCGAACATTCGGGTGCCGTGTTCGAAGCTGCCCCACACCTGCGCAATGCGTTCGCGGTCGATGGCGTGTACCGAATCGAGCCAGCCACGCAGCGATTCGTTCGACAGCCCGGTCAATGTCTGGAATATCGGATTCGCATAGCGCAAGCGGCTGTCGAGGCCTACGCGGAAGATGCCAACGGGAATGAACCGCATCATCGTATCGAACACGTGCTGGCCGACCGCTTGCGCTTCGCGCAATTGCAGCGCCTGACGATCGGCAAGTGCAATCGCAAGTACCAGCGGCACGATCGCAACCGCACCGACGGACGCGAGTAACGCGGCGCTCGGTGCGCCGGCGATCGGCATGGCGGAGGCGAGGGTAACGGTGATCAGCGCCAGCGTCAGCGCCAGCTGCAGGCGCCGATCGGGATGTTCGGTGCAGGATTCAATCAGCAAAGGGCCGCTGAGCAGCGCGCCCGCCCACATACCCGGAAGCAACGACGCTGCATCTGCGATCGCGCCGGAGAACGGCAACGACACGATGACGCCGACCGCGGCAGCGATGCCCGTGGCCAGCAACAACAGCCAGGCATAGCGCGGTTCGACGCCGTCTGCGGTTGCAGCGCGCGCGCGCTGCAGCAGCACGCCGCAAACGGCGCCGGCCGTTACGGTTGCCAGCGCCATCGCCATCGCAGCGGCAGTGCTTGTGGCCATTACGACGTCAACGACCGCGGTTGCCACCATCGCCGCTGCGAAGCCTCGCCACCCGAACAGCATCAAGGCCGCCATCGCAACGCCGACTTCCAGCCGCAGGCCCTCGTTTAAGATCCAGCTGATCAACGTTGCCGGCAACGAAATTGCGGCGGCCAGTAACCAACGCAATGCGGGACGGCGGATCGACACCGTTTCGGCGGACGCGCTCATGCTCGTCAATCCGGACATCTAAGACAGCAAAAATAACCGACGCACGCCTTCATATCACGTCGCCCGAGCGCAGCGTTACTGCGACCTCCGCTGATTGACACTCCAAGCCGAGCCAGTAACATACCCCGCTCGCGCTTTTTCCGGGTGTTTAGCTCAGTTGGTAGAGCGGCGGCCTTACAAGCCGTAGGTCGCAGGTTCGACCCCTGCAACACCCACCAGGCAGAACCGACACGTCGGCTTGGGTCCCCAGTTCGGAGCGGTAGTTCAGTTGGTTAGAATACCGGCCTGTCACGCCGGGGGTCGCGGGTTCGAGTCCCGTCCGCTCCGCC
>CAVTJP010000018.1:0-16494 GCA_963735085.1 uncultured Gammaproteobacteria bacterium
GCCACTCGTCCACCCGCGCCGCGAGCCCGTCGAACCAGCCGTCGCGGATCGTCACGTGCACCACGCGCACGCCGTGCGCTTCCAACAGATTCGTTAGGTTCGAAATGGGCTGTGCGCCCAAGCCCCACGCATCGCGCACGCCCTCGGCCACGTCTTCGATCGCGTCCATGCTGACGATGCGGCTCGGGCGCGACGGAAAACTCAACGCCGGTGGCCGAATCTCCGGCACGAGCGCTTCGATCTCGCGCCGCAGACCGATTTGCCTTCGAATCTCGTCGTGTATCAGCCGCTTCGAGACCGGCGTCATCCGGCTGCTGGCGCGGTATTCCACCCCGGTGAGTTCCAGCGGTGCGTTGTCGGTGAGGTGAGCGGGCGGCACGCGCAGCTCCTTCGCCAATGCCCCGATCACGCTCGGTGAAGGGCGCATTACGCCGCGTTCGTACTTCGACAACGCCATGGCGGACACGCCCACTTCATCGGCGAGCGCACGCAGGCTGAGCCCTGCGGCCGTCCTGGCCGCCTTTAGTCGCTCATTGAGCACGGGTTTACAAAAATCATGTTTTACATCAGTTGTGTAAACCTTAGACTGGAACCCGAATCGAATCAAGCGGCGTGTGGTGATGCAGGTGGGAGGCCCGATGACGACAGCAGTGAGTGTGAATTCGACCCTTGCCGTCGGTTTGCGCAAGCGCCTGTTGCGCGAGACCGGAGAGGACTTCAACGAAGCGCTCGGTTGCCTGTTTCGCACGGTGCTGCCGAGGGGCTGCCAACGCATCGGCTCCACGCATCGGCGCGTGGTGGCGTACGTCAAACGTCACTTTCGTGGCCGCATCGTGCGCGATCTGAATCAGGGTTCGGGACGGCGTGCGGTCTGGTCCTGCGAGCTGCTGCTCCCGGAGCATCCCAACGATCCGTCGAGTGGTGCGCTCACGTTGGTGCGCGTCGACTTCAAGCGACGCGCGCCCTGCAACCCCGACTTCAGGTCGGTGGGTGTCCGCGTGTCGCAACACGCGGTGGAACGCGTGCTCCAGCGACGCCGCGATGGCGCGTGGGACATGGCGGCGCTCACCGCGGAACTGCGGCCGGCGCTGAGCATTGCCTCGCGCTGGTTCGAAGAGCGCCTGCTGCGCGGTGCGGGCCATTGGCAGTTGCCCACGCGATCGGGGCTTGCGTTCTGCGTTGCGGATCGCGGCGCGGCCGATCTGCACTTCACGACGTGGGTGCGCGCCGATCAACTGCACCATCTGCAGTGCGTAGCTCGCACTGATCTGCTGGGACGGCTCAACACATTTGATTTCAAGAACACCGAGTCATCGGTGCGTCTGGTGTGCGGTCCGCGCACATCGGCTGCGCTGGCCAACCCGAGTAGTCCTCACAGAACCTTCTAAAACCCAACCTCAAGCAGTGGAGTGATTTCGACATGCGATTCCAAGTAGTACGCATCCTTCATTTCCTCTCTCGATTCGGCGCGCCGTTCGTGGTGCTGCTGCTGATGGCCGCAAACGCTGCCTACGCAGCGACAGTCGAAGAGATCTTCGCGGCCGCACGCAACTACACGGTGTACATCGAAACGCGCATCGAGACGCCGTTCATTGAGGATGATCCCGGCTCGTATCTCGGTGCCGGATTCATCGTTGATAAAGAGCGCGGCTGGGTGATGACCAACGCGCACGTGGTCGGCCATTCGCCCGCAACGCTCGACGTGTCGTTCAGCGATGGCACGAAGTCGAAGGCGACGCCGGTGTACATCGATTCGTTTCTCGACCTCGCAGTGATCCAGCTCGAACCCGGCAGCACCGCGTCGCGCGACCAGGCGCAGATCGACTGCGCGGACCATCCCGCGGTCGGTGTTCCGGTGGGCGCATACGGGCATCCGAACGGCTATCGATTCACCGGCACACGCGGCATCGTCTCCGGCTTTTCGTCGCTCGCTGGCTCCGCGACCCTGCAGACCGATGCACCGATCAACGGCGGCAATTCGGGTGGGCCATTGATCCGGCTCGACACCGGCACCGTGGTCGGCATCAACACGCAATCGCTGGTTGGCGATCATGTGCAGAACATGAACTTCGCGGTGGAGACCGTGTACGCCTGCCGCGTTCTTCAGCTGCTACAACAAGGCAAGGACCCGCGCCCGGCCGCGTTGGATGCGCTGTTCTATGTGGAGGATGGGCAACCGACGTTGACGGTATCCCACGTCGGGCCACGCGCTGCGCGTTTCGGCCTGCGGGTGGGCGATCGGATCGTCGCGGTTGGCAATGAGAAGATCGCGCCCAGCAATCTCGCCGAACTGACGCACCGATTGCGCGGCGTTCGGGGCAGGGCGGATCTGCAGGTGGAGCGGGCCGATGGCGAGTCTTCAACCGTTGTGTATCCCATCGTCGCCGACGACGCCGTTCTGTCGCGCCGCGGATTCTTCTTTGCCGGCGCGCTGTTTGCGCCCACCCTCTATCAGGATGCGGGGCTGCTCACCGATCAGCCCAAACTGATGGTGCATTTCGTGGCGCGCGGCAGTGCGGCCGAGTCCGCCGGGCTCGCGCCGTTCGATCAGTTGATCGGCGTGAACGGGCGGCCTATCGACAGCGTAGATCAGCTCGCAAGCATCGCGCGCACTTCGTCGACCGACACGGCAGAAATCGACGTGATCCGCCTGGTGTCGCACTTCGATCGATTCACACGACACATCAGGGCGTCGCTGCCGCTAGACCACGTTAAATGGGTAGCGCTGCGCCAGACCGACGCGCCGGCACCGGCGGATGCCGATCCGTTACGCGCCGAGCCCAAGCCGAGCGCGGATTTTGCGTCGACCAACCAACCGATCAACTAGGCGATATGTCCATGAATGCAGTGGCAGATGGTGATGGCCGATGCGCCGAGGAGAATCGAGCGATGGTGACGAGGTGCAGGCGAGATTGTCCGACGATCGCCCCCCGACAAAGTAGTTGTAAAACAATTCGCATTTTGAAATGGTTAGTTCTGCGAGACTCGACATCTACTTTCGCGTCACTCGCCAGGGATTGCTAGCCGTGCTTCAGCTGAATCAGACAACAGATGTGCTGTTGATAGCGATTGCGGCGCTGTGCGTGGCCATGATCGCGATGTTGATCGTAGTCGTTCGACGGGCGTCGCGACCGTCGCCTGGACTGGAGTCACTCGAGAAGGCGCAAGAGCGCCTCGAACGCAGCGTAATCGATACAGCGGCACGGACACGCGAAGAACTCGACAACAGCGCGCGAGCGCAGCGGCTCGAGCTTGCGGCGGCGTTCAAGACGCTCAGCGATTCAGACGCACAGCGACGGAAAGACTCCGAGGCCTCGTCCATCGCGAAGCTGAACGCACTTGCGAGTCAGTTTCAGACCTTCGCACAGCTCAACAACGAGCGAATGGACCAGTTCCGCGCCGAAACCGCGAGTTCCGGACAAGCGACGCGCGAGGAACTGACCAACTCGATGATGGCTGTGATCAAACAACTCTCCGAAACGATCACGCACAACATGGGTGAGCTCTCGAACGGCCAGAAGGCACAGCTCGAACGCTTCTCCACCCAGCTCGATACTTTCGAAAAGCGCAGCAGTGAACGGCTCGATGCGGTGCGCGCCGAACTCGCCGTAGCGCAGAAAGAACAACGCGAAGTTGTCTCCGCCGCCATCACCAAGCTCGAAGCATCGAACGAGCAGAAGCTGGAAGCCGTCCGGCTAACCGTCGAAGGCAAACTACAGAGCCTGCGCGACGACAACACGAAACAGCTCGAGCAGATGCGCCAGACCGTCGACGAAAAGCTGCACAGCACGCTCGAAAAGCGCCTCGGCGAATCATTCAAGCAGGTGAGCGATCGACTCGAGTTGGTTCACAAAGGCCTGGGTGAAATGCAGACCTTGGCGACCGGCGTTGGCGACCTAAAGAAGGTTCTCACCAATGTGAAAGCGCGCGGCACCTGGGGCGAAGTGCAGCTGGGTGCTCTGCTGGAACAGGTGCTCAGCCAGGATCAGTACGAGTGCAACGTTGCAACGAAGGGTACCGGCGAGCGGGTGGAGTTCGCGATCAAGCTACCCGGCCAGGACAAGGACGATCAGGTGTGGCTGCCGATCGATGCGAAGTTCCCGATCGAAGACTGGCAACGCCTGCTTGAAGCCCACGATCGCGGCGATGTGGACGCGATGGAGGCCTCCGGCAAACAGCTCGAGGTGCGAATCAAGGGCTGCGCGGCCGACATCAGCAGGAAGTATCTGAATCCGCCGCAGACGACCGACTTCGCGATCTTGTTCATTCCGATCGAAGGGCTTTTCGCCGAGATTCTGCGCCGTAACAGCCTGACGGATTTCATCCAACGCGAGCACCGCGTCGTGATCGCCGGGCCGACCACGCTGTGGTCGATTCTGAACAGCCTGCAGATGGGCTTTCGAACGCTGGCGATCCAGAAACGGTCGAGTGAAGTGTGGAACCTGCTCGCGGCGGTGAAGACGGAGTGGATGAAGTACGGGGATGTGCTCGAAGCGGTGCAGAAGCGCCTGCATCAGGCATCCGACTCGATCGACAAGGCGCACGTGCGTGTGCGCGCGGTCGGCCGCAAGCTCAGGGACGTACAGGAGCTACCAGTTTCTGAGGCCAGTCTGTTGTTGCCTGTAGATTCGGCCGATATCGACGACGCCGACGACGATGCGGATGAGCCAGACTCGGTGGCCACGATGGCGCTGCGCCACTGAGCAATCCAATGCCACGCATTCACACCAAACGCCCGACCGCCGCGTGACTGTTCCGTGCAACACGTAAACGAACACCTGCGTCTTTCCGCAACCGATCTGTCGAACCACGTCGGCTGTTCGCATCTGACACAACAGTCCCTTCGTGTTGCGAATGGTGAGATCAAAGCACCGATGCGCAAAGACATCCGCCTCGAAGCTCTGCGCGAGCGGGGCTTCGCGCACGAAGCCGCGTACCTCGACCATCTGGAGAAAACGCTCGGGATCAAGCGCAGTGTTGTCGATACCGAGGAGCGCACGTCCGTTCGCGTTGAACAGACGCGCGCGCTGATGGCGGCGGGCGCCGAATTGATCGTACAGGCCGCGCTCGTTTCGGACGTCTGGCACGGCTACGCCGACGTGTTGATCAAAGTAGCGACACCCAGCGATCTCGGTCCATGGTCATACGAAGTCATCGATACCAAGCTCGCGCGCGAGACGAAAGGCGCGACGATCCTGCAGCTTTGCCTGTACGCCTAGATCGTTACCTAGGCGATTTCGTTCTCGGAGGGGATGGAGCGTAACTTGTTGATTCCCTTGGCTCCGCCTGTTGGACTCGAACCAACGACCCGCTGATTAACAGTCGTTGGGTTGGCCAATAAAAATGGTATCTTGAAGCGATGCCCCGCCAGAGTGGCAGTATCGGTGACAGTTTGAGGACCAGACATCAACGAGGCCGAACGTGGGATTGCTTCCAATCGGCAGGAATGGATTCGATTGGCGTTTTCGCGAATTGCAGAATGCCGGTCACTCCCAAACCGCCGCATTCGAAAGGCATTGCTTCCCTTACCAACTCATCCCTGACCGCGGGTATCCGGTTTCTTGGTATTTCTTCTGGGTAGCAGAGCGGAGAAGAGCCACCGCTCTTTGAGTAGGCACTTCGCGCACCACACTTCTTTCCCTCGGAATCTGTACCGTCTGGGCAAGGACATTCGAGGCCCACCCACGTTAGCGCAATTCCCATCCACGCTACATCCCAATCAGGATATCGATTGATTTCGTATCGGATGTTTTCGGCAGTCGCGTCGCAATACGCCGGCCTAGAAACAGAAGCACAGCCCGATAGCGCAACGATCAATAGCGGCGTGCCAGTTCGCCAGATCATTTTCCCTACGTGCATGAGACGCATTTGTGTGGGTTGATGTGTGGCTTCAGTGACCATGCTGATTCCATCGTGTCGTGTGTAACTCTAGTGTCGCGTACCCGAAGGCATGTTAACGCCCGCGACGCACAGCTTTGCGGGTCAGTTCGGCGGGAGTCTTGCCCCAGACGAAGGGTGTCGGATCACGTCGTTGGTGGACTGCACTGGTCACAAACGATCTACAGTAAGAAAGAGCTGTGCGCATCTCGTCTCATCAATTGCCTGTTGATGATTCAACTTCGCCCACATACACAATTGTGGGATGGTCAGCGCGACTTGCGCGGACTGACCAATGTCGAACGTTCTGTTCTGCGACCTTCTCCTGTGTGACAGCGTCGGCATCAAATGGAAAGCGCGCCGCAGACCCAGCCACCCAGTAACCAAAACCTTGGTCTAGCTTCAACGACCAAGTGACATTGTCGCTCCAGGTCAGTTTTAGTTCGCGCCAATGCGGTACGGATGAGTCGTCTTCATCGCTGAATTTGAGTTTGCCTGGCCACTGCTTGCTGCTGTCGCGTCGATCGAGTGAGCGCCCGAAGAAGTCTCGTCGAGTCACTTCTCGGCCGGGCGGCCAATTGTGTCCGATGGTCTGCGGTGGAAGTCGTTGGTCTCGATCCAAACCTCGGGTAGTTACAACCAAACGTGTGGTTTCAGATATTCCATGGTCTGTCGGAAGGGCAAGGATCACCTCCCTAAGAAGGAGCAGCGAAAGGGGATTTCTCAGGTAGCGATCGGAATACTCCACCCGGGTGATTGTTGCTGGCGAACGCAGCTGTTCCGCGAGCCCATGGCATTTCGCCAGCGTGGCCCCCCAGAACTTTGTACCAAAGTCTGCGAGCGAGCCGTTTAGCTCCTTCGTGATACGCAATTCGACTAGAGAGCTTGTCGACGCCGGACGAAACTGTTCGCTGTCAATCTGCTCACCCGAAAGCGACTCGAGAGCATGTGCCAGGGAATGCCAGACTGTTGAGCTCCCGGAAGCACTGCGTCCCCAAGATTCATCGGCGGCCGCAGACGTGTCCTTGCCAACCGCCCACTCGCGCGATCGATTTGCGTCGCCGATCGCTGCGATGACTTTGCCATTGCCGTTAGGGGTTACCTTGGGGGCTAACTTTTGCACGACGATGCGACCGCTGGATACGCTGACAAGATTGCCAAATGCCAGTTTGGTTGGTTCGGGCAGAGTAGCCCAGTCATC
Organism: uncultured Gammaproteobacteria bacterium; assembly: GCA_963735085.1. GTDB lineage: Bacteria > Pseudomonadota > Gammaproteobacteria > Pseudomonadales > Azotimanducaceae > DATJGR01. The sequence goes on from CAVTJP010000018.1 coordinate 7,079, forward strand.
AGGGTCGATGCCGATGGTTGTTGTTCGGTGCTCCGACGCCCAGCGGAGAATGTCGTCGTACAGAGGATGGGTAACTATGTCCCACTCATCCGGATTACCGTTGAACCAGATGCGGACCTCTTGCGGATTTGACGAGTAGACTGCCTGGCGCACAGCGTTTGGTAACAGTTCCTGTGAGGCGCGACTGGTGCCCTTGAAGAATCGTTGGCTATCGGGAATGCTCAATCCGGCGCGCAACTTCCCGTTTAGAAGTTCTAATGCTTTGAACCGATCAAGCTTTTCAAACTGATATTGGGTATCGAATGTGAGCAAGCAAGCGTGACATGCCCTGTCGCAAACACGAGGGCATTCCAAGACGCCGGCCGCGCGTTCGATGATCGGAGCCAGATCCTCCCGCAGTGCCGCTGTGTAGCCAGTACCGGCGGTCGAAGCATCGAATAGATAGATCGAGTGTGTTCTGCCGCCATTTGCGAGGCGACTCTGCGACGCAGCGACACCGACCTCTCGCTCTTCGATACCAAGCGAGTCCGTGAGCGCCTTTCGAACGGCAATGCCGAGTGAATAGGCTGCCTCGATCGACACATCCGAGCCGAGCTGCAACTCGAACACATCTGTGCGCTGACTGGCGCCCAACGAAAGGTGACGCTTAATCGCCCAAGTCTGGTCGTTTCCTTCGCATCGATTGGTCCCTCCGGCATTTCTTCCGCCACGCAAGCGTGTGTGTTCGACAAGTGGTGGCTTGCCTTCGCGCTCTGGCTCCGCACGCCCGCATCGAAGGCACACAGCGTATCCATGGCCTTGATCTCCCGCACTCGAATGGAAGAGATGACCAAACTCGCTGTACCGAAATCGACCTACTTCTGCGTCGGGAAGGTAGACCCATTCCGACGTAGGGCAGCTGATCCAGGGGTCACTAACCGGAATGTATCGTGGAGTCGTCACGTCGTTGTGCGGCTGGTATGCAATGTCAACGGCGAATCCGGAGGGCTGCAGATATGACCTGATCTGAAGGCGGTCCGGCGTACCGCAGGTCTCGCAGTGAGATGGTTGTACGGCGGAAGTACCCGTTGCACCGCACGAGCGACACTGCCAGGCCGTGCGCAATGCTTGGACTTCGACTGCATCGCTCGCGGCTGCCGGGAGGTGCCAGTTGAGTGTCACGCCAGCAGAAGCATAGACGCGACCGTCAATGACAACATCTGATCCCGGCGCATAGTCCCGAATTGCAGTCGGTAGGTCGCGAGATGGATAACCTCGCGAGAACGCGAAGGCGTCCTCCCGTTCGGGATTCGCCTGTTGGCGTTTGAGATCCTCAATCGTGGTTGGAATGAAGCTGACAACGTTTGTGGGGAATCCATAGCCGGGAAGGAACGCAAGGTTCACTAATTCACTCAACAAATACTCGTCGCGCTGCCGAAGAAGGTGCTTTTCGATTGCTTGAATTGCCGCGCTCTTGTCGTTGGCACCCTCGGCGCGTAGACGTGTGGCGTCTGCGAGGAGCGCGTCAATCTCGCGTCGCCAGGATTCTCCACTGGACTGAATCATCTCAGCCGATTGGATCATCAGTCGCTCTGGCGCCAAGCCAGCGAGTGCGCTTCCTCGGACAAGATTCCGGACACCTCGAAGAGTCGCCGCGTCTTCTGGCGCGACGGAGACGCACCAATCACGAAACTTGTCGGCCGATGTTGATCCGGTGCTTTCGTCTTCGAAGAACCAGCCGACCTTTAGTCGTCGCACGTCTTGGCCCTGGAGAAAGATACCCAGGCAGAGTGCGTTGATGTGACGCTGCACAAGGCGTGCGCTGTCGAGACCAACCCGTGGTGCGCGCAACTCAGCAATAAATGGCCATAGGGGTTGATGAAAGATGGCATTGCCGTGCGGTGTGTGTTTGCACAGCGTTACACCCAAAGAAGCACCTTCGCCGCGCCGACCGGCGCGTCCAGCCCTTTGCAAGTAGTTCGCCGGGTGCGGCGGTGGATTATTCATCATCACAGCCGTCAACCCGCCTATATCGACCCCCATTTCCATGGTGGTGGAACAGCTCAGAACATTCAGGCGGCCTTCTTTGAACAGCTGTTCGCGCTGCCTCAAGCGAGCGCCGGGAATCTGTGCGGAGTGCTCAGCGACGGCGAAATAGTTATCGAGTGCGGCGGCACGGTCGTTTAGATTCGTCCAGGCCCCAACGTCGCGGCATCGCACCACCTTGTCATCCCTCTCGATCCACTCGCGGATCTCAGCAGACGATGCGCGCTGGCCGCTCGGATAGGTCCAATACGGCAACGGCAACGCCGGCATTGCGATCGGTGTGCAGGGCTCGGCGTCCGCTTCCATCGGCGTATACGGGGAGAGTCCACGAAAGACGCTATCGAGGACCTTCCGCGAATAGGGGCATGTGTACGCTTGGCCCAGCTCGGCAAGCTCGGCCTTGGATCGCAGTGGCAGTAGAAAGCCGTTACCGACTTGTTCCAAGTGTGGCTGGATGGCGTTCCATGCTCGCGTGAGCATGTCGTTGATTAGATCAAGACTTGAGTTTTCCGTCAGATCAAGCTTGAACGCTCGAGCCATCATTTGCACAGCGCGTCCGCGCAGCTGATTTTTTCGCGCAGACGGCCACATCACGGCGTCGCGTCGTGCTCCGCCCTTGAACCCAGGACCCTGCATGAACCGCTGGTGAACTGGGACACCCATCCAACTCAAATGGTCGCGCTCAACGTCAACAGCCCCGTTGGAACGAAACTGAAAGTCGAGAAGCAACCTTATGAAGGCGATCCAGTCGTCCGGCGTCCCCTGCAGAACGCTACGCCATTCGTTCGGCACTAGCCGCAGCGCTGACGCTTCAATTTCAGGATATCGAACCGCCACTAAGCCCAGAGTTTCGGCAGAATTCATTCGCTTCGGGCGTCGCATGAATTCGCGATAAAGGCAAAACTGGGCGAACGCACTGGCCCCGATCTTATTCCCCGCCAACACGTTGTAGGCTTGGTGCATGTCAGTGAAGTCGGGCGATCGCTCGAGCTCAAGGGATGCCTCCCGCCACGTCAGCGATCCGGTGCGATTCGCGCTGTCGGTTAGTGTTCTGAGCTCCTCGCGCATTCCCTCCAACATATTCTTTATGACAGGACTGTTGGGCGCTGAAGAGGTTAGCTCCTCGATCTGGCTGCGCAGCGTTGCCTCACGTTCGGGGTTCGAGGCATCCCTGAGTCGCGCCTTGGCAAGGCTGTGGTAGAGCACACTTCTTACGCAGTTGCGTTCGGATTCCTGCTGCAATCGGACGGATATGCGCGCCGATCCCTGTCGTGAGTCGCTGAAAGTGAGTAGTCGTCGACCGCCGTCCAACACCCCGATCCCTTTCTTGACGATGGGCGGTGTGTGTTCAAGGACCGTTGGGATCAGCGTCGAGAGTAGAAAAGGCGCGCCAACACGTACTGGCCTAAACAGCCTTTCCGTATTGTTGCGGGTTCGGCACCGACTGCACCGCAATCGTCCATCGGTGGCACTCGGATGTAGCAGTCTTACGCGGATCGGGCCATCTGGGCGTACCTCGTGGGTCTCGGGCGTGAGGCCAACGACCTCCGTCTCAGCATCGTCCAGCGACGTGATCAACACGCGTTGTCCGATGCCGTCGAAGTCCTCCTCGCTACCTTCCTCGTCGTCGGGCGGGTCCAGCTCGAGCTGAAACTCATCGACGTCCTCATCTATTTTGATCGGCGATAGGCGATGTTTGCCGTCTCGCATCTCGTCGTTCGCGAGGAGATAGAGTTCTCCGCATGAATCGCAGGTCACGGCTTCGTAGACGGGCGATTTGCAGTGCGAGCAGAACTCGCGCGGCTCCTGGAAGATGGCTCCATAGGGCCAGGTCTGATCGAGTGCTGAATGCGTTCTGCCGTTGCAAGCGCGGTTAGTGCAGATCCATAGACCGCTTTGCGTACGGTGAAATATATGTGCCCGTACTGGGAGAAATGGTTGGTCATGCTTCCGCGCTCGCGTCGCTATGTCGATGAATCGAAGCGCGTCTTGTGAACTCGTTGCGCCGCCGAGTATCTCTTGGATTTCGCCCAGAGTTTGAGGGCGATCTTCTGTCATTGCTTTTCGGACTTTTCTTGCAGATCGCGAGTCCGCTAGTGCGTCAAATTGCTGCTCAGGCGAGAGTCTTGAAACTGCACCTAGGTCGACTCGCGTGTTTCGAGGCTCGCCGCCAAGGGCGGGTACTTTCCGTACCCCTTTGATCACGTGAACGCGGCTGGCGTCAGCCCCGGAGACATCACAAAGGAATTTTCGGAGGCTCTCTTCGTTACCGGCATCTCCACCGAGCGTCGCCGACGTGGCCACAAATCTCACTGTTGACGGATCGACGTCGAATCGATGCATGACGCGCCGTAACAAAAGCGTTAGATCGGCTGCGTGAGATCCAATGTAGGAGTGCGCTTCATCGAGTACGATCCAGCGAAGCTTGCCGCGTGATGCGGCGATGATGGGTTCGTCTTCATTGCGAACCAACATGTACTCGAGCATCGTGGCATTGGTGACGAGAATCGGTGCGGGATCGGCTCTCAGTCCTCGGCGCGAAAGCTGCTCCTCAGGCGCCCTGGCTTGTTCGGAAGCTTGGACGTCTTCCTTCGTCTCTCCGTTGTAGAGGCAAAAGCGCACGTCGCCCTTGAAGGCCGCGGACCAGGCTCGTAACCGGTCACGCTGGCTATTGATTAGTGCGTTCAGAGGATAGAGAAAAATCGCTCGCGCGCCGCTCAGTCTCCCGTGAGCGGCCCGTTCTCTCAACAGATCCTCGAGAATTGGTACTAGAAAACACTCGGTTTTGCCGGACCCTGTGCCGCTTGTGACCAATACCGACTGTGGCGCGTCTCTGAGCAATAGTTGCCAACTCTTATATTGGTGCTCGAATGGAAACCAATCGCGTCCAAACCGAGTGTCTTCGGCGAGGTGGGCTGGCGGAGCATCAAGTGCGGCAACAAGCTCGGAGCGAAGCAGTCGAGAGTCAGCGAGGGCGGACATCGTCGAGGCTGCCTGAGTCCAACCGAATGTCGCTTCGAACACAGGCTGCGCAAGGAGTGCTCCTTCGTTGCCAGGTTGTGCTTCGTATTGAGAACGCAAATACGCTCGCAGTGCTGGCGATCGTATGCCGAAGTATCCGGATATCGCGCGCGACGAGCGACGTTGCATATCAGTGATGACGTGCTCGAGTGAGATCGTTGTGTGTGAATCGGTCACTTCGTTTCCTTATGCTGCGCTGCGAGAACGAGCGCGAGTACCACGGTATAGGCAGCGTTGAACCAGTTTGGGTCCTGATCGCGTAGGTACTTGGTCGTCTGAACTAGGAACGACGATCCTCCTTTGTTGAGTCCACTTAGCAACGCAGCACCAAACGGTGCATCGGTGATTGGCATCTGAAAGCCAACGCCTTCTGTGTTCCGCCAGAGCCCTCGCCATTCAGTTACATCAGATGCGCTGATTACCCGCTCCCAATCGGATCGAGTGGGACCAGATGGCCAATCTTCCCTGTCTGCCCATGCCTGGAGGAGCTTCTGGTGCTCCTTCGTTAGGGCCTGGAGGAGCGCTTGCCAAGACGATTGATTGCGTGCGAGTGCAATCAGGCTCGACTTCGGCGCTCGCCCCAACTCATGTAAAGCTGTTTCTCGCGCGATCCTCAATGAGGGCCAAAGTGCGATCGCATCTTCGAAAACCGCGAGCAGGTGCGATTCAAGAACTGTATCGGCGTCGGCACCGAGTTCAGACCGTATCGACTTTGTTAGCTCGACCACCTCTTCCCGCCACAGTTCAATCGGAACCAGATGCCAACAGAATGGCATCTCTCGCTCCATGCTCCAGATACGTGAACGAATCTGCTTATTGGCCCGAAGCAGGAGCTGAATCAACAACCGTGGATACTCCACCAACAGATCTAGGAGATGGAACGTCTTCGCGGGTAAACCTTGGGAGGCATCCAAGACGTCATAGATGTACTGACGATTCTCCTCGTCATCAGGATCACTCTGAAGTCTGTCCAGTATGATTCGCATGACTTTGTCGCGGTCTTCTGCAGCGCAGTCGGCCGCATCAGCGAGCCGACGAATTGAATCACTCTCGGTCAGTGCTTCTCTGCTTGACGCAGAGAAGACTGTCGGTCGTACAAAGTACTCTTGTCCGATTCGAGCAGTGAGTAGCCAGGCATGTCCGTCGTTTTGTTCTTCGGCGATCGTCCATCCTCTTCTAACCCCTTCTGAGTTGGCGGGCGTTAGAAATACTGGGTCGCGTGCTGGGTCACTAAATTTCCGTGCTTCAACTATGACCTGGCTTGAGTCGCTGTCGCGCCCCTCAATCCAAATTAGCCGGTGGTCGACTACAAAATTCGCAGAAAATGGTTCCACAATTGCCGACGCCTCGGTTCCGCCTGGTCCCTCAATCGTTAGCCGAACATGTGAGTGCAAATTTCGTGTCGCCGACAACAGTGCAATGGCGCGATCTCGAATCTCGACAAGTGGTAGTTCGTACAGTCCCTCGCGAACCAACGGCAATTTCACAGAAAAATGGAGGGCGCGAAGCAGGTCGGAGGTCACGTCATTGGCCTTCAATTCTCCGACGAGCGTGTACTTTGCCCCTGAGCTTGGGGAAACAGCGAGTAGCCGTCCGCCATAGAGATCGTCGAGACCGTAAGCGCGCGATGCGCCGCCCGCGCGGACTCGCCCTCCCACAAATCGTGCACCTCGACCTGGAAAAGGGACGATCCCAACGATCGCATCGGAGCTGTTCCAGTGAAACGCGACTTCCACGCGATCGATCAGTTCAGCCCCAACGTTTTGGAGTTCCAAATCGACAATGGAGTCTATGCGGCGTTGCGATTGGTTGACGTTGGGCGACGAGCAACCGAACTGAATGTCGCCCGCGTTGCGAAGTCGAATGCAGCCCTCTGCATGTGACCGCCCCGGTAGAAGTTCGAGGCTAAAGTTTGAGGGCAGAATCCCAACGCGGGTCGAAAGGCGAAGCTCGCCCCGGTCAACGACGCGAAGTTGCCACAGCCCTGGCACGGTTGGTTGCGCGGACCACTTGCCGCCCGCCGATCGCCACTGCACTTGATCAGCCGGGATTCCTCTGGGCGGTTTGTCTTCATCGACCGCGTACACTTTTGGCGGACCGCGAAATACTGGCACGGAACTACCAATGCTGAAGTCTCGCGCGCCCGACAGAAGATACGATTCGGCGCCCTCCTTCTCTTGGGCGGTCCGGATGACGCAGACCCCACCGTCGATGTCGACGCTCAGTGTTCCTCGCAGGCGAAGCGCAACACGCCCAACAATTTGCTCCTGCGGCGTCAATACAAATCCTTCGCCGAACGGTTGAGGCGCGGATCCCGTCGGCAAGAGAACAAGGACCTCTGGGTAGCGAGTCTTGATGGAACCTTGGCCGACGAAGTCGTAGCGTTCGCCATGCCCTGCCCGATCTGCGAAGACCCATGGCAGGGCGTCGAGCGCGAGACCGCCGACCGGCGTGATGTCGGTTCCGACTCTGTGTCCGATCGAAACGACCAAGCGAATCTCCGAAGTCGCTTCTAGGCCCTCCAAACGCCTTCGTTCAAGAGAAGCCGGCGTGAAGACGACTTCGTCGTTCGTGAGCCTTCCAATTCCAACGGGACGGGCGCGTGATGTCTCGGCGCGTAGCTCAAACCGGGCAGGCAAGATGTCGGCGGGTACGCCTAAACGTTTGGCAAATGCGTTCTTTGGCAAGTTCCGCGGCAGAACAGTGTCGGCAACCAGTTCCAACCGATCACCGCGTTGTAGCAAAGCGCGACGGACGACAAAGCTCTCCGCAGCGTCGCTCTCAACTTTTCCCGCATCCCGAAGCAGGGAGTCGATTAGCCTTCTGGCGTGCGCGTCATCAATGTCAACGGGAAAACGAATACGCCAGTTTGGGAGTTTCTCGTCGAGCGCCTTGATCGGATCGTTGGCTTGTCGCACGACGTCCCGTACCGACCAGACCTGGTCCATCAGTTCGGAGCCGAGTTGAAACACGGACTCGTTGCGAAGGCTTCGCGGCAGGAACGTGGCGCAGCTAGCGGCTAGCTCCAACCCATCGTCGACCACTCTGCGAAACCGTTCGTATTCCTTCAGCAATGCCCTCAGGAACCCACGCACACCGCTGTGCTCCTGCACTAGCGCTAGCGGTAGCCCACCCTGTGAAGCGAATGTTCCCAGGTAGCGAATCTGTGCGCCGAGTACTACGGGCTTGACTTGCCACCACCGCCAAGCGGATCGAAGTGCTTCGTATAGCTCGTGATACGGAACGGTCCAGGCGATTGAGTTGAGTAGGGGTTCCCATTCCCAAGGGCCGCCCGTGTAGCTCCGGCGCCACCACTCAGAAGCGTAAAGCGCGAACGCGCGAATGACGGGCGAATCAATGCGTACAAGACCGTCGCGACCCGTCAGTACCTGCTTTAGCTCTTCGAACTCGCGAGCTGAGCAACGATAGGCATGAAGAGATCGACCGTCTGGCGCGTCAACGCCGCGATGCGCGAGAAATGCGTCGAGCCACGCGCGAGCGGTCAACTCGTTACTGTTGGAGCCCACGGGCGCTCGCGTCGTGATTTCCGGATGGCGGGGAGCTCGACTTGAGCACCTCAACTATGTAGTAGGACTCCGACCCTGCCGGTAAGAGGGCGCGGACTTGTTGTCCCGGCTGACTGCCAAGCAACGCCTCGGCGAGCGGTGTTCTGCGATTGACCGTACCGAAGCTCGGTTCGGACTCCCCGTTGACGATTCGAACCTTACGAACATCATCGGGTCGCGCCACGGCGTGGTACACCACCTCGTCGCCGACCTCCGCTCCAACAGATCGCGCCTGCTCAGTGGAGCTGGAGACGGCGGTAGCGTCCAACGTTTCCGTTGGGGCGCTCCACGCGTCCTCGACGTCACTATCTTCAACGATCGTGGCGCTGGCTGGCTCGATCACTCGGAACTCGACGAATGGTGATGGTGCATTCGAGCTGTCATTCACCCACGGTGTAATTTTCATCGATGTCATCGTCTCGAGTAGATCTGCAATGCATCCCGCCTTGTCGGAAATCCAACTCGATCCCCAGCATCGCCAGAAGCGCCACCCCATTCGTTCTAGGACGCGCTGGCGGCCAATGTCCTCCATCCATCGATCAGGCCCATGGTATTTGTCGCCGTCGCATTCGATCGCCAGTCGGTGATCGTTCGGAGACTCAACGACAAGATCTATCCTTCGTCCGCCCGTTCGCACTTGAGGAACCACTCGATACTTGAGAGCGACGAGCTCATCGAACATCGAACGCTCGAAGTCACTTTCGCACAACGAACGAAGTTCACTCGTTTCTGGAGCCAGTCGAGGCAAGGGACGCGCGAAGTGGTCGAGCACGCGTGCCTTGAGATCATTCTCACCCAGCTGGT